>CBDBPO010000001.1:0-2209 GCA_965208755.1 Candidatus Multivorans sp. | reverse complement strand
GATGTTGTGCACACTTTGCACAAACTTCTAGAGCCAATAATGCACATTTTTTCAATGAAATTTCAAAGTGTCTACCCACTTTTGTACTACGGCAAAACTAAACTTTTCTGCACAGGTTTGCAACAAATTTAGCAAGGTGTTTGCAAGCCTGTAGAGTTGTTTTTTGCTTGTTGTGATGTTGTGCACCCTTTGCACAAACTTCTAGAGCCAATAATGCACATTTTTTCAATGAAATTTCAAAGTGTCTACCCACTTTTGTACTACGGCAAAACTAAACTTTTCTGCACAGGTTTGCAACAAATTTAGCAAGGTGTTTGCAAGCCTGTAGAGTTGTTTTTTGCTTGTTGTGATGTTGTGCACCCTTTGCACAAACTTCTAGAGCCAATAATGCACATTTTTTCAATGAAATTTCAAAGTGTCTACCCACTTTTGTACTACGGCAAAACTAAACTTTTCTGCACAGGTTTGCAACAAATTTAGCAAGGTGTTTGCAAGCCTGTAGAGTTGTTTTTTGCTTGTTGTGATGTTGTGCACCCTTTGCACAAACTTCTAGAGCCAATAATGCACATTTTTTCAATGAAATTTCAAAGTGTCTACCCACTTTTGTACTACGGCAAAACTAAACTTTTCTGCACAGGTTTGCAACAAATTTAGCAAGGTGTTTGCAAGCCTGTAGAGTTGTTTTTTGCTTGTTGTGATGTTGTGCACCCTTTGCACAAACTTCTAGAGCCAATAATGCACATTTTTTCAATGAAATTTCAAAGTGTCTACCCACTTTTGTACTACGGCAAAACTAAACTTTTATGCACAGGTTTGCAACAAATTTAGCAAGGTGTTTGCAAGCCTGTAGAGTTGTTTTTTGCTTGTTGTGATGTTGTGCACCCTTTGCACAAACTTCTAGAGCCAATAATGCACATTTTTTCAATGAAATTTCAAAGTGTCTACCCACTTTTGTACTACGGCAAAACTAAACTTTTATGCACAGGTTTGCAACAAATTTAGCAAGGTGTTTACAAGCCTGTAGAGTTGTTTTTTGCTTGTTGTGATGTTGTGCACCCTTTGCACAAACTTCTAGAGCCAATAATGCACATTTTTTCAATGAAATTTCAAAGTGTCTACCCACTTTTGTACTATGGCAAAACTAAACTTTTCTGCACAGGTTTGCAACAAATTTAGCAAGGTGTTTGCAAGCCTGTAGAGTTGTTTTTTGCTTGTTGTGATGTTGTGCACACTTTGCACAAACTTCTAGAGCCAATAATGCACATTTTTTCAATGAAATTTCAAAGTGTCTACCCACTTTTGTACTACGGCAAAACTAAACTTTTATGCACAGGTTTGCAACAAATTTAGCAAGGTGTTTGCAAGCCTGTAGAGTTGTTTTTTGCTTGTTGTGATGTTGTGCACCCTTTGCACAAACTTCTAGAGCCAATAATGCACATTTTTTCAATGAAATTTCAAAGTGTCTACCCACTTTTGTACTACGGCAAAACTAAACTTTTATGCACAGGTTTGCAACAAATTTAGCAAGGTGTTTGCAAGCCTGTAGAGTTGTTTTTTGCTTGTTGTGATGTTGTGCACTCTTTGCAAAAACTTCTAGAGCCAATAATTCACATTTTTTCAATGAAATTTCAAAGTGTCTACCCACTTTTGTACTACGGCAAAACTAAACTTTTCTGCACAGGTTTGCAACAAATTTAGCAAGGTGTTTACAAGCCTGTAGAGTTGTTTTTTGCTTGTTGTGATGTTGTGCACCCTTTGCACAAACTTCTAGAGCCAATAATGCACATTTTTTCAATGAAATTTCAAAGTGTCTACCCACTTTTGTACTACGGCAAAACTAAACTTTTCTGCACAGGTTTGCAACAAATTTAGCAAGGTGTTTACAAGCCTGTAGAGTTGTTTTTTGCTTGTTGTGATGTTGTGCACCCTTTGCACAAACTTCTAGAGCCAATAATGCACATTTTTTCAATGAAATTTCAAAGTGTCTACCCACTTTTGTACTACGGCAAAACTAAACTTTTCTGCACAGGTTTGCAACAAATTTAGCAAGGTGTTTACAAGCCTGTAGAGTTGTTTTTTGCTTGTTGTGATGTTGTGCACCCTTTGCACAAACTTCTAGAGCCAATAATGCACATTTTTTCAATGAAATTTCAGTGTCTACCCACTTTTGTACTACGGCAAAACTAAACTTTTCTGCACAGGTTTGCAA
>OZ242353.1:2287500-5074318 GCA_965208755.1 Candidatus Multivorans sp. | reverse complement strand
CGCTCCCTCGGTCGGCCACGGGTCAGCGACGACAACCCCTACTCCGAAGCCCAGTTCAAGACGCTGAAGTACCACCCCGCCTTCCCCGACCGTTTCCCCGGTCAGGACGCCGCGATCGGCTTCTGCAGGACCTTCTTCCCCTGGTACAACACCGAACACCGGCACGCCGGAATCGCCATGCTCACGCCCGAAACCGTCCACTACGGCAGAGCCCAGGCCGCGCTGCAACAACGCCAGCGAGTACTGAGCGAAGCCTGGCTACGGCACCCGGAACGATTCGTCGGCGGACCGCCGCAGCACCAGCCTCTGCCCGAAGCCGTCTGGATCAACAAGCCCAGCGCCGAGACCGGGGAAACTGCTCACTAAATCCAAAAACCCGCTGTGTCAAAATCGTTGACAGGTTCCGGAGCGACCGGAGGCCGACACCGGACGCGCGGCGCGGCTGGGGGTTTGGCGGTCGATCACGGCGCGGCTTCCCTGCCCCGCTCGTCTGCGGCAGTCCGTAGCAGGTCCTGGTGGGCTCTCATCCGGTAGCTGTTGCCGCGGATATTGACGATGTGGCAGTGGTGCAGCAGGCGGTCGATGAGCGCCGCGGCCATGATCTCGTCGCCGAGCACGCCGCCCCATTCCTCAAAGCCCTTGTTGGACGTCAGGACGGTCGAGGCCCGCTCGTGCCGGGCGTTGATCAACTGGAAGAAGAGCACGGCGCCGTCCTGGCTGATCGGCAGGTAGCCGATCTCGTCGACGACCAGCAGCGCCGGGTGGGTAAGCACCCGGAGCCGCCGCGACAGGTTGCCGGCGGCCTTGGCTTCGGTCAGCGAGTCGATCAGCGCCGCCAGCGTGCCGTAGTAGACCCTGCGGCCCGACTCCGCGGCCGCGATCGCCAGGCTGATGGCCAGATGCGTCTTGCCCACTCCCGGCGGTCCCAGGAGGATCACGTTCTCTGCGCGCTCCAGAAAGCCGAGCTCGTGGAGGCTCTCGATCTGCTCGCGCTTGATGCTCGGCTGGAAGCTGAAGTCGAACTGCTCGAGCGTCTTGACCGCCGGCAGGCGCGAGGAGCGCATCGCCGTCTGCAGGCGACGGTTGTTGCGCAGGACGATCTGGGCATTGAGCAGCTCCTCGATCGCCTCGCCCGCGGTCACCGCGCCGCTGTCCGCCTGGGCCAGGATGCCGTCAACCGCCTCCAGCGCTCCGGGCAGTTTCAGGTCCGCCAGCATCGCTCGCAGCCGGGCCCGGCGGTCGCCGGCCAGCGCCTTCAACTGACCGCCTCCGAGTAGTCCCGCAGCGGCCGGCGCTGCACCTGCACCGTGGTCGCCAGTACCGGGCGAGACGGCTCGACCGTCGCCGGCGGGCTGCCCAAGCGCCGATACGGCGCAAGCGCCAGGGGGCGAAGCGCCTGGCGCTCGTCCCTCTCGAACCGGTCTGTGGGCCGCTCGCGCGTCGTGCCGTGAAGACGAACGTTGGCCGTGCCCTCGACCCAGCGCTCCGCCTGCTCATTCAGGTCCGCGTCGTTGATGAACTCCCGACCGTAGAAGAAGCCGGTCCGCACGTACCCGATCGGGCGCTCCACCTTGCCCTTGGTCTGCGCCCGGTACGGACGGCAGGCGCGAGGCACGAATCCCCAGTGGGCCGCGAATCGCAGAAACTCCGCGTTGACCACCAGGCCACCGCCCGAGAAACGGTCGTCCGACACCACCACGGACCGCATCTGGTCGAACAACAGCTCCCGCGGCACGCCGCCGAAGCGCTCGAAGGCGGCCTCAAGGCCCTCGAAGAGGACCGGCATCGTCTGCCGGGAGTAGAACCGCAGCCACAGAAGCCGGGAGTAGCCGAGCACCACCAGCAGCGCGTGGCGAATACCCCAGGACAGCTTGAACCTCCCGAAGTCCACCTGGCCCTGATGACCCGCCGGTGTCTCGAACCGCACCAGAGGCGCCTCCGGCGCCCGAGGCCGCACCGCCCGCACATGGTCCCGCACCCGGCTGTATCCGCCGTCGTAGCCCAGAGCGCGCACCTCGTCGAACAGGCGCTTCGCCGACAGCTTGGGGAACTCGTCCAGACGAACCGCGATCAACTCCTTGTAGGGGTCCAGCTTGTGCGGCGGCCGGGGCCGCGGCGAGTACTGGCTCCCGCCCGACGACAGGTCGCGCTCCAACTGTCCGGACTCGATCCACGAGTGGATCGTCCGGCGACTCACACCGAAACGCCTGGCCAGCTCCGCCTTCGAGACGCCAGCCTCCAGGTAGTGCCTCAACAACATCCTCGTCTCCCATCCGTGCATCCGCACCTCGCTCCATGGCTGTTGGCGAAGCCACCAGCATGGAACGGCCTGCGACCCCCGACACACCGCGAAGTGTGCAGTTTTCGACTGCCACAAGTGGGAGATTTACAGTTGCCCCTAACACACCGCCCGAATGTCCTTGCAACACAAGACGTTACTCGGGGCGCCGCTCCGAGAATGCGCCCTTCGGGCGCTGCAACCCGACCGAACGAGGCGATCGGGTTGGGACGTGAGCGACCCCCCCTTCTCGCCGCCTCGTGCGGCGCGTAAGGGTCTCCCATGTGCCGGCCTGTTTCAGGCCGCCGGGAGGGTCGCTCACGTCCAGAATTGATCCCTGCGGGAAGGCGCGGAGACCGGGCGACCCGACGGCGGTTCCAAGGCCCCGGAGCGAGCGACGGCAAGCGGCTGTGCGACCTCAGCGAAGCCGAGACGGCGGAGCGATCCCGCTCGGGCGCTGTGGACCGCCTCCACCCGGATCACAGAAGCACCGCCAAGATTGAGCAGTGCGCCGCCCACTTCTCGGATTCCTGTTGACATGCTTATAGTCTCTCATCAGTCCCCGTTTGCCTGGGTAGTAATCGCCGGAAGCCGGAGTGGCCGATGCGGCCCGCGCCGGCGCGATCGCCGTTAGATTCGGACGCGGCGCCCGGTCGAGGGGGCCACCCACAGCCTCTGGGAGGAACGCTCATGTCCGACCGTACGCTGGCCGCAGTCGCAGTGCCTGATGACTTAGGGAGTGGAGGTGCACAGGGAGTCAGTAGCGGACACTTGGCCGTCGGCAACCGTCCCGTCTAGCCTCGGCAAGTCGCAGCCTTGGCCTCTGACTTCATACTGACGCACCACCTTCCTTTGCCCCACTGGAGCTGCGGCACTAGGATGGGAAGCGCCCCTGCGGGCGGGCGGCGGCCAGGAGAGCTAGAAGTCACCCTGGCTCAGCTACCCGTCGCTGGAACCGTCTACGACGCATGGCCAACCGCCTCCCGAATCCAGAACGCTTCGTGAGAGGCGGCCTCGACACGCTCGCCATCCGTCGTCCGGTCGCGGTAGCGATGTTCTTCATCGCGCTGGTCATGCTAGGGGGCATCGCCTGGCAGAGGCTGCCCGTGCAGCTGTTTCCCGCGCTCACGGGTGATTCGCTCTACGTCAGCTTCTTCCGTCCGGGCAGCGAACCGGAGACGATCGAGCGAGAGATTCTGATGCCACTAGAGGCGCGAATCCGTACGCTGCCTCGGGTGGCCGAGACGTGGGGCGAGGTGACTGGCTCCAGCGGCAGTTTCGTCGTTCGCTTCGAACGGGGCGCCAATCTCAAGGTCCGGGAACTTGAGATGCGCCGTATCGCCGCAGATCTGGCCCGAACTCAGCCAAGGAACGCCTTCCTGGAAGTGCAAGCCGAGGACACCAGCATCTTCTCGAACATCGCGATGGCTCTGGAGGTCACCGGTTCCGACGACGAAGACGCACTCCACGATCTGGCGACGGAGATGATCGCGCCACGGTTGACGGCAGTTCCGGGCGTCAGTCAGGCGGTGGTTGGCGGCGGCGCTTCGCGCCAGTTGACCGTGTGGGTAGACCCCGACCGATGCGCGGCGCTCGGAGTGACGACGGAACAGGTGACTGCCGCCGTGCGTAGCGCGGCCGGCCGATTGCGCTATCTCGGCAGCCTGGAGGACGAGGCCGGACGCACGGCCGTGATGCTCGACGCCCGGCCCGCAGGCCCTGTGTCGATGGGCGAGGTCAGGGTGGTTCCCAACCGCCCGGTTCTGCTTCGACACGTCGCCGAGGTGGAGATCGGTTCCGGCCGCCGCGAGACCCTGTACCGAGTCAACGGAGAGCCGTCGGTGGGCGTCTACGTGTTCAAGGAAGAGAGCGCGAATCTGGTGCGACTCGGCCGCGATCTGCGCCGCCGGATCGAGGAGATCAACGAGGAGTTCGGTGCCCTGGGCATCCGCCTGCTGATCAGCGACGATGCGGCCGAGCTCGTGCAGGTACAGATCGACCGGCTGAGGAATCTCGGCCTCTCGGGTTTCCTGGTCGCTCTCTTCGTTCTGTTCCTGTTCCTGCGCCAGTGGCGCGCGGTCGCCGTCGTCGCGATCGCCGTGCCGGTCAGTCTGGCGACTGCGCTTGCCTTTCTCTACCTGGCCGGCCAGTCGCTCAACCTGATCACCCTCTTCGGGCTCGCTGTCGGGGTTGGACTCCTCGTGGACAACAGCGTCGTCGTGTTCGAGTCCGTGCAGCGCCACCTGGAACGTGGCAGCAGTCCGGATGGCGCCGCCGCAGGGGGTATCCGCCGAACCGGCCGGGCTATCGTCGCGGCCTCGGTCACCACTGCGATCGTCTTTCTGCCGGCCGCCATCATGGACCTGGGGTCGGCTCTGGTCCGCAACCTGATCGCGCTCTCGGCGCTGGCCATCCTGCTGCCGCTGTTCGGTTCGCTGCTGGTGGCGCTCGGTCTTGTGCCCCTGCTGGCGCGGCACCTCGCCGCGCCAGCCGCCCTGGACCGGTTGGCGAAGCTCCGTGAACGTCGGAAGCGCTTCGGCGGCCTGGTGCCTCCCGACCCGACCCGCATCCTCTTCGCAGGTGTGCTCGCCTCTGCGCTTCGCCGACCGGCGAGCTGGATCACCGGCGTGGTCGCCGCAGTCGTCTTCAGTGTCATCGCTGCCCTGTTCCTCGTCGCCTCCAGCGCTACCGGCCCGGCGCCGGTCGCCGACCGGGTTCAGCTTTCTGTCCGCTTGCCGGAGGGTCGCGGGAGTCTTGAGTCGGCCGTGCGGGTGTTCGAACAACTGGAGAGCATCCACGAGGTCGAGGGGGTCGACCGCGTGGAGAGCATGATCCGGGAAGAAGGAGGATCGCTCACCGTCCACCTGGTGGATGAAGACGAACGACCCGAGGATCTGACGGCCAGACGGGTACGGCAACTGCTGCGGCCCCCGGCTCGTCGCGCCGGCGCCGAACTCCTGAATCCGGGGGAGGGGGCCGGCCCTGGTGGTCGCGGCGGCGGTGGACCGGGCGGCGGCGCTCAGGATCTGCTCGGCGGCGGTCCGTCACGGGTGGTGCTGTCCGGCAACGACAACGAGCAACTGACGGATCTCGCGGCCCAGGTCACCGAGCGGTTGCGGGAGATCGAGGGCATTGCGAGTGCGTACCCGGCGGTACGCCCGGGACCGGACGAGCTCCACGTGAGCCCGAATCGGCGCGCCTTCGACACCTTCGGCGTGCTCCTGGACGAGGTGCTGCCGATGCTGAATCTGGCCGGCCGCGAGGGGACCAGGATCGCCACGGGATATCCGCTCGCCAGCGGACGGGAACTGCCGATCGTGGTCCAACGGCTGGAGAGCCGCCGCGACGAGGATCAGCCCCTGGACGGCGGCAGCTTCGACCGCGACGTGTCGCTCAGCGGGCTGCAGCGGCTCCGCGTCTCGACCGGAGCCGGTGTCCTGCCGGTCGCTGCTCTGGCGCAGGTGCGGCAGGCGCCGCCCTCCCCGGTCATCACCCACCACAACGGCGTCCGCGAACGGGAGGTCTTCTACACGCTGGCGCCGGACGTGCCGCGACGAGGCCCGGCGCGCGACGCCTTCGAACGGAGCCTGGACGAAGCCATCGGCAGCATCCACCGCCCTGCGGGCACGACCATCGCCCTCGATCGCTCCGGGGAAAGCACGAACTGGTTCCGGCGCATCGCAGTGCCGGTGGTTCTGCTCGTCTTCCTCGTCCTGGCGGTGACATTCGAATCGATGACGCTGCCGATCCTCATTCTGATCGCCCTTCCGTTGGCTCTGCTTGGCTCGGTCTGGGCCTTGGTGCTGACCGGCATCGGCTTCGAGGCCATGGCTCTGCTCGGCGCACTGGTCCTGCTGGGGCTGGCGATCAACCCGGCCGTCCTTCTCGTCGACCGAATGCAGCAGCACACGCTGGGCGGCTGGAGCGCCGGCGCTGCCGCCCTCGCCGCGGTGCGAGAGCGGGCGCGTCCGGTGCTGATGACGTCCGCCACGACGGTCGCAGCCTTGGCACCTTTGTCCATCGCGACCGGGCGCGAGAACGAGATCTGGCCGCCTTTCGCGACGCTCGTGATCGGCGGCCTCTTGACATCGACCGTGCTGACGTTGCTCGTGATCCCGGTGGGTTTCGTGTTCCTGCGGCGGCTCGACGAACTCTTCGGCCGCGTCGGCCCCTGGGCGGTGCTGGCCTGGCTCGGCGCGGTCCTCGCGATCACCACGCCTCTGTTCGCGTTCGACGTGATCGAGTCCCTGTTCTGGCAAGTCACAACGACGGTGCTGATCGCCGGGGCGCTGCTCGGCCTCACCCTTTGGCTGCTGCCGAAACCGCCGTCGCCAGAACCGGAGACGGCCGCCGGCCCGCCCAGGCTCGTGGTCCGCCACCTGCGCAAGACCTACGGCTTGCCCGGACCGGTGCGCCGGGCGATGCGGGCTACCGCCGACTTCGCCAGGCGAGTCGTGGCTCAAGGAGGCCGGGCTTTCGAACCCGCCGACGCGCGGGACAGGCTGCTGCCTCTCCTGCTGCTGTTCGCTGGCGCCGTGGCCCTGGCAACGCGGATGCGCACAGGCCTGGTGATCCTCGCCCTCCTGATCGCGATCCTGCTGCTCGGTTCCCGCCTGCTGCACGAGATCCGCCGCGCCCGCGGTCGCGCCGACGATCTCGGTCGCGTCGAATCGGGCGGCATCGAGGGCGTGTTGACGGCCCTACTGCCCTGGGCGCTTCTCGCCTGGTTGGTCGTCCCGGAGATGGTTGCCGAGCCTCAAGTGGGAGGGTTCGTCGCGCTCGCCATCGTCTCCGCGGTCATTCTCCTGGTTCAGCTCGGACGCCGCACGGCGCGGCTGGAGACGATGCGCCGGGAACAGCGCGCGGCCAGCCGACGCCGCATCCGCGGCCTGCACGGTCGGATCCTGCGCGTCTGGCGAGCCGTGGCGACCAAGGTGTTCGGGCTCGACCTGCCGATCGACACGGTCAAGGCCCTGGCGGCGGTGAGCTTCGAAGTCGAACGCGGCATGGTCGGAGTACTCGGCCCGAACGGCGCCGGCAAGACGACGTTGCTCCGGCAGGTGACCGGCATTCTCGACTCGACGCGGGGCCGGATCACGCTCGGAGGCGTACCGTTGCTCAGCGTCCGAACGCGCCTCGCGCGCTACGTTGGCTACCTGCCCCAAGACGCCGGCCTGCCGCCGCGGCTGACCGCACGTCAGTACCTCGAGTACTTCGCCGCCCTCTACCAGATCGACAAGTCGGAGCGAGCCAGCCGCATTTCGACCCTGTTGAGAGAAGTCGGGCTCGAAGAGCGGGCCGACGAGCAGATCGGCGGCTACTCGGGCGGTATGCGGCAGCGCGTGGCGGTGGCGCGGACGCTGCTACGGCTGCCTCCGATCATCGTCGTCGACGAACCGACCGTCGGTCTCGATCCGCGCGAGAGGGTCCGCTTCCGCAACCTGCTCTCACGGCTCGCGAAGGACCGGATCGTGCTGTTCTCCACGCACGTCGTCGAAGATGTCGCGGTGGCCTGCGATCGGGTCCTGGTGCTGAGCCGCGGCCGGATGGTGTTCGATGGCCTTCCGGCGTCACTGTCTCAGGAAGCGGAAGGTCGAGTGTGGTCCTGGAGGACGCCAGGAGGCGATGAGACGGCGGAGTTGCCTGAGGGCGCAGTGCTGGCCGACAGTAAACCCGAACCCGACGGCACGAACAGTCTGCGAGTTCTCGCCGCAGGCCGTCCCGATGATCGAGCCGCGCCTGTCGAGCCGACGCTCGAAGATGGCTATCTGTGGCTCGTGCGGTCGGCAAGAGAGGTGGCAGCGGTATGATGGCGCCGAGTTGCGGATACGCACGAGCATGAGCCAGGTATGGCGATACAGGGGCGACAAGCGCTCGCGGCGACGTGGTGCTCGTCGGGGGCCGCTGGTGCGGTTGGCAATCGCTTGTTCGTTGCTGGCCGCCGGACTGGTGGCGGTCGCCGTGGTCACCGCGGCGCCCGTGCTCAATCGATTGTCCTGGGCCGCCTCGCTAGACTCCACAGCGCCCAGCGACGGGGTGATCGTCCGGCAGCGCGGCGAATCTGACTGCGGGGCCGCCGCCCTCAAGATGGTCCTTGAACACCACGGCCTTGGCGATGCTTCTCTCGAAGACCTTGAGGCCGCAACACGTACAGGACCAGACGGCGCCAGCCTATTGGCGCTCAAGCATGTCGCAGAACAGCGGGGCCTGACAGGCCAAGGCCTGCAGCTGGACGTTGGACGCCTGAAGGACGTGCCGATGCCTGCAATCGCCCACGTCCACGGCGACCACTTCGTCGTCGTGCGCAGCGCCGCCGGCGACGTGATCGTCGACGACCCTTCCATCGGCCGTCTACGAATGAGTGCGGCCGCCTTCGACCGTGCGTGGGACGGGATCGTTCTCACGTTCGCCACACCGGATCCCCATAAGCAGGGTACGACTGTCGTGTCCGGGTCCGGTTAGGATTCCAGAAGACCAGCCCCAAAGAGATCAGGAGGATTCTGCTCATGACAAGAACCCATGCCACCGTACTTTCGCTGTTCGTCTTCAGCGTCTGCACCTCCGTCGCAACACCACTCCCGGTGGCGCCGGCCGATGCGTCGATCGTCGACAACTACCGCGTTGAGCAACTCACGGATGCGCAACTGGCCACCGTTATCGGAGGAGAGCCCCTCCTGGATAGCACCTGCAATGCCCTGTTTAGGGCAGCCGACGTAGGGTACGACCTAGGCAGGATCTTCCGTTTCGGCGGATTCACCCGAGCGGGAGCTGGACTTGAACTCGGGGCGCGAATGGGCGGCTGTGAACGGTAGGCCCGGCGGGTGAGCCCCCGCAATGGCAGTTGAGGTGGTCTTCGGCGACTAGCGGCTAGGGACGCTGTCCGCGTAGTGGGCCGCATCGACGATCCGCGGGTACGCCTGCGGGTACTTTCGACGAAACTGCTTCCATGCCTCGTGGTGTTCCGCGAGTGCCCGGGCCACGTCCAGCGGGGCGGCGGTTGTCAGTCTTTGCACGGTGTCGATCGGAGCGACAAGGCCGAGCATTGCGAGAGCCGCGGGAGCGGAACGCCGAAGTCGATCCGAATCATCATCACCGGGTTATAGCCACGCCGAGAGGCTACACGACGTAGGATGAGGCGCTGGGCACCGACAGGAGGTCCATGGAGGCTTAGGAAGGGTCCTTGGTCGACTAGGTGCCTCGCACTGTTCAGAGCGACAGGGGCCGTCTCTCGTTCACGTCAGAGCGGTTCCTCGGCGAGCCGGCCGCTTCACTGGATCCGCGTTGTGTTCGGTCCGCCGGTTCCCCAAGCTCCAGCGTGCGCCCGCCCAGGGCCAGCCGGGTGAACTAGCGGTGTGGCAATCGGGACCCCCTTGGGGGACAGTCGCTGACCGTCACTCACCACAAGTGCCCGTGTTCTCTGACACTTGGCTGGATTCCGGGCGGGAAGAAGCGGCGCCAACCTCCCCTCTTCCGAGAAAGCGCGAGCGGCCGCTGGGACCCCTCCACCGGCCCCCGGACAGGCGGGTGCAACGGCCGCCGTTACGGCGTAGCGATGCAGTACAGGTTGCGACGGCCGCGCAGGTAGATCTCGTCGCCGACGATGGCCGGTGAGGCGTCGAAGCGGTCGTCGAGCTCGTTCTCGGCGAGGACCTCGAAGGTCGATCCCGCTTTCGCGACCAGGAACTCTCCGTCGCGGCTGGCGAAGTAGACACGGTCGCCGACCCCGACCGGCGACGCGTAGACGTTGCGGACCGCGCCGAGGCGCTGGTTCGCGTAGTGCGCCCGTCCGGTTCCGGCGTCGAACGCCGAGAGGATGCCGCTGTTCGACTTCGTGAAGTAGATGACGCCGTCGTGCAGCAGCGGCGACGGCACGTACGGCGTGTCCCGGTCCACCGACCAGACCACCTGCTCCGTCCCCGTGACATCGCCCTCGGCGCCATCGAGACGCACCGCCAGCAGCTTGCTGCCGCGGAAGCCGCTGGTCAGGTAGACGACGCCGTCGGAGTAGACGGGCGACGGGATCGCGTTGAGGGTCATGCCCGTCGCCTGCCAGATCGGTTCGCCGGTGTCCGCGTCATAGGCGCGGACGCGGTTCGTCGCGCTGGTGATCACCTGCGTCCGGCCGCCGTGCTCGACGACCAGTGGAGTCGTCCACGCCGTCATCTCGTCGCGGTCGCGACGCCAGATCTCTTCCCCCGTGTTCTTGTCGAGCGCGACCATGAAGGACTCGTCCTCGTGGTCCCAGATGACGTACACGCGATCACCGTGGAGCGCCGGCGAACTCCCCTCGCCGAATCCGAGCCGGGTCCTCATGTCGCCGAAGTCGCGGCGCCAGAGCTCGGTCCCGTCGAGATCGAAGGCGTAGAGGCCCTGCGAACCGAAGAAGGCAACCAGCACTTCGCCGTCCGTGACCGGCGACCCGGAGGCCCAGGTGCCGTCGGGATGAGTGCTGCCGTGGGGCGCCTCCGTACGCACGGTCCGCTTCCACTCGGTCGATCCATCCGCGCGGTTCAACGCGTGGACCTCGTAGCTCAGGACCTGATCCGGAGGGATGCCGTCACGTCTTCCGGCCGACCGCGGGTTCGCGACCTTCTCGCCGGTGGGCACTGCCGTGGTCAGGTAGAGACGATCGCCCCACACGATGGGCGAGGACAGTCCGAGACCCGGAACCGCCTTCTTCCACCGCACGTTCTTCGTTTCGGACCACTCGATCGGCGGATTCCCCGCCGGCGCCGATCCGGTGCGGCTCGGGCCGCGCCACGCCGGCCAGCCGCCTTCCACATCCGAACTCGCGGGCGGCGCCGCCAGCGCGATGCCGGCCGGAAAGGCCAGCGCGGCCGCCAGTACGACGTGCTTCGAGCGCAACACTCCATCCAGACGCATGACCGGCACGGCGACCCTCCTACAGGCTCTCGTGAATCGAAGTGATGAAGACCGACTCGTTGATGAAGCCGGAGCCCCAGCCGCTCCACTCCTCGGGCAGTCCGCCGGCCTGAATCTCCTCGACCGACTTGCCGGCGTCCTTGCCCGCCTTCACGGTCGCCACGCACTCGGTGAGCATCCGGTGGTACGTCTTCAGATCGTCCACCGACGACAGCGGGCCGTGGCCGGGAATCACCTTCGCGTCGGCCGGCAGGTGGTCGAGCGCCCAGCCGATGCTGTCCCGCAACCCGACCGCGTTGCCGCCGTTGCCGACGTCGATGAAGGGGAAGCGTCCGGCGAAGAACTGGTCTCCCAGGTGGATGACGTTCGAGTCCGTGAAGTAGATGTAGCTGTCGCCGTCCGTGTGACCGCCGGTCAGGTGACCGATCATGATCTCTTCGCCGTTGAAGTGGATCGACACCCCGTCGTCGTAGGTCACCACCGGCAGAGCCTCCTTCGGCGCCGGCTCGGCCGGCCGGCCGCGCACGCCGGCGCCTTCCGCCAGCCGCTTGCGTACGTTCGTGTGGGCCACGATCAACGCCTCCTTCCCAAAGATCACGTTGCCGCCCGTGTGGTCGAAGTGGAAGTGGGTGTTGACGACGAACTCCAGGTCGCCGGGCGAGATCCCCGCGAGCGCCGCCCGGATCTTGTCTGCCAGGGGCGCGAACTGATCGTCGACGATCAGGATGCCGTCCTCGCCGGCCGAGACGCCGATGTTGCCGCCGGCGCCGGTCAGCATGTGGACGGCGCCCGCAACGTGTTCGCCCGTTACCTCGACGGCCGAGAAGTCCTGCTGCCCGGCGGCCGGCGCGGCGAGAAGCATCGCGGCCATTCCGGCGGCGAAGACGAGCGAACGGATGCGAGGCGTAGCAAGGGCCATGTCCTTGTCCTCCTTGTCAGTGCGAGAGAGCGTACAGAACCAGGTTCACGCCGAACGGATAGGACTTCGTCAGCGAGAAACGCTCGAAGAACTCCCGCGACTCGCCTTCCCGCTCCCAGCCGTCGGCGATGTCCGTGTTGTGGGTCATCGCGACCATGAGCCGGCCGTGCTCGTCGAAGATGCCGCGGAAGTGCGGCTCGGCGGAGCGGTGGCCCCGTTCCGACGTGTCCGCCCGGCCGGTCATGTTCCAGTACTGGATCGACGGGATCTGCGGCACTTCCTCGACGGTGAAGAAGGTCCTGAAGATGGGGTGGTCCAGCGGAATGTCGACGATCGGGTACTCGCCCGGCGGCAGCACCCGCCCGATCTGACGCGCCCAGCGGTCCCAGGCCTGCGGGCCCCAGAAGTCGTCGACGTAGAGGAAGCCTCCGGCCAGCAGGTACTTCCGCAGGTTCTCCGCCTCGACGTCGTCGATACCGATCGTGCCGACGTCCGACATGAAGAGGAACGGAAACTCGAACAGACGCGGATCGTCCAGCGTCAGAACCAGATGCTCCGGGTCGCCGTAGGCGGTGCGCTGGATCTCGACCGTCGTCAACTGGGCCAGGCGGGTCATGAAGTTGTACTCGGAGTCGGGATAGTCCGTGAACCAGCCCTGCCCCAGCCACTCGTCCACGACCTGGCGGTACTGGCCACGGCAGAAGACGAAGCCCTCGAGGTACTGGCGTCCTTCCTCCGGGTAGCGCGCGGGCACCGGGCGCCACCACTGCGCCGGCAGCAGCGAGGCGAGGAGCAGGGCGAACGCGGCCACGCCCGTTGGCGCCAACCATCTCCCTTTAGACCCTGCCTTGAATCTCATTGGAGTGATCGTACCCCGCGACGGACGCTAAGATCGATTTCCTCTCCACTCCAGGTAACGACGCTCTCCGGGAGGACTGACCCGTGAACCCAGAGTCCCTGTCCCGCCGCACCCTGATCGCCGGCGCCGCCTCGGTCGCCGCGGCCGCCGCCGCTCCAGGAGCTATCCCCGCCCAACAGGAACGGGTCATCAGGAACGGGAGAATCCGCCAGTCGGCATGCCAGTGGTGCTACGGCCGCATACCGCTCGAAGAACTCGCCGCCGCCGCCAGCGCGATGGGTCTCGAATCGATCGAGATCCTCGGCCCCGAGGCCTTCCCGACCCTGCGGGAACACGGCCTGATCTGCGCCATGACGAACAGCCACGGCATCACCAAAGGCATCAACGATCCCGCGAACCACGAGGCCTGCCTGGAGGCGATCACGGTCGCCGTCGACGCCACCGCCGAAGCCGGCTTCCCCAACGTGATCACCTTCTCGGGCAACCGCGACGGCATGTCCGACAGCGAAGGCCTCGAGAACTGCGTCACGGCCCTGAAGCAGGTCGTCGGCCACGCCGAGAGGAAGGGCGTCACGATCTGCATGGAGTTGCTCAACTCCAAGGTCAACCACGCCGACTACATGGCCGACAACATGCCCTGGCTGGTCGAACTCGTGGACCGTGTCGGCTCCGACCGCTTCAAGATCCTCTACGACATCTACCACGCGCAGGTGATGGAAGGCGACGTGATCCGCACGATCCGCGACTACCACGAGCACATCGGCCACTACCACACGGCCGGTAACCCCGGCCGCAACGAACTGGACGAGAACCAGGAGCTGTACTACCCGGCGATCATGCGCGCGATCCTCGAGACCGGCTACACGGGCATCGTCGGCCAGGAGTTTGTCCCCAAGGGCGAGGACAAGCTGGCCGCGCTGGCTCACGGCGTTCAGGTCTGCGACGTCTGATCCCGGAACAGCGCGCCGAAGCCCAACATCGTGAGCAGCGCCAGCGCCGACAGCGAGTACCACAGCGCCGAGTAGTCGAGCACGCCGGCGTCGTTCGTGAACGCCTCGGACAGGACCTGGAGCACCGGCGCCGCCAGGACCGGGCCGAGACCCAGAATCACGATCCCGAACACCGTCTGGGCCGAGTGCCGGACATCCGGCTCGGCAATTCGGTCGACGTAGATGAAGGCGGCGGCGAAGAAGCACGCATAGCAGAGGCCGTGGAGGGCCTGGCTGGCGACGATCACTTCAACGGGCAGGAAGTCGCTGCCGAAGATCGCGTAGCGGGCGCAGTAGGCGAAGGCCCCGATGACGATGACGCCGCGGAACCCGAGCCGCGCCAGCAGCCAGCCGGTGGCCACCATGACCGCGATCTCGGCGAACTGACCGATGCTCATCGCCGGTCCGATCCGGCTGTCCGGCAGCCCCAGGACCTCGCTCATGAACGGCGCCGTCTGCATGAAGTAGATCTGGTGGATCACCGCGATCGGCAGGCTCGCCGCGACCAGCACCGCGAACGAGCGCTGGCGGAACAGTCCGAAGGCCTTGGCGAAGGCGAGCTTCTCCTCCGCGTCCCGCCGCGGCGGCGTCGGCGGCAGCACGAGGCAGAACAGGGCGTAGCCGAACGCCAGCACGCCGCTCCAGATCAGCGAATCGACCAGCCGGGCGGTCGCATCGGCGGCCTCGACGCCGACATAGAACGGCGGCAGCCAGGAGAACCGGACGTCCGAGAGCAGCCAGAACAGCGGGAACGCCCAGCTCGCGGCAATCCAGCCGATCGTGCCCCAGACCCGCACCTTCGGGAACTGGCTGTCGGGATCGTCCAGGTGCGCGAAGGCGAGCGAGTTCGAGAGCGCCAGGGTCGGCGTGTACAGCACCGAGTACGCCACGGAGAGCCAGAGCCACGCCGAGAACGTCGTCTGGTACGCGGTGACGATCTTGATCGCGCCACCGGCCAGCAGCAGTACGGCCAGGACGCGCTGGGTCGGGAACGACCGGTCGGCGAGCTGGCCGGCGATGAACGGCGCGGTGACGGCGCCGATCGAGCTCGCCAGGCCCAGAATCCAGCCGACCTGTCCGGGGCTGAACCCCAGGCCTCCCTCGACCTGATCGGCCTGGAGGTAGCGGGCCAGAACGGGTAGCCAGACGCCCCAGACTCCGTACTGCAGGAGCATCATGACGGACAGCCGGAGGTACGTCTGGCGTTTCACCCGGGGCATCCTACGCCTTCCGATCTACACTCCCGCCTCCATCCACGTCCATGCAGAACGAGAACACCAGTGCCGGAGCCCTGGCCGGGCTCCACGTCGTCGACCTCGCCGGCACGGTCGCCACCGCCTACTGCGGCAAGCTCTTCCGCGAACTCGGCGCGTCAGTGACGAACCTCGAGCCGCCGGGCGAAGGCCATCCGATCCGCCGCCTGCACCCCTTCCATCCGCGGGGTTCGGGGCCGGAGGCCAGCGCGCTCGCGACCTGGCTCTCGCTCGGCAAGCGAAGCGTTGCCGCCGGGCCGGACGACCCCGAGGCCCACGACCTGCTCCACGGCGCCGATCTCATCCTCGACGCCGATCCCGCCGTCGAAAGGCAACTGCTCGACGGCCAGATCCGGCTCTCCATCTCCTGGTTCGGCGCCTCGGGTCCCTACGCCGGCCGCGCAGCCACGGGCCCCGTCATCAGCACCCACACCGCGGCGGCCAGGGCGATCGGACCGGCCGAGGGGCCGCCCATCCTCGCCACGGGTCACACACCACAGGTGGTCGCCGGCACGCTGGCCTACGTGGGGGCCGTCGGCCACCTGCTGGCGCGGGAGACGGGGCGGCTCGACGCCCAGTTCCACCTGGACGTCTCGATCTTCGAGGCGGCGATGTGCATCACCGAACCCGGCCCTCCGGGAACCCTCGCGACCGGCGAAATCCGTCCCCGCATCGGCATCAACCGTTTCTGGCCCACCTATCCGGTCGGCATCTATCCCTGCCGGGACGGATGGCTCGGCGTGAGCACGGTGACGCCCTCCCAGTGGCGGAGCCTCTGTGCGCTCCTGGGTCTGGAGGAACTCGGGACAGAGCCCCGCTACCAGGTCTCGATCAACCGTCTCGAAGACGCCGACGCGATCGACGCCGCGCTCCGGCCGCGCTTCCTCGAGCGCGACGCGGCGGAGTGGGTCGAGGCGGGCCAGGCGGCGCGCATCCCGCTCGCCCTGTCACCGACGCCGGCGGAGCTGTTCGACCTGGAGCAGTTCCAGGATCGCGGCGCCTGGGTAGAGGCGGCACACCCGGATCAGGGCAGCTTCGTCGCGCCCGGCGCGCCGTACCGCCTGCACCGCACTCCGGCCACGCCAAGGGGCTCGGCTCCGCGCCTGGGAGAGCACGGCAGAAGGCGGGCCTGGGGGGAGGCGCCCAGCGACCTCGGAGCGAGCGACTGCCGATGCCGTGCGGAAACCGACGCCCAACCAGAGCGAGCGGAGCGGAGCGAACGCCCCACGCTGCTCAGCGACCTCCGCATCGTCGACCTGACGATGGGCTGGGCCGGCCCGCTCGCCACCCGGCAGCTCGCCGACCTGGGCGCCGAGGTGATCAAGGTCGAGTCCTGCCAGTACTTCGACTGGTGGCGAGGCTGGGAGTCGACGCCGGAGTCGATCGCCCAGAAGCTCTACGAGCAGTCGACCGCCTTCAACACCACCGGCCGCAACAAGCTGGGGATCACTCTCGACCTGACCAGCCGGCGCGGCGTCGATCTCCTGCTGCGCCTCGTCGCGAAGTCCGACGCCGTGATCGAGAACTACACCGCCAGCGTCCTGCCCGGGCTAGGCCTCGACTACGACCGGCTCCGCCAGGTGAACCCCGAGCTGGTCATGGTTTCGATGCCGCCCTTCGGCGCGAGCGGCCCCTGGATGAACCATCGCGCCTACGGCTCGACCGTCGAGCAGGCGTCCGGACTCCCCCACCTGAACGGCCGCGCCGGAGACCCGCCGACCATGCAGCACGTCGCCCTCGGGGACCCGATCGCCGGCATCAACGGTGCCGCGGCGCTTCTGACCGCCCTCCGCCACCGCCGCCGAACCGGCGAGGGCCAGTACGTCGACCTCTCCCACGTCCAGTCCATGTTCCCGCTCGCCGCCCACGGCCTGATCGAGCAGGCGGTCAATGGCGCTCCGCCGGAGCGTGCCGGCGGCCGGCACCCGCTGTTCGCGCCGTGGGGCGTCTATCCGTGCATCGGCGCGGAACCCTGGATCACGGTCACGGTCGAGACCGAGGACCAGTGGCGGGCGCTCTGCGACGTGCTGGGCATGGACGCCGACGACCACGGCTTCGCCGACGCCGCGGGCCGCAAGCAGGGCGAGGACGAACTCGACCGGGCGCTGGCGGCCCGCACCAAGCTCCACGACGGCCTCGCCCTGGAACGGCGTCTGGCCTCCGCGGGCGTGCCGGCCGCCGTGCTGCGCAACACGCTCGACGTGCTCTACGACCCGCATCTCGAGGTCCGCGGCTACTGGCAGTGGCGCGAACGGGCCTACGTCGGCGATCAGCCCAACCCGTCGGCGCCCTTCCGGCCGGCCTCCGGAGACGGCCGAAGCCGCCCCTACGCCGTCGAATGGCCGGCGCCCACGCTTGGGCAACACAATCGCGAGGTGCTGACGCGCCTGCTCGACCTGAGCGAGGATGAACTGAAGGCACTGGAGCGGGACAGGGTGATCGGAACGGAGCCGGTCGTATGATTCTGGCCGCCCATGACAGTCGTACTGGCGCTCGTCGCCGCCTTCGCTGCAGCGCCCGGAAGCCCTGAGGACGCCTCGCCGGCTTTCGTCGAAGTCGGCGCCGACGTAGGGATTGACTTCGTCCACTACAACGGCATGACCGGGCAGCTCTACACCGCGGAAGTGGTGGGTGCCGGAGTCGCCCTGTTCGACTACGACAACGACGGCGATCTCGACATCTACTTCGGACAGGGACGCTCCTTCGAGGGCGACGAGAACCGGACGCCGGTC
Organism: Candidatus Multivorans sp.; assembly: GCA_965208755.1. Taxonomy (GTDB): domain Bacteria; phylum Acidobacteriota; class Thermoanaerobaculia; order Multivoradales; family Multivoraceae; genus Multivorans. The sequence goes on along the minus strand of OZ242353.1, from coordinate 5,056,405 downwards.
CTTCCGCCGCCGGCGGCCGAGCCCAGCGACCGCCTGTTCCGGAACGGTCTCTCCGAAACTGGAGAACTCCGGTTCACCGACGTCACGGCGGAGATCGGACTCCGCGCGCCGGGCTACAACACCGGAGTCGCGACCGCCGACTACGACCGCGACGGCTGGGTCGACCTCTACCTCACGAACCTGGGCTCGAACCAGCTCCTCCGCAACCGCGAGGGCCGCGGTTTCGACGACGCGACCGAGACCGCCGGAGTCGACGACCGCCGGTTCAGCGTGCCGGCCGTCTTCTTCGACTACGACGCGGACGGCTGGCTGGACCTCTACGTCGGCAACTACCACCGCTTCCACCGCGCCAACCGCAAGCGCTGCTTCCTGACCAGCGGGCAGCCGGACTACTGCGGCCCGTTGAGTCAGCCGGCCGAAGCCGACCGGCTGCTCCGCAACCTCGGCGACGGCAGCTTCGTCGACGCCACGGTCAGCTCCGGCCTGGGCGCCGACTCGGTGGCAGCCGGTACGGCCCTGGGCGCGATCGCCGACGACTTCAACGGCGACGGGCTCTTCGACCTCTACGTCGCCAACGACCAGATGGCGAACCACCTGTGGCTCAACCAGGGCGACGGCACGTTCATCGAGGACGCGGTCTTCGCCGGCGCAGCGTTCGACCGCGACGGACGCCCGCAGGCCAGCATGGGGATCGCCGTCTCCGACTTCGACGGCAACGGCGCGCCCGACATCTTCCTCTCCCACCTGGTCCGCGAGCACAACACCCTCTACCTGAATGACGGCGACGGGCTCTTCGACGACCGCAGCCGCGAAGCCGGCCTGATCGACGCGAGCTGGCCGATGACCGGCTTCGGCACCGCAAGCCTCGACGTGGACGGCGACGGCGTGCTCGACCTGTACGTCGTGAACGGAGCGGTCCGGCGGATCGAGGCGCAGGTCGAAGCCGGCGACCCGCACCCGCTGCGGATGGAGAACCAGCTCTTCCGCGGCCTCGGCGGCGGCCGCTTCGAAACCGTGCCGACCGAACGCCGGGAGCGACCGGTCCAGGTCGAGGTCAGCCGCGGCCTGGCGGTCGGGGACGTGGACAACGACGGCGACCCGGACCTCGTCATCTCCAACAACGCCGGACCCGCCCGCGTGCTCCTGAACCAGCGCCGCCCGGGACGCGACTGGGTGGGCCTGAGACTCGTCGAGGCCGCCCGCGACGAGGGGCAGGGGTTCGTAGACGTCTACGGCGCCCGCGCCCGCCTCGCCGGCGGAGGCGGCTGGCGGCGAGTCCACACGGACGGCAGCTACGCCGCGGCCCGCGATCCGCGGCTGCTGTTTCCGCTACCCGCCGACGGCGAGCCCGCCGGAGAAGGGGCCGTCCACGTCGTCGAGGTCCGCTGGCCCGACGGAACCTCCGAGGAGATGGAAGTGCAGGTGGGCCGCTACAACGTCCTGAGACGGGGCGATGGCGCCAGGGACGGCCCGCCTTGACCCGCGCCCGCTTCCTCCTCAGCCTCTCGCTCGCCGCTACGGCGGCCGCGCAGGCAGCCGCCCAGGAGCCGTCGACCACCGACGACGCCCGCAAGGTGCGAGCCCTGCTCTCGCTCGACGCCGTGCCGGAACCTTCGCTCGACCACCTGGATCCCGAACAACGCGAGCAAGTCGCCGCCGACCGGACCGCCGCGGCCGGCGCCCTCGCCATCGCCGCGACGGACGAGCAGGCACAACACGCAGCGAACGTCTTCGGCGACCTCTGCCTGCAGTATCTCCACCACGAGCTCCACGCAGCCGCCGCCGTATGCCTGGCGCAACTCCGCCTGCTGGCGCCGAACGACTTCCAGTGGACCTACTACGAGTTGCTCCTCCACGACGCGACCGGCAACCTGGAGCGCGCCCGGCTCGCCGCACGCGCCGCCCTCGCACTGCGCCCCGACGACACGGCGACCCTGATCCGCAGCGGCGACCTCCACCTCGACGCCGGCGACCCCGAAGCCGCCGAGGCAGCGTACTCGCGAGCGCTCGCCGCTCGCCCCGAGAGCGCAGCCGCGCGGTTCGGTCTCGGCCGGGTGGCGATGGACCGGGGCGAGACCGGGCAGGCGATTGCCGCCTTCGAGGAGGTGCTGGCATCGCAGCCGGAAGGAAGCGTCGTTCACCACCACCTCGGAATGGCCCTGCGGGCGGGCGGCGACACCAGCCGGGCCCGCGCCGAGCTGGCCCGTAACCGCCAGGTCCCGATCGCGATCGCCGATCCCCTCCGTGACCGGCTCCAGATCTACGGCCTGAAGACCGAGGCCCGCTTCGACCGCGCGGTGCGCGCCGCCCGCTCCGGCCGGAACGACGAGGCGATCGCCCTGTACCGGGAACTGCTGGCCGACGACGGCGGCGATCCGGAGGTCCACTTCAACCTCGCCCGCTCCCTGATCGAGACCGGCGACCAGGCGGGCGCGGAGGAGCATCTCCGGCGCGCGATCGAAGCGAACCCCTCGCACGGAGCGGCACACTTCAATCTCGCCCTTCTGCTGGGGCGAACCGGGCGGACCGGGGAGGGCGCAAGCCACCTGGAGCGGGCCGCGGACATCGACCCGGAGAACCTGCAGTGGCGGATGGTGCGGGCGCAGGCGCGGGCCGACGCCGGCAACGCCTCCGGCGCCCGCTCCGAACTCGAGGAGATCGTCCGGCTCGATCCTGGCGCGATCGAGGCGCACCGGCTGCTGGCTGCGATGCTGCTCGAGGCGGGCGAAGCGGCCCGGGCCGCCGACCACCTGGAGGCCCTGGCCGCACTGACCCCGGACGACCTGCGGGTCCACTTCAACCTCGGTCTGACCCGGTTCGGGACCGGACAGTTCGCCGCCGCCCGGGAGGCGCTGGAGACCGCGCTCGAGCGCTTCCCCGGCGACCTCGCGGTGCGACACCTGCTCGCCCGCCTTCTCGCCACCAGCCCCGACGCCGCCGTGCGCGACGGCGAGCGGGCGGTGGAACTCGCCCGCTCCGTCGTCGATGAGCAACCGGCGCTGGACCACCTGGAGACTCTGGCGATGGCGATGGCCGAGGCGGGCCGTTTCGATGAGGCCGTCTCATGGCAGCAGCGAGCCCTGGACCGCGAACGGGACGCCGGCGGCGGCAACTCGCCTCAGCGCCTCGATCGTCTCCGCCTCTACCAGGCAGGGCAACCGCTCCGTGCTCCCGGCGGCGGTCCCTAGGCATGCAAGCCCACTCTTCGCTTCTGGCCATTCTCCTCCTGGCCCCAAGCGCCACCGCCACCCAGCAACCCGCTGCCCGGATCGCCGCCGTCGAAGCCAGTCACCAACGCATGCTCCAGGCCCTGGAGACGATCCGCACGAAAGACCTTGACCGCAACCCCTGGCTCGGCGAGGCACCGGCCCGCGCCGCGCGTGAGGCGCTCGCGGCGGCCGCGGACGCTCCCGCTGTCACGCGATTCCGGCTGCTGGTCGAACTGGCCGAACAGGAACTTCGGCTCGGCGACGAAGCCGCCTCTCTCCTGCGCTTCGGCGAGGCCCACAACCTCCTGACCAACCCGGCCGGACCGGCCGCCGAACTCGGGAGCGAGGCAACCGAGGTCCTGTTCCGGATCGCCGTCGCCTGGCTTCGCTACGGCGAGAGCCGCAACTGCGTCGGGATGCACGGCACAAACGCCTGCATCCTGCCGATCCGCGGAGAAGCGATCCACCGCGAGCGCGAGGGCTCGGAGCAAGCGGCTCGCTTCCTGCGCGAGTACTTGGCGGCCGTGCCCCCGAACTCCGTGCAACAGGTCAAAGCCAGGTGGCTCCTGAACCTGGCCCACATGACCCTGGGCGATCACCCCGCAGCGGTCGAGCCCGAGCACCGTCTGCCGCTAGCCGCCTTCGGTTCGGAGGCCGAGTTCCCCCGTTTCGTCAACGTCGCGCCCGAACTCGGAGTCGACAGCTTCAACCTCTCGGGCGGCGCCGTCGTCGACGACTTCGACGGCGACTTCGACCTGGACATCTTCACCACCACCTTCGATCCGGAGGGGTCGCCCCGGCTCTTCCTGAACGACGGGCGCGGAGAGTTCACGGACGTCTCCACCGCGGCCGGGCTCGAGGGACTCTACGGCGGACTGAACGTCGTCCACGGCGACATCGACAACGACGGCGACCTCGACCTCTTCGTGCTCCGCGGCGCCTGGTTCGGGCCTCACGGCCGCCATCCCAACTCGCTGCTGCTGAACGGCTCGGCCGACGACGGCGAGGCCGGGCCGCCCTTCTTCCGGGACGTCACCTTTCTCTCCGGCCTCGGCGAGGCCCACTACCCCACCCAGACCGCCGCCTGGGCCGACTTCGACAACGACGGCGACCTCGACCTCTTCGTCGGCAACGAGCACAGCCCGGCGGTCGATGCGCCTTCCCAGCTCTTCCGCAACGAAGGGCCGGGCGCGGACGGCGTCGTCCGCTTCCGCGATGTCGCGGCGGAAGCCGGCGTCACCACCCATGCCTTCGTCAAGGCGGCGGTGTGGGGCGACTACGACGACGACCTCTTTCCCGACCTCTACCTCTCCGTGCTCGGGGGGGCCAACCGCCTGTACCGCAACCGCGGCGACGGCAGCTTCGAGGATGTAGCGCCCCGACTCGACGTCACCGGGCCCCGGCAGAGTTTCCCGGCCTGGTTCTGGGACTTCGACAACGACGGCCACCTGGACCTCTTCGTCTCCAGCTACACCGGCGACCGCGGGGGTCTCGGCTTCGTCGCCGCCAGCTACCAGGGCTATCCCGGTCCGTGGGAGCCGGCGCGGCTCTACCGGGGCGACGGCGCGGGCGGCTTCGAGGAGGTAGCCGCCAGGAGCGGGCTCACGCGCCTGCAGCTTCCGATGGGCTCGAACTTCGGCGACCTCGACCACGACGGCTACCTCGACTTCTATCTCGGGACCGGCTATCCCGACTACGAGGCGGTCATGCCGAACGTCCTCTACCGGAACCTGGCGGGCCGCCGGTTCGTCGACGTCAGCCTCGACGCCGGCTTCGGCCATCTGCAGAAAGGTCACGCCGTCGCCTTCGCCGACCTCGACGGCGACGGTGACCTGGACGTGTTCGAGCAGATGGGCGGCGCCTATCCCGGAGACCGTTTCGGGGACGCCCTGTTCCGCAACCCGGGCTTCGGCAATCGCTGGCTGGCTCTGAGGCTGGTGGGAACGGAGAGTAACCGTTCGGCGATCGGCGCCCGTATCCGGGTCGACCTCGTGGACACGGACGGCGCCCGCCGCTCCGTGCACCGCCGGGTCAACGGCGGCGGCAGCTTCGGCGGCAACCCGCTGCGCCAGACGATCGGTCTGGGACGGGCGGCCGCGGTCGAGCAGGTAACGGTGCACTGGCCGGCAGCCGACGTCACGCAGACCTTCGCCGCCGTCCAGCCGGATCGCCCGTACCGCCTGGTCGAGGGGCGAGACGACCTCTCTCCCGTCGGCTCCCGGCGCTGACGACCAGGCGGTTCCAGCACCCGGCGCCAGCCCTTCAACATGCTGGACGCCGAACCAACATCTTGAATCCGGGTGGCCTGACCGGCCTCCGCGCGGACCTCATTTGACATTGGGCATGGACTCAGTGAGGATGCCCCGCTTTCTTTGTCCGTAGTCTCATCGAACCAACCAAGGAGGATGATCTCGATGAAGCGATTTCTTGTGGCCGCGTTGCTGCTGCTCCTGCCCGTCGGCGCCCTCGCCGACGCGCCGGAAACGGCAACGATCAGCGGCCAGATAGTTGATCCCGGCGGTTCCCCGCTTCCCGGCGTGAGCGTCACGCTGAGCGGCGAGCGCGGGGACAAGTTCGGCATCACCGACGAGAACGGCAACTACCGGTTCGTGGGCGTGACGCCCGGCGACTACACCCTGACCGCCACGCTGGAAGGCCTCGGCGAAGCCGCGGCCCAGGTGCGTGCCGTGGCCGGCGATCGCACATCTCTCGATCTCACTCTCCAGGCCGCGATCGAGGGCGAGGTCACCGTCACCGGTGAGACGCCCATGGTCGACAAGTTCAACGTCTCCGCCGGCGCCACGGTCTCCGGCGAGATCGGCGAGCAGATCGGCGGCGTCACCCGCACCTACTACGGCATCATCAACGCGCTGCCCGGCGTTACGGCCGACGCGGAGAACGACGACATCCAGCAGACCCGCCCCTCGGTCAACGGCGCGCACTTCGCCGACCAGGGCGTCTTCATCGACGGTGTCGACACCACCTTCGCCAAGTTCGGCGGAAGCCGCGTTCGCGTACCGACGACCGCGCTGACCGAGGTCTCGATGGAGGCCGGCGGTTCTTCGGCCGAGTACGGCCGTTACGTCGGCTCCGCGACCAACGTGATCGTCAAGTCCGGCACGAACCGGTTCCACGCCGACACGCTCTGGAACCACCAGCGGATCGACTGGGGCGCCGACTACAAGGACCAGCCTTCGCTCACGGAGCGCACGAACAAGCCCTATCCGGCCGACTGGTTCAGGCGCTGCCATGGCGATGAACGGGACCAGGGCCGCGGTCTGATTCCCGGCGGCACCGACGGCTCCCGCGAGCTCGAGCCCTGCCGGTCTGGCGGCTCCGAATGGGCCGGCGCCAGCGACGGCTTCGAGGTTTCCTTCGGTGGGCCCATCGCGCGCGACAAGTTCTGGTTCTACACCGGCTACAGCGAGTTCGACGACGCGTACTCGGAGCGGCTGGTCGGCGGCGACCCGTACGACATCAGCCTGTTCGACGACACCCGGATCATGAAGCTGAACCTGCAGGCGAGCAACGCTCATTCGATGAACGCTTCCTGGATCGAGACCCCGACGTTCCGGAACTACTTCAATCCGCAGTCGTTCGACTACTGGACACCGACTCCGCACGAGAACGACAGCGAACTGGCAACGGTCAACTGGAACTGGGCGATTTCGTCCAACTGGTTCCTGGAGGCCAAGCTGGCCACCCAGGAGACGCAGGAGAACAAGTTCCTGGGCTGCCACAACACGCTGGCAGAGGAGAACCCCGGCATCCTAAGCGTGGGCAACCAACCGATTCTCGACTGGCTTGGCCTTAGCCACCTGCCCGAGGTTCCGGCCGAGATGGTCACGACCTGTCTGCAGGCGAAGGCGCTCGACCGTGGTCCGGAAGCAGGCCATTCCGAGCTCGACACCTCGGGTGGCGACACGAACTGGCCCCTGCGGTTCCCCTTCGACCCCAGCCAGGGTTTCTTCTGGCCGGGCAACAACTACAACGTCTACGTCGACGGTGAAAACCTCGGCGCCTGGCACAACGGCTGGATCCTCTCGGATGGTTTCGGCTTCAACGCCTTCCCCCGGGAGCAGGCCAACGTCGGCCTGACCCAGTTCGTCGGCGCCAACCACGAGCTGAAGTACGGCATCGACTACCAGGACACGAAGTGGGAGGGTGAGAACGCCCGCACGTCCTTCATGAACGGCTGGGGCTACGACTCCTACAACCCCTTCGGCTACGGAGGCGCCGGCGGTCTCGGCGACGACAGTTGCTCCCTGCTGCGGAACGCGGGTACTTCGGCCGAGAATCCCAACGTTCTTGGCCCCTTCCCTCGGACTAGCAGGGGACGCGGCTGCACCTACGTCGACTACAACTCGCCCAAGCTCTCATGCCAAGGGCTGGTAGGCGCAGAACTCACTCCAGTCCAAATCACCCGGGTCGATGGACAGATCCACCGCACGAACTTCGACGACCGCACGAGTTGCATCGGACGCGGTACCGGGGACGCCGAGATGGCGGACACCGCCTTCTACATGAGGGACAGATTCACCGTTGGAGATCACTGGACCTTCAACCTCGGCGTCCGTGCCGAGATCCAGGAAGGTTGGAACGACATACGCCGCAAGGTCGTGGATTCGACATACGCGGACCCGCGAGTGAACATCACGTACGACGTCAAGGGAGACGGCCGGCTTCTGTTTACCGCAAACTGGGGCCAGTACCACGCGATGCTGAACCAGGCTTGGATCTCCGGCGGCGGAGACACCGCCGGCGGAATGCACGACCAGTGGAACGGCTATGAGGGCTATGAAGTCTGGCTCTTCTGCGACCCGCAGGAGGCTTTCATCTCGCAGTTCGTGCCCAGCGGCTTCTGCCTTACGCCTGATCGCGAGGACACGCGACGCGCCGGAACCGTTGGCGCACCCATTCCGGGCTACAACTTCGCGTGGAGCACTCTTGTGCCTGGCTTGATGTGGGATGCGGTCAGACCATGCCAGGACGGCGAGATGTCCGGCGTGGACTGCGAGATCTGGGATCACGATATCGATCCGTACTACCGCGACGATCTGATCCTGGGCCTCGAGTGGCAGTTCGCCCCCAACTGGGCGCTGGACGTGAAGTACATCGACTGGAAGATGCAGGACATGATGTTCTCCAACACCCAGTACGATCACGAGGGCCGCAACATCTTCATCACCGGCAACTACAACGACCTCGCCGAGGTCGTGACCAACGCAGCCGACGCCCGCGAAGCGAAGGGCCTCCCCCGGAATCTCAATGACGAGGCGCTCGCCTCAGCGGATCCGGCGAAGAACTCCTACCGGGGCCTTCAGATCCAGCTCAATCGGAGATTCGCCGACGGCTGGGCTCTGTACAACAACGTGTCCTGGTCGCAGACCGACACGACCGGCGCCGGTGCCTGGTGGAACAACACGAACAGCAGCTACCTGGAGAACCTTAGCGTTGTCCTGGACCAGCAGCACATCGACGAGTGCAACGCCGGTCAGGCGGTTCCGGACCGGCGCACCGGCCGCACGGAGCTCTTCCCGGTAGACTGCGATCAGGCACTCTCCCAGTGGCTCGGTTATCCGGTGTCGATGATCAACCGGCGGGGGCTGAATCAGGCCTACGACCGGACCTGGATCTACAACTCGTTCGGCTTCAAGACCTGGAGGCTTGCAAACCACGATTTGACCCTGTCGGGTCACCTGAGCTTCCAGACCGGAACCCCTTGGGTCCGATCCGAGGGGACACGCATCGACCTGGACGACGCGGACACCATCAACCGAAATCCCAACGACCCGAAACCTGGAACTCCGAACCGCGATGTTGGCTTCAACCTGCATGCCCCAGGCACGCAGGGCCGTTTCACGTCGGACGAGTACACCCTCAACCTGAGCGGCGCCTGGGGCTTCCCCATGGGTTACCGCGACGTGCGGGGTGAAGTCCGGGTCGAGGTCCTGAACGCCACCAACCAGCAGCGGCGACGCTCCTGGGGCGGCGACGGCCAGGTGTACCCGGTGCGGCGCTTCTTCCAGCGTCCGCGTCAGGTGCGCGCCTCGCTGAGGTTCCGCTTCTAGGAGCACTGCGAACCTCTCAGAGCGCCGGGCCCTGCGCCCGGACTCAAGGGAATCAAGGGAGAGGGCTTCGGCTCTCTCCCTTTTTCTTTGCCCGGGAACCACCGGCTCACGGGTGCCGATGCAACCTCCTGAAAGCCATCTCGGCTCCAACACGGCGGACCCCGCACAGGCCTTGACATTCTTGCGACTCCTGTATAGTGCCCTTCTCGCATTCCCGTACAACTTGATCCGAGGAGGAGCTCTATGAAGCGACTCGCAGTGGTCCTGATGTTGCTGGTCCCGTTCGGCGCCTTTGCCGACGCACCGGAGACGGCAACCGTCAGCGGCACGATCGTTGACCCGGGAGGCTCTGCGCTTCCGGGCGTCAGCATCACCCTGTCCAGTGAGCGTGGCGACAAGTTCGCGATCACGGACGAGAACGGCCAGTTTCGGTTCGTCGGCGTCGTGCCCGGCGCCTACAACCTGAAGGCGGAACTCCAAGGTTTGGGCGAGGCGGCGGCCGAGTTCCACGCCGCCGCGGGCGACAGGCAGGATCTCGACCTGACCCTGCAGGCCGCCATCGAGGGTGAGGTGACCGTCACCGGCGAAACGCCCATGGTCGACAAATTCAACGTCACCGCGGGCAGCACCGTCACATCCGAGATCGGCGAACAGACCGCCGGCACGACGCGGACCTACTACGGTGTCATCAACGCTCTGCCAGGCGTCACCGCCGACGCGGAGAACGACGACATCCAGCAGACGCGACCCTCGGTCAACGGCACCCACTTCGCCGACCAGGGTGTCTACATCGACGGCGTCGACACCACGTTCGCCAAGTTCGGCGGCAGCCGGGTCTTCCTGCCCACCACGGCAGTGACCGAGGTTTCGATGGAGGCCGGCGGCTCCTCCGCTGAGTACGGCCGCTACATCGGCTCCTCGACCAACGTGATCGTCAAGTCGGGCACGAACCGGTGGCACGTCGACGCGCTCTGGCAGCGCCAGGCGATCGACTGGGGCGCCGACTACAAGGACCAGCCGGCCCTCGACCAACGGCAGAACAAGCCGTATCCGGTCGACTGGTTCCGGCGTTGCCACGGCGACGAGCGGGACGCCGGCCGCGGGAAGATCCCCGCCGGCGACCTGAGTTCGGAGCTGTTCACGACGAACCGCGAGCCCTGCCTCCCCGGCAGCGACGAGTGGGCCGGCGCTTCCGACGGCTACGAGTTTTCGGCCGGTGGCCCGATCCAGCGGGACAAGTTCTGGTTCTTCCTCGGCGTCAGCGAGTTCGACGACGCGTACTCAGAGCGGCTGATCGGCGGCGACCCGTACGACATCAGCCTGTTCAACGACGCGCGCATCTTCAAGCTGAACATGCAGCCGACGGCGAGCCACTCCTTCGCCGCCTCGGCGATCGACACGCCGGCGTTCCGGAACTACTTCCACATTCCGTCCTCGGACTACTGGACCCCGACGCCGCACGAGAACGACAGCGTGCTGTCGACGGTCAACTGGAACTACGCCGTCTCGAGCAACTGGTACCTGGAGGCGAAGATCGCCTTCCAGGAAACCCAGGAGAACAAGTACCTCGCCTGCTACAACAAGCTGGAGCAGGAGAACCCCGAGGTCCTGAGCGTCGACGGCATTCCGATCCTCGAGTGGCTGGCCCAGGACAACTTCCCCAACGCCTCGGCGCGCATGGTGGAGACCTGCCTGCAGGCGAAGTCCCTGGATCGCGGTCCGATCGCGGGCCACATGGCGACGAACACCTCGGGCGGCGACACCAGCTACCCGCTGCGGTTCCCGTTCGATCCAAGTCTCGGCATCTTCTATCCCGGTAACAACTACAACGTGTACCGGGACAACGAGAACCTCGAGGCCTGGCACAACGGCTGGATCCTCTCCGACGGCTTCGGCTTCAACGCGTTCCCGCGCGAACAGGCGAACGTCGGTCTGACGCAGTTCATCGGCGCGAACCACGAACTGAAGTACGGCCTGGACTACCAGGACACGAAGTGGGAGGGCGAGAACGCCCGCGTGCCGCTGTTCAACGGCTGGGGCTTCGATGCCAGCAACCCGTTCGGGTACTACCAGGCCGGAACGATGGAGGACGATGCGTGTTCCCTGCTGCGGGGCTACACCACGTCGCCTGAGAACCCGAACTTCCTGGGAGCGACGACGCGGGGTCGCGGTTGCTACTTCGTCGACTACAACTCGCCGCTCCTGACCTGCGAGGGCAACCACACCGACGGACTGCCGCACCGGCCGACACAGATCGATCGGGTGAACGGCGAGATCGTCCGCACGATCGGCACCTGCGTCGGCCGCGGCAGCGGCGACACGGAGGTCCGCAACGTCGGCTTCTTCGCCCGTGACCGCTTCACGGTCGGCGATCACTGGGTGATCAACCTCGGCGTCCGGGCGGAAGTCCAGGAGGCATGGAACGATGTCCGGCGCCAGGTCGTGGACGACACCTACGTCGACCCGCGGATCAACATCGCCTACGACATCAAGGGAGACGGCGCCCTGCTGCTCAACGCAACGTGGGGCCAGTACCACGCGATGCTCAACCAGGCGTGGATCTCCGGCGGCGACGTGGCCCGTCCCAGCATGCACGACCTGTGGAACGGGTACGAAGGCCGGGAGGTCTTCCTCTTCTGCGACGCAGGAGATGTCTTCGGGATGAACCTCCTGAGGTCGATCGGCTACGTCAGCTACGACTGCAACCACCCGTCGCGGCGCGACACGATCCGCAACGACACGGTCGGCGCCGGGATCCCTGGCTACAACCTGTCGTGGGAGCTGGCGCAGCCCGGCCTCATGTGGGACGCCGTCCAGGAGGGTTACTACGACTTCGACATCCAGACCTACTACAAGCAGGAGGCGATCATCGGCCTCGAGTGGCAGTTCCGCCCGGACTGGGCGCTGGATGTCAAGTACATCGACTGGCAGTTGCAGGACATGATGTTCTCGAACTTCCAGCTCGATTACCGGGGCCGCAACATCGGCATCACGGAGAACTACCACGACCTGGAGAAGATCGTTCTCGCGTTCGACGACGCGAGAAGGGACAGGTGGGCGGCGGCAGGCTTCGATGAAGCCGACCGCACGAGCGCCGTCAACCGTGAGGCCCTGGCCAACGCGGATGCGGCGAAGAACTCCTACCGGGGTCTGCAGGTCCAGTTGAACCGGCGGTTCGCGGACGGCTGGGCGCTCTACAACAACGTGGCCTGGTCCGAGACGGACACCACGGGCGGAGGCGTCTGGTGGAACAACACGGACAGCGGCTACCTGGAACTCGCTCACGTGAACCTCGGCGAAGGTCACCTCGAGGATTGCCAGGAAAGCCAGACGGAACCTGATCGCCGCACCGGCAGGACGAGGACGTATCCCGAGGACTGCTTCGCGCGGCTGTCGCAGTTCATCGGCATGCCGGGCAGCATGATCAACCAGCGCGGCCCGAACCATGTGTACGACCGCACCTGGATCTACAACTCCTTCGGGTTCAAGACCTGGCGGATCGGTAACCAGGATCTGACGCTGGGTGGTCACCTGACCTTCCAGACCGGCACCCCCTGGTACCGGTCGGAAGGCGCGGGCGTCGGCGCCGCGAAGACCTGCGCCCCGGGCGCCAGGCCTTCCGGTCTCCGGACCTGCCCGCCGATCACTCCCTCCGATCCGACCAGCGACGCGCGGCCGGGCACGGCGAACTCCGGTGTCGGCGTTCGCCTGTTCCCGGCTGGCGCCGAGGGACACCGGACCGCGGATGAGTACACGGTCAACCTGAGTGGCGCATGGGGCTTCCCCATGGGCTACCGGGACGTTCGTGGCGAGCTCCGGGTCGAGGTCCTGAACGCGACCAACCAGCAGCGCCGCCGCGACTGGGACGGTCGAGGCGAGGTCTACCCGGTGCGCCGGTTCTTCCAGCGCCCACGGACGATCCGGGCCAACATCAAGTTCCGGTTCTAGACCGGAACGACAGAACCCGGGGCTTCGGTCCCCGGTTCAAGGGAAACCAGGGGAGAGGGCTTCGGCTCTCTCCCCTTTTCTCTTTCCGCGGCAACGGGTGTCCGGCTGCTGCCGTCCAAGATTCTGGATCTCCGTTCACTTCTTTGACAGCGCTCCGGCCCGGCATATAGTGCCGCCCTTGTCTTTCCCTACAACCTGATCCGAGGAGAAGCTCTATGAAGCGACTCGCAGTGGTCCTGATGTTGCTGGTCCCGTTCGGCGCCTTCGCCGACGCACCGGAAACGGCAACCGTCAGCGGCACGATCGTTGACCCGGGAGGCTCCGCGCTTCCGGGCGTCAGCGTCACCCTGTCCAGTGAGCGCGGCGACAAGTTCGCGATCACGAACGAGAACGGCCAGTTCCGGTTCGTCGGCGTCGTGCCCGGGGCCTACAACCTGAAGGCCGAGCTGCAAGGCCTGGGCGAAGCCGCGGCCGAGGTCCGCGCCGCCGCCGGCGACCGGCAGGATCTCGATCTGACGCTGCAGGCCGCGATCGAGGGCGAGGTCACCGTCACCGGTGAAACGCCCATGGTCGACAAGTTCAACGTCACCGCGGGCAGCACCGTGACGTCCGAGATCGGTGAGCAGACCGCCGGTACGACGAGGACCTACTACGGGGTCATCAACGCCCTCCCCGGCGTCACGTCGGATGCTCGAAACGACGACATCCAGCAGACGCGGCCGTCGGTCAACGGCACCCACTTCGCCGACCAGGGCGTTTACATCGACGGCGTCGACACGACGTTCGCCAAGTTCGGCGGCAGTCGGGTCTTCCTGCCCACCACGGCCGTCACCGAGGTTTCGATGGAGGCTGGCGGCTCCTCAGCCGAGTACGGCCGGTACATCGGTTCCTCGACCAACGTGATCGTCAAGTCGGGCACGAACCGGTGGCATACCGACGCCCTCTGGCAGCGCCAGGCGATCGACTGGGGCGCGGACTACCAGGACCAGCCCGCGCTGGCTGAACGCCGCACCCAGCCCTATCCCGTGGACTGGTTCCGGCGTTGCCACGGCGACGAGCGGGACGCCGGCCGCGGCCAGATCGCACCGAGCCTCGTGCAAGAGGCCATCACGACCAACCGCGAAGCGTGCCTGCCCGGCTCCGACGAATGGGCCGGCGCTTCCGACGGCTACGAGTTCTCGGCCGGCGGCCCGATCCAGCGCGACAGGTTCTGGTTCTTCCTGGGCGTCAGCGAGTTCGACGACGCCTACTCCGAGCGGCTGCTCGGCGGCGACCCGTACGACATCAGCCTGTTCAACGACGCGCGCATCTTCAAGCTGAACATGCAGCCGACCGCGAGCCACTCGTTCGCCGCCTCGGCCATCGACACGCCGGCGTTCCGGAACTACTTCAACGATCAGTCCTCGGACTACTGGACGCCGACGCCGCACGAGAACGACAGCGTGCTGTCGACGGTCAACTGGAACTACGCCATCTCGGGCAACTGGTACCTGGAGGCCAAGATCGCCTTCCAGGAGACCCAGGAGAACAAGTACCTCGCCTGCTACAACAAGCTGGAGCAGGAGAACCCCGAGGTCCTGAACGTCGACGGCCTTCCGATCCTCGAATGGCTGGCCCAGGACAACTTCCCCAACGCCTCGGCGCGCATGGTCGAGACCTGCCTGCAGGCCAAGTCGCTCGACCGCGGCCCGATCGCCGGACATAGCGCGACGAACACCTCGGGCGGCGACACCAGCTACCCGTTGCGGTTCCCGTTCGATCCAAGTCTCGGCATCTTCTATCCCGGCAACAACTACAACGTGTACCGGGACAACGAGAACCTGCAGGCCTGGCACAACGGCTGGATCCTCTCCGACGGCTTCGGCTTCAACGCGTTCCCGCGCGAGCAGGCGAACGTCGGCCTGACCCAGTTCATCGGCGCCAACCACGAACTGAAGTACGGCCTGGACTACCAGGACACGAAGTGGGAGGGCGAGAACGCCCGCGTGCCGCTGATGAACGGCTGGGGATTCGACCCCACCAGCCCCTTCGGCTACTACCAGTCCGGGACGATGGAGGAGGACTCGTGTTCCCTGCTGCGGGGCACCAGCACTTCCCCCGACAATCCCAACTTCCTGGGTGCAACGACCCGGGGCCGTGGCTGCTACTTCGTCGACTACAACTCGCCGTTCCTGACGTGCGAAGGCAATCACAGCGACGGACTGCCCCACCGGCCGACCCAGATCGAGCGGGTGAACGGCGAGATCGTCCGCACGGTCGGCACCTGCGTCGGTCGCGGCACTGGCGACACGGAAGTCCGCAACGTCGGCTTCTTCGCCCGTGACCGCTTCACGATCGGCGACCACTGGGTGGTCAACCTGGGCCTCCGGGCGGAAGTCCAGGAAGCCTGGAACGATGTCCGGCGGCGGGTCGTGAACGACACCTACGTCGACCCGCGGGTCAACATCGCCTACGACATCAAGGGCGACGGCGCTCTGCTCCTCAGCGCGAACTGGGGCCAGTACCACGCGATGCTGAACCAGGCCTGGATCTCCGGCGGCGACGTCGCCCGTCCGAGCCTGCACGACCTGTGGAACGGCTACGAGGGCCGCGAGGTCTTCCTCTTCTGCGATCCCGGCGATGTCTTCGGCATGAACCTCCTGAGGTCGATCGGTTACGTCAGCTACGACTGCAACACGCCGTCGCGACGCGACACGATTCGTGACGGCACGGTCGGCGACCCGGTTCCCGGCTACAACCTGTCCTGGGAACTGGCTCAGCCGGGGCTCATGTGGGACGCGGTCGCGGCCGGACTCTTCGACTTCGACATCCAGACCTACTACAAGCAGGAGGCGATTCTGGGCCTCGAGTGGCAGTTCCGCCCGAACTGGGCGCTGGACGTCAAGTACATCGACTGGCAGATGCAGGACATGATGTTCTCGAACTACCAGCTCGACCACCGCGGACGCGCCATCGGCATCACGGAGAACTACCACGACCTCTACGAGATCGTGACGGCCTTCGACGACGTGCGGGCGCAGAGGTGGGCGGACGCCGGCTTCGACGAAGCCGACCGCCCGAGCGCCGTCAATCGCGACGCGCTGGCCAACGCGGATGCCGCGAAGAACTCCTATCGCGGCCTGCAGGTCCAGTTGAACCGCCGCTTCGCCGATGGCTGGGCGCTGTACAACAACGTGGCCTGGTCCGAAACGGACACCACGGGCGGAGGCGTCTGGTGGAACAACACGGACAGCGGCTTCATGGAGCTGGCGCATGTGAACCTCGTTGAGGGTCACATCGAGGATTGCCAAAGCAGCCAGACCGAACCGGACCGCCGGACCGGCCGGACCCGCACGTATCCGGAAGACTGCTTCGCCCGGCTGTCCGACTTCGTCGGTCAACCGGCGAGCACGATCAACCAGCGCGGCCCGAACGGCGTGATGGACCGCACCTGGATCTACAACTCGTTCGGGTTCAAGACCTGGCGGATCGGCAACCAGGACCTGACCCTCGGCGGTCACTTCACCTTCCAGACCGGCACCCCCTGGGCCCGGTCGGAAGGCGCGGGCATCAGCGCCCAGAAGACCTGCGCACCGGGCGCACGGCCGAGTGGGCTGCGGACCTGTCCGCCGATCACGCCCTCCGACCCGACCAGCGACGCGCGGCCGGGCACAGCGAACGGAGGCGTGGGCGTTCGTCTGCACCCGATGGGCGCCGAAGGTCGCCGAACCTCGGACGAGTACACGGTCAACCTGAGCGGCGCCTGGGGCTTCCCCATGGGCTATCGGGACGTTCGTGGCGAGCTCCGGGTCGAGGTCCTCAACGCGACCAACCAGCAGCGCCGCCGCCGCTGGGACGGTCAGGGCGAGATCTACCCCGTGCGCCGGTACTTCCAGCGCCCGCGGACGATGCGAGCCTCCATCAAGTTCCGGTTCTAGGCCGGAACGACAGAACCGGGGGTTTCGGCCCCCGGTGCAAGGGATCAGGGGAGAGGGCTTCGGCACTCTCCCCTTTTCTTTCAGCCGTCCAACATTCTGGATCCCGGCCCACTCCTTTGACATTCATCCGGGGGCTCCTATAGTGGACGGCACACCTTCCGACCAATGATCCGAGGAGAAGCTCATGAAGCGACTCGCAGTGATCCTGATCTTGCTCGTCCCCGTTGGCGCCTTCGCCGACGCGCCGGAGACCGCAACGGTGAGCGGCACGGTCGTCGATCCGGGGGGTTCGCCCCTGCCCGGCGTCAGTGTCACCCTGTCCAGCGGCCGCGGCGACAAGTTCGCGATCACGGACGAGAACGGCCAGTACCGGTTCGTCGGTGTCGTTCCCGACACCTATGACCTGAAAGCGGAACTGGAGGGCCTGGGCGAGGCCCAGGCGAACTTCCACGCCGCGGCCGGCGACCGCAGGGACGTCGACCTGACTCTGCAGGCCGCGGTCGAAGGCGGCGTCGTCGACGTCACGGCGCAGACGCCGATGGTTGACAAGTTCAACGTCACCGCCGGCAGCACCGTCACCTCCGAGATCGGCGAGCGGACCGCCGGCACGACGAGGACGTACTACGGCGTGATCAACGCCTTGCCTGGGGTCACCTCCGACGCGGAGAACGACGACATCCAGCAGACGCGGCCTTCCGTCAACGGCACCCACTTCGCCGACCAGGGCGTCTACGTAGACGGCGTCGACACGACGTTCGCCAAGTTCGGCGGCAGCCGCGTCTTCCTGCCCACCACGGCGCTGACCGAGGTGTCGATGGAGGCCGGCGGCTCCTCCGCCGAGTACGGCCGCTACATCGGATCCTCGACCAACGTGATCGTCAAGTCGGGCACGAACCGGTGGCACGCGGACGTCCTCTGGAACCACCAGCGCGTCGACTGGAGCGCCGACTACAAGGACCAGCCCTCGCTGGCGGAACGGCGGAACCGGCCTTACCCGGTCGATTGGTTCAAGCGCTGCCACGGCGACGAACGGGACCAGGGCCGCGGCCAGATTCCGCCCAGCATCGTCGAGGAGGTCTCGACGATCAACCGCGACGCCTGCCTGCCGGGCAGCGACGAGTGGGCCGGCTCCAGCGACGGCTACGAGTTCTCGACCGGCGGCCCGCTGCGGCGGGACAAGTTCTGGTTCTTCCTCGGCGCCTCCGAGTTCGACGACGCCTACTCCGAGCGCCTGCTCGGCGGCGACCCGTACGACGTCAGCCTGTTCGCCGACGCCCGCATCCTCAAGCTGAACATGCAGCCGTCGGCGCCGCACTCGTTCGCCGCCTCCTGGATCGACACCCCGGCGTTCAGGAACTACTTCAACTGGCAGTCCTACGACTACTGGACGCCGACGCCGCACGAGAACGACAGCGTCCTCTCCACCGTCAGTTGGAACTGGGCCCTCTCCAGCAACTGGTTCATGGAAGCGAAGATCGCCGACCAGGAGACGCAGGAGAACAAGTTCCTCGCCTGCCACGACATGCTCGAGCAGGAGAACCCGGCCGCCCAGGCGGTGGACGGCATTCCGATCCTGGAGTGGTTGTCCCAGGACAACTACCGCGACACGCCGGCGCGCATGGTCGAGACCTGCCTGCAGGCGAAGTCGCTCGACCGCGGTCCGGTCGCCGGCCACACGGCGACGAACACGTCGGGCGGCGACACCAGCTACCCGCTGCGCTTCCCGTTCGATCCGAGCAAGGGCATCTTCTACCCCGGCAACAACTACAACGTCTACCGGGACGGCGAGAACCTCTCCTCCTGGCATAACGGCTGGATCCTCTCCGACGGCTTCGGCTTCAACGCGTTCCCGCGCGAACAGGCGAACGTCGGCCTGACCCACTTCGCGGGCGCGAACCACGAGCTGAAGTACGGATTCGACTACCAGGACACGAAGTGGGAGGGCGAGAATGCCCGCGTGCCCCTGCTCCAGGGCTGGGGCTTCGATCCGACGAACCCGTTCGGTTACCTGGGCGCCGGCACGATCGCCGACGACACCTGCGCCACGCCGTTCACCCGCACCGGGACTTCGGCCATCCGGGGCCGGACCTGCTACTTCACCGATCACAACTCGACCTTCCTGACCTGCGAGGGCAACGCGCCCGACGGAATGCCTCACCGGCCGACCACGGTCGAGCACATCAACGGCGAGACGGTCCGCACCGTCGGCACCTGCGTCGGACGCGGCAGCGGCGACAGCGAGGTCCGCAACCTCGGCTACTACGTCCGCGACCGCTTCACGATCGGCGATCACTGGACGGTCAACATGGGCCTCCGGGCCGAGACCCAGGAAGCCTGGAACGACGTTCGGCGCCAGGTCATCGACGACAGCTACGTCGACCCGCGGCTGAACATCACCTACGACATCAAGGGCGACGGCGCCCTGTTGCTCAACGCGAGCTGGGGCCAGTACCACGCGATGCTGAACCAGGCGTGGGTCTCGGGCGGAGACTCGGACGTCCCCAGCCTGCACGACCTGTGGAACGGCTACGAAGGGCACGAGGTCTTCCTCTTCTGCGACCCGGCGGACATAGCGACGTTCGACTTCCTGCAGGCTGTCGGCCTGACGAACTACGGCTGCCGCGTTCCGCAGCGGAGAGACTCGCTCCACAACGGAACGGTCGGCGCGCCGCTGCCCGGCTACAACCTCTCCTGGGAGCTGACGACGCCGGGCCGCATGTGGGACGCCGTTCAGGCAGGCGTTCTGGACTACGACGTCCAGACGTACTACAAGCAGGAGGCGATTCTCGGCCTCGAGTGGCAGTTCCGGCCGAACTGGGCGCTCGACGTCAAGTACATCGACTGGCAGTTGCAGGACATGATGTTCTCCAACAACCAGCTCGACCATCTCGGACGAAACATCGGCGTCACCGAGAACTACCACGATCTGTTCGACATCCTGGTCGCATTCGACGACGCGCGGGCCGCGACCTGGGCCGCGCAGGGCTACGACCCGGCAGAACGGCCCGCGCAACTGAACCGTGAAGCCCTGGAGAGGGCCGATCCGGCGAAGAACTCGTTCAAGGGGGTTCAACTCCAGTTGAACCGCCGCTTCGCGGACGGTTGGGCGCTGTACAACAACATGGCCTGGGCCAGTACGGACACAACCGGCGCCGGCGCCTGGTGGAACAACACGAACAGCAGCTACCTCGAAGCGGCCCATGTGGTTCTGAACCAGCAGAACATCGACAGTTGCCAGGCGGCACAGACGAGGCCGGATCGTCGTACCGGCAGGACGCCGCTCTATCCAGAGGACTGCGTCGCCCGTCTGACGGACTGGCTGGGATACCCGGCGAGCATGATCAACCGGCGCGGCGCCAACGGCACCACCGACCGCGAGTGGATCTGGAACAGCTTCGGGTTCAAGACCTGGCGCCTGGGCAGCAACGACCTGACCCTGGGCGGCCACCTGACGTTCCAGACCGGAACGCCCTGGAACACGACCTCCGGCGCCGGCTACGAACGCCCCTGCGGTCCGCGGCCCCCCGGCATCCCGGCGAACATCCCGATCTGCCTGCCCGTCGACGTCACGGACGCGAACGCCAACCAGCGCCCCGGAACTTCGAACACGGGCGTCGGCTTCCCCCTCCACCCGTCGGGCACGGAAGGACGGCGGACCGCGGACGAGTACACGGTCAACATGAGCGGTGCCTGGGGCTTCCCCCTGGGTTTCCGCGAAACGCGCGGCGAACTGCAGGTCGAGGTGCTGAACGTGACGAACCAACAGCGCCGGCGCTCGTGGAACAGCAGCGGCGAGGTTCTTCCCGTGCGCCGGTTCTTCCAGCGCCCACGGACTATCCGCGCGAACTTCAAGATTCGGTTCTAGATCGGGTCACACGATCCGGACCTCCCGGTCACCGGATCAGAGAATCAAGGGGGAGAGGGCATCGGCTCTCTCCCCCTTTCCTGTCTCTCATTGACGTTGGGATCGGCAGCCGGCGCAGCCCATTGAGGGACGTGTGGACTCGCCTTCTCGCGCCTCGCCGAAGACTTACGCTACAAGATGGCCAGGAGGACCTGAGACCCGCTTGGCCTGAAAGCAGCGTCCGGCACTATAGGATCCGCTCATGGCGGAGCCCATGCACGCCGCGACAGCGGCGCCGAAGCACGAAGACCACGACTTGGCGGCCGCGCCGCTCGACCGGGCGGACTTCCCCGGCTGCGAGGCCATCCACATCCCGCCCGAGCAGATCGAGGACTACGAAGGCCGCGTGGAGTACTGGGAAGCGCGCACCGCGACGGCGATGGTCGTCAGCGAGCCGACGAGCACCTACCACGAACAGCCCTCGCAGCGGTTGGCCGGCCTCGCGCACCTGATCGCCGCTTCCAGGGGTGCGCCCATCGAGACGTTCGGGACCGCCGATCTGGCTCGGTTCGGACGCAGCGGCAGGATTCTCCAGTTGCTGCAGGCGGACCAGATCGTCTTTCTCAACCCGCCGGCTGCCGGAGAGTTGAAACGGAGGGTCGACGTGGAAGTGGACGACAAACCCGACGTCGTCCTCGAAGTCGACTACTCCACCGACGTACGGGGCTGGAAGGTGCCGCTCTACGAAGCCTGGGGCTTCCCCGAGGTGTGGGTCGACGTGCCGGAGGCCCACTGGGAGGGGCGTCCGAAATCCCGGAAATCAGGCCTCACGATTCACGTTCTCGAAGGCGGGCGCTTCCGCGAGGCGGCCGGCAGCCGCGCGTTCCCCGCTTGGAAGGCGGAGGAGATCCACGCGGCGCTCAACGAACCCGCGAGGTCACACGGCACGGTCGAGGCCCTTCACCGCGTGGGAATGGCGTTGGCGGCAGTCGCCGGCGCCGGACCGGACGCCGATCCCTGGCTGCGGCGTCACCGCGACGAAGGCCGCGACGAAGGCCGGGCCGAAGGGAGAATCGAGGGCAGGGCTCAAGCAAGAGCGGCCAGCGCAATCGCCGTCCTCGAGGAACGAGGAATAGCCGTCACGCCGGAGTTGAGCGCGGCGCTGAGCGCCACCGGCGACCTCGACGAGGTCGAACTCATGCGCGCGGCTCTCCGGTGCGCGAGCGCAACGGACTTCCTCCGCCTCATGGAAAGACGCCGAAAGCGCAAGCGTTGAGTTCCGTCCCGGCCCGCGCGGCCATTCGATGGGGAACGCATTGACGCCACCGGGACAGGCCAGGTATGGTTTTCCATATGAAGACGACATTGAGCATCGACGACACGGTCATGCAGAGGCTCAAGGAAACCGCGGCGGCGCGCGGCACGACGATGTCCGCTCTGGTCGAAGCCGGGCTCAGGCGCGTCCTGGCCGCCGATCCGGGACCGAGCGCAGGGGGCGCCGACCTCAAGCCCCTTCCCAGTTGGGATGGGGGGCTGCCACGCGTGGACATCGCCGATCGGGAGGAGCTATACCGGGCGATGGAAGAGGAGCGGTAATTGGAGGTCATCGACACGAACGTGCTGGTCGATGCCGCCAACAGAACGTCGCAGTTCCACCACGTATGCCGGGAGGCGTTGAACCGGGCGCGGCGCGATCCCTCGCCGACGTTCCTGACATGGAGCATCTGCTACGAGTTCCTTCGCGTCGTCACCCACCCGCGCGTCCTGCCAACGCCATGGGCCGCGCAAGACGCCATGAGCTTCATCCGGGAGATCCTGGCGGCGCCGGGAATCGAAGTGCTCGTCGCGACCTCCCGTCACGAACTCGTGCTTGAGCAGACCCTCGACGAACTGCCCGAAACGCGAGGCAATCTCTGCCACGACCTGCACACCGCGGTTCTCATGCGCGAACACGGGATCGGACGGATCCGCACCCGCGATACGGACTTCCGGCGCTTCCCGTTTCTCACCGTGGTCCGGCCGTAACCACGGGTGTATCCGGCGGTGAAGCATCGCCATGCACTCCTTCCGCTCGCTCTTGCCGGGGTTCTCATCGGCACGGCCGGGATCGCTGCATGTTCCAGGCAACCTCAGACCGCGGACGGTACGGAACCGACCGCATCGAGAGTAGCCGCAGCGCCGGAGACGCCTGTCGCCTTCGAGGAACGAGCCACCGAAACAGGCCTCGTCTTCCGCCACCGAAACGGCGCCCGGGGCCGCTACCTGCTGCCCGAGATCATGGGTTCGGGCGCGGCGCTGTTCGACGCCGACGGCGACGGCGATCTGGACGCCTACCTGGTCCAGGGAGCCGACCTGGAGCCGGCCGACGGAGCGGCCGGCTCTCCCGCCCGTGACCGCCTGTTCCGCAATGAACTGGTCGAGACCGGCGAACTGCGCTTCGTCGACGTCACCGAAGAGTCCGGCATCGGTTCCACCGGCTACGGCATGGGCGTCGCCGCCGGGGACTTCGACGGGGACGGCCGCGTCGACCTCTACGTGACGAACCTGGGCTCCAACCGGCTCTGGCGGAATCTCGGCAACGGCCGCTTCGAGGACGTGGCGGCGGCTGCCGAGGCCGACGATCCCAGATGGAGCGTGCCCGCCACTTTCTTCGACTACGACGGCGACGGCATGCTCGACCTGTTCGTCGCCAACTACGTCGACTTCAACCTCGGCAGCCACACGCTCTGCACCTTCGGCAGCGGCGAGCCGGACTACTGCAGCCCGAAGACCTACCGGGCCGAGCCGGACCGCCTGTTCCGCAACCTCGGGGACGGACGCTTCGAACAGACGACGGAGCGCGCCGGCCTCGCCACCGAGTTCGGCAACGGCCTCGGCGCCGTGCCGGCCGACCTCGACCTCGACGGCCGCCTCGACCTCTACGTCGCCAACGACGGTACGCCGAACCAGATGTGGATGAACCGCGGTGGCGGCCGCTTCGAGAACCGGGCCCTGTTCGGCGGCTCGGCGGTCAATCGCCGCGGCGAGGCCGAGGCGGGCATGGGTGTCGACGCCGGTGACCTGGACGGAGACGGCGACGAGGATCTCTACGTGACCCACATCACGAACGAGACGAGCACCCTCTACCTGAACGACGGCGACGGCCTGTTCACCGACGCCGGCATGCCGGCCGGCCTGGACACCCCCAGCCTGCCGATGACCGGTTTCGGCACCGGCTGGTTCGATTTCGACAACGACGGCGACCTCGACCTGCTGGCGGTGAACGGCGCCGTGCGGCGCCTGGACCGCGCCCGCTCGGGCGACCCGGCAGCCGCGCGCGCGGCCGCGGGCAGCGAACACGAGCGTCGCTTCGGCCAACCGAACCAGATCTTCCGCAACCTCGGCGACGGCCGCTTCGAGGACGTATCCGCACTCGGCGGACCGGCCTTCACGGCCTACGAGGTCTCCCGCGGCGCCGCCTTCGGCGACGTCGACAACGACGGAGACACGGACGTTCTCATCACGAACAACAACGGACCGGCACGGCTGCTGCTCAACCTGACCGGTCAGGACAACGGCTGGATCGGCCTCCGCCTGGTCACCGCGGACGGCGGGCGAGACGCCGTCGGAAGCCTGGTCCGGGTCCGGCTCACCGACGGCCGGACGATCACGCGCAGGGTCCGCGCGGCGATGAGCTACGCATCCTCAAGCGATCCGCGCGTCCTTGTCGGCCTCGGCGACGCCACCATCGAGGACATCCGCGTCGACTGGCTCGGCGGCGCCGAGGAGTCCTTCGGAACGCTCAATCCAGGCGAGTACCACCAACTCCGCGAAGGCCAGGGCAGAGCCCGGGGACAGCCGTGACCGCCGTGCCAGTGCCGGTGCGCCGGCCTTCTGGCCGGCATCCGTTTCCGATCGAAGCCGGACTTGCAGTCCGTTCGTTCACGCCACGCTTTCTTGTCGTCGCCACCCTCATCGCCTGCGGCGCCGCCGAGCGCCTGCCGCTTCCCTCTGGCTACGAAGCCCACGATCCGGCGGTCCGCGGCCAGATCGCCAGCCTGGAACGCGATGTCCGCTCGCTGGAAGACGCCGGCGCAGCCGGCCCCGAGCTGGCGGCCGCGGTCGGCGAGCTCGGCAGGCTCTACCACGGCGTGCAACTGCTCGATACCCACGCTTTCGCCGCGCTCGAGGCGGCCGAAGCCTGCTACCGGGAAGCTCAGCGACTCGACCCATCCGACCACCGCTGGCCCTACCTCCGCGGCTTTGTCGAAGAGACCCGCGGCGACCACGAGGCGGCGGCCGCCTCCTACCGCGCCGCATTGGCGACCGAGCCCGACCTGGTGCCGGCGATCCAGCGCCTCGCCCAATCGGAGGTGGAGCGCGGCCGGCCCGACGAAGCCGCCGCTCTGTGGAACCGTGCGCTGGAACTGCAGCCCGAGTTTCCGCCCGCCCTCCACGGGCTCGGAACCCTCGCTCTGGTGCGCGGCGACACGGAGACCGCGACCGACTACCTCAAGCGCGCAGTCGCCGCCGAACCGGGAGCCGGCCGCGGACACTACTCCCTCGCCATGGCCTGGCGCCGCCGCGGCGATGAAGACCGCGCGGCCCGGCACTTCGCGCAGGCAAGCCACACCGACTTCCCGTTCGACGACCCTCTGGTCCGGGAACTCGCCTACCTGCCGGCCGGCAGCGCCGCGCTGGTCCAGCAGGGCCTGATCGCGGTACAGGCCGGCGAGTTCGCCGCCGCCGCGACGGTCTTCGCCCGCGCCATCGAGGCGGATCCGACGAACCTGGAGGCACGCAAGCACCTGGCGCTGGCCCACGTCGACGCCGGCCAGTTCGAGCGGGCCGAAAACGCCTGGGAAGAACTCCTGGCGCTCGCCCCCGACCACGCGCCGGCGCACTTCGAACTCGCCCAGCTTCTGGCCAACCGCGGCCGGGCGACCGAAGCGATCGCGCACCTGACCCGGGCGACCGGGCTGGCTCCCGACTACAAGCAGGCCCACTACCAGCTCGCCCTGCTCCTCGATCGAGCGGGCCGCCCCGCGGAAGCGCTGGAGCGCTATGACCGTGTACTGGCGCTCGACCCCGACTATGCCGAGGCAAGGACCCGGCGCGCCGCCGCGCTCGCATCGTCGGGACGGCCGGAGGAAGCGCTCGAGATCCTGCGCACACGAGTCGCCAACGTCCCCGCGGACGCCGCCGCGGTGCAGGCGCTGAGCGTCGTGCTCCGGCAGGAGAACCGGCTGCAAGAAGCCCGCACCGCGCTGGAGAGGAGCCTCCGCTCGGTTGACTTCGCGCCCGCCGACGAAGCCAGGCTGCGCACCGAACTCGGCGGCATCCTGGCCATCGACGGGCGTCTCCGCGACGCCGCCCGGGAACTCGGCGCAGCGCAACAGCTCGATCCGGCGGAACCCCAGACCAGTTTCGTCCTCGGCATGGTCCTCCTGGACCTCCGACGCCCCGAGGAGGCGGCCCGCGCCTTCGCCGCCGCGCTCGCCGTCCGTCCCGACCTCACATTGGCCCGCCTCCGCCTCGCCGCCATCCTCGCTCAGACCGACCGCTGCGAGGAAGCCATCACGCTCCTCGACGATGGCAGCCGCTTCGCCGCGAACGATCCGGTCTTCGCCCAGGCATCGCAGCAACTGCGCGCCGCCTGCGCGAACCGCTAGCTACCCGAAGACGATCGCGCGGTTGTCGACGACGAGGACGCGGTGCTCCAGGTGGGCCTGGACGGCGCGGGCGAGGACGACGCGTTCGAGGTCCCTGCCGCGACGCACCAGGGTGGTTACCGAGTCGCGGTGGCTGACCCGCGTCACGTCCTGCTCGATGATCGGTCCCTGGTCGAGTTCCGCCGTCGCGTAGTGGGCGGTGGCGCCGACGACCTTGACGCCGCGCAGGTAGGCCTGGCGGTAGGGACTGCCTCCGGGAAAGGCCGGCAGGAACGAGTGATGGATGTTGATCACCCGGTTCGGGAAGCACTCCAGGAAGCGAGGCGTGAGGATCTGCATGTAGCGGGCGAGCACGACGAGGTCGACTCGCGCCTCCTCGAGGATCCGGATCATCCGCTCTTCCTGCTCGCTGCGCGTCTCCGGCGTCACCGGCAGGTGGTGGTACGGCAGCCCGTTGTACTCGGCCTCCGCCGCGTGGTCGGGATGGTTGCTGATGATGCAGACCGGGCGCCCGGGCAGCTCGCCCAGCCGCCAGCGGGACAGCAGGTCGTGCAGGCAGTGGGCCGGCTTCGAGGCCAGCACGCCCACCCGCTGCTCCTGGTCCGAAAAGGCGATGCGGCTCCTGACCGAGAAGTGGTCCCCGATTGCCCATTCGAGCAGCGGCTTGATCGTCTCCCGGTCCA
The DNA here is from genome assembly GCA_965208755.1 of Candidatus Multivorans sp. Taxonomy (GTDB): domain Bacteria; phylum Acidobacteriota; class Thermoanaerobaculia; order Multivoradales; family Multivoraceae; genus Multivorans. Next base: position 5,029,082 of record OZ242353.1, on the reverse strand, counting down.
GATCGAAGTGGTCGACCTCGAACTCGAGCCGCTGGAAGAACTTGCCGAGTTCCTCGTCCCGGTGGGTCTCGGACGAGCAGATGATGCCTCCGTGCTCGTTCACGAAGCCCGTGACGGTCGCGATGATGCCGATCGCGTCGTCGCAACTCAGCAGCAGGGTCGCCGTAACGTCGTGCGACACTGTCCGCGCGCCATGCCTGTGTTCGACCAAGAGGCCGGAAGTCTAACGCCGCGATAGGATCGCCACACCATGCTCGAAGTGTCCGCAGCGTGGCCACCGCGCTGGACTGGGTGCGCGGGTCTTCTGACCCGCTGCCGCCGGAGGCGGCCGGGAAAGCGCACCGGCCGCCAGGCCGGTTCCACTCTGGCGGTTCTGCTGACCCTTGCCTCAGCGGTCGCCTACGGCCAGACCGCCCAGACACCGGCCGACGGCATCAAGCTGTTCGAAGAGAACGTCCGGCCCGTTCTGGAGGCGAACTGCCACATGTGCCACTCGGACCCGGAACGGGCCGAGAACGGCCTCCTCCTGACCACCAGGGCCGGACTCCTGCGCGGAGGCGAACGGGGACCGGCGATCTCGACCTCCGAGCCGGCCCTGAGCCTGCTCCTCCACGCGGTCGGGTACGGCGACGAGCAGTTGCAGATGCCGCCCTCGGGCCGGCTGGCCGAGGCGGACCTCGAGGTCATCCGGCAGTGGGTGCTTCTCGGCGCACCGTTCGGCGGCGATGAGGACGGACTCACGGAAGTCGCACCAGCCGAGGACGCGTTCGAGATCACCGACGCCGACCGGGAATGGTGGTCCGTGCGGCCGCTCGGGCGCCCCGACGTCCCCGCCGTCGCGGACCCGGACTGGCCGCTCAACCCGGTCGACAACTTCCTGCTCGCGAAGATCGAGGCGGCCGGCCTCGAACCGCCGCCGACCGCCGATCGCCGCGCCCTGATCCGGCGCGCGAGCTACGACCTGACCGGACTCCCGCCGACGCTCGAGGAAGTCGAGGCCTTCGAGCGGGACCAGCGTCCCGACGCCTGGGAACGCCTGATCGACCGCCTGCTCGCGTCGCCTCACTACGGCGAGCGCTGGGGCCGGCACTGGCTCGACCTCGTCCGCTACGCGGAAACGGACGGCTACGAGCGCGACCGCAAGAAGCCCTCCGCCTGGCGCTATCGCGACTGGGTTGTCGACGCGCTGAACGCGGACATGCCGTATGACGAGTTCCTGACCCATCAGCTCGCCGGCGACGAACTCGACAACCCGACCGCGGCCTCGGTCATCGCCACGGGCTACCTGCGGCTCGGGATCTGGGACGACGAGCCGACGGACACGGCGCTCGCCCAGTATGACGATCTGGACTCGGTCCTCGATGTGACCTCCCGGGTGATGCTCGGCATGTCGATCGGCTGCGCGCGCTGCCACAACCACCGCGGCGACCCGATCCCCCAGACCGACTACTACCGGATGCTGTCGTTCTTCCGCGGCATCGCGCCTTACAAGGTCGGCGGCGGCAACGAGCCGACCCCGGAGAACTACACGGACTGGATCCCGGCCGATCTCGGAACGGCGGACGCCGGCGGCCCTCCCGTGGAAGGTCCGCCGGCGAACCTCATCGAGGTGCTGCGGGTCAAGGAGATCGGGCCGGAGGCGCCGCCGACCCACGTCCTGATCCGCGGCAATCCGCATGCGCCGGCCGAGCGGGTCGAACCCGGGTTCCCGCTCATCCTCGGCGACGCGGACCCCGGGCTGGAGCCCCAGGCTCCCGCCTCCCCCACGACCGGCCGCCGGCTCGCCCTGGCCCGCTGGATCGCCGACGACGGCAATCTGCGCACCTCCCGGGTGATGGCGAACCGCCTCTGGCAGTATCACTTCGGCCGCGGCCTGTCGCCGACTCCCAACGATCTGGGCCGTTTCGGTCAGGAGGCGACGCACCCGGAACTCCTCGACTGGCTGGCGACGGAGTTCACGGAGCGCGACTGGAGCCTGAAGTCGATGCACCGGCTGCTCATGACCAGCCGCGCCTACCAGATGTCCTCGCGGCCGCCCGAGGGCGCGCTGGAGGTCGATCCCGGCAACGACCTGTTCAGCCGCTTCAACATGAGGCGTCTGGCGGCCGAGGAGATCCGGGACTCGGTGCTGGCGGCGACCGGCACGCTGAACCTCGAAATCGGCGGCCCGAGCGTCTATCCGCCGATGCCGGCGGAGGTGCTGGCCACGGCGTCCCAGCCCGACAAGGCCTGGGGCGAGGCGACCCCCGACGAGGCGGCGCGGCGAAGCATCTACATCCACGTCAAGCGCTCCCTGCTGCACCCGCTGCTGGAGAGTCTCGACCTGGCCGACACCGACTCGACCTGCCCGGTCCGCTTCACCACGACCCAGCCGACGCAGGCGCTGATGATGCTGAACGGCGACTTCATGAGCGAGCAGGCCAGGGCGCTCACGGACCGGATCGAAGGCGCCGACGGTACGGTTGAGGATCGCGTGACCGAAGCGCTCGAGGCCGTGCTGGCGAGACGGGCCCATCCGGTCGAAGTCGCCCGAGGCGTCGGCCTGATCGAGGAACTGCAACGGGAGGAGGGCTTCGACGCCTCCGCCGCATTTGCCAGCTACTCCCTTCTGTTATTGAATCTGAACGAGTTCGCCTATCTGGACTAGGAGACCCGCCTCGACTAGGAGTCGAAGGAGCAGAACGATGAACCACGACAGCGAACGCCCCCGCAACACCTTCTGCGGCCGCACCCGGCGCGAGTTCCTCTGGGAAGCCGGCGGCGCCTTCACTTCCGTCGCCCTTGCCGGCATGCTGAGCACCGACGACTTCCTGGGCGCGCAGACCGTCGCCGCCGACGGTGTGACCGCGTGGAAGAACCCGCTCGCCGCCAAGCCGCCCCACTTCGACGGTCCGGCCAAGGCGGTCATCTTCCTCTTCATGTACGGCGGACCGAGCCAGGTCGACACCTTCGACTACAAGCCCGATCTCTACCCGCTCGACGGCAAGACGATCGAGATCAACACGAAGGGCCGCGGCGGCACGCGCAACCAGGGCCGCGTCGTCGGGCCGAAATGGCAGTTCAAGCAGTACGGCGAATGCGGCAAGTGGGTCTCCGACCTGTTCCCGCACCTCGGGGGCTGCGTCGACGACATCGCCTTCATCCACTCGATGACCGCGGACGCTCCGCTTCACGGCTCGGCGATGCTGCAGATGAACAGCGGCCGCATCCTCTCCGGCAGCCCCGCTCTCGGTTCCTGGGTGAACTACGGCCTCGGCACCGAGAACGAGAACCTGCCCGGCTTCGTCGTCATGCTCGACCCCACCGGCGGGCCGATCAGCGGCGCCAAGAACTGGTCGAGCGGCTACATGCCGGCCAGCTACCAGGGCACCGTGATCCGTTCGAGCGGGACGCCGATCCTGTCCCTCGACCCGCCGCCGGGCATGTCGCGCCAGGCGCAGCGCCGGCTGCTCGACCGCCTGAGGGAGTACAACGAGGAGCACGCCGAAACCCGCTCCGAGAACAGCGAGCTGGCCGCCCGCATCGCCAGCTACGAGCTGGCCTACCGGATGCAGCAGCATGCGCCCGAGGCGGTCGAGCTCTCCGGCGAGTCGGACGAGACCCGCCGCCTCTACGGCCTGGACCAGGATCGCACGAAGGACTTCGGGCGTCGCTGCCTCCTGGCGCGCCGCCTGGTCGAACGCGGCGTCCGCTTCATTCAGGTCTACTCGGGCGGCAATCACAACGACAACAACTGGGACGCCCACGGCGATCTGGTCAAGAACCACGAGTATCACGCCGGCGGCACCGACAAGCCGATCGCCGGCCTGCTGCGCGACCTGAAGCAGCGCGGGCTGCTCGACAGCACGCTGGTCATCTGGGGCGGCGAGTTCGGGCGTCAGCCCACGGCCGAGTACGCCGAGGGCACCGGCCGCGACCACAACGCCTACGGCTTCACGATGTGGATGGCCGGCGGAGGGATCAAGGGCGGTACCAGCGTCGGCGAGACGGACGAACTCGGCAACCGCGCCGAGGTCGACCGCTTCCACGTCAAGAACCTGCACGCCACGGTGCTGCAGCAACTTGGCCTCGACCCGAACGCGCTGTCCTACTTCCACGCCGGCCTCGACCAGAAGCTGGTCGGCGTCGAGGGCGCGGAACCGATCCACCAGATCGTCGCCTGACGGCCGTTTGCCTGTGCGTTGGAGCGCGTCGGTCGCCTTGTGGGCCTGCGCAGCGAGTGCGGTGCCAGGCCAGCAGACGGTGACGTTCGAGGCCGATGGCGCTTCGGAGCGGGACCTGCGTGGAGAACTGGAGCTTCGGATCGACGGGGAGAACGTCGAGATCGAGGGCGTCGCACGGGCGGAGAGCGGCTGGCAGACGCTGGTCTATGTCGATCTCGCGCTGACCACGCCGGGGCCGGTGTTTCAACTCGCCGAGGTGCTGCTGGAGCAGCTCGATCCACTGCTTGAGGTCGGCAGCCTGGAGATCGTGGTGGCCAACCCGCAGGCGCGGACGATTCTGCCGCCGACTCGGGACCGCGACCTGGCGGAGGCGGCGCTGAACCGCCTCGCCACGGCTGAGGAAGCGGCCAGCGCGCTGGTCGACAGGCGACGTCTGTTCACCAGCGAACGGGACATCGAGTTCTCGAGAGCCCGGCAGCAGGCCGCGGCGGGAAGCCGCGACCGCCTGACCGAACTGGAGGTCGTGCTGGAGCAGATGGCGAGGGACGCGATCCGCGAGGAGGCGGCGATGCGGCGCAGCCAGATCGATGAGATCGTTTCGTTCCTGGCGGCGCGCGAGGACCTGAGGCGCGACGCGCCAAGCGCAACGCAGTCCACCCGCCGACACCTCATCCTGCTGGCCGACGGGCTGGTCACCGATCCGTTGAGCTACTACCTCGAACTCGTGCCGACCGCCGGTTCCCTCGCCGTCGAGGCGGCGACGATTCCCGATCTCGGCGGAGTCGCCCGCGCCGCGGCGGCGTTCGGCTGGACGGCGGCGCCGGTGGCCTTTGCCGCGAGCGAGGACGGCGACGGCGTTCGAGTCCGCTCGAACGATGTGACCGTCGGCTTCACGCTCCGCTTCAACCGGCCGCGCTCCGGGGCTTCGCAGACGGTCGAGGAGGAACTGGGCCTCTTCGTGCAGCCGTCCGGCTGGACGGTGGCCGCCGACGCCACGGGCGGCGAGGTGCTTCTGAACGAAGTCGCCATCGCGGACTGGATCGAGCGGCTCCCCCGCCGCTTCGAGGCGAGTTTCGAACTGCCGGACGGGAGCGCGGCCGCCGGCGCCTTCGGCCTGAGCGACGCCGCGGGCGAGCGCGAGATCAACGCCCCCACCGTCACTCCCGGAGCGGGTTCACCGGATGACGTGGCCGAGGTACGACTGCGCCGCGCCTTCGAGGGCGAGCTTGACAGCGAGTTCGAAGGCGGCGACGCCGGAGTCGAGGTCGTGGCCTCGATCCGGATCGAGTCGGCCTCGCCCGAGCGGGTTGTCGGCCGGCTGACAAGCACGATGGTGCCGCCCGCCGGCTCGCCGCCGGCCGACGCTTCGACGTGGAGGGTCAGCACCGGCCTCCACCGCGAGGACGGCAGCGTCCTCACCAGCCACGGCGTTCCGTTCGCCGGCCCCGAAGCGGAGAACCTCTCGTTCGAGCGACCGCTCCAGCTTCCTCCTGGAACGGATTCGGCGATCGTCCTGGCCGAGAATCTCCGCGATGGACGCTGGGGCTACGCCGTGGTCGACTTCCTCGATCTGGTGGAACAGGCCGTGGATTCCGGCACGGCGACCCGCACCCGGGCGATCAGCCTCAGGCCGGAGGACCCCATGAACCGGCGCGGCCGGGCGACCTTCATGGCCGAGGTCCTCGACCCGTTCACCGACCAGGTCGAGCGGGTCGTCTTCTACTTCAACGGCCGGCGAGTCGCGGCCCGTAATCGGGCGCCGTACCGGGCGCGGATCGACCTCGGCCGCGGCGACCGACTCGGCCGGGTCGAGGCGGTCGCCTTCGACGCCGAGGACCGGGAGCTCGACCGCCACGAACTCCTGGTCAACCAGCCGCCGCACGCCTTCTGGGTCCGCATCACCGAGCCCGAGGAGGGGCTGCTGGCCGGGCCGGTGGGCGTCGCCGCCGAGCTCAAGCTGCCGCGAGGCGGACGCCTGCTCGAGATGCGCTTCTTCGTCAAGGACCGGCTGGCGGGGACGGCAACCGAGGCGCCGTTTCGCCACGAAGTGCTGGTGCCGGTGGGCGATCCCGAGTCGTACCTGCGGGTCGAGGCCCAGTTGACGGACGGGCGGATCGCCGAGGACGTCCTGTTCCTGAGCCGTCCGGGCCTCTCCGCCCGCATCGGGGTCGAACTCGTCCAGCTCTACGTCGTCGCCACGGACCGTTCGGGACAACCCGTTAGAGACCTGACGGCCGGTGACTTCTCCGTCTTCGAGGACGACCGCGCCCAGGAACTCGAGTCCTTCCGGATCGCCTTCGACCTGCCGCTCACGCTGGGGCTGGCGATCGACACCTCGAGCAGCCTGTTCCTGCGCATGCCCGACGTGAAGCGGGCCGCAGTGGAGTTCCTCGATTCGCTCGAGCCGACGCGCGACCGCGCGTTCCTGGTCGGCTTCGGCACCGAACCGCGACTGGTCCGGGCCGCCACCTACAACCTGAGCTCGGTGCGCGGCGGCATCGGCGCGCTCAGACCGCGCGGACGCACCGCCGTCTGGGGCGCGCTGTCGCTGGCCCTGGACCAGCTCGAGGGTCTGCGCGGCCGCAAGGCGCTGGTCGTCTTCTACGACGGCGACGACGAGGACTCCGACGCCGCCTTCCGCCAGAGCCTCGAGCAGGCGCGACGCGCCAGGGTGCCGGTCTACCTCGTACTGATGAACGACGAAGCGGCCCGCACCGACGGCCGGAGCTTCAGCACCCGCACCTTCGTCAGCAAGCTCGAGCGAATGGCGAGAGCCGGGGGCGGGCGCGTCTACTACGTGCGCCACGACCAGGACCTGGAACCGATCTTCGACTCGATCAGCCGCGAACTCCGCAGCCACTACCTCCTGACCTACTACCCGAACGAGGAGCCGGGTGGTCCCAACTGGCGGGAGGTCAACGTGGAACTCGACCGTACCGGTGTGGTGGCCCGAACGATCGAGGGGCGGGAGGTAAGGTAGGCGGGGATGACCTCCACCTGCTCGCGGCACGGTCTGCAGGGCACCGTTGTCGCGCTACTCGCTGTCCTCTGCCCCGCCGCGGCGGCGCAGACGTGGGACCGCGAGTCCGAGATCATCCTCCAAATCCCCGCCCCGGGCCCGCTCCGGCAGCTCGACGCCGGCAGCGTCGAGCTCCTGGAGAACGGCGCGAGCAGGAAGATTCTGTCGGTCGAACCGGTGGCGGAGCGGTGGCGAATCGTCATCTACTTCGACTTGCCGGGCTCGACGCCCGAGGGCATCGAGGCGGCGGCAGGGGCGGTAGGCGACGCCGCCGAGGCTCTGGTGGCTCTCGGCGACGTCGAGATGATCGTTGCCGACCGGATCGCAGAGGTCGAACTCGCCCCGACCGCGAATGCCGGAGCGGTACGGACCGCCGCCGCGGCCGTCGCCACGCGGGCCGGCGCGGCGGGCGTCCTGCTGGACAGACGCCGGGACCTGCGGGCAGCCGCCGACGCACGCTCGGGCGACCCGGACGCGGACGCGCTACGCACCGCCGACCTGCTCGAGGGAGTCCTGCTGGAACTCGACACACTGCGCTGGCAGCGGGCCAACCTGCTCGAGTCGATCGAGGGCGCAACCTGGGCCGACGGGCCGCCGCGGGCCCTGTTCCTCGTGCGAGACGCGACCGACCTGAACGCGGACGCGTTCGCCCAGGAGCTCCTCGGCGAGCCCACGCCGGCTTTCGAACGCGCGGCCCTGAGCGAGCAGCGACGGCAGCGCAGCCTGACGCGCACCGTCGCGGCGCTCGGATGGCGCGTCTACTCCCTTCAGCTTGCGCCCGCAGCCCAGGAGGTTGACGGTCTCCTGCCCGGACGGCTTGAGTCGGCCGAGGCGTTCGCGCACGCCGCCGGCGGCGAGGCGCTCGCCGACGGCGCTGAGCTCGCCGCGGCGATCGAGCGGCTGCAGGCGTCCTGGCGGATCCGCTACCGTTCGTCCGGCACTCGCGACGGGGCCGCTTATCCAATCGACGTGCGCATCGCCTCCACCGCCGGGTCCGGCGAACCTCCGCCCGAGGTCGCCGCGCGCCGCTGGGCCACGGTCGCGGCGCCGGCTGACCTCGCCGCCCTGCGCGCCAGCCGCGCCCTCGACGCCTTGAGCCGGGACGGCGACCGGTCCAGCCTCGCAGGCAACGGCCAACTCGCGATCCGCGGCGTTCTCCTGCCCCAGGGCATCCAGTCGGCCACCGAGGGCGCGCCCGCCGAGTTCGTCACGCTCGACGGCCTCGCCACCGTCACCGATCCCCCGCCGTCGAGCGACGCCCTCCGGCTCACGGTCTACGGCCGCGGCCTCGATTCACCGGCTTTCCTGCTTCACCGCGCGGGAAACGGAACCCGGCTCAGGGGAGGCGCATGGCGGTTCCGCACCCTCTTCGACCTGCCGGTGGCCATCGACGAACTCGTCCTGATGGTCGAGGACCTTCGCAACGACCGCTGGCGGGTCGAGTTCCTCGAAACAGCGTCAAACCCTCTCGACGACCGCGGCGACGTCGAGCTGCTCGTGCCGGAAACCGGCGCCGGTTCGCTTGCGGCCACACCGACCGAGGCCGAGATCCTCCAGGCTGCCAGGGCCGCGGCACGCCGGGCCGGCTGGACCGGCGGCTCCCGTGGTCCCCGCCGCGCGAACCTCCTGGACCCCGGCCCCGGCTCCAGTCTGGTCCGTCTGATCCCGCCTCGCGGCGAGCGGTCGGGACTCAGCGGCAGGAAGTCCTTCAGTACGGTGACCACGAGCGACGTGGTGCGGCGGGTGGAGTTCTACCTCGATGGCGAGCAGGTCTTTGACGATCGACGCAAGCCCTTCCAGACCACGATCGACCTGGGACCGGAGGCGGTGCCTCACACGATCCGGATCGTCGCCTACGACCGGTCGGACCGATGGCTGAGCGAGGACGAACTGACGATCAACGAGCACCGAACACGGGCCGGAGTCGGCATCGCGGCAGTGGAAGAGGGGCCCGGGGGCCGCTACGCCGTCGAAGCCCAGGTCGAGTTGGCCGGCGGCCGCGTTCTCGACCGGGTCGAGTTCTACCGCAACGACCGTCTCGCGGCCACCCTGACGCGGCCTCCGTTCCGCACCGTTCTGCCGGGTCCCGCGCTGCCCGGCGCCGACTTCGCCCGGGTCGCGGTCTACCTGGACGACGGCACGATCATCGAAGACGTGGAGTTTCTCTCGGCCGACACGCCCATGGCCGAGACGGTGGTCAACCTGGTCGAGGTCTACGTCGTCGTCAACGACGCCGAGGGCAAGCCGATCACGACCCTCGAGCCTGACGACTTCGTGCTGCGAGCGGGTCGAAGAGAGATCCCGATCGAGCGCTTCGCGGTTGCCGAGGACGTGCCCCTGGTGCTCGGCCTGGCGGTCGACAGTTCCCAGAGCATGTGGGCCCTGATGCCGGACACCCGGCAGGCGGCGGCCCGCTTCCTCGGCAACACCCTGACCCGGATCGACCAGGCGTTCGTCGTCGACTTCGACTCCCGTCCGCGCCTGCTCTCCGACACCACCGCCGACGTCGCCGAACTGATCGGCACCCTCGGGAAGATCCAGGCAGACGGTTTCACAGCCCTCTACGACGCCATCCAGTTCAGCCTGGTGCACCTCGCCCGGGATCAGGGGCGTCGCGCCCTGGTCGTGCTGACCGACGGCGACGACCAGGGAAGCCAGAGCGGCTACCGCCGGACCTTCCGGACGGCCGGGAACACCGGCGTGCCGATCTACGTCATCTCGATGAGCCAGCCCGAAGTCCCCGGGGCGCGCGGTCCCCGCAAGCTGGACCTGGAAGCGATCACGAAGGCGAGCGGCGGTCGCGTTTACTACGTCGCGAGCATGGAGGCCGTGTTCCGGGCCTACGGGCACATCGGCGAGGAACTGCGCAGCCAGTACATGCTCGGCTACTCCACGAGCGAGCCGTTGACTCCCCGCGAGGTGCAGGCCATCAAGGTGGAACCGCGGGACGAGCGGAACGATCGCGAAGTGCGGATGACCGTCGGCCGCGGCCGCGGCTGACCGGCGCCAGGTTCCACCTCGCGGCGCGGAAGTTCCGGGCCGATCAGTGTCCGGCGGCGGCGACGACCTGTCCGAGCTCGTCGCGCCCACGGCAAACATCCCGGAAAGCGGCGGTGTCCGTGATCGCCGGCGCCGCGGTTCCCGGCCGGCTCGCGTACTCCCGGGGAGGATCCGTCGAACCCGGCGCCGTGTCCTCGACGCGAATCACGAGGCCGAGATCCGTCGTCGATGCCGCGAACACCCACGCTCGTCCGTTCGCCTCGCAGCCGTCGAGCACCTTGATCAGCACTTCCCAGTTCTCGGAGTCGAAGAACCGGAACAGGCCGGAATCGCCGGTTCCTTCATGAACGGCAAAGCCCGGCCCCTGCCGGCCTTCCGGGTTCGACCATTCCACCGTGACCGCGAAACGGGAGTTCAGGAGACAGAGCGTCACGTCGTCGGCCACGCAGGCGCCGTCCGGCGGCGGCGGCTCGCCGTCAACCCCGGTCCCGAAGACCCAGGGACGCGCCTGCTTGATCGAGAGAACGTCGTCCTTCGTGATCTTGAATTCGATCTCCATGGCGAAGCGCTCGCCTGGAGCAGGACCGTAGAGACTTTGGAAGTGGTCGTGAATCGTCGAGAGGTGCCGGCGCAACTGATCGAGCTGGCTCTCGCTCATCAGAAGCTCCCCGGGCGGCGCCAGGTTGGAGAGGGCCAGGACGACGAAGAGATCGTCGCCCGTTCCCGTCTTCGACAGGAGAAGTTCCTCGGGCACCGAACGCGCTTCCGGATTCGTGACGAGATCCTCTCCGAGCTGCGTGTTCACGTAGTAGTGAGTGGGCCGCCCGAAGAATGGATCGAAACTGACGGCCACCCCGTTCGCCCGTTCGTCCTCGAAGTTGGGGTGGACCAGCACCCCCATCGCCGCCTCCAGATGATCGATGCGGAAGAACTCGCGCTCCGTGAACGCGCGGAAGTTCCAGAGACTCGAGAACACCTGCTTGAGCGATTTGTCGATCCCGTCTTCGACCGTCTCCTCCGGGTGCTGCGTGTAGGAATCGTAGAGCCCGGCGCCATTGAAGCCGGGAAGGTCCTCGTTGTTCGTACTCGACCGATAGCGCAGAGACTGGTCGCTGTCCGGCCAGGAAGCGTGCATCTCCCGCAGCGCCTCGATCATCCACTCCGCCGTCTCGGCTTTCCGGATTCTCGAACGGAGGTCCTTCAGGCGCTTCTCCTGGAGATCGAAGTCGCCGCTGAATCCGGGTTCCGCCAACATCTCCCGGACCTCGTCGTACAGGCCGTTCGCCTTCATGAACTCGTCGTAGAACGCGAAGGGAATGGCGAACCCCTCGGGGACCGTCCCGGGCGGAAAGCCGAGCCGGCCCAGTTCCGCGACGTTCGCGGCCTTGACGCCGAACGCATCCCAGTCGTCGAAGGACACGCGGCGGAGTGGCGCGATCTCCCGAACCGACAGATCCCTTTCGGGCGTTTGCGGCGCCGGCGGACGGGAGTCGGCGTAGTGGTCGAGCACCTCTTCGACCGTCGCCTCGCGCAGCGACCAGCCGTCCGCGGTAACCGTGTAGCGGACGTAGCTGTCGAGCAGCGAGTCGATGTCCGGGTCCTCCAGCGCGCCGCGAACGTAGGCATTGGGAATGCCGCTCTGAATGGCCCTGAGATTGACATGGGACAAGGGCGTCTGCGGCGTCGCGCTGATGATGCCAGCCAGCCGCGGCAGCTCGTTGGGCAGCGTCTCGTAGAGCCCGATATCGCGAGGATGGGGCCGTTCGTCCGGTTCCAGCGCGCGCAGCAGGCCCAGCCCAACGCCCGGATTCAGCGCGACGAAGTCGGCGTCGGGGCCTGACAGGTCGTCCTCGAACAGAAGCCGCACTCGGGAAGCGCTCCAGGCCGACAGCCAGGGCTGCACGTGCGGAAGCAGCGAGTTCGGAACGTAGAAGGCCAGGTTGTCGTCGATCAACGGCATGCTGGCCGCGAGCACGGTGTGGAACCAGGGAACGAGATCGGCGAACCGCGCGTCCTGAAGAAGGGACCAGTAGTAGTAGTAGACGCCGCGGGTTCCGTCCGGGGCGACGAGATTCGGGTCGTAGTCCAGTTCGAAGGCGATGATCTCGTTCAGCGATCGCCCTATCTTCGCCGCGAACGTGAAGTGGCCGGGATGGGTCTTCGCGTTCTGAAAGTAGACGCCGGGGCGATCGGTTTCCCAGTCGAACACCAGCAGCTTGAGGTACGAGTTGCCGGTCTGGGGGTGATCGAAGGCCAGGGCCTCGAAGCTGGCGGCGTCCTCGAGCAGCACGGCGCCGTCGACCGGGTCGATCGGGGGCGCGGCGTTGACCGGGTTGGAGTCGGCGAGATCGTCGATGCAGTCGCCATCCACGTCCGCCGGATCGCCAACCCGGTACTTCTCCACACGATAGCGCGAGACCGGCAGCGCGGCGACGTTCTCTCCAAGCGTCGTCGTGCCGGCCTGCCCGCGGACGACCGCGACCGGAACCTCGCGCTCTTCGCCCGAGACCTCGTGGCCGGCGTAGAGGACGAAGTAGTCCGTCGGCGCCGAAGCGACCCGGATAGGCGTCGCCGTGACCGGGACCGCCTCGGGCGCCGGCGCGCCGCCCGGCGTCGGACAGGCCTCGGGCTCGCCGACGGCCGGCGCGGCCGCAAGGCCCGCCGCAAGCAGCAGAAGGCCGCGGCCGCGGGCCGCGCTCAAGCTCGGTCGACGCGTCCTAGCGGCTGGCACAGGCTCTCAGGAAGGCTTCGGTGTCGGTGACGGCGGGGGCGGCGACGCCCGCCTCGTTCGAGTACGCGCGAGAAAACCCGGTCACCGTATCGGTCACCCGGATCGTGAACTCCAGGTCCGTCGTCGACGCGGCGAACACCCAGAAGCCGCGGTTCACCCGGCAACCGTCCAGAACCTTGACCAGCACCTCCCAGTTCGTCGGGTCGAAGAACGAGAACAGCGCCGAATCGTTCGTGCCGGCGTGGACCACCCGCCCGTCGCCGACGGTTCCGTCCGGCCCCCTCCACTCCACCTCGACCGCGAACCGGGAGTTCCGCAGACAGCGGGTGGCCGCGTCGCCCGCGCAAACGCCCTCGGGCTCGCCGGGATCCACCAGAAAGACGCGGGTCGCCACCGATTCCTCGGTCCCGTCGCTCACCGTCAACGACACCTCGTAGAAGCCCGGCGAACGATACTCGTAAACCGGCGACGACCTCCGGGACGTCTCCCCGTCCCCGAAGCTCCAGAGCCAATCGATGACGCCGCCGCTGCTCAAGTCGGAAAAGGCCACGCGAACGCCCGTCAGCAGCCGGCACGGATCCGAGGAACAGTCGGCGCCCTCCACCGCGAAGTCCGCCTCCAGCGGACCGACCGGCTCGGGCTCGGGCTCCGGCTCGGGCTCCGGCTCGGGCGGAGGAGGAGGAGGAGGAGGAGGAGGAGGAGGCACACCCCCTGGTGAATCGTTGTCCCTCACGACAATGCTGGCCTCGTGCGTCGGCCCCAGGTCGTAGTCGCCTCCACCCGGCCAGGGAAACAGTTCCACGATGCCGTCCGCTTCCTCCTCGGCGTCGTCGACGGTCGGCACGGACCAGACCGCCGCCGATTCGCCGGCACGAATCGTGAGCACCTTCATGCCCTCGTCGCTCTCGGCAACGAAGTCGCTCGTGAAATCGTCATTGACGAAGACGGTCACGGCGAGGTCCGAAACCGGGGCGGGATTGGCGGTCACCGTGAACACGGCGGGCATCCCTTCCGTGACCGCGCCGCCGCCGAAGACCTCTATCGCGGACCGCTGGCCATCGGCCGGAACGACAACCAGCGCCAGAGCGCACAGCAGACCCGCGGCCCTCCCGCCTCTCCATCCGGGATCGCCGGCCCTCATGTCCTGGCGGCCGAAAGAACTGTCATCAACGATCTGCACGGCGCCATCCGCCCGAGGGCTCTCTCCCGGCCGCATCTTACACTGCCCGCGCTCCATCGCGCTCCCGTCAGGGGCCTGCTCCCTGCCCGAGCGCCTGGTTTCGCCGAACGGCACAGGCGCCCGGGAAGGCCTCCGTGTCGGTGACGGCGGCGGCGGCGCCCGCCTCGTTCGAGTACGCGCGGGAAACCCCGGTCGCCGTGTCCGTCACCCGGATCGTGAACTCCAGGTCCGTCGTCGAAGCCGCGAACACCCAGAAGCTCCCGTTCACCGCACAACCGTCCAGAACCTTCGCCAGAACCTCCCAGTTCGCCCGGTCGAAGAACGAGAACAGAGCCGAATCGTTCGTGCCGGCGTGGACCACCCGAGCGGCGCCGGCGGCCCCGCCCGGACCCGTCCACTCCACCTCGACCGCGAACCGGGAATCCCGCAGGCAGCGGACGGACGCGCCGCCCACGCAGGCGCCGGCGGGCTCGCCGGCCTCCACCAGGAAGACGCGAGTCGCCACCGATTCCTCCGTCCCGTCGCTCACCGTCAACGACACCTCGTAGAAGCCGGGCGAACGGTACTCGTGCGCCGGCGACAGCCCGCGGGACGTCGACCCGTCCCCGAAGCTCCAGCGCCGGCCGACGACGCGGCCGCCGCTCGAATCCGAGAACACCACGCGAACGCCCGTCCGCAGCCGGCACGGATCCGAGGAGCAGTCCGCCTCCACCGTGAAGTCCGCCTTCAGCGGACCGGCCGGCTCGGGCTCGGGTTCAGGCTCGGGTTCAGGTTCAGGCTCGGGCTCAGGCTCGGGTTCCGGCGCCGGATTGGGCGCCGGCGGCCCGGGCGGCGGACCGGCGGGCGGCGGCGGATCGGATTCCGGAGGAGGCGGAGGAGGAGGAGGAGGAGGAGGCGGTGGATCGGATTCCGGCGGTGGCGGCGGCGGAGGAGGATCGGATTCCGGCGGCGGCGGAGGAGGAGGTGGAGGAAGAGGAGCGTCATCGTTGTCGACCACCGAGACCCGCGCCGAACGAGGCATGCCGAGCAGGTAGCCGGACGACTTCGCGACGGAGACGATCCCGACACCGTCCGATCCGTCCACGTCGTCGTCCACGGTCGGTATCGTCAGGACGGCGGACGCGGCATCGGCCTCGAACCTGAGCCAGCAGTAGCCCGCGTTGCGCTCGGCGCCCAGGAAGTCGTCGCAGACCTGGTTGCGACCGGGGCGCAGGAAGTCGCTGCCGCTGGATTCCACGACCTGGAACAGGACTTCAAGGGCCTCCCGAGGCGGCGGATCCGCGGTGAACGTGAAAGTCGCCTCCCGCCCCTCCGTCACGGACTCCCGATCGCTCGAAACCGAGATGTTCGGCAGGTCGGCGTCGAACGAACGGTCCCGCAGAACGGGAACCCCCGCTCCCTCGTAGCCGGCCAACCGGGGCAGGAGCGCCTCGACGGTCGGCTCCTGCCACCTGGTGTCCGGGATGTAGTAGGCGAGCCGCCACTCCGACGCATCGGCCGCCATGATCGGCAGGCTGGCGGCGACCGCGCTGTGCAGCCAGGGCACCAGACCGGCGGACGCGACCGCCTCCTGAGGACGCGAGAACCACCAGTAGTAGGTGTCCACCTCCGGGCCGGTCCCGGCCAACCCGGTCTCCCTGTCCAGCTCGAGCGAAACGCCGCTTCCCAGCCCCACGGCGCCCCGGAACTTGATGTGCAGCGCGTGAGTCCCCGCGTTGATGAAGTAGATCGCAGGCGGCCGCGAGGCCGAGCGGGCGACGTGCACCTTGAGGTACCGCGTTCCCGGCCCGAAGAACTCGCACCCCCCGCAACGATCGCGAGCGGCGTCGAAGTAGATCTCGTTCCACTGCTCGGACGTCGACAGCAGATTCAGGCCGTCCGCGAGTTCAATCTCCCGGGCCGGATTGACCGGATTCGGGTCCGTCAGGTCGTCGCGGCAGTCGCCGTCCACGTCTCCCGGATCGTCGATCCGGTACTTCTCGACCCGGTATCTCGACGCCGGAAGCCCGGACAGGCTCCACTCAAGCGTCGTCTCGCCCTCCCCCCCGCGGGTCACCGACACCGGAACCTCGCGGACATCGCCGTCGCCCAGGTCGTGGGTCACGTAGAGCACGAAGTACTCCGCCGCCGTCGAAGAGACCGTGATGGGCACGGACTCCACGGCGACGGCGGTCGGCGTCGGCGGAGTCGAGCCGTCGTCCTCACATTCCCCCCCCCCCCACAAATTGCCGGTGGCGGCCGCCATCGCCGCCACCGCCAGCGCCCAAGGGAGAAGCCGGCCCCCGCCCAACCCAACCGCCCGTTCGCCTCTCATCGGCCCCGGCCGTTCCCGCAGGCGCCCGGAAACGCCTCGGCGTCGGCGACGGCGGCGGCGGCGGCGCCCGCCTCGTTCGAGTACGCGCGGGAAACCCCGGTCGCCGTGTCCGTCACCCGGATCGTGAACTCCAGGTCCGTCGTCGAAGCCGCGAACACCCAGAAGCTCCCGTTCACCGCACAACCGTCCAGAACCTTCGCCAGAACCTCCCAGTTCGCCCGGTCGAAGAACGAGAACAGAGCCGAATCGTTCGTGCCGGCGTGGACCACCCGAGCGGCGCCGGCGGCCCCGCCCGGACCCGTCCACTCCACCTCGACCGCGAACCGGGAATCCCGCAGGCAGCGGATGGACGCGCCGCCCACGCAGGCGCCCGCGGGCTCCCCCGCCTCCACCAGGAAGACCCGGGCCGCCACCGATTCCTCCGTCCCGTCGCTCACCGTCAACGACACCTCGTAGAAGCCGGGCGAACGGTACTCGTGCGTCGGCGACAGCCCGCGGGACGTCGACCCGTCCCCGAAGCTCCAGCGCCGGCCGACGACGCGGCCGCCGCTCGAATCCGAGAACACCACGCGAACGCCCGTCCGCAGCCGGCACGGATCCGAGGAGCAGTCCGCCTCCACCGTGAAGTCCGCCTTCAGCGGACCGGCCGGCTCGGGCTCGGGATCGGGCTCGGGTTCAAGCTCGGGTTCAGGTTCAGGCTCGGGCTCAGGCTCGGGTTCCGGCGCCGGATTGGGCGCCGGCGGCCCGGGCGGCGGACCGGCGGGCGGCGGCGGATCGGATTCCGGAGGAGGCGGAGGAGTAGGAGGAGGAGGAGGCGGTGGATCGGATTCCGGAGGAGGAGGCGCCGAATCGTCGTCCCGGATGGTCACGAGTACGGCGTCCGGCGTCCCGGCGACCATGCCCTCGGGCAGGGCGGCGCCCAGCGACACGGTGAGGGTCTCGTCGTCCAGGTCGCCGTCATCGACGGTCAGAAGGGCCGCGGCGCCCGTCACGACGTTCGGCGCTACCCCGATGAACGACGGCGCCGTGTAGTCGCCCGGTTCGGCGTCCACGTCGGTCACGAGCAGCGGAATCGCCACGGCGGTGGACCGCGTCCGGCTCAGGCTCGCGGTGACGGTCGCGCTCTCACCCTCCCCCACCGTCGAAGGCGCCACCGACAGGGTGACCTCCGGATTCGTGTCGCGGATCACGATCTCGACCGCGGCCGGCGAACCGCGCGCGACCTCCTCCGGCAGCGTCCCCAGCGACACCATCAGGGTCTCGTCGTCCGCGTCCGGATCGCGCATCGCGGCGATCGTAGCCGTTCCCGACTTCCGCCCCGCCGCGATCGTCACGCTCGCCGGGGCCGTGAAATCGCCGCTCTCCGCCGAGCCGGACGTCGTCAGGGGAATCAGGAGCGGACTCCTCCAGGCCCT
Source organism: Candidatus Multivorans sp. (assembly GCA_965208755.1). Taxonomy (GTDB): domain Bacteria; phylum Acidobacteriota; class Thermoanaerobaculia; order Multivoradales; family Multivoraceae; genus Multivorans. The sequence goes on along the minus strand of OZ242353.1, from coordinate 5,011,260 downwards.
GGTCAGAAGCACCTCGACCTCGGTCGACGAACCCTCCTCCAAGGAGTCGGTCTTCACCGCCAGCGTCGCCGCCGGCGTCAGGTCCCTGACCGCCAGGGTCACGCTGGCGGCGCTGCCGGGCGAGACCTGCCAGGGAAGCTCGCCGAAACCGATGGTCACGATCTCGTCCTCGGTGTCCCCGTCGACCGCCGTCGCGAAGCTCGCCGACGCCTCCGTGCTCCCGGCGGCGATCTCGACCCTCGCGGGCGCCGTCCCCGCCCCCGCCACAAGCAACGGCACGGTGACCGAGGAAGACAGCGGCTTCGCGAGCCGCGTCACGAAGGACGCCGTACCGCCTTCGTCCACGATGGTCGTCTCCATCTCGAGGGAAACGTCGACGACCCACGACTCGTCGCGCAGAACCGGCACCCCAGCCTGCTCGTAACCGGCTATCCGGGGCGTGATCCGGTCGATGTAGCGCATCGGCCACGTCCTGTCCGGGATGTAGTAGGCAAGCCGCCACTCCGACGCCTCGGCCGGCATGATCGGAAGGTTGGCGGCGACCACACTGTGCAGCCAGGGCACCAGATGAGCGTACGCGACCGCGTCGGTCGCATAGGAGAACCACCAGAAGTAGGTGTCCATCTCAGACCCGGTCCCGACCAACCCGGTTTCCCTGTCCAACTCCAGGTAAACGCCGGACGCCAATTTCATTCTGATCCGGAAGAAGGGGTGCCCCCAGTGGGTCGGCGCGTTGATGAAGTAGGTTGCCGGCGCCTCCGAGCCGTCTACGAGCAGCTTGAGATATCTCGTTCCGGGCCCGTGGAAGAAGCACGGTTTGCAATCGTCGCGAAGGGTGTCGAAGTACAGCGCGTTCCACTGCTCGGACGTCGACAGCAGATTCAGACCGTCGCCGAGCGCGAGCTCCCGGGCCGGGTTCACCGGGTTCGGGTCCGTCAGGTCGTCCCGGCCGTCGCCGTCCACGTCTCCCGGATCGTCGATCCGGTACTTCTCGACCCGGTATCTCGACGCGGGAAGCCCGGACAGGTTCCACTCGAGCGTCGTCGAGCCCTCCTCCCCCCGGGTCACCGAAACCGGAACCTCGCGTACAACGCCGTTGCCCACGTCGTTCTTCACGTAGAGCACGAAGTAGTCCGCCGCCGTCGAAGAGACCGTGATGGGCACGGACTCCACGGCGACGGCGGTCGGCGTCGGCGGAGTCGTTTCGTCGTCGTCGGACTCCACCGCCCACGGGCCGCCGGCGAAGGCGGCCATCGCCGCCGCCAGCGCCCAAGGGAGAGGCCGCCCCGCGCGCAACCCCGCCGCCCGTTCGCCTCTCATCGGCCCCGGCCGTTCCCGCAGGCGCCCGGGAAGGCCTCGGTGTCGGCGACGGCGGCGGCGGCGCCCGCCTCGTTCGAGTACGCGCGGGAAACCCCGGTCGCCGTGTCCGTCACCCGGATCGTGAACTCCAGGTCCGTCGTCGCCGCCGCGAACACCCAGAAGCTCCCGTTCACCGCACAACCGTCCAGAACCTTCGCCAGAACCTCCCAGTTCGCCCGGTCGAAGAACGAGAACAGCGCCGAATCGTCCGTGCCGGCGTGGACCACCCGAGCGGCGCCGGCGGCCCCGCCCGGACCCGTCCACTCCACCTCGACCGCGAACCGGGAATCTTGCAGGCAGCGGGTGGACGCGCCGCCCACGCAGGCGCCGGCGGGCTCGCCGGCCTCCACCAGGAAGACCCGGGCCGCCACCGATTCCTCCGTCCCGTCGCTCACCGTCAACGACACCTCGTAGAAGCCGGGCGAACGGTACTCGTGCGCCGGCGACAGCCCGCGGGACGTCGACCCGTCCCCGAAGTTCCAGCGCCGGCCGACAACGCGGCCGCCGCTCGAATCCGAGAACACCACGCGAACGCCCGTCCGCAGCCGGCACGGATCCGAGGAGCAGTCCGCCTTCACCGTGAAGTCCGCCTTCAGCGGACCCGCCGGCTCGGGCTCGGGTTCGGGCTCGGGTTCCGGCGCCGGATCGGGCGCCGGAGGCGCGGGCGGCGGAGGCGAAGGAGGAGGAGGAGGAGGCGGAGGAAGAGGAGAAAGAGGAGCGTCATCGTTGTCGACCACCGAGACCCGCGCCGAACGAGGCATGCCGAGCAGGTAGCGGGACGACCTCGCGACGGAGACGGTCCCGACACCGTCCGATCCGTCCACGTCGTCGTCCACGGTCGGTATCGTCAGGACGGCGGACGCGGCATCGGCCTCGAACCTGAGCCAGCAGTAGCCCGCGTTGCCCAGGGTGCCCGGGAAGTCGTCGCAGACCTGGTTGAGACCGGGGCGCAGGAAGTCGCTGCCGCTGGATTCCACAACCTGGAACAGGACTTCAAGGGCCTCCCGAGGCGGCGGATCCGCGGTGAACGTGAAAGTCGCCTCCCGCCCCTCCGTCACGGACTCCCGATCGCTCGAGACCGAGATGTTCGGCAGGTCGGCGTCGAACGAACGGTCCCGCAGAACGGGAACCCCCGCGCTCTCGTAGCCGGCCAACCGGGGCAGCAGCGCCTCGACGGCCAGCTCCTGCCACCTGGTGTCCGGGATGTAGTAGGCGAGCCGCCACTCCGACGCATCGGCCGGCATGATCGGAAGGCTGGCCGCGATCGCGCTGTGCAGCCAGGGCACCAGACCGGCGGATTCGACCGCATCCCTGGCATCGGAGAACCACCAGTAGTAGGTGTCCACCTCCGACCCGGTCCCGGCCAACCCGGTCTCCCTGTCCAGCTCGAGCGACAGGTCCTTTTCCAGCCCCACGGCGCGGCGGAACAAGAAGTGCACCAAGTGGGTCCGCGCGTTGATGAAGTAGGCCGCCGGGGGCCGCGAGGCCGAGCGGGCGACGTGCAGCTTCAGGTACCGCGTTCCCGGCCCGAAGAACTCGCACGCCCCGCAACGACTGCGAACGGCGTCAAAGTAGATCTCGTCCCACTGCTCGGACGTCGACAGCAGATTCAGGCCGTCCGAGAATTCGAGCTCCCGGGCCGGGTTGACCGGATTCGGGTCCGTCAGGTCGTCGCGGCAGTCGCCGTCCACGTCTCCCGGATCGTCGACCTCGTACTTCTCCACCCGGTATCGCGACGCGGGAAGCCCGGACAGGTTCCACTCGAGCGTCGTCGCGCCCTCCTCCCCCCGGGTCACCGACACCGGAACCTCGCGGACATCGCCGTCGCCCAGGTCGTGGGTCACGTAGAGCACGAAGTACTCCGCCGCCGTCGAAGGGACCGTGATGGGCACGGACTCCACGGCGACGGCGGTCGGCGTCGGCGGAGTCGTTTCGTCGTCGTCGGACTCCACCGCCCACGGGCCGCCGGCGAAGGCGGCCATCGCCGCCGCCAGCGCCCAAGGGAGAGGCCGCCCCGCGCGCAACCCCGCCGCCCGTTCGTTTCTCATCGGCCCCGGCCGTTCCCGCAGACGCCCGGGAACGCCTCCGTGTCGGCGACGGCGGCGGCGGCGCCCGCCTCGTTCGAGTACGCGCGGGAAACCCCGGTCGCCGTGTCCGTCACCCGGATCGTGAACTCCAGGTCCGTCGTCGAAGCCGCGAACACCCAGAAGCTCCCGTTCACCGCACAACCGTCCAGAACCTTCGCCAGAACCTCCCAGTTCGCCCGGTCGAAGAACGAGAACAGAGCCGAATCGTTCGTGCCGGCGTGGACCACCCGGGCGGCGCCGGCGGCCCCGCCCGGACCCGTCCACTCCACCTCGACCGCGAACCGGGAATCCCGCAGGCAGCGGACGGACGCGCCGCCCACGCAGGCGCCGGCGGGCTCGCCGGCCTCCACCAGGAAGACGCGAGTCGCCACCGATTCCTCCGTCCCGTCGCTCACCGTCAACGACACCTCGTAGAAGCCGGGCGAACGGTACTCGTGCGCCGGCGACAGCCCGCGGGACGTCGACCCGTCCCCGAAGCTCCAGCGCCGGCCGACGACGCGGCCGCCGCTCGAATCCGAGAACACCACGCGAACGCCCGTCCGCAGCCGGCACGGCGCCGAGGAGCAGTCCGCGTCCACCGTGAAGTCCGCCTTCAGCGGACCCGCCGGCTCGGGCTCGGGTTCGGGCTCGGGTTCCGGCGCCGGATCGGGCGCCGGAGGCGCGGGCGGCGGAGGCGAAGGAGGAGGAGGCGAAGGAGGAGGAGGCGAAGGAGGAGGAGGATCGGAGGGCGGCGGCGGAGGAGGAGAGGCGTCATCGTTGTCGACCACCGTGACCCGCGCCGAGCGCCGCGGACCGGGCAGATAGCCGGCCCCCGTCTCGAGGTGGACGATCGCCACACGCTCTCTTCCGGCCACGCCGTCGTCTTCGGTCGGCAACGTCAGGACGGCGGACGCGGCGCCAGCCTCGAACCTGACTTCTCCTGCCCTCCGGGTGCCGGCGAACCGCGGTCTCTCGACGACGCTGAATCCGACCGCAAAGGCCTCCTGGGCAAACCGATCCGCCGTGAACGTGAAACTTGCGTCCTGCCCCTCCGTCACGGTTTCCTGGTCGCTCGAGACCGAGACGATGGGCGCGTCGGGGGCGAACGAGCGGTCGCGCAGAACGGGGACCCCCGCGCCCTCGTAGCCGGCAATCCAGGGCGGGAGCGCCTCGACAGCCGGCGCATCCCACTTGGTGTCCGGAATGTAGTAGGCGAGCCGCCACTCCTCGGACTCGGCCGGCATGATCGGAAGGCTGGCCGCGATCGCACTGTGCAGCCAGGGCACCAGACCGGCGGAGGCGACCGCATCCTTGGCATCGGAGAACCACCAGTAGTAGGTCTCCACCTCCGACCCGGTGTCGCCCACCCCGGCGCCCCGGTCCAACTCGATCGGCAGGTCCTTTTCCAGCCCCACGGCGTTGCGGAACCAGGGATGCCCCCAGTGTGTCCGCGAGTTGATGACGTAGATCTGCGGCGGCTTCGAGTCCGAGCGGGAAACGTGCAGCTTCAGGTATCGCGTTCCCGGCCCGAAGAACTCGCACGCCCCGCAACGATCGCGAACGGTGTCGAAGTAGATCTCGTCCCACTGCTCGGACGTCGACAGCAGATTCAGACCGTCCGAGAATTCGAGCTCCCGGGCCGGATTGACCGGATTCGGGTCCGTCAGGTCGTCGCGGCAGTCGCCGTCCACGTCTCCCGGATCGTCGACCTCGTACTTCTCCACCCGGTATCGCGACGCGGGAAGCCCGGACAGGTTCCACTCGAGCGTCGTCGCGCCCTCCTCCCCCCGGGTCACCGACACCGGAACCTCGCGGACATCGCCGTCGCCCAGGTCGTGGGTCACGTAGAGCACGAAGTACTCCGCCGCCGTCGAAGGGACCGTGATGGGCACGGACTCCACGGCGACGGCGGTCGGCGTCGGCGGAGTCGTTCCGTCGTCCTCGCATTCCGACGCCCACAGATCGCCGGCGGCGGCGGCCAAGGCAATCGCCGTCGCCAGCGCCCAAGGGAGAAGCCGGCCCGCGCGCAACCCCGCCGCCCGTTCGCCTCTCATCGGCCCCGGCCGTTCCCGCAGGCGCCCGGGAAGGCCTCGGTGTCGGCGACGGCGGGAGCGGCGGCGCCCGCCTCGTTCGAGTACGCGCGGGAAACCCCGGTCGCCGTGTCCGTCACCCGAATCGTGAACTCCAGGTCCGTCGTCGAAGCCGCGAACACCCAGAAGCTCCCGTTCACCGCACAACCGTCCAGAACCTTCGCCAGAACCTCCCAGTTCGCCCGGTCGAAGAACGAGAACAGCGCCGAGTCGTTCGTGCCCGCGTGGACCACCCGAGCGGCGCCGGCGGCCCCGCCCGGACCCGTCCACTCCACCTCGACCGCGAAACGGGAATCCCGCAGACAGCGGACGGACGCGCCGCCCACGCAGGCGCCCGCGGGCTCCCCCGCCTCCACCAGGAAGACCCGGGCCGCCACCGATTCCTCCGTCCCGTCGCTCACCGTCAACGACACCTCGTAGAAGCCGGGCGAACGGTACTCGTGCGCCGGCGACAGCCCGCGGGACGTCGACCCGTCCCCGAAGCTCCAGCGCCGGCCGACGACGCGGCCGCCGCTCGAATCCGAGAACACCACGCGAACGCCCGTCCGCAGCCGGCACGGCGCCGAGGAGCAGTCCGCGTCCACCGTGAAGTCCGCCTTCAGCGGACCGGCCGGCGCCGGCTCGGGCTCGGGTTCAGGCTCGGGTTCCGGCTCGGGCTCGGGCGCGGGCTCAGGCTCGGGTTCAGGCGCCGGATCGGGCGCCGGCGGCGCGGGCGGCGGACCCGAGGGCGGCGGCGTGGGCGGAGGAGGAGGAGGCGGAGGATCGGATTCCGGCGGCGTGGGCGGCGGCGGAGGAGGAGGAGGAGGAGGAGGAGGAGGAGGAGGAGGAGGATCGGATTCCGGAGGAGGAGGCGCCGAATCGTCGTCCCGGATGGTCACGAGTACGGCGTCCGGCGTCCCGGCGACCATGCCCTCGGGCAGGGCGGCGCCCAGCGACACGGTGAGGGTCTCGTCGTCCAGGTCGCCGTCATCCACGGCCTGAAGGGCCGCCGCGCCCGTCACGGCGCCCCGCGCTACTCCGATGAACGACGGCGCCGTGTAGTCGCCCGGTTCGGCGTCCACGTCGTTCACGAGCAGCGGGATCGTCACCGCGGTGGATCGCGCCCGGCTCAGGCTCGCGGTAACGGTCGCGCCCGCACCCTCCTCCACCGTCGAAGGCGCCACCGACAGGGTGACCTCCTGAGTCGCTTCCCCGATCGGTGTCAGGTCCCTGACCGTCAAGGTCACGCTGGCGGCGCTGCCGGGCGAGACCTGCCAGGGAAGCTCGCCGAAACCGATGGTCACGATCTCGTCCTCCGTGTCCCCGTCGACCGCCGTCGAGAAGCTTGTCGACGCCTCCGTGCTTCCGGCGGCGATCTCGACGCTCGCGGGCACCGCGGTCGACGTGTCCCGCCCCGCCACAAGCAGCGGCACGGTGACCGAGGAAGACAGCGGCTTCGCCAACCGCGTCAGAAGAGACGCCGTACCGCCTTCGTCCACGATGGCGGTCTCCATCTCGAGGGAAACGTCGACGACCCACGCCTCATCGCGCAGAACCGGCACCCCCGCCTGCTCGTAACCGGCTATCCGGGACGTGATCGGGTCGAGGTTGTACCAATCCCACGTCTTGTCGGGGATGTAGTAGGCAAGCCGCCATTCGGACGCATCCGCCCGCATGATCGGCAGGTTGGCGGCGATCGCGCTGTGCAGCCAGGGCACCAGATGGGCGTACTCGTCCGCGTACTGTGGGAAGGAGAACCACCAGTAGTAGGTGTCCACCTCCGGCCCTGTGTCGCCCAACCCGGTTTCCCTGTCCAGCTCCAGGTTCCAGCCGGCCTGCAGTTTCATTCTGGTCCGAAAGGCAGGGTGCCCCCAGTGGGTCGGCGCGTTGATGAAGTAGATTGCCGGCGGCCGCGAGCCCGAGCGATTGCCGAACAGCTTGAGATATCTCGTTCCGGGCCCGTGAAAGAAGCACTCCGAGCAACGATCGCGAACGGTGTCGAAGTAGAGCTCGTCCCACTGCTCAAACGTCGACAGCAGATTCAGACCGTTCACGAGTTCGATCTCCCGGGCCGGGTTGACCGGATTCGGGTCCGTCAGGTCGTCGCGGCAGTCGCCGTCCACGTCTCCCGGATCGTCGATCCGGTACTTCTCGACCCGGTACCTCGACGCGGGAAGCCCGGACAGGTTCCACTCGAGCGTCGTCGCGCCCTCCTCCCCCCGGGTCACCGACACCGGAACCTCGCGGACATCGCCGTCGCCCAGGTCGTGGGTCACGTAGAGCACGAAGTACTCCGCCGCCGTCGAAGGGACCGTGATGGGCACGGACTCCACGGCGACGGCGGTCGGCGTCGGCGGAGTCGTTTCGTCGTCCTCGCACTCCGACGCCCGCAGGCCCACGCCGGCGGAGGCGAAGGCCATCGCCGTCGCCGCCGCCAGCGCCGAAGGAAGAAGCCCGCCGGCGCGAAACCCAACCGCCCGTTCGTCTCTCATCGGCCCCGGCGGCGCCCGCAGGCGCCCGGGAACGCCTCCGTGTCGGTGACGGCGGGAGCGGCGGCGCCCGCCTCGTTCGAGTACGCGCGGGAAACCCCGGTCGCCGTGTCCGTCACCCGGATCGTGAACTCCAGGTCCGTCGTCGAAGCCGCGAACACCCAGAAGCTCCCGTTCACCGCACAACCGTCCAGAACCTTCGCCAGAACCTCCCAGTTCGCCCGGTCGAAGAACGAGAACAGAGCCGAATCGTTCGTGCCGGCGTGGACCACCCGGGCGGCGCCGGCGGCCCCGCCCGGACCCGTCCACTCCACCTCGACCGCGAACCGGGAATCCCGCAGGCAGCGGGTGGACGCGCCGCCCACGCAGGCGCCGGCGGGCTCGCCGGCCTCCACCAGGAAGACCCGGGCCGCCACCGATTCCTCCGTCCCGTCGCTCACCGTCAACGACACCTCGTAGAAGCCGGGCGAACGGTACTCGTGCGCCGGCGACAGCCCGCGGGACGTCGACCCGTCCCCGAAGCTCCAGCGCCGGCCGACGACGCGGCCGCCGCTCGAATCCGAGAACACCACGCGAACGCCCGTCCGCAGCCGGCACGGCGCCGAGGAGCAGTCCGCGTCCACCGTGAAGTCCGCCTTCAGCGGACCCGCCGGCTCGGGCTCGGGTTCCGGCTCGGGCGCCGGATCGGATTCGGGAGGAGCAGGCGGCGGGCCGGCGGGCGGAGGCGCGGGCGGCGGCGGATCGGACTCCGGCGGCGCCGGGCCGGCGGGCGGAGGAGGATCGGCGGGCGGAGGTGGAGGTGGCGGCGGCGGCGGATCGGATTCCGGAGGGGGAGGAGGCGCCGAATCGTCGTCCCGGATGGTCACGAGTACGGCGTCCGGCGTGCCGGCGACCATGCCCTCGGGCAGGTCGGCGCCCAGCGACACGGTGAAGGTCTCGTCGTCCAGGTCCCCGTCATCCACGGTCAGAAGGGCCGCGGCGCCCGTCACGGCGTCCGGCGCAACTTCGATGAACGACGGCGCCGCGTAGTCGCCCGGCTCGGCGTCCACGTCGGTCACGAGCAGCGGAATCGCCACCGCGGTGAATCGCGCCCGGCTCAGGCTCGCGGTGACGGTCGCGCCCGCGCCCTCCTCCACCGTCGAAGGCGCCACCGACAGGGTGACCTCCTGAGTCGCTTCCCCGATCGGCGTCAGGTCCCTGACCGTCAAGGTCACGCTGGCGGGGCTGCCGGGCGAGACCTGCCAGGGAAGCTCGCCGAAAGCGATGGTCACGATTTCATCCTCCGCGTCCGCGTGCACCGCCGTCGCGAAGCTCGTCGACGCCTCCGTCATCCCGGCGCTGATCCTGACGCTAGCGGGCACGGCGTTCGCCGTCCCCGCCCCCACCACGATCAGCGGCACGGTGACCGAGGAAGACAGCGGCTTCGCGAGCCGCGTCAGGAAGGACGCCGTACCGCCTTCGTCCACGATGGCCGTCTCCATCTCGAGGGAAACGTCGACGACCCACGCCTCATCGCGCAGAACCGGCACCCCCGCCTGCTCGTAACCGGGTATCCGGGCCGCGATCTGGTCGATGTCGCTCTTGTTCCACTTCCTGTCGGGGACATAGTAGGCAAGCCGCCACTCGGACGCATCGGCCGGCATGATCGGAAGGCTGGCGGCGATCGCGCTGTGCAGCCAGGGCACCAGATGAGCGTACTCGACCGCGTCCGAGGACCATGTGAACCACCAGAAGTAGGTGTCCAACTCCGACCCGGTGTCGCCCAACCCGGTCTCCCTGTCGAGACCGAGCGACAAGTCGCGTTCCAGCCCAACGGCGACACGGAAGAAAGCGTGCGCCCAGTGGGTCGACGCGTTGATGAAGTAGGTTGCCGGGGGCTGCGCGGCCGAGCGGTCGCCGTGCAACTTGAGATATCTCGTTCCGGGCCCGTGGAAGAAGCAACCCGGGCAACGATCGCGAACGGTGTCGAAGTAGATTTCGTTCCACTGCTCGGACGTCGACAGCAGATTCAGACCGTCCGCGAGTTCGATCTCCCGGGCCGGATTGACCGGATTCGGGTCCGTCAGGTCGTCGCGGCAGTCGCCGTCCACGTCTCCCGGATCGTCGATCCGGTACTTCTCCACCCGGTATCGCGACGCGGGAAGCCCGGACAGGTTCCACTCGAGCGCCGTCGCGCCCTCCTCCCCCCGGGTCACCGAAACCGGAACCTCGCGGACATCGCCGTCGCCCAGGTCGTGGGTCACGTAGAGCACGAAGTACTCCGCCGCCGTCGAAGGGACCGTGATGGGCACGGACTCCACGGCGACGGCCACCGGAGTCGGAGGAGTCGTTCCGTCGTCCTCGCACTCCGACGCCCGCAGGCCCACGCCGGCGGTGGCGGCCGCCATCGCCGCCGCCGCCAGCGCCGAAGGGAGAAGCCGGCCCCCGCCCAACCCGGCCGCCCGTTCGCCTCTCATCGGCCCCGGCGGCGCCCGCAGGCGCCCGGAAACGCCTCCGCGTCGGCGACGGCGGGAGCGGCGCCCGCCTCGTTCGAGTACGCGCGGGAAACCCCGGTCGCCGTGTCCGTCACCCGGATCGTGAACTCCAGGTCCGTCGTCGAAGCCGCGAACACCCAGAAGCTCCCGTTCACCGCACAACCGTCCAGAACCTTCGCCAGAACCTCCCAGTTCGCCCGGTCGAAGAACGAGAACAGAGCCGAATCGTTCGTGCCGGCGTGGACCACCCGAGCGGCGCCGGCGGCCCCGCCCGGACCCGTCCACTCCACCTCGACCGCGAACCGGGAATCCCGCAGGCAGCGGACGGACGCGCCGCCCACGCAGGCGCCGGCGGGCTCGCCGGCCTCCACCAGGAAGACGCGAGTCGCCACCGATTCCTCCGTCCCGTCGCTCACCGTCAACGACACCTCGTAGAAGCCGGGCGAACGGTACTCGTGCGCCGGCGACAGCCCGCGGGACGTCGACCCGTCCCCGAAGCTCCAGCGCCGGCCGACGACGCGGCCGCCGCTCGAATCCGAGAACACCACGCGAACGCCCGTCCGCAGCCGGCACGGCGCCGAGGAGCAGTCCGCGTCCACCGTGAAGTCAGCCTTCAGCGGACCCGCCGGTTCGGGCTCGGGTTCCGGCTCGGGCGCCGGATCGGATTCGGGAGGAGCAGGCGGCGGGCCGGCGGGCGGAGGCGCGGGCGGCGGCGGATCGGACTCCGGCGGCGCCGGGCCGGCGGGCGGAGGAGGATCGGCGGGCGGAGGTGGAGGTGGCGGCGGCGGCGGATCGGATTCCGGAGGGGGAGGAGGCGCCGAATCGTCGTCCCGGATGGTCACGAGTACGGCGTCCGGCGTGCCGGCGACCATGCCCTCGGGCAGGTCGGCGCCCAGCGACACGGTGAAGGTCTCGTCGTCCAGGTCCCCGTCATCCACGGTCAGAAGGGCCGCGGCGCCCGTCACGGCGTTCGGCGCAACTTCGATGAACGACGGCGCCGCGTAGTCGCCCGGCTCGGCGTCCACGTCGTTCACGAGCAGCGGGATCGCCACGGCGGTGGACCGCGCCCGGCTCAGGCTCGCGGTGACGGTCGCGCTCTCACCCTCCTCCACCGTCGAAGGCGCCGCCGACAGGGTGACCTCCGTATTCCTGTCGCGGATCACGATGTCGACCGCGGCCGGCGAAGCGCGCGCGACCTCCTCCGGCAGCGTCCCCAGCGACACCGTCAGCGTCTCGTCATCCGCGTCCGCATCGCGCGCCGCGGAAACGGCGGCGGTTCCCGACTTCCGCCCCGCCGCGATCGTCACGCTCGCCGGCACCGTGAAATCGCCGCTCTCCACCGTGCCGGACGTCGTCAGGGGAATCAGGAGCGGACTCGTCCAGGCCCTGGTCAGAAGCACCTCGACTTCGGTCGACGAACCCTCCTCCAAGGAGTCGGTCTTCACCGCCAGCGTCGCCGCCGGCGTCAGGTCCCTGACCGCCAGGGTCACGCTGGCGGGGCTGCCGGGCGAGACCTGCCAGGGAAGGTCGCCGAAACCGATGGTCACGATCTCGTCCTCCGTGTCCCCGTCGACCGCCGTCGCGAAGCTCGTCGACGCCTCCGTCATCCCGGCGCTGATCCTGACGCTAGCGGGCACGGCGTTCGCCGTCCCCGCCCCCACCACGATCAGCGGCACGGTGACCGAGGAAGACAGCGGCTTCGCCAACCGCGCCAGAAGAGACGCCGTACCGCCTTCGTCCACGACGGCCGTCTCCATCTCGAGGGAAACGTCGACGACCCACGACTCGTCGCGCAAAACCGGCACCCCGGCCTGCTCGTAACCGGCTATCCGGGGCGTTATCCGATCGATGTAGCGCTTCCTCCACGTCCTGTCCGGAATGTAGTAGGCAAGCCGCCACTCCGACGCCTCGGCCGGCATGATCGGAAGGTTGGCGGCGATCGCGCCGTGCAGCCACGGCACCAGACCGGCGGAGGCGACCGCATCCTTGGCATCAGAGAACCACCAGTAGTAGGTGTCCACCTCCGGCCCGGTCCCGGTCAACCCGGTCTCCCTGTCCAACTCGAGCGACAGGTCCCTCTTGAGCCCCAAGGCAACGCGGAACTCGAAGTGCGCCCAATGGGTCCGCGCGTTGATGACGTAGATTGCCGGCGGCCGCGAGGCCGGGCGGGCCACGTGCAGCTTGAGGTACCGCGTTCCCGGCCCGAAGAACTCGCACTCCGGGCAACCGTCACGAACGGTGTCGAAGTACAGCGCGTTCCACTGCTCGGACGTCGACAGCAGATTCAGGCCGTCGCTGAGTTCGAGCTCCCGGGCCGGATTCACCGGATTCGGGTCCGCCAGGTCGTCCCGGCAGTCCCCGTCCACGTCTCCCGGATCGTCGATCCCGTACTTCTCCACCCGGTATCTCGACGCGGGAAGCCCGGACAGGTTCCACTCGAGCGTCGTCGCGCCCTCCTCTCCCCGGGTCACCGAAACCGGAACCTCGCGTACAACGCCGTTGCCCACGTCGTTCTTCACGTAGAGCACGAAGTAGTCCGCCGCCGTCGAAGCGACCGTGACGGGCACGGACTCCACGGCGACGGCGGTCGGCGTCGGCGGAGTCGTTTCGTCGTCCTCGCACTCCGACGCCCGCAGGCCCACGCCGGCGGAGGCGAAGGCCATCGCCGTCGCCGCCGCCAGCGCCGAAGGGAGAAGCCGGCCCGCGCGAAACCCCGCCGCCCGTTCGCCTCTCATCGGCCCCGGCCGTTCCCGCAGGCGCCCGGGAAGGCCTCGGTGTCGGCGACGGCGGGAGCGGCGCCCGCCTCGTTCGAGTACGCGCGAGAACGCCCGGTCACCGTGTCGATCACCCGGATCGTGAACTCCAGGTCCGTCGTCGAAGCCGCGAACACCCAGAAGCTCCCGTTCACCGCACAACCGTCCAGAACCTTCGCCAGAACCTCCCAGTTCGCCCGGTCGAAGAACGAGAACAGAGCCGAATCGTTCGTGCCGGCGTGGACCACCCGAGCGGCGCCGGCGGCCCCGCCCGGACCCGTCCACTCCACCTCGACCGCGAACCGGGAATCCCGCAGGCAGCGGGTGGACGCGCCGCCCACGCAGGCGCCGGCGGGCTCGCCGGCCTCCACCAGGAAGACGCGGGCCGCCACCGATTCCTCCGTCCCGTCGCTCACCGTCAACGACACCTCGTAGAAGCCGGGCGAACGGTACTCGTGCGCCGGCGACAGCCCGCGGGACGTCGACCCGTCCCCGAAGCTCCAGCGCCGGCCGACGACGCGGCCGCCGCTCGAATCCGAGAACACCACGCGAACGCCCGTCCGCAGCCGGCACGGATCCGAGGAGCAGTCCGCGTCCACCGTGAAGTCCGCCTTCAGCGGACCGGCCGGCTCGGGCTCGGGCTCAGGCTCGGGTTCCGGCGCCGGATTGGGCGCCGGCGGCCCGGGCGGCGGACCGGCGGGCGGCGGCGGATCGGATTCCGGAGGAGGCGGAGGAGTAGGAGGCGGAGGAGTAGTAGGAGGAGGAGGAGGAGGAGGCGGTGGATCGGATTCCGGCGGTGGCGGCGGCGGAGGAGGAGGTGGAGCGTCATCGTTGTCGACCACCGAGACCCGCGCCGAACGAGGTATGCCAAGCAGGTAGCCGGACGACTTCGCGACGGAAACGATCCCGACACCGTCCGAACCGTTCACCTCGTCGTCCGCGATCGATATCGTCAGGACGGCGGACGCGGCATCGGCCTCGAACTTGACCCAGCAGTAGCCCGAGTTGACCGAGGGGCCCAGGATGTCCACGCAGCCCCGGTTGCGACCGGGGTGCAGGAAGTCGCTGCCGCTGGACTCCACAACCTGCAACAGGACATCAAGGGCCTCCCGAGGCGGCGGATCCGCCGTCAACGTGAACGTCGCGTCCCGCCCCTCCGTCACGGACTCCTGATCGCTCAAGACCGAGATGTTCGGCAGGTCGGCCCTGAACGAGCGGTCGCGCAGAACGGGAACCCCCGCGCCCTCGTAGCCGGCCAACCGGGGCAGGAGCGCCTCGACGAACGGCTCGTCCCACTTGATGTCCGGGATGTAGTAGGCAAGCCGCCACTCCGACGCCTCGGCCGGCATGATCGGAAGGCTGGCGGCGACCGCGCTGTGCAGCCACGGCACCAGACCGGCGGACTCGACCGCATCCTCCCCGGTCGAGAACCACCAGTAGTAGGTGTCCACCTCCGGCCCGGTCCCGGCCAACCCGGTCTCCCTGTCCAACTCGAGCGACAGGCCGCTTCGCAGTCCCACGGCACTGCGGAAAATGGGGTGCGCCCAGTGGGTCCGCGCGTTGATGACGTAGATTGCCGGCGGCCGCGAGGCCGGGCGGGCGACGTGCAGCTTCAGGTACCGCGTTCCCGGCCCAAAGAACTCGCACTCCGGGCAACCGTCGCGAACGGCGTCGAAGTAGATCTCGTCCCACTGCTCGGACGACGACAGCAGATTCAGGCCGTCCGAGAATTCGAGCTCCCGGGCCGGGCTGACCGGATTCGGGTCCGTCAGGTCGTCGCGGCAGTCGCCGTCCACGTCTCCCGGATCGTCGATCCGGTACTTCTCGACCCGGTACCTCGACGCGGGAAGCCCGGACAGGTTCCACTCGAGCGCCGTCGCGCCCTCCTCCCCCCGGGTCACCGACACCGGAACCTCGCGGACATCGCCGTCGCCCAGGTCGTGGGTCACGTAGAGCACGAAGTACTCCGCCGCCGTCGAAGGGACCGTGATGGGCACGGACTCCACGGCGACGGCGGTCGGCGTCGGCGGAGTCGTTCCGTCGCCCTCGCATTCCGACGCCCGCAGGCCCTCGCCGGCGGCGGCGAAGGCGGCCGTCGCCGTCGCCAGCGCCCAAGGGAGAAGCCGGCCCGCGCGCAACCCCGCCGCCCGTTCGCCTCTCATCGGCCCCGGCCGTTCCCGCAGGCGCCCGGGAAGGCCTCGGTGTCGGCGACGGCGGGAGCGGCGGCGCCCGCCTCGTTCGAGTACGCGCGGGAAACCCCGGTCGCCGTGTCCGTCACCCGAATCGTGAACTCCAGGTCCGTCGTCGAAGCCGCGAACACCCAGAAGCTCCCGTTCACCGCACAACCGTCCAGAACCTTCGCCAGAACCTCCCAGTTCGCCCGGTCGAAGAACGAGAACAGCGCCGAGTCGTTCGTGCCCGCGTGGACCACCCGAGCGGCGCCGGCGGTCCCGCCCGGACCCGTCCACTCCACCTCGACCGCGAAACGGGAATCCCGCAGGCAGCGCCTCGTCTCGTCGCTCTCGCAGGCGCCCTCGGGAGCATCGTCGACGAAGGACCCATCGACCAGAACCCTGATCCCGGCCTCCTCGTAGCTCGGAAGCCAGGGACTGATCGCTTCGAAGTACCTTCTGTTCCAGACCGTGTCGGGAACGTAGTAGGCAAGCCGCGATTCGGCGGCCTCCGCCCGCATGATCGGCATGCTGGCGCCGATCGCGCTGTGAAGCAGCGGCACCATCCCGGCAAGATCCAGCGCGTCCGCGGGGTTGGAAAACCAGAAGAAGTAGGTTGTCGAGTCGGGGGCGAAGCCGGGGAGTCCGGTGGCCCGGTCGAGTTCGAGAGAGATCAGATCCAGCGGCAGACCCAAAGCGAACGCGAAGTGGGGGTGGCCCCAATGGGTCGGAGCGTTGATGAAGTAGACGCCGGGCCGGACCGGATTCCGGCGGTCCACCGAGAGCTTCAGCCAGTCCGTTCCGGAGCCAGGGACCTCGCACATCGAGCAGCCGTCGCGCAGCGCGTCGAAAGCGATCGCCCGCCACTGCGCGGAACTCGACAGCAAGGTCAGTCCGTCCGTGAAGGCGATCTCTCCAGCCGGGTTCACCGGGTTGGGATCGGTGAGATCATCGATGCAGTCGCCGTCCACGTCCCCCGGTTCGGAGATCGGGTACTTCTCCACGCGGTACCGTCCGGGCGGCAGTCCCTCCACCGGCCACGCAAGCGGCGTGGCGCCTTCCCTTCCCCGCGTCACTGACACGGGGAGAGTCCGCTCCCCGTGCGACACGTAGAGAACGAAGTAGTCTCCCGCCGTCGAAGGGACGACGATGGGCACCGATGTCACCGGCACGCTCAGCGGCGTCGGGGCGAAGGCGCTCTCGCATTCCGCCGCCGAAACGGCGGCATGCCCCATCGCCGAAACGGCAACGAGCGCAAGGAAGAACGGCGCCATCGAGACCGGCCCGACCGTGCCACGAAGATGACGAACAAACCGTTCCGGGGCGGGGAACATGGCGTACTCGATAGTATCCGCGCCTCGCCCGGAAAGGAGCCGGGGGAAGTTCAAGGCGCCGGCCTGTCCAGGTTCAGTTCAAGAGCAGCGAGGAGTCGGATGAACACACTCATGCGAGGAAGCCGTATCGCGGCCCTGGTTCTCGCCGCGCTTCCCGCGGCGGCCCAGAATTCCCTTCCGGCCGGCGAGGGCGCCCGAGCCAAGGCGCCCCGCGCCCCGGCGTTGGCCGGCGAGACCGTGACCGCGGGAGAGTGCCGCGCTCCACTCTGCCTGCAGGGCGGAAAGTTCAACGTCTGGGCCAACCTGGGCGATGTGCCGACCACGGGCGTGCTGCTCCCGGGAACCGACGAGGCAGGGCTCATGTTCGCCTACAGCCCGACGAACCCGGAGCTTCTGATCAAGGTGCTGAACGGCTGCTGGTACAACGGCCACTGGTGGGTCTACATCGGCACGGCGACCGACCAACCGTTCACAGTCGCCGTGAAGCATGTGCCCACGGACCGGTCGAAGCGATTCGACGGCGAGGAAGCCCTGCTGGGCGAAGCCGACATCCAGGCCTTCCCCTGCCAGGCGGGCGACTGGCCATCGGCGAACGCCTCCGCCAGCCGCGATTGAAGGGCGTCCAACGGAGCGGCGAATCGACACCACGCCCGGCGAGCGCATGAAGCGGAATACAGTCTCAGCGCTCGGCGACGACCGGGTTCTGGAGCGTCCCCAGGCCGTCGATCTCGATCCGCACCGTGTCGCCGGCAACCAGGAACTTCGGCGGATCACAGGCCGCGCCCACTCCGGCGGGCGTTCCCGTGCTCACCACGTCGCCGGGTTCGAGCGTGCACATGGTCGAGATCGTCTCGACCAGCTTCGGACAATCGAAGACGAGCTCCCGGGTGTTCGAGTCCTGGCGCAGTTCGTCGTTGACCCAGGTGCGGATGCCGAGCGCGTTGGGATCCTCGACCTCGTCGGCGGTCACCAGGTACGGCCCCATCGGACCGTGGGTGTCCCAGCCCTTGCCGAGGATCATCGTCGGCGAACGACGCTGCCAGTCGCGGACGGACACGTCGTTGACGATCGTGTAGCCCCCGATCACGCCGCCAGCATCCTCCGCCGCGACGCCCCGGCAACGCTTGCCGATGACGAAGGCGAACTCGCCCTCGTAGTCGACGGCGGAGGACGCGCGCGGGATGTGAATCGCTCCGCCCGGCCGGTTGACGCAGGTGACCTGCTTGTTGAAGACGGTCGGGAACTCGGGGAGCTGCTGTCCGGTCTCGGCCGCGTGGTCGGCGTAGTTGAGCCCGATGGCGAAGAACTTCCGCGGCTTCGGCACCGGCGCCAGCAACGTCTGATCGGCGAACGGCACGCGGCCGGCGCCGGAGTCGACGGCACGGCGGGCCGCGGCCATCGCCTCATCACCGGCCGCCAGGAACCGGCACATGCCGCGTGGCAGTTCCGGCGCGGCCGCGCTCAGATCGACGACCGTCTCCTCGTTCGCGAGCACGCCGATCGCGGACCGGCCATCGCGTAGCAGGGAAAGGAGCTTCATGGACCGGCTTCCTCCGCAACGGCCCCCGGCAACGCCAGGGCGATGACCTCGGCCCTCTCGGCTCCTCCGACTGCGAGCGCGATGTACTGGCGCCCGCCGATCGCGTAGGACATCGGCGTCCCGCTCGGGGACGCGTCGAGCTCGATCTCGTGGATCACCTCGCCGGTTTTCTTGTCGTGCGCCCGGAGGACGGAGACCTCGCCGCCGCCAGGGCCGCCGGTCAATCCCGGGGCGCCGCCCTGGGCCTGGAAGAGCAACGTCTTCGTCACCAGCGGCCCGGCCGCCGGCGGACCGCCGAGTGGACCCGGATCCTCACCTGTCATCTCGATCACCTGCTGCCGCGGTCCATCGCCCAGCGGTCTCATCCAGGCGTGCTCGCCCGTGTTCAGATTGATCGCCGTCATCCGGCCGTAGGGCGGCCTGGTCAGGGGCAGGCCCTCGGGACCCTGCAGGAAGAGGCTCTCGATGCCGCTCATCCCGCGCACGTAGCGGAAGTTCGAACGGGCGCCGTCCGGCTCGACCAGCCTGACCACCATCGGCATGGTGAAGGACGGGATGTAGATGGTCGCTGTCTCCGGATCGACCGCGGCGCCGTACCAGTTCGCGCCGCCGCCCCAGCCCGGCAGCAGCAGGGTCCCCTGCAGCGACGGCGGCGTGAACAGCGGTCCGGCAACCCACTTGTCGCGAATCGCCTTCGCCGCTTCGTGGAGTTCGGGAGTGAACGAAATGAGCATGTCATCGCTCTCGAAGCCCTGGTGTTCGTAGGGCGCCGGCCTGGTCGGGAACGGCTGGGTCGGCGACGTCCGCTCGCCGGGGACGTCCGTCTGCGGCACCGGCCGCTCCTCGATCGGCCACACATGCTCCCCGGTCGCGCGGTCGAAGACGTAGATGAAGCCCTGCTTCGTGATCTGGGCGACCGCCTTGATCTCCTTGCCGTCGACCGTGATGTCGACCAGGTTCGGCGCCGCCGGCACGTCATAGTCCCAGAGCCCGTGGTGCACGAACTGGAAGTGCCACACCTTCTCACCGGTGTCGGCGTCGAGGCAGACCAGGCTCTCGGCGTAGAGGTTGTCTCCCAGGCGGTGGCCGCCGTACCAGTCGTTCGTCGGCGTACCCGTCGGCAGGTAGACGTAGCCCAGTTCCGCATCGCCGCTCATCAGCGACCAGACGTTCGTGTTGCCGCTGTAGGTCCAGGACTCGTCTTCCCAGGTCTCGACGCCCGGTTCGTCGCCCTGGGGAATGGTGTGGAAGATCCACTTCTGCTCCCCGGTGCGGATGTCGAAACCGCGCACGTGGCCGGGCGGCATCTCCTTGCGTGTCGGCCCGTCGAAGATGGAAGAACCGACGACCACGGTGTCGCCGATGATCATCGGCGCGGAGATGACCGAGTAGATGCGACGCTGCACCGGCCGCCCGAGACCCTGGGTAAGGTCGACCTTGCCTCCCTCGCCGAAGCCGCCGACCGGCTCGCCGGTATGGGCATCGATCGCCCAGAGCCAGGCCTGGTTCGTCGGCATCAGGATCCGCGCCTGCTCGCCGTCGGTCCAGTAGCCGACGCCCCGGTGGTTGTAGCCGAGGTTCGTCGGTCGACTCGTGCGCCAGTCCTCCGTGTCGAAGACCCACTTCTGCTCGCCGGTCGCCCCGTCGACCGCGGCCACCTGGCCGAAGGAGGTCGACACGTAAAGCGTGCCGCCGACCATGAGCGGCGTCACCTTGTAGGGCCCGGGCCTGAGGAACCGGGCCCGGTCTGCCGCTTCCGTGTTGTCGGGGGACTCCCAGCGCCAGGCCACCTCGAGGTCGGCGACGTTGTCCCCGTCGATCTGGTCGAGCGCGGTGTACTTCGTGCTGCCATAGTCGCCGCCGTAGGAAGGCCAGTCGCCGGCACCGGCGCCGTGCTGCGCCCAGGCCGCGGCCGAAGCGAGGGCCAGCAACGCCGGCATCAGCATCGACGTCGCGAGTCTTCGTTGTGATCTGGTCAAAGGGCCTCTCCTTCAGTCCTTCCGTCGTCCTCGGTGTCGGCTCGTATGTCCGAGTGCCGGTGCGCCGGCCTTCCGGCCGGCATCCGCTTGTGATCCTCAGTCGTTGCGCGGCCGCGCGATCATACCGGCGGCAAGCCACACAACGGCCGCCCATCTTCTGTACGGCAACGAACGCCGCGAGTTCGTGCCATATGCTTGCCCTTCACCGACCGACCGTTCGGACGCCTCAACGACCAACCCGATGCGCACCGCCACCAACCCGACGCGCATCGCCCCCCTGATCGTTCCGGCGATGGCTGCGCTCCTGGCTCTGGCGCCGGCGCCGGGCGTGAGTCAGGACGGTTCCGGCGATCCGCGGCTGCCGGAGGCCTCGCGGCGACTCCAGCAGTACATCCGCATCGACACGACGAACCCGCCGGGCAACGAGAGCGAGGCGGTCGCGTTCTTCGCGGACATCTTCGAGCGCGAGGGCATTGCCTACGAAACCGTGGAGCCCGAGCCGGGCCGCGGCAGCATCCGGGCACGGCTCGAAGGGGGCTCTGCCTCGGGGCTCATCCTGCTCCACCACATCGACGTCGTGCCCGCCGATCCGCGGTTCTGGAAGCACGACCCGCTGTCCGGAACCTACGATAACGGCTACCTCAACGGCCGCGGGGCCCTCGACACGAAGGGCCTGGGCATCATGCACCTGGAGGCCTTCCTCGCCCTCGCCCGCTCCGGCCAACCGCTCGAGCGCGACGTCATCTTCCTGGCCACGGCGGACGAGGAGGCAGGCGGCCGGCTCGGCGTCGGCTGGATCGTCCGCAACCGGCCGGACTGGCTGGAGGGTGTCGGAATGGTGCTCAACGAGGGCGGCAGCGGAGGCGTTCGCGGCAACCGGGTCGTCTTCAGCGTCGAGGTGACGCAGAAGGTGCCGATGTGGCTCCGGCTGAACGCGGTCGGGCCCGGCGGCCACGGCTCCAGCCCGTCGCCCCGCAGCGCCGTGCTCGACCTGATCGAAGCGCTCGAACGTCTCCGCCAGGATCCGTTCGCCCCCCGCATCGTGCCGGAGGTGGGCGACTTCTTCCGGGACCTGGCCGCGCTCCATTCCGGCGCCGGCGACCTCGCCGACCCGGAGCGCCTGATCGCGGCGCCCGAACGTCTCGCCGCCCTGCACCGGTCGAACCCAACGCTGCACGCGCTCACCCGCAACACCTGCGCCGTCACGAGGCTCAACGCGTCGAGCACGATCAACGTCGTCGCGCCCGCCGCGTGGGCGGAACTTGACTGCCGGCTGCTTCCCGACCAGGCGCCGCGGGCCTTCATCCACGAACTACGGAAGCGGATCGCTCAGCCGTCCATCTCGATCGAGGTCCTGCTTTCGTTCACGCCGGCCGTGTCCTCGACGGATACCGACCTCTACCGGGCCATTGAGTCCGTCACCGCGCGCCGCTTCCCCGGCTCCACCGTCATCCCGGCCGTGACCGCCGGCTTCACCGACAGCCGCTTCTTCCGCGACCGCGGAATCGTCGCCTACGGCTTCTCGCCCGCCGTCCTCACGGGCGCCGACCAGGGCGGCGTCCATGGCAACAACGAGCGGATCTCGGTCCAGAACGTCGAACGCGGTTGGCGCACGATGCTCGACCTCCTCGAGACGATCGCCGTCGCGCCCGACCGGCGCAGGACCGGGCCAAGCGCCTTCACGCCGACCGCCGGCGGCCAGGACTGAACCATGATGAAGACCCGATCCACCCCCCTCCTCGCCCTCGTCCTCCCTCTCCTCCTCGCCTGCGCCGCCGAACCGTCCGACCCCTTCCTGGTCCAGAGCGACGCCGGCCCCGTCCAGGGCTTCGCGCCCGAGGGCGCCAGCGATGTCGCGGCCTTTCTCGGCATCCCCTTCGCGCAGGCCCCCGAGGGCCACCTGCGCTGGCGGCCGCCCGTAGCCGTTGAGCCCTGGACGGAGCCTCTCCAGGCCAACGAGTACCGTCCCATCTGCCCGCAGGGCCGCGCCCAGCTCCCCCAGAGCGAGAATTGCCTGTACCTGAACGTCTGGACGTCGGCCGAGCGCTCCGACTCGGACGCGATGCCGGTCATGGTCTGGATCCACGGCGGCGGCTTCCGGACCGGAAACGGCCGGCTTGGCGAAGCTCCAGCGACGGGCCGCGGCGCCGGCCTCGCAGGCCGTGGCGTCGTCATCGTCAGCATCCAGTACCGCCTGGGCGCCCTCGGCTTCTTCGCCCATCCCGCCCTGGCCGCCGAAGCCGCGGCTTCCGGGCAGCCCGAGGGCAGCCACGGCGTGCTCGACATGATCGCCGCCCTCGAATGGGTGCAGCGCAACGCCGCGGCCTTCGGCGGCGATCCGGACCGCGTGACGATCTTCGGCGTCTCGGCCGGCGGGATGGCCGTGAACACGCTGATGAGCACGCCCGCGTCCGCCGGCCTGTTCCACCGGGCGATCGCCCAGAGCGGCTACGGCACCTGGCGGTTGCCCCACCTCAGCGAGGCGCGCTGGGGGCTGCCTTCGGCGCGCGACCAGGGGTCGGCGCTGATCGCCGACGCCTTCGATCTCGGAGACGAGCCCTCGGCCGCCGACCTGCGCGCGCTTCCGTCCGACGAACTCATCCACCTCGGCACCGGCTTCTGGGTGCCGATCACGGGGACCGTGCTCCCGGACGAGCCCGGCATCGTGTTCGCCCGAGGCGAGCAGCACGACGTGCCCTACATCACCGGCGGCAACAGTTTCGAGGGGACCATCTTCCGGGCCTTCGCGACGACACCCAACGACCACTTCGCCACCTTCGGCAAGCGCGAGGGGCAGGCCCGCTCCCTCTACGGAGCGGACGGCAAATCCGACGCCGACGCCGAGCGGGTCGCCGCCGCCACCCTGTTCGGCGACCAGCGCTACGTCATCTCGGCCCGCTACCTCGCGGAGCAGATGAAGACCGTCTCCTCGCCGGGGCGCGCCTACTACTTCCAGTTCGTCCCCGAGGCGCAGCGCGAGGCGTTCCCCGGCGCCCCCCACGGTTCCGAGGTCGCCTACGCCTTCGGCGACACGGGCGACCCCGACGCCGAGCGCTACCCCGGCGCGGACGGCGCCGCCCTCGCCGACGCGATGGCTGCCTACTGGACCCGTTTCGCAGCCACCGGCGACCCGAACGGCGACGGCGCTCCGGAGTGGCCGGAGTACGACGCGGAAAGCGACACCTGGATGGTGCTCGACGCGCCGGAGCCCAACGCAACGCCGGGCGTGATCAAGGACAGGCTCGACCTGCTGGAAGCGGTGTACCTGGAGCGGGTCGGCGGAGAGTAGGTTTGGTGCCGCGTCTCCACGAGAACCTCGGGGTTTGGAGATCAGTTGCCGCTGGGTAGCGGTCCTACATCCTCCAGGAGGTTGGCCGTCCGCGCCACGTAGCGGACTGGACGCTCGCTCCTCTCCAAGACACCGTCATCGGCAAGTCGCTTCAGCCAGAGTTGCGCCTGCCTGGGCGTAAGCCGAAGCTCGCCAGCAACCTCCTCGCTACTCCTCGGCTCGTCAAGCAGCCGCACCAGTAGCTCCCGAATCACGCACCATAGTTCGTCGCCTGGAGTCACCGGCTTGACCTGGCACGCCTCGTTCCTGACTTCCCACTCTCGAGGAACCTCGCCCGCCACATAGCTCACGGGCCTCTGCTCAAGACGTAGTACGCGCTCGGCAACGAGCCTGCCGGACCACTCCTTGGCCTGTGGCTCCGTTGAGCCAAATCCTGAAGCGACAGCCTTCAGCGGTGTCGCTTCACGGCAGATTCTCCAGGCCGCTACGCGAACCGCTTGCCAGAGCTCATCTGCAAGGCCCGGGCCCTTGCCGGCATCCTCCGCTTCTACCGAGTCACCCGACAGACCAGCGGCGCCGGCCCGACGAGGTTCTGCGAGAGTCGACGGCTCAAGCTCCGCGTTCAAGGCCCGCTGCTCCCCGGGAAACACCGTCCCGGCCATGCGCTGATCGAGAGCCGCTGCGAACTCGTCGGGGTCCTGAGGATTCGGCCATGGAAGAGCCCCTCGAGCCCTCAATGCCGCAAGCCCTTCGGAGTGACCCAAGGTCGCCCGCACATAGACCGGCGAGACTAGGTGCCTGTCGAGTTGCGCCGTGGCACCAGCCCAGGTGCCTCCCCGGCCGACCAGCGCCTCGACGACCAGCGATGCGTCGGCGAGGCTATAGACGGAGTGGTTTCTTTCCATCGCGTGGCCGGCGAAGAACCGCGCTGCGGGATCGTACGGCGAAACCAGCACGAGTCTCCCATCGAGGAGAGCATCCCTGTTCCCTCGTTGTGTTGAGGCCCGGGCGAGGTCGTTTGCGAGGACTCCCACCGCCCAGCCTCCGGCGGTGAGCGCACCGGTCATCGCCGCGCGGTCGACCCCTCTGGCAGCCCCTGAGATCAAGGCGCGGCCTGACCGCGCGGCAAGGACACCGACCTCCTGCGCATAGTCGATCAGGTCTGTTCCGACGTCACGAGGGCCAACGACTGCCAAACCGCCCCTATCCACCAATGACCGGTCGCCGCAGCCATAGAGAACGGGAGGCGCCTTCTCGCGAAGCCGCGCCTTCAGCCGCCTGGGATAGTCGTGGTCGGCTCGGCTTACGACCCAGATCGCTCGGGTCTGCCACCGTTCCACTGCGAGACTCAACTGGACCCCCCGCGCCAACAGAGACTCGACCCGCTGACGGTCGATTCGAGGCTCGCCGCCCGTGAGACACTCGTCGAGCACAGCGACATCGTCCACGCCGATCAGGTCCGCTGGCTCGCGCCCGACCTCGCGCAGGCGACTCGCCAGTTCGGAGTACTCGCGTCTCAGCGAGAGCGGCCTCACGGTCCGATCCCTGGCTACCCCGCGGCCAACGATGAGCGGAGCCGTCAGCAGCAGGATGGCCTTGGTGTTCTGCGAAAGCGACTCGCTCATCTTCGCATTCAGGCCTGGGCGAGCGCCAACGGCCAAACCTCGCCGCTGCCCTCGCTTCTCAACAGCCACGCGGCCGTCGTGAACGTCCAGCGGGAATCGACGATGTCATCTACCAGCAGCACCGGCGCGGCCGAGGGTGGACCGCTCAGCTCAAGCGAGCCCCAGACGTTCGCTACCTGTTGGGCGCTGTTCTCCATCGTCTTCTGCTCGGGGCGGTTCTCCGTCTTCACCAATAGCGGCCGGAAGGGCAGCCCCATCGCCACAGCGAGCCGTTCAGCGAAATCGGGAACCAGACCGGGATGCCGTAGTGACGGTATGCAGGTTACCCAACGCGGTGCCGGATTCGGATTCCACGTCCGCACCAGATCGAGGCAGGCATCGACGAGTTCGTCCGGAAAGCGCTCCATCTCGTACTTTCCCCTCCTGACGAGCTCTCCCCACCCGGCATCTTGCCAGTGGCACAGCGCCCTCCCAGTTTCCGCCCGGTGTCCCGCAGTGATCTTCTTCGGCCCCCTTTTTCGAGGCTCGATCTCTTGGAATGCGCCCTTGAGGAAGGCGATCGCCTCCAACACCATGTGGTGGCTGGCCGCTACTGGAAGGGCGGCCTGCGGAGCGACGGCACCGTCGCCCGGATCTCCGTCCAGTGCCCGAATCAGGAACTCCATGTGCCCCGACTCCAGGGCGACGTAGCGCTGCATCTCCTGCTGTTCTTGCCGGCGCAGCGCAGTCAAGCGCTCCACCCGCTGCCAGAACTGGTCGCTCAGGGTCGCGGCGGTCAGTTGCCACCTGGGGCCCTCCTTGACGACGGGCGCCGGCGATTCCAGGGCGAGGATCTTCATAAGACGATCAAACCGGCCGGACCGCATGTTCACGCGTTCCAGAAGCATGGGCTTCGACAGTCCGCCCGGCGTCGCTTCAAGTGCCGCAATGACCGTGTCGACCTGCTCGCGGCTCGGGAACGCCGTGTCGATGAAGAAGTCGGTAATGTCCTCTTCCTCCTCGCCGCTCAGAAGCACGCCGTAAGCGGATTCGAGCGCCCGGCCAGCGCGGCCCACCTGCTGATAGTAGGTCACCACCGAGCCGGGTGCCTGGTAGTGAACGACGAAGCCGAGATCGGGCTTGTCGAAGCCCATGCCCAGCGCCGACGTCGCGACCAGAGCCTTCAAGTCGTTGTCGAGGAGCGCCTGCTCGAGTGTCGGGCGATCGGCGGTCTCTCCCGTGTAGGCCTCCACCGCGAGACTGCGGCTACGAAGCCACTCAGCCACCTGCTCGGCGTCGCGCACCGTCAACGCGTAGATGATGCCGCTGCCCTGCATCGCCGGTACCTGCTCCGCCAACCACGCGAGGCGTTCCGCTTGGCTGCGCAGGCGGATTGTCTGCAATGACAAGGACGGCCTTGCCAGGTCGCCGCGCGAAACGGCAAGATTCGGGCCCAGCACCGCTTGGAGATCGTGAACGACGCGGTTGTTCGCTGTTGCCGTCGTGCCCAGCAGACGAAGCGAAGGTGGCAAGGCCTCCAAGATCCGGCCGATCCGGCGATAATCCGGCCGAAAGTCGTGCCCCCAATCAGAGATGCAATGCGCCTCATCAATCACAAGTAGCGAGATGTGGGCACTGACTGCGGAGAGTACGCGTTCGACGAACCGCTGATTGCCCAACCGCTCAGGTGAAATCAGCAAGATGTCGACCGCTCCGTCAACGACGGCCCCTTCGACTCGCTCCCAGTCCTCCTGATTCGACGAGTCAATCCTCTCGGCACGGACTCCCATCCGTTCCGCGGCGAGAAGCTGGTTCCGCATTAGCGCCAGTAGTGGCGACACAAGCAGTGCAGGACCCATCTCGGCTTCTCGCAGGAGCTTCGCCGCGATGAAGTACACGAAGCTCTTTCCCCAGCCAGTACGCTGGACGACCAGCAGCCGTCCCCGGCCTTGGACTACGTGTCGCACCGCTTCCTCCTGACCGGCTCGGAAAGCGGAATCTGGAAGCCCCGTACCAGATCGGAGCAGTGCCAGCGCTCGACTGACGTCGTATCTCATCAACGTGCCGTTGTATCGTGCTACGTCGCTCTTGTCACGACCACCGGGCTGACGACTCCCGACTTGTGCCCAGTCCCCAGGACGGTCGCGTACCGCGGGCGCTCGACCGGACGGCGTGCTTGCCGCCAACATCTTCATGAATCTCGAGTCCACTCCCGGAACCCATCCGGCCGCGGACATAGACTCGGCGGCGCCAGCGGACTGAGGTGCGGTCGAAAGGGTGCCAGTAGCGATGGACCGGCACCGAGGCCCGGTGAAGCCGCTGCCGTTGTATCGGGTCCAACTATCGATGTTCTCGAACCACTAGCGCGGTATCCCCGGAGTGACGCCCTTCATCGTGTCATGCTCGGTCCAGGCGCGGAGCCTCTCGCAACCGTACAGATGGAACCTCGCAGCCGTGCTGTGCGCGACAGCTCTGCTTGTCGGCCCGCCGACCTTGAAGGCGCAGGGCACCACGGCCGATGATCCCCCAACCTCCGCCGTGAATGCCGACGACCTAGGCAGGCAAGCCTTCCTCCGCTACTGCCGCGAGTGCCACGGCGAAGACGGCGACGGCCTGGGCAAGTTCAGCTACACCACCGGTGAGCGGCCCCGCAGCTTCCAGTCGGGCCGGTTCAAGCTGGCCACGACCGAGAACTCGATCCCGTCGGACCGCGATCTGGAAGAGACGATCCGGCGCGGCATGCCCGGCACCGGAATGTCGGCCTGGGGCCAGGTTCCCGACGCCGAGATCGCGGCGATGGCTCGCTACACGCGCAGTTTCAGTCTGGACGCCATCCGGAGCGAACTCGATCGGGAGGTCGCCGCAGGCGAGTTGAGCGCCGAGGACGCCGACGCGGAGTTCGCGAGGCGAACGACGCCGGGGCGGGCGATCGAGATACCGCCCGAGCCTCCCTTCGACGACGAACGACGCACCCGGGGCGAACGGATCTACCTGGAGGCCTGCGCTTCCTGCCACGGCCCGAACGGCAGGCGGCTTCGCAACGACCCGATGCCGGATTTCGAGGGCAACCACACCCTGCCGACCAACATCGTCGGCGGGGTCTTCAAGGGCGGCAACCGCAGCGCCGACATCTACAGCCGCCTCTATCTCGGCATGGACGGCACGGCGATGCCGGGTTATCGCGACGCCTACAGCCGGGACGAGCTCTGGGATCTCGTCCACACCGTCGAGAGGATCATCGCCGAGGACGGCCTGGGCCAGCCGGAAGACGAGGCGGCGATGGCGGCGGCGGCGACCGCGGCCCGAGCAGCGGCGGCAACCTACGACTCGCTCTTCGACGAGCCGAGGGACGACGTGGTCACGTACGACGAGACCGGAGCCTCGCCGATCCTGCTCTGGGGCGGCGGCGTGTTGCTGCTGCTGGCAATCGTGGGATCGGCGCTGCTGACGAGCCGGCGATGACCCGCTCAGTGGCTGGCGCGGAAGTCCAGCATGTAGTCGCGCAGGCGTTCGACGCCCTCGACGGGCATCGCGTTGTAGGCGGAGATACGGAAGCCGCCCACTGAACGGTGGCCCTTGATCGAGACGAGATCCAGTTCGGCCGCACCGGCGACGAACGCCTCTTCCAGATCGCCACGTCGCAGCCTGAAGGTCACGTTCATGCGCGAACGGCAAGCGCGCTCGGCATGGGCGATGAAGAACTCGCCGCCGTCCCGGTCCAGCACGTCGTACATCAGCGCGCTCTTCGCCGCCGCCCGCTCGGCCGCGGCCTCCAGGCCGCCAACCTCGTCCCGCAACCAACGCGTGACGAGCAGGAAGACGTAGACGCCGAAGACGTTCGGGGTGTTGAGGCGCGAGCCCTTCTCCGCCTGGCGCCGGAAGCTGAGCATGGAGTGCACGTCGTCGCCGCACCGTTCGAGAACCTGGTCCGAGACGATGACCACGGTCAGCCCCGAGGGACCGGCGTTCTTCTGGGCGCAGGCGTAGAGCAGACCGAACTTACTCACGTCGACCGGGGCCGAGAGAAAGTCCGACGACGCGTCGCACACCAGGGGCACGGCGCCGACCGCGGGCGGACGGCGGAACTGGACGCCCTGGATCGTCTCGTTCGACGTGTAGTAGACGTAGGCCGAGGCCGGCGGCAGATCGAGGTCCCCGTCGCTCGGCACCCGCACGAAGTTGTCGGCGTTTCCGTCCCATGCGACGTGGACCTCGCCCTCGCGCCGCGCTTCGACCGCGGCCTTGCCGCCCCAGGACCCGGTCAGGATGTAGGTCGCCGGCAGGCTCTGACCGCGCAGCAGGTTGATCGGGACCATGGAGAACTGCAACGAGGCGCCACCCTGCAGGAAAAGCACCCGGTAGCCGGCCGGGATGGCGAGCAGTTCGCGCAGGTTGGATTCCGCCTCATCCAGAATCGCGTCGAAGGCCGGCGAACGGTGACTGATCTCCAGCACGGAGCTTCCCGCGCCCGGCAGCGCCAGCAGATCGCGCTGGATCTCCTGAAGGACCGGCAGCGGCAACACCGCCGGACCCGGCGAGAAGTTGAAGACCCGCTGGTTCAGCGCCTGCTGCGCGGAGGACTGTCGATCGAGCGTCAGGGTCATGGTGGAAGTCCGGGAGCGCGAATCGTACCGACATTCAGCGGTGTACGCTTCAACGCATGACGATCGCGGATCCCGCGCCGGCTGCGGTGGACAGCACGGCTGTTCACCACACCGCCTGCACGCTGGACTGCCCCGACTCCTGCTCGCTCGAGGTCGAGGTCGAGGACGGCCGCGTCGCCAAGGTGCGGGCGGCGCCGCCGGAAGTCGCCCATCCACTGACCAGCGGCTTCATCTGCTCGAAGGTCGGACGGATCTCGCGCCACCTGTACGGCGAGGATCGCCTGCTCCACCCGGCACTGCGAGACGGCGCCCGGGGCGACGGCGGCTTCCGGCGGATCTCCTGGGACGACGCCCTCGACCTGATCGTCGAACGGATGGCCGAGGCGAAGAGGACCTTCGGAGGCGAATCCGTGCTGCCGCTCAGCTACGGCGGCTCGAACGGCCTGCTCACACAGGACACAGCGGACGCGATCCTGTTCCGTCGCTTCGGCGCCTCCCAGCTCGCGCGCACCGTGTGCGCGGCGCCCAGCACCGCCGCCGCGCTCGGCCTCTACGGCAAGATGGCCGGCGTCGCCCTCGAGGACTACGAACACGCTCAACTCGCGATCGTGTGGGGCGCCAATCCCTCCTCCACCGGCATCCACCTGGTGCCGATCCTGCGCGCCGCCCGGGCCCGCGGCGGCAAGCTCGTCGTCGTCGATCCGCGGCGCACGCCACTGGCGAAGCAGGCCGACCTCCACCTTCAGCCGCGGCCGGGCACGGACCTGTGCCTCGCCCTGGCGCTTCACCGCGAACTGTTCCGCCGTGGCGACGCGGACCTCGAATTCCTGGCCGAACACGCGACCGGTGTCGACGAGCTCCGGCGGCGGGCTGAGCGGTGGACCTTCGAACGCGCCGCCGAAGTCACTGGCGTGCCGGCGCCCGACATCGCCCGCTGCTACGACTGGTACAGCACGTCCTCGCCGGCGGTCATCCGTTGCGGCTGGGGCGTCGAGCGCAACCGGAACGGCGGATCGGCGGTCGCGGCGGTCCTCGCCCTGCCCGCCGTGGCCGGCAAGTTCAAGGTTCGCGCCGGCGGCTACACGATGAGCAACGGCGCCGCCTTCCGCGACGTGGGCCGGCGCGAGCCGTCGCCGGGCACGCGGATCGTGAACATGAACCACGTCGGCAGGGTGCTGACCGACCCGGACGCCAACTCCGGACCACCCGTCCAGGTCCTCTTCGTCTACAACGCGAATCCGCTCGCGACGCTGCCGAACCAGGAGCTCGTCCGCCGCGGTCTGAAGCGGGAGGACCTGTTCACCGTCGTCTTCGACCAGGTGATGACGGACACCGCCGCCTGGGCCGACCTGGTGCTGCCGGCGACGACCTTCCTCGAACACGACGACCTGGCGATGGGCTACGGAGCGATGGTGCTCCACGACACGAAGCCGGTGGCGCAGCCGGTCGGCGAGGCCCGTTCCAACCTCCGCGTGTTCGGCGCACTGGCGGACCGACTCGGACTCCTGCGCGACGATGACCCGCGCACGGGGGCGGAATGGCGGCAGGCGGTGCTCGGCGGCGAACGACAACGGCGGCTCGCGGACGAGGGCCTGGTGCTGCCGGAGACCGGTCGCCGGCCGGTCCAGTTCGTCGACGTCTTCCCCCACACGGCCGACCGCAAGGTCCATCTCTGCCCGCCGTCCCTCGAAGCCGAGTCGAGCCGCGGGCTCTACGCTTTCCACTCCGAGCCGGACGGCGGGCGGTACCCGCTGGCGCTCATCTCTCCCTCCGTGCCGCAGACGGTGAGTTCCACCTTCGGCCAGTTGCGCCGCGGCCAGGTGCCGCTCGAGATGCACCCGGACGACGCCGCGGCGCGCGGGTTGGGCGGCGACAAGCCGCGCGTGCGCGTGTTCAACGACTACGGCGAGGTCCGCTGCCGCGTCCGGCTCAACTCCGACCTCAAGCCCGGAGTCGCCCTGCTGCCCAAGGGGGTCTGGGGCCGGAGCACGGAGTCCGGGAACAACGCCTGTGCCCTCGCGCCGGACACCCTGACCGACATCGGAGCGGGCGCCTGCTTCAACGACGCCCGGGTCGAGGTCGAGCCGCTGTCGGAGTGAGCCACAAAGTGGAGTCGCGAGCCCGAGTCCCGCTCCTTGCCGCCGCGCTGGCGTGCAGTACCGCGCTGCCCGCCGCCACGCTCGCCGGCGACGACGGGGACACGGAGGATGCCGTGTCGCCACCCGCCAAGATCGTCATTGCCCACCGCGGCGCCAGCGGCTACCTTCCCGAGCACACCCTGGCGGCCTACGCCCTCGCCCACGGCATGGGTGCCGACTACATCGAGCCTGACCTCGTCCTGACCCGGGATGGGCATCTGATCTGCCTGCACGACATCCATCTGCAGGCGACGACGAACGTCGAGCAGGTCTTCCCCGACCGCGCCCGCGAGGACGGCCGCTGGTACGCCGCCGACTTTTCGCTCGCGGAGATTCGGAGACTCGAGGCCGAGGAGCGGCTGCGCGACCGCTTCCCCAGGGGCAGCAGCCGCTTCGCCGTCCCCTCCTTCGCCGAGATGATCGAGCTCGTCCAGGGCCTGAACGAGCGCACCGGCCGAACGGTCGGCATCTATCCCGAGATCAAGGCGCCCGCCTGGCACCGCGCCCAAGGGCTGCCGATGGAGGCGGCGCTACTTGAGCTTCTCGAGCGCTACGGCTACCGAAAGCCCGGCGCGCCGGTCTTCGTCCAGAGCTTCGAGCCGGAGAGTCTCCAACGCCTGCGGGCGCTGGGTTCGAAGCTGCCCCAGGTCCTCCTGATGGCAGAGGTCGAGCAGTACCAGCGCTTCCTCAGTCCAGAGGGCATCGCCAGCGTCGTCGCGTTCGCCGACGGCATCGGCCCGGCCAAGACGATGCTGGAGCGGCAGCCAGAGCTGATCGGCTGGGCGCGCGACGCCGGCCTGACCGTCCATCCCTACACGTTCCGCGCCGACCAGGTGCCGGACCGTCATGGCAGCCACGAAGCCGAGCTTGAGCGCTACCTGTTCGAACTCGGCGTCGACGGCGTGTTCACCGACTACCCGGACCGGGCGCGGGCGGTTCTGGACCGCCGGTAGCCAGCACGTCGAGGGCGCGGCGCCGGTCCTCCGGTTCCAGCCCCGCCAGCCGCTCCACTTCCCCGTAGAACGCGGGGAAGCTGTCTCCTGACGCCTCCAGCAGGGCCCGGAACGCCGGCACGAGATCGTTGTAGGTGGCGACCGCGACGAGGTCCGCGTTGTTGAGCCGCGACAGCCACTCGCCAAGGTTCGATTCGCCGCCGGCATCGTCGCCCGCCGCGCGCCAGGCCGGAACGAGTTCACGCCGGTAGCGCGAGGGCAGGGACCGGAACAACTCCGCCTTCCAGCCCAGCTTCCGCTCGTCGCTGTCGTCGCTCCCGTAGATCGACTCGAGTTCCGCTCGCGCCTCGAGAAGAAAGCGGTTCAGGTCGCGCCGGCGCCGCCGGGCGCTCTCGAAGGCGGCGAGTTCCTCGTCGCGGCCGAGCGAACGCAGCCACCGGCGCACGCCTTCGACCTCGACCGCGGTCGCGAAGGACTCGTTGAACGCGCTGTCGTCCTTGACGTAGACGACCTGGTGGGCGAGTTCGTGGAAGATCAGGGCCGCGAGGTCCGCCTCGGCGTAGTCGAGAAAGGTGTTGAGCACCGGATCCGCGAACCAGCCCAGGGTCGAGTACGCCGCCACGCCGCCGACGCGCACGTCGTAGCCGTCGGCGGTCAGCCGGTCGCCGTGGCGCCGCGCCGCGCGCTCGCTGAAGTAGCCGCGATAGGCGGCGCAACCGGCGAACGGGTAGCACCAGGTCTTCGGTTCCAGGCTGAGCCGGGGAGCGGCGACCACGTTCCAGACCGCGTAGGGCCGGCCCAGGTCGGCGTAGCTGCGATAGCTCCGGTTGTCCGGGAGTCCGAGCTCCCGGCTGGCGAAGTCGCGGATCTCCTGGCTCAGCCGCAGCCGTTCCCGCGTCGCGGCAGCCAGAACCTGCGCCCGGCCCGGTTCGAGCAGGCGGTCGATCGGCTTCCGCTTCACCAGGACATCGGCTCCGCCCCAGACCGCCTGGGTGTAGTAGCGGACGCTGCCGCAGCTCGCCACGAGCGCCGCCAGCACGACGGCTGCAGCCAGCGCAAGAACGCGCGGGAGGCGTCGAAACGGACTGCGAGCCCTCCGTTTTCGCGTGCTACCCTGCCGACTCATGAAACTCGCACTTCACTGGCAGGTACTGATCGGAATGGCATTGGGGCTCGGCTTCGCCCTGGTCTTCGGCGAAGTGGGCTGGATCGGTTGGATCGCCGACCTCTTCATGCGCCTGCTCAGGATGGTCATCGTGCCCCTGATCTTCACTTCGATCGTCCATGGCGTGTCCGGCATCGGTGATGGCAGATCGATCGGGAGGCTTGGCGGCAAGACCCTCCTCTGGTACGCGCTCAGCAGTTTCATGGCCATCCTGGTCGGACTCACGCTGGCCAACAGCATACGACCCGGCCGGGGTCTCGTCATGCCGGAAGGCGTGGAGCCCCTCACTCCGGAGGATCTGCAGACCCCCAGCTCGATGGCCGACATCATCCAGCGGCTGGTCCCGGACAACCCGGTGGGCGCGGCCGCCGGCGGCGACATCCTGGGGCTCATCTTCTTCTCGATCGTGCTCGGCGCCGCGATCGGCGTGATGACCGGCAAGACGGGCGACCTGCTCCGGGATGGCTTCAGCGCCGGCTTCGAAGCGATGATGAAGGTGACGACGTGGGTCATCCGTCTGCTGCCGATCGGCGTCTTCGCCCTGCTCGCCCGCGCGGTGAGCCAGATGGGCCTCGATGTCTTCCAGCAGGTCGGCAAGTACGTGTTGACGATCGCGGTCGGTCTGACGCTGCACGTCTTCGTCGTGCTGCCGCTGCTGTTCAGCCTGCTGGCCCGGAAGAACCCCATCCACCACTACCGGGCGATGGCATCGGCCATGGCGATGGCGTTCTCGACCAGTTCGTCGGCGGCCACCCTGCCGATGACGATGAAGTGCCTGCGCGAGAAGGTCGGGGCCTCGAATCGGGTGACGAGCTTCGTCGCGCCCATGGGCGCGACGGTCAACATGGACGGCACGGCCCTGCTGGAGATCGTCGGCGCGCTCTTCATCGCCCAGGCCCTCGGGGTCGAACTCTCGCTGTACACGCAGTTGGTCGTCGTGCTGACCGCGCTGCTGGCCTCGGTCGGCGCTGCCGCGATTCCGTCGGCCGGCCTGGTCATGATCTTCATCGTGCTCGAAGCGATCGACCTGACCACGCCCGAGGCATACGCCCTCGCCGGCCTGATGCTCAGCGTCGACCGCCCGCTCGACATGTTCCGGACGATGGTCAACATCACCTCCGACTCAGTCGGCGCCGCCGTCATCGCGAAATCCGAAGGCGAAGAGCTCAACTACTGAAGTGGCGGACGACGTCACGATCACCCTCGGGGTCGAGGAGGAACTGTTCCTCGTCGACCCCGACTCGCGCGATCTCCTGAACGACCCCGACCCCGGGATCTTCGAAGCCTGCGACGCTGCCGGCGGCGGCCAGAAGATCGTCCACGAGTTCCTTCGCTCCCAGATCGAAACGAACACCGCCGTCCACGACTCCGTCGCCGGAGTGCGCGAGGGTCTGAGAGCGGCCCGCCGGCTCGTCGTCGAGGCGGCGCAAGCCCACGGCGCGGCGGTGATCGGCGCCTCAACCCATCCGTTCGCGGCCTGGGAGGCCCAGCTCCCGACGCCGAGGGACCGCTACCGCCAGTTCGCCTCGACCTACCAGGAGACGGTCCGGCGCCTGGTCATCTGCGGCATGCACGTCCACGCCGGCTTCGGCGACTTCGACACCCGGGTCCGGGTGATGACGGCGCTCCGCCGCTACCTGCCCCTGTTCATCGGGCTCTCCGCCTCGTCGCCGTTCGGCGAGGGCCGCGAGTCCGGATTCAAGTGCAACCGGCTGAATCTCTTCGAGGCGATGCCCCGGACCAGCATTCCCGGGCCGCTCAACTCCCAAGCCGACTACGAAGCGCTTCTCGGCGAGTACCAGCGCATGGCCTTCATCACGGACGGCAGCGAGATCTGGTGGGACATCCGTCCGTCCCACAAGTTCCCGACAGTGGAACTCCGAATCTGCGACACCTGTCCGGCGATCGAGGACGCGATGTGCATCGTCGCCCTCTACGCGTCCCTCATCCGGACGCTGGCGCGGCGTGACCGGGAGGGCGCCCTTCCTCCCGAACCGCCGACCGAGATCATCGTCGAGAACAAGTGGCTGGCGCAGCGCTACGGCATGCTGGCCTTCCTGGGCGACACCCGGCGCGGAGGCCGCATCGACATCGCCGACGAACTGCAGGAACTCGTCGACGAACTCGCCGAAGACGCCAGCGCCCTCGGCTGCGAGCGGGAGCTACGGCACTGCCTGACGATCGTGCGCGAAGGCTCGAGCGCCGACCGGCAGCTCGACCTCTACCGGTTGCGACTCGTCGAGGGAGCGAGCAAGGAGGAGGCCCTGCGGGAAGTCGTCGATCTCCTGGTGTCGGAGACCGGCGCCGGCCTGGCCACGGGCTGCTAGCCGCCGACCGCGGCCAGAATCTCGTCGAAGGAGCGGCCGGGAACGAGGTCGCGAAGGAAGCCCTCGTACGGCAGGCAGAGGATGCCGTTCGCAAGCGTCCGACGACCGCCGTAGAGGAGCACCGGCGTGGCCTCCGGATAGTCCGCAGCGAAGGCGCGAAGGCCGCTCAGGTCGCGGGGGTGGACGACGCTCGACCTCTTGACCTCAAGCGCGTGGAAGCCGCTTTCGCCATAGAGAACGAAGTCGACCTCGCTGCCGGAACGGGTTCGCCAGAAGCTCAGCGAGTCCTTGCGCCCCGTGTAGGCGATCCAGGCACGCAGGTGCTGGGCGACCAGCCCCTCAAGCGCTGGGCCGGCCAGTTCCGAGTCCCGGTCGAGTGGACCTCTCGGGCGGAGCGAGCGGAACACGCCGGGGTCGACCAGGTAGAGCTTCGGATGGGAGGTGAGTTTCCTGACCGCACGCCTTCGAAAGACCGGCAGCGTGAAGCCGATCAGCAGGTCCTCGAACACGGAGAGGTAACTCGCCGCCACCTTGCGTTCGACCTGACATTCTCGCGCGAGATTCGACACGTTCAGCACGGCGCCGTGGCTGAAGCTCGCTGCTTCGAGGAACCGCGAGAACGCACCGACGTTCCGCACCAGGCCCTCCGCCTGGACTTCCTCGCGCACGTAGAGGGCCGCGTAGGTCCTGAGCGCGGCCTCCGGCTCGGCCGCGTCGACGACGAGCGGTATCAAGCCGAGCGTCAGGGCGGAATCCAGGCTGAAGGCCGCCCCCAGTTCGGCCGCCATGAACGGATGCATCGTCGTGAGGAGAGCGCGGCCGGCCAGCAGGTCCACGCCGGTTCGCCTGAGTTTCCTCGCGCTCGACCCGGTCAGGACGAAGCGGAGGCTCTTGTCCCGCTCGATGAGCTGGTGAACGACCGGGAGAAGCCCGGGTGTTCGCTGTATCTCGTCGATGACGATCGGCCGGCGCTCCGGGTGGCCGGCCACGGCATTCCGTAGCCGCTCCGGCGCCGCGCCGTAGTAGCGATCCTCCTCCGGGTCGTTCAGATCGATCGACAGGGCGCCGGGGTAGCGATCCGCCAGCCAGGTCGACTTGCCGGTCCCGCGCGGGCCGAACAGGAAGTAACTCGACGCCGCGGGAGGCGTGAAGAACCGGTCGAACACGAGCCGGAGCCTACCTCTAATCGATCATTTTGCCCACCCTGATTCCATTTTGCCGGCTGTTTAGGAAACTTGCTTCAGGTCCCCGATGCCGTCGACATGAAGATGCCGATGTCCATAGGCGGCACAATCTGGCGCGGCACTCGAGGGCCGCCACCTGGCCCTTCAATCCTGTAGGCTACAATTTCAACAGTGTCCCTCTAGCCTTCATAGGCAACGGCATCGCCTGCCTCTCGCGGTGCCGCTTCGTAAGTCGCTTCGTTTCTTCGGGTCCTTGGCTTCAGGGTCTTTTTCTCGACGTTCCCTACCAAGCACGGCGGCCAGAGCGACACGATGGACCTGGAGGCAGAATTGGGAGCGCCAAGGCTGGCGGTCGCGGCGTTCGCCCTGCTGGCCGCGGCCGGCGCCGCCGGGGCCCAGACGGAGACGGCGGACGTGTCCTTCTCGGTGGGCGCCGACGACCGCGTGCGCATCGTCGTGCCGAGTTCGGCGGACCGCTACCACGTCCTCTACTACCAGTCCGACCCGGACGACGCGGCGACGGAGCGCCCCGTGGCGATCCACATGGGCAAGGCCGGCCAGTTGGAACTGCACGAGCCGTTGCGGGCCGGATCGGCAGGCGCCTACCGCGTGGCCACCTACTTGAAGACGGCCCCGGCGGACACGGACGGCGACGACAGGGACGACATCGCGGAGCTCGCCCGCAGCCGAATCCACCTCCGGGCGCCCCTGAGCGCGGCGTCGCTGGCGATGGCGATCACCCATGGGGCCACGGCGATTCCAGACCAGGAAACGTATCGGACCCTGTCGTATTGGTCCCCTGAGCCCCTCACGCTTGGCGCCCACCTGGAGAACACGGAGTTCGTCAAGTTCAGCGTCCTGACTTCCGAGAGCGGCGAGCGGCTCGTCTACTACCAGAACACGAACACGCTGCAGTACCACGGGTCCTTCCTGAACCGGTTTAGGGAGTTGCATGAGATGACGTCCAGGCCGTCCATGCGCGGCGAGTTGATCTACAACCCGCACCTGGTGGCGCCGAGCGGCGAGCCCGGGACCATCTACTACACGTATCACTCGGGGCGCAGCCATGGATTCAGGGCCGTGGCGAGGAGCCACGAGCTGCTGGCGGCAAGCATGCCCTTCCTGCGCAACAACCTCGTCTACCGCCCGCTGGGGTCGCCGGCCGTGGACACGTACAAGCGTGAGAAGGCGCTCTACGACGCCTCGCGCGTACCCGTCTATCTCGGAGGGGACATCACCGGGAACACCGTGTTCGCGCCCCTGAACGCCAGCGTGGGCTACGGCCTGTTGGGCGTCTTCCATCCCGGCCAGTGGCCCACTTTCCGGGACGTGGCCATCCTGCCCCACCTGCTGAACGAACTGCCCACGGTGGCGGGCGTCATCACGCTGGAGGCGCAGACGCCGCTTTCCCACGTCAACCTGCGCGCCGCCCAGGACGAGGTGCCCAACGCGTGGATCCGCAACGCCCTCGATGATCCGGCGGTCACCGACCTGATCGGCAAGTACGTGCGCTACGAGGTGACCGCCGGCGCCGAGGCCGGCTACACGTTGACCGAGGCGACCGCCGCGGAGGTGGCGGCGCATCACTCGGCACGACGCCCCGAGACGGTCCAGGCGCCTTCCCGCGACCTGACCGTGACCGCCTACGCCGACATCGACGACATCGCCTTCGGCGACGCCGACGCGTACGGCGCCAAGGCCGCGAACCTCGCGGAATTGCGCGATCTCACGCTCAGCAACGTCGAGGTGCCGGACGGCTACGCGCTGCCGTTCTACTTCTACGACGAGTTCATGAAGCACAACGGCCTCTACGCCACGGTGAACGGCCTGCTGGCCGACGCGGCCTTCCAGGCCGGAATCGGCGAGCGGGACGCGAAGCTGACCAGGCTGCGCCGCTCCATCCGCGACGGCGCCTTCCCGGACGCTCTGCGCGGCGAGATCGGCGACCTGCAGGACGAGTTCCCCGACACCACATCGATCCGCTGCCGTTCGAGCACGAACAACGAGGACCTGCCCGCCTTCAACGGCGCCGGCCTCTACGACTCCGTCACCCACAACCCGGACGAGGGGCACCT
This sequence comes from Candidatus Multivorans sp., assembly GCA_965208755.1. GTDB lineage: Bacteria > Acidobacteriota > Thermoanaerobaculia > Multivoradales > Multivoraceae > Multivorans. The sequence goes on along the minus strand of OZ242353.1, from coordinate 4,971,687 downwards.
GGAGAAGTCGATCAAGCAGGTGTTCGCGAGCCTCTGGAACCTGCGCGCCTTCGAGGCGCGGGAGTTCCACCGGGTGGACCACAAGGCGGCGGCGATGGGGGTGCTGTTGCACCCGAACTTCAGCAGCGAGATCGCGAACGGCGTGGCGGTGTCCGAGAACGTGTTCCTCACGTTCAGCGGCCCGGCCGACGCGTACTACGTGAACGCGCAGTTGGGCGAGGAGTTGGTGACGAACCCGGACGGGCACCTGCCGGAGGAGTTGCTGCTGAGCAAGGACGCCGAGTTCACGGTGTCGGTGGTGAGTCGTTCCAGTCTGGCGGAGGGCGGCGCCGCGGTGCTGAGCGACGAGCACATCGCGACGCTTCACGCCGCGCTCGGGACGATCGACTCGCGCTTCGCGACGCTCCACAACGTGGCCGACGGGACGGATTTCGCGATCGAGATCGAGTTCAAGGTCACGGCGGCCAACGCGCTGGCGATCAAGCAGGCGAGACCGTGGGTGTACGACTAGGCCCGCGGCGGCGCCGCGCGGCGCCTCTGGGTCTGGCCCTGGCCGTGCTGGCGCCTGCCGGCGAGGCCGCGGCGCAGCGCACCGTGACCGCCGCCACCGTGGAGCACGCCGGACCGACGGGTGAGTTCACCTCCGTGACGATGAGCGACGAAGACGGCGACAGCGTCTTCACGGCGTCCGTGCCGGCCTACAGCGGACTGCCCCGTTTCCGCTTCACCTACACGCTGACCGAGAGTTCCACGGAGGACGAGGAAGAAGACGTCGGCACGACGCCCACCACGCTCTTCATCAACGAACTGATGGCGGCGAACGACACGACCCTCGCCGACCCGCAGGGCGACTACGACGACTGGATCGAGCTGTACAACTCGGGCAGCGAAGCGATCGACATGTCGGGGATGTACCTGTCCGACGACGCGGACGAGCCGACGAAGTGGAGGTTCCCGGCGGGCACGACGATCACGGCGGGCGGGTTCCTCCTGGTGTGGGCGGACGGCGACACGGGGGACACTCCCGGACTGCACGCCAACTTCAGGCTGTCGTCGGGCGGCGAGAGCGTGGTCCTTTCCGACGTGGACGAGCGCGGCAACGCGGTGATCGACCGCGTGGACTTCCCCGAACTCGAAGACGACGAGGCGTACGGCCGCTCGACGGATGGCGGCGAGGCCTTCGAGGTGGTCCCCACACCGTCCCCGGGCGCCACGGCGCCGCCGCGTCCCGACCCGACGATCTCGATCGAGGCGGGCCACCCGGCCGTCGAGGGCGGCGCGGCGACGTTCACGGTGAGCGCGCGCCCGGCGCCGGAGGCGGACCTGACAGTGCTCGTGACCGTCACGCAGGGCACGGGCCAGGACTTCCTTCCCGCCTCGCCACCCACCTCCGTCGTCGTCACCGCCGACGCCACCGAGGCGCCACTGACCGTCACGCTCCCGGAAGACACCGTGGATGAAGCCAACGGCGTGCTGACGGCGACGCTCGGCGCCGGCGCCGGCTACGCCGTGGGGTCGCCCGCCAGCGCCAGCCTGGCCGTGCGCGACAACGACGGGGGGCCGGCGGCGGCGCGGGTGGCGATCAACGAACTGATGGCGGCGAACGACGAGACGATCGCCGATCCCCAAGGCGACTACGACGACTGGGTCGAGCTGTTCAACACCACGTCGCAGGCCATCGACCTGGCCGGGTGGTACCTGTCGGATGACCCGGACGAGCCGAAGAAGTGGCAGTTCCCGGCGGGCACGACGATCATCGCGGGCGGTTACCTCCTGGTGTGGGCGGACGAGGACACGGACGACACCCCGGGCCTGCACGCGGACTTCAAGCTCTCGGCGGGCGGGGAGAGCGTCGTGCTGACGGGGAGCGACGCGGGCGGCAACGTGGTCCTCGACCGCGTGGCCTTCCCCGAACTCGAAGACGACGAGGCGCACGGCCGGTTGCCGAACGGCGCCGGAGCTTTCCGGAAGGTCGCCGCTACGCCGGGGGCGGAGAACGCCGCCGTCGCGGTCTCGATCAAGGCGGGCCGCCCCGCCGTCGAGGGCGGCGTGGCGACGTTCACGGTGAGCGCGCGCCCGGCGCCGGAGGCGGACCTGACCGTGACCGTGACCGTCACCCAGGGCGCGGGCCAGGACTTCCTTCCCGCCTCGCCGCCCACCTCCGTGGTCGTCGCCGCCGGCGCCGCCGAGGCGACGCTGACCGTCACGCTCCCGGAAGACACCACGGACGAAGACAACGGCGTGGTCACGGCAACGCTCGGCGCCGGCGCCGGCTACGGCCCGGGGTCGCCAGCCAGCGCCAGCCTGGCGGTGCGCGACAACGACGGCGGGCCTGCGGCGGCGCGGGTGGCGATCAACGAACTGATGGCCTCGAACCAAGCGACGATCGCCGATCCCCAGAACGACTACGAGGACTGGATCGAGCTGTTCAACAACACGTCGCAGCCCATCGAGCTGGCCGGGTGGTACCTGTCCGACGACCCGGACAAGCCAAGGAAGTGGAAGTTCCCGGCAGGCACGACGATCGCCGCGGGAGGACACCTTCTCGTGTGGGCGGACGAGGACACGGACGACACGCCGGGACTCCACGCGGACTTCCAGCTCTCGGCGGGCGGCGAGAGCGTCGTGCTGACCGACACCGACGCGCGCGGCAACACGGTCATCGACCGCGTGGATTACCCCCGGCTCGAGTTCGACGAGGCTCACGGCCGGTTGCCGAACGGCTCCGGCGCCTTCCAGAGGGTCGCCGCTTCGCCGGGTTCGGCGAACCTCGGGCCGAGCCTCCTGACGCTGACGGCCTCCGTTGCGAACGGCACGGTGGCCGAGAACGCCGGCGCGGTCACGGTGACGGCGACGCTGGATCGGCCGGCGGGCATCGCCGGGGTAACGGTGACGCTCCTGGCCGGGGCCGCGTCGACCGCGACCGCGGCCGACTACACGCTGCCCTCCGCGTTCACGATCGCCGAGGGCGCCACGTCGGCGACGGCGGACGTGACGATCGTGAACGACAGGATCGACGATGACGACGAGGATCTGGCGCTGATCGCGAGCGCGGGCAACCTCGCGGTCAACGGCGTGACGCTGACGATCGTCGACGACGACACGGCCGGCGTGACGTTGTCCCGGTCGTCGCTGTTGGTGGACGAGGGATCGAGTGCGGACTACACGGTGGTGCTGGAGTCGGCGCCGACGGGAACGGTGACGGTGACGCCGTCGGTGCCGGTGGACCGGAACCTGTCGGTGAGCCCGGCGTCGTTCGCGTTCACGGCGGGGAACTGGCAGAACACACAGACGTTCACCGTCACCGCGGCGCGCGACACCAACACGACTTCCGAGCCCGCGGTCACGATCAGCCACCAGGTGAGCGGCGCGGACTACGGCTCGGTCGCCGTGGGTTCCGTGACGGTGACGATCGTGGAAGCGGACTCGTCGGTCCTTTCGGTTGCCGCGGCGTCGGCGGCCGAAGGCGCCGGAGCGCTGAGGTTCGAGGTCAGGCTGAACAAGGCGAGCGCGTCGGAGATCACGGTGGACTACGCGACCTCTGACGAGTCGGCGCGTGCCGGTACGGACTATGAGGCGGCGCGCGGCACTCTGACCTTCCCTGCGAGCTCGACGGCATCGCGGCAGATCGTCGTGAGCGTCACGGACGACGACGTGGACGAGGAGGAAGAGGAGACCTTCCGTCTGACGCTGAGCAACGCGCGGCACGCGTCGCTGGCTGGCGGCGGTTCGACGCTTCAGGTCCTGGGCACGATCCGGGACGACGACGATCCGGAGGCCGCGGTGTCGTTCGGAGCGCCGAGCTACGGCATCACGGAGGGCGGCTCGGCGAGCGTGGTGGTCCGCCTCGACCGGGACCCGGAGCGTAATCTCGAGATCTTCCTGGAGCGGACCCACCACGGCGGGACGGAGGACGGAGACTACTCGGGCGTACCCTCGAGCGTGGCGTTCGGTCCAGGTGTGAGGCGCCGGCAGTTCACGGTGGCGGCGACGGACGACCGGATCGACGATGACGGCGAGTCGGTGGTGCTGAGCTTCGTGTCCCTGCCGTTCCGGGTGACCGGCGACGGCGAGGCGACGATCGCGATCACCGACAACGACGGCAGCGGCGCAGGCGGCAGCGGCGCAGGCGGCAGCGGCGCTACAGGCGGTGGCGGCGGTGGCGGCGGTACAGGCGGTGGCGGCGGTGGCGGCACTGGCGTTGATTCGCCTCCCGACGACGTCGATGGCGACAGCGGTGGCGGTACAGGCGGTGGCGGTGGTTCGCCTCCCGACGACGACGGTGGCGACAGCGGCGGAACGGGTAGCAACGGTTCACCTCCGAGCGGTCCGCCAAAGGCCCACTTCACGCCGGCGGAGTGCTCCGCGGACCTCTGCCGCTCGCGCACCGGCGCGACCGTGACGTTCGAGGACACGAGCTCGGGCCGGGTCGTGTCCCGGCTCTGGAGCTTCGGTGACGGGAGAACGTCGCGCAGCAGGCGGGTCGTCCATGCCTGGTCGTCTCCCGGCTTCTACGAGGTCACCCTGTCGGCCAGCGACGGCACGACGACCTCGATCGCGTCCGAGATCTTCCGGGTCGAGGCGAGCGACCCTGCCGGGACGTGCGCACCGGACTCACTGACGCGCTGCCTCCTCGACTCGCGCTACTCAGCCACGATGGAATGGCGGCGGCCGTACGGCGAAGGGGGCCGAGGCGTCGTGGTACCCGTCGGCACGAACGACTCGGCGGTGTTCCAGTTCTTCGGAGGAGACAACTGGGAAGTGCTGATCAAGGTGCTGGACGGCTGCGAGGTGAACGGTCACGTCTGGGTCTTCGGCGCTTCGACGACCGATCTCGGCTACGTGATCCGGGTGACGGACACGGTGACGGGGCTCGTGAAGGAGTACCGCAACGAACCGGGCCTGCCGGCGCCGGCGATCACGGACCTGACGGCGTTTCCCGTGTGCGGCAGCTGACGAGGCACGCTCGGCCTCACGGCCGGCGCCGGAGAGCGCAAACCCGCCGCACTCGGTAGGGTGTCCTTCGAAGCCGGTGGCAAGGACGAGGGCGGGAAACCGTCGGCGTCCGGTTCGTGGAGGAGCGCCTGGGCGATGCCGACGCGTTTGCGGTAGCCCATCGACAGCTCGCCGACCACCCGGTCGAGGTGACCGTCTATGTGCACGTGCTCGGCGACGACTGCTTCACTCGACCTGTCTCACATCTGTCTGAACCACTACAGGCCCACCGGGATCGGACAAGTAGACTCCGACCCCGTGACGCAGCGCCTCAGCTTCGGCCCGATCCGAACCTCCGCCGACCTGGAGGCCCTGGCCTACCACGAAGCCCTGGCCTTCAACACCCCGTACGACTCTTGCGTCTCCTGGCTGCGAGCAACACACGACCATGTGCGCGTCGTGCGGGGCGGCCGTGATGTCGTCGGTGGCCTGGTCCAGTACGACATGGGCCTGTTTCTGGGGGGGCGGTCGGTCCGCAACATCGGCATCGCCGGAGTCGCCATCAGTCCCACGGCCCGCGGCCGCGGCGCCGCGAAGTCCCTGATGGCGGCCACCCTGAGTGAACTCCACGACGCCGGCGTGGCGGTCTCGACCCTCTACCCCACGACCTTCACCCTGTACGGCCGGGCCGGCTACGCGGTCGCCGGGCACCGGTACCAGTACCGGCTGCCGCTCGCCGGATTGGGGCGAATCCGGGCGAGCGGGGAACTCCGCCGGCTCGACCCCAGGACCGACGCCGACGGGCTCAAGCGGCTCTACCGGCGGTTGGCCGCGGACCGTCCCGGCTGGCTGGACCGCAACGAACACATCTGGCAGCGCGTCCACACCCACCCGGCCGGCCGGGACGTGCATGGCTACGTCCTGCCGGGGGAAGGCGGCGCCGTCGACGGTTACGTGGTCTACACCCTGGGCCCGGTGGGCCGGTATCCGTACGACCTCAGTATCCGCGACGTTCAGGTGGCGCATCCCGACGCGGCGCGGCGCGTCCTCGCCCTGCTCTCGGACTGCCGCACCCTGGCCCGGCACGCGATCTGGTACGGGCCGCTGGACGACCCGCTGCTCCTCGCCGTGCCGGAGGTCGGGACCGAGATCTCCATCGCCGAAACCTGGATGCTCCGCATCGTCGACGTCCGGGCGGCCTTCGCCGAACGCGGCTATCCGGCGACCGCGAGCGCGAGGCTGGACCTGGAGCTGACGGACGACGTCCTGCCCGGCAACGCGGGCCGCTGGCTGATCGAGATCGATGGCGGCGAGGCCAGGGCGAGCCGGGTCGATCGGGATGCGGGGCCCGACACGCTGAGGATGGACATCCGCGCGCTCGGTTCTCTCTACACCGGTCACCTGAGTGCCCGCCGCCTCGCGGCCATGGAGTCCGTCCGGGGATCGGCCGCCGCGCTGGAGCAGGCGGACCGGGTCTTCGCGGCCGAACCGCCTTCCATGCCGGACTACTTCTGACGAGGCCGCGGGGCCTGGCGGCCGCGAATGCTGCTAGTAAACTCGCCCGTCGCAGGCGCCCGGACCTGTCCACAGGAATCCCCGCTCACCAAGAGGGCTTACCCGGCATGGCACGAAACCCCCATCGCAGACCCTACGTCTTTCCGTTCCTCACCGCGCTCCTGCTGGCCGGCCCGGGTCTGGCCCAGGAAGCCCCCCCGGAGCCGGCGCCCCGCCTCGATACCGCCGAGATCGAGCCGTTTCTCGGCGAGTGGGTGCTCGAAGTGCTCACCCAGCAGGGCTCGCTCAACAGCCTGATCACGTTTGCCGACGACGACGGCAAGGCGAGCGCCGACCTCTACGTGACGCGTCTGGCCGACGTCGTGATCGAGAACATCAGCCGCACCGAGACGGGCGTCCTGCTCAAGTGGAACCTGGACTTCGGCGGCCAGCTCGTGCCGGTCGAGATGGAACTCGCGCGTGAAGGCGACGGACTGACCGGGAGGCTGGAAACCGGGTTCTTCAACGCCGATGTCAAAGGCGTGACGAAGGAAGCCGCCGAAGCTGCCGGAATCATCGTCGAGCGTCAACCGGTCGGCGACCGGGACGATCTGGCCCTTTCCCGGGTCGAGGTCGACGGACAGGCGATCCGGCTCCGCTTCGATCGCCTGCCGGCGCCCGGTCCCGACTACGACAAGCTCGAGTCTCTCGCAGACGGCGAAGTCCTGGGACCGATCTACGGCAAGCCGTTCAAGTTCTGGACCGACGCCGACCTCGCGTTCGAGGACGCCGAAGTAGCCGCCCACAACCACGGTCCGACCTACCCGGGCGTCTACAGCCTCTGGCTCAAGCGCGAGGGGGACGGCTGGAAGCTCGTCTTCAACCATCTGGCCGACGTCTGGGGCACGATGCACATGGCCGAACACGACGCCGGCGAAACGCCGCTGGCCTTCCGCACCCTCGCTGAACCCGCGGAGCACACGGAGGGCGTGCTGGAGATGGACGGCGCGGCCGGCATGCTGACGATCCGCTGGGGCACGATGGAGTGGTCGGCGCCGTTCCAGGTCGCCGAGTAGAGCGCCAGGTCGCCGAGTGAACCGACGCGGCGGTCAGAGTTCGGCCGCGATCGGCGAACCGTCGTTCAGGCTGTCGCTCGGATAGACCACGACCTGCTCGCCCGGTTCGAGGCCGCCAAGAACCTGGGCTTCCTGAGCGTTGCGCTCGCCGACCTCGATCTCCCGAACGGCCGCGCGGCCCCCTTCGACCGTATAGACGGCCCAGTTCTCGTCGCGCCGGAAGAGCGCCCCGGTCGGCGCTTTCAGTTCGTCCCCGCTCTCCCAGACGACGACCCGGGTTTCGACCCGGAATCCGTCGCCGAGGCCGGCCCAGACCGCCGGCGGATCGACGATGTCAATCACCACGTTCACCCGCTGCTCTTCGACGCCGAGCGCCGAGATCTTCGTGAATCCCGAGGGTTCCACCCGCCGCACCCGCCCCTGCAGGGGCCGCTCGCCGCCCCATCGATCGATCAGCACGCGCTGGCCCGAACGCATCCGGACGGCGTCCTTCGACAGATAGTCCGTCACCACTTCGATCCGGGCCGGATCGCCGACTTCGAGCAGCGCTTCGCCGGCCGGCACGACGGACTCGCTTTCGCGCACGCGACGGAGAACGACGCCCGAAACGGGTGACACGATCCGGATTGCCGTGCCGTTCATGTCCTCGGCGCTCTCGGCGCTGAACCGCAGCAGGCGGACCCGCGCCGCCTGTAACTCACTCCGGGCCGTACGCACCGCGTACTCGGCGGCCTCCAGCGCCTCCTGCCGAGTGTCGAGATCGAGCTGGGCGCTCTCCATCGTCTCGACCGAGACGATTCCCTCCTGACTCAGCCGCAGGTAGCGTCCCGCCTCGGAGCGCGAGTAGGCGAGTTCGGCCGCCGCCCGCTCGTAGTGCGCCTCGGCCTGGCCGAGCGCGGCGGTCGCGGTCTGCACTACCGCCTCCGCCTCGGCCCGGCTGCGGGCGTCGAGAAGCACCGGCGCGGACGGCAGGAAGATCGCGAGCACCGTCTCGCCCGCGACCACCGCATCGCCGGGCTCGAGTTCGATTCGCAGCACGCGGCCGGCGAGCGGCGCCGAGATGACGAACCGGTCTCGGACCCTGGTCTCACCCTCCTCATCGATCGTCACTTCCAGCGGTCCTCGCATCACCTGCGCCAGCTCCGCCGGTACCGGCTGCGGACGCGTACCGAGAAACGCGGCGGCCGCGACCACAACCAAGCCCACGCCCCACAACACCCAGCGCCGCGTCGTCATCAGTTCCTTCTTCCTACTCGCGGGTCTTGAGAACCGCGACCAGATCGAGTTCGTGGAGCTTACGCCGAACCGTCCAGGCCGAGACGGCCATCGACCCGAGAACGGTCGCCGCGGAAACCAGGAACGTGTTCGGGTCGACCACCACCGGCAAGCGGAACAGCTCGCTCTCGAAAGCGCTCATCACGCCGGCGATCATGCCGTAGCCGAGGAGCAACCCGAGTGGAATCGAGGCCACGGTGAGGATCCCGAGCTCGCCCAGCAGGATCGAAGAGATCTCGCCACGGGTGAAGCCGATCACCCGCAGGCTGGCGAGTTCACGGCTGGTCTCGGACAGGGAGATCCGCGCCGTGTTGTAGATGACGCCGAAGGCGATGATCACCGCGAAGAGCAGGTTGACGCTCATCATCATCGACATGTTGTCGAGCATGTAGGTCTGGATGTTCTCGAGCGCGGCGCTGCGCAAGGTCACGCCGGCCACCGCCGGCATTGCCTTCAGCAGGCCGAACAGCCGTTCCTCGGCCAGCGCGTCGATCTTGAGCATCGCGCCGCTGATCGTGTCGTCGCGCCGCACCAGCCGCCGGAGCGACTCCTGCTCCATGTACGCCGTCACGCCGAGCAGGTCGTCGACGGTGTCGGTCAGCACGACCTCGCGCACCGGCCTGCCGTCTTCCATGATCTCGACCATCAGCGTGTCGCCCGGCTCGACCTGCAACTGCTCCGCCAGCAGCGTGGACAGGACGAGACCCGGCCGGTCGAGCCGGATGGCGCGATAGTCCACATCGACCACGCGCTGCAACCTGGCATCGGGCGCCAGCGCCTGGATCGCCGTCTGCTTCTGCAGGTGGCCGTTCCGCAGCCGCGCCGCGACGCCGTTAGTCGGCTCCACCTGCAGCACGCCGGAGAGGGCCGCGAGTTCGTGCACCGCGCTTCGTTCGACCGGTTCGAAGAAGCTCACCGACAGGTCCTGGCGCTGGATGATGTTGAACTGCACTTCGAGCAGTTCGTCCATCGAGTCCATCATCGCCGAGCCCACGACCATGATCGCGCCGGCGAAGGCGATGCCGACGATCGACAGGCCCGCGCGCACCGGGCGTCGCGACAGGTTGCGGAGCACCATCCTCGCGGGCTGCGACAACCATCGCCGGGCGCCCAGCCGTTCGAACAGGGAGACCCGGAAGGTCTCGGGCGCCGCTGGGCGCATCGCTTCGGCGGGCGGCAGCGAGACGACGCTGCGCACCGCGCCCAAGGCGCCCACCGTCGCGGCGACGAGGCTCACGCCGACTGCGATCAGAATGCTCGACGCCGACACGTTGTAGATCAGGAGCGGGAAGCGGAAGTACTCCATGTAGAGGCCGAGCATCGCTTCGGCCAGCAACAGGCCGGCGCCGATCCCGAGCAGGGCGCCGAGGGCCACCACGACGACGGCCCACTGCACGTAGTGGACGCCGAGCCTGAGGTTCGAGTAGCCGAGAGCCTTGAGCGCCGCGATCTGTTCGCGCTGCACCGCGACGGTTCGCCGCAGAACCACGTTGAGCAGGAACGTGGCCACGGCGATGAAGATCAACGGCACCAGGAGTCCCATGTTCTCGAGCTGCGTCAACTCGTTCTGGAGGTACCAGTTCGAGGTCTGGTCCGCACGCGGAATCGCGCCCAGACCGCCGTAGGGATCGAGAATCGCGTCGAGTTCGACGATCGCCGCGCGCTCGAGGCTGGGCGAGTCATCAGTCAGCGTCAGGGCGACGTCGTTGAACCCGCCCTCCATTTCGAACGCGGTGGCCAGGTGCCGCCGGGTCATCCACAGGAAGCCGAAGTGCTTCGGATCCGGGAACAGTTCTCCGGGACCGATGCCGTAGACGAACTCGGGGCTGAGCCCGACGCCGACGATCTCCAGGGGCTGGCGGCGACCGTTGATGACCGCGAACAGGCGATCGCCCAGGTCGAGGCCGTGAGCTTCGGCGAAGCGCTCGCCGACCAGGGCCTCCTCCGCACGGTCCGGGTCCAGGAACCGCCCGCGGCGCAGAGCGACGTCGTTGAGCGCCGGCCGGCCGCGATCCGGCAGGGAGATCAGGCGTCCGTTGACCGGATCGGTGACTCCGGGCACGTCCAGCGAGACGCCCACGACCACCCGGGTCTGGACCTGCCTGACTCCCGGAATCGCCACGATGCGCTCCTCGATCCAGTTGGGGACGCGCTTGGCGCCGGCGAACACGTCGGCGAAGGCGTAGCGGGTGTAGTAGGCGTCGCGGGTGGTCAGGAGCGAGCCGAACACTCCCTGCGCCATGACCAGCAGCGCGATCCCCGACGAGACGACCAGCGCGATCGCCAGTACCTGGGACCGGACGTTCCAGAGGTCGCGCAGGAGTTTGCGGTCGAGGGCTTTCATCCTCCTACCACTCGATCGTGGCCGCGGGCTGCTTCGTCGCGTTGCGGACGTCGCTCGTAATCAGGCCGTCCGCAAGCGAGATTACTCGATCCGCCATCGCGGAGATCGCCGCATTGTGCGTGATCACCGCGGTCGTCGTGCCCAGCTCGGAGTTCACCCTCTCGAGCGCCCCCAGGACCGCAATGCCGGTGCTGATGTCGAGGGCTCCCGTCGGTTCGTCGCAAAGCAGCACGTCCGGACGCTTGGCGATGGCCCGGGCGATCGCCACGCGCTGCTGCTCGCCGCCCGACATCTGCGACGGGAAATGGTCGAGGCGGTACTTCAGGCCGACCAGCGCCAGGGCCTCCTCGGGAGCGATCGGATCGCCGGCGATCTCGGTGACGAGTGCGACGTTCTCGCGCGCGGTGAGCGAGGGAATCAAGTTGTAGAACTGAAACACGAAGCCGACGTGGCGGCGCCGGTAGCGGGTCAGGGCCCGTTCTCCGGCCTCGCTCAGATCCCCGTCACGGTAGGTCACGCGACCGTCGGTCGGCCGGTCGAGCCCGCCCAGGATGTTCAGCAGGGTCGATTTGCCGCTTCCCGACGGTCCGAGCAGGACCGTGAACTCGCCTTCGCGGAGTTCCAGGTCGACGCCGCGCAGCGCATAGACCTCGACTTCGCCCATCACGTAGACCTTCGTCACGCCGCGCATGGAAAAGACCGGGGCGGACTGCGCCGGCGAGGCCGGGGCCTGGGAAGCCATCACGGCAACTCGATGTCGGGGGGCGCCGCCGACAGCTCGACGATCATCTCCGTGAACTCGCCCGGCACCGTATCGACCCGGATCATGCCGCCGTGCTCGCGCACGATGTCGGCCGAGAGCGCCAGACCGAGGCCCGTGCCCTGGTCGGTCGGCTTGGTCGTGAAGAAGGGGTTGAAGATCTTGTCCACGATGTCCTGCGGGATTCCGTTGCCGTTGTCCCGGATCCGGACCTCGACGCCGTCGTCCATCCTTCGCGTCGTCACCGTGAGGGTCGGCTCGTAGGACTCATCCTCCGTGCTGAGCCGCTTTTCGTTCGTGGCGTAGCAGGCGTTGCCGACCAGATTGAGGAACACACGGCCCACGTCCTGCGACACGACCTCCAGGGTGCCCAGGTCCGGATCGAAGTCCTTCTCGATGGTGAGGTTGAACTCCGAGTCGGAAGCGCGCGCGCTGTGGTACGCGAGCCCGATGTGCTCATCGACGAGACGGTTGATATCCGCCTCCTCACGACCGGCGGCGCCCCGGCCCATCTTCAGCATGTCGGTGACGATCCGGTTGGCGCGCTCACCGTGGTTCTGGATCAGCTTCAGGTTGCCGCTCAGGTCCTCGAAGATCTCCCCGATTTCCTCCCGCTGGTCTTCGTTCAGGCTGCCGTCCTCGTTCTCCTTCATGATCTCCTCGACCTCCTCGAGGAGTTCCGAGGACACTTCGGAGAAGTTCTTGACGAAGTTGAGGGGGTTCTTGATCTCGTGGGCGACGCCGGCCGTCAGTTCGCCGAGCGCGGCGAGCTTCTCGCGCATCACGATCTGGTCCTGGGCCTTCTGCAGGTCGACCAGCACGACCTCCAGCTCTTCGTTCTTCTCCTTCAGTTCGTCCGCCAGCTTCTCGACCAGGTTCAGCCGCTGCACTTCGAGCGCGTGACGGCGGAAGACCTCGAGAGCAGCCGCCATGTCCGCGACCTCGTCCTGGCCGCCGATGCCGATTTCGGCTTCCAGGTTGCCCTCCGCCATCTCCCGCATGCTGCTCGAAAGCGCCTCGAACCGGCGCACCAGCAGCCGTCCGACGAACAGCCAACCGATGAAGACCGCTCCGGCGATGCTCAGCACGTTGAGCGCCAGGAGCAGCGCCCGGCCGGTTCTGATGGCCTGGGACGCGGCGTCGGTCGCGGCATCGGTACGTGCCTGCGAAGCGGCGACCAGACTCTCGACGTCGCCACCGAGTTCGACGGCCAGGTTCTGGTTCTCCTCCAGCAGCGCCTGCTGCCGGTCGAGCACGTCGACCTCCTGTCGCCTCAGGTCGAAGGCGGTACGACTCTTCGCCAGCATCTCGCCGAAGAGCGCTTCCAACCGGTCAGAGGTCGCGGTTTCGTCGATCGCGCTGAGGGCGCGCTCGATACTCGTCGCCGCCGACTCGTACCGCTCCTCGACCGGCTCGATCAGCGGCCGGTCGATCAACACCGCCAGACTGTTCAGGAGCTGATCGATGATCGTGACGTCCTGCTGAAGGCCCACCAGCACCCGATAGCGGTCGATCTCCGGTTCCGAGAAGTGGACCTCACGGGACGCGGGGGCAAGCTCGAACGAGCGAAAGCCGGTCATCGCGTAAAAGAGCTGATCATCGAGAGCAGGCACCAGAAGCGCCTCGATCCGGCCGTGCAGAGACTCCAGTTCCGACCGCAGCGCCTCGCTCTCCGCGCCCAGTTCGAAGCCCTCCGCAACCGACTCCTGGATGGCCGCGATGTTGCCGATGAGCTCTCCGCCACGCGCCTGGATGCTCACGATCTCCGCGTCGCCGCCAAGGGACTCCTCGGACCCCATTCCCCTGCTCATCAGGTCCTCGAGTTCGCGCTCGAAGGCCCGTTGCGCGGGCGCCATCTCGACGACCGCCCGAGTCAACTCGTCCTGGTTCGCCGTCGCGGTCAGCCTGGGGCCCGCCGCCACCAGCGTTCCGCTGCCCTGGGCGACGCCGAAGGCGGCCGCGAGTTCAGGCACCGTTCCCTGGGTGACCCGGTTCTGCGAGTCGCCGACCTGAGCGAAGGCGAACAACGCCACGAGGCTGGCCGCGAGCGTCAGGGCGGCGGCGCCGCCGATGCCAACGTAGAGCTGCGTCGCGATCCTGAAGCGGGCCTCGGCCAGTCGTCGAAACCACGAGATCATTGCTTCACCGCCGCCTCGAGACGCGTCGCTGGCCGATACCGGCCCCGTTCGTCGATCACGGTCAGGAACACGGCGTCCGAACCCTGGTTGTCCCCGTCGCCGAACACGAGGCGGAAGCCGTTCAGGTCGATCGATCCGGCGTCGCGCAGAGTCTGAATGAAGCGGTCCCGGTCAACCGACGTCCCGCTGCGTTCGAGTGCTTCGATGACCAGGCGTCCGGCGAGGTAACCCTCGAACGAGACGAAACCGGGCTCGGCGCCGGGCGTGTGGGCGCGCAACGCGCGCCGGTAGGCGGTGGCGACCCTCGAGTTCCGCGCGCTCGGAAACGGCACGACCTGGGTGACGTAGACGCCGGCGCCGCGTGGGCCGAGTTCTTCCGCGAGGGCATTGCTGCCCACGAAGGACAGGGTCATGAACACGGGATCCAGGCCTATGTGCCGGGCCCACGCGATCAGGCTCGCCACCGGTTGGTAGGCCCCCACGATGATGACGGCCTCGGGCCGCCCCACCTCGATGTCGACGATGGCCGTCTTGACGGCGGTCGTGTTGCGCGGATAGACGCCGATCGCGACCGCCTCCATTCCCCGCCTGTCGAATGCGGCACGAACGCCCGCCAGGCCGGCACGCCCGAAGGAATCGTTCTGGATGACCACCGCGATCCGCTCGATGCCCAGATCCCTCGTCAGTCGCTCCACCATCTCCTCCGTCTCCTGGGCGTAGGAGGCGCGGAGGTTGATCACATGCGGTTCGCTGCGGAGAAAGCCCGCGCCCGTGAACGGAGCGATGTACGGCACACCCGCCTCTTCGGCCACCGGCACCGCGGAGCGGGAGGTCGGCGTACCGACGCCGCCGACCAGCGCGAACACACCCTCGTCCTCGATCAGGCGGCGCGTGTTCGTGATCGCGGCCTCCGGCTCGTAGCCGTCATCCACCGTGACGAGTTCCAGGCGCCGGCCATGCACGCCGCCGGCATCGTTGGCCTCCTTGAACGCCGCCTGGATGCCGAGCCGCATCCCTCTGCCCAGTTCGGCAGCCGGACCACTGAAGGCGGCGGACTGTCCGAACAGGATGCGCTCGGCCGAAACGCCCGGCGTCCCTTCCGGCCCGGTCGGCGACGCCGCCGGCTGAGCCACCGAAGGCGCCGCGGCGAGCAACGCCGCCGCGGCCCAGGCTGACGCCGTCAGAGCTATCTGAGCAGCATGTGCGCGCATCGCGACCGGCAGTCCCGTGCCGCGGTTCAACTCCGGCGCTTGACCATTGACACGTGGTTGCGGCCGCCCTCGCGGCTGTACGAAGTCTCGTCCATGAGGACCTTCACGAAGTGGACCCCCAGGCCGCCGATCTGCCGGTCCTGAACTTCCGCATCGAGGTCCGGCTCGGGAGCCTCGTGGAACGGATCGAACGCCTTCCCGCTGTCGCGAACCTCGATCCGGACCTCGTCGTCGCTCGATGTGACCTCGATCTCGATCTCGCTGCTGCCGGGCTCACCGCCGCCGTGACGCACTACGTTCGTCGCCACTTCCTCCAGACCGAGAACGATGGCGTAGGTCACATCCTGCGGCCAACCCTCCTCCCGGCCAAGCGCCTCGACGGCCTCCGAGACGCCGGGAAGCTCTTCGATCCGGTTCGGAACACGGAGGTGGAGGTTGGCGCTCACTCGTCGGCGACGCGCAAGGTCATGCAAGTCAAATCGTCGAACTGCGGCGCTTCGCCGGCAAAGTCCTGCACGGCCTGCAGGATCATCTCGGCGGCTTCCCGGGCGGTTGGAGTCCGACCGTCGCCGAACAGACCCTGAAGCGACTCGAGGCCGAACTCTTCGTTCGACACGTTGATCGCCTCGGTGACTCCGTCCGTGAAGAAGACGACAAGATCTCCCGGGCTCAGCCGGACGCTGGCCTGCCCGTACTCGAAGCCGGGAATCGCCCCGAGGGCGAGGCCGCCCGTCAGTTCGAGTTCCTCCGAGCTCCCGTCGGGGTGGACCACCAGCGGAGGGTTGTGGCCGCCGTTGGAGAAGGTGAGCAGCCTGGTCGAGGGATCGTAGACGCCGTAGAAGACGGTGACGAACATCGCCGCGTCGTTCGTCTCGTTCAGCAGGTCGTTCACTTCGCGGAGGACCGCCCCGGGATCCTCGACGCCGACCGCCGCGCCCTTGAGCAGCGTGCGGCTCGACATCATGAACAGGGCCGCCGGCACGCCCTTGTCCGACACGTCGGCTACCGCAAGCCCGATCCGTCCCGCGTCGAGGTTGATCACGTCGAAGAAATCCCCCCCGACGTTGCGTGCCGCGTGCATGCAACCGTAGACCTCACACCCGTCTACATGGGGGAACTTGTCCGGCAGGATCGATTGCTGAATCTTCGTCGCCACATCGAGTTCGTTCTGTATCGCCACCAGCTTGTCGCGCGAAGCGAGCGCGGCGCGCCACTCGTCCAGGTGTCGCAAGGTCCGCTCGATCGTGACCTCGAGGTCGGTGAAGTCGATCGGTTTGGTGACGAAGTCGAAGGCGCCGCGGTTCATCGCGGTGCGGATGTTCTCCATGTCTCCGTAAGCCGAGACGATGACCGAGCGGAGATCCGAGTTCACCTCCGGGATCTGCTGCAACAGGGTCAGACCGTCCATCCTCGGCATGTTGATGTCCGAGAGAACGATGTCGATGTCCTTCTTCTCCGTCAGGACCTCGAGCGCCTCGACGCCGTTGCCGGCGAACTCGAAGCCGTACTTGCCCCTGCGGATGTGGCGCCGCATGCGCTGGCGAACCAGTCGCTCCAGATCCGGCTCGTCGTCGACAACCAGGATCTTGTAGTCGGGATTGTCCCGATCGCCCACCTCGACCGCTACCCTTCCGCGCTCGGAACCTCTACCCCGCCGCAGCCAGGGCGTCGGCCTGCGTGTCGTAGATCTGGATGATGCGGTTGAAGCCGCTGATCTCGAACACCGACTGGACGGGATCACTCAACGCGCAGAGAGAGATGCTCACGTTGCGCTGGCCGAGGGTCTTTGCGACCAGCAGGACGACCCTCAGGCCGGCGCTGCTGATGTACGCGAGCTGGCCGAGGTCGACGACCACGGCCTTGACGTCCTCGCCGATCGCCCCCTGCAACTGGCGTTCAAAGTCCTGGGAGTTCGAGCTGTCGACGCGCCCCTCGACTTTGGCCACAAGAACCTTGTCGTGATGATCCACCTGGACGTTCATACTCTCTGCCTCCCGTTGCCGTTTCTTCCGCTAAGTCGTGCGCTGTCAACTGCACTCACTATCACATCCACCGCGATTTTCGCATCCCCGGCACCCTGGAACACCCCCCTTGTTGGAGAAACGTCGGCATAGTCCCTGCCCGCGGCCACGCGGATGTGTCGCTGATCGCTGAACGTCGTGTTCGTTGGGTCGAAGCCGACCCAGCCGGCCCCCGGAAGCCAGCATTCTACCCAAGCGTGACTGGCGCCCGCCGTCACGCGTTCGCCGGCTCGTCCCGTGTTGTGGAGATAACCCGACACGTAGCGGGAGGGGACGCCCCAGGAGCGGCCGATGGCGATCATCAGGTGGGCATAGTCCTGGCACACGCCCCGACCCGATTCCAGCAGGTGCTCGATGGGCGAATCGGCCGCCGTGCTGCCCGGCTCGTACTCGAAGCGCTCGCGGATCCCGTCGGCCAGGCGGACGAGGCTCTCCATCGGACGTTCCTCCGGACGGAAGCCCTCGCTGCGGACGAAGTGGTCGAGCGCGGGGGACGTCCGCGCGAGCGCGCTGGGCTCGACGAAGTGCCAGTACTCGGGCCGCTGGCGAAGGTTTCGCACTTCCTCCCAGGCGCCAACCGGTTCCACGCTCGCCATCGCGTCGAGTTCAGCCCGGAAGCGGGACGTGATCACGAGTTCCTCGTGCCGCCGATGGACGTTGAGAACGTGGCGGCGATTGCCGAAGCAGTCCCGCTCCGGACTCAGAGACGCGGCCGGTATCGTCTCGATCTCGAAACGCAGCACGCTCTGGCCCGATGTCGGGGCCGGCTGCAGGCAGAGCAGCAGAACACAGCCGCGGACGCTGTCCGAGTATTCGTATCTCGTCCGGTGCTCAACGTCGTAACGGAGCGGGCGGTTGGCCGTCACCGCAGCGGAGAATCCTCGATCGCGTAGTCGACGAAGGCGTCGAGCACGGCGTCGTGCAGATCGCGGGCGGATTGGTCGACCCGTTCCAGCAGTTCTTCGGGCGCCGGCGCTTCCGGCCAGTCGTAGAGGATGAGCGCCTCGGCCCGACCGGCCAGCCGCCGCGCGGCGGCGTCAGCCTCCACGCCCGGTCCGGCGCGCAGGCCCTCGATCTCCATCGCCGCGGCCTGCACCGTGGCGAGCACGGAGCCGGGCAGGGATGGATCGGCAACGAGCAGGTCCAGTACCAGCTCCGGCTTCATCTCGATCCCGTGGACGCGACCGTATGCCTCCAGAGCGTGGTGGGTGCGCAGCATGCTCGCCCAGCCAAGGGTTCGCCGCTCCGTCTGCCGACTCAGGTCGATCTGAGCCAGCAGCAGGGACACCGCGAGCTGCGCTCGCTCGATGGCGCGGCCGAGGCGCATGAACCGCCAGGCGGCGCCGCGGTACATCGTCGCGTCCGCGACCCCTACGAAGTTGTGGATCTCGCTGCGGGTCTTGGCGTAGAAGACCTCCGGCATCCTCCAGATGTCGACGGCCTCGAGATCTCGAATCCGCAGCCAGGCGGCGTTCAGGCAGGTCCACATCTCGCCGCTGATGCAGTGGCGCATCTGGCGCGCGTTCTCGCGCCCGCTGGCGATGGCGCTCCACACCGAATCAGGATTCGAACGCTCGAAGGTCAGGTCGTCCGCCAACGTGAAGGCGTCCGCAAGGGCGAACTCGTCCGCTTCCGGCAGGAACTGCTCGCCCGGCGGCGGGATCCGCTTCATGCACCGGTAGATCCGCTTCCAGCCGAAGTGAATCTCCTCGACCGAGCGGTCGACCAGAAACTGCACCTGCAACTCCAGCAGACGGCTCAGATAGCCGGCCCTGGCCAGGTAGCGGGCCATCCAGTAGACGCCCTGGGCGCTGCGCGAGAGCATCAGAGGTCCACCACCCAGAGGTCCTTGCCGCCTCCCCCCTGACTCGAGTTCACGACCAGACTGCCCCTTCGCAGGGCGACCCGGCAGAACGCCCCGGGCACGATGCGCGTCTCGTCCCCGGTCAACACGAAGGGCCGGAGGTCGACGTGGCGCGGCTCCGCGTGGCCGTCGATCAGGCACGGCGACCGCGACAGCGCCAGCGTGGGCTGCGAAATGAAGTCCGCGGGATCGGCGCGGAGCGTCTTCGCGTACTCGTCCCGCTCCTCCGGCGTCGAGTGCGGGCCGACCAGCATGCCGTAGCCGCCCGACTCGCCGACCCGCTTGACCACCAGGCGCTCCAGGTTGTCCAGGGTGTACTCCAGATCCTCGGGCCGCCGGCAGAGGCGGGTCTCGACGTTCTGAAGGAGAGGCTCCTCGCCCAGGTAGTAGCGCACCATGTCGGGCACGTAGGCGTAGACGCTCTTGTCGTCGGCAACGCCCGTTCCCGGAGCGTTGGCCAGAGCCACGTTGCCGCGCTTGAACGCGTTCATCAGGCCCGGAACGCCCAGCAGGGAGTCCTCGCGGAAGACCAGAGGGTCGAGGAAATCGTCGTCCACGCGACGGTAGATCACGTCGATCCGCCGGAGGCCGGAGGTCGTCCGCATGTAGACGAACCCGTCGTTCACCAGCAGGTCCTGGCCTTCGACGAGTTCGGCGCCGATCTCGTGAGCCAGGAACATGTGCTCGTAGAAGGCCGAGTTGTAGGTGCCGGGAGTGAGCAACGCCAGGCACGGATCCGGCCGGCCGCCGGGCGACAGCTCGCAGAGGGTCTGCCGCAGCAGGCTGCCGTACTGTTCGACGTCCTGAACCCGGGAACGCCGGTAGAGCCGGCGCAGGCCGGCCTTGACCGCCTTGCGATTGGCGATCATGTAGGAGACGCCGGAGGGCACGCGCAGGTTGTCCTCCAGCACCAGGAAGCCCTCGTGCGTGCGCACGATGTCCGTGCCGCAGATCGTCACCCAGACGTCGCCCTGAACGCTGACCCCGCGCATCGCCAGCCGGTACTGCGGGCAGCCGAGGATGACGTCGGCGGGAATCACGCCGTCCGTGACGACGCGGCAGTCGCCGTAGACGTCGGCAAGGAACAGGTTGAGGGTCCTGATCCGCTGCACCAGGCCGGTTTCGAGTTCCCGCCATTCCGCCAGGGCGAGCAGCCGCGGCACGCAGTCGATCGGGATGATCCGTTCCTCCGCCTCCTCGTCGCCGTAGACGGTAAAGGTGATCCCCTCCTGGGAGAACGAGCGCGTCACCCGTTCCTGGATCGTGTTCAGGTCGTCGTCGGGCAGTTCCCTGAGCGCCTCGACGACTGCCCGGCAGTGCTCGCGCGGTTCCCCCTCCGCCACGAACATCTCGTCGTAGACCGCGGGATCGAAGTCGTAGAGGCTGAAGTCCACCGGACCCACTCGACATCGGACCATCCGATGTTCGACTCAACGCTAACACCCTGAATCGAGAGGCGGCCCACCTCGATCCCGAAGGCGCGCCGCGGCGCACCCATCGGAATACAATCGTTTCGTGCGCTTCACCCCGGCCAGGAGCGCCGCTTCAATCGCGCGGTTGTTCGCCTTCGCCCTGATTCCGTGCGGCGCGGGCGCCCAGGACGGCGCCTTCACGATCGAGGCGCGCACGGCCTACGTTGCCGAGGGCGAGGACATCACGTTCGACCTGACGCGAACCGGCGCCGCGGTCGCCGAACTCGTGCTGGACCTCACGGTACGCGAAACGGGTTCGACGCTGACGGACGATCCACCGAGACGACTGACGTTCCCCGCCAACAGCGCGACGGCGGTCCTTACGGTCCCGACCGCGGGTGACGACGCTCACGAAGAGGATAGTGTCGTCACCGTGGTCATCGAGCCCGGCCTCGCTGCCTGGACGAGGGTCGAGGATGACGACATGGCCCCGCCCCTCCCTGCCGGTCCCGCGCTCAGCCGACTCAGCGTCGCGACCGCCAACGCCGGCATCTACCCGGCCTTCGACCCCGAGAGGAGTCACTACGCGCTCAGATGCACCGATGATTCTCGCCACATCTTCAACCTGGCCGCGAACGAAGAAGCCACCGGCCTGTCGGTAAACGGCGCCGATTTCGACTACGGCTCGTCCGGCGTCCAACTCGAAGCGACGGGCCTGAGGACCAACGACGACATCGTGATCGAAGTCCGCGGCGGCAGCGACAGAAGAACCTACGTCCTTCACTGCATCCCTCCGCTGTTCCCCGTCATCCAGGTCACGACTCAGCCAGGCGCCGGCGAAGGCCTGATGATGATCCAGGGGGACTACCACCGGGCTCACGGCGTGACCTTCAGCTACATCGCGCTGATCGACGACGAGGGAGTTCCCCGATTCCACATGACCAGCGGGACTCGTTCGGCGGCGCTGCGTCACTTCCGGCCACTCCCCAGCGGTCCTCATCCATACGCCATCGGCAGCGCCGATGGGCACGGCGTCGAATGGCAGATCCTGGACGCGAGCCTCCAGGTCGTGGAAAGCGGCGTCACCACGGTGTCGCCCTTGACTCGGACCGGACTCCACGACTTCCTGGTCGGGCCGAACGGAAACTACATCCTCATGGCGTACGAACCAGCCGAACGCGACCTGAGCGCGTTCGAAGACGATGACGGCGAACCGTACTCGACCGCGGAACCGACGGAAGACTCCGCGATTCAGGAGAGGACGCCGGGAGGAACGGCCGTTCTGACCTGGAACTCGTGGAACCACCTTGCCATCGAAGACTGTACGCAACATCGTTTTCCGGAAGACTGGGCGCACGTCAACTCCCTGGCCCTCACGCCGGAAGGGGACCTGCTCGCCTCGTTCCGGGGCTGCTCGCAGGTGGCCCTGATCGACTGGCGGACGAACGACGGCGCCCCAGGCACGGGCGAACTCGCGTGGCTGCTGGGAAAGAGCAACAGGTCGGATTGGACCGCGCCGCGCCTCGCCATCGAGGGCGATCCTCTTGGCGAGATATGCGGTCAGCACAACGCATCGATGTTGAAGAACGGCAACCTGCTGGTCTTCGACAACGGCGGCCACTGCCTTGCCGATGCGACGACAGGCAACACGGAAAGGACCGACGGCGTGTTCAGCAGAGCGGTGGAGTACTCCCTCGACACTGCCAACGGAACAGCGACGTTCGTCCGCCACGTCTCCCTGCATAACAGCTTCAGGCACTACGCAGTCGCCCAAGGCTCCGTGGACGCGCTGGAGAACGGCAACTGGTTGATCAGTTGGGGACGAGGGGGCGCCGCGGATGACGACGCCACGACCGGCCTTCCGCCGGATGTGGCGATCACCGAGGTGGATCCGGACACGGGACGAGAAGTCGTGGCAGTGAAGATCCAGCATGGCGCCGATCCCCGGCAGATATCCTCCTACCGGGCCTACCGGGTCGTAGTCGATCCGCCAGTCAATCCACGCCCTTCGCTGAACGCGACCCACCCCCCCCCCCCCCCCCCCCCCAGAAAATCCGCCGCCACCGCCGCCGCCAGCACAGCCGCCGCCGCCACAGCCGCCGCCGCCACAGCCGCCGCCGCCACAGCCGCCGCCGCCGGACCCGCCGGACCCGCCGGACCCGGAACCCGACCCCGGCCCGTTGAAGGCGGACTTCACGGTGGACGCCGCCTGCGAGAACGGCCTGTGCCGGGCGCTCGCCGGAGAGCCGGTGTCGTTCAGCGACGCCAGCACCGGCGCCATCCGATCACGCGCCTGGGACTTCGGCGACGGCGGCGCCTCGCGGAGCGCCTCGCTCAACCGCGCCTGGACCGAACCCGGCTTCTACCAAGTCACGCTGCGCGTCAGCGACGGCGAAGCCGAATCGACCGCGTCCCTCGTCTTCCTGGTCGAACCGGCGGCCCCCGCCGGAGAGTGCGCCGCCGACGCCCGCACCCGCTGCCTGAGGGACTCGCGCTACTCGGTCACCGTGGACTGGCGCCCGCCCGGCGGCGAGGAGCGCGGCGCCCACGTGGTCCACGCCGGCACCAACGACTCCGGAATGTTCCGCTTCTTCGACCGGGACAACTGGGAAGTCCTGATCAAGGTGCTCGACGGCTGCTCCAGCAACGGCCGCGTCTGGGTCTTCGGCGCCTCCACCACGGACCTCGGCTACACGATCCGGGTCGTCGACACGGCCACCGGCGCGGTCAGGGAGTACCGCAACGAACCCGGCACGGCGGCCGCGGCAATCACCGACGACGAAGCGTTCCCGGACGGCTGCCGGCCACCCTGACCGCGTCGCGGCCGGCCGCTTGGACGCCGAGGCCCTCCGCCCCGTATCATCCTGTAAGCTGTCGGCGACGCGCCCCGTTACGCTGCGGCCGGACCTGAACTTCAACCCAAGGAGCACGAAGATGACCGGAGCGCGCTCCCACGGCCGGCAAGCCGGCTTCACCCTGATCGAACTCCTGATCGTCGTGGCGATCATCGGCATCATCTCCGCGCTGTTGGTGCCGAACCTGATGACCGGACTGCAGAACGCGAACCAGACCCGTACCCAGGCCGACATGAAGGCCGTGGGCTCCGCCTGGATGCAGTGGCTGACCGACCAGGTCAGCGCCGCCGCCGCCGGCTCGAGCACGACCGCCACGTTCAGTTGGAACGAGTTCACCTATCCCGACTTCTCCCACGCGGACCTCTCCGCCCTGCTCCGTCCGTCGAACACGTTCTTCTACCTGCAGGACGTGCCCGAACGAGACGGCTGGAACAACCCCTACCGGTTCGGCTTCGCCGGTTCGGACCAGCTCCTCGGCACCCAGGTCATCGGCATCTGGAGCGGCGGCCGCGACGGCTCGAACACCGAGCAACCGCAATCCACGTACGAGATCGGCGCGTTCCGCGGCACCGAATTCAACGAGGACCTGGTCTGGGCCGACGGCTACTGGGTGCGCTGGCCGGGCAGCGCCGCGGAAGCCGGAGACGATCAACAGGGCGACTAGCGGCCGGGCATGAGCAACGCGTCGGCCAACCCGCGGTGACGGAAGGCTGCTTCCAGTGAGCAGCCCGCTCGGCCCAACGGGGCCCCGTGAAGGCCGGCTGCTGCTGGGAGCGCTGCTGGTGCTGGCCGGCCACGCGGCCGAGGCTCAGGGCCCGGCCGACTACCTCGGGGTATCCGCCCGCTCCGCCGTCGAACCAACGGTGACCGCTTCCTTCGACTCGGCGACCTACTCCGTCACCGAGGGCTGGACCGTGGACGTGGTGGTGACGCTGAACGTCGACCCGGAGCGCACCGTGACGATCCCGATCGAAGCGTCCCCCGCCGGCTCGGGCGACATTTCGATACCCGGCAGCGTCACGTTCGCCGCGGGCGAGACGCGGAAGCCCATCAACTTCGCGACGGTCGACGACGCCGTGGTCGAAACCGCCGACGAGACCTTCACGTTGTCCTTCGGCAGCCCCCTGCCGGCGGGAGTGACCACGGGCGGTCGGACCACGTCCCAGGTCACCGTCGCGGACGACGACGCGCCGGACCCCGACAACCTGGAGTTGGGCGCGCTCGCCGTCACGCGCGGGACCGACAGCATGTATCCGGTCTTCAATCCCCGGGTGCGCCACTATGCGATCCGCTGTCCGAACGCCGCCACCCTGAACGTGACGGCGACCTTGCGGGACGCCTCGCACGAACTGACGCTGAACGGTATCGCGGCGCCGGGCGCGAGCCTGGACCGGAACGTCCTCGTCAACAGCGACCACGACGTCGTCGTCGGGATCGGTGACGGCACCGATTCGGCGCTCTACGTCGTCCACTGCATTCCGACGAGGTTCCCCAACATCAAGATCACGAAGAAGCAGGCCGGCGTTTCGGACGGACTGATTCTCTTCACGCCCCTGCGGCAGAACTTTCCCCGGGTCCCGGGGTTCATGGCGATCATCGACAACAACGGCGTGCCCAGATACGTCAGGGACTCCTTTCCCCCGGGTGCGGTTCCGGCGAACTTCCAGCGCCACGACACCACGCTCACCATCGACGGCCGGCAGGCGCGGTACTCGGTCACGCACTACCTCGGGGGGTTCAACGGCAGGCACGTCGTGCTCGACGGAGCCTTCGAGCCGATCGCGACGGTGGAAACGGCGCGCCCCCTCCACGACACGAACGGGCACGACTTCCTGATCACCCCGGACGACACCTTCCTGTTCTCGTCCCGCAGGACCGTGTACAGGAACTTCGGCGAAGGCGAGACGCTCACGAGCCGCAGTACGTACGAGAACATCATCGAGGAGGTCTCGCCAACCGGCGAGGCGTTGTGGAGCTGGAGTTCCTGGGACCACATGACGCTCGATCCCGACTGTCTGGGGTACGACCTCGGTCTGGGCCAGGGCGAGGGCATCTCCGCGCACATCAATGCCCTCACCATGATCGACGGAGACGTCGTCGCCTCCTCCAGGGGTTGCGCCCAGGTCATCCGGATCGACCGGTCCGCCAGATCGATGACGAACGAAGGAACCGCGCTGGTCTGGCAACTCGGCGGAACCGACCGGGGCGACCAGTTTCCCGACGAACGCGCCTTCCTGACCATCAGCGGGGACGAGAGCGGCAGGAACGAGTTCTGCCGCCAGCACCACGCGACGGAGACGGCCGCGGGCACGGTGGTGCTGTTCGACAACGGCGTGAACTGCCTGTCCACGGAACTCGCCGTCGCAACCCCCAAGAGGGGCGACCTCCCGGCGTTCTCCAGAGTGGTCGCGTACACGATCGACCCGACCGACGGAACCGCCGAGTTCGACCGCGAGTTCCGGCTGGACACCAGGTACGGCTACGCCCCGTTCACCGGTTCGGTCGACGTGCTCGACAACGGGAACTGGTTCTTCACCTGGGGCTACCTGCTCTACGCGGATCCCGGCCTGAGCCTGGAGGAGCGTTCCATAGCCTTCAGCGAGGCGGACTCCTCCGGCAACGAGTTGTTCCGCGTCAGCTCCTGGCGGGGCTCGGACTTCTACCCGACGTTCCGAGCGTACCGCGAAGCCGAGGCCGACGTGCCGATCCCGCTGAATCCGCCGGCGCTGCTGACGGTGGAGAGCAGGCAGGCGGCGGAGACCGACGTGGAGATGGTCTTCGAGGTCGAACTGGGCGCGGCGGTCGATCGGTTGGTGACCGTGGACTATGAAACGGCCGACGGCACCGCCACGGCCGGGCTGGACTACGCGCCGCGGAGCGGCACGCTGACCTTCCCGGCCAACGACGGGGCCCCGCGGACGATCAGCGTCCCGATCCTCGACGACGCGAGCTACGAGCCCTACCTGGAGACGTTCACCGTTCGGTTGTACAACGCGGAGAACGCGCCTCTGAGGGGCGGCGGGACGGTCTTGACGGTGACGGGGGCGATTGCCGACGATGAGGAGCCGCCGCCACCGCCGCCGCCACCGCAGCCGCCGCCACCACAGCCGCCGCCACCACAGCCGCCGCCGCCGGACCCGCCGGACCCGCCGGACCCGGAACCCGACCCCGGCCCGTTGAAGGCGGACTTCACGGTGGACGCCGCCTGCGAGAACGGCCTGTGCCGGGCGCTCGCCGGAGAGCCGGTGTCGTTCAGCGACGCCAGCACCGGCGCCATCCGATCACGCGCCTGGGACTTCGGCGACGGCGGCGCCTCGCGGAGCGCCTCGCTCAACCGCGCCTGGACCGAACCCGGCTTCTACCAAGTCACGCTGCGCGTCAGCGACGGCGAAGCCGAATCGACCGCGTCCCTCGTCTTCCTGGTCGAACCGGCGGCCCCCGCCGGAGAGTGCGCCGCCGACGCCCGCACCCGCTGCCTGAGGGACTCGCGCTACTCGGTCACCGTGGACTGGCGCCCGCCCGGCGGCGAGGAGCGCGGCGCCCACGTGGTCCACGCCGGCACCAACGACTCCGGAATGTTCCGCTTCTTCGACCGGGACAACTGGGAAGTCCTGATCAAGGTGCTCGACGGCTGCTCCAGCAACGGCCGCGTCTGGGTCTTCGGCGCCTCCACCACGGACCTCGGCTACACGATCCGGGTCGTCGACACGGCCACCGGCGCGGTCAGGGAGTACCGCAACGAACCCGGCACGGCGGCCGCGGCAATCACCGACGACGAAGCGTTCCCGGACGGCTGCCGGCCACCCTGACCGCGTCGCGGCCGGCGGGGACCGACGCCGGACGGGGCAGCCCCCCCCAATCCTGTAGGAGCGAAGTCGCTCCAGTCCGCGCTAGCGTCGCCGCGCCCCTGTGCCCGTCTCGGGGAATCGGCTTCCGCTCCTGAGGCCATCTCCGCGGGAGGCGGATTCCGGTCTTGAGCGAGTCGAAGGTCTACAGGTGGACGTCGCGCGCGTCTTGTGAAGCGAACGCGCCAGCCGGGCGTGAGCGATCGCCGTGGGTACGGTCCGCGGACCGGCCCGCGTCGCTTGCCGTCATCCTCGCTCTGTGGCTGTCGAGCGGCGCCGCCGCGCCCCCCGCTACGGGATCGCCGAACGGAGCCTGCGTGGCGGATTCGAGGACGGCGTGCCTCCTGGGCGCGCGTTTCGCGGTGACGGTCGACTGGTGGACGGCCGAGGACGGAGCGAGGACCGGCGCCAGCGTCGTGGAGGCCGGCACGAACGACTCGGGCCTGTTCCGGTTCTTCGATCCCGACAACTGGGAGGTCCTGGTCAAGGTCCTCGACGGTTGCGGCGTAAACGAAAGGGTGTGGGTCTACGGGGCCTCGACCACGAACCTGGGTTACAAGATCCGGGTCAGGGACACGATCGCCGGAATCGTAAGGGAATACGGAAACGAACCGGGCGTGCCGGCGCCCGCGGTAACCGACGGGACGGCGTTCTCGGGAGCATGTCCGCGAGCCTCGACGGCGTTCTTCGCGGAATCCTCCTACACGGCGGTCGAAGGCGGCATGGGCGCGGTCGTTACGGTCCGCCTGGACGAAGAGCCGGGCGTGAGCGTGCTGATACCGCTCGCGGCATCCCCTCGAGGCGGCGCGGACCGCGCCGACTACTCGGGCGTTCCGTCCGCGTTGGTGTTCGGCGCCGGAGAGACCTCGAAGAGCTTCACCGTGACGGCGACCGAGGACGGAGATGACGACGACAACGAGAGCGTGGAGTTGCGTTTCGGGGCCCGGCCCCCCGGATTGGCCGGCGGCGGCGGCGTCGCGACGGTCCATCTGGTCGACAACGACGGCGCTCAAGACGGCACTCCGCCCGGCGGCGGCAGCCCGGGCGGCGAGGACGACGGCGGCGAGAGCCCCGGCGACGGCAGTCCCGGCGGCGAGAGCCCCGGCAACGGCAGCCCCGGCGGCGGCAGCCCGGGCGACGAGGACGACGGCGGCGAGAGCCCCGGCGACGAGGACGACGGCGGCGAGAGCCCCGGAGACGAGGACGACGGCGGCGAGAGCCCCGGAAACGAGGACGACGGCGGCGAGAGCCCCGGAGACGAGGACGACGGCGGCGAGAGCCCCGGAAACGAGGACGACGGCGGCGAGAGCCCCGGAGACGAGGACGACGGCGGCGAGAGCCCTGGAGACGAGGACGACGGCGGCTCGAACCCCATGAGTGAAATCGGTGTTTCCTTCGGATCGCCGGCCTACCAGGCGTTCGAGGGCGGAGCGAGCGCGACCGTCACGTTGACCTTGGGTCAAGTGCCGGAGGCCGAGGTGACGATCCCCCTGACGATAGCCCGCATCGGCGGAGCAGTCCCCGAAGATCACTCCCCGATCCCGGCCTCGGTGTCCTTCACGGCCAGCGACGCCGCCAAGGCGTTCACGGTAGCCGCCGTCGACGACAACGAGGACGACGACGGCGAGAGTCTCGTCATCGGCCTCGACGACCTTCCGGGAGGCTACATGGCGACCGGCAACAGATCGACCACGGTATCCCTGGTGGACAACGACATCGCCCAAGGCCCCCCGCGGGCGAGAATCGAAGAAGTGACGACAAGCCAGAACACCGACTACACGTTCGGTGCGACCGACTTCGTGAACACGGAATCCGTCTCCTCGCTGACCGGCATCAAGATCGTCACGCTGCCGCACCGGGGCGTCCTGGAGCTCGCGGGCTCGCCGATCACCGATACCGAGCTGCCGAAGATCGTCACCAAAGCCGAGATCGACGCGGGCGCCTTCGTGTACTCGCCGCCGGCGAGCGTCGCCAACGACAGGTTCTCGAGCTTCTCCTTCACGGTCAACGACGACAGTACGGCGGTCTACTTCCTCAGGATCCTGATCGGTTTCGGATTCGGCAACCCCACGGTCCTCGTCGGCAACTTCGACCAGGCCGACAACGTGTTGAGCACGTACACCCAGGATGCCGCGCAGGCGTTCTCGACCGGCGACAACGCCGGCGGCTACACGCTGACCGAGCTTCAAATGAGCCTGTTGGTGTTCGACAACGGGCAGCCGCCTCCTACCTACACGGCAAGCATCTGGTCCGAAGGCGAAAGCGGGCCGGGCGTGAATCTCGGAACCCTGACCAACCCCGTTGGGCTTACGGGAGGCTTGCAGACATGGACGACGTCCGGAATCCTGCTCGAACCGAGCGCGACGTACTACGCGGTCATCGACGTCGACCCGAACGGAACCGCCGGGCACTTCCACTTCTGGAACACGCGCTCGAACGGCGAAGACCCCCGGACGGCGACCGGCTGGAGCATCGCCGACACGGGACTGTCAAGAGCGGCCGATGCCACGGAATGGTCCTCGGTGGACTTCACCCGGGTCATCCGGATCGTCGGCGCCCCCAACGAGCCGGAAGCGCCTCAAGTCGAGATAGAAGGACGAGCCGCCGTCGGCCAGACGCTCACGGCAAGAACGGACCTTCTCATCCAGGCCGAGGAGCTTGTCTCGCCCGACTTCTCGTACCAGTGGCGGCGCAACTCGACCGCCATCGCCGGCGCCACGGCCCCGACCTACACCTTGTCCGACGACGACCTGGACCAACGAATGAGCGTCAGGGTTTCCTTCACCGTCGACGGAAACCAGGAAGCGCGCGACAGCCGGCGGACCTCCCGCGTCGCACCGGCCTCCCGGCGCCTCGTCTCGAACCTGGAAGGGGTAGCCGAAGGCGGGAGGACGGCCAAGTACTGGTCCTTCGCGTTCGTGACCGGAACCGACCGTCACGGCTACCTGATCTCCGGGGCCAAGGTCTACTTCACCGTGAACGGCACTCTCCCCGCCGGCCAGTGGAGCGGAGCGATCCACGGGTCGCGGGCCAACGACGAAATCCTGCTGCGGTACCCGAAACGGGACTCCAAGATGGCGGACTTCAACACGGACTTCGACTTGAGCGGGAACTCCCTGGTGACGCTGGACGCGGAACCCGGCATCGTGCTCCGTCCGGGAACGACCTACCACCTCGTCTTCCAAAGCCCTTCTCGCGAGGCGTTCTTCTGCGCCACGGGCCCCGCGCCCTACGAGATCGACGACGGCGGCCTTCCCAATTGGCAACTGGCTACGGGGGCCAACTACCTGGACTCCCGGCTCGACTCCGCGAATCGGCAATCCATCGACCCCTGCCGGGTCGAGATACAAGGCTTCGTCCGTGTCTCCGACGCGCCCTACCTCGCCGGTCTGACGGTACCCGCTCCGGCCAATGGACATAGCTTCGAAACGGGCGAGCCGATCGAGATCAAGGCCATGCTGAGCTCCCCGCGGGCCGGCGCCATGGACCTGCCCCTGACGATCGGGGACAAACCCGTCAAGCTCAGGGCGATCAACTACACGAAAGCCAAGGACTTCGTGTTCAGCTACGTAGTCGCCGCCGGCGACCGGGACGACGACGGCATCGACCTGGACGGGAACGTCCTGACCGGCTACGTGGACGCGGTGCTGAGCCAACAGGCGCCGCCCGGGAACCTCGCCGCCACCGGCGTGAACGCCGTGCCGGCGGTGAAAAGCGTGCGAGTTTCCTCCCGTCCCTCGGCGCCCGGCTGGTACGGCCCCGGCGAGACGATCGCCATCTCGGTCGACTTCTCGCGACCCGTCGAGGTCGCGGGCGCCCCGCGGTTCCGTGCCAACATCGGCGGTTCGAACGTCGTGAGCTTCGACTACGACCGGAGCCTGAGCGAACCGGACGAACTGGTCTTCACCTACACGGTGCAGGCCACCGACGTCGATGGCGACGGCATCTGGATCGGCGACCACGACGACACCTGGAGCCTCGACGGCAACGACGCCATCAAGGACGGCTGGCGGCCCGCGGCGGACAAGTCGGACGCGTTGCTGACCCACGACCGGATGGGTCCGCAGAGCGGCCACGGGGTGAGCCCCCTGGCGCGGGTCGTGTCCGTGGCCGCGACGTCGACGCCGACCGGGGGCGCGAACTCCGACACGTACGGACAAGGCGACGTGATCGAGATCACGGCAAGGTTCAACCAGGCGGTAACCGTGACGGGCGATCCGATCTTCGCCATCTCCGTGGGAGGCAACCGGGAGCTGGCCTACGACAGCGGCAGGAGCGGCGGCAACTCCGTGGTCTTCACCTACACCGTTCAGGCGGCCGATTCCGACACGGACGGCATCTTCCTGTACGGCCATGGCGGCGGCCGTACGTCCTGGACCCTCGATGCGACCGACGGGATCAGGGACGGCGCCGGCGAGAACGCCGTCCTCGACTACTCCTTCCGGGGGGCGCTGCCCGGCCACAAGGTGGACGGCGGCATCACCACGACGCAGCGGCGGCGGAGTCCCCCGGATCCCGGAAACCCGGAGGGCATCCCGCCCTAGCAGCGTCCGCGGCCGTCAGGCCGCGCTGTCGCGCGGGGAACTGGCCGCCCACCGGGTGCGCGTGTCTTCCGAC
Source organism: Candidatus Multivorans sp. (assembly GCA_965208755.1). Taxonomy (GTDB): domain Bacteria; phylum Acidobacteriota; class Thermoanaerobaculia; order Multivoradales; family Multivoraceae; genus Multivorans. The sequence continues at coordinate 4,939,840 of OZ242353.1, read as the reverse complement.
CCGCTTCCGCCGCGGGCTGTCAGATCCCGGAGAACGCGGTCGGCCGCAGGAACACGTTCTCGATCCGCGAGACGGTTCCCTTGTAGTAGTCCATGTCGCGCATCCGGATCCACTCCGGGTGACCGCCGAACGCCTGCCAGTGCTCGCGGTGCGCTTCCATGTCGGACGCGGACAGGATGTAGACGAGGGCCGGCACGTCCTCGCCGATCAGGAGCTCGCCAAACAGCAGGGGTCCCATGTCGACATCCCGCATGATGTCGATCTCACCGTTGTCGAACATGTGGACCTTGCGGCGGGCCGTCTCCTCGTTGTGGCTCTCGTACAGGCGCAGCTCGAAGATCCGGTCCTCTCCCGCCGCGGTCTGGGGCGGCAGCTCCATCACCGGCATACCCTTGAAGGCGCGCAGGAACCAGCTCTCCATCCGCTCGTAGATCGGCTCCTGCCTTGGAGTCGCGTACATCGGCGCGGCGACCTCCAGGTACTCGGAATCGGCTTCGAGCGTCGACTTCATCGCCGCGAAGTCCTCGATCGCCGGATAAGCGATGATCGCCCACAGCGAAAGCGCATCCACCGGGTCGACCGGCTCGTCCGCCTCGGCGGGGGGCTCGACTCCGAACACGCCCACCCGGTCGATCCCGGCCCGGTTGAGCGCCGGCACCAGGGCGTTCTCCAGGTAGGCGAGGACGGTCTGCCGGCTGTCCTCGTCGGCCAGGCGGTAGCGGCGGATCTCGTAGTACTCCCGCGCCGGTTCGCTCTCGGCCGCGGCCTCGCCGCCGGTCGCCGGTTCTGGAGCCGGTGCTTCGGCCGGCCCGCAGGCCAGCGCCAGAGCGGCGCTCATGGCGACGGCCAGGAAAACCGGTAGCGAACGCGGGGGCTGCTGCGTCATCGACATGCTGCGATCTCCTGTGACTCCGGTGGCGCCCTCACTGCCTTGCCAGCAGCCAGGCGCGCATCGTGTTCGAGACGAGGTCCGCAGCCTCCAACTGGACCCAGTGGCCGACCGTCGGCACCGTGACCAGGGTGTAGTCGCGATCGACCCAGTCCCAGGTGTTCTTGAGCCCGTCCTTGTCCACCGCCGTGTCCTTCAGGCCGTGGAACTGGAGCACGGGCATCTTGAGGTTCGGCAGCTCACCGCCGGCCGCGACCCCGCCGTAGTTCGCCCGGTAGTAGTTCAACATGCCGTCCCAGTAGGAGCGGGCGAACGCCTCGCGGTAGTGGCCGGCCACCTTCTCGCCCTCGCTCTCGTACCGGCCGAGCAGCCCCTCCGGCACCGGGCTGCCGTCCGGCTCGGACGACGCGAAGTTCCGGGCGTACTGGACATTGCGGCGCTGCTCCTCGGTCGCGTTCGCGATCACGTTCGCATAGCCGCGCGGGTGGGTCAGGTTCATGATGATCAAACGCTTGACCTTGTCCGGATTCTCGATCGCGAACCGCCAGGCGATCGCCCCGCCCCAGTCGTGGCCGACCAGGTTGATCGGCGCGCCGAGATCCTCGACCACGGCCGCCACATCCGCCAGCAAATGGGGCATGGCGTAGTCCTCGACCCGCTTCGGCTGACCGCTCCGGTTGTAACCGCGCAGATCCATCGCCGCTGTGCGGAAGTCCCCCGCAAGTGCCGCCATCTGGTGCCGGTAGCTGTACCAGATGTCCGGAAAACCGTGGATGAAGAGGACGGGCTCGCCCTCGCCGAGGGTGACGTAGTGGATGCCGACGTCGCCGTTCTTCACCGTGTGGCGCTGGACCCGGTCCCAGACATCCGCGCTGGAATCGTCGGCCGCGAGCCCGACGGGAAAGACCACGGCCGCGAGCAGCAGCGCCGCGCACCGAACCGAACGCCTGCGAGCCTGGATCAACATTGGCGATTCTCCTCCTGGCGTCAATCGGCCCCGGCACTCTCGATGGTTGACCGAGTTCACGTTCCGACCTCCTGAAGTTGGGCGCGCCATCGTAGCAGCGTCGCCCGCGCAACGGCCGGGCGGCCGCCTATGGCGCCCGTCCTTCTGCCGCGGGAGGCGCTTCTTCCGCGGCAGGAGGGTCCTCGGCCGGCGGATCGTCGAAGCGCTTGTAGTTCCTCCCGTAGTCCGGCCGCGTACGGCGATGGCAAACGACGCAGGACATGTAGACCTGCTCGTTCAGGGCGATCAGCGCGTCGAGGTCCTGGTCGAGGGCGGCCTCGTAGGCGGCGGCGCCGGCATCGAACATCAACCGCGCGTCGCGCATCCACTCGTCGCGGTCGCCAACCACGCGGCTCGGCATCATGATCAGGTTGGCCGACTCGGCGAGAAGGAGCGCCTGCGCCTGCAGTTCGTTCCATTCGACCTCGTTGGTCGGGGCCCGGCTTTCGACGTAGAGGATGGCGTCCGAGGCGGGATACATGAGTTTGATCATCAGTTCGCTCATCGTGCCGATCGGTTCCGGCTCGGGAACCGGTCCATCGTCCCGCGCGGCCGCCGCGGCCGCGAGACCGCCGACGAGCGCGGCAACTACGATCTTTCGGGCCATGAAGTCTCCCCCTTCGGGGGGCTATGATGGCATGACTCGACCGGCCAGGTAACGACCCGGAGACAACCCCAGCCATGAAGCACAACATACTCAGCGCCTCGGTCTGCCTGCTCACGCTTGCCGCCTGCGCGCAGGAGGACGCCACGCTGCGTCCCGGAGACAACGACCACCGGACGCTGCAGGAGGCGCTGCTGACGGCCGAGCCCGGAGCGGTCATCGAACTTGCGGCCGGACGCTTCGAACTCGATGCGACCCTGTCGCTCGACGTCGAGGGCGTGACCCTGCGCGGCCAGGGGATGGACGAGACGGTTCTCGACTTCTCGCTACAGGCCCCGGGGACCGGCGGCGAAGGGATCCTCGCCACCGCCGACGACTTCACGGTCGAGAACCTCGCGGTCGAGAACACGCGGGGCGACGGCATCAAGGTCGAGGGCACGACCGGCGCCGCCTTCCGGAGCGTCCGCGTCGAATGGACGAACGGACCCGACACGAACAACGGCGCCTACGGCCTCTATCCGGTTCAGGTCACGAACGTGCTGATCGAGGACAGCCGGGTGCGCGGCGCCTCGGACGCCGGCATCTACGTCGGCCAGTCCGCCAACGTCGTCGTCCGGCGCAACGAGGCCTGGGAGAACGTGGCAGGGATCGAGATCGAGAACACGACCGGCGCCGACGTCTACGGCAACCGGGCCCACGGCAACACCGGCGGCCTGCTCGTCTTCTCGCTGCCGGAACTGCCGGTCAAGGACGGCCGCGACGCCCGCGTCTACGACAACGACATCGTCGAGAACAACCTGCCGAACTTCGGCAAGGAAGGCGCGATCGTGTCGACGATCCCGGCCGGCTCGGGGATCATCGTGATGGCGAGCGACAACGTCGAGCTCTTCGAGAACCGGATCCACGACAACCAGAACTCGAACCTGGCGGTCATCTCCTACCTCTCGACCGGTCGCACGTACAACGACCCCGGCTACGACCCTTACACCGAGGGCGTCTACATTCACGACAACGAGTTCATCGGCGGCGGCGAGAGCCCGAACGGCGACTTCGCGGACGCCTTCGTCGCCCTCGCGGGCGGCGCCTTTCCGGACATCGTCTGGGACGGCGTGTCGAACCCGGACAAGCTGGTCGAAGGCGAGGTGCCCGCGGACCTGCGGTTGTACATCGAGAACAACGGCGACGCCGACTTCGTGAATCTCGACCTCGGATCCGTCTTCGCGGGCGGTGACCCGCACGTGAGCACGGACCTGGCGGCGCATCAGGGTGCGCTGCCGGCAGTGCCCCAGCCGGTCGATCTCGGCGCGGCGACCGGTGGCGCTCCGTAGCCGCGCAGCCGCGGCACTGGCGATCGCCGCACTCGCGCTCGCGGGCTGCGCGGCAGGCGAGGGCGGTTCCGGTCAGGGACCGTTCGCCAGCTACCCGGAGAAGCTCTCAGCCTGGGGACTGTTCGACGGAGAGCTTGCCCACCACATCCCGGCCGCCGGCGTCGAGCCCTACGACCTGAACACGGCCCTGTTCTCGGACTACGCGCTGAAGTTCCGCTTCGTGCGCCTGCCGGAAGGCCCTGACGGCGACGTCGAACCCGCCCTGTACCGCGAGGAGGGCCCGTTCGAGTTCCCGGTCGGCACGGTCATCTCGAAGACCTTCGCCTACCCCGTGGACTTCCGGGTTCCGCAGGACGGCCTGCGGCCACTGGAGACCAGGCTGCTCGTCCACGAGTCGGACGGCTGGGTGGGCCTGCCGTACATCTGGAACGCCGAGCTGACCGACGCCGAACTCGCGATCGTCGGCGGGCCGCTCGAGGTGTCGTGGATCGATGCCGCCGGCGCGAGGATCGAGCACACGTACCGGGTGCCGAACGCGAACCAGTGCAAGACCTGCCACCGAACGGACGGCGAGCGCGTGCTGCCGATCGGACCCCAGGCGGCGCAACTGAACCGGAGCTTCAACTACCCCGACTCCAACGGAACGACCCTGCGGGAAAACCAACTCGAACGATGGCGGCGCATCGGTTTCCTCGAGGGCGCTCCGCCGGCCGCCGAAGCGCCGCGCGCGCCGGTCTGGAACGTCGCGCCCTCCGGCAGCCTCGATGAGCGGGCGCGCACCTGGCTCGACGTCAACTGCGCCCACTGCCACAACCTGACGGGCAGCGGCCGCACCTCGGGCCTCGACCTACGCAAGGGGCACCGGGACCGGACCCGGCTGGGCATCTACAAACACCCCGTCGCCGCCGGCCTCGGCACCGGCGACCGCGTCTACGCCGTCGTCCCCGGCAAGCCCGACGAGTCCATCCTCCTCTACCGGCTCGAGTCGACGCACCCGGGCATCGCGATGCCGGAGATCGGCCGTGGCCTGGTCGACGTCGAAGCGGTGGCGCTGATCCGCCAGTGGATCCTGGAGATGGAACCGGCGGGACAGCGGAAACGGGCCGGATAGGGACGCCGGCCTCCGGCCGGCGGCGTTTACCCGGCCGCCTGCGGCGGCAGCGGGTCAGAAGACCCGCGCACCCAGTCGGCCCGTTCCCGCTGTCCCGGCGCTACTCCGCCAGGATCTGCCGGGTGCGGTGGAAGACCTCGTCCAGGCCGACGGCGTCCGAGCCGTAGTAGCCGCGGACGCCGCCGTCGCGGTCGACGAGAGCCAGCCGTGCCGCGTGGGCGACGTCGACCAGCCCCCCGGCGAGGTCCAGCCGCTCTCCCATGGGCAGGGCGAAGCCGTCGACGACCACCGAACGCAGCTCCCGCTCGGCGCCGGTGACGAGACTCCAGCGCTCCAGGTCCAGGCTCCGACTCCGCGCGTAGTCGCGAAGCCGTTCCGGGGTGTCGTGCTCCGGATCAACGGTGAAGCTCACCAGCCTCACGCCCTCCACGCCTTCGTCGCGATAGCGCCGTTCCAACTGGCGCAGCGAGGCCGTGAGGCGCGGACAGACCGTGGCGCAGCGCGTGAACAGGAAGGAAGCAACGTAGACGTCGCCCGCCAGATCGTCGCTGCCGAAGGCCTGGCCGTTCTGGTCGACCAGCCGCCACTGCGGCAGCTCCCGCAGGACCGGCGGCGGGTCGGGCTCGAACCGGAGCAGCGGCCTGATCGCCGGGATCAGGACGAGCCCCGCCAGCGCCGCGAGAAACCACGGGTTCAGCGAGCGCCTGCGGGGCTTCTGTACCCCCTCGTCAGGGTCGGAAGGCCGCTCCTCGAACATGCTCCGACACTATCCCGGAGCCGGGCTTTGACCGCCTCGAACCCACGCTGTACACTCCGCGCGACCGCAGGACGGGCAGGGCTTCGTACCCTGCTTCAAGGTACGGAATCTTGGCTCAGATCTTCCCCAAGTGGACCCTCAGGCTACCGCTGTACGCGGCGGCCGCCCTGCCGGTCGTCGGCGCCGTTGCCGTCGGCGGCATCTGGTGGTTCTTCTCGCCCGAGTACACCGATGTCGGCTACCGCCCGGCCCAGCCCGTGCCATACAGCCACGCCCTCCACGTAGGCGAACTCGGCCTCGACTGCCGCTACTGCCACGCCTCGGTCGAGGAGTCGGCGGTCTCCAACGTTCCCCCGACCCAGGTCTGCATGAACTGCCACCACGTCGCCGCCCGGGACAGTGAACTGCTGGAGCCGATTCGCAAGAGCATCGAGCAGGATCGTCCGATGCGCTGGGTACGCATCCACAACCTGCCCGACTACGCCTTCTTCGACCACAGCGTCCACGTCGGGGCCGGCGTCGGCTGCCGGACCTGCCACGGCCCGGTCCACGAGATGGAGGTCGTGTCCCAGGTGGAGCCACTCAGCATGAGCTGGTGCCTCGACTGCCACCGCGACCCGGGTCCGCACCTGCGGCCGCTCGAAGCGGTGACCGACATGGAGTGGATACCGACCGGCGACCACGCGGCCTTCGCCGAGCTGGCGATCACGGAACGGGCGCTCGCGCCGCCCGAGGACTGCACGGGGTGCCACCGATGAGCGCGGACAACGGCCAGCGGCCGGACAAGACCTGGTGGCGCAGCCTGGAGCAGCGCCGTGCCCTGGAGCGACCTGGGGGAGATTCCCGGTCCGCCGACTTCCTGCACCGTGAGTTCCCGGAAGGCGCGTCCGAAGCGCCGCCCGAGCTGCTGAAGGACGGCGTCAGCCGGCGCAGCGCGCTCGCCATGCTGGGTGGAGCGGCATCGCTCGCCGGCCTGACCGGCTGCGACATCATCCGCCGCCCGGTCGAGCACATCGTCCCCTACGTCGACGCTCCGGAGGGCATGGTCCCCGGCGTTCCGCTGGCCTACGCCACCACGATGCCGTTCGGCAGCCGCGCGCTCGGCCTGCTGGTCGAGAGCCACGAGGGCCGGCCGACCAAGGTCGAAGGCAACGAGCTCCATCCGTTCTCGGGGGGCGCGTCGAGCGTGTGGGCTCAGGCCTCGATGCTCGACCTGTACGACCCCGACCGGTCGAAGTCCGTACGGTTCGGCGACGAGGCGTCCTCCTGGGACGCCTTCGTGGCCGCATGGACCGAGGGCGACCTGGGCCCCGCGGCGGACGGCACGGGCTTCGCCGTCCTCGCCGAGCCGTCCTCGTCACCGACCGTGGTCCGGCTCAGGGAAGCGCTTCTCGACCGCTATCCACAGGCGCGCTGGGTGACCTGGGAACCGGTCAGCGAGGAGAACGTCGATCGGGGGACGGCGCTCGCCGCCGGTGAGCACGTCCACGCGCTCTACCACCTGGATCAGGCGCAGGTCCTGCTGACCCTGGACTCCGACTTCCTCAGCACCGAGGGCGACAGCGTGCGCAACCTGCGCGGCTACTCCCTGGCCCGGCGCGTCAACGAGGGAGGCGGCGGCAGCCCGCTACGGCACTATGCCGTCGACGGCGTCCACTCGGTCACCGCGGCGAACGCGGACCACCGCCTGCGGGTGCAGAGCGGCCGGGTCGCGGCCTTCGTCGCCCGGCTCGGCAGCGCGCTCGCCGGTCACGGCCTGGAGCTGCCGCTTGACGCCGGCGCGCCGGCCGGAGACATCGACGACGCCTGGGTCGACGCTCTGGCGCAGGATCTGGTCGTCCACCGGGGTGCCGGTCTGATCGTCGCCGGCAACCGCCAGCCAGCGGCCGTCCACGCCGCCGTCTATGCGCTGAACTCGGCACTCGGCAACGCCGGCTCGACGGTGACGTACCACCGGACGCCCGACAGCGGCACTTCGAGCGACGATGATCTCGCCGCCCTGTCGGCTGCGATCCACGAAGGCGCGGTCGACCGTTTGCTGGTCCTGGGCGCCAACCCGGCCTACAGCGCTCCCGCCGACCTCGACTTCTCCGCCGCCCTGGAGAGCTTGGGCAGCGCGGGCGCGGTCATCCACGTCGGCGCCTACCGGGACGAAACGAGCCGCTTCGCGCGCTGGCACGTGCCGCTCGCCCACTATCTCGAGAGCTGGGGCGACGCCCGGGCCACCGACGGCACGGCGAGCGTCGTGCAGCCCCTGATCGAACCGCTCTACGGAGCGAAGAGCCTGGTCGAGGTGCTGGCGCTGGCGGCGCTGGGCGAGTCCCGCGACGGCCGCGACCTGGTTCGCCAGACCTGGTCCGGAATCCTCGGCCTGCCGCTCGATGAGGATGTCGACGAGGGCGGCGGCGTCGCGCCGGAGGTCGAGGCGGAAGCCGAAGCCGAAGCCGCCGCCGGCGACGGCGAAGAGGCCGAAGCGGAAGAGGCCGTGCCGGTCGACCCGATGTCGCTGCCGTTCCCCGTCGCGCTCTCCGAGTTCGAAGTCGCCTGGCGCAGGGTCCTGCATGACGGCCTGCTGGACGGCAGCGCCGCGCCGGCCGCCGATCTCCCCGCCATCGCCGCCGAGGATGGCGGAGCCGCGCTGCGGGCAGCGGGCGACGCCGCCCAGGCGGTCGCCGCGAGCGACGACCTGGAAGTCGTCTTCCGCTGTTCCCCGGCGGTCCACGACGGCCGCTTCGCCAACAACGGCTGGCTGCAGGAGCTGCCGGACGCGATGACCAAGCTGACCTGGGACAACGCCGCCCTGATCAGCCCCGCCACCGCCGACGCGCTGGGTCTCGAGAACGAGGACCTCGTCATGGTGGCCTCCGGCGGGCGGGAGCTCGAACTGCCGGTCTGGCAGGTGCCGGGACAGGCCGACAACACGGTGACGCTCGACCTTGGTTACGGCCGCGACTTCCCGGGCCGGATCGCGAGCGCCGCCAATGCCGAGGGCCGCGCTCCCGGGCGGAACGCCTATCTCCTGCGCACCTCGGAGGCGCCCGATCTCGCCCGCGGGACGCTCAGCCCGACCGGCGGCACCTACCCGCTGGCGCAGACCCAGGACCACCACTCGATGGAGGGTCGCCCGATCGTCCGCGAGGCCGATCTCGACTACTTCGAGGCGCACCCCGACTTCGCGACCGCCCACAGCGAGAAGCCGCACGAGAACTCGATGTGGGACGAGTGGACCTACCAGGACTCGCCGCAGTGGGGTATGACGATCGACCTGAACGCATGCGTCGGCTGCAACGCCTGCATGATCGCCTGCCAGAGCGAGAACAACGTGCCGATCGTCGGCAAGGAGCAGGTGATGGAGGGCCGGGAGATGCACTGGCTCCGCATCGACCGCTACTTCTCCGACGAGGGAGAGCCCGCGAGCATGCTCCAGGAGCTCGTCCACGACCTCCCGTCCGAACCGCAGACGAGCTTCCAGCCGGTGCCTTGCATGCAGTGCGAGAACGCGCCCTGCGAACAGGTCTGCCCGGTCGCGGCCACCGTGCACGACAGCGAGGGGCTGAACGCGATGGTCTACAACCGTTGCATCGGCACCCGCTACTGCTCGAACAACTGTCCCTACAAGGTACGGCGCTTCAACTACTTCAACTTCACCAAGGACACTCCCGAGGTGATGAAGCTGGGCAAGAACCCGGACGTCACTATCCGTTCCCGGGGCGTCATGGAGAAGTGCACGTACTGCGTCCAGCGCATCAGCCGCGCCAAGGTCGACGCCAGGCAGGACGGGCGGGGCCTGGCCGACGGCGACGTCGTCACCGCGTGCCAGCAGGCCTGTCCGGCCGAGGCGATCCGCTTCGGCGACATCACGGACGCGGCGAGCGGCGTTTCCCAGGCGAAGGCGAGCCCCCGCAATTACAACCTGCTCGACGACCTGCACACGAAGCCCCGGACGACCTACCTCGCGAAGATCCGCCACCCAAACCGCGAGATCACGCCGGCGCCGCCACCCGCCGAAGACCACGGCGGCGAGGACGCGCACTGATGCGGCTTGCCTGGAACTGGTCGCCCACTGGGTGCGCGGGTCTTCTGACCCGCCGCCGCCGCAGGCGGCCGGTAGATCGCGCCGGCCGCAAGGCCGGCTCCGTCCGGGCGGCCAGGTCCATGCAAGCTCTGGCCGCCGTCCTGCTCCTGCTCGGCTGCCGGGGCATGCCGTCGCCCTTCCCGCCGATCCACCCCAACCCGAACATGGACTACCAGGAGCGCTACGACCCGCAGGAGGCGAGCGCCTTCTTCTACGACGGCATGGCGATGCGCCAGCCGGTCGCGGGCACCGTGGCGCGCGGCCAGCTCGACGTCGACCACCGCCTGCTGTTCGGCCGCGACGACGCGGGCTACTTCCTGGAGACTTCTCCCATCGCGGTCAACGACGACGTCCTCGCCCGCGGCGAGAACCGCTACGTCATCTACTGCCAGCCTTGCCACGACGAGCGCGGCACGGGGCAGGGCATCCTGTTCGAGCGCGCGAGCACGCCCACGGCCTCGCTCCACGACGAGCGGATCGCCGCCTACAACGACGGCCGGATGTACGACGTGATCACGAACGGTGTCGGACTGATGGCGGGCTACCGCTATCCGCTCACGGTCGAGGACCGCTGGGCGGTCGTCGCCTACGTCCGTGAGCTGCAGCAGGAACGTCGCACGATGCAGGCGGAGCGGGCGGCACGCCAGTAGCGCCCGGGGAACAGATGAGCAGAAACAGGATCCTCTTCGGCATCGGCGTTCTCGCCTTCGTGTCCGTGATCGTCACGGTGCGTCTGGGCGGATTCCTCGTGGACAACGAGTACCGCCAGCCGGACCGGCAGGTCGCCGCCCAGGAAGAGCAGGGCGAAACCGAGCTCACGCCGCGCCAGCAGGGCATCGTCGACGAGCAGGCCACGGACGAAGCCGAAGCGAGGGCCAGGCCCTACGAAGAGGCCGAGTACCGGACGGTCCCGTTCGTCGGCAGCCGGGTCACCGTCTGGGTGCTGGCGCAGCTTCATCTGCTGTTCGCGGCGTTCGTTCTCGCGGTGCCGCTGTTCGCCTTCATCATCGAGTTCGTCGGCTACGTGAAGAAGGAGGAGCGCTACAACAAGCTCGCGTACGAGTTCACCAAGCTGCTCTCCGTCTCGTTCTCGATGACCGCCACGTTCGGCGCGTTCCTGACCTTCGGGCTGATCATCCTCTACCCGAAGTTCACGAACTACCTGATGCACATCTTCTCGCCGACGTTCCTGCCCTACGTCCTGCTGTTCTTCCTGGAGGCGCTGTTCCTCTACAGCTACTACTACGGCTGGGGCAAGTTCGGGCCGAAGATGCACCTGTTCCTGGGCTTCATGCTGAACATCGTGGGCACCGCGATCATGTTCATCGCCAACGCCTGGCTCACCTTCATGATGTCGCCCGGCAGGCGCGACGACGTGGACGGCGACGGCGTACCCGACTTCGTTTCCGCCGTCTCGGAGAGCGGCGCCCTCCTGAGCCTCCGGGACGCGTTCTTCAACTTCACCTGGATGCCGATCAACATCCACCGGATCATCGCCAACGTCGCCTTCGGCGGCTCGATCGCCGCGGCCTACGCGGCCTTCCGCTACTTGCAGGCGAAGACGGACGAGGAGAAGGCCCACTTCGACTGGATGGGCTACGTCGGCAACTTCGTCGCCATCATCGCCTTCCTCCCCCTGCCGTTCGCGGGCTACTACCTGGCCGCCGAGATCTACGCCTTCAGCCAGACCCTGGGCATCCAGATGATGGGCGGCACCTTCTCCTGGCTGTTCGTCATCCAGGCGGCCCTCATCGGCAACCTGTTCCTTGGCGCGAACTACTACCTCTGGCTGGGGATGGGCCGCATGGAGGGCGGCGTCCACTTCCAGAAGTTCATCAAGTGGCTGCTGATCGCGATCGCCCTCTGCTTCGCCGTCTGGGCGACGCCGCGCTACGCCATCTCGTCGGTATCCGAGATCGCCGCGATGGGCGGCAGCAGCCACCCCCAGCTTTCCTATCTCGGGCAGATGTCGGCCAAGAACACGGCGGTCAACATCCTGATCCTCTCGACCTACATGAGCTTCCTGCTCTACCGGCGGACCGGCAGACAGTCGGTCCACCCGCACCGGCAACTGCTCACCCGCGCCCAGGCGATCGTGTTCTCCTCCGCCGCAGCCCTGGTCATCTTCTACGGCGTCTACGGCTACTACGTGGACGCGGCGATACGCATACGCTTCGCGATCCCGCAGGTCTACTCGGTGCTCGCGGCGCTGGTCGTGATCACGGTGATCGACCTGCCCCTGTACCGCAACGCCGCGCAGTCGGGCGAGACCAAATGGGGCAGGATGCCGGCAGTCTCGCAGTACGCCCTCATCTTCATCGCGCTCAGCTTCACCTGGCTGATGGGCCTGATGGGCTACGTCCGCTCCGGCCTGCGCCAGGAATGGCACGTGTACGGCGTGATCCTGGACACCTCCCCGGACGCCTACACGCCGACCCTCGGCTTCGCAACGCAAGTCGTGTCCGTCACCGTCCTCATCTTCTTCGGTTTGCTCGGCGTCGTCTTCTGGCTCAGCAGTCTCGGCGGCAAGAAGGACTGGGAGCCCAAGGCGGTCGCTGACGGTGGCGACCGGCTCGAAGGAGGCCAGGCGGCATGAAGCTGAGTGTCCCCATGCCGGTCCGTCTGGTGCTGCTCGTGGTAGGCACCACGGCGTTCTACATGTACCTGGGCCAGATCGTGCCGCAGAAGGAGGCCCATCCGCCGCCGCCGGTCCTGATCAGCGCCGAGATGACGACCGAAGACCTCGTCGTCGTCGGTGCGGAACTCGCCAGCGGCAAGGGACAGTGCCTGGTCGGCTGCCACACGGTCGGGCAGAGCGGGCCGCTGCGCTACCCCGACCTGGACGGAATTGGCGCCCGAGCCGGGACCCAGATCGAAGGGCTCTCCAGTCTTGAGTACCTGGCCCAGTCCCTCTACGAGCCGGCCGCGTTCATCGTTCCCGGCTTTGCGGATGGGATGCAGCCGATAGACCAGCCGCCGATCAGCCTCTCGGAAGACGAAATGAAAGCGGTGATCGCCTGGTTGCAAAGCCTGGGCGGAACGCCGACCGTAACCCTCGACACCGACCTCGGCTACTGACCTGATCCATCATGTGGGGACTTAACCTACCCATCGTTCTCGCACTGGCCGCCATTGGCGGAGTGCTCGCCTGGCGGCGGCCCAACACCCTCGTCTGGCTCCTGTACACCCTGGGCGCCCTGTGGGCCTTCTTCAGGTTCGGCTTCGCCGTGCCGATCCCGCAGTCCGTCGCAACGATCTACCTGGGGATCACCGGGCTCGCGCTGGTTTGCTACGCCTCTTCCAGCCGTGAGCGGTTGGCCGAGACGGTTCAGCCTGTTCAGCGCCTGATCCTCGAGCCCCGCTACCGCCTGGCCCTGGCCGGTCTGCTCGTCGCTCTCCCGGCCCTGGCTGCCTACAACGCCTACGCCGATTTGACAATGCCGCTCGAGGCGCCCGGATTCGGCCGCGAGATCCATCCGCCGCCGCCCACTGAACTCACGGTTCACGACGAGACGATCGACATGGCGACGGCCGAGAACCCGTACCTCCACTACAAGCACGACGACCCGGAGCTGTACGGGAAGCACGTGGAGAACGGCCGCCGGGTGTACTACGAGAACTGCTTCTGGTGCCACGGCGACGGCATGGGCGGCGACGGCATGTTCGCCCACGGCCTGAACCCGGTGCCCAGCAACTTCAACGACGTCGGCACGCTGCCGGCCCTGCAATCCTCGTTCGTTCACTGGCGGATCGCCAAGGGCGGTCCCGGCATGCCAGCCGGCGGCACGCCCTGGGACAGCGCCATGCCGGCCTGGGAGAAGTTCCTGACCACCGAGGAGATGTGGGACGTCAACCTGTTCATCTACGACTTCAACGGCTTCGAGCCGCGCGCTCTGGGGCAGCATTGATGACCGGGCACGCCAACCGACCCACTCAGGCCGCGGCAACGCTCGCCGCCGTCGCTCTGCTCGTGGCGCTACCGGCCAACGCCCAGGTCGACCTCGGCACGGAGGAGCAGCAAGCGGCCGGCAAGGTCGTCTACGACAAGTACTGCGGCCAGTGCCACGGTGATACAGGCGACGGCAACGGCTACGCCACGCCCCGGGTCAAGCCGAAGCCGCGCGACTTCACGACGGGCACCTACAAGTTCCGCACCACGCCGAACGGCATGCTGCCGACGGACGACGACCTGCGCCGCGTGATCGAGATCGGAGCCCCCTACACCTCGATGCCGGGCTGGCCGAACCTGACCAGCGCCGAGATCCAGAACGTCATCTACTACATCAAGTCCTTCTCGCCCGATTTCGAGAACCCCGACCGCTACGGCGAACCGATCGAGATTCCCCGGCCGCTCGAGTCGACCGAAGAGTCGGTCGCCCGCGGCCGCGTGGTCTACGAGGAGCAGGGCTGCGCCGCCTGCCACGGCGAGGTCGGACGGGGCGACGGTCCCTCGGCGCCGACCCTGGTCAACGACAAAGGCGACCCGATCAAGGTCGCCGACCTGACCCAGCGCTGGACCTATCGCGGCGGCCCGACCAAGGAGGACATCTACCGCACCTTCTCCACCGGCCTGAACGGCACGCCGATGCCGTCCTACGCCGACTCGCTCGAAGTCGAGGATCGCCAGCACCTGGTGAACTACGTCTACTCGCTGGGCGACGCGGACGATCCGAGCTACGGCACCCTGATCACGGCGGTCTACTCGGAGGAGCCGCTCGACCTGCAGGACGCGGAAGCGCTCGACACGCTGTTCGAGTCCGCGCCGACGACCCGGTTCCCCCTGGTCGGCCAGATCACCGAACCGGGGCGCAACTTCTTCCCCTCCGTCACCTCGATCGAGGCCCAGGCGGTCTACAACCGCGACGAGATCGCGTTCCGGGTCCGCTGGCATGATCTGCGCGCCGACACCTCGGGGCGCAACAACCCGAGCCTGGAAGTGCCGACTTGGGACGAGGACAACGGCATCGGCGGCGACGCGGCCGACGATAGTGGCGACTCCGACGACTTCTTCGGCGACTTCGGCGGCGAGGAAGCACCGGCGGAAGACGACTTCTTCGGCGACAGCGGTGACGACTTCTTCGGCGACGGCGGCGACGACTTCTTTGGAACCGCCGACGCGGGCGCCGGCGGCGCCGAGTTCTCCGACGCCGTGGCGCTGCAGTTCCCGGCGGCGCTGGCGCCCGAAGAGACTCCCGAACTCAAACCGTACTTCCTCTACGGCGACGCCCAGAACCCGGTCGATCTCTGGTTCGTCAACCTGACCTACGGGGTCGCGGACACGTTCCGGGGCCGCGGAAGCGACGCGATCGAGCCGACCGAGGCGGACATCGTCGAGGCGGTGACCTCCTACGACCAGGGCGCGTGGACCGTGACCTACAAGCGGCGCCGCTCGTCGCGAGCCGGCGTCAGCTTCGCCGAAGAGCAGTACACGCCGGTCGCCTTCAGCGTCTGGGACGGCTTCAACCGCGAACGCGGCAACAAGCGAGCGCTATCGTCCTGGTTCTACGTCTACACCGAGCCGAGCGTCGAGCAGGCCGTGGCGGGTCCTGTGCTCCGCGCCGCCCTGATCGTGCTCGCGATCGAGCTGCTGGTCGTCTTCCTGGTCCGCCGCCGGGCCCGCCAGAAGGCGGCCGGCGAAGGGGCCGCGGCCGCTACCCTCACCGCGAGCGAGGCGCCCGCCGTCTGAACCGAAGCCCTCCGGAAACCGAACCCCACACGACATCTCCGTCAACCCGAGAGACACCACCATGTACAAGACGATCTACGTCCCCGTCGACAACTCGGACTACTCGAACCAGGCGATCGCCTCGGCGGTCGAGCTGGGCCGCAAGTTCGACTCCACGATGGTCGGCTGCCACGTCTACGCGGCCAGCATGCACGACTACCGGTTCAAGCAGATGGAGTACACCCTGCCGGAGGAGTACCTCGAGGAGACCGAGCTCGACCGCCAGCGGAAGATCCACGACTCGCTGATCACGATGGGTCTGGAGCTCATCTCCGAGAGCTACCTCGATCCGATGAAGGCGGTCTGCGACGAAGCGGACCTCGAGTTCGAGCCGAAGATGATGGACGGCAAGCACCACGTCGAGATCGTCCGCGACATCCGTGAGTCGGGCTACGACCTGACCGTGCTCGGCGTGATGGGCATCGGCCGCGTCCGCGACACGCAGATCGGCTCCGTCTGCGAGCGCGTCGCCCGCACCGCCGACAGGGACGTGCTGGTCATCAAGCGGCTGCCGGCGAAGGCCGGGACCACGAACGGCAACGGCAACGGGCATGGCCACCAGGCGGAGGCCGAGGCCGACGGTCGCGACACGATCCTGGTCGGCGTCGACGGTTCGCCCCAGTCCTTCGGAGCGCTGATGACCGCGATCGACCTGGCGAAGACCTTCGGCAAGAAGGTCGAGGCGATCTCGGTCTACGACCCCTACCTCCACTACTCGGTGTTCAAGGGCGTCGTCAACGTGCTCACCGAGCGCGCGGCGAAGATCTTCCGGTTCGAGGAGCAGAACCAGCTCCACGAGGAGATCATCGATACGGGTCTGGCGCAGATCTACCAGTCCCACCTGGACGTCGCCGAGACGATGGCGACCGAGGTGGGCGTCGAGTTGACAAAGACGCTCCTCGACGGCAAGGCGTTCCAGAAGGTCCTTGACCACGCCCGGAAGATCGACCCGTGGATGCTCGTCATCGGCCGCGTCGGCGTCCACAGCGACGAGAGCGAGTCCGGCCTTGGCAGCAACGCCGAGAACCTGCTCCGCGCCTGCCCCTGCGACCTGCTCCTGACCACTCGCCTGGAGCACCCGGAACTCGACGTCAAGGCCGAGGAGAGCATCCGCTGGACCCCCGAAGCCGAGGAGCGCTTCAAGCGCGTTCCGGAACAGGTGCGCGGCATCGCCCGCACCGCCCTGTACCGCCTGGCGGTCGAGCAGGGCCACAGCGTGATCTCGAGCGACGTGCTCGACGAGGCGATGGACCGCTACATGCCGAAGTACACCGCACGCGAGACGGAGGCCCTGGCGGAGAAGATCGCCCTGCAGCTCGCGCGCAGCCGGCCGACCTTCATCTGCCGCAAGTGCGGCGTCACCTCGGCCGAGCCCGACCCGGTGCGATGCGCCGTCTGCGGCAGCGAGTCCTTCGAGCAGATTACCGAAGAGATGCTGGAACGGATCGCCGAGATGGAGGGCGGTCTCGAGGTCGAGACGACCTACGACGGCCGCAAGCTGAAGTGGACCGCCGACGCCCGTTTGGCCCTCAAGACGATCGAGGACGCCTACCGCCGGCGTCGCGCCAAGGCGCGGATCGAGAAGAAGGCGCGGATGAGCAAGCTGCCCACCGTGACATTCGAGTTCGCGCGCGTGATGATCGAGGACGAGACCGGCGAGCCGGTGACGATCGAGGCCCGCGAGCAGGCGACCCAGGCCAACGGCAACGGCAACGCCGAGGCGCCCGCGGACGAGCGCAAGCTGGTCGCCCGCGACGAGGACCGCGTGCCGCTCCTCTCGACCTTCGAATGGACCGATGAGGCGACCGAGCGCATCCTCCGGGTTCCCGCCGGCTTCATGCGGGACCGCACCCAGGAGCGAGTCGAGGTGGTGGCCCGCGAGAAGCACGTGGCGAAGATCGGCATCAAGACGGTCGAGGAAGGCATCGCACTCGGCCGGGAGCTGATGGAACAGATGATCGCGGCCTACGAGATCGGCAAGACGGAGGAATCGCCCGCCGCCGAGGTTGCCGAGGCCGAAGCAAAGGCCGCGACCGCGGCCGGCAGATGCCCCTTCTCCGCGCTCGCCGAAGCCGGCGCGAGTGAGGCGCAGGTCGAGGCGGCCAAGGACGCGAAGGCCGGCACCTACCTGAACGAGGTCGGCCTGATGTCGGCCCTCGACGAGAAGCGCAAGGCCGGCGAACCGGAAGCCTGAGTTCCCTTTCGCCGGCACCACTCCGGCGCAGCCCGCCGGAATCACTGAGGGCGAACATGGGTAGACCAAAGGACATCGGCGTCGTCGACCTGTTCCTCGACATTCCGGCCGGAGGCGCCGGCATGGGCATGGAGGCCGTGCGCCGGCTCAGCCGTGACCGCGAGTTCGCGAACAAGCGGGGACCCAACAAGTTCATGTACGCGGGCTACTTCCCCGGCCTCTCCTACGAGCGCATCTTCACCGAGATGGACGACCTCCCGCTCCGCGACCACGTCTGGCCGAAGTTCCTGCGCGAGAACGCGGCAGCGGTCTTCAAGCTGGACGACCTGCTGGCATAGAGCCCTGCCGACTCCCCCCACCGGCATGGTCTTCCATGGCTGGAAGATCATCTTCGTCTCCTTTCTGGCGCTCTTCGTCTCCGTCGGCTTCGGCTTCTACTCGTTCAGCGCCTTCTTCGTCGCCCTGACCTCCGACTTCGGGGGCGGCCGGGTCGGCGTCGGCATCGGCGTCGCCGTGTTCGGCGTGACGAACGGCCTGGTCGCGCCGTTCCTGGGTCATGCCCTGGACCAGGGACACGCGAAGCGGATCATGACGGCCGGCGCCTGGTTGCTGGCGCTCGGCCTGCTGCTGACGGCGACGGTCCAGAACCTGGTCCAGTTCTACCTGGTCCTCGGCACCTTCCTGGCTCTTGGCGCGGCGCTGATCGGCGGGGTGACGGCCTCGACCCTGGTCGCGAACTGGTTCGTACGCCAGCGCGCCATGGCGCTCGGCATCGCCACGATGGGCATTTCCCTCTCGGGTGTCGTGATGGCTCCCGTCGCGACCCGCCTGATCGACCTGATCGGCTGGCGCGGCACCTTCGTGCTCTACGGTGCGCTGACCCTTCTCTTCGTTCTGCCGGCGGTGCGGCGCTGGGTCGTCGACCGTCCCGAGGACGTCGGCCTGCACCCCGATGGAGCGGCGACTTCCCTGGCCGGCGACTGGACGCCGGCGCCGGCGCCGGGCGAAGGTCCGGCGGGCGTCGAACCCGTCGCACCCCTGCCGACGGTCAGCGGCGCCCCACCCCGCAGGCCCCGACTCGAGTGGATGCAGCCGCTGGCGAACCGCAACTTCTGGGTCATCGTCCTCGTCGTGTCCATGTGCTTCTGCGCCAACTCCGCCATCCTCACCCACATCATCGCCCACGCGACGGATCTGGGTTTCCCGCCAGTCGAGGCAGCCTTCTGCCTGTCCACCATCGCGGCCATGGGCGTCCTGGGCAAGGTCGTGTTCGGGTGGATCAGCGACCGGCTAAGCAGTCGCGGCGCCCTGTGGCTGGCGGTCGGCCTGATGGGCTCCGGCGCCGCCGGCTTGCTGCGAGCCGAGAGCTATCCGGCGGTCCTCGGCGCCGTCGCCGTCTTCGGCCTCGGCATGGGCGGCATCATGCCGCTGTGGGGAACGCTGATCGGGGCCTGCTTCGGCCGCCGCTCCTTCGGCCGCGTGATGGGCCTGATGAGCCCCATGCTGCTGCCGATTCAGGTGGTCGGCGTCCCTTTCGCGGGCTACGTCTACGATCGGTTCCACAGCTACGACCTGGCCTTCACCACCTTCGTCGGCCTGTACCTCTTCTCCATGCTGATCCTCCTGATCCTGCGCATCCCCGAACAGGAGCCGAGCGCTTCTCCGCCCTCCCCCGCGAGGCTCGCGACCGCGGCGGCGCCGCGGACGGAGTAGCGGGGTGACCGCCTACCGCTTCTGCCGTTCGGACGACGTCCCCCTCATCGTCGACGCGTACGAGCGCTGTAACGTCGGCTCCGGCGCCCGGCCCTGGAGCCTGACGGTGGACCACATGAAACGGCTGGGCCGCGAGATGAACCTCTGGACCAGCAGCTGCATGGTCGCCTTCGAGGGATCCGACCCGATCGGCGTCCTGATCGCCGCCAAGCGCGAGCCGATCGCCAGCCTGGTGCTCCACGTCGCCGTCCACCCGGACCATCGCCGCCGGGGTCACGGCCGCCACATGATGACTTCGCTGGGCCAGAAGATGGCGATCCTCGAACCGACCCTGATGCTCGTCGAACTGCCGGACGACGACGCCCTCGGCCGCCGCTTCTTTGAAGCCTGCGGATTCACCGAGCGAGACGTCCTGACCGACTACGCCTACGCAGGCGAGGCGCCGGCGGTTGTCCCCGGCGTCGACCTCGTCGCCGGCGTTGCCGCCGCCGAACTCGTCTCGCAGGAGGACTTCGAGGTCGTTCCGGAGCTCGACCGCTGCTGGCAGCGCTCTCCCCTGAGCATCCGGAACCTCCGTGACCGGCCGCGGGGCCTTGCGATCGCCACGGACCGGGGCTTCGAGGCCTGGCTGCTCCACCGGGGCGACGGCGACGCGGAGAAGCCCCTGCCGTTCCTGGCGGCCCCGCCAGCGGGGACACCGCTGGAGATCCTCGCCCTCGGCGGCAAGATGCCAGTTCCCGCGCTCCTGCGCTCGCTGCTCGCCATCGCGGCGAACCGCGCCGGGCGTTCGCTCCACCTGCCACGGGTCCATCCGTCGGAGGCCCCCGCCGGCCGCCTCGAGGAGGTCGGCTTCAGACCCGGCGCCAGGACGATTCGCTACGAGAGCGACGCAGCCCCCGGCTGAGGGACTTGCTACTCTCCCTAGCGCGATGAAGAGCTACTTCGACCTGATCGAGGACGGCGGTTCCGACATCGCCGGCCAGGTCGGCCGGCAACGGGAGCGCATCGCCGAGGCCCTGGCCGGAGTCGAGCACATCGTCGCCATCGGTTCCGGCAAGGGCGGCGTCGGCAAGAGCACCCTGACCATGCAACTGGCCCTGGCAATGGAGCGCCGCGACCGCCGCTGCGCCGTCCTCGACGCCGACTTGAACGGACCCTGCCAGGCGCGGCTCGCCGGCCTCGAGAACGCGGCCCTGCTTCCGGGCGGGCGCGGCATGGCTCTGCCCCGAACCGCGACCGGACTCGGCGTCGTCTCGATGGGTTCCGCGGTGCCGGAGTCGGAGGACCTGGACTTCGCCAGCGTTGCCCGCGGCGACTCCCATGTCTGGCGCGCCACTCGCGAGTTCAACCTGTTCCAGCAGCTGCTCGGCCTCGCCGACTGGGGACGTCTCGACGTCCTCTTGATCGACCTGCCGCCCGGCGCCGAGCGCACGCTCCAGTACGCCGAGGTCCTGGGCCCGGGAGCCCGTTTCGTCCTCGTCTCCATTCCGACCGCACTGGCCCGAGGCGTCGTGGCGCGTTCGGCCGCCGCGTTGCGACGAACCCCGAACCCGACGCTCGGCGTGATCGAGAACATGAGCGGCTACTACTGCGGAAGCTGCGACGAGGTGAAGACCCTGTTCGACGGCCCTGCCGGCACGACACCCGGGCTTGGACTCCCGGTGCTCGCTTCGATACCGTTCGATCCGCGACTGGCCGCGGCCTCCGATGCCGGCGACCCCGAGTTGCCGCGGGGGCCGGCGGTCCGCGCGATCGAGGCCGCCGCCGACTCCATCCTGAGCGGCCTCGCCGAGCGCCGGGCCGGCTGATCCGGAGATCTGATGAAGTTCCTCTGCGTACCCTGCGACGAGCAGATGAAGCTCAAGCACGCGATCGGTCCCGAGGGCGGTTCGGTCGCCCTGGTCTACGCCTGCCCCGCCTGCTCGGCCGAAATGGCGATGATGACGAACCCGCACGAGACCCAGGTCGTCGGATCGCTGGGCGTGAAGATCGGCGCCGCTGAAGATCCCGAGACGGCCGCGGCCGCGTCGAAGTGCCCGTTCACCGGCATGCTGGCCGACATGGGCGTTCCGATGACCGGCACACGGGCCGGTGAGAGCGCCAGCCCGGTCGAGAGCGGCAATGGCGCTCCGGAGGGCATTCCCTGGACGGCCGAGGCCCGCGAGCGGCTCGCCAACATCCCGGACATCGTCCGCGCCTCGGCGGTCGCGGGGATAGAGAAGTTCGCCGAGGACCACGGCTACGAAGAAGTCGACGCGGCCGTCCTGGAACGCGCCCGCTCGTTCTTCGGTATCGCCTGACCGCCTGGAGCCGGCGATGACGGTGTCACCCCTGGAGCGGCAGGCGAGCGTGAACCCGACCGCCTTCGCGCGGCCGTACGTCATCTCCTGGAACCTGACCTACCGCTGCAACCTGGCCTGCGAGCACTGCTACCTCGACGCCGGCGGCAAGCCTCTGGTCCAGACCGCGAACTTCGCCGACCGCTCGGAGCTCTCGACCGACCAGTGCCGCAAGGTGATCGACGACATCTGCGAGTTCGCCCCCGAAGCCCTGGTCATCCTCACCGGCGGCGAGCCGCTGCTGCGCCGGGACATCCTGGAGATCGTGCGCTACGCGGCAGAGCGCGACCTCTGGGTCGTCGTCGGCAGCAACGGCGTGCGCATCACCGAGAACCTGGCCCGGATACTGGCCGGCGAGGGCGTCCGCGGTCTCGCCCTGTCTCTCGACGCCCTCGACGCCGAGGTTCACGACGGCTTCCGGCGGGTTCGCGGCGCCTGGCAGAACACGGTCGACGGCGCCGGCCACCTCGCCACGGCCGGGTTGCCCTTCATCATCCAAACCACCGCCGGGGCTCACAACCGCGGTCAACTCGAGGAGATCGCCGAGTTCGCCTACAGCGAGCTGGCGGCCCGGGTCTGGAACCTGTACTTCCTGGTTCCCACAGGCCGCGGCCAGTTCGTCTCCGACCTTTCGCCGTCCGACTACGACGACGTGCTGGCCGCCCTCACGTCCATCCAGCGCAACTACCGCGGGCGCATGGTCGTCAACGCGAAATGCGCTCCCCACTACGTCCGCCAGTTGCTCGCGGGGGACCCGGACTCGCCCTTCCTCAAGGCGTACGACGCCGGCGCCGGCGGCTGCCCGGCCGGAACCCACTACATGGGGATCCGACCCAACGGCGACGTCACGCCCTGCCCCTACCTGCCGGTGTTCGGCGGCAACCTGAAGCGGTCAACGCTCTCGGACCTGTGGAACGACTCCGACCTCTTCCAGTCGATCCGGCGTCGCAACGATCTCGGCGGCCGCTGCGGCTCCTGCGAGCTGTCGACGGTTTGCGGCGGCTGCCGGGCCCGGGCCTTCGGGATGACCGGCGACCTGATGGCGGAGGATCCACTCTGCACCCACGAACCCGGCTCGTTCACGGCGGATCAACTGCAGGCGTTCGACGACCGCACGGGGCTGGCCTCTCTCGCCCGCTACGGCGAAGACAGTTCGACCAGCATCGCCTGGGAGCCCGAAGCCGAGGCCCGCATGAAGCGGGTGCCGGCCTTCGTCCGCGGCATGGTCGTGCGCTCGGTCGAGTCCCACTGCCGCAAGAACGGGATCTCGACCGTGACGGTCGACGAACTCGAGTCGATCCGCGCCCGGATGCCGACGCCGAAGGTGTTCGGCAGCCGCCCTTCCTGAACGGCGTAAGCAGCCCGGGTTAGAGGTCGTGGCCAGCAGCAGCAACCCGCTGCCCCGCTCCTACGCCCACGTCCCGCGCACGATCCTCTGGCTCGTGCCGGGCGGCGAAATCCTGATCGACGGACGAACGGTGACGGTCGAGCCCTTCTACCTCAGCAAGTGGCCGGTGACGAACGAGCAGTTCGAAGCCTTCGACCCCGACCACCGGCGATCCCCCCTCTCTTCCGGTGACCGGGATCTCGCCGTCGGCATCAGTTGGAACCAGGCCGACGCCTACTGCCGCTGGTACGCCGAGGTATCACGCAAGCCGATAAGACTGCCGACCCGCACGGAGTGGCTCTATGCGTGCCGGGGTCACTCGACCCCCGACGACCAGCCGTCCTGGACCGCCACCCCGGAGGCCATTGACAGCCACTGCTGGCATGCCGGCAACTCCGAAGCCCGCGTCCAGCACCCTGAACACCGGCAGGCCAACGACTTCGGCCTTCACGGGATGCTGGGCAGCGTCTGGGAGTGGGTCGCCGAGGGTCCCGAAACCAATGACCAGCGCATCCTCTGCGGCGGCTCGTTCCGCCTCCCGCCACAGGAACTCCAGCCCGCCCCCATGAAGCACGAAGTACCCGGTTTCGCGTCCGACGAGACTGGCTTTCGGGTCGCCCGCTCTTTCCGCATCGGCACCTGAGTCCGCCACGGATCAACGCTCGTGGGACGGCGTCGAGTTTGACATGCGGAACAGGCTGTGGTAACTATTCCGAGTTGAAAACAACAGGAGGTCCTCCACAACAGGAGGTCCTCCACAACAGGAGGTCCTCCACAACAGGAGGTCCTCCAATGAAGAAGAACCGCTGTGTTGGTGGTGCGCTCGGGGTTACGCTCATCGCGGTGGTTGTTGCAGCTAGTGTGCTTGTCGCCCAAGAGCTGGACGAGCCGAACGTTCTTGAGCCTCGTCGCGAGTTGGTCACCGCGCCGTTTGACGACGGTGTCGACGGCATTGTGTCTGCAAGCCGGGACGAAGGACGCAGGCCCTGTGCCAGGAACGCCGACTGTTCCGCGGGCCGGATTCGCTCTCAGGATGGCAGATGCGAGAGGAAGCCGCGCAGAACTCCGCGGCCTCCAGCCATCAACAGCCACTGCATCCCCCCTCAAGTCTGGGACCCCGCTTTTGGCTTCTGTGTAACGCCGGAGCCGGAGCCGGAACAGGAGCAGGAGCAGGAAGAAGACCCCTGCCAACACTTACTTGACCTACTTGAAGAAGCTACAAACCATGTGCACGCCGACTGTCCCGACATGGGCCCCGACAAGGGGCATATGGTAGGCGCTCGCTATACCTTGCCTCCTCCCTGTCTCGATGCGCTGCACGTCCTTGGTGAAGTTACCCGTTCTCTTGCCCTATGCCGAGCTGAATAGAGGAGGTTTGATTTGAAAGCGACCAAGACCAGCATGTTGGCGGCAGTTGCCGCACTGATCGCAACCGCGCTCGTGGCGGAGGAAACCGACCTTGTCGAGCTTCGACGCGAACTCATCGACCGGATAGAAGTCGCTTACACGAAGGGCGATACCACGGCACTGCTACGAATGGCCGGCAAGCCCGTTCCAGAGACCTTTGCCGAAAGATCCGAACGTGCACTAGGGGACGCCCAAGCCCTGCTGGACCGGTACGATGGGTTCGAGGCACCCAGCCGACGTGAACTCCTGGATGCGCGCCACGACCTGTTACAGTTGATTCACGAAACGGAAGACGACACTCTGGTTCATGAGTTCTACCTTGCAGCGCTGGCTGTCCAACAGCGATGGGCGATGTCTGAGCAGAAATCGGCAAGTATCCTGAAGCGCCTGCAACAAGCCAAGGAAGAACTGGCGCGCCGCGGAACTCAACTGGAATCCACTGACTCCGGGCCTGACCACCGCAGAGACTGAGCGATGCCGGCGGGCGTGACCGAGCGCAACCCCGGTTCGTCGACGACGCCAAAGCCTGGGGCTGGGGACTTCTGCGCCCGAACGCGGCGATCCTGTTCTTCCTGACCGACGAGTCCGTAAACGGAGGGCCCATCCGCCTGCATTGACAGGCGGATGGGCGCCACCGCTCCAACGCAGCGCCTTGAGAACGGCGGCGCCCGCCCGGGAGCCCGCCGACCTCACCGCGCGTATGTGGCTGAACTTTGGAACCAGGCCCACGCCTACTGCCGCTGGTACGCCGAGGTGTCACGCAAGCCGATAAGACTGCCGACCCGCACGGAGTGGCTCTATGCGTGCCGGGGTCACTCGACCCCCGACGACCAGCCGTCCTGGACCGCCACCCCGGAGGCCATTGACAGCCACTGCTGGCATGCCGGCAACTCCGAAGCCCGCGTCCAGCACCCTGAACACCGGCAGGCCAACGACTTCGGCCTTCACGGGATGCTGGGCAGCGTCTGGGAGTGGGTCGCCGAGGGTCCCGAAACCAATGACCAGCGCATCCTCTGCGGCGGCTCCTTCCGACTCCAGCCACAGGAACTCCACCCGAACCTCTTCCGGCACGAGGCGCCCCACTTCGCTGCCACCGACACAGGCTTCCGGGGCGCCCGTTCTTTCCGCATCGGCGCCTGACTCCCGCGGACCGACGACATCAGCCCGCGTGGGGTCAGGGGAGGGGGTCCCGGCGGGCTGGAGCCAAGCGACTCCCGACGACATCCCCCCCAGCACCGCACTAACGGAGCGCAGGCGACCGAAGCGAACCCCAATCCCCACATCCACCGAGCGGGGGTGAGCGGCCGTCCGGGACCCCCTCCCCTGACCCCACGCGGGCGGCCTTCAACGCGTGCCGCGGACGACCGGCGTCGGTGGGTCTTCGCCGTGGTGCAGGGCGAGGACGTTGTCCACGGCGAGTTGGGCCATGGCCAGGCGGGTCGGGATCGAGGCGCTGGCGATGTGGGGCAGCAGGACCGCGTTGTCGAGGTCGAGCAGGTCCGCGTGGACCTCCGGTTCGCGTTCGAAGACGTCCAGGCCGGCGGCCCAGATGACGCCCGAGCGAAGCGCCGCCGCCAGCGCTTCTTCGTCGACGATCGGCCCGCGGGCGGTGTTCACCAGCACGGCGGTCGGTTTCATCCGGGCGAGTTCGTCCCGGCCGATCAGGCCGGTCGTCCCTTCGGTCAGCGGCAGGTGGATGGAGACGAAGTCGGCGGCGCCGAGCAACTCGTTCAGATCGGTGCGCCGGACGCCGAGCACGCGTTCGAGCTCCGGCCGGCCCCGTTCGTCCCAGTACAGGACCTCCATCTCAAACCCGAGCCGCGCGCGGCGGGCCACCGCCTCGCCGATGCGACCCATTCCGAGGATGCCGAGCGTCCGGCCGTGAACCTCCTGGCCGGTCAGCAGCATTGGCCCCCAGCGCCGGTAGCGGCCGGCGCGCAGGAACCGCTCGGCTTCCGGCAATCGACGAGCCGCCGCGAGCAGCAGCGCCATCGCCAGGTCGGCGGTGGCGCCGTCGAGCACGCCCGGCGTGTTCGTCACCCAGATGCCGCGGGCCTCCGCCGCCTCGGTGTCGACGTTGTCGAAGCCGACCGCCATGTTCGCGACCATGCGCAGGTTGCTCGCCCGGTCGAAGAGCTCCGCGTCCATCCGCTCCGTCAGGAGGGCCAGAATCACCCCGGCCTCGGTCGCGGCGTCGAGCAGCGTCGCGCGGTCCATAGCCGCGTCCTCCTCGAGGATCCGCGTCTCGATCCCCGGCTCCGCGCGCAGCCGCTCGACCGCCGGTTCCGGAATCGGCCGGGTCACGAGTACCTTCATGAAGCGTCCTCCCCGCAGGCTCCAGGCCCCCGGCCATCGAGTTCCCACTCGTGCGACACGTCGAACAGGCTCGGCTCGAAACGCTCGGCCTCGATCTCCAGCACGTTCGCCGCCACCTTGCGGTCGTAGACGTGCAGGGACTCCTCGTCCAGCAGGAACACGCAGGCCGAGTAGTCCCCCTTCGTCATCGGCAGCCGCGGCACCGTCACCACCGCCCGGTGGCGGCCCTTGCCCCTGACTGGTGGAAGTCCGGCCCGCTCCGTCGTGAACGCGCAGACCTGGACGCCGTCCGCGGTGTCGAGGCCCACGGCGAGGTGAAAACCCAACTCCTCTTCACGGCTCTCCCACTCGACCTCGAGGGCCCAGGGTTCCGAAGCCCGCCGCCGGGCGGCGCCGTGGGGCCGGATGGCCACGATCCGGGCCTGCGCGGTTGCCGGATCGGCGCCCTCGTCTGTCGCCCGGGCGCTCTCGTCACTCTTGGCCATCAGGAACCGTTCGTACTCACCGACCACGCTCAGCGCCGGCCCGGAGGCGGCCACCTCGCCCTGGCGGAGCCACAGCGCCCGTTGGCAGAACGCGGTGACGTAGTACATCGCGTGGGAACAGAACAGCAGTGTGCCACCGCCGCCGACGAATCCCTGGAGCCGGTCCATGCACTTCTTCTGGAAGTAGCCGTCACCGACCGAGAGCGCCTCGTCGACGACCAGGATGTCCGGCTCGACCTGGACGGCGATCGAGAAGCCGAGCCGCATCGTCATTCCCGTCGAGTACGAGCGGACGGGCTGATCGATCGCCGGCCCCAGCTCGCTGAACTCGATGATGTCGCCGGTCCGCTCCCTGAGCTCCCGTTCGTCCAGCCCCACGATCGCGGCGCTCAGGCGGATGTTCTGGCGGCCCGTGAACTCGTGGTGAAACCCCGAGCCGAGTTCCAGGATCGAGGCGACCCGGCCCTCGACGCCGAGTTCGCCCGAGGTCGGCCGGGTCACACCCGCGACGATCTTGAGCAGGGTGCTCTTGCCGGCGCCGTTCTCCCCCACCACGCCCAGCCCTTCGCCGGCGGGCAGTTCGAAGCTGACGTCGTCCAGCGCCCGAAACGGTACGTGCGCCGGCCGTCTGGTCACTGCCTCCCGCAGCCGCCCCCAGGGGCTGGCGTAGACCTTGTAGACCTTGGTCAGACGGTCAGCCACGACCGCGGTAGCGGCGGCCGTCATCGCCTCACCCGGCGCCGTCCTCACCCGAAGCCGCGATCATCGCCGCTACCTGCTCGGGCCGCACCCGTGTGAGCAGCGGCTCGAACGGACCGATCTCGCGGTCCAGCAGCGGCGTGTGAACGTCGTCCCAGACCAGGGGACCCGTCCGCAGAAAGGTCTCGGCACGGCCGGCGATCGCCGGCACGACCGGCTTCAGGAACACGACCAACTGGCGGAACAGCTCGAGACCCGTGGTGCAGACGGCCTGCACCTCCGCGGCCCGTTCCGGGTCGCGCGCCGCCTCCCAGGGCCGCCGATCGTCGATGTAGCGGTTGGCGCGGTCGGCGAGCGCGATGACGCGGCGAAGCGCCCGGTTGTAGTCGCGGCCTTCGTAGAGTTCGGCGATCTCCTCCGCTTCCGCGGCGGCCGCTGCCGCCAGCTCGGGCGCGTCGAGCGCCGCCGCCAGCCGGCCGTCGAACTGCCGGTGCAGGAAGCCGGCGCAGCGGCTGGCGATGTTCACCACCTTGCCGACGAGATCGGAGTTCACCCGCAGGACGAAGTCCTCCAGGTTGAGGTCGATGTCGGCGAGCCCGTTGCTCAACTTGGCCGCGATGTAGTAGCGGAAGGCCTCGGGGTCCAGGTGCTCCAAGTAGGTGCGCGCCATGACGAAGGTGCCGCGCGACTTCGACATCTTGGCGCCGTCGACGGTCAGGAAGCCGTGGACGAACACCGACGACGGTGTTCGGTAGCCGCCGCCATGGAGCATGGCCGGCCAGAACAGGCAGTGGAAGTAGAGGATGTCCTTGCCGATGAAGTGGTACAACTCCGCATCGCTGTCCGGTTCCCAGAAGTCCTGGAATCCCACGCCGTTCCGGTCGCAGAATCGGCGGAAGCTGGCCATGTAGCCGATCGGCGCGTCGACCCAGACGTAGAAGTACTTGTTCGGGGCATCCGGGATCTCGAACCCGAAATAGGGCGCGTCCCGGGAGATGTCCCAGTCGCGCAGTCCGTCGTCGAACCACTCCCGGAGCTTGTTGACGACCTCGCTCTGCAGGCGGCCATCGCCGACCCAGCCTTCCAGCAGTTCCTCGTAGTCGGAGAGGCGGAGGAACAGATGCTCGGACTCCTTCTCGACCGGCAGGGCGCCGGTGACGATCGAACGGGGATCGATCAGGTCCGAAGGCTGGTAGGTCGAGCCGCACTCGTCGCAACTGTCGCCGTTCTGGTCTTTCGCGCCGCAGCGCGGGCAGGTGCCCTTGATGAAGCGATCGGGCAGGAACATCTCCCGCTCCGGGTCGTAGAACTGGCGCACCGTCCGCCGGTCGATCGATCCCCGATCACGCAGCCGCCCGTAGATCTCCTCGACCAGCTTCCGGTTCTCGGGAGAGTGTGTCGTGTAGTAGTCGTCGAAGTGAATCGAGAACGCCCGATAGTCCTCCAGGTGCTCTTCCGCCATCCGGTCGATCAGTTCCTCCGGCGTGATTCCCTCCCGCTCGGCGCGCAGCATGATCGGCGTACCGTGGGCATCCTCCGCGCAGACGTTGTAGCACTCACGGCCGCGCATCCGCTGCAACCGGCACCAGACGTCCGTCTGCACCGCCTCGACCATGTGACCCAGGTGAATCGGGCCGTTGGCGTAGGGCAGGGCGTTCGTAACGAGGATGCGGCGTCGTTCCGGCATGGCGATCCCCCGGGCACGGGCCAGGCCCGGCGGAGACGGGGAGGTTCGGGACCGGGATTATGCAGGATCCAGGCAACTTCGGCCGGGCATCATGCGTCTTCCTGATCAGAGAACGATGGCCTCTACCCAACCGCCACCGGGTCCCAACCCCGACCTGTTCCTCGCCCGGCGCGCCGCCGCGGGCCACGCCGACGCCTGGGCCGAGCTGATCGAGCGCTACGGCCGGCGCATCTACAACATCGCCTTCCAGTTCGCCGGCAACAGGGCCGAGGCCGAGGACCTGACCCAGGAGATCTTCCTGCGTCTCTACCGCAACCTCGGCCGCTACCGCGGCGACGTGCCGCTTGCCGGCTGGACTCTCCGCCTGTCCCGCAACCTCTGCGTCGACCACTACCGGCGGACCCGGACCGAGCGGCGGGTAGTCGTCGTTTCGGAGGAGATTCTGAAGCACCAGGCCGGCGACAGCGACCCGGCTGCCCGGGCGGAACGGAAAGAGAAGCTGCGCCTGATCTACGGGGCGATCGAGGAAATGCCGGAGTCGTTCGCCGAGATCCTCATGCTCCGCGACCTGCAGGGCCTGAGCTACGCCGACATCTGCGCCTTCCTCGACCTGCCCGAGGGGACGATGAAGTCCCGCCTGCGGCGAGCGCGGCTCGAACTGATGCGCCGGGTCGACCGGCGCCGACGGGCCCTGGGCGATCGGACACCGAATCGCGACGGGACGTACCGATGAAGAGTCTCGGCGCCGACTTCCAGCTACCGGAGGAACTCCGGCGGTCGCTCCTCGACATCGCGCTCGGAGAATCGCTCGACCGTGACGGCGAGGCGCGCACCGTCGACCTCGAATCGGTTCGCTGGCCCCGCCTCGAACCCTCGGCACCACTGGTGCAGCGCCTGCTCGAGATCCCCCGAGACCGCGCCGTGGGTCGTCCCACGGTCCCGAGGGCCCGGCGCGGCCCGGCCGCCGCCGTCGCCGCGAGCTATCTCCTCGCCGCCGCACTCACTCTCGCCGTGGGCGATCCGGTCGCTCTTGGTCGCAAGGCCTCATCCGGGCTGCGCGCCGTCGCCGGACAGCATGTTCTTGAACCGGCGGCTCGAGCCGGCACGTCAATGCAGGCCGGCTTCGGCGCGCTCCAGGAGCGCTTCCGGCCAACCGGCCTGTTCGAGAAGACCCTGACCGTGCCGACGGACCGTGTCCAGGCCTGGTTCCTGGGAGCCTTCGAGTCATCGGCCGACGCCTTCCGCGGCCTCACCGAGCTGCTCCCGCTGGACGCCTGGAACTCAGGCGAGGAACGACCCGAAACCAACGAATCACTCCCCGACCCGCGCGGTCGATCCACCGACCTGGAGAGGACCTTCGCATGACGACCGAGACCGACCCGAGCACAACCGGCGCTGCCGCCGGCGATACTGCCGATGCGCCGCCGCCCCCTCCGCCCGGCACGGCCGCACCGCCTTCGCCGGAGCCGGCGGCGGGACAGATCACCGCCCGGCACGTGGTGACCGTGATCCTCGCCCTCCTTCCCGGGCTGGGCCACCTCTACAACGGCCTCTACATGCGCGGCATCAAGTTCTTTCTTGCCGCCCTGGCCGCGGTCTACCTCGCCACCGAGGTGGGCCTCGCCGGCATGGCGGTCGCCTTCGTGTGGCTGTTCAACATGATCGACGCCTACCGTCAGGCGACCTTGATCGAAGACGGTCATGTGCCCGATCTCGGCGTCCACGACGAGGCGACGGTAGCGCCCGCGGGCCGGTCCGGCCTGCTGTGGGGTGTCGGCTTCTTCGTCGTGGGGTTTCTCCTCCTGCTGGACCACACCTTCGGCTACGACATGGACCGGGTGTGGGAGTTCTGGCCGGTCGGCCTTCTCGCCATCGGCGCCTGGCTCATGATCGGCGCCTGGCTGCAGTGGCGTCGGAGCCGCGCCGAGGCCGAGTCAGGCGAGTTCAGCCCGTAGCTTCCCGTGCAGCGCGGCCGCGCCGTCGATCATCGCGTCGACGGTCCGGGCGCCGGCCAGAAACAGGCCGGTCAGGTTCAGCGCCACGCCGTCGAAGCCCATCTCGCCGAGCTTCGCCGCGGCCGCGGCGACACGGTCGGGCTCCGTGTAGAAGGTCCGGTCGCTTTCGTTCCCGGGCCGCGGCGGCGGTGACACCTGAGCCTGGAACCCGAGCGCCGACGGGTCCCGACCAGCCTCCTCGGCGTACCGGCGCACCGCGGCGATGGACTGATCGCCGTTCTCGAACAGCTCCGGCGAAGCGACTCCCATCCAGCCGTCCGCGAGCCGTCCGGCACGACGAAGAGCCGCCCCGCTGTGGCCGCCAATCCAGATCGGCAACGCGGCGCCTCGCGGCGGTTTCGGTTCCATCGCCATTGCCTCGACCCGGTAGAACTCGCCCTCGAAGTCGATCGGGTCCTGACTCCAGCAGGCTCGAAGCACCTCGATGGCCTCGTCCATGCGCCGACCGCGGTTCCTGAAGTTCTGGCCCAGGGCCTCGTACTCCGACTCCTGCCAGCCGACGCCGAGTCCCAGTCGCAGACGACCGCCGGAGAGCGTGTCCAGCGTCGCCGCCTGCTTCGCCGCCAGTACCGGGTCCCGCTGCGGCAGGACGAGGACCTCGGTGCCGAGCCCGATGCGGGAGGTGCAGGCCGTCATGTAGCCCAGAGTCGCGAACGCCTCCATGATCGGCATCTTCGCCGGGTAGCGGTTCTTCTCCCGGCCGTCCGTGTCGTGGCCCATGACCACGTGGTCGAAGATGTCGAGCTGATCGAAGCCGATCTCATCCATCGCCGTCGCCAATCGGGCGACGGCTTCCGGACCCTCGCGGTACACGACACTCGGGAACTCAACGGCGAGCTTCATCTTCATGGGGCGGCGATCGTAGCAACTTGTGAAACAGGCCTGTTCCCTGTGCATCAGCGCGGCGCGGACGCCGCGACTCTACTGTTAGAGTCCCCGCCCTGACCGGCGCCGCAGCTCGATGACCGCAGACCAACTATCGCTGCACCGGCAGTTGCTGAAGGGCCTCGAGGAGGAGGTCTACACCGGCACCTCCGACGGCCACGTGGTGCCGCTCTCGGCCCAGGTCAAGGAGGCGATGGACGGCTACACGACCGAGCCGGACGGCCGGAACGTCGAGTTCACGACCGCGCCCTACCGCAGCTACCAGGTCCTGATCGACCGCCTGATGGCGAAGCGCTGCGCCCTTCGCCGCTACCTGGAGGAGGAGCACGGCTGCACCCTGGTACCGGGCGGCGCGCTGTCCCTGGCCGATCCCGACTCGTTCCACTTCTCCGATCCCGAGAACCCCTACTACCGCTACATCCGGGACGCCTACGGCAACCGGGTCGTGACCGCCTCAACCCACATCAACCTCGGCATCGACGAACCGGACGAGCTGCTCCGCGCCTACCGGGTTCTGCGGCTCGAGGCGGCGCTCTTCCTGGCGCTGACCGCGGCCTCGCCCTTTCTGGCCGGCAAACCGACCGGCCAGCACTCGAGTCGCTGGCTCCGCTTCCCGCTGACCCCGGAGCGGGTGCCGTTCTTTCCCGACGCCGCCACCTTCGCGGTCTGGATGGACGAACAGCTCGAGAGCGGCACGATGCAGAACCAGCGCCATCTGTGGCTTGGCATCCGGCCGAACGGGCCGGCGACGCCAAGGGTCCTGGACCGCCTTGAACTCCGGATCTGCGACCGGATCAGCGACCCCCACGTCCTCCAGGCGGTCACCGCGCTCTACGAGGCCCGGGTCTGGCAGGTGCTGGAACAGCCCGATCTCGATCCGCTGCGTGACCGGTCCTCGCGCGAACTCGAAGAGCTTGCCGCCGCCAACGAGCGGGCCGCCGGCACGAAGAGCCTCGACGCCGTCGGCGTGAACTGGGTCGACGGCCGCTCCCTCACGTTCCGGGACTGGGTCCGCCACCTGCTCGACGATGCCGCCGAGACGGCGGATCGGCACGGCTTCGCCTCGCTGCTCGAACCGATCGAAGGGGTGCTCGCCCAGGGCAACCCGGCGATCCAGTGGCTGCGCCGGGTGGATCAGGGGGCGACGCCCCAGCAGGTCATTCAGGAGGCGATCGTCGAGCTGGCCGCGCTGGACCGGGAATTCGACCCGAGCTGCCCCCTGGTCGCCTAGCGGCGGCTGAGCCTGGCGTAGCGGCCGCCGTAGAACAGCAGCGGCTCCGCGTCGCGCAGCCGTTCGCCGGCGACCACATCGCCGATCACGATGATGTGATCGCCGCCATCGATCCGCTCCGCGATCCGGCACTCGAGGTGGGCCAGCGCGTTCTCGATCAGGGGCTCACCCAGGCTTCCCTGCCGGAAGGAGACGCCAAGCAGCGAGCCCGCCGCCGGCGCGGTCGTCCGAGCGAACGTGTTCGAGACCTCCTCCTGGTCGGACGCCAGGATGCTGAGACCGAAGGCCTCCGCCCGCTGCATCTGCCCGTAGCAGTTCGACTCCCGGTCGACGCACACGAGGAGCTGCAGCGGATCGAGTGACAGCGAGCAGACGGCGTTCGCGGTCATTCCATGGAGCCGGCCGTCCACGTTCGTCGTCACGACCGTGACGCCGGTTGCGAACTGTCCGATCAGGCTTCGGTACGTATCGCGATCCAACTCAGCGCCCCCAAACCCCTCGCAGACTCGGTGTTTCGGCCCATCCCGTCCGCACGGCGGAGCGTGCCCCCGAGAACCCGCTTCGCTGCGTTCTACGGCGCACGCTCCTAGAACGCCTCGATGTCGATCTCGCCACAGATGCTCCCCGCCTCGTTGCGGTAGGTCGCCGTGCCGCCGGCCACCGTGTCGGTGACCGTGATCGTGTACTCGACGTCCGAGAGACCGCCGTACAGGAGCCAGAACCTGCCGTTCACGCCCCGGCCGTCCAGCATCTTCACCGCCAGCTCGACGTTCGAGGGGCTGAAGAACCAGAAGAAGCCCGTCTTCCCCGTCGTCAGCGACGGGATCACCTCGGCGGCCTGCGGCACGTCCGCATCGACGTTCGGGTCGATGAACTCGACCTCGACCGAGAACCGGTCGTCCAGCACGCAGAGTTGCTCTTCACCAGCTTCGCAGAGACCTGAACCGTCACTCGTGAGCTCGATGCCGCCGGGGTCCAGGGACGCCACGTTCATCCGCAGGAGGTCGAAGCCCGGACGGCCCGCGCCGCCGCCGGCCGCGCGGGACGGATCCGTCGCGGCAGCCATGTCGCTGAACGCCAGGAGGTCCTTCTGGCCGCAGACTTCTTTCGGCGGGTTGTGGTACGTCCGCCGCTCGTCCGTTTCGGCGTCTCTCACCGTGATCCAGTACTCGACATCGGACAGGGCGCCGAAGAAGACCCAGTAGCTGCCGTTGATCGCCCGCCCGTCGAGGACCTTGACGACCAGCTCGATGTTCCCGGATTCGAAGAACCAGAACAGCCCGGACTCGTCCGAGATGTCGACCGCCACGGCCGTGCCCGCGCCGAACTCCTCCGGCACGTCCGGCCTGCTCCAGTGCGCCCGCACCTCGAAGCGTCCGTCACGAAGGCAGAGGTAGCCCGCCCCCGCCCGGCAGGCACCGTGGAAGCCGCCGGTTGTGGCACTGGCCTCCGGAGAGTAGTCCGCCGCCCCGGACCGAAGCCGGAACGTGTAGGGCGTTTCGGGCTCCAGGCCGCCGACTGTCGTGCCGCCAGAGGTCGGTTCGGACGTCGCCGCCTCGATCCAGCCGTGCGCCGGGTTCCGCGCCTCGATCGTCAGCGGTCCACGCGCCGCGCGCGCCCACCGGCCGGTCCAGGTCAGCTCGACCGCGGTCTCGCCCGATGGAACGACCCTCAACCCCCCATCTTCCTCCTCCGGCGGTTCGCCGCTCGGTGCCGGCATTCCCCTGACCGTGTTGCTGGCCCGCGAGAAGCCGGCGGCGCTGTAGGCGAAGACACGGTAGTCGACGGCTTCGCTGCGGTCCAGGTTGAACGACGTGGTGTTCGCGGGAACCAGAGCAACGCGCGTCCAGCGTCCACCGCCCACTACCGTCGTGTCCTGCGTCTCGTACTCCGGTCGATACTGGATCTCGAAGCCGGTTTCTCCGCTCGAACTGTCCTTCCAGGTCAGGCGACCGACACCTTCGGCGACGCCACACGCGAGCCCCGTCGGCGCCGCTGGACCGGCGCGCACGGTTCCCAGCGAAAGACTGGTCACGCTACGGCCACCCAGGCCCGCCTCGTCGTAGGGCCACACGAAGAAGACATAGCTGCCGCCCCGGGCAAGCCCCTCGATCTCGATCGACTCGCTGCCGGCTCCGGCCTCGAACAGGCCGAACCAGCCCGAAACCAGCGCCAGCACCCGAAAACCCAGTTCGCCCGAAGAGTTGTCCGTCCAGGTCAGTCGAACGGAGGTGTCTCCGCTGGCCCGAGCCGTCAGATCGGAGACGGCTCTCGGACCAGGGGCGGGGGGCGTATCGACCCTCACCGTCTCGCTAACTTCCGACACGCCCCCAACGCCGAGGGCCCGCACGGTGACCAGGTAGCTGCCCCCTGGCGCCAGGCGCGAGATCAGCGTCGAGGTCGTGTTCGCACGCGCTTCTTTGCGCCGCAACAACCTCCCGAAGAGGTCCTGAAGCAGGACCTCGAAGACGACCTCGTCGTCCGAGTTGTCAACCCAACTCACGCGCACGGAATGCGTGCCCATCCGGACGGGATCCTCGCTCGCGACCAGTTGCCAGGCTACCTCCGAGGGGGCTGCCGGCTCGCCGCCGGGCGCAGCCAGCGTCACGATACTGCTTCTCGCGGAGTAGGTTTCTCCCCTGACCGCCGTCACGAAGAAGAAGTAGCGCGTACCATCGCCCACCCCAGGCAGACTGACAACCGCCGTCCCGCGACCTTCCAGCCGTCGCCTCGCCGGCTCGTCCTCCTGGCCCCTTCGCCAGAAGGTCGCCTCGTAGCCGGTCGCATCCGGCGCGTTGTCCCGCCAGGAGAGCCGCACCGAGGCACGGCTCGCCATCTCTACGCGGAGGTCCGTCGGCGCCGCCGGCGCATCCGCCGGCAAGGGGGCTACGAAGTCGCCGTAGCGCACACCGAGATGGATGCTCTCCCCCAGGGCTCGCTCGTTCTCCCGCTCGTTCGCTACGCCGATCACCCGCCCCTGGGGTCTGATGCGCACGCTCGACAGGTACGGTTCCGTCTGCCCCGTATAGCTCATGACCGTCCCGACGTTCGGGATGCGCTCAAGATTGCCGTGACCGAAAGCGTAGGGTCTGAAGGCGCCTTGCGGAGAACCTCCGTTCGCCGGATCGTGGTGCGCCCCGAGTCCGTGCCCGATCTCGTGGGCAAAGATCGGCCCGTCGTCGAAACAGGCGTTGGAGGTCCAGCCGTAGGCGTACTCGGAGAACTCTTCCGCGGTTTCGTCGCGAAACAGGAGGTAGTGCTGGCCACAGGCGCCTCCCAACGCCCACGGGGACTCGCCGGTGAAGAGGTGGACCAGGTCGGCGCCATACACCCGTCGCAGGCGAAGCGCTTCCCCGTTGTACAGCAACTGCGTGATGATCGACGTACCGTACAAGCCGGTTCCGTCCCGGGCGACCCGGTCGATGGGTCCCGGGATCCGGGCCGTGTGGACGATTCTCGCGCTGACCCCCACGTCGCCGTTGCGCAGCACCATGTTGAGGTAGTCGCCCGCACTCCGGATCGAAGCCTGGACGCCGCCCTGATTCGACCAATTCAAGGCCGCCGTGCCGGTGTACACGACGAGAATGTCGAGCTGTTCGTGGTTCTGGGCCGCTCCCGCTCGTGCAGGCAGGTCGACAGCCATCGCTGCGGCGGGCAAACGTGCCTGACCCGGCCCTCGCGGATCCGGACTCGCACCCACCGGGCAGAAGGCCTCCGGCTCCCGCCCCGGCGGACCGGACCCCGAAGCCATCCGACCGCGACCGTCCGGGCGGGCGCTGATGCGGTATCTCACGCCGCCGGGTTCACCGAACCAACCGACGAGGCGACCGCCTTCGACGGTCAGCACGACGCTGTCGTAGCCGGCGTCCGGAGCACGGCCCGACCACATGAGGTCTCCGCCGCCTCGATCCTCGAAGACGCTGAGGTCCGCCTCCAGCAACCGGCCATCCGGCGTCGGCAGCTCCAGCCGGCCGGGCTCGCCGCGCACCAGCTCCAGGTCGACCTGAACCGCGATCGGGGCGATGTCCGGGCCGAAGTCCTGGGCGGCGACGGCGACGGGTTGCGTCGCCCGCGGCACCAGCGTCAGCAGGCGCTGACTCTCGGCCGGCGCCGCGACGAGAACGAGCGTCGCAACGGCCAGCAAGCAGGCCGCGGATCCACCGCGTCTCAACCTGCTGTCTAAGTACACTCCGTCCATGCGCCGTCCGATTTCATCATGCAAGATGCCGGCCGGTGGCACCGCCCTCGCCCTGGCGCTCACGACGACCGGGCTGACCGTCCTCGGCTGCGGCGGCACGGACTCCGCGCCTCGGCCCGACATCGTCCTCATCATGGCCGACGACATGGGCTTCTCCGACCTGGGAAGCTACGGCGGCGAGATCGACACGCCCAACCTCGACCGCCTGGCCTCGCACGGCCTGCGCTTCAGCCACTTCTACAACACGGCCCGCTGCTGCCCGACCCGCGCCTCCCTGCTGACCGGCCTCTACGCGCACCAGGCCGGCGTCGGCCACATGATGGGTGACGACGGGTTGCCCGGCTACCGCGGCGACCTCGCGGCCAATGCGATCACCGTCGCCGAGGCGCTGCGAGCCGCGGGCTACGGCACGTACATGTCGGGAAAGTGGCATGTGACTCGTCACGTGGGCCACTGGAGCGGCAACGACGAACTCACTTCGACCCACAACTGGCCGCGGCAGCGCGGCTTCGACCGGTTCTACGGCACGATTCACGGCGCCGGCAGCTTCTACGACCCGATCTCCCTCACCGAGGACAACGAACCCGTCGAACTCACGCCGCCGGACCACCCGGAAGCCCCCGTCTACTACTACACGGATGCGATCTCTGAGCACGCGGTGCGGTTCGTGCGCGAGCACGCGGCAGGCGACCGGAGCGGCGACCCGCTGTTCCTGTACGTGGCCCACACGGCGCCGCACTGGCCTCTGCACGCGTTGCCGGACGACATCGCCCGCTACCGGGGACGCTACGCCGCCGGCTGGGATGCGATTCGCGCCGAGCGTCGGCAGCGACTGATCGAACTCGGGCTGATCGACGCCGACTGGCCGATCGCCCAACGCGACCCGAGAGTGCCCGCCTGGGAGGACGTTCCCGACCAGGAACGGCCCTGGTTCGAGCGCGCGATGGAGGTCTACGCCGCGCAGATCGACCGGATGGACCGCGGAATCGGCGAGGTCGTCGCGGCGCTCGAGGAAACCGGCCGACTCGACAACACGCTGATTCTCTTCCTCGCCGACAACGGCGGCTGCGCCGAGGTGCTGACGGATCAGTGGACCGGCCTCGCGATCCCACGTCAAGCCCTCGACGGCAGCCCGGTGGCAGTCGGCAACGACCCGGCGGTGTTACCAGGTCCCGAGTCGAGCTACCAGAGCTACGGCCCGCACTGGGCGCACGCCAGCAACACGCCCTTCCGCCTGTACAAGCACTGGGTCCACGAAGGTGGCATCGCTTCGCCGCTGATCGTCCACTGGCCGGCACGGATCGCCAACGGCGGCGGCATCGTGCGCGAAACTGCCCACGTCATCGACCTGATGGCGACCGCGCTCGACGCCGCCGGCGCCATCCACCCGGCGAACCGGGCAGGCAACGGCTCCATCCCGGTTGAGGGCGTCAGTCTGCTGCCGGCGTTCCAGGCGCTGCCGCTCGACCGCGAAGCGGTGTTCTGGGAGCACGAGGGCAACCGGGCCGTCCGCTCCGGCAGGTGGAAGCTCGTGTCCCGCCACCCGGGACCGTGGGAGCTCTACGACCTGATCGCGGATCGCACGGAGGCGAACGATCTGGCGCCGGAGGAACCGGAGCAGGTCGCCGCCCTCGCCGCTCTCTGGAACGACTGGGCGACGCGCACCGGCGTGGTCCCCTGGGACGAGATTCGCGAGCGCCGGCGGGCCGCCCGCGTGTTACTCTCCGGGCCATGAAAACGAGAGCTTTCCTGGCTGGCGCGGCCCTCGTCTGCGCCTCTCCCGCGCTCGCCGCCGACGTGCCGACAACCGCCGAGGAAGTCCGGCCGCTCCTGGTCGGCAGCGCCGTCCCCGAAGTCGAACTCCCCGCCACCGACGGCGGTTTCGTCGACCTGGCCGCCGCGGCCAGGGCCCAGCCGACGATCCTCATCTTCTACCGCGGCGGCTGGTGACCGTACTGCAACACGCAACTGGGTCAGTTGCAGGAGATAGAGCAGGATCTGATCAACCTCGGCTATCAGTTGTTCGCGGTCTCGCCGGACGTCGTCGACCAACTGCAGGCTACCGTCGACAAGAACGAGCTGAAGTACCGGCTTCTCTCGGACCGGGGCATGGAGGCCTCGCAGGCCTTCGGCATCGCGTTCCGCAACGAGGAGATGGTGCGGACCTACCGCGAGAGCTACCAGCTCGACCTCGAGGCGTACGCCGGGGACGATCACCACATGCTGCCGGTGCCCGCCGTTTTCGTGCTCGACACGGACGGCCGGATCGCGTTCCACTACGTGAACCCGGACTACAGGGTCCGTCTCCCGGAGACTGTTCTGCTCGAGGCCGCGAAGGCGGCCCTCAAATAGGTACCGCCAGCGGCCGCCGAGATCGCAGGCGGCCGACCGCGTAGTGGATTCGAACCGACAGGCGCTGACGCGCAACGATCCCGCGGTGTGGGCGGCGATCGCCGGCGAGGAGGAGCGCGAACGGCGCGGCGTCGAGCTGATCCCTTCGGAGAACTACACCTACCCGGAGGTCTTCGCGGCCAACGGCTCGGTGCTGACGAACAAGTACGCGGAGGGCTATCCCGGCCGCAGGTACTACGGCGGCCAGGAGTTCACGGACGCGGTCGAGCGGCTGGCGATCGAGCGCGCCTGCAGGGTGTTCCGGGCCGAGCACGCGAACGTTCAGGCGCTGTCCGGCTCGCCGATGAATCAGGCCGTCTACTTCGCCTTCCTCGATCCCGGCGACACGGTGCTGGCGATGGACCTGTCGCACGGCGGCCACCTCACTCACGGCGCGCCGGTGTCCCACATGGGCCGGGTCTTCAACTTCATCCGCTACCGGACCGACCCGGCCAACAAGGGCGCGATCGACTTCGACGCCCTGCTCGCCCAGGCCCGCGAGCACAGGCCGAAGATGATCCTCTGCGGCTACTCGTCCTACCCGCGGGACTACGACTACCGCGAGTTCAAGCAGGTCGCCGACGATGTCGGCGCGCTGACGATGGCCGATGTCTCCCACATCGGCGGCCTGATCGCCGGCAACGCGATGGACAACCCGCTCGACCACGGCTTCGACGTGATGACGACGACCGGTCACAAGACCCTGCGCGGGCCCCGGAGCGGCCTCATCCTGTGCCGCGCGGAACACCGCC
The DNA here is from genome assembly GCA_965208755.1 of Candidatus Multivorans sp. Classification (GTDB taxonomy): domain Bacteria; phylum Acidobacteriota; class Thermoanaerobaculia; order Multivoradales; family Multivoraceae; genus Multivorans. Next base: position 4,898,646 of record OZ242353.1, on the reverse strand, counting down.
TCAAGATCGACAAGGCCGTGTTCCCGGGACTGCAGGGCGGACCGCACATGAACGCCGTGGCCGCGCTGGCGATCACCCTGGGCAAGGCGCTCGAACCGGAGTTCGCGGTCTACGCGCGGCAGGTGCTGACCAACGCCAGGGTGCTGGCGGACGAATTGATGAAGCGGGGCGCCGAACTGGTCACCGGCGGCACCGAGAACCACATGATGGTGCTCGACACCGAGAAGAGCTTCGGTATCGACGGCCGGGTCGCCGAAGAGACCCTGGACAGGGTGTCGATCACCGTCAACAAGCAGTTGATTCCGGACGATCCGCGGCCGCCGCTGCGGCCCAGCGGCATCCGCCTCGGCAGCCCGGCCGCGACCACGCGCGGCATGGAGGAGGCGGAGATGAAGCTGCTCGCCGAGTGGATCGTGGACGCCCTGCGGCGCCACAGCGACGAGGACCGGCTCGAGGCCATGCGCAGGGACATCGAGCGTTTCTGCCTGCGTTTCCCCGTGCCTGGCGTGACCCCGGCAGACGGCGGCGCGGGCGGGCCCTGAGAACAACAGAAGCAAGAGGCTGAAGAACGAGATGACCCCCGAATCGCAGGACCGCGCGACCCGCCAGGAGCTCGAGGACGGCGTCCTCACGATCACGCTGAACCGGCCCGAGCGTCTCAACGCCTTCAATGGCCAGATGATGGCGGAGATGATGGATGCGTTCGACCGCGCGGACACGGACGACAACGTCCGCGCCATCGTCGTCACCGGAGAGGGCCGGGGGTTCTGCGCCGGCGCGGATCTGTCCTCAGGCGGCGACACCTTCGCCCGCTCCAACGCCGACATCGACGACTACCGGGACGGCGGCGGCGTGCTGTCGCTACGGATCTACGACCTTCGCAAGCCGATCATCGCCGCGATCAACGGCCCTGCGGTCGGTGTCGGGATCACGATGACCCTGCCGATGGACGTCCGTCTGGCCTCCACCGAAGCGCGGATGGGTTTCGTCTTCGTCCGCCGGGGCATGGTGCCCGAGGCCTGCAGCAGCTACTTCCTCCCGCGCCTGGTCGGCATGGGAAGAGCTTCCGAGTGGGCGCTGACCGGCCGGGTCTTCCCGGCCTCCGAGGCGCTCGAAGCCGGCCTCGTCAGCCGCGTTCTGCCGGCCGGCGAACTGCTTCCCGCGGCGCGCGAACTGGCCCGGGAGATCGCCGCCAACACCTCGCCGGTTTCGGTCGCGATCACGCGGCACATGCTGTGGAAGGGGCTCGACGCCGAATCGCCGATGGCGGCGCACCGGGTGGAATCGAAGGGCATCTACACGCGCGGCAGAAGCGCCGACGCGAGAGAGGGCGTGACAGCCTTCCTTGAGAAGCGCCCGGCAGAGTTCCCGATGAAGGCGAGTTCCGACATGCCGTCCTACTTCCCCTGGTGGGAGGACGAACCGTTCTAGGTCCTGGCGGCAGCGGATCGCAGCCTGCCGCCCGCCGCGGAGCGGTGGCGTCCTGGTGTCTCTACGACTGGGCCAACTCCGCGTTCACCACCCTGGTGGTGACCTTCGTCTACGCCACCTACTTCTCCCAGACGTTCGCCGAGGACGCGGATCGCGGCACCGCCCTGTGGTCGCGCGGGATCACGATCAGTTCCCTGATCATCGCCATCATCTCGCCGTTGCTGGGAGCAATGGCCGACCGCTCGGGCCTCAGGCGCCGCTTCCTGGTCGCCGCTACCCTGGTTTCCGTCGGCGCCACCGCCTGGCTGACCTTCATCGTCCCGGGAACCGGCAACGCAGCTCTCTCGGCGCTGACGCTGTTCGTCATCGCGAACGTCGGTTTCGAGGTCGGCATGGTGTTCTACAACGCCTTCCTGCCTCAGTTGTCGACACCCCGAACGATCGGACGGATCTCGGGCTACGCGTGGGGACTCGGCTACGTGGGAGGGCTCGTCTGCCTCGTGGTCGCTCTGCTGGGGCTGATCGGTCTCGGCGAGGGTGCGCCCTGGCTCCCGCTCAGCAAGGAAGACGGCTTCAACATCCGCGCCTCGAACCTGCTCGTCGCCGCCTGGTTCCTGCTCTTCAGCCTGCCGGCGCTCATCGTGATGCGGGACACGATCACCCCGCGAGGCGACAGAGACGCGCCCCGCAGCGACGCGGCCAATCGTGGCCCGGTCGCTTCCGTTCGCGGCGCCTTCCGGGACCTCGGCCGCACCCTGACCCGAATCCGTGACTTCCGGGACATCGTCCGCTTCCTCGTCGCGCGCCTGATCTACAACGATGGCCTGATCACCGTGTTCGCCTTCGGCGGCGTCTACGCCGCGGGCACCTTCGGCATGGACACGGCGGAAGTGATCGTGTTCGGCATCGCCCTCAACGTCGCCGCCGGGCTGGGCGCGTTCCTGTTCGGGCTCGTCGACGACCGCCTGGGCGGACGCACCACCGTGCTCTGGAGCCTGGTCGGCCTGTTCGTCTGCTCGCTGGTCGCGGTCGCGGCGCCGAACAAGGCCTGGTTCTGGGGCGCGGCGCTGGTGCTGGGCCTGTTCATGGGCCCCAACCAGTCCGCGAGCCGCTCGCTCATGGGCCGATTCGCGCCGAAACGCTACGAGTCCGAGTTCTTCGGCTTCTTCGCCTTCTCCGGCAAGGCGACGGCGTTTCTCGGGCCGCTGCTGCTGGGCCTCATCACCGCCGGCTACGGGCAGCGCGCCGGCATTGCCGTCGTCCTGGTGTTCTTCCTGGTCGGCGGTCTGCTGCTGCTCCGGGTCGATGAGGCGCGGGGCATCGAACGAGCCGCTCGAAGCGCCTGACCGGTCAACAATGGACCCCGGATCGACGTAGAACAGAGGGAGGAGCGATGGAGGCAGTCAGTAGCTGGTGGGGGTCACTGGAGGGGGCGTACCGCGTCTTCTACGCGCTGGGGATCGTCTCCGCCCTGGCCCTGCTCGTTCAGGTCATCCTCACCGTCTTCGGGCTCGACGATCTGTTCGACGCGGCGGACGGCGACGGAGTCTCCCTGCTCTCGCTGCGCACCGTGAGCGGCTTTCTGGCCGGCTTCGGCTGGACCGGCGTCGTCATGCTCCGCGCCGGCTACTCGACGCTGCCCGCGGCGATCGGCGGCACGGTCGTCGGCCTGCTGTTCGCCGGCCTCCTGTTCCTCATCATGCGCGTGATGATGGGGCTTCGGCACAGCGGCACGATCGACTACCGGAACGCGGTCGGCGTCGCCGGCAAGGTCTACGCGCCGATCGGAGCGAGTCTCGAGAAGCCCGGCCAGGTCGAGGTTCTGGTCCAGGGCCGGCTGCGGACCGTCGCCGCGATGACGCGGCATGACCAGGACCTGCCGACTCTCGCCCGCATCCGCGTGGTCGACCTCCTCGATCAGAACACCCTGCTCGTCGCTCCCCTCGACGCGGAAGCCGACGACCCGAAAGAAACCAGCCAGTAGCTAGGAGACTCCATACGTGGACCTGATCATCCTCATCCTGTCCGCCCTGGCGGCGGTTCTCATCCTCGTCTTCGCGCTCTCGAGTCGATACCGGCGCTGCCCGTCGGACCGCATCCTCGTGGTCTACGGGAAGATCGGCGGCACCGGCTCGGCCAAGTGCTACCACGGCGGCGCGGCCTTCATCGTGCCGATCCTCCAGGCGCACCAGTTCCTCGATCTCGAACCGATGACGATGGACATCAACCTGACCGGCGCGCTGTCGAAGCAGAACATCCGCGTGAACTGCCCGTCGACGTTCACCGTCGGCATCTCGACCGAGTCCGGAGTAATGGAGAACGCGGCGGAGCGCCTGCTGGGCATGCAGATGGAGCGCGTGTCGGCGCTCGCCCGCGACATCATCTTCGGCCAGATGCGCGTGGTGCTGGCGACCATGCCGATCGAGGAGATCAACGCCGACCGCGACAAGCTGATCGAGAACATCTCGAACGGCGTCGAGGTCGAGCTGAAGAAGGTCGGCCTGCGGCTGATCAACGTGAACATCCAGGACATCACGGATGAGTCCGGCTACATCGACGCGCTCGGCAAGGAAGCCGCGGCGCGGGCGATCAACGAGGCGAAGGTCAAGGTCGCCGAGCAGGAACGCGACGGCGAGGCGGGCGCCGCGGCGGCTGAGCGCGACCGGCGCATCCAGGTCGCCCAGGCCCTGGCGACGGCGCAGGAGGGCGAGAACGAATCCGCGGTTCGGGTGGCCCAGTCCGACTCTTCCCGGAGAAAGGAAGAGGCCGAGGCCGAGCGCGACGCCTCCGCCGCCGAGAAGGTAAAGGCCGCCCAGGCCCTGCAGGAAGCCTACGCCGCCCAGCAGGAATCCGAGGTCGCGCGCGCCAGCCGCGAGCAGGCCACGCAGCGGGCCGACGTCGTCGTCCCCGCCGAGATCAAGAAGGAGGAGATCGCCACCCTCGCCGAAGCCGAGGCCGAGCGCAACCGCCGCCTGAAGCGCGGCGAGGCCGACGGCATCCGGTCGCTGACCGACGCCGACGCCGACCGGATTCAGCGCCTCCAGGAAGCCGAAGCGGCAGGTATCGAGGCGATCCTCAAGAAGAAGGCCGAGGGCTTCGACCAGATCGTCGACGCGATCGGCGGCGCGGACAACGCGGCGCTGCTTTTGGCCACCGAGCAATTGCCGAAGCTGGTCGAGGAGCAGGTCAAGGCGATCGCCGGCCTCAAGATCGACAACGTGACGGTCTGGGACGGCGGCCGCGGCGAGAAGGGCAAGACCGCCACCGCGGACTTCGTCTCCGGCCTGGTCGCTTCCCTGCCGCCGCTCCACGAGCTGACGAAGAACGTCGGCATCAAGCTACCGGAGTACCTGGGCAGCCGCGAGGAGGGCGAGGCGGCCTCGTCCGAGAAGCCCGAAGCCGATCCCGACTCTGAGGCGTCTACGTGATGTCGCGAAGCGTCAGACCGCGGCTCTTCAGATAGGGCATCAGGCCCTTCTTGTCGATCGTGCGGAGCGCGCGGGTCGACACCTTGAGCTTGAGCGTCCGCTTCAACTCGGGAACATACAGCCGCTTGGTCTGGATGTTCGGCCGCTGCCACTTGTTCGTGACGTTGTGCGCGTGGGAGATGTTGTGGCCGCTGAGCGGCTTCTTGCCGGTGATCCGGCAGACTCTGGGCATGTCAGGACTCCATCTACTCGACGCTCGGCTGCGGGCGTCGGGGCGGTCACGTTCGGCGCGCGATCATAGCAGCGATCGGCTTGCCGTGCCGCGGCTGCACGTTGCCGCCGGCTGTTACGCTGTGGACCTGCAGCATCGCACGGCGGCGCCCTGAGAGGCGCGTCAATCGGGAGGACTCACCGTGAACGAACTGGTCTACCGCTTCCTCCGCAACGATCTCTCGCGCCGGGGGTTCATCCAGGCGCTGACCGCGCTGGGCCTCACCGGCACGATCGCCGAGTCCACGGCCAACGCCGCGGCAGCCGCCGCGAACGCCGATCCGGAGGCGGGCAGCCGTACCGCCAGCGGCACCGGCGGCGAGCTGATGGTCGAGCAGATGGAGGCGGCCGGCGTCCGCTTCCTGTTCACCAACCCCGGCTCCTTCGAGGTCGGGCTCTTCGACGCCTTCCTCGACCGGCCGAAGATGCAGCTCATCATGGGGCTGCACGAGGGCATTGTCATCTCGATGGCGGACGGCTACCACAAGGCCTCCGGCGAGCCGGCCTTCGTCAACGTCCACGTGATCGCGGGCACCGCACAGTCCGCCGGCCAGCTCTACAACTCGAGCCGCGACGGCTCCGCTCTGATCGTCACAGCCGGCCTGCTCGACAACGAGATGCAGGACGACAACCTGCTGCTGGCGGCCCGCCCCGGCTTTGACCAGAAGGACGTGAACCGGCAGTTCACGAAGATGTCCTGGGAGACCCGGGATCCGGAGTCGATTCCGGTGATGCTCCGGCGCGCCTTCAAGGTCGCGACCACGGCGCCCGGCGGCCCGACCTACCTGGCCCTCGCCAACCACGCCCTGGAGGCCAAGGGCGTTTCCGCCACGATCCACGACCGTCCCTCCTTCATCATTCCGGACGAGATTCCCGCCCGCACGGAGGACATCGAGGCGGTTGCGCGGATGCTGATCGAGGCGGAGGCTCCGATCCTCCACGTCGGCGACGAAGTCAGCAAGGCGGGCGCCCAGCAGGCCGTGCTCGAACTCGCCGAGTTGCTGCAGGTGCCCGTGGCCGACGTGAACTGGCCGTTCCACAGCTTCCCGCGCATGCACCCGCTGTACGCCGGCGGCTACAACAGCCGCGGCCGCGACTTCGTCCTCCGCATCGGCGTCGGCGACATCGGCGGCACCGCCGCCGCCGGCCCCGACGCTGAGGGCTCCCGGAGTGCCTGGATCGGCCTGAACACGGGGGCGATCGGCGGCGACCGGCCCTTCGGCCGCGCCGTCGTCGCGAACACGAAGCTGGCCGCCGAGGCGCTCGTCGAGGCCGTCGAGTCGCTGACCACCGAGGAGCGCCGCAGGAAGATCCGCGCCTCAAGAGCCGACGCCGCTCGCAGGAAGCCCCAACTCGACCCCGCCAACGTGGGCAACAGTCCGATCCACGCCGATGAACTGGGTCAGGTTCTCGAAACCGAACTCGACCCGAACGCGATCATCGTCAGCGAGAACCTGAGCGGCTCGAACCAGTTCTTCTCCACCGGCCACCGCGACGACGAGAAGACCTGGCTCGCGACCTCCGGCGCCGGCCTCGGCTGGGGCATCGGCGCCGCGACCGGCGCCAAGCTCGGCCAGCCGGACCGCCAGGTCGTCTGCAACATCGGTGACGGCTCCGTCATGTACAGCGCCGCCGGCTTCTGGAGCCAGGCCCGCTACGGCGTGCCGGTGCTGACCGTGGTCACGAACAACCGGAACTACCAGACAGTCCGCTTCGCCTACGCCCGCTACGACGGCAGGATGAAGGCGGCGAACCGGTACACCGGCATGCACCTCGGCGACCCCGACATCGACTTCGCCCGCCTCGCCAGGAGCCAGGGCGTCGACGGCGTCACCGTCGAGTCGGCGGCCGACCTGCGGCCGGCGATTCGCCGCGGCATCGAGGTCACACGCGCCGGCGAACCCTTCCTCGTCGATGTGGTCGTCGACCGCAAGGGCGATGGCGGCGACTCCACCTGGCACCAGGAGTTCAGCCTCGCCGACCAGCGAACGAAGGCGGTCTAGGAGGTCTCGCAGCGTGCCCGCTGCGCTGACGCGCAGGGAAGTGACCGTCCCCTGGGTGCGCGGGTCTTCTGACCCGCTGCCGCCGAAGGCGGCCAGCAACACGTGCCGGCCGCAAGGCCGGCTCTACTTTGCCGTGGCGGGCTCCCTCCTCATCCTCGGACTCCTGCACACCCCCGCAGCCGCACAGACGAGCACCAGCCCACGGCCAACCATCGAGGCGCTCCGGATCGACACCCCGATTCGCGTCGACGGAGTGCTCGACGAGGCCGCCTGGGACCGCGCGCCCGTCGGCTCCAACTTCACCGCGCGCGAGCCGGAGGACGACCGGCCGGCCGGCCAGCAGACCGAGTTCTCCGTCGTCTACACCGAGGACATCCTCTACTTCGGGATCCGCGCCTTCGACTCACAGCCGGAGGCGATCGTCGCCAAGGAACTGCAGCGCGACTCGGACCACGGACGCAACGACGACTCGCTGGCGATCGTGCTCGACACCTTCCACGACCAGCGCAACAGCTTCAGCTTCGAGGTCAACCCGCTCGGCGCCCGCACTGACTCCCTGGTCACCGACGAGGGCAAGGACCAGAACGTCGAGTGGAACGGGGTCTGGAACGCGACGGCACGGCAAACGGCGGACGGCTGGCAGGCCGAGGTGGCGATCCCCTTCTCGACCCTCCGCTTCGATCCGACCCAAAGCGTGTGGGGGCTCAACGTCCGCAGGGTGGTCCGCCGGACCAACGAAGAGAGCAACTGGGCGCCGATCGGACGCGAGATCGGCCCACGCGCCGTCAGCCGCATGTATGCCGCGCACTGGGTCTCGCTCGCCGGCGACCTCACCGGCATCTCGGGTGTCAAGCCGGGACGGCGCCTCGACGTCAAGCCCTTCGTCCTGGCCTCCGCCGCGGACGAGCCGCGCAACGAGGCAAGTGGAACGATCGACGACATCGACGGCGGCATCGACCTGAAGTGGGGACTGACGAAGTCGCTGACCCTCGATCTCACCTACAACACCGACTTCGCTCAGGTGGAGGTGGACCAGCAGCAGGTCAACCTGACCCGCTTCTCCCTCTTCTTCCCCGAGAAGCGGGAGTTCTTCCTGGAGAACGCGGGCATCTTCGAGTTCGGTCCGCCGAGCCCCGGGGGAGGCAATCGGCCGCCCTTGATGAAGACCTTCTTCTCGAGGCGCATCGGCCTCGACCGCGGTGAGGAGGTGCCCATCGACGTCGGCGCCCGCCTGACCGGGCGGGCCGGGGACTGGAACCTGGGGCTGCTGACGGTGGGGACCGAGGCCGTTGCGGCCGGAACCAGGCCCGCAACGGCCGCCACCCAACACAGCGTCTTCCGCCTCAAGCGCAACCTCGGCGAACGTTCCAGTGTCGGGATGATCTACACCGAACTCGACCCGCGCGGCGGCGCGACGAACCAACTCTACGGCGTCGATCTCGACTACAAGCCGAACCGGCAGTCCGCCTTCTACCTCTTCGGTGCCGCCACCGAAGAAGACGGGCAGGACGGTGACACAGGTGCTCTCGGCACCGGCTACAGCTACACATCGCGCAGCGTCCGCGCCAACTTCGACCTGATGGAGTCACAGGCCGACTTCGACCCCGGCTCCGGTTTCCTCCTGCGCCGGGACTTTCGCCGGTACAACCCGAGGATTCGCTGGGAACCGCGGATCAACCGCGGCGTCATCCGCAGTCTGACGCTCGAGGCGGAACTCGACTACTTCGAACGGGAGAGCCTGGGCAGCGTGGAGAGTCGCAAGCTGCTCCTGGCGCCGATCGGCGTGCGCACGACCGGCGACGACCGGTTTCGGCTCGCCTTCGTCGACGAAGTGGAGCAGCTCTTCGAGCCCTTCGAGATCCGTCCCGGCATCGTGATCCCGGCGGGCGTGTATCGCTTCAACTCGGTCTTCCTGCGGGGCTTCTCCAACCAGGGACGACGCCTGGCCTGGCGCGGCAACATCAACGTCGGCGAGTTCCTAAGCGGTGATCGCCGAAGCATCGTGCTGTCGAACTTCGTTCGCCTGTCCCGCCACCTGTTGACCGAGTTCCAGTGGAACTACAACGACGTGACGCTGCCCCAGGGCGACTTCACCGCCACGATCTACACCGTCCGCCTCGACGCCGCCTTTAGCCCGGACCTGCGCCTCAACACACTCGCGCAGTACAACGAAGCGGCCCAACTGGCCGGCGTCAATGTGCGCTTCAACTGGATCTACAAGCCCGGCGCCAACCTCTTCGTCGTCTACAACCACAACTGGCTAGCACCGACCTTCAGCGCCAGGGAGACCGCCCGCCGAGAGTTGATCGTCAAGTTCAACTACCTCTGGCAGCCATAGCGCACCGTCCCCACCATGGCCGCCGGATCGGTCGTAGACTCGCCGGATGACACCCCTATCCCCGCGCTCCAGTCTTCGGTCCCAACTCTCCGCCGGCCTGGTCCTGACGCTCGTCGCGTTCCCGTCCCTCGCCGGCGATGAGGCGAAATGGGACGTCAACGACCCGCCCGGTGACGAGTACGAATTCGAGCTCGATGTGACCGAGGGCACCTGGATGAACCTCGACGTCTCGCCGGACGGCGAGCGGATCGTCTTCGACCTGCTGGGCGACCTCTACACGTTGCCGATAGGGGGCGGCGACGCCCAGGCGCTGACGAACGGGATGGCCTGGGACATGATGCCGCGCTTTAGCCCGGACGGCTCCGAGATCGCCTTCATCAGCGACCGTACCGGCGGCGACAACGTGTGGACGATTCCCGCGGACGGCGGCGAGCCGCGGCAGATCAGCCGCGAAGACTTCCGGCTAGTCAACAACCCGGTCTGGAGCCCGGACGGGCGCTTCATCGCCGCCCGCAAGCACTTCGTTTCGACCCGCTCCCTCGGCAGCGGCGAGATCTGGCTCTACCACGCGAGCGGCGAGGGCTCGGGCCTGCAGTTGAACGAGAAGCCGAACGAGCAGAAGGACCTCGGCGAACCTGCCTTCTCACCGGACGGACGGTACGTCTACTTCAGCCAGGACACGACCCCGGGCGGAACGTTCCAGTACGGCAAGAACGCGGCCGAGGGCATCTACTCCATCCGTCGCATCGACCGCGAGACCGGCGACATCGAGACGGTGATCGCCGGCCCCGGCGGCGCGGTGCGGCCGACCCCGTCGCCGGACGGGAGATACCTCGCCTTCGTGCGCCGTGTGCGCTTCCAGAGCCACCTGTTCCTGCATGACCTGAGGAGCGGCGAGAACATCCCCATCCACGACGCGCTCGACCGGGACATGCAGGAGATCTGGGCCGTCCACGGCGTCTACTCGACGATGGCCTGGACGCCGGACAGCCGTTCGATCGTCTTCTGGGCACGCGGCGGCCTGCACCGGATCGACATCGAGACGCGGGAGGTCCAGTCCATCCCGTTCCGGGTCCGCGCGACCCACCGGATGAAGCGGGCGCTCGCGTTCGACTTCGAAGCGGCGCCGGAGACGTTCCGGACGAAGATGCTGCGCTGGATTCAGGTTTCCCCCGCCGGCGACCAGGTCGTCTTCCAGAGCCTCGGGCGGCTGTGGACGCGCAGCCGCAACCCCGAGACCGGCGAAGTCGGCGAAGCGCGGCGGCTGACCACCCAGGACGACCACTTCGAGTTCTACGCGTCCTGGTCGCGTGACGGAGAGTGGATCGTCTACACGACATGGCACGACGACGACCTGGGCGCGGTTCGCATCGCGCCCGCCTCCGGCGGCGAGGGACGCAAGCTCACGCCCGATCCCGGCTTCTACCTCGAACCGGCCTTCTCGCCGGACGGCGGCACGGTCGTCTACCGGAAGAGCCGCAGCGGCGGCATCCTGAGTCCGCTGTGGTCCAAGGATCCGGGCCTCTACCGGATCGACGCCGGCGGCGAGAGCGCGCCGGTGCGCTTCTCGCGATCCGGCTCCAACCCCCACTTCGGCGCGGATTCCGAGCGCGTCTACTTCACTGCACCCCAGCGCTGGGACCGGCAGTTGCTCCGCAGCCTGCCGCTCTCAAGCGCCGGCGAGGCCGAGCCACGCGATCATGCCCGCAGCAAGGTCGCCACCGAGATGCGGGTGTCGCCGGACGGCCGCTGGCTGGCGTTCGCCGAACGCTTCGACGCCCACGTCGTGCCCTTCACGCCAGCGTCCAAGGCGATCGAGGTCGGACCGGCCACGCCCGGCCTGCCGGTGCGCAACGTCTCCACCGACGACGGCGCCTACCTGCACTTCTCCGGCGACGGCTCGACCCTGTACTGGTCCCTGGGGCCGGAACTGTTCAAGCGCGAGCTCGATGACGTGTTTACCGCGACGGACGAGGCCGACGAGGACAGCCCGGCGGACGACGGCGAAGGCGCCGACGACGAATCGGAAGAGCAGCAGGCGGGCATCGACCTCGGCTTCGACGTGGATGCCTACCGCCCCGACGATGTGATCGCCATCACGAACGCCCGCCTGATCACGATGGCCGGCGAGGACAACATGGAGATCATCCGCCGCGGGACGGTGCTCGTCGACGGCGACCGGATCGCCGCTGTCGGCCCGTCCCGGCAGGTCGACGTGCCGGCCGGCGCGACGGTCATCGACGCCTCGGGACTGACCGTCATGCCCGGCCTGATCGACGTCCACTGGCACGGGCCGCAAGGCAGCCAGGAGGTCATCCCGCAGCAGAACTCCGAGCTCTACGCGACCCTCACCTTCGGCGTGACGACGGCCCACGACCCCTCGACCGACACCAGCACCTTCTTCGCCGCCAGCGAGATGCAGCGCGCCGGCGAGATCGTCGGTCCGCGGCTCTTCGCCACCGGCACGATCCTCTACGGCGCTTTCGGTTCCTTCCGCGCGATCGTCGAGAAGCCGGACGACGCGGTCCAGCACCTGCGCCGCCTGCAGAAGGTCGGCGCGATCAGCGTCAAGAGCTACAACCAGCCGCGGCGAGACCAGCGCCAGATGATCGTCGCCGCGGCGCAGGACCTCGGCATGCTGGTCGTCAACGAGGGCGGCGCCCTGTTCCAGCACAACATGACGATGGTCGCCGACGGCCACACCGGCATCGAGCATTCGCTGTCGGTTGGCGCGATCTACGACGACGTGATCCAGTTCTGGGGAAGCAGCCGGGTCGGCAACACACCCACCCTGGGAGTCGCCTACGGCGGCATCCAGGGCGAGGACTACTGGTACGAGCACACGGACGTGTGGGCCAACGAGCGGCTGCTGAACTTCGTGCCGCAGGAGGTGATCGACGCCCGATCCCGCCGCCGCCAGAAGGCGCCGGAAGGGGAGTACAACCACATCCTGGCCGCCCAGGTCACCAACGTCCTGGACCAGGCCGGCGTCCCGATCATGCTCGGCGCCCACGGCCAGCGCGAGGGCCTCGCCGCGCACTGGGAGATGTGGATGTTCGAGCAGGGCGGGATGAGCCCGCATCGAGCGCTGATCGCGGGGACGATCAACGGCGCCCGCTACATCGGCATGGAGGCCGACCTCGGCTCGCTCGAAGCCGGCAAGCTCGCCGACCTGATCGTCCTCGAGGAGAACCCGCTCGAGAACCTGCGGAGCTCCGAGCTGGTTCGCTACGTCATGGTCGGCGGCCGGATTTTCGACGCCCTGTCGATGAACGAGATCGCGGGCGAGAAGCGGCAGCGCAAGCCGTTCTGGTTCCAGCGCTAGAGCTCATCATGAAGCGGCTGGAGATCCGCCCCTTCCGCGAGTCGGACGAAGATGCCGTCGTCGCGTTGTGGCACGAGTGCGATCTGGTCAGGCCCTGGAACGATCCGACCAAGGACATCGGACGCAAACTGCGAATCCAGCGGGACCTGTTTCTCGTTGGACTCCTCGACGGCCGGCTGGTCGCGACCGTGATGGCGGGGTACGAAGGCCACCGCGGCTGGGTCAACTATCTGGCCGTCGCGCAGGACTGCAGAAAGCGGGGGTTCGGGCGGCTCCTGATGGACGAGGCGGAAGAACGACTGCGGGAGATGGGCTGTCCGAAGATCAACCTGCAGGTCAGGAGATCGAACGCCGAGGCCGCCGGGTTCTATCGCTCGATCGGATACGCGGAAGACGACGTGCTGAGCATGGGCAAGCGCCTGGTTGAGGACTGAGTCGGCCGCCGAGATCGTGACGATCGGCTGGAGCCGCGCGCATCAACGCTCCCCTAGCTCGGCTGAGCTCCCAACGCCTCCAACCGTGTGAGCACGCGTCCCGGCCACCGGATCGTCCTCCGTCAGTGTTTCGGACTTGTAAGCGCCTACAACTGCGGGGCGCCCGCGCTACCTCGATCGCAGGAACTCGGCAGGCTTGATCCCAGCCTGCTTCAGGATGGCCCGCAGCGTGCCTTCGGGAACGTCGCCAGGGTGATTCGGTACCGTCGTGTAGCGATTCGTCCGGGAGTTGAACCAGATCTCATGCGAGCCGGCCGCCTGTCGGTGAAACGCGAAACCGGACTCCCTGAGACGTGCAGCGACGCGTCGGTAGGAGAAGCCGGCTAGCCGACCCACTCAGAAGCCGCCGAGCACCAGGGGATGGTCGAAGGAAGATCCCGCCTCACGCAAGGCCGGTCGACCCTGGCCATCGGACTGTGCCTGGAGCAGCTTCGTGCCGACATCGCGGGCGATCTCCAGGGTCTCGGCAACCGTGCGGCCCTGAGCGACCAAGCCAGGGATGTCCTCAGAAGTGGCGAGATACACCCCTTCGGGCAGCTTCTCGATGTGCAGGTTGACGATCCGCTCCATTTCAGGGCCGCTCCAGACGCTGCGGGGAGACGCGCGAGCCATGCCTCCGCTAGCAGCAGGCGGCCAAGACTATCGTGCAAGCGCGCGTCCAGGCTCGCGTGGTCTCAGGCTCCTCTTCCAATGGGCAGAAGTCGGATTGGATCAGACGCGGGCCAGCAGGTCGGCGAGGGCCTCCTCCGTCGTCGCTTTACCGCCGCGGTCGGGGGTTCTAGGGCCGGCCGCCCGGTGCTCGGCGAGGGTCTCCTCGACGCGCGCCGCGGCGTCGCCGAGACCGACTCGGTCAAGGAGCAGTGTCGCGGCGGCAACGGCGGCGATGGGATTCGCGATTCCCTGGCCGGCTATGTCCGGCGCGCTGCCGTGAACCGGCTCGGCAAGGCAGAAGCGGGCGCCGCAGTTGGCCGAGCCGACGACGCCGAGACCTCCGACGAGGGCCGCGCCGGCGTCGCTCAGAATGTCGCCGTAGAGATTCGGCGCGACGATCACGTCGTAGCGCTCCGGTTCGAGGATGAGCCGGTAGACCATCGAGTCGACGAGTTGCTCCTCGACTTCGATCTCCGGGAAGCCGGCCGAGACCTCGAGCGCCGTCTCGCGGAAGAGGCCGTCGCTCAGGCGTAGGACGTTCGCCTTGTGGACGACGGTGAGCCGGGGCGTGCTGCCGCGCCGAGCCGCCCGCGACTGAGCCAGTTGACAGGCGAAACGGACGATCCGTTCCGTCGCCCGGCGGCTGATCACTCGCTCGGCGATCGCCACCTCGGCTTCCCTCTCCCAGCGTTCGCGGCCCGCATACAGGCCTTCCGTGTTCTCACGGACGACGACGGCGTCGATGGCGCCGCTACTGAGCGGCCGCACGTTCGCATAGAGGTCCAGGCGTCGCCGCAGTTCGACGATTGGGCTGCGGTACCCGTCCACGGCATGACTCGGCGAGGAGACGGCGCCAAACAGGGCGCCGGCACAGCCCTCCAGGATCCCGACCGTGGCCTCGGGCAGCGCGCGACCGGTGCGCTTGAAGGTCCGCCAGCCCATCTCGGCCTCGGTCCATTCGATGCGGTCGCCGCAGACCGCGTTGACGACCCGTACCGCGGCGTCCACGACCTCCGGACCGATGCCGTCGCCGCCGATGCGGGCGACGCGGACGGGTCCGGTTGCCAGATCTTCCTGGCTCCCCATCACGCTGCATCTACCCCGCCGCCAGCCGGCGCTTCGTCTGTTCGATCAGGCCGCCGACCGCGATCATCGACCGGACGGCCGGGCTGAAGGGTGCGAAGCCAAAGCTGGTCCCGCCATGGCGAATCACCGATCCATCGAGATCGACCTCGACTTCGGTCCCCTCCTCCAGCGCCTCGACCGCCTCCGGGCAGACGATCGCGAGCAGGCCGTTGTTCAGCGCGTTGCGGTAGAAGATGCGTCCGAAGCTGCGCGCGACCACCGCGCCGACGCCGACGTAGCGCAGGCAGACCGCGGCCTGCTCGCGGCTCGAACCGCAGCCCCAGTTCCAGCCGGCGACGATCACGTCGCCGGGCCGCACTCGTTCCGCGAAGGTGGGGTCGAGGTCTTCCAGCGCGTGGGGCGCCACCTCCTCCGGACGGCTCTTCGTGTAGGTGTAGCGGCCGGGGAAGATGACGTCCGTGTTCACGTGGTCGCCGTAGCGGAACACCCGGCCGCGGAAGGGCCGCGCCACATCCACCGGATCGTTCACTCGACCACCTCCCGGGGATGGACGATCCTGCCGGCGATAGCGCTCGCTGCCACAACGGCCGGAGAGGCCAGGTAGATCTCGGCTCCTCGGTCTCCCATCCGGCCCTGGAAGTTCCGGTTCGCGCTGGAGATGCAGACTTCGCCCGGGGCCAGCACGCCGAGATGATTGCCCATGCAGGGACCGCAGCCCGGGGTCCCGAAGACGGCGCCGGACGCGGCGAGGTCGGCCACCCAGCCACGAGAGAGGGCCTCGTTCCAGACCTCGCTCGATGCGGGCACGATGACCATTCGCGTGCCCCGCGCGAGCCGGCGGCCGGCCATCACCCGGTGCACCGCACCCAGGTCTTCGAGGCGACCGTTCGTGCAGGTGCCAATGAACGCCTGGTCGACCCGCACCGATTCGAGTTCGCTCACGCCGGCCGTGTCGTCGACCTGATGGGGGCGGGCGACCTGAGGCTGGACCGAGGAAAGGTCGAGAAGGTGTTCGGCCACGTACTCGGCGCCGGCGTCCGGATAGAGAGCTCGTTCCCTGAGCCGGGCGACGACCCCGCCTGATGCCTCGCCGGGCTTGGCCCCGCGGCCCGCGCGACGCCCCGGACGCGTCAGCAACCGTTCGGCCAGGTACCGGAACACCTCCCCGTCCGGCGGCATGTACGCGTTCTTCGCTCCCATCTCGGCCATCATGTTGACCAGAGCCGCTCGGGAGTCGAGGCTCAGGCCGGCGATTGCAGGTCCCTCGAACTCGACGCTGCGATAGAGCGCGCCGTCGGCGCCCAGATCGCCGATCAGCGTCAGCGCAACATCCTTCGTCGTCACCCACTCTCCGAGCGCGCCCTCGAGCCGGATCCGGATCGACTCCGGCACTCTGAGCCAGAGTTCGCCGGTGGCCCAGATCACCGCCATCTCGCTGCGGCCGACACCGGCGCCGAACGCGCCCAGCCAGCCGAAGTGCGGCGTGTGGGAATCCGAACCCAGGATCAGGTCTCCCGGCAGCACGACCGCCTCCTCGCTCAGCACCTGGTGGCAGATGCCGCGTCCGACCTCGAAGAAATGGCCGACGCCCTGCTCGGCAACGAAGGCGCGGACCTCCGCATGGTTCTGCGCGTGCCGCACGGTCGGCGCCGGCACCGCGTGGTCGAGGGTGACGGCCATCCGCTCCGGGATCGCCACCCGCTCCTGACCGAACTGCCGCCAGATCTCGGCGATCGGCGCCGTGTTGTCGTGGCTCAAGGCGATGTCCGGCCGTGCGTCGACGATCTCACCAACCGCGACCGCCGCCTCGCCCGCAGCGCGGGCCAGCGCCTTCTGCGCGAAGGTCCGGGCCGTGTCGGCCGGCCGACCGGCCTCGGTCACCCCGCGGCTCCCGCCACCGCGGGCAGCAACTCCGCCGTGTGGTACTCGCGCAACAGGGCGTCGACGTCCGACAGGCTGAGCGGTTTCTCATCGGCCAGCGCCTTGATGTGGGCCGTGATCTCCTTGATCTGCGCATCGCTCAGCTCGAGCCGCAACTGCTCGACGCGGGACTTGATCGCGTTCCAGCCGGTGAGGCGATGCGCGACGTGGACGTAGCGGTCGAGCCCGAAGTCGGCCGGATCGAGGATCTCGTAGCTCGACGGGTCGTTGAGGATCGCCTTGGCGTGAATGCCCGCCTTGTGCGTGAACGCCGTGTAGCCCGTGATGTAGTTGTTGAACGGCACGTCGACCTCGACCAGGGAGGCGACGTAGTTCTCGATCTCGCGCAGCAACGGCAGGTCGTAGCGCGACCGAACACCTTCAGGATCCTCGGCGTAGAGCCGCGCCACCAGGCCACCGAGCGGCGTGATGCCGTTCCGCTCGCCGATTCCGAGCACGGACGTGTCGACATGGGTCGCGCCCGCCTCCAGCGCGCAGAACGCGTTGGCGACCGCGCAGCCGGTGTCGTTGTGGCCGTGGAACTCGATGTCGCAGTCGACTTCCCGCCGCAGTTGCCGCACCAGATCGTAGACCTGCCTCGGACTCGCCACGCCCACCGTGTCGGCAACGCCCACGCGGTTCACGCCCACCGCGTTGACCGCGCGGTAGGCCCGGATCAGATCGTCTAGGTCGCTCCTGAAGGAGTCCTCCGTGCTGAAACGGACCTCGACATCGCGCGACCGGATGAACTCGACCACCTCGACCGCCGTCTCGATCACCTGCTCCATGCTCTTTCCGTGGGAGTACTCGCGCAGGTAGCGGGAAGTGCCGAACACGACGTCGATCCCGTCGACGCCGGTTTCGAGCGCCAGCCTCGCGTCGTCCAGATGGCAACGGGTGTGGGTCAGCACCTTGGCGCGGAGGCCGAGGTTCGCCACCCGTTCGCAGTCGTCCCGGCTGCCTCGACTCGCGGCGGGCGAGGTCAACTCGAGGTACTCGACCCCGAACGCGTCCAGCAGGCGCGCGATCTCCACCTTCTGGTCGCTGTCGAAGAAGGCGTTGGCGAACTGCTCGCCTTCGCGCAGGGTCGATTCGATGATCGCTGGGTGGGAGGGCATGAAGGGTTCCTCCAGGTACAGGAAAGCCGGCGCATCCTGAACTGGATGGCCGGCCGGTACGTTAGAACAGCTCCTGAAGCTCCTCGAACGCGCGGCGCGCCGTCGCGATATGAGCGTCGGCGTCAGCACCGAGCCCACCGCCAAGAGTCCGCAAGCAGAGGTGAGTCAGGTCCTTTGCCTGCCAGCCCCGGACACGGTCCTGCCACTCGTGCTCGCGCGGCCCGACGACGGCGACCCCCGCCTCCGTGCCGATGGCCGCCGGGTCGCGGCCGGCGGCCCGCGCCGCGGCGTGAATGTCGGACGAGAGGTCGTCGAAGTCCTCCGGCGAGCACAGGACGAACCAGCCGTCCGCCTGCCGGCCGATGCGACGGCGGATGCGAGGCACCGGCAACCCGCGCGCGCCGATCCAGATCGGAATCGGGCGAGACGGCAAGGGGTCGATGCCCGTACCCTCGACCGTGTCCCAGCGGCCCTCGAAGTTGACCTCCGCCTCCGTCCACAGGCGCCGCAGCAGCTCCAGTTGTTCTTCGCAGCGAGCGCCCCGGGTGCCGAAGTCCTGGCCCAGCGCCCGGTACTCCGCCTCGCTGCCGCCGACGCCCACGCCGAGACGCACGCCGCCTCCCGACAGCCGCTCGAGTGTCGCCAGTTGCTTCGCCAGCAGCACCGTCTGACGCGACGGGGTGACGATGACCGAGGGCACGAGCTCGATGCTCTCCACCGTCGCGGCGACGTAAGCCAGCAGCACGAGGGGCTCGTGGAGGTGCCCGCTCTTCGGCCGGGCGACCAGATCCGGCACCCGCAGGTGGGTGTAGCCGAGCTCGTCGGCCGCCTGCGCGAACGCCTTGATGGCGCCGAGATCGTCCTTGAGTTCGCGGACCGGTAGGGAGATGCCGACTCTCATGCGGGGGGACTCCTGTGGTGGCCGTGCCCGGCGCGGGATCGTAACAGGGGGCTAGACTCCCCCACTTGACCGACGCGCAGCAGATCTGGACCGGTACGGTCCTGCCGGAGTGGATCGACCGCAACCGCCACATGAACGCCGGCTATTACCTGGTCGTGTTCGACGACGCGACGGGCCCCTGGACCGCGTTCCTGGGCATCGACCGGACCTACCGCGGGGCGAACCGGCGCTCCACGTTCTCTATCGACAGCCATCTCACCTGGCTGAGGGAACTGCCGGAGGGCGCGCCGATCGTGGTCGAAGCGGAGCTTCTGGGCTTCGACGACAAGAAGTACCACACCTTCATGCGCATGCTGCACGCCGAAGACGGCTACGTCGCCGCGACCCACGAGTTGCTGAGCATTCACATCGACCTCGACACCCGGCGCAGCACGCTGTTTCCGTCCGAGATCCACGAGCGCTTCCACGAGGTCCTCGAGACCCAGCGCCGCATCGCCGAACCAGGCGACATCGGGCGCGTTATCCGCACCAAGCCGTGGCCGCCGGACGCGACCCCCTGACTCTCGGCTACCATGCCGGCCATGACCACCCACGACGACTCCAGCGACACCCCGATGACCCGCCGCACCCTGATCGCCGGCTCGGCCGCCGGCGCCGCCGCGCTCGCGGCGAACCCAGGCGCCTCCGCGGCGGCCGAAGACGACGCCCCGGCCTGGCCGGCCCCGAACTACGTCCGCACCAACGGCGGCCTCCGGATGGCCGCCTACGAGGCCGGGGCCGAGGGCGTGCCGGTCGTCCTCAGCCACGGCTTCCCCGAACTCGCCTACTCCTGGCGCCACCAGTTACCGGCGCTTGCCGCGGCCGGCTTTCGCGTCCTGGCGCCCGACCAGCGCGGGTACGGCAACACCCAGCGGCCGCTGGCGATCGAGGCCTACAACATAGGCGAACTCTGTGCCGACCTGGTCGGCCTGCTCGACGCCCGCGGCATCGAGAAGGCGGTCTTCGTCGGCCACGACTGGGGCGGAGGCGTGGTCTGGGCCATGCCGAGACTGCACTCGGACCGCGTTCTCGGCGTGGTCGGCGTCAACACCCCGACTGGACCCCAGCCGCCCCAACCGCCGATCGAGATCCTCCGCCGCGTACGCGGCGAGGACAACTACGTCGTCGCCTTCCAGGAGCCCTACAAGGCGGAAGAGGTGCTCGAGGCGGACATCGAGAAGACCTTCCGCACCTTCATGCGGCGCGGCTCGTGGGACGCCGAGGAGTTCAACAAGCTCCCCGCCGACGCGCCGGAGCGGAAGTTCCAGTTGCTCGAGATCATCAAGCACGGTACGGCTGACGACCTGCGGGGTGAACTGCTGCTCACCGACGAGGAACTCGCACACTTCGTGACCACCTACGAACGCACGGGCTTCACCGGCGGCGTCAACTGGTACCGCAACATCGACCGCAACTGGGAGTTGATGAAGGGGATCGACCAGAAGATCGACCAGCCCTGCCTCTACATCGGCGCCGCCAACGACGTCGTGCTGCCGCCCTCCTCCGCGGACGGCATCGAGGCGCTGGTGCCCAACATCGCCAAGCACACGATCGAGGACTGCGGTCACTGGACCCAGCAGGAGAAGCCGGAGGAGTTCAACCGGGTACTTGTCGACTGGCTGAAGGCGACGTTTGCGTAACAGGCGCCTCGGCCCCGTACGTACGCAATGAACATCGGCGACATCAGCCGGCGACTGACTGCCCATGAGCCGCGCGTCCTTCCGCCGGCCGCCTTCGAGGCCAGCGTCGCGATGGTGCTGCGGCCGTCGGCCAAGGGGCCCGAAGCGCTGTTCATCGAGCGGTCGAAGAAGCCGCAGGATCCCTGGTCGGGGCAGATGGCCTTCCCCGGCGGCCGGCACGACGACACGGACCGCGACCTGCGCCACACCGCGGAGCGCGAGACGATCGAGGAGGTGGGGCTGTCACTCGAGGGAGCGCGCCTGATCGGCCGGCTCGACGATCAGAGCGGCCAGCGCGCCGGCCAGGGGAGGCAACTCCGGATCGCGGCGTTCGTCTACGAGGTCGCTCCCGGCGCCGGCAACGACCTGGTCCCGAACTACGAAGTCGCCGAAGCATTCTGGGTGCCCCTGGCCTGGTTCGAAGAGCCTTCCCGGGTCATCGACTACCGCCATCCGCCCTATCCCGAGGTCAGCTTCCCCGGTGTCGTCGTCGGCGACCCGGAACGGCATGTTGTCTGGGGTCTGACGTTTCGATTCCTGTCCGCGTTCTTCGAGATCCTGCAGCGCCCGTTCGCCGCGAACGGCCGGCAGTAGCGCTCACTCGACGATCTCGAGATACTCCCGCCTCGACCAGCCCCGCTCTCCGCCCGGCAGTTCGATGCGGACCCATTCCGGACGTTGCTCGATCGCGCGCACTTCAGTGCCGGCGTGGAGCTGGAATCGGACGACGGAACCCTCGCCGGCGGCCGCGTGGAGATCGATCTCCTGCGGAAGCACGACAGCGACCGGAGAGCTGAAAGCGGCGTGCGCCACAAGCGAGCCGGCCAGCGCAAGACCAACGACGAGCAGGCAGACCGCGGACCAGCGGAGCACCTCGGACGCCGGCCGATAGAGCCGGAACGCAAGCACGATCCAGAAACCGAGACCGACCAGCACCGCGCTCCTGAGGACTTCGACCGGCGCCAGGCTGTAGTGCCAGAACAGCACGGTCCGAACCAGCACGGGCGGCGCCGGCGGTGCGATCTCGTCGCGCGCGCTCCGGCGGGCGAAGGTCAGGTTCGCGCTGGTGTCCTCGTCGCGCGGCAGCAGCCTCAGCGAACGACGGTAGGAAGCGATCGAGCGCCCCAGTTCGCCGGCGCGCAGGTAGGCGTTTCCCAGGTTGTAGTGCAGGTGACCGTTGTCGACACCCATCTCGCGCATTTCCGCGTAGAGCGCGACGGCTCGCCCGAAGTCGCCCGCCTCATAGGCGGCGTTGCCGTTGACCCAGAGTTCGGCCGGCTCCGGGGCCGCCGGAGGGCCTTCCGCCGGTTGAGCCTCGGTGACCACGGGCAGTTCGTCGTCCTGGGAGAGCACCGGGACCGCCGCCACCGCGCCGGACAGCGCGAGAATCGCGACGCGCCTCATGGCGGCACGTCTCATGGTTGGCTGCCCCGCAACTGCCTGTCCAGGGTCTTGATCAGGTCGCTCAGACCCTCCGTGCTGGTCTCCGCCGCCAGCCCGCCGCCGCCAGCCACCGGCGCCAGGCCGTACTGGGCGGCCTCGAGTCGCTCCAGCAGCGCCCGGCAACGCGCCCCCAGAGCACTGTCGACGCCAGCCCGCGCCAGTGCGGTCTCGGCCTCCGACGGCGTCAGGGCTGAGCCCTCGACACCCAGCTTGTCGCCGACGTATCGACGCACGATCCGGGACGCCTCCGCGGCGGAAGCGGGCCCCGCGCCGGAGCGGAGCTTCCTTGCCACGGACAATGCGTCGCGCAGCGCCCGCTGCCGCCGGCGCAGCGTCCTGTCCGCGGCGTAGCGGCGTTCGCGCCGGTGGTGCGCCAGCAGGGCCAGGTACATGAAAGGCGGCAACAGGCCGCAGGCAAACCAGACCCAGAGCCGCCACCCTTGAGGCGTCACCGAGACGATACCGGCCGCCGTGCGCCGAATCGGCAGGATGTCGTCGGCGAGGATCCGCACCGCCACCTTGCCGGTGGTCGGCGCCAGCGACTCGGTGAGCATCAGCTCTTCCTCCCCGTCGGCCGGAGTGACCTCGAGGTCGATGCGCCCGGTGGACCGGGTCGCGTAGTCGCCAAGCTCGGGATCGAAGTAGACGAGATCGATCGGCGGCACGTCGAGAGGGCCGGCCACCAGCGGAACCAGGGCCCGCCGGAACACCTTGCGACCGGTCAGCAGGCGTCCACTTCGGTCGATGCTCGCGTCCGGCTGGTCCGGGTAGATCTTGAACGCGGGCAGTTCCGGGATGTCGGGCTCGGTCAGAAGCTGGACGTTGCCGCTGCCGCCGACCTGCACCTCGAGCGTGGCCGACTGCCCCACCTGCAGTTCGCGCCGGCTGAGCGAGGCTTGAATGTCGAACTCCCCGACCAGGCCGTTCCAGCCGGCTGGCGCCTGCGGAAGCGGCCGTACGTCGAGCGTCAGAGGCTCCGTGAGCAGGTACTTCGTCGCCCAGCGCCCGCCCGCTCCGAGCAGACTGTCGAACTCGTCGAAGATGCTGCGCCTCCGGCTCGGCCGGCCCGCCTGCTCGACCTCCACCTGCACCCGGAGCTGGGTCTGCGGCAGTGTCAATTCGCCGGATCGCTGCGGGAACAGCGCCTTGCGCACCTCGTTCACCGAGTACTGGACACCGTCGATCGAGGTCGAGAACTGCCGCACGTCGCCGAGGTCCTCGACCACCACGTCGCTGCCGAAGTCCATCGACTCGATCGATCCCTGCCCCACGGGCACCCGGCTGTAGAAACGCCAGGTGTAGATGACCTGCTGGCCCTGCCACGGTCGATCCGTCGACACGGTCGAGGTGACAAAGAGATCCCGGTCCTGCTCCTCGCTCTGGCCCTCGGCGCCGGTGACCTGGATCGTGAACGGCCGGCTCCTGACCTCCGCACCGTCGATCAGGGCGGTCGCGGGCCCGATCTCGAAGCTGCCGGCTCGCGTGGGGATCAGCAGGTAGTTGTACGACGTACTGTTACTGACCCGGCCGTTGATGATCTGCATGTCGCGGCGCTCGCCCCGCGACAGGACCCGGAAGTCCGGCAGCTCGGGCAACCCAGGCGGCTCGTCCGGCGACCCTTCGATCCTGATCGTCAGGTAGAGCTGGTCGCCCAGAGCCACCTGGTTGCGGTCGACGGTGACCTGGATCCGGTCCGGCTCCTGGGCACCTGCTCCGGCGGGGCCCAGCAAGAGGGTCCAGGCCACCAGAGCCGCGACCCGGCGCCAGTCGAGGGACGACCCACGCGTGCTTCCGTCCATCCCGCTACCAGTCCTTCGCCAGACGGCTGCGGCGCCCGCGCTGCCCCCGGCGGGTCGGATCCGGCCGGCCCTCTTCCAGGGCCTGCAGGTAACGCTCCGCTTCCTCCGGCGTCATGCCCGGCGGCGGCTCCTGAGGACGGCCCTGGTTGCCGCTCTCGGGTCCCTCAGCCTGCGTGTCCGGGTCCTCGGCGTCCGGGACGCCGTCCCCGTCGCTGTCCTGCGGACCCTCGCCACCCTGCGGTTGCTGGTCCTGTCCCTGGTCGCCGGGGTCCTGCTCCTGGCCGGAGTCTTCCTGGTCCTGGCCCTGACCCTGGTCTCCCTCCGACTGCTGCTGTGCGCCCTGGTCCTCCTGCTCCTCCTGCTGCTGTTCGTTCTGCTGCCGGTTCTGGTTGTCCTGCTGGCGGCGCCTCATCTCCTCGCGAACGAACTCCAGGTTGAACTTCGCGTCGAGGTCATCGGGATTCGCCTCAAGCGACGCCATGTAGAAGTCGACGGCGTCTTCGAGCTTGTCCTGCCGGTAGGCACTGTTGCCCAGGTTGTAGAGCGCCTGGGCACGCAGCTCGTCGTCGCCGATGGCCGCGGCCCGATAGAACTCGCCGTCCGCCGCTTCGAAGTCGCTCAGCTTGTAGTGGGCGGCGCCGACGTTCAGGCTCAGTTCCGGGTTGTCCGGCCGCTCGGTCTGGTGGTCCGCGAACCCTCTCAGGGCCTGGTCGTAGGCGCCCGCGTCCCAGGCCGCATAGGGCGACGAGTACTCGACCGGCGCGGCCGGCTCCTCGTCGGGAGCCTGCGCCGTGACGGCGAACGAAAGGAGGACCAGCCCAAGCCCCGGCAGCCAGCGTGCACCCGGGTCCATGCGGCGACGCCGGCATACCGGCTCATGCGACTGCGGCATGGTCCCTTCCCTCCTGTCCGGGGCCACGGCGCCCCAGGCGCTCGCCGATCAGCGGCTCGAGCATCAGCGCCGCCAGCGCGATGACCAGCAACCACTGGAATCGCTCCTCCCAACGCTGCTGCCGGCTGGAGCCCAGTTCCTGGTCCTCCAACTGCGCCTTGATGCCCTGAGCGTAGATCTGCTCGAGGTCCACGTCGCCGGTCACCGAGCGGACGTAGCGGCCGCCGCTGGTGAGGGCGATTCGCTGCAACGCCGCCTCGTCGAGCCGGCTCAGGACGATCTCGCCCCCGCGGTCGGTGCGAAAGCCGCCGCCCTCCCTGGGTATGGGCGCGCCCTCGTCCCGTCCGATGCCGATCGCGAAGATGCGCACCCCCGCCTCGGCCGCGGCCTCGGCGGCGTCCTGGGCCTCGCCGAGGTGATCCTCGCCGTCCGTGATCAGGATGATCGCCCGCGATTTCCGCGACCCCGTCCGGGCCACCCGGTCGAAGGCCTCGAGCGAAACGCGGAGCGCCTCTCCGATGGCGGTGCCCTTGACCGGAATCAGGTCCGGCTCCATCGCCTCGAGAAACAGCGCCGCCGCCGAGTAGTCCAGCGTCAGGGGCAGTTCCAGGAACGCGCTGCCGGCAAAGGCAACCAGTGCGATCCGGTCTCCTTCCAGCCGCTGCAGGAGATCGGCGATCTCGCGCCTGGCGCGCTCGAGCCGGCTCAGTTCGCCGCCCGCCTCCGCGTCCAGCACGAGCATCGAGTCCGAGACATCGAGGGCGACCACGATGTCGACGCCCTCCCGGTGGACCTCCTCCCACACGAAGCCCCAGCGCGGCTGCGCCAGGGACGCCACCAGCGCAAGCACCGCGACGAGGACGAGAACCGCCTTCAGGCGCCGTCTCGGCCGGCTGACTCCGGCGATCAGCCCCGGCAACATCTCCCGGGACGCGAAACGGCCGAGCAGACGCGCGCGGGTGCGAAACGCGTAGACGTAGAACAGCAGGAGCGCCGGGCCGAGCCACAGCAGCCAGAGCGCGTCCGGCCGGCCCGTCCGCACCTCGCAGCCGCTGACCAACAGCAGGACCGGGACCAGCGCCAGCAGTTCCCCGCCAGGGCGCGAGCCGGCGCCGTTTGGCCCGGTGTTGCGGCCTGCACGCTCTCCGGTCACGGCAGCTTCCTCAAGCGGGTGTCGAGCAGCACGACCTCGAGCAGAAGCAGGAACATGGCCGGCGCCACCAGCCAGGCGAACCGCTCCTCGTACTCCATGTACGACTCCTGGCTGATCTCCGTCTTCTCCAGCTCGTCGATCCGTTCGACGATCTGCTCCAGGCCCGCCTCGTCCTCGGCCCGGTAGTAGGCGCCGCCTGTCGTGTCCGCCATCCGGCGCAGCGTCGCTTCGTCGATCTCCACGTCCTGGTAGACGACCCGCGGCCCGAAGCCCGTCTCGACCACGAAGGGCGCCTGCCCCCTGGTGCCGACGCCGATCGTGTAGAGCCGGACGCCGAGCGCCGCCGCCGCTTCGGCCGCACGCAACGGCGACAGGGAACCGGCGTTGCTCCGCCCGTCCGTGAGCAGGATCGCCACCTTCGACTCGGCGTCCGAGTCCTTGAGGCGCTTGGTGGCGACCCCGACCGCCGACCCGATCGCCGTGGCGTCTCCGGCCATGCCGATTTCCAGTTGCTCGAGAAAGGTGGCCGCGACCCCGTGGTCGAGCGTCAGCGGACACTGGGTGAAGGCCTCCTCGCCGAAGACGACCAGGCCGACGCGGTCGTTGGGCCGGGCGGCGATGAAGGTCTCGACGACTCCCTTCGCCACCTTGAGCCGGTCCCTCCGGCGGCTCAGCGAACGCTCGTGCGCGTCCAGGTCCAGCGCCCGCATCGATCCCGAGGTGTCGATCACGAGTACGATGTCGATGCCCTCCGTGCTCACCTCGGTCAGCGCGCGGCCGGTCTGCGGCCGCATCACGGCAAGCAGGACAAGCGCAACGACGAGAAGGCGAAGAGCCGAGACCAGCCGGCGCGCTGTCAGCGTGCCGGAGCGTGGGGTGCGCATGGCGTGGCCAAGCGAGGAGTACGCCAACGCCGCCGTGTCGCCACCGGCATCGCGCTTCGCCGCGATCTGGCGCAGGCGCGGCCGGAGCCACCACAGGAGCGCCCAGATCACGTACAGCGGAAGCAGCACCCAGAGCCAGCGCGCATCGGCGAAGACGAGCTGGTCCGTCATGCCGCCTTCTCCGTCTGGTCGGAGGCCGGCCCTTCGCTCTCGCCGTCTTCCGGGACCTCCCTGGGCCGGGTCGCCGTGACGAAGCCCAGGGCCTGCTCGTAGGTGCGCTCGATCTCCTCGGCCGCCGGCAGATGCGCCGCGAACTTGACCTGATCGGTGGCGACCAGGAACCGCTCCAGGCGCCTCGCCTGCAGCGGCTCGAGCCGCGCCAGCCCGTCCAATCGGCCCAGGATCTCCTCGGTGGTCAGGTCGGTCGCGTTCAACCCGAAGCGTCCTTCGACGTAGGCCCTGATCACCGATGAAACGGCGAAGTAGTAGCGGCGAAGTTCCCGCAGGTCGGAGAAGTCGGTGCGACGCAACCGCTCCAGCTCCCGGATCGCCAGGTCGTAGGGCGGAACCGGAGGCGCTTCGGACGCGCTGCCGTCCGGCCGGCGGCGGCGCCACCACCACCACGCCGCCAGCCCGAGCGCAACGGCGGCCAGGGCCAAACCGGCCCAAAGCAGCCACGAGGCCGCGGTGTCGATTCTGCGCAGCGGCTTGATGTCGCGGATGTCGGTCGCCTCGCTCCGGTCCTCCGGCAGCACGGACTCGACCTCGACGGAAATCTCCCCCGCTTCCAGGTCGCCACCGGGCCTGGATGGCTGGCTGTATGTCGCGGCCAGCGCCGGCAGGACGTAGGAGCCCACGAGGTCGGCGCGGAGTTCGTACCACCTGCGCTCGAGGAGGCGACCGGAAGCCAGGGTCTCCGCCGGCGCCCGCCCCAGGTCGACGATGCGGAAGCCGGCGATGTCCGCGCCCGGCTCATCGAGCTCCACCTCGACCTCCGGGTCGCGCTCGACTTCCACCGTGTACGTGATCAGGTCGCCCGTCGTGGCGAGGGTCCGGTCCACGGAGGCACGCAGTTCAGCGGGCGGCCTCGCTTCGGCATCGCCGGCCGGTTCGCCCGAGGCGCACGCCACCAGCGTTCCCGCGGCGACCGCCACCGCGACCCAGGCGCCGATGCTCCGCGACGCCATCCCTACACCCGCACCGACTGTTCGCGCGCTCTCATGTAGCGCACCAGGGGCTCGATCCAGGGCCGGTCGGCCCAGACCTGAATCTCGCCGACCCCCGCCTGGCGGAACTGTTCCGTCCGCTGTTCCATGTCATGCCTGGCCAGCCGCGCGAAACTCCCCGGGACCCGCCGGTCCGCCGTGTCGATGACCAGCGTCCGGCCCGTTTCCGCATCCTCGAGTTCGATGAGCCCCATCCGCGGCAGGCTCACCTCGCGCCGGTCGAGCACCCGGATCGCGGTCAGATCGTGACGCCGCGCCGCGACCCGCAGGCGTTCCGCGAAGCCCGTGTCCAGAAAGTCCGAGATGACGAACCCCACCGACCGGCGCCGCACGACCCGGCCCAGGTACTCGAGCGCGCCGTCCAGGTCCGTGCCGCGCCCGGCGGGCCGGAAGCTCAGGACTTCCCGGATCACGCGCCACACGTGCGCGCGTCCCTTCTTGGGGGGAATGAACCGCTCGATCCGGTCCGAGAAGATGATCATCCCCACCCGATCGTTGTTCTGGATCGCGAGGTACGCAAGCA
Source organism: Candidatus Multivorans sp. (assembly GCA_965208755.1). Taxonomy (GTDB): domain Bacteria; phylum Acidobacteriota; class Thermoanaerobaculia; order Multivoradales; family Multivoraceae; genus Multivorans. Next base: position 4,870,043 of record OZ242353.1, on the reverse strand, counting down.
CGGCGGCAAGCTCGGCGACGACCTCCCGCTTCTGCTTGCCGGAGGTGCCGAACGCCCCCGAGGAACTCACGTCGACGATCAGCATCACCGTCAGCTCGCGCTCCTCGCGGTGCTCCTTGACGAAGGGGCTCGACATGCGCGCCGTCACGTTCCAGTCGATGTGGCGGATGTCGTCCCCCGGTGCGTACTCGCGGACCTGCTCGAACTCCATGCCTCTTCCCTTGAAGGCGCTGTGGTACTCCCCCGCCAGCGCATCCGTCACCAGGCGCTGGGTGCGGATCTGGATCGCCTTGATCCGCGCGAGCAGCTCGGGCGACAGGGTTGCCGTCTCCTGCTCCGGGGCCTCGTTCCGCTCTGTCTTGAAGAAGAACATCGATCCCCCCGATACCCCGTGTCTCCGGGCGGTTTCAGGGAACGTCGACCGTGTTGAGCAGCTCCTGGATCAGGTCGTCGGAGGTGAGATCCCTGGCCTCGGCCTCGTAGGAGATCAGCACCCTGTGCCTGAGCACGTCCGGGGCCACGGTCTTGACATCCTGCGGAGTGACGTAGGCCCGGCCAGACATCAAGGCCTGCACGCGGGCGGCCGCGGCGAGGTAGATCGTCGCGCGCGGAGACGCTCCGTACTCGATCAACGGTTCGAGCTTCTCGAGGCCGACTCCGGCCGGCTCCCGCGTCGCGAACACGAGGTCGACCACGTACTCCTCGACCTTCGGGTCGAGGTAGATCGCGTCGGCCACGTCGCGCGCGCGGCGGATGTCCTCCGGAGTCACCACCGCCTCGACCGTCGGCCGCTCGCGACGGGCCATCCGTCGCATGATCTCCATCTCCTCCTGGCGGTCCGGGTAGTCCACCCGCAGCTTCAGCATGAAGCGGTCGACCTGCGCCTCCGGCAAGGGATAGGTGCCCTCCTGCTCGATCGGGTTCTGGGTCGCGAGGACGAGGAACGGATCCGGCAGATCGAACGTCTCGTCGCCCAGCGTGACCTGCCGTTCCTGCATCGCCTCGAGCAACGCGCTCTGGACCTTGGCCGGCGCGCGGTTGATCTCGTCGGCAAGCAGCAGGTTGGTGAAGATGGGTCCCTGCTTGACCTGAAAGTCGTGTTGATCGGCCCGGTAGATCTGCGTGCCCAGAAGGTCCGCCGGCAGCAGGTCCGGGGTGAACTGAATGCGCGAGAAACCGGTGTGAACCGCTTCGGCCAGCGTCTTGATCGCGGTCGTCTTGGCCAGTCCCGGAATACCCTCGACCAGGACGTGACCGTCGGCGATGAGCGCCATCAGCAACCGGTCGATCATGTAGGTCTGGCCGACGATCACCTTGGCCACCTCGGCGCGAACACGCTGCAGCAGGTCGGCCTGGGCGGCGATCTCCCTCCGCAGCTCTTCGCTGACGCCCGGTACGGCAGGACCGGCCGGCGCCTGGGGCACCGCCAAAGGCTGCTCGGTTGGAATGTTCTCGCTCGAATCCATCGTCATCCCGGTCGACTCTCCCAACCCCCGGAAACCCCGGGTTCTTCCCGAACAGAGCAACCGAACTTTATCCGAGCGCCCGGTCCGAGCCGGGTGGCCGCGAAGAGCCGACCTGGCCGTCAGATGCCGGACACCTGACCGCCGTCCGCGGTCGCGACATCGAGGTGGTCGCAGCAGTTGACCAGGGACGCTTCCCAGGGCGCGCGGCCCTGCACATGAGTTACGGATGTGTTACCCCACCGGGTCGGAGGCTCCACGCCGTCACCGAGGTGTAGATGACGGAGCGCCAGCGAGTAGCAGACCAGGCCGTGGGTGACGAAGACGCTGTCTCCCGCCGTCGCATCCGCCGTCTGCCGAATCCGGGCCCAGGCCGCATCCACTCGAAGGTGGAACGTGTCCCAGTCCTCCCCGCCCGGCGGCGCGTAACCGGGTTCCATGATGTCGAGGCCGATGTCGGCATAGGCCCGCCCCCGCAGATCGCCGAAGTTCCGCTCGGCGAGCAGGGGCTCGATGAGCAGGGGAAGTCCCAGGGCCCCCGCCACCGGCGCCGCGGTCATCTCCGCGCGGCGCAGGTCGCTCGCGACGACGCAGCCGATCGGACGCTGCCGGTGGTGCTCCGCCAACCGCGACGCCAGGCGCTCCGCCTGGCCGACACCGCGCTCGTTGAGAGGCGTGCCTGGCGTCTGCACGACGCGGGCGGCGTTCGACGCGGTCTCGCCGTGGCGCACGATGAGCAGCACGGGCGGGAGGGTATCAACGCACGCCAGTAGCTAGGATCAGGGTCGCCGCCATGCCGCCGCAGCTCTCGATCGTCGCCCCGGTGTACAACGAGGCGGGCAACCTCGAACGACTCGTGGCGGAGACCCACGATTCGGTCGAGGCGGCCGGCATCGACTACGAGCTGATCCTGGTCGACGACCGCAGCACCGACGGCAGCCGCGGCGAACTCGCGGAGCTGGCAACAGGCAACGAGAGACTGCGCGCACTGAGTCTCGAACGTCATGCCGGGCAGTCGGCGGCGTTGCTCGCCGGGCTACGGGCCTCCCGGGCGCCCCTGGTGGTCACGATGGACGCCGACCTGCAGAACGACCCGGCCGACATCCCGGCCATCGTCGCCCTGCTCGAGGACCACGACGTGGTATCCGGTGTGCGGGTCACACGTCGCGACACCCTGTCGCGACGGCTCGCGAGCCGGGCCTCCAACCGGGTACGGCGGTGGATCCTGGGAGACCCCTGCACGGATATCGGCTGCGCGCTCAAGGGCTACCGGTGCGACGTCCTCGATGACCTTCCGGCTTTCAACGGCTTGCACCGCTTTCTCCCGGTGCTGGCCCTCCGGCACGGCGGTGGCTACGCCGAGATCCCGGTCGGCCACCGACCTCGCACGAGCGGCACGAGCAAGTACACGCTGCGCGGCCGCTTCCTGCGCGGCATCCTGGACCTGTGCGGCATGTCCTGGTATCGCCGACGCGCCGTTTCCGCAACAGCCCACTCACTGGAGAGTTCGACATGTCATTCCTCACGCCCGAGAACATCTGGGTAGCCGTCGGCCTCGGAGGGCAGGCTCTCTTCGGCGCACGCTTTCTCGTCCAGTGGATCGCTACCGAACGGCGCCGCCAAAGCGTCGTCCCGACCGCGTTCTGGTACCTGAGCCTCGGCGGCGGTCTGATTCTCCTCACCTACGCCTTGTGGCGGCGGGATCCGGTCTTCATCCTGGGCCAGAGCTTCGGCATCCTCGTGTACTCGCGCAACCTCTGGTTCGTCCACCGGGGAAAGGCGGACGAAACCCCCTGAGAACGGCGAGTCGCCCGCATCCCGGCTTCAGGATCCGGGCGACGACACCCAACCGATCAGAAGCTGTACTTGATTCCGAGCTGAACGATCCGGCCGTCGCCGTTCGTCGCGGTGATCACGCCGTAGTTGCGATCGCCGATCCGGTTCCCCGGCTGGGCGAAATTGACCCGGTCGAAGACGTTGAACGCCTCGACCCGGAGCTGCAGCGACCGGTCGCCGCCGCCGAGCGGAATGTGCTTGATCAGCGACAGGTCGACCCGTTCGAAGTCCGGACCGCGAATCGGGTTGCGGCCCGCGTTGCCGCGGCGCTCGGCGGTCTCCGCCAGATTCCGAAACACGAAGCACTCCGTGTTGAACCACTTCTCCACAGTGTTCGGCGCGCCGCTGTTCGGGTCGCAGACCTGGTCCGGCCGCGACGTCAGGCCGCGGATGTCGTCGCCGCGGACCCGGATCGGGAACGGATAGCCGGTCTGGTACTGCAGGATGCCGTTCAACTGCCAGTTGCCGAACACACCGCGCACGAACCCGCTCCGCCCCTCGAGCGACGGCAGGTCGTAGCCGAAGCTGAGCACCAGGCGATGTTCGACGTCGAACAACGCCGGGCCGCGCTCGCGCTCGAGCGCCCGGTCGATCGAGCTCGACCGCTCCAGGTCGACCGGAACGATCGGCCGCTCCTCGCCACCGATGTTGAGCCCGGAGACGTGGTCCTCCGCCTCGCCGTAGGTGTACGAGAAGAGGAAGTTGAGGCCGCGCGTCGGCCGCATGCGGATGCTGGCCTGCAACGCGTCGTACCAGGACTTCGCCACCGTGAACGTCGGTCGCACCAGGCTGAAGGCCGGGTACAGGCGCGGCCCAAGCGTGGTCTGACCAGGCTCGACGACCCGCGGGTTGACCTCCATGAAGATCGGCAGGTTCCGGCCGCGCGACCCGACCCAACCGACCTCGAGCCCGATGTTCTGGCCGAGCTGGCGCTGGTAGGTCAGGTTGAAGTGCTGGTAGTTCGGCGTCGTGAACTCGCTACCCCAGCCGATGAAGATGATTCCCGGCGGGAATCTCGTCGGGCCGCCTTCGAGGTTCACGAGCGGGTCCGCAAGCGGTGCCACGGCAGGCGGCGCGTTGATCTGGACCAGCGGGTTGAACGGCGGCGCCAGAACCGAGTTCTGGAAGAAGTCGCCCTGGCCCGGCAGGCTGTCGTGGAACAGGCCCCAGCCGAGGCGGAGGCTCGACCGGCCGTTGCCCTCGGGGTCCCAGACCATCGCCAGCCGCGGCGCGAAGTTGTTCGAGTCCGTGTCGTAGGTTCCCGCCGGCACCCCCGCGTCGCCCGGATAGACGAGGCCGGTCGGCGCATCGGGAAAGCGCGTCGACTGCTGGCCGGGCCGGAAACTGTTCAGCGCATCGCCGCTGTCTTCGAAGGGCTCCGCGAGCTCGTAGCGAAGCCCGAGGTTCATTGTCAGCCGGGGCGAGATCCGGAACTCGTCCTGGATGTAGCCCGCATACAGCGAGCCGTCGCCCTCGTTGATCGAGTCGGCGCCCGGTACCGCGGTGCGGATCAGCGCGGGCAACCCGAGCAGGAAGTCGGCCGCCGCGCTGCCGGTGTGAGTGCCGCGGAACACGAAGTCGCCGTTCGGCCGGTTGATGAAGCCGATGAACATCTTCTCGTTCCGGTAGTCGATTCCCGCCTTGATCGTGTGGCGGCCGCGCAGGATGGTGAGATCCTCCGTGAACTGCTCGACTTCGTTCTCCCGCTTGACGAACGGCTGGTTCCGGTCCCCCATGCTCGGGAAACCCGAGATCGAGAACTGCGGCAGACCGATCGCCAGCTCGTTGATGTTGGGGAGGTTGATGCCGTACTCGGAGTTCGTCAGACCGCTTGTGACCACCGGCTCCGCGTCGATCGCGCTCGACATCACGCGCACCTGGTTGAACACGTTCGATCCGACGGTCGCCGTGTGGGACACCATGTAGTCCTCGAGCGTGGACGCCGCCGTGTTGCCGATCGGCCGCACCGTCGGCGGCTCGAAGCGATCGGACGTGCTCCTGAGGGCGCGCACCAGCACGTTCTGCGAGTCGGCGACCCGGAAGTCCAGGCGCAGCCCGAACTGGTCGCGATCGTCCGTCACGTCGGGCGAGACGATGTAGCGGCTGCCCACGTTGGGCAGCGGCATGAACTCGCTGATCAGCCTGGTCGCGATCGGGCTCAGCCGGTCGGCCGGAATCACGTTGCCCGGGAAGGGCGCGCCGGTCATCGGGTCGATGATCGTGCCGCCGCCCGAGAAGTCGCCCATCCGTTCGGCCGCGCTCATCACCGCGATGTTCTGGGTCGTGCCGCGGGTGTTGCGGAAGCCTTCGTAGTAGCCGAAGCCGAACAGCCGATCGGTGATCATCGGACCGCCGATCGTGCCGCCGAACTGATCCTGCGCGAGGGTCGGCTTCTCCTGATCCGGCGGCGAGAAGTAGTTCCGGGATTCCAGCGAGTCGTCGCGGTTGAACTCCCAGATGCTCCCCTGCAGGCTGTTGCCGCCCGACTTCGTCACCACGTTGACGATCGAGCCGGCGTTCCGGCCGAACTCCGCGGTGTAGGAGTGGGTCAGGATCTTGAACTCCTCGATCGCGTCCGGCGGTGGCCGCACGACGAATCCGGTGTTGAACGTGTCGTTGTTCGCGGCGCCGTCCAGCAGGAAGTTGTTCGACTGGTTGCGCACGCCGTTGACGGCGAAGCCGGCGGTTGCGGCGCCGAAGCCGTGGATCGCGGCGTCGGCGTCACCGCGCGCTCCGCCCAGGCGGGCGGGCGGCTCGATAACCCCGGGGATCAGGGTGCCCAACTGGGTGAAGTTCCGTCCGTTGAGCGGAAGCTGGACGATCTGCACTTCGTCGACCACCACGCCCAGGGTCGCATTCGACGTCTCGATCAGCGGCGTCTCGCCGGTGACCGTCATCGTCTCGGAGAACTCGCCGGCCGAGAGCGCCATGCTGATCCTGGCGGTCTCTGCCGCGGTGACCCGTACGCCTTCGCGGCTCAACTGGACGAAGCCCTCGAGCGCGGCCGTGACGTTGTAGTCGCCCGGCGCCAGCAGCGGCGCCGCGAAGTACCCGTCCTGCCCGGTCATCACCAGCCGGGACTGATTCGTCGCGACGTTGGTCACCGTGACGCTGACGCCCGGCAAGGCGCCGCCCTCGCTGTCCGTCACGAAGCCGCTCAACTGTCCGGTCGCCTGCGCCCAGGCGCCCGTGGCGCACAACGCAAGCGCCAGCGCGACAAGACCAACCGTTCGAGTCCAACCAACCGTGCTCCTCATCCAGTGCCTCCTTCCGTTGTGCACCTCCGGAGCGGAGGTGCGGGGCAACCGAGTCAAGAAAACCAAACGGCGTCCATCGCCGAATTCGGGTCAGTGGGGACGCCGGCAGCATAGCACCGTGCCAACTCCGCGAGGCGACCAACCGGGAACACGGTTTGTTAACATGCGCCCGCTCCGGCGCGGTGTCGACGGGCCGGTCCCCTTTCGACCGGAGACTCACATGACCTCGAACCACGACCCGGCAACCCGCGCCGTCCGCGCGGCGCTCGCCACCGACGAACACCACGGAGCGGTCGTTCCGCCGCTTCATCTCTCGGCCAACTTCACGTTCGCCGGCCTGGACGGCAAACGTCCCTACGACTACACGCGCTCCGGCAATCCGACCCGCTCGGCCCTCGCCGATGCGCTGGCCGAGGCCGAGGGCGGTCACGGCGCGGTCGTCACCGCCTCCGGCATGGCGGCCGTCACCCTGGTCTGCCAACTCCTCGACCCGGGAGACCGGATAGTGGCGGCCCACGACTGCTACGGCGGCACCTTCCGGCTCCTGGACCGCTGCCAGCGGCGCGGCCTGCTCGAAGTCGAGTTCGTCGACCTGACGAACCAGGAGACCACGGCAACGGCTCTCGCCTGCCGTCCGAAGCTGGTCCTGGTCGAGACGCCCAGCAACCCGTTGCTCCGGATCACCGATCTGGAAGCCGTGTGCCGGCAGGCGAAACAGGCCGGCGCGCTGGTCGTGGCCGACAACACCTTCATGTCGCCGGCGCTCCAGCGACCGATCGAGTGGGGCGCAGACGTGGCGATCCACTCGACGACGAAGTACCTGAACGGTCACAGCGACGTGGTCGGCGGCGCGGTCGTCGCGAGGACTCCCGAACTTCACGAGTTCTTCGAGGAGTGGGCGAACATGATGGGCGTAGCCGGAGCCCCCTTCGACAGCTACCTGACCCTGCGCGGGTTGCGCACGCTGCACAGTCGCCTGCGTTGCCACGAGGAGAACGCGCTCGCCGTGGTCGGGATGCTCCGGGAGCATCCCGCCGTCGAGCGGGTCTACCATCCGAGCCTGCCGGACCATCCCGGCCACGACATCGCGAGCCGCCAGCAGGACGGCTTCGGCGCCATGGCGAGCTTCGACCTCCGGGGCGACACGGGCGACGTAGCCCACCTGGTCTCGCACCTGACCTGCTTCTCCTTCGCCGAGTCGCTCGGCGGCGTCGAGAGCCTGATCTCCCACCCGGCCACGATGAGCCATGCCTCGATGACGGCGGAAGCTCGCGCCGCGGCCGGCATCAGCGACCAGCTTCTGCGACTCTCGATCGGGATCGAGAACGCGGACGACCTGGTGGCCGACCTGCGCGGGGCGCTCGACCGCGTCCTGAACCGGCCGCGGTCGGCTACGGCGTAGCGCCGGCCGCTACGGAGCGCGGGAAAGCGCCAGACGGGTCATGCGGTCGCAGAGGTCTTCGAAGGAGATCCCGAGAACCGCGGCGGACTGGGGAAGGAGGCTGGTGGGGGTCATGCCCGGCAGGGTGTTGACTTCGAGGCAGTAGGGCGAGCCCTTGGCGTCGAGGCGAAAGTCGACGCGGGAGAAGTCGCGGAGTTCCAGGGCCTCGTGGGCGGCGAGGGCGAGTTCGCGGAAGCGGCTCTGTAAGGCTTCGTCGATCTCGGCCGGGAAGAGCTCCTGCGCCCGGCCGGGTGTGTACTTGCTGTGGAAGTCGAAGATCACTCCCGGCGCGACGATCTCCCCGACGCCCAGGGCCTGACCGTCCAGCACGCCGACGGTGTACTCCCGCCCCGGCAGGAACTGTTCCAGGATCACCTGGTCGTCGAAGGTCAGGGCCTTGCCAACCGCCGAGTCGAGGTCGAAGAGGTCCGGCATGAGGGTCAGACCGACCGTCGAGCCCACTCGTGACGGTTTGACGATCAGGGGAAGGCCGAGTTCTTCGATGTCCGACTGCCGGGCCGGCCAGGTCAGCCAGTCGGGAGTCGGGATGCGGGCATCGCGGAAGCGGCGCTTGCTCTCGTCCTTGTCCATCGCGAGGCGGCTGCTCCGGGCGTCGCTGCCCGTAAAGGCAACGCCTGCGGCCTCGAGCAGTTGCTGGACTTCACCGCCCTCGCCCTGGCGGCCGTGGAGCACGAGGAAGACGGCGTCGTGGCTGCCGAGGTCGCCCGCTACCAGGGACGGCAGGTCTTCCCGCGCTTCCAGCTCGCGCAGCTCGGCCAGCGACGGCGGGCGGGTGCCCACGGACCGGCCCAGGCGCTGCCGTTCCAGTTCGGCGTCCAGGGGGCACGGTTCGATCGTGTCGAACACGGTGACGTCATGACCGCGGGCGCGAAGCGCGGACGAGACCTTGGCCGCGCCGGCCAGGGCGACCGTCCTCTCGGGCGTCGAACCTCCGGTCAGAACTGCGATTCGCGCCACGTGCCACCCACCGGAAGCGGATGCTACTGCCGTTCGTCTGCCGCTGTTACTCTGACCGCCATGAGGATCAGCACACGCATCCTGCGAACCGCCATCGTCGCGTTCATGATTCCGGTGATCGGCGTTTCAGCGATCACAGCCGACGACGCCGGCGAGCCGCTCGCGCCGACGCTGGAGGGGCTGGGCGACCTGCACTACGCCATCACAACGTCGTCGGACACGGCGCAGCGCTTCTTCGACCAGGGGCTGCGCCTCGTCTACGCGTTCAACCACGCCGAGGCCGTGCGAGCGTTCGAGGAGGCGGCCCGGCTCGACCCGGAAGCGCCGATGCCGCACTGGGGCAAGGCCCTGGCCCTGGGCCGCAACCTGAACGACTCGATGCCACGCGAGCGCGAACTTCAGGCGCTGGCCAGCCTGGAGCTGGCGCGGGAACGGCGCGCCAACGGAAACGAGCCTGAGCAGGCCCTGATCGATGCTCTGGCGAGCCGCTACTCCACCGACGAGAACGCCGACCGCCAGACCTTCGACGCGGCGTGGGTCGACGCCATCGCCGCGGTCGCGCAGCGTTTCCCGGACGACCCGGAAGCGGCCACCCTGCACGCCGCTGCGATCATGAACACGATGCCCTGGGACTACTGGCGCGGCGGCAAGCCGCAACCGGGGACCCTGGAGGCGAAGGAACTCCTCGAGCGTGTGATCGCGGCACACCCCGACCACCCGGGCGCGCACCACTACTACATCCACTTGATGGAAGCCCGGGAACCGCAGCTCGCCGAGCCGAGCGCCGACGCCCTCGGCAAGCTCATGCCGGCCGCCGGCCACCTGGTCCACATGCCGGCTCACATCTACATTCGCGTCGGCCGCTACGACGACGCCGTGGAGTCCAACCAGCGCGCGATCGCCGCGGATGTCGACTACATCGCACAGTGCAACGCCCAGGGGCTCTACGCGGTCGGCTACTACCCCCACAACATCCACTTCCTGTGGGCCTCCGCCACATTCGGCGGCCGCGCCGACCTCGCGATCGAGACTGCCGACCACCTGGCCGATGAAGTCCCGGTCGCACTCGCTCCAACCCTCGCCTTCCTCCAGAACTACCTGGCGACGCCGCTGTTCGCGCGCGTCCGGTTCGGCCGCTGGCAGGAGGTGCTCGACACGCCCCGACCTCCCGATGGCCAGACCTTCCAGACCGCGATGTGGCACTACGCCCAGGGTCTGGCCCTGGCAGCCGGCAGCGATCCGCGCGGCGCCAGACGACACCTCAAGGCACTCGGCAAGCTGCGGCGAAGCCCCGAACTCTCGGACCTGAGCATCTCCTTCGCCACCGGTTCCGACCTGGTGCGCCTGACCGAACACCTGCTCGCCGGCGAGATCCAGGCGACCCGAGGCCGGATGGGCAGGGCGATCACCGAGATGCGCTCGGCCGTGGCGCTCCAGGACAGCTTCCGCTATGCCGAACCGCCGTCCTTCCACTACCCCGTGCGTCAGTCCCTCGGCGCCCTGCTGCTCGAAGCCGGCCGCGCCACCGAGGCCGAAGCCGTCTACCGCCGCGACCTGGAGCACAACCCGCACAATGGCTGGTCCCTGTTCGGCCTCGCGGAGGCCCTGCGCGCGCAGGACCGGAAGCAGGAAGCGGACGCCGTCGAAGAGCGCTTCGTGAAGGCGTGGCAGAGCGCCGACGTGGAACTCGAAGCGTCCGTCTTCCGCTAGGGCAACCTCCACTCCCCCGCAAGGCGGTCGGCCCTGGCCATGCCCTCGAGGGTCGGCTCCAGGCGACGACCGCGCACCCGGAGCCAGCCCGCCTTCTCCCAGCCTTCGATCTGCGCGGCGCTGCCGGCGGCCGGGTCGATTGCGAAGCGCGCCTCCAGGGCGGCGCAGTCGATGCCGGATCGCTGGCGAAGTCCCATCATCACGGCTTCCAGCAAAAGTTGATCGTTCGTCAGTTCCTCGCGACCGGCCACCGGCGAGTCGCCGCTGGACACGGCGGCGGTCCAGTCTCTCCATGGAGCAACGTTCCACCACCGGCTGCGACCCGCAAAGGAGTGCGATGAAGGGCCGAGACCCAGGTAGGGCTGATGCCGCCAGTACTTCCGGTTGTGGCGGCTCCGGTCCGTCTCGCGGCGGGCGAAGTTCGAGACCTCGTACCCCTCGTAGCCGAGTTCAGCGAGGCGACGGTGGGTGGCCACGAAGTTCGCGGCCCTCTCGTCTTCCCCGGTTTCGCGCAATCGGCCCGCGTCCCGTCGCCGGCCGAACGGCGTCCCGTCGTGGATCGTCAGTTCGTAGCAGGAGATGTGATCCGGCCCGAGCGCCGCCGTCTCGTTCAGCGTCCTGAGCCACCAACCGCCATCGAATCCGGGCAACGAGTAGATCAGGTCGACCGACACCGACCGGAAGCCCGCGGCACGGGCCCGCTCGACGCTCGCCCTCGCCGCCGCCTCATCGTGCCGCCGGCCGAGAAAGCGCAACGCCCGATTGTCCAGCGCCTGAAGCCCCAGGCTGATCCGGTCGAAACCGAGCCCCCGCCACCCCGCCAGCGCCTCAGCCGAGGCATCCTCCGGGTTCACCTCGATCGTCCATTCGGCCTCCGGACCGATCGCGAACGTCGCGGCCAGTCGCCGCCGAATCGCCCCAAGCTGCTCCAGGCTCAGCGCCGACGGCGTACCGCCCCCGAAATACACCGTGTCGAAGCGGCCGCTCTCGAAGCCCTCTTCGTCTCTACCGGCCCGACGTTCGATCTCCGTGCGCAAAGCGGCGACGAAGCGCTCCCGATCCGTCGCGCCACCCCGCGCCACCGCGAAGTCACAGTACGGACAGATCGCCGAACAGAACGGGATGTGGACGTACAGGCCCGCCGTTTCCGTCACAACCATCCCCCGCCCACGACCAGACCCTACCGCCGTCCACCGTCACCTCCGTTCTTCCCATCCGCGCCAGGCGGCGTTCGGCCCGATCGCCCGACGACATCCAGGCGGTCCGGGGCCTGAGGGGAGGCTCCCAGCGGACTCTGAACGAGCGACGCCCGACGCCATTCCCCCAACCAGCGCCCAACCGGAGCGAGTGAAGCGGAGCGAGCGCCAACCTTCCCTTATCCGAGAGAGCGCGAGCGGCCGCTGGGAGCCTCCCCTCAGGCCCCGGACCGCCGGGTGCCCGCCGCAACCAGGGCCGGCAGAGCAGCCGTCTAGCGCGGCTTCTCGCCGCCGACCCACCAGGGGCTGGACCAGGCGAGGTGGCCGTCGATCTGCTCGACGCGGAGGTAGTACCAATCCTCCTCCTCGCCGAAGTCGGTGAAGCGGAACGTCACGTCGTCGCGGAGCCCTTCGAGGAAGTCGACGCGCACGCTGTCCCGGTAGTCGCCTTCGTGGAAGACGTGCTCGTTGCCGCCGCGGCCGTCCGCCGACGTTCCCGGTGCGGCCGGCAGGGCGAGCGTGAACTCCGCAGCCGCGAACCGCTGGGGCGTGCGCACCTGGGTCGGCGCGGTGCCGTACTCCACGGCGGCGGCGGTGTCGAAGCTGAGCCGCACCGCCGCCGGATCGCCCTCCAGCACCAGCGCGAAAGCGCGACGCGAGCCCCGGGTCGTGAAGTCGAAGCTGGCCGTGTTGCCGTCGACCCCGAAGCGATCCGCCGGCAGCGGCGTCCCGGTCAGGCGGCCGCCGACCAGGTTCGCGCCTTCCACCGTCACCGTGCCCTGCCACGGCCGCTGGCCCCGCGGGTTGTCGCGGATGTCGACCCAGGTCTCCGAGAAGAAGCTGACGAGGGCCTCGAACTGACCCTCCGGCAGCGCCGAGCCGCCCGCTCCGCGCGTGTCGAAGGTCGCCACGACTTCGCCGTTCCGGATCAAGTCGACCCGGCGGATCGGCCCCGTGCCGATCGCGCGTCCCTCCAGCACACGGCGATCGGTCTGGTCCAGTTCGCTGCCCATCGGCGCGCCGTTCAGCCGGGCGTCGAGCACGATGCGCTGCGCACCGGTCGTCGCATAGGCGCGGCGGGACTTGAGGGCGCCGAAGACGGCGTCCGTGGTCCGCGCCGGGGCCCAGGCGGCAGCCAGGCCGCCGAACTGGAAGATGTTCGACCGCCGCCCGGAGGCGCCGGCCTGGTGGCCGGGCGAGTAGCCGGGATGACCCCGGTGATCGTCCGACGCGGACACGAAGCCGACCCGGAAGCCCTGCTCCAGGTACCGGCTGCCGAACCACTCGAACGTGCCGTGGCCCGACATGATCTCGATCAGGTTCTCCATCTCGAAGTCGTTCTGCCGCCAGTCCCCGTTCTGATGGGCGTGAGGGATGATCAGGACATCGTCCGTGTCGTACTCGGCGCGCAGGCCGCGATAGAGGTCGGACAGGTTCGGCGCCACCTGCACGCCCACCCGCTGCATGCCGACGTTCCGGAAGAACACGTTGTGGTGACCGCCGCGCTGGCGGGGCGACGTCCACTCGTAACCGGCGAAGACGAGGAGCTCGCCTTCGCGGTGGAACTTCCGGACGGCCTCGTTCAACTCCTCCCACAGCCCGTCCGTCAGCCAGATGTCGTGCTCGCTCATCGTGATGAAGTCGAGGCGGGCATCGTCGCGGGCGAAGGCGAAGTAGCCATCCGGCGTGCCCTGGCCCTCGGCGAAACCGGAGTGCCCGTGGGTCTCGCCCCAGTAGAGCCGGTGTTCGGGGTCCGCCTGCACCCACACCGGATTGGCGGCGCCCGTCACCTCCCCGTCCGGGCTGCGGAACGTGTAGCGCTGGACACCCTCAGCGTCTGCCGAAAGCTCCACCAGGTGGATCGCCTGCCCGGCCGGCAGCTCGGCCACCTGCTCGCCGTCGAGCAACACCTGAAGGCCCGGAATGTCCCGGGTCGCCCGGTTGTAGACCCGGTCCTCGGCGCGCACCGAGATGACGAACGTCTCGCCCGTGCCGACGATCGACGGGGCGAAGCCGTGGACCCGCTCCGCCGCGCCGCCCACGACCTCGTACGTCGCCGGCGGCATCTCGTAGACCCTGCCGTCGCCCGGATCGACGTGAATCGGCAGAGAGATCCGGTCGTTGCTGAACTCGCCGACGCCGAGACCGCGACCGCCACCGCTCCGGTCTCCGTAGGTCAACGTGATCGTGTCGCCCGGCGAGAGATCCCCGCCGCGAACCCGAAGAGTCGGGAAACCGGCAGGACCGCGGAAGCCGCCGTACGGGCCCCAGATCGGCTGCGCGTCCTGCTCCAGGCTGATGCCTTCCCGGCTCACCCGGGCGGAGACGTAGTGATCGCCGGCGGGGTCCGTGGTCTGCAGCCGGCCGTAGCCGCCGGCGCCCTGCGTCGAGATCACGATCCCGCCGCCCTCCTCCATGCCGAGCGACCCGACCATGTAGACGACCTCGAGGGTCGCCCAGCTCCGGGCCTCGAACACCTCGGATCCGGTCCGCGTCACGGTGCCGAGCGCCTCCTCGTCTTCGTCCAGCCAGGCGAGCTGCCGCACGTAGTCGTCCAGCGACGCGAGCTGGAAGGGCGCCGGTTCCGTTCCGGGCCGGGGAAACGGCCCGTAGAACACGACCAGCGGCAGGTTCTTGGGCACGAAGCCGCCCTGCATGGAGACGACATTCGCCCACTCCCAAAGAACCGACGTGCGCTCGGCGACGTTCGAGACGGTGGTCGGGGATTCGGCGACCTCCGCGACCAGGGCGTCGACGCGAGCCCTGAGATCCGGATCCAACTCGGCGCTCAGGCCCGGAGACACAGCCACCAGGACGCCTGCCAGGACAAGAACGAGTCCACCCGTCAGTTTCCGCACAGCGAAACCTCCCTTCACGCTCCGGAGCAAGAAACTCAAACAGCGATTGCGATACCCAATAGTAGACTGTTTCGACACCCTTCGTGAGGAGAGCCGATGAAGAAGCTGACGACAGTCGCGGCGCTGACCGCGTTCGCCCTGTTCCTGATGGCCGCATGCGCGCCCGGCGAGGACGCTGCCGACGGAGGCGAAGCGACCGCCGCGACCGCCGAAGGCCCGAACCCGACGAAGAACGCCTACTTCGGCGACCTGCACGTCCACACCCGCTACTCGTTCGACGCCTTCATCTTCGGCACGACGACGGATCCGAACGACGCCTACGAGTTCGCCAAGGGCGGCACGATCAAGCATCCCGCCGGCTTCGAAATGAAGCTCGACCGTCCGCTCGACTTCCAGGGCGTGACCGACCACGGCATGTACCTGGGGATGCTGCCGGCGATGACGGAAGATGGCTCGCCCGCATACGGACATCCGATCGCCGCCGACATGCGCGCGGCAGAAGAGGCCGACGCGCGCCGCGGCATCTTCGTCGGCATGCGCCCCTACCTGGGCGCCCGGAAGGGCGAGGACGAGCATCTCAACATGGACGTCGTCCGCGACGCCTGGTCGAAGATCATCGAGGCGGCCGAGGCGCACAACGACCCGGGGAACTTCACGGCCTTCATCGCCTACGAGTACACCTCGTCCGGCTATGAGCGGGACAACCTGCACCGCAACGTGGTCTTCCGCGGTTCCGATGCCCCCGACGTACCGTTCAGCCGAATCGACTCGCAGAACCCCGAGGATCTCTGGGCCGCGATGGACGAATGGCGCGACCAGGGCATGGATGCGCTCGCCATCCCGCACAATCCCAACGGCTCTGGCGGCCGCATGTTCGAGATGGAGAAGTTCTACGGCGACCCGCTCGACGAGGACTACGTCGACGTACGGATGCGCAACGAGCCGATCGTCGAGATGACCCAGGTCAAGGGCACGTCGGACACCCATCCGGCGCTGTCGCCCAACGACGAGTGGGCGGACTTCGAGATCATGCCGTACAAGATCGCGACGACGATCATCAGCGATCCGCCCGGCAGCTACGTCCGCGACGCCCTGATCCGGGGCCTCCGACTCGCCGACGGCGGCCTGGCCAATCCCTACAAGTTCGGCCTGATCGGCGCCAGCGACACGCACGTCTCGGGCGGCGCCTTCCAGGAAGACGACTACTGGTCGAAGGTCGGCATCCTGGACGCCGAAGCCCACCTTCGCGGCTCCGTGCCTGGCTCGGGCGCCAACCAGACCCTGGGCGACGCGGCCCAGCAGTCGGACGCGGCCATGCGCACGGACGACGGCTCCGGCCGGACCTTCCGCGACACCTACTACTACACCTGGGGCGCCTCCGGCCTGGCCGGCGTCTGGGCCGAGGAGAACACCCGCGAGGCGCTCTTCGACGCGATGCGCAACAAGGAGACCTTCGCCACGTCCGGTCCGCGCATGAAGATCCGCTTCTTCGCCGGCGACTTCGAAGACGGCGACCTCGACGATGCCGAGTTCCTGACGAAGGCATACGCTGACGGCGTGCCGATGGGCGGCGACCTGCTGGCCGGCGACGTCGGCGAAGCGCCGACCTTCGCCGTCATGGCGATACGCGACGCGCTGGCCGCGCCGCTCGACCGCCTGCAGGTGATCAAGGGCTGGTCGAGCGACGGCGAGGGCGCCGAGATGGTCTACGACGTGGCCTGCTCCGACGGCGCCGAGGTCGACCCGGCCACCCACCGTTGCCCCGACAACGGCGCGACGGTCGATCTCTCGAACTGCCAGATCAGCGACGACTCCGGCGCCGACGCCCTCGAAGCGGTCTGGACGGACCCCGAGTTCGACGTCTCCAAGCGCGCCTTCTACTACGTCCGCGTCCTTGAGAACCCGACCTGCCGCTGGTCGACCTGGGACGCCCTGCGCGAAGGCGTCGAGCCGCGCTACGACGTCTCGCCGACGATCCAGGAACGCGCCTGGTCCTCGCCGATCTGGTACACGCCCGAGTAGGCGCCACTGGCCGCGCCCCCGCGCATATAGTCCGCCGTCGAGAACCATGAGTTTCGACGTCGAAGGACACCTGCGCGCCGTTCACCGGTCCGTACTGTCGCTTGAACGCGACGGCCGCCCCGCCTGCTCGATCACTCTCGGCCGCGGTTTCGGCACGAATCCAACGGACCTCTGGGACGCCGTGACCAACGGCGACCGCATTCCACGCTGGTTCCTGCCCATCACCGGCGATCTCGAACCCGGCGGGCGCTATCAACTCGAAGGCAACGCGGGCGGTGTCATCACGGCCTGCGAGCAACGCTCACACTTCGCCATCACCTGGGAGTTCGCGGGAGACACGAGCTGGGTGGACGTCCGATGCAGTAAGGACAAAGCCGCCGGCAGCCGCCTCGAGCTCACCCACTCCTTTCTCTGGTCCCCGCACTGGGACCAATACGGCCCAGGCTCGGCCGGCGTCGGCTGGGAACTGGGCCTGCTGCGACTCGCGCTACACGTCGCCGAGCCCCACGCGCCGCAGCCGGACGAAACCGCCTTCGCCACATCACCGGAGGGAAAAGCACTCATCGCCGGCAGCAGCGAGGCATGGGGTGAAGCAGCGGTCGCCGCCGGCATGGACGCCGACGCTGCCCACTCCGCAGCAAACCGCACGACCGCCTTCTACACCGGCGAGCCGGGCTGACACCGCAGACTGTCCTGACCTACTCGCCCAGCAGAGCTAGCAGGGACCGTGGCGAATGCACGACAACGCTCGAACCGGCAAAGTCCCGTTCGTTCCGCGTAACGATGCAGTCCACGTCGGCCTGGCGTCCAGACTCGACCACGACTGCGTCTTCGAAGTCGCGCAGACCGCTCTCGGCCGCGTGCTCCAGAGTTGCCCTGTTGACCGGTGTCACGTCGAGCACGGACAGCAGGGACGAGATGTGTTGCCTGGCCGTCTCCCTGCCGAGCGCCTTCTGCATCAGGTAGAAGATCGTCGTGAACGAATGGGCGCAAGCCAGCCCCTGAATCTGACCGCGGTCGGCCCGCGAGAGAAGATCGGCGGCAGCATCCGCGAAAGGGGCCCGGTCGAGCAAGAAGTCGATCAGCACGTTGGTGTCGAAGAGCACCCTCATGCGCCCCGCCTTCTCAGAGGTGCTTGTCTTCAAGGTGCGCGTGGTAGTCGCTCAAGCCCACCACGCCGGCGTTCTTCAGCACTCCCCGCAGCCCGGCCACCGTCGGCGTCTGGGTGTAATCCGGCTGGCGCCGCGAAGTAATCGCGGAGAAATACTCGGCGACGATCTGCGAGAGGGACTTGCCGGTATCCCGGGCATAGTCCTTCGCCTGAGCGATCAGCCGGTCGTCAAGCCGCAGCGTGAGTTTGGTGTGCATGGCCAAAGGTGACGTACATCATGCGCGGGAGTATACGTCAACCACGCTGTCGGTCCATCGCGCCGGCTTTGCCGCGACATCATCCGTCGCTGCGCAGGACGGAGACGAACGCCTCCTGCGGAATGTCGACGGAGCCGACGCGCTTCATGCGCTTCTTGCCTTCGCGCTGCTTCTCGAGGAGCTTCCGCTTGCGGGTGATGTCGCCGCCGTAGCACTTGGCGGTGACGTCCTTGCGGAACGCAGTGATCGTCGTGCGGGCGATGATCTGGCCGCCGATCGCGCCCTGGATCGCGATCTTGAACTGCTGGCGCGGGATCGTGTCCTTGAGCCGCTCGCAGTAGCGGAGCGCCCGCCGCCGCGCCTTGTCCCGGTGGACGAGCTGGGACAGCGCGTCGACCCGCTCGCCGTTGACCAGGATGTCGACCTTGACCAGGTCGGTCGACCGCAGTCCGATCAGCTCGTAGTCGAACGAGCCATAGCCCTGGGTCACCGTCTTCAGCTTGTCGTAGAAGTCGAACAGCACCTCGGCCAGCGGCAGTTCGCAGGTCAGCTCGACCCGGCCCACGGCCAGGTAGTGGATGTTCGTCTTGCCGCCGCGACGCTCGAGGCAGAGTTCCATCACCGCGCCGAGGTAGCGCTCCGGAAGCATGATCGAGGCCTTGATGTAGGGCTCGGCGACGCTCTCGATCTCGGATGGGTCCGGGTAGGCGGCCGGGTTGTCGATCAGCCGCTCCGCGCCGTCAGACATCGTCACCTCGTAGCGCACCGAAGGCGCCGACAGCACGAGCGACAGCCCGTACTCCCGTTCCAGGCGCTCCTGGACGACATCCAGATGCAGCAGGCCGAGAAACCCGCAGCGGAAGCCGAACCCGAGCGCCGACGACGAGTCCTTCTCGTAGGTCAGGGAGGCGTCGTTCAGCGCCAGCTTCTCGAGCGCGCGCGTCAGATCCTCGTAGTCGTGACTCGAGACGGGATAGATCGAGGAGAAGACGACCGGCTTCGCCTCGCGGTAGCCCGGGATCGGCTCCGCGGCGCCGTCCGGAACGCTCGTGATCGTGTCGCCGATGTCGATCTCGGAGATCTTCCTGATCCCGGCGATGACGTAGCCCACGGCGCCGGCTTCCAGCTCCTCCCGCTGCCTTCGCTTGAGCAGCAGGGTCCCGATCTCCTCCACTTCGTGCTCGCTGCCGGTGTGCATCAGGCGGATCTTCTGTTTCGGCCGGAGAGTGCCCTGGCGCACCCGGACCAGCATGACGACGCCACGGTACGGGTCGTACTGGGCGTCGAAGACCAGCGCCTTCAGCGCCGCCGAGCCGTCGCCCTCAGGCGGCGGCAGCCGCTCCACGATCGCGTCGAGCACGTCCTCGACGCCCTCGCCCGTCTTGGCCGAGCACAGCACCGCCTCGAACGGGTCCAGGCCCAGGTCGCTCTCGATCTCCTCGCGCACCCGGTCCACGTCGGCCGAGGGCAGGTCGATCTTGTTGATCACCGGGATGATCGTCAGGTCGTACTCCATTGCCAGGTAGAGGTTGGCGACGGTCTGCGCCTCCACGCCCTGGGACGCATCGATCAGGAGCAGCGCACCCTCGCACGACATGAGCGAGCGGCGCACCTCGTGCGAGAAGTCGACATGGCCTGGCGTGTCGATCAGGTTCAGACGGCAGGGCCGGCCCTCCGCGTCCTGGTGCCGCAGGGTCACCGTGTTGCTCTTGATCGTGATCCCCCGCTCCCGCTCGATGTCCATCGAGTCGAGGATCTGGTCGCGGAACTCCCGGTCCCCTATCGCCCCGCAGTGCTGGATCAGGCGGTCGGCGAGCGTCGACTTGCCGTGGTCGATGTGCGCGATGATGCAGAAGTTGCGGACAGACATGGCCGATCCGCATCCTATGAGCTTGCGCCGGCAGGTGCGCTAACTTCCCACCCATGTCCGCTCCCGACGCCCAGGCCACGATCCGGATCGTCGGCGCGCCGCTCGATCTCGGACAGGCCCGCCGCGGCGTGGACCTGGGTCCCACCGCGCTCCGCTACGCCGGTCTCAAGTCGGCCCTGACCGGCCTCGGCTACCGCGTGGAGGACCGCGGCAACATCGAGACCGTCGAGCGCGACTCCCTGCCGGAGGAACCCGGCCTGGGCTTCCTACGGCCGGTGGTCGACGCCTGCGAGCGCATCTACGACGCAAGCAGGCAAGCCGTGGCCGACGGCGCCCTGCCGCTGGTCCTGGGCGGCGATCACTCGATCGCCGTGGGAACGGTGGGCGGCGTCTCGCACGAGCACCGCGCCGGCGTCCTGTGGATCGACGCCCACGGCGACTTCAATACGCCCGAGACGTCTCCCACCGGCAACCTCCACGGCATGCCGCTGGCGGCGCTCTGCGGCTACGGCGCGCCGGAACTGGTCGACGCCGGTCGGCCCGGCGCCAAGCTCCGACCGAAGGACGTCGTCCTGTTCGGAGTGCGCGACCTCGACCCGGGCGAGCAGGCGCTGATCCACCAGGCCGGCGTCACCGTCTACACGATGCGCCAGATCGACGAGCGGGGTCTGGCTCCCCTCGCCAACGAAGCTCTCGAACGCCTGGGCCACGTGGACCGCCTCCACGTCAGCCTGGACATGGACTCGATCGATCCG
This sequence comes from Candidatus Multivorans sp., assembly GCA_965208755.1. Lineage (GTDB taxonomy): Bacteria > Acidobacteriota > Thermoanaerobaculia > Multivoradales > Multivoraceae > Multivorans. The sequence goes on along the minus strand of OZ242353.1, from coordinate 4,849,289 downwards.
CGGGAAGCGCCGGGCGTGGGCACCCAGGCGCCGGGAGGCCTGAGCTACCGCGAGGGCCACCTGCTGATGGAGCTGATCGCCGAACACGGCGGCCTGGGGTCCGTGGACGTCGTCGAAGTCAACCCCATTCTCGACACGCGGAATCAGACCGCGAAGCTCGCCCTCGGTTTGCTGAGTTCCCTGTTCGGACGCAGCATCCTGTAGGGGGCGCCACAGGGGCTCAAGTGCGCCGGCGGCTGCACCCGCCGTCTACTCGAACCGGCTCCGATGGGCCAACGTTGTCAAGCGTGCGAACTCCGGGCGAGAGACGAGCGCGGGCGCAACGTCCCGGATCCGGGCGATGAGTTCATTGAGGCCCAATGGAGTAGGCACCCCCTCCCCGTCCCCGACCGTCAAGTCCAGAAGACGCAACAACGCATCCGCCCTTTCAGGAGCGTCCACGATGATCTCCAAGACCTCTATGCCGTCTTCTTCTCCGTAGAGCCCGTAGCCATGGCGCGATGTAACGGATCCCTGCACAAGGAACCGTTCCACAGCGGCGACGGCCGCCACGAACTCCCCGCGACTCGCCGCCGGGATACCTGCCATGGAGTGGCTGACGCCCCGAGAGACCAGGTCCAACTCCGGCGGCCAAACCTGCTCAAGGAACGGCGCCACTGCCTTGCGGAAGACCTCCTCCGGGCTAGGAGCGCCATCGCCGAGATTCACTAGAAAACGCCATAGTTCGGCGGCGCAATGCGTCCGCATCTCGGCGCTCAAACGACGCAGAAGCTGCTGAAGCTGAACGGCCTCAACAACGGGTTTCCGGCCCAGAAGAAAGGCACTCAAGCCGTCCCAGACGAATGTCGAAAGGAGCCGCTGGCGCGAGCGCTCACTCAGTGTCGGTTTCTCTCTTCCCTCCGCGAGTTCGAGTCCGTCCACGACGAGAGTCTCGGGAATCCCCGCTCCGAGTCCATAGCGACACAGCGACTCCCACAAGAACAAGGCAGAATCGGACCGTTCCTTGAGTGTCGCGATCAGGTGTTTCTCGGTCCACACCTGCTCGACGCGAACGAGCCAGCAAACGCCGCGAACCACGTGCGCCAGACCAAGCAGCCTAGCGTTCTCCGACACCTCCACGATCGACGCAAGGACCCTGGTGAACTCCGGGTACTCCGATAGCCGTTGGCCTAGGTCGACTTCGGGTGCCAACGGCAGAACGGCACTGGCAAGCCTTCCCGCGGGGGTGTTGAGAAGCTCGTGATCGGACGGCACGCTGTCCGCTGCCGCATCCTTAGAGTCAGCGGTATGAAGCCACAGACGTCGCCACACGCGCCAGGCCTCGGGGCCCGGCTTGACCACGCGCGCCCAACGCATCCACCAATAGGAGAGTGCCTCAGCGATCTGGCGCAGCGTCTCGTCACCTACCTTGGCAAGAAGCTCCACAACATGCTCCGCTTCCGCACCAGCTTCTCGGGCCTCGCCACCACTTCCGTCGCCGTTCGGCGGAACATGTTGCGAACCGAGGGCCTGCCAGACGTGTAGAAACTCGAGCTCCGGGCCAGCTTGCTCTCCCATCGCCGCCAGCACTCTCGGAGCCCTGTTCCGTAGCCAATCACTTGCAGGCCCGTCGTAGTACGGCGTCTCAGAAGCCAGTCGGTGCTCCAGCTCTGCCAAGAGAGTGCTGCCGCTGTGGCGGTCCAGGTCCGGGCCCGCGGGACGAAACCGCGATTCTCCGTCCTGAGACTGACCGTGCTCGGGACGGTCAACAGCCAACTCCGGGTGTTCGGCCAGCGTGGACCGAAGCCACTCATCGACCTGGGCGGGCAGGGAGCCTCCCTCGTCCCGGATGCGTCGCATCTCGCGCACAGCCACTTGGCGGTTCCACGCCCCGAACAACTCGGGATCGGCATCCGGCCAGTAATCGGCGGGCGGTCCACTGCACAAGCGAGCAAGCAGCTCTTCCTGGGTCTCAAGATCGAACTCTTGAAACCGCCGCGCTCGAAGCTCCGCGATTTCCGGGTAGGAATCAGTGAGCCAAACCTCGTGGTCTTTCAAATGAAGCAGCACTTCCTTGACTTCACTTCGCGACGCCAGCCGTCCATCTTGGGCGAAGGCTGCCCAGAGACGCCGGTGGACCGGACACTCCGTGTGAAGCCAGCGACGAACCACGATGGAAGCGGCCTTCAAGTCGATATCCACCAACCGCCTCACTGCTGCATGCAACAGTTTCACCGATGGCCCAACACCCTCGTAGTCCGGGTCCGCCTCCCTCCCGGCTTCAGTTGGGGCAAGCGACACGCGGTCTAGTCCTCCGAGCTTCCAGAGCCCCTCCTTCTCGTCCCAGCCAATAGAGCGCCCCAAGTCGAGCCCCCGCCTTACTACTGCCTCCAGGGATCGAACGAGAAGCGAGAGGAATCCGGCTTCGTCAATGCTGCCGAGATCGAACTCCCGCACCTCCCTCACGGAGGCACTCCGCAACTGAGGTCGAAGCAACTCACTCCACACACGCGGCTGGGCACCTCCGGCGCGCTCCAGCCCAGGGAGATCCCACGGGGCGTCCAGTGCCAACCAAGGCGCCACACAGTCAGCCATCTGCTCCGCCAGTGTGATGCTTCGCTCACCTCGATCGAGACGCGTCCGGATTTCCCAACTCCTGGACATCTGAGCCTGTCCATCAGCGTGCGGAAGCGAGCGCCAACTCTCCTCGACCCTCTGCCACGCCGTAGCCCATGGTTCCGATAAGGGCTCCTCCCAAATCCTCGTACGAGACAGCAGCCGCCGTAGGCCGCGTCGACTGGCCGTTTCGGTCGGCGGGAGTTGGCGCGCCCAATCGATCGTCGCCGGTTCCTCAAGCCGGCTCAGTGCGAAGTTCTGGACGCAATGGGCCGCTCTCCGCTCGATCTCGCTCGGCGGTCCTTCAGCGTCCTCCACGATCCCTGCTCGCACTACCTCGAGGATCCGATCAAGCCACTCGTAGTCCCTGCGCAGCTCTCCTAGGCGACTGGCAAGCGCTGCGCGTCGAGTGTGGACTTCCCGCCGAATCAGGTGATCGAAGAGACTCCGGTCTTCATCTGCCACCTCGAGGAGCGGTGCCTCCGTGATCCGCTCAAGCGTCTCGCGGATTCGCTGTTCAGTCACCGTTTCGTGTCGGCCGCCCAGTGACGGCGTCTTCTCGAAGAGGTTGGCCCACGTTTCGAGCGTGAAGGCCAGTTGCTGGTGCTTTTCCGCCCGCGAGTATGGGATTGGCGTCAGGCCGCGCGCCTTCCAGTCCGCGAGTTCCGTTTCGTCGGGTTCCTTGCCCCCAAACGGTACGAAGATGAACCTCTCCTTCAAGTCAGGAAAGCGAGCGTCGTCGGCCGAGATCGCGTCCAGGAGATAGCGAACAGGGGGATCGTTCGCCGTGTAGCCCACGAGAACGAGGTGGTAGATACGCGCCGCGTCGTACAAGAGGTCCGGCACGATTCGTCGGCGCAGGTAGAACTCGCCGAAGTCCCTGTTCGTCAGGATCAGGTCCGGAATGCCACTCCGCCCTGGACTCAACGCGCCATGGAGATGCAGCACTCCGCTAAAGGAGGGCCGCAGTGACGGCCTCGGAATCGCACCAAGCGCAAGGCCCTCGACGCAGCACCTGACTTCTTTGGCAGCCGCCTCAAGCAGAAGATCGAAGTTCGTGGTCAGGATCGCAGTGGCGCCGCCACGATCGGACAGCCGGAGCAGATCCCGGTGAATCCCGGCGTACTCAGCAGGCGGATCCGGCTGGAGCAGGTTGACCACTGCTTGCCGCATTCGGCTCTCTTCCGTCTGCTGACCGTCAATCCGGCGTTCGAGCATTCCCAGAACGACATCCAATTGCCCCTTCTCAAAGCTCTTGACTTCCGCCTGCTGTTCTGGCTTGAGGGGAGGCCCCTTCGGCAACTCGACCTTCTTCCCCGCAAGTGCTTCAAGAAAGGGCAGCACCGGGTCACCGAGTTGCTTGTACACCTTCAGGACCAAATCCGTGAAGCTCGGCAGACAGGCCGGCTCAGGCATTGAGACACCCGCTCCAGCCAGGAAGAGAACCTTGCCCTCGGCATGATGGAGCAGTAGCCGCTCGGGCAAGGGAGTGCACGGCTCGCCCAGCACCACCTCGCCCTCCTGCGGGTCGGAAGGCACCGGAGCCTCCACGGGTTCCCCGCCGAGCCACTCCCGAAACGTCCCTGGCGAAGGTGGGATGGCCTTGCGCTCGCCGTCAGCGTCGCTCACACGTCACCCCATCCCCCCGCTCCCTGAAAAGGGGTTGCCCGGGAGCCCAGCGTGCAACCTCCGGCTCTGCACTCACACACCCTCATCCAAGGTCACGGCACCCGAAGCGGGGTCGTAGGTCACAGCGACCGCATCTCCCAGTTCCGCCTCGGCGATCGCCCCTCTCCTGAAGATCGGCACGTTCGCGCCTAAATGCCGTGCCGACGGAGCCACCAAGCCATCGAGTTCCTGTTCACGCGCCTCAGCGCCGAGCCGGTTACAGAATGTGTAGTCGGACTCGTGGACCAGACCCGGCCACTCGGAGGCCTTCACCCGAAGGTCCTTCTCGCGCCCCGAGAACTTGCACTCCAGACGCCGGTAATACGCCGTCCGGGGCTTCTCGGGTGTTCCCGAGAACGCTGTCCACCAGTGCTTGACCTCGGCTTCCGCAGTCTCAGGCTCCAGCGAACTGTAGAAGACCGGAAAGGAGCCATCGGAGTAGCGAGTGCGTCTCCGGAGCCTTCGCTTGGGCCGGAAGACGGCTTCGCACAGTTCCTCGGCCGAGGCTACGCCGCGCACTGCATCCAAAGCCTCTCTCAGCTCCGCCTCTGCCCTGGCTTCGAGGCCGAGTGCGGTCAGGAGGTCGAACGTCGGGTCCCGTGCCAGCCGGAAGACCCTGCGCGTGCTCCTCTGGGTAGGCAGCTCATCAAGCAAGGTCTACGACCCGGCAACCTCGTCCACGTACTCTCTGACCAGGAGCAGATCTTCCATCGAGCCACCGACCATCAACGACATGGGCGACTTGCCCGCAAGAAGCTCGTGAGGCTCTCGCAGCCACTCGTTCTCGACTTCCAGATCCCGGAAGAGCGAATAGAGCGTCTCTCTTATGCGGAACAGGTGGGCGATCCGGTCGCGCACGTCCCGGCCTTGAAGCTCGGCCCTTCCCGCAAGCAGCGCCGCTGCGTGGGCTGCGTCTCCCGGGCCGAATCCAAGCAAGCCGGCAAGTTCGTCCTGACTCAGGTGCCACGACCCGGCCAGCTTCAGCACGAACTGAACCGGTCCGGGCAACCGGCCACGAGGGCTTCCGAGTGGGCCCGGACTCTGGGTGCGCCCAGGCTCAGACACTCGCGCCGCCGAGGACCGGGTTCGGATCCGCGGATTGCGGAATAGCCCCGCGTACTTCCCCTTTCGGGGTGAACCCGGCCGTGTCGCCGACCGTTCCTTCTTCATTCCCATCGCTGTCCGCGATGGTATCCGACCCTCCAGCCGAAGGCAGGGCAGAATATGGGACTCCCGCCAATGCAAGGAGACCGCCAATGACCGACGAACCCCGCCAGTACTGGCTGATGAAGAGCGAGCCGGGCGAGTACTCGATCGACGACCTCGAGCGCGACGGCAAGACCTACTGGGACGGCGTGCGCAACTACCAGGCCCGCAACCTGATGCGGGACCGGATGCGGATCGGCGACGGCGTCCTCTACTACCACTCGAACGCCAAGCCGACCGCGGTGGTCGGACTGGCCCGGGTGTGCAGCGAGTCCTACCCCGATCCGACCCAGTTCGACCCTGACGACTCCCACTACGACCCGAAATCAGACCCAGAGAACCCCCGGTGGTACCTCGTCGACATAGAGTTCGAGTCCAGGTTCGACGAGCCCGTCACGCTCGCGGAGCTACGCCAGCGGCCTGACCTGGAGGGGATGGCCCTGCTCCGCCGGGGCCAGCGGCTCTCCGTCCAGCCGGTGACCGAACGGGAGTGGCGGATCGTGTGCGCGATGGCCGGTATCGGCAGGCCATAGGGCACTCCTCTGAAATCGGCGCGGTTCAATCGGGACCGCGAACCGCCGTGACGTAAACGATCGTCGGGTGCGCCGGATGGCGAGCCTTGACGTCGAACCCTATTCGGTTGAGCGTCTGGGCTTGCCGCCTGTGACTTGCGGCGAAATCGAACGCTGCGCTCGCCTCCCAGTAGCCAAAGCCATGATCGAGGCGCAACGCTACCGAGTAGCCTGACGCCCACCTGATCTCGAACTCGCGGGCGTGAGGCAGATGTCGAGGCGCGACGGTCCCGAACCTCGGCCCGAAGCCTCTGAGACCCGCCAGAGCGTCACCGACCCCGTCTCGGTCGGAAGCAAGCGGCCACGCATGGTGAATCCGATGAGGCCATGCATGATCGAGGTCGTAGTTGGCCGACTGGACAGCCAGACGAGGCCGCTTGCCCCCCTCTGGAGTTAAGGCCGAGGCGACTTCCATCAAGAGACGCACCGTCAACGGATGCCTCACGTAGCGATCGACGTAGCGGATCTCGGAGATCGGTCCTCCGACCTGCAGCTGGCGGCGAAGTCCCGGCGCCTTGCTCTTGACCAGCTCCCAGAATCGCGTGCCGAATCCTCCCGCGGAACCGTTCAGGTCAGATGCGACTAGCACCTCCTCGACGGAGCCCTCAGGGGTGCGCCTGAGGGTGGCGGCACGGAGTTCCACGACGGCCACTGCGTCCAGCAGCGGTTCCGAGGAAACGACCTTCACGCACATCCCGCGCTCGGCACCACTTCCCCAATCGGGGCCAGGTGCTCGTCCGTCCTCGTCGATCACCGCCCACCTCACGGAGTCCGCCGCGCCCCCGACCTCGACCGCGAGTCCCCTTACCGACGGCTGTAACCGCCCCACGAGGAGCCGGACGCCGGAAACCTCGACCAGGCTCGCCAACGAACTGGCAACTGCTGAGTCGAGTCCTTCCGGCGCTTCCTCCGGAATCAGGAGTTCCACATCGACATCGTCCGCTCGCCAGCGAACGAGGTCTGGAGCCAAGCGCCAATCCTCGACGTCCCAGTCCTCCAGCGGCCCACCCAAATGCACTCGCAGCCGATTCATACCGGGCCGCGACAGCTCCTGTCCGATCGCGGTGCAAAGGCCTCGCGTCTCAAGCCTCGTCCCCGCCCCGAATCTCTTCATCCGGTCCGGCAGGTCGAGGCGCCTGAGAGCGGATTCGGAAAGCACCGACGCTGCTCGATGGCGGTCCAGTTGGTCCGCCCGATACTGGGTGTCGAAACTCAGCAGGCAGCCGTGGCAGGCCGAGTCGCACTGGCGCGGGCACTCGAGTTTGCGGCGGGCCGCCTTGAGCAAATCTACGATCTGCCGGGCCGCCGCGGCAGCGTAACCGGCGCCGCCGCTCGCGGTGTCGTAGAGGAAGATAGCGCGGCCCGTCGAGCCCTCCCGGCTTCGAACTCGCTGCGTGGCGCAACCGAGTTCCCGCACATCGACGCCCAGGAACCCGGCAAGAGCCGACCGCAGCGCCACAGCGATGGTGTAGGCCTCGACTTCATCGTTGATCGGCAAACCCGTCTCCACCGCCTGCAGGCGCAACTCGAAGACATCGGTCCGTTGCTCACCGCCGAGCCATACCCGCCGCTTGATCGCCCAGTCCGAGTCGTTCCCTTCGCAGAGCGGGTTTCCTCTGGACGAACCCCTCAGCCGGGGGTGCGCCTTAAGCTCGGAAGGCAACTCCCTCGCGTCGGCCGACGTCTCCTCGGCTGCCCGCCCACAACGAAGGCAGACCGCGAACCCATGCTGGCGGCTGCCCCGGTTTCTGTGGAACACCCGGCCCTCCGGGCCGTGGCGATAGCGCCCCAAGCCCGCGGGAAGGTCCACCCATTCCGCTCCGGCTGCCGAGATCAGCGGCCCTTCCACCGGCACGTAGGGCAACTTCGTCAGGTCGTTGTGCGGCTTGTAGTTGAGATCCACCGCGAAGCCGGCGGGTTCGAGATACTCCCAGCGACCTAGATTCTCGGAGCCGCAGGAAGGACAGCGCTCGACCGGATGGCCGGCGGCACCGACCTCGCCGCAACGTCCGCAGCGCCAGAAACGCTTGAAGGCCTGCGTTTCTCTAACGTCCGCTTCTCCCGCCGGTATGTGCCAGTTCAAGGTCACACCGCCAGACTCGTAGACCCGTCCGTCAAGCACGATACCTGCGCCCGGCGAGTACTCTCTGACCGCGATGCCGAGTTGTCGGGAGGGGTAGCCGCGGCGGGTGCCGAAGCGGCCCTCGGTTCGCGCTCTCCGAGACGCGGATTGCCTGACCGATTGCCACGTGGTTGTCACGAACGGCACGACTCCTGTAGGGAAGCCATAGGCCGGCAGAAAGCGCCGGGCAATCAGCTCCGCAAGCAAGTACTCATCGCGGAGACGTTCGAGTTGCCGCTCGATCGCCAGTTGGACGACGGAGCGGTCGTTGTCCCCTCGGTCGGCGTCCTCGCGCTGCTGTTCCCGCAGCGCCTGCAACTCCAAGGTCCAACGGTCAATGATCGTCTCAATCTGAACCGCCGCAGCATCGAGCAGTCGCGGCGCCGCACGGCCAGCCAGGACAGTTCGCTGAGTCAGACTGCGCACCGCCCGGGTCACCTCGTCCCTAGCGCCACGGCGCAGCCAAGTCGCAAAGCGCCGGGCCGGGCTGTAGGTCTCGCTCGAAGCGGCTTCGAAGAACCAGCCGCTCGTCAACCTGTGCGCGTCCTGGCCAGAGAGGAAGCGCCCCAGCAAGAGCGAGTTCACATGCCTGCCGACGATCCGCTCACTGTCCAGGGCTACTCGGGGCGGAGCGACCGAGGCTCGGAACGGCCACATGGGATCCCGAAACACCGCCTCGCCGTGGGGCGTCGCCGGACAGACGGTCAGGCTCGCAGCCGCACCCTCGCCGCGGCGACCCGCTCGGCCCGCGCGCTGAACGAAGTTGGAAGGGCTCGGCGGTGCGTTGTTCATGCACACCGCGGTCAGGCCGCCGACGTCCACGCCCATCTCCATCGTCGTCGACGAGCTGAGGAGGTTCACGTTCCCTTCCTTGAACCGTTCCTCGTACTCCTGCAAGCGTTCGCTGGAGAGCTGGGCTGAGTGCTCCACGACGACAAAGTAGGGAGCGCGCCGCGCGACCCGGTCGTTCATGTCGCCCCACACGCCCTGCCGCCGCGCCTCCCGAACCAGGTCGTCCTCCTGTAGCCAGGCGTCGATCTCGGCCTCCGACCACTCCCGGCCGTCGCCATCCCGCCAGAAGCCGCAGGGCAACCGAGGCATCGTCACACGGTCGCATCGGCTCAACCCACTGCCCTCCGAGTCCAGCAGGTAAGGCGTAATGCCCCCCAATGCGCGCGGCAGGACGCGTCGGGTGACCGGACATCGCCAACCCGCTCGAACATCGCGGAGAACTGCCGCCCGCTTCAGGTCCAGCTGGAAGCCGAGTTCCGACTCCGCCAGAAGGCTGCTGATCTGCTGCCAGGCGGCCAACAGGACCTCGTTGATCGCGTCGGCGTCCGCCTGAACGTCTGGGCTCAGGCCGAGGTAGGTCGACAGCAACCGAACCAGGCGCGACCGCGATGCCCTCTTCCTGATCTGCGGCCATCGGATGACTCGACCGTCGGGTGGAAGGTCCGCATGCGGCCCCTTGATGTAGCGCGCACGCCAGGGCACGCCCAACCACCTCCAGTAGCCCTCCGGCAGTTCAACCGCGCCATTCGCCCGCACCATGTGATCCAGCGCGACGGCCAGGAACGTCCTCCACTCGGCCGTCGGCAGTTCCCGGGCCCGCCACGGCGCGGGCCGGCGCCGGTCGCCCAAGCTCTCGATCTCCTTGTAGTCGAGAGCCGCAAGCCCCAGCGTCTCCAGCGAGTTGGCCCGTCGCGGCCTACGCAGGAACTCCCGGTAGAGGCAGAACTCCGCGATCTCCTCTTCGCTAGCCTGGTTCGCCATCAAGTCGCGCCACCGGTCACGCATCCACGGGTTCATGTCCTTGGAGGACGCCAACCTCCGCCGGGCTTCCTCCCACGAAAGCGTCGCCGGGCCGCCAATGCTGTCCTGCGCACCCCTTGCCCGAAGCCTCGTCCTGCGGCTCTCCAGGAACGGCGGCAACGACGCTTGATCCGCAAGGTCATCGAGTTCATCGAGCTCCTTCCGTTCGTCCGTGGAGAGACGACTCCGTTCGCTGCTCTTCTCGGCCGCCAGCGCCAGCTGGTGGTAGAGGACACTGCGCACGGCGTTCCGCTCGGCGCTCAGTTGCGCGCTCACAGCGAACCTGGCGGTCCCCTGTCGGCTGTCGCTGAAGGTCATCAGCCGTCGCCCTCGGTGCGGAAGCGACCGGCCCCGATCCCGTCCCGGCGTGTTGTCGAGAAGGGTCGGCGCCGCGACGTTCAGGTAGAACGGCACGCCCACGCGCAGGGAGCGGAACGCCTCGCGGCCCGCTCTCGGCCCAGCGCCACAACGTGGACAGCGGAGTCGGCCCCTGTCGTCGGGATGAACCAGAGCCACGGTCGCAGCCTGTCCTTTCTCCAACACGTGACCGGTTTCCAGGTTGACGGAGGCCGGCCTGAAGAAGTCCTCGACGCTGGGAGGCTTGGTTCCCCCGGCGGCAGGCCCAACGATCAGCCTCCTGAAGACCACTTGCTCACGCGCAACCTGAGCAGCCTCAGGCGATTCTTCATCCCCTTCCAGTGTTTCGAGCTCATCGGCGTCATCGGTGGTGTCGCCATCGAACCGAGACGCGCAGAGCGTCCAGACGCCCTCCGCGGACCGTGACTCCTCGCACGTCAGCGCCGGCACCCCGCAGTCCCGACAGTTCGCGATCTCGAAGACGACCGAGTTGCAATGCTTGCAGTGCGTCCGACGCTCCAGGAACACCGGGCCGAACGGCCACGCCTCATCCGCCAGCGCACCCGCCCGCCCCTTGCAGCGCGCGTTGGCGCAAGCCCACATCCCAGGTTGGGTACGGTGAAGGAAGTGGCCCCGGAGCGGCAGGAACGACTCCCCTCCACGCAGAGCGCGGGCGCCCGCGTCAAGCAGGCCGAGCAGGTCTTCGGCGGGTACGGAATCCGCGATCGCGAGGTGCCTGCGGACATCGCGCAGGCCCATCCCGTCGGAAGCCAGCAAGTCGCGGAGACTGCGAAGCTCCCGAACCGACGCCAGGGTGTCGTACGGGATCTCTTCCCGGGCACGAACGGCATCAAGAAGCGAGTCGAGCTCAAGGCCGTTAGGCGCCGTCGCCAAGGGCGCGGGTGCCCTCGCCCCTCCGATCACCCGAACCCGACCCGCGCTCCCGCCAGTCAGGTCCCCGAAGAAGTTCCGCAGCGCCTCCCGGGTGTCCGAGTCGTCGACACCAACCGTCGCTGAGGTAGCGATGAAACGGACGCTGCGCGGGTCGACGCCAAACGCCAGGAGAACCCGGCGCAGAAGGAGAGCCAGCTCTGCAGCCTGCGTCCCCAGGTAGGTGTGGATCTCGTCGAGAACCACCCAGCGGAGCTTTCCTTGCGACGCCTGGAGGATCGGCTGGTCGACGGAACGAACCAGCATGTACTCCAGCATCGACGCGTTCGTTACGAGAATGGGGGGCGGACTCTTGCGGAGCAGCTTTCGGGACAGAACCTGCTGAGGCGCCTGCGCCTGCTTCCGGGATGGCGCCTCCTCAGGTGTGTTCCCGTTGTAGAGGCAGAACCTCGCCTTTCCTCTCAAACCCGCCGTCCAGGCCGCGAGCCGTTGCCGCTGGCTGTTGATCAGCGCGTTCAGCGGGTAGAGGAACAGCGCCCTCACGCCAGGGTCGAACGGACGCGCCCGGTCCGAGCTCGCCAGATCGTTCAAGATGGGGACAAGGAAGCACTCCGTCTTTCCCGAACCCGTGCCGCTCGTCACCACGACCGAGCGCGGCCCAGGAGCGAGCAGGGTCCGCCATGTCTCGACCTGGTGAACGTACGGACGGCGGGTCTTCGGGAACCGATACTCCTTCCTGAACTCCGCCGGCGGTGCGTCCATCGACCGCACTAGGTCCGGCTCGAGGAGTTCACCTGCAAGGTCGGACATGGTCTCTTCAACCGTCCGCCAAGGGAAGGTCGCCTCGAAGACAGGCTCGGCCAAGAAGCTCCCATCGCGACCCGCCGGCCGATCCAGGATTGAGCCGAGGTGATTCCGCAAGGGCCCCGGCGCCAGCCCAAGCTGGTCCAGCGTCGCTCTCGCGGCGCGGGTCCGGAGATCCCGGCTGAGGGTGAGAAAGCTGAGTTTTTCCGTCTTCAGCCCGAGTACTCCTGCCACGGAATCGCAAGGGCCATCGTCGTAGACAACCCCGTGTCGAACCAGTCCGAATCGAAGGCTCCCAGACTACGGAGCCCCAACACCAGCGACTGCGACATCGGAAGCCCAAGAACGGAGTTCAGGGCCGCCACTGCCGGTGCACAGTACACGGCCCGGCGGTATCCGGCTACGCCCTGCGCTGGGGGCCAAACCGCCCGCTGCTCGGGCGAGAGATTGCCGAAGTGGTCGTCTTGCCATTCGCTGACAACAGCGGCGTAGGGCCAGCGATCATCGCTCCGCCGGTGCTGGAGTTCCTGCCATGCCTGACCTCGCTCTCCGAAGATTGTCCTTCTCGCCTCCGGGCTGCACAGTGCCTTGGTCACAGTCTCGCCGCGGCCCAGCGCCGCCGCCTGCACGATCGCGAGGACCACCTTCATGTAGCCGCCGCGGTCAGTGGCTCGACGCTCGAACACATCGAAGGCCAAGCTTGCCAACTCCTCTTCGTACTCCGTTACGTACTGCCGATGAAGGACTCGCGAAACGTCCGCCCACACCCCGACGGGCACCGACCACCAAGGATGAGGTAGTTGATCAACGGCTGACCAGATCGCGTCGAACTCCTCGTCGCCGGCCTGCAAGAGCGCCGTGGCGGCGGCGCGAGGTGAACGGGCGACGGCCGTGAGCAGGTCTACGGCGGATGGTGGCACGTCCTGGTAGTTCAGAAAGGCACTTCGGACCAGATCCCAATCCTCGTGATCGGGCTGGTCCGCAAGCCGAGCGACGACCTCGGTTAGAGTCTCGCGTCGGAGGCTTGCCGTCCGCAGGCGAATCGCCTCTTCGAGGGTCGCTAGCGCCGGCACGCGCTCCTCAGCGAGTTCGGTTTCCGGCAACGGAGGCAGCCAAACTCGGGGCCGCGCGACCCCGAGGTCGCCGTGCTGAACATTGACCAGCCAAGGCCCCTGCTCAAGATCCGGCGGCAAGCACCACCCCCCATCGATCGTTCTCGACAGCTCTCGACTCCCATGATCGGGGCTCCACAACGGCCGTGCTTCGGCGTCCAACTCAATCGACGTTTCCCGTTGGCCCGTTTCGCGCACGCAGGCAAGCAATCCGGACTCGTCCCAATCGATGCGAAGGCCGAACCGCTTGATCCGCACATGGGGCGCGCTCTCCACCCCATTGCAGGCAATCCGCAGGCGGACTTCCGCCCCGAGATCGCTCGACGATTCAAGCAGCAGGCGGATCGACTCCTGCAGGAACGCCAGGGGCAGTTCGTGTAGTCCGCCCGCGTCGCGCATTCTCTCCACCAGAGAGGCGGCGCCGCCGGTATCGAGAGGCAGGTCCTCCGCCTCGAGTGAGCCCATGACATCGAACGCCGTTCCACCACGCGCCGCCGTCGCGATCGCCCGTACCGCACCTAACTCGTCAACGCCGATCGCTTCGTGACTCTGTATCCCGGCGCCGTCGCTGCGTACGAATCGACCATGGCTCGTGGCAACCGGCAGGTCGAGCCGAACGTCCCCACCGCCAGACGGGAAGCGGAGCAGGACGGCCAACGACGACAGGCGTCGAGCGTTCGATACGACGAGAGTCCGATCGGGAGAGTGCTCCACCCGCGCGTCGTGCTCGCCCGGCAGGCCGATCTCGGCACCGCCCAGCCCGTCGAGCAACGTCTCGACCTCCCGATCGCCGGGCAGGGGGCGAGACGAAACGGCGGCCGCCTTCGGCACGACGGCGACGCGGCCGCGGTACTCCAGCACGCCGGCCACGACATGCCGGACGTCGAACAAGCCGAAATGGTCGGGAGACCACTCGGTCCACGCCGCACCCTTGCCCGCGGCTCTGACCTGAGCATCCGCCCAGCGAATCTCTGTTGGCGGCCCGCTCGCCGGATAGCGCCGAAGTCGGGGCCAGCCGTGATGGACGGCAGCGGCATCGGGGGTAGTCGAAGGAAACACGCTACCGTCGAGCTGGTAGCGAACGGTCTCATCCTTCTCCTGCCCGGTCCGAACGACGCAGCGTTCGTCGTCGATGACGATGCCGGCCGACCCGCCGACGATGAAGACCTCCCGTCCGATCTCCTCGACTTCGCCTGCGGCTTCACACACACCCGCATCCATGATCCTTACGTCAGCGCCCAGTGGGACAGCCACCGCGACCCGCTCGTAGCGGGTGCGCAGACTTCCTTCGCCGACCAGTCGAAAGCGCGAACCGTCTCCGCGGCGGTCGGCGAACACCCAAGGCAATTCGGAGAGGCTGTCCGACTTCGGCAGATGCACGGCGCACACGCCCTTGCTCGACTTCGACTCGATTCGCAAGGCGCCGGCCGCGGCTTCGCCACGCTGCGCGGCCCGGCCTGCGCGCCGCGCGGTCTCGATCAGATACTCGCCGCCCGCGGCGCCTCGCCGAGTCGCCAGAGCAAGAAACCTCGACCTTCCCATCGCGTCGGCCACGAACAGTTCGCATCGACCCGGAGAACCAGGTTCGTTCGGTGTTGGCGATCCATGCAAGAGCCCCGCGGCGACTGCCCCGGGCAGTTCCAGCGCGCCGACGAGACGCCACGAGCCCGAGGCAAGCCGCACTAGCTCTCGTACCAAACGAAAACCCGTTCGAGTGCCCGAAGCCTGTTTCGCGGCGTCAACAACCAGCCCGCGAAGGAGGGACTCGGCTACTTCATCATCAAGCGCCATCGGCAGCGCGTCGCGCCAGGCCGCGTCCGTCTCATCCAGGTGAGCCACGGGGTCGGAGAGGCCCTTCACCTGCGCCCGGCGCTTCCAAACGACGTCGACGAGTTGGCCGGTGACCTCGAAGACGACCCGTTGGCGAAACGACGCCGGCAGCCGGTGACCAGCCGCTTCGGCGAGCCGAGTGGGACCAAACCCGACTGACCGGTAGGCATCGAACTGATCGAGCAACTCCCGGAAGTACTGACCCAAACGGTTGCCGTTCGAACGGATCATCCGCAGCGGCAAGCCCCCCTCGCAAGCGAGGGTCACCAGGAACATCCGGCGGGCGCTGCCACCCCGAATCAGCTCCCGCTCCCAGTACCTCAGTCCATTCTCCACGCTACGGTGGATTCTCTGTGGGTTGGAGAAGTCCAGTCCGACGCTGGCGAGAACGCCCTCCCACTTCCATGGCCCCCCTTCGTGGTGACGGCGCCACCACTCCGCCGCGTAGAGACAGAACAGCGCGTCGAAACCCGCCGGAACATCCCCGTCGGCCGTTGATTCACGCATCAGTGAACCCAACCGCCGGAACTCCTCGCCGGTCGTACGGTAGGCACAGAGTGGCCGCGAGTCAGGCCGCCGGATCCCCCGCGCTCGCACGAACTCCTCCCGGAAGGAAGCCAAGTCGCTCGCCTTCGAACCCTCGCTCACTCGGGGCGCTTCCACCCGCCGACCATCAGTTAGTGCCAATGGCCGGAGACTAGCGCTACAAAGCCCCAGAAGGGGCTAAGCCGGCGAATCTCTTGGCCCCAGCGCCGATCCGAGGCCGTCGGACGAAGGTGAGTCCCGCCCGGGCCCGATGTCGATCAGTCTACGCTCGCGACGCGGACGCTGCCCGAGCCCGTGTCGAGGATCACGCTCGCATCGCCGCCGCCGGCAATGAACCGCATCTCGCCCCGCGACTTGTGCAGCGTCTTCGCGATCGGCACATCGACGTCGATTCCGCCGCTGCCGATGTCGATGTCGAACCGGGCCGACAGATCCTCCGGAACCAGCATAACGATGCCGCCTGAGCCGGTGTCGATCTCGAACCTGCCGTCGCCCATCCGCTCGAGGGCCAGGTGTACTCTGCCGCTGCCCGTGTCGATCACCGCAGAGTCGGCGCCCGCGGACTCGACTCGCACGCTGCCGCTCCCGGTGTCGATCAGGAAGCGTTCGGCTTCCAGGCCGTCCACCGTGACCCCGCCGCTGCCCGTGTCGATGTCGATCGCCTCGGCGGCCACCTCCGTCACCACCACCGAGCCGCTGCCGGTGTCGATCGAGAGCGCCGAACCCTCAAAGCCGTCGAGACTGGCGCCGCCGCTTCCCGTATCCATGACCAGTCGGCCGCGCACGTCCCGCACCGCCAGTCCGCCGCTGCCGACATCGATCTTCACGTCGCCGTCAAGGCCGGCCGCTTCGGCCATGCCGGCCTTCACGTCGATGTCCAGATCCGCGACGACGTCCCGGATCTCCACGTCGCCGGCCCCGTGTTCGAGCGTGAGCGAAGCCCCCTCGGGCACGCGGATCACAAGATCGGCCCAGACCTCCATGCCCCTGCCGCTTCGCTCGACCCGAATCCGACGACCCGAGACGGACCGCAGGATCTCTCCCAGCAGGCTGCTGGCTCGACCCTGACGGAACCAGAGCTGAGCCCTCCGCCGGCTGAACTCCGGATACACGAACCTGCGCTCTTCGTCGACCGGGAACCCGATGTCCAGCCGGGCACGGGAACCGCTCTCCTGCTCGATCTCGATGTTGCGCCGCACGCCGGCGGCGCCGCGCACCGAGATCTCGACCTCGAACTCGTCGCCGGCTGCCGGTCCGATGGCCACCTTGCCGATCAGGTTGGTGACCTCCAGGGCTCGGGCGTCGAAACTGTGGCTCTCGTCGAACTCGGCGAACGCCGGCGCCGAAAGAGCTGAAAGAAAGGTCGCCGCGACCAGCGAGGCGACAGCGAGGCCGCCACGGGCGAGCGGCCCGCATCGACTGATCGGAGCGTTGGAATCCGGAGCGGGGATCGAAGGTTGGTTGCTCATCGCGCTCTCCCTGGTTCGGGGCAGGGCGTCCGTCGCGGCCGGGAAGGACCGGGATCTGCCGCCCCTACCGCCTTACAACGCAGGCAGGAGGCGGTGAGTTTCACCGGCCGCCTGCTGCTAGGGTTCGCCGCAACGAGAGGCGTCGACGGAGGGACGTTCGGGATCGATGGCGAGCTACAACATGAACCAGGTCCGCACCGGGCTCAAGGTGCTCGAAAGCGGCGAGCCGAACGTGATCATCTCGTGCGACTTCATCAAGCCCGGCAAAGGCCAGGCGTTCACCCGGGTCAAGATGCGCAACCTTCTGAACGGACGGGTCAACGAGAAGACCTACAAGCCGGGCGACCTGCTCGAAGGCGCCGACGTCATCGAGACCTCGATGCAGTACCTCTACACCGACGGCGAGCACTGGTTCTTCATGAACCCCGACACCTACGACCAGGTCGAGGCCGACGCCTCGGCCCTGGGCGGAGCGGAGCAGTGGATCAAGGAGGAGGACATCTGCAACGTGACGCTCTGGAACGGCCATCCGATCCTCGTCGCGGCGCCGAACTTCGTGACACGCGAGGTGGTCGAAACGGACCCCGGACTCAAGGGAGACACCTCCAGCGGCGGCAGCAAACCGGCCAAACTCGAGACCGGCGCGGTCGTCAAGGTGCCGCTCTTCATCCAGACGGGCGAGTCCATCCGGGTCGACACCCGCACCGGCGAGTACGTTTCCCGCGGCAAGACCTAGGCGGGCGGTGACGGGCGACGCCGCGGAGTGGCGGCCCACCGCCGGGCTGGCCGCCCTGAAACGACGCGCGGCGATGCTCGCCGAGCTGCGCGCCTTCTTCGCCGAGCGAAGCGTGCTCGAGGTCGAAACCCCACTGCTTTCCGCCGAGACCACCCTCGACCTGCACCTGGAACCCCTTAGCTCACGCGTCGACGCGTCGGGCGTCGAGCGCGGGCGGATGTACCTCCAGACCTCGCCGGAACTGGCGATGAAACGCCTGCTCGCCGGGGGTTCCGGCTCGATCTATCAGGTATGCAAGGCGTTCCGCGGCGGCGAGCGCGGCCGCTGGCACAACCCCGAATTCACGATCCTCGAGTGGTACCGCGTGGGGTGGGACGTCCACCGGCTGATGAGGGAAGTGGCGGCCCTGATCGAGACCCTTCTCGCCGGTTCGCGGCGCCTGGAGCCGGCGATCTATGTCAGCTACGCCGATCTCATGCGGCAGCACGCCGGGATCGATCCGCACGAAGCCTCGATCGAGGTCTTGAGAAGGGCCGTCGAGGACAGCCCTTCGCCCGTCGACACCAGCGGCCTCGACCGGGACGACCTGCTCTCGCGACTGTTCGGCGAACGGATCGAACCCCGGTTCGCGCCCGACCGCGTCACGGTCGTCTTCGACTACCCCGCCTCCCAGGCCGCGATGGCGCGGTTGAACGCCTCCGATCCCCGCACCGCCGAGCGTTTCGAGGCCTACGTCGGGGAAATCGAACTCGCCAACGGCTACGGCGAGCTCTGCGATTCGGCCGAGCAGCGGCAGCGCATGGAACGCGACCTCGCGAGCCGCCGCAGAACCGGCCGACCGCTGCCGCCGACGCCGTCCCGGTTCCTGGCCGCGCTGGAGTCGGGGCTCCCGCGCTGCGCGGGAGTAGCCCTTGGATTGGACCGGCTGCTGGGTCTCGATCTTCAGGCCGGGAGCATCGACGAGCTGATCGCGTTTCCCGTGGAACGAGCCTGAGCGGCCGGGCCGGGCGGCACCACTTCCAGGAGTTCGACCGCGGGGCGCCCGTCGCAGAAGATCGTCGCGAGACGACCATGAACCGGCGACCCGTCGCAGTCCACCCGGTCACCCAGACCGAAGTGGCGCCGCATCTCGCGGTCCGGCTCAATCTCGAGCAGACAGTGGGTGCTGATCTGCCGCAAACGACTGTGGCGAATCAACACGTGGCCGAGCGGAATCGTCTCGCTGAGGACTTCGCGCCGGGCTGCTTCGGTCGTAAACCGAAAGTCGATCAGCGCGATGCCGAACATGACGACGGCGGCCGTAGCCCGGCGCAGGACGATTCTCCGCGCGTAGCGTCCGTCGTACGCCACGCGCTCCAGGACGTCGACGTCGACCACGCCGCCGTGGTGGGCCTCCAGGGTCACGGTCATGTGATCTTCGTGATCCAGCAAGGCCCGCTGGGGCTGTGGAACGGCAGCACGCGGCACGACCACGGCTTCGGGCGCCCGCCGGCCGAACAGGCCGTACAGGTCGCCAATGTCGTGCGCCTGCGCCACCACCTCCTTCACGGCGGCGGACTCTACCGGGACTCGAGCAGACCGGAACGTTCAACCTCCGGTTCGAGCACCGAGCGGCGCCAGCCGTCGACCTCCGCCGGCCAAATCCACGTGCGCCGCTCGAGACTCCGCGCCGCCCAGGCCTCGAGCGTCCTCCTTGGGACGAGAAACTCGGCCGGAACGTCGAGATCGGCGGCGACCCCCGCAACCAGCTTCCGAAGACCCTCCGACAGGCCGCTCGACGATCGCCTGCCGGTGCGTTCCAGACGGCCAGGGAGCCGATCCTCCGGCAGCGAGCCGGCGCCTCGCACCAGCTCGAGCAGCTTCGGCCCGTACCGGCGTGCCTGACGCGGCCCCAGGCTCTTCACCGGGGCCAGATCCTCCGATGTCCGCGGAAGACGTCGCGCCACGTCGACCAGGGTCTCGTCCTTCAGCACGAACCCCCGCGGCACGTCCCGCCGTCGAGCCCGGCCCTCTCGCCACTCGCACACAGCCTGGAGCGCCGCCAGTTGACGCCGGGACATTCCCGGTCGCCGCAGCCGGCTGTAGGACCACTCTGGGTCCAGGCGCGCCTCGGCGTTCTTCAGCAGTCGCCCGAACTCCTCCTCTGCCCAGGCTTCCCGACCGAGCTCGTCGAGCCGCTGGTGCAATCGCTCGTGGGCCGGAGGGAGGTAGGCCACATCGAGACCGGCGTACCGCACCTGCTCCTCGCTGAGCGGACGACGCAACCAGTTCGACCGCTGCACGCCCTTGCCCAGCTCGACATCGAAGAGCTGTGAAACGAGGTGTACGTAGCCCAGAGAACCGCCCAGGCCGCAGAGCGTGGCGGCGACCTGGCAGTCGAACAGCGGTACCGGAGCGCACCCGAGAGCGTGGTGGAAGATCTCCAGGTCCTCGCTCGGCGAATGGAACACCTTCGTCACCTCCGGCGCCTGGACGACGGCAACCAGCGGCGACCGATCTCCGATCGAGACCATGTCGACCAGGTAGCAGCCCTCCGAATCCGCCACCTGAATCAGGCCAAGCCGGGCGAAGAAGGTCCGTTCCCGCACGAACTCCGTGTCGAGGCCGACGGCCGGCTCGCGCAGCCAGCGTTCGGCGAGGCCGGCGAGTCGATCGTCGCGGTCCACGACCTCGGGGGTCGGCGGCGGAGGGAGGGTCATTGAACAGGCGGGCGGCGACCCAGACGAGGACCGTCGTCGGCCGGATGCTAGCGCCAGATCCGGAGACCCTTGGGAGTGGGATGATCCCCGGCGTACAATCGGGCCGTCCCGACGAGACAACCGGACGACGACCGATGGCCTACAAATCCGTACCACTCGTCATCCTGGGAGGCAGTGACCGCAGGCCCGCCTACATGCCCCCGGGAGGACGCTCCAAGCACCCGCTCGCCGGCATCAAGGGCGTCGACGTGAAGATCGGGGACAGGCCGCTGATCGAACTGGTCATCGAGCGGATCCGCCAGGTCGACGCCTTCGACCCGATCTACGTCGCCGGACCCGGCCACGCCTACCGGTCCCTGCCTGACGGGATCTCCGTCGACACCGACGGCGGCTTCGGCCGCAACATCCAGGTCGGCGTCGAGACGGCCCGCCGGCAGCACGGGGACGGACCGCTGGCGATCGTCACCTGCGACATCGTTCCCGACCCCGCCGAGATGAAGACAGTGGTTGGCGACTTCTGGAGCCACAGCCCCCTGGATTTCTTCTTCCCCATGATCAGGGCGCCGCGAGACCCCGAACGGCTTGGCGAGTCAGGGTGGAAGCCGCAGTACCACGTCAAGCCCGAAGGGGCCGCCGAGCCCGTCCCGGTGCTGCCCGGTCACCTGGCCATGTTCGACTCCGCGGCGCTCCGCTGGAAGTTCATCTACCGGCTGATGGACCTCGGCTACCGGACGCGCAACCGGCCGATCCTCTATCGCAACGCCTACATGGCGCGACGCCTGCTCTGGATCATGCTCGTTCAGGACTTCATCCACCTCCTGAACCTCCGGCTGCCGACCTTTACCTGGGACACACTGCTATCGGGCACGCGCGCGGCGCGGCGCCTCAAGGAGAAGGTCATCCACCAGTCCGAACTGGAGCTCGCCCTGCGCCGCATGTTCATCAAGCGACGCCACCGGCGCAGGCACCCCGACCGCAAGGTCCGGATGCCGGTCGTCGACGCGATGTCCCTGGCCCGCGACATCGATACACAGGAGGAGGCGATCGCCTTCGGGGCCGTCTCGGCGTGATTCTCGCCGGACGACGCCTCCTCCTCGGCGCGGCGCTGGCGGCCGCGATCTGCGCGCCGCTGCCCGCGGCCGAGCCGCACTTCGTCCTGCTCTCCGTGGACACCCTGCGCGCCGACGCGCTCGGGGTCTATGGCGGCGAGACCGCCACGACGCCAACGATCGACGCCCTCGCCGCCGGGGGCGTGCTGTTCGAAGACGCGCACACGACGATCGGCAAGACGGGCCCGGCCTTCGCCTCGGTCTTCACCTCCCTCTACCCGCCGACCCACGGTGCGAGGCGGAATGCCCAGCGAATGCGAGGCGACATCCCCGTCCTGGCCGAGATTCTGGGCGAGGCAGGCTATGAAGCCGCTGCGTTCATCTCGAACTGGACGTTGCGCTCCGACCTCGTCGGCCTGAACCGCGGTTTCGACCACTACGACGAGGACTTCACCGAAGCGCGGAACGCGGCGGGCGTGATGGAGCGCCATGCCGACGACGTGGCAAGGACGGCGGAGCGTTGGCTGCGAAGGCGCGCCGGCGACGACGAGCGGAGCGAGCGTCCCCTCTTTCTCTGGGTCCACTTCTCCGATCCGCACAGCCCCTACCTGGAACGGACGGGCTTCACGCCGCCACGCCCGCCCCGCGAACAGCGCGGCGGTGGCTGGCAAAGGCGCTGGCGCTACCAGTCGGAGGTGAACTACGTCGACCACTGGCTCGGCCGGCTGTCCGAGGCGATCGACGAGCTTCTCGCCGGCCCCCGTTACACCCTGTTCCTGAGCGACCACGGCGAGAGCATGGGAGAGCACAACTACTGGGGACACGGCAAGAACGTCCACTGGCCCAACGCGCGCGTCCCCATGATCCTCGCGGGCCCGGGGATTCCCGAGGGCAGGCGGGTAGGCGCCGCGGTCGGGGTGGTCGACGTCCTGCCAACCATGCTCGACCTGCTCGAACTCGAAGCCCCCGCGGGCGTCACGGGACGGAGCCTGGTTCCCATCGGCGCCGAGCCGGCCGGCGAGGCGCGGCCCCGCTACGTCATCGGAGACAAGCACAGCGCCCTGCTGGCGAGGTCGCGCCGCAACGCGCCCTACGAGGACCCTCTCCAGATCAGCATGGAGATCGACGGCGCCAAGGTCCTCCACGACTTCTCGAAACGGGAGACCGTCTACTTCGACCTCACCGTCGACCCGCGGGAGGAACGGCCACTGCCCGCGCCGCCGGTCGAACTGGTGCCGCCGCTCGGCCGGCGTCTCGTGAACTGGTATCGGGACCTGCCGAAGTACGAGGCGAGGAGCGGAACCGTCCTCAGCGAGGAAGACGTCCGCCAGTTGAAGAGCCTCGGCTACATCGACTAGGAGGTTACTGGCCGGCGCTGACGAGAACGATGCAGTCCGCGAGCAGCCGGGTCGCGGTCTCGATCTCGGAGAGACCCGGCAGCGTCGGCGCGATGCGGATGTTCCGGTCCCGCGGATCGACGCCGTACGGGAAGGTAGCACCCGCGGGCGTCAGCTTGACCCCCGCCCGGCCCGCCATCTCGACCACCGCCCGCGCGCAACCGGGCTCCGTGTCCAGGCTCACGAAGTAACCGCCCCGGGGGCGGCTCCAGGTCGCCACGCCCAGTTCTTCCAGGGAGCCCAGCCCCTCCAGCGATTCGTCGAGAACGCGCAGCACGGTTTCGAACTTCGGCCGGATCAGCTTCGCGTGCCCACGCATGTGCTCCCGGATACTCGCGAGGCTGCCGGCGAAGAAGCGGGCGTGGGCGAGCTGGTTCAGCTTGTTCGGTCCGATCGTCTGGATCGAGCGGAAACTCCGGATCCAGTCGCCGTTCCGGGGGCTCGCGGCGACCGCGGCCAAACCGGCGCCGCCAAAGGTGACCTTCGAGAAGGAGGTGACGATCAACGGTCGGTCCTCGTGGCCGTGAGCAGCGCAACGGGCGTACAGGTTGGCCAGCCGATCCGGCTCTCCCTCGAAGGCGTGCAAGGCGTAGGCGTCGTCCCAGATGACGCGGAAGTCGGGCGCCGCGGCCGGCATCGCGGCGATCGCCTCGACCACGTCGTCCGAGTAGGTAACGCCGGTCGGATTGCTGTAGCGGGGCACGCAGAACATCCCCTTGACGTTCCGGTCCTCCCCGGCAAGACGCGCGATCTCGTCGACGTCCGGGCCGTCGTCACCCATCCCGATCGGCCGCATCTCGATTCCGTAGCGCTCCAGTACGGAGAAGTGACGGTCGTAGCCGGGACAGGGACAGAGGAACTTCACCGGCGTCGAGCGTCTCGGGCCGCCCCAGGGATCGCCGCCCGGCACGCCGACCAGCATCGCCTGGACGATCAGGTCGTGCATCCACTGCAGGCTCGCGTTGCCGCCGACGAAGACCAGGTCCGGATCGACCTCGAGGATCTCGCCGAAGATCGCCCGCATCTCCGGCAGGCCGCGCGGGTCGCCGCCGTAGTTGCGGCAGTCCGTGCCGTCGCCGGCGGGGCTGTCCTCCTGTCCGACCGCGGCCAGGAGCCCATGGGACCGGGCGAGCTGCTCCGGCGACGGCTTGCCGCGGGTCATGTCGAGGCTGAGACCTGCCGCGCG
Source organism: Candidatus Multivorans sp. (assembly GCA_965208755.1). Classification (GTDB taxonomy): domain Bacteria; phylum Acidobacteriota; class Thermoanaerobaculia; order Multivoradales; family Multivoraceae; genus Multivorans. Next base: position 4,825,238 of record OZ242353.1, on the reverse strand, counting down.
GGCAGCGTCGTACCGCCCACGCGCCGCTTCGACAATCGCCGGATCGATCGCCGGCACGTCCCTACTCTCCGGCGGCCGCCGACGCGGCGCCGTTGTAGACGATGCGGTAGATCACGCCTCGCTGGTCGTCCGACACGAGGAGCGACCCGTCGGCCCGCTCCATCACGTCGACCGGCCGGCCCCACGAGTCTTCGCCCTGGAGCCAGCCGGTGGCGAACTCCTCGTACTCCCTGGCCCGGCCGTCCCGGTCGACGTGAACCACCATGACCCGGTAGCCGATCTTGTTGCTGCGGTTCCACGAACCGTGTTCGGCGATGAAGATCTGCCCGCGGTAGCGCTCTGGGAAGGCGGTTCCCTGGTAGAAACGCATGCCAACCGCCGCCACGTGGGGATCGAGGTCGATAGCCGGCGGCACGAGTTCACCACAGGGACGCTCGTCGCCGAACTCCGGGTCCGGGATGTCCTGGCCGTGACAGTACGGGTAGCCGAAGTGCTGGCCGTCCTCCGTCAGCACGTTCAGCTCGTCGGGCGGAATGTCGTCGCCCATCATGTCGCGGCCGTTGTCGGTGAACCACAGTTCGCTCGTGCCCGGGCGCCAGTCGAATCCGACCGTGTTGCGCACGCCGCGGGCAACGACTTCGTAGTCGCCGGTCCGGTCCAGCCTGAGGATCGTCGCGAAGGGATCGCCCTCGTCGCAGATGTTGCACGGGGCGCCCACCGGCACGTAGAGCCGCCCGTCGGGGCCGAAGCGGATGAACTTCCAGCCGTGATGGGTCTCTTCCGGCAGATCGGCAGTGACCACGACCGGCGCGGGCGGTGAGTCGAGCCGGCTCTCGACTTCCTCGAAACGCAGCACGCGGCTGATCTCCGCGACGTAGAGGTCGCCCTCGTGGAAGGCGACACCGTTCGGCCAGTTCAGGTCGGAGCCGATGCGATAGCGGTCGTCGGCCTTTCCGTCACCGTCCCGATCGACGACCGCATGGACGACTCCGCCGCCTCTGCGTCCCGTGCCGACGAAGACGGTCCCTGACGGGCTCTGGGCCAGCGAGCGTGCGTTGTCGATCTCCCCGGCGAAGACGTCGATCGAGAAGCCGGCGGGCAGCTCGATCGTGTCCAGACGGAGTTCATCGTCGGAAGCGAGAGCGCCGCTGCCGACTCCGCAAAGAAAGACGAGGAAGCCGGCCGCATAGGGCAGGAGGGAACGGAAGTTCTGGCTGAAGACGGACCGCGACATGGCGGATTCTCCTTTGGGTGGGTGTCCTGGCAGCCAGAGCTTACGGGACGAACGCAGACGGCGTGCAGGCCCTGGAGAACGCCCTGTTGTCGGTGATCGCGGGCGCTGGTTCACCCGCCTCGTTGCGGTACTCGCCCTCCTCACCCGTCAGGGTGTCTCTCACCCGGATCGAGTAGCCGAGGTCCGTCGTCGAGGCGCCGTAGACCCAGATGTGGCCGTTCGTTCTGCAGCCGTCCAGGACCTTGATCAGGATCTCCCAGTTGGACGGATCCAGGAACCAGAACATGCCGGCGTCGGACGTACCGTGTTCGGCCACGAACGCGGGACTCGGCTCGCCGCCTGGCCTCCACCACACGGCCTTCACTTCGTAGCGACCGTCGCGCACACACAGTGTTTCGCTCCCGGGTTCGCACGGACCGTCGTTCCCAGGCTGTTCGGGTTGCGGATCCGGTGGAGGATCGGGCTCAGGATCGGGTTCCGGCGGCGGCTCGGGATCGGTCGCGGATGCATGAGCGATGCGGTAGATGACACCCAACCGATCGTCCGAAACCAGTAGTGAGCCGTCGTCGCGCACCATCACGTCCACCGGCCGCCCCCACGCGGTTCCCCCCTGGAGCCACCCGGTCGCGAACTCTTCATAGGCTGTCGGCCTCCCGCTCGCCCCGAGGCGCACCAGCATCACCCGGTAGCCGATCGGAACGGTACGGTTCCACGACCCGTGCTCGGCGATGAAGATCTGGCCGCGGTAGCGCTCCGGGAAGGCAGTGCCTGTGTAGAAGCGCATACCCAGGGCTGCCACATGCGGGCCAAGCGCCTGGACTGGCGGCCTGAACTCCGAGCAGGAGCGTCGGTCGCCGAACTCGGGGTCGGCGATGCTGCGGCCGTGGCAGTACGGATAGCCGAAATGCTGGCCGGTCGACGTCAGGACATTCAACTCGTCAGGAGGACTGTTGTCTCCGAGCCAGTCCCGACCGTTGTCGGTGAACCACAATCGGCGCGTTGTCGGATGCCAGTCGAAACCGACCGTGTTTCGCACCCCGCGCGCAACAACTGAATAGCTGCCGTCGACAGCCATCCTCAGGATCGAGTTGTACGGATCAGGCTCATCGCAGATGTTGCATGGGGCGCCGACCGGGACGTAGAGCCGGCCATCCGGCCCGAAGCGGATGAACTTCCAGCCGTGATGTTCATCCGTTGGGAGCCGATCGGTAACCACGAAAGCCGGCGGAGGCGAATCCAGGCGGTTTTCGATGTCGTCGTACCGGAGTATCCGGCTGATCTCGGCCACGTAGAGGCTTCCATTGCGGAAAGCGACCCCATTCGGTGAGTTCAGCCCTGTCGCCAATCGGTACGTTCGGTCTGCCTCACCGTCATCGTCCGAGTCGACGACCGCGTAGACCACGCCTTCGGGTCGGCTGCCGACGAAGACGGTGCCGGCCGGGCTCTGCGCAAGCGACCGGGCTCCCCGGACGTTGTCGGCGAAGACACTGATCGCAAACCCCTCCGGCAGCTTGATCTCGGACAAGCGCGACACCTGGGCGCGGGCGTCGCCGGATCCGACCGCCACGAGGCTCAGGATGACTGCCAGGCGAAGCCGGGAACCGACCGGGAAGCCGCTGGCCATCGAGGTCAACCTACCAGAGCATCACGGCAACGCCGGCCGCGATCACGGCCACCGTCGACACCTTGCGCAGCGTGAGTGGCTCGGCGAAAAAGACCCGACCGAGCACCAGCGCCAGGGAGGAACCGATGCCCCGCTTCACCGTCTCGACGAAGCCGACCCAGGCGTGCTGAAGCGCCAGCAACTGGAGTCCCTGCGCCGCAGCGCCGAGGACGACGGCGGTCAGTAGCAGAGCCCAGGTGCCGGCACCCGCGCGAACGTCCCCGCGACGGCGCAGCCCCGGCGCCTCGCGCAGGCCCCGAAGGGCGAGCGTCAGCACGGACAGCCCGACGCCGAGGTGCAGGACCAGGCCGTGGAAGGCCGCGTTCGAGGCTTCGGTCGCCAGCTTGTCGAGCGGCAGCGCCGAGGCCCAGAGGAAGGCGACCAGGATCATCCACCACGCACCCGCGCTCAGTCTCCATGGCCGGCGACGCTCTCCGGTCCGCTCGCCCAACTGGAGAGCGAGAGCACCGAACACGACCATCGCGATGCCGAGCCACTCCCGGGCGCCCGGCAACTCGCCAAGCAACGGAATCGCGAGCAGCGACGTGAACACCGGCGTCAGCGAGAGCAACGGGATCACCGCGCTCAGCCCTGAAAGGCGCACGGAGCGCAGGAAGCCATAGTTCGCGCCCAGATTGCACGCGACGGAGGCCAGACCCGGCCACACGTACGCGGCACTCACGGCAACCGGCGGTTGCAGCGCCACCCAGATTCCGTAGAGGGGCACGGCGCCGAGCGCCAGGACCATCACCAGGAAGGCGTCGCTCAGGCGACCGGTGAGCTTCTTGCGCAGCAGGTCGAACAGCGAGAAGCAAAGCGTCGCGCCGACCACGAGCACGATGCCGAGCAGAGAGACCATGCGCCGCGATCAGTCTAGGGGCTTGCGCAGAGGAGCGCTACAATCCCGGCGCCCGTGACTCCGCCCGAATCAACGCCCGGTGATCTCCCGTCCGAGGCGACACCTGACGCCACGTCGAAGGGACTGCTCGCCGGCCGGCGGGGCCTCGTCGTCGGCGTCGCCAACAAGCGATCCCTGGCCTGGGGCATCGCCCGGCGCGCCCACGAGGAAGGCGCCGAACTCGCGTTCACGTTCCAGGGCGACGCCCTCGAACGGCGCGTGCGACCTCTCGCGGAGAGCGTGGGCTCCAGGATCGTCGAACCGCTCGACGTCACCGACGACGACCAGATCGACGCCGTCTTCGCCGGGCTGCGCGAGCGCTGGGGACGCCTGGACTTCCTGGTCCACTCCGTCGCCTACGCCAACCGCGAAGACCTGCTGGGACGCACGATCGACACGTCGCGCGGCGGCTTCGTCACCGCGCTCGACATCAGTTGTTACTCCCTGATCGCGCTCGCCCGCGCTGCCGAGCCGTTGATGAGCGAGGGCGGCAGCATCATCGCGATGACCTACTACGGCGCCACCAAAGCGACCCCGAACTACAACGTGATGGGTATCGCCAAGGCGGCGCTCGAGGCCTCGATCCGCTATCTCGCCGTCGATCTGGGCCCGAAGAACATCCGCGTGCACGGCATCTCCGCCGGCCCGGTGAGGACGCTTGCCGCTTCGGGCGTCTCGGGAATGCGCGGCATGCTGAAGGTCATGCCGGAGCGGGCGCCGCTCCAGCGCAACATCACGGTCGACGATGTCGGCGCCACGGCCGCCTACCTGCTGTCCGACCTGAGCGCCGGAACCACCGGCGGCATTCACTTCGTGGACGCCGGGTTCAACATCACCGCGATGCGCCACCCGGACCGGGACAGGACGAGCGGCTAGAAGGCGGCGCCTCGCCCGAAACCCTGTCCGCTCCGGTTGCGTAAACCGGGGACAGGGGCAGAGCGGTCCGCTCCTCCTCGTGTGACGTCGACTGACTACCTCCCCAGTGGACCGATACCGGCCGCTCCGCCCCTGTTTCCAAACCGCCTCGCCGGCCTGGAACTTGCAGTCTCCTCGTTCGCCCCTCAGGAGGATCGACGACCATGACGCAAGTCCGACGCCTTGAACACCGCAGCCGTCACCTGATCAGGACGCTGGGCCTCACAGCACTGCTGACCGTGATCGCGGCGGCGACATCGTCACCCGCCGTCGCGCAGAAGGAACGCTTCGAGATCACTCCGTACTACGGACACAGCTTCCTCGGCAGCTTCGAGATCGACGACTACGAGTTCGGAAGACTCGATCTGGAGATCGACGACGCCACGGTGGACGGCGTGGTTATCGGAATTCCGCTCCGGCGGAATCTCCAGCTCGAGCTGTTCGTCAACGAGCAGGAGACCGGCTTCGGGCTGGACGAGGGCCCCTTCCTCGGCACCGCGTATCTCAGTGGGATGGACGTCGACTACTACCAGGCCGGCGTGTCGTGGACCGGGTCACTGGGTCAGGTGCGTCCCTTCGCGTCACTGACCGCCGGTGTCACCCGCCTCGCGCCGAGCAGCGACTTCCTGCCGGAGTCCGAGAGCCACTTCTCCATAGGCCTCGGCGGCGGCGTGAAGGTCTTCTTCACGGACCACGTCGGCCTGCGGCTGGACGCGCGCCTGCTGGTGACCAACACCAGCGACGAGGACGCGTGCTGCCATGGCTGCTGCTACGGAGCCGAACGCGACGACCTGGTCCAGGGCCTGGTCAGCGCCGGCCTGGTCTTCGCGTTCTGACGAGCGACGGTCCAGGGAACGTTCCTGGGCCGAGAGGACCTCGCCAAGCCGCTCGCGCCCCCGACAAGCGGGAAGCGTTACGCTTCGATTTACGCTATAATTACGCCTCATCGTCGGAGCCGCCAACACGGCGCCCGAAGCCCTCCGGCCGTCACGCCCACCCCATCTGGACTCGAAGAAATGGCTGACAGACACACCGACCTAGCGCACCCGACGCCCACGGAAAGGCTGGGTGAACAGATCGCGACGCTCGCCGCGCGCATCGATGCTGCGACCTACCAACTGCTCGTCCTGATTCGCTCGTTCGACGAGCAGGAAGGATGGTCGAACGGCTTCGCGAGCTGCGCCCACTGGCTCACCTGGCGCATCGGACTCGCGCCCAACGCCGCTCGCGAGCGGGTGCGGGTCGCCAGGGCGCTCGCCGAACTGCCGCGGATCAGCGAGGCGATGAAGCGAGGCCAGCTCTCCTACTCCAAGGTCCGGGCGCTCACCCGTGTCGCCACGCCCGACACAGAGGGGTCGCTCGTCGACCTCGGCCAGACCGGCACGGCCGCGCACGTCGAACGCGTCGTGCGCGCCTGGCGCCGCATCGACCGGACTGTCGAGGCCCGCGAAGATGAACTGCGAGACGCCACCAGTACGGTCTCGGCTCACATCGACGAGAACGGCATGTTCGTCATCCGCGGCCGGCTCGCGCCGGAGGCGGGAGAGGTGCTTCTGAAGGCGCTCGATGCCGCTGGCGAGAAGCTCTTCGACAAGGACAGCAACGACCGTCCTCCCATTGGCAAGCAGCGGGCCGACGCCCTGGCTCTGGTGGCGGAGAGCGCCCTCGCCGGCGGTCTGGCCCCGGCCCGTGGAGGCGACCGCTACCAGGTGGTTGTCCACGTCGACGAGGACGAGCTTCGTTCACCCGAGCCGGCCTACGAAGCGGAACGGCAACCGCGCCGCCCCGCGCCAGTCGCGCAACGATCCGTCGCTCACGTTTCCGCTGAAACGTGCAAGGGGTGCGTTTCCGCGGAAACGCCACCGACCGACCCGCACCTGCGCGGGGCCTGGCTCGGCGATTCTCACATCCGCGTTTCCGCGGAAACGGCCCGCCGCCTCACGTGTGAGGCCGCAACAGTCCGGATGGTCCACGGGAACGGTGAGACCCTCAGCGTCGGCCGCAAGACCCGCACCATCCCTCCGCCCATCCGGCGCGCCCTGGAGTTTCGGGACCAGGGCTGCCGTTTCCCGGGGTGCACGTCGAAGCACTGCGACGCCCACCACATCGAGCACTGGGCAGACGGCGGCGAGACGAAGCTGTCGAACCTCGTGCTTCTCTGCCGCCGCCATCACCGCCTGCTTCACGAAGGAGGCTGCAGCGTGCGCATGAACGCGCAAGGCGAAGCACAGTTCCTCGACCGTGCCGGCCGGCCGCTCGAGCGGAGCCCCGCTCCGCCGGCCATAGGCCTTCGCGCTGCCCGGGATCTCGTCAGGCACCTGGAAGACGCCGGCATCCTCGTCACCGGAAAGGAGTCCATGCCCGCCTGGGACGGCAAGCCGATGGACCTCCGCTACGTCATGGACTGCCTCTGGCGACCGCCCCCGCACCTGGAGACCGTGGTCGCACAGGAGCGATCGGCCGGTCAGGCCGCGTAGGACAGGCGGACCGCCCCGGCCTCGAGAGCGGTAGCCGCAACGAAGACCTCCCTCCCGTGACCTCCCCAACACCAAAGGTGGTTCTGTGCCACGGCTACGTTTCAACCCACGCCCCCCGCGCGGAGGGCGACTCGCTGACCGTGGTAGCGAACGCCCGATCCTCCGTGTTTCAATCGTGGATGTGTACGAAGTCACGCGTCCGCTCCGAGGAGTCAGCCGGGACGCGCGAGGTAGACTCGCCCAAACGAGAGGCTTGCTAGCGCCTCATAGCGGAAACCGACGCTCGCTGCGCTGAAGGGCGCACCTCCCAATGAGTCACAAGAGACGGAACGAACAGGTCGAATGGCGCGTCTACAAGATGCAATGGGCCATCGAAGCGGCGAAGTTCGCTGCCATCAAACAAATGGAGCGCAGCCGCGCGCCCCAAACCTCCAGAGGGGTCGACAGCATTCAGTTTCTGTCAATGGCGCAGTTCAATCTGGGCATCGCCATTGAGTTGGCAATGAAGTCTGTGATGACGAGTGTCGAGGGGTCTACCTGGGACAAGTTCGACCACTCTCTCGTGGGACTCTACGATGATCTTTCGGAGAGGGGCTATGACCTCGACACGTGCTTTAGCACAGCCTGGGCCGAAACAGGTGTGGCACTGAGCGAAGTGGCGTTCAGCGAAACCGACAGTCCCGTTCGGCCTGACCCTCCGGGACTGGATGACCGCAAGCCCGATGATCTACGGAGCCTCCTGGAGCGGTTCGACAAAGTCATGAAGCTGTGGGAGAAACGCTACGACTTCATTGACGGAGGTGGTCCTTCATACTTCATCGGCCCAGACTCGTTCCCGGTTTGGTATCACTTCGTGAACCGGGTCTGCGATTTGGCTCAGAGCCCGAGGAGTAGTGGAGGTACGCAGTAGGTTACGCCGGTGGTGTCTGAGGTATTGCCGAAAGTTGTGGATTGGCGAGTTGATCAGGCAGCGTTCCTGACCTGAGTTCCGTTGGTGGATGGTACTCCTTCTCTGACCAGAGCGACGAGGTGCGGGGCGTTGACTCGTCGCCATCGTTTCTGTGCCATGTCGAGCAGTTTGAAGGCCATCAGCAGGGCCTTGGTGCGTGAGCCGGCGCCCTTGGTGACGCGCTGGCGGAGGCGGACCGTGGCAAACGTCGATTCGATGGCGTTGGTGGTCCGCAGATGCTGCCAGTGCTCGGCCGGGAAGTCGAAGAAACTGAGCAGGCAGTCCTGGTCCCGGCGCAGGGACTCGACCGCCTTCGGGTACTTGGCGCCGTAGTCCTCGGCGAAGCGTTCGATCTCCGCTTCGGCGTCTTCGCGGCAGTCGGCGTACATGATCTCGTGGAGCGCCCGCTTGGCCTTCGCCTGAAGCCGCTTCGGCAGCTTGTCGAGGACCCTGGCGAGACGATGCACCCAGCAGCGCTGCTCCCGGGTCTGAGGCCACACGTCCCGCACGGCCCGCCAGAAGCCCAGAGCGCCGTCGCCTATGGCCAGCGCCGGCGGGCGCATCCCGCGACGCTTCAGGTCCCGCAGCACGCTCGACCAACTCCCGGCGCTTTCCCGGTAGCCGTCCTCGACCGCGATCAGCTCCTTCGTCCCGTCACGACGCACGCCGATCAGTACCAGGGTGCACAAGCGGTCGTCCTCCAGCCGGACCCTGAAGTGCACGCCGTCCGCCCACACGTACACGTAGTCCTCCTCGCTCAGGTCCCGGTGCCTGAAGGACCGGTGCTCCTCCTCCCAGGCCGCGGTCATCCGAGCGATGCTGGAGGACGACAGGCCCGAGGCCTTCTCACCCAGCAAGGCGCCGAGCGCCTCCTTGAAGTCGCCGGTCGACAGGCCCCGCAGGTACAGCACCGGCAACACCTCCTGCACCTTCGGCGAGCGACGCATGTACGGCGGCAGGATCGAACTCGTGAAACGGTGACCCGATCTCCGGTCGTTGACCCGCGGCGCCTGCACTTCCACCGTGCCCGCGCCCGTCGTCACCAGCCGCGATCGAGCCCGACCGTTGCGCACTACCAGCGCACGGCCGTCGTCGCCGCGCTGAGCCTGGTGCCTCTCCACGTAGTCGGCGACCTCCGCGTCCAGGGCTTCCATCAGCATCCGCCGAGCGCCCTCACGGGCGAACTCGTCGAGAGTCGACGGGGCATTCCCCTCCGGAGCGGCTTCGAGTATCTTGAGCATGGGCGGCGTGTCCTTTCTCCCGGCATCCAACCGGGCGTTTCGTTGAACACCCAGGAGGATACGCCGCCTGATCTACATCACCGGATCCACAACTTCTGGCAGTAGCTCCTAGGCGAGATTAGGTCGAGACTCACGGCGTCGAGTTCAGAGGCTACTGTCTCGTGTTCCGCCTAGAGACCCGCTCCCGACTGGACGGGTTCCTAACGCGGCTTCGGTCCACGCCAGCCCGCTAGCTCCGCCGAAGCGCGACGCGCCGCAGCCGCCAGCAGCGCCCCGCCGACGAAGATCGCCTCCTCGGCCGGCGCGAAGTAGGGCGTGTGGGCGCCGACCACCGGGTCGCCGGGGCGCCGAGCGCCGACCCGGATGAAGCAACCCGGGATCCGCTCCTGGTAAAAGGCGAAGTCCTCGCCGCCCATGTTGGCGGCCGGCAGCGGTTTGACCGACTCGGGGCCAATCACCGTCGCCGCGGCTTCACTCGCCCATGCGGCCGCTCGCCTGTCGTTCAGCACGGCCGGCGTTCCCTGGAGCATTCGCACCCGGGCCTCGAGCCGGCAGGCCGCGGCAACCGATTCAGCGACGTGTCGTACCTCGTCCGCCAGCAACTTCCGGATGGCCGGGTCGAGAGACCGCATGGTGCCCTTGAGCACGGCACGATCGGGAATCACGTTGTGCGCCGTGCCCGCCTCGATGGCGCCGACGGTGACCACCGCCGGCTGATCGGGCGGCATCCGCCGGGAGACGACCGTCTGGAGGGCCGAAACGACCTGGGCCGCGCCGACGATCGGGTCGAGGCCCTGGTGGGGCCTGGCGCCGTGCGCGCCCTTGCCCCGGAGCTCGACCTCGAAGCGGTCGGCGGCGGCGCCCACCGCGCCGGGCTGGATCATCGCCTGACCGACCTCGAAGGTGAGGTCGACATGCGCCCCGAAGATCGCCGCCACCTCGTCCAGGACGCCGGTCGACAGCATGGCCGTCGCCCCCTCGCCGGTCTCTTCCGCTGGCTGCAGCACGAGCAGCACGTCGCCAGCCGCCGGCTCGTCGCGGAGCAGGCGGGCGGCGGCTACCGTCCACGACGCGTGCACGTCATGGCCGCAGGCGTGCATCACGCCGTCGTTGCGCGACGCGAACGGCAGGCCGGTGTCTTCCTGAATCGGCAGCGCGTCGATGTCGCCGCGGACCGCGACCGGCGGCGCCTTCCGGTCGCGGCCGGGTATCCGTCCGACCACACCGGTACCGGCAACGCGGGCTACGCCCTCGACGCCCAGTTCGTCCAGCGTCCGCTGAAGACGGGCACACGTACGCTCCTCCTGAAGCGAAAGTTCGGGGTCGGCGTGGAGCCTCCGCCGGAGGTCGACGAGTTCAGCCAGGGCGCCGGCGTTGTAGAGCCCCGCTACCACCTCCGGCAGCCTGAGCGATGCGGTCGGATCGCCGCTCATCGCGGCAGCGAGAAGGCCGGAGGGGACGCGTCGCTGTGACCCACACCGCAGCCGATCGGCGAGCCGTCCGGGGCCCGTAGCGGCGCGGGAAGTTCGACCGAGCCCGGATCCTCGAGGAAGCGCTCGATCAGCCATCCGCCGTAGGTCCGATGGGCCCGCTCCGCGGGTTCGCCGGTTCCGGCTGGGTTCTCGACCAGCCAGTGCCCGAGTGCCGTCAGCGCGGAGCGCGCCACGGCGCGCACCTGGAACGAACCCGACCGCGCCGGCGCCACCGGCCAGTCGAAGTTCGGCGGCATGCTCACGGGGACGCCCGCCGCCAGCGCCATCAACCGCCGCAGGGCAGCGAAGTCGACCGCCCTGCCGACTTCTCCGGCGAGGCCCGGCGAAGGGTTGGCGCGCCAGGTGACGGCCAGCACCCGATCGATCACGGCGCCAAGAGCCGGCTGTTCCGCCGCCCGGGCATGGTGATCGACCAGCCGGGCCGCCCGTTCACCATCGAAGACCATGGCGAACGTCAGATCGGCCGCCATCTCGGCCGCGCCGACCGGATCGAACGTCAGACCGGCTCGGGACGGCAGGTGCTCCCGGCCACGGCTCCGTCCCGGCGACGGGGGCGGGATCAGGTCGAGTATCCGCTGCGGCAGCGTGAGTTCGGCCGGATCGACCGTCCGCAGCAGGGCCTCGAGCGCGTCCTCCTGCATCGCCGGCGGCAGCAGGGACACCGGCGCCCTGCCGTCGCCCCGCACGGCGTAGCTGTAGTCGACGCCGCCGACGATCTTCGCCGCCGCCTCGATCTGGTAGCGATGCAGCAGGTAGAGAGGCGTCAACACGTCCTCCAGCTCCGACAGCGGCGCGCCGAACCGGAGGCTCCGCTCGGAGAACCGCCCGAGCGCCGTCCGCCGCACCGTCAGGAGGCGACGCAGCTCCTCCGCCGCCGAACGGCCGTTGTCCCAGAGGTGAGCCAGCGGATGGGCGCCGCCCACCGGCCGCGCGTCCTCGTCGCTGATGTAGTGGAGCCCGGCGTCGATCGTCCCCCGCAGGATGGCGTCGAGTTCCGCCGCCTCGTCCGTGCCTTCCGGGAAGTCGACGTAGCCGTAGAGGACCGCCCGCTTGTCCCACTCGCCGACGCCTACATCGTAGGCCGCGCTCAGGTCGATCGTGCCGTCGTCGCCCAGGGTGGCCAGTGGATGCGGGTAGTCCATGACCGACTCGCGGCCGTCCGGTCCATCGACGCTGGAGGCGAAGTTGTGCGCCAGGCCGATCGTGTGGCCGACCTCGTGAGCGGATAGCTGGCGCAGCCGGGCAAGCGCCATTTCGGTGAGCGCCTCGGTGGACGAGTCCTCGTCCTCGTAGGGCGACAGCAACCCCTGGGCGATCAGGAAGTCCTGCCGCACCCGCAGGGAACCGAGCGTCACGTGGCCTTTCAGGATCTCGCCGGTGCGCGGATCGGTGACCCCGCCACCGTAGGACCATCCGCGGGTCGACCGGTGAACCCACTGGATCACGTTGTAGCGGACATCGAGCAGGTCGGCGCCCTCCGGCAGGAGCTCGACCCGGAACGCGTCGATGTAGCCCGCGGCCTCGAACGCCTCGTTCCACCAGCGGGCGCCGTCGAGCAGCGCGGAGCGGATCGGCTCCGGCGCGCCGCGGTCGAGGTAGTAGACGATCGGTTCGACGGGTTCGCTTCGCTCCGCGTTCGGATCGCGCTTCTCCAGCCGGTGCCGGTCGATGAAGCTGGCCTCGAGCGGTTGGTCGATCGGGGTCGCGTAGTCGAAGTAGCTGGTGACGTTGAAGCCGGCACGGGGATCGGCGCGCCGGGGTTCGTACCCGGGTTCGGGGAGCGCAACGAAGGAGTGGCGGACGCGCACCGTGAGCGCTTCGGGCGAAGGCGCTACCTGACGAACCCAGGCGCCCGGCCCGCGGTCCGAGGACCGCAGCGTGAAGGTCAGGGTGCCCTCGAGTTCCGAGTTGCGCGGGAACGCGCCGACGCCTGGGCGGTGAATCGCCGAGCGCGAACCGTCCAGTTGGTAGCTCCCCTGCCCCCGCTGCTGCAGCCGCGCCACGACGCCGTGCGAATCCCGGAGCACGAAGTCCGTCGCGTCCACCAGCAGCGCGCCGTCGTCATCCTCGGCCACTACGTCGAACCCCCACAGCACGGAGCGGGCGAAGGCGTCGGCCACCGCGCGCCGCTCGTCCGGGTTGTCGCTCACCGCGCGGAAGCGCGTGTTCCGCTGCACCAGCAGCAGCTTCGGCCCGACCCGTTCGAACCTCGCCAGGTGGGTGCGGCCGAGTTGCCCCCGGTCGAGACCGATGTCATTCGAGCCGAGCCCCGCCGACAGCGACTCGATGTAGAGCAGGTCGCTGTCGGTGGCGCCGATTTGGAGGAACAGCCTGCCGCCACGGGTGTCCCAGTAGAGATCCAGAAAGCCGGGAAGATGCTCGAAGCCGCCCGTGGCTTCCGAAATCGACAGGCGCTCCTCCGGCCTCTCCTCGGCCTCCTGCGCATGAAGCCCCTGGATCGAGAGGAACGCCGCGAAGCCTCCGATCGCGATTGTGGCCCGGCTCGACGACCAGGCCCGGATCACGATGCGGCCCGCACCGGCACCGGCTCGGTCTTCTCGATCAATGCGGTCAGCGACTCCCGGTCCGGTTCCGCGAGTTCGCGGACCCGTTCCCGGTTGACCGCCGCCACGATGATCTCGCCGACCTCGGTGTTCGCACTCTCGAAGATCCCCAACTCGATCATGCGCCGGGTCTGGTGCTGGTTGTCGTCCGTCGGACTCACGTAGTGCACCCATACCGCGCCGTACCGATGAATCAGGAACACGTGCATCACGGCCATGAGACGACGTCGCCTCAGGTCGGTGTCGAAGGTGTTCTGATCGCGCACCGAGAGGATCATCCGCTCCCGACGGTCGCGGATGGGCGCGAAGACGACATTCGCGGCCTTCGATTCCTCGCGTCCGTTCTGCGCAAGGACGTTGAGTTCGAGGAGCTCGGAGCCGGCGACGTGGGGCCGGAGTTCCACGCGCAGGCTCTCGTCCACGTCGTACTTGCCGCGCCAGAGTTCGAGCCACTCCTCGAGCAACCGCGGCGGCACCTCGGTCTGCGCGAGATGCTGGACATGGGTCGAGCCCTTGCCCATTGCCTTGGTCGTTGCCGTGTGGCCGGTCGCGGCCGAGAGCCCGCCGTCGAGCCGCGCGCCGCCGACCAGCGCCTGCGGCGTCCGATAGGGCGACCCGACCAGGCGCAGCTTGCGCTGCAGCCGGGCCAGGGCGAGCATGCCGTCCTCGCGCAGGGCGGTGGCGAAGTCCTCCGCCGCCAGGCCGTCGACCTGGTGGCCGCCGTAGGTGATGAAGTTGAACACGAAGCCGAGCTTGCCGAGTTCCTCCGGGAACTTCTTCATCTCCTCGTCGGACATGCCGGTCGTGTCCCAGTTGAAGGACGGCGACAGGTTGTAGGCCAGCAACTGGTCCGGATACTCGGCATGAATCGCCTCGGCGAACCGCCGCGCATCGGCCAGGTTCGCGGTCGCCGTCTCCATCCAGATCAGGTCGGCGTACGGCGCCGCGTGCAACGAACGGGAAATCGCGTACTCGATGCCGCCGCGGATCTGGTAGTAGCCCTCGGGGGTCCGCGCCATCTCGGCGTTCCAGACCAGGTTGATGCCCATCTTGCGCGCCCGGGCCGCCGCCTCCTCGACGGAGACGGAGTGGGCGAACTCGAGCCACTCCTCCACTGAGAGCTCGAAGACCGCGCCCTCCTCTTCCCGGAACGCGATCACCTCGGCTACCGCCTGCGGGTATGTCTTCAACCCCGCTTCCAACTGCCAGGCGTCGAGGAAGGAGGCCATCGTCTCGTCGAGCACGGCCTCGATACCCGCGCCTCCGTTCGCGACCATCTTCCGGTAGCCGGATTCGAGCTGCTCATAGACGCCAACGCCCTCGAGCCACACGTCGGCGCGGTGATAGGCGGCCTCCGAGATGGCGTAGAGCTCGTGGCCGCGGACGTCCTCTGCCCCCAGGGCGTTCAGCCGTCGCAGAATCGCCAGGGTCGCCGTCTTGCAACTCGGCAGATCGAAGTTCGTGGCACCCAGAATGAAGGCCTGGTCGCGCTCGTCGCCGTTGCCGTCGAGGAAGGTCGCGGCCTCCGAGTCCGTGCGTGCGACGATGAGTCCGGCCACCGCCATCACGTCCAACTGGAAGCGGGCGGAGTTCAGTCGCTTGTTCTGTTCGTCCTGCGGCACGAGGACCTTGCCCGCCTGGTGGCCGCACTTCTTGACCCCGGGCTTCTGGTCCTCGATGTGGTAGCCGGGCACGCCCACCTCGACGAAGCGGCGGATCAGGTTGCGCACGTGCTGCTCGCCGCCGTGGCCCGTGTCCGCGTCGGCGATGATGAACGGCCGGAAGTCGGTCGCGGGGCTCGCCCGCTGCTCGGCTTCACTCATCCGCGAGCGGATGAAGGCCTGGTTCTTGTCGGCCGTCAGCAGGGCGCGCACGATCGGCGCCGCCTCGTCCGGCACCTGGCTCAGGGGATAGCTGGCGAGATCAGGTCCCGGGTCCTCGGTGATCGAGCCCTTGGCCGAGGTCGCCCAACCGCCGAGGTAGATGCCCTCGATCCCCCGCCGCTTCATCGCCACCGCCTGGCCCGGCGAGTACGGACCGAACGTCGTGATCGACTTCCTCTGGTCGAACAGTTCCCGCAGCCGCGCGTGGAAGGCAGCGGCGGCGTCGCGCGCCACCGTGTAGTCCTGCGGAATCGTGCCCCGCTGCGCCGCCACTTCGCGCGCGGTGTGGAGCCGCCTGATGCCCTCGAAGCGATCGGCGCTCATGAACTCCGCTGCCGCCTCGGTCTGCTGTTCCAGTAACCCGTTGCCTGTCTCACCGCTAGCCATCGCCGTCATCTCCATCCGGCTCGTTGTGGTTGCCCTGGAAGGGCTCGCAAGGAGCCAACCGTAACACCGGAACGGCGTCTCCGGCCACGTCGACGCGGTAGCCGAAGAACCGCCCGGCCCTCCTGCTACCCTCCACGCCCATGAGCCTGCCAGCGATCCGTCCCAAGCACAGTGCCCAACGCGGCGGAGACGTCCTGCTCGAGGCGCTGACCGAGTACGGCATTCCGTTCCTGTTCGGCAATCCAGGCACCACCGAGAGTCCGCTGATGGACCGGCTCGGGGACCACCCGGACCTGCGCTACGTCCTCGCCCTGCATGAGTCCGTGGCGCTGGGCGCCGCCCACTACTACGCCCAGTCGACCGGGGTCACCGGCGTCGTCAACCTGCACGTGGCGCCAGGACTAGGCAACGCCCTCGGGATGCTCTACAACGCCTGGGAGGCGAACACCCCGATGGTGATTACCGCCGGCCAGCAGGACACCCGCTCCCGGCTCCGCGAGCCGTTGCTCGGGCACGACCTGGTGGCGATGGCCGAGCCGCTGGTCAAGTGGAGCGTCCAGGTCGAACGCGCCGACGAGTTCGCGCCGATCCTCCACCGGGCCTTCAAGGTCGCGCACGATCCACCCGCCGGACCCGTGTTCGTCGCCCTGCCGCTGAACGTGCTGGAGGAAGAGACCGCGGAACCGGTACGGCCGCTCGGCGACCTCTACCGGGCGCCGCAGCCGGAAGCGGCGGCGGTCGCCCGCATGGCCGGGGTGCTGAGCCGGGCGCGCCGGCCGGCGATCGTGATCGGAGACGGTGTGGCCCGAAGCGGCGGCCAGCGGGAACTCGTGGCGCTGGCCGAGCTGGTCGGCGCGGGGGTCTACCCGGAAGGCCTGATGCAGCGCCTGAACTTCCCGCAGAGCCATCCCTGTTTCCGGCCGCGCATGCCGCTCAACCACGCCGGCATTCAGCACGCCCTCGGCGGCGCCGACGTCGTCCTGCTGGTCGGCGGTTCGTTCTTCGAGGAGGTCTGGTTCGACCCGGACTCGCCGTTCGGCGCCGAGACCACCGTGCTCCAGATCGAGGACGCGCCGGGCCGGCTCGCCTTCAACTTCGCGGTCGAGGTGGGAATGCTCGCAGACCCGCGCGCCGGCCTCGCGGCCGTGCGGGCCGCGCTCGAGGAGTCCGCGGACTCCGGCTTCCGGACCGCCGCCGCCGAGCGGATGGAGAAGCTGCGGGCGGCCAGCGAAGGCGCCCGGGCCGCGCGCCAGAAGCGGCTGGCGGCGCATTTCGACGACACGCCCATGTCGCCGGCGCGGCTCATGTCCGAAGTCGCCAGGGCGGTGCCCGACGACGCCGTGATCGTCAACGAGTCGATCACGGCGGGCGGCGATCTGCTCGGCTTCCTGCCCGTCGACGATCCCGACCGCTACTGCGGCACCCGCGGCGGCGGCATCGGCCAGGGCCTGGTCGGCGGCATCGGTGCTTCGCTCGCCCACCCCGAGCGACCGGTCATCGTCTTTTCCGGCGACGGCTCGGCGATGTACTCGATCCAGGCGCTCTGGACCGCCGCCCACTACGACATGCCGATCGTCTTCCTGATCCTGCACAACCGCGAGTACAAGATCCTGAAGATCAACATGGACATCTACCGCGAACGCTTCGGCATCCCGGCGGACCGGCCCTACCCCCACATGAACCTGACCGAGCCGGAACTCGACTTCGTCGAGATGGCGGCGGGGATGGGCGTTCCCGGGCGGAAGGTCGAGGACCCGGCGGAGGTCGGGGAGGCGCTGCGGGAGGCCTTCGCAACCGGCGGCCCCTACGTCCTCGACGTGATCATCGGCGGCCGGATCTGAGGCTCGAGCGCACCGCAACTTCACTGAAAACGATGATGTATGCTCCTGACCGCACAAGCTGACGACAGCCCGCCTCAGGCAACGCACCGGCATGACTCCCCCAACGGAGGTTGGAGACCATGGATGAGTTGAGAGAAGACACCTTCCTGCAGGACGACCTGCTCGAGGAACTTCAGCAGGACCCCCAGGAGCTCGAGGAGGACGGCGACGGCTCCGGCCCCTCGAACGTCACCCGACGGACCTTCATCCAGGGTTCCGTCGCCACCGGCGCCGCCGTCTCGATGGCGGGCGGCAATCTGCTGCAGCCCGATGTGCTGCGCGCCGCCACGGAGCCGGTGGCCCGCACGATCGAGCTGCGGGTGAACGGCGAGACCCACGAGCTGGAAGTCGAGCCGATGGACACGCTGGCCATGGTGCTGCGCTACGGGCTGGACCTCACCGGCACCAAGCTCGGTTGCGACCGCGCCGAATGCGGTGCCTGCACCGTGCTGATCGACGACGTTCCCCACTACGGCTGCTCGATCCTGGTACACCAGGTCCGCGGTCGTGAAGTGACCACGGTCGAGGGGCTCGAGCAGGACGGTGTTCTCCACCCGGTCCAGCAGGCGGTGCTCGACGAGATGGGCTTCCAGTGCGCGTTCTGCGCGCCGGGCTTCATCATGAGCATGGCGGCCCTGGTCAAGGCCAACCCCAACGCGACCCGCGCGGACGCGCAGAAGTGGCTAGCCGGCCACATCTGCCGTTGCGGCGACTACAACAAGATCCTGAACACGGCCGAACGCGCGCTCGAGAACGCACGCGCCACCCTGAGCTGAGGAGCAAAGATGGCCAACACGACACTCGTAGGCACCGACTACACCCCACCCGATCTGATCGAGAAGATCACCGGGCGCGCCAAGTACGCCGAAGACTGGCGCGCCGAGGGCATGCTGTTCGCCAAGCAGTTGCTGTCGCCGATGCCGCACGCGCGGGTGCGGAACATCGACGCCTCCGCCGCGCTGGCGATGGAGGGCGTCGAGGCGGTTCTCACCGCGGACGACCTCGCCGAGTACATGGGCGAAGCGGGGCCGCTGGATGAGCGCTCCCTGACGAACCATCCGAAGTACGAGGGCGAGCCCGTGCTCGCCGTCGCCGCCGTCACCGAGAAGATCGCCGCCGATGCGATCGAGAAGATCAGGGTGGACTTCGAGCCGCTGCCGTTCGCGCTGGATCCCCTGGATTCGATCGCCCCGGGAGGCGCCAACTCGCTGCCCGACGGCAACAGCATCGTCCGCCAGCGCACCGACACCGGCGTCGAGACCGTTGTCCAGCGCGTGGAATGGACGGCCGAGGACCTCGCGACCGCGAGGGGCTCGAATGGTGAAAAAGGCAGGATGCCCGAGGGCGTGTTCCAGGACGAGTGGGCGAACGGCGACCTCGAGAAGGGTTTCGCCGACGCCGACTACATCATCGACGAGCCGCTCTTCTTCCAGTCGGTCACCCACCACCCGATGGAGCCGCGGAGCTGCATGGCCCACTGGGAAGGCGACACCTGCCACCTCTACCCCTCGACCCAGAGCGTCGCCTTCACGCTGCTCGCGGGCCAGGGCACGGTCGGCGTACCGCCGCAGAATCTGGTCGTCCACGCCGAGTACACGGGCGGCGGCTTCGGCAGCAAGATCGTCGGCACCAGCAACATGGCGGTGCCGGTCTACCTGGCCAAGAAGACCGGCAAGCCGGTCATGCACCGGGTCACCCGCTACGAGGAGAACTACATCGGCCGCGCCCGCCCGGGCTTCCAGGGTTGGGCCAGGATCGGCTTCAAGAAGGACGGCCGCATCTCCGCCTTCGACTGGGCGGTGATCCAGGACAACGGTCCGTACGGCCGTCAGAGCGACATGGGCACGTCGGGCAACATGGTGTCCCTCACCTACCAGCCCGAGAGCATGCGCCACCGCGGCCTCTCCATCGCGACGAACACCCCCCCGCGGGCCCCGCAGCGGGCGCCGGGCGGCGTGCAGATGTCGGCCATGGTCGAGCCCCTGCTCGACCGCGCCGCGGACCACCTGGGGATCGACCGTCTGACGATTCGCCAGATCAACATCGCGAAGAACGGCGCCAAGTTCGGCGAAGCCGAAGGTCGCAACGTGACCACTGCCTACGTCACCGAGGCCTGGGACCGGCTGGCCGAGATGGTCGACTGGGAAGACGCCAAGGCCCGCAGCGGGCGGATGAACGGCTCGAAGGTCACCGGCGTCGGCCTCGCGAGTTCGACCTACACCGCCGGTTCGAGCGGCTTCGACGGCCTGATGCTGATCACGCCGGAAGGCCGGCTCGAGATCCACACCGGGATCGGCAACCTGGGCACCCACTCCTACTCCGACACCGCGCGGGTCGCCGCCGACCTGCTCGACGTGCCGTGGGAGAAGGTGGACATGGTCTGGGGCGACACCGGCAAGGGCGTGCCCCACACCTGCGTGCAGGCGGGCAGCCAGACCACGCACGCGATCACCCGGGCCACCCACGCCGCCGCCACCGACATGAAGACGAAGCTCCAGGAGCTCGCGGCCCAGGTCCACGGCGGCTCGGCCTCGCAGTACGTCGTCGCCGGCGAACGCGTCTACCGGCGCGGGAACCGCGCGGCGGGCCTGAGCCTGGCCCAGGCCGCCGAGAAGGCGATCGAGCTGGGAGGCCGCTACGACGGCACCGAGCTCAACGAAGGGCTGAGTCCGATCACGCTCGGCGGCGCCGCCGTCCTCAAGGGCCGCGGCCTGCTGGCTGCCGCCAAGGACAACTACGGTCGCGCCGGCGACGTCTACTCCTGGGTCGTCGCCTACGCCGAGATCGAACTCGACAAGGAAACCGGCGTCATCGAACTCACCGACTACAAGGCGGTCACCGACTGCGGAACCGTCCTCAATCCCCGGAGCCTCGGTGGCCAGCTTCACGGCGGCGCCGTCCAGGGCTTCGGCTGCGCGGTCGGCCAGAAGTGGGTCTACGACCCGCAGTGGGGCATCCCCTTCGCGAACCGCTTCTACACCGCCCGGCCGGCGACGATCCTCGACGTGCCGCTCGAGATGGAGTGGGACGCGGTGAACATGCCGGACCCGAACAACCCGGTGGGCTCCAAGGGCATCGGCGAACCGCCGATGGGTGCCGGCTGCGCCTCCCTCCTGTGCGCCATTCAGGACGCGCTGGGGCAGGACACGGTGGCCTACCTGCCGCTCATGACCGACCACATCATCAACCAGCTCGAGGGCCGCGAGCAGGACAGCGAGTTCCTGGCCGCGCACACCTGATCTGCTCGAGAACGCTTAGATCAGATCAGCACGACCTGCTCCGGAAAAGGGAGGAAACCACAACATGGCCGTCATCCACGACATGATCCCCGACTTCGAGCTGTACCAGCCCGAGAGCCTGGACGGCGCCCTCGAAGTCCTCGACCGTCACCGCGAAAGCGCCTGGGTGCTCGCCGGCGGGATGGACACCTTCGACTGGTTCAAGGACCGGGTGAAGCGGCCCGAAGCGGTCGTCGACCTCGGCGCGATCCCGGAACTGTCCGGGATCAGCGAAACGGACGGAGGCATCGAGATCGGCGCCATGACGCCGCTCACCGAGGTGGTGGACAGCGAGCTGATCCGTGAGCGCTACGGCATCCTCGCGGAAGCCGCCGAAACCGTCGCCACCCCCCAGATCCGCAACCAGGGAACGCTGGGCGGCAATCTGGTGCAGGACACCCGCTGCTGGTACTACCGCGCCGGCTGGCCCTGCTACCGGGCGGGCGGCAACATCTGCTACGCCGACACGCCGGAGTCGATGAACCGCGAGCACTGCATCTTCGATGCGTCTCGCTGCGTCGCGGTCACGCCCTCGGACACCGCGCCGGCGCTGATCGCGCTCGACGCCGAGATGGTGATTCGCGGCCGCCGCGGGGAGCGGACCGTGGCCGCCGAGGACTTCTTCGTCGGCCCCGCGATCGACATCACGCGCATGACCGTCCTGCAGCCCAACGAGGTCCTGCAGTCCGTCCGCATCCCGGACACCTGGGCCGGCGCCGACTTCTACTTCGAGAAGGTCCGCGACCGGAACGCCTGGGACTTCCCCCTGGTCAACGTCGCCTCCGCGATGCGGGTCGAGGACGGGGTCGTCCAGGACTGCCGCCTCTCCGTCGGGGCCGTCTCGCCGGTGCCGCTGCGCATGGATCGCTGCGAGGAGCTGCTGCGCGGCCAGACGATCAGCGAGGACATCGCCACCCGGATCGCCGAGCTGGGCGTCATCGGCGCCAAGCCGCTCCGCCACAATGGCTACAAGGTGCCGCTGATGAGAAACCTCATCCGCCGGGCCATCCGCGGACAGGCGCCGGTCTAGAGCTCGATGCAGATCGTCCAACGCGCCACCAACCCCTGGGGACAGGACGTTCTCCTGGGGATCGACTGGAGTCTGTTCTGGATCGCGTTGATCGCCGGCGGCGTCTTCCTGATCCTCCACCTGGCGCTTCGCCGCCGTTGGATCGGCGAGGAGAAGAAGGCGGCCGCCAACGCCCCTGACGATCCGGGCCTGCCGAAGAAGATCCAGCGGCACAGCCTGGCCTCCCGCCTGTTCCACGCGATCATGGGGATCTCGATGATCCTGCTGCTGATCACCGGCTTCCTGCCCAAGGTCGGCCTGCAGTTCGCCTGGCTCGAGATCCACTGGATCACCGGCCTGATCCTGACCGCGTCGATTGTCTTCCACATCATCCACGCCACCTTCTTCCAGAGCCTGAAGAACGTGTGGGTCGGGCTCTCGGACCTCGGCGACATGATGCGCGAGATGCGCAAGGCGGTTACCGGCGGCGAACCGCCCGCCAAGCCCGGCAAGTACCCGGCGGCGCAGAAGATGTTCCATCACGCCGCGACCCTGGCCGGCCTGGCCGCGATCGTCACCGGCATTCTGATGATGTGGCGGATCGAGCAGCCGCTCTGGGCCCAGGACGACTACAAGTTCTTCGGCGACGGCGGCTGGGGCTGGGTCTACGTCCTGCACGGCGTCGGCGGCGTCGTCCTGGTCACGCTCACCGTGGCCCACGTCTACTTCGCCATCCTGCCCGAGAAGCGCTGGATGACGTGGTCGATGATCCTCGGCTGGATCGACCGCAAGGACTACCTCCGGCACCACGACCCGGCCAAGTGGCCGGTGTCCGGCGGCAAGTAAGGGACCCACCGGACGCGCGGGTAACACGCGTCGCTACTCGATCTCGACCTCCGCGGCGCGCCGCCGCTCGGTCCACACGGTCCGGATCTGACTCCCCCAGCGGAGGGTGTACTCACCCTCCGGCAGGTTGGAGATCGTCTCGCCGACAGAGAATGTCGTCGCGCCGCCGAACCAGATGCGCAGAGAGCCGAGATCCCAGCCACCGGGACCGGTGACCCGCACCGCCGCCGATCCTGCGCCGGTCAGGACGATCGAGGACTCGGACTCGAAGGGGTCCAGCTCGATGCCACGATCCAGAGCCGGTTCGAGGGGCCGCCAGCCGGTGAGGATCCAGCGTCCGTCCGCCTGGCAGGCGACGCGGACCCGGTCGGTGAGCGGCGGACTGAGCTGCGTGCTCGCCAGGCCGCGATCGATCCTGACGGTCCGCTGCCCGGCGCCCTCCATCTCGACGAAGCAGAAGCCGCCGGCGGCGCCGGCGAGCCGGATGACAAGTTCGTCGTCCGAGGGATCGTTCCGTAGCTGCAGTTGCACGGACTGAACGTCGTTGTAGTCGCGAAGCGCCACGTCGACGAGGTCGGAGCGGGAGTGCTGAAACCTCGCCCGCAACTGGTAGGCGCCGGGCGCCAGGTCCCTGATCTCGTAGCGTCCGCCCCGACCCGTTACGACCGCCTGGCGGCCCGGGAAGATGTCGACTGTCGCGTGGGTGACGGGCTGTCCTTCGGCATCGACAACGATCCCGTCGACCGAGACGCCGCCGTAGCGGAAGTCGACGACGATCTCCTCGCCTGGAGCATCCGGTACCGTGATCTCGCGCCCCTCCTGCATTCCGCGCGTGTCCGACCACAGGGTCACGTTCCACTCGCCCGGAACCACCGACTCCAGCCGATAGCGCCCCTCGATGTCGATGGGCGCCGTCAGTTCCAGCTTGCTGGAAAAGACCTGGATCCGCCCCAGCGGCGAGCCGAGAACTCTCCCCACTCCTTCGGGCTGCGGATTCTCCACCTTCGACTGCCAGTTCAACCTCCCGGTCCCGGGCTGCCCACTGATCGTCACCAAACCGGTGACGGTCACCGTGCTCCGGTCGCACCTGATGACCTCGTCGCCGGTTCCGGCCTCCTCGCGTCGCTCGCAAACGGGTACGCCTTCGTCCAGCACGCGAACGCGCAGAGGCTCCTCGGGCACGTTCTCGAACACGGCCACACCGTCGTCCACCTTGCCCGTCATCGGGCCCAGAGGGTCGTGCTCGACCCCCGGATCGAGGTTCACGGCGCCGCCCTCGACATCCGAGCGCACGGTGATCCGGCGCCCGCGCGAGAGTTCGACGAAACCGGCGTCGACCCACTGGACCGCCGCCGCCTCGACCTCGAACTCCAACGGAGCGAATCCCTCCGCCTCCACGCGGAGGCTGGACGGACCGAGTTCCAGGCCGTGCATTTCGAAGTAGCCGTCGGCGTTTGCCGTGACCTCCACTACCCGTCCCATCGCGCGGGCCATCAAGGCGCCGAACTCGGTCGGCCGCAGATAGGAGATTCTGGCGCCCGGCACCGGGGCGTACTCGGAACTCACGACGGTGCCGGACACCCAGGCCGACGCCGGCGCCATGATGATCCCCAGGTCGCGCGCCTCCCCCGCCGACCCGGAGACCTCCAGCACTCGCCTTCCGGCATTCGCGGCCGTCAGTTCCAGCGTGTAGGCGCCCGGCTCGAGGTCGAGGGAGAAGGAACCGTCCGCCGCGAGCGCTCCGTTGCTCGTCCTGCTCCCACCGGCCACTGACTGAGAGGCAACCAGACGCCCGGAAGCGGCCGGAGTCACGCCGTCGGCCGCCACGAAGACGCCCTCGACCGTGAAGGCCGGCGCCAGCCCTAGCACCAGGGGTGTTTCGGCCGTCGCGCCGGCCTCGCCGGTTACGTCGACGGGACGGGCCGCCAGACCAGGCGGCGGGTTTGCTTCGGCTACGGCGCCGCCGCCAGCGAACTGGAACCGCGCCGTCCGGTAGCCCTTCGCGTTGACCAGGAGGATCCGGTTGAAACGGGGCGACACCCGCGCGAGTCCATCCCGGTCGGTCGTCGTTGTCTCTCCGCCCTCGAAGAGAGCGCGCGCCTCGGGTACCGGTGTTCCGCGGCTCGCATCGACGACCTGGACCCAGTAGAGCTCGGGCACGCTGAGCACGATGGACCCGAGGTCCAGGGAACCGTCCAGGTCGAACGCCTGGGAGTACTCCAGTTCACCTCCGTCGGTTCGCAGGGACGCGGCGCCCTTCGCGAAGCCGGTGAGCACGAAGCGGCCGTCGGGGCCCGAGAGGCCCAGGTGGCGCTGCATCACCGCGAGTTCGTCGCCAACCCACGACAGGCCCAGGAGCCGTACGCCAGCAACGGGCAGTCCTTGCGGATCGACGGTCCGGCCCGTCACGACGAACCCCGGACGGAGTTCGACGACCGGCGGCGCCTCGTCGAAACGCTCGAACGCCGACGCGGTCCGCGTGACGTGGGAGACGAGGATCGCGGAACGCTCCCGCTCGGACAGGGTCAGGTTCACCTTGCCGTCGGCGTCCGAGATCCCGAAGCCGAGAGGCTCGGACACGGAATACACACTCAAACCTGGCCGCGCCAGGTACATCCGCGCGCCGGCCAGAGGCGCGCCGCCGGCGGTCGCCTGCACGGTGAACTCCACCGCCTCGTGCAGCGCGAGTTCCACCGAGCCCTCATCAGGAGTCACGTCCCGCCATGTCGAGGCGAGGCCTCCCGCCAGCGCCTGGACACGCCATGTTTCGTCATTGCGGGCCAAGGAGAGCGATCCGGACCCGACGGCGGTCGACGGCAGCAGATTCCAGGGCACCTGCCGCCACATCGCAACCGGCGCCGCGACCACCTCGAACCCGGCCGCGGTCGCGGTCCCTCCCGCCGGGTCGCCATCGGGCTTCGAGGCGTCGGGGGCCAGTATGCGAACGGTCAGCGGCCTGAACGAATCGGCACCGGCGCGACAGGCGGCGGCCGGGTTCTGTCCGACCTCGAGAAGCCGGGGCGGGCAGGAGTCGCTCCACGCCCAGCAGCCAGCCGGCGACGTACCGTCTGGCGAGAAGTCGTCCAGTCGTTCCCACGTCCTGTCGGCGGGCACGGGAATCCCGTCGAGGACAGCCGGATTGCTCTGCCTGGGGCATACGAACTGGAACTGGTCGCCGGCAGCCGCTTCGTCCTGTCCCGCTGCCGGGACTGCAACCGCTCCAAGCGCGACCAGGAAAAGGAAAGCTGAGGACCGCACCGCCCTAGTCTCCCGACCCGGCCGGCGGGAGGAGGCGGGCTTCGAACGCCTCCGCAGCCCGTACGTCCCCACCCCGCAGAGCCCCGCCGCGAAGCAGGATCACCACCCGGTCACCGCGAAGGTCGGCGCGCAGCCGGGTATCGGCGAACTCCGACTCAACGACGCACGGTTGCCTCGCCACGGTCCGCAGATCGTCCACTCGCGCGTGAACCAGGTCCCAGCACACCCTGCCGCTCGGCGGGGGCACGGCAGCGACGACCAGGTCCCTGACTGACCCTCCCTGTACGCTCGCCCGTCCCCGTGGCTGAACCGCCGTCTCCTGCGCCCGTTGTCGACTGGCTCCCACGGAAACCGGGCCCTGCCGGTTGAACCCTACGGCCCCTTGACTCGAACGCAGCGCCACGTGGTGAATCGAAGGCCGGCGCCGAGAGCTCTCGGCGCGCCACCGAAACGCCGGCCGCCAGTGGTAGGCGCTCGCGGCGGGCACCAGTCCCGGTGTAGCGGGTTCGTAGCAGTGCGGTGTAGGGCAGGCAGGATCCGTGTTGGGCAACGTCGCCGCGATGTCGGTCGCGACGGCAGGCCGGCCGAGATAGGGCAGCGAACCGATCTCCGCAGCGGCCTCTGGCGCGGGCCCATCCGCCCCGTACCGAACGAATAAGTACACATTCCCCCCGCCGTCGGCCACGACCTCGTCGATGATGCGACGCGGGCCCAACCAGTCGGCCCGAGCGTAGGCGTCATTGAGGGGCGAGTTGCCCCACTCATTCAGTTCGACATCGCAGCCGGTCTCGGCAAAGAAGATCGCCGCGTCGAGACTGTCTTGAAGCGCGCCGTCGACGTCGTAGACGAAGACACCGGCCTCGGCGCCCGGGATCACGATCAGGCGGTCATCCGAGATGAAACGGGTCACCGACAGCTCGGCGTCGCGACAACGCTCAAGACCGCTCCCGCCGTCCCGCGTAGGCAGCAGGCCGCGCGGCGAGCCACTGCCGTCCGCGATCAACCAGGCCGCGTACGGCGACCAGCCGTCGGCGTCTCCAAGCATGAGGCCAACGGCGGCCGTCAACGAATCGCGACGGTCAAGGTCACCCAGGAACTTGACGTCTACGGGACCATCGAAGCCATCCTCACTCGTGACGAAGACCCCGCCAAACAGGTCCGCAAAGGCAAGTCCCTGAGCCGAGGTGCCGAGCCGGCCATAGTCCCGTTCGAAGGTACCGCGATGGACGACTGCCCTGCCGCCGATCTCAAGCACCTCAGGGGCGGGATCCTCCAGCGCCACCCGTAGCTCGGCACCGCTCTCGCCAGGCCGCCAGGCATGGATGCCTGAGCCGATGACACCCAGAACGATCTCGCCGTCCGCCGACCAGCGCACGTCGGACGCCCGGGTGACCCCCTGCGGCAGGTCAAGGCGTTTCAATCCCTCGAGCTTCGGCCCCTTCTCGTCATCCTGGGCCGTGGCCAACCCGGCCGCCGCGGTCATCGCGGCGACCAGCATCGAGACCCTGAGCGTCGATGGGAAGCGACTTCCTTCCCGGAGCAGCCTGCGCAGCATGTGAGGTTCCTCCCCTGAGCCCGATTGCCTCAGGCGTCACACATGAAGATGGGTATCGGGGAGGAGAACGTCGGCTACGAAGGCAACCATTCCGAGATCGCCTGACCGATCTCGTCCGGGGAGTCCTCCTGGATGAAGTGCGAGCCCTTGACCGTCAGTTCCGTCTGGTTCGGCCAGGCGCGGCAGATGTCGCGCATGGCGCCCGTGAGGATCGCGCCGGGCTTCGCGTTGACGAACAGCTTCGGCACGTCCGACTCCGCGAGCCAGTCGGCGTACGACTGCACGATGGCGACGACATCCTCCGGCTCGCCGGCGATCGGGATCTGGCGCGGCCAGGTGAGCGTCGGTCGACGCGACTCGCCCTCGTCCTCGAACGGACGCCGGTAGACCGCCATCTCCTCGTCCGTCATCTTCCGCAGCACGGACCCGGGCAGCACCCGCTCGACGAAGACGTTCTTCGCCAGCACCATGCCCTCGCCCGCCGGCGAGCGAAAGCCCTGGAAGATGCCGCGAGCCGCTTCAGGCCAGGCGTCCCAGCTCGGGACCGGGCTGACGAGCGCCTCCATGTAGGCGAGGCCGCGCACCGCGTTCCGGTGCCGGTTCGCCCAGTCGAAACCGAGCGCGGACCCCCAGTCGTGGATGACCAGGACGACATCCTCCGTAACGCCAATCGCCTCGAGCAGGCCGTCGAGATAGTGCCGGTGCTCGACGAACCGGTACCGGTCCGGCCCGCTCTCCGGCAGCTTCGCCGAGTCGCCCATCCCGATCAGATCCGGCGCCACCAGGCGACCCTTCCCCTCCAGGTGCGGCATCACGTTGCGCCACAGGTACGACGACGTCGGATTGCCGTGCAGGAAGACGATCGGATCGCCCTCGCCATGGTCGACGTACGCCATCTCGAGACCATGAACCTCGATCCGTTTCTTCTCGTAGCGGGCGTCAGCGGAGATCATCTTCGGGTTCCTCCCGGTGTTTCATCGTTGCCTTCCCGTCAAAGCCCGCGGAGCCTACACGGCAAGAGAGCGGGCTGACTTGGAGGCTTCCGAATGCGGGTCTGCGTACGATCGGTGGCTTCCAGCCGGGGCCGAGTCCCGGGGGAAGGCTCCCAGCGGGCTGGAGGCAAGCGACTCCCGCCGCCCCCTCATCAACCTCCGCCCAGTCGGAGCGCAGCCGACCGAAGCGAGCGCGGACTTCCCACCTACCAATCGGGCGCGAGCGGCCGCCGGGAGCCTTCCCCCGGGGATCGGCGCAGGCGGGTGAGCACTACGGGCCGGCCGATTCGCCGTAACGGAAGCCCGTGCGGGAGCGGACCTTGTAGTTGCCGTCGCCGACCTTGACCTTGATGTCGCGGTAGCCCTGGGTGCCGGCTTCGTACTCGGAGCGGAAGCTCACGAGGTAGTAGCCCTGGTTCTCCTCGGCGACCTGACGCATCGGCGACATGATGTTCGTGAAGTTCGCGTAGTAGTGGCCGCCCGTCTCATTCGAGATCAGGCTCAGCGAGTCGTTGAGCGACGCCGAGGCGATCGAGCGGCGACGGCTTCCCATCGTGTCGATCGTGTAGACCGCCACGTTCCCGGCATTCAGCGCCTCGCGCATCTGCGGGTAGTACCGCGGATCCGGCGTGTAGCTGCCGAACTGCCCGATCTCGCCGAAGCCGAGGCTGAACATCACCAGGTTCTTGCGACCGGCGATTCCCGAAGCCGCCTCTCCGACGAGTTCCAGAGCCTCCTGCAGCTTGCGGCTGCGGCGAGCGAGTTCCTTGCCCACCGGCAGGTTGACGAAGAGCGACGGCGAGTTCGGATCGAACTCGGGATCCGACCGCGTCACCCAGCGTTCGATGTCTCTCTTGCCACGCGAAGCGGCATCCACCGCCGCCAGGATCTCGTCGCGGTCGCGGGTGAAGTCGAGGTAGACCTTGAGCCGGGCCTGGTAGGCGAAAACGGCCACCTGGTCGTTGGGCTGGAGCTCCTCCTCGATCCAGCGCTTGAGCCAGCGCGCGTTGTCCATCTGCGGCCCCGCCAACTGCGGCGCCTGCATCCGCTGGTCGTGGAACATGAGGATGAAGTAGCGGTCGGTCCGCGCCGTTCCACCCTCGCCGGTAGCCGACAGTTCGCTCGGTCCGCCGTAGAAGGCGGCGCTCGTCACTTCCTGCTCCTCGCCGTCGTGGAGGACGACGAAGTCCTCGGCGCCCAGGCCCTCGATCACATTGCCCCTGCGGTCAGTGACCAGGACGTCGAGCAACACTTCGGCCACGCGGATGCGTTCGTTCAGGCTGATGTCCCGCGCCGGAGCTGGCGCAGGCGCGGGCTGGGCAGCGCGCGGCTGCTCCGGCTCAGGAGTCGGCGCCGGGGCGGTCCGTACCGGCTCCGCGGCCACCGCTCTTGCCGGCTCGACCTTCGGTGTGGGAGCGGGTTCCGGCACGGACGCCACCGCAGGCTCCGCTGCAGGCGCCGCGGCCGGTTCCACCGCGGGCGCTGTGGCCGGCTCGGACGCCTCAGCCGGCTCCGACGGCACGACAACGGCGCGTACCGTCCTGCCCCGCTGCCGCCGCTGCTTCTCCAGCCGCTTCTGTTCCTTCGCCGCGCGAGCGGCCGCCTTCTTCTCCGCCTTTCGCTTCTTCTTCTCGTCGTCCTGGATAGCGGCCTCAACCCCAACCGCGCCATCCGCGGCCACAGCCAGCCCGTAGCCGGTCGACAACAGGA
Source organism: Candidatus Multivorans sp. (assembly GCA_965208755.1). Lineage (GTDB taxonomy): Bacteria > Acidobacteriota > Thermoanaerobaculia > Multivoradales > Multivoraceae > Multivorans. Next base: position 4,795,006 of record OZ242353.1, on the reverse strand, counting down.
CGCCACCGCCCGCCAACGCGGCAGCAAGCGCCAATCGTCCTCCAACCGTCGCGAATCTCTTCATCCCCGGACCTCCTGTATTCCTGAGTGCCCGCCGCCGGCACAAGGCGACGGCACGGGAAGGCGACGCTTCCGTCATCCTAGCAACCCCAGTCCCGGCCAGGTTCTTCCAGGAACGTGCTGACAAGTAGCATTCCGCCGCCATGGCTGCACCTGCCCCGGATCGTCGAATCGCGGACCTGGCCGGCGCCTTCGTCGAGTTGCGGACGGCGCTGGGACGGGTGCTCGTAGGCCAGGATGACGCGGCGACGGGACTGACCCTCGCGTTGCTGGCGGAGCAACACGCCTACCTGGAGGGGCCGCCCGGGTGCGGCAAGTCCGAGCTGGCCGCCGCCCTGGCTGCGCTGTCGGGCGCCTGCACCCACACGCTCGTGTTCCACCGCGACATCCGGGAGACGGACCTGCTCGGTGATGTTCTGCTGAGCCGCCACCGTCACCGGGGCCACGAGCGCCTGCGCCGCGAGCTGATCCCCGGCCCCCTTCTCCAGGCCGAGATCGCCTTGCTCGAGGACCTGCCTCGTTCTCCCGGCGAAGCTCTGGGACCCCTGCTCCGAATCCTCGCCGAACGGCACGCTCTGGGGCAGCCACTGCCGCTCGAGTCGGCGGTGGCAACCGGACCGCTGGAGCAGGTAGAGGCCCCGATCGACCCTCTCGAACCCGGCCAACTCGATCGCTTCGCCGTGCAACTTCGTCTGACCGGCCTGCTCACCGGAGGACTCTTCGACGAGGCCGCGGTACTGCTGGAACGAGGGGCGGCTCAAGAACCGTCACGGGCCGCCGCCCGGTCGGCCACGGGCAACACCCACCCATACGCGGGGGCACGCGCCGCGGCGCCATCCCCGGTGATGAGCACCGCCATCCGCAACGCCGCGCAGCGCGCGGCGGCCGCCCTCCAGGTCGAGCCGCGAACCCTCGACGCCTACCACCGTCTCCTCGACCGGCTGCGCCAGCGCACGGCCGACCAATCGGCGTCCGGCGATCGCCTCATGTCCGACCGCTCCTTCAGTTCGGCGGCCCTGCGACTGGTCCGCGCGCACGCGTTCCTGCGCGGCGCCCCGGCCGCCGCGCCACGCGACCTCGGCGCCATCCGCTACATGGTCGCCCACCGGCTGCCGGACGAGGTACAGGAGGACTTCGATCACATCCTGGAGGAACTGCTCGGCGACCCGCCGAACGTGACGATGGCGGAAACCGGCGCCCAGATGCCCGGAGCGCAGTCACAGGGCGACGACTCGGACGGCGCCGCGGCGTCCTCGCCCGCGTCCGACTCGTGGATCGACGATCAGGCCGACCTGCCGGCGCCCCCGACGCTGTTCGGGAAGCCGCCTCCGCCGGCCCAGGTCGATCCCCTCCTGAGGGCGCTCGTCGGACGCATCGAGCGGGGGCGCATCGACCCGGACACGGATCCGGGAGGCCAGCCCCGCGGCTACCGTCCCCTGCGCGACCTGGACGAACTGATCGACGCCGATGTGATCGAGGCCCTGCTGTTCGCCGAGGGCCGCCTGCCCGGCGCGCCGCGAACCTTCGAGCGCAAGCGCCGCAGCGCCGGCGGCGCGGTCGCCGTCCTGCGGGACATCTCCGCTTCGATGGCCGGCCGGCTGACCGTATGGTCGAGTCAGGTCGTGCTCGGAATCCTGCGGGTCGCGGCGCGGCGGCGGATGCGCGTCGGCTACGTCGAGTTCCACCACCGCGCCCTGCCCCACCACGTCGGCGGCCGCCTGCTGCATCGCTCGTACTCCCGCCTCGCCGAGCAGGCCGGGCAGGCGAAGGCGGTCGGCCAGACGAACTACGAGGCGCCGCTCCGCACGGCTCTCGAGGGCCTGCGCGGCGGCTCCGGCCGCAACCGGCACGTGGTCCTCCTGACCGACGGTCTGCCGATCATCGGCGACACGACCGTCCGCCGCGAACGCCAACTGGCGCGCCGGCTCGGCGTCGCCCTCCACACCGTGTTCCTGGGCAACGGCGACTGCCCGCCCGTCCTGGACGACATCTCGATCGAGACCGCCGGGCTGCGCTTCTACGGTCGGCCGACTGCCGGTGGCGGGCTCCGGCTGGAGGAGCGATGACCCCGATCTTCGGGTGCGGATAGAGTCGCGCGTTCCCGTGAGCGACCTGACCCCTCTCCACGACCTGCTCGATCATCACGTCGTCGGCCACGACGAGGTGAAGACGGCCCTGCTCCTCGCCCTGATCACGCGGGAGCACATCTACGTCGAGGGGCCGCCGGGCACGGCCAAGACCCGGCTGGCCGAAGTCGCCGCCAAGGGCTCCGAACTCGACTTCTTCTTCTACCAGTTGCACCGCGACACACGTCTCGCCGAACTGGTCGGCGACATCGTCCTGGAGCGCCGCAAGGTGAAGACGGACGGTGGCGCGCCCGGGACTGCCGGCGAAGCCGAGCGAATCCACCAGCGAATCGAGCCCGGGGGCCTGCTCACCGCCGAGGTTGCGGTGCTAGACGACATCTCTCGCGCCCCCGGCGAGGCGCTCAACGTGCTTCTCCGGATCCTGAACGAGCGCCGTTTCGGCGCCGAGCCGATTCCGCTGATGGCGGCGATCGCCACCGGCAACCCGATGGACGACGAGTACTACAACGAGCCGCTCGACCCCGCGAACCTCGACCGGTTCGCCCTCCAGTTGCGGGTCTCCGGCCTGATTCAGAGCGGCGTCGACGACGCCAAGACGCTGATCGACCGCTTCGCCTCCGGCTCCGTCGTCGAACAGCCCGATCCGGAGCCGGTGACCGACCGGGCCACGCTCGACGCGCTGAACAAGCGGATGTACGAGGTCGAGGTCGGAGCGGCGGTCCGCGCGGCGCTGCTCGACGTGCTGCGAACGCTGGTGCTGGAGTTCGAGTGCAACGAGACGAACTCCCTGTTGACCGACCGCACGTTCCTCGTCAAGGCGATCAAGATCCTGCGCGGAGCCGCGCTGCTGGCCGGCAGGAACGCCGTCGACCTGCAGGACCTGGCCGCCCTGTCCTGGATGACGACCTTCCGCGTACCCCCGGAGGCGCACGAGGCGCTGCCGCGGATCATTGGACGCGTGAGCCGGCAGGTTCGGGCGGTTTAGAGCCTACTCCTGTCCGGAGCTGGACTGGCCCTTCTCGAACTCCGCCTCGAGCAGACGCGCCCCGCGCAGCGTGTTGCCCATCGCGTAGTTGCCCTCGTGGCAGGCGTACTCGTAGCTCCTCTGGGCCGTCTTCGGCCACGGCAGCTCGCCGCTGTATGACGCCTCGTACTCCGGGTTCTCGACCGTGAAGCTGTAGAGCAGGTTGTCCCCGTCGATCGGGCTGAACTTCTCGATCACGCGCACGCCCTCGCCGCGGAGATCGGGCATGTCGCGGAAGTTCGTCGTTTCGACGACCAGGGTGTCACCCTCCCACCAGCCGATCGAGTCGCCGCTGAGCGAGGTGTACTCCGCCGGCATGTGTTCGCCGCCGATCCGGACCACCCGGGTCCAGTGCATCCACTCGATCATGATCATGAAGTGGTCTTCGGTCTGGACGATCGTCTTCACGTTGTTGTACGGCAGCGAACGGATCGCGACCGAGGCCGTCGGCTGGTACATGCAGCGCACGCCGACGATGTTCGTCTCGGGGCCGTCGTAAGGGATGTCGCCGGACTCGAGCCACCAGGCGTAACCACGGTTGGGCCACGCGAACTTCGGCGCGGCGGCTGAACGCTTCTTGCCCTCTTCGGTCATCGCCGGCATCTGCCCGTTGGGAGGATCGGTCAGCACCGAGGTCCGGTACCTGCCGTCGATCATGAAGTTCTGGCTGCCCCACTCGAACCAGAAGTTGTTGTAGGCGCCGACGTTGCCGCCCTTCTCGGGCGCCGCGCGCTCGCCAGCCGAAGCGCTGGGCGCGGCCTGGGCGGCGTTCGCATCGGCGCGCCGCTTCGCGTTGGCCTCCGCCTCCTCGGGGGTGAGGGTCAGCTTGTCGCCGAACTCCTTGGGCCTGGCGAACGGCGTGATGCTCGAAATGTCGTAGACGCCGGTGAAGTCCGGCTTGCCGCCGGGCGTCCTCTTGATCTCTCCTTCGGTGCCAACGGCCGCCGAAGCGGTGACGACGAGCCCAACGAGAACGGCGGTAGCGATCAGCGACTTCCTCATGTCGGCCTCCCTGCGCCTGGGCGCAAACTGCTGCGGTAGGCACTCATCATAGCGCGGCCGCGCTGCGATACGATCGCCGCCGCCAACTCAACCGGATACGACAGGAGCATCGATGCCAGACACCGTCCCCGTTGCCGTTACGGTCAACGGCAGCAAGCACCAACGAGAGGTCGAGCCGCGCACGCTGCTGGTCCACTTCCTGCGTGAGGAACTCGATCTCACCGGCGCCCACATCGGCTGCGAGAGCACCCTCTGCGGCGCGTGCACCGTGCACCTCAACGGCCGCGCCGTGAAGAGCTGCACCGTCCTGGCAGTTCAGGCCGACGGCCAGGAAGTGACGACGATCGAGGGCCTCGCGGCCTCCGCCGACGAACTGCATCCGCTGCAGGTCGGCTTCTGGGAGAAGCACGGCCTCCAGTGCGGCTACTGCACTCCCGGGATGATCATGGCGGCCAAACAGTTGCTCGACGACAACCCGAACCCGACCGAGGCGGAAATCCGCGAAGCGATCGACGGCAACATCTGCCGCTGCACCGGCTACCAGCAGATCGTCGACGCGGTTCAGCACGCGGCCGACGCCGCGGGAGCGGCCTGATGACCACGTTTCGACCGAACTCGATCGGCAGGCCGATCAAGCGCCGCGAGGATCCTCGCCTCATCCGGGGCCTCGCCACCTACACCGACGACGTCAAGCTGCCACGCATGACGTACGCCGCGTTCGTGCGCAGCGACTTCGCCGCCGGCGCGATCCGGTCCATCGACACGACGGCCGCCGCCGCCCACGCCGGCGTCGTCGGCGTCTACACCTACGCCGAAATGGAGGGACAGGTCGGAGCGACCCCCATCGGCGTCGAGATACCCGGCATGCCCGACCACCCGCTGCTGGCGGACGGCCGCGTCCTCTACGTCGGGCACCCGGTCGCGGTGGTGGTCGGCGAAACGCCCTACGCGGCGCGCGACGCGGCGGCCATGGTCGAGGTCGACATCGAGCCCCGGGAAGCCGTGGTCGACGTCGAGGCCGCGCTCGCACCGGACGCGCCGAAGGTCTACGAAGAACTCGACGGCAACGTCTGCCTTCAGATTCCGGCCCCGAACCCGGAGGCCGACAAGCTCTTTGAGCAGGCCGACCAGACCCTGTCGATCCGGCTGCTGAACCAGCGCGTCGCGCCTTTCCCGATGGAAGGGCGCGCCATCTGCGCCCACTGGGAAGAGGGCCCCGGCAAGCTGACGCTCTGGACCTCCAACCAGGCCCCCCACTCCGTCAAGCAGCAGATCGCGATGTGCCTGGGGATCCCCGAGATCCGCATCCGCGCCATCGCACCCGAGGTGGGTGGCGGCTTCGGCGCCAAGATCCCGACCTACGCGGAGGACGCGCTGCTGTGCTGGGTTTCACGCGATCTGAAGAGGCCGGTGAAGTGGTCGGAGACCCGCACCGAGAACCTGCTCGGCATGACCCACGGCCGCGGCCACGTCGAGAAGATCGACGTCGCCTTCCAGAACGACGGACGCGTGCTGGCTCTCAATGGGCAGACGATCTCCGACATCGGCGCCTTCCGTTCCTTCTTCGGCCCGTTCATCGCCCTCTCCACGCACACCATGTCCTGCGGCTGCTACGACATCAAGGCGGTCGCCTGGGAAACGTCGTCCGTGTTCACGAACACGATGGCGACCGAGGCGTACCGCGGCGCCGGACGCCCGGAAGCCGCCTTCATCATCGAGCGCGTGATGGACGAGGTTGCGGCCGCCACCGGCCTCGACCCGGTCGCGGTGCGGCGCCGGAACTTCATCAGCAAGGACGCCTTTCCCCACACCACGCCCTCCGGCGCGACCTATGACACCGGCGACTACGAGAAGTCGCTCGATCGCCTGACGGAACTCGCCGGCTACGACGAAGCCCGCGCGGAGCAGCGCGGCGCGCGCGAAGAGGGGCGACTCGTCGGCATCGGACTCGCCACGTTCACCGAGGTGTGCGGCCTCGGCCCCTCCACCGGCGCCACGCCTCAGCAGCGCATGGGCACCTGGGAAAGCGCGACCGTGCGGGTCGAACCGACCGGGAACGTCACCATCTACACCGGCGTTTCTCCACATGGCCAGGGGCAGGAAACCGTCTTCGCCCAGATGGTGTCGGACGCCTTCGGCGTGGACCTCGACGACGTCCTCGTCGTGCACGGCGACACGGACCAGGTCCAGCACGGCGTCGGGACCTTCGGCAGTCGCGGCATCGCGGTCGGCGGCGCCGCTGTCGACATGGCGCTGGTCAAGGTCCACGCGAAAGCGACCCGGATCGCCGCCCACCACCTCGACGCGCCCGTCGACCAGATCGGCTACGAGGACGGCGAGTTCACGGTCACCGGCACGGACCGCAAACTGACCTTCCGGCAGGTCGCCGAGATGGCCCACCTCTGGAACGTCAACGTACCCGGCGAGGAGCCGGGCCTGGAAGCCGTCGCCCGCTTCGAGCCGTCGGCGACGACGTTCCCCTTCGGCGCTCATCTCTGCCAGGTCGAGATCGATCCCGAGAGCGGTCAGATCGAGATCCAGCGCTACGTCGCGGTCGACGACTTCGGCGAAGTGATGAACCCCATGCTCGCCGACGGCCAGCGCCTCGGCGGCGTGGTCCAGGGCATCGGCCAGGCGATGTGGGAAGAAGTCCAGTACGACGAGGGCGGCCAACTCCTCTCCGGCACCCTCATGGACTACGCGGTGCCACGCGCCAAGCAGTTCCCGCGCATGGTGCTCGACAACACGGTAACGCCGACGCCGATCAACCCGCTCGGCGCCAAGGGCATCGGCGAACTGGGCACGATCGGGTCGACGCCGTGCATCGTCAACGCGATCGTCGACGCGCTGCGGCCACTCGGCATCACGAACATCGACATGCCGGCGAAGCCGGAGCGCGTCTGGCAGGCGATCCAGGCGGCGGGAGCGGCGCACTAACCTGCTGCCTCGCCTGACCGTCCTCGCGGCAGCGGCGAGCGTGCTCGCGGCCGCCTCTTCCCTCGGAGCCCAGGAACACCGGTTTGGGCCGCTGCCCGTGGCGGAAGCCTGGCTTGGCAGCGGCTCCGGGTTCCTGAGCCTGCCGGTCGAGGCGCCGGCCGACGGTGAGGCCTCCGGCGGCCGCTGGCAAGTCACGGCGAGTCTGGGCCTCTCCAGCTTCTGGCTGCGGTCGCCGTCCGTATCCGAGGTCATCGAAGCGCGCCGCTACCGGGGGGCCGTCACGGTCGAAGAGCTCGACGGCATCTCGCCCTGGCCCGGCTTCGAGGGGATCTACTTCGCCGACATGGAAGTCCACCGGCTGACGGTCGACGCGCGCCGGCGTTTCGGACGGCGACTCGAACTCGGCCTCCGAGCCTCCATCGTCAACGCCGACGGCGGCATCGTCGACCCCCTGATCGAGGGCTTCCACGACTTCTTCGGCTTCCGCCAGTCGGGACGACCCCAGACCCTCGAGAACGGCTACGCCCTCTACTTCCGTCGCGACGGCCCCGGCGGCTACGGGGAACAGCTCCGGTTCGTTCGTTTCGAACAGGCCGGACTCGGCCTTGGGGAGACGATCATCTCGCTCAAGTCCGGTCTCGGGCCGGAATCCGCCACCTGGCGGCAGGCCATCCAGGTCCAGCTCAAGCTACCTACCGCCGACGACGACAACTTCCACGGCACCGGCTCGGTCGACGCCGCGGTCCAGTACCTCGTATCCCGTCCCTGGCGGCGCTGGACCCTCCACGGCAACGCCGGCTTCACCCGCCTCGGCAGCCACGACCTGCTTACGCTCGAGCCGCAGAACATCATCACCGTCGCCATCGCCGGCGAACGCCCCATCGGCCCCGGATCCTCGATCGTCCTTCAGCTCCGCCACCAGCAGAGCCCGTTCCGCCAGCTCAACCTCTCGATCCTCGGCGTCACGGCGACCCTGATCGACATCGGCTGGACCCGAAGCCTGAAACCCTCTCGCAGCGGACTTCACCGCTCCGCCTACTTCAGTCTCAGCAACAACACGGCAAAGTACGGCTCCGCCGTCGACATCAGTTTGCACACGGGAGTCCGGTTCCGAAGTAACTGACTCGGCACCGACACTGTCCAGTCAGTGGCGGCGGCCGGAGGGGAGAGGGATCCAGCGGGCTGGAGGCAAGCGACGCTCGACGACCTTCCATCAACCGACACCCTTGCGGAGCGCAGCCGACCGAAGCGAGCGCCAACTTCCCCTTCACCAAGACAGCGTGAGCGGCCGCTGGGACCCTCTCCCCTCCGGCCGCCGCCGGTGACGGGTGCACGCCGTCGCCGCGACGCCGTCAGCGTTCGGGCGCTTTGCGGTAGTCGAGCGGCGGCTGCTGGCCTTCTTCGAGGGCGGCTCGGTACGGGCGATCGGCGAGGCGCCGGTTCAGTTCCTCACGAGCCGCTTCGACGATCGAGGGATCGGCGAGCAGGTCCCAGGCCGTGGCCGCCAGCACGCGGGCGGCCATCAGCATGCCCTGCCGGCCGATCGTCGTGCCGCCGGCGGCGACCGCCTGCCAGGAGTGGGCCGGCGTGCCGGGCACCCAGCAGGCCGTCCGGATGCCCGTCGTCGGCGCCACCCAGGAGACGTCGCCGACATCGGTCGAGCCGAGGGTCGTGTTGCCCGTTTCGTCCCGCAGCTCGGACACGGAGGCAAGGGGCCGCGGTTTCAGCAGCGACTCCTGGAGCTTCGCGGCCCACCCCTTCTCCGCTTTCGTGTAGCCCATGTCGATGAGGGCCTCGAAGTTGGCGAGCGAGACCCTGGACAGCGTGTCGTTGGGCAGCAGGTTGTGGATGCCGCCCAGGAACTCGATCTCCAGCTCGGTCTCCGTGGCGTGTGCGGCGCCTTCGGCCACGAGCACGAGCCGGTCGTAGATCGAGCGCGCCACGTCGATGTCCGGGTGACGGACGTAGTAGTACGCCTCGGCGAACGCGGGCACCACGTTCGGCGCGTCGCCGCCGGCGGTGATCACGTGGTGGATGCGCGTGCGGTCGGGCGTGTGCTCCCGGAGAAGCTCGGCGCCGTAATTCAGAATCGCCACCGCGTCGAGCGCAGAGCGGCCCGCTTCGGGCGACGCCGCGGCGTGGGCGCTGCGGCCGCGGTAGCGGAACTTGGCCGCCACGCGCGCCAGATTGGTCGGATCGCCGGCCGAGTTCGCGTCGCCCGGGTGCCAGTGCAGCACGGCGTCCACGTCGTCGAACAGTCCGGCCCGGGCCATGAAGGCCTTTGCGCCGCCGCCCTCCTCGGCGGGCGTGCCGTAGAGCCGCACCGTGCCCTGAATCGCGCCGCCGCGGATGCCGTCGGCCACGGCCAGCGCGGCACCAAGCGAGCCGGCGCCGAACAGGTGATGGCCGCAGGCGTGGCCCCAGTCCGGCCCCTCGCGCGGTGAACGGGTCGGAACGGCCTCCTGCGACAGCCCCGGCAGAGCATCGAACTCGGCGAGAATCGCGATCACCGGGCGACCGGCGCCGAACGAGGCGACGAAGCTGGTCGGAATGCCGGCGACGCCGCGCGTGACCTCGAACCCCTCCTCCTCGACGAGGGAGGCGAGCAGGGTCGAGGACTTCGTTTCCTGGTAGCCCGGCTCGGCCCACTCCCAGATCTTCCGGGCGGCGTCCCAGAGCAGGTCGGCCCGTTCCGCCACCGCGGCCTCCAGGCCTCCCTTCTCCGCCACGCCGCCGGCCACTGCCGGCGCCAGGGGAGGAAGAACGAGGACGCAGACAGCCGCGGCGACGCGCAGCCGCCTACTCATCGAACACGATGACCTGGCGGGCCACCTCGCCGCACTTCAGGTTCTGGAGCGCCTCGTTGATCTGGGAGAACCCGACCCGATCGGAGATCAGTTCGTCGAGCTTGAGCTTTCCGGCCAGGTAGAAGTCGACCAGCCTGGGCATGTCGATGCGGAACCGGTTCGAACCCATGACGCAACCCTGGATGCACTTCGCCTGGAGCATCTCGTGACCGGGGATCTCGATCTTCTCGCCAAAGGGCACCATGCCGATGACGGTCGCCGTGCCGCCCGGACGCAACATGGCCCAGGCCTGCTCGGCGGTCACCTTGAGGCCGATCGCCTCGAAGGCGTACTGCACGCCGCCTCCCGTCAGCTCCAGCACCTGCTCCACCGGGTCGCCGGCCGAAGCGTCGATCGTGTCGGTGGCGCCGAACGCCCTCGCCAGATCGAGCTTCGACGACACCCGGTCGATGGCGATGATGCGCGAAGCCCCGGCCAGGTCGGCGCCGTTGATCGTCGACAGGCCGATGCCGCCGCAGCCGATGACCGCCGCCGTCGACCCGGGCTCCACCGCCGCCGTCCGGAACGCCGCGCCCACGCCGGTGATCACGGCGCAGCCGATGACCGCCGCCCGGTCGAGCGGCATATCCTTCCTGATCTTCACCACCGCGTTCTCGTGCACCAGCATCTGCTCCGCGAACGAGGCCAGATCGGCGAACTGAGAGATAGGGCGCGGGCCGCCGCCGTTGCTCGCCGGCAACGCCAGCCGAGGCTCCTCCGTTCTCGGCCGTCGCGTAGCGCGCTTGTCGCAGAGCGCCGGCTCGCCGCTCATGCAGTACTCGCAGTAGCCGCAGAACACGGAGAGACAGGTGATCACATGGTCGCCCGGCTCGACGTAGCGCACCTCGGAACCCACCTGCTCCACGATGCCGGACGCCTCATGGCCGAGGATCGCCGGCGTGCGAATCGGCCAGAGGCCGTCCACGAAGTGCAGATCGCTGTGGCAGACCCCGACCACCGCGCTCCGGACCAGGATCTCGTGCGGTCCCGGCTTGCTGATCGCGACGTCGGTGATCTCGAGCGGTTGCCCGACCTCGTGGAATACGGCTGCTTTCAATGACGGTGACTCCCCGGGACGGCGAGTGACCCGTGCCGGCGTTCCGGCCGCCCGCCCCGTCCTGAAACAAGGACCGGCAGGTTATCAGCGCCGGCAGCGAAACGACCGCTCGAGAGCTTCCATGAACGGGACTTCGGACCGACCGGACGCTAGTCTCGGTCGCAGGCGCCGGGGAAGGCCTTCGTGTCGGCGATCGCCGGCGCCGGACTGCCGGGCTCGTTCAGGTATTCGCCGACCTCGCCGGTGACCGTGTCGGTCACCGTGATCCGGTAGCCGAGGTCGGTGGTCGAAGCCCCGAACACCCAGTGATGGCCGTTCGTCGAACAGCCGTCGAGAACCTTGACGACGACCTCCCAGTTGTCCGCGTCGAAGAACCGGAACATCCCGGATTCGTTCGTCCCCGCCGGGACCACCATGCCCGAACCGTCGCCATCGCCCGCGCGCCACTGGACGCGGACGGAGTAGCGGGAGTCCCGCAGGCAACGGGTGTGGGCGTCCGGCAGGCAGGCGCCCGCGGGGTCCGCCGCTTCGACCAGCACCGTGCGGAAGGACGTCGAGGGGTTCCGGCCGTCGGTCACCATGAGCCGGACGGTGTAGAAGCCCGGCTCCTCCCAGGCGTGCCGGGGCGCCGAACCGCGACTGCTACCGCCGTCGCCGAAGTCCCACTCGCGGGAGCGGACCGCGCCGCTGCTGGTGTCGCGCAAGACCACCGCGACGCCAGTGCGAGCCCGGCAAACCTCCCCCTCGCAATCCGCGCTCAGCGTGAAGGAGGCGGTGGGCGGGATGGCCGGCGCGGGAGGCGGCTCGGGCGCGGGCGGAGGTTGCGCCGACGGCGGTTGCGCGGGCGGAGGTTGCGCCGGCGGCGGTTGCGCGGGCGGAGGTTGCGCCGGCGGAGGGCCCGAGGGGCCCGGCGCCGGCGGCGGCGCCGAAGGACCCGATCCCGGCGGGGAACCTGAAGAGCCCGGCGGCGGCACCGGCTGCGCCGGCGGCGGATGCGGCCCCTCGAAGCCGCCGGCCTCCGGCCCGGCGCCGGTCAGAGCCGTGCACAGGCGTGACTGGAAGCCCAGTACGTGAGGGTCGAAGAAACCCATCCCGGTGTAGCCGACGCCGTCCTCGGCCAGCGAATCGAGATGCTCCTGTCCCCGCAACCCGAAGTGAGTCTCGTACGCCTCGAGAAACTCCACCTCGGCGGTCACGGTGCCGGCGGGATGTATGAGATATCTGTCCCGGTAGGGCGCTCTCCCGCGTGAGCCTCCGAGCGTGTGGTTCGGGGCGTTCCGGTAGTAGAACCGTATGCCGTCGTTGCGCATGTACGCATCGTGGTACATGAGAAACAGCACGGCGCCCTCCATGCTGCCGCCGGCCACGTAGGGATCCCAGTAGTCCCTTTCCACTTCGGACTGGGCCAGAACGTCGTCGCCCTCGCCCACGAACCGCAGGTCTCGAAGCTGTATCGGGATCTTGTCGCCAAGGTCGGCGAAGAGCCCCATGCCGGGCCGAGTGAACGGGTTCGCGGACGGATCCGGCGCGTTGCAGATGATCGAACTCACGAACTCGTCGTAGCCGGGCCCGGCGCGAAGCCGGCCGAACAGCACCTCGCCGTGCCGAGCCGTCAACGCGTTGGAGAACTGCAGGGCCGGCAGCAGTCTGAGCCCGTTGGACAGATGAAGGTACCGGCTGCCGAAGGTATCGAAGGTGGACCGGTCGAGCGGTTCGAGCCGCAGGTGGGTCGGAGACCCGTTGGTGATCTGCGAACTCACGAACCAGCTCATCTGAAACGCGGAGTCGGAACCGTCCGACTCCGTACCTTCCCTGGCTTCATCCCAGGCCGGCCACAGGGGACGATTCAGGGTCGTGTGGCAACTGGAGCAAACCTCCGGATGGGTGATCTCGGGCGTATCTCCCGAGAAGTCGATCACGCCGGCGGTCCACCTCCCCTCGTCGGGGACGGGCTCGAGGAACTCGACCTGGTGATGGGACGGACTCCTGGAATCGGTCGTCCAGGTCACGACGAAATCGGCGTCCGCGCCCCAACTGATGACTCTCGGTCTCAGGGGCGAAACGAACTCGGCAACCGGGCTCTGGGATCGGTAGAGGGTCGTGAAGAACGTCTTGTGGAGGGGCGGAAGAGCAGCCACGAACTTCTCCACCGTCGTGATCCCGTGTTCCGCCAGAAACGCCGCGACGATCTCCTCGGTCATCGTCTCCGGGAGGACCGGGACCGTGTCCGTCTCCGAATCCGTTGAGCCGGAAACCGGGAAGTCGACCTCGCGACCTGTCAGTGCGACGCGAAGAGTGGAAGAGAGAGTGGAGAACACCCAACTCCCGTTAACTGCTTCGGTTTGCACGAACCCGTCCCGCAGGGACCATCCGTGGCTCGATGCCTCGGCGCCGGATCCGGTCACGGAGAACCTTGTAACTCCCGCGTATGGACCGTATGGGCGAAGATTGAGGGAGTACGTCGTGTCGGGCGCCAGCACGATCGAGGGGGTGCACCCGAGCGTGACGTTCCCCGGGGTCGAGACGGCGTCGAATTCGCAGAGGGGCGGGCCCAGCGCGCCACCCGCCGTGGGACCGTGCACCGTGCCGGCGAAACCGCCCTCGCCTGGCCGGCTGCTCGATACGACCACGACCTCGATCGCCCGAAGTTCGTAGCCACTGGAACCGGTCGTGAATTGCTGCCAGTGTTCCGATTTCGGAATCCAGCTCCCCGACTCCGTTTCTCCCAGGTTGCTGACCAGGACGACCTCGTCCGACTGGGCGTGGACGGCCGAGTGGCCGGCTTGTCCGAGCGCGCCGACGCATGCCAGCGTCGCGGCCAAGACGCGGAAGACCGCGCTTCGACGGGCGACCGCGGGATAGCGACAGGTCGGGGCTTGCAAGACGCTAGTCTCGGTCGCAGGCGCCGGGGAAGGCCTTCGTGTCGGCGATCGCCGGCGCCGGACTGCCGGGCTCGTTCAGGTATTCGCCGACCTCGCCGGTGACCGTGTCGGTCACCGTGATCCGGTAGCCGAGGTCGGTGGTCGAAGCCCCGAACACCCAGTGATGGCCGTTCGTCGAGCAGCCGTCGAGAACCTTGACGACGACCTCCCAGTTGTCCGGGTCGAAGAACCGGAACATCCCGGATTCGTTCGTCCCCGCCGGGACCACCATGCCCGAACCGTCGCCATCGCCCGCGCGCCACTGGACGCGGACGGAGTAGCGGGAGTCCCGCAGGCAACGGGTGTGGGCGTCCGGCCGGCAGGCGCCCGCGGGGTCCGCCGCCTCGACCAGCACCGTGCGGAAGGATGTCGAGGGGTTCCGGCCGTCGGTCACCATGAGCCGGACGGTGTAGAAGCCCGGCTCCTCCCAGGCGTGCCGGGGCGCCGAACCGCGACTGCTACCGCCGTCGCCGAAGTCCCACTCGCGGGAGCGGACCGCGCCGCTGCTGGTGTCGCGCAAGACCACCGCGACGCCAGTGCGAGCCCGGCAAACCTCCCCCTCGCAATCCGCGCTCAGCGTGAAGGAGGCGGTGGGCGGGATGGCCGGCGCGGGAGGCGGCTCGGGCGCGGGCGGAGGTTGCGCCGACGGCGGTTGCGCGGGCGGAGGTTGCGCCGGCGGCGGTTGCGCGGGCGGAGGTTGCGCCGGCGGAGGGCCCGAGGGGCCCGGCGCCGGCGGCGGCGCCGAAGGACCCGATCCCGGCGGGGAACCTGAAGATCCCGGCGGCGGCACCGGCTGCGCCGGCGGCGGATGCGGCCCCTCGAAGCCGCCGGCCTCCGGCCCGGCGCCGGTCAGAGCCGTGCACAGGCGTGACTGGAAGCCCAGTACGTGAGGGTCGAAGAAACCCATCCCGCCGTAGCCGACGCCGCCCTCGGCCAGCGAATCGAGATGCTCCTGTCCCCGCAGCCCGAAGTGAGTCTCGTACGCCTCGAGAAACTCCACCTCGGCGGTCACGGTGCCGGCGGGATGTATGAGATATCTGTCCCGGTAGGGCGCTCTCCCGCGTGAGCCTCCGAGCGTGTGGTTCGGGGCGTTCCGGTAGTAGAACCGTATGCCGTCGTTGCGCATGTACGCATCGTGGTACATGAGAAACAGCACGGCGCCCTCCATGCTGCCGCCGGCCACGTAGGGATCCCAGTAGTCCCTTTCCACTTCGGACTGGGCCAGAACGTCGTCGCCCTCGCCCACGAACCGCAGGTCTCGAAGCTGTATCGGGATCTCGTCGCCGAGGTCGGCGAAGAACCCCATGCCGGGCCGAGTGAACGGGTTCGCGGACGGATCCGGCGCGTTGCAGATGATCGAACTCACGAACTCGTCGTAGCCGGGCCCGGCGCGAAGCCGGCCGAACAGCACCTCGGCGTGCCGAGCCACCAACACGTTGGAGAACTGAAGGGCCGGCAGCAGCCTGAGCCCGTTGGAAAGATGAAGGTACCGGCTGCCGAAGGCATCGTAGCTTGACCGGTCGAGCGGTTCGAGCCGCGGGTGGACCGGAGACCCGTCCGCGGGTCCCGAACGCACGAACCTCGTAATCGCCTTTGCGGAGTCGGAACCGTCCGACTCCGTACCTTCCCTGGCTTCATCCCAGGCCGGCCACAGGGGACGGTTCAAGGTCGTGTGGCAACTGGAGCAGTTTTCGGGATGGGTGATCTCGGGCGTGTCTCCCGAGAAGTCGATCACGCCGGCGGTCCACCTGCCCTCGTCGGGGACGGGCTCGAGGAACTCGACCTGGTGATGGGACGGGCTCCTCGAATCGGTCGTCCAGGTCACGACGAAGTCGGCGTCGGCGCCCCAACTGATGACTCTCGGTCTCAGGGGCGAAACGAACTCGGCAACCGGGCTCTCGGATTGGTAGAGGGTCGTGAAGAACGTCTTGTGAGGGGGCGGAAGAGCAGCCACGAACTTCTCCACCGTCGTGATCTCGTGTTCCGCCAGAAACGCCGCGACGATCTCCTCGGTCATCGCCTCCGGGAGTACCGGCACCGCGTCCGTGTCCGTCTCCGTCGAGTCAGGAACCGGGAAGTCGAACTCGCGGCCTGTCAGCGCGACGCGAAGAGTGGAAGGGAGAGTGGAGAACACCAGCCCCGTGTCAACCGCGTCGCTTTCCACTTCCACCAATCCGTCCCGCAGGGACCATCCGTGGCTCGATTCCTCGGCGCCGGATCCGGTCATGGAGAAGCTTGTAACTCCCCGGTAGTGGCGAAGCATGAGGGAGTACGTCGTGTCGGGCCGCAGCTCGATCACGGGGTTGCACCTGAGCGTGACGTTCCCCGGGGTCGAGGGGGCGGCGGATTCGCAGAGGTTCGGGCCCAGCACGCCGCCGCCCGTGGGACCGTACAGCGTAGCGATGAAAGCTGCGCCTTGCCTGTCGCTCGATACGACGACGACCTCGATCGCTCGAAGTTCGTAGCCGGTGGAGCCGGTCGTGAATTGCTGCCAACGTTGCGTATACGGAATCCAGCTCTCCGAATGCGTCTGCCCCAGGTTGCTGACCAGGACGACCTCGTCCGCCTGGGCGTGGACGGCCGAGTGGCCGGCTTGTCCGAGCGCGCCGACGCATGCCAGCGTCGCGGCCAAGACGCGGAAGACCGCGCTTCGACGGGCGACCGCGGGATAGCGACAGGTCGGGGCTTGCATGGAACGATCGAACATTAGCCCTTTCGTCGTCCATTGTCGCCTGCAATCTTGGGGGGCGAGGCAGGGCATCGATCCCCGCGAGCTTCAGGCTCGCTCGTTTGCCGTCGAACGCGCCCGGAACGAACCCGGCTTCCGCGCGGTGAGACGGAGTCGCGGGCGAAAGGGGACGCTAGTCTCGGTCGCAGGCGCCGGGGAAGGCCTTCGTGTCGGCGATCGCCGGCGCCGGACTGCCGGGCTCGTTCAGGTACTCGCCGACCTCGCCGGTGACCGTGTCGGTCACCGTGATCCGGTAGCCGAGGTCGGTGGTCGAAGCCCCGAACACCCAGTGATGGCCGTTCGTCGAGCAGCCGTCGAGAACCTTGACGACGACCTCCCAGTTGTCCGGGTCGAAGAACCGGAACATCCCGGATTCGTTCGTCCCCGCCGGGACCACCATGCCCGAACCGTCGCCATCGCCCGCGCGCCACTGGACGCGGACGGAGTAGCGGGAGTCCCGCAGGCAACGGGTGTGGGCGTCCGGCCGGCAGGCGCCCGCGGGGTCCGCCGCCTCGACCAGCACCGTGCGGAAGGATGTCGAGGGGTTCCGGCCGTCGGTCACCATGAGCCGGACGGTGTAGAAGCCCGGCTCCTCCCAGGCATGCCGGGGCGCCGAACCGCGACTGCTGTTCCCGTCGCCGAAGTCCCACTCGCGGGAGCGGACCGCGCCGCTGCTGGTGTCGCGCAAGACCACCGCGACGCCAGTGCGAGCCCGGCAAACCTCCCCCTCGCAATCCGCGCTCAGCGTGAAGGAGGCGGTGGGCGGGATGGCCGGCGCGGGAGGCGGCTCGGGCGCGGGCGGAGGTTGCGCCGACGGCGGTTGCGCGGGCGGAGGTTGCGCCGGCGGCGGTTGCGCGGGCGGAGGTTGCGCCGGCGGAGGTTGCGCCGGCGGAGGGCCCGAGGGGCCCGGCGCCGGCGCCGGCGGCGGCGGCGAAGGACCCGATCCCGGCGGGGAACCTGAAGAGCCCGGCGGCGGATGCGGCCCCTCGAAGCCGCCGGCCTCCGGCCCGGCGCCGGTCAGAGCCGTGCACAGGCGCGAACGGAGGCCCAGCACGTGAGGGTCGAAGAAACCCATCCCGCCGTAGCTGACGCCGTCCTCGGCCAGCGAGTCGAGATGCTCCTGTCCCCGCAGCCCGAAGTGAGTCTCGTACGCCTCGAGAAACTCCACCTCGGCGGTCACGGTGCCGGCGGGATGTATGAGATATCTGTCCCGGTAGGGCGCTCTCCCGCGTGAGCCTCCGAGCGTGTGGTTCGGGGCGTTCCGGTAGTAGAACCGTATGCCGTCGTTGCGCATGTACGCATCGTGGTACATGAGAAACAGCACGGCGCCCTCCATGCTGCCGCCGGCCACGTAGGGATCCCAGTAGTCCCTGTCGACTTCGGACTGGGCCAGGATGTCGTCGCCCTCGCCCACGAACCGCAGGTCTCGAAGCTGTATCGGGATCTTGTCGCCAAGGTCGGCGAACAGCCCCATGCCGGGCCGAGTGAACGCGTTCGCGGACGGATCCGGCGCGTTGCAGATGATCGAACCCACGAACTCGTCGTAGCCGGGCCCGGCGCGAAGCCGGCCGAACAGCACCTCGCCGTGCCGAGCCACCAACACGTTGGAGAACTGAAGGGCCGGCAGCAGCCTGAGCCCGTTGGACAAGTGAAGGTACCGGCTGTCCTCCAAATCGTAGCTGGACCGGTCGAGCGGTTCGAGCCGCGGGTGGGTCGGAGACTCGTCGCTAACGGACCACCTCATATCGGTCGCGGAACGGGAACCGTCCGACTCCGTACCTTCCCTGGCTTCATCCCAGGCCGGCCACAGGGGACGGTTCAGGGTCGTGTGGCAACTGGAGCAGTTTTCGGGATGGGTGATCTCGGGCGTGTCTCCCGAGAAGTCGATCACGCCGGCGGTCCACCTCCCCTCGTCGGGGACGGGCTCGAGGAACTCGACCTGGTGATGGGACGGACTCTTCGAATCGGTCGTCCAGGTCACGACGAAGTCGGCGTCCGCGCCCCAACTGATGACTCTTGGCTTTCGAGTTGAAACGAACTCGGCAACCGGACTCTGGGATCGGTAGAGCGTCGTGAAGAACGTCTTGTGAAGGGGCGGAAGAGCAGCCACGAACTTCTCCACCGTCGTGATCCCGTGTTCCGCCAGAAACGCCGCGACGATCTCCTCGGTCATCGCCTCCGGGAGTACCGGCACCGTGTCCGTCTGACCGGGCAGGGCCGGCGTCGGAGCGAGCGCCGCGCAGCCGGCAAGCAGCGCGGCAAGCCGCCCGCCGGCTGTCCGGCCTTGCCCGTGAACGGCACCGCAACCGGGCCGCCGCCAAACCGCTCGAGGATGAGAGTCGACAGGCACTCATCGATACGTTGACCGAATCCTGATCCCGTGTCGCCCCCAATCTGGGAGCGACCTGGCCTCCCGCGACGCGAGTTCGATCCTCCGCCGCTCTCCCCTCAGGATTGTAGGCGACAGCGCACAACGAGAGCTTCTAGAGTTTCGCGGCTTCCCGGACAACGGGAGGTACTCCGGTAGATGCAAGCCCCGACCTGCCGCGATCCCGCGGTCGCCCATCGAGCCGCGGCCTTCCACGTGCTGGCCGTCACCGCGGCATGCGCCGGCATGCTCGGGCAATCCGGCTGGTCGGCCGTCCAAGCCCAAACGGACGAGGTCGTCCTGGTCAGCAACCTGGGAGAGACGCAGTCGCAGGATTGGTCCCCGACTACGCGCACCTACCAGCAGTTCACGACCGGACCCAACGCCGCCGGCTACGAACTCCGGGCGATCGAGATCGTGGTCGTAACGAGCGACCGGCCGGACGACGGCGCTTTCTCCGGCGACGTGTACGGGCCCACGGACGGCGATGCGCTGGGCTCGTACGTCGGATGCAGCTTCCACGTCGCCTCGACCCCGGGGAACGTCACGATCAGGTGCGATCCCGTGATCGAGTTGCTGCCCGGCAGGACGTACTCCTTCGAGTTTCGCCACCAGGTGGGAAGCACGAGCTTCTCCCTCACCCAATCCGATTCCCAGGAGTCGAGCCACGGATGGTCCCTGCGGGACGCGTTGGTGCTAAGCCGCGTGGTTGACGCGAGGCGTGTGTACGAGACTTTCGCTTCCCCTCTTCGCATCGCGCTGACAGGTCGCGAGCTCAACTTCAGGGTTCCCGGCGTCCCAACGGGCTTGACGGCCGCGGCGGCGGGGCCCGACCAGATCGATCTCTCCTGGGCCGCTCCGGCCATGACCGGCGGCCGACAGATCAGCGGCTATCGCATCGAGGCGTCCGACGACGACGGAGCTTCCTTCTCCGAACTGGCCGCCGACACCGGAGACGCCCGGACGACCTGGAGCGACACCGGCCTGGACGCCGGCCAGCGGCGCATCTACCGTGTCTCCGCCATCAACTCGGAAGGCACGGGCGAGCCCTCCGAAACGGCCGAGGCCACGACCGAAACCGCGGCGGACGATCCCGATCCGGACCCGCCGCCGCCCCCGCCGCCGCCCCCGCCGCCGCCGCCGCAGCAGCCTCCGCCGCCGCCGCAGCCTCCGCCGCCGCCGCAGCCGCCGCCGCAGCAGCCTCCGCCGCCCGAGCCGGAACCGGAACCCGAGCCGGAACCGGAACCGGAGCCCGAACCGGAGCCGGAGCCCGAACCCGGTCCGCCGGAGGCGTCCTTCACCGTCGACGCCGAGTGCCCCGACGACCTCTGCCGCGCGCGCACCGGCGCCCCCGTCCGTTTCGTCGACACGAGCACCGGGCGCGTGGACACCCGCCGCTGGAGCTTCGGAGACGGCGGCCAGGCTCGCTCGTCCACCGTCGAACGCGCCTGGAACGAACCCGGCTTCTACACGGTGAGCCTCACCGTCACCGGCGGCCCGGAGCAGTCCAGTGCGTCCCGGAAGTTCCTGGTCGAGGCCGGAGATCCCGCCGGAACCTGCGTCGCCGACCGGGAGACGCTCTGCCTCCGGCGTTCCCGCTTCGCGGTCCGCATCGACTGGTGGGCCCCGGACGGGAGATCGGGCAGCGGCGGCGTCGTCCGCGAGGGCACCGACGACTCCGGAATGTTCTGGTTCTTCGACCCCGACAACTGGGAGGCGCTGATCAAGGTCCTCGACGGCTGCGGAGAGAACGGCCACCACTGGGTGTTCGGCGCCTTGACCACCGACGTCGGCTACCGCGTCGAGGTCGCCGACACCGCGACCGGCCGGGTCTGGGAGCGGCTTCGCGAACCCGGCGACCCGGCGCCCGCCATCACCGACTCGGCGGCGTTCCCGGACGGCTGCGAGCGGTAGCCGACCGCCGCGGCGATCGATCCCCCACCGCGAACTCCCCCCCCCCCCAGAATTGTAGGCGACAGCGCACAACGAGAGCTTCTAGAGTTTCGCGGCTTCGCGACCACGAGAGGCACTCCGGTAGATGCAAGCCCCGACCTGCCGCGATCCCGCGGCCGACCATCCAACCGCCGCCTTCCATGTGCTGGCCATGACGCTGGCATGCGTCGGCGTGCTCGGGCAGTCCGGCCAGTCGGCCGTCCAAGCCCAGTCCGACGAGGTCGTCCTGGTCAGCAACCTGGGAGAGACGCAGTCGCAGACATGGTCTCCGGCTCATGGGGCCTGGCAGCACTTCACGACCGGACCCAATGCCGCCGGCTACGAACTGCGGGCGATCGAGGTCGTAGTCGCATCAGGCAGTTCGGTAGACAACGCCTTCTCCGTCAACCTGCACGGCCCCACGGACGGCGATGCGCTCGGCTCGTTCATCGGATGCCGACCACTGAGCGTTGCCTCGACCCCGGGAAACGTCACGATCAGGTGCGACCCCGCGGTCGAGCTGCTGCCCGACACGACGTACTCCTTCTTCTTTAAGCACAAGGTGGGAGAAACGAGCTTCTCCGTAACCCAATCCGGTTCCGAGGAGTCGAGCCACGGATGGTCCCTGCGGGACGAGTTGGTGCAGAACACCCTGGTTGACGGGGTATTCGCGTACTCCACACACCCTTTCTCTCTTCGCATCGCGCTGACAGGTCGCGAGCTCGACTTCACGGTTCCCGGCGTCCCAACGGATTTGACGGCCGCGGCGGCGGGGCCCGACCGGATCGATCTCTCCTGGGCCGCTCCGGCCATGACCGGCGGCCGACAGATCAGCGGCTATCGCATCGAGGCGTCCGACGACGACGGAACTTCCTTCTCCGAACTGGCCGCCGACACCGGAGACGCCCGGACGACCTGGAGCGACACCGGCCTGGACGCCGGCCAGCGGCGCATCTACCGTGTCTCCGCCATCAACTCGGAAGGCACGGGCGAGCCCTCCGAAACGGCCGAGGCCACGACCGAAACCGCGGCGGACGATCCCGATCCGGACCCGCCGCCGCCCCCGCCGCCCCCGCCGCCCCCGCCTGCGGGAGGAGGAGGCGCTCCGCCGCCACCCGAGCCGGAACCCGAGCCGGAGCCGGAACCGGAGCCGGAGCCCGAACCGGAGCCGGAGCCCGAACCCGGTCCGCCGGAGGCGTCCTTCACCGTCGGCGCCGAGTGCCCCGACGACCTCTGCCGCGCGCGCACCGGCGCCCCCGTCCGTTTCGTCGACACGAGCACCGGGCGCGTGGACACCCGCCGCTGGAGCTTCGGAGACGGCGGCCAGGCTCGCTCGTCCACCGTCGAACGCGCCTGGAACGAACCCGGCTTCTACACGGTGAGCCTCACCGTCACCGGCGGCCCGGAGCAGTCCAGTGCGTCCCGGAAGTTCCTGGTCGAGGCCGGAGATCCCGCCGGAACCTGCGTCGCCGACCGGGAGACGCTCTGCCTCCGGCGTTCCCGCTTCGCGGTCCGCATCGACTGGTGGGCCCCGGACGGGAGATCGGGCAGCGGCGGCGTCGTCCGCGAGGGCACCGACGACTCCGGAATGTTCTGGTTCTTCGACCCCGACAACTGGGAGGCGCTGATCAAGGTCCTCGACGGCTGCGGAGAGAACGGCCACCACTGGGTGTTCGGCGCCTTGACCACCGACGTCGGCTACCGCGTCGAGGTCGCCGACACCGCGACCGGCCGGGTCTGGGAGCGGCTTCACGAACCCGGCGACCCGGCGCCCGCCATCACCGACTCGGCGGCGTTCCCGGACGGCTGCGAGCGGTAGCCGACCGCCGCGGCGATCGATCCCCCACCGCGAACTCCCGAAACCAGCAGGCGACGCGGACGCGTCCCGTGGCCTGTATGCTGTCGGTTCGATCATGACGATCGCGCCCTGGAAGACCGCCTCGCGAGCACTGGTCCTCGTGGTCGCCGCCGTCAGCACCGCCGCTCCAGTCCTCGCCCAGCGCACCGTGAAGCCCGTCCTGCACGGGCGTCACTGGGTGGCGGTGACCGGCAAACCGCTGGCCGCCACCGCCGGCGCCCTGGTCTTCGCTCGCGGCGCCAACGCCGTGGACGCGACGTGCGCCATGCTCGCCGCGACCTCGACGATGTGGGACACCCTTGGCTGGGGTGGCGAAACCCAGGCACTGATCTTCGACCCGCGGAACGACGAGGTGGTCGGGATCAACGCGCTCGGGGTCGCGCCGACCGGAGCGACGGTCGAGTTCTACCGTGACCAGGGTCACGTCTACCCGCCCGAGTACGGGCCGCTCGCGGCGGTGACGCCGGGCACCCCCGGCGGTCTGATCGTGATGCTCTCGCGCTACGGGACGTTGAGCCTGGCCGAGGTGCTCGAGCCGGCGATCCAGATGGCGGACGGCTACCCGATCGAGCGCGCGCAGGCCGACAATATGGAGCGCCGCAGGGAGATGCTCCAGCAGTGGCCGGACTCGGCGCGGGTGTTCCTTCCCCACCTGTCGTCGCCCGGGAAAGGGGACGGACGCGCGGCGCCGAGAGCCGGCGAGATCTTCCGTCAACCCGACCTGCTCGACACCCTGCGCAAACTGGTGGACGCCGAGGCCGCGGCGCTCAAGCAGGGCAAGACCCGCGAGCAGGCCCTGGCCGCCGCCTACGACCGCTTCTACCGGGGCGACATCGCCGAGGAGTTCGTGCGGGGTTCGCGGGAGCTGGGCGGACTCCACACGATGGCCGACCTCGACCGCTGGCAGGTCCACATCGAGGAACCGGTCCGCACGAACTACCGCGGCGTCGACGTGTACAAGCTGACTTCGTGGGTCCAGGGCCCGGTCATGCTCCAGGCGCTGAACATTCTCGAGAACGCCGATCTGAAGGCGATGGGCTACAACTCGGCCCGCTACATCCACACGCTCTACCAGGCGATGAACCTCGCCTTCGCCGACCGCGACTTCTACTACGGCGATCCCTACTACCCGCCCGAGGAACCGCTCGAGGGCCTGCTGTCGAAGAGTTACGCCCGCGCGCGCTACGAGTCGATCGACTGGGAACGGAACGACGAGAACGCCCGCCCCGGCGATCCGTACGGCTTCCAGGCCGGCGACAACCCCTTCCTCGACCTGCTCGAGCAGTGGACGCCGATTCCGCCGGCTGCGGACGCCGAGGGCGAGCAGGGCTTCCAGCAGGCGTCGGCCGGCCGACAGCCCTTGCCGCGAATGACCTACGAGGAGGCCTTCACGGCCGGGACGACGTCAATCCAGGCTGCCGACGCCGAGGGCTGGGTCGTGTCCGTGACCCCCAGCGGCGCCTGGATCCCCGCGGTGATCGCGGGCCGCACCGGCATCGGCATGAGCCAGCGGATGCAGAGCTTCGTGCTCGACCCGGGGCTCAACCCGTACAACCTGCCCGAGCCGGGCAAGCGGCCCCGCGCCACCCTGACCCCCGGCATGGCGCTCAAGGATGGCTCGCCCTACCTGTCGTTCGCCGTCCAGGGCGGCGACACCCAGGATCAGAACCTGCTCCAGTTCTTCCTGAACGTCTTCGAGTTCGGCATGAACGTCCAGGAAGCCGTCGAAGCGGCGAACATCACGAGCCACCAGATGCAGAGCTCCTTCGGCGCCCACGAATCGCGGCCGGGAGATCTCGATGTCCGTCGCGACGTGCCGCCCTGGGTACGGGATGAACTGCGCGCGATGGGCTACAGCGTGCGCGCGGTGGAACGCACTTCCGGACCGATCACCGCGATCTGGTTCGACCGCGAGAACGGCACCATGTGGGGCGGCGCCAGCGACTACGGCGAGGACTACGGCATCGCTTGGTGACGACGGATTCAACCGCCCCTCTTGACTCAAGGAGACCGCCCGTGAAGCGACTGCTCAGCGCGCCCTCTGCCCTCTGCCTCCTGATCTTCGCCACGGCCTGTGGCGAGTCCGCCCGCACCGGCACTCCGTCGGCCGACGTGGTCGACATCCCCAACACGAAGTACGTGCTCGACAACGGGCTGCGGCTCATCGTCCACGAGGACCACAAGGCGCCGATCGTCGCCGTCAACGTCTGGTACGACGTCGGCGCAGGCGACGAGAAGATCGGCAAGACCGGCTTCGCGCACCTGTTCGAGCACCTGATGTTCAACGGCAGCGAGCACTTCAACGACGACTACTTCAAGCCCTTCGACCGGGTCGGTGCGACCGGCATGAACGGGACGACGAACCAGGACCGGACGAACTACTTCCAGGTCGTGCCGACGACGGCCCTCGACATGGCGCTGTGGATGGAGTCGGACCGCATGGGCCACATGCGCGCGGCCGTCGACCAGGCCCGGCTCGACGAGCAGCGGGGCGTGGTGCAGAACGAGAAGCGCCAGGGCGAGAACCAGCCCTACGGCAAGGTCTTCCTGACCATCTTCGAGAACACGTACCCCGACGGCCACCCCTACGACCACTCGACGATCGGCTCGATGGAGGACCTGAACGCCGCCTCGCTGGCCGACGTCCATGAGTGGTTCGACACCTGGTACGGCGCGGCCAACGCGGTTCTCGTCGTCGCGGGTGACGTCGAGGCCGAGGACGTCAAGGCGCGGGTCGAGAAGTACTTCGGCCACATCCCCTCAGGGCCGCCTCTGATCAAGCCGGACGTTTCACTCGCCCGCCGGAGCGAGCCGAGCCGGATCGTCCTCCAGGACCGCGTGCCGCAGGCCCGGGTCTACAAGGCCTGGAATGTCGCCACGGTGAAGGACAAGTCCGTCGATCACCTCTCCCTGGCCAGCGACGTCCTGGCCGCCGGCAAGAGTTCCCGCCTCTACAAGCGGCTGGTCTACGACGATCAGATCGCCACCGATGTCAGCGCCTTCGTCATGACCCGCCAGTTCGGCAGCCTGTTCCTCGTCATCGCGACCGCCAGGCCCGGGCAGGATCTCGCCGAGGTCGAGGCCGTCCTCGACGAGGAACTCGAGGCCTTCCTCGCCTCCGGGCCGACGGAGGCCGAACTGGCGCGGGCGCAGGCCAGCACCCGGGCCAGCTTCATTCGCGGCGTCGAACGGATCGGCGGCTTCGGCGGCAAGTCCGACGTGCTGGCGGCCAGCGAGGTCTACCTCGGCAGCCCCGACGGCCACAAGACGACCCAGGCGAACCTCCTGGCGGCCACCGTCGCCGACGTCCACGGCGCCGCTGTCGAGTGGCTGGACGAAGGTGTTCTCACCGTCGAGGTCAGGCCCTTCGCCACCTACACGACGAGCGACAGCACGGTCGACCGCTCGTCCGGTCCGCCCCAAGTCGCCGAGTTCCCTTCCGCTTCGTTCCCGGCGCGCGAGACCGCGGAACTCGACAACGGCCTGAGTCTCATCCTGGCCCGGCGCGACGCGGTGCCGGTCGTCAACCTGACCATGCTGCTCGACGCCGGCTACGCCTCCGACCAGTTCGCGCTGCCGGGCACCGCGCGGATGGCGATGGGGATGCTCGACGAAGGCACGACGACCCGTGACGCGTTGGAGATCTCGGACTCGCTCGACAGTCTCGGCGCCAACCTCGGAGCGGGTTCGAACCTCGACGTGTCCACCGTGTCGATGAGCGCGCTCGTGGAGAATCTCGGCGAGTCCCTCGACCTGTTCGCGGACGTCATCCTGAACCCCTCTTTCCCGGAGGACGAGTTCGGGCGCCAGCAGCAACAGCAACTCGCCGGCATCGGCCGCGAGAAGGTGCAGCCGGTCTCAATGGCCCAGCGCGTCCTGCCCCGCATCCTCTACGGCGAGGGTCACGCGTACAGCAACCCGCTGACCGGCTCGGGAACCGAGGAGTCGGTAAGCGCACTCGATGTCGACGCCCTGCGCGCGTTCCACGACACCTGGTTCAAGCCAAACAACGCGACCCTGATCGTCGTCGGCGACATCTCGATGGGTGACCTGCTACCGGCGATCGAGTCCCGCTTCGCGAGCTGGGAAGCGGGCGACGTGCCCACCAAGAACCTGGCGGACGTCGCGCCCCAGCCCGAGACGGTCGTCTACCTGATCGATCGGCCGGACTCCGCGCAGTCGATCATCTTCGCCGGCCAGCTCGCGCCACCGAAGGCCGATCCCCGCAACCTCCAGATCGAGGCGATGAACGACATCATCGGCGGCGGCTTCACCTCGCGGATCAACCTGAACCTGCGCGAGGACAAGGGCTGGTCGTATGGCGCCCGGGCGGTCCTGCTCGACGCCGCGGGCCAGCGGCCCTACTACGCGTTCGCGCCGGTCCAGACCGACCGGACGGCCGAGTCGATGGCCGAGATCGACAAGGAGGTTCGGGGCATCCGGAGCGGCGGCAGCAGGCCCCCGACCGCGGACGAATTGGCGAAGGTGACGGACCAGAACACGCTTACCCTGCCCGGGCGCTGGGAAACGAACGGCGCGGTGATGGCCAGCCTCGTCGAGATGACCCGCTTCGATCTGCCGGACGATTACTGGGACACGTTCGCGGAAGCCGTACGGGGAGTCGGCCTCGCCGACGTCAGCGTCCAGGCGGACCGCGTGCTCCAACCCGACAACCTGGTCTGGATCGTCGTCGGCGACCGGGTCCGGATCGAGGACAAGATTCGGGCCTTGGACCTTGGCGCGATGCGCTTCCTCGACGCGGACGGCAACCCGGTGGAGGGCTAGAGAGGAGAAGAGCACAGCATGAGTGAAAGCGTCGCGGAAACGAACGGCCCCGGCAGCTTCGCCGAGATTCGGGAGACCATGCGCGACAACGACGACTCGCGAACTCCCGCCGGTGACCCGGTGATCCGCGAACTCTGGGCCGTGAAGGACGCGATGGCCGCTGACTGCGGCTACGACGCCCAAGAGCTGTTCCGGCGTATTCGAGCTCGGCAAGAAACCTCCGGCCGTGACTACGTCCGACTCCCTCGACGACGCGCCTCTCCTACCGAGCCGGAAGTGGCTGATCGCCGCCTCGCGACGAGCGCGAAGGAGTAGGCGCGCTCGAGTGTGAACCGCCGGCGCCCCGCGGTGGAGCGCCGGAAACCGTTGCGCCGTCTGCCCTCGCGGCAACCGCGGGGGCGGGCGGAACATCAGCCGGCCGGCGTTTGTTGACCGGAGTGCGACCGCCGCCCCGCCGGCCCCTGGCGTCGCGCACGGTCGGCTTCGGGGGTTGAGCCCCGCCCGACGTCCCCTGCCGGGGCCTCGCGCCATCTCCTGGGCACGCCGACAACACTCGGTAAGCCGTGTTGTCAAGGATGCTCGGTAGCGCAAATGGCACGTTCGGCGGGTGCGGAGCGGGTGTCCCGCGACGATTGCGCGACACCTCACAGAAACGCCGCTCCCGCGTGGTCGCGGAACGCATCCGCCTGCCGGATGTACCGCAGCACCGTTTCCGCGTTCGAGTGCCTCGTGACCTCCATGATCTTGTCCAGCCGCGCCGAGTGGACGGCCGCGCTCGTCACGAAACCGGCGCGCAGGGAATGGCCCGAATAGTCGTCGGGATCCAGGCCGATCTCCTGGGCGTAGCTCTTCACCAGCCGCGGAATGTCTGTCGGGTGCAGGGCCTTTCCGCGCGGCCGTCCGCCGCGCCACACACTCTGGAAAACCGGTCCCTTCCGGATTCGCGAAACGGCCAGCCAGCGCCGCAGCCGTTCGACCGGGCGGATGAACGCCCCCTCCGGAATCGCGATGCTCTGACCCTTGCCGAGCTGGTCCGTCTTCGAACGGCGGATGTGCAGGAACATCCCCGTCCTGTCGCCGGCGCCCTCCACGAACTCGACGTCGGCGAGCCGCAACTCGCAGATCTCCGAGCGCCGCAGCGCTCCCGCGAAGCCAACAGCTATGACCGCCGCGTCCCGCACCGCGATCGTCCGGTTCTCCTGCCGGTCCCCAAGCCGGTCGCAGACTGTGAGCATCGCCGCGATCTCATGCTCGCGGAGCGCCTTGACCCGCCTCGGCCGCGAGTCCGCCAGCCGCCCGAGCCCCCGCAGGACGCTCCGGACCGTGGCGTTGCTCGCCGGCGATTCAAGGTTGCGTTCCCCGAAGCGCCGGTTGATCGCGGCCAGGCAGATCCGGATCGTACCGAGCGCCAGCGGCGGGCCCGTCTTCCCGCCGCCATCTGACGATCGAGGCGCCGCCGCCATCGCGACCAGGAACTCGGCAACGGTTGCGGGAGTCGCCACCATCGGGTCCACCCGGTGGTGATGGCAGAAGGCCGCGAACCGCCGCCAGCCGTTTCGATACGCCCTCCGCGTGTTCTCGGCGAGCGAGGTCTCCAAGGCTCGCCCGACTGAAACCGCACCACGAGAACCGTACTCGTTCTGAAGAGGCATCGGCAGTCGTCGTCTCCTTCCCGGGGCATCGGTTGGCGTGTTCTCCTCCCGCCGTCCGGAGGTCGCCGTCCCTCGATTCGAGAGCCGGAGAATGCTCCGTAACACGGCTAGGGGAGGACTATCGTGGCCCGAATTCAACGACACCGCGCCGGAGGACGTGCCTTGGCCCAGCTCAGACTGATCCCGCTGCACCGTCATGAAAAGGAGAAACCTCGCATGGATGTTTCGCGATTGGCAGGGCCGGCTCCTGGCCGAGTGGGCACTGGTGGGCATGAAGGAGGCGACGACGCGACCAGAGGTCCTCGGTTGGAGAACCAAGCCGACGGCTTCATGGGATCGGTCATCAGCAACCGCCGGTCCTTCCTCGCAAGGGCTGTCGGAACGGCAGGCACGTTCGCTCTCTTGGCCCTCTCGGCGGGAGCGTGCAAGTCTGGCTCGGGCAACGATTGCGACTCTGACATCACGGACAGTGACCCCCGTAACGCCGACGCGTTCGACCCGTTGGGTGATCCGATCGGTGGGGGCGGGGACCCTTGCCCCTAAGCGGGCTCGCCTCGCAGATGGACAGCGAGGCGTGTCGCTCGGTGCGGCTCGCCGAATCCGTGCTTGCCCGGCTGCTTGAGCCGGTCACGCCTTCGGAGTTCAGCCGCGAGTTCCTTGAACGACGCATCTGCCTGGTCCGGCGTAACGTCGAGGACCATTTCGCGGGACTGGTTGGATTCCGGGACCTCGACGCCGTGCTTGGCAGTCACGATGTGCATCGCGGCGGGATACGCCTGGCGCGTGGCGACGATCATCTGCCTACGGACGAGTACTCAAGCCCTTCCGGCCGGGTGGACCCCCTCCTGGTCGCCAAGCAGTTCGACGAAGGCGCCACGATCATCTTCAATCAGCTTCACAGACGGGTGAAGAGCCTTGGGGAGTTCTGCTCCTCCCTGGGCGAGTTCTTCGGATCGAGGGTGCAGGCGAACATCTATCTCACACCGCCGCACGGCCAAGGGTTCAAGCCCCATTGGGACACGCACGATGTGTTCGTTCTCCAGGTGTCCGGAAGAAAGCGCTGGTCGATTCACAACACGAGCGCGACCCTGCCGCTCCGAGGCCAGACCTTCGACTCGAAGAAGGACGTGCCGGGCGAAGTGAAACAGGAGTTCGCGCTGAGCCCCGGCAGCGTCGCCTACATCCCGCGGGGGGTCATGCACTCGGCTCGGTCGGACAGCGAAACGTCGCTGCACGTCACGGTCGGCGTCACGACGTACACCTGGACCGATCTCTTCCTCGAAAGCGTCGCGGCCGCTGCCCTTCAGGAACCCTCGTTGCGCGAGTCGCTGCCGCTGCGCTTCATCCATGCCGACTTTCCGAAGGAGGAAAGAGACAGGTTGGTAAAGGAGAAATTCGAGGGTCTGGCGTCTCGGCTGGTCCCCTCTGAGGTGTGGAAGCACCTACGGGACACTGTCTTGGCGGAGAACTCACCCGTGCTGACCGGCCTCCTGAGTTCGCGGCTTCACGGGACCGGACTGGAGGGAACGTCGCGCGTTCGGCGCAGGCCCGGTGTCATCGCCGAAATGGAGACCGATGGCGATCGTTGCGCCCTGTGCTTCCTCGGGCAGGAACTGACTTTCGCTGCCGTTACGCAGCCGGCCCTCGTCTTTCTGCTGGCCGCGCAGGAGTTCACCGTGGACGAGATTCCCGATTGCCTCAAGCCGGAAGCAAAGCTGACGCTTGCGAACAGGCTCGTCGCGGAAGGTCTCCTGGAGGTTTCTAGTTGAGCGCATCGAAGCAGGAGGCGTTCATGTGAACGACCTTGTCGCCACTGGGGTCGCCATGGGCGCCGTCTTGGTTCTCACGACTGTCTGTACGTCACGCGGGACGTATGTGGCTCCATCTGAAGCCGGCGGCGATGCCGACGGCGAGACCGCCCCGGCCGTGCGCTCCGCGATTCCCGGCGGCGACCGTGGCGGGCACGAGCTCGGTGGTTCGGAGGAGTTGGCGCTGTTCCAGGAGATCACTAGAGCGGAAGAAGAGGCATTCTCGGAGGCCTTGGCCAGGTTTCCCTTTCGGAACGAGCGAACCTTGCCGACCGCGCCCACCGTGGGCTTCGATGAGGCCAGTGGGAAGCGAATCCGTTTGGCGGATCTCAGGTTCGGTGAGCTCCTCGAGGACATCGCCCGCGCCCACGGGATGACCCGTGGAGAGGTCGAAGCACTCTACCGACGTGGCCGAGCGGAGAGGTGGAGGTCTGAGTGAACGATTCCGCCGTTAATCGGCGGCCTGAGCTGCGCCGCGCGTGGGTGATTCCGCTTGTCCTGGCTGGCTGGGTTGCCGTGTTCGGCGGTGGGGTGGTGATCGACACCGCGCCCTATCGCGAGCGCCTGGAGAACTTGCCGCAAGCAGCGCAGGCGAGGAGCTCCGGCACGCCGCTATCGGCGGCCACCACCGCCCTGAACGAGATTGGTCGTGAGATGGATGACGCCGGCGATGCCTTGGAGACCGCCGGGAGAGTCCTGAAGTCTCTCGGCCAGGGGGGACCGAAAGCCGACGACGGGGCCTCGGAGTTCTCCGATAGCGCGTTGCGGTCGGCCAAGAAGCTGGAAAGGGCGGGTGAGCGTTTGGCGCAGGTGGGTGGCGACCTCTCGGAAGCCGCCGAAGGGCTGGCGGAAGCGGGGAGAAAAGAGCTCACGGCTGCGGAGAAGGTCTGGTACTGGGTCATCATCCTCTTCTGCTTCACACCCACCAACGTGGCCATTCTCTGCTGCTTTGCCGGTCTACTTGGAGCGGGCGCCGATCAGGTGTTTCTCGGCCGGGACGAGGACGACTGGGAGCGGATACCGGCCGATCAATCGCACCCGTTTCTCTCCGCCATGGCCCGGAGCTTCTGCGTCTATCTGCTGGTGATCTCCGGCACGATCATCGTGATGGCGAACCCGTTCGTCGATCCGAGCCAGGAATTCTACGTGCGGCTGGCAGGTCTCATATCCGTCATGAGCTTCGTCGCGAGCTATCAGCCGGGCCTCTTCGTCGCCGCTCTTCAGAGGTTCTACGGTGGCAGGCCGAAGGATAGGAGGCGATCGAAGGGCGCCGACCAGGACAAGGATACCACCTAGACTTCGTGATACCTGCTCCATGCGGCGAGAAAGGCCCGCAGCTCCCGAAGGATGGGAGCCGCTATGAGGCGCCGGTTTGGTCTTCTTGAAAACTGAGACCGGCGCGGAACCGATGGCGAATCCTCACCACAAGAAAGGAAATGACTATGGCTGACGGAGTTTTAATCGGCGGAACGGGTTTGCTCTCTCGCTCTCTTCTAAGTGCCCTTGTAGTGGCCCCGCTGGCGGGCTATGCCGGTTTCGACAGGCTGTCCGAGAGGCACGACCAGGCAGAGCAGGACCGGCTGTATCAGGCACTGACCACGAAGCAGGTGCAGCAGTGCCTGTCGAACGCGAACGAAGCCGGCGTACAGATGACCAGAAGTGCCTGCGAAGATCTCATTCGGCGCTGGTACGACGGCGAGCCGTTGTCGGGTAGACAGCATAGTCTCATGTCAGGATGGGCCTTTGGAGACTTTGAGCCCAATTCTGGTTCCCCCGCCTCCCGACCTCTTGTCGAGGCAAAGGACGTGGGGCGGATCCATGTTGCCGAAACCGACGGTGTCGTGTTGCTCTTCCTGAAAGAGCCAGATGTGAAGCACGTCGCCGAACTGAAACTGAGTGTGGGCACCGACGAGACATCGCTCACAGATACGAGGTGCCCCGCGATCGGCCAAGGTCGGATCTGTGCCGTCGCCCGCGGTCAGTCCTGGATGATCTCGCCTTCAGACGGCGGCGCCCTCAGC
The DNA here is from genome assembly GCA_965208755.1 of Candidatus Multivorans sp. GTDB lineage: Bacteria > Acidobacteriota > Thermoanaerobaculia > Multivoradales > Multivoraceae > Multivorans. The sequence continues at coordinate 4,761,920 of OZ242353.1, read as the reverse complement.
TCCCTCAACTGGCTGGCCATGCCGTCGAGAGGCGATGGTTGCTGCCCGAAGGACGCCGCGGACTGACGGTCGTGGCCGGCGGGTAGTTGCTGCTCGGCGGAGGTCAGGAGATCAGAGGCCTTCAGGGCGCCAGTCCCAGGCCGGACCCAGATGTCCGCGAACTGGACGCTCGGGAAGAGCTCCCGGGCGATGATGGAGACGTCGTCCCTGACGTGGGGCAGCTCGCGCCGGAGACGTGCGCTGACGTCGTTGAAGGTCTGTAGGCTCATTGGTGTCGGAGTCGGTCCGGGAGAGAGTCGGTCCGGAAGGAGAAATTGTGAGCGGCGAGCTCACGCAGGTCCTCGGACGAGCCAACCCTACTACGGCCGTCTTCGCCGACGGCTTCCGGTGGCTCACCGTCGTTCACCCGATACTCGACGAACCAGACGCCGAGGGCCGGCTCGAGCCGATGGGAACGAGCCACTGGGCCTGGTTCGACCGTTCCAGTCGGTTCCCGCGGCGGTTTCCGTCCTTGTCGGAAGAGGGGCGCGCGCGCCCGCCGTCGTCGATGCCGCGGCGCCCAGGCCCCCTCCGACCCGACCTATAATCGCACGAGGATTCAGCTCATGAGCGCCGCGCCAACCGAACGTTCGCCAGCCACGCCGGAGGAGATTTGGGAGATTCTCCGCCAGGTAGCCAAGCGCCAGAAGGAAGGCGAGAGGGTCGCCCGCAGGGAGTGGGAGGAGATCCGGGCGGCGGGCCGGGAGACGGACCGCCGGATGCGGGAGACGGACCGGCGTCTCAAGAAGGCGGAGGACCTGTTCACAACGCAGTGGGGCAAGCTGATGGAGAGCCTGGTCAGGGGGGATCTGGTCAAGCTGCTGGCCGGCCGCGACATCGGCGTGCGAAGTCTCGCGCAGCGCACGTTGACGCAGCGAGGCGGCGAGAGCTACGAGGTGGACATCCTGGCGGTGAACGGCGAGGAGATCGTCGCGGTCGAGGTCAAGACGACGCTCCGCCCGGAGGACGTCGGGCGCTTTCGGTCCAAGCTGGGCCGCTTCAAGGAGTGGTGGCCGGAGTACCGCGACCGCCGGGTCTACGGCGCAATGGCCTTTCTTCAGGCGTCGGAGGACGTGGCGCGTCAGGCCGAAGGGCAGGGTTTCTTCGTCATCCGGGCCACCGGCGACAGCGCCTCCATCGTCAACGCAGAGAACTTCGAGCCGCACGTCTTCGCCTGAGCGGTGCGGAACGGGGCAAGGCGCCGCTCCGCCTGACGGCCGCCCATGTCCCCGGCGCTCCTGGCGCCATCGGGGTGCATGAACGGGCCGCGATGCGGGCAGGCTCAGTCGTCGTCCGTCCACTGGAGGCTTCGCCGAGCCCCCGCGAACTCCACCGTCCGGCAATCCTCGGACACGGTGCGCAGCAACGCGAAGCGGGGCGCGTCCGCGATCTCGACCAGGCCGTGGTCAGCGGACGTCGCGAACAGCCGTTCCCGCTCATCGAGCCGCAGCGAGTCAGGATCGAGGCTGTCGGCGCGGCCGTTGTTCAGATCGGCGATGACGCGGCCCGTTCCGGCCTCAGCGTTCTGCTGCAACTGAACCGCCACGAGCGGCGTGGTGTCGCAGTCGAGATAGCACTTGTCCCACCAGCCGTCGTTGACCCGGTACTCGACGAACCAGACGCCGAGGGCCGGGTCGTAGCCGATGTGCTGGACGAAGAAACGCCGGATGCGCTCGGCAACCGATTGCCCCTTCCAGGACCAGCGCCGGTCCGCGTCGACCACGATCGGCGGGTAGTGAAACGACATCAGCGCGTCGTCGAAGGCGCGTCCCCCGGCCACGGCCCTGGCCAACGGCACCGGGAAGTAGGTTCCCCGCTCAAGCCGGTCGAGCCGCTCCGGGAGTTCCTCGGCGACGATGGCCACGACGGCCGGATCCCCTGCCGCCTCCGAATCGGCCAGAGCCTCCCGGTCGGCGGACGACAGCGGATTGCGGAACCGGGCCTGGTGAGAGAGGAAGATCGAGATCCCCCGGGGCCACAGCCGTTCGCAGGCCCGAACCAGGTCGTCCATGACGCGAAGGTCTCTGGCGGCTCCTACCTGCCTCCGGGCTGCGGCGCCGGCTCCGGTTCGCCGTGCTCCGGGCTCATCCCCACGAGCCAGCGCAGGCCGTTCTTCAGGTCGTCGACCATCATGTAGGTACAGGGCACGAGAACCAGGGCGATGCCGGTCACGAACAGGACGCCGAAGCCCAGGCTGAGCGCCATGGGCACGAGCCACTGGGCCTGGTTCGAGCGCTCCAGGATGATCGGCATCAAGCCGAAGAACGTGGTCAGCGAAGTCAGGATGACCGGCCTCACGCGCCGGGTCACGCCCCCGACCACGGAATCGACCAGGCTCCTGCCCTCGCTCCGCAACTGGTTCACCGCGTCGATCAGAACCAGCGAGTCGTTCACCACGACGCCGGACAGCGCGACCAGTCCGAAGATGCTGAGGAAACTCAGGTCGTAGCCCATGATCAGGTGGCCAACGACCGCCCCGAACATGCCGAAGGGCACCGCCGAGAGGACGACGAGGGGCTGCAGATAGCTGCGGAAGGCGACCGCCATCAGGGCGTACATGGCGAGCATCGCGACGAGCAGACTCCCCGTCAGGGAAGTGACCGCTTCGGCCTGCGCCTCCTGCTCGCCGCTGAAGTTGAAGGTCAAGCCGGGCGTGTCCGCCACGACTTCCGGCAGAATGGTCCGGGCCAGGGCGGCCCGAATGTCGTTGCCGGTCGTGACCGTCGGGTCGATGTCGGCGGTGACGGTGACGGTGCGGCGCCCGTCGACCCGGAGGATCTCGGTGAACGATCTGCCAGGCCGCACGTAGGCCGCCTGGTGGAGCGGAATCTCGCCGCCGCCCGGGGTGCGGATCAGCAGATTCTCGATCGCGTGAACTGAATCCCGCTCGTCCCGCGGCAGGCGGACGTAGACGCGGAGTTCGTCCCGGCCCCGCTGCTGGCGACTCGCTTCGGCGCCGAAGAAGGCGCCGCGGACCTGGGCCGCCAGGGTCCGCTCGGTGAGTCCAAGGCCCTTCGCGGCCGGCTTGAGCTCGAGATCGAGCTGCGGCTTGCCGACCTTGAAGCCGTCGTCCACGTCGAACACGCCGTTGTAGGTAGCCAGCGATGCGGCGACGCGCGCCGCCGCCGCCTCGAGCGGCGGCGTCTGCGTGTGCTCGAGCTGGACCGAGACCTTGGCTCCGGCCGAGGGACCGTCATTGAAGTCGAAGGACAGCCGGTCCACGCCCGAGACCTCGCCGACCTGATCGCGCCAGCGCGCGGTGAACTCGGCCGAGCCGAACTCGCGCTCCGCATCCGGCACGAGGTGGACCGTCACCACGCCGACGTGCCCGCCGGTCATCGCAAAGCCCTGACCCGGGCCGAAGGCGCCGGTGTCCGCGGTTCCGATCTTGGCCTCGATCCCCCTGAAAACGGTGTCCGGCATCGCACCGTCGCGACCCGGGCGCATCCGTCCCTCCGCCAGGAGTTCGGCGCCGACCTCCTCCGCGGCCCGGGTCATCAGACGCGAAACCTCGCGGGTGTCCGCGACCGGCGCCCCGAACGGCAGTTCGATCACGCCGTTCGCGAACTCGCCCTCGATCCGCGGGAAGAAGTTGAACTTGATGTGCCCGCCGGCGACGAAGCTGACGGCGACGACCAGCCCCGTGAACATGACGGCCACCGTCAGGTAGCGGTCCCGGACCAGTCTCCGGATGAGGGGCGGGACCTTTCCGGCGATCACGCGCTCCACCCACTCCGAAAAACGAAGCTGAACCGCCCCCAGCTTCTTGAACGGATTGAGCGACCGCCTCCGGCCCTTCCGGCCACGCAGCTTCGTCCGTCCCACGTGCCGCAGGTGCGCCGGCAGGATGAACACGGACTCGATCAGCGACAGCAACAGGACGGGAATGACGATGAACGGGATGTTGCGGAAGAACTTGCCGGTGATGCCGGGGACGATGGCCAGGGGGATGAAGGCGATGATCGTCGTGATCACCGCGAACGTGACCGGCGTCAGCACCTCGCGGGTGCCGACGATCGCGGCCTCGAGCCGGTTGTCGCCCCGGCGGTGGTAGAAGATCGCCTCGCCGACGACGACCGCGTCGTCCACCGCGATCCCGAGCACCAGGATGAACGCGAAGAGCGAGATCATGTTGAGCGACACGCCGAGAATCGGGATGAGGAAGAACGAGCCGCAGAACGAGATGAAGATGCCCAGGCTGACCCAGAAGGCGACCGCCGGCCGCAGGAAGATGCCCAGCACGGTGACCACCAGCAGCAGTCCGATCAGGCCGTTCTTTCCGAGAATCGACAGCCGGGCCCGGTAGTCCTCCGACTCGTCGTTCACGATCGAGATGCCCACCGAGTCCGGCAACGTGCCCTGGCGGCGCTCGACCAGATCGTAGACCGCGGACGACACCTGGAGCGGGACCTCCTCGCCGACCCGGTAGACCTGCAGGTCGATCGCCGGCTGACCGTTGTAGTACAGCTCCTCGTCCGTCTCCCGGAAGCCATCGACCACGTTCGCGACATCGCGCAACCGGACCCGGGTACCGTCGGCCCGGGCGATCAGCGTGATGTCCCGAAACTCCTCGCCGTAGTCCCGCCGCTCCGTGGTGCGGACCAGCACCTCGCCACCCTCCGTCTTGACCGAGCCGCCGGGAAGGTCGATCGAGGCCGCTCGCACGGCCGTCGAGATCTGCGGCAGCGTGAGACCGTAGCGCCGCAGGTTGTCCGCGGGCACTTCGACGCTGATCTCGGGCGGCGGTATGCCCGTCTTCTCCACCAGGGTGATCCGCTCGTCCGAAAGCAGCTCGCTCCGGATCTCCTCGGCGAGCCGGTCGAGCGACTTCAGGTCCACGTCGCCGTGGACCAGCAGCGACAGCACCTGCCTGCGGTTCGTCACCAGCGAGATGACCGGGCGTTCGGCATCCTGCGGGAAGGACGTGATGCGGTCAACCGTGCTCTTGATGTCGTTGTACGTCCGGTCCGGGTTCGCGCTGGTGAGAAGCTCGGCCATCACCGTGCCGAGGCCCTCGACCGAGATCGAGTTGATCTTCTTGATGCCGTCGAGGCTGCTGATCTCGTCCTCGATCGCGAGGACGACCCCCTCCTCGACCTCCTGGGGCGACGCCCCGGGGTAGGCGACCACCACGGTCACCATGTCCATCTCGATCTCCGGAAAGACCTCGCGCTTGGTTCCGAAGGCGAACAGGATGCCGCCGATGACCAGTACCCCCATCAGCAGGTTGGCCGCTACCGGATGCGCCGCCATCCAGCCGATCGGTCCCTTCCTGTCGACCGGACCGTGGTCGTGCGACATCAGGCTCATGGCGCCACTCCCGTCGGCACGGCCCCCCAGGCCGACACGTCCCAGCGGCCGGCGGTGGAGAGGAACTCGGCGGCGATCATCGGTGGCGCATCCGCTCCAAGGCGGAGCTTCATCCCCTCGATCGGGGTGGCGATGCGGCTGGTCACCACGAGTTCCCCCTCAGCCAGGCCGGTCTCGATGCACACGCTGTCCTCGAAGCGCCACGCCACCTCGACCGGTCGCCGTTCCAGCTGCGCCCCGCTGTACATCCAGAGGTGTCCGCCCTCCTGGAGCCAGTCCCTGGGCACCTCGAACAGGTCGCGCACCGTGCCACCCTCAAGCAGCAGGTCGACGTAGCTGTCCAGGAGCAGGAGTCCGCGTCCGGCGGGACCGCCCGTCCCGCGCGCGAGTCCGAGCGGATCGTCGACCTCGACCAGCACCCGGGCCATCCGGCCCGCGGTGTCCAGGTCTCCCAGCAACCGGACGACGCGGCCCGGCAGGACGTAGTCGGTCTCGGGATCGAGCCGGACCAACGCGCGCGAACCCTCGACGTCGCCATGCAGACCCGGAACCCGGAGCTGCTCGAGTTCGTCGGTTCGCACGGCGGCCCGCACCCAGAACGCATCGGTGCCCGCCAGCGTCACGGCCTGGCTTTGCGGCGTGACCGTCTGGCCGACCTCGATCGACTCGGAGAGCACGACGGCGTTGAACGGGCTGCGCACGACCGTGCGTTCCAGATCCAGCCTGGCGCGCGCAAGGGCGGCGCGGGCGGTGTGAACGGCCGACAGCCGGGAGCGCAACTGCGGTTCGCGGAGCGCCAGGGAGGCCTCCATCTGTTCGACGTCCAGTTCGTCCTGGAACAGCTCCCACTCCCGCTCGGCGACCCGGCCCCGGCCCTGCTCGAGTTCGAGCTGGGCCGCCGCCTCGGCGACGGACGCGGTGGCCCGGGCCACCGCCAGCTTGAAGTCGGCGTCCTCGATCGCGAAGATGACCTCGCCCTCACGAAGCAGCGTGCCGGGAGCGAGTCGCGGCATGACGAACGCGATCCGGCCGCTCACCTGGGACTGGACGACGACCCGCTGGGCCGGCAGCACGGTCCCCTGCGCCTCGATGTCGATGCGCCGCGGGAGCCGCCTCACCTCGGCCACTTCCACCAGCACGCCGGAGTCGTCCGGCGGCCTCTGCACGGCCTCAGGTCTGGCCTGAATGATCGCCCTGGCAGCCACCAGGCCTACCGCCAGGACCAGCACGACGACGCCGACGCGGATCAGGGTGCCCTTCATGTCCTTCCGCCTGTCAGGACGCTCCCTCAGCGACTCTTGTTTCGGGCGCCGCGGCGAGTCGCGCCGCCAGCCGTTCCACCGACGTGCCCGGCGCGAAGCCCAGCGCCCGGCAGAGCTGCAGGCGGCCCGCGAGCTGCTGCCGCCGAGCGTCGACCAGCGCCTGCTCCAGCCCCTGCTGGGACAGGAGCGCGGTCAGCACGTTCAGGTAGTCCGTGGCGCCCTCACGGTACGACTCGCTGGTGAGAAGCAACACCCGGCGCGCTTCTCCCAACCGCTCCTCCAGGTTCGCGACCAGCTCACGGGTGCTGCGGCCGACCGCAAGCGCGGTCTGCACCTCGCCGACCGCGTTCACCAGGGACTGAGCGTAAGCGTAGAGGCTCTCCTCCGCCGCCGCGTAAGCCTGGTCGATCCGGGCACGCCGGCCACCGGCGGCATAGACGGACTGCGCTCCGCTGGCGCCGATCTGCCGTACGAGGTCGCCCAGCACATCGGTGATCTCGAGCGCGCGCCCGGACAACAGGGCGGTCACCGACAGCGACGGAAGCCACTCCTTGACCGCCGCTGCCGCCCGCCGGTCCGCCGCCTCCACCCGCCGGCGCGCGGCCTGCAGATCCGGCCGCCGTTCCAGCAACTGCGCGGGCACGCCGAGATCGGGCCGTGCACTCCCCGCGAGCAGGGGACCGAGACCCGGTGAAACGGCCGGGGTCTCCCGCTCGGCGCTGCCCAGAAGCGTCGCGAGCTGAAACTCGAGCGACTCGAGCCGGCCCCGCGCCAGTTCGATCTGACCCTGCAGGCTCAGAAGCTGCTCCCGCTGGCGGCCGATGTCCTGAGCCGGACCCAGTCCCTGGCCGAAGCGGAGCTGGGTCAGTTCCAGGAACCGCTCCGAGGTCGCCTGCTGCCGCTCGAGCAGGGCGATCAGCTCCCGCTCGGCGACGATCCCGAACCAGGCCTCCGCCAGCACCGACGACAGGGAGATCGCCAGTGACCGAAGATCCTGGACGCTGGCCTCGGCCTCCAGCAGCGCCGCCACCTCCCGGTTCCTCAGCCGGCCCCAGAGGTCGACCTCGAAGCTCGCCGCGAGACTCGCGTCGTACGCGGCGCCCTGGAACAGGAACGGGTTGACCAGCCCGCTGCTCGGGAAGGTCAGATCGTTCCCCGCGACCGTGGCGTCAAGGCGAGGCATCAGGTAGGCCCCGCTCTCGCGGGCGCGGGCGTCCGCTGCCTCGAAGCGGCTCCAGGCGGCTTGCAGGTCGAAACTCTGGCCGGCCAGACGGTCCTGGAGACCCTGAAGCGTCTGGTTGCCCAGGGCGCCGCAGGCTCCGGGCGCCGCCGCTCCGGGCGCCAGGTCGAGTCCCCGGTCGAACTCGGCCGGTGGTTCCGCGACCTCCGGAATGCGCTCCAGCACACTCGTGTGGGTGCATCCCAGGGCGATCGCGGCCAGCCCGCAGGCCGCAAGACAAGTCCCCTGGAACCAGGAGGATGGACCTGCAGCAGGGGCGGCCTTGTAGAACGGGCAACGCATGGGCGACTAACCGGCGGGAACCGACAACTCTACGCCAAGCCCGCCGGCGTTCAGTCGGGAATGCCCTGGATACGTCCCTCCGCTTCGGAAGTTCAGGCAAGCCTGAGCAGGAGCCCGTGCGCTTCGTCGACCCGCAGTCTCCAGCCCGGCTCCACCACCGTGATGCTGTGCCGCTCCTGCACGAGGCAGGGACCGGAGCGTTCGAAACCCGGAGCGAGGTCTTCACGGCGCAGGAGCGCGGCGGTCCGCCAGCCGTCGAACCAGGCCCGGTACTCGGAGACTCCGGCTTCGTGGCCCGCGGCCGTCCCCGCACGATCGAGCCGCGCGGCAGCGGGAGCGGTCGAAGCCAGGACGCGGACCGACTCGACCTCGATCGGATGTTCCGGTGGCGGATAGCCGTAGACCGCCTGGTAGCGGTCGGCGAAGAGACTCGCGATGAGGTCGGTCGACGCGGCCTCCGCGGAGGAAGCGGGTTCCACTTCCAGGGACGTTTCCTGGCCGAGCAACCGAAGCCGGACGATTCGACGCCGGACCGCCGCGCCTTCCAGGTTCGCGCCACGTTCTTCCAGCAGCCGGCCCAGCGCTTCGCGTTCCAGACGCTCGACCACGGATCCGACCCCGTCGCCGTCGAGCGGTTCGAGGACCTGCCGGTGAGCGAAACGCTCCAGCACGGCGTGGCCGAGACCGACGGCGCTGAGCAGCGACGTATCGACAGGCACCAGGACCGTCTCCATGCCCAGCTCCGATGCGATCGCACAGGCGTGCTGCCCGCCGGCGCCGCCGAAGCTGACCAGCGCGTAGTCCGTCGGGTCGTAGCCGCGCGAGATGGAGATGCGGCGAATCGCGTCGGCCATCCGTTCGTTGGCGATCGCAAGGAAGCCGCCGAGGAGTCGCTCGTCGACGCCGCCTAGCCCGGCCAGCGCCTCGGCGGCACGCTCTTCGGCCGCGGCGACGTCGATGGGCAGACCGAAGGCCTTCGGATCGATCCGCCCAAGCAACAGGTTCACATCGGTGATCGTGAGCGGTCCGCCGGCTCCGTAGCAGGCGGGTCCGGGGCGCGCCCCGGCGCTTTCCGGCCCCACCTTGAGTTGACCGTGATCCACCCTGCAGATCGAGCCGCCGCCGGAGGCCACGGTCTCGATCGCCAGCGCCGGCGCGACGACGACCGCGTCGCCGACGCGGAACTCGAAGTTGTACTCGAAGTCGCCGTCGTAACGGGAGACGTCCGTGCTGGTGCCTCCCATGTCGAAGCCGATCACCCGTTCAAGACCACTCGCGCGCCCCGCCGCGGCCGCGCCCACGACGCCCCCGGCAGGGCCCGACAAGAGGCTGTCCTTGGGGCGGTAGCTCGAGAAGCCCGCAAGTCCGCCGGCGCTGGTCATCACCCGGGGCGCCACACCGCCGCTCTCACGTGCTTCCGACCCGCGACCTCCCGAGAGGGCGGCGCCCGTGGTCTCCAGATAGCCACCGACCGCCCGCCCCAGATAGGCGTCGACCACGGCCGTGTGCGCCCGCGGCACGATCTTGATCAGCGGCGCCAGCTCGGCCGAGCACGACACGGTGGCGAAGCCGGCAGAGCGAAGGATGCGCTCCGCCCGCTGCTCGTGGTCGGGGTTCCGGTAGCTGTGCATCAACGCCACGGCCGCCGCGCCGAAGCCCTCGTCGACGAGGGCGCGGGCGGCGGTTCTCAGGCCGTCTTCGTCGAGCGGCTCGAGCTCCCGGCCCCCGGCGTCGAGCCTTCCGCCGACCTCGACCGACCGTTCGTACAGGGGCGCCGGGCGCTCGACCGCGAGCGCGAAGATGTCCGGTCGCGCCTGGTCGCCGATCAGCAGCAGGTCGGCAAACCCTTCGGTGACGAAGAGCACCGTCCGGGACCCCGCCCGCTCGAGCAGAGCGTTCGTGCCGCGTGTCGTGGCGAGCCGGAGATCGCAGGGCGGCAGCGGTTCGCTCAGCGCCCTGCCGGTGGCGATGCGCGCCGCGAGAATCGGCGCGTTCTCCGGCGACAGGAGTTCCAGCACCTGGCCGGGCTCGCAAGCGGGAGTTGCGGCGCCGCTCTCCACGGGCAGGAGCCTGCAGGTTCCATCAGGCGACCACCGCTCCACAAGCCCCGGCGCGCCTTGGCCAAGCGGCAGCGCGCGGTAGCCGTCGAAGAAGCCCTCAGGCAGATCAAAGCGCGTCTCGAGCCGGGGGCCCTGAGGTCCATTCGAAAGCACGGTGGCCCTGACCGCTCCCGAGCTCAGGACCTTCACGCACCGGGATGAACCCTCCGGATCGATCGCGACGCAGTCGGTGAACGTGCCTCCGGTATCGATCCAGAGCTGCCAGAGGGGCGGCACAGCAGAAACCCGGGCGCAGGCCGTTCGGAAGCGACTAGGAGGCCGCCAGTAAACGAACCAGGCGCTCGATCCGCCGGTCGCCGTCGGGCTCCAGCCGCTGCGCGCGGCGAAGCAGTTTCTCAGCGGCCTTGCGCTCGCCCCGGCGCAGCAGCACCTCGCCCAGGGCCGCCGCCGGCGCCGCCTCGTCGGGTCCGAGACGTCGCGCCCTGCTGTAGAACCGTTCCGCCTCGTCCAGGCGCCCGTAGCGCAGGCTCAGATCGCCGAGGGCGATGTACGTGAAGGGGTTGCGGTTGCGCTTGGCGTCCGCCATCAACAGCAGGTGGTCCGCCTCCTCCGTTCGTCCGTCCAGCCGCAGCAGCACAGCCAGGTTGACGAGGGCCGAACTGAGCCCCGGATCGACGACCAGGGCTTGCCGGTAGCTCCGCTCCGCCTGGGCGGTCCTGCCGCTCCGGCGCTGGGCCACTCCCAGGTTGGCCCAGGCGGACGCCAGTTCCGGGTCGATTCTGACGGCGTCCTCGAGCCAGGCGACGGCTTCGTCGAGGCGCTCGGCCCGCAGCGCCTCGGCGCCCCGGTTCGAGTAGTAGAGGGCGGTCGCCGTGAGATCGCTGATCGGCGAAACCCTGAAGCCCCGCTCGTCCTCGCGCAGGCCGAAGTCGACGAGCCGCATCGCGTGCCGGGGTCCGAACCCCACGGCAACGTGGTCGGAGATGACGATCAGGTCGCCCTCGCGCTCGAAGTTCTCGATGTGCGACACCTCCACGAAGTAGGCGGCGAGATCGAGCTCCCTGGCCATGCCGACGAACATCTGGGTAAAGGCCAGGCAGTTCGCGGTGCGGGTCTCGAACACCTCCACCGCGGATCCGGTACGCCCGGCCCTGTACTCCACGCCGAGCATGGACGTCTCGGTCACCGCCTCGATCAGGCGATCAAGACGCTTGTCCCGGTCGGTCTCGCCGGCCGCTTCGTGAACCCAGGCGGCCATTTCCTCGTTCAGCGCGAACGGCACGAGGGCATGGCTGACTTCGCGGCGCTCGAGTTCGCGCAACAGCGCGTTCTCGCCAGTCTCGCGCACGCCGGTCGAGGCACACGCCAGAGCCAGCGCAGCCAGGAGCGCCGCCACAGCCGGCCGGTTCAGCCAGCGGCGCGCGACTCGCGGTTCGATGTCGCCCGAAGTCACAGCGGTCACACCCTCCATCGGCGCCCGGACCATCCTAGCGCCAGTTGATTCACCAACCACCACGGATGCCCCAGGATTCCCGTGGTCCGGCCACCGGAAGATCGATGGACGTCAGGAGTCGGCGTGCCGCGCCTTGAGCACCCGCCGCCGCAGGAGTCGGACACTGACCACTGCGACCAGGAGCGCCACCGCGGCCAGAGCGAGCACGGGCATCGTGATCGCCAGGAGCGACAACCCGGCGGCTGATCCAGCCTCTCCGGTCGACACGACGGGATTGCCGATCCCCGCCGTCGCCATCGTGGAGGCTCCCCTCAGCAGCGTCGTCCCGGTCTGGACCACCGCCGCCGCCGTCCCGCCGGCCACCGCCGCGAGAGCCCAGCCAACGAGTGGCGTCGCGGTCTCGATGTTCGCCGCGGCCACGACGACGCCGGCGGTCACCGCGGCCGGCATCGCGGCCACGTCGAGGACGTTGTCGAGCCAGGGAATGTAGTAGGCGCCGACCTCACAGATCGCCGCGACCCCCAGAGCAAGCAGGGCCGGGGTCCCCGCCATCCACTCGAAGCCCTCAGCCAGGTCGAGTGCGCCAGCCCTGGCCGCGACGCCCATGACCAGGACGGGAAGAAAGACCCGGAAGCCGCACGCGGCGGCCAACCCGATCCCAAGGCCGACGCTGAGCAGAATCTCCATCACTTGACCTCCTGCCTCAGACTACGTCTGCCGGCGGCGTCGGGTTTCTGTGAGCCATCGCCGGAGCGCCTGCGCCTCGGGAACCCTCAACAGGTGCGCCGCCAGCAGATAGGTGACCGCGAAGCCAAGCACCGGAACCGTGCCGGCGATCCACGGCGGGCCCGGCACCAGGGCCTGGGTAGCCGCCCAGGGTACGAGGCAGCAGATCGCCAGGGGCAGATGCCGCCGCCACGCCCGCCAGGGCGAACGCACCTCTACGTCGCGGCTTCGCAGCCGACCAAGCAACCGGGTCAACTCGAACCAGCTTCCCGCCGCCGACCCCAGGGCCAAGCCGACGGCGCCGAGGCGCAGGGTCTGCTCCGTACCCGCCATGTCGCCAAGCCACGCCGACGGCAACGCGTCAGTGACCGAGACCCGGTCGAGAAGAGTCATCAGCACAAGTCCCACACCGGCCGCGACGACAATGCGAATCACGGAAATGAGGGCCGGGCTCCGAGTATCTCCGAGCGAGAAGAACACGCTCTGCAGCAGTCGCGACGCGCTCGAAGCCAGGAGGCCCAGCGAGTAGGCCGCGAGCACCAGGAACACGAGCCAGTTGTCGGCACTCCCGAACGCCCCGCGGCGGTACACCGCGCCAACGATCCCGAATCCCAGCGCCAGATAGCCCACGAAGGTCGGGGCCACCAGAAAGGACATCGCCGACAGGGAGCGCATCGTCCGCGCCGCGGCGTTCGCAGTCCGTTCCCGCCGATCGCCGCCCAGGCGGGACAACTCCGGCAACTCCGCGGCGGCCACGGACACGCCGAAGAGGGAGATCGGCAGCAGATAGAGACGCTGGCCGAAACCCAGGGCCGCCGTCGCTCCCACCGCCAGGAGCGAAGCCAGGAACAGATCGGCGTACGCGCCGAGACTTCCCGCGCCCCTGGCGGCGATCACCGGCCCCAGCTTGCTCAGGGTTGTCCGAACGCCCGGAACACGCAGGCTGAGCGAAGGGCGCAGCCCCTCCGTCACCCGGAGAACCAGGGGCAGCTGCACACCGAACTGAAGGAGGCCCCCGGCGAGACCGCCCCAGCAGGCCGCGAGCGCGAGCGCTTCGACCCGGTCGGCGTCCCCGCTCGCGGTACGCATCGCCACGAAGAGAACCGCGGCGATCACGCTCGCGTTCCAGAAGCTCGGCGCCAGGTACGGCAACAGAAAGCGACGATGACTGTTCAGGATCCCGAGACACCAGGCCGACAGCGTGATCGCCGCCGCCATCGGCACGCAGATTCGAACAGCCGTCGTGGTCAACTCCAGACGATCGATCGCCGCGGTTCCGGCGGCGACCGCCTCCGCGTCCGCGGCAAAGCCGGCTACCACCACGCGCACGATGAACGGCGCCAGGAGCACGCCAAGCAGGCTCAAGGCGGCCATCGCGGCAAACAGCAGCCCGAAGACGGCTCCCGCCACGGCCCCGGCCTCGCGCCGGCGGCCCTCCGCCAGCAACCGGCTGTAGACCGGAATGAACGACGCCGACAGAGCCTGGTCGCCGAGCAGATTCTGCAGGATGTTCGGTGCGCGAAAGGCGACCGTCAGAACGTCGGTCAACGCGCCGACGCCGGCGAGGCCCGCGATGACGGCCTCCCGCGCAAGGCCGAGAACGCGGCTGACGACGATGCCGGCGGCGACCCGTGGCGCCCCGCTCGACGCCGCCGGCGCGCGTTCTCTGCCGGCGGACTCCGCCAGGGTCAATCCGAAAGGTTGACGACGACCCGGTCGCCGCGCCGCTCGACCGTCGCCACGACGTTGGGCGCCGCCAGGTCGAGCACCACGTGCAGGTTCCGCGTCGCTCCCCTGCCATGAACGCCGGTGCGCACACCACGCAACCGGGGTGCGCTGACCGCGCTCGCGTTGTAGTCCCGCTGCACGCCGATCAACCGCACGAGCAACCGCGGCGGCGCGTCCAGCGGCATCACATGGTGGCGCTCGAAGGGGGCGTTGCCGGTGATCTCGACCAGCGTCCGGTCATCCCGCACCGAGGCGGTGATCGAGCGGAGAGCGGTCGCGTTGACGGGCGGTGCGCCCGGCGCCGGACCCGACCGTGGAGGCGCCGAAGGGCGCGGCCGGGCAACCGGCTCGGGAGGCGGGGCTGCCCGCTCGGGAGGTGGGGCTGCCCGCTCGGGAGGCGGCGCTGCCCGCTCGGAAGACGGGGTTGCAGGCTCGGAAGCCGGGGTTGTCGCCCGCTCAGGAACTTCGGCGGCGACCGGTTCCGGCGCGGACTCGGTCGCAGGCCGGGCGGCTGCGGGCGGATCCACGGGCCGGCCTGGTTCCTCGGCCGGCGCCGCCACCTCGAAGCTCTGGGCTACAGGAGCCGGCTGCTCTTCGCCGCCGTTTCCACCCATGCCGACGAGCCGCATCAGCGGCCGGCCCAGGAAGATCAGCAGGATGCCGACCAGGATGACCCCAGCCACCGTCGGCCAGACCCAGGAGGGTCTGTCGGACTCCCGGTTCATCCAGTCGTCCTGGTCGCCCGCGAGGTCGCCGAACAGCTCGGCGCGCGGTTCGCCGACATCGCCGTCGTCCTCGACCGCGGTCGCCTCCGGCTCTTCCCTCTCCTCGCTGGCGTCGTCCGGCGTGTCGTCCACCGTCTCGACCCCCTCTGTCCCGGCGTCCTCTGTCCCGGCGTCCTCCGTCTCGGCGTCCTCTGTCTCGACCTCGTCCGGTTCGGCTGGCGCCGGTTCCGCCTCCTCCGCTTCGGCAGGCGCCGGCGGAGGCGCTTCCGGAGCGGCGTCCGAACCAGCGGCCTCGTCCGGCGGTTCGGAGAACAACATCGCCAGCCGTTCCTCTCCAGGCGGGTCGACGCGCGTGAACTGCATGCCCATTCCCGCCGGCTGATCGGCGCCGCCCGGCGCCTCCCGCACCCAGACCACCGCGGCCTCACCCCGGACCGTGTCGGACGCGTCCGCGGACCCCAGTTCAAGCACGAACGCCGTACCCGTACCCACGGGGCGAACGTCAGGCGTGGCCACGAACATGCCGCCGATCGCGATGTCGCGGGTCCGGGCGACGAGTTCCCCGTCCTCGCCGGGCACCGACAGGCGAACCGGCGCCTCCCGCAGCAGGCGGCGGGACTCGCGGAAGCGGAAACTCTGGCTAGCCGGGGACATGGATGCAGGCGCTCATTCGCGAAACGGCGCCGCAATAGTAACCCCTCAGGGCGCCGCAACCCTCAAGGAGTCCGGGCCCCCTTGCGCGCAACCAGCAACGCCATCTCCAGAGCCTGCTCGTAGTTCAGCCGCGGATCGACCTGGGAGCGATAGGCCCGGCGCAGTCCGCGCTCGTCGAGACCGCGGGCGCCGCCGGTGCACTCGGTGACGTCCTCGCCGGTGAGTTCGAAGTGGACACCGCCCAGAATGGTGCCGTGCTCGGCGTGGAGGTCGAACGCCTGCTCGAGCTCCGACAGGATGGCGTTGAAGTCCCTCGTCTTCATGCCGTCGGACGTGCTCTTCGTGTTCCCGTGCATGGGATCGCAGATCCAGAGCACCGGCTTGCCGGTGGCCGAGACCGCCTCGATGATCGGCGGCAGCTCATGAGCCACTTTCTCGGCGCCGCAGCGGTGAATGAGCGCGAGCCGCCCCTCCTCGCCGTCGGGATTCAGCACGTCGACCAGGTTCGCCACGTCCGTGGGGTTCATGCCGGTCCCCACCTTGACGCCAAGGGGGTTGCGAATGCCGCGCGCGTACTCGATGTGGGCTGAGCCCGGGAAGGCCGTCCGCAGCCCGATCCACGGCAGGTGGGTCGAAAGGTTGTACCAGCCCTCCCGCCGCGGCACCGTCCGGGTCTGCGCCTGCTCGTAGATGAGGTGCAGGGCTTCGTGGCTCGCGTAGAAGTCGACGCGGTCGATCTGGCCGACCTCGACACCGGAGAGGGTCTCCATGAACTTCAGCGAATCGGCGATCGACTCGACCCGGCGCTGGTACTCGGCCGCGTTCGTCGAGTGGTCCACGAAGTCGAGGTTCCAGTACTCCGGGTGGTGCAGATCGGCGAAGCCGCCATCGATCAAGCCCCGGATGAAGTTCAGGGTCAGCGCCGAACGCTGGTAGCCGCGCAGAAGGTTGAGCGGGTCGGGCTCGCGCGCGGCGGCGTTGAAGTCGAGGGAGTTGACCAGGTCGCCCCGGTAGGACGGCAGTGACTCGCCACTGCGGGTCTCGGTGTCGGACGACCGCGGTTTGGCGTACTGACCCGCGAAGCGGCCGACGCGGATCACCCGCTTCTTCAGACTGTGGGTGAGGATCAGGCTCATCTGGAGCAGAATCTTCAGCTTCGCCGTGATCGAGTCGGACGTGCATTCGGCGAAGCTCTCCGCGCAGTCCCCGCCCTGGAGGACGAAGCGCTCGCCGCGCGCCGCGGAGGCCAACTGCCCCTTCAGTGTCTCGACCTCCCAGGAGGTCACGAGCGGCGGCAGCGCGGCAAGCCTGACGGCCGCGGCCTGAAGCGCCTCCTGGTCGGCATAGGTCGGTTGCTGGCGCACGTCGGCGCTCCGCCAGGACGTCGGGTTCCAGTTGTCCGCTGAGTTGCTCATCGCTCCACCGCTCCCGAAGGCGACGAATTCTAGGGGCTTGCGCCGTAGAACGCTACATGTGAGTCGAGGCGCAAGCCCCTGGGAGAGGACGGGATGGGCCGAAACACCGAGCCTGCGAGGGGTTTCGGGGCGCTACTCTTCCTCTATCTGGAGATACCGGCGCAACCAGCGCGTACCCAGGTAGAAGGGCAGCGTATCGACCGCGGCCGCCCCGAACTTGAACACGTAGGCCGTGCCGATGAAGACCCACAACTGCGGCCAGATCGGTTCCCCGCTCTCGATGGGAATCGCACCCGCGGCGAAGTGGGTGATGGTGATGACGGAGAACGAGTCGACGAACTGGCTGACCACGGTCGATCCGTTGTTTCGCAGCCACAGGTGCCGTCCCTTCGTCAGCCGCTTCCAGAAGTGGAAGACCCAGACATCGCAGAGCTGCGCGCTCAGGTAGGCGATCATCGACGCCGCGATCACGCCCAGCGTCATCGTCCGGATCTCGAAGAAGATCGGCAGCCGGCCGTCCGGACCGGGCACGGGCGCGTCGAACCCGGGCAACGCGCCGCCGAGCCAGAGAATGACGGCGAGCCAGATGTTGACGAGGAAGCCGACCCAGACCAGGAAGTTCGCCCGCTTGCGGCCGTAGATCTCGGAAATGAAGTCCGTGCACAGGAAGGTCAACGGATAGGGAAGCACGCCGATCGCCAGCGGCATCGGCACGCGCAGCCCGAAGATCGTGAAGCTCAGGTCCAGGAACCGCGTGACGCCGAGGATGTTCAGCATCGTCATCGAGCCCAGGAACAGTCCCGCCAGGATGAGAAAGACCCGTTCGCGGCGCGCGTGCAGCGCGCTCGCCTCGATCGGATGCAGGTCGGACGGCTGCGATGCCGCCGGAGTCTCCGTCGCCGTCACTGCCCGGCGCCCTCCTGGACGCGGCCCCGGGCCCGCTGCCTGGCGGCGATGAAGTCGGCGTGCGGGAGGTGCAGAAGCCTCGCGATCTTCCGGATCAGAAGCTCCTCCTGGGCTTCGAGCACGCGGTCGGCGAACGCCACCCGCCACAGCTCCTCGATCAGCCGGCCCTTGCGGGCGTTGTCGAAGGAGTCGTGGATCAGCCGCGTGAACTCGTACAGGCAGACCGAGCCCCCGGTTTCCGATTCGGCCAGCTCCACCAGTTCGCTGGTCTGGCCCTCCGAGAGCCCGAGATGCCGTCTGACGCCGGCCAGCACGGCCTCCTTCTCCTCCTCCGCCGCATCGAAGTCGGCGCGCATGACCTCGACCATCAGCGCTGCCGCCGCCAGCCGCAGGCGAGCGTCCGGATCGTCCGCCCGCTCGGGGTCGATCCGTTCACCGAAGAAGCTGCGAATGCGGTCGAGCATGGCCGGGTTCAGGTCGACGACGCGGCGAGCCGCGCCCAGGCCCCCTGCCGCCGGAGTTCCTTGGCGCGCGCGGCCACCGCGCCACCGCCGGTGGCGCGGCGCCAGGCCGCGGCCGCGGTCTCGTCCACGAGTGCCCAGTGCTCCGCATGGTCGGCGCGAACCCGGGCCGTCGTCCTGGACAGGGCGGCGACCCCGAGGTGCGCGGCAGGCTCGTCCAGCGGGCCGAAGGCCAGCGCGCCGGCGGCGACGAGCAGGAGCAGCAGGTCCTCCACCGCGGCTTCGGGCCATCCCGACCGCCGGGCAAGCGCCACGTTGTACGCGGTCGTCGCGGCGCCGATGTACAGGTCCTCGATCGTCCGGAAGGGCTTGATCGCGTCCGTGTAACCGTCGCCGTCCATCACCTCGCCGGCCGCAACCGGAACGGAGCTCAGATCGACGACGGCGTGTCGTACTTCGGGATTGGACGGCTTCCGGTCGCCCAGATCCATTGGGGCGATACTGACCCCGCTCCTGTCGCTCGGCACGCACAGAGCCCGCAGGCGGTTGCGGTCGCCGTCACGGCCCAGGGAGGCGATGATCAGCAGCGCGGCCGCGGAGGGCGCCAGGGTGGCCCATCTCTTCTGACCCTCGAGGCGGAACCCACCGTCGGGCGCCTTCCTGAGCGAGGAGTGAACGGCGCGCGGATGCGCGCCCCCCTCCTCGCTGGCGCAGAAGGCGACGATGCCGCCGTCAGGGACCAGATCCAGGCCGCCCCGTTCCCAGGCCAGACGCCTCACCGCCGCCTGATGCCCCGCCACCATCGCCCAGGCCGGACGATCGGCGACGAAACCGCCGAGCAGACCATGGGCGAAATGATCGCGGCCGGAAGGGTCGGCGCCGCCGTTCGCGCGCGCCTGCCACGGCGACAGCACCTCCTCGCGGAAGGACCGGTACCAGCCGGCCGGATCGTCGCCGCCGGCCAGCGGCGCGGGCCGAGCGGAAAGCAGATGACTCAGCACCGGCTCGAGGGTCACGAACGCCCCCGGAACCAAACCCCTCGCGACGCCGGACCCACTCGAATAAGCTCGGCCGCCCAAAGTCGAAAAGGGCTCGATCGGCTGTTGGCCACGGCCCGCTCCACGAAGCACATCGGCCGAAGATGATAGAGGAAGTCACCCCGACCGCCACCGGCACCGTGGCCGACCCCGAAACGCCCGGCTTTCGCCGGGTGCCGCGGACCGGCGTCATCTACGTGATGCACCGCGCGGCGGCCGCCGGCCACGGCGCCGACGGCCGCACCTGGTACAACCTCGGCCAGGGCTCGCCCGAGGTCGGTCCGCTGCCGGGGGCGCCGCCCCGCCGCGACGAACTCCACATCGACCCGCGCCGCCAGACCTACGCGCCGGTCGACGGCATCGACGAGTTGCGCGAGCGGGTCGCCGATCTCTACAACTTCCTCTATCGCCGCGACAAGCGCTCGCAGTACACGCGGGAGAACGTGAGCATCGCTCCCGGCGGCCGGCCGGCCATGACCCGGATCGCGGCGGCGATGGGAGAGATGAACCTCGGCCACTTCATCCCCGACTACACCGCCTACGAGGAGCTCCTGACCGCCTTCAAGGGCTTCATTCCGATTCCCATCCTGCTCGACGCGGCCCACGGCTACCGCGCCTCGCGGCGGCTGCTCGAGAAGGAGATCGTCGGCCGCGGCCTCTCCGCGCTCTGGTGCAGCAATCCCTGCAATCCGACGGGCCAACTGGTCGAGGGCGATCTCCTGGCCGAGTGGGTCGATGTCGCCCGCGACAACGCCTGCACCTTCATCCTCGACGAGTTCTACTCGCACTACATCTACACGCCGGCGCCCCCCCGAACCCCCGAGCAGATCGCCGACACCGCCCGAATGGTCTCGGCGGCCGCGCACGTCGACGACGTGAACCGCGACCCCGTGATCCTGGTCGACGGACTGACGAAGAACTGGCGCTATCCGGGCTGGCGGGTGTCATGGATCGTCGGGCCCGTGAGCGTGATCGACCGGGTGACCAGCGCGGGCTCCTTCCTGGACGGAGGAGGCAACCACCCCTTCCAGGAAGCCGCCGTGCCGCTGCTCGAGCCGGAACTCGCGCTGCAGGAGACGCGGGCGATCCAGGCCGAGTTCGCCCGCAAGCGCAGGTTCCTCGTCGACCGGCTGCGCGGCCTGGGCATCAAGGTCGAACACGAGCCCAGCGGCGCCTTCTACGTCTGGGGCAACCTGGCCGGCCTGCCGGCGCCGTTGAACGACGGCATCGAGTTCTTCAAGGCGTTGCTCCAAGTCCAGGTCATCACGGTTCCGGGCGTCTTCTTCGACGTGAACCCCGGCCAGCGCCGCCGCAACGCGCGCTACCACAGCTACTGCCGGCTCAGCTTCGGTCCGTCGATGGAGACCCTGGAGCGCGGAATGGAGCGGATCGAGAAACTGATCCGCGCCCACTCCTGACGCGGCTCCTAGGCGAAGCCCACCAACCGGCGAATCTCCGCCGCCTTCGGCTCGGCGACCTTGCGGGCGCGCTCCGCGCCGATCGCGAGCAGCCGGTCGAGCTCTTCCGGCGCGGCCATCAGCTCCTCGTAGCGCCGCCGGATCGGCGCCACCACCTCGATCACTGCTTCGGCGACGCCCATCTTCAGGTCGCCGTAGCCGCGAGCGCCGGCGAAGTCGGCCAGCACCTGGCCCTCGCTGCGATCCATGATCGCCTGGTAGATCAGGAGCAGGTTATTGACGCCCGCCCTGGCCGGGTCGTCGCTGAACTCGATCTCGCGCCCCGAGTCGGTGACCGCGCGCTTGAGCGAACGCCGGATCTCGTCGTCCGTGTCGGTGAGACGGACGGCATGGCCACGCCCGGCGGTCTCGCTCTTCGACATCTTGACGGTCGGATCGTCGAGAGCCATCACCCGCGCGCCCGCGGTCGGAATGACCGCCTCGGGCAGGACGAAGGTCTCGCCGTAGATGTGGTTGAAACGGCCCGCGATGTCCCGCGCCAGCTCGACGTGCTGCTTCTGATCCTCCCCGACCGGCACCTCGTCCGCGTCGTAAAGCAGGATGTCGGCCGCCTGCAGCACCGGGTACGTGAACAGACCGACCCCGATCCGCTCGCGGCCTCCCCGGCGCTCCGACTTCGCCTTGAACTGCGTCATCCGCTCGAGCCAGCCGATCGGTGTGGCGCAACCCAGGATCCAGGCGGCCTCCGCGTGCGCGCGCACGTGGCTCTGGACGAACAGGGTCGTTCGCTCCGGGTCGATGCCGCAGGCGAACAGCATCGCCGTCAACTCGCGCGTGCCCGAGCGCAGCGCCTCCGGATCCTGGCGCACGGTGATCGCGTGCAGGTCCACGACGCAGATGAAGTTCTCGCGGTCGTCCTGGCGCGCGGCCCAGTGCTTCACGGCGCCCAGGTAGTTCCCCAGGTGCAGCACTCCGGACGGTTGAATGCCGGAGAACACCCGGCGCCTGCGCACCGCTCCATTCATGCCGGGAAGATCCTCACGCCGGGACGGTCGCGGGCCGCGGGTCCGGGCGAAGCACGGTCCAGCCGACGCAGATGCCGTAGTTCACGAGCAGGCCCCAGACGCCGGCGCCCACCCCCCACGGGCTGCGGGTCGCCCACACGTCGAAGGCGGCGCCGCACCAGATGACCAGAGTGAGCAGGGTGCCCAGCACCATGCCGGCCAGAACGGCCGAAGCGGGCATCCGCCGCCAGTAGACCCCGAGCATGAAGACCGGCGAGAGCTGGACCATGAACTCGAGCTTCAGCTCGATCAGCACCCAGATCGAACTCTCCGTTTCCAGCGACACCCAGGCCATCAGGATCAGGATCGCCATGACGCCCCAGGCGAACGTCTTGCCGACGATCAGCATCTCGCGGGCCGACGCCTCGCGGCGGAAGTAGCTCTTGTAGATGTCCTTCGTGAACATGGACCCGATCGACAGGAGGGCCGAATCCGCAGTCGACATGATTGCCGCCACGACCGCCGCGAACACCATGACGATGAGCCAGTACATGACCGGCGAACGGTCGATCAGACCGCCCAGGACGTAGATCGTGACCTTGTCGCTCTCGAGCTGAGAGAGTCCGGGGAACCGGCTCAGCGCGATGAAGCCGATGAGGAAGGCGAGCAGGGTCGTGCCCAGCGGCATGAAGCCCATCGCCGCCAGCGACCGCCGAAGGCTCTTCTCGCCCTTCGCGGCGAAGATGCGCTGGATCGCGTGGGGGTACAGCGCGACGCCGAGGCCGAGCATCAGCAGCGTGCTGACCCAGGTCCGCAGACCGCGCGCGTCCGGCGCCTCGAGCCTCTCCGGCGCCGTGGCGCGAATCCCCTCCGACGCCGCCGCAAGCCCGCCGTCCGCGGTCACCAGGGTGTAGAGAATCACGGCGCAGCCGCACAGCAGCAGCGAACCCTGCACCGCGTCGGTCCAGGCCACCGCCCGCATGCCGCCGAGCGACTCGTAGATCAGCATCACGCCGACCAGCAGCAGCACGCCCTGCATGAAGCTCATGCGACCGCCGCTGATCGCCTCGACGCCGTGGCCCATCGCCACGAGTTGCTCGAGCACATAGTTCGCCAGGCCCCAGCAGAGGAGTACGACACACAGGACGCGCAGCGCATGGGAGCCGAACCGGTGGTACACGAAATCCGTCGGCGTGATGTAGCCGAAGCGCCGGGCCAGCCGGAACAGACGCGGCGCGTAGATCATGAACACCGTGATGACGAGGACCATGAAGGTCACGCTGACGATGTAGGTCGCCCCCTGCACGTAGGACCGCCCGGCGAAGCCGAGCAGCGTATTGCCGCTGTACTGCGTGGCGAACAGGGTCAGAAACAGGACCGCGAAACCGAAGGTCGAGCCGCCGAGGTAGAAGTCCCGAAGCGAGCGTTCCCTCTGCTTCAGGCGGCCGAGCAGGCCGAGGCCGAGCATGACGACGAGGTAACCGCCGAGAACCGCCAAGGCGCCCGGCCCGAAGGTCACCTCGGGGACGGAGGTGTTCACGGGTTCTCCCTGGACGCGGCCGCCGACGCCGTGTCATCCGCGGCGCCACCGCCTTCGCCGGCGCCGTCCCGCCAGAGGCGCAACGAAGCGTACGCCGTGATCACCGCCAGGGCCAGGCCGCAGACGATCGTGATCCAGGTCCAGACGGGCAGGCCGGCCGCCAGCCGGCCACCCACCGACGGCGGCAGGTACCAGGGCACGCTGACGGCGAGGATCACGACGACCGCGGGCAGGAACCAGCGATGCCGCATGGGTTCGTCGGCAGGACGAATCGCCTCCCAGAAGGCGTCCTGGTCCCGCTCGTCTTCGTAGTCCGACAGACGTTTCGTGTTGGCCACCGAGCGCGCATTATGCCCCACCGGCACCGGGGACCACCGTGCTAACGTCCACCGCTCCGGTTCCGGCCGGCGCCCCTTGGTCTTCGCCCTGACAGGCCCTCAAGGACCACGGGGCCTGCACATGGTGAACGGTTCTCGACTGCGTCCCCCGACTCTCCCGGTGGTCGCCTGCGCGGTCCTGGCGATGGGTCTGGCCTCGTGCGGTTCGGCGGAACGCAGCGAGAACGCGGAAGAGCAACAGGACTTGAACCAGGAAAGCGAAGCCGAAGCAGCGCCGGTCCCCGAGTGGTCCCTCGCCATCCACGGAGGCGCGGGCAGCGCCCGTCGCGACACGACAAACGCCGAGGACTACTACCAGGCCCTCAGCTCTGTCCTGTCGCTCGGCAGCGAGCAGTTGGCGGCGGGCGAAGCGAGCCTCCGCGTGGTCGAAGAGGTGGTCGCCGCGCTAGAGGACGACCCCCGATTCAACGCGGGCCGCGGTTCCGTGTTCACCTCCATCGGCACCCACGAGCTGGACGCCGCGATCATGGACGGCCGCACCCTCGCCTGCGGCGCGGTGGCCGGCGTGAAGAACGTCCGCAACCCGGTGCGACTGGCCCGGCACGTCATGGAGGACACGCCGCACGTGCTCCTCGCCGGCCAGGGCGCCGACAACTTCGCGGTGAGAGCCGGCGTGCGCCGGAACGTCCAGGCCTACTTCACGACCGCGCCGCAGTTGGAGCGCTATCGCGAGATCCGCAGCCGGCGGAGAGGCAGCAGCTCGGAACGCGACGGAGCCCCGAGTCCCGAGGGCGACTACACCGGCAACGCAGGGCCGGAACGTGACCAGGGCGGCGCCTCCCATCTCGGCACCGTCGGCGCGGTGGCCATGGACCGCTACGGCAACCTGGCGGCGGCCACCTCGACCGGGGGCACGATGTACAAGCAGATCGGCCGCGTCGGCGACGTGCCCCTCATCGGCGCCGGCACCTACGCGAACAACGAGACGGCGGCGATCTCCTGCACCGGCAGGGGCGAGGAGTTCATCCGCCACACCGTGGCCTACGACGTCTCGGCGCTCATCGAGTATGCCGGTCTCTCCGTCGAAGACGCCGCGCGCACGGTCATCGGCGAGACGTTGAAGCCCGGTGACGGCGGCATCATCGCGGTCGGCAGGGACGGCTCCATCGCGATGGAGTTCAACACGAACGCGATGTTCCGCGGCGCGGCCAACTCGCTCGGCCGGTTCGACGTCGGGATCTGGGAGGACGTCCGCAGCGGTCAGCCGTGAGCACCCGCTACGAACAGACACTGCACCGGGCCCGGACCGACCCGGAGGGGTTCTGGGCCGAGGCCGCCGAGGCGATCTCCTGGCACAGGCGCTGGGACCGCGTACTGGACGACGCGAACCCGCCGTTCTACCGCTGGTTCGCCGGAGCGGAGGTCAACACCTGCTACAACGCTGTCGACCGGCACGTCGAGGCGGGACGGGGCGACCAGCCGGCACTGATCCACGACAGCCCCGTCACGGGCACGAAGCGCATCCTCTCGTACTCGGAGCTGCGGGAGCAGACCGCGCGGCTCGCCGGCGTGCTGCGCAACCTCGGCGTCGAAGCCGGCGACCGGGTCCTGATCTACATGCCGATGGTGCCGGAGGCAGCCGTCGCCATGCTCGCCTGCGCCCGGATCGGCGCCATCCACTCCGTGGTCTTCGGCGGCTTCGCCGCCAGGGAACTCGCGACCCGGATCGAGGACGCCAGGCCGAAGGTCGTCGTCGCCGCTTCCTGCGGCATCGAGACCGCCCGCATCGTGGAGTACAAGCCCCTTCTCGACGAGGCGATCGCGATGTCGGCCCACAAGCCGGTCGCGACCGTCATGCTCCAGCGTTCCCAGCACGCCGCCGAACTCGGCTCGGACGACCGCGACTGGCACGACGCGATGGCAGCGGCCGAAGCCGTTGACTGCGTCCCGGTCCAGGCCACCGACCCGCTCTACATCCTGTACACCTC
The DNA here is from genome assembly GCA_965208755.1 of Candidatus Multivorans sp. Taxonomy (GTDB): domain Bacteria; phylum Acidobacteriota; class Thermoanaerobaculia; order Multivoradales; family Multivoraceae; genus Multivorans. The sequence continues at coordinate 4,736,334 of OZ242353.1, read as the reverse complement.
CGGCACGACCGGCGTTCCCAAGGGCGTCGTCCGTGACAACGGAGGCCACCTGGTGGCCCTCGACTGGAGCATGGCCAACGTGTACGGCGTGTCGCCCGGTGAGGTCTACTGGGCCGCGTCGGACATCGGCTGGGTGGTCGGACACTCCTACATCGTCTATGCCCCGCTGATCCACGGCTGCACCACGGTGCTCTACGAGGGGAAGCCGGTCGGCACGCCCGACGCCAGCGCCTTCTGGCGCGTCATATCGGAACACAACGTCGCGGCGCTGTTCACGGCGCCGACGGCGTTCCGCGCGATCAAGCGGGAGGACCCGCGCGGCGAACTGATCGGGAAGCTCGATCTGAGCTGCCTTCGCACCCTGTTCCTGGCCGGGGAACGCGCCGACCCGGACACCGTGCAGTGGGCCGAGGACAAGCTGGGCGTTCCGGTCATCGATCACTGGTGGCAGACCGAAACCGGCTGGGCGATCGCCGCCAACTGCGTCGGCCTGGGCGCCCTGCCGGTCAAGCATGGCTCCCCGACCAAGGTCGTGCCCGGGTACGACGTGCGGATTCTCGACCACGACGACGCCGGCACGCGAGGCTCGAGCCGGCAAGTGCCGCCCGGCGAGAACGGCGCGATCGCGCTGCGCCTGCCGCTGCCGCCCGGCTGCCTGCCGACCCTGTGGCAGAACGACGAGGGCTACATCGAGTCCTACCTCCGCGAGTACGACGGCTACTACGAGACGGGCGACGCCGGCCACCTGGACGACGACGGCTACCTCTACATCATGAGCCGGACCGACGACCTGATCAACGTCGCCGGCCACCGCCTGTCTACCGGCGCCATGGAGGAGATTCTGGCTTCACACCAGGACGTCGCCGAATGCGCAGTTATCGGAGTGGCCGACTCGCTCAAGGGACAGGTGCCCCTGGGGCTGGCGGTGCTGTACGCGGGATCGAGCCGTACCGAGGCCGAGATCGTCCCGGAACTCGTGCAGAGCGTGCGCGACCAGCTCGGCCCGGTCGCGTCGTTCAAGGTCGCGGCGATCGTCGAGCGCCTGCCGAAGACGAGGTCCGGCAAGGTGCTCCGGGGCACGATGCGCCGCATCGCCGACGGCGAGTCCTGGACGGTGCCGCCGACGATCGACGATCCGGCGATCCTCGACGAAATCGAGCAGACCCTCACCGAACTGGGATATCCCCGCGCGACGACGCCCTGAGGGCGGTCCGGCGCCGCCCGGAGTCCGCAGAATCTGCGGAAAACTCTGCGGAAAGCAACCATCTTGATACCTTGTAAGCCCTTTGTTATCAGCAACTTACAGCCATTCCGCACCGGATACGGTGCGAGCGCCCGACTCACTGTAAGTTATTCATGAACAAGAGGTTAAGCCGGCCCGGCGACTGACCGGCATTGCCGGATGTTTCGAGTCGGCGGTACAGTGCCCTCCATGGACCCCACGCAGGCAACCCGAGAGGTCTTCTGGAACATCGAGTACACCTGGCTGGTGTACGTGCTGATGGTCCCCACCCTGGCGGTCTTCGGCTGGGGTTTCTGGCTCAAGATCCGGCGCTGGCGAGCCGGCCAGCCGGCAATCCGCTTCGACCGGCCGGCCGAGCGCCTGCAGCTCTTCCTCAGGAACGCCGTGGGTCAGGGGCGCACGATCAGGAGCCGCTACGCGGGCGTCTTCCACACGCTCGTCTACACCGGCTTCATCGTGCTGTTCCTGGCCACCACCGTGGTCGCAATTCATCACGACACGCCCCTGCACATCATGAAGGGGCACTTCTACCTGATCTTCCAGTCCCTGATCGTCGACATCTTCGGCCTGTTCGTGATGGTCGGGGTCGCCCTGGCCGCGGTCCGCCGCTGGATCTCGAAGCCGAAGCTGCTGGTCTACACCGACGAAGCGAGCTGGATTCTGGTCACCATCTTCGTCATGGCGCTCACCGGCTTCATGGTCGAGGGCTGGCGGATCGCCGTCACCGACGACCCGTGGGCCGCGTGGTCGCCGATCGGCAACGTGTTCGCGCTCGCATCGGATCCGGTGATGAGCGACGCGGCGATGCAGACCGGGCACGTCGCCATCTGGTGGTTCCACCTGGTCGTGGCCTTCGGCTTCATCGCCTGGGTGCCGTTCAGCAAGATGTCCCACATCTTCACGGCGCCGCTGAACATCTTCACCGCCAACCTGGACGGCTACGGCGGCTCCCTCAAGCCGATCGACTTCGAGACCGCCGAGCGGTTCGGGATCAATCACCTGGGCGACTTCACCTGGAAGGACCTGCTCGACTTCGACGCCTGCACCGAGTGCGGCCGCTGCACCGACGTCTGCCCGGCGAACACCGTGGGCAAGTCACTCTCGCCACGGGACATCATCCTTGACCTGCAGCGGCTGATGCGCAGGCAGGGCGACCAGCTCCTGCTCAACGGAAACGGCAACGGGAACGGAAGCGGCGCCGACGGAAGCGACGAACTCCTGCCGATCATCGACCAGGAGACGGCCGTCTCGCCGGAGGCGCTGTTCGCCTGCACCACCTGCGCCGCCTGCATGGAGGCCTGTCCGGTCCACATCGAGCAGATGCCGAAGATCGTCGACGCCCGGCGCTTCCTCGTCATGGAGGAGGCGGACTTCCCGGAAGGGATGATGGACATGATGAACTCGCTCGAGTCGCGCCAGCATCCGTTCGCGGGCACGCAGTTCAGCCGGGTCGACTGGACGGAGGGCCTCGATATCGACGTGATGGCCGAGATGGACGATCCGCACGAAGCCGAGGTTCTGATGTGGGTCGGCTGCGGCGGCGCCCTGGTCGAGCGCAACCGGAACACGGTCCGCGCCACCGCGAAGCTGCTCCGGAAGGCGGGAGTCAAGTTCGCGATCCTCGGCCGCGAGGAGTCCTGCACCGGCGATCCCGCCCGCCGCGTCGGCAACGAGTTCCTGTTCGAGATGCTGGCCAAGGGCAACGTCGAGACGATGCAACGCTACGGCGTCCGCAAGGTCGTCACTTCCTGCCCTCACTGCTTCAACTCGTTCAGGAACGAGTACCCGCACTTCGGAGGCAGCTACGAGGTCTACCACCACACCCAGTTCCTGGATCAACTGCTGGAGTCGGGCCGTCTCGACGGGCGCGACGCCGCAGGCAGCTCGAACGGGAGTTCGACGATCACTTTCCACGATCCCTGCTACCTCGGCCGCCACAACGGCGAGTACGAGGCGCCCCGCAATCTGCTCGCGAAGGTCGGCGGCGCGCGCCAGGTCGAAATGCAGCGCAGCCGCAACACGAGCTTCTGCTGCGGCGGCGGCGGCGGCATGGCTTTCGTCGACGAGCCGCCCGATCAGCGAGTGAACCAGGAACGCGCCCAGGAGGCGGTCGACACCGGAGCCGACGTGGTGGCCGTGGGCTGTCCCTTCTGCGCCACCATGCTCGACGACGGCGTGAACGCGCGCCGCGGCGACCGCGACGTCAAGGTCAAGGACGTGGCGGAACTGCTCTGGGACGCGGTTGGCGATTCCGACCAGGCCGCGCCCTAGCCCCGCTTCATCCACCTGGTCCATTGCCAACCTACCGGGCGGTCGGTAGACTACTCTTCGTGACCCCCCAAGGACCCTCGACACGATGACTGCCCTGGACAACGCGACCCTCCGGGCCGCCGCCACCGCGGCCAACGGCGAGCAGGACCGGCGGGCCGAGATCTACCGCAACGCGGCGCGGATCTTCCACCGCAAGGGCTACCACGCCACTTCGATCAACGACATCGCCGCCGCGGTCGGGCTGACCAAGGCCGGTCTCTACTACTACATCAAGGGCAAGCAGGACCTCCTGTTCGCAATCATGAGCTTCGCCATGGACCAGCTCGACGAGCAGGTCATCGAACCGGCCCGCCGCGTACAGGATCCTCAGGCCCGCCTGGAGACGATCGTCACCCGCCACGCCCGGCTGATCACTCAGGACTCCTCGGCGCTGACCATCCTGGTCAACGAGCTCGAGGGGCTGCTTCCCGACGACCGTGCCGACATCATCGGCAGGCAACGCGATTACGTCGACTTCATCGCCGACACCCTCGATGCCCTGCGCGACGAGGGCAAGGTCATCGGCCTCGACCCCACCGTGGGAGCGTTCAGCCTGGTGGGGATGATCCTCTGGATCTCGCGCTGGTATCGGGCCGACGGTCGGCTGGACGGCGACGAAGTGGTGGCGGAAGTGACCCGCATGGCGATCTCCGCGGTGCTGAGCCGCGGTGACTACAGCAGCGCCGGCAACCCGGCGGAGACCGGGTAGCCGGCGAAGGAGACGCGAGACTGCCCTGCAAGGAGATCCGAAAATGAAACTGCTCGTCTGCCTGAAGCAGATTCTCGATCCGGACGTTCCCGCCCGAGACTTCCAGATCGATCCCGCAGCCAAGGCCGCCAGGCGCGGCGGCGCGAACCTGGTGACGAACATCTTCTGCGAGAACGCGGTCGAGACGGCTCTCCAGTTCCGGGAAGCGGCAGGCGGAGACGTGAACATCACAGCCCTCTGCTACGGCGAGTCCTCGGCCGAGGACTGCCTGCGCAAGGCGATGGCGATGACGGTCGACGAGGCCTGCCTGGTCGAACGCGACGGCAACACGAACCCGGACGCGGCGGCCGTGGGTCGCGTGCTGGCGGCGGCGATACGGCGACTGGAGCAGGACGGCGGCCCCTTCGACGCCGTCCTCGTCGGCCGCGAGTCGGGCGACTGGGGCGTGGGACAGACCGGCGGCCTGTTGGCCGAGGAACTCGGCCGGCCCGCGTTGGGCTTCGTCGAGAGCCTCCAGCCCGGCAACGGCGCCGTCACCCTCCGCCGTCAGACCGATGTCGGCATCGAGGTCGCCGAGGCCGACCCCCCCTTCCTCGTCACCATCACGAACAACGAGGACAACGTGCCCCGCATCCCGAAGACGCGCGACGTCATGATGTCCTACCGCAAGCCGCTCCAGAAGCTGAGTCTCGCCGACCTGGAGGTGGACAGCGAGGAGATCCGGACCGGTTCATCGATCTTCGAGGTCGAGGAGATCTTCATCCCGGCGGACGAAGTCGAGTGCGAGCTGGCCGAAGGCGACACGCTGGAGGAACGGGTCGACCAATTGGCGAAGCGCATCCACGAAGTCGTCGCCTCGATCGGCTGATCCCGGCACCGCACAAGAAAGGACGAAAGGAAGACCGATGGCGAACGTTGCAGTCTGTGTCCTGGGCAGTCTCGGCTACGACCGCGCCGCGCAAGGCGCGGCCGGCGCCGGCCGCGCCCTTGCCGAGAGCGTCGACGGCGAACTCCACGCCCTGGTGATCGGACCCGCCGAGGACGACGCGGTCGCGGGGCTCGCGGGCGTCGCCGACCGTGTGGTGGTCGGCGCCAACGAAGTGCTACGGGACTACCAGCCCGAGCAAGCGTTGCAGGCGGCCCAGCAACTCCACGCGGCGGGCGGCGGCGACTACGTCGCGGTGCTGCTCAGCAACGACACCTACAGCCAGGAGATCGCGCCCCGCCTCGCCCACCGCCTGGGCGGCAGCTCGATGGCCGACGCCGCCGCGATCCGCATGGACGGCGACCACCTGCTGGCCCAGCGCACGGCCTACGGCGGCAAGGCGATCTCGATCTACCGGCTGAAGAAGCAACCGGCGGTCGTCTGGCTGCGGGCCCGGGGCTTTGAACCGGCACCCGAACAGGCCTCGCCCGGCGATGTCACGAGCGTTGACCTGAACCTCGATCCCCCGCGCATCCGCATCACCGGCCGCGAGGTGGCCGCTCAGGAAGGCGTGCGCCTGGAGGACGCGCCGGTAATCGTCTCCGGTGGCCGCGGACTCGGCGGACCTGAGCCGTTCCAGGAACTGAAGAAACTCGCCGACGCGATCGGCGCCGAACAGGGCGCCTCACGCGCAGCCTGCGACGCCGGCTGGGTCCCCCCCAACTGGCAGGTCGGCCAGACCGGCAAGAAGGTGGCCCCCGAGCTCTACATCGCCATCGCGATATCCGGCGCCAGCCAGCACCTGCTCGGCATGGGCGACAGCAAGGTCGTCGCCGCGATCAACACGGACGCCGACGCGCCGATCTTCAAGCACTGCAGCTTCGGCATCGTCGAGGACTACAAGGCGGTCGTCCCGCTCCTGACCGAGAAGCTGGCGGCGCTTTCGGGCTAAGCCAACTTCCCTACGCCGTCGCTTCTACGACCACAGCGGAGGCCAAGGACCAGACGGTTGAGTCGAACTCCGAATCAGCTAGACGGATAGTGTGAGGAGCGTGGATCGTGATGAGCAGAATCGGTGACGGTTCTGCACTGTCCTTGATTGTCCAATCTTCACTCATCAGGGAACTCTCTCTCCTTCGGTAGGGCCCCGGTCGCTGTTCGCGTTGCACCGGCTGTGCCCCTCCCGGGACGACGAGTCATGTCGTTGTAGAGCTATAGATCCATGTCCGGTGGGTGTCAACTGCCGGGACGACCGCCAGTAGGTCCTGACGTTTTCGGGCGACAGTTCCTCCGCCACCGCGACCGCGATTCCACCCGCAGGTGCTGCGCGTGGAGGATGCACGCTTGACGGATTGGACGAAATGGACGAAACTCAGCGCATGCAAGCGCTCGCGCAACCGCTACCGGTAGCTGAACCCGAGGACAAGATCACGCCAGACAAGAAGCGACGGGCCCGCGAGAGCCCGGCGAAGGAAGCCTTCGCGGATCCGGCGGCTGGCGGCCTGCCGAACACTGAGGCGGTCAGCCAGATCCGCGAGTCGGTCGCCGCTTTGGACACAGCCGTGGTTGCCACGCTCCTCGCGCATCCAGACACGCTGCGATCGGCCCTCTTGGCAGTCGCTCATGGTCACCAGACTGAAGCGCTGGCCGAAGAGGCAGAGACCATCACGGGGCCGCCGGCGCGTCTTCTGGGCCATGAAGAAGCAGAGAGACGGCTGTCCCAAAGAACCCGCGTAGGTGAGAAGGAGGGCGACGAACTGCTGACCTCGGACGAGTTTGCCCAACGAGTAGGGGCGAAGAGCCGCCAATCTGTCCACAACTGGCTCAAGAAGGGACGAGTCGTCGGATGGGAGGGCGCCAAACGGGGACTCGTGTTTCCCGCTGAGCAATTGGACGAACGAGGCAAGCCACTCGATGGCCTTGGAGTCATTCTGTCGAGCTTTGACGGTCACTACTCTGCGTGGCGTTGGCTCACTAGTCGAGATGACGCTCTGGATGGCTCAAGACCAATTGATCTTCTGCGACGCAACGACATCGCCCGCGTGGAGTCAGCCGCCAAGGGGTACGCCCAAGGCGACTTTGGATGACGCGCGGCTACGTTGCCGGGCACATCCGAACTCAACTTCGCCCGCTCTCCATCGAACGAGTGTGTCGAGTGATTCGGACTCGACACACACTCAGACCGCTGGGTGCAGTGCCCGCGCCTAGCAGATTCAGCGACGCTCATGGACAGTACAGCGTGCTCTACGCGGCTGAGAATGTGCGGACCAGCTTCCTGGAGGCGGTCGTTCGACGTCGCTTCACTCGCCGCACCAAGAGAGAGATCCCGGTCGAAGAAATCAGAGCGAGAGAAATCGTCTGGATCAACTCTCGAGTCGACCTGAATCTGGTCGACCTTCGCAAGGACGGTCCTACGTTGATCGGCGCTCCTACCGCAGTTGTGCATGACGCGAACCACGCTGCTGGTCGGTCTCTGTCCTCCTTCGTGTACGCGGAGATCAGTGAGGCGGACGGTTTCCTCTACGATTCTCGGTTCACGGGCGACATCTGCATCGCCGTCTTCGATCGGGCAATCAAAGAGCTGACGACCACCATGGCTACTCCCCTTATGGCCAGTGCCGACTTCCACGACGCGCTCCGTAAGTACAACATCATTCTGACGAGACCCTGACGAAACGGATGGGCGCAAGCAAGTGCCGGAGGCTCACACGGCGATCGCACCGCGGGCGAGCAGTCGAACCGTGGAATCGAACTGCCGTGCACCGAACCTCCTACTCCTTTCGTGCCGCGGTCCTGATCGCCCTTCCCATCGGACCGACCCGGGCGTCAGACGCACCACTTGGCCGGGAGAACGATCTGTCTCTGCGCGCGGTGTTAGGGGCAACTGTAAATCTCCCACTTGTGGCAGTCGAAAACTGCACACTTCGCGGTGTGTCGGGGGTCGCAGGCCGTTCCATGCTGGTGGCTTCGCCAACAGCCATGGAGCGAGGTGCGGATGCACGGATGGGAGACGAGGATGTTGTTGAGGCACTACCTGGAGGCTGGCGTCTCGAAGGCGGAGCTGGCCAGGCGTTTCGGTGTGAGTCGCCGGACGATCCACTCGTGGATCGAGTCCGGACAGTTGGAGCGCGACCTGTCGTCGGGCGGGAGCCAGTACTCGCCGCGGCCCCGGCCGCCGCACAAGCTGGACCCCTACAAGGAGTTGATCGCGGTTCGTCTGGACGAGTTCCCCAAGCTGTCGGCGAAGCGCCTGTTCGACGAGGTGCGCGCTCTGGGCTACGACGGCGGATACAGCCGGGTGCGGGACCATGTGCGGGCGGTGCGGCCTCGGGCGCCGGAGGCGCCTCTGGTGCGGTTCGAGACACCGGCGGGTCATCAGGGCCAGGTGGACTTCGGGAGGTTCAAGCTGTCCTGGGGTATTCGCCACGCGCTGCTGGTGGTGCTCGGCTACTCCCGGCTTCTGTGGCTGCGGTTCTACTCCCGGCAGACGATGCCGGTCCTCTTCGAGGGCCTTGAGGCCGCCTTCGAGCGCTTCGGCGGCGTGCCGCGGGAGCTGTTGTTCGACCAGATGCGGTCCGTGGTGGTGTCGGACGACCGTTTCTCGGGCGGTGGCCTGGTGGTCAACGCGGAGTTTCTGCGATTCGCGGCCCACTGGGGATTCGTGCCTCGCGCCTGCCGTCCGTACCGGGCGCAGACCAAGGGCAAGGTGGAGCGCCCGATCGGGTACGTGCGGACCGGCTTCTTCTACGGTCGGGAGTTCATCAACGACGCGGACCTGAATGAGCAGGCGGAGCGCTGGGTCGAGGGCACGGCCAACGTTCGTCTTCACGGCACGACGCGCGAGCGGCCCACAGACCGGTTCGAGAGGGACGAGCGCCAGGCGCTTCGCCCCCTGGCGCTTGCGCCGTATCGGCGCTTGGGCAGCCCGCCGGCGACGGTCGAGCCGTCTCGCCCGGTACTGGCGACCACGGTGCAGGTGCAGCGCCGGCCGCTGCGGGACTACTCGGAGGCGGTCAGTTGAAGGCGCTGGCCGGCGACCGCCGGGCCCGGCTGCGAGCGATGCTGGCGGACCTGAAACTGCCCGGAGCGCTGGAGGCGGTTGACGGCATCCTGGCCCAGGCGGACAGCGGCGCGGTGACCGCGGGCGAGGCGATCGAGGAGCTGCTCAATGCCCAGATCGTCCTGCGCAACAACCGTCGCCTGCAGACGGCGATGCGCTCCTCGCGCCTGCCGGCGGTCAAGACGCTCGAGCAGTTCGACTTCAGCTTCCAGCCGAGCATCAAGCGCGAGCAGATCGAGAGCCTCCACGAGCTCGGCTTTCTGGAGCGCGCAGAGAACGTGATCCTCCTGGGACCGCCGGGAGTGGGCAAGACGCATCTGGCCATCAGCCTGGCGATCGCGGCCGCGGAGTCGGGCCGCAGGGTCTACTACGGCACGCTGGCGGCGCTGATCGACTCGCTGACCGAAGCCAAGGCCGCCGGCAACCTGTCGCGGCGGCTCCGGGTGCTTACCCACCCGGCGCTGCTGGTCGTCGACGAGATCGGCTACCTGCCGATCAGCCAGGACGGCGCCGTGCTCTTCTTCCAGTTGATCAACGCCCGGCACGAGCGGGCCTCGACCGTCCTGACGTCCAACAAGGGCTTTGAGGAATGGGGCGGCGTGCTCGGCGACGAGATCATGGCCGCGGCGCTCATCGACCGCCTGCTGCACCACTGCCACATCGTCAATATCCGCGGCAACAGCTACCGGATGAGAGCCCACCAGGACCTGCTACGGACTGCCGCAGACGAGCGGGGCAGGGAAGCCGCGCCGTGATCGACCGCCAAACCCCCAGCCGCGCCGCGCGTCCGGTGTCGGCCTCCGGTCGCTCCGCTCCCTCCCGCCGACACCGGAGTCCTGCACCACTACCCCGGACGCCTGCTCCAACCGCTACCGCCCCGGAACAAGTGTGCAGTCTTCAGTTGCCACAAGTGTGCAGTTTTCGGTTGCCATTGACACGCGGAATCTGACGAGCGGCGCGTACGGAACTCCTAACGCTGCTGGCACACCGCATCGTCCTACCCAGGGGCTGGGAGGCCTCCCCCGCTCTTCTCCACTGCGAGGTCGTACCGCGCCTGACGACCCAGCCAGTCCACGGCTCGACCCCAGCCGATCCGTTCAAGCGCCAACGCCATCTTCGGCGAAACGCCGCTCCGGCCATGCAACAGTCGCGAGACCGTCTGGCGGGTGCACCCGAGTCTCTCGGCGGTGTGCGCAACCGTCCAGTCGGCACGGGCGACCCTTCGGCGCAGTTCCAACCCCGGGTGCCGAATGCCGGACAGGGCGTTCCCGAGCCTGCCCCGGCCGGCATGCAGACCACCAAGCCCCGCCGTTCCGGCGTCGAGGAGTTCCGCAATACCGACCCCGATTCGCTCCGCAGCAGCCTCCACCTCGATGTCACTGACGTGAGCGTAGCGAAGCGTCATTCGGGATTGGCTGTGCCCGAGCAGCCTCGAGACGACGGGCAGCGGCACTCCCTGCATCACGGCATGGCTGGCGAACGTGTGCCGCAGATCGTGAAGGCGAACATCCTGGATTCCGGCCTGCTTCCGCACCTTCCGCCAGAGCGACAGCTCACTCGAACGCGGCTTGGAAGCATCGCTCAGTGCCGGAAACACGAACCGGCTCGGACCGCGCGGCTGGCGCTGGAGAACGGCTCGAGCCCCCTCGTTGAGGTAGACCGTCCGCGGACCGGCCTTTCCGTCCGAGAGCCGCAGCGTGTCGGAGCCAAACTCCGACCAGCTCAGGTTGACGATCTCGCCCTTGCGACACCCTGTCAACAGGAGCAAGCGAATGATGTCTGCCTGTTGACGACCGGGACCGCGTCCGCGGTGTTCGTCCAACGCTGCGTGCAGCCGGTCGATCTCGGCGCGAGACAGGAAGCGCGTGAGCAACGGTCGGGGGTTCCGGCGGACGCCGGCGGTTGGATTGCTCGCTACATGGCCGCAAGCTAGGGCATGGTTCAGGATCTGCCGGAGCACATCGAGGGCTCGATTCGCCCCGGCGGGGGCCGTCAGGCTGTACCGGTCGAACCAGCGATGGACAGCCCCTGGCGTGACCCGGTCAAGCCGCTCATCGCCGAACACGGGCAGCAACTGGGTGTCGAGCGCGCTGTCCACTCGCCGCCTGGTCGACGGCTTGCAGCGCTCGTAGCAAGCCGTCTTCCACGGGCCGGCCGTGAAGGCACGCATTGTGGGCGTGCTTCTCCCCATCAGTCTGGCCTCACCACAGCGCCTACAACCTCAACGGCTTGACGAACCGCGCCCTCGGCGTAGTGGACGTACCTAAGCGTGGTCGCTGGATTCCTGTGACCAAGGAGCCGACCGATAACAGGCACGGTCTCACCGCTCCCCAACGCAAGGCTCGCGTAGCTGTGCCGCAAGTCGTGAAGGCGAACGTCGCAAAGCTCCGCCTTCGACCGAACGATGCGCCACGAGCGGTAGAGCATCTCGGACGACATGGGTTGCGACCACTTCGGGGCGGGAAACACCCATGGGCCTTTCCTCGGAAGACGATCGAGAAGCACCCGCGCCGCCGACGAAAGCCAGACGGTTCGGGGACCGGACTTGCCGTCCTCGAGGTACAGGTGGCCCTCGCGGTACTCCCTCCAGCGCAACGACCGCATCTCACCCTGCCGACAACCAGTCAGCAAGAGCATCCGCACTAGCGCTACCGCTACCGGAAACCTCTCCGCCGTCGCGTTCAGCGACGCGGCCAAGCGGCGGACCTCGTCGAAGGTGAGAAACCTCTCTCTCCCCCCTTGCCGGTAGCGGCGAACTGCCCGGCACGGGTTGCTTCCCGACGGCCGATGGCCGTACTTCTCCGCTTCCCGCATGATGACGGAGAGCACAGGCAACGACCGGTTCGCCGCTGCCGGAGTCGCGTGCAGCGAGGCGAACCAGCGGACGACCTCCTCGCGGGCGATGTCGCCGACCGGCCGGTCGCAGAAGAAGGGGAGGATCTGGTTCTTCAGGTACGAGCGGTTGACCGCAAGGGTACCCGGCTTCCAGATCCGGCCATGGCGCTCAAAGACCTCTATGGCGAGGTCGCGAAACACGGGATTCCCAGCCCCTACCGCCGGTTGCCCCTCCACAACCGGCTGAGTCGTGCCGTTACTCACCATTCCGCCCGACCCCCCTTCCAGTAGTTGTCTGCAGTCGTCGAAGCCGCGCGCAGCTTGACGCGATCGGCAGGCGGCTCCCGGTAGCCCACCTCAGTACCGGAGCACGGATCCCTCACTGCGCGCCCGCCTGCCATCGGGCGTCGATTCAAGTGCACGCGGACTCGGGGAGCAGGTATTAGAAGATCTGGCGTCGCGCCGCTGCCGCAACGCCTGCGCCAAGCAGGCGCATTGGACCGCTCGTAACGGGTGTAAACGGCCATGCCGGGACCGATCGCGGCCTGGGCGAGATCGACCGGGGCGACGTTGCCGGTCTGCAGGAGGCGGAGGGCCTGCGGAAGTTCAGCGCGGAGCGCAGCGAGGAACTCACGACGGGTGGCGAGGGGGGCGTCGGTGAGGCGAGGTCGGCAGACGAGGACAATGCTGGAAGCGAGGGCGTTCGTGCCACTGCCGATCATCCTGTTACTGAGTTCAGTTCGCATTGGCCAAGTGCCCGTGATGGCTAGTCCCGAGCGCATCACGGCATCCAGGAACGTCTCCCACCCGGTGCGCACGGTGCCGGTCTCTCGCTTCGTTTCGGACTGCTTGAAGGCGTAGTAGATCGTCACTGGTGAGCCGGGATGCGCCTGCTCGACGAGACGTTCCATCGCCTGCGTCATGCCCTTGAGGAAGAACTTCTCCGCCTGCTGCCTGCCGCCGTGGCGGTAGGGGCTAGCGATGAGCTCCTCGACCTTCGGCACCGCCATGGTCGAGAACAAGTCGGGGAAGATCGGTCCCAGTGAACGTCGGAGCCAGACGTAGAAGAAGTCCGACAGGTCCGCGTAGCCGATGTTGTCGTAGTACGGAGGGTCCGTTGAGATCGTTCGGGCCAGCCCACTAGAGAGCGATCCTGCTTGGGCGCTGGCCTGCTTCGCCGAAGCTCTCCCGCAGGATGGCAGCTTCTCCATTGCTTTGGCCATGTTCTCCAGACTGACCATGTAGTCACCGGCGAAGCCGCCAAAGACGTTGTTCTCAGCAAAGTCCCAGACCATAGGGATTGCTTGCCGTCCGAACAGGTTTCGAACCTGGGTCTTCGTGACCTCCCAACGACATAGCCCGTTGCAGATGTCCGAGAGCCGACTGAGCGCAACTCCGAGATACAGGCCTACCGCCTCGGCGTAGGCGAGCGCTCCCATCTCGCCGTCTCGCAGTGGTCCACCGTCGTCGGGTAAGCCAGCGGCAACCGCGTCGCGTCGGGCTTCCGTGACCGCTTCCCCGACTAGGTCCGAGAAGGTCGTCAGCGCGACCAGTTGGCGAGGAGTGAAGAGGTCACCGAAGGTCGTGAGGCCATACTCAACGACATTGGTTCTTCCCGGCCAGTGGCAAATCGAGGCGTCCGGAATCCACCCCGGCGTAGCACCCGAGGCGGCCGCGTGTTGTTGAGGGAAGGCCGGAAGGTAGACCCGGCCGCGGTCCCCCTGCGCGACGATGGCCATTAGTCGCGTGCCTAGTCGCTGTGCTTGTCCTTCGCCTCTGAGATAGGCGAACGGCATGGGCGTTCCCGACATTAGGCAACGAAAGGCGCTGTGACTTCCGCCAGACTTCGTTCCGCGTTTCGCAGCTGCCTGGTCCGGCGGCGTACCGACGTTGACCGAGAACCGGTATCCCCGCCCCTGGACTATGGGCTCGATGTAGGCCTCCTTTCCCTTCTTCGTCGACAGCAGCCATCTCGAAACAAGGGGCACCTCCACATCAGCGAATGCCGGGTTCGGGCTCTTGACCGTTCGCGCCCACAGCCAGGCGATCACGGTCAGCTTCCGGCCCTCGTACTGCTTCAGGTCCGGCCGCTCCCGGACCATCTCGCGAGTGACCTCCACTTGGGGATACAGATGGCCAATGCGGTTTCTTCCGCTGCATCAGTTCGGAAGAAGCCGCAGGCGGTTCCGCGAGCAGCCAAAACGCGACGGCTCCAGAGGCCGGCAGACAGTTGCCGTAAGATGCGGTCGTGACCGTGGCAGCCAGGCAGACCGAACCACCGGCAAACTCTCCGCTGCCCGGAGCCTCCGGCTATCCCACCGCCACCCACGAGTTCAAGGTGTCCATCGACCAGATGCACCGTAACGTCAGGGCTCACAACTGCTGTTCGCTGGCCATGGCCTCGATGGCCCTTCGCTTGGAGGTGCGGTGCGCCCCGTAGCGGCGCTTCGCAGCGTCCAGGCCGCCCCGATACTGGGACGCGCTTCCCTGCGCGCTAGCGCGGCAAGGACGCAGCGTTGACCCCCGGACGCCCTTCCATTCCTGGCGGCCCCCGAGCCCCTCGGTGAACGTGCAGTGAGACAAGGAACGAACCCGGCGACATCCAGGAAGCTGATCGAGGTCGCGCTGCCCCTTGAAGCGATCAACGCGGCAGCGGCAAGGGAGAAGGCGATCCGGCATGGGCACCCTTCGACCCTGCACCTGTGGTGGGCGCGTCGCCCGCTTGCCGCGGCGAGAGCCGTGATCTTCGCCCAGATGGTGGACGATCCGGCTGAGTACGCGGACGAGCTCCTGACTGACCCTGAGAAGAGACGGCGCGCCGAGCGCGACCTCGCAGGGCAACGAACGGCAACAGGGGAACGGGCACCGGCCGCTGCCGGCGCCAGCACCGAGCAGCAGCACGAGGAGGCGCTGGCGGACATTGCAACCGGCCACGAGCGGGAGCGGCTGTTCAGGCTGCTGCGAGAACTCGTCAAGTGGGGGAACACGACAAACGAGCGCCTGCTCGACCAGGCTCGAGTCGAGATTGATGCGAGCTGGCGGCGGACCTGCGAGCGGAACAAGGGCCATCCACGGGCGACGGAACTCTTCGACCCTGAGAAGCTGCCGGCGTTCCACGATCCCTTCGCCGGCGGCGGCGCGCTGCCGCTGGAAGCCCAGCGGCTCGGCCTGGAGGCGCACGCTTCGGACCTCAACCCGGTGGCCGTCCTGATCAATAAGGCGATGATCGAGGTCCCGCCGAGGTTCGCCGGTCAGCCTCCGGTGAACCCCGAAACGCGAAGCCAACCCCGACTCGTTGATCGCCAGTGGCGCGGCGCCCAGGGACTGGCGGACGACGTGCGCTACTACGGCCGGTGGATGCGCGACCAGGCGAAGGAACGCATTGGCCATCTGTATCCCCAAGTGGAGGTCACTCGCGAGATGGTCCGGGAGCGGCCGGACCTGAAGCAGTACGAGGGCCGGAAGCTGACCGTGATCGCCTGGCTGTGGGCGCGAACGGTCAAGAGCCCGAACCCGGCATTCGCTGATGTGGAGGTGCCCCTTGTTTCGAGATGGCTGCTGTCGACGAAGAAGGGAAAGGAGGCCTACATCGAGCCGGTGATTGAGGGGCGCGGGTACCGGTTTGCGGTCAAGGCCGGTGTGCCGGCGGATCTTGCAGCGGCGAAGAAGGGGACGAAGCCGTCGCGAGGCGCGAACTTCCAGTGCCTGGTGTCGGGCGCGCCGATGCACGCCGATCACATCAAGGCCGAAGGCAGGGCGGGTCGTTTGGGGAGTCGCCTTCTGGCGATTGTGGCCGAGGGGGACCGGCAGCGTGTCTATCTGACGCCGACCGAAGAGCACGCCACAGCAGCCCAGGAGGCACTGCCCTCCTGGTGGCCGGGCCAAGAGCTTCCGAACGATCCTCGTGCGATCTGGTGCCCTCTCTACGGCCTCACGACCTTCGGTGACCTCTTCACTCCTCGCCAACTGGTCGCGCTGACGACCTTCTCGGACCTAGTCGGGGAAGCGGTCACGGAAGCCCGACGCGACGCGGTTGCCGCTGGCTTACCCGACGACGGTGGACCACTGCGAGACGGCGAGATGGGAGCGCTCGCCTACGCCGAGGCGGTAGGCCTGTATCTCGGAGTTGCGCTCAGTCGGCTCTCGGACATCTGCAACGGGCTATGTCGTTGGGCACTGCTGTCCCACAAACTTCAGGGCAGGGCGAGTTGCAGTTGATCGTTTCTCGGGCGCGGCGGGTCGCGTTGTGTCTGTAACAGGTCATTGAGTGGGCGTCGTTCGAAGAGATTCAGTTGGAGCAGACGGAGGATCTCGCTGAGCGTCCACTTGAGGCGATTGGAGAATTTCAGGTAGGCGAGGAGGAGGTGGACGCACATGGCGATCCAGATCTGCGTCAGCACGGCGTTGCGGGAAGTGCCGAGGAAGCTCTTGATCCGGAGGTTATGCTTGATCCACTTGAAGAAGAGCTCGACCTGCCAGCGCGCCTTGTAGATGTCCGCGATGGTCCTCGGCGCGAGCGCGAAGTTGTTGGTGAGGAACACGTAGTGCTTGCCGGTCGCGGCGTCGCGATAGCCGACCCTCCGCAGCGGAATCGGGCAGTCCTTCCGGCCCTTCTTGCTCGTCAGCTCGATGAGCTGGTCCGAGGTCACGCCGCGGCCGGGCGCGTACGAGCGGCGCTCCCGCACCGCGTACCGGACTCCCCGCTTGAGCCGCGTGACCAGGAAAACCCCTTGCTCGTCAAGGGATCTCAACCAACTGAAGTCCTGGTACAACCGGTCCGCGGCGACGATGCTCCCCACTGGCAAGCGCAGCGTCCGCGCCACGTCGATGTCGGACCCCTTCCCGTCCGTCACGCTCAGGAAGGACGGCAGATTCCCGCCGTGGTCGAGACCGACGTGGACCTTGATCGCCCCTTTGCTCTTGCCGTACTTCGCCCAGGGAAACAACGAGAGGCACAGGTCGATGTACGTCGCGTCCAGGGACACGAGCGGATTCTTGAACCGGAACCCGTGGCCGGGCGCCAAGCCTCGGCAGCGGTCCAGAAGGCGCTTGAACTGCAACTCGAAGAGCTCGTGAGGCTGCTCCTCGTTCACCCGCGCCAGAGAGGACCGCGCGACCCGACCGACGCCGAGATGGTAGAGCTTCCGTCTCTGGGCTTCCAGATTCGAGACGACGTCCCGCAGGCTGCACCGCCCCGACAACTGCGCCATCGCCATCGCCGCGAACTGGCTCCACCGGCTCATGGAACGGAGCTTCCTCCCCTTGTGATGCCTCCGGGCGTCCCGCTCGAACTCATGTCTCGACACCAGCCTGAGCAACTGTCCGAGCACGGTGCTATGATGCGCCATGAGCCTGGATCTCCTTGCTGTAGTTGGACTTTCGACCAAGACCAACCTTACAGCACCGGACGATTCAGGCCCTTTTCTCAACCCGGTTTGTGGGACAGCAGTGGTCGTTGGGAGGTCACGAAGACCCAGGTTCGAAACCTGTTCGGACGGCAAGCAATCCCTATGGTCTGGGACTTTGCTGAGAACAACGTCTTTGGCGGCTTCGCCGGTGACTACATGGTCAGTCTGGAGAACATGGCCAAAGCAATGGAGAAGCTGCCATCCTGCGGGAGAGCTTCGGCGAAGCAGGCCAGCGCCCAAGCAGGATCGCTCTCTAGTGGGCTGGCCCGAACGATCTCAACGGACCCTCCGTACTACGACAACATCGGCTACGCGGACCTGTCGGACTTCTTCTACGTCTGGCTCCGACGTTCACTGGGACCGATCTTCCCCGACTTGTTCTCGACCATGGCGGTGCCGAAGGTCGAGGAGCTCATCGCTAGCCCCTACCGCCACGGCGGCAGGCAGCAGGCGGAGAAGTTCTTCCTCAAGGGCATGACGCAGGCGATGGAACGTCTCGTCGAGCAGGCGCATCCCGGCTCACCAGTGACGATCTACTACGCCTTCAAGCAGTCCGAAACGAAGCGAGAGACCGGCACCGTGCGCACCGGGTGGGAGACGTTCCTGGATGCCGTGATGCGCTCGGGACTAGCCATCACGGGCACTTGGCCAATGCGAACTGAACTCAGTAACAGGATGATCGGCAGTGGCACGAACGCCCTCGCTTCCAGCATTGTCCTCGTCTGCCGACCTCGCCTCACCGACGCCCCCCTCGCCACCCGTCGTGAGTTCCTCGCTGCGCTCCGCGCTGAACTTCCGCAGGCCCTCCGCCTCCTGCAGACCGGCAACGTCGCCCCGGTCGATCTCGCCCAGGCCGCGATCGGTCCCGGCATGGCCGTTTACACCCGTTACGAGCGGGTGCTCGAGCCCTCCGGCGAAGCCATGGCGGTGCGGGAAGCCCTCGTATCGATCAACCGGGTTCTCGACGAGGTGCTGACCGCGAAGGAGGGCGACCTGGACCCCGACAGCCGCTGGGCCATCGCCTGGTTCGAGGAGTCCGGATTCAACGAGGGCGACTACGGCCCGGGGGAAATCCTCGCCAAAGCGAAGGTCACGAGTGTCGAGGGCCTGGTCAGGGCCGGCATCCTCCGGGCGCGAGGCGGCAAGGTGCGGCTGCTGCGGGCCGGGGAACTCGATGAAACGTGGAACCCGACACAGGACAGCCGACTCTCGGTATGGGAGGCATTGCACCACCTAATCCGCGTGCTCGAATCGGACGGCGAGCAAGCTGCCGGCGACCTGCACCGGAAACTCGGCGGCTTGGCCGGCGACGCCCGGGAACTCTGCTACCGACTGTTCGCACTGTGCGAGCACAAGAAGTGGCCGGCCGAAGCCTTGTCGTACAACCGCCTGGTCCAGAGCTGGCCGGAAATCGACCGGATCTCCCGCGAAGCGTCACCCGAGCAGCGAACGATCGAGACCTGAAGCGACACGATCAGGTCAGGCGGGCGGTCCTGGCACCGAACGCCTGCTTTGCCGCCGCTGGCCTCAACGCCGCAAGAACGCCGGCCGCCACTTGGTCCCGCCGAAATGCGGCGTACGCCTTCCTCACTCCTCCTCGAAGGAGTGGACCTCGAAGTTGAGGGTCCGGCTGTTCTCGCTGACCGCACGCACAACATGCTCTGGCGCTCCGTCAGGAATCCGGGCCTGGATGTCCAGGGTCACCGTGACCTCGGCGCCCACCAGGCCGGCCAGGTGGGACACGACCTCATCCGCAATGCGGCTAGCGTCGCGACCGGTGCGGTCGGCGCTGAGCTGCACCGTGCCGTAGAAGCGCTTCAGGCGCGGGCCGGGGGGCGGGGGGCCGGTATCTGCATCGCCGGTATCTGGAGACTCGGTGCCCTGCGGCGGGTCCGTGACGGAAGGCGCCGGCTCGGGTGCCTCCCGGTCGAGCTGCTCCCGCGCGGCGCGCGGATGCACGAGCAACCCAGGCGCATCCGGGCTGCCCAGATTGACCCGCTCGCCGGACCTGAGGCCCCGGTAGCGGCCCTGCTGTTCGTCCCAGGAGTCCGCATAGGCAAACGTCTCCACCTCCCACGAAAGGAGCCCCGCGCCGTCGCTCACGGCGCCCAACAGCAACGCCGGCTCCGAAAGCCGTGGGAGGTAGAGGTACTTCGCGAAGTCCTCCACGAGTTCCGCCACCGCGACATGAGCGCGCCTGGGGGCTCCATCCTCGCCAGGGCGCCACCAGACACGGTCCAGTTCCAGCCGAAGCGCGGTGCCCGCAAGCGCACTGTCGAGCAATTGGCCCTCCCCCCTCAGACGCTTCGCCACCCGCTCCGCCAGGCCCGCCTGCGAGCGAAGTACCACAGCTTCCCACTCGACCTCGGCTGTCGGTTCGTCCTGTGTCGGCGCCAGCAGCCACTGGTACGCCTCGGGCAGACGCGCCTCGACGGATGCCCTCGCACTCTCGCACTGCGTTCGCGCCTGCCGTACTTGGTGGGGGGCGAGCTCAAGCTCCTCCCGGTCTTCTTCGATCGACTCCCAGGCCAGGCGCAGACACACCGCCTCCCGGAGATCCTGCAAGCGCGACTGATCAGGCGCGAGGAACACGAGGCTGTTGCGATAGATACGCGGCGACTTGCCGCGGGACTCGAGGAGGCCCCGCGCCGCGGCCTCTGCCGGCGACCCGCCCTTGTGATAGCAGTGTTCCGGCCCGAGCACGACGAGCCGCGTTTCCCGTTCGTCGGGCACTTCGTGGCCGGACTGCGGCAGCACATGCACGCGCTGGAACCCGGCCCGGTCCCTGCATGCAGCAAGCAGCAAAGCGCGAATCTCCTGCCGTACGCGATCCTCATTGCGGGCGATCTGCTCCTTGCGCTCCCGGGCAAGGCGGAGCACGGTCGGCCGGGTGTCGTACCAGTAGCGCGTTCCGTCCTGGTAAAAGTACGTGGCTTGCTCCGCCAGGCGCCGCAAGGCATCGCCGAAGACCGCGTGCTGCTCGCCCGGCCGCGCGCAACCGAGCTTGATCCGCCGGTCTTCCAGGCCGCTGTGGGCGGCGCCCTTTCTCGGAGCCGAGCCCAAATAGACGGTGCGGGCCACTCGCCGACACGCTTGTAGCCTGCCCAGGTTCGAGATCTCCGCGTCGATGCGCTGCGGTAGCGCGTTCGGTCCGTCCACGTCGCTGTCGATAACGGCCGACCAGTTTTCCGGTAGATACCGCTTGAGCTCGCTGCCGACCGCCGTGTCCTCAACCGGGATGTTCGCAGGCTGGATCAACGGGCTCTCGTCACCGCCCTGCCACAAGACCTGGATGACCTTCGCCATAAGCCGCAAGACACCGCGGGTGCGCTGAAAGGTGGGCAGAGTCGACCAGTCGTTGTACAACCGGTCGAAGACTTCGGGGTGGATGGGGTACGCGGCCTTGATCCGCTCTTCGTACGCCTTCTCTCGGCACTCGGCGGGGAACTCGCTCCGGTTGGCACGGTAGAACTCGGCATAGGCCAGAGCAGCGGCGTCGCGGTGGGGGAACGCCTCGCCGGCGGGAAAGTCCTCGAACAGTCTTCGCCGGACAATCTCGAAACCCTCTTCCGCACTCGCTGCGCGCCACGAGGAATCGACTCGCCCGACCACGTTGCGCAACCTGTCCAGGGCCTGCCGCCCTCGCTGGCCGCCGACCTCCACGAGGTCGACTTCGGCATGCGGCGAGCCCCGGTCGTCCGATGCGGGCAGGCTGACCACGAGCAGACTGTTGCCCGCCGCCTTCACCGTCTCGGTCAGTGCCTGGGCGAAAGTGAACTGGGTCTCAAAGCTACCCGCCGGGAGGTCGCGCCCCTCGTCGAGCTGTCGAGCGTAAGCGACCCACTCGTCGATCAGGATGAGACAGGGACCATAGGCCACGAGTAGCTCCCGCAGGGCGTCGCCTGGGCTGGTGGCCCTAGCGTCGTCCTCGGCGACGCGGGCGTACGCTTCGGCGCCGCCCAGCTGCCAGGCGAGTTCGCCCCACAGAGTCCGAACCGTGGTCCCGTCCTCCTTCTCGGACGGTTTGCCGGGCGAGATGCGATTGCCAACCAGTACGACGCGCCGCACCTCGGGCAGCCGCTCCACCTCCGCCTCCGCCATCAGGCCGCCGACCCCCGGCAGATTGACTGGCACCCTGTCCGAGCACAAGTGGTACAAGGCGAGCATGGAGTGCGTCTTGCCGCCGCCGAAGTTCGTCTGGAGTTGAACGACGGGGTCGCCGCCCCTGCCGGTCAAGCGCCGGGCAGCGTTCGTCAGGAGGCTCTGCAGACCCTCGGTCAGGTAGGTGCGACGAAAGAACTCGACTGGATCGTTGTACTCGCTGGAGGCCTCGCCCCTGTGGACCTGCCAGAGATCCGCGGCGAACTCAGCCTGCTCGAGACTGCCGCTGATGACGTCCCGATGCGGCGTCGCGGCCTCACGCCAGGGCTTCAGGGCGCCGACGGCTTCGCCGATCGGGAGCCGCACCTGCCTCTTTCTGGCGTCCCGCCGCTGTTGCTCGTACTGGGTCCGCAACAGTTCATGCTTGGTTGCGTCCACCGCGTCCGCCTCGGTCGCCGATACGGCCCGCAAGAGACGTGCGGCGGTGTCGAGAGCCCGGTACGCGTCGTCGCTGGAGAAGCTCTCCTGGTGAGCCCAGGCGTTGCGGACCTTTCGCAGTTCGAACAGGTGGCTTCGCTCCGTCTGGTTCAGGCCATAGCGGAACACGTTGTTCCAGTTGTCGAGAATCAGATTCACCAATGCAGTGACGTCCCAGTCACCGACTGGACGGTGCACCAGCGGCCCGTCGACGCCGACCCGCTCGAAGCCCTTGGACGCCCTGCCCGAACCCACCGCACGTCGAATCTCCAGTTCGACCCATGGGGCCAGTCCGTCCTTCAGCAGGTCCAGCGCCTTGCCGACCCGGTCTCGATTCGTTACAGCCATATGGAGGCGGAGTGTAGCGCCGCGTCAAGGCTGGTTGACAGCGCTGCCATCGAACGGCGACGGCATAGCGGGGCGCGACCCACTTCAGCTCGGTGGTCCGCCCATCTCGAGCAGAAGACGCAGGTCGTATGTTGCGCTGCGGGCGCGGAACTCCAGTTCGGCCTCGAACGGTTCCCGGACGTAGCAGATCTCGTGCCCTCCCGATTCGTCGAACAGCACGATCGCCAGAATGAAGGTCTTCGGTGAGTTCAGCGAGTAGAGGACTTCGTTCTTCGTCACGCTGATCGTGTCGGCATCACCGCGGCGACCCTTCACCTCTAAAAAACGTGTCTCGCCGCCGCCCGAGTCACGGCTCTCGATGTCGTATCCGCGTTTCTCCGTCTCCACGTCAATCGGCTCGAAGCCCAATCGCTGCTCGGCTTCCATGACGAGTTCCCGCGCCCGCGCGGCGATCCGCTGCCGGTCCGCCAGGACTTCGACCGATATCGTCGGGCGGCCCTGCAGCCGGTCGACAAGGCCTTGCGGCACGATGAGCACGCCACCGAGCGCCACCGGCGGCTTGGGCGTGATCTGCTCTTCAAGATCGAGTTCACGCTCCCGGCGCCACAGTCTCGCCTGAAGATCGTCGGCGCGGCGCCGGGCCTCCTGGGAGTTGAGACGCGCGTTGACCTTGCCGGCCCGTTCCTCGGCTTCAAGCTCCAGGGCGCGGTTGTCCCAATGACTCATTTCCTTCGTGAGCCGCTCCTTCACGGCGGCCCGCGTCTTCGCGATCAGATCCAGCTTCACGCGCCGCACTTCCTCGAGATGACCGGGTACCGTGTGAGCGACAGCGTGGGCCAAGGCCCGCTGCTCCAGATCGCGAACGATCCAGGCGCACTCGGGCAAGGCAAGAATCTCGGCCGGAGTCGGCTCGCCCTCAGCCCGGGGACGGAGGTCCAGATACGGGGCGTACTGCAGATGCCTCGCCTCACCGGCGGCGCTCATCTCCACGAACAAGAGCTGTCTGGAGACTTCCCGACGCTCCCCTGTCTTCGTCGTCGTCCCATCCTGAATCGCGTGCTCGAGGAACAGGAGAACGCGAGGGGCGACGCCCTGATCTTCCTCGTCGACGAGCACCGTGCCACGCTTCAAGAGGCCCCGGTCGCGTTCCAGCGTGAGATCCAGAACGGAGTCGAGGAGAGGGTGGCCCGGACAAACGAAGGCGGCCTGCGTCTGTCCGGGCGGCGCCACGAGGTGTTTCTCGAACGCGATTCGTTCGTACTGGCGAAGCACGGGCGCGCCACGGCCGATCAGTCGGTCCCGGCCACGTACCGTGCCCGGAACGTGACGCACCTCGAAGCGCCCTGGCTCCCGCTGCCGCATCCGTCCGCCGAGCAGACGGAACGCTTCCTCAAAGAAGGAACGCACGTAGTGCGGCTGCAACCGACGAGCCTCGGCCCGCGCCATCGACTCTCGCACCTTCTGGAGGGCGGAAGCGTCCATCGCCTCCTGAACGAGTTGCTCTTCCTCCAGCAGACTCTCGAGCGCGCCACGGTCCAGCGCATGATCGACGACGGTGTCGAGCCTCGCCTTGACGTCCGGCCGCTCGCCATAGCGGACCGCTTCGAGGAGCAGGTCACGAAGAGGCCTGCCTTCGAATTCGAGCTTTCCCAGGACGTCGAAGACCTGTCCTCCAAGCGCCTTCCGCGCCTCCTCTAGTTTCTCCAGTAGACGGCGGTAGACATCGCCCTCGCGGGTGTCGTCGGCGACCAGATTCCACAGCCGGCAAGGCTCCGTCTGGCCGATCCGATGGATACGTCCGAACCGCTGCTCCAGCCGATTCGGGTTCCAGGGCAGGTCGTAGTTCACCATCAGGTGGGAGCGCTGCAGGTTGATGCCTTCGCCCGCCGCATCGGTGGCCAGAAGCAGTTGCACCGAGGGGTCATGGCGGAACGACTCCTGCACCCTGAGCCGTCGTTCGCGGCCGACACCGCCGTGGATCGTCACGACCTGGTCATCGCGGCCGATCAGGGTAACGATCCGCTCTTCAAGATAGCGAAGCGTGTCGACATGCTCGGTGAAGACCACGAGCTTCTGGCCACTGAGTTCCGGCCGCAACAGCAAGTCGGCTAGCTCCCGCCACTTGGTGTCCCGACCAGCCCGGCGGACTAGCAGAGCCTGGGCCTCGAGATCGCGCAGTGTCGCGAGTTCCGCCTTCAACTCCTCGATGGACTGGGCCGCCGTCGCTTGATCGAGAATCTGCGCCTCGGCCTGAGCCCTCTCGTCCTCCGGGGCGTCTTCCAGATCGTCAAAGTCCTCTTCGTCGAGTTCGTCTGCGGCGAGCACCTGCAGGACCAACGAGTGCTGACCACCGCGCTGATAGGCCTCCAGTTCGCGGAGCCTGCCCAGGAGCCGCTCCCGCCGCCGCCGCAACGACTGGTAGATCGCCTCCGGCGATGAAGCCAAGCGACGCTGCAGCACCGTCAACGCGAAGCCGACGGTGCCCGCGCGCTTCCTGTTGGCCAGAGCTTCGGCGCGATTGAACTCGGTGCGGACGTACGCCGATACCGCGGCATAGAGCTCCGTTTCTTCCGCCGACAGCTGATACTGCACCGTATGGGCGTGCCGCTCCGGAAACAGCGGCTTGCCATCGAACTTGAGCAGGCGCTCCTTGACCATGCGGCGCATCAGGTCCGAAACATCGGTTGTGTGCGCGTCGTCGCGATAACGGCCCTCAAAGCGGTCACCGTCAAGCAGCGCCATGAACAGCTGAAAGTCCGCCTCCTTACCGTTGTGTGGCGTCGCCGTCATCAGCAGGAAGTGGCGGGTCAGTCCGGACAGAAGCTGGCCCAACCGGTAGCGCTTCGTGTAGCGAGCCTCTCGCCCGAAGTAGCTGGCCGACATCTTGTGCGCCTCGTCGCAGACGACCAGATCCCAGCCGGCGTCCGGCGCCTCCAGCTTCCTCTGCGTACTCTCATTGCGCGAGAGTTGATCCAGCCGGGCAATGACGAGGTCTGTCTCCAGGAACCAGTTACCGGTCTTGGCGGCCTCCAGCTTGTCGTTCGTGAGGATCTCGAACGGCAGGTGGAAGCGATCCCATAGCTCGTCCTGCCACTGCTCCGCTAGGCTCCCCGGACAGACCACCAGGCAGCGAACCAGGTCGCCGCGCGCAATCAACTCACGGATGAGCAGCCCCGCCATGATCGTTTTGCCGGCGCCCGGATCGTCCGCGAGGAGGAAGCGCAGCGGCTGCCTCGGCAGCATGGACTCGTAGACCGCCGTGATCTGGTGCGGCAGGGGATCGACCTTCGACGTGTGAACGGCGAGATGGGGGTCGAACAGGTGCGCCAGCCTTATCCGCAGGGCCTCGGCAACCAGTCGAAAGTTCGCGCCGTCGGCGTCGAAACTCAACGGCCGACCTTCCCTGACCGCCCGCAAGGTGGGCTCGTCGTACCGATAGACGAGCCGGTCGGCGACCTGGCCCGCGGTTGTTCGGTAGGTCAACTGGATCGCGTCCGAGCCGAACCACTGCGCCGCGACAACGGTGACGTCGCCGTCCGGGGCGATCCCGCGCACAACGGTGCCGACCGTCAGATCCTCAAGGCGCATAGGGAAATCGCTCCGCCAGGGTTTCCTGGAACGCCGTAAACGCTGGCACGTTCTCAAGCGGACTGTAGTCCGAGATGTACTCCGCCACGCTGACACGACGCGCCACGAGGGACCGCTTGAAGGTCCGACCCCGGCGCCCTGAGGGATTGCCGGCTGCCGCGACGAGCAACTCGTCTAGACGCTGCTTCGGATTCGCGATGCTCTCCAGTTCGGCGACTCTGGGAGCACCGATTCTCGCGGAGGGCGCCCCCGCTGCCTTCGCGATCGCTCCTGCGTCGAAGAGAATCCAGGCCTCCGACATCTGCACGGGCACGACTGGCACGACGTCCGGCCGCTCGACGTCCTCGAACTCCTGGAGGCGCCCCTCAAGAGGGAGGCCCTCGGAGTCACGGTGAACGAAGACCAGCATGTCCCCGAAGTCCTGCCTCCCAAGGTCCTCCTTTACGCTCCCGCGACGCTTTCGAAACTGCGGCTCCAGTATCTCCACCTGCGGGTCGACTCGGTGAATCGCCCACTCAATGATGGGAACGAGGAGCCGGTCCGTCCCCCCGTCGGCGACGATGGACCACGTCAACTGCCTTGTCATCTCGCCGATCCGAACTCAATCTCCAGCTGCTCGTAGTCCTTGTTGAGTGGAGACCCTCCCACGAAGTCGACTACAGCCTGCCGCGCGATCGGAAGTGCATCCGATACGCCGCCATTCAGGAGTTCCGCCCGCCATTCCTCCGCCACCGGCCTGAAGACGCTGATCGGCCCGTTCTCTTTGGTGAGGGCGCGCTCGACGAACACGAGGTCGCGAAATGGAAGTTGACGGGCCACTTCTGGAGAATGCGAGTTCAGCACGACCTGTCGCAGGGGATTGTCGCTCGCGACCGGCCCCTCCACGTCAACCGCATAGTCCTGCAGCAACTCCACGAGGTTCGGCACGCGCGACGGGTGAATCCCGTTCTCGGGCTCCTCGATGCACAGGACGGCGCGGTCCCGCACATCCGCAAGCATCAGGACGAGGGCGATGTAGCGCAACGTGCCGTCCGACAGGGATCGCCCATACAACCAGTTGTCCACTCCGTGAATTCGTGCCCGCAGCGCAAGCTGGTCGCGCAGGTCGTCGGAGTACACGTCGAGCTCGGCGATGTCGGAGTTCAACTGCCGAAGCCGGTTCAGAATCTCCGCCCTGACGTCGGACTTGAGTCCCACCAGGGCATGCAAGGTAGCTGGCATGTGGCCACCGTCGGCTGCAACATGGGGCGGCGCGCCACGAGTATCCGGAGTTCTCATCGCGCTGGGTTCAAGGTGGAGGACTCTCCAGGAGGACATCTCCCGTTTGGCCGCCAGAACGGTTGGATAGTCCGCCGTGTTCGTGCCACCGACGACGGTTAGCGGGGACCTGCCGACAGGTGCCGGACGTCCGCGACTTCCGCCATCACCGTGGAGCTGGATTCGATCTTCTCTTGTGGAGATCAGCGGGCCGCCCCTTCGCGATCCCAGCGCTACCGTCCTGCGGAACTCCTTGGAAGTCTCGAAGCCGATGAACTTCCGGTAGTCCCCCATCTTCGCGTGCGTCAGACTCTCATGTTCCACGAGGAGGCGATCGGAGCTTCGATCGTAGGCCAGCCCTATCTTGTAGGTCAGCAGCGTCGTACTCGCCACGGCCCTCTCACCGAAATCGTCCACCGTCTCAAGTGGGACGACCATGTCGGCGCTCAACTCGACGCGCCTGCCAGGGTCCCGCGTGAACACGAGGTCGAGCGGTGAGTGTCCGCCGTCGCTCGTACGCCGCACTTCGGCTGCCGCTCCGACAACGTCCCGACGAGCCAGCGCACTGAGAAAGTGGATCGCATCAAAGAGATTGCTCTTCCCGACCCCGTTGTGACCGACGAAGCACGTGAACGGGCCGAAGCGGACGCGAGCCTCCCTGATGCTCTTGAAGTTCCTTATGGACAGAGAGACGAGCATCAGCAACCAACTCGTGCGATCGACGGCACAAGCGCCTGTCGCTCCGGGCCGCCGTTCAGGAGCTCGTGAAGCCTACTAGCCAAGGCCTCTCTCCTGACTGTTCTGCCGTCGGGTCCGCCCGCGCAGGACACGACCCCTATGAGCCACCCTCACCCCGCCCGCCGACGATGACCTGGTGAGCCTTGAGGCGGAGTGCGTTGATGCGGATGAAGCCGCGCGCGTCCGTCTGGTCGTAGCCGCCCTCGACGTCCATTGACGAGAGATTCTGGTCGTAGAGCGAGCTGGGGGACTCGCGGCCTAGGATCGTCACGCCGCCCTTGTAGAGCCGGACGTGGACCGTGCCGTCGATGATCCGCTCGGCCTGCTGGAACGCGGCGCGGATGAACTC
Organism: Candidatus Multivorans sp.; assembly: GCA_965208755.1. GTDB lineage: Bacteria > Acidobacteriota > Thermoanaerobaculia > Multivoradales > Multivoraceae > Multivorans. Next base: position 4,707,986 of record OZ242353.1, on the reverse strand, counting down.
CATCTCGGGCGAGAACCAGAAACCGTTGTAGATCAGCTCCGCGAACTTGGGCGACAGGCCGTCGCGCAGGCGCTGGACTTCGCGGTCCATCGCCACGCCCTCGAGGTCGCGCAGGGCGTGGTGGAGGATCGTGCCGCCCGGCGTCTCGTAGACGCCGCGGGACTTGATGCCGACGAAACGGTTCTCGACGATGTCGATGCGGCCGATGCCGTTGCGGCCGCCGGCTTCGTTCAGGTACTCGAACAGTGTGAGCAGGTCCGTGTGCTCGACGCCGTTCGTCCGGTCCCGTACCCGGACCGGGCGCGCGTCCCTGAACTCGACTTCCACCTCGGTCGGCTCGTCCGGGGCGTCGAGCGGGGACACGCTGAGTGAAAACATGTCCTCGGTCGGCGCCTGCATCGGGTCTTCGAGCAGGCCGGCCTCGTAGCTCTTGTGCATCAGGTTCTCGTCCATGCTGTACGGCTTCTCGGACGAGGCCTCGATCGGGATGCCTTGGGCCTCGGCGTAGTTCAGAAGATCGGTGCGGCCCTGGAAGCGCCTCAGGAACTCCGCGTCCTTCCACGGTGCGTAGACCTCGATGTGCGGAGCGAGCGCGGCATAGGCGAACTCGAAACGAACCTGGTCGTTGCCCTTGCCGGTGGCGCCGTGGGAGAGGACGTCGGCGCCCTCGCGGATCGCGATCTCGGCCTGCCGGCGCGCGATCAACGGCCGCGCCAGGGCGGTGCCGAGCAGATAACGGTTCTCGTAGACCGCGTTGCCCGCGATGGCCGGGTAGATGAAGTCGTTCACGAACTCGCGGCGAACATCCTCGACGTAGACCTTCGTGGCGCCGATCGTCTCCGCGCGGCGGGCCTGCGCGTCGAAGTCCTCGCGCTGGCCGACGTCGACGATCACGGCCACGACGTCAAATCCCCTCTCCTGCAGCGTGCGCAGGATGACGGACGTATCGAGACCGCCGCTGTAGGCGAGAACAGCTTTCTTGCGCGGCATGGTCGAGCGTTCCTCCCCAGGGCGCCCGGGAATCGGGGCCCGCGGGAGACTATCCGGCCCGGTGCGTTTGGCAACCGCCCGACGGGCGCAACGCCGGCTCATCCGTCGTCCGGGTCGGCCGGCAGCATGCTGACCAGGTCCCGGTACCAGAGCCGTACCCGCACCCGAAACGCGAGCACCACGGCGACGAAGACGAGCCCGAAGGTCAGACCCCACCACAGCCCGGCCGGGCCGAGGCCCAGCCTGAACGCCAGCCAGGCGCCGGCGGGCATGCCGAGCAGCCAGTAGCCCACCAGCGCGACCGCGGCAGGGAACCGGGTGTCGGCGGCACCGCGAAGCACGCCCGCCGCAGCCACCTGAGCGCCGTCGGCGACCTGAAACAGCCCGGCGAGCGGAATCAGCACGGCCGCCACCTCCACCACCGCCGGCACGTCGCTGAACATCCGCGCGAACATGCCCGGGAGCGAGATGAAGAGCAACGCGAACAGGACCATCACACCCGTGCCGAGCGTCAGGCAGACGCCTGCCGAGCGGCGGGCGCCTGCCGGATCGCGCCGGCCGATCGCATTACCGACCCGGGTGGTCGCGGCGCCGGCGAAGCCGAGTGGGACCATGAAAGAGATCGAGGCCAGGCTGATCGCCACCTGGTGCCCGGCAAGCTGGGCCTCGCCCAACTGGCCCATGAGCAAGGCCGCGACGGTGAACACCCACACCTCGAGCGATACCTGTACCGAGATCGGCACGCCGACGGCGAAGAACGGCCGGAGCGCCCGGGCCCGCAGCCAGGCCAGACGCCAGCCCTGGGCGTAGGGGCGCAGGTAGCGCCACCCGAACGCCGCCAGCACCAGGAGCATCATCCAGCGCGACGCCGAGGTCGCGAAGGCGGAACCGCGGGCGCCCATGGCCGGGAACCCCAGATTGCCGAAGATCAGCACCCAGTTCGCGAGGACGTTGAACACGTTCGCGACCGCAATCGAGACCAGGGCCGGCCACACGATGCTCATCGCCTGCAGGGTCTGGCGGAAGCACATGAAGAGCAGGAAGGCGACGACTCCCGGACCCAGTCCGCGGAAATACGCCGTCGCGATGGGCATGACCGCCTCGGGCTGAGCCAGGAACGGCAGCACGCTCGCGACGGCCTCGTGAATCGCCCCCAGGTTGACCACGATCAGAGTGCCGGGAACCGAGAGCAGCACGGCCATCGCCACGCCCCGGCACAGCACCCGGCCGATCCGGCGGTGATCGCCGGCACCGAAGGCCTGTGCCGCCATCGGGTCGATCGCCAGCAGGATGCCGATGAAGGACCAGATCACGGCAATGCTGAGCGCGTTGCCGAGCGCGCCCGCCGCCAGTTCCGTCGCCGAGACGCGGCCCAGCATCATCGTGTCGACGGCGCCCATCAGCACCATTCCCACCTGGACCAGGATCACCGGCGTCGCCAGGCGCACCACGGCGCCCAGCTCCGTTCGTACCGGCCGTCCGCCGCCCGCTGTGCCCGCACCCTTCAAGGGGCGTTATTGTAGGCAGCCTCACCCTCATCGAGATCGCCGTTGCTCAGCTACATCCTCCGCCGGCTCGTCACCGGACTGGTCACCCTGTTCGGCATCTCGGTCATTTCGTTCTTCATCATCCAGCTCGTACCGGGCGATCCGGCCCAGATCCAGACCTCCCAGATCGCCGACGCGGCGGTCTCGGAGCGCGTCTACCAGCAGTTGCGGGAGCTCTACGGCCTCGACAAGCCGATCCCCGTGCAGTACGCGAACTGGGTCGGCAAACTGGTCGTGGGCGACTTCGGTTCGTCCTTCCACGACGGCAGGAGGGTGTCGGCGAAGATCGGCGAAGCGCTGTGGCCGACGCTGTCGGTGGCGCTGCTCTCCTTCATGCTGACCCTGATCATCTCGACGCCGATCGGGATCCACAGCGCGCTACGGCAGGGCGGCGGCTTCGATCGCTCGGTCAGCACCGGCCTCTACATGCTCTATTCCGTGCCGAACTACGTCGCCGGCATGCTGCTCATCCTCTACCTCGGCGTGAAGTGGGACCTGTTGCCCTTCCGCGGCATGAGGTCCGACGGCTACGACGAGATGACGACCCTCGGCCAGATGTGGGATCTGGCCCAGCACTACGTCCTGATCACCTTCTGCTTCACCTTCGGCAACCTGGCCTACTACTCCCGCTTCATCCGCCAGAACCTGCTGGAGGTGGTGCGGCAGGACTACATCCGCACCGCCCGCGCCAAGGGCCTCGGCGAGCGGAGCGTGGTGCTCAAGCACGCGTTCACGAACAGCCTGATCCCGCTGATCTCGCTGATCGGCCTCACCCTCCCCTTCGTGCTGGGCGGCAGCGTGATCCTCGAGTACATGTTCAACTGGCCGGGCCTGGGCCGCCTGTACTTCGAGTCCGTCCTCCAGCGCGACTATCCGACGATCATGGCGCTCAACTTCATCACCGCCCTGCTCGTGCTCGGCATCACCTTCATCGCCGACCTGACCTACGGTCTGGTCGACCCCCGCATCAGCTACGAGAAGTGACGATGGCGACCGAAGCGACGACGAACACAACGACCGGAGGGGCGCCCGTGGCGCGCTCCTACTGGCACATCACGTGGCGGCGCTTCCGCGGCCACCGGCTCGGCATGGTCGGCCTGTGCGTGGTGGCCGTGCTGTTCCTCGTGGCCTTCCTGTCGCCGATCCTGGCCAACGAGCAACCCATCCTGTGCCGCTTCGACGGCGGCTTCTACTATCCGGCGGTCGTAGACCTCGTCCACCAGGTCCCGGGCACGAGCCTGATCATCCAGAAGCAGCGGCCCTACCGGCTGGCGACCTTCGACTTCAAGCGGGAGTTCGACCCGGAGCGCGGCGACTGGGCGCTGTGGACGCCGGTGCGCTACGGCCCCAGGGAGATCGCCGCCGAGCCCCTGGCCGGGCCCTCCAGCCGTCACTGGCTGGGTACCGATCAGTCGGGCCGCGACGTCCTGTCGCGGATGGTCCACGGCACCGTCGTGTCGATGAAGGTCGGCTTCCTGTCGATGGGCATCGCGGTCATCCTGGGCCTCGTGTTCGGTTGCATCGCGGGCTACGCCGGCGGCATCGCCGACCTCGTCATCTCGCGCTTCATCGAAGTCGTCCAGTGCTTCCCGGCCTTCTTCCTGATCCTCGCCGTCCTGGCCTGGTTCCCGCCCAGCATCGAGAACGTGATGATCGTGATCGGCCTGACCCGCTGGGTCGGCATCGCCCGCTTCGCGCGCGGCGAGATCCTGCGCATCCGCGAGACGGACTACGCCCTCGCCGCCCGCTCGCTCGGAGTCAGACCGGCCCAGCTCGTCCTCCGCCACCTCCTGCCCAACGCCCTGGCGCCAGTGCTGGTCAGCGTGACCTTCGGCATCGCGGTGTCCATCCTGATCGAAGCGGGACTCTCGTGGCTCGGCTTCGGCGTGCAGCCGCCCGACGCCTCCTGGGGCACGATCCTCCGCTCCGGCTATGAAAACCTGTTCACCGCAGGCCACATGATTCCCCCAGCCTGTGTAGCGATCTTCCTCGCGGTGCTGAGTTTCAACCTCGTCGGCGATACGCTCAGGGATGTAATCGACCCGCGGCTCCAGGCCGAACGGGCCTGACGCCGCCGGGCTCCTCACCCAGGAGGTAGGCAGCGATGAGCGAGCAGACCGGGTTGCACAGCCTCTCCCTCGGCTACGTCGAAGCGCTTCTGGCCGACTACCGCCGCGATCCGGCGTCGCTCGACCCGGCCTGGCGCCGGTACTTCGACGCCCTGGCAGCCAGCGGCGAGCTGGGCAACGACGCGATCGGACCGGAGCTTCAGCCCTCTACCCTGTTCGGCGGCAACGGCGAAACGGCGCGCCCGGTCGCGACTCCGTCGGCAACTCCGCCGGCCACCGAACCGAGGCCTGCCCCGCCGCCCGCCGTATCGGCGCCCGCGGCCGCGTCCCCCGCCCTGACCGGGGACGTCGAACTGCAGCGCCGCGTCGACGACATGATCCGCAACTACCGGATCCGCGGTCACCTGTACGCCGACATCAACCCGCTCCGCAATCCGCCCGTGCTGCCGGAGGAACTCGAGCTCGAGGGTCTCGGCATCCGCGAGAGCGACCTGGACCGCACGGTGTCGACGGCCGGCATCCCCGGCGCCGATACGGCAACGGTGCGCGAACTGCTCGACCGGATGCGCGAAACGTACTGCAAGTACATCAGCGCCGAGTTCATGCACATCGACGACCTGGAGGTCCGCTCCTGGCTCCAGGAGCGGATGGAGGTCAGTCGCAACCGGGTCCAGCTCACCCGCCGCGAGCAGGTGCGCATCCTGAAGAAGCTGATCGACGCCGCGGTGTTCGAGGAGTTCATCCAGAAGAAGTACCTGGGCGCCAAGAGCTTCTCACTCGAGGGCGCAGAGAGCCTGATCCCTCTCCTCGACCTGGCGATCGAGAAAGTGGCCGCCCAGGGCGCGATAGAGATCGTCTTCGGGATGTCCCACCGCGGCCGCCTGAACGTGCTGGCGAACATCATCGGCAAGCCGACCCGGGACATCTTCCGCGAGTTCGAGGACCTCGACGCGGAGCAGTACACGGGCGGAGGTGACGTCAAGTACCACATGGGGCACTCGAGCGACTGGACCACGGATCAGGGCCGCAGGATCCACCTCTCCCTGTCGTTCAACCCGAGCCACCTCGAGTTCATCAACCCGGTGGCGATGGGCCGTGTGCGCGCCAAGCAGGACCGGATCGGCAACGAACTGCGCGACCGGGCGGTCCTGTTCCTCATCCACGGCGACGCCGCCTTTGCCGGCGAGGGAATCGTCCAGGAGTCGCTCAACCTGTCGCAACTTCCCGCCTACCACATCGGCGGGGCGTTCCATGTCGTCGTCAACAACCAGATCGGCTTCACGACCCCGCCCGAGAGTTCACGCTCCAACGCGTACTGCACCGACGTCGCGAAGATGCTCCAGGCACCGATCTTCCACGTCAACGGCGAGCAGCCCGAGGCGGTGGCCCAGGTCGTCAACGTCGCCCTCGACTTCCGCGAGCGCTACCGCCGCGACGTCATCATCGACCTCTACTGCTACCGGCGGCGGGGCCACAACGAGGGCGACGAACCGGCCTTCACCCAGCCCATCCTCTACGACGGCATCCGGGCCCGGGATCCGGTCCGGGTCCACTACCTGGAGCACCTGCTCGAACTCGGCGAGATCAAGCCCGAGGAGGCGGACATCCACATCCAGCGCGAGGAGAAGCGGCTCGAGGGGGCGCTCGCCACCGCCCGCAGGATGAACGAGAAGACGAGTCCGCAGGCCTACGACGGCGTCTGGAACGCGTTCGTCGGCGGGCGCATGGAGGAGACCCCGGAGCCGGAGACCGGTGTCGACCACGGCAAGCTGACCGACTACCTGAGGCGGATGGTCGTGCTGCCCGAAGGCTTCAACCTGCACCGCAATCTGAGGCGCTTCCTCGCCGCCCGTGCCGACATGGCCGAAGGAAAACGGCCCGTCGACTGGGCCGCCGCGGAGGCGCTCGCCTTCGCCGCCACCGCCGATTCGGGCAACCGCGTGCGGCTGAGCGGCCAGGACTGCGAACGCGGGACGTTCAGCCAGCGACACGCCGTGCTGCACGACCGGGTGACCGACCACAACCACCGGCCGCTGATGAACATCGCGGAGAACCAGGAGCCGGTCGAGATCTTCAACAGCCCCCTTTCGGAGGCCGGCGTGCTCGGCTTCGAGTACGGCTTCAGCCTGGACTACCCGGACGGCCTCGTGCTCTGGGAAGCCCAGTTCGGCGATTTCGTCAACGCGGCCCAGGTGATCATCGACCAGTTCATCACCAGCGCCGAGGACAAGTGGAACCGGCTGAGCGGCCTCGTCATCCTGCTGCCACACGGCTTCGAGGGCCAGGGTCCCGAGCACTCGAGCGCGCGCGTCGAGCGCTGGCTGCTGCTCGCCGCCGAAGAGAACATGCAGATCGTCTACCCGTCGACGCCGGCGCAGTACTTCCACCTGCTGCGGCGCCAGGTCGAACGCGCCCAGCGCAAGCCGCTGGTCGTCTTCACCCCGAAGAGCCTGCTGCGTCGCCGGGAGGTCGGATCGTCCCTGGCCGAGCTCGCCGGCGGCCGGTACCAACAAGTCCTGCCCGACCCTTCCGTTGCCAGCGACGCTGATCGGGCCAAGGTGCGACGGGTCCTCCTCTGCGCCGGCAAGGTGTTCTACGACCTCGACGCCCACCGCCAGGAAACAGGAGCGCACGATCACGCGATCCTGCGGATGGAGCAGTTCTACCCCGCCCCGAAACAGGAGCTCGACGCGGCGCTGGCCGCGTTCCCCGCCGACGCCGAGATTCGCTGGGTGCAGGAGGAACCACGGAACATGGGCGCCTGGTCCTACCTGCGGCTCAACTTCGGCTTCCTGATGGGCGGCCGGCCCCTGTCGGGCGTGTACCGTCCGCAGTCGGCGAGTCCGGCGACCGGCTCTCCGAGCAGCCACAAGCTGGAGCAACAGCAACTGATGGAAGCGGCGTTCGCCGAGTCGGCCGAATCCGCGTGAGAATCCCTCGAAGGCACACCGCATGACGTACGAAGTCAGAATCCCCGAGATCGGCGAGTCGGTCACGGAAGCGCTGATCATCCGCTGGATCAAACAGCCCGGCGAGGCCATCGGCAGGGACGATCCGCTCGTGGAGCTCGAGACGGACAAGGTGACCGTCGAGATGCCGTGTCCGGTGGCCGGTGTCCTGTCCGAAATCGTCTGCGCGGAGGGCGAGACGGTGCCGATCGGGGCGGTGATCGCGCGGATCGACGAAAACGCCCAGGCAACCGTGCAACCGGACGCGGCGGACGCGGCCACCGGAACCGCGACCGCCGGCGCTGCCCAGGGAGACCTGCTCGCAAGCGCCGAGCCGACGGCGCCACCCGCAGCCCCGGCCCAGCCGGCGCCCGTGGCGGAGACCGCCGGCCCCGCGCCCGCCCGAACGGCCCAACCCCCTGACCCCGCTCCCGCAGCCGACGACCGGCGCATTCTCCCGGCGGCCCGGCGCCTGATTGCGGAGCACGGTCTCGACGCCTCCCTGATCCCTGCCACAGGCAAGGGCGGCCGGCTGCTGAAGAGCGACGTGGCCACCTGGCTGGCCGCCCGGGAGGCGGAGCCGGAAGCGCCTGCCGAGGCGGAACCGGAGTCGGCGCCAGCCGTCCCGGCTCAGGCCGCACCGCCCGCGGTTGCTCCCGCGTCCACCATCGCGCCACCCGCTGGCGACCGCGCCGAGGAACGGGTCCCGATGACGCCGATCCGCCGCCGGATCGCCGAACGCCTTGTCCAGTCCCAGCAGCAGGCGGCACTGCTCACGACCTTCAACGAGATCGACATGTCCGCCGTCATGGACTTCCGGCGGCGGTACCGCGACACCTTCGTCGAACGGCACGACGTGCGACTCGGCTTCCTGTCCTTCTTCGTCAAGGCGGCCGTCGACGCCCTGCGCCGTTTCCCGCGCCTCAACGCGGAGATCTCCGGCACGGACATCATCTACCGGAACTACTACGACATCGGCATTGCCGTGAGTACGGACCGCGGGTTGATGGTGCCGGTCCTGCGTGGCGCCGAGAGGCTGTCCTTCGCCGAAATCGAAGCACAGATCGCCGACTTCGCCGGACGTGCCCGCAAGGGACGCATCCGCATCGACGAACTCCAGGGCGGCACCTTCACGATCACCAACGGCGGCATCTTCGGCTCCCTGCTTTCGACGCCGATCATCAACCCGCCGCAGAGCGGCGTCCTCGGCCTGCACGCGATCCAGGACCGGCCGATGGTCGAGGGCGGCGAGATAGTGGTCCGCCCGATGATGTACGTCGCCCTGACCTACGACCACCGCATCGTCGATGGTCGCGAGGCGGTTTCCTTCCTGGTCCGGATCAAGGAAGCGATCCAGGATCCGGCCCGGATGCTGATCGAGGTCTAGGCGCACACTCAGCCGACCCTCCGCTCCTTGGCGTAGAGTTCCGTCTCCTAGCCGAACCTGCTGAAGCCGACAACGAGCCGCAGGCCGGGCCGCCTTTTGCTCCTCCTCCAAACAAACCGATGCCACTGACGACTGCTTCTAGCACTGCGGCCACCTGGCGAGAAACCCGAGTACCTGCTCCTGCCAATGTACGGCATAGCCCTCGTTGACTATGACAACGTCCGCCACAAGAACGGGAGGGACGCCACTCTCTCACCCGCGGACCACCAGCTCCTCGCAACGGATCTAGTCGCCGAGTCTTCTCCCATCCGTACGTGCCCGCCACGACAGTGCGCCGCGCTACCGGGGAGCTCTGAGGGTTGACCCACGCGACTATCGAGTAGTACCGTCTTACCAGTGGTCACGATCTCTTTCAAGGTCGACGAACAGGAAGCACGCGCGATCCGTTCGCAGGCGAAACGGGAAGGCGTCAGCGTGTCGGAGTTCCTGCGTCGCAGGGCACGCCTTGCGCCGTCGCCTCCGCCGAAGCCGCGAACGGTTCGCTGCTCGTACACGGGCGCCAGAGTCTTCGCCGCTACTGAAGCCATGCCTCCGCTGACCACGGACGCCGTCCGCGATCTGCTCGGCGACTTCCCGTGAACTACCTGCTGGATGTCAACATCCTCGTCGCCTGGGGCTGGACCGATCACGTCGCTCACGACCGCACCTCGAGGTGGATCGCGGCTATGCGAAGGCAGCGCGCATCGAAACTCCTGACGTCCGCGATTCCCGAACTCGGGTTCGTGCGGGTCTCGGTCCAGCGCACCGGAGGAAGCGTCACCGTCAACGAGGCGGCCGCGACCCTTGCCGGCATGCTCCGCTCGCTGGGCTCGACACATGAGTTCGTCCCGGATGACAGGGCCGCACGGCAGTTTCCGGCCTGGTGCAGATACGCATCCCAGACGACCGACGCCCATCTGATGCAATTGGCCGCCGCGCACGACGCCGAACTTGCGACCCTCGACACCGGAATCCCCGGGGCGTTCCTCGTACCCGGCACGAAGACCGTGGAGTAAAGACGGATGAGGTCCGAGCATCTCGCAGGTAACTCCTGCCCGCGATGGCCGAAGCGGGCGGCGGCAAGCGCTCTCGGCGCGGTGACCGCCGCCCTGCTGCTGGCCTTCGGATCGCCTGTTCGAATCGACGCTCAAGGCACCGACGCAGCCACCTACCAGGTGACCTTCGAGGGCAAGTGGAACCTGTCGAGCACGCCGGGCGGTGTCGTCGGCGGCGCTCACTTCACGACCCTGATCGGCGCCATCCACAACAGCAACGTCACCTTCTGGGCGCCCGGCGGCACGGCGACCGCGGGCGTCGAAGCCGTCGCCGAGCTCGGCGCCACCTCGACATTCAAGAGCGAGTACAACGCGGTGCCGGCCGCCAACCGGAAGGCGCTGATCGACGAGAGCGGGACCGGCGCGACCGGAACCTCGACCTTCACCATCGAGGCGAGCCAGACTCATCCGCTAGTGACGCTCCTGTCGATGATCGGCCCCAGTCCGGACTGGTTCGTCGGGGTCTCGGGTCTGTCGTTGCGGAACAGCCAGGGTTGGCGAGCGCAGTTCAGCCAGGATCTCTTTCCCTACGACGCCGGAACCGAGGACGGCACCGAGTTCACCCTTGGCAACTCGGCGACGAACCCGCAAGGAACGATCACCAGCATCAAGGGCACGGGGAAGTTCTCCAACAGCCCCATGGCGACGCTGACGTTCGTTCTTCAAACGTCCCAACCGCCACCGCCACCGCCACCGCCGCCGCCGCCACCACCGCCGCCACCACCACCGCCGCCACCGATGCCTCCGGAGGCCGCCTTCGAGGTGGAGATCGATTGCCCCGAGGATCCGTGCCGCGTCCGCACCGGCGAAGAGCTCGCATTCACCGACACGAGTTCCGGAACCGTCACCCGACGCCTCTGGGAGTTCGGAGACGGTCGGCAATCCCGCCAAGCCACCGCACGGCACTCCTGGTCCTCTCCCGGCTTCTACACCGTCACTCTGACGGTGGCAGGCGCCGAAACCGAGTCGAACACGACCCGCGTCTTCCTGGTTCAGGCACGCGATCCGGCCGGCAGGTGCGAGGCGGACACCGAGACGCTATGCCTGCGGGACTCTCGTTTCGCCATCACGGTCGACTGGTGGCGAGTCGACGGAACCGGCGGCGCTGGCAGCGTCGTGCATGAGGGCACGAACGACTCAGGCCTGTTCCGGTTCTTCCACGACGACAACTGGGAGATCCTGATCAAGGTGCTGGACGGCTGTTCGACCAACGGCCACGTCTGGATCTACGGCGCGTCGTCGACGAACCTCGGATACATGATCCGAGTGACGGACACGGTGTCCGGCATGGTCAGGGAGTACCCCAACGAACCAGGGGTCGCCGCCAACGCCATCGCGGACGCGAGCGCGTTTCCGGAAGCCTGCCAGCCCTAGGAGGCCAGCGACCGCCTATGTCCCATACCGATCCTGTCGCTCGTGCGCCTGACCGTGCCGTCGACCTCCTCGTCATCGGCGCCGGGCCAGGGGGCTACGTCGCGGCCATCCGGGCGGCACAGCTTGGTCTCCGCACCGCTGTCGTGGACGAGCATCCGGCGGCCGGCGGCGTCTGCCTGCGGGTCGGCTGCATCCCCAGCAAGGCGCTCCTCGAGTCGAGCCAGCGCCTGGTCGCCGCGCGCATGGAACTCGCCGCTCACGGCGGCGTTGCGGGCGACATCGGCCTCGATCTGGCGGCGATGATGAAACGCAAGGACCGGGTTGTGACGACCCTCACTCGCGGCGTCTCGTCGCTGCTCAAGAAGAACAGGATCGAACACATCCAGGGTCGCGCGCGCGTCGGCGTCGTAGACGGCGACCTGCGCACGGTCGTCGTGGCGGCCGGCGACGGTGAGCGGACGGTCCTGGCCCGCAACGTGATCGTCGCCACGGGCTCCCGCCCAGCCAGCCTCCCCGGCATCGAACTCGACGGCGACCGCATCGGGACCAGCACGGAAGCGCTGGCGTATGGCGAGGTGCCGGAGCGCATGGTCGTGATCGGCGCCGGCTACATCGGGCTTGAACTGGGCGCGGTCTGGAACCGGCTGGGCTCGAAAGTCGTCGTGCTCGAGTACCTGGATCGCATCCTTCCCGGCGCCGACGCCGAGATCGCGGCCGCCGCCCAGAAGATCTTCGCGCGCCAGGGTCTGGACATCCGGCTCGGCTGCCGGGTTCTCGGTGCGGCGGTAAAGGACGGCAAGGACGCGTCGAGCTGCTCCGTCGAGGTCGAAGGCCGGGACTCGATCGAGTGCGACCGGGTTCTCGTCGCCGTCGGGCGCACGCCGATCAGCGACGGTCTCGGACTGGAGGAAGCAGGCGTTGCGGTGGACGACCGCGGCTTCATCCAGGTCGACGAGCGCTTCGCCACCTCGGTGCCCGGCGTCTTCGCGATCGGCGACGTGATCGGGGGGCCGCAGCTCGCCCACAAGGCCGAGGAGGAGGGCATGGCCTGCGTCGAGGGCATCGCAGGTGGCCACGTCCACATCGACTACGACGCGATCCCCGGCATCGTCTACACCGAACCCGAAGTCGCCTCCGTCGGCAGGACGGAAGAGCAACTTCAGGAAGCCGGCACCCCCTACCGCAAAGGCGCTTTTCCGTTCCGGGCAATCGGCCGCGCCCGTGCCACCGGGAGCCTCGAGGGCTTCGTCAAGATCCTGGCCCACGCCGAGACAGACGCGATCCTCGGCATCCACATCCTGGGCAGCCACGCCGGCGACCTGATCGCCGAAGCGGTGGCGGCGATCAGTTTCGGCGCTTCGGCCGAGGATCTCTTCCTCACCAGCCACGCTCATCCGACCCTCTCCGAGGCGGTCAAAGAAGCGGCCCTGGCCGTCCACGGCCGGGCGATTCACATGTAGCTGCGGCGGCCTCCGTTCCGGCTTCCGGCGGACGCAGGGCTTCACGGCCCGCTGATAGACTGCGCCGGCTCAACCTCAGGCCAGATCCCGTCGCGCACCCCGCATCTCCTGGAGAAGTCCCAACGTGATCAAGAACCGCACCCGTACGTCGATCCGGTTAACGTGGCTTGCCGCCTTCGTTCTGTTCATGGCGCTGCCGCTCGCCGCCCAGGAACCCGCCGAACCCGCGCCGGAGGAGGAAGAACAGACGGGCGAAGAAGCCGCCGAAGAGGAAGAGAAGCCCCCGATCCCGTCCGGCGCCGAGCTCAAGGTCTCCCCCACCGAACTGACCCTGGAGGTCGGCGACAAGGCCGCTCTGACCGCCACCGTCGTCGACGAGAACGGCGAGACGATCGAGGGTGTCGATGTCGTCTTCTTCTCCCGCAATCGCCGGCGCCTCGGGGTCAATCCGGCCGGCGAGGTCGAAGCGCACGGTCCCGGCAACGTCAAGGTCATCGCCCTTGTGCCGAAGGAGGCGGAAGACGAGCCGCGGCGGGCGGAGGCCCTGCTCCGGGTCGAGGTCGACGTGACGATCCCGAATCCCCCGGTCGAGAGCGTCGAGATCGTCGGACTCCCCGGCGCCTTCTACAGCGGCACCCACCTGACGTTGCAGGCCCGCGTCGTGGACATCACGGATGTCGCGCGGGACAACGTCGAGGTCGCCTACTCGAGCTCGAACCCGGACGTCGCGGCGCCGGACGGATTCGGAGGTCTGGACCTCCTGGCGCCCGGCACGGCGACCCTGACCGCGACCGCCGAGGACGCGACCTCCCAGGTCGAGATCCAGATCGCACGGAACCCGACGCAGCGCATCGAGCTGACCGCCACCGCGGAGGAAGCGCGCACCGGCGACGTCGTCTGGTTCGAGGCCGTCGGCCGCGACGCCTCGGGCGACGAGGTCGAGGACCTGCCCATCCGCTTCCTGGCGGCCGGCCGGGCCGCGAACCGCATCCTGGCCCCCGGCGCCACCGCCCAGATCGAACAGGACGGCGCCTTCGTCGCCGAGCGCTCGGGCATCTACACCGTTACCGCGCTGGCCGGCAGCCATTCCGACAGCGTGCCGGTGCGGGTGACGCCCAGGCGGGTGAACAAGGAGATCGAGTTCGTCGGCCAGGGCAAGGTCCACGATCGCCGCACCTCCGACCTCTGGGTCTGGGAGGGAACGGACGGCCGGGACTACGCGATCACCGGCACCTGGGGCGCCGAGGGTCACGCCTACATCTGGGACGTGACGAACCCCGAGAGCATCGTGCTGATCGACGCGGTGCGCGTCGACGCGCGGACCGTGAACGACGTCAAGGTTTCCGAAGACGGCCGGATCGCGGTGATCAGCCGCGAGGGCGCCTCCGACCGAAAGAACGGACTCGTCGTTCTCGACGTTTCCGAGCCGCAGGTCGGCGTGCGCATCCTGTCCCGGTTCGACGACCAGTTGCGCGGCGGGGTCCACAACGTGTTCATCCACGAAGAGCATGTCTACGCCCTGTCGAACGGCCGCCGCTTCGACGTGATCAGCGTCGAGGATCCGACCCAGCCTCACCGCGTCGGCCGCTTCGAGCTCGACACGCCGGGACACTCGATCCATGATGTCTGGATCGTTGACGGCGTCGCTTTCAGCTCCAACTGGGAGGACGGCGTCGTCGCGATCGACGTCGGCGGCGCCGGCATGGGAGGCGCGCCGAACAACCCGGTCAAGCTCGGCAGCTACGCCTACCCGAGCGGCTGGAACCACGCCGCCTACCCCTACCGCAGCGAGTCGACCGGCAAGTTCTACGTCTTCGCCGGCGACGAGGCCTTCCCCTACGGCGAGCTGGGGCGGGACCCGAGGGCGGCGCCGCCACGGGCCGCCGGCTGGATCCACGTGATCTCCTGGGACGACTGGGAGAACCCCCGCGAGGTCGCCCGCTACCAGGTGCCCGAAGCCGGCACCCACAACCTCTGGATCGAAGACGACATCATGTACGTCGCCTACTACAACGGCGGCCTTCGGGTCGTCGACGTCTCCGGCGACCTGCGCGGAGATCTCTACCGGCAGGGCCGCGAGATCGGCATGTTCCTGCCCTACGACAGCCAGGCGCTCGTGCCGAACTCTCCCTTCGTCTGGGGCCCGCAGCCGTACAAAGGCCACATCTTCTTCTCCGACTGGCACTCCGGATTGTGGGCGGTCAAGCTGAAGGACCCCGAAGACCCGAACCGGATCATTGGAGAACCGCATTAGGCCCCTGCTGGGGCATACCCGGAGGTCTGGGATGCACAAGTCGACTTGCCGGCAGCCGTGGACGGCTGTGCCCTCAACGCTGCTTCTCGTCTTCGCGGGTTCCGCCCTCCACGCGGAGTCGGACCTCACGCCGCCGTCCCGCGAGTACTACGCCTACGTCTGCGCCGAGTCGGAGGACGAGGTGGCTCTCGTCCGCTTCGGACCGTCCGGGATCGAGGTGACGAAGACGATCACCGTCGGCAGCTTCCCGGCCGAAACGGAAGGTCCGCACGGCATCAACATCTCGCCCGGCGGGCGCTACTGGTACGTGTCGATCGCCCACGGAAACCCGTTCGGCTCGATCCACAAGTACGAAACCGGGACCGACGAGTGGCTCGGCGACGTCCGGGTCGGCATGTTCCCCGCCACGCTCGACGTGGCCGCCACCACGGGACTGCTCTTCGTCGTCAACTCGGACTTCTACGGCGACCACGTGCCGAGCACGATCTCCGTCGTCGAAACGTCTACGATGACCGAGATCGCGCAGTTTGAAAGCGGGACCATGCCGCACGGAGCCCGGTTCAGCCGCGACGGCCGGAAGCTCTACAGCGTCAACATGATGGACGACGAGCTCGTCGAGATCGACGCGCTGCGCTTCGGGGTTGGCCGCCGCCTGAAGCTGGGCCGGACAGCGCACTCCCAAAGCGGCCACGGGGGACACGGCGATCACGCGGACGCTTCGGCCGGACACGGCGCCCATGGCCAGCCGAGCGTCGAGCCGTCGTGGGTGACGCCGCCCACGAGCGACGGTCTCGTCTACATCACGGCGCTCTCGGGGAACGCGATCCACGAGGTCGACACGAGCGCCTGGAAGGTCTCGCGGCGGCTGGAGACGCCCGCTCCCGGCCCCTACAACGCCGCCGTGGCGCCCGACGAGCGGCTGCTGGTGGTCACCTACAAGAAGGGCGACTCGATCGGCTTCTGGGACCTGGAAGAGGGCCGGGAAGTCGCCCGGGTGTCCACGACGCGGCGCATCCCGCACGGCGTCGCCATCACTTCGGACGGGCGCTTCAGCCTGGTCACCGTCGAGGGTGTCGGCGGCGAGCCGGGCGTCGTCGAGGTCTACGACAACGGCGCGTTCCGGCGCGTAGCCCAGATCGACATCGGCAAGCAGGCAGGGGGCATCGCGCTCTGGGAACCGAATTGAACCCGTCTCGGACGGCGACCTCGGAGGCAGACGCCGCCGAACTACAAAGCCGGTTGCTGCGCGGCCTCTCCGCCACCGACCGCCGGCTACGCCTCCGTCGCTCGCTTGCGGCCCTCACCTGGTTCGCGCCCGCCGCCTGCTTGTGGCTGCTAGCGACCTGGCTCCTGGCGTTGGGCGCGACGGGCGAGGGCGGCCTCGCCGCACTCTGGCCCTGCTGGGCCGGCGGCGCCGTCCTCCTCCTGCTCGCCATGCGAGAGGCGGCGGCACTGGGGCGCGACCTTCCCGCGGCCGCCCGCGCCGTCGACCGGACCGGCGACCTGCACGACGCGGTCGCCACCGCGCTCGAGATGCAGGAACGGCTGGACCACTCGCGGGCCGACCGGCGGCGCGAGGGCGACGGCACAGTCTGGCCCCTGCCCTGGATCGCCCTGGTCCTCGAGCGCGCGGTAGCCGGACTCGAGCGAATCGGCCCCAAACAGACCGTGCCGCGGCTGGTTCCGCGAGGCACCCTGCCATCCGCCGGAGTCAGTCTGCTACTGCTGCTGCCGGTAGCGCTGCCCCGTTCCTTCGTCGGCGAAGCGCTGGCCGCGGCGATGAGCGGCGACGCGGCCGGCGACCTCCCGCCCGGTTTCGAAGCCGCCGCCCTGCTTGAAGACGATCCCAACCGGATACCCGGCATACCGGAACTCGACGTGAGACTCAGCGACCTGCCCTTGGTGACGCTGCGCGTCCGCGAACCCAACGCCGGAGACGACTCCCGTAGCGGTGACTCGACAGACGCGGCCGAAGGCAGCCTCGGCGACGGGGCGGAGGCCGAAGCGCTCGACGCGACGGCGGAGGGCGGCGAAGCCGCGGCCAACGCTCTCACGGACGAGACGAACCCGGAAACGGGCGCCGACCTGATGCGTGAACTCGACAACCGCGAGGGAACCGGCGAGGAGGAAAAGGGGACCGCGCCCGGCACGGAGGGCAGCGGCGAGGGGACGGAGCCCGGCGCCGAAGCCGGCGAAGGCGACGGTTCGGGCGGCCAGCCCGTCGAAGACGGCGAGGGTTCCGGCGACGAGAGCGGCACGGCGGCCGCGGTCAGCGACGAACCCGGCTCAAGCGACGGCGAAGCGGACGGCGCCGCGGCCGGAGTCGGCACCGGACCGCAGGAGGAAATGGTCGATCCGTTCGGCGACCTCCTCGTTCCCGCTCTCAGTCTCGAACAGGCGCTCGAAACCGCCCTGCTCGAGTCGATCGAGGAAATCCAACGCCGCCCCCTGACCACGACCAGCGCCACCCAGTTCCGAGCCGCGGAAGTGGCGTTGCGCGGGGCCGCGCCCGGCGTCGGCGCCGAAGCCGCGGCCTCGAACGGAGACTTGCCGGGCGCCCGCCACCCGATCGCCTGGCGCCACCGGGAGTCCGTGCGCCGCTACCTGGAAGCGCTGGAGGCCGAAGCCGAGGAGGGCAGTGACGCCGAGGAGGATTGGGAGTGAACGACACCGCCCAGCCGAGGACCGCGACCGATCTCGCCCTGCAACTGACCGAGTTCGCGGACCGCTGCGGCCAACTGCGCACCGAGATCGGCAAGGTGATCGTGGGCCAGGAGAGGGTCGTGGACGGCGTGATCATCGGCCTGCTGGCGGATGGTCATGTCCTGCTCGAGGGCATCCCCGGACTCGGCAAGACCCGTCTCGTTCGCACCCTGGCCCAGGCGCTCCATCTCAGGTTCAACCGCATTCAGTTCACGCCCGACCTGATGCCGGCGGACATCGTCGGCACCCATGTCCTCCGTGAAGACGAGACCGGAGGGCGACGGCTCGTCTTCGAACGCGGTCCGATCTTCGCGAACCTGCTGCTCGCCGACGAGATCAACCGTGCCACGCCGAAGACCCAGTCCGCACTGCTCGAGGCGATGCAGGAGACGACGGTCACGGTCGGCGGCGAGACGAGCCCCCTCGATCCGCCGTTCTTCGTGCTCGCCACGCAGAACCCTCTGGAGATGGAGGGCACCTATCCCCTGCCCGAGGCGCAGCTCGACCGCTTTCTGTTCAAGCTGCGGATGACCTACCCGGCGACCGAGGAGCTGCACACGATCCTCGACCGCACGACCGCGGCCTCCGTCCCCGAAGCCGAAGCACTCTGGACCGCCGAGCAGGTGATCGCCATGCGACACGCGGCCCGTCTGGCGCCGGTGGCGCGCCCGGTCCAGGACTACGCGATACGGCTCGGGTTGGCGACCCGGCCCGAGGGAGAGCATCCCGCGGAGGCCGTGCGCCGCTACATCCGCATCGGCGCCAGCCCGCGCGGCATCCAGGCGATGGTGCTCGGCGCCAAGGTCCACGCGTTGATCCGGGGCCGGCCGAACGTCTCTCGCGAGGACATCCGGGCCGTGGCGCTTCCTGCCCTGCGACACCGTGTCCTCATGAACTTCGAGGGCGAAGCCGAGCGGATCGACCTCGACGAGCTGCTCCAGGACCTGATCGACAGCGTGCCCGAGGGCTGAGCGGGCAGGCTCCAAGCTCCGAGCCGTGGCCGATCACTCCGTCTTCGCCTTCGAGCCGGCCTTCCTCGCCCGGCTGGAGCGCCTGCGCCTGCTCACCCGGCGCGTGCCCGCCGGAGGCTTCAAGGGGGAACACCGCGCCAGCCACCTCGGCTCCGGGCTCGAGTTCGCCGACTACCGCCCCTACGTCGAAGGGGACGACGTGCGCCACCTCGACTGGCGCGCCTACCTGCGGTTCGACCGTCTGCTGCTCCGGATGTTCGAGGAACACGGCGACCTCGCGGTCTACATCCTCCTGGACTGCAGCCACTCCATGGCGCCGACGCCCGGACCTCGAGGCCGCCGCAAGTTCGACGCGGCGCGCCGGATTGCGGCCGCCCTGACCTACATCGCGCTGGCCACCCTCGACCGGGTCACGCTGGCGCCATACTCCGGTCACGTGCACCAGGTCCTAGGCCCGCTCCACGGCTCCCGCCAGGTCTGGCGCGCCCTCGACTACCTCGCCAATCTCGACACCGGCGGCGAGACGCATCTGGACCGGACCGTGCGGGAGGTGTTCGCCGCCGGCCGGCGCCGCGGCCTGGTCATCGTGATCTCGGACCTCCTCTCCGACACGACGGAGGGCGGCCTCGACCTCCTGCTGCCGCTCCGACACGACGTGGCGGTCATCCAGGTGACCGATCACCGCGATCTCGAGGCGCCGCTCGACCGCGACACGACCCTGGTCGACAGTGAGACCGGCGATTCGCTCCGGATCCACGGCGCCCCGAACCTGCTCCACCGCCTGGAGCGGGAGGCGGAGACCCACCGGGAGGAGATTCGCGCCCGCTGCACCGCCCGCGGCTGGTCCTTCATCCACGCCCCGGTCGAGGCGTCCTTCGAAGAACTGGCGCTCGGCGCGCTGCGCCGCGGTCTGCTCAGCCGGGGTCGATGATGCCTTTCTGGCTACCGCTCGGGATCACGGCCCTGCTGGTGCTGGCGATCTACCTGATCCGACCCACCGCTCAGGCACTGCCGGTCGCCTCCACGGTGCTCTGGCGACGCCTGCTGGCGGCGCGCAAGCGGCGGCGCGACCGCCTGCGCTGGCTGCTCTCGCTGCTCCTGGCCACGACGGTCGCCGGTCTTTTGTCGGTGGCGGCGAGCCGGGCGCCCTGGCTGCAGCCCGGCGGCGGCGACCCGATCGCCCTGGCCTTCGACCCGTCGCCGACGATGCAGGCGGCCTTGCCGAACGGAGGCCCGAGCCGGATCGAGCTGGCCGCGGCCGAGGCGCGCCGGATCGTCCTCGAAGCGGACGCCGGAAGCCGCTTCACCGTGAACGCGGATCCGGCTCCGCTGACCTCGACGGAGGCGCTGGCGGTCCTCTCCGCCCCGCTGGAAGCGCTCTCGAGTTCGCCCGACACGGAACCGGCGATCCCCACAGCCCGCCGGGTCCACGTGTTCACCGACGGAATCGGGGCGTATGCACCGATCATCGACCCCGGTACGGAGACGCACACCGTGTCCGTCCTCGTCCCGGCCCGCAACGCCGGCATCGTCCGCTTCGCGACCCGGCCGCCGGCGACCCGTGCCGCTGGGCCGGAGGCGCTGCTCGAGATCCTGGCGACCGATCCGGGCGGCGGTCCGGTACCGGTCGAGTTGACGGTCGCCGATTCGGAGACCATTCGCATCCGCCGGCAACTCGAGCTCGAACCCGGCGACCGCTTCACGGCCCTGATCGACCTCGGCAGCTTCGTTCCGGGCGCCGTCACGGCGCGCATCGACACGCCAGGCGACGTCTTCCGGCTCGACAACCGGGCCGGCCTGATCGACGCCGGCCGAACCGGAACCGCATCCACCCGTCTCCCCATCCGGCGCGCCCGGACCGAGCCCAGCCGCATCCTGGTTGTGGCCCGCAGCCCGGGCTCGTTCGCAGGCTCCGCCGCCGCGCTCGCTCTCGAGGCGGACGCCTCGGCCGACGTGGTAGCCGTCCGCGCCGCGACCGTCGCCGACGATCCCCCGCCGGAGGATCCGCCCCCCGCGGCCGACATCGCCACGTTCCACCGAACCGCGCCGCCGACCCCTCCGGCCATGCCCGCCCTGTACCTCGACCCCCCGCGGGCGGTCGCGGCGGGCGGCCTCTCGCCCGCCGCCGAAGCGCCTCTGTCACAACGCCGGATCGACCGGACCGCCGCCCCCCATCCTCTCCTGGCAGGCGTCTCCCTCCTCGACCTGCCGGTCGTCGTCGCCGCCCGCGAGCTGGATCCCCGATGCACCGCCCTTGCCTCGGCCGGAGACCGTACAGCGATCGCCGTCTGCGATCCGCCCCCCGACGTCGGAGCCCGCTCCCTTACCGTTGCCTTCGACCTCGATCACTCTTCCCTGGCCCAGCGCCCCGACCTGGCCGTCCTGTTCCAGAACGCAGCCTCGTGGCTCACCGAAACCCCCGCCATCACCGGCGATCTCACCACCGACACCGGCCTCCAGAACGAAAGAGCCACCCGCATCAACGACTCGACCCTCGAACCCGTCCCCGCGGACCGCCTCGCGGACCTCGACAGCCCCAGCCGTCGCCCGTGGTCCTGGCGCACCCTCGCCTTCGCCGGCCTCCTGCTCGCCTCGTTCGAGGCCATCACCTTCTTCCGCGGCCTGACCCTGTGATGCCGATCGCCCTGCAGGAGCCGCTCTGGCTGCTGGCCGCGCTGCCGGTGGCCGCGCTCCTTTGGTCACAGCGCAGCGACCACCCGGACCGGCAGCGCCGGCGGCTGCTGTGGGTGCGCGGATCGTTGTTGATGGCCGTCGTGCTGGCTCTGGCGGAGCCGGTCGCGACCTGGCGTACGCGTGAACTCGACGTGGCCGTACTGGTAGACGTCTCGGCCAGCATCGAGCCGGCCAGCCTGAACCGGGCACTCGAGGCGATCGAACGCGGTTTCGATCCTGACGATCCGGTGCGCCTCTTCGCCTACGCCGATCGTGCCGCCACGGCTACCGGTCCGGCGGACCTGAGGCGGCTCGAAGTGGCCGATTCCAGCACAGCCTCGGCCGGCGCCGCCGCTCTCGACCGCGGCAGCACGCGGCCGGACGCTGCCCTCCGTCAGGCCGCCGCGACGCTACGTCCCGATCGCGTGCGCCGCGTGCTGCTCCTCTCCGATGGGCAACGCCTCGGGGGCGTCGGCGCCCGGGTGGCGACGGAGTACCCGGAGCTCCGGGTCGACACTGCAGCGCTCGGCCGGACGGCGCCCCCCGTCTGGATCGAGTCGGTCGAACTCGACGAAAGCGACCGGCCGCTGCGCGCCGGAGAGGCCCACGGCTGGGTGCTCCGCCTCGGCAGCCGTTCCTCGCTGCCCGAAGCTCCCCTGACCCTGCGCAGCGGCAGTGCCGAGGAACTGCACAGCGTCACGCTCGCGCCGGGCATCACCACCGTCGAACTGGAGTGGATCTTCGACCAACCCGGGATGCAGACCTTCGAGGCGATCCTCGGCGCGGGCGAAGGCGCCGCTGCCTCACAGGGCGCGCTCTGGCGGGGCAGCCTGCGGATCGAGCCCGCGCACCATGTCTTGCTGCTCGCGCCCGGCGACCACTCGGTCGACCTGCAGCGACTGCTCCAGGCGCAGGGTCTGCGCGTGATCCGCTCCACGCCGAGCCGGACCGGTCTGTCCCCTTCGTCGCTTGGGAGCTACGACGCCGTCGTGCTCAGCAACGTCGCCGCCGCAAACCTCCCGGAGGCGGCTCAGCAGGCCCTGGGCGAGTGGGTCGAGGAGGAAGGTGGCGGACTCTTCTTCGTGGCCGGAGAGGAGACGTTCGGAGAGGAGGGCTACCGGAACTCGCCCCTGGAGCGCGTCCTGCCACTCGACTTCGAGATCGAGGAGGAGCGCAGCGAGGTCGCGCTGATGATCGCCCTCGACAAGTCCTACAGCATGAAGGGCCCGAAGATGGACCTGGCCAAGGAGGCCGCCAAGGCCGCGCTCGGCATGCTGAACGAGCAGCACCGCTTCGGCCTCGTCGCCTTCGACTGGCACACCCACGACATCGTCGGCCTCCAGTTCGTTCGCGACCAGGAGCGACTGAACCAGAGGGTCGACCGCATCGAGGCCAGCGCCCAGACGAACTTCTACCCGGCTCTGGAGGCCTGCCTGGAGCAGCTCTCCGCGGTCGAGTCCGAGGTCAAGCACGTCATCCTGGTCTCCGACGGCCGGACCTACCCTGACGAGTACGAACAGCTCGTCCTCCGGATGAGGCAGGAGGAGATCACCGTCTCGACCGTCGCCATCGGCGTCGAGTCCGACCGGGAGCTGCTCGCCGACATCGCCGACTGGGGCGACGGCAACGCCTACACCATCGAGGATCCGAGTTCCGTCCAGAGCATCCTGATCGACGAGACGATGAACCAGCTCCCCGACTCGGCCCGCGAAGAGACGATCCTGGTCGAACTGCGCGGCCAGTCGGACGCACTGGCGGGAGTCGACGTGGCCAGCGCGCCAGAGCTCTACGGTCGGATCGCCGCGGTGGCCAAGGACAGCGCCGAGGTCATCCTGGGCGCCGGCGAGTCGGATCCGATCCTGGCCAGCCGTTACGTCGGCCTGGGCAAGACCTGGATGTTCACGTCCGACCTCGAACCGCGCTGGGCAAGCGACTGGCTGCGCTGGCCCGAGCTGGGCCGGCTGGTCGCCCAGGTCGTCCGCGACGCCGCCGACCGCCGCGCGGGCGCCGAGTGGGAGTTCGATCTCGACCGCCGCGACGGGGTGCTCGAAGCGGCACTCAGCGTGGTCGAGGAGGATGGCCGCTTCGGCAGCGACCTTTCGCCAAGCCTGGTCGTCCTGCGCGGCGACCGCCGGCTCGAGGCGCCCCTGCAGCGCACCGGACCCGGCCTCTACCGCCTGGTGTCCGGAGAAGGCATGCTGCTCGCGCCGAGCCTCGAGCCCTACCGGGTCGAGGTCCACACCGGACCGGCCGGCGCCGCGGAGACCATCGGCCCGGGGCGCACCATCTTCTACCCCGCCCGCGACGAACTTCGCCCCGGCGCTCCCGACATCCAGGCGCTGGCCGAACTCGCCGCGGAAACCTCCGGCTTCTTCCACGAAACCGTCGCGGGCGCCGTCGGCGCCATTACCGCCCCCAGTGCCGACACCGCCGTCCGCCGCTTCGACCTCTGGTCCGTCCTCCTGGTCGCCGCGACCCTGCTCTTCCTCGCCGAACTCCTGCTCCGCCGCCGTCGGCGGCACGGCGCGTCAACGGTGATTCCGGTCCCCGCCGAGACCCGCCCCGCCGCTTGGACGCATAGTCGAATCCCGCCCTGACGAATGCTAGGCTGACTCACATGGCCGACTTGAACCGGATCACCATCGAGCCCGGAAAACGCAGTGGCAAGCCCTGCATCCGTGGTCTTCGGATGACGGTGTCCGATGTGCTCGACTACCTGGCAGCCGGCATGTCCGAAGAAGACCTCCTGAGGGACTTCCCCGATCTAACGTCCGAGGACATCAAGGCCTGTCTCGCCTTCGCCGCCGACCGTGAACGACGGCTCGTCGCGGCCGGCGGAAGGTGAAGCTACTCTTCGACCAGAATCTCTCGCCGAGACTCTGCCACCGTCTTCGCGACATCTGGACCGACGCGGTTCATGTTCGAGAGCTTGGGCTGGCAGCGGCTGACGACGCCGACGTCTGGGCGTACGCACAGGCGCACGGATTCGCGATCGTGTCCAAGGACGGAGACTTCAGCGCTCGCTCATTCCTGTACGGTACCCCACCGAAAGTCCTCTGGCTGGCGGTCGGAAACTGCTCTACCGACGACATTGAGCGGTACCTCCGCATCCACGGTGAAGGAATCGAGGCCTTCGCCGACGACCCCGAAGCAGCGCTGCTCGTCATCGAACCCGCGCCTGAGTCAGGCAGACGATAGCGACGCCTAGATCGCACTGTAGTCCCGAAAGACTCTGGTCGTGGTCCCATTCCCCGTAGCGCGGCTGAAAGCGCCCGCGCGCCTAGCTAGCGGTTGACGGTCAAGTATGGGCACTCTCAAGCGGAGCTACACACAGAAGACTCTCAAGTTGCTTTGGGGTCTCAGCCGAGGTCAATGCGCACACCCCGATTGCTCAACCGCTCTCATCCAGCCCGCCACCGACGAGTCGGAAGCACTTGTTGTAGGTCACGTGTGCCACATACTGGCGCTAAACGCCGATGGGCCTCGCGGCAGCACCGGACTGACGGAGAATCAGCTCAATTCACCCGACAACCTCATTCTGTTCTGCCCTACTCATCACACCATCGTAGACGGCCAGCATGAATCGTATCCGGCCGAGAAGCTGCGCGAATGGAAGCGGCAGCATGAGAACCTGTCACGTCGGGTCGCGTCCGAGAACATCGACGCCGCAGCACTATCTGCCTCCGGTCGTCGATTCCCGACCCCACTCGTAGATCAAGAGATCGAGAGACAGCTTCTCGTCATCAGGAGGGGTAGGTTCTTCCAAGAGTTCCCAACGGTCGAGCACTGCTTGAGGTTGGCTACGGAACTGACACACGGCGACTACTCGGGAGGTTCGACCGGCGTGCGAGCCCGTGCCCTGGCCTGGTGTGCCCGCCTTCTAGTCCGAACCGACCAATCGGAAGCGGCCAGGGAGCATCTCCGAGAGGCAACGAAGCTAGGAGCAGAGGACGAAGTCGCCATCGCGAACGCCCTCCTGCTTTCGCGACAGGACGACCGTCGCGCAGCCTTGGCGCATCTCGCAAATCTCAACTCCCCAAGCGCACGTTCCGCAGCCCTTGGAGTGATCGCCACCGAAGAGGGGGCCGCAGGCGCCGTCCGATGGGCACGTGACGCCCAGGTGACTGCCTCGGACCTTGACCCGGACGGCAAGGTCTGTCTGCTGGGATGCCTCCTTGAGACAAGAGACTGGGATGCATCTTGGGCGATGCTCGAGTTCGTCTCCTCCTCGGACGCCGCTACGTCACCTGCGCTAGAGCGCCTCACTGCACTCGCTCATCTACTTCGAACCGTGCCCGAGGAACTTCGCGCTACCGTCTGTATGCAGGTACCCTCCTTTGCTGCCGCTTTTCCGCTTGCTTCCGGCGACGAAGCGGTGAGGGAGCGCGACATCGCCCGCCGTCGCTTTCGCAGTGCAGCCGAGGCGGCTCGTGAAGTCGGCTGCACTCACACTGCTGACGACGACGAGGAGTACGCTCTCTGGCTGGGACTCCGAGATCCTCTTCAGCACGCTGCAGCGCGAGAGGAACTACAAGCCAGGCTCGAGACTCCCGAGCTGGACCTCCGCTGGGTACCTCTGGCCCTTCAATTCGGCATCCAGCTCGACATGGAAGCGGTCGACCGAGAGATCCGGAGGCGAATCGCTCGAAGCGGTGGCAACACGCCAGTCACTGCAGCGGCCCGGTTGGCACTAGCGATCACCCGCCCACCCGAGTCCATGATCAGCTACATCACCCGATACCGTGACGACTTGACAGACCATCTGGACGAGACTGAGCTTCGCAGATTCGAGATAACTCTCCTCACCCAGGCGGGCCACGTGAACGAGGCGAAGCGTCGTCTGGGCGACTTCCTCGAGGGCGAGCTATCCGACGCCGAGGCGAATCGGCTCCGCATGCAGATCGCCGAAGCCGAGGGAAGCGGCTTGGTAGAGAGAGCGCGCCAGCGCTTTGAAGAGACCGACACGCTTGTTGACCTAGTGGTTCTCGTCGAGAGGCTCAGATCCGAGGGTCTGTCGGAGCAGCTCTGCGCTTTCAGCCAAGTCCTCTTCGAACGAACTGGGACACGCGAGGATGCGGAAACTGTTGCCATGGCACTGTCCGAGACACAAGCATGGGACCAACTGGCCGAGTTTCTGGGCGACAACCAAGACCTCGTCCGGCAATCCCCCGTTTTGGGTCTCTGCCTGTGCTGGTCGCTCTTCTGGAAGGGGTCACTGGTGGAAGCCCGACATCGCCTGGAGACGCTCACCGACTGTCGCGACCATCCCAACTATCTGGCCCTTCGGGTGCAACTCGCGATTGGACTCGGGGACTGGGAAACGCTCGCCAACTTCGTGGAGGACGAGTACCAAGCGAGGACGGCCCTTGATGAACAACGGCTCTTCAACGCTGCCCAAGTGGCCGTGGGACTCGGGTCGCCAAGGGCCAAAGAGCTGACGTTCGCAGCGGCCACGAAGGCGGACCAAGATCCTGAGCTCCTGGCTGGACTCCACCTACTTGCCGTCAGCGCAGGCTGGGACAACGAGCCCGAGGTGTCGCAGTGGCTCTATCGAGCTGCAGCATGCTCCGACGACGATGGTCCCGTCAGAACGGTGACTGTCGAGGCTCTCAACGAGGAGGTGCCACAGTGGCAGGCAGGAAGGCTGCATGTGCTCCAACTTCTGGAGCGCGGGGAGACACCCTTGTTCTTGGCAGCCCAGTACTTCAACAGCTCACTCTCGAATCTGATCCTGCGCCCGGCGCTTGCCAATCTCTCGATCGCAGACCCGCGTAGGCGCACCTGTGTTCCGGCCTACGGAGGCCACCGAGGCCAAACAAATGGTGAACTGGGGGCACGAGCTGGGATCGACCCTGCAGCATTGCTCACACTCGGTTTTCTAGACCTCCTTGACGAGTGTCTAGGCACCTTCGAGACCGTGTACATCGGTCACTCGACGCTCAACTGGCTATTCACCGAGACGCGCAAGACGTCGTTCCATCAACCTAGTCGGCTAAAGGACGCCCGTTTGCTTCGCGACCTCCTTGCGCAGGGTCGAATCAGAGAACTCGAACCGAGCGCGAAGGTCGAGGACGAACTTGCAGCGAAAATCGGCGATGAACTTGCCGAGCTCATTGCCGAGGCGGAGATGGGCCACTCGGGCGGCCCGCAACGCGTTGTGGTGCGTCCCTATCCGGTCTATCGTCTCGGATCGCTGATGGAAGAAGAGGTGGATCTCGGACCGCACGCTGCGGTGCTCTCAAGTTGCCAGGCCATCGTAGACGCCTTGCACGGCCTAGTAGCCGCGCAGAAGCACCAGAGCGCCAGCGCCTACCTCAAGCTCCACGAGAAGCCCTGGCCCGAACAACCGACCATCTCAACCCGGGCGAATCTCCTCCTCGATGGTCTAGCCACGACATACTTCCTCCGCCTGCAACTCCTCGAAGTCCTGCATGACGGAGGTTTCACGGTCTTTGTGACGCCTAGCACCGTCAGTGAGGCGAAGGAGATTCTCTCTTACGAGGGAACGGCGGAACAAGTCCACGAGGTCCTCGAGCGTGTTCGACGCGCGGTCAGCCAGAGGATCGCGGATGGCCGTGTCCGTGTTGGGCCACTACAGGCAACGGATCCGCGGGAAGCGAAAGCCACCCCTCATCCGACAACGGACCTCCTTCACATGATCGAGCGTCTTGATGTCTTAGTTTCTGATGATCGCTTCCTGAACAAGCATCTCCACGCGGACTCGCAAAACCGATCTGTACCAATCGCTTCAACGCTCGACCTCCTAGAGTCCCTCGCCTCGAGCGGCGCAATCTCGGACGCTGACCGACGGTTCCATCGCACCCGCCTTCGCCGGGCCGGCTACCTATTCATCCCCGTCGATAAAGACGAGCTACTTTCGCAGCTACAGGCTGCCACCGTGACGGACGGCCGCTTGGTGGAAACGGCGGAACTCAGGGCCGTACGAGAGAACGTTCTCCTGACGCGCATCAACGACTATCTTCAACTCCCGGCTGAGTTGCCTTGGCTAGCCACTACGCTCCAGGCGTTCGTCTCTGCTCTGAAGGACCTTTGGAAAGACTCGAGCAAACCGTCGGAAACAAGCGCGCGAGCAGACTGGATTCTCGATCTGATCGACCCCCGGGGCTGGACCCATCGACTACCCTCGGAGGAGGCCGGCCCGGCGGCGAATGCCAACCGAGCCCACCAGCTCGTCCAGCTCTTGTTACCGCACCCAGAGGCGTCACCGGAGGTTAAGGAGCAGTTCTGGGACTGGATTGAGACCCGACTGCTAGAGCCCATCCAAGAGACGGAGCCGAAGCTCTACTCCTGGCTGGTGGAGACCTTCCGGGAGGTCGTCTCCAGCGCAGCAGAGAGCGAGCCGGCAGATACGGAATCTGACGATGAGTAGAGAGAGGCAGATTCGCGCGGCGAGAGCCCTAGTCGCATTGGAGTGTATACCGCCTACTCTGCGGGAGTCTCTGGCGCGCGACACTGCGCTACTTGAAGAGTATGACCTCCAAGCCGACACACTCTTCAGCATCGGCGAATCGGACTTCGCAGCGCCACTTTCGGAGCTTGTCCCTGCCCTGCGACAGACGCTAGCCGGCGAAGGCTGCGTCACTGTCCGGGACACCGATGGCAGCCAGTGGTCAATCGAGTACAGCCCCGGGGATGGGCCTCTCAGCCTCACACTTGCACTCGGAGATCGGCGCGTAGCCATGGATTCGTGGCTAACACTCTCCCCGGACAGAGACACCCGTCTCCATTGCCTAGAAGTCCTGGCGAACGACGTCGGTTGGCCGCCGGCGGCTCACTCGTCGTGGACTCAGGTGCTTCTCGAGCGGAGTCTAAGAGGCCAGGAAGTACTCGAGTTCCTGAATGACATCCACGCTACGCCCCATGCTCAGGAGCAGTTACTCGCTCAAGGCATACGCACCGCCGGTCTCCACTCAGGGCTTGCTGTGCCCCCCTCCAGCGCTTACTTCGAGAGGCTTGTTGGCGTATGTGGCGACAGTACATCGATTGGCCAACACACCGCCACAGGCGGCCGACAGCGCCTCTCGGAGTTGTGCGCCTGGAAGCCTTCCGAGGGCTTCCTAAACAGTCTCTACATGGCATCCCATCCCGATCTGTCGTCCCAGATTCAAGTCGCCGAGCTGAGCAGTGAGCAACTTAGTCGAGCGTACGAGTTCGTCCTTCACTCCGGAGATCGAATCTCTCAACTCGGCGCCATTGAGGTTGGTCTCCGTGTTTCGGCGGATCGGCCAGAGGTAGTTCCAGTGGTCACGAAGCTAGTCGTGTCACTGCTGGACGACGATGCAACAAGCAAGACCAGCGGACTGCGCGCGTACTCGACCCTGTACTTCCTCGTCCATAGTGAGTTGTCCAGGAGGCAACTGCTAGTTGAGAAACCGCCGTTCTATCGTCGTCTGGCCGCGTTGGCGCAGGCCGGAGTGATCCAGAGACAAGCGGTGGCTGCGGGCATCTCGTTGAAGGAGTCCGCCCTTGAGTCAACCGCCGGAGAGTACCTGCTCCGGTCTCTCGTAGACCTGCGAGTCGAACCGCGACGGCAACCAGAGCTTGCTCTACCCGAGCAACTGCGAGCCCACTTCTTACGGCGCATCGCCCAAGCGGCCGGACGCTACCCAAACGATCTAGACAAGGAGCTCTTGGATGATGTGAAACGGTCAGCCTGCCCGGGCGGCATCTATCCTCTCGGCGACGGTTTCGTACCTCATCTTCCAGGTCCACTAGAAGAGGCGGAGGAGTTGCGGAAACTACCTGCCGACGTGACGGAGGCTCTTCGTACACAGCTCCGACAAGAAGAGGCGTTGGAATCGGTCCACTTCACGGGACTCGTGAACTGCGCTAGGAACTTCCGAATCGGCGGCTCTGAAACAAAGCTGGCTACAAGGGCTCTCACTCAAGCCGAGTACCGGCTAACGGACATCGAGAGTCCTTCACACCTCGGGAGGGTTCTGACCGGCCTAGCCTCGGTTTCCGCGACAGCAAGAGACGAGGAGCTCGCCGACGCGATTTGGATCGTCGCAAGGCGCTATGGACGCCAGCCGGAGTCCGCCTTGAGCATGCCGGATACCATGCGCATTGTCTTAGGCGCTGCGGCAAGCCACGAAGACTTGGGTTCCTGGTCGCACTTTGTGGGTGACTGCCTAACCGAGCTGGCCTTCGGGGATCTGCCGGAAGGCGACGGCGAGGTTCTGTTCAGCTACGTTCAGCGCCTGTGCGGCATAGTGCCTGAGCTTTGGGCGACCTGCGGTCGGGCGAACGCAGCCCTCACGGCGTACAATGCGTCCGAACGAGGCAGTGCCGCACGCAACGACAGCGGAACGCACACCTGACTTCCGAACTGGACTTGCTACGGTCAGTTGCTCCTGGACGCAGCCCACGCCAGCACGCCGGCCAGACCGGCATCCGTACCGAGAGCGGCCGGTTCGACGCGCACGTCGTCCGTCGGGAAGACGCGGACGCGGTCCGCGATCGTCTGCCTGACGCCGTCGAAGAGGATGTCGCCGAGGCCGGCGACGCCGCCGCCGAGCACGATGAGTTCGGGATGCAGGGTGACGACGACGTTGGCGGCGGCGAGGCCGACGAGACGCGCGATCCGCTCCAGTTCCTGCGCCACCGACTCGTCGCCGGCCCTCGCCGCCTCCCCCATCGTCTCCGCGTTGACCTTCTCGGTGTCTCCTCCGGCGATCTTCTGCAGGATGGGCGCCTGACCCGAGCGCAGGAGTCGAACGCCGGACGCCCCGATCGCCGGGCCACTCGCTACCGCCTCCAGGCAGCCCCGGTTGCCGCAGCCGCAGAGGGGGCCGGTCGGATCGACGATCTGGTGGCCAAGTTCGCCGGCTGAGCCGAGCGGTCCCAGGCGCAGTCTGCCCTCAACTACCACGCCGCCGCCGATCCCGGTGCCGAGAGCGAACAGCGCCATCGTCGACACGCCACGACCGGCGCCGAAGCGGAACTCTCCCAGCGTCGCCGCGCGAACGTCGTTCAGAAGACGAACCGGCGTCTCCAGGCGCGCGCCGAGCAGGCGAGCAACCGGCACATCCCGCCACTGGCCCGGCAGGTTGGGCAGGAACCGGGTGACGCCGGCCTCGAGGTCGACCCATCCGGGACAACCGACGCCGACCGCGGCCGGACGCCTGCCAACCTCCCGTTGCAGCTCGAGCAGGCCCTCGGCAATCCGGTCGAGCATCGGCTCCCATCCGTCGTAGCCGCCGCCTTCGAGGTTCCGGCGCGCGACCAGGCGGAAGTTGCCGGCATCAACATCGACGAAGCCCAGCGCCAGTCCGATGTGGGAACCGCCGAGATCGACGGCGCCGTAGAGTCCCTCAGTCGTCATGATCCGCCCGCGCCATTCTCACAAAGAGAAACGGCGCGCCCAACCAGGTGGACGCGCCGCATCGCAAGGCCCTTGCCGTGACGGAGCCGCTACTGGCCGCCGCCCGCGGCCGGCGTGGCGTTCGCAGCCGCGCCTTCTGCCTCGGTAACGAGGTCGGCGCCCCGATCCTCCGAGTAGTCGATGAAGCCGATCATCATCTCGTCGGTCGTCGGTCCGCCGAACTGGACGGCGCGGGTCGTGTCGAGCTCGAGCACCGTCTGCTCGTTGCGTTCCTCCGTGTTGACGTACGTCATCAGCACATCGACGCGGGTTCCGGCCGGAAGGTCCTTCGGCTCCTTGTAGATGTAGTTCGTCTGCCAGTTCCAGTCGTAGGCCGGAACGTCGAGGAGGACCTCCTCGGTGCCGTCGGGGTAGTACGCGGTGTACTTGGCGTCCAGCCCCCGCAGGTGGGAGTGCGGCAGGTAACCGTAGATCGTCGTCGGGTACTCGAACACCTTGGAGGCGCCGATGACCCAGTTCTCATGGCCCGGCGGGATCTCGAAGTCGCTGTTGCCGACCCCTTCCCACTGCGCGACCCGATCGATCTTCGCGTCCTTGGGATGGAACTTGAAGGCCATCTGGGAGCGATCCCAGACGCCGGTGCCCTCGCCCGGCTCCTTGTTGTAGTGCATCGAGAAGTAGAGCTGCGTGCCAGGCACCAGCAGCCGGCCGGCGCCTTCGGGCAGGTAGAACGGCTCGGTGCCCGGCGCAATACCGCCGAGCAGGCCGGAGGCGCCCGGCGTCTCCGTCTCGGTCGCGACCCGCGAACCGACGATGTGGTGCACCACGTCGCTGCCGGGGCGGAACTCGATCGCCTGGATCCAGCGCGGCTCGGGCAGCATCTCCTCCGTGATCATGACCGCCTTCAGACTGATGTTCACGTCCTTGACGTCGTCGTCGACCCAGAACGGCTCGGCCAGATCGAGCACGAGGTCGGGCTCACCGATCAGCCAGCCGGTCGGCCACTCGAGCGGTTCCGGCGCCTTCGCCGGATCGCCGCGGCGGGCGCCTGTCTTGGCCCAGCCTACGATCATGTCGATCTCTTCCGCCGTCAGAATGCGCTCGTTCGTGAACTGACCGTGCGTCGCATCGGTCGCGAACCAGGGCGGCATCTCCTTCGCCTCCACCTGGCGGGCGATGCTGCGGGCCCACGGGCGCGTCTCTTCGTAGGTGGTCAGAGCCATCGGCGCCTTCATGCCGCCGTAGGCAACGCCCTCGGGGCGATGGCAGCCTTGGCAGGAGCGCTGCAGGATCGGCTCAACGTCCTCGTGGAAAGTGATCGTGTCCGGGCTGTCGGGCTCGTTCGGGCCAACGGCAAGAACCGGGGCCGCGACAACGAGAAGCAGGGCGGCGAGAGCGGCGAAGCGGGAACGACGTGACATCACGAGCTTCCTCCCAGAGGGTCTGGTTGCGGTTGATCGGACCCTACCACACTGAGTGACGACTCAGCTATTGGCGCCCGGCCTCCGCCGGCGCCACGGTCTCAAGCCGGTCGATGGCATGGACCGGGGCGGCGTCGCCCTTCATCAGGTGGGCGATCGCCCGCAGCACGAGGCGCTGGCGAGCCAGCGTCCGCTTGCCGCCGAAGGCCGCGGACTCGACCCGCAAGCTGAAGTGGTTTCCCTCTCCCGTCACTTCGATGACGGCGTCCGGCAGCGCCACGGCCACGGCTTCCCGGATACGCGCCGCCGTTTCCTGCGGCGTCGGCTGGCCGGCGACCTCCACTCCGCTCCGCTCGGCGGACCTAACCGTTGGCGCGGGCGGCAGGGATGTCGACGTCCAGGCGCTGGCCGTGCTCGGTGTCGACCACCGTGATCGAGGCACCCCGCGCCCGCTCCGCACTGTCCCGGTCGAGCAGGAAGAACAGGCCGCCGACCGGCACCCGAAGCTCGGCGCCTGCCGCCGGGCCGAAGCCGAGGAACGGCTGGAACTTCGCGTCGATGCCGAAGTGGAGCTCCGCCCCCTGCTGCTGCTGGGCATTCCGGAGGATCTGCTCGGCCTCGGCGCTGATCGTGATCTCGACCTCTTCGGCCGACAGCTCCGCGCGCTCCATGCCCAGCGCGTCATGGAGTTCGCCGCTGTCGTACATCTCCTTGACGATGTCGCAGCCACCCATGAACTCCCCGCCGATGTAGAGCTGCGGAATGGTGGGCCAGTCGGAGAACTCCTTGACGCCCTCCCGAACCTCACCGTCCGACAGAACGTCGAACGTCTCGTACTCCGGCAGAAGGCGGTTCAGCACCTGAACGACCTGCGCCGAGAATCCACACTGGGGCGCGGCCGGGCTGCCCTTCATGAACAGGACACAGGGCGCGGATCCGACGATGCCCTGGATGCGGGACTCGAGTTCGGGCGTGATCGACATGGGCGTCTTTCCTGGCCATGCGGGCCGGTCGTGCTTGTTGCTACTCTACCGGGTTCATTGCCGACCCGCGACCGCGGCGCGAGAAACGACCGGTCAGGAGACTGCAACGGAATGACGGACTCTGCGAGGGCCGCGGCCCGAAACCTCACCTCTCTTCCCGCCCTCGGCGTCCTGGCCGCCAGCCTGGTCGCCGTGCCGGCCCACGCCAACGAATGGACCTCCTGGCGGGGTCCCCACCAGAACGGCTACTCCCCCTCGACCGGGCTGATCGACACCTGGAGTCCGGAAGGCGAGAACCTGATCTGGCGACAGGACTTCATCGCCCGCTCGACGCCCGTCGTGATGGGCGGCCGGGTGTACGTCAACGGCCGCGCCGGCACCGGCGTCGACCAGCAGGCGGTAGTCGCGGCGTTCGACGCCGAGACCGGCGAGCCGATCTGGGAGAACCGCTACAACCTCTACCTGACTACCGTGGCGATGAACCGGGTCGGCTGGGCCTCGCTGACCGGCGACCCCGAAACCGGCTACATCTACGCCCAACTGGTCAGCGGTTTCTTCCTGTGCCTGGACCGCGACGGCGAAGTTGTCTGGTCGCGTTCGCTGAAGGAGGAGCACGGCCGGTTCGAGGGCTACGGCGGCCGCACCGCTTCCGCGGTCATCGACGAGGACCAGCTCATCCTGAACATGATCAACGGAAGTTGGGGCAACCAGGGGCCCCCTCGCCACCGCTACTACGCCTTCGACAAGCGCACCGGCGCCGTGCGCTGGATGTCGACGCCCGGCGGCAACGTCTACGACCGGAACACGCAGTCGACTCCGGTGGTCGCGATCGTCGACGGCCAGCGCCTGCTGATCGGCGGCAACGCCGACGGACACATCTACGCGCTGCAGGCCAGGACCGGCAGGAAGGTCTGGGGGTTCGAGTTGTCGAAGCGCGGCATCAACGTCTCCCCCGTGGTCGACGACGCGGGCCGCGTCTTCGTCTCCCACAGCGAGGAGAACGTCGACGAAGCCACCCTCGGTCGGGTGGTGGCGATAGACGGCACCGGCAGCGGCGACCTCACGGCCAGCGGCGAACTGTGGCGCTGGAACCGGAACAAGGCGGGGTTCCCGTCGCCCGCGCTTCACGACGGCCGCCTGTACGTCGTCAACAACCAGGGCAACCTCGCCGCGGTCGAAGCGGCCACCGGCGACGTGCACTGGGAACTCAGCATCGGCACGGTCGGCAAGGCGTCGCCCGTGTGGGCCGACGGCAAGGTCTACGTTCCCGAGACGAACGGCCACTTCGCCATCGTCAAGCCCGGCGACGACAGCGCCGAGATTCTCGCCCGCCACGAGATCAGGATGCCCGACGACCGGCGCTACGCCGAGTTCTACGGGTCGGCGGCGATCGCCTACGGGCGGATCTACTTCACGACGGAAGAGGGCCTCTACTGCCTGGGCGACCAGGACGCTCCGTTCGAGGCGACGGCGTCGGCCGCGCCCAGTCCCGGAGACGAAGGCTCCGCGGAAGGACCGCCGGCAACGCTGCTCGTCGTCCCCGCCGAAGTGACCGCGAACCCCGGCGAAACCCATGAGTTCCAGGTCGAGGCCTACGACGCCAGGGGCAGGGCGCTCGGTCCGGTCGAAGCCACATGGTCGGTCAGAGGACTCGACACGGAGCCCGCGGGCTCGCGCGTCACGATCCCCGCCGACTCCGGCTTCGCGGCCGGTGCGCTGATCGCGAAGAGCGGCGATCTCGAAGCCGGGGCGCGGATCCGGGTGTTTCCGCCACTGCCGTGGAGCGAGGACTTTTCCGGCGGCAAGCGCGGCCTGTGGATCGGCGGCGGCCGATACGACATCGCTGAGGAAGACGGCGAGAGCATTCTGATCAAGCCGGTCGCGGAACGGGGCCTGCTGCGTTCGCCCCTGCTGATCGGTCCGCCGAGCCTCGGCGACTACACGATCCAGGCCGACGTCCGTCTTTCGCAGAAGGGCCGCCGCAAGTCGGACGCGGGCCTGATCAACAGCGGCTACATCCTGGACCTGCTCGGCATTCACCAGCGCCTGCAGATCCGATCCTGGTCGGCGCAACTCCGGGTCGAGAGTGCGGCCGACTTCGAAGTCGAGATGGACCGCTGGTACACGATGAAGCTGCGCGTCGAGAGCGCCGGCGACACGGCCACCATCCGCGGCAAGGTCTGGCCACGCGGCACGGACGAGCCCGCCGACTGGACCGTGACCGCGGTCGACCCGCATCCCATCCGCAGCGGCTCTCCCGGCCTGCTCGGCTACTCACCGTCGGTGGTCTCCTACGACAACGTCCTGATCACGGCCAACTGACTCGGGGCCCTGAGCCGGAGGAACGCGATGGAACGGAAGATCCGCATGGGCATGGTCGGCGGCGGCCAGGGCGCCTTCATCGGCGCCGTGCATCGGATGGCGGCCGGGCTCGACGGCCTGATCGAGCTCGTCTGCGGCGCCTTCAGCTCCGATCCCGAGCGCTCCCGCGCCTCCGGCGCCGACCTCTTCCTGGCGCCGGAACGCTGCTACGGCACCTACCAGGAGATGATGCAGCGCGAAACCGCCCTCGACCCGGCTGAGCGGATGGACTTTGTCTCCATCGTCACGCCCAACCACATGCACTTCCCGGTCGCCAGGGCGGCGCTCGAGGCCGGCTTTCACGTGATGAGCGACAAGCCGATGACGAGATCAGCGGGCGAGGCGGAAGCGCTGGTCGAACTCGTGGAACGGACCGGCCTCACCTTCGGCCTGACCCACAACTACACCGGCTACCCGATGGTCAAGGAGGCCCGGCACCGCGTCCGCAGCGGCCAGCTCGGCAGGATCCGCAAGATCGTCGTCGAGTACCCGCAGGGCTGGCTCGCCACCAGGCTCGAGTCGGAGGGCCAGAAGCAGGCGGACTGGCGGACGGATCCGGAACGCGCGGGCATCAGTTGCTGCATCGGCGACATCGGCACCCACGCCGAGAACCTCGCCGAGGCGATCACCGGGCTCCGCATCGAGTCGCTGTGCGCGGACCTGACCACCTTCGTCGACGGCAGGCCGCTCGAGGACGACGGCAACATGCTGCTCCGCTTCGACAACGGCGCCCGCGGCGTGCTCTACGCCTCCCAGATCTCGATCGACGAGGAGAACGCCCTGGCAATCCGGGTCTACGGCGAGTCAGGCGGCCTGGAGTGGCACCAGGAAGAGCCGAACACCCTGATCCTCAAATGGCTCGACCGGCCGCGGGAGGTTCTGCGCACCTCCAGCCAGGGGCTCTCCGACGACGCGGCGGCGCACACGAGGTTGCCCGCCGGCCATCCCGAGGGGTTCCTCGAGGCCTTCGCCAACCTCTACCGGAACTTCGCGCAGACGCTGGACTGCCGCCGTCGCGGAGTCGAGCCCGACGCCACGATGCTCGACTTCCCCACCGTGCACGACGGCCTGCGCGGAATGCAGTTCATCGAGACCGTCGTCGCCAGCAGCGAGAGCGACCGGAAGTGGCTCAGCATGCCGGCCTGAGGCGCCAGTAACCGTAGGAGACGCACCGTGGCCCGACCCGTTACCCTGTTCACCGGCCAGTGGGCCGATCTGCCCGTCGCCGACCTCTGCCCCCTGGCCCGGGACCTCGGCTACGACGGCGTGGAACTCGCCTGCTGGGGCGACCATGTGGAGGTCGACCGCTGCGATCGAGCCTACGCGTCCTCCCGACGTGAGTTGCTCGCCTCGAACGATCTCGAGCTCCACGCGATCAGCAACCACCTGGTCGGCCAGGCGGTCTGCGACCGGATCGACGCCCGCCACGAGGCGATCCTGCCGCCTCACGTCTGGGGCGACGGCGATCCGGAAGACGTCCGCAAGCGCGCCGCCGACGAGATGATCCGCACCGGCGAAGCCGCGAAGGCCCTGGGCCTCTCGGTCGTCAACGGCTTCACCGGCAGCTCGATCTGGCACCTGCTCTACTCCTTCCCGCCGGTGCCGCCTTCCATGATCGACGACGGCTTCGCCGACTTCGCCGCCCGCTGGACGCCGATTCTCGACGCCTACCGGGAACTCGGCGTCCGCTTCGGTCTCGAGGTCCACCCGACCGAGATCGCCTTCGACACGGTGAGCGCCGAGCGGGCGATCGAGGCTCTCGACGGTCATCCCGCCTTCGGCTTCAACTACGACCCGAGCCATCTCGGCTACCAGGGCGTCGACTACGTCGACTTCATCCGCCGCTTCAGCGACCGCATCTTCCACGTCCACATCAAGGACGCCTGGTGGTCCGACCAGCCGAAGCCGTGCGGCGTCTTCGGTGGGCACACGAACTTCGGCGACCACCGCCGCTTCTGGGACTTCCGCTCTCCCGGCCGCGGCTCGGTCGACTTCGAGGAGATCATCCGGGCGCTGAACGACATCGGCTACGACGGTCCGCTCTCGGTCGAGTGGGAGGACTCCGGCATGGACCGCGAGCATGGCGCCGCCGAGGCGGCGGAGTTCGTGAGAGCGCTCGACTTCGCCCCCTCGGCGATCGCTTTCGATGCCGCCTTCGAAGACAACTGAGCCCTGAGATGACGCCCTTCTTCCCCGAAGTCAGCAAGCCGATTCCCTTCCACGGCCCGAGCAGCCGCGAGCCGCTGGCATTCAGGTACTACGACCGCGACCGGAAGGTCGGCAACCGGACGATGGAGCGGCACCTGAAGTTCGCCGTCGCCTACTGGCACACGTTCAAGGGCGGCGGCCAGGACCCGTTCGGGCCGGATCCCGTGTACGACCGGCCCTGGAACCACGCCCCGACGGAGATCGAGGTCGCCATCCGCACGCTGAACGCGGCGTTCG
Organism: Candidatus Multivorans sp.; assembly: GCA_965208755.1. Taxonomy (GTDB): domain Bacteria; phylum Acidobacteriota; class Thermoanaerobaculia; order Multivoradales; family Multivoraceae; genus Multivorans. The sequence goes on along the minus strand of OZ242353.1, from coordinate 4,668,961 downwards.
AGTTCTTCACCAAGCTCGGAGTGCGCTACTACTGCTTCCACGACCGGGATATCGCTCCCGAAGGCCGAGCGATCGCGGAGAGCAACGAGTACCTCGAGGAGATCGTTCAGCTCGCCAGAATCCGGCAGCGCGAGACCGGCGTCAAGCTGCTCTGGGGCACCGCCAACCTGTTCTCGCATCCGCGCTACACGCACGGCGCGGCGACCAACCCCGACCCGCGCGTCTTCGCGCACGCCGCCGCCCAGGTGCGGCGGGCGATCGACGCCACGATCGCACTCGGAGGCACCGGCTACGTGTTCTGGGGAGGCCGTGAGGGCTACACCTCGCTGATCAACACGGACATGCGACGCGAACGCGAACAGATGGCCGCCTTCCTGCGGCTCGCCGTCGACTACGCGCGCCGCCAGGGCTTCAAGGGCAAGTTCTTCCTCGAGCCCAAGGCCAAGGAACCGTCGGTCCACCAGTACGACTTCGACTGCGGCCACTGCCTGAACTTCCTGCGCGAGTTCGACCTGACGGACGACTTCCTGCTGAACGTCGAGGCGAACCACGCGACCCTGGCCACCCACTCGTTCGAGCACGAGCTGGCGACTGCCGCCGGCGCCGGCATGCTCGGCAGCGTCGACATCAACCGCGGTCTCGAGGGCGTCGGCTGGGACACGGACAACTTCGCGATGAGCCTGCGCGAGTGCGTCCTGGCGCTGCTCATCATCCGGGGCCAGGGCGGCCTCCGCTGGGGCGGCCTGAACTTCGACGCCAAGGTGCGACGGGGATCGTTCGACACGGTCGACCTGTTCTATGCCCACGTCGCCTCGATGGACATCTTCGCCAGGGCGCTGCTGATCGTCGAGCGCATCCGGAAGGACGGCGTGCTCGGTCTCGCCGGCAAGCGGATCCGCCAGCGTTACGCCGGCTACCGCCGGGGCCTGGGGCGCAAGGCGCTCGCCGGCGACACCACCCTCGAGGAGCTGGAACAGTGGGCCGGCAGCCTCGGCGAGCCGCCCAGAACGAGCGGGCGCCAGGAAGAACTCGAGAGCATCCTGAACGACTATCTGTACAGCACCCGCATCGAGTGAACGGCGCCTTCTACCTCGGGATCGATGTCGGCACCCAGAGTCTGACCGCGATCCTGGTCGAAGCACCGGGGCCGGATGGCGATGGCGAGGATCGAGCGGAAGGCATCGCATCCCGCGTTGGAGTCCACTACGACACGGAGCTTCCTCGGTACGGAACCGTCAACGGACAGCTTCCCAATGAGGATCCGGCGATAGGGCGAGTACCGCCGCGCATGTGGCTCGAAGCCCTGGATCTGGCCTTCGAGAAGCTTGGATCCGGAGCATGCCGTGAGATCAGCGGCGTGTCGGTATCGGGTCAGCAGCACGGCTCCGTCTACTTGCTGGCCGGCAGTGACCGCGTACTCCGGTCCCTGACCGCAGACCGGGACCTTGCGGAGCAGATCGAGCCTGTCCTGGCCCGCGCCGAGGCGCCGATCTGGACCGACTCCTCCACGACGCGAGAGTGCGAAGAGATCCGCAGGGAACTCGGTGGACCACACGCGGTCGCCGATCTGACCGGCAGCGACACCTTCGAACGCTTCACCGGCCCGCAGATCCGCCGGTTCGCACGGACCGAGCCCGAGGCATGGGCTCGTACGGCCCACGTGTGTCTGGTCAGTTCCTTCGTTACCTCGGTGCTCGCCGGAAAGCTCGCGCCGATCGATCATGGCGACGGCTCCGGGATGAACCTGCTGGACATCCGCCGGCTTCACTGGTCGGAGGCCGCGATGGCGGCAACTGCCGAAGGGCTCGGCCGCAGGCTGCCACCGACCTGCGCGCCCCGGGCGGTCGTCGGACCGATCGCGCCGTACTTCGTCTCCCGATACGGTCTTCCGGCCTCGGCACAGGTTGTCGCCGGCTCGGGCGACAACCCCTGCTCCCTGGTCGGCGTCGGCGTCCGCGAACCTGGAGAGGCGGTCCTGAGTCTTGGCACGAGCGACACCTACTTCGGGCTCCTGAAGGAGGTCGCTGTCGACCCGGAGGCGAACGGACACGTGTTCATCGCCCCGAGCGGTCACCCGATGAGCCTCATCTGCTTCCGCAACGGCTCGCTCGCGCGCGAGGCGGTGCGGGACCGGTACGGATTCGACTGGGCGGGCTTCGACGCGGCTCTGCGGGCAACGCCACCAGGCAATGACGGCATGATGATGCTGCCCTGGTTCGAACCCGAGATCGTGCCGCGCGTAGCGACGCCCCATGTGCACCGGATGGGCGGACTGCGCGACGAGCCGGAGCAGGCAGACAGGAACTGCCGGGCGGTGGTCGAAGGCCAGTTCCTGTCGATGCGGCTCAATTCCGCGTGGATGGCGACCCGGCCGATAAGGCTCGTCGCCACTGGCGGCGGCTCGCAGAACCGTGAACTCCTGCAGATCGCCGCCGACGTTCTCGGCTGCCGTGTAGAGAGCCTCGAGGTATCGGACGGGGCCGCGCTCGGCGCCGCGCTTCGCGCCACCGGCCAGCAACTGCCTCCCCTGCCACCCGCCGGCGAAGCCGGTCCTTTCGCCGAACCACGGCCGGAAGCGGTGGCGATCTACGACGCCATGCTGCCCCGGTACGCCGAAGCTCAGCGTGTTGCCGCCGGCTGACCCGGTTACTCGAGCGCCCCGTAGAGCTCCCTGAGCTTGGAACGCACCCGCTCGCCGTTCTCGGGCCCGAGCCGCAAGAGCAGCTTCTGGGCCGGGTTCAGGCCCTCGAGTTCCGGATCGACGTACTCGAAGCTGATCACCCGCAGGCGGAGTTCGGGTGGAGACTCCGGCATCGGAGTCGCGAGAAGCTTGGTCACGGCGAGTTCGAGCGTGTCGCCGAACTCGCCGGGATACCCGAGTTCGTCGTGGGCCCGCTCGAACAGCGGCTCCAGCCGCTCGTAGGCTCTGGCCGCGCCGGTGACGTCGATCGAATCGAACACTTCCACCGCCGGGTCGTAGCGGCGGTAGCTCGTCTCCGCCGGATAGAAGCGCTGTCCGCGCCGGACGACACTGAAACCGTCCTCGGGTTGCAACGGCTCAAGGCTGTTCTGGGGCGGCTCGTCGTAGGCGACGGCGCCTACCGAGCGCACGAAGCTGATCGCCAGCTCCTCGGGCGCGAGCCAGAGGACCCACTCCGGGTGCCGGGACAGGCCGCCGATGATCTCCCGCACGAACGAGTCGCTCCCGAGCAGGTCCGGTCGGGGTTCGGACGCCGGGGCAGCCGGTTCCGCGGCCGGTTCGGATTCCGCCGCAGGTTCGGGAGCCGCCGCATCGACGACGGCAGCCGGATCGTCGGTCGCACCTTCGGCCGGACCAGCCCCGCGGCTCGTGTACCACCACCAGAGGACGACGCCCGCGCCGATCACGATCAAGCCCGCGATGACGATGACCGTCAGCGTGCCGGAACGTTCCGCGGGCTCCTCTTCGGAGGGGACGCCCCTCTCCCCGCTCAGGTCCAGGGGCAGATCAAAGCGCGGACCGCCCACGTCCGGCTCGGTCGCTTCCGGTCCCTGTCCGTCCGGCAGCGTCTCCTCAGGCCGATCCCCGCCCGTGGGCTTGTCGTCCATTGGGACAGTGTAACCCCTCGGATCCGCCTGTCATTCCGGCAGCGCGGCGCCGCCGGCCCGGGGCGCGGCTCAGGTCAGGCCGCGAGAGCGCGATTCGGCCGAATGCCCCGCAGCACGTCGATGCCTTCGGTCAGACCGTCGATGGTCAACTCGAACATCGGGAACACCTGCCGGATCAGGTGGATCGTCGGCGCGTTCCAGATGCGCCGCGGTTCCGGGTTGAGCCAGATCGAGTTCGGACAGCGGTCGCGGAACTTGCGGAGCCAGTCGAGGCCCGTGACCTGGTTCGTGTGGTAGTAGTCGATCGCCCCGCCGGTGTGGGTCAGTTCGTACGGGCTCATCCAGGCGTCCCCGACCAGGCACACGGACCACGTGTGGTCCAGCCGCTTCAGGATCTGGGAGGTTGCTTCGCCCTTCCAGCGGCTGATGTCCGTGTACAGGTTCTCGTACACGCAGTTGTGGAAGAACTTGAACTCGAATTTCTTGAAGTGGTTCGCCTTGTGCGCGGCGGAGAACAGCCTCTCGCAGAGCAGGGTATGCGGGTCCATCGAACCGCCCACGTCGATCAACAGCAGCAGCTTGATCCGGTTGCGCTTCGGCGGCCGGAACACGAGGTCGATCTCGCCGGCGTTCCGGGCGCTGCTATCGATCGTCTCGTCGATATCGAGTTCCTCGGGCCCCTCGTCCTTGTCCAGTTTGCGGAGGCGGCGCAGCGCCAGTCCGATCTGCCGAGTGTCCAGGATGCGATCCGAGCGCAGGTTGCGAAAGCGGCGGTCGGTCGCCACCTGCACGGCCGAACGGCCTCCACCCGAGCCACCGATCCGAATCCCCGTCGGATGCTCGCCGCCGTGGCCGAAGGGCGACATGCCTCCCGTCCCGATCCAGCGGTTGCCGCCGTCGTGGCGCTCCTTCTGCTCGTCGAGCAAGTCCTTGAAGCGCTCGCGGAGTTCGTCCAGGTCGAGCGCCTCGAGCTTCGCGCGCTCCTCGTCTGTCAGCTCCCGCGGCAGTTCCGGCTTGGACAGCCACTCCAGCAGCTCATCGCTGATGTCGAAGTGGTTCTCGACGCCCATGAAGAACGAAGCGAAGGCGCGGTCGTAGTTGTCGAAATCCGCCTCCCGCTTGACCATCAGGCAGCGGGCCAGGTTGTAGAAGACGTGCAGATCCGCCCGGCTGTGGCCGATCGCCAGCGCCTTCATCAGCGACAGCCACTCCGTGATCGTCACCTTCAGGCCGTAGCCCCTCAAGTGGTAGAAGAAGTCGACGAACATGGCTCGGACTACGTTGGAGTCGGTTCGGGCTGAGGTCAGTTGACGCGGCCGCGGCGGTGAGCGGCCATGACCGCTTCCAGGTCGTTCTCCCGCTTCATCAGGACTCCCAGGAAGGGTAGTTCACTCTCGATCGACTCCGTGCTCACGCCGCCGCGGCGCAGCGCGGCGATCCAGTCGATCAGCTCGCTGGTCGACGGCTTCTTGCGCAGCTCCGGCAGGTCGCGGAGCCAGTAGAACCGCAACAGCACCTGCCGCAGCAGTTCGTCCTCGACGTCCGGGTGGTGGACGCGGATGATGTCCTCCATCTCCGCCTTGTCCGGGAATGCGATGTAGTGGAACACGCAGCGGCGCAGGAAGGCGTCCGGCAGCTCCTTCTCGTTGTTCGAGGTGATGACCACGATCGGCCGGAACCTGGCGGCGTGCTGCTGGCCCGTCTCGTGAACGAAGAAGCTCATCCGGTCCAGTTCGTGCAGCAGGTCGTTCGGAAACTCCATGTCCGCCTTGTCGATCTCGTCGATCAGCAGAACCACCCGCTGGTCCTTCAGGAAGGACTCGCCAAGAGGCCCGTACTTGATGTACTGCGAGATGTCGGTGATGTCCCGGTCGCCGAAGCGGGCGTCGTTCAGGCGCTGCACCGTGTCGTACACGTAGAGGCCTTCCTGGGCCTTGCTGGTCGACTTGATGTTCCAGGTCAGGAGTTCCATGACCAGGTTCTCGGCGATCGCCTCGGCGAGCACCGTCTTGCCGGTGCCGGGCTCGCCCCGTACGAGGAGCGGCTTCTCGAGAGCCGAGGCGACGTTCACCGAGTCCCTCAGTTCGGGCGATGCGAGGTAGGTATCGGTACCGGTAAAGGCGTGGAAAGACATACTGACCCTCTATCCTCCGGCGTGGCCGGCGTTGTCCAGCTTCATTGCGCGCACGGTTCGCTATAGCTGGGGGGCAGTGTAACAGACCGACCGGTCGGTAGAGACCTCCCCTTAGACTCGCCGGAGCCGACTGAAGAACCCTGGAGACATGAATGAGCCAAACGCAGGATCTCGAACGCCTGATCGACGAAGCGTCCCGGATCGTCGCCTTCACGGGCGCCGGAATCAGCACGGAATCCGGCATCCCCGACTTCCGGAGCCCAGGCGGGATCTGGACCAAGTACCGGCCGATCGACTTCAGCGAGTTCATGGCCTCGGAAGACGCGCGGCGCGAGTCCTGGCGGCGCAAGATCGGCAGCGACCGCACGATCGGCCAGGCGAAGCCCAACCGCGGCCACCTGGCTCTGGCCGAGCTCCGGCGCCTGGGAAAGCTCCTCGCCGTAATCACGCAGAACGTGGACGGCCTGCACCAGGAATCGGGCATTCCTGACGACGACGTGATCGAGCTTCACGGCAACGCGACCTACGCCGCGTGCCTCGAGTGCCGGCAGCGCTACGAACTGGGGCCCATCGTCGCCGCCTTCAGGGAGCGGGAGGAACTGCCCGTCTGCACGCGCCACAACCTGGCCGGCGACGCCTGTGGCGGCATCATCAAGACGGCCACGATCTCCTTCGGCCAGGCGATGCCGGAAGAGGAGATGCGGCGCGCCCACCAGGCGACGCTGGCCGCCGACCTCTTCCTAGCCATCGGCAGCTCGCTCGTCGTCTATCCGGCAGCGGGCTTCCCCGCCCTGGCGAAGCAGGCCGGCGCCCGGCTCGTCATCCTGAACCGCGAAGCCACCGACCTCGACGGCATCGCCGACCTCGTCCTCCACGCCGAGATCGGTCCCACCCTCGGGGCGGTTACCGGCGTCACGCTGCCCAGTTAGGCGGCGTCGGCGCGAGAACCCCCTGCTCAAACATGCGTGTTTCACAATCAGGTAGTTGACATCTGCTTCTGTTAGACTCATAATCCTGAGTCGTCGGCACCAGAACCAGAAGCCGACACCGAATCGAACGATCAACCCAAGGAGGGACAACACGATGACCCGTAGCCTGATTCGACACACTCCGTTCCACCGTCCCCTGATCGGGGCCTTCGAGCCGCTCTTCGGCAAGGCGACGCTCGACGACTTCTTCTCGCCCGTCCTGAGCCGCGTGGCCGGCCACGACGGAGGCGAGGCCGCCGCCATGACCTGGTGGCCCGCCGCGGACCTCACCCAGACCGACGAGGCCTACACCCTCGCCGTCGATCTCCCCGGTCTGACGAAGGCCGACATCGACCTCACGGTCGAGGACCACACCCTCACGCTGTCGGGCGAGCGCCAGGCCAGCCACGAGGGCGCGACCGCGGACCGGGTCGAGCGCGTCTACGGTCGCTTCGTTCGGCGCTTCAACCTGCCGAGCGACGTCGACGTCTCCGCGGTGAGCGCCGAGTTCGAGCACGGGGTGCTGAGCATCGCCATCCCCAAGGCCGAGGAGGCGAGAGCGAGGAAGATCGACATCGCCTGACCCGGTATCCCGGACGGACGACCCTCGAGGGCCCTGCTTCGGCAGGGCCCTTTCTGCTTCCTGGCAGTGCTACAATGCCCCTTCGGCGTGGCCCACGCCGAACCCCGCGCCCCGAGGCCGCGGCCCTTCCTCCTCCTCACCATGACTGAGACGAACGATCAAGCGCTCGCTCAGGAGGCCGCGGAGAGCAACGCGCCGGCCGAGCAGGAGCCCGCGGCGCCGCCAGAGGAAACGCCCGCCGGCGAGACCGAGGCAACCGAGGTCGAAGCAGCGCCTGAAAAGGAACAGGCCGAGCCTGAGCCCGAAGTCGCTACCGCACCCAACGCGGAAGAGGAACAGGCCGTCGAAGAGCAGACCGTAGAAGAGCCTCCGCTGGCGGCATCGGCTCTTCCGTTCGCCGCCGCGCTCGAAGCGAAGAACCCCGTCGAGGGCAAGGTGATCGGCTGGAACAAGGGCGGCTTCCACATCGCCTCCGACGGCGTCACGGCGTTCTGTCCACGATCGCTCATGGAGCTGAGCAACCGGCCCAAGCCACCGTCTCACTACGTCAACAACACCTACGCGTTCCACGTTCTCGAGATCAAGGAGGCGGGGAGAAGGATCGTGCTCACCAGAAGGCCCGCGATCCGAAACGAGCGGCGGCAGGCGCTGGACGAGATCCGCGCCAAGCAGGAGTCCCGGGAACCCGTGAGCGGCAAGGTGACGTCGGTCACCGAGTTCGGCGCCTTCGTCGACCTGGGCGGAGGTCTCGGCGGCCTCGTCCACCGCACCCAGATATCCCGTACCCGCAACGGCGAACCCGCCGACCTCGTCAAGGTGGGCCAACGGGTCGAAGCCCTGGTCACCAAGGTCGAGAGGAAGAACGGGAAGCGCAGCGCGCGCATCTCGCTGTCGATGAAGGCCCTCGAGGCGGATCCGTGGAAGGAGACGGCGAAGAGCTTCAGCGCCGGCGACCAGTTCAAGGGCAAGGTGGTCCGCCACTGCGAGTTCGGCTTCTTCGTCGAACTCGCGCCCGGCCTCGACGGCCTGGTCCACACCTCCCAGCTCCCCATCGGCAAGTCGATGAGCCACCCTGCGTTCGCCACAGGCGAAGAGGTCGAAGGCTGGATCGTCGAGGTCGCGCCGAAGCGCCGCCGGATCGCCCTCTCGCTGCGCGAGGTGCCGGCAAGCGACCCATGGAAGGACCTGGGCAAGCAGTACGTCGAGGGCGCCGAGGTCGAAGGCAAGGTCGAGCAGGTGTCGCGTTTCGGCATCTTCGTTGAACTCGAACCAGGGCTCACCGGCCTCCTGCCGATGTCCGCGGTGAAGCTTCCCGAAGGTGGTCTTGCGCGCCGCACCTACCCCCCTGGCCGGGAGATCAAGGTCGTGATCGAGAGCGTCGACCGCAAGCGGCGGCGCCTGGGACTGGCGCCTCCGGGATCGCAACTCGTCGGCACCAAGACGGACTACAAGAAGTACCGCCAGCGCCAGAAGGAATCGACCGGCCTGAACGTGATGGCCGCCGCCTTCGCCAAACTCCAGCAGCCCAAATAGCCGGTGTCCGACGACCTGATCTATCGGGTGACCTTCCTGAGTCAGGGCGAGATCTACGAGGTTTACGCCCGCTCGGTTTCCCAGGGCGGCCTGCTCGGCTTCGTCGAAATCGGCGAACTCGTGTTCGGGGAGAGGACCCAGGTGGTCGTCGACCCCTCCGAAGAGCGGCTCCAGCGCGAGTTCAAGGGGGTCCGCCGCACCTACCTGCCCATGCACTCCGTCCTGCGCATCGACCAGGTCACGAAACAGGGCACGGCCCGGATACGGGATGTCGAACGCCCGGAGAGTCGGAAGGTGACGCCGTTCCCGATGCCGATCTACACCCCCGGTGGAGAAACAAAATGACCAGTCGCCGCCTTATCGTCTGTTCGCTCGCCGCCCTGCTGACGGCCATCGCCTCGCCGGCGCTTCATGCCCAGGAGGCAACTCGCGTCGCCTCGATCAACGTCGAACTGGTCGTCGCCGAAGCTCGGGAGGGGAGGGAACTCGCGGCGTTCCTCCAGCAGATCGAGACGGAGACCCGGACCGCCCTGGAAGCAAACGCCGGCCGGGTCGAAGCGCTGCGCCAGAGCGCGGTCGGCAAGGGGCCGGACGAGCTGCGGAGCATCCAGCACCAGATCGAGGACCTGCAACGCGAATCCCAACGCCTGGCGAACGATGTGGAGCGCCGCGCGGCGAAGCGCCAGGAAGAAACGCTGCAACAGATCAATGAGCGCCTGCGTCCGATCGTTCAGCAGTTGATCGACGAGAACGGCTACGACCTGATTCTGAACGCCAGCATCGGCGGCGTGCTCCACGCCAGCGCCCGCGTCGACCTGACGCAACGTGTCATCGAGATGCTCCAGGCGCAGGAGCAGCAGGAAGAAGCCAGCCAGGAACCGTAGAAGCCCGGTCGCGCGCTGGTTACGGGGGCGCCGGGCGGCCGCGGTACAACTCGTACGACCGGCTGTGCCGGTTCGAGAGGTCGACGTCGCGGCCGCGGACGATCACGTGGCGGACCGCGGTCCGAACCTCCAGGGGGTCGCCGTCGGTGACGATCAGGTTCGCCCACTTCCCCGCGTCGATCGAGCCCAGGCGATCGTCAAGGCCCAGGATCTCCGCCGCGCCGAGGGTCAGAGCGCGAAGCGCCGCCTCGGCGTCGAGGCCGAAGGCGACCGCGGTCGCCGCCTCGTACGGCAGGGCCCGCGCGTTCGACGCGTCGAAGGTGCCGAACGCGATCGGAACGCCGGCGCGATGGAGCTCCCCAGGCGCGGCGAAGGGGCCGTCGTACGGGTCGTCCTCCTGGACCGGCAACGCCTGAACCGAGTTGAGGATGACCGGCACCTTCTTCCCGGCGAGCAGGTCCGCCTCCTTCGCCGCATCGCGTCCCGAGGCCGCGACGAGCCGCAAGCCGTGCTCTTCCGCGAACGCCACCGCATCACGAATGGCCCGGGCCCGATCGGCGACGACCAGGAGCGGCAGTTCGCCCCGCGCCACCTTTGCTACCGCCTCGAGGGCGTGATCCTGCTCCACGGCGGTCCCGGAGCCGGCATGCGAGCGTGCGTGGTCGTACTGCCGCGCCGCCTCGATCCAGTCGCCCAGCTCGTCCACCGTCCGGTCGTAGTCCCGCTTCGCCTCGGAGAACTTCTTCTCCCGCACGCTGAAGGTCGAGAAGTCGAACTCCCGGGTCGCGAGGCTCGGCCACTCGAGCACCACGCCGACGCTCGTCTCGACTTCCATCTCCTCCACCGTCCAGCCGTCGAGGACGATCACCGACGCCTGGCCGGCCCAAGCTCCGCCGCTGGGCGCCGTCAACGCGTGCGTCGTGCCGTTCTCCCGGGTCACCGGAATGATCTCGCTCGCGGGATGAACCCCCTCGACCGCCAGCAGATGCGGCGTGTCGCCCAGCTCCGCCTGGTCCAGCGTGGCGGACACCGAGTCGATCTCGACCAGCCCGAGAGTGGTCCAGGCATTGAACAGCCCGGGATAGACGTGCAGGCCGCGGGCGTCGATCACCTGCGCCCCCGGCGGCGTCGCGATGCTCGGACCGGCGGCCGCGATCAGGCCGTCCCGTATGACAACGGTGCCGGTGTAGGAAGCGCCCGAAACGGGATGCACCGTGCCGCCCTCGATCGCCAGCGTCTGGGCCGCCGCCGGCTGGGCGAAGGCCGCCAGGGCCAACGCCAGCATCCCCATCGCCACGATCCTTCCGCTAGCGCGGATCATGGCTCTTCTCCACCGTCCTCACCCGCAGGCTCCGTCAACGACTCCTCCAGCGCGGCCAGCTGCTCCCGCCGGAGCCGGTCCAGCTCGCGGTCGAAGTAGACCTTGCCGTCCACCAGGGTGGTCTGCACGACGGCGTAGGAACTCAACGGATGCCGGTCGTAGATCACGAGATCGGCGTCCTTGCCGACCTCGATCGAACCCACGCGGTCGTCGATGTCGAACTGGCGGGCGGGGTTGATCGTGACCAGGGCCAGCGCCGCGTCGTCGGAGAGGCCGCCCCACTTGACCGCCTTGGCCGCCTCGTGGTTCAGGTGGCGCATCTCCTCCGCGTCGTCCGAGTTGACCGAGACCAGGACGCCGCGGTCCGCCATCAGGGCCGCGTTGTGGGGGATCGCCTCGTAGGCCTCGACCTTGTAGGCCCACCAGTCGGAGAAGGTCGACGCGCCGGCGCCGTGGGCCGCGATCTCGTCCGCCACCCGGTAGCCCTCCAACACGTGCTGCAGCGTGGCGATCCGGAATCCGAGTTCCTCCGCCAGCCGCAGCAACTGGAGAATCTCGTCGGCCCGGTAGCTGTGGGCGTGCACCAGACGTTCGCCCTCCAGGATCTCGACCAGCGCCTCGAGTTCGAGGTCGCGCGCCGGTGGCCGGCTGCGTTCGCCCGTTGCTTCCGCTTCGCGATGACGCGCCCACGCGTCCCGGTACTCCGCGGCCTCGGTGAACGCCTCCCGGATGACGTCGAGAACACCCATCCGGGTCGCCGGATAGCGCCGCGGCCCCGGACCGAAGGATCGTGACCGCTTCGGGTTCTCGCCGAGCGCGAACTTGATGCCGGGAGGCGCGCCCTCGAAGCGCAGCCCGTCCGCGTCCTGGCCCCAGCGGAGCTTCAGCACCTGGTTCTGGCCGCCGATCGGATTCGCGCTGCCGTGGAGGACGTTGATCGTCGTGACGCCGCCGGCGAGCGCCCGGTAGATCGCGATGTCGGTCGGATCCACGACGTCCTCGATCCGCACCATCGCGGTCGACGCCAGGCTGCCCTCGTTGACGCCCCCCGCCGTCGCGATGTGCGAGTGGGCGTCGACGATGCCCGGGACGACGTAGCCGCCTCCGGCGTCGATCACGTGCGCGCCGCGGGGCGGCCTGACGCCGCTGCCGACCCTGGCGATCCGTCCATCCCGCACGATCACCGTGCCGTTCTCGATCGTCTCGCCGGCCATCGTCAGGACGGTTCCACCGACGATCGCCAGCACGTCGTCCTCGCGGTAGGGACCCGTCATCGGCACCATCGCGTCGCCGGCGACCTCGGCGTGTCTCGCCGCGACCTCGGCCAGCCGCATCGGCGCGGGCGCTTCGCTCGAACCGCCGCGTGGGCCACCCGGATCGCGACGACCGCGTCCCCGCCGCCGCGGTTCCTCCGTTTCCCCGGCTTCTTCGGCCTCGGCCGTTTCCGCTTCGGATGTGCCTTCCGCCGCGGTCTCGCCGCTTCCGCCTTCGTCCCCCTCTTCCTCCGCGTCTTCACTGTCCGTTACGCCGTAGCGGCGACCGTCGACGAACACCGCGTCGACCCGCGTCGACTCCTGCCACGGGTAGCCGTCGGCCAGCACGAGGTCGGCCGCCATCCCCGCGGCCACCGTGCCGATGCGATCATCCAGGCCATGGACCGCCGCCGCGTCGCGAGTCAAGGCGGATAGTGCCCGCCCGGGTTCAAGCCCACCTTCAATCGCGCGGCGCACGCCGGCGAAGAACTCGTCCGGGCCATTGGCGCTCCCTGACGAGAAGGCGAAGTGGACGCCGGCTTCGGCCAGCTCCACCGGCGTCGATGGCGCCAGCCGCTCGTGAAGGATCTCACGGAGCGGCCGGTCCGCGTCCGGATCCCGGTCACGCTCCGGTAACGGCTCCGGCCAGTCGACATCGACCAGAACCGCCACGCCCGCATCCGCGAGTTCGCCTGCCAGCCGGTAGCCCTCCTGACCGCCGTACAGCGCGAAGTCGAGACCGAGTTCCTCGCCGAGCCTGAGCGCCCGGTTGATCTCGACCGTGCTCGAGCCCGGCAGGAGGATCCGTTCCTCCCCCGAAGCGACAGCCGCCAGGGGCGCCAGGGTTCGATCGAACTCGGGCCGCCGCCAACCGGAGGGATCGGCCTCGTAGGCGGCAGTCGCGGCGGCGTAGTGAGCCGCGTCCAGGAGCAGTTGCCGGAAGTAGGCGACCCTGCCCATCAGAGCGCCGGGATAGGAGCCGAAGCCGCCGCCAGTGCTGAGGGAAGCCACCTGGGCCAGTTCGGGAGCGATCACCTGGTGTTCCGGATCGCGACCGGGAGCGCCCAGCCGAACCAGCGACAGCCGTCCCGGAAACAGCCCGTCGCCCGGCCTTGCCGCGATCGAGGTGACACCGGCCTTGCGCCAGGCCTCGACCGCCTCCGCGTCCAGCGTCAGGTCGTCGGCCGCCCGCTTCCAGGGAGTCGTCAGCGGGCGATCCTCCGGGCCGCGAGGCAGGGCCCGGTCCGGGTCCGGCCGGCGCCGCTGCCCGCCGGGCGTTGGCGCGCCGGCCCCCGGACCGCCAGGAGGCCGCCGGGGCTGCGGCAGGCCTCCCATCGCGTCGATCAGGCCCGGGTAGACCGTGAGTCCCTCGCCGTCGACGATCCAGGCATGAGCCGGAATCGCCGCGTCCTCGGCGACGGCTGTGATGGTGCCGTTCTCGATGACGACGGTCGCCCGCTCCAGGACCGTGCCGTCGCCGACCTCGACCCGTACGCTCTCGATGGCGTAGAAGGGAGGCGGCTCCGGCGGAGGACCGGCCAGGAGCGGCAGAGCGGCCAGCACTCCCGCGGCTGCCAACCGAAGCGCCCGTCCGGTCGTAACGATCAACTCCATGGCGAACCGCGGCAGCCTAGCAGTCCGGCAAGCCGTTGCGCGGACACCAGTCCGCCAGCGTGCAGTTCGCGCAGTCGGGCCGTCGCGCGGAGCAGACGCGGCGGCCGTGCCAGATGATCGCGTGGCCCATGAAGATCCACTTGTCCTGCGGCAGCCGGTTCATCAGGTCCCGTTCGACCTTGACCGCGTCCTTCTCGGGGCTGATGCCCAGGCGCCGGGCCAGGCGGCCAATGTGGGTGTCGACGACCACGCCGACCGGCTTGTTGAACCAGGTGCCGAGCACGACGTTCGCCGTCTTGCGCGCCACGCCGGGCAAGGTGACCAGGTCCTCCATCGTGTCCGGCACCTCGCCGCCGAACTCGGCGACGATCTTCCGCGCCGCGCCCAGCACGCTCTTCGTCTTGTTGCGGAAGAAGCCGGTGCTCCGGATCTCCTGTTCGAAGGTCGCGGGGTCCGCGTTCGCGAAGTCCCCGGCGGTCCGGTAGCGCTCGAACAGCGTCTCCGTCACGAGGTTGACCCGCACATCGGTCGACTGGGCCGAGAGAATCGTCGCGATCAGGAGCTGCAGCGCGTTCTCGTGCCGCAGTTCGCAGTCCGCGTCCGGGTAGAGACGTTCGAGTTCGGCCAGCACCTCCCGAAGCGCCGACTCGGGGATCGGTTCGAACGGACCTTCCGGCCTGGGCACCGCTACGGCTGCAGCAGGTCGAGGACGGCCAGGGTCATCGCCTCGATACCCGCGCGGATCGATGGCTCGGGTTCGATGCGGAAGAAGGGCGAGTGGTGCCCAGGGACCGATGGTCCGCCGGCCGCCTCCGCTTCCAGGTCGGCGGGGTCCGTGCCGCCGACGTTGAAGTAGGTGCCGGGCACCTTGTGCTCCGTGCGGACGAAATAGGCGAAGTCCTCGGCGCCCATGCCCGAGGGCGGCGCGCTGTAGAACACGTCATCGCCCATGCCCTGGGCGATCGCGGCGCGCACCCGCACCGCAAGCTCCGGGTCGTTCATGGTGACCGGCGTCGACTCCTTGGTGCGCACCACCTTCGGCAGCAGCGAAGCCGGAAGGCCGGCCGCCCTGCCGACACCCTCCGCGATCCGCTCGATCGCCGAGAGCAACTGCTCCCGCGTTTCCTCGTTGTTCGCCCGCACCGTGAGCTGCAATTCCACGCGGTCCGGGATCACGTTGTGCTTGAAGCCGCCGTGGATCGCGCCAACCGTCACGACGCCGGGGTCGAGCGGGTTGAGCTCGCGGCTGACGATGCCCTGGAGCGCCACGACGAGCTGCGCCGCGATGTAGATCGGGTCCTTGCCCCGGTGGGGCGACGCCCCGTGGGCGCCCACTCCGAACACCGTGATGTCGACGCTGTCCGACGACGACGCGAGGAGACCCGGCGGCACCTCGATCTTCCCCGCCGGCCTGCCCGCCGAGACGTGGAGCGCCAGCGCGTAGTCCGGGACGCCGAAGCGCTCGTACAGGCCGTCCTCGAGCATCTCGCGCGCGCCCATGATCCGCTCTTCCGCCGGCTGGCCGACGAACATGACCGTGCCCGACCACCGGTCGCGCATCGCGGCGAGCCGCCTCGCCACGCCGACCATCGTCGTGATGTGCATGTCGTGTCCGCACGCGTGCATGACCGGGACTTCCTCGCCTGAGAGGTCGACCTGGGTGACCGTCGAGGCGTAGGGCAGCTCGGACTTCTCCGCCACCGGCAGGCCGTCCATGTCGGCCCTCACGAGGACCAGCGGGCCGTCGCCGTTCTCCATCATGCCGACGATCCCCGTGCGGCCGATGCCCTCTGTCACCTCGACTCCGGACTTGCGGAGTTCATCCGCCAGGCGAGCGGCCGTCTTGTGCTCCAGGAAGGAGAGCTCGGGGTTTCTGTGGAAGTGCTCAAAGAGCGCTTTCAGCTCGGTCCGGTAGTCCTCGGCGATGGCGTCGGACAGGTCCTCGGCGCCAACCGCCGCGGGCCCTCCGAGGAGCGCCGGCAGCAGAAACGCTACGGCGAGCGAGGAACGGTACCGGCGCATCGCTAGCGCACCGTCTCTTCGATCAGTGCCAGGAAATCGTCGGGCAGGCTGCTCGTCCTGGCCAGGATCCGACCCTGTTCATCGAGGAGCATGTAGGTGGGAAACGCGCTGACGTCAAGGACCTTGGTCAACTCGCTCGTCATGCCGACATGCCAGTTCACCCACGGCATCGGCTCCTCTTCCATGAACTCGACCGCCGTTTCCAGTTCCGCGTCGACGCTGACGGCCAGCAAAACGAAGCGGTCCGCGGGCAGATCCGCGACCAGTTCCCTCAGCGTCGGCAGCGCCGCGATGCAGGGCTTGCACCAGGTCGCCCAGAAGTCGAGGAGCACGATGCGGCCCCGGTAGTCCGCCAGCGCCTCCTCGACGCCGTCCATGCGGCTGCCGGACAGATCAGCCACGACACTCCCGACCGTGGCATGCCGGATGCTGCGAATCAGGTCTGCCTCGGCATCCGCGAAGGTCCCGGCGCCCATCCTCATCCCGAACAGGAGCGCCTCGTCCTCCACGCCCGCGCTCAGTCCTTCCGCAGCGTCGAGAGCGGCCTCCTTTCTGGCCGTGCGCTCATCCTCGGACAGCGCTTCCGCGTTGACGGCCGCCATCCGCCCCAATGCCAGGTAGTAGCGACCGGCCGCACGCAGTACCGGATCCTCGGCCTCGCTCGCCAGCTCCTCGAAGAACCTGTCCGTAGCGGGCCGTGAGGATTCGCCGTCGTCGCGGAAGCGCCGGAGCATGTTCATCCGGGAAAGCGTCATTCCCCACGCGCCGAAGTCCGGGACGTACTCGAGAAGAGCTTTCGCTCCCCGGTAGGCGTACTCATCGCCCCTGGCCGTCATCGCGGCCTGGTTGGTCAGGAACTGCGCCGCGTCGACGGATCGCTCGTGCGTGCCGCCCGCCTCGAGAATCGAAATCGCGGCCGCGGCTGCCCGTTCCGGATCAGGTGGCCCGGAAGCCTCTTCGCCATCCTCTGAAGTCTCGGCATCGCCGTCTGGCCCCAGACTGTTCAGACGATGCTGCATCCACTCGCGCTGACGGCTAATGTAGTCCGTCACGACTTCCCAGTCGGGACCGACTTCAGCGACCAGCGCGGCGAGTTTCTCGTCGGCGCTCGAGCTCTCCTCGCCAACCGTCCGTCCGAAGGCCGCCGGCAGCAGCAAGAGCACCGCTACCAGTGCGACGAGTGTGCGATTGGACGTGTTCATGGACCGGGACCTCCCAGGGAATAGGCGCGTCGGCGAGGTCCTATCCTAGTGGCCGTCAGTGACTGTCCGGCCCTTCAGTGGCCAGACGGCGACGGAATGCCCTCCGGGCATTCAGTGGCCGGACGGCGACTGAATGGCCGGAGGCCATTCAGTTCTCGAAGCCGATGGGTTCTATGTTGCAGATCGAGTAGGCGACCGGGCCGCGGCGGGTCCAGGCCGGCTCCACGGTGATGGAACGCCACTCCTCGATGGCAGCTTCGAGGTTTGCGACCTCCTCCGGCCGCTCACCCGCGAGGTCCGTCTGTTCCCGAAGGTCGGTGGACAGATCGTAGAGAAAGCCGCCGGGGGCATCCTGGTTCGGCTTGATCAGTTTCATGTCGCCGCTACGGACGGCGACCGTCGGGTAGTTCCGCCACACGAACCGGCCGTCGCCCGTCGCCTCGGCCGACCCGTCGAGCAGCGGCATCAGGTCGTGTCCGTCCAGTTCGAGATCCGCGGGCGCCGCGGCTCCGGCGGCCGCCAGGGCGGTCGGCAGGATGTCGAGTGCCGACACCGGTGCGTCGACCCGGGTCCCGGCCGCGACCGCCGCCGGCCAGCGCAGCAGGTAGGGAACCCGGACGCCGCCCTCGTAGTAGGTCAACTTGCCGCCGGAGAGCGGCTCGCAGGAGCACAGCCCGGGGAAGTAGCCGGCGCAGCCGTTGTCCGACAGGAAGACGACCAGCGTGTTGTCGGCGATCCCGGCTTCGTCCAGCGCGTCCAGGATGCGGCCCACCGCGTCGTCGAGGGCGGCGATCATCCCGAAGTAGATCCGCTGCAGCTCGTGCTCCACATCGGGGAACCGGTCGTAGTACTCCTTGGTGACCTGGAACGGCGAGTGCGGCGCGTTGAACGCCGAGTAGAGGAAGAACGGCGCCTCCGCGTGCCGCCGGATGAAGTCGACCGACTCGTCGCCGAAGACGTCGGTGATGTAGGCCGGCTCGTCGACCACAGTCTTCTCAGGCCCCCGCACGATCAGGTTACCCGCCCGGCGCGTCGGCGGCGCGGGCGGCTCCGTTCCCCGCACCACGAGATCGGTGCGCGGGTCCTCGGGCGGCCGCCTCCTGAACTCCTCGTCGACCGACATCGATACGGCGCCTTGTGTCCTGCGGTTGATGAACCGCGTAGCGCCCGAGAGGTGACCGTAGAACTCGTCGAAGCCCCGGTTCGTCGGGTAGTGCTCGTCCTTGAAGCCCAGGTGCCACTTGCCCACGATGCCGGTGGCGTAGCCGGCCGCCTTCAGGTGGTCGGCGATCGTCAGTTCGCCCGCGATCAAGCCGACGTCAGGTACTTCCGGCGCCTGACGCGCGTTGTACTCGAAGCCGAACCGCTGTTGGTAGCGACCGGTGAGCAGCGCCGCCCGCGACGGCGAACACACCGGCGTCGTCACGTAGCCCTGGGTGAACACCGCCCCTTCGCGCCCGATCCGGTCGATGTTCGGCGTCTGCAGCCGATCGCCGTAGGTCGAGACGTCGGCGTAACCGAGGTCGTCCGCCAGGATGACGACGATGTTCGGTGGTGACGTGCCCGCCGACGCTTCCTGCTCGGCGCCGTTCCCGTCCGAAGAGCAGGCAACTGCGAACGCCGCAACGAGGAGAAGCACTGCAACCGGAACACGAGTTCGTTCACCCATTCGAGATCTCCGTCGGTTTCTGCGTCTAAGTCAGTAGACTCTACAGGAGGGCCACATTGCTACGAAACGCTACAGTTGCTACCCTTGCACGCATGATCACCATCACCCAAAGGCAAATGCGCAACGACTCCGCCAAGATCCTCCGGGCAGTTCAAGAAGGACAGTCCATGATCGTGACCCGGAACGGCACGCCGGTGGCCGAACTGCGACCCGTAGCCGCCCGCCGCTACGTATCCCGTGGCGTGCTCAAGGAGGCGGCGCGAACCGCTCCCCGGATCGACGCGAGCCGGTTCCGGGCCGACATCGACGCGGTCGTCGATCCGTGGGTCGATGTGTAGCCACGGACTCCTGGATACGTCGGTCGTGATCGACCTGGACCTGATCGACGACGCGAATCTCCCGGAGCAGTCCACCGTCTCGGCAATCACGCTTGCCGAACTCACGGTCGGCCCGCTGGCCGCCAGTAGGGACGAAGAAGAACGCGCTCGTCGCCAGGACCGCCTGCAGTGGGCGGCGGCGAGCTGGGATCCGCTGCCGTTCGACGCTCTGGCGGCACGTGCTTACGGTCGCATCTACTCAGCACTCGTGGCAAGGGGCCGCATCGGACGCGGACGGTTCGCCGATCTGCTGATCGCCGCCACCGCGCTGGCCAACGACCTGCCTCTCTACACACGGAACGCCGCCGACCTGAAGGGCCTCGAAGACCTGATTACCGTCCGATCGGTGTAGCACCGGCGAGCTTCCACGCGTAGTCCAGCGCGTGGCCAAGCGAGTCGGTGAACGCCTTCCCCTGCCAGGCGATGTCGAAGGCGGTGCCGTGGTCGACCGAAGTCCGCACGATGGGCAAACCGATCGTCACGTTGACCCCGCGCTCGAAGCCGTAGAGCTTCATCGGCGCATGCCCCTGGTCGTGGTACATGCAGACGACGGCGTCGTACCGGTCGAGATGGATCGCCTGGCGGAAGATCGTGTCAGCGGGATGCGGACCGGACACGTTGAGACCGTCCGCCGCAGCCCGCTCGATCGCCGGCCGGATGATCTTCTCGTCCTCGGTACCGAACAGGCCGTGCTCGCCCGCATGCGGATTGAGCCCGCACACCGCGAGCCGCGGACTCTCGATGAACCGCGACAGGGCCTCGTGGGTCAGATCGATCACCTTCCGGATCCGCACCGGTTCCACCCGCTCGATTGCCTCGCGCAGACTGACATGCGCGCTGACGTGGGTCACCGCCAACTCCGGCACGGTCAGCATCATCGCGAAATCCTCGACGCCGCACAGTCCAGCGATGAACTCGGTGTGCCCCTGGAAGTCCGGCTGCGACGTCCGCGTCGCCTCCTTGTTCATCGGAAGAGTGACAACCCCGGCGACCTTGCCCGCCAGCGCATGGCGGGTTGCGCAGTCGACATAGGCAAGAGCGGCGGCGCCCGCCTCCTGACTCAGAACGCCTGGCGTCACGCGATCAGCGCCCAACAACTGCAAGTCACAGACGGTGAGCACATCGTCCAGCGCCTCGTCCGGCTCAGCCACAGGGTGAATCGGCACGTCCAACCCAAGAGCATCGGCCGCAAGCGCCAGCACCGCCGCGTCGCCATAGATGACGCTGTCACCGCCCAACCGGCCCTCGGCAAACCGTCGCACCACGAGTTCGGGTCCAACGCCCGAAGCATCCCCCATCGTCACCGCCATCGGCCACCCTGCCATACGGGGAATCTACTCTGCCGCTCGGCAGCGACCGCCAGCCTGGGGCGGTCCGGGGGAGGGGGTCCCTGCGAGCTTGGAGTGAGCGACTGCCCACGCCCCATCATCGGCCGAAGACCGCCGGAGCGAACGGAACGCAGCGAGCCCCACCCCCTACCGCACCGAGAGAAGGCGAGCGTTCGCTGGGACCCCCTCCCCCGGACCGCCCCAGGCGGGTGTGTCCGACGCCCGCCGCTCGTGTAGATTCGCCGCTCCGCCGGCAAGCGAACGCGCGAGGAGCATCCATGGCCGAGTACATCCCAAGTCCGATCAAGTGGGTCCGCGACCAGGTGGAGCTCTACGAAGGCAGCGGCGGCACGGAGGGCGTCGGACTGCGAGACACCGGCCTGCCGTGCATCATCGTCACCCACACGGGCAAGCGGACCGGCGCGATCCGCAAGACGCCGCTGATGCGGGTGAAGGACGGCGACAGCTACGTGCTGGTCGCCTCGAAGGGCGGTGCGCCCGCGAACCCCGAGTGGGTCTCGAATCTCCGGGCCGACCCCGATGTCGAGATCAGGGACGCCACGGAGGTTCAGGCGATGCGCGTGCGGGAGGTCGCGGACGCCGATGAACGGGCCCGCGTCTGGGCGCTGGCCGTCGAGGCGTTCCCGCCGTACGAGGACTACCGGAACAAGACGTCCCGCACGATCCCCGTGTTCATCGCGGAGCCGGCGTAGCAGCCGGGGACGACTCGGCTACTGGGACGGATGCCCTCCGACCCACACCGGGCTCGACCAGGCCATCGCGTCGTTCAACTGGCGTACCCGGACGAAGTAGTAGTCGCCCTGGCGCGGGGTATCGGTGTCGGTGTAGCGGAACTCGACGTCCCGCGGACCGTCCGGACGGACGCGCCGCAGGGTGACCGAGTCCCGGTGGTAGCTCTCGATCGGCAGCAGCTTCTCCAGCCGGCCGCCCTGCATTTCCGCGAGCGCCAGGCGCACCCTGGCGCCCGGGATCACGGCTCGCGGCCGGTAGAACGGGGGCGCCGATCCCGTCTCGGCCGCCTCCTCCAGTTCCAGGACGATCGCCGCGCCCGGCTGTACGTCGCTCACGGAGATTCTCAATGAACTCGTCTCGCCTCGGGTGTTCGTACGAAAGGCGGCGCCGTTGCCGTCCTGCTCGACGTTCTGGGTCGTCGGGTTCGCGAAGTCCGTGCCCTCGATCGAGACCAGCGTTGCACCCGCAACGGTCAGTTGGCCCCGCCAGTGACGCCAGCCGCGCGGCGCGTCTCCCATGTGGACTGGCGTTTCCTCGGAGTAGAAGGTCAGCATGAGATCCGTCGGCGCGCCGCCGCCGGTGTCGAGCGAGTAGTCCTCGCTCCAGAGTTCCCGCTCGTTCTTGATCAGCGTGATCGATCCGATCGGGGCGGTGCCGATGACCCGCCCCGCGATCTCACGGGTGTCCGAGAACGGCGCCCGCGACCCCATGCCGATCCCGTTCACCTCGAACTCGAGGATGATCCGATCCCCAGTCGTGGCGTACGTGCGCCGCGCCCTCATCCCGTCGAAGATCGCGTCGCGCGACCTCTCGGGCGCCAGAACGGCGCCGAGGCCCCCGCGCTGCGCCAGCGAGTTCCGGTTCGGAGCCGAGTAGCCGGGGTGCGACAGATGGTCGTCCGACGCGGCGACGACGCCGACCTGGTGCCCCCGCGACAGGTACTCCTGCATGAACCACTCGAAGGTCCCGTGCATCGACATCATCTCGACCAGTGGCTCCAGTCCCGGATGCGACTGGCGGAAGTCCCCCGGGTTGTGGGCGTGCGGGATGACGACGACGTCGCGGCGGTCGTAGCGGCTGTCCAGTTCCCGGTAGAGCTCGGACAAGGTCGGGAACTCGAGCACCGAGATCACGTCCTGGTCCTCGACCGTGCGGTAGAGCACGTTGTGATGGCCGCCGCCCTGGCGGGTATGCCGCGTCCATTCCCAACCGAGGTAAGGAATGAAGCGCCCCGGCTCGTCGTACTCGGCGCTCTTCGCCCGCATCAGCTCCCACTCCCCGGCGTCCAGCCAGATGTCGTGCTCGGAGTGGGTGACGAAGTCGAGCCGGGCGTCGTCGCGCGCGAACCGCAGGAAGAAGTCCAGGGTGCCGATGCCCTCGGCGTAGCCCGAGTGGCCGTGGGTGTCGCCCCAGTAGATGCCGTACTCGGGGTTCTCGGCCACCAGGATCGGGTTCGCGTCGCCGGTGATCGCCGGGCCCCCGCCCCGCGCCCTGATCGCCGTCCAGTAGACGCCGGGCTCGTCGAGGGCCAGCTCGACGACCGTGATCGCCTCGGTTCCCGGTTCGGTCGAGGCGCGCAGCTCCCCGTTGAGGAGCACATCGAAGCCGGGGATGTCGCCAGTCGCCCGGTTGTAGAAGCGGTCCTCGGCGCGCACCGAGAGTTCGAAGGTCTCGCCCGGACGGACGACGCTCGGCGCGAAGCCATGCACGCCCGCGACCGTCGTGCCGACGACCTCGAACGGCAGGATCGGCAGGGGCCGCCATTCGCCGGAGCCGTCGAGATCGACGTACAGGGGAAACGGCAGCCGGGCGCTCGAAGTCTGCGCCATCATGATCCCCGGGCCGCCCCCGGATGTGTCGCCGTATGTGATCGTGACGCTCTCCCCCGGCTCGACCCGGCCCTCGGCGACCCGGAACATCAGCGCCGGCTCGGGGGCACGGAAGCCGCCGTGGGGCCCGGAGGCCATGTAGACGTCCGTCTCGAACCGCGCATTCGCCGCGTCCGTCCCGATCGTGACGTAGCCCGCGGCACCCGGGTTATCCGTCTGGAAGGCGCCGTAGTTCGCGTTGAAGTGGCGCGCCACCCAGAAGCCGCCGCCGGTCTCGACCGCGCGCGTCCCGGCCGTCCAGGTCTGGCCGACGGTCGCGTACTGCCGCGCTTCAAACGGACCGAACGACTCGGCCTCGAGAGAGCCGAGAGCGCCGGCCTCTTCGCGCAGGGTGAACTCCCGCACCAGGCGGTCTACGGCGGCGCCCGCATTGGTCGCCGCGTTACCCGTCGGCGGCAACGTCGACTGGATCCGGACCCGCGGCCCCTCCAGGCCCATCTCGTGGCCGGCCAGGGAGAGCGCATCGGCCCAGTCGGCGACGACCGCCGACCGCGCGGCGACGGTCGATTCGTCCGTCGGCCGGGCCGCTACGTCAGCCTTGAGCTGTTCGATCGCGGCGCCGAGATCGCGGTCGTAGACGGCGCCCGGGCCGGACGCCTCGCAGCCGGCAAGGACAAGAGCCAAGGCGCCGCTCACGAGGAGCGGCGCCCGGCCCCAGCCGCACGTTCCGAGCCGGATCAGAAGCTGAAGCCCACTTTCAGCCGAAACTCCCGCGGCCGCTGATACGAGGCAACCCGTGGGGTCGGCACTCCGGTCTGCGTGTTGATCGCGATCGGCTCCTGGCTGTCCGTCGCGTTCGCGAGGTCGAAGCCGATCTTGGCCCGCACGTTGCCCGCCATCGCAACCGAGTACATCAGGGACAGATCAACGGTCCAGGTGTCCGGGAGCCGATGGGTGCCCGCCGGCTCACGGAAGGTCGACGTCGTGATCGGCTGATTCGATACCGGATGTCGCACCTGGGTCGAGACGTGGCTGGCCCACGGCGCCCCGGATGCGTAGTGGAGGAAGCCCCCCAGCACCAGGTCGTGCCTGCCGAAGACGAATCGCTTCATCCCGATCACGTTCGCCAGGTGCTCCCGGTCCTCGAGCAGCCGCCCGAACCAGTAGGGACTCGAGGTCGCGTTGGTCAGCCCGGTGCCCACCTCGATGCCTCCCAATCCCTCATTGAAGTTGAAGTTGTCGTTGAGCGAGTTGATGTTCCCCTTGGTCGAACTCAGGGTGTAGTTCGTGCGCAGTGTCCAGTTGTCGCGGAACAGCCGGTTCGCCTCGATCTGCAGCCCCCGGTACTCGCGGCGGGCGTCGGACCAGTTGCGGAGATCGCGGACCACCCGGCCCGCATCGTCGTACTGGAGCGTGGCGTGGAAGATGTTGTCCGCCTCGCTCGCCACCAGGCGCGACTTGACGACCCACTTCTCGGACACCTGGAAGTCCGCGCCGAAGGAGATCTCGTCCTTGTAGTACGGGTCGACGTCCTGGATCGCCTGGTCGAACGTCGGCTCGACGCGCCGCTGGAAGCGGTCGTAGCGCTGCGTGGCCCGGTTCCACCCGAACTGCTCGTAGATGTTCTCGCCGTTGTTCTGGCGGGTGAACTCCTGGAGCACGATGCCCATGCCGATCGCGTGGTAGTAGCGGCCGAGCGTGCCGCGGAGCAGGATGCTGCCGTCGGCCTTCACGTCGTAGACGCCGCTGACCCGGGGCACCCACTCGGTGTACTCGTTGACCCGCTCGCCGATGTCGTTGTCGATCGTCTGTTGATCGCCGCGGATGCCCAGGGTCCAGACCCAGTTGTCGCCGACCTCGAAGCGATCCTGGGCGAAAACGGCCAGGAAGTCGCTGGACTGCGTGATCACGTTCGACGGATCGAACACCCGCTTGTTGACCGGCGTCACGTAACCGCCGGGCAGGTTGGGGTCGAAGTTCCGCCCCCGGAACTCGGTGATGATCGAGGTCAGGTTGCCGAACTCGATCGCCTGGGCGTCGACGCCGAACTTCCACTCGTGGCGGCCCCGGAAACTCGTCAGGGATACGCTCGCCTGGTCGCGCGGGAAGTCGTTGAAGCCCTCGGCCAGGCGCACGGCCGGACCGTTGTGGCGCAGTCCCGTCGCCAGATCCCGATACCGGAAGTTGTTCCCCAGCGGGTCGTCCGGCGACGCGTTCGGATCGATTGGGTGCTGCTCCGCCGCGTTACGGCCGACGAACTCCTCGCGGTTGGCGACCTTGAACTCGAGGAAGTTCGAGGCGCCCAGGCCGAGGCTCCAGTTCATCGTCTGCACCCGTCCGTTCAGCGGGAAGTTCATGATCGCGTACTTGTCGCCCGGGTTGCCGGACAGGCCGATCGCGTCCGAGGGAGCATCGATCGCCGTGATCGCGATCTGCTGGTTGTCCCTGGGCTGGAAGTTCACCTTGGCGACCAGGGGATCCGCCTGACGGCTGAGATTGACGATGCTTCCGTCCGACAGCCGATCGATCCGGTTGTCCGAGATCCTGCCGTAGGAGACGAAGAACCACGCCCGATTGCGGGCGAGCGGACCGCCGATGCTGGTCTCGTAGCTGTTGATCTGATCGTCCGGACGCTCCAGTTCCAGAGCGTCCGGCGCCCGCCACTTCGGGTTCTGGCCGATATAGAGCGCCTCGCCGTGAAACTCGTTGGTCCCCGTCTTGACGGTCGAGTTGATGATGCCGGATGTCGCCCGGCCGTACTCGGCGCCGAAACCGGTCGACTCGAGCTTCGTCTCGGTCAGCGCGGTGCTGGGGATGAGTAGACGCATCTCGCCGCCGCGGCGGTGCATCGAGGTGTCCACGCCCTCGACGTAGATGCCGACCTCGGTACTGATGCCGCCGTTCACCGACGGCCGGGAGTCCGCGTCACTCCGGTTGACGACGGACGGCAACTGCCGTACGGCCGCGCTGTAGGCGCGCGTACCGAAGGCGACGTTGTCCGTGATCTCAGCCGGTATCGTCGCCGCCAGGGCGGTTTCGTACTTGCTGATCAGAGGTGCTTCGCCGGTAACCGTGATCTCCTCCGCGGTCGCCGAGACCAGCGTCAGGTCGACGCCCCGCCGCTGGCCCGGATCGAGGTCGGTCGCGAGTTCGGCCGTGCCGAGCCCTTCCAGCTCCGCGCGCACCGTGAAGCGCCCGGCGAGCAGCAGCGCGAAGCGGTAGACGCCGTCGGCGTCGGTGATGACCGTGCGCGTGTTCTGCGGTCCGGTCAGGGTTACGGTGACGCCGGGCAGCGGCGCACCCTGGGCGTCCAGGACGCGGCCGTCGATCGTTCCCGTCTGCGGACCGTCCGCGAGCAGCGGGGCGACGCAGATCAGGACGACAAGCCCTCCGAGCCATGCGGAACGTCGGTTCATCGTTCTCCCTCCAGGTCCGGGCTCGACCGGCCGGCGCGGAGTTCCGGGGCGGCTCGACCGATCCCATTGGTTCTACATGTGAGCTAATGTATCCGAACGCCGTTAGAAGCTACAACACGGTTCAAACAGACGGATCCCTGGCTGGCAGGAGGCCCGATGACCCGACGTACCCGCCGCGACTTCCTTCAGCAGTCCTCGCGCCTGCTCGCCGGCGGCGCTCTCGCCGGTCTCCACGGCTGCGGCGGATCCGAGCCGCAGGCCGAGACCGACGACCGCCCCAACCTGCTCTTCTTCTTCCCCGATCAGCACCGGCCCGACTGGCTCGGCCCAGGCAGCGGCGATCTCGCCGCGCTGCGAACACCGAACATCGACCGCCTCGCCCGCGACGGCGTCAACTTCACAAAGGCCCTCGTGCCGTCGCCGGTCTGCGCTCCGTCCCGGGCCTGCCTGGCCTCCGGCCGCGAGTACGACCGATGCGGCGTGAGCAGCAACCGATTCGACTATCCGCTCGACCAGACGACCTTCTACGGGCGACTCCGCGACTCCGGCTACCACACGATGGCGGTCGGCAAGCTCGACCTGTCCAAGAACAGCAAGAACTGGGGGATGGACGGCAGGAACTTCGCCGAGGACTGGGGCTTCTCGGCGCAGATCAACAACTCGGGCAAGGGCGACGGCATGGCCGCGTACCTCCGGGATCCGGAGGGGCCGAAAGATCCGTACTACGCCTACCTGGACTCGCTCGAGCCGCCGCAGGGCAAAGCTTGCGCCGAGGACTTCCGGCGGCGGCGTTCCGGCTTCCCGGACACCTGGTGGGGCGACGTGATCACGTCGCCGCTCGATCCCGAGGCCTACTGCGACAACTGGATCGCCCGGAACGGCCTGGACCTGATCGCGGCCGCCCCGAAGGACCACCCGTGGCACCTGGCGGTCAACTTCGTCGGTCCGCATCCACCGGTCGACATCACCGCGGAGATGGAAGCGTGGGTCCGCGACCGGAATGGCCTTGGCCAGCCCTTTGCCTACGAGGGCGCCCTGACTCCCGCCGAGCACGTGGCCCTGCGCCAGAACTACGCCGCGATGATCGAGAACATCGACGCGTGGCTGGGGCGCTACATCGACATGCTGGAAGAAACCGGCCAACTCGAGAACACGATCATCGTCTACTCCAGCGACCACGGCGAGATGCTCGGCGACCACGCGCGCTGGGGGAAGTCGGTCCCCTACCAGGCCTCCGCGGGCGTACCCCTGCTCGCGGCCGGACCCGGTATCCGCGCCGGCTACGAGTGCCCCTTGCCGACCACCGTGCTCGACCTCGCCGCCACCTTCCTGGACTACGCCGGGCTTCCCACGCCGGCCGACATGGACAGCCAGTCACTGCGGCCGCTACTGGAAGGGCGGACCGACAGCCACCGGGAGGTCGTCCTCTCCGGGCTTCGGAACTGGCGACTCGCCTACGACGGTCGCTACAAGCTGGTGACCGGCTTCGGGGACGAGGACATCCTCTGGGATCTGGAGGCCGATCCGTTGGAGACGGAGAACCTGGCAATGAAGCAGACGGAAGTCGTGCGGCGGTTGCGCGACGCGCTGCCGGCCTGAGCCCGCTATCATCCCGCCGCCGGCGGTCGACCCGGCTTCGATCATGTCCCTTCGTTCGACGCTTGCCGCCGTCCTGCTGGCGGCCGCCGCCGCTCCCGCAGCCGCCCAGTCCGAGGCGACGACCGGGATCATCCGCGGCACGGTCCGCGGCCCCGACGGAGCGACTGTCGGCGGCGCCCACGTGCTGATCCAGCATGCCGAGACGGGCTTCACAACCTCCGTCGAGACGACGGCGACTGGCACGTTCGCGCGTACCCTGCTGCCACTCGGTTCCTACGAACTCATCGTGACGAAGGACGAAGCCGGACAGATGGAGCGGCTCTCCGGCCTCACACTGCGAGTCGGAGATAGCCTGAACCTCGACATCGAACTCAAGGAGGTCGTCGCCGAGGAGATCACGGTGTCGACGGACGCCTACGGCACGGCGGCCACCGAAGACGTTACGACCTCCCAGCGGCTCGCCGACGAGGTGATCGAGGGGCTGCCCACCAATGGCCGGAACTTCTTCGACCTGACCCTGCTGACGCCGGGGACCTCGCTCTCCCAGGGGCCCGACGGCGACGAACTGAACATCAGCGGCCAGCGCGGCATCTTCAACAACTTCATCGTCGACGGCGCCGACTTCAACAACTCGTTCTTCGGCGAGCAGCGCGGCGGCCAGCGTCCGGCCTTTACCTTCAACCAGGACGCGATCCAGGAGATGGTGGTCATCAACCAGGGCGCAACGGCCGAGTTCGGCCGTTCGGCCGGCGGCTTCGTCAACGTGATCACGAAGTCCGGAACGAACGAACTCGAGGGCACGATGCACACGTTCCGGCAATGGGACGGGATCTCGTCCGAGCATCCCTCCGGCGAGGCGGCGAAGCCGGAGTTCGAGCGGCTGCAGTACGGCTTCACGCTCGGCGGGCCGGTCAAGCGGGAGCGCGTGTTCTTCTTCGGCGCGTACGACGAGCAGGACGCTTCGGAGACCAAGCAGCTCGTGCGCGGCGTCGCCGGGCCCGCCAACCTCGAGCGGCTCGACCGTTTCCTGCAGGACCGCTGGCCCGGTCTCTTCGACGACGAGTTCGGGCCCATCGAGCGCAGCGACGACAACCGCGCCCTGATCGCCAAGCTGGACTTCAACCTGAGCGAGAGTCACCAGGCGTCGGTCAAGTACAACTACACCTGGTCGGAGCAGGAGAACGGCACGTTCGACGTCGACTCCTGGGGCCTGTCGGCGAACGGCATCGAGCAGGACTACTCGCACGCCGTCAACCTCAGCCTGCGCTCCCTCCTCAGCAACCGGACCTCGAACGAACTGCGCCTCCAATGGGCTCGCGAGCACCGTCCGCGGCGCTACAGCGGGCCGCTCCAGCCGGGAGTCGAGCCGCCGCCCCAACCGCCCTACATGGCTCTGGGCGGCCGGCCCTTTCCGGACATCGCGATGGACTTCGCGGACGGCTTCCGCATCGGTCTGCCCTTCTTCCTGCCGATCGGCGCCGACGCGGCGGACGAGCGGAAGCAGCTCGTCGACAACGTCTCGACGCTACTCGGCGATCACCTGGTCAAGGCGGGGATCGAAGCGAACCGGACCGGGATCGCCCAGCAGTTCCTCGGCTTCGGCAACAGCCGTTACATCTTCGACTCGGTCGACGGCTTCATCAACTTCATGGAGCAGGGTAGCCGCTACGTGACCTGCTCCGACGGCACGAGCAGCGCCGCCGGCGCCTGCCCGGCGGGCGCCGAGATCACGGGTCCCGTTCTGCTCTACCTGCAGGCCGCGACGGTTCCCGGCATCCCCCCGGAAGACCTGGGCAAGCAGGCCTTCGAAGTCGACGAGGTCGCCCTCTTCCTCCAGGACACCTGGCAGGCAAGCGACCGCGTCGTCCTGAACCTCGGGCTGCGCTGGGAGGGAACCTGGAACCCGGACCCGCTGATCGAGCCGTGGAACACCTGGTTCGCACCCTACCTGGACGATCCGAGGTTCCCGTCGGACGGCACGATTCCCGACGATCTCGACAACTTCCAGCCCCGCCTCGGCCTGGTCTGGGACGTCGCCGGCGACGGCGGCACCGTGCTGCGGCTGAACGCCGGTTCCTACGTCTCGCGCATCCCCAGCCTGGTCCTGGCCGGCCCGCGCACGACCAACGGCGCCTTTCAGCAGGTCCTGTTCAGGAGCAGCGCCGCCTCGCCGGCGCTCGGCCCGGTACCACCCATCGACCAGCAGATCGACGGCTCGGACACGGTGCCCTTCCTGCCCGACATCACAGTCGTCGACCGGGACCTGGAACTGCCGGAAACCTGGTCTTTCGGCGCGGGCTTCGAGCGGCGGCTCGGCCGCGGCGTGACCGCCGAGCTCTCCTACCAGCACGCGCGGACGGACGAACTCTTCCGCTTCGTCGACCGCAACCACCCGGGCTTCGGCGCGCCCTTCGGCATCGGCACCCATCCGGGCGGCGGCGGCATCAACGCCCTGAACAACACGGAAAGCTCGGCGCGCTCCCGCTACCACGGTCTGACGGCCACCGTGCGCGGCCGGGACGCCTTCGACGGCCTGCTCACGTTCGAGGTGAACTACACCCTTAGCCGGGATCGCTCCGACGACGACAACGAGCGCGATCCCTTCACGTTCCGCTACGCCGACCCCACAAACCTCGGCCCCGAGTACGGCTGGTCCGACCGCGACCGCCGGCACCAGGTTGCGGGCTATCTGCTCTTCGCCCTGCCCGGCGAGGTCCAGTTCAGCAACGTGTTCCGCTACCTCTCGGCCTCGCCCGTGTCGGAATCCTGCGCGGACCCCGGCCGGAGAGCCGCCCAGCCGTCCGACCGCATCTGCGCAGGCGGCCGCATCCTCCAGCGGAACACGCTACGCCGCGACAACGACTTCCTGACCTGGGACGTCCGGCTTTCGCGCCCGTTCACCGTCGGGCCCGGCATCACGCTCGAGCCGGTCTTCGAGATCTTCAACCTGACGAACGCCGACAACCGGCTCGACGCCTCCCAGGGCTCCCTGCTCTTCAACTTCGACGGCACGATTCGCAGCGGCCTCGGCGACAGTCGCCGCGGCCAGATCGGCCTGCACCTTCACTTCTGAGGGGGCACTTCCGAAGGCTCAGGCGCCGAGGATCCGCAGCTCCCTCGGCGACGACGTGAGCAGGTCGCAGCCCTCCGCGGTGACGCGGACGTTGTCCTCGATCCGCACGCCACCCCAGCCTTCGAGGTAGAGGCCCGGCTCGATGGTGAAGACGGCCCCCTCCTCGACGACGTCCGTGTTGCCCGCCATCACGGACGGCGGCTCGTGGATCTCCAGACCCAGGCCGTGGCCGGTCCGATGAGTCATGAACTCCTTGAAGCGCGCGGCGCGCAGGTTCGCCTGGCAGTTCTTGTGGACGTAGTCGTAGGTGACGCCTGGACGTGAGGCCGCCACTCCGCGGATGTTCGCCTGCAGCACGGCCTCGTAGACCTCCCGCATGCGGTCGGTCGGGGACCCGCTGACGACGAACGTGCGGGTGATGTCGCAGTGGTATCCGTCGAACGAGGTCCCGAAGTCGATCAGCAGGAACTCGCCCTCCTCCATCTTCCGCTCGTCGGGCACTCCGTGGGGCAGCGCGCTCTTCGGACCGCTGAGAACGATCGGACCGAAGGAGATGCCGCCCCCGCCGCGGCGCAGCAGCTCGCTCGAGAGCTTGGCCGCGATCTCGCGCTCGGTGCGTCCCGGCTTCACGTCCCGCAGCGTGAACTCGAGCGCCGCTTCGGCGATCTTCGACGCCTGCTGGATCGCTTTCGCTTCCTCGTCGCTCTTCTTGAGCCGCAGTTCGCTCACGATCGACTCGGCGCTCTCGAGCTGCGCCTTCGGAAGCTCGCGGGACAGGTGCTGGACCTCCATGTAGCGCAGGCTCAGCGGCTCGACCGCCACCCGCGACGCCTTTCCGAGATCCTTGAGCGCCGCGGCCGCGGCTTTCTCCGGACCGTCCGCGTCGTCCCAGAGATGGACCGACTCGACCGCCGGCGCGACACCGCGGAAGTTGGCCTCCTCCAGCGCCGGGACGACGGCCACCGGAGCGTCGGCGGTCGGCACGACGAGCAGGAAGAGCCGCTCGTGACCATCGAAGTGGTGGCCCAGGAGCCATCTCAACGTAGCTCCCGGCGTCAGCACCACGGCGTCGGCGCCGGCCGAAGCCGCCGCCTGCCGCAACTGCTCCAGACGCACGGCATCGCGGCTCGAGTGCCTCGGTGCGCCCGCATCCTCGGTCCCTTCCGGGAGCCCTTCTTCCACCGTGTCGTCGCCCATCTTGTCGTCGCCACCCTTCCCGAGGTTGTCCTTCGACGGAGTGTCGAACCCGACAGCTTACTCCGAACGCTCCAGCGTGCTGACGAGGACCCCCGCGCGCGATAAAGTCGCGCCCATCATGGACACATCGATCGGCTCCGAATACGACTCCCTCCGCGAGGAGGTTCGCTCATTCTTCGCCGCCAACCAGGATGCCACGGTCCCCGCCGGTCCCGGCTTTGGCGGCGACGCCTCGGAGGTGCGCAGGCGCGTCGTCGCGTGGCAGAAACGGCTCGTCGACGCGGGCTATGCCGGGCGCGAGATCCCGCAACGCTACGGCGGCGGCGGCCACGAGCCCGACCCCCTGGCGAGCCTGGTGATCGAAGAGGAGTTCCAGGACGCCGGGATCTCCCTCGGGATGGAGAACCAGGGCATCAGCATGTTCGTCCCGACGCTGCTGCACTTCGGCCGGGAAGACCAGAAGCAGGAGTTGATCCGCCCCACGATCCGCGGCGAGCTGATCTGGTGTCAGGGGTACAGCGAACCGGGATCCGGTTCCGACCTCGCGTCGCTGCGGACCTCCGCGGTGCTCGATGGCGACGAGTACGTGATCAACGGCCAGAAGATCTGGACCAGCGGGGCTCGCGAGGCCGACATGATGTTCGCCCTGATCCGCACCGAAGCGGACGCCGGCAAGCACGGCGGCATCAGCTACCTGGTGCTGTCGATGGACACGCCCGGTCTCGACGTCCGGCCGCTGATGACAATGACCGGCGACGCCTCCTTCAACGAAGTCTTCTTCACCGACGTGCGCGTGCCCGCGACCAACGTGATCGGCCGCCCCGGCCAGGGCTGGGAAGTCGGCACCTACACGCTGCGCTTCGAGCGCAACATGCTCGGCCGCTCGAACGCCACCGAGAACTACGTCGCCGGCTGCGTGGAGATCCTGCGCGAGACCGGCCTGATCGACTCGCCCGTCTATCGGGACCGGCTGCTCAAGCTCGAGGGCCGGGTGCAGGCCATGAAGTACCACCAGTTGCGCCTGCTCACCGATCGGCTGAAGAAGAGGGACTCGGGCGCGGGCGGACTGATCGTCAAGCTGAACAACTGCCAGTTGAACTACGACGTCTGCGCCCTGGCGATCGACGCGATGGCGGAGCGCGGCGTGCTGAAGCGCGGCTCGAAGCACGTGCGCGACTACGGCAACTGGCAGCGCAACTACATGTACGCCCTCGGCCTGATCATCGGCGGCGGCACCGCCCAGATCCAGAAGAACATCATCGGCGAACGGGGCCTCGGTCTGCCGCGGGAGCCGAAGCCGGCAGCGGCCTGACGGCCGGGGCCACAGGGAGTCCTTGAACATGGACTTTGGACTGACGCAGCCGCAGGAGCTGCTTCGAGACTCGATCGCCCGCTTTCTCGCCCAGGACGTGGGCATCGAGCGGGTCCGACGCGTCATGGACTCGGAATCCGGCCGCGACGCGGCGATCCACGGCCAGCTCGGCGATCAGGGGATCACGGGTCTCCTGATCGACTTGGACCTGGGCGGTTCGGAACTCGGGATGCAGGAGGCGGCGATCGCCGCCCAGGAGATCGGGCGCGCCGCGGCGCCGGTGAACTTCCATTCGTCCTACGTCCTGGCGCCGCTGCTGATCGCCGGCGGCGACGGCGGCGAACGCCGGAACGACCTGCTCGAAGGAATCGCCGAAGGGAGGACCCTGGTCACGCCGATCCTCGACGCGCCGATCGAGAACGGCCGGGTCGACGGTTCCGTGCTGTACCTGCCCGACGCCGCGTGGGCGGACGCCTTCCTGCTCGAAGACGGCGGCAGTCTGCACCTGCTCGACGCGACCACGGCGGGCATCGGGGTGGAGGCCCTCCAGACCGTCGACGACACCCGCCGGGTCGCCGAAGTCACGTTCTCCAGCGTCGACCTGGGCGGCGCCGAGAGCCTCGGCGGCAACGCCGACAGCACCCGGCGAGCCCTCTACGCAGCCCAGATCGCCCTCGCCGCCGATGCCCTCGGCGCCGCCCAGAAGGGGCTGCACATCGCGGTCGACTACGCCAAGGAGCGCAGGCAGTTCGACCGCATCATCGGCTCCTTCCAGGCGGTCAAGCACATGTGCGCCGAGGTCCTCGCCGAGGTCGAGCCGGTCCAGTCCCTGCTCTGGCACACCGCCGACGTCTGGGACGACGGATCGGACGAGATCGACCACTTCGCCCCCCTGCTCAAGGCCCACGCCACCGACGTGGCCAACCAGGCCGTCACGATGACCACCCAGGTCTTCGGCGGCATCGGCTTCACCCACGAGTGCGACATGCACATCTTCTACAAGCGCGCCGGCTACGACCGGCAGATGCTGGGGAATCCGACGGCGCTCAGGGAGCAGGCGGCGGCGGTGATGTACGGCTGAAGCGGACGCCCTTTCCGATTCGCAGCCCGACACACGCCGTTCAGGCTGGGCTCCCTGTCACGACATCAAGAGGCTCTTCGCCGGCATACCGGTGGACGCCGCAACTCCTGTACAGATCAGAACAGCCGGGCTTGGCTCGCCACTGACAGGTGTTTCCCGCGCCGCTCGATCTCGCCCTGCTTGATCAACTCCGCCTCAACTTCTCGTAGATGCCTGGGCAACCAGACAGTTGATCGCAACTCTTGGTGCAGGGTATCTCGCGTTTCAGGCCCACCGCGAAGCCTCTGAGACACCCATTCGCCCAACTCTCGCAAGTCGGGTTCCGGCTCCACGAGGAAGAACTGATCGGGATTATCGGACCGCCGAACACTCATGTTGCCGCCAGGACACACCTTCCAAACACAGTCCTTCATGAGGTCTCGACCATCATCATGATTCGTTAGGTGGAGTAGGAAAAAGCGCACTGCGTCACCACCAGAGACCATTCTCACGTGGGTCCACCACTTAGCACCGACACGAGCGGCCAACAACTCTGCCGCCCGATCGGCTCTCTCGACCATGGTCCCTCTAGAGATGCCGCGCCAAGCGTCAGAGCCGAAGACTCGATCGAGGTTCTCCGCCTGACCGTGCCCCTCTTCGGGCATCTGGCTGATCGCCATGTCCATTTCTCGCCACATAACGTTGACGAACAACTCCACACTCTCGAACTTCATGAGCTCCGCGAGCAAGTCGCCAGGCAGCTTGAAGCCATAAGGATCTACGAAGACAAAGGCAGGTGCCACCTGTTTGCCCTCCGACTTGGCGAAGTTGACCAGCGACCGCAGTGCAACGAACGCGTCCTGGCTTTCTACCTCGACAAACACTCCTGGAGGCACAGGCCCAATCGCTGCGACCTTCTTCTTCAGCCGTGCCACGTTGCATTCATCCCTTTCGATAAACGCGAATCGAAACTCTGACTTCTTGAGCAACCTGTCCCTAGCTGAGTGCTGGAGCAACGTCTCCAAAGCCACAAGCGGTGAGCCGGGGTTGTCGCCCGCGTAGCTGCCGCGCCCGGCGTGCGTGTCCAGGTAGACGACCCGACCAGACCAGAATCCCAGCTTAGGGAACCACCCGCCAAGGTAATTGCGGATCAGGTCGTGCTTGACCTGCTGGAAACGACCGTAGTCTTCCCAGTGCACGGGCTGCGGATCCGTGAAGGTACTCACCGTCGCGAACCGGACCGTCTAGTTCACCGGGTACTCGTCGTACGTCCTGCCGCGCAGCAGCCGGCCGTTCAGGTGCTTCCGCACTCCTCCCCACTGCTTGAAGAAGAAGGGCACGCGATCGCGCCGGCACTGGCTGAGGACGTTGAGTACCCACGCTTCCTCCATGGGTCGCGCCCGTGGCCCACTCTCACCGCCGACAATGACCCAGTCGATGCCACTCAAGTCGAACTCGCCCAAGTCCTCTAAGAGCGGTTCGATTGAAGCGAACCGGACAGCACCTGGCGTATGGCGCAGAGCATCGAGGCGTGGCAGCCCCTGCCGGCGGTTCTCCACGCTCACACCGAACCAAACGTTCGGAAGCTCGCTCAGCCAAGACAACTCGCCGTTGAGGAGTTCTTCCATCCGCTCGTGCCTCTTGGTGAGGACTTGGTAGGTGTGCCGGCGGACCTCACTCATCACTCGTCCCACCGCGGCGATGTAGGACACCGGCACCTCTGGATGGAAGAGGTCGCTCATAGAGTTCACGAAGACGCGGCGCGGCTGCCGCCAGCGGTGCGGTTGATCAAGCTTGGCCGGCACCAGTCGTAGGTCGAAGCCTTGCTCGAAGGGATGCCGGGGAACGCCCCGAAAGCGCTCTGAGAAGCGCTCTGCATAGCAGTGGGCGCAGCCCGCGCTCACCTTGGTACAGCCGAGGACCGGGTTCCAGGTGGCATCTGTCCACTCGATCGTGCTCTTGTCTGACATGCCAGACTCTCCCGTAGGCCGACCACTCTTTCCAACGTGGCCTACATTCCGTCGTTTATACAGGATCGCGCATGGAAGCGCAACTAGGGCGTAAAGAGGCGCTCGCGAATCTCTGCCCTCCGACAGGGCGCGCCAGCGAAACGATCTCGACCGAATCAGCCCTAGGGCCGGGGCTAGCCTCTCGTTGAGTTAGTCTCGATCAACGCTCCGCCGGAAGCTGCCATGCCCTCGCCGATCCTCCGCGTTCGTTGAAGCTCGTCGTCGTCACTGCCCCTCCACCTCGTCGATAGGGGGGATCGCCTTAGCGGCGATGTCGAGCAGGTTGTCGGCGAAGTACGTCGTGATCGTTCCGCCGCCCTGCTCGCATTCCTCGTACAGATCGGGCACGAGCGAATACCAGTCCGAATAGCGGTCGAGACTCTGGTACTGCGGCCAGTAGCTACTGTTCCTGCGGGGGAGGCGAAGCCCGTTCTCCATCAACTCCTCCTGCAGCCTATCGCGCCGTTCCTGTTCGGGTGCGGTCATGTCGGAACGGTCTTTCGGACTGCACACGCCCCAGTACCAGCCGTTGGGCCCGCGGTGGCCAGCTTCAAGCCGGATCGTCGTACGACCGTCCGGATGATCCGGGTTCTCGTACGGCCTCCATGCCCCGCGGAAGATCCACAGAGTGGTCGAGTAAGGCTTGTTTCCGTAGTGACAGCGCACATGACAGTCGGCGCCAGGCAACTCCCGGTGGATTCGGCCGTCGACTTCGTCTCGAAGGCGCTCCAGGAATCGCTCGCACACCTCGTCACGCACGAGCACCCAGGCACGGTGCAGCGAGAGTGCGGTCCGCAACTGGCCTGGATTGTCCAGCAGATACTCCCTGGCAGTCTGCGTCTCACCACTGGTCGTCATCGTTGTCTCTCCAAAGACTGTCTTACAGAAGACCTCCGCGTCTCCAAGGAAGGTCCTCAGGCGCTCGGCTTCGCAGCGACTGCGGCAACTCGCGAACCACTCCGCAAGCGAGGTAGCCCCCGCGTACGGCATGACTACCAAGTGCCCTTTCCATAGCTCGCGATCTTCAGGCTGAAGGCCTTCGCTGGACGGTCCTTCACCTGAGGGCGGCAGGTAGACCAACAGGAAGCGCTCCCGGTACTGCTGCCTGAGGTACTTCAAGTACGCGCTCACCTGACCTGCGTCCTGAGGCGCATAGGGCTTGTTCTCGAAAGCGAGGCAGAACGAACCATCGCCCTCTGGAAGGTCCACGGTGATGTCCATACGTCCCCCGGTGTCGGTGGCGCGCTCCGTCCTCACAACTATGGGATTCGTGAGCGTCGACTGGAGTCCACAGAGACGCGCCTGCGAATGCGGCAACACCTCAAGCATCGCCCTGAGGAACGTAGTGCCTTGCCCATGCTCCTTCTTGGGATCGAGCAGATCGGCTATCACACGCGACAGACCAAGTTCGTCCGTGCGCAGGTACCTGAACACGTTGAAGCGGCTTGCCAAGTGGCGGTCGAGCTCTCGCTCGAGCCTCCTGTCGGCCTCCAGCCGAGAGGCGAGCTCAAGGAGAAGAGTCTGAAACGGCAACGTCGCTTCGTCGATCCGGCTCGCCACTGACGCGGTTACCTTTCCCGCACGATGCTCACTGACAGCCTCGCCGTAGACCGACCCTCAGTCCGCGGCACCGAACAGCCGCACCATGCTCACCGTCACGCCGATCCCCTCCGCCTCCACCGTCGACGGCACGGTGACCCGAACGTCCGGGAAGTCGGCGACCCAGGACTCGTCGCCCCACCGGCTGTAGGTCGCCTCGAAGCGGAGCGCGATCCGGCGGGCGTACTCGCCGCTGCCGAACCGTTTCTCCAGGCCGAGGCCCCAGGTGGTGGCGACCGCATCCACGTCGCGGCCGTCGCTCCCCGAGACGAACTCGGAGGCTGAACACGGCTCGGCGTTCAGGCAGCCTTCGAAGGTCGTGCTGAAGCGCGACTTGAAGAGGCGAACGCCTCCGAGCAGGTAGAGGCTCATGTCCCGGGACCGGAGCGAATCCGGCAGAAAGCCGAGCCGCAGGGTCAGGCCGTAGCTGCGCTTCTTGTCGAGGGACCACGCATCCGGCCAGCTCTCGCCCAGTTGCTTGCGGTCGGGCGACGTGCCCACGCCGGCAAGCCGGCCGTCCGGCTCGCCGCTGTGGAACATGACGTCGAGTTCCGTACTGAGGTACGCGTCGCCGTCGCCGGGGGCCGTGCGGTAGCCGACGACGAAGCCGGCCGCGATATCGACCGTGTCGGCGGAGTCCTGATCGTGGAAGACCATGCCGCGCCGCGGCTCGGGCACCAGGGTGTCCGGATCCGTGTTGTCGACGCTCTTCGAGAAGGTGGCGTCGAACTGCTCCGCCGAGACGGTGTAGCCGGCGTAGAAGCCACGTTCCTGGGCGAGAGACGCTCCGGCCAGGATCAGCAGCGACGCGGCGCCGAGACCCGCGGCCCTGAGCTTGCGCATCTTCATCTTCTCGCGCCTACTCCACGATCGCCTGGTAGGTCAGCACTTCCATCGTCGGACGCAGCGGATAGGTGCCGGTGGGCAGCAACTGGGTCAGCACCATGGCGACGAGGTCCTCCTCGGTGTCGACGAGGAAGTCGGTCGAAGCGGCGCCGCCCCAGCCGTACGTGCCGGGCGAGGCCGGCAGACCGGTCAGCCCGGTGTCGGTGATCGAGTAGCCGCCCAGGCCGTAGCCCATCCCCTCGCTCATCCCCATGTCGAGGTTGAGGCTCGACATGGGCGATGGCCCGTAGGCCGACCCCAAGTGGTTGTCCGTCATCAGGGCCACCGTCTGCGTCCCCAGGATCCGCACCCCGTCGAGCTCGCCGCCGTTCGCCAGCATCTGGGCGAAGCGCAGGTAGTCGCCGGCGGTGGCGACCAGGCCGGAACCGCCCATCTCGACCTTCGGCGGCTTGCGGTAAGCGCTGGTCTCGGGATCGTCGAAGACGACGATGCCGCCCTCCGGCGTCGGCGCGTAGTTCACGGCCAGACGGTCGAGCTTCTCGTCCGGGACGTAGAAATCCGTGTCGACCATGCCCAGCGGGTCGAAGATGCGCTCCTTCAGGAAGTCCCGGAAGCTCTGCCCGGAGACGACCTCGACCACGCGGCCCGCGACCTCGAGGCCGACGCTGTAGTTCCAGGCGGTGCCGGGATGAGCCAGCAGGGGCTGCTTCGCCAACTCCTGCACGTAGTGCTCCAGGTCGTCGTGCGGCACGGCGTCCGCCGAGCCCTCGAGTCCCGCGGCCGCGTAGCTGGCGGCGACCGGACTGGGGATGAACGTGTACGTCAGCCCGGAGGTGTGGGTCATCAGGTCGCGGATGACGATCGGGCGCCGCGGCGTTTCGGTCTCCATGTCGTCGCCCTCGCCAGAGACGTAGACCTCAGTGTCGGCGAACTCGGGAAGGACCTGCGCCAGCGGCGTCGATAGCAGGAAGTGGCCCTCCTCCCAGAGGATCATCAGCGCCGCCGAGGCGACCGGCTTGGTCATCGAGTACATGCGGAAGATCGTGTCCTCGGCCATCGGTTCGCCCGCTTCGACGTCCTGGTGGCCGCTGGCTTCGACGTGAACGACCTGACCGCCGCGGCTGACCACGGTAACCACACCGGACAGCTTGCCGTCCGTCACGTAGCTCTCGAAGGCCGGCCGGATGCGGTCGAGCCGTTCGCTCGACATGCCGGCGGTCTCGGGCGCGACGCGCGGAAGGCCGGCGAAGGTCTCGCCGGCGCCGGCCGCGCCACCCGATTCCTGGGGCGCGCAGGCCGCGAACAGAACGCAGCCGAGTGAAGCCGCGAGAATGACAGTGAAGATTCGTCGTTGACGCATGGGGTTTCCTCTCTCAGTCGTTGCCGAGCAGCCAGGCTTCATCGAAGCTCACGTGCTTGATGCTCTTGCCCTGACCACCGTCGTCGAGCGCACCGGCAACGTGGTAGCTGTAGGTCACGTGGATGCGGCCGTCCCGTGCCTGGATGACGGACGGGTAGTGGTAGCGGCCGACGCCCTGCTCCTCGCGCTCGATGTAGCGCCGCCGCCTGAAGGTCGTGCCCTCGTCCTCTGAGACGGAGACCGCGAGCTGGTAACGACCGTCGGGAATGTCGTTGTGGACGACGATCCAGCGGCCGCTCGCGAGCCTCAGGACCTCGAGCCCGGCGCCGGTCTCGACCAGGTCGGGATGGTCGCGGGCGATCGTCCACGTGGCGCCCAGATCCGACGACTCGGCGACGTGAGCCCGCTTCGGCGGCGGGCCGTTGTCGCGCATGAAGGCGAGCAGCGTGCCGTCGTCGCGGAGCGCGAACGTGGGCTGGATGTTGCCGCCGCCGATGATCGGCTCGCTCATCGTCCAGGTGTGGCCGCCGTCGTCGCTGTACGTGGCGGAAGCGAAGCTGAAGCCGTCCGAGTAGAGCCCCAGGAGCAGCCGCTGGCCGCCCTGGGGCAGCGCCAGGACGACCGGATGCGCGCGCGTGAACCAGCCGAGCCGCCGAGTCAGCTTGTCGGCAGCCTGCTCCAGGTTGCGCGCCGCCCAGGCCCGAGAGCGCTCAGGCAGGGCCGGATCCCTGGCGTCCGCGAAACCCAGGCTCCGGAAGTACTCGTCCGTCCGCTCCGCCACCAGGTCGTGAAAGCCCTCGCCCGGCTTCATGTGGAGCACGTCCTGCCACTGCCACACCGGCGGCCCGGGCCTGTCGAAGTCGGTCGAGACCTTGACCTTCATCAGGGCGCTCTCCCAGAGATTCGCCTGGATCGTCGGCCAGAACAGCCACAGCCGGTGGCCGCCCGCGCTCACCGGCTCGAGCAGCAGGGTGCAGTTCGTGTCGGGAAAGCCCGGAGTGTCCGCGAGCAGGAACGGCTCGCTCCAGGAAGCCGCGCCGGCCCGCAGCCGGGCACCCATGATCCGCACGTCGTCCGATCTGCGCTCGCCCGATCCATGGAACCAGGCGACGAGCAGGTCGCCGTTCGGGAGTTCGACGACGGAGGAACCGTGGTTGTGCCAGTGCTCCAGCGGAAAGATCAGCTCGCCTGCCGGACCCTGGCCGGCGGCCGGCACGGTCGCGAGGGCGAGCAGCAGGGCCCCGCGCGCGGCACAGCGGCCGATCCGGGCAGATCTATTCGGCGGCCAGGGAGACACGGATGATCTCCTCGTCGTTCCTCGCAATGACATGGCGGTTGGCATAGGCCGGGTGCGTCCAGTTGACCATCGCGTCAAAGAGCCTGCGCGGACCGAAACCGGACCGCGTCGTCGGTTCGATCAGCCTGGTGCGATCGATCTCCTGGTAGCCCTCCCGTGAGAAGCGGGCGATGATCAGGTCGCCGAGATCGTTGTTCACGAACCAGCGGTCGCCGTGCTTCACCATGAAGGCCGCGCCCCAGCGGCCCTGGCGAGTCATCTTGTCGCTCTCCCAGAGCCGCGAGCCGTCGGTGGCGTTGAGACCCCGGAGCTGACCGTAGCTGCAGACGCCGTAGATCGTGTCGCCCTCGAGGATCGGCGTCGTGATCAGGGAGTGGAGTCCCTGCGTCTCCTCCGGCATCTCGCTCCGGCTCTGTCCGCGCCACAGTTCCCGCACCTCGGGCTTCTCGGAGTCGAACTCGAGCAGCAGCGAACCCCGGTAGAACTGACTGAAGAGCAACCGGTCACCGTCGATCACCGGGGTGGTCACCGTCATCCCCGAGGCGACTTCCCAGGGAACGCTCCAGTAGACCTCACCGGTTGCCGGATTCAGCGAGTTGACCGCCTGCGGTTCCCAGATGATGAGCTGCTCGACGCCGCCGCGATCAAAGATCATCGGCTGTCCGTAGCCCATCTCCCAGTTCGAGGACAGCGACCTCCAGACCTCTTCGCCCGTGTGCTTGTTGAAGGCCATCACCTTGCCGTCCGGTTCGGCGCCCACGATCTGGATCAGGAGGTCGCCGTGAACGAGCGGCGAGCTCGTGAAGCCCCAGATCGTGATGCTGGCATTGCCCTGCTCCACGGAGTCGTAGCTCCAGATCACCTCGCCCGTCTCGGCCGCGAACGCCGTGAGATGGCCGACGGCCCCCATCACGTAGAGCGTGTCGCCATCGACGGCGGGCGTCGAACGCGGACCGATCGCGTAACTCTGCTGCAACGCCGAGTAGTTCACGTCCCACTCGTGACTCCAGAGCTCCTCGCCGGTCTCCTCGTCGAGCGCCAGGACGCGTTCCTTGCCCATGATGGCGCGTGTTCCCTCAACGCGCTGCCAGTCGGTCACGAAGACGCGGCCGTCCGCCACCACCGGCCCCGAGTAGCCGCCGCGGATGGGGACCCGCCACACCGCCTGGAGGCCCCCCTCGGGGAAACGCTCCAGAATGCCGTCCTCATGCCATACGCCGGAGCGGTCGGCGCCCCGCCACTGCGGCCAGTCGTCGGCCATCGCCGGCACGGTCAACGTCAACCCCAGCACGATGCCAAGGGTGCGAATCACTGAGGCTTGCACGGAAGGGACCTCCTGCTCCGGAGTGGAGGCGCAACGGTAGCAGCAGACGCGACCAGGGCCGCCTCCGCACGAAAGAGAGCCGGCCACGCAGCGATGCGCGGCCGGCTAGCGGGACTGAAGTCCGCTTCGGGATCTAGATGTCGTAGTACAGCGCGAACTCGTGCGGGTGCGGCCTCAACGCCACCTCCTGGCACTCGCTCTCACGCTTGTACGAGATGTGGTTCTCGATCACGTCCTCGTCGAACACGCCGCCCGCGGTCAGGAACTCGTGGTCGTCTTCGAGCGCGTCGAGCGCCTCCTCCAGCGTCGCCGGCGTGGTCGGAACGCCCTGGCTCTCCTCCGGCGACAGATCGTAGATGTCGACGTCGAGCGAACTGCCCGGGTCGATCTCGTTCTGGATGCCGTCAATCGCCGCCATCAGCAGGGCCGCGAAGGCGAGATAGGGGTTGCAGCTCGGATCGGGGCAACGGAACTCGACCCGCTTGGCCTTCGGCGACGGCGAGTACATCGGGATCCGCACCGCCGCGCTCCGGTTGCGCTGCGAGTACACCAGGTTCACCGGCGCCTCGAAGCCCGGCACCAGCCGCTTGTAGCTGTTCGTCGTCGGGTTGGTGAAGGCGAGCAGCGCCGGCGCGTGCTTCAGCAGGCCGCCGATGGCGTGCATCGCCATGTCCGAGAGGCCGGCGTACCCGTCGCCCGCGAACAGGGGCACCCCGTCCTTCCAGAGCGAGAGGTGGGTGTGCATGCCGCTGCCGTTGTCCTCGAACAGGGGCTTCGGCATGAACGTGACGGTCTTGCCGTACTTCGCGGCGGTGTTCTTGATGATGTACTTGTAGAGCATCATCGCGTCCGCCATCTCGACCAGCGGCGCGAACCGGAGGTCGATCTCGGCCTGACCGCCCGTCCCGACCTCGTGGTGCTGGCACTCGGGATTGAGACCGAGATCCTCCATCAACAGGATCATCTCGCTCCGCATGTCCTGGTGCTTGTCGGTCGGCGGCACCGGGAAGTAGCCCTCCTTGTAGCGCGGCTTGTAGCCGAGGTTCGGACCTTCGTCGGCCCCGCTGTTCCAGCGGCCCTCGATCGAGTCGACCTCGTAGAAGCCGAAGTTCGGACCGCCGTCGAAGCGCACGTCGTCGAAGATGAAGAACTCGGCCTCCGGACCGAAGTAGGCCGTGTCCGCCAGACCGGTCGACTGCACGTAGGCCTCGGCCGCCCGGGCGACGCCGCGCGGGTCGCGGCCGTAGCTCTCCCGCGTGATCGGATCG
This sequence comes from Candidatus Multivorans sp., assembly GCA_965208755.1. GTDB lineage: Bacteria > Acidobacteriota > Thermoanaerobaculia > Multivoradales > Multivoraceae > Multivorans. The sequence continues at coordinate 4,624,543 of OZ242353.1, read as the reverse complement.
ACGATGTTGCAGGTCATGACGAGCGTCTTGTGCTCGTAGAACGGATCGATGAAGGCGGTGTCCGCGTCGGGGACGACCAGCATGTCCGACTCGTTGATCACCTGCCAGCCGCGGATGCTCGAGCCGTCGAACCCGAGCCCGTCCTCGAAGGTGCCCTCGTCGACCTCGCGCGCCGGCACCGAGAAGTGCTGCCACAAGCCGGGAAAGTCGGTGAACCGGAAATCGACGATCTGGACCCCCTCATCGCGGATCCGATCGAGAATCGACTTGGGGCTTGCTCCTGACATGAAGTTCTCCTTTGCTGTTCCTTGCTGCGGACCGAGCCGCGCCAAATCTGTTGTGGCCGAGACACCGCCCGGCCGCACGCTCAAACACGAATCGCCAAGGCCGCGTGTCTATCAGCGCGGCCATGAACTAGGCAAGCCACGGGCCGGACGCTGCGGGTCTTACTAGCAACGTCCATGCCCAACCGGTGCCTTGGGAAGAACGATGCTCCGCACTGCGAACGAACCGTCCCGACGGCCCCGCGCGCCCCGCCGATGCGACAACCCTGTCGTCCGCGGACCCGGGGATCCAACGTTTCTGTAGCGTCTAGCCGGTCTCCAGGCGGCTCAGGACGGCGGCGTCCTCGCGCCAGCCAGGCTCCGTCCGTACCCGTAACTCAAGGTAGACCCGCCGCTCCAGGAACTCCTCCAGATCCCGGCGCGCCGCCGTGCCGATCTCCTTGATCCGCCTTCCGCCCCGGCCGACGACGATCCCCTTGTGGCTTTCCCGGTCGACCAGGATGCTGGCAAGCAGGTCCGTCCGCTTCTCGCCGTCCTCCCAGGCCTCGATGACGACCGCGGTCGTGAACGGCAGTTCGTCGCGTGTCTGCTCCAGGACCTTCTCGCGGATCAGCTCCGCAACGAGGAAGCGCTCGGTGTGGACCGTCAGCAGTTCCGGGTCGTGCCGCGGCTCCCCGGGCGGCAGGTGCCGCCAGAGGAGTTGGAGCACGTCGTCGACACCGTCGCCGGTGAGCGCCGAGACCGGAACGATCTCCTCGAACAGCGCGCGGCCCGCGTAGCGCTCGATCTCGGGCAGCAGTCGGGGTTTGGAGATCAGGTCGATCTTGTTCAACAGGCAGAGCATCGGCCGGCTGCGCTCCGCCGCCGCCGCGCCGACGAGGTCGAGGGCGTAGGCGTCGCCTCGCCCGAACGGGGCCGCCACGTCCCGGAGCAGACAGACCACGTCTGCCTCCTTCAGCGCCGCCGCGGCGGCGTGAACCATGCGCCGGTTCAGGCGGTGCAGCGGCCGGTGCAGGCCGGGCGTGTCGTGAAACACCATCTGGCCACGCTCCGTGCTCAGGATGCCGATCAGGCGATGGCGGGTGGTCTGCGGCTTGTCCGAGACGATCGCCAGCTTCTCCCCCAGCATGCGGTTCATCAACGTCGACTTGCCAGCGTTGGGTCGGCCCACGAGGGCCACGACGCCGGCCCTTCTGGTTCCCGGAACCTCGGACGGCCCGAGGAAGCGATCCCGCAGCCGTGCTTCCAGGGCCTCCATCTCGCCGTCATCGGTTTCGTGGTCGTAGCCCAGGCAGTGCAGAAGGCCGTGCAACGCCAGGATCTTGAGTTCCCGCTCGAGGGGCGGGTCGCCAACGGCCGCGGCCGTCTCGACCGAGATGACAATGTCGCCCAGGTGCCGGCCCTCCGGTGTCTCCTCGCCCGGGAAGGACAGCACGTCCGTCGCCGAGTCGATCTGCCGATAGTCGCGGTTCAGTTCGCGTATCTCAGCGTCGTCGACCAGCCGCAGGGTGAGCGTCGCCGGCGCCGGTGCCAGCTCGGCAACCACCTCGCCCGCCACCGCGCGCAGCCCCGGGAGACACTCGCGGCACCGGGCCTCCACCGCGGCCGCGACCTGCAGGTCGATGGTCGCCACCGCCTTCGTCAGTCGGTGACCGGCCCGCTGCCGGCGCCGCCGGGCAGTACCCGCAACGACCCACGACCGCCACGCCCGAACTCGAATCCCGGGTAGTCCACCCGATGATGATGAACCGTCTTCAGGACGTTCTGCAGGGTATAGCGCATCCGCCGCAGGTCGGCCAGCGTCAGGTCCGTCTGACTGAACTGATCGTCCTCGAGGATGTCGTTCAGCAGGCGTTCGACCAGCGCACGGATCGACTCCTCGGAGAAGTCCCCGAGGGTACGGCTCGCGGCCTCGACGGTGTCGGCGACCATCAGCGCGGCAAGCGTCTTGCTCTTTGGCATCGGGCCCGGGTAGCGGTACTGGCGTTCACTGACCTCGTCGCCCGGTTCCGCCTGTTCCTTCGCCTTGGCCAGGAAGTAGTTCAACCTGCGCGTGCCATGGTGCTGCTCGATCGCGTCGACGATCGGCTGCGGAAGCCGGTTCTCGCGCGCCAGCCGGACTCCCTCCTTCACATGATCGATGATGATCAGGGAGGACATCGAGGGCGAGAGGCTGTCGTGCGGATTGTCGCCCTCACGTTGATTCTCGACGAAGTACTGCGGCCGCAGCACCTTGCCGATGTCGTGGTAGAGACCGCCGACATAGGCGAGGGTCGGATTCCCGCCCACCGCCTCACAGCAGGCCTTCGCCAGGTGCGCAACCATCAGGGAGTGCTGGAACGTCCCCGGCGCCTCGAAGGCCAGGCGTTGCAGCAGCGGCAGGTTCGTATCCGAAAGCTCCAGCAGTTTAATGTCGGTGGTCCTGAACAGCACCGCCTCGAACACCGGAACGGCAAAGCTGACCGCCGCGGCCACCGTCAGGCCGCCCAGGAACCCGCAAAGCACCTCGAACCCCCAGACGGCCACCGTCGAGCCATCCCCGAGCAGCGTCAGCATCGTCACCGAGGCGACGTTGACGAGTCCGACCAGCAGGCCGGCTCTCGTCACTGCGGACCGCTGCTTCAACTGATCGAGCGCGAACACCGCGGCGAGGCTGCCGGTCAGACAGTAGAGCATCGTGCCGCCGGCCAGCCCGAGCTCCGCGTTCGCCGCCTCGACCCAGCCCAGCCGGCCGACCAGGACCGAGAAGACGACGCCGGCAAGCAGGCCGGCGCCGCGACCGTAGAGCACCGACACGAGCAGCGCCACCGCCGCGAAGGGGATCGCGAACACGTAGCTCCGCGCCGAACTCAGCGCTTCGATCGGGAAAGAGGCGGCAAGCGCATCCGCGACCAGGAATCCGACGCGGGTAGCCGCGAGGCCCAGGATGAGAATCAGGACGACGCTGCCGAAGTCGCGGCCCTCCACCGCGACCAGGCGCTTGCGGCGGAACGCGACCCACAGGAACGCCGCGGCGAGGCCGAGCACCAGAGCCGACGCCAGCGGCGAGCGAAGGAGGATCAGACTGCTTTCGCTGCCCGTCATCTCGCGCAGCAGACGCATTGACTCCAGGTCGACCTCGTCGCCCTTGCGCACGATGACCTGACCGGCCTGAATCTGGTTGAACACCGGCCCGACGTCCTCCGCGGCGGCGTTCCGGCGTTCCTGGGTCTCGTTCAGGTTCAGGTAGACGTTGGGCGCCAGGTTGACCATCAGGAAGTCGACGACCGTTTCCCGCTCGGCCCGCGACCACCCCGCCCAGCGGCCGACCTCCGCCTCCAGGTAGGTCTCCACCTCGACCGGATAGCCGCGATAGCCGAAGAGGTCGAACTCGACCGACTCCTCGCCGGTCTGCATGTTGTGCAGCGTGACGCCCTCCAGACGATTCTGGAGCAAGGTCTCCTTGTTCTCCACGATCCCGGCCCGGAGCAGCAGCCCCACAAGGCGGGTCAGGCGTTCCTCCAGCTCCGCGCCGCCGTCCTCGCCGCCTACGCGGTCCGCCAGCAGGTCCGCGTGACGTTCATCGACCCGCAGGCCGCTGCCGATCCTCAGCCGTCGCAGTCGTTCCTCGGCCACGTCCTCCTCGGGCAGGAGCTCGGCCACTTCGTCGAAGCCCCGTTCGATCTCGAGGAGGTTCGCGATCCGCGTCTCGACTTCGTCCGCCTGAACGGCGTCGAAGTCGTAGAGCGGACGGACGTCGGCGCGGGCCCGCTCCTTCAGCTCCTCCGAGGTCTCCTCGTCGAGAAGCAGCACGTCCCGGGTCGCGTGGTAGTCGCGGTTCGCAATGTCTCCCTGGCGCAGATCCGGCCGGAAGAACACGCCGGGCGGCGCCATGATCCAGACGCCGGCCAGGACCATGACTACGACCCAGACGATGTCGCGTTCCAGCGCGTAGTGCCACAGGCCGGCAACGGTCAGCCGGTCGCCGTGGCGGCGGTACATGCTGCGGCGCAGCCGCTTGCGAGCCTCCCGCCTGCGGTCCGATCGGCGGCGCTTCGGCGCCTTGACCGCGGCGGTCACCGGCTGCCCCTCTCCGGGGATCCAGCCTCCCGCGGCCGGGTGCCGTGACGGGCCTCCCAGCGGTCGTACGCGCCGACGATCCGCTGCACGAGCTCGTGCCGAACGACGTCGGACTGCCCGAAACGCACGAACGCGATGCCCTCTTCGCCCCGGAGCACCTGGAGCGCGTGCTTCAGACCTGACTGCTGACCGGGCGGAAGGTCGATCTGGGTGATGTCGCCGTTGACCACCGCCTTCGAGTTGAAACCGATGCGCGTCAGGAACATCTTCATCTGCTCCGGCGTCGTGTTCTGCGCCTCGTCGAGGATGATGAAGCTGTCGTTGAGCGATCGACCGCGCATGAAGGCGAGGGGCGCCACCTCGATCACCTCTCGCTCCAGCATCCGGGACACCTTGTCGAAGCCAATGATGTCGAACAGGGCATCGTAGAGCGGGCGCAGGTAGGGGTTCACCTTCTCCGCCAGGTCACCGGGCAGAAAGCCGAGCTTCTCGCCCGCCTCGACCGCGGGCCTCGCAAGCACGATGCGCCGCACCTTCTGCTCCTTCAGCGCCGATGCCGCGACCGCCACCGCCAGGTAGGTCTTTCCGGTGCCGGCCGGCCCCGTCGAAACGACCAGTTCGTGGTCCAGCATAGCGCGGAGGTAACGCTTCTGGTTCAGGCTGCGAGGCGCGACCACGCGCCGGGAAGCCTGAATCAGGGCGCCCGTCCGGAAGAAGTCGACCAGGGAAGTCGCCGGCTCCTCCGCCACCACCCGCAAGGCCGTGGCCAGATCGTCGGAACGGAGACGGCGGCCTGTCGCCGCCAGGGCGCCCAGATCGGTCAGCAGCCGCTCGGCCGCCCCGACCGCCGCCGCCGCGCCCTTGATCTGCACGGCGGAACCGCGCACGCCGAGCGTGACCTCGAGAGCCTTCTCCACGCGTCGCAGGTTCTCGTCGTGGGCGCCGCAGATGGCCTGCACCGATTCCTCGGGCAGTGTCACCTGCGCCCTGGCCTGCGCTGCCGGCTCAGCTGTAGTCAAAGAAGCCCTTGCCCGTCTTGCGCCCCAGATGTCCCGCCTGAACCAGTTGCTTCAGCAACGTCGGCGGTGCGAAGCGCGTCTCCCGGTACTCGTCGAACATGATGTTGGCGACGGAGTACATCGTGTCCAGCCCAATGAAATCGCTCAGTGTGAACGGCCCCATCGGGTAGCCGCAGCCAAGCTTCATCGCGGTATCGATGTCCTCCATGCTGCCGACGCCGTTCTCGTACGCGCGGACGGCATCGAGCAGATACGGGATCAGCAACCGGTTGACGATGAATCCGGAGTTGTCGCCGCAGGCTACCGGCGTCTTGCCGACCCGCTCGGCGAGGCGCCAGCAGGCGTCGTAGGCCTCGTCCGAGGTCATCAGGGTCCGCACCACTTCGACCAGCCGCATCGCCGGCACCGGATTGAAGAAGTGGAGACCGACGAACCGGTCGGGCCGCGCCGTCGACGCGGCGAGCTGGGTCAAGGTCAGCGAGGACGTGTTACTGGCAAAGATACAGGCGTCGCCGACGATGCCGTCCAGCGCGACGAACAACTCGCGCTTCGTCTCCAGGTCCTCGACGATCGCCTCGACAACCAGATCGGAGCCGGCGAGATCGGACAGTTCGACGGTGCCGGTCAGGTTCGCCAGCGCCCGGTCGTGTTCCTCGACATCGATGCGCCGCCGCTCGAGGCTCTTGGCCAGCGACGCGCGCACCGCGCCCAGCCCCTTGTCGAGCACGTCCTGGTTGATCTCGCGCACCGTGACCGGGATACCGGCCCGTGCGCAGATCTCCGAGATTCCCCGGCCCATCAGACCGCAACCGACCAACCCTACGCGTTGCACTTCCATCGGTACTTGGTCCCCTTCGTCAAGTTTCGCGGTGCCTCAGCGGACAGAGGCGGCACCCTAACAGTTGATCTCGACCTCACGTTCTTCCGGCGCGGCGCCCATTCGCAGCCGCACCTCGATGGCGGACGGCGGCTGGGGCAGCCGCTCAGCCCACTCCACGACCTTGACGCCGTCCCCGGCCAGGAACTCCTCGACGCCGATCGCCTCCACCTCTTCCGGCTTCAGGCGATAGAGGTCAACGTGGACAAGGCGCACGGGACCCGGGACGGACCTGGGGCCCCGGTCGTACTCGTGAATCAGCGTGAATGTCGGCGACTGGACCAGGGCCGGGTCCAGGCCGAGGCCCTCGGCGATGCCCTGTGTCAGGACCGTCTTGCCGGATCCGAGGTCGCCGAACAGGAGCGCCGTCCCGTCCGGCCGGAGCCGTGCCGCCAGTTGAAGACCGAGTTCCCGCGTCTCATCCGCGCTGGTCGTGCGAACGATCATGGCTCGAGTGACTGGAACGCCGCTCCCAGTTCGTCCACCAGGTCGCAAGCTGCCATCGAGATCTCTCCCCAGCGCTCCGCAGCCAGATCGCCGGACAGCCCATGAGCGTAAACGCCCAGCCGGGCCGCCGAGGGCGGATCGAGTCCCTGTGCCAGGAGCGCCGCGATCACGCCGGTCAGCACGTCGCCGCTGCCGCCCGACGCCATGCCCGGGTTGCCCGTCGGGTTGACCCAGGTGCCCAGGGCCGGATCCGAAATCAGAGTCTGACGACCCTTGAGCACGACGACCGCGCCGGTCTCGCGGGCTGCCTGCCTCGCATGCTCCCAGCGGTTCTCGACAACCGCCGAAGCGGATACGCCGAGGAGCCGGGCAAGTTCTCCGGGATGGGGCGTAATCACCAGGTCCGAGTCGCGCACGAGGAGGGCCTTCGCGTCGCCCGCGAAGGCGGAGATGCCGTCCGCGTCGAGCACGACCGGCGCCGCGCTCCGGGCAACGAGCTGTCGCGCCAGCACCCGGGCATCGTCGGAAAGGCCGAGGCCCGGGCCGAGAGCCAGCGCACCGCGCGAAGCTCGCTCGACGATCACCTGCAGCAGGGGTTCGACGGCGTCACGCGACCACCCCTTCCCCTGCTTCGGCAGCCCCAGGGTCATCGACTCGATCGAACCCGCGTCGACCACCTGAACGAGATGCTCGGGCACGGCCGCCGTCACCAGGCCGGCACCGCCCCTGACCGCCGCGCGCGCGGCCAGCACTACCGCGCCGCTATAGCCGGTCGATCCGCCCGCGACGACGACGTGGCCGAAGGTCCCCTTGTGCGCGTCGCGCTGCCGAATGCGCAGGCAACCGCCCAGATCCTCCCGCCGCGACTGGTAGAGAGCGTCCGGTCCCGGCGGCGGTTCGGGCAACGGAACGCCGAGATCGCCGATCCACAGCCGCCCGCCGGCATCCGCGGCCGGCGCCAGCACGTTGGCGATCTTGGGGAAACCCAACGCCACGGTCAGATCGGCCGCCACATGCGGACCCGGGGGCATCGCCGCCGACGCGTCGACGCCTGTCGGCACATCGACCGAGACCAGCGGCGCGTCGCCGCGGCGCCTTGCGAGCCAGTCGACCCAGTTCGCCACCGGTCCCTCGACGGGTCGGTTCAGGCCCGTGCCGAGCAAGGCGTCGACCCAGACGTCGTAGTCCTCGTTCACTTCGTTGTCCGCGTCCGGCTCCGGCACCGACCGGGGCGAAAGCCCGAGCTGTTCGCACGACACGAACTGCCTGGTCGCGTCGGCGCTCAACCGGTCGAGCGGACCGGCGACGAAGGCGGTCGCCTCGTAGCCCCGGGTCGTCAGATCGCGGAGCAACGCGAGACCGTCGCCGCCGTTGTTGCCCCGGCCGCAGGCGATGGCGATCCGGCGGGCGCGCGGATAACACTCGACCATCGCATCGGCGGTCGCGCGCGCGGCGTTCTCCATCAGGACGATCGCCGGCACGCCGAGGCTCTCGATCGCCGCGGCCTCCACCTCGCGCATTTCCTCTGACGTGACGACCCTCACAGAAGGACCTCGGCGGTGCGCGGGCAGAGCGAACGCAACTCGGCCCGGCGCTCGAGTCGCTCGCGGAAGCGCGCGAGGTCGGCCACCGTGTCGAGATCGTGCTCTTCAGGCAGGAGCGCCGCGCCCAGGCCGAGCTCGGCAAGGCGCGAGAGAGTCGTCGCGAGCACCGACGGAGCACTCCAGGCGATGCCCTCGAACAGGCGCGGGTGAAGCGCTTCCCGCCGCAGCGCGATCAGGTAGTAGCCGCCGTCCGCCGCCGGGCCGAGCACGGCCTCCCGGCCGGCGTCCAGCGCTTCGAATGCCTCCTCCACCCGCACGGAATCTAGATCAGGGTGGTCGCTGCCCACCGCGGCCACGTGGTCGGCGCCGTCGGCCGCCCAGCGGAGCCCGTGGTAGAGACGCTCTCCCAGATCCCGCCCCTCCTGGCGACGCCACGGCACCCTGGCCGGCGCCAGCTCCGCTGGAGGCTGGGCGTCCGGCGTCAAGGCCCACATCAGGACGAGTTCCCAGGGACCGGCGCTCAGCCGGTGCCCCAGATCGGCGACGAGCGCGCGCTGGAGCGAAGCGGCGCCGGCGGCCGTGAGTCCTCCCGGCGCCACCAGCCGGGTCTTCACCCGGCCCGGGACCGGCGCCCTGGCGAAGAGGAGCAGGCGTCGGGTGCTCACCGGTTCCGGAGTCGCCGCAGCGACCACGCGATGGCGATGCCGAGAGCGCCGGCCGCGATCGGCAGGACCCAGGCCCCACCCTTGCCGGGAAACGCCGCCAGGCGGGGACCGCCCGCGCGCTCGAGGGCGCCTCTCACGTCCGCCACCGCCTCGCGGACGTCGTCGCGACGGCGCGCCAACGCCGCCTCCCGGGCCCGCGCCTCCGACTGCCGGCTCACGACGCTCCCCCGGGTGCGCCGCCCTCGCCGCCTTCGTCCGGCCCCGGCGCCGTTCCGCCGCGGTTGGCCTCGTCGTCCAGCACGCCGCGCCAGAACGCGAGGTGACTGCCGAAGCGGCGCCTGACGGTGCCCACCGGCGACTCGAGCCGGCGCGCCCGCGCCTGAACGACCCGGATCAGGATGAACGCCAGCACCAGAAGGCCACCGGCCACCGCGAGCGCCGCCGCCCACACCGGCAGTACCCTGGCCAGACCCGCACCGGCCGCGAACAGCAGGGCACCGAGCGCCCAGAACACGGCACCGAACACGAAGGCGGCGAGCAGGACCAGGCGGAGGAAACGAGCCCAGTTCCGCGCCAGGTCGAAACGCAGTTGTTCGGCTTCGGCCTCCAGCAGCGCCGCGGCCGACCGCGCCAGCGAACCTCCAAGTCCGCTCAGAGTCGCGAGAGCCTCGATGATCTTCGTGGTCATTGGGGCTGAGGCCTCAGGACGGCCGCGGCCGGCTTCATCGCCGGGCGGAGTTCAGGCGTCGTTCAGACGCCGACACGCAGGGTCCGCGTGACGAAGGAAGTTGCTCCCGCCACCTCGTCCCGCACCGCCACCGTCAGGCGCTGGTCGCCCTCCTTCATGATCAACGGCAGCGTGTACGTGTAGTAGCTCTCCATGGCGCGCTGCAGATCCTCGGCCGGGATCGTGAGTTCGAACGGCTCGACCTGGGGCGGAGAGATGTCGCCGTTCGAAGCCAGTGCCTGCACCCAGATACGGGCACGCAGGAGGTGCTCGCCCTCGGTCCCCACCGGCACCAGGGTCATCTCGCCGATCGGAACCTGGACGTCGACGTGAACCGTGTAAAGCCCTCGCTCCTCGCGGCGTATCTCGTCGGCCTTGACCAACGAGATCTCCAGGTCGTTCTTCTCGTAGCCGAGCTTGAGCGCCGCCAGCGTTCCTTCGGTCATCTCCGTGTCGACCGACTTGTCCCGGTAGCTCTGGCGGTGCCGAACGAAGCGCTCGCGCTTGAGGCCGAGCCGTTCCTTCGCCTCCTTCGTGAGGTCTACATCGATCCTGTAGCGCCGGCCCGTACCCGCGTGACCGGGTTGGAACCCGAGCGAGTAGTAGCTGGCGAAGTCGAGGGCGATCCGGTTCAGGCCGTCACGGAAGTTGTTCGTGTTGACGATGTACTGGCCGCCCGTCTCCTCGGCCATGTACATGACCGACGAGTGCATGTTGTCCCGGGCGACGGAGTCGATGTTCGACGAGAAGGCCATGCCCTGCATCGAGGCATCGCGGGAGTTGATGCCCATCGGCCCCGAGGCGTCGACGGTGTAGAAGGAGACCTCGTTCGCATTCGCCGTGTCGACGAGATCGGTGAAACGCCGGCTCGAGTCGTACTGCAGCGAATCGAGGTAGAAGTTCGAGTCGTACTCGATCGAGTCGACCGAGCGGCCGCGCTGGTCGAGCGCCTCCCACATGTCCGCTCCGGCCCGCATCGGCAGACCGTCCGAGACATAAAGGAAGGCCTTGCGACCGGGCAGGCCCGCCAGCGAGATGACCGAGTCCTTGAGGCCGTCGAGCGTGAACTGCATGTCGTTGTAGATCTGCTGCGAGTAGATCCGCACGCGTCCCTGCACGAAGAAGTAGTCACGGTCTTCCTCACCGATGTCGCGGATGAGGTCGGCCCGGTCCGAGTCCCACATCGTCCGGCCGCCGGTGTGCTTCTCCAGGTCGTAGAGGGCGTTGGCGATCAACTGGGGGTCGCTGGTGAACTCGCGCTCCACCTTCACCGAACGGTTGTAGGTCAGGAGCATGACGCGGTCGTCGCGGGTCACGTGCTGGCGCAGGAACTCCCGGACGTAGCGGAAGAAGCGGTTCCGGTTCTGGGGGCGGATGTTGTGGTGGTCGACGTAGACGATCAGGTTCAGGCGCTCGTCCTCGGGCACGATGTAGTTCCGGCGGGCGAGCCCGGGACGATCGATGATGTGAACCTCCGGCTCGCCCGGCACCAGGCCGGCAACCGCGCCGACCTTGACCCGTTCGTGGACTTCGTAGAAGTTCGTGATCGGTACCGGACGCTTCTCCTCTAGCAGGACGAAGTCATCCTTGGTCAGACCGGTCACGGGATTGCCATCCCGGTCACGGACGAAGACCTGGACGTTGATCACCTTGACGTGGACCGCGTCCTCGAAGGTGGCGCGAGGCGACCTGGCAGGCGTCTCCTGGGCGTCCACAGGAACCGGCGCGATCAGCATCGGCACGGCGAGCAGTATCGGAGCGAACGCGAACGATCGGAGTAAGGACGTGCCGGTCATGGATAGTCGATTATAGGGGACCGAACCGGCAAACATCGACGCTGGCCGCCGCATTCCGGCCGCCTCACCTCAGCGACGGCCGCGGCGGCCCGCCATCGGATCGAGCGTGCCCTGGCCGCCGCTCCGCCCCAGAGGGTAGGAACCCCTCAGGGCGCGCTCGACGAAGGCCACCGCCCGCCGCACGGCTTCCTGCAGCGGCAGATGCCAGCCCAGCCCTGCGGCGACCGCGGCCGAAAGCGTGCAGCCCGTGCCCCGCAGCCAGCGTGTCCGGATCCTCGGATGGACGAAAGCCTCGAAGCGGTTGCCGTCGAACAGGAGATCGGTCACCTCGCCGCCGCCCCTGCCGGTACCGCCGCCGTGGCCGCCCGTGACCAGGACGCTCGGTCCCATCCGCTCGATCCGGCGGGCCGCGCTGCGGGCCTCCTCCAGACCGGTGATCGTCACCCCGCTCAGACGCTCCGCCTCGAACACGTTCGGCGTCACCAGCAGAAGCTGTGGGAGCAGCCGCTCCACGAGCACCGGCATCGCCTCCGCGTCGAGCAGCGCCGTTCCCGAGGTCGATCGGAGCACCGGGTCCAGCACCGCCGGCGTCGGCGGCAGCCGCTCCAGCCAGCTCGCCACCACTTCGACGGTCGCCGCGTCGGCGAGCATGCCGATCTTGATCGCCTCGATGCCGATCTCCTCGGCCGTCTCCAACTGCTGGCGCACGAGCTCGGGCCCCAGAGGCTCTACCGCGCGCACCTCGGCCGCGGACTGGGCGGTGACCGCGGTCAGGGCGCAGAGACCGTGAACGCCGTAGGCGGCGAAGGTCCTCAGGTCCGCGGGCGCCCCCGAGCAGCCGCCGGAATCCGAACCGGCAATCGTCAGGACGCGCGGCGGCGGTGCAGCCATAGCGAAACGACCAGGAGCAGGATGACGGCCGCGATCAACTGGGCCACCGTCAGAACGCCGAAGAACCGATCGTCCTTGGCGCGCAGGAATTCGACCAGGAAGCGCTCCAGCGACAGCAGGCCGATCACCGGCAGCGCCACGCCGCCCGGCGCCGTCCCGCGCGCGAGCAACGACCTGCCGAACCAGAAGATCAGCAGCGCGGCAACGGTCTCGTAGATCTGGGTGGGATGCACCGCGACCAGGGCGTCGGCGGCAACGTCCGGCGGCAGGTCGACCCCGAACTCACGCTCCAGCGCACTCGCCACCGTGGGGATGGGGCCCTCCGGGAAGGTCATGCCCCAGGGCAGGTCGGTGGGCACGCCGTAGTCGTCGCCGACCAGCAGGCAACCGATGCGGCCGACGCCGTAGCCGAGCGCCAGGGCGGGCGCGGTGGCATCGGCGGACCGCCAGGGCGGCATCCGCCGGCGCCGGATGACCAGCAGCACCGCGGCGGCACCGACCAGGAACCCGCCGTACCAGACCAGGCCGGCGCGGCTGTAGAGCAGGTGCCAGTCCCCATAGAGCAGCGCGTAGTACGCCTTGCCGCCGACGATGCCGCCAACCGCGCCCGCCAGCAGCAGAGCGGCCGCGTCGTCCGCGGCGCGGGAAGCGCTCGAGCCCACCTGCCGGAGCCCCCAGCGCAACTGGAGACTGGCCGCGAACAGCGCCGCCACCAGCATCACGCCGAAGGGCGAAACGGAGAGCGGGCCGATGTGAAACAGCTCCGAGATCACGGGCCGATCCTACCGGCGAACCTCGCGGCGCTAGCATGAACGGGATGCTGAGCGAACTGGCTCAGAGCCGCTTCGCCGCGTTCCGCGAGTACGTCGAGACCACGGATCCGCGGGCGCGCTGGCTCGTCCTGACCCACAACAACCCGGACCCCGATGCACTCGCCAGCGCGGCCGCCCTGGCAAAGGTCCTGCGCGCCGGGTTTCGGCGCCGCGCCACGCCGGCCTACGGCGGCATCATCGGCCGGGCCGAAAACCAGGAGATGGTTCGCTCCCTCGATCTCGACTTCAGCCGGGCGCGCCGGCTGAAGCTCGCCAGCTACCGCTACGTGGCGCTGGTCGACTGCCAGCCGGCGACCGGCAACAGCCCGCTGCCGGCGGAGCGGATGCCCGAGGTCGTCATCGATCACCACCCGGCCCGTCCGAGCACGGCCGCGACGCCCTTCCACGACGTCAGAACCGACTACGCCGCCGCCGCCACGATCGTCGCCGAGTATCTGCTCGCCTCCGGGGTGCCGGCCACCCGGCGCGAAGCCACGGCAATCGTCTACGCGATCCGGAGCGAGACTCTCGACTTCTGCCGCGGCTCCAGCGACGCGGACCGCGCGATCCACGACCACTTCAACGCCCAGGCCCTGCCGCGGCTCCTGGGCCGAATCCAGAACCCCAGGCTGCCGCTCGACTACTTCGAGACCCTGCGCGAAGCGCTGGACAACCTCTACGGCGTGGACACCCTGATCCTGAGCCGGCTCGGCCCGGTGGCCCAACCCGACATCGTTCCCGAGATCGCCGACCTGCTGCTGCGCCTCGAGGGTTGCACCTGGTCGATGTGCAGCGGCCTCCACGAGGACCGCCTGTATTGCTCGATCCGCACGACGAATCCCCGTGCCGACGCCTCCCGGATCATGCGCCGCCTGGTCGGACGCGACGGCCGCGGCGGCGGCCACGGCATGATCGCCGGCGGCTGGATTCCCAAGGCAAAGGGAGGCGAGGGCGCGGTGCGCCGCCAGCAGGACCGGCTGGCAGCCAGGCTGGCCAAACTCCTGCGCAAGGACCCGAGCCGGATCGTGCCTGTTTCCCGCGCCTGAGCGCGGCCCGCCTCACTCCCACTCGATCGTGCCGGGCGGCTTGCTGGTCAGGTCGTAGACGACGCGGTTGACCCCCGCCACCTCGTTCACGATCCGACCCGCGACGCGGCCCAGGAACTCGTGCGGCAACTGGCTCCAGTCCGCCGTCATGAAGTCCTCGGTCTCAACCGACCGCAGCGCGACCACGTTCTCGTAGCTGCGACCGTCGCCCATCACGCCGACGCTCTGCACCGGCAGCAGCACCGCCAGCGCCTGACTCACCCGGTCGTAGAGCCCGGCCGCGCGCAACTCGTCGATGAAGATGGCGTCCGCCTCCTGAAGCACCGCCACGCGGTCGGCGGTGACGTCGCCCAGGATGCGGACGCCGAGCCCGGGACCCGGGAAGGGGTGCCGCCCCACGAACTCCGAGCCGAGACCGAGCTCCCGGCCCAGCTTTCGCACCTCGTCCTTGAACAGGAAACGAAGCGGCTCGATCAGGTCGAAACCCAACTGTTCCGGCAGGCCGCCGACGTTGTGGTGGCTCTTGATCATCGCCGACGGGCCGAAGGCGGAAACCGACTCGATCACGTCCGGGTAGAGCGTGCCCTGGACCAGGTAGCGGATCCTGCCGCCATCTTCCGTCCGCTCCAGTCTCTTCGCCTCGCGCTGGAACACTTCGATGAAGACCCGGCCGATCGTGCGCCGCTTCTCCTCGGGATCGGTGATTCCGGCGAGCTCTCCGAGGAAGTCGTTCGCCGCGTCGACGACGACCAGCCGCAGGTCGAGGCCGGAACTGAGACTCCGCTCCACAGCCGTACGTTCGTTCTTGCGCAGCAGGCCGTTGTCCACGAACACCGCGATCAGGCGATTCCCGACCGCCCGCTGCACCAGACTCGCCGCCACCGCCGAGTCGACGCCGCCCGAAAGGGCGCACAGAACCCGGTCCGTCGGACCTACCTGGGCCGCGATCGCCGCCGTGGCCTCCTCGGCGTAGGACGCCATCCGCCACGCGCCGGAAGCCGAACAGGCGCAGTAGAGGAAGTTCCCGAGCATCTCCCGGCCGCCGTCCGTGTGGGTGACCTCGGGATGGAACTGGATTCCGAACAGGGCCCGTTCCCGGTCCTCGATGGCCACCACCGGCACGGTCGGCGCCGAAGCCGTCGCCTCGAAGCCAGGCGGCACCTCGTCAACACGGTCACCGTGCGACATCCACACTCTCTGCTCCGCCTCGAGCCCCGAGAACAGGCCGCCGTCCCGCGCGGAAAGCGCGATCTCCGTGCGGCCGTACTCGCGCATGCCCGACGCCACGACCCGGCCGCCGAGCACCTGGGACATCCACTGCATGCCGTAGCAGATGCCGAGGACCGGAATGCCCAGCCGCAGCAACTCCGGATCGGCCTGCGGAGCGTTCTTCTCGTAGACGCTGTCAGGCCCGCCCGAGAGCACGATGCCGACGGGTTTCCGCGCCCGAACCTCGTCCACGGACAGGTCGAAGGGGTGGATCTCGCAGTAGACCCTGAGTTCCCGCACTCGTCGTGCGATCAACTGGGTGTACTGGCCGCCGAAGTCGAGGACGAGAACGGTCTCGTGCTCGGTCACAGGGCGGACTCTACCTTGAGTTCGCGGCCCATCAGATCGCGGATCGCCGCCGCCGGTTCCTTGCCCCGGTAGAGGATCTCGACCATCTGTTCCGTGATCGGCAGCTCGACCTGCTTCCCCGTCGCCAGTTCGAGCAGCGCGAGCGAGTTCCGCACACCTTCGGCGACCCCCGCGCGGCCCGTCTCGATCTCCTCCAGGGTGCGGCCGCGCCCCAGCTCGATGCCCGTGTTCCGGTTGCGCGACAGGCCGCCGGTGCAGGTCAGCACCAGGTCACCCAGACCGCCGAGCCCGGCGAAGGTCGCCGGCCGGCCGCCGCAGGCGAGGCCCAGGCGCATCATCTCGTGCAGACCGCGAGTGATCAGCGCCGCGCGCGTGTTCGAGCCGTAGCCCAGACCGTCCAGCACGCCGGCGGCGATCGCGATCACGTTCTTCGCGGCGGCGCCGATCTCCACGCCCACCACGTCGGTCGAGGTGTAGAGCCGCAGCGCCCCGCGCGAGAGTTCGGCCTGCAGCCGTTCCGCGACCTCGGTCTCCTCCGACGCGACGACGCAGGCGGTCGGCAGCTCGGCGGCCAGCTCGGCGGCGAACGACGGACCGCTGATCGTCGCGAAGTCGATGTCGACGGCCGCCGACGCGGCCTCCTCCGCGCAGACATCGCTCATCCGCCGGAAGTGGCCCTGGTGATCGGACTCGATCCCCTTGGCGCCCGAAACCAGAGTCACCCGCTCGGGCAGCGGGGCGGCGGCGCCCAGGCCGGCGCGCGCCTCGAGAAAAGAGCGAACGACCGCGCGGAAGCCATGGGAGGGCACGACGACGAGCACCGTGCCGCTGGCGGCGGCCTGTCGCAGGTCCCAGGTGACGCGAACCTCGGCCGGCAGCTCGACGCCCGGCAGATAGCGTTCATTCACCCGTTCGGAAGCCAGTTTGGCACCGAACTCGGCCGAGCGGGCCCACAGCAGCACCGGCGTACCCGCCCGGGCCGAGTGAACGGCGAGCGCCGTGCCCCAGGCGCCCGCCCCGAGCACGGCGATGCCGCCGCCGGCTCCGGGGCCGCTCAACCGGACGTCTCCGGTTCGGGCGCCTCTGGATCCGGCTGCGATTCGGCACCCAGTCGCGATTCCGTTCCGGCCCGCAGCCTCACCAGGTTGGCCCGGTGCTTGACGATGACGAGACCGGCGATCGCCGCCGTACCGGCGAGCAGAGCCGGCCCCGAATCGCCCCCCTGATCAAGCCGGAAGGCGCCGCTCAACCAGTAGACCCCGACCAGCAACGGCAGCGCCACGGCCGCCGAGATCGAGCCCAGAGAGACGTAGCGCTTCCACGCCACCATGACGACGAACACGACCAGCGCTCCGAGCGCGGCCCCGGGCACCAGCAGCGCCAGGACGCCGGCGGCGGTCGCCACGCCCTTGCCGCCCCGGAACCCGAGAAACAGAGGGAACACGTGCCCGGCGACCGCCGCGACGGCGGCCGCCGCCAGCCACCAGGAGCCGACGTCGAGAGAACGCGCCAGGACCACCGCCGCGGCGCCCTTGGCGGCGTCCAGCAGCAGCGCGAGCAGAGCCGCCCACTTGCCCGAAGCCCGCAGCACGTTCGTCGCGCCGGCGCTGCGGCTGCCGATCGTGCGCACGTCGATGCCCCGGTGGAGCCGCACGATGAGGTAGCTCCAGGGCAGGGACCCCAGCAGATACGACAGCGCGACCGCGACCGGGCCGGCTGCCGTCACGGCGGACCCATCCGCGACGGCGCGGCCCAGGGCAGGGCATCGGCCGGCCCTTCTCCGGACAGCAGCATCCGCCGCAGGATCTCGAGGGCGAACTGGGTCGAGAGCTGCCTGACACGCGCCCGATCTCCCGGGAACCGGGCCTCGAAGTGCGAGCGCGCGTCGGCCCGTCCGGCGACGGCGATGTGGACGGTGCCCACCGGCCGCGACTCGCTGCCGCCGCCCGGGCCCGCGACGCCCGTGATCCCGATGCCGTAGTCGCTGCCGCAACGCTCCCGGGCTCCCGCCGCCATGGCCAGCGCCGTCGGTTCCGACACGGCGCCGTGTTCCGCCAGGGTCTCCCGGGGCACGCCGAGCAACCGCATCTTCAACCCGTTCGAGTAGGTCAGGCAGCCGCCCACGAACCAGGCGCTGCTCCCGGCGGTTGCCGTCAACCGCTGGCCGAGCAGGCCGCCCGTGCAGGACTCGGCGACGGCAACCGTCTGGCCGCGTGACGCCAGCAACCCGCCGACCACCGCCTCGAACTCGACACCGTCCTCGATCGGGCCGACGTAGAACACCGCGTCACCGAGGGCGTCCCGAACCTGCTCCTCCATCTCGGCCAGGCGCGGCGCCCGGCCTTCCACCGCGCCGCCTGCGCGCAGACGCAACCGGATCTCACCCGGCCGCGCCAGGACCGACACGTTTCCGTCCCCGAAGCGTTCGTAGACCGGCGCGATCCTCTCTTCGACCACCGACTCCGGCAGGCAGGCGATGCGCACCTCGACCTGGTCGAAGCCCGCACCGTCCTCGGACCGCTCCGCCAGCCACGGATCGAGGGCGTCCTCGACGAGGGCGTGAAGCTCCCGCGGCACCCCTGGGAACAGGAAGTAGGTCGTACCCCGAGGCGAAGGCGCGGCATCCACGATCCGCTGACCCGGCGCCACGCCGGCGCGGTTCGGCAGCATCTCCGCGCCGTCGACCCGCTCCGCCTGCTTCCGATTGACCCGGGGAATGCGCCGCCCGAGCTTGCGGAACCCGCGCTCGATCTGGTCCCACAACGCTTCGTCCACGGCGACGGACCGCCCCAGCAGCCGAGCCAGGCCCTCCCGCGTCAGATCGTCCCGCGTCGGGCCCAGCCCGCCGGTCACCAGGAGCAGCTCCGCCCGCTCCCGCAGCGCATCGAGGGTCTCCGCGATCAGGGCAACGTCGTCGCCGACGACCGCCTTCGAGACGAGTTCCACGCCCCGTCGCCTCAGCACCTCCGTCAGCGCCAGCGAGTTCGTATCGAGCCGGTCCGTACCGAGCAACTCGTCGCCAACCGCGAGAATCGAAGCCTTCACCGGGCGCAGTGTAGCGAGGCGGGTTGCACCCGCCCGAGGACGGGCTGGACATCGTCGGCGCCGGAACCTGCAGGGAGTCGCCCACTGGGTACGCGGGTCTTCTGACCCGCCGCCGCCGCAGGCGGCCAGAGAATCGCGCCGGCCGTCAGGCCGGCACCGCTCTGGCGGTCGGTTCCAGGCGCGACAGCGCGCCCGACGGCTGTAACCGCTGCTAGCGTTGACACACACCGGCGACCAGAGGTTGAGCGACGACGAGTCGCTGCGAAGCGCACTCGACGAGCCGAATCCTTGATCGCAGTCGATACGAGCGGCCTGCTCCAGGACAACGAGGCGCACGCGCTTCGAGCAACCGCCGTCTCCTCGACGTCCGAGCCCACCCGACTCAGGCAGATTCGACGTCGGTCCGGGCGAAGTCCCCGCCCTTGAACAGCAGAGGCTCCCCGCTCGTCCGAGCCAACGCGTAGGCGAAGCAATCGCCGAAGTTCAACGCCGCCGGATGATTGCCCTTCCCGAAACGACGCCACGCGAGACGCGCGGCCTCAAGCTGCTCCACGGTGACCGGGGTGAACTCGATCCCGGCGCGCTCCAGGAGGACGTCGAGGTCGCGGGCCGCGCTCTCGCCGCCGCGGCGTTCCGCCGCGATCGAAGCCTCCAGCACGTTTGCGACGGACATTCGGCACGGATGAGCAGTCATGATCAGCGTGGCGTGGCGCCTCGCATCCGGCTCGCGGAACAGAATGGCGAGCACCGCCGAGCTGTCGACGATCACTTCGGCAAGCCGTCGTCGCCGTAGAGGAGTTCGCCATGCTCGACGGCCGAAGGGCCCGGCTGCAGCGACTCGGCACAGCGGCGGCCAATGGCAAGTAGCTCTTCGACTCGCACGTCCAGGTCGCGGCGGCGCTCCTCGCGCGCGAGACGTTCTCTCAACGCCAGAGTGATCGCGCCGGTCATCGTCTCACCGGTCAGCCGGGCCAGGTCGCGCGCGAGACGGCAGGTCTCCTCGTTCTTGATGTTCAGGGTCATCGTCATCTCCACGGTAGAACGCGGGGCTCACGATCTACCCTACGGCTGGACCCCGGGCGGCGCAACCGCTTTCCGCTGCCTCCAGCCGCGTCTTCATGCCTTGGCTAATCCATCACTGCTGGCGGCGGTTCGGTTTCCTCACCGATGACGAGCGCCGCGGCGACCTCGCGCTGCAGCAGTTCAGGATCGCGGCGCACGTAGAGGCGGACGAGTTCCTGGCCGCGTTCGACTCTCTGGCCCAGTCGCACGTCGTAGCGGAGCGCGACGGCATGGTCGATCCTGTTCGGGTCCCGGTCCGGGCGGCAGGCGTCCGCGAAGGCGTTGCCGATGCGGCGGCAGTCGACGGCTTCGAGGAATCCCGACTCGGAGGCCTCGACGGCGGTTTCGACCGGCGCCAGCTCGAGGGAGTCGACCCAACCGGGCTCGGCGCCCTGCGCGTCGGCCCAGTCGACGAGCTTCTGCCGGGCGGCGCCCGAAGCGATCGCCGCGTCGACGTCACGCGACGAGAGTTTCCGTCCCAGCAGGCGCGCGGCCTTGCGGCAGATCGCGCTCACGACCTCGAGCAAGCGTGGGTCGCCGTCGCCGGCGAGACAGTCCAGCGCTTCCCGCACTTCGGCCGCATGGCCGACCCAGCGGCCCAGAGGCTGGTTCATGTCGCTCAGGACATAGTCGGCGGGCGTCCCGCAGGCGGCGCTGATCGAGACCAGGCTCGAGGCCAGAGAGCGGGTGTCACGCGCGTCGGGGAAGAAGGCGCCGTTGCCGATCTTCACGTCGAAGACGATTCCCGACGCTCCGAGCGCCAGTTTCTTGGACAGAATGCTGCCGACGACGAGCGGGATCGAACTCACGGTCGACGTGCGATCCCGGAGCCCGTAGAGACGCCTGTCGGCGGGTGCGATGCCAGCGGTGGCGATGCCGATCGCCATGCCGAAACGGTCCAGCAGGTCGAGGGCGCCAGCCCGATCGAGCTCCAGGCGCACGCCGGGGATGCTCTCCAGCTTGTCGGCGGTGCCGCCGCTGTGGCCCAGTGCCCGGCCTGTCAGCTTGGCCGCCGGTACGCCGCAGGAGGCCAGCAACGGCAACACGATCAGACTGACCGTGTCGCCGACGCCGCCGGTGGAGTGTTTGTCGACCAGGGGACCGAAGTCCTTCGCCAGGGCCCACTGGTCGCCGGACTCGAGCATCGCCAGGGTCAGTTCCCGCGTCTCGTCCCGGTCGAGCCCCCGCATCGCCGCGGCCATCAGGAAGGCGGCGAGCTGGACGTCGGTCCAGGCACCGGAGGCCGCACCGTCCACTACCGACCGCACTTCCGCCGCGGTCAGCGTCCGCCCCTCCCGCATCCGGTTGAGGATGTCGAAGGGCGTCGCCATCGCGCTGTCCCGAGCCGCTACTGGCCCTAGCCGCCGAACGTGAACGGCGACGCGCCCGCGGCTTCCGGACCGAGCTGCTGGCGGGCGCGGATCGCGTAACCGCTATCCGGGAACTCGCTGACCACCCGCTGGAAGGTCTCGCGGGCGCCCTCCTCGTCGCCGAGCTGGGCCAGGGTGGCCGCCAACTCGAACAGCAGGGCGTCCTTCGGCAGCGGCGACGATTCGGCCGCCACCGCGCCGCGCAGGCTGGCGGCCAGTTCCTCGCCTCGCCCTTCGGCGCGATCCAGGCTGTAGAGGTTCAACTGCACGCCGATGGCCATCGCGTGATCGCGGCCGGCGGCTTCCAGATAGCTCGTCCACAGCTCCCGCGCCTGCGCGGTATCCCCTTCAGCCGCCGCGATCTGGCCCAGGTAGACGGAAGCCAGCCGGCCGGACGAGGTCGAGCCGTAGCTCTCCCTCACGGCCTCGAGTTCCGTCCTCGCCGCCGAGCGCCGCTCCGCCTCCGAGGCGAAGCTCAGGCCGCCGTCGCCGCTTTCGCTCCCGGCGCCCGGCGCCTCCGCCTGTTCCGCGTCCCTTTCCTCCGGAGCGCTGTCGGGCGGCGTGCCGAACAGGTCGTCGATTGCGTCGGTCGCCGGCCCGTCGATCGGCGCCCGGTAGACCTTCAGGGCTTCGCTGAGCTGGTAGCTGGCCTCCTTCTCCCGGCCATCCTGGTAGTTCAGAAACAGCACGGCTCCGACGACCACCGCGATCACGGCGACGACGCCCATCAGGATCTGTCGAACGTGCTCCGCGAACCACGTGGAAGCCGAGAAGACAGCCTCCCGGACCTCGTCGCGCCGTATCTCGTCTCGTGTCAACCGGCTCATTTCGCATCTCCTCCGACGCGGCGAACCCTAGCAGTAGAGTCGCGGCGTCCGCGCCGCGCTGATGCACAGGAAGTGCGCTTCCATGCAAGTCTGAACGGCATGCCCGCGACTCGGGCGACCGTGTGGCAGACTTGGCCAACGGCCCCGGCAGCGAAGGGGGCCGGCCAAACAAACCACTGGAGCACCCAAGATGCCCACCCTGGGATTCGGCGAACTGCTGATCGTTCTCGCGATCGTCGTCCTGATCTTCGGCGCCAGCCGCATTCCGAAGCTGGCGGGCGGCCTGGGCAGCGGCATCCGCAACTTCAAGCAGGGCCTGAAGGGACCGGACGAGGACGAGGCCGAAGACAAGCCCAAGCGCGAGATCGAAGAGTAGTAGCGAGGCGTGGCGCGTCAGGCCGTGGTGCGCCTGGAGGGGCTCGAACCCCCTTGCCTGCTGATTCGGAATCCCTGTCGCGCCATCCTCTGAGATGCAGGCTGTGGTGCGCCTGGAGGGGCTCGAACCCCCGACCTGCGGATTAGGAATCCGCCGCTCTATCCTGCTGAGCTACAGGCGCCCTGGAACCGCCGGCGCGGCGTCCGTCGAAGGATCTCAGTAACGGACCAGGGATTCAACCACGTCGTAGCCGTCGAGCCGGCGGCGGCCGTCCAGATAGGTCAACTCGACGACGAATCCGATCGCGTCGACCGTCCCGCCGACGGACTCGATCAACTCCGCCGCCGCCTTCGCCGTGCCGCCCGTCGCCAGCAGGTCGTCGACCAGGACGACGCGCTCGCCGCCGGCGACGCCGTCGAGATGCATCTCCAGGGTGTCGCGGCCGTACTCGAGCTCGTAGCTGCGCGAGGCCGTCTCGGCCGGCAGCTTCCCCGGTTTGCGCACCGGCACGAAACCCACGTTCAGCCGGTTCGCCACGAGGGGACCGAAGATGAAGCCCCGCGCCTCGATTCCCACCACCTGCTCGATGCGCCGGCCCGCGAACCGCTCCGCGAGCCGGTCGGCGGTCTCGCGCAGCGCCGCCGGATCCTTGAGCAGCGTCGTGATGTCCTTGTACAGGATTCCCGGTTTCGGAAAGTCGGGAACTTCGCGGATCCGCTCCTTCAGCCACTCCGCGCTCATGAGGCCGCCTCGGCCTTCGTCTTCCAACCGTGACGGCCGATCAGCGGCACGAAGCGCACCGCTTCGCCGAGCTGGCGAACGACCGTGCTGTTGTTGTGCTTCTGGTAGGCGACCAGGCGCTGTTCGCGGCGGTCGCCCTCAGGGATGACAAGACGCCCGCCCGGCGCCAGTTGTTCGAGCAGCGAGTCCGGAACCCGCGGCGCGGCGGCGGCCACCAGAATCCGGTCGAACGGGGCTTCTGCGCTCCAGCCGACCGTGCCGTCGAAGACCTGGACCTTGACGTTCGGCAGCTCGAGGGCCTGGATCCGCCCGATCGCTTCCCGCGCCAACCGGCCCACCCGCTCGATGCTGTAGACCCGATGCGCCAGCAGAGCCAGAATCGCCGTCTGGTAGCCGGAGCCGGTGCCGATCTCCAGTACGGAGTCGTCCTCCAGCACGCCCAGATCCTCGGTCATGCGCGCCACGACATAGGGCTGGGAGATCGTCTGCTCGCAACCGATCGGCAACGCGTGGTCGCCATAGGCGTCATTGACCAGATGCTCGGGCACGAACAGATGGCGCGGCACCCGCTCGAACGCGGCGATCACCCGCTCGTCCCGCAGACCGCCGCGTTCGACCAGGTTCGCCACCATGCGGCGGCGGGCGTAGGGGTATCCGCCGCCCGGACCAGCCGCTTCCGTCTTCAACCCAGGGCTCCCGCGAGACCAGGCAGAACCCCGTCGCCCGCGTCGAGCGACTCGACGTCGGTCAGATCGGCGGTGAGCGGCGTGATCGAAATGAAGCCGTCCCTGATCGCGGCCGCATCCGTGTCATGCAGACGCTCCGGGTCCGGCCTGCCGACGATCCAGTACATCGTGCCGCCCCGCGGGTCCGCCTGTTCGACGACCGTGTTGCGGTAGGGCCTCCGGCCGAGTCGAGCGACCCTGACCCCGCGCGGCGAATCGAACGGGAAGTTCACGTTGAGCAGCATGCGCTCGGGAATCCCCTGTTCGACGAGGGAGACGATCGCGCGGGCCGCCAGCGCCGCCGCGCGTTCCATGTCGGCGCGCATCGCCTTCCGGTACTCCTGGGAGAATGCGACCGCCGGCACGCCGACCAGCCGCCCCTCGAGCGCCGCGCCCACCGTGCCGCTGTGGGTCACGTCATCACCCAGGTTGACCCCCATGTTGACGCCCGAAACGAGCAGATCGGGACGCCGGTCCAGCAGCGAGTGAACCGCCAGGTTGACGCAATCGGAGGGCGTGCCGTCCACCGCGAACCAGCCCTCCCGCACCTGCTTCGCGCGCAGCGGCCGGAACAGGGTCAGCGCCTGGCTGCAGCCGCTCTGTTCGCGCTCCGGAGCCACGACGTCGTAGGTGATCGGTCCCCTGGCGGTCGACGCTCCGTCGAGCGCCGCGGCAAGGCTGCGCAGACCCGGCGCCCCTATGCCGTCGTCATTCGTCAGCAGCAATCGAGTCGCGGCGTCCGCGCCGCGCTGAGGCACGGAAGCAGCCCCGTTTCTTGCAGGTCTGGTGGTACTCATCGGTCGCGACCGTCACCCAGGAGGCGCCCGACAATCGGCGCCAGATCGCGCAGAACGGACGCCGGCACGACCGCCGGATCGGTGATCAGGGCGTGCTCCAGCGCATTGATACAGGGACACGCTCCGGGCCGGCGCTTTTCCGGCAAGGACTCGACGATCCGGGCAACGGCGGCCTGGGCGGTGCGCGCGTTCTGCCGCAGGACCGCGAGCACAGCATCGACCGTCACGTCGTCTTCCTCCTCGTGCCAGCAGTCGTAGTCCGTGATCAGGGCCAGGGTCGCGTAGCAGATCTCCGCCTCGCGGGCGAGCTTCGCCTCCTGCAGGTTCGTCATTCCGATGACGTCCGCGCCCCAGCCCCTGTGCATGAAGGACTCGGCGCGGGTCGAGAACTGAGGCCCCTCCATGCACACGTAGACGCCGCCGCGATGGACCACCGCGCCGGCCGCGGCGGACTGCTCCGCGCAGACCTCCATCAGCACCGGACAGACCGGATCGGCGAAGGCCACGTGGGCCGCCAGCCCGTTGCCGAAGAAGGTGTCCGGACGGTGCCGCGTGCGGTCGATGAACTGGTCCGGCACCACGATGTGAGTCGGCTCATAGCGCCGCCGCAGGGAACCGACCGCGGAGAGCGAGATCAGCCGCTCCACTCCGAGGCTCTTGAAGGCGTAGATGTTGGCGCGGAAGTTCAGTTCGCTGGGCAGAATCCGGTGACCCCGGCCGTGCCGGGCCAGGAAGGCGACGGGCCGACCCGTGAGTTCGCCGAGCACGAAGACCTCCGACGGACTTCCGAACGGCGTCGCGATCGCCCGTTCCTCATGAACCTCGAGTTCCTCCATGCCGTAGAGGCCGGAGCCGCCGATGATCCCGATCGGGTGAGCCTCAACGCTCATGCGCCGACCCTCCCGGCGATCGTCGAGTTCACGAGCAGGGCCGTCTCCAGCGCCCGCCGGCCCGCAGCGCCGTCGACGAACGGCGCCCCGCCGCCGGCGCAGCGGTCAAGAAACGCCTCGAGCTCGAGCCGCAGCGGCTCGCCGCCCTCGACCTCGAGATCGGCGGCCAGGATCCGGCCTGCCGGCCCGCCGGCGGACACGGAGTCTCCGCGGGGAGCGTTCTCTTCACCGCGCACGCGGCGCGCCCCTCGCACCGTCTGCTTCTGGTAGTCGAGCGAAAAGTAGCGATCCTCGAAGAAGACCCTCAACTGGCGCACACGGTCGGCCGAGACGCGGGAGGCGGTCAGGTTCGCCACGCAACCGGACTCGAGTTCGATCCGCGCGTCGGCGATGTCGACCCGGTCCGACAGGACGTCGATCCCGACGGCCCGCACCTCCCGCACCGGACTCGGGTCGAGAGCGTGGAGGATCTGCAGGTCGTGAATCATCAGGTCGAGGACGACGTCCACATCCAGGCTGCGCGGGCTGAACGGCGACATCCGTTCGACTTCGACGAAGCGGGGCTCGAGCCCCAGCGCCAGCACTTCCTGAACGGCCGGATTGTAGAACTCGACATGCCCAACCGCCAGAACGACGCCGCGGGACGCCGCCGCCGCGATCAGGGCATCCGCCAGGTCGAGATCCGCCGCGATCGGCTTCTCCACCAGCACGTCGATACCGGCCCCGATCAGACGCGCCGACACCTCCAGGTGGTCGACCGTCGGCACGGCGACGACGGCAACGTCCACTGCGTTCAGGACCTCGTCGATCCCGGCCGCGACCGACGCGCCATGCTCGAGCGCGGCGTCTTCGGCCCGCGCCGGATCCGCGTCGACCACGAACACCGCGTCAGGCCCCAGCAGGCGGGACAGCAGGCGCACATGGTGGCGACCCATCGCGCCGGCGCCGACCACGGCGGCCCGAACCTGAGCTTCCGCGCTCAGGGCGAACTCCCGTCCTTCACGAGCGGGCGCCGCGGGAACCGCGCCGCGCCGAGCGGATGAAGCCCCGGTCGGAACCCCTGATGAAGGCGATCAGGGCATCGACATCCGCGTGGCCGGCATGCTCCGCGTCGAGCTCCTCGAGCGCCTGGGTCGTGTTCCTCCGCGAGCGGGTGAGCACCCGCACGGCCCTCTCGATCGACCGGATGTCCTCCACCGACTTGCCCTTGCGCTCGAGTCCGATGCGGTTCACGCCCATGCAGGCCGGCTTGATCCCCACCGTGATGCAGAACGGCAGCGCGTCCATCGTGATCACGGAGTAGCCGCCGATGTAGGCGTGCCGACCCACCCGACAGAACTGGTGAACCGCCGAGAAGGCGCCGATCGTGGCGTCGTCCTCGACCTCCACGTGACCGGCCAGGGTGCCGCCGTTCGTGAACACCGTTCGGCTGCCGACCTGACTGTCGTGGCCCACGTGGGTCTGGGTCATGAACAGGTTGTCGTCGCCGATCCGCGTGATGCCGCCGCCGAAGGCGGTGCCCCGGTTGATCGTCGAGAACTCGCGGAACTGGTTGCGGTCGCCGATCACGAGCCGGCTCGACTCGCCCTCGTACTTCAGGTCCTGCGGGTCGAATCCGATCGCGGCGTAGGGGAAGACCCGGTTGGCTCGTCCCATGACCGTGTCGCCGAGGACCGTCGCGTGCGGGCTGATCTCCGTGTCGTCGCCAATCTGAACTCCGGACCCGATCACCGCGTAGGCGCCGACGACCACACCGTCGCCCAGCTCGGCCGAGCGATCGACGATCGCCGTGTCGTGGATCCTGGCCGTCATGAGCCGCGCCGCGGTCCGCGGTCCTTCAGGGCGCCACCATCGTGGAGGTGCAGACCGCCTCCACCGCCAGCTCCCCGTCGACCGTGGCCCGGCCCCGGAAGCGGGAGTGGACGGTGCGCAGGCGAAGCGACTCCACTTCCATCCGCAGTTGATCGCCGGGAACGACGGGACGGCGGAAGCGGGCCCGCTCGATCCCGGAGAAGAAGAGAACCCGGCGATCCCGGTCCTCGATCTCGTGCAGCAGCAGCAAGCCCGCCGTCTGCGCCATCGCCTCGATCACCAGGACTCCGGGCATGATCGGGTTGCCCGGGAAGTGGCCGTCGAAGAACGGCTCGTTGCGGGTCACGTTCTTGATCGCCACCACCCGCTTCCCCGGCACCAGTTCCAGCACCCGGTCGACCAGGAGGATCGGATAGCGGTGAGGCAGCACGCTCGCGATCCAGCGCGAGTCGAACGGTCCGAGCGGTGCGCTCACCGCGGCCCCGTCGGTGTCCTCCCGTTCCTTGCTCACGTCTCGTCTCCCCCGTCCGCCGCCGGCTCGTCGCGGCGACCGCGCCCCGCCGATTCGAGTTCGGCCACGCGGCGCTCAAGCGCCCTGAGCGCGCTGCGCATCGCCGGCAGGCGCGACTGTAGCGCGTTCCGCCGGCGCCAGTCCGCGATTGGTACGGCGGGTATGCCCGCGACCCGCTGATCGTCCTCGACCTCCTGGAACACCGCCGACTTGGCCGCCACCTGCACGCCGTCGCCGACCCTGAAGTGACCGGCGACACCCACCTGCCCCGCCAGAAGCACCCGATCGCCGATGCGGCTGCTGCCGGACACACCGACCTGCCCGCAGAGGATGCAGCCCTCGCCGATCTGCGCGTTGTGTCCGATCTGCACCAGGTTGTCGATCTTCGTTCCGCGGCCGATCGTGGTGGTGTCGAAAGTGGCCCGGTCCACCGCGGAGTTGGCGCCGATCTCCACGTCGTCCTCGATCACGACGACCCCGACCTGGGGCAGCTTGACCTGGGACGCTCCTTCCGCGGCTTCCGCGAACCCGAAACCGTCGGCGCCCAGAACGACACCGGAGTGAACGACCACCCGCTCGCCGATGCGGGCGCCGTCGTAGACCACGACATGGGGATGGAGCACGGTGCCTGCGCCCAGGCGGCAGCCCCGGCCCACCACCGTGTGGGCGCCGATGACCACGCCCGGACCGAGCGTCGAGCCCTCGCCGACCACGGCGAAAGCGTCGACGCGGGCGGTGGGGTCGACCTGGGCGGAAGCGTCGACACAGGCCGTTTCGTGAACGCCGGGTTCCACCTCGGGGACCGGGAAGAGAGCCGTCATCAGGTCGGCCAGGGCCCGGTAGGCGTCGTCGCAGAGCACCAGGTCGGCGCGCAGATCCCCAAGCGTTTCGGGAGACAGTTCCCTGGACACGAGCAGTGCGCCGGCCTTCGAAGCCAGCGCCTGGTCGCGGTACCGCGGGTTGGTCAGAAAGGAGAGATCTCCAGGACCCGCCGCCATCAGGGTGGCGATGCCGTCGATCGGCCGATCCGGATCGCCCTCGAGGTCAGCGCCAACCATCGCGGCAAGATCGGCGAGGCGGTGGGTCACTCAGCGAGCCTAGGAGCTTGCGCCGCGGAACGCAATTGCCCGCGTTCCGCGCTAAGGGCACTGTCGCGAGCGAAGCGGGAGAGGAAGCGACGGCGCGGGCGGGTTGGCCCGGCCCTCTTAGGGCGGGTGCTCGACCTCGGGCTCCGTGCCCGGCGCGCCATGGTCCTCAGAAGGAGTCGGCGTGCCTCGGTCGGAAGGAACGGCCGCCGGACGGTTCGACATGACGTACCGCCAACAACCGCCGCCCGAAGCCAGATGGCCGGCGGGACAGTGAACGACCGCCATGATCGTGTAGTCGCCCTCTCGCCACTCGAGGGAGACACCCGGGTGCTGTGCGATCCGGGCGCCAGTTCCCGCTTCAGTGGTCGTCACGGGTGCCGTCGCGATTCGAACAGTACGAACGGTTGGCGGAACAGTCGAAGTCCCGGCTCATGACACGCATGGTCTGGCGGAACTGCAAAGTGAATGAGTAGGCCTGCTCCAGGCTGCCCGTTTCGGTCGAGCACACCAGCCCCACGCGCGTCTCCAACCTTCGGCGCACGGGCAACGGCTGCGGGGAGCACTGTGTCGAGGACGCCCAAGGCCGGGCTTGCTGCAAGGCGCTGACGGTTCCTAACGCGCAAGTGGATGGGAACCACGGCGAAACCACATGCCCGGCCTGTTGCCTGCCAGTCCTGAGCGAGTCTATCGGACGCGGCAACCCAGAGCCCTTCATGGCCTTGGCGGTGGAACTCTCGCGCCTTCACCCCCAACCAAAGGCGCGGCCGCACTCTCGGCTTCTCCGACCACAGCCGCGTCTTCTCGCTGCTTCGCCTCATACGCTCTGCGAAGCGCAGTGAGACGTGCCCGGTCCGCCGTACCCTCCGCTTCAGCATCGGGTTCCGTTGGGGGCGCTAGCGGCTCAAGTCTCAGTTCGACACGGCGAGCGTACTGCACCCGCGAGGGCTTCGCCGCAGGCTCGCCCGTCTCGCTCTCGACCCGCTCCTCAACGATCACCGCGTGGCCGCCACCTGAGCTAACGAAGAGCTTGCTTCCGCCCGACACCGTCGGCGCAAACGGAGGAGGTCTTCCTTGATACCAGTCCGAAACCCGCCTCTCTTCGCTCAATGACCACGGGTCGCGCCAAAGGTGCTCGATGCGGTAGCCGCCAACCTCATTGGCCGTGACACGAACGATCCCGCGCATTGGATGCGGTTCGGCCGCCTCACGTTCCACGATCCAGAACGGTTCTTCGAAGGAGGACGGAGACAAACCGAAATCCCATAGATGGTATGCCTTCCAGTAGAGAGAGCTTCTCGCCCAGAGAACCTGCTCACCCCATTGCCACCTGAAATCGTACTCCTCTACGCCGTCGCCAAAGAGAATTGGAAGAATGTAGGGAGAACTGCCATTCTCAGTGAAGTGGAGAATGTACGCACCTTCGTTCCAAGGTGTAAGGACTATGGGGCCCTCCGAATCCAGAACAACTGGCGCGGGCGGCTCCATATCCCACTTTCCCATGTCGACTCGCTGCCCTACGGCTGGGTCCTCGACCCGGGTAACGGTACGTTCACCCGTGCCCGTCTTGCCGAGTCGGCCGAAAGAGTATGAGCCATCGCCAGCTTCCATTGCCCAGAGACGTCCATCTCCTGAAACCGCTGGAAGCTCGTAGTGATAGCCGACCACTGGCGTGGACAACCCGCGAACGTACCGAATCTGTGTACCCCTCAACTTCACGATATCCAGTCTCGCGGTTCTGTCCCCGGCCGTCTTCGACCCCTTGAGGCTTGACATCAAGAGCTCGCCGTCGGCTAGCCGCGCCAGGCTCCTGGCCTCAATCCCCGGCAGGGGGAGGATCTCCGTCCTCCTCCCAAGGGAGCGGACGAAGAACGAATCTCTGCCCGCTTGCATGAGCAGCAGAAAGTCACCGTCCTCTTCGACGAATCCGCCGAACACACTGCCTGAGGGAAGCGCCATATCGTCCGCGAACGCCGCACCAGGGAAGAAGGTGAAGAAACAAGAAAACACTGTTCCCAGAGTCCGCATGACTGTGCTCCTACGGTGTTCCTGCATCAGCTAGCACCCGTCCTCGTCGAACGTGAATCCTGCCGCGAGCATTTCCTCCAAGGTCCACAACGACCCGACGGGGTTCCGATGCATCCCGTCAGGTCCGCGTGACGAGATGTGGAGATGCGGCCCATCGGTCCGGCCTGACGGTCCATAGGAGCCTATCGCGTCACCCGTCCCAATCGTCCCCCCGGAAGGGCGCGAGGCCTCGTCAAGATGACAATACCTCTCCGAACTGCCGTCCGTATGGCCGACGTCGACGTAGTAGCCGCACCTTGTGTTGAAGCCAAGCGACACTGTGCCTCCTCGGTAGGCATAGAACACGGCATCGCTGCTCGCCACGCCAATATCGATGCCGGAGTGACTCGATCCATCGGGTCGAGGTCCATAGTCCTGGTTGCCGTTGATGTTCTTGCCGCACTGAGTAATGCCGTCTGCCATGTCACCCGGCGCCACTCCCGGCGGCGTCGTTCCTCCGCCGCCACCGTTGTCCCCCGGTTCTGGAGCCTGCCCGGGCCCGGGATCGCCCTCGCCGGGCCCTGACCCCGGCGGTATGGGAATCTCGAGCGGCGGCACAGGTATCGGCGTATTGACCACGACGATGTCCTCACTGAAAACGATCTTCCCGTCCACGCATTCCTGGCCGTCCGGAAGCTCCGTATCGCCGTCGCAGCTCATTACCTCGGGCCCACCGCCCCCGACCGGCGAAACAGCAGCGGTCGGCGGGACGTACCTGTGGCAGCTACCGCCGAAAGCGAAGTGGCCAGCCGGGCAGTTGACGATCGCCATGACGGTGTAATCACTCCGACCTCCAAGATAAGGGTACACTCGGATGCTGTGCGATCCGGCCGCCAGTTCGCCGCTCCAGTCGTCGTCCCTCGTCCCACCCCTGTTCGAGCAGCGAGAGCCGTTGACGGAACAGTCGAAGTCCCTGTCCATGCCGGTCAGCGAGACGTTGACGGTCTGACGGGACTCCAGCGTGAACGAGTAAGTGCGTCCGGGGCTGTCCGCTTCGGTCGAGTAGACGAGCCCGACCCGCGTCTCCAGCACGCGTCGCACCGTCGTCGGCGGTGACGAAGGAGTCGAAGGAGGCGGCACTACGGGGGGCGCCCCGGCAGTCCCGCTGACGCTCAGCGTCCAGTTGCCGGAGCCGCCGCCGAACGGGTACACGGTCACCGTGTGCGTGCCGGACTGCAGGGTGCCGCCCCAGGAATCAGCGCTCGTTCCGCCGTGGTTCGTGCAGGAAGAAGTGTTGACGCGGCAGTCGATGTCCTTGTCCATGCCGGTCAGGCTGACGCTGACTTCCGTCCCGGAGTCAAGGCTGAACTCGTACGACTTCTCGCCCGCGCCGGTCTCCGACACGGCGAACGGCAGCGTGTGAACCCTCGTCACCGACACGACCGGCGCAGTCGGAGGATCGGCCGGCCGTATGGTGCCGGGCGGCGCCGGCGAGATGACGACCGTCGACGTGGGTGGCGGTGGCGGAGGTGAAGGATCGACGCAGCGCATACTGTGGCCGTGGACGCCCCAATCCACCGCCCTGACTCCCCAGCCGACCGGGCAGGAGGCCGCGTAGGCTGGATACTCCCCACTCTTGCGACAGGTGTTGTCGTCCCGCGTCCAGCCCTCCGCGCACATGTAGACCTTGCAACGCTGCTCGAAGACATCCCAGAACGCGGGAGCGGTGCACCTCTGCGCCTCCGCCGAGGCGACCGTCCTGACCGGCGCCGGCACGACGCCGAGCGCCAGCAAGGCGAACAGCGAAGCGGTGGAGACCACAGCCTGCAACCGCGCCGGAGCGACGGTGTCTACCGGTTGGCGCTGACCATCCGAAACGCCGACGGACTGGCGGAGCGCCGAACATCGTCTCTCGAATTGCATTCCGGGGACCCCCTGCATTCCGGGGACCCCCTGCATTCCGGGGCTCTCGCGAACCCCGCCAACCAAGTTTTGTAATCAGCAACTTAGCCGCGATCTCTGAAGATGTCAAATCCTCTGAAGATGTCAAACCGTTCTGCTACGGATTCCGCGCGCTACCGGATACGCTCCGACCCGACCCCAACCTCTGACCCTTCCTGTGACCGGGAGATCCGATCTCGATGAGCACCGCGACATCGCACCCGCACCGCCACCACGCCAGGCGCAAAGGCGCCGTCATCCTCGCGGCCCTCGCCTGCGCCGCGATTTGCGCCGGCACGGCCGCCGCTACCGACAACTGGCCCCAGTTCCGCGGCCCGGGCATGAACCCGGCCGTCGCCGACAACCCCGCCCTGCCGGATCGCTGGAGCCAGACCGAGAATGTCGAGTGGGTCGTCGAGATTCCCGGGCTCGGCTGGTCCAGCCCGATCGTCTGGGGCGATCGCGTGTACCTGACGACCGCGGTTTCCGAAGGTGAGTTCGAACGCCCACAGGCCGGTCTCTACGCCGCCCGCGGGCGCAGTGAACCGCCGCAGGCGCAGCACGACTGGCTCGTGTACTGCCTGGACCTGGCCACGGGCGAGGTGCTTTGGGAACGCTCGGTCAAGGCCGGCATACCCGAGTTCCCGCGCCACCAGAAGCAGACCTACGCCTCGGAGACGCCGACCACCGACGGCGAACGGGTCTATGCGCGCTTCGGCGACCTCGGCGTCTACGCCTTCACGATGGAAGGCGAGTCCGTGTGGAGCTTCGACACGCCCTACCGCCCGACCATGTGGGACTACGGCTCCGCCTCCTCGCCCGTGCTGCACGACGACCTGCTGATCATCCTCTACGACAACGAGGAAGAGTCCTGGATCGCCGCGCTCGACAAGCACACCGGCGAACAGCGCTGGCGCACGAGTCGGGAAGAGGTGTCGAGCTGGGCAACGCCCTTCGTATGGTCCAACGAAGCCCGCACCGAGATCGTCACCAGCGGCAAGAACCGGATCCGCTCGTACGGCCTGGACGGCCAACTGCTGTGGGAGATGGACGGCCGCATGTCCTGGGCGGCCATTGCGACGCCGTTCGCAGCTCACAACATGATCTACGTCAACTCCGGCTACTTCCAGGATCAGCGCCGGCCGGTCTTCGCCATCCGTCCGGGGGCGCTGGGCGACATCACCCTGGAAGGTGACGCGACGGAGAGCGAGTTCGTCGCCTGGCACCAGCCCAAGGCAGGCAACTACAACACGTCGCCGCTGGTCTACAAGGGCGTCTACTACAGCCTGCTGGACCGCGGCTTCTTCGAGGCGTACGACGCGCTGACCGGCGAACCGGTGTACGGCCGGAAGCGCGTGGCACCCCGCGGCGGCGCCAGCTTCACCTCATCTCCCTGGGCCTACAACGACCGCGTGTTCGCGCTGAGCGAGCAGGGCGACACCTATGTGATCCGCGCCGGCTCGGAGTACGAAGTGCTCCACACCAACAGCCTCGACGAGATGGCGATGGCGTCGCCGGCGGTCGCCGGAGACCGGCTGCTGATTCGCACCCGGTCGAAGCTCTACAGCATCCGCAACAGCGACTAGCTACTCCGCGGGAGTCGCCGGGTACGCGGCGTTGTAGCGCTCGATGATCAGGTTCGTGATGTCCGCTGCGTCGGCGGCGAACAGCAGGCCTCCCTGGAACTTGTTGAAGATCGCGGTGTAGCCGAACTCCCGGCCGACCTGGGAGATGATCGGCAACACGGCCTGCTCGATCTCGCCGAACCTCTCGCCCTGCACCTTCTGCATCTCGCGGTTCGCGTCGTCCTGGGCACGGCGCAGGTCGATCGTCATGTCCTCGAGCTGCTTCTCCAGCTCGGCCAAGCGGTCCTCGGCCAGCGTCAGCCGACCGTCGTTGTACTGCTTCTGCAGCGCCGCAAGCTGCTCTTGCCTGGTGGTGAGCTCCGCCTGCTTCTCATCCCGGAGTCGCGTGAGTTCCTGAACCGCGACCTGGCCGCGCGCCGACTCCTGCAGCAGGCGTTCGACCTCGACCACGGCGATCTTGCTCTGGGCCAGGACCGGCCCGGCCACAAGGACGCCGGCGACGACGGCGGCGGTCGCCGCGGCAGCACGAAGTCCAATGGGTTTGACGTTCATCTTCGTAGTTCTCCGTAAGGCGTCAGAAGCTGGTTCCGATGCTGAAGTCGAAGCTGTCGAACCGCTCCCGGTCGACGCCTCCGAGGTTGTCCAGCGGATTCAGGTTCGTAGCGTAGATGAAGCGGAGCGGAGCTCCAAGGATGGGCACGTTGACCCGGAGCTCGATTCCGGCCGACATGCGCATGTGGTTGAAGTCGACGTCCTGGTCGTCGCCGTAGACGTTGCCGGCGTCGAAGAAGGTCACGACGCGGAAAGGACCGTTGACCAGGGTGTGGTGCTCGAGGTTGATGACCACGCTCTTGTTGCCGCCCTGCGGGAAGCCGTTCCGGTCGAGCAGAGTGCGGCCGGTTTCCGGATCGCGCACCCAGATGGAACGGAACGCGAAGCCGCGGAGGCTGTTCTCGCCGCCCAGCAGGTAGCGGTCCAGGAAGAACAGCTCGCGCAGGTTGCCGGCGCCATCCTCCCCGAACGGCTCGATGTAGCCGAGCTGGATGTTCGCGCGCCCGACCGTCCGCAGCCCGCGGTTCGTCAGCGGCACGGTGATCGCCGCGTTCAGCGACGGGCGGATGAAGAAGGACTCGCCGCCAAGGGGGCCGCCCGCATACTCGAGGGATGCGACCAGGCGCCTGCCCTGTGTGGGCTCGAGGCGGCTGTTGTGACTGTCGTACTGGTAGGTGGCCGTGACGGAGCGGCGGTTGAACTCGAACGCCTGCTCGAACGTGTCGCTCATCGGGTCGTCGCTCTGTTCCGGGTTGTCGAAGAAGTAGAAGGTCTGCGACTGGTAGCTCTCGATGTCCATGTTGCTGTAGGCCAACTGCACGAGTTCCCAGCGACGGAACGAGCGGCCGTAGCTGAGGACGCCGCCGGCCTCCTTGCTTCGGTAGCGCTGGTCGATCAGGAGGTCGAAGTCCGTGTCCCGGTTGAAGAGTTGAATCCCGAAGTTCTGGGGACGGTCCTTGACCCAGGGCATGTAGTACGAGACGTCGAAGATGTCGCGGTAGCGGCCCGTCTGGATCGACACGCCGACGGTCTCGCCCCGGCCCAGGAAGTTGCGGGTGCGCAACGCCGACTGGACGAAGAAGCCGTCGAGTTCGCTGTAGCCGCCGCCGAACTGAACCTCGGTCTGGCCGGTCTCCGTGCCCTTGACGGTGATGTCGACCTGCTTGTCGTCCGTGTCGTAGTCGACCTCGACCGGATCGTCCTCGTTGACGACGTAGTACTCGAGCTGGCTGAGGCGCAGCAGGCTGGTGCGCAGCATGCCCGAGTTGAAGACGTCGCCTTCCTTGAGCAGCATCTGGCGGCGGAGCACCCGGTCGCGGGTCCGGTCGTTGCCGGTGAACTCCATCCGTCCGATCCGGAACTGGTCGTTCTCCTCGACGGTCACCAGGATGTCGGCAACCAGGTCGTCGCGCTCGATGACCTCCATC
Organism: Candidatus Multivorans sp.; assembly: GCA_965208755.1. Taxonomy (GTDB): domain Bacteria; phylum Acidobacteriota; class Thermoanaerobaculia; order Multivoradales; family Multivoraceae; genus Multivorans. The sequence continues at coordinate 4,588,044 of OZ242353.1, read as the reverse complement.
TTCACGTCGGCGAAGATGTAACCGCTGTTCCGATACAACTCCCCTATCTGCTCGACACCCTCGTCGATGATGTCCGAGCGCAGCCAGCCGCCCTTGGGATCCTTGAACATCGCAACCAGCAGGCCCTCCGGCAGCACCTCGGCCCCCTCGACCTGGACCTCGCCGAGCTTCCAGCGCGGGCCCTCCTCGATCGGAATCACCAGAGCGAGCTGCCGTTTGCGGTCTTCGATGCGCTCGGCGTTCGGCTTCCGCTCGATCACGTCGAGTTCGGGTTCGCCGACCTCGACGTCCTTGTAGCCGAACTCGCGGTACAGGCCCTTGACCTTGTCGAGGTCCTCCTGGACCGTCGCCGAGTTGAACACGTCGCGCTTGCGGATCCGGGTCAGCAGGTTCGACTTCTTCGTCTTCTCCATCTGGCGGCGCAGGCGGCCGGCGGAGAACACCTCGTTGCCCTCGAAATCGACCTGGCCGATCTTGACCCTCCCGCCCTCGTCGACGGTGATCAGCACCCGCTTCTCGCCCAGACCCGCGTCCTGGATCTCGACGTGGATGCCCGCGAACCGGAAGCCGCGCTCCTCGTAGAGCTTCTTGATCGCCCCTTCGAGGCGCGCCAGTTCGCCCAGGTCCAGCGGCAGGCCCTCGAAGACCGAGATCCGTTCCCGATCCGTCATGTCGCCGATGTCGCTCCGCTTCACTTTCTTCAAACCGTCGTACTCGAGCGAGACCAGGAGCGGCCTCTCCACGACCGTCACCCGGACCAGCACGCCTTCGCCCTGCGCCTCGGCCGCGATCGAGATGTCATCGATCAGCTTGCGCTCCCAAAGGTCCTTGATCCGGTCGTTCACGCGGCCGGGATCCCAGGGCTTCCCGGCCTCGATGTCCAGGTAGTAGTTCAAGCTGTCTTCGCTCAGCGTCTCGACGCCGACGTATTCCACCGACACGATCGGCTGGCCGACCAGCAACTGGCCGGCGGCGGGCACGGCCAGCAGGAAGGCGGGGACCAGCGCCCCCGGCCATGCCAGCCGTCGAAAGACCTTTCGATCAGGATTCCGCAAGAGCAGGTTCCTCCTCAACGGTCGGGGCGCCGTCCTCAACGACCTCCAGGACCAGTTCGTCCCGCGCGAGATCCACACGGATGCGTTCGACGGAATCGCCGGTTCGCTGAATCAGCAGGTCCGACACCGCATCCTGGACGTAGCGCTGGATCGTGCGCCGCAACGGACGGGCTCCGGTCGACGGATCGATGCCGGCCTGCTCCAGCAGCCATTCCCGCGCTTCACCGGTCACATCGACCGTCAGACCGCGCTCGGCAAGCGTCTCGTTCACGTCGGAGAGCAGGAGGCACGTGATCGCGCGCAACTCCTCCCGGCCCAGCGGATTGAAGACGATCGTCTCGTCGATGCGGTTGATGAACTCGGGGCTGAAGCTGCGGCGCAACTCCGCTTCGATCTCTTCCCTGATGCGCCCGAAGTCCCCTTCTGGGGAAGAGTCTCCTGCCGAAGACGCGCTGCCGAAGCCTACGCGTCCGCCCTTGAGCACCAGCTTGCTGCCCAGGTTCGACGTCAGCAGCACCAGGGCGTGCCGGAAGTCGACGTAGTTGCCATAGGCGTCGGTCAGGCTGCCTTCCTCCAGGATCTGAAGCAGCAGGTTCATGATGTCCGGGTGCGCCTTCTCGATCTCGTCGAAGAGGATCAGGGAGTACGGCTGGCGCCGAACCCGTTCCGTCAACTGGCCGCCCTCCTCGTAGCCGACGTAGCCCGGCGGCGAACCGATCAGCTTGGAGGCCGAGTACTTCTCCATGTACTCGCTCATGTCGAAACGCATGAGAGCGGTCTGGCTGCCGAACAGGAACTCGGCCAGGCGCCGGGCAACCTCCGTCTTGCCAACTCCGCTCGGGCCCAGGAAGACGAACGAACCGACCGGACGGCGGGGATCGGAAACGCCGAGCCGCGACCGGCGGATGGCGCGGCTGATCGACCGGATCGCCCGATCCTGGCCGACGATCCGGCGACGCAGAACGTCCTCCATCTTCATCAACCGCTTCGCCTCGTCGCCACGCACGGCAGCCACCGGCACCCCTGTCCACGAGGCGATCACCTCCTCCACGTCCTGAGCGGTCACGACCTGATCCTCAACGTCCTGGTCATGCAACTGCTCGACGCTCTCGAGATCTTCCCGGAGTTCGATCTCGCGCTCACGGAAGCGGACGGCGCGGTCGAAGTCCTTGTCCGAGATCGCCGCCTTCATCTCGGCCACCACTTCCCGGATCTCCTGCTGGATCCGCCGCGCCTGCCTCGTATCCCGCACCCGGCGCAGCTTGACCCGGGCGCCGGCTTCGTCGATCACGTCGATCGATTTGTCGGGCTGATGACGGTCGGGAATGTAACGGTTGGAACCGGCGATCGCGGCGCGCAGCGCGGCGTCGTCGTAGGCGACGTTGTGGAAGCCCTGGTAGCGCTCCTTCAGGCCGACCAGAATGTCGTAGGTCTCGTCCGCGGAGGGCGGCTTGATCTGTACTGCCTGGAATCGCCGCAGCAGGGAGCGGTCCTTCTCGATGTGCCGGCGGTACTCCCGCTGGGTCGTGGCGCCGATGCACGCGATGTCGCCCCGCGACAGGGCGGGCTTCAGGATGTTCGCAGCGTCGAGGGAGCCCTCGGCCGAACCGGCTCCGACCAGAGCGTGGATCTCGTCGATGAAGACGAGTACGTCCTCGCCTTCCTCGAGCTCCTTGAGGATGCCCTTCAGGCGCTCCTCGAACTGACCCCTGTACTTCGTGCCGGCGACGATCAGGGACAGGTCGAGCGCGACGATCCGCTTGCGCCCGAGAAACTTCGGCACGCGGCCGTGAGACACCCGTTGCGCCAGTCCCTCGACGATGGCCGTCTTGCCCACCCCCGGCTCCCCGAGCAGGATGGGGTTGTTCTTCGTCCTTCGCGCCAGGATCTGGACGATGCGACCGACCTCCTGCTCGCGACCGATCAGGGGGTCGAACTGGTCCTGCTGCGCAAGCGCGGTCAGGTCGCGACCGAACTCCGACAGGAAGGGTAACTCCTGCTTGCCGCGCCTGCTGGCGCGCTCGCGGGCGATGGTCGCGACCTGTTCGCGCACCGTCGCGACCTCGAGCCCGCGCTGCGTGAGAACGCGCTCGGCCAGACAGCCGCTGACCCGCATGATGCCGATCAACAGATGCTCGGAGCCGACCGCGGCATGAACCATGCTCTCCGCCTCGTGCGAGGCGTGGGCCAGGATCCTCTTCGACTCCTCTGACAACGGCAATTCGGCGGTCGACGAAATGCGCTCGACGAACACCCGCTCACCCTCTATCTCGCGTCGGAGATCCTCCGGCTTGACCTGGAGGCGCTGGAAGAGCTCGATGACCGACTCCTCTCCCTCGCGCAGGATGCCGAGCAGGATGTGCTCCGACTCGATGACCCGACTGCCCAGCTTGCTCGCCTCGTAGCGGGCGAAGAAGAGCGCGCGGCGCGACTTCTCGTTGTACTTCTCGAACACGACCCAGAGTCTACCGGCGCTCGGGCGCCACCGGTTCCTCGGGGGCGGTCAGGCGACCACCGTCGAGACGGAGCACCCTGCCGCAACGTTTCGCCACTCCCGGGTTGTGCGTCACCAGCACCATCGTCGTGTCCCGGCGCCTCCGCAGTGTGTCCAGAAGCTCGAGGACCTGCTCGCCGCTCCTCGAATCCAGATTCCCGGTCGGTTCGTCGGCCAGCAGCACCGCCGGTTCCAGCACCAGGGCGCGGCAGATCGCGATCCGCTGCCGTTCGCCGCCGGAGAGCTGCTGCGGGAAGGCGCCGGCACGGTCGGCGAGGCCGACCTGGTCCAGGAGCGTGAGCGCCTGCACGCTGAGAGACGAGCTCGGGCGGCCCGCGATCCGCCCCGGCATCATCACGTTCTCGAGCGCGGTGAAATCCGGCAGCAGTTGATGGAACTGGAAGACGAAGCCGAGGGACCGGTTGCGGAATCCCGCCAGAACAGATGGCCCGGACGCGGTGAGATCGACGCCGTCGACTCGAACCGAACCCGCGTCCGGGGTATCGAGCGCGCCCAGGATGTTGAGCAGCGTCGACTTGCCTGAGCCGGACGGACCGACGATGGCCGCCGTCTCGCCGCGCGCGACCAGAAGATCCACGCCGCGCAGCACCTGCCGCCGGACCGCGCCGTCCTGGTAGGCCTTGGTGACCCCGGCGGCCTCGATCACGTGCGCGCGCTCCGCATCGCCTCGACCGGGTGAAGGAGGCTCGCCTTGCGCGCCCCGATCACCGCGGCCGCGGCGGTGAACAGGACGGTCACGACCAGCACGACGAACACGTCCGTGCCCCTGACCAGGAACGGCACGTAGTCCACGACGTACACGTCCGACGGCGTGGAGATCACGCGGTAACGGTCGAGCAACGCCGCGAGCCCCGCGCCGGCAGCGCCGCCGAAGCCGGCGCCGCCCACCGACAGCAGCGCGCCGAGCAGCAGGAACACCCGTTGCAACCGGGCCGGCGGCGCACCCATTGCCGCCAGCACGCCGACCTCGGCGCGCTTGCTCGAAAGCACCATCGACAGGGCCGCGAGCAGGGCGAACGAGGCGACCGCGACGATCAGCGCCACCGCCGAGAACACGAGACCCTTCTCGAGGCGCAACACGAAGAGAAGCGCCCGGTTGGCCTCCCTCCAGGTGGTGACCGTCGCCACGGACGGATCGACTCCCTGGCGCAGGAAGCCGCCGATCCGCTCCGGATCCGCCTCCGGTGCAAGCGTCAGGTCCAGTCGCCAGTCGCCGCGCGCGAACAGGGAGGAGGCCTGGTCGAGCGACACCAGCACCGGATCGTCCGTGTCCTCGGCCCGGTCCGACCTGTAGATGTGATCGACCGGCAGCATCCGGGTTCGCGGCTGGGGTCCGATCGGCGTGAGCCCGGGGCGAGGCGAGACGACGCGCACCATGTCGCCCACCGCCAGCCCCATCCGCAGCGCCACGGAGACGGGCACGATCAGTCCTGGGGTCGCCTCACTCTCAACCGGGATCCACGGCGGCGGTGCCTTCTCGTAACCCAGCACCTCGACCGCGAACGGACGGTCGTCATCGGCCAGCCAGCCTCGCGCATAGAGCAACTCCTGGACGCCCGCGACGCCGGTCGTCGCGGCGGCCAGTTCGGCCAGGCCCCGGAGCGGCTCCGTCGTTGCCGCGCCTTCAGGGCCACTTCCGGGGACGGTTCCACCGCCGAACTCGATCTGGAGGGCCGGCGTATGCCGCGCGAGGTCCTCCAGCAGGAGGTTCTGGAAGCCGGCGAGGGCCGCCAGGGCCAGCACCAGCGCCGCGGTACCCACCGCCAGGCCACCCGCCGTCAGGGTGGACAGCGCCCGGATGTGCGCGTCCGCGCGGGTGGAGCGGAAGTACCTGACGGCTATGTGCCAGACGAACCCCACGGCGACGCGAGGCTACTCCGAAGCGCCCTCCAGCACGCCGATGTAGGGCAGGTTGCGGTAGCGGTCGTCGTAGTCGAGGCCGTAGCCGACGACGAACACATCGTCCACCTCGAAGCCGCGATAGTGGATCTGAACCGGCGTCTCCCGCTTGCAGGCCTTGTCGAGCAGCACGCAGAGCCGCACCGAACGCGCTCCCCTGAACCCCATCAGCGCCATGATCGTCCGCATCGTGTAGCCGGTGTCCACGATGTCCTCGATGAGCAGAACGTCGCGGCCCGCCAGGGAGTGATCGAGATCGCGGCGGATCCGCACCTCTCCGGGCGACGTCGTCTCGCCCCGGTAGCTCGAGGTCTGGAAGAAGTCGACGACAAGCGGCCGGGACAGCCGCTGCAGGAGGTCGGACATGAAGAAGACGGACCCCTTCAGCACACCGACGCAGAGCAACTCCTCGCTGTCGGCGTAGTCCCTCTCGATCTCGGCGGCCAGCTCGCCGACCCTGCGGTCGAGCACTTCCCTCGAAATCAACTCGCGCGGCATGCCGTCTTCGGTCATCGAACTCCTCAGGATATGGTCTGCCGCACTCCAAGCCTGGAGCGGGCGACGCGAGAGAACGCCGTGAATGGACACAAGGATACCGGCCCGGACAGGAGTCTCGCGGCCGAACTCGAGGAGAGCCGGCGGCGCTGGCTGGAAGCCGGAATCCCGACGCCGGAGGCCCTCCTCGTAACCGGATCGGGCCTGAGCCTGGATCTCGGCGAGCCGGCGGCGGGTCCGTGGCCGTTCTCCGACCTGTTTCCCTTCGATGTCGAGGCGATCGAGGGCCACGCCGTGACCGCCGAACTCGTGCGGACGAGCAACGGCCGACTGGTGCTCTACAGCCGCGGCCGCTTGCACGCCTACCAGGGCTACACGCCGGCCCAGGTCGTCTACCTGGTGCGGCTCAGCGCCCTGCTCGGCGCCCGGTCGCTGGTCGTCACGAACGCCGCCGGGTCGCTTCGGGCGAATCTGCCGCCCGGTTCGATCGCGGCCATCTCCGACCACATCAACCTGACCGGTCTGAACCCGCTCAGGGGCCGGCTCCCGGCAGCCTGGGGGCCGCAGTTCCCCGACCTGGCGAATGCCTACGACTCCGGCCTGCGCCGCCGCTTCGCGGAACTCGGGGAACAGGCCGGAGTCCCGGTCGGCGAGGGGGTCTACGCCGGCCTGCTCGGACCGTCCTTCGAGACCCCCGCCGAGATCCGCGCCTACGGGACTTTGGGCGCCGACCTGGTCGGCATGTCGACCGTCCTCGAAGTGATCGCCGCCCGCCACATGGGACTCCGCGTGCTCGGCTTCTCGCTGGTCACGAACATGGGCGTAGGGCTCGTGGACGACGCGGTCGACCACCAGGACGTGCTGCGAATCGGTAGCGGAGCCTCCGCCGGCGTCGCCCGCCTCATCTCCGACCTGTTCGTGGACGACGCCTTCTGGCACCTGGAATCGAGCTGAGCCATGTCCGAACTCGAAGCCCAGATCGAGAACCGGCGCGAGAAGCGCCACCGCCTGCGCGAACGGGGCGTCGACCCCTACCCGACTCGCGCACCGTACGACCTCGAGCCGGGCGACGTCTGCGAGCGCTACGACGGGCAGACCGAGGCCGAGCTCGAGCAAGCCGCGGTCTCCCTCAGGGTTCCCGGCCGCGTTCGCGCCCACCGCACCCACGGCAAGGCGGCCTTCCTCGACATCTCCGACGGCGCCGACTCCAAGCTCCAGGTTCTCCTGCGCCGCAACCACGTCGGCGAGGACTGCTGGTGGCTGCTCTCTCAACTCGACATCGGCGACTACGTGCTCGCCGAAGGCCTGCTGATCCGCACCCGCACCGGCGAACTGACGATCTCCGCCGACCGCCTCGACCTGCTGGCGAAGGCCACCCGTCCGCTGCCGGAGAAGTGGCACGGCCTGGCCGACCGGGAAGAGCGCTACCGGCGCCGCTACCTCGACCTCCTGAACTCCTCCGTATCGACCCGGCGGTTCGTCGTTCGCTCGCAGGCGATCGCCGCGCTCCGCGGCTGCCTGCTCGAAGAGGGCTTTCTGGAGGTCGAAACACCGATGATGCAGGCCGTCCCCGGGGGCGCGACCGCGCGGCCGTTCGTGACCCATCACAACGCGCTCGACCTCGACCTCTACCTGCGCATCGCGCCCGAGCTGTATCTCAAGCGCCTGCTCGTCGGCGGGCTGCACCGGGTGTTCGAGATCAACCGGAACTTCCGGAACGAGGGCATCTCGACCCAGCACAACCCCGAGTTCACGATGCTCGAGTTCTACTGGGCCTACTCCGACTACGAACAGTTGATGGCCTTCACCGAGACGATGTTCGCCGGGGTCCTGGAGGCCGTGCATGCCGACGGCTCGACGACCTGCACCTGGCGCGGCAACGAAATCGACTTCCAGGCCCCCTGGCCGCGACTCAGCGTGCGGCAATCCCTGCTGGAGATCGGCGGCCTCGACCCGGCCGTGGTCGACGACGAGGCCGCACTCGCCGCGGAACTCACCGGCCTCGGCGAAGACCTGCCGAAGAACGCCGGCTACGGCAACCTGCTGATGGCTCTCTTCGACCGGCTGGTCGAACCGAAGCTGATCCAGCCCACCTTCATCCACGACTACCCGGTCGAGGTCTCCCCCTTCGCCAAGCACACCACCGGCGATCCCCGCTTCACCGAGCGATTCGAACTCTTCATCGGCGGCATGGAACTGGCCAACGCCTTCACCGAACTGAACGACCCCGACGACCAGGCCGAGCGATTCCGCCAGCAACTCCGCGCCCGCGAAGGCGGCGACGACGAAGCCCACCGCTTCGACCTGGACTACGTCGAAGCACTCCAGTACGGCATGCCACCCGCCGGCGGCCTCGGCCTCGGCATCGACCGCCTGGTCATGCTCCTGACCGACGCCGGGTCGATCCGGGATGTGATCCTGTTCCCGTTGCTGCGGCCGCGTTAGGGCCCGTCAGGGCCAACGCCCGGTTGATGGACTCCTCGTCCAGGAAGTCGTCGAACCGAGTGCTGTGCTCAACGTCCGGGCCGATGCCGATGAAGTGCCAGCCCAACCGGCGGCTGGCTTCCAGGTCCCACGGCCGGTTGCCGAAGTAGGTCTTTCGGTCGGCTGATCTGCCGCCGAGGCCGCCTTTGGCCGCGATCCGCATGATCTCGACGCGGCTCTCGGCGTCCGAACCGGAGGCGAGGTTAAGCGTGTCCGGATCGAGGCCGATGGCCCGGAGCTTCATCGCGGCGGTGTCCTTCCAGCCCCCGGTGGCGATCGCGACCGCGACGTCCGGGCGGCCGGCGAGCCGGTTGACGAAGGCGCGGGCGCCGCCGACTTCCGGCAGCCGGTCGCCGCGGGCGGCGAGGTAGCAGGCGACGAGGCCGATGAACTCCCTCTTGACGGAGGCGTGAGCCCGGGAGCGGTCGCGTTCGATTCCGTTGCGGTCCAGGACCTCGTTCAGGATGCCGCTGTCCGTCTGATGCCGATACCCGGACCAGTCCTCGTCGACACCGATCTTCAGCGCGGTCCAGATCGCCCGGGCGTAGAGAGTGCCGTCGAAGTCCTCGGAATCGACCAGTGTTCCGTCGACATCGAAGACGACCAGGTGCATCTGGCGTCAGTCTGCTCGCCGCGCGGTCAGCCACTGCTCCACCGCGTGCCTGGCCGGAGGCTCGAGCCACGGTAGGACGCCGAGGTTGCCCTCGCGGGCGGCGGCTTCGATGTCGATCTCGTCGGGGTCGAGGAAGCGAGCGGCGCGGTAGTAGGCGTCGCCCCCTGTGACGGCAGCGTCGCCGAGTTCAATCAGGTGGCCCGCGAGTTCGCGGGCGAGGCGTAGCCGGGGCGGCAGTGGCGGGGCGGGCAGCGGCCGGGGCAGGCGATGTTCGAGACCGGCGGCTTCGGCGGCAGTTCGAAACGTCACCGGGTCCGGCGGCGACTCGTCGCCATGGAAGAGTGCGTTGAACGCCTCAGGCCAGGTCTCGAGCCGTTCGGCCAGCCGGCGCCGCTCATGGGCATGAAGCTCCATCACGCGCGGAACGACACGGCGGCTCCCTGCCGCAGCAAACCAGGCCAGGGCGGGCTCGAGCACTCCCGGCTGATCGGTCCAGCCGGCCACGAGCGGCCAGACCACGGTCGCGTCCTGAAGCGGATCCAGCTCGAAAGGCAGGCTCGACTGGCGGCTTCCTGTGAACTCCTCCCGCAACGTTGCGGCCAGACGCACCAAACCGTCGAGGACGTCGATCACGACGACGGCGTTGGGCGGGAGGCCCGCAGCAGTCGAACGCTGGGTGCGGTGACGGCCGTCGGACGGCGTACCCCACAGGCGATCAGCCACCACCTGGATCAGGATAGGTGCGCCGACACCGGCAGCGACTTCCACGATTCTCGCGTGAGACGCTTCGTGCTCCGCGGGAATCGGCGGTACATAAACCACATCGGTCGCTGAACCCAACAGGCGAGCGACGTCCCGGTCGGCCAGCGGCGAACCGCCCACGGACGGCCGCAGGCCACCGGTAACGAGGTCGCAACAAAAGGAGTCGCTGCCGCCCTCCGGCCAGGCGGAGAAGCTGTGACGAATCCAGAGATTGGAGGGTTCGGCAACGTGTTCCCGAAGCGTGAGGGACGTCACGTGGCTACTTCGACTCGAGCGCGGCGGCGACCGCTGCCTCCACCGCCTTCTGAACGTAGCGGGCGAGAACGTCTCCTTCCACGTTCACCCGGTCGCCCGGCTTCAGACCACCAAGGGTCGTCACCTCGAGGGTATGCGGGATCAGTGCCACATCGAAGGTCCGTTCGTCGAGCGCTGCGATGGTCAGGCTCACGCCGTCGAGCGTGATGCTGCCCTTGAGCACGACGCCCGTCTCCAACCCGGCCGGAACGTTGAACCTGACGACGCGGTGGTCCCCCTGCTCCTCCACCCGAGTTACCCGGGTCGTCGTGTCAACATGCCCCTGGACCCAGTGGCCGCCCAACGGGTCGCCTGCCGAGAGCGGCGGCTCGAGGTTCACCTCGTCGCCGGCGCGCAGCGCACCGAGCCTCGTTCGGCTCAGCGTCTCCGGGGACAGGTCGAAGACGGATCGCGCGGTTCCATCCGCCACGTCTTGGTCCACCAGTGTCAGGCAGACGCCTGCCACCGCGATGCTGGCGCCCGGCTGGAGCTTCGCGGCCAGCGCCGCCGAGTGTCCGACGACCAGACGCGCACCTCTCCAATCAGAGGCTCCGGGCGCCTCGACCACCCTCCCACGCTCCGTGACTATTCCGGTAAACACCGCTCTTTCCCTATCGGCATCGTTCTACGAGTAGGAACACCGGTTGCTAAACCCCAACCCGTGCGCCTTACCGCTACTCCCTTCATCCCACGGCCGAGGGGCTGATGCGGCCCGCCCCCAGCCCCTCGCCCTTCAAACAGCTCACTAGCTTATCGGCAATCGCCAGCGCCTTCCCCTCCTTCTGGCCTTCCCCCAAACGGGCAGACTCCCAGCCACCTCATAAGCCGACGGATGCCCGCAAGCATGCCAGACCAAGGCCGGGGCGCACAAACGTAACGAGCACTAACGCACGGGCTGTGATCAGCAAGCAACCCAGACGCTTGAACTCTTACTATCCAGCGAGGAACATGCCAAAGCGGCAGACTGAATGCTAGGGGGTTGACTTATCCAAAGAAATATGTTACGATGCAAGCATCAGGTCGGAAGAACCGGGTCCTTGTCGCACCGTGCGGCGGGTTACCCGGCTTTTTTGTGGCCCAAGAAACTGACCCGGGTCGGGTCGAACCGGGACAAGGAGAATAACAATGACTGAAAAGAACAGCCAGATCGCGTCCGCACACGTGAAAGCACTGGAAACGGTATTCGATCACGTTGACAAAACGGTGGCGGCCGCTCGCCTGGAGTTGAGAGAGTTCGAGCGCCTAGGTGGCAACGGACACACCCTCTTGGGCGATATGCGAAGCCCCTTCTTGGACGCTCTCGCGAGGCTCGCCAAGCTCCGTGCTGCCCGAGCTGAACGAAGGCAGGGAACGGCACAGTAAGCGGCCGAGTGGAGATGCCCGTTTCGTGGACCGTCAACCTGCAAGGACGGGCGCACCTTCTCGGCAAATCCGCTTCCAAGTTGACAGCCGTCTCCGATGCTCGGGTGGCGCCTCGTCGATTTGCCCAAAGACCGACACCTTGGTCTCGCAACGGTACCGCAACGGAGTCCGCTCGAGTAGGTCTTGTGCGATCCGAGCCAGGCCCTCGTGTCAAAGACCCGCCATGGCGAGCCCCTTGCCTGAAGCAACCAAACAACTCAGGCAGGAGGGCAACGTTCATCCGGGCCGTCGCGGCGCCGTACACGTCCGCCCGGCGCTCCTTCAGGAACCCGAGGCTCCCTCCGGCCATTCTCGCGGACCAGCGAGATCCGTCTCGACTACCCAGCTACGGCTCGACCGTGCACAAGCTCGCGGGCCCGGCAGCAGTAAGCCGGCCAGCCCCGCGTACAAAGCGGCGTTCGCGGCCGTGGCACTCAATGGGCCTTCGGCCTCCTCGGGGCGAACGAGCTCTGCGAAACGCGAACACCAGTGCCTTCCGCTCTCCGCTCCTCGAACGTCGCCACCGCGCATCTCGCCCACCTCGAGCACCCCGTCCGCACTCACAAACCCGGGCCAGACTAGCGGAACACTCGCGCCAAGCGAAGATTGGCGCCAGCCCACCGCTCACTCCTCGTCCTCGAAAACGGGCTTCGGCGCTGAGCAACCTTGGGACGCGCGGATAGCAACAGCTTCCGTGAGTGAACCTAACTTCGCCGCCACATCGCCTACGGCTCTAGAAGCCAGCTTCTCTACTTCGTCTATCGCTTCGATCCGCCCGTCGATTGCTTCTTGTGCTCGTTCGGCCTTCCGTTGGGCGTCGTAGTTTTCTGAGAAATTGGACAGGTTGCGTTCTTCTCGTGCTTTGCGCTCTTTGGCATTCTCGCTCAGCCACGCGGCGGCGAGTTCTTCACGCTCAGGCTTTAGTTCCTCCAACCTTGCCGTGACTTGATCTGCTACAGCCTCGCTCTCTTTCAATGCGACAGAAGCTCGAACTTCCGCCGCGCGGTACTCGGCGCACTCCGGGGGTTCAGGTTCGGAACAAGCTAGGAGAGCGGCGGAGGCTGCAGCGATGGTGAAGGCGGTTCGGCGCATGGGCATGGCCCAACTCTACCGCACTCCCGGACACGGAGCGGAGGACTACCGACAAACTCGCGAGAGTTCCCGTAAACATCCCTGTCTGTAGCCTAAGAGAATCACGTCAGGTCCGCGCCTGCTGACCCGCAGTTCGTCCAGACGCCAGGCATCGGCCAGCCGTTGGGGTCCATCGCCGCCGAGAGGACCGGGGGCCGCCGCGCCGCCGATCAGAACCGGCGCGCAGCAGACCGCCGCTCGGTCCCACAGCCCGGAGCCGGAAAAGGCGGCGAGCACTTCCCCGCCACCCTCGACCAGTACGCTGGAGACGCCGCGGTCGAAGAGGTCCTTGAGCACGCCGGCCGGATCAACGGTGGGAAGACACACCACCTCGGCGCCGGCGCGGTGCAAGCGATCGCTCCGCGTCGCCCAATCCTGGGTATCGGAGGACGTTGAGGAGCCGATGTCCTTCGCTGTCTCCGTGTAGACGACGACCGGTCCCTCGACCTCGAACATCCGCGCCGACGACGGCAGCCGCAGCCGGCGATCGAGCACAGCCCGCAGGATCGTCCCCTTTGCCCGACCCAAGCGCCGGTTCAGCCGTGGGTCGTCGGCCAGCGCGGTGCCGCTGCCGACGACGATCGCCTGGTGCTCCTCCCGCAGGTCGAGCGCCCACTTCCTGCCCTCTTCCGACGAGATCCACTGGCTGTCGCCGGTCGCCGTCGCGATCCGTCCGTCCAGGCTCATCGCCCACTTGAGGGTCACCGCGGGCCGCCGGTGCACTACTCGGGTCAGGAACGGGACGTTCAGCTCCACCGCCTGGTCGGCAAGTAAGCCACCCTCGACCCGGACGCCCATGGCACGCAGCCTGTCCCCGCCGCCGCCCGTCACCTCCGGGTTCGGATCGCGGTGGGCGAAGACCACGCGCTTGACGCCGGACTCGATGACCCGGTCAGCGCAGGGCGGCGTGCGCCCGTGATGGTTGCAGGGTTCGAGGGTCACGTAGAGCGTGCCGTCCAACGCCGCGTTTCCAGCGACTCGCAGCGCCGCCGCCTCCGCGTGTTCTCCGCCCGCCTGGCGGTGCCAACCCTCGCCGACGATCTCGCCGCCGCTCGCGACGACCGCCCCGACCATCGGATTCGGCGCCGCGGTGTAGCGGCCTCGACGCGCCAGAGTCAGCGCGCGGGCCATCCCACGGCGATCGGCCGGACTGAACGCCGGCTCGCCCCTCGTCGGAGCTGAACTCATCCGAAGAGGGCGGCCGCGAACGACCGCGGATCGAAGTCGACCATGTCCTCGACGGCCTCGCCAACGCCCAGCCAGGCGACAGGCAGACGCAGATCGCGCGCGATCGCCACGGCCATGCCGCCCTTCGCCGTGCCGTCGATCTTGGCCAGGAAGACGGCGTCGAGCGGGGCGGCGGCGCCGAACTCCCGCGCCTGCACCAGGGCGTTGTGCCCGGTTCCCGCATCGACGACGAGCAGGTTCCTCACCCGCCAGGCGCGGTCCGCGGCTTCCGCCGCCGCCCGCCGCGCCACCCGGTGCACCTTCGCCAGCTCGTCCATCAGTTGGCCGCGGGTGTGGAGCCGGCCCGCGGTGTCGACGATCACGTGGTCCGCGCCGCGGGCTCCGGCCGCCTCCACGGCATCGAACACGAGCGCTGCCGGATCGCCTCCCGACGGACGGTGCACGACGTCGACTCCGAGCCGCTCGCCCCAGACCTGGAGCTGCTCAGCCGCCGCCGCACGGAAGGTGTCCGCCGCCGCGAACAGCACCCGCTCGCCGTGCGCCAGGGAGGCGTGGGCCAGCTTGGCGGCGGACGTGGTCTTGCCCGAACCGTTGACGCCGACCATCAGTGTGACCCGCGGCGGCGGCGGCCACTCGGCCCGCGGCGCGTCGAGGAGCAGCACCGCCACCTCGTCGACCAGCAACTGCCGGAGCCCGACCTCATCGCCTCGCGCGACCGATCCGGAGACCATCGCGGATCGGAGGCGCTCGACCAGCTCGAGCGAGGTCTCGACCCCGAGGTCGGCTTCGATCAGGGTCTCCTCGAGCCGCTCCAGAACGCCCTCGTCGATCGTCTGCGCGCCACCGAGCACGGCGCCGATCCGGCCGGACAGCCCCTTCCGGGTACGACCGAGACCGCGGCGCAGCCGATTCCACAACCCGACCGACCGCGGCTCGTCCCCGGACGCTCGCAGAGCCACTCCGCCGCCGAGGTCCGCACTCACGGCGCAACTCCGCCCGCCGGAGCGCGCGAGACGTCGAGGAAGGTCTCGAGTTCACTCCGCACCAGCGCCGGATCGAGGCCGGGGACGATCTCGCCCCGTCCTGGCGCCGCCGGCAGAATCCACACCAGACCGCTCTCGCGCGCCTTCTTGTCCCGGCCCATCGCCTCGATCAACCGGTCCGCGTCGAGACGCACGCCAAGCTCCCGCTCAACGTCCTCGAGCGGCGGCGGCCCGAGCCGATCGATCAGGCGACCAAGCCGCGCCGCGAACTCTGGAACCAGTCCGCGCCGCCGCGCCAGGCGGAGGGCGAACCTCATCCCGTGGCCGACCGCGTCGCCGTGGCGCAACCCCCGATAGCCGAACTCCGACTCGATCGCGTGTCCCAGCGTGTGGCCGAAGTTGAGCAGGCGGCGGCGGTCCCCTTCCTCGAGGTCCGCTTCGACCACGTCCAGCTTGGCCTGAATGGAGGCCGCAACGACCGGAGTCAACACCTCGGCGTCCACGGCGAGCAGACGATCCAGCGACTCCTCCACGCACGCCAGCAGGTCGAGATCGAGCAGCGCCGCCATCTTGATCACTTCGAACAGACCCGCTCGGATCTCCGCGGCCGGCAGGCTCCGCAGGCAGTCGATGTCCGCGAGCACGAAGCGCGGATGGTGGAAGGCGCCGACCGTGTTTTTGCCGCCGGCCAGGTCCACCCCCGTCTTTCCGCCGACCGAAGCGTCGACCTGTGCCAGCAGCGTCGTCGGGATCTGCACGTAGTCGATGCCGCGCAGGAAGCACGCCGCGGCGAAGCCTCCGAGATCGCCGACGGCGCCGCCGCCGAGTGTGACGATGCGGCTGTCCCGCTTGCCGCCGCGATCGAGCATCCGCTGCCAGACGGAGGCGGCGCACTCAACCGTCTTCGCCGTCTCGCCGTCCGGAACCTCGAGCGTTTCGACCCGCGCCGCGGGCTCGAGCAACTTCCTGGCCGCGGCGCCGCAGTGGCGGTCCGGGACCTCGCTGGTGACCAGAAACACGGCCCGGTCCCGGCACCAGTCCGCGACCTCACCCAGCGCGCCGCGGCCCGCCGAGGCCAGAAGACCTGGCCCGACCAGGATGTCGCTCGCGCCACGCGGGTGCGCGAGGGTCAGGCGATGCGGCGCGTCTGGAACGAACTCCACCATGCCGACCTCTCCCGGTTGCCTAGCCGCCGCGCGGGCGGACGCGCAGCCCGAGTTCCAGCAACTGTTCCTGGTCCACCGTCGACGGCGCCTCCGTCATCAGGCACACCGCCGAGGCCGTCTTCGGAAAGGCAATCACGTCGCGCAGCGAGGCGGCGCCGGCCATCAGCATGACGATCCGGTCGACGCCCAGCGCGATCCCGCCGTGCGGTGGCGCACCGTAGCTCAGGGCCTCAAACAGGAAGCCGAAGCGACGCTCGGCCTCCGCGGCGTCGATCCCGAGCACGGCCAGCACGCGCTTCTGCACGTCCCGGTCGTGGATCCGGATGGAACCGCCGCCGATCTCGTTGCCGTTCAGCACCACGTCGTAGGCGCGCGAGAGAACCGATCCCGGGTCGTTCTCCAGGCGGTCCAGATCCTCCATCCGCGGCGAGGTGAACGGATGATGGGTCGCGTTCCATCGTCCTTCGTCGCCGTTCCAGGTCACCAGCGGGAAGTCGTGGACCCAGAGGAACTCGTGCGCGTCCTCCCGCATGTGCCCGAAGCGCCGTCCGACCTCGACCCGCAGGGCGCCGAGCGCCGCCGCCGCGGTCGGCGCCGGTCCGGCGACCAGCAGGCCCAGGCCGCCGTCCTCGACACCGAGACGATCGGCCAGGGTCTCGACCTGCCCGTCCGTCAGCGCGCCCTTGACCAGGAACGAAGGGACGCCGCCGTCCCGCTTGACCCAGAGGACACCCGCGGCGCCGTGCCGGCGGGCGATGTCGGCGTACTCGTCGACCTGGCGACGGCTGGAGGAAGCGGCTCCCGGAACGTGGACTCCGCGCACGACGCCGCCCGAGGCGATCGCGGCCTGGAAGGCTCGAAACCCCGTCTCGCGCAGACAGTCCGTCACGTCCTCGATCTCGAGATCGACCCGCAGATCGGGACGATCGTTGCCGTAGCGGAGCACCGCGTCGTCGTAGGAGAGGCGCGGGTACGACGCGGGCGGTTCGATCCCGGCCAGCGGGAACACCCGCGCGAACAGCCCCTCGACCAGGCGGTAGACGTCCTCCTCCTCGACGAAGGACATCTCCACGTCGATCTGGGTGAACTCCGGCTGGCGATCGGCGCGCAGGTCCTCGTCGCGGAAGCAGCGGGCGAACTGCACGTAGCGCTCGAGCCCGCTGACCATCAAGATCTGCTTGAACAACTGCGGCGACTGCGGCAACGCGTAGAAGTTGCCGTGGTTCAGGCGGCTCGGCACGAGATAGTCGCGGGCCCCCTCCGGCGTCGAGCGGGTGAGCATCGGCGTCTCGACGTTCACGAAACCCTGCTCCCGGAAGTAGCCCAGACTCTCGATCGTGAAGTCGGAGCGCAGCCGCAGGTTGCCCTGCAGGGCGTTCCGCCGGAGATCGAGGAAGCGGTACTTGAGCCTGGTCTCCTCGCTCGCGTCCTGAGCACCTTCCACCCCGAACGGCATCGGCTCCGAGCGGCCCAGCACGCGACCGCTACGGACCTGGATCTCGATCTCGCCGGTGGCCATCTTCGGGTTCACCTTGTCGGCGTCCCGGCGCACCACCTCGCCCTCCACTTCGACGACCCATTCAAGGCGCGCGGGCTGAAGAGCCTCGGCCGCTTCGGGCGTGGTTTCGGGGTGTACCACCGCCTGCACGACGCCGCTGCGATCGCGCACGTCGAGGAAGATGACGCCGCCGTGGTCGCGCCGGCGATGGACCCATCCCTGGACCTTTGTCTGCCGGCCGACCTGTTCGGCGGTCAGGGTGCCTGCCTGCGTTCTCTTCACGTGGGTGTCCGTCCGGTCTGTCTGCCTGCTCCGCCCGCGTTCACCCTTGGGTGGCGACCGCGTCGAAGCCCCGGATACTCGCACAGTCGAGGCTATTCGTGAGGGAACATCCTCTCTTGCACCGCTGCGGCAAAGCCCTTCCGCGGGATCGTCTCCTGGAAGCCGCCGCCGAGACTCTTCAACACCGCGGTCCCCGCCGCCTGTTCATCTTCGCCGATGAGCACAATCCAGTCATAGCCGCTGCGGTCCGCCTTCCTCAAGACTGTCTTCAGCGCCCTGGGTGGACCAAGTTCAGCAACCGCCGTCACGCCCGAAGCGCGGAGTTCCTCCGCCAACTGAAGTGCATCCTCCAGGCAAGGAGCTCCGACCGGAATCACGCACACCGGAGGCGAGACGATGCCGAGACCACCGGAAAGCAGTTCCACCAGCCGATCCTGGCCGATCGCGAAACCGATTGCGGGGACCGCCGGACCACCGAGTTCGCCGATCAGTCCGTCGTAGCGCCCACCGCCCAAGATCGCATTCTGCGCGCCGAGCCCCGCCGAACTGATCTCGAACACGGTCCGCGTGTAGTAGTCGAGACCCCGCACCAGCCTGTCGTCGATCCTGTAGGCGATACCAAGCCGTTCGAGCTGTTCGCACACCTCGGCAAAGTGCTCCCGAGCCGCCCGACCCAGCGAATCTCGGAACCGCGGGGCCCCTTCGAGTAGCTTCCGCTCATCCGGCACCTTCGTGTCCAGGATTCGGAGAGGATTCGTCTCCAGGCGACGCCGGCTGTCCGCTCCAAGCTCGCCACGGCGAGGTTCGAGGTACTCACGCAGATGCTGGGAGTAGCGCCGCCGGCACTCCGGATCCCCGACCGAATTGAGCCCAACCTCCAGGTCATCGAAGCGCAAGTTGGAGAGGAAGCGCCACAGCATGGCCAACAGCTCGGCGTCGCTGTAGGGCCCCGGATCGCCGATCACCTCGGCGCCGATCTGGCTGAACTGACGGTAGCGGCCAGCCTGGGGCCGCTCGTACCGGAAGTACGGTCCCATGTAGAAGACCTTCACCGGCTGGGGCCACGAAGCCATGTCGTGCTGCAGGTAGGCCCGCGCTACGGGCGCCGTGCCTTCCGGACGAAGGGTCAGGCTGCGCCCCTTCTTGTCGTCGAACGTGTACATCTGCTTGCCGACGATCTCGCTTCCCTCGCCGACGCCGCGAACGAACAGATCCGTGTCTTCGACCAGCGGCGTGCGTAACTCCTGGTAGCCGTAGAGTTGGAACACCGAGCGAGCTGTCTCCTCAACCACCGCGAAGAGGCGTGCTTCGCGCGGCAGCAGATCCCGCATCCCCTTTACGCTCTGGAAACGCCGCTTCGCAGCCATGGCGCGATCGTATCTCCGCGTGCGCGGGCAGCGAGGCAGGGGGGCTCTGCTGGGCCGAAGTTCCTAAGCCTTCCGGAACACCCGGTCCACGGCCGCCCAGAGCGCGTCCGTGTCGAGCTCGATATCGGGGACCGCGGTGGACCGATAGATCGAGCCGTCCGGCGACCGCTCGACGAACTCGTCGCCTTCGCGCACCAGAAAGGTGATCCGGCGCCGTCGCGGATCGACCACCCAGTACTCGCCGACGCCGTGCTCGCGGTAGAGGTTCAGCTTGTAGAGCCGGTCCCGGGAGGCGGTCCCCGGCGAAAGCACTTCGACCAGCAGGTCGGGCGGCCCCTCCACCCAGGTCTGGAGACAGTCGCGTCGCTCCCGCGAGATGAAGAGAACATCCGGCTGCACCACGGAGTGATCAACGAGGTGGACGTCCATCGGCGCCACCATGGCCACGCCATCCGTTCGGTCCGCCACATCGGCGAACAGTCGAAACAAGTGACCCACGATGATCTGATGAACGGGAAGTGGACCGGGACTCAGGTAGAAGCTCCCATAGAGGAGTTCGCAACGCGGTTCGTCGGGCAGGGCCATGTAGTCGCTACGGCGGTACGGGCCCAGGCTGCGCGGCAAGGTCCGCGGCGGCTGGTCGAGCAACGTCACGGTCATGCAGGGGAGTATACGGAGCGCTGTCGCCGGGCACCCAGGAAGCCGCCTGAAAGACAAGAAGCGTTGACGGGCAGGCGTGCCATGAGCCGGAAGCGCCCCGTCCTGGGGTCACCGGACGCACCGGCGGCGTGCCCGAACATCGGTGGTAGCGTCCCGCCAGGGACGGATCTAGGGTGCCGATCGAACTCTCCGAACGCCAGCGCGCGACGGTTGCCGCAGCGGCGACGATCGCCGCGGCCGCCGTCATCCTGGCCGCTGTCGTCGCGCTGTTCTGGGCCATCGGCAGTTTCTTCGCCGCGTTCTCGAACGTCTTTCTACCGCTGGCGGTGGCAGCGGTACTGGCGTTCGTGCTCCGGCCCTACTACGAGCTGTTGAACGAGCGGCTGCGGTTCCCGAAGATCCTGGCGGTAGCGGCCGTTCTGCTGTCCCTGCTGCTGCCTGTGGCCGGCTTCGCCTGGTTCTTCGGCGCCCTGGCCGCGTCACAGATGACGGGGCTGGTCGACGCTCTGCCCGACGCATCGGATCGCGTCGTGGACTGGGTAACCGAGACCTTGCCGGCGCTCAACGAACTCACCGAGACGAATCCGTTCGCGAGCCGCATCCGGGAAGCGGTGGAGGAGATCGACCTGACGAGTCTCCTCCCCGGCTTCGGGATTGTCGGCGACGGCGCCCTGGGGGTGCTCCAGGGCATCGGAGCCGGCCTCGCCTCGCTCTTCGCCTGGGCGGTCCTGCCCGTCTACCTCTGCTTCTTCCTGATCATCGACCCCGACCGCTTCCGCAAGCTGGACCACCTCTTCCCCTTCCTCAAGCCGAGAACCCGCGAGGACGTGGTCTACCTGATCCAGGAGTTCATCGACATCCTGGTGGCCTTCTTCCGCGGCCAGCTCGTCGTCGCCTTCCTCCAGGGCGCGCTGTTCGCCGTCGGCTTCTCCATCGCCGGCCTGCGCTACGGACTCGTTCTCGGACTGGCGCTGGGCTTCCTGAACATCATCCCCTACCTCGGGAGCATCGTCGGCCTCGCGGTGGCGCTGCCGATCGGCTACTGGCAGGAGAGTGGCGGCCTCAACCTCGTGATCTGGGTGCTCGTCGTCTTCGCGCTCGTCCAGCTCATCGAGGCCTATGTGCTCACCCCCCGGATCATGGGCGACCGCACAGGCCTTCACCCGATGGCCATCATCGTCGCGGTCTTCTTCTGGGGGTCGGCCCTCAACGGCATTGCCGGCATGATCCTGGCGATTCCGCTAACCGCGTTCCTCGTCGTGTTCTGGCGGCTGGCGCGGGAGCGGTACATCGGCGAGGTCGTGTAGGCGGCTCCAACGACCACCAGATCGGGGCAAGACTGACGGCCGTGGTGGCGGTCGTCGGGTAACCCGTCACACTAAGTATGCGGCGGGTCCTAAGCCTCGTCGTCGTCCTCCTCGAGGCGACTCCGCCAAGCCTCGTAGACGTTCGCCGGCGCGGAGTGTAGCGACACGGCCGTCCGGCATTCAGTCCCGGTGGAGCCCATGACAGCAGATCGTGTTACGATACGCCACATTGTTACGTTCCGTCACACACTGACGAAGGGCGACAGAAACGATGGCCGGCGAAGTTCTCCTATCGATCAAGCTCACGGCTCGGCTGGCCGAGGTGACCGTGGCCGCGGTCCGGGCGGCGATTCGCCGCGGAACTCTGAAGGCGGTAACCCTCGCGCAGGCCGAGCGCACGGCGGTCCGATTCGTGGATCTGCGGGAAGCCGCGCGCTACTACGGATGGCCTCCGGCCCTTGTGAACCGCCTGGAGGACGAAATGAGAGCCGGGGTTCCCGAGGGCCAGACGGTCTACAAGATGGACGAAGTACCGGACAGGCTCTCAGGCGAAGTCAGAAGCACCGCTGACCCGGAAGCCGCTCACTCTGCTGACGCCAGTCCGTCAGGCCCCGACGCCGAGAACGCCACGACGGCGGAACCGCAAACGCAGGCCGGGCCCGCCGGCTCCGTATCCCAAGCTCCCAGGGCCGCGGACCTGACGACCGATCCGAACTCGGCCCGCGACGCCTGGCGGCGTGCGACGACGGAACTAGCCAGGGCCGGACAGATGCCGGCCAAACCTCCTCCGGGGTTCCGGCTCATCCTTCCCCGCGAGACCGCCACGCTCGAACAGCGGGAAGTGTACGACCTGGTGGTGGACGGTGAGGTCGTGGGAACGATCGCGGACGGAGGATTCGCGACCTACGTCAGGGAGAAGTGCTTCCGGGGCGAGGTCTTCGTTGACGGCAGAGGTGCGGTCAAGTGGCGGCCGCGCGTCCCGCTCGCGGTAGCCGATGCGGACCGCGTTTCTCCTCCTGGGAAGGAGAAACCGTAGGCTCATGTCACCGGATCTGGACCGACTCCGACTCGCCTTCGACTCCCAGCTCGCGGACGGACTGGAAGACGCGGGTCCACCTTTCACGAGACGCCGTGTCTTCGGCCAGGTCCGGCTGCCGGGCAAGGTCACGTCCGTCATCGGAATGCGCCGCGCGGGAAAGACGACGTTCCTGCATCAGTTGAGAGCCGAGAAGATAGCCGGAGGCGCCGCGCCATGGCGCCTACCGTTCCTGAGGCTCGAGGACGAACGCTTCACGGGACTGGATGCCCCATCTCTGGGCGCACTGATCGACGAGTACCCGAGTCGCTATCTGGAGAGTGCGGATGCCGCGCCCGAAGCCTGGCTGCTCGACGAGATCCAGGTCGTGCCGGGTTGGGAGCGTCTCCTGAGGCGCCTGCTGGACTCCCGGCGCAGTGAGCTGTACATCTCGGGATCCTCGGCTGCCCTGCTCTCCCGCGAGATCGCCACGGAGTTACGGGGGCGCGGATGGAAGGTCGCGATCTACCCGTTCAGCTTCGAGGAAGCGCTTCGGCACGAGGGCACGGCCCAACCTCCTGACCCGTCCGCCGCCACGGTAGAGGAAGCAACCCGGCTGGAATCGACCTTCCGCGAGTGGCTCGTGACCGGAGGGTTTCCGGAAGCTCAGGGACTGTCCGTGGCGGCCCGGCTACAGCTCCTCCGGGACTACGTGGACGTGGCTATCCTGCGCGACGTGATTGATCGCTACGCCGTCCGCAACGCGACCGGATTGCGCTGGCTGGCCCGCCATGTGCTGGCGAACGCAGCATCTCCCTTCAGCGCCGAGAGGTTCCATTCCAGACTCAAGGCGCAGGGGATTGCCATCAGCAGGGACACCGTCCATGACTACCTCGCCCACCTGGAGGATTGCTTCCTGGTGCGGACAGTGTGGATCGAGGCCGATTCCGAGCGCCAACGCATGGTGAACCCGCGCAAGACGTATCCGGTCGATGCCGGTCTCATTCCCGCGTTCGACCGAAGTGGGCGAGCCAATCGGGGGCATGCGTTGGAAACTGCCGTCCTCATCGAACTGGAGCGCCGGGGGTGCGAGGTGACCTACGTACGGACCCCGAAGGGCTACGAAGTCGACTTCCTGGCCCGATCACCGGACAGCGAAATGGCACTCATCCAGGTCTGTGCCGATGCCTCGGACCGCGACACGGCGTCGAGAGAGTTTCGGGCGTTGACAGAAGCCGGGACGCGCTTTCCGAACGCTCGCAAGCGCCTGTTGACCCTCACACGATCCGGCCTCCCGCTCGACCTTCCACGCGGGATCGAAGCGACGCCCGCCTACGAATGGCTCCTTGGCGCTTCCGCCAGCCTTCCCGAACCCGGTCCGGCAGGCTGGCTGTAGCTTGTACGAGCGTATGAAGCCGTTTGAAGACGAGGACGTCGCCGAGAGGTTCGAGGCCTACCCGCCCGCAATCCGCGACAGGCTCCTGGTTCTGCGCTCTCTCATCCTCGAGACGGCCGAGAACACGGACGGCGTAGGGCCGATCGAAGAAACCCTCAAGTGGGGCGAGCCGGCCTACGTCACTTCGCAGAGCAAGAGCGGAACCACCGTGCGGGTCGGTTGGAAGAAAGCGCAACCGTCCCGGTACGCGATGTACTTCCACTGCCGGACCAGCCTGATCGAGACCTTCCGCGCCTTCTTTCCGGACGAGCTGCGATTCGAGGGCAATCGGGCCATCGTGTTCGACGAGAGTGACGAACTGCCGGAAGACGCCCTGCGGTTCTGCATCGCCGCGGCGCTCACGTACCACCGGAGCAAGCGAGCCAGTCGGTAGCGAGTTCTCGCCTTACCTAGAGCAACACCAGCCGGCCCGAGGCCGGCGCGCCGGTCAACTGCTCCAGCGCATAGCAGTACCAACGGACCTGCCGGCGGTAGCGCTCGCCGCGGGTGACGCCGTTGCCGCCGGCACCGTCACGCGCCGACGCGTCGAGATCACCGAGATCCGTCTTCCAGTCGACGACGATCCACATGCCGTCGTCGTCGAGATAGGCGAGGTCGATCGCGCCCTCGACGATTCGGCGCTCCGAATCGTCGGCCAGCGGAAGAAGGAACGGCGTCTCGCGCAGCACCCGTCGCGACGCCCGGGCGACTCCAGCCGCCGGGCTGGCAAGCGCGGCAGTCACCACGGCCTCGGCCGCCGTCACCTCGGCGGCCGTCGAGCCGATCAGAGCACCGTGAAGCCGCGCCAGATCCCCGATCCGCTCCGCTTCGCCTGACAGCGGGACGTCGCGCAGCACGGTGTGAACCAGACTGCCGAAGCGCTTCCCGCCGGGCCGGTCGCCTGACCAAGGCAGTTCCTCGATCGCGACGTCGACAGGTTCACCCGGCGGTTCGCTGTCGAGTTCCGTGACCGCTACGGGCGACACGCTCGGCTCCGAGCCCAGGGCAACCAGTTCCTCGCCATGGCGCCGCCAGCGCTCGAACCGTTCGCGGTTCGCGTCGTCGCCAGCCTCGACCAGCAGATCCTCGCCGAGCAGACCGTAGCTCGCCGGCGGCTTTTCGTCGAGCAGTTCAGCGTCCCACCAGACGACGTCGTAGCCCGTGTCACCGCCCTCGCCCGCGACGCCCGGGAAACTGTGGCGGCCCGGCCGGACCGACGTCTCGGGCTGACTCTCGTAGTCGTGTGGACGCCTGGCGACAGTGCGCTCGCCGAACGCCGGGCAGCCATCCGCCGGCTCGGACTGCCGCCACTGCTCCGCCGGCGGATAGACCGCTTCGTTCAGGCACTGGACCCAGCCCTTCCGTTGCGCATCGCCGACCGCCGGCACGACCAGCAGGTCGCGGGCGCGCGTCGCCGCCACGTAGGCGACGCGTACGCCCTCCGCCTCCTCTCGCCGGTCCTCGATCTCCTTCGCGTCCAGCAGCTCCTGAGGCGAAAGGCCGAGGAGCCTCATCGCACACAGGCCGTCCTCCGGACGCACGGTCCGCTCCGCGCCGCGGGAGAGGCCGGCCGTCATGTCGGCGAGGATGACGACCGGGAACTCCAGCCCCTTCGCGGTGTGAACCGTCATGATCCGCACGCCTTCCGCGTCCTCCTCCACCACTGGCGCCTGGGTGCTGGCCGGACGTTCGGCCTCCTCGTCCAACTGCTCGACGAAGCCGCGGAAGGAGCGACCGCCCGCGAGTTCGTAGCGACGGGCGAGATCGCACACCCGCTGCGCGTTGCCGAGCACCTGGTTTCCCGCGGGCCGGAGCGCCATCGACGCCTGGGCCCGGGGCCTGGCCAGCACCTCCTGCACGGTGCGGACGATCGGCCGGTAGTTCCGGCGGCGGTGGAGTTCGGCGAGAAAGTCCAGCACTTCGACCAGCGAGCGGAACTCCCCGGGCGACTCGCCGTCCTCGCGCGCTCTCCGCGGACCCCGAAACGGGTGCCAGGTGCCGTAACGGGCCTTGAAGAGCAACAGCAACTCGTCGTCGAACGCGAACAGGCCGCCTCGCAGCGTCGCGTAGACGGAGAGATCGTCGTCCGGCCACTCCACCGCCTTGAGCGCCGAGCGCAGCGCCTCCACTTCTTCCCGCTCGTGGAAGGAACGGGCGCCGAGCAGGAGATGGGGAATGCCCACTGCCTCCAGTCCCCGAACGTACTCGCGCGAAGTGTCCCGACCCCAGCTCAGGAAGCGGCGGAACAGGAGGCAGACGTCCCGCGGCCGGATCCGCGACCGCATGCGCTGTCCGGGCCGGTCCGGATCCGCAACCTCGACCTCGAAGCCGCTCTCTTCGATCAGCCAGCGCACGAACTCGACCGTGGCGTGGGGCTGGCACGCCTCGATCTCCCGATTGCTCAGGTTGCGGCGACCGTACGGCCTGGGCGGCGGCAGCGCGATCACTCCTGGCTGGGCGGCGATCGGTTCACGGTGTTCGCCCAGGGCGATGTAGTCCGCGCTGCCGGCGTCATGGTCGCCCGTCATCAACGGTGCGAAGGCAGCGTTCACGAGCCGCTGGATCGGCGCGACCGACCGGAAGCTGGTCGTCAGGTGGAGGACCTCGACGCCGCGGTCGGCGAGCATCTCCTTGACGTCGTGGTAGAGCACGACGTCGGCGCGGCGGAAGCGGTAGATCGACTGCTTCGGATCGCCAACGACGAAGAGCTTGCCCGCCGCCGGCCGCACCTCTGTCCAGTCGTCCTGTTCGGAGTTGTCAGCGGCCAGGAGGAGCAGGATCTCGGCCTGAAGCGGATCCGTGTCCTGGAACTCGTCGATGAACAGGTGGCTGTAGCGCTGTTGCAGGTGGGCGCGAACCGTGCCGTCTGAACGCAGCAGGTCCCGGGCCTTGATCAGGAGGTCATGGAAGTCCAGCTTGCCGAGAGAGTTCTTCGCCTCCTCGTAGCGCCCGACCGCGCCGGCCAGTTCGTCGCGGAGCAGTGCCGCGAGATCCGCGTTGGCCACATCGACGAACTCCTCCAGCCGCTCCGCCAACCGCTGCCAGAGTTCCCAGACCTGGTCCCGCGCGACTCCCTCCGCGAAACCCCCGCGGCCCTTGCGGGGCGCGCCGTATCCGCTCAGGCGACGCCGCAGATCGACGAGCCGAGCCTCCAGTTGATCCTGAACCGCCTCGCCGCCGTCCGCTTCCGCGTCACCGCCGTTTCGCCCCGAGGCGCCCAGCTCCCGAGCGCGGGCAATCCAGGCCGCCAGCTCGACGACCCGGTCCAGGCCCCGCCGCAGGATGTCGCCGCGCCGCCCGTGTCGCAGAAGGTCGGCAAGACGCTCCACTCTCGAAGCCAGGTCGACGAGCTGCTCTTCGCGGTCGAAGTCCGGCCGCCGCCAGCTCGACGGAAAGTCGCGCCACTCGACCAGCCGCAGGGCGGTCTCGCGCAACTGGTCGAGCGGCGGCCGCTGCGGCGACCACGGCCCGGCGGTTAGCCGCGCCAGTTCCCGCCGCAGACCGGGCGGCATCGACTCGAGCTGCTCCTCGATCCAGCCCCGAAAGGCACGGTTGAAGAGACGCGGCGCCTCGTCCTCGGCCAGTTCACCGAAACCCGGATCGACGCCGGCTTCGACCGGCCGTTCCCGCAGGATCTCGGCGCACAGCGAGTGGATCGTGCCGATCGACGCCTCCTCCAACCGTGAGATCGCCGCCTCCAGGTTCCGTGTGCGTCCGTCCGCCGCGCCCTCGGCGCGCAGCGCGGTCAGCCGCTTGTCCAGCTCCTCGCGCAGGCGCAGCTTCAGTTCGCCCGCGGCCTTGCGCGTGAAGGTGACGGCCGCCAGCCCGTCGACCCTGCCCAGGCCCTCCTCCAGGATCGCCACCAGCCGCTCGACGAGCACGGTCGTCTTGCCGGTTCCGGCAGCCGCCTCGACCAGTTGGCTCTCATTCAGCGCCTCCCGGATCCGCCGGCGGGCGGTCTCGTCCGCGAGTGGCCGCGCGGCCTGGCCCGTCACGGTTCGAGCCTCAGGTCGTTGAGTGCCCCGAGTCGGCTCCTCTGCTTGCGGGCGACGCGAAGATCTTCATACGGACCGCAGACCGGCCGGTAGTCGCAGTAACGGCACTCGTCCTTACAGGGCGCCGCGGGCAGAAAGCCCTCTTCGAGCGCACCGTCGACGGTGTCGAGCATCCTGCGTGCCGCGCCACGACTCCGCTCGTCGAGCGGGACCGGGACGACGCTGTAACCGCCCCGCTGCGTGCAGTAGAAGAGCCGGCCCGAGACGACGTCCCGGCCAAGCACCGCTTCGGCCGCCAGGCTGTAGAGCACCGGCTGCAGGACCTTGCCGCCGCCGATCACCAGAGAGCCGCCGGCGTGGCGCGCGGCGCCGGTCTTGTGATCCGTCACCCGCAGGCGACCGGCGGCGTCCGCTTCGACCAGGTCGATCGATCCCCGGAGCCGGGCAGCGTCCAGCACCGGGGCGGCTTCCCGAACGCTCTGCGGGTCCCGGTCGCCCGACCGTGCGAGGCCGAAGCCGAGTTCGGCGTGAATCGGCGTCCAGCCGCCGTCCTCGTCCGCCACGTGGCGCAGCCAACCCCGGAGATCGCCGCGCAGGCCCTCGAACTCCGCGTTCCATACGCGCTCGATCGGCGGCGCCAACTGGTCCCGGTAGTCGCGCTCGACTTCATCGAGCACGGCGTCCAGCACTCGGAACGCGTCCTCGAGCCGTGCGAGTACCACCGGCAGGAGTTCCGCCTCGCGGAGGGCGCCGAACAACCGGAATTGGACCTCGTGGAAGATGCTGCCACGGGTCATCGGGTCCAACTGCTCGAGTTGCACGAGTTCGTCGCGCGGGTACAGGCGCAGTACCGCTCCGAGGAAGAACCGGTACGGACAGGCAGCGAAGTTCTGGAGCGCGGTCGGCGAGTAGGCGCGGTTCCCGATGCGATGGCGGGACAGGTACTCCCGAGCCTCGTCGCCCACGTCCACCAGGCCGTCGACCGGAAACCAGCCCTTGCGCCAGCGTCTGGCCCGGGCCCGCAGCGCGCGCGCAAGGTGCTCGTTCGAGGAGAGCAGGAACCGGGCGCGGCCCCGCCGTTCAGCGGCCGACAGTCCACCGCCGAGTAGCGGCTGAAGCATGGCGAGATCGAACTCCGCCTCATCAATCGCCTCGTCGGGATCGGCGGGTGCCGGCCAGCCGACGAGCGCGGCGCCGGCGGCCGCGGCCCGGCGACCGAGGGTGTCGAGGTCCGGCAAACGCCCCTCGGCCGCCCGCAACAGGTCGAGGGCATAGAGCGACGGCACCCGTGCCCGTCCCTGCACGAGGTCCACCCGCGGGTAGGAGGCGACCAGCGAACGACCCGCCGCCCCGGCGGCCAGCCGCAGCAGAAGTTGTTCCCGGCGCGTGCGGTCGACGTCGACCGTGAGGCGAAAGCCGGCTCCCCCCAGGGCGCGCCGCCGCTCGTCGAGCAGGAGCGCGTCCTCGCCCGAGCGTCTGGGGAAGACTCCCTCGGCGAGGCCGGGTACGAAGACGAGATCGAAGGACCGCCCGGCCGCCTCCTCCACCGACCCCACGAAGACGCGTCCGTAGCGGCGCTTCGGCGGCTCGCGACGGCTCAACCGCAAGCGCTCGGCGAGCACGCGCTCGACCTCGTCCAGGCCGACCTCGTCGACCTCCGAGAGCGGCCGGAGTTCGGCCAGCACCTCGAGCACGGATTCCGGGCGACGGAGCGCCATCGTCGCCAGCCGGCCGAGACGGTCGAGCCAGACGCCCCAGTCGGCGCGCTCCGGCAGATCGTCCAGAAACTCGACCAGGGGCAACGCGAAGCTCCTCAGGGTGCCGAGACGCGCGATCTGGCGCTCGAGGTAGCCCCGACGGCCCTCGTTCTCGTCCTCGACGTCGCGCAGTCGCAGCCGGAACTCGGCGTCGAGTCCCTCCAGACGCTTCCGCCAGCGCTCGGCGCCGCCCACGACGGCCGCGTCCACCAGCAGTCGCTCCCACCGCGCGGGCGCCCGGAGCGCACCGGCGGGTGCCGCGTCTTCCCCGGAGTCGCCGGCATCCGCCGGGCCTGCGGACGCGGGCGGTGGCTGCGGCCGCGGCGGCACGGTCGACTTGAGCACGAGCTGCTCGCCGGCCGGTTCCACCCAGGGCACATCCTCGACCTTCGGTGGCGCACCGTCCGCGGCCGGCTCCGGCGTCTGACCGAGCGACAGATACTCCGCGAACCGGCTCGCCGAGAGCCGTTCACCGGCGCAGGCGAGCAGGGCCAGGAAAGCGCGGCCGGCCGGGTTGGGGCGCAGCGAACCCCGCGTCACGTAGGCCGGGATTCCGGCGCGCCCGAGCGCGTCCTCCACCAGGGGCAGGTAAGCCGTCGGCTGGCGCACGAGGATGGCGATGCGGTCGAATGCCAGGCCGGCCGCGGCGGCTCGGCGGATACGACGCGCGATCTCGACGCACTCCTGGCCTTCCCCCGCGGCCGAGAACAGGTCGACGGACGGCAGCGTCTCCGGCAATGAAGGCGTCCCCTCAGCGTCCACGCCCGTTTCGAAGACGAGCCGTTGCACGCGGCTGAGCGCCGTTCCCGCCTTGCCGTCCGTGTCCTGGTCGACGTTGGTCACGGCCTCGTCGCCGAGCACCGACGTCAACCACTCCAGCGACTCGCCGTCACCCGCGGCGACGGTCGCCACGACCTCCCGGCTGCGCGCGGCAAGAGCGCCCAACACCTCGGCCTGGGCGCGGTTGCGCACGGAGAGGTCGAGCCAGATCGAGCGCGGCGGCACGATCGCCCGGCCCTCCGCGAGGGCCTCCGCGGCCAGCCTGAGGACGGCTGACCGGTCGGCCAGTCCGAATCGCTCCATCTCGCCGGCGAAGCGCTCGAGCAGGCGGCCCAGGTCCCGCGTGCCGTCGTCCCCGGCCAGAGTCGACGGTGGAACGCCGGCCGCCCGCAGTTCGCCGAGCGTCGCCGCCAGCGAGCGGGCGAATCCCGGCATGCCGGCAACCGGCGACAGACGCTCCAGTTCCCCGTCGGCCTCCGCCAGCCGCGCGGCGCGGGCCGCGATTGCCTCGGTTCCGAGCGGCGTGATGGGGCGCAGGCCGCGGGCGGCCAGGTCGAGCGCGGCGGCCTGGAGCGCCCACTGGTCGAACGACGTCGCGTGAACGCCCAGCAGACCGCCGCCGGTCTCCGTCAGGCCTCGCAGCAGGTCGTCCGCGGCGCCGCGGGAAGGCGCGAGCAGCAGTACCTCGTCGCCGGTCTCCAGACACTCGCGGAGCCTCCTTCCGGCCGCCGCCAGCCGGACCCGGGCGGAGGTCGAAACCAGGGTCGACGCCGGTGGCAGATCCGTCACGGGGCCGGCGGCGGGATGAGTTCCAGCGCGGCCAGCCGGCTGCGGCCTCGCACGTAGAGCACGCCGTTGGCGAGCACCGGGGCGGCCCAGGCCGGGTAGCGGAGCAGGTCGACGGTGCGGCCGTCGACGTCGGCCCGCAGGCGAATGTGGGCCACCTGCTGGTAGCTCTCCGCCGTCGCGCGGATGAGGAGCAGATCGCCGACTTCGCTGTGGACGACGAAGTGGCCGTCGACGTAGAGCAACTGGGTGCGGGCCAGGCGCGGCTGACTCCAGTGGATTTCGCCCGTCGCCCAGTCCACCGCCCGCAGCTCTGCGTTCGGCGACTTCTCGCCGCTCGAAACGTACACGACGCCCTCGTGGTGGACGGGGGTGTTCCAGTGGGCGGCGATCGCCTGGTTGCGTGGGCCGTCCTGCCAAACCGGCTGGAAACCGCTCTCGCCGCCCTTCGCGTCGCCGTAGTCGAGCAGCACCGCGCCCTTCTCGTAGGACTCCGTGAGCAGCACCTGGTCGCCGACGATCACCGGGTTCGCGGCGTTCACGCTGGTCAGCCGGCGCGCCCTCCAGCCGAAGCGGTCGATCTCCCGGCCGTCCTTCGGGTCGAAGAGGATGAGGCCGGAGCGGGCGAAGTGGAAGCCCCGGCGTCTGCCTGCGAAGTCGAGGACCACCGGGCTCGCGTAGCTCGCCAGATCGTCACCCAGGCGGTAGCGCTCCTCGCCGCTCCGCTTGTCGAGGGCGACCAGCGCCGTGCCGTTCGGCTTCACCCGGCCGCTGTGGATGTTCGGCGCGCCGGGCGGACTGCCGCCGACCGCGACGATCAGCAGTTCGCCTTCGATCCAGGGCGAACTGGCGACGCCGAAGAAGTTCTGCTGGACGCCGTACTCCGCGTGTGTATCGAGCTCCCAGAGCACGGCACCGTCGAGCACGCGGTGGCAACGGAGGACGCCGTCCGCTCCGACGGAATAGACCCGCGCGCCGTCGACCAGGGGCGCCGTGCGCGGCCCGCCGTCGTAGCCGTAGTAGTCCTCGTAGTCCGTGCGGTACTCCGAGCGCCAGAGCTCCTCGCCGGTGTCGGCGCGGACCGCGACCAGACGCGCCCGGTCGCCGAAACGGGTGAAGTAGAAGAGCCGCCCACGGGCAACCGACGGCGCGGCGTACCCCTCGCCCAGTTCGAGGTGCCAGAGCAGCGGCGGCGGGTCGCTCGCCCAGTCGGTTCGGATGCCGGTCTCCGGCGACTTCGAATCGCGGTTCGGGCCGAGGAAACCCGGCCAGTCGATGCCGTCCGTGCGCGTGCGGAGGTCCGGCGGCAGGCTGTCGTCGTCAGCGGGCGCGGCAACGGAGGCCGTGAGCGCCGCCAGAACGACGAGGCAAGCGCGAAGCGCCACAGGGTCAGACCAGATCGATCCGGTCCGGCCGGTTCGGCACCAGGCAGAGGAACTCGAACGGCGCCTCGATCACTTCGTAGGAATGCGGCAGGCCCGCGGGAATGAGCAGCACGTCGTCGGCGCCGACCTCGACCGTCTCGTCGCCTAGCACGATCCGGGCGCGGCCCCGAAGCACGTACTGCTCGTGCTCCACCTGGTTCGTGTGCAGCGGCATCCCGCCGCCGTCCTCCATGCGGAACCGCCGCATCGCGAAGTGCGGCGTGTCGTCGGCGGCGCCCAGCAGGACCTGCGTGGTCGTTGCCGTACCCAGCTCGACCTGGTTCGCCGGCGCGTCGTCGGCGCGCCGGACGACGGCGGGACGTCGGAGCGAAGGCGTCTGGCTCATGGACCTGACTCTACCGCCGCCGGCCGCTCGTCCGCGCGCTCGCGCCGCGGCGCCCGCGGACCTCCGAACTTGGCTGCACGCACGGAACGGTGTATCTTACTTTCGCCTTACCCGCATGGAGGAGGAATCCACCGATGCTCACGCCCGAACCACTGACCACGAAACTGTCAACCAAGGGGCAGGTGATCCTGCCCAAGGCGATTCGCCGGGAGCTGCGTTGGGCAGCCGGAACGCGCCTCGTCGTGGAGAACACGCCCGACGGCGTCCTGCTCAAGCCCGAGCCCGTGCTTCCCGAGACCCGGCCCGAAGACGTATTCGGCAGCGTGGCCTACGACGGCCCACCGAAGTCCCCCCAGGAGATGCGGGAAGGCGTCCTGGCCGAGGCCAGGCGACGGCATGCGGGCGATTGACACCAACGTCGTCGTTCGCTACCTGACCGGCGACGATCCGGAACAAGCCGACAGGGCGAGAAACGTAGTCGAGACGGGGAACGTCTTCGTGAGCACGACCGTCCTCCTTGAGTGCGAGTGGGTCCTGCGCAGCGTTTACGGCCTTGCCGCCGAGGATGCCGCCTCGGCCTTGCGGGCCTTCTCGGGACTGCCGGGTGTCACGGTGGAGAGCCCGAACCTGCTAGTCGAGGCGCTCGACCGGGCGGCGAAGGGCATGGACTTCGCGGATGCCCTGCATCTTGGCGTCGCCGCTCACTGCGAGACGATGCTCACATTCGATCGCGACTTCATTCGCACGGCAAGCGGAGAGTCTCCGACGGTCGCAGAGCCCTGATCTCAGCGCCCGCGGTAGCGGGGACGCTCAGGCCCGTCCGGCGTCTTCGAGAACAGCTTGAGCAGCAGGCCGGCCCCCAGGGCGATGTCGTAGATCACGCCGAGGACCAGGACGGCAACGAGGAGGGCAACCAGCAGCATGACGAAGCTGTCTCAGGGCGATGGCGCGATGCCGGCGCCGGCCCTGATTCCCCACCGGCCGTCCGATTCCGTGACCAGGTAGACCGTGTCGAAACTGTGGATCTTCGCTCCGCCTGCACCGTAGCGCGTGATTCTGACCGCGACGTTCACCCCTCTGGCGCCAGTTTGGATCGCCTCCATGGAGTCCGCTTCGGAGCGCTCCCAACCGAGGCGCTCGGCGAACGCGTCGAAGTCGAAGCCGTCCCTGTACTCCGCGGCGGAACTCCAGATCCTCACCCCTCCTCTTCCTACGCGAACGTGGGGAAACTTCATGGCGTCCGTCATCGCCGCCTCGTCACGGGCGTTGAACGCTGCGAGGTAGCTCCCGACCGCGGCAACTGCGGCCGCCGCATTCGCCTCGCGATCCGACTCCGACAGATCGTCCAGGCCCGCCGCGAGCCTCGCCTGGATCCCGGTCGAGCCGTCCTGCTCCGTCACAACGTAGGTGATCTGGTTGCTCCAGATGGCCGAGCCGTCGGCACGCAACCGCGTGTACCGCCCTGCGACGTGAGCCTGCCCTTCTCCAGCCTGGACGACGGTTGCCGAGTCGAGACGGGTCCGATCCCAGCCCGTCGCCAGCACCTGGTCGAAGTCGATGCCCGCAGCGTACGTCGCGGCGTCGGCGAAGACGCGGCCGTCGAAGTCCGCGGTCGGCCGCACGTGCGGGTACTGAAGAGTCGCGGCGAAGGCGGCCGGCTCGCGGGTGTTCCAGGCTTCGATGAAGCGGCGGACGGCTTGCCTGGCTTCGTCCTCGGTCAAGGCAGGTGCCTGAGCCGGGCAGAACACGGCGAGCAGTAGCAGTCCAGGCAGGTTGCGAACAGCCAAGCGCATCGTCGAGTGACTCTAGCCCGCCACAGCGCCGGCTAGGATCGATTGTGGTGATTCGATTTTCAAGGCTGCTCACCGTCTGTCTGCTCGCCACCGGCCCTGCCGCCACGGCTCAGCACGACGCTCCGAACGTCCTGTTCGCGATCGCCGACGACTGGGGGCACCCGCACGCCTCGGCCTACGGCGATCCGGTCGTCCAGACGCCAAACTTCGATCGCATCGCGAGCGAAGGCGCCCTCGCACACCACGCCTATGTCTCCTCGCCCTCCTGCACGCCGTCGCGCGGGGCGATCCTCACCGGGCAGTGGCACTGGCGGCTCGAGGGCGCCGCGAATCTCTGGAGCGTCTTCCCCGATCGATTCGAGACCTACCAGGAGCTGCTCAAGGCGGCCGGCTATCGCACCGGCTCGACGGGCAAGGCCTGGGGCCCGGGCCGTACCGAAACGGAGGGCCGGGAACTCGCCGGGAGACGGTTCGAGAGCTTCGAGAGCTTTCTGGCCGGGCTCGGTGAAGCCCAGCCGTTCGCCTTCTGGCTGGGTACATCCGATCCACACCGCCCTTTCCAGCCCGGATCGGGCGAAGAGAGCGGCATGGACCTGGACGCGATCCAGCTGCCCGCCGCCTTTCCGGATCACCCGGACACCCGAGGCGACGTGGCGGACTACCACTGGGAAGTGCAACGGTTCGACGCCCTGGTGGGCGACGCTCTGAGGCTGCTCGACGAACAGGGTCTCGCGGAGACCACGATCGTCGTCATGACGAGCGACCACGGCATGCCGTTCCCCCGCTGCAAGAGCAACCTCTACGACTGCGGGTCGCGAGTGCCGCTGGCGATCCGCTGGCCCGAACGACTCGAGGCGGGAGTCGAGATCGACGCCTTCGTCAGCCTGACGGACCTGGCGCCGACGTTCCTGGAAGCCGCGGGCCTTCCGCGCCCGGCGGCCATGACCGGACGCAGTCTGATGGCGCTGCTCGAAGCCGGCGACGACGAGGCCGCGGTCGAGGCGGTGGTCGCGGCCGACGGACGCGACTTCGTGCTGACCGGCAAGGAGCGGCACGTACCGGCGCAGGAGGCGCCCGACGTGGGCGGCTATCCCGGCAGAGCGATCCGCACCCATGACTTCCTCTACATCCGCAACTTCCGGTCCGACCGCTGGCCAAACGGCACGCCGAATCAGGAGTTGGCTGCCTATCCCGGCGCCTGGTACGCCGACACGGACAACGGGCCGACCAAGACGTACATGATCGAGCAGCGGGACCGCGACGCCGAGCATCGCCGGCTATACGAACTGGCCTTCGCGAAGCGCCCGGCGGTCGAGCTCTACGATCTGAGAAGCGATCCGGACCAGCAGGTCAACGTGGCCGACGAGCCGGAGCACGGGACGACTCGGGACGAACTGGGCGATCGGCTGATGGAGCGCCTCCGGGAGACCGGCGACCCTCGCGCCACTGGCGACGGTGACGCCTTCGACGAGTACCCGTATCTCGGCGGCGCGCCCCGCCACCCGAGCCTGCCGCGCGCGCGTCCGGGGGCCCTGCTTCCGCCGGCGGATCAGCCCTGAGTCAGCGGAGGTCCGGCCGGCAACCCGCATGCGGCAGGAGCGGCTCATCGGAATCGTCGGCGGCCTGGGGCCGTTCGCCCACATCGACTTCGAGCGGAAGCTCCTGGACGCGGCGAGCGAGCTGATCGGCGCGAGGCGCGATCAGGACTTTCCGCAGTGGGTGCTCTCGAGCATCCCGCAGACGCCGGACCGGACCGAGGCGTTCTTCGGCGAGGCGGATGACCCGACGCCGTCGCTGAGTCAGAGCCTGGAGAGGCTGCGAGGCGCCGGGGCCGACTTCGCGGTCGTCGCCTGCAACACCGCGCACCTGTTCCTCGAGCGACTGCGCGAAGAGAGCCCGGTGCCGATTCTCAGCCTGATCGAGGTGACGGCCGACGAGGCCGCCCGGGTCGCGCCGAGCGGTTCCGTGGGACTGCTCGCCACGTCCGGGACGCTGCGCTCGCGGCTGTACCACGATCCACTGGAGGCGCGCGGATTGCAACCGGTGAGCCCGTTCGACCTGGAGGACGGCGAGAGGCTGCAGCGACGCAACGTGATGGAGCCGATCTACGGGCCCTGGGTCGATGGACGGCACCAGGGAGGCGGAATCAAGACGGACGGCGGGTCGCCGCAGGCGCGGGCCCTGCTTGAGGACGCGGCCGGACGGTTGGTCGCGGACGGCGGCGCCGACGTGCTGGTGGCTGGGTGCACGGAGATTCCGCTGGCGCTTGCAGGGACGGAGGTGGCGGGGATACCGCTGCTGGATCCGGCAGCGCTGTTGGCGAAGGCGGCGATCAGACACGCATACAACCTCTGACCCCAGACGCAGAACCGCCGGCGGCCTTGCGGCGCGCCGGCGGTTCGGTTGAGCGGACCAGCGTAGAGGCTTGCTAGCCGCCGGCGGCTCCGGCAGCCGCGGCCTCAGCCTTCTCCCGCTGCTCGGCCATCTGCTTGAGGAAGGCGTTGGCGGCCTTCGCCTCCTCCATGTCGACGGCGCCGTCCTTGTTCTGGTCCATCATCTCGAAGTACTGCTTCACCCCGCCAGGAGCCTCTTCGAGCTGCATCTTGCCGTCGCGGCTGTCGTCGGAAAACGCGACGACCGCCGTCAGGTCGAGGCCGTCGTCACCCTGGAAGGCGCCCCGGCCCTTGTTCTCCTCGTTGATGTAGGACATGAAGCCGAAGCTCATCTCGTCCGTCGTCGGCTCGCCCCAGCGGACCGTCACGGACGGGTCGGGGTTGGCCGGGTTCTCCCCGGAGTTGTCGAACACCGTGGTCAGGACCACGCGGGTGCCGGCGGGCACCTTCTTGCGGTCCTTGTACTTGTAGGTGGTCTGCCAGTTGAAGTCGTAGTTCGGCACGTCGAGCAGGACCTCGTGGCTGCCGTCCGGGTAGTAGGCCTCGTACTTCGCCGCCTTGCCGCGCAGGTGCATGTGCGGCAGGTAACCGACGATCTCGGAGTCCGACGGGAAGGTCCACTCGGTCTGGATCGTGTAGTCCGAGTCGCCAGGCGGGACGGCGAAGTCGTACTTGCCGAGGTCCGCGTTGAAGACCTCGTACTTCACTTCCTCGTCCTTGTCGTAGAACTTGAGCGCCACCGACGACTGGTCCCAGGAACCGGTGCCGGGGCCCGGCTCCTTGTGGTAGTGCATCTGCCACCTCAGGTTGCGGCCCGCCTTCAACACGTCGGCCATGCCGTCCGTGTGGATCACCGGGTCGTTGCCCGGGGCGATGCCGCCCAGGCCGGGAACGATGATGTGATGGACCGCCGAGCTGCCGGGCCGGAACTCGATCGCCTTGACGTAGCGATCCTCGGGGATCATCTCCTCGGTGACGGTCGTCTGGAAGTAGATGTAGAGATCCTCGACATCGTCCTCAACGAAGTAGGGCTCGTCGAACTGGAGGACCAGGTCGGGCTCACCGATCAGCCAGCCGTCGCTGCTCGGCCAGTCGACCGGTTCCGGGGCATCCGCCGGGTTTCCAGCCGGAGCGCCGGACTCGGCCCAGTTCACCAGCAGGTCGATCTGTTCCTGGGTCAGCGTGCGCTCGTTGGCGAAGACGCCGTTGTGCTCGGGGGCGGCATCCCACGGAGGCATGGCCCGCGAAGCGACCTGGCGCGCGATGGAACGGGCCCAGGGACGGGTCTCTTCATATGTCGTGAGCGCCATCGGCGCCACCATGCCGCCGAGGTTGGCGCCGTTCGGGCGGTGGCAGACCTGGCATTCCTGCTGCAGCACGGGCGCCACGTCGGCGTAGAAGGTGATCGGCTCGGGGTCGACCGCGGCCGCCGAGGCAGCGCCGGCAAGCGCCAGTGAAGCGAGCGCGCCGAGCGCGAGCAGTCGGGTCACGGGGGAGAGCTGGGGACGGGTCATTCGAGGTCTCCGTGAGGTGAGGTGTCCAGCGTTCTTGACGGGCGCAGTGCAGCCGCCCTGCGCGACATACTATACGACTACTCAGTTTTACGCGGGAGAACCCGATCCGGTTTCACGGAACCAAAAGGCGCTACCGTAGGTCCTGCCGGACAACCGACACGCACGAGTAAACCAAGCCCCGCCGACAACCGTATAGACACCGAGGAGGAGAGCATCGTGAGCACGACCGTCGACGTGCAGGGTCTTCGGCATGTCTACAAGGGCGGCACGGTCGCCCTCGACGGAGTCGACCTGTCGATCGGAGCGGGACTGTTCGGTCTGCTTGGCCCGAACGGCGCCGGCAAGAGCACGTTGATGCGGATCGTCTGCACTCTGCTCAAGCCGTCCGCCGGCACCGTGACCGTCTTCGGCCACGACGCCGTCAAGGAGCGCCGCGCGGTCCGCGCCCACCTGGGCTACCTGCCCCAGGAGTTCGGCGCCTGGCGGCTGCACCGCGTCGAGGAGGTCCTCGACACCCTGGCCGACCTCTCCGGTCTGGACGATCGCGCGGCCCGGCGCGAGCGCGTCGACACGGTCCTCGACAACGTCGGCCTCGGCGACGTCGCCCACCGCAAGGTGAAGAAACTCTCCGGCGGCATGACCCGCCGTCTGGGCATCGCGCAGGCCCTGATCCATCGGCCCCGCCTGCTCGTGGTCGACGAGCCGACCGTCGGCCTGGACCCTGAAGAGCGCATCCGGTTCCGCCAACTGATGGCCACGCTGGGTCGGGAGCGGACGATCATCCTCTCCACGCACATCGTGGCCGACCTGGGCACCGGCTGCAACGACCTGGCGCTGCTCGACGCCGGTCAAGTCGTTTTCCGGGGCTCGCCGACACAGTTGCTCGAGCGAGCCGCGGGCCAGGTCTTCGAGCTCACCTTGCCGATGTCCGCGCCGCAGCCCGAAGGCGATTTCGAGATCGTCTCGCGCACCGCCAGCCAGAACGAGGCGACGTACCGCGCGGTTGCCGCGCCGGACGGCGTCCCCGAGGGCGCCCGGATCGCCGCCTCGCCCACCCTCGAGGAGGGCTATCTCGCCTTCATGGTGGCCCGCGGCCGAGCGGAGGCGCTGGTCAGCGACGAGCACTTCGGCGAGCACGACGAACTCGAGTTCGCCGAGCCGCCACCCGTGGACGACGGCACCGGGAAGGAGGCGCACCCGTGATCTCGCTTGCCCACGTCTGGTCGCTCGCCCGAACCGAGATGCGGACCACTCGCCGCCTGTTTCGCTTCTGGCTGTTCTCGGGCCTCGCGATCCTCACCTGCCTGGTGAGCTACGGCTACTACTGGGTAATCCACGGGCTCTTCTCGTCCTTCTCGGCGACGATCGGTTCGATCAGCCCCAAGTTCCTGCTAAGCCAGACCGCCATGTTCCAGACGACGATCCTGGGTCTCGGCGTCGTCTTCCTCGCCTTCGACCTGCGCGCCCGCGACCGTCGTGACCGCGTCATCGAGGTGCTCGACACCCGGCCCTACTCGAACGCCGAACTCGTGCTCGGCCGCTTCCTGGGCACAGTGCTCATGGTCTGGGGAGTGGCCTTTGCCGCCATGATCCTCATCCAAACCATCGGCCATGCGGGATCCGCCTTCGGCTGGTACGTCGGCGAACCGGCACTCTGGAGTTCGGTCTGGGCCTACCTCCTGCTCGAGGCGCTGCCGGCGCTCGCCCTCTACGTCGCCTTCGTGCAAGTGGTTTCCCTGGTCAGCAACAACCGGTTGATCGCCGCCCTGGCGGGCATCGTGCTCGCCGCCGGCAGCACGTTCCTGACGTTTCGGGTCCCGGTCTATCTCTTGCCGCCGCTCGCTCTGAACGGCGGCTTCATCAGCAACATCTCGGAAGTCGCGCCCCAGATCTGGACCGGCTTCAACTTCGTGAACCGGGGCAGCTTCGCCCTGCTCGCGGTGGGCCTGCTGGCCACCGCGGTCGCCGTCCACCCCCGTCTCGACGACGCGAAGCGTCGCCTGTGGGGGATTGCCGGCGGCGCGGGCCTCGCCGCCGGCGCCGTCCTCATCCTCGCGGCGATCACGTGGAGCGGCAACCAGATCGGCGAAAGGGACGCCTGGCGCGCCGCACACGAGCAACGCCGGGCCGAAGCGGTCGTCGACGTTCAGACGATCCGAGGCTCGGTCGACATCGAACGCGGCGGACGGCTTGCCCTCGACCTCGAAGTCCACTTCCTGCCCGCGACCGGTAACGGAGCCCTGTTCAGCCTGAATCCAGGCCTCCGGGTGGAGGGTGTCTGGGACGCTGCCGGTCAGGCGCTCGACTTCGACCACGAGAACGGCCTGCTCGACGTCCACCTCGGCCCGACGCCACCGGCAGATCAGGTCACCGGGCTCCGGGTTCGCGCCCGCGGACGACCCGATCTCCGCTTCGCCTACCTGGATTCGGCGGTCGACTTCAACACCGGCGAGTGGCAGGACGCGCAGATCGTCATGCTCGGCAGCCTTAGCGGTTCCGTCGAACGCGGCCACGTCGCGCTCCCCGCGTCTCTCGCGTGGCTCCCCCGTCCGGGCGCGTCGGTCGGCGCCGATGACCCACGGCGGCGTTCGCGGGACTTCTTCGAGCTTGACCTCGACGTCAGAACCCCCTCCGGCTGGACGGTCGCGGGGCCGGGCATGGCAGAGCCCACGGGCGAAGGCCAGCGATTCGCGCCCGCCGGCCCGGTGCCGGAGGTCATGCTGGTCGCCGGCAGATTCGACCGTCGGACGACACAGGTCGAAGGAGTCGAAGTCGAAGTCCTGTTCCACCCCAACCACCTGCGCAACCTGGACTACTTCGCCGACGCCCGGACCGAGATCGAGAAGGTCGCCGCCGACCGCTTCTCCACCGCCCGCGAACTGGGGATGCCCTATCCCTACAGGCAGTTCAGCCTCGTCGAGGTCCCCTGGACGCTCCGTTCCTACGGCGGCGGCTGGCGAATGGACACCGAACGCGCCCCGCCCGGCATGCTGCTGATCAGCGAGAGCAGCCTGCCGACCGCACGCTTCGAGTTCCGGTTCCGGAATCCGGAGCGGTTCGAGGACGAGGAAGGCGGCTTGCCCAGAGCGAAGGCGAACGGGCTGCAGCAGTTCTTCCGCCTCGACTACTCCGGCGGCAACCTGGAGGCCGGCGGCATCCGCAACGTCTTCCTGTACCAGACCGGCGCCCGAGGCCCGGAGGCCCTGGCGCTGGAAGCGCTATGCCACAACCTGGTGAACCAGTTGGTGAACGGCGGCGAGTCGTACTTCTCCGCTCACCTGTTCGACCGCGAGTTCGGCTGGACGATGGCGAACGTGATGCAGGGGGGGTTCACCGGCCAGTTCGCGGCCGGCGGCGGCTCGGCCGCCAGCGGCATCGTCAAGGCCCTCACGGACCGACCCGGTGTCTGGGACGCGGTTCTCAGCAGCTCCCTGACCGACATGGACGTGGAGGAGAACCCGAAGCAAGCCGTGAACGCGCTCTACCTCAAGACTTCCGCCCTGGCCACCGCGATACTCGACGGCGCCGGGCGGGAGCGCACCGCCGCGATGATCGCCAACCTGCTGCGCGATCATCGGGGTTCGACCTTCACCGCCGCCGATCTGCACAGCGCCGCCGAGGAAGCGGGTGTCGATCTGCCCGGTCTCGTCGGCGACTTCCTGCACCAGACGGACCTGCCGGGTTTCCTCGTTTCCCCGGCGCAACTGGAACGCCTGCCGGACGACGACCAGGGCGGGCCGCAGTACCAGACCCGGCTGTTCGTCCGCAACGGCGAGGCGGCGCCCGGCCTGTTCCGGCTCCGCTATGCCGTCCGTGCCCCCGGCGGCGCGCGCTGGGACTCGAGCGAGCCGGTCCTCATCCCCGGGCACACGACGGTCGAGTTCGGACTCGTCACGTCCCGACCGCCGGGGACCATGCTCGCATCCCCGTACCTGTCCCTGAACCGCCGTGAGTTCTCCATCGAGTTGCCCCGGCTCGACGACGAGGCGATCTCGGACAGTGAACCGCTCCGCGGCGTCCGGCCGGCCGACTGGACGCCGGCGTTCCTCGATGGCGGCGCCGGCACCATCGTGGTCGACGACCTGGATCCCGGCTTCTCGGTCGAAACGGACGAAGCCGAGGCGGACGGCATGCGGCTCCAGGGCGGTCTTGCCGGCATCTTCGCCCCCACGCTCGAAACCGACCAGGGTCTGCCCGTCTACTCGATCTTCGGCGGCACTCCGGCTGACTGGTCCAGGTACGAACAACCTTCGAGCTGGGGACGCTACCGGCGGACGACCGCGCTCATCGCGAAGGGCGACGGGAGCCGCCGAGCCACCTACACCGCCGAACTGCCGGAAGCCGGCCGCTGGCGGGTGGAGATGCATGTGCCCTCCCTGTCGCCGGTGCCGGGTGGCGGCCAGGTGAGGCGGGAAGTGCGGATCGGAAACGAAGGCGATCGCCCGCGCGACGGCGGGGACGGCGTACAGGTCAACGTCAGCTTCGGCCTGAACCTCGGCACCTACGACCTGGAACTCAGAAACGCCGGGAGCTCCCGTCCCATCGACTTCGACGCCCAGGGAGCGGGCATCGGCTGGGCCGTGCTGGGCGACTTCGATCTCGCCCCGGGGACGGTGGAACTCGAACTGAGCAACGACACGACCGGCAACGTCGTGGCTGCCGACGCCGTGCGCTTCGTGCGCCTCGACAACGGCGCCGGCGCCGACCCGACCGGCGGAGGCGGGGCGCCGTGAGCGCGCGGCAGTGGCTGGGCGCGGCGGCTGCCGCTTGCGTGCTCGCCCTGGGTTGCGACGCGGCAGGCACCACGGACACCGTCGACTTCCTGGTCCCCGTCAGCGCCGCCGAGGTCCGGACCGGCGATGTGGAGGACCTGATCGTCGCCACCGGCACGCTGCGCGCCGCGGAGAGCATCGTGCTCCAGGTCGAGACACCAGGCCGGCTCCAGATCGGGCGGAACAACAACGGCAGCCGGCTCGCCGAGGGCGATCGCGTAGTCCCCGACCAGATGATCGCGGAAGTCACGGGCGAAGATGCGCGACTCGCGGCCCGGGTCGGGGCGACGCACCAGGCCTACCAGGGCGCTCTCGCCGAGCGGGACGCCCGCGCCCGGCTGTTCCAGCAGGAACTGATCGCCGCCGAGGAGTTGCGCCGGGCCGAGACCGCGCTCGAAGACGCCAAGGCGACCTGGGAGCAGAGCCTGCTGACGGAAGACCGCGCCAGAATGCTGACCCCGATCGGGGGTGTGCTGATGGAGCTTGCCCGCGACACGAGCGGCATGCCGATCGCGGACGGCCAGCTCGTGTCGCCGGGGTTCCAGGTCGCGCGGATCGCTCCGGTCGACTCTCTCGTGGCCGACATCGACCTGGTGGGTCCGGAACTGGCACGAGTCCACCCAGGCCAGAAGGGACGGCTCCGACACTTCGCCTGGGAAGACATCACCTTCGAAGGCGCGGTCGTCCGCCTGTCCCCCGAAGTCGACCCGACAACCCACACCTTTCGCGCCGAAGTGGCGATCAACAATCCTGGAGGCCTGCTGCGGCCCGGCATGTTCGTCGAGGTGACCCTGGTCGTGGAACAGCGGAACGCCGTGCCGGTCATTCCCCGCGAGGCGGTCACCGAACGCGGCGGCCGGAGGGTCGTGTTCGTGCTCGACGGCCAGCGCGCGGTGCGGCGTGAGGTGGTGCTCGGACTCGGCGACGACGAGATCGCGGAAGTCCGCCAGGGGCTGGAGATCGGCGAGCGGATCGTCGTGCGCGGACTCGAGACCCTGACCGACGGCACGCGCGTCCGGGTGTCCGGCTAGCGCCGCCCGCCAGGAGGTCGGGCAACCGTGATCGCTGCTCCCGGTGAAGGTTCCGGCCCGGCCCGCCTCGCCGCCCGCCGGCCCGTAGCGGTCACGGTCACCGCCCTGGCGTTCGCCCTCGTGGGCTGGATGTCGTGGCGCGAACTGCCGATCGACCTTCTCCCCGACCTGCGCTCGCCGACGATCGTGGTCGCGGTGCGGTCCGGCGACCGGCCTCCGACCGAGATGGAGCGGCTCTACGGCGAGCAGGTCGAGCAGCGCCTGTTCACCGTGCGCGGCATCCGCGAGGTCCAGCAGGTCGCCCGCACCGGACGGCTGATCGCCACGG
Organism: Candidatus Multivorans sp.; assembly: GCA_965208755.1. Lineage (GTDB taxonomy): Bacteria > Acidobacteriota > Thermoanaerobaculia > Multivoradales > Multivoraceae > Multivorans. Next base: position 4,543,575 of record OZ242353.1, on the reverse strand, counting down.
TGCGCTTCGACTGGGAAGCCGACATGGACCTGGCGCTGATCGAGGTCCAGAAGGCGATCAACCCGGTCGCCGCCGACCCCGAAGTCGACGAGGTCCTGGTCCGCCAGCTCGACCCGAGGCAGTCGCCGGTCATGACCCTGGGGCTGGCCTCCGAGCCGGGCGGTCCGGATCTCGCCGAACTCCGCCGTCTGGCGCGACGCCAGGTGGCGCCGGCCATGGAGCAGCTCGCCGACGTCGCCGAGGTGCGCGTGCTCGGTGGGCGCGAACTGGAGGTGCGGGTGCGGGTCGACCGTTACCGCCTGCAGGCATTCGGCGTGACCCTGAACCAACTGGAGCAGCGCCTCGTGGCCGAGAACGTCGACATCGACGCCGGCACGCTGGAGGATCGCGGCCAGGTCTTCCTGGTCCGCGGCATCTCCCGCTTCCGCAACCCGCGGGACGTGGAGCGGGTTGTCATCCGCTATCGCACCCAGGCGGGGACCGGCGGCGAGCAGGTCCGGCAACCGATCCGCGTCTCCGATGTCGCCGAGGTCGAGGTCGTCCACGCGGAGATAGACCATCTGGTGCGCGTCAACGGCCAGGAGGGCGTCGGCCTGCAGGTGTTCAAGGAGGCCGGCGCGAACACCGTCGAGGTCTCGCGCACCGTGCGGGCGGCGCTCGAGAACCTGGAACTCGACCTGCCCCGCGTGCAGGTGTCGATGGTCAACGACGACGCCGCCCTGGTCGAGGACGCGATGGCCGACCTGCAGAGCGCCGCCCTGGTCGGCATCGCGCTGGCCGTCGTCGTCCTGGCCCTGTTCCTGCGCTCGCTCGGTCCGACCGTGGTCGTTGCTTCCGCCGTGCCCGTCTCCCTCTTCGTCGCCCTGTTCGCAATGCGGCTCTGGGACCATTCGCTCAACATCATCACCCTGGCCGGCCTGGCGCTCGGCGCCGGCATGCTGGTGGACAACGCGATCGTCGTCGTCGAGAGCATCCACCGGCGCCACCGCCCCGGGGCTTCGGCTGCCGACAGCGCCGCCCGCGGCACCGGCGAGGTCGCCGGAGCGATCGCCGCGTCGACGCTGACCACGTGCGTCGTTTTCCTGCCCGTCCTCTTCGTGCAGGGGCTGGCCGCACGGCTGATCGAGGGCATCGCCTTCACCGTCACCGCCTCGCTGGTCGCGTCGCTCGCCGTCGCGATGATGCTGATTCCGGCCCTGTCGCGCTGGTTCCTGCCGCGGGCCAAACCGGCGGCTGGGGTCGCGGAAGCAGCACCCGCTGCCGACGCCACACTTGCGACGGATCCGGACGACGGCGAGGCGCGTCCCCTCGGCTGGGCCTTCGGCGCGCTGGAACGATTCGTGCTGTTCCTCCTCCGCCTGCGCTGGCTCGTCGTCGGCGCCGCCGTGCTTGCCGCCGCGGCCGCCGTGAACGTCCTTCTCGGCCTGGGCAGCGAACTCCTTCCGCCGGCCGACCCCCGGCAGTTCTCGGTGCGCATGGTCGGGCCGCCGGGCCAACGCGTCGAAGCGACCGCGGCCGCGCTGTCCACGCTCGAAGAGGCGGTGCGTCAGGCCGCCGGTGAGCACCTCGAAGCGGTTCAGGCCGAGGTCGGACGGCTGCCGGAGGACGACCGGCTGGTCACGACCGAACTGACCGAGGAGAACACTGCCCGGCTCCTGGTACGCCTGTCGGCCGAGGGTCCCACCGGCAGCCAGCTCGTGGGCGCGCTGTCGCCGAACTTCACGGACCTGCCCGACACCCAGATCGAATGGGAGGTCGGAACCTCGGCGCTGGCCGAAGCCCTAGGCTCATCCGGTCCGCCGATCGTGGTCGAGATCGCCGGTCAGTCGCTGGTCGACCTGCGGGCCGCGGCGACCAGCCTCCGCGACGCTCTGGCCACACGAGGGGAACTCTGGAACGTGCGTTCGTCCTTCGAGGGCGGCCCGCCCGAACTACGGATCGAACTCGATCGGGCGATGGCCGACGGCCTGGGCGTCGATCTCGAGACGATCGCCCGCGTACTCCAGTCCGCGCTCGACGGCCGCAGGGTCACGCTGCTCTCGGTCGGCGACGAGGAGCGCCACGTCGTTCTGTCCCTGCCCCAGCCCCGGCCCGAGGAACTCGCCGGGTTGCGCTTCACCAGCAGCGCCGGAGCCGATCTCGTGCTCGGCCAGGTCGCGCGCTTCGTGCCGACGGAGGGAGCGCGCGAGGTCTTTCGCCGCGATCAGCGGCGCGTGGCGCAAGTGACGGCACGGATCGCCGAAGGCAGCGACTATCCACGTGCCATCGCCGCGGCGAGCGACGCGATCTCGGCGACCGATCTTCCCCCCGGCCTGATCGTGCGCCTGGCCGGCGAGGAGGAGGAACGCCTGCGCGCCACCTCTGAACTGCGGCTCGCGGGCATCCTGGCCATCGTCCTCGTCCTGATGGTGCTCGCCGGAACGTTCGAGTCCCTCCTGCAACCGCTCACCGTGCTGTTCTCGATCCCCCTCGCCTTGCTCGGCGTCGCCTGCACGTTGGGGCCGATGGGTAGGCCGGTCGGCGTGATGGCACTGCTCGGCCTGATCGTGCTCGCGGGTGTGGCGGTAAACGACGCCGTCCTCCTGATCGCCACGGCGCGGCGGCTGATGGTCGCGGGCATCGAACGGCGAGCCGCCCTGGCCCGGGCCGCCGCGATCCGGTTGCGGCCGATCCTGATGACGACACTCACCACGGTGCTCGTTCTTCTGCCGCTCGCGGTCGGCACCGGCGAGGCGGCCGAACTGCGAAGCCCGATGGCCTACACGATCATCGGCGGCATCGTGACCTCGACCGTGGGCTCGCTGCTGGTGCTGCCTTGCCTGTACCTGATTCTCGACTCGCTGAGGCTGACCCGGCGCCGCCGGCGGACCGCGGACGCCTGAACCGGAACACGCCGTGAAAGCCGGTCTCGACACGCTCGCCATCCGCCGCCCGGTGGCGGTGACGATGTTCTTCGTGGCGCTCGTCATGCTTGGGGGCTTCGCGTGGCAGAGGCTGCCCGTCGAACTGATCCCCGCGTTGACGGGCGATTCGCTCAACGTCAGCTTCTTCCGTCCGGGTAGCGAACCGGAGACGATCGAGCGGGAGATCCTGATGCCGCTGGAGGCCCGGGTCCGCACCCTGCCCCGGGTGGCAGAAACCTGGGGCGAGGTCAGCGGCGCCGGCGGCAGCTTCACCGTCCGTTTCGAACGCGGCGTCGATATGAAGGTGCGCGAACTCGAGATGCGCCGCATCGCCGCCGACCTGGCCCGGACCCAGCCGCGCAATGCCTTCCTGAACGTGCAGGCCGACGATACCAGCCTCATGTCCAGCTTCGCGATGATCCTGCGGGTGACCGGTGCCGACGACGAGGACGCGTTGCACGATCTGGTCGAAGAGCAGATCACGCCCCGGCTTGCCGCAGTGCCAGGAGTAAGCCAGATCATGGTCTTCGGCGGTTCCGCGCGCCAGTTGACCGTCTGGGTCGACCCGAACCGCTGCGCCGCGCTTGGTGTGACGACGGAGCAGGTCACCGCCGCCGTCCGCGGTGCGGCCGGGCGCCTGCGCTACCTCGGCAGCCTGGAGGACGAAGCCGGACGGACGGCGGTCATGCTCGACGGTCGGCCTGCCGGCCCGGTGTCGATGGGCGAGGTCCGGATCATCCCCAATCGTCCGGTCCTGGTCCGTCATGTCGCGGAGGTGGAAATCGGCTCGGGCCGCCAGCAGGCGCTGTTCCGGGTCAACGGCGAGCCGGGAGTCAGCATCTTCGTGTTCCAGGAAGAAGGCGCGAACCTTGTGCGGCTCGGCGGCGATCTGCGCCGCCGGGTCGACGAGATCAACGAGGAGTTCGCACCTCTCGGCATCCGGCTGCTCATCAGCTTCGACGGCGCCGACGTGGTTTCGACCCAGATCGAGCGGTTGAGGAACCTGGGACTCTCGGGTTTCGGGATCGCGCTCCTCGTCCTGTTCCTCTTCCTGCGGCAGTGGCGCGCGGTGGCGGTGATCGCGGTCGCCGTACCGGTCAGCCTGGCGGTGGCTCTTTCCTTCCTCTACGTGGCGGGCCTGTCGCTCAATCTCTTCACGCTCTTCGGGCTCGCTATCGGCATCGGACTCATCGTCGACAACAGCGTCGTCGTCTTCGAATCCGTCCAGCGGCGGCTGGAACGCGGCAGGAGTCCCGACGACGCGGCCGCGGGCGGCATTCGCCGCACGGGCCGCGCCATCATCGCTGCTTCCGTCACGACGGCGATCGTCTTCCTGCCGGCCGTCATCGTCGACCTGGAATCCACCCTGGTCCAGAACCTGATCCGGCTCCTGTCGCTGGCCATCCTGCTGCCGCTGTTCGGCTCCCTGCTGGTGGCGATCGGCCTGGTCCCCCTGCTGGCGCGGCACCTCGCCGCACCGGCCGCGATCCGGCGGTTGACCAGGCTGCGCCAGCGGCGCGAGCGTTTCGGCGGCCAGGCGCCGCCGGATCCCACCCGGATTCTCTTCGCGGGTGTGCTCGCCTCCGCGCTGCGCCGGCCCGCCAGTTGGGTCACGGGAGTCGTCGTCGCGATCCTCCTGAGCGTGATCGCCGCCCTGTTCCTCGTCGCTTCGAGCGGTCCCGGGCAGGCGCCGATCGCCGATCAGGTCCAACTCGCCGTCCGCCTGCCGGAGGGTCGCGGAAGCCTCGAATCGGCGCTCCGCGTCTTCGAACGTCTCGAGACGATCCAGGAGGTCGAGGGCGTTGACCGCGTGGAGAGCGCGATCCGGGAAGAGGGAGGATCGCTCACCGTCTACCTCGTGGACGAAGACGAGCGACCGGAGGACCTGACGGCCAGGCGCGTGCGCCAGCTCTTGCGGCCGCCGGCTCGGCGCGCCGGCGCCGAACTGCTGAATCCGGGCGAAGGGGATGGTCCCGGGGGACGTGGCGGCGGCGGAGGCGGCGGGGGCGGCGGTGCCCAGGAGTTGCTCGGCGGTGGCCCATCGAGGGTCGTCCTCTCCGGCAACGACAACGAGCAGTTGACCGACCTCGCGGCCCAGGTCACCGAGCGGTTGCGTGAGATCGAGGGCATCGCGAGCGCCTACCCGGCGGTCCGCCCGGGGCCGGACGAACTCCACGTGAGTCCGAATCGCCGGGCCTTCGACACCTTCGGCGTGCTCCTGGACGAAGTGCTGCCGATGCTGAACCTGGCCGGCCGCGAAGGGACCAGGATCAACACCGGCTATCCGCTCCCCAACGGGCGGGAGTTGCCGATCGTCGTCCAACGGCTGGAAGACGAGCGCGACGAGGCCGAGTCCTCAGACGGCAGCAGCTTCAACCGCGACGTGTCGCTCAGCGGGCTGCAGCGGCTCCGTGTCTCGACCGCAGCCGGTGTGCTGCCGGTCGTTGCCCTGGCGCAGGTGCGGCAGGCGCCGCCTTCTCCGGTCATCACCCACCACAACGGCGTCCGCGAGCGCGAGGTCTTCTACACCCTGTCGCCGGACGTGCCGCGGCGAGGCCCGGCGCGCGACGCCTTCGACCGGAACCTGGACGAAGCGATCGCCAGCATCCACCGGCCCGCGGGCACGACGATCGCGCTCGATCGCTCCCAGGAGAGCACGAACTGGTTCCGGCGCATCGCGGTCCCGGTGGTCCTGCTCGTCTTTCTCGTCCTGGCCGTGACGTTCGAGTCACTGACGCTGCCGATCCTCGTCCTGATCGCTCTTCCGCTCGCCATGCTCGGTTCAGTCTGGGCCCTGGTGCTGACCGGCATCGGGTTCGAGGCGATGGCTCTGCTCGGCGCGCTGGTCCTGCTCGGGTTGGCGATCAACCCGGCCGTTCTGCTCGTCGACCGGATGCAGCAACACACGCTGGGGGCCGGCTGGAGCGCCGGCGCGGCCGCCCTCGCCGCGGTCCGCGAGCGGGCGCGCCCAGTGCTGATGACGTCCGCCACGACGGTCGCGGCCCTGGCGCCACTGGCAATCGCCACCGGACGCGAGTACGAGATCTGGCCTCCCTTCGCTACCTTCGTGATCGGCGGACTCCTGACCGCTACCGTGCTGACCCTGCTCGTCATCCCGGTCGGCTTCGTCTTCCTCCGGCGCCTCGACGAACTGTTCAGCCGCGTCGGCCCCTGGGTCGTGCTGGCCTGGCTCGGCGCCGTCATTGCGACGACCGCGCCACTGTTCGTGTTCGGCGTGATCGAGTCGATGTTCTGGCAGATCACGACCACGGTGCTGATCGCCGGGGCGTTGCTCGGCCTCACCGTGTGGCTGCTGCCGAAACCGCCGTCGCCCGAACCGGAGACGGTCGCCGGCCCGCCCAGACTCGTGGTCCGCCACCTGCGCAAGACGTACGGCCTTCCCGGACCGGTGCGCCGGGCGCTGCGGGCTACGGCCGACTTCGCCAGACGGGTCGCCGCTCAGGGAGGCCAGGCTTTCGAACCGGCCGACGCGCGCGACCGGCTGCTGCCTCTTCTCCTCCTGTTCGCCGGCGCCATCGCCCTGGCAGCGCGGATGCGCGGCGGCCTGATCATCCTCGGCGTCCTGATCGCCATCCTGTTGATCGGCTCCCGGTTGCTGCGCGAGATCCGGCGCGTACGCGGCCGCGCCGACGATCTCGGCCGCGTGAAACCGGGCGGCGTCGAAGGCGTGCTGACGGCCCTGCTGCCCTGGGCGCTTCTCGCCTGGCTGGTCGTTCCGGAGATGGTCGCCGATCCTGAAGTGGGAGGGTTCGTCGCGCTCGGCATCGTTTCCACGATCATCCTGCTGGTTCAGCTCGGGCGCCGTACGGCGCGGCTGGAGACGATGCGCCGGGAACGGCGGACTTCCCGCCGCCGGCGCGCACGCGGCTGGCGAGGTCAGATCCTCCGCCTCTGGCGCGCCGCGGCAACGAAGGTGTTCGGCCTGGACCTGCCGATCGACACGGTCAAGGCCCTGGCCGCGGTGAGCTTCGAGGTCGAACGCGGCATGGTCGGAGTACTCGGCCCGAACGGCGCCGGCAAGACGACGCTGCTCCGGCAATTGACCGGCATTCTCGACTCGACGCGGGGCCGGATCACGCTCGGCGGCGTACCGTTGCTCAGTGTCCGAACGCGCCTCGCGCGCTACGTCGGCTACCTGCCCCAGGACGCCGGCCTGCCGCCCCGTCTGACCGCCCGCCAGTACCTCGAGTACTACGCCGCGCTCTACCAGATCGACAAGTCGGAACGGACCGATCGCATCTCGACTCTGCTGCGTGAGGTCGGGCTCGACGAGCGGGCCGACGAGCAGATCGGCGGCTACTCGGGTGGCATGCGACAGCGCGTGGCGGTGGCGCGCACGCTGCTCCGGTTGCCTCCGATCATCGTCGTCGACGAACCGACCGTCGGCCTCGACCCCCGCGAGCGGGTCCGCTTTCGCAACCTGCTCTCACGGCTCGCGAAGGACCGGATCGTGCTCTTCTCGACCCATGTCGTCGAAGACGTGGCGGTGGCGTGCGACCGCGTCCTGGTGTTGAGCCGCGGTCGAATGGTGTTCGACGGCCATCCGGCCGCGCTGTCGCGCGAAGCCGAGGGCCGGGTGTGGTCGTGGCGAACGGCCGATGAAGAAGAAGTGCCTGAGCTGCCCGAAGGCGCGGTGCTGGCCGACCAGAAGCCCGAACCGGACGGCACGAGCAGCCTTCGTGTGCTCGCCACCGGCCGCCCGGACGAGCGGGCCGCCCCCGCCGAGCCGACGCTGGAGGACGGCTACCTGTGGCTCGCGCGGGCGGCGCGCACCGAGGCGCCGGCATGATTACGCTGCTTCGCACTTCGGCGGTGTTGCTTGGCGGACGCCGCTACTGGATGCTGCCGTTGCTGCCCCTGGTGTGGCTCGCAGTACAGGCGCTCATGCTGGTAGCCGGCATGCGGCCTGCCCTGGAACCGGTGGCGGCGCAGAACAGCCTGATCGGTGTGCCGGTAGCCGTGCTCGCCATCTTCCTGGGCGGCCGAATCATCACCGGGGAACTCGACCAGCACAGTCTCGAGATCGCCTACACCGTGCCCGGAGGCGCCCATCGGGTCTGGCTCGGCAAGCTCGCCGCCGCGGTCTTGATGCTCCTGGTCAGCCTGGTCCTCCTCGCCAGCGTGACCTATGCCTTCTTCACGGCCTTCCCGGTTCTCCAGGGCCTGTACGGAGCAACGCAGGGAGTCGTGTTCTACCTCGTTGCCGCCATGGGCTTCGCGACCCTGTTCCGCAGCGACGTGGCCGGCTCCCTGGCCACGATCGGCGTCCTCGGCCTCAACCGGCTGTTCGGCTCATTCCGCGTCTCACCGTTCTGGAACCCGCTCGCCGTCGAAGTAGCCGATGCGGCGCAGATGCTCGCGCTGAACATTCAGAACCGGATCGGCACCGCCCTCGCGATCGCGGCGATCATCGCCCTGACGTTCACCCGCGCCGAGCGCAGGGAGAAGATGCTCAGCGGCTAAGTCGCAACTCCGTCTTCGATCAACACGCAGCCACGTCCACCTAGCCCCGCGAAGGCGCTGCCACCAGAAGAACGTGCCCAGTTCCGTCTAGGTCCATAGGCGGTCCAGTTCCCGCCGCCGCGCCTCGGGCATGATGAAGAGAGTCCTGCCCGTGGCAGTGGTAGCGCTGGCGTTGAGCGCCGGCGGTGCCTTTGCGGAACCGCCGATGGCGGTCACGGAAGCCAACGTGCCTGGCGTCGACGACAGTCGACCTGAACCACTCACGGACACGGACATGGCAACGGTGACCGGACGAGGAGGAACCTGCACCGAGGACGTTCAGACGATTGGCACGGTAGTCGCCATAGTCGGCTTCTTGGGCCGGAACCACATTCTGCTGGCTACCGGCCAGATGGCGCCAAGGCTCGCGCCCTTTGTCTGCGCCCTGTAGACGAAGCCGTCGGCTGACGGCCACCGCTTGCCTGGAATCCCACCCCGCCGAGCGGTGGCCGCTCATCGTCCTCCTTACCGGCAACTCAGTGACCAAGCGGCCATGATCACGACCATCCGACTCTCCGCGGTCGTGATGGCCGGGCCACGACACTGGCTGCTGCCTCTTGCCCCGCTTGCCTGGTTGGCGATCCAGGCCGGGCTGTTGATCGCCGGCAGGCGGCCCGGCTTCGAACCGGCCACCGCGCAAACCACTCTGATCGGCTTGCCCCTAGCGGTCCTGGCTGGGTTCCTGGGCGGACGGATCATCGCCGGCGAAATGGACCAGCGCACGCTCGAGATCGCCTATACGGTACCTGGAGGCGCTCGTCGGGTCTGGCTTGGGAAGCTCGCCGCCGCTGGCCTCATGCTGCTGATCAGCCTGAGCCTGATTGCAACGGTCACCTTCGCGTTCTTCACCCCCTTCCCGATCATCGCGGCCCTCTACGGAGCGGGGCAGGGCGCCGCCTTCCACCTGGTTGCAGCGATGGGCTTCGCCACCTTGTTCCGCAGCGAAGCCGGCGGCGCCATGGCAACGATGGCTTTGCTCGCGCTGAACTGGTACGTGGCGCCGGTTGGCTTGCGGATTTCGCCGTTCTGGAATCCTCTCACCGTGCCGGGAGCTGACGCCGACCAGTTGCTTGCCATCGCGATCCAGAATCGGATCGGCGTCGCACTCGCCATCGCGGCCATCGTCGCACTCACCTTCGCCCGCGCCGAGCGCCGCGAGAAGATGCTCAGTCGCTGAACCGCCCGGAACCCCCGGACCTCAACCAGGTCGGGGCTGTCCGCTCGGCGAGCCCCGCTCTCTGCCCAGAGACGAGTTCGCACAGTCCCGCCGCGCCGCCTGCTCTAGCGCCCGGCTAACGGCGTGGTTGCCGCGACCGAATCGGATGGGACTTTACATCCAAGGCGCCACACGTTGCTCTAATGGTAGTGTTCGGTTCTATGGCAGACAATCTCACACTCCCACCCGCACAGACGACCGCGGTCGTGGACTCCGCAGGGAGGCTCGTAGTGCCCGCCCACTATCGCACGGCCCTCGGCTTTCGACCGCGGCAGGAGGTCATCCTGGATCTCGATGGCGACACGATCCGGATAACCACCGTTGAGACCGCACTGGACGCCGCGATTGCCCGCGCCCAGGCCCTGGCCCGCAAGTACGACGAGAAGCTGGGACGGACAGGCAGTGTCGTCGACGAGTTCATCGCGGAGCGACGGAGAGAGGCCGCGCGAGACTGAGGTGGCCCATGTCCTGCTTGACGCCTCGGCCGTCCTGGCCGTGATCTGGCGCGAACCCGGGGCCGAGGTTGTAAGGGCCGCCATGCGTGACGGCGCGGCAATCTCCACAGTGAACCTGGCGGAGGTTGCCGCCCTCCTCCACTATCGTGGGTGGAGAGGCTCCGACGTAAAGAGCACTCTGGCGGCGTTCAGGATCGACACACTGCCCTTCGACTCCGACGTGGCCCTGTCAAGCGGGGCCCTGCGCCCAGCAACGGCGACGGCGGGCCTTGGACTGGGCGACCGCGCCTGCCTTGCCACCGGGGCGTTCTTCGAGTTGCCGGTCCTCACCACCGACAGGTCGTGGCAGCGAGTCGATCTAGAGGGAATCGAGGTTCGGGTGATCCGCTGAATCACCGCGAATCGCGAGAAACCGATCAGAAGTCGCAGGTCAGTCCCGGATACCGGAACACGACTCCCGGGTCGAGCTGCTTCGGCTTGTTCGCGGCCTCTTCGGCACGGGCGCCGGCGAGCATGCCCTCCATCCCGTAGTTGCCCTCGTGACAGGCGTACTCGTAGATCGCGTCCTCTGTGCGCTTGAGGGGAATCGACGCCGTCCAGGGCTTGGTCCACGTCCCCGGGTCGTTCACCGTGACCTCCCACTCCAGGGTCTCCGGGTCCGTCAGCGTGAACCGCTCGGTGATCTTGAGCTGCTCCGAGGAGCCCATGAAGTCGTTCTTCTTCGAGTAGTTCGTCGTCTCGATGACCAGGGTGTCGCCGTCCCAGTGGCCGCGGGAGTCGCCGTTCCACAGCCGGACGTCGTCGTCGAGAGCGGACTCGTCGTCCAGCCGAATGACGCGCGCGTCGTGGATCATCTCCTGGTGAATGACGACGTGGTCGGGGCTCTGGAAGATCTGGTGGTAGCCGTTGTAGCCCGGGAAGATGAAGGGGGCGCCGTAGCTGATGCAGCGCTCGGCGATCGGCCGGTCGAGCCAGGAATCGGCCGGATGCTCCATCAGGTGCTTCACCCGCTTGCAGAGGCGTTCCTGGGCCGCTTCGGTGAACGGCGGGATCAGGCCATCGGGCGGATCGACGACGAGGGAAGTGCGCTTCGTGAAGTACCGGTCCGCGATCCAGAACTGGTTGTAGTTGCCGGTCGTCGGGTCGTAGGACGTCGCCTTCGTGCGCTCGATCGCCGCCAGGACGAGCTGGTCGCCGAACAGGGCGTCCGCGCCGGGGTTCGTCGCTTCGGCGACCGCCGCCATCAGCTCCTGGAACTCCTCGTCCGTCAACCGCTCCTTGCCCGCCCACGCAGCGGGGCGCTGCAGGGGAGTACCGTTGTTGTTCTCCCACACGCCCTGGAAGTCGGGGTGGCCGTAGGCGGTGCGGGGGATTGTCCAATCCGCGTCCTTTGCGTTGTTGTTGGCAGCGGTCGCGCCACCGGCGACGCCGAGAACCAGAAGCGAAGCCGCAGCCGCTACGGCCCATCCGACGTTCAAGCGTTGATGGCTTCCCATGTACCTGCCCCCCAACCTGGACGTGTTCATTCGAGTACCGCGATCATAGCCGGGTCCGGCCGTAGCGCCTGGGCCGAACGCCGCTCACCAGCCCCAGGCCTGCGCCTCATCGTCCCAGAGCGCCCAGCACTCCGGCGCCAGACCGGCGTCGAGCACGAAGAACGGCATATCGGTGACCAGGCCTTCCGGGCCGATCTCGACCGACACCGAGCGTCCGGCGACGCTCCACCTCGACACGACGTGACCGGCCAACTCGGCCTCGGGGCCGGCCCAGGGTCCTACCTCCAGCGAGTCGACGCGGACGCGCCACTCGACGTCCGAACCCGAGCCGTCGGGCCGGGCGAAGTGGATCTCGTCGCCATAGACCTCGAGGTCCTTCACAAGGTCGATCGATTCGATCTGCGCGATGAAGGAAGCCCGAAGGCTCTTCACGTCGGGTTGCGGCGGCGACTCGGCGCACGCAAGAGACACCGCGGCCAAGGCGAGCGCGCAGAGCGCGCCCCCCCGGTCCGATGCAGACGTGCTAGCCACGGTGTAACTCTAGCGCCTCCGACGACGTAAGAAAGTGCTTCACGGCCGGCCACCGATCCGAACGATGACGACCCCGAATTCCCAAGCGCCACCGCGCCGCCAGCCCGGCGTCGGCTTCATCTTCGCCGTGATCCTGCTCGACATGCTGGGAGTCGGGCTCATCATCCCCGTCTTCCCCGAACTCGTCGAGCAGTTCAGAGGCGGCGACACATCGTCGGCCGCCGTCGCAGTCGGCGCGATTGCGGCCTGCTACGCCGTGGCGCAGTTCCTGTGTGCGCCTATCCTCGGCGCGCTTTCCGATCGCTTCGGCCGCCGGCGCGTCCTCCTGCTCTCCATGTTCGGCCTCGGCGTGGACTATCTGGTCATGGGCTTCGCGCCATCGCTCGGCTGGCTGTTCGCAGGCCGCATCGTCGCCGGCGTGATGGGCGCCAGCATCACGACGGCAAACGCCTACATCGCCGACATCTCGACGGCCGAGACCCGGGCCCGGAACTACGGGCTCGTCAATGTCGCCTTCGGCGTCGGTTTCATCCTGGGACCGATCCTCGGCGGCCTGCTCGGCGGCATCGACCTGCGGCTGCCCTTCTTCGTAGCGGCCGGTCTCTGCCTTCTGAACTCGCTCTACGGCTTCCTCGTGCTGCCCGAGTCCCTGGCGCCGGAGAACCGGAGCGCCTTTTCACTGCGCAAGGCGAATCCCGCATCCAGCATCGCGCACCTCCGCACCTACCCCCTGGTCGCCAGTCTGGCCGTCGCGTTTCTGCTGCTCGCGCTCGCGCAACGCGGCCTGGAGACGTCCTGGGTGCTCTACACCGGCTATCGCTATGGCTGGAACGAGTTCCAGAACGGTCTGGCGCTGGCGGCTGTCGGCGTTGCGGCAGCCCTGGTCCAGGGCTTCCTGGTGCGACCCGCGGTCACCTGGCTGGGCGAGCGAAGGGCGGTGCTGGTCGGCTTCGGCATCGGCACGCTGGCCTTCGCCGGCTACGGCCTCGCACCGAACGGCCCGGTCCTCGTCACGGTGATCTTCGCGGGATCGCTTGGGGGCATCGCGGGACCGGCGGTCCAGGCGATCATCGCGGGCACGGTGAAGCCGACCGAGCAAGGGAAGATCCAGGGCGCCCTGACGTCGCTGATGAGCCTGTCGGCGATCGTGGCGCCGCTCGTCTTCACCAGCGGCGTGTTCAGCTACTTCACCTCCGACGCCGCTCCGTTCGAGCTGCCCGGCGCCCCACTCCTGGCCGGGTCGCTGCTCATGGCCGTGGCCATGCTGCTGCTGGTCCGGGCGTTCCGCCGACACTGACACTCCCGGCATCCGCCAACCGGCCCGGGCGGGTAGAATCCACTCCTCAAGGAGGTCCACCATGCCGTTCGACAACTCGTCGCTTCCGATGCGACTCTTCACTGCTTCCCACGAGCGTTCCTGGAACCCCGCCGACATCGACTTCTCGCAGGAGCGCTCCGACTGGATGTCGTTCTCGGACGACGAGCGGAACCTGCTGATCCGCCTGATCTCCGGCTTCCGGGTCGGCGAGCGCGGCGTGACCCATGAACTCGCGCCGCTCCAGTTCCGCTTCCGCCAGGACGGCCGGCTGGAAGACGAGATGTACGTCACCGCGCAGATGTACGAGGAGGCCCGCCACGTCCAGTTCTTCGAGACCTGGTTGATCGAGGCGCTGCCGGGCCGGTTCGGGGTCGACATCCCGTACCCCAACCTGCACGGCGACATGTTCTCGACCCGGCTGCCCGCGGCGATGCGCGCCCTGTTCGAGGACGACAGCCCGGAGGCGCTGCTGAACGCCATCATGCTCTACCACTTCTACGTCGAGGGCGTGGGCGCGGAAGCCAGCTACCCGATCTACTACAAGATCTTCGAGCGGACAGGCAAGCTGCCGGCGCTCAACCGCGGGATTCGCTTGATCCAGCGCGACGAGGCCCGGCACATCGGTTTCGGCGTCTACATCCTGCAGCGCCTGCTAGCCGAGCACCCGCGCCTGGTCGACCAGTTCGAGGCACAGGTCGAGGCGATGCGCCCGTTCGCGGAGGACGGTCCGAACCAGACCTTCGCCGGCTTCGAGCGCGGTCAGGCCCCGTTCGACCTCGACTACGACGAGTACCGGCAGCTTTACCTCGACAAGCTGGAAGAGATGCGGCAGAGCATCTACGACGGCCGGCTCGCCGCCGCGGTGTAGGGCCTCGGACGTGACGCCGGCAACCGTGGACAGCAGTCTCCGGCGCGGGCTGCCAGGTCTCCCCGCCGTCGCCGGCGCCGTCCTCTGTTGTCTCCTCCTGACCACCGGTCCGCTGGCGGCGCAGGCGGAGCCGCGGGCGGATCACGTCGTGCTCGTCTCAGTCGACGGCTTCCGGCCGGACTTCTACCTCCCCGGCTCCTCCTGGCCGGCGCCGAACATCCAGCAGATGGCGCGCGACGGCGCGCACGCCGAGGGCGTGCGCGGGGTGTTTCCGACAGTCACCTACCCGTCGCACACGACGATCGTCACCGGCGCATTGCCCGCCCGGCACGGGATCTACTACAACCGGCCCTTCGAACCCGAGGGCCAGAGCGGGGAGTGGTACTGGCACGAATCGGCGATCCAGGTTCCCACGCTCTGGGACGCCGTGGGCGAAGCCGGAGGACAGACCGCGGCGATCTCCTGGCCGGTGACCGTGGGTGCGCCGGTCGACTGGCTCGTGCCGGAGGTCTACTCCCTCGACCCCAACGTCGACCGCCTGCTGCCGATGCGCGAGGGCAGCACGCCCGGCCTGTGGCAGGAACTGGAGCGGGAAGCGACGGGCCACCTCAACCTGCGCAACTACTCCGCCGCCTACATCACGCGCGACGACACGACCGGAGTCATGGCCGCCTACGTCCTGGAAACCCACCGGCCGGCTCTGATGGCGCTGCACCTGATCACGACCGACTCCGCCCAGCACGCGTACGGCCGGGAATCGGATCGCATCCGGCGCGCCCTCGGCGCCGCCGACCGGGCCATCGGCGCGGTCCGCGACGCCGCGGAACGCGCCGGCATCCTGGACCGCACCGCCTTCGTGATCACCGGCGACCACGGCTTCGTCGACCTCCACACTCAGGTCATGCCCAACGTCTGGCTTGCCGAAGCCGGTCTCCACGGCACGGAACCCGACCGCGGTGAGTGGCGCGCCACCTTCCACCCCAGCGGTGGCTCTACCTTCCTTCACCTGCGAGACGCGGCGGACGAAGAGGCGCTGAAGGCAGTCCGCGCCATCCTCGCCGACCTGCCTCAACCGATCGGCCGGCTGTTCCGCATCGTCGAACGCGACGAACTCGACGAGATAGGCGCCAGCCCGAGCGTCCCCTTGGCCCTGGCCGGCGCCCTCGGCACCAGCTTCGGCTCCGACGCCTCCGGCGACGCCGTGCGCCCCACCGACGGCGGCGCCCACGGCCACTTCCCCACCGACTTCCCCGAGATCCTCACCGGCTTCGTCGGCTGGGGCGCCGGCTTCGAAGCCGGCCGCACCGTCCACCGCATGGGGCTGACCGACATCGCCGACCTCGTCGCGATGCTGCTCGGCGTGGACTTCGAGAGTCCGGACGGAGCACCGCCTCTGGGCGTGCTTGTGTCCAACGACGACTAGTAACGGTCACTTGCTGCCGGAGTCAGCCGCTCCTGATGCGTGGCGTACTCGCCGGGGTTCGTCCGCAATCATCCGCCACTCGCCGCCCCGGAGGATCCACTTCGTCGCCATTTCGGCAGGGTTGCTGATGGGAAGGACCTCAAAGCTCTCCTGGTCGGTTCGCTCGACGACATAGAGGTACCAGGAGGAGCCGTTCTCCCTCCGTGCCTCAAATGCCTTGGCCACCTGTGCCCGGCTCAACTCCACCACTTCGTCTTCGGTCCAGGGAAGCCCTTTGCCCTTGACCTCGATCAGACGTGTGCCCCCGGTCTCTGGGTCGTGGCTCCGAACATCCCATCCTGTCTGGTGGGGATCCCCTAACTCCGGTTCGCGCCCGAAGAGACGCTCGTAGGCAGCGGCAATCTCACGATAGACCTCGTCACCAAGATCCGTAGCCGAGTCGCGGGTGATCGACTCTTCGTCCTTGGGTTCTGCTTCCTCCTCACTCTCCGGTTCGAGTTCTCCCTTTAGCGCTTTCCTGAGGTTCGCTGCCGCAGCTCGCTGGGACGCCAATGCCCAGTTGAGATCATACGAACCCCCTCCCACCTCAGGCTCCGGAACCCGTTCGCGTTCGGCCGGCGTCGGCTCGTTTCGAACGCTCTCACTGCTCTCGCGGGCTGTCTCAGGCGGACTCGATTCGCCGTTAGTCGACTCCGGGATGTCCCGCTCGCTTCGACGAAGTACCGACAGGTCGAAGTCGGGAGCGAAGGCGCGAGAGAACTTCTCCGCGGCCAGCGAGAAGCCTAGCTCATCGTCGATCGCGCCCAACATTCCGGAGAGCGCTACGGCGAGATTGGCCCGCTGCCTAAAGCCCAACTCGCGCACGAGTTCGCCCGCGGCATCCGAAGCGAACTCGACGGGCCTCCCGGCCACCACCAACACACCCTCCTTCAGTCTCGCGTTGACGGGCACTCGGTCTGGCGCAGACCCACCAACGCTCACCCGCAACTCGAGCCGCTCAACAAGACGAAGTGTGAGCCCGATGCCCCCTCCGTCCGGTCCTCCGTCTGACGGGCTGCCTTCCCGGGCATGTGCGAGCAGTCCACCGATGAGTTCGAACCTCGGCATCCAGTCCCCAGCCTCTCTCCCCGTACTCTCCTCCCAACGAAGATGAACACGATCCGACAAGAAAGGGAGGCCAAGCGCCTTCGCTGTTCGCTTCTGCTGATCACGGGAGTTTCCCAAGTGCCCGCTTGTAGCCGTACGAGTCGAGGCATCTCTAGGCGCGAATCTCCGGTCCTCCAAATCGTCAAAGTAGACGGGCGCGGGCGCGGCGGCAAGGTGGATCCACTCTCGCTCCGAGAAGACCGCGGCCTCGGGCATCGCCTGGTGCCACCTTCCAGCCAAGGCCTCGTCGCCCACGCAGTCGTCCAGACAGTACGTGTACGCCGCCGGAAGGACATCTCGAACCTGGTTCGCGAGACCTTCCCCCGAGGTACCAGCCCTCTTCCAGACCCACCGAAGGTAGTCCAAAGCCTGCTCCCCCGTCGTGGTGGCGGGAAACTCGTGCGGAAAGGCCTCCTGCAGCAACTCCTTCCGAAGCGGCTCCTCAACGCTGTCCAATGGGAGAATCCAGCCTCCCATGGCGCCCCGAATGCTCCCGCCGGCTCCGGCACGTCGGACCACTCGGTTCAGCGGAAACCGCTGGCCCGACTCAGACGGCACCGAGAGATCACCCACGATCTGGGCAAGCTGGTCGCGATCCTCGATCGAAGCGCTCTCGCGAACCTCGATCAGGAGATCTGCAAGCTCAGTCGCTCCCAGGGAGTCTCCCAGAGCCATCAACCTGCGAAGCGCCGGAGCCTCGGGAACCGCAGTGCCGAACTCGAGTCCCTCCGCTTCAAGGACTCCGACAAGCTCGTCCGAGAGCAACGCCACGGGCGCATCACTTCGCGCCGGATCTGGACGGGCAAGCACGTCCTTTGGTGCGCGCAGTCGAGAATCGTCGCATGGCACCCACCGGAGATCAGCGAGTCTCCGCAACCACAAGCTCGAGCGTGACCCCACGGCTGTCTTACCTACGTAGTGGAAGAACGTCGCGATTCTGCGGCCATGGTTTGCCAACGAACTGAATCCGTCCTCCATCCAAGGTGCGAGCGCCCGCCTGACGTCCCCTTCGGCGTCAGGTTCGGGAATGCGAGGCTCGACCCTGAAGTCCCTCAGCGTGTAGCCGTTCCTGTTGGCGGGTCCGGGATCGAGCCCCAAGAAGTCCGACGCCGTCCGACGGTCGTGTTGGCTCAGCCGCTTCTCGATAGGCCGCACGGCCAAAGTGCCCTGAGCCCCCGCTTTCTCGAAGAACTGGCGCCATTCCTGCGCGCTCTTGCTGGCCGGGTCTTCGTCTCCATAGGCCGCCGCGATCGCCGGAACGCGAGGCAAGAGCTGCCGGCGGACGTCGCCACGCTCTACGTAGGGATCGGCCACCAGCGCATCGCCAACCGGTACGACCCTCTGACCGGTATCTGCATCCACGAGGACGTGCGTTAGGAGATCGGGGCGATTTCGGTGCATAGACCAGTGTCCCAAAGGCAACAGCACGGCCCAATCCGGATCGGGCGATTCGGAAATCGCATCTATTGCACCGGAAATGGCGTCACTCAAGTCGATCGATGTCGCTTCTCTCTCCAGCCACTTCAACGCCTTGAAGAGCGGGCCCGACGGCGCCTCGCTCCTCGACTTCGTACCAAGGGCGCTAGTCCACGAATACGAAATGTGGCCGCCAGCATCCGGTAGATGGTTCTGGATGAGGTCCCTCACCTTGACGCCGCCAGGCTCTTGTTCCGACGGAGGCGCCTCCTTGAAGAACGCCACATCAGTTACAGCGCGCCAGTCGCCCGCAGCAGTTCGCACACAAGGCAGTCGCGCAGACCTCCGAGAATCATCGGAACTCCTCCCGGTCGCGCCGAACATCGACCGGGGTGCCGGCGGAGGCGACAGCTCGGCCACCGCCCCCCAAAGGCGAAACAGGGTGTCCCGACGATCCGACTCGTCACCCTCCAGGGACTCCCACCACTCCTCAAGACCTCCGGACCAGGTCCGTTCGAGATCGTGCGGCGCCAACTCCTCCAGGAGCCCCGCTCGCTCCAGGAGTTCTCTACCGCCCCTCCCGAGCACGGCTCGGGCGAGGACCGGCCCACCAAGGAGGATCGTCGGAACCAGGTCCACATCGTCCTCAAGCGCCTTTGCCAAGGCCGCCGGCGGGTGCACCGCTTCTCCAGGCATGACGAAGCTCAACAAACCTCGACGCGTGGACCACGCCGGAACAACCGCAGCTTCTTCAAGCCGGTCGTGCAATCGGCTCAACCACCTTTCGTCCGCAAACAACGACTCCAACCGGCCAGCATCCTGGGACGGAGCAGCAAGTGCCTCGAAGGCGGCCTTGATTGCATCCGGCTCCGACTGTGTAGCAGCCACCCACAGGAGAAACCTCGCCACCACGTCGACAACCCCTCGCACGATGTCGCGCTGCCACGGGTTGTCGTCGACCTCCTTAAGGCCCGTCCGGGAGACGTTCAACAGCCAGTCGGCATTGATGTGCAGACCGAAGGGCAAGTCGACGTCAGTCGGAAGGGTGGCGTAGACCCGACCGCGCTGTGGCGGCGCGGGTACGCCATGGTCGTCCAGCGGCAGGATTCCAAGTACTCGGCGCGCCCTGCCCGCCTCGGCGTACACGCGGTCCTTTTCCTCCTCACTGGGTTGAATCCGACGGTGCTCGAGAAAACGCGCAATCGCCTCTCTTGACGGCTGGTACGACACCGGAAAGAGCTGCCACAGCAGGTTCTCTCCCTCGGAGAGGGCAACCGCTTCCCGGTTACCGTCGCGTCGATCAGCCACACCCAGTTCCCAGACCCTCCCGTCCACACTCAGGTACTCAAGCCCTGCGTCGGCAAGGATCGCAAGAGGCGTGCGGTCACTATCCGGCAAGAACTCAGTCAGGTCGGATCGAAGGCCATGCTGCGGATGCACCAGTCCGCGTAACTCGAAGCGCGTCGTGAATCCATCGGTCGGTGCTTCGATCCCGTCGTCCCAGATCGGAACCACGGCTCCCAGCAGATCCGGCTGAACGTCCCCATACTCTTCCCCGACTACGTTCTTCATCTCGTAGCGGAAGGTCCAACGCGAGTCCGAGATTCTGGCTTCCTGGAAACGGCCGAAGACACTCTTGAAGCCGATGCCCATAAAGCCGACAGACGAAGCGCCCTTTGTCGATCGAAATACCTTCGAGATGCCGCGCACATCGCTCTCATCAATCGAATCATCTCCGTCGTGCTCGAAGGTCAACGAATCGTCGTCATCGCCGACGGAGATAGCGATCGATCGCGCACGGGCGTCTACCGCGTTCTGGATCAGTTCGAAGAGGTAGATCCAGCGATGCTCGAACGGCAGTTCCATGGCCCGCAGTACTCCGCGCCCGTCCGCGGTCTCATAGAACACTCGATTCTCGTTCGCGAGTTGCTCCACGAAGTCCTGTCGGCCTCTGACGTTCACAGCGGGTCGCCAGCCTCAGCCGCTAGCGCGGTCCGCGGCAACCAAGGGCGCCAGCTCAGCGAGAAGACCAGGAATGTCACTCCGGATAGTCCGCCACACCAGGTTCATATCGATGTCGTCGTAGACGTGGATCATCCTGTTGCGCATTCCTCGGATCTCCCGCCAGGGGATTCCCGCCCGCTCCTCTCGGAAAGCAGCCGAAAGCCTGCCGGCGGCCTCGCCGATCACCTCGATGCGCCGAATGACAGCGTCCTGCAAACGGGCATCCACCAGAAACTCCTGCTCTGTAACGCCGTCCACGTACTCGAGGATCGCGTTCGCTGACTCGACGATGTCTGCAACAGTGGCAAGATCACGCGTCATACACGACTTCCACTGAGCCGAGAATCGCCTTTCGCCGATAGCGGTTCCGACTGCGCTCGACCCCACGCCAACTCAGAAGGTCCACGTCGCGGCCGAGGATGGACTCCAGTTCATCCTCCATCCGCTCCAGATCGAGCAGAGTGTGCTTCGCTGCCGGATGGAACCGGGCGAGGATGTCCACATCGCTGTCTGGACCGAAGTCCTCCCTGAGGACGGAGCCGAAGAGGCCAAGCCGAATGATCTGCCAGCGCCTGCAGAAGCCGGCAATCTCCTCGACCGGCCAACCGACGTTCCAGCCCGGACGGGTGTCGCCGGTGCCTGTGGTCTTTGGTGCAGCCTGTGCCATGAACTGAGCCTCCACGCCAGCCCGCGCTCTCACGTACACGATCCAGCCTCACTGCACCGCGCCACATCGGGCGCAGCCGGCGACCGGGTGATCGTAACAACCTGTGTACTACCCGCTCTCCGTCAACTCGTCAGCCCGCGGTACACCTTCGGCAACTGGCTGGGCAGGGCGGCGATCTCGTCGATGACGAGGTAACGGCGCTCGGGGCACATCTCGCGCAGGTAGTCGTGGCCGGCCGGATCGACGGTGATGCAGAAGGTGGAGATGCCCTGGCGTTCCGTCTCGCGAAGCGCGACCATCGTGTCGCGGATGCCGTAGACGCGGGAGGCGCGGTCACTGCCGTAGTCGAAGTCCTGGGGGTAACCGTCGGAGAGGATGAGCAGAACCTTGACCTTCGCCTCGCGCTCGGCGAGTCTGGCGGCGGCGTGGCGGATAGCAGGCCCCATCCGGGTGCTGCGCTTCGGCTCCATCGCGGCGATCCGGTCCTCGGCCCCGCGGTCGAAATCGTCGTCGAACTCCTTGGCGACGAAGAACTCGACCTCCTTGCGGCCGAAGCCGGAGAACCCGTAGATCGCGTAGTCGTCGCCGAGGGTCTCGAGGGCGTCGGCCATCAGCACCAGCGACTCCTTCTCGATGTCGATCACCCGGCGCCCAGGCGGCAGCGGCTGGGGGTTGTCCGGCCAGTCGAAGTCGTCGAACACGCCGACGTACTCCGGCTCCGGCTCGCGGCCTGATGCCGGTTCAGGCTCGTCGACCGGCGCCTCCGCGTCGGTCGAGGCGCTCATGTCGAGCAGGAAGGCGGCCGCCACGTCGCGGTGCTGGCGGCGGCGGCTCATGTAGACGGCGCCGTCCGGCGGGCGGCCGGCTCGGCGGTCGACGTGGGTTTCGACCACCCGGTCGAGGTCGAGCTCCTCGCCCTCGATCAGGCGCCGCATGCGCCGAAATTCCTCCGGCTTGAGCAACTCGAACTGCTTCCTGACGCGCCGCAGCAGGTCGGCGTGATGGCGCCTCGTCTCGTCGACGAACCGGCCCGCCGGAGCCGCGGCTTCGTTCGGAGCGGTGCCGGGCGGTTCGATGACCTTCTCCCGCAGGTGACACCAGCGGCGGCGGTAGCCGGCCAGCTCGTGATCCCACTCGTCGTAGTAGTAGACCTGTTCCCGGTCGAGCCCGGCCTCCGCCAGCTCGCGTTCCAGCCGCTTCGACAGCTCCTCGAGGCGGGCCGCCAACTCGTCGGGGTCGAGTTCGATCGGCGTCGCCTCTTCCTCGCCCCCTTCGGCCTCGATCGCCCCCGTGATGTCGAGGTCGGTCAGCGGCAGGCCGGCGGTGCCCGAGAGATCGCCGTCCTGCAGGCTGAGTACGCCCAGCTCGTCGACCTGCAACTGCTCCATCAGGCCGGCGGCGATCGGGCCCGGTTCCACGTCGTCCCGCAGTTCGACTTCGGAAGCGAGCTCCTGCCACTCCCGGCGCAGCTCGACTCGCTCCGGTGCGGGGTCGCCGTGGTGTGCGGGCGCCGGTAGTTCGAGCGATTCGGCTTCGGCTTCGGAGTCCGGGTCGGCGCCGCGATCCCGAGGTGCGCCGTCGTCGGCCGGGGCCGGCCCGGACAGGAAGGAAGCCGCGCGCAGGGCGGCGAACTCGGGATAGAGCGCGCGCACGGCGCGGAGGGTGTGATCGACGCTGGCGCCGGGATTCAACAGCGTCGCCGCTTCTTCGAATCGCACCGACATCCGGCTCGCGGCATCCGTGTCTGCCACGCCCACGTCCAATCGGGAGCGCTGCTCGACGAGCAGCGCCCGCGCCAGATCGAACAGGGCCGCTTCGCGCGGCTGTCGACGAGACGACGGTCTCAACGACAGGCTCAGCAACGAATCCAGGGCATCGTCGATCAGCCGCAGCAGATCCCGGCGCACCCCCCGGAAGACACGCGCGAGAGCAGCGTCGATGCGCGCACCCTCGAGCCGCGCGAACAGCGCCCGGGCGAGAGCGGGCTCATCGAACCCGGCGAAGAAGTCCGCGAACCGGAGCGGACCCCGCCGGTAGGTGCCGAACAGCACGCCGCCCAACTGGTGGAGCACGGCCATCCGGTAGACCATGGAGTTGCCGTACGTGTCCGGCAACCGGTCGATCCGCTCCGGCAGGTAGAAGGCGGCGCCGTCGGTCGTCGGCCGGCCGGCGGCTGCCGCTCCTTCCAGGTCGAGATGCCCAGCACCCGATCTGTCCCTGGCTTGTAGATCCGCGAGCGGCCGGACCTCGGCCGGGCGCGCCAGCATCGCCTCGACGTAGATCTCGAGGACGCGGGCGACGTCGTCGAGGGCGACCGCGGTCAAGGCAACAGCGTCGACGCCACCTCGGTCACAGCGCGCTGGACCTCGTCGTCGTCGGTGATCGCCCGGCAGATCGCGGCGACGCAGGCTTCGCGCACGCCGATGCCGCCGGCTATCAACTGCGCCGTGTAGATGAGCAGGCGGGTGCTGACCCCTTCGTCGAAGCCGCGGTGGTGGAGGTTGCGGATGCGCTTGCCGAGTTCGGCCAGGTCCCGCGCAAGGGTCAGGTCGATCCCCGCTTCGTGCGCGATGATCTCCGCTTCAACCTCGGGGGGCGGATAGTCGAACTCGAGCGCCACGAAGCGCTGACGCGTGCTCGGCTTCAGGTCCTTGGCGACGCTCTGGTAGCCCGGGTTGTACGACAGGACGAGCAGGAAGTCCGGGTGCGCGGGCAGAATCTCGCCGCGCTTCTCGATCGGCAGGATGCGGCGGTGGTCCGTCAGCGCGTGAATCAGGACCGTCGTGTCCTTGCGCGCCTCGACGATCTCGTCCAGGTAGCAGATCGAACCGTCGCGCACGGCGCGGGTCAGCGGACCGTCCATCCACACCGTGTCGTCGCCCTCGAGCAGGTAGCGGCCGACCAGGTCGGTCGCGGTCAGGTCCTCGTGGCACGCCACGGTGACGAGAGGCGTCTCGATCCCCGAACGCGCCGCCGCGTCTCTTCCCCGGTAGAGCCGATGCGTCATGTGCTCGAGGAACCGCGTCTTGCCACAGCCCGTGGGCCCCTTGAGCAGCACCGGCATGCGCGCCCGGTGGGCGGCGAGGAACAGCTCGACCTCGTTGCCGACCGGCAGGTAGTAGGGCGCCTCGGGCAAACGTCCCGGAGCCGCTTTCAGGGGTTGAGTCATCGCTCGCCGGTCGGCCGCCAGGTCAGCTCTGGTCGATCGCACGCGCCAAAGCGAAGTCCTTCTCGGTCACGCCGCCCGCGGAATGGGTGCTGAGGGTCAGGCGAACCTGGTTGTAACGGATGTCGATATCCGGATGATGGTCCGCCGCTTCCGCCAGCTCGGCCACGAAGTCGACGAAACGCACCGCCGCCGGGAAAGTCGGGAACTGGTACTCCCGCGCGATGGAAGGCGCTTCCACGTTGGCCTCCCAACCGGTTAGCTCGCCACACGCCGCCTGAATCTCGTCCGCTGTCATCGCTGCCATCGCCCGTTACCTCCGCCGCGAGACCCTAGCAGCCCGCCGCACCCGCAGTGGTACTGTCGGCGGCCTATGAAATTCGGCATCTTCTACGAGCATCAGCTACCGAAGCCCTGGGGGCCGGACTCGGAGCATCGGCTGCTTCAGAACTCGCTGGAGCAGATCGAACTCGCGGACCGGCTCGGGTACGACTACGCCTGGGAAGTGGAGCACCACTTCCTGGAGGAATACTCCCACAGCTCGGCGCCCGAAGTGTTCCTGGCCGCCGCGTCGCAGCGGACGAAGAACATCCGCCTCGGTCACGGCATCGTCCAGTTGACGACGAATCATCCGGCCAGGGTCGCCGAACGGGTCTCGACGCTCGACCTGGTTTCGGACGGCCGAGTCGAACTCGGCCTCGGCGAGGGTTCGAGCGTCACCGAACTCCATCCCTTCGGCCGCAGCTTCCGCGACAAGCGGATCGTCTGGGAGGAGGCCGTCCAGGCCTGCCTCCCGATGTTCTGGAACGAGGGCTGGGAGTACCACGGCCACTACTTCGACTTCCCGCTCCGCAACGTGATCCCGAAGCCGTTGCAGCGGCCCCACCCGCCCCTCTGGGTCGCCTGCTCGCAGCTCGACACGATCCGCTACGCCGCGCACCGCGGCATGGGCGCGCTGTGCTTCAAGTTCGCCGACCTCGACTCCGCCCGCGCCTGGGTCAACGCCTACTACAACACCTTCGTAAGCGACCAGCGCAAGCTCTGCGACTACCGGACGAATCCGAACCTGGCCACGGTCAGCGGCTTCATGTGCGCGCCGACCGACGAGGAAGCACAACGGAAGGCGGACGGCTGGACGTTCTTCCAGTTCGCCCTGCAGCTCTACAACAAGGAAGGACCGTTCGAGCCCGGCACGAACAACTTCTGGGAGCGCTACCAGGAGTGGAAGCAGACGCCCGAAGGCCGGAAGCGCTCCGACAGCGAACTGATCGGCTCGCCGGAGACGATCCGCGAGCGCCTGCGGGAACTCGAACGGGCCCACGTCGACCAGGTCATCCTGCTCAACCAGGCCGGCAAGAACACCCACGAGGACATCATGAGCAGCCTGGAACTGTTCGCCCGTGAGGTGATGCCCGAGTTTCAGGCCCGCGAAGACGAGCAGCAGGCGTGGAAGCGGGCGGTGCTCGCCGGCGACGTGAGCCTCGACGAGATCGACACGGAACCGTTCAACACGACGTCACGGCTGCGGCCTACCATTCCCCCGTCGGAGGAAGCTCTGGCCGCGGCCCGCAAGTGGGCGAGCTGACGAACCCGCCGGTGACCGCAACCGAATCATCGCTTCCGCGTAGTCAAGAACGAACATTCACGACCCAACACAGGAGACTCTTCATGTCCGTTTTCCTCCAGCGCCGCAAGGCGCTCTCGCTAGCCGGCTGCGCCCTGCTCCTGGGAGCCGCGGTGTCCGCCGCGCCGCTCCTCGCCGACGACCAGGAACTGCTGTCGCCCGAGGAGATCACTGCGCGCTACATCGAGGCCCTCGGTGGCGAAGAAGCTGTGCGCTCGCATACGTCTTCGACCATCAAGGCGACGTTCGAGATGCCGTCGATGGGAATGTCCGGCGAGACGACGATCTACCAGATGGCGCCCGACAAGTACCTCGAGTCGACGAACATAGCCGGCGTCGGCGAGATGTTACGAGCCTACAACGGTGAGATCGGATGGGCCATCGATCCAATGCAGGGCACGCGTCTCCTGGATGGCCAGATGCTGAAGGACATCGCGCGCGAGGCGCGGTTCTACGCCGAACTGGAATACGACGACACCTACCCCGAGCAGACCGCGGTCGGGGAAGCCGACTGGAATGGCCAGACGACCTACCAAGTCGATCTGGTTGACGAGGACGGAAACGAATCGTCGCACTACTTCGCCAAGGAAACGGGCCTCCTGATAGGCATCGAGACCACACAGACCAACGAGATGGGCACTACCGATATCACCATCAGCTCAAGCGACTACAAGGAGTTCGGCCGTCTGATGGCCCCTAGCCGGGTGGTCATCAGTTTCATGGGTATGGAGCTGACTCAGACCATCGAGTCCGTGACTTGGGACGATGTCACTCTAAGTGTCTTCGAGCCCTCCGAGGCGATCAAGGTGCTGCTGCCGGAGTAGGAAGTTCGCGTTTGAAGGCGGGGCACACTGAGGTGGTCCCGGCCTGTTGGGCAGTTCCGCGTCTCGCTAAGGTGTGCGCCGTCGGTTGACTATGCCGCAGCCGCCGTCGCCGGAGGCTGTGGAGAACGCGGCGAAGCTCTCGGGGGCGCGCGGCGTGGTGGCGACCGGGGAGTCGCTTCTCGTCTGACCCACAGGCGCAGTTGGCGGCCGTGCGTGCGTACTTCAGTCCGTCAAGGGAGCGTTACGTCGCTTCTTCGACGACGTCGTTCCACCGGATGCTGTCCGAGGTTCCCCGGAAACGCTCGACCGTGCGGCTGCGCGGCTTCATCGACCAGAGCCCGTCGCCTCGCGGCGATCCTCCGCCTGAACGGCCGCTTCCCCTACGCTCCGCAGGCTCAGCGCCACTTCGCCGCCCGCCCGGGTGACGACGATGAGCCAGGTCACGCGGCGGCTCTACCTCGACTGACCGCGGCGCAGCGCACGCCAACCGACGACGACAGTCCGCCATCGACACGGCGCGCCAGAACCGCGCCAGCCAGCACAAAGCCGACGAGACTCCCCGCGCCCTGAAGCCTCATCTCGACCACCTGCACCGAAGCCGGCACGCTCACACCGGCTAGCAGAAGGGCACGGCCGAACAATGACAAGGGACTTTGGGATAGTCCTGCTGAGCCACTACAGCCACTTGCGTGACCCGGATAGTGCAGCTAACGTAGCCGCTCACCCCACACGGCGCCCCAGACGGGGAGAGAGGCTTCAAGATGAGGCGAAACTACGTGCTAGCCGCCGTCGCTCTGACGCTGACCGCAGGCGTCCTCACGCCCGCCAATGCGCAGAACCGAACCGAGGAGCAACCGGACGCCTTCGAGCTTCGCCGTGCCTTGCTGGACCGCATCGAGGCTGCCTACACCGAGGGAGACACCGCGACGCTGCAACGCATGGAGGCAGCCGAACGCCGACTCGAGTTCCCGGACAAAATATCGACCCAACTCCGCGACCTTGCCGATTGGTTCGAGATGGCAGAGACGCAGAGCAGGCCCAGTAGGCCAGCTCTCGAGGGACTCAACAACGTCAGTTCCGCGCATCACCACTGGGACGGGTGTTGGAGTCAGTACGACACGTGCATGTCGTGGCTCGGAAACTCGATGTTCGATGGGATATCAGGTGCTGGCCTATGCGGCATCCAAATGTACTGGTGTTACGGCCCGTATGGTCCTGACGGCATCGACCCGCCTTGGGTGTCGGGCGACGACGGCGACGACTGATTCCCGTTCCAAGTGTCTGACGCGACCACAGCCCGGAGCCTTTGGACCGCGACCAAGCCCAGGCGCGCGCGGATGCCTGCCGCAAAGGTGCGGAAGACGCACTGAACCAGAGCCGCGGCAACAGAATCCACTAGCAAGCCCCCTTCGCACTGCTTGCCACGGACACCGGTCTCGACCCAAGCGTCTTCGAGCCTTCCGACGCGATCAAGGCGCTCCTCCCGGAGTAGAGGCTCGACCCGCCCGATACAGCTCGTTCCCCGGTGCGGCCGCGTCGGCGCGGCCGCACCGGTGATCTTCGTCGCGGCGACGCTGCTCGCCGCTGCCGCGACGCCAGCCGATGCCCAGGGAAGCCGCCGGCCGCAGGCGCGGCTGACGGGTTTCTACGAGCAATGGCTCGCGGAAGCGGAGCCGCTACTCGCCGAGGCGGAGCGCCACGCCTTCGAGCGGCTGGAAGGCCCGGGCGCCCGCGAGCGCTTCCTCCGCGCTTTCTGGGCGGCGCGGCCTGGGCGCCTGCTGGAACGCTGGCAGGAGAACCGCGAGGCTCGCGACCAGCTCCGGGAACGCTCGCCGGCGATGGAGCGCGCCGTGCTCCTGGCCGGCAAGCCGGCTGACCGCCAGACCGTCGAGCCCTGCGAGTCGGAACTCCGGCGGATCGAGATCTGGACCTACGACGGCTGGCGACTCGAACACCAGCTCGGCCGTCCGCCTCTCCCGGACGAAGACGAGATCGTCCTGGTGTTCGTCCAGCAGGTGAACTTCGACCCCCGGTCCATGAAGCTGTGGTCGCCGTCCTCCGGCGTCGACCTGACCTTCGAAGCGGAACGGCCGGACGGGAATGACCACGCCACCGAGACGCCGCCAACCGGCGCGTCCAGGGTGCTCGACCAGGCGGAGCGGCGCCACTGCCTGACCCCAACCGAGCGGCGCCGCCTGGAGCGGCGGCTTGGACGCGCCGTCGGTTGGCGAGAGTTCATCGAGCGGCTGGGCTGGGCCGACGCGGCGGCCGACACCGGCTGGGTCGACCGCTTCCTTCGCGTCGAAGCCGTTCTCGATGTGGACGCGATGGCCCAGCCGGGCGTTGCTCTCGACTTCGAACCCCTCGGTACCGAGAACCGGCGCACCGCGATGCGCGGACGGCTGCGGCTGCCGCCCGAACACCTCGCCGCCATCGGCGCCGGCCAGATCCTCGATCGCGTGACGATCACCGGCGATGTCTTCCTGGGCGACCGGCTGGCCGACGCCTTCGTCGTGACACATCACGTGAGCGGCGGAACAGCAGATGTCGCCCTCGACTTCTACCGGCGGCTGCCGGCCGGCGCCTACCGGATCGAGATCCGCGCCGAGGATCGCCTGGGCCGCGGGCTGCTCCGCCTGAGCAGCCTGCTCGAAGTGCCTGTGCTCGACGCGCCGCCCGACGTCCCCGGCCTCGGACTCCTGAGCCGGCGCGAGACGATCGCGCTCAACCAGTTGCCGAGCGTCGAGTTGCTGGCGCCCGAGGGCCGCGTCCTCGGTTCGACCTTCACCGCCCGTGTCGTCGCCAGCCCGGCCGTCTCTCGGCTCGTCTTCCTTCGCGACGGAGAGACGGTCGCAACGGTCGACGCTGCTCCCTTCGTGCGGGACCTCGATCTGCCGGGCCGCCGCCACCTGATCGAGGTCCGGGGACACGACGCCGCGGGAGCGCTGCTGGCGCGTCACGCGCTGGAGATCGAGCGGGAAGAACATCCGTTCTCGATCGCGCTCGAGCGCCCGGACCCGGCGTTCATCGAGGAGGCACTCGACCTGTCCGTGCGCGTCGACGTCCCGTCCGGCCGGGAGCTCGACCGCGTCGACTGCCATCTGGACGCCGCACTCCTCGAGAGCATGACCGTCCCGCCGTTTCGCTGCCGGCTTCCGGCCGGATTGCGGCTGCCTCTGAGCTTCGTTCGGGCCGCCGCAACGCTCCGCACGGGCGAAACGGTCGAAGACCTCGTCTTCCTCGGCTCAGGAGCGCCGGAGGAGATCGAGGTGCGCCTCGTCGACCTGCTGGTCTCCGTCGGAGGCCGGCAGGCGGGGCCGGCCACGGGACTGGACGCGGTCGACTTCCGCGTTCTGCACCGGGGCGTCGAGGCACGGATCCGCGACTTCCGGAACCTCGCCGACAGACCGCTCACCGTTGCCCTGCTGATGGACATTTCGAGTTCGATGGGCCGCGGCGTCCGCGTCGCCGCGACCAGCGCGCAGCGCTTCTTCGAGGGCATCCTGACCGATCGCGACACCGCCAGTCTGATCGTGTTCAACCACGACCTCGACCGCCTGGCGCCGTTCTCGGGCGACACGCGCCTGCTCCGCTACGCCGCCGAGGGCCTGCGGGCCTGGGGCTCCACCCGGCTCTACGACGGGATCGCCTATGCCGTCTCTTCGTTCGCGGGCCGTCCGGATCGGCGCGCCCTGGTCGTGCTCAGCGACGGCGCCGACACGGACAGCAATCTCGACTTCGAGGCCGTGCTGGCGCAGGTCGAACGCGCCGGCGTCGTCGTCTACCCGATCGCCCTGCGCGTGAACGACCCGGCAACCACCAAAGCGCTGGAGCGGCTCGCGGAGAGCACCGGCGGCCGCTACCACGTAGCCGCTTCGGTCGAAGACCTGGATCGCATCTACCGGGAGATCGAGCGCGCCCTCCGTTCCCAGTACCTGATCGCCTTCGAACCGCCGCCCGGCGTCGAGGCGCGTGCCGACGGGCTTCGGGACATTCAGGTCGAGGTGTCGCCGGCGGGGCTGACGGTGACGGGAGTGAGAAGCCGGGGGCGGTAGGAAGCGAGGCCCCCCCAAGATTGTAGGTGCAACGCCGGACCCTCGGCTGGCAAACTTTTACCTTGCCCGTCGCGCCGCCAGAATCCGGAGCCGGCCCTTTCCAGCAGGCGGCAGTCGTCGCGGCCGTGGTCCTTCTGGCCGCGGAGCTCGTCACGAAGGGAGTGCTGTTCGCCCAGCCCGGAAGCGTCCCGTCGCCGGGCCGGACCGGCATCGCGGTCCTCGAAGGGCTCGGGCCGCTCGCCGACGTTCTCGTGCTGGAGACGCCGGCCGTCACGGCGCAGGCGAGCCGGGTCGAGATCAGCCCCGGAGAACC
Organism: Candidatus Multivorans sp.; assembly: GCA_965208755.1. GTDB lineage: Bacteria > Acidobacteriota > Thermoanaerobaculia > Multivoradales > Multivoraceae > Multivorans. The sequence goes on along the minus strand of OZ242353.1, from coordinate 4,512,627 downwards.
GTCCCGCTTCGCGGAGCCGTTCCCGGTCAAGGTGACGCCCGCAAGCCGCGGGCGGTGGGAGACCGCCGGTGACGGCCGAACGGACGTGTGGCGGCTGCGCGTCATCTCGGAGGGGGCCGTTTCGCTCAACCTCGGGTTCACGCGCTACCGAATGCCGCCGGGAGGCCGGCTGCGGGTCTACACGCCGGACGGTGAGGAAGTCGTCGGTCCCTTCACGGACGCCGACAACGCGACCCACGGGCAGCTCTGGACGCCGCTGATCTCCGGCGGCGACGCCGTGATCGAAGCGGCCGTTCCGTCGACTCGCCGGAACGACCTGGTACTTGAGCTCGCTTCGATCAACCGGGGATTCCGCGACCTCGCCCCGACCAGCGTCTCGCTGCCGTCGCACGATCGAACCTGCCACATCGACGCGGCCTGTGAGGAAGCGGACCCCTACCGCGACCAGGTAGGCAGCGTAGCCCTGCTCCAGATCTCGGGCAGAGACAGATGTACCGGGGTCCTGCTTGCCAACACCGCCGGGACCCGTCTGCCGTACATGCTGACAGCCGAGCACTGTGTCGGCGATTCGGACGAAGCAGCCAGCGTCGTCGTCTACTGGAACTACCAGAGGCCTGCCTGCGGAAGCGGGAGTGCGTCGAAAGCGCAGAGCCAGAGCGGCGCCCTGCTGCGAGCCGTCAACGCGAGCCGGGACTTCGCCTTGCTCGAGTTGGACGACGACATCGACAGGGACCACGACGACGTGTACCACGCGGGCTGGGACCGGAACCAGCTTCCTCTCGCTTCGGCAATCGCGTTCGGCCACTCCGGAACGCACGTCAAGTCAATTGCGGTCACCAACAACCCGCTGACCGTCGCCTCCCTGGTCTCCAAGCGTGTCGTCGGCACGGGCGGCTACATCTACATGGACGGATGGGACAGCGGCCAGATCGAGGGGGGGGCGTCCGGATCACCCATGTTCGACTCCGACAAACGGGTCGCGGCGCTGCTGGTCGCGGGTTCCAAAGCGGTCTATGCCGCCTGCGGCGTAGCCCCGAACTGGGCCACCCGGATTTCGACGGCCTGGACCGGAGGAGGCTCACGGGAAAGCCGCCTCAGCGACTGGCTCGACCCACTCGCCACGGGTGAAACCGCAATCGACGGATACCACGCCAACTTCGGGCCGGAGACCGTCGGAACCCTCGACGACAAGGCTCTTCGCCACGCCGACGGCGCGATGGAGGGCGCGATGGATGTCGACGTCTCCCACGGCTTCGCCGATCAGGACGGCGACCCACTGACGTACTCCGCCACCTCCTCGAACGAGTCGGCCGTGACCAGGTCGGTCGACGGATCCGTCGTCACGCTAGCGCCCCTGGCCGCGGGGTCGTCGACGATTGAGATCACCGCCACCGAAGTCGGCGGCCGGAGTCGTACCGCGACTCAGTCCTTTTCGGTAACCGTCGGCGAGAACCGCTCCCCGGAACCTGCAGGAACGCTAAGAGATCTGTCACTGAAGATCTACGAAGGCGCGGTGGAAATCGACGTGGCGGCCGCGTTCGAGGATGACGACGACGACGACTTGACCTACCGCGCGTCGTCCTCCAACCCGTCGGTGGCGGTGGTCGCGGTCTCGGATTCGACCGTCTCGGTCACGCCGCTGTCCGGCGGCGAGACGAGGATCACGACGACCGCCACCGACGAGGACGGCTCGAACACGACGGCAAGGCGACACTTCGATCTCTTCGTGAACAGGTCTCCGCAAGCCGCGGCGCCGCCTTCGCTCCTGGAGGTGATCAGAGTCGACGGCGCCGGATCGTGGGAGCTGGCGAGTTGGTTCACGGACGCCGAGGGCGACGCCCTGACCTATGGAGGCTCGTCGGACGATCCGGCTGTCGCCACCGTTCAGGTCTCCGGCTCGACAATGACGGTGACGCCGGTCTTCTTCGGTTCGGCGACGGTTGCGGTGACCGCGACGGATGTCGACGGATCCAACACGGCCGCGACCGTTTCCGTGACGGTCAACGTCTTGAACGCCGCTCCGGCGACGGTCGGCGCAATGCCGCCCCTCTCGGCGCGGATCGGAGATCCCGACCCGACGATCGAAGTGGCCACCCGGTTCTCGGACCCGGACGGAGACGCTCTCACGTACGGCGCGTCATCCTCCAACCGGGCCGTGGCGACCGCAGCGGTCTCAGGTTCGACGATTTCCCTGACGCCGGTGGCCCCAGGCCGATCGACGATCACGGTCACGGCAACGGACACCGACGGCTCCGGGCGCGCGGCCCGGCAATCGTTCGTGTTGACCGCCACCATCGTCGAGGTCGAAGCGAACTTCGAGTTCGCGACCTACCGGTTGATCGAAGGTCAGAGGGTGCGGGCGGCGGTGCATCTCAACCGGGATCCGGAACGCGATCTGGTGCTTCCGCTCACCGTTGTCCGGGCCGGCGCGGCCACCAGCGCCGACCACGCAAACGTACCCAGAAGGCTGGTCTTCGCTCGTGGCGTCACGACTCAGGCGTTTGTGTTCGAAGCGCTCGACGATTCCCTGGAGGAGGGCCCCGAAGTCGTGTACGTGGACCTCAACGACTCGCAGCCCGGGGTGAGCGCCGGCCCCTCCGCGAAGTTCGTGATTCTCGACGAAGACCTCATCGATGTCAAAGCGAATTTCGAGTTCGCGACCTACCAGTTGACCGAAGGCCAGAGCGTGCGGGCGGCGGTTCACCTTCACCGGGATCCGGAACGCGATCTGGTGCTTCCGCTCACCGTTGTCCGGGCCGGCGCGGCCACCAGCACCGACCACGCAAACATACCCAGGAGGCTGGTCTTCGCTCGTGGCGTCACGACTCAGGCGTTTGTGTTCAAAGCGATCGAAGATTCCATCGAGGAAGGCCGCGAAGTCGTGTACGTGGACCTCAACGACTCGCAGCCCGGAGTGAGCGCCGGCCCCTCCGCGAAGTTCGTGATTCTCGACAAGGACGCCGAAACCGGCGACAGCGCGGGCAACGGCGGCGGCGACCCCGGCAATGGCGGCGGCGGCGACCCCGGCAATGGCGGCGGCGGCGACCCCGGCGGTGACGGCGGCGGCGGCGACACGGGTGGCAACGGCGGCGGCGGCGACACGGGTGGCAACGGCGACGGCGGCGACACGGGTGGCAACGGCGGCGGCGGCGACCCCGGCGGTGACGGCGGCGGCGGCGACCCCGGCGGCGGCGGCGACACGGGTGGCGACGGCGACGCGGGCAGCCCGCCGCGCGCCGCGATCGCGGTGGATGCCGAGTGCAACGCCGGTCTTTGCCGCTCCCGCACCGGCGTACCGGTCACCTTTCGGGATGCGAGTTCCGGCGACGTCCGCTCCCATCGCTGGGAATTCGGCGGCGGCACGAGTTCGACCGCCCCCGTCGTGGCCCATGCCTGGGCCGATCCCGGCTTCCATCATGTCGTCCTCCGCGTCAGCGACGGCGCGAACGAGTCCACCGCGAGCCTCACCTTGCTGGTCGAGGCCGCCGAACCCGCCGGAGCCTGCAGGCCGGACGCCGGAACGCTCTGCCTGCGGGACTCCCGCTTCGCGGTGCGTGCCGAGCAGTGGAACCTGGAAGGGGACGGCGGCGCGGCGGAGGTGGTCCACGCCGGAACGAACGACTCGGGTCTCTTCCGGTTCTTCGACCCGGACAACTGGGAGCTGCTGATCAAGGTGCTGGACGGCTGCGCGGCGAACGGACACGTCTGGGTCTTCGGGGCCTCGACGACCGATCTGGGCTACGCGATCCGGGTCACCGACACCGTGACCGGCGAACTCCGGGAGTACCGCAACGAACCCGGCAGGCCGGCCCAGGCGATCACCGACGCCAGGGCCTTCCGCGAAAGCTGCGGGCCTCGTCGATGAACCTCCGGCGCCGCGGACGTTCCTGGCGGCCGACCCGGCACGGCCCGCGGTCCGCCGCCGTGTTCGGCGCGGTCGCGCTTCTGGCGGCGGCCGCGCACGCTCAGCCCGGCGCGGAGAGTCCGGGCCCGGCGGTCGATCTTGCGGAGCTGGCGCCGTTGAGCGCGGTGCCGGTGCTCGGGACGCCTCCGGTTTCGGCGGCGGCGGGCCCGAGCCCGGACCGTCCAGGCGAGCCCTACCGGTTCGCGGCGCCGTTCGCCGTCGACGCGACGCCGGCCACGGCCGGTCTCTGGGAGGCGGCTGACGACGGCCGGACGGCGGTCTGGCGGCTGCGCGTGGTCTCGGAGGGCGCGGTGTCCCTCAACCTGGGTTTCACGGAGTACCGGATGCCGCCGGGCGGCGGGCTGCGGCTCTACGCGCCGGGCGGCGGAGACGTCGTGGGCCCGTTCGGCGCGGAGGACAACAAGCCGCACGGCGAGCTCTGGACGCCGCTGGTTCCGGGCGGCGAGCTGGTGATCGAGGCAACGGCGCCGGCGGACCGCGTGGGCGAACTGGAGCTTCGACTCGGTTCCGTGAACCGCGGGTTCCGGGACTTCCCGGTCTCCCGCCGGGCGGCGGCGAGGGAGGCCCGGGACGTCGGCGGGTCCCCGACGAGTGAGATCGCGGGCTCCGAGACTTGCACCATCGATGTCGAGTGTTCGCGGGCGGATCCGTACCGCGACCAGGTCCGGAGCGTGGCCAGAGTGCTGGTGGGAGGCGACACCTCGTGTTCGGGGGTTCTCGTCAACAACACCGCGGAGGACTACAAGCCGTACTTCCTCACTTCCGCGGGCTGCTTCGATGAGGACGGCCTGGATCGAACCGCCGTCTTCTACTGGAACGAGGAGAGAACCAGTTGCAGAACCAGCTATAAGCAACCCCATGTCCCAGTCAAGCCGACGCGGACCCAGACGGGAGCGACGGAGCGATTCAGGGACCCGGACACCGACATGATCCTGCTGGAACTGGACGATAGGCCGGTCGACGAGGCGGACGCGTACTACGCGGGTTGGAATCGGGCGGACCCGGCGCCCACGTCGTGGGCCGCCTTTCATCACCCCAGGAGGAACTTCTATCTCGGTCAACCCCCGACCTACAACAAGGTGATCAGCTACGGCAACAAAACGATGCGCACGGACCGGAGCAGCCACGAAGCCGACGACGACGGCAAGTACTGGTGGCTCGAGTACACCGGGGGCACGACCAATCCGGGATCGGAGGGTGGGCCGCTGTTCGACCAGAACAAGCGTGTCGTCGGGCTTTTCAGCGTCCTGGCGGTCTCCTGCTGGCCGGGGTTCGACGCTTCCAAGATCTGGGCCGGCCGGTTGGCCTCGGCCTGGTCCGTCGAGGGACTGTCCGGGTTGCTGGATCCCGGCGAGACCGGCGCGACGTTTCTGGACGGTCTGAACCGCAACCTCTCGCCGCGGGTCGTGGGCGAGCTGCCTGACCGGGCGATCCGGCTCACGGACACCGGCTACTCGGTGGACGCGGCGAGCGCGATTCGGGATCCCGAGGGTGACGATCTTTCGTGGGCGGCGAGTTCCTCCGACGAGGACGTGGCGACCGTGACGCTGGACGGGACGGTCGTCACGGTGGCGCCGGTGGCGGCGGGGAGTTCGACGATCACGGTCACGGCCACCCAGGCGGTCCCGGAGGCGGTCGCGACGCTGGCGTTCGACGTGACCGTCGGCGACAACCGTTCGCCGGACCCGGTGGGGACGATCGCGACCCGTTCCCTTCCTGGAGCTCCCGCTTCCTCGTCTTTCGATGTCGCCGCGGCGTTCATGGACGTCGACGGCGACGTTCTGACCTACGACGCCTCGTCTTCCGACGCCTCCGTCGCGACGGTGTCGATTTCCGCTTCGACGGCGACGCTGACGGCGGTGGCGGCCGGCACGGCGACGATCACGGTCGGGGCGAGTGACGCCGGCGGTTCCGGCACGCGCGCGACGCAGACGTTCGAGGTGACGGTGGCCAACGGTTCTCCGGCGGCGGCGGGCGATCTGGCGGCTCTGACGCTTCGCCTGATCGACGGGCCCGCGACGATCGACGTTTCGGGCGTCTTCAGCGATCCGGAGGGCGACGAGCTGACGTTCGCCGCGAGTTCCTCGAACCCCGCGGTGGGAATCGCGACCGTCGCCGGCCCGGCGGTCACGGTGACCCCGGTCGCGGCCGGCATGGCCGTCGTCACGGTGACGGCGACGGACGTCGACGGGTCGAACTCGTCGGCCGAGCGGACGTTCGGGTTGACGGTGGTGAACCTCGGGCCGGAGGCGGTCGGCTCGTTGTCGGGGCCGGTTCTGCGGGTCGGCGACGGGGCCGCGTTCGTCGAGGTGTCGGGGGCGTTCCAGGACCCGGAGGGCGACGCGTTGACCTACGCGGTTTCGTCGTCGTCGCCGGCGGTGGCGGAAGCGTCGGTCTCCGGTTCGCGCGTCACGCTGACTCCGGTGTCGCGGGGGACCGCCACGATCAGGGTGACGGCGACGGACGCGGCGGGTTCGAACGCGCCGGCGGCACAGGAGTTCGAGGCGCGCGTGAGGGGCAGGCGCGGGGTGACGATCTCGACGGATGCGTTGACGGTCGACGAGGGCTCGACGGCGACGTACACGGTGGTTCTGGATTCCGAGCCGGCCGGGACGGTGACGGTGACGCCGTCGGCGCCGGCGGGCGGGAACCTGTCGGTGGCGCCGGCGGAGGTTTCGTTCACGGCCGGCGACTGGGAGTCGGCGAAGACGGTGACCGTGGAGGCGGCGGCGGACGCGAACACGGTGTCCGAGCCTCCGGTGACGATCGGCCACCAGGTGCGGGGCGCCGACTACGGTTCGGTGACGGCGGCGGCGGTTCAGGTGACGATCGTGGAGAAGGACACGTCGGTGCTTTCGGTGGAGGGCGTTTCGGCGCCCGAGGGCGTCGGCGCGCTGACGTTCGAGGTGCGGCTGAGCAAGGCGGCGGTTTCGGACATCGCGGTGGACTACGCCACGTCCGACGGTTCCGGCGCTTCGGGCGCCCGCGCGGGTTCGGACTACACGGCGTCGAGCGGGACGCTGACGTTCCCCGCGAACTCGACCGTTCCGCGGCGGATCGTCGTGGCGGTCACGGACGACGAGGTGGACGAGGAAGAGGAGGAGACCTTCCGGTTGACGCTGCGGAATCCGCGGCACGCGTCGCTGGCGGGCGGCGGTTCGACGCTGGAGGTTTTCGGCACGATCGAGGACGACGACGATCCGGCGGTCGCCGCATCGTTCGGATCGGCGGACTACGCGGTGGCCGAGGGTCGGACGGTGACCGTGTCGGTGCGTCTCGACCGGGATCCGGAGCGGGATCTGGAGATCTTCCTGGAGCGGAGGCATCTCGGCGGGGCCGAGGCGCGGGACTACTCGGGCGTTCCGCGGAGCGTGGTCTTCGGTCCGGGGGTGAGAAGCCGGGAGTTCCCGGTTTCGGCGACGGACGACGCGTTCGACGACGACGGGGAGTCGGTGGAGCTGAGTTTCGTGTCGTTGCCGCCGCGGGTGACCGGCGGCGGCGCCGCCACGATCGCGATCGAGGACAACGACGCCGCTCCCGGCGGCTCGCCCCGGACCGGCGCCGGCGGCGGTCCCGGCGGCGGTTCGGACGACGACGAGGACCGCGGGGACCGGGACGGCGACGGCGGTTCGGGCGGCGGCGACTCGGGCGGTCCCCCGCGGGCGTCGTTCACCCAGGACGCGCGATGCGGCGCGGACGGTCTTTGCCGGGCGAAGACGGAGCGTCCGGTGACCTTCACCGACACCAGCACGGGCAGCGTCGCAAGCCGCGCGTGGGACTTCGGCGACGGCGGGACGGCCCGCGGCCCGCGGCCCGATCACGCCTGGAGCGAGCCCGGCTTCTACCGCGTCACCCTGAAGGTGCGGGGCGGCGCGATGGGCGCGACGGAGTCGACGCGGACCCGCACGTTCCTGGTCGAGCCGATCGACCCCGCCGGAACGTGCGAGGTCGACGCGGAGACGTCGTGCCTCCGGGACGCCCGCTACTCGCTGGAGGCCGAGTGGTGGAACCCGGAAGGGGACGGCGGCGCGGCGGAGCTGGTCCACGCCGGAACGAACGACTCGGGTCTCTTCCGGTTCTTCGACCCGGACAACTGGGAGCTGCTGATCAAGGTGCTGGACGGCTGCGCGGCGAACGGACACGTCTGGGTCTTCGGGGCCTCGACGACCGATCTGGGCTACGCGATCCGGGTCACCGACACCGTGACCGGCGAACTCCGGGAGTACCGCAACGAACCCGGCAGGCCGGCCCAGGCGATCACCGACGCCAGGGCCTTCCGCGAAAGCTGCGGGCCTCGTCGATGAACCTCCGGCGCCGCGGACGTTCCTGGCGGCCGACCCGGCGCGGCCCGCGGTCCGCCGCCGTGTTCGGCGCGGCCGCGCTCCTGGCGGCGGCCGCGCACGCTCAGCCCGGCGCGGAGAGTCCGGGCCCGGCGGTCGATCTTGCCGAGCTTGCGCCGCTGAGCGCGGTGCCGGTGCTCGAGACGCCTCCGGTTTCGGCGGCGGCGGGCCCGAGCCCGGACCGTCCAGGCGAGCCCTACCGGTTCGCGGAACCGTTCGCCGTCGACGCGACTCCGGCGACGGCCGGTCTCTGGGAGGCGGCTGACGACGGCCGGACGGCGGTCTGGCGGCTGCGCGTGGTCTCGGAGGGCGCGGTGTCCCTCAACCTGGGTTTCACGGAGTACCGGATGCCGCCGGGCGGCGGGCTGCGGCTCTACGCGCCGGGCGGCGCGGATGTCGTGGGCCCGTTCGGCGCGGAGGACAACAAGCCCCACGGTGAGCTCTGGACGCCGCTGATTCCGGGCGGCGAGTTGGTGATCGAGGCAACGGCGCCGGCGGACCGCGTGGGCGAACTGGAGCTTCGACTCGGTTCCGTGAACCGCGGGTTCCGGGACTTCCCGGTCTCGCGGCGGGCGGCCTCCGTCGCGCGAGACGCGCGGAACGGCGGCGCGTTCCCGGCGAGGGACATTTCGCCTTCGCACTCCAGTTGCAACATCGATGTGGAGTGTTCGGAAGGGGACCCGTACCGCGACCAGATCCGGAGCGTGGCCAGAATGACGCTGGGAGGCGTCTCCGGCTGTTCGGGGGCCCTCGTCAACAACACCGCGGAGGACTACAAGCCGTACTTTCTCAGCGCCCTGCACTGCTTCGAGGACGGCTGGGATCGAACCGCCGTCTTCTACTGGAACGACGAGAGGACCGACTGCGGAACCGGCGAGACCAGCACCGACTCCGAGGAAGGCAAGCCGACGCAGACCCAGACGGGAGCGACGGAGCGATTCAGGCACTCGCGCAGCGACACGATCCTGCTGGAACTGGACGAGAAGCCGGACGACGAGGCGAACGTATACTACGCGGGTTGGAGTCGAAGAGGATCGGCGCCCACATCGTGGGCACTCATCCATCACCCACGCGGGCACCACAAGTCGATCACCCTGGGCGACCGTGCCTGGCGTTCGGGCAGGCACGTCACATCCTTCCAGTACGCCGGCGACTTCTGGGGAGTCGACCCCGTCAAGGGGGCCATCGAAGGGGGGTCGTCGGGCGCGCCGCTGTTCGACCAGAACAAACGAGTCGTCGGAACGCAGCATGGCGGGTCGATCCACTGCGACCCGGACGCCAGCGACTCGTGGAGCGGACGGCTGACATCGGCCTGGTCGTCCGGGCGACTGTCCCGCTGGCTCGATCCCGGCAACACCGGCGTCAAGGTTCTGGACGGTCTGAACGGGGGGCGCTCGCCGCGGGTCGTCGGAGAGCTGGACGACGTAGCGCTACGGCTGACGGACACCGGCTACTCGGTGGATGCGGCGACCGCGGTTCGGCATCCCGATCTGAACGACCTCGTTTGGGCGGCGAGTTCCTCCGACGAGGATGTCGCCACGGTGTCGCTGGACGGGACGACCGCCACGGTGACGCCCGTGGCCGCGGGGAGCTCAACGATTACGGTTACGGCCACCCAGGCGGCCCCGGAGGCGGTTGCGACGCTGACGTTCGACGTGACCGTCGGCGACAACCGTTCGCCGGACGCGGTGGGAACGATCGCGAGCCTGTCTCTCGCGGGAGCTCCCGCTTCCTCGTCGGTCGATGTCGCCGCCGCGTTCTCGGACGTGGACGGCGACGCGCTGACCTACGACGCCGCGTCTTCCGACACCTCCGTTGCGACGCTGTCGGTCTCCGCCTCGACGGTGACGGTAACGGCCGTGGCGTCGGGGGCTTCGACGATCACGGTCGGAGCGAGGGACGCCGGCGGTTCCGGCACCCGCGCCAGACAGAGCTTCAAGGTGACGGTGGCGAACGCTCCTCCGTCGGCGGTGGGGACATTGCCCGCGCTGACGGTTCGCGTGATCGACAGAACCAGGTTCATTAGCCTGCCGCTGGACGCGTTTTCGGACGCGGACGACGACGATCTGAGGTTGTCGTGGAGCTGGTCGAACAGGGACATCGCAACGGTGAGGTTCTACAGTTCCCAATTCCACTTGACGCCGCTGAGAGTCGGCTCGGGGACCATGAGGGTGAGCGCGACAGACCCGTCGGGAGCGTCCGCGAGCCACGAGTTCCAGGTCACCGTTGCGAACAGTCCTCCGAGGTTGGGGGGGTACAGCCGGCTGACGCTGCGCCTGACCGACGGGGCGGTGACCTGGAGGGTGTGGTCCGAAGACCCGGACGGCGACGCGCTGACCCACTCCGCGAGTTCGTCCAATCCCGCCGTGGCGACGGCGACCATGGCGCCGGGCAAGTGGATCACGCTGACGCCGGTCAGCGTCGGGGCGACGACCGTGAACCTCCGGGCGACGGATGCACACGGCGCTTCCTCGACCGGCTCGTTCCCGGTGAGGGTCAGGAGCGGTCCTCCGGTGGCGGTGGGCACGTTGCCGGATCTGACCCTTCGCCTGGGCGACGGGGCCGAGTCTCTCGACGTGTCGGGCGCCTTCAGCCATCCGGACGGCGACCCGCTGGAGTTCCTCGTGAGTTCGTCGAACAGCGCCGTGGCAAGAGCGACCGGGACGGGTTCGGTGGTCAGGGTGACGCCGGTCAGGGTCGGGTCGGCGACTGTGACAGTGGAGGCGAGAGACGAATCCGGCGCGACCGCGGCACAGGAGTTCGAGGCGCGCGTGAGGGGCAGGCGCGGGGTGACGATCTCGACGGATGCGTTGACGGTCGACGAGGGCTCGACGGCGACGTACACGGTGGTTCTGGATTCCGAGCCGGCCGGGACGGTGACGGTGACGCCGTCGGCGCCGGCGGGCGGGAACCTGTCGGTGGCGCCGGCGGAGGTTTCGTTCACGGCCGGCGACTGGGAGTCGGCGAAGACGGTGACCGTGGAGGCGGCGGCGGACGCGAACACGGTGTCCGAGCCTCCGGTGACGATCGGCCACCAGGTGCGGGGCGCCGACTACGGTTCGGTGACGGCGGCGGCGGTTCAGGTGACGATCGTGGAGAAGGACACGTCGGTGCTTTCGGTGGAGGGCGTTTCGGCGCCCGAGGGCGTCGGCGCGCTGACGTTCGAGGTGCGGCTGAGCAAGGCGGCGGTTTCGGACATCGCGGTGGACTACGCCACGTCCGACGGTTCCGGCGCTTCGGGCGCCCGCGCGGGTTCGGACTACACGGCGTCGAGCGGGACGCTGACGTTCCCCGCGAACTCGACCGTTCCGCGGCGGATCGTCGTGGCGGTCACGGACGACGAGGTGGACGAGGAAGAGGAGGAGACCTTCCGGTTGACGCTGCGGAATCCGCGGCACGCGTCGCTGGCGGGCGGCGGTTCGACGCTGGAGGTTTTCGGCACGATCGAGGACGACGACGATCCGGCGGTCGCCGCGTCGTTCGGATCGGCGGACTACGCGGTGGCCGAGGGTCGGACGGTGACCGTGTCGGTGCGTCTCGACCGGGATCCGGAGCGGGATCTGGAGATCTTCCTGGAGCGGAGGCATCTCGGCGGGGCCGAGGCGCGGGACTACTCGGGCGTTCCGCGGAGCGTGGTCTTCGGTCCGGGGGTGAGAAGCCGGGAGTTCCCGGTTTCGGCGACGGACGACGCGTTCGACGACGACGGGGAGTCGGTGGAGCTGAGTTTCGTGTCGTTGCCGCCGCGGGTGACCGGCGGCGGCGCCGCCACGATCGCGATCGAGGACAACGACGCCGCTCCCGGCGGCTCGCCCCGGACCGGCGCCGGCGGCGGTCCCGGCGGCGGTTCGGACGACGACGAGGACCGCGGGGACCGGGACGGCGACGGCGGTTCGGGCGGCGGCGACTCGGGCGGCGGTTCGGGCGGTCCCCCGCGGGCGTCGTTCACCCAGGACGCGCGATGCGGCGCGGACGGTCTTTGCCGGGCGAAGACGGAGCGTCCGGTGACGTTCACCGACACCAGCACGGGCAGCGTCGCAAGCCGCGCGTGGGACTTCGGCGACGGCGGGACGGCCCGCGGCCCGCGGCCCGATCACGCCTGGAGCGAGCCCGGCTTCTACCGCGTCACCCTGAAGGTGCGGGGCGGCGCGATGGGCGCGACGGAGTCGACGCGGACCCGCACGTTCCTGGTCGAGCCGATCGACCCCGCCGGAACGTGCGAGGTCGACGCGGAGACGTCGTGCCTCCGGGACGCCCGCTACTCGCTGGAGGCCGAGTGGTGGAACCCGGAAGGGGACGGCGGCGCGGCGGAGCTGGTCCACGCCGGAACGAACGACTCGGGTCTCTTCCGGTTCTTCGACCCGGACAACTGGGAGCTGCTGATCAAGGTGCTGGACGGCTGCGCGGCGAACGGACACGTCTGGGTCTTCGGGGCCTCGACGACCGATCTGGGCTACGCGATCCGGGTCACCGACACCGTGACCGGCGAACTCCGGGAGTACCGCAACGAACCCGGCAGGCCGGCCCAGGCGATCACCGACGCCAGGGCCTTCCGCGAAAGCTGCGGGCCTCGTCGATGAAGACGGAGAGTTGGAGGCACTTCTCAACGATCGACCCCGGCGTAGACTGCCGGCATGAGCAGGGCGCGGGCGGCGAAAAGGGCGATCGCGGGCGCCCTCATCCGGCCGTGCCGCGAGGCGGATGGCAACCCGGGGTTCTGGCTCTTCGTCAGCCACCTCGTCACCACGTTCGGCATCGCGCTGTCGAACTTCCTCCTCTTCTTCACCCTGATCTGGGGCGCCGTCCGGCGAAGGCGACTCCATTTCGCGAGCGGCGACGAGGACCGGCGACGGCGGCGGCTGATCCTGCTCCCACTGGCCGTCTACGCCGGCTGCTTCGTGCTCTCGGCCGTCTTCTCCTACGATCCGGCGACAAGCCTCCAGGAGCTCTCGACGCTCTACGCCGTCCTGACCCTGCCACTGGCGCTCCTGCTCGTCCGCGGCGAGCGCCAGGCGCGGGTCGCCATCGCGTCCCTGGTTGGAATCTCGGCCGTGCTCGCCGTGTACGGCCTGGCGCAGTTCACCTTCACCGACTACGGCCCCCTCCACCAGCGAATCCCCGGACCGTTCTCGCACTACATGACGTTCTCCGGCGTTCTCCTGCTCGGCCTCGCCCTGATCGCCGGCCGGTTGAGCAGCGCCGACGGCTGGCGATCGCGCGTCAACTGGGTCGGTCTGGCGCTCGTCGGCGGCGCGCTCGTTTTGACTCTGACCCGCAGCGCCTGGCTCGGCGCCTTCGCCCTCGCGGTAGCGGCGATGGCGCTTCAGCGCCGGCGCGTCTTCCTGAGTTTCGCCGCCGTGCTGGTCCTGGCTGCCGTCTCGCTCGCGACCGTGGCGCCGACCCTGTGGCCGACCTACTGGCAGCGAGCGACCTCGATGATCGAACTCAGCTATCCCTCGAACTACGACCGGCTGTGCATGCTGTGGGCCGGCGGCCAGATGATCGCAGACCGCCCCCTGACGGGGATCGGCCCGGTCATGGTCCGGGAGTGGTACCCGGCCTATCGCCATCCGACCTCGGTCCGGCCGCGCGTGAAACACCTGCACAACACGTTCGTCCACATGGCCGCCAGCCGCGGCATACCCTCCCTGCTCAGCTATCTCTGGCTGATGGCCGCGGCAGGGGCGATGGCGTTCGAGGGCTATCGCCGCGAAGGCGGCCGGGCCGGGCCGCGCGCCGATCTCTACCTCGGCGTCCTCTTCGCCCTCCTGGCGCTCAACGTGGCCGGCCTGTTCGAAGCGAACTGGCGCGACACGGAAATCCAGCGCTGGACGCTGTTCCTGCTCGCGCTGCCGGTTATTCTCCGCGCTCCAGACGACCAGCCCGGAGATTCGGCATGCACCTCGACCGCCTCAGCCTGATCCAGCTCCTCGACCTTCTGTCAGCCCGGGACGTGTCGTGCGCCGAGTTGATGGAAGCGACCCTGGAGCGCATCGAAGCCACGCACCCGAAGCTCAACGCGGTCGTCAGCCAGCGTCCGCGCGAAGAGCTGCTGGCCGACGCCAAGGCGGCCGACGCGCGCCGCGCCGCCGGCGACGCCCGGCCGCTCGAGGGCGTGCCCCTCGGCGTCAAGGACCTCGAGGACGTGGCCGGCATGGTCACGTCGATGGGCTCGCGGGTGTTCCGCGACTCGGTCGCCGAGGCGGACTCGACGCAGGTGGCGCGGATGCGCGACGCCGGCGCGATCGTCGTCGGCAAGACGAACACCCCCGAGTTCGGGTTCAACGCCATCACCAAGAACCCGTTGTTCGGCGTGACCAGCTCACCATGGAACCTCGAGCGCACGCCCGGCGGCTCGAGCGGCGGTTCCTCCGCGGTGCTGGCCGGGGGCGTGCTGCCCCTGGTCACCTCATCGGATGGAGGCGGCTCGATCCGGATCCCGGCCAGTTTCACCGGCGCGTTCGGCCTGAAGCCGAGCCAGGGCCGGATACCGCGCGGGCCGATGAAGGCCTGGGACTACGGCAGCACCGCGGTCTACGGTCCCCTTACCCGCACGGTTGAGGACGGGGCCCTCTTCCTCGACCTGGTCGCCGGTCCCTCGCCCTGCGATCCCGCTTCACTGCCCCATCCGGGTCTGAGCTACCGCGAAGTACTCGAATCGGGGCTCCCCTCCTCCCTTCGTATCGCCTGGTCGCCGGACCTTGGCTACGCGAGGGTCCAATCGGACATCGCGCGTCTGGCCGCGGACGCGGCCGCCGTGTTCGACCAATCCGGTCTCTCGGTCGAACCGCTCGAGGAGCACGTACCGGGCGGCCCGCCGATGCTCACCGCCGCCTGGGGCAGGCTGGGCAACTTCCTGATCGCCGGCCAGATCCACGAACCGCTTCGGAACCACCGCCAGGACATGACCCACTCGTTCGCGGAGGCGCTGGAGCGCTCCTGGGAGATGACGCCCGAGACCTTCGGCGCCGCGGCGCGCGAACGGGCTCAGCTCAATCAATGGTGCGGCGAGGTCTTCGACCGCTTCGATCTGCTGCTGACGCCGACCGTGCCCTACGATCCGCCGCCGGCCCGGGGCCCCTTCCCCACCCACACCGAGGGCCGGGAGCAGGTGCCGGCGGGGGTCGCGGCGTTCACGATTCCGTTCAACATGTCCGGCCACCCGGCGGCGACGGTGCGCGCAGGCCTCTCCGACGCCGGCCTGCCCGTCGGCCTGCAGATCGTGGGGCCGCGCCACCGGGACGATCTCGTGCTGCGGGCGGCCCGACTGTTTGAGCGCGCCCGTCCCTGGCACCCGAACTGGCCGGAGGTCTGACCCCCGGCCGCGGCAGCCGCGACGACGGAAGTAGCGGCGCTTCAGAGTTCAGCACCGCGAAGAGAACCGCTCTTGCATCGTCATGCCCCACGTCATGCCGCCGCCGTGTTCGGCGCGGTCGCGCTTCTGGCGGCGGCCGCGCACGCTCAGCCCGGCGCGGAGAGTCCGGGCCCGGCGGTCGATCTTGCGGAGCTGGCGCCGTTGAGCGCGGTGCCGGTGCTCGGGACGCCTCCGGTTTCGGCGGCGGCGGGCCCGAGCCCGGACCGTCCAGGCGAGCCCTACCGGTTCGCGGAACCGTTCGCCGTCGACGCGACGCCGGCGACGGCCGGTCTCTGGGAGGCGGCTGACGGCGGCCGGACGGCGGTCTGGCGGCTGCGCGTGGTCTCGGAGGGCGCGGTGTCCCTCAACCTGGGTTTCACGGAGTACCGGATGCCGCCGGGCGGCGGGCTGCGGCTCTACGCGCCGGGCGGCGCGGATGTCGTGGGCCCGTTCGGCGCGGAGGACAACAAGCCCCACGGTGAGCTCTGGACGCCGCTGGTTCCGGGCGGCGAGTTGGTGATCGAGGCAACGGCGCCGGCGGACCGCGTGGGCGAACTGGAGCTTCGACTCGGTTCCGTGAACCGCGGGTTCCGGGACTTCCCGGTCTCGCGGCGGGCGGCCTCCGTCGCGCGAGACGCGTGGAACGGCGGCGCGTTCCCGGCGAGGGACATTTCGCCTTTGCACTCCAGTTGCAACATCGATGTGGAGTGTTCGGAAGGGGACCCGTACCGCGACCAGATCCGGAGCGTGGCCAGAATGACGCTGGGAGGCGTCTCCGGCTGTTCGGGGGTTCTCGTCAACAACACCGCGGAGGACTACAAGCCGTACTTCCTCAGCGCCCTGCACTGCTTCGATGAGGACGACCTGGATCGGACCGCCGTCTTCTACTGGAATGACGAGAGAACAGACTGCAAGGCACACTGGTCGGACGGCGATGGCGAAACCAAGCCGACGCAGAACCAGACCGGATCGACGGAGCGGTTCAGGGACCCGGACACCGACACGATCCTGCTGGAACTGGACGAGAAGCCGGACGACGAGGCGAACGCGTACTACGCGGGTTGGGATCGGGGAGGCTCCGTTCCCACATCCTGGGCCATCATTCACCACCCCGCCGGTCACCACAAGTCGATCGCCTACGGCAACAAGACGAAGCGTACGGACAAGTACACCGACCCACACGACGACGACGACGGCGGGTATTGGAGACTTGAGTACACCGGCGGATTCACCCAAGGGGGATCGTCGGGTGGGCCGCTGTTCGACCAGAACAAGCGTGTCGTCGGACAGCATGTTGCAGACAACAGGACTTGCAACCCAGGTCTAGCCAAGCTCTGGTCCGGCCGGTTGGCCTCGGCCTGGTCCGTCGAGGGACTGTCCGGGTTGCTGGATCCCGGCGAGACCGGCGCGACGTTTCTGGACGGTCTGAACCGCAACCTCTCGCCGCGGGTCGTGGGCGAGCTGCCTGACCGGGCGATCCGGCTCACGGACACCGGCTACTCGGTGGACGCGGCGAGCGCGATTCGGGATCCCGAGGGTGACGATCTTTCGTGGGCGGCGAGTTCCTCCGACGAGGACGTGGCGACCGTGACGCTGGACGGGACGGTCGTCACGGTGGCGCCGGTGGCGGCGGGGAGTTCGACGATCACGGTCACGGCCACCCAGGCGGTCCCGGAGGCGGTCGCGACGCTGGCGTTCGACGTGACCGTCGGCGACAACCGTTCGCCGGACCCGGTGGGGACGATCGCGACCCGTTCCCTTCCTGGAGCTCCCGCTTCCTCGTCTTTCGATGTCGCCGCGGCGTTCATGGACGTCGACGGCGACGTTCTGACCTACGACGCCTCGTCTTCCGACGCCTCCGTCGCGACGGTGTCGATTTCCGCTTCGACGGCGACGCTGACGGCGGTGGCGGCCGGCACGGCGACGATCACGGTCGGGGCGAGTGACGCCGGCGGTTCCGGCACGCGCGCGACGCAGACGTTCGAGGTGACGGTGGCCAACGGTTCTCCGGCGGCGGCGGGCGATCTGGCGGCTCTGACGCTTCGCCTGATCGACGGGCCCGCGACGATCGACGTTTCGGGCGTCTTCAGCGATCCGGAGGGCGACGAGCTGACGTTCGCCGCGAGTTCCTCGAACCCCGCGGTGGGAATCGCGACCGTCGCCGGCCCGGCGGTCACGGTGACCCCGGTCGCGGCCGGCATGGCCGTCGTCACGGTGACGGCGACGGACGTCGACGGGTCGAACTCGTCGGCCGAGCGGACGTTCGGGTTGACGGTGGTGAACCTCGGGCCGGAGGCGGTCGGCTCGTTGTCGGGGCCGGTTCTGCGGGTCGGCGACGGGGCCGCGTTCGTCGAGGTGTCGGGGGCGTTCCAGGACCCGGAGGGCGACGCGTTGACCTACGCGGTTTCGTCGTCGTCGCCGGCGGTGGCGGAAGCGTCGGTCTCCGGTTCGCGCGTCACGCTGACTCCGGTGTCGCGGGGGACCGCCACGATCAGGGTGACGGCGACGGACGCGGCGGGTTCGAACGCGCCGGCGGCACAGGAGTTCGAGGTGCGCGTGAGGGGCAGGCGCGGGGTGACGATCTCGACGGATGCGTTGACGGTCGACGAGGGCTCGACGGCGACGTACACGGTGGTTCTGGATTCCGAGCCGGCCGGGACGGTGACGGTGACGCCGTCGGCGCCGGCGGGCGGGAACCTGTCGGTGGCGCCGGCGGAGGTTTCGTTCACGGCCGGCGACTGGGAGTCGGCGAAGACGGTGACCGTGGAGGCGGCGGCGGACGCGAACACGGTGTCCGAGCCTCCGGTGACGATCGGCCACCAGGTGCGGGGCGCCGACTACGGTTCGGTGACGGCGGCGGCGGTTCAGGTGACGATCGTGGAGAAGGACACGTCGGTGCTTTCGGTGGAGGGCGTTTCGGCGCCCGAGGGCGTCGGCGCGCTGACGTTCGAGGTGCGGCTGAGCAAGGCGGCGGTTTCGGACATCGCGGTGGACTACGCCACGTCCGACGGTTCCGGCGCTTCGGGCGCCCGCGCGGGTTCGGACTACACGGCGTCGAGCGGGACGCTGACGTTCCCCGCGAACTCGACCGTTCCGCGGCGGATCGTCGTGGCGGTCACGGACGACGAGGTGGACGAGGAAGAGGAGGAGACCTTCCGGTTGACGCTGCGGAACCCGCGGCACGCGTCGCTGGCGGGCGGCGGTTCGACGCTGGAGGTTTTCGGCACGATCGAGGACGACGACGATCCGGCGGTCGCCGCGTCGTTCGGATCGGCGGACTACGCGGTGGCCGAGGGTCGGACGGTGACCGTGTCGGTGCGTCTCGACCGGGATCCGGAGCGGGATCTGGAGATCTTCCTGGAGCGGAGGCATCTCGGCGGGGCCGAGGCGCGGGACTACTCGGGCGTTCCGCGGAGCGTGGTCTTCGGTCCGGGGGTGAGAAGCCGGGAGTTCCCGGTTTCGGCGACGGACGACGCGTTCGACGACGACGGGGAGTCGGTGGAGCTGAGTTTCGTGTCGTTGCCGCCGCGGGTGACCGGCGGCGGCGCCGCCACGATCGCGATCGAGGACAACGACGCCGCCCCCGGCGGCTCGCCCCGGACCGGCGCCGGCGGCGGTCCCGGCGGCGGTTCGGACGACGACGAGGACCGCGGGGACCGGGACGGCGACGGCGGTTCGGGCGGCGGCGACTCGGGCGGTCCCCCGCGGGCGTCGTTCACCCAGGACGCGCGATGCGGCGCGGACGGTCTTTGCCGGGCGAAGACGGAGCGTCCGGTGACGTTCACCGACACCAGCACGGGCAGCGTCGCAAGCCGCGCGTGGGACTTCGGCGACGGCGGGACGGCCCGCGGCCCGCGGACCGATCACGCCTGGAGCGAGCCCGGCTTCTACCGCGTCACCCTGAAGGTGCGGGGCGGCGCGATGGGCGCGACGGAGTCGACGCGGACCCGCACGTTCCTGGTCGAGCCGATCGACCCCGCCGGAACGTGCGAGGTCGACGCGGAGACGTCGTGCCTCCGGGACGCCCGCTACTCGCTGGAGGCCGAGTGGTGGAACCCGGAAGGGGACGGCGGCGCGGCGGAGCTGGTCCACGCCGGAACGAACGACTCGGGTCTCTTCCGGTTCTTCGACCCGGACAACTGGGAGCTGCTGATCAAGGTGCTGGACGGCTGCGCGGCGAACGGACACGTCTGGGTCTTCGGGGCCTCGACGACCGATCTGGGCTACGCGATCCGGGTCACCGACACCGTGACCGGCGAACTCCGGGAGTACCGCAACGAACCCGGCAGGCCGGCCCAGGCGATCACCGACGTGAAGTCCTTTCCTGGAGATTGCCGACCGGATTGAGACGCTGCGGACTCGTCCGTGTCAGGGAGTAACGGTCACCTTGACCGCTCCGGAACGCTTGTCGCCCGCGATCTCGAAGGCGCGCTCGATCTCGTCCAGCGGCACCCGGTGGGTGAGCAGGCTGTCGAAGCCGTCACCACCCGCAATCAGCATGTCCACCGCCTCGGCGAAGTCGACTTCACCCGGCCGCCGCGAGTAGCAGTTCGACCATTGCAACCGCGCTTCCTTGCCGAGCAGCACGAGGGGGTCGAGGGTCACGAGGCCCATGAACACGCCGAGTACGCAAATCGTGCCGCCCGGCGCGAGGGCGATACTGGCCGCCGTCATCGTGTCCGCCAGACCGCCCACTGTCTCAACCACGAGATCGGCCTCGTGTCCGGCCAGGTCTTCGGGAAAACCGGCTTCAAGCACTTCGTGCCCGCCGAGCCGCTTCGCCGCCGCGGCCTGGTGCGGGTGACGAGCCGTGATCGCCACGTGGCCGAAGTCCCAGGCCCGGGCCACCGCGACCGCCGCGAGACCGATGGAACCGGCGCCCAGGATCAGCAGCTTCGCCGGCGGTTTCTCCCGGTCCACGCCCGCGAGCCGGAGTCCATGGACCGCGACCGCGAACGGTTCGGCGAGGGCGGCAAGGGACGGCTGCAGGGAGAACGGAATGCGATACAGGCGATGGGCCGGCACGACCACGGCGTCCGCGAAGCCTCCCGGCCGCCGCATGCCGTAGAGCTCGAGTTGCCGACAGATCGAGTCCCGGCCCTCGCGGCACGGATCGCAGTCGCCGCAGGATGCGAGCGGCTCCACGACCACCGGCTCTCCGGCTTCGAAGCCCGAGACACCGGCTCCCAGGTCGTCGACGACGCCGGCCATCTCGTGGCCCATGATCGAGCCCGGTTCGATGATCGGTTTCGGACTGTGAACGAGATGGAGGTCGGTCCCGCACAAGCCGCAGGCGGTGATCCGAAGCCGGACCTCGCCCGGGCCGGGTTCCGGCAGCGCCCGCTCCGCGAGCGCTACTTCACCGGGGCCGCGATAGACGCCCGCGCGCATCGCGCGGATCGTAGCAACGGCCTGCGATCAGAGGCCGAGTTCGGAACAGTCGGCTGCTTCGCCGTTCACGGTGCAGGCGCAGTCACCGTCCGTGCAGTCGACCTTCACGTCGCACTCGCCGGAGTCGCCACAGGCCGAGGCCGCGAACACGAAGGAGTTCGCGTTGGCCACGTCGACCGTGCAGTCCTCGCCGTCCTCGCAGTCGACGCTGACCTCGATCACGCGGGCGTCGGTCTGGCCGTCGGAGGCGGCTGAGACCGCGCGGGACATCTCGACGCGTCGCTCCCGCTCCTCCAGCGTGGCACTGATCTTCTGCATCTGGCCATCGCGCCAGACCTCGAGCACGACGGTGTTGCCGTCCTCGTGGCCGCGGATGGCCCGCGCCAGCGCCGACGCGGATGCAACCGGCTCGCCGTCAACGGCGGTGACGATGTCGCCGACCTCGAGACCGGCACGGAAGGCCGGGCTGCCGTCGACGAGCTTGCCGACCATGACGCCCGCGTCTTCCGGCACACCGAAGTGGGTACGAAGTTCCGGCGTGAGATCGGAGAGCTGCACGCCGAGAAACGCGCCGCCGCCGTGCCGCCGGTGCAGCCGCCGGACGTTGTCCTCGGAAACCCACTCGTGGTCGCCGTCGTGGAGAACCCGGACGTCGCCGTCGTCACCGACAAAGAGCACACGCGACACTGCTTCGGGGCAGTCATCGCCCTCGCAATCCATCGCCGCCTTGATCTTCTTGACCTCGATCCGGCGAACCTTCTTCTCTTCGTCGTCCACCGCGGCGACCGGCGCCGCAAGCGCCAGCGCCAGACCGACCACCGACCACACCTTCATTCGCGACATGACTCAACCTTTCCGCTGTTCGCTGTCTATTCTAGCGGGCCACCCGTTGCTGGCAGCCGCCTCTGTAGTGACAACGCCTTCGCGGCCGATTCGTTCCAGGCGCGGCGGCTCAGGAGTCCTCCATCGACGCCCGCACCGTGCGCAGGTCCTGAAGCGCCGCCTTGGCCATCGAGCCGCCGTCACGCGCCACCTCGACGAACCGGAAACCCTGCCGGATCCGTTTCGGCGCCTCCTTGACCGTGCCGGCGACTCCGGCGAACAGACCGTGACGCTTGCAGCCGTCGAGGATCTTCTCGATCGCGGCGGTGAACTTCTCGTCCTCCTGATCGGCCGCCGGCCGCAACCCCAGCGACACGCTGAGGTCGCTCGGACCGACGTAAACACCGTCGAGGCCAGGCACGGAGAGAATGTCGTCCAGGTTGTCGAGGGCCTGCTGCGTCTCGATCATCGGGATGCAGTAGATCTGCTCGTTCGCCTCCTCCAGGTAGTTCCCGCCGTAGAGAAGACCGGCGCGGAACGGTCCAAAGCTGCGCTTGCCGCGCGGGGGGTACCGGCAGGCGGCCGCGGCGGCTTCCGCCTCGGCGCGGCTGTTGACCATCGGGATGATGATCCCGTGAGCGCCGGCGTCCAGCATCTTGCCGATGATCCCCGGTTCGTTCCAGGGCACCCGGACGATCGGCGTCGTGTCCGACGCCGTCATCGCCTGCAGCATCTCGGTGGCGCGCTGGTAGTCGACCAGGCCGTGCTGCATGTCGATCGTCGCCCAGTCGAAGCCGAGCCGCGACATCAGCTCGGCGCTGTGGGTGTCGGGAAAGGCCAGCCAGGCGCCGAGCACCGGCTCTCCGTTGTCGATCTTGTCGCGCAGACGGTTCTTCATCGGCATGGCCCAGACCCTCCTTCAAGCTCCGCGGGAAACGTGGCGGCGGAGCCTAGCAGCAGCCACGCAACCGTCAGGGGATGAGCGATTCGTCCGGTTCGAGAGACGCCGCGAAGCCCGCGAGCAGATCGGCCGAGTGATCGATGTCGTCCAGCGAGATCGTCTCGACCGCGCTGTGCATGTAGCGGTTCGGGACGCTGATCAGCCCGGTCGCGACGCCCGCGCGGGTGATCTGGATCGAGTTCGCGTCGTTCGGCGCGGCTCGCCCAAGGGCCGCCAACTGGAACGGGATCTTCTGTTCTTCCGCGACGGCTTCGAGGCGATCACTGACCTTCGGGTTCATGTTCGGGCCGCGGACGATGACCGGTCCGCCTCCCAGGCTCAGGTCGCCCTCCTGACGCTTGCTGATCGTCGGACAATCCGTCGCGTGGGTGACATCGACCGCGATGCCGACATCGGGGTCGACGCCGTGGGTGCTGGTTCGGGCGCCTCGAAGGCCGATCTCCTCGCAGACCGTCGACACGGCGTAGACCGCGACCTTCGGGTTCTTCCCGGCGACGCGCCGCAAGGCTTCGATGACCACCCACAGTCCGGTCGTGTTGTCCATCTTCGGGGCGTTCGCCAGGCCGTTGCGCATCTCCTGGAAACCCAGGTCGAGCGTCACCGGATCGCCGACCCGCACCGCGCTCTTCGCGTCGTCGCCATCCTTCGCCCCGATGTCGAGCCAGAGGTTCTCCATCTTCACCACCCGCTTGCGCTCCTCCATGTCGAGCAGGTGGATCGGCTTGCGGGCGATGACCGCTGGGACCGGACCGTCCTTCGACCACACGGTCATGCGCTGGCCGATGAGCTGCTGCGGATCCCAGCCGCCGATCGGCTGAACCCACAGGAAGCCCTTGTCGTCGATGTAGCTGACGATAAGGCCGATCTGGTCGCAGTGGCCGGCGAACAGCACGCGGCGACCGTCCGGCTTCTCGCCGGCCTCGACGTTCACCGCCGCGATCACGTTGCCGTGCACGTCGGTCGAAACGTCGTCGGCGAACTTGCCCGCGTAGGCGCGAACGACTTCCTGTACCGGCTCCTCGTGTCCCGAGGGGCTCGGCGCGGCCAACAGATCAGTGAAGAACTTGCGTGCTGTCTTGTTCACTTGCTACTCCCAGCCGACGGCACGCCCAACCGCGGGTCACGGTCGGGCGGCTACCGCTGCTGTCCGGTGTTCCTGGTGTCCCTGAATCTCAACGTCCTCTGCGGCGCTGGCGGCTGCTGTACGACCTCAAGGCGCGCAGGAGGTCGATCTTACGCAGAGCGGGCCAGTGCGTATCGCAGAAGTAGTACTCCGAGTAGGTGCTCTGCCAGAGCAGGAAGCCGCTCAGGCGAACCTCGCCGCTGGTCCGGAGGATCAGGTCGGGTTCGGGCTGGCCGGAGGTGTAGAGGTAGCGCTCGATCGACGAGGCGCTGAACTCGTCCGCGACCTCGTCGAGCGACTTGCCGACCGCCGAGTTGTCCAGCAGGTAGTTGCGGAAGGCGCTCGCGATCTCTTCCCGGCCGCCGTAGGCCATCGCGATGTTCAGCCGGTAGCGGTCGTAGCCGCTGGTCGCCGCCTCCGCCTCCCGGATCGCGGTCTGAAGGCTCTCGGGAAGCAACTCGATCTGTCCCAGGAACCGCACCCGGATGCCCTTCTGATGGACATCGTCGTGGTTCGTGAGTTCCCGGGTCTTCTCCTCGAACAGATCGAACAGCGCGTGCACTTCCTTCGCGGAGCGATTGAAGTTGTCGAGCGACATGCTCCACACCGTGACCGTCGAGACGTCCGCCTCGTAGCACCAGTTGAGGACTTCCCACAGCTTCTCGGCGCCCCTGAAATGGCCTGCGCTGACGTTGCCCAGCCTCTGCTGGCGCGCGAAGCGCCGGTTGCCGTCCATGATCAGGCCGATGTGCTGGGGCAGCCGCCAGGTCCGCACCTTGGACTCGAGCCGGCGCTGGTAGACGACGTAGAACGGCCACTTGATCAGGGCCTTGATACGCCGCCAGAGCTCGCTCGCAGGACGTGCTTCACGCACGGGAACGGCGTCTGGCGGGGCGGAGTCGAAGACGCTCAACGGCGGCTCCTCGACCGGCCGGTGGACACCGCTCGCAGAAGGCTGTTCACGCTCGAGGCTCTCCGGTTTCGCTGTGCTATTTTTCCACGTCGCACGGTCCGCAGCCTTTCAGGCATCTCACCCCAAGCCGCTCGAGGCCAGCCTACTCATGACACCGCGAGACTCACTCGAGTCGGCCCGGCATCATAGCGGCCCCGCCAGGCCCGGAAGCGGAACGAAGACAGCGCCGGCCCGCCAGAGGCAACGTCGCGCGCGACACCTGATCTTCCCGGTTCTCGCGCTCTTCGTCTCTGCGGGCCTCGCGGCGCCGGCGACGGCACTCGAGACGACAGACGGGACCGAAGCGCTGCGCCTGTTCCTCGACTGCGACTGGGGCTGTGACTTCACCTTCCAGCGTAGCCAGATCACCTACGTCAACTGGGTGCGCGATCGGCAGGATGCCGAGGTGCATATCCTCGTCACCATCCAGTCCGGCGGCAACTCCCGCGAGTACACGTTCAACTTCATTGGCCTGGAGCGCTTCGAAGGCGTCGACCACAGGTTGATCTACACGTCGTCTTTCACTGATACGGACGACGAGCGCCGCCGCGGCATCCAGCGCCTCCTCGAGCTGGGTCTGGTCCGCTACGTGCTGGAAACGCCCCAGGCTGAAGGACTCGTCGTGGAGTTCGAGAACGGAGAGGAGCAAGGCGAGCCGCATCGCGGTCACTTCCATCCCCCGCCGAACAACCTGGTCGCCGACCCGGAGGACGACCCCTGGAACTACTGGGTCTACCGCCTTCGACTGGAGACCGACTTCCGCACCGAGGATCGCAGAGACTCCCAGTCCTACCGGGCAAGCGCTTCGGCGGGCCGTACGACAGACTTGTGGCGGACGGGAATGGGCGTCTTCTACTCCTACCGCGAGAGCAACTTCGAGTTCGAGGACGGCGGCACTTTCAAGAACGTCTCGCGTAGCACGAACTACTTCGGTCAGGTGATCCGCACGCTGGCTCCGCACTGGGGCGTGGGCGTCGGCGCCAGCAGCCGGCGATCGACCTTCCTGAACCTCGACAACTCCTATCGCGCGGCCGCGGCGGTCGAGTACAACATCTTTCCGTACAGCGAGTCGTCCGAGCGCGAGTTCACGTTCGCCTACTTCATCGGCGGCACCCGCCTCGACTACGAAGAGATCACCGTCTTCGACAAGCTGGAGGAGACCTTCACGGACCAGGGCGCGTACATCGCCTTCGGCATGGAGAGACCCTGGGGCGAGGCCCACCTCGACCTGCAGTACAGCCACTTCATCGGCGATTCCCACCACAGCCGGGTGGAGTTCAACACCGACGTCGAGTACCACATCGTGCGCGGCCTGAGCTTCGACGTCTACGCCGGCGTCTCGAGGATCCGGGATCAGATCTACCTGCCGAAAGGCGGCGCGACCGATGCCGAGGTCCTGGTCGCCAGACGGCAACTGGAAACGGACCTTTCCTTCCGCGGCGGCATCCAGCTCCGCTACACGTTCGGTTCGATCTACAACAACGTGGTGAACTCGAGACTCAGCAGCGAGAGCGGCGGCTTTTCGCGCATCTTCTAGGGCCTGTTCACACTATCTCAGCGCATCGACGATGAGCACGAAGACGACGAAGCCGAGGAAGATCACGTCGAGTTTCTCGAATCGAGAGAAGATACGACGAAACCCCTTCAGGCGACGGAAGAGGCGCTCGACCTCGTTGCGCCGCTTGTACATCTCCCGATCGTACTCCCAGGGGTTGAGACGGTTGCTCTTCGGCGGCACGACCGGCACAAAGCCCAAGTCCAGGGCCAACTGGCGGGTTGCGTCGTCCTCGTACGCGCGGTCCATCACCAGCGCCAGATTGGCTGTCGGCTGTTCCGCCGCCATGCTTCTCAGGAGCTCGCGGCCCTGCGGCGCGTCGTGCGCTTGGCCGGGGGAGAGAGAGAAGGCGACTGCCGTTCGAGCATTCGCGGCAACCAGATGAATCTTGGTGGTCCAGCCGCCACGCGACTTGCCGATCGCTTGCGGGCCGTTTTTTTTCTGCGCCCGTGCCGTCCGGGTGGACCTTCACGCTGGTGCTGTCCAGTCCCAGCGCTTCCACCTTGATGCGGATGATCTGCTCTCGCTGCAGGTACTCGAACACGCGGTCCAGCACACCGCTCTTCGCCCAACGATTCATCCGCACGTAGACGGTGTGCCAGTTGCCGAACCGTTTCGGAAGCCCCCGCCACTTGCAGCCGTGCTCCGCCACGTACAAAATCGCGTTGAGCACTTGCAGATTCGGGAGTCTCACGTTGCCCCGCTGCCTCGGAAGCAGCGGCGCGATCCGCTCGTACTGCTCCTCCGTGAGTTCCATGTCCTTGATCCTCCTCCGTTTACGACGTTCAAGACGACGCAACGGAGGATACACGGATTTACCTGCTAGTGTGAACAGGCCCTAGATCTCGCAGTGCGGCCCGCAGGCGCCGCTCCGGTATCGTGGACCGCGTGGCTGTCGTCATCGCCGGTGGCGGCGACATCGCGTACCTGCTTGCGTCCTCCCTTGCGCGGGAGGAGGACGTCTTCGTCATCCTGCCGACGGAGGCTGCCCGCGACCGGTTCGAGAACCTCGACCTGCAGATCACGGTGGGGCCGGCGGCCAGCCGGTCCGTCCTGCAGCACGTAGGGCTCTCCGACGGCGACACCTTCGTCGCCTGCGCCGATTCCGACGAGCGCAACATCATCGCCTGCCTGGCAGCGCGCGGCCGGGCGCAATGCGCGACGTACTGCTTCATCACCCAGGACGAGCACCACGAGAGCTTCAACGACCCCGAGCAGACCACTCTCGAGGAGGTCATCGACCACCTGATCTGGCCGCAGTGGTCGCTGGCCCGGGAGATCGGCCGCATCGTGCTCGAGCCTCGGGCTCTCGACGTCGAGAGCTTCCACCGCGGCCGCATCTGGCTCGTGGAGTACAGGCTGGAGGCCGACTCTCCGCTCTGCGGCCCCACGCTCGCCGAGGCGCCCCTGCCGAGCAACGCCCTCGTCGTGAGCAGGGTGCGCGACGGCAAGCTGATCGTGCCCCGTGGACTGGACCGCCTGGAAGCCGGCGACAAGGTGCTCTTCATGGGCCGACGAACACCGCTTCGCCAGGTGGCGAAGCGGTTCTTCGCCGCGCCCGAAACCGTGGTTCGCAGCGTGACGATCGTCGGCGCCGGCCGCACCGGCAGGCTCCTCGCGCGCGAACTCACCAGCGGCCTGTGGCCGGAAGTGAAGATCATCGAGGTTTCGCGGCGACGTTGCGAGGACATCGCCGACCAGGTAGGCCGGGCGATCGTCTTCCACGGCGACGGAACAGACCTGAGGCTGCTGGAGGAGATCGGCGTCGCCCGCAGCGATGCGCTGGTCGCCATGGCCGGCGACGACCAGACCAACCTGCTCTGCTCCCTGATCGCGAAGCAGCTCGGGATCCCGAAGGTGGTCACGGGCGTCAGCAACGAAACCAGCAGCGCCCTGTTCGAGCGGGTCGGCATCGACGTCACCCTGAACGCCCGATCCGCCGCGATCGCGGAGGTCCTCCACCAGATCCAGGCACCCCGGCTGGAGTACCGCGCGACTCTCGAAGACGGCCTCGCGGAAGTCGTCGAAGTCGTCGTTCCGGAGGACTTCGAGGCCCGTCGGCTCAGGGAGATGGACATGCCGAACGGCGTGATCGTCGGCGGCGTGCTGCGCCAGTTCAACACGATCGTGCCCGGCGGCGAAGACGAGGTGCGGCCGGGCGACCGTCTCCTGATCGTGACCACGGCGGAAAGCTCGGGACTCGTCGGTCCGACCTTCGGCCTGACGCCCGGGGCGGCCTGACGGGCGGCGCGAGCGAGCGTGCGCGGCTCACTGGTACTTCGCACGACCCTGGCCCTGGTCGGCTGCTTCGGCGTCGTCCTGCTCGCGCCCTCCGCGGTCGAAGCCGCCTACGGCAACGGCCGCAGCGCGATGGGTTTTCTCGGCGCCGCGGGCGTAGCCATCCTGCTCGGACTCGTGTCCCGGTTACTTCCCGGACGAGGCCTGGAGATGCGACGCATGGAGGGGCTCGCGACCGTCGGCATGTCGTGGCTGTTGCTGGTCCTGATCGGCGCCGCTCCCTACGTCGTGAACGGCTTCATGCCCGCCGATGCGCTGTTCGAGTCGATGTCCGGGCTGACCGGGACCGGCGCGACGATCCTCACCGACTTCGACGCGGTCAGCGAGGGCGTGCTGCTGTGGCGCAGCCTGAGCGAGTGGGTGGGCAGCATGGGCATCATCGCCCTCTTCATCGCCGTCCTGCCCGCGCTCCGCATCGCCGGCCGCCAGATGTTCTTCGCTGAAGCCCCTGGTCCGACCGAGGAACGGCTCACGCCCCGCATCCGCAACACCGCGGTGGCCCTCTACACCCTCTACGTCGGCCTGACCGTCCTGGAGACCGGACTCCTCGTCCGTCTCGGGATGCCGCTCTTCGACGCCATCTGCAACTCGCTCTCGACCGTCTCGGCGGGCGGCTTCTCACCGCATCCGAGCAGTATCGCGGGGTACAGCAGCCCCGCCATCGAGTGGACGGTCATGGCGTTCATGCTCCTCGCCGGCGCCAACTACGCGTTCCAGTTTCAGGCCATCCGGGGGCGGCCGCTGACCCTGCTGCGCAGCGAGGAGTTCCGTCTCTACCTCCTGATCGTTCTCATCGCGACCCTGCTCCTGGCCTGCACCCTAAAGAGCGACGACGTAGCCCTGTGGGACTGGATCAGGGCCGGAGCGCTGTCCGAGGAGACTCTGAGGCGAGCAGGCTTCCAGGCGCTGACCCTCATCACCACGACCGGTTTCGCCACGGAGGACTTCGCGCTCTGGTCGGGAGCGAGCCAGACGATTCTCCTCCTGCTCATGTTCTGCGGCGGCTGCGGCGGTTCCGCAGCCGGCGGGCCGAAACTCGTGCGCATCTGGCTAATCGCCAAGTCCTCACTGCTCGAGCTCTTCCACACCGTCTACCCGCGCGCGGTGCGGCCGCTGCGACTCGATGGCCGCAGGGTCCCGGAGGACGTCATCCACGCCGTCGTCTCCTTCCTTCTTCTCTACCTCGTCCTGTTCGCCCTGAGCGTCGGAGTCGTCGGGTTGACCGGCGTCGGAATGGAGACCGCCGTGACCGCCAGCATCGCCACACTCGGCAACATCGGCCCGGGGCTCGGGGATGTCGGCCCGTTCAGCAACTACGCCCACTTCCCGGCGGCGATCAAGGTGTATCTCTCGCTCAACATGTGGATCGGGCGGCTCGAGATCGTCACGATCCTGATCTTCCTGCACCCCGCCGCCTGGCTCGGCCTCCGCTGGCGCTGAAGCCGCTGCTACGATCCGCGCCCCATGGAACTCCTGGCATCCGGCTACACCCTGGTCGAAGGACCGCGCGTCGACGCCGAAGATCGTCTGTACTTCAGCGACGTCCACAACGGCGGCGTCTATCGCCGCAGTTCGGACGGCGAGATCGAAACCGTGGTGCCGAAGCGCCGCGGCGTCGGCGGCATCGCGCTCCACGCCGACGGCGGCATCGTGTGCTCGGGCCGCAACATCTGCCACGTCCGGGACGGCGTGACGCGGATCCTCTTCGACCCGCCGGACACGCCAGGGTTCAACGACCTGTTCGTCGACTCGCAGGGCCGAGTCATCTGCGGAACGATGCGCACGAGCCCGTTCACCGGCGAAACGGAGCGGACACCTGGAGAGTGCTGGCGGATCGAGGCGGAAGGCGAAGCGACCGAGCTCTACGGCGACATCAGCCTGACCAACGGCATCGGCTTTTCGCCCGACGGCCGCACCCTGTACCACGCCGACACCGCCCGACGTCACGTGGTCGCCCACGACCTGACGGAAGACGGCCGCTGCGTCAACCGCCGGGCGATCGCCGAGCCCGACCGCGGCCGCCCGGACGGTCTCGCCGTCGACGAGGAAGGCTGCCTCTGGGTCGCCTGCGTCGCCGGCGGCTGCGTTACCCGCTTCGATCCGACGGGCCGCATCCTCAGCCACCTGGAGGTGCCCACCAGGAACATCACCAGCGTCTGCTTCGGCGGCAACGACCGGCGCGACCTCTACGTCGTGACGACCGGCGACCCGAAGGAGCCTGGAAGCAGCGGCTCGATCTTCCGGACGCGGTCGCCGGTGGCGGGGCTGCCGGTGCCGATGGCTGTGATCTGACGACCTACGAACCCAACCGCTCGACTTCGTAGACCACACGGCCGGACACGTCCCGGTGCAGCAGCACGATCCGCGGCCGGTCGCCGACCCAGTCGACGTCGACGCTGAGGAACCCGCCGCCGACCCGGTGGAAGCGGTGGAACTCGGGATCTTCTCCCGGCGTGCCGCCGGCGTGGGCGTCGCTGGCCGGACCGACCGAGAACTCGTCGAGCCCTGTCTCCGGGTGAACCGAGTGGTACTGCCAGTGGCGGTCGCCGACGATGACCAGGAAGCTCTCGTCCAGGTTCGCGCGGAACCACTCGCGGACCGCGTCGCCTTCGTGGCTGAAGGCGGCGTTGGCGTGGTTGTCGGCCTTGTTGCTCCGGTCCGGGCCGACGATCGGGGTCGGCGAGACGAGGATCTTCCAGTCCGCGTCGCTCGCGCGCAGGGAGTCTCGCAGCCACCGCCACTGCTCGGTCCCCCAGATCGTCTTGCCGGGGCCGTCCGCCATGTCGTTGGGCGAGCGGAAGTCGCGGCCCTCGACCAGCCAGAGCTGCACGCCCTTGCCCCAGCGGACCGTGCGGTAAGGGCGTTCCGGCGCGGGCGTCTGCTCGACGAAGACGGCCTGGCCCTCCTCGAAGGTCATCGGCGCGGAGATGCCCGGCTCGACCCCGGGCCAGGAGTCGTTCCGCAGGAGATCGTGGTCGTCCTTGAGCCAGTAGCCGGGCACCGAGCGCAGAAACGATGCGATCGCCGGCAGGGTGAACATCCGCTGCCAGTGGTAGCGGGCAAGCTCGACCGAGGTCGCGCGCGGCGACTCGTTGTCGTAGTAGACGTTGTCGCCGATCGACAGGTAGAAGTCCGGCCGGCCGGCCGCCATTGAAGGGTAGATGCGAAAACCGTCCGGGCGATCGCGGCGGCCGTAGTACTGGCAGGTCATTGCGGCGAAGCGGATCGGCCGCCGCTGGTCCGGCCCCGGCGCGGTACGGAACGTCACCGTTTCGAGAGCCGTCGCCTCGGCCCCCGGAACGGCCGGCCGCGCCTCGACCGTCACCGCGTACGGGGTGTCGGCCACGAGACCGTCGAGCAGCATCTGCCGGGTGAAGTCCCGGTCGGCTGCCGCCGGCAGCCAGTCGACCACGCGCGCCTCTCCGCCCTCGAACCTCTGCCGCACGGTGACCCGGACCTCGCCCGCCGCACCGGGGACCGCGCCCTCAAGGGACGACACGTCGACGCCAGGCGCCAGCGTCACCACCGGCCGGCCCGAGATCTCCTGTCCCGAACGCCGCTGCGGCTCGGCCGTCGTCCGCGTCCAGACCACCGCCGAGGTCGCCTCGACCTCCCCCACGCGAACGCCGCTGGCGAGGAACACCGCCTCCGCGGCGTCGCCGGCCGGCTGCGCGGCCGCCGCGCCGGCCAACAGGACGCACGCGACGAGGAACCGAATCAACCGCAGCCCAGGACTCCCCCGTCGACGGTGAAGGTCTGGCCCGTGGTCCACGAGCCCGCGCGCGAGGCGAGGTAGACCGCGATGCCCGCGCAGTCGACGGGCTCGCCCAACCGCCGGAGCGGTGTTCTTCCGGCGACAGCCTGTTCCCGCTGCGGATCCTTCCACAGCGCGCGGGCGAAATCCGTCTTCACCAGCCCGGGGCAGACGGCGTTGACGCGGATGTTGTCGGGACCGAACTCGGCCGCGAGGTTCCGCGCGAGCTGCATGTCCGCCGCCTTGGAGATCGCGTAGGCGCCGAGCACCGAGTTGCCGCGAAAGCCGCCGACCGAGGACACGATGACGATCGAACCGTCCTTGCGCTCCTGCATCTCGGGAATCACCATCTGGCACAGCCAGTGGACGCTCTTGATGTTGACCTCCATCACCTTGTCAAACGCCGAGTCCGGAATGCCCAGGCTCGATCCGTAGTACGGATTGACCGCGGCGTTGACGACGAGATTGTCGATCTTCCCCCAGCGCTCGCGGGTCGCCGCGACCAGCCGTTCCAACTGGTCCTTGTGGCCGACGTGGCAAGGGTGCGCCATCGCCTCCCCGCCGCTCTCGTTGATCGCGGCCGCGACCGCCTCGCAGGCAT
This sequence comes from Candidatus Multivorans sp., assembly GCA_965208755.1. Taxonomy (GTDB): domain Bacteria; phylum Acidobacteriota; class Thermoanaerobaculia; order Multivoradales; family Multivoraceae; genus Multivorans. The sequence continues at coordinate 4,479,554 of OZ242353.1, read as the reverse complement.
CCGCCTTGCGGCTCGAAATGACCACCTTCGAGCCGAAGGCAGCCAGGGCTTCGGCCATCGCCTTGCCGATGCCCTTCGTCGATCCGGTGATGACGCTCACCCTGCCGGTGAGGTCGAAGAGATCCTTCATCTTGCGGTCTCCTTGCCTGACAGTTGTAAGGCGGCAGAGGGTAACACCGCTGCTACAGTGCGCGCCGCAATGAGCGAACCAGGAACAGCGTCAAGAGCGGCCACTGAACAGATTCCGATGCGGGTCGGCATGACGGCGCCCGAAGCCTTCCCGGCCGCCGAGATGGCCGAGGCGGCTGGTCGCGCCATCCTCGACATCGGGAAGGACTTCGCCTTCTACCCCGGCGACCTGGGACATCCCGGTCTGCGCGAGGTGCTCGCCCGGCGCGAAGCGGACCGCGAAGGCGTGGACTTCGACCCCGACGAGGTCGCGCTGACCAACGGCTCCATGCAGGCGGTTACGCTGGTTGGCCGGGTGCTGATGGAAGAGCCCGGCGACGTCGTTATCACGGAGGAGACGACCTACTCGGGCACTCTCGGCGCCTACCGGGGCCTTGGCTACGACCTGGTCGGCGTACCGCTCGACGAGCAGGGGATGGACATCGACGCGCTCCGCCGGACACTCGAGAGCCTGACCGCGGCCGGTCGCAAGCCGCGCTTCATCTACACGCTGCCGACCTACCACAATCCCACCGGCGCCGTGATGCCCCGCGAACGGCGCCTCGAGATAATCGAGGCCGCCCGCGACTTCGATGTCCTCCTGGTCGAGGACAACTGCTACGGCGACGTCCACTACGACGACGCGCCGCGGCCGCCGCAGAGCCTCTACGCGCTGACAAACGGCGAGGGCGTCGTCTACATCGGCTCGCTGTCCAAGATCCTCGGCGCCGGCGTCCGCATCGGCTATCTCATGGCGAAACAGCCCCTGCAACAGCGGTTCCTCGACGAGCGTTTCGACGCCGGCCAGAGCACGCTTTCGTCCAGCATCGTGGCGGAACTGCTGCGCGGCCGCCTGCCCGCGCAGATCGAGCGCAACAACGCCGCCCTGCTGCCGAAGCGTGACGCCTTGGTGGCCGCGCTGGCCGAGCAGCTCGGCGGGATCTGCACCTGGCGCAAGCCGGCCGGCGCCATGTTCCTGTGGGTCGGCCTGCCCGAGGAAGTGGACCGCGCCGCACTGTTCAACATGGCCGAGCAGCGCGGCCTCGACTACGGCTACGGCGCCGCCTACCACGCCGGTGGCGAGGACGTACCGTTCCTCCGTCTGGCCTACGCCTGTCCCTCCGTCGCCAGGATCGACGAAGGGATCGAGTTGTTGACCGGGTGCCTGCGGGAGTTGGCGCCGGAGCGTTTTCCTCAGTCGACGTAGCCCAACGCCCTGAGCCTTCGGCGCACGTCCTCGTCGAGCTGGTCGTCCTCGATCTCTTCCGCGGCTTCGACTTCGGCGGCCAGACTCCGCTCGGCCAGCAGGCCGAGCATCCTCTCCACGACCTCCGGCCGGGCGGCGGCAAGATCCTCCAGCTCGCCGGGATCCGCCTCCAGATCGAAGAGCATCGGCTCCGTTCCCTGGGAGGGTGACTGCGGTAGCACGAGCTTGAAACGGCCGCGGATCACGGAGGCCGCGCGGTGGCCGTCGACGTCGAGGTGGGTGTAGACATCCAGAGGAGCGTCGCCGCGGCGGCGGGCCGCCAGCAGGTTGCGTCCATCGGTGGGCGGCGCCTCGATGCCGAGGTAGCCGAGCAGCGTCGGCAGGACGTCGACGTGCTGCGCGGGCTCTTCCACGCGCCGCGCCGGCACTCCGGGCAAGCGCATGACGAGGGGAACGCGCAACACCTCCTCGTACAGCGAAAGCCCGTGCTCCCAGCGGCCGTGCTCCGCGAACTCCTCGCCGTGGTCGGAGACGTAGATCACGGCGGTGTCCTCAGCCAGGCCACGGTCCTCCAGCTCGTCGAGCAGGTCGCCGAAGGCGCGGTCGTTCTGGGCAACCTCGGCGTCGTAGAGCCGCGAGAGGGCCTCGGCGGTCCCCGGCCCGGGCTCCACTTCGCCGCGGTTCAACCGCAGCAGGTAGCGGACCGTCCGGTAGTGCGCGGGCGCGCCGCCGGCCTCGAACATCTCCTCGAACTCCGGCGCCGGGTCGTAGGGGCCGTGGGGGTCGATCGCGTGCAGGAAGAGGAAGAACGGCCCGTCCGCTCTCTGCCTCTCATCGAGCCACAAGCGAACACGGTCCAGCATCGTCTCGTCGCGCTCGCGGTCCTCGCTGCGGAAGCGGGTGAAGCCCTGCGCGAAGCCGAACGCGCGACTGACGTTCGGATTGCGGACCAGGCCCATGCCCTCGTAGCCGTTGGCGGCCAGGATCTCGGCCAGGGTTACCGCGTCCTCGGGCAGCACGGAACGGCGGCCGACGGTGCGATGCGCCGGCGGCAGCAAGCCGGTGAACAGGGACGCCACCGCCGGCCGCGTCCACGACGACTGGGCGTAGGCGTTCTCAAAGAGGACGGCCCCTTCCGCGAAGTCGTCGAGCCGCGGCGACGTCGGCTTCTCGTAACCGTAGACGCCGAGGCGGTCGGCGCGAACCGTGTCCACGACGTAGAGCACGATGTTCGGCCGCCGCGGCTCGGAGGTGCCGTGCGGCGGCCCGACGCCGCAGGCGGCCAGCGCCGCCGCCAGCGCCGGTCCACACAGGAGGCGGAACATGGAACGAGCGTCGCTCACGAGGCAGCCGAACCGTAGCAAGTCCCGGCCTGCCGCCGCCAAACCTGTCGCAAGCTCCCGGTTTGGCCCCAGCCCCCACCTCGCTAGCAGCGTGCGCTGTCGCACGCTGCTAGCCTCGCCCGCCATGAACTCAACGACCGCGCTCGCTTCCCCCCTGGCGGCCGGCCTCGCGCTCGTGACCGGCCTGGTCGGCGTGCTCGGCGCCCGCCTGGACCTGATCGCTCCCGTTGCGGGTTTCGGCCTGTTCGCCTTCCTGATGCCCCTGGGCGCCGCGCTCGCCCTGCTCCTCGGCCTGATCGGCGCGTTCCGGACGCGGTCCGGCCAGCGGCGCGGGGGCGCTTCGCAGGCCTGGGGCGGCGTCCTCCTCTCGACGGTGATCATCGGCTGGGTCTTCGTGCTCAGCTACGGCACGACCCAGGCGCCGCCGATCCACGACATCACGACGAACATCGACGATCCGCCGACCTTCGTCGCGGCCGCGTCCGAGGACAGTCGCGGCCAGGGCTTCGCCTACCCGAGCGGCGGCGCGCAGGTCCCGGATCTCCAGCGGCAGGGTTATCCGGACCTGGGCACGCTGCACCTGGACATCTCACGGCAGGAAGCGCTCTGGCGCGTCCGGCACACGGCCGAAGACATGGGCTGGGATCTGATCCGAGGCGACGACGAGAGCGGCGAGGTCGAGTTCGCCGACGCGACCCCGTGGTTCCACTTCGTCGACTTCGTGTCGGTCCGGGTCAGGGCCGAAGAGGCCGGCGCGACTGTCGACGTGCGTTCCGTTTCCCAGATCGGAGTCGGCGACCTGGGCAAGAACGCGGACCGCATTCGAGGCTTTCTCGACCGGCTCGACCACGCCCACTGAGCGGCTACGATACCGGCCCGTTCACCAACGATCCCCACGTCAACGCACCGGCGCGCCCGCGCCAGGAGACACCACCGATATGACCCCACTCACCGACATGGTCGACTACGAAGTCCGCGGCCAGGTCGCCCTGATCGTGATCGACAACCCGCCCGTCAACGCGCTCAGCCACGGCGTGCGCGCCGGCATGGTCGAGGGACTGGCGAAGGCCGAAGCGGATCAACAGGTGGCCGCGGTGCTCCTGGTCTGCAAGGGCCGCACGTTCATCGCCGGCGCCGACATCACCGAGTTCGGCAAACCGATGAAGGAGCCGGGGCTCAACGAGGCGATCGAGGCGATGGAGCACGCGACCAAGCCCGTCGTGGCGGCGATCCACGGCACCGCCCTGGGCGGCGGCCTGGAGACGGCGATGGCCTGCCACTACCGCGTGGGCACAGCGTCGGCCCGCTTCGGCCAGCCCGAGGTCAAGCTGGGGATTCTTCCCGGAGCGGGCGGCACGCAGCGGCTGCCCCGACTCATCGGCTATCCGAAGGCGCTCGAGATGTGCGTGATCGGCAACCCGATCGGCGCCGCGGAGGCGCTCGAGGGCGGCCTGATCGACGAGATCGTCGACGACGTGTTCGAGGGCGGCGTCGCCTTCGCCGAGAAGGTGATCGCCGAAGACCGGCCGCTCAGGAAGATCCGCGACCTGGACGAGAAGGTCAACGAGGCGCGGGCCAACAGGAAGGAAATCTTCGACGGCTTCCGGCGCAAGATCGCCCGCCGCACCCGCGGCTTCGAGGCGCCGGAGGCGAACGTGCGGGCGATCGAGGCCGGCCTCGACATGTCCTTCGACGAAGCGCTCGACAACGAGCGGAAGCTGTTCGGCGAGCTCATGTCGGGCAAGCAGTCGATCGCCCAGCGCTACTACTTCTTCGCCGAGCGCGAGGCGGCCAAGGTGCCCGACGTACCGCGCGACACGCCGATGCGGAAGATCGAGAAGGTCGGCGTCCTCGGCTGCGGCACGATGGGCGGCGGCATCTCGATGAACTTCGCCAACCGCGGCATCGGCGTGACGATCGTCGAGGCCGAGCAGAGCCGGCTCGACCACGGCTTCGGCGTCATCCGCAAGAACTACGAGCGAACCGCCAGCCGCGGGCGGATGACGATGGAACAGGTCGACCAGTGCATGGGTCTGCTCCGCGGCGTGACCGACCGCGAGGCGCTCGCCGACTGCGACCTGGTGATCGAGGCCGTGTTCGAGAACATGGATCTGAAGAAGGAGATCTTCGCCAGTCTCGACCGGATCGTGAAGCCGGGCGCCATCCTGGCCACGAACACGTCGGCGCTCGACGTGAACGAGATCGCCGCCGCCACCAGCCGGCCCGAGGACGTGATCGGCATGCACTTCTTCTCGCCGGCCAACATCATGCGGCTGCTGGAAGTCGTGCGCGGCGAAAAGACGGCGAAGGACGTGATCCACACTTCGATGACGATCTCCAAGCAGATCGGCAAGGTGCCGGTGCTGGTCGGAGTGTGCCGCGGCTTCGTCGGCAACCGGATCCTGTTCCAGCGCCAGCAGCAGGCGCAGCAGATCATCCTGGAAGGCGCTAAGTACTACGACGTGGACCGTGTCCTGTACGACTTCGGCTTCCCGATGGGTCCGTTCGCGATGAGTGACCTCGCCGGCCTCGACATCGGCTGGAACGAGAAGGAGTCGGCGTCCCGCGACATCCGCGAGATCCTGTGCGAGTCCGGACGGCGCGGCCAGAAGAACGGCCGCGGCTACTACGTCTACGACCCTGAGACCCGCGCCTCGGCGCCCGATCCGGAAGTGCTGCAGATCATCAGCGACTTCGGCTCCGCCAAGGGCATCGAACAGCGAGAAGTCGGCGAGGAGGAGATCCTCGAACGCTGCCTCTACCCGATGGTGAACGAGGGCGCGAAGATCCTCGAGGAAGGGATCGCGATCCGGCCGTCCGACGTCGACGTCATCTGGGTCAACGGCTACGGCTGGCCGGTCTACCGGGGCGGCCCGATGCACTGGGGAGACAGCGTGGGCCTCGGGAAGATCGCCGGCCGGATGCGGGAGTTCGCGGATCAGACGGGGGACGAGTTCTGGCAACCGTCGGCGCTGCTCGCTGAACTGGCCGGCGCCGGGAAGAGCTTCAGCGACTGGAGAGCCGGCTGAAGGAGGGCCGCATCGAGATCGGGCTGACCCCCTGGGTCAACTACCTGGGCGACCAGGCCGGGTCGATCGCCGATCAGGCGGAGTTCGCCGACCGGCTCGGCTTCCACTCGCTGTTCCTGCCCGAGAGCCACTTCACGGGCGCCGCGGCCTGCCCCTCGCCCATCGTCGTTCTCGCTGCGGCAGCGGCACGAACGACGAAGCTGCGGCTGGGCACCACCTCCTACCTGCTGCCGGTTCGCAACGCCTTCCAGGCGGCCGAGGAGGTCGCCGTCCTCGACCGCCTCTCGAACGGCCGCGTGATCCTCGGCCTGGGCCGCGGTTTCCGGCCGGCGCTGTTCGCGGCCTTCGGCGTCGATCCCCGCACCAAGCGCCAGCGTTTCCTCGAGTCGCTCGACCTGATGAAGCGGGCCTGGGCCGGCGAGGCGATCGAGGTCGGCGAACCCGGCGCGCGTCAACCCGTGCGCATCGCGCCGCTGCCGGTGCAGCAGCCGCATCCGGAACTATGGGTGGCCGCGTTCGGCCCGCTGGCGCTCAAGCAGGCCGGCGAGCTGGGTCTCCCGTACCTGTCATCTCCCCTCGAAACGATCGGCCGGCTGACCAGGAACCACGAACTCCACCGTGAGGCGCTGCCGGAGGGAGCGCCGCGGCCGATCGTGCCCGTCATGCGCACCGTGTTCATCTCGGAAGACCGGGGCACCTGCGAGCGCGTCCGCTCCGCTCTGACCGCGCAGGCGCTCAGGATGGCACGCGGCGGCACCCGCCTCATGCAGGAAGAGGAACTGGCCGACATCGAGAACTGGGCGGTCGTCGGCGGGCTCGACGAGGTGCGCGCGGGCCTCGACCGCTACCGTGAGCGCATCGGCATGACCCACGTCATCGCCCGCTGCGGCGTTCCCGACGCGGCGCCGTGGGAAGTCGAGGAGTCGATCCAGGCTCTGGCCCGCATCGACGCGTAGCGCCGCCCTTAGCTGCTCGCCGTGCAGGCGTCGGGGAAGGCGCCCACTTCCGTCAGCGCCGGGTGGCCTTTCGCGAGAACGTTCTGGGCGTAGTCCTCATCGGACTCCTCCGGACCCTGAGGCCGCCTGCTGATCGGCGGAAAGTCGTACGTCCTCGAGTTGACGATCATGCCGCCGTCCGCATTCTGGTCCGGAAGTGTCGTATCTCGAACGATCAGCCGGAGGCCGACGTCGCTCGCGGTGGCAGCGAAGACCCAGTGATGCTGGTTGACCCCGCAGTCGTCGGGCGAGGACGATCCTGACGCAGGGCCGACCGTCCGGGGCCAACCGCTGGGGACCAGCCGTGTAGAGTCGCTTCCCGGCTCAAACAAACCTGGACCCAACCCCGGAGGCAACATGGCCGAGAACCCCCGCCGTAAAAGCCGAGTCCGCTGGACCGTCATCCTGGTCTCAACGCTCCTGTTCGTTGGCGCAGCGCTCGGCGCGAGCTCCGACACCGGCATCGTCAAGATCGAATCCGGCAAGCTGCAAGGCGAGGTGCTCGATGCGGACAGCGGCCTCACGGTCTACCGCGGGATTCCGTTCGCGGCGGCGCCGGTCGGCGAACTGCGCTGGAAGGCGCCGCAACCGGTCGCGAAATGGGAGGGCGTGCGCGACGCGAAGGAGTTCGGCGCGATCTGCCCCCAGGCCCCGGTCCTGGCGATGGTGACCGGAGAGGCCCTGCCGGAGACGTCGGAGGACTGCCTGTTCCTGAACGTCTGGACGGCGGCTGGGGAAGGCGACGATCCGCGGCCGGTGATGGTCTGGATCCACGGAGGAGGCCTGAGCCTCGGCTGGAGCAACCAGATCGGCTATGACGGCTCCGCCTTCGCCACCAAGGGCGTGGTCCTCGTGTCCATCAACTACCGGCTCGGACCGCTCGGCTACCTCGCGCACCCGGCGCTCTCGAAGGAGAGTGGCGGCGACTCCGGAAACTACGGCTTCCTGGACCAGATCGCGGCGCTTCAGTGGGTCGAGCGGAACATCGCGCAGTTAGGCGGCGATCCGGACAACGTGACGATCTTCGGCGAGTCCGCCGGCGGCACGAGCGTTCACGCGTTGATGGCGAGTCCACTGGCGACAGGACTCATCCACCGGGCGATCGCGGAAAGCCCCTGGGTCACCGACACGAACATCCGCCCGCTGCGCCAAGCGGCTGGACGGCTGGCCAGCGCGGAAGCCGTGGGTACTGCCTGGGCCAAGGCGATGCTCGGCGACGACGCCGACCAGACCGCGAAGGCGCTGCGTGCCCTCGACGCCGGCACGATCATCACCAGGACCGCCCAGGGCGGCGCGCTCGGCAGCTACGAACCGCACGTCACCTACGGCACTGCCTTCATGCCGGAGTCGAGCGAGGACCGGTACACAGCCGGCAAGCAGAACGACGTGCCCCTGATCGCCGGCACGAACCGCAACGAGGGCACCATGTTCATGGCCTTCCAGCCGGTCTCCGAGCGGGCGGAGTTCATCGAGACGATCGAGGCGGTCTACGGCGACCAGGCCGAAGAGGTGGCCAAGCTCTACCCCTCCTCCAACGCCGACGAACTCAAGGTGCAGCAGGACCGCTTCCTCACCGACACCTGGTTCCTCCGGGGTACCCGCAGGATGCTGCTCGGCATGGACAACGTCTCCTCGCCGGCATTCCAGTACTTCTTCACCCGCGTGAACCCGGAGAACCCGGCCTGGGGCGCCCATCACGCGGCGGAACTGGGCTACGTGTTCAACACGCTCGAGGGTGAGAGCTACGACGACACGGATGAGGCTCTCGCGGCCCTGATGATCGACTACTGGGTCCAATTCGCGCGTACGGGCGACCCGAACGGCAGCGGCCGGCCAGCCTGGCCGGAGTTCGATGGGAAGAAGCAGGCGTACCTCGAACTCGGTGACGAGGTGAAGACGGGCGCGGCGCTGGAACGGGAGATCAACGACCGGCTCGAAGCGATCCGCGGCCAGTAGTCGGCGGCAACGGACACACAAGACGACACAGGCGAAGCGGGAATGACGAGCAACCCGCCCCGCCGCTTCCTCGGATGGCAGATGGTCGGGCTCGGTTCGGTCTGCTACGGCTTCGGCATCTCGCCGATGTACTACAGCTGGGGCTTTTTCCTGCCCGAGATGCAGCAGGACCTCGGCTTGAACGACACCCAGTCGGGTCTGGTGTTCAGCGTCTTCAACTACCTCTACCATCTGCTCGGCCCCCTCGTCGGCATGGCGATGGGCAGGTACGGCATCCGCTCGGTCATGGGATTCGGCTCCGTCGTCGCGGTGCTGGCCTTCTGGCTGTTGAGCCGGGCGGATTCGTTTGTCGACTGCCTCTTTGCATACGGCGTCCTGGGCGGCGTCGCCATCGGTTTTTCGACGATCCTGCCTGCCCAGACTCTGGCCTCCAACTGGTTCGTGCGTTTCCGGTCACGGGCGATCGGACTGGTGCTGGCCGGCGGCGCTGTCGTCGGTATCCCGGTGAACGCCTACTTCGCCCCAGGCATCCTGCGGGTCGCCGACTGGCGGGCCGGCTGGCTTGTGATCGCCGGAGTCTCCGCCGCGGTCGCGGTGATCGCGGTGCTCTTCGTTCGCGGCACCCCGGAAAAGGTCGGCCAGCAGCCGGATGGCGGCCCTGCACGGGGCGAGGCGGCCGGAGCGGCAGACGAAGAGGAAAGGTCGGGGCCGTCAGGCCTCGGCGAGTGGACCGCGCCGCTGGCCATGCGCACCCACCAGTTCTATGTCCTCATTGCCCTGTCGATCGCCTACGGGGTGCCCTGGGGCATCATCACCGTCTACGGTCGCAAGCACCTGGAGGCCCTGGGCTTTACGACCGCCGTCGTAGGCGCGATCCTCGGCGTCCGTGTCGCGGTCAGCCTGCTGGGACGGCTGAGCGCCTTCGTCGGCGACTACATGTCGCCCCAACGCCTGCTCGGCATCGTGCTCCTGGTCGAGGGAGTCGGTTGCGCCGGCCTCGTGAATGCGAACACGGCGCTCGTCGCCTACGCGTCCGTCGTACTCGTCGGCCTCGGTTTCGGCTGCGCCTACGTCTGTATCCCGGTCGTGTACTCCTCCTTCTACGGGAGGCGCGCCTTCGGCACGATCATCGGTACCCGCTTCGCGATCACCGGCCTGATCTCGCCCGCGGCGCCGACCATCGCCGGACTGCTCTCCGACTGGTCCGGCTCCCATACGCTGACCTTCTGGATCATGGCGGCCTGCTGCCTCGCCGGCGCCTTCGTCGCCTTCGGGCTGCACGCGCCGGTGCTGGGAGCGCGACCGATCCAGCCAGTGGCCACGAGTTCGGGCAGTTAGAAGTGCCCATGCTCCAGCCCGTCGTTGTCGATCAGGCCGAACTCGAATGGCACAACTGGGACGATCCGGCCAATACCGACCCGAGTGCCATTCGATGGAAGCTGCTCATATCCGGTGAACGTGATCCGAGTGGTGGGCTCGTGATGGGGGTCGCACGGATCGAGCCCGGTGCCATGCTGTCACGGCACCACCACGAAGCCGAGGAGACGTACTACCTGATCAGCGGCCGCGGCGACATGGAGATCGAGGACACGCGCAAGGAAGTCGGCCCGGGAACGGCCGTCTACATTCCCCCCAGCGCCAGACACACCATTTGCTGCATTGGCGCCGAACCGCTCGTCTTCATCTTCACGTTCCCGCGAGACCGATTCGAGGACATCGACTACCACCTGGATCCGTAGCCGCCGCGCCGCGCGGCAGCGCGGTGAACTCCCCTAACCGGAGGCGACGACCGTCGTCTGCCAGAGGTGTCCGCCCCAGGTCAGTCTGAGCGTCCCGGGACTGTCGCCTTCGGGCGGCTCGATGTCGATCGTCAGGCGCGACTCGCTACCTTCCTCGACCGAGTGCTCGATCGGCGTCTCGCCGAGGTCCTTCGCCGGATCGTGCATCGTGCCCCAGACATCGGGCTCGTTGTTCACGATCAGGACCCACTGGCCGTCGTCGTCCAGGCGGAGCCACAAGCTGTAGAGACCCGCGAAACCGGGTGAGACGTTGCCGGCCGGCACCTCGAGGTCACCGACCATGATGTGGGCTTCCGTGCGCAGCTTGATCGCCGCCGCGGTCTGAAACTCGAACAGGCCCTGTTCGTGCTCCTGCAGCGCCTCCCAGTCCACGCCGAGGAGCGGCAGCCTTCCGGCGTTCACCTCGACCATGCCGCCGCCGATCTCGGCCCGGTCGATCGAACGGGTCGCGTTGACCAGTAGCGCGAAGGCGTTGGTCAGGCCCGAGGCGTCGAGCTTGCGACCCTCCCCCTCCTTCGAGGGTTTCTCGATGACTTTCTCGGTCTCGGCGAACTGACCCGCCGCAGGCGCCCCAAACGCCGCTGCCGAGAGCAGCAGGACAGCAGCGACCGAAGGCAGCCGCCACCACCCGCGCGAACCGGTCATTCCCGCCTACCTACTCCCCGCCGCCGGTGCTCTGAATCGAGGCGACTCCAAGCCGCAGCGCGATCGGATCGACCGGCTCGACCGGCGCCCAGGCGACGAAGCCGAGCATCATCTCGTCGGTCGTGGCCGTGCCGTTGACGACGTTGTCCGCCGGGTCGAAGCCGCGCTCCTCGCCGCGCTCGGGCGAGTTCTCGAACCACATCGAAACCTCGACCCGGGTGCCGGCAGGGATCGTCTTCGGCTTCTTGTACTGGTACGTCGTCTGCCACTCCTGGTCGTAGTTCGGCACGTCGAGAAGAACCTCGGTCGTGCCGTCGGGGTAGAAGGCGTCGTAGCGCACCGCGACCGACCGCAGGTGGGCGTGGGGCCACAGGGCCAGGATGTCCGTCTCGACCGGGAAAACCCGCGCGGCACCGACCTTCCAGCGCTCGTGGCCGGGCGGAATCTCGAAGGTCAGATTGCCGATCGAGTCGAACTTGACCTCGCGCAGCTCGCTCTCCGGAGCGTCGGCGAACACGAAGCCGATCTCGGACCGGTCGTAGAAGCCGCTGCCCTCGCCGGCCTCCTTGTTGTAGTGCATCGAGAACTCGATCGTCGAACCCGGCTCGAGCTTCATCGCGTAGCCGGGTTCCATCAGGTGGCTCTCGGCGCCGAGCGCGATGCATCCGATCGAGCTGTCGCTGAACTTGCCGAGCGCGGTGGCGCCGCCGGGCGGGCGAACGCTCGCGCACATGTGGTGAACGTCGCTGCCGCCGACCTTGAACTCGACGCCGCGCACCCAGACCGTCTCCGGCAGCATCTCTTCGGTGAGCTCGGTCTCGAAGTTGATGTTGATGTCGGCGATGTCGTCGGCCACCCAGTAGTCCTCCGGCATCTGAACGACAAGGTCCGGACGCCCGAGCGACCAGCCGTCCGAGCCCTCCTCGACGAACTTCTTCGGCGCCGGCGCATCGGCCGCGTCGCCCGCCGGCGAACCGCCACGGGCCCAGGCCAGAACCGTCTCGATCTCGTCGTCCGACATCACCCGCTCATGGTGGAACTTCCCGCGTGTCGCCTCGGTCGCGAACCAGGGCGGCATCGAGCGGTTCTCGACCGCCCGAGCGATGGACCGCGCCCAGGGACGCGTCTGCTGGTACGTCATCAGCGGCATCGGCGCGATCATGCCGCCAATGTTCTCGCCCTCGCCGTCGGGCCGGTGACAGGTCTGGCAGTTCTCCTGCAGGACCGGCAGCACGTCGGCGTAGAAGGTGGGCGTATCCGCCTCGGCCGCCAGACCGAAGCCGGGGACGGCGACGACGGCGATGAGCATGAGCAGGATGGGACGAGAGGTCTGGGTCTTCATCTTCGTGCGCTCCCGGTATTGCGGACCGCTACGTCCGCTGTCGGCGACCAGGGAACGCTTGCCGTTCGGTTCCTTGGTCGGTGCTCAGAAAGTGTATCCGATGAGACTGGCGTATCGTCGGCCACTGCGGATCAATCGACCAGAAATGTGAACGGAGGTCACCCACATGTGGAAGGTGCTCGCCAACTCAGCCGGAACTCTGGGAACCACGATCTTCCTGACTCTCTGCGGCGCTCCCGCTGCGACTGCCGAGGAGGCCGACCGAAGGGCCCTGTTCGGCGACCTCCACGTCCACACCCGCTACTCCTTCGACGCCTTCATCTTCGGCACCCGCACCACGCCGGACGACGCCTACGAGTTCGCCAAGGGCAAGGCGATCGAGCACCCCGGCGGCTTCGAACTCCAGCTCGACCGGCCGCTCGACTTTCTGGCGGTGACGGACCACGCCAACTATCTCGGCATGCTGGAGGCGATGTCCCAGCCCGACCATCCGCTGTCGAAGCTCGACCGGGCGGCAGACTTCACCCAGGCACGGACGATCAGCCAGAAGCGGAGCGCCTTCCGCGGCGGCGCCTACATCCGGGAACATCGCGACGTCGACGTCATCCGCTCCGCCTGGAAGCGGACGGTCGAAGCGGCCGAGCGCCACAACGCCCCGGGGGCCTTCACCACCTTCCCTGCCTACGAGTACACGTCGAGCCGCGAAGGCGGCAACCTGCACCGCAACGTGATCTTCCGCGGCGACGCGGTGCCGGACTACCCGTACGGCCGCGGCGACTCGATCAACCCGGAGGACCTCTGGGCGTGGATGGATGATCTCCGGTTGCAAGGGATCGAGGCCCTCGCCATCCCCCACAACTCGAACGGCTCCGACGGCCACATGTTCCAGCTCGTGAACTTCGCCGGCGAGCCGATCGACGCCGCCTACGCCGAAACCCGGATGCGGAACGAGCCCCTGGTCGAGGTCACCCAGGTCAAGGGCACCTCCGACACCCACCCCTTCCTGTCGCCGAACGACGAGTGGGCGGACTTCGAGATCATGCCCTACCGGATCGCCCAGTGGAACAAATCGAGGCCGCGCGGTTCCTACGTCCGCGACGCCTACCAGCGCGGCCTCAAGCTCCAGACCGAAAGCGGCGTGAATCCCTACCGTTTCGGCCTGGTCGGCGCCAGCGACACCCACAACGGCGGCGCCTCCCTGGACGAATCGAACTTCGTCGCCAAGGTTGGCATCCTGGACGCGACAGCCGAACTGCGCGGCTCCGTGTCGATCGTGTCGGAGGAGGGCATCACGGCCTACAACGACACCTACTACAAGACCTGGAGCGCCTCCGGCCTGGCCGGCGTCTGGGCCGAGGAGAACACCCGCGACTCGATCTACGACGCCTTCCGCCGCAAGGAGACCTTCGCGACCTCCGGCCCCCGCATCGTCGTCCGCATCTTCGCCGGCGACTATCCGGACGATCTGGCCAACCGCGACGATGTGGTCGACCTCGCCTACGCCGAGGGTGTGCCGATGGGCGGCGAGCTGCCCGCGGGTTCGGACGGCGCGGCGTCTCCGCGCTTCCTCGTCTGGGCGCTCCAGGACCCGCTCGGCACGCCGCTTCAGCGGGTGCAGGTGATCAAGGGCTGGAGCGACGATGGACATGCGAAGGAACAAGTGTTCGACGTCGCCTGCTCGGACGGCGGCACACCCGACCCCGAGACGCACCGCTGCCCGGACAACGGCGCCGAGGTCGACCTCTCCGACTGCAGCATCACGCCTGACAGGGGAGCCTCGGAGCTCGTCGCTCTCTGGCGGGACCCGGACTTCGGAGCCGGCCAGCACGCCTTCTACTACCTCCGGGCGCTGGAGAACCCCACCTGCCGCTGGTCGACCTGGGATGCCGTCAAGGCCGGAGTCGATCCGAGGCCGGGGCTCCAGGCGACGATCCAGGAACGCGCCTGGTCGTCGCCGATCTGGATCGGCGGCCCGCCCACCCAGTGAGGCGCACCGCCGCCGGCCCCTTAACAGGCGGCTATACTTCCGGCGGCCTCCCGCGACTTCACCTGCTTCTCCCCGAGTGTCCACCCCGATCATGCGCAAGTGTCTGATTCCGCTCGCGCTGAGCGTGACCGTCAACGTGTCGCCCGGTCTTGCGCAAGGCGACGAGGAGAACGTGTCCCAGGAGCCGGCGACGCTTGGACAGGCCATCCGCGACGCGGACGTTTCGCTCGGTCTCCGCTACCGGGTCGAGCAATCCGATGACGACGCGTTTGACGCCACGGCGCTCGCTTCGACCCTTCGCACGACCCTCAAGCTACAGACGAAGGCCTTTCGCGGCTTCTCCTTTCTGCTCGAGGCGGAGGACGTGACCCCCGTCGGCAACGACCGCACGTACCGCAACCTCGGCTACGGCGGCCTCGACAACGGCGTCCGCGACCGGCCGGTCATCGCCGACCCGGCGCTCACGGCGATCAACCAGGCGGCCGCGAAGCTGGAACGCGGACCGGTCGCCTTCACGCTCGGCCGGACGGAGCTCCTGATCGGCGACCAGCGCTTCGTCGGCGCGGTCGGCTGGCGCCAGCATCACCAGGCCTTCGACGCGGCTGCCCTCGACGCGAAGCTTGCCGCCGACTGGTCGCTGCGCTACGCCTTCCTCGACCGCGCCCACCGGATCACCGGCGCCGAGGAGCCGATGGGCTCCCACGTGATCTACGTTTCGGGCCCGGCGGGTCCCGGCAACCTGGCCCTCTTCGGCTACCTGCTGGACTACGAACGACCCGGCGCCGAAGCGAACTCGACCTCCAACTGGGGCGCCAGCTACAACGGTTCGCACGACGCCGGCGCGGCCTCCGTTCTGTGGGAACTCCAGTACGCGGTCCAATCGGACTGGGCGGACCACCCCGGCAGCGTCGACGTCGACTACCAGAAGACCGGCATCGGTTTCACCCGAGGAGACGTCAGCGTTCGCGCCGTGCGCGAGGCCCTGGACGGCGACGGCACGCACAGTTTCCGCACGCCGCTGGCCACCCTGCACGGCTTCAACGGCTGGACCGACAAGTTCCTCGGCACTCCCGCTCACGGCCTGGTCGACCTGTACCTGCGCCTCGACCACAACCTGGACACCTGGAACTGGACGGTTCGCTGGCACCAGTTCCGCTCCGCGGTCGGCAGCATGGACTACGGCACCGAGATCGACGCGATGGCGGTGTGGAACACCCCCTGGAAGCAGGACTTCGGCATCAAGCTGGCGCAGTACAACGCGGACGAGTGGAGCACGGACACGTTCAAGGTCTGGGTCTGGACGTCCTGGAGCGTCAACCTGCGATCCGCAGCCAGCCGCTGAAGTCGACGGACGCGTCGTCCCCCTCGCGCACGGCCTCCCAATCGGCCGGGGCCAGCAGAACGACCGGCGGGGACTGCTCGTAGAGTTCCCGCGCCACCGCCGCGCCGAGGGCGAGGATGCCGTCCAGTTCACGCAGCACGATGGCGGCGGGCGCGGTGCCCAGACGCACGCCCTCGAGCAGCACGGAACTCGAGCTGCTCGATCCCCGCCCGTAGGGCATGACGAGGACCCGGTCCGAGACACTCTCGCCGCAGCGCGGGTGGCGCTGGTCGATGATCCGTCCGGTCGTGGGGTCGACTCCACCCCAGAAGGAGAGCGGCTCTTCCAGGCGCAGCACCCTGCCGGCACCGGCACCGGCGACGAGGGCCCGGCCCTCGAGCTCCACGACACTCATGGCCACAGCGCCGGATCACGCCAGAGGCGGCCCCGGTGAGCCGAACGAACACACTCGGCCAGACTGCCGAAGACGACGTCGAAGCCCACGTTGCCGGGGGCGTAATGCGCGAACTTCCCCGAGTTCGTCATGAGGACTCCGCCGGCCGGCGTGCGCAGGATCGGCGCCACGACGACGCAGGTATCCACGACCACGCGGACGCCGTGGGCGCGCAGCCGCTCCAGGCTCCCCCTCCGCCCCAGCTCGTCGAGTGAAAGCCGGTTCGTACAGACGACGAACTCGACGCTCGCGGACGGCGGATGGCGCTCCACCAGCGGCAGGAGCTCCGCGAACTCGCGCGGAGAGAAGTGGGGACTGCCCAGCGCCACGACGTCGATCGACAGGCCGACGCTTTCCGCGGCACCGGCTTCGGCCGCTCCCGGAGCCGTGGACAGACTCCGCAAGCCGTCGCGCATGTCGGACACGCCGATCTCGATCCACTCCTCCGGCTCCTCGCCAGCGAGCGCCGCTTCCAGCGTCGGCGCCTCGGGCGTGATGCCGACAGCGTGAAAGAGCGCAACCGCGCCCGAGGACGCCGCGGCCGCCCCCAGTGCCTTCAGACCATCCTCGTCCGCCTCCTCCAGGCCGAGCAGCACGGGAATCCGGTTGCCGCAGCGCTGGCCTATCAGGTAGCCGATCGCCGGCAGCAACCAGGACGCCCTCCGAAGCGCGTGCGGCAACGTACGCAGATCGAACACGACCTGCCCGCGCCGGTTCTCCGCCAGATGGAAACCGACCGCCGGAGCGCGCGCGGTGATCGCTGCGCAGATGTCGATGAAGTCGCCGTAACGATGCGTACGGGCGCCGAGGACCGAGTTCGCGAACACGATCGCGTTGCTCTCCGCCCAGGCGACCTGCTGCCCGAACGCCGGCCGGGGCGTCGTCTGGTAGGGCGCGCAGGTCCAGATCGTCCGGCAGCCCATCTCCTCGTAGCACTCCATCAACCGCAGCGCCTTCGCCCGGCGTTCCGCCGTGCCCTCGAACTCCTCCGGATGCAAGAGGTCGAGGCCGCCGACGTTCAGCGTCGTCGGCACGCGGACGCGCGCGCCGCCGGCAACCAGGAGTTCCGCGAAGTCGACGCCCGAGTCGCCGTGGTAGAGGCAGCCGTCGATGTGGGCGCCTTCGATGTCGAGCAACCGGGGCGCTTCGTAGACCCCTGCCATCGTGACCAGGATGCGCATCGCGACCGCCGTGGCCTCACCGAAGTCGCCGCCGAGCATCGCGCGGTCGCGCTTCGTCAGTTCGACCGTCTCGGACGTATTCGCGGCGGCCATGGGCGGTCAGTCTAGCTATCGGTACACTCGCTGCTCTCTCAGGAAACACGTCCAGGAATCCGAGCAACGCAACAACCCGGAAACCTGGGCGCCGGCCTCTTCCGGCGCCCGCGGAGAAGCCCGCATGGCGATCGACGCAGCTCTTCAGGAACGACTCATGGCCGCCGCGCCCTACGGCATGGGCGTCGCGGTTCACGCCGAGGTGGCTCCCGACCGGATGGCCGTGCTGTCGAAGTTCGGCGGCCGGACGCTCGGCGAGCTGAACGCCAACGCCAACCGCCTGGCCCGGGTGCTGCGGGCGCACGGCGTCGGTCCCGACGTCGGTATCGCCCTGCTGTGCCGGAACCGGCCGGAGTTCATCGAAACGGTGGTCGCCTGCCAGCGATCCGGCGGACGCATGACGCCGATCAACTGGCACCTCTCGCCGCCCGAGGTGGCCTACATCGTCGACAACTGCGAGGCCCGGGTGCTGATCGCCGACGAGGCCTTCGCGCCGGCCGTCGCCGCGGCGCAGGCCGCGTCGAACCACTTGCGGCTGACGCTCGCCGTCGGCGGCGGGATCGAGGGCGCCGAGTCGTACGAAGCGGCGCTTGACGCGGAAGACGGCTCGAACATCGACAACCCGATTCTCGGCGCGCCGATGCTCTACACATCCGGCACCACCGGCCATCCCAAGGGCGTCTACCGCAAGGCCGACCCGACGCCGACGCCGTTCCTGCTGGCGGTACGCGAGTCGGGCGACTTCGAGCCGGACACGGACTGCTCGCTCGTCACCGGGCCGCTCTACCATGCCGCTCCGCTGGGTCTCAACCTGGCGATGCCCATGGGTGCCGGCGTCGGCTCCGTGCTCATGGACAGATGGGACGCCGAGGAAACGCTCGCCCTGATCGACAGGCACCGGGTGACTCACACTCACATGGTGGCGACCATGTTTCACCGCATGCTGGCGCTGCCGCCGGAGATCCGCGAACGCTACGACGTCTCCTCCATGCGCTGGCTCTGCCACGGCGCCGCTCCGACCCCGGTCCACGTCAAGCACAAGATCATCGACTGGTTCGGGCCGGTGGTCTGGGAGTACTACGCCGCCACCGAAGGCGGCACGTTCTGGGTCGACTCGAAGGACTGGCTCGAGAAGCCCGGCAGCGTCGGCCGCACCGTGGAAGGAACGAAGTACAAGGTGCTCGACGACAACGGCGAGCCGGTGCCGAGCGGAACCACCGGCACGGTCTACTTCGAGGCAGCGGAGAACCGCTTCGTCTACTTCAAGGCGCCCGAGAAGACCGACGACGCCTACCGCGACGACTACTTCACGATGGGCGACATGGGCTACGTCGACGAGGACGGCTACCTGTTCCTCACCGGTCGGTCGGCGGAGACGATCATCGCCGGCGGCGTCAACATCTACCCCCAGGAGATCGACGACGTGCTCCAGCAGCACCCCGCGGTCTACGAGGTCTGCACCGTCGGCGTGCCCCACGAGGAGTGGGGCGAAAGCGTCAAGTCGGTCGTCGAGGTCGACAAGGGCTACGAGGCCGGCGACGAACTGGCCGAGGAACTCCTGACCTGGTGCCGCGAGAACCTGCCGGACTTCAAGCGCCCGCGCTCCATCGACTTCGCCACCGACCTCCCGCGCATGCCCACCGGCAAGATCCAGCGCGGCCTGGTCCGGGCGCCGTACTGGAAGGGCCGCGAGCGGGCGATCTGACCGAGGAAACGACAACCAAAGCGAGAGGCGAGCATGAAGGCAGTCGTATGCAGCGCGTTCGGCCCCCCGGAGAACCTGACGATCGAGGAACGCCCCGATCCGACTCCGGGGCCGGGCGAAGTCGTCGTCGACATCCGTGCGGCGGCGATCACCTGGCCCGACACCCTGATCATCGAGAACCGGTACCAGTTCCGGGGAGAGCCGCCCTTTGTCGTCGGCGGTGAGGTGGGCGGCAGGATCGCGGCCGTCGGGCCGGACGTGGACGGTCTCGCCGTCGGCGACGACGTGGTCGGCGGCGGCGGCACCGGCGGCTTCGCCGAGCAGGTGCTGCTCAAGGCGTCCCAGGTGCGCAAGTTGCCGCCGGGGCTCGGCCACGCGGAGGCCACGGGGTACGGCTACGCCTACGGCACGGGCCACTACGCGCTGAAGTACCGGGGCAACCTCAAGCCGGGCGAGACGCTCCTCGTACTCGGCGCCGCCGGCGGCGTCGGCCTTGCCGCCCTGGAGCTGGGCAAGGTGATGGGCGCGCGGGTGATCGCCGCCGCTTCGAGCGAGGAGAAGCTGGCGCTCTGCCGCGAACGCGGCGCCGACGAAACGATCAACTACGCCGACGAGGACCTGAAGAACCGCGCCAAGGAGCTGACGGACGGCAAGGGCGTCGATGTCGTCTACGACGCGGTCGGCGGCGACTACGCCGAGGCCGCGCTCCGCGCCACGAACTGGCGCGGCCGGTTCCTGGTGATCGGCTTCACCGCCGGCATCCCGCGCATGCCACTCAATCTCACCCTGCTCAAGGGCTGCGACATCGTCGGCGTGTTCTGGGGCGCCTCCAGGATGCGCGAGCCCGAGCTCTTCGAAGCGACCAGGGTCGAGACGGAGGCGCTCGCCGCCGCCGGCGAGATCCAGCCCTACATCTCGCGCCGCTATCCCCTGGAAGAGGTGCCGCAGGCGCTTCGCGACATGATGGACCGCAAGATCATCGGCAAGATGGTCATGCAGCGCTCCTGAAGGAGACAACGAGATGAAGTTCGGCGCACAGGTCACCGTCTACCGTAACACCTGGGACAGCGTTCGGGAGGTCGCCGAGCTGCTCGACCGGGGCCCCTGGGACAGCATCTGGTACGCCGACCACTACCTGCCGCCACCGGGGCTCAAGGAAGAGGAACACCTCGCGGCGCAGGAGGCCTTCACCGTCGCCGCCGCGACCGCCAGCATCACGAAGAACCTGAAGATCGGCCACCTGGTTCTCGGCAACACGTACCGGAATCCCGGTCTGGTCGCCAAGATGGCGGGCACCCTGGACCACATTTCCCACGGCCGCTTCGTGCTCGGCATCGGCGCGGCCTGGTTCAAGCGGGAGCACGAGGCCTACGGCTGGACGTTCCCGTCGATGAAGGAGCGCCAGGATCGCTTCGAAGAGGCGGTCGAACTGATCCGGGCCCTGTTCCGATCCGGCGGGCCGGTCGACTTCCAGGGCGAGTACTACGAACTCGACTCCGCGCCGCTCTCCCCCGGCTGTTACGACGCACCCATCCCCATCCTGATCGGCGGCACCGGCGAGAAGCGGACGCTGCGCACCCTGGCGCGCCACGGCGACGTGATGAATCTCGACGGCTGGGCCCGCGGACCGATGACCCGCGAGTACTTCCAGCACAAGGTCGCCGTCGTCAACCGGCACTGCGAGGACGCGGGCCGCGACCCGGGCGAGATCCGGCACACGGTGCTGATGCCGACCTTCGTGACGGACGACGAGGCCGCCGCCGGGCGCTTCATCGCGGCCCGCGGCCTCGGCGAGGGAACGGCGGCCGGCCCGAAGAGCTACGTGATCGACCGGATCGGCGAGATGATCGACGCCGGCGCCCACGAGATGATGATCGGCGGCATCCCGACGCACCGTCTCGACCATTACCAGCTCGTCGCGGAAGAGATCATCCCCGCCTTCGATTGAGGCCCCATCGATTGAGGCCGATCTCCCGCGGAACCACCGCAGCACCCGCCGCCGCGCTCATCGCCGCCGGGTTCGGGTTGCCCGCTGTCCTGCCGGCCCAGGACCTGGACACGGACTGGCCGACCATCTCCGGCGGCAACGACGCAGGCCGCTACGCCGCGCTCGACCAGATCGACGCCTCGAACTTCGCACGGCTCGAACCGGCCTGGCGATGGCGGTTGCCGGACAACGACCTGATGGCGACCGACCCGCGCTTCGCAGACGGGTCGATGCAGCAGCGGACGCACGTCACGACGCCGATCAAGGTGGGCGACCGGCTCTACGTCGTCACGGGCTACGGCATCGCCGCCGCTATCGACCCGGCCGAAGGCGCCACGATCTGGCAGCACGACCCGCAGAGCTACGGCCACGGCCGGCCCACGAACCACGGCTTCACCCACAAGGGTCCCAGCTTCTGGCGCGACCCCGAGCGCCCCGAGGCCCCCGACCGTCTCATCTACGCCAGCACGGACGCCATCCTGCGCGCCGTCTACGCCGATGAAGGCACGCCAGTGCGCTCCTTCGGCAACCACGGCGGCGTCGATCTGACCACCGGCCTGCACCGGGCCGTTGAACGCCGCAAGTACACCGTCAGCTCGCCGGCGACCATCTGCCGCGATGTCGCGATCGTCGGCTCGTCCATCTCGGACGGTCCGCTCGGACCGGACGACGGTCCGCCGGGCGACGTGCGCGGCTTCGACGTGCGCACCGGCCGGCAGCTCTGGACCTTCCACACCGTGCCCCAGGAGGGCGAGCACGGCACGGACACCTGGGAGGACGAATCCTGGCGGATCACCGGCGCCGCGAACGTCTGGGGTCTGATGAGCGCAGACGAGGAACTCGGCCTCGCCTACCTGCCGACCAGCACGCCGACCAACGACTGGTACGGCGGCCACCGCCGCGGCGACAACCTCTACGCGGAGAGCCTGGTCGCCGTCGACTGCGAGACCGGCGAGCGCCGCTGGCACTTCCAGGCGATCCACCACGGCCTCTGGGACTACGACTTCGCGGCCCCGGCCGTGCTGGGCGACATCGTCGTCGACGGACGCACCGTCAAGGCCGCGATGCTCCCCAGCAAACAGGCGTTCCTCTACGTCTTCGACCGGGAGACCGGCGAACCCCTCTGGCCCATCGAGGAACGGCAGGTCCCACAGACGGGCATCCCAGGCGAGCAGACCTCGGCCACCCAGCCCTTTCCCAACAAGCCGCCGCCGTTCGACCGCCAGGGCATGCAGCTCGCCGACGTAATCGACTTCACTCCCGAGGTCCGCGCCGAAGCGGTACGCATCCTGACCTCGCACCAGTACGGGCCGATCTACGCGCCGCCCAGCGAGCGCGGCACCGTCGCCATGCCCGGCTTCGAGGGAGGCGCGAGCTGGCCCGGCGGCGCCTTCGACCCGGACACGGGCAAGCTGTACGTGCCATCCTTCACGGCGCCCATCCTGATCACGCTGCGGCGGCCCGATCCGAACCGTTCCTCGTTCGACTTCGTGGCCAGGGTCTCGGGCTTTCACGGCCCCTTCGACCTGCCGATCTCGAAGCCGCCCTACTCGCGGATCACCGCCTACGACATGAGCCGCGGCGACATCGCCTGGCAGGTTCCGCTCGGCGAGGGGCCGCGGCGGCACCCCCGGCTCGCCGGTCTCGACCTGCCGCTCCTGGGCTCAGGCGTCCGCGGCCACGCCCTCGTCACGAAGACGCTCCTGATCGTCAGCTCAGGCCACTCGCGCTCGTTCCGCCGCCAGGAGGCGCAGGCGGAGCGGGAGTGGAACGAACAGCCCGAGGAAGTCACCGGCGGCCTCCCCTGGACCAATCCGCGGTCGGCAGCCCGCGAGGACTGGCGCTACACCGTGCCGGTGGTCCGCGCCTTCGACAAGGCGACGGGCGATCCGGTCGCCGAGGTCGAACTGCCCGCCCACTCCGACGGCAGTCCGATCACGTACCTGCACCGCGGCGTGCAGTACCTCGTCGTCTCCATCGGCGGCCGCGGCGAGCCGTTCGAGCTGATCGCGTACCGGCTGCCGAGTTAGTCCGAAGGCCAGGGTGTCCCCAGGTCCTCCTCCGGCACGGGCCGCATCCCCAGGTTGACGAACTTCTGCAGCCGCTTCCCCTCGTAGGTCTCGGTCGTGTAGATGTTGCCCTTCGAGTCGGTGGCGATGCTGTGGACGGCGAAGAACTGGCCGGGCTGGCGGCCGCCGTCGCCGAAGGCGTAGAGCACCTCCATGCTCGCGCGCTCGATCACGTAGACCTTCATGTTCTGGCCGTCGGCGAGGTAGAGGAACTTCTGCTCTTCGTCCGGCGAGAAGGCGACGTCCCAGGTCGAGCCCTGGGAGAGGGTCTCGGGAGCGATGAACACCTCGTTGACAAAGGTGCCGTCGGCCTGGAACACCTGGATCCGGTCGGCAGCGCGGTCGCAGACGTAGAGCAGGCCGTCGGCGGAGATGTCGGCGCAGTGGACCGGACCGCGGAACTGGGTCGCCGGCGGATCGCCGGGCACGTACTGGCCCAGATCCAGCTCGTCGTCGGGTGACTCGCCGTAGGCGCCCCAGTAGCGCTTGAACTCGCCCGTGTCCGCGTCGATCACGACGACACGGCGGTTGAAGTAACCGTCGGCGACGTAGATCTCGTTCGCCTCCGGATCGACCGACAGCTTCGCTACCCGGCCAAAGTTCTCCATGTCGTGGCTGTCGCGCACGAAGCGCGGCTCGTCCTCGCCGGCGCCTTCGTTGACCAGGGCGTTGGCCTTGCCGACCTGCATCAGGAACTGGCCGTCACGGGTGAACTTCAGCGCGTGGGAGTCGCCGCCGCCGTTACCGCCGATCCACACGTTGTCCATGTGGTCGACGAGGATGCCGTGGTTCGACGCCGGCCACTCGTACTCGCCGGCCTCGCTCGGACCGCCCCAGTGGCCGACCAGGTTCCCGTCCGGATCGAACTCCAGCACCGGCGGCGCCGGGATGCAGCACTCGGAGAGCGGCGGATCCTGCGCCGCGCCGATCTCGTTGATCGCGCCGAAGGCGCCCGGGGTGTTCCGGTGGACGATCCAGACATGGTCGCGGGAGTCGACCGTCACGCCGATCGCCGGACCCAGGATCCAGTGATTCGGCAGCGGCTGCGGCCAGAACGGATCGACCTCGAAACGCGGCGCCATCGGCCCGTCGCCGGCGACCTCGTCGCCGCCGCCGTAGCCGCCGCCACCGCAGGCTGCGAGGAGAAACACGGAGGCCGCCGCGCAAGTCAGGACACAGGTCGAACGGTTCAGTCTCATCGGCGGCCTTCCTCGTGGTTGGAGTCCGTCATCTTCCGCGCTTCTGCCGCGAGTCTGCTGCTGCCAAGGCGGAAAGGCAGTGTACAACGGGGCGCCGGCGCTGCTCTTCTCGACCCGCCGCTCATCCCTGCCTTGCGCGGAATACGGGATAGGATTCGCCGCGCAAATGGGCGCAGACAAAGAACGCGGATCGGCACCGGACGCGAGGCTGACTCCGGGCCGGAAGGCCAAGGGCGGGCGGCGCCTCTTCCGCCGGTCCCGTCCACGCAACGAGTGGGTCGGCGGCCTCGTGCAGTTCCCCTGGGAGGGCGCCGACCACCTGGAACCGCCCAGAGTGGCGGTATGGATCGAAGTCCCAGAGGGCATCGTGGTCGGCACCGCGGTCGACTCGACCGAGATCGACGCGCTCGTCGAGGCTCTGCGCGAGGCGCTGACCGAGCCCCTGTCCGGTCCGCCGAGACAGCCGGACGGGCTGCGCGTCGCGGAGGACCGAATGGCCGACGCGGTTCGTCTCGCGCTCGCCGGCGAGGTCCCGGTCGTGACCGGCGCGACCCCAGAGATCGAGGACTTCGAGGAACGCCTGCGCGAGGATCTGGAGGAACTTCTCGACCACGCGCCCAGCCACTTCGACGGCGGAGTGTCCGCGGAATCGTTCGAGAGGTTCTACGCAACGACGAGCGAACTGTTCAACGCCGAGCCGTGGTCGATCGTGGACGACGTCGAAGTGCTTCAGGTCGACATCCCGTCGCTCGACGTCGAGGGCGCCTGCGTTTCGATCTGCGGGGCCAGCAGCGATATCCAGGGCCTCATGGTCTTCCCTTCGTACGACGAGTTCGATCGTCACTACGAGGCGGCGTTGGACTTCGACGAACGGGGACCCAACCCCGGGATGTTCGTCGAGATGATCCTGGTCGGCTTCTATCCCGAGGCCGACGTACCTCCCCCCATGCTGGCAGAAGTGCGCGAGCACGGCTGGCCTTTGGCGGGAACGGACGTCTACCCTCTCGTATCTTGCCTCGACGGGGAGGGTTTTCCGCGGGAGACGACGGAACGGGACGTCGCAGTCATTTCCGCGACGGCGCACGCCATGGCGGAACTCTTCAACCGGCACTGGAGTCTCTTCGAGTCGCAAGGACTCCCCCGCTTCACCAGGAGCTACCGCGACGAAGCGGGACACCGCGTCAAGGTCACCGTTCCGCACCTGGTGCTCGACGCCGAACTGGAGGACGAATCGTTCGACGACTTCGCCCCGTCGATGCCGGCACCGGAACCCTTCCGACCGCGCGCCGCTCGCAACGCCCCCTGCCCCTGCGGCAGCGGCCGCAAGTACAAGAAATGTCATTCCCGCCTGGACGAAGAAGAGCACGCGAAAGAGCGCGCCGGGGACGCACGCGCCACCGAGCTGCACATCCGGGACAACGCCTTGATCCGTCGCCTCATCAAGTTCGCTCTGTCCCGGTTCGAGCAGGAGTGGCGCGTCCACCAGAACGACTTCGCCAGGCTGACCGAGATGAGCGAGACGCAGTTCGCCCGGCCCTGGGCGGTCTACGGCTTTGAAGTACGCGGCAGTACCGTCGCCGAGATCTACCGCGCCGCCCACCCGGACCGCTGCTCCGAGGCCGAACGTCGCTTGATGGACGCCCAGGGGTCGGCCTGGCTGTCGGTATGGGAAGTCGAAGCCGTCGAGCCCGGCAAGTCCATCGCCCTGATCGACCTGCTTTCGGGA
The DNA here is from genome assembly GCA_965208755.1 of Candidatus Multivorans sp. Lineage (GTDB taxonomy): Bacteria > Acidobacteriota > Thermoanaerobaculia > Multivoradales > Multivoraceae > Multivorans. The sequence continues at coordinate 4,453,348 of OZ242353.1, read as the reverse complement.
GAGCGGCGCACGGTTCGGGAACTGGAAGGTTCGCGGAATCTCGTGAAGGGCCAGGCTCTGCTGGCGCGCGTCCTGGACCACGAGGGCCTCTCGGTGTTGTGCGGACCTCACCCCGTGGCCCTCTCCCCTCGGGCCGCCGACGAGGTCGTGCAGCGAACGAAGCGCCGGCTTCGCCGCAAGAGCGCGACGCCCGTGGAACGCCTGCGGGACCCGAAGATCGGGCGCTACCTGATCCGCCGGTGGGAGGAGATCGCCGAACAAACAACCTCGACGCCCGACCAAGGTCAAGGCGGACTGGCGGACCGGTGGCCGGAGGGTCTTCGCAACATGGACGGCGAATCCCTCCTGTTGACCGTGGACCACTTCGACGTCGACGCAGGTGGGACGGCCGAAGTGCGGCGCCGGGTCGGCGCTCTGGAGGGGGCGCGCACCGACCGATCCGAAGACGCGCCGTCGTGGGCGATCCTGCGGCCGGACGACCCCGACCGGCCCTCGGGCAGAGCCACGCTGATCGGCCGCATCGAAGTCCAGGACGGCGCCGTGCGGGCCGAAACGAACTCGGCGAACCGCGCCGACGCCTTGCGCGAGCGGATCGAGGCCGCCTGCGGGCCGCTGGTCCTTCATCGCATCCGCGAGCAGAGCGACCCGCTGGCGCTGGCGCGGGCCCGAGCAACGAACCCCGCTCCACCGGAAGAACCCTCGCCTGAAGAGGCCGATTGAACCGAACCGGAAGGGCGGGCGGCAGTCCCTCCGGGGTTCGCGTCCTCGCCACTCGACCGGGCGATCCACCGGGGAGTGCCCGCCGTCGTGGCGTCGACGGCGGCGCCTGGCTCCTCCTGCCTTTGCTCCTGGTCGCGCCAAGGCCCGCTGCCGCGCACGAGGTACCCGGCAGCGTCACGGTCCAGGTACTGGTCAAACAGCAGGACGACCGGCTTCAGGTGCTCGTGCGCACGCCGCTCGAAGCGATGCAGGAGATGCAGTTCCCGATCGACTACCGCGGCATCCTGGACCTCGAGGCGCTACGCGCCAGCGGCCTGCTCGTGGAAGCCGCCAACCGCTGGATCACGCCCAACCTCGACCTGTACGCCGGCCGCGACAGGCTGCCAACGACGACCGTTCAGGCGGTCCGGCTGTCGATCCCGTCCGACCGCTCCTTCGCCGACTTCGACCGCGCCCTCGCCTACATCCGCAGCCCGCCTCTGCCGGCGACGACGCAGCTCGTCTGGCGACAGGCGCTGCTCGATGTCCACCTGGAGACGCCGCTCGGCGCTCACGGCACCAGCGAACGGCCCCGGTTCTCGATCGACCCCCGTTTCGGGCGCCTGGGCCTGCAGGTGCTCACGGTGCTTCGGTACGAGTCGCCCGACGGCGATGCGCGAGCGCTTCAGCTCGCCGCCGAACCCGGCCGGGTCCGCCTCGACCCGAACTGGGCGCAGGCTTCGATCCACTTCATCGCGATGGGTTTCGAACACATCCTGAGCGGTCTCGACCACCTGCTCTTCCTGGTCTGCCTCGTGGCGCCGCTTCGCCGCCTGCGCCAGCTCGTGCTCGTCGTCACGTCGTTCACGGTGGCCCACTCGATCACCCTGATCGCTTCGGCGGCCGGCCTCGCGCCACGCGCGCTGTGGTTCCCCACCCTGGTGGAGGTCCTGATCGCGCTCTCGATCGTCTACATGGCGTTCGAGAACATCCTCGGAGTCGGGCAGGACCGCCGCTGGACCGCCGCCTTCGGCTTCGGCCTCGTCCACGGCTTCGGCTTCTCCTTCGCGCTCAGCGAATCGCTCCAGTTCGCCGGCTCGCACCTGGTGACCTCCCTGCTCGCCTTCAACGTCGGCGTCGAACTCGGCCAACTCCTGGTCCTGCTGCTGCTGATTCCCCTGTTGGACTTCGTCTTCCGCCGCCTGCCGAACGAACGCCTCGGGATCATCCTCGTCTCCGCCCTGATCGTCCACACCGCCTGGCACTGGACCGGCGACCGGGGCTCCGACCTCCTGCAGTACCGCCCCCTGGCGCCGCTGCTGGATCCGATCCCCGACGGCGTCCTGCCATGGGTTCTGGTGATCGCGGCGGCCGCGGTTCCGACGAGCCAGTGGCTGCGTCGACGACGATCAATCACTCGTCACCAGGTCGAATCGGAGGCCGCCGGCCCGCGCTCGTAGACGCGCTACCTCACACGTCGGCGCACCGGCCTTCGAGCACGCGCCGAAGCGCGCGAACCTGATAGCGTCCCATGCATGGCGACGTTCGACACCCTCGCCGCGGCCCGCGACCTGGAGGGTGCGGGCATGGAGGCAAAGCAAGCCGCCGCGGTGACGGCCACGATCCGCGCCGCCGTGGTGGAGGACGGGGTCGCCACCCGCGCCGACCTGGCCACGCTCCGGGCCGACGTAAGCGCCGATTTGGCGAAGCTGGAAACCCGCATGACGCGCACTCTGTACGCGGTCGCGGCGGCCTTGCTTGCCGGTCAGTTGGCCGCCGTGCTGGCCCTGCTCCGGCTTCTCGGATAGGTCCGGCCCCAGTCGCAACGCATCATGGTCCGGCCGCGCAAGCGCGAAGCGGCAGCAGCGCCGTCCCCGCGAGACGACAAGCGCCTGCGCGCGCCGAACCTGCGGGAGCTCGACGAGTACTGCCAACGCATCGGGGCCAGGCCGCGGAGAGAGGTCTGACCGAAAGGGAACTCGCCGAAATCCTGGACGATGGCGACGGCGAAGCGGATCGTCGTTGAGACGAACCTCCTCGTCAGCCGGCTTCTGCTCCCAGACTCGGTTCCGGGTCAGGCGGTGCGGAAGGCGGAGCGCGAAGGTGTGGTCCTCGTCTCCCGGGCAACCCTTGACGAACTGTCGGACGCCGGCCGCCGGAACCGAACAAGGATGCGTGGGCACGCTCGCGGACGTCGTGGAGGACCTTCTGGATGACCCGGACCGCGGCCCGACGCTGGGTGACGAGGTCAAGAAGCGGCATGAGCCCTCGCGCGCCGGCAGCGGTGCCGGCGAAGTCCCCGGCATCCAGGCGGAAGTCGCCGAGAGGCTCCGAACTTCCTGGTGACGGGTGAAATCGTTACTTCCGACCGGGAAGTCGACGGTACCGTGCGGGCTGCGCCACGGGCGGCGGCGTTGAGCGGAGGGAGCCAAGCGACCTAAGGCGACAGCGTTCTCAGTCGCGGCCAAGGGGGGCTTGCCCCCCTTGGCCCCCCCAAAGGAGCTAAAGAGGTAAAGACTCATGGAGTGAGCGTCCGGGCTACACGGAAACCGATGAAGTAGTTCCGGTCACCGGAGGTGAGCCGGTAGCGGTTCGCGGAGCGGAGGGCCGTCGGGAAGATGTTCCAGGAACCGCCGCGCACAACGCGAAGGGAACAGACGCCCGACGTCCACGCACTGCCGCTCGACGGCGCGCCGCTGTAACTCTCGTTCCAGCAGTCCTCCACCCACTCCCACACGTTGCCGTGCATGTCGTGCAAGCCGTACGCGTTAGCGCCAAAGGAACCAACCGGCATCGTCTGACCACCCTCGAAGCCACGCGCCTGCCAGTCGCGCCAAGCTTCCACGATCCGTTCCGCCGGCACCGCGCCGTCACAGCCAAAGCAGTTCGCACGGCCGGAACCGATCTCGTCGCCCCAGCCGTAAGCCGTGCCCGATCCCGCGCGGGCAGCGTACTCCCACTCCGACTCGCTCGGCAAACGGTACGAAGCGCCCGTCTCGGACGACAACCAACGCACGTAGGACTGAGCGTCGTCCCAAGACACGTTGATCACCGGACGACGACCGCGGCCCCAGCCTGCGTCCTCGGGCCGATGACCGCAACCGCCCGCCGACACGCAGGCGTCCCACTCCGCGAACGTCACCTCGTACTTCCCCACCGCCACCACCGCGGAAACCGTCACCTGGTGTACCGGCAACTCCCAGTCCGCGCACTCCACGCCCGACACGCAGCCCATCCGAAAGCTCCCCGCCGGAACCACCACCATCTCCGGACCGCTCCCGCCCGACCGCAGAGCGTCGCGGAACGTTCGGCCCGGGGACGGCAAGGCCCACTCGCGCCCCCGTCCGGCAAACGCGGCCGCTCGTGCCATCGCCTCCAGGACCTCCGGAGCGGTGCCGGAACGAACAAGCGGCGCCAACGCCTCCAGCGACGTGTCAAAGTCCACGGCCCGCGCCTCGATCGTCGACACGATCTCCGCGGTCCGCAGTTCCGCTTCAAGGAAGGACGCAACGTCCGCATTCGTCAAGGACGGCTCGTCCTGCCGGGCGACCGTCGACGGGACCGAGAGCAAGGAGGCGACGGCGCCCGACGCGAGCAGGCGAGCGATCATCCGCGTTTCATCCGCATGGCCAACTCCTGTCCCGATCCCGCTCTACGTTACAATAGTGGCGATCTGAGGCCAGAATGAACACGTCGCTGCCGTGCCGGCTGACGCCGAAGCCGTCCCGGAATCCCGAGCCGGGCCGAAGGCCAGCCGGCCGCCGAGCGCCTCGGAGGCCCTCATGGTTCGAATCGTAGCTCTCGCCGTCGTTCTTCTCGCTGGCGCGGCGGCTCTCGCTCATGGCCAACCGCCGCCCGACTCGGAGAAATCGGCGGCAGCGGAAGCTTCGGCCGAAACGGAAGCGGCGGCCGCGAGGCCGATCTGCGAGAGGCGGAAGATGACTTCGAGCGAGTGGCCGGCGCCATCCGCTCCGCCGGCGCGTCACTCACGGCGGACGCTCGCCGCCGTCTCGAGACGAGCGGCCCGCTGGTGGCGGCGCGCCGCACGCGCCAGGCAGCCCTGGTGGAGATCGAAGCCGCCTACGAACGCGCCTTGCTGGCCGCCGCCCGCGACTACAGCCCAGCGGCCGAAGCGCTTCTCTCCGCGGTCGACGACGCCATGGTGCGGGTCCGCACCGAACTGGAGATCTACGAGGCGGTCATCACCGTCGCGGAGGAGGCGCTGGATTCGCGCCGGAGCTCCGCCAGCGGTTCTGCCCGGGAGGCGCGGGCCAGCGCGTCGGAGCACGATGCCGCGGTCGCCACGCGGGACCGGGCCGACGGCGAACTGGCGGCGGCGCGGAGCGCCTTGGACCGGGTCCGCAGGCGCGAGCCGGAGTACCGCGGACCGGGCGTAGTGGCCGGCGTGCTCTCGGGACTGACGGCGGGCCTTGCCGAAGCCGCCGGCGACAGTGCACGAGCCAGACAGATTCAGGAGGATCAGGCGAGCGAGACGAACCAAGCCCTGGACTCCTACAACTCCTCGGTAGCAGCTTGGGAGGCCGAAGTGGCCGAAGCGGAGGCCCGCGTCGAGGCTGCGCGGGAGTCGGCAAACCGGGCGTCCGACCGCGCGGCATCGGCCGGGGCCCGGCGCGAGTCCGCCTCCCGCTCCACCAGCGCGGCCTCGAATGCGCAGATCGAGGCCCTCGCGGCGCGACAAGCCGCCAGACTCGACGCGGCCATGGTGACCACCGTGCTCGACCGGGCCGAGTTCGCGTCGCTGGCGGCCGTACTGAAGAACACGGCAATGGCCGTGATCGGCGAGCTGGAGACCGACGCCCTCGACGGGGTGACCGGCGACGCCGCCGAGGTGGCTCTCCACGCGGCGCTGGAGCGCTACGGCGACCTCTTGCCGGCCGCGCTCGACGCCGCGCGCGAGGCCATCGACGCGGAGGGGCCGAAGAGGGTCGCCGCGGAGCGCGCCCGGCTTGAGCGCCAGCACCAGTCGCAGCTCCTCGCCGAGGGTAGACGCAGGGCACGGGATCTGGACGCGGCCGTTGGCCGGGCCGAAGCGGGCTACCGGCAGGCGCTGGACCGGGCCGACCAGACGCTTCAGGCGGCGCTCGCCGTCTTCCTGGACCTCGGCCCGAACAAACGGAAGCGGACCAGAAACCAGCAGACGCTCCAGGCAGCCCTTGCCAGGCACGCGTCCGCGACGGAGGCGGCCAGGACGAAACGGTCGAATGCGATCGTCGGCAGCGCGTATAGCGTCGCCTCACTGGTGGGCGTCGTGTCGAGGGAACTCGACGCCGCGCTGCCGGCCGATGCAGTGGCAACCGCGGTCGCGGCCGCACTCGCTCAGGGCGACGATGTGGGCGGCGTGTTCGCGGAGCACCGGGAGCGCGGCCAACACCTCGACGCAGCCTTCCGGGCCGTGATCCTGGGCGAGTACCGGGCCAAGACCGAGGCCGCCATCCCGGAACGCGTGGAGCAGCTCGTCGCGCGGGAGATCGCCGATGTCGAGAAGGAACTCGCGGCGAAGGCCGAGACGGCCCGGAAACAGTTGGTCGACCGGATCCCGCAGCTCGTCGACCGAGCCGCAGCGCTTCGAGCGTTGGAGGAGGATGTGCGGGAGGGACTCTTCCGCGCGGCCGGATCCCGCTACTGAGGTGCGACGCCCCTGCAACCGTGTGGCCAACCTGCCGCCGACAGCAACGCCACAGCCCAAACAACTCACAATGTAGCCTGCAAGTAACACAGGACTACAGAACAGTCGCGTAGGAGAACAAAGTGACAGCGGTCGAGATAGCCGGTAAGTACGTGAGCACGTTTCTGGAAGTCTGGCACTTTCGGCCGAAGGTCCTCCTCTTGGAAAGAGATCGTGACCAGTCCTACCTTTCTCCTTCCGTGTTCCTGGCGGCGACTCTTGGGATCGTCTTCGGGTCAATCCTCACGGCGGCGATGCTCAGCCAACTCCTGATCTGGGGCTCCCCAGCCGAGCCCTCGCTCACGGCGGACAAAGCCGTCGGCGTGGCAACAGCGCTTCTTGTGTTCTTGATCCTGTTGGTGAACTCACTCTTCTACCGCATCATCTCGCCTCTCTGGCCAGTTCGCGGGACTGCCACCTTCACTTCCATGTTCAGCGTTCAGTGCTACACGCTGGCTATCGGCGTCGCTTCCTCGGCCATGCTCAGCGTGCTCTATGTGCCTCTTCTCGAGGTTCTTGTTGCAGCGGGTCACTTGGAGCGAACAGCATCCTTCTGGATACCTGGAGCGATCGGCGGGCTGTTCGGCACGATATCGGCGTTCTGGAGTGTCTCGGGACTCGCAGTAGTAAACGGCGTCTCAACGGCTCGAATGTGGGCGGGGCTTCTGCTTTGGTCCGGGCTAGTCGGTTTCGGCTTAGGGGCCGCAGCCTCGGCAATCTTCCTTGTGGGCGCGTAACGCACGTCACTTGAATCAACGATGGGCGCGTGCGCTTCGTTGGAAGACAACGCAGATCAGCGAGAACGCCTCTACCGCACGGCGTCGGCGAGCGCCGCGACCAGAGCCGCGCGGTGGCGGCTGTACTCCGGGTTGGTCGCGTGCGGCCAGGCGCTGTGGGTGACGATGACGGTGTTGGCCGACGGATCCATCCACAGGTACTGGCCAAAGATGCCGATGCCGGCGAAGACACCGTCGCCGGACAGCCACCAGAGGTAGCCGTAGCCGTCGTAGCCGTCGCTGGGAGTCGTGGACTCCTCCATCCAGCCTTCGGGCAGCACCCGTGTGCCGTCGCGCAGGACGCCGCCGTTCATCGCGAAGATCCCGATCCGGGCGTAGTCGCGGAGCGTCGCGTTGATGCAGCAACCGCCCAGTTCGCCGCCGCCGGGCTCATGAAGCAGCCAGTTCGCATCGGCCTCCATGCCGAACGGGCCCCAGATCTTGTGCTCCAGGTAGGTCGAAAGGTTGTTGCCGATCGCCGCCCGCAGCACGGCGCCGGCCATGTTCGTCTCTCCGGTGTTGTAGTTGAAGACCTCGCCCGGAGGATGGAGCTCCTCGAGCGCAGCCATGTACCGGGTCTGCTCGACGATCGGCGGCGGCAACGTCGCCACGTCGGACTCGGGGTCCGCGTAGTCCTCGTTCCAGTCGACGCCCGAGGCCATCTGCAGAACGTCCCTGATCGACACCTCGTCGTAGCCGCCGCCCGAAAGCAAGGGCAGGTACTTCGTGACCGGATCGTCGACGCTGCCGATGTAGCCGTCGGCGATCGCGGCGCCGTAGAGCATCGAGACCACCGACTTCGCGATCGAGAACGAGATCCAGCGGCTGTTCTCGTCGTTGCCCAGGCCGTAACGCTCGAACACGACCTGGTCATCCTTGACGACCAGGAGGCCGGCGGTCCTGCGATCCCGGATGTAGTCCTCGACCGTGAACGTCTGGCCCTCGACCTCGTAGGTCACCGCCGACAGGTCCCGCGGCGCCGGCGCCAGCGGATACGGATCGTCGGAGGCCCCGAACCAGCGGGCATCAGCGACGAGGTCCGCGTTCCGGTAGCCCGCGATCTGCTGCTCCGGTGTCCAGAACAGAACCTGATCCCGCGGGCCCAGATTCTCCAGATCGGGATTCACCGGCTCCGCCGAGCCGGCAGCCTCGGTGTCCGCGACAGGTGCCCCGCAGGCGGCGAACGCCAGCATCATCGCGACTCCGGCGACCAGCCACGAGTTTCTCCACCTTCGTGTACTCACGATCCGTTCTCCCCGCCTTCCAGACATCTCATCGTCCTCCTTTGGTCGGAACGCCTGATCGTACCGCCCACTGGCCCTCGAAAGGCAGGCCCCGGTAGGCTGACCTCCGGTTGCCATGAACCACGAACGATCCCCCGTCGAACCAGTTCCCGCCGCTCTCGCCTCGGTTCACTCCGCCGCCGGCGACGATGGCGTCCGCGAACTCTTCGAGGCCCGTGGCTGGACGGACGGGCTTCCCATCACGCCGCCGACGCCGGACCGCGTCACGGCCGCGCTCGAGGCCGCGCTCCTGGAGCCGGGCCAGGTGTTGGGCGTGGAGACGGTCCGCGGCCGGGCGATCACGGGCCAGAAGGCCGCGATCAACGCGGTGATGGCCGGCTGCCGCCCGCGTGACTTCGCGGTCGTCGCCGCCGCCGTGGAAGCGATGTGCGACCCGGCCTTCCTGCTCCACGGTGCCACTTCGAGCACGGGCGGCTGCGCCGTGCTGATCGTCGTGAACGGACCGATCCGCCGGGAGCTCGGCATGACCGGGACGTTCAACGCCCTGGGCGGCGCCGACCGGGCCTCGCTGGCGATCGGCCGGGCCGTGCGGCTCATCCTCCGCAACCTGCTCGGCGCGCGGCCCGGAGAACTCGACCGCTCCACCCTGGGGCATCCCGGCAAGCTCAGCTACTGCCTGGCCGAGGACGAAGAGGGCTCGCCCTGGCCGTCGCTGGGGACCGACCGCGGCGCACCCGACGGTGCCTCGACGGTGACCGTCTTCGCTGCCGGTTCGCCCCGGCAGATCATGAACGAGTGGACGACGGAACCGGAGGCGATCCTGGACACGATCGCGGCCGAGATGCGGGCGAATCTCCTCCACTACTCGATCTGGGCCGGCAACCACTGTCTCGTCCTGCCGCCGCAGTTGCGGGACCGCTTCGCCTCCGCCGGCTGGAGCAAGGCAGACATCCGGGACTACCTGTACCGGCACGCCCGGGTGTGGCGGGGCGACTGGGAACGAGTCGGCAAGGCATCCGTGGTCAGCGACGCGAACCGGAACCGGGAGTACGCGGCGCTCCAGTCACCGGATGATCTGCTGATCGTCGCCGCCGGCGGCCCGGCCGGAGGCTTCGCCGCGGTGATTCCGCCATGGTTCGGCAACAAGTCCCGGGCGGTGACGGCTGGCGTCGGCTTTTGCCTGGAGTGCTGAGCCTCTCAGCCCTCGCAGGAGGCGCTGAGCAGGTCGGCCAGCGCTGCTCCTGAGACCGAACCGCGGTAGCGGTCGCAGACCTCGCCGTCCTCCAGCCGGATCACGAAGACGGCTTCCGCCTGGTTCTCTTCTTCGCCATTCGAGCCGGCCAGCTCCCGCCACGCGTCCGCGCCCTCCTCGACGACCAGAAACGAGTCCTGGCGCGCGGCGGGAACGTCGCCGCGGAGCGCCCGCACCACCATCCGGCGAACGAACCCCGGCGCTCCTTCGAGCACGACAACGGTGTAGACCGCCCAGCCATCGACCCGCGGTTCATCGTCGAGAACGCGCCGCCACTCCCGCGCTCCGCCGTTCGCGACGCGATGGAAGCTGACGACAAGCAGCGACCGCGCGTCGAGATCCTCCGGCGCCTCGACCGCGATCCCGGCCAGCGTGACCGCCCGCGGCATCTCGCCGGACGCGCCGGCGCCGGCCGCGGTCAGCACCAGGCACAGGCCCGGCGCGGTGACACTCCGCCAGCGCATCGCCCTCAGGACGCGTTTCGGAAGCGCATCACCCGGTAACGCCTGGTACGAGCGAAGGCGTCGGGATCCAGCAACCGGTCGAGCCGGTCCAGGCGGCGGGTCACCGGTCGCGTCAGGCGCCATGCGGCGGCCGTCAAACGGGGGAAGCGCGACGTCGAGGCGTCGCGCAGCAGGCTCAGGATGCCGTGGCCGAAGCGATCCACGATCGCCTGTCCAAGACGGAGCGTCGGCAGCACCGAAGGCGTGACGTCCTCGTCCATCTCCAGCACGAGACCGGCCGACTCGGCGCGGGCCAGGAACTCGTCCAGCGGGTGACCGCTCCGCGGCCTCCCCTGGTCGAACTCCACGGTGAAGTAGTCGCAGAGCAGCACGCTGCCTCCCGGCGCCAGAGATCGTTCGACCGCCTGGAAGAACTCCTCGAGCCAGACGTACTGCGCCGACTCGCACAGGAACAGGAGGTCGTACCGGCGATCCGGCTCGAACTCCTGAAACCGGCCCAGGTGGAAGCGTCGTTCCGGAAGCCGCTCGGCGAACAGCCTGCCGTGATACGGATCGGGCGACAGGCCCTCGACGTCGTAGCCGAGAGCGGTCAGCCGCTCGCTGATCACGCCGGTGCCGCAGCCGACATCGAGCACGGAGGACGCGCCGGGCGGCAGCAGTTCGAACAGTCGTGCCACCAGGCGTTCCTGGGCCCGGCGCAGACCGGTCACGTCGAGGGGATCGTCCTCGCTCCAGACCCCGAAGTTCAGGTGCTCCAGGCCGACGATGCGGTGCAGAAACTGAAGCGCGAAGCTCGTCTTCACCTGGCGCGGACTCTTGCCGTCCGCGGCCTGACGGAACAGGTGCCGGCCCTGCGGCCCCGGCCAGCGTGGAGGCGCCGCCGGAACCGGTGCGGGGGCAGAAGCCACGCTCGAGCGCGGAGGCGGCGGGACGATGCGCAAACTCACCGGGCGGAGAGTGTACCGTCCGCGGCGCGCGAGATAGGGTCGCCTCATCGACCGGAAGAGCCATCGCGCCGGCCGGCGCATCCACCCCGGCCGCGCGGTACGAGGAGCCGCCATGAGAAAGTCGCCCCTGATCGTCCTCTTCGCCGCTGCCCTGACCCTCGGGCTTCCCGCTCTGGCGGCGGATCACCCGCTGGATCCCTTGAGCAACCAGGAAGTCTGGCGCACGCTGGTGCTGCTCCGTGACGCCGGCCATCTCGACAGGGACACGAAGTTCTCCCAGTTGACGCTTGAGGAGCCGGCCAAACGGGACGTTCTGGCCTGGAAGGCAGGCGATCCGATGCCCCGCAGGGCCTACGCACTGGTGCGCAGGGACAAGGACTCCTTCGAGGCGATCGTCGACCTGGCCGCGGAGGAGGTCGTTTCCTGGAAACCGCTCGAGGGAGTCGAGCCGAACTGGCACGGCGGCGAGTACGAGTCGCTGACCGACAAGGTGCTGGAGCACCCGGACTTCCTCGCCGGCCTCGAGGCGCGCGGCATCACCGATCTCACCTTCGTCGATTGTGGCGCCGGACCGCGCGGCTACTTCGGGACGGAAGAGGAACAGGGTCGCCGCATCGCCCACGTGAGCTGCGGCGAGCCCGACGGCGTCAGCCAGCATGCGATCGAAGGCCTGGTCGCGGTCGTGGACCTCGAATCCGAAGAAGTGCTTCGCGTCGTCGACGAGGGCCCCGGCCCGATTCGCGCGGTCCCGACGGACTTCCGCGAGATGCTCAAAGAGGAGCGGGAGATCGCCGGGCCGATCGAGGTCCGTCAGCCGCTCGGCCCCGGCTTCGAGATCGACGGCTACGAGGTCTCCTGGCAGAACTGGAGCTTCCACCTCCGCCCGGATCAGCGCACGGGTCTCGTCGTATCCCTGGTGGACTACCGCGAGGGTCGCAAGGCCGCGCCGCGGCGGGTCCTCTACCAGGGGTACCTGTCCGAGATCTTCGTTCCCTACATGGACCCCAGGTTCGACTGGTACACGCTGAACTTCATCGATGCCGGCGAGTTCGTCGCGGGCGGTCTCGGCAAGCCGTTGATGCAGGGGGACGACTGTCCCGACCACGCCGTCTACATCGATACAACGAAGACCGGCGCCAACGGTCATCCCCGCACCGTGCCCGGCACGATCTGCGTGTACGAGCGCGAAACCGGCGATCCCTCCTGGCGGCACTTTTCCTCCGAGCGGCCCGAGAGCCGCAGAAGCCGCGACCTGGTCGTGCGGGTCGGCGGCGTCGTCGGGAACTACGACTACCTGCTCGACTGGATCTTCCGGCAGGACGGTGCGATCGAGGTCCGGGTCGGCGCCACCGGCATCCTCGCCTACGAGACGACGGCCGCCACGTCGGCCGAAAGGCCCACACCTGCCGCCGGGCCGGTGAACCCCGGCGCGGCGGATGCACTGCTTCAAGACGCCTCCGCCGACGCCTACGGACGCTTCGTGCAGGAGAACGTCGTCGCCATCAACCACGATCACTACTTCAGCTTCCGGCTCGACATCGATGTCGACGGCACGGACAACCGTTTCGTCGCCGACCGTCTCGTCGCCCGGAGCCTTCCCGACGGGCATCCCCGGCGCAGCCTGTGGGTCCAGGAACCGCGGGTCGCTTCGAGCGAACACGAAGCCCGGCTCAACATCGACCTGAACCGGCCCACGCTGTGGAGAGTGCAGAGCACGAGCCGCAGGAACGCCGTCGGCTACCCCACCAGCTTCCAGGTGATGCCCGGCAGGAACACGAACACGCTGCTGTCGGCGGACGACTATCCGCGGCGGCGCGCCGGCTTCATCGACCACCACCTCTGGGTCACGCCGCAGCGCGACGCCGAACGCTTCGCCGCGGGTGACCACCCGACACTCAGCGAGCCCGGGATGGGGCTGCCGGAATGGACCGAGTCCGACCGGCCGATCCAGGACACCGACATCGTCCTGTGGCACACCGTCGGCATGCACCACCTGCCGCGGGCCGAAGACTGGCCGGTCATGCCGACGCTCTGGCACGGCTTCGAGCTCCGTCCGTTCGATTTCTTCGACCGCAACCCGGCGCTCGACCTTCCCTGACCAGTACACTCCGGGGACACGGTCCCTGAAGCAGCCACCGACCAGGCCTCGCGGTTCGAGACCTCAAGGGGAGCAACCATGCGCAAGCCGACCCTCCGTCTGACTCTCTGTCTGCTCGCGGCAGCAGCGATCCCCGCCGCCGCGGCGGACCATCCGCTCGATCAGCTCAGCTACCAGGAAGTCTGGCAAGCGCTCGAGATCCTCCGCGACGCCGGGCGACTCGACAGCGAAACGACCTTCTCTCAACTCACGCTGAGCGAGCCGGCCAAGGATGTCGTCCGCGCCTGGCGAGAAGGCGACGAGATACCGAGAGCCGCGTACGCGCTCGTTCGTCAGGGTGAGGACACCTTCGAGGCGACGGTCGACCTGAACGCCGGGAAGGTCTCTTCCTGGACACCGCTCACCGGCGTCCAGCCGAACTGGAGCCTCGGCGAGTTCGGCGCGGTGGTGGGAAAGGTGCTCGAACATCCCGAGTTCATCGCGGGGATCGAGAAGCGGGGCATCACCGACACGAGCTTCCTTGACTGCTCTACGATCCCGCCCGGCTACTTCGGCACCGAAGAGGAGAAGGGGCGGCGGCTCGGACATGTCCGCTGCTCCGAGGCTCGCGGCGCCCGGAACACCTGGGCGCGCCAGGTCGAGGGCCTGACCGCCGTGGTCGACCTGACGGCCGGCGAGGTGCTCAAGGTCGTCGACGACGGGGTGGCGCCGATCCCGGACGTGGACGCCGACTACGACCGGACCACGCTCGACCATCCGCGCGAGATCGCCGGCCCCTTCAGGCTCGATCTGCCCGAGGGCGTCGGCTTCGACATGAACGGCTACCAGGTGAGTTGGCAGAACTGGAGCTTCCACCTGCGGCCGGACCAGCGCACCGGGCTGGTGGTGTCCCTCGTGGACTACCGCGAGAGCCCCGACACGAATCCGCGCTCTGTCATGTACCAGGGCCAGCTCTCCGAGATCTACGTGCCCTACATGGACCCGGCCTTCGCCTGGTACGCCCGCAACTTCATCGACGCCGGCGAGTTCCCGGCAGGCGGGCTGGCCAAACCGCTGCTCCGCGGCCGGGACTGCCCAGAGCACGCGGTCTACATCGACTCGATCAACACGAACGCCCAGGGCCGGCCGCGCACGGTGCCCCGGACCACGTGCATCTACGAGCGCGAGACGGGAGACCCGTCCTGGCGGCACTACGAGGACGAGCAGCCGGACAGCCGCGCGAGCCGCGACCTCGTCGTGCGCACCGCCGCCGTGGTCGGCAACTACGACTACCTGCTCGACTGGATCTTCCGCCAGGACGGCTCGATCGAGGCCCGCGTGGGCGCGACCGGCCTCCTCGAGGTCAAGGCGACGAGCGCCGTGTCGGCCATCCAGCCGGCCCCGGCGGCCGGCCCGGTGAACGCCGCCGCCGTGGACGCCCTGCAGGCCGGAACGCCCGCCGACGCCCATGGTCGCTTCCTCGACCGCAACATCATCGGCGTGAACCACGACCACTACTTCAGCTACCGCCTCGACCTCGACGTCGACGGCGCGGACAACCGGTTCGTGGCGGACCGCCTGGTCACGCAGGAGCTGCCGGCCGACCATCCACGGCGCAGCCTCTGGGTTCAGGAGACTCACGCCGCGCAGACCGAGCAGGACGCCCAGCTCGACATCAACCTGGCGAAGCCGGCGCTGTGGCGGATTCTGAGTTCAAGCCGCCAGAACGCGGTCGGCTACCCGACGAGCTACCAGTTGATGCCTGGCCGCAACGCCAACCACCTGTTCGTGCCTGACGACTACTCGCTGCGGCGCGCCGGATTCATCGATCATCACCTCTGGGTAACGCCGTACGATCCGGACGAACGCTTCGCCGCCGGTGACCATCCCACCCTGAGCGAGCCGGGAATGGGCCTGCCGGCCTGGACCGAAGCGGACCGGTCGATCAGCGACGAGGACCTCGTGCTGTGGCACACGGTCGGCATGCACCACCTGCCCCGCGCCGAGGACTGGCCGGTGATGCCGGTCATGTGGCACGGCTTCGAACTGCGGCCATTCGACTTCTTCGACCGCAACCCGGCGCTCGATCTCCCCTGAGTCCGGGAGCGGAGACCGCGCGACAAATCTGTCGCACGTAAACAACGTCCGCACATTCCTGTGCGGCAAAGGCCGGTCGACCGCCTCGCCGAGTCGATCGCTGAGCCCGTCCGGGAGTTCCCCGGCATCTCCCTCGTTCGAACCCAAGTCCCGTTGAACCGGGGCTTTCCGGGTCACCGGCCGGCCGCCGGCCGGATCGACGACCGCGACCGGCGGCGACCTGCGCGGTTGGCACGATTCTCGTAACTCCCCGGAAAGCCCGCCGCGGGCACGCCCGGCCGACGCTCGGCCGGACCAACCGACTACGAGGAGGTACTCGAATGAGCTTCAGAACGCGAGGCCGGACGTTTCGTCTGGGTCCGGCCCTGGGACTGACGCTGCTCCTGGCCCTGCTGGCCGCTTCGCCGGCGGCAGCCCAGGACGGCGTAGACACCGGTGACACGGCATGGATGCTGACCGCCAGCGCCCTGGTGCTGCTGATGACGCCGGGACTGGCGTTCTTCTACGGCGGTCTCGTCCGCCGCAAGAACGTCCTCTCGATCCTCATGCAGTGCTTCCTGTGCATGGGCGTCATGACCGTGCTCTGGGTCGTCATCGGCTTCAGTCTCGCTTTCGGTTCCGACGCCCTGGGCGGCGTGATCGGCGGCGGCGACTACTTCCTGCTGAGCGGCCTCGGTTACGACGCCTGGGACGGCACCGGCATCCCGGCGCCGCTGTTCATGATCTTCCAGGGCATGTTCGCGATCATCACCCCTGCGCTCATGGTCGGCGCCTTCGCCGAACGGATGAAGTTCAGCGCCATCTGCCTGTTCATGAGCGCCTGGCTGCTGGTCGTCTACGCTCCGGTCTGTCACTGGGTCTGGGGCGGCTCGGAGGGCTTCTTCGGCCTCGGCGGCGACGGCGCGCTCGACTTCGCGGGCGGCACCGTCGTCCACATCAACGCCGGCGTTTCCGCCCTGGTGGCGGCGATGGTCCTCGGCCGGCGCCGCGACTATCCGGTGCATACCTCCCCGCCCCACAACCTGCCCTTTGCCGTTCTCGGCACGGGACTGCTCTGGTTCGGGTGGTTCGGCTTCAACGCCGGCAGCGCGGTGGCGGCGAACGGCTCGGCGGCCAATGCCTTCGTCGTCACCCAGGTCGCCACGGCCACTGCCGCGGCCGCCTGGGGTCTGATCGACTGGATCCGCGACTCGAAGCCGACGCTTCTGGGCGTGATCACGGGCGCCGTCGCCGGACTCGTGGCGATCACGCCGGCATGCGGCTCGGTCAGCGCCATCGGGGCGATCGGCGTCGGCGCCGGCGCTTCCGTGTTCGCCTACCTCGCGGTCACCTGGCTGAAGTCGAAGCTCGGCTACGACGACTCGCTGGACGTCTTCGGCGTCCACGGAGTCGCCGGCATGTGGGGCGCGGTCGCGGCCGGGCTCTGGGCCACCGACGTGGTGCCCGGCAACGACGCGAACGGCCTCTTCTACGGCAATGCCGGACAGGTCCTGATTCAGCTCAAGGCCGTCGCCTACACCATCGTCTGGGCCGCCGTCGTTTCCTTCATCCTGCTCAAGATCGTCGACCTGATCGTTGGCCTCCGCGTCAGCGACGACGAGGAGCGGATCGGTCTCGACCTCACCGACCACCGCGAAAACGCCTACACCCTGGTTGACTAGGGCCGAAGGAGGAATGACATGAAGTACATCGTGGCAATCGTTCAGCCCGACCGGATGCAGGAGGTCCTCGACCTCCTGGAAGAGAAGGAGATCCACCTGCTGACCGTCTCCAACGTGATGGGGCGCGGCCGCCAGCGGGGCGTCTCCGAGATCTATCGCGGCCACAAGGAAGCGGGCGCCCTCCTGCGCAAGCTGAAGGTCGAGATCGCGGTGAACGACGACTACGTCGACATCGTGATCGACGCCATCACGAGGGGCGCCAAGACCGGCCGGGTCGGCGACGGCAAGATCTTCGTCATGCCGCTCGAGGAGACGATCCGGATCCGCACCGGTGAAACGGGGAACGTCGCGATCGGGTAGCCCCACTGCATCGCACGGGACGCGCGCGCCGGAAGCCTTGCGGTTTCCGGCGCGCGTTCTTCGTGCGGGGCTCGGCGGAGCCCGCGGCGCTCAGTCCGACAGCCCGTCGAAGAGACGCTCGAGCGACCGCATGTGTTCCGCGATCCGGTCCCAGGCCCCCTCCTCCGCCGGCAACTGCCCCAGACTGTGCAGCCGCCGCGCCAGGAACCGGAACTCGCTCGTGTGACGGTCGGGGATCACGAGGTCCTTGCTGTGGCCGCGGACGATCCGCAAGCAGTTGATCACGGCGCGCAGGAGCCGGTAGCCCTCGCTGATCTGCTCGTACTCGTCGGCCGGCAGGTGGCCGCGCTCGTGGAGCGCGCCGACCGCGTCGAGCGTGTTCGTCTGGCGTACTTCGGGATCCGAGGCCCCGGCCGCTATCTGCCGCACCTGGACGAAGTACTCGGCGTCGAGCAAACCGCCGGCGCTGAACTTCGCGTTCGTCGTGCCGCGCGTTGTGAGTTCCAACCGCTGGCGGTTCCTGAGATGCCGGATCCGCGCGACGTCGTGCGGACGGGGATCGAAGACGAAGTCCTGGCGGTGCGCCTCGACGCGGGCAGCCAGCTCCGGATCGCCGGCAACGGTGCGTAGCCGCACCAGCGCCTGACGTTCGTACGGATCCGCCTCGCCCTCGAAGCTGTAGTACGAGACGAAGCGCTGAAACGAGGCGGCAAGCGGCGACGAAGCACCGCCCGGCCGCAGCCGCCAGTCGAGTTCGAAGATCCCGTCGCGCTTGGCGCGGATCAACTGCGACAGCCGTTGCGCCGCCCGCTCGTAGAACTCGCCCGCCTGGGCCCGCGGCGACCGGTCGGCGTCCCAGACGAACATCAACTCGATGTCCGACGCGTACCCCAGATCGCGTCCACCCCACTTTCCGAGCGCGCACAGGCACCAGACACCGGGCTCCGTCCCGTCGCCGGCCGTCTCCCCAACCGCCTCGGCCGCCGCCCGCGTGAGCACGACATCGGAGAGGGTCGAGAGCTCTTCGCCGAAGTCGCTGAAGCGCTCGATCCGCCGCGTCAGGTGCCTCATGTCGATACGCCCGATCTCGTCGTCCTTGAAGCGGTTGAGGGCCTCCTCCGGCGCTTCCTGCCCTTCGAGCGCGGCATCGAGGCGGCTCTCCAGGTCCTTCCGTCCGGCGCCCAGGTCGAGGTCGGCCATGCCCTCGAGCAACGGCATCAGGTTCTCGTGCTGCCGGCGCAGGAACTCCTCCCACAGATACGTTCCGGCCCCCAGCACGCGCGCCAGTTCGTCGAGCGACGACGCGAGTGCTTGCGTCGGATCGGCAACCTGCTTGCAGGCCGCGTCGATCAACGCTCCGAACTGCCTCAGGGCGAGCTGCGGGTTCGGCGCCACCGCCAGCCGCCGCGCGAACTGCTTCATCAGCGTCACCGTGAGCCGCAGGTGGTCGACGCCGATCCGGTCCTCGATCTTCCCGCCGCTCCGCGTGGTGACGAACAGGCGGTCGCGCACCTCGCCGTCGACCGTGTCGAACTCGACCTTGTCGATCCAGTAGTCGCGGGTCGAGAGAACGTTGGCGAACTCGAAGAGGAACATGAAGCTGTCAGGGCTTCGGATCTCGAGGATCGTGCAGTGCTCATCCGACTCGTTGTCGACCGCAATCGATATGGGAGGCATGACGTGTTCCGCATCGAAGCCCGGATCGGTCAGACGAGCGGTCTCCATCACGCGCAGTGTCAGTTCCTCGTTGGCGCGCTGCGCGTCTCCCCGTGCCAGCAGGCCGAGAAGCCTGTTCAGGTCCCGTTCGAAGTCCGTCCACGAGAAGACGCGCGAAGCGTGTGCCGGCGCCGGCCGAACCTCGGCGGAGTACACGATGCGCGTGGGGCCATGCGCCGATGGCCGCGACCTCGCGTCCTTGCGGCGGCGGCCCCGAGGCCGCGGCGAACGACGCCGCTCCGCCCTCCCGGGCCGCCGGTAGAACTCCATGTCGCCCGCGTCCTGGTAGGTGTAGGAACTGCCGCTCAGGATCGACTGACCGTAGGCCGCGAGCAGACCGCAGATCTTGGCGAACTCTCCCTGGTAGTCGTTGGCGACTACCGTCACCCGGCGAGTCGAACCGACGTGCCGGACGTCGACCCGGCACAGTCGCTCGCCGTCGAGCTCGTGGATCAGCTTGACGTGGCGAGCCACCTCCTCCACCGGATGAGCGAGGAAGTAGGCACTCTCGAGTCGCCGGAAGTGCTCGTCGATGACTTCCGCGGGCAGATCCGGGCAGCGTTCCCGCACCTGGTGCTTGCGTTCCAGAAAGTCGATCGTTTCGTCGAAGAACTCGCCAAAGATCCGCCGCACCTCGGCTGCCGTCTGCTCATAGCGGCCGCCCAGATCGAGGGTGTCGAGCGGCTGGCGCAGGGCGAAGGCCACCCGCCACTGGAACGTCGCCCACTGCTTCGGCTCGCGCGGAAGCTGGCGCACCGGCAGGTCGCGCTCCAACTGCAGCACGTGCTCGACGACCCGCAGGAAGACGTAGGCCTCGCGCAGCCGGTCGTACTCGTCCTTCGTGATCACGCGGTGCGCCCGCAGCCGCGACATCGCCCGCAGGGTGTTCGGCGAGCGGAGGCTCTTGTTGGAGGCGCCGTGGTAAAGCTGCAGCAACTGGACGATGAACTCGATGTCGCGGATGCTGCCGGCGCCGAGCTTGACGTTGCCGATCTCCGTGCCCTTGGAGCGGAGCGACTTCTCGATCATCTGCTTCATCTCGAAGACCTCGCGCAGCAAGGTCTCGGGCGATCTGCTCGGGTCGAAAACGAAACGCCGCGTACCGTCGATCAGCGCCTTGGCCGCGGCCGCGTCGCCGCCGGCGAAGCGCGCCTTGATCAGGGCCTGGAACGTCCAGTTCATGCCGTAGCGCTCGTAGAAGCGGAGGTACTGCCCCACCGTCCGCACCAGGGGACCCATCTTCCCCTCGGGGCGCAGGCGCATGTCCACGCGGAAGACGAAACCGTCGCCCGTGTTGTCGGAGATCAAGCGAATGAACTGCGGCGCCTGCCGCTGCAAGCGGTGCAGGGCTTCCTGGTCGACATCGTCCGAGGCAACGAACAGGGCGTCGATATCCGAGCTGTAGTTGACCTCCAGCCCGCCCCACTTGCCCATCGCGATCACGGCGAACGGTTCCTTGTCCAGGCCGGTCGCATCGAGCGCCCGCTGGACGCAGACATCCGCCACCTGGGAGATCTTCTGTGTCGTCGCGGCGAAGTCGTCGAGGCCGCTGAAGTCGGCGACCGCGACCCGGATCAGCTCGCGATACCGAAGGACGCGGAGCCAGCGGCGCATGTCCTCCTCCGGCGCCGGCCGCAGCGCGGCCATGCGCTCGCGCTGCGCGTCCACCGACTCCTGTTCGACGGGAAAGAGCCCCTCGTCCGCGTCCGGATGCGCGTCGACCCACCGCGCGTAGGCCGGCGCGTACTCGCGCAGGATGTCGCGCTGCGAGAGCGCGAGCGTCTCCCGCGGATCCTCGGCGTCCTCGATGTCCATGGCCGCGAAGGCCTCGATCGCTTGCTCAAGGCGCGAGTTCACGGCGGTTCCTCCTCATCGCTGGCCCGCCGACAGCGGCGGAGGCAGGATGCTAGCGAACGGTGCGCAGTTCCACGGGAAGCGCTGCGGGCCAACATGTACCCTTGACGTACAGCGTCAATTTCCCCTAGTCTTCCTGTCAGTGATCCTCGGTTACGGCGACCCCAAGACCAGGCGCTTCGCCGAGGGTCGATTCGTGAGCGACTTCCAGGGATTCGAGCAACAAGCCTCCAAGCGGCTGGCGATTCTGGACGCCGCCCCCTCTCTCCACACGTTGAGAGGGCTGCCCAGCAACCGCCTTGAAGTCTTGCGTGGTGCCCGCCAGGGCCAGTACTCGATCCGCATCAACCGCCAGTGGCGAATCTGCTTCGAATGGCCCGACAATCAACCTGGACCAAGCCGCGTCGAGATCGTCGACTACCACTGAGGGAGCACTGAGATGCTTAAGAGAGCCGTTCATCCGGGACAAGTGCTGAAGGATGAACTAACCGAACTCGACGTTACGCCGACGGAGTTCGCACGCCACATCGGAGTGCCTCCCAACCGCGTGAGCCAGATCATCAACGGCAAGCGTTCGATTACCGGCGACACTGCATTGCGCTTCGGGCACTGGTTCAACGTCGAGCCGCAGTTCTGGCTCAACCTGCAGGCCCACTTCGATCTCGTTCAAGCCGACAGGCAACGTGGCGCCGCCATCCGGACACTGCCGACGAGTGCCGATCTGCCGGCAGGCTGACCCGGACTCGCCGACGTAGCGGCCCCGAGTTCAGCGACACGCCGGCCCACAAGCCGAGTGCCGGCCGACTGCACCGAACGGCCGCAGATCAGCCAAACGCCCAGCCCCTGCTTCGCGTCATGCGCTGATCAGGATCTCCAGACGCTCAAGGAGCGACTCGTAGTCAAGCACCCAGGCCGACACCGCCGCGACGGTCTCGTCTGGCAGTCCCATGCGCTCCGCCAGATCGCGAAGATGCTGCTGCTCCTCCTCTGTGCTGGCCCCATCGGCTATCGCCAACGTCACCGCGTCCCGGTAGACCAGCACTCGCGTCGGCCACGGAAGCGCCGACAGGTCATGGGGCACTTCGGGGAGCTCGTCCAGATCCACACCGAAGCGGGCGGCGCATTGCTCCAGCAGGTCGCGCTCCGTCGCATGAAGTCCATCCGCATGCGCTACCTCGGCCAGCGTCGCAACGTAGAGTGACGGCGACAGGCCGTCGAGAGGATCGCGTAGCGGGTCCATTCTCACCTCAGCATGAAATCATCGACGTCGGCGGTCGTACGGAGAATGCTCTCCTCCGGTACGCCCACGGCTTCCGCGAACTCGACGCTGGCTTGGAGCAGCGCGGTGTTGTTCTCGGAATCGAAGGCTGCCGCCGCCAAGCGTTCCAGGTTGTCGAACGACGCGCCCAACCGCTGCAGGAGGGCGCTGTACTCCTGATCGAGTTGCTCAAGAGCCCGCCGCTCGTCCTCGGCCAAGCGTTCGATCAAGGCCGACGAAGGTTCGCCGAGCCCCTCCTTGAGAGCCGACGCGACGAGTTTCCCCGTCAGGCTTCCAAGCAGGGCGCCGAGCATAGGTATCGGCAACAGAGTCTGCCCCGCCGCAGCCGCCAGACCCACGATCGCGGCATCCATGGCGACGATGTGAGATTCCTCCACGAACTGATCGGCATCTATCCTGCCTGAACGATGGTCCCGCAGGAGAACACCGACCCCCATCAGGGCGCTGACGAAGGAGCCGGCGTACGGCGCGGCCAGAGCCGTGCCGTTTGTCAAGACGTAGACGGCGCTTCCGGCGACGGCGCCTCCACCGGCGCCTTGGGCCGCGACCACACCCACATCCCGCCAATCCTGGGTCGAGAACTCTCCGCGGAACGGACTCTTGCCCTCGCGGCACTTCACCCAGATTGCTTGCGCCAAGCCGATACTGCCGCCAGCCGTGGCCCCCACAGCGGCGGCCGTGCCCAGTCCGGCCAGCGATGGGCCGCGGTCGGCGCGAGCAGCCTGCCGCAGATCCTCATTCTCCCGGGCGAGTCTCTCCTCGCGATTCTGAAGCGTGTCGTGAACCCGCCCCCGCTGAACTTCTGCGTACTCGGCGTCTCCCGGCTCGATCAAGTCGTCGATAGACCTACCCGTCGACCGTTCGAGATCGTCGACCCGCCGCTGGATCCCGGAGGCCGAGCGCTCGGACAAGCCCTCTATGCGGCCCGTCTGGCGCAGTTCGTCCAACTGCGAGTGCTGGTCGCTCGGAACGTGGTAGCGACCCTGCTCCCGGCTGAAGCCGGGGTACTTCCCGGCATGGTCTCCAACTCCGTCCAGCGTGTTGCGTAAACCGTTGTAGAACTTCGACTGAATCTCCACGCCATCGACCACGTAGTCCACGGGACCGGTACGAGCGACCCCATCGAACGTCCCGCCCGGCACCCGACCGTAGAGCACGTCCCAAGCACGACCCATGGCCACATGGACCTGCTCGGCGATCTCTCCGTGCTTGGTGGCCGTGCTGCCGAGGATGCTCCCGGGCGCACCCACGAAGTCCCGGACGGCTTGGATCTCTTTCATCGCGTCGAGAAGCGCTCGGTCCGAGCCTCGCAACGCGGCGGCGAGTTCGCCGGTCCGATGCGCGGCATCCAACTCGCTCCAGGCAGCGGCGACCTGAGCGGAGACGTGCAACCCGGCCCGTTCGTCAGGAGACCGCCTCAAGCGCCACCTCTTTGCGAATGAGCTCGCCAAGCGAGCGAACGTGATTGACCAAGGCGCCGAAGCGTCTCTTGTGTCCTGGATCGAACTGCCAATAGTCGCCAGGCGCGCGTTCGCGAAGCCAACGAACCGCTGCCAGCGTACCCTCTGCGTGCCGCCACGTCCTCTCCTCCAACCCGGCCAGCTCCAGTTGAGCGACGCGTAGCGCGCGGACCTCGCCTTCCACCCGAACACGCTCCTGGACGGCTCGTCGAGCCAGAACGCCGTTGCGGTGGCGCAGATAGGCACCCGAGCCCACCAGCGCGAGGCCCCCGACCGTCCACCCGACCGGTCCAGTCAGCGCCAGAAGCGCATTGCCGGCTGCGACGCCACCGCCGCCAGCCGCAACGGCGCCGCCACCGAGCCACGCAGCGGCGGCTTGGGTAGCCGCGGCGCCCGACAAGGCGGAAATGGCCGTTCCCGTCGACGCCGTGCCGAACGTTGTCGCCACCGCCATGGCCGCGGTCGGACCGAACGCAGCCAGCCCGACCCCGGCGGTCGCTCCAGCCAAGCCGCCCCCACCGCCGAGCTTCCGGACTGCCGCGAACTCCTCCTCTACTCGCTGAACGACGCCCTCGAACCGATCCGTGGCGACGCGAAACGCGCGGACCGACTTGTCAAAGTCCTTGGGCGTGTTCGCCAATCTGTTCACGTAGTCCTCGACGGGACCGATCACCTCTACAACAACCCGCTGCCGCTGCTCGAACAGTCGGGTGCTGGTCTGATTCACGTCCTTGCGGAGATTCTCGTGTCTACTGACTGACTCCTCCAGTTTCTTTACTTCCGCGCCGCGCCCGGGTGATCCGAGTGAGAAGAGCTTGGCGCCCGCGTCTGCCGCCACGCCCGCTACTCCGAGGCCCGCAAGCGCCACCTTCCGGCCTGTATTGACGCCGCTTCCGACCACCGATCGGGGCACCGCGCCTCGTTTGGCCCTAGTTGCTGCCATCTGCTTCCTTCCTCACCCCTTCGTTCGGCAGCTTCGCTGCTTTCGTGACGGACCCTAGCGCGTCGCCGACGGCCCGGCGACGACGTATCCGCCCAAGAGAGCCTCTGCCAACAAGACGGATGTGCCGACGGGCACCGCGTCGCCTCCCTCACAGCGGCTTCCAGGGACTGACGACATCGACGCCGAACAATGGAGGGCCACAGCATCCCTCGTCGCTACCACGAGATCGTGAATGGCCGCCGTTCAGCCGATCAGGGCGTCCGTCGCAGTCGCAGTGCGATCAGTCGGACTATTCACCCGGCGATAGGGTTCCGGGACATTCGCAGGAGAACCACAATGACAACGACAGCCCGCATCGCCTGCCCCGCCGCCCTGCTCGCGCTCGCCGCTTCCGTGGCTGCGCAGGTCGGCGCCGGACCTGGCGACACTGACGGCAGTGGCTATCTCACTCCGCCGCAGGAGATCGTCGACATCCTCGACGCGCCGCCCACTCCCGGCGTGCTCGTGAGCCCGAACCGGGACGTCATCGTGCTGACCGAGCGACGGAGCATGCCGCCGATCTCCTGGCAGGCGCGGCCGCTGGAGCGCCTGGCGGGCTACCGGATCGACCCGCGCAACAGCGGGCCCTGGCGGGCGCCCGAGACCGCGGCGCTGACGATCCGCCGGGTCGAAGAGGACGCGAGCGCCGAAGGCATGCGGATCGACGCGCCCCACGGCACGACGCTCGGCTGGCCGCAGTTCTCGCCCGACGGCGCCCACCTCTCTTACGCCGTGCTCCGCGACACGGGGATCGAACTCTGGGTCGTCGACATCGGGAGCGGCAAACGGAGAGCGCTGACCTCGGCATCGCTCAATGCAACGTGGGGGAACCCGTGCCAGTGGCTGTTCGATTCGAGCGGCGTCCTCTGCCGCTTCCGAATGCCCGGAAGGGGCGCGCCGCCTTCGCCGCCGCGGCAGCCCGACGGACCGAACATCCAGGAGCACGACGGGCGCCTGTCGCCGGTACGCACCTACCAGGACCTGCTCTCCAACGCCTACGACGAGGCGCTGTTCGCGTACCACTTCACGAGCCGGATCGAGACCGTCGAACTGGCCACCGGGAAGCGGACCCAGGTGGGCGAACCCGGACTCTTCATGCGCGTTTCCGGCGCCCCGGACAGCCGCCACGTGCTCCTGGAGCGGCTTGAGCATCCCTTCTCCTGGCTCCATCCGGCAAGCCGCTTCCCGCGGTCGGTCGAGGTCAGGACACGCGACGACGGCAAGGTGGCGACGGTGGCGAACCTGCCGCTGGCCGACGCCGTGCCGATCGGCGGCGTTCCCACCGGGCCGCGAGGTCACCGCTGGAATCCCACGGCGCCGGCCAC
Source organism: Candidatus Multivorans sp. (assembly GCA_965208755.1). GTDB lineage: Bacteria > Acidobacteriota > Thermoanaerobaculia > Multivoradales > Multivoraceae > Multivorans. The sequence continues at coordinate 4,427,469 of OZ242353.1, read as the reverse complement.
GCTCGTCTGGAGCGAGGCCCAGGACGGCGGCGACCCGAAGGCCGAGGTGCCGCACCGTGACCATCTGTTCGCGCTCGACGCGCCGTTCGACGGCGAACCGCGGGAGCTGACCCGCACGGAGTACCGCTTCGCCGGCGTCGCCTGGACAGCCGACGGCACGGCCCTCGTCAACGAGTACGACCGCGAGACCCGCTGGACCCGCACGTCCCTGCTCGACGTCGGGGGCGACGAGCCCAGGACGCTGTTCGACCGCAGCGCCGAGGACCGCTACGGCGACCCGGGCTTCCCGTGGCAGCGGCCTGGGGGCGGCACTGCCAGCTCCGTGGTCCTGCAGGACGGCGACAGCATCTACCTCGTGGGCCGCGGCGCCTCACCCGAGGGCGACCTGCCCTTCGTCGACCGTCTGAATCTCGACACCCTGGCCACGGAGCGCCTTTTCCGCAGCGAATCCGGGACCTACGAAACGGCGGTTGCCGTGCTTGCGGCGGACGGCGGCTCGCTCCTGACCCGCCGCGAGAGCACGACCGAGCCGCCCAACTACTTCGCGACGAACCTCTCGACCGGCGACCGGCGCGCCCTGACCGACTTCAGCGACCCGGCGCCGATCCTCCGTCAGGTCGAGAAGCGGCTGCTGACCTACGAACGGGAGGACGGCGTCGGCCTGTCGGCCACTCTCTACCTGCCGCCCGGCTACCAGGAGGGCGATCGGCCGCCCATGCTGCTCTGGGCCTATCCCCGCGAGTTCACGAACGTCAACGCGGCGAGCCAGGTCACCGGCTCGCCCCACCGTTTCACCACCCTGCGCGGCGCCTCGCACCTGCTGTTGCTGACCCAGGGCTACGCGATCCTGGACGGACCGGCGATGCCGATCGTCGGCGAGGGCGAGACGGCGAACGACAACTACGTCGAGCAGCTCGTCTCGAGCGCCAGGGCGGCGATCGACAAGATCGTCGCGCTCGGCATCGCCGACCCCGACCGGATCGCCGTCGGCGGCCACAGCTACGGCGCCTTCATGACCGCCAACCTGCTCGCCCACTCCGACCTGTTCGCGGCCGGCATCGCCCGCAGCGGCGCCTACAACCGTTCGCTCACCCCGTTCGGCTTCCAGAACGAACGCCGCACCTTCTGGGAAGCCCAGCACATCTACGCCGCGATGTCGCCGTTCTTCCACGCCGAGAAGGTGAACGAGCCGATCCTGCTCACCCACGGCGAGATCGACAACAACTCCGGCACCTTCCCGATCCAGTCCGAGCGCTTCTACCAGGCGCTCAAGGGCCACGGCGCCACGGTGCGCTACGTCACGATGCCCCACGAGTCCCACGGCTACGCCGCGCGGGAGTCGGTGTTACATGTCGTAGCCGAAATGCTGAACTGGTGCGACCGCTACCTGCGTAAGGGGCACTGACGCAGGGCTGGGGAGCCTAGGCCGCGTCGTCGGATTCCTCGATGACCCGGTCGAGCTCCAGCTCGACACTCCCCGCGTCGGGCGGCGTCTCGACCTCACCCGTCGTCACGAGGTCGAGCAACCGGCCCTCCTCGTCGAAGGCGCGGAAGACCGATCCCTCGCCGGACAGCTCGGCCATCCAGAAGTGCGGCTCGCTCGCCGAGCGCTCGATGTACCAGCGTTCCTCGGCGTCGACGGTCCGTGCGTCCATGCCCATGCAGCCGTCGCCGAGGTAGAGCACACCCTCGCCCTCACCAACCACCTCTCCGAGCCGGATCGGATGGCTGCGCTTCAAGACATGGTCGTGGTTCTCCAGCGCCACCGTCAACCGGCCCCGATGGAAGACCTCCTCCCACGCCTCCCGACCCTCGGCCGAACCCTCGTACGACCGGTGAGCCGGATAGAGAGGAACGTGGTAGAGCGCGAGTCTGGTCGGCAGGTCCGTGTCGGCCTCCATGTGCGCCGCCAGCCACGCTGCCTGGTCCTGATAAGACACCAGGTGACCGCTGTCGAGCACGTACAGGGCCCCCACCGAGCCCAGATCCCGCCGGAAGTACGTTGCTCCGCCGTCGTCCGGCGCGCCTCCGACGCCCTGGTTCTGGGCGAACAGCCCGAAGAAGAACGGCGCCTTCTGCTCCGCCGGCGCCGACACGGGAACCCCGCCGTCGCGGCCGACGTTGACCTCGTGGTTGCCGATCGCCAGCACCATCGGAACCGTGTGGCCTTCCGGCGTGACCAGTGCCTCGGTGACGTACTCGAGCCACGTCCGCCAGCGCGGCCACCTCGAGACGAGCCCGTTCGCGTAGGCCAGGTCGCCGCCGATGACGAGCATGTGCGGCGACTGCCGAGACGCCTCAGCCAGAAGCGCCAGCGAAAGCGGTTCCGTGCCAACGTCGCCGCCCGCCGCCAGACGGACCGGGCCGTCGCGCGGCACGGTACGGAAGCTGCGCACGTTGCCCAGGGGCCGGCCCTCGGCCGTTGTCGTGAAGTCGTAGCTGGCGCCGGGTTCCAGGTCGCGCAGCTCAAAGTGGAACACGCGAACGCCCGGGACGCCTTCGATCTCGACGGCTGTCCCCGCAACCGAGGAGGCCTGACCCTCCGTCCCCGACGGACGCCATTCGACGCTTGCCGCCCCTGGCAGTCTCTGGTCCGAGCCGTCCGCCTCGACGACCAGGTTGACGGTCATCGTCGTCGACGTGTCGCCCTGCCAGGTCAGGTGGACCGAGTGCCAGGGCGGCTCGCCGCCGGGGGCGGAACATCCCGCAACGAGGAGCGCCGCGAGAAGGACGGTCGATGGTGAAGAGAATCTACGGTGCGGCTTCATGGAGTTGCTCCATTACGGTCTGAGCATTGTCCGGCCGCCCGAGGTGCAGTCCCATGCCCGGCATCGGCGCCACCGGCACGAGAACGCGGGCGACACCCAGCTCGGCGAGCGAGCGCACACTTGAAACGTCCTCGCCGATCCCCGTCGTGATCTCTAACGCGGCCGGGTCGCGGCCGTGTTCGGCGGCTACGTCGCGCGCCAGTTGGATCAGCTCGGCGGACGCGCCGCGCGCGGGGAAGAACCCGTCACCGAGCCGCCCGGCTCGCCGCGCCGCCGGCTTCGAGTGGCCGCCGACGATGATCGGAACGCTGCCGCTGACCGGCTGCGGGCGGCAGTACGCGGCGTCGAAGTGAACGTACTCGCCGTGGTAGGTCGGACGCTCGGCGCCCCATAGCTCCCGCATCGCCTCGATGTACTCGTCGGTCCGGCGCCCCCGATCGGCGAACGGCGCGCCGATCGCGTCGAACTCCTCCTTCAGCCAGCCGACGCCGATCCCCAACAGGAGGCGTCCTCCGGTCAGGTGATCGAGGGTCGATATCTGTTTGGCCGCGACCACCGGATTGTGCTGGGGCACAATCAGGATCCCGGTACCGAAGCGGATCCGCCGCGTCCGGGAGGCGACGAACGCCATCCAGATCAAGGGATCGGGCAGGTCGAAATCATCCCGGCCGCCGGCCATCTTGCCGTCGGGCGAGTACGGATACGCCGACTCGTAGCCGCCGGGCACCACCGTGTGCTCGACGGTCCAGATCGATTCGAAGCCGGCCTCGTCCGCGGCAACTGCCAACTCCAACGCCAGGCCCGGATCGACGAAACGGCCCGTGTTGCAGTACCTGAGTCCGAACTTCATAGGCGACGCAGTGTAGCCGGCTCCTCCGCTACGATGCCGGCGGTGCGCGAAGCCGCGGGTAAAAGGAAGGTCGCCGACATCGACTGGCGGTCGTGGCGCGCAGTCGACAAGGCAACGCTGACCTTCGTCCTCGAAGACAGCCGGGTGCTCCTGATCCGCAAGAAGCGGGGCCTGGGAGCGGGCAAGGTGAACGGTCCCGGCGGCCGCCTCGAACCCGGTGAAGAACCGATCGTCTGCGCGGTCCGCGAAGTCGAGGAAGAGGTCGGCATCACGCCACTCGACCTCGAGTACAGGGGCGAGAACCTGTTCCAGTTCGTCGACGGCTACTCAATCCACGTCTACGCGTTCACGGCTTCCGGGTACCGGGGAGCACTCCGCGAGACCGAGGAAGCCACGCCCATGTGGACGGACCTGGACGCCATCCCCTACGACGAAATGTGGGAGGACGACCGGCTGTGGTTACCCCACTCCCTTAGCGGCCTGAAACCGCGGGGTCGGTACATCTTCGACGGCGACCGAATGCTGGACTGGGAACTCGAAGTCGACGGCAAGCTCTACCGTCCTGAACCGCAGCAGCCGGCGCAATCGCTAGCGGAACGAGAACGTCCCGGCGGCCGGGCGGGTACCTGGATTCCCGTGCCCAGATGACGCTTGCAGATAACTGAGAATCGAATATCATCTCTCCATGGAGAGAGCCAAGCAGCAACTGACCGTCCTGCGAGCCCTTGCCGAGGCGGACGGCCCCCTATCCGCCAGGGAACTGTGGAGCCGCCTGAGCGGAACGGGTGTCGGTCTCGCCACGGTCTACCGCGCCCTCCAACGGGGTGTCGAGGAAGGCATGCTCGAGTCGGTCGAGCTGTTGGGCGGCGGCGTTCGGTACGAGCCCAAGGACCGCGAGCATCACCACTACTTTCTTTGCTCGACCTGCGACCACGCGTTCGACCTCTACGGCTGCGTCGACGGCCTCGAGTCCCTGGTCCCCGACGGGTTTCAGTTGACGGGACACGAAGTGGTCCTGCTCGGAACCTGCGATGCGTGTGGCGATGCGGCATGACGGCCGCCCACGCCGGGGAGGGCGCTGATGCACCTGGCGGAAGGCGTGCTACCGCTGAGCCACGCTGTGGCCTGGAGTGCCCTGGCCGCGCCCGCCGTGGTCTGGAGCCTTCGTGACGAGCAACGAACGCGACGCGAGAAACCGTCCTCCACGGTCATCATGGCGGGCGCCACGAGCCTGCTCTTCGCCGGCACTCTGCTGCCGCTACCGGTTCCCGTCGCAGGCGTAACCAGCCACATCTGCCTTACGCCGGTGCTCGCCCTGATCGTCGGCGTTCCCCGCATCGTGTGGCCCACGTTCTTCGTGCTCCTGCTGCAGGCGGTCTTCTTTGCTCACGGCGGGCTCACGACACTAGGGGTCAACCTCCTGACGCTCGGACTGCTGGGGCCTCTGGCGACCGTTGGGCTCTGGGCCCTGCTCCGCCGGCTCAGTGTCGACGGGGCTTTCAGCCTCGGTCTCGCATGCGGCGTCGGTGGCCTGAGCGTGTACGTGGCGGACGCCGTCGTGCTCGCCGCGGCATTGTCCGATGTGGCGGCGCCTGCAACGACCTTCGGCGCGGTGCTGATCGGGTTGGCTCCGGTCCAGATCCCCCTGGCGGTGCTTGAAGCCGTCGCCTCCGTCGGCATCGTACGGCTGTTGGCCACACGCCGGCCAGACCTCCTGCCGAACTCGCTGAGAGGAGGCTCTCGCACCCTGTCCGCGCCCGTTGCGTCCGTCGGCCTCCTGCTCCTGCTCGGCCTGTCGGGATGTGCCTATGAAGGTGTCGACGGAACCGTGTTCGGTGCGACCGCGGAAGGGGCGGGGCGACCGCCCACAGGGAGCATCGTGGACCTGAGCCAGGGGGAGGTCGGGCTCGCGATGTCCGTCCTCATCCTCTTCGGGCTGGGATTCGTCGCGGGGCGCAGCTGGGAACGACTTCTCCGAAGGCGGCGAGATGCACTTCCACGCTGAGCACTCCCTGTTCTTTGAGCGCCCTCAGCCCCCATGGGTTGCGCCATTGGGTATCGCGCTGACCGGCAGCGTGCTGATCGTCAACGCAGGCGCGCAGAGTACCTCCCTCTCCCTGACCGGCTCGGGGATCGGCGCGGTGCTTCTGCTGGTCGCACATGCCCATGGACGCCGCAGGATCAAGCCTGCCCTCGCGTGGACCTTGGCCGTGGTGGCGCTGGCACTGCTCGGTGGGGTCGCCCTGGATGCCAACACGGACGTCATCGTCCAAACAGGCGCCAGGGTCCTGTGCGGCGCCATCTGGATCCTCTGGCTGGGCACTCAGGTTGACTGGGCGTCGCTGCGACAACTCCTGCTTCGGATTCGGACTCCCGAGGGCGTCGTGGCCAGCCTCGACCACGCGCTCATGCACGGTGTTCTCGCCCAGCGTGAGTGGGTCCAGCGGCGTGACGCGGCCCGTGTCCGCCTGGGGTCACCGCGCTTGCCTGTCGCCGCCTGGGGACCGCTGGTCGGCGAAGGCGCCCTGCACGCCTTCACGCGCCTCGAACGCTCCGAGGAGAACGCACTGCTGCGTAGTGCCTCCAGCGAAGACGCTCGGCCTCATGACGGCGTCCACCTCGATGCCATCGACGTCGAACGCGGTGGACACCTCGTGCTCCAGCAGCTCGAACTTCGCCTCGAAAGAACAGAGTGGCTGCTCGTGCTTGGACCAAGTGGGGCCGGGAAGTCGAGCTTGCTGCGCCTGCTCGCGGGGCTAGATGGACCCGCGCAAGGGACCATGACGCGCCTGGGAAGCCACGTGTCGCCCGATACGACGCTCAGCGCCCGGCTCCACGGACGCGTGGCCCTTCTCTGCCAGAACCCGGAGCACCACTTCATCGCAAGCACGGTTGCCGAGGACATCGCCTGGGGCCTGCTTCGCCGCGGCGTCGAGCCAGAGGAGGCGCGATGTCGATCCCGCGAGGTGGCGATGGCCTTGCGCATCGACCATCTGCTGCAGCGTCCGTGTCATCAGCTCAGTTTCGGGGAGCAGCGCCGCGTTGCGCTCGCCGGTCTCCTCGTTCTCGAGCCCGAGTTGCTGCTCCTCGACGAGCCCACGGCCGGGCTCGATCCCGTCGCGGCGCTCGAGCTGCGGACGCTCGTTGCCGAGGCTGTTCGCCGAACGAGCGCCACGTGCGTCTGGGCAACCCATTGCCTTCACTCACTGCCATCCCAGGCAACGCGCGTCATCCTGCTGCGAGACCGGCGGGTGCTCTTCGATGGGTCCACGGCAGAAGGGCTGTCGAAGCCGTGGCTGATCCAGGCTGGTCTCGCCGCCCGAAAGAAGAAATCCATGGAGGACTAGATGAACGCACCCCGGAAGATCCCTGTCACGATCCTCACCGGCTTCCTCGGCTCCGGCAAGACGACCCTGCTGAACCGGATCCTGAGGGAGGAACACGGCAAACGCATCGCCGTGATCGAGAATGAGTTCGGAGAGGTCGGCATCGACCAGGCGCTCGTCATCAACGCTGACGAGGAGATCTTCGAGATGTCGAACGGCTGCATCTGCTGCACGGTGCGCGGAGACCTGATTCGCGTGCTTGGCAACCTCATGAAGCGCAGGGACAAGTTCGACTACGTGCTGGTGGAAACCACGGGGCTCGCGGATCCCGGTCCGGTGGCCCAGACCTTCTTCATGGACGACGAGATTCGCGCGGAGTTCGAGCTGGACGGGATCGTCACGCTCGTCGACGCTGCACACATCGAGCAGCAGCTCGGCCGAAGCGACGAGAGCACGGAACAGGTCGCGTTCGCGGACGTCCTCGTTCTCAACAAGACGGATCTCGTCGTCGACGACGCGCTCGACAAGATCGAGGTCCGGCTCCGGGACATGAACCGGATGGCGCGAGTCATCCGCAGCGAGATGGCGGACGTCTCCGTCGAGACGGTGCTCAACCTCGCCGCCTTCGACCTGGACCAGGCGCTCGAGCGTCGTCCCACCTTTCTCGAGCCGGAGTACCCGTTCGAATGGACCGGCGTCTACTCGCTCGACACCGGCCGCTACGAACTCAGCCTGGCCGAGGGACCTGATCCGGCGATGTCTCTCGTCATCGTGCCGGACCAGGGCACGGATGACTCCGCACTTCGTGAAGGTGCGGAGTGGTGTGTGCGTCGGTACGCCGAACCCGCGGACGACATTCGTCCGGGGGACGAGATTCCAGTCGGAAAGCACCTGAACCTCCTGCTTGACTCCCCGGGACGCAAGTCGTTCTTCCTGGAGACCGAGACGCGGGCGAGGGTCGGCCTCTACGCCCAGCACACCGCGGAGGAGTTCGACCTGCAACTGACGAGTAACGGCGCTCCCCACGTCAACGGAGCGGTTCCCGCCGAGGTCGAGCGAACCTGGGTCGCACAGCACGAGCACGACGACGAAGTGGGCTCGATCGCGATCGAGACGGAGGGCGACGTCGACCCCGCCAGGCTCAACGCGTGGCTTGGCGAACTCCTCCGTGAACGCGGCGTGGACATCTTCCGTATGAAGGGGTTCATCAGCCTCGCAGGCGAGTCGCGTCGCTTTGTCTTCCAGGGAGTTCACATGCTCTTCGACGGACAGCCGGATCGTCCATGGGGCGACACGCCCCGTCGCAATCAGCTCATCTTCATCGGCCGCAACCTCGACGAGCGCTCGATACGGCTGGGATTCGAGGCATGCCTGATCTGAATGGCGGCAGTCCGAAGGGTGTCCTTCGCCCGGGCTGGTCAGCGGAGGTCGGTGACTACGCCATCGCCGGTGGGTGGACCCCGCGCGGTGAGGCGCTGGTGGTCGGAGATGCCGCGGGTGGCGTCTACGCGTTCGACGGCAAGTCCGGCGCCACCATCTGGGCGCAGCGCGAAGCCCATGAAGGTGGAGTGCTCGCGCTGGCAATGCAGCCGAACCGAGCCGCGTTCGCAACGGCCGGCCAGGATGGCCGAGTCCTGGTCTGGAGTGCCGCCGATGGTCGGATCATCCAGACGATCGACCTCGGGAGCGGCTGGGTGGAGAACGTCGCGTGGTCGCCGGACGGCCAGTCCCTGGCCGCATCCTGCTCCCGGGAGGTTCACGCGTACGGCGCTGATGGAACCGAAATCCGGCGATTCCACACTCATCCCAGCACCGTCAGCGCGGTCGCGTGGTCCGGCGCGGAGGAATTGGCGACGGCCTGTTACGGTCGGGTGACGTTCTTCGACGCGTCCACCGGAACGGTTCGCCAGAAGCTGGAGTGGAAGGGCTCCCTGGTGTCGATGGCACTGAGCCCGGACGGCGACGTCGTGGCCTGCGGCAGCCAGGACAATTCGGTGCACTTCTGGCGTCGCTCCACGGAGCAGGACTCGATGATGTCGGGCTATCCCGGCAAACCGTCGGCCCTGGCCTTCAATGACAGCGGCACCCTCCTGGCCACAGGCGGAGGCGACGCGATCACGGTCTGGAGCTTCCAGGGGAAAGGCCCCGAAGGCACGCGGCCCGGCGTTCTGGAACTTCATTTTGGGGCCGTTACAACGCTCGCCTTCGCTCGCGGGGGGAGGCGCCTCGCCTCGGGAGCTCGGGATGGCGCGGTCGTCGTGTGGTCACTTGGCCGCAACGGACAAGGCGATCCGGTGGGAATTGCGCCTGTCGCTGACGTCGTCGGCGCCGTGTACTGGCGGCCAGATGGACGCGCGCTCGCCGCGCTCGACGCCAAGGGCGGCGCGACGGCCTGGCGAGTCGGCTGAACAAGGCCCCGAACTACCCGTCGCAACTCGATCGCCGCAGCAATGACTCAGCGTCGGCCTCGCCGGCGACACCATGACTTTTGGATCACAGGAGAAAGACCCATGCAACACAAGGACAATCCACTCAACCCGTTTCAGCTACTCCCGGCGCTCCTGCTCGCTGTTCTGGCTACAACCGCGGGCCTGGATGCCGAGGAGAACGCCACGTCCCGCGAGAGAGCGAGCGAGGGTGCCCGGGTCGGCGCAGTCGATTCCACCGCCGACGGTGAACCCCAGGACGAAACCACGGTGACCGATCGGATCACGGTCTACGGCAAGGCAGTCAACCCTGCCAGCACGACAGGCAGTCGGCTGCAACTGACCGTCATGGAAACACCGGCCACAGTCGACATCATCGACGGCGATACGATTCGTGAGCGCCTGGATACGAGCGTGATGGAGGCCGTCACCCGCTCCGCCGGCTTCACCAACGATGGACACCCGGGCAATGGAAGCCAGAACATGGCCGCCAGGGGCTTTCGTGGTCAGGGCACTGTCACCAAGATGTTCGACGGCACGAACTACTACAACGCATTCAACACGCTCACCTTTCCCTTCGACACCTGGGGCGTCGAGCGCATCGAGGTATTGAAGGGCCCTGCCTCCGTGCTCTACGGTGAAGGCGGCATCGGTGGCGCGTACAACGTCATCCCCAAGCGACCCCAGCAGGACCCCAGTGGCGACCTACGGGTATCCGTCGGCGAGAATGACACCCGTTTTCTCGGACTCGGGCTGACCGGCGGCCTCACCGACAATGTCGCCTACCGGCTCGACTACAGCAACAACCAGTCCGACAACTGGGTGGACAGGGGTGACAGCAAGACCGAGATGATCTCCGCCTCGCTCCTGTGGCAAGTCACCGACGACTTCTCGCTGACAGGCCGGTACGATCACGGCGACCAGGAACCCATGCGGTACTTCGGGACGCCACTGGTCGACGGGGCCTTCCCAACCGAGTTGATCGAGAGCAACTTCGATGTCACGGACGGGCGGGTCCGCTACGAGGACGGGGTTGCCCGCCTCAGAGCCGACTGGAACATCAGTGAACGCCTGTCCATGCAGTCGGAGCTGTACCGGCTCACCAGCGATCGTTTCTGGAAGACGCTCGACTACTTCCAGTACGACCGGCCCTCAGCCACGGTGAACCGGTCCTCACCCCTGGTCATCGCCCATGACATCGAGCACGACGGATTCCGCACCAACTTCGTGCTCGATACCGGGAATGACAGGCGCCAGGTCAAGACCTCGGCAGGCTTCGAGATCAACGACCTCACCTTCGCGCGGGCGACCAACTTCGGCGGTGCGAACCCCAATGGTGTCGACTGGAACAATGACTTCGACGTCGTCAACGCCTTCGACTTCAACCCCGGCGCGTTCTCGGACATCACCGACGCGCAGGACAGAACGGAGATCATCTCCGACGTCGCCCAACTCGCGGTGTTCGCCGAGAGCCAGATTGGCCTCACCAGATCACTGACGCTCGTCCTGGGCCTGCGCCACGAGGACGTCGAGACGGACTACGAGGATGTAAGCAATCCTCCGATCTTCGATCAAAGCGTGGACGCCCTGACGGGCCGGGCGGGACTGACCCTTGACCTTCGCGACGATACCGTGCTCTACGGCCAGTACACCACGGGTGCGACCCACCCGAGTAACAGTATCGTGCAGACCACGCCGAGGAATCGGGAAGTGGATTTCATCACGAGCGAGCAGGTGGAAATCGGCATCAAGCAACAGCTCCTGGACCGGCGTCTGTCCTGGAGCGCGGCCCTGTTCGACATCGTCAAGAACAACCTGATTGAAGACGATCCGGATTCGCTCAACCCGGAGGACGTGATCGTCATTCCGGAGCAGACTTCCCAGGGTGTTGAGTTCAGCCTCACAGCCGCGCTGGCCGATGCCCTGACGTTGACAGCCACCGGTGTGCTTCTGGATGCGGAAACGGATACCGGTGAGACACCAAGAGAGGTGCCTGAAGAGACCTTCAACCTGGGGCTCGTCTGGGCTCCTCTCGGAAAGCTGCAGTTCTCGGCTGACGCCCGCTATGTCGGCGAGCGCGCTCATCCCGACAACCCGATTCCCTCGTACACGGTCGTTGACGCCTCAGCACGCTGGCGCTTCAATGAGGATCTTTCCGTCGCCATACGCGTCGACAACGTGTTTGACGAGCTCTACGCCGTTTCCGCGTACTACTGGCCCAATACCTGGCTTGTCGGCAAGCCCCGCACGGTCAGCCTGACCCTGGATTACGACTTCTTCTAGTCAACGATTCTGTCGGATTCACTGGGCCGACTCCTGAAGCCGGTCGAGACTCGGGCGCACAATGAGACTTACAAGGCTGCTCTACGTCAGTCATCGGTGGCTGGGCATTGCCATGTGCGGGTTCCTGGCCATGTGGTGCATCAGCGGCGTGGTGATGATGTACGTGGGTTTCCCCGAGCTGACCAGGGACGAGTACTACGACGGGCTGGAACCGCTCGCGGCCGACCGCGTCAACGTCGCTCTCGAATGGCCACTGGGCCTCGCCGACTCCGAGGCCGGTATCGAGCAGCTATTGCTCACCAGCAGCGCGGGCCGGCCCGTCTATCTTCTAAAGCTTGAAGGCGGCTCCTGGATGGGCATGTACGCCGATACCGGCGCGGGCGTCGCTCACCTGCCGGCCGAGGCAGCCGTGGCGGCGGCAGTCGACTTTTGCGGGGCGCAACACTCGACCAAAGCCGTGAGCGGCAAGCATCTGGAGCTGCTGCACATGGATCAGTGGTCCGTGTCTGACGGCCTGCACCCCTACCGGCCACTGCACCGGGTGTCGATCGAGGACGGCAAGGGCACTGAGCTGTATGTCTCTTCGTTGACCGGCCAGGTCGTACGTGACACCCACCGCAACGAGCGCATCTGGAACTGGCTGGGATCGAATCTGCACTGGATCTACCCGGTGCAGCTACGGGAGCACCGCGGCGTCTGGGAGCAGGTCATCATCGTCCTTTCACTCGCGGGCCTGGTTTCGGTCATCACTGGCGCGATCATCGGGCTCACGCGCCTGCGATTGAAACGCAGGTACCGGAACGGTTCCTGCTCGCCCTATCAGGGCATGACCAGGTACCACCATGTTCTGGGCTTGCTGGCTTCGGTGTTCCTGTTGACGTTCCTGCTTAGCGGCCTGATGTCGGTGGGGCCCTGGGACGTGTTCGAGTCCAAGAGCAGCTTTTCCGAGCAGAGACAGCGTTACCAGCAGCAGGATGGCGCCTCGCGATCGGCTCCCGCCTACTCACGAGCCGAGGACATTCGAGAACTGATCAGGAAGGACGCGGGATTCCCCGTCAAGGAGATTGCATGGCACTGGATCGGCGGCAGGTCCCATGTCTCCCTGCACGGCTCCGCACAGGAAGTCAAGCACCTGCTCGCTCCGGGCGACACAGAATCGTTGGAGCAGAGAATCCATGGCCGCATCGACAACCTGATTCCCGGCAGCAGCATCCGGGATTGGCAGCAACTGGACAGCTACGATCTCTACTACTACTCCCATCACGACCGCCACCGCCCGTTGCCAGCGCTAAGGGTCGAGTTCGATGATCCAGAGGCCACGTGGTTTCACATCGACTTGTCCACCGGCCAGATTCTCGAGCGCTTGACCGACAGGCGGCGGCTGGAACGCTGGATCTTCAACGGGCTACACACGCTGGACTTCACTTTGTTGATCAATCACCGACCTGCCTGGGACCTGGTGATGATCAGCCTTTGTAGCGGCGTCTTCGTCTTTTCGGTGACATCCGTGGTCATCGCCGTGCAGTATCTGCGGCGGAGAACGCGCTCGTTCGGTAGGTCAACTCGACTCCAGGACCGGATGCCTCCGATCCCTGAGTGATCCAGATGAGGACTTCGATGCCCGTGAGCCAGGAAGCAAGTTCCAACCATCCCCGGCTCCCCGTCACCGTTCTGTCGGGATTCCTCGGGGCGGGTAAGACCACCCTGCTCAACCAGGTGCTCAACAACCGGGAGGGGCGGCGAGTCGCGGTGATCGTCAACGACATGAGCGAGGTCAACATCGACGCGGCGCTGGTCGAGCGCGGCGGTGCGGAACTCTCGCGGACCGAGGAGAAGCTGGTCGAGATGTCGAACGGCTGTATTTGCTGCACGCTGCGGGACGACCTGCTCGCCGAGGTTTCGCAGCTCGCGCGGGAGAAACGCTTCGACTACCTGCTCATCGAGTCCACGGGGATCTCGGAGCCGATTCCCGTCGCGCAGACGTTCACCTTCGAGGACGAGAGCGGCGTCAGCCTGAGTCAGGTTTCACGCCTCGACACGATGGTCACAGTGGTGGACGCGGCGAGTTTCCTGCGGGACTACAACGGCGCCGAAGCGCTCCAGGACCGCGGCGAGTCGCTGGGCGAGGAAGATGAACGGACGGTGACCGACCTGCTTATCGACCAGATCGAGTTCGCCGATGTCATCGTGCTCAACAAGCTCGATCTCGCGGGCACCGATCAGGCTCTCGAAGTCGAGGCCATCGTGAAGGCGCTCAATCCCGGCGCGGAGATTCTCGGGACGACGCACGGACAGGTCCCGCTCGAACGCGTGCTCGACACAGGCCTGTTCGACTACGAGAAGGCGGCGGGCTCCGCCGGCTGGATTCGAGAACTTCAGGGCAAGCACACGCCGGAGACCGAAGAGTACGGGATCTCGAGCTTCACGTACCGCACGCCGCAGCCGTTCGACGCCGAGAAGCTGTGGGAGTTCCTGCACGACGACGCGAACTGGCGCGGCGTGCTCCGCTCGAAGGGCTTCTTCTGGGTAGCCGCCGACCATCGCGTCGCTTACGAGTGGGCTCAGGCCGGCGGCGTCAGCGATGTGAAGCCCAGCGGGATGTGGTGGGCGGCCGTGCCGAGCCAACACTGGGTGCACCCCGAGGGTCAGCGGCCCGACCAACGGCCGGACTGGCATCCGCGCTTCGGCGACCGCACCCAGGAACTCGTCTTCATCGGCCAGCGGATGCAGGAAGCGGCGATGCGCGCTCGCCTCGACGCGTGCCTGCTCGACGAACGCCTCGCCGCCGCTGCCAGCGAGGCATGGGCAGAACTCCCGAACCCGTTTCCGGTGTTTGTCGGGGCCGGGGAGTCAGCATGACCGAAACCGCCTCGCTCTATTCGCCCGGAAGCCGGCCTGGCTCGGAACGGTCCAGAAGGATCACGGCGTCAAACGACATGACGAGATCCCAATACTCCCACCCATCCGGATAGGACTGCAGTGCGTTCAGTCGCGCTTGCCTTAGCGGTGCGCGCAGCCCTCGAAGGTCGAACAGTGTCCAGTCCGCTACGGCAGCGGAGCGAAACGGTCGTAGCGCTCTCTGTTGCTCCCAGCTGCAAGGTCTGGGAAAGTCCCCGGGGGATGTATCCCGGCAGTTGATCATCGCAAGGTTCAGCATCCTTGTTTGCTCAGCGATCGCCAACTCCGCGACGAAGTTGGCGAGTGTAGAGGCGCCGAAGTCGTGCATCAATCCGCGGGCGGCATGGTAGGCGCCGAGACGGAACATCACGCGCGGTTTCGGCTCGCCCCTTTCCTTCGCAGCCTTGTACTGGCGCAAGAAGAGCTCTTTCTTGAAGTCGTCGCTCGTCTGTTCCCCTAGCGCGGAGATTCGCCAACGCAGCGCATCGAGTATGTAGCGCAGCTCGGTCTTCGGCCTGGCTCGCGTCTGCTGTATGACCTGCTCGATGGCATCCCGGAAGGCACCAGTGTTGTAGTCGCCGCTTCTCTCCGCAGCCCATACCTGCTCCAGAAGGGACTGTACCGCCTGTCGCCTGGCGGACCGCGGCGACAGCTCCGCCAGCCTTCTCAGTAGTGGAGCAGCTCGATACTCGGCATCCAGTCCCCAGATCAAGGGAGCGGCAGACCTGCGGTGTGGGCCGCTGACGCTGCCAAGTTCCTCGTAGAAGGCAACGTCCTCCTCCGAGATCGGCGGCACGCTGTTGTTCGGCAGACGAGGCCAGGTTGCCCCCTGGAAGTGAGAAAGGGCCTGTTGATCCGAGAATCTCGCGAACTTGTCGAGCCTGTCGCCGAGCCAGGGGCCAGCTTCGATCGCTACGTGTTCGTAGCCCAAGGGAACGAGTTCCCGCCAAAGAGCGCCAACCAGAATCGGAACCTCCCGGACATCATGCTCTTCGCCGATGAACACGAACTGGGCCTCGGCAGCCTCGGCGCGAAACCACTCTTTCGCAGGCCCTTCGAGCTCTCCCTCGGCACTCAGGGCCACCTCGAAGGCGCTCTGTTCCAGATAGGCGGCGACCGCCTCGTGAATTCCCGGCTCCGGGCCATCCTGAGCTGCGGCGGCTTCGCAGAACGCGACAAAGCTCAAGAGTCCCAGCAAGAACTGCACAGGCGCCTCGTGAACGTCCCCTGGCCCCCTCCGCCGTGCCCTCGGCAGGCGGGTGTACTCGTCGCCGCTACTCGCCGCCGCCGGTCGATCCGGCAGCGCCGCCGGCCAGGATCGCGGCCGCGTCTTCCGGCTCGACGTAGGTCCAGGCCAGGAAGGGCGCCATCATCTCGTCGGTGCTCTGGGCGCCCCAGTCGACCGCCCGGCCGATGTTCAGGAAGGGGTACTCGTCGAGCTTGGTTTCCGAGTTGTCGTAGACGGCCTCGATCTCGACCCGGGTGCCTGCCGGCAGTACCTTGGGCTCCCGGTAGATGTAGTTCGTCTGCCAGCTGTAGTCGTACTCGGGCACGTCGAGCAGCACCTCGGTGCCGCCGTCGGGGTAGTACGCGGTGTACTTCATGCTCTGGCCGCGGAAGTGCATGTGCGGATGGAGCGACAGCAGCACCGTGTCCTTCTCGAAGATCCGGGACGATCCGACGCGCCAGCTTCCGTGGCCCGGCGGGATCTCGAAGGCGCCGGCGCCGATCGTGTTCCAGGTCACCTTGTGCCTGACCTCGGCGCCGACCGGGTGGAACCTGAAGGCGACCGCCGAACGGTCGTAGCCCCCGGAGCCAGGACCCGGTTCCTTGTGGTAGTGGACGTTGAGGCGCACGACCATGCCGGCCCGCAGCAGGTTGCCGAAGCCCGGCGGGTAGATCGTCGGATCCTCGCCGGCGGCGATCGAGCCGAGCGAGAAGGTGTTCTCGCTCAGCACGTCGACTTCGCCATCTTCGTTCGGGATCAGAGCGCGGCCGGTGATGTGATGGACGAACTCGGCGTCCGGCTGGTACTCGATCGCCTGCAACCAGCGGGGCTCGGGGAGCATCTCCTCGGTCAGCGTGATGAAGAAGTTCGGCTGCTCGTCCTCCACGTCGTCGCCGACGTAGTACGGCTCCTCCATGTAGACGATGAGGTCCGGCTTGCCGATCAGGAAGCCGCCGGTGTCCTCCCACTCGCGAGGCGCCGGCCCCTTCGAGGGATCGCCCTTGGGCGCGCCGCGCTTCGCCCAGGCCACGACCGTATCGATCTCCTCCTGGGTCAGGGTCCGCTCGTTGAGGAAGACGCCGGCGGTGTGGTCCGTCGCGTCCCAGGGGGGCATCTCGCGGCTCTGCACGAGGCGGGCGATGGACCGGGCCCACGGCCGAACCTCCTCGTAGGTCATCAGCGACATCGGCGCCACCATGCCGGCCACGTTGTCGCCGCCCGGGCGGTGGCAGGTCTGGCAGTTCTCCTGGAAGATGGCCAGCACGTCCTCATGGAAGGTGACGGCTTCCCCGCTGTCGGCGGCGACCGCCACGGAAGTCAGTCCGAGCGTGCCAAGAACGAGAAGTGCAGCGATCGAGCGGTTCATGCGCGCCTCCAGCTTCAAACCTGTTGTCCGGGTGGCAGTCGGACTCTAGCAGCTTGCTGGCGGGTCACTCAGTCCCAGACGCCCTCGGGGATCGGCTTCGCCTCGACCACCTCCACCGCCACCTTGTCCGGACCCATGACGAAGAAGCTCCGCATGTCGAGTTCGGGCCGGTAGGTGATCGGCTCGACGATCTCGACGCCCGCGGCCTTCAGCCGCTCGAACACCGGCTCGATGTCGCGATAGGAAAAGGCGAAGTGGTCGATCGCCCGGCCCCGCTGGGGCTCGGTCTCCAGGAGAGGCGGCTCCTCGGGAGGCCACCACGGCGCTACCGGCTCGTAGTCCGGCAGGTTGTAGACGATGAAGTTCACGTTGTCGGCGCGAAACGCATTGGCCCAGGCCCGGTGCTCCCGGTGAAACTCCTCCCAGCTCGCGAACCTCGCGCCCTCGCCCACCGGCCGCGGATTGCCTTCGGCACTGCGCCGCGCGGGCAGTCCGAAGTGGCGCTCGTACCAGGCCGCCGTCTCGTTCACGTCCGCCGCGAACAGGTGGACGTGGGCAAAGCGGTGGTGACCCATCGTGTTCACCTCGATCATCTCGCGGTCCGGTCCGTTGACGTAGATCACGTGGCCCCGGCCCAGGCGGTAGATCGGCGTGTGAATGTCGACTCCGCGGGAAACCAGCCACCGGTACTGGCTGGGTAGGTCGACGCCGCCCCAGCCGAAGTGCCAGATGCCGCTCCGCTGACTGCCGTCCGGCGCCTCCTCGACCTCGGTGAACAGGATGAAGGACCGTTCCGTGTACACGGCGTCCGCCACCCCGCGAAACTCGATCGGCACGGCGCCGAAGGTGGCGCGGTAGAAGTCGATGGAACGCCCGGGGTCGGTGACGTTCAGGTGGATGTGGTGGAACCGGGCCGCCTCGACCTCCGCCTGCGGTTCCTGTGCCGCCAGCGGCAGGGCCGCGGACACCGCCACGGCCGCACAAAGGAGCGGCCGCCAGCTCTCCCTGCGCCGGCTACAGGCGAGCGTCAATGAGACCCTCCCTCCAGTAGCTCGACCACCTCGATCTTCGCGCCGTCGGGCCCCTCGATGAAGGCGATCCGGTGCCCGTCGTCCAGCACTCGCGGCTCTTCGACGAACCTCACGCCGTTGGCGCGCAACCTCTCGAGCCAGGGGTCGTACTCCGTGGTGTGCCAGCCGATGTGATCGACCACCGTGCCGTCGGTGCCGGTCAGTTCGCCGCCCGCCTGGTTGACGATGAGCCAGGTCTCGTCGCCGCCGTTGTCGTAGAGGATGGACTGGAGCGGCGCAAGGCCCTTGAACGGAACGATCTCGCCGCCGAACTGCCGGGCATACCAGGCGATGGCCGCCTCCGCGTCGCCGGAGTAGACATGGACGTGATGGAGGCCCGGCGCGCCGCCGTGGTCCATGTCGTCGATCACTTCGATCCGCGTGCCCCACGGATCCTCGCAGAAGCCGAAGGTGAAGCCGGCCGCCTCAACATGGCGCGCCGGCGCCGTCACCTTGCCGCCCGCGGCCTCGCACTGCTTCAGGGAGGCCTCGACGTCCGGCACCGAGAAACCAATGTGATCGACCGCCGTGCCCCCGCTGCCGCTCGTCGGCTTCCCCTCCCTGACCTTCAGGATGTCGTTGCCGTAGTAGACCGCGTCGAAGGGGCCGCTCTTGCCGAGCCGGCCGCCGAAGAGTTCCTGGTACCACGTCGCCGCCTCCAGCATGTCGGGCGCGGTGAGGTGAACGTGGTCGAAGTCCTCGGCGACGAGGGCGGTGGAACCGCCGAGGGCGAGACTCAGGACCGCCAGCGAGACGACCAAACCGGGAGCTGTGACCCTGGGAGAATCGAGGCGCATCTGAATCCTCCGTCGCTTGTATGATTTCCAAAGCGGCAATCGGCAGCGTACCAGCCTGAGGGGGTACAACTGCCATGGACACGACGAACAGGGAGGCCGGAGGCGCGACGCTCGCAGCCTGCGCGGTCTTCCTGCTGTGCCTCGCGGGCGTCGGCTGCAACGGTGTCGGCGCCAAGCGAGTCGCCGGCCAATCCGAAGCGTCCGGAGCCGTTTCGGCGTTCCGCAGCGAAACCGCACCGACCACTCGCGTGCGGCACGGTCAGGTAGACGCCCTGGTGACGGCCTCCGGCTCCGTCATCGCGCCCCGCCTGACCGAGCTCGGTCCCGAACTCTCGGGGCGACTGTCGGCCGTCTACTTCAACGTAGGCGACCAGGTCGCGGAGGGCGACGTCGTCCTGCAACTCGATCCCGTTCCCTTCCGCATCGATCTGCAGCGGGCGCGCGCCGGTCTGGCCCTGGCCAAGGCCGAGGCCGCACAGGCGCTGCAGGAACTCGAGCGGGTCGAGCGGCTGGCCGAACAGGAAGTGGCCCCACCCCAGGAGCTCGACCGGCAACGGACCCAGCTTGCGGTCGCCAAGGCCCGGGTCGAGCAGGAACTCGCCGCCGTCAGGAGCGCCGAGCAGGACCTGACCCGGACCGCCGTGATCAGTCCTTACGACGCCCACGTGGTCGAACGCCAGCTTCACGAGGGAGCGATCGTCGGCCCGGGTTCGGTCGTCGTCACGATTCAGGAACTGACCGGTTTCGCGGCGGAACTCGACGTGCCGGCCGCGGCGGCGGCGCCGGTCCAGGTGGGCGATCCGGCAATCCTGATCGTCGAGGGCGCGGCGGAACCCCTCCCCTCCACGATCTCTGCGGTGAACGCCCGAATCGACCCGGAAACGCGGACCTACCGGGTGCGAGCCCCGGTGGCAGGCGAGACACCGGAAGCCAAGGCCGGCGCCTTCGTCCGCGCCGAGATCCGGCCGCGGACCCGCGACGGCGCCGTGATCGTCGAACGCGCCGCGGTTCTCAACCGGGACGGTCGTACCTACGTGTTCCGCGCCGTGGACGGCCGAGCCGAGCGGATCGAAGTCTCCTTCGGAGCCACCGGTCAGCGATGGGTCGAAATCAGGAGCGGCGTCGAGGCCGGGGACGCCCTGATCATCGGATCGGCAATCGATCGACTGGCCCACGGCGCGCCGATCCAGGTCACCGAACCGCCGCCCCTCGAAGCGGGCGGCGAGACGCCATAGGCGTCGCCGACGTCATGCTGAACCTGCCGCTCACTTCGATCCGGCGGCCCGTTTTCGCTCTGATGCTGAACGTCGGGCTCGTCGTTCTCGGCCTGGTGTCCCTGAACCGGCTGAACGTCGATCTGAACCCGGACGTCGAGTTCCCCTTCGTCACGGTCACCACCGTGCTCGAAGGGGCTTCGCCTGAAACGGTCGAGACCGAGGTCACCGACGTCCTCGAGGAGCAGATCAACACGATCGAGGGCATTCGCGACCTGAGTTCGGTCTCGTCCGAAGGGATTTCCCAGATCTTCGTCGAGTTCGAGACGGACTACGACGTCGACGTGAAGGCGCAGCATGTACGGGAGAAGATCGCGCCGGTCCGTGCCGACCTGCCGCTCGACGTCGAGGACCCCGTCGTCACTCAGCTCGATCCGGACGCGACTCCGATCCTCTCCGTCATGCTTGGCGGCCCAGTCTCGGTCCGCGAACTGTCCGAACTCGCGGAAACCACCGTCAAGGACCGGCTCGAGAGACTGCCGGGGGTCGGCAGCATCGAGATCATCGGCTCCCGCCGGCGGGAGGTCCGGATCTGGCTCGACCCGGTTCGACTGGCCGGCTACGGCCTCTCGATCGACGACGTGCGCTCGACGCTCCTGCTGGAGAACGCCGAAACCGCCGGCGGCCGGGTCGAGGGGCGTGAACGGGAATGGACGGTCACCACCTCCGGCAAGGTGAAGCGGGTCGAGGACTTCGGCGCCCTGATCGCGGCCGAGCGCGGCGGCCGGCTGGTCTACCTGCGGGACGTGGCGAAGATCGAGGACGGTCTGGCCGAGGAGCGGTCGATCGCGCGCTTCAACGGCCAGCGCGGCGTCTCGCTCGAGGTGCGCAGGCGAAGCGGAACGAACACGGTCGTCGTCGCCGAAGCGGTACGCGCCGAGGTCGAGGCGCTGGGGCAGGACCTGCCGCCGGGCATGGAGGTCCTGATCACCCGCGACATGGCGGTGTTCATCGAGGACTCCATCTACTCGGTGTTCTCCAACATGATCTGGGGCGGCGCCCTCGTGGTCCTGGTCGTGCTGCTGTTCCTGCGCAACCCGCGTTCGACCCTCATTTCGGCGCTCGCGATCCCCTCGTCGGTCATCGCCTCGTTCACGTTCTTCTACCTGGCCGGGTTCACCCTGAACGTGATGACGCTGATGGCGCTCTCTCTTTCGATCGGCGTCGTGATCGACGACGCGATCGTCGTGCTGGAGGTCATCTACCGGCGAATCGAGCGGGGCCAGAATCGCCGCGAGGCGGCCGAAGAAGGCGCCAGCCAGGTCATGCTGGCAGTCGTCTCGACCACGCTCGCCCTGTGTGCCGTGTTCGTGCCGATCGCCTTCCTGAGCGGCACGGTCGGCCAGTTCTTCTACGAGTTCGGGATGGTGATGACGATCGCCGTCTGCGTCTCCAGCCTGTTCGCCCTGACGCTGACTCCGATGCTCGGTAGCCGCGTGCTCAAGGCGACTCAGGGTCGCGATCCGGTGAGCCGCACCCTGGGCCGTGGCCTCGACGGTCTCGACCACTTCTACAAGATCGTCCTGCGGCGGGCGCTCAGGCACCGGGCGCTGACGCTCGCCGTCGCCGCGGGGGCGATGGTCGGCGGCGTGCTCGTCGCGTTCACGCTGCCGTTCGACCTGTTCGGCACCGAAGACCGAAGCGAGTTCAACGTCAACCTGAAGATGCCGGTCGGGACTCCGCTGGCCGTGACGTCTGTGACCGCGCGCCGCACGGAAGAGCTGATCGCAGGTGACCCGGATGTGCGCAACCGCTTCGCCACGATCGGCGGCGGCAGCCGCCAGGAGCCCCATCGAGCCTCGATCTACGTCCAGTTGACGAACAAGCGGGACCGCGACCTCAGCCAGGCGACGATCATGGACCGCGTCCGCAACCGGCTGCTCGAGCAAGTCCCCGAAGCAGAGGAGATCGTCGTGTCGCCGATCAGCTGGATCGCCGGCAGCGAGGACCAGACGGGAACGCGCTCCGTCTCCTACAGCCTCCGCGGTCCCCGCATCGCCGACCTGGAGCTGTACTCCGAGAGGCTGGTGGCGCGGATGCGAACCGATCCCTACTTCGTCGACGTGGGCACGTCCTGGGAGACCGGCAAGCCCGAGATCGAGATCGACGTCGACCGGGATCGCGCCGCCGACCTCGGCGTGCCGGCCACGGTCATCGGACGCACGATCCGCACCCTGCTCGCCGGCGAGGAGCTGGGCGCCTTCGAGGAGGACGGCGAACGCTACGACGTCCGCGTTCAGGTGCTGCCGGAGTACCGGGACGAACCCGGGAAGCTCGATCTGATCCAGATCCGCACGGCTTCGGGGCAACTGACGCCCATCACGAACGTCGCCAACATCCACCTCGGCGAGGGCGCGGTCCAGATCAGGCGGCAGAACCGTTCACGCGAGATCACGATCGCCACGAACGGCGCGGAAGGCGTCGCTCAGTCCGAACTCGCGGCCCGCATCGAGGAGTACGGCCGTCAGATCGGTCTCGCTGCTCCGAACACTCTCGTGCCCAGCGGCACGACGGTGATCATGCAGGAGACGGGCCTGTCCCTGCTGTTCGCGTTCGTGCTCGCCGTGGTCGCCATCTACATGGTGCTGGCGTCGCTGTTCAACTCGCTCGTCCATCCGGTCACCATCATGATGTCAGCGCCGCTTTCCTTCATCGGCGCCTTCCTGGCGCTCAAGCTCTCCGGCCAACCGCTCGACATGATGAGCGGCATCGGCCTGCTGGTGCTGATGGGTCTGGTGATGAAGAACGGCATCCTCCTGATCGACTACATCAACCGGCTCCGCCAGGACGGGCAAAGCCGCAGGGACGCGATTCTCGAAGCGGGCCCGGCCCGATTGCGGCCCGTGCTGATGACCGCCTTCTCATTGATCTTCGGCCTGCTCCCCGTCGCGTTCTCGCAGGCAGCCGGGTCCGAGGGCCGCGCCGCGATCGCCGTGCTGATCATCGGCGGCATGGCGACTTCGACGCTGCTGACGCTGCTGGTCGTCCCCGTGGTCTACGATCTCGTGGACCGGTCGGTCGAGAAGGTCACGGGCTGGAGCCGCGCCGCTAGAGCCGCCGTCAGGGCGCCACGGCCCGCACCGGCGCGCCGCGCAGCGCCACGGAGCGACAGGCCGCAACGAGGGCAGGCACGAACAGGTGCGTCCTCGCCACGCACGCGTAGTGGTCCGCATCGACCGGATGGACCTCCGCACCCGGGATCGCAGCCGCCATCGCCTGTTGGTACTGGGCCGGGATGTGCTCGTCCCGCAATGTGAGCACGACCCCGACCGGCACGTCGATGTCGCCCAGCCAGTCGCTGGAGTCGAAGCGCGCTAGCGCGGCGGCAGCCTCGATCACCGAAGCCGGCTCCGTGGGGGCGAACTGCTCCTTCAAAGCCAGACGCCGGCCGGGATCCTGGACGTTCTCGAGCATCCGCTCACCCATGCTGTCCCACATCGACTGGGGCGCCACGCGAGCCGCGAGCGACAGCAGCGGTCCAAGCGTCGAAGCGGCCCGCTTGGCCCGCGGTCCGCCGAAACGCGAACTGGTCGCACAGAGAACGAGACCTGCGGTGCGGTCCCGGTGCCGTCGCCAGAACAACTGGGCCACCGCGCCGCCCATCGAGTAGCCGACCGGGATCACCCACTCCACGCCCAGCCGATCGGCAAGTGCCGCCGCGTCGTCCGCGCAGTCCTCCAGCTTGAAGGCGCCGATCCGCCGGATCCCGCGGCCGTGGCCACGGTGATCGAGCGCGATGACCCGGAAGCCCCGCGCCAGCGCGGCGAAGCTCGTCGACCAGTTCAGGAGCGCGGTAGCCGCCAGGCCATGAAGCAGTAGCAACGTGGGCGCGCCGGGCGGCCCGGCGATGTCGTAGGCCCAGGTCGCGCCCCGGCCCAGCAGGTCGATCCGGCGGCCCGCCGGCGCGGAGTCCACGGCGCCGTCCTCAGGCGTAGCGGCCGGTCTGCTGGGTGCGGGCGTAGACGTCGTCCACGACCCAGTGGAACAGGCACACGTGGACGCTCTCCACCATGCCCATGTCGTCCAGATCGACGTGAACACCGTCCTGTTGGAGTTCCTTCAGCCGGCCCCCGTCGAACCCGGTAAGCCCGAACGTGCGGAGGTCGTGGCGGTTCGCCCAGTCCACGGCGGCCAGCACGTTCGGGCTGTTCCCCGAGCCGCTGAACGCCATCAGCGCGTCGCCTGGGACGGCAGCGTTCATCAACTGCTGGACGAACACCTGCTCGTAGTCCAGGTCGTTCGCCACCGCCGTGATCCAGGGCACGTTGTCGGTCAGGCTGACCACCCGCAGCCGGCGGTGCGACTCGTAGAGCAGGCGGTCGGCAGCGACTGTGCCCTTGCCCAGGTCGACGCTCAGGTGGCTCGCCGCCGCCGCCGAACCGCCGTTGCCGATCAGGTAGAGCGTGCTGCCACGGCTCCAGACGTCAAAGACGACTTCGGCCCAGCGTTCCACCGCCGCGGTGTCGATCCTCGCCAACTCGGCCCGCAGCCGGTCGATATAGGCCGACGCATCGAGGCTCGTGCCGAGCATGGCGGCATCGTACCCCGGCTGTTGCGGGTTCCTCTTCGCGACGAACCGTTCAGTAGGGCTCTCGCGTGACCCGGTCCGCGGGGACATGACAGATGCGGCGCATCCGGTGGTCGCCGGCCTGGGGATGGGTCCAGCGCAGCTCGCCGCCCTCCATCCACCGTTCGACCCGGATCCAGGGGATGCCGTAGCCGTCCATTTCGAGGACGCCGTCCCGATAGCGCGTGCGATTGCGGATCCGCGTGCAACTCGGGTTCACATCGTTGGCGCCATTCCGCAGAGTGCCGTCGGCGCGCATGTCGTGAATCAGTCCGACCGTGGTTACGACAACCCGGTCGCCGCACTGCTCGACCCGCTCGAGGTGACCGCTGTCATCGTCCAGCCACAGACCGCGCAGATCGGGCGCACCCTCGGTCAGCGGCTCCGTGCAGGCGGCCAGCACCGGCAGCGGCCACTCCGTCCAGCCTTCGCACCCCGGGGTGTAGGCGACCGGTATCTCGTCCGCGGTCAGGCCCGAGCCGTCGAGGACCGGCAGGTCGCAGTGGTCGACTTCCCCGCCGCCGCCGGTGAGCAGCCTTGCCTCGGTCGTGTCCGCCGGGCGGGGCCAGTGCGACAGATAGCCGCGAACACCCGCGACTGCCGCCACCGTCATCGCCACGACCGGGAGGGCTATGCCCAGGACGCGCCGCACACGCCGCCGATCAACCGCCATCACAGCTCTAGTCGCCGACCGGCGTCGAATCGATGAAGTCGGCGACGACCGTAGCCAGTTCCACGCCCCGGCCCTCCTGGAGGAAGTGGCCACCACCCTCGATCGTCCGGTGCGGTTGGCCCTTCGCGCCCGGAACACGTTCCTCGAACGGCACCCGCGCAGCGCCCGTCACCGGGTCGTTATCCGAGAAGGCGCAGAGGAAGGGCCTGGTCCACTCCGAGAACACCTTCCAGGCTTCGACCTGGGCCGGCACGGCCGGGTTGTTCGGCAGCATCGGCACCCGGCTGGGCATGGCGCGGATCCCCGCCTTGTACGACGGGTCGGGGAAGGGCGCGTCGTAGGCCGCGATCTCTTCGTGCGAGAGCGTCACCCCGTCGACGCTGCCCGCGAGGAGCATCCCGACCGGAATGTCCTCGGTCTCCCAGGTCCACTTCTGCCAGTACGCGAACTTCATCGCCGGATCGGCGCCCATCTGCGAGATCTGCTGCTGCATTTCCATGATGGTCGGCGTCGGCGCCTCGGCGCGGAACTTCGCGATCTTCTCCACGGTTTCTTGCGGCACGTTCATCGGCAGGGGCAGGCCCGTGTTCGCGGCAACCACGCGGTCGAAGCGCGCGGGATCGTCCGCCACCAGCCGCAGCCCGATCAATCCTCCCCAGTCCTGGCCGACCAGGGTCGCATGGACGACGCCGTTGCTGCGCAGCCAGGCGCCGAGCCAGTCGACCTGACGCTGGTAGGTGTAGTCCTCGCGTTCGGTCGGCTTGTCGGACCTGCCGTAGCCGACGAGGTCGGGCGCCATCACCCGCATCCCCCGCTCCACGAGCACCGGGATCATCCGGCGGTAGAGGAAGCTCCAGGTCGGCTGGCCGTGCATGAGAAGAACAAGCGGACCGTCGACCGGGCCCGCCTCCACGTGGTGGATCCGGATGCCCTCACCCTCGCCGTCGCCCCTGGGGACGACGGTGTAGTGGGGCTCGTAGTCGAAGTCGGGCAGGTTGGCGAAGCGCTCGTCGGGCGTGCGAAGGACTCTCATGGGGGCGTAGGATAGCGGCCCTTCCGAACCGCCTTCCGGGTCGAAGATGTTCGTGTGGTTTCGATGAAGCTCCTGATCGCCAACCGCGGTGAGATCGCGGTCCGCATAGCCCGCGCCGCGGCGGAGCTCCGCATCCCGACCGTCGCCGTGTTCTCCGAGGACGACGCGCAGTCCCTCCATGTATCGAGAGCGGACGAGTCGGCGGCGCTTCCGGGCGCCGGACCGGCGGCCTACCTCGACGGCGGCCAACTGCTCCGCGTCGCCGCTGAGCACGGCTGCGACGCGATCCACCCCGGCTACGGCTTCCTGAGCGAGAACGCCGGCTTCGCCCGCTCCTGCATCGACGCCGGCGTCCGCTTCGTGGGCCCGCCGCCGGAAGCGCTGGAGCTGTTCGGGGACAAGGCGCGGGCGCGCGACCTCGCGGAGCGCCAGGGCGTTCCGGTCGTTCCAGGAGTCTCCGAGGCGGTGACCCTGGAACAGGCCCGCTCGTTCTTCGACGGGCTGCCCGAGGGCGCCTCGATGCTGATCAAGGCGGTCGGCGGCGGCGGCGGCCGCGGGATGAGGGTCGTCCGAACGGCCAATGAGATCGAGGACGCCTACCGGCGCGCGGTGTCGGAAGCCGGCGCGGCGTTCGACACGGACGGCGTCTTCGTCGAGCAACTGCTGGCGGCCGTACGCCACGTGGAGGTACAGGTCGCCGCCGACGACAGCGACGCGGTCCGCCACTTCGGCGACCGGGACTGCAGCCTTCAGCGCCGCCACCAGAAACTGATCGAGATCGCACCCGCGCCCGCGTTGCCGGACGGTGTGCGGAGCGCGCTGCGGAAGGCGGCGGTCGCTCTCGCCTCGACGGCGGGCTACCGCAACCTGGGCACGGTCGAGTTCCTGGTCGAAACCGGCAGCCGGACCGAAGCCCGCTACTACTTCATCGAAGCGAACGCCCGCCTCCAGGTCGAGCACACGGTGACCGAGGAGGTGTTCGGCGTCGACCTCGTCCACCTCCAGCTCGAACTCGCCCGCGGGCGGCTGCTCGAAGACCTCGGCCTCGGCCGGGAGGATCCGCCCAGGGCGCGGGGCTGCGCGGTCCAGGCCCGCGTCAACATGGAGACGATGACGGCGGACGGCCGCGTGGTCCCGGGCGGAGGGATCCTGGCCGCGTTCGAGCCGCCCTCCGGACCGGGGGTGCGCACGGACACCTTCGGTTACGCCGGCTACCAGACGAATCCCCGCTTCGACTCCCTGCTCGCGAAGGTCGTGGGCCACACACCGGGAGTCGAACTCGGCGCCGCGCTGGCGCGGACCTCCCGCGCCCTCGGAGACTTCAGGACCGACGGCATCGACACGAACGCGTCCTTCCTGCGTGCACTTCTGAAGCACGCCGAGGTTCAGGCCTGGAACGTCCACACCCGCTTCGTCGACGAGCGCCTGACCGAACTGGTCGAGGCCGCCACCGTCTTTGACGATCGCCCCTGCCAGGCGGTCAAGACCGGCGACGGCGAGGGACGCGGCCTTGCCGGCGTCAAGGTCGATTCGGTCGATCCGCTCGCCGTGCTCGATCACGGCAAGTCGAGCACTCCCTCGGCGGGTCTACAGACCGTCGAACCGCCGCCCGTCGACTCAACGCCGGTTCCCGAGGGGCTCACGGCGCTACGGGCGCCGATGCAGGGCACGGTACTCAGCCTCGAATCGGAACCCGGGCAGGAGATCGCAAAGGGCCAGATCCTCTTCATCATGGAGGCGATGAAGATGGAGCACGAGATCCGCTCGGACGTCGGCGGCGTGCTCCGCGATCTCCGCGCGGCCGTCGGCGACGCGGTCTGGGAAGGCCACGTCCTCGCCCTGATCGAAGAAGGGGACGTGGCGGCCGCAACCGGCGACGAAGAGGGCGAGATCGACCTCGACGCCGTCCGGCCCGATCTCGCCGAGGTGCTCGAGCGCCACGCGGTGACCCTGGACGACGCACGCCCCGAGGCGGTTCGGAAGCGGCGCAACACGAACCAGCGGACAGCGCGCGAGAACATCGACCACCTCTGCGACGAGGGCAGTTTCGCCGAGCACGGACAGCTCGTGCTCACGCCCGGCACGGGCCTCCCGAAGGAAGAGGTCATCCGCAAGTTCCCCACCGACGGCATGGTCACCGGCGTCGGCTCGATCAACGGCCACCTTTTCCCCGGCGATCGCTCGCGTTGCGTCGTCATGGCCTACGACTACACCGTGCTCGCCGGCACCCAGGGCGCTCTGAACCATCCGAAGACGGACCGCATGGTCGAACTGGCTCATCGCTGGAAGCGTCCCGTTGTCCTGTTCGCTGAGGGCGGAGGCGGCCGCGCCGGCACGGGCGGCAAGCGGAAGGGCGGCGCCTCGACGACCAGGGCCGGCCAGGGCCGCAGCGACGAGACGTATCGGCCGCTCGACACACCGACCTTCACCTCCTTCGCGCGGCTCTCCGGCCTGGTGCCGATCGTCGGCATCACCTCCCGCTTCTGCTTCGCCGGCAACGCGGCGCTGCTCGGCTGCTGCGACGTCATCATCGCCACCGCCGACTCGAGCATCGGCATGGGCGGCCCGGCCCTGATCGAGGGCGGCGGCCTGGGCGTGTTCCGGCCGGAAGAAGTCGGGCCGATGGACGTCCAGGTGCCGAACGGCGTCGTCGACATCGCGGTCGAGGACGAAGAGGAAGCCGTGGACGCCGCCAAGCGCTACCTCTCCTACTTCCAGGGCCGCACGGACGACTGGGAAGCGCCCGATCAGCGGCTCCTGCGCCGGATCGTGCCCGAGAACCGCCTGCGCGTCTACGACATCCGCGAAGTGATCCACACCCTGGCCGACACCGGCAGCGTGCTGGAACTCCGACCCTCGTTCGGCCTCGGCATGGTGACCGCCCTGGTCCGCATCGAGGGACGGCCGCTCGGGATTCTTGCGAACAACCCCGAGTTCCTGTCCGGCGCCATCGACAGCGACGGCTCCGACAAGGGCGCCCGCTTCCTGCAGCTCTGCGACGCCTTCGACATTCCCGTCCTCGTGCTCTGCGACACGCCCGGCATGATGGTCGGCCCCGAGACCGAGCGCACGGCCCTGGTGCGGCACTGCTGCCGGCTGTTCGTGGTCGGCGCCAACATCACCGTGCCGTCGCTGACGATCGTGCTGCGCAAGGCCTACGGTCTCGGCGCCCAGGCCATGGCCGGCGGCGACCTGAAGGAGCCGTTCTTCACCGTCGCCTGGCCCACCGCCGAGTTCGGCGGCATGGGTCTCGAAGGCCAGGTCAAGCTCGGCTTCCGCAATGAACTCGCCGCGATCGAGGACCCGGAGGAGCGCCGCGCCCGCTACGAAGAGCTGGTCGCCGCCGCCTACGAACGCGGCAGCGCCCTGACCGCCGGCGCCTCCTTCGCCGTCGACGACGTGATCGACCCCGCCGACTCGCGGCGCTGGATCGCCCGCACCCTCGACTCCGTGCCGCCGCCCCCGGTCCGCGACGGCAAGAAGCGCCGCAACATCGACACCTGGTAGGCGGCTACTCGGCCCCCGCCGGTTCGATCATGCCGTACATCATCCCGCCGTACGGCCCATGGTCCCAGGTCCCGGCGTAGCGCTCGTCGTAGAACAGAACCCGCGCTCCGAACTGGTCGCCCAGGCCCGGTAGCTCGAAGTCCGTGATGCTGACCATCGGCGTGTCTCCCGCCCAGGCGATCGGCACGACGACCGGCAGCGTAACGTCGACCGTCATGTAGACGACCCGGACGTCGAAGCGCCAGCGGTCGCCCTCCCCCTCGAGCTTCGAGACGCTTGCGATCTCGTAGCGCTCAGGGTTCTTGTCGCGGCTCACGCCCTCGACATCCTCCAGGCCCTCGATCCCCTCGATCGTGAAGTGGCCGACCAGGTCGACGTTCTGCATCCGCTCGGCGAACGCCCGCTCCCGTTCGGAGAGTTCTTCGAGCGGCACCGTTCGGCCGACACCGGTGGCGTGGACGAGCCAGCCGGCTCCGTAGCCGATAGCGAGCAGCACCAGGCCGAGGATCGCCGCGCCCATCCACAGAAGTGACTTCTTCATCGTGCGGTGGAACGTAGCTTCCGCCGGCTCCCGCGTCAACCGCCAGACAGGGAAGCTGGTACGGTCAACGGCATGGAAAGCACCCGCCACACTGGCCTGTCCAACATCTACTCGAAGCTACTCGCGCTTCGAGGAAAGGTCCGCTTCAACATCGACCTGAAGCAACTCCGGGAAGATCGGCTGCTCGATCCGGACCTGGCACCCCTCCGGTAAGACGAGGGGCACGGACGCGCTCTAGCCCTTCTCGCCGATCTTGTACACGCCGCGCCGGTGTCTGACGAAGTGGACCACAAGCCGGCGCTCGGAGATGTCGCGGGTGTAGAGGACCCGGTAGGCGCCCACCCGTAGCTTGAGGACTCCCCGCCAGCGGCCTGTCAACCGTTCGGGCTTGATTGAGTCGGCATTCTCCGCCAACCAGCGGAGCCTACGGACGATCCGGCTGGCAACGGCGGGATCGAGACGGCGAAGATCGGACGCCGCTCCGGCCGTCAGCGCAACCTCGAACGTCAATGAGGGGATCCGAGGTTTGCCGCAACCTCAGAGAGGCCCACTGTCCCGCCCCCAGCCTCAGGGTCGGCCAGCGACTTCCTGAGTTCCTCGGCGAAGTCGTTCCGTAGTTCCAGGCCCCGATCGGGGTCGCCAAGCAACTCGGCGATGGAGTGCGTGACGGCTTCGTGTACCAGGTCCTTGAACTCACTCACTGTCAGGTCAGCGATCCTGGGGCTCGACATGCTTCGCTCCTACTCGATGAAACCGTCACAGAACTCAAGCGGACGACCCGCGCTTCTTGAGCGCACCCAAGAGTACGAGTCCCGTCGCCGGTTCGACGCTACCACCACACCGTCGAGAGAGGACCGCGCACGGCTAGAATCCTCCGGCCCGATGCGACATCTGACCGCCGCCGGCCTGCCGGTCGCAGCCGCCGTTGTACTCGCCGGCGCTGCCGGCGCCCAGGAGTCGACCGGCCACCCGTGGTCCGACATGGACTACGGGCCGTTCAAGGTCCACTCCTACATCGTCGAGCCGGACAACAACGCGAACAAGGGCATCGCGATCCGGGTCGACGAGGGTCCGGGAGGCGTCGCCAAAGGATCGGAGTTCCTGCTCTTCGACACGGATACCCTGCGCTGGGCCGCGGGCTGGACCGGGACCGGGTTCATGGACTGGAACTCGATCAACTACAACGGCAGGCATGTGGTGGAGCCGGCGATCGTCGGCGACCTGGTGTTCACGAACCCGGATGCGCCGGGCTGGTCGCGGGTGGCCGACGACTTCCAGGACACTCGGATCACGGGTCGCGGAGGCCGCCGTTTCGGACCGCAGGATGCCGGCGTCGCCCGCTGGCTCGGGCACTACCTTCATGGCGACCAGGTCGTGCTGCACTACCGGGTGGGCGACACGGAGGTGCTGGAACTCGGCGCGTCCGAAGGCGACGGATTGTTCAGTCGAACCCTGAACCTGGGCCCCCGGAACGCGGACCTCGTCGTCCAGGTTGCACACCAGCGGGACGGCCGGGCCTGGACCGACGGCGAGGCCGCCGGCTTTCGCGCGCCTCGCCCGAACGCGGCGGATCGAGGGGAGCACAGCGGACCCACCATCGCCGCCCTGGTCGGAGCGCCGGCAGCCGTCCAGTGGGTCGAGGGCGACGGCGACGACCTCCGTCTGAGAGTTCACGCCGGCGACGAACCGGTCCGGTTCAAGGTCGTGATCGGGCGGCGTGGCCGGTCGAACGCGGGCTTCCTGGCGAGAGCAGCCGGAGTCGAACCAGCCGCCGACCTCGAACCACTGACCCACGGCGGGCCGGCGCAATGGACCGAGACGGTCACGACCGAGAGCCGCGTCCTCGGCCGCCGGGGCGGACCCTTCGAACTCGAAGCGATCACCACGCCATTCGAGAATCCGTACCGCGCCTGGATGCGCCTCGGCGGCTTTGACTTCCTCGACGGCGGCCGGCGGGCTGTCGTCGCGACCTGGATGGGTGATGTCTGGCTGGTCGACGGGCTGGGCGAGGAAGAGATCGGAGCCGTCACCTGGAAGCGCTTCGCCACGGGGATGTACGAACCGCTCGGCGTGAACACCCGCGGGGGCGAGATCTTCGTCACCTCCCGCGACCAGATCACCCGGCTGCGCGACCTGAATGGCGACGGCGAGGCCGACCACTACGAGGCGTTCAATCACGACGCCCAGGCCTCGGCCCACTTCCACGAGTTCGCGGTCGGCCTGGAGACGGATGACGAGGGCAACTTCTACTACGCCAAGGGCGCCGGGCACGACTTCGACGCCCGCGTGCCACAGCACGGCACGATCCTCAAGGTCGCGGCCGACGGCTCTTCGACCGAGATCGTCGCCAACGGGTTCAGGGCCCCGAACGGCCTGGTGGTCAACCCGGACGGCAGCGTGATCGTGACTGACCAGGAGGGACACTGGATCCCGGAGAACCGGATCAACTGGGTCGAGCCGGGCACCTTCCACGGCTACATGCGGGCCTGGCGGGAGCCCGACCGCGACCCGGACGACTTCGTCCAGCCGGTGACCTGGATTCACCACGACGTGGACCGTTCGCCGTCGGCGCCAGTGTGGGTGCGGAGCGACCGCTGGGGCGAGCTGGACGAGTCGTTGATCCACCTCTCCTACGGAAACGGCAGGATGTTCCTGGTGCTCTTCGACCAGGCTTTTCCTCGAGGCGACGGTCCGCCGCGCCAGGCCGCCGTGGTCGAACTGCCCGTGACGGCCGCGCCGACCGGCCTGATCCGCGGCCGCTTCAACCCGGCCGACGACCATCTCTACGTCTGTGGCCTCTTCGCCTGGGCCGGAGACCGGACCCAGCCCGGCGGTTTCTACCGCGTCCGGCGGACGGACCAGCCGCTGCGCATCCCCAGAACCTACGAGACCGCTCGCGACGGCCTCGTCGTTCGGTTCAGCAGCGAACTCGACCCGGACGCCGCCGTCGACCCGGGGAACTACTCGATGCGGATCTGGGAGTACCTGCGTCAAGCCAGCTACGGCTCGGAGGACTACCGCGTCCTGGGCGAGGGCGTGGGCCAAGACGATCTCGCGATCCCGTCCGCCACTCTTTCGGAGGACCGGCGCTCGGTGTTCATCGAGATCCCGGACATCCTGCCGGTGCAGCAGTTCCACCTGGAGATGAACCTGAGAGGCAGGGACGGCGCGCGGATACGGGAGTTCGTCCACGGCACGATCCACGAACTGGGGACCCGCGCCGGCGCCGAGATCCTCGCAGGCGCCGACTGAACCGGGCGCCGGACTCGTCGTGCGCTTTCGCGGGCTCGCCGCCCTGCCCCTGCTGGCGGCGGCGTGTGTCGGCCCGGTGACAGGCCAACCCACGGAGACGGCCACAGCCGACTTCCACCAGCCCGGTCTGGAACTCGTCCTCAGCACGCGCGGAGGCGACGCGACGGACGCCCGGGTCGCGCGGCTGGCCGCGCTCCACGTGCCCGAGGGCGAACCGCCGAGCCCGTTCCTCGACCCCGGCTCCTTCGAAGCCACCTTCCGCGGCGTGATCGAACTCGACCTGAACGACTCCTTCCGCTTCGCCGTCCGCGGCAACGGCGGCGTGCGCTTGAGCATCGACGGGCAGGTCGTCCTCGAGCGCGACGCTCTTCCGGCCGACGGCGCGCCGGCCGCCACCGCCGGCCAAGTGCGGCTGAACAAGGGCCTCAACCCGATCGAGCTGGTCTACCGCGGCCCGGCCCGCGGCGACGCTTCGATGCGTCTCACCTGGAGCAACGACTATCTCCCGGAGGAGCCGGTGCCTCCGGCGTCCCTCCGACACGCCGGCTCGACGGCGCTCGACCGGGGCCGGTCCCGGCGGGCGGCGCGTGATCTCGTTGCCGAGGACGCCGTGTCTCTCGCCCGGGTCGTGCCGGCCGAGTACGCGGAACGCCGAATCCGGCGAGACGGTTGCCTCGTCTGTCACAGCAGGGACGGCGCGCCCGCCTCCGGGCCGCCGGCCCCTGACGCCGGGCCGACCCACGCTCCCCCGGACCTGACCTGGGCCGGCGAGAAGTTCCGCGGAGACTGGCTGGCGGACTACCTGGCAAGCCACCTCGCCGACCTTCCGCGCCCACACCCGGAAGTGCGAGCGACCGCCTCCCCCGACGAGACCGACCTCTTCGCGGTCGGGCTGCACCATCAGCACGGGCTGGCCGCGTCGCCGCCCGAGCCCGAACCCGCAGACGCCGAGCTGGCCGCGGTCGGCAGCGACCTCATCCGCGGCGACCGCCTCGGATGCCATGCCTGCCACGCCCTGGGCGACGAACCGGCGCTGGGCGGCGAGGGCGCCGAGGAGGCAATCAACTTCGATCTCGTCCGCCGCCGCCTGCGGCGCCCCTGGTTCGACTGGTTTCTCCGCGACCCCCAGCGCATCCTGCCGGGCACGAAGATGCCCCAGTTCGTCGACGAGGACGGCTACACCGGGCTCTACGATGTCTTCGACGGCGACGCGGCGCGACAGTTCGAGGCGATCTGGCACTACCTGGGCACGATCGACTGACGCGGACGCCGCCTTACACTGCCGTCATGCGACGAAGCACCTTCATTCTTGGACTGGTACTGACGCTTGCGGCCTGCACGGCCGCGCAGGAGGCCGCGCCGAACTTCGAACCGGCCTCGACGGTCGCGGAGAATCTCCGCCAGCACCGCGCCTTGCCCGATCCCGCCGACGAGGTCTGGTGGACGGAAACCGGCGCGGCGATGGCCTGGCGCAACCGGAACCTCCACCAGGTCGTGCCGACCGTGAACGTCTACCGCGACGGCCCGGTCAGGGAGCTGGCGGTTCGCCCGCTGGCCGCCATCGCCGACTATCCGGTCGACACGCCGGCCGGCGAGCTGGCGTTCGACGCCTACCTGCACGGCGAACACTCGACGACGATGGGCATCGTCATCCTCCACCGCGGCGACATCGTCTTCGAGCGTTACCCGCGGATGCAGCCCCACGAGAAACCGATCTGGTGGTCGGTTACCAAGGTCCTGCCGGCGACCCTGGTGGCGATCCTCGAGCACCGCGAGCTGGTCGACTCCAGCCAGCCCGTCGACCGTTACGTGCCCGCGCTAGAGGGTTCGGACTTCGAAGGCGTCACCGTCCGCAACGTGCTCGACATGGCCTCCGGCGTCGACTGTCCGGACGGCGACTACACCGACCGGAGCACCTGCTACTACCAGTTCGAGGCCTCGCTGGGCGACGCCGTACGCAGCGAACGGACGCCGGACGACCCCTACACGATGCTCTCGACTCTCCGGGTCGGCCGCTGGGCCGAGCAGGGCACGGGCTACGACTACAGCGGTACCAACACCTTCGTCCTCGGCTGGCTGGTCGAGGAGGTCACCGGCATGCCGTTCCAGGACGCGCTGAGCCGCGACGTGTGGACCCGCATCGGCGCCGAGGCGGACGCCTCGATCTACGCCAACCGGTACGGAATTGCGCTGACGTCCGGCGGCCTGTTGGCGCGCCCCCGGGACATGGCCCGTTTCGGGCTCCTGTTCACGCCCAGCTACGGCACGGTCTCATCGGAGCGGATCGTGCCTGAAGAACACATCGACCTGCTGCTTCACGGCGGCCGGCCGGAACTGCTCGAGAACGCCCGCTACGGCGGCAAGCCGCCCGGCGTCAGGCACAACGTCTACCAGTGGGACCTCGTGTTCACGAACAACGACGTCTACAAGGGCGGCTGGGCCGGTCAGGGGCTGCTCGTCAACCCGGAGCGTGACGTGGTCGCCGTGTGGGTCGGCTACACGGCCGCGGACTCCGACCCGGAGACCTATCCCCTGCTACCACGCGTGCGGGCGGTGCTCGACGGCGTGTTCGGCGGCGCGGAGAACGCGGACCACTGAGTTGTGGCGCCGACGGCGCCCTACTTGCGCGCCGCCTGGCAGCGGGCGAACTCATCGCCGACGCCCGGCAGCTCGTCCTCCAGCAAGGGCAGCGACTCGATCGCCGGGCCGGCGCCGTGCCGGCCGCTGGCGAGTCGGCTGCTCATGTTGGTGAAGGTCTCGAGCAGGGTCTTCGCGGTGCGCGGCGTGACGACTCCGGCGCCCATGCCGAAGGGCGGCTGCGGGTCGCTGACACTCTTCTGGACGACCGTGACCGTTCCTTCCTCGTCGCCCGGCGAGAGGAACCAGCGGGTGCGCATGCAGAGCACGCGCTTGCCCTTGAAGGCGGGCGTCTGATCGTCGGCACCGATCATGTTGCCCACAACGTGGCCGTCCTCGGTCCGCCACCACGCAGCGCTGTTCATCGAGATCCGCCGGGTGATGCCCTTGCCGGACACGCGCTGGCGGAGGGTCTGAAACGGGGCCCCGAGTGGCTGCGCGGTCTCTTCGGTGCACATCGCCTGCCAGTCGGGGCACGCCGCCGCGTCGTCCAGAAGGGCGATGACAGCCGGCATGGATCCGGGCACCGTCATCTCGGCGCGCACGAGGGGGTAGTCGGCGTTCTCGATCGGGCAGGACTCGACGGTGACGGGGCCTTCGGCCTCCCGGGGTTCGCATTCGGCGGCGGCGGCGGGCGGGGCGGCCAGAAGGACGAGGGCAACTGCTGCGGGCTTAAGCATCGGTTAGGGACTCCGGTAACGCGAAAGCAATCAGTTCATCGGGGATCCGGCGGTTGCGGGCGCCGCCTCCGGCGATGACGATGTACTGCCGGCCTTCGTGCATGTAGGTCATCGGCGGACCGTGCAGCCAGACGTCGGTCTCCACTTCCCCGACGATCTCGCCGGTCGCCTTGTCGTAGGCGCGCAGCAGCCCGCCGCCTGAGGTGCGGGGGTCGTTCTCGTCAGGCAGGGCCAGGAAGCCGATCAGGAGCGTGCGGGTGACGAGCAGACCGCCGTCCGCCGGCATGCCGATGTAGCGGGTGCCCATGTCGCCAAGGTTCAGGTGGGCGATCGCCGGGTGGTTCTTCGGGCCAGGACCGACGGGAACCTGCCATAGGTGCTCACCGCGATTCAGATCGATCGCGGTGATCGTCCGGTACGGCGGCTTGGTCAGGGGCAGGCCCTGTGGCCCACCCGTGTCGACGTAGGCGATCACGTAGCGCCAGTCGGGGCGACGGGCCGCATCCGGCTCGATCAGGGACATGCCGGTCGGCCGGTGCTGCGACTCGACGAAGAGCACGCCGGTCATCGGATCGACGGACGCTCCGGGGTGGTTCGCGCCGCCGGCAGCCCCCGGGACTACCATGACGCCTTCCTTGCCGCCCTCGCCCTGGACGATCAGCGGCGGGAACATGGGCGCCAGCACCAGCTCTTCGGCGATCTCGAGCGCTTCCTCCCGCAGTTCAGGCGTCCAGTCGATCAGGTCGTCCTCGGTGATGCCCTGCCGCTCGAAGGCCGGCGGTTTCGTCGGAAACGGCTGGGTCTCCGCCAGCTTCTCGCCCGGCACCGTCGACTCGTGGTTCACCGGCCGGTCCTCGATCGGCCACACCGGCTCGCCGGTGGCGCGGTCGAACACGTACGTGAAGCCGGTCTTCGAGACCTGGGCGACCGCCTTGATCAGCTTGCCGTCGACGACGATGTCGAGCAGGTTCGGGGCCGAGGCGATGTCGTAGTCCCAGATGCCGTGGCGGACGGTCTGGAAGTGCCAGACGCGCTCGCCCGTCTCCGCGTCGACGCAGACCAGGCTCTCGGCGAAGAGGTTGTCGCCGGGCCGGTCGGCCCCGTAGTAGTCGTTCGAGGGCGTGCTGATCGGCAGGTAGACGTAGCCCAGTTCGCGGTCCGCGCTCATCGACGCCCACACGTTCGCGTTGCCGGCCGTCCGCCAGGACTCGTTCTCCCAGGTCTCGACCCCGTACTCGTCGTCCCGCGGGATCGTGTTGAAGCGCCACTTGAACTCGCCCGTGTGAAGGTCGTAGGCGCGGACGTGGCCGGGCGGCGCGTCGCTCCTGATCGAGTAGTCGAAGATCTTCGAGCCGATGATCACGCTGGTGCCGACGACGATCGGCGGCGCGCCGTGGGTGACGTGGCGGATCGCGTAGTCGCCCGGGCCCAGGTCCTGCGCCAGGTCGACCACGCCGTCCTCGCCGAAGGCCCGGTCGGCGAGTCCGGTGGCGGCGTCGATCGAGACCAGCTGGCGGCCGATCGTGGCGACGAACAGGCGCTCCTTCTCACCGTCCGACCAGTACTCGATGCCGCGGGCGCCGACCGGCCGCATCGTGGTACCGCCGCGCTCCCAGGTCTTCGGGTTGTAGACCCATTCCTGGTCGCCCGTCGCCGGGTCGAGCAGGGCCACCTGGCCCAGGCTGGTCGGCGCGAACAGGCGGCCACCGATCATCAGCGGCACGGAGCGGTAGAACCCGGTGTCGTAGCCCGGCAGCACGTCGAGCGGAACCTCGTGGTCCGCCGTGCGCCAGCGCCAGGCGATCTCGAGCCGGCCGAAGTTCGAACCGTCGATCTGGGTCAACGGCGAGTAGCGGCTCGAGGCGTGGTCGCCGCCGTGATGCCGCCACTCGCCGTAGACGGAGCGACCCTGCTCGCCGGTCTCGGCCCCGGCGGCGCCGGCGACGAAACCGACCAGCGCCGCCGCAAACACGCACATCCAACTGACCTTCGCGTTCGTCACGAGTGCGCTAACCTAACGCACACTCGAACACCACCACAGCGAAAGGCACTTCCTCATGCCCGAACAAGACCTGAGCCGTCGCAGCGTGCTCGGCGCCGCCGCCGCTGGCGCCGGCTGGATGATCGTCCCCCGCCACGTCCTCGGACGCGGCGAGGAGGCCCCCAGCGACCGGCTGAACATCGCGGCCATCGGCGCCGGCGGCAAGGGCCGCAGCGACGTCGCCGGCGTCGCCAGCGAGAACATCGTCGCCCTCTGCGACATCGACTG
The DNA here is from genome assembly GCA_965208755.1 of Candidatus Multivorans sp. Classification (GTDB taxonomy): domain Bacteria; phylum Acidobacteriota; class Thermoanaerobaculia; order Multivoradales; family Multivoraceae; genus Multivorans. The sequence goes on along the minus strand of OZ242353.1, from coordinate 4,388,024 downwards.
GAAGCGCGCCGAGGAGACGATGAACGCCCACCCGGACGCGGCCCGCTACCACGACTACCGGGAGCTGCTGGACGCCCACAGCGACCTGGACGCGGTGCTGGTCTCGACCGCCGACCACACGCACGCCGCGATCACCGTTGCGGCTCTGGAGCGCGGCCTCCACGTCTTCACGCAGAAGCCCCTGACGCGCACGATCGGAGAGGCGCGGATGGTCGGCAAGGCGGCACGCAAGGCCGGCACGGCGACCCAGATGGGCAACCAGGGCCACGCCGCCGAAGGCACCCGCCTCATCCGCGAGTGGATCGAGGGTGGCGTGATCGGCGAGGTGAACCGCGTCGAGTACTGGACCAACCGGCCGATCTGGCCGCAGGCGATACCGCGCCCCAAGGAAGTCCACGAGGTGCCCGACCATGTCAAGTGGGACCTTTGGCTCGGCCCGGCGCCGGAACGCCCCTACCACTCCGAGTACTACCACCCGTTCGCCTGGCGCGGCTGGTGGGACTTCGGCACCGGCGCCATCGGCGACATCGCCTGCCATGCGATGGACGCGGCGTTCTGGATCTTCGACCTGCGGGACCCGTCGTTGGTCCATGCCGAATCGACGCCGCTGTTCAAGGAGTCGGCTCCCGCCGCCACGCGGATCACGTTCGAGTATCCGGCGCGAGGCAACCGGCCGAAGATGACCGTCGTCTGGCGCGACGGAAACCTCACGCCGGCGATGCCCAAGGTGTGGGAGGGCAAGTGGCCGCCGCGCAACAGCGGTCAGCTCTTCGTGGGCACCGAGGGCGTGATCGTCGCCGACATCTACGCCGGCAGGCCCACGATCTACCCCTCAAAGCTGCACGAGAAGATCACGAAGAACCCGCTGCCCCAGGTCTACGAACGGACCGAAGGGCACTACAAGCAGTGGATCGACGCGATCAAGGCCGGCACGACGAACCCCGACGGCTCCAACTTCGCCGATCACGCGGGTCCGATGACGGAAACCGCGCTGCTAGGCAACCTGGCGGTCCGAAGCCAGCAGGAGATCGTCTGGAACCCGAAGAAGCTGAAGGTGACGAACGGCGTCGAGGTGCCGCGGGAGTACATCCAGCCGACCTACCGGGACGGCTGGACGCTCTAACCGAGCGGGCCGTCAGCCGGACTGCTGAACGGCGGCGACCGCGGCGTCGCGGTCCGCCTCGATGCCCACGATCAGGCTGAAGCCTGAAACCTCGAACAGCTCTTTCACTTCGTCGTTCAGGCCGCAAACGGCGAACTTCCCCTTGCGCGCCTGCAGTTGGCGGGCCACGACGAGTACGACGCGGAGGCCGGCGCTGCTCATGTAGCGGGTGCGGCTCAGGTCGAGGACGACGGCCTCTCCGCCTTCCGCGATCTCGGACGTCATCGCCTGCTCCAGGTCCGGCGCGCTCGAGGCGTCGACCCGCCCTTCCGGCACCCAGACGGTCACGTCGCCAACCGTCTCGCCCCCGATCGCCGACTTCCCGATCTTGATGCTCTCGATCACGTACACACCTCTCTGCGTCTTGTTCGCACTCAGTAGAACGGATGATGCGCCGTCGCCGTCGCGGCGGCAATGTCCTGAACGGACTTCTGGATCGCCCGGCCCATGGCCTGACCGATCAGATCGAAGCCGCGCACCAACTCGATCCGGGCCGCGGCGTGACGCAGTTCCTGCGCGCTCAGGATGACCTGGAAGGCGTTCGACGCATCGGCCAGGCAGATGAGGGCGACATCTCTGGGCGCGGGAATCCGGTCGCTCAGGAGCACGTCGAGGATGCGCAGCTTGACCTCCCGCTCTTCCCGGTCGTCGACCATCGGATAGCGACGGCTGCCGAAGACCCACAGGAAGCTGCGATCCTCGACCCGGAGGATTCCCCGCTCGACCAGGCGCGCCAGGGCCGCCTCCTGGACCTGCTTGCTCCTGGCCGAGAGACGCACCACCCAGGTGCGGGCGTCGGCCTCGTCGCCGGCCTCCGTGATCTCCGCCAGCGGGCCGTCCAGTATCTCCTCGCCCACCGGCGTCGAATCGACGACGACGAGTCGCTGGAGGTCGCAGTCCAGGCGTCCGCGCAGCGCGAGGTCCATCAGGATCGCGCCGGCGACCAGCAGCTCCATCACGTTGGGCGCAACGCGCTTCATCGCGCCGGATTCGTCGTCCAGGAGAAGAAGCAGAATCTCCTCCACGAATGTCAGGTGGGGGTTCTGACTCACGTGAGTATGGGGCTCGCAGTTCGTTTCACGAAGAGGTCATCCGCTGCGGAATCCTACAGGAAGGAAGCGCTCGGGAAGGACGCGCTCCTCTAGATTCCCGCCGTGTCCACCTGACCCGTCGGTGCCTGGCTGTCGCTGCTGACGATGACCGTGAGGACGTCCGTGTCGTGGTACTGCTGGTGCTGCACCGAGGTCGACACGTGCCGCAGCAGCCGCAGCGACAGCTCGTTCTCGATCGGGACGGGGGCATCGGGCGCCATGACCACCAACCGGTCCTCGATGTTGCTTCCACCGGGCGCCGCGATGAACTCGAGTTCGGCCGTCTGACGGTCGACTCTCGCGACCACGAGAAGGCTGCGCTTCCGGCCGCCCTCCTCCTCGTCGAGGCCGGCCAGGCTGAGCAGCGCCTCTTCGCCGGCCGACCAGAGGCGATCGCAGGCCTCGGGCGTCCACCGCGCCCGTTCCGCCAGGGTCCGGAGAAAGCCGCCGATCCGTGAGGCCGACCTGGGCGTGACCTCGACCTCGAGCCGCCGGCGACGCGGGCCGGTCGATTCGAGGAAGGCGGTCAGACCGATGGCGGTCAGACCGCCGGCGGTCATGCCGTTGCCCAGGATCGAGGCCGCCCAGCCGCCGAGCTGGTCGCTGAAGATCAGGCCGTTCTCGAAACCGACGCCGATCCAGAACGACACGCCGATCACCAGGGCTTTCCGGTAATCGATCCCCCCGTGACCGGCGATACGGGCCCCGAGCACGAACAGGATGGCGATCAGAACCAGCCCGTACGCGCCGACGACCGGACCGGGAATCGCGAGAATCAGGGAGAGCGCCTTGGGCAGGAAGGCCAGGCCGAGGAAGATGATCCCGATCCACATCCCCACCCGGCGCGAGGCCACACCGGTGAGTTCCGTGACCGAGATGCTGCTCGAGTACGTCGTGTTCGGCACGGTGCCGGCGATCCCGGACAGCAGGTTGCCCAGTCCGTCGGCGGCGACGGCACCCTGCACCGCCCGGTAGTCAGGCGCCCGCGGCGTCCGCCAGGAGACACGCTGGATACCCACGGCATCACCGATCGTCTCCACCGCGCCGATCAACGTGACGATGACGAAGCCCGGCAGCAACGCCCAGAAGGCCGGCCCGAAGGACAGGTCGAACCCGGGCCAGCCGCCGGCCGGGGCGCCGATCCAGGCCGCCGCGGCCACCTGCTCAAAATCGTAGAGCCCGAGAAACGCGGCGACGATCGAGCCAGCCACAACGCCCGCGACCGGCGCCCACAACCGTCCAATCCCCCTGGCCCGCAGGCCGAACCCGGCCATGACAGCGATGGCCACGACGAACGTGATCGGACCGGCGGCACGGGGCGCATCGTCGGGAACCAGGGTCAACTGGTTGAACATGATCGGCATCACGCTGACCGAGATCAGCATGATGACCGTGCCCGTGACGGTCGTCGTGAACAACCTCCGCAGCAGCAGGAGCCGCGCGGAAAGCAGGAACTGGAACAGCGACGAGACGATGACCAGCTTGGCGAGGAGCATGGGACCGCCCTGGCTAAGGGCGGCGATGCTGACCGCGATGAACGCCCCCGACGTGCCCATGAGCAGGATGTAGCCGGCGCCGATCCGCCACAGACGCACCGCCTGCAGGATCGTGGCGATACCGCTCACGAAGATCGCCGCGAACACCGCCCAGGCCAGGTACTCGTCGCTGCCCCCGGCGGCACGTACGATGATCGCCGGCGTCAGGACGATGCCGGCGACGCAGAGAGTCGCATACTGCAGGCCCATCGTCGCGGCGAGAACTGTCGGCGGCCGGCCGTCCGCCTCGTAGCGAACGCCCGCGCCCGGGCTCTTTCCCGCGGCGGTCATGCCTGGTACAGCGGCGCGTCAGGCCGCCACGGAGACCGCTGGCCGGTGTAGACCGGCGGGCCGTTGCGGAAATGGGAGGCCTCGTCGAGCGTCTCGACGAAGGGCATCTGCCGCGGGTAGAGATCGCCGTCGCCGCGCGGCCGCGGCCCCGCCTTGGAGACGTGGCCCCAGAGCGGGTGGCCGACCACCTCCTCGGCGATATGCGCCGCCTCGATCAGCTTGTCGAGCCTGTAGCCCGTCTCGATCCCCAACTCGTGGCAGAAGTCGACGAAATCCTCCGTCGGCACATGGCCCGCCGCTCGGCCGTTGCCGCAGTAGGGGCAGCCCCCCATGCCGCCGATCGAGGTGTCGAACTCGCGCACGCCCAGCTTGAGCGCCTCGTAGTAGCTGACCATCGCCGCCCCTCGGGTGTTGTGCAGGTGGCAATGGAAGTCCGTGATCTCAGGCCAGCGCTCACGGATCGCCAGGAGCGTCTCCCGCACGGTGTGCGGCATGTTCCAGCCCATCGCCTCGATGATCGCGCACCGGCTGACCCGGAAGCCGGCCTCGTGCCAGCGGTCGATCATCAGCGCCAGCAGGTCCATTCGCTGCTCGAGCGTGAACGCTCCCTCGAAGTTCGATCCGAACGGATTGCCGATCGCCACCGCGCCCGTCTCGGCCCCGCGGGCCCGGGCCTGTTCGATCACCCCCGGAATGCGCTCGATCTGCTGCGCCTGGGTCGCGTTGTAGTTGCGCCGGGCGAAGGTGTCGCAAAGCTCGACGTGGGTGCCGAACCTGCGCTGCCGGACGTCGAGCTTCGGGTACCAGCGGTCGGCGCGGTCGAATCCGATCTTGTTGAAGATCGCGGCGGTGTATCGCACGCCCGGCCTGGGCACGAAGCGCTCGGCGATCTCGTCGATGCAGGCCATCTGCGGCGTCCACTTGGGGTGCGCGTAGGAACCGATCGAGATCACCCTGGCGCCGGTCTCGCCCAAGGCGTCGAGCAGCCGGAGCTTGTCCTCGACGGGAATGTCGGCACTCTCGATCTGCAGACCCTCTCTCATCGTGTCGTCCGTGATCGTCACGGACTTCGGTAGCTGGCCCATCGCCTGAGTCCTCTCTTTCGTCTGTGCGCCGGCCTTCCGGCCGGCATCCTCTACCCTGATGGCTGTCAACGACCTGTCTACGGAACGCGTACCTTATCGTCGCGAGGGACAACGGAGCCCGGCCGTTGCCGGTTTGCCCTGTGGCAGGATTCGATCCGTGCGAGGACGCCCGCTTCCCTACCTCGTCCTCGCCGCCGCAGCCACCGCCGTGCTGCTGCCCGGCATCGGCAGCCGCGACCTCTGGAACCCGGACGAACCGCGCTATGCCGAAGTCGCGCGGGAAATGCTGCTCGAGCCGCGGGCGATGGAGCACTTCCTGGTGCCCCGCCTGAACGGCGAGAGGTACGACCACAAGCCGCCGCTCCACTTCTGGAACATCGCCCTGTTCGGAGCCCTTCGTGGCGGCGTCGACGAGGTCGCCGCCCGTCTGCCGTCGCTGCTCGCGGGCATCGGCTCCGTGCTCGTCGTCTTCGCGCTCGCCGGGCGGCTGTTCGGCCGGAGGACCGCCTGGCTGGCGGCGTCGGTCTTCCTGACCTCGGCCCTGGTGATGTGGAACGGACGGGTCGGCCAGATCGACATGACGCTGACCTTCCTGGAACTGCTCGCCATCCTGTTCTGGGCCCGGGGCCGCTCCTGGGGGCCGGACGCCCAGGCCCAGGGTCCAGCAACCGGTGGCGGCAACCTAGCCAACCTTGCGTTCTTCGCCTGCCTGGGGCTGGCCACCCTGGCCAAGGGGCCGGTCGGGCTGATCGTGCCGCTCCTCGCGGTCGTCACCTGGCTCGCGTTCGAGCGCGACCGGGCCGGTATCGCCGATCTCCGACTGGGGCGCGGGCTGCTGCTCTGGGCCGCGATCGTCCTGGCCTGGTTCGGGCCGGCGGTGTGGCTTGCTGGAAAGTCCTACTTCGACGCCCTGATCCTCGACCAGACCGTGTCACGGTATGCCGAGGCGACCTACCACCCCCGGCCCTGGCACTACTACTTCCGGACCCTGCCCGGCACGTTCGCGCCCTGGACGCTGCTGGCCCCGGTCGCGATCTACGCCGCCTTCCGCCGTTCCCGCCGTGATTCGGAGAGCCGCGAAGCCCGTGCGGTCCGATTCCTCCTGGTCTGGATCGCCAGCACGTTCGTCTTCTTCAGCGTGTCCGGCGGCAAACGGACCGTGTACCTGCTCGCGCTCGCGGCGCCGCTCGCGATGCTCACGGCCCACGGCGTACTCGCGATCCGGGACGGCTGGCCGCGCTATCGGACGGCATTCCTCGTCTCGGCGGCGGCCGTGCCGCTTCTCTTCGGGGTCGTCGTGCTGGCGGCGCCGGGTGCGGCGGCGGACCTGCCCGACGGTTCACTCCCTGAAGGAACCATCGCCTCGCTTCAGGCGGTTGCCGCCATTCCCCTCGTCGCGGGTCTGATCGGCCTGTACCTGGCGGCCCGGTGGCGGCCCGACCTGTTGATCGCTTGCCTCGCGACCGGCCTCGGACTCACCATGTCGGTGACCGCCGTACGGTTGCTGCCCCTGGGTGACGCCTTCAAGTCGGCCCGCGCCCTCTCCGCCGACCTGGTCCAGTGGGCGAAACCCGACGAGCCCTACGCGGTCTATCCTGTTCCCGATGCGGCCTTTCTCTTCTACACCCGCCGATTCGCGGTCGACCTCCACGGCGGCACCCTGGCCCATGACCAGGGCGACGAGGAGGCGCTGCGACGTTTCGTCGCCCGCACGGATCGGCCAGTCTGGCTTCTCATCGAACGGGACAATCTTGAGCGTCTTTCGCCTCCGCTCGACCTGGTCGAGGTCGCTCGCGACCACGATCCCGAGCAGGGGCACGTCCTGCTGACGACTCCGGAGGCGGCCGCCCGCGTTGCCGCGGCCGGAAGATCCGAGCGATGAACGACAGCCGGCGGCTTGCCGACCAGGGCCTCTTCCTGTTCCGGTACCGGAGCCTCTTCGTCGTGTTCCTGCTGCCCGCCGCGGCGTTTGCGATCCTCGAACGACGGTCAGCGGTGCTGCCTGCGGACCCGGGACTGGGCTGGCTCGCGCTGTGTCTCCTCGTGTCACTGCTCGGACTCGGGGTGCGGTGGGCGGCGCTGGGTTCCGCGCCTCCGGGCGCTTCCACCCGGAGCGTCAGGGCGCCGAGCGCGAGCCACCTGAACGTGACCGGCATGTACTCGCTCTGCCGGCACCCGGTCTATCTCGGCAACCTCTTCGTGCTGATGGGCTTCGCGCTCGCTCTGAAGTCGTGGTGGTTCGTGGTCGTGGCTCTGCTCGTCTACTGGCTACTCTACGAACGGGTGATCGCCGCCGAAGAGAGGTTCCTCGGCAAGCGCTTCGGCGTGGTCCACCGCCGCTGGTCGGAGCGAACGCCGGCCTTCTGGCCCCGGCCCCGATTGTGGCTGCCCCCGGAGACCCGCTTCAGTTGGCGCACGGTCGCCCTCCGGGAGTACAACTCCCCGCTGCTCATCGCCTCGATGTTCCTGTTCCTGCGGATGGTCGATCAGGTCGTTGTCGGCGGCCTCGGCCCGAAAGCGTGGCTCGCGCAGGACCTCGGCCTCGTGGCGGGGGTTCTCGGGCTGATGGTGCTGGTTTCCGTCGCGCGACAGGTGCGCAAGCGCGGACGTTCAGGCCACTAGGAATCTGCCGAGGAACCGATTCGTTGCAGAATCGGACGACGAAACCCGATGAACCCTCCGATGATCGCCCGCACCAGGATCGCATCCGTTCTCGCCGCGTCGCTACTCGTCCCGGCGGCCGGCACTGGCGTGGCCGTCGACGAGAGCAACGCCGACGAACCGCGGCCGGCCGCCGCCGCGCAGGAGGCCGCGACTCCCAGGCCGCTGGACACCCGCTTCGTCCGCTGGCTGGAGCGGGTCGGCCCGCTGATCAGCGACGAAGAACGCGAGTTCTTCGTCAGCCTGCCCGAGGACTACCGTCGCGAGGCGTTCATCCAGGCCTTCTGGAAGGCCCGCGACCCCGACCCGAGGACACCGCTCAACGAGCTCCAGGTGCTGTGGGAGGACCGGGTGGACGCCGCCCTTTCCCAGTGGGGCACGCTGGAGGACGCCCGCGCCCTGTTCTACCTGCTGAACGGTCCGCCGGGCCGCTTCGTCCTCCCGGACGGCCGGACCGCCGCCTACTGCCTGTCGCGGACCAGCGAGATGGAGATCTGGTTCTACGGCGGCAGCGACCGCACCGCGCGCCACTTCGTCGTCATCTTCCTGGCCACGAGCCGCAACCGACCCTACGTGTTCTGGCATGACAGCGTCGTCCGCCGCCCCGTCTCCCGCCGCGGGCTGCCCACCACGAACATCGCCGTGCTCTGCGGGGACGAGTGGTTCGGATGGGCCGCCCAGGCGGTCCAGCGGGATCTCGCCAGCAGCGGGGTCATCGAGGAGGTGTCCGGACCGCCCGAGGCGCCCGAGGAGTGGCTCGCGACCTTCGCCGCCTTCAACACCGACCTGCCGGTGGACGCCACGCGGTTCGACGTCGACATCGAGTGGGACTTCCCGGGCCGAAACCAGACACGCACCGTGACTCACGGCCTGGTCATGGTGCCGGGGGCGAGCGCCGGCCGCAGGAGCTTCCAGAAACGCGAGTACCACAGCTTCCAGATGACGGGCGAGGTGATCCGCGACGACCGCCTGTTCGAGACTTTCCGCTATCGCTTCGAGTTGCCCGCGAGCGGCGAAGAGGGGGACGCCGTTCCGCTGGTCTTCACGCGCTACCTCCGGCCCGGCGAGGTCCAGATCCGGCTCAAGATCGAAGATGTCTTCGGCCAGCAGTTCGCCATCGTCAACGAGACGATCGACGTTCCGAATCTCGAGGAGGCGCAATCGCTGCGGAGGACCATCCTGGAGACGTTCCCGGCTCTCGCCGAGGCCAATCAGGCGGCGGCCCGCGGCGAGCGCCTCCTGCGCCTGGTGCCTCCGCGGGACGAGCGCCTGCGCGTCGGCATGGTGCGCTTCTCCACCCATGCGATCGGCGATTTCGATGCCGTCGCCTTCTCGCTCGACGGCCGTGAGATCCTGCGCAAGCGCCGGCCGCCGTTCGGCGTGGAGCTGAACCTGGGCTCGCACCCGACCGAGCACCGGATTCGGGTGGAAGGCCTCAAGGACGGCAAGGTCGTCGCGTCGGACGAGATGTCGGTCAACCGCGGCGGCCAGCGCTTCCGCGCCCGGTTCATCGAACCGCGCTCCGGCGAGCAGTACCTGCAGAGCACGCGCGCGGCCGTCGAGATCGCGGTGCCGGACGGCGAGGAGATCGAGCGCCTCGAACTGTTCCTGGGCGAGGAACGGATCGCGACGCTCTACCAGCCCCCATGGGTCCAGCCGGTCGTGCTCGACGGTCCGAACCTGACCTACCTCCGCGCGGCCGCGTTTCTCGCCGACGGCAGCAGCACGGAGGACGTCGTCTTCATCAACAGCCCGAACCCGGTCGAGCGAATCGACGTGCAGTACGTCGAACTCTTCGCCAGCGTCGTCGACGAACGGGGCCGCCCGATTCCGGAACTGGAGCAGGATCGCTTCCGAATCGCCGAGGACGGCGTTCAGCAAACGGTTCGCCGCTTCGAATGGGTCGACGACACGCCCTTCCACGCCGGCCTGCTGCTCGATACATCGGCTTCGATGCAGGACTCGATCGACCAGGTGCGGGCCGCCGCCCAGCGCTTCGTCGACAACACGCTCCGGCCCAGGGACCGAATGGCGGTCCTCGCCTTCGCCAACCGGGCGCGGGTCGAGAGCCGGTTCACGAAAGACCGGGGCCAGCTCGCGCGGGCGCTGGCGGGCCTCAGGGCGACCGGCACGACGTCGCTCTACGACAGCCTCGTCTTCGCTCTCAGCTACTTCGATGGCATCAGCGGTCAGAAGGCCCTGCTCCTCCTTTCCGACGGCAAGGACGAGAACAGCTCCTTCACGTTCGAAAGCGCGCTCGAGACCGCGCAGCGTTCAGGGGTAACGATCTACGCCATAGGCCTCCGGGAAGCGGCGGCGGACCGAACGACGCGCCGGGTGCTCGAACGCATCGCCGAAGAGACGGGCGGCCAGGCCTTCTTCATCGACGGCGTCAGCCAGCTCGACGCGATCTACACGCGGATCGAGCGGGAACTGCGGAACCGCTACCTGCTCACCTACCAGTCGACCAGCAACAGGCCCGAGAGCGAGTTCCGGGTGGTGCGGGTCGAAGTCGACGCCCGCGACGCGGAGGTAAGGACGATGTCGGGTTACTACCCGTAGAAGCTACCGGCGACGGCCTTCAGGCTGCCACCGCGTCCTCGCCGAACCGCTCCATCGCCTCCAGCGTCTCCCGCACGTCGTCCCAACTCGTCGAGTGGTTGATGATGCAGAGCCGAAGCGCGAAGGTCCCATGGAGAGACGTCGATGAGACGAAGGCTCGGTCATCCCAGAAGAGCCGCGCGAGAACTTCGCGGTTGACGCGGTCGAGAGTCTCCTGCTCCAGTCCTGCGCCCTCCGGGTTGACCCGCATGCAGACCATGCCGAGCGACGCCGGTGCCAGCGGTTCCAGGATGTGGCTCTGCCGGATGTACTCATCCGCCTGCGCAGCGAGTTCCATCCCCTTCGACACCGCCATCCGGAATGCGGACATCCCGAAGGTCTGGATTGACATCCAGATCTTCAGGGCCCGGAACGAGCGGCTCAGTTGGAGGCCACGATCGTTGATGTTCGGGTGGTTGGCGCCCCAGATCGTGTCCTGAAGGACGGTGGTACCAAACGCGAAGACGTCTTCGAGCTTGTTGGCATCCTTGACCAGGAGGCAGCCCACCTCGTAGGGCTGGAACAGCCACTTGTGCGGGTCGAGTCCGATCGAGTCGGCGCGCTCGATACCGCTCAGGGCCTCCCTGCCCTTATCGGTGATCGCCGCGAAGCCTCCGTAGGCCGCGTCCGTGTGTAGCCAGATGTCCTCCGCCTGGCAGTAGTCCGCCATCGCATGGAGCGGGTCGATCGCCCCGGTGCTGGGGGCGCCCGCGTTCGCGCAGACCGCGATCGGCTGAAGCCCCTTCGCGCGGTCCTCAGCCACGGCGCGAGCGAGCGCCGTCATATCCAGACGGAACTCCCCGTCTGTCGCAACCTTCCGAATGCAGTCCGGCCTGACGCCGACGATCATCGCGGCCCGCACCTGCGCACTGTGGCTCTGGTCGCTCATGTACACGGACGGGCGTCCGGGATTTCCGGCCGCTTCCCTGGCCGCGACGAACGCGTCCACGCTGGCGGCGGAACCACCGCTGGTCAACAGTCCACCCGAGCTCTTCGGATAGCCGAGCCACTGCCGAAACCAATCCAGGACCGTGAGTTCGACCTGGCTCGGACCGCTGGCAACCAGCCAGGTGCAGGCGTTCACGTTCCAGGCGGAGGCCAGGAAGTCCGCGATCACACCGGGCCACGTCGGCTCCGACGGAACGAATCCGAAGCAGCGGGGGTGGTCCAGCCGGGTCGTCATCGGGAGGATGTCCTCGACGGCCTGCTGCAGGACCTCTTCGGCCGGGCGGCCTTCCTCCGGCGGGTCCTCGAGCAGCAGTCGCTCGAGGCCTTCCTTGAACTCCCCGTCCCAGGCGCTCTCGCCGGGCAAACTCTCGATCCGGGTCACCGCTAACTCCGCCGCCTTTTCGGCCAGAGCCAGCATGGCTTCCTGCGACATCCGGAGGTCGGAAGGGCGTGACCCCATAGCTGTGGATTCTAGACGCTGGCGCGGTCAGTTAGCGGAATGCCGGCGCGACCTCCTCGATGAACCGGTCGAGGACCTCCTTCTGGCGATCCTTGCCGCCCAGGTTGAACGCCGGAACGATGAACTCGTGCACTCCGGCGTCCCGGTAGGCGTCGACCGCGTCGGCGATCTCCGAGACGCCGCCGATGTTCGACGGCATTCCCGTGCCGCGTGCCCGCACCTTGGACAGAAACGCCTCGTCGTCGCTCAGGAAGAGCAGTGCCACCGCCGACCGCTCGATCTCCGCCGGCTCCCGTCCCACGTTCTCGCAGTGGGCGTCGAGCACCGCCATCTTGTGCCTGAGGATGTCGGCTGTTCCCCAGACGTTCCACTCGTCGGCATGCTGGGCGGTGATCCGCAGGGTGACCTTCTCCCCGCCGCCGCCGATCATCAGCGGCAGCGGGTCCTGGACCGGCTTGGGCTCGAGCGGCGCATCGACGAGCTGGTAGGCGTCGCCAACGTAGCTCGCTCGCTGCGAACCGTAGAGCGCCTTGATCGTCCGGCAGGCCTCGTCCAGCCGCCGGAGCCGCTCGCCCATCGTGTAGAACGGGATGCCGTAGGCCAGGTGCTCGTTCTCCTGCCAGCCGGCGCCAAGGCCCAGCACCACCCGGCCGCCCGAGATGTGATCGATCGTCGCCGCCATCTTCGCCAGCACCGCCGGATGCCGGTAAGTGTTGCCGGTGACCAGTGGACCGAGACGCACGCGCGGCACCGCCGCCGCGAGAGCCGCGATCGTGGTCCAGCTCTCCGCCCACGGCGCCGACGTGTCCTCGCCGTTCGGCATGAAGTGGTCGGCGTACCAGATGCCATCCCAGCCGGTTGCCTCGACGTGCCGGGACATCTCCAGTAGATCGGGCCAGGGCATCGTGGGGGCGGGCCAGTAGCTGAAACGCATTCGCGGGACTCCTCCGTGGCGGCGGACAGTAGCACCGGCGGCTACCTGGGGAAGTAGCGCACGCCCGGCAGCCCCTCGAAGTCCGCGTCCTGGGTCCAGAGTTCCGCGTCCTCGGAGTAGGCGGTCGCGAGGATCGAGGCGTCGGCCATCGGCAGCGAGTACCGGAGGGACAACTGGGCTGCATGGAGGGCGAGTTCGGCGGAAAAGGCGACGACCCGGCCTTGCTGCATAGTCGCAATGGCCTTCAGTGCCTCGACCTCGGAACGCTGTCGAGACGTGACCCTGAACACCTCGTAAAGGCAGATCACTGGCACGAGGAGCCGTCCTGTGTCGAGGATGGGTTCCTCATACAAGTCCGCGCGCTCGGAGTCGGCGAGAAACTCGAGCCAGGCAGACGAATCGACAACGTTCACAGTCGATCAGGTTCGCGGACGACCGTCGTGTCGAGGCCCTTGAGAAGGCCCCGAGACTCGCGCATTGGCTTGACCGGGACCAGACTGATGGTCTTGCCCACGCGAAACGCCTGGATCTTCTGGCCCGGCTCGAGTTGCAGTGCGGTGCGGATCTCGAGGGGGATGACGACCTGGTACTTGGGTGAGAGAGTCACTTGGTTCATGGCCGTACAACGGTACCATGATCGATCGCCTTCTCGTACATCAGCATCGGTCCAGGCGGACTCCAAGGTCCGGACCCGGCTGGGCGAGGACGGTCCGCGCATCGAACTCCCCTCTCCCGTGACCGGGCCGTTCGGCAGGGATGTACGTACCTTCAACCTCCCGGGCCACTTGTTCCGGCACGGCTTGCCCGAGAAGGAGGACATCGAGGCCGCACGAGCCGAGCCGGCCGAACTCCACACTCTCGTCCTGAACGTCGGCGACGATCGACTCTTCTAGGTCGTCGATCTGCCTCCCAAATGGTAGATGCGCAAGCTTCCGATTTGTTGTAAACAACCGACCGAAGGAGGCAGGAAACGGCGCTAGGAAACGGGGCGACTTGAAGCACCAGGGCTCGGTCACGACTTCAGCCGGCTCCTTTCGGTGGCGCCCACGGCAAGCGCTGGTCTGGTGGACTAGCGGCAAGGACTCGGCATGGGCGCTGCACGTGCTACAACAGGACCCTGCCTGGGACGTCTTGGGTCTTATCTCGCCAGTGAGTGAGAAGAACGGTCGCGTCCTCCTTCATGGCGTACCTAGCGAGATGTTGAAGCAGCAGGCGGCCGCGTTGGGACTGCCGCTCCAGTTGGTTCCGGTCGATTGGACCACTTCGCAGCGGGAACGTGAAGCCACCTATCAACGAGCATTGAGCGCGGCCCGGGCGGAAGGCCTGGAGTTCCTGGTGTTTGGCGACCTCTCGTCGGACGAGCGTCGTGAGCGCCTGTCATTGGCGGTCGGAAGGACCGGGATGGAAGCTGCGTTTCCTCTTTGGGGCCGCGACTCTCGCGAGCATGCGAAGGAGTTGGCGGCCGCCGGTGTGTCGTCGCGCGTGTGCTCGGTCGATACGGGAGCGGTTTCGGCTGAACTCGCCGGCAGACGCTACGACGAAGACTTCGTGAACGTCCTGCCAGAGGGTGTCGACCCCGTGGGTGAGAGGAACGAGTTCCACACGTTCGTGGAATGGGCGCCGGGCTGGCACCGTCGAGTCCCCGTGACGGCCAACAGGAGGATCGAGGTCTACGACTTCGCCTTCACGGAGATGGAGTTGGCGGATTTCGACGACGCGGAAGGTGCACCCGGAGATGCGGACGCTGCGGCCGGCGCCCTCCCGCACGGGGCCGACCCCTTCAGTTACTTCGAACGCCTAGCCCGCGTGCGGCGACACGTGGACGAGCACCTCGTTGATCACCTGGGCAGCGACTCTGTGGCCAGTGTTGCGGCGATGTCACCAACGGGCTTTTCGAGGTACTTCCGGCAGCACGTCGGAACGCCGTTCGTTGTGTGGTTGGCGCACCGCCGGGTCGAACGCGCCTGCCGCCTGCTGCGGGAGCACAATGACGCTGTCGGCCAGGTCGGATTCGCCGTCGGATTCCACAGTGAACGGACCTTCCGCCGCACCTTCCACGAACACAAGGGCTGCAGCCCGTCGGAGTACCGGAAGCGGTGGCTCGAGAAGAGCTTACCGACAGACCCGCCGTAGTCGCGTTGGTTCCCGAACGACAACGTTCGCCTCCACAACCGCGGTTCGTCCTCAGGGTTTTGCATCAGCAGCTTCGGCGCTCGGCACGGCTACGGGTTCGCGAACCAGGGAAGCGACTCCCGTCACCTCGTCGCGGACGCCGACGGCGATTTGGTAGGTACCGGTCGCCAAGTCCATCGCCACCTCGAAACGGTACACACCGTCGACGGAATCGGTCCCGCTAACTCCGCCCACCAAGAGAGACTTCTGACGCACCGGAGTGCGAGCACCCGTTTCCTGCTCGACGGCCATCAGCCACAGCCGAAGCCAGCCAGTTTCTTCTCCCCGCAAGGGTAGAGCAAGAACTGCTTCGGTTGGGACAGCCACACCGACCGTCAGCCTATGGACATTCTCCTCCTGGGGCTCGGTGGTCCCGAAGCGAATGCTCGCCTCCAGGGGATTCTCCGTGGCGCCAAGATAGGCGACGGAAAGCAGCCGTTCGGCGAGGCGCTCGTCGAGCGACTTCTCGCGGTAACTCCGGCGGTAGTCGATCCTGCGACTCCTGGCGGCATGACGGGCCAATCTGGCACTCACTTGGCGGATCTCACCTGGCTTACCGGGCGTGCCCAGGAAGCCGAGCGAGTACGAGGCCGAGAGATGGCTCGACACGTCATCGAAGAGGAGCGCCAGGTCGTTCGCGTTGACCAGGGCCTTGCCGCCCGTCTCCGCGCTGACGATCTGCAGCCCGCTCTGAGCGTTCATCGCGAAGAGACTGGTGTTCTCGGAGCGGGGGGCGAGAGCGGGACTGTCGACCGCAATGTCGCCGGCCGCGCTTCGCAGGCCGGCGGCGTCCAGACCGTAGAAGGTGACCCTGTTGGCGTTGGCATGCGCGGCGAGTCGATTGAAGCTGCTTGCCTCGTTGTACTGCGCCATCTCCGCCGCAACTTCGGAGGGTGCGTTGGGCCTGAGGTCCCTGCAGAGCTGGTTGCCGAGATAGTCAAGGACGGAGAGGCCCGGCCTTTGCGGCAGGCCGTCCGTCAGGTAGACGACCGCCTTCTTGCCCGGGACGCCGGCCAGCGTCGTGACCAGGTCGGCGAGGCCGTCGACCGCCACGCCGGCTCTAGTCGTCTCGTTGGCCGCGTACTGTCGCGCCTGGGACAGCAGCTCGCCCCAGTTGTCCTGGCAAGGGCGACAGAATTGCATCGACAGACAGGCCTCGTGGCTATCGATCAGACTCCGGATGGCGTAGCGACGGGCACTTTCGCTGCTCTGAAGCGCGCGCGGCGAGCCTTTCGGGATCGCGGCGGCCCCTTCCACAAGTTTGTTCAGATCACGGGTTGGCGGTACGAGCACCTCGAGACGATGCTCGAACCGCGCAAGCATGAAGCTCGCGTTGAGCGTTCGCCACGGCTCGACGGCGGTCACGAGCCGCCTCAGGAGACGCGTGCGGTGCGATGGAAGCAGGTTCGCGTCGTCGAGATACAAAGCGACGGTGAACTGCTCGTTCGCGCTGGCAGGAGCCCCTTGGCTACTTTCCAGCTGGTCGTTTCCTCGGTCCGGCCGCTCGCCGACCACGTTCGCCTCGTAGAAGTTCGCGATCTCGACGAGTTCGCCGTCCACGAAGAGTTCGAAGTCCTCACGCTTTAGTCCGCTCACCGGGCGGCCTCTCCGGTCGGTAACGACAGCGTCGACTTCAACCACCTGTACGTCGATGGTGTCCACGAAGGTCTCGCTCGGTTGGGCGGCGAGCCCCGCCGCAAGCAGGACGGCGAGCGGCGGGGCAAGATAGAGAACTCGATTCACACCGAATCTCACACTCTACTTACCGAGGCGGTCCGCCCTTGAACTGTCGCACACGTCTGCGCATCCCGTGGTCTGACACCAGATCAGCTCATCGACGCACCTATCGTGACAATCGTACCAGTCGTCGAGGCCGCAGTTTCTCCTGCATTTGCGCCATTCCTTCATGCAAGCCAACTCGCACTCTGCACACGCGTCATCGTCATCATCATCTGACGCACTGGTTGCAGCACGTGTCTCACATTGCTTCGCAGCGAGCACAGTCTGAAGAGGCGGCGACAGCAGAGCAATGTCGAGGTCATTCTCTACTCCGTCCCCGAGAGCAACCGGTGCGTCCGGGGCGGCACCCGGCGCGCCAGGACCGTGCTAGCGAATCCTGCGACCGCCAGCAGGAGGATGCCCAGCGTGACTGAAAAGACGTTCTTCATGGTTCCTCCTTCGCCCAACTTGGGCGGTTGTTGTGTACCCGAGAACGCTAGCGGCCATGAATCACGAAGTCCGGCCAGTTTCTAGCCGATGCCGGTCGCCTTCTAGCGAGATCCGGCCATCCTTCGGCTGAAGTCGGTAAGTGGGACCCCGTCTGCCGCTAGGCGAACGCAACAGCCACTTCGGCCAGCCGAACGCCCAGGCGAGCCGTCCGAAGGCGGATCTTCGCCAGCGGAACAAGGGCCGAGGGACGTATCAGAGCTCCCCGAACGACCGGGCTCAGCGGGAAACCGCCGCCGGGCGCCGACGCGCGCTCGAGCCACGACGGAAGCCGATCCGCCGCCGTGTCGCTGATGGCGCGCACCGCGACGAAGGGAACGCCGGCGCGCTGAAGCACCCGGGCCGCCGCCCAGGTCTCCATGTCGACGGCGGTCCGGGGCTGAGAGCCGGTGCTCCGCCAAAGCGCCTCGCGCGACGAGGCGGTGACCACCAGACCGGAAGCGGTGACCAGAACGCCCGGACGGCAGCCTCGCGCCACGGCCGCCTCGACCAGGGTCTCGTCGACGCCTGTGGGCGGCTGCTCCGGAGCCATCACGGTCCGGCCGACGACCAGATCGCCCACCTCGAGGTCCGGCGACAGGGCGCCGGCGATGCCGATCCAGACCACCCTGCCGCAGGCGCCTTGGGAGGCCACGCGAGCGCAGCGTTCGGCGGCCCGCCGCGCCGCCCGCTGACCGACGCCGCAGACGGCCACCTGGACGGGCCGGTCTCCAATGCGGCCCCTGACGGCTGCAGCGGTAGCGCCATCACCGACGCGCGAGGCGCCTTCCACGCGGCGCAACAGGGCCGAAGCCTCGGACTTCATCGCGGCCAGGTAGACCGTCTCTCCTCCAGAGGCCGGCGGGGGCGCCGACGCACCCAGTGTGGGACGCCGTGTGCCGCCTGCCGCCGTCACCGGCGCGGTCCGTTCACGTAGCCGTTCTCCTGGAACCACCGCACCGCGCGTTCGAGTGCCTCCCGGACCGAACTCTGGACCAGGCCGAGTTCCCTGACCGCCTTGCCGGCATCGAAGAACATCCTGTGGCGCGCCATGCGCGCACTGTCGAGCGGGACGCGGGGTTCGCCGCCGGCCAGCCGCGCCCAACCGGTCGCCAGAGCCGCGGCGCCGACCGGCAGCCAGTGCGGCAGCCGCAGGCGGGGCGCTTTCATCCCCGTGATGTCGGCCAGCATCCCCAGCATCTCGACCAGGGTGACGTTGCGGTGCCCGAGAATGTACTTCTCGCCGACGCGGCCGTGCTCCGCGGCCAGCAGGTGGCCTTGGGCGACATCGCGCACATCGATCAGGTTGAGCCCGGTGTCGACGTACGCCGGCATGCGCCGGGACAGGAAGTCGACGATGATCCGGCCCGTCGGCGTCGGCTTGACGTCCAGCTCGCCGACCGGTGTCGACGGATTCACGATGACGACCGGAACGCCGGCCGCGGCCGCCTCGACGGTGGCGCGCTCGGCGAGGTACTTGCTGCGCTTGTAGTGCCCGACCATCGCCGCGATTCTGACGGGAGTCGTCTCGGTCGCGGGGCGGCCGCCGGGCTCCAGCCCGAGCGCGCCCACCGAACTCGTGTAGACGATGCGCTCCGCCCCCGCCTCGGCCGCTGCCGCCAGCAGATGACGGGTGCCGTCGACGTTCGAGGCGTAGATGTCACGAGGACGGCGGACGAACAGCCGGTAGTCGGCGGCGCAGTGGTAGACCTCGCGGCAGCCCGCGCAGGCTGCCCGGAGACTCGCGGGATCCCGCAGGTCCCCCTCGACGATCTCCACGTCGCAGCCATCGAGGTTCGAGCGGTCTCCGCCCGACCGCGCCAGGCAGCGCACCGGGTCGCCGCCACGAGCGAGCAGTGCCCGAACGACGTGCGCGCCAACGAACCCCGTGCCGCCGGTGACGAGAACCGTCACCCGTCAGGGCCGGCCGGCCCGGCACAGCGGCTGGGCCCGACCCGGGGGCTGGGCCCGACCCGGGGGCTGGGCCGTCGCGGCCGTCATCCCGACAGGTGCCAGGCGGCGAGGCGCAGCGCGTCCTTCGGGCTCTTCCGGACCTCGCGCACGACCGAGGCTTCGAACCCCGAGTGCATCGCGCAGTTCGTGCACAGCGGATCCTGGCGCGACTCCCAGTAGTCCCAGTCCGTCTGCTCCCAGAACTCCTCGTAGGTCGCGTAGTGGCGCTTGCCGATCAGGTAGCAGGGCCCCTTCCAGCCGAGCGGCGTTCTCGTGACGGTGCTCCACGGGGAGCAGGAGTAATCCCTCAAGCCGGCCGCGAACTCGAGGAACATGGGGGTCGAGGTCAGCTTGTACTCGCCCGCGATCTCGAGAATGCGCCGGAACTTCCGCTCCGTGTCCTGACGCGTGAGAAAGATGTCGCGGTCCACCGACTCGTACTGGTAGCCGGGTGAGATCAGCATGCCGTCGATGTCGAGGTCGCGCAGGAACCGGCACAGCTCCTCCACCTCGTCGATCCGCGTCTCCTTGAACACGGTCGTGTTCGTCGTGACGTGGTAGCCGCGCTCCTTCGCCGCGCGGATCATCTCGATCGCCTTGTCGAAGACGCCGTCGCGGGCGCACACGTAGTCGTGAGTCTCGCGCATGCCGTCGAGGTGCACGTTCAGCGTCAGCCGCCGGTTCGGAGGCACCCGATCGAACACCTTCGTATCCAGGAGCAGCGCGTTCGTGCAGAGGTAGATGTGCCGGCGCCGGGCGATGATGCCGGAGATCAGCTCCGGGAGTTCGGGGTAGATCGTCGGCTCGCCGCCGCAGATCGAGACGACCGGAGCATCGCTCACGCGTACCGCGTCGAGACACTCCGAGACCGACAGCCTGTCCCTGAGCTTGCCCGTGTGCCTCTCCACCGCGCAGCCCAGGCAGGCCAGGTTGCAGGTGTAGAGCGGCTCGAGCATGAGCACGAACGGATACCGGCGCCTGCCCAGGAGCGCGTTCTTCGCCTGGTGCCTCAGGTTGTCGGTCACCATGTGCAGCGGTGTTCGCATGGTCTCAGCTCAGGTCCTTTCTCAGAAGGGTCCGTTCGCGGACATCGCGTCAGGCTCCGGCACGGCCAGACGTCTGTACGCGGCCAGCGCCTCGAGCGGGAAGTACTGCGCGTAGCCGTGGTAGCGGAGGTAGAACACGCCGGGAAAGCCTACGCCGGTCCAGTCGCGGTCGTACCACGAACCGTCATCGCGCTGGCGCTCCTGCAGGAACGCCACGCCGCGATCCAGCGCAGCCACGGTCGGGGCCGCGTCTTCGCTCCAGACCTGCGATTCGAGCGACGCGATCAGACCCATCATCGCCCAGGCGGTCTGCGAAGCCGTGCTGCGCCCGCGGCCCCTGAAGCCGGGATCATCGTAGGAGCGCAGCGACTCTCCCCAACCGCCGTCCTCGTTCTGCACCGCGAGCAGCCAGCGCCGGCCGAGCCGGCATGCCCGGCTCAGACGTTCCCCCGCTCGGCCACCCGTCCGCGCAGCCAGCGGCGCCAGCGCGGAGAGGGCAAGCCAGGTGCCGTAGATGCCGTTGGCGCCCCAGCGCCCCGGCCAGCTTCCATCCCTCTCCTGCTCGCGCAGCAGGTAGTCCGTCGCGCGTCGGACCGGTTCCTCGCCCGGACCGTGTCCATGAGCCAACAGGGCGCTGATCACCCGGGCGGTGATGTCGGGGGTGCTCGGATCGATCATCGCGTTGTGGTCCGCGAAGGGGATGAGGGTCAGCACCTGCTTGTCGCAGCAGCGGTCGAACGAGGCCCAGCCTCCGTCCGGATTCTGCAGACCAAGGAGCCAGCGCTTCCCGCGCGCCGCCGCTGCCTGCTTCCGCGCTTCCAGCTCGCCGGCCCGGCCCTGGACCGCGGCCAGAACCAGCAGGACTTCCGCCGTGTCGTCGCAATCGGGGTAGTGATCGTTGCGGTACTCGAAACACCAACCCCCCGAAGCGTCCTGGAGGCTCTTCTCCCGCCAGTCGCCAGCAACGGTGACCTCCCGCTCGAGCAACCACTCCACCGCTTCCCGGATGGGCGCGTCGTTCCCGTCCATGTCCGCCGCGAGCAGGGCACCCACCGACAGCGCCGTGTCCCAAACCGGCGACAGGCAAGGCTGGAGCCGCATCTCTCCGGCCTCCTCGATCTCGAACCGTTCGAGTTCCCGCAGTTGGCCCTGGACCAGCGGATGACTCTCCTCGTAGCCCAGGCAGCGGAACGCGATGACCGCGTTGACCATCGCCGGGAAAATCGCACCCAGACCGTCCGAGCCCTCGACGTGGGCAACCAGCCATGCCTCCGCCTTCTTCAGGGCGGGGCGACGCCACCCGGGCACCGGGCCGATGACCTCCACCAGCTTGATCAGGCCGTTGACGCCGGCGAACACACGGGACCAGAACGACTCGTAGAGAGTCGTCCGCCTGCGTCCGGGCGCTCTTCTCCCCTGAAGTTCGTCGAGCGTCACATCGAGCGGCACGCTCGGCCTGAGGGCCCAGATCACCGACAGCGGCACCACGATAGTCCGGGTCCAGGAGGACATCTCGTGGAGGTTGAAGTAAAACCAGCGGGGCAGCAGGATGAGCTCCGGGGGCACCGCCGGCGACCGCCGCCAGGTCCACAGCCCGAAGATCGACAGGTAGAGCTTCGTGTACGAGTTGCACGCCCGCAGTCCGCCCGCCCGCAGGATCGCGCGGCGCGCATCGGCCATCCGCGGCGATTGGGGATCGTCGCCGGCGAGTTTCAGGCACAGGTAGGCCTTGACCGAGACGCTCGGGTCCGTCGGCCCGTCCGGGTAGATCGCCCAGCCGCCGTCCTGCTGCTGCTGGCCGCGCAACCGCTCGCAGCAAGCCGCGACGCGCGGGTCGTCGCCGCGGCCCAGGAAGTGAAGCAGCAGAACGTACTCCGACTCGAGAATCGTGTCGCCCTCGAGTTCGGCGCACCAGTGGCCGTCGTCCCGGCGCTGGCCCAGCAGATGGCGGACGGCCGCGGCGATCGTCAGGTCGATGACCTTGGCTGGCCGAGGGCGAGGAGTTCCTGCCCGGCGCTGAGCGGTTCGAGCTCGATCCGATGCTGGCGGCGGAGTTGGAGACGACTCCGGGCGCTCGTGGAGTCCTCTGGTCAGGCTGGCCAAGCTGCGTAACCTAGTCCGGCGGTTCGCTTCCGGTCAAACGTCCCGGTTCCGCGTCAGCGCCGCAGCTTCCTAGAAGCTGTACTTCATGCCGAAGCTGACTCCCCACATGCTCAGGTCGCCGGTCGACACGACGTACAGCACGTCGGCCCCGCCGGGGCCGCGGCTCGAGTGGTGGCTCCGAAGCTGATCCCAGGGCAACCGGCCGCTCTCGAAGTCGCCGTACTCGACCAGACGGGCCTTGACGCCGAGCGTCACCGAGTCGCCGACCGCGAAGTCGACGCCCGCGAGCAACTGGTAGGCGGACACGCTGTCCTGGAGCTTGGTGTTCGCGATGGTCGTCGTCCCCGCAACGATCCGCCGCAGGCTCTCCTCGTCCGGATGGCCCGCGAACGTGGTGATGGCGGCCGGATCGCCGTTCCGCTTCCACCGGTTGAAGTAGTCGATCGACGCGTCCGCCGTGCCCACACCGAGACCGACGTACGGGGAGACTCTCGCGCCCGGCGTGAAGTCCCAGTAGACATTGGCGAAGAAGCTCTCGTACTGCACGGTTTCGACCCGCGTTTCCGCGATCTCGAGTTCCTGCTGCGCCTTGTCCACCGTCACGTCGTCGGTCGCCGCCAGGTCGGCGACTGCGTCGTAGCTCAGAGCTGAGTGGGTGTACTCGATTTCCGCGCGGATGTTTCCGAAGCGATAGCCGACCGCGAGGCCGCCCATCATCCCGGAGCCGCCGCCGAGGTCCGAAGACCAGGCCGATGCTGGCGGATCACAGCCCGCGTTCGTGCCGTCGATCGGCACGATCCAAGCGTCGCAGGTGGTCGCGACGTCGTTGTCCGTGCCGTCGAGCGTCATGGACGCCCCGTTGCCGATGCCGATCTCCAGGCCGAGGTACGGCCCGTTCTGCGCGGCAACCGGACCGGCGGCGAACAGCGCCGGAGTCGCCAGCAGGGGAAGCAAACGCAATCGCAATCGTCTCACTCCAGTACTCCTTGATTCGTCTCGTAGTCGACCCGCCGTCCTTCCACCGCCGACACATACGCCGAGTACAGCACCCGCACGACCTCGAGGCCGAGCTCGCCGTCCGACTCGGCCGCCACGCCGTCCAGCAGGTTGGCGGTAAACGCCTGGCACATGCCGAGCTGGCCCGAGGTCCAGTCCTCGTCCGGCATCGGCGTCGTCCAGCCGGCGCCGGAGTCGATCTTCTCCATGATGTAGGCGTCGTCGAAGACACTCCCGTCGGGCGCGTATGCGCTCAGCATGTCGTTCGGGCTCAGGCTGAGCCGCAGCCGACAGTTGCTGGCAAACAGATCGAGGCCGCTTTCCATTCCACCGAGGACGTGGTCGCCGCCCCAGGCGACGGCGCGGGAACCGTCGTCGAAGCCGATCACGGCGCAGCCCCAGTTCTCGACCTCGCCCCACTCCCCCGCGATGCGGAGCTCTTCCGCCGAGACGCCCGCGACCGCGCTCAGATCGGCGGTCTCCGCGCTGACCCAGGCGGGTTGTACCGGCTTGCTGGACCTCCGCAGCCCTTCCACTCGCTTCAGGTAAAGCATGGCGCCGACCGGATGGGCGGCGAGCCGGATCAGGGCGCCGCCGCCGGTGTGGCGCCAGACCCGCGAGTAGGGCGAGTGAGAGCCGCTGTGGCACTCGCCGCCCCGTATCTCGAGCAGAACCGCGTCCGCTTTCTCCAGCAGCCCGAGAGCGCGGCGGAAGGCCGGAGCGAAGATCCAGTTCTCGCCGTAGAGAAGCTGCACCCCGGCCCGCCTCGTCGCCTCGACCATGGCCCGCGCGTCCGCTTCGGCCACCCGCAGCATCTCGCGCCGGTCCCGACCGGCGACATCGGCGTCGCTCGCGTCCTCCGGCAGATCCTGGCCGGTATAGGCGGTCAGGGGCTTGGTGCAGATGACGTGCTTGCCGGCCGCGGCCGCGGCCTCGGTCATCTCGCGATGCAGGCGGTTCGGGACGCAGAGATCGACGACGTCGATCGCCGGGCTGGTAAGCATGGCGTCGAGGTCGTCGAAGACCGCCGGCACGTCGAAGCGTTGCGCGTAGTCCTCCACACGCTCGCGGCGGCGTGACGCGACGCCGGCGACGCTGGCTGAGACGACCTGCTTCCAGCAGCGCGCCCTGGTTTCGGCGAGGAATCCCGCTCCGACGATGCCTACGCGTAGCTGTTTCGGCGTCCTCATCGACTCGCCGGAGCATAGCCTCCACACCGGCCTCTGCTACCCTCCGCAGCCGATGCTGAACCGGACCGGCTCGCCACTCGCCATCGTCAACGCCCTCGCGCTGACGTGCGCCACCCTGCTCACGGGTGCCTGGGACGCGAGCAATCACGGTCACGACGTGGTCGAGACGAACACCACCCACTGCACGGTCGATCACGACGCCGAGGCCACAGTAGCCCCGAGCCACGCCACCGTCACCACGGCCGCGAGGGTGCACGACCATTTCTGCATCGCCTGCCAGCTCGGCTGCGCCACCACCAGTCAGATCGGCCAGGCTCCGGACGCGAAGCCCCTGGACCTCCCGTCGGCCGCGCCAAGGCCGGACAGCGCAGGCAGGTTCGAGAGCGACGAGCGCCGGCCACGGACCGCCCGCGGACCGCCCACGGGCTGAGCCGACACCGGACTCCGCCTCCGACCCTCCTCGCATCGCGAGCCGCGTCGAAGTCGCCGGAAGCCACCTGAACACGAGCCCCACCCGCCGGGAAGGGCAGAGGCCTGACGGCCGCCGCCAGCAGGGCTTGACCTGGCAGCGCCGCCGAGGGCGCACCGCCGATTGCCTCGGTGCATTTACGGCGACGCTCCGACGCCACGACAAACCGACCACTACCCATCGACTCGAATCGACGACCACAGGACCTTCTCGCATGCACTTTCTTCGACCCAGGAACTCCCTTCTGCTCGCCTTCCTCCTTCTCCTGCCGCTCCCCGCGCTTGCGCGGGACGGCGACGTCTCGGGCACCGTGACCGACCAGACCGGCGCCGCCCTGCCGGGCGTGACCGTGGAGGCGGCAAGCCCGGCACTCGCCGACGGCCCCCGCTCCGCCAGGACGGACACCGAAGGGTCCTTCGTCATCGGCGGTCTGCCCGCCGGGGAGTACTCGGTCTCCTTCAGCCTCAGCGGCTTCGACACCCTGAACCGGGACGGCGTGTCGGTCTCCAGCGTCGACGGCGCGAACCTGGACGTCCGCCTGCGGATCGAGAGTCTCATCCAGGAGGTCACGGTCGTCGGAAGCAAGCTGGGCACGGGCAGACAGGAGTTCGGCGTCAGCGTCGCCCATCTGGGGGCCGAACGCATCGACTCCGATGCGATCATCAACGTCGAGGACGCCTTCCACCGGGCGGCGAATGTCTACGTCGGCGCCGCCGAGCAGGGCGGCTACGCCATCCGCGGAGTGAACAACAGCGGCCTGGAGTCCGATCACTCCAACGGCACCGCGCTGGCATCCGTCCTCGTCAATCAACTGGCGCTCGCACCGCGCACGAGCGACCATCTGAACCCGTCACTGTTCGACGCCGAGTCGGTGGAGATCCTCCGCGGACCCCAGTCGACCCTGCAGGGGCCGAACTCCCTGATCGGGTCGGTTCTCATCAACTACAACCGGCCCGCGTTCGACGGCTACGACGGGCGCGTCCGGGTCGAGGGAGGCGGCCTCGACACGGAGCGGATCCAGTTGATGCAGAACGTCGAGCTCGTCGACGAGATTCTCTCCGCGCGCGTCGTCCACGAGGACCGCTACATCCGCGGGGCGGTCTCGAACATCGTGAACGGCGCCGACGACCGGCACCGCACGGACGTCGAGACGACCCGCGTTCTGCTGGCCTTGAGACCGCGGGCCGACGAGAGCCTCCGGTTCGACCTCACCTGGCTCCGGAGCGACTCGGACTCGATCCCCTGGGGCTACCACATGGAAGATCCGGCGCGGGGGATCACGATGGAGGACCGGCAGCAGGTCTGGAACCGCGAGGACGCGTATCCTTCCAAGATCGACCTCCTGAACCTGGAAGCGCACATCGACCTCGGCGAGCGCTGGGCCCTCGACGCGGTCGTCGGCGCGAGCGAGTTCGACGGCCTGCAGCTCTTCGACGCCGACTTCACGCCCTGGGACATCCTCAACGTTGACGCGTGGAGCCAGGACGATGTCGCGAGCCAGGAGATCCGCGCCTCATACCGCGGCGCCGGCGTGAACCTGCTGCTCGGCGCCTTCCACTCGCAGTCCGACTTCGGCTACGGCTTCACAGGCGCCGGCTTCTTCCCCGACGGACTGGGCAACATCGTTCCCTTCAACCGGACGACCAGACTGACCGAGGACGTCGAGCAGACCGACTTCTTCGGACGGGTCGAGTGGGACGCAACGGATCGGGTGCACCTGACCGGGGGCGTCCGGCTCAGCCGGGACTCCAGAGCCAACGTCAACTTCGCGGACAACAACGGCTTCATCACCGAACTGGACGCCGAGACGGACTTCGAACAGGTGCTCCCGTCCGCCTCGGTGACCTTCGACGTGGCCCAGAACACCTCGCTGGGCGCGTCGTACGCACGCGGCTTCAAGGCCGGCGGCTTCGCCTTCGGGCTCTTGCTCGGGCTGGCGGAGCCATTCGACGAAGAGTTCACGGACAACTTCGAGTTGTTCCTGAGGCACCGTACCGCCAACGGCCGCATGATCCTCAACGCGAACCTCTACCGGATCGACTGGACCGATCAGCAGATTCCGTACACGCCACCGGGGGGTTTCCCGCAGTTCGACTCGTTGGTCGCGAACGCCGGAGAGTCACTTCTTCAGGGCCTCGAAATCGAGACCGAGGTCTTCGTCAGCAACGCGCTGAGCCTGTTCGGGTCGCTCGGCATCTCGGATTCCGAGTTCGTCCATTTCGTCCTCGACGGCGTGGACTACGCCGGCAGGGCGTTGCCGCAGGCGCCCTCGTGGAGCGCCTCCGCGGGTCTGAACTGGCGCTCGCCGGCGGGCTGGTTCGCCGGCGGAACGCTGAGCTACGCCGACGACGCCTACAGCGAACTGGCGGCGCCGGAGATCACGCGGCTGAAGACCCGGACGCTGCTCGACGGCCGGGTCGGCTACCGGCGCGGCGGCTGGGCGCTCTACGCCTGGGGCAAGAACCTGCTCGACCACCAGTACGAACGCCAGTTGTACAACGGCGCGCCGTTCGGACTGCCGGGCGCCTACGGCATCTTCGGTCGGCCGCGGTCGGCCGGTGTCGGCATCGACTTCAACTGGTAAGGAGGCGGAGCGCCGGCAACATCCAACGGAGAAGAACCCATGCCACAGAAGAACGAAGGCCTCGCAGTCACGGGCCTGAACAAGACCTACCCGGGCGGCATCCGGGCGCTGGAAGACGTCGACCTCACCGTCGAGCCGGGCCTCTACGGCCTGCTCGGCCCGAACGGTGCCGGCAAGAGCACGCTGATGCGGACCCTGGCTACCCTGCAGGCGCCGGACAGCGGCACGATCCTGCTCGACGGTGTCGACGTCCTGGCGGACCCGGACTACCTGCGGCGACGGCTCGGCTACCTGCCGCAGCAGATCGGGACCTACCCCACGGTGACCGGTCGCCAGCTCCTGGACCGATTCGCCAACCTGAAGGGGCGCACGAACGCCTCCGAGCGGCGGCGCGAAGTAGCAGGACTCCTGGAACAGGTGAATCTCAGCCAGGACGCCGACCGGGCCGTCGCGACCTACTCCGGCGGGATGCTGCGCCGCTTCGGTATCGCGATCGCCCTCGCCGGGGATCCGCGCCTGCTGATCGTCGACGAACCGACCTCGGGCCTCGATCCGGCGGAACGGAGCCGCTTTCACCGGGTGCTGGCCGACATCGCGGCGGACAACGTCGTGCTTCTGTCGACCCACATCGTCGACGACGTCGAGAGCCTGTGCGAACGGCTGTCCATCCTCGACCAGGGCCGGATCGTCGCCGAAGGAACGCCGGCGTCCCTGGCCGCGGAGCTCGAAGGCCGCCTGTGGTCGCGCGTGGTTCCCCGCGGCGAGCCTCTGCCGGAGGACGCCCTGCACGTCTCGGCGAAGCCCACGGGCTCGCTGGTCGTCGTCGAGGCGGCGACGCGCCCTGGAGAGTCCTGGGAACCCCAGGCGCCCCGCCTGGAGGACGTGTACCACGCCGCCATCGCGCACGGTAGCCGGCGGCGGGAAGCGAGGGTCGCGTGAACACCCTGCGTTTCGTCGCCGCCCAGGCGTGGCAGGAGTTACGGGCGGGCTGCCGCGGGCCGCTGCTGGCGATCGTCTTCCCTGGACTCATCGGCTACGCGCTCATCGTGATTCTCAACGCCGACTACATGCGCGAGATGGGCGCCACCGAAGTGCCGCGCAACAGCCCCCACGTGATCTATCTGATGATGGCCGGACAGGCCGTCTGGATCTTCTTCGTCTGGGCGTGGCTCTTCGGCCTGAACGTGGTCCGCGACCGGAACGCCAGCCTGCACGAAGTCGTCCTGTCGACGCCCGTTTCCCTGCCGGCCCTGCTCTTCGGCCGCTACCTGGGCGCCCTGGCTCTCTCGACCCTCCTTCCAGTCGCGACGGCCATCGGCTTCTGGCTGGTCCCGGCGCTCGGCGCCCTGGGGATCATCCCGCCGGATGCGGTTGGGCCGCACCCCTGGTTCGCGATGGCCCATTCGCTCCTGCTGTTCACTCTGCCGACCGCGGCTGGGGTCGGCGCGCTGTTCCTGTGCGCGGCGATCTGGACCCGAAGCATCGCCGGGCCCTTCGCGGTCGCGGCCATGCTGATGCTGGTCTGGATGGTGGCCATGGTCGTCGTTCGCGGCGGCGACGCCAGCCCGGCGGTCGCGACCCTGCTCGACGCCTCCGGCTTCGCCGAGATCGAGGAACAGACGAACCTGATGACGCCGCGCGAGAAGGGGCAGGCCGTCATCGAACTGACGCCGCCCCTGCTCGTCAACCGCCTGATCTGGACGCTGCCGCCGCTACTCCTGTTGGCGGTCGTGCTGCGCCGCGTCAACCGGGAACGCCTGGCGCTGGAGAAGGCGCCGGCGACGCGCCGGCGAAGGTCGCAAGCGAGCGGAGCGCGAGCGAAAGCACCGCCAGAGTCCGTTCTTCGCCCGGGCCCCGCGGCCACGCCGTCCTGGCTCAGGGCGACCTGGACCGAGGCGGCATGGCACCTGAAACTCTCGTTCCGGGGATGGGGCACGCCGCTCGCCCTCGCCATGATGGTGGCGACGGGCGTCGGCGGCGCCTTCGTTCACGTCGTCCTTCACGCCGACGGTCCGCTACAGCCCCGCTCCGGGTTGGTCGAGCGGATGACCATCGAGTACTTCTACCTCGTGATCGTCTTCATGGTGGCCGCCTTCGTCGGCGTCATGGCGCGCCGCGACGACCGCACCGGCTGGAACGAGATCAGCGACGCGACTTCGGCGCCGGTGGGCACGCGCGTCGTCGGACGGGCGCTGGCGTCGCTCTGCCTGACGGTCGCCTTCGCCCTGACTCCCCTCGTGGCGGTGTGGATCGTCACCGGATTGGCGCTTCCCGGCGCCTTCAGCCTCGCCAATCCGGCCCCCTTCTTCGCCCTGCTGCTGGCGCCCGCGCTGCTGGAGATCGCCGCGCTCGTGCTGCTGGCGCATGCGCTGATCCGCCACGCGGGAGCGGCGCACGCCGTCTCGGTCATCTGCGCGTTCATCATCGTGGTCAACCATGAACTGGCCGTCACGACCTATCCGCCGGCGGAGTTCGGCGTGCCGGCGCACGCCACGGTGTCCGAGTTCGCCGGCTGGGGGCCCTGGATCAACCACATCCTGACGGCCGACCTGTTCAAGCTGGCCATCGTGGTGATTCTCGTTGCCGTGGCGTGGTTGGCGTGGCCGCGAGGCACCGCGCTGACCGTGCCCATGCGCTGGCGAACCGCTCTCGGCCGGGTCCCGGGCGGAGCGGGAGTGCTGGCGGCGGCCGGCGTCGTCCTGGCCTTCGGCACCCACGTCGTGCTGTACGAGCAGTTCGTCACTCTGGGCGGCTACCAGTCCGAAGCCAGCGAGACGGCGGAAGACGCGGAGTGGGAGAAGCGGTGGTGGCCGTCGGCGACGCCGTTCTCGACCGCCGGCGGCGAAGCGGTCGTCGACGTCGATCCCGCGGGACGCACGGCCACCGCCCGGTGGCGCCTGGACGGCGTCCGCGCCGCGTCGGGCCTTCTTCATGGAGCGCTTCCGGACGGCGCGGAGATCCGGCACGCGACGGTCGACGGCGAGCAGGCGGCGGTGACGGTCGCCTTCGATCAGTTCTCGCTCGAACTCGGCGACTGCGGCCGGACCGGAGAGGAGGGCTGCACCGTGGAGCTCGACCTGACCGTCCGCGACGAGGGTTGGGCGGACCACGGCGAGAGCAGGTGGCTGCACGAATCGGGCGCCTGGCTGCGCGCGGCCGACGTTCTGCCGACGCTCGGTCACGATCCCGACCGGCTGGTGCGCGCGCCGCACGATCGCGAGCTCCACGGGCTGCCGGACGATCCCGCCGCCGCCGACCCCCACGCGCTGTCGGCCGCCCTGGGAGTCGCCCCCGCGGGAGACTGGCGCTGGACGGTTCGCTTCGCCACCGGCGAAGCCGGGGACCCGTCGCGGCAGGCACGGACGGCGACCGCGGGTCAAGTCAGCGGTCCGCTCGACTTCGCCGCCGCCTGGTGGCCGCGAAGGCCCATGGAAGCGAACGTGGAAGGCGTAACCGTGTACCACGGTTCGATGCGTTCCAACGACGTCGAGGTCGTCCTGAACGACGTGACGGAGATGCGGAGCTGCGTGGCCGGCCTGCTGGGAAGGGCGCCGGCTGTCGGCGCCGTGCTCCAGGCGCCCCGTGAGCTGGGAGCGACCGCGCTCCACGGCGACCTGCTGTGGCTGCCCGAGCACGAGGGATGGGACGTCGCCGCCGACGGCTTCGGCCACTGGCGACGACGCGCGACGCTCGCCGCGGCCTTTGCGGCGCGGCAGCTCGCGGACGATGCCGGTCTGCGCAAGGAGCCCGGCGAGGACTGGCTGCGTGTCGGCGTGTCGGGCTGGATCGGCATGGAGTGCGTGCGCCGCGAGGACGGCAGGGACGCATGGCTGGCGCTGCACGCCCGGGTCAGTGGTCAGGTCATCGAGGCGTTCGGCGCGCTCGATGCGCCCGCGATCAGCGTCGAAGCCGCGGGCGACGTGCCGTGGATCCGTCACTACACGCCCCTGGCCACGGCGGCATGGGTCGAGTCCATCGGCCCGGCCGAAGCGGTCGCGGCCATCTACGAGGTAACCGCCGCGGTCCGCGCCGGCGGAGCGCTGTCCGAAGCCCTGGCGGCCGCGGTAGGCGAAGACGACGCACGTGCGCTGCTCGGCCCGCCGGCGTCCTCCGACGTGCTGGTCGCGGAATCCGGGCGCACGGTGGAGATCGCTGGTCAGCGCTGGCTGTGGCGGGACGGCGGTTGGGAACCGCTCACGGTGCCCATCCACGTGACCCAGCGCTACGAGGACGGCAGCGATGAGCGCCACCGGATCGGACCGGTGCCCGCGACCGCCGGGACCGAAGCGCCCTTCACGATCATCGACGCCTGGCCGTCGTTCGAGCGTTCGCCAACCGACAACGTCTGGCGCGGAGAAGGAGGAGGAGAATGACCGAATCGCACGAGTCGCACACGGGGGCCGCTCCCCTTCTCGAAGCTCGCGGACTGACCAAGGACTACGGCGGTACGCGAGCCCTCGACTCCCTGGATCTGGCGATCGCGCCCGGAGAGGTCTACTGCCTCCTCGGTCCCAACGGCGCGGGGAAGACCACGACGATCAACCTCTTCCTCGGCTTCGTGGCGCCCTCGGCGGGTCAGGCCCTCGTAGCCGGCCTGAACGTGTCCACTCACGACCGCGAGTCCAAGCGCCGGCTCGCCTACATCCCCGAGCAGGTGATGCTGTATCGGAACCTCAGCGGGATCGAGAACCTCGAGTACTTCGCCGCGCTGGGCGGTCAGGGATCGCTGGGCCGGGAGCGACTGGTCGAGATTCTCGTCGAAGCCGGCCTGGACGGCGAGGCGGCAGGGCGACGGGTATCCACCTACTCCAAGGGCATGCGCCAGAAAGTCGGCATCGCGATCGCCATCGCCAAGCAGGCCGACGCGCTACTGCTGGACGAACCGACGTCCGGTCTCGACCCCACGGCCTCCAACGAGTTCTCGGCGCTGGTCGAGCGGCTCAGGAATCGCGGCGTCGGCGTGCTGATGGCGACTCACGACCTGTTTCGCGCAAAGGACACCGGCACCCGAGTGGGCATCATGCACTACGGACGCCTGGTCACGGAGCTGAGCACCGCCGAGATCGGCCATGCCGATCTCGAGCGCGTCTATCTCGAACATGTAAGCGACAACGGGGGACCGCGATGATCCACCACATCGTCCGCAAGGAGTTCGCCGACATGATCCGGGACGGCCGTTTTCGCTGGTCCGCGATTCTCGTGGGGTCGCTGCTGCTCGTCTCACTGGCTCACGGCTGGGTCCAGACGCGGAGGGCAAGCCAGGAACTTACGGCCGCGCAGGCCACGGCCCGCGAGCACTGGGAGACGCAGGGCGAGAAGAACCCTCACTCGGCGGCGCACTACGGCGTCTACGCCTTCAAGCCCCGGCTGGCGCTGTCCTTCGTCGACGAAGGCGTGGATCCCTTCACCGGCACCTCCGTGTGGCTGGAGGCGCATCGGCAGAACGACTTCCTGTTGCGTCCGGCCCAGGATGCGACGGCAGCGCAGCGGATAGGGGCTCTGACGGCTGCACAGGTGCTGCAGCATCTCGTGCCCCTGCTGATCATCCTGTTGACCTTCGGCGCCTTCGCCGGCGAGCGCGAACGGGGAACGCTGCGCCAACTGGTGGCCACCGGCGTCGGCTGGAGAGAGCTGGCCCTGGGCAAGGCGCTGGGCGCTTCCGGAGCGCTGGCGCTCTTGCTGGTGCCGGCGGCGGTAGCGGGAGCGGCGGCGCTGGTCGTCGCGAATCCCGGTCCGACGGCGTCGCCGGTGGCTCGGGGCGCCGTCCTGGCCGGCGCCTACCTGGCCTACTTCGTCGTCTTCCTGGCGCTGTCTCTCGCCGTGTCGGCGAGGGCACGGTCGTCGCGCACCGCGCTGGTGTTCCTGCTGGCAGTGTGGGTGGTCAACGGCCTCGTCGCGCCGCGCGTCGCGGTGGACCTGTCGAAGCGGGTCTACGCGACGCCCTCCGCCTTCGAGTTCGCTCGTACCGTCGAACGCGAGATGGCCGACGGTGTCGAGGACATCGCCCCGCCGGACCGGGACGAGTCGACGAAACGGCTGCTCGCCGAGTACGGAGTGGAACGGGTCGAGGACCTGCCAATCAACGCGGTGGGCGTCTATCTGCAGGAGAGCGAGGAGTTCTCCAACCGGATCTTCGACCGCAACTACGGCGCGTTGTGGGACGCCTTCAGGCGCCAGGGAATCCTGCAGGAGGCGTTGGCGGCGGCGGCCCCGTCGATCGCGGTTCGCACGCTGTCGATGGGCCTGGCGGGAACGGATGTCGAGCAGCACAGGCACTTCGCCGAAGCCGCGGAGACCTACCGCCGCGATCTCATGCGGCAGATGAACGGCGACATGACCGAGAACTCGCTGACCGGCGACTTCTCGTACGCCGCGGGCGCCGAGCTCTGGGAATCCGTGCCTCCGCTGGAGTACGAAGCCCCGCCCCTGGGCTGGGTGCTGGGCAACCGAATCCTGTCGCTTGCCGTGCTGGGCGCGTGGCTGGCGGGCGCCGTCCTGCTCGCGTCCGCTCAGGTCCGGCGGGCGGAGGTGGCCTAAGGTGACGGCGCGAACCGTGCTGAAGAACGAGTGGCGTCTGCTGATGGCCGATCGGCCCCTCAAGATCGCCCTCGGGCTCTTCGTCGTCCTGCTCGGCTACGCGCTGACGAACGGCGTCGTCTGGCTGCGGTTCCAGGAACGCACCGTGGAGGCCACGACGAGCGGCAACGTCGAGCGCGCCAGCGCCCTGCGGCAGGAACTGGAAGCCATCGAGGCCGGCGGCCAGCCCTCTTCGCCCTTCGCCGACCCTCGCTCGCCCCGCGTGCTGGGTGGACCTTCGGGTAGCCACACGGCCGTGTTGGCGCCGGGCCCTCTGACCGCCCTCGCGATCGGTCAGAGCGATCTCCTCCCCTACTACTACGACGTCAACATCTACACCAACGAGGCGTCGTTTCACCAGAACGGCGAGGTCGAGAATCCACTCAACCTGATGGTTGGGCGGTTCGACCTCGCCTTCGCGGTGGTCTACCTGCTGCCGCTGCTCGTTCTGGCCCTCAGCTTCAACGTCCTGTCGGAGGAGCGCGAGCAGGGCACGCTGGCGCTGACCCTCTCGCAGCCGGTGTCGGCCCGGGGCGTCGTGACCGTGAAGCTCGCGTTCCGGGCGCTGGTGGTCGCGGGAATCGTGCTTGGCGTCTCCCTGCTCGGCGCCCTGGCCACCGGAGGCTTCGGCTCGCCCGGCCGGCTGCTCCTCTGGAGCGTCACGGTCGTCGCCTACTCGCTCTTCTGGTTCGCGCTCGCGGCGTGGGTCAACGCGCTCGGCCGATCCTCGGCCTGGAACGCGACGGTCCTGGTGGGCGCGTGGCTGGTGCTCGTCGTGGTGCTGCCGGCAGCGATCAACGCGGCGGCCGGCCTGCTGCACCCGCTGCCGTCGCGCGTCGAGATGGTCACGGCCCAGCGCGAGGCATCGAACGACGCCGTGAACCAGCGCAGCGAGCTCCTCGCGCGCTACCTGGAGGACCATCCGGAGATGGCGGAAGGCGTGGTCGCCGACGAGCCCGGTCTGGGCGCGCTCTCCTGGGCCGCTACGGACGCCGTGAACGGCCGCCTGGAGGAAGTCGCGGCGGAGCACGATGCCCGCCGCGCCGAACAGACGGCGCTGGTGCGCCGCTACCGCTTCCTGTCGCCGGCGCTCCTGGCGCAGGAAGCGCTGCTCGACGCCGCGGGGACGGGCGACGCGCGCTTCGCCGACTTCCAGTCCCAGGTGCGGGTGTTCGCCGAGCGGTGGCGGGAGTTCTTCGTCCCCGCGATCATGGCCGACGAGCAGATGAACGCCGGCGTCCTCGCCGACGTGCCGACGTTCAGCCTCGTGGACGGGGACTCCGCCGACCTGGCTCGCCGGGCGACCGCGCCGCTCGCCGTGCTGGCTGGACTCCTCGCGTTGATCGGAGCGGCGGCGGGGGTCGGACTAGGCCGCGTGCGGGGCGCCGACTGACGGGCGGATACGATGCGCAGTCATCATGCCGGGAACTCGCATCGTCTCCGCCGGCTTCGCCGCAATCGCCCTTCTCCTGACCGCCCCGGCCGCCGCCCAGCGCGGCGCCCCGGCCGGCGAGTGGCCGAGCTACGGCGGTGACACAGGATCGACCAAGTACTCGCCGCTCGATCAGATCGACGCCGCGAACTTCGGCGAACTCGAGGTCGCCTGGCGCTGGCGGTCGGTCGACGGTTTCCTCAGCAAGTCCGAGGCGGGCGGCGAGTGGTACGCCGACCGCGACGTCATCTTCAGCCGGCTGAAGGACGACGATCCGCTGCTCTGGCGCGCCGGCCGCGCTCCCTTCATCCGCAACCTGAAGGCGACGCCGCTGATGCAGGAGGGGCTGCTGTTCCTGAACACGCCGATCTCGATCGGGGCCGCAGTTCATCCCGGGACCGGCCGGACGGTCTGGGCGTACAACCCGAAGAGCTACGAAAGCGGCACGACGACGATGACCGTGGTCTGGAACCAGCGCGGCGTCGCGTACTGGACGAACGGAGAAGAAGGCGACGACGCGGACAGCCGCGTCTACTGGGGCACTGGCGACGGCTACCTGCTCTCGGTCGATGCCCGGACCGGCCGCCCGAACGAGGACTTCGGAGACGGCGGCCGGGTCGACCTGATGGAAGACCTGCCGCGCGCGAACCGCGGCGAGCGGGACTACCTGAACGCCCTGCTCTACTCGATGCAGTCGCCGCCGGTCGTGGTCCGGGACGTCGTCGTCACCGGCGCCTCGATCGCCGACCGCCGGATCACGAAGGAGTCGATCCCGGGCTGGGTGCGAGGCTGGGACGCGCGCACCGGCGAGCTCCGCTGGGTGTTCCGCACCGTGCCCCAGGAAGGGGACGAAGGCGTAGAGACCTGGGAGGACGAGTCCTGGCGCTACTCGGGCAATGCGAACGTCTGGACCATGCTCTCCGGCGACAACGAGAACGGCATCGTCTACCTGCCGATCGGCACCGCGACGAACGACTTCTACGGCGGCCACCGCCCAGGCGACAACCTCTACTCCGAGAGCCTGGTCGCGGTCGACGTCGAGACGGGCGAGAAGCTCTGGCACTTCCAGGCCGTCCGCCACGGCCTCTGGGACTATGACTTCCCGGCCGCGCCGACCCTGATCGACCTCCCGGGTGGAGACGGCGACGGCGCCCGGCAGATCGTCGCCCAGGTCAGCAAGCAGGGCTTCCTCTACGTCTTCGACCGCGTCACGGGCCAGCCGGTCTGGGAGATCGAGGACCGGCCGGTGCCGCCGGCGACGATGCCCGGCGACACCGCCGCGCCGACCCAGCCGTTCCCGACGAAGCCGGCGCCGTTCGAGTACCAGGGCGTCGCCGAAGACGACCTGGCCGACTTCACGCCCGAGATCAGGCGGATGGCCCTCGACGTCGTCAAGGACTACCGGATCGGTCCGCTCTACACGCCGCCGTCCCTGCCCGAACCCGGCGGCAAGCGCGGCACGATCTTCCGGCCGTCGGCCGGAGGCGGCGCGAACTGGTACGGCGCCGCGGTCGATCCGGAGACCGGCTGGCTCTACGTGCCGTCGCGGAACGCGTTCAGCATGGTCACCTTCTACACGCCCGACCCCCTGGAAGGCGGCACGCTCCGCTACACCCACGGCGGTCGCGGTCGGCGTCCCGAGATGCCGGAAGGGCTGCCCCTGTTCAAGCCCCCGTACACGCGGATGACCGCGATCGACCTCTTCACCGGCGAGCATGTGTGGATGAAGCCGCTGGGCAACAACGACACGCTGCGCAACCACCCGCTTCTCGTGGACCTCGACCTGCCTCCGCTAGGCGGTGACACCTACACCGGGCCGCTGCTGACGAAGACCCTGCTGATCCACGGCCAGCACGCTCCGGAGGACGACGGCGGCAACCGCCTCGTCGCCCGGGACAAGCGGACCGGCGACGTGATCGCCGAGGTGCCCCTGCCGGCGCGCGGGCTCGGCACGCCGATGACGTACCTCTGGGAGGGCAGGCAGTACATCGCGCTGACGGTCGCCGGCAGGCGCGAGACGGATGGCGTCCCGGAGTTGATGGCGTTCGCGCTGCCTTGACGCTTCCCGAAACACGCCGTCCCGCCGGAGCGTCCTGACCAGTATGAAAGAGGCCCTGACCTTCACGATCCTGTCGGCCGTTCTCGTCGGGTGCGGCGGTAGCGGCGCCCCGGCCGAAGTCACGCTTGTCGACGGTCCTGGCACCGCGTCCATCAAGGGCGAGGTCTGGGCCGACAACTGGTTCGCCTTCTACGTGGGCGACCGCCTGATCATCGAGGATTCCGTGTCGATCACTACGGAGCGGTCGTTCAACGGCGAGGCGTTCGTCTTCAACGCGGACTACCCCCTGCAACTGAACTTCGTCGCCAAGGACTTCAAGGAGAACGACACGGGCCTGGAGTACATCGGCCGCGGCAACCAGCAGATGGGCGACGGCGGACTCATCGCGCAGTTCACGAACGCCGAAACGGGGGAGCCGATCGCCGTGACCGACTCCGACTGGCGTTGCCTGGTGATCCACGAAGCGCCGCTCGACCGCGCCTGCGCGGACGAGGCCGATCCGGAGGCCGGCGTCGGCCCCTGCCAATTCACGGCAACGCCGGAGCCCGAAGGCTGGCGCATGCCCGGATTCGACGACAGTGACTGGCCGTCAGCGGTCGAGCACAGCGCGGCGGCGGTCAGGCCCAAGGGCGGCTACGACGCCATCTCGTGGCGATACGGAGCGCGCCTGATCTGGTCGCCCGACCTCGAGACGCAGAACACGCTGCTATGTCGCTTGACGGTGTCGCAACCCCCAGTAGCGATAGGGCGCCGGCCTTAAGGGCCGGCGCACCGACAAGTGTCGGCTCAGCGCTTCGCCATGAAGGCGGCGACGGCTTCGCGGTGAGCGTCGCTCTGGTAGGCGGCCTGGAGTTCTTCGATTTCGCGGCGGTGGACCTCGTCGAGATCGTGCGATGAGCCGTTCTTCGTCAGCAGGCGCTTGACGGCGCGAAGCGAGCTGTCGGCGTTCTCGCCGATCCGGTCGGCGATCTCGAGCGCCCGCTCCAGCGTCTCGTCGTGCGGCACGACGGCGTTGGCGAAGCCCATCGCCTCAAGTTCCGAGGCGTCGTAGAGACTTCCGGTCAGGCACATCTCGCTCGCCTTCGCCCAGCCGACGCGCTGCACCAGGAAGTGGGACGAGCAGAGTTCCGGCACCAGCCCCATCCGTACGAAGAACATGCCGACGCGGGCGCGTTCCGAAAGCACGATCACATCGAAGGGCAGGGCCAGCGTGATCCCGACGCCGACGGCGACGCCGTTGATCGCGGCGATCATCGGCTTCGACTCCCGCACCAGTTCCACCCAGGGGCGCGTCGGCCTGCGGTCGACCTCCTCCGCGGCCTCGCCGCCGTCCAGCCGGGCCTTGAACTGCGCTCCGATGTCGGCGCCGGCACAGAACCCGCGCCCCGCACCGGTGACGACGATGGCCGCCAGATCCCGGTCGTCGTTGGCGGCTTCGATCGCGTCGACCAGCTCGAAGTTCATCTGCCGGGTCCAGGCGTTGAGCTTGTCCGGCCGGTTCAGGGTGACGATGCGGGTACGGCCCCGGTCTTCGACCAGGACCTGTTCGTAGTTCGGCGCGGTCATGGATGGTCTCCCGATCAGCCCGTGGTGAGAATGCGCGGCGGCGGCGCGGTGGCTTCGGCCTGGCGACGCGCCAGCGAGATGCGGGCGCGCCGCGCCACGAACCACACACAGACGAGAAGCAGGGCGATCGCGTTGATCCGGAGCGGCAGGATCATCGTCGTGTGCACGGTCTCCGGCGACGACTGCATCTGGTGGATGCTCCGCCACCAGTTGACCGAGTAGTAGACGAGTGGCGCGTTGACCGAGGCGACGATGCTCGCCGCCGCCGTCCACGGCGCTCGCTGGTGCTCTTCGGCGAAGCGCCGCAGCGCCAGCACGCCCAGGAAGGTCAGCCACATGACGAAGGTGAAGGTCAGCCGCGGATCCCAGGCCCAGTAGACGCCCCAGGTCGGCTTGGCCCACACGATGCCGGAGAGCAGCCCGGCGGTCTCCAGCACCACGCCGACCTCGATCACACCGACCAGCATGCCGTCGATCCAGGCCTTGCGCTTCCACAGCGAAGCCGCGCCCACGAAGCCGGCGCCGAAGAAGCAGAGCAGCGCGTTCCACTGCAGCGGCACGTGGACGTAGAGGATCCGGTAGACCTCGCCCATGAAGCGCTCGGTGGGCGCCACGAAGAGCCCGATGTAGACACCGGCGACCAGCGCGACGAGCCCCGTCAAGCCGAACCAGTGCTCCCAGGCCCAGGCGCGCTTCGCGTAGGCGGTCGTCATCGGGCCGGGACGTTAGCACCGGACACCTTGATACGGTCGGCGCTCGATTCCAGGCGGAGGGGCACTCGAGCGATGACGGATTCCACAAACATCCTCGGCAGGCTGGGCGTATGGGCCGGCCTCGACGGCCTCTCCGCGCCCCAGGCGGCCGAGTTCGCGGCAAGCATCGAGGCCCAGGGCTACGACGCGTTGTGGACGCCGGAGGCGATCGGCCGGGACCCGTTCGCTCTGGTCGCCTACCTCGGAGCCCGCACAGAACGCATCACCCACGCCACCGGCATCGCGAACATCTACGCCCGCGACGCGATGACGACGAAGGCGGTCCACAAGACGCTGTCCGAGATGCTGCCGGGCCGCTTCGTCCTCGGCCTCGGCGTCTCCCATCCGCACCTGGTCACTCACCTGCGCGGCCACGAGTACAAGCCGCCCGTGCCGAAGATGCGCGAGTACCTGGAGGCAGTCGGCAAGGCGTTCTACCGAGGTCCCGAGCCCGAACAGGAGGCGCCGATCGTGATCGCCGCGCTCCGGCCGCTGATGCTGAAGCTCGCCGCCACCGGCGCCGACGGCGCCCACCCCTACCTGGTGACGCCCGAGCACACGCGGCGGGCCCGCGAGATCATGGGCGACGGGCCGCTCCTCTGTCCCGAGCAGAAGGTGATCCTGACGACGGACGCCGAAGCCGCCCGCAAGATCGGCCGCGCCAACCTCTACGTCTACCTGCGGGCCCCGAACTACCAGAACAGCCTGCTCGAGTTGGGTTACACCGAGGACGACTGGCAGGAGTTCCAGGCCAGCGATCGTCTGGTCGACGCCCTGGTCGCCTGGGGAACGGAAGACAAGATCCGCGAACGCATCCAGGCGCACTGGGACGCCGGCGCCGATCACGTCTGCATCCAGGCGTTCCGCCCCGACGGAAAGCCCGGAGCGGACCTCGACGCCCTGGCGAAGCTCGCGCCCGGCCGCTGACGCCAGCCATCGAAACGAAGGAGAACGAGCATGAAGAACCGCCACACCACCTCTCTCATCGTGACCGTCGCCCTGCTGGCGCTGGCCGCACTCGCCTGCGCCCCGGCCGAGGAAGCCCCCGAACCGGTCGACCTCGAGGCGCCGCTTGCCGACCTCGCCGAAGGTTGGAACACGATCACACCGGGCGCGAGCACGACCTGCTCGGACGGCTCGCCGTTCCGGTTCTTCGTCCGCAAGGCCGATCCGACCCAGCTCGTCTTCTACCTCCAGGGCGGGGGCGGCTGCTGGACCGCCGAAACCTGCGACCCGCAGGGCCGGCCGACGTACACGATGACCGCGATCGAGGAGATGCGGTCTCCGAGCGGCACGGAGCCCGAGGAAGGCGCGGCCCACGGGATCGCCGCGTTCAACCACCCCGACAATCCGTTCGCCGACCACAGCTTCGTCTTCGTGCCCTACTGCACCGGCGACGTCCACATCGGCGACAGCGACACGGTCTACGAGGCGGCGGCCACCGAGGATGCGCCGGCGCGCGAGTTCACCATCCACCATCGCGGCTACACGAACGGCAGGGCGGCTCTCGACTGGACCTACGAGCACTTCCTGGGTCCCGAGACCGTGTTCATCACCGGTTCGAGCGCCGGCTCGATCCCCTCGCCGGTCTACGCCCGCCACTTCGCGGAGAGCTATCCCGACGCCCGCGTCACCGCCCTCGGCGACGGCGCCGGCGGCTACCGCAACCTCTCCGACGGCCGGCCGCACGAATCCTGGGGAACCCTGGCCGCCCTCGCGCACTTCGAGAACATGAACGAGGTCGACACCGACAACTTCTCGTTCGAGGCTCTGTACATCCAGGCCGCCAAGGCCCACCCCGAGGCGATGTTCACGCGCTACGACACCGCGGAAGACGATGTCCAGATTCAGTTCCTGGAGATTGCCGGCACCGATGTCAGCGGCGGTCTGCAGCCGCTGCTCGACGCCAACGAGGCCGACATCGACGCGGCGCTCGAGGGCCAGGACAACTACCGGAGCTACATCGCGGCGGGCGAGCTGCACACGATCATGCTGCGGCCCCAGTTCTACACGTACGAATCCGACGGCGTGAAGGTCCGCGACTGGGTCGCGTCGCTCGCCGCCGGCGAAGCGGTCGACGACGTCCACTGCGGCGACTGCACCGGTTCGCCCGAACCGGAAGCCATGGAGGGCAGCGAAGCGACCGGGCCCTGACGCAGCGGGCCTACTCCGGGAAGAGGCTCCGGTCGAGGCCGGGGATGATCTTCAGCGCGTTGCGGAAGTAGACCTTCTCAAGTACCTCGTCAGACAGGCCGAGCCCGTACATCTTCCAGTGGGCGTGGCGCTTGCGGTAGTAGTCGAAGTACTCGTCCCGCGTCTCCAGCACGCGGAAGTACACGTGATAGCCCCAGATCGGATCCCAGGAGTCCTTGCCCATCAGGACGCGGTCCTGGTACTTCTCCATGAAGGCGGCGCCCGTGATCGGCTGCCGGCCGAGTTCGGCCAGGACCGCGCCGAGCTCCGTGTAGACGTTCGGCAGCTCGTCGAGGAGCTTGCCGAGCCCCTCCAGGTCGTTGCCGAACCAGCCGAGATGGGCATTGATGAAGGTCGTGTTCGGGTGATTGCGGAACAGGTTGTGCTGCTCCTCCATCGTCTGGTCGAACGGAGCGAAGCGGGTCGCGTCGTCGCGCCGCCGGTTCGGGAACATCTTGAGTTCGAGCCAGCGCTCGTTGTGCTTGTCCCACGGGTCCCAGAACGGCGACGGTTCACCGACGTGGATCAGGACCGGGATGCCGAGCTCGCCCGCCATCGCCCATACCGGATCGATGCGCCGATCGTCGGCCGCCACCCGGTTGCCGTCGACGTCGGTCTGGAACATGCTGAGGTTCTTGTAGATCTTGAGCCCCTGCGCGCCGGCATGGAAGTCCGCCTCGAGCTGTGCCGCGGCCTCCTCGCCCCAGCCGGGCTCGCCGATGCCGGAGAAGTCGACGTTCGCGTAGACGACGAACCGGTTCGGGTAGCGGCCCTTCGTCGCGGCAAGGTTCGCCTTGAGTCCCTCACCCGAGCCGCCGCTCAGGTTGACGAACACGGCCATGTTCATCTCGTCCATCTCCTTGACCATCTGGTCGATCCGGGCCGGATCCCTGGCGCGCAGGTGGCCGTGAGCGTCGACGAAGGGGAACTTCGCGCGGGTCACCGGACCGCCGGGCACCTTGAGGCTCGAACGCGGCTCGTAGGCCTCCACGGTCATCTCCTGGCCGGCGGCGGGAAGCGCCGCTGCGAGCAACAGGACGGACAGCAGGCACCACCTCGGACCAGCCTTGCGAATCGACGCGTTCGAACGATGGGTGACCGGCATGTTCTCTTCCCTCGGGTTCCTGGTTGCTCGTCGAAACGGTCGGAGTCTACGGCAGATTTCGACGCGTCGCGCGCGTATACTCCCGGCGATGTCCATCGTGCGCGCCGCCGAGGTCGT
The DNA here is from genome assembly GCA_965208755.1 of Candidatus Multivorans sp. Classification (GTDB taxonomy): domain Bacteria; phylum Acidobacteriota; class Thermoanaerobaculia; order Multivoradales; family Multivoraceae; genus Multivorans. Next base: position 4,344,738 of record OZ242353.1, on the reverse strand, counting down.
CGTGCTGCTCTGCACCGTGTACATCGCCTGCGGGCTGGCCTTTGCTCCGTTCTTCGCCTGGCGCGGCGTCGGCCGGATCGATCCCGCGGCACGATCGGCCGGACTGGGCTTCCGGCTCATCATCCTCCCCGGCGTCGCCGTGCTCTGGCCGGTCCTTCTGCGGAGGTGGCTTGCCGGCCGGCAGCCCCCCTCGGAGCGCAACGCTCATCGCGAGGCGGCCACCGGTCGACCGAGGCGGGCCTCCGGATGATCCGCGGCCTGCGACGGCGTCACCGCCTGGTCTGGACGGTGCTGTTCCCCGTCCTGGCGGTCCTGCTCGCCGCCGCGGTCCTCCTTCGTCCCGAGCCGCCGCTCGTGGACGCCCTTCCCGAAGCGCGTGAGGTCGCGACGGACGCCGTCGAGCCGTGAGCGCCGGGTACCAGGCGGTCCTCTGGAACCGCAACAAGAAGCTCTACGACCTGACGATCGCGGCCGGCGTCCTCGTGTTCCTCGGTCTCTTCGTCGGAATCGGAGCCGCTACGCGGCCGCAGGCCACGATCGAAACCCTGCTGATCCGCGGCTTCGGCGCCGGCGCCCTGCTGCTGCTGCACCTCGTGCTCGTAATCGGGCCGCTTTGCCGGCTCGACCGGCGGTTCCTGCCCCTGCTCTACAACCGCCGCCACCTCGGCGTCTGCGCGTTCCTGCTGGCTCTCGCCCACGGCGGGTTCTCGATCGTCCAGTTCCACGGCCTCGGGGTCCTGAGTCCCCTGGTCAGCGTGCTGGCCAGCAACGGGAACTACGACAGCCTGACCCAGTTCCCGTTCCAGGCGCTCGGCCTCGCGGCGCTCGTCATCCTGTTCCTGCTGGCGGCGACCTCGCACGACTTCTGGCTCGCGAACCTGACGGCGCCGGTCTGGAAGTCGCTTCACATGCTGGTCTACGTGGCGTACGGCCTGATCCTGGTCCACGTGGCGCTGGGGAGCCTCCAGGTTCCAGAGCGGCCGCCGGCGCTGGCCGTCCTGCTGGGCATCGGCTTGGCCGGCATCGCCTCGTTGCACCTCGTGGCCGGCTGGCGCGAACGTGCCCTGGCGCTGCCCACCGAAGCGGAGGGCTCCGCAGTCAACGTCTGCGCCGTCTCCGACATCCCCCTCGACCGGGCCCGGATCTTCCTCCTCAGCGGCGAGCGGGTGGCCGTGTTTCGCTATCGAGCGGACGGCGGCGAACGGATCGCGGCCGTCTCCAACGTCTGCCAGCACCAGAACGGCCCGCTGGGCGAAGGCCGGGTCATCGACGGCTGCATCACCTGCCCGTGGCATGGTTACCAGTACCGTCCCGAGGACGGCTGTTCGCCGCCACCGTTCACCGAGACGATTCCGACCTTCAACGTTCGCGTGGCGGGGGGTCGGGTGCTGGTCGATCCGCGGCCCAATCCGCCCGGAACGCATGCTGAACCGGCACGGCTCGGCACCGCGTCCGGCGCCGGGGAGCCCTCGTGACCGGCGAGCGCCACAACGGGTGTCGTCCATGAGCCCGCTGACGGGCTCACGGACCGGGTCGCGTGTGGCACGGAACGCGCCACCCGGGTGTCGTCCATGAGCCCGCTGACGGGCTCACGGACCGGGTCGCGTGTGGCACGGAACGCGCCACCCGGGTTCTACGTCGGCTACGTCGACGAGACGCCGCCCGGTGTCTCGCGTTTCGCGCGCCGCGTCGCGATCGGCCTCCTGCTGCTGGCCGCGGTTCTCGGCGCCGTCCTGGCGCTGCTGCTGGAACGGTTCGACGAGGGCGTGTTCGAGTACGGCACGGTGCGGGGCTACGAGGGTGAACTGCTCGTCGATCCGCATCCCCGGCTGCTGACCGCGAACGGACCGGCCGAGGGCTATCTACTGGTTGGAGTCGGCAAGCACGGACTCGACGTGGACAGCGAGCCCAGCCCGCCCTGGACACCCTCGCGATCCAGGAAGACCGGGCTCTCGGGCACGCTGATCCGGAATCCGGAAGCGGCCATGCTCGAAGTGCATTCCCTCGAGCTTCCCGAGGGAGCGACCGAAGCTGGACCCGCCATCGAGCCGGACGCAACGGCCGCTCCGGCGACCAGCGGCTCGGCCCTCGACAGCGAGAGCGGCGGTCCGGAGGCCGAGGCAGCAACCAACGTCATTCGCGTAAGCGGACAGACCCTGGTGGGCGAGATCGTCGATACGAAGTGCTATCTCGGCGCCATGAAGCCGGGCCGCGGCAAACCCCACCGGGACTGCGCCTCGCTCTGTATCCGGGGTGGAATCCCGGCCGCGCTCCTGGTGCGGACGGAAGGCGGAGAGCGGCACCTGGTCCATCTGCTGAACCCGCAGGGCCAGCCGTTGGGGCGCGAGCTCCTCGAGTGGGTGGGGGAACCGGTCGAGGTGTGGGGAACCCTGAGACGGCGCGACAACCGCCTGTTCCTGCGGACGATCACCATCAGACCGACACGCGCCCCGGTCCCATCCGTCGTCGCCCCGGCGGTGCGCGAACCCGGGACTGCAACAGCCGATGACTGAACCGGTACGCAGCAACGTCTCGGCAACCGGTTCGAGCGGCGGTACCGTTCCCAGCCCCGAACACCTGCCCGACGGCCAGATCGAAGCCGGCACCTACCGCCTGCGCTTCGCCCGAACCGCCGAGGACATCGACCGGCTGCTGACGCTGCGTTTCGAAGTCTTCAACCTGGAGCTGGGCGAGGGGCTGGACGAGTCCTACGAGACCGGCCGCGACACGGACGACTTTGACGCGAACTGTCACCACATGCTGGTGGAGCGAACCGACGGCACCATGATCGGCACCTACCGGATGCAGACCGCCGCGATGGCGACCCGCGGCAACGGCTTCTACTCGGCCATCGAGTACGACCTGGACGCACTGCCCGGCAGCGTCCTCGAGCAATCGGTCGAGATCGGCCGCGCCTGTATCCACCGCCGGCACCGGAAACGGACCGTGTTGTTCCTGCTCTGGCAGGGCCTGGCCCGTTACATGGTGCACAACCGGCTCCGCTACCTGTTCGGCTGCTGCTCCCTGACCAGCCAGGACCAGGCCGCCGGCATCCGGCTCTACAGGCAGCTCGTCGCCGCGGGAAAGGTCCGGCCCGACCTCGACGTGCCGGTCCTCGATCACGCCCGATGCGAGGCATCGCCCGAGGTCGTCGAGAACCGTCCGGACGTCGAGATACCGGCACTGTTCGCGACCTATCTGCGCTACGGCGCCCTCGTCTGCAGCCGGCCGGCCATCGACCGCGACTTCAAGACGATCGACTACCTGGTGCTGATGGACACGGCCACGCTCAGCCGGCGCATCCGGCTGATCTTCGGACTCGACGGGGCACCGCGGGTCGAATCGGCGACGCACGCCGCCGACGCCTGAGGGAATGCGCCTCCTGCCCGTCTGCCGGCTGGCCTGGCGTGGCCCGGCGTTCCTCCTCCTAACCCTGGCCGCCTGGCTGCCGCTCTTCGTCCTGAAGCCGTTTCTCGCACGCCGCTACCCGACGTGGCGGAAGGTCCGCGCCGGCATCATGCGCCGCTGGGGCCGCGCCTGCCTGGCCGTCCTGAGCTGCCGGGTCACGGTCCGGGGCGCGCCGCCGGCGGCGCCTTGCCTGCTGGTCTCAAACCACATCTCCTACGTCGACATCCTGGTCCTCGCGGCGCATTCGCCCGCCCGCTTCGTCTCCAAGGCCGAGATCGCGGACTGGCCTCTGGCGGGCACCGTGTGCCGGACGGTCGACATCATCTTCGTCGACCGCGGCCGGCGCCGCGACGTGACCCGGGTCGGCGAACAGATCGCCGAAGCCCTGGTGGCCGGCGACCCGGTCATCCTCTTCCCCGAGGGCACCTCGACCCCCGGCGATGCCGTGGCCACCCTCAAGCCCTCCCTGCTGGCGCCGGCCGCCGCCCGGGAACTCCCGGTCCACTGGTCCGTTCTGCGCTACGAGACACCGGATGACGAGGACCCCGCCTTCCTGAGCGTCGCCTGGTGGGGCGAGATGCCGATGACGCCGCACGCGCCCGAACTGCTCAAGCTCCGCCGGATCGATGCGGAACTCGAGTTCGGCGATGAATCGATCCGTCACGCCGATCGCAAGGAACTCGCCCGCGGGCTGCGGGCGCGGATGACCGCGGCGTTCCGCCCCATGACCTCGAGCGAGGAAGCTGCAGCCTCGGTCGGCGATCGCCGCTTCCCATGACCACCCGCATGGGGCGCCGGTCCTGGCTTCGCATGGCGATCGGCGTGTACTGCGCGCTGCTACTGGTCTCGACGGCCGTGCGATTTGCACGTGATCAGTACCCGACCGTCCCCGAAGAGCCACCAACGATCGAGGTTCCTGCCCTCGACAGCGAGACCACGCGGGTGCCGTTCACGATCATCGACAAACCGACGATGGAGATCCCTACGCCAGACGGACGGGACACCCTCAACATCGCCTGGAAGGAAACGGACTCCCCCGATTCCGAAGCCCTGCCCCTCGTGCTCCTGCACGGATCACCCGGCAGCGCGGACAACTTCAGCCGCCTGACGGCGCCCGCGATCTTCCCCGAGTGGCTGTCCGAATTGCTGCGCAGTTCGTCGTCTGGCCAACCGGCCCAACCGTCGGGCAGAGAACCAGGCTCTCGCCAAGCGGTTGAAGATCGGCAAGCGGGCGACGATTCCGGCAACCGCAATGGGGACCGTGAAGAAGTCCGGGCCATCGTAAGGTACAGCATCCGACGAGACTTGAATCGGCGCACCATCGCGCCCGACCTGCCCGGGTTCGGCGCTTCCGATCACCGGGTCGCCGACTACTCCTCGCGCGGTCACGCCGACTCGACGCTCAAGCTGCTCGATCGACTAGAGGTCGAGCGGTTCCACGCGCTCGGTTTCAGCATGGGCGGCGCCGTCGCGCTCCATCTCGCCGACCAGGCGCCTGACCGGGTGGCCTCCATCATCCTGATGTCGTCGATCGGCGTCCAGGAACTCGAACTCCTGGGCGACTACCGAGTCAACCACGGGCTTCATGGGCTCCAACTCGGCCTGTTCTGGGGCCTCCGCAACCTGGTCCCCCACTTCGGCGCCCTCGACATGGCCGTGGCCCGTTCCTACGCCCGCAACTTCTACGACACGGACCAGCGGCCGCTGCGCGGCATCCTGGAGTCCCTCGAAGCGCCGGTCTTCATCATTCACGGCGCGCAGGATCCGCTGGTGCCGGCCGCCGCGGCACGGGAGCATCACCGGATCGTGCCGCACAGCGAGCTGTGGATGCGGCCGGACAGCCACTTCTTCCTGTTCCGCAGCGGCGAGGGCCTTGCAGCCCGGATCGAGGACTTCGTCAGCCGGGTCGAGGCGGGCGAGGCGGCCACGCGCGCCGATGCCGAAGCGGAGCGGCTGCGGCGGGCGGCACTGCCGTTCGACGACCTGGACCTGCCGCCCTTCACCGGGCCCGCCCTGCTGATCGTTTTCCTGCTCCTCGTGTTCGCCGCGTATGCCAGCGAGGACCTGACCTGCATCACAGCCGGCCTGCTCGTGGCCCAGGGGCGGCTCGACTTCCCCGTCGCCGTCGCCGCCTGTTACGTCGGCATCCTGAGCAGCGACCTCGGCATCGCCTGGCTGGCGCGCGTCCTGGGCCGGCCGGCTCTCAGATTGCCGCCTTTCAGCTGGTGGGTCAGCGAAGCCAGGTTCGAAGAAGCCTCCGCCTGGCTGCGGCGGCGAGCCCTGGTCGTCGTGCTGGTCAGCCGCTTCCTGCCCGGAACGCGGCTGCCGACGTGCCTCGCCGCCGGCATCCTGCGCACGAGCCTGCTCCGCTTCTGCTTCTACTTCGCTCTCGCCGTCGCGATCTGGACGCCCGCCTTCGTCGGCGTCAACGCGCTCCTGGGGCGCGAGGCGGTCGAGCGCTTCGGCGGCCGCCTGCCGGGGGGGCTGCTCGGCGCCGCGCTGGCGCTGGCCGTCGTCATCTTCATCGTACGGAGCGTGGTCGTGCCGCTCTTCACCTGGCGCGGCCGCCGCCTCTGGCGCGGCCGTCTGCTACGCATCCGGCACTGGGAGTTCTGGCCGATGTGGGCGTTCTACCCGCCTCTCGCGCTCTACATCCTCTGGCAGGGCCTGCGGCGCGGTCGCCTGACGGCCTTTACCGCGATCAACCCCGCCATGCCGCTCGGCGGCCTGCTGGGCGAGTCGAAGAGCGACATCCTCGACGGACTGGCCGGAATCGGGGCGGCACTGCCGGCCTGGAGGCGCATGCCGACCGGCAGCCCGGAGGAACGCATCGCGGCCCTGGACCGGTTCCTGGAGGAGGAGAACCTCGGCTACCCGGTCGTGCTCAAGCCGGACACCGGCGAGCGCGGCCGCGGCGTCGCCGTCGCGCGCTCCGAGGCCGAAGCGGCGACGTTCTTCGCAGCGACCCCCGGGCCCGCGCTCGCGCAGGAGTACATGGCGGGCGAGGAGTACGGCGTGTTCTGGGCCCGCCACCCAGGCCGGCGCGACGGGCACGTCTTCTCGATCACCCACAAGGTCCGCCCCACCGTGACCGGCGACGGAACCAGCACGCTGGAGCGGTTGATCCTGGACGACCCGCGCGCGGTCGCCATCGCGCACATCTACCGGCGGGAGCATCCCGAAGCGGCGACGCATGTCCCTGCCGCCGGCGAGAGAGTCGAGCTGACCCAGGTCGGCGCCCACTCGCGCGGGACGATCTTCCTGGACGCCAACGACCTGCACACCCCGGAACTGGAACGAGCGATGAACGCGATCTGCACCGCCTACGACGGGTTCGACTTCGGCCGCTTCGACGTACGCGTCCCGAGCGCCGAGGCGCTACGGCGCGGCGAAGGTCTCCGTGTGCTGGAAGTGAACGGCGTGACGTCGGAGGCCACCCACATGTACGACCGTCGCCACGGCTTCCTCGCCGCTCACGCGATCCTGCGGCAGCAGTGGAAGCTCGCCTTCGACCTGGCGGAGGAACGCATCAGCGAAGGTGTCCGACCGGCCACGGTGAGCCGGATCCTCCGCGCCGTGCGGGTCGAACGACGAACCCGCCGCCGCGCGGCGTAAGCACTCCCCTGCCGGCTGCGCCGGCGAACCCGGCTCCTACCCGGCCTTCGCGGGCGTCTTCTTCTTCGCCGCCCGCCGCCGCGGTTTCGGCTTCTCAAGCGCATCGAGCCGCGCCTCGATCGCGCTCAGCCGTTCGACCACGGCCTCCAGGTCCGCCTCGCCGGGGACGCCGAGCTTCTCGAGCCGGCGCTCCAGGTGCTCGTCGATTCCCGTCCGCGCCTTCGACCTGGTCTGCTCGAAGCCGCTTCGCGCCTTCGACTTGGTCTGTTCGATCCCCTTCTCGGCCGCGGATCGCACCTGCTGCACCTTCTCCTCGGCTTTGTCCCGCCAGCCGCTCAGGGACTCCCGGCCCTGGCTCTCGACCTTCTCGCCGCGCGCGACCAGCCGGTCGAAGACCTTGGCCCCCGCGTCCGCGGCCTCGCCAGCCGCGCCGACGCCGGCGAGCGCCACCTTGTGGGCCGTTTCGACGGCCGACTCAACGACCGACATCACGGTGCCCGACTCGTTTGTGGACTCGGAGCCATTGTCTTCGCTGCTCGCAGCTCGCCGGGGTTTCGAGTCGCTATCCCTGGTTTCCGTCGCGGATGCTGCTGTCATCTGATCATCCCCCTTGTCTCCGCCAGCCGCCGCTTCACGGTCTCGATGGGGTTGCGGTAGTCCACCGTGCCCAGACCGCGGTTGGTCAGCTTGTAACCGATCAACGCCTGCAGCTTCTCGGGCATTTCCACCACGACCTCCCACGGCACGCCGACGAACTGGTTCTCCCGCTGCTTGAGCCAGGCCAGGTTGAAGTTGAAGTTGAGGGAGCGTCGGTACCCGTTCTGTGTCGAGTTGCCGCCGCCCCGGTGCCAGACGGCGCCGTCCCACAGGAACAGAGCTCCGGCCGGCATCTCCACCGTCACGGTCGGTACGTCGGGATCGACCGGATCGGCCGAGCGATGGCTGCCGGGAACGATCTCCGTGGCGCCGTTCTCTGCCGTGAACGGATCGAGCGCAATCAGCGTGTTGGCGATCAGGGGGAAGTGCGGGCGCGCAAGCGGATAGTGGCCGTCATCCTGATGCATCCGCTGGGGGCGGTCACCCGGCCCCGGCCGCATGGCCGCGACGCCGGAGACCTGGTAGTCCGGGCCGAGTACCGCCTCCACGAGCCCAAGAAGACCCTCGTCCATGAGGAGCTCGTCGACGGCCCGCGTCTTGGCCAGCAGGTTGTGCGTGTGGATCGTCTGCTGGCCGTAGTCGTCCGTCATGCGACTGCCGATCTCGTCGAACACCGGGGCAAGGTCCCGGAGCAGCCGCTCCAGCATCTCTTCGCCCAGGAAGTCGGGCTCTACCGTGTAACCGTCTTCACGAACGCGGCGTGCTGCACTCTCGATGTCCATGGCTTCCTGTGAGTGGTGATCCGATCAGCGTTCCGCGGCAGCGTAACAAAGCGGATAGCCTCCCCTCCATGAGAAGAAGTACGACGTATCTGCGACCGATGTTCCGAACCGTTCTGACGACGCTGATCGCGCTCGTCGCCTTCACCGGCGCCTACGCGCAAGCCGACGCCTCAACCCAGTCCTTCACGGCCAGCGACGGCGTCGAGATCCACTACCTCGTCGAAGGCCGAGGCGACCCGGTCGTGCTGCTTCACGGCATCACGGGTACGGCCGCCTCGAACTGGGGCGGCCCCGCCATCATCGGCCGGCTGGCCGAGGAGTTCCAGGTCATCGCCGTCGACCAGCGCGGCCACGGCATGAGCGGAAAGCCGCACGACCCCGCAAGCTACGGCGAGCGGATGGCCCTGGACGTCGTCGACCTGCTCGATCACCTGCGGCTGCAGCAGGCCCACGTCGTCGGCTACTCGATGGGTGGCTTCATCACGATGAAGCTCGTCACCCTGGCCCCGGATCGGCTGATGTCCGCCGTCGTCGGCGGCGCCGGCTGGCCCAGTCCCGAACTGCGCGACGACGCGATGTTCGACGCGCTGGCCGTCTCCCTCGAGGCGGGCAAGGGCGGCGGTCCCCTCGTCGAGTTCCTGTGGCCCGGCGAGGAACCACCGACCCCCGAACAGGTTCAGGCGATCGGCCTGGCGATGGTCGCCTCGAACGACCAGATGGCCCTGGCAGCCGTCGTCCGCAGCTTTCCCGCCCTCGACGTGAACGCCGAACTCCTCCGCATCAACAAGGTGCCGACTCTCAACATCATCGGCAGCGACGATCCCCTGAAGCCAAACGCCGACGCCCTCGTCGATGTCATGAAGGAGCACCGCCTCCACGTCATCGAAGGCGCCAACCACATGACCACCCTGAGCTCTCCCGAGTTCCTCGACACCGTCCGCGCTTTCTTCATCGAACTCTGCAACTGCGCGTAGCGACGACGACGATGCGGGCGGGTTCCGCCGACGCCGTTACGCGGACAACTGCGTCTCGACGAGCGTGGTCCAGTAGCGCATGCCGATGGGCAGGACGTGGTCGTTGAAGTCGTAGCGCGGGGTGTGTAGGCCGGCGCTTTCGCCGTTGCCGAGGAACATGAAGGCGCCCGGGCGTTCCTGGAGCATGTAGGCGAAGTCTTCGGAGCCCATCACGGGGGCGAGGCTGGTGGTGACTTCCCTGCCGACCTCGCGGGCGGCGTTCGCCGCCTTCTCCGTCTGCTCGGCGTGGTTCACGGTGGCCGGGTAGTAGTGGCGGTACTGAAACTCGAAGCCGGCGCCGTGGGCGGTGCAGATGCCGCGGCCGATCTGGCGCATCCGTCGCTCAACGAGCTTCTGTACCTCGGGCAGGAACGCCCGGACGCAGCCGCCGTGAACGACCCGGCTCGGGATCACGTTGTCCGCGTGACCGCCATGGACACGAGCCACCGTGATCACCGCGCTATGGAGCGGATCCACGTTGCGGGCCACGATCGTCTGCAGGGCGAGGACGATCTCGGCCCCGATCGGGATCGGATCGACCGTGCCGTGAGGGAAGGCGGCGTGGCCGCCGGCGCTGGTCACCGCGAACTCGAACACGTCGATCGCGGCCATGAGCGGCCCGGCGCAGAGGCCGAAGTTACCGACCTCCATTCCCGGGTAGTTGTGGACGCCGTAGACCTCCTCGGCCGGGAACTGCTCGAACAGCCCCTCCTCGATCATCACCCGGGCGCCGCCGTCCTTCTCCTCCGCGGGCTGGAAGAAGAAGTAGACCGTGCCGTCGAAGGACCGGTTCTCGCTCAGGTGCTTCGCGGCGCCGAGCAGCATCGCGGTGTGGCCGTCGTGGCCGCAGGCGTGCATCTTGCCGGGGTTCCGGGAGCGGTGCTCGAACTCGTTCTCCTCCGCGATCGGCAGCGCGTCCATGTCCGCGCGGAGCGCAATGCTGCGGTCCGAGGAGCCGGACTTCAGCACGCCGACGACGCCGGTGCCGGCCAGGCCGCGGTGGACCTCGATGCCGTCGAAGGAATCGAGCAGCGCCGCCACCTTGCGGCTGGTCTCCACTTCCTCGAACGCGAGTTCGGGGTGTCGGTGAAAGTCCCGGCGCCAGGACCTCATCTGTTCGTGCAGTGGATCCATGAGCTTGGATGGTAGCGGAGATGCGGCCGGACCTGGCGCTACACTCCGCAGCCGTACCGGACGGTGACGCAGATGACGACCAGGGACAAGCCATCCAGGCCGAGCCGGCACGTCTACGACGCCGCCGGGATCGAACCGAAGTGGCAGCGGATCTGGCGCGAGCACGAGGCGTTCAGGACCCCGGACGACCCCGATCTGCTCGCAAGCCGGCCCAAGTACTACGTGCTCGACATGTTCCCCTACCCCTCCGGGGCGGGGCTGCACATCGGCCACCCGGAGGGCTACACGGCGACCGACGTGGTGGCGCGCAAGAGGCGGATGGAGGGCTTCAACGTGCTCCATCCCATGGGCTGGGACGCCTTCGGCCTGCCGGCCGAGCGCGCCGCGGTGCGCGAGAACCAGCACCCCCGCCTCATCACCCAGCGGAACGTCGCCAACTTCCGCCGCCAGATCGAGCGCCTCGGCTTCTCCTACGACTGGGAACGGGAGGTCAACACGTCGGCCGCGGACTACTACCGCTGGACCCAGTGGATCTTCCTCGAACTCCACCAGCGCGGCCTCGCCTACCTCGAGGACGTGCCGGTCTGGTGGTGCCCGGCGCTGGGCACGGTGCTCGCCAACGAGGAGGTCAAGGACGGCGCCTACGTCGACACCGGCGACCCCGTCGAACGGCGGACGATGCGGCAGTGGATGCTCCGGATCACCGCCTACGCCGAGCGCCTGCTGGAAGACCTCGACCAGGTCGACTGGCCCGAGTACGTCAAGGAGATGCAGCGCAACTGGATCGGCAAGTCTCACGGCGCCGAGATCCGGATGCCGATCGCCGGCGCCGACGACAGCTTCCCCGTGTTCACGACCCGGCCGGACACGCTGTTCGGCGCCACCTACTGCGTGCTGGCGCCGGAGCATCCGCTCGTTTCCGAGATCACGACCGCCGAGCAGCGTGACGCGGTCGACACCTACGTCCACGAGGCGGTCAACAAGAGCGAGCTGCAGCGGACCGACCTGGCCAAGAGCAAGACCGGCGTGTTCACCGGCGCCTACGCCACGAACCCGGGCACCGGCGAGCCGATCCCGATCTGGGTCGCCGACTACGTCCTGATGAGCTACGGCTCGGGCGCCATCATGGGCGTCCCCGGCCAGGACCAGCGCGACTGGGACTTCGCCGTCCAGTACGACCTGCCGATCGTGCGCACCGTCGAACCGCCGGCCGGCTGGGAGGGCGACGCCTACCTCGAAGACGGCCCCGCGATCAACAGCGGCTTCCTCGACGGACTCCTGGTCGACCAGGCCAAGGAGCGGATGATCGAGTGGCTGGTCGAGCAGGGACACGGGACGCGCCGGGTCGAGTACCGCCTGCGTGACTGGCTGTTCTCGCGCCAGCGCTACTGGGGCGAGCCGTTTCCGGTCCTCCATGTGCTCGGCGACGACGGCGAACCGACCGGCGAGATCCTGCCGGTGCCGCGCGAGGACCTGCCCGTCGAGCTGCCCGGGGTCGACGAGTTCAAGCCGACCGCCGACGGCCGGCCGCCGCTCGCCCGCGCCGGCGACGACTGGCTCATCGTCACCCTGCCGGACGGCCGCAAGGCAAGGCGCGAGACGAACACGATGCCCCAGTGGGCCGGCTCCTGCTGGTACTTCCTGCGCTACATCGACCCGAAGAACACGGAGGCGCCCTGGTCACGCGAGCTGGAGCGCTACTGGATGCCGGTCGACCTGTACATCGGCGGCGTCGAGCACGCGGTGCTCCACCTCCTCTACGCCCGCTTCTGGCAGAAGGTGCTGTACGACGCCGGCCTGGTCTCGACCTCCGAGCCCTTCGCCCGCCTGTTCAACCAGGGGATGATCCTGGCCTACAGCTACCGCGACGAGTCGGGGAAGTACCACCACCCGGACACGGTCGACTGGCGTGACGACCGGGTGTTCCTCGCCGGCACGGACCAGCCGCTGGAGGCCCGGGTCGAGAAGATGTCGAAGTCGAAGCTGAACGTCGCCAACCCCGACGACGTGATCGACCGCTGGGGCGCGGACACGCTGCGGCTGCACGAGTTGTTCATGGGGCCGCTGCACCAGCAGAAGCCGTGGCAGACCAAGGACACCGACGGTCTGCACCGCTTCCTGCGGCGAACCTGGCGTCTGGTCGTCGACGAACGGACCGGCGAACTCGCCGGGAAGGTCGGCGACGACGGAGCGGCACCCGGCGACGACCTGGAACGGCAGCTCCACAAGACGATCCGCAAGGTGGGCGAGGACATCGACTCGCTCGACATGAACACGGCGATCTCGCAGATGATGATCTGGGTCAACGCGGCGACCGCCGCCGACCGTGTGCCGCGCCCCTTGCTCGACGCGTTCCTGCGCATCCTGTCGCCCTTCGCGCCGCACATCGCCGAGGAGTTGTGGTCCCGGCTCGGCGGCGAGGGCCTGATCTGCCACCAGGAATGGCCCGCCTACGACCCGGAACTGGTGGTCGACGAGACGATCAATGTCGTCGTGCAGGTCATGGGCAAGAAGCGCGACGTGCTCCAGGTGCCCGCCGGCGCCGACCCGGCGACCCTGGAGCAACTCGCGCTCACCTCGGACAACGCCCGCCGCTTCATGGACGGCAAGGAGCCCCGCAAGGTGATCGTGGTGCCAGGGCGGCTGGTCAACATCGTCGTCTGACGTGACGATAATTCGGTTATCATCACCCGCCCTCGGAGGCGTCGCGGTATCCGCCCTCCCTGAGCCCAACCCAAGCGAGAAACACCATGAAGAGCGATATCCATCCGAAGCTGCACCCCGTGGTGTACATCGACCCGTCGGCGAACGCCGAGTTCATCTCGCAGTCGACGATGACGAGCGACAAGACCCGTGACATCGACGGCGTCGAGCACTACGAGATCCGGCTCGAGATCTCGTCCGCGTCCCACCCCTTCTACACGGGACGCCAGCACTTCGTCGACAGCGCCGGCCAGATCGAGAAGTTCCAGCGCCGGTACGGGCGCAAGTAGCGCCGCGCCGCGCTAACCGAGCGCTCTCCAGATCTGGGCGACGGCGAAGCAGAGCAGGAAGCCCATGGCGATGGGCAGCAGCGCCGAGACCGCGGTCCAGCGAACGCTGCGGGTCTCCTTCCAGATCGTGTACAGCGTCGTCGAACAGGGGTTGTGGACGAGCGAGAAGAGCATCAGGCAGACGGCGGTCAGCAGGGTGAAGCCGCCGGCTTCGAGGACCTGAGCGGTCGCGACCTCGGAATCGAGCTCGAACATGACGCCGGCGCCGGCGCCGACTCCCGGCAGGCCGGCGACGAGCACCGTCAGCATGAGGATCGTCGGGATCACGATCTCGTTCGCCGGCACCGCGATGATGTACGCGACGAGGATGATCCCGGACAGTCCCAGGACGTAGCCGAACGGGTCGAGGGCGCCGACCAGGGTCTCGGCAAGCGAGGCGTCGGCGGCGCGGATATTGCCAAGCAGCCAGATCAGGGCCCCGGCGGGAGCCGCGAACACGACGGCGCGCCAAAGGACGATCAGCGTCCGGTCGATGATCGAGGTGTAGATCGTCTGCAGGACCCGCGGTGGCCGGTAGGGCGGCAGCTCGAGCGAGAAGGCGGACGCCTCGCCGCGCAGGACGGTGCGCGACAGGAACCAGGAGACGGCGAAGGTCAGCAAGACGCCCAGCACGGCGACCCCGACGACCGACAGGGCGGAGACGGCGCCCGCGAGGTGCGCCGGCACCATGCCGCCGATGAAGATGGAAGCGATGAGGATCTGCGTCGGCCACCGGCCGTTGCAGAGCGAGAAGTTGTTCGTGATGATCGCGATCAGGCGCTCGCGCGGGCTGTCGATGATCCGGGTGGAGACGATCGCCGCCGCGTTGCAGCCCCAACCCATCGCCATCGTCAGCGCCTGCTTGCCGTGGGCGCCGACGCGATGGAACATCCGGTCGAGGTTGAACGCCACCCGTGGCAGGTAGCCAAAATCCTCGAGCAGGGTGAACAGCGGAAAGAAGATCGCCATCGGCGGCAGCATCACCGCGACGACCCAGGCGGTGGCCAGGTACACGCCGTCGATCAGGAGCCCGTCGAGCCACCAGGCCAGGCCGAAGGCGGAAGCCACCTGCTTCAGCAGCGGATGCACGGTGTCGATCAGGAGAGTCGCGAGCATCGACGACGGCACGTTGGCGCCCGCGATCGTGAGCCAGAAGACGACCGTCAGCATGAGCAGCATCAGCGGAAAGCCGAACACCCGGCTGGTCACCAGGCGGTCGAGCGTGGCGTCGAAGTCGAAGCGGCGCCGCTCGCCGTCGCGGGAGACGGCGCGATCGGCGATGCGGGCGGCCTCGGCGTAGACCGCCTCGGTCAGGGCCTGGTGGAAGTTCCGGCCCACTCCCCATCGCAACTGGCCTGCCAGTTCGAGCACCGCCGCGCGCGCCGCGGGGTCGGCGGCTACCTGCGGTTCCGCCAGCTCGGCGGCGGCCGCTCGGGTCGCCTCCGGCTCGGCGACGGTCGGGGGACCGGCTTCGTCGCCGTCCTCCCGCACCCCCAGATCGACGAGTTCCGCCAGCGAACCGTTCTCCACCGCCGTTGCCAGCGTCCGGTCGCCGTCGAGGAGCCGGAGAGCGACCCACTGCGGATTCGGCAGCGCGGGGAAGGCGTCCTGAATCGCTCCGGACAACCGGCGCGTCGCCTCGCTCAGCACCGGGGACCGGCCGCCTACCCGCCGCGGGCGGCAACGGTAGGAACCCGTCGCCACCTCCGCGACGACCCGGTTCAGTTCCTCCAGCCCCTCGCCCGAGCGAGCCGCGGTCGCCACCACCGGCACGCCGAGGTCCCGCGCCAACCGCCGCACATCGACGGTCAGTCCCTTGCGACGCGCCTCGTCCATCAGGTTCAGGCAGACGACGGCGCGATCCGTGATCTCCAGCACTTGCAGCGCCAGATTCAGGTTCCGCTCGAGGCGAGTCGCGTCGACTACGATCACGGTCACGTCGGGGCGTCCGAAGAGGATGAAGTCGCGCGCCGTCTCCTCGTCAAGGCTGGACGAGAGCAGCGAGTAGGTCCCGGGGAGGTCGACCAGCTTGTAGCGGTCGCCGCCGTACTCGAAGCCGCCTTCGGCACGGGTCACCGTCTTGCCGGGCCAGTTGCCGGTGTGCTGGCGCAGGCCGGTCAGCGCGTTGAACACCGTGCTCTTGCCGGTGTTCGGGTTGCCGGCCAGAGCGACGACGTAGTCCCAGTTGCTCATGTCGACGCCAAGCCGGACGAGGTTGCCCGGATGGTGCGCGGGACAGTTGGCGCAGTCGTGCGCCATTGCCGGTTGGGTCACGCCGTCGCCTCCAGCGGGAGCTGCTGCACATGGATCTGCTCGGCCTGGGAACGCCGCAGCGCGATCACCGCGCCGCGTACCCGGTAGGCGACCGGATCACCCGAAGGGCCGGCCATCTTCGTTTCCACCAGGGTGCCCGGAAGCAGCCCCAGGTCGAGCAGCCGGCGACGCTCCATGCCACGGCAGAAGCGGGAGAAGCCGACCACCAGCGCCTGTTCGCCGACGGCCACGTCCGACAGCGATCCGGTGGCGGCCGCGGCTACCGACGTCTCGTCGGACGCCGCCTCCGCGGCCGGCACGGCGAAGATGTTCGCCGCGATGATCGGCGCCAGCACGACTTCGTCCAGGTCGGCTTCGAAACGGATGCGCTCCGGCGCAACCGAGGTGATCCGCAGCTTCATGCCGGGATGCACGCCCTCGGCCACCAACTGGGCATAGACCGCGGCGGGCTCGTCCTCGACGTGGACCACATCGACTTCGTCGCCGGCGGCGAAGTCCGTCAACGGCCGGCCGGCTCGCGGCGGTATGTCGCCTTCCTCGGTCGGGATCGGGTCGCCGTGAGGGTCGAAGGGCGGATGCCCCAGCCGCACCGACAGCTCCTCCGCCTGCTGAGGCGACGTGCGGTGCTCCCGGCGCTCCGCCTCCGGATGCCAGCGCTCCGGCTCCAGTCCGGTCTCGTCGGCGAGGTACCGCTCCCACAGCCGGTGAATGCGAATCACGCGCAGCGCCTCGCTGCGCCCTTCGGCGGTCAGCCGGAAGCCCCCCTCCGCCGACACGATGAGGCCCAGTCTCTCCATGCGGGCGAGGAGCTCGGTGCTCCGCCGGCCGCCGAGCCGCAGCACGCCGACCAGGCTCTGGTGAGTGGCCTGACGTCCCTGGTACTCGCAGTCGAAGAGGTGCTTGAGAGCGTCCTCGGTGCGGGTGCGGTGCAGGACCCGCCAGCCGATGCGCCAGCGCCACAGCCAGCCCCGGTCCGGCCATGCCACCAGGACGGCCAGGCCGGCGACCACGGCGAGAACAACGAGGGCGAAAAGGGGGTTCATGTTCTCGTGACGGGCGCGTCGGCGGCGGGTTATTCGCTAGCGCGAATCAGAAGTTTAGTCTACACTAATTCTCGCGGTCCGGCCGCGGGAGCGTCCGCGACGATGAACGATAGAGTGACTCAGCAATGACGAGCTTCCTGCAGTCGACCTGGAGCGTGCTCGCCGAGCTCGCACCTTGGCTGCTGTTCGGCGCCCTGCTCGCCGCGCTGCTGCACGTCCTGCTGCCCCGCAACCTGATCCGGCGCCAGCTCAGCGGCTACGGCGGCGCGGTCAAGGCCGTTGTCCTGGGCGTTCCGCTACCGCTCTGCTCCTGCGGCGTGATCCCGGCCGGCATCGGCCTCAAGCGCACCGGCGCCAGCAACGGCTCGGCGATGGGCTTCCTGATCAGCACGCCGCAAACGGGTGTCGACTCGATCCTGGTCAGTGCGACCTTCCTCGGCTGGCCCTTCGCCTTGTTCAAGGTCGCGGCCGCGGCGGTGACCGGCATCGCCGGCGGCTGGTGGGTCGAGGGGATGAAGGACGACGGCGCCCCGGTCGAGGACGAAGCCCCCGCTGAGGAAGCTGGCGTCGAGTCGGGAGGCCACCGAATCGGCGGAATGGTCGTTCCCAAGATCACCGAGATGATCGATCACGGCGGCGAACTCCTGCAGAGCATCTGGCGTTGGGTCGCCGTCGGCATCCTCGTGTCCGCCGCCATCGAAGTCCTGCTGCCGCAGCAGGCCTGGCTCGATCTGGCCGCCCTGGGGACCTTCGGCGCCGCCGCCGCGGCGCTCGTCATCTCCCTGCCTCTCTACGTCTGCGCCACCGCCTCGGTGCCGATCGCGGCCGCCCTGGTCGCCAACGGGCTGCCCCTCGGCGCCGCCCTCGTGTTCCTGATGGCCGGCCCCGCCACCAACGTCGCCACCGTGGGAGCGGTCTACCGCGGCTTCGGCCGCAAAGTCACCGCGGTCTACCTGACGACCGTCATCGTCGGCAGCCTCGGCTTCGCCGTGCTGTTCGAGAGTCTGATCGGCGGCGCCGCGGTCCGGGCTGGGCACGCACACGAACACGGTGTGCCCTGGTGGGCCGCCACCTCCGCGATCCTGCTGGTGCTGATGTTCGGCTGGTTCGGCCTGCAGGAGTTCAGGCGCTGGCGGCGCAACGTGAGAGCGGACCGGTGGTCGACCGAGCAGGTGGCGGCCGGCGAGCCGGGCGGCAGGGCGGTGGAAATCGCGGTGACCGGCATGACCTGCGGCAACTGCGCGGATGCGGTCGAATCCGCCCTGCTTGCCGCGCCGGGGGTCCAGGCAGCGCGTGTCGACCTGACGGGCGGCACCGCCACGGTCTGGGGCGCGACCGCCGCCTCGACGCTGCGCGAGGCCGTCCAGGACGCGGGCTTCGGAACTCCCTGAGCCATCCGGCACGCTCGAGCTTCCCTCCGGTTTGCACGCGAAGCCTCCCGGACATAACCTTCGCGCGCGGACATGCAGGTTCCCTCCTGAACATGATTGGCGGAGTCGTACGCGAGACGCACCCGGGAGAGCGCCGGGTCGCCCTGGTTCCCGAGAGCGTCGCCAGAATTCACGCCAAGGGCGTCGACTTCCTGGTCGAAGCGGGCGCCGGCACGGCAGCCGGCTTCGCCGACGACGCGTACCGCGAAGTCGGCGCCGAGATCGCCGCGACGGCCGCCGACGTGCTCGCGTCAGCCGATCTCGTGATCCGGGTCCAGGCGCCGGATGCAACAGAGATCGAGGCGTCGAAGGCGGGCGCGGCGGTCGTTGGCCTGCTTTTCCCGCTGACCGCCGCAGCCATGGTGCAACAGCTCCGTTCCGCCCGGCTCACCGCGATCGCTCTCGACCGGATCCCCCGCGTCACGCTCGCACAGTCGATGGACGTTCTGAGCTCCCAGAGCACGGTCGCCGGCTACCGCGCCGCGGTGCTGGCCGCCTACCGCCTGCCGCAGTTCTTTCCGCTGCTGATGACGGCCGCCGGGCGCATCGACCCGGCCCGGATCCTGGTCCTCGGCGCCGGCGTCGCCGGACTGCAGGCCATCGCCACGGCCCACCGGCTGGGCGCCGTGGTCGAGGCCTACGACGTGCGGGCCGTGGTCAAGGAGCAGGTCGAGAGCCTGGGCGCCTCCTTCGTCGAGGTGCCGGCGATCGAGGACGCCGAGACGGAGGGCGGCTACGCCCGGGAGGTCTCGGAAGAGAGTCAGCGGCGAGCGAACGAAGTGATCGCCGAGCGGCTGCGCTCGACCGATGCCTGCATCACGACAGCCCTGATCCCCGGGCGGGCGGCGCCCAGGCTGATCACCGCCGGGATGGTCGAGGGTATGCCGCACGGTTCGCTGATCGTCGACCTGGCCGCCGAACAGGGCGGCAACTGCGAACTGACGAAGCCGGGCGAAGAGGTCAACGTGAACGGCGTCACCATCCTGGGACCGCTCAACCTGGCCAGCGACCTCGCCGCCGACGCCAGCCGCATGTTCTCGCGCAACGCCGAGAAGCTCGTGCTCTACCTGCTGAACGACGGTGAGCTGAGCTTCGATTTCGACAACGAGATCGTCAAGGGCTGCGTCGTCACCCACGACGGCGAGATCGTCGACGAACAGGTCGCCGAAGCACTGGCCTGACCCACCGTCAAGGCCCGAACCCCGCGCAAGGAGGAGCAACCGAAATGCTCGAGATCTTCCTTGGGCTGTACATCTTCATGCTCGCGGCCTTCGTCGGCTACGGCGTGATCAAGGGTGTACCTGCCCTGCTCCACACTCCGCTGATGGCGTTCACGAACGCGATCTCCGGCATCTCCCTGGTCGGCTCCCTGGTCGCCGCCGGCGCTCACTACAACAACGTGAGCACCGTCCTCGGCGCCATCGCCGTGCTCTGCGCGACGATCAACGTCGTCGGCGGCTTCTGGATCACGGACCGCATGCTGCGGATGTTCAAGAAGCAGGACCCGAAGGCTGACGCGGCCGGAGACGCCTGATCGTGGTCGACCAGGTCGAGACGCTCTATCTGATCGCGTCGTTCCTGTTCATCCTCGGGCTGCGGGGCCTGACCGCGGCCCATACCGCCCGCCGGGGGTTGATCCTGGCCGAACTCGGCATGGTGTTCGCCATCTGGGGCACCGTGATCCACCCGGACATCATGGCCCACCTCGAGATCGCCGGCTTCTTCCAGACCTACAAGTGGATCCTGCTGACCTTCTTCATCGGTAGCGCGATCGGCATCGCCATCTCGGCGCTGATCCCGATGACCCGGATGCCCGAGCGGATCGCCCTCTCCCACGCCTTCGGCGGCCTCGCCGCGGCGCTCGTCGGCGTCTCGGAGTACTACCGCGAGCAGGTCATCGCCGGGCACATGGACCACACGACGATGGCCGCGATCGGCTTCGAGGTGCTGTTCGGGGGTTTGACCTTCACCGGTTCGCTGATGGCCTTCGGCAAGCTCTCCGGGCTCATTCCGGGCCGGAACATCACCTGGCCGCTCCAGAACCAGAGCAACATCCTGATGTTCGGGGGCACCTTCGTGCTCCTCGTCCTGGTCACGGTCGATCCTTCGAACCAGGTCCTGTTCTACGCCATGGCCGCGATGCCGCTGCTGCTCGGCATCCTGTTCGTGGCGCCGATCGGCGGCGCCGACATGCCGGTCGTCATCACCCTGCTCAACTCCTACGCCGGCCTCGCAGCGTCGGCCACCGGATTCGCGCTGGACAACAACGTGCTGATCATCGCCGGCGCCATCGACGGCGCCTCGGGCTTCATCCTCTCGGTCGTCATGAGCAAGGCGATGAACCGCTCGTTCCGCAACGTCCTGTTCGGCGCCTTCGGCAAGGTCGACGAGGAGGACGCCGCCGTGGCCGCCTCGGGAGGCGAACGGGTCCAGGAGGCCTCGGTCGGCGACGCCGCGATGCTGCTGTCCGGCGCCGGTTCCGTCATCGTCTGCCCCGGCTACGGCATGGCGGTGGCCCAGGCCCAGCACGTCGTCGGCGAGCTCGCCGAGATCCTCGAGGCGAACGGCACCCAGGTCCGCTACGCGATTCACCCCGTCGCCGGCCGCATGCCCGGCCACATGAACGTCCTGCTCGCCGAGGCGAAGATTCCCTACACGTCGCTGATGGAACTCGAGGAGATCAACGAGGACTTCAAGAACACCGACGTCGCCCTCGTCGTCGGCGCCAACGACGTCGTCAACCCGGCCGCCAAGCACAACCCGGCAAGCTCGATCTACGGCATGCCGGTGCTCAACGCCGACCTTGCCCGCTCCTGCATCGTGCTGAAACGCTCCATGAGGCCGGGCTTCGCCGGCATCGAGAACGAACTGTTCTTCGCGCCGAACACGGTGCTGACCTTCGGCGACGCGAAGGACACGCTGACGAAGGTGGTTGAGGCGCTGTCGTAGCTACTCGCCGAGGCAGATGCCGAGATCGCGGGCCGTGGCGACGACGTCGGCTTCGAGGGGCACGCTCTTCATGCGGCTGACGGCGAGTTCGAGCGGCACGGCACGTACGGTCGGCGGATCGAGCGAGACCATGACGCCGAACTCCCCTTCCTCGATCTGGCGCACGGCGGCGGCGCCGAAACGGAGGGCAATCAGGCGGTCGTAGGGAATCGGCTGACCGCCGCGCTGGAGGTGGCCGAGGGTGACGGTTCGCGTCTCCTTGCCGGTTCGCTCGTGGATCTCCGTTGCTACCCGCTCGGCAACGCCGCCGAGGCTTTCGGTCTGGCCGCCGATCCGCTTGGACCAGGTGAAGTCGCCGCCGATGGGCCGCGCGCCCTCGGCCGCCACGACGACTGCCCAATGCCGTCCCCGTCGCTCGCGCGCCATCAGGTGGTCGCAGATCTCCTCGATGTCGTACGGGATCTCCGGGATCAGGATGACCTGGGCTGTCGCCGCGACGCCGGCGAACAGGGCAATCCAACCGGCGTAGCGACCCATCAGTTCGACGACGAAAATGCGATCGTGCGCCTCGGCGGTCGAGTGCAGGCGCTCGATGGCCGCGGTTGCGACGTCGACCGCGGTGTGGAAGCCGAAGGTGACGTTGGTGCCGGCGAGATCGTTGTCGATCGTCTTCGGCACGCCGACGACCGGTATGCCGTGCTTGTGCAGCTTGAGCGCGAGCCGCATGGAACCGTCGCCACCTACCGCAACCAGCGCGTCGAGTCCGAGACGGTGGAACCCCTCCACCGCCTCCGCGGTCACGTCTTCCACGACGACCGAGCCGTCCTCCTGCTCGACCCGCCGTTCGAAGGGATAGGCGCCGCTGCGCGTGCCGAGGATCGTGCCGCCGAGGTGCGTCGTACCGCGGACGGCGGGGCGATCGAGGATCCGGATCTGACTGGGGTCGAAGAAGGCGCCGTAGCCGCGCAGCAGGCCGACGACTTCCCAGCCGCGCCGGATCGAGGCCAGGGTCACGGCCCGGATCACCGCGTTGAGGCCGGGCGCGTCGCCGCCGCCGGTGCTGATGCCGATTCGCTTCATCGGACTGCGGAGAATCGCACAGCGAGGCGGCTAACGTCTACTGGCCGAACTACTTTCCGCCGTAGACGAAGCGCTCGACCTCGCCGTGGACCCGGGCCACCGTCTCGCGGGAGGGACCGGGCGTGAAGGCGGAAACGGAGACGGCGAGGAGCGTGTTCGCCAACAGACCCCACAGCCCGCCGTGCATGCCCAGCGGATGGGCGCCCCAGGGCAGGGCAAACCCCAGGTTCAGCGGCAGCGTCAGGGCGAGGGTCAGAAGCCCGGCGCCGAGGCCGGCGAGGACTCCGGCCCGGCTCAGCGAGCGCCGGCCGGGAAAGCAGACGCCGACGATCGCCGGCATCAGTTGCAACGCTCCGGCACCGGACAGGGTGACGATCGCCACCAGCAGGTCGCTCTCGGTGATCGAGAGCGCGAAGGCCACCGCCAGAAGTGCGAAGACGATCGCGCGCCCGACGAAGACGTAGTGCGCCTGACTCTTCCCGCGCGCGATGTAGCGCTGATAGACGTCGCGGGTCAGCACGGTCATGTTCGCGTGCAGGATGGAGTCCAGGGTGGACATGGCAGCGGCCGCAGCGCCGGCGAGGATGATGCCGGTGAGCCACGCCGGAGCGTGCTGGAACAGAAGCTCCGGAAAGACCCGATCCGCCTGCTCGAGCTCAGGCATGACGAGCGCCCCGCCCAGTCCGACCAGCGCCGCCGGGATGTACAGCGTCATCAGGTAGATCGGCGTCGTGGCACCGAGCAGCTTGAGCGTCTTGCCGTCCACCGCCGTGTAGTAGCGGATCATCATGTGGGGCTGGAAGATGATCCCGAACGACAGCGTGAGGACCATCCCGACCCACATGCCGGGCGTGAAGAAGCCCTCGGGACCGGGCAGAGTCAGCATGTCCGGCCGCTCGCTCGTCACCCGCTGCCAGAGTTCGAGCGGGCCGCCGAAGAGCTCGAAGGAGAGAACGAGCGCCCCGGCCCAGATGGCGACATACATCCACGCGCCCTGGAACACGTCGGTCCAGTAGACGGCGCGCAGCCCCCCCACCATCAGGTGGACGACGGCGACCGTCAGCATGATCAGCACGCCCAACTCGAACGGCACGCGGCCGTCGGTCGCCACGTCCATGATGTAGCCGAGCGCAAGCGCCTGGACCTGAATGTAGAGGATCGTGAACAGGACGGACACGACGGCGACCGCGACGCGCACGGCCTCCGACTCGTAGAAGTCGGCCAGCAGATCGGCGGGCGTGATGTAGCCGAAGGCCTTGCCCAGCGCCCAGATCCGGGTCCCGATGACGTAGGTGGCGGCCCCGACCAGGAGGGTCCAGGCGCCGGCGGACCAGAATCCGATGCCGTGGGTGAAGAAGAAGCCTCCGGAGCCGAGGAAGGCGAACGCCGAGTGGTAGGTGGCGACGACGGTCAGGTAGAGGACGATGAAGCCGGTGCGCCGGCCGCACAGGAGGAAGTCCTCCATGTCCACCGTCATGTGACGGTTGGCGACGACGGCGACGCCCAGGGTGATCAGCAGGTAGACGCTGATCAGGCTCGTCGCGACGACCCAGGTCTCCATCAGGGTCGCTTACACGCCGCGGCGGTAGGCCCAGATCAGCACGGCGATCAGGGCCACGTAGACGCCGAACAGGGCCAGGTACAGGAACGGCACGCCGAGAACGCTCGGCTCGACCCGGTTCAACAGCGTGTGGGTGACCGGCGGCATCGCCAGCAGGAAGACCGCCCCGAAGGCAAGCGTGGCGATCCAGCCGTCGCGGGTGCGCGGCAGGAAGCGGGAGCGGCGGGGCGGTCTCAGTCCGGGTTCTCCATGCGGGAGTACATCCGCTGCACCTCCACAAGCCGGGGCTTGCTATTCGCAAAAGGTGAGTCCGACAAGTCGATCGCGTCGGGCACTTCCTCCGCCGGGACCTCCGCCGCGTGGAGTTCGGCGGTTCGCTCCCACAGAACGCGGTAGTGCTCCCGCGACTTCTCGATCGCACTCAGGTCGGTCAACGGCGGGCCGTGCCCGGGAACGACGAGGTCGAAGTCCAGCGCCTTCAGGTTCTCCAGCGTCTGCGGCCACTCGTCGACGTAGCCGTCGCCGAGGAAGGACGGGCCTCCGAACAGGATGTCACCGGTGAAGACCAGCCTGTCCTGCGGGAAGTAGACGACGACGTCGCCGCCGGTATGGGCACGGCCCACGAAGATGATCTGGATCTCCCGGCCCGCCCGGAACAGGGTCATCTTCTCGTTCATCGTCACGTCGGGCGGCAGCGGGTCGATCTCGTCGAAGTCCGCGGCATGGGCGGCGAACATCGACCGGTAGGCCTCGAGGCCCGCCCGCTCCTCTTCGTCCTCGGCCGCCTCGATCTGCTCCGCGAGCTGCGCCAGCCTTTCCTCATTGCCCGTGGTGCCCCGGACGTAGGTCGGCTCATCCAGCGGAGCGGTCGCCATCTTCATCCGCGTGTACTCGTGGCCGATGATCGGGACGTCGTCGAACTCCTGGTTGCCGTGGGTATGGTCCCAGTGGAAGTGGGAGTTGATGACCGCCGTCACCGGCTTGTCCGTGATCGCCGGAATCGAGGCGATCAGGTCCCGCGCCTTGGCCGGCGTCACGTGGGAATCGACGACGACGACATCCTCGTCATTGACGATCACGAGCGCGTTGCTGTTGAAGACCTGCGCCGTCGTCTGGGTCAGCCAGATGCCGTTCCTGACCTCCATGAACCGGTGGGTGTCGGTCGTCGCGGTCCAGCCCTGGGCCCACAGCGAACCCGCCGCGAACACGGTGGCCGCGGTGAGCGCGGCACGAGTCGTCAGTCGAAGAGCGTGTCTCATGGATCCTCCCTCTTGCTGTCTACAATACCCGCATGAGACTCCCCTTCCTCAGGCTTCCCGCCGCGGCCCGACCGGCCCTCACCCTGATCTGCATCGCCGCCGTTGCCGCGACGGCCCCTGCGCTCGCGGAGGATGGCGACGCCGCATCGGCAGCCGCCGAGACGCCCGCTCCGCCCGGCCGCTGGGAGACCAGCCACGCGATCGAGGTGGGCGGCGAGACGGTCGAGTACGACGCCGTCGTCACCGGAATCCAGCTCGACAACGACGACGGCGCCCCGGCCGCGCAACTCTGGTACACCGCGTACTTCCGGACGAACGGCCCGTCGCCGCACGAGCGCCCCCTGGTGTTCTCTTACAACGGAGGCCCCGGCTCCGCGTCCTTCTGGCTGCACATGGGGATCATGGGGCCGCGACGCGTCGTGACCCCCGATGTCGGCCCGCAGGGAGCGCCGCCCTACCCGCTCGAGGACAACGCCTGGACGATCCTCGACATCGCCGACATCGTCATGGTCGACCCCATCGGCACCGGCTTCAGCCACACCCTGGGCGAGACGCCGGGCTCCGACTACTGGGGCATCGACGAGGACGCGAAGTCGCTCGCCCAGTTCATCCGGCGCTTCCTCAGCGCGCACGACCGCTGGAACTCGCCCCGCTACCTGCTCGGCGAGAGCTACGGCACGACCCGATCGGCCGTGCTCGCCAGCCATCTGCAGCGCGCGAACATCGACCTGAACGGCATCGTCCTGGTCTCGACCATCCTGCAGTTCAATACGATCCAGTTCGCGCCCGGCGACGACCTCCCGTACATCGTCAACCTGCCGTCCTACACCGTTGCCGCCCGCTACCTGGACGCGCTGCCGGAGAAGACCCCGGCGGACCTCGAAACCCTGATGGCCGAAGTCGAGGAATGGGCGCTCACCGACTACGCCACCGCGCTACTCCGGGGCAGCACGCTCGACGCTGACACCCGCGCCCGGGTGGTCGACCGCATGCACCGCTACACCGGGCTCTCGCGCGACTTCATCGAGAAGTCGGACCTGCGGGTGACGGCTCCGGCCTTCGAGGCCGAGCTGCTGCGCGACGAAGGGAAGATCGTCGGCCGGCTGGACGCCCGCTTCACCGGCCCGGCCGGAGACACGCTGGGCGCCCGGCCTTCCCACGATCCGCAGTCCACCGCGATCAGCTCGGCCTACACGTCGGCATTCAACAGCTACCTGCGGAGCGAACTCGGCTACGACGGCGACCGCGAGTACGTTCCCAGCGGCGCCGTCCGCGACTGGAACTGGGGGCGGGTAAGCGCCGGCCGCTTCTCGCGCGGCGACGGCACGCCGAACGTCGCCCCCGACCTGGCCGCCGCCATGCGCCGGAATCCGGCGCTCGAGGTGCTCCTGATCAACGGCCTGTACGACCTGGCGACTCCCTACTTCGCCGCAGTCTGGACCATGGACCACATGGGTCTGCCACCGGACCTCAGGGACAACATCCAGCGCGAGGACTTCGCCGCCGGGCACATGATGTACGTGGAGCAGTCCCTGCTTCCGCAGTGGAAGGAGACGCTCGACGCCTTCATCCTGCGCACGTCGCGGAGCGCCGCGCGAGACCCGGAGTAGGCGGGACTGATACAGTGTTACAAGTTCGCCGGTACCGGAACCCCCAGCCTTGCCCCGTACGCCATGAAGTTCGATCCCAGAGCGATCCTGGTGCTGTTCTGCGCGGCTGGCCTCGCGCTGCCCGCGGCCGGTGAATCGAAAGAACCGGGCGAGGCAAGCGAAGCAGCGCCCCTGGCGCTTACACCGACCGAGTACAACAACACCGTAGCCGACCTGCTCGGCTTCCCCAGGGACGGGGAACGATGGCCGAAGCGCCCGGCCGTCGCCGACCGGATCAGCCCGCGGCGCACCGCCAGCAAGGGCGTGTTCTCGCCTCCTCCGCCGCCCGATCCGTGGCCGTGGCCGTTCCCGGCCGAGCCCGGTTCCGACGGCTTCGAGGGCATTGCACAGGGCCAGAGTCCGTCTTCCTACCAGGTCGAGGAACTCCACCTCGCCGGGATGCACTTCGGGTCCTTTGCCCTGCTCTCGCCGACCTTCTTCAACTGTTCCGGGTGGTCCGACCTGCCGGCCTCGGCGCGCAAGGCCTGCGCCGAGGAGAGCATCCTCCGCTTCGCCGAGCGGGCGTATCGCCGGCCGCTGCGCGACGAAGAGCGCGATCGGATCGAAGCGTTCTGGCAGGCGCAGGCGGCCGCCGAGCCGATCGACGAGGCCGTGGCGCTCACCGTCGCCGGCATCCTGCAGGCCCCGGCGTTCCACTTCAAGCTGGAGCCGGACGCGGCCGACGCCGCGAAGCTCGATCCGTGGCAGCTCGCGACGCGGCTGTCCTACTTCCTCTGGGACTCGATGCCGGACGAGGAGCTCTTCCGGGCGGCCGGCGCCGGAAAACTCGCGAATGCGGAAGGCGTCGAACGGCAGGCGCGGCGTATGCTCGACGACCCGAAGGCCCGGCCGGCCGTCGTCCACTTCCACCACCAGTGGCTCGGCACCAACCAGGTGCTTCTCATCGCGCCCGCGCGCCGCGCCTTCGGGCCGCGGTTCGGCATTTCCCGAACACTCAGGAACGCGCGCGACGACGACACGAAGTGGCCGGCGATCCTGGGGCCGATCCGGCACTCGATGAGGCTGGAGACCGAGCTGTTCGTCGAAGCGGCGATCTTCGACCGCGCGGGGACGTTCACCGAGCTGATGACCGGCAATCACGGCTACATGTCCCGCAACACGTCGCCGATCTACGGCGCCACGACGACCCCGGACGAAGGACGCGCGGCCGTGACCCGGCAGATCGAGTACGTCTCCGTATCGGTCGGACGCAAGAAACCACTCACCCTCGATCCGGTCGTGCTGGACCCCACGCAGCGAGCCGGCGTGCTGACCCTGCCGTCGGTTCTGGCCATCGGCGCCTACGCCGTGCAACCCGGCCCGATCCCCCGCGGGGTGCGCATCCTCGAGCGCATCGCCTGCATGGAAATGGGTGATCCGATCGAAGGCGTCGAGAGCGCGCTGCCGCCCGACACACTCGGCGTCGAGAGCACGAATCGCGAACGAACCGCCGCCGCCACCAAGCCGAGCGAGTGCAACTCCTGCCACCGCCGGATCAACCCGGCCGGATTCGCGTTCGAGCACTACGACGCGATGGGCGCCTGGCGCGCCGAGGACAACGGCCAGCCGGTCGACGCCAGCGGCTCGCTCCGGCTGCCCGGCGCCGAGGAACTCACCTTCGCCGACGGAGTCGAGTTCGCGCACAAGCTGGCCGCGAGCCGCCGGGTGCGGGACTGTTACGCGCTCCACTGGACGCGCTACGCGCTCGGCAGCCACCTGGAGAGAGACGCGCCCGGGCTCGAACCGATCCAGAAGCGCTTCCGCGAGAACGACTCGGTCAAGGAACTCATGGTCTCGATCGCCACCAGCGACCTCTTTCGCACCCGGTCCGCCGGGGTAGGCTCGGAGGGCGGTCCATGATCTCGAGACGCCAACTGCTGCAACTCGGAGGGCTCACCGCGCTCGGCGCCGGCTGGCCGGGCGGCGCCCTGCGCGCGCTCGCCCAAAGCCCCGCTCAGGTCCGGCGACTGATCCTGATCAGCCACTGCCACGGCTGGCCCCACGCCACCTGGAAGATGCGCCCGGAGGGCGTCTCCGAGAGCGAACCCTGGTCGGTCGACCTGGAGCAGCTCCCGGAGACGGCATTCAGCAGGCCCCTGGCGCCGCTCTACGAGCACCGCCGCCGCATCCTCGCCCTGGACGGTCTGTCACTGGCCACCGCCGAACTCGACGGCGGCGGCAACCGGCACGACCGCGGCTGGGTCCACGCCTGGACCGGCAACAACGCGGACTTCGGCGCCCGCGACACCCGTTCGACCTCGGCCTCCCTCGACCAGCTCGTCGCCGCTCACGTGGCCCGGGCGGACCGGTTGCCGTCGCTGGAGGTCTCGGTCGACGCGGCCCTCGAAGCCGGGCGTCCCATCAGCTACAACAGCGGCGGCGTACGGCTGCCGGCCGAGAACACGCCGCTGCGGGCCTGGAACCGGGTGTTCGGACCGGCATCCTCCGGTGACACGGTCGGCGCGTACCGGCGCAGCACCCTGGACTTCGCATACCAGGAGTACCGGGCGGTCGCCACCCGCTTCGACGCCAACGACCGCGCCCGGCTCGAGTCCCACTTCGGCCTCGTCGACCGGCTCGGCCACCGGCTCGAGGGCCTGGCGACTCTTTCCTGCGACGCGCCTCCCCGCCCCGCTGCCTCGTTCGACCGCTACGACCTGCAGTTCGACGCCTTCGTCGACATCATCGCGGCCGCCTTCAGTTGCGACATCACGCGGGTCGTCTCCTTCTCTCTCGGCGAGATGCCGACGGCGGAGTTCGGCGCCGACCACATCAGCGACAAGGTGCACAAGGGCATCGCCCACTACATCCACGAGGATGTCCGCAAGCACGACGCGATGACGCACTACGCGGCCTACCACGGCCAGCAGGTCGCCCGTCTCGTCAGCACCCTGGAGTCGATCCCGGACGCGGGCGGCGGCTCGCTCATGGACAACACGCTGATCGTCTGGGGCTCCGAACTCGGCGACGGCTGGCACGGCTACCGGAACTACTGCCCCGTCCTCATCGGCGGCGCCTGGGCCTTCGACACCGGCCGCTACCTGTACTGGCCCCACGAGACCCCCGCCGAGATGCGAGTCCCGGCCCAGGTGGCCCCCGGCGGCGTCACGCGCTTCGCCGGCGTCCCCCACCAGCACCTCCTGGTCAGCATCGCCCGAGCCATGGGACTCGACGTCAACCACATCGGCCTCCACCACGCATACGGCCAACGCGGCGACCTCATCTCCCTCGTCGGCCCTCTGGCCGGCCTGCGGGCCTGACGGCGCGACGCCGCCCTATCGCGGTAGCGCGAAGGCGAGGAGTTCGGACTTCCGAGGGGGTGGGCGCGGAGGTGGCGGCGGTGCGTCGGCGATGGCGGTTGACGCGATGGAGCGGCCCGGGCCGGGGCGTTCGCCGCCGCCGGCTATGAGGATGTACTGACGGCCTCCGTGCATGTAGGTCATCGGGCCGCCGTGGAGGCTGCGGTCGACTTCGAGCTGGGCCAGGAGTTCGCCGGTCGCCTTGTCGAAGGCGACGAGGTAGCTGCCGTCTGCGGAGCGATCGCCCAGCTCGTCGACGATCGGTTCAATCGAGACGACGAGGGTCTTCGTCACCAGGGCGCCGCCCTCCGTGACCACACCGTCCTGGGGCGGCGTGCCGAGCCGGCCCAGGTTCAGGTGCCTGATCGCCGGGTGGTCGCGGGGCCCCTCCCCCAGCGGCACCTGCCACAGCATCTCGCCGCGGTTCATGTCGAACGCGGTGATCCGCCGGTAGGGCGGCTTGAGCAGGGGCAGGCCCTGGACCTTGGGCATCGGCCGGCGGTTGATCGAGTACCGCCAGTCGGAGCGCGCCGGGTCGGGGGGCGACAGCGAGATCGCGCCCGGCCGCGTCAACGAGGGCACGTAGAGGATGTTCGTCTCCGGGTCGAAGGAAGCGCCCGTCCAGTTCGCGCCGCCGCCGGGGCCCGGGTTCTGGAGGTAAGCCCGCTTGCCATCCTCGCCGTGAACGATGGGCGGGGTGAACACCGGGCCGATCACGTAGTCCCGGATCACCTCGAGCGCCTCCGCCCGAAGCTCCGGCGTGAAGTCGATCAGGTCGTCGTAGTCGATGCCCAGGGTCTCGAACGGCGGCGGCCGGGTCGTGAACGGCTGTGTGCGCGACAGCTTCTCGCCCGGGATCCGCGAGTGGTAGTCGACCGGGGCCTCCACGATCGGCCACACCGGCTCCCCGGTCGCCCGATCGAACACGTAGGTCATCGCGACCTTGGAGACCACCGCCACGGCCTTGATCTCGCGGCCGTCGACCACAATGTCGACGAGGTTCGGCGCCGAGGCCAGGTCGTAGTCCCAGACGCCGTGGTGGATCGTCTGGAAGTGCCACACCACCTCGCCGTTGCGGGCGTCGAGGCAGACGATCGACTCGGCGTAGACGTTGTCGCCGTGCCGGTCGCCGCCGTAGTAGTCGTTGGTCGGCGTCCCGAACGGCAGGTAGACGTAGCCGAGCTCCTGGTCGGCGCTCATCATCGACCACACGTTCGTGTTGCCCATCTTCCGCCAGGACTCGTTCTCCCAGGTCTCGAGATAGGGCTCGCCCTCCCGTGGCACGGCGTGGAACGTCCACTTGAGCGTGCCGGTGCGAATGTCGAAGCCGCGCACGTCCCCCGGCGGATTGTTGTTGCGGAGTGGAAAGTCGAAGACCGTCGCGCCGACCACGATCGTGTCCGCCACGACGATCACCGGCGCCGTCCAGTTCATGTTCCGGTTCGCCCGCCCCGGCAGAAGACCCTGCATCAGGTCGACGACGCCCTCCTCGCCGAACTCCGGATCCGGCTTGCCGGTCTTCGTGTCGATCGACACCAGCCGCCCGCCGCGGGTCGCGATCAGGATGCGCTCCGCCTGGCCGTCGGTCCAGGATTCGATGCCGCGGATCTGCACCAGCGAGCCCCGCTGTTCGATCTCCCAGTCCCTCGGATCATGCCGCCAGAGCGCCTCGCCCGTCGCCGGGTCGAGCGCCGCGACCTGGCCCAGATTGGTCGCGATGTAGACCACGCCGTCGATCGTGAGCGGCATGCTCCGGTACGACCCGGGCGTCTTGTCGGTCACGTCCCTGAGCAGGACGTCGGCCGACTCCCACCTCCAGGCGACCTCCAGTTGCCCGAAGTTGTCCCGGTCGATCTGGTCAAGGGGCGAGTAGCGAGTGGAGCCGCTGTCGCCGCCAAAGTGCCGCCACTCCCCGCCTTGCGCACCGTGCTGCGCCGCAGCCGGCGCGGCGACGAACATCGCCAGAACAACGGCGCAACCCGCGCCGACCCACCGACCGAATCTCGACATGCGCATCCCCGTGTCTTGGATCGGCGCATCCTACCCGGTAGCGGGTGTCGGTGCGCCGGCCGTCTGGCCGGCATCCGGTAGTAGGCTCCGCCGACCCCGATGACCGCGAACACCACAACCATCTCCTCCGTCACCGCCCGCGAAGTGCTCGACAGCCGCGGCAACCCGACCGTCGAGGTCGAGATCGTCCTCGAGGGCGGCGCACGCGGCCGCGCCATCGTCCCCAGCGGCGCCAGCACCGGCCGTCACGAGGCGGTCGAGCTGCGCGACGGCAACGAAGCGCGCTACGGCGGCAAGGGGACGACGGCCGCGGTACGGCACGTCAAGGGCGAGATCGCGACCGAGGCGCGCGGCCTCGACGCCGCCGACCAGACCAAACTCGACCGCGTTCTCCTGGCGCTCGACGGCACGCCGAACAAGGGCCGTCTCGGCGCCAACGCGGTGCTCGGAGTCAGCCTTGCCGCCGCGCACGCCGCCGCCGCGGCCCGCGGCGTGCCGCTCTACGCCTCGCTCGGCGGCAACGAGGCCCGCACGCTGCCGGTGCCGATGCTGAACATCCTGAACGGCGGCCAGCACGCCGCCGGTTCGACCGACTTCCAGGAGTTCATGGTCATGCCGACCGGTGCCGGCTCCTTCGCCGAGGGCCTGCGCTGGGGCGTCGAGATCTACCAGCGGCTGCGCGCGATCCTCCATGATCGCGGCTTCTCCGTCGCGGTCGGCGACGAGGGCGGCTTCGCGCCCGCGCTCGGCGGCAACGAACGGGCGGTCGAAGTCATCCTCGAAGCGATCGAGGCCGCCGGACGCCGACCCGGCGAGGAGGTTCAGCTCGCCCTCGACCCGGCAACGAGCGAGCTCTACGACGACGCGACCGGCCGCTACGGCCTGCCGATCGAAGGCCGCGAACTGGAGAGCGGCGAACTGGTCGACCTCTGGGCCGACTGGTGCCGCAAGTACCCGATCATCAGCATCGAGGACGGTCTGGCCGAGGACGACTGGGCCGGCTGGAGTGAACTGTGCCGGCGTCTCGGCAACGACGTGCAACTCGTCGGCGACGACCTCCTCGTCACGAACATCGATCGCATCGACCGCGCGATCCGTGATTGCGCCTGCAACGCCCTGCTGTGCAAGGTGAACCAGATCGGCTCCCTGACCGAAAGCGTCGCCGCCGTCGAGCGGAGCCGTGTCGCCGGCTGGGGCGTCGTCATGAGCCACCGCTCGGGCGAGACGGAAGATGTGACGATCGCCGACCTCGCGGTCGCCTGGAACACCGGCCAGATCAAGACCGGCGCGCCCGCCCGGAGCGACCGCGTAGCGAAGTACAACCAGTTGCTCCGAATCGAGGAAGAACTGGGCGACCGCGCCGTCTACCCGGGGCTGGGCGCGTTTCCGGTCAA
This sequence comes from Candidatus Multivorans sp., assembly GCA_965208755.1. GTDB lineage: Bacteria > Acidobacteriota > Thermoanaerobaculia > Multivoradales > Multivoraceae > Multivorans. The sequence goes on along the minus strand of OZ242353.1, from coordinate 4,311,209 downwards.
GAACCCGGCCGGTTGACCCGGCCCTGCGCTAGTTGCAGCGGTCGCCCCGCCAGTCTTCGATTCCATCAAGCCACTCGTCGAACTCGGCGGTCGCCGGAGCGCACAGCTCACTCTGGTGGAACCAGAAGAACTCGAGTCCACCGATGTCGCGAAGCTCGTCCGGCAGCGTGCCCAACAAGTCCGTGTCGTGGATGTACAGGTCCTCCAACTCCGTGAGCCGACCGATCTCCGGCGGCACCGGACCGGTCAGGTCGTTCGACCAGAGACGCAATGACGCCAGGTCGGTCAGGTTTCCCAGCGTCGGCGGTATCTCGCCCGAGAACCCGTTGTCGCCGAGCCAGAGCCCGCTCAATCCGGTCAGTTCTCCCAGCCAGGCAGGAATCGAACCGGTCAAGTCATTGTCCCGCACGTCCAGGAAACCGAGCCCGTTCAGGTTGCGGAACGAGCCGGGAATCCCGCCAGTCAGGTTGTTGTAGCCCAGCCGGAGGAAGACCAGGTCGGGCAGACGCCCGAGCTCCGCCGGAATCTCGCCTGTCAGTTGGTTGAAGTGCAGATAGAGAAAGGCCAGATCACGGAGACTCGCCAGCTCGGACGGTATCTCGCCGCTCAGTTGGTTCGACGACAGGACCAGAAGGATGGCGTCGCGAAGGTTGCCTATCTCGGCCGGGATCGATCCGGTCAACTCGTTCCCGTCGAGGAACGCGACCAGGAGCTTGTCCAGGTCGCCGATCGCCGCCGGCAAGCTGCCGCTCAGGCCGTTGTCGCTCAACTCGAGCCAGGTCACGCGGCCATTCGCGCCGGTCGTCACGCCGTGCCACTCGTCCAGCGGACGGTTGCTGAGCCAGTTCTCCTTGTTGGTCCAGTTGGGACCGTCGGTCGCCCGGTAGAGCGCGATCAAAGCGTCGCGGTCCCGCTTGGAGATGACCGTCGTGGCCGAGAACCCGGTGTGCAAGTCGTAGGCGCCGGTCGCTTCACCGTCCTTGCCCGTGACGCGGACATAGTAGGTACCCGGCCCCACCCGCATACTGATACGGAAGTTCATCTCGGCGCCCGAGTCCGCATCGCTGGCCAGGACTTCCCCGGCAGCGTTCATCAACGCGCCCTCGGTGTCGGTCGAGCCCGTGGTGCGGAGCTGCACACGTCCCGAGCGCGGCACTCGGAAGACGAAGAGATCGCTGTCACCGGGCCCCAGGTGGCCGGTACGCGAGCGTTCGAGGGGGACGTCCGTCGCCCCGGCCCGGGTGTCCGCATGATCGTCCGTCGCGGAACACGAGAAGAACTCCGTGTCCTTGATGGGACGGAACGGTCGGCCCAGGCGGTTGACGTAGTTCCGCGTGGCGCCCGTCTGGACGTCGACGACGGTCATCTCGACCGCGACGTCGGTGAGTCCCCCGGCGAAGACCCAACGGTGGCCGTTCACCGCGCAGCCGTCGAGCACCTTGATCACGATCTCGATGTTGTCGGGCTCGAAGAACCAGAACAGCCCGGTGTCGCCGCTGAGCGGGAGCGCACTGCCGAGACCTGCCTCTTCGTCCTCCTTCTCCCAGTCCAGGCGCACGCGAAAGCGGCCGTTCTCGAGGCACAGCGTCCGGTCGTCGGCCTTGCACTCGCCCGGAGCGGCCTGCGGCAGTTCAACGCGGCTGGCCCGAAGGCCCTCAAGGGCCAGTCGAAGCTCACGGTCGGGGTCGAAGCGACGCGCGCGAGGATGCGAGGGCATCGCCGTCGCCGAGTCCGCCGTCGCAACGATCTCGTCGGAGCCACAGGTCTCGAACGCTTCGTTGTCCTGCACGGGCGACAGGAGTGTCCCCTCGGGGTTGAACCAGGTCCCCGCGATGCCGGTCTCCGTATCGACCACGGTCAACTGGACCTCGGTGTCGGTCAGACCGCCGGAGAAGACCCAGAAGTGCTCGTTCAGTCCACAGCCGTCCAGGAGCTTGACGACCATCTCGACGTTGCCGGGATCGAAGAACCAGAAGGCGCCGGTGTCCGCGGTCAGCGGCATCGAGCCGCCACGGCCGCCGGCCCCATCCGCGGCGGCCCAATCCGCCGTCACCCGGAATCTGCCCTCGTTCAGGCAGAGCGTCCGTTCATCCTCGATACACGGCCCCGTCTCGCCGAGGGTGACGGCGCTGGCCTCGCTGGTGGAGGAAGAACGTCCGCCGGCGTTGCGCGACGCCACCCGATAGGAGCGGTAGGTCGCGGGCGGAAGGCCTTCGACGACAAACGATGTCGAGTCGCTGCCGGCACTGGCGATCAGCGTGAACTCCGTCTCGTTGATCGATCGCTCGAAGATGTCGAAGGCCGCCTCGTCGTTCGAGTTGTCCTGCCACGCGAGCTCCAGGCTGTGCTGATCGATCGCCTTCGCGGTCAGATCGGACGGGCTGGCGGGGCCGCTGTGCGCCGGGTAGAGAAACCGGACCGCGGCCAGATCGTCGGCGTTCGGCAGGCCGCCCCGGTAGATGTGCTTGCCGCTGGCGGTCGCCTTCATCAGGGAGTCGCCGGTCAGCGCGCTGCACGTGTCGCTGAATCCCTGGGCGCAGGAGTGGGCAAGACCCAGTGTGTGGCCCAACTCGTGCGCCATCACGTGCTCGTGCGCCTTGCTGGCGTTCAAGGTCAAGGCCGCCCAACTCCGGCCGTAGCCATCCTGGGTCAGGATGTCCGCCTCCAGGATCGGAAGGGCCTCGTGGGCCCTGTTGCCGGGAATCCTGTGGCGGTTCTCCTCGGCGCACCGAAACCTGGTGAGAGCGACAGCCAGAACGCCTCCGATGCCGGCCTGGAAGTAGCCCGGCATCACGTCATGCGGATCCTCGAAGAGGATCGAGTTGACCCCATCCATTCGGGTGACGTCGGCCTTCTTGTTCGTCGTACCCAGACTCACCAGTTGAATGGTGCTCTCCGGGTCCTCGTTCCAGGCCCGCATCGCGCGCGCTACCTCGGCGATTCCACCGCCCGGGATGCCGGGCTGGCCGTCGGCCTGGATCGTGAACCCGACGCTGCGTCCGCGGTCGAACTGCCGCCACCGAGGCGGCAGTTCGGGCGCCTCGCAACTGGACGGTGAGGAGAACAACCGGTAGGGGGAAACCACCGAAACCGGTCCGTCGGCCGGCGCGGTCGCGAAGTAGTCGGCCTCCCGCTCCAGACCACGGGCGCGGTCGCTGATCCAGCCGCGAAAGCTCTCGCTCGTCCTGGGCCGCTGGCTCAGCGACGCAGCCTCCGTCCCACCGGCAGACGCCGGTAAAGGCTCGTTGAGGGCAGCCTCACGCACAAGCAGGGTGCCTGCGGCCGACGGCACTTCGAAGAACATGCCCAGCGACAACTCGACCGTGCGGTACACGAGCGCGTCCCGCGCATCCGGAATCTCCTCGAGGAACAGCAGCATCCGGTCTCCCGACGCCATCATCGGCAGCCCGCGGATACCCGAGTACACCCCGTCCTCGTTCACGCCCCCCAGTTGCCGAACCAGGATCGTGCCGCCCGGGACACTCCCCTTCAACACCTGCTCCACCTCGAAGATCGCGTCGGTGGACGGGAACCGCGCCCGCAAAGCCGCCGTTACCGACCGCACTTCACCGAAGACGATGATCGGCGTTCGGTCCACCATCACCACGTCGCCCGGGTCTACGTAGATGATGCCTCCGACCGGCGCCACGACCAGCAGCGCCAGCCCGACGCTCGCAAACCCCGCGCCAACACGCGTCCCAATGCTCTTCCTCTTCACTACCTGATCCCCCCAACGGCCGAGTGTCGCCCGAGAACTCCCGGCCCTCGGCCGGAGGACTCTATGCCTTCGACAGGAACAGGACGACATCTGCAACATTTGTGCCCGTAGCGCCGGTGCGGAGCAACGCGCCGGCTGCGTCGAGGGCGCCGTAGGAGTCGTTCTCCTCCATCGCAGCAACCGGGTCGACGCCGGCGGTCCGGATACGGGTGACCGTGGCCGCGTCGACGATGGCGCCGGCCGCGTCCGTGGGGCCGTCGCGGCCATCGGTGCCGGCTGCGAGGAAGACCCAGTCGGACCGTTCCGCGAGCGGACCCTTCGCCGCTTCCAGCGCGAAGGCGAGGGCAAGCTCCTGGCTGCGGCCGCCCTTGCCCGCGCCGCGCACCGTGACCGTCGTTTCGCCTCCGGCGACGTACGCGGCCGGCGGCGGCGCCTCAGCGAAGCGCCCTGCCAGCGCGGCGCCGACTTCGCGCGCCTCGCCTTCGAGTGGCTCCGCTTCGACTTCGGCGTCGCAGGCCGCGGCCATCGCCCGGACGCTGGTCCGGTTGCCACCGGCGAGCCGGTAGATCGCAGCGTCGAAGACTGGATCGCCCGGCTTGGGCGTCTCTTCCAGCTCGCCGCGAGCCCCCGCCTCCAGCCGCTCGCGAACTGGCGTCGGGCACGTTTCGGCTACTCCACAACGTACCAGGACGGCGAGGGCATCCTCGAAGGTCGACGGATCGGGCGCCGTAGGACCGCTGCCGATCACCGACGGGTCGTCGTCGACCACGTCCGACAAGGCCAGCGTCACCACCTGGGCCGGACGCAACTGACGCAACAGCCCTCCACCCTTGGTCGTCGACAGGTGCTTGCGCACCGCGTTCAGTTCATGGATCGTGGCGCCGCTCCGCAGAAGCTGGCGGGTCGCCTCCAGTTTGTCTTCCAGCAGGACGCCCGGCGCCGGCGCCGGCAGCAACGCCGAAGCGCCGCCGGAGATCAGGACCAAGGCCAGGTCGCCGGCGTCCAGCTCAACGGCCCGCCGTTCAACCTCTCTCGCCGCGGCCTGACCGCGTTCGTCCGGCAGCGGGTGTCCGGATCGCCGGGCTTCGAAGTGGCCGAAGCGCTTCGCCTCGTCATGGGTCACGACCAACACGTCGGCGGGTCGAGCCGAGTCGCCAAGCGCCTCGACCGCTGCTTGGGTCATCCCGAACGCCGCCTTCCCGACTGCCAGCAGCGCAACACGCCCGGCCGCCCGGGCCCGCAAGTCGAGTCCGCGAAGCGCCGAAACGGTCGACGACGCCGGATCGGCGGCCGCGACGCCCTTCAGGAAGATCTCCGTAGCCCGCTGTCTGAGCGCCTCCGTCATACGTCAAGGATACGGTTCACCCTGATGCCGGCTCTGTTGCCGGCCGGTCCGGTAGTAGGCTCCGCCGGCACCATGACCCGGATAGCCGCCAGAATCTCATCCGTCACCGTCCGCGAAGTGCTCGACAGCCGCGTCCCCGCCCGCAGCGACCGCGGCGATCGCGTGGCGAAGGACAACCAGCTCGTATCGAGGAAGCCCTTGGGCGACCGGGCCGTCTACCCCGGCTTGGGCGTGTTTCCCGGCGGCGAGGCCTTGAAGTGAAGCGGCGCCGGCTCCGAGCGGCGCGCCCCCGGCCGGCATCCGGACCGGCCTCGAAGCCGGAATGGGTCGGCGGTGCCGCGCGGGCGCCGTTCCTGGTCCACGATCGGCCGGAACCCTACCGTCCCGGACTCGCGCTGTGGTTCGAACTGCCCGACGGCTGGGTCGTCGGGCAGGCCGTCCAGGATCCGGAAGAGACAGCGGGCGCCACCCTCGCCCGCGCGCTGCGCGACGCAATGGCCGTACCCGCGGTCGGCGAGCCGCGGCGCCCGGAGGCCATTCGCATCGCCGATGCCGCGGCCGCGGCGGTGGTGCGCGCCGAGACCGCGGGCGGCATTCCGGTGACGGTCGCCCCCACACCCGAACTCGACGGCCTGTTCGCGGACCTGTTCGAAGCGATGTCGGACTTCGACGAGGAGAGAGTCGAGCCGAGCTACCTCCAGGATGGCCGGATTCCGACCTCGGCGGTGGCGTCCCTGTTCGAGGCCTGCGGGTTGCTGTTCGGCCTGCGGCCGTGGAAGCACGCAGACGAGCCGCCCGCCCTGCGCATGGACATTCCGCGGTTGGACGTCGACGGCGCCTGCGTGTTCGTCACCGGCCACGACGGCATTGCCCGCGGCGTCCTCATCTTCCCCTCGCTGGAAGACTTCGACGCGTTCCTCCTTGCCGCCGAAGAAGAGGGCTACAAGGAGGACTGGCTTGGGTCCGAAGCGCTTTCGCTGACGTTCGACTCCGCCGCGGAGCTTCCGCAAGGCATGCGGCGGGAAGCGATGGACCACGGCTGGCGGGTGGAGGGGCCGGACGCCTATCCCGTGCTGCTACATGTGGACGCCGAAGGCGTGCCGCGGCCGCCCACCGAACGCGAGATGGAGATCGCGGCGGCTTGCGCGGAAGCTCTGGCGGCCCTGCTCGCGCGACACGGCGGAATCCTGAGCCAGCCCCCGTCCGAGCCCGTATGCGAGTCGTGCTTCATTCGGGACGATCTGGAAGTACGGTTCACCGTTCCGTACGAAGGCCTGGATCTCTTCGGGCTGGACAGTTCGGCAGGCGACGAGTTCGACGAGCCCGGCGATACGGACCGCGACGGTCCGTTCACGCCGCGGGCCGGGCGCAACGAACCCTGCCCCTGCGGCAGCGGCCGCAAGTACAAGAAGTGCTGCCTGCCCACGGAGGAATCGAAGCACGCCGAGCGCAGGCGGTTGACGCAGGTGCATCGAATGGACGCGGAGCTCGTGTTCCGCCTGTCGGATTTCGCGGCGCAGGAGTTCCCCGAGGCGTGGAGCAAGCTCAAGCGCGAAGTCCACCGGTGGCCCTTGCCGGAGACCTTCACCGCTCCCATGTCGGTCTATCTGTTCGACGTCGACGATTCAACGGTGGCCGACGCGTTCCTCGCGGACGCCGGCCAGCGCTGCACGCCGGAGGAGCAGCGCTGGCTGGAAGCGCAACGCCGATCCTGGCTCTCGATCTGGGAGGTCGAGGACGTGGAGCCCGGGCGCAGCCTCGAACTGCACGACCTGCTGTCGGGCCAGCGCCGGAGCGTTCGCGAGACGATGGCGTCAAGATCCCTCGTGAGGCGGGACGCGATTCTGGCCCGGGTGGTCGACTACGACGGACAGGCCCTCCTGTGCAGCATTCACCCAACGAGTCTGCCGCCCTTCGACGCGGGCGAGGTCCTGGACCGCGCAAGGAAGCGTCTCCGACGCAAGCGGGCGGCGCCGGTCGAGCGCCTCCGGGAGTCGCCCTTCTGCCGCACGCTCATCCGCTACTGGAACGAGGCCGTGGAGGAGCTCGAGCGCCAGCGTTCCAGACCGACCGAACTGCGGAACATGGACGACGACCCGCTGGCGCCGACGGTGGATCGATTCGACCTGGGCGCCGAGGACGCGGACGTGGTCCGACGCCTGATCGGCGGCCTCGATGGCGTCCGCGACGAAACGACCGGAGACGATGCTCCGACCTACGCGTTTCTCCGGCCCGACCGCTCGGCGACATCCGGACCCGACACCCTGATTGGCGTAGTTCGGTTCGACGGCGAATCGCTCACAGTCGAAACGAACTCAGAGAACAGGGCGGACGCGCTACGCCAGCGACTCGAAGCGGCCTGCGGCGAGCGCATCCGGCACCGGGAACGCAAGCAACTCGACCTGCCCGATCTCAGTCGGCTTCAGGCGGCGGCCGGCACATCGCCGGCGACGGCGCCGTCGCCGGAGGACCAACGCCTGGAGCTGGAGCACAAGGCTCTCCACTACGCCGCCTGGGTCGACGTGCCTCTGCCCGCGTTGAACGGCAAAACGCCCCGCGAGTACGCTCGAACCGCCGAAGGGAGGAGAGCCGTCGACCGCGTGCTGAAGCAGATGGAGAACATGGAGCACCGCGCCTCGGGCCGCAATCCGTTCGACTTCTCGGTCATCCGCGAAGACTTGGGAATTCCGTAGAGCCGGCACGAGAACATGCGTCAGGCGTCCGCGGCGTGGAAGGCGAGGCTCAGATCAAGCCGTAGCCGATCTTCTCGGCGACCTCGACAAGGGGTTCGTGCATCAGCGGATCCGCAAGTGCACGGTGCAGACGCGGGATCGCCGGCAGCAGCGATTCCTCGGCGGCACGGTCGTAGAAGGCGGCAACCGGCTCGTTCGTCAGCGAGGACCGGTAGTAGAGGCCATGAACCTCGGAGTAGACATCGTAGAAGCCGCGAGACCAGTTCTGTGCATGACCGAAGGGACCGCTTGCGAGCTTGGCCGAGGCGCCCGCCCGCACGCAGAAGAGACCGGTGAGGTCGAGGAGGCGGAACTCGTGAGCAACGAGGAAGGAGGCCAGCCAGGGTTGATGTCGGAACCTGTTGATCCGTCGCCGATTTCGCTGAAAGAACTCGGCCATCGCGGTTGGCACGTCCGTGGCCGCGTAGGCAATGCCGCGCTCCTGGAGGAAAGCGTCGCCGGCCTTGTCCAAGAGGTGGTGGTCGAAACGAGAGAGCGGTCCGTAGTGACGGAGCGCATTCCAGTACGTCGGATAGTCGCCTCCCCGCAGATAGACCCGGTGCAGGAGCTGCCCCGCAGGCAACTGGATCAGGCTTGGTCGAGTGACGCGGAGCCTGTCGAGATCGGGCCGCCGAGGCAGTTTGGCCACGGGCTGCGTTCAGAGGCGTCGCGCGAGTGTGGCGACCTTCTGAACGGAACCGCCGCTTCGAAGCCAAGCCAGGGGGCTGATGCAAGCATCCACGTCATCGCCGAGGAAGAGATCCGGATCGGGCTCGGTGTACCAGGCGAAGACCTCCACTGGATGAAGGTCGGGACTGAGCGCGGCATTCACCCTCGTGATGTTCGGCGTCAGTGAACCGTCCCGCTGGAACTGAAAGGACGGGAGGAAACGCCGGTTGTTGTGCAGAATGCTGTAGAGCGTGCGCCGCGCGATCATCTGGCGGACCCTGCTCTCGGGAATTCCCAAGCGCTGCCCGGCGGTCTTGGTGGACAGGCTTGTGTCGATGATCGCGGCGTACTGCACGACGGTGTCGGCGAGTGGATCGCTTGCGGATGAGGAATCGAGTCGAACGCCGCCTTCTTTCAGGACCTGCTGCTCTTCAAGGGTGAGTTCGCCTGCCGCCTCGCCGTGCAGAACCGTGGGCATGGCATCGAGCACCTTGCGCAGCGCGGAATTCAGCCGGTCCGGCGCCGCGGAACTCAGACCGCGCGCCCTGAAGTAGTCGTGGTTCGCTAACGTCGGCATGGCTTGAACCTCTGGTGGGCTGCTCCTTCCGCCTGGAGCGTTCGCGAGCACCCTACACTATAGATCCCGGTCGGCGCAAGCCTCGAGCGCTGTCTGGCTCCGCGATGGATGCACAGCCGGCCCCACTGCGTCGTGAAGAGGTCCTCGGCCTTCTTCAATCGCCGGTCGGTCTCCTGCATCCGACGGTCCGTTTCCCTCATCTGGCGTTCCGTCTGCTTCGACTGCTCCTTGAGTTCCGCCATCTCGGCCATGTTCCAGGTGCCAAGCGACAGCATAGCGGATACGCTATGGGGGTCGTGAAGTGGTCGGTAGAAACGCATGCCGCTGTCGATTCGGAGATCGCCGCTCTGCCACCGGCACTTCAAGCCCGGCTGGTGCGCCTGCTCGAGATGGTCGAGACGATCGGCCTGGACCGGCTGCGCGAACCGCACGTGCGACATCTGGACGGCAAGCTCTGGGAGCTACGGGCCAAGGCACTTGAGGGGGTCGCACGGGGCATCTATGTGACGGCAACGGGCCGGCGCGTAGTGGTGCTGCATGTCTTCGCGAAGAAATCGCGGCGCACGCCTCGGCGAGCCTTGGCGACCGCCCGACGACGATTGAGAGAGGTGGAACCATGACGAAGCTCAAGGATCTGAAGGCTCGCCTGATGAAGGATCCGGCGTTCCGAGAGGAGTACGCCGGCGCCGACAGCGAGTATGCGCTGATCGAGGCGATGATCCGCGCCCGTACGGCTGCGAAGCTGACGCAGGCCGAACTGGCCGAACGACTCGGAACGACGCAATCGGCCATCGCCCGCCTGGAAGCGGGCCGGGTGTCGCCGTCCTACGCGACGCTGCGCCGCTATGCGGAAGCGACCGGCACCCGGCTAACGGTCGGCTTCGAGCCCGCTGGCTGACCAGCTGTCAATGGCAACCGAAAACTGCACACTTGTGGCAACTGAAGACTGCACACTTGTTCCGGGGCGGTAGCGGTTGGAGCAGGCGTCCGGGGTAGTGGTGCAGGACTCCGGTGTCGGCGGGAGGGAGCGGAGCGACCGGAGGCCGACACCGGACGCGCGGCGCGGCTGGGGGTTTGGCGGTCGATCACGGCGCGGCTTCCCTGCCCCGCTCGTCTGCGGCAGTCCGTAGCAGGTCCTGGTGGGCTCTCATCCGGTAGCTGTTGCCGCGGATATTGACGATGTGGCAGTGGTGCAGCAGGCGGTCGATGAGCGCCGCGGCCATGATCTCGTCGCCGAGCACGCCGCCCCATTCCTCAAAGCCCTTGTTGGACGTCAGGACGGTCGAGGCCCGCTCGTGCCGGGCGTTGATCAACTGGAAGAAGAGCACGGCGCCGTCCTGGCTGATCGGCAGGTAGCCGATCTCGTCGACGACCAGCAGCGCCGGGTGGGTAAGCACCCGGAGCCGCCGCGACAGGTTGCCGGCGGCCTTGGCTTCGGTCAGCGAGTCGATCAGCGCCGCCAGCGTGCCGTAGTAGACCCTGCGGCCCGACTCCGCGGCCGCGATCGCCAGGCTGATGGCCAGATGCGTCTTGCCCACTCCCGGCGGTCCCAGGAGGATCACGTTCTCTGCGCGCTCCAGAAAGCCGAGCTCGTGGAGGCTCTCGATCTGCTCGCGCTTGATGCTCGGCTGGAAGCTGAAGTCGAACTGCTCGAGCGTCTTGACCGCCGGCAGGCGCGAGGAGCGCATCGCCGTCTGCAGGCGACGGTTGTTGCGCAGGACGATCTGGGCATTGAGCAGCTCCTCGATCGCCTCGCCCGCGGTCACCGCGCCGCTGTCCGCCTGGGCCAGGATGCCGTCAACCGCCTCCAGCGCTCCGGGCAGTTTCAGGTCCGCCAGCATCGCTCGCAGCCGGGCCCGGCGGTCGCCGGCCAGCGCCTTCAACTGACCGCCTCCGAGTAGTCCCGCAGCGGCCGGCGCTGCACCTGCACCGTGGTCGCCAGTACCGGGCGAGACGGCTCGACCGTCGCCGGCGGGCTGCCCAAGCGCCGATACGGCGCAAGCGCCAGGGGGCGAAGCGCCTGGCGCTCGTCCCTCTCGAACCGGTCTGTGGGCCGCTCGCGCGTCGTGCCGTGAAGACGAACGTTGGCCGTGCCCTCGACCCAGCGCTCCGCCTGCTCATTCAGGTCCGCGTCGTTGATGAACTCCCGACCGTAGAAGAAGCCGGTCCGCACGTACCCGATCGGGCGCTCCACCTTGCCCTTGGTCTGCGCCCGGTACGGACGGCAGGCGCGAGGCACGAATCCCCAGTGGGCCGCGAATCGCAGAAACTCCGCGTTGACCACCAGGCCACCGCCCGAGAAACGGTCGTCCGACACCACCACGGACCGCATCTGGTCGAACAACAGCTCCCGCGGCACGCCGCCGAAGCGCTCGAAGGCGGCCTCAAGGCCCTCGAAGAGGACCGGCATCGTCTGCCGGGAGTAGAACCGCAGCCACAGAAGCCGGGAGTAGCCGAGCACCACCAGCAGCGCGTGGCGAATACCCCAGGACAGCTTGAACCTCCCGAAGTCCACCTGGCCCTGATGACCCGCCGGTGTCTCGAACCGCACCAGAGGCGCCTCCGGCGCCCGAGGCCGCACCGCCCGCACATGGTCCCGCACCCGGCTGTATCCGCCGTCGTAGCCCAGAGCGCGCACCTCGTCGAACAGGCGCTTCGCCGACAGCTTGGGGAACTCGTCCAGACGAACCGCGATCAACTCCTTGTAGGGGTCCAGCTTGTGCGGCGGCCGGGGCCGCGGCGAGTACTGGCTCCCGCCCGACGACAGGTCGCGCTCCAACTGTCCGGACTCGATCCACGAGTGGATCGTCCGGCGACTCACACCGAAACGCCTGGCCAGCTCCGCCTTCGAGACGCCAGCCTCCAGGTAGTGCCTCAACAACATCCTCGTCTCCCATCCGTGCATCCGCACCTCGCTCCATGGCTGTTGGCGAAGCCACCAGCATGGAACGGCCTGCGACCCCCGACACACCGCGAAGTGTGCAGTTTTCGACTGCCACAAGTGGGAGATTTACAGTTGCCCCTAACACCAGCCAAGCGTCGAACCGTCAACGCTCGCCTCCCGGGCCATCGATTCGCCGCCGCATCCAGACGCGACGAAGCGACTCGCGTCATGGGCGCCAACTCGGCCCGGCACCCAAGTCCCACGAAACCGGGTCAACCTCATACTACCAAGCGGGTACACCGGTGGCGGCCCGTAGTAGGGTTGGCTCGTCCGAGGACCTACGTACGTTCTCCGCTCACAGCTTCTCCTCCCCGGACCGACACCGACACCAATGAGCCCGCAGACCTTCAACGACGTCAGCCAACGCCTTCGGCGCGAGCTACCTCACGTCAGGGACGACGTCTCCATCATCGTCCGGGAGATCTTCCCGAGCGTCCAGTTCGCAGACATCTGGGTCCGACCCGGGAAGTCTCGGTTCGGCGACGAGATCGTCGACATCTGGGCCGTCTACGACGACGATGTCGCCGATCTCACCGACACCGGCGGGGTGTTGGCGTTCGGAACGAAGCTCCAGCACATGCTGTGGAATCGCGGGCTGGACGTACTGCCAAACCCGCACTTCGTCGCGAAGTCGGAGGCCGGAGACTGGCACCCTGAAGGCCTCTGATCTCCTGACCTCCGCCGAGCAGCAACTGCCCACCGGCCAGGGACGCCCGCTGCAGACTCATCTCCGGCGGGCGATGAGCACGACCTACTACGCCCTCTTCCATTGCCTCGCCGGCTGTTGCGCGGACACCGTGGTCGGGACCTCCGTTCGCAACACCGCACCTTGGTTGAGAACCTATCGCGCACTCTCCCATGGCCGGGCCCGCGAAGCTTGCCGCCAAAGAAGGGCGATGCAGGGCTTCTCCGCCGCGATTCAGAACATCGCGAGCCTCTTCACGCACCTCCAGAACGAGCGGCTCGACGCGGACTACGACCCGTCGGCCACGTTCTTCAAGTCCGATGTTGAAACTCGCATCAAGGCAGCGCGGCTTGCCGTCAGGCAGTTCGAGAAGGAGAAGATCGCCGATCGGAGGACCTTCGCAGTCCACCTGCTGTTCCGAGAGAGGCCCTGAGGGCTGAGAACCTGCCAACATGCGCCGGACCAACGTAGTTTCCCGTGCCTTGGGGCACCGGCGCGGACGCCGAGAGATGCTGGACACGGTACTCGCCGCGGGAGTCGTGGAGCAGGCTCTGGACGATCCAGACGGCGGCCTGGTCCTGCGTGCCGAGATTGAGGAGCGCCTTGCACGTTCGCTCGCCCACGTCGACGCCGTTGGGGCCACCGCCAGCCATACGGAAGTCGCCGAGAGACTCCGATCGTCCCGGTGACGGACGGAGTGAGCGTCAGGAAAACGCGCGTGGCTCGAAGTCCGCCGCGTTCACGATGGAGGCGCTGTTGCCGGTGGCCCGGATGACGAACAGGCCCTGGCGCTCGGAGCAGGTCACGACGGCCGGGTCGCTCTGGAGAAACGCGACCGCTCCGTCAACCGTATGGCCGCGATACTCCGGACACCAGTCCACGAAGCGGGCCAGCTTGCCGAGAAAGCGGGTCTCCCCTTCCGACCGCAGCGTCGTCTTGACCTCTACGACCACGACCTCCGCGCCGTTCACGGCCAGGATGTCGATCTCGAAGTGCTCACCGTTGCGCTTCCTGACGGTTCGCTCCGTGGTCCCTTCCACCGCGATGCCGCGTTCCTTCAGGAGAGGCACGAGGTCGCCTTCGACCAGGCTCTCCATCAGCCAGCGCCACGGCGTCGTGAAGAGGTCCTCGGCCTTCTTCAATCGACGGTCGGTCTCCTGCATCCGCCGGTCCGTTTCCCTCATCTGGCGGTCCGTCTGCTTCGACTCCTTGAGTTCCGCCATCTCGGCCATGAAGGCCCGTTGCTGGTCATGGATCGCCTGCCGGAGTTCGGCGACGCTCCCGGCGCCTTTCACTTCTGCGACGCTGCTGCTCATGCTGTCCTGTTCTCCTATCTGCGGTGAAACCGCTTGGGGGCAGGAGGCTGGGGTGCAGGGGCGAGAAAGCTGTGCCGCCGACGGGTCGCCGAGGCTCTTCGGCAAGGGCGGCTGGATCCTGCCAGCCAGCAAGACGCCGGCGAGGCGGTAGATGCAGTCGATGAACTCGATGGGGGCCTCCGCATCGGATCGATTCACCGCTCCGCCGAGCAGCAACTCCCGCCGGGACTCAGTCGACGGAAGGTCCCTGGATGTCGAACTGCTTTGCCAGCGTTCCGAGAATGAGGGGTGCGGAGGCGCCGATGTTGAGCGCCAGAAGCGGGCTGAGCTTGATGTCAGCCGAGGCTTGATAGACGAAGACCAAGAGGGCCCCAGCACCAACCAAGCCTGCGGTCACGAGCCAATACGCAACGCTCTTCGCGTAGTCAGGAAGCCCTTTGTGGAGACTCTCGCGGATTCCGTACCACTTCAGGAGTTCCGCGACCGCACCTCCAAACAGGCCAAGCACGACGAGACAGCCACTGCTGCACTCCACGGAAGACCACGCTGCTTCGTCAGAGCGACTTGCTCGCGAAGACCTGTACGTCAGCCAGGATCTCGCGCGCACTGGCTGGCTTGGACCGCAGCCGATAGATGGTGCGCCCGTCGCGCCCCCTCCTCTTGCGTAGGTCGGACCGGTGTTCTCGTAGCAGGCGCTCGACGGTCTCACTGGGTAGTTGGGCGTCGTTGGCTATTCCCTGCACGGTCCTGAAGTCCCACGCCACGTCCTGGAGTGCGGCCAGGACGAGAGTCCACTGGTCGTCTTCGGGAGTTGCGCCTCTCGGTACCGCGACGCTGCCATGCTGGGACTCCACGGACGGCAGGGTACCACATGCTGGCTGAACCAACTGGGCGAGCCTTGTCCCATGAGAGATGAGCACGAAACGGCAATGCAGGGCCCTGGAAAACGACTTCCTGCGCGATGAGCTGGCTCCACTTCCTTCGACCAACACGGGAGTCCTGAGCCACCACTCCGGACGCCTGCTCCAGCCGCTGCCGCACCGAAACAGGTGTGCAGATCTCAGTTGCCACAAGTACGAATCACCGATGCCCTTCCTCCGAGGGGTGCGTTGGTGGCGCAGCGGCCGCCCACGAGCTACTGCCAGAAGTTGTGGAAGCCACGGACGCCCGCCACAAGGGTCGCCGACGACGGCCAGCCGGTAGAATCGCATCGGGACGAACCAGCCCGCCCTGAGGACGCCATGGACTTTACTCAAGTGCCGCCTTCCGTCGCCTGCAGGATCGGCTGGCAGTCCCCCACGCCGGTACCCGAGGGCTACCGCTTCAACTCCTTTCTCGAAGTAGCCGGAGGCAGGCTGCGGGCGCACGGGCTGGACCTTGCCGCCTTCTTCGAGGTCGGCCGATCGCCCGCCGCCGGCCTGCCCGACGACGCGATGCCCAGCCCGCTGGAGATCGCGTTCCTGCCGAACATCCGCGCCCAGGTGGCGGCGATGGACAGTTGCTTTCGCCGCGCGATCGAGGAGATCGGCTACCCGGCGCCGTTCCACTTCGCCTTCGCCTCGAAGGCGAACACGGCGGAGGAGATCGTCCGCTCGACCCTGACTGCCGGCGCCCACCACGAGATGTCGTCCGATGTCGACGTGGAGATCGCTCGCCGCATGATCCGGGCCGGTCTGCTGCCGAAAGACCGGATGGTGCTCGCCAACGGTTTCAAGGGGCCGGGCAGCGCCTACGCGCGGAACCTGCTGGCGCTCCGCGGCGAACACCGCCGCGTGATCCCGATTCTCGAGGACTCCTCTGAACTCGGCGCCCTTGCCGGCCGCGGCCTGGACTTCGCCTTCGGCATCCGGCTGAAGCGGACGCAGAGCGACACCGGCGCCGACCGCGACTCGCGCTTCGGCGTCGGTGTCGGCGAGCTGGAACGACTGGCGCTCCAGATCGACCGGACACAGGAAGCGCGCTTCGTTCTCCTGCACGCGATGTTCGGCGCCCCGGGCGACAGCGAAGAGCAGTTCGTCGAGGCCCTCGAGCCGGCCCTGGAGCTCTTCGCTCGCCTCGCACGCGACCACCGGCATCTGCGCTTTTTCGACTTCGGCGGCGGTGTGCCTGGCCGAACCACCCTGGACGACGGGTTCGACTACGACCGGTTCGCGCGCCTCCTGCTGAGAAAGGCGCTCGACGCCTGTGCCCGCCACAGCACGAGACCACCGGCGCTCATCGGCGAGTTCGGGCGCTACACCGTCTCCGAGCACGCGGCGCACCTGTTCCGGGTCATCGCCGTCAAGGCGAACGAAGCCGGCCCTCCCTGGTACCTGGTCGACGGCTCCATCATGACGTCGTTCCCCGACACCTGGGCTCTCGGCGAGCACTTCATCTGCCTGCCGCTCAACCACCTCGACCGCCCCTTCCGCCGCGTCCGCCTCGGCGGCATCACCTGCGACCGGGACGACGTCTACCCTCCCCGCGGCAGCGTGACGCCGCTCTTCCTCCCGGACATCACGGCCGCCGAGCTCGACGAAACGCCGCTGTACGTGGGGTTCTTCTCCGTCGGCGCCTACCAGGAGATGCTCGGCGGCGTGCGCGGCAGCAAGCACTGCGTCCTTCCGGAGGCGACCGAGCTCCTGATCGACGACGGCGAGGACGGTCGCTTCCTGTGCGACATCGTACCCGGGCACACGACCGAGGACGTGCTCCACAATCTGGGCTACGGACGAACGGCCCGCGCCGGGGCGCCGCGAACCGCGGCGGCGGTGGCGTTGGCCTGAGGGTGCCAGTGTTCGGAAAGGTCCCGGCCCCCGCGCTCGCACTCGTCCTGGCAGCGACGGCGATCGCGAAGCCTCTCTCCGCCGAGGAAGGGGCGCCCGTCTTCGTGGACCGAGCCTCCCGACTCGGCGTCGACTTCGTCCACGACAACGGCATGACCGGCGAGCTCTACTTCGCCGAGAACATGGGCGGCGGTGCGGCGTTGTTCGACGCCGACGGTGACGGCGACCTGGACCTCTACCTTGGCCAGGGTCACCGGCTCGCGCCGGCCAGCGACGCGGCCGCACCCGACGCCGCAAACCTCCCCAGGGACCGGCTGTACCGCAACGACCTGGACGCCGGCGAACTCCGCTTCACGGACATCACGGAGAAGAGCGGCCTCGATGCTCGCGGCTACGGGATGGGTGTGACCGTCGGCGACATCGACAACGACGGCGACCCGGATCTCTACATCCTGAACCTCGGACCCAACGAACTCTGGCGCAACGACTCCGGGTCCGGCTCGATCCGCTTCACGAACATCACCACCGGCAGCAACACCGCGGACCCTCGCTGGAGCGCGGCGGCCAGCTTCTTCGACCTCGACGCCGACGGACTGCTCGACCTCTTCGTAGGCAACTACGTGGAGTTCCGGGTCGCGATCCACAAGACCTGCAGCTCGCCGCAGGGCCTCCTCGACTACTGCGGTCCGAAGGCCTACCGGGACGAACCGAACCGGGTCCTGCGCAACCGCGGCGGCGGCGTTTTCGAGGACTGGACGTTTCGTCTGGGGATCGCCGACCTTAAACGCCCCACCCTCGGCACGGTGGCGACCGACCTGGACGGCGACGGCACGACGGACATCTACGTCGCCAACGACCAGAGCCCGAACGCCCTGCTGTTGAACGAGGGCGGCGCGTCCCTCCTGGACGACGCGGTTTTGGCCGGCGCGGCCGTCGACGCCGAAGGACAGCCCGAGGCAAGCATGGGGGTGCTCGCCGAGGACTTCAACGGCGACGGTCTCGTGGACCTCTTCATGACCCACCTCCAGCACCAGACGAACACGCTCTACCTCAACGAGGGGGGCGGGCTTTGGGACGATCGCACCCGCCGCAGCGGCCTCGGGCAGGCGAGCTTCGTCTACACCGGCTTCGGCGCCGCCGCCCTGGACTACGACCTCGACGGCGAACTCGACATCTACGTGGCCAACGGCGCCGTCAAGCGGATCGAGGAGCAACTCCGAACCGGTGACCCACACCCTCTGAAGCAGCCCGACCAGCTCTTTCGCGGCCTCGGGAACGGCCGCTTCGAAGAAGTCCCGGGCTTCGAACGACCGGCGGTGTCCGAGGTCGGCCGCGGCGTTGCCCGGGGCGACCTGGACAACGACGGCGACCCGGACCTGGTGGTCGTCAACAACGGCGGACCGGTTCGGGTGCTGATCAACGAGGGCGCACCGGACATACGCGCCTGGGTGGGCGTCGAGCTCCGACTGCCGCCTGCCGGAGAGGCGGCGCTCGGCCGCCGCGCCCTGGGCGCCTGGCTGGGTGTCCAGTACGGCGACACGGCCCGGAGTTGGCGCCGGTTTCACACGGACGGTTCCTACGCCTCGGCCAACGATCCGAGGGTGATCGTCGTCTCCCCGACCGGCACGCCGACGACGCTGGTTGCGCGCTGGCCCGACGGCGCCACCGAGACCTTTCGGGTCGAAGTCTCCGGCGTGTACGTAACCCTGGTACGAGGCGAGGGCTCAACCGAGACGCGGAAGGGGACGCCGTGACGAGCCGCGAGCCCGCCATAGCGGTAGCGGTGGCCGCGGTCCTGGCGGCCGCCCTCGCTCTGGCACCTCCGGCGAGCCGCGCGCAACCACCTCTCGAGCCGGTTGAGAGGCCGCGGACCGATAGCTACGAAAGACCGGTGCAGGAGCAACTGCGCACGGCCCGCGAGACTCTCGACCGTCTGCTCGAGGACCCCGACGCGGATCGCCTTCAGCTCACGGCGGCGTTCGGACAAATCGGCCAGCTCTACCTGGTCTACGACTTCTGGCGGATCGCTCGAACCGCGCTCGCCAACGCTGAGAAACTCGACCCGACTGATGCCCGGTGGCCCTACTACCAGGCCATCGCGAACACCTACGACGGCAACGATCAAGCCACCGTCGCGGCACTCGATCGCGTCCTCAGGCTCGCCCCCAACGATCTGGCCGCCAGGACCCGTCGCGCCTACGCCCTGCTGGATCTCGGCAGCTTCGAGGACGCGGCGGAGGAGTGCCGCCGCATCCTCGAACTCGACCCGGGTCACTCGGCCGCCTACCTCGGCCTCGGCCGTATCGAGTTCGAGGCCGGGAGGTTCGAACGGGCGATCGAGCACTTCACCAGGGCGCTCGATGGCCAGCCCGAGGGCTCGGCCATCCATCACCGGATCGGCCTCGCCCTGCGGCGTCTGGGACGCCGGGAGGAGGCGGCGGACCACCTGGCAAGGAACCAGCAGATTCCGGTGAGCTACGCCGACCCTCTCTACTCGGCGATGCAGGCGCTCAACGTGAGCCGTCGGGCCCTCTTCGCCCGCGGCACCGAGGCGATACGGACCGGCAATCCAGAACTCGCCCTGGTAGCGTTCGAAGCCGCGCTCCGGGCCTTGCCGGACGATCCCGAGACCCTCTTCAACGTCGCCATGGCTCTCATAGACCTCGGAGACAAGCCGGCCGCCGAGGAACGCCTGCGGGAGGCGATCGCCCTCGACCCCGAGTACCGGGAACCCCGCTTCAACCTGGCGCTGATGCTGGCCGAACGGAATGACATGGAGGAGGCTGAACGCCACTTCCGGCGGGCAACGGAGATCGACCCGGACGACCTGGACGCCAGGACGCGATGGGGTGACGCGCTGGCCCGTCTCGGCAGGACGGACGACGCGATCGAGGTACTCACCGCCGTCCTGGCGGTCGACGCCGCCCTGCCGGCGGCCCAGCTCGCCCTCGGCGCGGCCCGGCAAGCCGAGGGCAAGGTGGAAGCGGCCAGGAAAGCTCTGAACCGGGTCCTGGAGGCCGCGCCGGGCGCTCCCCGGGAGCGGTCGGAGGCCCACTATCGTCTGGCGGCGCTACTGGAAGCGGAGGCCGCGGAAACGATCGGTAGACGTCCTGCCGGCGACGACGACGCGGAAGCCGAGTCGCACCTGCGCGAAGCCCTGGAACTGGACCCGGACTTCGCCGAGGCCCATATCCTGCTCGGACGCCTCCTCGGACAGCAGGAACGCTATGCGGAAGCGGCAGGGCACTTCGCCCGCGCCCTCGTGCAGAACCCGTCGAACCCCGGCTGGCACCGAGATCGCGCGATGGCCCTCCTCCTCGCCCGGCGCTACGCGGCCGCACGGGGGGCCCTGACCAGCGCCAGGCGCGCGCTCGCCAACTCCGCCGACGATCCGGTAGTGGCAGCCGAGCATCTCGACACGCTGCTGGCGCGCCTCCTGGCGACCAGTCCGGATTCACAGATCCGGAACGGTCGAGAGGCGCTCGCCATCGCGCAGCGCCTGATGACCAACCGGCCGAGCATCGAACACGCCGAGACACTCGCCATGGCTCTCGCCGAGGTCGGCGGCTTCGCGCGCGCCGCGGAAGTCCAGAGCCAGCTCATCGCCGAAGTCGAGCGCCGAGGCGGAAGCGCCACGGACGGCCAGCGACAGCGTCTCGAGTCCTACCTTGCCGGCGAACCGGTCCGCGAGCCGTGGTTCTCTCCCTGATCGCCCTGGCAGCCTTCGCCGCTCCGGCCCAGGAACCGGCGGCAGGCGACGGTATCCGCTTCGTCGAGGTCGCAGACGCCTGGGGCGTCCGGTTCCAGCACCGCAACGGCGCCGGAGGCGACTTCTACATGATCGAGACGCTAGGCAGCGGTGTCGTCGCCTTCGACTACGACGGCGACGGCGACGACGACCTCCTGTTCGTGGACAGCGGGCAGCCTGAGCCCTACGGGGAAGAACCCGGCACGACGACACTGCTGCGAAACGACCTCGGCCGCTTCACCGACGTCACCGAGGCGTCCGGCCTGCATCTCGACGGCTACGGCATGGGGACGGTCGCTGGAGACGTGGACGGCGACGGCGACCCCGACCTGTACCTGACCGCTTTCGGCCCGAATCGGCTGTGGCTCAACGATGGCGACGGCACGTTCAGCCAGGCAGCCGCCGAAGGAGCCGCTCCAGATCCGTCCTGGAGCGCGTCGGCCGCTCTCGGCGACGTGGACATCGACGGCGACCTCGACCTCTACGTCACGAACTACGTCGACTTCGGCTACGACAACAACAAGGTGTGCGGCGTGGAGGAAGCCGGCCGGCGCTCCTACTGCCATCCGGACGTCTACGGCGACCTGCAGGATCGCTTCTACCGAAACGAACTCGTGGAGAGCGGCAACGCGGCCTTCGTCGACCGGACGACCGACGCAGGGATCGCGGGCGTCCTGGGCGCCGGTTTGGGCGTGGTCATAACGGACCTCGACAGCGACCGGCGGCCGGACATCTACGTTGCCAACGACATGGACGCCAACCTCCACTTGCTGAACCGGTCGGAGAACGGCGTCCTCCGCTTCGTCGACGATGCGCTGCTCGCCGGCACGGCCCTCTCCCACCGCGGCCTACCCGAGGCAGGCATGGGCATCGCCGTCGGCGATGTCGACTCGAACGGCTTCGACGATCTGGTCGTGACCCACCTCGACCGCGAAACGAACGCGCTCTACGCGAACCGCGGCGACGGTGTGTTCCTCGACCAGCGCTTCACGGCCGGAATCGCCGGACCTTCGCAGCCTTTCGTCGGCTTCGGCGTCGACCTCGCGGACTTCGATCTCGACGGCGACCTCGACCTGGCGATTGCCAACGGCCATGTCCTGCACGACATCTCCGACCACGCCCAACGCCCAAGCGACGCCCACGCCCAGCCGAATCAGATCCTGGAGAACCACGGCGCCCGCTTCCGTGAAGTGAAGCCGAGCGGGTTGTCCGCTCTCGGAGTCAGCCGAGGCCTGGTCAGCGCCGACCTCGACCTGGACGGCGACCTGGATCTCGCGATCGCGAACTGCAACGGTCCCGCGGAGGTCTACGCCAACGAAAGCGTCCGCCGGGGCGTGAGTTTCCGCGTCGACCTGCTCGATCGCGGCAGCCCGAACCGACGGGCGATCGGTGCCGTGCTGGAGCTTCGGGCCGAGTCGGGATCACAACGACGGGAGATCCGGTCGGGATCGTCCTATCTTTCCCAGAACTCCCTGACCCAGACCTTCGGCCTACCCTTCCCGGACAGCGCGTCGGACGCGAACGGGGAGACCGCCGGCGTCCGTCTCGACGTCCTGTGGCTCGAGAGCGCCGCCCTGCGCCTGGTGGGCTTGCCGTCCGACTCCAGGGTTCGTGTCGTCCGCTGATCGGTTCCAGCCGGGCGGCGGGAGCCCGGCAGCGGTAGCATCGCGACCGATGATGAAGGCCTCCGGCAAGCGGCTCGAGATAGTCGCCCTGCTCGCGTTGATCGGCGCCTCCGCCGCGCCGGCGCAGGAGCCGCCGCCCGCGCTGCGGGAGGCGATGGCCCTGGTCGAGCAGGGAGATGCGGCGGGAGCGATCGCGGTCCTGGAGAACCTGGTCGCCGCCGGTGAGGCCCCGGACATCGCCACCGCGGCGCTTGGAGCGCTCCTTCTCGAGACGGGAAACGCCGTGCGTGCGCTCGACGTTCTGGCTCCGCTCGCCGAACGCGACGCACCCGATCCCGCGGCTCTCTTCAACGCAGGGCGCGCGGCCGAGGCGCTGGGGCGCTTCCAGGACGCGGCTTCCCTCTACCAACGCTCGATCCAACTCGAGCCCCGGTCGCCGGCCCTGCGAGCCCTGGGGATGATGATCGGACGGCTGGGTAGCGCCGGCGACGCGTACGAGTATCTGCGCCAGTGGATCGTCACGAGCCCGAATGACCAGGACGCGAGGCTGGCGGCCGCATGGGGTGCGGTCGCACTCGGGCGCCCGCCGGACGCGGAAACGCTGATCGAGGGCCTCGATCCGCGGGAACCACAGGTGCAACTCCTGCGCGGCCGCATCCTCCTTCTGCGCGACGACCCCTGGGGCGCCCTGGCCGCGTTGCAACCACTGGCGGAGAATCCTCCGGCGCCTCTCGAACGGGGCATTCGAAGCGCTCTGGCCACCGCCTATCTCCTCGTCGGCGAGGCGGACGGCGCCATCCAACAACTGGAGAGCCTGTCCCCCGAGGATCCCGAGCTGGCCGGCCGGCTCGCCCGCGCCTACTACCAGGCAGGTCGAACCAGGGACGCGATCGCCACGCTGGCGCCCTTCGTGGAGCCCTTGACGACAGTCGAACCGCCCGCGGACGCTTCCACCGACCTGGCCAGGGAGCTGGCCTACGACTACGGCCGCTTCCTTCACGCGATCGAAGAGACTGAGCGGGCGCTGCCGTTCCTGCGTCTCGCGGCAGACCTGGACCCGAACCTCGCTGAGACGTTTCAGGTGCTGGGGCAGGTGCTTTCGGCACTCGGACGGAGGGAGGAGGCGGAAACCGCCATCGGGCGCTACCGGGATCTCACCGCCGCTTCAAGCGCCCGCACCGCTCCCGGCGACGAGGGCCGGCGAGACCTCGACGATCCGACCGGAAACGCGGTGCGACTGGCGCTTCAACGCGCCGGCAGCGGCGACGCGGACGGAGCTCTGGAGGCGCTCGCCCGCGAGGGTCGACTGGCGCCGGACGACCCGAGGCCCGTGATCGCCGCCTCCTCCGTCCTGCTGCACGCCGGCCGTAACGAGGAAGCGCTCGCGGCCGTGGAACGGGCGCTCGACATGGCTCCGGCGAATGCGGACGGGCTCTACCAGCGCGGCGCCGTTCTGATGGCGATGCAGGAACTTGGTGAGGCCGAAGAGATGTTCCGGCAGTCGCTGACCGTATCCCCGCGGCACATTGCGGCGCTCTCTGATTTCGCGGTCCTGCTGATGAGCCAGGGGCGCAACGACGAGGCAGCCCCGTACCTCCGACAGGTTCTCGAACTCCGACCCGACGATCCACTGGCGCAACGGCATCTCGACCAGTTGCAGAACGAGCCTCCCGCGACGGGGAGCGCCGGCGGGTCGGAGATCGATCGCCTCCGAAGCGCGGTCGACCTCGCTCCGGAGGATCCGGCCGCCTGGGCCCGGCTGGGCGACGCTCTCCTTCTCGAGCGGAGTTTCCGCGCCGCCGAAGAACCGCTCCGCCGCGCCGTCGAACTCGATCCGACGAACGCCGGAACCCGAATCGCTCTCGCGTCCGCGCTGTGGGAGAACAACCAGCCGGACGACGCCCTGCTACATGCCCGGGAAGCCGCGACCCTGCGGCCGGCCGATCCGGCGCCCCACCGTCTACTCGGCGGCATCCTGCTCTGGCGCGGTGAGTACATGGCGGCCGCGGAGTCGCTCGAGCGTTCCACTTCGCTGGCGGAGCCCGGCGCCGAGCAGTTCCTGGAACTCGCCAGGGCCTGGGAGGGAGCTGCCGGAGCACAGCCGAATCGAACCGAGGATCTGCTTCAACGAGCGGAGACCGCGTACCGCCGCGCGACGGCGCTGGCGCCGGAACACAGCGAGGCGGTCTACGGCCTCGCCCAAATCCTGCTGCAGCTCGGGCGGACCGAAGAGGCCACGGCGCAGATGGAACGGTACCGGGCGCTCTACGAGAGCGATCAGCGGGACGCGCGGGACCCGCCTCTCTAGAGCCCGCGCAGCAGAGCCCGCACCGTCTCGAGGTCCGCGGCGTACCGTTCGCGCCGGCCCGGCGCCGACGCTTCGCGAACGAACCGCTCGAGAGCCGGTCGCGCCATGTCGCGGCGCCCCGTGCGGGCCGCCGTCGTGGCCAGGTTGTAGAGCACGTCCAGGTCGCCGGGTCCGACTTCGACCGACCTCTGCCAGGCCTCCAGCGCCTCGTCGACCCGGTCCTGATTGGCCAGGGACATGCCGAGGTAGTTCCAGGCGAGCGGCAGTAGCGGATTGAGGGCCAGCGCTTCACGGGCCTCGACCTCGGAAGCCGGCCAGTCGCCAGCGTGAAGCGCCGCCAGCGCCAGGTTCTGCCGCGCGACCGGATTCCGCTCGTCGATCTCGAGCGACCGCTGGAGCACCTCGCGGGCGCGACTCGTCATCCCGGCCTCGGCGAGCACCAGGCCCAGCACGTTGAGGGCTTCCGGGTCGCCCGTGTCCGCGTAGCGTTCCATCAGCCGCACCGCGTCGCCGGGCCTGCCGACCTCGGACAGCGTCAGGGCCAGTTGACGGTGCAACGACGCCGTGGCGAGCCGGCGCCGCTCGGCGTCGATCATGACCCGCAACGCTTCGTCCACCTTGTCCTGTTCGAGCAGGGACTGGGCCAGGATCCTGTAAGCGAGGCCCATTTCGGGCCGGCGCTCGATCGCCCGACGGGCGTGGCGCTCGGCCTCCGCGTACCGCCCTGCCTGGAACGCCTCCGAGTACGCCTGAATCGCCCGGTCGAGGTCCACCAGGCGCTTGGGGTCGTCCTCCGGACCGTAGGTGTCGGGGAGGGCGGCGCCGCCGGACGACCCGAGGTAGCCGAGGCTCTCGAGCGCGCGGCGGTCTTCCTCGCTCACCGCGCCCGCGACCGGCGGCCACTCGGACTCCTCGGGCAACAGGGCCGCGAGCTGCGCAACGAGGCCGGACTCGGCGCCGTGCAGATTCTCCGCTTCGGCCGGATCGCCATCCAGGTCGTACAGCTCCGGTACCGGCAACGAGATGTACTTGTGCAGTTGCCCGCTCCGCCCGCCGGCCGCCCCCGGCCGGGCGCGCGCGATGACGCCGCGCAGCGGCGCCCAGCCGCGATGCAGGTTCGGCCCCAGCGACTCGAAGTAGGTGGCGCGATCGGCGGTGAAGACCAGCCCGGCTTCCGAAGCGGCGGGCGCGCGCCACAGGCTGCGGCCCACCATTCCCGGCAGAGCAGCCGCATCGACGCCCGCCGCTTCCAGCATCGTCGGCAGGATGTCGATGTGGCGCGCCGGTTCATCGAGGCGTGCCGGCGCGAGTTCCTCCGCCCAGAACACCAGGGGCACCTTGAGCGTCGCGTCGTAGGCAAACAGGCCGTGCGTGCTCTCGCCGTGCTCGCCTAGCGCCTCGCCGTGGTCGGAGGTGACGACGACCAACACGCCCGCCGTGCCGGCCGGCGCCACCTCAGCGAGCAGACGGCCCAGATGGTCATCGGCGGCCGCCACCTCACCCAGGTAGGGCTGTCCCGGGAACCGGGAGGCGAACGGCTCGGGCGGCTCGTACGGTGCGTGCGGCTCGTAGAAGTGCGCCCACAGGAAGCGCCGCTCCCCTTCGTTCCGTTGCCACCACGCCGTGGCCGCGGCCACGACCTCGGCGCCGCCCCGCTCGGCGACCGCGAAGCCCGGCGTCGAGCCCTCCGGGTAGGCGTCGTCGTAGAGGTCGAAGCCACGGTCGAGCCCGAAGCGGGCGTCCAGCGGAAAGGCGGCGACCACCGCAGCCGTCCGAAAACCGGCGTCCGCGAAGGCCTCCGCCGCCGTTGGGACCGACTCCGGCAACACGAAGCCCGTGTTGTCCCGCACGCCGTGCTGGTAGGGCAACTGACCCGTCAGCAGATTGGCGTGAGACGGCAGCGTCATCACGTTGTGTGCATGCGCGTGCTCGAACACCCAGCCCTGCGACGCCAGCCGGTCCATGTGGGGCGTCCGCGCGGCCGCGTTGCCGGCGAAACCCGGCGCGTCCGCCCGCAGCGTGTCGATCGTGATCAGGACGACGTCCCGGGCGAAACCGGGACCAGGGGCCTGCGGCCAGATAGCGGTCTCCCGTACCGCCGCCGGCTCGGGCTCGTGGCCGGAAGGCCCGCACGCCGAAGCCGCGAGCGCGGCCAGTAGGACCGCGCGCCCGGCGTTCAGAGCGATTCCAGGTACTCCGCGAACTGCTTCGCCTCTTCCGCTCTCTCGCCGTCCGGCGCCAGTTCGAGCAGCTTGCGGAAGTCCTCGGCCGCCGCTTCGTTCAGGCCCGCCGCCATCCGCGCCAGGCCGCGGTAGTAGTACGCGTCAGCCCAATCCGGCTCCCCCTCGATCGCCGCGGTCAGCTTCTCGACCGCCCCCTCGAAGTCGTTCTGGTTGTAGGAATCGACGCCCTCACGCAGGAGGATCTCCGGGTCGGCCCGCAAGTCCTCGGGCAGACGCGCCAGGTATTGCTGCGCTTCCTCCGACCGTCCGAGAGCGGTCAACCGGCGGCTCATCAGCCGGAGCGCGTCCACGTTCTCGGGCGCCAGGGCGAGCGCCTCCTCCAGCTTCGCGATCGCCTCATCGTCCCGGTCCAACTGCGCATGGTTCTGCGCGATGATCACGAGAACCGAGGCCTTCGCCCCGTCCGGCAACGACGGCAGCGCCTCACTGAAGACCTCTATCGCGCCCTCGAAGTCCTCGATGGCGAGCAACTGGTTGCCCTGCTCAAGGAGTTCCCTCGCCGCCTGGGACGCGGGGTCGTCGGTCAGTGCCGCCGCTCCGTTCGACCCGGCCTCTGCCGGCTCCAGTTCCGTCTTCAGCACCGGACGATCCGCGCCGGTGGCGTACTCGTTGAGCGTCACCGCGTGCTCCGTCGGTACGAAGCCGGATTTGGAGACCAGGACTACCCAATCGCCGCTCCGGAGGCCAGCCCGCACCCAACGTCCGCGGCGGTTCGTCTCAACGTCTTCGGGCCCGGCACCGTCCATCGTGAGTTTGACGCTCGCACCCTCGACGGGGTTCCCGCCTGAGTCTTCGACCGTGCCGCTGAGGCGTCCCCGGCCCGCCCAGCCCTGAGCCGAGATGGCCGTCGCCAGAAGGAGACCGGCGATGCCGGCGGCTGCGATTCGGATGCGATAGCTCATGAGTTCCCCCAACATTCCCGAAACCGCTGGTCCAGCCCAACCATGCTACTACCAAGCGGAGGTTTCGCTGGCGGCTCAGATCAAGCCGTAGCCGATCTCGTCAGCGACCTCGACAAGGGGTTGGTGCATCAGCGGATCCGCAAGTGCACGGTGCAAACGCGGGATCGCCGGCAGCAGCGATTCCTCGGCGGCACGGTCGTAGAAGGCGGCAACCGGCTCGTTCGTCAGCGAGGACCGGTAGTAGAGGCCATGAACCTCGGAGTAGACATCGTAGAAGCCGCGAGACCAGTTCTGCGCATGACCGAAGGGGCCGCTTGCGAGCTTGGCCGAGGCACCCGCACGCACGCAGAAGAAACCGGTGAGGTCGAGGAGGCGGAACTCGCGAGTCACCACGAAGGAGGCCAGCCAGGGTTGACGGCGGATCCTGTTGATCCGTCGCCGATTTCGCTGAAAGAACTCGGCTACCGCGGTCGGCACGTCCGTAGCCGCGTAGATGATGCCGCGCTCCTGGAGGAAAGCGTCGCCGGTCTTGTCTACGAGGTGGTGGTCGAAACGAGAGAGCGGTCCGTAGTGGCGGAACGCGTTCCAGTACGTCGGATGATCGCCTCCCCGCAGATAGACGCGGTGCAAGAGCTGCCCCGCGGGCACCGGGATCAGGCTTGCTCGAGTGGCGCGGAGCCTGTCGAGATCGGGCCGCCGAGGCAGTTTGGCCACGTGGTGCGGTCAGAGGCGTCGCGCTAGTGTGGCGACCTTCTGAACGGCACCGCCGCTTCGAAGCCAAGCCAAGGGGCTGATGCAAGCATCCACGTCATCGCCGAGGAAGAGATCCGGATCGGGCTCGGTGTACCAGGCGAAGACCTCCACTGGATGAAGGTCGGGACTGAGCGCGGCATTCACCCTCGTGATGTTCGGCGTCAGCGAACCGTCCAGCTCGAACTGAAAGGAGGGGAGAAAGCGCCGGTTGTTGTGCAGAATGCTGTAGAGCGAGCGTCGGGCGATCATCTGCCGGACCCTGCTCTCGGGAATTCCCAAGCGCTGCCCGGCGGTCTTGGTGGACAGGCTTGTGTCGATGATCGCGGCGTACTGCACGACGGTGTCGGCGAGTGGATCGCTTGCGGATGAGGAATCGAGTCGAACGCCGCCTTCTTTCAGGACCTGCTGCTCTTCAAGGGTGAGTTCGCCTGCCGCCTCGCCGTGCAGAACCGTGGGCATGGCATCGAGCACCTTGCGCAGCGCGGAATTCAGCCGGTCCGGCGCCGCGGAACTCAGACCGCGCGCCCTGAAGTAGTCGTGGTTCGCTAACGTCGGCATGGCTTGAACCTCTGGTGGGCTGCTCCTTCCGCCTGGAGCGTTCGCGAGCACCCTACACTATAGATCCCAGTCGGCGCAAGCCTCGAGGGCCATCCGGCAACACGCGGAGCGTCAGGAAAACGCGCGCGGCTCGAAGTCCGCCGCGTTCACGATGGAGGCGCTGTTGCCGGTGGCCCGGATGACGAACAGGCCCTGACGCTCCGCGTAGGTCACGACGGCCGGGTCGCTCTGGAGAAACGCGACCGCTCCGTAGATCGTGTGACCACAATACTCCGAACACCAGTCCACGAAGCGGGCCAGCTTGCCGAGAAAGCGGGCCACCCCTTCGGACCGCAGCGTCGTCTTGACCTCGACGACCACGACCTCCGCGCCGTTCACGGCCAGGATGTCGATCTCGAAGTGCTCACCGTTGCGCTTCCTGACGGTTCGCTCCGTGGTCCCTTCCACCGCGATGCCGCGCTCCTGCAGGAGAGGCACGAGGTCGCCTTCCACCAGGCTCTCCATCAGCCGGCCCCACTGCGTCGTGAAGAGGTCCTCGGCCTTCTTCAATCGCCGGTCGGTCTCCTGCATCCGACGGTCCGTTTCCCTCATCTGGCGGTCCGTCTGCTTCGACTGCTCCCTGAGTTCCGCCATTTCGGCCATGAACACCTGGTGCTGGTCATGGATCGCCTGCCGGAGTTCGGCGACGCTACCGGGGCCGTTCGCTGCTGCAACGCTGCTGCTCATGCTGTTCTGTTCTCCTCTCCGCGGCGAAACCGCTGGGGGCAGGAGGCTGGGGTGCCGGGGCGAGAAAGCTGTGCCGCCGACGGGTCGCCGGGGCTTCGGCAAGGGCGATAGGAGTCTACCTTCCCAGTCCTGAATCCGGCTTTCCGGGAGGAATACGCAGGCGTCGACAGCGAGTATGCGCTGATCGAGGCGATGATCCGCGCCCGTACCGCAGCGAAGCTGACGCAGGCGGAACTGGCCGAACGACTCGGAACGACGCAATCGGCCATCGCCCGGCTGGAAGCGGGCCGGGTGTCGCCGTCCTACGCGACGCTGGGCCGCTATGCGGAAGCGACCGGCGCCCGGCTAACGGTCGGCTTCGAGCCCGCTGGCTGACCAGCCAGGCACAGGGCCGTCAACGCTCGCCTCGCGGGGCCATCGATTCGCGTCCGCCTCCGGGCGCGAGAAAGCGCGTCGCGCCGTGGGCCCGACTCGCCCCGGTACCAGGTCCACGAAACCAGGGCAAGCTCACGGCGCCTGCAGCGTCGAGCGGAGGTGTGTTGCCCCACCTGCGCCGCGCTACGGCCGCAACTGCGTCGCGTAGGTTGCCTGGCTCGCCCACTGTGCTGCCATTCGGCGCCACAGCGGAATCGCCGCAATGGCGCCGGCGGTCTCAGCGTCCAGGTCTCGCCGGGTTGCCCGCTTCAACTCGTAGTGACAGAGGGCGTCCAGCAGCCTCTTTACCGGCGGCTCCTCACTCTCGATCGCCAGACGTTCGGCCAGGAACTCCTGGTACTCCTCGTCAGAGAGTTCCCGAAGCGGCCGGAGTTTGGCTTCTAGGTCGCGGAATCGGACAGCGAGGAGCCGGTGATGCGCGGCGCGCCTAGCGAAGCCGACGACTATGTTGGTTGCCAGCAGCAGGCCAGTTACGAGCGTTAGCACGGTCGAGGACGTCTCGAGCTGCTGGACCTGCACCGTGACCGCGGCTCCGCTTGTCGAGAAGACAGCCAACACCATAGTGGTGTTGTGCAGCCGCTCGAACCACGCTCGCCGTCGACCGTGGTAGCGGACCGACCGTTGCACGCCCCAGAGCAAACCGTAGACCTTGGTCTTGGCCACCATGGCTAGTCCTCCTTCTCGCCCTTCGTGGGAGGGGGAGGGGGAGCCAACGTATCTTCAACTTCAGGCGGGCGAGAGAACGCGGCTTTCTCGTTGACGAGAACGCGATCTGCCTTCTCAGTTGCAGGCTTGGAGTCGCCAACGGACCCGCTACGCCCGATCTTGGCAGGCCTCGTCGGCCGCTGCGTCTTCCTCTTGCTCACGCTTCTGGCTCCCCTTCCTCGTTGTTGTGCCCAAGAGGATACCCCTCAGGAGGAGGCTAGCAGAGGGGCGGCGATTGGCGACTAGGGCCACTCACCCTCTTCCTTCTCTGGCTCGTTCCCCCCTTCCGGGAGGGTCGGCTCCACGTGCAGGACACGCGGGCGGCGGAGAGCGACCTTCGTGCCCATGTAGTACGGAATCCGGCCCCCGGAGGCAATCCTCCGCACGAGCCCCGCCACCTCCACGTCTTCGAGCACCACTGGTTCGCCCTGACCTCCCACATCCGACCGTTGCCGCCCAGCTTCATACGCAGCATCCAGATCGGCCTGCCATTGGTCGTGAGCCCATCCCGCCAAATCGGCAGCCGCCCGCCGATACTCGAGAGCCTCTTCACGGGAACCCGCGCTGGCAGCAAGCTGCGCGTACGCGGTCGCCAACTGCGCCGCAACCAGGATCGGATCCGTCACTTGCTGCTCCTCGCTCGTGCCCGCTGCTTCACTCAGAATCCCTCGCCATCCAGCGCACCTAGCCAGCCATCCTAATCTACTCGCCCCAAGGCTGGTCGCCCCATGCCTCGTGCTCGCTCACCAGCACCCAGCCGTCACTCTTGAGGAGGTTCAAGACCTGGCCGCCACCAGTGTGGAGCACGTAGGCGCGTCCTGACCGTCGGCGACACCCCGGCTCGATCCTGTTGATCAGGCTCGAGCAGCCGTCGGGCAGGAATGCTCCATCGATTCTCCCCGCACGACGATCACGCTGCCCCTGGCTAGGATCGAGGTTGCGGTTCGCCAGGCAGTGGCGACGGAAGGCAGCGTAGATCTTGACGGGCTCTGGCCCAGGTCGACGGAGCCGCTGCCCGCCCCGGGTGCCGAGGTCGGTAGATGAAGTGAGCGCTCACGGAGCGAGCCCCCGGGCTACCGGAAAACCGATGAGGTCGTAGCGGTCTTCGGGGTCCCAATCGCCACGGAACTCGGAGCGCAGGCCCCGCACGAGGCACCAGAAACCGAGGTTGACCCGCTTCGAGCCTTCAGCCCAGTCGATTCGCGACTGGCTTGGCAAGCGGATCGCGACGAGGGACGCGGGAACGAGCGCACGACAACGGCGAAGCGTAAGGAGTTGCGCTGGCTGCGCCGTGAGGTTCGCAGGCTGCGCGAGGAGTGGGAGATTCTGGCAAGAGCCGCAGCCAGGTTCGCTCCGGAGACGCGCCGGAACGGGTCTTCCGGTTCATCAGGGTGCAGTAGGCCGAGTTCCGGATCACCACGATGGCCCGCGTACTCGGCGTCTCCACGAGCGATCACTGCCCCTGGTTGAAACGGCCGTGCTCGACCAGGGAGGAGCCGGCCAACGCTCTCGCAGAGCGGGTGCGGGCGATCGACGAGCACAGTCGCAGCACCTACGGAGCGCCGACAATCCAGGCTGAACTGGCCGACCGGGCGTTCCAGCGAGCCGCGAGCGGGCCGCCAAACGCACCCGGAGTCCGGTCCGGCGGGGGTAAGACGCCGCAAAGGCCGGCCACGACCCGCCACCCACCGAAGGCCCACCAAGCGATGGCTCAGGTCAAACGGGAGTCCGTTGTCGACGGTGCCAACCGCCTCTGGTTCACCGCCATCACGTACGTG
Organism: Candidatus Multivorans sp.; assembly: GCA_965208755.1. GTDB lineage: Bacteria > Acidobacteriota > Thermoanaerobaculia > Multivoradales > Multivoraceae > Multivorans. Next base: position 4,278,677 of record OZ242353.1, on the reverse strand, counting down.
CCGACCCTATGCGCCTCTCTCTACCTGGCCGTCGTGCTCGACCTTCTCAGCCGCCGGATCGTCGGCAGGTCAAAGGACGGCCGATCGCGGGCCGAACTCGTCGTCGACGCCCTGAACATGGCCGTCGCCCAACGCCGGCCCGGCAAGGGCGTCGTCCACCACTCAGATCCAGGAAGCCAGTACACTTCCCTCAAGTTCGGGAAGCGCTGCGGGGAGGCCGGGATCAAAGTCTCCATGGGATCGGTCGAAGACTGCTACGACAACGCCATGGCTGGGAGCCTCTTCGCCAGCCTCGAATCCGAGCTGCTCCACCGAACCGCCTTCCAGAACCACGCCGAGGCAAGGAGCCAGATCTTCCGATACATCGAAGCCTGGTACAACACCGATCGGCGCACCCCGCCATCGGATACCTCCCGCCCATCAACTTCGAAAACAGGAATCAGCAACACTCCGAAGCAGCCTGAATCCCAAAACCTAAACCGTCCGTGAAAGCGGGGAAACTCCACAAGGCATCCCGAACCTCGACTTGGGGGAGCCGTCAGACGAAGTGTGACGTTCCCACTTAGCGGGCGATCTATCTGATGCCCATAGGCCATTCCAACTCGCCGCGCAACGAACCCCCAATCACGGAGGACCTCATGGTCGAATCGCCTTCACCAAAAGTCGCTTTGTTACCGATTCACGGCATGGGGCCAGTGAAGGGCGACTACGCGCAACGGTTCGAGAAAGCCCTTCGACGCCGCCTCGGAGGCCAGTGGCACAAAATCCTCTTCCGGCCTGTCCACTACCAGAAACTCCTTCAAGACAATCAGGATCGAGTCTGGGAGGACATGCGGAAGCGCAACCTGGACTGGACCAGGCTTCGCAGGTTCGTTCTCTTCGGTTTCTCAGACGCCACCGGGATCGAGCGGCACGCCCACTGTGACGGGAGCCCTTACACCAAAGTGCAGGAGATTATCCAAGAGAACTTGAACGCAGTCTACAACGAAACGCAAGACCCCGAGATCCCGGTCGTCGTCATAGCCCAATCCCTAGGCGGCCACGTCATCTCCAACTATATCTGGGATGCTCAGAGCGACTCGCGGCCGAACGGCACCGAGTGCACCCGCGGCGTCTGGACCAAGGACGAAGCGTCGGACCCGACGGCCGCTGCTGCCGAGGAAGAGGACGAAGGTGACCGTGAAACCGATCCCGTCGAGGCCTTTCTCCGACTGAAAAGCCTACGGTTCCTCTACACGACCGGCTGCAACATCCCGATCTTCGTCGCTTCCTTCCCCGAATCCGAGATCGTCCCGATCACGCAGAACAAGTGGGGCTACGACTTCAAGTGGAAGAACTTCTTCGACGACGACGACGTCCTAGGCTGGCCGCTGAAGCCCCTGAGTGACGCGTACAAGGACGCGGTCTGCTTCGACAAGCGAATCAACGCAGGCAATCTGCTCGTCAGCTGGACCCCGTTCAGCCACGGGCGTTATTGGACCGATAACGAGCTGTTGACCGAACTCGTTGCCGACCTTGAGAGTCTCCTAGACGAATCGTCGGAGTCCAACGACGGCTCGCCATCGGCCGATCGATAGCGTCGGCGACGTCTCAGGACTCGGCATCGGCCAACTCCGCACCCGATGGGTCTCGGGGAGCGCCGGCTCGATGTTTCGGAAGCCGAGGAAGAAAGCCATGAGTCTCCTCTCAAACCCTTGTGGCCTCTTGGGGGAGCAGTTCTGTTCAGCACCCGTACAGGAGTTTCGACCATGGAGTCATCTTGGAATCGTAGGTGAGGTGGCCTACTCTGCTCCCACCGTCAACCCGGTCCGCACCGGCGGAGGATGGAGCGTCCACGCAGGCGGGACCAACTCAGACTACGCGCGCCATCACTTCCCAACCTCAAGAGCCAACTTCGCTTGAGCGCTGACGCCCTTCTCGTCCATCGCGGTGAACGTGTATTGCCTCGAGGATGCCGCATCCTTGGGTGTGCCCTGAATCACGCCCGTGGCAGGGTCGAGACTCAGATCCGCAGGAAGAGTCGGCTGTACCGACCAAGTCAACTGTCCCTGCCCCCCCCTCGCTTCCAGCGTCACGTCGTAGTGCTGACCTACTGTCGCTCCCCTCAGCGACGTCGTCGTGATCGCCAGCCCACCTAGCTTGCCACCGCGGTTGTCCTGTGGGTTGAACACCGTCATGAATACTTCTTGGAGCTTGAGGAGGCACTTGTCGTAGAAGAGGCCTGCCAGACCAGCTATCGCGACAAACCCCCAAGGGATCGGATTGTTAGGGGCAACTGTAAATGTCCCATTCGTGGCAACCGAAAACGGCACAGTAGACGGCTTGCCGTAGGCGGCTTGTCGCTCGATGCTGGTGGCTTCGCCAACAGCCATGGAGCGACGCTCAGATGCACGGATGGGAGACGAGGATGTTGTTGAGGCACTACCTGGAGCAGGGGCTCTCGAAGGCGGAGTTGTCGAGGCGCTTCGGCGTCAGCCGGCGGACGATCCACAGATGGATCGAGTCGGGCCGGTTGGACGTGGAGCCGTCGTCGTCTGCTGCGCGGTACACGCCGCGGCCTCGGCCGCCGCACAAGCTGGACCCCTACAAGGAGTTGATCGCGGTTCGGTTGGAGGAGTTCCCCAAGCTGTCGGCCAAGCGCGTGTTCGACGAGGTGCGCGCCCTGGGCTACGACGGCGGTTACAGCCGGGTGAGGGACCATGTGCGCGTGGTTCGGCCTCGGGCGCCGGAAGAGCCTCTGGTGCGGTTCGAGACGCCGGCGGGTCATCAGGGCCAGGTGGACTTCGGCAGGTTCAAGCTGTCCTGGGGCATTCGCCACGCGCTGCTGGTGGTGCTCGGCTACTCCCGGCTTCTGTGGCTGCGCTTCTACTCCCGGCAGACGATGCCGGTCCTCTTCGAGGGGCTCGAGGCCGCCTTCAAGCGCTTCGGCGGCGTGCCGCGGGAGCTTCTGTTCGACCAGATGCGGCCGGTCGTGGTGTCGGACGACCGTTCTTCGGGCGGCGGCCTGGTGGTCAACGCGGAGTTTCTGCGATTCGCGGCCCACTGGGGCTTCGTGCCTCGCGCCTGCCAGCCGTATCGCGCGCAGACCAAGGGCAAGGTGGAGCGTCCGATCGGGTACGTGCGGACCGGCTTCTTCTACGGTCGGGAGTTCATCAACGACGCGGACCTGAATGAGCAGGCGGAGCGCTGGGTCGAGGGCACGGCCAACGTTCGCCTTCACGGCACGACGCGCGAGCGGCCCACAGACCGGTTCGAGAGGGACGAGCGCCAGGCGCTTCGGCCCCTGGCGCTCGCGCCTTATCGGCGCCTGGGCAGCCCGCCGGCGACGGTCGAGCCGTCGCGCCCGGTGCTGGCGACCACGGTGCAGGTGCAGCGGCGGCCGCTGCGCGACTACTCGGAGGCGGTCGGTTGAAAGCGCTGGCCGGAGACCGCCGGACCCGGCTGCGGGCGATGCTGGCGGACCTGAAACTGCCCGGAGCGCTGGAGGCCGTTGACGGCATCCTGGCCCAGGCGGACAGCGGCGCGGTGACCGCGGGCGAGGCGATCGAGGAGCTGCTCAATGCCCAGATCGTCCTGCGCAACAACCGCCGACTGCAGACGGCGATGCGCTCCTCGCGGCTGCCTGCGGTCAAGACGCTCGACCAGTTCGACTTCAGCTTCCAGCCGAGCATCAAGCGCGAGCAGATCGAGAGCCTCCACGAGCTCGGCTTCCTGGAGCGCGCCGAAAACGTGATCCTGCTGGGACCGCCGGGAGTGGGCAAGACGCATCTGGCCATCAGCCTGGCGATCGCCGCCGCGGAGTCGGGCCGCAGGGTCTACTACGGCACGCTGGCGGCGCTGATCGAATCGCTGACCGAAGCCAAGGCCGCCGGCAACCTCTCGCGGCGGCTCCGGGTGCTTACCCACCCGGCGCTGCTGGTGGTGGACGAGATCGGCTACCTGCCGATCAGCCAGGACGGCGCCGTGCTCTTCTTCCAGTTGATCAACGCTCGCCACGAGCGGGCCTCGACCGTCCTGACGTCCAACAAGGGCTTCGAGGAATGGGGCGGCGTGCTCGGCGACGAGATCATGGCCGCGGCGCTCATCGACCGCCTGCTGCACCACTGCCACATCGTCAACATCCGGGGCAACAGCTACCGGATGAGGGCCCACCAGGACCTGCTCCGGACTGCCGCAGACGAGCGGGCCCGGGAAAACGGGCCATGACGAGCAGTCCCCTCCCCTCGGCGCGCGTCCGGTGTCGGCCTCCGGTCGCTCCGCTCCCTCCGGCCGACACCGGAGCCCATGGGGACAACCGCACCGCTGCTACTGCCCCTCCAACCTCACGTGGAGTGGGACATTTTCAGTTGCCACAAGTGGGACATTTTCGGTTGCCATTGACACGGATCTTGCTCGAGCTGCCTGCTTCCACCGGGGAGCAACCCGGCCCGCAGGACGAAGTACGTGACCAGAGCTACTCCGCCACCGAGCCAGGGTGACACCAAGTAGTGCAGGAACCAACTCTTCGTCAGCGCGCCCTCGCCACGGTAGTTCGCAAGAGAGTTCAAGGACGCAATCGCGCCACCCAGGCTTCCCACCAGGAAGATGATGAGGATAAGTCTCAGTTCGACATCCAAGATCACGGGTCCAACCCCGAGCGGCTTCCAGCCCCCGAACGGCTTCCAGACGTATGCGACTTGGTGTTCACGCGGCACCTGTTCGGCTCCCTCCTCCGCCAGAGCCGAGGCCGCCTCCGCCAAGGCGGACACGGCAGCCAAGATCGATGCCGTTTCGCCAAGGGCCGGCACCGCCTCTAAGGTCGCGGCCGCTTCCGCCAACGCCGGCGCGGCAACCGCCAAGGGACCCGTCGCGCGTACTTCCGCTCGCCAGACGGTCCAGAAGCCGTACCCTGTCAGTACGAATCCAAGCAACAGATAACCCGCGACGGACCAGACGGTGGCGCGGCCCATTTGCTGCCTGACGTGGAGGTGTACACCAGTCTCGAGAGGTTCCTTGCCGGTCGCCATACTCCACGCTCCTCTAGCCGCCCGCAAGACGCTATTGCCTTTGGCGCTCGTCAACACCGTCGCTCCGCCATTGTGGGCTACCACCGGCGCCGCGAAGCTCTCGTTGGAATCAACCGGAACCGGTCCGGAAGCCGCCACGAACGGTTCAAGACCACGCTTGCAAGGGTGAGGTTGGGGTTGGTCCCGGCCGAAGGGCTTCCTCTCTGCAGGTCGCTCCTCACGGCACTATGCCGCTTCGCGTGTGCCTCGCTAACGGCAACAGGGACTGATCGTCGGGCACCTGAGTTTGCTCGCACCGCCACTCACCTCCGAGATTCTAGTCCGGCAGAGAACCAATTCGTCCGTGCGGGGTCCGGCCTCAGCTGACGACAGGAACCCCTTCAACCAAAAAACAGGAGGCCGGGGACGATGCCCCGGCCTCCTTGATTGCCGTGTCGTGGCGGACCTGGATGGTCTGCCAGTCTACTGCTTCAGCGCCCGCAGCAGCCGAAGGCGAGGCAACGGCGGCAGACCCGGAATCCGGCCCGGCGCCACGAGCCAAGCGCGAGACCGGCCTGGATCTCTGTTCCGCCAGCCGGAACCGCCACCGCCTAAACGACTAGTCGGACAGAGCGGAAAGTAGCGGCCAACGGTCTTTGAGCAACCAGTCCGGCACGCCGGATCCTTCCGTCCTTCCAAAGTCGAGCAGTACTCTGGAGGACATGGAGGTTGCCCCTCAGCTCCGCAGGTCGGATCCGGGTCTACGCCAGTCACACGAGTGGTCGTGCTCGGACCGCAATCCGACTCAACGTGATGGCGGTAGCAGTCAGGATCATTCTGGGTGTGCCCGCCCTCATGCGCAGCGGCAGGACCAGCGAAACACACCAACAGTAGACCAGCGCCGAGAAACGCCAGAAACAGCGTACGCGAACTCATGGCAGTCGTCCTATCTCCAGTTCAGGCGAACGCCCAAACGATAGACGCGAGGAGCGATGTTGTCCGCGAGATTGCCAGCGCTCGAAACACCGACCCGGTCGTTGTAGGACAGCCCGGTACCTTCGTTCGTCAGGTTGAAGATGTCGATGCCGAAGGTCAGGTTGACCGGACCGGACAGCGAGAACTCCTTCTCGGCCCGGAAATCGATGACCTGGATGTCGTCCAACCTCAAGCTGTCGAAGTCGTCAATGAGATTGACGTTGGTACTGCCCGTCGCGAGAGCCACGTTGCGATAGTACGCAATGGGGCTTCCCTCACGCCCGGTGATGTTGGCGGAGACGTTGAAGCCCCAGCCGCGATCCGGCGCCACCTGGTACATCCCGTTCAGGTTGTAGGTCCAGGAAGACTGCAGGTAACGCTGGCCCTTGTCGCTGCCGCTGGAGGCGGTCATGTAGAGCTGGCCGTCGACATCGCCACCGCCCTGGCCCGGAGTCCGGGAAGCGCGGCTGTAGTACGAGTTCGGCACGTTCCATTCGGCATCACCGTAGGTGAGGAAGCCGCGAGCCATCCAGCGGTTGGCCAGTCGCTTCGTCAGGGTCAGGCTGTAGCCGAGGTAGTCGCGGGAACGGACACCGTTCTCGAGGTGACTTCCAACATGCGGCCGAACACCATCGGCCCAGTCGTACCAGGTGGCGTTGTAGCTACCGGCGCCGCGAGGCAGCGATCCGGTGAGGGTGCCTCCGACCATGAAGTCGCTGCCCTGTACCAGGCGACGGTTGCCGGCGGCGTCCCTGACGTAGGCCCACGCCTCGGTCAGGTCGTCGATGGACCGGGCCGTGACCTGAAGACCCACGACGAGTTCCGGCAGGAACGAGTGCTCCACGCCCGCGAGGATCTCGGTGACCGAAGACGTCTTGAGGCCGGAATCGACCGTGTTCCACACCCTGATCGGATCGTCGGGGTCGACATTCGTGAAGATCAGGTCGCCCGTCACCGAGTCGGCCAAAGCGTACGAATAGCCAAGCGGCGAAAGCCGGTTAACGCTGTTCGTCGGCAACTGGTCCGCAAACTGCGAGAAGCTTGCCCGCAGCAGCGTGTCGCGCTCCTCGCCGAGGGCATACGTGAATCCGACCCGCGGGTAGATGGAGTCCCAAGTGAAGCCCGCGTCGCCGCCCGGATAGGCGACACCCGGAATCAGGTCGGGACGGGTCGGGTGGGCAGGCAGATCGTACTGGCCGTTCTCGCCCGTCTGACTGTCGTAGCGGAGGCCCGCGTTGATCGTCATCTGGCCGAGGGAGATCGTGTCCTGGACCCAGAGGCCGGTGTACTCGGCAACCAGCTCTCCGACATCGTCCCGTGCGAAGTAGGTCCACTCCCGATCGAGCCGATGCCAGGTCTGGCGGGGGCCCCAACGGAAAACGGAGGTGTTCTCGTACGTGCGGTAGCGGCCGCCGAACCGAAGCTCGTGCGTCGCGCTAGCGCCGCTCGTGAAGAAGTACGTGCCGTCCACCTTCCAGAGGTCGTTCGGCGACGAGGTGCCGCCCGAAAGGTAGTTGTTGGCCCAGATGCCGTCATCTCGCTGCGGATCGGGAGCATCCGGGTGAAGACCATCCTGGTCGGTCCGGTTGCTGAGGGCGAACAGGCCGAATCCGAAGTCGCCGTGCATGTAGGTGCCGGTGAAGAACAGGTTCGCCGACGCGACGTGCTGGTCCTCGAGGCGGTACTGCGCCGAAGGCCCGCGCTGGTTCCAGGTGGTCGGTCGCGGCCGGGTCGTACCAGCGCCGCGGCCGAACTTCAGCTTGTCGCCGTTGTTGTAGGAACCGACGATCGAGTTGCTGTCGTTGATCTGGCCGTTCGCCTTGATCACCGTGTTCTCCAGCAGCGTGTCGTCGTTGTCCCCAGAAGCCGCATTCTGGCCGATGTCGTTCTGGCCCCAGCTACCCCAGAACCAGAGCCGGTCCTGGATCGCGGCGCCGCCGGCCTCGAAGCCGAAGTCCTCGATCTTGCGGACGCGGGCGCCGGACAGAGCGGTCTGGCCGTTCGACCTGTAGAGTTCGCCCTCGATGTCCGGCTGCGATGCCTTCAGTGCGCCGCCGAAGTAGCCGCTGGACGCGGTGTTGTAGAAGCGGGCCGAACCCCGAAACTCGTTGGTGCCCCGCTTGGTGACCAGGTTCACCTGGACGCCGGAACCGTTCTTCGTGACGTCGGTGCCGCCGGTCGTGAACGACATCTCGGCGAACTGGTCGAAGTCGTAGTAGGTCGGCGAGGCGCCGGTGGCGCGCATGTCCGTGATCTCGGCGCCGTCCATCTGGAAGTCGTTCTGCGAGGAGGACACGCCGGCCGCGCGGAAGTTCGCCTGCTGGCCGGATTCGTTGCCGCCGACGTTGACCCGGTCGACGATCACGCCCGGGGTCTGGGACAGGATGGCCCAGGGATCGCGCGCAGTCGGGATCTTCTCGAGCTCGACCTGGCTGACATTCGTGCCGGACCTGATCTGCCGCTCATCGAGCAGCGGGCTCTCGGAGGTGACGGTGATCGTCTCCTCGAGTGCCGCGGTAAGGGTCAGCGGTACGTCGGTGTTCTGGCCGAGGCGGACGACGACATCCGGATACTCGATGCCGCCGAAGCCGTCGAGTGCCGCGATGACCGTGTAGCCGCCGGGATCGAGACCGAGGAACCGGAACCCGCCCGAGGCATCCGTGAACTGCGTACGGTCCGCGCCGATGCCGCTGACCGTGACGCTAACGCCCGGCAGCGGAGCGCCGGACTCGTCCGTCACCGTGCCGTACAGATTGCCCGTCGCGGACTGGCCGAAGGCCGCCCCGCCGACGAGCAGACAAAGGATGACGCCGAACGTCGAAACGGTGCGTCTGCTCATAACGTTAAATACTCCCTCCAAGGTGAGTTGTACGGAGGCTTGATCGCCCTTCGCCGGACGTTCAACGACCCCCCGCAGTTTGGAACGAGCCGAATCGGCTCACCAACCGTGACAAGCCTACCGCAAGGCACGTGCCAGAACGGCCGGAGGCCGGGCACTCAGCGCGGTGGGCGAAAACCCGCATCTCTGAACGGCTCCTGGACACGCGGTAGCCAAGCGACGCCAAAATGGCGCTACCACCGTGGCATGTGCATCCAGAAAAACGGTGTATGTCCATCTTTTTGAATAACCCGTCAGGTCCTGCTGACTCGCTGCTTACGTGCGCGTCGGCCCCTGGGCCGCTTTCTGACCGCTATCCGTCGGTACCGTCTAACGAGGAACAGGTTGAGGCGCGCTAGATTCGACATCGCACTTTGACGGTGAACCAACATCCACCGCTGAAGCGGCGTGACGCGCGCCTGACCCGGACCAACCTGTCGAGTGAAGGAATCGTATAGCAGACGAAGGTCGTTGTCCATAACCCCATGAAACGAACTCCCGAAAACCCCGTCGCGCCCCGGCCCCGCCTGCTGCCGTCCCTGGCGATCGGCCTGGGAGCCGCCGCCATCTCCTGCACCGCCTACGTGCCGTTCGACGGTTCCCAGGCGCTGGTTCCCGAGTTCGAGCAGCGCCTCGGCAGCGGGTGGCAGGAGCGGGTCGTCGTGCCCTTCGCCGTAACCCCGGAACTGCGCGCCGCCATCGACGATCGGGTCAGCCCCGCAGGCAGCGAGACCCGCCGTCGCGACGAAGTTCTCGACTTCATCTTCGGCTGGCTCGATCTGCAGTACGCGCTGACGCCGACCCGCACCGCCGCGGAGACGTTCAGCGCGGCCCGCGGCAACTGCCTCTCCTTCGTCAACCTGTTCGTGGCTGCCGGGCGGGAACGGCGCCTGAACCCCTTCTTCGTCGAGGTCGAGGACTACCAGCGCTGGAACTACCACAACGGCGTCGTGGTCAGCCGCGGCCACATCGTCGCCGGCATGTACGTCGACGGCAACATGGCCACCTACGACTTCCTGCCCTACCGGCCGAAGTCGTACCGCAGCTTCCAGCCGATCAGCGACCTGGCGGCCGCCGGCCACTACTACAACAACCTCGGCGCCGAGGCGCTGATGGCGGACGACCTTCAGACCGCCGAGCGCTGGCTCGACATCGCGGTGCGGCTGGCGCCCGACTTCGACAAGGCGATCAACAACCACGGCCTCGTCCTGCTGCGGACCGGCCGGGTCGCCGACGCCATCGACGTCTACGAACAGGGCCTGGAACTCCATCCCGAGAACGTGCCGCTGCTGACCAACCTGGTCCGCGCATACCAGATCGAAGGCCGCCACGACCGCGCCGCGGTCCTGCTCGACGCCCTCGAAGCGATGAACCGGGCGAGCCCCTTCTTCTACGTCTACCGCGGAGACGCGGCGCTGGCGGCCGGCGACCCGGCGACCGCGCTCGACTACATGCGGCGCGCGCTCGCGGCCGACTCCGAGTTGCCCGAAGTCCACGTCGGCCTGGTCCGCGTGTACCTGGCGACCGGTCAGATGAGCGAAGCGAAGCACCATGTGGAGCGGGCGCTGCGGCTGGACGCGACGCATGAAGAGGCGCGGAAGTATGCTGCGATGATCGAGCGGGGCTCACGGTAGGGGCGGTCGTTGCGGTAGTGGCGGTGGAACTCATGCGGAGGCGCGAGCGTTGAAGAGGATGATGGCGGTTGCGGCCAGATGCCGGCCAGAAAGCCGGCGCACCGGCAGGCCGGCATTCGCGGTGCTGGCGATGCTGACGCTGGTGGTGGGCGCCGCCGTCGCGCAAGCACAGCCACCAGGTCCGGATGAACTCGAGCAGTTCGAGGACCGCGAGGACGTCTTCGAGGTGCAGGTGCCGGTCAACGTCGTCGCGCGGGACGGCGCCGCCGTTCGGGGTCTGACCGCGGAGGACTTCCAGATCCTGGACGAGGGCGATCCGCAGTCGCTCACCGGCTTCCGCGTCGTCGACCTGGAACAGATCGCGCCGGACGACCGCCGGGTCATCGAGACGGACTACGGCATCCCCCCGGCGGCGCGTCGGCACTTCCTGTTTCTGTTCGATCTCTCCTATTCCGCGCCGACGTCGATCGCCAAGGCGCGGCAGGCAGCGCACGCGTTCGTGCTGGAGCACATGCACCCGACCGATCTGGCGGCGGTCGGCATCCACACGGTCGAGTCCGGCCCGCAACTGCTGGTCACCTTCACGCCCGACCGGGCGCAACTCGCGCGGGCCATCGCGACGCTCGGCAATCCGCGGCTGCTGCGGCTCGTCAACGAAGACCCGCTCGGCTTCCTGATCGACACGCCGGGCCCGGCGCCGGAACTGACCGCGTCGCTCGACGTCGGCGGCGTCAACCAGAGCATCACGGAGATGGAGCGCTCCATGAGCAGCTACCTACAGGTGATCGGCCGGGAGATGGCGAAGGCGGAGCGGAACTACGCCCGCGGACAGATCTCCCGCTGGGCCGACACCTTGCACCAGATGGCGCGCATCCTGTCCTCCGTGGAGGGCCGCAAGCACCTCGTCCTGTTCTCGGAAGGGTTCGACGGCCGACTCCTGTTCGGCCGCCAGCCGGACGCCTTCGACGACGAGTTGAGGAGGGAAACCGACCTGATCGAACGCGGGCAGATCGCCCATGTCGATACCGACCAGCGTTACGGCAACACCCAGCTCCAGACCCAGGTTCACCAGATGCTGAGCGAGTTCAACCGCGCCAACACGGTGATTCACACCGTCGACATCTCGGGCCTGCGGGCGGATTCGCAGGAGGAGAACCGGCTCCGCGTCGTCGGCCGCGACGCGCTCTTCTACCTGGCCAACGAGACCGGCGGTCAGGCGCACGAAGACGCGAACGACTTCGGCGCGGAACTCCGCGAGGTGCTCGAATCCTCCACCGTCACCTACCTGCTCTCGTTCCAGCCGTCCGACCCGGGCGAGGCCGGCGACCACCATCGGCTGCGGGTCCGCGCCCGGGCGCCGAAGGGCAGCCAGGTCTCGCACCGCATGGGCTACTACACGCCCCGGCCCTACGGCGACCTGCACCCGATGGAGAAGCGCCTGCTTGCCTCCGACCTGATCGCCGCCGCGGCCGAGCGGGACGAACTGACGATGAACGTGCTCGCCGCGCCGTTCCGGGCCGGCCCGGAACGGGCCTACGTGCCCGTCATCGTCGAAATCGACGGCGGCAGACTGCTGGAGGGCCACGAGGCTGCGCGGCTCCCGGTCGAGATCTACGCCTACATCACGGACGAGAAGACGCAGATGCGGGACTTCTTCAGCCGCGTCGTGACCCTCGACCTGACCGGCCGCCAGGACGCCTTCGCCAACACCGGCCTCAAGTACTACGGCAGCCTGGATCTCGAGCCCGGCGACTATCTGCTGCGGGTCCTCGCCCGCAACGCCGCGACCGGCGCCACCGGCGTCGAGACGCTGGCCCTCCACGTTCCCACCTTCGAGAAGGGCGAGCCGACCCTCCTGCCCCCCTTCTTCCACGAAGAGCCCGGCGCCTGGTTCCTGGTCCGGGAGCGGCCCGCGGACCGGCACGCAAGGACCACCGTGTACCCGTTCACGGTGAACGGCGAGCCGTACGTGCCCGCGGCCGTGCCGCTGCTCGCCCGGGGCGACGGCGGCGAAGCGGAGATCTGCCTCGTCGGCTACAACCTGAGCGACGGCGACCTGTTCCTCCAGAGCACGGTGCTCGGCGCGGACGGAGAACGGATGGACGGCGGCGCACTCAGCCTGCGAGAGCGGACCGTGACCGGCATTCCCGGTCTCGACAAGCTGGTCGCCGCGTTCGATCCGGTCGACCTGCCGGCGGGCGACTACACTCTGAGGGTCACGGTGACCGATCCGGCGACCCAGGCCCGGCCGTTCAACTCGATTCCGCTTAGAGTTCTGAACTGAGCGGCCGGCTTGGCTGCCCCTGGTGCCGACGACTCGCCTTCCGACCCGACTGGAGCCCGAGCATGAACGACCGCAGGCGACCCGCTACCTTCTTCCGCACCTTGTTCACGGAGCTTGCCGCCAGGGCGATGCCGGCCGGAAGGCCGGCGCACCGACAGGGCGCCAGGGCCGTACCGGCAGCGGTCTGCGCGGCCGCGCTGCTGCTGGCGGCTGCCGATGCCGACGCGCAGCGCAATCGACGGCAGGCGCAGTTCAGCGACACGACGACCGTCACCGTGGTCGAAGTGCCGGTCCAGGTGATCAGCAGCGGCGCCCCGGTACGCAATCTCACCCGGGACGACTTCGAGCTCCAGGACGGCCGCAGGAAGGTCGAGATCACGGGCTTCGACCTCGTCGACCTGTCGGTGATCGAGGGGAAACCCACCCAGCAACAGGTTCCCGTCGCCGCGCGCCGGCACTTTCTGCTCTTCTTCGACCTGTACTACACCAGTCCCGACTCGGTGGGCCGCGCCCAGCAGGCCGCCGCCGACCTCGTGCTGACCTCGTTGCACCCGACCGACCTGGTCGCCGTCGCCGTGTACGACACCCGGCCCCGGCTCGTGCTCGGATTCACCTCGGACCGCAGCCAGCTCCGGCAGGCGATCCGGTCGCTGGGGCAGGTCCAGGTCGGCGAGGCGGTCGTCCGCGATCCCCTGGGCCTGGTCATCGCGGACATCGGCGGCGCCCTGAACGACATGGGCGCGGGCGCCGACCTGGGCGAAGGCGGGCAATCCGCCGCCGGCATCGATCCGGGCGCGATCCTTGAACAGACCCGCCGCGAGTTGCAGAACCTCCAGGAGCAGGCGCAGCGCGGCCAGGACGCCAGCAAGATCGCCGCGATGACGGACGGCATGAGCGAACTGGCGAACTGGATGGCCTCCATCGAAGGCCGCAAGCACGTCGTCTTCCTGTCCGAGGGCATGCCGACGCGGGTGCTGTACGGCAACCAGGGCCTGACCGACGCAGACCGCGAGGCTCAGTTGCAGGACAACGAAGCCGTGCTGCAGGGCCAGACCTGGCAGGTCGACCAGCAGAGCACGTTCGGCGACACCTCCGCGCAGAGCGCGATGGAGCGCATGCTCGCCCGGTTCCGCGAAGCGAACTGCTCGATCCAGGCGGTCGACGTGAGCGGCGAGATCGTCGGCGAGGCGGGGAGCCGGCGCGCCTCTCTGCTCCAGCTCTCGAAGGACACCGGCGGCGAGATGTTCTCGAACTTCACCAACCTCGGCGACGCGATGTCCGAGATGCTGGAGCGCACGAGCGTCACCTACCTGCTCGCCTTCACGCCGACCAGCCTCAAGGACGACGGGAAGTTCCGCCGCCTGCGAGTGCGGCTGAAGGACGCTCCCCGCGGCACCCGGGTGGTCCACCGGCCAGGGTACTTCCCGCCGAAGACGTACGACCAGACGAATCCGTTCGAGCGCGCCCTCGACTCGGCCCAGGCCGTGATGGGAGGCGTCGAGACCGGCGACATCGACGCCTCGGTGCTGGCCACCGGGTTCCCGGCGGAGAGCGGCAAGCAGTACGCGCCGGTCCTGATCACCGCCCGGGGCGAAGACCTCCTGGCCGGCGTGAACGGCAACGTTCTTCCGATCGAAATCTACGCCTACGCGCTGGACGAGAACGGCGTCGTGCGCGACTTCTTCTCCACCCGGATGGGCCTTGGCCTCGCCGAGGCCGGCGCCGCCATCCGTCAGAGCGGGATCAAGTACTGGGGGCACTTCGACCTGGACCCGGGGACCTACTCGGCGCGCGTCCTGCTCCGGAACGACGTAACCGGGCGCCGGGCTCTGGTGACCGGAGTCCTCGAGGTTCCCGGCGACGGCCCGGCACTCCAGCCACCCCTGTTCCCGGAGCCGCCGACCAAGTGGCTGCTGTTGAGGGAAGACCCGTCCGACCAACGACAGGACGTCGCCTTCCCCTTCCTGATGGACGGAGCTCCGTTCATTCCGGCTACCCGCCCGGAGGTCGCCCGCGGCGGCGAGGCGCAAGTCAGCCTGGTCGCGACGGGTCTGGCGGCGGGCGCCGTCTCGGTGCGCGCGCAGGTCTTCGGCCCGGACGGCGCGGAAATCGCCCAAGGCGGCGAGGTCATGCTCGACCAGAGCCAGTCGAGCGGCGGCGCCCTGTCGCGGCTGAATGGGAAGTTCGTCGCCGGGAAGAAGCTCGACCCGGGCGACTACACGCTCACCGTTACCGTTACCGACTCGGCGAACGGACAGCACTCGTCGTCGACGCCGATCCGGGTGCTGTAGGCCCGTACCGGTGGCCAAAGCGGAGCCGGCCTGGTGGCCGGCACGCTTCCTGGCCGCCTACGGCGGCAGCGGGTCAGAAGACCCGAGTACCCAGAGCACCGCCGACTACGGACTGCAGGCGAACGCCTTCGTGTCGCCCGCGGTGGCCGCGGTCTGTCCCAGGCTGTTGCCGTGCGTCCACGGCTCGCCGCCGCCGGGAGGCGTCACCACGAGGTTGAACGCGAGGTCCGTCACCGGCGCCACGAACACCCAGCGATAGCCGTTCACGCCACAGGCGTCCAGCACCTTGATCAGGACTTCCGCGTTGTTCCGGTCGAAGAAGTACAGAAGGCCCGACTGCTCGGAATCCAGTCCGTAGTCCTTGACTTCCGCGCTCTCCGGCGCCCCGTCCTTGAGGAACTCGACGCACATGCTGATCTGATGGCCACGGTTCAGTGTCAGCACCGGTTGAGGCTCGCAATCCGGGGCCTCGCCAGCGTTGATCGCATCCACGACCGAGGCCGGCGCGAGGCCGGCATCGACCAGATTCACGCCACCGGGGCCCTCGGCGGTGCGAGCCGCCGTCACGGCAGCGCCGGCTGCTCGGGCCGCACAGGGGAACGCCGTCACGTCACCCTTCGGCGCCGCGGTCACGCCGCCCCGCGGATTCCGGTGCATCCAGCGCTCCCCGGTGGCCGTTTCGTCGACGTACAGGTTGAACGCCAGGTCCGTGACCGGCGCCACGAACACCCAGCGGAAGCCGTTCACGACGCAGGCGTCCAGCACCTTGACCAGTACCTCCGCGTTGTCCCGGTCGAAGAAGTACAGGAGGCCCGACTCGCGAGATTCGAGCTCGTAGTTCTTCGCGTCCTCCTTGACGATCGGACCCACGCCGCCCTCGAGATACTCCACGCACATGCTCACCGTGAAGCCGTGGTCGAACGTGATCAGCGGCGCACTCGGCACGCAGTCCGTAAAGTCCGTCGACGGCAGGACGATGGTCACCAGGTCGCTCGCGGAACGGCCGGCGTCGTTGAACGACCTCACCCGGAAGTCGTAGCGCGCGCCCGGAGTCAGTCCGGTCACGTCGGCGGTCGTGCTGTTGGCCGGCACCCTCGAGTCCGTCCGCCAGCCGCTCCCGGACGGGCGCAACTGGACCTCGAAGCCGATCTCGTCGTCGGACCGGTCCACCCAACTCAGGCGGACGCTGGTGGGGCCCGCCGAGGTGCCGGTCAAGTTACCGGGCGCCGTCGGTCCGGCTCCCGGCGGAGGCGGCTCGGGATCCGGTCCCGGATCGGGTCCGGATCCTCTAGGCAGCGAATCGCTGTAGTGCGGTGCAATAGGCACCGAGTACTCGCGCAACGCCCGCTCGTTCTCCCGTTCGCCGGCAACCCCGAACGTGACTGCGTGCCCGTCGATTCGCGGCTGAACCCGCACGGTGGAGAACCAAGGTTCCACCTCGCCGCTGCCG
Source organism: Candidatus Multivorans sp. (assembly GCA_965208755.1). GTDB lineage: Bacteria > Acidobacteriota > Thermoanaerobaculia > Multivoradales > Multivoraceae > Multivorans. The sequence continues at coordinate 4,262,180 of OZ242353.1, read as the reverse complement.
TAGCTCATGATCGTGTCCTTGTGGGGCGGGTTCGGCGGTGACGGGCTGAACCAGGTGTGCCCGAAGGCGTAGGGCGCGATCAAGCTGTTGTTCCGGCAATCCGCATCTTCGAAACACCCGCCGGCGTTCGGGGGATCATGTTGGCCGCCCAGGTTGTGGCCAACCTCGTGGGCGAAGGTCTCGTCGCCGCAGCCCTGCATCAGGGTAAGGCCGTAGCCGCGATCCGAGAACGACGACGCCGTGTCGCCTTTCTGAAGCAGGTAAGCGATACCGCAGACGTCCGTGACCTCGGCGGTCACGAAGATGTGGACGAGGTCCGCCTGGTGCTCGGCGCGCAGCGCCCTCACCTCCTGGTTCCTTCGGAGCCTGCCAAGCACCGAGCTGCCCGAACTCGTAATCGTCAGTGAGTCCGGCGCCTGTTCGTGATGCACCAACCGGGCGACCAGATCCAGTTCCCCGTTGCGGAACACCAGGTTCAGGTAGTCGATCGATGCCTGTACGGGAGCGTCCACCGAGCCATCGCGGGCCTCGTAGCGCGCGCGGGCCGCCTCGCTGTAGACGATCAGCATGTCCAGGTGGTTGTGGCTCGAGGCTTGGACGACGCGCTCCGGATCACCCGCCCGTTGCGCCTCGATCGCGGCAGCGGGCTGAGGCCGTTCCGCCACGCCGCCGGGGCAGAACTCTTCCTTCGGCTTCCGCTCCATCGTCGACATGTCCTCGATCCGGCCGCTGCCGTCCGGCCGCGCCGAGATCCGGTACTTCGAGCCGCCCGGCACACCGAAGCGGCCTACCAGGTGGTCTTTCGCGACCGTGAGCACGACGCTCTCGTAGTCCGAGCCCGCAACCCGGCCGGCCCACATCGCGTCTCCGTCGCCGCGGTCCTCGAAGACGCTCAGTTCGGCGACCAGCAGCCGCCCGTCCGGCGCCGGCACCTCGATGCGTTGCGGAGCGGATCGGACGAGGTCGATGTCGAGGTCGACCGCGTAGGGCACCACGCCGGGTTCCGCCACCTCCGGCTCCACCATGACGGGGCCCAGGTCCAGTAGCCGCTGCGCCTGGACGCTCGCGCCCGGCCACAGCAGGAAGAGACAGAGCGGCAGGAGCCGCCACCGTCGAAAAACGGCCCGATCCGGGGAACTCCCGGACCGGCCCAAGGCAGAAGTAGTCACGAAACCACTATAGCGCCCGGCTGGCGGCAGAAGCCGGCCAGCATCCGGCTGGCGCGGCCCCGCGCCAGCCGCATCACAGTCCGAGCGCCCGCCTCGGGCGCTCGGATGTCAGGCCGGCGCACCGACAGGGGAACTAGCGGACGTTGACGCCGCCCCTCAGAAACGACTGGCGTCCCCCGATGTCGTCCCTCAGGCCGATGCCGAGGTCGTGGTAGCCGCCCTCCATCGTGAGCTCCAGACCGTAACGCCAGGTGCCGCCTTCGATCTCGGCCTGGCGGTCCGCCGGCACGGCGATGTTGAGGGCCGTCCGCTGCGGCTCGGTCGCGTGGTCCTTCTCGTCCCGGGCCGCCATCCAGAGCTGGATCCGGCCGTGGTGCACGCCGTCGCGCGGGATGAGGGTCAGATCCCCCCAGGCCACTTCGATGACCAGGGGAACGTCGTAGTTCCCGTCCGGCCGCCGCTTCGGCGGCAGGTTGTGGATCCGGACCCCCAGCGGATTCTCCAGCATGTTCAGGTGGAGGGCTGACAGGGTTCCCTCGATCATCCGGGACTCGAGTGTCTTGTCCCGATACCCCTTGCGAAACCGGACTTGCGCGCCGCGGGGCCTGTCCTTCCAGACCACCTCGATCCGGTGGTAGCCCCCGTCGCCGGCCAGGTCCGGCATGTAACCGAGGGCGTAGTAGTTGCGGAAGTCGGCGGCGACCCGGAGCAGGTCCGGCATCACCCGGTTCGCGTTGAGGATCGCCCGGCCGCCCGTTTCCTCGGCCATCAACTGCAGGGGGCTCTGGAGGTTCGTGCGGGCGATCGTGTCGATCTGGGCCATCTGGCCGGGCAGGCCGGCGACCTGGCTGTCGACCGTCGCCTGCGAGTAGACCGTCAGCCCGCGCGCGTCGATGGCGTAGAAGCTGACCCGGTTCGAGTTCGCGACCGCCGCGAGCTGCTGGAAGCGGCGCGACATGTCGTACTCGGTCATCTCGATCAGCGAGACCGCCTGTTCCCACACGCCGTGCAGGAAGTAGAAGATGTCCTCGCCGGCAATCATCGGGATGCCGTCGGCGACGTAGACGATCGCCTTGCGCCCCGGAGCGGCCGACAGGTTCTCGACTAGGCGCATCAGGCCGTCGATCGCCATGTTCGTCTCGTTGCGCACCGAGCCCGCGTAGTTGGTCAACTGCTCGCGCGCCAGCACCGCGCCGCCGCCGATCAGGCCGCCCTGGCGCGCCGCCTCGATCCGCCGCTCGTTGTGCGTCCGGTTCTCGAGCTCCGTGTTCACGTCGTTGATCACCTCGAACAGGTCGCGGCGCTCGCTGTTGCGGTGCACCCGCTGGCCGGTCATCGTCTCGAGGTCGAGCAGCGCCCGCCGCACCTGGTCGCGGTCGTTCGTGAACGGCATCCGCAGATTCAGGTAGCGGTCGAAGCTCGCGAGCATGATGCGGTCCTCGGGCCTCAGGTGCTCGCGGATGAACGCCCGGAGTTCCCGCATGACGCGGTTGCGGTTGGGCGGCGTCAGATTCAGGTTGTCGATGTAGATGACGACGTGGAGCGCCTGCTCCGGCGGCACCGTCACCGGCTGCCGCGCTGCGGCCGCCCTTTCGAGCGGATCGTCGGGCGGCGGCGGCAGCAGCGGCTCCGCCGTCAGTTCGCCGCCACGGCGCACGAGGAGTTCGTCCCCCTGCTGTTCCACCGCGTAGAAGTTGCTGATCGGCACCGCTCGCCCGTCGACCCGGAGTTCGAAGTCGTCCGGACCCAGGCCAAGAACCGGGTTACCGTCGGTGTCGGTTACGTAGACGTCGATGTTGACGACCTCGACGTTGACGACCTCGACGAAACCGGGCCCCGAGGGGGAGCGCGCGTCGCCGGGTTGGGAGACCGCGGGGCCCGTGGCGGCGAGCCCGACGAGGACGACGGCCGCCGCAAGCGGGTGGAAGCGCGGCGTCGCGATGGAATCCGCGGAGGTCATGCGGGGAGCCTACCGCTTTTGCAGTAGTGGAGACTTGTCGGCAGCCAAAGCGGAGCCGGCCTGACGGCCGGCGCAGTTCGAGGCCACCTTAGGCGGCAGCGGGTCAGAAGACCCGCGCACCCGGCAGAGAACGGAGTACTTCGCTATCGGGCCAGCGCCGCAGGGCCTCGGCGAGCACGGCCTCGGCGGAGCGTTCGTCGCGCATCTCGCGCAGGGTGCGCACCGCCTCCGCGTAGGCCGCTGGCGTCGAGTTGACGGTGACCATCTCCTGCAACATTCGGCCGGCGTCGACGGCTCGGCCTTCCAGCGCGAACAGGAACGCAAGCGACGAGTACGCGCCGAGCAACGCCCGGTCGAGCGCGATCGCCTCCCGGTAGGAGCGTTCCGCCTCCTCGGACCGAGCCAGCGCTCCGAGCGCCGTCCCCCGATGGAGGTGGAGCCGTGCGAGAACCGACCCGTCACGACGATCGCCGAACTCCAGAAGCGCCTCGTCACTCCGGGCGAGAGCCTCTTCGAAGCGGCCCTGAGCGTTCAGCAGGCTGGTTCGAACGACAAGAGGCGCGATGCGCGGCCCCCGCTCAGCCAGGGCTCGTTCGAGGTGCTCCGCCGCCGACTCCAGGTCTCCCTCGGCCAGTGCAGCCTCCGCGAGGACCTGCGCGGCCAGCGGCGACCGGTCGGCGACCGCCAGGGCGTGCTCCCGCGCTTCCGCCACCCGGCCCGCCCGCAGCAGGAGCTCGGCGACCTTGATTCCGGACGCCGCGGCATCGCCGCCGGACGTCTCAAACGCCTTCCGGTAGGCATCGAGCGCGGCCGCGGGACGGCCGCTACGCTCCAGGATCTCTCCCAGTTCGTGCCATGCCTGGATGAGCTGCGGCTCCGCTTCAAGCACGGTTCTGAGCGCCGACTCGGCTCCGCCGAGTTCCCCGGCGGCGGCGAGGCGGGCCGCACGCGCCAGCTCCTCCACCACGCCGATCCGGCTCTTCGGATCGAGCAGCGGACCCTCGGCCGCGCGCGCGCGGCCGGACAGGTAGCCGAGCGACTCGAGCCGCCGCCGGACCTCCTGATCGTTCTCGACGGGCGAGGCGAGCGACCGGTCGATCGCTTCGAGCGCCGCACGCATCCGGCGAGCCGCCGCGCGCTCCTCCAGGATCACGTTGTTCCGCTCGCCGGGATCATCGGACAGGCGGAACAACTCCGGCTCCGGTGATTCGATGAAGTGGAGGTCCCCTTCGACGATCGAGCCGAGATCGCTCCAGCCGAAGTGGATGCGGGGGTAGACACTCTCGGAGACGATCTGCCGGTGCGCGGCGCCCGCAACCGGCCCCGCGCCGAGCGCGAGCAGATCGGTACCGACGAAGACCTCCGGCCGGCCGAGCCCCACGAGCGAGTGGACCGTCGGCGCCACGTCGCCAAGCTGAGCGTTGGCGGCCACCCGCTCGCCCGCCCGCTCGGCGCCGGGCAGCTTGACGATCAGCGGCACCTGCAGTACCTCGCGGTAGATGAGGATCAGGTGGTCCATCTCGCCGTGGTCCATCAGGCCCTCGCCGTGGTCGGAGAGCAGGATGACCAGAGCGTCGTCGTAGAGCCCCCGCTCCTCGAGCCGGCGAATGAGGTCGTCGACCACCGCGTCCGCGGCCGCGACCTCCCCGTCGTAGGGATCGTCGTAGCGGTCCGCGAACGGCGGCGGCGGGTTGTAGGGAGCGTGCGGCTCGTACAGGTGCAGGAACAGGAAGAAGGGAGAATCCTCCATGTCGCCGAGCCAGCGCGCGGCCGCGGCCAGCGTCTCCGGGCCCGGCCGCTGCAACTCGCCGAGATCGCGGCCGGTCTCGAACCGCACGCCGTCGTCGTAGACGTCGAAGCCCCGGTCGATTCCGGTCCCGGCGCGCAGGACGTAGGAGGAGACGAAGCCGCCGGTCGCGTACCCCGCCCCGCGCAGGGTCTCGGCCAGGGTCGGTATCTCTTCCGCCAGCCGGTAGCCGACATTGTCTCGCACGCCGTGCTCCGGCGGCAGCAGGCCGGTGAACAGGCTGACGTGAGAAGGCAGCGTCACGTTGGCGTGGGTCCAGGCGCGCTCGAACAGCACGCCGTCGGCGGCCAGGCGGTCGATCGCCGGCGTCTCGACCCCGTCGTAGCCGTACGCCGGCAGCCGATCGGAGCGCAGGGTGTCGATCGAGATCATCACGACGTTCGGACGCGCCGCTCCGGGCGCCCGCTCCTCCTCCTCCGGGGCCGGCGGCGCGGCGCAGGCCAGGAGCGCGCCCGCGCACGCCGACACGATAGCCGCGGTACGGCTCACTTCAGTTCGAGCGTCCGGCTGGCCGCCTGCGGCAGACCGGCCACGTCGCCGACCGGGGTCCACACCTCGACCGTTTCGCCGTCCTCTTCGACTTCGGTCACCTCGACCCAGCGGGCCTCGCGCAATCGCACGACGACTTCGAGCTTGCCGTCGGCGGGCGCGGGCCGCCCCTGCTCCGAGGTCCAGAAGTTGTAGAGCGCCACTTCCGCCGACGCGCCTGCCTCGATCACCTGGAGGAAGAGCTGCTGCTCGTAGACCGGCAGCGCCCGGCCGTTCAGCTCGACGTCGAAGCCGAAGCTGTACACGGCCCGGCTGCCCCTGTTGTCGATCGTCGCGACGAGCCGGCAGAGGGTTTCCGTACCGGGCTCCGCGGGCGTGACCTCGAACCCGGCCAGCACGATTTCCGGCTCGTCAGCCGCCGGTAAGGCGACCGGTAGCAGGCCAAGTACCAACGCCGCAGTGACCGCCACTGACGCCGCTGACGGACACCGTGACGAGATCGTGACGCCGGAAGCCCCGGCCGCGGCCCCTGTGTTCGACACTCCATGGATAATACTGGCGGGGACTCTTCGATCATGCCCACGAACCTCCTGCCCCGGCTGCTGGCGCTGCTTGCCTTGCTGGTCCTGTTCGGCTCAGCCGATCTGCCGGCCCAGTTCGGGGAACAGCTCACAGAAGAGGACGACCCGACTCTCCGCCTCGGCGACCTGCCTACAGCGGAGCGCGCGGCCGAGCCGGCCTTCTACGACCGCGTCCGACGCCTAATGTCCGGCAAGCCGAAGGCGCGCAAGAGAGCGGCCAGAGCCCTGGCCAGGGCCGACGAGTCCGTCCTCATCCCCCTGGTCGACGCTTACTTCTTCTCACCGAACGAAGCGCGTCCAGAGCTGAGACAGGCCCTCGAGGAGCTCTCCGGCAAGCAGTTCGGCAGCCGCTACCGCGACTGGTTCGAGTACGTCGGAGGCCGCGGGGACCTCGAGACGCCCCGCGGCTATGCCGCCTGGAAGGGAGAGCTGTTCTCGCGCATCGATCCGGCCTACCGGCGCATCCTGAGCCCGGAGGCGACGGTCCGTCTCAAACTGCGCGAAGTCCAGTGGGGCGGTGTTCCTCTGGACGGGATTCCGACGATCGACGATCCGGAGGCAGTACCCCCCGGCGACGCCCGCTTCATGCGCGACACGGACACCGTGTTCGGCGTCAGCCTGGGCGGCGAGCACCGCGCCTACCCCGTCAAGGTCCTGAGCTGGCACGAACTGCTGAACGACACGATAGGCGGCCGACCGATCACCCTCTCGTTCTGCACTCTCTGCGGTTCCGGGATTCTGTACCTCGCGGAGGACGAGAACGGCGGTCGCCTCCTCTTCGGCACTTCGGGCCTGCTCTACCGTTCGAACAAGCTGATGTTCGACCGCGCCACTCTCAGCCTCTGGAGCAACCTGACCGGAGAGGCGGTGGTCGGAGAGCGCGCCGCCGGTGACGCACGCCTCGTGATGCTGCCGATGACCCTCACCCGATGGGACGCCTGGCGGCAACGCCACCCCGACACCACGATCATGCGTCCCGATCCGGCCGCCGCCCAGCGAAGCGGCTACCGCTACATCGAGGGCGCCGCCGACGAGGCCCGCGCCGGCGTCGAGTTCCCGGTGTGGAGGCGGAGCGACGCGCTGGAGCGGAATGAGCGGATCTACGCCCTGCGGATCAACGGCGAGGCGAAGGCCTACCCGCTCGACAAGCTGCGGGAGGAGATTCTGATCCACGACACATTGGGCGGCGTGCCGATCGTGATCGTCCTCGACTCCGCGAGCGGCGCCGTGCGCGCGTACGAGCGCGGCGACCGCAGGTTCCGGATCCCGGGATTAACGCCGGTCCGCCAGCTCCGCTCTGAAGACGGCACTGTCTGGTCGATCGCCGAGGAAGGACTGGCGCCCGGCGCGGGAGGCGACATCCTGCCGCGAGTCCCCGGCCACGTCGCCTTCTGGTTCGGCTGGTACGCCTTCTACCCGGACACCGGCGTCTACTAGCGCCGGCGAGCCCAGCAAACGACGCAGTTCGGCGGCGGCCCGGCCCGCCTGGACCGCCGCCGAGTCGCCGACCACGAGCAGCGCGATCCCGTTCATGTCGATGTAGCGCTGCGCCACGCGCCGGAGGTCCGTAACGGTCACCGTGCCGAGGCGCTGCCGATAGAGGGACCAGTACTCGTGGGGGCGCCCCAGCAACTCGTCCTCGGCGTAGCGGCCGGCGATCACCTCGGCGCGGTCGAACAGCAGCGGCAGCCGCGCCAGGAGGGAAGCTCTGGCGGTCGCGACTTCCGCATCGGGGATCTCGCCCCGTCGCAGCCGTCCGAGTTCTTCGAGCACGGCCGCAACGGCAACCGCGACCGACTCGGGCGCGGTCTCCAGGAAGATCCGGAACTCGCCCGGATAAGGGGCCGGCGGTTGGCCTCGAATCGCGTCGGCCGGCACGACGTCCAGATCGAACCAGGTCAGCACGCGATAGGTGAGGCCCTCCTCGAGCTGCAGGCGCGAACGCAGGCGAGACACCGCGCCCGGACCGTCCAGGATCTCCGCCAGCAACATCAGGGCCCAGCGGTCGCGGTCGTCCCAGGAACTGAAGACGGCGCCTCTGTGGCCAAGCGCGAGCGCGGCCTGCGTGCCCGGCCGGTCGACGAGCCACCAGCCTGGGTACGCGGCAGCGATCTCCGGCCGGGTACGTCTCCTCCCCGCGCCCAGCGATGCGGGCTCCGCGGGCACCTGCCTCGTCTCGCTCGCCGTCCCGCCCGACGCCTCCCAGCCGCCGAAGAGCTCGTCGAGCCGAGCGACCAGCGCCTCGCCGCCCACGTCGCCCGAAACGGCAATCACCGCGCCCTCGGGACCCCAGTGCCTGCGGTGGAAACGGATCAGCGCCTCCCGCTGGAACGCCGCCAGGGAGGACTCCGTCAAGCGCCGGCTCCGCGGCGAGGCCGGTCCGTGAACCAGGCGCGACCACTCGCGATCCAGGACGGTGCGCGGATCGTCCCCTTCCGCGAACAGGCTGACGCGGAGGTTGTCCTTCGCCTGCGCCAGCCGCTGCTCGTCGAACCGCGGCTCGAACAGGATCGACGCCAGGAGTTCCAGGCCCCGGTCGAGCGCCTCGGAACCCGTGTCGAGCGCCAGCACGGTGCGGGACCAGGAACTGCTCTCCTGGAGCCGGGCGCCCAGTGCGTCGACCTCGTCGTCGAGTTCCTCGGGACCGAGTTCGCCGGCGCCTCCGCGCCGGGCCATCGCCGCCGTCATCGAGGCCAGGCCATCCTCTCCCGGCCCCTCGTTCCGGTCGCCGACCGGCAGGGCCAGCACGACGTCGACCAGAGGCAGGGTACGGTCGGGCACGACGTAGACGGGCAGGCCGTTCCGGAGTTCGTAACGGAGTCCGGCGACCGGAGGCGGATCGAAGCGCGACGGCGCAAACCGGAGACCTTGGGGCCGGTCCGGAATCGGCTGCGCGGAAACCCGCGCGGTGGGCAGCGAACACGCCACGACGACAGCGAGGGTGAGCAGCCGGAGCACGTCAGCTCCCCCCGGCCCGGTTCAAGGAGAGGACCGCCCGTTCGGCGGAGGCGAGGTAGCTGTCGACTACCCGTTCCAGATCGTCCGCGGAGGCCGCGGACGCGGCATCCAGCCATTGGGCCAACAGCTCATGACCCCCGAGAGCTTCGGCCATGGCCAGGCGCTGGGCCATGCCGGCGTCCTGTTCAAGCTGACGCCACGAATCAGTCACGAGCTGCCGGCGGACACGCTCAAGTTCCGCGTCATCGATGCCGCCGGCGCGCACCCTTCGAAGCAGCCGGTCCCAGGCCGCGGTCAACTCCTCAAGACTCGCTCCCTCGCCGGCCTCGATCCGTACCGCGAAGTAGCCAGCGAGCTTCCGCGACACGTGCTCCGCAGATGCGGCGTAGGCGACCCGATCCCCTCCTACCACGAGTTCGCGGTAGAGCCGTCCCGAGCGGCTGTTCAGTAGTCCGGCCAGCACGTCGAGTGCGACCGCGTCGCCGGCCGCAGCGAACTGCACCGTGGGGTATCGGATCTCGACCTGGCTCCGGCAGGCGCAGAGACCTTCCAGGGAGCCGAGCGCCGGCGCCGGAACCTCCGGCCTCGCCAGGGCCGCCGCAGCGTCACTGCCGCGTCCCAGTCGCCCGAAGTACCGTTCCGCGAGTTCCCGGACCCGCGGCACGGACAGGTCTCCGACCAGAACCGCCACGATCCGTTGAGGACGGTAGGCAGCCTCGAAGTGCGTCCGCGCATCGTCGGGGAGCAACCGCTCGACCTCGAGACGTTCGCCCCCCGGCGAATGAGCGTAGGGGTGCCCCGCGCCCCAGTACGCGGCGTCGAACAGTTCGAACCAGGCTGCCGTCGGGCTCGAGTCGATGCGCTGGCGACGCTCCTGTTCGACCACCGCCAACTCGCGACGAAAACCGCGAAACACAGGCTCGAGCAACCGGTCGGACTCGAGCCAGAACCAGAGTTCGAGTTTCTCCATCGGCACCAGGGCCTGGAAGGCGGTCGAGTCATGCCGGGTAAACGCCTCGACCCCCACCGCGCCGGCCCGCGTGTAGACACCCGCGTAGGCGCCCGGCAACTGAATCTCGGCCAGCCGCTGCTCCACGTCGACCAGGCCGGGTATCGGAGCACCCCGCCGGACCGACTGCTCGTACAACCGCTCCCACCGCCTCAAGAGGGGCGCCTCCGCCTCCCAGTCACGGGTACCGATCGTACGGCTACCGGCGTACAGGAGGTGTTCCACGACATGCGCCAGGCCGCGGCCGGTCGGCGGGTCCGCCGCAGAGCCGCTCCGCACCGCCCAGACGGCCGCCAGGAGACGCCTACCAGGCCGCTCGACCACCACGAAGGTCATCCCGTTGTCGAGCTGGAAGCGTGCAGGCTCGGGCTTCGGCGGTGGAGCCTGGCCACTGGCCGCCGTCGAAGAAAACGCAGCAAGAAGGAGGAGGGCGACAGACCAGAGTGCCACTCGCGCCCGGCCGAACCCGAGCTCGCCGCTCCGCGGCATCGCGCGGTTAGCGGGCCAGAAGGCCCGCGCAACGGCCGGCGCACCGACGGGTTTCACGGGCGTTCCTCGACGACGAGGTAGGCGCCTGCCGACGGATCGAGGATGCGAGTGCGCTGGCCGGACGGCCAGCGGAGATCGAGTTGCAGCGGCCCACCGTCGGCCGGAACCGCCCAGCGCAGGCGATGCCCGCTCGACGACTGGTAGCTGTCGCCGCGGACCGCCCAGCGCCGCGCCGGCGGCTGCTCCCCGACGCCGGAGAGGGTGGCGACAGCGCCCACAGCCTGCGTGTTCGGAGAACGGCCGCGCAGTTCGAGGCCCAGCCACATCGCGGCCACCGGCCGGCGTGTGTCGTTCCGCCACAGGCGGGCCGGACCGTCGTTCGCAGTCACCGCCACGTCGGCGTCGCCGTCGTTGTCGAAGTCCGCCGCCGCCGCGCCCCGGCTGACCAGGGGCTCCTCCCCGGCCCAGGCGCACCGTGCCTCGGCGAACCGCCCGCGGTCGACGCCCGCAAGACCGCGCAACAGGAGGTTCCGCTGCCGGTGCTCGGTGTTGTCCCGCCGCGGCGAGGCGAAGATGTGACCATTCGCAACGTACACATCGAGCGCGCCGTCGCCGTCGAAGTCCTCGGCGACGATTCCGAACCCGAGCAGGTTGAACGACGGCTGGCCGAAACCCGTCGTGGCCGAAACGTCCTCGAACAGCATCCCGGACGCCTGGCCGGCGTTGCGATACAGCGTGTTCGTCTCCACGTCGAAGTTGGTTACCGCCAGATCCGGATCGCCGTCGACGTCGAAGTCGGCCACAACCAACCCCATGCCCGCCTCGGGCCGGCCGTTGCGGTTGACCGCCGCGCCCGCCAGCAGGGACAGGTCGTCGAACGTGCCGTCGCCCCGGTTCCTGAACAGGAGGTTCAGGGTCAGATCGTTCGCGACGTAGGTGTCGGGCCGGCCGTCCGCGTCCAGATCGATGAACAGAACGCCCAGACCCTTGCCGTCGGCATCGCCGAGACCTGCCGCTTCGGTCGCATCCTCGAACGAGCCGCCGCCACGGTTCTCGTAGTAGCGGTCGCGCTGGCCCGGGAACAGGGACGGGTCGCAAACCTCCGGCGGCGAGTCCGGCCCGTCCCGACGGCAGTCCAGACCGTGCGCCGGGTCGTAATCCAGGTAGCGGCTGACGTAGAGATCGAGATCCCCGTCGCCGTCCGCGTCGGCGAGCGCCATCGAGGAACCCCAGGGGTGCTCGTTCTCGTCCGCTGCCCTGAGCGCCTCCGCCGCTCCGAACCGCCCGGCGCCATCGTTGCGCAGGAGCACGGTCGGACCGTAGTGCGACACGAGCAGGTCGACGGCCCGGTCGCCGTCGACGTCGGCCGCCACGACGCCCTGGCCGTAGCCGCTGGCGAGGTCGGCGGCACCGGCCGGGACGAAGCGGAACTCGCCCGCTTCGTCCGGTCCAAGGTTCCGGAACAGCCGGTCCGCCGCCGCCTCGCCGACCTTCGGCGGAAACGGCCCCGACTGCACGAGGTAGAGATCGAGCCAGCCGTCGCCGTCGAAGTCGATCCAGGCGACGCCGGCGCCCATCGTCTCGGGCAGGTGCAGCCCGCCTGCGGCGCCCGCGTCGTGGTGGAAACGAAGTCCCGCTTCGGCGGCCACCTCGACGAAGTCGAAGCCGCAACCGTCGCCGGCCACAGCCGGGAAGCCTGCGGCGCAGGACAGAGCGAGGGCGCACGCAGGAACGGCGACCCGGACGATCGGTCGGAAGCCGAAGGCTGCCCCGTTCATCCGATGACCTCAGAGCTGCCGCCCGACGGCTAGTCGCTGGCCACCGTGCGCAGCCACCCACTAACCGGAGACCGCTCCCGCGGCGGCGCTGGCGGCACCCTGCGCCTTTCCGATCTCGAGACTCAAGCTCATGATCTGGTCGGAAAGCTGCCCGGCCACCCTGTCGATCCTCTCTTCAATCCGGTCGCATCGTTCTTCAATCCGGTCCGAGCGCGTCTTGAACTCCTCTTCAAGCCGACTGAATTGCCCTTTGAACTCCGCCTCAAGCCGGTTGAAGTCCCCCTTCGAGGTCGCCTCGAGCCGGTCGCATCGCTCATTCAGTTGCATCTCGATCCTTCTTCGGTCCAGGGCAGCCTCCTCGAAGCGTCGGTCCATTCGACGCACACTCCACGCGAACATCCCAGCGAACGCCGAGACACAGGGCACGACCACGCCCCCGATCTGCAACAACATCTCCATCACACTCTGCAACGCCACACCTCCGGCCCATGTTCAGTCCATTTCAGAGCCGACGGCGCCACGGCGGCGCGACCTCGACTCTACACAAGGACAGAGACGGAATCCGGGGCCGCTGCATCGAATCCGGGCCGCTTAGACTCCGCCGATGGACCTGTTCTTCGGTCGCCACCTCCTGACGTTCGGTGATCGCCCCCTGGTCATGGGCGTCCTCAACGTGACGCCCGACAGTTTCTCGGACGGCGGCCGCTTCGCTACACGGGACAAGGCGATCGAACATGCGAGGCGGATGGCGGTCGAGGGCGCCGACCTGATCGACGTCGGCGCCGAGAGCAGCCGGCCCGGAGCCGATCCGGTGACGGCCGCAGACGAGCTTGCCCGGCTGCTGCCGGCGATCGAGGGAATCGCCGCGCTCGATCTCGGCGTGCCCTTGAGCGTCGACACGGCGAAGCCCGAAGTCGCCGACCGGGCACTTGCCAGGGGCGCCCACCTGATCAACGACATCTCCGGCGCCGGCGAGGCAATGCTGGAGGTCGCGGCCCGTCACGGGACGCCAGTCATCGCGATGCACATGCGGGGCGAACCGCGCACGATGCAGAGGGAACCCCGGTACGACGACGTCGTGGCCGAGATCCGCGACTATCTCGCCGAGCGCGTGGCGGCCGGACGCGACCACGGAGTCGACGTGCTGGTGGACCCGGGGATCGGCTTCGGCAAGACGCTCGAGCACAACCTGGACCTGCTGGCGAACCTGGACGAACTGAAGCAGATAGGCGCACCCGTCGTGCTAGGGGTTTCGCGCAAGTCGTTCCTGGACCGATTGCTGGGCGGCGTGCCGGTCGGGGAGCGCCTGACCGGCACGCTGTCGGTCAACGCCTGGGCGGCGGCCCTCGACGTCGTCGACGTGCTGCGGGTCCACGACGTGCGGGAGCACCGGCAACTGGCGGAGAGCATCGGCGCCCTGCGCCGTCATCGCCGGGCGCCGGCGCCGCGGCGGCGCGTTCTTGCACACGGCATCGCCTGCCGCAGCCGCATCGGCGTCACGGCGGCGGAGCGAGCGAAGCCGCAGGAGCTTCTCGTCGACATCGACGTGACCCTGACGGCTCAGGCTCCCGGAGCACCAGACGAGTTGGGCGAAACGGTGGACTACGCCAAGCTTGCCGCCATCGCCCGGGCGGTCGCTGGCCGCGACGAGTACAGGCTCGTCGAGACGCTGGCCGAGCGGATCGCGGCCACGGTCGGCAGGGAGACGCCGCAGGCGGACGGCGGCCCGACCCCGTGGATGCGGATCGAATCGCTGCGGGTGCGGGTTGCAAAGCCGGGCGCCGCTCAGGAGCTCGGCGCGGCTGAAGTCGGCGCCGAAGTCGACTGGCGTCCGTGACCCGGGCTCGCGCCTTCGTCGCCCTCGGATCGAACCTGCGGCCGAGGAGCGCCAACCTGCGCGCCGCACTCGAACGCCTCCAGTCCACCGCCGACGTGACCGCGGTGTCGAGCTTCCATCGAACCGAGGCAGTCCCCGAACGTGGCGTGCTAGCCACCGATCCGGAGTTCCTGAACGCGGCCGCCGTCCTCGAAACAGATCTCGACGTCCGCGGGCTCCTGAACGCTTTGCTCGGGATCGAGGCCGCCCTCGGCCGCGACCGGACCGCCGGCGTCGCCGGTCCGCGGCCGATCGACCTCGACCTCCTGCTGTTCGGCAACGCCGTCATCAACGAGCCCGGCCTGGTGGTGCCGCATCCGCGGATGCACCGGCGCAGGTTCGTCCTCGAACCGCTGAAAGAGATCGCCCCGAGCGCGTGGCATCCGGGCCTGCGGAAGACCGTGGCCGAACTCCTGACGGAGCTGCACCCAGTCAGTAGCTCTTCGGAAGGCCGAGAACCTTCTCGGCAATGTGGCAGAGGATGAGCTGCGGGCTCACCGGAGCGAGGCGCGGGATCATCACTTCCCGCATCAGCCGCTCGACGTGGAACTCCTTCGCGTAGCCCATGCCGCCGTGGGTCATGACCGCCTGCGTGCAGGCCTTGAAGCCGGCTTCGGCGCCGAGGTACTTCGCCGCGTTCGCGTAGTGGCCGCAGGGTTCGTCGCGGTCGTACAACGAGGCGGCCTGCATCGCCATAAGAAACGCGGCCTCCAGCTCCATCCAGCACTCAGCCAGGGGATGCTGGATCGACTGGTTCTGGCCGATCGGCCGGCCGAAGACCCGGCGCTCCCGGGCGTAGTCCGTTGCCCGCTCCAGCGCGTTGCGGCCCACGCCCACCGCCTCGATGCCGATCAGGATCCGCTCCGGGTTCAGGCTGTGCAGGATGTACTCGAAGCCGCGCCCCTCCTCGCCGATGCGATCCTCGGCCGGCACCTCGAGGCCGTCGATGAAGAGTTCGTTCGAGTCCACGGCGGCCCGGCCCATCTTCGGAATCCGCCGGACCTCGACCCGCGACCGGTCGAGCGTCGTGTAGAAGAGCGAAAGGCCCTTGGTCGCCTTTCCGGTCTCGGCCCGCGGCGTCGTTCGCGCGAGCAACATCACGCGGTCCGCCTCCTGGGCGGTCGTGGTCCAGATCTTGCGGCCGTGGACGATGTAGCCGCCGTCCGGTTGCCGTTCGGCGCGGGTCGTGATCGCCGTGGTTTCCAGACCCGCGTCGGGCTCGGTGACCGCGAAACAGGTCTTCGCCCGGCCCTCGATCAGTTCCGGAAGGAACCGCCGCCGCTGCTCCTCCGTCCCGAAGACGACGATCGGGTGCGGCCCGAAGATGTTGATGTGAATCGCGGACGCCGCGCTCATGCCGCCGCCCGCGCGGGCCACCTCGTGCATCACCAGAGCAGCTTCGGTGACACCCAGGCCGGAACCTCCGTACGCCTCCGGCATGGCGATTCCAAGCGCGCCGCACTCGGCCATGGCGCGGTGGAACTCACCAGGGAACCGCGCCTCGTTGTCGACCGCGAGCCAGTACTCGTCGTCGAAGCCCGCGCAGGTGCGCGCGATCCCCTCGCACAGGGCCCGCTGCTGTCCGGTGAGCGTGAAGTCCATCAACCGGGCGCGGAGGGCAACAGGACGTACCGCGCCAGCACGGCGAAGCCGCCGATCAGGATCAGCGCCGCGGTCCAGATCAGGGCCAACTGCTGCCACCTTGCGAGATGGTCGAGGGCCCGTACCCGCCGCAGGATGCCGCGCAGCAGGAACGGCATGGACGCGCCCCAGACCAGGAGCAGGCCCAGGAGCAGCCACGAAGTCGGCGAGAAGCCCTGCAGCACGGCCAGCGCCCCGATCGCGAACAGGAGGGCCAGACGCACCACGACGCGCACGAAGCGCAGACTCCCGGCCTGCTGCCGCTTTAGCTGATCCCGCCGGTCGCTGAAGTCGATCGCCACGTCTCGACTCAGGAATCGCCGAGGCCGGCCAGATCGAGCAGGAACGCGTAGACCAGGGCGGTCTCGCGGTAACGGTCATAGCGGCCGGATGCGCCGCCGTGGCCGGCGCCCATGTTCGTCTCGAGCAGCAGGAGGTTGTCGTCCGTCTTGCTGGCCCGCAGCCGCGCCACCCATTTCGCCGGCTCCCAGTACTGGACCTGCGAGTCGTGCAGCCCGGTGGTCACGAGCAGGTGGGGATAGTCCCGCGCCTCGACGTTGTCGTAGGGCGAATAGGAGAGCATGTAGTCGTAGTACTCACGGACCCTCGGGTCGCCCCACTCGTCCCACTCGAAGGTGGTGAGCGGAATGCTCGCGTCGAGCATCGTCGTCACGACGTCGACGAAGGGCACCCGGGCCACGACCCCGTCCCAGAGGTCGGGCCGCATCGTGAACACCGCGCCCACCAGCAGACCCCCGGCGCTGCCGCCCATCGCGTAGATCCGGTCCGGGTCCGCGTAGCCCTCGGCCACGAGATGCTCGGCGGCTGCGATGAAGTCGGTGAACGTGTTCTTCTTGTGGAGGAGCTTGCCGTTCTCGTACCAGGAGCGGCCCATCTCCTCGCCGCCGCGGATGTGGGCGATCGCGTAGACGAAGCCGCGGTCGATCAGGCTCAGGAGCGGCGAGCTGAAGGACGCATCCATGCTCGAGCCGTAGGAACCGTAGCCGTAGAGCAGCAGCGGACTGCCGCCCTCCTCCGGGCGCAGGTCGGGCCGGTAGACGAGCGACACCGGCACCTGGGTGCCGTCCTCCGCCGTCGCCCACAGCCGTTCGCTCCGGTAGTTCGCGGCGTCGAAACCGCCGAGCACCTGGTCCTGCTTGCGGAGCGTCTTCTCGCGGGTCGCCGGGTCGTAGTCGAACACCGACCGCGGCGTGGTCAGCGACTGGTAGACGTAGCGGAGCGTCCCGGACGACGGATCCGGGTTGGCGCCGAGGCCGGTCGACCAGGTCGGTTCGCCGAAGTCGAGGTCATGGCCCTCCACGGCGGCGCCGCCCATCGGCTCGATGCGGAGCCGCTCCAGGCCCTCGCGCCTCTCGGCCAGCACCAGGAAACGATCGAACAGCTCGAAGCCCTCGAACAGCACGTCGTCGCGATTCGGGAGTTCCTCGCGCCAGGCCGCGCGCCCGGTCTCGCCTTCGGCGGTCGACATGAGCCGGAAGTTCGGCGCCCCGTCGTTCGTCCGCACCCAGAAGCGATCCCCCAGGTGATCGACGCTGTACTCGTGGCGCTCGCCCCGCGGCTCGAAGACGGCGAAGTCGCCGTCCGGATCGTCGGCCCGCAGGATGCGCACCTCCGTACGGAGGGTGTGGCTGGAAGTCGCCAGCAGGTACTTCCGTGACTGCGTCCGCCCGAGGAACACGCTGAACGTCTCGTCCGGCTCCTCGTAGACCAGTTCGTCGGGCGCGCTGGAACCCAGGCGGTGGCGGTACACCTGGAAGGCGCGCAGCGTGTCGGGATCCTGGCGAACGTAGAACAGGGTCGCGCTGTCGGCCGCCCAGACGAGATTCGCCGTCACGTCCGGGATCTCGTCCGCGAGAGTCTCACCCGTCGTCAGGTCCTTGAACCGAACCGTGTAGAAGCGGCGCCCCACGTCGTCGACGCCGTACGCCAGGATCCGGTGGTCCGGACTGACGGCCGGACGGACCGCCGTGTACTCCTTGCCTTCGGCGATCCCGTTCACGTCGATCAGCACTTCTTCGGCTTCGGGAGCCTGATCGCCGCCGAAGACGTCGCCGTCGGCCGGCCGGCGGCCGTGGATCGGGTACTGCTTCCCCTCCTCGTAGCGGGTGTAGTACCAGTAGTCGCCGTCGCGGTAGGGAACGGACGAATCGTCCTCGACGACCCGGCTGCGGATCTCCGCGAACACGCTCTCCTGGAGCGCTTCGGTATGCGCCAGCGCGGCGTCGACGTAGGCGTTCTCCGCCTCGAGATAGGCGATCACCTCCGGGTTCTCGCGTTCCCGGAGCCAGTAGTACTCGTCGACTCGCACGTCGCCGTGGGTCTCGAGTTCGTGGGGACGCGCCTCGGCCCGCGGCGGCTCGCCGGGGGCCGCCGCGGGGGCGGCGCAGGAGGTCACGGCGAGGGCGGCCAGGAGAAGGACAGCGGCGAGTACGTTTGGCATAGAAAGGAGAGTCTAGCCACCACTCCGCTCCCATAACAGGATGGCGGCGAACAGATCCTCGAGCGCGGCGCCGACCGACTTGAACAGCGTGATCTCGGACGGGTCATGACGCCCCCCGTGCCGGCCGCGGCACAGCTCGTGGAGATCGCCGGCGACCTCCTCGGCCCCCAGCGCGCCGGACTCGATCGGTTGAACCAGGTCGCCGGCCTCGACCAGGGCGCCCTCTCGCGTGTCGACGAACACGGTGGAACGGCGCACCGCCTCGTCGTCGGCCTCGCGCATCGCCGGCGTGAAGCCGCCGACCAGATCGACATGCGTGCCCGCGCGGAGCCAGTCGCCCTGGACCAGGGGTTCCGTGGCCAGGGTCGCGGTGCTCACGATGTCGGCGCCGCGGACCGCCGCCTCCAGGTCGCTTGCCGTGCCCGTCGCGAGCCCTTCGAGCAGCGGCGACCGCGACGCCGCGAGCGCACGCTCGGGGCGGCGACCCCAGAACTCGACCTCGAGACTCGGGTTCACGGCGGCGTGGGCCCCGGCCAGGTGGGGCGCCAGGCTGCCGGCGCCAACCACGAGCAGGCGACGGGCGTCCGCCCGGGCGAGGAACCGCGCAGCAAGCGCAGACGCCGCCCCGGTGCGCCGCAGCGTCAGCTCCGCGCCGTCGATCAGGGCCAGCGGCTCGCCGGTCTCTCCCGACGCCAGGATGTAACTGCCCTGAATCGTGTCGAGGCCCCGCGAGGCGTTGCCCGGAAAGGCCGTCGCGACCTTGACCCCCAGGTAGCCGCCGACGGTCCAGGCCGGCATCAGGAGCAGCGTCGCATCGGGGTCGCCGGCCGGCGCCTGGACCCCGTGGTGATGACGCACCGGCATCTCGCAACCGTCGCGGAAACCCGCTTCGAGGGCGTCCACGAGAGCGCCCCAGGGGAGCAGGTCGGCGGTCCGCGCAGCGTCGAAGATCCTCATACAGTTGGCGGAGGATAGTCTCATCCGCGATGAGCCACCTCAAGGAACTCGAAGGGAACGGCTACGTCATCCTGGAAGGGGTGCTCGACCGCGAGCAGCAGCAGGCGCTGCGCGGGGTGCTCCGGCCCCACTTCGAACGCCATCTGTTCGGCCGCAACCCCTTCGAGGGCCACAACACGCAGCGGGTCTACGGCCTGCTCGCGAAGTCGCGGCTGTTCGACGCGCTGGTCTCGCACCCCGCGGTCATGGCGGCCTGCGAGACGACGCTCGGACCCGGCTTCCTGCTTTCGGTAGCTCACGCCATCCTGATCCACCCGGGCGAAGTGGCGCAGAGCCTCCACCACGACGACTCGTTCTACCCGCTGCCGCGGCCCAGAAAGGCGCTCGGAATCAGCACGATCTGGGCGCTCGACGACTTCACCGAGGACAACGGCGCCACCCGCATCGTGCCCGGAAGCCACCGCTGGAACGGCGACCGGCCCGACGACGCGCAAGCACGACCCGTCATCATGCCGGCCGGTTCGCTGCTCATCTTCCTCGGCACGCTCTACCACGGCGGCGGCGAGAACTGCTCCTCGGGATCCCGGCTCGGCCTGACCATCCAGTACTGCCCGGCCTGGGCCCGCCAGCAGGAGAACTTCATTCTCGGCGTGCCGGCCGGCGAAGTGCCGCGCCTGTCCGAGACCATCCAGGAACTGATCGGCTACGGCATTCATCCCCCGTTCATGGGACACGTCGACGGCCGCCACCCATTGAAGGCACTCCAGACATGAAGAAACTCGCACTGTTGGCGGCGCTGGCCGCGGTACCGTTCGCTCTGGCCTGCGGCGCCCCGGCCGACGCTCCGGAAGCCGAAGGAAGCGACGGGGAAGTCACCGTCGGAGCGGTCCCCGAAGGCGCGCCCCGGCTCGTTCTCCTGATCGTCGTCGACCAGATGCGCGGCGACTACCTGGAGCGCTTCCGCCCCCTTCTGAACCATGGGCTGGGACGGTTGCTCCAGGAAGGCGTCGTCTTCACCGACGCCCACCACTTTCACTCCGCCACCGAAACCGCCCCCGGACACGCGACCCTGGCCACGGGCGTGTTCCCGAAGCGGCACGGGATCGTCGGCAACTCCTGGTTCGACCGCGAGAGCGGGAACGATGTCTACTGCTGCGGCGATCCGGACCACGGCGTCTCACCGCGCAACATGCTGGTGCCCGCTCTCGGCGACCTGTTGAAGGCCGCATACCCGGAGGCCAGGGTGTACGCCGCCAGCGCCAAGGACCGCGCGGCGATCCTGATGGGCGGACACCACGCGGACGGCGCCTGGTGGTACGGCCGGTCCGCCGGCAGCTTCGTCACCTCGACCTACTATGGCGACGAGGAGTCCCAACCCGCCTGGGTCGAGGCCTTCAACGACGAGGACCGGCTGGCCGTCCACTTCGCCAACGCCTGGAACCCGCTCCTGCCGCTCGACCACACGTCGGCCTACGACATCGAACCGCTCGACCGCGGCCCCTTCATCGACACCTTCCCCCACGCGGTGGGCGGTTTCACGGTCGAGCGCGAAGCGTTCTACGGCGACATCTACCGGTCGCCCTTCGTCGACAGCTACCTTGAGGACTTCGCCGAGACACTCATCGAGGCGGAGAACCTGGGCGCCGACGAGGTTCCCGACCTGCTGGCGGTCAGCTTCTCCGCCCTTGACACGGTGGGTCACGGCTACGGCCCGAACGCCCCCGAGACCCTCGATGTGATTCTCCGGCTCGACCGCACGATCGGCGAGCTGCTCGACTTCGTGGACGAACGGATCGGGTTGGAGAACGTCGTCGTCGCGCTGTCCTCCGACCACGGTGTCGGCGAGGTCCCCGACCTCGTCGTGCGCGACGGTGGCGACGGTGGCCGCTTCGGCACCGACCAGACCCTCTGCCTGCAACGCCTGCAGTCGCGTCTCAAGGGCCGCTTCGGCGGCGGGGAGTTCCTGGTCGACACCTTCTACCTCGACGGCGAGTCGATCGCGGCCGAAGAGGCCAACCGGGCCGCGATCGAGGACGAGGTCATCGAGGCGATGAGCGACTGTCCGCTGATCGCCGAGGTCGTCCGGCCGGCGGAACTCGACCCGGCGAAACCCCTTCACGAGCTGTACCTGAACAACTACTACCCCGAGCGCAGCGGAGACCTGGTCGTCGTGGTGGAACCGAACGTACTGCCCGTGCCGGCGTCGGTCATCGTCGCCAGCCACGGCTCGCCGTACGCCTACGACACCCACGTGCCGCTGATCATCCGCCGCCAGGACGGCGCGGGCCAGACGGTCGAAGCCAGGGCGAACACGATCGACCTGGCCCCCAGCCTGGCGCCGATCCTCGGGCTCGAGGTGGAAGAAACCGCCGGCTTCGAGGGATTCGACGGCACCGACCGGCTCGCCGATCTCTGAATCCAGGGAGGAGAAAGACAACATGCGCAACGTGCTCCGGACCGCCGCCGTCGCCCTCACGCTCTGCCTTGCCTCGTTCCTCGTCGCTGGCTGTCAGGCCGAGGCGCAGACCTACGCCGAGAAACTCGGCTTCCCCGCCGGTACCCGCGCCGTCATCCTGCACGTCGACGATGCCGGCATGTCGCGCGACTCGAACGTCGGCGCCCTCCGCTCGATCCTGGAGGGCGCTGCCAATTCGATGAGCGTCATGATGCCCTGCCCCTGGGTGCCGGAACTCGTGCGGAGCATGGAGGAGAACCCGGGAATCGACGCCGGCCTTCACCTGACCCTGACCGCCGAGTGGGATGGCTACCGCTGGGGGCCGCTGGTGGGCCGCGAAGCGGCACCCGGCCTGGTCGACCCGGAGGGCGCCCTGTGGTCGAGCGTCGCCGAGGTCGTCGCGCACGCCACGCCCGACGAAGTGGAGGCGGAGATCCGCGAGCAGATCCATCGCGCCCGGACGATGGGCTTCGAACCGACCCACCTCGACTCGCACATGGGCACGCTGTTCGCCACGATGGATTTCCTCGAGCGCTACATCGAGGTCGGCATCGACGAGGGAATTCCGCTCATGTTCCCCGGCGGCCACAATGAAATCCTCGAAGCCCAGTACGAGGCCCAGGGGCGGGACACGCCGCCAGGGCTAGGCCGCGCCACCGAACTCGGCCAACGGATCTGGGACGGCGGCCTGCCCGTCCTCGACGACCTTCACAACCTGAGCTACGGGTGGGTTCCGGAGAGCGGGGCCGACGCCACGGACGAGGAACTGACGGAGTACAAGGTCGAGCGCTACGTCCAGGCCCTGCGGGACCTGCGCCCCGGCGTCACGATGATCATCCTGCACTCGACCGACCCGAGCGAGAACTTCAAGCACATCTCGACGTCCGGCCCCACCCGCAAGGGCGACATGCTGGCCATGCTCGACCCCCGCGTGCAGCAGGCGATCGAGGACGAGGGCCTGGTGCTGACGACCTTCCGTGAGCTCAAGGAAAGGCGAGACCGCGTCGACTAGGCGGACGATCCGCGGCACCCGTAACTTCACCGCCGAAGCGGCGGCTGACGTCTGGTTGACTCAGGCCCGGCGGCTGCTGGAGGTCATGGACTGGCCGGCTGACATCGCCAAAGCACCACCGACGGCTGACGGCGCCCACGTCACTGTGGAAACGCCATCGGACCACGCCCCTGAAACCGCTGGCGCGATCGCCGACTGGGCGCTCGAGGCGGCCAACCGCGTACTCCGGGGCGACCCACCGCCTTCCGACGCCGAGGTGTACAAGACGGCTCGGGCCTTGCTGAGATAGCCGCGCAGGCTCGCCGCTTCGCGGCGTCGCGCCTGGTGCCGGCCAGAACCCTGGTGGCGCATCCGCGCGCCATCAGCGTCACAGTCCGAGCGCCGGTCTGCGGGCGGCCGGTTGTCAGGCCGGCGCACCGACACGGCGCGGCCTAGCTGGTGATGCGCTGGAACTTCGGCGGGCGGCGCTCGACGAAGGAGGCGACGCCTTCCTTGAAGTCGCCGCGCTGGAGGCTCTCGGCCATCAACTGGTTCGATTCCCGGAGTGCGTCGCCGGTGTCCATCATCAGGTGACGGTAGACCTGCTGCTTGATGACCTTGAGCGACATCGGCGCGGAGCGTTCGGCGAGCGCCCGGACGTAGTTCTCGGCCTCGGGCACCACCCGGTCGTGCGGCACTGAGCGGTTGACGACGCCCATCTGGGCCGCTTCCGGGCCGTAGAACTTGCGGCCCGTCCAGAGGATGTCGAGCGCGTTGGCCGGGCCGGCCACACGGGGCAGGATCCAGCTCAGCCCGTGCTCGGCGATCAGGCCGCGGTTCACGAACGCCGACGTGAAGACCGCCCGGTCCGAAGCCAGGCGGATGTCGCAGAGCATCGCGATGGCGAAGCCGAGACCGGCGCAGGGGCCGTTGATCGCCGCCACGATCGGCTTGCGCACCGCCATCAGGTAGTTGAAGGTGACGCCGAAGTTGTCTTCGCCCATCTCATCGATCGCGCCCGCCTGCGCGTCCTCGAAGGCGTTGCCGCCGCCACTGCCGCGCTCGCCCCGACTGGTGGCCTGTAGGCCCTGCATGTCCGCTCCGGCGCAGAACCCGCGGCCGGCGCCGGTCAGGACGATGCCGACGACGCGCTCATCGCGCTCGGCGGCCGCCATCGCGTGCTTCATCTCGGCCATCATGCTGCCGGTGATCGCGTTCAACTGCTCCGGCCGGTTCAGGGTGATCGTGGCGATCGGATCGTCCACCTCGTACTTGATGAGTTCGTAGTCGGTCATTCGCTTGGCCTCCAGCCGCAGTTCAGAGTGAGCGGCCGAGACTAACAGCGTGCTCCGTCGAACGAAGCGAAGCAAGTTCCTCGGCGCACGCTGCTAGTGAGGTGGGGGCTGGGGCCGAACCCGGAGCTTGCGACAGGTTTGGCGGCGGCAGCGGCGCTAACATGGAACGATGCTGCAACCCCGAAAACTGCACGGAACCCGAACCGCCGGCGCGATGCTCGCCCTCGCCGCCGCGGCTTTCCTCCTCGCCTGCGCCGGCGCGGAGCCGGCGGCCGAGCCCCGGCCGACAGCGCCGCCCACCGCTCCGCCGGGGACGACGGACCGGCTGGAGATCGTCGACCGCGCGATCGAACACCACGGCGGCGAGCTGTTCGAGAGTGCCCGGGTCAGGCTGACGGTGGCTTCCCGTTCCGGGAGCTTCGACGTCGACTCGACGACGGACGGCGACCGCTTCGAGTACGTCATCCGGGCCTCCGCCGGGGACGACGAGCGCGAGTATCGGCGCGACAACGCCGCTCTCGAGGTGACCGAGGCCGGTGAACCGATGGAGATGGACGAGACGCAGCACGTACGCGCCGAGAGCTACGTCAACCAGCGCATGTACTTCCTCTTCCTGCCCTACAAGCTGAACGATCCCGGCACCTACAAGGAAGACCAGGGCCTCGAGGAGTGGAACGGACGGCAGTTGCACAGGGTCCGCGTGACCTTCGAGCCCGACTCGAGCGACGGCGCCGACAGCGCCTACATCTACTGGTTCGACCCGGAGACCGCCCGCCTCGAGCAGTTCGCCTACGACTACAGCAAGGGCACCGGACTCCGCTTCCGCACCCTCCGCAACTACCGCCGCATCGGCGGCCTGCTGTTCTACGACGCGGACAACTACGGCCTGAACACTCCGGACGGAAGCCTGACCGTCGACGACATCTCGCCCGCGTACGTCGCGGCGGAACTGCCCCTCGTCTCGCGGATCGAGCTCCGCGACATCGACGTGGAACACCTCGCCAAGTGAAGGCCGGAGTCGCAGCCTTCGCCCTCACCGGGCTTGCGGCCTGCGTGCTGCTCGCGTCCTGCGAACCGCCCGAACTCGAAGAACGGGCGCCGGTACTCGACCCGCAGACCGTCGCGGCCGCGGTGCTCGACGTGCTGGACGAGCAGGTGGAAGCCTGGAACGAGGGCGACATCGAGGGCTTCATGGCCGGGTACCTGCGGAGCGAGGAACTGCGCTTCACCTCGGGCAACGAGGTTCGCCGCGGCTGGAGGCACACCCTGGAACGCTACCGCCAGACCTACCCCGACCGAGCCGCGATGGGTACACTGGCCTTCGAGGAACTGGACGTCCGGGTGCTGTCCGAGCACGCCGCACAGGTCTTCGGCCGCTTCCGGCTGACGAGGGAATCCGACGAGCCGACCGGGCTGTTCACGCTGCTCGTGGAGCGGCACGGAGACCGGTGGCTGATCGTCACCGATCACACCTCCAGCTAGCGCCGCCGGCACGCGGCCGGCGGCAACCACGATGAGACGATGAGAGAACCGACCGTCATCCTGATGGGAGTGGCCCTGTTGCTGATGCTGGGCGCCCTCTGCTTCGCGCTGGAGCTTCCCCGCATCGAAGCGGCGATCGAAGCAAGCACCGGCGCGACTCTCGCGGACGTGGGCGTGCGGGACCTGCGCGTCGAAGCCAACGGCCGCGATCTGACCCTCCACGGAACCGTAGCCTTTGCCGAGATCGGGGTCGAGGCGACGCGGCGCGCCGCGGGCGAGCCCGGTGTGCGAAGCGTCGACAACCGCCTGGCCATGGCGGTCGAGCCGAACTTCGAGTTCGGTCCGGATGGCGACATCTGGCTGCTGGCCGGGCGTCTTCCCACTCCCGAGAGCCGCCAGGAGCTGTTCGACGCGGCAGCCGCGATCGTGGGCCAGGGAAACGTGATCGACCAGACGGAAGTCGACGCCGCCGTGACCGAGCCGCCGTGGATACCGACTCTCCCCAGGCTGATTCAACTCCTGCGGCAGGTGCATGGCGCACCCGGCCTGAGGCTGCGGGACGGGACGCTGACCCTGACCGGCCACACCTCGAGCGAAGGCATGCGCGACCGCCTGGAGTTCGACGTGGTCGCGATTGCCCAAACCGCCGAAACCGGCTGGACGATCGCCAACGAGATCGTGGTCGCTCCCGTCGCGGTGAACAGGGTCGCCCAGAACCGGATCCGCCGCCTGCTGCGGGAGCAGCCGATCGCGTTCCAGGGTCGTACCGATGCGCTCACCGACGACGCCCGAGCCGCCATCGCCGGCGTCGGCGAAGTGCTGGACGCCTTCTCGGACATCCGGGTCGAGATCCTCGTCCACACGGATGCCGGCAGCGATCCCGAGGACGACCGGCGGCTCAGCATCGCGCAGGCCGAGGCCATCCGCGAAGTCCTGTCCGCGAGCGTCCATCCCGACCGCCTGCTGGCCTTCGGCTACGGCAGCGACAGGCCCGGCGCCGCAGACGCCGGCGGGGATCGAAGGGTCGAGTTCCGAGTTCTCCACCGCCCCTAGAAACGGGGTCCGCATGCTCTACGTCCTCCTCGAAATCTGGATCTGGGTGGTCGCCGCCGGGCTGGTCGGCGCCATCTTTGGCTGGTGGCTGCGCAGCATGCGGGCCCGGCGCCAGGTCGCACGGGAAGCCATGCTCTGGCAGCGCCGCCTGGAAGAACGGCAGACGCTCGCGTCCACCGAGCGGCCGCCGGCTCAGGCCGGCGACGGCAGCGGCGGCGACAGCACCGCTATCTAGTCGCTACCGGTGCGCAGATCGAACTCCGACGGTGCGACGTCGACGCCGGCGAGATGCTGCACGGCGCGGGCCGTGACTGCGGCCAGCGCTTCGGGTTGCTCGGCGGCTATGTTCCACTGCTCTCCAGCGTCGACGGACAAATCGAAGAGCAAGGGCGGATCGTGTTCCTGCCGGCCGCCGGCGAGCCCGTACTCGCCCTCGGTGACGAAGTGCGCCTTGTAGTTCCCCACCCGGTAGGCGTAGAGTTCGCTGCCGCGGTAGAATGGCAGTTCTTCGCGCGGACCTTCACCGCTTCCACGCAGTACCGGAGCCAGGTCGAGGCTGTCCATCGGCCGGTCGCCCGGCGCGGCGCCGCCGGAAAGAGAGAGGAAGGTCGCGAACAGGTCGCTGGTCGAACCGATCTCGTTCGTGACCACGTCGGGGGCGATCGTCCCCGGCCACCAGAACAGCCCCGGTACTCGCATCCCGCCTTCCCAGGTCATCCCCTTGCCTTCGCGTAGCGGGCCGGCCAACCCTCCCTGGGTACGGAACGCGGTCCACGGGCCGTTGTCGCTGCTGAAGAAGACCAGGGTGTTCCCGGCGATCCCCTCCTCCTCGAGGGTGTCGAGGATCCTGCCCACGCTCCAGTCGATCTCCTCGATCACGTCGCCGTAGAGCCCGGCGCCGCTGTGGCCCTCGAAGCCGGGCGCCCGGAACAGCGGCACGTGGGGCATGCTGTGCGGCACGTAGACGAAGAAGGGCTCGTCCCGGTGCGCGCGGATGAACTCGACCGCCTCCTCGGCGTAGCGCTTCGTGATGGTCGTCTGGTCCGCGGGTTGCTCCAGGGTCTCCGTGACGATCTCGCCGGCTTCGTCGCGCTCCGAGCGGATGAGGGGCACGTCCCAGTACTCGATCTTCGGATCCAGGAAGGCGGCGCGGCGCTCCTCGCGAGGCAGCGTCGACATCATGTCGTTCGAGTACGGGATGCCGAACCAGTAGTCGAAGCCGTGGCGGGTCGGCAGATACCGCGGCCCGTCGCCCAGGTGCCACTTGCCGAACACTCCCGTCGCGTAGCCGAGGTCGCGGAGCGCCTCCGCGATCGTGATCTCCTCGTCCTGGATCCCGCCGACGAAGTCCGGGAACAGGACCCGCACCTGGTCGCCGTAGAGCCCGTTGCGCACCGGCAACCGCCCGGTCAGCAGGCCCGCCCGGCTCGGCGAGCAAACCGAGGCGGTGACGTAGAAGTTCGTCCAGCGCTGGCCTTCGGCCGCCATCCGGTCCAGGTGCGGCGTCCGGATCACCGGCGCGCCGTAACTGCCCAGGTCTCCCCAGCCCAGGTCGTCGGCGAAGACGACGACGAAGTTCGGGGGCCGGTCGGGAGAGTTAGCGGCACCCGGACCTCCCGGTCCGTCCGAAGGCCCGCAAGCCACAGCGGCGAGCGCAGCGACCACGCCAAACCAGTTCCTCGCGGCTCTCACCGCCAGTCCTCACCGCTAGAGATGAGAGCGAGACGTTCGGACGGGTTCATGGTCCTCCTGTTGGGTCGGCCGAAGTACCGATTCGCCAAAGACGCGCGGGGCGAGTCTACGCCCTGTGCGCCGCGGTCCAGCCTTGGACCGAACGGCGTCCCCAGCCCAAACGGCCTCCCAGCTCCGGTGCTACCATCGCCGCCGTCACACCGACCCGTCAACCTCATGCTGCGGTCGTGACACCCCGGAAGCACACCAGATCACTGTCCGCAACGCGATGAGTTCGGTAGCGCCCTTGACCGTCGCCGCCCTGTGCGCGGAAGCACTGCTGTCCCACAAACTTCAGGGCAGGGCGAGTTGCAGTTGATCGTTTCTCGGGCGCGGCGGGTCGCGTTGTGTCTGTAACAGGTCATTGAGTGGGCGTCGTTCGAAGAGATTCAGTTGGAGCAGACGGAGGATCTCGCTGAGCGTCCACTTGAGGCGATTGGAGAATTTCAGGTAGGCGAGGAGGAGGTGGACGCACATGGCGATCCAGATCTGCGTCAGCACGGCGTTGCGGGAAGTGCCGAGGAAGCTCTTGATCCGGAGGTTCTGCTTGATCCACTTGAAGAAGAGCTCGACCTGCCAGCGCGCCTTGTAGATGTCCGCGATGGTCCTCGGCGCGAGCGCGAAGTTGTTGGTGAGGAACACGTAGTGCTTGCCGGTCGCGGCGTCGCGATAGCCGACCCTCCGCAGCGGAATCGGGCAGTCCTTCCGGCCCTTCCTGCTCGTCAGCTCGATCAGCTGGTCCGAGGTCACGCCGCGGCCGGGCGCGTACGAGCGGCGCTCCCGCACCGCGTACCGGACTCCCCGCTTGAGCCGCGTGACCAGGAAAACCCCTTGCTCGTCAAGGGATCTCAACCAACTGAAGTCCTGGTACAACCGGTCCGCGGCGACGATGCTCCCCACTGGCAAGCGCAGCGTCCGCGCCACGTCGATGTCGGACCCCTTCCCGTCCGTCACGCTCAGGAAGGACGGCAGATTCCCGCCGTGGTCGAGACCGACGTGGACCTTGATCGCCCCTTTGCTCTTGCCGTACTTCGCCCAGGGAAACAACGAGAGGCACAGGTCGATGTACGTCGCGTCCAGGGACACGAGCGGATTCTTGAACCGGAACCCGTGGCCGGGCGCCAAGCCTCGGCAGCGGTCCAGAAGGCGCTTGAACTGCAACTCGAAGAGCTCGTGAGGCTGCTCCTCGTTCACCCGCGCCAGAGAGGACCGCGCGACCCGACCGACGCCGAGATGGTAGAGCTTCCGTCTCTGGGCTTCCAGATTCGAGACGACGTCCCGCAGGCTGCACCGCCCCGACAACTGCGCCATCGCCATCGCCGCGAACTGGCTCCACCGGCTCATGGAACGGAGCTTCCTCCCCTTGTGATGCCTCCGGGCGTCCCGCTCGAACTCATGTCTCGACACCAGCCTGAGCAACTGTCCGAGCACGGTGTTATGATGCGCCATGAGCCTGGATCTCCTTGCTGTAGTTGGACTTTCGACCAAGACCAACCTTACAGCACCGGACGACTCAGGCCCTTTTCTCAACCCGGTTTGTGGGACAGCAGTGGCGCGGAAGCGGCCGCGTTCGCGAAGTCACTCCACCAACGGCCTGTCCCAGAACTGTTCGGCACAACTGACGGCAAGGCCTTGGGCACTTGGATCGAATCGAGCTTCAACGACTTCCTGGCTGATCGCTACACATTCGACCCCGGCAGTGCGGCGCGAGGCATTGATTTCCCCGAACTCAACGTGGACCTCAAGGCGACATTCCTGTCGCAACCGCAGTCATCCTGCCCATTTCGGGATGCTTCGCAGAAGGTGTTCGGACTCGGCTACCACCTGCTCGTCTTCGTCTACGAGAAGACCGACGTCAACGAAACGCGAACAGCGCGTATCGACGTCCGTCACCTCGTCTTCATCGAACGCGAGTGCACGGCCGACTACCAGACGACCGCGGGAATTCGCGGTATACTCGAACGCAAAGGCAACCTGGAAGATCTTGCTGCCTTCCTTGAGGAGCGCAATCTCCCGCTCGACGAGATTGGCCGTCGATCTCTCGCGGAACGCATTCTCGCCAATCCGCCGCAGCAGGGATACATCACGGTCAGCAATGCCTTGCAGTGGCGGCTCCAGTACGGGCATGCCCTTCGAAATGCTGGGGAGGTGGCCGGTGTCCACGATCTCCTCCACTAAGGGCGGCCCCGACCCAGGCAGCGCCGTTCGCGGCAAGCTCAAGAAGGAACTTGGAGACTTTCAGACGCCACTGGACCTTGCACTGACGGCTACGCGCGTTCTGCAAGCGGTTGGGAACCGCCCAGCCCGGCTTCTAGAACCTACCTGCGGCAAGGGCTCCTTTCTTCGCGCCGCGGCCGAACAACTCGGCGGTCCCCTCGAGATGCTCGGTATCGAAATCCAGTCCCGCTACGTCGAAGAGGCCCGCGAAGCGCTCCGGCAACATCCGCCTGTAGGCATCGACTGGAAAGTTCAGGCCGGCGACATCTTCAGCTACGACCTAGGGAACCTTCCCTGGCGCACGTCGGGGCCCCTTCTCGTGCTCGGAAACCCGCCATGGATCACCCTGGCCGAGTTGGGCGCCATGGGCTCCGGACACGTTCCCACGCGGTCGAACGTCCGGTCCGTGCGCGGTATAGACGCACTGACCGGCGACTCGAACTTCGATGTAGCCGAGTACATCTGGATGCGGCTTCTTACGGAGTTGCGGGACCAGTCGCCCACAGTGGCCATGCTCTGCAAGACCTCCGTTGCGCGGCGCGTCTTGGTACTCGCTCACCGCCTGCGGTTGCCGGTAGCGGAATCGGCGCTGTGGCGCATCGACGCCAAGCGGAGCTTCGGCGTGGCAGCTGACGCGGGCCTCTTCATGATTCGGCTCCACCGAGCCTCTGGAAACTACGACTGTGACGTCTACGAGTCGCTAGCCGCGCGAGCACCGACAACGAGGATGGGACTAACGGATAGCGGTCTAGTCGCCGACGTCGTGTCCCACGAGAGGTCCCGGGCCTTCGATGGCCGGTCGCCTATCGAGTGGCGTCAGGGAGTGAAGCATGACGCCTCGAAGATTCTGGAACTGAAGCCCGACGCGAACGAAGGCGGTTGGCGGAACGGGCTGGGCGAACTCGTCGACGTAGAGTCGGAGTGGTCCTTCCCTCTGATGAAGGGATCGGACATCTACGCCGGACGCGAACCGAGCCGGCGGGTCCTCGTCACTCAGAGGTCTCTCGGTGAGGATCCGCGCGCTTTGCGCCACTTGGCACCGAGGCTCTGGAGCTACTTGAACGACCACCAAGAGTACTTCGCGGCCCGCAAATCGTCCGTCTACCGATCAAGACCGAAGTTCTGCATGTTCGGCATCGGCCCTTACACATTCAGTCCGTGGAAGGTGGCCGTATGCAGCCTCTGGAAGGAAACCCGTTTCCGCCTTTTGCCTCCCAGCAGCGGCAAACCGGTACTCTGCGACGACACGTCGTACTTTCTTCCCTGCGACAGCCCAATGCAAGCGGCCCTCGTCGTTGAACTTCTCCACAGTGAACCCGCCAGGAACCTGCTGAAGTCCCTCGTCTTCGTGGACGCGAAACGGGTTGTGACGAAGAAGCTGCTCCAGCGCATTGATCTTCGCGCGATCCTCTCAAGGGCCCGAGAAGCAACCCTCAAACGCGCGGAGGCGACCTACGACTGCCTGACCCTCCCGGAGCACCAGCCCACTCTCGATCTGGGAGCCGAGGCCGACGCTCTAATTCGTCGGTGGGCGCCGCCCGAGCGGTCACTCCCGTTCGCTTAGTCGAAGCTGTTCACGCCGCCCTTCACTGCATCCTCAGAAGGGCGGCCGAAAGCCGTGCTTGCCTTCGCCGAGTTCCGGCAAGCGCCGCCGAAGCACCTCCCGAACGTCCCTATAGTGGTCCAAGTAGCGGTCAACCACCGCCCGGCCGCTACACGAGAGCTTCTCCGCCATGATCCCAAGAGCCGCATCCCGGGTGCCGGCGACGAACTTCCCCCGTTGAAAGTGAAAGGGCTGGACAATGAAGTCTGTAGCCCCCGTCTTCCGCAGATCCTCCGCGAACGCCTCGCTATCCCGCACCAGCAGGAGTGGAGTCATCGTCACGCAGGTATCCACTCCTGCCGCTACGAGTCCACGAGCCGCCTCGAGCCGCTTCGCGTTGCCCGGGCAAGCAGGTTCAAACTCCCGCCGCACATCCTCATCGTCGGTGGTGACCGTTATGTTCACCTGAACAAATCCGCCGTTCGCAACTATTGCTCCGAACAGATCTGCATCTCGGAGTACGTCCGGGCTCCTTGTCTGCACCACAAGTTTCGGCTGGTGTTTCTCTGCCAGAACCTCAAGCAACTTCCTCGTCAGTCCGAGCTTTCGCTCTATCGGCTGGTACGGATCGGTCACGCTGCTCATGTAGATTCGCTTGCCGTCAAGGCTTCCCCGGCGGCGCGCGAGACGCTCGACAGCATTCTGCTTGACCTGGACCCAACTGCCCCAACTGGCACGCTTCTCGGTGCTGTGAGAGAAGAACGCTGCGTAGCAATAGGTGCATGCGAAGGCGCAGCCAGCGTAAGGGTTTAGCGTAAAGTCATAGGCGTCCATGAATCCGGTCGCACGGGTCAGAATGTCCCGTATCTGCGCGTACTCGATAGTCGCGGCTCCCCAACGATGAGGCTCTGTGCGCTCAGGGGGGTCAGCTGCTGCGAAGAGCGATCTTTGCGCTGCGGTTGATCTCACTGCCTCACCCAGACTCGAGTCACGTCCTTCTCGATGGGGTTAGCGGAATCCCATCCTACCTCGCCCTTCAGGAAGTTCCGGCACAAATCGGAAGGCGAGTCCAAGTTTGCCCGCACCAGTCTACGCCACGATGTCGTGCAGCGCAGCGGCCCCTGCCAGATCGTTTCCACTTGCCTCGGATCG
Source organism: Candidatus Multivorans sp. (assembly GCA_965208755.1). Classification (GTDB taxonomy): domain Bacteria; phylum Acidobacteriota; class Thermoanaerobaculia; order Multivoradales; family Multivoraceae; genus Multivorans. The sequence goes on along the minus strand of OZ242353.1, from coordinate 4,229,086 downwards.
AGCGAGTAGTCCGGTTCTTCCACGAGTTCATCCAAGAGACTCTCCTTGCCATCGTCGCTGGTCACCAAGATGCCCTTCGGTTCCCGGTCAGCACAGACTTCGCCTAGCAGCCGTTTGAGGTCGTCTCTATTCTCCTTGTAGACCGCATGCACCGCCGTAAGCCAATGTGGATTGCCCGCCGTCCTCGCGGCCACGGCGCTAGGCGAGGCCGTATAGGCCTCGTAGGAGTCATAGGTGCCACACTGAGCCGAAAGGTCGCCCATGACCCTCCCAAGTCCCTCCAGATCTGCGCTTCTCTCCGCCCGGTTCCGGAGCTCGAGCCACAACGCCTCTCCGATCGCCCTCATCGGCTCGCTCGGGTCAATGCCGTGGACGGAGACGTCGACGGCTCGCAGCCTCGAAGGTTGGTCTGCCATCGAGAACGCCAAGGCCATCTGCATCGCCCCGGCACCGCAGCCGATGTCAATGACCTGCGAGAGTGCCGGGAACTCTCGCTGGTGTAACAGCGCATAGACCAAGTGGACGTGCCTGGGCTGGTACCAGGTCAGGTAGAAGAGAGCGTCCCACTCATCGTACGCTGGCTGGCGGCCATACTTGAGGCCGTCTAGCGAGTCCAGGGCGTCATGCACGCAGGCGGCGACCTCGCGGGAACTCCGCTCCGCGGCGAGCCGCCAGTACTCCTTGGCCGCCACCGTAGCGATGGCTTCATCCAACGCCGCCAGCCGCTTGTCCCGATCCGTCGTCACGTCGATCCTCCGGCTCCAGAAGGTCCGCCGAGCGGAGTAGGCCAGCCTCGGAGCGACGGGCCCTACTCAGGCGGCGGGCACTCCCTGCCTACCGGCAAAGGAGCCGGAGTCTACTCACGCGAGTCGCGCCAGCGAAACGGTAGGATGCGCGCCCCCTCTGGCCGATGCGCCGCCGCCAGAGTTGAACAACGATCTCCATCCCAAACCACCCAGAGACAGCACCATGACCCCACCCCGGATCGACGAAGCCCGCGCCCTGGACCACCTGATGGACCTGCTGGCCATCGAGGGCCTGAGCGGCCGCGAGGGCAAGGTCGCGGCCGCGATTCGGGAGAAGCTCGTCGCAGCGGGCTGCGAGCCGTCCTGGATCGGCCACGACGACGCCAACGAGCGGATCCCCGGCGATTACGAGGTCGGCAACCTGATCGTCGACCTGCCCGGCACGAGGCCCGGGCCGCGGCGGCTGTTCATGGGCCACATGGACACGGTGCCGCTCTGCCGCGGCGCGGTGCCGGTGCGCCGGAACGGACGGATCGAGGCGGAAGGGGACACGGCGCTCGGCGGCGACAACCGCACCTCGATCGGCGCCCTCGTGACGATGGTCGAGACCCTGCTCGCACAGGACGTACCCCGGCCGCCGATCACGGTCCTGATGACGGTCGGCGAGGAGGTCGGCCTCTGGGGCGCGCGGACCGTGGAACTCGAGCGACTCGGCCGTCCCCAACTGGGCTTCAACATCGACTCCGGCGCTCCCCATGTGCTCATCATCGGCGCCACCGGCGCCGACCGCTGGCAGGTCGACATCCATGGCAAGTCCTCGCACGCGGGAGTCCATCCCGAACACGGAATCTCCGCGGCGCTGATCGCATCGCGCGCGGTGGCCGACGTGGCCGGACAGGGGTTCTTCGGCAAGATCGAACTTCCGGCCGGCCGGGGCACCTCGAACATCGGCCGGATGGCCGGCGGCGAAGCGAGCAACCAGGTCACGGATCACGTCTTCGTGTCCGGCGAATCGCGCAGCCACGACAGGACCTTCCTCGCGCGGATCACGGCCGCCTACCGCGACGCCTTCGAGCAGGCCGCCCGGAGCGTCACGAGTTCCGACGGCCAGTGCGGCCGCGTCGACTTCCGGGCCGAGACCGACTACGAGGCGTTCGAGATGCCCAGGGACTCACCGCCCGTGCAACTCGCCGCGGAACGGGTCCAGGCGGTTCTCGGCGTGGACGCCGAGTACCTCGTCGCCAACGGCGGTCTCGACGCGAACTACCTGAACGCCAAGGGTCTGCCCACGGTGACCCTGGGCGCCGGCCAGCACAACCCTCACACCGTGGACGAGTACGTCGACGTACAGGAGTACCTCGACGGTTGTCGAACCATCGCCGCCATCGCCGCGGCGTGAGAAAGGGAGGCCAGGACTTGAACACCCGCATGTTGCACGAGAAGGTGATCGTCGTCACCGGCGCCGGCCGCGGCATCGGCCGCGACATCGCCCTGCTCGCCGCCGCCCAGGGCGCGGCGGTCATCGTCAACGACCTGGGCGGCTCCGAGCGCGGCGACGGCGCCGACCAGACGCCCGCGCAGAGCGTCGTCGACGAGATCGCGGCGGCGGGAGGACGGGCCGCCGCGAACTACGAGAGCGTCGCCGACTTCGACGGCGCGAACCGCATGGTCGAGCAGGCGCTCGACGAGTTCGGCCAGATCGACGGCGTCGTCAACAACGCTGGCATCCTGCGCGACGTCATCTTCCACAAGATGGACGAGAGCGACTGGGACGCCGTCATCGCCGTGCACCTCAAGGGCAGCTTCAACGTTGCCCGGGCCGCCGCGCCCCACTATCGCAAGCAGATCGGCGGCGCCTTCGTCCACATGACGTCGACGTCCGGGCTGATCGGCAACTTCGGCCAGGCGAACTACGCCGCCGCCAAGCTCGGCATCGTCGGGCTGTCGAAGTCCCTCGCGCTGGACATGCAGCGCTTCGAGGTGCGCTCCAACTGCATCGCCCCGTTCGCCTGGTCGCGGCTCATCGGCACGATCCCGACCGCCGACCCGGCCCAGGCCGCGCGCGTCGCGAAGATGAAGGAGATGACGCCGGCCCTGGTCGCGCCGCTCGCCGTCTACCTGCTGAGCGACGGGGCCAAGGAGGTCAGCGGCCAGATCTTCGCAGTCCGCAAGAACGAGATCTTCCTGATGAGCCAGCCGCGGCCCATTCGGTCCGTCCACAACAGCGACGGCTGGACTCCGGAGGCCATCGCGGAGCGCGGCATGCCGGCCCTGGCCGGATCGTTCTTCGACCTCGACCGGACGACCGACGTCTTCACCTGGGAGCCGACGTAAGAGTTACAGCTGCCAGGCCAGCAGCAACTGCACGGCGCTCTCGTCTTCCTCCGTGCCGAGCTTGTTGCTCCAGTACTGGTACTCGATCCCCGCGAACAACTTGCCGGCGTCGCCGCCGAACGCCTTGCCGGCATCCCAGCGGAACTGCGGCTGGGCGAGGATCGTGCCGCCGTACTCGACGCCGAACTCGTTCGTCACGGCGCCGATGTACTCGGCGTGGCCGGTGACCTGGAAGCTCTGTTCGCCGACCGAGAACAGGTAGAGCCAGTTCACGTCGAAGGCATAGCTGTCGTCGGTCTTCGGCGCGCCGCCGGCGCCGACGCCGCTGCTGCCGTCGAGGTAGAGCATCAGGTCCGTGTTCAGGAAGATGAACCCGGGCGCCTTCCAGGCCAGGCGCAACCCGGGCAGGTACTTGACGACCTTCGCGTCGCCGGCGGCGTTCAGGCCGGCGATGAAGCCGACGTCGATCAGAGGACCGCCGCCGACCGTCTTCCCGGTCATCTTGCCGAGGCTCAGCGTCGGGTACCACTCGCCGTAGAAGTCCCGTTCGTTGAAGCCGTCGCGGCCCCTGTCGTCGAGGTAGTCGATGAAGAAGAAGCTGTCGCCGTACTTCCACTGCGTCGCCTGCTGCAGCGTGAAGACGAAGCTCTCTTCCTCCTGAGCCGAGAACGGGTTCAGCAGCTCGCCGAACTGGAAGTGAAACTCGGTCTGCGCGGCGACCGGAGCGGAGACCCCAACCAGGGAAGCGAAGGCGGCGACGGCGAAACGGCGCCGCCGCCCGACTCCACTTCGCCAACCGCCGAGCTTCACGCCACCTCGAACAGCCCCGCCGCGCCCATGCCGCCGCCGATGCACATCGTGACGACGACGTTCTTCGCGCCGCGGCGCTTGCCTTCGATCAGGGCATGGCCGACCATGCGCGCGCCGCTCATGCCGTACGGGTGGCCGATCGAGATCGCGCCGCCGTTCACGTTCAGCTTCTCGTTCGGGATGCCCAGCCGGTCGCGGCAGTAGATGACCTGGACGGCGAACGCCTCGTTCAGCTCCCAAAGGTCGATGTCCTCGATCGTCAGGCCCTGGCGCTCGAGCAGCTTGGGGACGGCGAAGACGGGACCGATGCCCATCTCGTCCGGCTCGCAGCCGGCAACCGCCATCCCCTTGTAGATGCCGAGCGGCTCGAGTCCGCGCTGCTCCGCCAGCTTCGAATCCATGACCACGCAGGCGGAGGCGCCGTCGGAGAGCTGGCTCGCGTTGCCGGCGGTGATCGTGCCGTTCTCCCGCACCGGCTTCAGGCCGGACAGGCCCTCGATCGTCGTGCTCGGCCGGTTGCCCTCGTCCTGGCTCAGCTCGACCTCGCCGAAGCTGATATCGCCGGTTGCCCGGTCGAGGATCATCTTCGTCGCGTTCATCGTGATGATCTCGTCGTCGAAGGCGCCCGACTCCTGCCCGGCCGCGGTCCGCTGCTGGCTCTGCAGGCCGTACTCGTCCTGCTGCTCGCGGGTCACGTTGTAGCGCTTCGCCACGACCTCGGCGGTGTCGATCATCGGCATGTGGAGATCCGGCTTGTGGTCCCGGATCCACGGGTCGGGCGCGCGGAAACCGTTCATTTTGTCGTTCTGCACCAGGCTGATCGAGTCGATGCCGCCGGCGACGACTACCGGCGCCCCGTCGACGACGACCTGCTTGGCGGCGGTCGCGATCGACATCAAACCTGACGAGCACTGCCGGTCCATCGTCATTCCCGACACCTCGACCGGCAGGCCGGCGCGGATCGCGCACTGGCGGGCGACATTGAAACCCTGCGTGCCCTGCTGCATGGCGCAACCCATGACGACGTCGTCGACCTCGCCTGGCTCGACGCCGGCGCGTTCGATCGCCGCTTCGATGGCAGCCGCGCCCATGGTCGGCGATTCGAGGTTGTTGAAGGCGCCCCGGTAAGCCTTGCCGATCGGCGTGCGGGCGGTGGAAACGATGACGGCGTCAGTCATGAAAAGGCTCCCTGGCTTGGATGGTTGCTATGTGGCGAGTCCCGTTTGGCTGCGGGAGATTATCACCTACCGTCCGGTCGGTCGGCTACTCCTCCAGCCAGGCGTTGAAGGCCGGCTTCCGCTTCTCGCGAAACGCCGCCACCCCCTCGCGGGAGTCCGGGTGATGGTCGGCCATCGGCGTCCGGGCCGCGATGTCCTCGAGCGACTGCTCCCAGCTCTGGTCGGCGGCGTTGTAGAGGCTGCGCTTGAGCAGCCGCATCGCCACCTGCGGCCCGTTCGCCAGTTCGCGCGCCAGGTCCATGGCCCGCGGCATCAACTCGTCCGGCTCCACGACCTCGTGGACGAGCCCAAGTTCGAGCGCCTCCCCGGCGGGGACCAGCCTGCCGCGCATCAGGAAGTCCATCGTCTTCGGCAGCCCCATCATCTGCAGCAGCAGGTAGTGGCCGCCCTCGTCCGGGAGAAGCCCGAAGCGGAGCGTGCCGCTGCCCATGCGCGCCGCGCTCGAGGCGATCCGGAAGTCGCAACTGAGCGCCAGCGAGAAGCCGGTCTGGACCGCGACGCCGTTCATCGCCGCGATCGTCAGCTTGTCCATGCCGCGGATCGCCGTGTTGATGGGCTGGGAGATCTTGCGCAGCCCGTTGATCGTGCCGAGCACGTTGTCGTGGCCCCGGTGAATGTCGGGCACCAGCGCCTCGCCGCGCCGGCCCTTGTCCTGGCCGCTGATGTCGTCGCCGGCCGAGAACGCCCTGCCGCTGCCCGCAAACAGCACGACCCGCACCGAGTCCTCCATCGCGGCCTGGGTGAGCGTCTCCAGCAGGTCCCGCTTCATCGGCGCGTCCATGCCGTTGAGACGGTCCGGCCGGTTGAACGTGATGACCAGGATTCCCGGATCCTCGGTGGACACCTCGAAGCCCCTGAACTCGCCCGTCTGGATCATGCCTGCCGCTCCTTCCTGAGTGGTCGTTGTTCGATGACGGCCGGTGATTGTGGCACAGCGCTGTGCTACGTTGCGCCCACCTTCAACACGCGATTCGCAGAGCCCCTCCACCTCTGCGACGGGAGACACATCAAGGATGAAACGGTTCATCATCGGCCTGTCGGCCAGCATCCTCGTTGCCTGCCTTGCGCAGGCGGCCCTGTACGCATCCGGCACCATCGCCGCCGGAAAGGGCATCAACCCGCGGGACGCCTACACGATGGGCAAGGCGCTCACGTTCCAGAAGCTCGTGTGTCCCTCCTGTCCCCTGCAGAAGCGCGACCTCGACCGGAACCGCGCCCTGAGCCTGAAGAACAGCCTGGAGGCTCGCGACGAGGCCGAAAAGCCGGGCACCGACGACGACGAGCACATCAACGTGCTCTGCCCAGGCGCCGGCGAATCCGCGTGCGCGGAAGCACCGGACGAGCAGGAACTCGTTCATTTCTTCCTGACCCGCCGCTACAAGCTGTAGCCCGGAACGAAAGGACCGAACAGGAATGAAGAACAGGTTCCCTGCGCTCGCGGCCGCGGTGCCGCTCCTGGCCGCGACCACCGCGCCGCTGGTCGCCGAAGGCTCCCCCTGGCTGCCCGCGCCCGGATCGGGCACGGTTACCTTCTCCTACGTCTCCCAGGAGGCGACCGACTACGAGCGCTCCGAGCGGTGGCGAAGCATGGCCGGCGCCGACTCGACGACCATCCAGCTCGCCGGCACGCTCGGGCTCGACACCGTCTGGATCAACGGGACGTACGGCATTTCCGACGCCCTCGCGCTCGACTTCCAGATCGGCACGTCGGACAGCCAGTACCCCGGGGGCGGCCCCAAGCACCCGAACAAGGACGATCTGAGCGGACTCCAGGACGCGAGAGCCGGCCTGACCTGGCGGTTCCGGGACGAGGTTGTCAGCTCGGGCCCGAGCATGGCGCTGCGGTTCGGCGCCATCCTCGCCGGCGACTACGACACCGGCTACATCAACTCCCTGGGCGACGGCGGCGACGGCGGCGAAGTCTCTCTGCTGATCGGCAAGTACGTCGGCGAGCGGGGCGTCCTGTCCGCCGAGGTCGGCTACCGATACCGCACCGACGACATTCCGGAGGACATCATCCTGAATCTCTCGGCCGGCGTCCTGGTCGGAGAGCGAGTCGGCTTGAGCGTCGGCTACCGGATGACCGACGGCGGTTCGGGGCTCGACATCGGCGTTCCGCCCTTCTCACCGGCCCGTTTCCCGGAGCTTCAGGAAGACATCGACCTTCTCTACGGCACGGTGAACATCGGCCTCACGGGTAGCGCGAGCCTGGCGTTGACCTACGGCGACGTCATCGGCGGCCGCAACACGCCGAACTCCGAGGTCCTCGGCCTCAGCGTCGGCTTCACCTTCGGCGGCGGCGGGTTCTGACTCCAGCGCCCGTCGGCTAGGGCTCGTTCAGGCTCCAGTCGTACTCGTAGTCGATCGAACCCTCGAACCCCTCGAGACGCGAGGCGAGTTCTTCGTCCGCGTACTCGATGAGGTGCGCGACGACCGACTCCTCCGTGTTGCCGAAGTCCTCGGTGTACCAGTCGTAGATGCTCGAGATGACGATGAAGTCCTCGTCCACGAAGTCGACGCCGCGCGGGTTGTTCACGTAGTCCCGCGCGCCCTGCTCCAGCAACTCCTCCGTGTTGGCGGCGGTGAACGCCGTCGCCAGCAGGTGGGGACAGCCGTACGCGGCGCAGTTCACCGCGTAGTGGATCCGCTTGTCTCGCCACAACGGCCTCAGGATGCCGTGCTCGATGTCGTCCAGGCTCAGATGCCGGCCGTTCACCTGCGCGTGCGGGTCCTGCCACGGGCCGGTGTTCGGAATGACGCCCTCGTGAATCTCTTTGATCGAGTCCACCGGGTACTCCGAGAGCACCACCTGGACCGTCAGGGCGTTGTAGAGATTGATCCAGTACGCCATCTGTTCGGCTCGGGAGTAGGCCAGCGGATCGAGACCCTGCAGGTACTCCAGATAGCCGGTCAGCTTCGCCCCGTCGCCGGCGCTGGCCGAGAACGCCGCATAGTCGAAGAGGTTGACGCCCGAGTCATCGGTGTGGACGTAGCCGTCCAGGATCTCCTGCCAGGAGCCATGATCGAGCTGCTCCGTGTTCGTTTCGTCGCTGACGTCCCAGCCGGCGATCTCGCTCGATTCCGGGGCACCGCAGGCAACTGCGAGGACCATCGCTGCCGCCAGACCGATCCACTTGCAACTCCTCATTCCATGGCCTCCTGCATCTTTCTCCGTCGCCTCAAGGTCAGGTCGACCGCGAGCGCCAGCCCGACCAGACCGAACTCCAGCCCCCGGCCCCAGATCGGCTGTTCGTAGGGTTGCAACGTGTAGTCGGGCAGGTTGAGCCCCGTGACGTAGCTGAACAGGACCGCCACCGATGCCGTCCACGCCCAGACGCTCGGAAACACTACCGCGAAGGGCAGCAGCCAGAGCAGGTACCACGGGTTGATCACCGGCGACAGCACCAGCAGAATTCCGAACAGCCAGTCGCCGCGGGGGATTCCGCGTTCCCCGCCGCGAACGTAGCGAAGGCAGTACCAGCCCCAGAAGGCGGCGAACAGCAATCCGACGACCAGCCGCGCCCCGGACGGCGGCACGAACGTCCCGAGCAGCCCGAACACCGCCGAGTTGAACTCCCAGTCGCGCGCAAAGGTCAGGAGCGAGACAAGATCCGTGCCCCCACCCATGACGAACGGCAGGTAAGCCGCCCCCACCGTGCCGATAAACAGCGTCCAGTGCTTAGGCCGCGCACGAACCAGCACCAGGGGCGCCAGCACCAGGGCGAACGTCTTCGTCGCCACGGCCAGCCCAAGAAGGGGGGCTGCCATCCAGAACCGGCGCTCTCGCGCGAGCACGATGGCCGCCAGCAGCAGGCAGACGCCGACTCCGTCCGGATGCGCGGTGAAGGCGATCTCCTTGACCACCAGGGGACACCAAGCGTAGAGGAGGACGTTGCGCGCCGGCGCCAGCCGGAGCAGCAGGACGACGACGGCCAGATCGACGGCGATCAGGATCGCCTGCAGCACGGCGACGCTCGCCGGCTTGATCCAGTACGCGACGAGGAAGACGAACTGCGTGACCGGCGCGTAGATCGTCGGCAATTCCGGGTAGTTGACGCCGTCGAGCACGCCCTGGAACAGCGCGGGCACCCCTGGATCGACGAAGAACTCCTCCGGCGCTGCGCCGTACGGCGTTCCCGCGGTGGCGAACCGGAATCCGTCCCAGAGGTAGCGGTAGAAGTCGTCCTCGTAGAACGGCCCGCCGATGAGTCCCACGAGGCGGAAGACGACCGCCCAGGCCAGCAGGCGGCGAACCGGGAACGGTTCGCCGGTCCTCAGGAAGCGGTAGAACAGACCGAAGACCGGAAGTCCGGTCCAGGCGACGAGAAAGAAGAACCAGCCGAGTTCAGGTTCGCCCGGCCGGCGCGCGAGCAACGCGAGGCCCGCGTAGCCCAGGGCGCACCAGAGACCGACCCCGTCTACGAATCTTCTAGCGGTCAACCCACTCCGTCCAGCCGGACCCGCGGTGGCCGAAGTCGAAGACCTCCGGGTGCAGCAGCTCGGCCAGGATCTCGGCCGACTCGACGACCCGGGGACCCGGCCGGTTGAAGTACTGGTTGCCGTCGGTCAGGAACACGCGGCCGCTCCGCACGGCGGAGAGTTCGGCCCAGCCGGGCTGAGCGGCCAGCGGCGACATCTCGGCCGCCGTGCGCGGGATATCGAAGCCGCAGGGCATGACCGCGATGACCTCGGGATCGGCCTCGATCACCCGTTCGAACTCGAAGTAGCCCGAGTGCTTTCCCGCCTCGCCGAGCATGACCCTGCCGCCGGCGATCTCGACCAGTTGCGGCACCCAGTTCTCGGCGTGCATCAACGGATCGATCCACTCGATACAGGCGATCGTCGGGCGTTCGGCGAGTTGGATCGAGCGCTCTCGGATCGAGTCGAGGCGAGCCGTCAACCCGGCGTTCAGCCGCTCCGCCCGCTCCGGGCGGCCGAGCGCCCCGGCCACCGCGCCGACGTCGTCGAACACGTCGCCAAGGTCCATCGGCGCGAGCGAGACGATCCGCGGCTCGGACGACACGAGCTCGCACACGGCCTGCTCCACGTCCTTCAGGCTGACCGCGCACACCTCGCACTGGGTCTGGGTCACGATCACGGTCGGCGCGAGTTCGTCCAGAAGCCGCGCGTTGACCCGGTAGACGGAAAGCGCGTCCGCGACGATCGCGCGCACCTGGTCGTCGATCGCGCGGCTCGACCCGTCGACGTCGACCTTCGAGGACGAACACACTGGCAGCCTCTCCACCGACGGCGGGAAGTCGCATTCGTGCGAGCGGCCGACCATGCAGTCCTCGAAACCGAGCGCGCACACGATCTCGGTGGCGCTGGCAATCAGCGAGACGATGCGGGGCTCGCTCAACCGACGACCGCCTCGGCAGGAACCGGGGAGCCCGCCGGCAGCAGATCGCAGAAGCCGAAACCGTCCCGCTCCGTCACTTCGCCCAGATCGACCGCGATCGACCGGTCGAAGATCGGGCCATCGAACACGAAAGTGTGAAACTCGCCGTTCTCGCCGCACGGGTCGACTCCCGCCGGAAGATCGGCGAGGAAGTCGTCATCGAAGGCACGTCCGGCGAAGGAGACGGGCAGAACGGCCGGGTTGACGCAGACGGTGAGAGCGAGGAAGCCGTCGGCGATGAACGTCCGCGCCAGTTCGCGCGTGGGCGTGTGCCAGATCGGGAACTCGCATTCCAGGCCAGCTTCCGCGAGCTGGCGGACGCGGTACTCGCGGAGATCCTCGAGGAACAGGTCACCGAAACCGACCCGGCTGATTCCCCCTTCGCGGAGCTTCGCGAACGCCTTTCCCATCTCGCGCTCGTACACCACGTTCGACGGCTCGGGCGGCACGACGACCTCGGTCAGCGGAAGGCCGATCGAGTCCGCCTGCTCACGCAACAAGGAACGTCGGACGCCGTGCATGCTGACCCGGTCGAAGGCGTCGGTCACGGTGGTGATCAGCTCCACGACCTCGAAGCGCCCCTCGGCGCGGAGCCGCTGGAGGGCCAGGCAACTGTCCTTGCCGCCGCTGAAGCAGAGTGCGATCGGTTCCGGCATGAGCGAGCCCGGCAGCCTACCGCCTTCCAAGCAGGAGAACCGCCGCCGCCGGCAGCACCGTCACCGAGGCCAGCAGGCATGCCGGCAGGCCGACCAGCATCACCGCGGCCATCGTCTCCAGGCCCGGGTGGTCGGTGAACAGCAGGATCGAGAAACTGGCCGTCGTGGTCAGCGTCGTCAGCGCGATCGCCCGGCCAACCGACAGGGCAGCCCCGCGAACGGGCTGAGCCGGATCGTCCAGGAACCTGTGGACGACATGAATGCCGTCGTCGATGCCGAGCCCGAAGATCAGCGGCAACACGAGCCACGTCATCACGTTGAAGGGAATGCCGATCCAGCACAGCACGCCCAACGTGAACGGCACGGCGGCCAGCACCGGCAGTACCGCCAGCAGGACCGAGGCGGGCCGCCGGAAGTCGACGCAGAGCACGAGCAGCACGAATCCCAGGATCGAAAGGGCGATCCACGGGATCCACGGCCGGTCGCCGATCATCATCCCCTCGACGACCGCGAGCAAACCGCTGGCGCGCGGGTCGATCGCCTGCACCACCTCGCGCTGGCGCCGGGCCAGGGCGCCGTCCGCCTTCGAGTCCGCGGCGTAGGCGTAGACCAGGTACTCCCCGGTGGGCGCGATGAACTTGTCGCGCAGGCCGGGTGGCAGCGAGTCGATGTCGGGCGGGCCGGCGGCAGCGGCTCGACGGAGCGCTGCCACCGCCAGGGCCCGGGGATCGCCCATTCCCGGGGCGGCCCCGACCGTCCTACCCCCGGGGCCGAACACGCGGCGCAGCGCAGCGGCCCGCTCCGCCAGGTCAGCCGGCAGGATCGTGCCGAGGCTCACCGTCTCGCTGAACAGTGGATGACCGTCCAGCCGGGCCGCGAACTCGCGCGCCTCCTCGAGACTCCCAGCAGCCAGGATCCACGGAGCGCCGTTGGTGCCGAGTACCTCCTGAATCCGGTCGACCATCGCGATGGCCGGCACACCGCGATTCATGATCCGCTCCAGCCGCGTCTCCACCTGTAGCCGCGGCAATCCCGCGAGGGCCGCCGTCACCAGGACGGCGCTCACGGCCAGACAGCGGACCGGACGTTCCGTCGACCACCGCACCACGGATGAGAGGCCGGGAACCCGGACCGGCGTCGCGCGCCTGGACGGGGCCTCCGTCGCGGTCGCGACCCGCCGGCGGTGCCGCCGTTGCCGCAGCACCCAGACCGCGGGCAGGATCAGCAGCGTCAGCGGCAGGCAGAACAGCAAGCCCAGCCCGCCCGAGAGACCTAGGTGGAGAGCCACCGGGTCCGGCGCTGTCGCCGCGATCAGAAACGCCCCCGCCGTCGTGATGCCCCCGGCGACGACGCCGCGGCCGGCGCCGGACAGAGTCCGCCGCAACGCCTGTTCGAACGAACGACCATGAGCCAGTTCCTCTCGCTGGCGCACGAACAGGTGGACGGCGAAGTCGATGCCGAGACCGAAGACCGTGACGCCGAAGAACGTCTCCATGACCGTCAGCTTCCCGGTCAGGAGGCCGACGGCGCCCAGGGCGGCGCCTATCGCGAGAATCAGAACCGCGGCCACTGACAGCATGCCGCCCGGTCGCTTCTCGACGATGCGGAAGAGAAGCAGGACGAGCACGAGGCTGATCGGCGTCAGGCGCTTGATCGCGCCCAAGGTCTGCTCCTGGTCGCCCGCCGACAGCGCCGGCAGGCCCGAGAAGCCCGCCGTCACCCCGGAACCGGCCAGGGCGCTCTCGATGGCGGCCTCGATCTCGAAGAACGGGCTCTCGCCCACCTCTTCCGCCAGCGAATCCTTCGCCATCTTGATCTCGACGAGGCGGGCGCCGGGCACGCCGGCCACGGAGGCGCGCAGCGCCAGCGCGGAGGCCAGGAACTCCGCCGCGTTCTCCACGTCGCCCGGCTGTTCGGCTAGCGCGAGCCAACGGTCGAACAGGGGCCGCTCGACGAGCCACGGCGCCTGCGCCGCGAGCCACTCGAGCGGCAGCGGATGCCGGGCGGCGGCGACCGACGGCAGCGCCGACGCGGCCTCGATCGTGCGGTCGACAGCCTCGTCGAGCCGCTCCTCTTCGCCCTCGAGCAGCACCAGAAGCAGACCGCCGAGCTCGTACTGCTCGGACATCTCGAAGTAACGGCCGACGTGCTCGTTGGCCCGGTTCATGACGCCCGTGAAGGTGAGATCGACCGTCGTCGCCGGCAGCAACGCGGCCAGGGCGAGCGCCGGCACGACCGCCCATGCGATCGCGCTCCAGGGAGAGCGAATCGTCCAGCGAGCGACCGCGTCGAGCGCGCCTCTCATGCTCATGGAACGCTGCTACAGTCCCGCGCGCCAGTGGCCCCGGAGATGGGGCCCGCAGCAGAAGGAGAAGAGATGAAGTTCGGCATCATGTTCGCCAACACCGGCCCGTTCGTCGACGGCCCGCCCGCCGCGGGTCTGGCTCAGGCAGCCGAAGCCGCCGGCTTCGACTCGCTATGGACCGTAGAGCACGTCGTCGTCCCGCGCGGCTACGCCTCCCCCTATCCCTACGACGAAAGCGGCAAGATGCCCGGCGGGCGCGAGGATTTCGACATCCCCGACCCGCTCGTCTGGCTATCCTACGTGGCCGCCGCGACCACGAGCATCAAGCTCGCGACCGGCATCCTGATCGTCCCGCAGCGCAATCCCCTGGTCACGGCCAAGGCCGTCGCCACGCTCGACAAGCTCTCCGGCGGCCGGGCCGTCCTGGGCGTCGGCGTCGGCTGGCTCGAGGAGGAGTTCAACGCCCTGGGCGTACCGTTCGCCGGCCGCGGACGCCGCCTCGACGACTACATTCGCGCCTTTCGGGCGCTGTGGACCGAGGACTGCCCGAGCCACGACGGCGAGTTCGTCTCGTTCTCCGACTGCTACAGCCGGCCGCAGCCGGTCCAGGGCTCCGTGCCGATCGTCGTCGGCGGCCACTCCGAGCGCGCCGCCCGCCGCGCCGGCGAGCTGGGCGACGGTTTCTTCCCCGCTCTCGGCGACGTCGACAAGCTGAAGCACCTGCTGGGGATCGTGCGCGAAAGCGCCGAGGCGGCGGGCCGCGACCCGGACGCGATCGAGATCACCGCCAACGGCGGCCCGCCCGATCACGTGGCGGAGATGGCCGAGCTCGGCGTCTCCCGGGTCATCTTCCCGCCGATGCCGCCTGACCGCCTGGGCCAGTTCGGCGAAGAGGTCATCGCGAAGTTCAGTTGACGTGCGCGGTGGTAACTTCCCCGCATGATCCACGCTCAAAGTCGCATTCGCCTCCTGCTCCTCGCACTCGCCCTGCTGCTCCTCGCGGCCACTCCCACCCTCGCCTCCGAATCCGAAGCCGACGGGCCCGTCCGCGTCCTCTTCCTCAGCAAGTCGTCCGGATTCCAGCACTCGGCGATCAAGCGCACCGACGGCCATCCCAGCCACGTCGACACCGTCCTCGCCCAGGTGGCGGCCGAGCGGGGCTTCGAGATCACGTCCACCAAGGACGCCGGCCTGATCAACGCGGCCCAGCTCGCCAACTTCGACGTCGTCATCTTCTACACGACGGGTGACCTCACCCAGCGCGGCGGCACCGGCGAGGGTTACTTCCGCGGCGACGGCAATCCCCCGATGAGCGCCGACGGCGTCTCCGACCTGATCGCCTGGATCGAAGCCGGCGGCGGCTTCGTCGGCTTCCACCCCGCAACCGACACGTTCCACGGTGAGAACGACGAAGTGACTCCCTACGTCGGCATGATCGGCGGCGAGTTCGTACACCACGGCGCCCAGTTCCCCGGCATCGTCCGGGTCGCCAACGCCGGCCACCCGACGATGAAGTCCGTCGAGGACGGCTGGAAGATCATGGACGAGTGGTACCTCTTCAAGAACGTCGCTGAGGACAAACTCCACGTCCTGGCGCTGATGGACCCCGGCGAAGAACGAGCCAAGCAGGAGGTCTACGACATCGCCCCCTACCCCATCGCCTGGTGCCGCGAACTCGGCGCCGGCCGCGTCCTCTACAACGCGATGGGCCACCGCGAGGACGTCTGGGACCACGAGATGTTCCAGGCCTGGGTCGGCGACACGATCGAATGGGCCGCAGGCGAAGGCGAAGCCGCCGCCGCGCCGAACTGGGGGGACCTGGTTCCCTGAGGTCAAGAACGGCAAGAACACCGACTAGCAGTGACAGTGTTCCAGAATCCCGTGGCGTGGGCTGCGGTTGCGGTTGTAGCTGCCCTAATGGGCGTCGGCGTGAGGTACCTGTCGTATCGACATAGCAAGAAGGTTGGTGAAGCAGAAAGGCGCATTCAACTGCACGAGAGCATCGTCGAGTGGGAGCGCTCAGGGTGCCCAGAGGGCGTGCCACTACTGAGGACGTTGGGGAGCCAATGTCGTGCGGCTGGCCTCGACGACCAAGACACGGCAACAGTATCGGCCTACGTAGAGTTCAGGGCGAAGAACAGCCCTACTGTGAGCGAGGAGCTTGGTGGCAACTACACGATCTACGCGGAACATCTGAAGCAGCAGACAGAGCAGCTGACGGACGTCTTGCGGGTCCGGTCGTAGTCGTACGGCAACTAGCCCGTAACCTCTCGTAGCTTTCTACAGCGGCAAGTCGTCCTCCATCCTGGGAGCCGAGGACCGGTCTGGTCGGCACGTCCCGTCGCCGGCCTCGGAGTGCGAGATGGGAAAGACAGCGACGCAACATCGGCGCTCTGACAACCGGCAAGGGTGAAGTGTAGGACTTTCCGCGACGGGCGCAAGTCCCTCACCAGTGCTCCTCCTGCTAGCCGTCCGGACCTGCGGCTTCAGGACTGGAGCCCACGATCGTGACACCTAGTTCGGCGGCCCCTCCAGGAGACCGAATGCGCTCTCCACTGCATTGGATTTCTTTATGTTCCTCGATGCCTAGGTGATAGATTCAGTCTCCCAACGGAGGTCCCCGACGGGCCGGTCTCGCGGCCTCCGATACCCGGCAAGCCGACCGTCAGGTCCAGCATTGGATGACAAGCCAATGATTGACAAAGAAACCGGCATGAGCACCAAGGAGCGCATGGGCGAGGAGATTGCCACGCTCGCAGCGCGGATCGACGCGGCGACGTACGAGCTGCTTGTTCTGATTCGCAAGTTCGACGAAGTGGAGGGCTGGAACTGCGGCTTCCTCAGTTGTGCGCAGTGGCTTACCTGGCGAATAGGCCTTGCACCCGGCGCGGCCCGCGAGAAGGTGCGGGTCGCTCGCGCCCTGGGCGATCTTCCGCTGATAAGCGGGGCGATGAAGCGCGGCCAGCTCTCCTACTCCAAGGTGAGGGCACTGACCCGCATCGCTCGGCCCGACACCACTGCTGTCCCACAAACCGGGTTGAGAAAAGGGCCTGAATCGTCCGGTGCTGTAAGGTTGGTCTTGGTCGAAAGTCCAACTACAGCAAGGAGATCCAGACCCATGGCGCATCATAACACCGTGCTCGGACAGTTGCTCAGGCTGGTGTCGAGACATGAGTTCGAGCGGGACGCCCGGAGGCATCACAAGGGGAGGAAGCTCCGTTCCATGAGCCGGTGGAGCCAGTTCGCGGCGATGGCGATGGCGCAGTTGTCGGGGCGGTGCAGCCTGCGGGACGTCGTCTCGAATCTGGAAGCCCAGAGACGGAAGCTCTACCATCTCGGCGTCGGTCGGGTCGCGCGGTCCTCTCTGGCGCGGGTGAACGAGGAGCAGCCTCACGAGCTCTTCGAGTTGCAGTTCAAGCGCCTTCTGGACCGCTGCCGAGGCTTGGCGCCCGGCCACGGGTTCCGGTTCAAGAATCCGCTCGTGTCCCTGGACGCGACGTACATCGACCTGTGCCTCTCGTTGTTTCCCTGGGCGAAGTACGGCAAGAGCAAAGGGGCGATCAAGGTCCACGTCGGTCTCGACCACGGCGGGAATCTGCCGTCCTTCCTGAGCGTGACGGACGGGAAGGGGTCCGACATCGACGTGGCGCGGACGCTGCGCTTGCCAGTGGGGAGCATCGTCGCCGCGGACCGGTTGTACCAGGACTTCAGTTGGTTGAGATCCCTTGACGAGCAAGGGGTTTTCCTGGTCACGCGGCTCAAGCGGGGAGTCCGGTACGCGGTGCGGGAGCGCCGCTCGTACGCGCCCGGCCGCGGCGTGACCTCGGACCAGCTGATCGAGCTGACGAGCAGGAAGGGCCGGAAGGACTGCCCGATTCCGCTGCGGAGGGTCGGCTATCGCGACGCCGCGACCGGCAAGCACTACGTGTTCCTCACCAACAACTTCGCGCTCGCGCCGAGGACCATCGCGGACATCTACAAGGCGCGCTGGCAGGTCGAGCTCTTCTTCAAGTGGATCAAGCAGAACCTCCGGATCAAGAGCTTCCTCGGCACTTCCCGCAACGCCGTGCTGACGCAGATCTGGATCGCCATGTGCGTCCACCTCCTCCTCGCCTACCTGAAGTTCTCCAATCGCCTCAAGTGGACGCTCAGCGAGATCCTCCGTCTGCTCCAACTGAATCTCTTCGAACGACGCCCACTCAATGACCTGTTACAGACACAACGCGACCCGCCGCGCCCGAGAAACGATCAACTGCAACTCGCCCTGCCCTGAAGTTTGTGGGACAGCAGTGGCCCGACACTGAGAAGGACCTCGTCGAACTCGGGAGGGCCGGGACCGCGGCGCACATCGAACGGGTCGTCCGGTCGTGGCGCAGGATAGACCGTTCGGTCGAGGCTGCCGATGACGAGTTGCGGGACGCATCGAGCCATGTAACCACTCACATCGATGAGAACGGCATGTTCGTGATCCGCGGACGTCTGGCGCCGGAAGCTGGCGAAGTGCTGATGAAGGCACTCAAGGCGGCGGGTGAGAAGCTCTACGCGGAGCAGCAGGAGGACCGCCCACCGGCCGGGAAGGTGCGCGCCGACGCTCTTGCTCTCGTTGCCGAGAGCGCGCTCAAGGGCGGTCTCGATCCCGGGTCAAGCGGCGACCGGTACCAAGTCGTCGTTCATGTGAGTGACGAGGAGCTGACGACTCCGGCGAACGGTTCGGCCATTGGCTGCATGTCGTGCGTTTCCGCGGAGACGCCCGCGGAACACGTTTCCGCGGAAACGCCGCCGGCGCACCAGCATGAGCACGCGGCCGTAGCGGCGGAAGGCGAACACGTTTCCGCGGAAGCGCCGCCCAGACTCCAACCGGCACACGGGCGAGCTTCACCCCGCGGCGCCTGGCTCGGCGACTCCCACGTCCCTGTTTCCGCGGAAACGGCCCGGCGAGTCGCCTGCGACGGAGGCAAGGTCCGGATCACTCACCGATCCGGCCAGATCCTGAGCGTCGGCCGCAAGACACGCACCATTCCGCCTCCGATCCGGCGGGCTCTGGAGTTCCGCGACCGGGGTTGCCGCTTCCCCGGCTGCACCTCGACGCACTGCGACGCCCACCACATCGTCCACTGGGCCGACGGCGGCGAGACGAAGCTCTCGAACCTCGTGCTCCTCTGCCGGCGACACCACCGACTGCTCCATGAAGGCGGCTTCAACGTACGGCTGAGCAAGGACGGCGCCGTGCAGTTCTTCCATCGCCGGGGACAGCCGCTGGAGCAAAGCCCGGCTCCTCCACCGGTCGGCCTCCACGCCGCCCGGGAGCTGGTCCAGCATCTGGAGGACGCCGGTATCCTGATCACGGGCAAGGAGTCGCTGCCGACCTGGGACGGCCGGCCACTCGACCTGCCCTACGTCATGGAGTGCCTGTGGAAGCCGCCACCGCACCTGGAGGCGGCGGTGGCGCGGGAACGGGAGTCCTCGCGAGCCGCCTAGCTCAACAGCACGGCCGCTATCCTCCCCAACGGTGCATCAGCGGGTGACAACGACCGGACTGGGAGGGAGCTACCGGTTCCACCTTTCTTCCGGGGCGCGGGTCACCCTCGGTCTGGCGACCTTCCAGTTGGTCCTCCTGCTGGTGCTTGTGGCGCTACAGCCACCCGCGGCGCGGGAGCTTCTGCTCAAGGGTCTGGCCGCGGGCATCGCGACGCCTGAGGCGTTCTCCGCGGCACGGCTCGGATTCGCGGTCTGGGCGATCGTGGCCTGCGCCGCGGCGGCGCGGCGTCTGGCGCCGGCCCACCGCGGCTGGCAGCTTCATCTGCCGGTCGGTCTGCGGACCCGCTGGACCGCCGCCGTTCTGGGCGTCGCCTCGACCCTCGCCCACCTTGCCGGTTTGTGGATCGTTCTCTGGATCGGAGGCAGGGTGCTCGGTGAACCGGCCTCGCCCCGAGCCCTGGTTGCTCTGCCGCTCGTAGCGCTGGCAGCCGCAGGCACCTGGACGCCGGCGCCGGGGCGGGTTCGCGCCTGCGCCGCCGTGGCGGTACCGCTGGCGGCGAGCGCCTCGCTTCCAGGTCTGGCGGCCGCCGTGACCCTTCTCAGCCTCGCCTGCTTCCAGGCCGGGCGCTGGTCGCACCGCTCCGCGCGCGTCCCGTCCGTTCCGTCCTCCCTTCGGTCGTTCGGCCGGCGTCTTCCGACCGGTCAACTCGTCTTCTCCCTGCGAGCGCTCGGACTGTGGATCACACTGGCTCACCTTCCCGCCGCCCTGTTCGCGGCGCCGACCGGCCTGGCCATCCACAACAACGAGTTCACAGCCGATCAGACCGACCTCGTGTTGCGGCTCGGCGCCTCGCTGGGCGTGACCGCGACGGTTCTCGCCGTGGCGACGCTGTTGAGCGCCCGCCGGCCGCCCTGGGCCTGGTCCCGCTCGCTCCCCTGGTCCGCGAGACGAAGGGTCGCCGCGGACGCTGTCCTGCTGCTGCTGATTGCCAGCCCCCTGTTGATCCCGCTTCTCTACATGCCGGCCTCGAGCGGCCTGTCCGTCCTCGCGCTCCTCGTCTTTCTGGCGGTCCGGCTGCCGGGACGGATGCGGAACTCGCTTCGGGGACTCACGCGACTCGGAGCCTGGACCTGGATCGAGGCCCTCCTGGCCGCCCTTCTCACGAGCCTGCAGCCCCTGACCGCGCTCGTCCTGGGACTGGCCTCGCCGCTCGCGCTGGAAGCGTCGGCCAGACGCGAGCGGTCGCTCAAGGCGGGGCTCTTCCTGGAACGTCGATTCGACGCAGCCCGCGAGGCAGAGTCGTGACGCAAAGCCTCCAAATGGAAGGCGTCGCCTTCGCCTACGACGACCGAGCCCGCATCTTCAGCGACCTGAACCTGGAGGTCGCTAGCGGACTGACCCTGCTCTCCGGTGAGAACGGCGCCGGCAAGACGACGTTGCTGAAGCTCGCGGCCGGAGTGGAGAGACCGGACGCCGGGAGAGTCCTCGTGAACGGTTCCGATCTGTGGCGGCGAGAAGTCGCGGCCCGCTCCGACCTGGCGTTCGTTCCCCAGGAACCCGACGTGACGCCGTTCGCGACCGTACGGGAGGTCCTGCGCCTCGTCTGCCGCCTGAGATCGCAGCCGGTGCAGCAAGTCGACCAGATGCTGGCCGAAACGGATCTTGAGGACTCCGCCGACCTCTCCATCCGCGAGCTGTCCCGAGGCCAGCGCCGTCGGGTTCTCCTCGCCGCCGCCTGGATCGGAACACCGCGAACGGCGGTCCTGGACGAGCCGCTCGACGCGATGGACGAACACTGGAGAAGCCGCATCCACGGGTGGCTCGAGGCACTCCGGGAGACCGGCGGACTGGCGCTCGTCGCAACCCACGAAGCCGGATCGCTGGCGGAACTCGCCGACCGCTTTCTCGTTCTGCGCGACGGCGAGATCCGGGAACTCGATTCGCTACCGCAAGACACAACCTGGAGGTCCCATGAAGAACCCACCTGAAGGTTGGCCGAGAATCTCGTCCTCCCTCTTCTACGACGACGCGGCAGCCGCGATCGGCTGGTTGACCCGGGCGTTCGGATTCGAGGTGCAGGAACGAGTCGAGGACGACCAGGGGAGAGTCGTCCATTCGCAGCTCGTCCTGGACGGCGGTCTCATCATGGTCGGGCAGACCGGTCTGCAGCCGGACCGGGAGTACCAGAAGTCTCCGCGGACAATCGGCGGCGCGAACACGCAGTCCCTGGCCGTGTACGTCGACGACGCCGACGCGCACTGCGAGCGGGCGCGGACGGCGGGCGCCGAGATCACGGTCGAGCCGGCGACCCAGGACTACGGCGAGGGCTACTGGGTCGACCGGAGCTACGGAGCCCTGGACCTGGAGGGACACCACTGGTGGTTCCTCCAGCGGCTGCGCTGAAGGCGCCCGTCACTCCTCCTCCACGCCTTCATTCAGGATCTTCAGGTAGCCGCTGTACACGTAGACCCGGTTTCGCGCAAAGCCGGTGATCTCCCGAACCAGTCCTGCTCGTTCCAGTAACTGAGTCGCGGCGGAGGCCGTCGGAAAGGAAAGGCCGGTGCGCCTGCACGCCTCGGGAATGGAGAGAACGGGACGCTCCTGGAAGACCTCATGGACACGAAGCGCCGAGCCGGCCCGTCGGCCTTCCTCGGCAATGCGTTCCCGGTCGGCCGCGAATCGCTCCAAGAGACGCCGCGCGGTCGCAGCAGCGTTCTCCGCCGTCTCTTGCACGCCCCGCAAGAAGAACGCCAGCCACGCCTCCCAGTCGCCGGTCCGGCGGACTCGACCAAGCAGCTCGTAGTACAGGTCCCGGTGCTTCTTGAGGTAGACGCTGAGGTAGAGAAGCGGCTGGCTTAGTGCGCCGGCCTCGCAAAGCAGCAAGGTGATGAGCAGTCGGCCGACGCGGCCGTTGCCATCCAGGAAGGGGTGGATCGTCTCGAACTGAACGTGCGCCAGGCCGGCTCGGACCAAGGTCGGCAAACCGTCGGCTTCGGCGTGCAGGAAGAGTTCGAGTTCGGCCATGCAGTCGGGCACGGCAAGGTGCGGCGACGGTACGAAGACCGCGTTCCCAGGTCGGGTGCCGCCGATCCAGTTCTGGGAACGGCGAAACTCGCCGGGTTCCTTGCTCGCGCCACGACCGGCGGACAACAGGATGCCGTGCAGCTCACGAATCAGCCGGTTCGAGAGCGGGAAGCCCTCACCAAGCCGTCTCAGGCCATGTTCCAGAGCCGAGACGTAGCGCGAGACTTCAGCCGCATCGTCGCGCGGCACGCCTGGAGCCTGATCGAGTTCAAACAGCAGGAGATCGGAGAGCGACGACTGGGTACCCTCGATCTGGGAAGACAGCACCGCCTCCTTGCGGACGTAGGAGTAGACGAAGATCGTCGGCTCCAGGAGTTGATTCGCTGCCTCCAATCGCCCAAGGGCGAGACTGGCGGCCTCCAGGGATTGCAGGAGGGGACCTTCGAGGTTCAGCGGCGGTTGCGGCGGCAGTGGCGCTGGAGTGAAGGCGCGTACCTGCTCGCCTCCCACGGCGGTGACTTCGTAGCGACCCGGCATTGGACGTTCCATGGGGCAGCCCGCCTCCGACTTCAACTCAGTTGAACAAGCTCCACATCGGCCACAGCCTATGAAGAGTTAGGGCGCAAGTTTTACCACATGACCAGGGGCGGGCACGTCAGGTCTCCTGCAGGAACCTTGAATAAGCGATCCCGTTATTCAAAGTTCGACCCAATATCTTAGTACGGGACGTAGCGCCTCGCTGCCCGGACCAACCTTGCGACGGCGACGGCCACAACAAGCGGGCTTCCCGTTTACGCCTTAGTTGCGCTATGATGCTCCCTTCCCACTTCTACATCCCTTCTCGTTCCGCTTCACGGCGCCGTGACTTCCCTGCCCGCAGCTCTCACAGACCCGCAGTGGCCGCGGTCCCTGGTGCGCCAGATCCGGCGCGGGCGGGATCTGGTGAGCGGCGACGACCCGGCCGGAATCCAGGAAGTAGAGGCCGACGTCTTCGCCACGCGGCTTGCGGGCGTCGACCGCCTGCTGGACGGCGGCATCCGTCGCGGACAGACGATCGAGCTGGTCGGCCCCAGGAGCAGCGGCCGCTTTTCCCTGGTGCTGGAACTGCTGGCCGGGGCTACCGAGAGCGGTGAATCGGCGGCGCTGGTCGATCTGGGGGACCACTTCGATCCGCAGGCGGCGGCGCGCGCCGGGGTCGTCCTCGAACGGCTGCTCTGGGCACGACCCAGGCGGCTGAAGCAGGCGCTGGGCAGCGCCGAGGTGCTGATCGGCGGGGGCTTCCCCCTGGTCGTGCTCGACCTCGGTCTGCCGCCGGTCCCCGGCGGCCGCGGCAAGGAGTCGGCGTGGCTGCGACTGCGACGCGCGGCAGACGACCATCAGGCGGCGCTGCTGATCGCGGCGCCGTACCGCGCCGGCGGCACGGCGCCGCAGAAGGTTCTCGATCTCGGGTCGCGAACATCGCCGGTCCGTGCCCTCTGGGCGCGGGCCGCGCCGAGAAGCCCGCGCTTGCTCGACGGACTCGCAACCCGGCTCGAGCTCACCAAGTCGCGGGGCGAACGGCCGGGCACGGCAGCCGACATTGAACTGCGCGTTCTAACGAGCAGCCTGCGGCGCCCCCTGCCCGGCGTGCCGCCCCGTCGGACGGAGAACCGCCACGCCGCCGGTACACCGGTCGAAGTACTGAGACGTGCCGGGTAAGCGAAAGGCCCGCATCGCCTGCCTGCGAGCAGCGTTGTTTCCTCTTGCCGCCTACCTGCGGGGAGCGCCGGAACTCGTCCGCGAGGCGATCGTGGTCCACGAAGGTCCGTCGGCCCGGATCGTCGCCGCCTCCCGGCTGGCGAGGCGAGCCGGAGTGCGGCCGGGGCTGACCGTGGCCCAGGCCCGCAACATCGAGTCCGGTCTGGTCTCTCGCACCCGCGATCCCGAGCGCGAGCACACCGCGCAGGAGGTGCTGCTCGAGATCGCCGACGCCTTCTCGCCCAGGGTCGAGGACGGCGGCGAGGGCATGGTCTACCTCGATCTGGCCGGCATCAGTCCGGCATCCGCCGGGAACGGCGAACACGGCCTCGGCCAGTCGATCATGCGGGACATGGACGCCGCCGGCCTCCCCGGCCGGGTCGGCATCGCCGGCAGCAAGCTGGCGGCGCGGGCCGCGGCCGCTCTGCCGCGATCGCCGAACGTCGTGGCGCCGCGCGGCGAGGCCCGGTTTCTGGCGCCGTTGCCGCTCAAGTCCCTGTTCGAGGGCGACAGCCGCGGTCCCGGCAACGCGGCGTCGGACGGCGACGACCAGGAAATCCTCCACACGCTGAAGCTCTGGGGACTGCGCACGGTCGGCGACCTGGCCGGTCTGCCGGCAGCCGAGGTCCACAGCCGCCTCGGCGAGCGCGGCACGGCGCTCCATTCCGCTGCCCGGGGCTTCGACCCGGAGCCGTTGACTCCCCGTCCGCCGCCGCCCACCTTCCGCGAGTCGCAGACCTTCGAGTGGCCGATCGACAACCTGGAGCCGTTCCTGTTCGTCGCCCGCGGCGCCGTCTCCCGGCTAGCGGCCCGGCTCGACGCCCGGGGCATGGGCTGCAGGCGGCTCGAACTGTCGCTCAAGGTCGAGCCCGAGGGCCTCCACGAACTGGCCATCGAGCTGCCGGCGCCCACCCGCGAGGCGCGGACACTGCTGTCGCTGATCCGTCTCCACCTGGAGGCCGAGCCGCCCCGGGCGCCGATCACGTCGATGCAACTGCTCGCCCATCCCGACGTCCCGCGCCAGGCGCAACTCAGCCTGCTCGGGCCGGCTGCCCTGTCGCCCGACCGCCTGGCCGCCGTCACCGCGCGGCTGCTCGCCCTGCTCGGCCCGAACCGCGTCGGTTCGCCGCGCACCCGCAACGGCCACCTGCCGGAACGGTTCCGGCTCGCCGACTACGACCCGCCCCCGCCGCCCCGGATAAGGCTCGAACCAAGGCCGGGCCGCGGCATGCTGGCGGTGCGCACCCTGCGGCCGCCGGTCGAGGTCGAGGTGCTTACCGCGGAGAGCGAAGAGACGGACCGCGTCGCTCCCTGCCCCGCACCGCTACAGATCAATCCCCTGCCGACCGAGGAGCGCCACGTTCGCATCGAAGGCGCCGTCCGCACCGCCGCCGGTCCCTGGGAAATCGAGGAGGGCTGGTGGCGAAAAGCCCCGGCGCTGCGGGACTACTGGGACGTGGAACTGCGGAACGGCGCGGTATGCCGGATCTACCGAGACCGGACGTCGGAGCGCTGGTTCGCGGACGGTGTGTACGACTGAGAGGCAAGCTACGTCGGCCACAACCGGCGGCGCACGAAGTCGTCGAACAAGGGCACAGTGAAGTCGATCTCGCCGTACCGGGGCGAATAGCAGAGCCCTTTCTCTATCAACTTGTGGCGCAAAGCTCCCACGCCCGGCGTGTCCTTCCCCATCGCCGCAGCAACCCGGCCGGAAGCATGGGGCCCCCTTCCAAGAGAAGCCATGGCGACCAGGTACTCACGTTCCCCGTCGCTCGTCCCGTCGACCCGAACCCGAAAGAACCCTGTGTCCAACTCATCGACCGCTAGTGGAACGCCCGCGGCGACATCAGCGGCCGTAATCCTGTCGGCGCCTTCGGCCACGTCCCACGACTGCTTGCCGAACTCCTGGACGAAGTAGGGGTAGCCCTTCGTTTCGGCGACGATTCGGTCCAGCGCCTCGTCCTCCCAAGCGACTCCCTCCTGCTCTGCCGGCGTCACCAGGGCAGCTCTGGCATCTTCCTCGCCTAGACTGTTGATCGTCCGGAAGTCGAACAGACGCTCGGCATACGACCTAGCCTCGGCGGCAAGCGCCGGCACCGACGGCAGGCCGGCCGCGACGAGCAGAAACGGCAACTGGTTCTGGCTGATCTGGTGCAAGCCGACGATCAGCGCGCCCAAGTCCTCCCTCTTCAGATACTGAACCTCGTCGAGCGTGACCAGTACGCCGCGGCCTCGCTCCCGAGCCGCCTCGCCGACTTCGGTGAAGAGACCGGCCAGATCCTCGTCCAGAAGCCCGGAATCCGCCCATCCGGGCACGGAATCGAGGCCGACGGTCAGATCGCTTCCATCCGGGAGGTTCCATCTCATCTGGAACGACTTGAGCACTCCGAGCGCCCGGCGCACGCGGTCGGCGATGTCGTGAGCTGGAGAAAGACGCAGGAGCACCTTGCGAACCAAGTCGGCCATGGCGTTGGGAAGGCTCATTCCACGGCCAGCCTCAAGCGGTCGGCAGACCCAGCCCCGCCCTTGCCCCAATCGACGGAACTCCTGCAGGAGGACCGTCTTGCCGACCCCCCGAAGCCCGGTCAGGATCGTGCTCCTGGCCGAACGGCCGAGGCGAAGCCGCTCAATGGCGATACGGACCGCCTCGATCTCAGCACCGCGACCTACAAGGGCAGGTGGCGGGCTTCCGGCGCCAGGACTATAGGGGTTGCGAGTCGGGTCCATCCGCCGATTTTAGGAAGTTGCCGGACTTTTGTCGATTGAAGATAAAAGTAGGACAGACTGCTACAAGTCTCTGTGGGTTGCGGGCCACTTATAGGAAGTTGCCCAGTTTTTACTGCATCGGGATAAAAGCAGAGCAGATCGCTACAAGTAGCCCTTCGCGGCCAAACTGGAGATCAACCGTACCGGCGCCGGCACGCCTCAATCGGCCGGCGGAGCGGGTCGGGGCGCTTGGCCCGCAATCACCTGCTCCGCCACCACACGGCCGCCGATCAGGTGCTCCTGGATCACCCGTTCCAGAACCTCGGGCGTGCAGCCCCAGTACCAGACACCCTCCGGATAGACGACCGCGATCGGACCGGCGTCGCAGATGCGGAGGCAGTTCGCCTTCGTCCGCATCACCGTGCCGGACTCGGTGAGGCCCAGTTCGAGCAGCCGGCGCTTGAGGTAGTCCCAGGACTCGAGCGACAACTCCCGGTCGCAGCACTTCGGCTTCGTCTGGTCGCAGCACAGGAAGATGTGCCGCTGCACGCTGGCGATGCCGATCGCCTCCGCCTTGCGCCGGGCGCGTTCGAGGGCTTCAGGGTCCATGGCGGCTGATGATTCCATGACCGACGTGACCCGCACGCTCCCCGACCTGCAGAAGGTCCTTCAGGGGTACTGGCTCGCGAGCTGCCGTGGCCACCCGTCTTGTACGCTCCGCACGACGCCGGAGGCCGCTGAAGAGCAAGGAACTGCCTCGGAGAAGGACGATGAAGAGACGCGTGGTGGTCGCGCTGACACTGATCGCGGTGACCGCCGGCACCAGCGCCGGCCAGACCGCCCCACGCTGGCTGTCCTGTCAGCGAAAGAACCTATGCACCGTGACCGACAAAGGGTGGCATGGCGGCGGTGGTATTGAAAGGCGCATCCAGGAGAAGGCCGCTTCGGCCTGCTCCGCCGCCGGTTTCAGCTTCTATCTGCCGGTTTCCGAAGTTGAAGTCTCCCTGACCTCCGGCCTCACGGCCAGGGGAAGCCTGACCGTGCGGTTCCACCATGAAGACGATCCCGGCGGATCACTGTTCGAGTGCAACCTCAACCTGAATCACAGGTTCCGTCAGGAAGCTCTACTCGCCGGGCGTTCCTGGGGGTGGCCCGTCGCTGGACCAACCGCTGAGGTTCCCTCGGACGTGGCTGACGAACAAGGCGGTCGCGCTGCTCGCAGCGTGTCCGGCAACGAGAACCGCGAAGAGACCTACGCACCGTGGTTGGAAGAGCCCTTTACACCGTGGCTGATCGAAGAAACCACGCTCGCCGCCACCGGCGATCCAGTGGCCTACACCGCTGGGTCCGCCGGACCTGCTGCCGAACTCCGGATCGGATGCCTCGTTCCAACGAAACAGTCCTTCGTGCAGGTGTCTTTCGCCGAGGATCTCGGTAGGGCTCGCACGGCACAGGTCTGGTATGGAGTCACGGAACTTCAAGCGGAAGAATGGAATCTCGCCGACTCGCGGGCGTCGCTCGACGTGTCCGGCGGTATCGCGAACCTCTCTATCGCCGCCGAAATCGAGAGCGCCGGAGACGTAGGGAATCTACTTCTTTCCGTGCCTTCGGCGGATGGGTCCACACGGCACCAAGCGGTGATCGATTTGGTCGGATCGCTTCCCGCCCTCGGAAGGGTCCACCAGAAGTGCGCTGCAGCCTTCTCCGCGCAGCCCTGAGCCGCACGACTGGACCATGACGAAGAGCGCCGACACCACCCCCATGAAGCTCTACGAAGCCGCCTACCCGTTTCAGGACGACGTGATGGCCCTGCCGGTCGAGGACCTCGACGCCACGGCGCAATGGTACGCGGACGCCTTCGGGCTCCAGGAAGTCGAGCGCCGCGAAGAGCCCGTGCCGACGGTGATCCTCGAGCGCGACGGCGTCCGCATCGGCTTCGCGATCAACGGCGGCGACGCCAGCATGGACGGCGCCGCGATCCTGGTCACCGACATCAAACGGGCGCGAGCCGAACTGAAGAGCAACGGCGTCAAGGCCAGGAACTGGCGCATCGACAAGCGCGACGGCAAGAAGTTCCGGGTCTTCTTCGTCGTGGCGCCGGACGGGCTCTGCTACTACTTCCATCAGCAGGTCTGAACGGCAGCTAGCTGGAGCATGACTCGTTCCCGCAGGGGGCCCGCGGCCCTGGTCGCGCTCTCGCTGATCGCGTCACTGCCCGCCGCCGCCCAGGATTTCACCGAACTTCTCGAGATCCGCCGCGTCAAGGAAACTCTGGACCTGAACCAGGTGCCGGAGCCGGATCTGTCCCAGGTGCCCGCGGTCGACGCGCAGCGGCTTCGCGACTATCGGACACTCACGGCCGGCGCCCTGCAACATGCCGCGGAACCCATGCAGGCGCAGTTGGCCGCGAACACCTTCGGCGATCTCTGCGCGCGCTACCTGCACTACGAGCTTCACGACGCGGCGGCGGTCTGCCTGGACCAGCTCCGGGAGCTGGCGCCCGCGGACTTCCAGTGGGCCTACTTCAAGCTGCTGTTGCAGATCGCTACCGGAGACCTCGAAGGGGCGGTAGCAGCCGCTGAGGAGGCGCTGGCGATCCGGCCGGACGATCCGTCGACGCTCATCCGTCTCGGCGAACTCCAGGTGGCTGCAGGCGACGTCGACGCCGCGGAAACGGCCTACGAGGCGGCGATCGAGGCCTACCCGGAGAGCGCCACGGCCCGCATCGGGCTCGGCTACATCGCCCTGGAGCGGGACGACCCGGCCAAGGCGCTCCAGATCTTCCAGGAGGTCGCCGCGACCCAGCCCGAAGGCAGCGAGGCGAATCACCACGTCGGCCTTGCCTACCGCGCCCTGGGAGACGCCGACCGGGCCGCCGACGCGTGGCGGCTGAACCGGGACGTCCTGATCCCGATGTACGACCCGCTGCTCGAACGGTTGAGGCCGCTCGACGAGGACGTGACGCTGCCGCTCGACCGAGCCGTCGCCGCCGCCGCCGAGGGCGACTACGACCGCGCGATCCGACTGTACGAGGAGATCCTGGAAGCGGACGAGACGGACGAAGAGGCTCACTTCCGCCTCGCCGGTTCGCTGCTCGTGGTCGGCGAGGACGAGCGCGCGGAAGGGCACCTGCGCCGGACGATCGCGCTCGATCCGGACCACGGTCCGGCCCACTACGCGCTCGCGATGTTCCTGAACCGTGCTGGCCGCCGGACGGAGAGCGCCGCCCACCTGGAGCGGGCGGCCGACCTCATGCCGGACAACCTGCCCTGGCGCCTGCAACGGGCGCAGATGCGGGCCGGCACCGGCGATGCGACCGGCGCCATCTCCGAACTCGAGCGGATCGTCGCCGCGGACCCCGCGATGATCGAGGCGCGCCGAACCCTCGCCGCGCTGCTCATCGGCTCAGGACGGGCGGAAGCGGCCGCGGACCAGCTTCAGGCCCTCGTCGCACTGACGCCGGATGACCTTCAGGCGCGCTTCAATCTCGGTCTCATGCAGTTCGAGACCGGCCGCTACGCCGAAGCCCGTCGGACCCTGGACGAAGCCCTGGAGCGCTTCCCTGCCGACATCGCGACGCGCCACCTGCTGGCGCGGCTTCTGGCGACCAGCCCCGATGACGCGGTCCGGGACGGCGCGCGGGCGGTCGAGCTGGCGCAGTCCGTCGTCGACGAACGGCCGGCGCTCGATCACCTGGAAACTCTGGCGATGGCCCTGGCCGAAGCCAGTCGGTTCGACGACGCCGTGCTCTGGCAGCAGCGGGCCCTCGAACAGGAGCGCCAGACTGCCGGCGGCAATTCGCCGCAGCGGCTCGATCGCCTCGCGCTCTACCAGGCCCGCCAGCCGCTGCGGGCGCCCTGACCGCCCAGCGGAGCCGGCCTGGCGGCCGGCGCATCCTTCTGGCCGCCTTTGGCGGCAGCGGGTCAGAAGACCCGCGCACCAGCTCCGGCTCGGGTTCAGGCGCCGGGCGCGCGGTAGGGCACGCTCTTCGCCACCGCGCCGTCGACCTCCTCCGGCGTCATCAGGACGCGCATCGTCACCTTGATGCCGCCGCCGGCGTTCAGGGTCAGTGAGACCGCAGCCGCGCTCTCGTTGTCCGGAAGGTCGACGATCATGAGCAGGTCGGCGCCACCGAACGCGTAGTAGATGGCCTCCACCGTGCCGCCCGCGCCCTCGACGGTTTCACTGAGCGCCTTCCGCCGACGGCTGCCGCCTTCCTGGATCAGGCCCTGGACGCCAGTGTGAGTGTAGTTCGCCTCGATCAGGTACTTCGCCACTTTCGCATCTCCTTTTCCTCAACGGCGTGATCTTTTCGCGAAACGCCGTACCGGGCTCATGTTGCCACAGCGCGGACAGATGTGCCTCCGCAATCTTGCTTTCCGTTACCGCCCGGTTTACGCTTCACGGATGGCCCGGGACAGCTCCCCCAAACCCAAGGTCCCCAACCCCAAGGTCAATGTGCCGGCCCGCAACATGGGGCTTTCCGGTTCCGTGCGCAAGGGCAGCGGCTACGGCGACCGCGGCGGCAACGACCTGCTCGACGCCCGGGGGGAACCGAACCCCGGCTACGCCGCGCCGGGCGCGGTCAAGGAGCAACTGAGACGGCGACGGTTCCGGGCTCCGCCGAAACGCCGGCTTCGGCCCCCGCCCTACGCCGAACTTCACGCCGCGTCGTCGTTCTCCTTCCTGCGCGGCTCGTCGCAACCCGAGGACCTGGTGGCGCGGGCGGCGGCGCTGGGGCTGCCGGCGGTCGCCCTGCTCGACCGGAACGGCGTCTCCGGCGCGCCGCGCTTCTACAAGGCGGCGCGGGAAGCGGGGATCCGGGCCCTGGTCGGCGCCGAGGCGGTCATCGACCGGCCGCGGGCGTCCGCCGTCTCGCGCCGGCGCGAGGAGCGGCCGGCCCTGGACGACCAGGAGACCCGCGTCAACCTGCTCGTGCGAAACCGCCAGGGCTACCGCAACCTCTGCCGCCTGCTGACCGCCGGGGCGTTAGGGCACCCCAAGGGCGAGGCGCGGATCGACTGGACGCTGCTGGAAGAACACGCGGAAGGTCTCCACTGCCTGGCCGGCGCCGAAACCGATCCGGTCGGGCGGGCGCTGGCGCGGGAAGGGCTGGAAGCGGCCGGCCGCCAGCTCGAACGTCTGCACGCCGTCTTCCCCAACCGCTTGCACGTGGAGCTCTCGCGCCACGGCATCCGTGCCGAAGAGCACCGCAACCAGGCCCTGGTCCGGCTGGCGGACAGGCTTCGCGTGCCGGTCGTCGCCACCGGCGGCGTGCGCTACGCCGCGGCCCGCGACAAGCCCCTCCATGACCTGATGACCGCGATCCGGCACCACGTGACGGTCGACGACGCGGGCGCCCGCCTCGCCCGCGAGCGTCAGCGCCGCCTGAGGAGCCCGGAAGAGATGCACCGGCTGTTCGCCGATCTCCCCCGGGCCGTTCACGCCGCGCACGAACTGATTGGAGAACTCGACTTCACCCTCGCCGACCTCGGCTACCGCTTCCCGGACTACCCGGTGCCCGAGGGCGAGACGCCGATCTCCCACCTCCGCGAACTGACCTGGCAGGAGGCACGGGAGCGCTTCCGGCCGCTGACCGCCAAAGCCGGAGCGCAGCTCGAGAAGGAGCTCGCGCTGATCGAGAAGCTCGACCTCGCCGGCTACTTCCTGATCGTCTGGGACGTCGTCCGCTTCTGCAAGGAGCAGCGGATCCTCGCCCAGGGCCGCGGCTCGGCCGCCAACTCCGCCGTCTGCTACGCGCTCTCCATCACCGCAGTCGACCCGGTGAAGATGGACCTGCTGTTCGAGCGCTTCCTGTCCGAGGAACGCGGCGAATGGCCGGACATCGACATCGACCTGCCGTCCGGCGACCAGCGCGAGAAGGTGATCCAGTACGTCTACGGGCGCTACGGTCGGCACGGCGCGGCGATGACCGCGAACGTGATCACCTACCGCGACCGCATGGCCGCGCGCGAGGCGGCCAAGGCGCTGGGGTGCTCCAAGTCCCAGGTCGACCGCCTGGCCAAGGGCCTTGGCCATTGGCACTACGACCTCTCCCGCGGCGACAGCAAGGTGATCGACGAGGAGCTCACCGAGCTCGGGTTCGATCCCCGCGACCGGCGCATCCGGATCTTCGTCCGCCTGTGGCGGCAGCTCCAGAACCATCCCCGCCACCTGGGCCAGCACTCGGGCGGCATGGTGCTCTGCGCCGGCCGGCTCGACGAGATCGTGCCGCTCGAACCGGCGGCGATGGAGAACCGGGTCATCGTCCAGTGGGACAAGGACGACTGCGCCGACCTGGGGCTGATCAAGGTCGACCTGCTCGGTCTCGGCATGCTGAACGCGCTCGAGGAGGCGGTGCCCCTGATCCGCCGCCACGAGGGCAGGGAGGTCGACCTCGCCCATCTGCCGCCCGACGACCCGGCAACCTACGAGATGATCTGCCGCGCCGACACGGTCGGGGTCTTCCAAATCGAGAGCCGGGCGCAGATGGCGTCCCTGCCGCGCCACAAGCCGTACAAGTTCTACGACCTGGTGATCCAGATCGCGATCATCCGTCCCGGGCCGATCGTCGGCGGCATCGCGCATCCCTTCTTCGAGCGCCGGGTGGGCCGCGAGGAGGTCTCCTACCCCCACCCGCTGCTCGAACCGATCCTGCGGCGCACCCTCGGCGTGCCGATCTTCCAGGAGCAGATCCTGAAGGTCGCCATGGTCGCGGCCGGTTTCTCCGGCGGCGAGGCGGAGGACCTGCGGCGGGCGATGGGCTTCAAACGCTCCGTCGAGCGCATGCACGAGATCGAGCAGCGGCTGCGCTCGGGGATGAACGAACGCGGCATCACGGGCGAAGCCCAGGAACAGATCGTCAAGGCGATCACCTCGTTCGCGCTCTACGGCTTCCCCGAGTCGCACTCCGCCAGTTTCGCCCTGATCGCCTACGCCAGCGCCTACCTCAAGCGCCACCACCCGACCGCCTTCTTCCTGTCGCTCCTGAACGCCTGGCCGATGGGCTTCTACCACCCGGCGACCCTGGTCCGCGAGGCGCAGCGGGCGGGCAGCGCGGTGCTGCCGATCGACGTGAACGAGTCGGGGGTCAGGTGCCGCTGGCAGGACCGGCCGGCGGATGACGACGAGCCGGAGCGGCCCGGCGAGCCGCCCCCAGCGGGCGCGATCCGTCTCGGGCTGCGCTACGTCAAGGGAATGCGGCGCGAAGCGGCGGAACGGATCGAGGCCGAGCAGGCGGCGAGGCGCTTTGCGAGTATCGAGGATCTCGCCGAGCGCTGCCGCCTGCGTCGGAACGAACTCACGGCACTGGCGTCGATCGGCGCGTTGCCTGGCCACGGCCGGCGCGCCGCGCTGTGGCAGGCGGCCCAGGTCGAGAAGCCGAAGGGACCGCTGTTCGGCGCCCTCACGACGGCCACTCTCTCCCCACTCGACGAGATGACGCCGATGGAAGAGACGGCGGCCGACTTCGCCGTCGCCTCGATCACCACCGGCCCCCACCCGATGGAGTACTACCGCCGGGCGCTCGACCGCCGCCGCGTCGTGCCCGCGGCCGCCCTCCCCGACCGGCCCGCCGGCCAAAGACTGCGCACCGCCGGCTCGGTCATCGTCCGCCAACGTCCGGGAACCGCCCGCGGCCTCCTGTTCCTGACCCTGGAGGACGAGACGGGCATGAGCCAGGCCGTCGTCATGCCGGACCAGCTCAAGAAGCACCGCCGCACGATCGTCTCCTCCTCCGGCCTGATCGTCGAAGGCGTGCTGCAGAAGAAGGACGGCTCGCTATCCGTCAAGGCGGACAAGTTCTGGCCCATCGACCGCCTGGAGCGGATCCCGAGCCACGACTTCCGATAGAAACCACAGGGTGCGCCGGCGTCCCCGCCGGCTCTATTGACCTCTGACAGGAATCCCCTGCCGGTACTGCTCGAGCCGCCGGTTCAGCAGCGCGAGCAGTCGCTCCCGGTCGGGGGAGTCGTTTCGCGCGTCGCCGACGATCTCGAGCGCCGACTCCACCGTGCGCGCTGCCGTTTCGAAGTCGCCGGTCTCGGCCTGGGCGGCCGCGAGGGTCTCGAGCAGAGCCGGCTCGGCGCCGCCGGCTACCGCGTTCAGTTCGAGGGCGATGAGGAGAGCGAGCTGGCCGTCGCGCCGACCGGCATCCGGATGGGTCGCCAGGGTCCAGGCGATGTCGTTGCCCCGCGCCAGGAGATTCCGGTCCTCGACGTAGGCGCGGCGGAGGTGTTCCGCGCCTTCGGCGGCGCCGGCCGGACCACTGCGGATCAGGGACAGTCCGAATTCGTGGCGGCCAGCGGCGTGATCGGGGTCGTGCGAAAGCAGCGCCCGGTAGTTCTCGATCGCCTCTTCCAGGCGGCCCGCGGCGGCCGCGATTCCGGCCGCACCGTAGAGCGCCTCCGTGTCCCGCGGCTCGACTTCGAGGATCGCCCGGTAGTGTCCCCAGGCGGCGGCGAGTTCGTCGCTGCGGACGGCGGCTTCCGCCAGGATCCGGTGCGCTTCGACGTGGCGCGGATCGAGGGTGACGACGGCCGCGAACTGCTCCATCGCCTCCCGCAGGCGCTCCGCCTTGCCGAGCAACTGGCCGTAGAGATACCGCAACTCCACGTCACGCGGACTCTCCTCCACCGCGCGCCCGAGCTCCCGCAACGCCTCGTCGGTTCGGCCCTCCCCGTCGAGCAGTTCGGCAAGGCGCACGCGCGCCGCCACGTCTCCCGGATCGGCGGCAAGCGCGGCCTCGGCCTGCGCCCGTACCGAACCGGTGTCGCCGGCGTCGAGGAGAGCGTTCTGCCAGGCGGCCCGCGCCGTCGGATCGTCGGGTTCGAGGTCGAGGGCGGCGCGGGCGTACCGGGCAGCCGCTTCGTTGTCCCCGCGCCGGCCTTCGAGCACCGTCAGGCGCTGGAGCGACTTGAAGAGGCGATCCCGCGCCCCCTGCCGCTCGAACGACGCGGCGCCGCTGGCGGAAACCGGGCCGCCATCGTCGAGGCGCGCCTGCTCCACCTCGACCGAACGCCGCAGCAGGGCCACCGACTCATCGGGAAACCGCTCCTCGTACCAGCGCGCGTAGCTCGCGAGCGATACCTCGTCCGGGGGTTCCGTGTACCAGCGGCCCGGAAGCGCCGCCGACGCGGCGCGCAGGTCGGAATCCCCGGCGCCCAGCAGTTCGAGGTCCGCGATCAGGTCACCGGCGGTGACGCCTCCCCGGTAGAGCACGGCGACCCGGCCCTCGCCGTCGAGCAGCATGGAGAACGGCAGCGACAGCGGGAAGCGTCGGTCGAACAGCGACCTCTTGACGATCTCGACCTTGTCCAGCGTCTCCCCGGTCGCCATCCCGTGCGGGAACGGGAAGCCGATCTCGTCCATGAAGCTCCGCGCGGCCTCTTCGGTCGTCGTCGCAACCTCGCCCATGCCGTCCGTCGACAGCGCGGCGATCTCAAGGCCCGCGGCGCGAAGTGCGCTTGCTTCGTTCGCCAGGTCCTGCAACTCGAAACGGCAGGGAACGCACCAGCTCGCCCAGATGTTGACCAGCACCGGCCGGCCCCGGCCCGCCTCGACCGCGACCGGTTCGGAGGCGTCGAAGGAGCGAAGCGTCAACGAAGGGGCCGGTGGACGCGGCGCCAGCACGACGCGCGCGCCCGTGGTCGCTGCCGGCGCTTCCTGGGCGCGCGGCGTCAAGCGTGTCCGCCCCGGCGGCGCCGGCACGGCCTCCGCCCTGCCGCTGCCCTGGACGATCCGGTAGCGGCGACCGGCCTCGACGCCCGCGAACGTCTCGCGGCCGCCCCCGGGCCAGCGGACCCTCACCGGACCCGAAACCTCGCTGTCGCCCAGGCCGAAGTGGAGCCAGCGGCTCGACTGCGAGAGGAAACCCTCGCCGGCGCGGACGGAGCGCCGGAGGATGCCGGACGAGGTCGGGACTTCCACCCGCGCTCCGACCGCGTCCCGGTTGGTGCCGGCGCCGTCTCCCTCGAGGCGCAGAGCGACGAACCGGTCCCCCGCCGGCAACTCGTTCCGCATCAGCCGCAACCGCGGCGCGGTCCGGTTGCTGATCGCCACATCGAGGTCGCCGTCGCCCTCCAGGTCGAGGAAGGCGACGCCGCGACCATCGTCCGGGAAGTCCAGGCCGCTGACCGCCGAAGCGTTGGCGAAGGCGCCGCCAGCCTGGCCCGGGTTCAGGCTGGCACCCAGGTTCAGAAAGGCACAGTTCCGCTCGTTGCCGCTGAAGGAGAGTCCCTCGTCGAGCCGTTCGTGGAGCGCGCGCAGGGACTCGAGATACGGCTCCAGCGATCGGTCATCCGGCGAACTGGGCGCGCGCGGCACGACCTGCCGCCAGAAGAAGCTTCACAGGTCGTCCGGGAGGGTCTGGGTCAGGTTGCCGTTGGCGACCACCAGATCCTCCCAGCCGTCGTTGTCGATGTCGGCGAAGACCGACGACCAGGACCACCGGCCCATCGTGACGTTGGCGTCCACGCTGCGATCGTGGAATCCGCCGCCCGAAGCACCCGCGAACAGGGAGTTGCCGCGCGCCATCCGCTGGACCTCCGCCAGCGGGCCGGCGCGCTGCCGATCCCGCTCGAACTTCCGCTGATAGGTGATCCGGTTGCCGGCCGCCGAGAACATGTTGCCGACGTAGACGTCCATCCGCCCGTCCCGGTTGTAGTCGGCCCAGCTCACGGACATGCCGGACGAGATGTCCTCGACTCCGGCCTCCCCGGCCACGTCGACGAAGCGGCCGCCGTCGTTGCGGTACAGGTTGTTGCGGCCGTAGTCGTTCGCCACGTAGAGGTCCGCGTCGCCGTCGCCGTCGAAGTCCTCCCAGGACGCGGCCAGGCTGAAACGGCGGTTGTTCACATCGAGTCCCGCCTCGACGGTCGCGTCGACGAAGCGGAAGCCGCCGTCGTTGCGCAGCAGCACGTTCCGGCCGCCGTTGTTCGCGTCGTGGTAGGGCACGGGACTGGCGACGCCCCGCTCGTCGTAGGCACGCCGGTAGGCGCAGACGTAGAGGTCGAGGTCGCCGTCGCCGTCGACGTCCGCGGCCGACAGCGAGTTGCTGTCCGGGATGTTGCCGGCGATGTGGCGAACGCGGGCGAATCGGCCGCTGCCGTCGTTCTCGAGCACGAGAACCGCGGGACGGCTGGACAGAACGAGGTCCGGATCGCCGTCGTTGTCGAGATCGACGAACAGCCCGGCGAGAGCGCGCTCCAGGTAGTCGACCGCCGCTTCGGCCGAACGGTCGTCGAACGTGCCCTCCCGGTTCTGGACATAGAGGCGGTTCGGCAGGCCGCCCTGCTCGGGCAGGAAGATGTCGTCGAGCCCGTCCCCGTTGACGTCGGCCACCGACACGCCCTGCCAGCCAGTCTTGTTGTAGCCGGCCGCCTTCGGGATCCGGTTGAGCCAGGCGTCGGGCGACTGCAGCAACTGGTCCCGGTAGCTCGGGTTGTGGCCGACGGCGGCTTCAGTGACGTCGACGAAGAGGGGGCCGCGGGGAGTCGAGGTCTCCTCGTAGTCGGAGACCTCGACCCTCAGCAGCAACGGCTTGCCGACGCCGCTCGCCGGCAAGCTCCAGATGGTCGACCAGACCGCGTTCAACTGCCGGCTGCCGGCCGGTCCCGCGACCGAGGCCTCGAAGTACGCGAGGGTCGTGAAGCCGGCGGAACCGGCGTCGACCGAGTAGAGCTTGAAGTCCGCCCGCGGCGACCCGTCGCCGGTCAGCCGCCCGGCCAGGGCGCCGAGTGCCCGCCTGAAGCCCTGGGCGCCGCGATAAGCCGTAGCCGCGCCACTCACGTTCCCACTCTCGACGGCGAACGTCGTACCGCGGTAGCGCGCGGTCAGTTCACCGGGCACGAACCCCGGCGACTCGAACGCCTGATCGACGACCGACGCGACGTCACCGGACGGCACGGCGTCGGCGCCATTCGCGGCAACCTCCGCAAGCCACGCGGCGACGCTCTTGAGCTGGGCCTCAGCCTGTTCGCTGAGCGCCTCGGTGTCCCAACCGTCGGCCCGCGGATCGACCGCGGCGGCGAAGTTCTCGGGCCCGAAGGCAGGGGTGACTTCCGCCTGCCCGCTCTGCGCCGACGCCGCGGCCGGAGCGACCGCCACCGTCAGGACGAGAACGACTCGGAAGATCCGCACCGCCGACACTCTAACGTTCCCGCTCTTCTATGATCGGCTAGTGAGTCCCAGCCTGCGGACCCCCTTTGGCCTGGGGCAAACCAAGCCGCGCCACTACCTGGAAATGGCCAAGGTGGCCTGGCGGAACCGGGACGAAGCGGGCTACGCGTGGCGCATTCTGCGGGACGGTGTCTGCGACGGCTGCGCGCTGGGGACTTCGGGGCTGCGCGACTGGACGCTGGACGGCGTGCACCTGTGCATGGTGCGGCTGGATCTGCTGCGGCTGAACACGATGCCGGCGCTCGACCCGGCGCTGCTTGCCGACGCCGAAGCTCTGGCCGCGCGCGGCTCGACGGCGTTGCGCGGTCTGGGACGGCTGGCGCACCCGATGCTGCGGCGTGCCGGCGAGCCGGGTTTCCAGCGCGTCTCCTGGCCCGAGGCAGTCGATGTCGCGGTCTCCGGACTGGCCCAGGTCCGCGAACGCGACCCCACGCGCGCGGCCTTCTTCCTGACCTCGCGCGGCATTCCCAACGAGACCTACTACGTGGCGCAGAAGGCCGCCCGGTTCTTCGGCACGCCACACGTCGACACCGCCGCCCGCCTCTGCCACGCCGCGTCGACCATCGCGCTCAGGCGCGCCCTGGGGGTCGGCGCGGCCACGAACTCCTATCGCGACTGGCTCGATGCGGACCTGATCGTGTTCTTCGGTTCCAACGTGCCGAACAACCAGCCGGTCACCATCAAGTACCTTCACTTCGCGCGCCGCCGCGGCACGGAGATCGCGGTGGTGAACCCCTACCGGGAACCCGGCCTCGACCGTTACTGGGTGCCATCGGTTGCGTCGAGCGCCCTGTTCGGCACCGACCTCGCCGAACACTGGTTCGCCGTGGATACCGGCGGCGATCTCGCTTTCCTCAACGGCACGATGAAGGCACTGCTCGACCGTCCAGGAGGAGTCGCGCGCGATTTCGTCGAACGCTCAACCGAGAACTTCGCCGAGGTCGAGACGGCGCTCCGCGACACCTCCTGGGAGACGATCGAGCGCTCCAGCGGCGCGCCGCGCGCCGAGATGGAACGCTTCGCCAGCCTTCTTTGCTCCAGGCCAAAAACGATCCTGGTCTGGTCGATGGGGCTGACCCAGCACCGCCACGGCGTCGACACCGTGCTGGCGCTCGCCAACCTGGGCCTGATGCGCGGGCTTCCTGGCAAGGCCGGAGCCGGCCTCGTGCCGATTCGCGGTCACTCCGGGGTGCAGGGGGGTGCCGAGGTCGGCTGCACCCCGGAGTCGGACACGGAAGTCCTCGACCGCTGGGCGGACGCCTGGGGCTTCCAACCGCCGCGCGGCCCCGGCCTGGCGGCCACCGGGCAGATCGAGGCGGCGGCGGCAGGGGCGATCGACGCGTGGTGGATCGTCGGCGGCAACTTCCTCGAGACGGCGC
This sequence comes from Candidatus Multivorans sp., assembly GCA_965208755.1. Classification (GTDB taxonomy): domain Bacteria; phylum Acidobacteriota; class Thermoanaerobaculia; order Multivoradales; family Multivoraceae; genus Multivorans. Next base: position 4,189,097 of record OZ242353.1, on the reverse strand, counting down.
CGGAACCCGAACGCCAGAAGAGCGCCCTGCATCGGCCCGCGCTTCGCATTCACCAGGATGTCGTGCTGAACAGCGCCATGCTGGTCGAACCGAGCGACACCGTGCTGCTGCTGCCGGCGACGACCCGCTACGAGATCCCCGGCGGCGTGACCGAAACGACGACGGAGCGGCGCATCGTCTTCTCGCCCTCGATTCGCCACGACGGCGCCGAAAGCCGAACGCTCGGCGAATGCCGGCCGGAGTGGGAGGTGCTGTGCGAGGTCGTCTCCAGGGTCCGACCGGAGCCGGCGGGCGCGCTCGACTTCCCGGACACGGCCTCGATCCGGGACGAGATCGCCCTGGTCCAACCACGTTACGCCGGGATCGAGAACCTGAAGCGAAAGGGCGACCAGCTCCAGTGGGGCGGTCCGCACCTGTTCGAGGACGGGCGCTTCGCCACGCCATCCGGCCGCGCGCGGTTCCATGCGGTCGAAGCGCCGGCGGATCGGGAGCTGCTCGACGGCGAGCTCTTCCTCTCCACGCGACGCGGGCGGCAGTTCAACTCGATGGTCCACGCCGGGCGCGATCCCCTGACCGGCCTCGAGCGCTCCGACCTGCTGATGAACGCGGACGATGGACGGGCACGCGGCATCGGCGCCGGCCAGCGGGTCGTCGTCTCGTCGCCGGTGTCACGGATCGAGTTCGTCGCCCGGTTCGGGCAGATCAAGGCCGGAAACGTCGAAGCGCACTGGCCCGAGTGCATGGAGCTGCTGCCCTGGTCCCTGGACCCCGACTCCGGCGAGCCGGAGTACGGCGTCCGGGTACGGGTCGAACGAACGGAAGCCCTGGCGTGAAGCCGGCGGTACCCGAGACGCGAGCGGAGCGTAGCGCGCTGGTCGAGCGCTCCGGCGACCTCGGGCGCGACGTGGTGGCGGTCGAGGAACCGCTCGAGATCCGGGTCGACGGCGACGCCGTCGTCGTGACGATGCGCAGCCCCGGCGCGGAGCGGGACCTCGCGCTCGGATACCTCCACGCCGAGGGGATGATCGAGCAGATGGCCGATGTCGAGGACGTGATCGTGGGCGGAGCGCCGCGGCTGGACGAGGCGTCGCCGCCGGACGCCGAGCCGACCGTCCCCGGATCGATCGTCGACGTCCGGCTCTCGGCGAGGGGGCGCCGGGCAACGAACCGTCGCGCCGAGACCAGGAAGCGGGAACGGGCCTTCCGCGTCACCAGCGCCTGCGGAGTCTGCGGCAAGCCCTCACTCGAGGACCTTTGGGTGCGGCTGCCGGCGATCCGCCCGCTCGATCTGGACCCGGACCGCGAGCGGCGCCTGGTCCAGGAGCTGCCGGCGGCCATGCAGGAAGGCCAGGCTCTCTTCGACGACACCGGCGGCGTTCATGCGGCGGCCCTGTTCGAGGTCGCCGGCGGGCGGCCCGCGCTGCTCTGGCTTCGCGAGGACATCGGACGCCACAACGCGGTCGACAAGGTCGTGGGCAAGGCGCTGCGGGCGAACCGGCTGCCTCTTTTCGACACGATCCTCGCGGTCAGCGGCCGTCTCGGTTTCGAGATCGTCCAGAAGGCGGCGGTGGCCGGCATCCCGGTGATTGCCGCGGTCGGCGCGCCGTCGAGCCTGGCCCTGGACATTGCCCACCTGGCCGGCATCCGCGTCTACGCCTTCGTCGCCGCCGACCGCAGCAACTTCTATCCCGAAGCGGCAATCGAAGCGCGGCGGCTGGACGGTTCCGATTGACGAGCCGGAACGCTGGGCATAGGTTGGCCCTGAAAGCGGTTGACCTCTGAGGAGGTGCATGAAGATGACGAGGATTCCGAAGTGACGGTCGCCGCGGTCAAGCCGGAAGCGGAGCGGGCCGCGCCACACCTGACGTTCTTCGAGCAGGTGAACGTCGCCTTCGACCGGGCGGCGAAGTACACGGAGCACGACCCCACTCTGCTGGAGCAGGTGAAGTGGGTGAACTCGGTCTACCGGATGAGCTTCCCGTTGCGGCGGGACGACGGCACGATCGAAGTCATCCACGCCTGGCGCGCCGAACACAGCCATCACCGGCTGCCGACCAAGGGCGGCATCCGCTACGCGACGAATGTGAACGAGGACGAGGTCATGGCGCTGGCGGCGCTCATGACCTACAAGTGCGCTCTCGTCGACGTTCCCTTCGGCGGCGCCAAGGGCGGGATCTGCATCGATCGCCGGAAGTACTCCAAGGGAGAGCTGGAGCGTCTGACGCGGCGCTACACCGCCGAACTCCAGCGCAAGTCCTTCATCGGACCGGGGAAGGACGTGCCGGCGCCCGACTACGGCACGAGCGAACAGGAGATGGCCTGGATCGCCGACACCTATTCCCAGATCGAGCACGGCGAGGTCAACGTCGCCGCCTGCGTGACGGGCAAGCCGGTCGAACACGGTGGCATTCAGGGCCGCACCCAGGCGACCGGACTGGGCGTTTTCTTCGGTATCCGCGAAGCCTGTTCGTTCGAGGACGACATGGCGAAGCTCGGCCTCGAACCGGGTGTCGCCGGCAAACGGATCGTGATCCAGGGGCTCGGCAACGTCGGCTATCACGCCGCCAGGTACCTGCAGGACGCCGGCGCCAAGCTGGTCGGCCTGGCCGAGTACGAGGGCGCGATTGCCAGTCCGGACGGCCTCGACCTGGACGATGTGGTCGAGCACAGACGAAGCACCGGCTCGATCCTGGACTTCCCGGGCGCTTCCAACATCGAGCAAAGCCACAAGGCGCTCGAACTCGACTGCGACATCCTGATCCCGGCAGCCCTCGAAAACCAGATCACGAGGGAAAACGTCGGCCGTATCTCCTGCCGCATCCTGGCCGAGGCGGCGAACGGCCCGACCAGCTCGGCGGCCAGCGCGGCGGCGGCCAAGCGCGGCATCCTGGTGATTCCGGACGTGTATCTCAACGCCGGCGGCGTCACCGTCTCCTACTTCGAGTGGCTGAAGAACCTCTCCCACGTCCGCTTCGGACGGATGCAGAAGCGGTTCGAGGAGAGCGTGCGCCGGGATCTGCTGAACGCGATGAGCTCGGCGACCGGCGCCAGCTTCAGCCAGGCCGAGGTCAGGATCCTGGCCCGGGGAGCCGACGAGATCGACCTTGTGAACTCGGGGTTGGAGGAGACGATGGCGACCGCCTACCATCACATCCGCCGGTACCGGAACAAGCTGGGCCCCGAGGTCGACCTGCGCACGGCGGCAATGGTGCTGGCAATCGATAAGGTCGCCGCCTCTTACCGCACCGCCGGGATCTTCCCGTAGCCGCCGGACCGCTCGCCCAGGATCCAAGACCACCCCTTGATCTCGCTGCTGCTGATCGTTCTCGGCATCGCCGTGCTCTGGGCCGGCGGCGAGATCCTCGTGCGCTCCGTGACCGGCCTGGCCGCGGTGCTGCGCGTCAGTCCGACGGTGATTGGGCTGACCGTCGTCGCCTTCGGCACCTCGGCGCCGGAACTCGGCGTGGCGATAGCAGCCGCGCTGCGGGACTCCGCCGGGCTGGTCTACGGCAACGTGGTCGGCTCGAACATCGCCAACGTCGGACTGATCCTTGGCATCTCGGCACTCGTCGTGCCTCTCCACAACCACAGCGACGGCGCCGAGCGCCAGGCGATCCGTCTGGTCCGCCGCGAGCTGCCCTTCATGCTCGCAACTTCCCTGCTCGTCCTGACTTTCACCGCCTTCGGCCGTCTGGGCCGGTTCGAAGGCCTGGTGCTGCTCGCGCTGATGGCGTACTTCCTGATCGTTCTGGTCCGAGCCGGCGACGCCGAACCAGCCGATCCCCAGGGCGTCAGCACCCTCAAGTCCGTCCTTGGCACCCTCGCGGGACTCATCCTGCTCGCCGTCGGCGCGGCCGAGATCCTGGTACCCGCGGCGAAGGATCTGGCGCTGGACCTCGGCGTCAGCGAAAAGGTCGTCGGACTCACGGTCGTGGCTTTCGGCACGAGCGTGCCCGAACTCGCCGCCTGCCTGGTGGCGGCCTACCGGAATCACCACGGCATCGTGCTGGGAAACATCGTCGGCTCGAACGTGTTCAACATCCTGCTCGTCCTGCCGGCCGCGATCCTCATCCGCCCCTTCGAAACGACCTTCCTCGCCGAGGGCCTGGACGCCTCGGTCATGCTCGTCTTCAGCCTCCTCATGTTCCTCGCCGTCTATCTCCTGCGACACGGCCGCAGCATCGGACGGACCTGGGGGACGCTGCTCGTGGCAGCCTATGGGGGCTACGTCGCCTGGCTCTTCAGCAAGCTATGACACGGCAAACCATGACAGCGGCCGAATCCACCGCAAGCGGCGCCCTGCCCTTCGCCGACCGCCACATCGGCCCCCGGGCCACCGAGATCGAACAGATGCTCGAGGCGCTGGGACAGTCGTCGCTCGCGAGCCTGATCGACGCCGCGGTGCCGACCGCGATCCGCGGCGAGGGTTCCAACGGCGGCCTCGAACTGCCGCCGCCGGCTTCCGAAGCCGCGACGCTGGTCGAACTCGACGAGATCGCCGCCGGCAACCAGGTGCTGCGCAGCTTCATCGGCATGGGCTACCACGGCTGCGTCACGCCGCCTGTCATCCAGCGCAACGTCCTCGAGAACCCTGGCTGGTACACGGCCTATACGCCGTATCAGCCGGAGATCTCCCAGGGCCGGCTGGAGGCGCTGCTCAACTTCCAGACGATGATCGCCAGCCTTACCGGCCTCGAGGTGGCGAACGCCTCCCTGCTCGACGAGCCGACCGCCGCCGCCGAGGCGATGACGCTGTGCTGGGCCGAGAAGCGGCGCCAGGGACGGTTCTTCGTGTCGGAGGGCTGTCACCCGCAGACGATCGAGGTGGTCCGGACCCGCGCCCAGCCGCTCGGCGTCGAGGTCGAGGTCGGCGATCACGAAGACCTGGGCCCGGAGGGGGACCTGGACCCGGAAGGCGTGTTCGCGGCCCTGGTCCAGCAACCGGCCACCGACGGCAGCGTTCATGACTACCGGGGGCTGGCCGAACGGATGCGCGAAGCCGGCGGCATGACGATCGCCGCCGCCGACCCGCTCGCCCTCTGCCTGCTCGAGGCCCCCGGCGCCTGGGGCGCCGACGTCGCGGTCGGCAGCACCCAGCGCTTCGGCCTGTCGATGGGCTTCGGCGGACCGCACGCGGCCTACATCGCCGTCCGCGACCGGCTGAAGCGGCGGCTGCCGGGCCGCCTGGTCGGCGTCACCCACGACGACGATCACCGGCCGGCGCTGCGTCTGGCGCTCCAGACCCGGGAACAGCACATCCGCCGCGACCGCGCCACCAGCAACATCTGCACCGCCCAGGTGCTGCCGGCGGTGATCGCGAGCTTCTACGCCGTCTACCACGGTCCGGAAGGGCTCGAATCGATTGCCGAAGCGGTCCACCGCCGCGCCGCACGTCTTGCCGAACGCCTGCGCGCCCTCGGCTTCACGCTTCGCTCCGGCACGTTCTTCGACACGGTGACGGCCGAAGTCGGCAGTGTCGCGGAGGAACGCCAGGTGCTCGCGGCGGCCCGGCGCCGCAAGCTGAACCTGCGGGAGTGGGGCTCGGGCGCCATCTCGGTCGCCTGCGACGAAACGACGACCGACTACGACATCGAGTCGGTGCTCGCCGCTTTCGCCGAAGTCGGCTCGGCCGTTTCGGCCGACGAGTCTCCGGCCGGCGGGACGGAGCCCCTGCCGGCCGCGCTGCGCCGGACGACGCCCTGCCTCGATCATCCGGTGTTCAGCAGCTACCGCTCCGAGACCGAACTGCTCCGCTACCTGCACCGGCTGGAGGCGCGCGACCTGTCGCTGACCACCTCCATGATCCCGCTCGGCTCGTGCACGATGAAGCTGAACGGGACGGCGGAAATGATGCCGATCACCTGGCGTGGATTCGCCCACATGCATCCCTACGCCCCCGAAGACCAGACGACGGGCTACCGGAGGCTCTGCGGCGACCTGGAAGGCTGGCTCGCGGACATCACGGGCTTCTCCGCCGTTTCCCTGCAGCCGAACGCCGGTTCCCAGGGAGAGTACGCCGGTCTGCTCGCGATCCGGAGCTACCACGCGAGCCGCGGCGAGGGGACCCGCGACGTCTGTCTCATCCCCACCTCCGCTCACGGCACCAACCCCGCCAGCGCGGTGCTGGCCGGGCTGAAGGTCGCGCCGGTCGCCTGCGACGAGGAGGGCAACATCGATCTCGACGACCTGCGCGCCCGCGCGGAAACCCACAGCGAAGACCTCGCGGCGCTGATGGTCACCTACCCGTCAACTCATGGCGTGTTCGAGGAGGCGATCCGCGAGATCTGCGCCATCGTTCACGACCGCGGCGGGCAGATCTACCTCGACGGCGCGAACATGAACGCCCAGGTCGGCGTCTGCCGGCCCGGCGAGTACGGCGCCGACGTTTGTCACCTGAACCTGCACAAGACGTTCTGCATCCCCCACGGCGGCGGCGGTCCGGGCATGGGTCCGATCGCGGTCGCCGCCCATCTCGCGCCCTTCCTGCCACGGCACCCCCTCGCGTCGATCGGGCAGTCGGACAGTGCGGGCAGCCAGGGAGACGGGGCGGTTGGCGCGGTGAGCGCGGCGCCCGTCGGCAGCGGCTCGATCCTGCCGATCTCCTGGGCCTACATTCGCATGATGGGCGCCGCCGGACTGCGCAGCGCCACGGAAGCCGCGATCCTGAACGCGAACTACATCGCCCACCGGCTCGAAACCCATTACCCCGTCCTCTACCGTGGCGCCAGCGGCCTTGTGGCTCACGAGTGCATCCTCGATCTGCGCAGCTTCAAGGCCTCGGGCGTGGAGGTCGACGATGTCGCCAAGCGACTCATCGACTACGGCTTCCACGCGCCGACCATGTCCTTCCCGGTGGCCGGCACACTGATGGTCGAACCGACCGAGAGCGAGTCGAAGGCCGAACTCGACCGCTTCTGTGACGCGATGATCGCGATCCGCGCCGAGATCGCCGCGGTGGAACGCGGCGACATCGAGATCAAGGACAGCCCGCTGCGCGGCGCGCCGCACACCGCGGCGGCGATCAGCGCCGACGAGTGGAACCGTTCCTACTCCCGCCGGCAGGCGGCGTTCCCGGCCCCGTGGAACGACGAACACAAGTACTGGCCTCCGGTCGGCCGGGTCGACAACGCCCACGGCGACCGCCACCTGATCTGCACCTGCGTCGGCATGGAGCCCTTCGAGGCGATCGGCGCCAGGGGCGCCTTCGCCCGCTGAGCGTTACTGCGTCAAGCCGAACTCGATCGCGTCGGAAAGCGCTTCCCAGCTTGCCTCGATGATGTTCGTGCCCGCGCCGACCGTGGTCCAGCGCTGGCCGCCGGCGACGAAGTCCACGAGCACCCGGGTCGTGGCGGCCGTGCCCTGGGCGCTGTCCAGAATGCGGACCTTGTAGTCGGCGAGCCGCATTTCGCCCAACGCCGGATAGTGCGGCTCCAGCGCCTTGCGCAGCGCGTGCGCCAGCGCGTTGACCGGGCCGTTGCCCTCGGAGGCCGTATGGGCGATCGTGCCGTCCGGCACCTCGACCTTGACCGTCGCCTCGGCGACGAGACCCCGACCATCGCGGTGCTCGACGACGGTCAGGAAGTCGATCAGGCGGAACGGCGCCTCGTAGCCCGGTTCCGCCCGTCGCAGCATGAGCTCGACGGACGCCTCGGCGGCCTCGAAGCTGTAGCCGCGGTTCTCCAGCTCCTTGACCTTGTACAGCACCTCACGCGCGTGGGGGGTCTCCGTGATCCCGGCGCCCGCCGCGAGATGAGCGATGTTGCCGCGACCCGAGAGTTCGGAAACCACGGCGCGCATCTCGTTGCCCACCCGTTCGGGCTCCAGGTGCTGGTAGCTCGCCGGCTCCTTGAGCATGGCGGCGACGTGAACGCCGCCCTTGTGCGCGAAGGCGCTCCGGCCGACATAGGGCAGATGGTCGTCGTGCGCGATGTTCGCCACCTCGGCGACGTAGCGCGACAGGGCCGTCAACTCCCGGAGGCGCTCGTCGGGGACGCAGGAGCAGCCCATCTTGCACTGCAGGTCGGGCAGGATGGTGACCAGGTTGGCGTTTGCTACCCGCTCACCGTAGCCGTTGATCGTGCCCTGGACCATGACCGCCCCGGCGCGCACGGCGGCGAGCGAGTTGGCGACGCCGCAACCGCCGTCGTCGTGAGTGTGGATGCCGATCCGCGCCTGGTCGCCCAGTTCGGCCACCACCGCCTCGACGCCGGCCTCGATCTGCCACGGCAGGGAGCCGCCGTTCGTGTCGCAAAGCACGACGTAGTCGGCGCCCGCTGAGGCCGCGGCGCGCAGGGTACCGAGGGCGCACTCGGGATTCGCGGCGAAACCGTCGAAGAAGTGCTCGGCGTCGTAGATCACCTCGCGTCCGAGGTCCTTGAGGTAGCCGACCGAGTCCCGGATCATCGCTTCGTTCTCGGCGATGTCGGTCTCCAGCACCTTCTCGATGTGGAGATCCCAGCTCTTGCCGAAAACCGTCACCACCGGCGTCTCCGCCGCCACCAGGGCCTGGATGTTGCCGTCGCGGTTGCAGGTGTCGTTCTTGCGGCGCGTGCTGCCGAAGGCGCAGATCTTCGTCTGCTCGAGTTCGACATCGCGGATCGCGGCGAAGAAGTCGGCGTCCTTCGGGTTGGAACCGGGCCAGCCGCACTCGAGGTAGGGGATGCCGAAGGCGTCCAGCCGCCGGGCGATCGCCAGCTTGTCCGCCAGCGACAGGGAGATGTTCTCGCGCTGGGTCCCGTCGCGGAGCGTCGTGTCGTACAGCTCGATCCTGGTCGTCATCGGCCCAATACCCTATTGGCCGGCCCTACAGCGGCTCGTCGAGGCCCGGCCCCTGCAGCAGCTCGATCAACTCTTCGCGCGAGAAGATCTTCTTGAGCTGGGGGTCGTCCTCCTGCACCACGCTCTCCATGAGGCGGCGCTTGCGGTCGATGATCGCGGCGATGCGCTCCTCGAGCGTCTCCTCGGTGATGAGCTTGAAGACGTGGACCGCCCGCTTCTGGCCGATGCGGTACAACCGGTCGGTCGCCTGGTCCTCGCGGGCCGCGTTCCACCAGCGGTCGTAGTGGATGACGACCGAACCTCCGACCAGGTCGATCCCGGTGCCGCCCGCCTTCAGGCTTCCCAGAAAGACCCGGCAGTCCTCGTCGTCGTTGAAGCGGTCGACGACCTTCCCGCGCTCGCGGGTCGAACCCGTCAGGGTGACGAACTCGACCCCGAGCTTCGTCAGGTGGCGCTCCAGGATCCCGATCATCCCCAGGTACTGGCTGAAGACGACGACCTTCTGGCCGCTGTCGAAGCTCTCTTCGAGCAGCTCCTTGCACAGGTCCCATTTGCCGGATTCGTAGTTCTCGTAGCGGTCGAGATCGCCCACCGCCAGCGCGGGATGATCGCAGATCTGCTTCAGCATGTTCAGCAGGGCGAAGATGTGGATATACGGGAGGGCGCCCCGCTCGCTCCGCAGAGCGTTCATCAACGTCACGCCCTTCGTTTCGATCGTCTGGCGGTACAGGTCGAATTGCTCGGCGCTCAGACGGCAGGTTCGCACGTCCTCGATCTTCTCCGGCAGCTCATCCAGCACCGCGGTCTTCACCCGGCGAAGAACGAAGGGAGCGGTCAGCCGCCGCAGGTTCACCGCGTACCAGGAGTCGGCATCGAGTTCGTTCGTTCCGATGAGATCGAGGTAGGTGTCGTCGCCTCCCAGGTAGCCCGGCAGCACGAGATCGAACAGGCCCTTCAGTTCGGTGAGTGAGTTCTCGATCGGCGTGCCCGTCATCCCCAGCTTCATCCGGGCCCCGAGCGCCACGGCGGCACGGTAGCCCTGAGTGCTCCGGTTCTTGATCTGCTGCACCTCGTCGAACACGATGAGGCCCCAGCGCCGTTCACCGAACCGCTCGACGTCGTTGCGCATCACCCCATACGAAGTGAGGATCACGTCGCCGTCGGCCAGCGACTCCTCGAGGTCACGCTGCGGTCCGTGGTAGTACGCCGGACGCAAACCCGGCGCGTACTCCCGGAGCTTGTTGCGCCAGTGGCTGATCACGGTGCGGGGACAGACGACCAGAAACGGATCGTCGATCCCCAACTGCTCCCGCAGGATGACCATCAGGGCCATCGCCTGGTGCGTCTTGCCCAGGCCCATGTCGTCGCACAGAAGGCCGGCCAGATCGTTCTCGTACAGGAACTTCAGCCACTCGACACCGAGCCTCTGGTAGGGACGCAGGACACTCGTGAGCCCGTCCGGATCGATCATCGGATCGGCCGGGCGGAGCTCCAGGAAGCGCCGCAGGAAGTCGTGCCGGCTTCCCTCGCCCTCGACCCGGATTGGCGCCGTGCTCGAGGCCTGGAGCCGCAGCAGCTCGGCCGAGGAGAGGCGCAGACCTCCGTGGTCGCCGTTGCCGCCGGCGCCTTCGGCGCGGGCCCTCGCCTGAGCGGGCAGCGATCCGAGGTTCCTGAGGGCCGGCGCGTTGAGATCGATCCAGCCCGACGCCGTCTCGAGGTACGGCAGGCCGGCGCCCCTCGCCGCCAACAGTTCCTCGAGACTCACGTCACTGTCACCGAAGCCATAGCGGATCGAAAGCGACTCGTCTCCGTCCGGTTCGATCTCGATGTAGTCGAACTCCGTCAGGATGCCGACGGCGGCAAGCGGGTTCTCGGCCAAGGCCTGCTCGGGCTCCAGAATCGGCCTCACGGTCCGGAAGGTCGGAACCCGCGCCGGCTCGAGATCGAGAGCGGCGGGCTCGCGCCAGCCGCCCTCGCCCCGGTCCGAGCGCCGGACGAGAACACCCAGCTCCTCGAGAAAGACCAGTTCGCCGTACTGGAAGCGTTCACGCCGCTCCTCATCGAGAACGTCCTCCCCTTCCGCGGCGAGGCGCAGGATCCCGAGCTTGTGTTCCTCTTCGATTCTCGTGTCGGGACCGACGTAGAGGAGGTCCGCGGCGGACAGGGGCGCCGCCGAGGTCTGCCCCGTTTCCGTGAGGAAAGCCAGCGCCGCGTCCACCCGGCGCCGCGGAACGGCGATCTGAAGCAGGTCCGGCCCACCCGCGGCCGCGCTGACCGCCAGGAAGAAACTGCCGCTCGAGAACTCGATCGACGGTTCCAGTCTCACCGTCGCCCCGGCCGTCTCGTCTCTGCCGCCGGCGATGTCGCCGTACTCCCTCAGGGCGTGGTAGGCGACGCGGAACCAGAGACTGCCCTCGAAGAACTGCCGGTTCGTCTGCATTCCGGCCTTGTTCAGATGCTGTTCCTCAGGCGTCCGCATGAACGTCGCCAGCCGGTCCAGCAGACCCGACCGGTCCGCGGTCGACAGGCCGCCCGCGAGCTTCCCGACCCTTTCCAGAAAACGAACCGCGGCGGGCGCCTGCTCGAGGTAGCGAAGGACCTCCACGCCGTCAGGACCGAACAGGCGAATCGGCTCTCCGGCTCCTTCCTGCAGAACCAGGCACTCGGAAGCCGCCGGCAGGCGTTCCTCGAACAGGGTCTGGGCCAGCCGGAACCAGCCGCTGTGAGCGAAGAGGTCGAACCAACTGCATCCAGTGACCTGGTGGAGCTCCCGGATCTGACCCTCGAGCTGCTTCAGGTGGCGGCACCCGCTCCGGCGACCCGTGGAGCAACTGCAGAACGTCAGCGGCCGCTTGGACCCGGCCACCTTGGCCAGATGAACGGCTGAACCGGGTTCAGGGTCGTGGGGATCGGGGAGCAGGCCGATCCCGGTGCGATGGAACTCGAGGCGTGGAAACAGCTTCACGGAAGGTAGACGCAGCGCGCGCGTAAACGCTCGATTGTAGCGCCGTTTCGGAGCGTTGTGTTCGTTTCGGCGCTAGCCTTTCTGACGATGACGATCAGGAATCTCACACCGCTCGCGGCCATCGCGTTTGCCGCGGCCTGCGCCGCTCCGCCCACGGCCGACACCACCGGCCTCGACGACCTCTTGCTGGAAGAAGTGGCGGGAGGCTTCGCCGGCAGCGTGCTGGTGTCCCGCGGCGGCGACGTGCTCCACCTGGCCGGTTACGGCCTGGCGGACCGGGAAGCCGGCGTGCCCTTCCGGCCCGAAACCGTGTCGACGATCGGCTCGATCACCAAGCAGTTCACCGGCGCCGCGATCCTCAAGCTCCAGGAGCAGGGGCGCCTGCGCGTCGACGATCCGATCGGCCGTTTCTTCCCCGACGCGCCACCCGACAAGGCCGGGATCACGATCCACCAGCTCCTCACGCATACCGCGGGGCTGCCGCCGGCCCTGGGCTCGGACGAGGAGTACATGGGTCGCGACAGCTACCTGGAGGCGGTGTGGCGAACGGAACTCCGCGACCCGCCGGGCGAACGCCACGAGTACTCCAACACGGGATACTCCGTGCTCGCCGCGATCGTCGAACTCCGCTCCGGCACGAGTTACGAGGGTTTCCTGCGGCGGGAGTTCTTCGATCCACTGGGTATGCAACACACCGGATATCGCCTGGCCGACTGGTCGGAGACACACGTCGCCGCCGGCTACCGCGACGGCCGGCGCTTCGGCCGGGTCATCGACATGCAGACCGACGAAGACGGCTTCTCGTGGCACCTGGTCGGCAACGGCGGCATTCACTCGACCGTCGAGGACATGGCCCGCTGGGTCCGGGCCCTGCGCGGCGGTGAAGTGCTAGACGCCGAGTCGCTCGACGCCCTGTTCGGCGAGCATGTCGACGAGGGATACGGCGACTCCTTCTACGGCTACGGATGGGTCACCTTCCACCTCCCGAACGGCGAGCGGATGGTTGGCCACAACGGCGGCAACGGCTTCTTCTTCGCCGACCTGAACTTCTTCCCCGACCACGACGACCTGCTGTACTGCCTGTTCGTGAACGACGCCCGATCCGAAGAGGTCACCGGCCGGATCCGCCGGCTGCTGCTCGAGCAGGCCCCTTGACAGCCGCTCCTCTCCTCTCCTACGCTCCCCCGCACGACCTACCGCCCGGTAGATCAGCGGAATCCCTTACCCCATGACTCGCACCACCATTCTCCTGTTGCTGGTTCTGGTTCTGGTCCTTGTGACCCAGGGGGCTAACTAGGCGCACCAACAGGAAACTGAGCGACTTCAAGCCCCCAGCACCGCCTGGGGGCTTTTTTGGTTCAGCGCCAGTGGAGTAACTGCATGCCCATAGAACGATCGGAGTGGATCTGGATCGACGACCAGTGGAAGCCCTGGGACGAGGCGACCGTCCACCTCACCACCCACGGCCTGCACTACGGTTCGTCGGTGTTCGAAGGCATCCGCGCCTACGACACGGGCGAGACGACGGCGATCTTCCGCCTCGGTCCCCACGTCCGGCGCCTGTTCGACAGTTGCCGGATCATGCGCATGGACCCCGGCTACACCGAGGACCAGGTCGAGGAACTGTGCATTGAATCGGTGGCTCGCAACCGCCTGGAGTCGTGCTACATCCGGCCGCTGATCTACCGGGGCAACGAGGAGATGGGCCTCAACCCGACCTCCTGCAGTTCCAGGCTGGCGATCTACGCCGTGCGCTGGGGGCGCTACCTCGGCGAGGAGGCGATCGAACAGGGCGTCGACGCCGCGATCAGTTCCTGGCGGCGCTTCAACTCGAACACGGCCGTGCCGCTGGGAAAGATCAGCGGGCAGTACGTGACGAACCAGTTCGTGTCGATCGAGGCGCGGGAGCACGGCTACGCGGAAGGCATCATGCTCGACGACCGCGGGCTGGTCTGCGAGGGCGCCGGCGAGAACCTCTTCCTGATCAAGGACGGCGTGATCCACACGCCGCCGCTCTACAACTCGATCCTGGGCGGCATCACCAGGGATTCGGTCATCACGATCGCCCGCGACCTGAAGTACGACGTCCGCTTCCAGCCGATCGCCAGGGAAGAGCTCTACCTCGCCGACGAGCTGTTCATGACCGGCACCGCGGCCGAGGTGAGTCCGGTGCGCTCCGTGGACCGGATTCCGATCGGCAGCGGCACGCGCGGCGAGATCACGCACCACCTCCAGGAAGAGTTCTTCGGGCTGGTCGAGGGCCGGCTCCCCGACCGCCACAACTGGCTCACCCAGGTACCCCGGCTGCAGGAGGCCGCACCGCCTCTGGCCGGGTGATGCGAGGAGGCCGAGATGAGTGACGAAACGACCGCAACGGACCGGGCGAACGAGGAAGCGGGCACGAGCACGGACGCCGTCGTGCTGACCGGCGCCGAGATCGTGTGCGAGTGCCTGTTGCGCGAGGGCGTCGACATCGTCTTCGGCTATCCGGGCGGGGCCATCCTGCCCACCTACGACGCCCTGACGAAGTACCCCCAGCTCCACCACGTGCTGACCCGCCACGAGCAGGGCGCGTCGCACATGGCCGACGGCTACGCCCGCGCCACCGGCAAGGTCGGCGTGGCGATGGCGACCAGCGGCCCGGGCGCGACGAACCTCGTCACCGGAATCGCCACCGCGATGATGGATTCGTCTCCGATCGTCTGCATCACGGGACAGGTGCCGACCGGCGCCATCGGCAGCGACGCCTTCCAGGAAACGGACGTCACCGGGATCACCCTCCCGATCACCAAGCACAACTACCTGGTGACGAGCATCGAGGAACTGCCCGAGGTGATGCGCGAGGCGTTCCACATCGCCCGCACCGGACGGCCCGGACCGGTGCTCGTGGACATCCCGAAGGATGTCCAGATCCAGGAGGCCGAGTTCGTCTACCCGGCGGAACCGATCGAACTCGCCGGTTACAGCCCGCCGCGGGCGGCCCGGGCGCGTCAGGTCGACGCGGCCCTGGAACTGATCCGGAAGTCGAAGCGGCCGATCATCCTCGCCGGACACGGCATCTCGATGGCGGACGCCAACCGTGAACTCGCGCAGTTGGCGGAGAAGACGCAGATTCCGATCGCCCTGACCCTGCTCGGCAAGGGCGCTATCTCCGAGCACCACCCGCTCTGCCTGGGGATGATGGGAATGCACGGCGGCGCCGAGGTGAACCACGCGATCCAGCAGGCCGACCTCCTGATCGCTCTCGGCATGCGCTTCGACGACCGGGTGACCGGCAACCTGGCGACCTATGCCCGGGACTCGCGCAAGATCCACGTCGACATCGACCCCTCCGAGATCAACAAGAACGTGAACGTCGACGTGGGCATCGTCGGCGACCTCGGCGAGGTCCTGCGCCAGCTGCTCGAGCGGGTCGAACGACGGCCGAACGAGGCCTGGTTCGACCGAATCGCCGAGTGGCGCGCCGACTCGGAGTTGCGGGAGATCGTCCGGCCGGCCGACGCGCCCCAGCACCCGGCGGTACCGGAAGGCAAGCTGCTCGGCGCCCAGGTCATCCGCGACCTGTTCGAGTTCACGGACGGCGAGGCCATCACCGTGACCGATGTCGGCCAGCACCAGATGTGGGAGGCCCAGTACTACCAGCACGAACGGCCGCACAGCCTGATCACCAGCGGCGGCCTCGGCACGATGGGCTTCGGACTGCCGGCCGCGATCGGCGCCAAGATGTCCCGCCCCGACCAGGAAGTGTGGGCCATCGTCGGCGATGGCGGATTCCAGATGACCATGATGGAACTCGCCACTGCGGTCCAGGAGCAGGTCAACGTCCACATCGCGATCATCAACAACGGCTTCCTCGGCATGGTCCGCCAGTGGCAGGAGTTCTTCTACGAGGAGCGCTACAACCAGACGCCCATGGTCAACCCGGACTTCTGCAAGCTCGCGGAGGCCTACGGCATCCCGACCGTCCGCGTCACCGAGCGCGGCCAGATCGAGGAGGCGGTCAACGCCTCCCGCGCCCAGACGGCCGGACCGACCCTGATCGACTTCGTGGTCGAGAAGGAGGAGATCGTCTTCCCCATGGTGCCGGCGGGCGCCGACCTCGACGACATGATCCGCCGGCCGACCCCCGAAGAGTTCGAACAACAGCGCCGGGAGCGGGCAGTGGCCGCGAAGGCCCCGGAGCCCCAAACTCCAGAGTCCACGCCGCCGGAGTCCGAGGCGCCGGAGTCCGAAACGGCCGCGGCGGCGCCCGCGCTGGGCTCCCGGTTCGGCGTCTGAGGTCGACCGGTTTCTCGAGGAACTCCCGCGATGGCGAAGCACATCCTGGCCGCGCTGGTCGAGAACCGCCCCGGGGTCCTTGCCCGCGTGGCGAACCTGTTCCGGCGACGCAGCTTCAACATCGACAGCCTGTCCGTCGGCCGCACCCAGCGCGACGAGATGTCCCGGATGACGATCGTCATGGAGTCGGACAGCGCGGAAGCGGATCGCCTGGTCAAGAACCTGTACAAACTGGTCGACGTCGTCCACGTCGACCACCTCCACAGCCAGCCCTCCGTGGTGAGGGAAATGGCCCTGGTCAAGGTCAAGGCCAGCTCGGACAACCGGCGGGAGGTGATCCAGCTCTGCGACATCTTCCGGGCCCGGATCATCGACGTCTCCGCCGAAAGCCTGGTGGTCGAGATCACCGGCGAGGAAGAGAAACTCGAGAACTTCACCGAACTCGTGCGTCCGTTCGGCATCGTCGAGATGGTGCGCACCGGCATGATCGCCCTGGGCCGCGGCGGCCACACCCTGAAGGACGAGGGCTTCAAGCCCAACCGCAGCCGCGCGGCGGCACGCCGCAACGTGCTCTGAACACACCAGACGAGGAACCCATCCAGATGGCCAAGCTCTATTACGACGACGACGCGGACCTTTCGAGGCTCGACGGCCGCACCGTCGCCGTCATCGGTTACGGCAGCCAGGGCCACGCCCACGCCCTGAACCTGCGCGACAGCGGCGTGCACGTCGTCGTCGGCTTGCGCGAGGGCAGCGGCAGCGCCGCCAAGGCCGAAGCCGACGGGCTCGAGGTGCTCGGCAACGCGGCCGCGGCCGCACGAGCCCAGATGATCATGGTCCTGGCGCCCGACACGGTGCAGTCCGAGCTCTACGAGCAGGACATCGCCCCGAACCTCGAGCCGGGAAACGCGCTGATGTTCGCGCACGGGTTCAACGTCCGCTACGGCGAAATCGACGCGCCGCAGGAAGTCGACGTGTCCCTGGTCGCGCCGAAGGCGCCGGGGCACAGGGTGCGGGAGGTGTTCACCGAGGGCGCCGGCACGCCGGGCCTGGTCGCGGTCGAGAACGACGCTACCGGCGGCGCCCTGGCCGATGCCCTGGCCTACGCGAAGGGAATCGGCTGCACCCGCGCCGGTGTGATCGAGACGACCTTCGCCGAGGAGACGGAGACCGACCTGTTCGGCGAGCAGATCGTCCTCTGCGGCGGCGCCTCCGCCCTGGTCCGCGCCGGCTTCGAGAAACTGGTCGCGGCCGGTTACCAGCCCGAGGTCGCCTACTTCGAGTGCCTGCACGAGCTGAAGCTGATCGTCGACCTGATGTACGAGGGCGGCCTCGGCTACATGTGGTACAGCGTCTCCGACACCGCCGAGCACGGCGGCTACCACGCCGGCGATCAGATGATCACGGAGGACGTGCGGGCCGTGATGGACAAGGTGCTCCGCGACATCCAGGACGGAACCTACGCCCGCGACTGGATCGCCGAGAACCGGAACGGCCGCCCGCGCTTCGATCCCCGAAGGCAGCGGGAGCGGAGCCACCCGATCGAGGAGGTCGGCCGGGAACTGCGCCGGATGATGCCGTTCCTCGACGCCAAGGAGGTGTAGCGATGCCAGACAACGGAGACTGGGTCCGGATCTTCGACACCACGCTGCGCGACGGCGAGCAGTCGCCGGGCGCGACGATGACGAGCGCCGAGAAGCTGGAGGTGGCCCGCCAGCTCGCCGTTCTGGGCATCGACATCATGGAGGCGGGCTTCCCCGCCGCCAGTCCCGACGACCTGGAGGGAGTCCGCCGGATCGCCCGCGAGGTCGGCAAGGGCGACGGACCGGTCATCGCGGGGCTCGCCCGCTGCTGGCGCGAGGACATCGACAAGGCCTGGCAGGGCGTGCGGGACGCCGCCAAACCCCGCATCCACACCTTCATCGCCACCTCCGACCTGCACATGGAGCGCAAGCTGGGCATGACCCGGGACCAGGTCCTGAGCCAGGTCGGCCACATGGTGGCGCACGCGCGTTCCCTCTGCGACGACATCGAGTTCAGTCCCGAGGACGGCAGCCGCTCCGATCCGGACTTTGTGGTCGAGGTGCTCTCGCTCGCCGTCAAGGAAGGAGCCACGACGCTGAACATCCCCGACACGGTCGGTTACGACATGCCGGTCGAGTACGGCGACCTCTTCCGCTACCTGATGGAGCACACCGAAGGCGCCGACGACGTCATCTGGTCCGCTCACTGTCACGACGATCTCGGCTGCGCCACCGCCAACACGCTCGCGGCGATCGAGGCGGGCGCGCGCCAGGTCGAGGTGACGATCAACGGCATTGGCGAGCGCGCCGGCAACACCTCGCTCGAGGAAGTCGTCATGGCGCTCCACACGAGGCCGAAGATCTACGGCGTCGGCACCCGTCTCAACACGACGGAACTGGTGCGGACGAGTCGCCTGGTCGCCCACTACACCGGCATCGCGGTGCCCCGGAACAAGGCGATCGTCGGCGAGAACGCCTTCGCCCACGAGGCGGGTATCCACCAGCACGGCATGCTCCAGGATCAGCGCACCTACGAGATCATGACCCCCCAGACGGTCGGCCTGACCCAGAGCAGGCTGGTGCTCGGCAAGCACTCCGGCAAGCACGCGCTCCGGATGCGCATGGAGGAACTCGGCTTTGAACTGAACCGGGAAGAACTCGGCGAGGCCTTCCGCCGCTTCAAGCAGCTCGCCGACCAGAAGAAGGACATCACCGACGCCGACCTGCAGGCGCTGGCGAACCAGGAGATCCTGGCGCCCACGGAGATCTTCACCCTGTCCGAGCTGCAGATCTCCTGCGGCCGGCCCGGCATGCCGACCGCGACCGCCCGCCTGCGCGGGCCGAACGGTCACGAGTACATCTCGCCCGGCGTCGGCACCGGACCGGTCGACGCGACCTTCCGGGCCATCGACGCCGTGGTAGAGGCCGAGAACACCCTGCTCGAGTACAACGTCCACAGCGTCACCGAGGGCATCGACGCGATGGGCGAGGTCACGGTGCGGATCAAGAGTCCGACCTCCGGCCGCGGCAAGGGACGCGTCTTCGGCGGCTACGGCGCCGACACGGACGTCATCGTCGCCTCCGCCAAGGCGTACCTGGCGGCTCTCAACCGGATGCTCACCGCGATCGGCACCAAGTACACGGCCGGCGAGGGAGGTCCCGCGACGCTCAGGGTCTCGAGACCGCAGCCGGTGGACGCATGAGCGCACCGCGCACCCTGTTCGAGAAGATCTGGCGGCGCCACCTGGTCACCGCCGAGGAGCGCGGCCTGCCGGCGACGCTCTACGTCGACCTGCACCTGGTGCACGAGGTGACTTCGCCCCAGGCGTTCACCGAGCTGGCCGAACGAGGGCTCCCGGTCCGCCGGCCCGATCTGACGCTGGCGACGATGGATCACTCGACGCCGACCGACCCCTCGATCGACGACGCGCGGCTGCGCGTACTCGACCCGGAGGGCTCCGCCCAGCTCGACCGGCTGCAGGCGAACTGCGAGCGGCACGGCGTCCCGCTCTACGCGATGGGCGACGAGCGCCGCGGCATCGTCCACGTCATCGGACCGGAACTGGGCGCCACGCAGCCCGGAATGACCGTCGTCTGCGGCGACAGCCATACCAGCACCCACGGCGCGGTCGGGGCGCTCGCCTTCGGCATCGGCACCAGCGAGGTCGGCCACGTGCTCGCCACCCAGTGCCTGCTGCAGCACCGGCCGAAGACCTACGAGGTACGCGTCGACGGCCGCCTGCAGGAAGGCGTGGTCGCCAAGGACATCATCCTGGCGGTGATCGCCAGGCTCGGCATCGGCGGCGGCACCGGCCACGTCTTCGAGTACACGGGTGAGGCGATCCGCGCGCTCGACATGGAGGGCCGGATGACGGTCTGCAACATGTCGATCGAGGGCGGCGCCCGAGCGGGCCTGATCGCCCCCGACGACGTCACTTTCTCGTACCTGGAAGGCCGCCCGATGGCGCCCGCCGGCGACGCCTGGGAGGCCGCGCTCGACGACTGGCGGTCGCTTCCCACCGACGAGGGAGCGGCCTATGACCGGACCACGACCCTCGACGGCTCGGCGCTCGAGCCGATGGTCACGTACGGCACGAACCCCGGCATGGCGATCCCGATCGCCGGAGCGGTTCCGGAAGACGAGGCGATCGAGCCCGAGAAGCGGGCTTCCTTCCGCAAGGCGCTCGACTACATGGCCCTTGAACCCGGCCAGCAGCTTCAGGGCAAGCCGATCGACGTCGTCTTCGTCGGTAGCTGCACGAACTCGCGCTACAGCGACCTGGTGGCCGCGGCGAACGTGCTACGCGGCCGCAAGGTGGCCGACGGCTTGCGGGTGCTCATCGTCCCTGGCTCCGACGCCGTCAAGCGGCAGGCCGAACGCGACGGCCTCGCCCAGGTCTTCGTCGACGCCGGCGCCGAGTGGCGCGAAGCCGGCTGCTCGATGTGTCTGGCAATGAACGGCGACCAGTTGGCGCCCGGCCAGTACGCCGTCAGCACCTCGAACCGCAACTTCGAGGGCCGTCAGGGCGCCGGCGGCCGCACCTTCCTGGCCAGTCCCCTGACCGCCGCAGCATCCGCCATCACGGGCCGGGTGACCGACGTCCGCGAGGTCCTGTCGTGAGCACAAGCTTCACGCGCTTCACGGGGACGATGGCGCCGCTGCCGATCCAGAACATCGACACCGACCAGATCATCCCGGCGTCCTACCTGAAGGTCACCGACCGCAGCGGCCTCGCCTCCGGGTTGTTTTCCCGCTGGCGCTACCGGGACGGAGACCCGGAAGGAGAGCCCATCTCCGACTTCGTGCTGAACCGGGCCGAGCACGGCGCGGCCAGGATCCTCCTCGCCGGCGACAACTTCGGCTGCGGCAGCTCCCGCGAACACGCGCCCTGGGCGATCGTCGGCTATGGCTTCCGCGCGGTCATCAGTACGTCCTTCGCCGACATCTTCCGCAGCAACGCGCTGAAGAACGGCCTGCTCGTCGTGCCGGTGGCCAGGGACATCTCCGCGGCGTTGTTCGACGCCGTCGCCGCCGATCCGGCCGCCGAGGTCACGATCGATCTGGAAGCGCGGACCCTCAGCCTGCCGGACGGCGGCGAGACGAACTTCGAGGTCGACCCCTTCGCCCGCCGCTGCCTGCTCGACGGCACGGATCAGCTCGGCTACCTCCTGAACCAGGCGCAGTCGATCCAGGCATTCGAGGCCGCCCACCCGGCACGGCTCGACACTCGTTCGGGCTGAGCGAACGACCCCCCATGCAGGCAAACATCGTCCTCCTGCCCGGCGACGGCGTCGGGCCGGAAGTCACCGCGGAAGCGGCGCGCGTCCTGAACGCCGTCGCCGAACTCGGCGGCCACGGCTTCCAGCTCGAGTCCCACCCGATGGGCGGCAACGCGATCGACGACTTCAACAATCCCCTGCCGCCCGCCACCCTGGCCGCGTGCAAGGCGGCGGACGCGGTGCTGCTCGGCGCCGTCGGCGGACCGAAGTGGTCCGACCCGACCGCTGAACTCCGGCCTGAGCAGGGGCTGCTCGACCTGCGGGCCGAGATGGGCCTGTTCGCCAACCTGCGCCCGGTGCCGGTGTTCGAGTCCCTCGCCCCGTTCGCGCCGCTCAAGCCCGAACTGCTGCGCGGAGTCGACCTTCTGTTCGTGCGCGAACTGACCGGCGGCATCTACTTCGGCCCCCGCCAGGAGCAGGGCGACGGCGACGTGGCCCACGACACCCTGATCTACTCGACGGCCGAAGTCGAGCGCGTCGCCCGGGTCGCGCTGCGGGCGGCGCGGGGCCGCCGCGGCAAGGTCGCGTCGATCGACAAGGCGAACGTGCTCGCCTCGATGCGGCTGTGGCGGCGATCCGTGACCGAAGTCGCGAGCGCGTATCCGGACGTCGAGGTCACCCACCACCTCGTGGACGCCTTCGCGATGCAGTTGATGCGCTCGCCCGCGGACTATGACGTGATCCTCGCCGGCAACATGTTCGGCGACATCCTGAGCGACGAGGCGGCGATCCTCGCCGGTTCGCTCGGCATGCTGCCCTCAGCCTCCCTGGGTTCCGGCAGCCAGGGCCTGTACGAGCCGGTCCACGGCTCGGCGCCCGACATCGCAGGCCGCGGCATCGCCAACCCCATCGGCGCGATCCTGAGCGCCGCGATGCTGCTCCGCCACAGCCTCCGCCTGGAGTCGGAGGCGGCACGGGTCGAGGCGGCGGTCGCCAGGGTCCTGGACGACGGGCTCCGTACCGCCGATCTGGCGCCCGAAGGGCAGGCCGCCGTATCCACGACGGAGATGGGCCAGACCATCGCCAGCAGGATCGGCGGCTCTTGACCGCTGTCAGAACAGCACTAGCAGCACGACGCCGAGCACCAGCCTGTAGCCGACGAAGACCTGCAGGCTGCGGCGCCTGAGCCAGCCGAGCAGTCCGCCGATGACCAGGTAGCCGACGACCGCGGAAAGCGCGGCGACCAGAAGCAGGGACGGTAGCTGCGAGACCGGCAAATCGCCGCCCAGCATGTCCACCACGTTGTTGCCAACGACGAAGACCCCGACCGGAATCGCCAGCAGAAAGGCGAAGCGGGCCGACGACTCGCGATCGAAGCCGAGCAGCCGGCCGGCGCTGATGACGACTCCGGCGCGCGAGGCGCCCGGTACCAGCGCCGTCGCCTGCGCCACACCGAACATCAGCGCCTGCAGCCAGTTCAACTGCCCGAGCCGCCGATCCTGCCGGCCCCAGCGATCCGCCACGCCGAGCAGGAGACCAAAGCCGATCGTTGCCCACGCGATCACACCTGGACTACGGGCGTCGCCTGCCACCCAGCCTTCGAACGGGATGCCGATGACTAGCACCGGGACCGATGCCAGGATCAGCAGGGGGATCATCCGTCGCGCGTTCGCGTCAGACGCATCGGGGCCCTTCAACAGCGCCCGAACATAGCTCGTAAGCTCCTTTCGGAAGTACGCGACGACAGCCAGTAACGTGCCCGTGTTCGCCGCCACGTCCACCGCCAGACCCTGATCCTCCCAGCCGAAGAGCCGCGGCAGCAGGATGAGGTGCGCCGTCGAGCTGATCGGCAGGTACTCGGTCAGCCCCTGCACGAGAGCCACGAGGATCAACTGCAGCGGCCCCACGCGGCGAGGATAGCGAAGCGGCCACACCAGCTCCTCTCATGGCGATACGATGCGCGCCATGAACAAGCCACGCGCCCCCTTCCTGTTGACCGCCGCCATCCTCGTACTCCTGGCCGCGGCGCCGGCCTGCGCCCAGCAGGATGCCGGCGCCGGCGACGGGGATGAAACGCCGATCGCCGAGACCTGGGACGAGAAGGCCTCCTACGCGCTCGGCGTGAACATCGGCAGCAATCTGGACCCTGAGGATCTGACCCTCGACGCCGACCTGCTTCTCCGAGGCTTCAAGGACTCACTCGAAGGGTCGGAGGCGATGGACTCCGACGAGATCGACACTGTGCTCAGCGAACTCGGCGCGAAGATGCAGGCGCACGCGGACCGCGCGCGACAGGCGGCAATGATGGAAAACACCGCCAAGAGCGCCGCCTTCCTGGCCCAGAAGGCCAGGGAAGAGGGAATCGTCAAGACGGACTCCGGCCTCCTCTACAGGGAAGTGCGCCCCGGCGAAGGAGACAGCCCGACGGCCAACCAGACGGTGACGGTCCACTACCGGGGCACGCTGATCGACGGCACGCGATTCGACGGCACCTACGAGCGCGACCAGCCCGCCACGTTCCCCATCGGCAGCGTCATCCCGGGCTGGGCCGAAGCGCTGCAATTGATGAAGCCGGGCGCCAAGTGGGAAGTCTTCATCCCCGCCGAACTCGCCTACGGCGCCCACGGCTCGGCGCCCGCGATCCCGCCCGCGGCCGCCCTGGTCTTCGAGATCGAACTCCTCGAAGTCCAGTAAAGCCCGCGACTCAGTCGGCGTCGGCGGTGAACCGGTAGCCGACGCCGCGGACGGTGTGGAAGTGGCGCGGCCGCTCGGGGTCGGGTTCGAAGCGCTTGCGCAGCCGGAGGATGAAGTTGTCGACCGTTCTTGACGACGGAAAGGCCTCGTAACCCCAGACGCGGTCGAGGATGTCCTCGCGCGAGACGACTTCACCCTCCCGCGCCGCCAGGGTCTTGAGGATCATCGCCTCTTTCTGGGTCAACTGCTGCGCCTGACCGTCCCAGGAAGCGCCGGCGAAAGCGGCAAAGTCGAAGTGGTTGCCGCCGAAGCGCACCGCATCCGGCGCGTCGCCGGGACGCCATGACCGTCGCCGGAGGATCGCCTGCACCCGCAGCAGAAGCTCCGTCAGGTGAAACGGCTTGGCGAGGTAGTCGTCGCCTCCGGCTTCGAGCCCGCGAATCCGGTCGGAGACCTCCGCCTTGGCGGTCAGGAAGAGGACCGGGGTATCGACGCCAGCGCTACGGGCCTCCTCGCACAACGTAAAGCCGTCCACACCCGGCAGCATCACATCGAGAATCACGAGCTGGTAGCGCGGATCCCGAACCCGCTCCAGCGCCTGCCTGCCGTCGCGAACCCAGTCGACGTCGAGCCCCTCCGCCTCCAGGTTGAAGCGGATGCCGGCGGCGAGGTTCTCCTCGTCTTCGATCAGCAGGACCCGCACGCGGTCTTCGGGGGCGGGTGTCACGACACCGATCCCGCCGTCTGCCGCCTGATCGGCCACGTGACGCGGAACACGGCGCCGCGGCCCGGGCCCTCGCTGCTCGCCTCCACTTCCCCTCCCTCGAGCGCCACGAAACTCCGCACCAGGTAGAGCCCCAGACCGCTGCCCTTCTTGTCGCGCCGCAGCTCGCTGCCGGGGCGGTAGAACTTCTCGAACAGGCGACGGCCGTCCGCGGGATCGAAGCCGACGCCGTCGTCGAGAACTTCGAGTTCGACGGTCGAGTCGAGTCGTCTGGCGGTGACCTCCACTCTCGTGCCGGCCGCCCGGGCGGACTCGATCGCGTTGCCGATCAGGTTCCGCAGCACCGTACCCAGGCCCACAGGGTCGGCCTGCAGATCGAGGCCGTCCTCGACCCTGACCTCGATCTCGACGTCTCCGCTGGCGTCGTCCCGGTGCCCGAGTTCGGCAAAGGCGAGAGACACCGCCTCCGCCAGGTCGACCGGTTCGCGGCGCGGCTCGACTTTCGCCTGCTCCAGCCGGTTCGTCTCCAGGAGGTTGCCGATCATCCGCTCCAGGCGCCTCAGGTCCTCCAGGTTGCGCTCCAGGAGTGAACGCCGGTCGGCCGCCACCAGGTCGCGGAGCAGCAGCGTTTCCGTCGTCAGCCGCAGGCTCGCCAGTGGACTCCTCAGCTCGTGCGACACGGCCGCGAGGAAGTTCTGCTGGCGGGACAGGAGGTCCGCCTCCCGGCGCAGCACGCCCCACATGAGCAGTACTCCGCCCGCGATCACGGCCAGAAAGAACCCGCCCTCCCAACGATACTGGTTCAGGTGACTACGGCGGTCCCGTTCGATCGCCGCGCGAGCCTCCGCGCTGATCCTCGCCGCCCCGGCTTCGATCTCCAGGTGCGGGTACAGGGCGCGGAGTTCCTCGCTCGACTGACCAGCACGCAGCGACGCCTCCGCCGCTGCCAGGTCCAGTTCGACCTCGGCCACGCGGTCGGAGGCGATGCGGTCCGCGAGCCTGGACTGGTCGACCAGCCACCAGACGACCTGCACGGCGGTGATCGCGAGCAGCAGCAGGAAGCCGATCTGCAGCCGCCACACACGGATGCTCTCCGCCGAGCGGCGGCTGCCCCGGCTGAACCGGGCGACGCGTTTCGCCATTACTCTATTCTGCAACGAGGGCTGCTAGTTTCCGCGACCGATGCTCGAACCGGTCTCCGTCCAACGCGTCCCGTCCACCGACGGCGTCGAAGTCGCCGTCTACGACTTCGGCGGCGAAGGCCCCGATCTGATCGCCGGCCACGCCACCGGCTTCCACGGGCGCGTCTACGACCCGATGCTCGAGCACCTCGACGGCTTTCGCCGGATCAGCGTCGATGTGCGGGGGCACGGCGACGCGACCGCGCCGGACGGCCTCGACTACAGTTGGGAGAGCTGCGCGGAGGACCTGGTCGCGGTGATCGACGCACTGGAACTCGGCGCAGAGCGACCGCTGTTCGGTTTCGGCCACTCGATGGGCGCCGCCTCGCTGCTGATGATCGCCCCCGAGAGGCCCGGCCTTTTCGCCGGCCTGGTCTGTTACGAACCGGTCATCTATCCGCCCGGCGTCACGGACGATGACGCCCGCCTCGGCGTCTGGGTCGAACGAACGAGGCGTCGCCGCAGACGCTTCGCGTCGCACGAAGCCGCCTTCGCCAACTACGCCGAGAAGGTCCCCTACTCCCTGCTCGACCCGGAAGCGCTCGAGGTCTACGTCCGGCACGGCTTCGCCCCGTCAGCCGACGGCGAGGTCGAGATCAAGTGTCATCCCGACGTCGAGGCGCAGCTCTACCTGATGGGGCCCCACCACCGTGCCTGGGACGGTCTCCGCCAGGTGGAATGTCCCGTGACGCTGATGCGGGGCTCCGTGCTCATACCTGGACCCGCGTACTGGGCAGAGGCGATCGTCAGCGAGCTGCCGGACGTGCTCTTTCTCGAGATCGACGGGCTTGGCCACCTCGGCCCGCTGGAGGATCCGGAGCAGATGGCGGTCCTTGTGGCCTCAGCGCTCGCCGCCGGCGGCTAGGAGTTCCTGTCCGCGGGCCAGCGCCTGCCGCTCCTCCACCGGCCGGCCCAGCCGATTCAGAATGTCGGCGAGCACGAAGTAGCCAAGCGCGCCATCCCGGCCGGCCGGCTCGCTCGCCAGACCGCGGCGCGCGAACGTCTCCGCTTCGTCGAGGTCGCGGCCGTGGTCCATCAGCGCCTTCGCGAGGTGGAAGTAACCAACGGTGAAGTCCGGGGCCGCCTCGACCGCGCCGCGGTAGGCCTCGATCTGGAGATCCGCGCGGCCCTGCCGGCCGTAGAGGCGACCCAGATTGAAGCGGGGTCGGTGGTCCCGGGCGCGCAGTTCGGCCGCCTTCCGGTAGGCGATGATCGCGTCCTCCGTCCTCCCCGACTCATCCAGCAGGACGGCCAGATTGAAGTGGGCCTCGCCCAGTTCCGGGTTCGAGGAGATGGCCTCCCGGAACTTCGCCTCCGCATCGCCGCCATGGCCAAGGAGCGCCATCACCTCGCCCAGCTTGTTCGTGACGACCGCGGGCGGTTCGCGTCCTTCGGCGGCGGCGGTCAGCACCCGCTCCGCTTCGCCCAGTTCGCCGCGGTCGACGTGAATCCGCGCCAGCGCCATCGTCGCCTTCGCGTCCTGGCCCGCGACTTCGAGCAGCCGGCGGTAGCCGACTACCGCCTCATCGATGCGTCCCAGCTCGCGGTAGGCGTTGGCGAGGCCGAGCAGAGACTGCCGGTGCTCGGGATCGAGGGCCAGCGCGCTCTGGAAGTGGCCTATCGCCGGCTCCGGGTCGCCCGCAAGGAGGGTGATCGTGCCCAGAAGCTGGTGCGCGTCGAGCAGCCCCTCGTCTTCGGACAGCGCCGCCCGGAGCTCGGCCGCGGCCGCGTCCTCGTCGCCGGCGCCGAAAGCGCTCTGCGCCCGCATGATGGCGCGGTGCAGGTGCGCCTTGTCCTTCGGGTCGGCACGTGGGCCTTCCGAGTCCCCCCGACCGGCGGCGCCCCGGCCCGCGAGATAACCGAGGGCGCGCAACTGTGCCAGCGTGTCTTCGTCGAGATCAGGTTCGGCGCTGGAACTCGGGGCCGCCCGATCGAGCTCCGCCGCAAGTTCGAGAGCCTCCGCCCGCAGGCGGCGCGACAGATCGCGTTCTTCGAGCAGAACGTTCGCGAGTTCGCCCGGGTCTTCGAGCAGGGCGTAGAGCTCGGGTTCGGGCGCTTCGATGTACTTGTGCTCCGCCGTGCGCAGCGAGCGAAGCGGCGACCAGCCGTAGTGGTCGAGCGCGTAGAAGGACTCGGCGTAGACACCACGTTCGGCAAAGGTGTTCGGCAGCCCCTGCATGTCGGGGAGCAGACTCCGGCCCTGGGCGGCGCCGCTTCCGTCGAGGTCCAGAAGCTCGATCAGCGTCGGCGCGATGTCGACGTGGCTCACGGCGTCGGTCACCACCCGTCCGCTCTCGACGCCACCGGGCAGCCGCACGATCAGGGGCACGTGGACCGTGGAGTCGTAGACGAAGAAGCCGTGGTAGCTCTCGCCGTGGTCGCCCAGTCCCTCGCCGTGGTCCGCCGTCAGCACGACGACGGCCTCGTCGAACAGCTCGCGCTCCTCGAGGGCGGCGCGGAACTCGCCGATCAGCGAATCGCTGTAGGCGACCTCGCCGTCGTAAGGCCGTCCCTCGTACTCGGAGCGGAAGGGCTCCGGCGGCTCGTACGGATCGTGCGGGTCGAACAGGTGCAGCCACATGAAGAAGGGGCCCTCACCTCCCCCGCCGTCGAGCCAGGTGAGCGCGTGCGCGATCGTCTCCGGACCCGCCCGCTGGACCGACCCCAGGTTGGCGCCGGCCATCGCGTCGAGGTCGAAGTCGTCGACGTAGGTGTCGAAGCCGCGGGCGATCCCCCAGCGCGCATCGAGCACGAAGGCGCTGACGAAACCGCCCGTCCGGTAGCCCGCGTCCCGGAACCGCTCGGCGATCGTCACGAGCTCGGGCGCCAGCACGTAGCCGACGTTCTCCCGCACTCCGTGGGACGGCGGATAGAGCCCCGTCATGATCGAGCTGTGGGCCGGCAGGGTGAAAGGCACCGTCGACGACGCGTTGGCGAAGCGGACGCCCTCCGCCGCCAGGCGGTCGATGTGCGGCGTCGCGACCCGGTCCGAGCCGTAGCTCGACAGCCGGTCGGCCCGCAGCGTGTCGATGGTGATCAGGATGACCGATGGCTGCTCCGTCGACGCTCCGCCGAGAAGCTGCTCCACGTCCGCCTGGACCGACGATGGCGCCGCGTCCTCCGGCTCGGGCCCACAGGCGACAAGAACCAGCGCCAGCGCGGTCGCCGGCGCAAGGACCCGGAGGGCCGCGCTACAACCAGCGGCGGACGCGCTTCGCATAGTCCCGGTACTCGTCGCCGAACTTCCGTTCCAGGTAGGCCTCCTCCCGCAGGATCACTCCCCAGCGCAGCAGCAGCGCCGCCGCTACGGCCAGCCCGACGAACCACCAACTGGCCCTTGCCAGCGCGAGACCGAGGAACGCCAGCACCATGCAGGTGTAGATCGGGTTGCGGGACCACCGGTAGGGACCCCTGATCACCAGCTTCGCGGTCGGATGATGCACCGGCAGGGAGGAGCCGCCGCGGACCATCGTCAGCGCCGACCAGGTCAACAACGCGAAGCTGGCGACCACGACCACCACGCCGGCGACCACAAGGCCCCGATTCGTCCCGACCGGCCAGATCCGGAGCGGCAGCAGCCAGGACAGCCCGAAGCCGAGGGCCAGGCAGACCAGCACGAGCAACGGCGGCTCGAAGGCCGTCCGGGCCCGGTCCGGTTCGCCGCCCGCTGCCACGATCGTTCGGTCCTCCTCAGCCGGGTCCGCGAAGCGCTCCCAGGGCGCGGATGTGCTCGGGCCCCAGGCCGCAACAGCCGCCGACGATCTGAACGCCCGCGGCCACCCAGCCGCGTGCCTCCTCGAGCAAGTCTGCCGGATCGATCACGTCGACGAAGTTCCAGTTCGGCATCGTGAAGTAGCCCGACTCCGGGTACACGCCGACCGGTCCGTCCCAGCGGTCCTGAACCATCGCCACCGCTTCGGGCACGGCCGCGATCTCGGAGTGCATCACGTGCACGATGGACGGCCCCAGCGGAACCAGCGTGTCGAGCAGTTCCTCGAAGGACTCGTCGGGCCAGTTGAACGGGGTGATCGCGCCCGAGTCCGGGTCCTTCCGGGCGCTGACGCCGAGCCAGACCGGCAACCCGGTCTCCCTGGCCGCCCTGAAGGCGAGCACGGCACGCTCGTGAAACTGCATCATTTCGAGCGCGATCACGTCGACTCCGGCCTCGGCCAGCAGCCCGCACTGCTCCCGGTAGGCCGCCATCTGTTCGTCGTCCGGCGGGTAGCCGCCCTGGATGTTGTTCGCCGGCATCGTCGACATCGATCCGGCCACGAGCACGCCGGGGCACCCGGCCCGCTCGCGCGCCTCGAGCGCCGCCTCCACCGCCCGCCGCACGATCACCGCAACCTGGTCTCCCAGGCCCGCGGCCTCGAGCAGGGGCCGGTGGGTAGCGAAGGTGTTCGTGATGATCGCGTCGGCCCCGGCCCGGATGTAGTCCTCGTGGAGGTCCCGGATGGCGTCCTGGTGCTCGAGCGCCGCCGTGCCGCACCACGCCGCCGAGTCCATCGGCACGCCACGCCGCTCCAGCTCCGTCCCGGTGCCGCCGTCGAGCAGGAGAATCTCCCCCCGGTCCAGGCACCCGTGCCACTCTTCGACGATTCCCATCCAGCCTCCTCGGCACGTCACTCTGCCACATCAGGGGCACCGCTGCGGCTACACTCACGCGATGAGCAGCGACTGGTTCTACAAGTTCGACACCCTCTCCCTGCACGCCGGCCAGCGGCCCGACCCGAACACCGGAGCGCGCGCCGTGCCGGTCTACAACTCGACGTCCTACGTGTTCCGGGACACGGACCACGCCGCCGGGCTGTTCAACCTGGAGGAGGCCGGGCACATCTACTCGCGCATCTCCAACCCGACGGTGGCGGTGTTCGAGGAACGGATCGCCGCGCTCGAGGGCGGCGTCGGCGCGGTCGCCACGGCTTCCGGCCAGTCCGCCTTCCATCTGGCGGCCGCGACGATCCTCTCCGCCGGCGACCACGTGGTCTCCTCGGCCGCGATCTACGGCGGCACCCACAACCTGCTGAACCACACCCTGCGCCGGTTCGGCATCGAGACGACCTTCGTCGAACCGACCGAGCCCGCGAACTTCCGGCGCGCCGCCCGTCCGAACACCAAGCTGTTCTTCGGCGAGACGATCGGCAACCCGCGGATCGACGTGCTGGACATCCCGGCCGTCGCGACGATCGCCCACGAGATCGGCGTGCCGCTGCTGATCGACAACACGTTCGGGACGCCGTTCCTGTCGCGGCCGATCGAGCTCGGCGCGGACATCGTGATGCACTCGGCGACCAAGTTCATCGGCGGCCACGGCGTCACCCTCGGCGGCGTTCTCGTCGACAGCGGCAAGTTCGACTGGGCCGCCTCCGGACGCTTCCCGATCATGACCGAGCCCTGTCCGGGCTACCACGGCATCGCCTTCGCCGAGCACTACGGCCCGCCGGCCTTCATTCTGAAGGCGCGGCTCGAGGGGCTCCGCGACTTCGGCGCCTGTCTGAATCCGCAGGCGGCGTTTTATCTGCTTCAGGGGTTGGAGACCCTGCCGCTCCGGGTCGCCCGCCACGTGGAGAACGCACGGGCGGTCGCCGAGTTCCTCGAACAGCATGAGGCGGTCGAGTGGGTGAGCTACCCCGACCTGCCCAGCCACCCGCAGCACGACCTCGCCCGGAAGCTGCTGCCAGACGGCAGCGGCGCCCTGCTGACCTTCGGGATTCGCGGCGGACTCGAGGCCGGGATCGCCTTCATCGAGGGACTGCAGCTCTGGTCGCACCTCGCCAACGTCGGCGACGCGAAGAGCCTGGTCATCCACCCGGCGAGCACGACGCACCAGCAGATGACGGCCGAGGAACTCGCCGAGTCGGGCGTCACCCAGGAGATGGTGCGGCTGTCCGTCGGCCTCGAGGATTCCCAGGACCTCGTGGCCGATCTCGACCGGGCGCTGAAGCGTTCCCAGCGGCGGGCGCAGCGGCTGCAAGCGGTGGCCTCCTGACCGAGCTCGAGATCCAGGACCGAAAGGCCTACTGCGGCACCGGCGGCTCCGCCTGGCGGGAAAGGCTGCCCCTGGCGCTCTTGCTCCACGGCGCCGGCAGCGACCACACCGTGTGGGCGCTGCAAGCCCGGTCACTGGCTCAACACGGCTGGAACGTCGCCGCGCCCGACCTGCCCGGTCATGGCGCGTCCGAGGACCTGGAACCGATGACGACGATCGCCGACTACGCCGCCTGGACCGTCGACTTCGCGGTAGCGGCGGCGGAGCGGGCGGGCAGCCGGGACATCGCGCTCGTCGGCCACTCGATGGGCGCCTGCATCGCGGTCGACGCGGCGTCCCGCTTGAACGGCCGCCTGAGCCGGCTGGCCCTGCTCGGCGCCGGCGAGACGCTCCGGGTCAATCCCGGCCTGCTGGCGGACACCCTGAAACGGCCGCTCAACGCCCATCGCTTCATCGCCGCCTTCGGGCACGGCACCGGCGCCCACTTCGGCGGCGCCGAGTCCCCCGGACTGTGGATGCTCGGATCGACGATGGCGCTGCTCGACCGCTGCCTGCCGGAAGTGCTCCACCGCGACTTCGCAGCCTGCAACGAGTGGGAAGGAAGCGAGAGCGCCCCGAGCGTCACCTGCGCCACGCTGGTCGTCGCCGGCGCGAAGGACAGGATGACGCCGCCAAGGGCCGGCCGCGCTCTCGCCGACCGCATCCGCGGCCCACGTTCCGGGGGCGACAGGGGCGGCGCCGGCTTCGTGACTGTGGCGGACGCCGGCCACATGCTGATGGCCGAAGCGCCCGGCGCCGTCACCCGCTGCCTGCGGGGCTTCCTCGGCGCCAAGTAACGGACCGCGTGCACGCGGTCCGTTGGTCGCCGTCCGGCCAGTGACCTACTCGGCTTCGGCCAGGCTCTCCGCGAGGCGCATCAGGGTCACCGCCTCGCGGCGGTAGCCGTACCGGTCGTCGCCGGTGTTGGCCACGGCGAGCGCGATCGCGTCGCTCCAGGTCCAGTCGCCGGTGTAGACGCCGTTCCGCAGGAGCTGGCCGAAGCCGGCAACCGCGGCCGCGAAGCGCTGATCGGTACCGGCCCCGCCCGCGTCGCGAGCGATCGGCAGCTCGATGAGCTCGCTGGTTTCCTCGCCCGGTTCCTTGTAGCGCAGCCGCAGGAAGGCAAGTTCCCGGGAGCCGCCCCGCCTCCCGGTGGCGACCGGCGGTTCGGCCGGAGGGGCGGCATAGCGCAGCGGCTCGTGTAGGACGGCCGGGGACCCCACCGGCGTCACTTCGTAGATCGCCGTCACCGAGTGCCCGGCGCCGATCTCGCCGGCGTCGACCCGGTCGTTGCTGAAGTCCTCGCGCCGGAGAGCCCTCGTCTCGTAACCGATCAGGCGATACTCGGCGACCGCGGCCGGGTTGAACTCGACCTGGATCTTCACGTCGTCGGCGATCGGGAACAAGGTGCCGACGAGCTGGTCGACGAGCACCTTCTGCGCCTCGGCGAGCGTGTCGATGTAGGCCGCCTGGCCGTTGCCGTTCTGGGCCAGCGCCTGCATCGTCGCGTCGTCCAGGTTGCCGCGGCCGAATCCCAGAACCGAGAGGTACACGCCTCCTTCGCGCTGGCGGGCGATGAAGCTCTCGAGCTGCTCGGGGTCGGAGATGCCGACGTTGAAGTCGCCGTCCGTGGCCAGGATGACGCGCGTGACCTCGCCCTCCGCCGCCATGTTCCGGGCCACCCGGTAAGCCAACTGGATCCCTGCCGCTCCGGCGGTCGAACCACCGGCATGCAGTCCATCGAGCGCCGTCAGAATCGCGCCGCGATCAGCGGCCGGAGTCGGGTCCAGCACCCGGCCCGCGCTGCCGGCGTACGCGACGATCGCAACCTCGTCGGCGGAATCGAGCCGGCCGACCATCAGCCGGAACGACTGCACGAGCAGCGGCAGTTTGTTCGGCCGGTCCATCGAACCCGAAGTG
The DNA here is from genome assembly GCA_965208755.1 of Candidatus Multivorans sp. Lineage (GTDB taxonomy): Bacteria > Acidobacteriota > Thermoanaerobaculia > Multivoradales > Multivoraceae > Multivorans. The sequence goes on along the minus strand of OZ242353.1, from coordinate 4,155,286 downwards.
TCGACCAGGAAGACGAGGTTGAGCGGCGGCCGGTCGTCCGTCGCCGGCTGCCGGCCCTGGATGCCGATGTGCATCAGCAGCGTGCCCGGGTTCCACGGGGTCTCCGAGACGGTCACCGTCGGCCGGAACGGCGCGCCGCGTTCCCCCGGCGCCGGATAGGCGTACGGGAAGTAGTTGACCAGTTCCTCGATCCGCACCAACTCGGGCGCCGGCAGGTAGCCGCTGGTCAACGAGGAACGGACGACGGAGTAGCTCGCGGTGTCGACGTCGATCGAGAAGGTCGAGACGGGTTCTTCGCTCGTGACCTTCACCGGACTGGCGTCTTCGTTCGCGAAGGCTTCGGTGTTGGACACCTGGGGAGCCCGCGGTTCGCCAGGAGAGGCAGCAAGCAGGCGAAACCTGTCAACGGCAAACGCTTCCGCCACCACGGCTCGCGGCGCCGGGACATCGGTAGGCGGAGGCGGCTCCGCTGCCACCCTGACCTCACCCTCCCGGGCCACGACGGCTGCAGTCGCTCCGTCGCTTCGGCCGGGCAGCGCCTCCAGTTGAATCCTGAGCGCCTCCCTCTGTCTCTCCAGGGCGGCGATGGTCGCGTTGAAGGACTCTTGGTCAGCCGGCGGCGCGGGAACGGGGGAAGTCGGTTCCTGAACCGGAGCCGGCGCTGCCGGCTGGCGGTCCCGCTCGGCGACGACCGTCTCCGACGCCTCGCTGTCAACCGGCAACTCGGTTTCGCGGACCGGCGGCTGGGCCTCGGCAGGTTCTCTCGCCGGAGCCGCCGGGATCTCCGCCAGGTCGGCATCGGCATCAGCCTCAGGCTCGTCGGGCCGCGCGGGTGTCGAGAGTTCCGCTTCAGGGTCGCCTACCGGCGCGACAACGGGCTCCGGCGCAGCACCGGCATCCGCGACGACCATGCTGGATCGCGGCGTCTCATTCCGCGTGGCAGTCACCAGGAGAGCGGTCAGCCCAACCATTGCCACAACACCGGCGGCAGCCAGGACAGGTCGAGAGGTCAGTGCGTTGAGCATGTGTCGTACTCCTTGTTCGATGCCCGCCCAGGTGTTGGTGCGGTCATCGGTACGACGCTGCTCGACCCCGGAGTCTTGGACGCGATCGAAGAGTTCGTGCGCGCGCGCCAGGTTTGCCTTCCGCCTCTCGGCATCCGGCTCCGGCGTCGAACGCTCGAATGCGCGCTTTAGATCGTCGAGTGGATCGGTCATCGTCCTGTTTCCTCTTGCCACATGGCCCGCAGCCGTTTGCGGACCTCCGAGAGCCGCCAGCTCACGGTGCCTTCGGAGACACCGAGCACCTCGGCGGCTTGCGCGTGGGTCATTTCGCCGTCGATCGTGAGCGCGACCGTGTCGCGCAGGTCGCCCGGCAGAGCAGCCATGGTCCGCCGCAGCCAATCGAGTCCCGCGGCCGTGTCTCTCGCCGTCGCCCGGCGGTTCACTTCCCAGTCCCGCCAACCGTCCGCCGCCTTCGTCCGGCTGGAGTCCCGCCGTCGCCGATCATGCGCCGTGTTGACCGCGATCCGGTACAGCCAGGTCATCAGGCGAGCCTGGCCCCGAAAGCTCTTCAGCTTTGCCGGAAGAGCAAGACAGATGTCCTGCGTCAGGTCCTCCGCCTCCTCCCGCCGACCGGTCAGCCGGAAGCAGAGCCGGAAGATCCGGTCGTAGTGAAGGTCGAGAAGCGCCGCGAAGGCCTCACGGTCGCCTCCGGCGGCAGCCCGGACCAGATCCCCATCCTTCACGGGCACGCTCGTCACCCTAGCGCCGGTGGAAGCCCACTTGCCCTCGAAGACATGCTGGACCGCTTCTGCCATCCCAACTCACCGGTATGACGCATGAGAACGCCGAATCCTTGGCGAAGCTTCCATTCTTGGTCGTGCGTCCGCCCGCTCGGCAACGACCTCCAGCCCAGTCGCGGCCGGAGGGGTCGGCTCCCAGGTGCCTCTGAACGAGCGACTCCCGACACCTTCCCAGGAAGCGACGCCCAACCGGAGCGAGTGAAGCGGAGCGCGCGCCACCCCTCCCATCTCCCCTCAAGCGCGCGCGTCACCTGGGAGCCGACCCCTCCGGCCGCGACTGGGCGGGTACGTCCGACACCGCTCCGCTCCGACTCGACCCTGCTATCTTCCCGCGGCAACCCGGAGGTCGATGACGATGCACCTGTCGATGCACAACTGGATGCGCGCCGAGCCGCTCGAGAAGACGCTGGCGCGGCTCAAGGAGTTCGGCTACGAGTCGCTCGAGATCAGTGGCGAGCCGGAGCTCTACGACACGGCCGAGGTCCGCGAGCTGCTCCGGCGCTACGGCATTCGCTGCTGGGGCTCCGTCACCCTGATGATGGACGGCCGCAGCCTGATCGCGAAGGACGAGGCCGAGCGGGCGAACTCCGTCCAGTACGTCAAGGACTGCATCACGATGGTCAAGGAGCTCAACGGTCACGAGATCTCGATCGTGCCGGGCACCGTCGGCAAGGTCGATCCCGATTCGACGCCCGAGAACGAGTGGCGCTGGGCCGTCGAGAGCATGCAGGAGATCTACGAGCACGGTCAGGCCGCGGGCGTTCTGCTGGCCATCGAGCCGATCAACCGCTTCGAGACCTACTTCATCAACCGCGGCGCCCAGGCGCTGGCGCTGGCCGAAGCGACGGGCCCCGACTGCGGCGTCTGCCTGGACGCCTTCCACATGAACATGGAGGACCGCGACCTGCTCGGTTCGATCCGCCAGGCCGGCGGCCGCCTCGTCGACTTCCACGTCGCCGACAGCAACCGGATGGCCGCCGGCATGGGCGCCCTCGACTGGGCCGCGATCGTCGAGACGCTACGCGAGGTCGGCTACGACGGCGCGCTGACCGTCGAGTTCGTGGCGTCCATCGACCGCACACCGGCAAACCGCCATCCGAACGCGGTAGAAACCGAGCCGACCGACATCACGCCGGAGCAGAAGAAGTTCATCGAGGACCACGGCAGCAACCTGCTGAGCGACGAGTTCTACACGATGCTCACGCGGCGCTCGGCGGAGGAGTTGCTGCCGCTCATCCGCTGACCCCAACATCGAGAGGACGACATGGCGAACGTGCTGCAGATCCAACACGCGACGGTCGTCGTCGACGACCTGGAGAAGGCCTGCACCTTCTACGAGCACGAACTCGGGCTCGAACCGCTGCCGACGTTCAACCTCGACTTCCCCGCCCAGTTCTTCAAGATCAACGAGGAGCAGCAGCTTCACGTCACGGAGTGGGAGGACCAGGCCTCCTTCCGCGGCCACCTCTGCCTGCAAGTGGACGACTTCGACTCGATCTTCTTCCGCATGCGCGAGCTCGGCGCGATCGACACCTCACCCTGGGGCAAGGTGCGGCGGCTGCCCGACGGCGCGATGCAGATGTTCATCCGCGACCCGGCCGGCAACCTGATCGAGATCTCCTGCCCGAGCAAGGTTGCCGTCGACGAGGCGATCTTCCAGGACGACCTGGTCGACGCGGAGGGCCGGCTCTACGAGTCGAAGCGGGACGATCCTCGCGGTCTGCACACAGAGGACGCGACGCTCTACCACGGGCGGTAGCGCTGCGCTGACTGCTAGAACTCGAGTCCGAAGCGGATCATGACCCGCCGCGGGAAGAGGTAACCGCTGGGCACGTACTCCTCGTCGGCGGGCACCCGGAGAGTCTCCCACCAGTCATGGGTGTCTTCGTTGAAGACGTTGAGCACCTGGAGGTCCAGCTTCAGTTGGATCTGGCCAACGTCGAAGCGACGGCCAAGCGAGAGATCGAAGTTGTTCTGGTCCGGCAGACGCGTATCGTCGCTGGCCGGCACGGCGATCACCCTCTGGCTACCCTGAGCGAGCGGCGCGGCCGAACTCCGGCCGCCGATCGCCAGTTGTCGACTGTAGGGTTTGCCCGTCATGAAGCTGTAGGTCGCGCTGCCCATGAGCTTCCACGGCAACTCGACGCTGCCCTGGAACTGGAACACATGCTCGCGGTCGTTCTGCAGGGTCTGATCGGCGTTGATCCAGTTGTTCGGGTCGCGGCCGTCGCTCGATGTGTAGAACGGATTCCCCTGAGACTGCGACAGCGGACGCGGAATGAAGCCGGTCGAGTCGGACCACGTATAGGAAGACTGGAAGCCCCAACCATCGCTGAGGCGCTTGTTCAGGGAGAAGACGACGCCTTCGTACTGCTGGTTGTACTCGATCTCCGGCGGGGCCTTGGAGCCAGGGCCCGGTCGGTTGCCCTTGCGGGTGGTCGGCTGCTCGATAATGCTGACCAACTGCTCGGTTTCACCGGTGAACGGATTCGTCCACGGCACGTTCTCGAAGACCCCGTCGTTCAGAATCTCCCAGCCGATCAGGTTCTTCGCCTCCTTGTAGACCCCCTGGATCCCGAATGTGTAGCGATCCCCCAATCGGCGCTCCCAACCCACGGTGAACTGATCGGTTTCCGGCGCCTTCAGATCCGGATTGTGGAGATTGTCCCGGTACCGGAACGTGGAAGACAAGGTCCACGGGCCATCCAGTGTGGGGCCGTACTCTATGATGTAGGTCGTCGGATCCGGCGGCGGTGCGTACCAGTTGCCAGTCACGTCGGCGTCGTAGAACTTGCCGTAGAAGGCCCGCAGAACCTGCCGGTCACCGATCTGGTACGCCATGCCAATGCGCGGCGAGATCAGCGACCAGTCCACCACATCCTTGACTCCCGGAATGATGTCCGACGTGTCGCTCCAATCGTCACTCAGCATGGGGAAGTCGGGAATCTCGCCGTTGTGCTGGTCGTACCGCACGCCGACGTTGAGCGTCAGGTTCGAGTTGACCTGCCAGGAATCGTCGACGAACGCCGAAACAGCTCTGGTATCGGCGCCGTAGTGGTACGGCCGCGCCGAGTACCGGTAGTAGTAGGGATAGCCCGGGTAGTACTCGTAACGGTAGAACTGGTAGCCGTTCGGCCCAAGACCGTACCGCGTATCGCCGGTGCCTGTACCGTACGAGATACCGAACTTGAAGTCGTGGTCGCCGCCCAGGAGGTCGTCGGCGTGGTGGGAGAGCTTGACGTCCACCTGGTCACGGCCGAGCACCCAGCGATACTGGTAGGTCGGGCTGCCGCTGTATTGCGGAGGACCGCCATCGGGCGGTGAGTAGTCGACGTAGGGCGGCGCCGTGCTGCCGGTCGCGGACAACCGGTTGTCGTCGCTGCTGTAGCCGGCGTACATCACTTCGAGGTAGTCATTCGGGGTCAGCACGGACTGGAACTGGAGCCCCCAGGCCGGGTTGTTGCCAAAGCCGGTCGGGATCGCGTCTGGCGTTGCGTTCGCGAACGCGTAGACGAAGTCGTAGTCCTCGAAGTGGTACTTCGCCTCCATCAAGTTGCTGTCGTTGAACTGCGCGTTGATCTTGAGGTCGGAGCGCTCGGTCGGATAAGCGGTCGGGAAGGTGGGATCGACACCCGGATCGCTGTACGCGTCGTCCGTGGACTGAATGGAGGCGAAAAACCAGGCCTTGTCCCGCGCGAGCGGACCGCCGAGAGTGCCCGTCAGATCGTCGAACTCCTCGCGGTGGAACGGAATGCCGTCGATATCGGCGTTCTCTTCCGTCAGCCCGTCGTTCATGTGGTACCAGTCGACCGTTCCGGAGAACTCGTTCGTGCCGGACTTCGTCACGATGTTGATCGCGGCCCCGGACATGCTGCCGTACTCCGCGGGAGCGCCGATCCCCAGAACCTGCACCTCCTCGATGATCGCCGGGTTCGTCCACCAGAACGCGTGACCAGTATCCGAGGAGGTCGTGTCCAGACCGTCGATCCGCCAGGAGTTCGAGGCGGTGCTGGAACCGAAGGCGGTCAACGAAGTGCTGCCCTCCGACGACTGGCTGATCCCGGGCGACACCGCGACCAGATCCCAGAAGTTCCGGTCGGTGGGCAGGTCGTCGATGAAGTCCGCGGTGTAGCTCGTCCCCACGCTGGAGCTCGTCACGTCGAGGATCGGCGACGCGGTGACCGTGACCTCCTCCTCCACCGTCTCCAGGCCGAGTTCAATCTCCAGATTGACCGTCGCACTGATGCCGACCCGGACGCCCTCGACCCGGTGATCCCGGAAACCGTCGAGGGCCGCGCTCACGACGTAGTCGTCGACCTGAAGCGACGAGATCACGAAGTTCCCGCCGACGCCGCTGATCGTGGTCCGCGACACGCCCCGGTCCTCGATGGTCGCCGTCACCATGACGCCGGGCAGGCCGTCGCCGTTGGCGTCACGGACCTGGCCGCGGATATCGCCCGTGGTCTGTGCGGCGGCGGAAGCCGCGACCGTCAACGCGAAGGCGGAGGCCGTCAGGATGCGGAGGGCTCGGTCGTTGGGTGACGCCATGGGGATCTCCCTGGGTTCCGTCGAGTTAGGGGGCGAGAGGCGATGATACCTAGAAAGGGAACAGCAACGGCACCATCCAGACGATGACGGCCAGCAGCACGATGGTCAGCGGCGTGCCGGCCCGCAGGTAGTCCATGCTGCGGTAGCCGCCGGCGCCCATCACGAGGAGGTTCGCCTTGTGGCTGAACGGCGTCATGAACGCCGCCGACGCCGCCAGGGCCACGCCCATCATCAGCGGATAGGGCGAGAGCCCGAGGCCCGAGGCCGCCTCGAGCACCACCGGCGTCAGCAGCACGACGGCCGGCGCACCGTCGAGACACTGGCTGAGCAGACTCGAGAGCAGAACCAGCGCCGCCAGCACCGCGTACGGACCGACCGGGCCGGCGAGGTCCATCACGCTGCTCGCCAGCAGGGCCGCGGTGCCGCTGCTCTCCATCGCGGACCCGACCGGGAGGATCGCCGCGACCAGGAAGATCGCCCGCCATTCGACCGCGCGGTAGGCCTCCTCCATGGTCAGCGCCCCGCACAGCACGATCAGACTCGCCGAAGCGAACGCGGCGACCTGGATCGGGGCGACTCCCGTCACCACGAGGACCACCATCAGGGCGAGGCAGCCGACGGCATACGGCGCCTTCTTCAGACGGCGCGGCTCATCGGCGACATCCGAGAGGACGAGCAGGTCGGGTTCACGGGCAAGCAGACCAAGCCGGCCCCGGCGCCCCTGGAGCAGCAGCGCGTCGCCAACCCGCAGGGCGAGTTGAGCCAGTCCGCTGCGAATCGGGTGCCCTTCGCGCCAGATGGCGAGCACCTGCACGCCGTACCGGTCGCGGAACTCGATGTCCGCGAGGCTCCGCCCGGCAAGGCCGGATCGTGGCGCCAGCGTCGCCTCCGCCATCCCGACCTCCTCCGATTCGAACGCCGGCGCGGCCACTCCCGAAGTCAGCTCGACACCGCCGATCCTCAACAGGGCCCGCAGTCTCCGCTCCCTGCCCTTGACGAACAGCCGGTCCCCGGCCTCGAACAGGACCTGCGGACCGGGACCCCAGATCACCTCGCCCTCCCGCTCGACCGCGACGACCGTCAAACCCATCAACCGGCCCATCCATTCGACGCCGGCGCCGCTGGCGAGAAGCGTCGAGTTCTCCGGCACGCGGATGACCAGCAGCGGCTGATCCTCGAGTCGGTCGAGGGCCGCGGGACCGCTCTCGTCGATCGTGAGCACCTCCGGGTCGATCTCCGGCGCGTCGTCGCCGAACAATCCGTAGAGCACGTCCCCCTGCTCGATGCTCAGACCGCCCAGCCGGTCGACGTGCACCTCGCCGTCGCGTTCCACCGCAATCACGAACACACGCCACTCTTCACGGAAACGCGTCTCCGCCAGCGTGCTTCCCACCAGGGGCGACGCGGCGGACACGCGCGCCCTCAGAGCGGTCACCCCGGCGTCCGGCGACCCGATCTCGCCGGTCGTGGCGGTGCCGAGCGTCGTCGCCGTGCCCAGATCGACGCCCTGGAGACGCAGCGTCTGCTCCACCTCCTCCGCGTCGCCCTGCACGACCAGTTCGTCTCCGGCCAACAACCGGATGTCGTCGCCAGGCGCCAACTGCCACTCCTCGCCGCGCGCTACTCCAAGAAGCTGCACACCCAGCGTGGTGCCGAGCCGCGTCTCCCGCAGCGTCGCGCCGTCGAGTTCGGACCCGGAAGGAATGCGGATCGAGAACAGGCCCTCGTGCAGGCCGTAGAGGTCGGCGAGCTCCGACTCACCGGGGGGAGCGGCCCGGCGACCCGGCAGCAGGCGCCGTCCCAGGGTGAGCATGAAGACGACCCCGCCCAGGAGCAGCACCACGCCGAAGGGCGTGAAGTCGAACAGCCCGAACGGCTCGAGTCCGCGGTCCCGCAGCATCGCCGCCGCCAGAATGTTGGGCGGCGTCCCGACCAGAGTCGAAGTGCCCCCCAGGATGGCGCCGAACGCGAGCGGCATGAACAGCCGCGAAGGGGCAAGGTGCGCGCGGCGCGCCAGACTCGCCACCGCCGGCATGAGCACGGCGGTTGCCGCGATGTTGTTCATGAACATCGAGAGAACGCCCGCCACCAGCATGACCGCGACGATCAGGGGCGTCTCGCGGCTGCCCACGAAGCGATGGATGGCGCCGCCCACCAGATCCGCGACGCCGGTCTGCATCAGCCCGGCGCTGACGATGAAGATCGACAGCATCGTGATCACGGCCGACGACGCGAAGCCCGTGAACGCCTGGTCGACGGCGACGTAGCCGGTGAAGACCAGCAGCGTCAGGCCGAGGAAGGCCGTCAGGTCGATCGGCAGCTTCTCGGTCAGAAACAGGACGACCATGGCCGCCAGGACGACCAGGAGGAAGGCGATCTCGAGAGTCATCGCGGCTGCGATTCGGCGGTGCCGCCTAGGAGCTTGCGCCGTAGAACGCCGCGCAGCAAGTTCCACGGCGCAAGGTGCTAGGGAGGTGGGGGCTGGGGCCAAACATGGAGCCTGCGACAGGTTTGGCGGCGCTAGACGACCGTCCAGCCGCCGTCGACGAGCAGCGTCTGGCCGGTGACGTAGCTCGACGCGTCCGAGGCCAGGAACACGACCGGGCCGGCCAGTTCCTCGCCGCGGCCCGGCCGGCCCATCGGCGTCTTGCGGCGGATCCAGCGCACGGCCTGATCCGACGCGAACATCTCCTCGGTCATCTCGGACTCGAACCAGGCCGGACCGATCGCGTTCACCCTCACGCCTCGCCTCGCCCACTGCGCGGCGAGTTCCCGGGTCATGTTGACGACGCCGCCCTTGGAGGCCGTGTAGGAGGCCTGCGGGATCTGGCCGGCGCCGACGACGCCCAGCACCGACGCGATGTTGACGATCGAGCCCGATCCCTGCTCCAGCATCAGGGCGCCGAAGCGGCGGTTGCAGAGGAAGACGCCGGTCAGGTTCACCGCCACGACCCGCTGCCACACATCGAGCGATTCCTCCTCGGCCGGCCGCGGATCGGACACGCCGGCGTTCGCCACCAGCACGTCGACACGGCCGAAACGATCGACCGCCTTCGCCGCCAGCGCGTCGACCTCCTCCTCGCTGGCTACGTCGCAGGCGACGGCGAGAGCCTGCCCGCCGTCCCGCTCGATGTCCGCGGCGAGCTGCTCCAGGCGGTCCAGGCGCCGGGCGGAGACGACCACTGAGGCGCCCGCGGCGGCCAGCGCCTGCGCGAAGACGATGCCGAGGCCGGAGGACGCCCCGGTGACGACGGCCGTCTTGCCGTCGAGTCGAAACAGGTCGTTGAGGGCAGGCACGGCGGCGCCGAGTCTACTCCCGGCCGCAACGGCGGGCCGGCTCAGGCGGGAGGATCGAAGCGACCGTCGATCGCGGTCCAGCCGCCGTCGACGAAGAGCACCGCGCCGGTCATGTAGCTCGACGCATCCGACACCAGGAACGCGGCGGCGTTGCCGATCTCGTCCGACCTTCCCCAGCGGCCCAGCGCGGTCTTGCCGGCGTAGGCCCGGTTCCACTCCTCGTTCTGCTGAATCGGCTTCGTCAGGGGCGTGTCGACGACTCCCGGCGCCAGCGCGTTGACCCGCACGCCGTCACCGCCGAGCTCGGCCGCGGCCGTGCGGGCAAGCTGGGCGATGCCGGCCTTGGTCGCGGCGTAGACGCCCTGTCCCGGCTCGACGACCTGGGAGCGAATCGAGGAAAGCAGCACGATGCTGCCGCCGCCGGCGGCCCTGAGCAGCCGTCCCGCGACCTGGAGCACGCACAGCGCGCCGCGGAGGTTGAGCGTGACGACGCGATCGAACTCGTCCGGCTGGTAATCGAGCAGGCGCTTGCGCACATTGACTCCGGGGGTCGCCACGACGCCCCCAAGGTCGTCCAGAGCCCCGAGCGCCGATGACATCGCGTCCGGATCGAGGATGTCGAGTTCGGCCGCATCGGCCTGACCACCCGCGGCCACGATCCGTTCGGCGGTCGCCCGGGCGGCGATCAGGTTCACGTCGAAGCAGGCGACCCGCGCTCCCTGGCGGGCGCAGGCCTCGGCCGCGCCCTCGCCAATGCCGGAGCCGGCGCCGATCACGGCGACCGTGCGGCCGTTGAGACGGAACGGGTTCGGTGACGCCGTCACGAGCGGACTCAGGGCAGGTCGCGGACGGCGAGGATGCCGGGGAGCGACTCCGCGTGCCGCACGCTGTTGAGCACCGCGTCGGCGAGCGCTTCGGCGGCGAGCGCGCCGATGCGGCTGACGTCCGCCGGCCCTTCGAGGACGCCGGTGGCGACCGCGAACACCGTGTCGCCGTCGCCCGGCGTGTGCGAGGGGACGATCGAGCGCGCTAGTCCATCGTGGGCCATCTGCGCCATGCGGGTGGCCTCGGCCTGGTTCAGGGTCGCGTTCGTCGCGACGACGGCGATCGTCGTGTTCTCCCGGTTCTCCGCCTCCCGCCGGCTGGCGCGACGGTCGCGGCCGAGGCCGCTCCGCAACAGCTTGCGGGCATCGAGCAGCTCGTCGTTCGGTCCGCGCACACCCGCGACGACCTGACCGGTGGCCGGGTCGATCACGTCGCCAACCGCGTTGACCGCGACCAGCGCCGCGACCACCAGACCCGCCGACGGGCCCTGCTCCAGCCTGATCGACGCGCTGCCGAGGCCGCCCTTCATCCGCGAACCGCGACCGCCCATCTTGCCAACGGTGGCGCCGGCGCCGGCACCCACGTTGCCCTGGGCCACCGGACCCGTGCCGGCCGCCGCCGCGGCCGTGTAGCCGCAGTCGGCGTCCGGCCGTGGCTTGCTGGCGCCGCCCATGCCCAGATCCATCAGCGACGCGGCGACGACGATCGGCACCACTCCGGCGCCGACCCGGTAGCCGACGTCCTGCTCCTCGAGGTAACGCATCACGCCCCCCGACGCGTCCAGACCGTAGGCGCTGCCGCCGGTCAGGACCACCGCGTGGAGTTCCTGGATCATGTTGTGGGGACTCAGCAGGGCCGTCTCGCGAGTCGCCGGCGCGCCGCCCCGGACGTCGACCGCGCCGACCGCGCCATCCAATGCGAGCACCACGGTGCAGCCGGTGGGCCGCTCCTCGTAGGTGAACTGGCCGACCCGCAGCCCCGCGACCGCCGTCAGGCCGGGATCGTCCGCGGCCTCTTCAGCCACGCCAGGGTTCCAGGCGCCGAGAGCCAGCGCTACGAAAGCCGCGGTCCGCCATCGACATCGCGAGAACATAGTAGTGTGGCGAGAATACTACCGGCCCCAGAACGTAGATACCGGCGACACCCATCGCTCCATGACTCTCTCCGGCAGCGGCCTCGCCAGCCTGCGCGACGCCGTCCTGGACCGCGTCCTGTCCGAGGCCGCGGTGTGCGGCGAAGAGGCGGCAATGTTCGCGGCGGAGCTGATCCGCATTCCGACCGTCAACCCTCCCGGCGACGCCTACCGGGAATGCGCTGAGCTACTCGGCGTCCGGCTCGAGGCGGACGGCTTCGAGACCGAGTACCTCCGCGGCCCCGGCGACGACCCGCAACGTCCGAAGATCAACGTCCTGGGCCGGCGACGCGGTCGCGCCGCGAGGCCCGCGCTCCACCTGAACGGGCACATCGACGTCGTGCCGCCCGGCGAAGGCTGGACCGTCGACCCGTTCGGCGGGGAGATCCGCGACGGCTACCTCTACGGTCGCGGCGCGGCCGACATGAAGGCCGGACTCGCCGCCGCCGTCTTCGCCGCCGAGGCGGTCCGGCGGACCGGCATCGGACTGCGCGGCACGGTCGAGATCAGCGGCACGGTGGACGAGGAGAGCGGCGGGCTGGCGGGCGTCGCCCACCTCGCCGCGACCGGCCGGGTCACCAGCCGCACGACCGACTACGTGATCATCCCCGAGCCCTTCAGCCCCAACCGCATCTGTATCGGCCACCGGGGCGTGCTCTGGTTCCGCATCGTCGCCCGCGGCCGCATCGCCCACGGCTCGATGCCGTTCCTCGGCACGTCGGCGATCGACGCGGCGGCCGACGTGGCGCTCGGTCTCCAGGAGGCGATCGGCGACCTGGTCACCGAACTGCCCGTGGTGCCGGAGGGCGCCCGCAGGCCCACGATCAACATGAACTCGATCGCCGGCGGCCAGGTGATCGAGGGGCTCGACGCGTCGGCGGCGCTGGACGGCCATGGTCAGGGGCTGCCGTCGCCCTGCGTCGCCGACCAGTGCGAACTCGTCGTCGACCGGCGCTACCTGTTCGAGGAGGGGCCGGACGCCGTGCGCGCCGAAGTCCAGGGAGTACTGGACGCGGTCGAAGCCCGCCGGCCCGGCATTCAGTTCGAGGTCGAGGAGCTGCTGAGCGTCCTGCCGACCCACACGCCGAGCGACTGCGCCCTGGTCCAATCGCTCGCCCGCGCCATCGAGACGACGACCGGCACGGCCGCCGACCTGGTGGCGAGCCCCGGCACCTACGATCACAAGCACTTCCAGCGCATCGGCGGCATCGGCCAGTGCGTCGCCTACGGACCTGGAGAACTGGAACAGGCCCACCAGCCCGACGAACGCTGCCTGCTCTCGGACATCACCCAATCGACCCAGGTGATGGCGCTCGCGATCGTCGATCTCCTGAGCTAGGGTTACCTCCCACGCCGCCGCCCCCGCGCGGCCGCAACAGCAAACTACCTGAACGGCCCCCGACGCGGGCCGCGAGGAACTGCAACCATGACCGTGGCACTTGACGTCGCGACACCTTCCCGATCCCGCAACCTGGAACTGCCGCCGTGCAGCCACCAGCCGGAGCCCTACCTGGGACCAGGCCGCGAGAAGATCCTGGAGCTGCGCCGGCAGCATGTGAACCCGGCCCTGTTCACCCTCTACAGCGACCCCGTGATGCTGGTCGAGGGCCACCGGCAGTACGTCTGGGACGAAACCGGCCGTCGCTATCTCGATCTGTTCGCGGGCATCTGCACCGTCGCCTGCGGCCACTCCCACCCGAAGATCGTCGCCGCCGTCCAGAAGCAGATGGCGTTGCTGGCGCACGGATCGACCGCCTTCCTCCACCCGAACATGCCGCGCTTCGCCGAGGCATTGCTGGCCAAGCTGCCGCCGAGCCTGGACCGGATCTACTTCGTGAACAGCGGCAGCGAGGCCAACGACCTGGCGATCCAGATGGCCCGGCTCCACACCGGCAACGCCGACGTCATCGGCATCCGCAACGCCTACCACGGCGGCAGCGCGCCGACCGGGGCGCTGACCGGAATCCACACGTGGAAGTCCGGCGTGCAGCGAGGCGGTCCGGTGCACCACGCGCTCAACCCGGACCCCTATCGCAATCCGTTCTCCGGCACGCCAGAACAGATCGCCAGCCGCTCCGCGGAAGACGTGGCCGAGCTCATCCGCTACTCCACATCGGGCCAGGTCGCCGCCTTCATCTCGGAGCCGATCCAGGGCGCCGGCGGCGTGACGATGGGCGCGCCGAACTACCTCCCCGAGGTCTATGAGATCGTGCGGGCGCACGGCGGCGTCTGCATTGCCGACGAGGTGCAGACCGGCTTCGGCCGTACCGGCGACAACTTCTGGGGCTTCGAGCGCTCCGGCGTCGTCCCCGAGATCGTCACGATGGCCAAGGGCATCGGCAACGGTCTGCCGCTGGCGGCCGTCGCCACCACCTCGGAGATCGCCTCCGCCCTGGCGCAGAGACTCCACATCAACACGTTCGGCGGCAATCCGCTGGTGTCGGCGGCCGGTCTGGCCGTGCTGGAGGTCATCGAGGAAGAGGGCCTGCAGCAGAATGCCCAGGTCCAGGGCAACCGGCTACTCGACGGTCTCCGGGCCCTGGCCGAGCGTCACGAAGGCATCGGCAACGTCCGGGGCCAGGGACTCATGATCGGCGTCGAGCTGGTCGCCGACCGAACGGCCAGGACGCCGGGCACCGCCCTGACCGGCCGCGTGCTCGACGAACTCAAGGATCTCGGCGCCCTCGTCGGCAAGGGCGGGCTCTATGGCAACGTGCTCCGGATCAAGCCGCCTCTGGTGCTGACGGACGCCGATGTCGAGTTCGCGCTGGCGGCGATGGATGAGGCGCTGACGCGGGCGACAGGCTGAGTCCCCACCGTCTGCGTCCGCATAGCGAGGAAATCCAGAACGGCAAATGCCCACCCTCCACTGGCTGACCCGCGACGAAGACGTGGGGGCCGCTCGGCGCGTCCCGTACCGGCTGCTGGAAGAGCTGCCCGACCTGTCGGCCGGCGACGCGGCCGCTGAGAACCTGCTGATCCAGGGCGACAACCTGGAGGCCTTGAAAGCACTGCTGCCGTTCTATGCCGGACGGGTCAAGTGCATCTACATCGATCCGCCCTACAACACGCGCTCCGCATTTGAGCACTACGACGACAACCTGGAGCACTCGCAATGGCTGGCGATGATGTGGCCCCGCCTGGAAGTGCTGCGGGAGTTACTCGCGGAGGATGGTTCGATCTGGGTCTCGATTGACGACCATGAAGGGCACTACTTGAAGGTCGTGATGGACGAGGTCTTCGGTCGCTCAAACTTCATCGACACAGTCGTCTGGCGGAAGAACTACTCACCGAAGTCGAGTGCGCGCCACTTCTCGTCGGACCACGACTACATCGCAGTGTTCTCGCGCAACCCGGACGCCTTCAAACCGAATCTGATGCCGCGCACAGAGAAGCAGAACAGGGCCTACAGAAACCCCGACAAGGATCCACGAGGGCCTTGGAAGACAAGTGATCTCTCAGCGAGAAACTACTACGGACTCGGTAGGTATCGGATCAGGACTCCAAGCGGACGCTTGATCGCCGGTCCACCAGGAGGAAACTACTGGCGAGTCTCGGAAGAGAGATTCTGGCAACTGGACTCGGATGGCAGGATCTGGTGGGGTAAGAAAGGTGATGCGATTCCGCAGATCAAGCGGTTCCTTTCCGAAGTGAAGCAAGGCGTCACGCCGCAGACCATCTGGCCATACGACGAAGTCGGCCACACACAGGAAGCAAAGAAGGAGATCTTGGCCCTGTTCGGGCGAGATGTCTTCCTGACTCCGAAGCCTGAACGGCTGATTCAGCGGGTTCTCCACATCGCCACAAACCCCGGCGACCTCGTCCTCGACTCCTTCCTCGGCTCCGGAACGACGGCGGCGGTTGCGCACAAGATGGGCCGGCGTTGGATCGGGATCGAGATGGGCGACCACGCGGTCACGCACTGCGCGCCACGGCTTCGGAAGGTCATAGAAGGCGAGCACGGCGGAATCTCGAAGTCGGTGGAATGGCGGGGCGGCGGCGGCTTCCGCTTCCATCGGCTCGGACCGCCAGCCTTCGACCCAGACGGTCGCCTTCGCCCGGACATCCGATACGACGTGTTGGCAGCTCACGTGTGGTTCTCGGAAACCGGAACCGCGTGGAGGCGGGATGCGACGTCGCCCCTGCTCGGCATCCACGAGGGCGGGGCCATCGCGCTGCTCTTCAACGGCGTGCTGGGCGACCGCCGGCCCGGCGGAGGCAACGTGCTGACACGCGCGACTCTCCGTCTCATCCGCGAGCGAGTCGCGGAGACGGCCCCGGGGTTCGACGGGTCGCTCACGGTCTACGGCGAACGCTCACGATTGTTGCCGGCAACCCTGGAGCGTGAGCGCGTAGCGTTCAGGCAGACGCCCTACGACGTCAAGGCGCGGGCCTGAGGCCGCCGCGTGGAACTGAAACGCTACCAGGCCGACACGCTCGCCATCCTCCGCACGTTCCTCGAAGAAGCCCGTGTCGCCGGGCCGAAGGCGGCGTACGAGAGCATCACGGGCGCTTCGGAACAGGCGAACCGGCTGCGCGGCTACGCCGGAAGCTACAGGGCCCTGACCGGGCTTCCCGGCGTTCCCTACGTGTGCCTTCGCCTGCCGACCGGCGGCGGCAAGACGATTCTCGCGGCCCACGCCGTCCCGCTCGCGCGCGACGCGTGGATCGAGAAGGACTGGCCACTCGTTCTGTGGCTCGTTCCCACGAAGACGATCCGCACGCAGACCGCGGAGGCACTCAAGGACACGCGGCATCCCTACCGGACTGCACTCGACGAGGCGTTCGACGGCCGGGTGCGGGTGTTCGACATCGCGGACTTCGGCCACATCCGGCCTCACGACCTGCACGACCACTGCTGCATCGTCGTCGGCACGATCCAGGCGTTGCGGGTGACCAACACCGAGGGGCGCAAGGTCTACGCGCACAACGAGAACCTCGAGCCCCATTTCAGTGGCCTCGTCGGCGCGCCGGAGGGGCTGGAGACGCTCGACAACAGGAAACCGAAGTTCTCCTTCGCCAACCTGCTCCATCTGCATCGGCCGCTGATGATCGTTGACGAAGCCCATAACGCGGTGACCGGCCTTACGCGGGAGATGCAGGCGCGCGTGAACCCCTGCGCCATCGTCGAGTTCACGGCGACGCCGCGAACGAAGTCGAACATCCTGCACAGCGTGACCGCGAGCGAACTGAAGGCCGAAGACATGATCAAGCTGCCCGTCATGCTCTCGGAGCACGACACGTGGCAGAACGCGGTGAACGGCGCCGTCGCGACGCGGTCCTCGCTGTCCCGGACGGCAGCCGACGACCCGCGGCCGATACGTCCCATCGTCCTGTTCCAGGCGCAGCCAAAGAACCGCGAAGTGACCGCGGCGGCGCTCAAGGAGCACCTCGTCGAGGTCGAGCAGATCGCGGAGGAGAAGATCGCCGTAGCCACCGGCACACAGCGGGAACTCGACGGGCTCGACCTTTTCGACCCGGATTGCCCCATCGAGCACGTGATTACCGTCCAGGCGCTGAAGGAGGGCTGGGACTGCTCCTTCGCCTACGTCTTCTGTTCCGTCTCCCGGATCCAGGACGGCCGGGACGTCGAGCAGCTTCTCGGTCGCGTCCTGCGAATGCCCTTCGCGGAGCGCCGCAAAGACGACACACTGAACCGTGCCTACGCCTTCCTTTCCGAGCCATCCTTCGGCCACGCCGCGCGGGCGCTGGTCGACAAGCTGGTCTCGATGGGCTTCGAGGAGGAGGCCGAAGAACACGTCGAGGTTGCCCAGCGGGAGCTGCTTCCCAACGAGGATGTCTCCGCGCCGCGCGACCAACCGCCTCCGACGCTCAGCCACATCGCCACGGCCTCCGACGACCTGCTGGCGGTTCTCAAGGGCGCCAGTGAGTTCACGCTGAGGACGCCTGAGACCGGGAAGATCGAGATCGCTTCCGAAATCGATCTCGACCCGGACGTGGTGGACGCGGTCCGCGACGCTCTGCCCGAAAGCGAACGAGCCGATTTCGTCCGCGCGGTCGACGAGTACAGGGCCAAACGGGACTGCCTGCTCTCACCGGCACAACGCGGACGACGACTTTCCGTACCGCGCCTCACTGCGGCCGTGCAGGGCGAGATCGTCTTCGCCGACACCGAGCTGTTCATGGAGTGCCGCGACTGGTCCCTGCTGGATCACTCGCCGAAGCTCCCGAAGGAGGAGTTCACCGTCCGCGAGACCGCGCGCAGCTTCGAGATCGACCTGGACGGCGAGCGCGTGACCTACCGCTTCGCCTCCGAAAAGGAGCAGCTGACCCTCGACATCGACGTCGAAGGCTGGACGCCGCAGACGCTGGTGCGCTGGCTCGATCGACAGGTCCGCCAGCCCGACATCGGCCAGGGAGAGCTCCTGCGCTGGCTGACCGAGTTGGTCAACCACTTGCTCATCGCCCGCAGGCTACACATTACGGCCCTGATGCGGTGCAAGTTCATCCTGGCGCGCAAGGTGCGGGCGAAGATCGCAGCCATTCGCCGGAAGGAGAGCGAGTCCGCCTACCAGCAGTTCCTGTTCGCGCCCACGGCCAGGACTGGTGTTTCCTTCGACGACGCGTTCGCGTTCCGCGACGGGATGTACGACGGCCAGCGTCGCTATCGCGGCCCTTGGAGGCCGAATCGTCACTTCCTCGGACCCGACAAGTTGCCCGCCTTCGACGGCTCTCCCGACGGCGAGGAGTTCCAGTGCGCGCAGGCGATCGACAGTCTTCCGGCAGTAAGGTACTGGGTCCGGAACGTCGCGAACCACGCCGAGTCGTTCTGGCTGCCCACGGCAGCCGGTCGCTTCTACCCCGACTTCGTTGCCCGGTTGAAGGACGACCGTCTGCTCGTCGTCGAGTACAAGGGCGCCCACCTCGCCGAAGGCACTGACACTGCTGAGAAAAGGGCGATTGGCCACCTCTGGGAGCACCAGAGCGGCGGCAAGTGCCTTTTCCTCGTCGTCGAGCAGATAGTCAACGGCGAAGACATGAGATCACAGCTCCTGGAAAAGACAGGCCCGTAGACGGGTGCCAGCCACTCCGAGCATCGAGGCTCGCGCAGCGGATCAGACAGAGACACGCCGCCTGGACCCCGGCCGGCCCCAGCAGCATCGCCACACGTCGTTCTACACCCTCTGCCTAATCTCAAGTCCCTCACGTATCTCGGCATAGACGGAAACACCCTCGCCCGCCTCAACCGTAACCGCTAGCCCGTAGCGGATTCGTTCGTCGAGATTCCCGGCAGGGGTGGTGCAGGTTATGGTGAAGTGAAGGTGCCCGTCCTCCACGAAGGACGCTGCCCGCTCCCCTTCGTGGCGCACATGAAGAAGAGAGCCCCGCCGCACTGAAGCCGCCGCCGGCTGGTACCTAACCCTCTCGACGAGTCCGTCCTTTTTCCTGAGATTCTGCCGTGCCTGAAGGTCGAGTTTGGCACGTCGGTACATCCGGTGTCGGACGTTCACTGGGGTAAACCACGACAGCGTACAGGTGACAGACCTCGGCATGGCGACGGCATTCAGACTGGGCGGCAGAGGTACCCGATAGTCCGCCGCCAAACCGTCTGCTGCAACCTCGCCGAAGCCGATCAAGGTGGCGCGGTTCGACGCACACGTCAGCGCTTCTTCGATGGCCGGACGGCCATAGCCTATGAGACGCGAAATGGCGTCCTTCATCTCGACGTCCCTACCCGGACGCGGCGGCCCATGGATCTCCATCAGATCCTCCGCTTCAGGGCCCCAACGCGCCCTGTGGACAAGCAGCGCCTTGACTACCGGGCCGTAGAAGGCTGAGTCCGCTTCAGCAAGCAAGCCGCCGTTCTCTCGGTCCATCAGCGCCTCAAACAGGCGACACGCAGCGCGCGTAGCTAGGGCTGTGGCCGCACTCGTTCCCGAAGTTGCGCCTTCTTGTCGTAGATCACCGTCGACACTCGGGGCCGCCGCCAAGAGGCCGAAGAAACGACCAGGCCGCGCTGGCTCTGCAGCAGGTCCGTTCTCTGACGAGGTCACTCGCACCAGTTCGCGACCACCCTGCATCATGATCTCCGGCTTGATGACCTTGCGGTAGCCGAGACCCACCGCCGACGTGATGTTCGGGCCAACTCCGTCCCCAAGCGGGTCTAGGAGATAGCCGGGAACCTCCATAGAACCCGAGTGAGCATCCTCATGCCAAGAGCCGACCGTGAGCACGTTCATCGCCTCGCCAGGCGACAACAGTGTGCGCTGTGCCGACTCTCGACTCAGCGCCCGGAGACTCAACTCCCGCCGTTGCGATGGTGTCGCGTCCGCGAAGCCAAACAGCGATTCCCCGGCAGACACGGGGAGCGAACACGTGATGTTTCCCGCACTGACGAGGAACAGGATGCCGTACTTCGCGGAAAGGTAGTCCAACAGTCGAGCCAAGGCACTGATCGACCCACTGAACGGCCTCTGGTGGTCGCCAAGAGAGAGGTTCACGAGGAAGACATCAGCGGCTGTCGCCGCTTCTTCTTCATCACCCTCTTTCATTCTCCGGACGGCACGGTAGATCGTGTCGACCAGGAGCCGGTCACCCAGAGACTCCTCCCGTGCCCCGTCCTCTATCGGCACGAGTATGGGACGAACGTAGACTTGGCGGTCAAGCGGCTCTTCGTCCCGATGGCGGTCGCCGTGGAGGATCAGCGAAGCCATCGCCGTGCCATGTCGGCGACCGGCAACAGGGCTCAGATCTTCAAGCCCGTCAGGATCGTCGACAAGCAACCGGCCGTCGAGCAGCGCATGCCGCTGCACGGGAACGCCGTCGAAGAGAGCCGCCACCGGAGAGCCTGCAACCTCCCTCACAGGTGCTGCGGGGGCTCCGATGTGCGTCTCCTCGACGGTTGTCGGGAAACTGACGCTGGACTGGGGCCGCACGAACATCACGTCATCGCACGCCGCGATGACGTCCTCGTGTTGGGCCATTCGTTGAAGGGCTTTCGCAGGCACATCGACCAAGGCCGCCTCGTACGCGACCTCAGGTATCGATGCACTGTGGACGATCTTCCCGCCGGCCTCGCGCAGGACCTCACGGAATCTCTGGAGCGCTCGCTCCCGTGGCTCCCTCGCCGTGTAGCTCCACAGTTCGACCTCGACGCGATGCAGCGCGTCAGGCGAGTCCTGCACTCTCTGCTCGATGAACTCGATCGTGTCTTCAGGGATTCGGTCTTCCGGTCCCCAGGCCCGCAACTCGCGAAGCTGGTCGAACACGTGCCACCAGGAGGCGAATCCCCGCGGAGCCGGCTCCTCCGCTTGGTGGCGGTCCCAAAAGGACAGGAGTTCCCGCAGCGCCCGCACGTCCGGCATCGCGATGTAAAGGCGCCCGCCTACCAGCTTGTCCGGGCGAGTTTCCCCCTCCCGGCCCTGCCTCGTGTCGATAACGGCGAAGTCCTCGTCGGCGGGCGATTCCTTGTCCTCATCGCCCAGAAAGTCCAGACCATCGACGTTGGCTATGGCCTCGCGGAATCCGGTCACGGATCCGGCGATCTCGAAGACGAGCGCTCGTTCCGGTGCGATGCCTGCGGGATCTTCGCCGAACGTAAGCGGGTGATCGGGATTCAGGGCACCTCGCAGGCGCTCGAAGACGGGTCGAAGCCGCTCTCCTTGCCGTCGTCTGCTAGGAAAGCGAATCTGGTCCCTGCCCCACCCGCCACCATCGACCTCCCGTCGGACAGGCGCGGGCAGAGGCAGCAGCGGGTAGTCAGCCATGGTCGAGAACCGCTCGCGGGCCTAGGCGTTGGCCCGACGACGCCAAGCGGCAAGCCGCTCCGCGACGATCTCCCGTACGGGAACCTCGCCCATGGCGAGCACTTGGCGCCGGCGCACATCGCGGCAAAACTCCTCGGCTTCCGCGAAGCTGATCGCACCCAGCTCGTGGGCCACGGACTCCGGGGTGTGGCCGAAGGGTTCGTCGAGCGAGTCCGCAAATCGCTCGACGTAGCGTGCAAGGGCCTGACGCGAGGGCGGCCCCAGCGACAGCCGGAGTTGAAAGCGTCGCCACACGGCCCGGTCGAGGAGTTCCGCATGGTTCGAAGCCGCCACGACGACCGCATAGCTGGGCAGTTCGTCCGTCTGCATCAGAAGGGTGGAAACAACCCTCTTGATCTCTCCGGTCTCATGAGTGTCTCCACGCTCTTTGCCCACCGCGTCGAACTCGTCGAAGAAGAGGACGCAGGGCGTCGTTCGGGCAGTGTCGAAGACACGCTTCAGCCGCGCAGCCGTTTCGCCGAGGAAACTCCCGATCAGCGACTCGTAGCGAACGACCAGGAACGGCACGGCCAAAGCCTCCGCGATCGCCTCAGCGAGCGACGTCTTACCGTTTCCGGGCGGCCCTACCAGGAGCACTCGGTGGCGCGGTTCGATCGAGTGAGCCCTCAGGACCGAAGCCCGGTGCTGCTCCTCGATGAGCTCCCGGCAAGCCCGAAGGTTGATTTCGGACAGAACGAGGTCGGCGAGACGACGCCGGGGCGTGAGTTCCGCGACGTAACGGCATCCGCGCTTCCCGCCAAGAAGCAGTTGGCTGGCACCACGGTGGCCGTTCGCTCGGAGTGCAGACTCCAAGCGCTCCGCGAGAACGTGATGCCTCTTGGCGCGCTCCTCGGCGATGATCGCCTCAACGGCGACCCGAGCGCGATCCCGGTCGCCCTGCGAACTCGCCTTCACAAGCGCGAGGAGTAGGTCGCTGCGCGCCATGGTCGATCACCCCGTCGTTCGTTCTGTGGGCTGCATGGGAGCCCGCGTCGGGCTGAGGCTACCAGCACACGGCGCGGCATCGCTTGGTGCCGGCCGGTTGGCCGGCACACCGACAGCAGAAACAGACGCAGCGGCCCGGGGCGCCGCCGAGGTTGTGGGTCAGGCCGAGCTTGGGATCGGCGATCCGACGCTCACCGGCCTCGCCGCCAGAGCTGGGGCCACATCTCGTGCATCATCCGCAGGCCGGAGGCCCCGATCGGATGGCCGAAGCTCTTCAGGCCGCCGTCCGGATTGACCGGCTGGTCACCGTCGAGGTCGAACCCGCCGTCCATCGTGTCCTTCCAGGCCTGGCCGCGCGGCGAGAACCCGAGGTCCTCCATGAGCACCAGTTCGGTCGGCGTGAAGTAAACGTGGACTTCGGCCATGCTGATCTGTTCACGGGGATCCTCGATGCCCGCCCGAACGTAGGCGTCCCTGGCGCTCTCGACGACCTCAGGGAAGTCGTGAGGTCGTAGTCCTGGCGCTTGGTGCCCTCGGAGGGACCGGCGATGAACGACAGCGCCTTGATGAAGATCGGGTTGTCGTTGTACTTGTGGGCATCCTCAGTAGCCTGCCAGGAAACACCTCCAGATGCCCGCGACAACGCTCTTTCCGTTCCAGCCGACCGTCTCTCGTGCGGCACCGCCTACAACCGACGAACGCCGTTTCTGGCCCCAAGGATCGACACCCAGAATCAACTTGCGCTTCGCCTTCGCTCCCGCTAGCTCCTTCCGGATCCACTTGCTGTAGTTCGCATACATGCCCGTCGGGCAGATCACGACATGGCTGCGATCGATCCTCAAGTAGATCGCGGCCTGAAGCAACCGGTCCGAACCGGCGTTGTGGACCGGATTGTCCCTGGGCACGGAGAAGTCGGAAAACGCGAGCGGCGTTCCGTCTACCGACCAACCTCTCTCGAAGATCCACGAACGGAGCGTGTCGTAGTGCCCCGAGTGCGCCCACGAGTGGCTGATGAAGAGGTGGATCCGGTGCGTGCTCATGGCCCTGGGTCGAAGCTGCTCAGGAGGCCAGCGACGGTAGCGCCCCCCACACACCGGCGACCAGCAGAACGAGTGAAGCACCAGAAAGGCAATCGGCGTCTTCGACTCGGTGCCCGTGAAGGGCTTGTAGATACTCGGGTCCTTCCCCTCTCCCAGAGCAACCCACTCGGCACTGAAGATCCTGGCGGGAAGTCGCTGTTCGAGAGCATGGATGACCTTGAACTTGCCCGTGCTCAGCTGCCTGAACGACGAGATCAAGCTACGCCAGACCAGGCACAGGACGCCACCGCTGACGCTCAGTGAGGTCAGGATCAGAGACTCCACGCCGCCAGATACACCGTCGCGCACGATCAGCCCAGCCGCGGCAAGGAGCAGCGAGTTGACCGAGAGGAAGAAGGTGTTCACGCCCTGCCGCCGCTGTACGAGGGCCTCTGACGTGTTGACGAAGAGCTTGTACTGTTCCAGGAGCGCTTGCGCCTGACCCTCCTCAGGCTCGCGCCCCGCAAAGAGGTTCTCGTCAAGTGGATCGGTAGCTGTCATGACCCAGGTTCCACAGCAAGGAGTTCGGATCGAAGGCGACGGGGTGAATGCCGAGATCCAGGAGCGCGGCCGGCAGACGGACCTCGCTGGAGTGCAGGGAGATCGCCAGGACCGGCTTCCCGAAACTCGCGGCACGGCGAATCTCCCAATTCACCGGTTCGCTGCGCCAGGTGCTGTCGCCGACCAAGCAAATGGTGGCTGCCGAACGACGAATGAGGCGCTCCGCGTGCCGCTGCCAGTCGACGACGGGCTCCTCGAGAAAGCTGCCGCGAAACCAGGGGCAGGAAGGGCTGGCCGCGGCCTCTTCGCGGAAGCGGTCGACGAGCGCCTTGTGCTCGCTGGCGTAGCTGAGGAAGACACGCAGGGGCTTGACTGGGGATTGATGCGGTGAGGCGCTCGGCGGTCCAAGTTCGCGGGAACGCCTCGAGTCGCCAACGGAGTCGACCGGGCCGCGGGACCGAGGGAACTGGATGTCGGAACGGCTCACGAATGGATCCTACGTCAGCAACAGAGCGGAGCGCTCGTCAGGTAGAACCAGGGCTTTCGCGCAGTGGTTGAGGACGGTTGGCGGGACGTCTGAAGCCGCACCCTAAGGCCACCCGTCGACGGCGCGGCATCGCCCGACGCCGGCCGGAAGGCCGGCGCACCGACCGCAGAAACAAACGACCCCGCTGGGCAGGCCAGCGGGGTCGTCGCACGTCCTGTCTGGCGCGGCCTACAGGCCGACGACCGAGACGAAGCTGACGCAGCGGCCCGGGGCGCCGCCGAGGTTGTGGGTCAGGCCGAGCTTGGGATCGGCGATCTGACGCTCACCGGCTTCGCCGCGGAGCTGGAGCCACATCTCGTACATCATCCTCAGGCCGGAGGCTCCGATCGGATGGCCGAAGCTCTTCAGGCCGCCGTCGGGGTTGACCGGCTGCTCGCCGTCGAGATCGAAGCGGCCGTCCATCGTGTCCTTCCACGCCTGGCCGCGCGGCGAGAACCCGAGGTCCTCCATGAGCACCAGCTCGGTCGGCGTGAAGCAGTCGTGGACCTCCGCCATGCTGATCTGCTCGCGCGGATCCTCGATGCCCGCCTGAACGTAGGCGTCCCTGGCGCTCTCGACGACCTCGGGGAAGGTCGTGAAGTCGTAGTCCTGGCGCTTGGCGCCCTCCGAGGGACCGGCCACGAACGACAGCGCCTTGATGAAGATCGGGTTGTCGTTGTACTTGTGCGCGTCCTCGGCGCGGCAGATGACCGCCGCGGCGGAGCCGTCGGAGACGCCCGAGCAGTCCATGATGCCGAGCATGCCGGCGACCTTGGGCGACGCGTTGATCTTCTCGATCGGCACCTCGCGCTGGAACTGCGCCTTCTCGTTACGGGCGCCGTTGTAGTGGTTCTTGTAGGCGATCTGCGTGAGCACGTCGCGCATCGTCTCGAGATCGACGCCGTACTTCTCGGCATAGGCGGGGGCCAGCAGGGAGAAGTTGGCCGGCGCGGTCATGCCGGACTCGGTGCCGTCGCCCGGAGGGGCGCTGCCCGTCAGGCCGGAGAACCCGGAATCCTTCAGCTTCTCGACGCCGACCGCCATGACCAGATCGTAGGCGCCGGACGCCACCGCATAGGCGGCGTTGCGGATCGCCTCGCTGCCGGTGGCGCACATGTTCTCGAGACGGGTGACCGGCTTGTACTGGATCTTGAGCGGCTCGGAGAGCGTCAGACCGGAGATGCCGCTGCCGGTGGTGCCGAGCCAGTAGGCGTCGACGTTGTCCGGCTCGATCCCGGCGGAGCCGTAGGCCTCCTGCACGGCATCGACCAGCAGGTCGCTGGCGCTGCGATTCCAGTGCTCCCCGAACTTGGTGCAGCCCATGCCGACGATGGCTACGCGATCACAGATTCCCTTGCTGGCCATAGGTTCTCCTTGGTCCCTTCGATCTCCTCGATCGACTCAGCGCTTCGGACGCGCCTTCCAGAAGTAGTTGTGGACGCCGCCCGCAGTGTACAGGCGGCGGAACGTCATTTCCAACTCATCGCCGATCCCCACGTTGTCCGGGTCGACGTCGGTGAGCTGGCAGAGCATCCTGCCGCCCTTGTCGAAGTCGACCACGGCGCCGATGACCGGCGGCTGCAGCGAATAGGCGAGCCGATCCAGGGTGTAGGTGCTGATCCGGCACTCGCCGTCGGCGTAGGGCTCGACCGTCGAGTCGTCGACCGCCTGGCAGACGACACAGACGCGCTGCGGCGGCAGGTTCGTGTTGCCGCAGCGATTGCAGCGGGAGCCCAGGAAACCGAACTTCCAGCGCTCCGCGCGCTGCATCGGCGGCGCCGCCGGACGATCCGGGTCCGGGCGGCGCGGCGGCTCGAACGGCAGCACCTCGCGCCATTTGAGGTAGGTCGTGTAGGCCAGGTCGTTGCGCTTGGACTCGACCCAGGAGGCCACGGAGTGCTTCGGACGGCCGCCGTCGATCGCGTCGGTGACCTCGAACACGGCCACGTCGACGCCGTCGGCGACCACCGCGACCGCGATCCGGTCGCCCGCGGACGCGCCGTCGAGCGCGCTGGCCAGCACCAGGCCGGCGTGAGCGGAACCGGCGCGGCCGACGGTCCCCGCCAGGCCGTTCAGGATCTGCTCGGGCGCGACGCCGGCAGGCCGCGGGAAGCCCCGGAAGACGCGGGCATTCGTGCCGTCGAGCACGACACTGGAGATATCGGAAGCGGACACGCCGGCATCCGCGAGGGCACGGCCGAAGGTGTCGACCAGGAGCGGCGTGAAGATACTGGCGCCGAAACGCTCCTCCCACTGCTTGGCGAAGGGCATCCCCGGGCTTTTCCAGACGTCGAGCACCTCTTCGGTGCAGGAAGCGCGGCCGATCAGCCGGGCGATCGGCTCCGTGCCGTTGGCGCCGAGGACGAAGGCCGCCGCGGCGTCGCCGCCGCCGGACTCGCGCGGACCGCTCGGCGCGCCGACCACCACGTCGCTGGCGGCGACCAGGACCGTACGACCCGCCGACGCCATGTCGATACCCGCCAGAAGCGCCGAGAGACCGGAGCGGCTCGAGCCGCCCAGGTCCAGCGCCGTGACCGACTTGGGCAGGTTCGTCGCCGCCTGCAGGGTCGCGGCGTTCAGCTTCTCGGAGTAGGGGGCGCTGGTCGACGCGAAGGCCACCGTGTCGACCGCGGCGCCTTCCGGCAGTTCGCGGAGCGCCTCGCGCGACGCCTCGACCGCCATCGAAGCGGAGTCTTCGTCATAACTGGCGGCAGCGCGCTCGCCGCGGCCGGCGCCAATGGCGGACCGCTGGATGCGGTTGAAGGGTACGTAGCTGCCGTATCGGACGATTCCGGACATGGAAACGGGTCTCCTGGTTGGACGGGGAGGCTCTCTGCCGACCGTTCGGTAGGTTCAGCGGAGGGAGTATAGCGATCCGTAGTGGCGCGCCGAACCGCTACTGGTTCCGGTTCATCCGCTCGATCCGCTGCTGGAGCCGCTCCAGTTCCTGCATCCGCTCCTGGCGGATCCCATCCCAGTACTTCTCGAAGTCGACCGGCTTGCCGTCGACGATTTCGTAGATGCGGGTGAACTTCTGCACGTCACCGGTCTCCCGGAACTGGATCGTCCCGGTGACTCCCGGCAGTTCCCGGATCGCGCGCATGCCTTTCAGGAAGTCGCTCGGGACGTTGATCACCTCGAGCTCGGCCAGAGCCCCGATCAGGACGCCCATCGAGTCGTAGCCGAGGCCGGCGTAGTAACTCGGCGTGTTCAGAGCCTCCTTCGCCGCCGCCAGCGCCTCGACCGCCGCCTCGGCTTCCGCCCTCGCGGCCGCGAGGCCCGGATTGCCGAGATCCATGCCCTCGAGCGCCGTCTTCGCGCGCTCGTCCTCCGCGACCGCCTCCTGGTAGGCGGACCAGGCGGCCGGATCCGTGAACTTCTCCCGGTAGTCGGCAACGAACGACGCCGTCGGTTCGTCCGGACTGTCGACGTCGAACACCGGCGCCGTCAAGTAGACGCCGTTGGCCGCGGGGCCGGCAGCGTCGAGCACCGCCTCGATGGCCAGGGAGGAACTCGTGGCCAGCCGCTTGCCGCGGCCCTCGAAGCCCGCCAGGCGCAGCGCCTGGATCGCCTCCGCGAGAGCGGCGCCCGAGGCCGCGACGTAGATGCCGTCCGCCTCGTAGCCCAGGGCCTCCTGCACCATCGCGTTCTGGTCGGAGGAGGGGGTGAAGGTCACCCTGCCCGCCAGTTCCGTTCCCCACACGAGTTCCACCGCATCGGCAAGCGAGTTGCCGAAAGCGGAGTCCTCGACCACCAGGGCTAGCCGCTGGACGCTCACCCGGTCGCGGAGGAAGGTCGCCATGGTCGACGCCTCGATCTCGGCGCTCGGGAAGAGGCGGTAGAAGTACTCCGACGCGCCGCTCAGTTCGGGGCTCGACGCCGAAGGCGAGACGAGCACCCGGTCCGCGTCCTCGGCGACCGGCACCATGGCGAGGGCCTCGGCGCTCGTGGCGCCGCCAATCGCCGCCAGCGACGTCGAGAAGGCCGTCTCCAGCAGGGACGCGGCCTGCTGGGCGTCGCCCTCGGAGTCGATCACTTCGACGACGACGTTGTAGGCGAGCTGCTCCTCGCCCGCCGTCAGTCGGTCCTGGCGCAACTGGATCCCGTTGGCGATCTCCTCGCCGTAGATCCCGGCCGGGCCGGTCATCGGCAGGATGACCGAGAAGTTGACGGTCGGAACCTCGGGGCCACAACCCGCCATGAGCAGCAGGCAGAGCGCTCCCAAGAGCACAGGGGTACGGGTACGGAAGTTCATCACTTCAGGTCTCCATCGTCCGGCAACCTCAGGCCATCGAAGCGGCGCGCCCTCCCGGGCGTCTCGTGCGATCCGGCGCCAGGCACGCGAAACTGCACGATTCAATCCTTGATTCTAGGAGTCTGCACGGCAGGAACGCAACCTTGCGGACCGCGCCGCTCAGATGGGGAACAGGGGGCTCGGAGGCATCCACTCCGAGCCGTTGCGGTCGAGCCGGAAACCATCGGCGTTCCTCGTCGGCGTCGGCCGGTTCCGCCAGGTGCCGCCGATCCACGCACGCAGCGCGGCCATCACGCCGCCATGAGAGACGACGATGACCTGCTGCTCCCGGTGGCGGTCGGCGAGCCCGGCCACGACCGGCGCCGCCCGCGAGGCGACGTCGACGAGCGATTCCCCGCCAGGCGCCCGGTGGTGCCAGAACTCCTCGATGTCGAGATCGGCCACGACCGTCCGGTACACCTCCCAGGGCTTGCCCCGGAGCTCGCCGAAGCACCGTTCCTCGATCCCGTCGATCTCGACCACCGGCAGGCCGACCTCCGCCGCGATCTCGTCGGCGGTCTGGCGGGCGCGACGAAAGCGGCTGCAGTACAGGTGGGACGGCTCGTACTGCTCCGCCAGCAACCGGCCGGCGTCACGAGCCTGCCGGTGCCCGAGCGCGGTCAGGGGCTCGTGATCGTGCCAGGTGTACCGACTCGCCAGGTTCGCGGTGCTCTCCGCGTGGCGGACCATCAGCAGCGTGGACAGCGGCGTCAGTCCCCTACCACCCGGGTGACGGGCTGGCTGCCGACCGGGCCGCTGACCCAGCCGCCGATCACGGCCGAGAACAGACCCGCGTTGCCGCCGGCATGGACCAGCAGCAACCCGCCCGGCCGGAACTTCGGCACCTGGGCGACCGCCATCTTCTGCGGCAGGCCCTCGGCGATGTCGCCGGCGCCGCGCACGAGGTCCGCGCCGGAGCGAACGAGCGCGGCGTCGAGCGCCCGGCGCAACCTGGCCTTGTCCCAGCCCCCCCGCCGGAACACGTTGCCGTGCTCGAAACCGACGACGAGCATGGCGTCGAAACCGACGACGAGCTTGTGGTGGGCGACCGCCAGGAGCGCCGAGGCCAGGGAGCGGGCCAGCGACTCCGGCTCGCGGGAGAGCTGGTCGACGACGCCTCGCGGCCCCTCGCCGGCGAACAGGGTAACGGCGGACTCACCCTCGGCAACGCCCCGTTCCGTGGCCAATGACGTCCACGGCGAATCCGCCTCGCGCTCGGGGAAACAGAAGCTGAGCTTGCCGGGGTTGCCGAGGGTCGCCCGATCGACCTCGCCCGGACGGGCGCCGCCCACGTTGCGCAGCACGAGTTGCAACGCGCGGCCGATCGTGGTGTTCGCCCGGTTGCCCTGCCCGAGGACATTCATCTTCGAGTTCATGCCGAGGGCGCTCGTGACCGGACCGTTGACGACGACGACCGGGCCGGCGAAGTAGGTGGTGGCCGCCAGACCGTGCCAGTTGAACTCCTCGGTCAGCGCCGCCTCGACCGCGGCCAGGACGACCGGCAGGTACTCCGGCCGGCAGCCCGCCATCACCGCGTTGACCGCGACCTTCTCGACGGTGCACTCGCCGTAGTCTGGCGCCACCAGGCCCAGCACCTCCGCGCGGTCCCGGCGGGTGCCCGCGAGCATGCGTTCGACCCGCTCCGGGGTCGGCGGCACGACCGGCAGTCCGTCCGTCCAGCCCCGGGCGAAGCAGGCCTCGACGTCGTCCTCCTG
The DNA here is from genome assembly GCA_965208755.1 of Candidatus Multivorans sp. Taxonomy (GTDB): domain Bacteria; phylum Acidobacteriota; class Thermoanaerobaculia; order Multivoradales; family Multivoraceae; genus Multivorans. The sequence continues at coordinate 4,124,853 of OZ242353.1, read as the reverse complement.
GTCGCCGAGTTCGACCCGGCGCGCGCCCCCGTCGGCGAACAGCGCGGCGAGCCGCTCGATGTGGGGCGGCTCGACGTTCAGGGCGCCGCAGCCTGGACGGCTCGGCGGCAGATCGACGCCCAACTCGCCGATGCCGGTCACGTCCTGCCACTGCTCCCGGTTCCAGCCGATCGCGGTGGCCGAGGTCGAGCCTCCCTCCCGCGTCAACAAGGTCGGCACGATCTCGATGCCCAACCGGTGCGACAGCGTCAGATCGGCGTCGTGGACGGGGCTTCCCTCGGCGGGAAACGCCGGGTCGTCCTGGGTCACGACCAGGACCGCCCGGTGACGGCGAACCTCCGCCAGCACCGGCTCGACCATCTGGCAGGTCGGGCAGTCCTTCTTGACCACCGCGACCAGGCCCTGGTCGAAGCCCGGCGGCGCCGGAGCGGAGGCTGATGGCGCTTCCGTCATGGCCGGCGACCCTACCAGTCGAGTCGCGGCGTCTGCGCCGCGCTGAGGCAGGGAACAGGGCTGTTCTCTACAAGCGTCGTGTATCGTTCGGGCTCACTCAGGAGACTCCCATGGTCCAGACTCTGATCGACCCGACGAACGAGGCCGCGGCCGCCGCGCGCACGGCTGCGCCGCGCCTCGAGTCCCTCGGCGGCAAGACGATCGCCCTGCTCGACATCTCCAAGGCTCGCGGCGACGTGTTCCTCGACCGCGTCGAGGAGCGGATCGCCAGCCGGGGCGCCAACGTCCTCCGCTTCACCAAGCCCACCTTCTCGAAGGTGGCGCCGGCCGACCTGCGCGCCGAGATCGCCCAGCGTTGCGACGCGGTGATCGAAGCGCTGGCCGACTGAGGGTCCTGCACGTCGTGCAGTGTGCACGACACGACCCAGTTGGAAGAGATGGGGCTGCCCTCCGTGTTCGTCGCTTCGTGCGAGTTCCAGGACGCGGCCGAGTCGCAGTCGAAGTCGCTCGGCTCCACGCCCGAGGTCGTCTACGTGCGGCACCCGATCCAGGACCGCACGGACGACGAGATGGCCGACATCGCCGATCAGGCGGTCGACTCCCTCGTCTCGGCATTGACCAACTGACGGCGCGCGAAGCGCCGGCCGGTTTGCGGGCTCCCCGGTAGTGCCCATGCGGGCAGGTACGTCGAGCGCGAAGAAACAACTCGAATCGCCCCGGCGGTTCGTGACCGCCGCCGGGCGGGTCGTCTACGCGATGAACTTCGAGGTGTTCCCGAACTTCTTCGGCAACGTCTACGTGATCGACGACGGCGACCGTCGCATCCTGGTCGACTGCGGCTCGGGCATGGACTTCTCGAACGAGAACCTGGTGCGCGGCCTGGCCTCGATCGAGGACCGCTTCGGCGCCCGCGTCGGCCTCGCCGACGTCGACGTCATCCTGATCACGCACGGCCACATGGACCACTTCGGCGGTCTCCAGTTCGTGCGCGGCCACACCGACGCGCCGGTCGGCATTCACGTCCTCGACCGCCGCGTGCTGACCCACTACGAGGAGCGGGTCGTCGTCGCCTCGCAGCAACTTCGCGTGTTCCTGCACCGCGCCGGCCTCTCGGCCGGCAAGCGCGAGCAGTTGATGACGATGTACACGGCGCCCAAGGCCCGCTACGGCTCGGTGCCGGTCCAGTTCCTGCTCGAGGAGGGTCAGCCCGTGCCCGACGGGAACGGCGCCGACCTCGGCATCGAAGTACTGCACGTCCCCGGCCACTGCCCGGGCCAGGTCTGCCTGAGGATCGACGACGTGCTGCTGACCGCCGACCACGTGCTGGCGCGGATCACGCCCCACCAGTCGCCCGAGTCGCTGACCCTGAACATGGGCCTCGGCCACTACCTCGATGCGCTGGGCAAGGTCGAGAAGCTGGACGGCGTAAGCGTCGGCCTGGGCGGCCACGAGGAGCCGATCGAGGACGTGACGGCGCGGGTCGGGGAGATCCGCGAGTCGCACGACAAGCGGCTGGACGTGATCATGGACACCTGCCAGGCGCCGCAGACCACCGCCGACATCAGCCGCCGGCTGTTCGGCGCCGTGCGTGGCTACACCGTGCTGCTCGCACTGGAGGAGGCCGGAGCGCACGTGGAGTACCTGTACCAGCGAGGCGAGCTCGTGGCCGAGAACGTCGGCGAACTGGAGTCCGAACAGGACCCGGTGGTTCGGTACGTGCGAGCGTAGGAGGGCGCCCGATCTGTGGTAGATCTGCACCCTGCTGCGCCATGTCTGCCGTCGCGCCAATCTCACACTGCGGCTCGCCGCCGCGCCCCTAGCGACACCCTCCGCCGAACGTGAAGATCAAGGGCTCGCACACCTTGGCCGTGCCGCGCGGGGTCGTCTGGGAAGCCATCCTCGACCCGGAGGTGCTGTCGCGCACCCTGCCGGGTTGCGAGGACATGGCGCCGGTCGGCGACAACCGGTTCCGCGGCAAGCTGAAGATGAAGGTCGGGCCCGTGCAGGGCGTGTTCGAGGGCGGCGTCGAACTTCTCGATCTCGATCCGCCGAACGGCTACAGCCTGAAGATGGACGGCAAGGGCGCACCCGGCTTCGTCAACGGCAACGGCTCGCTCCGCCTGGAGGACAGCGACGACGGCGGCACCCTGCTCCACTACGAGATCGATGCCCAGGTCGGCGGCCGCATCGCCGCCGTCGGCCAGCGGCTGCTCGACAGCTCGGCCAAGGTCCTGACCCGCCAGGGTCTGCAGGGCCTGGAGCAACAACTCGCCGCGCGCGCGCCGGTGCCGGACGAAGCTGCGGCGCCCGCCCCCTTGGACGACGACGATGCCGCGGCCGCGGCCCCGTCCCAGGCCGCCTTCGCCGGCCGCTTTGCCGCCGGCATGGCCAGGGAACTCTGGCCCTACCTGGTCGGCGGCGCCCTGGTCGTACTCACCGCCATCGCCATCTCGCTCCGAGCGTGCTCATAGAAAAAGGAGACACCCAGCAATGACCGTGTCCATTCAACTCGAAGTCAACGGAAAGCCGGTTCAGGCAGCGGTCGAACCGCGGCGTCTGCTGGTCCACTTCCTGCGCGAGGATCTGGGGCTGACCGGCGCCAACATCGGCTGCGAAACGAGTCTCTGCGGCGCCTGCACCGTGCTGGTCGACGGCAACGCCGTCAAGTCCTGCACCATGCTCGCGGCGCAGGCCGACGGCGCTTCGGTGACCACGATCGAGGGGCTGTCTCAGAACGGCGAGCTGCATCCACTCCAGGAGGGCTTCTGGGAGAAGCACGGCCTGCAGTGCGGCTACTGCACGCCGGGCATGATTCTCTCCGCGAACTACCTCCTCGCCCAGAACCCGAGCCCGAACGACGAGGAGATCCGCGAGGGTCTCAAAGGCAACATCTGCCGTTGCACCGGCTACCACAACATCGTCGAAGCGGTGAAGTACGCCGCGGAGAGGATGAGCTGACATGGCACGGGTACTCGGCACCTCGATCAAGCGCCGGGAAGACCCGGCGCTCATCACCGGCCGCGGCAAGTACACCGACGACCTCAAGGCCGAAGGCCTGGCTCATGCCGCGATCGTTCGCAGCCCGTACGCCCATGCCCGGATTCGCGGCATCGACACCTCCGCCGCCGAGGCGCTTCCCGGCGTGCTCGCCGTGCTCACGGCCCGCGACGTCGCGGCCGCCGGCATTCCCGGCGTGGTCCCGGTCGGCTGGCTGCTGCCGGATCTCGTGACGCCGGCCCACCCGATGATCGCCGCCGACACGGTTCGTCACGTCGGCGACGCGGTGGCCGTCGTCGTCGCCGAGGACCGCTACCTCGCCCGCGACGCCGCCGATCGGGTCGCGGTCGACTACGAGCCGCTCGACGCAGTGGCCGACGTGGTGGCCGCTCTCGAGGACGGCGCGCCCGCGGTCCACGAAGAGGCGCCCGGCAACGTCGCGTTCGACTGGGAGATCGGCGAACGCGAACCGGTCGACGCAGCCTTCGCCTCCGCCGCGCACACCGTCGAACTCGACCTGCGCAACAACCGCCTGATCCCTCACGCGATCGAGCCGCGCGCGGTGCTCGCCTCCTTCGACTCGTCGACCGGCGAGATGACGATCCACATGACGAGTCAGAACCCGCACGTGCACCGGCTGCTGATGACGCTCGCGTCGCTCGGCATGCCCGAGCACAAGGTGCGGATCGTCGCCCCCGAGGTCGGCGGCGGCTTCGGCAGCAAGATCCACCACTACGCGGACGAGGCGATCGTGGGCCTCTGCTCGATGAAGCTCGACCGGCCGGTCAAATGGACCGCAACCCGCACGGAGACGAATCTCACGGACGCCCACGGCCGCGATCACTCGACCCGTTGCGCACTGGCGCTCGACGCGGACGGGCGCATCACCGGCCTGCGCGTCGACACCGCGGCCGCGATGGGCGCCTACCTCTCGACCTTCGCGCCGGCCGTGCCGACCTACCTCTACGGCACGTTGATGTCCGGCCAGTACGACATTCCGGCAATCCACTGCCACGTCACGGGCGTCTTCACCCACACGACCCCGGTCGACGCCTACCGCGGCGCCGGACGTCCCGAGGCCACCTACGTCGTCGAGCGTCTGATGCATCTCGCCGGCGACGCCACCGGTCTGGGTCCGGTCGAAGTGCGCCGCCGGAACTTTGTCTCGCCGGACGCCTTCCCGTACCAGACCCAAGTCGCCCTCGCCTACGACTCCGGCAACTACGGACCGGCCATGGACCGCGCGCTGGAGATGATCGGCTACGACGACCTGCGGGGCGAGCAGGCGTCCCGCCGCGACAACGGCGCCAAGCAGATCGGTATCGGCTTCTCGTCCTACATCGAGGCCTGCGGTCTGGCGCCGTCGGCCGTGGTCGGATCGCTCGGCGCCCAGGCCGGGCAGTGGGAGAGCGCCGACGTGCGCGTCCACCCGACCGCTTCGGTCACCGTCTACACCGGCTCCTCGTCGCACGGCCAGGGGCACGAGACGACCTTCTCCCAGATCGTCGCCGACAAGCTCGGCATCGATCCGGAGGCGGTCGAGGTGATCCACGGCGACACCGACCTGGTCCAGTTCGGCATGGGCACCTACGGCAGCCGCAGCGCCGCCGTCGGGGGTTCGGCGATCGTGAAGAGCGTCGACAAGATCATCGAGAAGGGAAAGAAGATCGCCGCCCATCTGCTCGAGGCCTCCGCCGAGGATCTCGAGTACGAGGACGGCAACTTCCGGGTGGCCGGCTCGCCCGACCGCTCGCTCGGTCTCGGCGACGTGGCGCTCCAGGCCTACCTGGCGCACAACTACCCCGACGATCTGGAGCCGGGGCTCTCCGCCACGAGCTTCTACGACCCCGCCAACTTCACCTACCCGTTCGGGACCCACGTCTGCGTGGTCGAAGTGGACACGGAGACCGGCTCCATCGAACTGCTGCGTTACGCCGCGGTCGACGATGTCGGCAACGTGATCAACCCGATGATCGTCGACGGCCAGCTCCACGGGGGACTGGCCCAGGGCATCGGCCAGGCGCTGTGGGAGAACGCGGTCTACGACGAGAGCGGCCAGCTCGTGTCCGGCTCGCTCATGGACTACGCCGTGCCCAAGATCCACAACCTGATCTCGTTCGAGCTCGACCGCACGACGACCCCGTGCCCGCACAACCCGCTGGGCGTCAAGGGCGTCGGCGAGGCGGGCGCGATCGCCTCGCCGGCCGCGGTGGTCAATGCCGTGGTCGACGCGCTCTCACCCTTCGGGATCAGCCACATCGACATGCCGCTCACGCCCGAGAAGGTGTGGCGGGCCGTCAACGTTTAACCACCTTCATCCGTCTAGAATCCCGCAGCCGAACAACCGAAGCTGCCGAATCAGGAGCCCAGATATGTACCCAGCCCAATTCGATTACCGCCGCGCAGGATCGGTGGACGAGGCCCTGAGCCTGCTCCAGGAGAACGAAGACGCGAAGCTGATGGCCGGCGGCCACAGCCTGATCCCGATGATGAAGCTGCGCCTGGCGCAGCCGCCCGTCGTCATCGACATCGGCCGCCTCGACGAACTCAAGGGCATCTCCGAAGCGAGCGGCTCGGTGCGGGTCGGCTCGCTGACCACCCACGCCGACATCGCGGCTTCCGATGTCCTCGCGGCCCACTGCCCGGTGCTCGCCGAGGCGGCCGGCCACATCGGCGACGCCCAGGTCCGCAACCGCGGCACGATCGGCGGCAACATCGCCCACGCCGACCCGGGCTCTGACATTCCGCCCGTGCTCGTCCTCGTTGGCGCTTCGGTTCACCTGCAGTCCCCCTCCGGCACCCGTTCGGTCGCCGCGGGCGACTTCTTCCAGGACCTGCTGATGACCGATGTCGGCGAGGACGAAATTCTCACCCACGTCGAAGCCCCGGCTCTGGGTGCAGGCACCGGCGCCGCCTACCTCAAGTTCGAGCACCCCGCCTCCGGCTACGCCGTCGTCGGCGCCGCAGCCGCCGTCACCGTCCAGAACGGCCGCTGCACCGGCGCCGGCCTGGTCGTCGGCGGCGTCTCCGCCACGCCGACCGCGGTCGACGTCTCAAGCCTCGTCGGCAGCGACCTCGCCGACGACGCCATCGCCGCAGCAGCCTCCGGCCTCGACGCCGAAGATCCCATCGGCGACATCTTCGCCTCCGGCGACTACCGCGTCCACGTCGGCAAGGTCTACGGCAAGCGAGCCCTGGCGGCGGCTCGGGATCGGGCGTAGCAGGCTCGTCGCTTCGCGACTCGCGCCTTTGGGCGGGTTGCGGCGGCTGCCGGGACGGGGATCCGCCTGCGGAGATGCCGGGGGAGGGTCCCAGCGGACGCTTGCGCTCTCTTGGTGAATGGGGGTTCAGCGCTCGCTTCGGTCGGCTGCGCTGCGATGAGTCGTCGGTCAAGTTGACGATCTCGGGAGACGCTTGCCTCCAGCCCGCTGGGACCCTCCCCCGGCATCTCCGCAGGCTGGACGGCGACGGTTGCCGGCGTTACGGAGATCCGGCGGACCGGGGATGCCCCGCTAACCTGTCCCGGTAATGGGTGAAACCTCTCGGCGTTCCCGGCTGAATCGGGCTCGCGAGCTCTCGAACGCGGCCTGGAAGCTGCGTGCGACGGTGACTGCCAATCCCGTCGAGCGTGAGGAGACTGCGCGGCTCGTTCGAGAGCAGTTCATCGAAGCGGTGGCGTTGTGCCGTGGCGCCGGCGATGATCGCGAGTTGGCAACAGCCCTTCGGCGGCTCGGGCATGCGGAACAGGATGCCGGCCGCAACGACATCGCGGTCGCCAGATACGAGGAAGCCGTCGCCGCCGCCCGTCGGACCGGCGATCCGCTCTTGCTGGCTCATTCGATCCGTCACGTTGGTGACGCCCATCGTGCTGCACAGCGGCTGGCCCGGGCCGCGGTCTGCTACGACGAGGCCCTGGCCCTCTACACCAAGCACCCCGATCCCCCGGCGCTCGACTACGCGAACGCCATCCGACCGATGGCGATCCTCAAGGAAGCGCTCGGCAAGACCGCCGAAGCCCGATACCTGTGGACGCGAGCGAAAGCCCTCTATGCCGCCGTTCCGATCGCGGCTGGCATAGCGGAATGCGACGCAAACCTGGCCCGACTCGCCTGAATCGCGAAGCAGAGAATCTGCCGGGCTCAGACGCCCTCCAGCCTGCGCAGGGTCCGAAGGGGAGGGTCCCAGCGGGCTGGAGGCAAGCGTCTCCCGAGATCGTCAACTTGACCGACGACTCATCGCAGCGCAGCCGACCGAAGCGAGCGCTGAACCCCCATTCACCAAGAGAGCGTGAGCGTCCGCCGGGACCCTCCCCTTCGGGCCCGGAGAAGGCGGGTGCAGCGGGTCCGACGACCTCAGTAGCTGCGCGGCAGTCCGAGGACGTGCTGGGCCAGGTAGGTGAGCACGAGGTTCGTCGAGATGGGCGCCGTCTGGAAGAGGCGGCACTCGCGCCACTTGCGTTCGATGTCGTACTCGGTGGCGAAGGCGAAGCCGCCGAAGGTCTGGAAGCAGGTGTCGCCGGCTTTCCAGGCGGCTTCGGAGGCGAGGAGCTTGGCGCTGTTCGCTTCGGCGCCGCACTCGCGGCCGGCGTGGTAGAGGGCGGCTGCCTTGCGGACGATCATCTCGGCGGCGTCGGTTTCGGCGTGGGCGCGGGCGATCGGGAACTGGATGCCCTGGTTCTGGCCGATCGGCCTTCCGAAGACCTCACGCTCGTTGGCGTACTCGACCGCGCGGCGGATGAAGTAGCGGGCATCGCCGATCGCCTCGGAGGCGAGCAGGATGCGCTCGGCGTTCATGCCGCTCAGGATGTAGCGGAAGCCGTGTCCTTCCTCGCCGATCCGGCTGCTGGCCGGGATGCGCAGGTTGTCGAAGAACACCTGGGTCGTGCCGTGGTTGATCATCGTGTCGATCGGCTGGATCTCCAGGCCGTTGCCACGGGCCTCGCGGAGGTCGACGAGGAACACGGAGAGGCCGCGAGAGCGCTTCTCGACCTGGTCCGCCGGCGTCGTCCGGGCGAGCAGGATCATCAGGTCGGAGTGCAGCGCGCGGCTGGTCCAGATCTTCTGGCCGTTGACGACGTAGGTATCGCCGTCGCGTACGGCCGTCGTGCGCAACTGCGTCGTATCGGAACCCGTCACCGGCTCGGTCACGCCGAACGCCTGCAGCCGCAGTTCACCGCTCGCGATCTTCGGCAGGTACTGCTGCTTCTGCTCGTCGCTGCCGTGGCGGAGCACCGTGCCCATCGTGTACATCTGGGCGTGGCAGGCCGCGGCGTTGCAGCCGCTCGAGTGGATCGTCTCAAGCACCACGCAGGCGGCGCGCAGGGGCAGGCCGGAGCCGCCGTACTCCTCCGGAATCAGACAGCCGAGGTACTCGTGCTCGGTCAGCGCCTGCACGAACTCCGTCGGATACTCGGCGGCGGCGTCGAGCCGCCGCCAGTACTCGCCCGGAAACTGCTCGCAGATGCGGCGGACCGGGTCGCGGAGGAAGGCGTAGTCGTTTTCGATGGAAACGTGGAGGTCGCTGGCGGTCATGGCGACCGATCGTAGCGCTACGCCCGGACCCGGTGAATCCGCATCAGGTTCGTCGGCGGCCGGTCCTGGATCGGGTCGCCCATCAGCAGGACGATCGTGTCGCCGGGCAGCGCCAGGCTGCCGGCAAGCAGTTGCCGGTCGACCATCGCCACGACCTCGTCGTGGTGGTAGACCTCCTGGTCCATCTTCACGGAGTGAACGCCCCAGACGAGCTGGAGCTCGCGCATCGACCGCGATTCGCGGGTGAACGCGAACACCGGCGTCGAGGGCCGGCGGCAAGCGACCTGGCGGGCCGTGAAACCGCCCTGGCTGAGGACGACGATGCCCTGCGCGGTCAGGTGGCGGGCCGACAGGATCGCCGCCGCGGAGACCGTCTCCGGAATCTCCAGCGTGCCCGGACGGTGCGGCGGTTCGATGTCGTAGGGGCCGACCTCCATCGTGTGGAAGCCGACCGGCTGGGAGGTGTGCTTGGAGAGGTTGTACCGCTCCGACTCGGTGATGATGCGGTGCATCGTCTGCACCGCCTCGAGCGGATACCGGCCGGCCGCGCTTTCGCCGGAGAGCATCATCGCGTCGGCGCCGTCGAAGACGGCGTTGGCCACGTCCGAGGACTCGGCCCGTGTCGGACGCGGATGCTCGATCATCGACTCCAGCATCTGGGTCGCGACGATCACCGGACGGGCATGTCGCCAACCGCTCTCGATGATCCGCTTCTGCACCACGGGCACCTGGTGCAGGGGGATCTCCACTCCCAGGTCGCCGCGCGCCACCATCACCCCGTCGGACTCGAGGACGATCTCGTCGAGGTGGTCCAGCGCCCGCCGCCGTTCGAGCTTGGCGATGATCTGCAGCGGCCGGCCCGCCTCGCGCGACGCTTCCCGCACCTGGACCACGTCCGCCGGCGTACCGATGTAGCTGGCCGCGAGAAAGTCGGCGTCCTCCTCGACCGCCATCCGGATGTCGCTCAGGTCCTTTTCCGAGATACGGAACGGCAGCCGGCTGTCGGGCAGATTGACGCCCTTGCGGCTCGAAACGGCGCCGCCGACGATGACCTCCGCCTCGATCCTCTCCTCGTCCTTGGAACGCACCTCCAACTGCACGCGGCCGTCGTCGATCAGGATCTGCTCACCCGGCTCGACGTGTCGGACCATGTCCCGGTCGAGAGGCAGATCCGCCTCGGCGCTCGCGCCCAGGCCGACCACGTCGCCCTCCTTCAGCACCCGGGCGCCCTCGAAGTGGTCGAGCCGGTGGCGGGGCCCCATCAGGTCGACCATCACGCCGACCGACCGGCCCGCCTCCTCGCTGACCTCCCGCACCAGGCGGATCAGACGGCGGTGCTCTTCCCTGGTGCCGTGCGACTGATTCAACCGGACGACGTTGACGCCGGCCCGGATCAGGCGCGCGAGAGTCTTCTCGCTCGCACTGGCCGGCCCGATCGTGGCGACGATCTTGGCTCGACGCTGCACGATCCAGTCCTCCTGTTCCGCCGGCTCAGGACTCGAACTGCGCCAGCCGCTCGATCAGATCCGCGACGCGGTTCGAGTAGCCCCACTCGTTGTCATACCACGACACGACGCGGGCGTACACGCCGCCACCTTCGGCCGGACTGACCCGGGTCAGCGGCGCGTCGAAGATCGACGAGTGGGGGTTGCCGAGAATGTCGCTCGAGACCAGGGGATCTTCCGAGTACTGGAGGATGCCGGCCAGGTTCGACTCCGCGGCAGTCGACGCCGCCGCGTTGACGTCCCCGGCGCTCGGAGCGTCGCGCAGCCGGCAGGTCAAGTCGACGATCGAGCCGTCCGCCACCGGCACCCGCATCGCCATGCCGTCGAGCTTGCCGTTCAGGTGCGGCAGCACCTTGCCGACGGCGCGCGCGGCGCCGGTGGTCGTCGGGATGATGTTGGCGGTCGCCGAGCGGCTGCGGCGCGGGTCGCTGTGCGGCGAGTCGACGAGACGCTGGCCGTTCGTGTAGGCGTGAACGGTGGTGATGAATCCCTCCTCGAAGCCGAACGCGTCGTCGAGAGTCTTCGCCAGCGGCGCCAGGCAATTCGTCGTGCAGGAGGCGTTCGACACGACACGATGTTCCGGACCTAGATCCCCGTCGTTGACGCCGAGCACGATCATGGCGTCGATCTCGTCCTTGGCGGGCACCGTGAGAACCACGCGCGGAGCGCCGGCGTCGAGATGCTGCGCCACCTGGGCGCGTGTCCGGAAGACGCCGGTCGACTCGACCGCGATGCCGACGCCGAGGTCGTTCCAGGGCAGCCTGGACGGATCCCGCTCCGCCGAGAGCCGGATGTCCCGGCCGCCGACCCGCAGGCCGTTGCCGGTCACGTCGACCGGCTGATCGAAGACGCCCTGCACCGTGTCGTAACGCAGCAGATAGGCGAGGCGGTCCGCGTCGAACAGGTCGTTGATGCCGACGACCTCGACGTTCGGCCGGGCGGCGAGGATGCGAAACACGCTGCGGCCGATCCGTCCGAAGCCGTTTATGCCGACGCGGATCATGAGCCACCCCCTTCGGCGCCGGCCGCTTCTTCCAGGGCGGCGACCAGCTCCAGCAGTCGGTGCAGATAGCCCCAGCCGTTGTCGAACCAGGCGATCGTCTTGGACATGCGCTCGCCCAGGGTCATGGTCGCCTGCGAGTCGAAGATGCAGGTCGCCCGGCTGCCCACGGTGTCGGCGGAGACGATCGCCTCGCGTTCGAAGCGCAGCCGGCCGTTCCACTCGCCGCCGGCGGCAGCCGCCACCGCATCGTTGACCGCGTCGACGGTCACCGCGCCGCGATGCCAGCAGACCAGATCGACGACGGAGCCGTTCGACACCGGCACGTCCATCGCCGAGGCCGAGAGCTTGCCGCCCAACTCGGGCAACACGGTCGCCAGTTCCTCGGCCGCTCCCGTCGCCGCGGGAATGATGTTCTCGCCCGCGGCCCGGCCCTTCCGCGGCTCCGGCGCCGGCACGTCGGCCAGTCTCGAACCGGCCCCGTAGGCGCGGACGGAGCTGATGAACGCCTGTTCGACGCCGAAGGCCCCATCGAGAAGCCGCAGCAACGGCCCCGCGCAGTGCGCGGTGAAGGAACCGGCGGACACGATCCGGTCGGACGGCTCGATCCGGTCTTCGTTCAGGCCGACCACCACCGTGCGGTCCAGCTCCCCGCCCGGAGGGGCGCACAGGACGACCCGCTCCGCGCCGGCCTCGAGGTGCCCCTCGAGTTCGCTTCGGGTGGGCTGGGTGTCCCGAAAGTCGACGACCGTGGTGACGCCCAGGTCGCCCCAGGGCGCCTCCCCCGCGCCCGCGGCGCGAACGACCGAAGCGCTGAAGCCGTTGACGCTCAGGCTGCCGTCGGCGAGCGCGACGTCGCCGTCGTATCGCCACGGCAGGGTCGAGAACTGCAGGAGGTAGCGCAGCATCTCCGGGTCGGCGGTCTCGGCCACGGCCCCAATCTCGATGTCGGGCCGGTCCAGGGCAAGGCGAAACAGGCTCCGGCCGAGAAGTCCGAAGCCCTGGATTCCAATGCGAGTCGTTGTCATGCGAGTAGCTCTTCGGGCAAGGTGAACTTCGGCCGGGCCGAGAAGCCCACGTGTAGCCCCAGAGTCTGAATTCCAATGCGAGTCGTTGTCGTCATCCGGGTCTGAAGGTAGTGAAAGGGTAAGAAAGAAGCGGTCAACGAGCGGGCGCAGGATAACCCGCGCCATGTGCGGAGGCCAGAACCTCCATCGTGTGCCGCACGGGGACCGCGCTATCCAGGCGCCGGAGGTGGCTCTCGATCTGGGTGAGACAGCCGATGTTGCCGGTCGCGATCACGTCCGGTTCGCCTTCCAGCAGCGCTTCCGCCTTCTTCCGTCCCAGCCGCGCCGCGAGTTCGGGCTCTTCCAGGTTGTAGATCCCCGCCGAACCGCAACAGATCTGCCAGTCGCGCGGTTCGACCAGGGTCACGCCGCGGACCTGTGCAAGCAATCGACGGGGCGCGGTCCGTTCCCTCTGCGCGTGAGCCAGGTGGCAGGCGTCGTGGTAGACGACCCGAAGCGGTTGCGCCAGCGGAGGCGGCGCCGGCCCATCGAGCGCGGCCAGAAACGTGGAGACGTCGCGCACCTTCGCCGCGAGGATCCGCGCCGCCTCCTCTTCGGGACGGCCGGCGAATAGCAGGCCGTACTCCCTGAGCCCGGAACCGCAACCCGCGGCGTTGGTGAGCACCGCGTCGACGTCCGGAAGGAGCCCCGCGGACCCCAGTACGCGGAGGAGCGAGCCGGCCGCGGTCCTGGCCCGCCGCGCGTCGCCGGCGTGAAAGGCCAGCGAACCGCAGCAACTCTCTTCCTCCGGGACGACGACCTCGACGCCGGAGCGCGTCAGTACATCGACCGTCGCCCGGTGGATGCGGGGCGCCAGCACCTGCTGAGCGCAGCCCGCGAGGAGAGCCACCCGCGCGCGCCGCTCGCCCACCGCCGGGAACGTGCCGGAGGCGACCTCCGCACGGTCCGCCGAGCGCGGCAACAGGTCCAGTGGCGCCGCGAACCGGGCCGGAAGCAGTCCGCTCAACAACCCGCGGAATGGCGGCGCCAACCGGCCGAGACGCAGCATCCGGCGAAGCCTGGACGGGCTCGCCAACGTGTCGAGCATCAGTCCGCGCCAGAAACGGTCGAGCCATGAACGGTTGCGGCCGCCCTCCGCGAGTTCGCGGAAGGGCATCAGCAGCTCGCCGTACTCGACACCGGACGGACACGCGGTCACGCAGGACATGCAACCGAGGCATGGGTCGATGTGGCCCAGCGCCTCCTCCAGGTCGAGGCCGCCCTCGAGCACCTCCTTCATCAGCACGATGCGCCCGCGCGGCGAGTCCATCTCCTCGCCCAGTTCGATGTAGGTCGGGCACGCCGGCAGGCAGAAACCGCAGTGGACGCAGGCCGAAACCGCGTTCGCCATCGGCCCTGCCGCGGCGCCGACTTGCGTTCGCAGCGCGTCCAGCTCGATCGCGTGCTGCATTGCCGCGAGCGTAGCGCAGCGAATCAGATGTGCTGGTAGGCCTGCAGGGTCAGGAACTCCTGGAACTCGGAGGCGAGCACCAGGTCGTCCAGCAGGGAAGCGGCGAGTCCGAGGCGGCTCGCTTCGCGGCCGCCGAGCTGGCTCAGCTCCTCGTCCCGCACCTGCTCGTAGAGCTCGGCGGTGACCCGCTCGCCGTTGTCCATCCGCGCGTTGCGGTGGACCCACTGCCAGAGCTGGGCGCGGGCGATCTCGGCGGTCGCCGCGTCTTCCATCAGGTTGTTGATCGCGGCCGCTCCGTTGCCGTTGAGCCAGGAGTTCAGGTACTGGAGCCCGACGGAGACGTTGTTGCGCAGCCCCTGCTCGGTCAGCGAGCCGCCCGGGACGTCGAGGTCGATCAGGCTGCCGGGCTCGATCGAGACGTCCTCGCGGAGCCGTTCCTTCTGGTTCGGGCGACCCTCCATCTTCGTCGAGAACACCTCCAGAGCGATCGGCACGAGATCTGGATGGGCGACCCAACTGCCGTCGAAGCCGTCGCCGGCCTCGCGCTCCTTGTCGGCCCGGACCGCGCTGAGCGCCGTCGCGTTGACCTCCGGGTCGCGCCGGCTGGGAATGAAGGCCGCCATGCCGCCGATCGCGTGGGCGCCGCGGCTGTGGCAGGTGCGGACCAGGAGTTCCGTGTAGGAGCGCATGAAGGGAACCGTCATCGTGATCTGGCCGCGGTCCGGCAGCACGAGGTCTTCCCGGAACGCGAACTTCTTGATCGCGCTGAAGATGTAGTCCCAGCGACCGGCGTTCAGCCCGGCCGAGTGGTCGCGCAGCTCGTAGAGGATCTCCTCCATCTCGAAGGCGGCGAGGATCGTCTCGATCAGAACCGTGGCGCGGACACTGCCACGGGGTACGCCGAGCGCGTCCTGGGCGGCGACGAAGATGTCGTTCCAGAGCCGCGCCTCGTGGCGGTTCTCCAGCTTCGGCAGGTAGAAGTACGGCCCGCTGCCGCGGCTGAGCGCCTCCCGGGCATTGTGGAAGAAGTAGAGCCCAAAGTCGAAGACGCCCGCCGAGACGGGGCGGCCGCCGATCAACGCGTTCTTCTCGACCAGGTGCCAGCCGCGCGGACGCACGAGCAGGGTCGCGATCTCGTCCTTCAGCCGGTATTCCTTGCCGTTCCCCGGGTTCGTGAACTCCAGTTGGCGCCGGACCGCGTCGTACAGGTTCTGCTGGCCCTCGATCACGTTGCGCCAGCTCGGGCTGAGCGCGTCCTCGATGTCGGCCATGAACACCTTGGCGCCGGAGTTCAGCGCGTTGATCATCATCTTGCGGTCGACGGGCCCCGTGATCTCGGCCCAGCGGCAGTTCAGGTCCGCGGGCGTGGGAGCGACCTTCCAGTCGCCGTCCCTGACTTCCTGCGTCTCGGGCGGGAAGGTCGGATCCTCACCGGCCTGGATGCGAGCGTGGCGTTCCACCCGGTCTTCAAGAAGCGCGGTCCGCCGCTGCTCGAACCGGCGGCAGAGTTCCGCCGTGAACTCCAGCGCCTGCGGAGTCAGAATGTGCTCCGCCGCCTCGAAGTCGCGCGGTCCGGTGATCTCGATCCCACTCATGCTGCCGTCCCCCGGGGCCGGCCAGCAGCCGGCGCACTGTCGTCCATGCTTGCAACCCGCCCCCTCCAAGTCCCGTACCTCGGCTGGGCGAAGCGGCGGCAGCTTACCCGAAGCAGCGAGCCCCGAAACGCCCGCCCCGAACGTGAGACAATGCCGCGGCGCTGCTCGCCCCGAAGCGATGCGCCGCGACCGGAGGTTCCCATGACCGTCACCCGTCAGATCCAGCGCGCGATGCGATGCGGCGTCGCTCTGCTCGCGCTCGCCGCCATTTCGACGCCGGGCCTCGCTCAGACCGGCGAGCCGACCAGGCTCCTGCGATTCCCGGACCTCTCCGGCGACCGGGTCGCGTTCACCTACGCCGGCGACATCTGGCTGGCCTCGACCGATGGCGGGACGGCGACCCGCCTCACCTCGCACCCCGGTCTGGAGCTGTTCGCCAAGTTCTCGCCGGACGGCCAGTGGATCGCCTTTACCGGCCAGTACGACGGCGACGAACAGGTCTACGTCGTGCCGACCGCCGGCGGCGCGCCGCGACAACTCACGTTCTACCCGGCCGCCGGACCGCTGGCCCCGCGCTGGGGCTACGACTACCAGGTCTACGGCTGGTCGCCGGACGGCTCGGCGGTCCTGTTTCGTTCACTGCGGGACGGCTGGGACCTGGGCGACACGAAGCTGTTCCTGGTCGACGTCGCGGGCGGCCTGCCGCGGGCGCTACCGATGCCCGAGTCGGGCGGCGGCGATCTCTCGCCGGACGGCAAGCGCGTCGTCTACTCGCCGGTGACCCGGGACTTCCGGCACTGGAAGCGCTACGAAGGCGGCTGGGCGCAGGACCTCTGGATCCTCGACATCGAGAGCCTGGAGTCCATCCAGGTCACGAATCACAAGCGGTCCGACCGCGACCCGATGTGGATCGGCGACACGATCTACTTCTCGTCCGACCGCGACGGCACGCTGAACCTCTACGCCTACGACACGGCATCGGGCGACATCGAGCAGCTCACCGAGGAGGACCGGTGGGACGTGCGCTGGCCCAGCGCCGACAAGCCGAACCGGCGCATCGTCTACGAGAAGGCCGGTTCCCTCGAGGTCTTCGACATCGCCTCAGGCAGCGCGCGTCCGGTTCCCATCCACGTGCCGACGGACCAGCTCGCCCGCCGGCCGAGCCGCGTCTCGGCGGCGAACCGGGTCTCCGGCTACTCGCTCAGCCCGAAAGCGAAGCGGGCGGCCTTCTCGGCCCGCGGCGACATCTTCAGCGTGCCGATCGAGCACGGACCGACCCGCAACCTGACCCACAGCTCCGGCGCCAACGACCGCGACCCCGCCTGGTCGCCCGACGGCCGGCGAATCGCCTTCACCTCCGATCGCAGCGGAGAAACCGAGATCTGGGTCGTCGCCCAGGACGGCGGCGGCGAACCCGTGCAACTCACCGAGGGCAGCGTCGGGCGCCACTACAACAACCTGCTGTGGTCACCCGGGAGCGACCTCATCGCCTTCATCGACCAGCAGGGACGGCTCGGCATCGTCGACGCCGGCTACCGGAGCGGCGACGGCGCGGCGACCGGGGCACGCGAGATCATCGAGGTCGCCGACGACTCCCGGCCCTTCGGCACGAGTTACGACTGGTCGCCGAACGGCGACTACCTGGCGGTCGAACTCGGCGACGAGAACACCTTCGGCTCGATCCACCTGTTCGAGGTCGAGAGCAGGATCCTCACCCGCGTGACGTCGGAGATGTGGAACGACTTCTTCCCCGTCTTCGACCCGAGTGGCGACTACCTCTACTTCCTCTCCGACCGGCAGTTCCAGCCCCAGATCGGCAGCTTCGAGTACAACTACGCCGCCGACCGCGAGACGTACATCTACGCGCTCGCGCTGCGCGAGGACGCGGCCCATCCTTTCCCGCCGCGGAGCGACGAGGTCGAGATCGAGGAAGAAGACAAAGACGGCGACGACGCCGAGGAACACGACACGGACGACGACCGTGAAAGTGACGACGGGGACGACGGTGACGACGACAAGGCCCGCGACCGGATCGACCTCGACGGCCTGGCGCAGCGCGTCGCCCGTGTCCCGGTCGACGCGGACAACTACTTCGGCCTGGGCGCGGTCGAAGGCAAACTGCTCTACGTCCGCGGCGGCGCCGGCTACCTGGGCCGGTCCTCCGACGTGCAGACGGAGGTCTTCTCGTACGACCTGAAGGCGCGCGAGAGCAAGAGCCTGGCCAGGGGCATCGGCGGCCTGGTCCTTTCCGGGGACAGCAAGAAACTGCTGGTCAGCGAGCGCGGCAGCTTCCGGCTCCTCGACGTCGGCGGCGGCGAGGCGAAGACCCTGTCCCTCGCCGGTCTGACCGTCGACCGGGTGCCGGACGAGGAATGGGCCCAGATCTTCGACGAGGTGTGGCGGCGATTCCGGGACTTCTTCTACGCCCCGAACATGCACGGCTACGACTGGGAGGCGCTGCGCGAGCAGTACCGCCCGCTGCTCGCCCATGTCGGCCATCGCAGCGACCTGAACTACCTGATGAGCGAGATGGTCGCCGAGCTCAACGTGTCCCACGCCTATGTCAGCGGCGGCGACTACGAGGCGCCGGACCGGCCCCGCGCCGCCTTGCTCGGCGCCCGCTTCGAACTCGACGAGGACGCCGGCCGCTACCGGATCTCCCGCATCTTCGAGGGCCAGAACGAGGAGCCGCGCTACCGGTCGCCGCTCACCGAGATCGGCGTCGGCATCGATGCGGGCGACTACGTCTTCGCGATCCAGGGCCGGGAACTGACCCCGGACACGAACCCGTTCCAGCTCCTGCGCGAGGCCGGACGGGGACCGCTGGAGCTGACCGTCGGTTCGAGCGCCGAGCGCGGCGAGGCGCGCAACGTCCTCGTCGATCCGATCGCGAGCGAGGACGCGTTGATCTACCTCGCCTGGACCGAACGGAGCCGCGGGATCGTCGAGGAACTCGGCGGCGGCCGGATCGGCTACCTCCACATTCCCGACATGTCGGCGAGCGGCATCCGCGAGTGGATCAAGTGGTTCTACGGCCAGATCCGCAAGGACGCCCTGGTCGTCGACGTCCGCTCGAACGGCGGCGGCAACGTATCGCCGATGATCATCGAGCGGCTGCGCCGCGAGACGCTGATGCTCGACTTCGAGCGCAACCGGGACTCCGTCGACACCTCGCCCGGCGACGTCTTTCACGGCCACCTCGTCTGCGTGATCGACGAGGACACCGCCTCGGACGGCGACCAGTTCGCGTACCAGTTCCGCCGCGCGGGACTGGGGCCCATCGTCGGCAAGCGAAGCTGGGGCGGAGTGGTCGGCATCTACGGGCGGGCGCCGCTCATCGACGGCGGCTCCGTCAACGTGCCCGAGGCCGGCTCCGCCGACCCGGAGGGCAACTGGGTGATCGAGGGCTACGGCGTCGACCCGGACATCGAGGTCACGAACCTGCCGCGCGACATCCTCGATGGCCGCGACCCACAACTCGCGAAAGCGGTCGAACTCCTGCTCGAGAAGCTGGCGGAAGATCCGCGGACACTGCCCGGCCGCCCCGCCGACCCGATCAAGACGCCATAGCGTTCAGGAGAATCACATGTCGAAGAGCCTCCACTATCTTCTCGCCGCAACCTTCGTCGCGGCACCCGCGATAGCGGCCGAATCCAACGACTGGCCCGGCTTCCGCGGCGCCGACGGCAGCGGCATCGCCCGTTCCGGCCCCGGCCCGGCGGCCGACCTCGACCTTGACCGTCACTTGCTCTGGAAGGCGAAGATCGAGGGCCGCGGCCACTCGTCGCCCGTGGTCTCGAACGGCAAGGTGTTCCTGACCACGGCGATCGTGGGCGACGTGATCCCCGGGGCCGGACCGCCCGAGCACAGCTTCGCCGGTCGACCCTTCAAGCACCCGCAGGCGGTCGACGGAAACCGCCACCACACGATGAAAGTGATCGCGCTGGACGCCGACCACGGTGACCTGCTCTGGTCCCACACGGCCCACGCCGGACGCGTCTACGACGACCGCCACTCCGAGTCGTCCTACGCCTCGCCCACGCCGGTCACCGACGGCGAGCGGGTCTATGCCTACTTCGGTTCCGAGGGCGTCTACGCGTACACCGTCGACGGCGAGCCGGTGTGGGAGCGCGACATCGGCGACATCAAGACGGTCGGGCTCGGCGTCGGCACCTCGCCGGTGCTCCACGACGGCCTGCTCATCATCCTGGCCGACGAGGACAGCGGCGACGACTCCTTCATCGTCGCACTGGACGCCGTCACGGGTGAGGAGGTCTGGAAGCGCGACCGGCCGGTGCAGGCGAGCTGGGCAACGCCCGTCCTGGTCGACCATGAGGGGCAAGAGCAGTTGCTGACCAGCGGCTACGAGTTCGTCATCGCCTATGACCCGGCGGACGGCAGCGAACTCTGGCGAGCCACCGGCCTTCAGAACAACGCGATCCACATCCCGATGATCGTTGACGATCTGGCCGTGTTCACCTCCGGCTATCCGGCCAAGATCAGCTTCGCGATCCCGCTCGAAAGCCGCGGCGATCTGACCGGCAACGACGGAGCCCGGGCCTGGACCTACCGCAAAGGCACCGGCTACGTGCCCTCGAACCTGCTCTACGACGGACTCCTCTACCTGACCAACGACGGCGGCGTGATCACCTGCCTCGACGCGCGCACCGGCGAAGTCGTCTACGAGGGCGGCCGCCTGCCGATCCGCGGCCGCTACTCGGCCTCCATGGTCGGCGGCGGCGGCCGCATCCTGATGGTCAACACCGACGGCGACGCGGCGCTCTTCCGGGCCGGACGGGAGCACGAGGTGCTTGGCAGCTTCTCGGTCGGCGAACCGGTCTGGGCGACGCCGGCGATCGTCGGCGACCGGCTGTACATCCGGGGTCGCGAGCACCTGTTCGCGCTCGGACCGGCATCCGAAGACGGTGCAACGGCAACCGGGAGCCGCAGCGACGCACCCTGAGCTCCAGCGCCCCTGAACCGCCAGCGACCTTGAGCCCCGCACGATCCAGCGCCGAGCTTCCGGCGACAAGGCCAGCCGGGCGCGTGGCGGTCCTGCTGCCATGCCTCAACGAGGAAGCGACGATCGGCAGTGTGGTGGGCCAGTTTCACACCGCCCTGCCCGAGGCGTCGATCTACGTCTGCGACAACGGATCGGAAGATGGCACCGCCGAGGCCGCCCGTAGAGCCGGCGCCGAGGTCCTCCTCGAGGAGGAACGCGGCAAGGGCCGGGCCGTCCGCCGCCTGTTCCGGGAGGTGGACGCCGACGTCTACCTGATCGCCGACGGCGACGGCACCTACGACGCCGGCAGCGCGGAACGTCTCGTCGCCACTCTGACCGGCCGCTACCTGGACATGGTCGTGGCGGTCCGCCGGAGCACGGAGCGCGGCGCCTACACGCCGGTCCGGCGCTTCGGTAACCGGCTGTTCAGCCTGCTCGCCTGGTGGCGCTGCCACCGCACGGTGCGGGACCTGCTCTCCGGCTACCGGGCTTTCTCCCGCCGGTTCGTCGACGCCTTCCCCGCCCGCTCGGACGGCTTCGAAATCGAGACCGAGATGACCCTGTTCGCCGCTTCGGCGGGCATGGCCTGGGACGAGATCGAGTGTCCGTACTTCGCCCGCCCGCAAGGGTCACGCAGCAAACTGCACGCCTTCCGGGACGGTTTCCGCATCCTCCGAACGCTGCTCTGGACGCCTGCCGCGGCCGCCGGTGAGCGTCGCCTCGGCGGGTTGCGGGCCGCCGTCCTGGTGGCTGCGGTGACGGTCGTCGCCACGGCCCTCTTCCTGACCCTGAACTGGCTCGCGGTCGGCGACGATCCGGAGCCCGTCGCCGGCGCTCTCCGGGCCTCGCTCGAGCACCCCGAACGCACGCTCGGGGACTCCGCCGAGCGCTTCAACGACTGCCTGCTGAGCCTGATGGCGCTCGACCGCGGCGGAACGCTCGTCGAACGCACCGTCTCGCCCCGGCGCGTCTACCGCTACACGCGGCCCCAACGCCCCTGCGACGCCCTCGAGCAGCGCCTGAGCCGGGGCGCGGTCGACGACTCGGACTACCTGACCGTCTTCTACCACCAGTACTGGGCCGGCCAGCGGGTGATGCTGCAGTGGCTGCTGCCGCCGCTCGGCGTCGACGGCTTGAGACGAACATTGCGGGTGCTGACGTTCGCCCTGCTTGGGCTCGGGTTCTTCGGCGCGCTGGCGCGCGCGGTCCTTCTCTTCACCAGGCGCGAGCCCGAAGGCGACTCTCACGAGAGCGCCAGCGACTCGAAACGCTGGCGCGAGGACCTCTTTCAGGCGACGGCCCTCGCCATGCTCTTTTTCTGCCTGTTCCTGTTCCTCGACCTGGACCGTCGCGCCGAGAGCTTCACCACCGGCGCCTCCAACGTACTGACTCTCGCACTGCTCATCGCCGTGCCGGTGTTGCGAATCGCCGACTGGAAGCCAGGGCCCCAGGTCCTCCTCTTCGCCGGATTCGGCGCCGCGATCGCGTACCACGAACTCCTCTTCGGCAGCGCCCTGATCGGGTTGGTCTGCGTCCTCCTCGCGCTCGCCACGGCGCCGCCGCCGGCCCAGGCCACCGTCGCGGTCGCGCGGACCTGGTGGCGCGCCCTCTACCTGCGCTGCGGCGGCGCCTACGTCGGTTGCCTGAGCGCCGTCTTCCTGCTCCGCGTCGTCATCGCCGAGTTCGTGTTCCAGGAGCCGGTGCTGTTCAAGTTCTGGGACCAGCTCACGCACCGCCTCTACGGCGCGGCCCGCAGCTCGATTCACCCGGACATCGACCCCTTCTACGCCTCCCGGCCCACCATGGAGAGGTTCCTCGAACGGGTCGGAAACAACCTCGGCACCGTCGGCTTCGGTTCGACCGCGGTCGCCCTCACCCTCGTCGGCGGCGCCGCACTGATCCTGATCGCCGCCACCGTCTTCGTCCTGAGCAAGCGACGTTCCCTGGAAGAGCCCTGGCGCTGGCTCGGCATCCTCGCCGCCGGCTGGTGCGTTCCGGCGTGGTACGTCGTCTTCTCCGCCCACACGATGGCGCACGTCCCTGTGGTCGTCCGCCTGCTGGCCCTGCCCTACGCGGCGGCTGCGATCCTGATCGTTGGCGCTGCGGTGTTCGGCCGGCGGTCTGTGGTTGCTTGAAATCCCGGGGTCTGGCGACGGACATTCTGGAGTCGAAACAGGGAGGCAATCATGAGGGCATATCTTGACTTCGTCAGCGGAACTGTCGTTCTCGGCGTCACGCTGGCAACGACCCTCGTTCTCCTCTTCGCGGTGTTCCCGGCGCTGCCCATCGGAGGCGAAATGCTCGATGTGAAGGCGGGCTACACCCACCCGGAGGTCATCGCCGAGATGGAAAGTTACGGCGACCAGGGGCGACGAGTGTACGCATGGTCCGCGGCGACGTTGGATACATTGCTGCCGCTTGTCTATGCCAGCTTCCTGGCCGGAATCGTCTTCCGGTTCCGGCCAACGGAACGGGCCTGGAGGCTGGCCTATCTGCCCCTGGTGGCGGGAGCGCTCGATCTTCTCGAGAACGTCCAGATCATCGTCATGCTGATTGGTTACCCGGACGTTTCCGCGGGGCAGGTGGCGATCGCGTCGCTGTTCACCCGGTCGAAAGCGTCTGCGCTCCTGCTCTGCCTCGCGTTGGCCGTGGTGCTGGCGATTGCCGCGGCCGTTCGGCGCGCCCGGCGGGCGCCTGACCGGGCTCCACAGCCGCAGGCTCCCTCACTGCCAGTCCTCCACGGCAAGCCAGTTCACACGCCGGAACTCGCCGACGTTGGTGGTCTCGGAGTCAGACGACTGCAATCTCGGAGTTCCGATCGTCCCCCAGCCCGCATACACTCCCCGGAATCCGTCAACAGAACTTGACACCGCACAGGTCTCCGCCAGCGGGAGACACCAGAGGATCGGACCGGCAAGAGGGGGAATGCAGCAGACAGCCACAAGCACCGACATCCCCCGCGTCGGCATGCTCGCCCGGGTCCGCAACCGCCGAGGCATCGTCGCTTCCGTAGAGCCATACGACAGTCCACACGGCGACGACGCGGGCCGCCTGCACCTGGTGCAGGTCGAGTACAAGGACCACGACTCACCGCACAGCGAGCGCCTCCTCTGGGAACTCGAACCGGGTCGCAAGCTCCTCCCGCCAAGCCAACTGCCCCGGGTCCACAACACCTCACCGATGCCCGCCGAGGACTTCGACGCGCTCCTGCGCGCCGCGCGTTGGACAGCGCTCATGCCATACCTCGACCCCGACGGCACCGGCCCTCTCGACCGTCAGCCGGTGTCGAGTCCTCTCCACAGCGGCATCCGCGTAGAGGACTATCAGCTCGTTCCCCTGCTCCGCGCGCTGCAGATGCCGCGCGTGAACCTGCTCATCGCCGACGATGTCGGCCTCGGCAAGACCGTCGAAGCAGGGCTGATCCTCAAGGAGCTCCTGCTGCGCCGGCGCATCCGCCGCGTGCTCGTCCTGGTGCCGGCCGCCCTGCGCCTGCAGTGGCGCGACGAACTCGACACCAAGTTCGCCTTGCCGTTCGAGGTGGTCGACCGCGAGCGCACCGAGCGCCTCCGCCGGGAACTCGGAATCGACGCAAACCCCTGGCGCTCGTTCAGCCGCATCGTCGCCTCCTACCACTACCTGCGCCAGCCGGACATCCAGGAGCAGTTCCTGGCCGCCAGCCAGACGCACGACGGGTCGCCCCGGCTTGCCTGGGACCTTCTGATCGTCGACGAATGCCACAACCTGATGCCCTCGCCCTTCGGCGACGACAGCGAGCTGTGTCAGATGCTGCGGCAAATCGCTCCCTGCTTCGAACACCGCCTGTTCCTCTCGGCCACGCCGCACAACGGCCATACCCGGTCGTTCACCGGTCTGCTGGAGATCCTCGACCCGGTGCGCGTGAGCCAGACCGACGAACTGACCGACCGCGCGCGGGACCGCGTCGGCCAGTTGGTGGTGCGGCGCCTGAAACGCGACCTGAACCGCGCGTCAGCCGCGCCCCGGTTCTGCACCCGCAAACCACCCAAGCCCGTCCTGCTCCACCGCAGCCGGCGCGAGCAAGCCCTGTCCGAGGCCTTCCACGCCTTCCGAAAGGCCGTACGCAGCGCCATCGCGGCCAGCCAGGCCCGCGAGCGGGCCGGGACCTTCGCGATCGAGATCCTGGGCAAGCGCCTCCTGTCCTGCCCGACCGCCTTCGCCGACTCCTGGTACCGCGCCCGAGACGGCTATGCCAGGGCCGAGCAGGCCGCGCGAGCCGCCACCGACGCCGACGTGACAGCGGCGCAACGCTCGGTCGAGCGTGAAACCTCCGACGACCGGGAAACCGAGGAACGCACGGGGACCGCTGCCGGCGTCGTTGGCGCCTGGCTCCTCAATGTCGCGGACTCCGTTGCCGGCGAGATGGCGGCCATCGACCACGCCCTCGAAGCCCTCGGGTTCACCTCGGACGGTCCGCCGGCAATCGAGCAGGCCCCCAAGGTCGATGCCCGCTTCGACGCCCTGTCGGCCCTGATCGAGGAGCTCCTGCTTGTCCCTGCCGGCAGCGACACGACGCCAGCGTTCAGGGGCGACGAACGCCTCGTCGTCTTTACCGAGTACAAGACGACCCTCGACTACCTCGAACGACGCCTGCGAGGTCGCTACGACCCCCATGTGTTGACGCTCTTCGGATCCGGCGGCGCCGGCGGAATGGATGACGCCGACCGCAACCGGGTCCGGGAGGCCTTCAACGACCCGGACTCCGGGGTGCGCATCCTGATCGCCACCGACGCTGCCTCGGAAGGCCTCAACCTGCACCGCAGCGCGCGCTACCTGCTGCACTACGACTGCCCCTGGAACCCCTCCCGCCTCGAGCAACGAAACGGCCGGCTCGACCGCTACGGCCAGGCCCGCGACGTGACCGTGCATCATTTCCTGAGCGACGCCGACCCGGATCTCCAGTTCCTCGACCACGTCATCCACAAGGCGAACGAGATCCGGGAAGACCTCGGTTCCGTGAACGAACTCTTCGACGTCGCCGCTCACCGCCGGTTGATTGAGGGCGAAGACCTGGCAAGGGTCCAGTTCGACCTGGACCACGGACTGACCAGGGAGATCCGTCAGGTGCGAAGCGAGGGCATTCCGGGGCTTCTCGGGCCGGCCGAGCACCCGGGTTCCGCTCCGACCCACAAGGGCGCGGACGCCAGCGAACCGGACACCGCCCGGCTCCTGGAGGATCTGGCTACCGAGATCGACTTCGATCCCGCGGCGCTCCGGCACACGCTCGAAGCGGCCATGGCCGCGGACGGCGGCCGGCCGCAGCTCGGCCCCGCACCGGCCGGAGGCGACTTCTGGCGCCTCCTCCGCCCCGATCTCCCGGGCTGGCGCGACACGATCGACGAGTCGGTGAGGCAGCAGAGTACCGGCGGCATTCTGGGCGGGGTCCGGTCTCTTGCCTTCGATCCCGACTCCCTGCTGCGCCATGTGGGCGGCCGCGGCGTGTTCTCCCCGCGGCCCGAGGTCGCCCTGCTCCACCTGGCGCATCCAATGATCGAACGGGCGCTGCGCGTGCTCACCCAACGTCGCCTTCGCGGTATAGCGGAAACCGCGCGTTGGACCGTGCGGCGCGGCGGTGTACCTCACGGCGAAGATGCCCTGATCCTGCTCAGTCTCGAAGAACTCGCCGTCAACGAACTCCGCGAGACCTTCCACCACTGGGTGCGGACAATCACTCTTCCTATTCGAGGCGGCGTCCTGGGCAAGCCTGAGCGTCACGCTCCCGCGCGCAATCTGGCCGCTTCCGCGTGCCCCCATACAAGCACCGGCAACGGCTCGCCAGGCGGGCCGGCACCCGTACCGACACCCACCGAACAAGATCTGGCGCGGACGATCGTCCTCGATGTCGAAGGCGATCTGGAAGCCGTCGTGACCCGCCACGCGGAAGACCTCACCGAGTCGCTGCGGGAACAGTTGCAAGTGGACGGCAAGGAAGCCCTGAAACGCGAGGACGAGCGCTACCGAAGCCGCCAGGGCGAAGTCTCCGAACTGATCGAGCAGACCCGCATCCAGCGCCTGGAGAGGGAGATCGAGAAGCTCCAGAACGAGCAACAGCAACGCCTCCTATTCGACCAGCGCCGCGACCTGGAGCGCATCGCCGGCTCTATTCAGGAGATGCAGCGCGAGATCGAGCACCGTCGGCGCCATTACGAAGAGGCGCGCGAGCAGTTGGAGCGCGAGCGCCGACGGATCGTCGACCGACTCCTGCCGAAGCGCCACGCGCTCGCCGGGAAGGCGCAGGCGTTTCCCGTCGCCATCGAGGTGCGTCTGCCTTGAGCCTGCCGGGCTGGAATGACCTGCG
Source organism: Candidatus Multivorans sp. (assembly GCA_965208755.1). GTDB lineage: Bacteria > Acidobacteriota > Thermoanaerobaculia > Multivoradales > Multivoraceae > Multivorans. The sequence continues at coordinate 4,097,958 of OZ242353.1, read as the reverse complement.
CCACGGCGGTCTGCTCCTCGACGCGCAGCGCCAGGGCGAGGTCGCCGCCTTCGCGGAGCCACGCGTCCTCAACGCCTGGCTGGAAAGCGAGACCCGCCGACGGGCCGACCGGCTCCGTGACATCCGCTCCGCCAGCACTCGCGACCGCACGGATTTCGTCACGTTCGTGCTGGAGCGCCTGTGCGGCTTCGAAGCGAGCGAGGCGGGCGCCGGCTGGCTACGCGGCAGCCGCGTTCCGACGAACTGGAGCCGCCGCGCGCTGACCGGCGAGAGCGTCCGGCCCAGCCACCTCTGGCTGGGCCCGAAGGGAGCGGTCCTCCCCGTCTTCGTCACCGGGGACAAGCAAGTCGGGATCGGCCGCGGAAGACGCGAAACGAGCCGCGCGCTCGGCTGGCTACGCGCCGGCAGCGAACGGCTCGCCCTGCTCACGAACGGCCGCCAGTGGCGGCTCCTCTTCGCGGGCCTCGATTTCGACGCCTGGTGCCAGTGGGACACCGACCTCTGGTTTGCCGAGGGGGCTCCCACGCCGGCCCTGAACACACTGCTCACGTTGATCCAACCGCCCCTCTGGACACCCGAGGAGGAGGACGCCGACCCGCCCCTGCTGCGCGCGGTACGCGACAGCCGCAAGGGCCAGTCCGAACTCTCCGAGGCACTCGGCGAACGGGTGCGCGAGGCGGTCGAACGCCTGATCCAAGGCCACGGCGAGGCCCTCGCACGAGAATGCGCAACCGTCGACAAGGCCGAGATCTACCGCGCCGCCTGCCGCGTGGTCATGCGACTCGTGGTCATCCTCTTCGCCGAGGCACGGGGACTCCTGCCACGGAACGACGCCGTCTACCACGACAGCTACGGACTCGGCGGCCTGCACGAATCACTGCGGCGGCGAGCCGCGGCCGGACGCTCGCAGACCCAGAGCTACGGCGCCTGGCCGCGACTGCTGGCGTTGTTCGAGCTGGTGCGTAGGGGCTCACATCACCCCGACCTGGCGGTGCCGGCCTACGGCGGCGACCTGTTCGCACCCGGGTCGCCCACCGCCGACGACGGCCTCTCGCGCGCCCTGGCCGTCTTCGAGACCGCGCGTGAGCTCCTGTCCGACGCCGAAGTCCACGAGATGCTGGAGCGCCTCACCCGAACCCAGATCCGCATCCGCCACGGCAAAGCCAGCCGCATGGTGGCGGCACCCGTCGACTTCTCCGATCTCTCGACCGAGTACATCGGCGTCCTCTACGAGGGCTTGCTGGACTACGAACTCAAGACGGCGCCGAGCGACGACTCGATCATCTTTCTCGCCGTCGGCGAGCAACCGGCGCTACCTCTGAAGCGTCTCGAAGAGATGGACGACAAGGCTCTGCGGAGCCTGTTTTCTGCCCTCAAGAAGACCACCGACAGCAAGAACCCCGGACCGGCGGAAGAAGCCGCTGACGACGCTTCCCCACTGGGTGCGCCGGCGTCCCCGCCGGCATCAAGCGCGAAGTCGCGAAGCGACGAGCCCGAGCCAGATCCCACCCAAGATCTCCGCCAAACCACCCGCACCCGCGCCGAAGCCTGGGCCCGCCACGCAGCCCTCACCGCTGGGCTGGTCAAGAAACCACGACGCCGCTCGAAGTCGCAAGCGACCCTCCTCTCCTCCCACGAAGACGAACTCCGCAAACGCGCTGCCAAACTCGTCAACCGCGTCGTCCTGCCCAACGAGTGGTACCTCGTCCGTTGGGGCGGCACCCGCAAGGGTTCCGGCAGCTTCTACACGCGGCCCGGCCTCACGGTACCGACCGTGCAGCGCACCCTCCGCCCGCTGGCCTACAGCCCGCCGCCGGGCGAGGACGGCGAACTCGACCGCGACGCACCCGCCGCCGAATGGACGCCCAAGCTGCCCGAGGACATCCTCAACCTCAAGGTCTGCGACCCGGCCTGCGGCTCCGGAAGCTTCCCGCTGGCGGCGCTCCGATTCCTGACCGACGCGCTCTACGCCTCCCTGCGGCACCACGGCCGCATCGAGGAACGCGGCGACATCTCCCTCGTCCGCCTCCTCGGCCTGGAGGATGGAGGGGAGACTGACTCCACCAGCGTCGAGCAACCGGGCGACGAACTGATTCCCTGCCCGCCCGACGCCGGCGACTTCGAACCGCGGCTGCGCGCCGTCCTGCGGCGCTACGTGGTGGAACGCTGCATCTACGGCGTCGACGTCGACCCGCTCGCCGTCTCCCTCTGCCAGCTCTCCCTGTGGATCGAGACAATGGACCGGGACCTTCCGTTCTCCTTCCTCGACCACAAGATCCGCTGCGGCAACTCGCTCATCGGCGCCTGGTTTGACCAGTTTCAGCATTACCCCGCGATGGCCTGGAAGAACCGCGAGGCCGGCGACCAGAACCACTCGAACGGCGTCCACTACGAGAGAGGCGCCCAGACCAAGGCGATCAAGGAGTGGGTCAAGAACGAACTGACGCCTGACCTGCGCCACATGCTGGAGGGCCGCACCCTCTTCCACGAAGACCTGCTCGAGCAGGCAGCGGCTGCCCACGGCACCGCCCTCGCACGCCTGGAGCACATTCACGAGCTTCCCATCCGGGACTCCGCCAAACGCGCCCGCTTCTACCGCGACAAGCTGACCGGCTCCGACGAATGGCGCTCGCTCAAGAGTGCGATGGACCTGTGGTGCGCCTGCTGGTTCTGGCCCGCCGACGAACTTGACTGCGCTCCTCTGCCCACCGCTTTCACCGGCCCTGGGCTGGAGACGCGCGCCGTGGCCGAACGCATGGCCGCCGAGATGCGCTTCTTCCACTGGGAACTGGAGTTCCCGGATGTCTTCAGAGAAGAGGGGGCGGGCTTCCACGCGATGCTGGGCAATCCGCCGTGGGACATCGCCAAACCAAAGTCACAGGAGTTCTTCTCCAGCATCGACCCGCTCTACCGCTCCTACGGCAAACAAGAAGCCCTGCGCCGGCAAACCGGCTATTTCGGCGAGGACCCAAGGATCGAACGCGACTGGCTCGACTACAACGCCCGCTTCCGCGGCCAATCGAACTTCGTCACCTGCGCCGCCTCGCCCTTCGGCGACCCGGAAGAAAACGCCAAGAGCCAGCGCCGCTTCGCCGCTGCCCGCGGCAAGGCGAACCTGCAACTGCACGACCGCTGGCGCGAGGCCCGGCAACGCTCCCGTGGCTATGCCAACACCGACCGCCCCTTCAGACACCAGGGGTCGGCCGACCTGAACCTCTACAAGCTGTTCCTGGAGCAGACTCACGCTCTGCTCAAGGAAGGTGGGCGACTCGGCTTCCTCGTGCCCTCCGGCCTCTACTCCGACCAGGGCACCGGCGCCCTGCGCGACCTGTTCCTCGAGCGCTGCGCCTGGGAGTGGCTGTTCGGCTTCGAGAACCGAGCCAAGCTGTTCCCGATCGACAGCCGCTTCAAGTTCAACCCCGTCATCGTCCAGAAGGGCGGGATCACCGCTTCGCTCCGTACCGTCTTCATGCGCCGCGACCTGACCGACTGGGAACAGGCGGAAGAGTTTGCCGTGCCCTACGCCCTCGAACAGGTCAACCGCTTCAGTCCGAAGAACCGCGCGATCCTGGAAATCGAGTCCCGCCGCGACCTGGAAGTGATCGAGAAGATCTACGCCAACTCGGTCCTCCTCGGCGACGAAGGCCCCGACGGCTGGGGCATTCGCTACGCGTGCGAGTTCCACATGACGAACGACTCGAAGCTCTTCCCTCCCCGCCCCCACTGGGAGGCGAAGGGCTACCGCCCCGACGAGTACGGCCGCTGGCTCCTCGGCAACTGGCGCCCGATCGACGAACTGTGGGCCGAACTGGGCGTCGATCCCAATGACCCCGAACCGGCGGCAGTCGAGCTCCAAGACTGGCTATACGACTTCGAGGCGGAAACCGAACGGCGTATAACCGAACGCCCCTTCATTCATGGTCACCTGCTCGCCCCCGGCGATGTCGACGCCACCGGATGGGAAGTCAGGTGCGCCCAGCCGCCCTACGACCGCCTGCCAGTCCCCAGGGTCGCGATCCCCGAGGGCATCATCCTGTCGAGAGAGGCGAACGCCTGGATCGACGAGAACGAGATCAAGGACGTAGCGCTACCTCTCTACGAAGGCCGCATGATCGGCCAGTTCGACTTCAGCCAGAAGGGCTGGGTCAGCGGCAAGGGCAGGGGCGCCGTCTGGCGGGACATCCCGTGGGAGCACAAACAGATCGAGCCGCAGTACCTGATGGCGGAGGCGAACTACAGGCGCGGCGTGCCGGAACCCGATGCCCCGAAGCTGCTCCACATGCGGATCGCTTCTGGCACAAACGAGAGAACAGCCGTCGGCGCGTTTGCCAACGGCGCACCTTCTGGCGACACCGCAGCGGCCTTGTACGCATCGAGCGCCGAGGCGGTCATGATCCTGACCTGCCTCCTGGACTCCTTCGCATTCGACGCGGTAACTCGAAGCCGCCTCGTCGGGCTCCACTTCGACTACCACGTGGTGGAACAGAATCCCGTCCCGAGGCCATCGCTCGACTACGAGCCGCTGCTCCGGCTCGGAACGAGCCTGATGCTGACCTCACCGGCAGAGTCGACGAGTCGTCTTCTCCTCGCGGCCGTTGGCGCGCAGCCATTGGCTTTGACCGCTCACGAACGTACGCGCCGGAGAGCCATCACGGATGCCGTCGTAGCAGCTCTCTACGGGCTCGACGAGTCCGACTTCCGGAGTCAGTTGATCGACTGCGACCATCCTCTCTCTACTACGACGAGCAGAGAGAACGCGCGTCTGAGAGGTAAGGCCTTTTGGCGAGTCGACAAAGAGAAACCACCCGAACTTCGCCACACAGTCCTGGCCCAGATCGCCTTCGCAGACCTCCAACGCCACATCGAAGCCGCAGCCGGTGGCGTCGAAACCGGCATCCGGACCTTCATGGACCAGAACCACGGCGAAGGCTGGCTCCTCCCCGAAACCCTCTGCCTCGCCGACTACAACCTCGGCCACGACGACCGCGCCGCCGAACACCAACCCGTAGCCAGCGAACTGGGCCCCCGGTTCTACGACTGGCAGCTCGCTCAACCCCAAGAGGAAGCCCGAACCGAAACCCACCTCCACGCCCGGAACCTCCTCGGCGAACACGGCTACCGTCGTCTCCTCGCCGACCTCAAACCACGCCGCCCAACCCAGCCAGCCGTAACCGCCTACAATCCTGGTTCTGAAGTCGCTGAGGAACGCCGCCGCTTCGACGACTGGCTCGCCGACTCCGCCGAGGAGCCAGATCCGCGATCGCCCGCCGGCACCACGCAATCCGATCTCTTCGACTGACGACCGCGACCCCCTGTGACAGCATCGCCCGAACCGAATGCGGCCGTCTCGACCCGCCTGGCGGCTCGGGCTACCGCGTAGTAGCCAGGAGCGAACGACCGCTGTGGACTCTCAACGCCTTGCTCAATCGTCACGGGCTTGGTCGATCGCAGGAGCGAGGGTGTCTACTGGGACTTCAAGCGAACGCACCATCGGAAAAGGTGGAAACTGGTTCACGACGTGCTCTGCCTCGCAAACGCCGATCACGCCGGGCCCCGTTTCCTCATCTTCGGCGTCAAGGACGGGGACTTCTCCCTTCACTCGATCGAGCAAGACGCTGGGCGCAGAACCCAGGAGCTACTGCCAGAAGTTGTGGATCCGGTGATGTAGATCAGGCGGCGTATCCTCCTGGGTGTTCAACAAACGCCCGGTTGGATGCCGGGAGAAAGGACACGCCGCCCGATGCTCAAGCTACTGGAAACCGCTCCGGAGGGGAAGGTCCCCTCGACTCTCGACGAGTTCGCCCGCGAGGGGGCTCGCCGGATGCTGATGGAAGCCCTGAACGCCGAGGTCGCCGACTACGTGGAGAGACACCGGGGTCTGCGCGACGACGACGGTCGTGCTTTGGTGGTGCGCAACGGCCGTGGGCGACCGCGGCAGGTGACGACCGGGACTGGCACGATGGAGGTGCAGGCGCCGCGGGTCAATGACCGGAGGTCGGGTCACCGTTTCACGAGTTCGATCCTGCCGCCGTACATGCGGCGCTCGCCGAAGGTGCAGGAGGTGCTGCCGGTGTTGTACCTGCGCGGTCTGTCCACGGGCGACTTCAAGGAAGCGCTCGGCGCTCTGCTGGGCGAGAAGGCCTCGGGCCTGTCGGCATCGAGCATCGCTCGGATGACCGCGGCCTGGGAGGAGGAGCACAGGCGCTTCAGGCATCGGGACCTGAGCGAGGAGGACTACGTGTACGTGTGGGCCGACGGCGTGCACTTCAGGGTCCGGCTCGAGGACGACCGCCTGTGTACCCTGGTGCTCATCGGCGTGCGTTCTGACGGGAGCAAGGAGCTGATCGCGGTCGAGGACGGCTACCGGGAGAGCACGGAGAGCTGGTCGAGCGTGCTGCGAGACCTGAAGCGCCGCGGGATGCGTCCTCCGGTGCTGGCGATAGGCGACGGCGCTCTGGGCCTCTGGCGGGCGGTGCGCGACGTCTGGCCCGAGACCAGGGAGCAGCGCTGCTGGGTGCATCGCCTCGCCAGGGTCCTCGACAAGCTGCCGAAGCGGCTCCAGGCGAAGGCGAAGCGGGCGCTCCACGAGATCATGTACGCCGAGTGTCGGGAAGACGCCGAAGCGGAGATCGAACGCTTCGCCGAGGACTACGGCGCCAAGTATCCGAAGGCGGTCGAGTCCCTGCGCCGCGACCAGGACTGCCTGCTCAGTTTCTTCGACTTCCCGGCCGAGCATTGGCAGCACCTGCGGACCACCAACGCCATCGAATCGACGTTTGCCACGGTCCGCCTCCGCCAGCGCGTCACCAAGGGCGCAGGCTCACGCACCAAGGCCCTGCTGATGGCCTTCAAGCTGCTCGACATGGCCCAGAAACGATGGCGACGAGTCAACGCCCCGCACCTCGTCGCCCGGGTCAGAGAAGGAGTACCATTCAACAACGGAACTCAGGTCAGGAACGCCGCCTGATCGAATCGCCAATCCACAACTTTCGGCAATACCTCTAGAACCCAGGCCGACATCGCGACCCTGTTCCGCGACAATGCCCGGAAGTTCTTCCAGTCGAGGTTCCCGACATTCCATCTCCGGCAGGTCGATATCAGGGGCCAGCTCGTCGATGTGCTCGTGATCGAGGACGAGCCCAAGAAACCCTACTACCTGGTCGAGCGAATGCAGCAGCTTCCACCGCATCACGTCTACACGCGTGTCTGCGACACGAACACGGCCGCGAACGCAGCTGCCCAACCTCATGAGATCGAGCGCATGTGGAGGCAGCGGTTCGGGCTGGATGAGCCAGCCATCGAGCGAGCCAAACGCTGTCTAGCCGAACCGGCCGCTTGGTGGATCGGGGACGAAGACGGATCTGCCTGCTGCCACCACGATGTCTCTCCCGAGTTCACTCTAAAGGTCGCGAGCGCCGATAGCGGGATGGCCTGCCATCAGGAGTGGACAAGGGCCGAAGTCCGGACCGACAACAACTACGCGGGATCGTACGAACTCCGCTACCACCAGACGCTGCTGAGGCAGGTTCACTACGTAGGCTTCGACGACCGCAAGAAGAGCATGGTCGCGCCCGATTGGGAGGCGGTCGGCAAGGGGGGCTTCTACTTCTACGAGACCGACAGCCTGAAGTACGCCGTCCAGCGGTTCTGGACTGTGCGCGAGGACCGGGATGACTCCAAGGCACTCCTCATAGGTGGAGACACTGAGGCCGCACACGAGGCTCGCGCGCGATGGAACGGGCGCCTCAGTATCCCCGTCCTGGAGCCCGGGGAGTTGGGCGCCTTCCTTGAGGAGCAGCGCGGGAACTCCACTTGCGGCTCCCTCCCCGAGACGGACCCGCACGGACAGTACGATCTCTTTCTCCGCAACCTACTCGCCTTCGACGATTGGCGCCGAGCGCGTCGCGGAGCCGGAGGCGGCCGGTCCTGACGCAGCTCGCCTTCGCCAGCCTCCAGCGCCCCATCGCCGCAGCCGGCGATGGCCGCGAAGCCGGCACGCAGACCATCCTGACCCTGGACCAAGCTCTCGTATCCCTTCCGGAGGCCGCGACCTTGAGTTCCCAATCAAAAACCGACGATCACCTGCCGCTCTTCCAGCCTGTTCCGCAGAAACTGGGACCAGTCGACGGCAGCGAAAGCGCCTTCCAGTTCCTTGAGCGCGGAGGGTCCAGAAGGGCGACCCCGATTCGCGAGTGGGTGGAACGCTCCTTTCGGGCCTTTCCCGCAGCCAGCAGAGCGCACCTGAGGCGCCGTCTCCAGTCGCCCAAGTTCACCGAGTTTCTGAGCGCCTACTTCGAACTCCAGGTCTTCACCCTCCTGCATCATCTCGGTTGCTCCATCGAGGTCGAACCGACTTTCCCCGGCACTCGGGGCGCAACCGTCGACTTGCTTGCACGCCACCGCCAAGAGGAGTTCTACGTGGAGGCAACTGTCTGCGGCCTCTTCCAGGGCGAGCTCAGTTCAAACGCGAACGAAGACGACGCCGTGGCCAAGATCAGGGAAGGTCTCCCAGAACTGCACTCCGACCTATGGCTCCGGGCCGAAGGCGAACTGCGCAGAACTCTGAGCAAGAAGCGTCTCCTCCGACCATTCCGGAACCTCCTGAAGACGTACAGTCCGGACGGCGTACCGGCGCTGCACTCAAGGCTCGGCCGCTACGAAGCCGAGCACTACTTGTGCGGGACGATTGAGGAGGGGGATTGGCGACTGACCGGGCGACTGGAGCCGCCATGCGCGTCCAGCGGCCAGGGCCAGGTCTTGGGCCCAGTAAGGACAGGCACCGTCAGCGCGCAGGAGCCATTCACGCTCGCCCTCGACAAGAAGGCGCAGGACTGGCGGCGGCTGAACCTCAAGGATGAGCCCTTCCTGATCGCTATCAACGTCTGCAATCCCGACTTCGGGTGGAACCTGGACGAAATCCGGGCCATCCATGAACCTGACTCGCTACACCGGACCGTCACCGGCACACGCCCCTTCAAGCCATATCTCTCCCGAGTCGCCGGAGTCCTGGTCTTCGGCAACGCCACACTCGGCATGGAGCGGGCCGCTCGCGTTCAACTTCACCAGAACCCCGCAAGGCGGCTACCCGAGTGCCTTCGGCCCCTCCTTGCGGAGCAGAAACTCGGCACCCTTCTGGGGTTCGGTGCGGATGGGTGATCGTTGTCTAGCCTTGCAATCCAAGAGACCGTCGAGCAAGCCACTGCTGGCCCCTCGATCTCCGGATCCCGAGTAGGCGCTTTTGCGACGGGGAGCTAGCACCGCGCCAGCAACCCGCCCAGAAGGCAGTCCCACTGCAGAGATTGGCCATCTTCCTCACATACACTACGCTATTCGGCGGTTGCCGCCCCCGTTCAGGACCCTGCCCATGCCTCCCCTCGCGCCCCGGCTCCACAAGATCGAGGCGTCTCTGGACCGTTTCAGGGAAGCGCACTACTGGATTCACATGCTTGAAGAGAACTACCACGAAGCAGATCCGTTTCGCTGGTATCTCAATTCCTTCCTGAAAGCCATCAAGGAGGTACCCCTACTCCTCGTGAGCGAGCTTCAGAACGAGCACGGGTTCAAGGAGTGGTTCTCGGCCCAACGCAAGAACCTCCACGCCGATCCTCTGGTTGGATATCTGGCCAAGCAAAGAGATCTCGTTGTACATCGAGGCATGCTCCTTCCTGGCAGCAGCTGCATGGTCGGCGTTACCGAACTAAGAGGCATGAAGCTCGGAATCGGTCTCAGAGCTGATCCGCGTGAGGACAGCGACACGGTGATGGATCGATTCTTCCACGCGCTCAGCAAGCATGATCTTGAGGGCCTCTTGGTCGCCGACTCAGATTCGATCCCGTGCGTTCAAAGAACGTGGAAGCTCGACGAATTGGATGGTGAAGTCGTGGAACTCTGCGCGCAGGCCTGGCTAAGGGTCGGACACACCCTCAACGCCGTGCTCGAGTGGCTGCAAGAGGACATGCCTCCTCTTTCGATAGACTGTCTACACGCAAAGGAGGCGGTACAGTTCAAGCTCTACGATCGTGACGAGCTCATACAGCGGCTGAAGAACGCGCCGGATAGCCTGTCTAGAACGGTTCCTTGTCGCAACGATGGGGGATTACATACCTGAGTAACCATACTTCGGTGTCCTGAGCGGCAGGGGATTCTCCGCTTCACGAAACCACTTCCGCATTCTCGGACATGGGCCACCAGTCTCCCGAACTGCCGCCACCAGGTCGTCGCGTTCTCTGGCTACCAACGTCTCATGAGCGCCCTCCACGATCCATGCATTCAGGTCTGCCGCAAGCTCTTCTGTAGCCGTCTCTTCCGCGAACTCGTGATTCCGGGGTGGAACGATCAGCGCGCGAGTTGGAGAGAGCGGAAAGTAGATGGCGAACTCATCCACGGCGGGCACCCTCTCTTCGCTTGGAGCTAGGATGTTCACGACAGGGTTGTCGCTCGTGAGGAACTGCTGCTTCGTCGAGTTGGTAAGAATCGTCGGAGGCATCGCTTCTCGGTCGAGAAACTGCGAACCGGCCATGTTTGTCGCCAGTATTCTCGTCATCACCACGCCGCCGCCCTCAGATAGCAGACCGAGTTGATCCATGTTCTCTCGCGACTTGGCGGTTCGGAAGAACATCTCGCCGAGAAACACGAAGAAGTCGAGTGCGGGCTTCGAGTCATTCAACACGGCAACGTCGCCATCCAACAGGCGGTCTATGACCACCTGCGCTCTAGTCTCCGACTTGTTTAGTCGCTTCTCCTCGAAGCCCGTTAGGTACGAGAGGAGGATCTTCTTTTCTTCATCCGGCAAGTGCGGCGACGGTAGCCAGATGGTCCTCATAAGCGACTGCAACATGGCTCCTTCCAACACTGCCTCCGCCATAGGGCGAGCGTTCGTGGATTCCACATGCTGCGAAACGAACGTGGCGAGGAGCGCCACGTCTTCGATCGTGAGAGTGGGAGCAGCGCAGAAGTCTCGCCTCCCGAGTAAGTTCCGCGGGTTCATACGCGGTAGGGCCTTGCCGTTCCGGGAAGAGAGAACATGGTCTCTGCCGTCCGCCCAGCGTTTCAGATACCACTTCGGCACAAAGTGGTGATTCCTTGCCGTCACGGCGGAAGTTCGTCCCGAGGTTCATCCGGTCGCCTGTTCCCGTGCTCGCCCGCTACGAGAGCCCCGAGATCCGCCGCCGCGTGACGTGGGTCGATCTTCCGCCTGAATCTTGCCAGCAGGTCCCGGTGACAGTCGCGCAGCTTCCTTCCGCTACCACACGGACACGTCTCGTGCCCCTTGGGATCGTTCTTCCGAACCAGGAGTTTCATGACCCACTCGATCGTCGCTGACGCTACGGGTCCAAGTGGGCTCAGGATGTCCCGGTACGCCTCGACAATGCCCTCCCGTCCGTGAGATCTCTCCGCACCGGCCGGCCACTGGCCATGGGCCTGATAGTAGAGTTGACCGACGAAGAAGGGCCGAACGAGATTCTCCAGGAAGTCGGTCAGGTTCGACCCGCAAGGCCAGTGCCACCGGTACTCTGAAGGTACGCAGAGACAGGCAATCCCGCTTCCCGGGTACACATGGCGGTCCACTTCCCACGGTATCTCCTTCCGGTCGCATCTCTGGACGGGAATCTCGCGCGGGTAGCGATCAGGGACTAGCAGGTCGACGGTGTAGCCGACTTCTCCGGCTACCTGCATGACGCCCGTCACCACGGCTTGCCTTCTTGACGTGTCAAGCAGCAGACTCGGGTAGGACTCCGCCAAGCAGCGCTGTTCCCTCGCGAGAAGATCCGGATTCCACCGATACCATGTCATTCGCACCGGCCATATGGCTTCGGCCTTGAGGGGCTCAACCCCGCCACAGCGATGCTGCTGGCTTTCATAGCGGCCTTGGAAGCTGCCTCGATCTCGTCGTCGAAGTAGTCGGTGTTGAAGACCTTCTTCCAGGCCTTCAACGCCATGGACCGCGTGCAGTTCGGGCGACTGAGAACGTCGAGGTCCTTTGCGACTCTCTCAAGCAACTCCCGCAGCTTCCGCGTCTTGGAATCGTCGTCGCTACCGATGAGCCACTCGGCCACCACCGGGTGCTTGACCGTCAGGTCCAAACGCAGCCGATCTCTGACGGAGAGGAGCACGTCTCGCACTGCCCGGTCGAGCCGGTCATCCAGGCCGTAGTAGCACTCCTCCGAGAGCACCGTGAGCACGAAGCCACTCGGGAGCGCGGACGACGGTCGATTCTTGCAGAGGCTCTTCAGTAGTCGGATCACTTCGCGAAACTGCGCGCGTCCAGCGGCACTGTGCCGGTCGAGGCAGTCCTCGAACCAGGAGTTCACGCCCTTCGGATCAGACACCTTCCAATCAGGTCCCGCGAGCTCGAAATCGTCGCCTCCAGTCAATCTCCGGTAGACGGGGATATCGACGTGCGGACCGTCGTCGTAGAAGACACGAACGCAGTTCGGCTTGATCTCAGGTGCCCGCTTGAACGAACCGTCGTCAGCCGCCTCACGCACCATCTTGCGTGCGTCGAGAGCAGCCATGTCCGCCCCCCTAGCGCCCTCAAGCGAATCTTCCGAGAACACGGCCCCGTCATCGATGTCGTAGTCGTTGCCGGGTTCCTGGATCGTCGTCCTCATTGCGTAGGAGCCCTGAATCACGAACTCCTCCGGCACAGGATCGTCGTTCGCCTCCAGTCCGTTCTCAACTCTCCGCCTGTTCGCATCCCGTCGCGCGCGAAGATCAGCCCTCTGCTTCTCCGTGAGAGCAACACGGTCCGAGTGATATCCCCTGATGTCCTTGTCACAGTCCTTCATCCGGTAGCCTCCTTGGCTTCGTCGTTAGTCTCCGGCATCCGCTGGAAGATCTCGGCCAGTTGGCGGCCCTTTGTCTTGTCTGAAGACTGGCGCCAGCGATAGGTTCCGTCGCCGTCGTGCTTGCCGAGTTCCTCCATCAGTGAGAGCGCCTCCTTGGACGCCGAGTCGAGTTGGAGGAGGGCCACTTGATCGGAGGACGGAGCGGACTCCTGACAGCGAAGCAGCGCCACCTGCTTTCCGAGCCGACCGAGTTCGGCGACCAGGTGCCGCGCGCTGTAGTCGGCCGCCTGCCCTTGGGCGTCCATGGTCAGGGTGAGCAGACGAACGCCATCGAGCCAGTAGCCAATGCCGCGATCGAGGCAAGAGACCGGCCCAGCACCCGAGGTCGGTGAGCAGGTTCCAACCGACAAGATGTGCACAGGCTGCTCCGGCTGAGACACCGCGAGGCCTTCGATGAGGCCGACGAGGACCGGGTTGTTCGCCCACAAGCCCCCGTCCGAGTACGCACCGCCCGCAGGACTCGCTTCCCCCAAGGACACGAGGGGCAGATAAGCCGGTGCCGCGCTCGTTGCCATGCAGACGTCGACCAGCGACAGCTCGTTGTCACGGTCCTTGTACTGCAGGTGGGGGGTCTTGAGCACCCGTGGCGAGTGCCTCAACAGGCCTGTGGTGGGAATACAAAGGCGTATCCGGCGACGGTCGTAGAGTTGACCTATGGTCTCGTCTCCGAAGACCTGTTCGAGAGCAGCGGCAAGGCTCTGATTGCCGTTCGCGGAGGAGAACCAGGATCGAAAGAACCAACCACCGACCCGCACGCGCGACCTCTTGCTTCCGCCGCGCGGAAAAGGGTTGTTGAAGATCTGCGGTCCCCACTCTCGATAGAGCTTCTGGACCTCTCTCATGCTGACGCCAGCGGCAAGAGCGGCGGCCAGGATCCCGCCAGTGCTCGTACCGACGATCACGTCGAAGCCGCGACCGACGTCGAGAGCCCCAACGCTGCGCTCCCTGGCGAAGCGGCCAGCCAGCGTTTGGAGGAGCGTGGTCGAGTAGAGGCCACGCATCCCGCCGCCGTCGAGGGCAAGCACGGTGACGGGACGCTCCGTGGAGCCGCTACCGGTGGCGTGCTCGGAACGCGGGGCGTCTGGAGAACCGCCCAGCTCCTCCGCTGGGCGCATCTGCTGCTCCGTCATGAGGTCCCTTCCCGAGACCGAAGAAGGCCCTGCACGGGCGGTTTACGATCGTCGTCCATTGTGATCCTTGAGCATACCCTAGGTTGTCGCGCGCCGACAAGGGGAGCGCAGTTTGGATTGGGGGACGTCCTCTCCGGCAGCACCCCCGGAGGAGAAATCCTCGATCCAACCTACTGGGAGAAAACCACTTGAGGCCGAACCAAGCAGCACGCTGTACTCTGGGCAGGCACACACCTCCCCCGCCCACGACCCAGACTGCTTGACGTAGTTGGTGTCGACCATGTAAACTCCAGCGCTATTCATGGGTCCCAACCCCCGAGCGCGGCTCCCTTGACTCTGGAGCGCTTCGCCCCCGGTGCCGGCGATCCCGTCATCGGCGATCGCCTCAAGTTGGCGCGTGCGGCCGCCGGGCTGTCGCTTCGCGGGCTGGAGGACCGTATCGCCAAGCGCGTGACCGCGCAGGCGATCGGAAAGTACGAGCGGAACGAGACGCTGCCCAGCGCGGGCGTGCTCGCAGCCCTCTCTCAAGCCCTTGAGGTGCCGCTCGACTTCCTGTTTAGCGGCGACGAACTCTTGACCCTGGAGGCCGTCGAATTCCGGAGCAGGAGTGCAATCGGGTGGCGCGACGCGGGCCGACTCCAGGCCGCTGTAGTCGCGCGGATCGAACGCTATCGGGAAGTAGAGAGCGTCTTGGGCCTCAGCGTGTTGGCTTGGCATCGGCCACGGGTCGCTCGCTACCCCGTGACTGATCTAGCCGACGCGGAGCGGGCAGCGCGCAGCGTCCGCAGCGAGTGGAACCTGGGATTGAGCGGGATCACGAACCTCGTCGAACTCTTGGAAGAGCGCGGGATCAAGGTCCTGCACATCAAACTCCCGGACAAGTTGGCCGGCATAGCCGCTTTGGTGCGCCCCCCCGGCAACCCCTCGCTGCCCGTGATAGTCGTCAACCAGGAGCACCCGGGCGAACGGCAGCGCTTCACCCTGGCCCACGAGTTGGGCCACTTGGTGCTGTCCCTGGAGCACTCGACAGATAGCGAGAAGGCTGCGGATCGCTTCGCGGGGGCGTTCCTCCTTCCGGCGGAGGTGCTCTGGACCGAGGTCGGCAAACGACGCACACATCTCGGACTCGACGAACTTCTCCTCCTGAAGAACCTGCTGGGTGTCAGCGTGCAGACGCTCACCTACCGCTGCCTGGAACTCGGCATCATCAGTCAAGCTCACCATCGGCGCCTGTTTCGCCAGTTCGCCGAGGAAGGGTGGCGGAAGTGGCCGTACCCGGAGCCCGAGCAGCTATATCCCGAGAAATCGACCCGACTTGAACGTCTCTGCCAGCGAGCCGTTTCCGAGAAGCTGATCACGAAGACGCGGGCGGAGAAGCTCCTCGGGCGGTCTTTGGTCGATCTTGTCGACGATAGTGACGCCCATCCATTGGAGTAGGGCGCAGCCAGATGGCGGCCCAAGCTGTGGGCTTGGCGGGGTTCGATTGGGCGGGCTGGCCCAGCGGCACTCGGTGGGTTTGAGACCCTTCCGCTGCCATGCAACGCGACGAGGCGTTCAGGGAGGCGTCACTTGGTCAAGCAAGCCCATCTCTCCAAGAAATCGGGAGGGCTTCTTCGACCAACGCCGATACGACTGCGCTCTCGACAGGATCAGCCGCCGTTTGGTTCGCGTGATCGCGACGAAGCAGTTACGTCGCTCTTCCTCGATCGCTGCACTGCCGTTGCCTCTGTTGACGCTGTGCCAAGACGGAAACACCCCTTCCGCCAGACCGATCAGATAGACCCGATCGAACTCCAGACCTTTGGAACCGTGAACCGTGCCTAAGGAAACAGTGCCCGGTGCCGGAGCCGGCTCCTTGGAGCGCAAGTCCATCTCCTGAAGGAACTGATCCAGCGTTACGCTGCCCCGGGCCTGCCGTATCTCGCGCTCAAGCCGACGCCAAGCGCTCAGGTCGTCCTTCAAGGCGCCGTCCGCGTCGTCGCCCTCAAAGCAGTCCATGGCCTTCGTCACGGCATCGGCCAGACGCGCGGTGCCCGACGCGAGGCACGCTACCGCTTCGACAGCCGGTAACTCTGGAGGCGCCGCCTGCCGGACCGCGTCGAACCAGGCAGCCAGCGGCGTGACCTGGTCCGTTTCCGAACGCACGATCACTTCCTCGACATCCAGGGGAACACCGGAGAAGCTCGTGAACGCCCCGGCCAAGGTAGCCAGATTGCGCCGGTCGAGAGGCCGATTGATCTGCTTCAGGCAGGCAAAGAACCAACGCACCTGGGGCGACGCGAAATCGTCCCTGCGCCCCAGAAGTGCCACGGGCACGTTCAAGGCTTCCAGCGCCGAGCGAACTGGCGTCAGGAGGGCGCGGCTGCGCGCCAGCACGGCGGTCTCCGCTCGCTCGCTCGTGCCGAGCGCGGCAATGTCGGCCGCAATGCCGCACGCCTCCTCTCCTTCGTCACCGAAGACACGGCTCTGGATTTCGGGTTCGTCACCTGCGCCGAGTCGAGCCGCAGACGCCGATGGCGCCTTGCTGGGGTCGCGTCGCACGTTGTACACCACAAGCCGGTTTGCGGCCTCCACGACCCCCGGCGGACAGCGGAAGTTGTCGGTGAGCTGTATGACCTCGCATCCAAAGTCACGCACCAGGCTGCGTATGCGCTGGACATTTGCGCCGTTCCACTCATAGATGGTCTGGTCGTCGTCCGCCACGGCGAACAACCGGCGGAAGTCGTCCCCTGCCATCCGCCGAAGGAGGCGGTACTGAGGATCGTTCGTGTCCTGAAACTCGTCGATGAGCCAGTGTCGATAGACCGTCCGACAGTGCCGGGCCAGCGAAGGGTGCTGTAGGAGCTCGAAGGCTTGGCAGATCAACGAGTTGAAGTCAAGGGCGTTGGACCGACTCAACTCTTCCTCGTAGAGCCGGTAGGCCAGTCCAATGCGTTCGGCGGCCTCGGGCGACAGGCTCGCTTTGGTACGGAGATAGCCCGAAGCCTGCCCGGGGCCGATCAGACGCGCCTTCAGCGCGTCGATACGCGTCAAGAGTCGATCGCCCCCGCCGCCAAAGCAATCTGGCCGACCTCGCAACGCGTCCTCCAGCACCGCCTGCCGGTCCGCAGTCCGCGAGTAGATCTCGAAGTTGCTCTTGATGCCGCGGTGGACGCCGTGCTGGCGCAGGAGTTGAGCGCAGAATCCGTGGAACGTGTTGATCTCGGCACGTTCCGCAGCGTCGGGAACCAGCGTCGCAATCCGCGTTCTCATTTCATGGGCTGCCTTGTTGGTAAAGGTCAGCCCGAGAATGCGGAAGCGCTCGTCCGGGGAGGCATCCAGCAACCGGGCGACTCGACAGGTCAGCACCTGCGTCTTGCCCGCACCGGGACCAGCGACAACGAGCAGGGGGCCGCCCTCCCATTTGACGACCCTGCGCTGCATATCCGTCAGCGCATCCATCGTGGCTGCGAGCTTCGGTGTCATCAGGCCAGGCCCTTGAGTTCATGGATGGCTTCGCGGAATGCTCCGGGCATGCGATTCGCCAGAGCGGGCCGGGAACGGACTCGGCCAGCCAACTGCGCGGCGTAGGCGGATTTCCAGCGGTCCCGTTGAGCGACGAGTTGCTCGTCGTCCAGGCCCTGCGCGTTCTTGACGCCGAGTTCTTCCAATACGTCGCGCAGTTCGGCCCCCACCCCGTCGGCAACAAGCTGGGTCTCAAGATCGCCGGCCGGATGAAGGCGGCAGCGCCTGGCCCGTTCCTCCTCCGGGAAACCACGACTTTCAATGCGCCGAAGGAGTTTCTGGCCTTCCCCGTCACCGTCGAACACCGCAAACCAGGGAACATCCAACGCCCTTGCCAAGGCCGCGAACGTGACCGGATCGCCGTTGTTCTTGGCGTCGATCACGGACACGCCATGCCTGTCGAAGTCGTAGTCCAGGGCATGCGCGACGGCGTGTACGAGCAGGTAGTCGGCTTGCCCCTCGACGATCAGCCAGCGTTCCGCGAAGAAGATCTCCCCGCGCATCCGTCGAGCGTAGGTCTCGAGCGCCCGCAACTCGTCATCGGCCACATACAGGGAAGAGCGGTCCTTCAGATCACGAAGCAGCGCCTCAAGCTCATCGCGCCGTTCGTCTTGCCCACAACACCGAAGCAGAGCGCGGTATAGACGCTCTTCAAGCGCCCCATGGACCGTGAGCGTTCCCGAAGCTGGTTCGTAGGTCAGTCGTTCACCTGCGCTCGCCAACACGGATTCCAGGCCTCTCACGGGCGCGAACGGCACGGAGAATCTCTCGGGCAGCGATCGCACTTCGGTCCCGGCAGTGGTGAGCCGCACCAGGCGCAAGTCGCGGAACGGCACGTGCTGAACGAAGAAGGGAGAATGGGTAGTCACTATCTTCTGTCCCGGCAGCGCATCGATGTGACCCCATAACGTGCGAACGGCTTGAGGATGCAGATGCGTCTCCGGCTCCTCCAGAGCCAGGACCGGTTCGCTCCCGGGTTCGTAGAGCCCGGCCAACAGATGCTCGACAAACGCCTGGAACAGGAAGATGACCGAGAGACTCTGAATGCCCTGGCCTTGGCGCTTGAGAGGGAGCCACGGCCGGTCAGGTTCGTTGCGAAGGATGATCTCGGCTCTCGAAAGCAGATCCCAGGTCTTAAGCGGTACCATCCGCAGGTCCAGGCCGCCTTCCCGGTCGCGCGCCGCGACTCTCGTCGCGCCCGAGAGGGTCTCGGCGATTCCCTCGAGACGCGAGTCCGCCTTCAGCAGCTTGCGGTTCAGAAGGTCGAGCACGCGAAGTGCCCGCGTCTCCAACCCCGGTGGGATGTTGAGATCCCTTAGCAGCCGCGCCCAGAACTGGGACGATCGCGCAGAAAACTCGTCGCCGACGTCACGCAACGGGCCGAGATAGAAGAAGGGCAGGTAACGCCAGAAACGCTCAAGGTTGGTTCTGCGCGCACCGGCTCCCACCAGTGGTTCGCGGTCGGCCGCGAGGAACTCCCAACTCGGCTCGAAGCTGTCCTCATCTGCGTTCCATCTGCACAGCGCGCGCAGCGCTACGGAGCGACAGTCGGTATCCAGATCCAATTGGACGATGTTGCCGAGGTCTTCAACGATCGCATCAGGCCACTCGCCCGGTGTCCTCTCCTCCGACTTCAGTTCGATGCACACGCCGCTAGATGCCTTGGGATCTGTCGACTCGTCCGCCATGTGGATGTCGTACTCGCTAAAGCCAGTACCGCGCTGGCCCCACCGTCGCGTGAGAGCGATACGCACCGCATCGAGAATGGCGGTCTTGCCAGCGTTGTTTGGGCCGACGAGCACAGTGGTGTCTCGAAGATCGACGACGATGTGTCGAATCGACCGGAAGTTCTCGATCTCGACCCGCGCTATCCGCATGTGCAGCCCCTCGGCCGATCCACGACCACACTTTCGTGGCATCGCCGACCCGTGGTCTTTCGGGGCACATTCTACTGCGGTCGGACACGCGTGGACGCGGCGGCCAGGCACCACGGAACTCCCTCGCGTAGTCGAGATGCCCCGCGGAACTCACGGCCCAGAAGGGGGTCCGGCAAGGAGAGGTCGGGCGCCCGCCCGGGACAACGGGTGATGGAGTGCCCGCGACGGCCGCCGCACCTTGAAGCGGTGACGCGGGAGAGGGGGCACCCCGACCAGCCCGCAGGCAACCTGAGGAGCGGGCTCCCCTGCCGGCAGCGATTCGCACGAGTTCGCCCCAAGGGATCAGCAGCGGGAAGCCCCGGCAGATCCCTTGACGCTCGGTCCAACCCGGCCGTAGCCTCGCGGTCGAGACGCCGGGAGGGTTCCGCAACCCTTCATGCTCTCGTTCCGAGGCCCACGCTACGGCGTGGGCCTTCGTGTTCTCAGCGCCGACCACCGAGGCTTCAACCGTCGCGGCGCTGACGCCTCTTCAACATCCGAGCCCGGTGCGCTTCGTACAGCGCCGGATCGGGATCGACTTCCACCATCTCGCCGTTCTCCACGACGAGAACGCCGGTGCCATGCCGATGCGCATCCCAGTGCGCGAGTTGAACCGCCCGCTCCATCGCCGCGGGTGCCGCCTGCATGTCGGGGTCGTCGAGCTTCGAGACGGGAAGCCGTTCCTTCTTCGCGCTCACTGACTGTTCTCCGCGCTCCTCGTCAGCCTGACGAGAGAGGGATGCTAGGCGCGACCTCCAACTTCATCAAGTGAGTGGTTCGGTACGTGAGGATCGCCAAGGCGGTAGCCTTGCCGGCCCCATGGCGCTGAACCCGGTCGTCTTCACGGAGAAGGTCCTCCAGAGCTTCCTCCGCTACCAGTTGCGGGCCTATCCGTTCGCGGATCCGCGCCTGCATGGGCAGATGCGTGAACTGCTCTCGCTCGACGAGGCGCGCGAGTCGCCGCTGCTGCAAGGCCCGTTCGTCAGCCTCTCGCGGCCCTTCCGTGGCGGCGCCGCGGTGGCGGACCTGGTGGCCGAAGGGCTGCTTCATCCACACCTGGAGCAGCGGATTCCAAGCGACATCTCGCAGCTCTACCGGCACCAGGAGAAGGCGATCCGCGCGATCGTCGGGGGGCGCTCGACGCTCGTTTCGACCGGCACCGGCTCCGGCAAGACGGAGTGCTTCCTCTACCCGATCGTCAGTCGCTGCCTGCGTCTGCGGGACGAGGGCGCGGCGGCCGGCATCAGCGCGGTGATCGTCTATCCGATGAACGCGCTGGCCGAGGACCAGTTGATGCGGCTGCGCTCGCTGCTGGCGGGCACGGGCGTTTCGTTCGGCATGTATGTCGGCAAGACGCCGGAGCGGGAAGGCGACGTGGGCGGCGTCAGGCTTCCAACGGGGTCTTCCCAGGCGGACTACGAGGCGCAGCTCGAGGCGGTACGGAAGGCCAAGAGCGGCGAGAGCGTGTTCCCGGACGAAGAGGCCTGCTCGCGGGAAGCGATGCGTTCGGCTGGCGGGCAACCGCGAATCCTGCTCACCAACGTGAAGCAACTGGAGTTGCTCCTCACCCGCCAACGGGACGCCGAGCTGTTCCAGAACGCCCGCCTCGACTACCTCGTGTTCGACGAGGCTCACACCTTCACCGGAGCCATGGGTGCCGAGACCGCGTGCCTCATCCGCCGTCTGCGAGCCTTCTGCGGCCGGCAAGCCGCGGACACGGTCTGCGTCGCCACGTCGGCGACGATCGTCGACACCGAGCGCCCGGAGACGGCCCGGGTCTTCGCTTCGCGGTTCTTCGGCGTGCCGGAGGGAGCCGTCGAGACGGTCGGGGAGGACTATGAGCAGGAGCTCTGGACCGAGGAGAGATGGCTTCCAACGTCAGCGCCACACGGAGACACTGCCGAACTGCTGGCCGACTGCGTGGAGGCGGTCGAGGAGGACCCGGAAGGGCCCGGAGACGCCGTCCGCCACGCCTACCGGGCGATCGCCGGCCGGGATCTCGACGGCGAGCCTTGGCCCGAGGCGCTCTACGGAGCCCTGGCGCGGAGCGAGATCGTCTATCGGCTGAACGAGGCACTGCACGAGCCGCGCCCGCTGCACGAACTGCCGCCGCAACTCAAAGAAGCCATCGACCGGGAGATCACGGAAGCCGAGATCCTGGCCTGGCTGACCCTGGCCGCCGCGTCGCGCAGCGATGGCCGGCCCCTGCTGCGGCCGGTGGTGCACGGCTTCGTGCGCGGCATTCCCGGCGCGGTCGTGTCCTTTCCGCAGGGGACCGACGAACCGCGGCTGTGGCTGGCAGCGGAAGACGAGATCGACCACGGCGAGACGCCGTCCACCGACGAAGCCGAACCGGCAGGCGAAGCGCGGTCGGCGCATCTGCCCGTCCTCACCTGCACCACCTGCGGTCAGCACTACTACGAGGCCCATCTCGAGGACTTCTCGTTCAGCGGCAAACGCCCAGGCGGCGGCGAACCGCATGCGGACGGCGTCGTCTGGCGGAAGCTCGACGAGGCCCGTGAGGGTAAGCGAGTAGTCCTCGTGGACCGGCTGATCGGCGGCGACGAGCACGACGCGGAGGACGAAGACGGTCCGGACCCGGAACCACGTGGCGGGAAGAGTGAGGCCGCGAATGTTCTCGAGCGGCGAACGGCTCCGATTCACCTCTGCCGCCACTGCGGCGCCGCGCATGAACGGTCAGGCGGAGACTGTCTAGCCTGCGGCGCTCCCGGGCCGCGCATCCGCCTTCACGCCGTCCGGCAGAAGTCGGACAAACCCGGTGTCTTGACGAGTTGCCTCTCGTGCAACGCACTGGGCGGCCGGGGCGGAGGCGGCCGCTACCGCGAACCGGCGCGGCCCGTGCGAGCGAGTAACGCCGCCGACGTGCACGTCCTGGCCCAGGACATGGTCCATCACTCGGAGCGGCCGCGGCTGCTCGTGTTCTGCGACAACCGCCAGGATGCCGCCTTCCAGGCCGGATGGATGAAGGACCACGCCCGCCGGTTTCGCCTGCGGTCGTTGATGGCGGACGGACTCGAGCATGGACACAGGTCGGTAGGCGACCTGACCTGGTTCCTCGACGACGCCCTGGAGCAGGACGAGGCACTCTCGCGCGCGCTGATCCCCGAGGTCTGGGTCGTGGCCCGCCGCGAGGCAGCCGGCCAACGCCACCGCGACGAGCGGCGGAAGTTCCTGCGCATGCAGGTGCTGCGCGAGATCTCGGAGTCCGCCCGGCAACCCCTGGGGCTGGAACCCTGGGGGCGTATGAAGGTCGACTACGCCGGCCTGGACGCTTCGCTGCCGTGGATCCAGGACTACGCAAACCGGCTCGGACTGCGGCCGGAATCGATGCGCGAGGGGGTCGCCGCGGCACTCGACTACGTTCGCCGGCAGAAGGTCCTCTACGACGCGGAGTATCTGACCTTCACCCGGAACCGCCTCGCCGGCGACCTGGAGATCCAGCAGGGCTATCTCCGGCGGACCGGGGGACCGAAGGGTGTCAAGTTGAAGCGCGGCCCCGGCGACGATCGCAGCCGCGTCCTGCAGTGGCTGAGCGACGGCGGCCAGACCACGATGAAACAGATGGCCGCGAAGTGGGGTGCTGAGCCCGAGCAGGCGGAGGGGTTGCTGCGGGGCATCTTCGAAATGCTGGCCGAGCGCGGCCTGCTGAAGCAGGTGCAGCTTCTGGGTGCCCGCGGCCACCCGATGCCGAACGCCAGCGGCGTCTACCAGGTCGACGCCGACCGGGTCGAGCTGTCGCCCCACCACGGGGTCTACCGCTGTCGCAGTTGCCGCGCCCGCACGGTCCGCCGGACGCCGCACGATCGCTGCCCGGCCTGGCGGTGCAACGGCACGCTGGAATGGCTGCCCGAAGACCCGGACGACTACGACCTGCAGCTCCTCGACGCCGGCTACTCCATGCTTCGCCCGGAGGAGCACACGGCGATGGTCCCGAATCAGGAGCGGGAACGGCTGGAGAACCTGTTCAAGGGCCGAAGCGACGCGGTGAACTGCTTCGTCTGCACCGCGACCCTTGAACTCGGCGTCGACATCGGCTCGCTGGATGCGGTGTTGATGCGCAACGTACCGCCCCTGCCCGCCAACTACTGGCAGCGGGCTGGCCGCGCCGGCCGACGTCATCGGATGGCCGTCGATCTCACGTACTGCCGGCCCGTGTCTCACGACCGCGCCTACTTCGCCCAGCCCGAGAAGCTGCTTGGCGGGCGAGTCGACCCGCCGGCCTTCAACCTGAGCAACGACGTGATGGTGCGCAAGCATGTGAACGCCTCCGTCCTCACTGGGTTGCAGCGGCTTAGCCGTGAAGGCACGACGGCAAGCGGCGGGTCTACTGCGGCCGAGAAGGAGCAGATCCGAACGGCGCTCGAACGCTGCCTGCCGTGGCGCGTCTCGTCCTGGCTGTTCGAGGGCGATTCCGTGCGTACCGTGCCGTTCGACTTCGGGCCCCTCGCCGAAGTGATCCGCCGGCACCGAAGCACCCTTGTCGCTGACGCCGAAGCGGCCTTCACCCAGGGTTGGCCGGAAGAGGATGCCGAGGCCGTTACGCCCGAGGCGCTGGGGCGCTGGGTCGACTCCTTCACTGCCGGCCTGGAGGAAGCGGAGCGGTCCTTGCGGCGTCGGCTGGAGTGGGCGCTCTCGCAGATAGAGAGGCTGCACGAGACTCGCCGGCGGCAGGGCTCGCTCGACCCGGAAGACGACGCTCTCTTCTACCGCTGCGACCGTCTGGTCAAACGGCTCAAGGGACAGGCGCGGCGGAATCGCCGGGACGCCGAGGGGCATCACGACGCGAACACGTTCAACGTGTTGGCGGCGCAGGGCTTCCTCCCCGGCTACGGGCTCGAGACGGGGTCCGTCCAGGCGATGGCAGAGGTGCCCGTCTGGCATTCCGGGGCGCTCGCCTTCAACCTGCCCCGGCCGACCGGCATCGCGCTGCGCGAGTACGTCCCGGGCAACCTGATCTACGCAAACGGACATCGTTTCGTGGCCAGGAGGTTCCTGCGCGGGGGAGGCGAAGACCGGGAGGAGATGCCGGCGTTCGAGGTCTCGATCGAGCACCAGGCAGTGCGGCAATGCGACGCTGGCGCTCCCGCGTCGACGATCAGCGGCGGAGCGCTCTCTGCGCTCGCGGTCTGTGACGTGGACCTGGCTCATCAGTCGCAGATCTCGGACGACGAGGACTACCGCTTTCAGATGGCGGTTGCCGTCCACGGCGTCGAACGCGAAGGGCACCGCGGCGGCCGTGCGTTCCAGTGGGGCAATCAGGATGCGTTGCTACGTCACGGCGTCGAGTTGCGCCTGGTCAACGTGGGCTCGTCGTCCGCGATCGGCGACGGCTCCGGTCTGGGTTATCCGGTCTGCACGGTCTGCGGCCAGAGTGTCTCGCCGCTGTCCTCCGAGCGGCAGCAGAGGGAGTTCGCCAAGAGCCACCTGGAGCGGTGCGGGCGTCCGGTGGACCGGATCGGCTTTCATGCCGACGTAACCGCCGACGTCCTGTCCCTGCCGGACCTGCCGGAGCCAACAACCGCTTACAGCGTGCTGGAAGCACTGCGGTTCGGCGCTGCCGGCGTGCTGGACATGCACCTGGACGACTTGCAGATCCTGATCGTGGGCCAAGTCGACCGTTCCCAGGTGAGCGCTCTGCTGTGGGATCCGATGCCCGGCGGTTCGGGCCTGCTAGATCAACTCGCCGAGCGGTTCGAAGAAGTCGTTCAGGCCGCGGAGGCGGTCGTCGACGGCTGCGCGTCCAACTGCGACCACTCGTGCATCGACTGCCTCCAGACCTTCCGGAACGGCTACTACCACAAACATCTCAACCGAAAGACGGCGTTGGAGTGCCTGCGCCAATGGGGGCGCGAACTGTCGTCGTCGCATCCCGTTCCCGCTACCACACCTGCAGGAAGGGAGCCGACCGCACAGCCGGTCAACGAGGCCGAGCGCCGCCTCAGACATCTGCTGGCTGCGGCTGGTTTCGCCGAAGGCGTTCGGGGCGAACAGATCGACCTCGGCCCGGGGCTAGGTACGACGACGCCCGACGTCATCTACCGCGGTCAAAGCGGCATGCCCGATGTGTGCGTCTACCTCGACGGGCTGAGTGAGCACCTGCACGGCAATCCCCGCAGGGCAGAGCAGGACCGGGAGATCCGCTACTGGCTCCGACAGAAGGGCCACGAGGTGGTTGAGATCGCCGCAACGGACCTCGATGACGCCGGAGCGATGTCGCGCCACTTCGTCCGGCTCGCCATGTACCTGGGCGCCGACGACGTTCGGAAGGCCGTCAGCGCCGACGCTGCGTGGTTCGAAGCGGCAACGCCGGAATCGCCTGCCGCTACGGCCGCTCCGTCGGTAGAGAGTCCGGCAGCCCAGGCCGGCGTACTCCGATTCGTCGAGCCGACGGCAGAGAAACGCTATCGAAGCTGCGTGCCCTTGCTTGAAGACCTCGAAGCCGCGGCAGGCAACTTCGGTGACCCTCAAGAGGCCCCGGGCGAAGTGACGGACCCGGAGACGCGCTGGATCGAAGTCGACTCCGGGCGACATCTCACCTCCGACATGTTCGCGGCCAAGGTGGCCGGACGATCGATGGAGCCGCGGATCCCGGACGGTTCACTCTGCCTGTTCCGCAGAGACGTCGCGGGGAGCCGAAACGGGAGGATCGTGCTGGTGAAGTTGCCGGACGCAGTGGACCCGGAAACCGGCGAGCGCTTCACGGTGAAGCGGTATCGGAGCGAGAAACGGTCCACGGCCGATGGGCCCTGGCGCCATGTTCGGATCACGCTGGAACCGCTCAACCCCGATTTCGCACCGATCGAATTGGTCGCCGAAGACGACCAAGGTTCCGGCGCAGTCAACATCCTGGCTGAGTTCGTCGACGTGCTTCACCCGGGCGCTCAGCGCGAGACGAAGAGGAACTGAGAGTGGGCACATCAGAGTTGGGAAAGCTCGTATCGGCGGACCTGCGAAAGGCGTGGTCGCACGAAGCACACGACTTCACGCCTTGGCTCGCCAAGAACCTGGACCGCCTCTCCGAGGCGATTGGCCTCGACCTGGATCTTGAGGGCTGCGAAGTCCAAGTGGGGCCGTACCGCGCGGACATCGTAGCCAACGACCCGTCAGATGGCACTCGGGTACTCATCGAGAACCAACTTGAAGACGCGAACCTCCAGCATCTGGGCCAAGTGCTGGCCTATCTGGCCGGCCTGGAGGCGAAGGTGGTCGTCTGGATCGCCAAGGAGTTCGACGAGCAGCACCGGTCCGCCATCCGGTGGTTGAATGACCACACCGACGATCCGTTCGCCTTCTTCGCGATCCGCGTCCGCGTCGTCCGGATCGGCAAGTCACCGCTAGCCCCTGTGTTCGAGGTTCTGGAACGACCGAACGAGTGGGATCGGAGAGTGCAGGAAAGCGCTCGGTCTGGACAACTCAGCGAACTCGGCCAGTTCAGGCGCGACTTCTGGAACCACGTCGCTTCCAGGCACCCCACTGAGGTCCGACCGAACTACGCGGCCAGTTCCGTTCGTCACGAGGTTGAGGAAGTCGAGCTGGGCGTCACCCTGTACGTGGCCCGCCACGAAGTCGGCGTCTTCCTGGTCGGCAAGCGCGGGGAGCGCGACAAGGATGTTCTGGCGAGAGTCAAGCCCTACCGGAAAGCCCTTCAGGAGAAGCTGGGCGTCAAGCTCCGGGACAAGTGGGGGACAACCGTTCTCGCGATGGACACTCGGGAGGCGGCGAACTGGGATCGGGCCGCCGAGTGGTTCCATGAGCAGCGGAAGAAGTACGAGAAGGTGCTCCGTGGGGGCGAGGTTGACAACGGTTGATTCCAATGCGGGAAGGTGCCCGCCAGCCGTCACGCACAGGCGCTGGGCTTCGAATCAGTCGAGCCAAGCTCAACCGGGGTCAGAAGATGTCTTGTCCCTGAACCGCCTCAAGGCGATCCGCCGCCTCCGCGACATGTCCAGCGGTAGCGTGAAACTCCTCGGGATCCAAAGTTGCCAGCAGGTGGTCCACGGAAACGACCACAACCGCTGCAGGGTCCTTCTGGCCAGTCTCCCTCACTCCAAAGCGAGCAAACTGCAACGCATCAGCATTGAGGCGCAGCAATGAGTATGCGTGCTTCCGAATGAACTCCCGGAGTTCCCGCTTGCCGATGGCCTGACACCACGATTCGAAAGAGACGACCAATCCCCCATCCGTTTCGCCTGACGGGAACACACGAACCTCTTGCGAACGGTCGTTCTGCCACCGGCAAACGAGTCGAAACTGACCGATCTCTTCGTCGATCCGACCAGGTATTCCGGCAAGAGCAGCGATCTGAGAGATCTCCGTGAGGACTTTCCGTTCGTTCTCAGGCGACATGGTTCCTCTCCTCTGCGTACTGTTGTGCGATCAACTCGCAACCTGCGCTAGGTACACCGATCTCACCGCCAAGCTCCAGCAACCGCCGGAACTCGATCGAGTCGACATGCCCATCGGCCGAAGCTACATCGATGAGCCCATAGATGATCCCGTGCTTCTCGACGGCGCTCAGCTTCTTCCGCCTCTTCGAGACCATCTCGCGGAATCGGCGAAGACATAGTGTGTCCGTGAGGTCGGGATCGGAGACGAGTCGCCGCACATCGACCCCTTCCGGTGCGGCAGTCTGAATCCTCTCGATCTCGGCCGGTACGACATCGCGATCGGCAAGCGCGACGTACAGGCCACCCCAGAAGAGGAACTCAGCGAGTAGAGGGTCGCCCATGGGCTCCGCGTTACATTCCGGGTTCATCAGGGCCAGCATGCGAGAGACCTCCTTGTCGGCCTGCTCCAAGGACGAGGACTCGGCGAACACGGACATTGCTTTCATGCGCAAAGGAGGGAATGGATGACTGAGTGTCCAGTGGTCCCGGCCGCCGTCAGCAGTCACTTCGTCAAGGAGGTGCTGCCATTGTTCGGCGAAGTACTCCGGCCGAACGACGAGACCCGTCGCTGTCACGCCCGAAACCGTCTTGAACAACGCGCCCGCGGCATGCTCAAGCGACCCGCAGCACACTAGGCCGACGCGGTCCGCGGAGATTTCGCAGGCCCTCTGCCATGCTCTCAAGCGCATGCAAACAGTAGGAGGCAGCGAACCGCCCTTAGCGAGACCTTCGATGTTGATGTCCAGGTGATTGAACAGGGCGTGGCCCAACTCGTGGCCCAGGAGAAAACGAAGCTCGTCCGCATCGAGACTATTGACAGCGCCACTCGAGAGAACGATAAGAGTACGGGAGTCTCCACCGATAGTGACGCAGGCGTTGATGCCTGGTAGACGCGGGGACACATAACACTCAACCTCTCCGGCCCCAAACGCCCGATCCGTCAACGACGAGATCGCAGCTGCAAGCGACGGCATGATGTTCGAGTCGATCCGTACTGCATCGCTCAGGAGTTCTGCCCTCATTCGCGCGCGGCCTCTGAGAGCATCCGCATGCTCCATGCTCTCGGCGATTACTGGCTCCTTCGTCAACTCCGCACGGAGAAGCGAATCGTCGCAGAACTGGAGCGAGTTGGCGTTCAACTTATCCATGAAGCACTCGCCGGTCACTGATCTCGCGGGAACGGGCCCGCGACACCCTACGCACGGCGGCCAGTGGCCGTCAACAAACTGGCCAAGCAACGATCGATTGTCCGAAGTCCAGCACCGCACACGGCTGGTAGTTTGACAGCCATGCCGAACAAGCTCCACTCCGCATCCGCGCTGGTCGTCGCCGGCCTCGCGCCCTTCCTGAGCACCGCAGCCGTAACTCAGCAAGAAGACCAACCCAACATCATCGTCATCCTCGCCGACGACCTCGGCGTCGAAACGCTCGGAACGTACGGCGGCACGTCCTACGAAACGCCGGAGCTCGACCGGATCGCCGCGGAGGGCATGCGGTTCGAGAACGGCCACTCGCAGCCGCTGTGCACGCCGACCCGGGTCAAGCTGATGACGGGGCTGCACAACTACCGGAACTACCGGGAGTTCATGTACCTCGACCCGTCCGATGTCACCTTCGCCCATGTGCTGGCCCAGGCGGGGTACCGGACGGTGATTTCGGGCAAGTGGCAGTTGACGAACAACCTCTACATGGTCCACGAGGGCGCCTCGCCGCAGCAGGCGGGCTTCGACGAGCACCGGCTGTGGCAGCTCCGCCGGGAGGGTCGCGGCTCGCGCTACTGGGGCCCGACCCTGGTGACGAACGACCGCAAGGAGACCTGGGGCGAGGACGTCTTCGGGCCGGACCTCACCAACGACTTCGTACTGGAGGCAATCGACGCGCACGCGGCGGCGGATCCCGCGACCCGCGAGCCGCTCTTCATCTACTACCCGATGGCGCTGCCCCACGACCCGTTCGTCACGACGCCGCACCACCCGGACGCAGAGTCGAACCAGGAGCGGTTCGCGGCGATGGTCGCCTACATGGACCATCTGGTGGGCCGGGTCCGGGCGAAGCTCCTCGAGCACGGCCTTGACCAGGACACACTGCTCCTGTTCATCGGCGACAACGGCACGTCGACCCGGATCACCTCCACGCGGAACGGCCAGGAGGTCCCCGGCGGCAAGGGACGTTCGCTGCAAACCGGCAGTCACGTGCCCTACCTGGCCTGGTGGCCGGGAACGATCCCGGGAGGGCAAGTGAACGAGACCCTGGTCGACGTCGGCGACGTGTTCCCAACCCTCGCCCATGCCGCCGGCGCCGGCCTGCCGCCGGGCCGCGACGTCGACGGCGAGAGCCTGCTGCCGATGCTCAAGGGCGGGCCCGCGCTCGAACGGGACGCCCTGTTCATCCACTACGAGTCCCGCTGGTACGCGGGCGCTCCGGCGCGCTACGCCTTCGACCAGCGCTTCAAACGCTACGACGACGGCCGCCTGTTCGATCTCGTCGCCGACCCGAACGAGCAGTCGCCGCTCGACGCCGCAAACCTCGCGCCGGAGACCGCCGCCCGAGTCGAGGCAATCGACGCCCTGCTCGCTTCCAAGCCCGGAGCGATCCGCACCGCCGGCGCCTGGCGGCCGCCGACTCCCGGCGTCAACCGCTGGACGCCGCCCGCTCACCGGCCGAACGTCCTGCTGTTCATCGCCGACGACATGACGTTCAACGACGCCGGCGCCCTGGGCAACCCGCAGGTCCACACCCCGAACCTCGACCGCCTGGCCGAGCAGGGGACGACGTTCACCCACATGTACACGGCCACCGCGATGTGCTCACCCACCCGGCACATGCTCTACACCGGCCAGTACCCCGTACGAAGCGGCGCCTACCCGAACCACGCCAAGGCGAAGCCCGGCACGAAGAGCGTCGTCCACTACCTGAGCGGCCTCGGCTACCGGGTCGGCCTGGCCGGCAAGTCGCACGTGGCGCCGGAGGAGGTCTACCCGTTCGAGAAGGTCGCGGGGCGCGACCTCGATCCTGAGCGGATCGGCGAGTTCATCGGCCGGGACGGGGAGCAGCCGTTCGCCCTGATCGTCGCCTCGACCGAGCCGCACCAGCCCTGGAGCAAGGGCGATCCATCCCGCTACGACGCGGCGTCCCTCGAGCTGCCGCCCTACTTCGTCGACACGCCGGAGACCCGTGAGGCGCTGACCCGCTACTACGCCGAGATCACCTTCATGGACGGCCAGCTCGGCCAGGTCCTCGACCTGCTCCAGGAGCACGCCGCGCACGAGAACACGTTGACCATGTTCTACAGCGAGCAGGGCATCAGCGGTCCGCTCGCGAAGTGGACGCTGTACGAAGCCGGTATCCGCACCTCGCTCGTCGCCCGCTGGTCCCGCAGGATTCCGGCCGGCCAGACCTCAGCCGCGCTGCTCCAGATCAACGACCTGCTGCCGACCTGGATCGAGGCAGCCGGAGGCGCCGTGCCGCCCGAGATCGAGGGCCGAAGCATGCTCGACCTGCTGCTGGAACCCGGACCGAAGCACCGCGACGTCGTCTACGGCATTCAGACGACGACCGGCATCATCGCGAACCTGGCGCCCTACCCCATCCGCTCCGTCCGCGACGAGCGCTACAAGCTGATCTGGAACATCGCCCACGAGAACCGTTTCACGAACCTGGTCACCGAGGAGAACCGGGACGGCTTCTACTTCTCGTGGCGCGACGCCGCTGAAACGGATCCGGCGGCGAAGGCGCTCTACGAGCGCTACCAGCACCGGCCGGAGCTCGAGTTCTTCGATCTCGCAGAGGACCCGCACGAGCTGATGAACCTGGCGTCTGACCCCGCGCACAGGGGAAGGATCGAAGAGCTGCACAAGCAGCTACAGGCGTGGATGACGGATCAGGGCGACTCGGGCCTGCAGACGGAGATCGACGCGCCGCTGCATCAGTCGCGGCCGCGGTAACGCCACGCGAGACTCATCGCGCCTGCGTTGCCGTCACCCGAACCGTGACCACGTCGGTGTCGTGGTACTGGTGGTGCCGCACGGACGACGCGTAGTGGCGCAGCAGTCGCAGTGAAACCTCTTCCTCCACCGGTCCGCCCGCCGCCGGCTCGCCGAGGACCGCCAGTTGGTCCTCGAGGTTCGTCGCGTCGGTCGCGGCGACGAACTCCAGCACCGCCTCTTCCGCGTCCCCGTGCCCGATCAGCAGGAGGTCCCGCTCATCGTCGTCTGGTCGCTGGTCGTCCTTCTGGATCAGCAGCAGGAGGGTCTCCTCGCCGACCGCCCGGACCCGCTCGACCATCTCCCCAGACCATCGACCGCGCTTGCCGACGCCGGCCAGAAAGGCGTCGACCTTCCGATACGCATCGGCGTTGAGCGGGACCCTGAGGCGTCGGCGGCGCGGTCCCGTCAGCTCCTCGAACAGGGTCAGCGCGATCACGATCGCTCCCCCGACGGTCATGCCGTTGCCGAGCAGCTCGCTCCACGACCCCTGGAAGTACTCCGGAAAGATCCAGTCGAGCTGAAACGCGACCCCGAGCCAGAACGCCACGCCCACGATGAGACCCCGCCGGTAGTCGAGGCCTTCGTGCATGAGGATCTTGACGCCGAAGATGAAGAGAAGCGCGACGAGCACGAGGTAGTAGGCGGCCACCACCGGGCCCGGGATCGCGATGAGAGCCGCCATGAACTTCGGGATGAAGGCGAGCCCGACGAAGATGACGCCGACGAAGACGCCGACGGCACGCGCCGCCACGCCCGTGAGTTCGACGATCGCGATGCCCGTCGCGTACGTCGTGTTCGGCACCGGGCCCGCCAGGCCCGACAGC
The DNA here is from genome assembly GCA_965208755.1 of Candidatus Multivorans sp. Classification (GTDB taxonomy): domain Bacteria; phylum Acidobacteriota; class Thermoanaerobaculia; order Multivoradales; family Multivoraceae; genus Multivorans. Next base: position 4,065,342 of record OZ242353.1, on the reverse strand, counting down.
AGGTTGCCGACGCCATCGGCCGACATCGCGCCCTGAATCGAGCGGAAGTCGATGGCCCGCGGCTTGCGCCACGACGCCCGCTGAATGGCGATGCTGTCGCCGAGCGTGTCCATGGCGCCGACCAGGGTCAGCATCACGAACGCCGGCAGGAGGGCCCAGAACTCGGGACTGAAGCCGAAATCGAACCCGGGCCAGGCGAACTGCGGCAAGCCGATCCAGGCCGCTTCGCGCACGCTCGCCGTGTCGTAGATTCCGAAGGCCAGCCCCCCGATCGCGCAGCCGGTCACGATCCCGATGGCGGGCGCCCACAACCGCAACGCACCCGACGAACGGAGCACCATCAGGGTGATGACGAGCAGCGTGCCGCCCGCGACCACCGGCGCGGCCGCCGGCGCCGCGCCTTCGGGCACGTCCGCCAGCTTGCGCAGGATGACCGGCGCCAGCGTCACCGGAATCAACATGAGCACGGTGCCAGCCACCGTCGGCGTGAAGATCCTGCGCAACAGGGACAGCTTGGCCGCGAGGACGAACTGGAACAGGGACGAGACGACGATCAGCGACGCCAGCAAGCTGGGCCCGCCCTGCTCCAGAGCCGCGATGCAGATGGCGATGAACGCGCTGCTGCTGCCCATGAGCAGCACATAACGGGCGCCGACGCGCCCGACGCCGACGGCCTGGACCACGGTGGTGATCCCGCTGATGCCCAGCGCCGCTCCAACCGCCCAGGAGAGGTAGGCATCGCTGCCGCCGGCGAGGGTGATCATGATCGTCGGACCCAGCACGATGCTCGGGACGGCCAGCATCGCGAGCTGCAGCCCGAGCCCCAGACCGAGCGCTCCCGGCGGTTTCTCGTCGGGTTCGAACCGAACGTGCCGCCGGTCTTCCGTCTGTGGGGTGGATGCCATTGGCTCTACGCCGCCGTCTCCTGCTGCGCGTACTGCAACTGGTAGAGCCGCCAGTAGACGCCGCGGCGGTCGAGGAGTTCGTCGTGGGTGCCATGTTCGCAGATGGCGCCGTGGTGGAAGACGTAGATGCGGTCGACATCCTTGATCGTTGACAGGCGGTGGGCGACGACGATCGAGGTCTTGCCGGCCATCAGGTGGTGGAGGGCGTCCTGGATCAACGCCTCGGTTTCGGTGTCGACGCTGGACGTGGCCTCGTCGAGCAGCAGGAGCTCCGGTTCGCGGGCGAGGGCGCGGGCGAAGGAGAGCAACTGCCGCTGGCCGGTCGAGAAGTTGACGCCGCGCTCGCTGACCTTGTGCGCCCAGCCGTTCGGCAACCGCTCGATCAGGTCGTCGACGTGGGTGGCGCGCGCCGCCTCGTCGACCACGTCGTCGGCGACGTCGCGGCCGAGGACGATGTTGTAGCGCAGGTCGCCGTCGAACAGGAAGACGTCCTGAAGCACGAAGGCCATCCGGCGCCGCAGTTCGGGCTTCGGAATGTCCCGGATGTCCTTGCCGTCGACCCGGATCGATCCCTCCTGCAGCTCGTAGAGACGGGCCAGCAGCTTGAGCGTCGTCGTCTTCCCGGACCCGGTATGGCCGACGATCGCGACCCGCTCGCCGGCAGCGACCCGGAAGGACACGTCGCGCAGCACGGTCTCCGCGCCGTACGCGAAGGTCACGCCGTCGAACTCGACCTCGGAGCCGCCCGGCTCCGCCCCCGTCGCGGCCGCCGGGTCCGGCGGCGGCGCCTCCACCTTGCCCTCCGGCTCCCGCGGCTCGTCCAGGAGCTGGAACACGCGCTCGGCGCTCGCCATCGAGGATTGCATCACCGAGTACTTCGCCGACAGGTCCATCAGCGGCCGGAAAAACCGGCTCATGTAGTCGGAGAACACGTAGATCGTGCCGAGCGTCACCTCGCCCAGGCCGACCATCTGCGCGCCGTACCAGAAGATGAGCGCCCGGGTCAGGTTCGTCGCCAGGTCGACGGTCGAGAACAGCAGCGCGTCGTAACGGATCGAGCGCAGCCAGGAATCCCGGTGGGAGGCGTTCTCGCGCCTGAAGTCCTCGAAGTTGCGCCGTTCGCGGGCGAACAACTGGACCACCTTCATGCCGGAGATCGTCTCCTGCAGGTGGGCGTTGAGACGCGCGATCTTGACCCGCACCTCCCGGTAGGCCTCCCTTACCTTGTAGCGGAAGATCGCCGCCGCGATGCCCAGGACCGGCACCAGGGCCAGCGCCGCCAGCGCCAGCCGCGGGTCGATCGCGAACAGCATGGTGAGGATGACGACCATGACGAACAGGTCGGCCACCATGGCGATGACGCCAGCCGAGAACATCTCCGCCAGGTGCTCCAGGTCGTTCGTGAGCCGCGTCACGAGGCGGCCGACCGGGTAGCGGTCGAAGAAGCGCATCGGCAGCCGCTGAACGTGATCGAACAGCGTTCTGCGGACGTCCCGGACCGTGCGCTGGCCGAGCGAGATCATCGAGAAGGCGCGCAGCCAGTCGACGATCAGCGTGACGACCGAGATGAGGAACACGAGCCCGAACATCCAGGCCAGGGGCCCGAGTCCCAGCCGCGGCACGACGAAGGGCGCCATCCACCCCACTTCCGTCGTCGTCACCCCCTCGGTCAGGTAGTTCAGCGCCGCGCCGACGACTAGCGCCGGCATCAGTTCCAGAAGGGCGCGCGGCGGGATCATGGCGAAGTTGAACGCGATCCAGCCGCGGTACGGCCGCATGAACGGCCACAGCCGCTTGATCAACTCCGTGTCGTAGACCTTGCCGAGGTCCCGCTCGCGGCCGAGCTGGGCAGACTCGCTCCGTTCCTCGCTCACGCCGGCTCCTTCAGTTCAAGCTCGGACAGCAGCTCCTGGCGATGGTGCAGTCGCGCGTAGAAGCCGCCCAACTCGACGAGTTCGCGGTGCGTGCCGCGCTCGGTGATCCGGCCGTTCTCGAGCACGACGATCTGATCCGCGTGCCGCACGGCCGAGATCCGGTGCGCCACGATGAAGCAGGTGCGGCCGCGCCGCCGCCCCTCCAGGTCGCCGAGGATCGCCTCCTCGGTGCCGTGGTCGACGCTCGAGAGGGAGTCGTCGAGGATGAGGATCGACGGACGCAGGATCATCGCCCGCGCCAGGGCGACGCGCTGGCGCTGGCCTCCCGACAGGGTCACGCCGCGTTCGCCGACGACGGTGTCGAAACCGTCCTCGAACTCCTCGATCTCCCGTTCGACCTGGGCCCGGGCGGCCGCCCGCCTGACCTCCTCCAGGGCGGCGTCGGGCACGCCGTAGCGGATGTTCTCGGCGACGGAGATGGAGAACAGGAAGCTGTCCTGCGGCACCATGGCGATGCTCGAACGCAGCAGGTGGACCGGCATGCGGTTGAGGTCCACGCCGTCGATCAGGATCGAGCCGTCGTCGACCTCCAGGAGCCTCGGCACCAGGCTGACCAGGGTCGTCTTGCCGGAGCCGACGGGGCCGACGATGCCAACCGTGCTGCCCGCCTCAACGGTCAGATCGATCCCCTTGAGCGCCGGCACGTAACTGCCCGGATACGCGAACGTCAGGTCGCGGAACTCGACGCGCCCCTTGATCTCCGAGACGGCCGCGACATCCTCGCGATCGCGGATCGACGGCACGATGTCCAGCACGGCGCCCAGCCGCTCCAGCGCCGCGAGCCCGCGCTGGGTGATCGACACGACGAAGCCCAGCATCATCGTCGGGAAGGTGAGCATGCCGATCAGGCCCCAGAACAGCCACAGGTCCTCGGTGCCGAGCTGACCGGTCTGTACCCGCTGGCCACCCAGCCACAGAACCACGGCCGCCGAGAGGGCCGGCACCAGGCTGACGCTGGCGAACATCGTCGTCTGCATGACCCCGACCTTCATCATCCGCCGGAAGAGTTCCTGGTTCTGGTCCTCGAAGCGGTCGCGCTCCAGGTCGGGCAGGTCGTAGGCCTTGACCACCAGCGCGCCAGACGCGTTCTCCTGCACGACCGTCGAGACCTTGCCGAGCTGCTCCTGGCCAGCCAGGTTGGCCTGGAACATGTAGCCGCTGTAGTGACGGGTGATCAGGACGAAGAGCGGGAAGGGCCCCAGCGCGCAGAGAGTCAGCATCGGGTCCACCGGCAGCAGCACGACCAGGGCGCCCGCGAACAGCACGGGGGTCTGCAGCAGGTTCAGCAGGCCCATCCCCAGGAACATCCGGATGCTGTTGATGTCGTTCACGGCCCGCGACATGAGATCGCCGGTGCGGTGAGCGAGGTAGAAGGACTGCGGCAGGCTCTGGAGATGGACGAAGTAGTCGTTGCGGATGCGGAACTCGATCTGCCGGCCGATGTTGAACATGACGATGCGCGAGAACAGCCGCGCCAGAGCCAGAAAGACCGAGGCGGCGACCAGCCAGAGGATCCCGCGCCCAACCGCGTCCGGGGCGTCTTCGAACGCCGCGACGATGTCCCGGATCGCCAGCGGGATGAGCTGGAAGAAGACCGCGTAGAGGAGGGTGAGGACCCCGCCCAGCACGTAGCCGCCGGGGGCCAGACGCATGTAGGCCAGCAGGCGTCGGAGCGGCTTGTCCGCCTGTGCCGAGGCACCCTCCATGGCGGGGGACCATAGCAACGAGGCAGCCCCTGCTGCCGCAGTTTGGGGTAGGCTGCCGCGGCTTTCTCCCGCTCCCAGCGCGCCACCACATGAAGCTCCACTGGTTCGTCTTCCTCACGCTGATCGGCATGTGCCTCGCCGTCGCCGCGGCGTTCGTCGCGCCAACGGAAGTGGTCGTACAGGACGGCGCGGCGGAGCAGGTGGTGAGCAGCAGCGGCTTCGAGCACGAGCGCTTCGCCACGATGCGCCAGGGCGGCCCGGGCGCCGAACGTCACGCCGCGACGCTCTGGATCGGCTGGGTTTTCGTCCTCTTCCAGGTGCTTTTCTTCGGCGGCTGCCTGGCGATGGGGATGGAACGGCGAAGGGACGGAGGCGCCTCACTGGGGCCGGCGAAGCAGCCCCTGATCTTCGGCACTCTGGGCCTGGCGGCGATCTTCACCGCCCTCGTCTTCTCCTACCAGCGCTACGCCGGCGGCGAGACCCAGGCACTGTTCCTGGGCTTCCCCAGGCCGACGGCCTGGGTGTTCTACGCGGTGTGGCCGTTCCCGGTGTACCTCATGTTCGTCTACATGCGGATCTTCGACCGTTGGTTCTTCACCGAGGAGGACGAACGGAAGGTGGCGGAACTCGCCGCGGCCCAGCGCCTGAAGGAGAGCGAGCGGCGGGACGAGCTTGAAGCCGGCGGCGGCGCGGCGGGGGCGGAAGGCCGCTGATGGAAGAGAGTCGCAACGCAGTCGTCCTGACCTGCCTGCTCATCTACTTCGCGCTGTGCATCGGCGTCGGCGTCTGGGCGCTCAGGCGCACGAAGTCGACCCACGATTTCTTCATGGCCGGGCGCGAGCTGGGCATCATCGTCACCGCGTTCGCGCTGTTCTCCAGCACGCTCTCCGGCTTTGGCTTCGTCGGCGGCCCGGGTCTGGTCTACAGCCAGGGCATGACGTCCGTCTGGATGATCGTCTGCGGCACGGTCGCGAGCTGCTTCACCTTCTTCCTGGTGGCGAAGCGGCTGCGCATCTTCTCGGAGGTCTACCAGACGGTGTCGCTTCCGGACACGGTGGCGCTCCGCTACCAGAGCGAAACGAGCCGGTTCCTGACCGCCGTGGCGATCATCCTGGGTGTCGTCGGCTATCTGGCCGCGCAGGTCATGGCGATGGCGGTCGTGCTGCAGGAGATCCTGAACAACGTCGACGGCATGCCGCACGTCAGCCTCGGCGTCTCGATGGCGATCTCCGTCGCCGTCCTCGTCTTCTACTGCGTGACCGGCGGGATCATCGCCGGCGTCTACACCGACGTCGTCCAGGGCGCGGTGATGGCGATTGCCGGCGTGCTGGTGGTGGTCGCGGCCGTGAACGCGGTCGATGGCGGCCTCGCCGGCGGCGCGACGACGCTGGTGAACGACGACCCGGAGGCGATCGGACCCTGGGGCACCCTCGGCGTCATGGGGGCGCTGTCCTACTACTTCCTGTTCGTCGTCGGCGCGTGCGGACAACCCCACATCGTCACCAAGCTGATGATGAACAAGCGGATCCGCCAGTTCAAGCAGATCTTCCTGGTGAGCGCGATCGCCGGGGTCCTCGCGGCGCTGCTGTGGATCGCAATCGGGTTCGCGATGCGCGCGCTGGTCGTGGCCGGCGACCACCCTGAACTCGGCCAGCCCGACGATGCGGCCTACGCGTTCCTGCAGGCGTACGCACACCCGATCCTGGCCGGCATCGTCTTCGCCGCGCTCTTCGCGGCGATCATGTCGACGGCCGACGGGTTCCTGAACATCGGCGCCGCGGCGATCATCCACGACATTCCGAAGGCGCTCACCGGCAAGCCACTGAAGAAGGAGCTGTTCTGGGCGCGCGTGGCGACCCTCGTCCTGGCCGTCTTCGCGGCGCTGTTCGTCAGCCTCTCGAGCTCGGACCTCGTCGCCCTGCTCGGCGCCTTCGGCTGGGGCACTTTCGCGGCGGCGCTCGTGCCGACGGTGGCGATCGGCTTCAACTGGAAACGCGCGACGCCGCTTGCGGCGAACGTGGCGATCGTCTCGGGCCTGCTGGTCAACTTCATCATCGAGCTGAGGGACATCGCCGTGCCCCACGGCATCCACGGCGGCGCCATCTCGCTTCTGGTCTCGCTGACCCTGTTCTTCGGCATCTCCCTGCTGTCGAAACCCAAACCGCTGCCGGACGAGATCGACGCGATCATCGACCTGTAGCCACTGGGTGCGCCGGCCTTCTGGCCGGCATCCGCCGAAGGCGGCCAGCGGCCGGCTCCGCCTGCGATAGCCTGCCGCCGCCTCCACCGCCATGACCGTTTCGCCCAGTTTCCAGCGCTCGAACGCAGGCGCCGAGCGGGGATTCCCCGACGTCGACGCCGTCGTCGCCGCGCTCCGCGCCGAGGACTACATCGCCGAACGCGACCTCGCCACGGCGATCTACCTGTCGCTGCGCATGGGCAAGCCGATCTTCCTGGAGGGCGAACCCGGCGTCGGCAAGACGGAAGTCGCCAAGGCCCTCGCCCGCTGCCTCGGCTCGGAGCTGATCCGGCTCCAGTGCTACGAGGGCCTCGACGTCTCGACCGCCGTCTACGAGTGGAACTACCGCCGACAACTGCTCCACCTCCGCGGCCTGGAGGCGGCCGGCGGCGGCGACGCCCGCACCGCGGTCGACGACGTCTTCTCCTCCGACTTCCTCCTCGAACGGCCCCTGCTGCGGGCGGTCCGGCAGAGCCGCAGAGGCGAGGCCCCGCCGGTGCTGCTGATCGACGAGCTGGACCGCGCCGACGAGGAGTTCGAGGCCTACCTGCTCGAGATCCTGGCCGACTTCCAGATCACGATCCCGGAGATCGGCACCGTCGCCGCCGAGACGCCGCCGGTCGCCGTCGTCACCTCGAACCGCACCCGCGAGGTCCACGACGCGCTCAAGCGACGTTGCCTCTACCACTGGATCGACTTCCCGGACTACGAGAAGGAAGTCCAGATCGTCCTGCGCCGCGTCCCCGAAGCGCCCGAGCACTTCGCCGCCGAGATCGTCAGGCTGGTCCAGGCGCTACGCGAGGAAGACCTGTTCAAGCATCCCGGCGTCGCCGAAACCCTGGATTGGACGAACGCCCTGATCGCCCTCGACCAGGAAACGCTCTCCGACGACATCCTCCGCGACACCCTGGGCGTGCTGCTCAAGTACCAGGACGACCTCGACAAGATCGACGACGAGGCGGTCCGCCGGCTGCTGCGGAAGAGCCAGTCGTAGAATGCGAGCGGCTCGGCGCCGCGGCGACCTGCTAGCAACTTCCGGCAGTGGTCCATGTGGTAGCCTCCGGTCCGTGAGCCCGCAGCATGCCCACGTCACAGCACGAAGGGACGCTAGTCCCGAAGAAGAGCAGTGGCCTATCGTTCTGGCCGCACTCCAGGATGGGGCGTGGGACTTCAGGACCGTGGAAGGAATAGCCAACGAGGCGCAACTGCCCAGTGAGACGGTTGAGCGCCTGCTACAGGCGCACCGTTCCAAGCTACACAAGAGGAAGGCGCGCGACGGGCGCACCATCTATACGGAACCTGTCAACGATTTTGACACAGCGGGTTTTTGGATTTAGTGAGCAGTTTCCCCGGTCTCGGCGCTGGGCTTGTTGATCCAGACGGCTTCGGGCAGAGGCTGGTGCTGCGGCGGTCCGCCGACGAATCGTTCCGGGTGCCGTAGCCAGGCTTCGCTCAGTACTCGCTGGCGTTGTTGCAGCGCGGCCTGGGCTCTGCCGTAGTGGACGGTTTCGGGCGTGAGCATGGCGATTCCGGCGTGCCGGTGTTCGGTGTTGTACCAGGGGAAGAAGGTCCTGCAGAAGCCGATCGCGGCGTCCTGACCGGGGAAACGGTCGGGGAAGGCGGGGTGGTACTTCAGCGTCTTGAACTGGGCTTCGGAGTAGGGGTTGTCGTCGCTGACCCGTGGCCGACCGAGGGAGCGTACGACGCCGAGCCTGGCGAGCAGTTGGGCGGTTCCCTGAGCGGTCATCGGCGAGCCGCGGTCCGAATGCAGCGTGAGGGTTTCGGGCTCTACGCCGTGCCTTGTGCAGGTCTCCCCGATGAGTCTCTGGGCGAGCGCGGAGTTTTCCCGGTCGGCGACCATCCAGCCGACCGCGTAGCGGCTGAAGATGTCGAGCAGCACGTAGAGGTAGTAGTAGGTCCAGGTTTTCGGACCGAGCAGCCTGGTGATGTCCCACGACCAGACCTGGTTGGGCGCGGAAGCGACCAGCTCCGGCTTGGCGTACGACGGGTGGACGCGCTGATTGCGGCGGTCCCTGACCGGGTGATTCGCTTCGAGGATGCGGTACATGGTGCGCTCCGAGCACAGGTACCGTCCCTCGTCGAGCAGGGTCGCGGCCACCTCGGCCGGCGACCGGTCGACGAACCGGGGAGAGGCAAGCGTGTCCTCGACCTGCCTGCGCTCGACTTCGCTCAGCGCCCGGGCAGACGTGGGCCGGGGCTGCCGTTGCCCGGGAGCGAGCCTCGCGCGACGATAGAAGGTCGAACGCGACACGCCCAAGGCCCGGCAGGCCGGCGCGACGCCGACCTGCCTGGCGAGGGACCTTGCCGCCATCAGCAGTCCTTCCCGTCTTCGAGGCTGAATCCCAGCAGCCCTGCAACTTTTCCCTGGACGTCAAGGATCGTGTGGGCGGCGGCGAGCTCCTTCTCAAGCCGCTTCACCTTCGCCTCCAGCGACCGCACCTTGGGCGCCAGGGGATTCGCTTCGGCCGGCTTGCGCCCCCGCTTCCTCGGCCTCAGGCCGGACAGAGCGCCCGCCCGTCTCGCCTTGCGCCAGCTCGACAGGTGCGAGCTGTAGAGACCCTCCCGCCGAAGCAGTCGACCGATCTCGCCGGGCTCGGTGCACCGGTCCGCCTCCTCAACAATCCGAAGCCGGTACGCGGCCGTGAACCGCCGTCTGGTCGGCTTCGCCAGCACCTCCGGGTCGGGGACTGCCCCCGACGGCGCCGAGCCGGCCCCGGGGGCCTCGTCGCTACGCTCCTCAACCCCCGGGGCCGGAACCTCCGAGCCACCGCCAAACCTCTCCTCTCCTCTTGCCATCGCGATCCTCCCTGACAACCTCTGCCCTCCACTATTCAACGGGATGGCCGCTGTGTCACCTACGTTGGCAGAGAGGGATAGGCTGAAGTCCAAGCCAGCCAGTGTGCGCGAGATCGTGGCTGACCTGCAGGTCTTCGCGAGCAAGTCCTTCTGACGAAGCAGCGGGGCCAGCACGCTCCCGTGGACGGCAACAGTCTCCTTCTCGTCTCGCTCGGCTTGGCTGGGGGCGTGGCAGCGGAACTCCTGAAGTGGTACGGAATCCGCGAGAGTCTCCACGAAGGACTTCCCGGCTACGCAAAGAGCGTTGCGTATTGGCTCGTGACCGCAGGTATGGTTGGTGCCGGGGGCCTCTTGGTCTTCGTCTATCAAGCCTCGGCCGACATCAAGCTCAGCCCGCTTCTGGCGCTCAATATCGGCGCATCCGCACCCCTCATTCTCGGAGCGCTGGCAAAGCAGATCGAAATCGAGGGCCCTTCCGTCGGCTAGATCCGGCTGGCCGCTGCGCGGGCAGTGGCGGCGTTCGTCCGAGTGGGTCAGAGGACGATCTGCTCATTGCAGACCCGCCTCACCATGTCCGCTTGGACGCTCACGACGCGTCCGGCCCCTCTGGGCCCGATCGCTTCGCTAGGCTCGGCGCGGAGATCCAAGCTACAGGAGACTCTTAGTCGTGAGTACACCCAACGACAAGCAGCCTGCCGAGTCGCAGAACGATCATGTGACCTACGTCGTCGTCGTTCACGGCATGGGCGAGCAGCGCAAGAACGAGTGCGTGATCAACGTCGTGAACCGCTTCGCCGAAGCGCGGCGCGACGCACGAGAAGACGACAACCGGGACGTGCTCACACTCGGAAAGGCAAGCAGCCAGACCGGATGGTCGAAGGCCCCGGACACTGAACAGCCCTGGATCGAGTTCGACGGCATTCCTGCCTCGCCCGATTGCGACCGCGATCTTCCGCCGTTCCTCGGTGAGATGCCGAAGGATCCGGGCGCGAACCTGCGTTTCGTGGATGTTTGTTGGTCGGACGTGACGCATGACTCCTTCAGGCATGTCGGGCAGGATGTCCACCTGTGGGCCAAGGGCCTGGTGAGCCGCCTGCTGCGCAAGCACGAAGCGGCAGTGTCCGGGAACGAGCCCGACGCTCAGGTTCCGCTCTGGATCCGCCGGGTCCTCTACGTTCTCGCCGATACGCTCCTCCTGGTGCGGTTCGCCATGAGGTTCCGCTTCAAGGAGATGAACGAACTGGTCTTCGTGAAGTTCCTCGGGGACGCCCAACTGTACGGCGAGTACGACCGCTGCCGCGGTCAGGCAGTCCGCCGCTTCCACGAGTTGATGGCGAGGATAGAGGCAGCGCACGAAGAGTGCGAGCGAAGACGCGAAGAGCCGCGCAAAGCCCGCTATGCAGTCATCGCACACAGCCTGGGCAGCATCATGAGTCTTGATGCCTTGCTCTACGCCAGCGCAAAGCCCCATGTCCGGCGCGGTGACGACGATGTCTGGGAGTTCCCCGGCTACCTCAGGGACGACGACAAGAGCCGCGAGCCGGACGAGCTCGCCAAGCTGGATCGCCTGCGACAGAAGAGCCGCACTACGAGCGGGGATCTCTCCCCGGAGGAGAAGTGCGATCTCCGCAAGCTGGAGAAGAAGTTCGCGTTTCTCGACACCTGCTGGGTCCACCGCGTCCGGAGCTTCGTGACTCTCGGCTCCCCGATCGACAAATACCTGACGCTCTGGTGGACGAACTATCGGTATCTGCTGGAGTGCAAAGGCCGACTTCAGCCACGCGATCGACGGATTCTTCACTTCAACTACTGCGACGAGGCGGACCCGGTCGGGCACAACCTGGATGTCGTCCAAAAGACGCCGGTCTACGACGCCGTGTTCAGGAGTTGCGAGGACGTCGTGTTCAACCGCTACTCCATCCCGGGCGCCGCGCACAACAAGTACTGGACCGATCAGCGCCTCTTCCGGTGGATTCTCCACCGGGCCGTCGACAAGGATGACGGCAACGCCGCCAAGGCGCCTGAGCGGCCTCGGTGGTTCCGGCGCAAGGCCTACTGGTGGCTGCTGTTCTGGCTCTACGTCCTGGTACCCATTCTCGTGCTGTTCGGAACACACGCCTCGCTCTCGCTGGCGCTCCAGGTTGACGGGTGGCGGACCGCGGCACTTTCCGCCGTGATCTTCTCCTTCCTTGTCTACTTCGGGCATCGCCTGATCGATCTCAGCATCTGGTGGCGACAGATACAACGGCAGATGTCCAGGACCTTCTGGGCCGGTCGCTCCCCAAAGAACTCGTACAGGAAAGCTCGACGCAGGGCGGGGACCGCGTTCCGTGCGTTGGTAGCGGCACTTCCGGTCGTCCTGGCAGCCCAGACCACATTGATTTCACAAGCGCTTACGGACCAACGAAGCCCTGGCGAGCCGATGCCGCTTTGGCTCGCCCTCACCGGTGCGTGGATGGCTGAAGATCGTCCGGCCAGACTGTCGCTGGTCGGAGGCTTGCTCGCGATCACCATCGTCGCCCAGTTTCTTCTGCCCCATCTTCCGAAGGCCTATCGTACGCAGGTCAGAGTCCGCCGAAAGGCCGAGGCGATGCTGGTGGCGGCAGGTTGTATTGCGGCGGGAGTCGGGGTGACGTTGCATCCGGTTTCACTCCCGTTCCCCCTGCTACCGGTACCCGACTCCTGGGTGGCCACCCTAGCTCCATTCAGCGCCGTCGCGACGCTCGTTTCGGCCTATTGCCTGTACCGCCTCCTCGTGGTCAAGACGCTGCTCCACTCTGCTCGGCCTCAGACGATCCGATTCAAAGGCTACGCGCGGAGACGTGCGCTCCGGGCCAACGCCCCTCACTCGCGAGCGGGGCACGCAGGTCGGCAGGCCAGCGAGCCGCGTTGACGACCGCCGCCCCTCCCCCGTCCGGGGCAAGAGGGGCGACGACCGGGTCTCATCATGACCCTCCCTGGACGCCCACTGCGCTCCCGGCGCCGCCATGACGGCGCCGGCTCGGGCCGCTGAGCGTGCGGGCTACACGAAAACCGTTGTTGTTGTTCCGGTTGTCTGTGGTGTTCCTGTTGCGGTTCGCGGAGCGGAGGTTCCTCGGTCTGTTGTTCCAGGACCGCCGCGCAAAACGCGTCGGGGGGAGGGCCAGGCCCCCGCGCCGGGTCGAACCACCCGTCGCGGAAGATCGTTTGACGCAGACGCCACGTGTCCGCGTGCTCGGCGTGGGCGATCCAGGACTGGACGCGCCGGCGCACTTCGTCCTCGGTCACGGAACCGTGCCGCCAGCGGTCGCGCAGACCGCGCAAGCGGTTGTGGAACCGGCGCACGTAGCCCTTCGCCCGCAGGACCTCCTTCGCGAAGTGGTCCATGCAGTCGAGGTACAGGTTGGAGAAGAACTGGCTCGTCAGGTTGCCGATGGGGAGCCCACGCCGGCGCTCCACCGGCGTCAGCAGGTCGTCGCCGGGAAAGAGTTGGTAGACGGGCTCCTGTGGGTTGGAGCCGTCGACGATCCGGTCGGCGAGTTCCAGTGTGCGCTCGCAGGCGAGCCGGCGACGCAGGTCGCGCTTCAGGATCTCGTGGTCGATGGCGTGGAAGTAGCGGAAGATGTCGCAGCGCAGGACGTACCGGAAGCGGTCGCGGTGCTTCTCGTACCGCGCGACCGCCCGGTGCGTTCCCTTGCCGATGCGGTTGGCGTAGCTGTCGAAAATGAAGCCGCGCTCGAAGATCGGCCCGCAGACGGCGCAGAAGGCGTGGTGCACGACCCGGTCGCGAAACGGCGCCGCGGAGACGATGCGGTGCTTCGGGTCGTGGATCTCGATCTTCGTGTACGGCCCCGGGCGGTAGCGGCCGCTCCTGAGTTCGCGCTCAAGGCGCAGGACCTCCGTCTCCAGGTTGGCGAGGAACGCGGCAACGCCCGGCTTGGAGCGCTTCGCCCTGGCCGCCTTCAGAGCAGCCGCGTGCAGTGCCTTGAACGAGGCGATGCGATCAAACAGATCCCGTGCTTTCGCGGGCACTGTGTACCTTCCGCCAAGCGCCGACCTTGCGGCCCGTCTCGTCGATGGAGCGAGCGGCATGCTCGTAACGCCGCCGGTCGAGGATCCGAAGGTCCCAGGCGAGGCGAAACAAGAAGCGGAGCTTCTCCAGACCCAGGTTCGCAGCAGCCAGATGACCCGAGCGTCGCCTGGTGTAGGTCGCCTCGATCAACCGCTCCAGCACGTCGAGCGCGGTGTTCTGGATTCGATCGCCGAGAAGGAACTTGCGGCTCCGCGGGAAGCGATCCACCGCCGGCACCAGCCAGAGGATGAACCGGTAGTGCGACTCGAGGGCCGGACCGGTCAAGCGGGCTGAACCTGCCTTCACAACAACGCCATCCCGGCGCTCCTGGTCGGCAGACAAGCTCTCTCCGTGTGCTGAACCGGCAGGTGCGGCCGAACGTTCACGGGAGTGCGGCAAGAGCAACCAAGGCCGGCGCTTTGCGCCGGATGCCGGCGGGGACGCCGGCGCAGCGCCGGACCAAGGGGGGCAAGCCCCCCTTGGAACCCCCCAACGAAGTAAAGAGATGAAGTTCACGGGTTGAGCGTCCGGGCTACACGAAAACCGATGAAGTTCCTCCGCTCGTCTGAGAACTCCCCGGTGCGGTTCGCGGAGCCGAGGACCTCCAGACCGCCGCGCCAGGAAGTGCCGCGCAAAACGCGAAGGAAGCACTCGCCCGACCGCCACGCGCCACCGTTCGACGGCGCGCCGTTGTAGTTGCCATTCCAGCAGTCCTCAACCCACTCCAACACGTTCCCGTGCATGTCGTGCAGCCCGAACGCGTTCGCGCCGAACGAACCTACCGGCGCCGTCTGACGCCCGTCCCACTGACTGCCGCAACCATCGCAGTTCGCACGACCCGAGCCGACCTCATTCCCCCAACTGTAAGCAGTCACCGAACCCGCGCGGGCCGCGTACTCCCACCCGGCCTCCGATAGCAGACGGTACTCGGCGCCTGTCTGCTCCGAGAGCCAGCGCACGTACTCCCGAGCGTCCTCCCACGTCACGTTCAACACCGGACGGCGACCGCGGCCCCAGCCCTCGTCGTTGGGCCGATGACTGCAACCGCCGGCCGACACGCAGGCGTCCCACTCCGCAAAGGTAACCTGGTACTTCCCAACCGCGAACGGGCGCGGAATCCTCACCTGATGCACCGGCTTCTCCTCGTTGTAGCAACCCACCCCCGACACGCAGCCCATGCGGAAACTCCCGGCCGGAATCACCACCATCTCCGGACCGCTGCCCCCGGACGCCAGCGTGTCCCGGAACGTGTCGCCCGGTTGCCGGGACGGGCGGGCGGCCGGCGGGTCCGCGCGAGCGATGCCGGCTGCGCCATCGGACCGCGACGCCGCCGTGTTGCCCGGTCCGGTCGACGCGCCCGCCGCGGCCCGCTCAGCCGCAACGGGTGCCGCCTCGCCGAAGTCGTAGTCGATGTCCCAGCGCCCCAGGACCGGATCGTCCTCGTGCCAGGCCAGAACGAACTCGACCTCGCGCCGCTCCTCGCCCGGCAGCACGCTCCCGACGTCCGAGATCGTCATCAGCGGGCCGGTCCAGACGACCGCCTTCCCGTAACGGCTCTCGGGGCCGTCCCAGTGGTCGCAGGGCGGCCAACTCGACTCCACGTTCAGGTGAGCGCTGACGTAGTCCAGAACCCTGCCGGAGTAGTTCGCGACAACGAGTTCCACGCGCCACACGTCGAGGGGCCGGCCGTCGTTCGGCTTCAGCTTCTCGTACTGCTCCGCGGTGTGGCGCTCCTCCCGGACCCGGCAGACCGCGGCGCCGGTTTCGATCTCCTGCACGGTCGCCGAAAGCCGCACGCCGTGCTGGTTGTACAGCGTCTCGGCCGCTACGGGAACCGAAACCAGCGCCACCGCCAAGGCCAAGGGAAACGTGCGTCGTAGCTGCATCCGTTGTCCTCCTTCAGTCGAGCTTATGCGGTGAGGGCGCCTCGCAGAACATCATCAATCCGCGCAACCCGGAGAAGCCCGGCAGCGACCCACCTGCATCGGTGCGCTAGGATCGAGTCGTTGTGATGGCTGCGACCGACGACCGCTTGACCGGCACGGGCGTCACCGAGCCGGTGCCCGTCTCCGACGAGCTTCGGCGCGAACTCTGGAACCAGATGGTAGGTGCCCACATGAGGGAGCTCTACTACGCCCGCCGAGCGGAGCGCAGGCGATTCTGGGGTCAACTGACCGCCTTTTGCACGGCGGTGTTCTCCTCCGCGACTCTCGTGGCCGCCCTGAATCTCCTGAATGTGGAGCCGACCTGGCCCGCCCTTGTCGCGGCGGTCACGGGTACCGTCGCCGGTACGAGGAAGTTCGGCGAAGCGGCCATGGCGGCTACGAGTCACTCCGTCTCCTGGAGCGACCTGCACGCTCGCCTCCGCGACACGTGGATCGAGGTGGAAAGCTGGAGAATCAGCCACGACGAAGTTCGGGAGATCCTGTCCCAGATTCACGACGTGGAACGTGTTCTGGATCGCGAGGTGACGGCTCAGCGGGACGACGACCGGCTGGTAAAGCAGTGCTTTGACCGAGCCGAGGCGCTTGCTCTGTCGTGACGCCCAAGCGACCGACTCTCAGTGGCGGCAAGCCGGCCAACCCCCGGCCGTCCAAGCCGCCTGCACGCCCTGAACCGCCCTCCAAGCCGAAGGGAAGCTAGCTCAGCGAAGGAGGTTGCCAGATGTCTCCAGTCGCTCGCCTCGTCACGACTGCAGTCGCCGCTCTGTCGTTCTTGCCGGCGGCACTTCACGCTCAACGTCTGATGGAACTGGAGGGCATCCAAGTTCGCGGCAGCGTGCGGGTGGTGGCATACGGCGCCGCCACCTGCGAGATCCGGGAGGGCTTCGCCGGCGACGACAAGGCCTGGGACCCCGCGAACCGCGGCCAACCTCTGGACGTCTGGCAACTCGACTTCTCGGTCTACAACGGGTCCGGCAAGTGGCTCGATCACCTGATCGCGCGCTACAACATCGAGAGCGAATGGCCGCCTTGCAGTAGCTGGGACGGACCGCGGGCCGGAGCCGTCGAAGGTCCGGTCGAATGGGGAAACGCGGCCGGCTTCATTCAGGAGAGCGGCCGTAACGTCGTGGAGCCCGGGCAGACGTTGAGGACAACGACCTATCTCGTGGTGTTCCACAGCGACGAACCGCCGCGGTTCGAGCGCTGGTCGATGGACTACGACTTCGCGACTTCACCTCCCGTGGCCGGCGCCCGAACTCCCAGTCCATCCCCGAGGCCGGAGCGGCCGCAGGCCTTCGCGGCCCAAAACGTGAGCACGGGTCCGGCGCCAGGTTGTCTCACAACGACTGACGGCTACTGCTACCGGGAGTTGGAGAATCAGCCCGGATGCTACGCGTGGTATGCCTTCCGCGGAAGCAGCAGTGTCACCATGGCGTGGACCGGCGGCTGCGCCGATGGACTGGCCAACGGTGCCGGCGATCTGATCATCCGCTCAGTGGACGAGGATGGAGAGGCGAGAATCCTCACCACCACTGGTCTACTTGGGAACGGTAAGCACACCGGACGCTGGATCCAGCAACACCCCGACGGGTCGGTGAATGAGGGCCCGTTCGTGGCGGGAAAGAGGAACGGCCGCTGGATTCGGCGCGGGGCCGACGGGGAGGTGCGGGAGGGCCCGGTCGTGGACGACAAGAGCAACGGCCATTGGACGATTCGACATCCCGGCGGGCGGGTAGAGGAAGGCCCCTATGTGGACTGGAAGAAACACGGCCACTGGAAAGTGCGAGACCCCGACGGGGCTCTGTCGCAAGGTCCCTACGTGGATGACAAGCGACACGGCCGCTGGACCTTCCGGCACGACAGCGCGGATACCGAGCCCGGGCACGCCACCGTCTCGGCGGAAGGCTCGTACGTGGAAGGAGAGCAACATGGCCTCTGGACCGGGCGATGGGCAGACGGCAGCCTCGTCGCAGACTGTTACTCCCACGGAAAGCTCGAGTGGGTCGGCAGCCCGGCCGATTCACGGCCATGCCCGTGAATCGCTCCGAAGGACTACTGAAGGCCAGAAGCCCGAACGGTGAGTGAAGCGGCCGCCGCGGCAACCCGCGGCCACCTGCTCCGCAACATCGTCCTCTTCGGACGTCTTCTGAGGGTCGGCAGCCTGGACGTGACGCCAACCCAGCTCCGGGACTGGGTCGCCGCGCTCGAACTGGTCGACCTCGCGGAAGGTCTGCGACACTATCTCGGACCGCCCAGGGCACAAGGCAGCCACCTGTTCTACGAGACGCCCTGGCATCGCGAGCCGTTGGTCAACATTCAGTCCGTGAGAGGCATGGCCAAGCACTATCAGGTACGACAGGTGATCAAGGGCAATCGACAACATGGAGGAGGAAACGCCATGAACGGACACGACCGTTACGCCTACCGGGTCATCTGGTCCGATGAAGACGGGAAGTACGTGGGTCTGTGTGCGGAATTCGGCTCGCTCAGCCACCTGGACGACACTCCTGAAGGGGCGTTTGCAGGCATCAGGGACGTCGTGACGTTCGCCGTGAACGCTCTGCGCGAGGACAGCGGCACCATCCCGAGCCGCTGTCCACGCGACGATACCGACGGTCGCTCCCGGTCCTTACAAAGCAGACGGGCCCTTCGACGCCGGCTTCTTGGCCGCGCTGCCGTTCCACGCGGACCGCAGCCCAACCTAAGGTCCGCACTGCCGCCCCAGGACGAATCGAGCCATGAGTGGACGGTGATCACTCGCCTTACGGTCCACCGGCACCGTCGCTGCTGTCCCTTCAACGAACCAGCAGGCGGCCTCGTCCGAGACCAGGATGTGGTCGAGCGCCCGGCCGGCCACCGTGTCACGCACGTCACGCGTGACGTGCGACCATGACTCACGGTCGTCCACAAACTCCTTGTAGGGGCTGTCGCGCCGCTCTCTGCTGTCTTTCCGAGTGAGCGTGACAGATTGCCGAGTGACTTGGTCGTTTAGGTCGCCGACTATCAAGACGGGCTCCGCCGGGCGCTCGCTGTCCAGGTACGCTTTCAGCGCCTTCGCCCCATCTCTGCGCCGCCGCCACGCCTCGTAGTTCACGTTGCCGTAGAGCTTCCCTGGAGACTTGGCATGAAGCACGATGATCGCCAAACGGTGCTGCTGAGAAAGGCCGACCACCACTTCCAACGGCGGTCGGCCAGCGAAGCTGTGCTCCTTATCAGTGAGAATGAGTCTTGCTTGACGGACCGTCACCACGTCGGTGCTATAGATGATCCCGACTTTCTGCTCCCCCTCACCGTAGTACTTGTCTCCTTGTGAAACGTGGGGATCCGTTGCAATTATGCCGTCGTATCCTTCCAGTTTATCCAGCAATCTCCTGAATGCAACCGTATCCACGACTTCCTGAACGCCCCATAACTCAACACCTGCATCAGCAATCGTCTTACGCACTCGTTCGAGTTGTTCCTCTTCATCGGCCGGGCCTTTTTCCTCGTGTCCGAACCACTCGATGTTCCATGTGCCGACATCCACGGTGTTGGCCGTCTGCGCATAGGCGCTTCCTGCCGTAGCGACTAAGGCAGCGACTAGAGTCACGTACTTCATTCGGAGCCTCCGTTTGCTTGATCGACGTAAAGACACAGACTAGCCTACTTCTATCTAACGGGGCTTCGCCTCAGACCGACGAGCATGTCCTCCTGGTACCCGTCGACACTCGCCGGCCCATCGACAAATGGCTCGGAAAAACTCTGCCTCACCCGTGAAGACGCCACTCGTTCAAGGAACCTAGATCAGGCGTTCCAGCACGTCGAGACGCAGCCCATCCGGAGACTCCCCCGGAGATCACCACCATCTCCGGACCGCTGCCGCCCGAGCGCAGCGGGTCGCGGAAGACGTCGCCCGGCCGCCGGAATGGCGGCGACGCGGCCGCGCCCGGAGCGTCGGACCGGGCCGATGCGCGCATGTGGTCCAGCAGGCCCGACTGCGCGGCCGAGGAAGATCGCGGCCATGAAGACGGCGACGCCGAGGACGGTGACGATGAGGACGAGGACGACGCCGAACGGCCCGGCGGCGGCTCGCGGCGAAGGCCGGGCGCCGACCGGCCAACCGGCGCGTCGCCCGCCGGAGGCGACCGCGCAAAGTCGTGCTGCAAGGACCACTCGGAGAACTCGGGCGACTCGTGATTCGTGGAACACGATTAGGAACACCGTCTCACCCACCGCCTCGCCAGGGCGACGCTCCTCACCTGCATCGCGCTGTGGTGGCCCGCCCATCCGATGGTTCCGTCCACGGTCCCCGCGGGCGGACCGTCCCACGACGAACAGGGCGGCCACTCGGTCTCGATCCGGTGGCGCCCGTACAGATACTCCAGCCACTTCCCCGAACCGTTACACACGGAGACGTCCAGCTGCCAGACGTCGAGCGGCGGACCCTTGTTGGCGGGGTCCCAAGCCTTTGTCGTCGCCCTCGAGCCCGGTCCGGACGACGCATTCGGCGGTGGCGCCGCCACCCGCGAATTCCCGCGCAGCTCGACGCCGTCCTCCTGCACGAAACCTCTGCGAAGACCTGGTTGCATTAGTGCTACCATACGTCGCGTGGACAAGACGCTGGCGAGAATCAGGCGGAACCCCCGGAACGTCCGCTTCGATGATCTCCGGAAGGTCTGCGACACCTACTTCGGGCCGCCCAGGGCACGAGGCAGCCACCTGTTCTACAAGACGCCCTGGCAGGGCGAGCCGCTCGTCAACATTCAGTCCGTGAAGGGCATGGCCAAGCCCTATCAGGTACGACAGGTGATCAAGGCAATCGACAACCTGGAGGAGGAATCGCCATGAACGGACATGACCGCTACGCCTACCGGGTCATCTGGTCCGATGAAGACGGGATGTACGTGGGCCTGTGTGCGGAGTTCGGCTCGCTCAGCCACCTGGACGACACTCCCGAAGGGGCGTTTGCAGGCATCAGGGACGTCGTGGCGTTCGCTGTGAACGCTCTGCGCGAGGACGGCGGCACGATCCCCGAGCCGCTGTCCACGCGACGATACAGCGGCACCCTCACTCTTCGCGTTCCACCCGAAACCCACCGCTCCCTGGCGATGGATGCGGCGGAAGCAGGCGTCAGCATGAACCGCTTGGCCGCCGAACGGCTCACGGTCCGCCGTTGACGCCAGGAAGTGTGACTGAGGCTGCCGCGGCCGCGGACACGCGCGGCCACCTGCTCCGCAACATCGTCCTCTTCGGCCGCCTGCTGCGGGTTGGCAGCCTGGACGTGACGCCGACCCAGCTCCGGGACTGGGTCGCCGCGCTCGAACTGATCGACCTCTCCCACAAGAACGACGTGAAGGCGGCGGCCCGGGCGGTCCTCGTCAGCCGGCGACGGGACCTTCCGTGGTTCAACAAGGCCTTCGAGCTGTTCTGGCAGGCCCGTGACCCGCGCGAACTCGAACAACTCGAGCTGGGACTGATGATCCAGCGCCGGACCGAACGGACGAAGCGGGCCGCGGTCCAGAAGCTGGCGCTCAACGACGGCGACGCCGGCGACGACCGCCAAAGCGACCGGGAGCACACCGCCCGACCTCGGCTCTACAGCGCCCGGGAGGCGTTGCGGCAGAAGGACTTCGCTCAGCTCGAGGGCGAGGAGCTGGACGAGATCAAGCGCTTGATGGCGACGATGCACTGGCAGCTCGAGACGCGCCGCACGCGACGCCTCCGGCCGGACCGCCACGGCCACCGGCTCGACCTGCGCCGGACGCTGCGGCGCAGCCTGACCCAGGGCGGCGAGATGATCGACCTGGTCCGCCGCGGCCGCAAGCACCGGCGCCGTTCGCTGGTCCTGCTCTGCGACATCTCCGGGTCGATGGAGCCCTACTCGCGCCTGCTGCTCCACTTCATCTACGCGGTCTCCCATCCGCGCTCGGCCGACCCGGGCATCTCCCGGGTCGAGGCGTTCGCCTTCGGCACGCGCCTGACGCGCCTGACCCGCGAACTGGCCGAACGCGACGTGGACCGGGCACTGCAGGCCGCGGCCCACCGCATCGAGGACTGGGGCGGTGGCACCCGTACCGGCGACGCCCTGCGCGAGTTCAACTTCACCTGGAGCCGCCGCCTGCTCGGCCAGGGCGCCGCCGTGCTCATCATCAGCGACGGCTGGGACCGCGGCGACATCGACCTCCTGGGCCACGAGATGGAACGCCTGAACCGGAGCTGCCACCGTCTGATCTGGCTCAATCCGCTGCTCGGATCGCCCGACTACCAGCCGCTCACCCGCGGCATCGTGGCCGCGCTCCCGCACGTCGACGACTTCCTGCCGGTGCACAACCTGGCGAGCCTGGAGCAGTTGGGGGATCTGCTCTTTAGCGGCGGAGGTTCTGCTCCAGGAAGCGGGCGACCATCCGCTCGATAAACGCCGCGTCGTCGATTTCGAGCGCGACAGTCGAAGCGGGTTCGCCACCGGGCTCGAACAGCGTCATGCTGCGCTCGTCGACCGTGACGCGGCCATGCTCGAAGCCGAACAGTTCAGGCCAGAGCAGGTAGCCGACGGCGACCGCGTCGAAGAGGCGCGGCGTCGTCTGGTTCCGCTCCTCGTTCCGCCACAATGAGTAGAGCGCGGTCACGGCGTCGGTCAGCGGCGTGTCGCGCATGTGGAGGTGGAGGCGACGGTCGGCGTCGAGGCGCACGTGGTCCGTCACGTCCAGCGGGATGTAGACGACGTCGGCGCCGCCGGCCTGCACGCCCGCATCGAAGACCCTTGACGACGCGGCGTCGGCGAGTACGTTCCACTCCCGCTGCGCGTCGCCGCCGTCGTATCCGGACCGGATCGAGCCGTACATCGAGACGACCCGCTTCGCGTTCTTCAGCACGTCCGGATCGAGCTCCAGCGCGTCTCCGATGTTCGTCACAGGGCCGACGGTGAGCAGCGTGATCTCACCCGGCGCGGCGCCCAGCGTCTCCACGATGAACTCGGCTGCCGGCTGCGCCCGGGGCTTCAACTCTTCGAAGCCCCGCGCCCAGTGAAACTGCCGGTTGTACGGCGCTTCGCTGAACTGCTCGTGGGGCTTGCCGTCGCGCAGCGTAACCAGCGGCGTCGCCCGGCCGACGTACACCGGGATGTGCTCCAACCCCGTCTCCCAGAGCATGCGCAACGCCAGGGGCGCACGGTCCGCCGTGCGCGCGTGCCCGACCGTGACCCCGACGAGTTCGATCTCCGGGCTCGCGAGGAGCAGCGCCAGCGCGTAGGCGTCGTCGATGTCCGAACCGATGTCGCAGTCGAAGAGGACCTTCTCGCGCTCGCCGATAGCGGCGGGGTCGGGCTGGGCGAGGGCGGGCGGGGTGGGGGCAAAGAGGAGGGAGGCGGCGAGAACCCCCGCGCACCAGTCAGCTTTCCGATCGATTCTCTTCGACATCCGTGACTCCCTTCCGTGCTGGTCGACTCCGAGAGCGTAGTATTCCCCGCTCATGCCTGACTCGCGAGTCCGACGGTTCGTTCGCGATCCCCTGTTCGTGTTCCTGGCGATCGGTGTCGCCGTGTTCACGCTCGACCGCATGGCCGGCGGGGTCTTCGATTCCGAAGGTCGCAACATCGTCGTCACCCGCGCGCAGGTGATCCGGCTGGCGGATCTCTGGAGCGCGCAGATCGGCCGGCTGCCGACCGTGGCGGAACTCGACTCCCTGGTCGAGGACCACATCCGGGAAGAGATCCTGGTACGCGAAGCGGCGCGCATGGGTCTCGACGCGGACGACACGATCGTCCGCCGCCGCCTGGCCCAGAAGATGTCTTTCCTGATCGAGGACACGGTGGTCACGGATCCGGTCTCGGACGCCGACCTCGAGGCGTACTTCGAGGAGAACGCGGAGCGCTACGGGGAACCGCGGCGCTTCACCCTCCGCCACGTCTACGTCAGCCCCGACCGCCGCGGCAGCGACGAGGAGGCGATGAGCGCCGCCACGGAGATCCTCGAACAACTCCACATCGAGGGCAACGACGCCGCGCCCGAAAACACACTCTGGCGGCGGTTGGGGGATCCCTTCATGCTGCGCCGCGAGTACGGGCGCCGCACCGCCGAGGATTTGGCCGAGCTGTTCGGCGGCGCCTTCGTCGACGCGCTCGATGCCTTGCCCCTCGGCGAGTGGGCGGGACCGGTCGAGTCCGCCTACGGCTACCACCTCGTCCGGTTGTCGGTCCGCACGGAAGCGGAGCCGGCGGTGTTCGAGGATGTGCGCCGGCGCGTACTGGACGACGCCCAGCGCGACGCCCGCGACGCCGCGAACCGGGTCGCTCACGAGCGTCTTCGAGAGCGCTACCGAATCGAGATCGAGGAGATCGACTTCGTTTCCGAGCTCGAGGGCGGCACGGACGCGGACGCGGCGGGAGAAGAGCCCTGAGAGGTCGCCTCCGCCTCAGACTTGCCGGGACCATCGTGGCCGGGTTGCTCGCGGCGGCCGTCCCCACGAGCGCCCACGAGGTTCGTCCCGGCTACCTCGAACTGAACGAGGGCGAATCGGGGACCTTCGAGGTCGTCTGGAAGCAGCCCCGCCGCGGCGCGCTCCTGCTGCTGCTCGACCCGGTGCTACCGGAACACTGCACCGAGACCGTACGGCATGCGCCGGAGAGCCTGGCCGGCGCCCTGGTCGAACGCTGGACCGTGGAATGCGAGGCGACGGACGGTGACCCGGACCGCATCTTCCACGGCGAGACCTTCGCCATCGCCGGCCTGGAGCGGACCCTGACGGACGTTCTGCTCCGGATGAGCTTCGCCAACGGCGACAGCCTCACCCAACTGCTCCGGCCGGAGGCTCCGGCGGTCACGGTCGACCGGGAGGCGGCCGGCAACGCCCTGCCCTACTTCCGGCTCGGCGTCGAGCACCTGGTGTTCGGCTTCGACCACATCCTGTTCGTCATCGGCCTGCTCTTCTACGTCCGCAGTCCGTGGCGCCTGGTCGGCGTCATCACTTCGTTCACGCTCGCCCACAGCATCACCCTGGCGCTTTCCTCCCTGGATGTCGTGAGGCTCTCCTCGGCGCCGGTCGAGGCGGTGATCGCCCTGTCGATCCTGTTCCTGGCGGTCGAGCTGTTGCGCCCCGAGGACCAGCGTTCGCCGATCACGACGAAGAGCCCGTGGCTCATCGCCTTCGCCTTCGGCCTGCTGCACGGGTTCGGCTTCGCCGGCGCCCTGGCCGAGATCGGCCTGCCGCAGCGGGCGATCGCGATGGCGCTCTTCCTGTTCAACGTCGGCGTCGAGGTCGGGCAACTCCTGGTCGTCGCCGTGGTGCTCGCCCTCGTGGCCGTCGTCAAGCGGGTCGGCATCGTCGTCCCGGAACTCGTCCTGCGGACGCCGATCTATGCCACCGGGATCATCGCGGCGTTCTGGTTCGTGGAGCGGGTGGGCCGGATCGTCGTCTGACGGAACCTTGCAATCGGCCGGACCACAACCCTTCAAACGGACGGCACCGAACCTTGCAATCAGACGGGATCCAACGTTACGATCAGCCGCATGTCGCGGCCGACCTTCTACCGACGCGGCGCCGAGCAGCGGCTTGCCGAGGCGCTGGAAGACTCGCCGGTCGTGCTGATCCACGGTCCGCGACAGTGCGGCAAGACGACCCTCGCCCAGTACGCCTGTACTGCGGATCACGCGACCTGGGCAGAGGACTCGACGGCCTGGACCGGCATCCAGCCGGCATCGGGACCTGGACACCGGGACTACGCCTACATGAGCTTCGACGATGCGGTCGTCAGAGGCGGCGCCCGAGCCGACCCCGCGGGGTTCGTCGCGGATCTGCCCGAGCGGGTGATTCTGGACGAGGTCCAACACGTTCCCGCGCTGTTCGAAGCGATCAAGTTGGACGTGGACCGTCGCCGAGTGCCCGGCCGCTTCCTGCTCACCGGCTCCACCAACGTGCTGCTCCTGCCGACACTGTCCGAGTCCCTGGCCGGTCGCCTGCAGATCGTGCCGCTGTATCCGCTGACGCAACGTGAGCTGGCGAACCCGGCGGCACGAGGCGCTTCCTGGCCGGGCACAGGCTTTCTGAACGCCCTCTTCGGAGACGGCTTCGGAGTTCGTCGAACCGAGCGGCTAGGCAAGCAGCTCCTCGACCGAATTGTCGCCGGTGGATTCCCCGCGGCACTGCGCCGTCCAACCGCTGTGCGTCAGGCCGAGTGGCACCACAACTACATTGAAGCGCAGATCCAGCGCGACGTTCGCGACCTGACGCGCATCCGGTCGCTCGACATCCTGCCGGCACTCCTCACCGCGACTGCCTCGCAAACGGCCAGACTGTTCAATCTCAGCAGTCTGGCGACGCCATTCAGCCTGAGTCGTCCCACGATCGGCGAGTACGTCACGCTTCTGGAGCGACTGTTCCTGCTGGAACGGCTCCGGCCATGGCACAGCAACCGGCTGAGCCGCCTGATCAAGACGCCCAAGCTGCACGTCGGCGACACCGGACTTGCGTCGGCGCTGCTGGGCGTGGACGCCGAGTCGCTTGCCGCCGACCGCACCTTGGCGGGACGGTTGCTCGAGACGTTCGCGTTCCAGGAGCTGCGGCGCCAGGCCAGTTGGCATGGCGCACCCACGAGGTTCTTCCACTTCCGAGACAAGGAAGGCGCGGAAGTGGACATCGTGATCGAGCGCGGCGCCCGGTCCCTGGCCGGGGTGGAAGTCAAGGCCGGCGCCACGGTCACGCGGGCGGACTTCAGCGGTCTGCGCAAGCTGGCCAGTGCAGCGGGCGAGCGCTTCGTCCGCGGCGTGGTGCTCTATGACGGCGAGATCAGCACGAGTTTCGGCGACCGCTTGTACGCCGTGCCTGTGCGGCGACTATGGGAAGCGGCATGACGGTGCCGGCGGCCGCGCGGGCGCTAAGATGACGCTTCCGTCCACAGCGGCAGAAACGGGAGGAGCCGGCGTATGGCGAAGGCAGGCGACGAGGCGCAACAGGCCGACAACGGCAGGCCGAAGGGACTTCTCAACCGTTTCCTGAACGCCATCGAGGTCGTCGGCAACAAGCTGCCGGACCCGGCGATCCTCTTCCTGCTGCTGCTGTTCCTGACCTGGATCGCTTCGGCGCTGCTGGCGGAGGTCCAGTTCGCGGACATCCACCCGGTCACCGAAGAGCCGGTCCGGATCCAGAACCAGCTCACCGGCGAGGCGCTGGCGGTCTTCATGGCCCAGCTTGTGACGACGTTCACCGGATTCGCTCCGTTGGGCGTCGTGCTCGTCGCGCTCCTCGGCGTCGGCGTGGCCGAGAAGACGGGATTCATCAACACCGGCCTGCGCCTGATTCTCGGCTTCACGCCGAAGAGCCTGCTGACGCCGATGCTGATCCTCGCCTCGATCGTCAGTCACACGGCGGCGGACGCCGGCTACGTCCTCGTCATCCCGCTCGGCGGGGTCATCTTCTACGCCGCCGGCCGCCATCCGCTCGCCGGAATCGCGGCCGCCTTCGCCGGCGTGTCGGGCGGCTTCTCGGCCAACTTCATCCCCTCGGGCATCGATCCCCTGCTCCAGGGCTTCACGCAGTCCGCGGCCCAGATCCTCGATCCCGAGGTCCTGGTCAACCCGCTCTGCAACCTCCTGTTCACCGCGCTGTCCTCCATCCTCGTGGTCGCCGTCGGCTGGTACCTGACCGACCGCGTGATCGAGCCGAGACTCCGCGGCACCGAGATCGACGGCGACCCGGACGAGATGCCGAAGATGAAGGAGCCGAGCCGGAGAGACCGCCTCGGTTTCCTGGCCGGCATGGGGTCCGCGGTGCTCGGCCTGGTCGTCCTGATGATCTGGGCGTGGCCCGACACGTCGCCGCTTCGCAGCGAGGCCGGCGAACTGACCGCCTTCTCGGCGCCGCTGATGCAAATGCTGGTGCCCCTGATCTTCGTGTTCTTCCTCATTCCCGGAGTCGTCCACGGCTACGTCGCCGGCACGGTGAAGACCCACCGGGACATCGTCGACGGCATGAGCGACGCGATGCGCACGATGGCCTACTACCTGGTCATGGCCTTCTTCGCCGCCCAGTTCATCGCCGCCTTCAGCAGCTCGAACGTTGGCCTGCTCATCGCGCTCAAGGGCGCGAACTTCCTGCGCGATCTCGGTCTGCCCGCCCAGGCGACCGTGGTCGGGATCATCCTGCTGTCGGCGGTCGTCAACCTGTTCGTCGGCTCGGCCTCGGCCAAGTGGGCCGTGCTCTCGGTCATCTTCGTGCCGATGCTGATGAGCCTGGGCATCTCACCCGAGCTGACCCAGGCCGCCTACCGGGTCGGCGACAGCGTGACGAACATCGTCACGCCGCTCATGCCCTACTTCCCGCTCGTCGTCGTCTTCTGCCAGCGCTACACGAAGAAGGCGGGCATCGGCACCGTCCTGTCGCTGATGATCCCGTACGCCGTCACCCTGCTCATCACCTGGACGATCTTCCTGATCGGCTACTGGCTGCTGGGCATTCCGCTCGGCCTCCAGGCGGGATACACCTACCCCGCGGCCTGACGCGCGATGAAGAAGGCACTGTCAATACCGACGGTGCTGCCCGTGTTCCTGGTGCTCGGCGCCACGCTCGCGGCGGCAACCTGGGCCCAGCCGACCCGGCCCATCTATCCGGTCTACGAGGGCTACGTACCGAACGAGGACGGCACCGCCGTTCTCGTGTTCGGCTACTACAACCACAACTCGGTGGCGGTCGAGATCCCGGCGGGCGAAGCGAACGGCTTCGACCCGGGGCCGGCAGACCGCGGCCAACCGACCGTCTTCGAGCCCGGGCGGCAGCGCAACGTCTGCCTGATCGTCCTGCCAGCCGACTACGAGGGCAACCTGAGCTGGTCGGTCACCGTGGGCGAAAACACGAAGCAGACGACGGAACGGGGCGGAATCGATACCCTGTACCTGATCGAGAACATCTCCATGGCCTATCGCCGGGCGAAGCAGGTCGACACCGCCGCCGCCGAGCAAGGCGTCTGCCTCACACCCGCACCGGCCAGCACGAGGAGCCAACCATGAACCGGACTCTCGGAACCCTGACGACAGCCGCGATTCCGCTGCTCGCCCTCCTTGCCGTTCCGGCCGCTCCTCCGGCTGCGGCGGCCGACGGCGATACGCCGACCTTCAGCCGCGACATCGCACCGATCTTCCAGCGCTCATGTCAGCGCTGCCATCGCCCCGAAACCGCGGCGCCGATGTCGCTCCTCAGCTACGAGCAGATTCGGCCCTGGGCGCGGTCCATCAAGCGCCGGGTCGAGTCCCGGCAGATGCCGCCCTGGCACATCGACCGGACGATCGGCGTCTACGAACCGGATCCGAGCCTGAGCGACGAGGAAATCGCCCTGGTCTCCGCCTGGGTCGACGGCGGCGCTCCGCGCGGCAACCCCGCCGACCTGCCGCCGTCGATCGAGTGGCCGTCCGGCGACGCCTGGGAGTACGGTGAGCCCGACCTGGTGGTCGAGATGCAGGAGGACATGGTGGTGCCGGCCGAGGGACCCGACCTCTTCGTCAACTTCATCGCCGACACCGGCCTCACCGAGGACCGCTACATCCGCTGGATCGAGGTCAAGCCGAGCAAGGCCGGCCGCGCGACCGTCCACCACACGATGGTCTATGCGATCCAGGACGACGCGGAGTACGTCGGCGAGGACTTCTTCGAGCGCGACGACGACCCCAACCGTCGCGACGCCGAGGGCAACCCGGTCGGCTCGCTGCTGATCGAGTACGCGGTCGGCAACACCGGCGACGTCTACGCCGAGAACACCGGCAAGCTGCTGATGGCCGGCGCGAAGATTCGCTTCAGCGGCCACTACCACTCGATCGGCGAGGTGATCCGCGACCGCCAGCGGGTCGGTTTCGGCTTCTACCCCCGCGGCGTCGTGCCGAAGCACCGGATCGTCTCAACCCGGCTGTTCGCCGGCCTCCCCAGCAACCGCGGCTGGCGCAACAACGAGCTCTCCATCCCGCCCGGCGCCGACAACGTACGCCACGACGGCTACCGCGTTCTCGACCGGCCGATCCAGTTGATCAGCTTCCAGGCCCATATGCACTACCGGGGCAAGGGCATGGAGCTCGAGGCCATCCACGCCGATGGCCGCCGCGAACTGCTCACCCGCATTCAGAACTACGATTTCAACTGGCAGATCGCCTACCCGTACAAGCACCCGCCGGTCTTCCCCGCCGGCACCGTCCTGCACGTGACGTCGTACCACGACAACTCGGAGAACAACCCCTACAACCCGGACCCGACCGCCTGGGTCGGCTGGGGCAACCGAACCGTCGACGACATGGCGATCGGCTGGACCAACTTCGTCTTCCTGTCCGAAGAGGACTACGAACAGCACGCGGCGGCCGGCGCCGCCACGGGCGCGGGCGAGTAGCTGCGCGGGCGGCGCGAGTACCCGCCGGTCCGGGGCCGAGGGGAGGGGGTCGGGCACTGGCACGTCGTCCCGGCGTTAGCCGCGGAACGCTTACGGACTGGGGGCTTGGCGCCTACTCAAGAGCCTCGGTGGGCACTGCAGCGGTCTGTACGCCACCGTCTCGCCAGGCGAAGATGAGGCGGTCGTTGCTGCGGATCACCTTGGGTACACCTACAGCACTCCGACCTGCAGGTGCAGGTGCCACAGTGATCGATCGACCGGCGGTTCCAGCCCGGGGCACTCGACGCACTCGCAACTCGCTGACACCCTCTTCCGAGCGCTCGACCCAACTGACTGCGGCGATGCCGTCCTCGAGGGCGGCGATGCCGGCCCAGCCGCGCGGGGAGCCGTTGTCGATTCGGATCGGATCGTCGAATCGTTGCTGTGTGGCGTTCCAGAAGGCAACCAGTACTTTCGACTCGCCGCCGGCGGCTGTGAACCAGGCGACTGCCGGGCCTGATGCACTCGAAGCCAGGGCCGGGCCGTTCGTCGGGCAGCCGCGGATGTGCCAGCCGTCGCGGTGAACAAGCTTCGGAGCGCTCCACCGCTGGTGCTGGAGGCGAGCAAAGGAGATGTCTCGGAACTCGCCCTCGCGACGGTCGCGGAAGGCCAGAAACAGGCCATCCGGGCTCGGCGCCATCGCCGTCGTGCAGCAACTGCACACATCGGCGTCCACCTGGCGGTCGCCCATCACCCTGCCGATCGCATCGAAGCGGGCTGAACGAAGGGTCATCCGAGGTTCCACCTCGCCGTGTCCGGCCGAGGCCGGCTCCGCATCGTCGTCACCGACGGTAGCCAGATAGGCCATCTCGAACCCGTCCGCGACCGGGGCATACGCCACGAATCCGGCGTACCCGTCAACGCCCTCGCCACTCGCCCGGAACACCTCTCGCCAGGTCTCGCCCCGGTCTTCCGAGAACACCAGCCGGATGCCGTAGCCGTAGTCGCCTTCCCGGTCCTCGTCGTGAACCAGCCAGTGCGCCGCCAGCCGGTCGCTGGACAACGGAAAGACGGCGGGGTGGTCAATCCAGTTGACGAACCAGTTCTTGCCCGACGCAATCGTCACCGCGTCTCCCCACTCGTCTTCGCGCAACTCCGCGAATAGCAGTGAGTGACCGACCCCCTCCGCGGACTCGACCCAGCTCAGGAACACGCCGCCACCCTCTGTCGCCGCGAGGGCATAGCTGCTGCTCATCTCCGCCGCAGGCGTATCGAGTAGCCGCACCGCCGCAAATGCTCCCGTGGCAAGGAACATGGCAGCTGTGAAGCAGCACGCGAGACGGCTCATGGTCGTCGCAGTGTGCCGCCGACTACTTCCAGGTGACCGCCATCGCGAAGAAGTGGTCGAAGACCTCGCGGTTGGGGTGGTTGGCGTCGTTGTTTTCGGGGCTGCGGATGTAGAAGTCGAGTTGCTGGGCCGCGGGGTTGACTGCTCCGGCGGGACCCTCGGTCGGTTCGAGTTGCACGCGGAGCGTTTCGCGGTCGCGCATCCCCTGTGTGACCATGAAGTGGATCTGGTAGTCGCTGTACAGTTCCTCGCCGTCTAGCGTCCCGCGGCCGTAGCCCCAGCCGGCGACATAGAGGAGACTCTTGGGCCAGTTCGAGTCGCCGCAACCGGCGTCTCCGTGCTCGAACAGGTACGCCGCGATACCGCCGTCCTGGCACGGCGAGAACTCGTGGAAGCGGTCGAGTTCGACGACGTACTCGCCTTCCGGAAGCTGCAGCTCGGCGCGGAACGTGCCCGTGTTGGCGATCTCGTCGACATCGATCAGGATCTCGCCGCCTACGGGCGCCACGTTGCTCGCGTCGTCGCCCATGTGGTCCCAGGGAGACTCGTCGTCCAGCCGGCCGACCTGGTGGACATCGGTGCCCACGATGACGAAGCGGCCGTCGTACAGCTCGTGTTGCTCCGGCTCATAGAGTCCCATGCCCGTGCCCGGCTGGTTGCGGGCGGTCACCGGCTCGGGTTCGGGCTCCGGCGCTCCCTCGCCGATGCGCACTGCACAGCCAGTGAGAAGCAGGGCCGAAGCCAGCCACAACGTCACCACCGATCGGCGCATCTTCATCGCTGCACCTCCTTCAAGCCACTATAGCCCCAGGGGGATCTGTCACCCGAGTAGAATCCGGCGCGTGCTTGACATCCTCCCCGACGTGGACCGCTGGCGCGCGGACGGCCAACGCGTGGCGGTCGCCACAGTGATCCGCACCGTCGGCTCCTCGCCGCGGCCCCTCGGCTCGAAGATGGCCGTTTCCGACACCGGGAGCATCGCCGGCTCGGTCAGCGGCGGCTGCATCGAAGGCGCGGTGATCGAAGAGGCCCAGTCGGTGCTGGAGGACGGCCTTCCGAAGCGGCTCAGCTACGGCATCTCGGACGAGCAGGCGTGGTCCGTGGGCCTGACCTGCGGCGGCGAGGTCGAGGTGCTGGTCGAACGCATCGACGGCTGAGGCGGGAGGCTCGCCCCGATGGGTTTCGAGTCCCTCCGCCGGTCCCTGCTCGCGAGCGAACGGGTGGTCGCGTTCACCCGCGCCGACGGCGCCGGGCTCGGAGCGCGCATGCTCGTGTGGCCGGACGGCCGGGCGGAAGGAGCGCTGGGCGAAGCGGACCTGGATCGCGGAGCTCTGGCCCTCGCCACGGCAGAGACTCTTCCGGCCACCGGTCTTCGCGAGATCGAGGGCGTCGAGGTGTTCGTCGAGACCTTCGAGCCGCTGCCCCAGTTGTTCATCGTGGGCGCTGTCCACGTCGCGATTCACCTGGTCCATTTCGCGCGCCGTCTCGGCTTCCGCACCGTCGTCGTCGACGCCCGCTCGGCCTTCGCCACCGCCGAGCGCTTTCCCCACGCCGACGAACTCGTCGTCGAGTGGCCGTCGGACTACCTGGCCCGCGTGCCGCTCCACGCCAACACCTACTGCGTCTTCCTCACGCACGACGAAAAGCTGGACAACCCGGCGCTCCAGGTCGCTCTCGAGGCCGAAGTCCGCTACGTCGGCGCCCTCGGTTCCTCACGCACCCACGCGAAGCGGGTGGCGGCACTTCGCGAAGCCGGTCTGGCGGATGAGCTGATCGACCGGATTCACGCGCCGATCGGTCTCGATCTCGGCGGCCGCAAGCCCGAGGAGATCGCGATGGCGATCGCCGCCGAACTCGTCGCCGTGCGAAACGGCAGGCAGGCCGCCGGAAAGCCATGACCGGTCCGGTTTCCGGCGTCGTCCTCGCCGCCGGGCTCTCGACAAGGTTCGAGACCGGCGCGAACAAACCGAAGCAGCTCTACCGGATCGGCGGCGAGAGCCTGGTCCGCCGCATCTGTCGGGAGGCGCTCACGTCCGCCTTCGGGGAAGTGATCCTGGTCACCGGCTATGCCGCGGAGCGTGTGCAGTCGGAGGTCAGGGATCTCGACCTGCGAACGGTCCACAACCCGTCCTACGCCGACGGCCAGAGCGGATCGGTCCGTTGCGGCCTGACCGCCGTCCGGGACGACGCCGAGGGCGCGATGTTCCTGCCGATCGACCAGCCCGGTCTCGACGCGGCCGTCATCGACCGGCTGCTCGGCGCGTTCGACGGTCCCGCCTCGATCGTCGTGCCGACCTTCCAGGGGCGGCGAGGCGCCCCGGTCACGTTCGGCCGCGACTGGTTCGCCCGCCTGGACGGCCTGCGAGGCGACGAGGGTGCGCGTCGCCTGCTGCGCGAACTGGCGCCGCGCGTCGAGAAACTGGAACTCCTCTCGGAGCTGCCGCTGGTCGACATCGACACGGAAGCCGAGGCCCGGTCGTGGATCGAAAGGTCCGGCCCACCGTGACGCCGCTCGACCGCCCCCTCCGGCTTCTGCCGCGCGTCCGGAACTACGACTGGGGCACGTCCAACTTCATCCCCAGTCTCTGCGGCCGCGAACCAACAGGACGTCCAGAGGCCGAACTGTGGTTCGGAGCCCATCCGGACGCACCAGCCGACGTCGTTCTCGGGTCAGGCGACGCCGGCTCGATTCCGCTCGACAGGTTGATCGCCGAGCGGCCGGTCGAGGTCCTGGGCAGCGACTCCGCGCTGCCCTTCCTGACCAAGGTCCTCTCGGCAGCCAGACCGTTGTCGATCCAGGCCCATCCGAGCCGCGAGCAGGCCGCCCGTGGTTTCGCGGCCCAATCCGGTCGCGCGCTTCGCAACTATCGGGACCCGAACCACAAGCCGGAGCTGCTCTACGCGCTCACGCCGTTCTCCGCCCTCTCCGGCTTTCGGCCGCCCGTGGAAGCAGCCAGTCTGCTCAGCGCGCTGGCTCTGGATGAACTCGAACCGCACGTGCAGCGCCTCGAGTCGGAGGGAGCGGACGCCTACCGGCCGCTGCTTGCCGCGTTGAGGGAATATGCCGGAACGGAGCTTGCCGTCAGTGTCACTCGCGCCGCCAGGGGCGCCACCGGGGGCGCCGACCCGAAACGGCGGGACGCGCTGGCCTGGATCGACCGAATCGCCGCCTTCCATCCCGAAGATCCGCTGGTCATCGCGCCGTTGATCCTGCGACTGATCCACCTCGAGCCTGGGCAGGCGCTCTTCACGGGACCGGGCGTGCCCCACAGCTACCTCGAGGGCTCGGGGATCGAAGTCATGGCGAACTCCGACAACGTCGTGCGCCTCGGGCTGACGTCCAAACTCGTGGACGCCGGCGAACTCCTCGACATCCTCGTCTACGAGGCCGCGGAAGACGCCACGCTGGAGGCCGAAGTCGAGGAACTGCCCTGGGGCCGGCGCGCCAGCTTCACGCCGCCGGTCGACGACTTCCGGCTGGACGTCCTGGAGGTGACCGGCACCGCCGCGGCGCCGCTGCCCGGCGAAGACAGTGCGCGGATCGTCCTCGCCCTGGAAGGCGGCGTAGAGATCCGCAACGCCGCCGGCGCCGGAAGCCTGCGCCCAGGGCAAGCGACTCTGCTGACCGCCTCCGCCGGAGCCGCCATCGCGACCGGCGCCGGCAAGGTCGCCGTGACGATGCCCAATAGTCCCAAGGGCCAGGAGCTTGAGCCGTAGAACGCAGGGCAACGAGTCTGCGGCGAAAGCTCCTGGGCGAGGACGGGATGGGCCGAAACACGACGCCTGCGACGGGTTTCGGGGCGATAGCTCACCGCGTCAAGGACAGGTCAGGAAGGCCGCCGTGTCGGACACCGGCACGAAGAGCGTGCCCAGCTCGTTGATGTACGTCTTCGTCTCCCCCGCCTCGACGTCCTCGACTTCGACCTCGACCCGCACGTCGGTCAGGCCTCCGATGAAGACCCAGTAGGCCCCGTCGCCGATGCCACAACCATTCAGCACCTTGATCACGACCTCAACGTTGTTCTCGCTGAAGAACCAGAAGTAGCCGGTGTCTCCTGTGAGTTGCGCCGCCTGACCGTCACCGGACTCGCCTGCCGCGTTCTCCCACCGCACGACCACTCGAAAGCGGTCCTCGTTCAGGCAGAGGGTCGCGTCATCGCCCGAGCACGGCCCGGCCGGCTCCTGGGCCCGTGCTTCGGCGGCGAGTCCGGCCAGCGCGGCGAGAACCGCTAGCAGCAGGCTTCTACGCACCGCGCCACCCCTCAGCCGGCGCGCGCCTTCTTCGCGTCCCTGTCCGCCGCCCGCCGGCGTCTCATCTGGAAGGCCACGCCGACCACGATCAGCAACGCGACGCCGGCATGCGCGGGCAGCCCTTCGAGGCCGACCGCCGCCATGATCAGCAACGCGCCGACGAACGAAGAGACGACGATCAACGCCGTCTCGAAGACGACACGAAGCACCCACGCGCCGAGCACCGCGGCCGCCGCGATCACGATCCACCACAGGATGTCCCACCGGGCGCCGTAGAAGCTGATCGCCCACAGCGCCGCCCCTGCGCCCAGCAGCGCCCCCGCGAGGGCCACCGCGACCTTGCGCACGATGAAGGCGAGCAACGCGGCGAGAATGCCGACGCCGACCGCCACCGCCAGCCGCATCTCGCTCGCCAGGGGGAGCAGATCCTGCGGAATGCCGTAGACGACAAAGAAACCGACGAGGCCGATCAACGCCGTGTAGAGCTGGCGCCCCAGGAAGAGCAGCAGGAGGCCCGCGACCACCCACAGCCAGGGCGGGCCTAGCGCACCCTCGCTACCGAAGCGGCCGAGACTGACTCCCTCGCTCCAGAGGCTGATGTTCATCCGCCATCCCCTTCGAGTTCCGAGACGATCCAGGCCAGCGCCTCCTCGCGTGGCTCGTCCCTTCCCGCGAGAAGTCCCTCGCGGGTGAGCGGCACCGCAGACTCGGGCTCTACCGGTCTGCCCTCAACGCGTTCGCCGCTGGGCCGCTCGAAGTCCGCGATCGCACGCATCAACAGATCGCCATTCGGCATCCGCTCGATGATCGATGGCAGCGCAGCACCGGCAGTCGGCCCGCCGAACAGCCTGGCCCGCCCATGGTCCTGGAGGCCGGCAGCGAAGATCTCGCTCGTGCTGGCGCTGCCGCCGTCGATCAGTACCGCGACCGGGCCCGCGAATCCCTCGATCCTTTTGTTGGCGCGCGAAACCTGCCGCGGGAAGACGGGAAGGTTCAACTCGGTGCCTCGGTTCTTCATCCTGCCCAGCACGACTTTCTCCTTGAGCAGGTAGCCGGCGACACTGACGGCCGTCCCGGCAACTCCGCCGGGATTGCCTCGCACGTCAATCAGCACTCCGTCGACGGCCGGAGCCCCCTCGGCGGGCTCGCCGTAGAGCGCGGCCTCGAACGCCCCGACCAGTGGAATCAGCCACACGTTGAAGCGCACCGCCAGCACCTGGCCAGCTTCGGTCTCCAGCAGCTCAGTTTCGAACAGGTACTGCATGGGCGGCAGGTTGCCGAAACCCATCTCGATCGCGTCGGGATGGTGGGCTCGCTCGAAGACGAACTCGGACCGATCACCGGCGAGGTCCGCGAACTCGACCGCCACTGGCTCGGCGGCGTCCCCATGGAGCAGGCCCTCGACGACCCGCGACCGCACCATTCCCGCGACCGGCGAATCGAGGGAATCGAGCTCGAGGCAGCCCTCGAGCACCGCGAGGTTCTGGTCCTCGACCCGAACCACCTCGAGGCCGGTGCGTAGGCCCTGGCGGTCCGCGGAAGAACCGGGGGCGACCCGGCTGACCACGGGCGTCGAGTCGATGAAGCGGACCTCGAACCCCGGACCCGCGTCGGACGCGGCGGAACCGCCATCGCCCGCCACGGCCCGGATCAGCGCTCGCGTGCATTCACCCGTTCCACCCGAACCGTCCGTCGGCGCCGCGCTCTCGATCGACCCCCGCCCCGGCAAGACGCCGAAGTGAGACTGGCCCAGCCGGGAGAGCATGTTCTGCAGAACGAGGCGCAGTTCGGCGTTGTCCGCGGCATCCCGGGCACGGGGCCGCAGTTCGTCGCCGACTGCCTGCCAGTCGACGCCGCCCATCGACTCGTCCCAGAACGTGTCGGCGATCTTCCGCCAGGCGAAGTCGAACGTCTCGACGTTGAGACTTGGCGCCGGTCCGGGCGGCCGAACCTCCGGCTGCGCCTCGGCAGCTGTCGCCACCGCGAAGCCGAGAAGGGCGAGCGACACCGCCCGGCGCCATCGATCCGCACGCTGCATGCTCGCGGCATGCTACAGGCGGCGGGCTGCTAGCGTCCTACGCGTGCGGGTCCTCTACGTGCTACGCCACGCGAAGTCGGACTGGAGCGCCATGTACGGCGGAGTCGACCACGAGCGGCCACTGAACGCCCGCGGCCTCAAGGCCGCCCGAACCATGGGTCGGAGACTCGCCGAGCGGCGGGCTCTGCCGGACCGGATCCTCTGTTCGTCCGCGGTGCGCACGCGGCAGACGATCGAACTGGCGGTCGCGGCCGGCAACTGGAACCGCACCACGATCCTGAAGCCCTCGCTCTACCTCGCCTCGCCGGGCACCGTGATCGACCTCCTGCGCGACCAGTCCGACCAAGCCCACTCGATCCTCATCGTCGGCCACCAGCCCACCTGTGCCGAACTCGTCCGCCGGTTGACCGGCGACGACCCACCCCGCTTCGTCACCGCCGCGGTCGCCTGCGTGCACCTCGACATCGCGTCCTGGAACGAGGCCGAGCCCTACTGTGGGCGGCTCGCCTGGTTCAGTACGCCGAAGCAGACGGACTAGCGATTCGGACCGCGTTCCATCGGCACCGGCTGCCAGCGCTCCAGCGCGACCCGCGGCAGCACCGTCGGGTTGACGCAGCTCATCGGCCAGCGGCCGCGCAGCGCCAGCGATACCTCGCGCCCAACGCGCCGCCGGGTCACCGGCCGCATCCGGGTCGTGGCTGAAGCGACGTGAGGAGTCAGGATCACGTTGTCCATGCCCAGCAGGGGATTGTCCGCGGCCGGAGGCTCCTGCTCCAGCACATCGAGCGCCGCGGCGGCGATACCGCCCGACTCGAGCGCCGCGATCAGGGCCGCCTCGTCGATCGTCGGTCCGCGTCCGGCGTTGATCACCACCGCACTCTCCTTCATCGCCGCGAACTCGCGGCCCGAGAGCATGTGCCTCGTCTCGGCGTTCAGCGGCGCGTGGATCGACAGGTAGTCGGACCGCTCCAGGAGTTCGTCGAAGCTGACCGGCTCGACGCCCTCTCCGGTCATCTTGAGCTCGCTGACGTACGGGTCGTGCGCGATCACCCTCATGCCGAAGGGCATGGCCCGCCGCGCCACCGCCCTCGCCACGTTGCCGAAGGAGACGAGGCCCAGGGTCTGGCCCCAGAGTCGCGGCACCTCGTTGAGCAGAGGCCGCCCCTGAAACCAGTCTCCGCGCCGGACCATGGAGTCCATCTCGCGCATCCGCCTGGCGCCGGCGAGAAGCAGCGCCATCGTGTGGTCGGCCACCTCCTCGATGAACACGTCCGGCACGTTGGTGACCACGATGCCGGCTTCCGTCGCCGCCTCGACGTCGACCATGTCGACGCCGACACTGCCAACACCGATCACGATGCACTCATCGAGACCCGCGATCACCGAGCGGCTGATGCGAAACCCCCAGGAAGTGATGACGGCCGCCGCGTCCGACGCTTCGGCCAGGAACTCCTCCTCCGATGTCGCCGCCACCTCGACCAGTTCCGCCACCGGCAGGAGCGCCTCCAGCTCGAAGGTGTACCGCGTATCGACGGAGGGCGCCTTGGCGATCCCCGGCAACTGAACGACGACCTTCTGCTTCGCCGACTGACTCACTGGGTCGCCTCGCCCGTAGCGAGTTCACCGACCGCCCACTCGCGCAGGCCGTTGTAGTCGGCCTTGCCGTTCGCCGCCCGGCCCACGGTGTCCCGGACCAGGATGCGCTTGGGCGCCTTGTAGGACGCCAGCTCCCTCTTCACCCAGCCGATGACCTCCGGTTCGCTGAAGTGCCCGGGGTTGTCCAGTTCGACGACCGCGGTCACCGCCTGGCCGAAGCGTTCGTCCGGGACACCCACGCACACCGCGTCGCGAACCGAGGGGTGCGTCTTCAGCACTTCCTCGACCTCCTCGGGGAAGATCTTCTCGCCGCCGCTGTTGATGCACACCGAGCCGCGGCCATAGAGCTTGAGGGAGCCGTCTGCCTCGACGGTGGCGTAGTCGCCCGCCATCGAGTACCGGACGCCGTCGACTTCGGTGAATATGGCCGCCGTCTTCTCAGGGTCCTTGTAGTACCCGACCGGGATGTGACCGGTCACGGCGATCCGTCCAAGCACCCCCGAGCCCGGCTCGACCTTGTTGCCGTCGTCGTCGATCACGCAGGCGTTGTCGCCGAGCGCGAAGGAGGCCGTTTCGGTCGCCTCGCCGGCGGTCGAGTCCGAGCGGCCCATGCCGATCGACTCGGACGACCCGAGGCTGTCGGTCAGGATCGTCTCCGGCGGGCAAAAGCGCAGGAACGCGCGCTTGACCTCCGCGCTCCACATCGCGCCCGAGGAAACCACGGCTTCGAGGCTGGACAGGTCGAAGCGATCCGGCGCCGCCTCGAGCGCGCGCACCATGGGCCGGGCGAACGCGTCGCCGACGATCGCCATCCCGTTGATCTTCTCCCTGGTGATCGCCTCGAGCGTGGCCACCGCGTCGAAGCGGCGGTTGGCCAGGGTGATCACCGTGCCGCCGTTCAGCATGCCGCCGAGGGCGGTGAGAAATCCGGTGCCGTGCATCAGGGGGCAGGCGGGAAGGGAAACCCGTCTCATCAGGAGTTCGTCGAACTGGGGCACGAGACCCGGAACACCGCCCGAAAGATCGAACGGCTCGGGCCGGCCTTCGTTGCCGAGCAGCCAGAGATCGTCGAGCCGCCACATGACGCCCTTCGGCATGCCGGTCGTGCCGCCGGTGTACAGCAGCCAGAGATCGTCGCCGCTGCGGGGCCACGGCGCCTCGAAGGCCAGCGAGCCGTCCGGCGCCGCGGCGGCGGCCTGCTCGTACGGAATCGCCCACTCGGGGCAGGGACCCGAGCCGTCGTCGACCCAGAGCCAGGTGTGGATCCCTGGCATCTTCGACCGCAGATCCGCGATCCGCGACGCGAAACAGCCGTGGAAGACGACCGCCACGACGTCCGCGTTGTCCCACAGGTAAAGGAGCTCGCCCTCCACGTAGCGGTAGTTCGTGTTCACCGGCACCAGGGACGCCTTGAAGCAGGCGAGCACCGACTCCAGGTACTCCGGCACGTTGTAGAGGTACTGCGCCACCTTGTCCTGGCGCTTCGCTCCGCGCGCGATCAGCGTGGCCGCGACGCCGTTCGCGCGGCGATGCATTTCGGCCTGCGAGTAGCGGCGCGCCGGTTCGCCGCCCAGGGGATCTACGAACGCCTGCGCCGGCGCCTCCGGCTGGTGCTGGGCGATCGCTTCGAGGATGTCCGCGTGATGCCAGTCGCTCATGGGGGCGCAATCTAGCAGTCGCTATCCTCCAGAAGAAACGGGTGCAGATTCACGCAGCGGCCCGGTTCCCACGAGAGCCTGGTGCTGGAAAGCGGGCCATGGAGACAGGAGGCTGATCATGCCGAGTTCCTTCCTATCGATCCGACGCAGCCACGGCGTCTCCACGGCGTCCTGGTGCGCTCGCTGGACGGTTGCCTTCCTGCTGGGCGCGGCGCTGCCCGCCTCCGCGCAGAAGAACAACGTCATCCTGTTCGTCGGCGACGGTATGGGGGTGTCGACCGTCACGTCCACCCGCATTGCGACGGTCGGCGTCGACGGGCAACTGGCGCTGGACCGCCTGCCCTACACCGCCATCTCGCGCACGGCGTCGGCCGACTACATCACGCCCGACAGCGCCGCCACGATGTCGGCGATGATGACCGGCGTCAACACGAACACCGGCGTGATCGGCTACGGCCCCACCACCGAGTACGCCGACTTCAACGGCAACGGCGACGGCGCGCGGTTGACCAACATCGGCGAACTGGCCATCTCGATGGGCTACGCGGTCGGCATCGCGACGACGACGCGGGTCACTCACGCGACTCCCGCGGCCGTGTTCGCCCATGTCAACAACCGGAACCTGGAAAACGAGATCGCCGCCCAGATGACCCCCGGCGGAGGGGGTTACAACACGCGGCTCGGGGACGGGCTCCACGTCATCTTCGGCGGCGGCAGGCGGCACTTTCTCCCACTTCGGCATCGGACGACGAGGGAGTTCCGGGCCGGCGGTCAGACGGCCGCGATCTGCGAAACGAACTGCGGCAGCAGGGCTATCGTTATGTCTCGAACCGGCAGGGGC
Source organism: Candidatus Multivorans sp. (assembly GCA_965208755.1). Lineage (GTDB taxonomy): Bacteria > Acidobacteriota > Thermoanaerobaculia > Multivoradales > Multivoraceae > Multivorans. The sequence goes on along the minus strand of OZ242353.1, from coordinate 4,023,701 downwards.
TGAACTCGCTGGGCGGTTCCGGCCGCGCGATCGGTCTGTTCGCATCGAGTCACCTGGAGTACGAAGCGGACCGGGACAGCGGCGAACCGAGCCTGGAGGAAATGACGAGGAAGGCGATCCAGATCCTCGGCGCCACCGGAAAGCCGTACTTCCTGATGGTCGAAGCGGGGAGAATCGACCATGCGCACCACGAAGGGAACGCCTATCGCGCGTTCACCGACACCCGGATGTTCGATCGCGCGATCAACGCCGCACAGCGCAGCGTGAATCTCAACAAGACCCTGATCCTTGCGACCGCGGACCACAGCCACGTCTTCACGATCGCCGGCTACCCCATGCGGCCGCTGTCCGATCTGCGCTACACCCCCCGCTCGGTGCCCGCTTCGTTCCGCAACCAGCCGCACCACGGCATCCTGGGGACGGTCCACGGCATAAACACCGGGGGCACGATCTCTGAGAGCGGAGACTCGGGCGGCATCCCGTACACCATCCTGGGCTACGCCAACGGACCGGGACATCGGAGCGGCTCGCGCGTCAATCCGAACAGCGACAGGACGGTCGGCTATGGCGGCGCCGTTCCCACGAGCACGAGCCACACGGCGTACCGGCAGGAGGCAACGGTCCCGCTGGCAATAGAGACGCACGCCGGCGAAGACGTGATGATCTACGCGGTCGGCCGCACGGCCGAGAACGTGCGCGGCACCGTGCCCAACACGAAGGTCTTCGACTGGATCAAGGACGGTTTCGCCGGCAGAGGCGGCGCGCCGCGACCCGGGCCCAGCCCCGACCCCCCTCCGGATCCGAATCCCGGACCGGCCCCGGACCCGGTCGGGACCTGCACGCCCACTTCCGTGGTCCTCCGCTTCGACGGCGGCTACGAGGTCAGCATGTGCTACGTCACGCAGGACGGTGAGTCAGGGCCCGTCAAGGCCGAAGCCTGGTCCAGCGAGGCCGGCATTCTGTGGTTCTTCGGCCGCAACAACCCGGAAGTCCTCGTCAAGGTGCTCGACGGTTGCGGAGTCAACGGCCACCGCTGGGCGTTCGTGGCGCCGGTGACCACGCTGGACTTCAACCTGTGGATCACGGGGCCCGACGGCAGCCGCTGGACGCACGGCAACCCGCAGGGGGCGACCGCCAGCACGAAGTCGGACATCACGGCGTTTCCGTGCCAGTAGCAGCAGAGTCCGACGGTCTCGCTACATGCTCCGCCGGTACTCGCCGCCGACGCGGTAGAGCGCGTCCGAGATCTGGCCGAGCGAGCAGTGCTTGACCGTTTCCATCAGCTCCTCGAACACGTTGCCGCGGCGTCGCGCCACGTCCTGGAGCCGCTCGAGACACGCCCCTGAATGGTCGCCGTGGCGGCGGTGGAAGGCGGCCAGACTTTCGATCTGCTGCTGCTTCTCGTCGTCCGTCGAGCGGATGAGTTCCGCCTCGACCGTCTCGGCGAAGTCCTGGCCTTCGGCGAGGAAGGTGTTCACGCCGACCACCGGCAGGCTGCCGTCGTGCTTCTTCGCCTCGTACTCCATGCTCTCGTCCTGGATCTTCGAGCGCTGGTACATCGTGTCCATGGCCGCCAGCACGCCCCCCCGCTCGGCGAGCCGCTCGAACTCCAGGTAGACCGCCTCCTCCACCGCGTCAGTCAACTGGTCCAGCGCGAAGGAGCCCTGCCAGGGGTTCTCGCTCCGGTTGAGCCCGAACTCCCGGTTGATGATCAACTGGATCGCCAGGGCGCGGCGCACGGACTGCTCGGTGGGCGTCGTGATCGCTTCGTCGAAGGCGTTCGTGTGCAGCGAGTTGCAGCGGTCGAGGATGCCGTACAGCGCCTGCAGCGTGGTGCGGATGTCGTTGAACTGGATCTCCTGGGCGTGGAGCGATCGGCCGGAGGTCTGGATGTGGTACTTCAGCATCTGGCTGCGCGCGGAGGCGCCGTAGCGCTGGCGCATCGCGCGCGCCCAGATGCGTCGGGCGACCCGGCCGATCACGGCGTACTCGGGATCCATGCCGTTCGAGAAGAAGAAGGACAGGTTGGGCGCAAAATCGTCGATCGCCATGCCCCGCGCCAGGTAGTACTCGACGATCGTGAAGCCGTTGGCGAGCGTGAACGCCAACTGGGTGATCGGGTTCGCTCCGGCCTCGGCGATGTGGTAGCCGCTGACCGACGCGCTGTAGTAGTTGCGGACGTTGTGGTCGATGAAGAACTGCTGGACGTCGCCCATCATCCGTAGCGAGAACTCGGTCGAGAAGATGCACGTGTTCTGGGCCTGGTCCTCTTTCAGGATGTCGGCCTGGACGGTGCCCCGGACCCGGCTCAGCGCGTCGGCGCGGATCCGTTCGTAGACGTCGCGTTCGACCACCTGGTCGCCGGAGATGCCGAGCAGGGCCAGCCCCAGGCCGTCGTTCTCCTCCGGCAGCTCGGCGCGGTACACCGGTCCGTCGCCGCCGGACCGCCGGTCGATCTCCCCGCGCGCCCGCTCCAGGCCGCCGGTTTCGCACAGGTGACGTTCGACCTGCTGGTCGATCGCGGCGTTCATGAAGAAGGCGAGGATCGTCGGGGCCGGGCCGTTGATCGTCATCGACACGGAGGTCGCCGGGTCGCACAGGTCGAACCCCGAGTAGAGCCGCTTCATGTCGTCGACCGTGGCGATCGAGACCCCCGAGTTGCCGACCTTGCCCCAGATGTCGGGCCTGAGCCCCGGGTCCGAACCGTAGAGCGTCACCGAGTCGAACGCGGTGGACAGCCGGTTCGCCGGCTGCCCGCGCGACACGAAGTGGAATCGGCGGTTCGTGCGCTCCGCGATCCCCTCGCCCGCGAACATGCGCGTCGGTTCCTCGCCCCGGCGCCGGTAGGGGTAGACGCCCGCGGTGTACGGGTAGGCGCCCGGCAGGTTGTGCTTCATCAGGAAACGCAGCAGGTCGCCCCAGTCCGAGTACTCGGGCAGCGCCAGCTTCGGCATCCGAAGATGGCTCAGGGTGGTGACGTAGTTCTCGCCCGTGACTTCGCGCCCGCGGACCGGATAGCTGTACTGGTCGGCGCGCGCGGCGTCGACGCGCTCGGGCCAGTCCTTCAGGAGCTCCACCGCCTCGGCGCCGACTTCCGCCAGCGCTTCCTGGTAGCTCCGGCGTAGCCGCGCCAGCGTCTGGTCGGGCGCCGCATCGAGCGCCGTCGCGACGTACCCGGAGAGTGGCGCCGGGAGATCCGAATCCTCCAGCTCGGCCAACGCCCGGTAGAAGCCGTGCGCCTTCGAGGCGGCCGCCGCGCGGCGCTCGGCGTCGGTCTCGGCCGCCCGGCCCGCCTCGGCGATCTCCGCGAGGTAGCGGTTGCGATTGTCCGGGATGAGCACGGCCGCCTTCGGCTCGCGCTCGTCCAGGTCGACCTGGGGCATCCAGGCGGCCTCGTCCAGATCGAGCCGCTCCCGGAGCAGCCGGCACACGTTCCAGAACATCCAGTTGACGCCGGGGTCCTGGAACTGGCTGGCGATCGTCGGGTAGACCGGCACGTCCTCGTCGGCCGTGCCGAAGGCGAGTCGGTTGCGCCGCCACTGCTTCCGCACGTCGCGGAGCGCGTCCTGGCCACCGCGGCGATCGAACTTGTTCAGCACGATGACGTCGGCGAAGTCGAGCATGTCGATCTTCTCGAGCTGGCTCGCCGCGCCGTAGTCCGAAGTCATCACGTAGACCGAGAGATCGACCAGATCGACGATCTCGCTGTCGCTCTGTCCGATGCCGGCGGTCTCGACGAGGACCATGGAGAACCCCGACGCCTTGAGCAGGGCGATCGCGTCGCCGAGCACTTCGCTGGTCGCCAGGTGCTGCCGCCGCGTCGCCATCGAGCGCATGAAGGCACGCTCGCTGCGCAGGCTGTTCATCCGGATGCGGTCGCCGAGCAGGGCGCCGCCTGTCCGCCGGCGCGTCGGGTCGACGGCGAGCAGGGCGATCCGCATCGCCTCCGTCGCCTCCGGCATGCACTCGAGGAAGCGGTTCAGCAGTTCGTCGGCGACGCTGCTCTTGCCCGCGCCGCCGGTCCCGGTAAGCCCCACCACCGGCACGCCGGCGCCGGCCAACTGCCACTCCTTGCGCAACCGGCGCAGCTCGGACTCGCCAACGGCACCGCGCTCGATCGCGGACAGCAGGCGCGACAGCTCGATGTCGCCGTCCGGGTCCGAGGCCACGCGCACGCCGAAACGCGGTTCGGGCGCCGGCCGGCGCTTCGCATGGGTCCGCTCGACGACGTCGTCGATCATCGCCGGCAGGCCCAACTTCAGACCGTCGTCGGGGTGGTAGATCCGCTCGACTCCGTAGGCCTCGAGTTCCGCGATCTCCTCCGGCGTGATCGTGCCGCCGCCGCCGCCGAAGACGAGAACGTCCTCCCGGCCCTCCTCGGCCAGCCGGTCGATCATGTAGCGGAAGAACTCGATATGACCGCCCTGGTAGGAGCTGATCGCGATCGCGTCGGCGTCCTCCTGCACGGCCGCGCGGACGATCTCGTCGACGCCGCGGTTGTGGCCCAGGTGGATCACCTCGGCGCCGCGGTCCTGGATCATCCGCCGCATGATGTGGATCGCCGCGTCGTGACCGTCGAACAGGGACGCCGCGGTCACGAAGCGGAGCGGGCTGGCGTCCCGCGCGGGCTTCGCGTTGCGCCTTGGTTCCGGGGTGCTCATGCTACGGTGCGCTCGCGGACAAGCGCCCGCCGGGAGTCTAACGCCACCCTTCCACCGGAGAACCCACATTGAACGCCTCGCAGTCCCTTGCTGTCGCGTCCCTCCTGGCCGCCGTGGTCCTGACGGCGGCCCCGATCGCCGCCCAGGAGCCGGCGGCCTCGAGCCGATCCGACTCCGCTCCGGCGACCGTCCAGACCGCGGACAGCGACGCCGAAGCAAGGGCCGCGGCCCGGCGGGAGCGGTTTCGCCGCCTGCGCTACGGCAACCTGGCTGAAATCGAGCTGAGCGGCAAGCAACTCCGGATCTCCTATCCGGATCTCCTGGCGGACAGCGACGACTACCGGGCGTTGGAGAGCCTGGGGCCCGGTGAGGTGTTCGCCTGGAACAGCGGCCGGGCAGTCAAGCTGCTCGCACACGCCTCGCTTTCGTTCGACGGCATCGTCGTCCCCTACGGCAACGCCTCACCCGACTATCCCGGCGTCTACAGCCTGTGGCCCAGGCGCACCGCCGACGGCTGGAGCCTCGTCTTCAACGGCGAAGCCGACATCTGGGGCAGCCAGCGCGACGCGACGGCCGACGCGGTCGAGGTGCCGCTCGAGCACTCGACAGCCGATCAGCCGTCCGAGAAGCTGGTGATCGAGTTCCTGGAGGTTGAACCGGGCGCGGTGCTGCGGATCGCCTGGGGCGAACACCAGTTCCTGGCCGCCTTCGAAGCGGCGCCCTAGAACCTACGCTTTCGTCACTCCCGGCACCGCCACCGCGTACCGCCCCTTCTTGTCCGGCACCGTCGGCGGGTCGGCGTCCCAGGCGTAGGTCGCGGGCTCCAGCGACACGTCGGACTTGAGCGCTTCCTTCCAGGTGATCTTCTTGCCGGAGTAGGTCGCCATCCGGCCCATCACCGCCGTCATCGTGGCGATCGCGCCGTTCTTCGCCTCGTTGAAGGGCTTGCCCTCGCGGATCGCCTCGAACAGGCGGTCGTGCTCGACCTGGTAGGGGCTCTTCTCGTCCTCCGGCTCGCGGTGGGTCCAGCCGCCCGGCGCCTCGATCAGGCCGGAGGCGAGACTCGCCCGGCCCTTGCTGCCGTGGGCGTACTCGGCGACCTGGTCCCAGCAGTTCTGGATGTGCCGGCACTGGCTCAGCATGACCGCGCCGTCGTCGTAGGTGTACTCGACGAAGTGGTGGTCGAAGATCTCGCCGTGATCGGGACCGTTCCGCCATTGGCGGCCGCCCTGGCCCTGAGCCTCGACCGGGTGCCCGCCCTTGATCCAGTTGCCGACGTCGATGTTGTGGATGTGCTGCTCGACGATGTGGTCGCCGCAGAGCCAGTTGAAGTAGTACCAGTTGCGCATCTGGTACTCCATCTCGGTCTGCCCGGGCTTGCGAGCCCGCACCCAGACGCCGGAGCCGTTCCAGTAGACGCGGAGCGCGACGACGTCGCCGATCGCGCCATCGTGGATGCGGTCGATCGTCTCGTTGTACATCGCGCTGTGGTGACGCTGCAGTCCGACGCCGACCTTGAGGCCCTTCTCCTTCGCCGCCTTGGTCGCCTTGAGCACCCGCCGCACGCCCGGCGCGTCAACCGCGACCGGCTTCTCCATGAACACGTGCTTGCCCTGTTGGACCGCGTACTCGAAGTGCTCCGGCCGGAAGCCCGGCGGCGTCGCGTGGACGACGACGTCGACGCCCGAGTCGATCACCTTGCGGTAAGCGTCGAAGCCGACATAGCGGTTCTCCGCCGGCACCTGCAGGCGCTTGCCGTTCTCGAACGACCCGTTCTCGCCCATCTCGGCGAGCCGGGCGTAGCAGTTGTCGAGCCGGTCCTCGAAAGCATCGGCCATCGCCACCAGCTCGACCGGTCCGGAGGTCGAGAGCGCCTGCGCAGCGGCGCCCGTACCGCGCCCGCCGCAGCCGATCAGGCCAATCCTCAGCGTCGCGTCGCCGCGGGCGCGGCCCACGTCCGATGCCGTGTTCGCCGCCGCGGTCGCGCCACCGCCGACTCCGCCCGCAAGCAGGGCAGCAGAGGCCCCGGTGATGAAACTGCGCCTGGAGGTTCCGTCCATGGTGTCTCCCCGCACCGCCAAGGTGCCGTCTTCGTCGATCCGAATCGGTCGAGCCCTGTTTACTGGTCGCCATACCTTATCGCCGTCGACCGCCTCCGCTACCATCCGCCGCCATGAACGACCTCGAGACGCTCCGATTCGAACTGGCCGACAACGTCGCCCGGATCACGCTGAACCGGCCCGACGCGGCGAACGCGATGAACCTGCAGATGACGAAGGATCTGCTCGAGGTCGGCATCGAGTGCGACGAGAACCCGGAGGTGCGTGCGGTCCTTCTGCGGAGTGAGGGTCGGATGTTCTGCGCTGGAGGCGACCTGGCCTCCTTCGCCAAGGCGGGTGACGCCCTGCCTCGCGGCCTCAAGGAGATGACGGTCTACCTCCATGCCGCGATCACGCGTTTGACTCGGGGCAGGGCTCCAGTCGTCGCCGCCGTCCAGGGGCCGGCCGCCGGCGCCGGGTTCTCCGTCGCCTGCGCGGCCGACCTGGTTGTGGCCTCCGAGGAAGCCGTGTTCACGATGGCCTACACGCGCGCCGGCCTTACGCCGGACGGCAGTTCGACCTACTTTCTGCCACGGCTGCTCGGACGCCACCGCGCGCTGGAACTGATCCTCACGAACCGCACGCTGTCGGCCACCGAAGCCCGGGAATGGGGAATCGTCAACGAAGTCGTCCCGGCCGACGAACTGGACGGCCGCGCAGGGAAACTCGCAAAGCAACTGGCCGCCGGGCCGACCTGGGCGTTCGGCGCCGCCAAGGAACTCGTGATGCGCTCCTTCTCGGAGGACCTCGAGTCCCAGATGGAGTTCGAGTCGCAGGCGATCGCAGACGCCGCCCGAACCGAGGACGCCGCCGAGGGCATCGCCGCCTTCTTCGAGAAGCGCCGGGCGAACTTCCGCGGCCACTGAGGCCGTGCCCGTGCTGAAAGGGCTCCCGATCCTGGCCGCGCTGCTCCTCGCCGCGGTCCAGGAGCCGGGCGCCGGGCGGTACCCGGACATGCCTTCGGGACGGCCGCCGGCAGTCGACGTTCAGGCCGCCGTTGCGGCCACCGAAGCCGACATGCAGCCCTACCGGGAGCGGATCGTCCGCGTCAGCACCGAAGGCGGCGAACTCAACCTCGACATGGCGCCGGTTCCGGGAGGCGAGTTCCTGATGGGCAGCCCGGAAACCGAGCCCGGGCGGAGCGGGTTGGAGTCTCCCCGGCGCCGGGTTCGCGTAGGCCCGTTCTGGATGGCGACCCACGAGACGACCTGGGACCTGTACCGCGTATTCATGTTCGACACGGACCGCGGCGGCAAGGAACCCGTCGCCGCCTGGGCCGACGCGGTGAGCCGGCCGACGCCGCCCTACCGGCCGATGGACTTCGGCATGGGCGTCGAGGGCTTCCCGGCGATCTCGATGACCCAGTTCGCGGCGCGGCACTTCACGAAGTGGCTGTCGATGAAGACCGGCCGCTTCTACCGGCTGCCGACCGAAGCCGAGTGGGAGTACGCCTGCCGGGCCAGCGCCGCGACCGCGTGGTCGTTCGGCGACGACGCGACCCAGATCGACCGCTTCGCCTGGCATGCCGGCAACAGCGACCGCCGCTACCACGAGGTCGCCCGGCTCGAGCCGAACGCCTGGGGCCTCTTCGACCTGCACGGCAACGTCGCCGAGTGGACCCTCGACGCCTACGGGGCCTACGCCGCTTCGGGCGATGGCGAGCTGTTGGCTGACCCGATCACCTGGCCGGAGAACGAGTATCCGCGCAGCGTCCGCGGCGGCTCCTGGCAGGACGAGCCGGCCGCCCTTCGCTGCGCCGCCCGCCGTGGATCGGAACTCGCCTGGAAGCGGATGGACCCCCAGATTCCGCAAAGCGTCTGGTACCACACGAACGCGCGGTTCCTGGGATTCCGCGTCGTCCGGCCGCTGGTCGAGCCGCCGATCGAGGAACAGGAACGGTACTGGGCGCCCGACGTGGGCTCGGTGCGCCGGATCGTCGAGCGCCAGCGGCGCGGCGAACGGGACTAAGGACGCCGGCCGGAAGCCGGCGACGAACCCTAGGCCGCCTGCGGCGGCAGCGGGTCAGAAGACCCGCGCACCCAGTCTTGCTACTGCGCAGGCACGTCGACCGCCAGCCGCAGCGTCGGGTGGGTCTCCGGCGCCGTGATCGCGTTCAGGACCTCGAAAGCCATCTCGAAGCTCGTGCGGGATTCGCCGCTGATCGCCAGGTCCAGGTCACTGTGCGGCTCGACCCGCATGGTCGACGGGGGGCCGTTGAACCGGTGGCCACTGGTGACCCGCAGGTCGAAGGCGGCGTCCGACATGTTGGAGAGCCGGATGTCGATCAGCTCGTCTCCCTGGCTGCGTTCGACCTTCGTCAGCCGGAGCGAGGCCTCGAGCAACGGCATCAGAGCATCCTCGCGACCGATCAGCCAGTTGCCCAGCCAGGCAACGGTGCGGTTCGCGTGCAACGCCTCCTTGATCGATTCCGCGCTCCGCTCTTCCGCGAACACCAGGGTCACCGTGCGGTGGCCGCCGTCGTTTGGGCGGTAGTCCCAGTCGATCAGGTAGTGGACGTCGGAGACGCCCAGGATCGCCAGGTCGTTGTCGAGCGCGATCTGCAGCGACTCCGCCGAGTAGAAGTCGCCGTTCGCCACCTCGATGCCGTGCAGCAAGTCCTCGGCGATGAGATCTCGATGCATGTCGGTCAGTTTCGCCACACCGTCCGGGCGCTGGCTCGGCCAGTTCGGGTGGTTCCAGAACACGAAGCCGTTCTGCTCGTTGGCCGCCTCGATCGCCTGCCGCGCCTCGCGCTCGCTCGCCGCCTGCTCTTCGGGTGTGGAGGGGCGAAGCCGGATCATGTAGTCGGCGTCGCTGGTCTCGACGAGGAGTGCGTTCGCATCCGAGATGAACACGGCGTTGACGTGGCCCGGAGGCATGCTGCGGGTGATCTCGGCGCCGTTGACCACGATCACGTCCGACTCCGCGTCCGCGGCGTACTCGGCGGCGACGACGTAGGACCGGTTGCGGTCGGGGTGCGGAATGTCCTCCCGGCGCGGCTGGTATTCCAGGTGCTCGGTGACCGCCATCAGCGTGAGGCCGTCCCGCTCCGACTCCTGCATGCGGATGATCGGCCACACCATGCCGTCGGAGAAGACGGAGTGCGTGTGCAGATCGACGCTGAAGGTCCGGTAGCCGTCAACGTCTGGGAATTCGATCGCGCGCTCCTGGGCGACGCCGGGCACGGCAGCGGCAAACGCGGCCAGGCACAGCACCTGCATCCGGATGGCCAGTCGATTCGTCATGGCGGGCTCCTCTCGGGTTACGGAGTTCGGGACAACACGGCGGAGAATAGCCCGTGTCACGAAACGGCGGCCGCGCTACGTCGCCGCCGCCAGACGTCCGTCGCCACCGCCAGCAGGATCGCCGCGCCGGTGATGATCCGCTTCGTGGGCTCGGTTGCGCCGGCCTGGGCGAGTCCGGTCTGGAGCACCGCGATCACCAGCACGCCCAGGAGCGTGCCCGTCACCGAGCCCCGGCCGCCGAGGAGCGAGGTGCCGCCGATGACCACCGCCGCGATCGCCGAGAGTTCCATCCCGATCGCCGCGTTCGGATCGGCGGACTGCAGGTAGCCGACCTGGCAGACCCCGGCGGCCGCCGCGAGGAACCCGGCGAGCGTGAACACCGCGAACTGGACCCGGGAGGGCCGCACGCCGCAGCGGTGGAGCGCCGTGCGATTGCCGCCGACCGCGAACACCCAGCGGCCGAAGGCGGTCCGCGAGAGGACGAACTGCAGCGCTCCCACCACAGCGAGCGACCCGACGAACGCGGCCGACAGTCCCAGGACCGGCACGTTGGCGCCCAGCGCGGCCACCCGGTCGCCGAGATAGCTGGTCCTCGACGCGGTCACCAGGTAGGTCGAACCTCGGGCGATCTCCAGCATCCCGAGCGTGACCAGGAAGGACGGTATGGACCAGCGGGCGACCAATGCGCCGTTGATCGCGCCGCAGAGCCCGCCGACCCCGAGCGCGGCCAGCGCCGCCACGACGAGCGGCAAGCCCTGATCGACGGTCAGGACGCCCAACACGGCGGCCGCCAGGGCCAGCACGGACCCGACGGACAGGTCGATGCCGCCCGCGATCAACACCAGCGTCAGGCCGGCCGAAGCGATGACCAGCGGCGGTAACTGGTTCGCCAGCGTGCGGAACGTCACCGCGCTCCAGAAGTGATCCGTGATCAGACCGAAGGCGACACACAGGCCGAGGATGACCAGCACCAGTCCGCCCCGGTACCCCGGAGACAAAGAGCTGCGCCAGCCGCCAACGGCCAGCGTCATCGGTCGGAACGCCTGGCGAGCATCGGTACGAGGATACAGTCGCGGCCGGCTCCGATGCTCTCTCTCGTTCGCAGGGTCCGCGGTGGTTTGAAGGCCGCCGCCTACCGCCTGACGAAGGGCGTGCTGCGCCGGTTCGGATACGACTTCGAGATCTTCCCTCGCTCAAGGCGGGACGCCCACGCCGTGGGCAGCGCGGACGAGCGCTTCTACCGCGAATGGAGGTCCCCGTCGCCGGTCTGGGCGCCCTGGCGCGGCGAGCCGGACTTTCGGGAGGCGTACGACGGCGTCGAGCCGTACACGGTCGTTTCAGGCGACCGCTGCCAGATCCTCTACCGCCTCGGCCTCCAGGCCCTCTCCGTCGACGGCGACTTCGCCGAGTGCGGCGTGTATCGGGGAGGCACGGCGCTTCTTCTCTCGAGAGTCCTGGAAGGACACGAGAAGACCTTCCATCTCTTCGACAGCTTCGAGGGGCTGCCGGCGCCCGATCCCGAGCGAGACCCCGATCTGGAACAGGGCGTCTTCAAGGCGACGTCCGCCCGAGCCGTTGGGAATCTTCTGGGCGGGTTCTCGGGGCCACTCAGAATCCACCGGGGGTGGATCCCGTCAACATTCGAAGGTCTCGAGGACTCGCGTTTCGCCTTCGTCCACGTCGACGTCGATCTCTACCGTTCGACCCTCGACTGCCTGGAGTACTTCTATCCGCGTCTCTCCGCCGGCGGGATCGTGGTCTTCGACGACTACGGCTTCCCCGCCGCCCGCGGGGAGAAGGATGCCGTGGACGAGTTCTTCGCCGACCGGCCCGAAGCCCCGCTCGCCCTGCCCACGGGCCAGGCCATCGTGACGAAGATCCCCTAGTCGGGTGCCGTGACGATGTCGACCGGCGTCTGACGGTCGCCGGCTTCACCGCCGCCCAGAATCTCCAGCGCCGCCTCGATCCCGAAGACCGCGAGACGATCGGCGTGCTGGTCGGCGGTGGCGAGGATCTCGCCCTGGGCGACCAGGTCGGCCACCGCGTCGATGTTGTCGAAGCCGACGATCAACACGTCGTCGCGGCCGCTCTGCCTGCGCGCCGCCAGGGCCCCCAGCGCCATGTTGTCGTTGGCGCACAGGAGCGCGCGCAACTCGGGATACTCCCGCAGCATCGCCGCCGCCACCGTGTTCGCCTGCGCCTGTTCCCAGCCGCCGCTCTGGACGTCGACGATCTCGGCGCCGGCCGCTTCCATCGCGTCCTCGAAGCCGGCCTGTCGCTGCTGCGCATTGAAGGCGGTCGGAATGCCGCCGACGATCGCCACCTGGTCGCCCGGCGCAAGCCGTTCCGCCAGCACCTCGCCGACCCGCCGGGCGCCGTCGCGATTGTCCGGGCCGACGAAGGGCGCGTCGAGACCCGCCTCGGCCGCCACCTCCGCGTCGAGGCGGTTGTCGATGTTGACGATCACCACACCGGCCGCCTGGGCGCGCGCGAGGACCGGCGCCAGCGCCTTCGAGTCCGCCGGCGCGATGACGATCGCGTCGCTGCCGGAGGCCACCATCTGCTCGACCAGGGCGACCTGCTGGGCCAGATCGCTCTCGTTCCGGGTGCCGTTGACGATCAGGTCGTACTCGCCCGAATCAGCCTCGTGGTGCGCGCGGGCGCCCTCGGCCATCGTCTCGAAGAACTCGTTGGCCAGGGACTTCATGACCAGCGCGACCTGCGGCCGCGCGGCGGCTTCGTCGACTGGGCCTCCACAACCCGCGAACGCGAGCGCAACGACGGCCACGAGGCCTGAGAGTGCGTCGCGGAGTCGGGCGTTTCCCATCGCGCCACAGAGCCTAGTCCGAAACGGCCAGTTCCACTGACGCCGCAAACGTCGCCAGCGCCCTCTCCGCGGCCGCCCGGTCGGCGGCCGGCGGCTTCGGACCGTCCGCCTCGTAGTGGAGCGACAGCACCTCCAGACGCCCCCGCTTCCGGTGCGCCTTCAGGTCGTAGCGCGCCACCAGCCGGTCGCCCGCCAGCACCGGCATGCAGTAGTAGCCGTAGCAACGCTTCGAGGCCGGCTTGAAGATCTCCAGGATCTGGTCGAAACCGAACAGGTGCGCCACCCGCGGCCGGCGCCAGAGCACCGGGTCGAACGGCGACAGCAGCACGCCCCGGTCCGGCGCCGGGCGCACACGGCGCAAGCGGGCCGCGAGTTCCAGATCGACGGGCCGCACCCATCCCGACCGACTCTTGCCGCCGGCCGCGATCACGTCGCACGGCGTCGCCTCCCCCGCGGCGGCCAGGTCTTCCAGCGCGCATCTGATTTGGGGGCGCACGTTCTTGAGCCGCCAGGTGTCGGCGAGCGCGCCGATCGTCGCCCAGCCGTGGCCCTCGAGCGCGCGCAGGATCAACGCCCGGATCCCCTCCTCCAGGCTCCATTCCTCGCTCCGCCAACGCTCGGGAATCACCCGCTCGGGCAGGTCGAAGGTCCGCTGGAAGTTCCGGCGCGAACGGATCGCCAGTTCTCCGGTGGACCACAGGGAGTAAGCGACCCAGCGTTCCCGTTTCGATCGCCACACCTCGCCCAGCATCGGCCCCGTCAGATCCAGGGACCGCATCGGCCCCTCTGCCTCGACCCGGCGCAGGATCGCCTTCGCCACTTCCGGGTGCTCGCGAATCCCCTTGCTGTGCCAGGTCCTGCCACTTCGATACTCCTCGCGGCGGAAGCCGAACGCAGGGTAGAGATCGATCGGGATCCAGCTCGCCTCGTGACCCCAGTACTCGAAGAGCGGCTCGCCCGGCTGCAGCAGTTCCTCCGGCAGATTCCGGTCGATTCCGGGCCAGCGCGACAACGGCACGAGGGCGTGGGTGCGGGCGCCGGCGATCGAAATCGTGTCGAGCTGGAGATATCCGAAGCGCCCGATCAGCGCGTGAAGCGCCCGGCGGGCCCGCACGCCGCGGCCCGAAGCCGCGCGCGGCAGGCCGGTCCACTCGGGCCTCAGCAGACCCGCCCGGGCCAGCGCCAGCCGCCGCGCGTCGCGGACGGTGATCTCAGCGGCGGAAGCGGACACGCGCGGACTGGGACCCAATCAGCGACCGGCGGCCGAACCGGGCCCCAGGGCCTCCGCCAGACGGCGCCGGGGAACTTCGCCGTCGCCCAACGACCCGGCCCTGGCGGCGAGGACCGCCACGCCCCGGTAGTAGTGGACGTCCCGAGCCAGATCCTCGCGGTTGACCAGCAGCGGATTGTCCTGCAGACCGCGCAACCAGGCGTGGTAGGCAAGTCCGGCCTTGTAGTGACGGGTCGGCGGCTGGAAGATGAAGCGGGCGAGTTCTTCGGCCGGTCCCATCAACTCACGGTAGCGCTCGAGGTCGCCGGCGCCGAGCGCGCGAAGCGCCTCGGCCGCCGGCTCGGCGACCGCGTCCAGGGCGCCGAGCAAGGCGTGGCTGAAGTCGCCCAGGGCAACCGTGCGGCCCTTCAGTTCGAACGTGCCGCCAAGCCTCGACCCCCTTGCCGCCGGCCGCCCCTCCAGCAGCCGACCGAAGTGGTAGTCGTCACCCGTCAGCACGATCTGGCCCCGCATGCCGATTCGCCGCCGGAGCAGCACCTCGTACTCCTCGTCAAGAAGCGACAGCTTGACCCCGCGCACCTTGTCGGCATGGCGGGCGAGGATCCGCTCCAGGCTGTTGCCCGGGAAGTAACCGCGCATCGCCGGGTGGAACATCTCGCCCAGCCAGTGCAGGAACAGCGGACCCTCGAGTTGATCGATGATCGCGCCGTAGACGTCGACGTACTCCCGCTCGGAGGCGCCCGTCGCCGTGAGCCGCGGCATCGGCAGCAGCACCGGCACGCCGCCGTGGTCGCCGATGAACTCCGCCTGCTCCGCCACCGCGTCAACGAGTTCCGTGTTGCTGCCGACGGCATCGAACTGGTCGCTGCCGGCCCCGGCCAGGAAGCCGTTGCGGAGTTCGAGAGACGCGCAGAGTTCGATCAGGCGCCGCGCGCTGGGCCAGCCGATCTCGAACCGCTGCGCCGTGTCCATCGCCTCCGCGACACCGAAGCCCAGCGAGTCGACGTGGCGGCGCAGACCGGCCGTCGCGTTCCAGTCGATCCAGTGTTCGATCTCGCGAGCCGAACCGGGACGCCTCATCGAGTGATCAGCCTGCGAGTAGCCGTCGCGCACGACGACATGGAGCGCGGCGAAACAGAGCCTGGGCAGCGGCGCCAGGCCGCCGGACGGTTCCTGGCGGGTTGCGCTCACAACGCGGCCGCCTTCTTGATCTCCCTGATCCGGGCGAACTCGGGGGTCTGCCGGTAGCCTTCGTCGAGCGGGTAGCAGCCGCTGACCATGTTGTTGCGCGGCCCCGTCGTGCAGTCGCTGAAGGTGCGGCAGACCCGGCGCCGCTCGAGCGGCCGCCCCGCCAGGACGTCGGCAGGCAGGCGCGGGTAGGCGAGGACCATCCGGCCGAGGCCGACGAAGTCGACGTGACCGGCCCCGACCTCCGCCTCGGCGACGTAGGGGAGCCACTCCTGCAGGTAGCTGTAGCCCGTCCCGACCAGGGGGAGTCGCGGGAACGCCGCGCGCACCATCCGCACGGCGGCGAGTTGACGCAGCACCGAGCGCAGCGGATCCTCCGGCGGCAGGTAGCTGTCCGACGCCGGATACGTGAAGGGCCGCGACAGGTGCGGACAACTGTAGGGCGAACCCATCGTCACGTTGACCACTTCGACTCCAGCCTCGACAGCCAAGCCAATGTAGCGAATCGCCTCCGCGCAGGTGGGTTCAGGGACGGAAACGTCCAACGGGTTGAGTCCGAAGCCGAGGTTCGCCGGTTGCGGGGCGTCGACTTCCGGCACGCCGATGCCGTCTCCGGCGGCGGCGAAGGGCGCCACATCGCCGACCGACAGGCGGACGCCGATGCCGAGTTCCGGGCACGCGGCCCGCACCGCGGCGATGATCCGAAGCGGCAAGCGGACGCGGTTCTCGAACGATCCGCCGTAGGGACCCGGCCGGGTGTTGGCGCCGAGCAGCTCGTGCAAGAGATAGCCGTGACAGCACTTGATGTCGACGAAGTCGTAGCCGGCGCGCTGGGCGCAGCGTGCCGCGCGCACGTAGGCGCCGGCGATCTCCTCCAACTGCTCGTCGCTGATCAGCGGACGCTCGGCCGCCCTTCCGAGACGACCGTCGAGTACCGGATGGACCTGCGCCCGCAACGGTCGTGGCAGCGCAGGCGGCGGATCGGGCCGCGACAGCCGGCCGGAATGGGTCAACTGCAGGCCGATCACTGGTCGGTCGCCGCCTACTCCACTCTCCTCATGCCCCGCCAGGACCTTGCGGCGAAGCGCATCCAGCCAGGAGACGCAGTCGTCCAGCCGATTGCCGTCGATGAAGAGTTGGTTCGGGTTCGCCCGTCCCTCCGGCACCACGGCCACCGCCTCGCCGCCCCAGATCAGCTTCGCGCCGCTCAACCCGAACCGCCGCCAGCGCCGGCGAGTCAGATCGCTCGGGCTGCCGTCCCGGTTCCCGTCCCAGCCCTCCATCGGATGGATCGCGAACCGGTTCCCGGCCTCCCGGCCGAACAGGGCGAGCGGCTTCGCCAGCGGCCCCTCCGCGCCGAGCAACTCGTCGGCGCAGTCGAACGCCGGGTCGAGATTCCGCAGATGCTCCCGGAAGGCCTCGACGCCGCGATGGTGGCCCGGAGGCGTGTAGCGCCGGCTCAACCTCCGTCCCCAGCCTGCACCGATGGCCGCCAGGGTCCCGAGCCGTCCGGCAGGGCGCTCAGGAACCCGGCGCCGACCTCGCCATACCAGGCGTGGAGCCGCGCCCGCATCTCGGCGACACGCTCGGGCTGCTCGGCTGCCAGATCGTTCCGTTCGCCGACGTCGGCATCCAGGTCGTAGAGGTGGACCTGGCCGTCCTCGTAGCGCTCGATCAGTTTGTACCGACCGCGTGCGATCGCACCGCCCGGAAAGCCGCCCTGGTTGGCGTAGTGCGGGTAGTGCCAGAACAAGTCGCGCTCGGAGGCCGCCTCCGCGGCGTTCTCGCCTGCTTCGCCTCCGCGGAGCAGGTCGAGGAAACTCGACCCGTCGATCTCCACCTCCGGCGACAGGTCGACGTCGGCCGCCTCCAGCAGCGTCGGGTAGAAGTCCGTGCTGATGACCGGCGCCGCAGTCACGCCGCCGGCGGCCGCGACGGCCGGCCAGCGGACGATCATGGGCTCCCTGACGCCACCCTCGTACAGCCAGCCCTTGCCGCCCCGCAGCGGCAGGTTCGAGGTCGGCGATCCTTCCGCCGTCGACAGGCCGCCGTTGTCGGAGAAGAAGACGACGATCGTGTCTTCGGCCAGGTCCAGGGCATCGAGGCGGTCGAGGATGCGGCCGACGCTCGTGTCCAAAGTCTCCACCATCGCCGCGTAGACGGCGTGGTTCTGGACTTCGCGCACCCGGCGCGGTTCGTCCCGCGGCCAGACCTGCTCCTCTTCGCCGAAGTCGGCCGGATCGGCTGGCGCGCCCACCTCGACGCCAGCCTTGGCCGCGTACCTCGCGATCAGGTCCGCCGGCGCGCGCAGCGGCGTATGCACCGTGTAGTACGAGAGGTAGAGCAGGAAGGGCCTGCCCTCCTCGTCCGCCGCGTAGCCGTCGAGCAAAGTGAGCGCCTCGTCGGTGAGCCGCGCTGTCAGATGCTCGTTCTCGGGGCCGTCCTCGAGCGTCGGGTTCGAGTAGGGCGAAAAGTAGCTGCGCGGCATGCCGCCGCGGTGGCCGCCGACGTTCACGTCGAAGCCCTGCGCCAGCGGCCAGAACTCCTCCGTCGGACCCAGGTGCCACTTGCCCAGGAACGCCGTGTTGTAGCCGCCGTCCCGGAGCGCCTCGGCCAGCGTGTACTCCTCGAGCGGCATCCGGTCGTTCAGCGGCGCGGGCGCGTACTTCTCCTCGCGACGGCCGGCGAAGTAGTTCGTCGCGCCCACCCGGGTCGGGTAACGGCCGGTCATGATGCTGAACCGGGTCGGACTGCAGACCGGGTTCGCGGCATAGCCCCGGGTGAAGCGCACCCCGCCCGTCGCCAGCCGGTCGATGTTCGGCGTCTCGTAGAAGGTGTCCGGGTTGAAGGCGGCGATGTCCATCGCGCCAAGGTCATCGACCAGCAGGAAGACGATGTTCGGCGGCTCCGCCGGCGCTTCGACCGCGCAGGCGGCGAGGCAGGCGACGCAGACCGCCGCTGCAAGGACCGTACGTGGTGTCGGGTAACGGGCCGGCCGCATCAATTGACCACGCTAGCAGCCCGTGGCGGCTACAATCGGTCACCGCCTCCGGGCGCGCTTCCAACTCTGGGAGGAACACCATGTCCGCGATCACCCGCCGCGTTTTCCTCGGCTCGGCCGCCGCTGCCGCCGCCACGACGACTCTGGGATGCCGTGCCTCGACCGGCACCGCCGCCGCGAGTCCCAACCAGCAACTCCGCGTCGCCGTCGTCGGCCTCCGCGGACGCGGCAGAAACCACGTCGATCAGTTCATCGACCTGCCCGGCGTCGAGGTCGCCGCCCTATGCGACGTCGACCGCAACGTGCTCGAAGCCGCGAAGGCCAGGGCGATCGAGGCCGGCGCGACCGATCCGCTGACGTTCGTCGACTACCGGGAACTCCTGGAGCGCGACGACATAGACGCGGTGTCCATCGCGACCCCGAACCACTGGCACGCGCTGCAGGCCGTGTGGGCGTGCCAGGCGGGCAAGGACGTGTACCTGGAGAAGCCCGTTTCCCACAACGTCTGGGAGGGCCGCCAGATCGTCCACGCCGCGGCGAAGTACGACCGCATCGTCCAGACCGGCACCCAGATCCGCTCGTCACCTTCCATTCAGGAAGCTCTCGCGTGGGTCAACGAAGGCCACATCGGCGAGATCCAGCTCGCCCGCGGCCTTTGCTACAAGCCCCGCGAGAGCATCGGCCGGGTGGAAGGCGCACAGAAGATCGACCCGGCGGTCGACTACGACCTCTGGTGCGGCCCGGCGCCAAGGAAGGCCCTGATGCGCGAGCGCCTCCACTACGACTGGCACTGGGTCTTCGACACCGGCAACGGCGACCTGGGCAACCAGGGCATCCACCAGATGGACATCGCGCGCTGGGCGCTGGGCGAGTCCGCGCTGCCGCCACGGACGATCAGCGTTGGCGGCCGGTTCGGTTACGTCGACGACGGCAACACCCCGAACACCCAGTTCGTGTACCACGACTACGAGCGGGCGCCGCTCCTGTTCGAAGTCCGCGGCCTGCCGCACGACGCCAGGGCCCAGGCCGGCAAGTGGCGCGACGGCATGGACGACTACATGGGCGCCAGCATCGGCGTCATCGTCCACTGCGAGGGCGGCTACGTGCAGATCCCGAGCTACACGCAAGCCACCGCCTACGACAAGAAGGGCAAGAAACTGGAGTCCTGGAAGGGCGGCGCCAACCACTACGCGAACTTCGTCGACGCAGTGCGCAGCCGCCGCAGCGAGGACCTGACAGCCTCGATCGAGGACGGCCACCTCTCGAGCGCCCTCTGCCATCTCGGCAACGTGTCCTACATGCGCGGCGAAGCCGGGGGGCCGGCCAAGGTGTCGAAGATCGCCTCGAAGCTCCGCCACGCCGGCGACACCGCCGACCGCTTCCTGGACCACCTGGCCAGGAACGGCGTCGATCC
This sequence comes from Candidatus Multivorans sp., assembly GCA_965208755.1. Lineage (GTDB taxonomy): Bacteria > Acidobacteriota > Thermoanaerobaculia > Multivoradales > Multivoraceae > Multivorans. The sequence continues at coordinate 4,004,035 of OZ242353.1, read as the reverse complement.
GGAGATCGAGCAGCCGATCGTCGGGCCCTGGCTCGAGATCGATCCGGACACCGAGACGATCGAGGGCGACGTGGAGGCGAACCGGTTGCTGACCCGCGAGTACCGCGAGCCGTTCGTGGTCCCGCGGACCGTCTGATGCGTGGCATTCGTACCGCGAGCTCCGCGCTCGCTCTGATCGCCCTCGCCGCCACCGGCGGCCTGTACGCCCAGTCAGGCGTCCCGGAAGGCTACGAACTCGTCTACTCCCAGGACTTCACCGACGCCTCGGCGCTCGACGACTTCACGTTCAGCGACAAGCGCGCGTGGGGGCACGGCGCGGGGGACTGGCGCGGCTACCTCGAACTCAAGGGCGGCAGCAAGTACAAGCCGAAGCACCGTTCGCCGCTCAACATCGCCCTGATCGACGATCTCCTGCTCGCCGACTTCGTCCTCGAAGTCGAGGCATGGCAGACCGGAAGGGAGTACGGCCACCGGGACCTCAGCCTCTTCTTCGGCTTCGAGGGACCGAACCGCTACTACTACGCCCACCTGGCCACCGAGCCCGACGACCGCGCCCACAACATCTTCCTGGTGGACAACGCGGACCGGGCGCCGATGGGCACGATCCCGGACGAAGGCGTCGACTGGGGCCGCGGCTGGAAGCGGGTCAGGGTCGAACGCCAGGACGGCTCGCTTCGGGTCTACTTCGACGGCGAGAGGCAGCCCACGGTGTCGACCGATCGCGACCCGCTCGGCTGGGGAAGAGTCGGCTTCGGTTCGTTCGACGACACCGGCCGCTTCAGCCAGGTGCGGATCTGGGCGCCGGAGACGAAGAAGGCGGGGAAGCCGGCATTCAAGTAACCGCGGCTCCGTACCAAGTGCTCGGCGCAACGTCCACGGAACCCCAGGACCGCCCATCAGGCTTGTCTCGACGAGTCACACAACCACTTCATCGTCTGCACGCCCCGCCCGCGAGGAGGTGACCTTGGCCCGTCCTGGCACTCTTCCCCCAAACCCTGACAACGCACGGGCAATGGCTTCCCTCGCAGCCGCTGCTAGAGCTCTGCTGCGTTCAATGGACTCTGTCCTCGCCTCGAATCAAGAGGGGGTGTGGCGCCATACGGGATACAAACACTACATTCGCAAGCACAACCAACTCGCACGGAAGGCAGCAGAGCTCCTGCCTATGGACATCCCCATCGAGATCTTCGATGAGAGCCGCATACCGAGTGTGCACAACACGACAGCATTCGCCCAGTCGGCCTACTTCCAATCGGTGCACGGGGAACTCTCGATGCTCTGCTCTTGGCTGGAACAAAACGCGGGGACCGCGAAACAGCAGGCCAGTTCCCTCGCGACCTTCCTAGAGACGAAACTGCGACGCGCTATCTTCGAGAAACCAGAGAAAGAACGAGAAGTACAAGACGCTGTCGAGCAGCTTCTGATCGGCCGTGACTTGCAAAAGGGACTTGACTACGACAGAGAGACAGGCCGCGTCAAGGTCTCTGTGAAAGAAAGCGTACCCGACTTCGTCCTTCGACCCATGTCGCTCGCCTTGGAGATCAAGCTCGCAAAGAACAAACGACGCCTCCCCACACTGGTTGAGGAGATCAGCGCCGACATCATAGCGTACAGTGCGATCTATGAGTCCCTCATCTTTCTCGTCTATGACCTCGGAACGATCGACGATGAGACCCAGTTCAAGCTCGGCCTCGAATCCAGAGGTAACGTCCGCCTGCTAGTGGTGAAACACTAGGGCGCAACCGCAACCATCGCTTCATTCCCCTACTCGAGTCCAGCTTCTCGTTCTTCGCCACTCCCCTAGGGTCGACCGGCCTACTCTCTCACTTCGACCATCCCGAGCTTCTGGCCCGTGAAGTAATCCACCAGTGCTTGAGTAAACTCGGCCATCGGCTGCACTTCAACGACCCGTGACAGTTCCCTGCCCGTCCGAGTCAACGCGACTCCCGATAGCTTCAGCCTGCCTTTCTGCCAGTTCTGATCTTCTGGAACCAAGTTCCAAAGTCGACTCTGGAATCTGAATGGGATACCTTGTGTAGAACTCCGGTAGTCGAACCAAGAGTTGTAGTCGGGAATGACTAGCCCGTGTTCGTTAAGTCGGTTGAGGTCATTGAAGCCCAGCCCGTAAGCCTGCAGCGAGTTATGCGCCGCATTGCCGCCTAGCGAAGGAACTCTGGCGTCGATCACCTCTTCGGCAGGCAAGAAGACGCAGGCTGAGCAAAATCTTTGGAACAAGCGCGCCGTGGGTCGGCCAAGGTCCCTAAGTATCCCTAGCGTGCGAATAGAAGTGCTCCCCCCTTGCGCAACTTCTCCGGCGAGAACCTTCGCCCATAAAGCCTGCATGTCGGCTGACGAGACGTCCTGGACTTCGCCGAAGAACCGTGCCGTCCAGTCATGATCCGGTTCGCTGTCCGGAACTTCGATCTCGCCAAGTTGCCTAGCCGCTTCACGCACAACTGATGCGATGTTCAATTGCCTCTTCTGCTCTTGGAACAGAATCCGTTGGCTGACTGTTCCTGCAACATCCAGTTCGCCGGTGACACTCGCATTACCTGAAAGAAGCAGCTCACGTGCTTCGGCTTGGGCCTGGGCCTGAATCAGCAGCACATCGGCGTCTCCCTCGGCGGCTATCCGCTTCGCATTGGCCTCGAGCCGGGCCTGCCAGGGAGCCAGCATCGAGCCCGCCACGCGACCTACACCGCTGGCGGCATAGTCCAAGAGCTTCTCTAGGGCTGGCACCCCTACGGTCACTTCGACCATTTCATCCTCCGCGAACCGCTATAGTCCAAAGGGTCGCGTTGAGACGGCCAAAGTGCGAGCACCATGGTTGCAGTGGTTGCCCACTCTGATCCTACTCCCGGCCGTACTCTCGCAACTCCGCATCCAGCTTCTCCCCCGACACCTCGCCGCTGTGGAACAGTAGGCGATAGCGCAGTCTCAGCTCTCCGCCCGCCGGAATCGTCCAGTCGCCGGTGCCCTTCTTCGCCTTCTCGAAGTCGTGGACGCCGAAGGGGTTGGCGGCGAACAGGCCGTAGGCCCTGGCGTGCCACCAGGTCGGGTGACGGAAGTTCCCGGGGTGGTCGAAGATGGCGATGCCGACAGCCCTGCCGTCGACCGGCCCGCTGTAGTGGACCCACGGGGCGCGCTTGCCCCAGACGGCCGCGCCTTCGACGCCTTCGCTGTTCACCATCGCGCCGGCGGCGTGCTCGCCCTGGTGGCGGAGGGTCGGCGCGACGCGGATGGCCATCGTTCCTTCCTTCGTGTCGCCGAGGACGACCGCCGCGTCGCCGGCCCGTAGCCGCAGGTCGAAGTCGATGGCGCGCCAGGCCTGGCCGTCGTCGAAGGCGCCGGCGCGGAAGCTCATCGTCCGTTCCTCGCTGAGCACCTCGCCGCCGCCCGGGCCAACCCAGGAGTTGGACGTGCGCAGCACACCGGTCTCCCCCGACTTGGCGACCAGGATCTTCTCGTGGACGATCGCCGAGCCGTCACGGCCGGTCCAGAAGTCGTAGCGATTCGAGTCGTCGGCCGGGCCAACGGCGCCGTGCGCGAACCACAGGGAGCGGTGATGCGGATGATCCCGCTCCTCTCCTTCCGCCTCGGCCATCGGCCAGTTGCGGGTCAATGCCTGCCCACCGGGGCCGTAGACCGGGTAGAGGTACGGCAGGTGACCGCCGCCATCGGCCTCGCCGCCGGGGCGATACTCGGTGAACGGTTCGCCGTCGACGGTGACCAGAACGCGGTCGCCGGCTTGCCTGGTGAGCTCGATCATCGGATCGCCGTCGTCCGCCGTCGCGGTCGCTGAAACCGCGAACAGGCACGGGAACAGAACGGCAGCGGCTGGCGGATTCAGGCGGCGCAACATGGTCAGTTCCTCTACCGTTGTTCGCGTTCCGGGAAGACCCCGGCATGGTACCGTCTCGCCCGTGAATCCACGGAAAGGCTTGGCTGCGCTGGCTGCCATGCTTCTGGCCTCGGTGACGCTCACCTCCTGCACCGCCGGCGAGGCGGAAGCCGAAGCTGACGGCTCGGACCCGGAACCCGTGGCCACTCAGCCACGGCCGGAAGTCGTCCGCGCGCACCTGTTCGACGACGACGCCGACGGCCGGGCCGCCTTCGCCCGCGTCAAGGAGCACTTCGAAGCGGGCAATCCCGGCTACGCGATGACCTTCCTGGCGGCGGCCGCGGAAATCGCGGCGGACGCGTCGAGCCGGCTCGTCTTCGTTCAGACGCCGGTCGAGGAGGAGCCCGCGGCGGCCGAGATCCACACAACCTCCGGCGCTACCGGGACGGACCTGCACGTTGGCGACATCGCGGTGCTCCGCCCCGGCGAGCGGCTCACCGTCGAACCCGCGATCGCCGCGCTCGTCTTCGACGTCCCGGACACCCCGGGCGACGGCGTGCCGGCTGCAATCCGCCCCGACTGGGACCCGAACATCACGGACGTCCCGGGCGGCTGCGCCACGGAAACTGGCGCGTACCGCCGCATCCTGCTTACCTGGCTCAAGGACAACGGGCCCTACACGTTTCACGGCCTGAATGCCCACCGCGTGCGGATAACCGACTCCTTCACCCACTACCACCCAATGGACACGGGCTTCGACGAGTTCTACCTGGTCCAGATGAGCAACGACGAGGACCAGCTCCTCACGAGCTACCACGCCGCGGACATCGAGTCGCCCGAGACGATGACTCCCGAACTCGCTGGACAGCTCTTCGACGTCCACGACGTCCGCGCCGGCGACCTGATCTACCTGCCGCGCGGCGTGATCCACCGCGGCCTGGGCGGCGTGCTGGCGCAGGTGATCACGGTGCCCGGCTTCCGCCCCGGCGCCGAGATCGGCGTCGACCACCATCTGCTGGCGATCAACGAGCGGCTGGGGCTCGAGGGCGACGAAGCCCTGCCGTACAACGTCGAGGCCTCGACACAGCGGATCGTCCGCTGACGCGCGTCGCCTGCCCGAGGACTCCCCACGCATGAAGCAGACCTCCGACACGAAGGCTTACGACGCGATCGTCGTCGGCTCGGGCGCCACCGGCGGCTGGACCGCCAAGGTGATGACCGAAGCGGGAATGGACGTGCTGATGCTCGAGGCCGGCCGCGCCTTCGACCCCGAGAACGACTTCCGCGAGCACACCCTGCCGCACGACATGGAACTCCGCGGCCGCCCCGACCCGCGCAACGAACTGCTCCAGCGCCGGCACCGCCAGTCGTACTGCTACGCCTGCACCGAGGTTAACGCGGACTTCTTCATCGACGACGTCGACAACCCCTACACCGAGGCCCCCGGCACCCACTTCAACTGGATCCAGGGCAACGTCGTCGGCGGCCGCTCGATCATGTGGGCGCGGCAGTCGTACCGGATGAGCGACTACGACTTCAAGGCGGCCAGCCTGGACGGCTACGGCATGGACTGGCCGATCAGCTACGCCGACCTGGCGCCGTACTACGACCGGGTGGAGCGCTACATCGGCGTCAACGGCCGCAAGGAGGGTCTGGCCATCCTGCCGGACGGCGAGTTCCTGCCGCCGATGGCCTTCACCTGCGGCGAGGCGATGCTGAAGGAGACCCTGGCCGAGAAGTTCAACCGGCCGATGACGATCGGCCGCAACGCGGTCCTCACCCGCCGCCACAACGGCCGCGACATGTGCCACTACTGCGGCCCCTGCCACTACGGCTGCCGGACGAACTCTTACTTCAACTCGCCGCAGACGACCCTCGTCGACTGCGAGGCGACGGGCCGGTTCACACTGGTCCCGGACGCCGCCGTCATCAAGGTCGACATGAAGGCCGGCGACCTCGCCTCCGGCGTCACCTACGTCGACAAGACGTCGGACCTCACCCGGGAGGCGAAGGCCGACGTGGTCGTGCTCTGCGCCTCGACCCTGGCTTCGACCCGCATCCTGCTCAACTCGGCCGAGGGCGGCCTCGCCAACGACAGCGACTGCCTGGGCCGCTACGTCATGGACCACATCTACGCGACCGGCGTGCGCGGCGTGCTGGAAGCGAGGGCCGGCGCTCAACCGGAGCGCGCGAACCGGCCAAACGGGATCTACGTCCCCCGCTTCCAGAACCTCAGGGACCCGGCTACGAAGAACCCCAACTTCATCCGCGGCTATGGCTACCAGGGCGGGGAGAACATCACCACCTGGCAGCACGGGAACGGCATTCCCGGCTTCGGCGCCGACTTCAAGCGGATGGTCGAGTCGACGACGGTCTCGACGATCGGTCTCGGCGGCTTCGGCGAGATCCTGCCGCGGTCCGAGAACCGCGTCACCCTCGATCCGGAGGTGACCGACAAATGGGGTGTGCCGGTCCTGCAGATGAACTGCACGCTGGGCAGCAACGAGTACGCGATGGTCCAGGACATCATCTCGGAAGGCCGGGCGATGCTGGAGGCGCTCGGCTGCACGAACATCACGCAGAACACGGAGCCGGCGCCGCTCGGTTCGGGCATCCACGAGGTCGGCACGGCCCGCATGGGCGACGATCCGGGAACTTCCTACCTGAACCAGTACCAGCAGTCCCACACGGTGAAGAACCTGTTCGTCATGGACGGCTCCTGCTACGTGAGCATCGGCTGCGTCAACCCGACCCTGACGATGATGTCGCTGGCGCTGCGCTCCACCGAGTACCTGATCGACCAGCACAAGCGGGGAGAACTCGCATGAGCAAGCCGACGACGAGACGGAAAGTCCTGGCGGCCGGCGCAGGCGCCTTCGGCTACGCCACGCTGCAGGCCGAGCCGATTCGCGCCGCGATCCCGGCGGTGGCCGCCTACCAGGCCGAAGGCTCCGGCTGGACGCCCCGCCTGCTGACGCCCGCCCAGGGCGAACTGCTGGCCACGCTCTGCGAGCACATCCTGCCGCGCACGGACACGCCCGGCGCCCGCGACGCCGCCGTCCACGAGTTCATCGATCTGGAACTCTCGCTCGCCGACGGCGACGATCAACTGGCCGCGCTCGGTGGCCTCGACTGGATCGACCGCCGCGCAGCGGAGTTGCACGGATCGTCCTTCCTGGCGCTCGACGCGGCTCGCCAACTCGACATGCTGCGCGAGATCAGCGACGAGCATCAGCATCACGCGGCAGAACTCGCAGCCGGCGCCGCGTTCTTCAGCGACCTCAAACGTCGCACCCTGTTCGCCTTCTACACCTCGAAGGTGGGCCGGACCGAAGCCCTCGGGCTGCCGGACCGCGTGCGCGTGGAGCGCTTCCGCGGCTGCCAGCACGAGCCCGGCGAAAGCCACGTCTGACCTGGAGCAAGGAGAACCGACATGTGTGACGACAGAACCGATGCCGAGAACGCCACGTACCTGCACGGGAAGCGGCTGACCCGCCGCGAGTTCGGAGCCGTCTCGGCCGGCGCCGGCCTGACGATCCTGCTGCCGCGGGCGGCGAACGCTCAGAGCGTGACCGAATCGGAGATCGAGATCACGACCCCGGACGGCGTCTGCGACAGCTACTTCGTGCATCCGGCGAGCGGCGCGCATCCCGGCGTGCTGATCTGGCCGGACGCGTTCGGTCTGCGGCCGGCGATGCGGCAGATGGCGACCCGCCTCGCGGAGTCGGGCTATTCGGTGCTCGCCGTCAACCAGTACTACCGGACGAAGAAGGCGCCGATCGCCGAAGGGACCGACTTCGGCGCACTGCGCGAGACGCTGATGCCGCTCATGCGGTCGCTCAGCCCGGAGACGAACGTGACGGACGCCAGGGCGTTCGTCGGATTCCTGGACGAGCAGGACGCTGTCGACAGCAGCCGGAAGATGGGAACCATGGGTTACTGCATGGGCGGTCCCATGACGATGCGGACGGCGGCAGCCCTGCCTGACCGGATCGGCGCCGGCGCCTCCTTCCACGGCGGCGGACTCGTGACGGACCAGCCGGACAGCCCGCACCTGCTCGTGAAGGACATGACGGCGCACTACCTGTTCGCGATCGCCGAGAACGACGACCAGAGGCAGCCCGAGGCCAAGGACGTGCTGCGCGACACCTTCGAAGCCGCCGGCCTGCCGGCCGAGATCGAGGTCTACGAGGGCGCGATGCACGGCTGGTGCCCGCCGGACACGCCGGTCTACCACGAGGCCCAGGCGGAGCGGGCGTGGAGTCGCCTGCTGGCCCTGTTCGAGCGCGCCCTGGCGTAGAACGGCCAGGCTTCCGACGGTTCCCCTCCGCACGTGATCACGATCTACCACGTGCCGCGCACCCGCTCGGCCAGAATCATCTGGCTCTGCGAGGAACTCGACCTGCCCTACGAAGTCGTCCCGGTCGACTTCAGCCCGGAGTACCGGAAGTCGGCCGAGTGGCGGCGGCTCAACCCGATCGGCAAGGTGCCGGCGTTGACGGACCTCGACGCGGAGGGCAAGCCCTTCACGATGATCGAGTCCGGCGCAATGGTCCACTACATTCTGGAGCGCTACGGCGAGGGCCGCCTGCAGCCGACCGCAGGCAGCCCCGAGAGCGCGCTGTTCCTGCAGTGGTCCTGGTTCGCCGAGGCGAGCCTCGCCAGGCCTCTCGGCGACATGGTCCACCACCGCATCCTCAAGCCGGAGCCGGAGCGCATCCCCGCCGTCGTCGAGGACGGCCGGGAGCGGGCCGAACTCTGCCTCGACGCCGTCGAGGCTGCGCTCGAGGGCCGCGACTACCTGCTGGGAAGCGAGTTCTCCGCCACCGACATCATGATGGGCTACTCGCTGGCCCTGGCGCGACGACTGGGGCTGCTTGACGAGCGGTACCCGAACGTAGTCGCCTACATGGGCCGGCTTGAAGCACGGCCGGGGTTCCGGATCGGGTTCGCCGACGCCGGGCGATCAGGTCCCCTGCGCGACTGAGCTGATCCCGCAACCTGGGCGACACGACGTACAGGTACTCCGTGTTCCGCAGATGGCTCACGCGACCGACCTTCTCGCCCTTCGGGTTGAACACGCCGATCCGGGCGCCGACGTAGCGCCGGTAGTCGTTCTCGATCACCTGGACCTCGCCGCGCCGGGCCAGGATCGCTTCCATCTCGTGGCGGCCGATGAAGCCCTCGTCACTGAATGAGACGACGATGTGGCGCGCCCGCACCCTGTCCACGATCCGTTCCCACGCGGCGCGGAACTTCCTCTTGCTGTTGAACTCGCTCTTGCGCTGCTTGCAGTCGACCCGCTTGCAGGCGACGCCGTAGTGCTCGGGCTTGTCCCAGAGCACGAGGCTCTCCCAGACGTGGTAGTTCCCGAGGTAGCTGTGCTGGTTGTAGGGCGGATCGAGGTACGCGATGTCCGCTTCGAGCACCTCCACGGCCTCGGCGGCGTCCATCCGGTGGGCTCTTCCCTTCCCTGCCTCGGCGCGCGGAGCGATCTCCGGCAGCCGCAGCTCCAGGTCGTTGGACGCTCGCGGGGCCCACTGCTTCAGAAAGGCCATCTGCACGCCCGTCGTGCTGTCGACCCGGTCGGCAGCCTCCATCAGGGAGACGAGCACGATCGCCCGGAGTTCCGGGTCGAGGCCCTTGCGCTCGATCTCCTCGCGGATGGCGTCGACCCGGGCGCCGTTCTTCGGCTGCAGGTAGCGGCTCTTCTCACAGAAGACCTCCGTGAAGTAGCCGGCCGCCGGCGGCAGCCGGTTGAATTCGTCGATCAGCAGCCCGGCCTGCCGGAGTTGCTCCGGAGTACCGTCCGCCTCCACGTAGCAGCGGGCGATGGCCTCGCCGCAGGCCAGGTAGTCGTTCGCCAGCACTCGGTACTGCCGCCGCTTCAGCGCGGCGCCCACCCTCGACGTGCCCGAGAACAGGTCGAGCACCGTGCAGGCCGGCCGGAGCTGTTCGACGATGTCGGCGATCAGCGGCACGAACTGCCGCTTGGAACCGAGGTACTTGATGGGCATTCGAGCTAGGCCCTGCCCGGCACCGCGCGATCCGGCGCCGACTGCTTCAGGGAGCCGAAACGTCGTACGCCAGCAGTTCGTCCCAGTTGCGGATGTAGAGCACGCCGTTGCTGACCACCGGATGAGCCCAGCTCGGGCGGCCGCGGTTGTCCACGTCGAAGCGGCCCAGTTCGACGTAGCCATCGGGAATCGCTTCCGCCAGACCGGCGAGGTGCCTCTCGCCCAGCAGGAACAGCTTGCCGTCGGCGAGAGTGAGCGAGCCCTTGCCGACGCTGCGTTCCCGCCACACGGTTTCACCGGTTTCGAAGTCCACGCAGGCGAGCGCGCTGCCGAAGAACCCGTAGAGGTGTCCTTCGTGGAGCACGACGCCGCCGTGGTGGTTGCGAAGGCGCGACTGAAACCACGCCTGTCCGGTGCTCACGTTGTCGCCTGCCACCCGCACCCGGAGCGCGCCGCCGCCGGTGCCGTAGTCCGAGGTGTAGAAGACGAGGCCGTCCGCGTAGATCGGCGTCGCCGCGTTCGCGGTGCGGTTCGCCGGCTCGCGGTAGTGCCAGAGCAGCTCGCCGTCCGAGGCCCGCACGCCGACGCCGGCCCTCGCCGTGAAGCCGATGATCGCCCGCAGCGGCTCGCCGCCGTCCTCCAGGTCGGCCGCGATCAGGGAGGAGTAGCCGGCCCGGTCGGTCAGGCCGGTGCTGGTCCACACCGTGGCGCCCGTCTCCCGGTCGAGGGCCGCGATCGCGCCTCCGGCGCCGCCCGGCATCACGACCACCCGGTCGCCCTCGATCAGCGGCGACTCGCTGATGCCCCAACTGATGTTCCGCTGGCCGAAGTCCCGCAGGATGTTCCGTTGCCACGCCACTCTGCCGTCCGAGAGACGGATGCGCGCCAGATCTCCCACGCCGGTCAGCGCGTAGAGCGAATCGCCGGCCACGGTCGGCGTGCCGCGGGGGCCGTTGCCGCGGCTGTCGCGTAGCCGGGACCCGAGCTCACGCTCCCAGCCGACGCTGCCGTCCGAAGCATCGAGGGCGAACACGAGGCTCCGACCGCCGCGGGTTCCCTGCACGTAGAGCGAGCCCTCGACCACCGCCACCGTGCCGTAGCCCTCGCCCAGGCCGTCGATGCGCCACAGCAGCGGCGGGCCTCCGGCCGGCCAGCGGTCGGAGAGCCCGGTTTCGGACGAGACGCCGTCCCGCCCTGGGCCTCTCCACTGCGGCCAGTCTTCGGCCGCGGCCGGCTGAGGCGGCGCGGAGAGCGCGAGCAGAAAGAGGCCGACGGCGGTCAACACGCCGGGGCGCGAGATGGGCGTCACGGTGTCCTGTCGCCTCATCGCTCAGACACTCTGCTCCGTCGAGCCTTCGCCGTCAACTGCCGTACGCTCCGCCACCATGACTCCGATCACACAGCAGCCCATCCTCGTCTGGTTCCGGCGGGACCTGCGGCTGACCGATAACCCCGCGTGGTCGTGGGCTGTCGAGACCGGACGTCCCGTCGTCCCCGTCTTCGTGCTCGACGAGGAGGAGGGCGAGCAGCCGATCGGCGGCGCGTCGCGGTGGTGGCTGCACGGCAGTCTCGACGCGCTGGCCCGGACGTTGCGCGGCCAGAGCAGTCGACTGGTTCTCCGGCGCGGGAACGCCGGCCAGACCATCGCGGGGCTGGCTCGGGAAACCGGCGCGTCGACGGTCGTCTGGAACCGGCTGTACGAACCGGCGATCGAGCGGCGCGACCGGGAGTTCGAGGAAAGCTGGAACGAAACGGGTCCCAAGCCGCGGAGGTTCCAGGCCGGCCTCCTTTTCACGCCGGAAGACATCCGAAGCGGCACCGGTCGACCGTACCGGGTGTTCACGCCGTTCTGGCGGAAGTGCGTGGCGCACGGCTTCACCCGCCCGGTTACCGCTGCCCCGGCACCCGAAACGCCGGCCGCGTGGCCTCGCAGCGACGATCTGGAAAGCTGGGAGCTCCGCTGCCACGAGCCGGATTGGGCGGCCGGCTTCCGCGAGGTCTGGCAGCCTGGCGAGGAGGGCGCACGGAAGCGCCTCGGCGCCTTCCTGGCCGACGCGGCGAAGCAGTACGACCAGGACCGCGACCGGCCGGGGATCGAAGCGACCAGCCGGCTGTCGCCCCACCTCCACTTCGGCGAAATCGGTCCGCGCCAGGTCGCGGCGGAGGCCGCCGCCTTGCCTCGCAGACCGCGTGAGGCCTTCCTGCGCGAACTCGGCTGGCGCGAGTTCAGCTATCACCTCCTGTTCCACAACCCGGAGATGGGGACCCGGAACCTCAGACCCAGCTTCGACCACATGCCGTGGCGCGACACACCTGCCGATCTGAAGCGCTGGCAGCGCGGCCAGACCGGCTACCCGATCGTTGACGCCGGAATGCGCGAGCTCTGGACCACGGGCTGGATGCACAACCGGGTGCGGATGCTCGTCGCCTCCTTCCTGACCAAGCACCTGCTGATCCACTGGCGGCACGGCGCGGACTGGTTCTGGGACACCCTGGTCGACGCGGACTGGGCCAACAACAGTTGCGGCTGGCAGTGGACCGCGGGAAGCGGCGCCGACGCGGCCCCGTACTTCCGGATCTTCAACCCGGTCGCACAGTCGCGGCGCTTCGACTCCGCGGGCGCGTACCTCAGGAAGTGGGTGCCCGAGTTGCGACGCCTGCCCGACCACGTGATCCACGCACCCTGGCAGGCGACCGGGCCGACGCTCGCCGCGGCAGGCATCGGGCTCGGTGAGACCTATCCCCTGCCAATGGTCGACCACGCGGCGGCACGCGAGCGGGCGCTCGACGCCTGGCGAACCCACGTCCGGGGACAACCGTCGGCCGACGCCTCCGGACGCTGAGTCGGCAGGGTCGTCAGGTCTTCTTCCGCGGCGGCTGCAAGAAGAACGCGACGACAGACCCGGTCAGGGTCACCGCGGCAATCGTCAGAAACGGGACGGCGTAGCTGCCCCAGGCGTCGAACGCGAGGCCGGCGAGGAAGGGGACGAGCGCGCCGAAGGGTGCGCCGATCGCGAACCGGGTGCCGGTCGTCGTGGCGAAGGCGCGACGGCCGAAGAAGCTGGCGAAGGTCGCGGCCTGACTGATGTAGGCCATCCCGAACCCGAGGCCGAGTAGCACGAGGGCGACACGGGCGGTCCAGGCCGAGCCGGCAAGGAGAAAGAGAGCCATTCCGGCGCCTTCCATGGCGAGAGCGAAACCGAGGAGACGCGGAGGCCGAACGAGATCGCCCAGAGCGCCCGCGATGCGGCCACCCGTGCTGCAGAGGATCATGAGGCCCAGCAGAGCTGCCACCGGCGCATCGCCGAATCCGAGATCGCGCAGATGGAGTCCGCCATGGGCGTTCACGACGCCCCATGGCACGGCATAGCCAAGGCCGCAGACCACCATCAGCGCGAACTGGGGCGTCCGAAGCGCCTCGACCGCAGTCCAGTGATCGCCGCCCGCAGGCTCGGACCGGGGGGCCGTCGCCTCCAGTTCGGTCAGCGTACGAGCCCCATCGCGGAGCTGGCCAACCGACTCCGGCCGGTTTCGAATGGCCAGGAAGGACAGGGCGCCGAGAACGCAGCAAAGAACGGCGATGAGCCCCCAGCCGTCGCGCCAGGTCCCGCCCCTGCCCAGAAGAACCGCGTCGAATCGCAGAATCAGCGGGCCCATCAGACCAGCGGCGGTCAGCAGGAAGGCCAGCGCGCTGGCCCGCCAGCGCAGGAACCAGTTCGTCGCCAGAGTCTGCGTCGGCAGCACCGTGGTGAACGTGTGGGTCAAGCCGGCGAACAGACCGAAGTACAACAGAACGTCCCACCGATCCTGCGCCCGGCTCGTCAGGTAGTAGGCACCGGCCACCACGAAGAAGCCGAGCGTAAACACGGGCCGCAGCCCGAACCGGGTCAGGCAGACACCAATGAGAGGCGCGACGGCGCCACCGAAGAACGTCCAGACCCCGAACGCGAGACCGCTGTCGGCGCGGGTCAGTCCCAGCTCGGCGTTCATGCCAGCGGCGAAGTAACCCCAACTGTAGAAGGGCGCGGCGCCCAAGCCGTAGATCAGCCAGGCGAATGGGAGCATCCGCCAGCCGTAGAAGCCCCAGTTGATCCGTGAGAACCGTCCGCCGCCGGTGTCGGGGCCCGATCCGCTTCCCGTGTCCCCGATCCCGGTCTTCACCTGCCCCGTCCTGAAGCCGGCCTAGGGCCCCGAGGCTCCGCCGGCCACCAGCGCTTCACAACCAGTGCCGTCGAGCAATCCGTCGACGGCCGACCGGTCTTCAGCCGACAACTCCCCGTACTGCTCCCGCAGCCACATCAGACACTTGCCCTGGTACGGAAAGGGCTTCTGCACCCAGGGCCGGCGGTCGATCTCGCACTCGACGCGCTCGGCGCCCGAGGCCAGCGCTCTCGCATTGGCGATCAGGAAGGGGGCGTAGACGCGGCCGACCTCGCCGAGGAGCGCGCGCAGGGTCGCCGACAGCTCGGGACCGATCCAGTCGTCGGCCGTCGGTTCCAGGCCCGAAAGGTCCTCGACCCGATCGACCCACGCATAGACGCGCGGCGCCACTTCGAGGGTCACCGCCATCGGCGTCGGATCGAACGCCGCGAGCTGCGTCAACTGGCCGAAGAACGCGAAGTCGGAAGCGCCCGGGCGATTGCCCATCAGGAACTGGCGCTCCGTCAGGTGGTCCCGAAACAGCTCCAGGATGCGCCGGTAGCTGGCCTCGATCACGGGACCTGTCGTCTCGTTCGAGCCCACGACCCAGAGCCGCGAGATCTGGCGCTCCGAGACCATCTTCGCCGCCTGCCGGAACTGCTCCTCGGGACCTTCGACCTGCCGCCAGCGAGGCAGGATCTGGCCGGCCTTCGCGATGTCCGCCTCGTAGGCCCAGCGATAGTGGAACATCGCCTTGGTCAGCCACTCGTCGCCGAAGTCCTCCAGCAGGTAGTCGATGAAGGCGGTGACCGGGTCGGGCGGAATCACGGACCGTCCCTCGAATTCCTGTTCGAAGCGCCGGATGAGCGGCGTGGAATCGACGACCGCCTCGATCTCGCCCTCGGCGTTCGGCAGGTAGAACGTGGGCAGCAGCCGGACTTTCGCGGCCGGAAGATCCTCGCGGCCCTGGGCGCCCGAGATCAGGAAGCGGTACGGGATGCGCCGGTAGCGCAGCACCGCGCGCATCTTCCGCGTGTAGGGCGACCCGGGGGCGCCCATGAAGGTCAGGGACTGCGAAGACTGTTCGGACATCAGGAGCGGCGACGGATCATACCCGGCCGCGCCGAACGGTCGTTGAACGACTAGCGACTCAGGACGGGAAGTTCCAGAGCGAGTAGGCCACGAGCCACCGGCCATCCGGCGCGCGCCGCATCAGGCGCATCCAGTTGCCTTCGGACTCCGTCGTCGGCGAGCCGTCCTTCGGCGTGACCGTCAGCAGGAAGGTACCGCGAACATAGGCCAACTCGCCGCTGAACTCGGTCTCGATGACCTGCATCTGCACGTTGAGGTCCGCCGTCTCGAACGCCTGCGCGATGTTCTGCCGGATCGACTCCCGACCACTGATCGGCAGTGCGTCCGGCGGCATGCGCACCGCGTCCGCCGCGTACGAGGCCACCACCCCGTCGGCGTCGCCGCTGTTCATGGCGACCATGTAGTCGGCGATGAGGGCGTTCAGGGCGCTCTCGTCGCCGATGCTCCGTTCCACGGCGTTCGGATCCTCGGCCGGCTCTTCCTCGACCGGAGGGCAGGCCAACAGGAAGACGCCGGCGAGGAGGACCGCGAGAAGGGTCAGCACCGGGCGTTCACGCATCGGGGTCGCGCTCTCCATCATCAACCCTCCTCCGCCGGAGCCTCGGGCGCCTCACCCGGCGGGTGGTCGCGGTTCGACATCTCCCTCGCGATCAACCACGAACCGTCCTCGCCGCGGCGCATCAGGTCCATCCACTTACCTGTTTCCTGGTAGACGACGGAGCCATCCTCTTTCGAGCTGAGGGTGATCGCGTACGTGCCGCGCACGAACGCCATGTTGCCGCTGTAGTCGCTCTCGTCAACGTGGAGCTGGATGTCCCAGTCGTTGTCCGCATAGTCGGCCGCCGCGAACAGCCGGATGGCGTCCCGTCCTTCGATGGGCCTGCTGTTCGCATTGATCCGCACGGCGTCCTCGGTGTACAGCACGGCGAGACCGTCCGCATCGCCCCGGTTCACCGCCTGCAGATACTTGGCAAGCAGCTCGTTCAGGGCTGCTTCGTTCTCGGCCACCGGATCCACCTCCGGCGCAGGCTCCTCCACCGGAGGCGCCGCGCAGCCCGCGGCAAGAACCAGAACCGAGCTGAACACGAGGGTCACAGAGATCCTCCGAGGGATTCCTCGATCGCCCATGCTGGACCTCCTTTCTGCGGCGGCGCCGCTTGTCTCGATGTCGCTCGTCCCGTGTAACTCCTAGGCTAGCACCTGGATTCCAGAAAGTAGGCTTCCGGCGTTCCGGAGTCCGCCGTGACGCGCACCTCTTCGACCTTCCTAGCCCTTGGAGCCGGCGCGCTGGCTGGCGCCGCGGGACCACTGCCCTGGATCGCGGGGTCGTTCACCGTTGTCCAACCAGGGCTTGCGAAGTGGCTGCTCGGAGCGGCGGCTGTAGCCGGCACGGCAGCCGTGCTGGCCGCAGTCGTCTGCCGCCAGTGCCATCCGGCGGCCCGCGTCGCCGTGCTCCTGACCGGTCTCCTGACCGCGGCATCGGGCCCGGCCTTCATCGCGCTCCTCGCTCGCCAGCCGCCGGCCGAACCACGCCTCGCCGGAGCCGCTTCGACCGCGGCGACGCCGACGACGGATCGGCTCCGCATCCTCCAACTGAACGCCTTCCACGGTTACCCCGACCCCGAGCGGCGGCTGGTCGTCCAGGGAGGTCCCTCGGACCGGCTGCGCCGAGCCGGGTACCTGGCAACGGAAGTCTCGCGCCTGCAACCGGATGTCCTCGTGCTGCAGGAAGCGTGGTGCACCGTCGATGAAGGCTGCCTCGCCGACTACCTGGCCGGGGAACTCGGTTTCCATGCCGTCTACGCGCGGGCCAACGGGTCACTGCGATGGCTGGGCTTCGAGGAAGGCTCGGCAATCCTCAGCCGATTCCCTGTCGCCGACCCGCGGGTGTGGCCGCTCGGGCCCGACCGCGACGCCTTCGAGCGCCGCATCGCGTTGACCGTTCGCATCGACTACCCTGGCCTGCCCTTCGAGCTGGTCGGCGCTCACCTCGCCAACGGCGACACCGACCTCGCCGGCGCCCAGGCCGCGGGTCTCCTGGAACGCCTCAGCGGACCTGAACGCCCTGTCCTGGTCGCCGGCGACCTGAACCTGCCCGGCGACCACGCTGCCCTGGGCCGTTTCCAGGAGGCCGGCTACCGCGATCTCGTGGTCGGCGGCATCGACCACGTCCTGCTCGACGCCGCCGACTCCGGCTGGTGGCCGTTGTGGACCGAGTGGGCGGAAGCCGGCGCGGTCTCGGATCACCCGGGCATCCTGGTCGAGTTCCAGTTGCCGGTCCCCCCGGCCGGCGACGACTGGCACGACGACTGGCAGGCCGTCACGGCCGACCAGGTCGGACTCGATCCGGGCCGGCTGGAGCAGGCGGTCCAGGACGTCGGCGAACTCGAGGGCGTTCACGGCCTCCTGGTCGCTCGCCGTGGTCGACTGGTTGTGGAGCGCTACTTCCGCGGCTCGGCCGGCGACCACCCGCACAACCTGAAGTCCGCTTCGAAGAGCGTCCTCTCGGCCGTCGCCGGGCTGGCCATCGAACAGGGCCTGCTGAACCTCGATCAACCGATCGCTGACGTAGTGCCCGAAGCCGCAGACCTCGACGACACGGGAAAGCGGGCGATCACCGTGCGCCACCTGCTGACGATGACTTCGGGCCTCGAATCGACGAGCTTCGGCAACTACGGCTCCTGGGTCGCGTCGCGCAACTGGGTGCGGGCCGCCCTGGCGCGGCCGCTCCAGGCCGAGCCGGGAACCCGTTTCTCGTACAGCACCGGCGGCACCCACCTGCTGTCGGCGACCCTGTCCCGCGCCGCCGGCCGGAGCACCCACGACTTCGCCCGCGAACACCTCTTCGACCCGCTCGGAATCCGTCGTTCGGCCTGGGCCCGCGACCGCCAGGGTGTCCACATGGGCGGGAACAACCTGTCGCTTCTACCGCGGGACATGCTGAAGTTCGGTCAGCTCTACCTGAACCGGGGGCGCTGGAACGGCGAGCAACTGCTGCCCTGGCAGTGGGTCGACCAGTCCACCCGCCCAGGTCTCGTCGGGCCACGCGGGCGCGGCCGGATCTACGGCGGCTACGGCTACCTGTGGTGGCTCCGTGGGACCCGGGAACGCGGCGCCTACATCGCCAGTGGGTACGGCGGCCAGTACATCTACGTGGCGCCAGCCGAGGACCTCGTCGTCGTCGTCATCTCGACCGAGATCTCCAAGGGACGCGGGTGGCGAGGCGAGCTGTTCGGGATCATCCGCGAGGGCGTGGCCGGCAGCGTGATCGACCGGTACGAGCGCAGGTAGCCGTTGTAGACTGAACAGCGTTCCAATGAAGACGAAAGAGAGGATCTCGCCGCGTTTCGGCGCCGCGATCCTGGCTGCTGTATTGCTCGGCGCCGGACCGGCCGCCTCGGCGGAGTTCGCCCCTGAGGACCTCGAGTTCTTCGAGCAGAAGATCCGACCGGTTCTGGTCGAGCACTGCTACACCTGCCACAACAGCACCGAGACCGCCGAGAGCGGACTGCGCCTCGACCACCGGGACGGTCTGCTCCAGGGCGGCATGCGAGGTCCCGCCATCGAGCCGGGCAAACCGCGCAGCAGCCTGCTGCTGCGGGCGATGACGCACCCGAGCCTCGACTTCCGCATGCCCCTGGGCGGCGCGAAGCTGCCCGACGACGTGGTCGCCGACTTCGAGCGCTGGATCGAGATCGGCGCGCCCGATCCCAGGGACGAACCGCCCTCCGCCGACGCGCTCAGGGAAGCGACCGCCTGGCGGACGATCCTCGAACAGCGGAAGAGCTGGTGGAGCCTGCAGCCCATCGACGACCCGGAACCGCCTGAGATCACCGACGCGAACTGGTCGCGGGACTGGTCGGGGAGTGCGATCGACCGGTTCCTCGCTGCCGGGATCGCCGACGCCGGCCTCGAGCCCGCGCCGCTGGCCAAACCGCCGACCTTGATGCGCCGGCTCTCGTACGTGCTGACCGGCCTGCCGCCGACGCCGGAGCAGGTCGACGACTTCGAGCGCCGCGCCGCCGTCGACCGAGACGCCGCGGTCGCGGACGAAGTCGACCGGCTGCTCGCCGACCCGGCCTTCGGCGAGCGCTGGGCCCGGCACTGGATGGACTGGGTCCGCTACGCCGAGTCGCACGGCAGCGAGGGCGATCCCCCGGTCCCCTACGCTTGGCGCTACCGCGACTACCTGATCCGGGCGCTCAATGCCGACGTGCCGGTCGACCAGTTGATCCGGGAGCACCTGGCCGGCGACCTCCTGGACGCACCGCGGATGAACGCGGAACTTGGGATCAACGAGTCGGCCATCGGCATCGCCCAGTACCGCTTCGTCCTGCACGGCTTCGGACCGACCGACGCCCTCGACGAACAGGTCCGCTTCACCGAGAACCAGATCGACGTCGTCTCCAAGGCGTTCCTCGGGATGACCGTCGCCTGCGCCCGCTGCCACGACCACAAGTTCGACGCGATCAGCCAGACCGATTTCTACGCCCTCTACGGCACGATGGTGAACGGCCGGCCCGGCGTCCAGACGATCGACGACGAGGCGCGGCGGAACGCCCACCGTGACGACCTGGTCCGGCTCAAGAGCGAGTTGAGGCAGGTGCTCGCCGATGCGTGGCTCGAAGCCGCCGCCGAGGTGCCGGTGAGACTGCAACAGCCGGACGGCCCGTGGGCCGCGGCTCTCACGGGCGGCCAGTCGCCCTACGACCCGCTCTACGCCTGGGTGCGAGCAGGCCGGGTCCGGGGCCGCGGAGCCTTCGCCAAGCAGTGGCAGGAACTGGCCGCCGCCTACGAACGGAGCAGGCAGCAACTCGAGGCCCGGCGCCAGGCGCCCGCCGTCCGGCGCTGGGACCTGAGCCGAACCGAGGATGTCGAGCAGTGGTACCGGCACGGCAACGGCCTTCCCGAGGCGAAGCCGCAGGAAGCCGGAAACTACGAAGTCACTCAGGGCGGCGGGAGGATCGTCGCCGACATCCTGCCGGGCGGCGTTTACACGCACTCGCTGACCAACCGCCACAACGGCACCTTCTCGTCGCCGCGGTTCCTCGTCGAGGCAAAGCAGAAGCTGGCGGTGCGAATCGCCGGCCGCGGCGGCGCCATCGCGCGCTACGTGGTCCAGAACTACCCCCAACGCGGCGAGGTCTATCCGATCGAGACCCTCTCGGACGGCAAGTGGCAATGGCAGCACTGGGACCTCGACTACTGGGACGGCGACCACGCCTACATCGAGCTCGTGACGGCCGCCGATCACCCGATGACCGGCGAGAGCTCAGGCGGGCGGTCGGACCGCTCCTGGTTCGGGATCACCGAAGCGGTCGTGCTCGACGAAGACGGCGAGCTTCCGCGCGACCAACCGGCCGAGTTCACCGCGCCCCTGTTCGAGATCGAAGGAGCGCCCGGCGACCGAGGCGAACTGGCGGCCCGCTACGGCGAGGCGGTTCAGGCCGCCGTCGCGGCCTGGCGCGACGGTTCGATGACCGACGCCCAGGCCCGCTTCCTGGCGAGCTTCGTTCGCCGCGGCCTGCTGCCGAACGACATCGGCGACGTGCCGGAGGCGGGTCCGATCGTCGACGCGATCCGGGATCTCGAGGAGGGGATCCCGGTGCCGACCCGCTCCCCCGCGGTGCTCGCCGGACCGCGCTTCGATCAGCCGCTCATGGAGAGGGGCAATCACCGGCAGCTCGGCGAACCGGTGCCCCAGCGCTTCCTCGAGGCGATCGACCCCGAGCCCTACGCCGACTCGATCCACCCACGGCTGGCCCTGGCCGAGAGCGTCCTCGACCCCGGCAACCCGCTCACGGCACGCGTCATCGCGAACCGTCTCTGGGGCCACACTTTCGGCCGCGGCATCGTCGCCACGCCGGACAACTTCGGACAGATGGGCGAGTTCCCGTCAAACGCGGCCCTGCTCGATCATCTGGCGACGACGTTGCGCGACGACGGCTGGTCGCTGAAGACGTTCGTGCGGCGGCTCGCCTCGACCCGGGCCTTCCAGCTCGAGTCGACGCCACGGCCGGCCGCCCGGGAACGGGATCCCCGGAACGACCTGCTCTCCCATGCCCATCTGCGCCGCCTGGAGGCCGAGGCCGTGCGCGACTCGATGCTGATCGCGGCCGGTCAGCTCGAACCGGTCACCGCCGGCGAGACCCAACCGGAACCCGGCTGGTCGAACCGGCGCAGCGTCTACGTTCAGGTCATTCGGAATCAGCCGGATCCACTGCTCCACACCCTCGACCTGCCCACCCCGGTGACGACCAAGGGCCAGCGCGACCAGACGAACGTGCCCGCACAATCGCTGCTCATGATGAACAACACCCAGGTCATGCACCTGGCCGCCCGCTTCGCCGAGCGGATCGCCCGGGACCCCGACCTGCACAGCGACCGCGAACGCGTCGTCGCCATGTTCCGCCTCGCCCTCGGCCGCCCCCCGACCGAACCGGAACTCGGCGCCGCCGAGGAGTTTCTCAACCAGGCCCAGGACCGGAAGCCCGCGCAGGAAGACGTGGAAGCCTGGAGCGCGGCGGCCATGGATCGCCGGGAGGAGAGCGCCGGGATCCGCGATTTCACCGCGGACAAGACGCGCGGTGTGCTGCGCTTCTATCACCGGGCGTCGGCGCCCAGAGCGATGGCCGCGTGGGAGTTCGACGACCCGCCGAAGAACGGCCGCGTCTACGACGACATCGGCTTTCTTCCACTCAAGCTGGGCCGGGACGTTCGCCTGGACGACGGCGCACTCTGGCTGGCGACGTCGGATGTCGTGACGACGAAGCCAATCCGGCGGACGCTGGAGGAGTACACGCTCGAAGCCTGGGTCGCCGGCCCCCCGGGCGAGGTGGGCACCGACGAGTCGACACCCGCCCACCTGATCCTGACCCGGGACCGCAAGGGCGCCTCGACCGCGTATCGGGACGGCGCCGAGGCCGATCCGGAAGACGTCCGCCAGGAACTTCCGATGAGCCTGGAGAAGGGGCGTGTCCAGTTCGCGGGCGGCGGAGACGCGACCCTGGGCGTGCTTCAGGCCCGCCTCTACGACCGCATCCTGGATCCCGCCGACGTCGCGGCCTCCGCGCTCGGCAACGTCGAAACGCCGTCGGAAGCGGAGCAGGCGCGCATCTACCGCGGCAGTTGGTCCCGCATCGCGCGCCTCGAGGCGGAAGCGGATCAACTCGAGCAGAGCGCAGACGGCGGCGACGCGTGGCGTCGACTGGCGCACGCCATGTTCAACCTGAAGGAGTTCATGTACCTCCGATGAGCGATCACACCTGTTCCCTGATGAGCCGCCGGCGGATGCTGGCCCAGGTCTCCACCGGGTTCGGCGCGATCGCGCTGAACGGCATGCTCGGCTCGGCGCTCCTGCCCGGAGCGGCCCACGGGGCGCCGCGAGCCCGCGCCCGGCACGTGATCTTCCTCTACATGTCGGGCGGCGTCTCCCAGGTCGACTCGTTCGACCCGAAGCCGCTGCTCGACCGCGATCACGGCAAGCCGATGCCGACGAAGATCGAGCGCACGCAGTTCAACCAGAACGGCAACATCTTCGCCTCGCCGTTCCCCTTCAAGCAGTACGGCGAGAGCGGCATCCCGGTCAGCAGCATGTTCCCCCACGTCGGCAAGTGCGTCGACGACCTGGCCGTCATCCGCTCGATGACCAGCACGGTGAACGAGCACGCGCAGGGCAACTACTTCTTCCACACCGGCTTCCCGCTGGTCGGTCACCCGTCGGCAGGCGCCTGGGTGAACTACGGGCTCGGCACCGAGAACGAGAACCTGCCCGGCTTCGTCGTCCTGCAGAGCGGCCAGGCCGGCATCCCGCACGGCGGCGTCGGCATCTACAGCAACGGCTACCTGCCGGCCGAGTTCCAGGGTTCCATCCTGCGCGGCGACACCGACGACGCGGTTCAGAACATAAAGGCGCTGGAAGCCCCGACCGCACAGCGCGAGCGGCTCGACTTCGTGCAGGAGATGGATCGGGCCTTCCTCGAGCGGCTCGGCGGCCACGCCGACGTCGAGGCGGCAGTCCGCAACTACGAGACCGCATTCCGGATGCAGGCCGAGGTGCCCGAACTCTGCGACATCAGCGGCGAGACCCGGGCGACCCGTGAGCTCTACGCGCTGGACCACCCGAACCAGACGACGGCGGACTACGGCCGCCAGTGCCTGCTCGCGCGGCGGCTGGTCGAGCGCGGCGTGCGCTTCGTCGAACTGAGCTGCCTGCCGGAACCGACGGACGCGGGACAGGCCGCGAACCCGTGGGATCAGCACACCGGCCTCGAGGTCGGCCACCGGAACATGGCGCTCCAGGTCGATCAGCCGATCGCCGGCCTGTTGAAGGACCTGAAGGCCCGCGGCCTGCTCGACGAGACGCTCGTCATCTGGGCCGGCGAGTTCGGCCGCACCCCGTTCCACCAGGGCTCCGACGGCCGCGATCACAACCCGTTCGGCTTCTCGATCTGGCTCGCCGGCGGCGGGATCAAGGGCGGCACGATCCACGGCGCGACGGACGACTTCGGCTACCACGTCGTCGAGGACGAAGTCACGATCTACGACCTCTGGGCCACCGTCCTCCACCTCCTCGGCATCGACCACACCAACCTCACCTACCGCTACGGCGGCCGCGACTTCCGCCTCACCGACGTCCACGGCAATGTCGTCGACTCGATCCTGGCTTAGCTCGGTGAACACCCGCCTGAGTCGGGTCCGGAGGGGGCGGTCTCCATCGGACGTTCGCGCTCAGGGGAGATTGGGGGGACGGCGCTCACTCCGTTCCGCTCGCTTCGGTTGGTCGTTGCCCTGCGCAGGGTTGTTGGGAGTCGCTCGCTCCAAGGCCGCTGGAGTCCGCCCCCTCCGGACCCGACTCAGGCTGGAAGCCCTCGTGCTACGGGCTCTCGGTTCCTTGGCGTTCGTCGGTTCGTTCCTTGGGATCCAGAGTGGGGCGATGGCTCAGGACGGGGGGCCGAGTTACTACCGGGACGTCTGGCCCATGATTCAGAAACGCTGCCAGGGCTGCCACCAGCCGGCGCAGTTGGGTGGTGAGTTGAACCTGACGAGCTTCGACGGGCTGGCCGCGGGTGGGATGAGCGGCCCTGCCTTCGTGGCCGGCAAGCCGGACGAGAGCCGGATGCTGCAGATGCTTCGGGGAGAGATCGAGCCGGCGATGCCGATGCGGGCGGAACCGCTGGCGGAGGCCGAGATCGCCGCGATCGGTGACTGGATCGCGGCCGGGGCCGACGACGACACGCCGGAGGAGATGCGGCTCGGCGCGGCGAGGGGGCCGATCGTCTACCGGCAGCCGCCGGTGATCACGGCGGTCGCCTACTCCGCCGACGGCGAGTGGCTGGCCGTGTCGGGCAACCGGGAGGTGCTGCTCCACCGTCGCTCGAGGATCGACGGCGGCGACAGCCTGGAGGCGCGTTTCAGCAGCGTCTCGGAGCGCATCCAGGGGCTCGCGTTTCTCAGGAACGGGCGGCTGATCGCCACCGGCGGGACGCCGGCGCGGTTCGGCGAGATCCAGATCTGGGACGTCGAGGACCGGAAGCTCCGGGTGTCGAACATGCTCTGCCACGACACGCTGTTCGGCCTCGCCGTGTCGCCGGACGAACGCCGCCTCGCGATCGGCTGCGCCGACCACACTGTTCGCATCCACCAGGCGACGAGCGGCCGCGAGTTGCTGCGGATGAACCACCACGAGAACTGGGTGCTCGGGGTCGTCTTTGGCGGCGACGGCCGGCGGATCGTCTCCGTCGGCCGCGACCGGGCCGCCAAGCTGATCGACGCCTCGAGCGGCGCCTTCATCGAGAACGTGAACCTGCTGCGCGGTGAGCTTGCGGCGATCGTCCGGAACCCGCGCATCGAGGCGGTCGTGATCGGCGGTGAGGACCGCGTGCCCTACTACTACCGGATGGACCGCGCCCGGAAGATGCTGATCGCCGACGACTCGACCCTCGTCCGGGAGTTCGAGCGCCAGGATGGCGAGATCTTCGCGCTCGCGGTGGATCCGCGCGGCGGCCGTCTCGCGGTCGGAGGCGCCGCGGCGACGGTGCCGATCTACGACCTGGAGACCGGCGAGCGGGCCGCGACCGCCTCGGGCCACAGCGCCGGCATCTACACGATGGCTTTCGACCCGACCGGCGCCGAGCTGGCGACGGCGGGCTTCGACGGTCGCTTGAGGCTCTACCGCGCCGGCGACGGCGAACTGCTGCACGAGTTCGTGCCGGTGCCGCTTGAAGGCAATCCCCAGGGAGTGACGACCGCCGGAGGAGCGCCGTGAACGGTCATCGACTGCTGCGAGGCGCGTCCTTTTCGCTCGCCGGCGTAGCCGTCGCCACGGTCGCGGCCGCCGCGGGACCGCCTCCCAATCTCGTCGACATGCATCCGCACGGCGGCCAGCAGGGGCGAGCCCTGCGGTTGGTGATCGAGGGCTACGGAATAGCCAGCGACATGGAGATTGAAAGCACGCTGCCCGGTTCGTTCGCCCGCCTCGGCGAGGCCGCCGACGACGACCGGCTGCAGAAACAGAGGCGACCGAACGACCGCAACCTCCAGGCCGCCGTGTTTCTGGTCGAAATCGACGCCGACGCCGCGCCGGGGCTCTACCCGCTGCGCGCCATCAGCGAGGACGGACTGTCGAACGCCCTGCTATTCCGGGTGGACACCGTGTCCGAGGTCTCCGAGCGGAGTCTGCGGAACGTCGTCGATGCCGCCGAAACGCCGCGAATCGATGCACTGCCGGTTGTCGTCAACGGCACGCTCGACGGGGCGGAGCGGGACCGCTACCGCTTCCAGGCCGCACCGGGCGAGCGGCTCGTGCTCGAGGTCGAGGCGCGGCGCGTCGGCTCCGCGATCGATCCGGTGCTGCGGTTGCTCGACGGCGAAGGTAGCGAGATCGCCTCCAACCAGGAGGGACCTGGCGTTGACGTCGACGCCCGTCTCGACTGGCAGCCGCCCGAGGCCGGGGAGTACGTCGTCGAAGTCCACGACGCCCGCTTCAGCGACCAGAGGCGGAACTTCTACCGCCTGAAGCTGATCGCCGCCTCGGACTACGAGTACGCCGACGCCGTCTTCCCGCTGGGAGCGCGCCGCGGCGAAGAGACGCGATTCGAACTCACCGGCGGCAGCGCGGCCGCCACCAGGGAGGTCGCCCACACCGTCGAAACGGAGAACGCCTTCGACAGCGTCGGCCCCTCCACCAGGAAGACCAGCGCGGCCCTGCCGTTCCGGGTCGTGGTCGGCGGCCATCCCGAGGTTCTCGAGAGCCAGACGGCCGTCGATGAGGCCCTCGACACCCCAGTGGTCGTCAACGGGCGGATCGACGACGCCGGCGAGGTGGACCGGTACCGGATCGCCGTCGAGCCGGGCCGGAAGCTCCTCATCGAGGTCGAGGGAGCCGCGCTCGGCTCCTCGGACCTGTTCGGCGTGCTGACCGTCACGACGCCGGACGGCGAGTACCTGGCTTCCTCCGGCGACGACATCCCCGATCCCGACACCTTCCGGCTGTTGTCGCCGACCGCGACCTCATTCGACCCCTGGGTCATGGTCGAGACCCCGGAAGGAGTGGACGAGCTGCACGTCACGGTCGAGGACCTGGTGGGCCGCGGCGGTCCCCGCTTCGGCTACCGGTTGACGGCGACGGCGAACGGCCCCGACTTCGAGCTGCGCCTGAGCACGGCCCAGTTGACGCTCAACAACGGCGCTACGAAGCCGATCGAGATCGGCGCCGTGCGCCGCGGCTATCTGGGTCCGATCCGCCTCTACGTCGAGAAACCGCCCGCCGGCATCGAGGCCCGGGACGGATGGATCACCAGGGAAGTGCGCGACCTCGACACGCGCACCCTGGCGCGCGCCGGCCGGATCCTGGTCACCGCCGATCTCGACGCTCCGCGCCGGCGCTTCGACCTGGAGATCCGGGGCGAAGCGGTGCTCGAGGACGGCACCGTGATCCACCGCCGGGCGACCGTGCCGGGAAGCACGACCGCGGTCCGCGCCGGCGACGGCCGCAGCTACACGACGGAGGCCGAACGCTCGTTCAGCGCTCCCTGGTTGGAGACCCGCCTGCCGGTCCTGCTCACCGGCCGGCCCGGACCGCGGCTGGTCGGCCTGGCGTCCGAGACGGTGAGGCTGGTCAAGGGCATGCCGTTCGACTTCGGCTGGAAGTTCGAGGCGCCACCGGGAGAGGAGGCCCCGGTGAATCCGCCCATGGTCGTCACTGCCCTGATCGGCGTGGGCGTGGGCGAGTTCCGGGTCGAGACGACCGAGAGGGACGACTACAACAAGGCCGAGGGCAGCAAGCTGATCCGAAGCAGCGACGGCACCCAGCACGACCGCTACACCGTGACCCTCACCGGCGAAGTCACGGTGGGCGGACGTCCCGAACGCCTCTACACGCCCGGCGTGACGCTCGAGATCGTTCCGGGCTACCGGATCGAAGTCGCCACGGCGAGTGTCCGGTCCGGCAGGAAGGGCACGGTTGAAGGCGTCCTGCACCGCGAGGAGAGCTTCCGGCAACCGGTCGAATTGCGCGCCGACGCGCTGCCCACCGGCGTCGTCTGCGACGGCACCGAAGTCGAGCCCGAGGATGACGGCAGGTTCCGGCTGGACTGCGAGGCGTCGGACGCCGTCGAAGCGGGCGACTACGACTTCCTGATCACGTCGTCGTCCTGGCTGGCCGGCGAGCGGGAAGTCCGCTCCGCCTACACTACGGTCCCCGTGACCGCGCGAATGGAGGTGGAGGGCAGATGAGACGTCCAACTGGGTGCGCCGGCCTGCCCGTCGCCCTCGCACTCACGATCGCCGCCACAATCCCCGGCGCCGCCGCCAACGCCGCGACCGACGCCGCCGAACCCGTCACCTTCATCCGCGACGTCCTGCCCGCCATGAACAAGGTCGGCTGCTCCAACGGCACCTGCCACGGCGCAGCCAAGGGCAAGAACGGTTTCAAGCTGTCGCTGCGCGGCTACGACCCCGAGTTCGACTACCAGTCGCTGCTCTACGACATGTCCGGCCGGCGATTCAACCGCGCCGACCCGGAGCGCTCCCTGATGCTCGCCAAGCCGACGATGCAGGTCCCCCACGAAGGCGGCCTGCGCCTCGATCCCGGCGGCCGCTACTACAACCTCATCCTCGACTGGATCAGGGCGGGCGTGCCCTACGGGGATCTCGCGCGCGACCGGGTCGAACGCCTCGAGATCCACCCGGCCGAGGTCTTCATGAACCGGCCGGGGATGCGGCAGCAGACAACCGTCATCGCGCACTACGGCGACGGCAAGAGCCGCGACGTGACCCGCGAGGCGCATGTGACCAGCAGCAACACGGAGACGATGGCGATCGAGGAGACGCCGTCCGGCCCCGTCGCCGAGGGGCTGCGCCGGGGCGAAAGCACCCTGCTCGTCCGCTACGAGGGACAGTTCGCCACCGCGCCCGCCACCGTGCTCAGCGGCCGCGAGGGCTTCGAGTGGACCGCGCTGCCCCAGGCCAACTACATCGATGAACTGATCGACGAGAAGCTCCAGCGAATCGAGGTTCTGCCGTCGGCGCCGGTCGACGACGACGCCTTCCTCCGCCGCGCCTCGCTCGACCTGACCGGCCAGATCCCGACTCCCGAGACGGTGCGCGCCTTCCTCGCCGACGACAGGCCCACCCAGGAAAAGCGGAACCGCCTGGTCGACGAGCTGATCGCAAGCGACGCCTACGTCGACCACTGGACGCTCAAGTGGGGCGACCTGCTGCGCAGCAACCGGAAGTTCATGAGCTACAAGGGCATGCTGACCTTCCGCGGCTGGCTGCGCGAGGCGATCGAGGAGAACCGGCCCTACGACGAACTCGTCCATGAACTGGTGACGGCCTCCGGCAGCACGCTCGATCAGCCGGCCGCCAGCTACTTCCGCGCCGCCCGCGATCCGAAGGAGGCGATGGAGACGACGACCCAGCTCTTCATGGGCGTGCGGATGGTCTGCGCCCAGTGCCACGACCACCCGTTCGAACGCTGGACCCAGAACCAGTACTTCGAGATGACCGCCTTCTTCGCCGGCCTGGGCGTCCGTCCGGGCTTCCGTACCGGCGAGGAGATCGTCTTCGACAAGCGACGCGACAACGAGCAGTTGCACCCGAAGACGAACGCGGTGGTGCCGCCCAGGTACCTGGTGCCGGTCGAGGGCGCGCCGGACCTCGGCGAGGGTCTCGGCCGCCGCGCCGCGCTGGCCGACTGGCTGACGTCGCCGAACAACCCCTACTTCGCCCCGGCGATCGCGAACCGCGTCTGGAGCTACTTCATGGGCCGCGGGATCATCGACCCGGTCGACGACATCCGCGCCTCGAATCAGCCGGTCAACGCGGCCCTCCTGAACGCGCTGACCGCCGACCTGATCGAGAACGACTTCGACCTCCGCCACCTGATGCGGACGATCGCCACCTCACGGGCCTACCAGTCGTCCTTCCAGACGAACGAGTGGAACCAGGACGACCGGATCAACTTCTCCCGCCACGAACCGCGGCGCTTGAGCGCCGAGCAACTGGCGGACGCCGTCGCCCGCGCCACCGACTCCCGGTTCGAGATCGACACCCTGCCCGAGGACTTCGACGCCACGGCGCTCCCGGATCCACACGTGATGACGGCGAGCATGGGAATCGAGGGCTTCCTCGACCTGTTCGGCAAACCGGACCGCGAGACCGCCTGCGAGTGCGAGCGGAAGACGGAGATGAGCCTGCCGCAGGCGCTCAGCCTGCTGAACGGCTCCGTCATCGCCGACGCGATCGCCGACCCCGAGGGGCGGGTGGCGAACCTCGTACTCGGAGGACTGGACAACGAGGAGCTGATTGCCGAGCTCTACCTCGCCGCCATCGGACGTCTGCCGACCGGCGACGAAGCCGAACTCGCCGAGGGCCATTTCGAGTCGTCGGCCAGCCGCACCGCGGCGGCCCAGGACCTGATGTGGGCGCTCCTCAACTCGAACGCCTTCCTCTTCAACTCGTAGGAGCCCACCATGCTCGTCATCCCAGGACAGTCCGGCCACACCTGCGACGGCCCGACTCGGCGCGAGTTCCTCCGCGTCGGCTCGCTCGGCATCTTCGGCATCTCGCTCAGCCAGACCCTGGCGCTCCGCGATGCGCACGCCGCGACCGCCGCCGCCGACGCGCTTGCGGGCGGCAAGGGCTTCGGCAGCGCCAGGTCAGTCGTCCTCCTGTTCCTCCAGGGCGGTCCCAGCCACATCGACATCTGGGATCCGAAGCCCGACGCGCCGTCCAACATCCGCGGCGAGTTCGGCGCCATCGACACGAAGATCCCGGGCATCCGCCTCTCCGAGACGATGCCGCTGCTGGCCGACCAGGTCGACAAGTGCACCCTGATCCGGTCGATGAGCTACACGCCGAAGGGGCTCTTCAACCACACCGCCGCGATCTACCAGATGCTGACCGGCTACCCGCCGGACCGCGTGTCACCCTCCGGCCAGCTCGAGCCGCCCACGCCGGCCGACTTCCCGACCGCCGGCTCCCACATCTCCAGGCTCAAGCCGCTCGACGACGCGATGCTCCCCTTCGTCGAGATGCCGAGGCCGCTCCAGGAATCGAACGTGATCGGCAAGGGCGGCGCCGCCGGTTTCCTCGGCAAGGCCTACGACCCCTACCGGCTCTACCAGGACCCGAACCAGCCGATCGAACTCAGCGACCTTGAACTGCGCGAAGAGACCTCGCCCGAACGCCTCGCCGGCCGCTTCGAGCTCCGCAAGGGTCTGAACGCCTCGCTGCCCGAGCTCGAGAAGGCGGTCGCCGACTCGGCCCTCGACGAGTACTACGAGAAGGCCTACGACCTCGTCCTCTCCGGCAAGGCGCGCCAGGCCTTCGACCTCTCGAACGAGAACGACGAGATGCGCGAGCGCTACGGCAAGAACACCTTCGGCCAGGGCGCGCTGATGGCAAGACGGCTGATCGAAGCCGGCACCCGCTTCGTCCAGCTCAACTGGCCCGCGGTCGCCAACGGTAACCCCGAAGTCGACTCCTGGGACACGCACGCTGCCAACTTCGGGCCGCTCAAGAACCTGCACTGCCCTGTCCTCGACCGGGCGCTGTCGGCGCTGCTGTCCGACATGGACGACCGCGGCCTCCTCGACGAGACCCTCGTCGTCGCCGTCGGCGAGTTCGGCCGCTCACCGCGCCTCGGCGTCAGCACCTCCGGCAACAGCAACTCCCCGGACGGCCGCGACCACTGGCCCTACTGCTACACCGCGATGGTCGCCGGCGCCGGCGTCTCCCGCGGCCAGCTCTACGGCGAATCCGACGAGACCGGCTCCGCCCCCCGCGAGAAGCCGGTCCACCCGAACGACCTGCTGGCGACCGTGTACTACACACTGGGGATCGATCCGGCAATGGAGATCCTGAATCACCTGGACCAGCCGAGAGAGCTGGTCAAGGGCGAGGTGATTCGGGGTTTGTGGGCGTAGACCGGCCCTCAGCAAGACGGCGGAAGATGCCGGAAGCAGCGCTACCGGCTGCCTGGCTCCGCCGGGCCTCGGCCCGCCCAGGCGGCAGCGGGGAAGTCAGAGAACGGCTCAGCACGCGCTTAGCCATGTGCTGCTAGCCTCCATGCTTGTCGGAGAACGACCTAATGAGGCCAACCGAGATCATCTTTGAAGTAACCGAGGCGGTTGAGGGTGGCTACGACGCCAAGGCGCTCGGCTACAGCATCTTCACGCAAGGCGACGACTGGGAGGACCTGAAGGAGATGGTCCGGGACGCCGTGCTCTGCCACTTCGACGGGGAGGACGCTCCCAGGGTCATCCGGCTGCACCTCGTCACGGAGGAGGCCATCGCGGTATGAAGCGATATGAAGCTGCCTCGCGACCTCTCCGGTAACGAGGCCGCAAGACGGCTCCGCCGCGAGTACGGTTATCGCGTGACTCGAACGAGGGGCAGCCACATGACCCTCGCCTTGACCGTCGGCGACAAGAGCCACAGTGTGACCGTGCCTCGCCATCGGAACCTCCGAGTCGGAACGCTCAACGAGCTCGTTCGCGACGTAGCCGCGTTTCATGGTCTGGCGAAAGACGTAGTACGCAAAGCCCTCTTCCGGTAAGTCCCGACCCCGAGTACACCCAGCCAGCCACGCCGACCAGGGAGACGAACTTGAAGGTCAGGCCAATCCGGAACGAGACGGACTACGACGAGGCGCTGAAGGCCGGAGACCGTCTGATGGGCGCCGCGTCGGGCACGCCTGAAGGGGACGAACTCGAAGCCCTCGCCACCCTCGTCGAGGCGTACGAGGCCGAGCATTGGCCAGTCGACCCGCCCGACACCGACGATGAGTCGATGCGGTTGGCGCTGGCAGGCGAGGTCAGTCTCGCCAAGCCGAACGTCGCGGCCGTCTACACACGACCGTCCAGAGAGGAGCAATGGCCGCACGACGAGGTGACGGCGCTCCTCGACGAGATTCGCGGCGACAGGTGAAGTCCTGCCCTCCGAGCCTGCCGGCTGAAGTGGACAACGCCTCCCTGAGCTGGATCACCGGCTACATCTGGGGCATCGCCGACGACGTCCTCCGCGACCTCTACGTCCGCGGCAAGTACCGCGACGTCATCCTGCCGATGACCCTGCTGCGTCGGCTCGACGCGGTGCTGGAACCGCGCAAGCAGCACGTCCTGCAGGTAAAGGCGACCCTCGACGAGCTTGGGATCGTCGACCAGGACGCCACCCTGCGGGACGCGGCGAAGCAGGACTTCTACAACACGTCCAGCTACACGCTGCGGGACCTGCGCGCCCGCGCCGGCCGGCAGCAGCTCCGGGCCGACTTCGAGGCGTGGCTCGACGGCTTCTCCCCGAACGTCCAGGACATCCTCGACAACTTCGAGTTCCGCAACCAGATCCCGCGCCTCTCCCGGGCCGACGCGCTCGGCACGCTGATCGAGAAGCTGACTTCGCCCGACATCAACCTGGGGCCCGAACCGGTAATGAACGGCGACGGCGGCGTGAAGCACCCCGGCCTCGACAACCACGGCATGGGCTCGATCTTCGAGGAGCTGATCCGCCGCTTCAACGAGGAGAACAACGAGGAGGCCGGTGAGCACTTCACGCCGCGCGACGCGGTCAAGCTCATGGCGAAGCTCGTCTTCCTGCCCGTGGCCGATCGACTCCAGTCCGCCACCTACACGCTCTACGACGGCGCCTGCGGCACGGGCGGCATCCTCACCGTGGCCGAGGACGTGCTCCAATCACTCGCCGCCAAGCGTGGCAAGCAGGTCTCCACGCACCTCTTCGGCCAGGAGATCAACGCCGAGACGTACGCCATCTGCAAGGCCGACCTGCTGCTCAAGGGCGAAGGCGCGGCCGCTGACAACATCGTCGGCGGTCCGGAGCACTCCACGCTCTCGAACGACGCCTTCCCGGCCCGCGAGTTCGACTTCATGCTCTCCAACCCGCCCTACGGCAAGAGCTGGAAGACGGACCTCGCGCGCATGGGCGGCAAGAAGGACATGCGCGACCCGCGATTTCTGATCGAGCACGCCGGCGACCCGGAGTACTCCCTCGTTACCCGCAGCAGCGACGGCCAGATGCTCTTCCTGGCCAATAAGCTCGCCAAGATGAAGCGGAACACGCCGCTCGGCGGCCGGATCGCCGAGGTCCACAACGGCAGTTCCCTGTTCACCGGCGACGCTGGGCAAGGCGAGAGCAACATCCGACGATGGATCATCGAGAACGACTGGCTGGAGGCGATCGTCGCCCTGCCGCTCAACATGTTCTACAACACCGGCATCGCCACCTATGTCTGGGTGCTCACGAACCGCAAGCCGGAGCACCGCCAGGGCAAGGTGCAGCTCATCGACGCCACAAAGCGGTTCCAGCCGCTGCGCAAGAACCTCGGCAAGAAGAACTGCGAACTCGGCGACGAGGACATCGCCCGCATCTGTGGCGCCTACCTCGCCTTCGAGGAGACGGACGAAAGCAGGATCTTCGACAACGAGGTCTTCGGCTACTGGAAGGTCACCGTCGAGCGGCCGCTCCGCATCGAGGGAATCGACGGAGGCCGCGCCTACACCGCGGGCGCGATCCGCGAACTCAAGGCCTCCGGCGTCCGCGGCGAAGGCGAAGAGACGCCGCCCGTGATCCGCAAGGTCCACAAGCGAGGCGTCGCCGCCGACCCGCTGCGCGGCCTGTTCGAGGCGAAGGTCGACGGCCGGACCGCCGTCGTCGAGTACGAGCCGGACACCGAACTACGCGACACAGAGCAGATCCCGCTCCAGGAGGACGGCGGCATCGAGACCTTCCTGCGCCGCGAGGTCCTACCGTGGGCCCCCGATGGGTGGTACAACCCCAAGACCGTGAAGACCGGCTACGAGATCAGCTTCAACCGCTACTTCTACAAGCCCGAGCCGATGCGGCCGCTGGCGGAGATCCAGGCCGACATCCTGACGCTGGAGACGCAGACCGAGGGTCTGCTGGCTGAGATCATGGGCGGCATGGCGCCCGGTCCGTCGAAGGAGGTGGACGATGACCGCTGAGGCGATGTACCCGGTTCCGTCCTGGCTGGAAACGCCCCGCGTGTACGTCGACTCCTCCGTGTTCTCCGCCTGCGAGAACGAGAAGTACTGGATCAGGGAGTCGTCCCGGAAGCTGTTCGAGCGGTTCCGTGCCGGCGACATGACCCTCGTCCTGTCGGCCGCGGTCGCGGGCGAGTTGGAATCGGCGACCGAGGCCGCGAGAGCGCTGCCAGGTACAGTGCCGCGGGAGCACTCGGAGTTTCTGGAACCGTCGGAACCAGCCGAGGAACTCGCCGACCGCTACATCGAAGCGGGCGCCGTAGACGCGGCCACGCGACCCGCAGCCCTGCACGTCGCCTTCGCCACGCTCGCAAACGTCGACACGGTCGCGAGCTGGAACCACAAGCACCTCCTGAACGTCTACCGCGGGCCCAAGTTCGACGCCGTCAACCGGGAACTCGGTCATCCCCAGATCGCGATGTACGAGCCTCTGGCCATCCTGGGCGAGAACTTTCGCGACCCGAACGACAAGAGCTTCGACTGCGTCGGCTTCATGCGCGAGCAGAGGGACCGCATCAATCGGAAGTTGGAGGCCATGACTCCCGAGGAACGCGTGGATTGGATGAACAACGTGGAGATCACGGACCCCATCCTCCGTCGCATCTGGGAGCGGTCGCGCAAAGTCAAGCCGACCGAGTTGTACTCCTCGCGTCCGGATCCCGGAGCGTAGAGACTTGAACGACCAAGCGTGGCTGCGCCGGCAGGAGACGCGCGGCGGAAGGTCGCCAGTGGCGGGCCCGCCGCCGCGATGAACGGGGCGACCCCGTGAGCCGCCGGCGACTGGCGACCCGCCAGACCGCGCCATTCCCCGACCGCCCGGACTCTCGGCGACGCAGTACTCATGGAACCGAGCCCGCTTCTTGAAGGCGCCGCGGCGGCGGCCCTGAGCCTGCCCACCTACGCCGAAACCAGGGGCTCCGGCGTGGAGTGGCTCGGGGATGTGCCGGCGCATTGGGAGGTGCGACGCCTGCGTTCCATCGTCGACCTTCGGCTCAGCAACGTGGACAAGCACGTTCGCGAAAACGAGCAACCCGTTCGGCTCTGCAACTACATGGACGTCTACGGGAACGACCGAATCCTCCCCGACATCGCATTCATGCCCGCAACCGCAACCGTGGCCGAGATCGAGAGGTTCCGCCTGAGGCGCAACGACGTGTTGATCACCAAGGACTCGGAAGACTGGAAGGACATCGGCATCCCTGCTCTGGCTGGCCTTCGGAGTGCGGAGAACGACATCCTCTGCGGCTACCACTGCGCCCTGCTGCGGCCTCGCCAAGGACTTGAGGGCGCCTACCTCTTCTGGTTCCTACACAGTTCGGCCGGCGCGGACCAGTTTCGCCCTCGCGCAAACGGTGTCACGAGGTACGGGCTAGCCAAAGGGGCTATCGGGGCGATCCGACTTCCCTTGCCTCCCTTGGCCGAGCAGGCGCCCATCGTTCGCTTCCTCGACTACGTCGATCAGCGCATCCGACGGTACATCCGGGACAAGGAGGAGCTGATGGCGCTGCTGGAGGAGCAGAAGCAAGCCGTCATCCACCAAACCGTCACCGGCCAGATCGATGCGCGAACCCGCCGGCCCTATCCCGTCTACCGTAAGTCCGGCCTGGACTGGCTGCCCGAAGTGCCGGCGCACTGGCGCTTGCGTCGAAACGGCCGGTTGTTCGCCGAACGACAGGAGACCGGCTTCGGCGATCTGCCTGTCCTCGAGGTTTCGCTGCGCACGGGTGTCCAGACCCGCGACTTGGAGGACGGCAGCCGCAAACAACAGATGACCGACCGCGACAAGTACAAGAGAGCCGCCAAAGGTGACATCGCGTACAACATGATGCGCCTGTGGCAAGGCGCGGTCGGCATCGTCCCCCTAGACGGTCTCGTCAGCCCGGCCTATGTCGTGGCGCGGCCGCTGCCGGGCGTCGAAGTCGCCTACTACGACCACCTGTTTCGGACCGACGACTACAAGCAGCAGGTCAACAGGAACTCGCGCGGCATCGTGTCGGACCGGAACCGCCTGTACTGGGACGCCTTCAAGCGGATGGCCTCGCCGTGCCCGCCGCTGGAAGAGCAGAAACGCATCGTCAAGTACCTCCAGACTGCCTCCGACCGGATAGACGCCGGCGTGGACGCCGCTCACCGACAGATCGCTCTTCTCCAAGAACTCCGCATGCGACTGACTGCCGACGTCGTCACCGGCAAGCTCGACGTGCGCAAAGCGGCGGCCTCGCTGCCCGTGGTCGACCCCTCGGAGACGGAAGAGAGCCAGTCCGAGGGACCACCGAGCGGCGCGCCCGCCAACTCACCGCCGAGGGAGTGTGGATGCCCGGCACCCGCCGAACACCGGCCATGACGGTACCGACCAACCCCAAGCTCTACCACATAGTCCACGTGGATCGGCTGCGTTCCATCATCCGGTCGGGCGGGATCTGGAGCGACGCGGAAGTCAGAAGGCGCAAGCCGCCCGGTACGGAGATTGGCATGTCCTCAATCAAGGAGCGTCGCCTTGGTACAAACCTGACCAGCCATCCGGACCTCGCGGTCGGCGAATGCGTGCCGTTCTACTTCTGCCCGCGCTCGGTCATGCTCTTCGTGATCCACATGGCCAACAGCCCGGAGCTCGCGTACCGTGGCGGCCAGGACCAGATCCTCCACCTTGAACTCGACTTGTACGAGTCCGTGGCCTGGGCCAACGAGCGCCGGAGGAAGTGGGCGTTCACCCTGTCGAACGCCGGGTCGAGCTACTTCGAGGACCGCGCGGACCTTGCGCGCCTGCACGAGATCGACTGGGAAGCTGTCGGTGCAAGCGACTGGAGGGGCCGACAGGAAGGCAAGCAGGCCGAGTTCCTCGTCGAGCGTTCCGTCGCCTGGACGCTGGTCCGCCGGGTCGGATGCACCGAAGCGGCACGGGAAGCTGCCATCGCCGCCGTGAACGCCGGCAGCCACCGGCCCCCGGTCGTCGCGCGTTCCGACTGGTACTATTGAACACCCGCTTGGAGGATCCGCCATGATCCGGTTCAAGACCGGCAACATCCTGCACGAGGACGCGGAGGCCCTCGTCAACACGGTGAACTGCGTCGGCGTAATGGGGCGCGGGATCGCGCTCCAGTTCAAGAAGGCGTACCCGGAGAACTTCCGCGCCTACGCGAGAGCATGCGAGGCCGGCGCGGTCCGGCCGGGCCGGGTGTTCGTCTATGAGACCGGCGCGCTGACGAATCCCAGGTTCATCCTGAACTTCCCAACGAAGCGGCACTGGCGGTCCAGAAGCCGGATGCACGACATTGAGGCGGGCCTCGTCGACCTCGCGAAGGAAGTTCGGGCACGGGGAATCCGGTCGATCGCGTTGCCGCCCCTGGGAAGCGGACTTGGCGGTCTTGATTGGGGACGAGTGCGCGAACGGGCCGAGGCCGCACTCAGCGACTTGGACGACGTGAACGTCGTCATCTTCGAACCCTCCGACGAATGGAAGAGCGAACGGTCGGTCGCACCGCCTGCCAGACCGAAGATGACGGCGGCGCGGGCGGTAATGGTCGAGCTGATGGACCGCTACACGCGGGGCCTGCTCGATCCCTTCGTCACCCTGCTCGAGGTCCACAAGCTCATGTACTTCATGCAGGCGGCCGGCGAGGGGCTGCGACTCAGATTCAGCAAGGGGCCCTACGGGCCATACGCCGAGAACCTCAGGCACGTTCTTCACGCCGTCGAGGGCCACTTCGTCTCGGGGTACGAAGACGGCGGCGATGCGCCCGCGAAGCCCCTGGAGCTCCTGCCCGGCGCGGTCGAGAAAGCCGCTACGTTCGTCGATGGCGCCAACGACACAGGGCAGCGTCTCCACCGGGTCTCCGACCTCATCGAGGGTTTCGAGTCGCCCTACGGCCTCGAGCTCCTCGCGACGGTGCACTGGATCCTGAACGACGACGCCTGGACAGGCAACGATGTCGTCCCGGCAGTTCATGGCTGGGACCGCCGGAAGCGGAAGTTCACGCCGCGGCAGGTGGAACTGGCCCGGGATGCCCTCGTGGAGCAGGGCTGGACGCCCGGCAGCGCCGCGTGCGGGCCGCTGTTCCAGGGGGTCTGAGGCGTCGGTCCGACGGGCCGGCGATCTCCCGATCGCCTCCGGTGTCCGCCGTCACCTGACCCCGCGGACCTGAAGCTGGCAGTGCCAAGCCACGCCAGCGCCCCGGTTCCTCAGCGTTCGCTTATAGGCTGCGTGGTCCAAGAACCGTGAGGCCATGACCGTGAGGAACATCACCGTATCCGTGGACGACGAGACGCTCAGGCGCTGCCGAGTCTACGCGGCGAAGACGGGCACGTCCGTCGAGGCGCTCGTGCGGGAATACCTGAAGGGCCTGACGGCGAGCTGCCCGCTGGTCACGGAAAGCACTCCTGGGGAAGCGGAACGCCGGCACAGGAAGCTGGACAAAGTCATCGAGGACATCCGCGCCGACTCGCCCGGCTTCTCGGCTCGCGAGAACCTGTCCCGCGAGGAGCTCTACGACCGTGCCCGCGCACGGGTTGGGATGGCTGGCTACTCGCCCGCCGGGTCCTCGGACGAAACGTGACGACCGACACAACGGAACGCGGTCTCGAACGCCTGATCTGCACCGCGCTGACAGGACACCCCTGCGATCCGCCAACAGACGGCGAACTCCGGGAGCAGCGAGTCCACCACGGCGGTGTCGGCTGGTCGGCCGGCGACCCGCGCGACTACGACCGGGACTACTGCGTCGACCTCGTTCAGCTTTCGGCCTTTCTCCGTGTGACCCGGCCCGAAGCCGCGGAGAGGCTCTCCCTCAACGAGGACAGCCCGACCCGGAGAAAGTTCCTCGCCCGGCTGCAGGGCGAGATCAGCAGACGCGGCACGATCGATGTGCTCCGCAATGGCGTCAAGCACGGGGCACACGAACTGGACTTGTTCTACGGCACGCCGTCCGCCGACAACGTGGCTGCCCAGCAACGCTTCGACGAGAACAGGTTCACGGTCTCGCGACAGCTGCGCTACAGCCAGGACCAGACCCAACTGGCACTGGACATCGGGCTGTTCATCAACGGCCTGCCCGTCATCACGTTCGAACTGAAGAACAGCCTCACCAAACAGACCGTCGGCGACGCGGAAGAGCAGTACAAGAAGGACCGCAATCCGCGCGAGAAGCTCTTCGAACTCGGCCGCTGCGTGGCGCACTTCGCGGTGGACGAGAAGGAGGTGCGCTTCTGCACACAGCTTCGGGGTAAGGCCTCCTGGTTCCTGCCCTTCAACCGCGGCTGGAAGGACGGCCGCGGTAATCCTCCGAACCCGAATGGCCTCGCCGCCGACTACCTGTGGCGGAAGATCCTGGAGCGCGAGAGTCTGACGAATATCCTTGAGAACTACGCGCAGGTCGTCCAGTCGAAGGACGAGAAGACCGGCAAGAAGAGGAAGACCCAGATCTGGCCTCGTTACCACCAGCTCGACGTGGTCCGGCGGCTGCTGGCTGACGCGGCCGAACATGGCGCCGGTCAACGCTACGTGATCCAGCACTCGGCGGGGAGCGGGAAGAGCAACTCGATCGCCTGGCTGGCCCACCAGCTCATCGGGTTGGAGAGGGACGGCGCGCCGGTCTTCGACTCCATCGTCGTCGTCACCGACCGGGTCATCCTCGACCGGCAGATCCACGCCACGATTCGACAGTACGCCCAGGTCGGCGCGACTGTCGGTCATGCCGACCGCTCCGGCGACCTGCGCCGGTTCATCGAAGCCGGCAAGAAGATCATCATCACGACGATCCAGAAGTTCCCGTTCATCCTCGACGAGATCGGCAACGAACAACGAGGGCGGAAGTTCGCGATCGTCATCGACGAGGCCCACTCCAGCCAAGGCGGCAAGACGAGCGCGGCGATCTCAGGGGCACTCTCCGAGGCCGGCGAGCGAGGCGAGGACGAGACGTACGAGGACCAGATCAACCGCCTGATGGAGTCGCGCAAGCTGCTCCCGAACGCCAGCTACTTCGCGTTCACGGCAACACCGAAGAACAAGACCCTCGAGAACTTCGGAACTCCGGAGCCGCAACACGACGGCTCCGTCAAGCACCGGGCCTTCCACACCTACACGATGAAGCAGGCGATCGAGGAGGGCTTCATCCTCGACGTGCTGAAGCACTACACGCCGGTGAGGAGCTACTACAAGCTGGCGAAGAGGGTGCCGGGCGACCCGGAGTTCGACGTCAAGAAGGCGCAGCGGAAGCTGCGGCGCTTCGTCGAGGGACACGACCACGCGATCCGGCTGAAGGCCGAGATCATGGTCGACCACTTCCACGACCAGGTCGTCGCTCAAAGGAGGATTCGCGGCGAGGCGAGGGCGATGGTCGTCACGAACGGCGTCGAACGTGCGATCCAGTACTTCCACGCCATCCGCGACTACCTGGAAGCCAGGAAGAGCCCATACCAGGCCATCGTGGCCTTCTCGGGCGAGCACGAGTACGGAGGCGAGAAGGTCACCGAAGCCTCGTTGAACGGCTTCCCGGCCGCGCGCATCGCGCAGAAGATCCAGGAACACCCCTACCGGTTCCTGGTCTGCGCCGACAAGTTCCAGACCGGCTACGACGAGCCGCTCCTCCACACGATGTACGTCGACAAGACGCTCTCGGGCATCAAGGCGGTGCAGACCCTGTCGCGGCTCAACCGGGCGCATCCGGGGAAGCACGACGTCTTCGTGCTCGACTTCCTGAACGACACGGAGATCATCCGGGACTCCTTCGCGAACTTCTACCGGGGAACGATCCTGGCCGAGGAAACCGACCCCGACAAGCTGCACGACCTGCAGTCCGATCTCGACGCCGCGCAGGTCTACTCCGCCGAGCAGATCGACGCGTTCGTGTCACGGTACCTGGGCGGAGCCGAACGTGACCAGCTCGACCCGATCCTCGATGCGTGCGTCGCGACCTACCTCAGCGAGCTGGACGAAGACGGGCAGGTCGACTTCAAAGGCAAGGCCAAGGCCTTCGTACGCACCTACGGCTTCCTGTCGTCGATCCTGCCCTACTCCAACGCGGACTGGGAGAAGCGGTCGATCTTCCTGAACTTCCTGGTCTCGAAGCTACCCGCGCCCCAGGAGGACGACCTCTCCCGAGGCATCCTCGAAGCGATCGACATGGACAGTTACCGGGCCGAGAAGCAGGCGATGCAGAAGATCCTGCTGCCGGACGAGGACGCGGAGATCGGCCCAGTGCCCACGGCTGCCGGCGGCCATCGACCCGAACCCGAACTGGACCACCTCTCGAACATCATCAAAGTCTTCAACGACCACTTCGGCGGCATCAACTGGGAGGATGCGGACCGCGTACAGCGGATGATCGCCTTCGACATCCCCGCGCGGGTCGCAGCGGACACCGCCTTCAGGAACGCCCGGCAGAACTCCGACAAGGAGAACACCCGTCTCGAGCACGACAAGGCGCTCCTCCGCGTCATGCGCAGCGTCATGAAGGACGACACCGAGCTGTTCAAGCAGTTCATGGACAACGAGAGCTTCAAGCAGTGGATGTCCGAGACCGTCTTCAGGCGCGCGTACGACCAGGCTGAGGCACCGTGAAAGATTGGATCCCGCCCTGAGCTTCAGCCGGCCGCAGCAGCACCCCCACAAAGCTCCAGGTTGCAATGTAGCCCCGTTGCGGCTACATTGCGGTCATGGCGACCGTCGGCATCCGCGTACTGAAGAACCGTCTCAGCGAGTACCTGCGCATCGCCCAGTCCGGCGAGCGGGTCACGGTCACCAGCCGTGGCGCGCCGATCGCCGACCTGGTGCCTCACGCACCGCGGGGCCTGAACCCGGACGACGAGCTGCTGCGTCTGGCGCGGGCAGGGGAAGTCCGTCTCGGCAGACCCAACGCCGAGGCGGTCTACACGCGCCCGCCCAGAGAGGAGCGGTGGCCGCACGATGAAGTGATGGCGCTCCTGGACTCGGTTCGCGGCGAGAGGTGACGCTCTACGCCGAGAGCAGCGCGGTCCTGTCCTGGTTGTCTGGGGAGCCATCAGGGGAAGAAGCGCTCCACCTCCTCAGGTCCGCGACCGGGATCTTCGCCTCGGAATTGACGCTCCTCGAGTGCGAACGCGCCATCCACCAGGCGGAAGCAGCCGGCCGTCTGAGTGCCCGGCGCGCCGAAGCGGCGCGCTTGCGGCTTGAAGCGGCGACCGGCTCGTGGAACGTGTTCCGGGTCAGCGCCGTCATCATGGACCGTGCCCGACGCCCCTTCCCGCGGGAACCGCTTCGCACTCTGGACGCGCTGCACATCGCCACCGCACTTCGCGTCGCCGAGTTCCAGCGAGATCTGACGGTCCTGACCTTCGACCGTCGCATTCGCTCAAACGCCGCCGCTCTCGGGCTTGAGGTGGCACCAACCGACGGGGCAGCCTGAGATGGCCATCAACTCCCTTCGAGAAACCTCATTGCGGCACCCGCGTCCAGATCGGTCGAAACCTCCCACTGCCTCGGTGGGCTTGGCAACACTGCTCGGTGCGTGGCTCGGTACCGGAATCGGCGCTGCAGCCCAGCCGTCCGATGGCTGGCCCCACTACGGCGGTTCACTCGCGGGCGACCGCTATGCCGCCCCTTCCGCGATTACTCCGAAGCGCGTCGAGCGTCTCTCGCTCGCCTGGGTACACCAAACCGGCGACACGACCGACGGCGCCGGCTTCGGCGGGAACCCGTCGAGGTTCCAGGCAACGCCGATTCTCGTCGGCGGCAAGCTGATCGCCTCCACGGGCTTCAACCGCGCGCTCGCCCTGGATCCGGCCACGGGCACGGAGATCTGGACGTTCGACCCCAAGGTGGACTTCTCGAAGTCGTATAGCGAGCCGTTCGCGTCGCGGGGCGTCTCTGCCTGGCTGGATGCGGCTCCGGGTCAGGGACCATGCCGCACCCGGGTGTTTCTGGGCACGCTCGATGCCCGGCTCTTCGCGCTCGATGCCGACGCGGGCGTTCCGTGCGCCGACTTCGGCAAGGACGGCGAGGTCGATCTTTCCGTGGGCATTCCGCGGTTCCGCGAGCGCGACTACTCCGTCACGTCGCCAGCCACGGTGGTCGGCGACCTCGTCATCGTGGGCTCCGCCATCGGCGACAACGGCGCGACGGAGCTTGAACCAGGCGTAGTCCGCGCCTACGACGTGCGCGATGGCGGACTCGTTTGGACCTGGGACCCCCTGCCTCGCTCGGACGATCACCCGGGCGCGGAGAGCTGGACGAACGTCCAGGACAACCGGACCGGCGGCGCGAACGTGTGGAGCGTGATGTCCGCCGACCCCGGGCGCGACCTGGTCTTCCTGCCCACGACATCGCCATCGCCGGACTTCTACGGCGGCGAGCGTCTGGGCGACAACGCCTTCGCGAACTCGGTGGTTGCCCTGAGGGCATCCACCGGCGAGTTCGCGTGGGGTTACCAGACAGTCCGGCATGACTTGTGGGACTACGACCTCGCCTCCCAGCCGCTCCTGTTCGAGCACACCTCGGCGGACGGCACGCGACGCCCCGCCGTCGCCCAGGCAACCAAGACGGGTTTCGTCTTCGTGCTGGACCGCGCGAGTGGCGAACCGCTTCATCCGGTTGAGGAGCGCGCCGTGCCGAAGAGCGATGTCCCGGGGGAGCAGGCAGCCCCGACGCAACGGTTCCCGAAGCTGCGCTTGCACGCAACCGATGCGCGACCGCTACGGTTCTGGGACCATTCGGAGGAACACCGCGCGGCGTGCCGGAGACTCATCGACGGCGTGCGCTACGAGGGCATTTTCACGCCGCCAAGCCTCGAGGGCACGATGCTCTATCCGGGCAATCCGGGCGGCACGAATTGGGGTTCGATGGCCTACGATCGCGGTTCGCGCATCGCCTACGCGGTCGTGACCCGTTGGCCAACTATCGTCAAGCTGATCCCGCGTCAGCAGTTCCTTGCGGCCTTTCTTGAAGGAACGCTGAACGGGGCACCGGCGGAGCACACCCCACAGCTTGGTGCGCCCTACGGAATGGCGCGCACAGACCTGGTTTACGACGATCTGCCATGCCTCGAAGGCCCCTGGGCTACGCTCGTGGCGCTCGACCTGGATGCGGGCGAGATTCTGTGGGAGCGCCCTGCGGGCGCCCCGCCCTGGACGCTTCCCGAGCCCGCCTCGAATTGGGGTTACATCACAAGTGG
This sequence comes from Candidatus Multivorans sp., assembly GCA_965208755.1. Lineage (GTDB taxonomy): Bacteria > Acidobacteriota > Thermoanaerobaculia > Multivoradales > Multivoraceae > Multivorans. The sequence goes on along the minus strand of OZ242353.1, from coordinate 3,959,283 downwards.
CGGCCCGATGGTCACCGAGGGGGGCGTCGTGTTTCTCGCGTCCGCCGACACGACGCTGCGCGCCTACGACGCCGCCGGGGGCGACGAGCTATGGATCGAAGAGCTGCCGGCCGGCGCGCATTCGACCCCCATGGGATACCGGCACGATGGCAGGGACTACGTAGTCGTGACGGCGGGCGGCAGTCTGGCTGCTGGCGAAGGACGGGGCGACCACGTGGTGGCGTTCCGACTGGCCGGTCAGGCCGCGGTCCCGTGAGAGCGTGAACACCCGCGCCATTCTCATCGGGCTGGCGCTCGGCCTGGGGCTCGGCATCGCCGCCTCGGCGACGGGTTCGCCCGCGTTGCTCTGGGCCGCCGAGGCCGTCGAGCCGCTCGGCCAGGTCTTCCTGCGCGCGATCCAGATGGTCGTCATCCCGCTGGTGGCGGCGGTCGTCTTCGTCGGCGTGGGGCGGATCGGCGACTTGCGCAAGCTGGGTCGGCTGGGGGGATTGGCCGTGGGCTTCTTTTGGGCGACGACCCTGCCGGCGATCCTGATCGGGATGGGGGTGATGAGCTTCGCCCTCACCTTCACGGCACCCGTGGCGCCGCCTACACCCGGGGCGGAGCTGGAACCGGCCGGTGTCGGCATCGTCGACTTCCTGGTCAACCTGGTTCCCCGAAATCCGGTCCAGGTCGCCGCGGACGGCGCCCTGCTCTCCCTGCTCATCTTCATCGTCCTCCTGGCGGCGGCGACGACTGCCCTGCCAAGCGAGAAACAGCGGACGCTGACGTCTTTCGCGGAGGCCCTCGGCGACGCTTTGACGAAGCTGATGAGCTGGATCCTGTGGACCGCGCCGGTGGGCGTCTTCGGCCTCGCGGCGCCGGTCATCGCGAAGACCGGGACGGCGATGCTGCAGAACCTCGCCGTCTTCATCGTCGCCGTCGTGGTGGGCCTCTTCCTCCTGAAGGGCCTCGTTCTCCTGCCCCTGGTCTGGTTTCTGGGCGGCGTACCGCCCTGGCGCTTCATTCCGGCAACCGTCGGCACGTACACCGTGGGCTTCACCACGACAACGTCCGTGGGGACGCTGCCGATGATGCTGCAGGAGGCGAAGAAGCTCGGCCTCTCCGAGCGCAAGTACACTCTGATCCTGCCGCTGGCGGCGTCAATCAACCGTCCCGGCAGCGCGCTGTTCCAGAGCGCGTCGCTCGTCTTCCTGGCCGCCATGTACGGGGTGCCGCTCGACGCGGGGATGATCGCCGCGGCGGTGCTGGCGATCTTCCTCGCCGCGATGACGGTCGCTCCGGTGCCCAGCGCCAGCATCGTGTCGCTTGCTCCGGCTCTGGACGTGGTGGGTGTGCCGCTGGCGGGACTCGCCATCCTCCTGGGGATCGACCGCGTGCCCGACGTCTTCCGCTCCGCAGCGAACGTCGTCTGCCACATGGGCGCCGCGACCACGGTCGACACGATGACTCGCGGCGACGGCGACGAACCGGCCGACGGAGCCGAGCAACCGCCGTTGCCCTAGACTGGGAATCCTGCCCGGATCATCTTGACCTCTACTCATCGCCTTGATGTCTACTGGAGGAGCCCCAAACACATGCGCACGAACTGCCGCAAGACGACGATCCTTCCGCTCACCGCCTTCTCCCTGCTCTCGCTCGGCGGAGCCGCCGGCGTGTCCGCCCAGAACCTCGAAGAGGACTTCGCCGCCGCCACGGCAGGTGCGGCGGCGGCCGGACGGGCCGTCCTCTACAGTTGCGACATTCCGACGAACCGTGTCGGCTTCGGCTATCTACAGGAACGGCCTTCGGACGAAGGCGTCAAGGCGGTCGACATCTATCTCCGCCTGTACGCCAACACCGGCATCACGCTAGGCAAGCACGCGGTCCATATCCATGAAACCGCGTCGTGCAATCCATGTGGCACCGCGGGCGGGCACTTCGACCCCGGCCCCAACTCGAACACCAGCCCGGACGGCAACCACCCGTTCCACGCCGGTGACCTGACGAACATGACCCTGGACCGCCAGGGCCGCGGCTACCACATGGTGACGACAACGCGGGTGACGCTCTCCGACGGGCCGCTCTCCGTGTTTGACGAAGACGGCAGCGCCTTCATCATCCACACGAACCCCGACACCTATTGCCCCGAAGGCGAGGCGGCCGGCTGCGCAGGCGGTTCCCGAGCGGCCTGCGGCGTGATCACGCCCTACCCCTAGCGCCCGCGCCTTCAATCCGTTCCCGGGGGCAGGGCCCGGGCTCAGGATCCCGAACCGGACGCCTCCCCGACCGCCGCCTCCAGGCGGTCCAGGTACGGCATGGCCGAGTCCAGGTTGCCGACGAAAGGATCCCGGCCCGCGTCCTCGTTCCACTCGTACTCCGTGGCCTGAGCCAGCATCCGCGCGGCGTCCTGACCGAAGAAGCGGGCGACGACCGCCAGACTCATGTCGATGCCGGCGGAGACGCCGGAGGAGGTCATCACGTGGCCGGCATCGACCCAGCGGGCTTCCTCAACCCACTCGGTCTCGGGACCGAAGCCGGCGATGTAGCTGAAGAAGGCCTTGTTCCCTGTCGCCGGCACGCCGTCGAGGACGCCGGCCTTCGCGAGGATGGCCGAGCCGGTACAGACGGAGGTGGTGAGCTGGACCTCGGCGGCCCGTTCAGCGATGAAGTCCAGCAGTTGCCGGTTCTCGACTTCCCGGAGTGTGCCGATACCGCCCGGCACCATGATCACGTCGAGCGGCGGTGCGTCGTCGTAGCCGTATTGGGCCTGGACCTTCGGAGCCATCTCGGCCGGATAGGTCGTCGTGGTCAGAGCGACCGGACGGGCGGAGTCCGCGATCAGGTGGACGCGGATCAGACCCGGCCCGGCGTTGAGCCACATCTCGACCGGTCCGAAGACGTCGAGCGGTTCGGCGCCGTCGTACAGGACGACGCCGATGTCGAGCGGCGGGTCGTACGGCGCCGCGTCTGACTGAGCCGCTGCCGGCACCGGACCAGCGATACCGGCCACGAGGACGGCTACAGTCGTGAACACTGAGGCAAGTTTCGTCATGCGGATCTCCCAGGAATCTCGGCCCGCTATGGTACTGGGGAGAGTCCCGCCAATCTGAGAGACCGGCAGCCAAACCGCGAGGGTTTGCCATGTTGAATCGACGCCGCTTCGCAACCCGCCCCGCGCTCCTCGCTCCGCTCGCCCTGGCGCTGGTCGCCCAAGGCTGCACCACCGACGACTCGGACGACTACCTGACCCCCGAGCTGCGGCAGCGCGTCGAAGCGCTGAAGCTGGAGGCACCCGAGAGCACCGAGGACGTCGCCGTTCTGAGCGATCGGCTGGACACGCTCTGGCAGTGGGCGAACGCCTACTCCCTCACCGGCAGTCCGGTACCCGACGCCTTCCCCCAGCTTCTCGCGAATGCGAACCGCTCACTTCGCGGGCTGGGGGGTGGAGCGACGATCCCGGTGCCGAGGATCCCCGAGTTCATCCGCCTCTACACCCGGGAGTTCCAGATCAAGGACGAGCACCCGGGAGCCGTCGGCTCGCTCCGTCTCGAACCGCCTGGGCCCTTTCGCGCGGGCGACCAGGTCACGGTCCGGCAGATCTACACGGTGGGCTCGCTGGGCATGGCGGAGGGCGGCGGCCTCCTGGTGCGGGCCGCACGGAGGGGAGGGATTCAGGCCGAGGATCCGGCTGGCCCGAACTACGTCACGGTCGGGAGTTCGAATCCGGACGCGACGCTGACGTCCGGCGAGCCCTGGGGCGAATGGTTCGGCATGCACTTCAGCGGCGGACGCGGCCAGGTTCGCCCCGGCGTGCCGCGGACCGTGCTGCAGTTTCGCCTCGGCGGCACGGCTCTCGCGGAAGACGACACGATCACCATCACCTATGGCGACACCTCTGGCGGCGGGCCCGGCTTCACGCTGCAGGAAACCTCCAACGACCAGGTGATCCTGCACGTCTACGCCGACATCGAGGGCACCGGCGACCTGTTCCGGCCGGCCTGGCCTTCGTTCGAGGTCCTGGGCCGCGAGGAGGTCCGCTACGTCAACGCCGTCGTCCCCTCGATCGTGGCGCCCGGCGAACCCTTCACGCTCGCCGTCCGCGCCGAGGACCGGATGAAGAATCCGTCGTCCGGCGTCATGCCCGCGCTCGACGTGCTGCTGGATGGCGAGCCATTCCGCACCATCGCTGCCGGCAGTCCGGCGATCTCCCTGCTCGAGAACGTCAGCCTCGCCGAACCCGGTGTCTACCGCTTCTCCGTCCGCAACGAGGACGGCTCCATCCGGGCGACGAGCAATCCCGTCCGCGTCGAGAACGATCCCGAAACCCGCGTCTACTGGGGCGAGACCCACGGCCACACCGCCTTTGCCGAAGGCCAGGGCTCGCCGGATGGCTACTACCGCTTCGGGCGGGACGTGGCCCGCCTCGACTTCCTGAGCCTGTCCGAGCACGACATCTGGATGGACGACAGCGAGTGGCGGAAGCTGCAGGAACTGGTCGAGGAGTACCGGATCGAAGGCGAGTTCACAACGATCCTCGGCTTCGAGTGGACGTCGCGCTCGCCGCTCGGCGGCCACCACAACGTGTTCTTCCGCGACACACCCGGCCGCAGCCGCGTGCCGAACCAGAAGGCGCCCCTGCTCGACGAGCTCTACACCGGCCTGCGCGATCAGAACAACATCGACGACGTGCTGGTCATCCCCCACGCCCATCAGCCCGGCGACTGGACGAACAGCGACCCCGACCTGGGACGGCTGGTCGAGATCCAGTCCGGCCATGGCACCTTCGACTGGTTCGGCAACAAGTACCTGCAGAACGGCTTCGAGGTCGGCTTCATCGGCGCCTCCGACAACCACAACGGCCATCCCGGGTACTCCGGGGCCGGCAACCGGCAACTGGGCGGTCTGGCGGCCGTGTACGCGCCCGAGAACAACGCGGACGCGATCTTCAGCGCGCTCCGGGACCGCGCGGCCTACTCGACGACCGGCGAGCGCATCATCCTGGAAGCGACGCTCAACGGCGCCCGCATGGGCACCCGCCAGGATGACGCTACGGTCCGCCGGATCGACTGCCGGGTCCACGGCACGGCGCCCATCGACGCGATCGACGTGATCAAGAACGGCGCGATCGTGTACACCCGGAGATACCTCCAGAGCGCACTGTCCGAGGAAGCGCGGGTGCAGATCACCTTCGAGTCGTCGACCGAGATCCACGGTGAGCGCACGCCTCCGCGGGGCGGCCGACCCTGGAAGGGGGCGATACACGTCGCCGGGGCCGAGCTGGTCGACTACGACGATCCCTGGTTCACGCAGCCCGCGACGTACGATGTGGCCCGGAGCGCGGAAGACCGCAACCGGATCGACTTCAACTTCCCTACCCGCGGACGCCCGAAGTCGCTGCTTCTGGAACTGCGAGGCGCCGGCCCGGAGACCGTGATCACCATCGAGACGGAAACCACGACCGAGTCCCGTGGCTCGGGCGGCTATGTCCGCGTGCCCCAGGAACTGCCCGCGAACACGGTCCGCTTCCGCCTGGGCGACCTGAAGGGCCAGGTCGAGCGCCGCGAGGTCCAGGTGCTCGAGCACACCGACGCCCTCTCCGCGCAGATCGTGACCGAAGGCCGGGCCCTTGACCAGGAGTTCACCTTCAACGAACAGGGCGACGTCCAGGCCGGCGACTACTACTACCTGCGGGTCCGTCAGATCGACGGCAGCATGGCGTGGTCGAGCCCGTTCTGGGTGGGCGAGGCGTCGGGTTAGGACGGTAGGCTCAGGGAAACGAACAAGGAGAACGGAGATGCGGAAGACCCTCGCTCTCACCTGCTCGCTGCTCATGTGGGGGGCCGGCGCCGCCGCCGTCGCGACTGCCGCCGACGACATTCCCCGTACCCCAGGCGGCAAGCCCGACTTCACCGGCCGCTACGACATCCGCTCGCTGACTCCCTTCGAGCGCCGGCCCGAGCGCGGCGAGGAACTCGTGCTCAGCCCGGAGGAGGCGGCCGAGGTCGAAGTCAACCAGCGTCAGCGCGTCCTGGACGGCGACGCAGCCAGCGCGCCGGATCGACCGCCGCCGGAGAAGGGCGCCTTCATCGACCGGCAGAGCTACAACTACGCCTGGTTCGATCCGGGCCACACGATGTTCCGGATCGACGGCAAGTACCGCACGTCGATCCTGACGAACCCGTCGAACGGACGGATGCCGCCGCTGACGGAGGAAGCCCAGAAGAATCGAGGCGCCCTGCCGCGGTTCATCTGGATGAACGACGACGGCACGGCCTGGTGGCTGGAGTCTGGCGATACTCCCTTCGACAGCCCGGAGACGATGGTCCTCGGCGTGCGCTGCATCTACCAGCCCGGCGCTTCGATCCCGATCCGCACGATCTCCTACAACAACCTGAAGACCCTGGTGCAGACGGACGACTATCTGATGATCCACATCGAGTGGATGCACTGGACGCGGGTCGTGAGGATCGACGCGGAGCACTCGCCCGCGCCGTACCAGTCCTACTCCGGCGACTCGATCGGCCGGTGGGAGGGCGACACCCTGGTCGTTGAGACAACGAACTTCCGTCGTGAAGCGGCGCCCCAGATGTTCCACGGTCGAACGTCGGCCGGCGTGCCGCGGGGCGCGATGAAAGTGACGGAGCGTTTCAGCCCGATCGACGGCAAGTCGCTGCTGTACCAGTTCGAAGTCGAGGACGAGGAGTACACGGCGCCGTTCGGCGGCGAGATGCCCTGGCCCAAGACCGACCAGTACAACTACGAGTACGCCTGCCACGAGGGCAACTACTCGATGCTGGGGCAGCTCAGGGGAGCGCGTCAGCTCGAGAAGGAGTGGCTCGCCGCCGGCAAGCCGGTGAAAGACGCGGAGTAACGCCGGTCAAACTGGGTACGCCGACGTCCTCGTCGGCTTTCTGAACGAAACGCGCGAGGCCAAGGGCCTCGCTCCACCAGTCAGATCATGCTGTAGCCGGAGCCCTGGCGCTCCGTGCCGAGTCCGCGTCCCTTCTCGATCCAGCCGAACTCCTCCAGGATCGCCTGGCTGTAGGTGACCCGGCCCGTGACTCGATCGAGCGGCTCAGTGGCGAGCAGCAGGGCGGCCTGGGCCATGATCTCGACCGTCTCGGCCTCGTTCGGGTCGCGGCCCTCCATCAGCCGGTGGTGGACGACGCCGGGGGTCGGCACGATCTGGGAGGGGCTGTAGCAGGTCACCGAGACGCCGTGCTCATAGACTTCGGACGCAAGGCCCTGGGTGAAGCGCTCAAGGGCCGCCTTCTCGGCGCCGTACAGCGAGCCGCCCGCGAACTGCGGGCCCTTGTAGGGACCGCGGCCGGGGCCGATCGCCGCGCCCGAGGAGACGTTGACGATGCTGCCCGCGCCACGCTCGATCATTTCGGGAAGCACGAGTTTCGAGAGGTAGAACGGCGCGTGGAAGTTGACCGCGGTCGAGCGGTGCCACTTGTTGATCGGGAAATCGACGACCGGGATGAAGTAGGTCAGGGCGGCGTTGTTGATCAGCACTTCGACCGGTCCGAGAGCGTCCCGCACCTCGTTCACCAACCGCTCGCAGTTGGGATACTCCGAGACGTCGCAGGCGAAGGCGGTCGCGTCGCCGCCCGCGGCCCGGATCTCCTCGATCGTCTCCTCAAGCGAGCCGCCGAGATAGTGGCCGCCCTCGGACAGCGTGCGCGCCGTACAGCCAACGCGCGCGCCGTGCTCGGCGAACAGCTCGGCGATCGCCTTGCCGATCCCGCGGCTCGCTCCGGTGACCAGGGCGACCTTGCCGTCGAGTTTCTTCTCAGCTTGCGTCACTGTGCTTCCTCCTTCATCCGTCATAGGCGCCGCGGTACCGCTCGCGCAGCACGTTCTTCTGCACCTTCCCCATCGCGTTGCGCGGCAGTTCGTCGACCCAGAAGAAGCGGCGGGGATGCTTGTAGCGCGCTAGCCCCGCATCGAGCGCGGCGCGGAGCGTATCGTCTTCGACCGGCTCGCCGTCGGCCACCAGCACCGCGACCACGCCTTCGCCCAGGTCGGTGTGCGGAGCGCCGATCACGGCCGACTCCCGCACGCCCTCCACTTCGTCGAGCCGATCCTCGACTTCCTTCGGATAGACGTTGAAGCCGCCGGCGATGACCAGGTCCTTGCCCCGGCCAACCAGGGTCACCCGGCCTTCGATATCGACGCTCGCGAGATCTCCGGTGACGAAGAAACCGTCGGCGCGCATCTCCTCCGCCGTTCTGTCCGGCAGGCCCCAGTAGCCGGCGAACAGGTTGGGACCGCGGATCTCCAGGGTGCCGACCTCGCCCGCCGGCAACTCGGCGCCGTCCTCACCCACGGCCCGGACCTCGACGTCCGGCAGCGGGAAGCCGACCGTCCCCGCCACGCGTTCCCCATTCAGAGGGTTCGAAGTGATCATTCCGGCTTCCGTCATGCCGTAGCGCTCCAGGATCCAGTGGCCGGTGCGAGCCTCGAACTCGTTGAAGACGGCCTCCGTCAGCGGCGCGGAGCCCGAAACGAACAACCGGATGCCCTCGCAGTCCGCGCCTCCGAAGCCAGGCTCCGCCAGCAACCGCGAGTAGAACGTCGGCACGCCCATCAGCACCGTCGCCTCGGGCAGCAGCCGGCGCACGTCCGCGGCATCGAACTGTGGCAGGAAGAGCACCTTCGAGGCATTCAGAAACGCCGTGTGGAGAGCCACGAACAGCCCGTGGACATGGAAGATCGGCAAGGCGTGCAACAGCACGTCACCGGGCTCGAAACCCCAGATCTCGTGAAGCGCCAGCGCGTTCGAGGTCAGGTTCCGATGCGTGATCATCGCGCCCTTGGCACGCCCGGTCGTGCCCGACGTGTAGCAGATGGCCGCCAGGTCGTCATCGTCGCGGGGTTCGATCGCCGGCTCGGGATCGAAGGAACTGGCCTCCCGCCACAACGCGTCGATGCCGATGACGCCCGGCCCTTCCCCGGAGCCCGGCTCGCCGACGCCAGCCGCGCCGCGGACGACGACGCGCGGCGACGCGTCGGACACGAAGAAGGCCACCTCCCGTTCGGTGTAGGCCGTGTTCAGGGGCACGTAGACCCCGCCGCAGCGGAGCACGCCCAGATAGAGGGCCACCGCCTCGGCCGACTTCGGCACCTGTACCAGCACCCGATCGCCAGGTTCAACGCCGCTCCGACGGAGAGCGCCGGCCAATCGGGCCGAAGCGACATCCAGATCCCGATAAGTCCACGCCGGGTCTCCCGTTCCGGCCGCAGCGCCGTGCGGCACCAGACCCGGCCAATCGAGCGCCCCCTCGAATCGCTCGTAGAGTAGGGCGTACAGGTTCATCAGTTCGAAGCGAGTCCGCGGGAAGACGGTCGATCCTACGCGTGTTGCAAACTAGGACCATGGTCGCCAGCCGCCCGTCCCTCGCGCCTGGAGCCGCGATCCGTCGCGCTCTCCCTGGAGCGATCACGGCGGTGCTCGCTATCGCGCTCGCCGGCTGCACCGACGACCCGGTCGCCGAAACCCTGCACCTCGAGTTCTTCCCGCCGTCGGCGGACGATCGGCAGCCGGCCGACGACGACGTGGGGGAGCCGCCCGACACCAGCGGTTATGTGAAGCTGGAGGCCAAGGTCGCGATCCGTCGCCACAAGGTGCCCGAAGGCAACGCACTGATCGAGCGCCGGTTGAACGACCGGACCGAGGCGTTGACGAACGGCTACGACGTGTGGCATCTGCGGTTCGACAGTCTCTACGAGCCGCTCGCCGACGGCGCCGAGTGGGAGCGGGCAGGCAGAGAGCTGACCAGCTACCGTCGCTGGGCGCTGGTCGGGAACCCGGATGCCGAACTCCAGGAGTTCTTCGCCAACACGCCGATCCGTCCATCTCTCGTCGTATGGGACAACGAGCGGCGTCTGCCCGACGAGCAGCGGCCGCCGCCGCAAACCGTTTCCCTGGAGTTCGTGTTCGACGGCGGAACGCAGGCCACGGCCGGCGAGTTCGACGCGGTCGAGCGCGGCCTGCGCGGCTTCGCCGCCGACGCCGCCCGGTACCAGCGACGGGTCGCGGCGCTGTGGCGTTACATGGACGAGAACCCTGGCCGCCGCTTCGAGTGCCTGCAAGCTCTGTTCGGCGCCGCCCACGGCGATGAACTGCCCGAATCGAGGCTAGTTGCGCCGCCGCGGGAGTTGGCGCCGTCCGAGGCGCCGTCGACGGTGCCGCCCACGCCCGACGAGCAACCGGCGGCGGGCCAGCCGGTTCTCCGCGACCTCGAGATCGAGCTGATCGAACGGATCGTGGACGCCGGCGCGCCGCTGCTGGAGATCTTCGAGGTCCCCGACGACGACGCCTTCACGCTGCAGGAACTCTCGCGCCGGGTCCTGGATCCGTTCCCGGCCGTCATCACCGCCGTGCCGGACGGTCCCGTCGTCGAGGCGGTCGGCTTCGCGGAATCCGGAGACGGCTGGACGATCCCCTCCCTCGATCTCTGGCGCGCCTACCGCACCCTCGACGGCCGGTTCGTCTCGCCCGATCCACTCCTCTTCCTGCTCGACACGGACGGCAACGACTTCGGCTGCGACGAACAGGACGACGCCTGCAAGGATCGCGAGCGCGTCTTCGCCTTCCTCGAGCGCGGCGCCTTCGTCGCCCGTCCAGGCTCCTCGAACCTGGTCCGGCAGGTCCTGGAGACCGAACTGCGGCCACTCGACGTGTATCGCCTGACCTGGGTCCGCGGCGGCGTGGACGAGAGTGTCGACGACGGAGAGGCCACGGGAGGCGTCGGCGAAACAGCCCGCTAGCGGAAGTAGACTCCGCTAGTTCTCTTCCGAGAGGTGCCGATGACCTGCCCGAGAATCGTCCCGCTGCCGGGCCACGACCCCAGGGCGCTCCTTCTGGGCGCCGCTCTGGCCGTTGCCGGAGTCGCCGGCGCCCTCGGTCAGACCGCCGGCGAGTGGCACAACTACGCCGCGGACAGCCGGAGCAGCAAGTACTCGCCACTGGACCAGATCGACCGCGACAACGTGCATCGGCTCGAGGTCGCCTGGCGCTGGAAGTCAATCGACTACGGCATCGCTGCCCGCCACGAAGGCGTCATTCCGCCCTTCGTTTTCCAGAACACGCCAATGATGCGCGACGGGCGGGTGCTGGTCGCCACCGGCCTTGGCGCGGCCGCGCTCGACCCGGCAAGCGGCGAGATCCTGTGGACCTACGATCCGTTCGAGGAAGAGCAACCACGGAACATGGGCCGCGGCTCCGTCCGCGGCGGCGTGACCTGGAACGACGGTGAGAAGCGCCGCCTCTTCTTCACCGGCAACGGCCGTCTGACCGCCCTCGACGCGGACACCGGCGCCCTCGACCCCGACTTCGGCGATGGCGGCCGCGCCGACATGCTCGATGTTGGGAGCGGGGTGACGCGCCGCCAGTACTTCTGGACCTCAGCGCCCGTCGTGTGCGGCGATGTGATCGTCGTCGGCGAATCGACGGCCGACGCCTGGTCGCGACGGAGGAACCCACCGGGGATGATCCGCGGCTACGACTCGCGCTCCGGGGCCCTGCGCTGGCGGTTCAACATCATCCCGGAGCCGGGCGAGTTCGGATTCGACTCCTGGGACAGCCCCGGGGCGGCCGAAGCCGGCGCCGCCAACGTCTGGACCTGGATCAGTTGCGACCAGGAACTGGGCATCGCCTACGCGGCAACGAGCACGCCGAGCAACGACTGGTACGGCGGGCACCGCCCGGGCAAGGGCCTGTTCGCCGAATCGATCCTCGCTCTCGACGCGGAGACCGGCGAGCGGCGCTGGCATTTCCAGGCCGTGCACCACGGTCTCTGGGACTACGACTTCCCGGCGGCGCCCGTGCTCGCGGACATCGTCGTCGACGGCAAGCCGATCAGGGCGCTGGCCCAACCCTCCAAGCAGGCGTTCCTCTATGTCTTCGATCGGGAGACCGGCGAGCCGGTCTGGCCGATCGTCGACCTACCCGTGCCGCCCTCCGAAGTTCCCGGCGAGCGGGCCTGGCCGACCCAGCCACACCCGACCTGGCCGCTGCCCTACGACCTCCAGGGACTGGCCATCGACGACCTGATCGACTTCACGCCGGAACTCCGCGCGATGGCGCTCGAGTACGTTTCGCGGTATCGAATCGGCCCGATCTTCCAGCCGCCGACCCTGATGGACGGCCCGGACGCCAAGCCGACGATCCAGGTGCCCGGGGCAGTCGGCGGCACCAACTGGAACGGCGCCGCGCTCGATCCGGAGACGAACGTGCTCTATCTGCCGTCAGTCACGGTGCCGGCGATCCTGGGCCTGCGCCCGCCGCCCGACCCCGCCCGCTCCAACCTGCGTTACCGGGTCGACCTGAGCGAGGCCGACGGCTACGAGTGGGCGACTCTGCCCAACGGCCTGCCGATCACGAAGCCCCCCTACGGCCGGCTGACCGCGATCGATCTCGACACCGGCGAACACCTGTGGATGGTGCCCAACGGCGACGGACCGCGCGATCACCCCGCGCTCGCGCACCTCGATCTGCCACCGTTGGGACAGCAGGGCCGCGTCTCGGCACTGGTCACCAAGACGCTGGTGTTCCTCGCCGACGGCTCGGACGTGATGGTCGTCCAGCCCGAGGGCGCCGGCAGCCGCAAGTTCAGGGCCTACGACAAGACGACGGGCGAGGTCGTCTGGGAGACGGAACTGCCGGCCGGCGTCAGCGGTGCGCCGATGACCTACTTGCACGAAGGACGCCAGTACATCGTGATGGCGCTCAGCGGCACAGGCTTCGAGAACGAGTTGCTGGCCCTGGCGCTGCCTGAGGCGGCGGCCTCAGCCGCGGCCCCCTAAGGCCCACCCGCACCGGATGAACCTGCGCGCCGTTTCCGGACTGGTCGGGCGGCTCCTCCTGTTACTGGCCGGAGCGCAGTTGATCCCCTTCCTGTTCGCCCTCTGGCACGGCGAACAGCGGCCGGCGACTGCCCTGGCTGGATCGTTGATCGTCTGCGCGCTGGCCGGATCAGCCGCCCACTGGTGGGGCAAGCCGCACGAGAAGATCTACCGGCGCGAGGCGACCCTGGTCGTGGTCGGCGCCTACATTCTGGCCTCGTTCTTCGGCGCTCTCCCCTACCTGTTGAGCGGCGAGATCGCGGACCCGGCCTCCGCCCTGTTCGAGTCCGCCTCAGGGTTCACGACGACCGGCGCCTCGATCCTGACCGACATCGAGCTGCTGAGCCCCAGCATCCTGCTCTGGCGCGGCCTCACCCAATGGCTGGGCGGCATGGGGATCCTGCTCCTGTTCGTCGCCCTGTTCCCCAGCCTCGGCCCGGGCGCCCGCATGCTCTACCGCCTGGAGGTGCCGGGACCGACCCAGGACATGTTCCAGCCTCAGGTGCAGAAGACCGCGACTGTGCTGTGGCGCATCTATGTCGGCCTCACCATCGTCCTCATCCTGCTGCTGATCGCCGGCGGCGCCACCCAGTACGAGGCCTTCTGCTACGCCTTCACGACGGTCTCTATCGGCGGCTTCGCCCCCTACAACGCGAGCGTTGCCGCCTTCGACTCCAACTTCATCGAGTGGACGATCATCGTCTTCATGCTGATCGCCGGCATCAACTTCTCACTGATCTTCGCGGTTCGATCACGGCCCAGCCAGCTCTACAAGGACGTCGAGTTCCGCGCCTACGCCTCGATCGCCGCCGTGCTGGTGGCACTGGTCACTCTGGACCGCTGGCGCAACACGGACCTGCCGTTGCTGGAGGCGCTCCGGGAGGCCGCGTTCAACTCCGTGTCCCTGATGACGACGACCGGCTACACGACCAGGGACTACGACTCATGGAGCGACACATCGCGCACCCTGCTGCTGCTCGCCATGTTCGTTGGCGGCTGTGCCGGCTCGACCGCGGGCGGCATCAAGGTCGGCCGGCTGGTCATGACGCTCAAGATGGCGCTGCGCGAAGTCCATCTCATGTTCAACCCGCGCCGGGTGCTGGCGCTCTGGGTCGGCAAACGGACGATCAGCGACCAGGTGGCGCGCAGCCTCGGCGGTTTCATGACGCTCTTCGCCTTCCTGTGGCTGGGAGTCGCCGCCATCCTCGCCCTCGCGGGCAACGACATGGTGACCTCGCTCTCGTCTTCCCTGGCCTGCCTGTCGAACGTCGGCCCGGCGATGGGCGCGGCGGGCCCGTCGCTCAACTACGCCTTCTTCGCCGGCTGGGAGAAGCTGCTGCTGATCTTCCTGATGTGGCTGGGCCGGCTCGAGATCGTCGCCGTCACGGCGATCCTCCTGCCCGCGTTCTGGCGCCGTTGAGCTACTCGACGCGGCAGACGTCGTCGAACTCCGGCCGCGGCAGGCGCCCGAAGAGGCCCTCGGGATCGCCGTAGCCGATCGAGCAGAGGAAGTTCGAGCGCACTGTCGTGCCGGGGAAGAAGAGCTCGTCGCACTTCGCGTTGTCGAACCCCGACATCGGCCCGCAATCGAGGCCGAGCGAGCGAGCGGCCAGCATGAAGTAGGCCCCCTGCAGGGTCGCGTTGCGAAACGCCGTCACCTCCGCCAGCTCCGCGTTGTTGCGGAACATCTCGGCCATGCCCGGGTTGTGGGCGAAGAGCACGTCCATCTTCTCGAAGAAGGCCAGGTCGTAGCCCAGAATCGCGGTCGCCGGCGCCTGCCGGATCTTGTCCTGGTTGCCCGGCATGGCGATCGAAGCCAGCCGCTCCTTCGCCTCCTCGGTGACGGTGAAGACGACGCGCTGCGGCCAGCAATTGGCGCTCGTCGGCCCCCACTTCATCAGGTCGTGGAGTTCTTGCAGGGTCTCCCGCGGCACCTCGCGCGGCAACCACCTGTTCTGGCTCCGGGCGTCCCGAAACAGGACGTCCATCGCCTCCTCCGCAATCCTCGGCATGACGTTCCTCCGGTCAGTCCGTCGCCGCGACGCGCCGGAACAGCGACCCGACATGGGCCTCGGGCAGCGGTTTCGTCGCCAGCGACACGGCCGCGGTGCAACCCATCGCGAACAGTCCGGCCAGCGCGGCGCAGGAGGTCGGGTTCGGCGCTTCCCCGTGCAGCCAGGAGAACACCGGGTGCAGGAAGCTGCCCTCGAACCACGCCGGATCGATGACGCCGGTGTGCAGGATCAGGAAGGAGCTCAAGCCCACGATCAGCCCCGTGTACGCACCGGTGCGCGTCACGCCGCTCCAGAGCGCGCCGAGCACGAGCGGGCCCGCGAACGCCGCCATCATGCCGCCGTTCCCCGTCCAGACCAGGATGGCGATGTTCATGTCCATCAGCATCCAGGCCATCGTCACGCAGACGACCATGACGCCCACGGTCGCCCAGCGGCTGATGACCAGCACCCGGCGGTCGAGCTGCTCGTCGCTCAGGTGCGAGTGGAAGCGCGGCGCGATCGTCCGCCGGTAGAGATCGTTCGCCACGATCTGGGACGAGGACACGACCAGCCCGTCCGCCGTCGACATGACCGCCGACAGGATGCCGACCCCGATCAGCGCCGCCAGCCAGGCCGGGAAGAGTTCGATGAACAGCGCCGGCAGCGCCTCGTTCGGAGTCGATCCTTCTTCGTACAGGCGGCCTCCGAGCACGGCCCGCGCCAGGGCGCCGCCGAGACCGAGCATGCCCAGCGTGACGCCGAAGACGGAGGCGAAGCGCAGGAACGTGAAACGCGACTTGCCGGTCTTGAGCGCCCAGATCTTGTTGCCGATGTGCGGCAACAGTCCGAGCGGAATGTGGGCGAGCAGCACCGCCATCTGCGACCACCAGGAGTGGTAGAGCGGTGTCGAGCGGTTGATCCAGCCCACCTGGTTCGGATCCTGCGCCCGGATGCTGGAGATGACCGAGCCCAGGCCGCCGTCGAGGCCGGCGCCGAAGATGAACAGGAGGATGACGAGGACGCCGATCACCAGCATCAGGAAGCCCTGGACGCCGTCGGTGAGGATGTCCGCGTGGGCGCCGCCGAGGGACACGTAGATCATCAGCACGACCGCCGTGATCCCGAGCGCCCAGGCCGGCGACAGGCCGAGCATCGTCTCGAACATGACCAGTCCGGACAGGAGCTGGCCGGCGAGGTAGAAGAACAGGAGCAGCGACGCGACGGTCACGATCACGCGGATGCCGTCCGACTGGTAGCGGTCGCCCAGGAACTCCGGGATCGAACGCGACCCGAACCGGTCACCGACGTTCGCCACCAGCCGCATGCAGATCAGCACGCCCAGATAGACGCCCGCCGGGTAGAGGACCGCCGACAGCAGCGCCGCCGTGCCGTGCTCGTAGGCAAGGCCCGGGAAGCCGAGGAAGGTCGCGCCGCTCGCGGTCGTCGCCGCGAAGGCGAGGGCGAGGAAGAAGGGCCCGTAGGCCGCCCGCGCCGTCGCGAAGTCGTCCGCGCCCTGAACCCGGTTCCGGCCGATCACGCCGAACGCCAGCATGCCGCCCAGATAGACGACGAGGAACAGCCAGGACCAGACGATCAAGCTCATGCGCGAAGGCGCCACCGTATCACCCGCCGCACGGCGAAACCGGAAGCCGCATCTCGCCGTACTGCTACTACGAAGACCACAACCCAGAGGGCCTCTTCATGCGTTGCGCAACCACGTTCCGGGCAGCCGTTGTCGGCCTGTTGTTCCTCACCCTGCCGACCGCCTTGATGGCCGAGAGGGTCCGGATTCCAGCCGGAACGACCGTCTACTGCGTCCTCGACGAGAGCCTCTCGACGAAGAAGAAGTCGAGCAACTTCGTACGGCTGGGAGACCGCGTCCGCGCAAAGGTCGCCGAGGATGTGGTGATCGACGGCCGCGTCGTCATCGAGGCGGGCACCGTGGTCTGGTCCGAGGTCAGCAAGGCCCGGCGGGCGAAGATAGCCGGTATCCGGGGCAGGCTCGAGGTCGACGCGAACACGGTCGCCGCGGTGGACGACACGTCCATCCGACTCACGGGCGGCTATGACCGCTCCGGCAGGGGCCGCTTCGTCACCGCCGCGGTGCTGGCCAAGATCATCGCCTGGCCCTTCATTCTCATCAAGGGCAAGCAGGCGCACCTGAGTCCAGGCGTCATCTTCGACGCGCAGACCGCCGCCCCGGCCGAAGTGGACGTCGTAGCACCCCTGGATCTCCCGGTTCTCCGCGCCGACATCCCCGGATTCGAAGTCAGCATCCCGTACGACAGCATCGACCCCGAGGTCCGGCTCGCCCGCCTGCCGCTCCTCTTCACGGGACTGGCGGCGGATGCCGACGAGGCCCACGTCACCGCCGTCAACGGTCAGGAGATTCGGCGGATCGAGATCACCATCGCCGACGGAATGGGTGAGGTCGACTTCCAGCAACTGGCCGAGCACTTCCGCCACGGCATGAACCGGTTCACCGTCACGGTGGACGGCCAGAGTGCGGACGTGCTGCTGGAGTTCGAGTTCTAGCGGTCGCGCCGACATGTCGGGCCTGTGGGCAGCCAACCCGCCGGCAGGCGATCCTCCGCTACTGTTCCGCCCATGCCGACGATCAGCCGACGACTGACACTCGCCTGTCTACCCGCGCTCTTTCTTGCCGCTACGGCACTCCAGTCGGCAGCAGCGCAGCAGGAGCCCCTGGAGCTTCACCACATCTACGGGCCGGATGCGTTCGACTTCTCGCCCGATCTGCCGCGGATCCGCTGGCTGCCCGGCGGCGAGGAGTACCTGCTTGGAGAAGACGGCGACGACGGCTGGTCCTGGACCGTCGTCGACGCCGTGTCGGGCGAGACCCGGCCGTTCTACGACCCGGAGCCGCTCGCCACAGCACTCGCGGAGCAACTGGACCTGAACACCGAGGACGCCGCGTCGAGGGCGCGCCCCGGTTCGCTGCGGATGTCGCCCGGCGCCGACCGGCTGCTGCTCCAGCTCGCCTCGGACCTCTTCGTCTGGAGTCTTGACGATGACAAGCTGACCCGGCTGACCCGGGGACCGGAAGCCGAGGAACTGGCCCGCTTTGCACCCAACGGTCGCCGCGTCGCGTTCGTGCGCGACGCGGACCTCTACGTCGTCGACGCCTCCGGCGATGAACTCCGTCTGACGACCGACGGCGGCGAGAACACCCTGAACGGAAAGCTCGACTGGGTCTACCAGGAGGAGATCTACGGCCGCGGTAACTACCAGGCGCACTGGTGGAGCCCCGACAGCCGCCTCGTCGCCTTCCTGCAGACCGACGAGCGGGACGTGCCCCGCTTCACGGTGGTCGACCACGTCCCGTTCCGGCCGCCCCTCGAGGTCTACCCCTACCCCAAGGCCGGCGATCCGAACCCGCGCGTCCGGCTCGGAGTCGCGAAGGCCAGCGGCGGGGGAATCACCTGGATCGATCCGGGCCTGTACGGACATGACGAGATCCTGACCGTCAACGTCGCGTTCTCGCCCGACGGCGACGTCTGGTACCAGATCCAGGATCGGCGGCAGACCTTCCTCGACCTGCACCGGGCCGACCCCGAAACCGGCAAGTCGGAACGCGTGCTGCGGGAAGAGACCCACGCCTGGGTGAACGTGCTCGGGCCACCTCGCTTCCTCGAGGATGGCGGCTTCCTCTGGCTCAGCGAACGGACCGGCTTCCAGCACCTGTACCGCTACGACCAGGAAGGCAAGCTGGTCCGGACGCTCACCGACGGGCGCTGGGAGGTCCGCTCGCTGCTCGCGGTCGACCAGGACGCGGGCGCGGCCTACGTTTCCGGCACGTACCGTTCGACGCTCGGCGCCGACGTGCTCCGGGTGCCGCTCGAAGGCGCGGCCCCGACCCTTCTCACGGAGGCGACCGGCAGTCACCGCGCCAACTTCCCGGAAGAGGGCCCCGTCCGCCACTGGATCGCCACGTCGAGCGACCTCCACACGCCGACGACCATGACGCTGCGCAACGCCGGCGGCGAGCCGGTTCGCAAGCTCGGCGGCGGCGACGTGCCGGACATGGAACGATTCGACATATCGAAGCCGGAACTCCTGCAGATCAGCACCAGCGACGGCGTCGACCTCGAAGCGATGCTCATCCGGCCGCGCGGCTTCGACCCCGAACGCGTCTATCCCGCCTGGGTTCACGTCTACGGCGGCCCCCACGCGCAACAGGTCCGCAACGGTTGGCCGGGATCGCGCGGGATGTGGTTTCAGTACCTCGCCCAGCAGGGAATCGTCGTCCTCGTCGTCGACAACCGGATCGCCTCGGGCAAGGGGGTCGAGTCGACCTGGCCGGTGTACAGGAACTTCGGCGAGCAGGAACTCATCGACCTGGTCGAAGCCGTCGACTGGCTCGGCGCAAAGCCGTGGGTCGACGCGGAGCGGATCGGCCTCGACGGCTGGAGCTTCGGCGGCTACATGACCCTCTACGCGCTGACTCGCTCCGACCGGTTCCGCGCGGGTATCGCCGGCGGCAGCGTCGTTGACTGGCGCGCCTACGACTCGATCTACACCGAGCGCTACATGTCGACTCCGGACGACAACCCCGACGGTTACGAGCGGACCTCGGTGCTCGAGACGGCCGGAGATCTCCACGGCGACCTGCTGATCATCCACGGCACGATGGACGACAACGTCCACATGCAGAACACCCTGCAGATGGCCTGGAAGCTCCAGAAGGCCGGCAAGCCCTTCGAGATGATGCTCTACCCGAAGTCACGCCACGGCGTGACCGACCCCCACCTCTCGCTGCACCTGCGCGAGACGATGGCGCGGTTCATCCTGAAAACGATCGAGCCTTAGCTGCGCCAGGCCCGCACGCTCAGGGCCAGCGTCGCGATCGTCCCCCAGGAGAGCCCCACGACCACACCGGCGTCCAGAATGCCCCGCCAGGGCTGATCCAGGCGGTGGACGAGCACGATCAGCACCAGGATGCCGACGGTTCCGAACCAGACGCCGAGACGCTCGCGCCGCGTTCCTTCGAAGTAGCCGGCGGCGTAGAGGGGCGCCAGCGCGACCCGGAGCAGCGTCGGTTGGCTGCGAACCGTCATCGCCCGCTCCGCCACCCGCGGCGAGAACCGCAACTGGAAGCCACGCAGCCCTTCCGACCAGGCCATGAAGGGGATGATCGCGAGCAGCGAAGCCCAGTGATACCAGGCGAACGGGTGGTCGAACGCGGCGATGGAGATCCGGGCCAGCCGGTAGACCGCCCACACGAGCAGGCCGACGATGCCGCCGATCGCCCACAGCGCGCCGGCCGTCGCCACGGCGCGGCCGATGCCGAGCGCCTCGTGGTGGGCGGCTCCCACTTCACTCATCCGAGGCGAGATCCCGCCGGCCCTGGTCGCTCGCCAACGCCGCGTGGTTCAGGATGTTGCGCGCCATGGAGGACACCTGCGTTCCGGCGTTGGCCCGGTAGACGGCGGCCCGGGCCTCGTGCACTTCGGCGTTCCCGGGAGCCGCGTGCCGGACGGCTTCGATCAGGTGGCAGGCCACGGCGTGGTCGCCGTCCGACGAGGCCGCCAGCGCCCGCTCGATCACCCGCTCCACGCCGCCCGCCAGCTCGACCCAGGCTTCGGCCTGCTCCCTCTTCGTCGCGGGCACGACGTTGTCGAACTCGCCGTCCCACCAGCCGCCGTAGCGCCGCCAGACCATCCGCACCAGGAAGCTCGGATCGTCGTACACCGGCTGCAGGTAGGGCTCGTCGGCGAGGTCGGCGGGAGGCTCCACGGCCTGCACTACCTGGTCGAGGCTCAGCCCCCGGTTCATCGCCGCCACGCTCTGTTCTTCGATCGAACGCATGTAGCGCGCCGTGCCGTCCAGTGCGCGGCGCACCCGGTCGGCGCCGAGAATCGGCAGGCCGTGCCCCGGCAGCAGGATCTCGGCGCCAAGGGGCAGCATCCGTTCCAGGCTGTCCGCCCAGTCGCCTACGTAGCGCTGCACCTTCTGCGGGTTGCCGGCGTTCGGCACCGCCCAGATGAACAGGTCGCCGGTGTGCAGGATGCGGCGCTCCGGCATCCAGGTCCAGGTGATGTCGTCCGTCTCGCCGCGGCCGTGGGTCAGCTCGAAGGTCAGCTCGCCGCGCCGGAAGGTCAGGTTCCGGCGGTAGAGGACATCCGGGTAGCGGTAGCTGTCCGGCCAGCGATAGTGGGGCGCGTCGATCGCGAACTGGCGCCGGTTGATCGCCGTGTTCCAGCCGAGGGTCGCGAGGTAGCGGTCGAAGTGGGCCGGCACCCGCTCGTGGGCGTACACGACAGGCCGCGGCCAGCCCCGCTCGTCCGCCTCGGCGTCGAACGCGGTGACCGAGAACACATGGTCGACGTGATGGTGGGAGTAGATCGCGGCGACGACCGGCGTGTCGGGCCATTCCCTTCTCGTCTCCTCGAAGCAGCGCTTCACGTCGAGCAGGTGGCCGGCGTCGAGCATCACCAGACCGTCGCCGCTGTCGATGACATAGAAGCCGGCGATGCCCTTGAACCCGAGCACACCGTCCATGAGCCGGCAGGAGCCCGGGTAGTAGCGATGCACCGGGTGGTGCTCGAACTGAAGGTCGAGTTCTCCGCGCCAGGCCCGCTCAGCCAGTTCCAGGAGGTCCAGGTGTTCGTCAGGCATGGGGGCGGACGTTACCGCAGCGCGGGCGGCGGCCGGACGAAGAACGCTGCTGTTAGCCTCCGTTCCGTGAAACGGAGCCTGCCCGCGACCGTGGGCCTGTTGGGTTTCCTCGCGGGCGCCCCCGTCGCCGGTCAGGAGCAGCCGGAAGCCGGCGCCGAGCGCCCGAGCATGACCGCGACCCGCGTGGAGCGGGGGCCGAACGTCGACGGCGACCTGAGCGACGCTGTCTGGGCCGACTCGGAGGTCGGCACGAACTTCATCCAGCACGAACCGCTCGACGGCGTGCCGGCCACCGAACAGACGGAAGTCCGTGTCGTGTTCACCGACAGCACGATCTACTTCGGCATCACCGCCTTCGACGCGAACCCCGACGCGATCATCGCGAGGGAGATGGAACGGGACAGCCGCATCTTCCAGGACGACTCGATCATCCTGTTGCTGGACACCTTCTACGATCGGCGCAACGCCTACGCTTTCGAAACGAACCTCAATGGCGCCCGCACCGACACCCTGGTCACCGACGAAGGTCGCGACCTGAATCTGGAGTGGGACGGCATCTGGCAATCATCGGCGCGGCGAACCGGCTTCGGCTGGGTGGCGGAGATCGCGCTTCCGATCTCCACACTCCGTTTCGATCCGGCCGCTCCGGCCTGGGGGTTCAACGTGCAGCGCTACATCGCCCACAAGCGCGAGATGACCCACTGGTCGGGCCTGCCACGCGAGGTAGGCACCCTTGGACAGGTCGGCTCCCAGGTCCTGCCCGTACATCGCGTATCGATGGCGGGCGAACTCACCGGGCTCGCCGGGTTGTCCCGGTCAGCGCAACTTCAGGTCAAGCCCTTCGTCATCGGCGACGTCAGCGAAGACCCGCGCCTCGATGTCGACCCGGCATCCGACGGCGACTACGGTCTCGACCTGAAGTGGGGCGTCACCCGCTCTCTGGCGCTCGATCTGACCTACAACACGGACTTCGCGGAAGTCGAGGTCGACGAGCTGCAGACGAACCTGACCCGGTTCTCGCTGTACTTTCCGGAGAAGCGCGACTTCTTCCTGGAGAACGCCGGCATCTTCGACTTCGGTCCTCCCCACCGACTCTTCTACGAACCTCCCGTGCTCAAGACCTTCTTCTCGCGCCGGGTCGGCCTGGACGAGGGAAAACAGGTCCCGATCGACTGGGGCGCCCGCCTGACCGGACGGGTGGGAGGCTGGAACCTCGGCGTTCTTCGGGTCGCGACCGCCGGAATCGCAAGAGACGACGGGCAGCTTCCGGCCAACGCGTTCACCGTCGCGCGCCTCAAGCGCAACGTGGGCCGGCGCTCGTCGGTCGGCGCGATGATCACCGAAACGGCGCCCGACGGCGCGGCGGCGAACCGGGTCGTCGGCGTCGACTTCGACTACAAGCCCACGTCCACGCTCGGCTTTGGCGGCTTCTGGACGAGTAGCGGCGCCAGCGAGGAACCGGCCGGCGCCGGCGGATCCAGCGACTCCGGAGAGGCCGCCTACGGCTTCAATCTCGACTACCAGGGCCGCGAACTGACGGTCTACCTCGACGCCCAGGACATCGAAGAGGACTACCACCCCGCGGCGGGGTTCCTGCTGCGAAACAACGTCCGTCACCTGAACCCGATGATCCAGTGGTTGCCACGGATCGAACGGGGCTTCGTCCGCACCTGGTTCACGGAGATCAGGGCCGACTACTACGAGACCCTGGACGGCGGCGAGCTGGAATCCCGCCAGATCGAGATATCCCCGATCGGCATGCGGATGACTAGCGAGGACCGCTGGCGCCTGGGCTATCTCCACGAGACCGAGAACCTGGTGGAACCCTTCGAGGTCTCGCCGGGAGTCGTGATTCCGCCCGGCTACTACGAGTTCGACGCTGTGCGGTTCTCCGTCTACAGCAACCAGAGCCGCTTCTTCGGCCTGCGCTCCCGCATCGCCGTCGGCGATTTCTACACCGGTACCCAGGTGTCCGGCCGCACCACGATCAACTTCAAGTTCTCGAAGCACATTCAGACCGAGAGCCGATGGGTCTTCAACAACATCGAGTTGCCCCAGGGCGCCTTCGACATCGGCCTCTACAGCCAGCTCGTGAACTTCACCTTCACCCCGAACCTGCGGCTCAACACGATCCTCCAGTACAACGACCTCTCCGGCGACCTCGGCACGAACATCCGCCTGCACTGGATCTACAAGCCGGGCTCCGATCTCTTCGTCGTATACAACGAGAACTGGATGGCGGAGGATCTACGCTACAGGACCAGCACGCACCGCCAGATCGCCGTGAAGTTCACCTACCTGATCCAGCCCTGACGCATGCGAAGACCGACGCAGATCACCCCAGTGCTCGCGCTCGTTTTCGTCGCAACCGGGCCGGCGACCGGCATCCAGGAAGCAGCGGCCGGCGCCGAGCGCCCGAGCATGGCCGCCACCCGGGTCGACCAGGGACCGACCATCGATGGCGACCTGAGCGACCGGGCCTGGCAGGCCTCCGAGGCAGGCACCGACTTCATGCAGCACGAGCCGCTCGACGGCGTGCCGGCGACCGAGCAGACGGAAGTGCGGGTCGTGTTCACGGACAGCACGATCTACTTCGGCATCACCGCCTTCGACGCGGAGCCGGAGGCGATCATCGCCAAGGAGATGGAACGGGACAGCCGTATCTTCCAGGACGACTCGATCATCCTCCTCCTCGACACCTTCTACGACCGGCGGAACGCGTACGCTTTCGAGACAAACCTGAACGGCGCCCGGACCGACACCCTGGTCACCGACGAAGGGCGCGACCTGAACCTGGAGTGGGATGGCATCTGGTCCGTCGCGTCCCGAAAGACCCCCCTGGGTTGGACTACCGAGATCGCCATCCCGATCTCGACGCTCCGGTTCGATCCGGCCGCGCCGGCCTGGGGACTCAATGTCCAGCGCTACATTGCCCACAAACGCGAGATGACCCACTGGTCCGGTCTGCCGCGCGAAGTCGGCGTGCTCGGGCAAGTCGGCTCCGAGGTGCAGCCGGTGCACCGGGTGTCGATGGCCGGCGATCTGACGGGTCTGACCGGACTCAGCCAGTCCGCGCAACTTCAGATCAAGCCCTACGTCATCGGCGACGTCAGCGAAGATCCCCGGCTTGACCTGGACCCGGCCACCGACGGCGATTACGGCCTGGACCTGAAGTGGGGCGTCACGCGTTCGCTAGCCCTCGACCTGACCTACAACACGGACTTCGCCGAGGTCGAGGTCGACGAGCTGCAGACCAACCTCACACGGTTCTCTCTCTACTTTCCGGAGAAGCGCGACTTCTTTCTCGAGAACGCGGGGATCTTCGACTTCGGCCCACCCCACCGCCGCTTCTACGAACCCCCGGTGCTCAAGGCGTTCTTCTCGAGGCGCGTCGGTCTGGACGCGGGACGGCAGGTACCGATCGACTGGGGGGCTCGCATTACCGGACGAATGGGCGGCTGGGACATCGGCGTACTGCGAGTCGCGACGGCCGGCCTGGGGAGGGACGATGAAACGCTGCCTCCGAACGCGTTCACCGTCGCCCGCCTGAAGCGCAACGTCGGCGAGCGCTCGTCGATCGGCGCGATGCTCACCGAAGCGGCGCCCGACGGCGAACTCGCGAACCGGGTCGCGGGCGTCGACTTCGTCTACAAGCCACGCCCAAAGGTGATCTTCGGCGGGTTCTGGTCGAGCAGCGGCATCAGCGAGGAGCCGTCCGCCAGTTCCGGGAACGCCACGTCAGGCGATTCCGCCGACGCCGGCGAATCGGCCTACGGATTGAACTTCGACTACCAGGGCCGCGCCCTGACCGTGTTCCTTGACGCCCAGGAGATCGAGCAGGACTACGACCCCAGGGCCGGGTTCCTCCTGCGCCGGAACGTCCGGCACCTGAACCCGCAGATCCAGTGGTTGCCCCGGATCGACCGGGGTCCGGTCCGCTCCTGGTTCACCGAACTGTACGTCGACTACTACGAGACCCTCGACGACGGCGAGTTGGAAACCCGGCGGATCCAGTTCTCTCCCATCGGCATGCGAATGACCACCGAGGACCGGTGGCGGCTGGGCTACGTCCACGAAACGGAGAACCTGGTCGCGCCCTTCGAGGTGTCGCCCGGAGTCGTGATCCCACCGGGACGCTATGAGTTCGACACCATCGAGTTAGCCAGCTTCACCAACCAGAGCCGCCTGTTCGGCTTCCGCGGGGTCATCGGCGCCGGCGACTTCTACAACGGCACCCAGACCTCCGGCCGCGTCACGTTCAGGCTCCGGGTCTCCAAGCACCTGCAGACCGAAACCCGCTGGGTCTTCAACGACGTCGAACTCCCCCAGGGCGCCTTCGACGTCGGCCTCTACAGCCAGATCGTCAACTTCACGTTCACCCCGAACCTGCGGCTCAACACGATCCTCCAGTACAACGACCTCTCCGGCGACCTCGGAACGAACATCCGCCTGCACTGGATCTACAAGCCGGGCTCCGACCTGTTCGTCGTCTACAACGAGAACTGGATGGCCGAGGACCTGCGGTACCGGCAGAGCACGCACCGCCAGATCGCGGTGAAGTTCACCTACCTGATCCAGCCGTAGGAGCCTACGTCTTCGCCCAGTTGAAGGTGCGGACGAGGTGCGTGTAGTCCGCGTGCCCGCGCTCGATCGTCGTGCTGCCGAGGAAGTCCTCCCGGCCCAGCATGACCCGTAGCGGGTACGGCTTGCCTTCGAGCCACTCCTCGTCCAGATGGCTGTAGTCCTCCACCGGGCGCAGCGCCAGGCGGGAGAACGTGATGTGCAGCACCACACGCTCGCCCGGAATGGCGCGCGGGTAGTTGCCGTGCCAGATCGAACCGTCCCAGACCACGACGGAACCCGCCGGGCACTCGGTGGGAATCGCTCCCGGCTCCGTCGCGACCTCCTCCTCGTTCGGATGGCGACGCAGGCGGTGGGTTCCCGGGATCACCTTGGTGCAGCCGCCGGCCTCCGTGAATTCGTCGCAAGCCCAGCACAGGGTCAGGAGCTGGTTGTGCACCGGGAACGGGGCCGGCAGCCAGTTCTGGTCCGCATGGAGCGGCAGCTTCTGCGCGCCCAGCGGCCGTACGCTACAGATCAACTGCGACAGCAGAGCTCCCTTGCCGCACATGATCTCCGCGAGGGCCTGGATCTTCGGCCGCAGAACGACGTCCTCGTAGATCGGGTCCCGACCGAGCAGGAGCGCCGCGGAACGGCCCTTCGCCCGGCCCGCCGTCTCCTCCGCCAGGCGTAGGCAGGTTTCCCGTAACTGCTCCGTGAACTCAAACGGCGCAACGTCGCGCAGGATCGTGTAGCCCTGCTCCTGCATGTCGTGGACGTTCTGCGCCAGACCGAGCCGCTCGACGGCCGCCGCCATCTCGTCCGAAAGGTCGAACGGCTGCCGGGTTTCCGTCAGCCGTTCCGGCGTCGGCTGCGGCTCTTTCCGGGCTGCCGGCGTTTCGAGTCGCGCGGTCGCGGTCTGCGCCATCGTCGAACCCCTCTATCGATCCGGGTCGGTGTCTCGTTGCAGCGCTCGATCGTAACAGCCCCTTGGCCTAATCCCCGGTTTGGGCTACAATCGCGGAGCTTTCACGGCGCCGCGAGGCAGGGGACCGTCCACCCCGGCTGTCGCCACCAGATGCCTCAAAGCGGCCGCGCCTCAGCTCCCGAGACGTCAACCACGTCGCTCCGTCCTCCGGGGAGCACCGAACTGCCAGCCGGCGGCGCCAGTGAACTCAACGGGTCGATACCCCACCGGAATGCCAGAAGCGCAAGGCGAAAACCCCACCGGGACAGCTGCCGTCCCCAAACGGCGGCCGACCCGCCGCAGGCGACGTCCCCGCCAGCGCGCGGGCGGCGGCAAGACGCGCACGGTCGCGCTCCACCAGCGCAGCGCGTCTCACTTCCGCCCCGAGGATCGCGAACAGGGCAGGTCGGTCTTCTCGGCGGGGAACGTGAAACTGGAAGTCGAGGGGACGAGCGCCCGGGCCACCGTCGAACCGCTGATTCCCGGCGACGGCACCGCGGCAACCGACCCCTCAGCGAGCGGCGTCGCCACCGTCGAGATCGACTGGTCGAGAGTGCCCGACGAACGCATTCTTCACGCGGTGTGCGGCTGCCAGCAGTTCGCCGGCGGCACGGCCTGCGGGCACGTCTGGGCATCGCTGCTGGAACTCGCCGCGAACGCATCGAACAGCCAACCGGCCGGATCCGGCCGTGTCTCGCTGCGCAAGACACGGCCTCCACAGGTGTCCATACCAGGATCGGCCCTGGACGCGATGGAACCCGCGGACGCCGCCAAGAACGAACCCCCTCGCCCTTCCCGGCGCACCCGCAGGAGCCGCAGCCGGCGCCGGCGGAGAACACCGGCAACGACGAGCTGGCGGTCGGTCGTCGACGCCGTTCGGGAGGACATCGAGAAGCAGGGCCTGCCTGAGAAGTCCTCTTCGGCAAGGCACGGAGAGCCCGAGATCCGGTTCCTGATCAACGCGGCGACGAGCCGTAACGCCGGCGGCCTGATGATCGACATCTTCGGCCGCAAGCGGAATCCGCAAGGCGAGTTCGGCAAACTGAAGCGGCTCAACATCGACCACGCCAAGGTCGAGGAACTGCTCGGCCTGAATTCGCTCGACGGCGACGCCTCCCCGACCAACGGCGCGTCCCCGACCACGGAACCGGCGATGGTCACGGCACTGCCTCCCGAGGCGCCGCAGCGCCAGGGCCGCAAGCGCAAGGCTGGGCGCGGCCGACCCTCGGGTCGGCCTCAGATCCAGCGAGTCTTCGTACCCCTGAACTGGGTCGATCACCTGCTGCCGCGCCTCAGCGCGGACGACCAGCTCTTCTGGTGGGACGGCCGCTCCCTCGCCAACCTGCACCCGGTGAGCTTCGACGAAGGCGCGCCCTGGCGCCTCACCCTGCAACTGGAGATCGCCGCCGCCAGCCGGATCCGGCTCCGCGGGCTGCTCAAGCGCGGCGACGAAACGACGCCTCTCAGCCGCGCGGCCCTGGTGCTGCCGTTTCCCAACGGGAACGGCGTCACGTCCGGCGCCGACGCGGCAGAAGCCGGCAACACCCTGCTGCTGCTCGACAACTCGATCGGCCGCCTGCACCTCGAGCCACAGCGCGACCAGCCCTGGTACTCGCTGCTCGGCGCGAGCGGCGATCTGATCATCCCGGACGAAGACCTGGAAGCTGCCGTTACCAGCCTCCTGGAGCTGCCCGCCCTGCCCCCTCTGGAGCTTCCGGAAGAGGTCTACCTCTCGGAAGAGTCCCCCGTTCCCCAGCCGCGACTGGCGCTCGAACCGGAAGACGCGCCGGAGTGGATGAACCCTCAGCTCGAGGCCCGGCTCTCCTTTGGCTATGGCAGCCTGACCGTCGACGCCGGCGATCCGAGGTCGGCGGTGGTCGACTGGGAAGAACACCGCTTCGTCCGGCGCGACCCGAAAGTCGAACAGGACGCGCTCGTCCGTCTTCTCGAACTCGACCTGAAGCCGGTGGCGTCCAAGGCCGGCCATAGCCTGGAGCTCGAGCCGCGCGACCTGCCCGCGGTCGCGGAGCCGCTGCTCGCGGAGGGATGGGAGGTGGAAGCCCACGGCGCCTCGATCCGGCCGCCAAGCCCGCCGGCGTTACGTATCGAGAGCGGTGTCGACTGGTTCGAACTCAGCGGCCAGATCGACTTCGGCGGGGACCAGATCGAGTTCTCGGAGATCCTGTCGGCGATCTCGGAGGGGCGGCGATCGGTCGAGCTGGACGACGGCTCGAAGGGACTGCTGCCGGCAGCCTGGGTCGAGAACTACGGCTCGCTCAGTCAGCTTGCGCAGGCCTCGAGCGACGAGGGACTGCGCTTCCTGCCCTCGCAGGCCTTGCTGGTCGACGCGCTCCTGGCCGTGACGCCGCCGGTGAACGTCAGCAAGACCTTCGCCGAGCTGCGCGAGAAGCTGAGCACTTTCTCGTCGATCAAGCCGAAGAAGGAGCCGCGCAGCTTCGTCGGCACGCTCCGCACCTACCAGCGCCTGGGCCTGGGCTGGCTGTGCTTCCTGCGCGAGTTCGGCCTCGGCGGCGTGCTCGCGGACGACATGGGGCTGGGCAAGACGATCCAGGCGCTGGCGCTGCTTCGCATGTACCGCACCGCCTCGCGGACGACGAAACTGCCCTACCTGGTCGTCGCGCCGCGCAGCCTGGTGTACAACTGGATCGACGAGGCCGCCCGCTTCACGCCGGACCTCAAGGTGCTGGAGTACGCCGGTCGCGACCGCGAGGATCTGCGGGACGAGGTCGACTCCGCCGACCTCGTCGTCACGACCTACGGCACCGTCCGCCGCGACATCGGCTACCTCGCGACCGTCGACTTCGACACCGTGATCCTCGACGAAGCCCAGGCGATCAAGAACGCGACCTCGCAGACCGCCAAGGCCTGCCGCCTGCTGAACGGCCAGCACCGCCTGGCGCTGACCGGCACCCCGATCGAGAACCACCTGGGCGAACTCGGCTCGATCTTCGAGTTCCTCAACCCGGGACTGCTCGGCCGGCTGCCGGCCCTGGACGTGCTTGCCGGCGGCCGGGCGCCGAGCCAACAGGAACTCGCCCTCGTCGCCAAGGGTCTGCGGCCCTTCATCCTCCGCCGCAGCAAGCGAGAGGTGCTCCCGGACCTGCCGGAGAAGACCGAGCAGATCCTGCAGTGCACCCTGAACCCGAAGCAGCAGGAGATCTACGATCAGCTCCGCGCCGGCTACCGCGACAGCCTGCTGAAGCAGGTCGAGGACAAGGGCGTCGGCGGATCGGCGATGCAGGTGCTCGAGGCGCTGCTCCGCCTGCGGCAGGTCGCCTGCCACCCGGGGCTCATCGACGAGTCCTGGAACGACGCCGGAAGCGCCAAGCTCGAGTCGCTGTTCGAGCAGGTGTCCGAGGTGCTCGACGAGGGCCACAAGTGCCTCGTGTTCTCCCAGTTCACGTCGCTGCTGGCCTACGTGCGGAGCCACCTCGAGGAGCAGGCCGTCCCCTACGCCTACCTCGACGGCCAGACCCGGAACCGCGGCGAGGTGGTCGACCACTTCCAGAACGACCCGGACACGAACATCTTCCTGATCAGCCTGAAGGCGGGCGGCGTCGGTCTGAACCTGACCGCCGCCGGTTACGTCTTCCTGCTCGATCCGTGGTGGAACCCGGCCGTCGAGGCGCAGGCCATCGACCGCACCCACCGCATCGGCCAGACCCAGCCTGTGTTCGCCTATCGCCTGATCGCGCGTGACACCGTGGAAGAGAAGATGCTGGAACTCCAGCGATCGAAGCGGCAGATCGCCGACGCGATCCTCGAAGGCGGCGGATCGTCCCTGCGGGATCTCACTGCCGACGATCTCCGGCTCCTGCTGAGCTAGCGCAGGGCGCCGAGTAGGCCGGTCCTGCCGGCTGCATCGAAGGGCCTTCGGAACCGTTACGGGTTCCGAAGGCCCTTTTGCGTCTTAGTCGATACACGCGGCCGCTGAACGACCGCCCTCGACCTCAACGACAACCCGACAACGGCCGTCCGGCCGTCACGAACGGAACGACTGGAGCTGGACGATGACGTCCCCGAACCTCCCTCCGAACCTCCGCCAACCGCCAACCGCTCCAGGCGCGCGTCATCTGCTGCGCGAATGGAGTCCCCGCCTCTCCCATCCTCCGGCCAGCGCCCTCGAAGCCGGCCTGACGCGCGCGTTCCGCATGCTCGGCGAGCGGTCCGGACCACTGGTCTCCATGCTGCACAGCCGGACGAGACCGGCGATCCGCCGGCGGGCAACCGGCTTCGCGGGAGGGCGGCGATGAACCGCCGCCGACTTGCCATCGCCACCGTCGTCGTGGCCGTCCTCGCCCCCTTCGGAGGTCTGATCTGGTTCGAATCCGGGATCCGCGCGCGGCAGGCCCAGCGCCCCGAAGTCGGCGCGCTGTTCCCCGCGCTGCCGGGCCTCGCGGACGGTGAAGCCCTGCCGGCCGCTCCCGGCCGGCTGCGGGTCGTGACCTTCGCCAGGGCCGGCTGCGGCAACTGCGACCGCACCATCACCGCCCTGCGCCGCATGGCACGGACGGAGGGTCCGACCTTCGACCTGATCGCGGTCGTCGCCGGCTCGGATTCGCCCGAACTCGACGGCGACGGCGTCCACGCGGCCATTGCCGATCCGGACGGCGCCGTCTCGAAGCGATTCGGCGTCGTCCATGTACCGCTGGTGTTCCTGGTCGACGGCCAGTCCCGGATCCTCGCGGTCACCACCGGAGAGCGTCCAGAGATCGCCTGGCGCTCCTTTCTGGAATCCGGCGGCGATGCACTCTGAGCGATTCCGGATTCGCCCACCGCACGCGGCCGCTGCCGGTCTGCTGCTCGCGGCCGGTCTCGTGACGGTCGCGGCCCGGGCCCTGGGGCCGACCATGGACCGGCTGGCCTGGGCCGCCACGCTCGACCCATCGGCGCCGGCCCCAGGCGAGATCGTTCGCCAGCAGAGACGCGCCGACTGCGGCCCGGCGGCCCTGAAGATGGTCCTCGATCACTGGGGCATCCAGGATACGACCCTCGCCGAGCTCGAGCTCGCCACCGGAACCGGCCCGGACGGCACCAGCCTGCTCGCGCTCAAGAAGGCCGCGGAAAAGCGAGGCGTGACGAGCCAGGGCCTCCGGCTACCGGTCCAGCGGCTCCACGACATCCCGCTCCCCGCGATCGCGCACGTGCACGGCGATCACTTCGTCGTCATTCGCAGCGCCGGCGACGAACTCGTCATCGACGACCCCTCCCTCGGGCGGCTGCGCATGAGTTCCAGGACCTTCGAACGATCCTGGGACGGCGTCGTTCTGTCCTTCACCAGCGGCCCGCCACCGATTTCCCGGACGGCCACGATGCCGTCCGTTTCACCCCAACCCACAACCCTTGAAGGAGATAGCTCTCAATGAAACTACGCACTACCTTCCTTTCCCTCCTCTTCCTGTTTCTCACCGGCGCGGCCATGGCGACGCCGACCGCCGGCGAGGCGCGGGGCCCGGACGACATCTCGCTGGTGGCCGCTTGGGATCTCGGGCCGGTTGCCGCCCCCGACGGCTACGTCCTTCGGACGGATGCGCCGACACGGACGGCTGTGTACTACCCCTGGCCCTGCGACAGCTTTCCCTTTCCTCCCTCGCCCCGCCCCTTCCCGGTTCCTTGGCCGTTCCCGAGCCCGTGGCCCGGTCCCGACAAGTGCCTTCCTCCCATCCTCTTCTAGTGCCGTGCCCTGACAACCAAGAGCCTCAAGGAGACGCGAAATGAACGCCACTTCAATCCTGATTGCGAACCTGCCCGAGGCAGGCCTGGCGACGGTCACCGGCGGGTCCGGCTGGGCCGTCTCCTGGGCTTGCATGGTGGTAGCGGCAATGGTCGACACCATCGCTCCCGGCCTGGGCGGCCTGATCGCCCTTACCTGCTACTTCCCCGTCTGAGCCACAGCGAACTACGCGTCCGTCTCACGCACAACCCAATAGACCTCGAAGGAGCCAACTCTCGATGAAACTACGCATTGCCTTTCTTTCCGTCCTCTTCCTGTTCCTTGCCGGCGCCGCTATGGCGACACCAACCGCCGGCGAGGCGCAGGACCCAGGCGCGGCCACGCTGAGGGCCACCTGGGATCTCGGGCCGGTCCCAACCCCGGCCCCAGACGTGTCCGCCCTCCAGCCTGCCCCCGGCCTCGGGCCGCAGTCCCTGTCCGACCGGGTTCTGGCTCGAACAGCAGGGGCAGGCCCCACTTCCGACTTCCTGTGCGGAGCCGCCACTGGCGCTGGCTTCGCTCTCGCGTTGACCGGCGTCGGTGCAGGCCCTGGTCTGGCGCTGGCAGGCGCCGGCATGGCCTGCGCCATGTTCTTCTGAATCCGGTCCTACCAGAAACCAATCAGACCCCTACACCGAAGACACTCTGAATCACTGAAAGGAAACGACATGTCCAAGAAAGCAGTAGCCGCAACCCTCCTTCTCACGTTTCTGTTCGCTCTGGCCCCGGCCACGGGCGCCAGTGGACCCGCCGTCCCGACGGCCAGCATCCCCGTCGAGGCCGAGCAGACCGGGGAAGCGTTGCTCGCGACGGCAACCGGCGGAACGAACTGGAGCTGCGTCGGCGCGGTGCTCGCCTTCAGCTTCGTTGCCATGGGAACCGGCGCCGCCACCGGCGGTGTCGGGGCCGCCATTATCGGAGCGTACGCACCTGTTGCGTTGGTCTTCTGCAAGTAGGCCCCGCCCTCACTCACGGTAGATCGGCGTAGAGAGAGTTCGATGGCAACGGAGATCCCCCGCGAGCGGCCCCGGTCAGGTCGACCTCCCGCGTCCTCTTCGTTGCCATCGTCTCTCCTCCCCGCAGAGATGTTTGACGGGCGCTATCCCGGCGCGCTAGCGTCCACTCGTTGGTCGTCAGAGGCGCAGTGGGCCTGCGAGCCGGACCCCCTGCCAGACCTAGCCGTCGCCCCTGGGCTCAGGGTCGCTCCCTGCGTCAGGCAAGTCGGCGGGGGGTCTCGTTTCTCCTGCGCAGAGCGGCCGATTCGGCCCGCCACCAGTCCAGGTGCCGGCCCACCTTTCCTCAGAGCCGGCTAGAACGACACCCAGGACTCGATGGCGACGTTCACGCACCCGGGTAGCCGGGCCGATCTGCTGCTGACGCTCGCGCGGCTGGCCTTGCCGGACGCGGTCCGGCGGAGCAAGCAGCCGCTGGCGGTGGCGATCTTCGTTGCCGTCCTGTTCCTCGCGTTCGCGACTGTCGCGACCCTGGGGCTGCTTCCGGCGATCTTCGCCATCGAGAGCGAGGTCCTGCGGAGAAACCTCCTGAGCCTGATCGCCTGTTCCGTGACGGCGGTCGCGTTGCTCGCCCAGGTGCTGCTTCGAGCGCCCGTGATCTTTCTGCTCGACCTGGAGGATCTGCTGCGGCTGCCAGTCAGCTTCCGGGACCTCTACGGTCTCCGGTTTGCCCTGAGCACGATCGGGTACTGGCTCCCCGTCCTCGGTCCCGCCGGCGTCTACCTCGCCGTCATGAGATCGGGAGGCGTCAGCGGAGCGCCGATCACCCTGCTCGCCATCCTGGGCCTGGTGTGGATCTTCGGCCGTACCGCGGCGATCCTGTCGCTTCTCGTCAACCGGCCGGTCGAAGGCAAGCTCGGCGCCCTGGCCATCGTGGCGATCATTGCCGCGTGCCAGGGCGCGATCATGCTCGGGGTGCTGGCCTTCGGCGGAGAGATCGCTTCCGAAGGGCTCACTCGGGCGATCGAGGAGTCGGCCGTTCTCGGCGGGCTCGGCTACACGCCGCCCGGGCTGGTCGCCGGCATCGTCCACCAACCGGGGCTTTCGGCGTCGAATCTGGCGAGACTCGGCAGCCTGTTCGCGATTCTCGGCGCCCTGGTCGTACTGGAGAACCGGCTGCTGCTCCGCGGCTACCTGGAGCGTCCTGGCGGCGACCGGCGCGCGGCTTCCGGGAGCCTGCCGGTGGCCCGGCTGCTCCGCAAGGCGAAGCATCTCACTCCGGCGGGCGTCCTGACGCTGGTCGAGAGCGAGTGCCTCCTGCGTCTCAAACCGGCACGTCTGGTTCTCGCGTTGGTCTTGGGCACCTCCCTCGTCCTGGTGCCCACCGCAGGCGGCTTCGCGGTAGGGCCGGCGGCTCTCTTCGCCATCTTTCTGCACGAGTTCCGCATCGGAAAGCAGCCCCCGACCTGCCACGTATGGCGGGAGTCGCTAACGCTGCCGTTCCCGGTCCGGCGGATCTTCAGCGCACCCGGCCGTGCGATGAACGCGGTCATCGTCTTCGTCATCGCGTTCATCCTGGGACTGACGCCGCTTGAGTGGTTCGGCTGGCCGTTCTTCTTCGTCGCCGTCTGCCTGATGCTCGCGGGATTCCTCATGGCCACCGCAACGTACGGCCTGATTCAGCTTCGCTGGCCTCAACGCAACGAGGGGTTCCTGCACGATCCCGACGGCGCCAGGCTCGGCGCCACCCTGGTGGCCGCACACCTCGTCGGCCTGCCGGGCGCCCTCTCCTTTCTCCTCTGGGCGTTCCTGGAACGCCAGCGCGTGACGCCGCTGACAGCCGCGCTCATCGCGGTCGGCGTACTCCTCCTCGCCGCAGCGGCCGCCTACGCGTCTCGCCAAAGGCAGAGACGGATGCTGGCGGCCCGCGGCCGCGAACTCCTGCTCAAGGACTCCTCCCACTAGAACCCCTGCCCCTACCTCTACCGCCCCTGCAACCACAAGGAACACCTCACGGATGGAAGTAATCAAGGCAGAGAACCTGACCCGGTCGTACGGAGGCAACGTCGTCGTCGACGGCGTCGACCTGGACGTCCGGGAGGGACAGATCCTGGGCTTCGTCGGTCCCAACGGGGCCGGAAAGACGACGACCTGGTCCATGCTGACCGGGGTGCTCAATCCCACGAGCGGCACGGTCCGCCTGCTGGGCAGGCCGATGGACATCAACGACACGGAACTCAAGCAACAACTCGGCATCGTCCCCGACCACAGCGTGATGTTCGAGAGCCTGACCGGCGAAGAGCTGCTGCTCTCCTATGCCCGCATCTACGGCCTGAGCCGCGAGGACGCCGGGCAGCGGACCGACGAAGCGCTCTCGGTCTTCGACCTCGAAGGCGCAGCCAAACGGCCGATCACGACCTACTCGCACGGGATGAGGAAGAAGATCCGCCTCGCGGCAGCGACGCTTCACGCGCCGCGGGTCCTGTTCCTCGACGAGCCGTTCGAGGGTATGGACGCCCTGAGCGCCCGGACCGTCATGTCGATCCTGCAGCAGATGGCGGAGCAGGGCGCAGCCGTCTTCCTCACTTCCCACATGCTCGACTACGTCGAGCGCGTGTCGACCCACATCGCCGTCATCAGGGACGGCAAGGTCCTCCTGTCGTGCTCCCGGGAGGAGTTCCGCGAACTGCCAGCCGCCGAGGGAGAAGACGGCGCCGGGCGGCTCGAGAACCTCATTCTCAGTATCTCCAGGCGCGAGAGGTTCTCCCGCCTCTCCTGGATCGGCAACAGGAGCGCGACATGACCGAGCACGCAGGCAGCATCCACGACGAACGCAACATCAAAGCCACCGGCGACCACTCACAGGGCCGGAACGCCTGGCTCAAGGCGCTCATCGGGATCTTCACGTCGCCGCGGCAGAGTTTCGAGATCATCCGGCGCCGCAACCCATGGCTCGCGCCGCTGCTTCTTCTCGTAGCCGGAAGCGCCGCCCTGGCGATGTCCTCGGCGCCTCTGGGTCTCCAGGCGATGCGGAACCAGTTGACGGAGCGGATGCCGGGCAACCCGGAACAGGTCGACGCCATGATGGCGCAGATCGAGCAGACGGCCGCGGCGGCGAGATGGGTTTCGATGGCCACCGGACCCCTGCAACTGGCCCTCGGACTCGCGGTTCAGACCGTCTTCGTGTGGCTGTTGGCGGTAGCACTCAAGGGACGGCCCCGATTTGTCCAGTCCCTCTCCCTGATGGTCCATCTGGCCGTGATCACCCACCTCAAGAGCTGGGCCAACTTCCTTCTCCTCCACGTCCGTGGCACCGACGCGATCCGATCGCAACTGGACCTCCAGGCGCCGATGGGACTCGACCTGCTGCTGGCCGGCGACAACGCGACGCTCAACGTCGTTTACGCGAGCATCAATCCGTTCACGGTCTGGTTTCTCGCGTTGCTCGCCCTAGGCGCCGCCGCGGCGTTCGAGGTCCCACAGCGCAAGGCCTGGCTGCTGGCCGCCATCTACTGGGCAACGACGACGGCCTTCGCGGCCGCGACGATTGGCCTGGCAGCCCGACTCATGCCGACCTGACGCGGCCATCGCGCAGGTCGATCCCCAGTCGATACAGTCCCCCAAATGGGCGAGCGACCGGAGGCCAGCCGTCACCTCTGGTTCAAAGCCCTGATCTGGATCTTCACCGCTCCGCGGAAGAGCTTCGTCGTCATCCGCGAGCACCATCCGTGGGGCGCAGGCCTGGCATTGGGCATCTTCCTGGTGCTCCTGGCCGGTCTGCTGACTGCCTGGTGGTTCGGCGATGCGATGGAGAGCATCGGTGACTCTCTCGAGATTCCATACGGGATGGTCTCGTTCTTCCTCGCGGCCATCCCGCTCGCGCTGTTGTTCGAGACCGTCGTGCTCCGGCTCCTGGCGGCGGCCCTGAAGGGTCGGGCGAGCATCGAACAGTGCCTGTCGCTGGCGCTCCACGTCAGCCTGATCAGCGCCGTGGGGCTAGTGGTCCGCTCGGCCTTGAGAACCACCCAGGTCGGCGGCCTCCTTGAGTTTCAACGGAACGTCCTGAACAGAGAAGCGGGCTCAGGGCTGGACGCGCTGGCGGTCGTGGCCGCCATCGCGCCCGGCGCCATTCTCGACCTGATGGTCAGCTCCTTCGTCTTCGTCTGGTCCTTTCTTCTGCTCGGCCTGGGCGCTGCCGCCGTGTTCCGGCTGTCCAGGCCGGCGGGGTTCGCTATCGCCGCGATCAACTGGGCCGCGGGAAAGGTGCTGGAGATCGGTCTGGCGGGCTTGATGGTCGCGGCGGCGACGGCCGCCCTCCCCTGACCAGGCGCGGCCAAGCCCTAGTCTCACCTCGGCATCCGTCTCGGCCCCTGCCCGACCGCTGGCCGGTTCGTTTGACGCGCAATCGGCGGCGCGGTAGCTTCTCGTGGTTGGTTGTCGTCGCGCCGTGGGCCTGCGAGCCGGGTCTCCTGCCGAATACAACAGTCGACACCAGGCGCCGGGTCGCTCCCGGCGCTCGGCGAATAGGCGGGGCGTTTCGTGCCCACTGTGCATGGCGACCAACAAGGCCCGGCGCCAACCCTCTCCTCCGGTCCCCGGTCACGGGACGCCGTGGGCCTGCATCGGAAGCCAGCCAGGCGGGCTCAGTCGCCTAGCAGGATGCGCTCAAACTCCTGCGTGAGTCTTGCAGCTTCGGCTTCGTCTTGCTCGCTCGAAGCCCCGTACCCGTGATTCAGGAGTTTGTTCTGCTTCCCTCGGTACTCGACGACGAACTGAACCTCTCGCTTCGCCAAGCCAGCATCTTGGGCCT
Organism: Candidatus Multivorans sp.; assembly: GCA_965208755.1. Taxonomy (GTDB): domain Bacteria; phylum Acidobacteriota; class Thermoanaerobaculia; order Multivoradales; family Multivoraceae; genus Multivorans. Next base: position 3,920,795 of record OZ242353.1, on the reverse strand, counting down.
TGTGGCGAAGCGCCGGCCCTCGGAGTTCCCCGGTTCTGGCCTGCTCGAAGATCTCCAAGCGAAGCGCCCTCTTGGTTCCCTGCGCCTCAGCTCGCCGCCAGACGACTCTAGTGAGCAGAGCGGTCGCTGCGAGGGCGACGCCGATCACGGGAAGCCAGCCTTGGAGGTCCACCAGCGTGTCGTCAGGCCTTCAGTCGGCTCCTAGGCCGGAGGCTCGGACCAAGCAGCCTTCGCGTTGGCAAACGTTGTTCTCCCAGACCGTCCCTCGTCGCGTCGGATCGGGAAACTCCGGCCTCAGACGCTTCGGACGCCCGCAGGGGCGCTTGGACCTCGGCTCGTCCCGACACCTCATGGACGCTCCAAGAACTCTCGGATGCGGTGGGCTGTATCGTTCCGACTTCGCACCTCGCACTCCCACAGGACCAACGCTCGCCAACCGATCTCGGACAACCGCGCTTGGTTCTCCACATCTCGCTCGACGTTCCGTCTGAGCTTCGGGAGCCAGTAGTCTCGGTTCGACTTCGGTTCTCGCACATTCTTGCAAGGTGAGTGCTGGTGCCAGAAACAACCGTGAACGAAGATCACCTTGCTGCGGGCCGGAAACACCAGATCCGGCCTTCCTGGCAGTTCCTTCCGGTGAAGCCTGTAGCGGTAGCCCATCGCATGAGTGATCCGGCGCACCGCCATCTCGGGCTTCATGTCCTTCGACCTGACGAGGGCCATAATCTCGCTCCGGCGTTCCCGAGACACGGTGTCAACCATGGTCGCCTTCCCTAGAGGGCCGCGACGACCGCTAACGGCTGAACGTCGTTCAACTTCCTAGTCATGGACGCGAGAGAAGGGAGATGAGGAGCGCCGAGGATCTCAAGCCAGCAGCGCCGGTCTCCGTTCTGAGAACGGATGGGTCCCGCGTAAAGAGCCACTGGCCCATCCAGATCGGCCACCACCATGTTGACCTCGTGAGGCGACCAGTCGTCGGAGTGCAGATCATCCAACGGTAGAGCGGTTTGTGTGCGAATGTAGTCGGCGAGCAGGTCCTGCACGATCCAGATGGTCCGGCCGCCCCAGCTGTTCGCGGCTTCGGACTTAGCCACGAGTTGAGAAGCCATCCGCGCCCAAACTTGCCGCAGGTTGACGCCAGGAGATGCCACTTCCTCCTTTGCGGGCGTGTGAGCGAACAGTACGGCGCGCTTGAAAGCCGCCTGAATGTCTGTGCCCTTTGCTTTCTTGCCCCCCGATGTCGAGCACGTCATGACTTCAACGATAATCGGCGGCGACGAAGCAGCGTCCATGGCCCGAAGAACGTAGTCCAGTCGGTACCTGAACTGCTGGCCGCCTTCACCTATCTCAGACAGGGTGATCTCCGGCCAGACGCCTACCAGTTGGCCTGGCTCGAAGCCCGCGAGGCGAAACACCCGCTGAGCCAGATCACGGTGCCTGGGAGATACACCGTTCGGACCGAAGCCAAACAGGCGATGAGGACAGATTGCCCAGGCCTTGTTGCTGCTAGTGCGCACGGAGCAGACGCCGCACGGCAACCAGCCCTCGGTCTCCTGCCCCACCGAGCGTGAGAAAAGGTGGCCAAGCGTTAAATCCGAGGCGCTGACTCGCGCCATATCGCGGTTTCCCCCACCATCGCAAATCGCCCCAATGAACGGGCACTGAGCGGTTCGGCAAAGGCTGGGATCAATGCGGTCGTCGAGGGTCTGCCCGTACAGTTCCGCAACTACAGGCATAGCGTCTCAGACAGCTGGTTCGCTACCACGCGGGCGAGCAACGGCGGCACCGCATTCGCCACTTGGCGATGCTGATCGAGGTCCCGCACACTTCCGCTGCGACCTCGAATCGGGCCAGTGAAGACGTGAGAGTCCGGGAAGCTCTGTAGCCGTGCCGCCTCCCGCGGTGTGATGTACCGGTCCGCGATCGGGTGATAGGGAGCCTCACCGCACCGAAGAGTCGGCGCGAGCGAAGCTCGATCAAGCCGACGGAACTTCGTGGTGTCCTTACGGGTGAGCCGCTGCATGATCTGCGGCGGAACGTCCTTGCACTTGGACAACCACAGTCCTTCAGGCACGTATGAGATGCGTTCCCGGTCTCGGTCTGGCGTAACGTCGACATGGTTCGGCAGGGCTGGCTTCTCGCCGCGACGAACCGGCTCCGGAAGACCACGCAATGCGGCTCCGACGGTCTTGGATTCACCTTTGCCCTGCGGGAACCAGAAGTGCTGCCCCCTCGGCACGCATACCAGGATAGCCCGTTGCCTCCGTTGCGGGAGACCATACTGGCTCGCGTCGAGAACACGCACAAACATGTCGTAGCCCAAGCGGCGAAACTCCTCGGCCAGCGCCTCTGATACCGGCCTGCCATCCGGCATTCTCGCACGGAGAAAGTAGGCGACCTGTTCGATCATCACCGCCGTCGGGCGAAGCGCTTCGGCGAACCTCGCCATCTCAAAGACGAGCGCGCCTCTCGGGTCACTAATGCCGGCGCGTTTGCCTATCTGACTGAACGGCTGGCACGGCGGCCCGCCATGAAGGAGCCGCAAATCGCCTCTCTTCATGCCGAGGGCATCTCGGAGACGGTCAGGATCGACTATCCGAACATCGGCGTTCCACACTGTCTTGCCGCGACCGTTACGGCGGAGTGTGTTTGCACAGTGAGGATCGAGGTCAATCCCGCAAACCGTCTTGAATCCGGCTCGGTCGACTCCGATGTCCATGCCGCCAGCTCCGGAGAACAGACTGACAGCAGTGTGTTTCGTCCTCATGGGACGAGCTCTCGGTGCCGGAGGCGCTTGCAGTCCAAGCCTGGAACGACCGCGGCCATCTGGTCGGTCGTGTCCTCGAACCAGTTCTCAGCGGCGCCAGCCTTTGGGAACATCTCGATCACCTTGGGAACGCCCCCGCGCTCTCGGGACGCCTGCCAGGCGCTGTTCTCGTCTCGTGCATCGGGCTAGCGTCTTGCAGGATCGGGCGTCGGCAACGAAGAGCGACTGAATCTGGGCAGGAGATAGGCGCAGCAGGCCGGATCTGCTGTCCGAGCGGATGGTAGCTGGGCCGCGCGTGGCCTGTGGACCGGGTGCGGATCGGGCACGGAATACTGAGCCTATAGCAAGTCGGCTATGGGAATCACTTCCCCTGCAGACCTAGACGAGAACTGGATTCAGAACCCCGTTCGCCAGCCGCTTGGCCAGCTTCCTACGTAGTTCCCGACGCCACCGCATGCTGGTATAACGGAGCCCCCCGGCAATCGATAAGGAGAGCCACCATGCAGAGCAGAGTCTCCCTCGCTGCCGCCACGGCCGCCGCCATCGTCTTGCTCGCGGCGCCCGCCGCGCCTGCCGCCGACGACGACGCGATCCCGCGCACGGCCTCGGGCCGTCCCGACCTCACGGGCGACTACGAGATCGCCACGCTGACGCCGTTGCAGCGTCCGCGGGAGTTCGGAGACAACCTGTACCTGACGTCCGAGCAGGCGCAGGAGATCGTCGAACGGGAGCGCCAGCGGGTGGCGGCCCGGGCCGCTACCCGCCAGATCGACGAACCGCCCCCGCCCGGCGGCGCGCCGCCGATCGGCCTGGGCGACGAGTTCCGGGAGACGAGCGGCGCCGGCAACGTCGGCGGCTACAACAACTTCTGGACGGATCGCGGCAGTGACGTGTTCTCGATCGACGGCAGGTTCCGAACCTCGATCATCGTCGACCCGGCGAACGGCAGGATGCCGCAACTGACCGCCGAGACGATGCAGCGGCTGTCCGAGCGGCGCGGGCGAAGACGCGGCAACGACGGCACCGCCTGGTGGCTCGAGATCGAAGGCCCCGGTCCGTACGACGGTCCGGAGACTCTGGGCGTCCCCGAACGCTGCCTGATCGGCTTTGGCTCCACCGGTGGGCCGCCCATGCTGCCCGTGCTCTACAACAACGCCAAGCGGATCGTGCAGACCGAGGACCACCTGATGATCCTGGTCGAGATGGTCCACGACGCCCGCATCGTCCGCATCGGCGGCGAGCACATCCCGGAGGACGAGCGCCGCTGGCTCGGCGACTCGATCGGCTGGTGGGAGGGCGACACGCTCGTGGTCGAGACCACGAACTTCATCGACCGTCCGGCGCTCTTCCTCGCCTCACGGAACCTCAAGGTGACCGAGCGCTTCACCCGGGTCAACGCGGACGACCTGCTCTACGCCTTCACGGTCGAGGATCCGACCGTGTGGAGCGCGCCCTGGAGCGGCGAGTACTTGTGGCCCGGCACGCCGGCCAAGGTCTACGAGTACGCCTGCCACGAGGGGAACTACGCGATGGGCAACATCCTCAGGGGCGCGCGACTGCTCGAGGACGAGACGCGCAGCGCGGCCAGCGGCGGCCAGTAGCTCCCGAGCCGCTGCTTCCGCTACTGCTCGGTCGGATCCCGGCCGTCGCGCGGGGCGCCCGTGCCGGATGAACCCATGAACAGCTTGCGGCCGTCCGGGAAGGTCAGGTCGCGGCCGTTCGCCTTGTTCGAGCCGTCCTTCGCCTGGTAGCCGTCGACGACGATCTCGGTCCCCGGCAGAAGCGACCTCTTCGTGAAGCCGCGCCTGGCGAGCGTGTTCGGCGTGCCGCCCTCGACCATCCAGACGGTCGCACTGCCGTCGTCATTCATCACCTCCAGGTGAATCCAGGCGTGGGGGTTGATCCACTCCATCTTCGTCACCTTGCCGCGAAGCTGGAGCGGCCGATCGGCGTCGAACTCGGCCGAGAAGGCGTGATGAGCGGCAAGCGGGATGGCGAGCACCAGAGCCAGGCCTGCTGCCAGTAGGACGATTCGCTGGAACTTCATCGCTGTTCTCCTCTTCGTGGCGGTGCCGGTCAGGGACCCGGGTCGGCGCCCTTGCGCAGGTGGCCGTACATCAGCTCCTCGGCGAACTCGACGCACTTGAACTCGAGTAGCTGGACGTTCGGGTCAACCCGGCGGTAGAGCGGCAGGCTGATCTTCCAGGGCTCGCTGTAGACGTTCTCGTCCGTGATCGTCGCCTCGTACTGGAGGTGATGGGGGCTCATCGCGGTCCAGCGCTCCTCGACGTGGATCGCGTCCGTGTGGTGGTTGCCGCTCGAATCGAGCCAGGTATCGGGCACCTGGCTCGTCACGTCGACCACCAGCGTCTCCCCTTCCCAGCGCCCGATCGAGTGTCCCATCCAGGTGTCGAACGGAGCCTCGAAGCCCTCCCTGTCCATGTACACCACGCGGCTGGCGCTGGCGAACTCGTAAGCGATCAGCACATGTTCGGGTGTCTGGACGATCTGAAACGGGAAGGGCATGTAGTTGGCGCGAGGGATGCCCGGCATGTAGCACTTCACCGCCGGATCGAGCGCCAGCCAGTTCTCGCGGTTCTGATCGCGCTTCTGCAGGGCCTCCGGCAGGTACGGAATTCTGCCGCCTTCGACGATGCCGAGACCGCCGGGAATCGCGCCCAGCGCCGCCATCTCGACCACCGGGCCGTGACGCGCGGCGTGCGGTTCGATGTCCCAGTGGGCCGCGCCCAGCGCCTGCCAGATCCCGTTGAGATCCGGCTTGTCGTCGTGGGTGCGCGGCGCCCTGTAGTCGGTGTCCTGCCCTGCCGCGGGCGCCGCCGCGAGCACCAATGCCGCTAGCAGCAACGCCGCGAGCTGCGTCAACACCGCCCGTTCCGTGAGACTCCGCTTCATCACAATCTGCCTCCTCCGATGAGGGCCTGCTCTGGTCGCGAACGGGGAGAATAGCAGCCCGCTCGCCTGGTTCCGCCGCGGCCCGGCGCTGGCGCTAGCATGGGTGTCCGTTGACGGGTTCCGCACTTCACCGCCGGCCGCCGAGGCTGCTGGTCGCTACCGCCGCCATGGCGCTCACGGCCGCGGCCCACTTCGCGGGCCCGGAAGCGGCCCGCGCGCAGGACCGTTCGCCGCGGCAGCATCCGATTCGAGAGGACATCGTGCTCCGCGAGTCGATCGACGTCCGGCTGATCAGTCTCGACGCCGTCGTCACCGACTCCTCCGATCGGCCGGTGACCGGCCTGACCAAGGACGACTTCGAACTCAAGGTCGAGAACGAACCGGTGGAGATACTGAGCGTCGCGGCAGGCCAGGACCTCCGCACCACCGTCACCGGGCGACTGACGATTCTCCTGTTCATCGACGAGCGCCACCTGCAGCGGAAGCACCGCGACGCGGCCCTGGCCGAGATCGCGGAAGCCCTCGACGAGGAGATCGAGGCCAACCCGACCTGGGTGGCGGCCGCGGCGTTCGGTGAGCGTCTCGAACCGCTGCTGTCGCCGACTCGCGACCGCGCGGCCGTGCGGACGACGATCGAAGCCGCGATGGGCCGGGACATTCCGACGACGACGCTGCGCTCCCAGCAGCGCTCCGCTTCCCTGGCGATGAGGGAGACGCTGCGGCTGATGGCGGCGAGAGGCAGCCGCTACCGTCTCGGCGAGGCCTCCCTCGCCAGCGTGGAGGCGAACCTCCGGAGCTTCGGGCAGGCCCTGCGGCAGGACACGCTGCTGACCGTCAGCGCGGTGCGCTCCCTGGTCGAAGCGCTCGCCTTCGTTCCCGGCCGCAAGGCGATCCTGTTCGTGAGCGACGGGCTCCCCCGCCACCCTCTCGACAGCGCCGCCAAGACGATGTACGACCGTCTCGCCGGCTCTTCCCGCCAGCTCGAGGGCGACGAGATGATCAGCGCGCCCGGCTCGCTCGACCTGAACGACCGCAACCACCGACCCTTCGGCGTTGACCGGGCCGACCGCATGGGAAGAGCGACGAACATCGTCCAGGTCGACGACGGCGGCGCCTTCGCCTTCCAGACCATGGCCGCCGAGCTGAGCTGCGCGGACGCCTTCGATCAACTGGCGGCGCTCGCGAACACCCACCGGGTGACGTTCTATCCGCTCAAGCCGCCGGTCATCGACCCGGCGATCAGCGAACTCGGCGAGAGCGCCAAGGACCGCGGCTCGATCGTCGAGCTGTCGAACGTGCGGACAGGCCTGAACAGTCTGGCCGGCCTGACCGGCGGCCTCTCCTTCGTCTCCGACACCGGCGTCGCCGAGTTCCTGCAGTCGACCCGCACCGACATCTCGACCTACTACTCGCTCTCCTTCACGCCGCCCGACTCGATGGGCGACTCCGGCATTCGCGAGATCACGCTCCGGCTGCGCCAGCGGCCCCTCGCCCGGAACGGCTCGCTCCGCTATCGGGCGAGCTACGCGCCGGTGACGATCCAGCAGAACCTCGCCAGCCGAGCCTGGGGCACGCTGCTGTTCGGCTGGGAGGAGAACAACCACGGTATGGAGGTCCAGGTCAGGAGGTCCGCGTCGCGAGAACGGCCGGACCGACCGGGGCAGACGCCGCTGGAAGTCAGGGCCAGCCTGCCGATCGGCGACCTTGAACTCGCGCCGACCCGGGCGACCCGCAACCCGGTCGCCAGCGGCTTCTTCCGCGTCGTGGTTCAGGTCCAGCGCGAAGACGGCAGCCGAATGCCGCCCCAGCACTTCGACTTCGAGCTGAACGTGCCGGTCGCCGAACTCGAGCAAGCGGCAGGCCAGTACATCGCTGTCCGCAGCGAAGTGCTGCTGCCGCCGGGCTCCTACCGGCTGGCGGTCGGCATCTGGGAGAAGAACAGCGGACGCTCGTCCTTCGTGGTCCGGGAGCTGGCGGTCCAGGCGGACCCGAGCGTCGCTTGAGCTAGCGCTGCAGCAGGTAGTTCACTTTGACAATCAACTGCCGGCCCAGTGGCTCGCGGCGGCTGATCGTCTCCGCCGTCCAGTTCTCGTTGTAGACGATGAAGAGGTCCGAGCCCGGCCGGTAGATCCAGTGGAAGCGCGCGTTGACGCCGAGCAGTTCGTCGGACGTGTTGTACTGGGCCAGCAGGTTGAGCCGGATGTTCGGGCTGAATGAAACGTCGATCCTCTGGCGGAACTGGTCGAAGCTGAAGCTGCCGGCCTGGAGTTTGACGTCCGCGTAGGTCCACTGCGTCGAGGCGCGTATGAACCGGGACAGGCGGAAGGTCAACCCGGAGTTCGTTCTCAGCCAGTTGCCGTCGAAGAAGCCGCCGCCGAAGGTGATGTTGTCGAACCAGACGGCCCGCCTGCCGCTCGTCGAGAACCCGCCGGCGAAGCCGTCGTTCTCGTAGAGACCCGGCTGCACCACGATCCCGGGCGAGATCTCGAACGGGACGAACAACTGTTCCTTCGTTCTCCTGACGCCGCCCCAGAGGAACTCGCCGCTCAGGGTCTGAAAACCAAGGGGCGAGACACCGACCGTCTCGCTCTCGAGCCGGCCGTCGCTGCTCCGTTCGAAGCGCTCGTAGCTCAGATCGGACCACCAACTGAGGAGCCCGGCCCTCTCGATCCTCGGCCGCCACTCGAGACGTGGATTGATCATCCGGAAGTCGCGACGCTGCAGGAATCCGACCGCCGGCTCGTAGTCCGGCTCAACCTCGACGTAGTCCCCCGTCAGACTGAGCTCCGGTCCCTGGTAGATGAACCCGGCCCCGCGCGTCGAGTTGGCCTCCTGCTCGGAATCCGGGAGTCCCCGATCGCTCACTGCCCAGAACCCGGAGAACTCGAGGCGTTGAGTCGGCTTGAAGTCGACATCGAGTCCGTAGAGCCGTTCACTCTCGAACCCCGCGCGGCTCCTCTCCGTGAAAATGCCGCCGACCGTTGAACGGTCGCCGATGTTCCGGGTGACTCGGGTCACGCCGTAGGTCGTCTCGGGAACCAGCACGCCACCGCCGTCATCGAGGAGCTCTCCGGTCCGCGCACCGAGAGCTCCGACGTTCCAGCCCCCGGCGCGGCCGGTGAGTCTGGCGCCGACCTCGAGCGGAACCGTGCGACCGTGGTCGAGGCCGATGCGGCGGGAAAAGAACGGCCTCATCAGCGCGCTCTCCCACGGCACCTTGGGCCTGGGCCCGAAGTCGAACACGCCAGCGTTCTCGAGGAAGAAGTCGCGCTTCTCCGGGAAGAACAGGGAGAACCGGGTCAGGTTCACCTGCTGATCGTCGACCTCCGTTTCGGCGAAGTCCGTGTTCCAGCTCAGGTCCAGGACCATCGAACGAGTCAGGCCCCACTTCAGGTCGATGCCTCCGTCCGAGTCGTCGGTGCCGCCCAGGGCCGGGTCCTCGGTGCGGCCTCCGATGACATAGGGCTTCACGTCGAACTGACGCGAGGGCCGGAGCCCTCGAAGACCGACCAGATCGCCGGCCAGCGAGACGCGATACACCGCGATCTTCCCCTGCTGGTTGAGATCCTCGGCGCTGGCTTCGAGAGGCAGCGCCGCCCAGTGAGTCTCCTCGTTGCGCCGGCGGATGATCCGCTGGACGTTGAGGCCCCACTTCTCGACCTGGGGATCGAACCGGAGAGTGGAAACGGGAATCGCGATCTCCGCCACCCAGCCCGCCGCCGTCCGACCCGCCGAGACCCGCCATACGCCGTCCCACGCCCAGTTCACGTCGCGGCCCTCGTCGGTGATCAGCGCGTCGCCGCGGGCGCCGTTCGGGTTCGTGACCACGACGTAGCCGTTGCGAAGGTCGTGGAACGTGTCCAGCATCAACAGGATCGAATCGTCCTGGAACAGGTCGCTGTCCCTCTCCATCTCCTTCGCCACGATCCGCTCCGGCTCGCGGTCATTGGCGCGCACCGCGACGAACAGGGTGTCCGGCGTGTAGGCGACCGCGAACTCCGTCGTTTCCGTCGACGGCGCGCCGGGACTCGGATCGCGCTGCGTGAAGTCGCCCGCCCACTCGGCCTCCAGCCAGGCGGAGTCCGTCAGTTCGCCGTCGACACGAACCGCCTGCTCGGTCTGGAGCGCCGTGACGGAGGGCCGGTCCTGGGCGACGACGGGGAAGGAAGCCAGCAAAGCGAGAACGACAGCGCACAAGACTGCCCCGCGCTTGCCCAGTCCGACCATCGGGCGATACTAGCGGCGGCTCCCGCAAGCCGACGCTCCGGCGTCGCTGCGCGATACGCTGGAATGTCCGAACCGGCAACGAGCGGGCCCCGGCGATTGCCGCCGGCGCCGAGAAACCGCGGGAGACATACGATGTCCGCACGCATGTTCTTGATCGCCCTGGGCTGCGCCGGCGCGGCCGGATTTCTCGGTGCCGCCGGCAACGACAAGACCTCCGACACGATGGCCTCGGCGGCGAACAACCTGCTCGCCGCCCTGAGCGACGACCAGCGCGCGACCGTCATGCTCGACTTCGACGCGGCCGAACGCGTCGACTGGCACTTCATCCCAAAGGAGCGCAAGGGCCTCTCGATGCTGGACATGGACCCCGCGCAGCACCACCTGCTTCACGCCCTGCTCAGCGCATCGCTCAGCCGCACGGGATACGGCAAGACGACCACCGTGATGAGCCTGGAGTCCGTGCTGCGCAGGCTCGAGGAAGCCGCAGGCGCCAACCGCTTCACGTCGATGCGGGATCCGCTCCGTTACCACGTGACCTTCTTCGGCGCACCGAGCGAAGAAGGCGACTGGGGCTGGAGCTTCGAGGGGCACCACGTGTCGCTCAACTTCACCGTCGTCGCCGGCGACGCGACCGCCTCCGCACCCCTGTTCCTGGGCGCCAATCCACACCGCGTGCCGAGCGGTCCACGCGAAGGGCTGCGGGCCCTGGGCCGCGAGGAGGACCTCGCCCGCGCACTGCTCGATTCGCTCGACGACGAACAGCGCACGCAGGCCGTGATCGGCGACGAGGCTCCCCGTGACATCTTCACGTCGAACCAGCCGCGAGTGACGCCCGAAGAGGCTCAGGGCCTGGCCGCGAGCGCGCTCCGGCCCGAACAGCGCGAACTGCTCGACGCGCTGATCGAGGAGTACGCGGGCAACGTGCCGCCGGACCTGGCCGAGAAGCGTCGCGCCCAGGTTGAGGCGGCCGGCGACGCGATCCACTTCGCCTGGATCGGCCCCGGCGAGACCGGTGCGCCGCACTACTACCGGATCCAGGCGCCGGACTTCGTCATCGAGTACGACAACGTCCAGAACCGCGCGAACCACAGCCACACCGTCTGGCGTGACTTCAAAGGCGACTTCGGCCGCGATCTGCTGGCGCAGCACCACCGCGACTACAAGCACTGAGGCGACGCTGCTACGGTAGCGCCCCCAGACCATCCAGGAGGCGCAATGTCAGCACCAAAGCCCGGCACGCCCGAGTGGCTCGCCCAGGTCCAGGAAGCAACGGTCGACCCGGCGCGCCGGATCGTCGATCCGCACCACCACCTCTGGCGGCGTCCCACCGGCGACTACCTGCTGGAGGACCTGTGGGACGACACGGAGGCAGTCGGTTCCGACGCCCAGAGCCACAACGTCGAGAAGACCGTGTTCGTCGAGTGCCGGGCCTGCTACCGCGAAGACGGGCCGGAGCACCTGCGCTGCGTGGGCGAGACCGAGTTCGTGGCGGAAGCTGCCGCCGCCTCCGCCGCGGGTGACGGTGCGACCATCGCCGGCATCGTCAGTCACGCGAACCTGACCCTGGGCGACGAGGTCGCCGAGGTGCTCGACGCCCATGAGGAGGCAGGCAACGGGCTGTTTCGCGGCATCCGCCACTCAGGGGCCCGCGACCCGCATCCTGAGCACCTGCGGATCGCGGGCAGGGCGCCCGAAGGCCTGTACGCCCGCGACGACTTCCGGCGCGGCATGAAGGTCCTGGGAGATCGAGGCCTGACCTTCGACACCTGGCACTACCACCACCAGAACCGCGACTTCGCCGCCCTGGCCCGCGCCGTGCCAGGGACGACGATGATCCTCGACCACTTCGGCACGCCGCTTGGGGTCGGTCCCTACGCGGACAAGCGCGACGAGATCTTCGAGGCCTGGAAGGACGACATCGCCGAGATCGCGGAGTGTCCCAACGTCGTCGCCAAGATCGGCGGCCTCGCGATGCCCGACAACGGCTTCGGCTGGAGCGAGCGCGCCACCCCAGCGACCTCCGCCGAACTCGTCGCCGCCCACCGCCGCTACTACCTGCACACGATCGAGTGCTTCGGCCCGCAGCGCTGCATGTTCGAGAGCAACTTCCCGGTCGACAAGCTCTCGATCGCCTACCACGTGCTCTACAACGCGCTGAAGAAGATCGCGGCCGGGTTCCCGGACGACGAGCAGGACGCGATGTTCTACCGGACCGCGGTCAGGGTCTATTCCTTGTGAGACGGCGGCTCCAGGTTGGAATCTGCGGCCTGCTGGCCGCGGCGGCCGCCTGGAGTCAGACTCAGGAGCCAGCGCCAGGCGAACCGCCGGCGCGGCGCTGGACGACCCTCGAGCGCCTGTCCGCGGAACGCCTCGCGGCAGCCCACGCCGATGTCGAACGGCTCCGCGCGGCGGTTCAACCGCCGCCGCCCCGCCCCGGCCTCAACGACTACCGCGGCGTGTTCCACGCTCACGCCGGCGACTCCGATCACACCGGCGGCACCCCTGAGGAGTTGCTCCGGGACGCCGGACGGGTCGACGTCGATGTCGTCTTCCTGTCCGACCACTACCGGCCGCCCCGTGACTTCATGGACGGTTGGCGCGGACTCCACGACGGCGTGCTCTTCATCCCCGGCTCGGAAGCGCACGGCTTCCTGATCCATCCCGAGGAGTCCGTCGTCGAGCACATGCGGGCCGACGCCGGCACCTTGCTCCGCCAGGTGAACCGCGGCGCCGGCATGGCCTTCCTTTCCCACGTCGAAGCGCGGGTCGACCATCCGATGGACGGCCTGACCGGCATGGAGATCTACAACCGCCACGCCGACGCCCTCGACGACGGCGATTCCATGCGCGCCTTGGTCAGCTGGATCGTCGATCCGGACCAGTCGAAGGCATTGGCCCGAGCCGTCGAGCTGTACCCCGAGGAGGTCTTCGGCGCCCAGTTCGACTACCCCGCCCTGTACCTCGCCAAGTGGGACCGGGAAACCGCCCACCGCCGGATCGTCGGCGTCAACGCGAACGACTGCCACCACAACCAGGTCTTCGTCGTGATCAAGGTCGACGACCACTCAGTCCGCGTCGGCACGATCGTCGACGACCCGGACGAGATGAGGGTCCTGACCGCCGCGGACGCACCAGGAATCCCCGAACTCGTCCGCGGCCACGAACCCGGCACCGTCATCGGCCGCTACGACCTCGACCCCTACTGGGTGTCGATGCGGAACTCGACGACCCACATCCTGGCACCGGCACTCGACGAAGCAGCGATCCGCAGCGCCATCGCCGCGGGCCACGTCTACGTCGCCCACGACTGGCTGGCCGACCCGACCGGTTTCCAGTTCTTCGTCGGCAAACCTGGAGCGCCGACCGCCATCATGGGCGACGAGTGGACCCTGGAAGCCGGCGCAACAGCCGAGCTCAAGGCCCTCTTACCCCTGCCCGCAACCATCCGCCTCATCCGCAACGGCGAAGAGATCGCCGTCACCGAAGCCCGTTCCCTCACACACCGCCTCGATGGCCCGGGCGTCTACCGAGTCGAAGGCTGGCTAGAAGTCGACGGCGAATGGCGGACCTGGATCTACTCGAATCCGGTGTACGTGAGGTAAGGCGGTGACCGCCTCATACGGTTCCCACCGGCGGCCAGCAACCTAGACTCAGTTCCCGGACTTGCCGCGTCTCCGCGACTCCCGGATCACTACCAGGTGCTCGTCCCAGTCGGGCTCGACTCCGCGAGCCTGATCCGCATCGCACTGCCGAAAGAAGTCCTGAACCTCGGCGACCGACTTGAAGGGCCGGTGGTCCTGCCGCTGTCGGTCGCTTTGCGATTCTCTACGCATTCGGGGATCCCTCGTCAATCACTGTACGCAGGACTCTAACCTCCTCTGCGGGTGCACGAGCCAGAACCGCAGGCCACCGGGACGCCACATAGACAACCTCCAGCCTGGGCGAGCGCCGGAAGGCCGTCCCCGCGGGCTGTCGGCAAGCGACGGCCGATGCCCTACATCGACTGACGCCCAACCGGAGCGCAGCCGACCGCAGCGAGCGCCGACTCCTCATCGTCCGATCAAGCGCGAGCGGCCGCAGGGACGGCCTTCCGGCGCTCGCCTAGGCGGGTGTAACCGATGTCGCGACGCGCTCGGCTAGTTCGCGGCGCTCTCCTCCGTGTACCGCCGCAGCTCGGCGCGGCCGACGACGAGGTGATGGACCTCGTCCGGGCCGTCCGCGATGCGCAGCGTCCGCTGGCCGGTGTACATGTCGGCGAGCGGCGTCCACTGCGAGACGCCGGTGGCGCCGTGCATCTGGATCGCCTGGTCGATGATCTGGCAGGTGCGTTCCGGGACCATCGCCTTGACCGCGTGGACCCAGACTCTCGCTTCGCGGTTGCCGAGCACGTCCATCGCCTTGGCGGCGCGGAGCACCATGAGGCGCATCGCCTCGATGTCGATCCGGGCACGCGACACGAGTTCGATGTTCTTGCCGAGCTGGATGATCGGCCGGCCGAAGGCCTCGCGGGACATGCCACGCTTGACCATCAGGTCGAGCGCCTTCTCGGCCTGACCCACGGACCGCATGCAGTGGTGGATCCGGCCGGGCCCCAGGCGAAGCTGGGAGATCTCGAAGCCGCGGCCCTCGCCGAGCAGGATGTTCTCCTTCGGCACCCGGACGTTGTCCAGCTTGATGTGCATGTGGCCGTGGGGCGCGTGGTCGTGCCCGAAGACCTTCATCGGTCCCAGGACATTCACGCCCGGGGTGTCCATCGGCACCAGGATCTGCGACTGCTGGCGGTGGGCGGGCCCACCGGGGCTCGTCTTCACCATGCAGATCATGATCTTGCAGCGCGGATCGCCGGCGCCGGAGATGTAGTACTTCTCGCCCTGGATCAACCACTCGTCGCCGTCGAGGGTCGCGCGGGTGCCGATGTTCTTGGCGTCGGACGAGGCCAGGTTCGGTTCCGTCATGCCGAAGCACGACCGGATCTCGCCGTTGAGCAGGGGCTCCAGCCACTTCTCTTTCTGCTCCGGCGTGCCGACCCGCTCGAGCACCTCCATGTTGCCGGTGTCCGGCGCGCTGCAGTTCATGCACTGCGAGGCGAGCGGGTTCTTCCCCAGCTCCTGGGCGATGTAGGCGTAGTCCAGGTTCTTCAGGCCTTCGCCCGTCTCCGCGTCAGGCAGGAAGAAGTTCCACAGGCCCATCTCTCTGGCCTTCGCCTTGGCGCCGTCGAGCAACTCCAACTGGCCCTCGCCGTAGCTCCAGCGGTCCTCCCGCCCTTCGCCGCGGCGGTAGTACTCCTCGGTGATCGGCTCGACGTAGTCGGCCATGAAGTTCTTGACCTTCGTCAGAAGCGGCTTCGCTCCATCGGACATCGAAAGGTCGTACAACTCGGCGTCGATGCCGAACGGGTCGAGATCGGGCATGGCTCGCTTGCTCCTTCTCCCAGCTAGAGGGCTCTGTGATTTGAGGCCGCGAAGCTATCGCAGGCGGCCGGAGGGCGCCACAGGCCGCCCCACGCGGGAGTCATTCCGGGGCGCCGCACGATTCAAGAACCGGAATCCGAGGGCCGAATTCTGGATCCGCCGGATCCAGCGATTCGCAGGAGATCCGTCCAGTACGGTGAATTGCCGCCTCGGGACGACCGAGAGTCAACCGACGCCAGAACTCAAGAAAACCGCGCAGAAACAACACCGAACGGCCTGACCGGGTGCTCGTCCGACCCTCGTCACAACGACTGGCATCCGCCTTGCTCAACGGCCTTGTGCCCCGCAACCAGGAGGGACTTCCCCCAGTGTTACATCTTCAGAACGAGCACCGAGGAAACCGCGCCGGCCTGAGCCGAAGCGTGGTCCTCGGTCTATGCGCCGCCCTGGCGCTCGCTTTCCTGGCCGCCCCAACGACCGCGCAGCTCACCGGCCGGCTGGCCGGCCAGGTCATGGACGCCGACGGTTCGCCGCTTCCAGGCACGACGGTAACCGTCAACTCGCCCAACCTCATGGGTTCCCGAACTGACTTCGCGGACGCTGAGGGCGGCTTCAGTTTCCCCAGTCTTCCGCCGGGTGTCTACACCGTCGAAGCCGAACTGGATGGCTTCATCCCGCAGCAACGGACCGAGGTCGAGGTCCGGCTGAACCGCGTCACGGAAATCCACTTCTCGATGCCTGCGGGCGAGTTCGGTGAAGAAGTGATGGTCGTCGCCGAAACTCCCGTAGTCGATCCCGAGCAGGTGTCGACCTCGCAAACATTCGGCGCCGAGTACCTGAAGAAGGCCTCCATCGGCTCGGCGAACCGCAGCTACCAGAGTGTGCTGACCGACGTCGGCGGCGTCGCGGGCGGATCGAACCCGAACGTGTTCGGCTCCACTCTGGGCGAGAACTCCTTCGTCGTCGACGGCGTGAACACGACCGATCCGGTCACCGCGACCTGGAACATCAACATGAACTTCGACACGGTCCAGGAGATCAACTTCGAGACGAGCGGATTCGAGGCCCGCTACGGGAACGCGACCGGCGGCGTGGTCAACGTCGTCACGAAGTCCGGGGGCAACGCGTTCTCGGGCAGTCTGGACGTGCGCTACCGCGACACGGACTTCAACACCAGCGGCGAGCACTTCGACACGGACGACAACGTCGTCGAGTTCCAGGAGACGGCCGCCACACTTGGCGGTCCGATCCGCCGGGACGAACTCTGGTTCTTCGCCGCGGCCAACCCGGTGAGATCGAAGAACACCCCCACCGAGTCGCCGGCCACCCGCGACTTCGAAGGCATGAACCTCAACGGCAAGCTGACGTGGCAGGCCAGCCCGGAGTGGCAGCTCACCGGCCGGTACATCGGCGAAGACGCAACGATCACCAACGCGAACGCTTCCCGCTCCGTGGCGCCGGAAGCCACGCGCTTCCAGGAGCAGCCGAAGACCATTCTCGGCCTGGACGCGCTCGGACTGTTGACCCCGAACCTGCAGTGGCACATCAAGGCCGGGACGGTCCGCGGCGAGCTGAACTCGTTCCCACAGAGCCGCGACTTCGACACGATCGGTCACGTCGACTCCTTCGGCGACGGCTCGAGATCGGTGAACTACACGAACCAGCAGTTCTCGACCCGCGACCGGGACGACCTGACGACGAATCTGGTCTGGTTCACCGATGGCGCCGCGGGCGACCACGAAGTCGAGGTGGGTGTGGAGTACGCCAGCAACTTCTTCGCCACCCAGAACAACGCCACCGGAGGCGGTTACTCGTTTGGCGACCGTTTCGGCGCGCCCTACACGCTCCTCTTTTCGCCGATCGAGTCGCCGGCCGAGAACGACGGCAGGCAGTTCACCGCGTACGTCCAGGACACATGGCGCGTACTGCCGAACCTGACGCTCAAGCTCGGTCTGCGCCACGATGAAGTCGCGTTCGAGAACGACATCGGCAACGAGGTGGCGGCCCTGTCCAAGCTGCAGCCGCGGTTCGGGATTGCCTGGGATATCGGCGGCGACGCCAGGACAGTCGCTCGCGCGAACTGGGGCCGCTTCATGCACCCGAACGCCCTCACGCTGCCGAGCTTCGCGAGGGTCAACCAGTTCCCGACGGTCCGCTGGATCTCCTGCTCGTCGTTCCGGCCGCAACTGGGCGCGAACTGCCGCGACGCGTACCCCGGTGAACAAACAGTCGGCGGCCTGACCTTCTCGAACTGGATCGCCGACCCTGCAGGGTTTGATCCGAACGGCTGGTTCTACAACAGGGTGTTCTCGAGTACCGCGAGCAGGATCTCGGCCGCTCTCGAGCCGACCTACGCCGACCAGTGGAGCGTCGGCGTCGAACGCGAACTGACCCGACGCACATCGATCGGCCTGACCTACATCACCAAGGAGACCCTGGACATCTTCGAAGACACCTGCAATGGCAACCTGCCGGCGCCGGCCGCCGGGGCGGACTGCGATTTCTACGTCATGGCGAACCTGCCGGGACTGGTGCGCGACTACAGCGGCTTCGTCCTCGACTTCGAGTCCCGCTTCACGGACTGGTTCCACGTTCTCGCTTCGTACACGAACTCCGAGTCCGAGGGAAACGTCGGCTACACGCAGAACGCCGGCCTCGATTTCGACATCTATCCGGACCACTTCCAGAACACGTATGGCTATCTCTCGGACCACCGCAGGCACCGGGTCAAGGTGAACGGCTTCGTCGATCTTCCGCTCGACTTCTCCCTGGCCTTCGAGGGTTTCTGGTCGTCCGCGGGCGTCTACGCGCCGACGGAAGCGTCCGAGGCATACGGCCGGATCTTCACGGAGCGGCGCGGCAGCAGGGAAGCGAACGACCGCTACGGCATGGACGTCCAGGTATCGAAGGGCTTCATCTTCGGGCGCGACCTTCGCTTCGAGCTGATCGGGGCGGTCTTCAACGTCTTCGACGAGGAGCAGGTGACCACGGTCTGCACGAGAGTCGAAGGCTGCGCTGGCGGCCTGGCTCTGGACGCAGCCACGGCATACGTGCAGCCGCGCCGCTACGAGGCCGGCGTCCGCTTCGAGTTCTGACGCCCCCGGCCACTGAAAGGGCAACGGCCCGGCGCCTCACCCGTTGAGGCGCCGGGCTTTCTCCGTTCGTGTAAACGGATGGGCAGCTTCCTTCGTAAGAGTCAGTAGCCCCAGGCTCACAGGGAGGCCGCCGCAACCGATGCTGAAGTACACGACAACGATCCTGCTCCTGGCTTGGCCCGCCGCGATCCACGCGCAGCCGGCCGATCCGGCTCGCGCCGAATTCGCGGACCAACTGGACGTCCGCCTCGTCCACGTCGACGTGCGCGTGGAACGCAGGGGCAAACCGGTCACCGATCTGGGGATCGAGGACTTCGTCCTGTTGGAGGACGGCGAGCCGGTGGAGATCGCGGTGTTCTCGCCGCCGAACGTCACCGGTACGAACGGCGAAGCAGCGCCCCTCGCGGAGGCATCCCGGGCCGCTCCATCAGAATCGGCCCCACAGGCGTCCAGGGGAAGCGGCGGCATCGTCGGGGTGTTCGTCGACGATGTGAGCCTCGGTCCGGGCCAAAGGAACCGCGCCCTGCGCACAATCCAGGCACTCTCCGAGCCGTCGAACCCGCATGGCGCCGAGCTCGTCGTCTTCCGGCACTTCCGGCGCGGGCGCCTGACCCTGCAACTGGGGGGAGGGACGGTGGCCGACGCGACGGACTTCAAGGAGTCGAGCCGCGCCTCCGCAGTGCGAGAGCAGCAGGGCATCTTCTTCGCCATGCGCGAGATCGAGAACGTCCTCGCCCACTCCAATTGCATCGACTCCCGGGGGCAGCTTCTCGCCGTCGCGGACGACTACGCCGCCACGGCCCTCGCCTCGAGCGAGCTGCGAGCCCGGCTGCTCGGCGATGCGATCCAGTACCTGAGCGCCGTGCCGGGCCGCAAGATGCTGATCGTGATTGCCGGCAGGATCGAGATCCAGCCGGGCGTGGCGATTCTCGAGCACCTTCAGGACCTCTGTCCCGATCTGTCGAGTGAGCTGAGCAATCGCGTCCTGAGCACGCAGAACATGGCGAATCGACTGCACCGCGTGGCCGGGCTCGCGAACTCCCATCGCGTGACATTGGTGACGGTCGACGCACGCGGCATCGGCGCGCCATCGCAGGCCAACGCGGCCCTGGATTCCGCGCGCTTCGGCGGAACCCAACTGAACCAGATGATCACGAACGCCAACCTGCAGTCCGGCCTGACCCAGCTCGCGTCGGAGACCGGGGGCAGCACGATCTTCAACGCGAACAACGTGGTCAAGCCGGTGCTCCGATCCCTGGAGGCAGGCGAGGCGGTCTACACGCTTGCCTTCTATCCCCAGCACCAGCGAACCGGAGAGAGGCACGTACTCGAGGTCCGGCTGGTCGGCGACGTGAAGCGCCGCACCAGGCTCCACTACCGTCGCAGCTACATGGATCGCACCATGCAGCAGGAATGGGCCGACGGCCTGCGTACGGCGGCCCGAGCGCCGGATCTGCGCCCCGACGCCAGCCTGCCGAATCCCCTCGGCGCCCAGCTCCTCGTGACGGAGGATTCCGACGGCCTCGTGGCCTCCCTCGGCCTCGGCACCGACGCGGTCACAACCCTTCTGAGCCTCTCGTCGCAAAGCGAGCGCAGGTTGCGTCTCTGGCTCTACGTGGTGGACCCGGAAGGCCGGGAAACCGCGGCGCGGGAGGGCTTCCTCGCCGGACCGAGCGCACCCGGCCCTTGGCAGGCGAGCATCCGGCTCGATCTACCGGTCGGCGAGTGGACCGTCGCCGCAGGCCTGCGCGATGAGGTCACCGGCGAGATCAGTCTGCTTCGCTCTTCGCCTTCGCCGGCCCTCTAGCCGCACCCGGCGCCGGCGCCCAACGGCTACCCCTCAACCAGTGAGACAGCACGAGGCCGGCACAACTCGCGCACCTCCTCCGCTCCACTCTCGGTCAGACCGTGGATCCGGAGCAGCAACCGACCGTCGGCGACGTGGTGATCCAGCTCCGAAGCCCGGCCGCGGCCACCCCGGATCGCCCGGCCCGGGAGCAGCCCGCCTTCCCACAGCACGCGCAGGACCGTCATGATGATCAGGCCAAGCGCCGTGCCCTCGTAGGTCACGACGCCGACCGGCGGCCCGGCGACGATCGACATACCGCCCGTCGGCAGCGGGTAGGCCAGCGCGGTGCCGGCCGCCAGGCCGAAGGCGGTCAGACCGCCGAGGACGGCGCCGGCAAGAGCGAACAACAGCACCCGGGACTTCGGCTTCGGCAGCGGCAGTTCGCCTTCTTCCAGCGGCGACGGACTGCGCACTTCGACCTGCGAGGCCGCGACCCCCGACTCCAGAGCGGCTTCGACGACCGCACGCGCGTCCTCGACGCGCTCGAACGCAGCTTCGACGAGATGGTCCTGGGCCGCCGCGGTCATGCCCCGCCTCCTCCGGGCACCGGTGACGCCGCCGCGGACGTCGGCGCAGCCCCGGAAGTCCGGCCGCTCTCGCCGCCACCCTCCGCGTGCCGCCAGCCCTCACGCATCTCCCACACGGAGACGATCGGCAGCAACTGGGTGAACGTGAAGTAGAGGCAGGCGAAGACTCCGACCGCTCCGATCATGATCCCCAGTTCCACCCAGCTCGGCAGGTAGTCGCCAATGCTGTAGGCCAGCCGCGGCGTCGAAAGGGCCGGCACGACGATCAGGAACCGTTCGAGCCACATGCCCACCAGCACGCCGCAACCGACCAGCGCGGTCGGCAGCGGCCGTCGACCGCGCGGGAAGGAGAGCACGGCCACCGGAATCACGAGGTTGACCACGACCATCGTCCAGAACGGAACCGCGAAGTCGCCGTGCAGCAGGACGTGATGCACGTTCTTCTCGAACAGATCGCCGCTGTACCAGACGGTCAGGTGCTCCGCGAACGTGAAGTAGCCCCAGACCAGGGACATCGTCACGAACAGGAGGCCGAGGTTGTTGAACACGCGGTCGGTGAGGAAACGCTCGAGCGCGAGGCCGCGCCGGAGCAGCGCCATCGCGATCATCAGGACCGCGATCCCCGAGAAGATCGCACCGACGACGAAGTAGGGGCCAAAGATCGTGCTCTTCCAGCCCGGCGTCTGGGTCATCGCGAAGTCCCAGGACACGATCGTGTGGACCGAGACCGCCACCGGGATGATCGCGACCGCCAGGATGCGAATCCCCCACTCCAGGCTGTGCCACTGCTGGGCCGTGCCGCGCCAGCCGAGAGCCAGAACCGCGTAGAAGCGCTTCTTGAGGCCAGCCGCCGCGCGGTCCCGCATGACCGCCGCGTCCGGGATCAGGGGCAGGAACAGGTAGAGGGCGCTGCCGATGATGTAGGTCGTGATCGCGGCGATGTCCCACACCAGCGGCGACCGGAAGTTCGGCCACAGCATCCGGCTGTTCGGGTACGGGATCATGTAGTAGAAGATCGTCACCCGGCCGAGGTGGATCAGCGGGAACAGGCCGCCGATCGCGAGCGCGAACAGGGTGATCGCCTCGGCCGACCGCGTAACCGGTCGCCGCCACTCCGCCTTCGTCACCCGCAGGATCGCCGAGATCAGCGTGCCGGCGTGGCTGATGCCGATCCAGAAGACGAAGTTGATGATGTAGAAGCCCCAGAACACCGGCCGATTGATGCCGGTGACGCCGATGCCGTTCGCGATCTGGTAGCCCCAGCAGTAGAAGAAGACGAGGACCAGGGCGCCGCTGGCGAGCGAGCCGACGAGCAGGCCCGGACGGCGCCGGTCGAGACGGCCGAGCAGCTCGCCGTCGAGTGCCCTGGCAGAGGCCTGGGGCCGATCCGTCACTCAGCGGGCTCCCGCCATTCCGTACCGCTCAGGTAGACGACCCCGGGGCGCGTATCGAGATCGCCCAGCAGGCTGAAGGCCCGGGGCGACTCGGCCCACCTGGACACCTCGCTGTCCGGATCCTCCAGATCGCCGAACGCGATCGCCTTCGTCGGGCACGACTGCTGGCAGGCCGTCTTGATCTCGCCGTCCGCGACCTCACGCTCCTCCTGAGCCGCCTCGTCCTTGCCGGCCTGAATGCGCTGGACGCAGAAGGTGCACTTCTCCATCACGCCCCCGGGGCGAACGCTGACGTCCGGGTTCAACTGGGAATCGAGCGGCGCGGGGAACTCGGCGTCGAACCAGTTGAAGACGCGCACCGTGTACGGGCAGTTGTTGGCGCAGAACCGCGTGCCGATGCAGCGGCTGTACACCATCGCGTTCAACCCTTCCGGGTTGCGGTAGGTGGCGTAGACCGGGCAGACCGGCTCGCACGGCGCGGCGCCGCATTGCTGGCAGAGCACGGGCATGAAGCGCGTGCGGACGTTGGGGAACTCGCCCTCGTAGTAACGCTCGATCCGCAACCAGTGCATCGCCCGGCCCTCGCGGGCCTGCTCCTCGCCGACCGTCTGGATGTTGTTCTCGGCCGCGCAGGCGACGACGCAGGCCTCGCAGCCGGTGCAGCGGTCGAGATCGATGGCCATGCCCCAACGCGTCATGCCTTCCCTCCATCGTGCGGCGCCCAGCCGACCGGTATCTCCTCGGCCTGCCGCAGGCCGCGGCCGTAGATCACCGGCCGCTCGTTGCGTTGAGGCCGGCGCAGTCTCTCGATCCGCACGCGGAGCTCGGCCCGCGCGAACGCGCCGGCGCCGGTCACGCGGCGGTCCGGATCGAGCAGGGCGTTCACGTTGACGCCCCGGCCGCGGGCGTAACGGCCGTAGTCCGCGTGACCACCGCCGACCGGCACGCCGACCGAGCCCGGCCGCACCGTCGGCAGAACGATCGCCGGCAGTTCGATCTCCGCCGCGGTTCCGGTCAGCCGCACGATGTCGCCAGTGTGGATGCCCAACCGGTCCGCGTCGGCAGTCGCCACCTCTACCCACGACCCCCACATGACGGTGGACAGCGGGTCCGGCAACTCCTGCAGCCACGGACGGCTGGCGCCGCGGCCGTCGCCCAGCTTCAGCGATTCGAAGGGGATCAGCGTGAAGGACTCGACGCCCGCCGGAGCGGCCGGCGCCGGCAGCGAAGCCGGATCGGGAATCGGGCCCGGCGCCTCGTCCGCGTCGCCCGAAGCCGGCGCGGCGGGCGCGCGCCGCATCTCCTCGATGCCCACCAGGCCGCCGGCATCCGTCGTCCGGCGCACGAACTGCCGGGCGTTCAGCGCGCCGGCGATCAGCGACGCCGGCAGGGTGGCCGGGTTGCTCGTGTCGTCGCCGGCCGCCCTCGTCGCCGCAAAGGCGTCGCTCAGCGCCGACTCGACCGCCTCTTGGAAGCCGGGCCAGGGCAGAGCGCTGCCGGCCGCCGCGGCCAGCGCCAGCGCCACATCACCGGGATGCCGCGCCTCGCCGCGCGGCGCCACGGTCGGCGAGGCGATGAGCAGGGCCGGAACGCCCTGCACCGGGTCCGGCTCCACCGCCTGGAAGCGCTCCAGGTCCGTCTGGACCGGCAGCACGACATCGGCCCCTACCGTGGTGTCGTCGAAGAAGGCGGAAAGAGCGACGACCGTGCCGGCGCGCTTGAAGGCGGCCTCGAGCCCCGGCATTCCGTGGAGCGGATCGGCCTCCGACACGACGAGAACGCCCGATTCGCCGTCCCCGGCCAGCAGATCCGCCAGCATCGCCGGCGGAGAGGACGCGGCGGCGTCGCCGGCCAGCCGGTCCTCGAAACCGAAGTCGACGCCGGCGAAGACGCCGCCCTCGCGACCCGCCGCGCCCAGCAGCAGGTTGAGCGCGAGCGCCGCCGCGCCCGCTGCCACGCCGTTCTCGCCCTCGAGCGCCGATCCGCCGACCATCACCAGCGGCCGGTGGGCACGAGAGAGTTCGGCCGCGAGCCGCTCGATCCGGCCGGCATCGATACCGCAGCGTTCGGCGGTCGCCGCGAGGTCGGGCGGCGCCTCGGGATAGAGCGCCTCGTAGGCCGCGCGCTCCTCTTCCCCGACCGCTCGCGATCCGAGCAGGAGTCCGGCGAGGCCGCGCGCGAAGAAGCCCTCGCTGCCCGGCCGCACCGGCAGCCAGTCGTCGGCGTTGGCGGCGGTCAGCGAGTGCCGCGCCTCGACCTGCACCAGCTTGCCGCGCCGGTCGGCGGTGAGCTCGGCCCAGGCGGCGCCGAAGTGGACGGGGCTACGCCAGCGGTCGAGGAAAGGGGCGCCGACGGACACGACGTAGTCGGCCCGGCCCAGGTCGTAGGCGGGCCGGGTCGATTCGCCGAACGCGAGCCGCGCGGCTTCCCGTTCGACGACCACGTCGGCCGGCTGCCAGTGAACCGGCGCAGGCGCACCCACCGTCGCCGCGAACCGCCGCCACAAGCCGAGGAGTGGCCCCGACGGCGCCCCCGCGACAACCGTTGTCGCAGCCGGCGCGGCCGCGATCGCCGTCGCCGCGGTTTCGAGCGCCTCCTCCCACGAGACAGGCTCCAACTCGCCTGAGGAGCCCCGCCGCATCGGCTCCGTCACCCGGTCCGGGTGATACAGCTCCTGCAGCGCCGAGTGCCCCAGCGCGCAGACACCGCCCGCGTTGACGAACCCCGACGGCAGCCCCTCGATCTTCTTCGCCAGCCGGTCGACCGTTCGCACTTCGACTTCGCAGCCGGCGCCGCACTGCTCGCAGATCGACCGCCGCCACACGGAGGCGCCGGGCAGCGCCGTACTCCGCCGCACCGGAGACTCGATCAGTTCCTGGTCACGCCGCCGACAGCCCTGAAGCACCGCCACCCCGGCCGCGGCGTAGACCTTGAAGAAGTCCCGCCGCCCGATCGTGACCCGCGGTTCGCCGCGCTTGCCGTTGCCGCTGCTCATCCCATCCTCACCGATGGCAAGCCAGGCAGTCGTCACTGGCCTCGTTCTCGCGGTGGCACTCGACGCACCAGCCCATGTCGGCAACATTCCGCACCGGCTCGGCCACCGTCATCGAAGCCACGTCACCGTGGCAAGTCAGGCACTCGATACCCGCCCGGGCATGGGCCCTGTGGTTGAAGTGCACCATCGCCGAGTCCGGGATCACGTTGACCTTCGCCCACTGGATCGGCTCCCGGTTCTCATTCGCGAGCATCACCTTCTGAACCTCGGGATGATCGGGAATCTCCCGCCGATGGCAGCCCGCACAGGCCTGCACGGACGGCATTCCCGCATGCACCCCCTCCTCAGCACCCCGATGGCAACGGACGCACTCCAGCCCAGCCTCGATATGGACCTGGTGGTCGTACGCGATCGGCTGCTCGGGCGTGGGCAGGTTCTGGGTCGGGCCGCAGGCGCCGGCTAGAAGCGCGACTGTTGCCAGGAACAGTCGGAAGATCGTTCCAAGGCGCAACCTAGACCTCGCGGATCCGCTGGTACGAGGGGACTTCCTGCAGGCCCGTCCAGTAGCGGCGGACGTTGTCGCCGAAGTCGTCGATGCCGAGCGAGGCCGCGAGCTTCAGGCCGTAGCCGACGCAGATGTCGGCGATCGTGAAGCGGCCGCAACACAGGAATTCGCGGCCGTCCGAGGTCGCCGACTCGACCAGCCGCAGCCGGCCCAGGAACCACTTCCGGTAGTCCTCCGCGACCTGCGGGACCCGGCGCTCCTCGGGCTCGAGCCGCGTGTAGCGCAGGAACAGCGTCTGCGGGAAGGTCAGCGTCGCGTCGCTGTAGAACAGCCAGTTGAGGTACGCGCCGTACTCCGGGTCGTCCACATCCACGCCGATCGGGGTCGGGCCGTAGCGGTCGACCAGGTACTTCGCGATCCCCGAAGACTCCGTCATGTGGACATCGCCGTCGATCATGTAGGGAACCGTGCCCAGGAGGTTGGTTCCGAGGTAGTCCTTCTTGAACACCCGCGGCGGGAAGGGCAAGACGTGCAGGTCGTAGTCGATGCCCATCTCCTCCAGCGTCCACACCGCACGCAGCGAGCGGGCGCCCTGACAGTGGTAGAGCTGAATCGTCACGAGGACTCTCCGCCGGACCCGACAGCCGCCGCCCAGCTCGGCTTGCGCTTCTCGCGGAAGGCCGCCATGCCCTCGGCCGCCTCCTCGCTCTGGAACATGCGCCGGCTCCAGCCCTGGGTCAGTTCGAAGCCCTCGGCGAGCGAGATGTCGGGGACCGCGCGGACCAGCTTCTTGCACTCGACGACCGCGTTCGGGCCGCCCAGGTTGATCGCGTCGATCTCCTCCTGGACCGTCGCCATCAGCTCGTCGCGCGGCACCGCCTTGTGGGCGAGGCCGTACTCCACCGCCTGGCGGCCGCTGAACCGGTCGCCGGTCAGGAACAGCCGCATGCCGTGGTGCGGCCCCAGCTTGCGCAGGCAGACGACCGCGATGATCGCCGGGATGACGCCGATCCGCACCTCGCTGAAGCTGAACATCGCCTCTTCGGCGGTGATCACGAGGTCCGAGGCCGCGACCATGCCCAGGCCGCCGGCGAAGGCATGGCCGTTCACCGCGGCGATCACCGGCTTCTCGCCCTCCCAGATCGCGGTCAGGACTTCCGGGTAGGGCACGATCCTCTCCGGCTCGCTCTCGCCCGGTTGCCGCTTGAGATCGGCGCCAGAGCAGAAGCCCGGGCCTTTGCCGGTGATGACGATCGAGCGGACGCTGTCGTCGGCCTGCGCCGCGGCCAGGTGGTCATGGACCTCCGTGACCAGCGTCGGCGACAGGGCGTTCCGCCGTTCCGGGCGGTTCAGCGTGATCCAGGCGGCGCCGCTCTTGACCTCGTAGAGCGTGCACTCCGTACCAGGCTGGTTCGACATCCAGATCCTCCTCGCGTCTGCGCTCCGCGCCCTAGGCGGCGTCCTCGTCGATCACGACGAGCAGCTCGCCGTTTCCGACCTGCTCGCCCTCGGCGACGCGGAACTCCGAGACCGTGCCCGGCGCCGGCGCCGTTACGCGGTGCTCCATCTTCATCGCTTCCAGAACCAGGAGGAGTTGACCCGACTCGACCCGGTCCCCAACCGCGGCGTGAGTCGTGATCACCTTGCCCGGCATCGGCGCGGTCAGACCGCCGGCAACGGCCTCCAGGCCGGCGACGGGGAAACGGGGCAGCTCACGCAGTTCAACGTCGCCCTCCGGGCCGTGCACGAGCCAGCGGTCGCCGCGGGAAGTGACGGTCGCCCGCAACCTGCGTCCGTCGATGACGACCTCGACACCGTCCCCGGTGCGCCGCCGGAGTTCGACCATGTGGTGGCTCGGCTCGCCGTCTCCCGACGTGGCGCGGGTATCGAACCGGCCGTCGCGCTGGATCCGGTA
This sequence comes from Candidatus Multivorans sp., assembly GCA_965208755.1. GTDB lineage: Bacteria > Acidobacteriota > Thermoanaerobaculia > Multivoradales > Multivoraceae > Multivorans. Next base: position 3,893,197 of record OZ242353.1, on the reverse strand, counting down.
CTCGATGCGCAGCGCATCGCGGGCGCCGGTTTCGAACTCGGACCGCTCGTAGGGCATGACCGTGTTGCGCCAGCCGCTCGTGATCGTCGGATGGATGCGTGCCGCCTGCCTGCGATCGTGCTGGGCGGCCATCGCCGCGCAGATCCCGGCGGCGACCACCTCGTCGGCCGACGGCAGCCGCACGGGTTCCGGGGCCACACGCTCGATGAAATCGGTCGTCGTGTCGCCGGCCAGGAACTCGGACGACCGCAGTGTCGCGACGAGGAAGTCACGGTTGGTCCGGATGCCCTGCATCCGCGTCGTCTCGAGCACCCGGGCGAGCCGGAGCGCCGCCTCGCGCCGGTTCGGCGCGCCGACGATGACCTTGGCCAGCATCGGATCGAACTCGATGCCGACGTCGCTGCCGCTCTCGACACCCGAGTCGAAGCGCGCGTTCGTTCCGGACGCCGGCTGCCAGCGCTCGATCCGTCCGGTCTGGGGCAGGAAGTCGTTCGCCGGATCCTCGGCGTAGAGCCGCGCTTCGATCGCATGGCCGCTGACCGCGAGGTCGTCCTGGCCGAAACCGAGAGGCTCCCCCTGAGCGATCCGCAACTGCTCGCGGACCAGATCGAGTCCGGTGATCTCCTCAGTGACCGGGTGCTCGACCTGCAGGCGGGTGTTCACCTCCAGGAACCGGAAGTCCGTCGGAGCGGAGCCGTCCGCCGGTTGCTCGACCAGGAACTCCACCGTGCCCGCCGAGCTGTAGCCGATCGCCTGTCCGGCGGCCACCGCCGCGGCGCCCATGCGGGCGCGCAGGTCCTCGCTCACGACCGGCGACGGCGCCTCCTCGATGATCTTCTGATGGCGGCGCTGGATCGAGCACTCCCGTTCGAAGCAGTGGACGAGGTTGCCGTGCAGGTCGCCCAGGATCTGGATTTCGACGTGCCGCGACGAGGCGAGCCAGCGCTCGAGAAACACGGTGCCGTCGCCGAACGCGGCCGCCGCCTCGCGACGCGCGCCCTCGACGGCGTCGGCCAGCTCGCCTTCCGACTCGACCACCCTCATGCCGCGGCCGCCGCCGCCCGCCGCCGCCTTGACCAGGACCGGGAAGCCCACTTCCGCTGCCGCCGCGGCCAGGTCGACGCCGTCGCCGAGTTCGACCGCCTGAAGCGTGGGCACGCCGGCCTCTCGCATGAATTCCTTGGCCGAGAGCTTGTCGCCCATCGCAGCGATCGTCTCGGGTGACGGGCCGACCCAGATCAGCCCGGCCTCGGTCACGGCTCGGGCGAAGTCCGCGTTCTCGGACAGGAAGCCGTAGCCGGGATGCACCGCGTCGGCGCCGGTGCGCGCCGCCGCGGCCAGCACCTTGCCGATGTCCAGGTAGGTCTCCGCCGGCGACCGCCCGTCGAGTGCGATCGCTTCATCGGCCTCGGCCACGAAGGGCGCATCGGCGTCTCCGTCGGCATGGATCGCGACCGTCGCGATGCCCATGTCGCGCGCCGAACGGAAGATCCGCCGTGCGATCTCAGCCCTGTTGACGACCAGGAGCCGCGTGATCATGCCGCCCTCACCGCGCCGCCCTCACATCCTGAAGACTGCATAGCCCTTCGCCCCCTCGACTGCCCGGCTGTGGCAGGCCGACAGGGACAGACCGAGCACGGTGCGGGTGTCGCGCGGGTCGATCATCCCGTCGTCGGAAACCCGAGAGGTCGCGTAGAGACCCAGCGAGCGCTTCTCGGCCCAGTGGATTACGCCCGCCGCGCGCTTCCGGTCGGCCTCTTCGTCGAACTCGATGCCGCGCCGCTGCGCCGCCCTCCGGGTCACGATCGTCATCACGCCCGCCATCTGCTCCGGGCCCATGACCGCGATCTTCGCGGTCGGCCAGATGTAGGTGAAGCGGGTGCCGTAGGCGCGACCGCTCATGCCGTAGTTGCCGGCCCCGTACGACGCGCCGACGATGACCGAGAGGTGCGGCACGGTCGAGTTCGCCACCGCGTTGATCATCTTCGATCCGTTCTTCGTGATCCCGCCCTGCTCGTAGTCGGTGCCGACGATGTAACCGGTGATGTTGTGCAGGAACAGGAGCGGCACGTCGATCTGGTTGCAGAGCTGGATGAACTGGGTCGCCTTCTCCGCCGACTCGGAGAACAGCGCGCCGTTGTTGCCCAGGATGCCCACCGGATAGCCGTGGATCGACGACCAGCCGCAGACGATCGTCGGCCCGTAGAGCGGCTTGAACTCCTCGAACCGCGATCCGTCGACGATCCGGCCGATGACCTCCCGGATGTCCAGCGGAGAGCGCAGGTCGCGTGAGACGAGGCCAAGCAGTTCCTCCGGATCGAGCACCGGGTCGTCGGGCGGCAGGCTCGGACCGGGACCTTCCTTGCGCCAGTTCAGGTGGGCGATCACGTCTCGGCAGAGGCGAATTCCGTCCATCTCGTCCTGCGCCAGGTAGTCGCCAAGACCCGAAACGCGGCAGTGCATGTCCGCGCCGCCGATGCTCTCTGGCTCGGCGTCCTCACCGGTCGCCATCTTGACCAGGGGCGGACCGCCGAGCGAGACCATCGCCTGGTTCTTGACGAAGATGTTGTAGTCGCTCATCCCCGGCTGGTAGGCGCCGCCGGCCGTCGAGGCGCCGAAGACGATCGACACGGTTGGAATGCGCATCTTGGAGAGCTCGGAGATCTCGTAGAAGAGACGGCCCGACTCGGCGAAGTGCCCCAGGGTCCGCTTCGTCTGCGCGTCCGGATCGTCACCCGTGTTGCCGCGCAGGTCGGCGCCCGCGGACTCCACGAACTGGACGTAGGGCAACCGGTTGATCCGCGCGATCTCCAGGCCGCGCATCAGCTTCTTCGAGTTGAACTCGTTGAAGGCGCCGGCCCGAACCGACGGGTCGTGGCCGAGGATCACGCACTCCGTGCCCGAGATCACGCCGACGCCGAGCACGAACCCGGAACCGACCGTGTAGTACGAGTTCCAGGCCGCGAGCGGCGAGATCTCGAGGAACGGGCTGTCCCGATCGAGGGCGTTCGCCACGCGCTCGCGCACCGGCAGCCTGCCGCGGCTCCGCAGCCGGTTCATCGCCTCCGGCCCGCCCCCGCCGGCCACCTGCTCGAGCAGATCGTTCACTTGCTCGATCTGTTCCAGGATGTCGGTGCGGTTCTTCCTGAACTGCTCCGAGCGAACGTCGACGTTGGATCTGAGAGCCTGCATGCGCCAACCGCTTCGCTAGTCGCGGAGCGGCGAAGAGAAGTCTGCGTGAAGAGCGGCGATCATGTCAGATCTCAAGCCGCGCTGTGGGCCCCCTTCTTCCACTCCTCCACCAGCACGAACTTCTGGATCTTGCCGGAGGGCGTGAGCGGAAATTCGTCGACCCGGTACCAGGCCTTGGGGGTCTTTTGCGGAGACAGGTTCTCGCGACAGTACGTGTGGAGTTCCGCGTCCGAGACCGGGTTCGACGGGTCCGCGTCGCGGACGAAGGCGCCCACGATCTCCCCCCAGCGCTCGTCCGGCAGACCGACGACCGCTACGTCCGCGACCTGCGGATGCTCGAACAGCAGCTCCTCGATCTCCCGCGGATAGATGTTCTCGCCGCCGCGGATGATCATGTCCCTCAGCCGGCCGGTGATCGTGGTGTAGCCGCGGTCGTCCATCGTCACCAGGTCGCCGGTGTGGAGCCAGCCGTCCTCGTCGATCGTCTCGGCCGTCTTGTCCGGCATCTCGAAGTACCCGAGCATGACCAGGTAGCCGCGGCAGCAGAGCTCGCCCTGTTCGCCGATCGGCAGAATGTCGCCGGTCGAGGGGTCGATCACCTTCATCTCGGTCTGCGGCAGCACCGGACCGAGCGTGTTCGCCTTGTCCTCCTCGCTGTCGTCCGGCTTCATCAGCGTGACGCCCGGCGACGCCTCGGTCTGCCCGTAGATGATCGAGAACTGCACCCCGAGCGTCTTCTCGATCCGCCGCACCAGGTCGGCCGGCACCGTCGCGCCGCCGGAGCAGACGGTGTGGACGGACGACAGGTCGCGGCTGGCGAAGTCGGGATGCTCCATCACCGCGATCAGCATCGTCGGCACGCCGAGCAGATGCGTGGCCCTCAGCTCTTCGACCAGCGCCAGCATGAGCCCAGGCTCGAACATGACCAGGTTGACCAGGGTCGCCTGCTGCTGACAGGGACCGAGGACACCCAGCACGCAGCCGCCCGTGTGGAACAGGGGCATCGGGTTGACGTAGGCGTCGCCGGGCCTGACGCCCAGACGCTCGGCGACGAACCGGGCGTTGTTCGTGATCCCGCGGTGGTGGAGGTAGGCGCCCTTGGGGAAACCCGTGGTGCCCGACGTGTACTGGATCTGGACCGGGTCGTCCGGACTCACCTCGGGAAGCTCGACATCGTCCGGCGCCGATGCGACGAACTCCTCGAACTCGTCGAACGGGATGATCTCCCTGAGATCCGGGAGTCCGTCCGCAACCTGCTTCAGAGACTCCTCCATCGGATTGCCGCGGAACGAGCGCAGGTAGAAGATGCCGGACGACCGGGACTGACGCAGCACGTACTCGAGTTCCTTCGGCTGGTAGGCCGGGTTGACCGTCACCAGGACGACACCGGCCAGGCCCGCGCCGTACTCGAGCAGCACCCACTCCGGGATGTTCGGCGCCCAGACGGCGACCCGGTCACCCTTCTCGAAGCGGGCGGCGAGCGCCCGCGCGACGCGCTCCGCGCCCGCCAGGAGTTCGGCGTAGGTCCAGGTGCGCCGATCGCCCGGCACGCCTTCGATCAGCGCTACCGTGTCCGGGGACTTGGCCGCGGCGTCGCGGAGGATGCCGCCGACCGTCGTCTCGAGGACGGGTGAACTCGTATCGGCGGGAACGTAGCTCTCGGTCAGCGGCATCTCGGTCTCCTCTCCGCGCGTGAATCGTGAATCGTAGCCGCTTGCTACCCTTCGCGCCCATGACCGAACCAGTCGCCGAGAAGATCCTCGACTCGCTCTACCGGGTCGTCGTGCCGCTGCCGCGGAACCCGCTCAAGGAAGTGAACTGCTACGTCCTCACTGAGGACGACCGCTTCCTCGTCATCGACACCGGAATGAACCGGCCCGAGTGCCGCGAGGTTCTGACCGCCGGGCTCGACGAGATCGGCGTAGACCTCGAGAAGACCGACTTCCTGGCGACCCACCTCCACGCCGACCACCACGGCCTGATCCCGGAACTTCTGCGACCAGAGCGGACTGCTTCAATGGGCGCCATCGACGCCGCGGCGATGGGCCGGGCCCACGGCGGCTGGTCCGAGAACAGCCCGATGGGCGTCTACCTCAGGCGCAGCGGCTTCCCGCCCGAGGAGCTGGCCGAGTCCTTCAAGCGCCACCCGGGCGCGCGCTTCAGCGGCCAGATGATCGAGTACGCGCCGCTCTACGAAGGCGACGTGATCGAGATCGCCGGCTACCGTCTCGAGGTCATCGACACGCCCGGCCATACGTTCGGTCACATCTCGCTGTACGACCGCGCGAAGCGCCTCTTCATCGCCGGTGACCACATCCTGGGCGACATCACGCCCAACATTCAGGCCTGGGCGGACGACCACGATCCGTTGGGCCTCTACCTCGACAGCGTCGCCAAGGTCGAGGCGCTGGACGTCGACCTCTGCCTGCCCGGCCACCGCAGCCTGATTCACGACTTCAAGGGCCGCTGCCGCGAACTTCGCAAGCACCACGAAACCCGCGGCCAGGAGGTCATCGACATCCTGCGCGCGAACGGCAGCCGCAACGCCTACCAGACCGCCAGCGAAATGACCTGGGACATCCGGGCCAGGTCCTGGGACGACTTCCCGATCATGCAGCGCTGGTTCGCGACCGGCGAAGCGATCGCGCACCTGCGGTGGCTGGAAGATCTGGGCGAGCTGCAGCGGGACGACGCGGGCGAGCGGATTCTGTACAGCGCTTGACGCGGCTTCACGCCGGGTCCATCGAACGGAGCACTTCGTTGACTTCGTCGACGCTGAACTCCTCCGCGTCGAACCCGGCGCCCATCCACTCCCGGATGTGTTCGTACTCCTCGTGCTTCGGGTCATTGAGGACTTCCAGGTTGTGGTAGTAGCCCCAAACGCCGCCGCAGTCTTCAGGCGGACAGTGCCGCTTCCCGCCAGTGCATGCCGGGAGAAGGAGAGCCGGGTCGTACGGGAGGATCTTCTGGAGCGTGATTCGGTGCTCCCAGCCGTCGCCGAAGTCGTACTCGTACCTGATCCAGTCCTTCTCGCGCTTGAGAAGTTGGCCGACCCGGAACTTTCTCTCATCGAGTGTCGCGGGCATTCCGGGAAGCGCCCAATCGTCATCCCAGGGGTTCGGGAGGGCGTAGGTCTGTCGACCCTTGACGAACATGTGGAGGTGTACGTCGAGCCAACCCATGGCCACCTGGACGACCTCGTGCAGGCGATCAAGCGGGAACGAAGGCGGCACGAGAACCCGCCGCCAGATGGGGGGCTTCGTTCCCTTCAGATCGATCCTGAGTTGGTAGGTGACGCGGCGCGGCATCTCTTCGGCTCAGGTGATCTCAGTGCCCCAGCCGTCGCGCGAACGCTGCCGCCAACGGTTCGGCGAACGCCGGGGAGTCGGCCCGCCAGGCGAACCTGGCGGTTCGTTTCGCCAGCTTGGGCGCGGCGTAAACGTAGCGCTGGTCGTACGCGCGGTAGATCGCGTCCATGAACTTCTCGATGCAAAGCGGGCTTTCGGCCGACGGCCAGTCCGGGAGCACGGCTCGATTCTCCGGATCGACCAGAGCCAGCGCCAGCGCCTCGTAACGCGAGATGTCGTTCCGCACGCCGTCGCGGCCGGTGAGACCAAGAAGAACATCGTGGTAGCGAACGATCGATTCGGCCACTCCGCCGTCATCCCGGATGGCGATGTCGTTGGCGGCGACGTTGCCCGCACCGTCAGCTTTGAGGAAGTGCGCCGCATCGCGCGCCAAGGGGCCTTCCCGGTTGGCGCGAATGACGTGGAGGAACCCGTAGACCAGGTTCGGGTAGGAGATGTGCAGGTTCGTACAGTCGCCGACCGCTTCCTCCATGCGGTTTGTCAGGTTACGAAAGGCATTCAGCGTGCCCTTGATCGACACGGCAACACAGGGGCCGATGCCTGGCTTGCTGACGACGACATCCACGTCCTTTGTCTTCAAGCCTCCCAGCACCGTCAACTCACCTCCCGCCGCGCTTTCCGGGTCGTGAACCAGAACATGGCCGCCACGCGAGCGGCGCACCGAGAAAGGCGGTCGTGGAACGATGTCGTCCGGGTGAAAGCCGCCTTCAACCACGAGCCGGCAAGCGGTGTACCAGTGTAGGGGCCGGATGTGGGCCTGACTCTGGGACTTTCCGGGCACAGAGACAAACGCGTCGAGAGCCTCGGAGAGGCCGATCCAGCGACAACGGTTCGTCTGTCTAGCCACGGTGCCGCCACCGGCGCAGAGTCTCGACTCCCTCCTTCAGGCCGCGCTCATCGCCGGCATCCAGGTCGCCCTCCAGACACACAAGAACATTCAACGCCTCGCGCGGCTCCAGTTTCAACACGCCGCCGCCCAACGGATGGCCCTCTATCTCGCAACTGAGACGAGTCAGAGTCGTCTCCCACCGCCGGCGGAGGTGAGACGCAGTGACGCCTCTGTCGTTCAGACGGACGCCATGGACCGCGTTCGTACAGGTGCAACGAGCCTGGTTCTCGACCAGGGCGGGCCCTTCTCCACTCATGTACGAGAGAAAGAGGTCGGGCACGGACACATGGGGCACCGCGTACCACGGAGTTCGGATGCGACATTTGTAGCGCTTCCTGACTTCGATGCCACGAGGTGAATCCAGGTAACGGCTGACCGTGTCGGGCAGCGGTGTCTCGGGGCCGAGCGCCAGCAGGAAATTCGGCCTGTCGTTGGTTCGCCAACCTGCAACCGTCTCATCGGTGATCGCCCCGGCCTGGAGTTCCCGGCCGCTTCGGACCGTTGGGCGAAACAGCTCCGTCGGGATACCCAACTCCTCCGCCTCCGATGGGCGGAGGTGGAAGAAGTCGTTGGCGCCGGAAACGTAGCCGATGCCTACGCCGGCCACTCGCCCGAGCGGGGTGGTCAGGTCGGAGTCTCTGAGCCTCTCGTAGGCGTCGCGAATCCTGCTCGGCAAGAGCATCGGCCGGAGCCGAGAGCCCCAGCGACGCCACTCTCGGACCGACACGCGCGTGTCGGCTATCGGCGGTTCGGACCGGAACACGAAACGCTCGTGGAGCGCGAGGTCGAAGTGGCCCGTCCTCCCGCCGAAGCCATCGGCGTAGAGAAGCCAGACATCTTCCGACAGGTCCGCGAACAGCTTCTTCCGGACCGGAACCAACTGCACATCGTCAAAGTGACCCGCGAACCAGTCGAGGACCGGGGCCGCGTAGGGAGCATGGCCGATCTCAGCTGGCACGACGAAAGCCATCCGGCCGCCGGGCCGAAGCAGAGAAGCGGTCACGATCAGGTACGGTGCCCAGGACGACGAGAGCCCCGACAACTTGGCGCCCAACGTAGCGCAGAGTTTCAGGGCCTGACGTCGCGTCTCGCCGGTGAACCGCTGGTAGCGGATGAAGGGGGGGTTGCCGGCCGCGCAATCGAAGCGCTGCGTCGTGGACGCGGCCCAATCGAAGAAGTCCGCACACTCTACGGTTCCGCGAGGTGCCGCCTCGGTTGCACTGGAGACTGCCGTGGCGTCGCAATCGACACCGGTGCTGCGGGGATGTAGCGCGAGGAACCGGCCGTCGCCGCAGGACGGGTCGAGCATGTGCTCGTCAGGGTCTCGAACGGCCCACCGGACCAGCGCGGCGGCGGTCTCAGGTGGTGTGTAGTAGGCCCCTCGGGCCTTCTGGTCGGTTACGTGATGCTCGACCGCCACCATCGCGGAGGCACGCGGGCAGTGGCCCCACGCGCGAGCCGAGAATACATGGTCTCCCGGCGCCCCGGGACGCCAAACCGCGGCCCGGCGAGGTGCGTCAACTGGTGCGCACTACTCAGCCTTGCCGAGCGTCCCCTCCACTGACGTCTCCATCGACATGGATATGGACATGGAAGAGGCGCCAGGCGGCTGACCTTCCGCCTGAGGCATCTCCATCACCATGTCGGTGTCCATGGTCATGTTCATGCTGTAGGCCGACGTCAGCCCGGTCGACTCGTCGAGTTCGTACGAGCCTTCCAGCGCACCAGACAGATTCTCGAAGCGCATCTCCATGCCGGGCACGCTCGGGACGCCCGGAAACTCGAAGCCGGCATCATCGGCTCCCGAAACCGTCGCCGTCGCATCGATGGCCGCCAGGCCGTCGCTTCGGTCAGTCAGCGTGTACGTCGTCTCGATGTCGATGCCGAGAGCGCTCACCGAATCCGTCCAGGCGTCCCCGACCGCCACCGGATGATCGGGCATTGAGAGACCGGACTGCCCGGCCATCTGCTTGATCTGGTCTTCTCCGAAGTTCCCTTCAAGGAACTGGCCCATCATGGCGCGAAGCTCGTCCGGCGCCTCCAGCCGACCCAGCATGACGTCCATCATCGCCTCGAGCCCATCGAACTCGACCATCTCGCCGCCACGGGTCATCACCAAGGTGAAGGTCACGCCGACCATCCCCTGGTAGAGGTCGTTCAGGTCGAACGGCATCTGATCCAGGCCAGGCATACCGCCCATCTCCACCGACACGGATGTCGTCGTGTAGCGCCCGACCACCGTGTCGTCCGATCCCGCCTCGAACACCACGTCGTGATCCATCCGCATCGTGATCGATACTTCGATGTCCATTCCCTGCATCTGGGTCTGCGTCCGCGTCTCCGTCGTCGTGCTACCCGCGTACCGGGTGCCGAACTCGGGGTCGAGCCGGTAGACCAACTGCTGGCCACCGCAACCCGTCGAGACGAAGAGCGTCCCCACGAACGCAAGCGTCGCTGCTGGTACTCGTTGATTCATCCTGGTTCCTCCTGTGAATCCGACCGCCGGTCGTCAGTCGATCGTAGTCACTTCCAGCGATGAGCGCAGCCACCAGAGTGGCCTACCACTCACTCCAGCGGCGCGATCTTCCCCAGGTCTTCCGAGCGCTGCCCCCGTTTCCAGGCCTGCCGCAACTCGCCCCGGTGCAACTCAGCCCACTCCATCACCAGACCGAGGGCGCGCGGCGGGAGGCGGCCCTTCAGCATGGTCATCTTCTCGATGCCGATCAACGCGACCGCACCGCCGTATCGGACGTGGAAGTGGGCCGGAGGGGTGTCTCCACACTCCATCTCGACGACGATCCCGTAGAAGCGACTGACTTCAATCATCAGAGCGGCGGCTCCTCAGTGTTCCCAAATCCGATTCCCAAGCGTACCAATGCGCTCCCCGACATCGACGGCACCCCCTCTTCCCGCGGCGCGGCGTCCTACTCGCTCTCCCCGTCGGTCGGGGTGCCGCCGCCGGCTTTGAGCAGCAGACCAGCGGTCGTCGTGACCTTCGTGCCGGCCGGGATGTCCTCGGTCACGACGCAGTTCACGCCGATGAAGACGTCGTCGCCGATCTCGATGCTTCCGATCAGCCGGCTGCCGGCGCCGACGAAGACGTTGTCGCCAAGGGTCGGCATCTGGTCCAGCCGCCGGCCGGTCGGGGCGCCGATCGTGACCTGGTGGAGCAACGTTCCGTTTCGCCCGATGCGCACGCCGTTGCCGATCACCAGGCCGATGCCGTGGCTGATGAACAGACCCGGTCCGATGCGGGCCCCCGGCGCGATGTCGACGCTGTTGAGAAACAGCGAGAGCCGGGCGACGAACGGCCCCAGCACCGGAACGCGGCGGCTCTTGAACCAGTGGGCGATCCGGTAGAGGACGACGGCCTGGTAGCCGTTCTCGAACAGCAGCGACTCGAGCACGTAGAAGGGGAACGGCTTGGTCTTGATCGCGCGCAGCCGGCGCGTGTCCTCGCGCAGGTTCTTCAAGACGGGGTTACTGGACGATCTCCAGCTCGGGTACATCCGCGAAATCGCGCTCGTTGAGCGTCCAGAGCGCGGCGCCCTGAACCAGGGCGCACGCCGCGATCGCGATGTCCGCCTGGCGGCGGCGGGGCCGCGAGACGACTTCGTAGATCTCGGCAGCCCGGGCCGCGGCCTCGGCGTCGAACGGCACGGCGGCAGCGGCCGGCAGGATCTGCTCCTGCGCCAGTCGCTCCGCCACCGTTCGCGGACCGCGCAGCCACTCGTACAGAACCAGTGTGGAGATGCACAAACGGTGGCCGTCCTCAACGAAGGACATCAGCCGGTCGAACGAACGGTGAGGAGACACCAGAGCGTCCACCAGGGCCGAGGTGTCAAGGTGGATCATCGCCGATCGGACTCGCGGTCCCAGCCGACGCGACGGGATTCGCGGATCTCACGCAACTCGGCCTCGACAGCCTCCGCCGAGCCCGTCACCTGCGCGCTGCGCAGTCGGCCGAGCACCTCCAGCATCCTGAGCCGCTCGACCTCGCTCAGCCTGTCGCAACGGGCCGCATAGTCGGCGATCGCCTCGCGAACGATCTGGCTCTGGGGTTTTCCGAGCCGCTCCGCCGTTCGCCGAAGGCGCCGAACGGTAGCTTCGTCGAGTGAGTAGGTCGCACGCACCACCATAAGGCTGCAATACTGTCATAACGAGCCGGAGCCTGCAGCCTGCGCCTGGTCCTCCCGAGGGTCGACCCCCGGCGGCGGCGCCATCGGCGCCCGGAGGCCCTCGACCACGCCGCGGAGCTTGGCGATCACGGCGCCCTGGTTGCCGCGGACGAGTTCGCGAAAGAAGGCCAGGAAGAGGCCCGCCGAGAGAAACAGGAGGAATGAGCACCACTGGAGTGGCCCGCCGTAGCGGCGCACGAACAGCGCGGCGCTGCGGCCGTTGAAGAACGTCCGCGAAGCCCGATACCCGCCTACCGTCCGCGCAACCATGTGGTAGAGCACGGCCCGGTGCGCGTAGTAGCAGCGGTAGCCGCGTGCCTTCATCCGCATGCACCAGTCCGCGTCGTCGAGGGCCAGATGGAACAGCGGATCCCAGAGGCCGATCTCCTCGACGACCGAGCGGCGCACCAGCATCGCGCAGCCGTTGACGTAGGGCACTTCCTCGTCGCGGTCGTACTGGCCGCGATCGACCTGGCCTTCGCCGCGCTCCCGGGTCATCGACTCGCGAAAGCGAATCCGGCCGCCGGCAGACCACAACCTGTCCCGCTCGCCGTGGTAGAGGATCTTCGGACCCACGCAGCCGATAGCGGGATCAGCCTCAGCTACCGCGACGAGTTCGTCGAGGAAGTCCGGCTCGACCTCGATGTCGTTGTTGAGCAGCAGGAGGTAGTCGACGCCGCGGTCGACGGCAAGTGCGATCCCCTTGTTCATGCCGTAGACCACACCCTGGTTCTCCTCGACCCGGATCTGGGTCACACCCGGGTGCTCGGCGGCGACCGCCTCGAACGAACCGTCGCCGGAACCGTTGTCGATGTGGATCAACTCGCAGGCGGTGTAGGTCATCGCTTCGAGGCTCGCCAACGCCTGCAACGTGATGTCGCGCCCGTTGTAGTTCAGGACGAGGGCGGCAACCGTCGGTGCTCCCTGTCCAGCCACGCGGGTCAGCGTAACGCAGAGGCGGCGGCTAACATCCGCGCCATGCGCCGCTGCCTCCTCGCTGCCGCGCTCATCCTGCCGTGCGTAGCGCTACCCGCGCTTGCGCAGCCGGCGGCCGAGCCGACGCCGACACCAATCTGGCCCGGCTTCCGTGGCCCGGACGGCATCCCCGTTTCGGACAACGAACGGCTGCCGCTCCACTGGTCGACCACAGAGAACGTCGAATGGAGCATCGACGTGCCGGGTTCCGGCTGGTCGTCGCCGATCGTCGTCGGCGACACCGTGTTCCTGACCACGGCGGCCAGGTCGATCGAGGCGACCAAGCGGCCGGAGTTCGGCACCGAGTACAGCAACGAGTTCATGCGCGAACTCCGCGAGCAGGGGCTTCCGTGGGAGGAAGTCCTCAAGCGGCACGACGAACGCTTCATCGAGTTCCCCGACGAGGTCGATCTCGACTACCAGTTGATCGCCTGGTCGCTCGAGGACGGCGCCGAACTCTGGCGACGCACCTTCTTCGCCGGACCGCCTCCCGGCGGCCGCCACTCGACGAACACCTTCGCCTCCGAGACGCCGGTCACCGACGGCGAGACGATCTTCGTCTACGTCACCGGCCTCGGCCTGTGGGCCTACTCCGTCGACGGTGACCTGAGCTGGGAGCGGCGGCTGGACCCGTTCCAGATCTACATGGACTTCGGGACCGGCGGTTCGCCCGCCCTCACGGACGACCTGGTCGTCATCCTGAACGACAACCAGGAGCACCCGTTCCTCGCCGCCTTCTCCAAGCAGGACGGCCGCGAGTTCTGGCGCGCGGCCCGGGGACGGCTCGCCGCTCCGCACGCCCCCAACCACCGAAGCTCCTGGACCACGCCCTTCGTCTGGCGTCACGACGAGCGCACCGAGATCGTCGCGCTCGGTCCCTACACGGCGATCAGCTACGACACGATAGGCCGCGAGTTGTGGCGGCTCTACCGGCACTCGCTGCTGCCGGTGCCGACGCCCTTCGCCTACGAGGGTCTCCTGTACGTGACATCGGGCGTTCATGGAGACCAGAACCGCCCGATCACGGCGATCCGCCCCGGCGCCAGCGGCGATCTCACCCTGGCAGAGGACGAGACGAGCAGCGAGTTCGTCGTCTGGAACGACGACCGCGCCGGCACCTACATCCCTACGCCTGTCGCCTACAAGGGCTCCCTGTGGGTCGTCTACGACCGGGGCATCTTCGCCCGCTACGACGCGGCCACCGGGGAACGGCTGTACCGGTCCCGAATCGATGACTCGAACGGCCACTTCACGACCTCGCCCTGGGCCTACCGCGACCGCATCTTCGCCACCGACGAGGGCGGCACGACCTTCGTGTTCGGAACCGGCGACGAGTTCGAGCAGCTCCACGCGAATCCGCTGGACGAGATGACCCTCGCGTCTCCGGCGCTGGCCGGCGACCGGCTGGTCATGCGAACGCGGTCGAAGCTGTACAGCTTTCGCGAGCCGTAACGCGGCGGCCCGTTACCTGACTGGGTTCATGTCGAGTTCCAGGCGGTCGAAGAACTCGATGCGATTCGGCATCGTCGCCTGGATCGTCTCCGCCATGTCGCGGGAGATCCGCTCCGGGCGGTGCCGGACCGCGAAGAAGGGCCCGAAGCTCTCGGCGACGTCTTCCCGCCGCGGATGCTCGCGAGCGTAGTCGGAGATGAAGCCGCCGTCCGCGGCCTGCGCGGTCAACCAATCTTCGGCAGCCGCAAACACCGGATCCAGGGAGGTGTGCGCGGCCTCGTGCATCAGGATCTCCTCCAGCACGCCGTCGCGCAGGTACTCCGCCGCCTTTCCCGTGTGGATCAGGATGTTGTCGTTGCCGCCGCCGAAGGGCTGGTCGCCCCGGTGAATCCACACAGTCTCGACCAGCGTCCGCAGGCCCGCCGGCAGTTGGCCGATGGCCTGGGCGTAGAAGGCTGCATGCCGCTCGGCCAGAACCGGGTCGCCGAACTCCGCGTTGACCTGGACCTCCACGACCGTCTCACGCTCGAAGGTCGCGTTGAACAGATAGGCATCGGTCAGCACGAAGGCGTCCGCGCGCCGGTCGAACATCCTGCGAGTGTCAAGCCCCGTGTAGTCGAGACTCCGCAGCGCCGAGGGGTCGGAAGCAACGATCAAGTCGGGGTCGATGAAGGCGGTGCCGCGATAGGGCGGCTCCCGGGGCGGCGGTTCGGACCCCGCGCATGCGAAGCAGACGAGCAGGAGGGCCACGACACCCGCTCCCGCTCCCGATCCCGATCGCGAACGGAACACGGCCGCTGGCTCAGACGATCCGCACTTCCGGCACCGGTAGGATGAACCTGCCGCCGCGGCGGCGGAACTCGGCCTGCTGGGCGAGGATTTCCTCTTCGAAGTTCCAGGCCAGGAGCAGCACGTGGTCGGGCGAAGGCTCCTCCAGGAGCCGCTCCGGCGCGACGATCGGAATATGGGAGCCCGGGGTGTAGCGGCCCTGCTTGAGCGGGCTCCGGTCGGCAATGAAGTCGAGCAGGTCCGGGCCCACGCCGAAGAACTCGAGCAGCGTGCTGCCCTTGGCGGGAGCGCCATAGCCGGCGAGGCGCCCGCCGTCCGCCTTGAGGCCGTTGAGGCAGTCCATGACCTCCGCCTTCAACCGCCCGACCCGCCCGGCGAACGCGCGCCAGGTGTCGAACCGGTCGATGCCGAGCTGAGTCTCGGCGGTCAGGACCTCGGCGACGCTGCTGTCCACCTCGCCCTCGCCGCGGCGCATCACGGTGGCACGGAGCTGGCCATGGTGGATCGGCAGCCGCTCCGCCCGCACGACTTCCATGCCGTGGTCCTCGAAGAGCCGCTTCATCGGACCCAGCGCCCAGTAGGAGACGTGCTCGTGGTACACCGTGTCGAACGCGAGCTGGTCGAGCAGGTCGACCAGGTAGTGCGCCTCGAGAACGAAGGCGCCGCCGGGCGCGAGGACCGCGTCGAGGCCGGCGACGAAGCCTGAGAGGTCGGGTACATGCGGGAACGTGTTCGTCGCGGTGACCAGCGCCGCCCGGCCCCAGCGGGCCGCGATCTCGCCAGAGGTGTCGGCGCCGAAAAACCCCCGGTAGCGCTCGATCCCGGTGTCGCGGCTGTACTCGACCAGGTTCTCGGCCGGATCGACGCCCAGGATCCGGGCGCCGCGGTCGCGGAAGCAGCAGAGGAGCGACGCGTCGTTGCAGCCGATGTCGATGACCAGGCCGCCGTCGGCGAGGTCATGCCTGGCAGTCAGCGTGGCCGCCAGGTCGTCGAAGTGGGCCCGCAGCGTGTCGGAGGCGGACGACACGTAGAGGTAGTCCGTGAACATCGCGGCGGGAGGCACGCGCTCCACAAGCTGGACGTGTCCGCAGGCGTGGCAGAAGCCGACGCGGAGCGGGAAGCGCGGTTCGGGCCGGCTCAGGCCTTCAGCGCTGGGGAACTTGTTGGCGAGCGCTGTGCTGCCGAGGTCGAGGAAGGTCTCCACCTCGCATGCAGCGCAGAGGAGGCAGCTAGCCATGGTGGAACGGAGCGACGAGCTGCGAGCCGTGGGACTCGTGGCCTACGGGCAACTCGTACAGGTCGGTCAGCGCCGCGCGGACCGCGGCCTGCCGATCGGGCGGCACGACGAACAGCAGGAACCCGCCGCCGCCGGCGCCGCAGAGCTTGCCTCCCAGGGCGCCGGCCGCGATCGCCGCGTCGTACCAGCCGTCGATCAACGGCGTCGTGATGGATCCGGCGAGTTCCCGCTTCATCCGCCAGCCCTCGTCGAGGAGCCGGCCAATGCCCTCGACATCGATGTCGCCGGCGCCGAGATCCCGGTGCAGGTCGCTCGCCTGGTCCCGCATCCGGCGCAGCGATTCCAGGTTCAGCTCGGTGCGGTCGTCCTGCTCCGAGAGCACCGCGCTCGCGTCCCGCTGGTGTCCGGTCCAGAACATGAGCACCGAACGAAACAGCTCGCGCAGACGGTCGCCGGGGATCCGCAAGTGCTCGACCGTCACCCCGCCGTCCCGCTTGAACGACAGCAGGTTGAGTCCGCCGTAGGCCGCGGCGTACTGATCCTGCTTGCCGATCCGCGCACCCAGGACGTCGATCTCGATGTGGCAGGCCTCCTCCGCCAACTGACCCGCCGACGCGCGCTCGCCCTTGTACGAGTGCAGCGCGTTCAGCAGGCCGACGGCGAAGGCGCTCGAACCGCCGAGGCCGGTGGACGCCGGCACGTCGCCGACCGTCGAGATGTAGACCGGCGGGTCGATGCCCACGAAGCGCAGGCACTCGCGGGCAATGTTGTTGTCCAGTTCGTCGATCCGCTCGACCTGCTCGCTCCGGGAGTAGTTGACGCGGACCGGCTCGAAGAACAACTCGCTGTGCCGCTTCACCGTGACGTAGACGTAGCGGTCGATGGTGGTCGAGAGCACGGCGCCGCCCTCGCGCCGGTAGAACGCCGGCAGGTCGGTGCCTCCGCCCACCAGGGACACCCTGAGCGGCGTACGGGTCACGATCAGGCGCGATGCGTCCACGTCAGCGAGGATCCCCGTCGCCTCAGCCGTGCTGGAGCGCCCAGTCGTAGGGGATCCGGTCGGTGAGCGGATCGAGCCGGTCCATCTCGTCGGGGTCGTGCGGCTCGGTGGCGGCGTTCGCCATGATCACCTGCGTGTCGCCGTACGCCTTGTAGCCGTTCGCGATCCCCGGCGGGATCTGGACCAGGACGTAGTTGTCCTCACCGAAGAAGACCTCCTGGAGCTCGCCGTGGGTCGGCGAGTCCTCACGCAGGTCGTACATCACGAGCTTGGCCCGGCCGCTGATCACCGCGTTGTTGACGGTCATCGACCGGTGGATGTGCCAGGCCTTGATCGTCCCCGGCCACGCGGTCGAGAAGTAGATCTCGCCGAAGCCGAGGAAGTGTTCATCGGTGGCCTTCAGCATGTGCATGATCTTGCCCCGCTCGTCGACGATCTGACGAAGCGGAACCACCTTGACGCCGTGGATCATCCCTTCTCCTCCCGTTCTGTCTCTTCGCCGCTGGCCTTCCAGCGCAGAGAGCCGTCCAGCCGTCCCGAGTCGAGCAGCCGGTTGAGCCAGCGCAGCCGAACGAAGCGTGCGTCGCCGTAGAGCGCCGCATCGAGGCCGACGCTGCGATAGCCCTCGATCAGCTGCTTCGCGCCGCCGGCAGCGTCGCGGAACTCGAAGTCCGGGAAGGCACTGGCGAACTTCTCGAACGAAGCGCGGTAGGTGCGCTGGTCGGCGCCGGGCTCGCCTCGCACCTCGATCTCGCAGCCGGGCACGAGGTCGGCCGCGATCTCCGCGAGTTCGATCACGCGGTGGTTCAGGTGGTCGGCGCCGGTGTTGAAGGCCTCGTTGTGAACCAGCGAGAGCGGCGCTTCGAGCACGCGGCCGAACGCCGCCGCCACATCCTCCACGTGGACGACCGGCCGCCACGGCTTGCCGTCGCCGTAGACGACGACTCGCCGGTTGGCGAAGGCGGCTCCGGTCAGATCGTTCAGTACCGTGTCGAAGCGCATCCGCGGCGACAGGCCGTACACGGTACCGTTGCGCAGGAAGGTCGGCGAGAAACCGTCCTGCGCCAGCTCCCGGATCGCCTCCTCGCTCCGGACCTTGGAACGCGCGTACAGGGTCCGTGGGTCGAGCGGCGAGGTTTCGTCCACGGTTTCCGTGCTGGACTGGCCGTACATGATGCACGAAGACGAGAACAGGAAGCGACGCACCTCGGCCTCGCGCGCCAGCTCGGCAAGCCGCACGGACGAACCGTGGTTGATCTCCTCGGTCCAGTTCTCATCCAGGTTGCCGATCGGGTCGTTCGAGAGGGCGGCGAGGTGGATCACCGCGTAGAACGCGCGCAGGTCGGCCGGCTCGAGATCCCGGATGTCCCTGCGGATCGATGGGATCGGCACCGGGTCCGCCGTGATCGTGCAGTCGTCGAAGTAGCCGGTATCGAGCCCGACGACGTCGTAGCCTCGCTCCATCAGGAACGGCGCCATGACCGAGCCGAGATAGCCGCGATGCCCCGTCACCAGGACCGGACGGCGAACGAAGGCCGTACTCATCCCGCCGCCGCCGTTCGCAAGGCCAGCAGCCGCTCGGCGTGCGCGAGCAGCGGTTCGCTCTCGGTGACCAGGCCGAACGGGCAGCCCGCCGCGTCCGCTGCCTGGCCGTCGCGCTCATCGTCGCCCAGGAACGTCGTCCTGGTCAGGTCGAGGTGGTGATCGCGCTGAGCCTGGAAGAGCATTCCCGGCGCCGGCTTGCGGCAGTCGCAACCCTCGTCCCAGCCGTGAGGACAGAAGTAGATGCGGTCGATCCGCCCGCCCGCGGCCTCGGCCTCGCCGCACAGGCGTCGATGCACCGCCGCCAGGTCGTCCAGCGTCATGCGGCAACGGGCGACTCCGGGCTGGTTCGACACGACGAGCACCCGCCAACCGGCCCGGTTGAAGGCGGCGAGCGCCTCGCGGGCGCCCGGCAGCCAGAGCAGCTCGTCAGGCGTGCAGACGTACTCCGCCCGCGGCGGGCGCACGTTGAGGACGCCGTCGCGGTCCAGGATGATCGTCGGCGTGCGGGCGAAGAACGCCTCGGTCAGCGGCAACCGTTCGTGGCCGCCGACGCTGTAGTAGCGGTGCTCGCTCCAATAGGCGTGGAGTTCGCCCCGGGCAGTCAGTGCCGGATAGACCGCCTCCTCGAACAGCTCCTGGTGATCCGGCAGGAGCGGCAGCACCGCCGACTTCTTGAGGATCGCGTAGCTGATCTCGACTCCGCGGAGCCCCGGCGTCGTCCGGCCGCGGTCGAAGACGGTGACGAAGCCATCGTCGCCCACGATCACGCTGTCGCGGGTGTAGCCGTCGCGGTTCGCGTAGACGGTGATCTGGGCCGCCGCCCCGGAGTCGACGTAGGCGCGCCACATCCGGTCGAACTGCATCGGCCAGTAGTTGTCGCAGTAGAGGAGCAGAAACAGGTCGTCCAGTTCGCCGGCCGCGTCCTTGACCCGGTGCGCCGTCAGGTCATCCGGCGCCGTCACCCGGTGGCTGATCTCGACACCGTAGGCCGAGCCGTCGCCGAAGTGGTCGATCATCGCCTCCGCGCGATAGCCGAGCAGCAGCAGGACGCGCTCGAAGCCCTGTTCGCGCAGCATGTCGATCACGTGGCCGAGGAACGGCTTGCCGTGGAACGGAATCAGCGCCTTGGGCAGCGTGTCCGTCAGGGGCGCCAGGCGGGTGCCCCGGCCGCCGGCCAGGATCACGGCCTGGGAAGGTCGGGAGTGCATCGTTGGCTCGATCGTCGGCGCTTGGCTCGCCGTGCGGCCAGCCTACTCCCTTTCAGTTGCGAACGCGCTTGCCGCCAGGGTCGTACATGGGTCTGAGGGAAGCCTCGGCCGGGACGCGAACGCCCGCGACCTCGATCTCGAAGCCACCGGGCAGTTTGGGGAAGTCCGGCAACAGCGACATGGGGACGTAGCCGAGACCGACGGCCGCTCCGAGGCTGTGGCCATAGTTCCCAGAAGTGACGTAGCCCGCGATTTTGTCCCCGAGCCAGATCGGTTCGTAGTGGTAGAGCAGCGGCCGCGGATCCCGGAGCCTGAACTGGATCAGGCGCTTCGCGATGCCGCTCTCCTTCTCCCTGAGCAGCGCCTCGCGCCCGATGAAGCCGCCCGCCTTGCCGAACCTGACGGCGAACCCGAGGCCCGCTTCGAGCGGCGAGTCCTGATCGGTGATGTCGTGGCCCCAGTGGCGATAGGCCTTCTCGATGCGCAGCGAGTCCAGGGCGTGGTAGCCGGCGTGCACGAGGTCGAAGGCCTCGCCGGCAGCCACGATCTCGTCGTACACGCCGGCCACGAACTCCGTGGGAACGTAGAGCTCCCAGCCGAGTTCGCCGACGTAGGTGATGCGCGATGCCCGAACCAGGCCGTAGCCCAGTTCGATCTCGCGGCTGGTCGCGAACGGGAACGCCTCGTTGGCCAGGTTCGCCGGCGTGAGGGACTGCAGCAGCGCGCGGGAAGCCGGGCCCATCAGGGAGATCACGCCCATCGCCGAGGTCACGTTCGTCAACACGCAGTGCGCGTCGTCCGGAGTGTGGCCCTTGAGCCAGTGAAAGTCCCGCACCTCGGAGGTGACGGCGGTGACGACGAGGAAACTGTCTTCCGCCAGGCGCGTCACCGTGAGATCCGCCTCGATGCCGCCGCGCTCGTTGAGCCATTGGGTGTAGACGATGCGGCCGGGCGGCACGTCGACGTCGTTGGCGCAGACCCGGTTGAGCACCCTGGCCGCATCCCGGCCCTCCAGGCGGAACTTCGCGAACGACGACTGGTCGAACAGTCCCACGTTTTCGCGCACGGCCCGATGTTCGGCGGCCGAGTACTCGAACCAGTTCTGGCGCCCGTAGCTGTACTCGTAGCGGGCCGGCACGCCGGCCGGCGCGAACCAGTTCGGGCGCTCCCAGCCGGCGAGTTCCCCGTGGCAGGCGCCGGCTGCCTCCAGCCGGTCGTAGAGCGGTGACCGGCGCACGCCCCTCGCCGTCTCGAACTGGCGATACGGGTAGTGCATGGCGTAGAGCAGGCCCAGACTCTCGGAGACCCGCTCGCGCAGGTACCTGCGGTTGCCCTGGAAGGGCATGTTGCGGCGCACGTCCGCTTCCCAGAGGTCGGCCGGCGGATGCCCTTCGAGAATCCACTCGGCAACGACCTTGCCGATCCCGCCCGCGGACTGGATTCCGATCGAGTTCAGGCCGGCCGCGACGAAGCAGTTCTCGCACTCGGGGGCCGGGCCGACGTGGTAGCGGACGTCCGGCGTGAAGCTCTCCGGGCCGCAGAAGAGCTGCAGGACCTCGGCCGACTGGAGTGCCGGCATCCGCTCCCTGGCGCCGCGGAGCAACGGCTCGAAATGCTCGCGGTTGGCGGCGATCTCGTCGAAGCAGAAGTCCTCGGGAATGCCGTCCATGCCCCAGGGCCGCGCGTTCGGCTCGAAGACGCCGACGATCAGCTTGTCCGCGTCGCACCTGAAGTACGAGATGGCGTCGTAGTCCCGCACGACGGGCAGGTTCGCATCGAGTCCCTCGACATCGTCGAACCGCACGTAGTAGTGCTCGCAGGCGTGCAGCGGGACGTTGACGCCGATCGATGCGGCCAGCTCCCGGGTCCACATGCCGGCGCAGAGGACGACGCAGTCCGCATCGACGTCACCCTGCTCCGTCGCGACGCCCATGACGCGTCCCCCGGCGGTGCGAACGGAGATCACCGGCACCTGCTCGACGATCCGGGCGCCGGCGGAGCGGGCGCCCGCGGCCAGCGCCAGGGTGACGTCCGTCGGACTCGCGTAGCCGTCGCCGGGGATGTGCAGTCCGCCGAGCAGGTCGGACGTCTCAAGCAGCGGCACCCGCTCCCCGATCGTCTTCGCCGTCACCACATTGACCGGCAGCCCGAGCACCTTCGCCAGTGAAGCCGCGCGCCTGAGTTCCTCGAACCGCTCGGGGTCGGCGGTGACCGAGAAGGAGCCGCAGCGGCGATAGCCAGTCGACTGTCCCGTCTCCTGCTCGAGGCGGGCGTAGAGCTCGCTCGTGTAGCGAGCGAGGTTCGTCATCGTGACCGACTGCCGCAACTGACCGAGCAGGCCGGCGGCATGCCAGGTGGTGCCGGAAGTGATCTGCCGGCGCTCGAGCAGCAGCACATCGGAGCACCCCGAGCGTGCGAGGTGGTAGGCGACCGAGCAACCGATCACGCCACCGCCGATCACGATCACGCTCGCGCGGCGCGGCAACTCCGGTTCCGCTACAGGGCCTGGCACGACGGTTGGAGTCATGGTCGCGCGGAGGACTCTAGCGTCCGGGCCAGTGCTAGTCTCCTGCAGGAAGCCATGCGATGTTGCCGCCTGCAAGCGCTGGCCCTCCTGCCACTTGCAGCGCTGGCCCTGGCCTGCGGCACTGGCACTGAGCCGGCGCTCGAGTCCGCAGCCGAAGCGCCGCGGCGCGTCTTCCTGATCACGGTCGACACGCTGCGCGCTGATCACCTGGGCTGGCATGGCTATCCCCGGGACACGAGTCCGCGGCTCGACGAGTGGGTCGAGCGCGGTGTCGTCTTCGAGCGGGCGATCGTCCAGTGGCCGAAGACGGGACCGTCCTTCGCTTCGATGTTCACCAGCCTCTACCCGCACACGACCGGGCTGATACATGACGCCGCGCAGACGATTCCAGAGTCCTATGTCGCTTTGCCGGGCTGGTTCCAGGAACGCGGCTTCACGACGGCGGCCGTGATCTCCAACCCCGTGCTGAGCCGGGAACTCGGTTGGGGCCGCGGCTTCGACCGCTACGAGCAGACCTGGGTCGACCAGGCGACCCTCGATGCCGTCGACGAACTCCCGGTCGAGCAGCGGCCGATGGCGTTCCGGCGCCACGTGTGGGCCGACCGCGTGAACGAACTGGCGGCGCCGCTGCTCGCCTCGCTGGCCTCCGAGGAGCGGCTGTTCGTCTGGCTGCATTACACCGACCCGCACGTGCCTTACCTGCTCCAGCCCGGAACCGGGAATCCGTTTCTGGACGACGAGCACTATGTCGGCGACGAAATCGTCGACTTGACGGGCGCCGAGGGGCGTGCGCTCGGCGACCAGCGGGAACTCCGCTACTACGTTGCCCAGTACGACGCGAACGTCTGGGTCACGGATCGCGCGATCGGCGCCATCCTGGACCAGATCGGGGAACTCGGAATGGACGACGGGAGCCTCTTCGTGCTGACCGCCGACCACGGCGAGGAGCTGAACGAGCACGGAGTGCCTTTCGAACATGGTCCGGTGCCCTACAACAGCAGCGTCCACGTGCCGCTGGTCGTCGTCGGCGAACCCTGGGTCGACACGGGCGCACGCGTCGAGCAGCCGGTCGAGTTGATCGGCCTCTTCCCCACCCTGGTCGAGCTGCTGGGAGAACCGATGCCCGAGGGCTTCGAGGGCCGCAGCTGGACGCCTCTGCTGCGGGGGCAGCCGCAGGCCGACGAAGCCGAAACCGGCGCCGTTACGGATCCAATCGCTTTCGCCGATGCCGGGGCCTACCAGCGTCACCTGCGGAGCATTCAGGACGGCGAGTGGCAACTCGTCCTGCGTCCGCCGAACCGGGACCGTGAGAAGCCGACGATCGAGCTCTACCACCTGCCGTCCGATCCGCTGCAACTCAGAGACGTGGCCTCCGAGTTTCCGGAGGTCAGGGACCGGCTCGGCCGACGGCTGAGCAGGTGGATCCGCGATTCGCCGCAGAACGTCACGCCACACACCGAGGCCGCGCGCAAGGCGCTCGAGGCGATGGGCTACCTCGAGTGACCGAGGACGAGGCAGGGCCTCGGCCGTTCACGATCGAGCGCGTCAGCGTCATCATCCCCTGCCTGAACGCCGCCGGCACTCTCGGCGCGCAACTCGAAGCACTCAGTCGGCAGACGTGGCAGGGCGACCTCGAGGTGCTGGTCGCGGACAACGGGTCGACCGACGGCTCCGCGGACCTGGCCGCGTCCTGGCGCGACCGGCTGCCCGGCCTGCGCGTTCTGCCCGCCGCCGACCGCCAGGGGCCGGCGCACGCCAGGAACGTCGCCGCGGCGGCGGCCACCGGCGACGTCCTTCTCTTCTGCGACGCCGACGACGTAGTCGCCGAGGGCTGGATCGACGGCCTGGTACGCGAGCTGGAGAGCCACGAGGCGGCGGCGAGCCGCCACGAGATCGAGCGTTTGAACGACGAGCAGGCGCGACGGTTGCACGGCAACGCCGCGCAGCAGCACGGCCTGTGCAGCTACACGAACCCGCCCTTCCTCGATCACGCGGGCGGCTGCGGCTTCGGGATCCGGCGCCACGTCTTCGATGAGCTCGGCGGTTTAGACGAGGAGTACGTTGCGCTGGAGGACACCGATCTGTGCTGGCGCCTGCAACTTGGCGACTACAGCCTCGTCTTCGCGCCCGATGCGGTCGTCCATGTGCGGTTCCCGGCGACGCTTCGGGGAGCCTTCCGCCAGGCGGTCCGGTACGGTCAGTACAACGTCTACATCTATACGCGGTACCGGTCGCGCGGCATGCCGCGGTTGCCCGCTCTTCCAGGGCTGCTCCGACTCGGCTCGCTGTTACTGCGCAGTCCGCAACTCCTGTCCAGGTCGAAGCGCGGCCGGTGGATCTGGCTCGCCGGCTGGCGGCTGGGACGGCTCCGGGGCTGCCTGCGCTACCGTAGCCTCGCGTTGTAGCCGGTAACCCGTGGAACAGAGCCCGCACCAAGATCCGGCCGCTCCGGTCGTCGGAGCAAAGCAGCGGTTGCTGCACTCCACGTTCAGTGCCTACGCCACGCTGTTCGTCCGGCTGATCATCGCCTTCGGGACCCGGTACGTACTGGCCCGTCTGATTCTGCCCTCGGAGCTCGGGATCTACGAGCAGGCGCTACGCGTGGTGGTGCTCATCTCGGCGGCACGCGACCTCGGGCTTACCCACCAGTTGATGCGGGACCCGCGCGAGTCCTACGGCACGGTGCTGGCCTGGAGCGCCGGCGTCGGCGTCCTGCTGTCGCTGATCCTCGTCGCCGTCGCCGGCCTCTTCTCCTACGAACCCGACCTGCCCCAGGTGCTGCGGGCCATGTCGGCCTGGATCGTGATCGACGCGGTCATCATGGTCTACCGGACGTACTTCGAGCGGCGGCTCCTGATCCGCGAGATCGCTGGCTTCGAAGTCCTTCGTGCACTGCTCTTCGGCGTCCTGGCAGCTTTGCTGGCGCTAAACGGCGCAGGCGTCTGGTCCTTCGTCGGCGGCGAGCTGGCGTCTTCGGCGGCCTTCGCCCTGTTCCTGCTGTGGCGGGCCCGCGGGCGAGTTCCGCTGACCCTGGACATGCGGCGAATCCCCGCCTTGCTGCGAGCGAGCCGCTACCTGTTCGCAGTCTGGGTCGCGTTCCAGGTCTTCACGTACGTCGACTACTACATCGTCAGGTACTTCTCGTCGAGCGAGGTCGTCGGTTACTACGCGCAGGCTTACTGGCTCGCCTTCCTGGTTCCGCTCACGCTGACCGTCCGCCCACTACTGCCGGCCCTCGTCGAGTTCCGGCACGACGAGGCCGAGTTCGCTGAAACGCTGCGGCTTGGAACGCTCGTCTTCCTGTCCGGGATCGTCCTCGCCGCCTACTTCCTGTTCTTCAACATCGAGAAGGTCGTCCTCCTGCTGTTCGGCGAGACGTGGACCGACGTCGGTCCGTTGCTGCGCATCCTGTGCCTGGTACCGCTCGTCGACGTCTTCACGACCACCGGCGGCGAGGCGCTCAAGGTGCAGGGCCGGGACCGGCTGTGGCTCACGACCGTGGTCCTGAACATGACGGCCCTGATCGCCCTCGGCATCCTCTTCACATACCAATGGGGACCGATCGGCATGGCCTGGGCGAACTTCGTCCGTCTGGGCAGCCTGCTCATGCTGATCAAGATCTTCAGCATCTTCGCGGGACAGAAACGAAAGCTGGTCCTGAGCCTGGCTCAGGTCTATCTTCTGCCGCTGCCCTTCTTCCTCGCCGCGGCGGCTCTGCTGCCGGCGGACAGTTGGTCGAGGTTCGTCACCAGCGCAGCGGCGGCCGCGCTCGGCGGCGGCGTGCTTCTGCTTCGCTTCCTGCCCGACTACCGGCGGTTCTTCCGCCGGGCGGGGACGGCGCCGGACGCGGGTAGCGCGGACATCGGGACGACCTCGTGACGGATCGTGGGACGCTCCGACTCCTCGGAGCGTCGGTGGCAGCCCTGCCGCTGCTTACCCTGCTGTTCCTGCCGATCCGGACGATCGACGACGCCTTCATCACCTTCCGCTACGCCCGCCACCTTGCCGACGGCAACGGCCTGGTGTTCAGCCTCGGCGAGCGCGTGGAGGGGGTGACCAGCCTGTCGTGGACCCTGCTGCTGGCGTTCGTCGAAACGCTGCGTCTGCCGGTCGAGCCGGCGGCCTTCGCTCTCGGCGTGTCGTTCGCGCTGCTGGCACTACGCGAGGCATACCTGCTGGGGCGGGGTCTCGGCGCCTCACCGGCGGCCTGTCTGGCCGCGGTCGCCCTGGTGGCGGTCCATGGCCGTTTCTGGCTGGTTGCCGCCAACGGCCTGGAGGGCGGTCTGTTCGCCTTCCTGGTCGTCCTCGTGGCACGCAAGACCGTCGAAGAAGCCGACACGCGGCTGATCGGCGCCCTCCTGGGGCTGCTCTTCATGACCCGGCCTGAGAGCCTGGTCCTCTTGCTGGTCGTCGCCGGCTATCAGTTGCCGGGAACGTCCGGATCCGGCAACAGAACGGAAGCGCGTACTCGGGCCCTCACGATCTCGGCGGCCGCTCTCGCGGTCGTCGGCGTCGTCACGGTCTGGCGGTTCGGCTACTACGGCGCCCTCCTGCCCAACTCGGTGGCCGCCAAGTCCGCCGTCTCTGCCGGAACCGAGACGCTGCTGGCGAATCTGGTGTCGGGCCTCTCCTACACTGTCCGCTTCGAGATCGCACACGTGCCCCT
Source organism: Candidatus Multivorans sp. (assembly GCA_965208755.1). GTDB lineage: Bacteria > Acidobacteriota > Thermoanaerobaculia > Multivoradales > Multivoraceae > Multivorans. The sequence goes on along the minus strand of OZ242353.1, from coordinate 3,866,171 downwards.
GATTCTCGGCGCCGCAGTCGCACTGGTCCTGAGGCCTTGGAACCGGGCTCTCTGGTTCTGCCTGCTCGTGGTGGTGTCTGAGTTGCCTGCCGTGTTCGTCAACGGCGGCGACTGGATGCCCCACTACAGGCTCCTCATGGTCTTCGTACCGGTACTTGCCGCACCCCTCGCCCTCTGCCTGTCGACTGCGTTCGAGGACTGGGACACGCCGGGCTCCGCCAGGCGGCGCTCTGCCTGGGTGCTCGCCGTGCTGAGCGTGGGCGCCGTCTTCATGCTCAGCCGCAGTCCCTGGCAGACCACGCCCGGTCCGCGCTTCACGTTCCACCCGATCACGAGCTGCTACCAGTTCATGGCGACCCGCCTGAAGCCCCATCTGGTGCCCGACGACATCGCCGCCGCCGAGGCGGTCGGGCTGTTCGGCTGGATCCTCGACGAAACGACGATTCACGATCCCCTCGGACTGACCTCCGGCCATCACGCCCGCCACGGCGAGTACCACCTGAACTGGGGCAAGACGGACTACGACCATCTCCACCAGGTCCGCCCCGCTGTCCTCGTGCTCCACGAGGGCTCGGTGGTGACCCCCGAGAAGATCGACCGCGGCACCGGCGGACGCTTCGTCCGCGACTACTCGGCCTGGTTCGTCAACCAGCAGCCCCCCTGCGCGCCGTACCGGCTCATCGTCTACATCGACAACGAGCGACTGGAGCGCCTTCGCCCGGCACTCGCCGCCCTCGCCATCGAGCCGCTGGTGGCCGACTAGGCGGCCCTCAGTTAGCAGCGAAAGAGCCGCCCCAACATCTCCTGGGGCTTCCGACAATCCAGGCCGGACACTACCTATGGCAACAACACCAACGCAGCGCTCAACGAGGACCTGCCGCCCCGCAGAACTTCTAGCAACTCCTGCAGCACCTTCTCAGTCTCCCGTTTGGAGCGCGCCAAACTCGTCGTCATCCTCGGAAGAGCTTGGATGGATTCATGGAAACCCCCAATGCCTTCAAGCGCTTTGTCCATGGCTTCCAGCATTGCGTCACCTGACGATTTCAACTCCCCATGGTCCGAATTCAACTCAAGGTAGATCGGAATCGCACTCGAAAACGCTTCCATTCCCCTATCGAGATGCTGACGCAACAGCGCCAGCTCCGGCTTCGTCCGGCCTACGAACGTCCCCAAATCCCCGGCAGCCTGCTTCAGTATCCTCTTCGCTTGCGCCCGCAAGTTCCGCCTTTCGGGCTCCCTTAGTTGCGTCCGATCTTCCGGAATCCGGATCTCCCGGAGCGCCCGCGTTCTGCACTCCACCCTAGAGCCAACATCTTCAAGCGCCTTGCCCATCCGGCCCAGAACCGCGTTCATGGCCCCCATCTCCTCCTCGAACCTCTCCTCCAGCTCGAGAAGACCATCGTCTAGTTCCTCCGACGGGAGATGGTCCTCAGCCCCGACCGCTTCGGCGCTATCTGAGCCCTGACCGACCTCAGACTCACAGGTCTCCACGTCCGGTCCTTTCTTCGTTCGGCCGGAGACGACGCCAACCAAGTCTACTCTCACGCGATTCGCAAAGTCATCGGACGTGGCGAACTCCCGATACAGACCACCCTCTTCCGACACCTGCTGGCGAAACTCCAGTACGTGTTTGTACTGGTCGGGATCGAAGCCGTCCATAGACAGCGGCGGAGAACTCTTGAAGTAGAGCATGAGTCGGACGCTATTCGGATCCTCGTCGTATCGATCCTTTGCCAGTCTGTACTCCTCGAGAGTACCCGATGCCGCTCTACTCGTCGGACTTCCGATCCTATTCCAGAAGATCCCAACGAATACGTCGTAGTCTTGTGGAATCTGCTTGTTGACAACTTCTTGCGGATCGTCGCCGAAATCGGGCGACACATCGTGCTCCCACCGCAGCAATTCCAGCCGGACACCCACATGCCGCGCATGCATCCGATTGATCTCATCAATGGTATTCTCCAAGAGATCTCGTTCTTCCGAAACATCGCTCGGAGATGCAACAAACACGGTGAGTATCTCTTCGTTCCTAGGCATCGTACTCTCCGGAGCTAGGGTCCTTCGGTCCAGTCAAGGCTCTGCAACGGAAGCGAGTGAGCTTCTCGCGGCCGCGTAGGCTAGCTCTTCAGGCAGTCGATCGCAACCGCCGGCGCAACCAGATCGAGCCGAAGTGGGTGTCGTAGTCCTCCACTTCGACCGGGCGGTAGCCGGGAATCGTTCGCTCCAGGAACGGTTCGTCGAAGTGACGGATCATCGGCGCGGAGAGCAGCACCTCGAACTCCCGGTTGAAGCTCAGGAAGGCCTGCAGGACCATCGCCTCCGTGCGGTACAAGGGCCACTTGGCCCGGAAGACGTACTGCTCGGCCGGGTAGGGAGTGTTGTACGGGAAGTGGATGTCATGGACGTGGACCACGACGCCGGGCCGCAGCCGCGGCAGCACGTCGAGGAAGAGGAACGCCACATCCCCGCCGAGCTTCAGCACGTGGGTCGAGTCGATGAACAGGACGTCGCCGGCATCCAGAGCCTCGAAGAGTCCGAGGTCGGTCGCCTCGACCTTTGAGACGACCGCGTTCACGGCCGGCTCCTCCAGTTCGTTCAGCCGCCCGGTCGGGAACGGATCGACACAGGTCATCTCGCAGGCACGGCCCTCACGCCCGTTCGCCGCCGCGGCCAGCCACGCGTAGTAGGTCGACAGGCCGGAGCCGATCTCGATGTACTTCGCCGGCCGCAGGTCCCGCACCATGAGGTACGTCGTCAGCGCGTCGATCACCGGGAAGCCGGGTCCATAACCCAGCGCTCGGATCTCGCTGTGAGGTGGCAACGCGTCGAACTCGCCGCCATGTACGTCGACCAACGCCGAGAGCAGCGCTTTCATCGCGTGCAGGTCGTAGTCGACGCCCACCAACTCGCTCGGCCGGTCCCACGACGCCCGGGACTCCGCAACCTCCGAAAGCACCGGTAACGGCGAGTAGAAGTCGGCCGTCCGCGCCACGTTCCAGCCCAGCAGACGCAAACCAGCGAACAAAGCGGCGTGTAGCCGCCGGTAGATTGCTTTCAGGATCCCGACCATCAGACGCCGACGATAGCCCGTCCCGTGTGAGGCGACGGCGTCCAGCCTGCTGCGGGTTCAGTTGACGGTGACGCAGCGTCGCTACCGGCGCTGGAGTCGCAAGCCGACGACGATCGTGCGGCCCGGCGTCACGAAGCCGGGGACCTCGAAGTAGTCCTCATCGAGGAGGTTCTCGATCCGTACGAACGGTCTGAGCCACGACAGGCTGTAGCTCAGGCGGAGGTCGACCTTGGTGTAGTCGTCCATGGCCGCCCCGCCCGAGTCGATCCGGTCGGACACGAAGGCGGCCATGACGGCCGCCGTGAGGCGGTCCGTCGGCTGCAACTGGGCGACCGCCGTCGTGCGGTTCTTCGGGCGCCGGGCCAGGGGATTGCCCGTGGCCTCGTCTTCCGTCCGGTTGTACGTGTGCGAGAACTCGAGGCTGGTCGTGACGTCCGGCCGGTAGCGCAGGGTGAATTCCGCGCCGTTCGAACTCGCCTGGGCAACGTTGCCGAAGGTGAAGCTCGTCAGATCGAACTCGATCAGTTGATCGAAGTCGATGTCGAACCAGGTCAGATCGAGCGTCACGCCCGAATCGCCCAGCCGCTGCTGCACCCCGATGTCGAAGCCTTCGGTCGTCTCGGGCAACAGGTTCGGATCGCCCGAGAACGGAAAGTAGAGCTCGTTGAAGTTGGGCGCCCGGAACGCCGTGCCGTAGCTGCCGTGGACACGGCCGCGGCCATCGCTCCAGCCGCCCGACACGGTGACCCGATGACTCGTCTCGGATCCGAACGTCGAGTGCTCGTCGCCGCGCAGGGCAGCGGTCACGTGAACATCGTCCGTGATCGACCACTGGTCCTGCACGAACCAGGAGTCCAGGTCGGCCTCTTCGTCGAACGTGCCGACGCTCGCCCCCCGCCGGTTCTCCGTCCCGAGCCCCAGGTTCAGCACGTTGTCCGTGCCCAGCCTGACATCGGACTGCAGGTCGATCTGCCGGATCTCGGAACGGATCTCGTAGTTGTTCCAGATCGTGTCCGGGTCGGTCCCGAGCAGGGTCGCATCGGTCCGGCCGACGCGCACGGTCTGTCGCCAGAACGAAGCCAGGTCCTTCTCCACTGTCAGGGAGACGGTGTCCTCGTCCTGGGCGGCCATCGCGTTCAGATCCTCGAGGCCGAATCCGTCCACCGCGGTGTCCCCGCGGTAGGAGCGAGCCCGCAGGTCGATCCGGCCGTCGCCCGCGAAGGCGGCGCCGAGACGGGTGCTCCAGGTCTGGTTCTCGTACGGATCGTCCTCGACCGCGCCGCCCTCGATCGCGCGGTGGGACACGCCGTCGGTGCTCAGGTCGATCGCCGAGACGCTGTAATCCCAACGGTCCGTCGCGCCCAGGAGGCCCAGCTCGAACCGGCGGTGGTCGTGGGTCCCGGTTTCACCGGTCCCGCTCAGTCGCCAACCCTTCATGCCGCGGCCCGTCGTGATGCTGACGACCCCGGTCATTGCCTCCGAACCGTGGGTCGCCTGCGGACCGCGAAGCACCTCGATGCGCTCGATGTTGGCCGCCAGCAGGTGCGCGAAGTCGACCGTGCCGCCGGTGACCGAGTTGACCCGCACGCCGTCGACCAGGACGAGGGCCTGCGCCCCCGAACCGCCGCGAACCCTGACCGTGGCGATCTTGCCCGGGCCTCCGGCGTGGGTCACTTCCGTGCCGGGAACCGTGCGGAGCAGGTCGAGCACGGCCACCGGATTGCGCCGTTCGATCTCATCGGCCTCGATCACCGTGACCGCGCTGCCGACCTCCGACGCAGGTACCTCGTAGCGATTGGCGCTGACGACGATCTCCTCCGCGACGGTCGCCGGCTCGGCTTCGGCGCCGGCTTCGTCGTCCTGGCTGCCGGCTACCGGCGCCACCAGCAGGACGGCCGCCGCGGCGTAAAGCCACGGCAGGCGCGAGCGGCATCGTGCGCCGCCCCAGGGACGTTGTACGTCGAGAGTTCTCTTGTCTTCCATTCGGGCCTTCCTCCCCCTTCGGGATTACCGCTCGACGCCGCCCTTTCGGGGCCGGCGGAGCGTTGTGTGCCTCGGCAGGCAGCCAGGTCTCCTGGCTTACCTTCGTCCTACTGGCCGGCCCTTCCCATCCCGTCAGGCGGGACAGTGGTTAACGCCGGCTTTCGTCCGGATCACAGTCGCGGGGCGGTGGGAGAGTCTCACTCCCTTCCCTTGAACTGCCTGCGTTCGATGTGTGCTCAGACTCTTGCTTCGGTGATCCTCGTCACGTTGAAGAACCGGGCTGCGAAAGGGCACCCTAGCAGCCCGCGATGCGGCCTACAATCACGCGATGCGGAACGCGACGGGTGAGCAACTCTCCCTGCTCATGGACGAGCCAGAGGCTGCGTTTCGCGTTCACGCCTCGCACCGCCTGGAGACGCTGGCGGAACGGCTTGCCGACGAGATGCGGCGGAGTCCCGCCGAACCGCTAGAGCCGGAGCGCATCGTGGTGCCGGACGCGCTGATCGGGCAGTGGCTGCGGCTGCAACTCGCCACCCGTCTCGGCGTCGCCGCGCACCTGCGTGTCGAGCAACCGGCCCGGTTCGCCTGGGCCACCATGCGCGAGGAAGTGAAGGCGCTGACCGGCGAGTCCGTGTACGGTCCGCCCTACCTGCGCTGGCGGATCTTCGACCATCTCGCGGACTGGACTGGCGACGACGAGATCGCACGCTACCTCGAGGACGGCGACGCACGCAAGCGCTTCGAGCTGGCCGACCAGCTCGCCGTCGCGTATGACCGCTGCCGGGTCTACCGGCCGGACGCCATCAGGGAGTGGCAGCAGGGCAAGGGAGACGGCTGGCATGCCCGGTTGTGGCGGGAACTGGCGCCGGCAGCGCCCGGCGCCGAACACTGGGTCGACGCCATCGATCGCTATCGAGGCCGGCTGGAGGGGCGGCCTCGGCCGGCCGGGCCGAGAAAGCGCGTCAGCTTCTTCCACGCCGCCTCGCTGTCGCCCACCTACGTTGAAGTGCTGCGCCTCGCCGCCCGAGTGATGGACATCCACCTCTACCTGCTCAGCCCGAGCCGCGACTTCTGGAGAAGGCCGCCGGGCGCCGAGGACGGCGAGCGGTCCAACGAACTGCTCGATGCCTGGGGCCGGTCGGCTCGCGAACTCCGCACCCTGCTCGGGGCCGAACCGGACGCGTTCGCCTTCGTGGATCATTCGCGCGCCAGCGACATGCCGGGCCGCGCGACCTGCCTGGCCGCAGTTCAGCAGGGCATTCTCGACGTCGATCCGGAGCCGGCACCGGCGCCACGCGGGCCGAACGGACCAGACGACTCGATCCAGATCCACGTCTGCCACTCCCCGACCCGCGAAGTCGAGGTGCTGCACGACCGTCTGCTGGGCCTGTTCGCCGCCTGCCCCGACATCCAGCCGGCCGACGTGCTGGTGCTGACCCCCGACCTCGATACCTACGCGCCCCTGGTCGAGGCGGTGTTCGGCTCGGTCGGTCGCATCGGCTTCAGCATCGGCCGTCGCCGGCTCAAGGAGGGCGCCGCCCTGGCCGCCTTTCTCGATCTCCTGGAGCTGCCCGGCTCCCGCTACACGGCAAGCGACATGCTGGCACCGCTGCTCGCGGAACCGGTGCGCGCGCGCTTCGGCATCACGGACACCGGCCTGGCGACGATCCGGGGCGCCCTCGCCATGGCCAGGATCCGCTGGGGAAGAGACGGCGAACACCGCACCGAACTCGGCGTGCCGGCTTCCCCAAACCACAACTGGCGCAACGGTCTCGACCGGCTCCTGCTCGGCTACGCAATGCAGGAGGGCGACAGGAGGCTCGTCGGACGCATCGCGCCCAGCGCGCTCGACCGCTGGGGCCAGCACGCCGGCGCCAGCGACTACGAACTGCTCGGCCGCTTCCACCGCTACTGCGAATTTGCCTTCGCGCTGAACGGCTGGACCGCGGCCGAGCAGGACGCCGCCGCGTGGGCGGACTGCCTGCGAACCGACGTCCTCGACAGGTTCTTCGTCACGGACTTCCGCGCCGGGGTCGAAGCGGCCCGCGAGGTGAACACTGTGGCCCGGTTGATCGACGAGTTCGCCGCCGAGTGCGAACGGGCCGGCAACACGGGATCCATCCCGTTTCCCGTGCTGCGCGACGTGCTGAACGACATGGCCGAACAGGCCGTCCGCTCCGCGCCGAGGCTGGCCGACGGCGTCGCGGTCGCGGATCTCGCGTCCGGTCAGGTCTTTCCCGCCAAGGTGATCTGCGCCATCGGCATGAACGACGGCGCCTTCCCCCGCCGCCCGCGGCCCCCGCAGTTCGACTTCCAGGCCGAGCTCTTCGAGGGCGAAGGGCGGCGGCCCGGCGACCGCGACCGCCGCAACGAGGACCGGGTCGCCTTCCTCGAAGCGCTGCTCGCGGCCCGCAAGCGCTTCGTGCTGACGTACACCGGTCGCGACCTCCAGGAGGACAAGCCGATCCCGCCTTCCGCCGTCGTGAGCGAACTGGTGGAGCACCTGGAGCAGTCGTTCCCGGCCCCCGACGGGAAAGGAGATCGCTGGGCCATGAAGCACCCGCTCCAACCGTTCAGTTCCAAGTACTTCGAGTCGGACAACGCCGCACTGTTCAGCTACTCGGAGTCGATGCTGAAAGCGGCCGAGGCGCTTCGAACGAGCGGCGACGGGCCCAGCCGATTCGCCGGCGAACTCCCCGCGGAGCTTCGGGACGAGCCGGTGGAGCTCGAACTGGAGGATCTCGTCCGCTTCGCCGCCAGCCCCTCACACGACTTTCTCCGGAAGCGCCTGGACATGCTCCTCGACGTCCGCGAAGAGGACGTCGCGTCCGACGAGCCACTCGACCTGAACAACCTGGAGGCCTGGCAACTGAAGAGCGATCTGGCGCGAATCGGGGAGCAGAGCGACGACCTGAGGATCAAGCTGTCCGCGGCCCGGGGCCTGCTGCCGCCCCGGAACCTCGGGTTCGTCCAGCACCGGCAGTCCGCCGCCCAGCTCGCGGAGTTGATGAAGGAGCTCCAGGCCTTCGAGCGGCACGAGGAGGCGCCCCCTCACCGGGTCGAAGTCGAGTTCCGGAACGTCCGCCTGGTCGGGGCGATCGAGAGGTTCGACGAGGGGACGAACGAGCTGCTCTTCTGGCGCATCGGACGCCTTCGCCCAAAGGACCGCATCGGGGTCTGGCTGCGGCTCCTGGCGCTCATCTCCAGCCGGCAGGAGCCGGCGACGGCTCATCTCGTCGGCGGCAACAGGGACCAGGTCGAACGCGTCCGGCTCAACGGGCCCGATCCCGATGGCGCCAGGTCGCTGCTGGGCGAGTGGGTCGAGGTCTGGAGCGAGAGCCACCGCAGGCCGTTGCCGTTCTTCGCCGAGACGTCGTGGGCGTGGACGAAGACGCGGGCCTGGAACGGCAATGTCGAGTATGCATGGTCGGAGTGGCCGTGGAGCGAAGGCAACGACGCCCGCCACCGACTGATCTTCGGCGGCGACCCCGGGGGCGATGACTTCGAGCGCCTCGCCGAGAGGCTGCTCCGTCCGTTGCGGGAGGCGACCGCGTGACCGCGCGGACCGAGCGCGGCGACGCCTTCGACCGGCCGCTCAGCGCCGACCTGCTGATCGAGGCGAGCGCCGGCACCGGAAAGACGTATGCGCTGACCACCCTGGTGGCCCGCCTGATCGTCGAAGAGGGCCTCCGCATCGACCGGCTCCTGATCGTGACCTTCACGATCTCCGCCGCCGGCGAACTGCGAACGCGCGTGCGGCGACTCCTCCAGGCGGCTCGACGAGAGGTCTCGGGCGCCGGGGTGGACGCCGCCTCCCAGGCCGGCCAACTGCGGAGGCGCTGGTTGGAGTGCGGGATCCCCGACGTGGACGCGCTGGAGCGCCTCACCGGCGCCGTTCGCGACCTCGACCGGGCCAACATCACGACGATCCACGGCTTCTGCCAGCGAACCCTCGTCGAGTTCGCGCTCCATGCCGGCACTCCCTTCTCGTTCGAGGTCAGCGGAGCCGATGCCATGGCCGTCGGGGACGCCACGCGCGACTTCTGGCGCCGCCGGATGGTCGGCGAGCCCATCCCGCTGCTCGAGTACGCGAAGTCGGAGAAGTTCGTCCAGAACGAAGACACAACGACCTGGGTCGCCGGCCGTCACGCCAAGGCTCAGGACATCCGGGGCGTCTGCTCGCCGGAGGAGTTCCCCGGCGTTCTGGCGTCGAAGCGGGAGAAGTGGCTGGTGGCGGTACGCGCCGCGCAGGACGCATGGTCCGACCCCGCGCAGCGGCAGGCGTTCCTGGAGGTTGCCGACCCGAACCGGTGGAAGAAGACGGGCAGGCCAAGGGACCTGAGCGTGCGCGCCAGGACGATCATCGAAGCGTTCGATGCCGGTGTCCCGGAGGAGCTTGCTCCGGACAGCGTCGGCACCTTCGGCACCACAGCGCTGAAGAAGGGGCTGCCCGTCAGGAATCCGCCACCCGCCGTTCCTCTCTTCGACTGCTTCGACCGCGTCGGCGAAGCCGGCAGGGAGTACGGCGACCTTTGGCTCGCAAGCCAGCGCCGCAGCCTCCTGGAGGACGCCGGTCAGTCCCTGCGGCACACCACTCAGGTCGACCGCGGCCTGAGCTTCGACGCCCTGCTCGTCGAGCTGCACCGCGCGCTCGTCGGACCCCGGGGAACGGAACTCGCCCGTCGAATCCGGACCCGCTATCCAGTCGCCCTGATCGACGAGTTCCAGGATACGGACCGCCTGCAGGCGAGGATCTTCGAGACGATCTACCCGAGCGGCGCCGACGGAGTCGACGGCCGGCTCTTCGTCGTCGGCGACCCGAAGCAGTCGATCTACCGCTTCCGGGGCGCGGACGTCTTCGCCTACCTGGAAGCCCGGAAGCGCCTGGGCGCGTCAAGCGAACCGCTGAGACTGGAACACAACTACCGCTCGACGCCCGAACTCATCCGCGCCGTCAACGGGCTCTTCGCGCGGCCGCAGCCGTTCGTCCTCTCCGACTTCTCGTTCTCGGCGGCGGCGGCGGCCAACCGCGAGCGCGTGGAACTCGTCGTCCAGGACGAAGAGGACGACGGGGCCCCGTTCCAGTTCGTCCTGATCCCCGGGACGGGAGGCCGAGGCCGAACCAAGCCGGCACTGACGACCCTAGCCGCGGAACTCGCCGCCCGGGACATCGCGCGGCTGATCTCCCTGGGGAAGCAGAACCGGGCGACACTGGAGGGCGGCGAACGGCCCAAGCCCCTGGCCGCCCGCGACATCGCCGTGCTCGTCCGCAAGGGCGACCAGGGCAAGGAGGTGGCGGCCGCGCTGCGCCGGCTCGGCATCGACAGCGTCGAGATGGGCACGGACAACATCTTCCAGTCCGAGGAGGCAGGCAGCCTCCATCGCCTCCTCCATGCCCTCTGCCTGGACGAGTCGGAGTACAACGCCACGCAACTGCTCCGCGGGGCGCTGGCCGCCGACCTGTTCGGCCTCGACATGCAGGCGCTTGCCGCGCTGCGTGACGACGACGACACCTGGAGCGAGTGGCGAAGTCTGGCGCGCGAGTGGGCCGAAGACTGGCAGGAGCATGGCATCGCCACGCTGATGCGGCGCATCCTGTTCGCAAGCGACCGAACCGACTGTTCGGCGAACCTGCTCGGCTATCCGAATGGTCCGCGGCGCTTGACGAACTACCTGCACCTCACCGACCTGCTCCACGAAGCGGAGGTCCGGCGACGGCCTTCGCGCCAGGGGCTCCTCGACTGGTTCAGGCAGGCCAGGGGGGACGCGCAGAAAACCGACGAGACCGCCCAGCTTCGTCTCGAAAGCGACGAGAACCTGGTCAAGATCGTCACCGCCCACCGGGCCAAGGGGCTCGAGTTCCCGATCGTCTTCTACCCGTTCGCCTGGGACGGCCGCAGACCCCTTTCAGGGGGACAACGGCAGCCAACGGCCGAGTACCACGACGCCGAGCGCAAGACGCCGGTGCTTGATCTCCGCCCAGCGGACGACGCCTACGACCGCGAGCACATCGAAGAGCACGCCGACGAACTGCGGCTGCTCTACGTGGCGCTGACCCGGGCCGAGCACCGCTGCGTGGTGACCTGGTCACCCAAGGGCGGGGCCGAACACGCGCCGCTGGCCTGGCTCCTCCACGGCCGCGAAGGCGGCGACGACGCCAGCGCCGCACGGGACCTGAAGGAGAACGCCGCCCGTGTGAAGGGGCTCGGAGCGGGCGAGTGGCATGCGGAGGTCGAGGCCTTCGCGAACCGCGTGCCCGGAGCCGTCTCGGTGCGAATGATCGACGAGGCGGCGGGCGACGGCGCCGAGCCCGCCGCCGGAGACGAACAGGCCGACCCCCTCGAGGCCCGCAAGCTCGAGCGCTCGCTCGCACGGATCCGGCAGCGGACCAGCTACTCCGCGCTTTCGGCCGGCGGCGGCGTCTTCGTACGGGACCGCGACGACGTCGACCTCCCCGACGACGAGGAGGCGGCCGTCGAGGAGACGGCGTCCGCCCGCGCGTCCACACCGGAAGAAGAGGGCCCGACCGTCTTCACCTTCCCTGCCGGCGGCCGCTCCGGCAGGTGCCTGCACCACATCTTCGAACGGCATCTCGACGACCCGGACGCCGAGAGCCTGGAGCGGACGTGCGAGGCGGCGCTCGTCCGCTACGGATTCCAGGAAAAGTGGCTGCAGGTCGTTCGGACCCTGGTCGAGAACGGCCTCGAAACGCCGCTCACGCCGCCGGGAGATGCCGGCGCGGTCTTCCGGCTCTCCGACCTCAAGCAGCCGATCGCCGAACTGGAGTTCCACCTGCCTCTCCGCAAGCTTCGGCGCGCGGCACTCGCGGACCGCCTCCAAGAGCACGGCTACGAACACCGGCTTGTCGGGGACGACGCCGAGATCGACGGCTTCCTGCACGGCTTCATCGATCTGGTGACCCGGCACGATGGCCGCTGGTACGTCATCGACTACAAGTCGAACTGGCTCGGTCCGGACCTGGCCTCGTACTCGGAGGCGGCGATCGCGCAGTCGATGGGCCACCACGGCTACCACCTCCAGTACCTGCTGTACCTGACCGCCCTGCACCGCCTTTTGCGTTTGCGGCTCAGGGACTACGACTACGACCGCCACGTCGGCGGCGCCTTCTACCTGTTCCTGCGCGGCATGAGGCCGAACGCGCCCGGCAGCGGCGTCTTCCACGACCGTCCGTCCCGCGCCTGCATCGAAGCGATCGACTCCTGCTTCGGCGAAACACCATGAAGAGCCACTTTCAGATCGAAGCACTGATCGACGCCTGCTTCGGCGGAGCGCCATGAGCCGCCACGCCCCGATCGACGCGCTGACCGAGGCCGGCGTTCTCGCCGACATCGACCGTTACTTCGCCCGGTTGACGATGGACCTCGGCGCCGGCGACGACGTGGCGCTGGCGGCCGCGACGACGAGCGCGCTTCACCGGAACGGCCACGCCTGCCTCGATCTCGGAAACGCCGGTAAACCCGTCGCCGCGCTGGTGGAACGACCCGATTCGGGCCGCCCGGAGGACACGCTGGCGGCCGAACTGCAGGCGGTCGCGCTACCCGGAAAGGCCGCCCTGCTCGAAGCTCTGGCTCGAAGCCCCGTCGTCGCCGCGGACGCCGGCGCGCCGAACGAACGGCCCCTCGTGCTGGACGGCCACCGCCTCTACCTGCACCGCCTGTTCCACGCCGAACGCGAGCTGGCGGCGCGCCTGCTCGCCCTGGCCACGGACCGGGGCCACCCGACCCAGGCCGAGTCCACGATCGCGCGGGTCTTCGACCAGGGGGAGGATCGAACCCCCGAGGCGCTCGCCGCCCTGCGCGTTGCCCTGGAGCGACGCCTGTGCATCGTCACCGGCGGCCCCGGCACCGGCAAGACGACGCTCGCCGCCAAGCTGATCGCCGCGCTCGTCGACGCCGGAACAGCCCACCCGCGCCGGATCGGTCTGGCGGCGCCGACCGGCAAGGCGGCATCGCGCATCCAGGAATCGGTCCGCGGGAAGCTGAGCCGGAGCCTCCTGGACCGGGTACCGGGGCTTCGCGAGTTCCCGGCCGAGGCGTGGACCATTCACCGCCTGCTGGCGAGCCGCACCAGCCGGATGGCCCGCCTCGACGCCCTGGTCGTCGACGAATGCTCGATGGCCGACCTGCAGTTGATGGTCCGCCTGGCGACCGCGCTGCCCGAACACTGCCGCCTGATCCTCCTCGGCGACGCTGACCAGTTGGCCTCGGTGGAACCGGGTTCCGTCTTCAGCGATCTCTGCCAGGCGGGCGACCGGGGATCGCTGGCCGACTGCGTAACGACCCTGACGAAGAACTACCGCTTCGACAAGCGCTCCGGCATCGGCCGGCTCGCAGCGGCCGTGGTCGCCGGCAATGTCGACGCGGCCGTGCGCGTCCTGAGAGACGGCGGCGACGCCAGGACCCGACTCGAGCCGCTGGAGGACGAGGCCGCCTTCGACGCGTTCGCCCGCAAGTGCGCCCGGGAATGGTCCGACCACATGGCGGAACTGGCGGCGGACCCGCGGCGCGCCAGGCCCTTCCCGGCCCGGCGGGTCCTGTGCAGCCATCGCCGAGGTCCCTTCGGCACCGACCGGTTCAACCGCCTGGTCGAGCGCAGCCTGGCGGAAGCGCGGCGCCGGACCGAGCACGACGAGTTCTACGTTGGGCGCCCCATCATCGTCAGCCGCAACGACCGGCAGACCGATCTCACGAATGGCGAGACCGGCGTCGTCGTTCCCGGCGACTCGGGCCACCCGCGCGTCTGGTTCCCCGACCTCGACCGCGACGGCGAGCGCTTCCTCGTCTCGCCCTCCCGCCTGCCGCAACACGAGAGCTTCTTCGCCCTCACCGTGCACCGGGCCCAGGGCTCCGAGTACGACGAAGTCGTCTTCGTGCCCGGGCCGGCGGACTCCCGCGTCAACACGAAGGAACTGCTCTACACGGCGGTGACCCGGGCGCGCGGCGAGGTCACCGTGCTGGCGACCGCGCACTCCGTCCGCGCGGCCGTCATGCGGACGACGTCGCGCTCGACCGGGCTACTGGATCGGCTTCGCTAACAAGCTGGCGAGAGTCAAGGGAGGAATCCGATGACGAACATCGATCGTGGTGACCCGCGACCTGGTACGTCTACGTCCGGGGCCGACACGCGAAACGGACTGATCCAGCCCGGCAAGGGTCGCGACGCGGCGCGGTGAGGTCGGAGAGGGCCACCCTGTCGGTACTGGAACGGGAACCTGCAACCGTCCCGAGCCCGTCAGCGATCCGCTTGCAGGGCGGCCGCCGTCTCAACGCGCTCCCGACGTCGGAGAGAGTACCGTTAGTCGGCACCCGTGTAGCGGCGCAGGTCGTCGATGGCGTAGGCCACCAGTTCGGCGGCGAAGGTCTCGGCTTCGGCGGGCAGGCTTCCGTTCTGCTGGTAGAGGCCACTCAGCACCGGCGTGGCCGCGGCCTCCACCGCGTCGAGATCGAACCCGGCCGGGAGCGCCCGGAGCACCTCGTCGGTCGGCAGTTCGGCCCGACGCATAGCCCTGTCGCTGCGGCCGAGGCCGGGTTCGACAATGCCGCGCATTACTTGGTAGAAGGCCGGGGCGCTCGCGCCCCGGAAAGGCTTCTTGCCCTCGCGGAGGGCCTGATCCATCGAGTCGCTTCAATGAGGCCGGGGCGCTCGCGCCCCGGAAAGCTGGAACGCGCACTCCCCGCAGACGATCTCGTCGCCGCTTCAATGAGGCCGGGGCGCTCGCGCCCCGGAAAGCTGGCCCCGGTCGCGATCATGGACTACAAGTGCTCGAAGCTTCAATGAGGCCGGGGCGCTCGCGCCCCGGAAAGAAGGAAACAGAACAATGCCGATCACTTCGAAGTCTCAGGCTTCAATGAGGCCGGGGCGCTCGCGCCCCGGAAAGTGGGCTCAGGTGCGCGCTACGGCATGTTCCAGGATGTGCTTCAATGAGGCCGGGGCGCTCGCGCCCCGGAAAGAGGGTCTTCGCAACCGACTGAGCCCGTTACTCTACACACGGCCCCTGCGAGCGGTGACGGTAAGTTCCGGCGGGAACCAGTTCCTTGCTCCGAATGACACTCGTCGCTCAGAGCTAAGTGCCTTGTTGTCAATGATCTGCCTTCCTTCGAGACGTCCCTGGGGTCTTCAACGCTAACGAGCGCTCGCAGGGCCATCGGCAAGAACGGACGGAGTACGGAACGGCCACGATTCACGCGATCAGACGATTGTAGCGGCCCGTTCGGGCTTCTCGTAGGACTTGCCCAGGCTCTCGACGCGGAGTTCGACCTGCTCAGCGGGCCCCAGGTCGAGAATCAGCACATGGTCCTCCGTCGGGCGGATCAGACCGTCGATCCGCGCCGTCATCTCCGCCCGACGCCTGGCCGTCAATCGGCACTGAAACACGGAGAGTTGCAGCCATCGTCCATAGCCCTTCATCGCCTTGAAGATCCGCCGCCACCGCTTGGGATCCGCGATGTCGTAGGTCACCACGTACAACCGTTCCTTGGCCACGTGCCGCTACCTCGGAAGATAGTGAGGGTAGTCCCGGATCTCGCCCTGGAGGAACCTCGTCAACAGCCTCGCCTGGACCTCGATCAGCCGGCGCATCGTGACCCGATAGCCGAACACGGGGTGGGTCGTCTCCTGCTCCAGGCGGCGCTCGAAGGCGGCGATGAACGCTCGCCGTCCCGCGGGCCTGAGGGCGCACGCGTTGCCGTTCCAGACGAAGTGAGACGGACGAACCTCCCCGTTGTTGATCACCTGCACGACGCTGGAGTCCGCCACGATCGGACGGAAGGGCTCCATCAGGTCGAGCGCCAAGGCCGGCCGGCCGTGTCGGGGCCGGTGGTAGAACCCCAGGTAGGGATCCAGGCCGACCGAAGAGGCCACGTTCGTGAAGACCCGCGCGAGAAGCGCGTAGGCAAGGGACAACATCGCGTTCACCGGATCCGTCGGAGGCCTCCGATTCCGCGTGGCGAACGAGAACTGCTCCACTTCAGGGCCAGTCGAGGGCGCCAGCATCCGGTCAAAGCAACGGAAGTAGATGGCCGCACCCTCGCCCTCGACCCCGAGCAACTGCTGGACGTTGACCGCAGTCTCGGCCTCCGTGGCGACTCGCTTCAGGCGACCCAGGGCGCGGTCCTTTTCGCTTCCTTCGCCCTTGGCCGCCCTCCAGTTGCGGCGAAGCAACGTGCGCGAGTTCCTCACCTTTGCCCGGACCAGGCCCCTGGCTAGGCCGAGGCACCGGCGTTCATCGAAGGCCGCCCGGTACTGAGCCTCCCGGACGGTCACGTTCCGGTGACCTGTTCCCACGGTATGGCCCACGAACCAGCCGCCGCTCGTGAACCAGGACACGGGGATCTCCTCCTGCATCAACGCGTGCAGCGCCGGCGTCGTGACCGACGCCGGGCCGTAGATGGCCACGTCGGACACTTCGACCAGCGGCACCTCCGTCTTCTCGCCCTCCACGTCCACCACCAGCCGTTCGCCGCTCTTGCGCAGCCGCGCTCGCGGCTTCTGCACGTAGAGCGGCCGCGCAGCATCGTCCGATGGGTTCAACGGCCTGGGCGGCCCGCCGAGATGGAACAGGTTCGTCTCGTCCGGCAGGCAGATCCCCGCGAGCGAGCAACGAGGACACTTCGGGCTGTCCTGAAGAGGCGGCGGCCTGCGGCCCGCGAGCGCGGCCGACCGCAATCCCGAGATGGCGTCGTTCGTCCTCGCGCGAAGCTGGTCGTCGAGGATCACCGGGACTCTCTCGCGGGAACCGACGTACCAGAGGGCGCCCTGCTCGACCTTGTAGCCGTTGTCCTCGAGGATCATCGCCTGCGCACAGACCTGGACCCGCTCCGGCTCGTAGGCGCCTGCCGCCACATGCGGCCTCTTGCCCTTCTTGAAATCCACCGGCATGGCGAGGCCGTCATCAAGGTCCACGACGTCCATCTTGGCGATGATCCCCAGGCGCTCCGAGGACATCGTGACGCCGCGCGCCCGCCGCACGACATCATCCGCCTCGTCCGGCGCCGGCAGCCGGCCGTAACCCTCGTCCACGCGCCGGTGCGACCTCCGCCCCTCGGCGGTGTCGCCGCTCTCGGCCCATTCGCCTTCCACCCATTCCAGATACGCGAGCCTCGGGCAGTACACCCACTCGTTGACCATGCGGACCGGTACGAGTTCCTCGACGCGACCGGGCACGGTTGGCGGTAGATTCAGAAAGAGTTGGGATTCGCGGGACATCTCGCTCACCTCCCTATTGAACGCCGCCGAACCCGTTTGGCGCGCACCTGATCGACTACCGGTGTCACGCGAGGGGAACACCCACCATGACCAATCGAAAGAAAGACCGTCTCGGCACTATGGTGGACCCGCCACACCTGGGCCAACTCATCCGCGAGAGCATGGGCGACGTCGGATGGAACGTTACGGAGGCAGCGGCACGTCTGGGTTGCGAGCGCGGAACTCTGTCGCGGTTGTTGAACGGCAGGGCGGGCGTGCCCGTCACGATGGCACTGGCGCTCGAGGACATCGGTTGGGGAACCGCCGAGCACTGGATGCGGAGGCAGGCCGGCTACGACTAGGCGCAGGCGCGCCGGTAGCGGGTGTCAATGGCAACCGAAAATGTCCCACTTGTGGCAACTGAAAATGTCCCACTCCACGTGAGGTTGGAGGGGCAGTAGCAGCGGTGCGGTTGTCCCCATGGGCTCCGGTGTCGGCCGGAGGGAGCGGAGCGACCGGAGGCCGACACCGGACGCGCGCCGAGGGGAGGGGACTGCTCGTCATGGCCCGTTTTCCCTGCCCCGCTCGTCTGCGGCAGTCCGGAGCAGGTCCTGGTGGGCCCTCATCCGGTAGCTGTTGCCCCGGATGTTGACGATGTGGCAGTGGTGCAGCAGGCGGTCGATGAGCGCCGCGGCCATGATCTCGTCGCCGAGCACGCCGCCCCATTCCTCGAAGCCCTTGTTGGACGTCAGGACGGTCGAGGCCCGCTCGTGGCGAGCGTTGATCAACTGGAAGAAGAGCACGGCGCCGTCCTGGCTGATCGGCAGGTAGCCGATCTCGTCCACCACCAGCAGCGCCGGGTGGGTAAGCACCCGGAGCCGCCGCGACAGGTTGCCGGCGGCCTTGGCTTCGGTCAGCGAGTCGATCAGCGCCGCCAGCGTGCCGTAGTAGACCCTGCGGCCCGACTCCGCGGCGGCGATCGCCAGGCTGATCGCCAGATGCGTCTTGCCCACTCCCGGCGGTCCCAGCAGGATCACGTTTTCGGCGCGCTCCAGGAAGCCGAGCTCGTGGAGGCTCTCGATCTGCTCGCGCTTGATGCTCGGCTGGAAGCTGAAGTCGAACTGGTCGAGCGTCTTGACCGCAGGCAGCCGCGAGGAGCGCATCGCCGTCTGCAGTCGGCGGTTGTTGCGCAGGACGATCTGGGCATTGAGCAGCTCCTCGATCGCCTCGCCCGCGGTCACCGCGCCGCTGTCCGCCTGGGCCAGGATGCCGTCAACGGCCTCCAGCGCTCCGGGCAGTTTCAGGTCCGCCAGCATCGCCCGCAGCCGGGTCCGGCGGTCTCCGGCCAGCGCTTTCAACCGACCGCCTCCGAGTAGTCGCGCAGCGGCCGCCGCTGCACCTGCACCGTGGTCGCCAGCACCGGGCGCGACGGCTCGACCGTCGCCGGCGGGCTGCCCAGGCGCCGATAAGGCGCGAGCGCCAGGGGCCGAAGCGCCTGGCGCTCGTCCCTCTCGAACCGGTCTGTGGGCCGCTCGCGCGTCGTGCCGTGAAGGCGAACGTTGGCCGTGCCCTCGACCCAGCGCTCCGCCTGCTCATTCAGGTCCGCGTCGTTGATGAACTCCCGACCGTAGAAGAAGCCGGTCCGCACGTACCCGATCGGACGCTCCACCTTGCCCTTGGTCTGCGCGCGATACGGCTGGCAGGCGCGAGGCACGAAGCCCCAGTGGGCCGCGAATCGCAGAAACTCCGCGTTGACCACCAGGCCGCCGCCCGAAGAACGGTCGTCCGACACCACGACCGGCCGCATCTGGTCGAACAGAAGCTCCCGCGGCACGCCGCCGAAGCGCTTGAAGGCGGCCTCGAGCCCCTCGAAGAGGACCGGCATCGTCTGCCGGGAGTAGAAGCGCAGCCACAGAAGCCGGGAGTAGCCGAGCACCACCAGCAGCGCGTGGCGAATGCCCCAGGACAGCTTGAACCTGCCGAAGTCCACCTGGCCCTGATGACCCGCCGGCGTCTCGAACCGCACCAGAGGCGCCTCCGGCGCCCGAGGCCGAACCACGCGCACATGGTCCCTCACCCGGCTGTAACCGCCGTCGTAGCCCAGGGCGCGCACCTCGAACACGCGCTTGGCCGACAGCTTGGGGAACTCCTCCAACCGAACCGCGATCAACTCCTTGTAGGGGTCCAGCTTGTGCGGCGGCCGAGGCCGCGGCGTGTACCGCGCAGCAGACGACGACGGCTCCACGTCCAACCGGCCCGACTCGATCCATCTGTGGATCGTCCGCCGGCTGACGCCGAAGCGCCTCGACAACTCCGCCTTCGAGAGCCCCTGCTCCAGGTAGTGCCTCAACAACATCCTCGTCTCCCATCCGTGCATCTGAGCGTCGCTCCATGGCTGTTGGCGAAGCCACCAGCATCGAGCGACAAGCCGCCTACGGCAAGCCGTCTACTGTGCCGTTTTCGGTTGCCACGAATGGGACATTTACAGTTGCCCCTAACAGCGGGCCGCTGCCGAGCAACAACTCACCACCGCGATTCACGCCGTCCGCTCGTGACACTCCCGTATCTTCCACTCGCTACTCGGCGCACGCGCCTGCGCTCAACGATCCCGAGCGCGTCCCACGTCTCCGGCCGGTCCAAGTGCGGGTGGGACAGCAGAGCCCTTACACCAGCAAGACCTATCGGGACGCGCCAGATGGGCCAGGAAAACGTGAAACCGCGCCGGTACTCCCCACCCAGTACACGCAACTGGACCCTGTTGTATCGCAGATGTGGAACAACTGTCAGAACCGAAAGACCCATGGCAGCTAACCGGTTGGCCCCGTGCTGTACCGTCTCCTTCCGATCCGTCGGTGCGGTCCAGCGCAGTGCATGTCGTGAGTCCTCATTAGGATCCCACCTGAACGATGGTGTCGGGTCCAACCGTTTCCAGGGGACGAACAGCGACTCACGCAAGCAGTCCGTCTCGGAGACTTCAACCCTCGTCTTGCCAACTCGCCGCTTTGGTGGCATTCGGAGTCGCGACACCTTTTCGAGGGTCTTGAGAAAGCTGGTCTGGCCGGCACCGAGAAAGCAGAGCGGCGTCGGCTTGGTCTTGCCCTTCTCCACCACCGCATCGCTGAGAAGAGCGGCCCACAGGTCAGCCGCATACCGGTTCCGATGGGAGTTGGAAGCGGCCTGCCGGAGTGTCTCGGCTGCTCGTTCCTGAGACATCTTCACATCCTTGACGCCGGCCAACTCGTGATCTGCCGAGAGGCTCCTGATTCCCTCGGCAGCACCATCGACTACGCCCGCACGGTCCACGGCCTCGGGAACATGGAGCACCGGTCGGCAGGGAGGCTCGGCGACCGTCCACGCGACCCGCGGGGACCACTCCGGCCGCGCCTCTTCCAGAGCTCTCAGCAGTCCCAGCAAGGCCATGAAGGCCAATAGGTTGTCTGGCTCCAAGCCCTCAAGGCGATGCCGTGCACGGGCGTTCATGATCGACCCTCTTCTTCGGAGGCCCTATGGTCCGCTAGGCGCAGGATGGCCTCCAGATGTGCCAGACCCCATACTCCGTAGCGCCGTTTCAGATCCTCAAAGAGAGATGCCCAGTCGCTGCCGTCCAAGTCGAACGCGAGTGACTGCGGACCGGGCACGTCCGACGGTAGGCGCCAATCCGTCTCATCGAGACATGGCAACGGCTGTTCCGGCTTCGGATCCACGAAGTCGAAGAACGGTCGGCCTCGACCGTGGTGGCTACCGATCAACCACAACACGAGCTTCCGGTCACCCGCCTCCGCCAAGCGAGGGTGGTACCGCGCCATTCGCACCGACAGGGCCTCGTGACGCCAGCCCCTTGGCAAGCCGGCGTTCTTCCAGGCGGCGGGTGACCATGGCCGCCCGCTCTTTGCAAGCACTGGACCGTCAGGTCGGTTCCACGGATCGCCGCCCGACAACATGGTCTGAAACCGAGGATCGGCCTTGCCCCCATCGTGGAGAAGGGCGGCGAGAACAAGGTCGTCCTCCTGTTCCACGTCGAGGTTCCGAACGAAGCGTTTCACGAAACAGGCGGCTCGCCTACCATGGTCCTCTAGGACGACCGGCTTGCGGGAGGTATGGGAAGCCGTCTCGTCTTCGGTAGCAGGTGTAGCGGAACGCGCGGCCCCCGAGCCCTTGACTCCCCGATCCGCAACGAGGAGAGCGCGACCCGGCACCCCTTCCCCATAGGGGCGGTGAACGACGACCCGTCCTCTGGCGCTCAGCAACATCTCAAGAGGAGCCCGCGCATCGCGAGGGGTGCGGACTTCCGACTCTTCCCCTTCGTCCGGCGGAGTCTCTGAAGGCAAGGCGTCCAGGAGACCGTCTACGAGAGCGTGTCCGGCAAGACTCTCGTCAGCCAGCACAGCCGTTACGCGTTCCCAGTCCGCTTCCGTCCTGGTCACGTCCCGTGCAACCCGGACAGCCCATCGTCGCCCCGAGTAAGGGGCGGCTGCCACGTCGGCTACATCACTGACTGGAGCCACCGAATCGGGGGCCCAACCGAACCGGTCGCAACCACCGTAGACGGCCGGAACGACGACGAGGTCTCCCGGCCGCAGGTCGTCTGGCCCCACGACACCGGTGCGCCGTGAGTCGGCACCAGCCCAGCGAAACGCGGGCCGACCTACCTCCCGGCCTGGACCGGGCGCTCCCGCTTCGCCCTCGCGTGCGGGGACGTCCGAGACGTCGGCTGCCACACCACCTGCTTGGCGCAGCCACGCCCTCGCGGCGCTAAGCGGGAGTTCGACGGCTTCGGCGGCACGCGGCGGGACGAGCCGCATCACTTCCGTGAGGTCCGTGTCGCTCCTCTCCACGAAGTCGGCCTCGGACAGGTCGCCGCGCCAAACGACTGAAACGCCCGCGGCTGTCCGCTCAGAGCCATGCAGAAAGAGCGAGACCTCCGGGTCGGCAACTGGCGTAGGCGTTGTCTGCGACCAGAGATCCAGATAGGCAGGCATGAGGACGGGGGCGTTCGGCCGCTCGGCTGCCAAGTCGTCCGGAGCAATCTCGTCCTCGCAGAGGAGTCTCGGAAGAGCTTCTACACCGAAGTCAACGACTCCGCCGTCAGCGATCTCCTTGAGCGCATCCCACGTCTTGCGGATTCGGTCGCCATAGACGGGATCGTCCGCCCTCTTGGCGACGTCCTCATTGCGCGCCAAGACGACACCTTCCGCTTGAACATCCCGCCCGGCTCGGTTCAGCCTGCCGAATCGCTGGCGTAGAGCGTCGAGCGAAGCAGCTTGGGCCACCAACCCGTCGAGATCGATGTCGACTCCGACTTCCAGACATTGAGTGGCTACCACGAACAGTGGCTTCCCCCGTGCCCGGGATTCACCTGTTCGGAATGGCGCCAGCTTGCCGGCAACCTCGTCGCGGTCGACGTCCCGCGACCGCCCGATCAAGAGCACCGCATCGACCGCGTCTTCGTCGGCCAGAAACTCGAAGATCCGCCGAGCGAGGGCGACTCGGTTGACGATGACGCCTACTGCAGGCCCCGAGACTCCGTTCTTCCGCAGCCGGTCCATCGCCTGCCGAGCGTTGTTCGCGAACTTGGCGGCGACGGCGTCATCCGTGCCACCAATAGGACGTCCGATGACCGCACGTTTGGCCGCTTCAAGCCGCTTCTTCAAGGTCTGATTCTCTCGATCCTCCGCCGAGAGCCTGAAGACGCGTCCTTCGCTCCCCCCGGGGGTAGCCGACAGAAGCGCGACGCCAACCTGAGCTCCTCCGATCTTCCGGAGGGCGTGGAGCGTCTGCCGGAACGGCTCCGACAGGTGCGCTTCGTCAAGGAGAATCAGGCTGTTGACGCCAAGAAGACCCGCGTGGACCGGCTTCATGCGATCCGAGACACCGTAGCCCCGAAACAACAACCGCGAACCGACCTGATCGACCGTCGAGCAGAGGATAGTCGGCTGCGTCGGCGTGCGCGCCCAGTCATCTTCCAGCGGCACTCCCCCTCGGAGCCGCTGCGCGACCAGAGGAGATTTGCCCCTGCCCGCCAGCCGTTGCAACCGACGCGCGACCTCTCCGACCACGCTGCTGCCAGAATCTCCCATTGACGCGTCACGGAGCGCGTCGGCGATCTTCCTCGCCCTGCCGAAGGCGTCATCCACGACAAGCCGGCGGTCCACGACGAATGCGACGCGCAGCGCCGCCTTGTCCGGTGCATCGACGCACAGAGCCAAGTGGAACACCGCAGCATCCAGCGCCGCTGTTTTGCCCGATCCCGTCGGCAGGTCCAGAACGCTAGGCCATTCGTTGCCATCGGCGAGGCAATCGACCAGCTTCTGCTGCCAGGGAAATGGGCTGTGGCGGTGGATGGCGCTGAGGAACTCAGGGAAGTCGGATGCGGACAACCCCACTGTCAGCGCCCCACGCCACGGCACAAACCGAGGCCCGTGAATCGGCCCGCGCCGAGAAGGACCGGGCCTCGCACTTCGTCCTCAAAGTCGACGAGGACATGAATCAACGGCCGGCTCTTCAACGATGCCGGTCTCCTCCAGCGAGTCCATCGCGGTTGGCCAGCTACCGGCCAAGCTGGCGGTGCGCCGCCGACCATCGAGTGCTTGCCAACCTGAAGCCGCCCAAGCTCTGGGCGAGGCAAGCCGGAATGTTCGCAAGCGCGCGCCACCAACTCGCGGATCTCGTCGTCATCTCCGCGCTTCAGATGCCGTTCCATCACCATGGGCGTCACACTTGCCCACACCCGGGATTTCTCCAGGTAGGGACCGGTAGAAAGAGATCGCCTAAGACCCTCCCCAGCCCCGACGGGCGAGAGGCCAAGCGAACCGCGTAGCGGCGGCCCCTTGAGCGTCAACACACGCCGCTGCTCGTCGTCGCGATAGCGAGCCACGGCCTCGAAAGCGGCGCGAAACCCACGTATGCCGGCGAGCGACTCACCGAGGGGCGGGATCAACGAGAAGCCGAAGACGCGGCCATCGGCATGCGCGGAACCTACGAAGGGCATCGGCACGATAGCCAGATGGAGCCGGCGTGTGGGTGCGCCGTCAGAGCTGTGACCGGAAACGACTTCGGGGATCTCGCCCGACCGGCCCGACTTGCGGTAGCCCGCCATCAACGCCTGGCGCAGAAGGCGCGAAACGACAGCCGCCGCCCTGATGTCCGGCACCTCGCCCTCAACGGCTTCAAGGACTAACCACGCGGGCTGCGACTCGTGCTGGAAGTGTTCTTCCTGCCGAACCGGATCGCCGGGCCGAATCAACGGACGCTCCGGCCTTTCTAGATGCGCTTCCTCCAGTTCCCGCAAGCGCCCCCTATAGACGCTCCGCTGGGCAAGCGTCGTCTCCCGATCGAAGCGCCCGGCTTCGGCAGCCGAGAATCTACAGCGGGCCAGACTCGCCGAGTGCCCGACGTAACCGACGCAACTCGCTATCGAATTGAGCGCTTCCAGCACCGCCTGTTCAGGCAGCACCGGCCAAACGAACGCGACGACGGGATCGTCCGGGCGAGCCACGGGGAAGCGGCGTGCTTGTCTGGGGCGCCGGTCCGGCAGCACTCTCAAGTACTTCTCCGTCGTTTTCGACAGCTTGGCATCATTCGGCGGCACGAAAACGTCGGGTGTCGTTCTCGGGCTGAACAAGCTGGCACGAATCTTCGGCGGAGGTTGCTCTTCCAACCACTCCAGAGCAAACCGCTCCTCGGACGCTTCACCCCGCGCCGCCCAGGAGGAAACGAGGGCGGAGAACACGCGGTCAGGCTGCGGGGGCCAGTCCGGCGTATCGTCGGCAGGTTCGCGTGCGGCCCGGCAGACGCCGGTCAGGAACTCGATCTCAAGAACGAGGCTCACTCCTCACTCTCGCCGCCTTCCCCTTCGAGCGCCAGTTCGCGGCTGCGTCGGACGATTTCGACGAGCTTCTCTTGCGGCTGGAGTGTGAGCGAACGGAACCGAAAACCCGCCGTCTCCGCTCCCCCATATGCCTCCCGATAGAGCTCGCGAACCGAAGCACGGTCGAGCTTCAGCGTCGTCGTGGAGCCGTCTGGATGCACGAGTTCGAGCGGGGCGTCGCCATCGCAGACCAAGTCACAACGCGACCGCAGCGCATAGCCTCGCGTGTCCTGCTCGACGAGGGCCAGCAGCCCAAGGGCCGCGATCAGCGTACGTCCGGCCGTATCTCGCTCGCCACCTCCGAAACGCAACCGCCGCAGGCCAGCCAGCGTGATCGTTGCGCGATGCTCCGCGTGGTCGCAGGTGACACCGAGAGGCGCGACAGTCGGCGCGATGTTGCTGTGGTTGATCTCGGAGGGTCGAACCTTCTTGGCCCTCGCGCCCGCCTTCCGCTGGTCAGTGCTCCAAGCAGAGACCGAGGCGCCCTTGAAGACTTCCACTTTCCGCAGGATGCCTAGCGGATCGATGCGACTTCCGGTACGACGGCCTGCGGTCTGCGGACTCACTTCCCCCGTGCGGCGGTTCACGACCACTTCCTCGACGGGCGTGTCGACTGCCATGATCTCCGAGACGAGCGCGCGTGAGAACTTCGCGCCGAGACCGCCGCCTTCGCCCTGACTGTGCCAAGCGCCGAACAAAAGTGCAGCTGGCGACAGCTCCAGAAGAGCCGTCGCGTCCGCAGGCTTTGCTGCCGCCAGACTTCGGCCCTCAGGACTCTGCATGAAGGCGGTGCCGTCCAAGAGGCTGTCCCGCAGGATGGCGTCATAGACCCGATGGGGAGCGTCCAGGGACGTGATGCGTTCCAGCGGCTCCAGACCGGCATCGCGGAAGTCCACTGTGACGTAGGGAAGCGGAACTGAGCCTTCGACGCCCGTCTCCTCGACCGCCGCAAGCAGCGCCTCCTCCAGCCGATTGGCCTGACTTTGAACGCTGTCGATCAAGACGCACCAGACTTCTCGGTCGTCGACCCGTCGCCGTTCGAACACATGACGTGGTGGAGCATTGTTGCTCTCGCCCGGATAGGTCGGCGGGAAGATCTTGTCTCCTCTCCCGCCAACGGGTTGAAGGCGTCTGAGACGCCGAATGGCCGCGTCCTCTCGAATCGCGCTCCTCAAGAGCTGTAAGTCAAGATCCACTGTCATCTCTGTTTCTCCACCGACTCCTTACTGTCCTCTCCCCTGAAGCTGCGGGAATCTAGCAGCCGCAACGTCTCACCGCGTCACCTGAGCCTCAGTCCCCCGACAGCCAGTCACCGACCATCACCCCGAGCGCGACCGACGCCGCCAGGCAGATCGGACAGCCCTCTGCGATGCCGCCGCACGGCGGCGGAGACTGCGGTTTCGGCGGAGCCGCCGGCCGACGCGGCTCCGTTACGACAAGCGCAACAACACCCCACACGACCGCCAGGGCCAGGACGGCCCAACCCCACCCGGCGGAAATCCCCACGACCA
This sequence comes from Candidatus Multivorans sp., assembly GCA_965208755.1. Lineage (GTDB taxonomy): Bacteria > Acidobacteriota > Thermoanaerobaculia > Multivoradales > Multivoraceae > Multivorans. The sequence continues at coordinate 3,839,536 of OZ242353.1, read as the reverse complement.
CGAAGACCACGGCGGCGATCACCGCCGCCCAGGCTTCCCAGAAGATTCGATTCATGTCCGGTCCCCCTTCCGGCCGTCGGGAACCGCTCCCGATGTCCAAGCCTCTTGACGCTCAACCCACAAGCTAGCGCCCCGCAGTCTCAGAACCTGACACTCGAAACGAAGGATCTTCGAGAACCGCGGATCAGCCGTACTGCTCCGCCGCCTTCTCCAGCCTCTCTCGCACCAACGCCGCCAACTCCGGCGGCTCCACGACTTCGACATCCGGGCCGTAGCGGAGAATCTCGCCGAGCAGCTCGTCGACTTCCGAGTAGGGCACGGTCAGTTCCAACCTGCCGTCCGGCAGGCGGCGACTGGTCTGCCTGCCGTGCCACCGTTCATCGGCAACCCAGCGGGCCCGTTCCGGCTGGAACCGAAGACGCGCCACACCTTGGACCGGACCGCTGAACAGGCCGTAGCCAGCCCCGAAAACCTCGATCAGGTCCTCGGCGGGGACATCGCGGGCGGCGGCCGGGAACACCTCCGCGGACGACATCCGGTCCAGCGCGAAGGTCCGCAGGCCCTGCCGGTCCTCGTCCCAGCAATCGAGGTACCACTGGTCCCGGTAGTAGACGAGCCGCTGGGGCGAAGTCGTGCGTCTGGCCGTCTCGCCGGTCGAGCGCGCTTCGTAGGTGAACGCAAGCTGGCGTCGTTCGACGACGGCCGAAGCCGCGGTCTCGAACCCGCGCGCCGGTACTTCTCGTCCGTGCGCGCGCAGGATTCGGAACCGGTGCGCCGGGAATCGCCTTCCGTCGCGGCTGCCGCGATCGAGGATCGCGCGGAGGCGGCCGCGGAGCGGAGCGATGAGGTCTTCCAGCAGACCGGGCTGAACCCGGCTCAGGAGTTCGTCCATGACCAGCAGGGCCTCGAGTTCGTCCCTCCGGAACCACAAGCCCGGAAGCTGGAACCATCCTCCGTCCCGGTCGTAGCGGTAGCCCCGGCCGGGCTCGTTCACGATCGGTGCGCCGAGATGGTCGCGCAGCATGGCGATGGTGCGGAACAGGGTCGAGCGGGAACACTCGAGTTCCGCCGCCAGATCCCGCGCCGGGACGGGATGCCGACGCGAATCGAACACCCGATGCAGTGCAACGACTCGCTCCAGACGGTTCAAGTAATCCCCTCCTCCATCGATGGGGTCTCCCAGCCCCAGCGCCTGTACGATAGTCTCCGCACCGGGCGAGCCGTCATGCCGCGCAAGATACGGCAGCTACTCGATGACCTGCGATCGGCGGGGTTCGTGGAGGTCAAGTCTGGAGGAAAGGGCTCTCACCGGAAGCTCATGCATCCCGACTTTCCGGGCGCGGTAACAGTGAGCGGAAGGCATGGTGACGACGCGAAGCCGTATCAGGAAAAGCAGGTTCGCCGAGCCGTCGAGGAGGTGAACAAGTGAGACCGAGCGACCGCTACCACAAGTGGATCGAATGGAGCGATCGGGATGACGCCTACCTGGGGCGTTGCCCGGACGTCATCACGGGGATTCACGGATCCGACCCCGTGCGCCTCTATGACGAGCTTTGCACCGTCGTCGATGAAGTGCTGACGGAACTGGAGCGATCCGAGCGGACTCTTCCGGAAGCGCTGACCCGCCCCATGCGGGAAGTCGCCTGACTTGGAGTCCGCCCGCCAACAACTCCGCTAGACAACGAAACCCCGCCGCGGCCGAAGCCGGGGCGGGGTTGTCGATTTCACGAAGCGACTGGAGACAGCAGCTACTCGCCGCCGCTGACCGTGCCTTCGCCGGCGTCGCTATCCGCGCCCTGACGCTGCTGCCTGCGGTAGCGCCGGAAGATCTCGCCCTGCTCCTCTTCGCTGAGCGAATCCCAGTCGACTCCGAAACGCTCCTTGATGGTCTTCCTGAACTCCTCGCTGTTGAACCGCTGCTGACTCAGGAAGCCCGTGTTCGACGGGTTGTACCCGGGCTCGGCGTCGGCGTAGGAGACGAAGCCGAACATCATCTCGGCGGTCGTCGGGCCGCCGTAGACGACGGTCGCGGTCGGATCGGGATTCGACGGGTTGTCCGCCGAGTTGTCCCACGCCATCGTCAGCTCGATCTCGGTGCCGGCCGGGATCTTCTTGCCGCCCGCCGGATACTTGTAGTGCGTCTGCCAGTTGAAGTCGTACCGCGGCACATCGAGCAGAACCTCTTCGGTACCGTCCGGGTACTTCGCCAGGTAGTGGGCCGACTTGCCCCGCAGGTGCATGTGCGGGGTGTAGCCGAGCAGCAGCGCGTCGCGGTCGAACTTCGCCGTCGTCGTGGCTACGTAGTTCGCGTCGCCGGGCGGAATCTCGAAGTCGAACTTGCCCATCGACTTGCTCTGCATCACGTGGTCCGGCTCGTAGTCCTTGGGGTAGAAGCGAAGCGCCACCGAGGAACGGTCCCAGGTGCCGGTACCCGGCCCGGGCTCCTTGTGGTAGTGCATGTTCCAGCGGATCGTGGTGCCCGGCTTGACCAGGGTGCCGAAGCCGTCGTGGTGAACCGTCGGGTCGTTGCCCGGAGCGATGCCGCCGAACGGACGCGCGATGATGTGATGCACGACCGGGCCGCCCGGACGGAACTCGACCGCCTTGATCCAGCGCGGCTCGGGCAGCATCTCCTCCGTGATCACGGTCTCGAAGTTGACGTACTGGTCGCGGACGTCATCCTCGACGAAGAAGTCCTGGCCCATGTCCATCACCAGATCCGGCTCGCCGATCGTCCAGCCGTCGTTGGCCTCCCAGACCCTGGCCGGCGGCGCATCGGCCGCGTTGCCCATCGGCGCTCCGCCCTTGGCCCAGGCGATCAGGGCCGACTTGTGCTCGTCCGACAGCGAGCGCTCGTTCTCGAACACCCCGTGGTGCCGCGGAGCGGCATGCCACGGGGGCATCAGGCCGGCTTCCACCTGGCGGGCGATCGAGCGCGCCCAGGGCCGCGTCTCCTGGTAGCTGGTGAACGCCATCGGCGCCACCATGCCGCCCAGGTTCGCGCCGTTCGGGCGGTGACAGACCTGGCACTCCTGCTCCAGGATCGACTGCACGGCGCCGTAGTAGGTCGGCGTGGCTGTCGGAGCGTCGTTGTTGTTGTTCGCCGCCGCGAGCGGGGCGGCGAGGGCGAGGACGGAGAGCAAAGCGAACGCCTGCTTCATGGATCGGGCCTCCTCCGGTGGGTTCTGTCGAACGCTAGCTGCAAGACCGTACCACATGTTGGGTCACCAACCACGATCTGTTGGGGATCGGTCCACGCCAATCAAGGCACCCGCTTCGGCCTGCGGAAACGGGCTTCACGGTGCTCGCCGTTCACCAGGATCAGGCGAAGCGCTTCGACCGCGTTCCACACGTCCACGTACCTCACGTATAGCGGCGCCAGGCCGAACCGCATCAAGTCCGGCCCGCGGAAGTCACCCACCACGCCCCTGGCATTCAGCGCCTGGACCAGCGCGTAGCCCTCCGGGTGCCGTAGCGACACCTGGGCGCCTCGTTCGCCGGCGTCTCCGGGACTCGCAGGGACGACGCCGAACTCCGCGAGCCGCTCGGCGGCCAGCCGGAGGAACAGGTCGCCCAGCGCCTCGCTCTTGCCACGCAAGTCCGCCATCTCCACGCCCTCGAAGGTCCGCAAACCGTCCTCGAGGGCCGCCAGCGACAGGATGGGAGGGGTTCCGGTCAGGAATCGGCGCATTCCCGGCGCGGGCCGGTAACGGGTATCGAAGTCGAACGGACTGGCATGCCCCATCCAGCCGGTGAGCGGCGATTCCAGGGAGTCCTGAAACTCGCGCGCCACGTACAGGAAGCCTGGAGCGCCCGGACCGCCATTGAGGTACTTGTAGCCGCAGCCGACCGCATACTCGACGCCGTCTTCGTTGAGCTGGAGGGCGACGGCGCCCGCGCTGTGGCTGAGGTCCCAGACCAGCGGCACACCGCTCCTGCGCGCCGCGGCGGTCAGCGCCCGCAGGTCACGCCGCCGCCCGGTGCGAAAGTCCACGTGAGAAACGGTCGCCACGGCCACGTCCGGCCGCAGAGCCGACTCGAAGTCCTCGGGTTCCGTCAGACGAAGCGTCACCCCGGATCCTTCGAGAAGACGCGCAAGGCCCTGCGCCATGTAGAGATCAGTCGGGAAGTTGCCCTTGTCGGCAAGCACGACGTTGCGACCCCGCGCCTTCATCACCAGCGCCCCGAGCAACTTGAACAGGTTGAGCGACACGGAGTCGGCCGCGATCACCTCGTCCGCTCCGGCGCCGACCAGTGGAGCGATCCGCGCCCCCACCCGCTCGGGTAGCTCGAGCCAGTCGCGCCGGTTCCAGGCCGCGACCAGGTCCGTTCCCCACTCCCGGCTGATAAGCCCCTCGGCGCGTGCCCGCATCGTCCGTGGCGGGGGTCCAAGGGAATGTCCGCCGAGGTAGATCAGCTCTTGTGGAAGATCGAACCGATCGCGAAAGCGCGCCAGCGGATCGCGGCGGTCCATCTCCACGGAAGAGACATCCTGAGGCGCCTCCAAGGCGGGCCCCTTCTACTCGTTGGCCGGGCAGACTATTCTCCCAATTGAGAGATGCGCGAGCCTATCGAGCAACAAGCCTTCGACATCCCGGCCTGCTACGTCGACGGCTACAGCGCGGCCCGAGCACAGGATCCGGACCTGGCGGATCGCTACATCCGCTACACGACCCTGGGAGATCCGCTGGCAGACCGGGCGGTCGAACAACTCGCGACGATCGTGGAGCCACAGCAGGTTCACGGCACGATCGCGAGGACCGTCGACCGCTACCACGATCCGCCGCAGGACACGCCCGAGGCTCTCCGCGAACTCATCGAGTCCTCGGCCGTCCTCCCCGACTGGTTCGACCCCGAGATCGCCATGAAGGCCACCAGGGCCTTCCTCCGCAACTCGGACATGGTCCTCGGAGGACTCGTGGGCGGCGCCATCGTCGAGGGCTTCTCCACCCTGATCAGCAAGTCGTTCCGCATCCGCAGCCGGATCATCCTGAACGGGGTCCGCCGGCTCAAGCAGAACACCCTGCAGTTGACCGAGCAGTTCATGCCAGGCGGTCTGGAGCCCGGCGGCGACGCCTGGAAGCTGAGCCTGCGCATCCGCCTGGTCCATGCACAGTCGCGGATGCTGCTCAAGCAGTCGGACGAATGGGACGCCCCGGAGCACGGGTTACCGCTCAGCGCGGCGCACATGCTGCTGGGCGCGGCCGCCTTCTCAGGCCGCCTGATGGAACATGTCTCGCGTCTGGGGGGAGACTTCAGCCTGGAGGAGAAGGACGCCTACGTCCACGTGTGGAGATACACGGGACTCGTCATGGGGATACCCGAGACCATGATGTTCCATGACCAGGCCTCGGCGTGCCGCGTCTTTGAGATCGCGGCGACGTGCGAGCCGCCCCCGGACGACGACGCGATCATCATGGCAAACAGCATCATCAACAGCGCACCCATTCTGCTCGGGTTCAGGGAGACGAAGGAACGCCGCGAGATGGCGACGTTCATCTACCAGGTTTCGCGGGAGCTGATCGGCAACGACCTGGCGGACTCCTTCAGATTCCCCAAGTCGCGGTTCGTCAAGCAGGTGCCCCTGCTGTTCCTGAGGAACAGAGCGGAGAAGGCGGTTCTGAAACTGCTCCCCCGGCTGTTCGCGAACCGGTCGATGAAGCGGTTCGACGCGTTGCTGGATGCGTCGGATCTCGGCGAGATCGAGCACTCGTACGCATTGCCGACCACTCTCCACGACGAGGATTCGCGGGACTGGTAGCTCAGCGCAAGGCGGCGCCAGCGGCCGGGCGGCCGGCGTCAAGGTCGGCGTGCAGGGCGCCGACGAGCGTGGCTACTTCGGGACGGGTCAGTTTCGACCCCGGGCCCTGTTCCTCGACTCGGGCCAGCGTGGCCCAGGCGAGGCGAACGGGAAGCGCCGTGAACCCCAGGTAGCCGCGAGGCGCGCCGGCTTGCTGCAGGTGAGCCACATACTCTGCGGCCACTTCGAGGTCCGCGCGGGCCAGCTCGAAAGCGAGCGTCCGGTCGCGGCCGTCTCGAATGAACGACCTGCCCTCATCCTCGTCGGTTGCCGCATCCTTGAGGATGTTCACGAGCTGCAACGCCTCGCCGAACGCCGCCGCGCGGCGCCGGAGCGCTTCCGCCACCTGTTCCAGCGGCGCGCCAAGCAGGAACAGCTCGGTCAGCATCTCGCCGACGATGCCGGCAACGACGTAGCAGTAATCCCGGAGCTCGGGGATGCCCCTGAGGCGGAGTTCGCCGTCCCGGTCGGCACGCCGCACGATGTGCGCCATGCCTACGCAGGTGCGGCGAACGTGCCGACCGACCACCGACCGGGCCGGCGGATCGAGAGCGCGATACGTCGAAAGCACCTCATCCGTCGCCTCCAGGAGCTCCAGGTAGCCTTCGTGAGCCGAAGGCGGCTCGGCGAGCCAGGACGCGACCAGCCGTTCCGTCCCGCCGTCTGCCGTCTCGTTCGGGTCGTTCAGCAGGTCCGCGAACCGGAACAGCGCCTCGACCCGTTGCTCCCGGCTCCAGACCGCCGCATCCTCGAGCGTGTCGGCGATCCGGAGCAACAGGTAGCCAAGGGTCACCTGATCACGCGTCGCACCCTCGAGTTGGGGAATCGAAAGCGCGAACGTTCTGCTCGTCTTGACCAGAAGATCTTCGAGGTCTGCCATCGGCCAGCGGACGAGTCTACCGGGGGCGCGGGCACGGATGCCCGGACGGCGGTGCGTGGTATCGTCCCGTCTTGTTCCTGCCAGCGGAGCCACGCCCGAGCGCATCCATGAACTCCAATGCGATTGCCCCGCTCTCGCTAGCTACTGCTGCATTCCTGTTTCTCGGCTGCTCCCTGGCGCCGCCGCCCGAACTTCCCGAGCCGGCGCCGGAAATGCCGGAGGACTTTCAGGAAGCCATGGAGCCGGCCGCCCACGAGCCGCTGCAGTGGTGGAAGGCATTCGCCGATCCGGCGCTCGACCGGATCGTCGACTCCGTGATCGACTCGAATCTGGACATGGCCGCCGCGGTCGCCCGCGTGGAGCAGGCAAGGGAACGAGCCCGGATCGCCAGGGCCGCGATCCGGCCGGTCGTTGCGGCCGGCGCGGGGATCAACGACCTGACGAATCCCACCAACACAGGCTTCGGCGCCCAGATTCAGGAACTCGGGCTGGAACGGCTCGCTCCCGGCTTCACGCTTCCCGAGCGGCTCGCGATCACGACCTGGTCCCTGAGCGCCGACTTCTCCTACGAGATGGACTTCTGGGGGCGCGCCAGCAGCTCCGCCCTCGCCGCCGGCGCCGAGTACCTCGCCTCGGAGTCCGACTACCACACCGCGCGGATCGGAATCCTCGCGGAGACGATCGGCGCCTACCTGGAGATCGTCGACTTTCGCAGGCGAATCGCGATCAGCCGAAGGATGGTCGATGTCCTCCAGGAGCGCGAAGACGTCGCCTCCACCCGCTACGACCGCGGTCTCGCCGACTCCTCCGTCCTCTACCACATACGCCAGGAGTTGCGGAACGCTCAGGCCATCCAGCCCCAACTCGAGAACGGGCTGGCGAACGCGGAGGGGCGTCTCGCCGTCCTCCTCGGCGGCTACCGGGACGGTCTCGCCGAACTGCTGCCCGAAGCGCCGCCGCCCGAGATCGCGGCCGATCCCGTTCCGGCGGGGATCCCGGCCGACCTGCTCATGCAGAGGCCAGACGTAAGGGCGGCAAGACACCGGCTCGAAGCGGCACGTTTCCAGGTCGACGCCCGGCGCGCCGAACTCCTTCCGACCCTCTCGTTCTCGGGCTCGATCGGGCTCCAGAGTTCCAAGGTCGACAGCCTCTTCAAGGTGGACCAGTGGTTCACCAATCTGGCGTCCAACCTGCTCGCGCCAGTCTTTCAGGGCGGCCGGCTGCGCAGCAACGTGGCGCTGGCCGAGGCCCGGTTCGGCGAGCTCGCGGCGACCTACGGCCGCACCGTCGTGACCGCCGTCAACGAGGTCGAAACGGCTCTGGCCGTGCATGGGAACGAGGGCCGGCGCCATGCCCTGCTCGCCTCCCGCCTGGAAGAGGCCCGGGCGACGGAGAGACTCCGCTCCCAGAGATACGAGGCGGGCATCGGGGGCTACGCCGACTTCCTCGACGCGCTGCTCACCCGCCTGAACGTCGAATCCGCCCTGGCCGGCGCCGAGCGCGATCTCGCGCTCTCCCGGCTGACCGTCCACCGCGCCCTGGGCGGCGCCTGGACGCCCGCGGATTCGGTGGACGAAGCACCGGCGGCCCAGGCGCCGCCACAACCGGCACCACAAACGGAGTAGGAGCGGCAGATGAGTCGAGCAACCGGCTTTCTCGTTGCCGGCGCCATACTGGTCGGGGCCACGGGTCTCGCCGTGTTCATGGTCTCCCAGCGGCCCGAACCGGAACGCGTACCTCCACCCTCCCAGTTTCCCTTCGCGATCACCGCCCCGGCGCAGGCCGGCGAGGGCGCGATCCCCGTGTTCGGGGCCGGGACGGTGCGGCCCCGGGCGGAGATCGACATCGCCGCCGAGGTGAGCGGCAAGGTGGTCTGGGTCGACCCGGCCTTCCAGAGCGGCGGACGGGTGCGCGAGGGGCAGGTGCTCTTCCGCATCGACGATGTCGACTACCGGAGCGAGGTGGAGAAGGCCCGAGCCAATGTCGCGCTCCAGAGGGTCGAAGTCCTCAAGGCAACGGAAGAAGCGCAGGTCGCGCGCAAGCAGTACGAGCAGTTCAAGGAACGCCAGGCGGAGAGCGGAGAGGCTTCCGAAGCGAGTCCGCTCGCGCTCTGGCAGCCTCAACTCGAGGCCGCCGAAGCCGCCCTGGCCAGGGACGGCGCGACCCTGGCCGAAACCGAGTTGAACCTCGCGCGAACGGCGGTCACGGCGCCCTTCTCCGGCGTCGTGCGAACCGAGTCGGTCGACGTGGGGCAGTTCGTGGCGGCGGGCCGCGGAGTGGCGCGGCTCTATGCATCCGACGCCGTCGAAGTCGTCGTGCCGCTCTCCGACCGGGAAGCGGCGCTCCTTCCCGGCCTGTGGGATCTGCGGGCCGGCGACGGGAAGCGGGAGGTGGTGGCCCAGGTGGTCGCGGACTACGGCGGCCGACGCTACGGCTGGGACGGGTACGTGGACCGGGTCGAAGGCGCGCTGGACGAGCAGACCCGCACCCTCGACGTGATCGTGCGTGTCCCGGAGCCCTACCGTAGCGGCGCGGGAGAAGGCGATGATCGCGAAGACGGCGACGCGGACCCCGGCGCCGGCGGACCGCCACTGCTGGTCGGCAAGTTCGTCGACGTGGAACTCGAGGGAATCGCGCCGGACGCCTACTTCAGGATCAGGCGGCCGGCGCTCAGACCCGGCAACGAAGTCTGGGTGGTGCGCGACGAGAAGGTGACGATCGTGCCGGTCACGGTCCTGCAGCGGGCCGACGACGAGGTGTACGTCACCGGCGCTCTTGAGCCAGGCGATGCCGCCATCGTGGGCGGGCTGCAGGTCGCCACCGAAGGCATGGCGGTGCGAAGCGGCGCTGCCGGAACTCCCTAAGCCCAGATCCCGGCAGATGAGTCGACGAACCGGTTGGGCCATCGGCGGCGTGATCCTGATCGGATCCCTCGCGGTCGCCGCCTCGATGGTCGTTCTGAGGCCCGAGCCGGCCTCCAGGCCACCTCCTTCCCTGGTCCCCTTCGCGCTGACGGCGCCGGTGGAGGCAGGCGAAGGCGCCATCCCGGTCTACGCTGCCGGCACGGTTCAACCGCGGGCGGAGGTTGACGTGACCGCGGAGGTCAGCGGCAAGGTCGTGTGGGTCGATCCGGCCTTCCAGAGCAGCGGACGCGTCCGGGAGGGACAGCCGCTGTTCCGCATCGAAGACACGGACTACCGCAACAGGGTGCAGCAGGCGCGGGCCAACGTCGCCATGCAGCGGGTCGAGCTGTTGAAGGTGGAGGAGGAGGCGACCGTGGCGCGCTCCCAGTACGAACGGTTCAGGGAGCGCCAGGGCAGCGAAACGAACTCCGACGTGCCGAGTCCCCTGGCCCTGTGGGAGCCTCAGCTTCAGGCTGCCCGAAGGGCCCTGGAGCGGGACGGCGCCGTCCTCAGGGAAGCGGCGCTGAACCTGGCGCGCACCGAGATCCGAGCCCCGTTCGACGGCATCGTGCGCTCCGAGTCGGTGGATGTCGGACAGTACGTGGCCGCCGGCCAGAGCGTGGGGCGGCTCTACGCGTCCGGCTCGGTCGAGGTCGTGGTCCCTCTCTCCGACGACGCCGCCGCCCTGCTGCCCGGCCTGTGGGATCTCCGGGCCGGGGAGGCGGACACCCGGATCGCGGCGCGGATCATCGCCGAGTACGGCGACCGGAGCTACGCCTGGGACGGCTACCTGGATCGAGGCGCCGTCACGCTGGACGAACAGACACGGACAATCGACGTGATCGTCCGTGTTCCCCAGCCCTTTTCGAGCGGCTCGCCCATCGATGCCGGCCCAGATCCCGGCACGGCTCCGCCTCTGCTGGTCGGCAAGTTCGTGGACGTGGAACTCCAGGGCCTCGCCCCGGAACGGTACTTCAAGGTGCCGGACTCGGCGCTCAGAACCGGTGACGAGGTCTGGGCGGTACGGGACGGCAAGGTGAACATCGTGCCGGTGCAGGTCCTGCAGCGTGCCGACAACGTCGTGTACGTCACCGGAGCGCTCGAAGTAGATCAGCCGGTCGTCACCGGCGGCGTCCGGCTCGCGACAGAGGGCATGGCGGTGCAGACGGCGGCGGGAGGCTCGTGAGACCAGGCGGGCCAGTGCCGCTTTCGGATTGGCGATAACCTCCGCCCATGGACGCTGACGGCACCTCCGAGGTTCTCTCCCGGTTGCGGGACGTGCTGCGCGAGAGCGCGGTCGAGGAGCATGACTGGGACGCGGTGGTTTCGGAGACGCCGATCGAGTCGCTCGGCTTCGACTCCCTGACCATCCTGGATGTGCTCTACGACGTGGAGGAGGAGTTCGGGATCGCGCTCGATCCGAAGCAGGTCGTGAAGACCCGCACGGTCGGCGAGATCATCGCCCTGCTGGAGCAGAACGGAGCCTGAGCGCAGCCTCCTGGGCCGGGTGCTCCACCTTCTCGAATACTGGGCGGCCCGGCTGGCGCTGTTCGGCGTCGACCTGCTGCCGCCGGCCGCCGCCGCCCGCTGGGCCGCGGCGCTTGGCTCGCTCTGGTGGACGGCCGACCGGCCCCGGCGTCGCGTGGCGATCTCGAACGTTCTGCGCGCGGGCGTCGCCGGCGATGCGCGGCAGGCGCGGGCGATCGGCCGTGGCGGCGCCCGCCACATGGGGATGGTGCTGGTCGAGTCGATGAAGTCGGCGCTCGTGCTCGACGACCCGGAGCGCCTGCGGGTCGACATTCCCGATGATGTGGCGGCGGTGCTGGAGGATCCCGACCGCGGCCTGATCGTCGTCTCCGGTCACTTCGGCAACTGGGAGATCGCGGGCCAGTGGCTGTCGCGCTACAAGCCGGTCGCGGGCATCTCCCGGCCGATGACCAACCCGCGGGTGCAGAAGCTGGCGCTCGAGCGGCGGCACCGGGGCGCGTTCCGGACGATCCCGAAGTACGACCCGGATCCGGGGCGCTTCCTCAAACTGCTGGGCGACGGCGAGATCCTGGCTCTGCTGGTCGATCAGCACGCCCGCCAGGGGATCGACGTGCCGTTCTTCGGCCATCCCGCGAAGACGCACACGACGGCCGCGATGCTGCACCTGGTCGCTCGGACGCCGCTTACCTTCGCGGTCTGCCGCCGGACGGCGCCGATGACCTTCGAGCTGAGCCTGTCGCCGCTGATCGGGCACCAGAGGAGCGGCGATCGGAACGCCGACGTCGAGGCGATTCTCCGGACCCTGAACTCACTTCTGGAGGAAGCGATTCGCCGCGACCCGGACCAGTACCTCTGGGGCCACCGCCGCTGGCGCTAGTTCGGCTCCGATTCCCGGCGCTGGGCGATGCACTCGATCTCCACCGCGGCGCCCAACGCGAGGGTCGGCGACTCGATCGTCGCCCGGGCCGGAGGGCTGTCTCCCAGTACGGCGATCCAGGCCACGTTCATCTCTTCGAAGTTGGCCATGTCGGTCAGGTAGACGGTGCACTTCGCCAGGTGGGTCAGATCCGAGCCGGCCGCTTCGAGGATCGTCTCGATGTTGCGGAGCGCCCGCGTCGTCTGCGGGCCGATACCGCCGGGCGCCAGGTCGAAGCTCTGGCCGACCGTGCCGAGCGTGCCGGCAACGAAGATCAGGTCGCCGACCCGGGTCGCGTGCGAGAACGCTTCGAGCCGGGGCAGTTCGTCGGTGTTGATGCGAGGCGGTTGGGCGGCCAGGGGCGAGCTGAGCAGGCCCAGGACGGCGGCTACGGTGAAGGTGAGACAGATGGGACGTGAGGCGCTGGGAATGTGCATGCCAGGGATTGTAAGTGCGAGTTCCAACTAGAGTGGGCGCGTGACGCGACCCTTGCTGATCCGCCTCCTGCTGCCGGTTCTCGTCGGGACGCTGGGCGCCGCTGCGGCGGCCGAGCAGGAAGCCGCGGCCGGCGAGGAGGACAAGGCGGCCACGCAAGGCGAGTTCGCGGAAGAGATCAACGTCATCGGTCTCTCTCCTCTCGACCACCTGGGCGAATCGCCGGACCACGTCCCGTGGACCGTCCATCGTGTCGCGCGCGAAGCTCTCGACCTCTCGGCGGTCTCCGGCGTTGGCGCGTTGCTGGAAGCCGAGTTGCCCGGCGTGCATCTGTCGCCGGCGCAGGGGAGCGCGCTGCAGGCCGACGTTCTCTACCGGGGCTTCGGGGCGTCGCCGCTCCTGGGCGCGAACCAGGGCCTCTCGGTCTACGAGGACGGGGTACGGGTGAACGAGGTCTTCGGAGACGTCATGGCATGGGACCTCGTGCCGACGTTCGCGGCGGAACAGGTGGAACTCCTGCCGGGGGCCAACCCGATGTTCGGCCTGAATACGCTCGGCGGGGCGCTCGCGTTGAACACCCGCAGCGGCTTCAATTCGGAGCGGTTCGACCTGACGCTCGAGGCCGGTTCCTTCGGTCGCCGGGCGGGCGAGTTCGGCGCCGGCGGCGCCTTCGGACCCGATGACGAGTACGGCTGGTTCGTCGGCGGTCGCTCCTTCGAGGAGGACGGCTGGCGCGACTTCTCGCCCAGCTCGCTACGGCAAGCGCTGGTGAAGCTCTCGCATCGCGGCGAGCGCGAGCGGATCGACTTTGCTGTTGGCGTAGCGGACAACGACCTGATCGGAAACGGTGTGACGCCGGTGGAGCTGCTGGAAGTCAATCGCGCCGAGGTCTTCACGCATCCGGACCAGACCTGGAACGAGATGTTCTTCCCCCGGTTGCGGATCGGCCGGATGATCGGACCGGGGCTCGAGCTCGAAGCGCAGATCTACCTTCGCGCGAACGACGTCGCCACCTACAACGCGGACGCGTTCGAGGGTGACGACGACGATGACGATGACCACGATCACGACGACGACGATGACCACGACGACGACGATGACCACGACGACGACGATGACCACGACGAGTTCGACGCGGTCAACAACCAGAGCCGCACCGAGCAGGAAGGCCTGGGCACCTCGATCCAGATCTCCGGTCTGACCGAATCGGGCCGCTGGCTCGCCGGCGCCTCGTGGGACGGCGGGCGCGCCGACTTCGCCTTCGAGACGGAACTCGCCTCGCTCACCGACACCAGGACGACGATCGGCAGCGGCATGCTGCTTCCCGGTTCCGAAGTCGGACTGAGAGCCGACACCGGCCACGCCGGCCTGTGGGCGCTACGGCACTGGACGACTGCCGGCGACCGGCTGACCTGGACCCTCCAGGCTCGCTTCAACGACAGCCGGATCGAGCTCAACGATCAACTGGGCACGGCGCTGGACGGCGATCACGGCTTCTCGCGGCTCGTGCCCTCGGCGGGCTTCGTCCGGGAGTTGCGAGGAAACGGAAGTTCGTCGTTGCTCCTGTTCGGCAACGTGTCGCAGTCGTCCCGCGTGCCGACGCCGGTCGAGCTCACGTGCGCCGATCCGGACGACCCGTGCCGGCTGCCGAACGCCTTCGTGGCCGACCCGCCGCTCGACCAGGTAGTGACGACCAGCGCCGAGTTCGGCCTGCGTGGAGGCAACGGTTCGCTGCGGTGGAGCGCGGCCCTGTTCCACAGCGACAGCCGGGACGACATCATCTTCGTCTCTAGCGGCGCCGGCACCAGCGCCGGCTACTTCACGAACGTCGACGCGACCCGCCGGCAGGGGCTCGAACTGTGGATGCGCGGCAGCCACGGCCGGCTGAACTGGGATGCCTCGTATACCCTGCTCGACGCGACCTTCCAGGACCGCCTGACCCTGTCGAGCCCGCCGCATCCCCTGGCCGAGAACGGAGAGATCGAAGTCGAGCCAGGGGACTTCCTGCCCGGCGTGCCGCGACGCCAGTTCCGGGCCGGCGCCGACCTGACGTTGGGCGACCGGACGGTTCTGGGGGCGCGGCTGCTCGGCGACTCGACCCGCTACCTGCGAGGCGACGAGGCGAACCTGCTGGAGCCGGTCGGCTCGGCGTGGCGCGGCGACCTCTGGAGCCGCATCGAACTCACCCCTTCGCTCGACCTCGATCTCGAGGTGTCCAACGTGGCGGACCGCGAGTACGCGACGTTCGGCGCTCTTGGAGAACCCGACGAGGTGCTCGGCGACGGCTACGAGGAACCGCGCTTCCTGAGCCCGGCGGAGCCGCGCGCATTCCGCGCGTCGCTCCGGTTGCGACTCTGAAGGCGGCACGCCGCCGGCAACCCGGACGCTGCTGATAGTGTGCCGCCGGTGCGCGAGAAGGACGGTCGTTCAGTGGCGGGCAGGTTTCTGGTCCTTGCTTTCGCGTTCGGAGTCTTCGCCGCGCAACCCGGCACGGCTGAGGACTGCCGCCCCGAGAGAAGCGAAGGCCCGGTAACCATCGAAGCCTGCGAGATCGATGGGACCGAGTTCCGTCTGCTGCGGGCCGAAGTGGTCGTGCAGGGGTCGATTCCGTCGGCGATCGCGATGCTCGAGGATGCCGACGCCTGTCCCGAGTGGCAGGGGATCTGCGAAGAGGAACGCGCGACGTCTCTGGAGCAGCCGTTTCAGTCCCTGCGCAACCGCATCTCCGGCTCGGGACTCTCAAGGCGCGTCACGATCGTCCGTTCGGGCTGGTTCCGCACGGGCGACGGCCGCGTGATCAACGACATAGCCGGCGCGGATGATCTGACGCCCGAGTTCGAGGGCAAGCGCGTGCTCTGCATGTACGTGAGGTGGATCCTGACCCCCGGCGACGAGGAAGGGACGGTCAAGGTCGTCCAGGACACGGTCAGCGACCCGCAGGTCCCCGGCGGTCTCGGACGGATGCTCGCCAACCGGGGCGCCATGAACGCGATGATGGAGACCTTTACGAACTTCGGCCCGCAGCTCGGCGACGCGAGGTACGCGAGCGGGCCGGACATCGCGTCCCTGCCGCTCGTGGAAGAGAACCTGCCAGACCTCGGCGAGGAGTTCGTCGCCTGTCAGGCGGCGCGACAGTAACCGTTTAGTCCGGGTAGTCGCATGAGCCGTCGCGGGACCATGACCAGGGCGGCCCTGCTTGGGCTGGCCGCGCTGTTCCTCTCGTCGGGCCTGTGGGCGCACGGCGTCGCCGACCAGGACGAGCTCTTCCTGACCAACAACGAGGGTCTGGCGGTCGGGCCCTACATGTACCTGGGCGCCAAGCACATGGTCACCGGGTACGACCATCTGGCGTTCCTGGCGGGGGTCATCTTCTTCCTCTACCGCTTCCGCGACGTCGCGCTCTACGTCACCCTGTTCGCGGTCGGCCACAGCGTCACCCTGCTGGTCGGGGTGCTCGGCGGCATCCACGCGAATCCGTTTCTCATCGACGCGATCGTCGGCCTGTCGGTGGCGTACAAGGCGTTCGAGAACCTGGGCGGGTTCCGGGCTCTGGGGGTCAGCATCGACACGCGAGCGGCCGTGCTCGTGTTCGGCCTGTTCCACGGCTTCGGCCTGGCGACCAAGCTGCAGCCGGTGGAGATCTCGGGCAGCGGCCTGGTGGGCAACATCGTCTCGTTCAACGTCGGCGTCGAGCTCGGGCAGTTCGCCGCCCTCGCCATCATCCTGCTGAGCTTCAACCTCTGGCGAGCCAGCGGCCGCTTCCAGTCTCACGCCTATGCCGCGAACGCGGCGCTGATGACGGTCGGCTTCCTGCTGGTCGCCTACCAGTGGACGGGGTACTTCTTGTCATGACGGACGACCGTACTCAAGCAGCCCGCGCGAGTGCCGGCGGCGGGCCCGCGCTTGAACCACTTGGCCACTCGACTGACGAGGAAACGGCGGCGCTGGCTTCTGGTTTTCGGCTGATCGTCGCGCTGCGTGCTTGTGGCCGACTGCAACGCTGCGGTAGACCTTCTTCTCGTTCCCGACGAGTCCACCAATCCCAGATCGACTGAGAACACCAATGGCTGCGTCGACTCATCCCCTTTTGAAGGCGATCACTGTCCAGGGCTTTCTCTCCTTTGGCCGTGGCACGGAGGATTTCCGACTGGAGCCGTTGAACATCGTCATCGGTCCGAATGGTTCAGGCAAGTCCAATCTCATAGAAGCTGTATCCATCCTGCGCGCTGTACCCCGAGACCTGCCGCTACCGATACGGCAGGGAGGGCGCGTGCAGGATTGGCTCTGGAGGCCCGAAACCTCGCGTACGGAAGCCAGGCATCGTGGAGTCTCATTCGCTCGGATCGAGGTCGTGTTCACGGAAGGCAGCATAGCGCGACACCATACTCAGCCAGCCGTCCGGTATCGACTGGACTTCGGCGCTGAAGGTGATTCGTTCGTAGTGCTGGACGAACGGTTGGAGAACGCTGACAAGGCCTCCGACAAGTACAAACCGTACTTCTATTTCGGCTATGAGAACGGCCGTCCTATGCTGAATGTCCAGGATGGGACCCAGAGGGAACTTCGGAGGGAAGATCTGGACATGACCCAGTCCATTCTCTCGCAGAGAAAGGATCCCGATGCCTATCCGGAATTGAGCCGGGTGGCGGAGGCGTTTGGCAGAATCAGGATCTATCGGTTCTGGCAATTCGGTCCAGCTTCAACGGTCAGGGAGGCGTGCTCGGCGGATGTGCGAGCCGATTATCTCTCCGAGAGACTTGACAACCTGCCTGCACGGCTTGCCGTACTCAAGGGTCGGCCCTCGGTCAAGCGTCGGCTGCTTGAGTTGATTCGCGAGCTGGCGCCGAGATTCACTGACTTCGAGATCGTTCCAGAAGGCGGCAAGCTGACGCTCTACCTGACAGAGGGAGACTCGTCCATTCCGGCGCGACGCGTATCTGACGGAACGCTCCGGTTTCTTTGTCTGATTGCGATCTTGGTGGTTCCGCAACCTCCGCCGCTCATCGCCATAGAGGAGCCTGAACCTGGGCTGCACCCGGACGTGCAGGGACGCCTTGCGGAGCTGCTGCTTGACGCGAGTGAGCGCACGCAACTCGTCGTAAGCACCCACTCGGACATCTTGGTTGATGCGCTTACCGAGAGGCCCGAAGCGATTGTCGTCTGCGAGAAGGTGAGCGGAAGCACCCAACTGGAACGACTGAACTCCGAGAAACTCAAGCCGTGGCTTGAGAAGTACCGTCTCGGCGAGCTGTGGACTCGGGGAGAGATCGGGGGAACCCGCTGGTGAGCTTCAAGCTCTACGTGGAGGGTGGCGGCGACTCCAAGCACCTCAGGAACCAGTGCCGAAGAGGCTTCAGGAGGTTCATCGAGAGGGCCGGGCTTGAAGGCCGGATGCCTCGTATCGTGGCCTGTGGCGGACGGGACAATGCCTACGAGAGCTTTAAGACAGCGTTCGAGCACGACCTGGCAGCGCCCGTGCTTCTCGTCGATGCGGAGGGCCGGGCGGTGACTGACCGCGGACGTCGCGGCACCATCGCCCCACGCAAAGGAGACAACAGGTGAGCAAGGTCAGAGAGACCGACTTTAGGCCGTCGCTTGGCAAGTTGCTGAAGACCCTCGCGATCACTCTCGCCGCAGCCGCGGTCGTGTTCGTCGTCGTCATCCTGCCGGCCGAGTACGGCATCGACCCGACCCGGGTCGGCGGCCTGCTCGGCCTTGACCGGCTCTACGAAGCGGCCGGCACCGAGCCGATGGCGGAGGCCGAGGAAGGGCTCCTGGCCCAGATGACCGGCAATCGTGAAATCCGGGCCGAGACGGTGACGATCGAGATCGGCGCCAACGAGCAGATGGAGTACAAGCTGCAGTTGATCGAAGGGATGACGATCGTCTACTCCTGGCAGACCAACGGCGGCGCGCTCTACTCGGACTTCCACGCCGACCCCTTCAACGACCTCGACGACGAGCCGGTCCGCTATGCCGAGGAGTTCGACGTCACGGGCGGCCGGGGCGGCCTCACCGCGGGCTACTCCGGCAACCACGGCTGGTTCTGGCTAAACGAGAGCGACTCGCCTGTTGTGATCGAACTCGACGTGCGCGGTTTCTTCACGAACATGAGGGAGATCGGCCGGGCGCCGGCCGGCACCGAACACCTGGACTCGGAGGCTTACGAATGAAGCTCTACTGGTGCCCGCGGACGATCGCCTCTACTCATACGCATCGCCGCCCTGGTCGGCCAAGGAGTGCCGTTCTCCACCGGAAGTCAGGCCAGGGACGCTGGCTGATCGGGACCCGCACTGGAACGCCTTGCTGTCCGTGATGGCGGGCGCCGGCATGCCAGCCTCGCTGCGGTACTGCGTCACTTCGCCGGTCACCGTGTCCGCCACCTGAATCAAGTAGCTCAGGTCGGTCGCCGAGGCGCCGTACACCCAGACGTGACCGTTTAGCGAACAGCCGTCCAGCACCTTCACCAGGACCTCCCAGTTGGTTTCGTCAAAGAAGCGGAACATGCCCGAGTCGTCGGTGCCCTCGCGCACGACCAGGCCGCTGCCCGTCTCCTCGTCCTTCGTCCACCAGTCGATGCGCACCGCGAAACGGGACCCTTGCAGGCAGGACGTGTGCCGGTCCGCCGCGCAGGTTCCGGCCGGTTCGGCCGCTTCGACCATGAACGTCCGCGACGCGACCGATTCTTCGTCGCTGTTGGAGACCGTGAGGGTCACCCTGTAGAAGCCCGGCTCTTGCCAGGCGTGGTCGACGACCGTGCTGGAACGGGACGTTCCGCCGTCGCCGAAGATCCAGCGGCGACTGCTCACGGTTCCGCCGCTGGTGTCCGTGAAGCGGACGCCGGTGCCCGTCAGCGCCCGGCAGAGATCGTCCGGGCAATCGACATCGACTGTGAAGGATGCCCTCAAAGGGCCCGGTTCCGGTTCCGGTTCCGGCGGTGGCGGTTCCGGTTCCGGCTCCGGTTCCGGCGGTGGCGGCGGCGGTGGCGGCGGCGGTGGCGGCGGCGGTGGTGGCGGCGGTGGTGGCGGCGTGACCGTGACCGGGTCGTCGATCTTGCCGGTGGCGCTGCGGCGGACCGGCAGCACGTTGGGCGTAGCCGTTGCAATCGACAGCGTAAAGCTCTCCTCGCCCTCCGCCAGACCGTCGACCAGGGCCGGCACGTCAATCGTCGCGGTGCTCGTCCAGGTCGCGGGGTCCGTGTTGCCCGGAATCGTCACGCTGCCGGGGTCGCCATTGGACCTGCCCTCGTAGTCCGCGCTGGTCGCCGTGCCGTCGACCGTCACCCAGGATATGTCGACGCCGGTGGCGCCGGTTGCGCCGCGCACCGGAAAGGTCGAGTGCCTGACCGGGAAAGCGAGGGAGGCCCCCTCGAAACCGCTCGCGTCCTCCTGGGTCAGCGTCACGCACGACCATACGGTCAGTGTCGGGGAGGCCGCCGCTCGACGGGTCTCGAGCGCTGCCGGCAGGTTGGCGGTGGAGTCGAGATCCGTCTCGCACAGTGACAGGTGGGAGAGTGAGGTCAAGTCGGCCAGTGAAGTCGGGATGCCGCCGGTAAGGCTGTTGCCGGCGAGATGGAGACCCCGGAGGCCGGTGAGCAGGCCGAGCGTCGCGGGGATGCTGCCGGTCAACTCGTTCCGATGGAGCCAGAGGAACCGGAGGTTGGTGAGTGCCGTGAGGTCGGGAATGCTCCCATCCAGCTCGTTCCCATCGAGGAGGACCTGCTCGACGCTGGGGGGGAGGGTGGGGATGTCGCCGCTCAAGTCGTTGTTGCGGAGATAGAGGTTTCTGAGGCTGGCGAGCGCACTGAGGTCGGGGATGGCGCCGCTCAAGTCGTTGTTGTGGAGATAGAGCCACCTGAGGCTGGCGGGGAGGTTGGGGATGCTGCCGGTCAACGAGTTCCCCTGGAGTCGGAGGTTCTGGAGGCTGGTGAGCGCGCTGAGGTCGGGGATGGCGCCGCTCAAGTCGTTGTCGTAGAGCTGGAGATTCGTGAGGCTGGCGGGGAGGTCGGGGATGGCGCCGCTCAAGTCGTTGTCGTAGAGAACGAGGCTCGTGAGGCTGGCGGGGAGGTTGGGGATGCTCCCGGTCAACGAGTTCCCCTGGAGTTGGAGGCTCGTGAGGCTGGTGAGCGCGCTGAGGTCGGGGATGGCGCCGCTCAAGTCGTTGTCGTAGAGAACGAGGCTCGTGAGGCTGGCGGGGAGGTTGGGGATGCTCCCGGTCAACGAGTTCCCCTGGAGTTGGAGGCTCGTGAGGCTGGTGAGCGCGCTGAGGTCGGGGATGGCGCCGCTCAAGTCGTTGTCGTAGAGAACGAGGCTCGTGAGGCTGGCGGGGAGGTTGGGGATGCTGCCGGTCAACGAGTTCCCCTGGAGTTGGAGGTTCTGGAGGCTGGTGAGCGCGCTGAGGTCGGGGATGTCGCCGCTCAAGCCGTTGTCGTAGAGAAGGAGGCTCGTGAGGCTGGCGGGGAGGTTGGCGATGCTCCCGGTCAACGAGTTCCCCTGGAGCCACAGAGCCGTGAGGTTGGTGAGCGCGCTGAGATCGGGGAAGCTCCCGTCCAGGCTACTGTCCCCGAGGTCGATGCTGAAGACCCTGTTGGAGACCACGGTGATCCCGTCCCAGGTCGTCATGCTCACATCGTTCGCCCAGTTCAGGGTGGCCGTGCCTCGCAGCGTGTCCTTGATGGCCAGCAGAGCCGCGCAGTCGGGGGCCAGCGTGGCGGGGACGGCCGCGGCGGCCGTGACCGCCGTGTCGGTGGCGCCGCACGTCGTTTGTGCCTTGGCGGCTGCCCCGCCGGACAGGCCAAGCGCCAGCGAACAGATGAGCACCCCCTTCGGTCCCAAGGCGAGACCGGAGCGACCGGATCCGCCGCCCGCTCCGGAGATGGGCGACGAGCCGGGTTTGCCCGCGTCAATCGATTCGACTGGCGTAGTCCCTCCCGACGAAGGTCCTCGAAATTCTCTTTTTTGGGGGGGGGGGGGGGGGGGGCTTTTAGATTCAGACACGCGCACCTCACTCTACAGCACTGCGGCTGTCGCCCGCCCACACAAACCGAGGGGGCCATCGCGCGCCGGAGTCGAGTAGCGGGCCGCCGGTGGCGAACCTGGTCCTGGACGGTTGTACACTGAACGGCCACGTCTGGGCGTTCGTCCCTCGACGACGGACCTCGGCTACGCGATTCGGGCTACAGGCACGGCGACCGGCGTCGTGAGAGAGTATCGGGGCGGGTGGATGTCATGACGAGTTCCTCTAGCGCGGCGGGCGGCGATCTCGGGACGCCGGCGCCTGGCAAGTTGCTGAAGACCCTCGCGATCACCCTCGCCGCCGCGGCGGTCGTGTTCGTCGTCGTCATCCTGCCGGCCGAGTACGGCATCGACCCGACCCGCATCGGCGGCCTGCTCGGCCTCGACCGGCTCCACGAAGCGGCCGGTGCCGAACACCTCGACTCGGAGGCCTACGAATGAAGCTCTACTGGTGCCCTCAGACGCGGTCCAGCCGCGCCGTCTGGATGCTCGAGGAGGCGGGCACCGACTACGAACTCGTGCACGTCGACGTCACGAAACCGGAGCGGACTCCGGAACACCTGGCCGCGAGTCCGATGGGCAAGGTGCCCGCGCTAGAGGATGGCGACGTGAAGATGTGGGACTCGGCGGCCATCTGCCTCTACATCGCCGACCGTTACGCCTCCGGGCGGCTGGCGCCGGCGCTGGACGATCCGCTGCGCGCCCGCTTCGTGCATTGGCTGATCTACTCCGCGGCGATGATCGAGCCGGCGATGTTCGAGTCGGGCCTCCGGACCGTCGTGCCCGAGGAGCACCAGGCTGAAGCGTTCAATCCCGGCCGGCTGGGCTGGGGCAGTTTCGAGAAGACGATTCGCGTCTGGGAGCAGGGCCTTGGCGATGGTCCCTGGATCCTGGGCGACGAGTTCAGCGCCGCCGACGTGATGCTGGGCAGCAGCGCCGTCTTCCTGCGCATGTTCGGGATGCTCCCCGAGTCGCCGGTGCTCGAGGCCTACGGCGACCGGTGCATGGCCAGGCCCGCGTTCCAGAAGGCGCAGACGGCGGAGGTTCCCGGCTGAGCGACCGATGAGCGAGGCCGGCGATCCGACAGTCCGTGGCGGTCCGATCGCCTTCATGGCGAGCAACCCCATTGCCGCCAACCTCCTCATGGTCTTCCTGCTGTTCGCTGGGCTGCTGGCGGCGGGCCAACTCGTCCAGGAGATGCTCCCGGACGCATCGCTGGATCGCGTTCAGGTCATGGTTCCGTACCCGGGCGCCGCCCCGCAGGAGGTCGACGAAGCGATCGTCCGCAAGATCGAGGAGGAGCTCGGGTCGCTGGACGGCGTCAAGCGGATCGAAGCCTCCGCCTCCGAGGGGCTCGGATCGGTTACCGCCGAGTTCAAGAGCGGCACCGACATCGACCGCGCTCTCAACGAGGCGAAGGCGAGGGTGGATCGCATCCCCAGCTTCCCCGCGGGGGCGGAACGGCCCGAAGTGCGCGAGGTGACGAGCCGGCAGAGCGTCATTCGCCTCCTGGTTCACGGCGACGCGCCGGAACGGACGCTCAAGGAGCTGGCCTACGACATCGAGGACGGCATCGCGGCGCTTCCCGAAGTGTCCTACGTGGACACCAGCGGCTTCCGGGAGTACGAGATCTCGATCGAGGTTCCGTCGGACCGGCTCCGGGCCCTGGGGCTGACCCTGAATGACATCGCCGGCGCCGTGCGGCGGGGCTCGATGGACCTCTCCGCAGGCAGCCTCTCGACGGGCGGGGAGGAGATCCGGGTCCGGACGATCGGCCAGAACTACGAGCAGTACGACTTCGAGGACATCATCGTCCTGTCCCGCCCGGACGGCACGTCGCTTCGCCTGGGCGACATCGCCGACCTGCGCGACGGCTTCGCCGACACCGACCTGATCACCCGTTTCAACGGCAACAGGGCCATTCGCGTCGACGTCACCCGCACCGCGGACGAGCAGGTGTTCGAAATCTCGGAAGCCGTCAAGGCCTATCTGGCGACGGAGGTGATCCCCGCTCTTCCAGCCGGCGTCGGCGTCGAGATATGGCGGGACGACTCGACGCTGGTCGCCGGCAGCCTGTCGGTCCTGATCGAGAACGGCGTCCTGGGGCTCCTTCTCGTCTTTCTCGCCCTGACCTTCTTCCTGGAGATCCGCCTCGCGCTGTGGGTGGCCGCGGGGCTGAGCGTCGCGCTGGTGGGAACGCTGTGGGGCATGCAGATGCTGGGCGTCTCCATCAATATGTTCTCGATGATGGCCCTGGTGCTCGCGCTGGGGATCGTCGTGGATGACGCGATCGTGGTGGGCGAGAACATCTTCGCGGAACGAAGACGGGACCGCGACGGGCTGACGACGGCGATTCGGGGCGCGCAGCGAATGAGCGCTCCGGTCATCTTCTCCGTGCTGACGACCGTGACGGCTTTCTGCGCCCTGCTGACGGTCCCGGGCTCCACCGGCAAGATCATGAGAAGCGTGCCGCTGGTGGTCATCATCATCCTGATGATTTCGCTGGTGGAGTCGCTTCTGATTCTGCCCCGCCATCTTTCGCATCTGCCGCCGCCCGGACGAACCGCGTCGACGTGGGCCGGCCGCCGGTTGTTGCGGATTCAGCGCGCCGTGGACCGCGGTCTGCAGTGGCTGATCGACGGCCCGCTGGACCGGGGCCTTCGTCTCGCCACGGATCATCCGCCCATCGTGCTGGCGACAGCCGCGGGCGCGGTCCTGCTCGTGACCGTCCTCATCGGTTCCGGGCTGGTCAGGGTGGAGTTCCTGCCGCAGGTGGAGGGCGACGTCATCGCCGCGAACTTCGAGCTGCCCACCGGATCGCCGGCGGACCGGACCGCGGCGGTCGGGGAGCTGGTGGAGCAGACGGGGCGCCGGGTGGCGGAGCGGCTGGCGAGCGAGCATCCAGGCAGCGCCGCCGCGCAAGACTGGAACAGCAGCATCACCGTCGGCGAGCCCGCGGAGCTCTTCAATCCGCTTCGCGGCGACCGGGCGTCGGTTCCGCGCAGCCACGTCGGCGCGGTCCAGTACGCGCTTCCGGAGGGCGCCGCCGTTCCAGCCAGTGAGTTCGAGCAGTTGTGGCGGGAGGAGACCGGCACCGTGCAGGGACTGAGGCAC
Source organism: Candidatus Multivorans sp. (assembly GCA_965208755.1). Taxonomy (GTDB): domain Bacteria; phylum Acidobacteriota; class Thermoanaerobaculia; order Multivoradales; family Multivoraceae; genus Multivorans. The sequence goes on along the minus strand of OZ242353.1, from coordinate 3,814,986 downwards.
CTCGTGTTCTCTTCGGGTGCGCTCGAACTCCCGCCGCCCGTGTACCTGGAACTCTCGCATCCCGACTCCGTCGAGCTGGAGGCGATCGCCCAGGAGTTCGTGGAGGAGCTGCAGCAGGTCGACGGAGTGTTCGACATCCGCACGAACCAGGACGACGGCTTCAGGGAGATTCAACTGGAACTCAAGCCGCCGGCCCGGACGTTGGGGCTGACGCTGGAGGACCTGGCGCTCCAGACGCGATCCGCCTTCTTCGGCTCGGAGGCCCTCAGGGTGCTGCGGGGCCGCGAGGACATGCGGGTGTATCTCCGGCTGCCCGAGCAGGAGCGGAGTTCGATCGCGGACCTCGAACGGTTCGTCGTGCGTACGCCCGGCGGCTCCGAAGTGCCGCTGAAGCACGTCGCTTCCGCCGAGTTCGTCCGATCCTCCACCGCGATTCACAAGGTCGACGGAAGGCGCGTGGTGACGGTCACGGCGAACGTGGACCCGGATGTCGTTACCGGCCAGTTGATCACGCCCGCTCTGGAGCGAGACATCCTGGCCCCGCTCGCGGCCGAGCACCCGGGCTTCGGCTACGGAGTCGGCGGCGAGCAGAGGCAGCAGAGGGAGATCATCGGCGCTCTGTCGGGCTCGATGCTGGTCGTGTTCATCATCATCTTCGCCCTGATCGCCATCCCCTTCGGATCCTGGTCCCAGCCGCTCATCATCATGGCCGCCATTCCTCTGGGCCTGGTCGGCGCGGTCGTGGGCCATCTGCTCCTGGGCCTCAGTTTCGGCTTCATGTCAGTGCAGGGCCTCGTCGGCTGTACTGGAGTCGTCGTGAACGACTCGCTGGTGATGGTCACCTTCATCAACGAGAAGAGAGGCGCCGGCCTCGGGGCGCAGGACGCGATCATCGCCGGCGCCAAGGCTCGCGTCAGATCGATCCTCCTGACTTCGGTGACCACGTTCGTCGGCGTCGCTCCGCTCGTCTTCGAAACGGACGCCGCGACCGTGCACCTGGTTCCGCTGGCGGCGGCGCTCGGCTTCGGCATCCTGATCGCCACGCCGCTGCTCATGCTGGTCGTTCCGGCGCTGGCGATGCTCCATGTAAGGGTTCAGGCCCGGCTACGCACCTTCACGGGCGCCGGCGCAGCGGAGCGTCAGGCAGGGGTTGCCTGATCGCGCCGCCTTTACCAGGGGGGGATTCCTCGGGAATCCCCCTTTACCAGGGGGGATTCCAACGGAATCGCCTTCTACCAGGGATTCTGTTCCTCGGCCTTGACGTGGTCGGGCATCCTGTAGCTGAGGCCCCCCTCGTCGTACACCGAGATCTGCAGGAGCTGGGTGATGTTGTTGGCCCGGAGAGTCTCGGCGCCCGACCAGCGCCGCAGCAGACGCTGTCTGGCCCGGAACAGTGCGAGCGTTCCGACGTGCCAGGGTCGTTGCTTCGGGTACCCGAAGCCGTCGGCGAGCTCGTTGCCGATAAGCGCTCGTGAAAGGCGGTACGCCAGTTTCACGATCTTGTTCTTTTCGGCTGCGTCCTTGATCTGCGCAACGGTGGGTATCGACTGGATCAGCGTGTTCGCCAGGTGTCCCGACTCGACGCTCGGCGGCGGCTCGCAGAGGTAGGCCATCTCGTACACGCGCGTGGCCTCTTCCTCGGAGGCGTACAGGATGCTCTCCGGAATGCCCATGAGGAAACCGGAGTAGCGCCAGACGTCCATGACGCCCTTGCGTTCTTCCTCCGAGAACTTGGCGCCCAGCAGCGTCGAGTAGTCGAGCAGGCGCTTCGAGAACACGGAGATCGCATAGCCCAGGTGCGCGGCGCTCAGCGGAGTGCCCCAGGCCTCGTGGTCCCAGTCCGGGGACTTCGCGAGCAGACTTCTCATCCGTCCGTGCACGAAGCGGACGCGGACTGACAGCTTCCAGCCCTCGCCGTTCCGATACAGGCCTCTCGGGAAGAAGATGTCCAGCAACTGGCGGTTGTTCTGCTTGAGGCGCCTGGTGGTGTAGTTCACCCTTCCCGTGATGCTGAAGGACTTGGCGATCAAGGTCGAGAAGCCTTCGACCAGCACTCCGGTGACGAACGCGCCCAGCATGAGATCCGCGTTCTTGTAGAACGCGCGAACTCCCGGCTCCAGGCCGTCCCAGTCCAGCCAGGTCGGTTCTTCGAGGGTGTCGAAGAAGTCGCGGAGCACCCGGGGCGCGCTGCATAGAGTGTCGCCTTCCCACTCGATGATGGCGCGAATGTAACGGTGCAGATCCGCTGGCGGCAGGTCGGAGAGTTCCTCGAGGACCGGGTCGAGCTCGGGGTCGCCGATGGTCGTGTGGCGGATGTAGCTGTCCACACCCTCCGGATCGGAGGGACGGACCCGTGGGTACGACTCCGAGTACGCGGACGGCACTTTCATCGAGTTTCGGCCGCCACCTTCGACCCGACGGTGGTCAAGACCTCGGGTTCGTAGCCATACACGAGTCGTACACCTCTCAACACCGGCCCCACTTGCGCGTTCGACATGCTAACGGATGAGCAACCGAGCTTGCGCATCTCCCATTTGGGAGGTAGATCAGCTCTGGCTGAACTGTTCCTACTCTCCCGGCCCCAGCACGAGGACACCGTTGCTGCCGCCGAAGCCGAAACTGTTCTTCATCACGAAGGGCCGCTCAAGCGGCTCCGGATCACCGCCCACCAGCCGGGCGTGGCACTCCGGGTCGGGGTTCTCGAGGTTCAGGTTGGGCGGCAACCGGCGTTGCTCGATGCCGAGCAGGGACGCGATCGCCTCGATCGCGCCGGACGCCCCCAAAGTGTGGCCGAAGTAGGACTTGTTGGCGGAGACCGGCGCCTCTTCGGCCGCGTCGCCCAGTACGGCGCAGATCGACCCGCTCTCGCAGACGTCGTTGGCCAGCGTGGCGGTGCCGTGGGCGTTCACCGCACCGAGATCAGCCGGTTCGATTCTGGCGGACGCCAGAGCCGCCCGCATCGCCACGGCCTGGCCTTCGGCGCTCGGGCTGGTGATGTGAGTGGCGTCGGACGACTCGCCGTAGCCCACGATCTCGCCCCGGATCCGGGCGCCCCGGCTTCGCGCCCGGTCCCACGACTCGAACACCAGCATGCCGGCGCCCTCGCCGAGGACGCAGCCGTCGCGGCCGGCGTCGAACGGCCGGCACGCCCGGGCCGGATCCGGGTTCTTCGACATCACGCCCAGGTTGTTCCAGACGCCGTAGTAGAACGGGTCGAAGAAGCCGTCGGCGCCGCCGGTCAGAACGGTGTCGGCGTAGCCGTGCCTCACCATCCGGTAGGCCGTCCCCATCGCGTTGGTCGCCGACGTGCAGGCCGAGATGACGACGAAGTTGGCGCCCGTGAGCCGGAAGTGGATCGAGATGCCGCCCGAAATCGCGTTGTCCATGACGCGCGGCACGCTGGTCGGGCGCAGGCCGCGGACGCCGCGTTCCGCGAAGCGCTGCTGCAGCGTCGTGTTGCTCTCGGCCGCGCCGACCGCCGTGCCCAGGATCACCGCCACCGGCTGGGCCTCGTAGGGCGGGGCGCCGTCGATCAGGCCCGCGTCCTCGAGCGCCTCGGCCGCGGTCACCAGACCCAGGTCGACGGCCCGGTCCGCCGGTCGACGGCGCAGTCGCGTGAGCCCGGCCGGGACGAAGTCCGGATCGACCTCGCCGCCGATACCAACCTTCATCTCGGACGTGTCGAGCGACCGGAGCCTGCCGATGCCGCCCCGGCCGGCGAACAGGCTGGTCCGGAACGACTCGATGTCCGTGCCGATGGCGCAGGCAACGCCGAGACCGGTGACCGCGACGCGACGGGACTCAGCCATACATCGACAACCCGCCGTTGACGTGAAGCACCTGGCCGGTGATGTACGACGACTCCGACGACAGCAGGAAGACGGCGACGGCGGCGACCTCGGCCGGCGTCCCCAGGCGCCCGAGCGGCACCCGCAGCCGCCGCCGCTGGTCGTCCGAGAGTTCGGTCGTCATGTCCGTCTCGATGAAGCCGGGCGACACCGCGTTGCAGCGGACCCCGAAGCGGGCCGCCTCCAGGGCGAGGCTGCGGGTGAGGCTGACCATCCCGGCCTTCGACGCGGCGTAGTCGGCGCCCATCCACGCTCCCGGGCCGTGAGCCGCGAGCGAGGCCATGTTGACGATGCTGCCGCCCCTCGCCTTGCGCATGACCTTGTAGGCGGCGCGGGAAGCGGCGAACGTCGACTCCAGGTTCACGCGCTGGGTGGCGCGCCAGGCATCGAGGTCGAGGCCGCGGAACGCGACCGGGAGGCCGCCGCCGGCGTTGTTGACCAGGCCGTCGATCCGGCCGCAGCGCTCGACCACCTGTTCGACCAAGCCCGCGGCGTTCTCCGGGTCGTCGAAGTCGGCAGCGAGCGGCAGGACGCTCTCCGAACCGATCTCGCCGCAGACCGCCTCGACCTGGGCGAGTTCCCGCCCGTGCACGGCGACGGTCGCGCCGAGCGCGGCGGCGGCCTCGGCGATCGCCCGGCCGATGCCGCGGGTCGAACCGGTGACGAGGACCACCTGGCCTTCGAGAGTAACGGAGAGGGAAGCGGTCATGTGCCGGCCGCAATCGTAGCGCCGCCGGGCCGGTGCCGCCCGTGCGGCTCAGGAGGGGGTCAGCTGCCAGGATGACGTGCGCGCTTGAGAGGTGATGGAAGGGGGGTGCGCGCACTCGGCTTCGCTCGCTCCGGTCGGTCGCCGGTTACGGGGGCGGCGGCGGCAATCGCTCGTTCAGACGCACCTGGCAGCCGCCCCCCTCCTGAGCCGCACGGGCTGGACGACGTTGCTGTTTGCATCCGGATCCGTCGTACCATCCCCATCCGGATGGCGATTCTTCTGGTGGACGGGCGGCGCGTCGAGGCTCAGACGGGCGACAGTTTGCTCGTCACGATGTTCCGGACCGGGCTACACCCGACCGGCGGGGGCTGCCTGTGCCTGGGAGGGGATTGCCCGAACTGTCTCGTAACGGTTGACGGCGTCGCCTACACGCGGAGTTGTCAGGTGCGGGCGCGAGACGGGATGGTCGTACGGCGGGATCATCTGGGAGGCGAGGAACCGGCCCTGCTGTCGGACGAACCGACGTCGGGCGGAAACGCGGCGCCGGTGGTTCATGTCCACTGCGACACGGTCGTCATCGGGCAGGGCGACTCGGGGCGCGAGGCCGCGCGGGAGGCCAGGGACGCGAGCCTGAACGTCGTGACTCTGGACGCGCGTGACGGGCAGCACGTGACCGGGGTCTATCCGGGGCCTCTGGTCGTCGCCTCGGACCAGGCGGGGCGCGTGCTCCACGTCCATCCGCGGCGGGAGATCGTCGTCGCCACCGGCGCCGCGGAGATCCAGCCGGTCGTTCCCGGCAGCGATCTTGAGGGACTGGTCACGGCGCGTGGGGCAACGGAGCTCGTGGCCGCGGGTATCGACCTGGGCCGTGCCGTCGCCGTCGGTGAGCGACCGGCGGGCCTGCCGGCCGACTCGCTGGTCGCCCACTTCCCGGTCGGCAAAGGCGGCTGGGAGCTCGTCCGCTTCGAGGGAGACGGCCGGGTCGAGGCGGTGATCGTCCGCCGGCACGGCGATGCCGATGCCACCGACGAGCGGATCGAATGCGATACGGCGATCCTCGGCCTCGGCCGCAACCCACGCAACGCGCTGGCACGGATGGCCTCGGACCTGCCGGTGCGAGTCGTCGGCAGCGCCGCGATGGAACCCGAACTGCCGCCCTGCCCCGGGGAGGGAACCGTGTGCCCGTGCAGCGGCGTCACCGTCGCCGACCTCGACGGCGTGTGGGAGCGCGGCTTCCGCGAGATGGAGCTGCTCAAGCGGGCGACGCTCGCCGGCACCGGCACCTGCCAGGGCGGCGTCTGCCTGCCCTATCTGCGCAGCTTCCTGCTGGAGCGCGGCGGCCGGCTTCAGCCCGCGTTCACGGCGCGGCCGCTCAACCGGCAACTCACCGTGCGCGAACTGGCCGCCGGTGCGCACACCGCCGTGACCGCGCGCTCGCCCCTCCACGACGAGCACCTGAGCCTCGGCGCGAGGATGGACCGCGCCGGTGGCTGGTGGCGACCCTGGACCTACGGCCGGAAGGAAGACGAGTACCGCTCCGTGCGCGAGCGCGTCTCGCTCGGCGACGTGAGTTCGCTGGGCAAGATGGCGATCTCCGGACCGGACGCCGAGGCGTTCCTTGAGCGAATCGTCCCCACCAAAGTCGCGACGATCCGTCCCGGCCGCTGCCGCTACGTCCTGATGCTGGACGAACGCGGCTACCTGCTGGACGACGGCATGCTCTGCCGGGAGACGGACGAGGGCGCCGGCGACCGCTTCTTCCTGACCTCGACCTCCGGCGGTTCCGGTTTCTTCGAGCTGTGGCTGCGCGACTGGGCCGAGGCATTCGGTTGCGATGTCCGCATCCTGAACCAGACCGCGTCGCTGGCGGCGATCAACGTCACCGGACCGCAGGCTGCCCGGCTGCTGGCGCGTGCCGGCGCCCGGGGACTGCCCGCGTTCGGCCGCCACGGGCAGGTGCGTATCGCCGGCGTCGATTGCCGGGTCGTTCGCCTCAGCTTCACCGGCGAACTCTCCTACGAGCTCCACCATCCGGCCGCCGACGCCCGCACGCTGTGGCGGCGGCTGCTGGCGGCGGGCGCCGGGTTCAGCGTCCAGCCGCACGGGCTCGAGACCCTGCTCCGGCTGCGGCTCGAGAAGGGCCACATCGTGATCGGCCAGGACACGGACTACGACTCGACCCCGCGCCGCCTCGCCCACGGCTGGGCGGTCAACCTGAACAAGGGCGGCTTCGTCGGGCGTCAGGCGATCCTGCGGACGAACGGGCAACCGCTCGACAAACGGCTGGTCGCACTCCGGGTCGAGGATCCGCCGCCGCCGGAAGCCGCCCAAACTCCGTCCGCCGAGGGCGCGGCGATCCATGACGGCGACCGCTACGCCGGCTACGTGACCTCCGACGCCGGCACGGCGGCTGGCGACGGCAGGCCGATGCTCGGCTGGCTCTACCTGGACACGGAGGGCAACCTGCCCCGCGAGGTCACGGTCGACGGACGACCGGCCCATCGCGTCGACGGTCCGACCTACGACCCGGATGGCGAACGCGCTCGGGTGGCGGTCGACACAGCCAGCGAGTCGCCGGCGAACGTCCGTGAGTTCCCGGTGGCCCGTCCCGAGGCAACCGACCTCGCCGCCGAATCCCCATCCGATCCGCCGCGGCTGCGCCGGCTCGAAGCGACCCGCGTGTCGGCCACGCCCGCGGCTCTCGACGCGCTGATCGCCGAGCCGCCCTGGCCCGCCGGCGCGCTCGCCTTCCGCACCGCTCCCGACGAACTCCTGGTGACGGCGACGCCGGACTTCGAGGTCGCCGGCGACCCGCACGCGATCGTCGAACGCGAAACCGCGTTCAGCTACGTCTGGCTCGACGAAGCCACTGCCGAGCGGTTCCTGGACCGCGAGTGCGAGTGGCGGCGGCCCAGCGCGCGGCCGAACTTCGCCCAGGGCGAGATCGCCGGCATCCCGGCCAAGCTCTGGCTCGAAGCCGGGAGGACCCTCATCCTCACGCCGGCCCCGTTCGCGGCCGCCTTTCAGCGCCGCCTGACCGGCTCGCTCGCGGAGACCGACGGGGCCGCGCCATGAACGAGTTCGTCGAGCGCCAGATGAAGCTGACCTGGCGGCCGCCGAGGAAGAGCTACGACGTCGTGATCGTCGGCGCCGGCGGCCACGGGCTGGCCACCGCCTACTACCTCGCGACGCGCCACGGGATCACGAACGTCGCCGTCTTCGAGCGCGGCTACATCGGCGGCGGCAACTCGGGACGGAACACGACGATCATCCGCGCCAACTACGGCATCCCGGCCGCGGTCCGCTTCTACCAGCGGAGCGTCGACCTCTACCGGGGCCTCGAACAGGAGACCGACCGCTGGCTCATGCACCAGCAGAAGGGGATTCTGTGGATGGCGCACTCGGAAGCCGCCGTGCGAGCCGAGCGGATGCGGGCGAAGCTGAACACCGAGTTCGGCGCCGAAACCGAGTTCGTCGGGCCGGCGCAGGTCCAGAAACTCTGCCCGGAACTCGACATGTCGGGCGGCGGCCGCTGGCCGGTGCTGGGCGCCTCGTACCACCCGCAGGGGGCCACCGCCCGCCACGACCGGGTGGTCTGGGCTCTCGCCGAGGGCGCGATGGAGCACGGCGCCCACGTCCACCAGAACACGCCGGTGGAGGGTCTGATCCTCGACGGCGATCGGGTCGCCGGCGTCAAGACGGCGGCGGGCGATGTCGCGGCCCGCGCCGTCGTCTCTGCGGTCGGCGGCCACGTCAGCCGCATCGCGGCCATGGCAGGCCTCCGGCTTCCCATCCGCACCCACCGCCTGCAGGCGTTCGTCACGAACCACTACCGGCCGCAGTTCGGGCCCATCGTCGCCTCGTCGGAGCTCTTCTTCTACGCCTCGCAGACCGCCCGCGGCGAGATGCTGCTGGGCGCCGAGATCGACCCGCAACCCAGCTTCTCGTACCGCTCGAGCCACGACTTCGTCCAGCACGTCTGCCGGCGCGCGCTCTGCCTGCTGCCCTTCATGTCGAACCTCCGCGTGCTGAGGCAATGGACCGGCGTCTGCGACATGAGCCCCGACTACTCGCCGATCATGGGGCGCACGGGCGTGCCCGGCTTCTACCTCACGACCGGCTGGGGCACCTGGGGATTCAAGGCGATCCCGGCCGGCGGCGAGCAGATGGCGGAACTCATCGCGACCGGGGAGGTGCCGGAGCTGATCGCGCCGTTCGGGCTCGATCGCTTCGCCCGTGACCGCACGATGGCGGACCGCGGGTCGGCGGGGACGCATTAGCCATGAGCCTGCGCATCCCCTGCCCCACCTGCGGTGGCCGCTCCGTTCACGAGTTCGTCCACGGCGAGATCCGGCGGGTACCGGACCACCTGACCGACCCGGACGAGCGCGACCTGGACTTCGCCTTCCACCACGACAACGAGGAAGGCATCGTCGCCGAGCGCTGGTTCCATGCCCAGGGCTGCCGGCGCTGGTTCGAGATCCGGCGCGACACGACGACCGACCGGATCGTCGAAGCGGGAGAATCCTGACCGGCCAGCCAGTTTCCGGCTACAATCCGGAGCACAGTCCGCAACCAGAACCCGGAGGACGCCGCACATGGCACGACGCACTCTCATTCTCACCACCCTGCTCGCCTTCGCGGCCGCCGGCGCCATCGTCGCGTCCGACGACATCCCCCGCCGGCACGACGGCAAGCCCGATCTCTCCGGCACCTACGACATCGCCACCCTGACGCCGCTGCAGCGGCCCCAGCAGTACGGCGACAACCTGACCCTGACGCCAGAACAGGCGCAGGCGATCGCCGACCACTGGCGGCGGAACTTCGAGAAGGACTACGCGCCGAGCGACCCGAATCGCGAGGCGCCGCCGGAGGGCGGCACCGGCATCTACGCGCCCGAGTTCACGGGAGCCGCGGGCAAGGTCGGTGGCTACAACGCCTTCTACGTCGACATCGGCGACGGCAACTTCCAGCTCGACGGCGAGTACCGAACGTCGATCATCACGGAGCCCGCGAACGGCCGGATGCCGGCGCTCACCGACGCCGCGAAGAAGCGGGTCGTGGAGGCCGCGGCGTTCCGCCACGAGAACACCGGCACCGCCTGGTGGATCGACCGCGACTTCGGCCCCTACGACGATCCGGAGCTCCGCCCGCACGCCGAGCGCTGCCTGCTGGGCTTCGGCTCCACCGCCGGGCCGCCGGCGCTGCCCGTCATGTACAACAACATGAAGCGGATCGTGCAGACCGATACCCACCTGATGATCCTGGTCGAGATGAACCACGACGCGCGGATCATCTCCATCGACTCGGAGCACGACGACAACGTCGAGAGCTGGCTCGGCGAGTCGGTCGGGCGCTGGGAAGGCGACACCCTGGTCGTGACGACGAAGAACTTCGGCGACGACTACAGCTTCACCCAGGGCTCGAAGGAGATGGTGATCACCGAGCGCTTCAGCCGCATCGACGAGGGCACCCTGCTCTACGGCTTCACCGTCGACGACCCGAACACCTGGACCGAGCCCTGGAGCGGGGAGTACCCGTGGCCGGCCAGCACGAACAAGGTCTTCGAGTACGCCTGCCACGAAGGCAACTACGCCCTCGGCGGCATCCTCCGCGGCGCCCGGCTGCTCGAGGAGGAAGCGCTCGAAGGCGACGCCGCGTCCACCGGCGGCGGAGGCTCCGAGTAGCAGATCCCCGGCGTTGCACCCGCCCGTTCTCGGGGTCTGAGGGGGTCAACCTCCAGCTGCCGCTCCCGCTTGATCGGATATGGGGAAGTTGGCGCTCGCTTCTTTCCGCCCGCAGTTCGGCGAAGTCTCTAGAATACAAGCACTTGTGGGGAAGGACGGTACGGAACTGTCCCCCAACGTGGTCCCGTTTCTTCGCGTAACTCCCTCAGCAACCGACGCGGACCTGGATCTCTGAGAGCTTCTTGGGAGCTACTGCCAGAAGTTGTGGATCCGTTGATGTAGATCAGGCGGCGTATCCTCCTGGGTGTTCAACCGAGTACCCGGTCGGAAGCCGGGAGAAAGGACACGCCGCCCATGCTCAAGATACTCGAAGCTGCTCCGGAGGGGAACTCCTCCTCGACTCTCGACGATTTCGCCCGCGAGGGCGCGCGGCGGATGCTGATGGAGGCGCTGGAGGCGGAGGTCACCGATTACGTGGAGAGACACCGCGCCGAGCGCGGCGAGGACGGCCGGGCGCAGGTGGTGCGCAACGGTCGGGCTCGATCGCGGCTGGTGACGACCGGCGCGGGCACGGTGGAAGTGCAGGCGCCGCGGGTCAATGACCGGAGATCGGGTCGCCGTTTCAGGAGCTCGATCCTGCCGCCGTACATGCGGCGCTCGCCGAAGGTGCAGGAGGTCTTGCCGGTGCTCTACCTGCGTGGTCTGTCCACGGGCGACTTCAAGGAGGCGCTCGGTGCCTTGCTGGGTGAGAAGGCCTCGGGCCTGTCGCCTTCCAGCATCGCGCGGATGACCGCGGCTTGGGAGGAGGAGCACCGGTCCTTCAGACAACGGGACCTGAGCGAAGAGGACTACGTGTACGTGTGGGCCGACGGCGTGCACTTCAGGGTCCGCCTGGAGGACGACCGCTTGTGCACCCTGGTGCTGATCGGCGTGCGTCGTGACGGGACCAAGGAGCTGATCGCGGTCGAGGACGGCTACCGGGAGAGCTCCGAGAGCTGGTCGAGCGTGCTGCGAGACCTGAAGCGACGCGGGTTGCGCCCTCCGGTGCTGGCCGTAGGCGAAGGCGCTCTGGGCTTCTGGCGGGCGGTGCGAGACGTCTGGCCTGAGACCAGGGAGCAGCGCTGCTGGGTGCATCGTCTCGCCAGGGTCCTCGACAAGCTGCCGAAGCGGCTCCAGGCGAAGGCCAAGCGCGCCTTGCACGAGATCATGTACGCCGAGTGCCGCGAAGATGCCGAAGCGGAGATCGAATGCTTCGCAGAGGACTACGGCGCCAAGTACCCGAAGGCGGTCGAGTCCCTGCGCCGAGACAAGGACTGCTTGCTCAGCTTCTTCGATTTCCCGGCCGAGCACTGGCAGCATCTGCGGACCACCAACGCGATCGAATCGACGTTTGCCACGGTCCGCCTCCGCCAGCGCGTCACCAAGGGCGCCGGCTCACGCACCAAGGCACTGCTGATGGCCTTCAAGCTACTCGACATGGCGCAGAAACGATGGCGACGAGTCAACGCCCCGCACCTCGTCGCACTGGTCAGAGAAGGAGTACCATTCAACAACGGAACTCAGGTCAGGAACGCTGCCTGATCGAATCGCCGATCCACAACTTTCGGCAATATCTCGCTTCTTGGGGCTGGAGACCAGTGCTGAATAGTCTCTCGGTCCGGTGACGCTCTCTGCCTAACACGGATCGTGGCTCAGGGCTGCGTGCGGCTCGCTGACGTAGGTGCACAAACCGCGCCTCTTAAAGGTCCTTCATGGTGCCGTTCGAGCGATAGCCCTTGTAGGCAACCATATCCTCCGCCACTAGCTACTGGGTCGATCCGCAGGAGGACCTGACCGCAGTTGTGATGGTGCAGACGCCGCCCGGTACACTCCTGGCCGATTCTCGGAAGGCCGTGGTGCAGGCGATCGTCGACTAGTCACTCCTCCCGACCGGAAGCCCCAGAAGTTCGGCAGGAATCAAGCACTCCGGTGTGGTGCGGCTGTCTCCTGGTCTATCTCAGTATCGACTCGCCACTCCAGATCGGGGAACTGGTCGAGGCCGTCGGGCTCACTAGCCTCTGCTCCCTTCCAGCACGAGTCAAGTTGGTCCTGTGTGAGATTGCGAACCTTCCCGCTGGCACCGGCAAAGGCGGCTCCCGCCACCTTTGCGTCCTTAAGCAGTGCACCGGCGAGGTCTGCCCCCTCTAGTCTCACTGCCTGAAGATTGGCTTTCCGCAGATCAGCGTCCCGCAGATCCGCTTCGCGTAGGTCCAGTTCAAACTCTCGACCTCTCTCCAGTTCTCGGCGCGTTTTGTCGCGAGCACCGATCGCTTTGACTGCGGTCTGAACGTCGGCCCGGAGTCTCCCATGGTGCCGACCGGCGTCGCCGAGTGGGTCCGCTCTTGGATGACGCACAAACGAGGCCAAGAGCGTGATCACGTCCACATGGTACTCCTTCGGCTGGTCCCGGGCTAGCCGATCAAGCAGGCTCACACCCCCAATGCGCACGGCCTGAGCCTCGCTGTCCAGCATTCGTGCAGCCCGGTGGTACCGGTCGAGGAGTAGAGCCCGATCGTTGATCCGGGCACGTTTCCTGGTGGCCTTGGCGGTCTTGGCAGCGGCCGCCACATGCCGCTCTGTCGCAGCCGCCTGTTCCTTGGCTGTGTCCGCCTGCCCCTTCGCTGCAAGAGCTAACTCCTTAGCGGCCTTGGCGTGGGCCTGAGCTGCCTCGACCTGCTTCCTGACTGCCTCGCCTTGACGTTCCGCCGCTTCAGCGAGTAGTAGCGCTGCGGAGGCCTGCTTATCCTCAAGACCAAATCGCCATCCCGCCAGCGTCAGAGCAAGCGCCGCCACGAAAAGGACGCCGACGTCGCTCAGCTCCGACGGCTTGAGGTCGTCTATGGTGAGTTCAAAGGCGACCAGAAGCAGAGCCAAGGCGACGAAGACAATCAGCATGGACAGCCATGGGTTGGGAAGCTTGAGCCGGAAACCTCTAGGGCTTACCTCGGGTTTCGTTGTCGTCGAAGTTTCGTCAAGAGTCTCCATAGAGGTTCTCCCTATGGGGAGGTTGGTTGGGTAAGGTGTACAGAGAGTAGGTTCTGTGACGGGCAGTTCATTGAGCGGCGCGCCGGCTGGTTCAGCGCACCGTCTTCCCCAAAGCACTGGCGAGGTGCCCCCAAGCTGTTCGACGAACTCGAACATGGTCGACATCGGCATACATGATCTCGGTTCTGTTCATCTGAGACTCCCCTCGTAGATGCATCTTGCCAGCGTGTGGTGGCCCGTCGTCTCGGCGAGCCTCTTCAGTCGTCGAACTCGACCTCGGTCTCCCGTCGTCTTTCAGCGAAAACGGACCGCGAACCCTCGCCCCAATCGATCACGTAGGTGCCGACGGGCAGGTACGTGATCTTCTCGCCGGCGGCAAAGGTCGGCGCGCCGCCGAACCACATGCGGAGGGTCCCGAGATTCCAGCCGCCTGGCCCCGTGATGGAGATACCGGCGGCGCGAGTCCGGCCGACCAGCACCAGAGAGGCGGTCGACGCGCCGGGGTCGAACGTCAGACCCTGTTCCATCGCCTCAGGGAGGTTCCGCCAGGCCCCCAGGACCCACCGCCCGCCCGCGTTGCAGCCGGCGCGTACCTGCTCGCCCAGGGGTGGTTCCACCCTCACCTCGGCTGTGCCGTTCCGGACCTGGACGAGCTGTCCTCCGGCGCCATTGTCCATTTCGGCGTAGCAGAACCCGTCACTGCCGTCCACTAGTTCGATGCGCAAGCCGTCCTGAGCGGCCTCGTCCGTAAGGTGAAGCTGCACTGTCGTCCGGTCTCCCGGCCGGTCGAGCTCCACATCCACGAGATCCGATCGCAGGTGACGTTCCCGTGCCCGAAGCTGGTAACGCCCCAGTTGCAGGCCAAGGACCCGGAAGTTGCCGCGACTATCCGAGACGACACTCGGCTGGTCGGGGAAGACCTCCACCGTAGCCAGACCAACGGGCGAGCCCTCCGGGTCCAAAACCGTTCCCTCTACCGACACGCCCTCGTAGAAAATGTCCTGCACGACCTCGGTGCCCGCTTGTGCCGGCACGTCCACCACGCGAGGCTCCTGGACGCCGCCAGCCGCCGGCCTCCAGGTGACGTCCCACTCGCCCGGAAGCACGGAATCCAGGCGGTACGTCCCGTCTCCGTCCAACGAAGCGCGAAGGCTCGGAACCCGGTTCCCGAGAACGGAATCGACCCGCTCGAGCCCGTCCGTTCGCGAGCGGAACAGACCCACCGGAAAGTCAGGCCCGCCTTCCCGCCGTTGCCACAGCAACGTGCCGGCGAGCGGAGTTCCTCCCATCGTCACGCGCCCGGTGACGCTCACGCTCTGGTCGTCGCAGCGGACGGTGAGGTCGTTCTTCGGTTCGGGAACCTCTCTGGTGCAGACCGGCTGTCCGTCTCCGTTCAGGACGACGATGGCGAGGGGGCCTTCCGGCACTTCGTGGAAGAGCGCCTCCCGGTCGACCAGTGCCGCGGACATCTTCTCAGGCGGCACCGTATCGCCGACCTCCATCTCCACCAGACCATGCGCCGTGTCCGAACGCACCGCAATCCGCATGCCCCGGGATAGCTCGATCGTGCCGACATCGATGGGCACCACGCCCTCGATCTGGAGCTCAAGCCGATGTGACGCGTATCCTTCGGCAGCAAACCGGACCACCGCGGGGCCCGCCTCCAGCCCGTGAAGCTCAAAGTAGCCCTCCGGGCCCGAAGTCACCGTCAGAGTGCTGCCCAAGAGCGGCGTCAGGAGCGGCCCCGGCTCGGACCGCAGGGACGAGTTCACGCTTGCCCCGGCCAGCGGTTCATAGCCTTCGCCCACCAGAAAGCCGAAGATCGCAGCCGAAGGCGGCGCTCGAACGACGCCGAGGTCGATCGTCTCTCCGCCGCTGCCTGCTACCTCCAGACGCGCGGAGCCGACATTGCCGGCGACTAGCTCCAGGTCCCACGCACCGCCGCCGGGAAGGTCGGCGGAGAACGCACCGTCGGGTTGAATCGCTCCGCTCAGCCTGAGGTTCTGGCCGCCCTGGGCGCTGAACCGCCCGTTCGCAGCCGGCGTTAGGCCATCCGCAGAGACGTAGATTCCCGTCACGTTCAGGGCGGGTTCAAGCTCGATCGGGAACGGTTCGGCCGGCGCGGGTCCGACACCGGGCGGAAGGCGAGAGACGGCGAACCCGTAGCCAGGCGCCACGACCTGAAGTTCCCTCGTGTAGCGCACCTCGACACCGGCAAGACCGTCCGCGTCAGTCCGCCACTCGTCGTCCGCGCTGCGGACGGCCGCGCTGGCCACCGGCGAACGCCGTACGGCGTCGATCACCCGAACCCAGGCAACCTCCACCTCCGTCAGGATGATGTCCCCGAGGTCCGTGGAGTCCTCCAGCTTCAGCCGTCGAGCGAACTCCAACCCGCTGCTCCCCTCGGCAACGGCCCGCAAGGTCGCGTCGCCGGCTGAGAAACCAGCCAACCGGAAGAGGCCGGCGGGTCCTGTGCGACCGCTTTGCATCTGGGTCAAACCGAAGCCGTCCCGGATGAAGGAGTGGCCTCGGAGTTGCGCGGCCACCGGCTCGCCCACGCCGTTGACGACGCGGCCGCTCAGTATGAGACCCGGTCCCAACTCCACCTGCGCCGGCACGTCGCGCAACGCAAGGAACGCGACGGCCTCGCGGCCGTCACTCGAGACGACCACAGGCGGTTCCTGGTCTACGGGGAGCCGAAACGAAACCCGACCTTCCGGGTCAGGCTGTTCGAATCCCAGGATCTCGGTCTGACTGAGCCCGCCCCGGCCGGGACGGACTAGGTGGAAGCGAGTGTTCACGAGTGGAGCCCCGTTCGTCGTGCCGATCCGATAGCTTGCCGTCCGGGCCTCGAGGAATGACAGCGACACATCCCCGGTGCCGTCGGGGACATCCGTCCACCGTGAGCAACCTTGCTCGGTGCAGGCCTGCAAGCGCCACGGCCCGGGCCCGTGGGGCAGACGAACGACACTGGCGTCAACACTCCAGTCTGGCAGAAGGCTGCGGGGCACCTCGCGCCACATCGCAGACGGGGCTGCGGTCAACGTGGGGAGATCGGTGGCATCATCCTCGTCGGCCGGCGCCGGAAGCCGCACGACGAGCTTGGTGCCGGCAGCATCGGGCGCGTCTCTCGCACCGGCCCCGCAATCGGCCGCCAGATCGGAACCGAAGGGACGCCTGACGGGCGGACAGAACTCGGTCCACACCCAGCACGCCTCGACCTCGGCGTCGGCGAACGTGGAGATCTCCCGCCAGTCCTCGTCCGGAGAGCCCGTCGTGGATGAAGAGAGAGGCATGACGCCTCCGTCGCTGCTCAGGCAGACGAACTGGAGACCTCCCGGAGTCTGCGCGCCGGCCTGAACCGCGGTCGCGAACGGCAGGCAGGCCGCTAAGCCCGCCATGCCAGCCCACCGAAGGAACCCGGGGAGCGCCACTACGAACAGCGACATCTGGCTGACCAAGAGAACGCCCCCGGGGGGCGTAGGGGAAGAGCCGTTCCAGGCCACTAGCTGCCGGCGGAGAGATGGGCCTCGAAAGCCGTGGCGGGGCGCCCGACGCCTCGAGACCCCAGACGAGTGGTGCCTCGGATGAGGAGTACCACCCGGTCGCCGGCAAGGTCCACCCGTAAACGAGCGTCCGCCCGGTCGGACGTCACGGCGCAAGGCGCTGTCGCCACCGGCCGCAGGTCGTCCACGCGAGCATGCACGATGTCCCAGCACACGCTCGCCTTGGGCTCGGGCGCAAGAGCGGCTTCCTTTCTGTCGGCTCGCGCCTTGGCAAGGGCAAGCACACGGGCTGCCTGCTCACCGGTGAGCACCACCGCTTCGCCTTCCGAGGCGGATGCCGCCAGATCCGAGAGGTCGAGACTGTCCAGGGCAACCGCCACCCGCCTGACGGCGGGACCTTCGTCTCCTCCGGCGTTGTCCGCGACTTGCTTCGCGATCCGGTCGGCGCCGGCAGGCGGAATCGTTGTCACTACCGCTGCGCCGTCGCGGGCGGTCTCCTCCACGCTAGGCAGCGGCTCACCGTCGGTCACGTGGCGCACAAAGAAGAACACGTCACCGTCATCGTTCGCCACCACGTCGTCGACCAACCGGTGTCGGCGCAACCAGGCTGTGTGAGATTCCGCGTTGCGCAGCAGCGCTCTCTGCTCCGGCCGGCAGTCGGGCCGCGTGGCGGACAAGGTCTCCCCATCCACGGTCCCCCGGAGCGACCCGTCCAGGCCGTACAAGAAGGCCCCCGGCTCCGCACCGGGGATCACCAGGATCAGGCCGTCTGCCACGAACCGGCTGACAGCGAGTTCCACGGCATGGCAGGCTTCCAGGGCTGCACCGCCATCGCGGGTCGGAAGGAGTCCGCGCGCTGCTCCTTCCGACCCGATCAGCCAGGCAACGTAAGGCTCCCAGATGCCACCCGGTCCCGGAGAAGGACTGGGCTGCCGGGCAAGCCCCACCGCGACGGTCAGGCCGTCGCGGTGATCCAAGTCGCCGACGATCTCCAGGTTGTCCTTGAGCGGCAAGGTGCGCCCGTCGTCGTGTCGGTACACTCCGAACAGGTCGCCGGCGAAGACCAACCCGGAAGCGCTCGGGCCGCCTAGCCGACTGTAGTTCCCATACCTCGACGCACGCCCATACGTGCTGCCTGAGAGCGTGGCTTCCAGCTCGACGAACTCAGCTCCGGGGCGCCATGAATAGACTCCATCACGCTCCAGGCCGAACAAGAGGCTCCCATCCGTTCGCCAGCGGACATCCGCCGCCGGCAGGAGCTCATCCGGCAGATCCAGCCGACGGAGCTCTTGCAGCACCGGTGGCGGGGGATCGGCCTCCTGGGTCGCAGCCACCACCGGGGCAAGGACGGTCGCCAGGAGTGAGAGACTCGCCAGCCTCGGCAGGGACGACCTCAACGCGTCAGTTCCCGAACGTGTCGGGTACGAAGACGGTCTTTTCTGGCAGCTGGAAGACGCTCGGATCGGGCCGTTCGCACCGCATTGTCAAGACGCGGCTCCTTGCAGGCCGCTTCGTTCAAGCTAAGGCGCGGGAGGCCTGTACCAGCCGCCAGCCCGACCGACCGATTGGCCACCTGAGCGTCTAGACGATAGGCGTCGGAAGCCGCCGCGGCGCCCTCATGTAGCGAATCAAGACGGCCTCCCCCACCGCTGCCCGTACTGTACTCAATGATGACGCACTCCACGCATCCCGGACCGCTGCCATAACAGAAGTTGGAGTACTCGTCTGTTGTGGAATTCCAGTAGATCGAGCAGATGATGATCTGAGCCCCCGCCACGGCGGGGGCGAGGGTCACCGCGACACTCAACAGCAGCGCAGCGACGACGAGAGTCCGTAGAGATCGGTTGGCGTTCGTGGTTTCCATGCTTCAGGGGCTCCTGTAGTCATTCAGGGTGTTCTGCCAGAAACCGCACGCTAGCAGATCGTTCCGTCAACGTATCGTGTTCACCAGGAGTTCTTTGCTGTCGTTTACATAAGTTTAGACGGATCCAGGCGGGAACTAGACTACAGTCCCGCGCTGGCGCCCCGGCCGCTCGGTGTTCCCCCCGGGGGCAATCCGGCCCCCGCGAGGGGTTGTCCGGGCGCTGGGACTCTGGGTCCTTCGACCCCGCAGCCGGGTTGCATCCTTGGTGAGCCCATGGATCCGGTCCTCCGAGCCTTCCCGCAGGGATCAGTTCTGGACGTGAGCGACCCTCGTCGGAGGCCGAATCAGCGGCCGAACGAGCGAGACCCTTGCGCGCCGCACGAGGCGGCGAAAAGGGGGGGTCGCTCACGTCCCAACCCGATCGCCTCGTGCGGTCGGGTTGCAGCGCCCGGAGGGCGCTTTCCCGAAACGGAGCCCCGAGTAACGCCTTGTGCTTCAAGGACATTCGGGAGGTGTCCTCAAGAGAGGACAACCGAACGAGCGGACCGAAAGAGGGGGGTGTTGTCCTCGTTCGGTTCTGGTGCGGATTCTGGTACGACCCGGAGTCACCTGAGAACGTGGGGACGAGGCCGCGAGCGTGAGGTGTCGAGTAGGCATCGATTCGTCCGCTGAAAGCGGCTTCGGACTCCTCCAGGATCCGCTCCCTGGCGGTGGTCGATGGCAAGTCGGCGGCGGGGATTCCGGGCTGTGCGTGTCCGGTGCGCCCGCTACTGGACCAGGAACGCTCCCCATGCCTCCATGACCTCGCGCCGGCGCTCCAGCACGTCGCTGCGCGCGTAGCACTGCTCGACCTGGCTTCCGACAGCGTGAGCCAGGGCCTGTTCCGCCACCTCCCGGTCGATCCCCTCGTCCGAGCACCAGGACCGGAACGAGCTGCGGAAGCCGTGAGGGCTGCAATCGATCTTGAGGTCGTTCAGCAGCCGGCCGAACACGGCCGCGCCGACCATCTTCCCCTGGATTCCTGGGAAAACAAGACCTCGACCCCGGCCGCGCAGCCGGTCGGCCCGCTCCAGGACCACAAGGGCGGCGCTGGAGAGGGGAACCCTGTGCTCCTTGCGCGACTTCATGCGCGAGGCGGGGACGGTCCATGTGGCCGACTCCATATCGACCTCCCGCCACCTCGCTCCCCGAACCTCGCCGCTTCTCGTCGCCGTCAGCGCCAGGAAGCGAAGCGCCAGCCGCGTGCCGACCCATGCCCCGGAGGCTTGCACCTTGACCATCGCCTCCCGCAGTTCCTCTGCCGGCAGGTACCGATGGCGCTTCCGCTTTCTCCGGCCGGCCGGCAACACCGCCGAGAGGGTGCTCGTCGGGTCGTCGGCCCGATAGCCGGCCGCCACGCTCCACGCCATGACGCCGGCGATCCTCTGCCTCAGCCGCTGCCCGGTCGGCCGCTGACGGCGCCACAGCGGCACCAGGACCCGCATCAGGTCGGCGGTCCGGATCTCGTCTACCGGCAGATCCCCGAGGCCGGGGAAGGCATGGCGCTCCAGCAGCCGTCTGACGTGGCGGGAGTGCTCCTCTCCCCAGTCGGGGGACTGGATCTCGCTTCACTCCACTCGCTCCGGCAGGTCGTTGGTGTCGGTGAGGACGTCGGCCGTCGCTCGTTCCGAGCCACCTGTAGGTTGACCCCCTCAGACCCCTGCACGGGCTGGACGGCGTCGGACGGACGGGTGCAGCCAAGTCGCAACCTCCGACGGCCACCGCCGGCTGCTATGGTCGGCGGCTCAATCTCCCTGGAGGACAACCCAATGCGCCGCGCACCGTTCGTACTGTTGATCGCTAGTCTCCTGTTCGTGACTGCCGCCGCCGCCGACAACCACGGGCCCAGGGTGGAAGACCTGGCTTGGATGACCGGGACCTGGAGCGGCGCGATGGCGCAGGGCGGCTCTCTGGAAGAGAACTGGGCGGCGCCCAAGAACGGCTCGATGGCCGCGCTGGTCCGCGGCTTCTCGGCCGACGGCACGACGAACATGATCGAGTTGATCTCGATCGAGGAGGAGAACGACTCCCTGGTGCTGCGCCTGAAGCAGTGGAACCCCGGCATGGAGCCCCGCACCGAGCACTTCCAGGAGTTCAACCTGGTCGAGTCGAAGGACCGCATGATCATGTTCGAGAACGCGGGCAACGCCCAGTTCGAGAAGCTCGGCTACAGCCGGCCCGCCGACGACAAATTCGTCATCTCGATCGAAGTGGGCGGCCAGAAGATCGACCTCCCCCTCGAAGCAGTCAAGTAACTCCACCTCCTGGC
The DNA here is from genome assembly GCA_965208755.1 of Candidatus Multivorans sp. Classification (GTDB taxonomy): domain Bacteria; phylum Acidobacteriota; class Thermoanaerobaculia; order Multivoradales; family Multivoraceae; genus Multivorans. The sequence continues at coordinate 3,794,040 of OZ242353.1, read as the reverse complement.
GTTGACCCAGGTGGCTCTGAGCCGCTTCAGACTCGCGGCGTCCGCGGCGTTCATCGTCGCGGGCGCCGAGTTGTTTGCAGGGGCCGGCATCGCCACTGCCCAGGACCGGCCGGCCAGCCCGGCGGGCGCCGCCGCGACCCAGATCGGCGGCTACTTCGACCCCCGCTCCGGCTACGTCAACGGCGGCTGGATCGAAGTCAGGTACGGGCGGCCGCTGCGCCGCGGCCGCGACATCTTCGGGCCGCCCGACTTCATCGCCTTCCTCAACGACGGCGCCCCGGTGTGGCGGGCGGGCGCGAACCTCACGACCCGGCTGATCACCGAGCTGCCGCTCGTCATCGACGAGACCCGTCTCGAACCGGGCGAGTACACGATGTTCATCCAGCTCGGCCCGGAACGGTGGATTCTCATCATCTCCCAGTGGCCGGCACAGGAACGGTACGACTACCACGACCGGACAGCGCTCTTCGGCGCCTACGGCTACACGCCGGACAGGGACGTACTGCGCACCGACATGACGCTTCAGCCGCTGCCCATGTCCTTCGAGCAGTTGTCCTGGCAGTTCCTCGACGTGACGCCGGAAGGCGGCCGCCTGGCACTCTTCTGGGACAAACAGATGGCGTCCGTGCCGTTCCGGGTGGCTTCGCAGGAGACAGGAGAAACCGATGAGTGAAACACCTGCCGCAGCCGACCGATTGCGCGGCCAGTGCCTCTGCGGCGCCGTCCACTTCGAGGTCGACGTCCCCGAGCGGACCTACAGCATCTGCCACTGCGGCATGTGCCGACGCTGGTCGGGCGGACCGCTGATGTCCGTCCACTGTCCCGAACCCTGTACCGAGTGGCTGAACGACGAGGGTCTGACCTGGTATCAGGGAACGCCCTGGGCCCAGCGCGGCTTCTGCTCCCGCTGCGGATCGAGCCTCTTCTGGCGGCTGGCCCAGGAGCCGGAGGGCATGCTTATCGTCAGCATCGACGCGCTGGACGACACAGCCGGCTTCCAACTCGACCGCCACATCTACAGCGACGCCAAGCCCGACCGCTACGACTTCGCCGACAAACGCCCGCGGGTGACGGAGGCGGAGTTGATGAAGGAGCTGGAGCTCGGTTAGGCGGGTCTGGGTAGCTCCCACCAACGCTACAACCAGCGAGGAAGACGACGATGACGTTCCGCATGCCGTTCAACACACAAGCCATCGCCTGCGTTCTTCTGAGCGTCGGTCTGTCACCGGTTCAAGCCCACGACTTCACGGTCCGCGGAACAGGAGACGACGCTGTTGATCTGCCTCAACGCCTGACGGCCGGAACCTGGTTCTACACGGTTACGTACCAGACCAACGACGACGATGCACCCAGCTTCTGGCTCGACTCTGTGGACACACAGTGTGACGGCAGCACCCTCGAGGAACTATCTGCTTCTGCCACGGACAAGCGCCTCACAGTTGGCCCTTACCCGGCAAACATCTGTGCAGGGTGGCACGAGGTGGACCCGATCGATTTCCAACTCCGCAATTGGTCCATCCGGTTCGTCAAGGAGGGTGGCGGTGGCCAACCGCCCCGACTCCACCCACAACGCCCGGTGACGGCACGCTGCAGAACGGTCAGTTCGGCGTACTGTTCGGCGCGACCGCGAACGGCGAACGCGTTGACGGCCAGCAAGCCGCGTGGGCTTCCGACAAGGGCATACTGTTCTGGCTCTTCGACTCGCAGAATCCGGAAGCTCTGTTCAAAGTGCTCGACGGCCGTTCGGTCAACGGACACTGGTGGATGGATCTCGCCGTCACATCCGACCTGCGAACAGCAACAGTCGCGGCCCCAGCAGGCCGAGTATCGACGGACACGTGGTCAGTACTCACGGGACCCGCCCGTTCGATCTTCTCCGGCGAAACGAGCAACGCCTTGGTTCACTGTGCTTTTCCCTCGAACCGCTCCGACAACCGATGCTCGATCTCCGGACTCGGTACCACGCTCTCGCTGCGCGATGCGTGGGACTCGCAAGGCCGAATCCCCGCCAAGTACTACACGTCTTCGGTAGGAGCGGCTATAGGCGGCGAAGTAGCCGCACCGCCGTCCTGGATCGGCCGAGAACTCCTTCCAATACCTGCAAGTCAGCCCTGAGCGGCTAGGCGTCTACGGCCAAGGAGGCGGCCGAAAGGACGCCGAGCACTGGCCTACTCCAGCGGGCCTGGTTCCACGCGCAAGGTGGGGCCAGATGGACCATGCAGCGCCGTCAACTACGGCTGGCGTACTTCGCCGGCGCGGCGACTCACGCAGGCGACGCACATGCACCCCGGGTTCCTCAGTTCCTTGTGGGCCAACCCGTGTACTACTCCGTCCTCAGCGTCGAACTTGCTCGCGATGCGGTCGAAGTACTGCGCGTCTCTGGCTTGGTATCGACGGAAAACCGCGTAAGCAACGTGATCGGCCAACTGGACTACACGTGAGGCCCGCGAGTCGACGAACAGAGGCGTATCCGCCAAGTGCCGAATCACGCCCCATTGCGTGCCTAGGGTGCGGAAGTCGACCGACATGCGCTGGAGGGTCGTCTCGTATGCGCTCTTGTCCAGGATCACGAGTCCCCGGTGCCTGTCGCCGTCGGAACGCAGCCGCTGCAGGTAGCGATCGAATCGGCTGCAGAGGTCCTCGAACGCGATCTCCATCGGGTCTCGATCAGGGAACGAGGCCTTATGGACCACGCAGGCGAAGGCCCGGGCCGTGTCGTATGCCCCCGCGAGCACGTCGAGGACGGACTTGATCGCCCCCCTCGCCTCTTCGCGATTCAGGCTCTTCCAGGGTTCACTCCGACGAGCGTACGTCTCGGAAGCGTGGAACTCGACACCATGCGGATCCCCCGGGCTGAGACTCTCGGCGAGTCTGTCGAGTTCCCGGGTGATCCAGTGCGACTGCGCCTCGAAGACCGAGACGCCACCCAGCACCAGATAGTCCTCCTTGACGTTGCCGACGGAGCCAGCGTCGTCTAGGTAGAGGAGGTGCACGTCCGCAGCGTCGCAGGGGCGTACAACGAAAATGCGGCCGGGTGAGCAAGAACTCAGCGAACCGCCGTGGCAGCTCTCCCAACCGCAGTGGGGATCTTTGCCCGTGCGCCACGCGCCTGTCAACCGTCTCCCGCGGGTGCCCATCCACGAGTGATCTGACACGGTCGGCGGATAGAGCTAGGGAGCGAGGCTTCGCCCCGCGCCGCGTTCCCAGTGTGAAGCGACGTCGGAGGACTGCTGCCGGTAGGACAAGGAGTCCGACAACGTCCAGCCTGAGTCGGGGCCGGAGGGGAGGTCCCAGCGGACTGGAGGCGAGCGACGCCCGACGACCTTTCATCAACCGACGCCCACGCGAAGCGAAGCCGACCGGAGCGAGCGCCGCCTTCCCATCAACCAGGAAAGCGCGCACCCATGTGGCGCGTTCCCGCGCCACATGCGTCGCAGCCCGTGCGTCCGCTTGCGGACGCACGGATGCCGCGGCCGCTGGGACCCTCCCCTCCGGCCCCGGCTCAAGCGGGTACCCGCCCGGACGTCACGCCGCCTACTAACCGCTCGTTCCGCCGGCGGCCGCCAGGGCCTCAGCTTCGAGCAGCCGCGCGCCGCGCATGATGTTGCCCATCGCGTAGTTGCCTTCGTGGCAGGCGTACTCGTAGACCTTGTTCGTGGTCGCCGGCCAGGTGTAGTCGCCCTTCCAGGGGCGGGTCCAGGTCGAGGAGTCCTCGACCGTGAACTCGTAGTGGAGGGTGTCCGCGTCGAGCCGGGTGAAGCGCTCCGTGACGTGCAGGTCGCGCGAGGCGGAACCCAGACCCGGTCGGTCGCCAAAGTTCTTCGTGCTGACGACCAGGGTGTCGCCTTCCCACCAGCCGATCGAGTCGCCCAGCCACTTGCGGACACTGGGGGCGTCGTGCTCCGAATTCAGGCGGACGACCCTGGCGTCGTGGTTCATCTCGACCAGGATCATCACGTGGGTGTCGGTCTGCACGATGCGCTTGTGGTTGTTGTAGAGCGCCGGCAGCATCGGCGGTCCCTGCGTCGAACCGAAGCCCATGATGCAGCGCTCGGCGTGAGGCCGCTGCTCGATGTCGTCGTACGGCCCAGGCGCGTCGGCGCCTCCTTCCTGGATCCACCAGGCGACGCCCTTGTTGGCCCGGAACGGCGTCAGCGCCCGCCGGGCCGCGCGGCGCTCCCTCGCGGCGTCCGTGACCGGCGGCATCCGGCCGTTCGCGGGCTCGGAGATGATCGAGGTCCGGTAGGCGCCGTCGATCGACACGGCGCTCGAGCCGCGGTCGATCCAGAACGCGTTGTAGCCGCCGACGTTGCCGGCGCCCAGGTTCTCGCGCTGGGAGTCGTCGAAGCCGACCGGGGCGGCGCCCGTGTCGGAGGGCGCGGCGCGGTTCGGGTCGCTCTTCTCGTTGGCCTTGGCCAGGAACGCCTGCTCTTCCTCCTCGATCGCCTTCGCCTCCTCGGCGGTCAGGAACAGGTTGTCGCCGTAGTGCGCGGGCCGCTGGAGCGGCGTCAGGGTGGCGATGTTGTAGAAGCCCGAGAGGTCGGGCTTGCCGTCCGCCATGCGGGGAATGTCGTCCTGGGCGGCGACCGCCGGGAGCCCGATCAGGGCCGCGAGGGCCAGTGTGAGCAAGGAGCGGGTCGGCACTGCCGGGATCGTGTGGTTCATCGATCGTCCTCCGACTGTTTGGGCTGGCGATGCGTCAACGATCGTACCAGCGGCATCCCGCTATGCTCCGCCCCGACCACGGACAAAGGCAGGTACCCGTCTGCCAACGAGCGGGGAGCGTGACATGAGTTCGAACCGTGTACGGGGCGATGTGCGACTGGCCAGCGTGGTGACGACTGCCGCGCTCCTGCTGTTCGTGGCGTTCGACGCCGCGAACGGCCATACGGGCCCACTGATCGAGCCGGTGACCGACGCCGAACTCGCCGCAACGCCAAGCGGCGACTGGTTGAGCTTCCGCGGCAACCTGTCCGCCTGGGCGTACAGCGCCCTCGACGCCGTGAACACCGAAACCGTCGGCCAGCTCGACTTCGCCTGGGCGGCCCCAATGGAGGACGGACCGAACGAGGCGACGCCCCTGGTGCGCGGCGGCATCGTCTACCTGCCGCAGACGGGCGACGTGATCCACGCCCTCGACGCGCGGACCGGCGATCTGATCTGGGAGTACCGCCGGGAGCACAACTACCTGGATCCTGAAGGGGCGGACCCGGAGCGCCGCTTCGGCCAGGGCCTGGGACGGATCACCCGGAACATCGCGATCTGGCAGGACGGCCTGTTCGTCGCCACGATGGACGCGTTCATCATCCGTCTGGACGCGAACACCGGCGAGTTGGTGTGGGAAACTCGGGTCGGCGACAGCCGGATCGCCCATTCCTCCGGTCCGATCATCGCCGACGGCAAGGTGATCAGCGGGCGCTCCTGCAACATGTCCGTCGCCGGCGGCTGCTACCTCACGGCGCACGACGCCGAGGACGGCCGGGAGCTGTGGCGCTTCCACACGATCCCGCGCCCCGGCGAGCCGGGTGACGAGACCTGGGGCGGGCTGCCGCTCGAGCGCCGGTTCCACGTCGGCGCCTGGCATGTCGGTTCCTACGACCCCGAACTCGACCTCGTCTACTGGGGCACGTCCGTGCCGGCGCCCTCTCCCGAGGTGCTGCGCGGCAGCGGGGCTGGGTCCCTCCTCTACTCGAACAGCACACTGGCGCTCAAGCCCGACACCGGCGAGCTGGCGTGGTACTTCCAGCATCTGCCGCGAGACAACTGGGACCTCGACCATCCCTTCGAGCGCATCCTCGTCGATTTGGAGATGGAGCCGGACGAGGAAGCCGTCTGGTCCATCAACCCGGCGCTGGAGCCGGGCGAACGGCGGCGCGTGATGACCGGCTTCCCCGGCAAGACCGCGATCCTCTGGACGCTCGACCGCGAGACCGGTGAGTTCCTGTGGGCGCACGAAACCGTCTTCCAGAACGTAATCACCCACATCGACGCGCACACCGGCACGGTCACGGTCAACGAGGAGGTCATCCCCAAGGCCCGTGACGAGGAGTACGGCGTCGTCTGCCCGGCGGCGAGCGGCGGCAAGGACTGGCCGACCGCGGCCTACAGCCCGCTGACCCAGGCCGTCTACGCGCCGCTCCAGGACGTCTGCATGTCGCCGATCATCACCGGCACCGGCGAGGGGCCGCCCCAGGGCTACGGCATCAACTTCCGGATGCAACTGGCGCCGAACAAGACGACGGTCGGCCGCCTGGACGCGGTTTCGGCCCGCACCGGAGAGTCCCTGTGGCGCTTCGAGGAGCCGGCCGGGATGATGTCTGTGATGACCACGGGCGGCGGGCTCGTCTTCGCCGGCAACACGAACCGGCGTTTCCGTGCGTGGGACGCCGCCACCGGCGACATCCTCTGGGAGACGGTGCTCGGCGGCCCGGTCTCCGGCTTCCCCGTCAGCTTCGCGGTGGACGGCGAGCAGTACGTCGCGGTGAGCGCGGGCGGCGGCGACCTGTTGAGCGGCCTCTTCAACCGCCTCGGGAACCTCAACGCACGCTCAGGCGCGAACCTGCTCTACGCCTTCAAGCTGTCCGACACCGCCGGGCGCGGTCCGATCGAGCAGCCGGCCCTCGCTTCCGCGGCGCCTGCGGACGAGCTGCCGCCGATGATCATGATCGACGCCCCGCTACTCGATGAGTCGGCGCCCTGCGCCAGCTTCTCCGCCGAGCAGGCGGAGCGCGGCGCCGCTCTCTACCAGGAACAGTGCGCCGAATGCCACGGACCGACGCTCCGCGGCGGCGCCCAGGGCGCGGCGCTCGCGGGCCGCAGCTTCGCGAGCTACTGGCGGAACCGCGCCGCCAGCGGGCTCTACCGGACGATCCGCGAGACGATGCCCCAGGGTCGGGAGGGAACGATCGGCCCTGCGGCATCCGCCGACCTGGTGGCCTTCCTGCTGAGCGAGAACGGCGCCGAGGCCACGGGCGAGTTCGGCTCCGACGTCGACACGCTGGACGGTCAGCGCACCTGCTTCCGGCGGTAGCACCGCGGGGCAGCGACCGACCCATGATCCTCAATGATCATGGTCGTCATGGTCCTCGCCCTCCTCGTCATGCGCATGATCGTCGTGCTGCTCCTGCACCTCGTGAGCGTGCGCGTGACCGTCGTCACCGTGCGAGTGGCCGAGGTGGGAGTGCTGATGCCAGAGGCCCATCACCGCCATCGTTCCGATGCCGATCATCACCAGCGCGAACTTGAGCCCACGGTCCCGATCCTGCTCGGGCATCGGCACGTCGTCCTCGCCCATCAGGGAACTCCGCACGTAGTGGGCGATCCGGTCCCGCTCGCGCGACATCTCCGCGTCGAGCACGTCCATCACCGCCACGTAGATGAAAGTGCCGGCGGCGATCGCGTTGAAGCTCCCCTCGAAGATCAGGGCCGTTCTACCCTCGAACACCTGCCCCGCCACGGTGCCGAACACGATCCCGAGCGGCGTCATGACCGAGAAGAGCCACAGCGTCTGCCACAGCTTCCGGTTGCCCGCGGAGTGGGCGGTGACGATCAGGGCGAACGCGGCCGACCCCTTGTGGAACAGGATGCCCAGCATGACGACCAGCACGGCCGCGGCTTCGGGCTGAAGGCCAAGAGCCATCCCCGCGATGATCGAATGCACGGACAGCACGATGAGCAGGACGAAGGCGTAGAAACGCGGCCTCGTCCGCTCATCTTCCCGGCCCAGCATCGAGTTGCGGCCTTCGAGAACGACCCGGTCGATCAACAGCAGCAGACCGACTCCCAGCGCCGCCAGCAGGGGCGCAAGGGGATAGTCGACGACGTTGCGCAGCGCTTCATCGGCTTCGGGCAGCAGGTGGACGAAACCGACGCCGAGGAAAATCCCCCCCGCCAGCGCGTTGCCCAGGGAGAGATAGCGCCGGCTGGCCCGCTGCCTCGCGACGAGAATGGGAATCATGCCGCCGACGATGGCGATCCCGAAGATCGACAGGCCGGCGATGATCTTGATGGCAAGCGGGGACATGGGGTGGGGCCTCCTCTATCCTCTCATCCGCTCAGGACGACCCGGCTGACGCCGCGTCGTCCTGACGCGACGGCGGCAGCAACTCCGGCCGGGTGAAGAAGTTCGCCTGTGCCGCCCGAACATAGGCGGGGCGCAGGTTCAGGCGCTCGCGATAGGCCGCAAGCCGCTCACCGATCGGCTCGCCGTAGGCAACCGCCCAGTCCAGGCAACTGCCAAGCAGGATGTCGACGCCCATGAACCGGTCGCCGAGCAGGAACTCCCGCCCGTCGGCTAACTCGAGTTCCGCCACCGCCGACTGCTTGACGAAGCCCTCGCTCGCGGTCCGGATCGCCGCCGGCGCCTCGCCGTAGAGGTAGGCGAGGTCGCGGTGCTTGCGGATCACGTAGAGCGTGTGGGCGTCGAGCTCCATCATCACGAAGAACGCCCACTGGTCGTACCGCGCCCGCTCCTCCGTTCCCGCGGCCGGCATCAGGCCGAACGGCTCGCCGTAGGTCACGGCCAGGTAGTTCACGATCGCCGCGCTCTCGGCGAGCGTCAGCTCTCCGTCCTGCAGCAACGGGATCTTCTGACGCGGATTCAGCTTCGTGAACTCCGCCGTCTGGGTCTCGCCGGTCCGCGGACCGATCGGCCGATGCTCGTAATCGAGCCCCAGCTCCTGGAGCGCCCAGTGTGCGCGCAGCGTCCGCGACGTGCTGCAGCCCCAGAGCACCAGTTGTGGGGCCTTGCTTCGCTCGTCTGCCATCGGACACGGCAAGAATGTCAGAAACGCGGGGACCTGGGTATGGTATCTCTATCTCTACCCTCGTGATACTATCCGCCATCGGATGATGACATCTACTTCCACAGTGACGAAGTCCGGCCGATTCCTGGTCCGGATGCCGCCCTCGCTGCACGCGGCGCTCGACGGAGCGGCGCGAGCGGCCGGCATGTCTCTCAACGAGTACTGCGTTCGCCGTCTCGCGTCGGCAGGAAGGGCCGACGGCGACGCCGCCACGCTTCTTTCCCGCGCTTCATCCGTCGCTGGCGACAGCCTGAAGGCAGTGCTCCTCCACGGCTCGTGGGCACGCGGCGAGGCCACCGCAGCGTCCGATGTCGACGCGCTGATCGTCGTCGATCGAAGCGTCCAACTCGACCGCGCGCTATACCGTCTCTGGGACGCCGAACCAATCTCGTGGCAGGAGCGGCCGGTCGACGCGCACTTCGTCCACCTGCCCGAGGAAGAGACGCTCAGCGGCCTCTGGGCAGAAGCCGCCATCGACGGCCAGGTGCTCTTCGACCGCGACGGTTCGGTCTCCGAGTATCTGCACCGCGTGCGCCAGGCGATAGCGGAAGGTCGGCTCCTGCGGCGGATCGCCCATGGCCAGCCCTACTGGACCCAGGCCACCTGATGCGCAATCCGGCCCTGGCGGCGGATCATCTTCGCCGTGCCCAGGCCAGACTTCGCGCTCTCGACGTGCTGTACGACGCGGAGAGCTGGGCCGATGTCGTCCGCGAGTCGCAAGAGGTCGTGGAACTCGCTCTCAAGGGACTGCTGCACGCCGTCGGCGTAGACCCACCTCGAGTGCACGACGTTGCGGACGTCCTCGAGGCCGAACGCGACCGTCTACCGCCGGAAGCGGCAGACGACCTGGAGAGCCTCGCAGCCGCTTCCAGGAGCTTGCGCCGTGACCGGGAACTCGCGTTCTACGGCGCGCCGGACATCGTGCCGTCCGGCTTCTACACCGAGGCGGACGCCTCCGAAGCGCGCGAGATGGCGCGGTTCGTAGTCGACCGGGCTGCGGCCGCGGCCCCGGGAGGCGGTTGACGCCGACCGGCTACCCCGACCGGGGCAACGACGCCGCCAACGAGACGCCCAGGCAGACCATGGCGAGGACGTAGAAGGCGATCGTGACGACATCCGCCAGCACCGGCACGTCGACCGGGCCGGACAGGGACCGCCGGCAGGCGGCAATGGGCAGGCCCGCGCCGATCAGGCCGAGAACGATCCAGCGCGCCCACGTCAGTCGAGAGTTCGGTTCCGCCATGGCGGGGGGAGGATGTCACAGATCGCCCGGTTTCGCAGCTTCCGCCGCGGCGGACGCTAGACTGAGCTACACGCACAGCCAATCAGACGGGAGGTCGGGATGCAGATCAGACGACGGAGGTCTTCGTTCTGGAGGGTCTGGGGCAGTGCCCTGGTGTCGGTAGGAGCCCTGGTCGTGATCGCCGCGGCCGCCGCGCTCATGATGTTCGCGGCGTCCGCCGCGGAGGCCGAGGAGATTCCGCGGCGTCACGACGGACGCCCCGATCTCTCGGGCACTTACGACATCGCCACCCTGACGCCGGCTCAGCGGCCGAATCGGTTCGGCGACCGGCTCGAACTGACGCCGGAGGAGGCCGCGGCTCTCGCCGAGCACTGGTCGACGAACTTCGACAAGGACCACGCCCCGAGCGATCCGGACCGCGAAGCTCCCCCCAAGGGCGGTACCGGCATCTACGCTCCCGAGTTCACCGGCGCGGCGGGCAAGGTCGGCGGCTACAACGCCTTCTTCGTCGACATCGGCACCGGCGCCTTCACGCTCGACGGCAAGTACCGCACCTCGATCGTCACGGACCCGCCGGACGGCCGCTATCCCCCGCTCAGCGAGCTCGGACAGGAGCGGAGCGAGCGGCTGGCGCCCTTCCGGCACGAGAACACGGGCACGGCCTGGTGGCTGGACCTTCCCGTCGGCCCCTACGACGACCACGAGCTACGGCCCCTGGCCGAGCGCTGCATCCTCACTCGCGGCGCTTCCGGGCCTCCGTCGATGCCGGGGATGTACAACAACCTGAAGACGATCGTGCAGACGGACACCCACGTGATGATCCTGATCGAGTGGATGCACGATGTGCGGATCATCCGGCTCGACTCCGAGCACCTGCCCGGCACGATCCGCAACTGGAGCGGCGACTCGATCGGCTGGTGGGAGGGGGACACCCTGGTGGTCGAAACGACGAACTTCCGGGAGATCCCCGGCTCGGTCACCCGGGGTTCCCGCGACATGCGGGTAACCGAGCGGTTCAGCCGCATCGACGCCGACAACCTGCGCTACGAGTTCACGGTCGAGGATCCCGCCTACGAGACCGCCTGGAGCGGCGAGTACCCGTGGCCCGCGACCTCGCACAAGCTCTACGAGTACGCCTGTCACGAGGGGAACTACGCGTTCGGCAACATCATGCGCGGCGCGCGGCTGCTGGAGCGGGAGGCCATCGAGCAGGGAGCATCGGACGGATCGGGCGGCTCGACCGGCTCCGGATCCGGGAACTGAGCGATAGGCGCCGGCCCCATGCCCAACATCAACTTCATCCCCCACCCGCTCGTCGGCACGCCGATGGGCGCCGCGCTCGATCTCTGCGTGATCCTGGCGATCTTCTGCTGGCTCGTCTCGGTCATCACTCGCGAGTACTCGTGGGTGGACCGCCTCTGGTCCATCTGCCCTCCCGTGTACTGCCTGATCGTGGCCTTCTCCACGGACTTCGAGCTTTCGCGCGTCAACGTGATGACCCTCCTCGTGCTGCTCTGGGGGCTACGCCTCACCTTCAACTTCGCCCGCAAGGGGGGCTACTGGAAGGGCGGCGAGGACTACCGCTGGGCCACCGTCAGGGAGCGCTTCGGTCCCGTCGCCATCCAGGTCATGAACGCGACGTTCATCTCGCCCGGCCAGATGCTGCTGATCTGGTGGTTCACGTCGCCGGTCCACGCGGCCTGGGAGGCGGGGGACACGCCGCTCGGCGGACTCGACTTCGTGGCCGCCGGCCTGTTCCTTCTGCTCCTGATCGGCGAAACCGTCGCCGACGAGCAGATGTGGGCCTTCCAGCAGGACAAGAAGCGCCGGGTCGCGGCCGGCGAAGACATCGCCCAGCCGTTCATGAAACGCGGGCTCTTCCGTCTCTGCCGCCACCCGAACTACCTGTGCGAGATGGGCATGTGGTGCGCGTTCTACCTGTTCGCCGTCGCGGCTTCGGGTGAGTGGATCCACTGGACCGGCCTCGGCTGCCTGGGGCTGATCGGCATCTTCATCGGATCGATACCGCTCGGAGAGTCCATCGCGGCCGCCAGGTACCCCTCGTACCCGGAGTACCAGGCCTCCACCCCCTGCCTCATTCCGGGCTTGCGCCTCGGCAAACCGTAGTACTCTCGCCGACGCTCCGCTCAACCCCGTAAGGAGGAACCACGCGTGATCCGATTGCGTCCTCGGGGGCAGTACGCCCCGCTCGCCACTGTTGCCGCTGCCCTGCTGCTGGCGGCCTTCGTCCTCGCGCCCGCGTCCGCCGCCGGGCCCGAACTGCAGTACGCCAAGCCGGCCGACGTCGGCATGGATCCGGCCGGCCTCAAGAAGCTCAACGAGGCGATGCACGGCATGGTCGACGGCGGCCAGCTCGCCGGCGTCGTCACGATGGTCTCCCGCAAGGGAAAGGTCATCCACTTCGACGCCTACGGCAAGCGGGACGTCGAGAACGGTCTTCCGGTCGAGAAGGACACGATCTTCCGCATCTACTCGATGACCAAGCCGATCGTCGGAGTCGCGCTGATGACCTACTACGACGAGGGTCGCTTCACGCTGGACGATCCGGTGTCGAAGTTCATTCCCGAGTTCGCCGATCTCAAGGTCGCGAAGGAGGACGGACCGGACGGCAACCCGATCACCGAGGACGCGGACCATCCGATGACGATGCGGGAACTGATGAGCCACACGGCCGGCCTGACCTATGGGCTGTTCTCGCGGTCCCAGGTCGACACGCTCTACACGAAGGCGGGCATCATCGACTTCAACCAGGACCTCGAGGAGATGATCGACAAGCTGGCGAAGGTCCCGCTCCGCCAGCAGCCCGGCTCAATGTGGCACTACAGCGTCGCCGTCGACGTGCAGGGCTACGTCCTCGAGGTGCTCGCCGGCAAGCCGCTCGACGAGGTCCTGAACGAGCGCCTGTTCGGGCCCCTGGGCATGAAGGACACCGCCTTCTGGGTGGAGCCGGGCAAGGTGGACCGCTTCTCGCACATGTACCAGTCAAGCGGAGGCAAGCTGACCAAGGTCGAGTTCGGGCAATACCTCGAGAAACCGAAGTTCCTCTCCGGCGGCGGCGGCCTCGTCGGCACCGCGACGGACTACATGCGCTTCGCCCAGATGCTGGCAAATGGCGGCGAACTGGACGGCGTCCGCATCCTGAAGCCGGAGACGGTGAAGCTGATGCACGCCGACCACCTGCCGGCCAACGTAACCGACATGGGCCCGCTCTACCGCGGCAACCGCTTCGGCCTGGACTTCTCGATCGTCACCGATCCGAACCCGGCGACCGATCATGAGCGCGCCAGGGGCGAGTACTGGTGGTACGGGATCGGCGGCACCTGGTTCGGCATCAACCCGGAGCAGGACCTGGTCGTCGTCGGCATGATCCAGAGCCGCGACTTTCAGGCCTCCTCGGCCGCGCGAATCAACAGCAAGCGGCTGGCGTACGAAGCGATTGTCGACTGAGGCTCGCCGCGAGCGAGCCTGGGGGCCGGAGGAACCACCTGAACTGTCGAGGAGGTAGTCGATGAGTCTGTTTGCCTGGTCGTGGATGTTCCTCATCCTCTACATCGTCGGCATGCTGACGTTCGGCTGGATCGCCAGCCGGAGGATCAGCAACGCGGACGATTTCGCCACCGCGCGGAGCAGCTACGGCCCCTACTTCCTGGCCCTTGCCTTCGCCGCCACGACCGCCAGCGGCGCCACCTTCCTCGGCAGCCCCGGCCTCGGCTATCAGTTCGGGATGGCAAGCGTCTGGGGCAAGTTTCTCTATCCGATGGGGGTCTACTTCGGGGTCCTCATCACGATCAGGCTGGTCGCGAACTCCGGCCACAAGTTCGGCAACCGCTCGATCCCCGAGTACCTGGGCGATCGTTACCGGAGCGACGGCGTTCGCCTGCTGGTCTCGATCTTCTCGCTGGTCCTGTTCTTCTACATCGCGGGCCAGCTCGTGTCGGGCCTCGTCATGTTCGAGATCATGCTCGGACTCGAGCCGATGACGGCTCTGATCATCACCTCCGGCGTGCTGCTCGTCTACGTCGTCCTGGGCGGCGCCCACGCGGACATCCTCACCGACGGCATCCAGGGAATGATGATGCTGGGCGTCGCGGTCGTCGTCATCATCATGTTCCTGTTCGCCTCCGGCATGGACGGCGGCCTCTCGGGCATGGTCAGCAACCTGCGCGTGCAGGACGAGCACCTGGTCGGGCCGCTCAACACGTCGAACTCGCTCTACGACTCCTGGTGGGCCATCGCCTGCGTCCTGTTCGCCCACATTCCGCTCGGCATGCTGCCCCACATCGGCAACAAGGTGTGGGCGCTCAAGAACGACGGCGACCGGATGCGCTTCGTCAAGCTCGCCTTCGCCGTCGGCCTGACGATGGGCATGCTGGGACTGGGCGGCATCCTGGCCCGCGGCGTTCTGGGCCCCGAACTGCTCGCGGCCGGCCGCAACCCGAACGAGGCGCTCCCCGCGCTCTTCATCGAACTGTTCCCGACCTGGCTCGCCGCCCTGATCGGGGTCGGCATCCTGGCCGCGATCATGTCGACTGCGGACGGGCTCGTCGTCTCGTCCTCCCAGATCGTCGCCAACGACATCTACCGCCGGTCGATCGTCCCCAAGTACTCACCCCACCTGAGCGACAAGGAAGTCGACCGCAAGGTGCTCGTGATCAGCCGCTGGAGCACGGTGATCGTGCTCATCCTCTGCACCTGGATGGCGTGGGCGATGCAGGACATGAACATCGCGCTGCTCGTCTGGGTGGGCACCGGCGGCATGATGGCCGCCTTCGCCGGCCCGCTGGTGGTCGGCGGCCTGTGGCGCGGCGTCACCCTGGCCGGCGCCTACACGGGTCTCGTCAGCGGGATGCTGACCTTCGTCCTGCTGCGCAGCGGCCTGCCCTGGATGATCGTCGATCCCGGCTCGCTCGGCCCCCTGTCCGGTATCGCGCAGTGGCTCGCGCACTACCAGATCAACCCGTACTCGTGCGCTGTGGTCGGCGAGGTCGTTTCGATCGCCGGAACCTATGTCGTGTCCAAGCTGACGCAGCCGCTGCCGGAAGCGCATGTCGAGCGGTTGTTCAGCGCACCGGCCGAAACGGCGGAAGCTGCCGGGGGATAGCTAGACTCCACCGCAGAGTTCGACACAACGAGGAGGACGACCATGCGTCGCCGCCGAAACGCTCGCCTCTGCTTCCCGTGGATTCCGGTTGTCGCCGCGGCGTTGACGATCGTCGCGCTGCCGGCCGCGCTGCCGGCCCAGGAAGCGTCCGCCTGGACGCCGCCGCTGGCTGCGGACGGCAAGCCCGACATCTCCGGCGTCTGGGACTTCCGCACCCTGACGCCGCTGCAGCGGCCCACGGACCAGGAGGCCGTCATCGACGAGGCAAGGGCCGCCGAAATCGAGGCGGCCGCGGTGGAACGGGCGCGCGTCGCCGATCTGCCCAGCGACCCTGAGGCGAGAAGGCTCGAGGCCGGCGGCGAAGTCGGCGGCTACAACAACTTCTGGTTCGACCGGGGGGCAACGGTCGTCGAGGATCTGCGCACGTCGCTGATCATCGACCCGCCGGACGGCAGGCTGCCGGAGACGCACCCCGGTATCGAGCGAAAGACGCTCGGCGACGACAAGCCGATCGACCGCCCGGTTCGGCTCCGGGTCGGCGGCATCGGCCTCGACAGCTACGAGGATCGGGGATTGGCCGAGCGCTGCATCCTCGGCTTCAACGTGGGACCGCCGATCACGCCGGGTGGCTACAACCAGAACATCCAGATTTTCCAGTCCGCCAACCACATCGCGATCCTGAACGAGATGGTCCACGACACCCGCATCGTGCCGCTCGACGGGCGTCCTCACCTTCCCGATTCGGTGCGGCAGTGGATGGGCGACTCCCGCGGCTACTGGGAAGGCGACACCCTGGTCGTCGAGACGAAGAACTTCAGCGACCTGGTGTCGAGCTTCAGCGGCAGCGCGTTCAGTTCCGTCGGCGACGCCTCCGAGATGCAGGTCACCGAGAAGTTCCGGCGCGTCGCCGAGGACACCCTGCTGTACGAGTACACGGTGAACGACCCGGCGACGTACACGCGGCCCTTCACCGCCCGCCTGCTGATGAAGAAGGGCGACGTTCCGCTGTACGAGTACGCCTGCCACGAAGGCAACTACGGCCTGTACAACATCCTTTCCGGCGCCCGCGCCAAGGAGGCCGAAGCCGTGGCGTCCGGCGGCGATTAGCGCGGCAGAATCGTCGCCGCTTCGCGGCGCGTTCTTTTGGCCGCCTGCGGCGGCAGCGGGTCAGAGGACCCGCGCACCCAGTGGGGTCGGTCAGTCGTCCCAGTCGGGGAGCGGCTGCGGACCCGGGACGATCCCAGCGATGTCCGGATCCTCGCCGGTCGTGTTCTCCGGCGCCTCCGCGGCCGCCTGCTCCTTCTCGATCTTCCGCTGCGCGCGCCGCTCCAGCTTCTCCTGGCGCCTCTGGCGCTTGCGCATCTCTCGTTGACGTTTCGCGAAAGTGGTCGGACCAGGTCTGGCCATAGGCGATCTCCCCTCCTCCGCGCCGACTCGCGCCGGGGCGGAACGGGTCATGGTAACAGGACCTTGACAGCGCGCCGTGACGCGTCCGTGTCAGCCAAGCGGCTGCCAGCTCAGGGCGTGTAGTAGGTCGGCGACCCGGGGCCGACCGGCAGGCCGAGCGCGAACACCCACACGTAGAACAGCGTCACCCAGCCGATCAGGTAGGAGATCGAGTACGGGATCATCGTCGCGATCAGGGTGCCGATTCCCAGCTTCCGGTCGTACCGCATCGCCACCGCCAGGATGAGCCCGAAGTAGCTCATCATCGGCGTGATGATGTTGGTCGTCGAATCGCCGATCCGGTAGGCGGCCTGGATGACTTCCGGGCTGTAGCCGACCGTCATCAGCATCGGCACGAAGATGGGCGCCGTCACCGCCCACTGGGCGGAGGCGCTGCCGAGCATCAGGTTGACGAAGCAGCACATCAGGATGAACGGGATGAACACGATCGGCCCGGTCAGGTCGAACCGGGTCAGCAGATCGGCGCCCACGACCGCCGTGATCGTCCCCAGGTTCGTCCAGTTGAAGAACGAGACGAACTGGGCGGCAAAGAAGACGAGCACCAGGTAGGGGCCGAGAGAACTCATCGAGCGGCCCATGCCGTCGATCACGTCGCGGTCGTTCCGTACCGATCCCGTGACCCGGCCGTAGACGATCGACGGCACGATGAAGAAGACGAAGATGAGGGAGACGACGCTGCGCAGCATCGGCCTCAGGTCGTCGATCAGGAGCGCGTTCACCGCCGGGTCGCGGAACCAGCCGTTCTCGGGCAGGGCGAGCAGGGCCAACCCGCCAAGCATGGCGAGCACCGTCACCCCCGCCAGCTTGAGCCCGCGCTTCTCCTCCGGCGACAGCGTCTTCAGGCCATCTTCCGGATCCTCCAGGTCGTCCGCCGCCCGACTCGGCTCGAACGCCCCCAGCTTGGGTTCGACGATCCGGGTCGTCACCAGGGTGCCGATCACGGTGATCATGAACGTGCTGACCAGCATGAAGAGGTAGTTCGCGGTCGCCGGGATCTCGTTCGCCGCGCCGGGCGCGTAGGACGGATCGATGATGCGCGCCGCCTCGGTCGTGATCCCGGCCAGCAGCGGATCGACGGTGCCGATCAGGACGTTCGCGGAGTAACCCCCCGAGACGCCGGCGAACGCCGCGGCCAGGCCGGCGAGCGGATGGCGGCCCACCGACCGGAACACGACCGCCGCCAGCGGGATCAGTACGACGTAGCCCATCTCCGACGCGGTGTTGGAGACAACCGAGGCGAAGACCACGACCGCGGTCAGCAGGTTTCGCGGCGCGCCGAGGACCAGTGCCCGCAGCAGCGCGCCGAGCAGACCCGATCGTTCGGCGACGCCGACCCCCAGCAGCGCCACGAGGACCGTGCCCAGGGGCGCGAAGCCGGTGAAGTTCGTCACCAGGTTCATCGCGATCCGCCGCATCCCCTCCGGGTTCATCAGACTGACCGCGCGGATCACCCCGTCCTCGGAGCGGCCCGAGACGCCGGCGGGCCGCGGATCGGCCACCTTCCAGTCGAGCACTTCCGCCATTCCCGAAACCAGCAGGATGAGCAGCGCCAGCACCGCGAACAGCGTCACCGGGTGCGGCAACAGGTTGCCGAGGAACTCGACCGCGCTCAGGAAGCGGGTGAAGAGGCCCGGTCCCGGGTGCTCCCGCCGTTTCCGCCGCTTGGGAGTTTCCGCCACCCGCCTCAGCCTCGCCGGATGACGGCCGTGTGGTACGGCTCGAGGTCGTCGATCGCGGACTCCGGTTCGCCCGTCTTCCACGCGAACAGCCGCACGGTGACCTCCGACGGCGCTACGTCGAAGAGCGCGAAGCCGTTCTTCTCGAGGGTCTCGCCGCGCACGTCCTGCACCACCGCGGTGGCCGCCAGGGGCGGTGTCCCCCGCGCCGCCGACGGCCAGCCGGTCAGCGTGCCCAGCGGGCCGGTCAGCACGGCATGGACCGGGTTGGCCGAGAGATCCATGCTGCCGCTTCGTTCGAGGACGGAGTGACCGATCGCGTGCAGGTCGCCCGAGAGCACGATGCCGGCCCGCTGCGACTGGGACGTCAGCGACTCCAGCAGGCGCTGATGCTGCCGCCACCAGCCCTCCTGCCAGAAGTACTTCTCCCGCTCCGTCGTCAGCCTGAAGTTGCTGCCCGCGAAATCGCCGATCCGCGACACGGTGGCGCCGCCGTCGTCGAGGTCGGCGACGTCCGGATACCACTCCCGCCACTTCCCCGCCGACCAGCCGAACGGGTGCGACGGGACGTGGAACACCTGCGACACCGACTGGTCCTGGGTGCGCTGGTGCAGCCAGTGTTCCGTCTCCGGCGGCACCAGGCCGGCATGGACGCCCTTGAGCGACAGGTAGCGGGCGCAGTCGTAGATCAGGACTTCGGCCAGCCGGCCGTAACGGAAGGTACCGAAGGCCTCGGAGATGCCGGGCTCCCGGTCGCCGGCCCCGGCGCCGGAGATCGCCCGCGGGCGCTCGACGTCGGGGAGGAACTCGGGCAGGTAGGCGTTGCGGGTGAATCGGGCGAAGTCCACCTGGTAGCGGTCGGGCGGCAGGGTGACCATCCGGGGGTCGGCGTCGTCGTTCTCGTAGTAGTCGTGGTCGTCGCTGACGAAGTAGGAAGGCGTCGACCGCAGCATGACCCCGTACAGCTCGGCGATCTGCGGCCCGACGGCCGCCTTGATCGAGGTCTCGTTGCTCGTTCCCAGCGCGGGCAGGCTCAGGTCCAGCCAGCCGATCCGCTCGTAGAACTCACGGGAACGCCGGCCTCGCTCCTCGCCGCGGTTGTAGAGCACCGTTCGCTGGTCCCAGTAAATGTGGTCGCCGATCGCGATCAGCGCCCGCGGACGGAAGGAGAGCGCCCTGCGCAAAAGCCGGCGGCGAACCGCCAGCGGCAGGAAGAAGCCCGACTCGGGGTGGCCTCCGGCACAGGTGTAGGCGAGAAACCGCACCGACTCGGGTTGGGCCGAGGGCAACGGGAACGTGCGGAGCGGCCACGGGTCGCACAGCGTCTCGCCGCCGCCAAGCAGTTGCAGGGCGTACTCGGTGTCCGGCTCCAGGCCCGGCGCGTCGAAGGAGAAGAAGCGCCTGTCCGTGTCCGTGTTCCGGCCAGCGACCAGGCGGCCGCCGATTCGCAGTTCCGGCACGAAGTCGAGGGACTCGGCGAACGAGCACTTGAGCGCCACCCGGTCGTGGCTGGCCGCCGGAATCAGATGCTGGAGCGGCCCGGCGCGCCAGCCGTCGTCGGAGAGCGCCGGCGAACGGCTGAGGCCGCTTCCGGCGGCAGCGGCGGCAGCGGTGGCGATGAAGCGCCTCCGGGTCCAGACAGACGTCATGGTTCGGTTCCTCCGAGGAAGGAGCGTAGCCGCTCGCGGTCGAGGTCGGTCAACGGCAGGAATCGCGATTGGTCGCCGCTGCGTGCCGAGGTGTCGCAGGGCTGGCACATCAGAACGCCCGGCTCCCGCAGGTGTTTCAGCCCGAGAACATGCCCGAGCTCGTGGGCGATCACGTTGCGCACGACGTTGTCGCGCTCGTCACCGGCGGGAACGGCGACGAAGTAGCGGCCATCCTCGCCGTAGGGCCAGGCGAAGGGCATGAGGTTCTGGGCGGAGAGAAGCACGACGACCTCCGCCTCCACTCGGAGGAGCGCTTCCGGCGGTTGGGGCCCCGGGGTCGACGAGTGAAGTCGCCCGGCAAGCTGCGAGAGCTGGTGGGCGTAATTCTCGAACGGCCGCAGTCCCTCCGAGGAGGTTTCCCGCGCCGGCTCCAGGAACGGCCCGGCCAGTCCCAGTTCCGAGACCGCGCCGTTCCAGAACGAGACTGCGTCGTCCACCATGACGACCCGCTCGTCCTCCGCATCGGCTACCAGCACGGCGACCCGCCTGGGCCCGCCGACCGCCGAATCCGAAGCGGCCGCAACTGGCAGAATGCCCAGCGCAAGAACCAGAGGAGCGACGCGGCTGCTCACGCCGGCCACGAAGACGTCGGGCCGCGCCCTCCCGGAGAAACTCATCATGCGCCACATTCGAACCGTCATCAGGCTGCTGCCAGTCGCTGTCTCCCTTGCCCTGGCCACTCCCCCGATCCTCGGCCAGATCCACCGGACGCCGGACCCGGTGCGCCGGGCCGACCTCCACCGCCTGGCCGAAGTCGATCGGATGGTCATGGTACCGATGCGCGACGGCGTGCGCCTCGCCACCGAGATCTACCGGCCCCGCGATGCCCAGGGCCCCGTGCCGGCGATCTTCTGGCGCACGCCCTACAACTTCAGCCCGCTGCCGGAGCCCAACCTGGAGCGGCCGAGCGCGCTGCTCAAGTTCGGCCTCGACGCGGTCGAGCGCGGCTACGCCTTCGTGGTCCAGAACGAGCGCGGCAAGTTCTTCTCGGAGGGCGACTGGGAGATCCTGGGCAGGCCGCGCACGGACGGCTACGACGCGCTGACCTGGATCACCGACCAGCCGTGGTCCAACGGCAAGGTCGCCACGCTCGGCTGCTCGTCGACCGCGGAGTGGCAGATGGGGCTCGCCGCGATGCGCCATCCGGGCCACGCCGCCGCCGTGCCGATGGGCCAGGGCGCCGGCATCGGCCGCATGGGACCCTTCTACGAGCAGGGGAACTTCTACCGCGGCGGCGCGCTGCAGCTTCCGATGGCGGTCTGGCTCTTCGGCGAGCAGAACACCCAGCGCCCGACCTTCCCGCCGGACACCAGCCGAGAGGACCTGGAGCGGCTCGCGACCTACTTCGACCTCGCCGCGAAGATGCCCCAGGTCGACTGGAACCAGGCGCTCTGGCATCTCCCCATCCGTACGATCATGGAGTCCGTCGGCGGACCGAAAGGGATCTTCGGAGAGTTCGCGGCGCGCCTGCCGGACGATCCGGCCTGGTACGAGGGCGGCCTCTACCACGACGACGAACCGTTCGGCGTGCCGGCGCTGTGGGCCAACTCCTGGTACGACCTGTCCGTGTCGCCGAACCTTGCGCTCTACCAGCATGCCCGTGCGAACGCCGACCCGGAGGTTCGAGACCACCAGTACATGGTCATCGCGCCCAGCCTGCACTGCAACATGTACCGCCTGACGAACCCGCTCGTCGTCGGCGAGCGGAACTTCGGCGACACGGACTTCGGGTTCGACGAGATGCTCTGGAGCTTCCTCGACCGCTTCACGAAGCCTGAAGAGAACGGCTTCGAGGACCGCTACGCCAGGGTGCGTTACTTCCTGATGGGCGAGGACAGGTGGCGGAACGCCGACAACTGGCCGCCGGCCGGTGTAGAACCGATGACCCTCTACCTGGATAGCGACGGCAACGCGAACAGCGCCGCCGGCGACGGCAGGCTGACGGCGGACGCCGGCGGCGACGGGGACAAGGCCGACCGCTTCGTCTACGACCCGGGCTCGCCGGTGCCGACCCACGGCGGCGCCTTCTGCTGCATGGGCGAACACGAGCCCGGCTCCTTCGACCAGCGCGGAATCGAGGCGCGCGCCGACGTGCTCGTCTACACGACCGAACCGTTCGCCGAGCCGCTGGCCGTCGTCGGATCGATCGACGTGATCCTCCACGTCTCCTCCGACGCGCCCGACACCGATTTCACGGTCAAGCTGGTCGACGTCCACCCCGACGGCCGCGCCTTCAACCTCGACGACACGATCCTGCGCATACGCTACCGCGAAGGCTTCGACCGCGACGTCCGCATGGAAGCCGGGGAGGTCTACGAGGTGAGACTCGGGCCGCTCGCCACCGCCAACGTCTTCGGCGCCGGACACCGCCTGCGGATCGAGGTCTCCAGCAGCAACTTCCCTCGCTACGACCGCAACCTGAACACCGGCGGCAACAACTACGACGAGAGCGAGTGGCGGGTCGCCCGGAACGCCGTCCACCACTCGGCGGAGCATCCTTCGCGCATCGTGTTGCCGGTGCTGGACCGGTAGTCGGGGTGCCGTCCGGCTGTCGGTGCGCCGGCCTGCCATCAGTGCGCCCGATGACGGGCACACGGACTGGTTCGCGTGTGTCGCGAATCGCGCCACACGGGTCCTGGCCGGCATCCGCCGCGGGCGGAAACACGTTCCGCCTAGGGTTCGAGTGGCGGCACCTGCTGACTGAACTTCACGCCGCTGATCCGGTCCGTGTTGTCCGCGCGCCGTCGCCGGCTCGGCGGGAAGTCCTCCGTCTCCTCGATCCAGGCATCGAGCACCCGGCTCAGCTGCCGGGCAATCTGCTCCACCTCCGGCCGGCCGGCGAGGTTGACCAGCTCGTGCGGATCCGCCTCCAGGTCGTAGACCTCGATCACCGGCCGCGGCGCCTCGAAGAGACGCGCCTGACCCGGCGTCAAGGTTCCCGCCTCGCGGCGCGCCGTCAGGCTGTACCAGGAGGCGCTGCGCGAGGCGTCGGCCGGCGTGCACAGTGGCAGCTCCGTGTAGGCGTTGCGGATCAGCTTGTAGCGCATGCCCCGCACCGCTCGGATGTGCTCATCGCAGTTGTGCCAGTTGCGCTCCGCGAACACGTACTCGCGACCGGGCGCGGTCTGGTCGGTCAAGGCGGCGGTGAAGCTCCTCCCGTGGTAGCTCGCTGGTTTCTCCGCGCCGGCCGCTTCGAGAAGCGTCGGAGCGAGATCGACCATGCTGGCCAGCCCCGCGTACCGGACGCTCGCGGGCGTCACGCCGGGCCACGAGATGATCAGCGGCGTGCGGATGCCGGCGTCGTACGCCGTCGCCTTGGCTCGGGGAAAGGGCGCGCCGTTGTCGCTCAGGAACACGACGAGGGTGTTCTCACGGAGCTCGCGGCGGTCCAGCTCGGCCAGCATGCGGCCGATCTCGCCATCCATGCGGGCGATCTCGTCGTAGTACAGGGCCAGGTCTTCCCGGGTCGCGGCGTCGGCGACGAGATAGGGCGGCACGGAGACGTCCGCCGGATCGTGCGGCGAATCGACGGCGCCGGCCGAGTAGGGCCGGTGCGGATCACGAAAGCCGACCCAGAGGAAGAACGGCCGCGCGCCCGCCTGGTCCAGGAAGTCAGGAAGGCCCTGCCAAGTTTCCTCCGAGAACCAGTCGAACTGCCGCTCACCCGCCGGACCGTAGTGCGTTTTGCGCATGTGACCCGTGAAATAGCCCACACGGCCCAGCAGGCTCGGCAGCAGCTCGACGCCTTCGGGCAGCGGGCTGTGCAGGTCCTCGGCGCCGGTGGCGTGCGGATACCGGCCCGACAGGATGCTGATCCGCGACGGGCTGCACGACGCGGTGGTCAGGAACGCGTTCTCGAAGACCACGCCCGACGCAGCCAACGCGTCGAGGTTCGGCGTCCGCACGACCGGGTTGCCGTAGGCGCCGAAGTCCGACCAGCCAGCGTCGTCGGCGACGAAGACGAGGATGTTCGGCGGCTGCTCAGCGGCGCGGATGGCCGGCGCCGGAGCCAGTAGCAGCAGACTCAGCCACAGCGGCCACGGGCGCCGCCCGGAAGAAGCGCTCCAGCCGATCGACTACTCTCCTCCGCCCGCCGCGGCGATCGCGTCAGCCTCCAGCAAGCGGGCGCCGCGCATCACGTTGCCCAGCGCGTAGTTGCCCTCGTGGCAGGCGTACTCGAAGACCTTGTTGGGCGTCGACCGCCACACGTACTCGCCGCTCCAGGGTGTCTCCCAGACGTTCGGATCCTCGACCGTGAAGCCGTAGAGCAGGTTGCCGTCGGCCAGACGCTGGAAGCGCTCCACGACGTGCAGGTCTTTCGTCGCCGAACCGAGGGCCGGTTCCTCGCCGAAGTTCGTCGTGTCGACGACCAGGGTGTCGCCTTCCCACCAGCCGATCGAATCGCCCATCCACCGGCGTTCCGCAGCCGGCGCGTGCTCCCCGCCGATCCGCACGACGCGGGCGTCGTGGACCATCTCGATCAGGATCATCACGTGGTTCCCGGTCTGCACGATCCGCTTGTGGTTGTTGTAGAGGGCCGGCAGCATCGGCGGCCCGCCCGTCGAACTGAAGCCGAGCAGGCAGCGCTCCGGAAGCGGCCGCTGCTCCATGTTGTCGTAGGGGCCCGAGCCGTCCTCGTTCTCCTCCAGCCACCAGGCGGTACCCGTGTTCTTGTGGCCGAACGCCGCGAACTGCGCCGCCGCCCGCGCCATGCCGGCAGGCGTCATCTCCGGATGCTGGCCGTTCGGCGGGTCGGTGATGATCGACGTACGCCACTTGCCGTCGATCCTGATCACGTTGTCGCCCGGGTCCATGTAGAAGGCGTTGTAGCCGCCGCTTCCGCCCGACGCGACCTCGAGCCCCGGATCGAAGATCGGCGCCCCGCCGACCGGCGGCGCTTCGCGATTCGGATCGCTTGGCTTGAAGTCCGCCTCGTAGATCTCGGCCTTGCGCCGGGCGATCGCCGCCGCCTCCTCGTCCGTCAGGGTCAGCCGCTCGCCGAACTCGCGCGGCCGAGTGAGCGGGGTCAGGGTCGCTACGTCGTAGGCGCCGGACAGGTCCGGCTTGCCGTCGGACCGACGCGGGACGTCGTCCTGTGCGGCAACGGCTATCGGTGCGGCCAGGAGAACCGCCAGGCTCAGGAGAAGAACACGCTCAGACTTCATCCGGCACCTCCTTGCAAGCAGGTTGAACGTCAACGGTACCACCAGGGCCCGGCCGGGGCCCTACTCGAGCTGAAAGTTGACAGTGATGTTCCAGTGGACGGCGACCGGCTGCCCATCCAGTAGGGCCGGCTCGAACCTCCACTGCCTCAAGGCCACGACGGCTGCTTCAGTCAGGCCCATCTCGAGTCCCTTCAAGACCTCGACATCCTCCCGGACCTCACCCTGCTCATCGATTGTCAGCCGCAGGATCACCTTGCCCTCAATGCGGGCTTTCCTGGCGTTGTCCGTGTACGTCGGCTGAACTGTGTAGGTCCTCACCGGACGTATGAAGTCGCCCTCGGCCGCCCCAACATGAATGGGCTGCTGTTCACGGGACCCATACTCGCGCGAGGCCTCGCCCACAACTGAAGGCTCCCGATCGCCGAAGATGTCCGGCGGCAGTTGGGAGTACACAAGAGTGCCCAGGCCGTACAGGATCGCGGTAAGGATGACCGCCACCGCCGCGATCTTTGCCAGGTCGACCCAGGGGCCCGCCGTCACGCCGCGCTGCTCTACGGCTGGCCCGAGGACTCTCGGTCGTCGTACGGCGCGCCAGTGCCCGAGGAACCGGCAAACAGCCGGCGGCCGTCCGGCAGCGTCACGTCTCGGCCGTTCGCCCGTGGCGCGCCGTCGATCGCCTGGTAGCCCTCGACCAGGACCTCGGTGCCCGGCGCAACCGAGTTCTTCTTCCAGCCGCGCCGCACCAGGGCGCCCGGCGGGCCGCACTCGACCATCCAGGCCGTCACGGAGCCGTCCTCATCGGTGACGTCGATGTGGATCCAGGCATGCGGGTTCACCCACTCGACCTTCGTCACCTTGCCGCGCAGCCGCACCGGCTTCGTGGCGTCAAACTCGGCCGCGAAGGCGTGGTGGGCAGCGGCGGGTGGAGGCGGTGCGAGGAGGGTCAACCCCACGGCTGCAGCAAGGCCAAGGATCGGGAGGGTCAGGCGAGAGTGAAACTGCTTCATGTTCATGTGCATCGTGCTCCTGCTTGACGTCGCCTACTGCGCGCCTGAACCCGTCTCCGCCGCCGCGGCCGCGGCCTCTTCACGGTCACGCGCCCTGGCGCCGGAGAGGATGTTCGTCATCCCGTAGTTGCCCTCGTGGCAGGCGTACTCGACGAGTTCGTACTGTTCGTTGTCCAGTTCGAACTCGAAGCGACCGGTCCAGGGGCGGATCCACACGGTTGGATCCTCGACGGTGAACTGGTACTCGAGCCGGTTCGGTCCGAGCCGGGTGTAGCGCTCGGTTAGCTTCATGTTCTCGCTCGAGCCGCGGTAGCTCGCGCGGCCGTTGAAACCCGTCGTCTCCACCACCAGCGTGTCGCCGTCCCAGCGGCCCTGGGGATCGCCGAGCCACTGCCTGATCCCGGAACCGAGCGGCTCCCGCTCGGTCGTGGAGACGACGCGGGTCTCGTGGATCATCTCCTTCTGGATGGCGACGAAGCCCGGGCTCTGGCTGATCTGGAGACCGTTGTTGTAGATCGACGGCATCATCATCCCCGGCAGACCCCGGCTGATGCAACGGACGTAGGCGCTCAGGTCTTCGGGCCCAGCGGGCCGGCGCCTTACGTAGTCGCCGAACGACTGGCGGGCGTTGCGCTGTCGCTCCAGGGCCTCCTCCGTGAGCGGCGGAATGCGCCCGTCCGGCGGATCGATGATCATCGCCACCTGGCGCGACGGCGCCGACTTCACGTAGCCGAGCGTCGTGTCGCGCCACTCGCGCTCGTAGCCCCAGATGCTTCCGAGGGTGCCGCGCTCTCGGCGAGCGGCCGCCTCTTCGGCGGTCAGTTCCTCGACGTCGGCCAGCTCCTCCGGCCGTTCGAGCGGAATGCCGTGGGCCTTGTTGCCGGACCACATTCCCTGCAGGTCGGGGCTGCCCCAGGGCGTCCTCGGCACGACGTACGGCTCGGCCGAGGCGACCTCGTCCGCGTCCGACCCGAAGGCCGCGTCGACTCCCTGCCAACCCGGTTCGATCACCGCCACGCGCACGTTGTCGGGAGCGGAGACGAAGCCGCGCTTCGCCTCGGAGCGGCCTCCCGCCGGCCGCTCGGGATCCGACGTGAAGCGGACGCCCCGGTCGCGCAGACCGACCGCCGCGGTGTCCAGATCAGCGACTTCGAAGGCCAGGTGGTCGATCGCCCGGCCTGCGCTCGGCGCCGGCTGGCCCTCGGGGTGCTCCGAGGCGAACAGCCAGACCTCGCCGAAGCGTAGGCCGTCCCGCACCCCGCGCAGACTCTCCGACACGGCGCCGAAGGTCTCGCGGTACCAACCAAGGGTTCGCTCCGGATCGCTCGCGCTCAGGTGGACGTGGTGGAAGCCCAACGTGTCCACGTCTTCGACCACCTCGATCCGCGTGCCCCAGGGATCGAAGATGCGGCCGACCTTGAACAGACCGGGTTCCTCGCGGAGAGTCGAGCCGTCGTCGTAGCGCTGGAGGCGAACTCCGGAGCCGCGAACGCCGACGGCCTCCAGTTCGGCCATCTTCTCTTCGAGATCGGCGAACGAAAAGCCGAGGTGGTCGATGCCGGTGCCCTGGCTGGCGCCCATGATCGGGCCCTGGTTGAACTCGATCATCGCGTTACCGCAGTCGATCGCCTCGGCGCGGCCCTCGATCGGCTCGCAATCCAGGTGGCGCGCGTACCACTTCACCGCCTCGCTGCGCGCGGAGGTGGTCAACTGCACAGTCACGTCGCCCGCCGCCGCCGGGACCGCGGTCAGTCCCAGCAGGAGGGCGGCGGCAACGGCCGAAGCGCTAAGGATCGTCGCCGGTCGGGGTTTCTTCACGTCGGCGTAGGTGGCCATAGAGCAGCTCCTCGGAAAACTCGACACACTTGTACTCCAGCACCCGGACGTTGTCCTCCAGGCGCCGGTAGAGCGGCATCCGGATCGTCCAGGGATGGGTGAAGACGTTGGGGTCCTCGAGCGTCGCCTCGTAGGTCATCGTGTTCGGGCCGGTCGGCGTGTAGCGCTCGGTGACGCGCAGCGTGTCGCTGGCGAAGTTGCCGGCGCGGTCGAACCAGGCCTGGCCGGTGAAGCCGGCGGCCTCGACGACCAGCGTGTCGCCTTCCCAGCGTCCGTGCGAACGGCCCATCCAACTGTCGATCGGCGCCGGCTCCGGATTCTCCTTGTCCATGTGGATCGTCCGGTTCGCTTCGGCGAAGCCGTAGACGATCATGATGTGGGTGTCGCCCTGGAGGATCTGGAACGGGAACGGCATGTAGGTCGCCCGCGGCACCCCCGGTAGATAGCACTTGGCCTCGGGGTCTTCGCGCCAGCGGTTCTCGAAGTTCTTCCGCTGCTGCTCCCGAGCCCACTCCTGGTAGGGAATCTCGCCGCCGACGACGACGCCCTGGCCCGGCGGCATCGCCGTGAGCGTGCCGTACTCCGCCGGCCCGCCGGCCGCGTTGTGGTCCTCCAGGTTCCAGTGTGCCGTGTTGATCGCCTGCCAGACGCCGTTGACATCGGGATTGCCGTCGTAGTGGCGCGCGACCGGGTCGCCGGCGTCCTGCGCCTGGATCGGCGCCAGCACGGCCAGCAGGAGACCCGCGAGCGACAGCGCCCGCCGCCATGGTTTCGAGTGGCGTCGTTTCGTCATTTCGTCCCGGTTCGGAATGGACGGGGAGCATACCAACCGTCGTCGGCGCGGGGGCAGGCGCGCAATACACTCTGCGCTCATCTTTCAGCACCTGTCTTTTCGGCACTTGGGGGATCCCAGCGATGATCGATCTGAACCTGACCGGCCGCCGCGCCGTCGTCACCGGCGCCAGCCTCGGCATCGGCGCCGCCACCGTCCGCCTGCTCGCGGACCACGGCGCGGACGTCGCGTTCTGCGCCCGCAGCGAGGACGCCGTGAACGAACTCGACGGCTACCAGCCGTCATCGGGCGACGGCGGCGCCCGCGGGCACGTCGCCGACATGGCCGACCGCTCGTCGATCGACGCCTTCTTCGAGACGGTCCTGGCCGGCGGCACGGTCGACATCCTGGTCAACAACGTCGGCGCCTCGCCGTCGCGCAACTTCCTCTACATGACGGACGACGACTGGGAGGAGCTGTTCCGGCTCAATCTGCTGTCGGCCGTGCGCAGCACGCGCCACTGCCTGCCGGGAATGCGCAAGCAGAAGTGGGGCAGGGTCGTGATGATCGCGAGCGGCGCCGCGAAGTACCCGGGCGCCGCCCTGATCGACTACGGCGCCTCGAAGGCGGCGATGGTCGCCACCGGCAAGGCCCTGTCCGGCAAGTACGGCCGCGACAACGTGCTGTTCAACTCGGTCCTGCCGGGCCTGATCCACACCGCGATGTGGGAGCGGGCCGCGAAGGAGATCGCGAACGCCCGCGGCGGCGACTGGGAGGACATCATCCGGAACAACGGCAAGAGCGTCCCCGTCGGCCGCTACGGCACCTCGGAAGAGGTCGCCAACATGATCGTCTTCCTGTGCTCGGAAGCCGCGTCCTACGTCAACGGCGCGGTGATCGACGTCGACGGCGGCCAGGGGCGGCACATCTGAGCCGGTTACTGGTTCTCCGAACCCTCGATCTCGGCGATTCCTGACGCCGTTTCCTCGAGCAGCGCCTGCGCGCCGCGGCGGATCAGGCTGCCGACCCCCGGCGCCTGGAAGAAGCTGAAGCCCTCCCGGTCACGCCAGGCCAGCGGACCGC
Organism: Candidatus Multivorans sp.; assembly: GCA_965208755.1. Classification (GTDB taxonomy): domain Bacteria; phylum Acidobacteriota; class Thermoanaerobaculia; order Multivoradales; family Multivoraceae; genus Multivorans. The sequence goes on along the minus strand of OZ242353.1, from coordinate 3,764,156 downwards.
CCAGCTTGAGGCCGGCGCCGAGCACCGCGTCGCGGATGCGGTCGACCATCGCCTCGTACTCCGGCTCGCCCTGGCGCTTGCCGGAGAAGCTGTAGAGATCGGTCGAGGCCGCGAACACGACGTCGACGCCGGGCACGGCCGCGATCTCCTCGACCGCCTCGACACCTGCCGGCGACTCGATCATCGCCACGATCAGGACGTTCTCGTTCGCCGTGGCGCGGTAGTCGCGGCCCCACAGCGCGCCGTACTGGCCGCCGCCCAGGCTCCGGCGCCCCTCGGGCGGGAACTTGGCGAAGCGCACCGCCCGCTCCATCTTCTCGGCCGTGCGCACCATCGGCACCACGATGCCGAGCGCGCCGAGATCGACCGCTTTCTGAATGTCGCCCTCCGTCGCGTCCGGCACGCGGATGAAGGGAATGGCGGAAGCGTCCCGGCAGGCCCAGAGCATCCGCGCCACGTCCTGGTAGGTCAGCGGGCTGTGCTGCATCTCGATCCAGGTGAAGTCGAAACCGGCGTTCGCCGCGGCACAGTAGCTGTCCGGGCCCGGCGAGGAGATGCTGACGCCGACGATCCCCTCGCCGCTCATCAGCTTCTGCTTGGCGGTGTTGTACATCCGGGCGCCGTCGCCGTCCTGCGCAGCCGCCGTGGCGGCCATACCCAGGGACAGCAACAGAACAAGGACAGTGCGTGCCGTTCTCATGCGTCCTCCCCCGCTTCCGAAGTGTTGACCATGTCCACCGGCGTCTGTCCGGCCCGACCGCCACGCTGTCCTCGCAGCGCCAGGTCGACGCCGACGAGACGGCGATTGCCCTCGACCCGGCTGGAACTGCCGCGAATCTCGCGTACGACCAGGTAGTCGGCGAACGCCGCCTCGACGTTCGCGCTGTAGCCCATGGCATCCTGGGCCTTGTTCACGGCGAGCTTGCCGAGTCGCAGCACCGCCGGGTCGTTCTCGGCGATCCGTTCGGCATAGGCCATCGTCTCGCGTTCCAGTTCGTCCTCCGCGTAGACGCGGTTGACCAGGCCCAGTTCCCGCGCTTCCTCCGCGTCGATGAAGCGACTCTCGAACAGCAACTCCTTCGCCTTGCGGGGATGGATGTCCCAGGGCACGGTGAAGGTCTCGAACAGGGAGGCGAGGAAACGGGCACTCGGCGAGGCGAAGATCAGGTCCATCGACGCCGCGATCATCCAGCCGCCGAAGATGCAGTAGCCGTGCACCATGGCGATTGTCGGCTTCGGCAGGTTGCGCCACTTGACCGTGTTGTCCAGGTTGTACCAGCGGAATGCCTCGTACCAGTCCATGCCGACCCACTGGGTCAATCCCCGGGCCTCGATGTCCGCCTGCTGCTCCGGCGTACCCAGATCGTGTCCGGACGAGAAGTGCCTGCCGTCGCCCTTCAGCACGACGACCCGAACGTCTTCGTCGGCCATCGCCCGATCGAGCTGGCGGTCCAGGTCGTCGAGCAGCTTCCAGCTCTGCGCGTTGTGGTACCGGGCGCGGTCCAGCGTCAGCACCGCGACCGGGCCGCGCCGTTCGTAGCGAACCTCTTCTGCTGCCATATCCTGTCCTCGACCTTGTTGTAGGGGGGAAGCCGATGAAGCGTAGCGCACCGATCAGCATGATTCTGCTGTGCGCCCTGGGAGCCGGCTGTGCCGAGGATCAATCGCCTGGAGGCGCCGCGGCCGGCGACGCCGGGCGTCCCAACATCGTCCTGGTGATGACCGACGACCAGGGCTACGGCGATTTCGGCTTCGCCGGCAACCCGGTCATCCGGACGCCGCACCTCGACGCCCTCGCTGCCCAGAGCGCCCAAGTCGAACGCTTCTACGTCAGCCCGGTCTGCACACCGACGCGCGCCTCGCTGATGACGGGCCGCTACAACTACCGCACCCGAGCCATCGACACTTACATCGGCCGGGCGATGATGGAACCGGAGGAAGTGACGATCGCCGAGATGCTCCAGGAAGCCGGCTACGCCACCGGCATCTTCGGCAAGTGGCACCTGGGCGACAGCTATCCCCTGCGCGCCATGGACCAGGGCTTCGAGGAGAGCCTGGTGCACCGTGGCGGCGGCATCGGCCAGCCCTCCGACCCTCCCGGCGGCGAGGGCAAGTACACGGACGCCGTGCTGTTCCGCAACGGGACAAAGGAGGAGACGACCGGCTACTGCACCGACGTCTACTTCGACGCCGCGTTCGAGTTCATCGAACGGGCCGCCGCGGAAGGACGGCCCTTCTTCGCCTACGTGCCGACGAACGCGCCCCACGGCCCGTTCCACGATGTGCCGGAGGAGTGGCTTGAGCACTACCGGCAGACGGACCTGAGCGCGGCGCTCGCTGATCCCGGCCAGGCCAGCGAGCAGGTCCTCGACCGGCTGGCGCGCAGCTACGCGATGATCAGCAACATCGACGACAACGTCGGCCGGCTGATGGCAAGGCTCGACGAGCTGGGTCTCGCGGACAACACGCTCCTCGTCTTCCTGGTCGACAACGGACCGGACCGTGACCGCTACAACGCGGGGCTTCGCGGCCGCAAGGGAACCGTCTTCGAGGGCGGCATCCGGTCGCCTCTGCTGGCGCGCTGGCCCGGGCGGTTGCCCGCCGGAGGAGAGCCGGCCGACCGGATCGCTACGCACATCGACATCGCCCCGACCCTGCTCGACGCCGTCGGCCTCGAGCCGCCCGCCGGCCTGCACCTGGATGGCCGCAGCCTGCTCCGCCTGCTGGCAGGCGATGTCGACGCCGCGACCTGGCCCGACCGGACCCTCTACCTGCAGTTCCACCGAGGGAACGAACCGATCCCGCTCCACTCCTTCGCCGCCGTCGGCCAGCGCTACAAGCTGGTCCACCCGTCCCCGCGCGGCGAAGGGGACTGGAACGGCGAACTCAACCTCGAACTCTACGACCTCGAGGACGATCCCGGAGAAAGCCGCAACCTGATCGACGACCTGCCCGAAGTGGCGGCCGCGATGGAGGACGGCTACCGCGCATGGTTCGACGACGTGAGCCGCACCCGCCCGGACAACTACGCGCCGCCGCGGATCGTCGTCGGCACGGATCACGAACCGGTCACCGTTCTGACCCGCCAGGACTGGCGGCGCGACACCGCGGACCAGGGCTGGCGGCCGACCTCGCGGGGCCACTGGCTGCTGAGCGCTCGGGAGGACGTGACGTTCGACATCGAGGTCCGGCTGGTCGCCGGCTCCAGCGCTCCGGTGCTCCTCGACGTTGGCGACCGGGAGCTCAGCCAGGACCTGGCCCCGGACCAGCAGACCGCGACGTTTGAAGAGATCCCGATCCCGGCTGGCGACTTCGCGCTCAGCGCCTCGGCCGGCGAGAACGAGGAACGGCGGGGAGCGCATCAGGTCGTGCTGCGGCGGCGCTAGCGCGGCCGTGGCTCTGCTAACCTCCGCAGCCAATGTTGCGCCGCGCCGGTTCGCCGCTCGCCGTCGTCAACGCACTCGCGCTGACGACCGCCACCCTGCTCACGGGAGCCTGGGACTCGAGCGGCCACGGCCACGACCTGGCCGCGGCCAACGCCGTCTACTGCGCGGTAGATCACGAGGCCGAGGCCAGCGGCGCCGCCAGACGGGCCGCCGTTAGTCAGGCCGCGGCGACGCACGACCATTCCTGCGTCGCCTGCAATCTGGGACGTTCCAAGATCGTCGAGGAGCGCAAGACCTCGATCGCCGGGCCGCTCGACCTCTCCTCGGCCGCGCCAGGATCCGATCACGGGTCCGGCCCAAGCAGTGGCGAGCGTTGGCAGCACACCGCGCGCGGGCCGCCGCTAGCCTGAGTCGACACGTCTCCGATCCGCGCTGAGCGCGAGGCGTCGGAGCCGTCCCCTGACGGGGGACCATGGCGACGACGACGCGATCAGCCCTAGCTGATCCCACGGAGTCGCCGCATCGCGCCGCCGACGATTTCGGCGCGCTCCCACCGCTGCGGATTACGCAGCCAGCGCTACAACACCCTTCGACTCGGACTGAACGACCCAGGAAACCCAAACCATGCTCGCCAATCACACCAAGGCTCCAAACTCCCATCCGCGGCGCCGGACTCCCCGGCGTCAGGCGGTGACGGGCGCCACTCTCTGCGCCCTCGCCCTCCTCCTCATTCCAGCGACGGCCGCCGCCCAGGACACGGGTTCCGTCGTCGGCTCCGTCGAAACCCACGGCGAGAGAATCGTTCTCGCCGTGGCACGCATCCCCGCGCTCGGCATCAGCACCGCGGTGTCCACGGACGGCGCGTTCCGATTCGACGAAGTGCCGGCTGGCACCCATCTCGTCGTGGTCGAGATTCCCGCCTTCGGCTCCGCGAGCGAGACCGTCACCGTTGCGGGTGGCGACGAGGTGGATGTCCAGCTCGAAATGCGTCACGGGACGCACTTCGACGAGGTCGTGGTCACCGCGACCGGCGACCAGCGCCGCGCCTCCGAGCTGGCGAATCCCGTCTCCGTGCTGTCCGGCCCGGACCTCCAACTGCGTCTTGGCGCCACATTGGGCGAGACGCTTGAAGGCGAACCAGGCGTGCACTCGACGTCGTTCGTCCCCGGCGCCGGCCGGCCGATCATTCGCGGCCTGAGCGGCGCCCGGATCCGCGTCATGGAAAACGGACTCGACACCGGCGACGCCTCCGTCGTCAGCGCCGACCACGCCGTGACCTTCGAACCGGCGCACGCCGAACAGATCGAGGTGCTGCGCGGCCCCGCCACACTCCGTTTCGGTTCCGAGGCAATCGGCGGCGCGGTCAACATGGTCGACGGCCGGATCCCGAGCGAGAAGCCTGTCAGCGCGCTGAGAGGCACGATCGACCTTCGCGGCGGGTCCGTGGCCGACGAGCGAATGGGCGCGATCCATCTCAACGGCGGCGGCGGTGAATGGGCCTGGCACCTGGGCGCCGTGAGCCGGGAAACCGATCCGTATGAGATCCCCGGCCACGCACAGGTCGAGGAGGAGCACGACGATCACGACGACGATCACGACGAGCACGACGAAGACGAAGATCACGACGACGAGGACGAGGACCACGACGACCACGAGGACGAGGATCACGACGAGCACGACCACGAAGAACACGAAGACGAGAACCCCTTCGGGATCGTCCCGAACACGGACCTGATGACCGAGAGCGGGCGCTTCGGCTTCACCCGCTTCTTCGGCGACCGTGGCTCGATCGGCATCTCGGTCAGCGGCTTCAACACGGACTACGGGCTCCCGCCCGGCGCCCACGCCCATCACGAGCACGAGGACGAGCACGACCACGAGGACGAGCACGACCACGACGAAGACGAAGATCACGACGACGACGAAGACCACGACGACGAAGATCACGACGACGAGGACGAAGACCACGACGACGAAGACCACGAGGACGAGGACCATGACGACCACGACCACGACGAGCACGGCGAAGAAGAAGAGCTCCCGATCCGCGTCGACATGAGGCAGCGCCGCGTGGACCTCCGGGCCGAAGCCCTGCCGATGGCGGGCGCCTTCCAGAAGATCGAGGTCCGGATGACGGGAACCGACTACGAGCACGTCGAGCTCGAGGGCCCCGACGTCGGCACGACGTTCTCCAACGACTACCTCGAGACACGGGTCGAGATGTTCCAGCGGGAGCGGGGCCGCAGCCGCGGCTCCGTCGGCCTCCAGTACTCGGACCGCGATCTCGCCGCCATCGGCGAGGAAGCCTTCGTTCCGCCGACACAGTCCCAGGGATGGGCCCTCTTTACCTCGCAGGAGATCGAGGCCGGTCCTGTCCGCTGGCAGTTCGGCGCTCGCTTCGAGCAACTCGACCACAATCCGGTGAGTTCTCGGGACACCTCGCACGACGGCGTGTCCGCTTCAGCGGGCCTGGTCTGGGACGCCGGCGCCGACTGGACGCTAGGCGTGTCGGTCGCCCGCTCGGCCCGCCTGCCCGCGGCGGAGGAGCTCCACTCCGACGGCCTGCACGTCGCCACCCTGAGCTACGAGGTCGGTGACCCGAACCTGGAAAACGAGGTCGGCACAGGGTTCGACGTGTCGCTGCGCAAGACGGAAGGGCCGCTGACCGGCGAACTGACGCTCTTCAGCCAGAGCTTCAGCGACTTCATCTACCAGCGGTTCACCGGCGAAGAGGAGGACGGGTTCGCCGTCCTCCGCTACACCCAGGCCGACGCTTCCACCGAAGGGGCCGAACTCCGCCTTCGGCTGGAGCTGCTCGACCGGAACGACCATCACCTGCACATCCAGGCGATAGCGGACACGGTCGACGCCGAGCTGGACGCGGGCGGCAACCTGCCGCGGATTCCGCCGATGACCTTCGGCGCCGGCCTCCACTACCACGGCCACCACTGGCGCGCCGCGGTGGAAGGTCGCTGGTTCGACGACCAGAACGATGTCGCTGAACTGGAAACCCCAACCGAGGGCTACACGCTGGTCAACGCCCACGTCGGGCGGCGCTTCATCCTCGGCAACCAGATCCTCGACGTGCTGCTGCGGGGCCGCAACCTGACGGACGAGGAGGCGCGCGTGCACACGTCCTTCCTGAAGAACTTCAGGCCGCTGCCCGGCAGGGACGTCACCCTGTCGGCCCGGTTCTGGTTCTAGTCGGATTCATCGCGGGCCAGGGGGCTGTCCGGCCTCCCAACCGCCGGACAGCCCGTCGTTCCCGGTAGCGCACCGCTACCGGGAGCCCGCAACGCCAACGCACCCCGCAAACTAACGAACCTCTCCGTGCCGCACCGGTCCCACTCGCCAGTCGTCATCGTCAACGCCTTCGCGCTGACGATCGCCACGCTCGTCACAGGAGCCTGGGACGCGGGCTGCCACGACGACGACGCGCAGGCGGCGAGCAACGCCTGGTCCGCGATCGGCAACGAAGCCGAGGCCACCGGGGTCACGAACCACGCCAGCCTCGGCAGCGCCTCGGCGCCGCACGAACACTCCTGCGTCGCCTGCAGGATCGGATCCTCCAAGCCGGCCGAGATCGGCAGGAACTCCGTCTCCAGGCCGCTCGACCCCGCTTCGGCCGCGGTCAGGCCCGAGAACGACGGCAACGCCAGGCGCGGCGCACCCAGGCAGCAGGCCGCCCGCGGTCCGCCCCCAGGCTGAGTCGACAGCGCCTCCGACCCGTGCAGTAGCGCGCTGTGTTGGAGCCTCCAGCAAGCAAACAGGCGTCAGCCGCCCCCACTTCGGGGCGATGGCGACGACGCCACCGGCGGTCGGCCGTAGCTGACCCCAACGGAGTCGCAGCATCGCGCGACCGACGAGTTCGGCGCGCCGCCACCGCTGCGGACACCGCAGCCAGCGCCATTCACACCGTTCGACTCGGACTGATCTACCCAGGAACTCAAGACCATGCTCGCTACCTGCACGACACTCTCAAACTCTCATCCACGGCGCCGGCCCCGCTGGCGTCAGGCCGTGACGGGCGCCACTCTCTGCGCCATTGCCCTCTTTCTCAATCCGCCAACAGCCAACGGTCAGGCGACGGGATCCATCGCCGGAACGGTCAGCAGCCCCGGTGAGGCCGGCCTCTCGCTCTCCGTCGCCCGACTCACAGAGTTGTCCCTCAGCGCCTCGGTGGCCGCGGACGGGACGTTTCGTTTCGACGACGTGCCGCCCGGCACGTACCTCCTGGTCGTCGACATCCCGTCGGTCGGCGTGACCAGCCAGCCGGTCACTGTCTCGGCCGGCCGGGCGACGACCGTCGAACTGGAGTACGACCACTTCACCCACTTCGACGAGATCGTCGTCACCGCCTCCGGCGGTCTCCGAAACGAGTCCGAACTGCCGAACGCAATCTCCGTGTTGGGCGGCGCCGACCTGCAACTGCGCATGGGGGCGACGCTGGGCGAGGCCCTCGCGGGGGAACCGGGCCTGTCCTCGACCGCGTTCGTGCCGGGAGCCGCGCGGCCGATCATCCGCGGCCTGTCGAGCGCCCGCGTTCGGGTGCTCAACGGCGGCATGGGAACCGGTGACGTTTCCGTGGAGAGCGCCGATCACGCGGTCACGTCCGACCCGCTCCTGGCCGAGCAGATCGAAGTGCTGAGAGGTCCGGCTACGCTCCGCTACGGCTCGGGCGCCATCGGCGGCGCCGTGAACGTCGTCGACGGTCGCATTCCAGCCAACCGGGCCGCAAAAGCCTTCGGCGGCAGGATCGACCTGGTCGGGGGTTCGGTGGCCGGCGAGAGAACCGGCGCGCTCCGGCTCAACGGCGGCGGCGGTGAGTGGGCCTGGCACCTCGGGGCCGTCAGCCGGCAGACCGATCCGTACGAGATCCCGGGCTACGCCCGCCTCGAGGATGAACACGACGACCATGGCGACGAGGACCATGACGACCACGAGGACGAAGACCACGACGATCACGACGACGAGGATCACGACGATCACGACGACCACGAAGAGCACGACGACCACGAAGAGCACGAGGAAGAGAACAGCTTCGGCATCGTCCCGAACACGGACCTCATGACCGAGAGCGGCCGGTTCGGCTTCACCCGCTTCTTCGGCGACCGCGGTTTCCTGGGCGTCTCATTCAGCGGCTTCCGCACGGACTACGGCATTCCTCCGGGCGCTCACAGCCATGCTCACGATGACCACGGCGACCATGACGACCACGACGACCACGACGACCATGGCCACGAGGACGAAGACCACGACGATCACGGCCACGAAGACGAGGACCATGACGACCACGACGACCACGGCGAGGAAGAAGAGCACCAGGAAGACGGCGACATTCGCCTGGACATGAAGCAGCAGCGCGTCGACCTCAGATCCAGCGTCTACCTGTCCGGCCCCGCCTTCGAGAGGCTCGAAGTGCAGATCTCGGGAACGGACTACGAACACGTCGAGTTCGAGAGCGGCCACACCGGCGTCCAGTACACGAACGACCTCCTGGAGACGCGGGTCGAGTTGTTCCGGCGCGACGAGGGCGGAAGCCGGGGCAGCTTCGGGTTCCAGCATGTGAACCGCGAGCTCGCCGCGGTCGGCGCCGAGGCCTTCATCCCCCCGACCCAATCGAACACCTGGGCCGTCTTCACCTCCCAGGAGATCGAAAGGGGCTCGGTTCGCTGGCAGTTCGGCGCCCGCGTCGAGCAGGCCGAGCACATTCCGATCAACGAACCGGAGTGGGCTGAGGACGAGGGCGTTTCCGCGTCAGCCGGCATGGTCTGGACGGCCAGCGACTCGTGGAACCTCGGTCTGTCCGCCACCCGCTCCGTTCGTCTACCCAGCCCGGGAGAACTGTTCTCGTACGGCGCTCACATACCCACCCGGACCTTCGACATCGGCGATCCCGATCTGGACCAGGAAGTCGGCGCCGGTCTCGACCTCACGCTGCGCAAGGAGGAAGGAGTCATCCAGGGAAAGCTGACGCTGTTCCGGCAGGACTTCCAGGACTTCATCTACCACGCGTTCACCGGCGCGGAGCTCGCGGGCTTCCCCGTCACCATCTACAGTCAGGCCGACGCGACGATGAGCGGCGCCGAACTCCACGCGCGGATCGAGCTGGCGGACTGGAATGGGCATGACCTGCACATGGAGATCCTGGGCGACACGGTCGACGCCGAGTTCGACGAAGGCGGCAACCTGCCGAGGATTCCGCCCCTGAGCCTGGGCGCCGGCCTCCACTACCACGGCCACGACTGGCGGGCAGCGGTCGAGTGGCGGTGGGTCGACGACCAGAACGATGTCGCTGAACAGGAGACGCCGACCGACGGCTACACGATGCTGAACGCCCACGTCGGCCGGCGCTTCACGCTGAAGAACCAGATCTTCGACGTGCTGCTGCGGGGGCGGAACCTGACCGACGAGGAGGCCCGGGTGCACACGTCCCTCCTGAAGACGTTCGCGCCCTTGCCCGGGAGGGACATCACGCTGTCGGCGCGGTTCTGGTTCTGAGTCGGGCCCTGGGGCGACGCCTCTGACGGGGCCCGACAGGGGTATACTCCGCGGCTCGACAGCGGTCGGCACCGCAGCCACGGCCCGAAGCCGCGTCCCCATCGTCTAGCCAGGTCAGGACTCCAGCCTTTCAAGCTGGCAACACGGGTTCGAATCCCGTTGGGGACACCATCGCGCCTTCCGGCGCGATGCCAGTCCCCAACGGGATCTCGGCGGCGCGGCCGCGCCCATGGCGCGGACGCGTGCGAACGAATCCCGTCAACCCGAAACACCGCCGTGCCGTATGGCGCGAGGGCGGCCCCAACGGGATCTCGGCGGCGCGGCCGCGCCCATGGCGCGGACGCGTGCGAACGAATCCCGTCAACCCGAAACACCGCCGTGCCGTATAGCGCGAGGGCGGCCCCAACGGGATCTCGGTCGTTGCTCCTCGCCTGCGGGCCTTCCGGCGCTATGCTGCGCGTTTGATCGATCCTCTAAGTGAAGGAGTTGCCGATGCGCGCCAATAGTGCCCGTGACGGCGCCTGCCTGCGGTGGCTGGCGACGTTCATCCTCGTCTTCCTGCTCGCGGTCGCGACGGCCGGAGCCCAGGTACCCGCCGGGGCGCCGGACGACGTGGGGTTGTCCGCGGAACGTCTCGAGCGAATCGGCGAGATGATCCAGCGCGCCATCGACGCGAAGCAGATCTCAGGCGCCGTCACCGTCGTCGCGCGGCGCGGCCGCGTCGCCCACTTCGAGGCGCGAGGCCTCATGGACATCGAGACGAACACCCCGATGCGCAAGGACACCATCTTCCCGATCGCCTCGATGACGAAGCCGGTCACCGCCGTCGCCATCCTGATGCTCGTGGAGGAAGGAAAGGTCCGCCTGTCGGATCCGGTGTCCCGCTTCATTCCGGAGTTCAAGGACCCGCAGGTCGCGATCGTGCGATCGGACGCCGCGGGCCAGGAAGGGGAGATCTACACGGTGCCCGCAAAGCGCGAGGTCACGGTGCACGATCTGATCACCCACACGTCGGGACTGGGCAGCTCCGGCGCGGCACGCGAGACGACGTCACGCATCGCGCCTCGCGACCTGACCGGCACCGTCGCAGACTGGGCGGCTGCGCTCGGCGCGGCCCCCCTCGACTTCCAGCCGGGCACTCGCTGGGCGTACAGCGGGCTGGCGGGGATCGACACGCTGGGGCGCATCGTCGAGGTCGCCTCAGGGCTGACCTTCGACGAGTTCCTGCGGCAACGGATCTTCGAGCCCCTGGGAATGAAGGACACCGCCTTCAACGTGCCCGAGGAAAAGAAGCCGCGCGTCGTTACGCTCTACCGTCGCACCCCCGAAGGCCTCGAGCTCCGCCCGGTGCCGGCCTGGGTGGCCACGACGACGTTGCACGGGGGCGGCGGCGGTCTCTGGTCGACGGCCGAAGACTACCTGCAGTTCGCCGAGATGCTGGTCAACGGCGGGGAACTGAACGGCACGCGCCTGTTGGGCTCGCGGACCGTGGAGTTGATGGCGTCGAATCACGTCGGCGACCTGTACGAGAAGGCGGGGAGAGTCGGCGGCGGCCCCGGGAAGGGATTCGGACTGACCGTGGACGTCGTGCTCGACGGCGTCGCGGCCCGCGGTGACCACCGATCCACCGGCAGCTTCGGCTGGGGTGGCGCGTTCGGCACCCGCTACTGGGTCGATCCGCAGGAGGACCTGACCGCGGTTCTCATGGTGCAGACGCCGGGCGGTCCACTCCGGGTCGACTTCCAGAATGCCGTGATGCAAGCGATCGTCGACTGACCCGGTACTTTGGATCGGATGATCTGGTTCAGTTCGAAAGTCGGTGCCTTGGATGTTCGGCCTCGCGCCAGGAGTCTGACCCTGGTCGCGTGCGCCGGCGTGCTGGTGCTGGGGTCGGCCCTGGCGGCGCAAGAGGGCGAGTGGCCGTACTTCGGCGGCGACCGCACCTTCAAGCGCTACTCGCCGCTCGACCGGATCGACGCCTCGAACGTCGGCGATCTGCGCATCGTGTGGCGACGGCCGGGTCTGGAGCCGGAGCTCAGGGAGGAATTCCCCGAGCTGCGTCCGGGCAACAACCTGCGATCGACGCCCATCATGGTCGAAGGTCGCCTCTTCCTGACCAACCTGGTCGGCCTGTTGCGCGCGGTCGACCCGGCGAGCGGCGAGACCTTGTGGTCCCAGGCGCCTTTTGAGCCGACGATCGAGGAGGCACGCGGCTTGAGCCCACGAGGCGTCGACCTCTGGACCGGCGGCGAGCAGCAACGACTGTTCCTCGCACGCGGCAACTACCTGTACTCGGTCGACGCCTCGAGTGGCGAGCTCGACGGCGACTTCGGCGACCAGGGACGCGTCAGCCTCCGCCTCCCGGGACCGCTTGCCGGCGACTTCACCTGGACTGCCGGGCCGATCGTCGTGGGCGATGTCGTCGTGACGGCCGGATTCACCGGAGGCGCCGGCGACGGCGGCAACAAGAGGGAGGCGACGCCGGAGGACGTGCGCGGCTACGACGTGCGCACGGGCCGCCGGCTGTGGACGTTCCACGTCGTGCCGCGGCCCGGCGAGCCGGGGAACGAGACCTGGGGAGAGGGCTCGTGGGAGTACTCGGGTGACCTCGGGTCGTGGTGCTGCCTGACGGCCGACGAGGAGCTCGGCTACGTCTACGTCCAGCTCTCGGCCCCGACCGCGGCGTACTACGGCGGCCACCGGCCCGGCGACAACCTGTACTCCAACGCACTCGTCGCGCTGAACGCCAGCACGGGCGAGCGAATCTGGCACTTTCAGATGGTGCGCCACGACGTCTGGGAGTGGGACACGGTCGGTCCGGCGACCCTCGGTGAGATCACGGTCGACGGAAGGCGTATCGACGCCGTCATGCAGCCCTCGAAGACGGGCTTCCTCTACGTCTTCGATCGCCGTACCGGGGAGCCGGTGTGGCCGATCGAAGAGAGAGCCGTGCCCAGCTCACGGGTCCCCGGGGAGCGACTGTCGCCGACCCAGCCGTTTCCGACGAAGCCGCCGCCCTTCGACCGGCAGGGATTCGTTGAGGACGACCTGATCGACTTCACGCCGGAGCTCCGGGCGCGGGCCCTGGAACTCGTCAAGCCCTTCCGTCTCGGTCCGATCTTCACGCCGCCCGGCCTGATGGACGACGAGCAAGGGAAGATTCGGCACCCTGACGAATCCGGGTGCGTGGGGAACCGGGAACTGGCACACCGGCGCCTTCGACCCCGAGACAGGCGTCTACTACGCCGTGTCCCACACCTGGCCAAGCGTGTACTCCCTGACAAAGCCGGAAGCCGACGACGCGACGCTCGGCTACGTGATCGGCTACGACGCTCCCGACGTGCCCACCCTCGACGGCCTCCCGATCGTCAAGCCACCCTATGGTCGGATCACCGCAATCGATCTGCATCGCGGCGAGCACGTGTGGATGGCGGCCAACGGCGATGGGCCTCGAGACCATCCCCTGCTCGAGGGCCTCGACGTGCCGCCACTCGGGGTCGCCGGGCGGCCGGCGCCGCTGGTGACGAAGACGCTGCTGTTTATCGGTGAAGGCAGCGACGCCATCCCCGGCATCGAGGGCGAAGAAGGCCGCTACTGGGGCAGGAAGTTCCGCGCCTACGACAAGTCCACCGGCGAAGTGGTGTGGGAGACGGAGCTGCCATCCGGCACCACCGGTGCGCCGATAACCTACTTGCACGAGGGTCGCCAGTTCATCGTCGTCGCGATCGGCGGCAACGAGTCCCCGGCGGAATTCGTGGCGTTTGGAGTCCACCCATGAAGAGAAGAGTCCTGATCATCCTCTGTGCAGCAGTCCTCGCGAGTTCCATGGTGACCGCGAGCGACGAGACCGTTCGGCCGGCGAAGATCAGCAAGCCGGAGCTCGGCGGCAAGATCTTCGAGCGCCCGGACGTGGTCGAGCAGACCCACGCCGACGGGCACGTGACGCAGACGGCGACGTCGCTGGTCTCGAGCGACAGGAGCTTCTCCTCCGGCATGTACAGGTCCGGGAAGACTCGGATCGAGATCACCCAGCCGTACGGCGTCGACGAGTTCATGTACTTCCTCGAGGGCGGCGTGACCCTGACGTCCTCCGACGGAACGGAGCTCGTGATCAACGCCGGGGAGGCGGTGACGGTCCCGAAAGAGTGGACCGGAGTCTTCGAAACGGACGGCTACACGAAGATCTGGGTCATCTACTCCCCGCGTGAGTAGGCAAGTCGCCCGTTCCGGCGCCGCGACTTCGCGGCCAGGTGCTCAGTTCCACCAAGGAGCGTTTCGCTCCGAAACGCTCAGTTCAGTTCCACCAAGGAGCGTTTCGCTCCGAAACGCTCAGTTCAGTTCCACCAAGGAGCGTTTCGCTCCGAAACGCTCAGTTCAGTTCCACCAAGGAGCGTTTCGCTCCGAAACGCTCAGTTCAGTTCCACCAGGGAGCGGTTCGCTGGCGAAGCGCTCAGTTCCACCAGGGCTTGTCGTTGTACGCGCGCACGTCCAGCTCGAACGTCCAGGTCGATCGATGCTGCCGGACGAGGTGAACGTAGGTCTCCGCCACCTGCTCGGGCAGGATGAGGCCGTCTGCTGCTCCCTTCGTGTTCCGGAGGGCTTCGAAGCGCTCGGCACCGAGCATCTTGCCCAGCGTGTCCGGTGCGTCGACGGTTCCATCCACGAGCACGTGAGCCACGTGAATGCCCTTCGGGGCGAACTCGGCGTTCAGCGTCTGGCAGAGCAGGCGGCGGCCCCCCATCGCGGCCGCATGGGAGTGCTGTCCCGCATTGCCGCGCGCAGCGGCCGTGGCTGAGGTGACGACCAGGGTCCCATGGCCGCGCTCGACCATGCGGGGGCAGAGCGCGAAGGCCGTCCGGAAGAGCCCGAACGTCGCCATGCGCCAGCCGAGCTCGAAGGCCTTGTAGCTGGTATCGGCGAGGTCCCGATTGCCGATCTGGGCGCCCAGGTTGTAGATCATCACTTCGATCGGCCCGATCTCCTCCTCCACGTGGGCGATCTGATCCTCGATGGCGGTCTCCTTGACGGCGTTCAGGAGAAAGCCTGAAGCCTCCCCTCCCTCCTCGTGAATGCCGGCGACCAGAGCGTTCAGCCCGTCTTCGTCGCTCCGGCGACAGAGAACCGCGTGGTACCCCTCGCGGGCAAACCTCCTGCCCGCGGTGCCGCCGATTCCGGCGCCGGCGCCCATGACAAAGCAAACTGGTTTCATCGTCCTTCCTCCATCAGTGGACGGCGGATCGTATGACAGGATGACCGGCATCATGACCGTACAAGCCGCTTTCGAGACGCGCCCCGACGTGGCGCCCGCCGCAGCCCCCATCGGGATCCGACCTCTGACCCCTCACATCGGCGCGGAGATCGAGGGAGTCGACCTGTCCCGGCCGCTCTCACAGTCGCAGCAGGACGAGATCAGACGGGCCTGGCTGGACTGGCAGGTGCTCGTCTTCCGCGACCAGGAACTCACCCGCGAGCAACACAAGGAGTTCGGCCGGTCTTTCGGCCCGCTGCACGTCCACCCCTTGCACACGAGCGCCGAGTACAAGGGCGGGCACGACCCGGAGATCCTCGTCATCAAGACGACCCAGAAGTCGAAGTACACGTCGGGCGACGGCTGGCACACCGACGTGTCGTGCGACGAGAAGCCGCCGATGGCGTCGATGCTCTACATCAAGGAGATTCCCGAGTGCGGCTCGGGAGGCGACACGCTCTTCGCCGACATGTACCGCGCCTACGAGACGCTCTCGGAGCGGATGCAGAGGTTCCTGGAGGGTCTGGTGGCGGTGCACGACGGCGCGCTGCCCTACATCGGCAAGTACGCCTACGCGCCTCCCGAGGGAAAGACGTACCCGAGGACCGAGCACCCGGTGGTGATTCGCCATCCCGAGACGGGCCGCAAGGCCCTGTTCGTCAACAGCGGTTTCACCTCGCACATCCGCCACATGCGTCGATGGGAGAGCCGGGGTCTGCTCGACATGCTCTTCAGGCACATTGCCACCACGGTCTCCCTTACCTGTCGCGTGCGCTGGGAGCCCAACACGCTCACGCTCTGGGACAACCGCTGTACCCAGCATCACGCCGTGTGGGACTACTACCCGCAGTCACGCTTCGGCGAACGGGTCTCGATCGTGGGCGACCGGCCCGTCGCCTAGTGGTTTAGGCCTCGGCGACGGCTGCCGGGTTACTTCCCGGAAGCCGTCTTCTTCAGCCGCAGGTCCTTGAACTCGACGCGCATCCCCGCGTCGTGGATCTGCAGGCCGATGGCGCCCTTGTCCAGGCGTTCTTCCTCCGCGTTGTCGGTGAACTCGGAGGCGAGCTTTCCGTTGATGAAGAACTGGTAGTGCCGCCCTTTGGCAACGACGCGGACCCGGTTCCAGCCATGGCGCTCGATGTCGCTTTCCCTCACGACGTCCTCGATCTCGCTGGTGTGCGTCGTTCCGTCCGGATCGATCACCAGACTCGTTCCGCGAAAACAGGCGTACTCTTCGCGCGCGACGAAGTGGAAGTCCCACGCGCCGAGAATGTGCGGTCCAATGCCCAGGTGGCCGAGATCCGCGTGGTAGCCCACGAACGGCCGCTTGCCGCTCGGATCCTTCACCGCGTGGATCTGGATGCCGCTGTTGCCGTTGCCGGGAAAGCGGTAGCTTGCCTCCAGTTCGAAATCCGTCAGTTCGACGTCGTCGTAGACGAGATAGACGAGGCGGTCCACGCTGCCCTCGCCGACGATCATGCCGTCTTCGACGGACCAGTCCGAGATGGAGTCGGCCGGCACCGGATGCCAGCCGTCCAGCGTCCTGCCATCGAACATGGAGACGAATCCGGCGTCCTCCTGCTCCTGCGCCGTTGCGGCCCACGCGGTGGCGGGTGCGAGGACGAGCACGGCGATGACGGAACTCCACAGCATCTTCTTCACTGCTAACTCCTCGTGCCCAGGGTCGTGACGTACTTGAAGAGGTCCAGGAGCTGAGCCTGCGACAGCAACGACGTCAAGCCGGTGGGCATCGGGCTTCCCGTCTCACGGACTTCCTCGATGTCTTCCGCCTTGATCGTGACCAGTTCCCCCGTGGCCAGATCCTGGATCACGAGATCGCCAGTAGCCGTGCTCTCCTGCGTCCAGCGCTTGTACCCCTGGTAGATCGTGAAGTCGCGGGTCGTGATCTCCAGTGCGGTGAATCCTTCCTTGATCTCACGATTCGGCCACAACGTCTCTTCGATGATCCGTTCGGCCGTCAGCGTCGTGCCGACCGCGGTCAGGCTCGGCCCGATAGCGCCTCCCGCCTCGCCGACCTGGTGGCAGGAGTCACAGCCGAAGTCGACGAAGAGCACGGCGCCCCGCTCGACATCACCCCGTTCCGCCGCAATCTCGGCGAGGCTCTTCACCAGGCCGGCGTCGTAGTCGAGTTCCAGCGAGTCCGCTCCGCTCGCGGTGCTGAGCGCCGCCAGGAGGACGTTGTCGGAACGACCGCTCGCGTAGAACGAACGGAGCAGCGACTTCGCGGCGTCGTGCCCGAGTCCACCGGACTCGATCGCCGCGGTCAGCGCCGGCACGCCGCCCTCGCGGTTGAGGAATGCGACGAGGGCCCGAGTGGCCGTGGCGTTGTCCAACCCGGGCTCCCCGAACAGTCTGACCGCCGACTTCGCCGCCGCTCTCGAGTTGAGGACGACGAGCGCTTCGATCGCCGAAACGCGCAGCGTGGGCGCGTGCGGCGCATCGGCATAGGCCGCGAGCAGTTCCTTCCCGCCCTCCGCCTCGAGGCTTGCCAGCGCGCCGAACGCGGCGGCCCGAACGAACGTAGGCAACGAGTCGTCCCTGGCCATCGCGAGAAGGCTCTCCTGCGTGTCCCCGGCCCGCCAGACCCCGGCCAAGGTAGCGGCATTGGCGCGGAGTTCGAGATTCGGGTGCTCCATCATCTTCGCCAGACCCCAGGGCTGATCATGCGGCTCGAGACTTCCGGTTCGCGTCGCCCTGGCGGCGGCGGCCAGGATCCGTGCATGCGCGTCGGCGTCGTACTTGCCGCCGCTCACATAGCGATCCGGCATGAGGACGAACTCTTCGATCTCTTCCTTGCCACCGACTGCCAGGAGGTTCTCGATCGCGCTCAGACGCGTGTCCTCGTCGAGGTGGTACGACAACGCGATCGTGCGCAGATCCGCGATTTGCTCCCTTCCCCCAGCGCGGTTCAGCACTTCAGCGAGATGGGCCGACTCGGCGAACTGGAGATCTCCGCGTTCGTGCGCAGCCTCCCAGTGCGGCCTGAGGTGCTGGATCGCCTGCGAAAAGACGTACTCCATCGAGTCATCCATGGGGCGGTCCGCCGCGCGCGCGACCACGGTGATGGACTCCGGTTGGGGAATCGCGGCAGCCGCGGCAACCGCCTCCATCCGCACCTGCGCGTCGTCGTCTTCCACGCGCCTGGCAAGGAGCGCCAGCGGATCTTCCAGGCGATCGTGCCATCGGCCCACGATGCGCGAAGCGAAGGCACGTCCGCCCGGCTCCTTCGCTTCCAGCAACTTCGACAGGACCGTTGGCGCGGGAACCTCGATCGTGGCGTAGGCGCCGACCGCCTCGTAGAGGTGGCGCTCGTAGTCCGCGCCTTCCGGATCCAGGTTCGCGACCCACCTTCCGAGAACGGTCGCGACCTTCTCCGTGTCACGGCGGGTGAACTCCCGCTTCGCCTGATAGCGCGTCCAGCGCTCGGGCGCCTCGAGGGCGGCAACGACCTCCTGAAGCGGCGCATCCAGGAAGTTCGGAGCCTTCACAAGCGGCGTCGAGGAAGAGGTGATCCGCCAGATCCGACCGTGCGCCTTGTCGCGTGTGGGATCCCGATACTCGTCGTCCTGGTGGCAGATGATCGGGTTGTACCAGTCGACGACGTAGACGGCCCCGTCCGGCCCGACCTTCACGCCGATCGGACGGAAGTTCCGGTGACTCGAGTGGATGAGCGGCTCTTCCCACTTCAGGGCTGCACCTGAACCGCTGACCGCAACGGAGAACCGCTTCACCCGATTCGCCTGGTAGTCGCCGATCGCGAACTGGCCCTGGTACTCCGGCGGCAGGTGACGGCCGTCGAGATAGGCGATGCCGGCGTATCCTCCGGGCTCGCCGATCGTGTCGAGGCGGCGCCGGTGAGTCGTCGGGATCTGGCCGAGCGAAAGATGCGTTACGCCGCCCGCACCGTCGACGCTGAAGATCTGTCCCCATTCACCGAACGCAACGCCCCAGGGATTGCCGGGGCCCATGAAGTCGTACAGAAGAGAGTGCATCTGGAGCAGGCGCGGACGCAGACGGAAGAACCCGGATTGGTACAGATCGGCGGAGCCCCAGGGAGTTTCGACCCGCGACTCGATGCCGTCGCCCTGCCCCATGTACAGCTCACCACCGGGACTCCAGATGAAGGAGTTGACCGCCTGGTGCGTATCGCCCGTTCCGAATCCGCTGAGCAGGACGCGCCGCGTATCCGCTATTCCATCGCCATCGGTGTCTTTTAGAAAGAGAATCTCACTACCCTGTCCAACGTAGACGCCGCCGTCGCCCAGTTCAATCGCCGTCGGAATGTTCAGCCCTTCCGCGAAGACCGTCGAGCTCTCCGCGACACCGTCGTGGTCGGCATCCTCCAGCACGATGATCTTGTCGTTCGGGACATCCCCGGGGAAGACATGCGGATACGTCGTCGTGACGGTCACGTACGCGCGGCCGGCCGTGTCCCAGCGAATCGCCAGCGGGTTCGTGAGGCCGTCGGCCTCCGACGCGAAGAGATTGACCTTCATGCCGTCCGGCACGGTGAACGAAGCGAGCTCCGCCTCGATGTCGGCGGCCGGATGGGCGAAGAGCGCTTCCGGCTCGGGACGCCGATGCCCTGGATCCTGGCCGCCATTCGCCACGGTCCAGACCCGCTCTTCCGCCTTCTCGATCAGGCCGACGAGCTGCTGCCACTCCTCGCGAAAGGAGAGATAGCCGTGGCTCGACCTGGTGAAGCGCCGCGTCGAGTCGTCGCCGTAGAGCAGCTTCCAGTTGGCGGGACGCCAGTAGTCGAACCACAGGCGCTGCTTCTCGACGACCGCCGCATGAAGCGCGGCCAGACGGTCCCGGGACGGGACCTCGAAGCCGAGCTTCGTCGCGATCGTTTCCGAGACGTGCCGTAGCGACTCCTCCCTGAGATGCATGCCGTTTTCGGTCAAGCCCGGCGTTGCATCCGAAAAGAGGTCAACGAAGAGGAGGCCGCGCTCCGCAGCGATCTTCTTCGTTGCCCGGACGTACCGTGCGAGGGACCGATTATGGTGCGAAAGGTCCGGCAGGAACTCGCTCACCGGCTTCTCGAAGGGCGTGGGAGACACGAGCACGACCTGGTCGGCGTGCTTCATGAATCCGTCGATCAGTGCGCCGTATGCCGACTGGAACGACTCGAGCCCTTCGCTTCCTGCCATCGATTCGGCCTTGCCGTACTGCGCAATGACAACCGAGGTGCCGACACGTTCGAGCTGAGCGTCCCAATCGCCGAAGCCATCTTCGCGCCAGCGTTCCAGCGAGGAGCCTTGCCGGAAGACCGTGTCCGCCTCCCAGGAGAGATCCCGGAATGTGGGATGAGCGTCGGCGAAGGCGTCCGTCAGGATGGTCTCCAGATAGCCCGCCCGCTGCAGATGCACCATGTCCGTGCCGCCGGCGAGCACGACCACCTCGCCTTCGCCCAAGACCAACGGACGTGGCGCCTGCGTGCAGCTCGCCAGGAACACTCCCGACAGAAGCAAGGCCACGGAGAACGAGGGCTGGGAGGCTCTTCTCATCATGCGAGCCGCTTCGGCTACCCAAGCTCCCCGGTGGCGTACTTGTGAAGGATGCTGGAGATCAGAGTCTGGTACGGAACGCCCTCCCGAGCCGCCAGCCGCTTGATCTCGACCAGGTCATGGCTCGGCAGTCGGATGTTGATTCGCTTGTCCTTGCGGAGTGTCTCCCGAGCCGCGGATTTCAGCCGGTCGGCAACCCGAGACGAACTCGAGACTCTTCGAAGACTTCCCTCCTCGTAGGCTCTCAGGATCTCGCGCTCCTCCGGGTCGAGTGCTGCTGAGTCGAGCTTCGTTGAACGCTGGGTCATTTTCCCACACCCTCCCTCAGGTACTTCTTGGTCGCTTTCCGGCTCGGGATGATGGTCTTCAGGAAGAAGTCGCCTCCTTCGGTCTCGACGTAGGGAACCAGGTAGGCGTACCTGCCCATCTCGATCACGGCGATCCGCTGATGGCGGCGCTTCGGATCCGGATGGTCGAAGATGTCAACCAACGCTCCTGCTTCGATCAGTGTCGCAACCTCCTCGAAGCTGACGCCCCGTTCAGCGATCAGGCGTCTGTTCTTCGCAGGATCCCAGAGACAACGGGCCATATCAACGGGTACCTATTGTCGCCGACCGTGTGCCTATCGTCAACAGCCACGCAGCAACCAGGAACGAGCCTCTAGGAGTTCGCTCGGCTTCACCACGAGGCGGTCGGGCTTGCGAAACTCGTGGCCGTAGGGCGGTCGCGAAGACGCACGATCGAGCTCGACGCCCGGCCAGCGCTCGAGCAGGGTCCGCAGCGCCGAGCGGGTCTCGGCACGGGCGAGCTGGGCTCCCAGGCAGAAGTGGTTGCCGAGGCCGAAGGCCAGATGCTTGCGGACGTTGGCGCGGCCGGGCTTGAAGCGCTCAGGGTCTTCGAACACCGCCGGATCCCGGTTGGCGCCGCCGACCATGCACTGCACGGTCTCGCCGGCAGCGATCTCCGCGCCGCCGATTCGGACCGGCGCCGTCGCGTGCCGGGTGAGCGTCTGCACCGCCGGGTCATAGCGCAGCGACTCCTCCATCACGTCTTCGACCGCGGCGTGGAAGGCCGCTTCCCCCTCGTTCCAGGAATCGAGCGTGGCAGCCAATAGACCGGGCTCGCTCAGCAGGTAGTGGAGAGCGTTGCCGATCATGGACTCCGTCGTCTCGATGCCGCCGAACAGGACGATCAGGAGGTTCGCCAGCACCTCCGACCGGGCAAGGGTGCCACCGGGCCCGGAGAGGACTTCGATCAGCGTTCCGCCATCAGCCTCGCCGGCCGGCTGCTGTCCGTCCAGCTTCTCCGCCAGGTACTCGCGCATCGCGGCCGCGGCTTCCTGGCCGGCGCGATGGAGCTCGGCGTCTCCCTCGAAGTTCGCCAGCGACCGGGCGAACACCTCGTACCAGGCGCGCACCCGCGGCAGGTCGGCGGACGGCAGACCGACGACGATTCCCATCGTCTCCAGGGCGACCGGCGCGGCATAGTCCGCCATCAGGTCGACCTCGACCGCCCCACCGGCGGCCGCCCGCTCGCGGGCCTCGAGCAGTTCCGCGCAGAGCCTGTCGACCCGCGGCTGCCAGATCTCCCGGGAGGCCTTGCCGGTGAAGGGAGCGAGGCACGCCTGCTTGTGGCGCTTCTGTTCCTCGCCCTCGACCGACAGCATCTGGCGGCCGAAGGTCGCCTGGATGAGGGACTTCGGCGAGTCGTTGGTGAACCGCTCCGGGTCGCGCAGCACGGACACCGTCTCGTCGTAGCCGGCGACCACCCACATGCCCAGATTCGGCGCCCAAACCGCGGCCCCCTCGGACCGCAGTTTCACCAGGTGCGGATAGGGATCGACCGCCAGGTCTTCGAGACGAAGCGAGGCGGCGACGGCGGGCCCTGGCGCTCGGCTCCGCCCGGTCACGGTTGCGGGAAGCTGTAGTCGGCGGGCGGCTCCGCTCCCAGCAGGTGCCTGACGAAGTAGTCCCAGCGCCGGCGAATGAAGTACGGCTCCTGGGTGAAGAAGTGATCGCGATTCGGCAGGAGCAGCAGGTCGAAGTCCCGGTTGGCGTCGATCAGCGCGTCGATGAAGGTGGCCGTCGAGGCGGGCAGGCTGTTCTCGTCGTGCTCGCCGTAGACGATCAGCATCTTGCCCTCGAGCTTCGAAGCAAGCGCCGCGTGCGGGGTCAGATTGACCGGCCGGGCGGCGGCATCCGGCGCGAACCGTCCGCCGTCCTCGTACTCCGGCCAGCCCGTCCACTTGACGAACGGCGGATAGAGGTAGCGGTAGTCGTACGGCCCCGCGGATGACACGGCGACCTTGTAGACCTCCGGGTAGCGGAGCATGGCGAGCGCCGAGGAGTAGCCGCCCCAGGAGTGGCCGGTGTAGCGGCCGCTCGGCGCAAACGTCGAGGGGGCGCCGATCAGGGCCGGGGCGGCCACGGTGACCGCGTGATCCGCCGGCTCGGGCGTCAGGAGCTCGACCTCGGCGTCGACCTCGAGCGGCGCCCGGTAGACGTGCCGCCAGTACGGGTTCCGCCCCGGCTCGCGCCCGCCGGCCGTGAAGTAGACGAAGCCGGCGCCCTCGCTCTCGTCGACGGCCACGATGTCGTGGACCACCCATTCGCCGCGCGTGAGCTGCCGAATGTCGCGGCCGCCTTCGAGGTCCACCAGGTAGAGATGTCCCCAGCCGTCCCGCTGCGAGAAGGTGATCGCCTGCCTGCCGCCCGCCAGCACGCGGACGTTGGCGCCCATCGACCGGTAGAGGCTGTGGTTCAGGTCGAGAAAGGAGTCGGCCTCCTCCTCGAAGACGGTCTCGGCGCGCCCCGAGGCGAGGTCGTACCGGACGAGCTCGAAGCGGCTCGCGTCGGGGGCGAGGCAGAGAAAGAAGGCGCGGCGCGAGTCGGGCGTCCAGATCGCCTGCGGCGGCGTGGCGCCCAGCTCTCCGAAACAGTCGTCGGGAAGCGGCACACGGCGGCTCGCACCGCTGGCGACGTCGAAGACGAACATCGGGAACCGCGGGATCTCCCGGTCGCCGATCAGGGCGACCCGTTTCTCCAGCGTCCGCGGCCGGGCGCTGCCGTCGGCTGGCAGGAGGTCCAGGTAGGGGTACGCGCCGACCTTCCTCTCGTCCGTGCGGGAAATGAGCAGCTTCGCCGAGTCGGGCGACCACGAGGCGCCGGTCAACGGTCCTTCGAGGCCCTGCCGCAGAAGCTGGAGCTTCGCGCTCCAGCCCGGCAGTGCGCCGTAGCCGAAGTGCTCCTCGCCGTCCTGCGAGAGCTGCCGCTCGGTGCCGTCGTCCAGGTCGCGCAGCCAGACGTCGTGGCTTCGGGCGAAGGCGGTAACGGACCGGTCCGGCGCCACAAGTTGAAGCGGGTCGGTGACGAAGCCCGGCAGCGCCTCGCAGGTGTAGGTCTCCAGGTCGCAGTTCGCGGCCGAGGTCGCGGTTCGGACCACTGCGCCATCGGCGCCCCCGTCGAGCGCGAAGTCGAGGGACACGATGCCGAGGTCCAGCGGATCGTGCGCGGCGTCGGTCGCCTCCGACAGCGCTTCGGCCAGGCGCTCCTGGTCGAAAGCCGGGCGCTTCCCGCCCGTGGCGGCGTCGACCATCACGATCTCGGTGCCTTGTTTGGTGTCGCGCTCGTACCAGAACTCGTCACGGTCGCCGATCCAGTGAGGGACGACTTCGACGTTCCTGACCGTCCCCTGGACGTTCCGGGAGAGCAGGCCGGCGGCCTGGTCGTAGGCGGCCCGGGCTACGCGATCCGGAGCGTACGGCTCCTGCGCCGCGGCTTCGGGCGGGGCGGCCAGAAGAGGCAGCGCCGACATCAAGGTCGCCGCTGCGCGGCGTGTCACTTCCGGAAGCCGGCGCCGGCGCGCCCAGTGTGTGACGCTCAGCTTGCCGGCCACGATCAGCCGCTGCGACGCATCGCGAAGACGCCGTTCAGGTAGTGCGTCGCGCGCCCGTTGCCGTCGTCTCCCCAGAACGCCACGTCCCAGCCGCGGTTGCCGCCCATCGCCGGGTCGCGCGGCAGGAACCGGTCGCTCCCGAGCGGGATCAGCTCCGACTCGAGCACGCCGCCGCCGCCCAGCGACCGCGCCATCAGCCGGTCGCCGTCGGCGGAGAACGAGAAGCGACTGCCCACTGCCTCGAACCGCCCGACGTAGCGCTCGAGATCGACCTCCACCGGCGTCACGGAATCGGGAGTGGGGGTTTCCGGCTTGGCGATGCCGAAGACCTCCGGGAACAGGGTGTCGAAGACGCGGTCGGCGAGCGGATAGCCCTGGCTCGGCACGTTCGAGATCGTCGCGGCCGCGACGCCCTTGCTCGGACACCAGAGCAGCAGGGACGAGCCGCCGCTGTTCGTGCCGCTGTGGCCGTAGATCACCTCGCCGCCCCAGCGCTTCCAGTACGGACCGGGGCACCACTTCTGGGCGATGACCCTGGCCGGCATGTCGATCTCGGGCGTCTGCATCGCCTCGACGGCCTTCTCGGACAGCACCTGCCGGCCCTCGGCCGACTGGCCGCCACGCAGGAACAGGGCCGCGAACCGCACCAGGTCGCCGGCGCTGCAGCACAGCGTCGCGCCCGCCGGCGCCATGCTGCGCGGCAGACCCCAGAACGGCACCAGCTCGCCTTGGGGACTGACCGGCGTCTGCGCGTAGCCGAGCGCCACCGGGTGGTAGAGCAGATCTTCCGGGAAGTTCGCGGAGTGCTCGAGTCCGAGCGGCTCGAGAATCCGCTCGGCGAGCAGGGTCTCCCAGTTCTTCCCCGTCACCCGCTGCGCCGCGAGCCCGGCGACGCAGGTGCCCGCGTTCGAGTAGCCGTAGGCCGTCCCCGGCTCGAAGATCCCGGGAATCCCGGCAAGTGAGGCGACGTACTGGTCCAGGGCGTCGTCGCCGCGGCCGTGATCCGTGTACGGCCCGTTGTCGAGTCCCGACGACATCGAGAGGAGTTGACGCAGCGTCATGTCGACCGGCGGCTGGTCGCTCGTCAGCGGCGCGCCGTCGAGGTAGCTGCCAACGGGCTCGTCGAGGTCGAGCGTTCCCTCGTCGACCAGCGCCATCACCACGGCGGCGTTGAACACCTTCGTCGTCGATCCGATCTGGAAGAGGGTGTCGGGCGTGACCGCCAGGTTGCGTTCACGGACCGCGAGGCCGGTCGCGACCTCGCGGACCGCCTCGCCGTCGAAGACCGCGAGCTGGGCGCCGACGATGCCGAGGCTGCGAGCGGCCTCGTCGAGAAGCTGCTGGAGGGTGACCGGGTCGACCGCGACTTCGGGCGCGGCCGCGACCAGTCCGAAGCTCCGCGCCTGCGAGACGATCGGCATTGCCGCGGCGACCGCGCCGGCTTTCAGGAAAGAGCGTCGGTTCATCGAATCAACCCCGGCCCATGAACGGCATCTGGTTCGCCATCACCGTCAGGAAGGGCACGTTCGCGTCGAGCGGGAGCGCGGCCATGTAGCGCACCGCGTCGACGACGGCGCGCACGTCGATCGTGGGCTCCGGCATTGTTCTGCCGTCGGGCTGGGCCACGCCCTCGGACATCCGCGCGGTCATTCGCGTGTAGGCGTTGCCGATGTCGATCTGTCCGCAGGCGATGCTGAACCTGCGGCCGTCCAACGAGGTCGACCGCGTGAGCCCGGTGATCGCATGCTTCGTGGCCGTGTACGGAGCGGAGTTCGGGCGCGGCACGTGCGCGGAGATGGAACCGTTGTTGATGATCCGTCCGCCCTGGGGATCCTGTTCCTTCATCAGCCTGACCGCCCGTTGCGTGCAGAGAAAGGCGCCGGTCAGGTTGACCCCGACCACCCGGTTCCACTGTTCGAGGGTCAGGTCCTCGATCGGCACGGGCGGCGCGCCAGTGCCGGCGTTGTTGAACAGCAAATCCAGCCGGCCGAACGCGCTCGCCAGTGCGTCGAACACCGCCTGGACGCCCTCCACGGTGCTGATGTCCGCGGCTACGGTCGAGACCTTCCCGGAATCGCGCGCGCCGCTCTTCGTTGCGACCAGCCGATCCTCGCGGCGGCCGGCGATGAGCACGTCGTAGCCGTCCTCGACCAATCCGTGTGTTACCGCGCGGCCGATCCCGCTGCCGCCGCCGGTGACGATTGCGACCTTGTTTGCCAAGTCGTCCGTTCCCTTCGTCGTGGATTGCCGAGGCGCCGAGTCTACGTCCCGCGCCCCTTCGTCCGCGACGCCCTCCAGCCTTCCGGGCCGGAGGAGAGGGTCCCCGGGGGCTGTCGGAAGGCGACACCCGTGCCCGGACTGTAGGGTGCTCCAACCATGAGCCTCTGGCGAAGGATCCCGGTCTTCCGCGACCACCCGCCCGGCCTGGGCGTCTGCTTCCTGGTCGAGATGTGGGAGCGCTTCTCGTACTACGGCATGCGGGCGCTGCTCATCTTCTACCTGACGCAGCACTTCCTCTTCAGCGACAGCCGGGCCTTCGTGCTCTACGGCGCCTACGCGTCGATGGTCTACCTGCTGCCGGTGCTCGGCGGCGCGGTGGCGGACCGCTGGCTCGGTCCGCGCAAGGGGGTCACCTTCGGCGCCCTGCTGCTGGTCGCCGGTCACTTCCTGATGACGATCGAGGGACCGGCGGCGACGGAGGTCTCGTCCGCTGGAGGGCTCGTCGTCGAACGCAGCGACTTCCACCTGAGCCTGTTCTACCTGGCGCTGGCGCTGATCGCGACCGGCGTCGGATTCCTCAAGACGAACGCGTCCACGGTCGTTGGCGCCCTCTACGAGGAAGGCGATCCGCGCCGGGATTCCGGCTTCACGGTCTTCTACATGGGGATCAACCTGGGCGCGGCGGTCGCGCCCCTGCTCTGCGGTTGGCTGGGCCAGACCTACGGCTGGCGCTACGGCTTCGGTCTCGCCGGCGTCGGCATGCTGGCCGGACTGCTGCTCTACCTGAGGGGCCAGAAGTACCTCCGCGGCCACGCGGATCCGCCGCGGCCCGGGGCGTTGAAGGAGCGCGTGCTCCCCGGACTCCCTCGCGAAGCCGCCATCTACCTCGCGAGCCTGGGGCTGGTCGGCGGCGTCTGGTGGGTGCTCCAGCATCCGCCGGTCGTCGGCGGCCTGCTGTCGGCCACCGGCGCGGCGCTCGGCCTCTTCGTCCTCTACTACGCGCTGCGACGGTGCGATCGCACGGAGCGCGACCAGCTACTGGCCTGCGCCGTCCTGGTGGCCTTCACGATCGGCTTCTGGGCCTTCTACGAGCAGATGGGCAGCTCGCTCAACCTCTTCGCCGACCGCATGGTCGACCGCGAGTTCGCAGGCTTCGAGATTCCGGCCTCCACGCTGCAATCCCTGCCGGCGATCTATGTCATCGCGCTGGCGCCGCTCTTCAGTTGGCTGTGGATCGCGCTCGGCCGGCGCGGCCGGGAGCCGTCGACGCCCGTCAAGTTCGTTCTCGCGATCGTGCAGATCAGCCTCGCCTTCCTGGTGCTGGTTCTCGGCAGCGCCCTGCGGCCGGACGACGGCAAGGTGGCGCTGATCTGGTTCGCACTCACCTTCCTGCTGATGGTGGCCGGCGAGCTCTGCCTGGCGCCGGTCGGCATGTCGATGGTGACCCGGCTCTCGCCGAAGAAGATCGTCTCGACGATGATGGGGTCGTTCATGCTCGCCTACGCCGCCTCGAGCTACATCTCGGGATTGATCGCCCGGCTGACGAGCGCCACGACAGTCGGCGGCGAGGTGGCCGACTTCGAAGCGGCGCTGTCTGTGTACGGCAGCGTCTACACGCGAATCGGGCTGCTGGCTCTGCTCGTCGCGGCGGTCCTCGGCGCGCTGACGCCTCTGCTCGTGCGCTGGATGCACGCTACGAGGTCGCGGTCGACGTAAGCTCCGTCAGCCGCTTCCCGCACCTGAGGAGAACACGATGAAGAAGACAAGGCTCCGCGCACTCTGCCTCGCCACCTGGTTCGTCCTCGCCACACCTGCCGCCTTCGCCGGCGCGGCCGACGAGGCGACGGTCGACCTCAGCCCGGCCAACTGGAGCGATCTCGAGGCACTTGACGAACTGAACGCCTTCTTCGAGACGGACAAGCCGCTGGCCGAAGGCGAGAACGGCGTGATCAGCGGCACCACCGGGCCGGCGGCGGTCAGGGCCGGCCTCGAAGCCCTCCGCCAGGGTGGCACCGCCGCCGACGCCGTGATCGCCACCGCGCTCACCCAGATCTCGCTGGCCGGCGGCGCCTGGGTCAGCTACGCCGGGATCTTCAACCTCGTCTACTACGAGGCGGAGAGCGGCGAAGTGTTCAACATCAACGGCGCCTACGACACGGTCCGTGGCGAGACCGAGCCGATGACGATCCCGACCTCGACGACGATCGGCGCCAAGCACCAGCCGAGCGGACGCACCGCCCTGGTGCCGGGCTTCTTCGGCGGTCTCGGCGCCACGCACGACCGCTTCGGGAAGCTGCCGTGGGCCAGCCTCTTCGAACCGGCGATCCACTACGCGGAGAACGGCGTCCTGCTCGGCT
This sequence comes from Candidatus Multivorans sp., assembly GCA_965208755.1. Taxonomy (GTDB): domain Bacteria; phylum Acidobacteriota; class Thermoanaerobaculia; order Multivoradales; family Multivoraceae; genus Multivorans. The sequence continues at coordinate 3,735,019 of OZ242353.1, read as the reverse complement.
CCATCCACACGAGCATGATCGAGATGCGCAAGGAGGCGCTCTCCCGCCTGCCCCCGACCCGCCGCATCTTCACCGACGATGACGGCGCCTTTCTCGGCGAGGGGGATCTGCTGCGGCAGCCGGAACTCGCCTCGACTCTCCGCGCCGTCGCCGACCAGGGGATCGACTACGTCTACCGCGGCCCCTGGGCCGAACGGCTGGTCGAGGCGGTCCAGCGCGACGGCGGCAAGCTCTCGATGGAGGACATGCGGAGCTACGAGGCCCTCGTCGCCGAGCCGATGCACTCCACGTACAACGGCTTCGACGTCTACGGCCACGGCCTGCCGGCGCAGGGCGGCGTCCACGTCGCCGAGGTGCTCAACGTCTCCGAGGCGGCCGGGCTGCGCGACATGGGTCACTACGCGAAGTCGCCGGAGGCCTTCTTCTGGGTGAACCAGATGACCAACCTGATGAGCCTCGTCTTCCTGCCCGAACCGATGCGCCGTACGCTGTACGGAGACCTCGACGCCACCCTGGCGGGCCGGACCAGCAAGGAGAACGCCGCGGGGCTCTGGAAGAGGATGCAATCGGGCATTCCGCCTCTGGTCAAGGTACCCGCGCCGATCGATCCGAAGCACTCGGACGCCATCGTCGCCATCGACGCGTACGGCAACGTCGCCGCGGTCGTCCACACGATCAACACGTCGGCCTGGGGCGACACCGCGATCTTCGTCGACGGCATCTCGATTCCCGACTCGGCGTCCTTTCAGCAGGCGCTGATCGCCGAGACCGGCCCCGGCAAGCGGCTGCCGGACCCGACCGAGCCGATGATCGTCCTGAGGGACGGCAAGCCGGTGGCCGCCCTTGCCTCCATCGGTTCCGGTCTGCACCAGAAGACGATCAGCGTGCTCCTGAACCTGCTCGACTGGGAGATGGACATCAAGCAGGCGATCGACGCTCCCTCGCCGCACCTGCCGGCCTTCGGCCCGTTGGGCTCGCCCAGCACACAGGTCATCGAAGGCGACTTCTCGCCCGAATTGATCGAGGCGGCGCGCGGGCTCGGGCTCCAGATCAAGGTGGTTCCGCCCGGCATCGAGTCGCGGGCGCCCCGCGGCTACGTCGTCGGGGCGACGATCGGTGCGGACGGCAAGCGCCAGGCGGCGGCGACCACCCTGCTCAGCGGTCTGGCCCTGTCGCACTGAGCCACCACCGTCAACGGCCCGGAATCAGGAGGGGACACTGATGGAGATCTCTGAGCGCGCCGCCGCCCTTCACCGCGAATCGATCGTGATCGACGGTCACTGCGACATCCTGATTCCCGTCAGCGACGGCAAGATGAAGCTGGATCAGCGGGTCGAGCTCCCCGACTCCGAGGGCTGGCAGCCGCCGCTCGGATTCGACATCGGCCCCTTCGCCCTGTTCGGCATGTCGGCTCACACCGTCTGGTTCGGCTGCATGGGCCAGTACGACCTGCGGCGATGGCGGGAAGGCGGCATCACCTCGCAGCTCTGCGCGGTCTACCTCGACGACGAGCAGCTCAACAACCCGCTGCATCGCGGGCTCGAGATGACCTGGAACCTGCACCACGAGGTCGAGCGGCTCGACGACCTGGTGCTCGCCACCTCGGTGGCCGAAATCCGCCTGGCCAAGCACGACGGACGCGTGGCGCTCGTCTTCTCCTTCGAAGGCTGCGAGGCACTGGGGGCGGACCCGCGCTTTCTCGATCTCTACTACAAGCTCGGCCTGCGGGTGGCCAGCCTGACCCACACCCGCCGCAACATCTACGCCGACGGCTGCTGGGCCGCCGACGACCAGGGCGGCCTGACGGCCGCGGGCAAGGCGCTCATCGACCGCATGGTGGAACAGGGCATCGTCGTCGACCTGGTCCACATCGGCGAACGCGGCTTCTGGGAGATCCTCGACCGGGTCGACCGTCCCGTCATCCTCTCCCACACGACGCCCACCATGTTCCCCAACAGCGACCCCGAGTCCCGCCTCGGCGGAGGGACCCTTCCCCGCACCCGCCTGGAACTGCCGCGCGACCGGAAGATGCTGGAGGCGCTCGCAGAGAACGGCGGCGTGCTGGGCCTCATCCACATCACCCACCGCAACCTGTCCGAGGTCGTCGACGACATCGAGACCGCGCTCGACGTGATGGGCCCGGACCACATCGGCATGGGCAGCGACCACTACGGCATCGAACTCGCGCCGAAGGGTCTGGAGCACATCGGCAAGGTCCCCGCCATCACCGAGGAGTTGGTGCGCCGCGGCCACAGCGACGAGACGATCCGCAAGTTCCTCGGCGAGAACTACCTCCGCGTCTTCGAGGAGGTCTGGGGGCAGTAACGCCGGTCAGTCGTTACGGACGATCGCGCCGCCCTTCATCACGAAGGTGACGTTCTCGATGTTCTGCATCCTGTCGATCGGGTTACCCGGCGACGCCACGATGTCGGCCTGCTTGCCGACGGCCAGCGTGCCGATCTCGCCCTCCAGTCCGAGCATGCGTGCCGGGTTGATCGTGCCGGCGCGCAGCACCAGCCAGTTGTCCGGCACCCGCCGGGCGAGCGAAGTGAACTCGCGGATCGACTCTTCCATCGGGAAGATGGGATCGGAGCCGATGATCAGGTTCACGCCGCGCTCGGCCGCCATCTTCACCGAGTCGCTGTGCTTCGACGCCACCAGTTCCGCCTTGGCGAGGTTGCCTGCCGAGATCCCGCCGGTGGCGCCGCGCTCGAGGATCCAGTCGAGGACGTACAGCGTGGGCACGTAGTAGGTGCCCTTCTCCGCCATCAGCCGGGCCGTCTCCGCCTCCATCATCGTGCCGTGCTCGATCGAGTCGAAGCCTGCTTCCACCGCGGCGCGGATGCCCGCGTCACCGTGCGCGTGGGCGGTGATCTTCTTGCCGTGGCGGTGGGTCTCCTCGGCGAAGGCCCGGAACTCCTCGGCGGTGTAGGCGGCGACCTCGGGGTCGTCGTGCTGCGACATGACGCCGCCGCTCGCCATGACCTTGATCCAGTCGGCGCCGTACTTGATCTCGCGCCGCACCGCGCGCCTGACCTCGTCGACTCCGTCGGCGATGAACGGCCCGGTGACCTCGTGCGGAAGGTCGGGAGCGTAGGAGTTGAAGTCGCCGTGACCGCCGAGCGGAGAGATCGTGTGCGGCGCCACCTTCATCCGCGGCCCCTGGTACCAGCCGCGCTCGATCGCGTCGCGCAGCTCGACGTTGGCGTAGTGGTAGTCCATGTCGCCGGGGACGCGGATCGTCGTGAAGCCGATGCTGAGCAGCTTCTGGGCGTTGCGCAGCCCCATCAGCGCGTTGTACGCGCTCGACTGGGTGGGCGCCGTCTCGTCGAGCGTGCGGCCGGTCAGGTCGATGAACAGGTGAACGTGCATGTCCATCAGGCCGGGCATGCAGGTGTGGCTCGATAGATCGACGCTCTCCGCGCCGGCGGGCGCGTCGACGCGGGGCCCGATCGCGGCGATGCGATCGTCCACGACGACGATGCGTTGATCGGCGAGCACCTCCCGCGCCTCGACGTCGAGGAGCTTGCCGCAGTGGATCACGGTGGCGTCGCCGTCGTCCTGGGCTGGCGCGGGCGCCGGTGCGGCGGCGATCAGTCCCAGCAGGACGGCACCAAGGGATGCAAGATGTACGGAAGCGAACTCTGCAGTCATTCGGGGTCCCCCTTCTTTGTATCCCCCAGCACTCGCGCACTTCGGATCACGACCGGCTGCTCCAGCATCTGGCCGCGCGTAACTTCCGACCCGGCTTCCGTGAGCGTCGGGAGACCCTGAATCTCCTCGAGGATCTCCATCCCGCGCACCACCCGCCCGAAGGTTGCGTAGCCCTGGCCGTCGGGCTGGCGTGTCGTGTTGCCGGTGTCGAGCGCCGGGTTGTCGGCGACGTTGAAGAAGAACTCCGAGTCGGCGGTTCCCGGCTCGAGCCGCGCGTAGGCGATCGTGCCGCGTTCGTTGAGGATGCCTGTCGTGTCGGTCGTCTCATGGACGATCGGCGGGAGGGGCCCGGCCCCGGGAGGTGACGACTCGCCCCTGCGCATGGCCTCACCGAGAAGTCCCCCTTGAACCACCTGGTGCGGGTTCGGCCCGGTCGTGTTGTCGGGGCGCGTCACCCTGTAGAAAGTCGCGCCCTCGTAGTGCCCGCCCGCGACCCAGGCCAGGAAGTTGTTGGCCGAGATCGGGGCGCGGTCCGGGTAGACCAGTACCTCGATCTCGCCGAGAGCGGTTTCCAGAACCACGCCGACGGTGTTCTCTTCGGACTGGCACGCCAGCCCTCCGAAGAGGACGAGCAGTGCGCCGGCGCAGAGGGCCGGCCGAGTCGTAGTCAACATCGCGTCGTGCCCCAGGATGAGCGTCACGAGCCGGGCGGCGCCAGGCGGTAGTCCGCGGGCGGCTCCTTGCCCGCGAGGTGGCGCACGAAGTAGTCCCAACTGCGGCGAAGGAAGTACGGGTCGGACATGAAACCGTGGTTGCCGGACGGCAGCACGATCAAGTCGTAGTCCCGGTTCGCCTTCGTCAACGCCTCGATGACCTGCAGCGTCAGCGCCGGCGGCACGTTGTCGTCCAGTGCGCCGTAGGCAAGCAGCAGCTTGCCTACGAGCTGGTGGGCGATCGAGGCGTTGGCCTGCTCCTCGTAGCTCACCGTCGCCGGGTCGCCGTGGTAGGACTCGCCCCAGAGCTGGATGTAGCCCCGCTGGTCGTGGTTGCCGGCCGACGACACCGCGACCTTGTAGAACTCCGGGTAGGCAAAGATGGCGCGCGCCGAGGCGAAACCGCCCCCGGAATGGCCGTAGACGCCGACCCGGTCGAGGTCCATCTGCGGATACCGGACGGCGAGCTGACGGATCGCCGCCAGGTGGTCGGGGAGACCGCCGGCTTCCTGCAGGTTCCCCTCCGAGCGCGCATGAAAGGCCTTCGAGCGGAGCGGCGTGCCGAAGCCGTCGACCGTGACCACGACGAAGCCGAGTTGCGCCAGCGCCAGGTCGTAGCTCAGGAACAGTGTCGGGTCGTGCCAGTTCTTGGTCACCCGATGCACCTGCGGCCCGGGATAGATGCCGTCGATCACCGGGTAGCTGGCGCTGCCGTCCTCCGGGTCGAAGCCGGGCGGGAAGAACACGTTGCCGTAGATGTCCGTCTTGCCATCCCGCGCCTTGACGGTGAAGGGAACCGGCAGGGCGGTCAGCTCGACCAGCGACTCGAAGTCGGCGACTTCGAGTTCCACCGCGACGCGGCCGTCCGGCAGCAGGACCCGCGACCGCGGCGGCTGGTCGATGCGCGACCACTGGTCGACGAACGACTTGCCGTCGGGCGAGGCCGTCACCGTGTGGTCGCCTGGTTCGGGCGTGAGGATCTCCGGGCGCGACGTCGTACGGTCGAGCGACACGCGGACGAAGGTGCGCAGGTAGGGATCGACGGCAGGGTCCAGACCCGCGGCCGTGAAGTAGATCGTGCGCGTCGCCTCGTCGACGTGCACAAGATCGCGCACCACCCAGGCGCCCCGGGTGACCTGGCGGACGAGATCGCCGTCGCTGCCGTACAGGTAGAGATGCGCCCAGCCGTCGCGCTGCGAGTACCAGAGCACCTCGCCGCTCTCGAGTACCCGGATGTTGGGCGTGCCTGTTCCGATCAGGAGGACGGGCTCGACGTGGTGTCTGGAGGTCTCGGCCACCAGCGTGCGGGCGGCACCGGTCGACGCGTCGATCTCCTCGAGCTGCATCGAGCGGGCGCCCCGAGGCCGGCGCAGCAGGTACGCCTTCGAGCCGTCGTCGTTCCACCAGAGCTGGCCCAGGTCGGCCAGCGCCATGAAGGGCGTGTGGACCCGCTCGGTGCCGACCGGCCGCACCGTGCCGCTTTCGGCGTCGACGAGCAGGAGCTCGCTCCACGGCACGCCCTCGTCACCGGGAATCGGCATCCGGAAGGTGTGCAGGACGGGCCGGGCGCCGTCGCCGAGATCGGTGGTCTGAAGGACGTGCATCTCACCCACCTCGCGCTGGTCGAGGCGCACGGTGAGAGCTGTCCTGCCATCGGGCGACCACAGAGCCGAGGGCGGGCGCACGAGGCCGGCGCGCTTCTCGGTGATCGTCGAGGTGCGCGCCTCGGGGTGCGAGGCGTAGTCGTGGAACGGCACGCCGTCGTCGGTCAGGCGGCGCTCCTCGCCGCTCTCGGTAGTGACGAGGTAGAGGTCGTGATCGCGTACGAGCAGGCTGTACGCGCCGTCGGGAGACGGCAAGGGCGGAGTCTCGTGCCGGGCGGCTTCGGGCTCCACGCCCTCGTCGCCCTTCTCTTCGTCCTTCTCTTCCACCGGGGCGGCCGGCGCTTCGACGCGCGAGCACTCGACGCCGTCCACCGTGCACCGGAACGACTCGGGCCCCTTCTCGCCCGGGATCTGGAAGGACACCTCGCCGTCCGTCGACAGGTCGATGGTCTCGAAGGGCAGCGCCAGGGGCTCCGCGGGCACGTCGCGAAGGCCGCTCAGCGACGCCGCCAACCGGGCATGATCGAAGGCCGGCAGCCGCCGCTCGTCGCTCGCCAGCGGCTCGACCCGCCAGAATCGGTGCCCGTCACGGTCGTCGCTGCGATACCAGAACGCCTCGCTGTCCCCGATCCAGTGCGGCGTCATCGTCTCGTTGAAGATCAGCGACGCGACGCCAAGCATCTTCGCCGCGCGGTCGTAAGCCGAGGCAGGTACCTCGTCCTGCGCCGCAAAGGCAACGGCCGGCCCCGCGAGCACGACGACCATCGCCACCCGCAGGACGGCGCCTCGTATCTCCATTCTCCTCATTCCTCCCAAGCTCCCTGGAACTCATCCGTGGCCGGCCAGCGCTCCGCTCCCCGGCCCCTGCTGGTTTGGTTACAGTCGTATACCAGTTTCCGTCCGCGGCGCCGCGGCCTCGCGAGCGGCGCCCGATCATCAGGAGAACCGATGTCTCGATTGCACCTCTTCCGTTCCCGCCTGTCCGTGTTCCTGCGCGCGCTTCCTATCGCATGCACCATCGTCGCCCTGGCCGCCGCACCGGCTTCGGCCTCCGAGCGTCTCGAGCTCCTGGGCGACGATCCCGGCCTGAAGCATCTGGGTGCCGAGATCGAACGCCTCGCCGAAGCCAGCCTCGGCACGGTGGGAGTCGCCGCGATCCACCTCGAGTCCGGTCGCGGCATACTGCTCAACGCCGACGACCAGTTCCCGATGGCGAGCACCTACAAGGTGCCGATCGCGGTCGAGATCCTCGCGCAGGTCGACGAGGGCAAGCGCTCGCTCGACGACCTGATCACGATGCAGACGAGCGATCACGTCGACACCTACGGCGTCCTCAGCGACTTCTTCGACACGCCCGGCTCCCGCCTGACCATCCAGAACGTCCTCGGGCTGATGCTGCGGATCAGCGACAACATCGCCACCGACCTGCTGTTTCGCGAGGCCGGCGGCGCCGAGGCCATCACCGGACGGATGAAGGCGGTCGGCGCCGGGGGGATCCGCGTCGACCGGACGACCCGGGCGCTGATCGCGAACTGGCTCGGCCGGGACGACGCCACCGTCGCCAGACCGATGCCGCCGTCCGAGTACAACCGTCTCATCCTGGAAGGGAACTCGAGTCAACTCGACGACGCCCGCCTGGCCGAACTGAACGAGACGTTCAACGCCGATCCACGCGACACCGCGACGCCCCGGGCGATGGCCGCCCTGCTGCGGAAGATCTGGAAGCGGGAGATCCTCAGCGAGAAGAGCTCAGCCCTGCTGATCGACATCATGGCCCGCTGCCAGACCGGCGAGAACCGGATCCCGGGAGCGCTGCCGCCGGACACCCCGGTCGCCCACAAGACCGGCACGATCGGCGAGAGCACCAACGACGTGGGCGTCATCACCCTGCCGGGCGACGCGGGCCACGTGATCTCGGTCGTCTTCGTCAAGGAGTCGAAGCTGCCGTCCAACGCGGCGATGGAACCGGTGATCGCGGAGATCGCGCGGGCCTCGCACGACTACTTCGTGTTCAACCGCGGCAGCTCCTGATGCCCGAGGCCAACGCCTCCTCCCGTCTGCGCCTCGTCGGCGGGCCGCGGCGACCCGCCGCCTTCCATGAGGCGCTGGCTGCCGAGGAGGGCCTCCGGAAGGCCAAGGGCGAGCGGACGCGGGTTCGCCTGATGGCGTCCGGCTGCGAGCTGCTGCAGACGACCAACGTCGACTCGCTGATGATCAGCCGGGTCAGCAGCCAGGCCGGAGTGGCGAAGGGCGCCTTCTACATCTACTTCGACAGCAGGAGCGCCTTTCTCGAGGAGCTGTGCCGGGAGTACGTCGCCTACGAGATGTCGACTTTCCCGGAGCTCGATCTCGACATGGACGCCTACGACATGGTTCGCACGATCGTCGCCTGGTACGCGGATGTGTTCAGAAAGAACTCCGGGATGATCCGCTGCCTGGTGCGCATGACCGATGTCGAGGAGCCGTTCGCGGAACTCTGGAACCGCCGGAACCGCGAGATCGCCGACCGGATCGTGTCGTTCCTGGTCTCATTCCTCGGCATCGACGCGAAGGATCGGGGACCGCTCCGCGAGCTGGTCAACGCTCTCGGCGACGGCATGGACCAGGCGCTGTTCGCCCGCCATCGCATCGACGACGCCTGGCACCACACGCCGGCAAAGCGGCGTTCCTTCGTCGACCTGCACAGTCTCATCATCTACCGGGCCGCCTTCGGGGGCGATCCGGAGCTGCCGAAGTCGTCGAGGTTTCGGCGTCTGGTCGAACAGACGGGCCGGCGCTAGAACTCGAGCCGTTTCCCGTCCAGCGTCGTGTACGGCGGAATCGGATCGGTGGCGTGGAACCCGAAGATCATGTCGCCGTGGTTCCCGTCCGGAATCTGCGTCACGTCGGGCAACCGGTGCTCCTCGACGAAGTCGGGATCGAGTTCGATGCCGAGTCCGGGACGCCGGCCGAGATCGAGCAGTCCGTCCTCGACCGTCAGCGGCTCGCCGAGCAAGCCCTCGATGAAGCGGTTGCCGGTCTGGTCGACCTCGACGGTCAGACCGTGCCGGTGCGCCGCGACGACGTGGCCGTTGGCGATGACGGCCACGGGATCGCACCAACTGTGGGGGGCGAACTGGAGCCCCGCGTTCTTCGTCATCTCCGCGATCCTGTTCAGCTCGCTGATGCCGCCGCAGCGGCTGGCGTCGGCCTGGAGGATGTCCGCGGCGCCGCAGCGGATCAGCTCGCGAAAGCCCTCGACGCCAAACTCGCACTCTCCCACCGCGATCGGCAGGCCGGCGACCTGCCTCAGCGCCACCAGGTCGTCGATCTCCAGCGGTTGGAAAGGCTCCTCGAACCAGAAGATCCGGTGCTCCACCAGGTGCCGCGCCAGCGAGGTCGCCATCTCCAGGTTGTAGCGCCGGGTTCCGTCGGCCATCAGGTCGATCTTCGGGCCGACGGCGGCGCGGGTCAGGCTGACGGTCTCGCGGTCGTACTGCTCGTCGACGCCGGTGCGGAACTTTACCCGCCGGAAGCCCTTCTCGACCATGCGGACAGCGGTATCGGCGACCGTCGCGGGTGAGCTGTAGAGGAGGCCGCTCGCGTAGGCCGGAACACGGGAATCCTCGCCGCCGAGCAGTTCCCAGACCGGCTTCCCCTCCTGCTGGCCGAGAAGGTCCCAGAACGCCTGGTCGAGGCCGCCCATCGTCGTCAGCGCCACGCCCTTGCGGCCGTACCAGTTGGTGCGAAAGAACAGGCGCCACCACATCCTCTCGATCTGCAACGGATCGAGGCCGATCAGGAACGGGCGCAGGTGCTTGACCGTCACCTCCACCAGTTCCGGATGCGAGTAGGCCGAGCCCGTCCCAACGCGGCCGTCGTCGGTGTGCACCCGGATCAGCGAAGCGAGGCGGCCCTTGACCCTGCCCCAGGGCCCTACCCAGCCCTTCCCCTCGGGGTACTCGAAGTAGAGGTGAATGGTCTCGATGCGGTCGATGCGCACGGTGTTCTCCAACTCGCGCAAAACTGACTTGCGGGTCACTTCTGACTATACTGAACCGGACTACGGCAAGGAGAACGACGCTTGGCCAAGCGGGTCCCGCTGCGACATCTGCTGTTCTACGCCAGCCCGGGGATCCCGCTCGCGCTGTTCATTCCTCCGATGCCGGCGGTCCTGGCCGCGTTCTACGCCCAGCACACCGCGGCGACCACCGCCGGCATTGGCACGGCGATGCTCGTCGCCCGGATAGCGGACGCCCTGACCGACCCGCCGATGGGCTACCTGTCGGATGCGACGAAGGGTCGCTGGGGCCGCCGCAAGCCCTGGCTCCTGGCGGGCTCTCTCCTCGGCATGCTCGCCATGTGGGTCTTCTTCATGCCCCCGGCCGGCGCCGGCAACTGGTACTTCCTGCTGGGCCTGCTCCTCTACTACGTCGCGATGACGGTCATGAACATCCCGCTCCGGGCCTGGTCGAGCGAGCTCTCCGACGACTACGGCGAGCGGTCGCGACTGTCGCTCTACCTGACGACGGCGCTGCTCGTCGGGGGCCTCCTCTTCTTCATCCTGCCGCCGCTGCTCGCCCACGAGTCCGTCGGACTCCTGTCCTCGGCCGAGTTCGATCACCAGACGATGGCCCTGTTCGGCTGGATCGGCATCGCGCTGATCCCGCTCCTGCTCGGGGCGGCGTGCATCGGCGCGCCGGTCGGTCACAGCGCCGGACAGCCCCAGACGTCGATCATCGAGTCCTTCAGGGCGGTCCGGGGCAACGGCCCGTTCTGGTCGCTGATGACCGCGGAGTCGCTGAACTACATCGCCTCCGGCGTCTCGTACTCCGTGCTCATCATCGCGCTGTCGAACTACTGGGGCTTCGGCGACCGGGTGGCCATCTTCCTGCTCATCGTCATCGTGGTTCAGGTCGCAGCCATGCCGCCGACCGGCTGGCTGGCGATCAGGCTCGGCAAGCACCGGACCTGGGGGCTCGGCGTCCTCGGTCAGGCCCTCGTCTTCCCGCTGATCTTCGTCATGCCGCCCGGGGCCACGCCGTTCTTCGTCATCGCGCTGTTCGGCGCCGCGATCTCCATCTTCCAGGCGCCGCACATGATGATGCCGATGGCGATGCTCACGGACACCGCCGACTACGACCTGATGAAGAGCGGCAAGCAGCGCACCGGCAACTACTTCGCCCTCCAGCACCTGATCTACAAGGGCATGAACGCGGTCGGCTACTCACTGGGCTACTTCCTGCTCGCCTGGGTCGGGTACGACCCGGCGATCTCGGAGAACACGGCGTCGGCGAACCTCGGGCTCCAGGTCATCGTCGGCGTGGTCGCGCCGGTGTTCCTCCTGGCCTGCGGCGTCGTCCTGTTCCGCTACCCGCTCACCGCGGAGCGCCACGCGGTCATCCAGCGCTTCATTCGCCGTCGAGAGGCGCGGCTGTCGGCCGCCACCCGGCAGGTCCCGGGATGACGCAGAACGTGCCGGCCACGAACGCCTCCAGCAGCCTCGAGCGCGAGCTCGACTCGCTGCTCGAAGACCAGTTGGCGGCCGGCGCCCGGAACGCGGTGGCGAGGATCGAGGCGCCGGCGGCGGGTTTCGCCTACGAGCACGCCGTCGGCGTCGCGCGCGAGGACACCGGCGAGGCGATGACGCCCAGGCATCGCTTTCATACGGCGAGCGTGAGCAAGTCGATGACCGCGCTCCTCGTGCTTCAGCTCGCCGAGGAAGGCGCCCTCGGGCCCGCCGGAGTCGACGCCAGGTACGTCGAGTTCGAGGTCTTCTCCGACGACGTGCAGGAGCGGCTCCTCACACGGGGCGGGCGGCCCGCCTTTGCCGGCGTCACCCTCCGTCACATGCTGTCGCACACCTCGGGGTTCCGCGACGCCTTCGTCGACGACGGCTCCCGGACCTCAGCGGATGCCGGCGGAGCGGCGCCGGGATCGATCATCGGCAGCAACGCGACGCGGGACATGACCGCCGCGTGGTCCCCCTGGCTGCCGGACGGCGACGCGGAGAACGAACGCGGCGTCATCAACTACTACCTGTCGCAGCCGGGAATGAGCGAGGCGCTGTTCGAGCCGGGCTCCGCGTTCCACTACAGCGACACCGCCTTCGTCCTGCTCGCGCTGCTCGTCGAGCGAGTCACCGGCGAGAGCTACCACGCGAACCTGAGGGACCGGATCATCGAGCCCTGCGGTCTCGGCGACACCTACCTGGCCTACCGGGACGATCCGCCGCTCGGACCCCGTCGACAGCCGGAGTCCGACGTTCATGCCCGCGGCACGGCCGTGTTGAGCTCGGGAGGGAACCTGTCCTTCGACTGGGGCGGCGGCGGCCTCGTCACCACCGCCGGAGACCTCGTCCTTTTCCTGCGAGCGCTGATGGACCGGAAACTCTACGGCTCCGACCCGACCCTGCGCGACATGACCGCCTGGCAGCAGCCGCCGGGTCTCGCGCCGCGGCGAACCGGTGTCGGGCTCGGGCTGTTCAGGACCGGTTACCAGGCCGGCGAGCTGTGGGGACACTCGGGCGCCTGGGGCGCGAAGATGGACCACGACCCCGCCGCGGGCATCTATCTCGCCGGCACCGTCAACCGCACCGACGCGGCCACCGGTTGGCACCACGCGCTGATCGCGACCGTCGCCGAGCACATCCGATGAGGAGGGCAAGACACCAATGCGCGACCTGATCCGACGCCATCCCTTCTGGACCTTCTACGCCGCGGCCGTGCTGATCGGCCTGCTGGCCTGGATCTACCTGATGACGGTCGAGGTCGTGCTGCAGGGGGAACGCGGCCCCGACTACAGCGCCTACGGCGAGTTCGTGGGCTACCGGGACGCGACCCGGGCGGCGCACCCGACACTCCACCACCACGGCGACAGCGTCCTGCTGTACATGCAGGCGGCCGCCAGCAAGATGCCGATCCTGCTGCCCATGTTCTCGTTCCCCTTCGCGCCGACGCTGGCCGCGCTGCTGATCGTGGGGATCGGCTGGAAGCGGCTCGGGCTACGGGCGCTGGTCGGTCTCTACCGCCCGATCCGGGGCAACGTGAGCCTCAGGGAAGGCGCGCAGCTCTACGCCATCCTGGTCGGCTTCCTGGTGACCTTCGTGAGCAGCCTGCTGATCGTCGAGCAGCTCTTCGGCGACCCCGCCAGGGTGGAGAACGCGGTCGCCCACATCGGGCTGCTGGACTGGCGCACCTTCGTCGTGACCCTCCTGGTCGCGGGCTTTCTCAACCAGGGAGCGCTGCTCGAAGAGCTCGGCTGGCGGGGCTACGCCCTGCCGCTGCTCGTCCGCAAGTGGAACAAGCCTTTGGTCGCTTGCGTCGTGCTCGGCGTCCTCTGGGCGCTGTGGCACTTTCCGCGCGAGATCCCGGGGATCCTGTCCGGCCAGCAGACTCTTGGTGCCCTGGTGCAGTGGCACCTGATCTTCTTCCTGTCGACCATCGGCATGACGATCGTCGCGTTCTACTTCGTCAATGCCGCGGGCGGCAGCGTCATCCCGGCGATCCTCATCCACGGCGTCCTCAACCACGTCGGCAACATGTTCGGCGCCGAGCAGCTCGTCGGCCGCTCGTACGGCGGGATGATCGGGCCGGTCGGATGGGCGGTCGCCGGCCTCGCGGTCATCGCCCTGGTTGGACCGGATCTCGGTTGGCGTCGGCGAGTCGAGGCGCTCGGCGACGACGATCCGAGCCTCATCTGGTCGGGCGACGCACGATGAACGCCTGCGTCGACCTGATCGAACGGAGCGTGGCGCCCGACGCCTCCTGGATCCGGCCCGACATCTTCGCCGACCAGGCGCTTTACCGGCTCGAGCAGGAGCGGATCTTCGGCCGCTGCTGGCTACTGCTCGGCCACGAGAGCCAGTTGCCGGAGCCCGGCTCGTTCTTCCGCACCCACATGGGCGAGGAGCCGATTCTCGTCACCCGCACGCTCGAGGGCGAGGTCCGCGCCTTCCTGAACCTCTGCCGGCACCGGGGCGCGCAGCTCTGCCACGAGGATCGCGGCGTGGCGAAGTCGTTCAACTGCCGCTACCACGGCTGGGCCTACGCCTGCGACGGCAAGCTGCTGGCGGCGCCCGGCGAGAAGCAGCTCTACTACGGCGAGCTGGACAAGGAAGAGTGGGGCCTCGTCCGGGTGGCGCGGGTCGAGAGCTACAAGGGACTCGTCTTCGGCAACTTCGACCCCGACGCCGAGCCGCTCGCCGACTACCTCGGCAACATGGCGTGGTACCTCGACATCCTGCTCGACCGCCGCGCCGGCGGCACCGAGCTGCTGGGCGTACAGCGCTGGCGGATCCCCGCCAACTGGAAAGTCGTCGCCGAGAATCACGTCGGCGACGAGTACCACGTCGGCTTCACCCACGGATCGCAATTGCCGAGACCGATCAGGAGCCGCGCCGCGCCGATTCCGATGGCCCGCGAGATCCGTCCCGAGCTCGGCCACGGCATCGGCGTCGACGTCATTCCCGAGGACATCTCACCCGGGGAGCGCGGCGGCTTCGACGAGGAGGTCAACGAGTACCTGCGATCGATCGCGGGGGAAATGAAGGAGCGCCTCGGCGAGATGAGGCCGCGTCTGTTCCCGATCCACGGCCTCGTCTTCCCCACCCTCGGCATGATTCCCATCCTCAACTCCATCCGGGTGATTCACCCGATCGGTCCCGGCGAAGTCGAGCTCTGGTCCTACTGCATGGTCGACCGGGACGCCCCGCAGCAGGTCAAGGACATCCTGGTCCAGCGATCAATTGCCGCGTTCGGCCCGGCCGGCGCCTTCGAGCAGGACGACTCCGCCAACTGGACCGGCGTGACGAGAAACACGGTCGGCCACCAGGCCCGGAAACACCGGCTCAACCTGTCGATGGGCCTGGGGCACGAAGGAGAGGTTCCCGGGTTGCCGGGCGAGGTGGGCCTGACCGCGAGTGACATCAACCAGCGCGGCTTCTACCTGCGCTGGGTCCGCGAGATGACCGGAGGGCCGGCATGACGCCCGTCGACGCTCAACTGCTCGCCGACCTGCAGCTCTGGTACGCGCGGGAGGCCCGCCTGCTCGACGAGCGGCGCTACGACCTCTGGCTCGAGATGGTGGACGTTGACGTCCGCTACCAGGTCCCGACCCGCTACCTCACCGCGCAGGGCGATGTCGGCGACTTCGGCGCCTGGACCGTCGAGCGGGAGCTCACCCAGGCCGCCGACGTCTTCCTGATCGACGACGACTACGCGGGGATCAGGACGCGGATCGAACGGCTGCAGTCAGGCATGGCCTGGGCCGAGATGCCGCCGTCCATCACCCGCCGGATCGTCGGCAACGTCGAGCCGGGAAAAGTGCATGAAGACGGCGGAATCGAGGTCTTCTCGGGGCTCATGGCCTTCAAGAGCCGCGGCCCGCAGGAGCGGAGCTTCCTCACCGCCCAGCGCCGCGATCTGCTTGGCCGCAGCGACGGCGACTTCCGCTTGCGGCGGCGCACGGTGATCATCGACGACACGGTGTTGATGGGCGAGAATCTCTCCATCATCCTCTGAGGGCTTCGCACCATGGCTGACTTCGAAGAGAGAATCTGCCTCGTCACCGGCGGCGCATCCGGCATCGGTAGCGCCACCTGCGAAGCGCTTGCCGCCCGGGGCGCGCACGTCGTCGTCACGGATGTCGACGAAGCCGCGGGGCGGAGCGTCGCGGACGCGGTCGGCGGCGAGTTCGCGCACCTGGACGTCAGCGACCGGGACGCCTGGACGCGCGTTGTTTCCGAGGTCGTCGAGGTTCACGGCGGCCTCGACCTGGTCCACCTCAACGCCGGCGTGACGACCTATCCGGCCGCCGGGGGCGGCTTTCCCGCCTTCGACATCGCCGCCATGCCGACGGACGCCTACCGCCGCGTCACGGGGGCCAACATCGACGGCGTCGTCTTCGGCGTGGGTGCGACCGTGCAAGCGCTGGAGAACCGGGGCGGCGGAGCGATCGTCGTCACGGCCTCGGTTGCCGGGCTGGCAACGTGGGAAGTCGATCCCGTCTACACGATGACCAAGCACGCCGTCGTCGGCCTGGTTCGCGGGCTCGCACCGCCTCTCGCCGAGCGCGGCATCACCCTCAACGCGATCTGCCCCGCCGCCGTCGACACGAAGATCTTCGGCCCCGAGGCCGAGGAGTTCGTGAGAGAGGCCGACCTTCGACTCATGCCGCCGGCCCAGGTTGCGGATGCCGTCATCGAGGCAGTGACCGGCGGCGAGACCGGCCAGTGCTGGGTCTGCTACGACGGCAAGGACCCGAAGCTCTACGTGCCGGCGCCGCTTCCGCGGCTGGACTAGTCGCAAACCGGCCGTCTTACTGGTAAGATTCTCGCCATGGCCGAGATTCAGACGACCAAGATGTCCTCGAAGGGCCAGGTTGTGATTCCCGGTGCCATCCGAACGCGGTTGGGGCTCGAGCCCGGCGTTCAGTTCGTGGTCATCGGGGAAGGGGACACGATCGTGCTCAAACCGATCGCTGCACCCTCGATACGCGAGTTCGATGACGTCATGGAGCGAGCACGCGAAGCGGCCCGTCGCGCGGGCATGAAGCGATCGGACGTTGCCTCGGCGATCGCAGCCGTTCGCTCCCGGTGAAGGTCGTACTCGACACGAACGTGTTCGTGTCCGGAGTCTTCTTCGGAGGCACCCCAGGTCGGGTCCTGGAAGCGTGGCGGAACGGCAAGGCGGAGGTCGTCCTCTCTCGCGAGATTGTCGAAGAGTATGTGCGCGTCGGCGAAGAACTGGCGGATCGGTTCCCGGCCGTCGACTTGAGGCCGGCTTTGGAACTCCTGGCTGTCTCGGCCACTCTTGTTCCGTCGCCTCCGCTTCCGGAACCGGTTTCCCGGGACACCGACGACGACAAGTTCCTCGCGTGCGCCCTGGCGGCAGGGGCTGACTACGTGGTCAGCGGTGACCGGGACCTGCTCGACGTTTCTTCCTACAAGGGGGTCGTCGTGCTGAGTCCCCGAGACTTCGTCGACCTACTTCGTTAGGGGTCTCCTGCCCGCTCCTCCGCCGGCAGGATGCGCACGCCGCGATGTCCACCCACGTCGACGTAACCCGTCCTGTCCACCCGGCCGTTCAGGTTCTGGCTCGCACAGCCGTGATCGACGTAGTCCACGACCTCCCGGCCCTCGGGTGACTCCGGATCGACCGCGCGGACGGCGCCTTCCGGATTCAGCCGGCAGGGCACGAAGCCGAACTCTGAGGGCGTCCCCTCCGCGAGCTTGACGTAGCCCAGCGCGGTCATCCGTGCCTCGGGGTGAAGCGGCATCAGCGGCCAGCCCCTGCGCGGCGCCACGCCGTAGTAGTCCGCATCGTCGTCGAGGACCGGCATGGCGGCCACCATCTCCTCCGGCCAGCGGTCCAGCCGAACGTCGAAAACGAAGTGGCCGAGTCCGTAGAACACCGGCCGGTCGCGGTACCACTCCATGCCGCGCAGGACGTGCTGGTGATGGCCGACGACGATGTCGACGCCCTGGTCGATGCACAGGCGGGCGGTGCGCAGCTCGTGGTCGGTCAGGTGGTGGGCCTTGAAGTGGTCGCCCCAGTGGAAACTGGCCACCACCAGGTCCGCCTGCTCGCGGGCGGCCGCGATGTCGGCCGCGAGGTTGTCGTGGTCCGCCTTGTCGGGCACGGTCGATACCCGCGGGTCGGCGCCCGGCGTGTAGGCGTCGTCGATCAGGTCCTGGTAGAAGTTGTGAGCCCTGAGCGGCGCCAGTCCGGCAAGGCTGCCCCGCGCCTCGTAGCCGCGGGGGAAGACCGAGGCGTAGGCGAGGTAGGCGACCTTCACGCCGCCGGCCTCGAGGATCGCGGGAGCGCGGGCCTCCTCGAGGCTGCCGCCGGCGCCGCAGGTCATGACCCCCTGCTCGTGCAGGCGCTGCCGGTTCTCGAGCATCGCCTCGCGCCCCCCGTCGAGGATGTGGTTGTTGGCCAGCGACAGCACGTCGAAGCCGACCCGGCTCAGAACGTCGAGATTGCGCGCCGGCGGCACAAGGGCCAACCCGGCGCTGGGCACCGATCGGGGATTGTCGGAGTACGGCCCCTCCAGGTTGCCGAACAGCACGTCCGGCGCGGCGAGCAGATCGCGCACCGGCGCGTAAGCCTCGTCCGGATCGTCGCGGTCGGTGAGCAGGTCGCCGACGAAGCCGAGCAACACGTCGCCGTCGGCGGCGCGGATTGAAGAGGGGCCGCCAACCAGGGCGACGACGCCGGCCGCGGCGCCCGATCTGAGGAATTGTCGTCGGTTCACGTTCGCACCTCCGGGTCAGCGGTCGATCCAGTCGCCGCAGATCGCCACAGCCTCGGCGAGCTTGTCGCCCTGCCCGAGGTAGTAGTGGGTGGCCCCTGCGATCTCGTGGAACTCCTTTTCGGTGTGGGACACGGCGGCGTAGAGCCGCCGCGCGTGGCTGGGCGTGCACGCGTCGTCCGCGCCGTTGTTGACGACCAGCACGGGAACGCTGATGTCGGCCGCGCACGCGAGACCGTCGGCGTTCGACTTCTCGAGGCTCCACTGCGACAGCCAGCTCCGCAGCGTCGTGAAGCGCGCCAGGCCGGTCGGCCCCGTGTTCACGGTCTCCGGGTCGCCGAGGTAGCACCGACCCGGCGGGCGGCCGTTCGGGTCGACAGCCGGGTCGAGCCAGCGCGGGTCGGCCATCGTCCCCTGGACGACGAAGCAGTGTTCCTTCCGGGCGCCGTCCTCGCGCTGCAGGTCCGCCAGCCTCTCGACCGCCCAGGCCGTGATCCTCGCGTTGCGGGCGACCTGCGCCTGTCGGTAACGCTCGAGGAACTCGTCCGAGTAGGGCGGCTGATTCGGGTTGTCCGGGTTGTAGAGATCTAGCTCCGGGTCCTTACGGTGCGGCTCGCGCTCATCGAGGATCGAGGCGTCCATCCACTCGGTGAGCGTTCCGGCGCGGCTGATGTGGGCGGCGAGCAGCATCACGCCGTCGGCCGGAATCAGCCCGGCCGCCGTCAGGTCGTACGGGTCCCCGGCCGGCGTGTGGGTGACGGTCGGGTTCTCCGCCTGCTGCTGGTAGTAGAGCGACAGCGAGCCGCCGCCGCTCCACCCTCCGAGCAGGACGCGCTCGTAGCCGAACTCCTCCTTCGCGTGCTGGATCGTGCGGCCGAGGTCGACCACGCACTTCTCCATGATGAGGGCCGTGTCGTTGCCCCGATAGCGCCCGTTGCTGTAGATGACGTGGTGGCCGGCCGCCGCCAGCCCGCGCACGAGCGGCAGCCAGGCGCCGCCGCCGATCGGGTGGTTGAAGATGACGACCGTCTTCGAGGCCCGGTCGCGCGGCCGCAGCAGGTGGCAGTCGAAGAAGACGAAGCCGCCCGGGCCGCCGTAGACGTCGCCGAAGTCGGCTTCCTCCCGGAAGAAGACGGGAAAGGGAACGCGATCGTAGGGCTCGATCATGGCGGCTCGGCCGGTCAGAACTCGACCTGAGGAAGCGCGGCCTCGATCGCTTCCCGCTGGGGTTCCAGGTGCCTCGGCAGCGAGAGGATCGTCCCCAGTTCATCGATGTCCTCGTCCACCGTCCAGCCCGGGTCGAGGTTCGACAGCTCCAGGTTGATGCCTCCAGGGGCGGTGAAGTACGTCGAGTGGAACCAGCCGCGGTCCCGGGCGCCGGTCACGATCAGGCCGGCACCGGCGAGGATCCGGGTCCAGCGTTCCATGTCCCCGACGCTGTCGACCGTCAGCGCGATGTGGTGCAGGCCGCCGAGACCGTGCCGTCCCCAAGGGCCGTCGTGCCGCTCGACGACGTCGATCAGCTTGCCGGGCTCGTTGCCGCCAACGGCGAGCCGGCTGCGGCTTCCCTCGGTGGCGACCACCTCGAACCCCAACACGCCGACGAGGAACTGGAGGGTCAGGTCGGGAATACGCGGGGCGACCGTGGCGTGGTGAAAGCCGCGAATCTGGTGCTCCCCGGGAAGGTCGGCCAGCTCCGGCACCCGGGCGTCCTCGCATCCGACGAGTTCCGACGAGATGCCGTCGAAGTCGCGAAAGTGGAGGACGGGGTCGCCGAAACGGGCCGGGCGATCGGTGCAGGTGCAGCCCGCCGCGGTCAGTCGCTCGCGCCAGAAGTCCAGGCTCCCGGGCGACACCGAGTAGCTCACGTCGGTGATCGACCCGCGACCGTCGACGGCCGGCGACATCGGGATGCCTTCTAGGACGATGTTCGTCATGATCGTTCCCGGGTGGCCCAGGCGGTCGCCGAAGAAGAAGTGCCACCCGGACGTCGGGTTCTCCTGGTTGCAGGTCTTCTTCACCAGGCGGAGCCCCAGCACGTCGCGGTAGAACCGGAGGTCGTTGGCGGCGGAGCCGACCAGCCCCGTGATGTGGTGGATGCCCCGGATCGGGCCGCGGGTGGGCCTCCTGAACTCAGCCATGGGATCTCCTCTTCATCCGCTCGATGCCCTAGCGAGCAGATGTTACGTTCGTTGGCCGCATGAACTCCTCCCCCGCGGCACGACTGCGCGTCCTGATCGACGCTCCCGGACTCCGGGTGATGCCCTGCTGCTTCGACGCGCTCTCCGCCCGGCTCATCGAGCAGGCCGGATTCGAGCTGACCTTCATGAGCGGGTTCGCCGTCTCCGCCAGCCGCCTGGGAATGCCGGACACGGGGCTCATCTCCTTCGGCGAGATGCTCGATCAGGGCCGCAACGTCTGCGCGGCTACGAGGCTGCCGGTGATCGGCGACGGCGACACCGGCTACGGCAACGCCCTGAACGTCAAGCGCACGGTCAGAAGCTACGCAGCCGCCGGCTTCGCGGGCGTGATGATCGAGGACCAGGAGGCGCCCAAGCGCTGCGGCCACACGCGGGGTAAGCGGGTCGTCTCCCGCGCCGAGGCCCTGTCACGGATCCGCGCGGCGGTCGACGCGCGCGAGGACGGCGCGGACATCCTGGTCATGGCGCGCACCGACGCTCGCGCCACGGACGGAATCGACGAGGCCATCTCCCGCTGCCGCGCCTTCGCCGACCTCGGCGCGGACATCCTCTTCCTCGAAGGTCCGCGGTCCGAGAGCGAGATGATCACGTTCTGTGAGGCGGTCCCCGGCCCGAAGATGGCGAACCTGGTCGAGGGAGGCGACACGCCGCTCCTGCCACCGGCGCGCCTCGAGGAGATCGGCTACAAGATCGCGGCCTACCCATTGACGCTTCTCTCCGCCGCCACCGCGGCGATGCGCGAAGCGCTTGAGGCACTGGCGAGCGGCGATGAACCCGCCAACGCCCTGGACTTCGAACGTCTTCGCAACATCGTCGGATTCGACGACTACGACGCCGAGGCCGAGCGCTACCGCGCGGAGGACGGCTGACCGAGGGCTACGCTCAGTTCAACGCCCGTTCGATGCCAAGCGCCCTCGCCAGGGCGTCGTCCACTTCGATCATCCTTGAGCGTGGCAGATCAGCAACGAAGCCAGTGAGCTTCGACTTGAACATCAGCGCCAGGAAGTCACAGCGGACCGAGCAGTCGGTTGGCAGGCCGTCGGCAGGCCCCAAGGCCACCTCGGTCGAGAGGCCAAGATGCTCCCGGTAGATCGGAGCACAGACAACCGTTGAGACGTCCTCGTTCTCAGCGATGAAGGGCCGAGACACGACAAGGTAGAAGCCCGGCTTGCCGCCCCTCTCCGGCACCCGTTCCCGAGTTCGGTAGATGGCCCCTCGCTTCAAGTCGGCGCCTGTTCGGCAACGAGGGCAGTCAGTTCGTCGGCCAGAGACTCCTTGTGCTCCTGGATGATCCGCCGCTCACGGTCCTCCTCACGCCGCCGCCGCTCGCGCGCCACGTATCCGGCCAACGCCGTCCGCACCAGAGCAGAACGACTGGAGTAGCGGTCGGACGACGCCAGTTCGTCCACACGGTCCAAGGTCTCTTCGTCGATGGTCACGGCTATGGTCTTCATATTGGCTACAGTATTGAGAACGAAGCGACGGAGTCAATACCAAAGCCCGCAAGTCGCCAGTGAAGACGTACCGGCACCGGAGTCGACCACCCCGTCGCACCCACCACAGACAGGAAAACCAAGGGCGGAACTTTCTCCACCGACCGTCCCCGGGCGCCGCGACGGCGGCGTCCAGCTGCCTCGTCCCAAGGCTCCGGTACCACGCCGTGTTCGGGCTCTGCTACTGGACCTCAGTCGCCTGAATCGCCCCACGCTCCTGGTACTGCCCGATTCCGCGCCAGATCAGCCGAATGGCGCGCTCAATGTCCGTCGTGGTCAACAGGTCGCGTTTGTCCTCGTCGTTCAGTCCGTTCCAAGCGCTGGCGTATCTTGTGCGCGAGGCGGGCTCTGATCCGAAAGCTCGGGCCGCGCCACCGAACCCGCCCATGAGGTAGAGGGGCTTGTGGTGAGCAAGCGCAAGTCGCGCCTCCTGCATCACGCCAGGCTCTTCCCCTTGGTAGTCGTTCAGCCTCCCGCCGAGGCAGATTCGGCAACCGGGAGCAAGTCGATCGGTCATCCAATGTCGGAACACCGTGAGTTCCCACTTGCGTCGCTCCTGTGCGTCCGCATCGGAAGCCGGGGGTTTGATGCCGAGTTGATCGCCGACATCGCGGGCCCGATCGCCGAAGGGGATCACCTCGAAGACGCCGCCGCCGTCGCGCTGGGCCTCCATGGCGGCGCGACTGAGCGACGCCCCTGGGGCGGGCACCACGTTGAGCATTCTGGCTTCTGCGGGAGAGGCATCGTCCTGCTCTGCGCGCGCGGCCACGGTACCCGCGAAGTCCGCGACCGCGCGCATGACGCCATCCTCGCGCCAGTCGTGGCCGAAGATCACCCGCATGTCGTGGTCGAGGAAGTACTGCGCCATGCGAATCACGACCCGGTTGATCTGGCGGTCGTCGTAACCGAGGCGTGCTGCGTCCTCGCAGGGGGAAACGGAGATGTTCACAGACCACATGGTTACTACGGCAGTTCGTCGTAGGTCTTCAGTGTGGCAGCCGGGTGCGTGGAACTCAAAATGGGGGCTACGGCCTGGCGGAACGCGTGGGGGACCTTCGGACCCGGATAGGCGATGACCGCGCCGGCGGCCACGTGTCGCCCCAGCGAGTAAACCGACGGCCGGTGGGGTAAGACCTTGACACTGGGCCACTCGTACTGAACCCGCAGCGCCCGCAGATGCACGCCCATGGCGTGCAGCACGATCCTGATCAGGTTGCCGTCATGCACTCGCACGTTCGGGACGACGTCGAAGGGGAGTAACGCGCTGCGGTGGTACTGCTCCTTGCGTAGGTCCACCGCGAGGATCGGCATACCGTTGGACTCCGCACGAAGGAACTCCTGCCGGCACCAGTACCGGCTCTCGTACGCTTCCGAGCGAAGTGCGACGAGTATCGACCGCGCTGACGCGGCGTTGAGGACGTCCTGCCAAAGGCCGCCTGGCGGTATGTGCTCCGCGTCGTAGAAATACTCGAAGCCGGCAGCGTTCCCGGCCGCCTCCTGAAGTTGACGTAGAACGCCGATGAGGGACTTCGCCATCGCCAACCCGTCGGTCTTCGCGTGGCTGATGAAGAACCTCAGCAGCCCGGCTGCGTCGGGGTCTTCGTTCGGCGCGGCCGCCGCCAGAACACGTCTGGCGGACGCCATAGCCCGGAGGCTTGCCACAACAGGGGCGAACACAGACTCCACTCGAGTACGGTGTCCCTGCACGGCCGGATCGATAGGCCGGTCAGGCAGCGGGTCCACGCGCACCACATGGTCTTTCGGAACTCTCAGGCCAAGCTCCGGGGTGAGCGCGTCACCTACGACCACGAGGACCGTGTGCTCTGCGCCACCCAGGAGGTCGTCGATCTCGCGGCTCGTGATTGACCGCGCAGGCTCGAGGACGCGGATCCCGAGGTCCACGGCGTCGCCGAGATAGGTGCTCGGTGACCCAGACGCATCCGCGCTGCCCTCGAAAGCGACCCGCAAGGTGTCAACGTAGACATCCGTACGTCGGTCGTCGAAGGACCGGTTGACGACGATCTGCAAGGGGGTGCGGTCGGGCATCTAGGCGGCCACTTCAGGCATGGCGCCCGGCCGGCGTGGCAAGGTGGTTGGGGACTCGCGGCCGGGGCTCTGCTCGGCCCCATGCTAGCCCGACCCGCCGATGGCTGAACCAGCCCGGCCGGCCGTGAAGAACTGAGGCCCGTAAGGCCCCGAACGGTCTGTCGCAACGGCCGCACAGCCCACAAGATATGGTATAGTCGCTGGCTTCACGACCACATATGTTGGGGTCTGCGAGGAGTGACCATGACAACCGGACCACGGAACGTGTTCGTTAGCCACATTCACAAAGACGATGCGGGCTTGCCTGACTTCAAAGACCTGTTGGCGAAGAACGGGATGGACGTGCGGGACTACTCGATCACGTCGGACAAAGAGAACAACGCGAAGGCGGAGGACTACATCAAGTACCAGATCCTGGCGCCACGGATCGACGCGTGCAGCACGCTGGTCGTGTATCTGACGCCCGAGACGAAGCAGAGCGACTGGGTGAACTGGGAGATCGAGTACGCATTCAAGAATGGCAAGACCATCGTGGGCGTGTGGGAGAGGGGCTCGCGCGGGTGTGAACTCCCGGAGGCGCTCGAGGAGGGTCATGACGCCATCGTCGGATGGAACAGCGACAAGACCATTGACGCGATCAACGGCAACTACACGGGAAAGAGCCATCCGGACGGCTCCCCGATGACCGGAGCCACACCCATCACGAGGCATCCGTGCTGATGAAGGGGCAGTCCAGGAGCCTGTTCTCCTACGTCGTACGGTACGACAGCGGATTCGCACCGAACCCATTCCACGGCTACTGCACCCTGGCGACCTGCAAGCCCGGTGTCCGCCAGCATGCGCGGGTAGGAGACTGGGTGGTCGGGACCGCCAGCGGCAGTGCGGCGGTGCGGCGCCGGGGGCACTTGGTCTACGCCATGCAAGTCACCGAGATTCTCACGACGGCTCAGTACTGGAGCGATCCGAGGTTCCGGCGCAAGAGGCCGGACATGTACCACAACTGGGTTGCTGCCTCGGGCGACAACATCTACGAACCTACCGAGCAGAGCGGGTGGCGACAGCTCGACTCGTACCATTCGGAGAAGGACGGACGACCGAGCGCGCCTCACGTGCAGCGAGACACCCGCGTGGAACGAGTGCTGGTGAGCAACAACTATGTCTACTACGGCGGCGAGGGGCCCAAGCTGCCGAGGAGATTCCTGTCGGGTGAGGCCATGGACCTGCTTCGAGGGCCTCGCAACTACCAGCGGGAAAGACAGGAAGAGGTGATCGCGAGTTTCGAGGAATGGCTCGGCTCGCAAGGCGTTCGTGGCTACCAAGGGAAGCCATGGGATTGGGTCAAACGCCGGCGTTAACCCGGTCTCGGGACAACGCTAGCCGGTGTGTGAAGCGCTTGGCGCTATGCGGTGAGTGGAAAGAGGGGGACGAGGGAGAAACAGGGTGGAGCTAGGCGAGTATCAGGTCCGAGCAAGGGAGACCGACCAGAATCCTGCGGGGACGAAGGCAAGCGAAGGGTCGGCCCCGAAGCGGCAGGAGATCATCCCACTACTGGGTCTTGTCGGTGAGGTGGGTGCGCTGCTTTCGGAGTACAAGAAGCTCCTGCGCGACGGCGAGATCCACAGGACCTTCCGCGAC
This sequence comes from Candidatus Multivorans sp., assembly GCA_965208755.1. Classification (GTDB taxonomy): domain Bacteria; phylum Acidobacteriota; class Thermoanaerobaculia; order Multivoradales; family Multivoraceae; genus Multivorans. Next base: position 3,709,442 of record OZ242353.1, on the reverse strand, counting down.
GAAGTGGCGGAAGAGTTGGGCGACGTACTTTGGTACGTGGCGAACGTCGCCGACAAGTTCGATCTTGACCTGGACGAGGTAGCCGCCGCGAATCTGAGAAAGGTGCGGGACCGGTGGCTAGGGCAGGAGGGCCGGGTCCGCTTCTACGACGAAGGTCAGGGGGCCGAGCAGCAGTTGCCCCGCAAGTTCGAGTTTCGGTTCGACGAGGAAAGGGTCGACGGCGTGACGAGGGTGAGAGTGCTGGAGGCGTCGTCGGGAGCACCGGCAGGCGATCCGCTTCGCGACAACACCTACGATGACGACGGGTACCGGTTCCACGACGTGATTCACTTCGCGTTCGCGGCGTACCTGGGCTGGTCACCTGTGCTGCGGAAGCTCTTGAGGACAGGCGGGCGACTCGGCAGTCGGACGCCCGAAACGGTGGACGACGCTGAAGACGGGGGACGGGCTCAGGTCATAGAGGAGGCAATCGTCGCGGCAGCCTTCATCTATGCCGAGGATCATGAGTACCTAGATGGGGCAACGACGGTCGGCCAACAGCTGCTCCGGCACATCGCAAGGATGACCCGCAAGCTGGAGGTCAGCGACCGCTCGGCATGGGAGTGGGACAGGGCCCTCCTCTCCGGCTTTGCCGTCTGGCGGGAGTTGGCGAAGAACGGCGGGGGGTGCGTGGTCGGCGACCTGAGCGGTCCTTCCTTGACGATCAGGCCTCTAGGGCGGACAGAGCAACCCGGCGGATCGTCTCTTGTCAACGATGTCCCGCCGCCCTGAGAACAGCCTCGCTGTCGCGAGCGAACCGTGGCTCATGGAGTCCTGGACGAGCAGGTTGACGGTCCATTCGAGGACACGTCAGACCGCGCGGGAACGCGGCCAGGGTGCTGCTGCCGAAGGCCGTGCCGAAGGAGCCGGTCAACAAGACGTACGAGACAGTGGCCTGGCAGTCTGTCTGGCCCGGCGTGATCGGAGTCTGCGTCTACAAGACGCCTACAAGGCTCACCGTGAGCTCCGCGTGATGACGGCTTAGCCATTGTTTGGCTCGCTCCATCTCTGGGCAGAGGCTCTGCAAGGTCAACCAGAACTTGGCCGAATGGTCCGGGACGGCCAAGTGCACGACTTCGTGCGCGACGAGATAGCGGAGCACCGGGTCGGGCGCAAGGATGAGGCGCCAATTGAAGGACAGGTTCCGGCGGGACGAGCAGTTGCCCCACTTCGTACGCTGACCCATCACGTAGATCCGCGCGGGCTTCTGGCCAATCCGCGCGGTCACTTCAGGCAGATACTCCGTAATGGCTGACCGAGCCTGTTTTCTCAACCAGTTCTCGAGACCGCGGGCCGCTGGCGTCTGCGTCTGTGGCCCGCGCCGAACAACAATCTCCCTGCCGGTCAGCGCGACGCGGTTTCCGCGCGCCTTGGTATCGACATACTCCACGCGCACCGGAGTCGATTCGCCGCGATACAGGATTTCTCCTGATTGCCGTCGAACCGGCCGCCTCAGGGCACGCAGACTCTCCACGCGGTCGAGCTGGGCGAGCAACCAACTCTCGTTGCGGCGCAGAAAGGCCGACGCTTCCGCGTGGCTCGCGGCCGCAGGTCTTACAACCTCGACACCTCCTGGACCGACACGAATGCGACTCTGCCGGGCGTCTTTGGAGACGATGACGTCGTAGTCCACGCGTCTGCCACGCAGCACTATCCGCTCGTGGGTTGTGGCCTTCATCCGTCAGATGGCCCGTCCGACTTGGCCAGCTCCGCAACCGCCGGCTTCAGGAACGGAGGATCTTCGGCCTCGAACCCCAGCCCTTCGTACGGCGGATTCCAAGACTCCGCCAACAACGACTGCTCTACGTTCATGCGCCCGGTAACCGAGTTGCTCCATCCAGTCACGAGGAGGCCGTGCTGCCGCAGATGGCCGACCATGCTCCGTGCACACTCAGCAAGGTACGTCTCGCCGGCGACGGATGCATATGCGCGCAAGATCGTGAACAGTTCATACTCGCCGGGCGCCGTGAGACCGAGCCGTTCCGGCTCCAGCCTCGCGTCGGCCACCTCGCCCGCGATGGCTTCTAACTCCCGCAGGCGCTTCGCCGTGGCCTCGTCATCGGTCTCCTGTCGTTCCTTGATCTTCTGGAGCCTCTCTCCCAACTGCCGATACAGAAAGCCCGGATCGCCCTCCGCCAACTCAGCGGTCAGCATGGCCTCAAGGGCGGCCGCCTTGTCAGCCGCCGTCGGAAGTTCGTCCAGGCTTGCCGCGTAGTCCCGGTCGATCCTGAGGACAGGCAGCGACTGCGCCATCTCGACGAAGGTCGTGTTCTCTTCTATCAGGTCCTTCGTCTTCGCGGACAGCTCCCCATAAGTACCCCTGCTCCCGCGTTGCCGCCGCCGGTGCGCGACGTAGATGCCGCACAACCAGTTGTACCGGAGACGGTGCGGGTAGAGGCATGGGTCGGGTGAGACAGCTTCCCAGAGCCGTTCGAGGCTCTTGAAGTTCTGCTCGAAGTTCTTCGCCGCCTCCGAATCACCGAGCCGGCGTAGGGCAGACAGGAGACACTCGCGCGTATCCTCGATGGCGATGCCTTCGAAGGTCTCCATGCACCGGGAGACCTCACCCGGCACCGTCTCCCGCAGCCTGTCCCAGTCGATGAGAGATTCTTCCCGGACACTCTCATCAAAGTTGAGCGCCTTCTCAAGGTCGGCGAACACACCGAAGAAGTCGACGACAATCCCCGTCCGTTTCTTCATCGACGGCAACGGCCGGTTCGTTCGAGCAATGGCCTGGAGCAAGTTGTGGTCCCGCAGCGGTTTGTCCAGATACATCACCTGCTCCACCGGCGCATCGAACCCCGTCAGCAGGCGGTCGCAAACGATGAGGATCTTCAGCGGCGGTCGCCACTTGTTCCGGTCATCGCCGTGCAGCTCCAGATTCCAGTCCTCCCACTGCACCGGCGTCAGCTTGAAGTAGTCGATCAGCTCGTCCTGCCTCGCCTTGGCATACTCGAAGCGCTCAATATCCGGCTCACTGTTCTGAGCCGCCGAGATGATGACGTCCGACGTTTCTGGAGGTAGGCCGTGGTCCTGGAGTCTCCGGTCGAGAGCGTCCTTGTAGATTGCGCACGCCTTGCGGTCGACGGCGACGAGCTGCGCCTTGAAGCCACTCGGGTCCGGATGCGTCAAGAAGTGGTCGACCATCTTGTCAACCACGACGTCCACTCGGTCCGGATGCCGAACGAGCTCCTTCCATCGCGACCGCTGTCGTTGGACGAAGTCCTTTGCTTCCTCGTCCTCGAGTTCCATCTGCTCGCAGAGCTGCTCGAACCCGATACTCAATGGCCCCTCGTCGACCTCGATGGGTACAGTGTCCCGAACGTAGTGCACCTCTAGGGTCGCCCCGTCTCTAATCGAACGTCGAATGCCGTAGTAGCTCAGGTAGCGCTCCTGTACGCCGTCCTTCAGCGGGCCGAAGTCGCGATGGGTGTTCCTCAGAGTACGGTCGATGGGCGTCCCAGTAAAACCGAATCGGAAACCGTTCCGGAGCTTGGCACGCATGGTGAGTGCATGGCTCTCGCGGCTACCTCTGCTCGTGCCGGTCTGCGACCGGTGGCACTCATCCACCAGACTCACGATGTTGTCGCGACCCAGAGGGTCAAGGTCGTCCATCTGCTGGAAAGACTGCAAGGTCGTTACCAACGTTCCGCGCCAGTCACTGCTCAGCTTCCGCTTGAGGTCGCGGACGCCCAACGCCTTCTCCACGTTGGGATAGTCGCACGCTTCGAAATCGTCCGAGAGCTGCGTCTTGAGATCGCGCCGGTCGACAACGATCAGCACCGTCGGATTGTCGAGCGCCGCGTGCCTGCGCAGCTTCTGGCCCGCGAAGACCATGGTGAGCGTCTTGCCGGAACCTTGAGTGTGCCAAATGAGGCCGGTCCGGTCCTGGGCGCTGACTAGCTGACCTACTTGCGCCACGGTGCGATCCACCAGCTCGTTCACCGCCTCGAACTGGTGATAGCGCGCGATCTTCTTCTTGGTCGCACCTCTCTTCGTCTCGAAGACGACGAAGTGCTGCACAAAGTCGAGCACGTGCGAGGGCCTTAGCCGCAGGAGACCCTTGACGGGCGTTTCCAACGGGTCGTCGGAATCCTCAGCCTCGGGATCGTTCCACCAACCACGATGCTCCGGATAGAGGCTCAGCCAGCGGCCCCACTGGTCGAGATGGCGCTTGACATCCTCTTCGCTCGCATCGTGAAACAGCACCGTCCCGTAGCGAAACTCCTCCTCGTCGGCGGCCACGCAGAAGACGTTGGGCGCCATCATCAAGGGTGCCTGACGCTGGTAGCGGTGGAGCTGCCGCACCGCCGCCCGCCAGTCGGCGCCGCTCGTGACGTAACTCTTGTACTCCGCGACCACGAGGGGGATGCCGTTAATCAGCAGCACCGTGTCGTCGCGACACTGCTTCACCCCCTGCACACGGTACTGATTCGTAGCAGTGAAGTCGTTTTGGTCCTGATGCTCCGCGTCGAATGCGATGAACTTCACTGTCCGGCCGTCCTCCCCGGGCCGTAGCACGACCCTTGCGCCGTCGCACAGCAGTTCGAGTGTCGCCCGGTTGGCGCTGAGCCGGTCCGGCTGCGCCATCGCCTTACGTAGCGCCTCCACCGCGAGCGCCGCCTGCGTAGCAGTCTCCACATGTGGGTTGATTCGGACGATGGCCTGCTTCAGCAACTGCTCGACGAGCGGGTCTTCCAAGGGCCGAGCGAACTCGGCCATCGCCGCCTCGTCGCGATAGGTCCACCCAAGTCCGCCCACGCGGCAGGTCGCCATGGGTTCCCCGCAAAGCCAGTTCAGGATCGGTTCCTCGACGTAGCCGTACTCGCTCATGGCGCGAGCTTCTCCATCACGCCGTCGACTCGGAGCTTGCCACTGAAAAGGTCGTGCATCAGGGATTGCCTGAGCGCTTCCAGTGCGTCAACTTCCGCCACCATTGCGTCGCACCGTTCACGAAAACCCCTCACAAGCCTCGCAATCCGTTCTTGTTCGGCAAGCCGTGGAACAGGAAGGCGAATCAGCCGGATGCTGTTGGAGTTTATGTTGTGATTACCGGCCGACGTAGTTACACGCCTCAGCAGTTCACGCCGCCCTTGCCCAAGACCCAAGACAATATTGACGAATTCTGGAAGTAGTCCTCCCCTAAGGCGAACCCGAATCAAGTACGAGGCGTACACCCAGATTCTCTCGTCTGGCCGCCGAAACACGACCGACCGGCCCACGTAATGCGGGTTGCCATTGGTCCTCACTAGCAACAAGTCACCGTCCGCTAGCCTCAGACGCTCGACATCTAGCTCAGACAGCTCGACGAATGCCAAGTCATCGAGGGCAAGCCGATCTCCAACTACATTGGGGATTCGCAGAATCGGATTACCATCTACTCTGTCATTCGAGGCAACGGAAGTGCCATAGCGCACCTCCGTTGCGAACGCACCCAATCGACAGTACTCAGCTTCCAAGCTGGCAATGGCGTCCTCGACAACTGCTTCCTGAAGTAGCTCAACGCTCTGGAGTTCCTCATCAATGCGGTCGAGCGCGGTGTCGACAGCGTCAAGGATGCGGGCAATGCCAGCTTGCTCATCTATGCTTGAAGGAACCGCGAATCTGACGCGAGCGATGTCACGCCGGGTGATGGCCCCGAACGTCGTGCCACCGGATAGCCGGATGAACGCCGAATGGCCATAGCTCAGCAGGTAGTACAAGAACCCCGGGTCCACCCTATTCGCCCTCGGAATCAGAAGCTCGCAAGACTGGTTGCACGTCAGCGGATTCGCTGCAAGCGCGAGACTGCCAACGGTGCCGCGAGTAGAGAAGACGAGAGAGTCTGTTGGCGCCAACCGAGCATTCGAGCGCTCAAGTCCCAGCTCTGAAATATTCTCAGCTCCTCTGGAAATGAGCTTTCTCCGGTTTGCTGTCAAGTCAGTGGGGGTAATCCACGGCACGGTTCCGCAGCGCCAGAAGTCGGACTGTTGACGTTCCGGGGTTCCGCCACCAACTATTTCTGCAAGTGCGCCGACGTTGACTTCCCGCCAACCTTGCGGCACTCCCGTGCGCTTTACGACGGAATGGATGGCACCGTGCCTAGTGTCCATAGCCGATGCACCGCATTAGCCGCTGGAGTTCGTCCTCCGCTTCGGTGGCACGTTGTCTAGCCTTCTCGAGCTGAGCCATGGCATCCCGTACGTCGATCCGCGGCTTCGGCTCGAAGGCACTGCTGTCCCACAAACCGGGTTGAGAAAAGGGCCTGAATCGTCCGGTGCTGTAAGGTTGGTCTTGGTCGAAAGTCCAACTACAGCAAGGAGATCCAGGCTCATGGCGCATCATAGCACCGTGCTCGGACAGTTGCTCAGGCTGGTGTCGAGACATGAGTTCGAGCGGGACGCCCGGAGGCATCACAAGGGGAGGAAGCTCCGTTCCATGAGCCGGTGGAGCCAGTTCGCGGCGATGGCGATGGCGCAGTTGTCGGGGCGGTGCAGCCTGCGGGACGTCGTCTCGAATCTGGAAGCCCAGAGACGGAAGCTCTACCATCTCGGCGTCGGTCGGGTCGCGCGGTCCTCTCTGGCGCGGGTGAACGAGGAGCAGCCTCACGAGCTCTTCGAGTTGCAGTTCAAGCGCCTTCTGGACCGCTGCCGAGGCTTGGCGCCCGGCCACGGGTTCCGGTTCAAGAATCCGCTCGTGTCCCTGGACGCGACGTACATCGACCTGTGCCTCTCGTTGTTTCCCTGGGCGAAGTACGGCAAGAGCAAAGGGGCGATCAAGGTCCACGTCGGTCTCGACCACGGCGGGAATCTGCCGTCCTTCCTGAGCGTGACGGACGGGAAGGGGTCCGACATCGACGTGGCGCGGACGCTGCGCTTGCCAGTGGGGAGCATCGTCGCCGCGGACCGGTTGTACCAGGACTTCAGTTGGTTGAGATCCCTTGACGAGCAAGGGGTTTTCCTGGTCACGCGGCTCAAGCGGGGAGTCCGGTACGCGGTGCGGGAGCGCCGCTCGTACGCGCCCGGCCGCGGCGTGACCTCGGACCAGCTGATCGAGCTGACGAGCAGGAAGGGCCGGAAGGACTGCCCGATTCCGCTGCGGAGGGTCGGCTATCGCGACGCCGCGACCGGCAAGCACTACGTGTTCCTCACCAACAACTTCGCGCTCGCGCCGAGGACCATCGCGGACATCTACAAGGCGCGCTGGCAGGTCGAGCTCTTCTTCAAGTGGATCAAGCAGAACCTCCGGATCAAGAGCTTCCTCGGCACTTCCCGCAACGCCGTGCTGACGCAGATCTGGATCGCCATGTGCGTCCACCTCCTCCTCGCCTACCTGAAATTCTCCAATCGCCTCAAGTGGACGCTCAGCGAGATCCTCCGTCTGCTCCAACTGAATCTCTTCGAACGACGCCCACTCAATGACCTGTTACAGACACAACGCGACCCGCCGCGCCCGAGAAACGATCAACTGCAACTCGCCCTGCCCTGAAGTTTGTGGGACAGCAGTGGCTCGAAGGTATCCACGTACCGGGGCACGTTTAGGTCGAACTCGTTCTCCTCGACTTCATCAATGTCGACGACGCGGGCGTGTTTCGTCAGCTCATCGAGGTCGGAGTAGAGTGCGATCAGCTCGTCGCTCACAGCGTTGACGTCCATCCGATCGTGCTCGGCGTTGCGCCGTACTTCAGCGATGCGCTCGTCGCGCTCCACGACCTTCTTCGCGACCTTGTCGCGTTGCTTCAGCAGCTTCGTCACCGTTGACGCTGCCCTGGTCCTGTCACGCTTCGTCTGGCTAGTGCATTGCTTCTCGCGGAACTCGTGGAGTTCGGCGTCTAGGAAAGCCAACCGGTCAACTCGAGGCTGGTACTCGGCTTCTAGCCGGCCGACCTCGTCCTCCTCCCGTTGGTCGATTTCGCGGTGAATCCGCGCACTCTGCTCGGCTACGAGGCCGGGGACCTTCGACGCATCCCCGTAGGCGTGGTAGTGCACCAGCATCCGCATCACGTCCTGCGGACGCAGCTCATTCTGGGCTGAGAGTTCGCGGTAGTGGCGGGCGGCGTAGATCAGCAGTAGCTGGTCCCGGCGCTCCATAGGCCGCTGCTTGCGCAGGATCAACAGGCACGCGGGCACGCCTGCGCCGTAGAAGACGTTGAGCGGTAGTGAGATAACGGCGTCGATCAACCGGGACTTGAGTAACGTACGGCGGATGAGATGTTCGTCGTCGGCCTTGCGCCGTCTCACCTTGGGATTCCCACTAGCGTCGAAATCACCGGTCTCTACCTCGGTCTTCGGCTGACCTCGGAAGAGCACACCTTGCGGGCAGACGATGCCGGCCCGCCCGTTGCCAGAGAGCGAAGCGAGAATGTGGAGAATGAACGCGTAGTCTCCAAACTTGGCCGGCGGCGCCGGGAAGCCAGTGCCGCGACCGAAACGACCGTACAGATCCTTGTAACCCTCCTTGCCGAAGATCTCCTTCTTGAGTCGGGCCTTCTTGGTTTTGTCGTCTGTCTGCTGCTCCGGCTTCAGCCACCAGTAGTCGTCCGAGAACGGGAAGTTCGCGAGCACCAGAGAGAACTTGCGTACTTCGCCGTCTTCTAGAAACTGAGGGTCAGTGATGGTGCTGTAGCCGGCCCGGATGACGGCTTCAAGACCATGTAGCACGGAGTTGATCTTGCTGATAGCCGCGTTCCCCCAGTTCATTTCCTGCGCGAAGTAGCGGGCGTGGGTCGGGAGATGACCTTGTTCTCGAAGGTAGTCGGCGGCATGCACGAGCATCCCGCCAGAACCCCCGGTCGGGTCGTAGACCGTGTCACCAGGGCAGGGCACCAGGATTCGCACGAGAGTGTCCACTACCTCGGGCGGCGTGAAGAACTCTCCCGCCTTCGCACCGGCATCGTCGGCGAACTTTTTGATGAGATACTCGTAGGCTCGGCCTAGCACATCAGGTGGCACGCTGCGGTTCGACAAGTCATGTTCGTCGAAGTGCTGGACCAGCGCATGAACGACTTCGTTGGCGATCAGTGGCTTGCCTGAACCGTCAGGCGCCGGCTGGTTCCAGTCCACAGTGAACACGCCCCGTAGCTCGTCGTTGTCGTCTGCGACGGCCCGCATCGCGCGGGTCAGGGCCTCACCGATGTTCACCGAGACTGCTTTGACGTCCCCCCACCGGGAGCCGTCTGGGATGACGTAGCGATGCTCGCCCCGTCTACGGAAGATCGCCTTCTCCGTCTCGGTGAAAAGTCGCCCCTGCTGCCGCTGCTGCTCGGTAATGGCATCGTCTGCTTCCCACTCCCACTGATCGCAGAGCCGCTTGTAGAACATCAGCGACAGGATGTAGTTCTTGTAGTCCTGTCCCGCCGTCTTGCCGCGCAGGATGTTTGCGGCACCCCACAAATGCGCTTCGAGCTGTTGAAGGGTCAGTCTCATCTTGGGGCGTGTTTCCTCTGCTCCGTGCCCCAGGTCTCCGTCCTTTCCCAACTTCCGCGAAGAAGTCGGAAGCAGCCCGACTCACGAACAGGGGCAAGCGTGGCGCGAGTGCGTTGGGCGGACGGCAGACTATACCGGCGCCGTCAAGTCATCTTGACAGCGGTGCCAAGTAGTTGACGGACTTCGGTTTAGAGAGTGCGCGCGCCGGCGATCCAAGACCCGACCGGCGCGGCACCTGGCCTGTTGCGGGCGCTAGACAGGACCCCCGAGACCCCACTGCGGGTACTGACCTGACGCTGCGCTTCCTTCAATCCACCTCCCACTTCCCCGCCTCCGCCATCGCCTTCCGGTACGCCGACAGGCAGTACCAGAACAGCAGCGCGCCAGCCGGCTTGAAGATCGCCTGCATCGTGGCGAGCGAGTAGTGGACCTTGCCGTCGTCCTGGAAGAGGAAATCGGTGAAGGCGGCCAGCGTGCTGGTGCCGAAGGCCATGCCGATGAAGCTGGTCAGGAAGATGTAGAAAGCGGTTGCCTGGCCGCGCATCTGGTTGGGCGTGATCGGCTGGAACGCTGCCGCCATCACGCCGAGGTAGGCGCCCGAGAAGACCATGCCCGGAATCAGCACCAGCAGGGTGAGCGTCGCGCTGCCCACGAGCGGGGCCGCGACCGAGGGCGGCGTGGCGATCAGGGTCGTCGCCAGCAGGGTGCGCACGTAGGCGTCCCTGTAGCCGCGCGCGGCGAGGCGGTTGGCGATCCAGGGCGCGACCATGATGCCAACGACCCCGGTGATGATCGAGATCGTCCCGTAGCTGGTTCCGGCATCGCCCCGGCTCAGGCCGTAGTTGCGGACGAGGAACTCCGGGTACCAGGCGGACGAGCCGTAGCCGGCCATCGCCAGCATCGACGAGCCGATGAACAGCGGCAGGTAGACGCGCTTGCGTTCCCAGATGAACCTGACGAACTCGGAAACCGGCAGATGCTCCCTTCCGCTCCGTGAAACCGCCAGCTCCTTTCGCTGGGGCTCGACCATCGTCAGCAGCAGGAGCGCCAGGAGAACCCCGGGCAGGCCGACTGTCACCAGCGTCGCCTGCCAGGGCTGCAGCGTGCCGATGACCGGCACATCGATCGGACCGATGCGCGTGTAGTAGTCGATGAGCAGGCCGCCGATCACCAGGGCGAAGCCGCCGCCGACCCGCACGCCCGTCTTGTAGAAGGACATCGCGTAGCCGAAGTGGGCCGGGCGGTAGCTGTCGGTGATGATCGAGTAGGCGGGCGGAGCCAGCCCGGCCTCGCCGGCGCCGACCGCCATCCGCGACGCGAACAGTTGGCCCACGCTGTTGGCCAGGCCACCCGCCGCCGTCGCCAGGCTCCAGAAGGCGACGCTGGCGGCGACGATGACCCTGCGCGAATAGTGGTCGGCGAGGCGGCCCAGGGGGAAGCTGGCGAAGCTGTAGACCAGCGCGAACGCGGCGCCGGCGAGCAGGCTGTACTGGAAGTCGGTGATCCCGAACTGCTCCCGGATCGGGCCGACCAGGAGGGAGAGGATGTTGCGGTCGAGAAACGACAGGACGTAGGCGAGGAACAGGAGGACGACGCCGTAGTTGGCGGCGCCGAGAGGTGGGTAGCCGGCGGCCGGTTCCGCCGACCCGGCCTCGCCCGCGGTCCTGGTGTCGACGGTCAACGCGCGAAACGGCCGACGATCGGGCGACCGGGACTGACTCCCTCCACGGTCTCGCCGTCGCGCACGACGAACACGCCGTTCACCATCGTGTGGACGATGCCCTCCGAGAACGAGAGCCCGCCCTCGAAGGTCGCGGTGTCGATCACCGTCTCCGGGTCGAACACGACGATGTCCGCGTCGGCGCCGACCTGGATCCGTCCCTTCCGCCTCATCTGCTCGGACATCGTCGCCACCCGGTCCGCCGGGAGCAGGCTCATCTTCAACAGGGCCGTCATCAGGTCGAGCGTGCCCCGCTCGCGCACGTAGCGCCCGAGAATCCGGGAGTAGGTGCCGGCAGTCCGCGGGTGCGCACCCGGGGCGTAGGGCATGCCGTCGGAGGCCACGATCACCCAGTCGTTGGCGAGGGCCGTCTCGATCCACTCCTCCTTCATGAAGTGGAGAATCACGGTTCCCCCCTCGCGGCGATACCGCTCGAAGGTCTCCTTCGTCAGCCTCTCCCCCGTCTCCTCCCACTGCAGGTCGTCGTAGTCGATCTGCAGGCGGTCCTGCCAGCCCTCGTCGAAGATGGAGGACTCGAGGCTGGTCGAGCCGGCGGTGTAGGGGTACGCCTCCGTTGTCACGTCCAGCCCCAGGCGGGCAGCGCCGTCGATCATGTCGAGGACCGTGTCGATCTCGCCCAGCGCCATGCTGTTCACGTGGACGATGTGCAGCGGCGCCCCGGTCCCGACCGCGTTGGCCAGGACTTCCTGCATCGCGTCGATGCTCATCGAGCGCACATGCGTGTGGATGGTGGCCCGCTTCTCGCCGGCGAACCGGAAGACCTCGAAGATCTCCCTGCGGCTGGCGCCGGGGTAGTACTGGGTCGCCATCCCGATGCCCAGGCCGCCCTGCTCGAGCCCGCCCTGCAGATGCTCCAGCATGGCCGGGAAGCGCTCGGGCGGCAGTTCCGAGTAGTACGTCCTCTGCGCGGCGTCGCGCATGGAGTCGAGCGGTTCGTCCTCGGCGCCGGCTGCCGCGAAGGCCGCCGCGAGATCCGCACGCTCCTCCTCCGGGATGATCTCCAGGCCCCTCAGCGCGCCGTGGTTGACCGTGGCGCCGTAGTTCACGAGCGACCTGCCGCGTCTCGAGTCCAGGAACGACCCGACGTCCGGCACGCCCCACTCGAGTTCCAGGGCCGTGGTTACGCCGTCCCGCGCCTGGTACTCGTGGGCCCGCGGACCCTGGCCGTGGGCGTGGAGGTCGACGAATCCCGGCGCCAGCACCAGGCCGGCGGCGTCGATCAGGATGCCGCCATCGGCGAGCGAGTCCGCGAGGGGCTCTTCGGTGAGGGCGGCGATGACGTCGCCCCGGATGCCCACGTTCCTGACCTCGTCGAGCCTCCTCTCGGGGTCGATGACGCGGGCGCCCTGGAAGACGACGTCGAACTCCTGCGGGTCGGCTTCGCCGCTCCCGTCCGTGGCGGGGTTGCAGCCGAGAAGAAGCGTCGCGAGAAGGGGGACCGTTCTGGCAAACGATGAGGGGGTCATGATCCGGCCGATGGTATACACCCCTCTGCACCCGTAGCCGTTACCTCCGACTCTCTCGACCACGGAGTGGCGACCATGCCGTCGACGACCCCCGCGCGTACCCGCCTGTCACGCCGAACCCTGCTCAGGCAAGGCGCCGGGGCGGGCGCCCTCCTCGCCGCATCGACGGTCGGCGCGCCATACCTCGCCTTTGGCAGGCACCGGCTGTTCGCCCAGAGCGAGGAGCGGTACTCCACGCGTACGGTCGACCTGGTCGGCGACTCGCTGGTCATCGACATGCTGAGTCCGCTCACGCTGGCGTCGTCGACCATGCGGGCTTGGTACGGCAACCCGGAGAACATCCCCGAGTCCTTCTGGGACGATCTCGACCGGTCCGGGATCGACGCCGTTCTCGACGCGGTGGGAACCGGCCCCTTCGGCGCCAGGGAGTCTGTCCTGGAGCGGGTGGCGGGAGTCAACGGCGTCGTCGCGCACAACGGACACCGGATGCTGCGCGTCTCTCGAGCCGCGGACCTCGACGAGGCCGCGCGAAGCGGCCGCGTCGGCATGATCTTCGGCGTGCAGAACGCCGATCACTTCCACTCGCTAAACGACGTCGACTACTTCTACGGGCTCGGCCAGCGCGTGTCGCAGTTGACCTACAACGCGCGCAACCTGATCGGCACCGGAGCGACCGACCGGATCGACGGCGGCCTGTCGAACTGGGGAGTCGCGATCATCGAGCGGATGAACGACGTCGGGATGGCCGTCGACGTGTCCCACTGCGGCGATCGCACGTCGCTCGACGCCTTCGAAGCCTCGAAGAAACCCGTCCTGGTCACCCACTCGAACGTTCGGGCGCTGGCGGACGGTCACGTCCGCTGCAAGCCGGACGAGGTCATCGACGCGGTCAGGAAGGCCGGCAGCGTCTTCGGCGTGACGAACATCCGGATGTTCGTCAAGGCCGACGAGCCGACGACCGTCGAGCACTACCTCGACCACTTCGACTACCTGACGAAGCGGATCGGCGCCGAGCACGTGGGCATCGGCAGCGACATCGACCTCTACGGCTACGACGACATGCCGAAGGCGGACTACGAGCGGCTCAAGGCCGCCTACCAGCAGGGCAAGTACCGTTTCCGGGACCAGATCGACATCCCGGAGGTGGCCCACCCCCAACGGGTCTTCGACCTCACCGAGGGCCTGATCCGCCGGGGTTACACCGACCCCGACATTCGGGGCATCCTCGGCGGCAACTTCCGCCGGGTTCTGGAGGAGATCTGGGGATGAGAGTCAGAAACACCGTCCTGGCGGCTCTCGCCGTCGCGTTCGTCGCCGCTCCGCTGTGGTCCGACACCGTTGACGAACGGCTCGACGGCTTCGACCCGTGGGTCGAATCGATCATGCAGGAGTGGAAGGTGCCGGGCCTCGGCGTGGCGATCGTCGAGGACGGCAAGACCGTGTTCGCCAAGGGCTACGGCTGGCGCAACGTCGAGGAGAAGCTGCCCGTCACTCCCGACACGCTCTTCGCCATCGGCTCGAACACGAAGTCGTTCACCGCCACCCTGCTGGCGATGCAGGTCGACGACGGCGCCCTCGCCTGGGACGATCCGATCCGGACGGTGCTGCCCGAGTTCCGGCTCCACGATCCGGCGGCGACGGACGAGATGACCGCCGTCGACCTGCTGAGCCACCGCTCGGGCCTGCCTCGTCACGACCTGTACTGGTACGCCACGGGCAGGAGCCGCTCCGAGCTGCTGGCGGGACTTCACCACCTGGAGCCCTCCGCCTCCTTCCGGAGCAGGTACCAGTACCAGAACCTCATGTTCATGACCGCCGGCATCGTCTCCGAGCGGATCGGCGGCAAGTCGTGGGAGGAGCTGGTCCAGGAGCGCGTCCTCACTCCGCTCGGCATCGAGCGGGCCACCTTCTCGGTGATCCGGATGCAGGAGGACGACGACTTCTCCTACGGCTACGGCGCGGACGAGGAGATCGAGCGGGTGCCGTTCCGCAACATCGACGCGATCGGGCCGGCCGGATCGATCAACATGTCGGCCCGCGACCTCGCCGCCTACGTGCGGTTCCATCTCGCCTACGGCAAGGTCGGCGACAAGCAGATCCTGAAGGAAGACTCGGCCAGGCTCATGCAGTTGCCCCAGATGGTGCTGACCGGCCCGCTCCAGGCGCGCCTGCAGAACGGCCCGGAGATCGGCGACCCCACCTACGGGCTGGGCCTCATGGTGAGCACCTACCGGGGCCGCAAGCACATCAGCCACGGCGGCGGCATCGACGGCTTCATCTCGGCGATGGAGTGGCTGCCCGACGAGAAGATCGGCGTCGTCGCGCTGTCCAACACGTCGCACTCCGGAACGGTGCCGGCGCTCGTCGTTCGCAATGCGTTCGACCGCATGCTGGGCCTCGAGCCGATCGACTGGGCCGAGCGGGCGCGCAAGCAGATCGCGGAAGCGGAGGAGAAGGCCGAGGAAGCGAAGAAGCAGGACCTCGCGGCCGCGGTGGCGGACACCGAACCTTCCCACCCACTCGCCGACTACGCCGGCGAGTATGAGCACGAGGGATACGGCAAGGCAGCCGTGCGGACGGACGGAGACGGCCTGGTCCTCGAGGTCGCGGGCATCGAGTTTCCGCTCCGGCACTACCACTACGACGTGTGGACGGTCCCCTACGACCTCCCACCTGGCGCGGCCGCGTCAGGCCGCGGCGGCGCCAAGGTCCGCTTCGACTACGGCAACGACGGGAAGATCAACGTCGTGGCCGTGCCGCTCGAGCCGTCCGTCTCGCCCATCCGCTTCCAGCGCGCCGGCGACTGACGCGGGCGGCGACGGCAATGCCGGGCAGGGCGCCAACCCGCTTCCACACCCTGCTTCTGCCGGCGATCATCGCGCAGTCGATGATCATCGGCGGCGGCTACGCGACGGGACGGGAAGTCGTCCAGTACGCCGGCCGCTTCGGGAACTGGGGTTGGCTGTCGGTCGCGATCATCGCAGTCTGCTTCTCGCTCGTCATGGCGCTGGCCTTCGAACTGGCGCGGCTGGCCGGCGCGTACGACTACAAAACCTGGAGCCGGAACCTCGTCGGACCGTTCTGGTGGCTCGTCGACCTCCTCTTCCTGAGCATGATGCTGCTGGTCATCGCCGTGATGACGGCGGCGATCGGCGAGGTCCTCCAGCAGACCCTGGCGTTCCCGAAGCCGCTCAGCCTGGTCCTGGCCCTGGCCTGCGTGGGCTTCCTCACCTGGCGCGGGTCCGGCTTCATCGAGCGGGCGAAGACCTGGGGCAGCGCGGCCCTGTACCTCGGGTACTGCGCCTTCTCGGTCCTCGTGCTGACCGCTCCGGTCGGCGACACTGCCGCGCCGCCACCGCGCGGCTCCGAGGCCGGCGCCGGAGAGGTCGTCATCGCAGCCGTCCTGTACGTCGCCTACAACGTCGCCGTCGTGCCGGCCGTCCTCTTCTGCCTGCACCGGCAGACCCGGCGCAGCGAGACCTTCGCGTCCGGGATCCTCTCCGGCCTGGCGATGACGATTCCGTTCGCCCTGACCCTGGCCTGCCTCCTGCGGTTCCCACAGCCCTCCGTGATGGAAGCGGAGGTGCCCTGGCTGCGACTGATCGGGACCGCGGCCGACGGACGCGCCGGCGGCGCGGCCCTCTGGATCGCGATCTTCGGACTGGTCGCCGGCTGGACGCTGATCGAGACCGCGGTCGGCTCGATCCACGCGCTCCTCCATCGCGTCGAACGCAACCTGGGCGACCTGCCGCGCCGCTGGAGGCCCGCCTCCGGCGCGCTCACGCCGAGGCAGAAGGCGCTGACGGCCGTCCTCGTCCTCGCTGCCGCCGCCGGCCTCTCCACGATCGGCATCATCGACCTCGTCGCCCGGGGCTACGGCACGCTCGCCTGGGGCTTCATCGCCCTGATCGTGTTGCCGCTCTTCGTCGTCGTGCCGTACCGGGCGTTCAGGACGAGCGGCTGAACCGCCGGCTCAGAACAGGTTCGCCCGCGGCGTGTACACCTCTTCGAGCCGCTCCTTCTCCTCGGCGGTCAGCTCGACGTCCAGCGCCGACACCGCCTCTTCGAGGTGGCTCATCTTCGTGACGCCGACGATCGGCGACGCGACGACGGGATTGGCCAGGACCCAGGCCATCGCGACCTGGGCCCGGGACACGCCCTTGTCCCGCGCCACCTCGCCCAGCCGATCAACGATCGGCCGGTCCTTCGCCTCGTCGAAACGTCTCGCCATCATCGGGTCGCTCTGCGACCGGCGCGTCGTCTCGTCCCAGTCGCGGGTCAGCAGCCCCCGGCCCAGCGGGCTCCACGGGATCGTCCCGATGCCCTGATCGGCGCAGAGAGGGTGCATCTCGCGTTCCTCTTCGCGCTGGAGGAGGCTGTACTGGTTCTGCATGCTGACGAACTTCGTGAAGCCGCGGAGTTCACTGGTGTAGAGCGCCTTGCTGAACTGCCAGGCCCACATCGACGAAGCGCCGATGTAGCGGACCTTGCCGGACGTCACCGCGTCGTGCAGCGCGCCGAGCGTCTCGTCTATCGACGTCCGGTCGTCCCAGCGGTGAATCTGGTACAGGTCGATGTAGTCGGTTCCCAGACGGCGCAGCGACGCATCGAGCTCGGTCATGATCGCCTTGCGCGAGAGCCCCCGCGCGTTGCGCCCGCGGCGAACCGGGAAGTAGACCTTGGTCGCGATGACCACCTCGTCGCGGTTCGCCATGTCCCGCAACGCCCTGCCCGTGATCTCCTCGCTCGAGCCAATCGAGTAGGCGTTCGCCGTGTCGTAGAAGTTGATGCCCAGATCGAGCGCCTTCTCGATGATCGGACGGCTCGCCGCCTCGTCCAGGCTCCAGTCGTGAGCTCCCGGCGACTCTTCGCCGAAGCTCATGCATCCGAGACAGATCCGGGACACTTCGAGACCGGAACTGCCCAACTTCGTGTACTTCATCCCAGGTTCCTCCAAACGGCCCTCAGAGTCGAAGGCCGTATCTTCAGGCCTCCGGCTGACCGGAGTCCAGACTCGCCCTCACCAGCGGCGCCTCGACGTCGAACTCCCTGGCGACATCCAGGCACAGGGACAGATCCTTGACCGGCATCGCCGGCCAGGTCACGCGCCGCCGGGGCATCGGGAAGTTCTTCGAGACGAAGCTCCGGCCCGTCGACACGTTCAGGATCTCCATGAACCGGTCCAGGTCCATGCCGTAGGCGCCGACGACTTCGCGTACCTCCTGGACCAGCGCCCAGGTACCGAGCGCGATCGCGTTGTTGCCGATCTTCATCGCCTGGCCGGCGCCGACACCGCCGCAGTGCATTGTCGTGCCGAGCACGTCGAAGGCCTCCCGGCACCGGTCGATCGTCGTCGCTTCACCTCCGGCCATCAGCGTGAGCGTGCCCTCGCGGGCGCCGGCCACCAGCCCGCTGACCGGGCAGTCGATCACGTCCACACGTTGAGATGCCACCTCCCTCGCGAGTGCCTGGCAGTAGACCGGCGACATTGTGCTCATGACCACGACGATCGCGCCCTCGCGCAGAGCGCTCAACGCTCCGTCTTCGCCGCACAGCACGCGGTCGGTCTGCTCCTCGTCCCAGACGATCGTCATCAGGATGTCGGCGTGCTCGCCGACTTCCCGCGGCGTCCCAAGCTCTTCGATCCCCTTCGCCGCAAGCCGCTCGATCGCGTCGCGGCTGCGGTTGATCGAGCTGACGACCCGAAAGCCGGCATCGAGCAGGCGGGCCGCCATCGGTTCGCCCATGGCGCCAAGTCCGATGAAACCGATCGTGGGTCGCTGCATTGTTCGTGTTCTCCTCGTTCTGGTGTTCGTCGTCTACCATTCTGCCGCTTTGCTGAGTCAGTAACCAGAAACCCTAAGGGAGATCCGATAGATGACCAACCGCACCGTACTCATCACCGGCTGCTCGAGCGGCTTCGGCAAGCTGGCAGTCCACACCTTCCGAGCCAACGGCTGGAACGTCGTGGCCACGATGCGCTCGCCAGAGAAGGAAGCAGAACTCACCGGTCTCGAAGGCGTCCTGGTCACCAAGCTCGACGTCAAGGATCCGCGGAGCATCGACGCCGCCTTCGAGCAGGGCACCGCCGCGTTCGGTTCGATCGACGCGGTCGTCAACAACGCCGGTTACGGCAGCAACGCGCTCTTCGAGCAGTCGCCCGATGCCTCCGTCCGCGACATCTACGAAACGAACGTGTTCGGCCTGATGAACGTGATGCGCCGCGCCCTGCCCGACATGCGGAAACGGGGCTCCGGCTGCATCGTCAACGTGACGTCGATGGGGGGCCTGATGGGCC
Source organism: Candidatus Multivorans sp. (assembly GCA_965208755.1). GTDB lineage: Bacteria > Acidobacteriota > Thermoanaerobaculia > Multivoradales > Multivoraceae > Multivorans. The sequence goes on along the minus strand of OZ242353.1, from coordinate 3,690,494 downwards.
TGCTCGGCAACTCCGTCTACTCGTCGTCGAAGTTCGCGGCCGAGGGACTCACCGAGGCGCTCGCCCTCGAGTACAAGCCTCTGGGCGTTCGCATCGTCTCCGTCGCGCCCGGGGCCTACCTCACCACCGCGTTCGGCGCCAACACGGACAACTACGTCGAGTCCGGCGACCCCCAACTCGTCGAGCACTCGCGGAAGCTCCGCGACCACTTCGCCGCGATCGTCGGAGGCGGTGAGCCGCAGGACCCGCAGGAAGTGGCCGACAAGATCTACGAGTGCGTGACCGCGGACAACGTCCCGGTGCACAATCCCGTCGGCGCCGACGCGGAACGGCTCAGCGGTCTGATCGACAGCCTGCCGTCGCGCCAGGCGTTCGTCGCCGCGATGGAGCAGATGCTGCTGCCGCCGGCCGGCTAGGCTCAGGAGAAAACGCGGGGCCTGAAGTCCGGCTCGTTCACGATGCTGGCGCTGCTGCCGGTGGCCCGGATCACGACCAGGCCCCGGCGCACGGCGCGCCGAACCGCCGAGTCGTGCGCCTCCAGGTACGCCACGGCGCCGAAGAGCCGGTGGCCGCCGTAGGCCGGCAGCCATTCCTTGAGCCCCTTCAGCTTCTCCTCGAAGCGATTCACGTCCCGGGGCCTCAGCGTCGTCTTCACCTCGACGGCAACCGCCTCCGTGCCGTTCGCCGCCAGGATGTCCAGCTCGAAGTGCTCACCGTTGCGACGCGCGGTCAGTCTCTGCGTCGTCATCTCCACCGCGACGCCCCGTTGCTGGAGCAGCGATACGAGGTCGCCCTCCACCAAGCTCTCCATCAGACGCCCCCACCGCGACGTGAACTGCTCTTCCGCCTTCTTCAACTGGCGGTCCGTCTCCCGCATCCGCGCCCGGATCTCCTCCCAGTCCTCGCGGGCGGCTCTCTTCGCCTTCCTTCTGCCGCTTCGCCACCTGGCGGAGAATCTCCCAGATCTCCTCCGGCGTGGCTGGCGACTGTTCGGTTTGCGCGGCGTTCATGGGCTGACTCCTCGGTTGCGATCATATGTCTGGTCGGAAGAGCGGCTGGAAGCTGCGGCATCGCCGCCGAGGCTGGCGGCGCGGCGCACCTGCCCTATGCCGACAAGGACGGAACTCGCCGGGGAAACCGGTCTTCCGTCCGGTCTATCCCGAGCGCTCTCCGGAGAGGGCGGCGCCGCAGCGATGACTGTCTAGTCGGGCTCCCGTCTGACGATCCGCAGCTTCTCCCTGGCGTCGGCGACCTCCTGCTCGACGAACGCTCTATGCCACTCCGCGGAGCCACGCGTCAGAGCCAGACCCAGCGAGTCCTCAGCCCGGTCGCGCTGCTGGTTCACCGCCTCGACGGCACGCCTCTTGTCCATCCTCGCAAGGGTCACCGAGTCCCTGGCCCAGCGCTTCTCCCATTCGTCCACATGCGCAGCCTCGATCGCTTCGCGTATGCCGATCAGTTCGTCGTAGAGCGCTTCCACCTCCGCCAGCAACGTCTCCGTCTCCGCCACCAGCACGTCGTCCGGAGGAAGCGCCTCGGGCGGCGGTCCCACCATCGCTTGAAAGGCGGCGTCCAGGGGCGCCGCTACCGCTTCGGCCGCCGCTTCTATCGCCTTCTCCCTCTCCTCGTCCGAAGTCGTGTTCACCCACACGATCAGCGCGATAGTCGCAATGAACCACAACCCAACCGCGATTCCGATGAGCTTGATCAACCTCATGCTGCCTGCTTCCCTGCCCCCCGGTCCGACGCGCCGCTTCTCGGCGCAAGTAGATCACGGAGGCTCTTCCCCGACCGTGACGGCCAGAGCCTCCGTGACGGCGGTCCCCTTTCACTCCCCATGCTCTCGACCCGGACTTCAAGCAGTCCCCCGGATGCCCCGGTGCCCGGAACTTGCGAGGCGATACGTCTTCGACCTGTTCAACGTCCTGCGCAGGATCTTGCCCGGCAAGGCGGAACAAGCCGCCGTATGGGAAGCTGACCGCCCTTGAACAGGCGCTCGTCAGGCGTAGAGCCGACGGCTGAAGGGGCGCGGCACACACTTGAACTCCTTGGTTCCGGCCAGGTAGTCAGCCATCCGGTCATTCCGCCTTTTCTTCCAAGGCGTCGACCCTGCTCGTGAGACGGTTCAGTCTGCCCCTCTCAGTCGCCACATCGGCCTGTACGCTAGCGAGAGGCGAGAGCTGTCGTCTGGACTTTCTCCGTTTGCGGAGGTACTCCGTCAGGATCCCAATGGCGGTCAGCATTACCGCGAAGTCGGCGGCAATGCCCGTGAGCCTCTTGCTGTCTTGGATGGACTCGGGCTGATCGAAGCCGAAGACGCCGAAGATCATGAACAAGAGGATCAGGACATAGGCTCCGACGAAGAAACCCAATACGACGATGACACTCGACCACACCCGTCCAAGCCATTTCGACATCGCTTGTTTCCTCCTGGTAGCGAAGTGAACCGGAGCAGACTCCAGAGACTGCCTCCACACTTCCAGCTATGGCACCAAGCCGAGCATTCCGGCGCGCACCTCGGCTTCGAGAAGCTGGTACCCTCTGATCGCCCTCTCGTCGAACGTCCCTGAAGCGCTGGAGACGGGCGGGTCAAGCAGTTCCCGAAGCGCATCGGGACCGTGTTCGAGCGCAGCTAGGGCGGCGTCGCGGGCCGCCAAGGCATCGCGGTGTCGTCGGACAAGCTTGGTAGTGTCTTTCTTCCAGGCCTCCACGACCTGCGACCGATAGCGCTGATCGGCCGAGGAACGAGCCGACTTGTATCGCCCCAACGCCTCGGCCAGGTGCTCAGCTGAGTCGCCCGCGTACACGTAAGATTCTACCGCGAGCTGGCTCGCCGCCGGGTCGGCAAGACCCGGAAGGGCACGAGCCAAGGCTCGGCTGCGCACTTCGCGGGCAACCTGTTCCGCACGCCTATGCTCAGCCGTCGCAGTCTCGACGATGTCAGACCTCTTTCTCCTCCCCTTCTTCGTGTCCCACGTGCGAGCCGCGCTGACCAAGGCATCCACAAGGGAGTGATCCGCTGATGCGAGAGCACGCAGGTAGGTCTCGTCCGTCGCCTCAAGAGCCGAAGCCGCCCCCACGGCAAGTGCATCGTTCGCGTTCTCCGCCGCTTCCAGAGCCCGCGACGTCCCGTCGAGTGTCTCGGCGGCAGCGTCGAATGCTGCCTGAAGGACGTCAAGTCGTTTGAGCGCGGCCCTCCTAGCCTCACCGTAGCCGCCCCGCAAAGCTGATTCGACGGCCCGGCGAGCCTCCTCGCGTGTCACGCGGCTGAGGGCCCTCTCTTCAAGCCGAGCCGCTGCCGACAATGCGCCTGCAAGAAGAGCTCGTTTCACTTCGCGTAGCTCGGTCGCCTGGTAGATGCGCGTGACCTTGGCGAGATCAACGAAGGCAGTCCTACTGGCAGTCAAGGCGGTCCTGTACTCTTCCGAATCACTCTCACGAATCGCCCGCGTTTGAGTAGCAACAGCCCGAGCTCTCGCCGCTTCATTGGAAGCTACCTGGTAGGCCGTGAAGGCAGTGTCGCGTGCTTGACCCGCTGCGGCGACCGCGCCAGCGTACTCAGCTTGAGCAGCCCGATTTGCGGCCTCAGCGTCCGCCAGCGCGGCCTCACGCACACGCCCGATCTCGCTGGCGGAGCGTTCGGCCGCGGCCTCGTCGCCCTGCGCAAGAGAACTCAGCCCCTCGAGAAAGCGGCCCAAGTTCTCACCACCTGTCTTCCTTGGTTCAACCGGCTGAGGCCTGTTCGCCACAGCGGACTCGTAAACTCGTTCTGCCTCTTCGTAGACAGTTCTAGCCTTAGCCGCCTCCTCTTCGAGCACTTCCGCGAGGCTCGTGCGGCCCGTGTCGACGCCGGCCGCGGTCTCGAAGCGGGCTTTGGCTTCATCAGCGGTCCGGTCTGCGACGTCGACTACCGCCCTGTACACCTCCAACTCGGAACGCAGCACGGCAACGGCTTCGTTGACCGCACCGTAGATCTCCTCGGAGGGTCCGTAGTCCTTGACCGCCTCTTCCATCCTGCGAATCTGGTCGGCGCTTGCAGTCCCGAGAGCCGCCTCCCGGATCTCGCGCGCTTCGGCCAAGGGCCCGGCAGCGAGCCGGCGGCGTGCTTCCTGGGTCAACGCTGCACTGGCTGCTTCAAGCGCGGCGAGCCTCTGGCCATAGGCTGCCTCGACTCTCTCGACGGTCGCTTCCCAGTCCACTCGCGCCGTCTCGACTGCCGAAGCGAAACGCCGTCCGGGTTCGTCCTCAACGCCTCCAAGAGCCGTTGACCCGAGGACCAAGACCGCCGCAATGCCCGCGCTCCTGGAACTCCTGGCTGCACCTGCCCTTCCCGTCATCTCCGGCCCTAGTACTGCACCGAGGCCCGATAGCGTAGTGAGGACTGGCCCACCGCACCCGCTCCTTCTTCCTCGCCGCCGACGGCGTCAAACGTCAAGTCGTCATCGCTAAGGGCGTCAGCGATGCCGCCAACCAAGAAGGCACCCACTCCTATCCAAAGCCAGACCAAAGCTCTCTTGCCGCGCTTTTCCTGTCTCCTCCCAAGCTCACGCAGTCTCTCCTCCGGATCGTCCTCTTCCCGTTCAAACCCAACGTCACGCTGTTGCCATGAAGGGCCCGGCACGCCCCCTCCGGAGACTCCAATTCCAGAACACGCCGCAAGGACCGTCGCGCACAGGCCGAGAGCCACGGCAATCCTGGTCAGACGTCCTCGTCGTACGGCTGCGAAGAGCCTCCCTAATCCGCGCCCCAGGTCACTAGCGAGTGCTTCAAACTTCATGTCGACATCGTCCTCCGCTAGACGGTCTTCGAGTTCCTGCACAAACGAAGTCGAGCGAATGCGCGGGTGGAGGAGAGGTGCCGCTCACGGCGAGGCCTCCGGCTATCCCGGCAGTGCGTGGCGGCGCAGTGGCACGCCTCAGTTTGGACGTGCGCATTCGTTCTGCCGAGCGTGCGTCTTGATGACATTCTCGATTCGACCTCGTTCGTAGCCGTACTTGGCGACGATCTGTGTCGTCGACCTTCCCTCACAGAATGCCGCCACGATGTCCCGGCGACGGATTCGACCATCGTCGACCCTGTCGCTGATCACGGACAAGAAGCCGCCGACGACCTTCTGTAGATCCTCTCCGAGCTTTGCGATCTCCGGGAGGAGTTCGGCAGCGGCACCGGCACCAGCGGCTTCCTGAACCGCCTGGGCGAAGTTCGAGTCTAGATTCCCACCTTCGGAGCGATCGAACAACGGCAGCAAGGAAGCGGCTGCTGCCACGATAGCTCCGGCGGCCGCGATGACGACCATCGCCTGAGTAGATCGTTCGGTCATGAGCTACTCGTCCTGGCTCTTCCGGGTTGGTGAGAAGCAGGTCTTGAGGACGATCTGAAGGAGCACCCAGCCTCTATCAAGGCCGCATCCCTTCCCCGGTGGATCCTCTCGCCCCACGTAGCCTCCCGGACTGTCTTCCCTGCCTGAGCCAGCGATACTAAAGCCGGCAATCGCGGTTACGGAGCGTGCTCCGGGCCACCTTGCGAAGGCTCCGAAGTGTCTGGAGCAGCAGAGGAAGCACGATGAACCGATGCCCCGCACAAGGAGACGACGTTCTCGATGCCCTTCCACGGAGAACATGAACCCGACCAACCGACCAATGCACTCTCAGTAGCCGACGCCGTCAAGACTTCGCTGGCCGAGAACACCCGCAGGGCGTACCGCAACGGCTGGCGGCGGTTCGCTGCCTACTGCGAGGAGAGACAGCTCGACGCGATGGCCGCCACGCCCGAGCATGTGGCGGAGTTCTTGGTCGCGGTCGCCTCGCGGCCTCGCTCGGCTCGCTCCGGCTCGAACCAGGTGGAGCCGCTGGCCCCAAACACGATCAAGATCTGTCTGGCCGCGATCAACCGCAAGTACAAGGAGAGCAGCCTCGCCTCCCCGGCGCGTCACGAGACGGTGAGGAGCGTCCTGCGAGGCCTCAGGCGCCTAGCCGCGGAACCGCCCCGGCGCGTGAAGGCGTTGCGCGAAGACGAGATCGGAGCGATCCTCCGCCACTGCGACAGGCTCGCGGCGATGAGGGAACGCCGAACTCTCGCGATTCGGGACGCGGCGATCGTTGCGGTCGGCTTCGCGGGCGCTCTTCGGCGTTCGGAACTCTGCGGTCTACAGGTGGCCGATATCGAGTTCCTCGGCAAGAACGGCACGCCGGGAGGGATGTTCCTCCACATCCGTCGATCGAAGACGGACCAGGTTGGCAGGGGCCAGAAGATCGCGGTTCCGGAGGGTTCAAGCATTCAGCCGGTGGAGCGAATGCGACGCTGGCTCGGCGAAGCCGGAATCACGCACGGCCCCGCCTTTCAGAGCCTCTGGCGAGGTGGGCGCCCACGAGGAAGGGCGCTGCATCCGACCGAGGTGGCGCGTGTCGTGAAACGCTGTGTGGAGGCCATCGGTCTCGACCCGGCCGACTACTCGGGACACTCCCTGAGGGCCGGGTTCGTCACCAGCGCCGCCGCGCACGGCGCGTCCCTGGACAGGATCATGGACGTTACGCGGCACAGGAACGCCGGCATGGTGCTGCGCTACATCCGGCATGCCGACGCGTTCCGCGATCACCCGGGAGCGGCGTTCCTGTGAGTCGTCGCGCGAGACTCCGCCTCCGGTCGCGCTATGCGAACGGGGAGCGACCGAGGATGCTTGACAACCGCGATTGTCGAGCATCGCCCTCAGGTTCGTGCCAGACCTTTCCGACGCCTCAGGCCGGCGATGGCAAGGCATCCGTACTTCGAGGCCTTCAGGATGGCCCTCTCCGAACGCTCAGGCGCGTCCGGGCTTGTCAACAACCCCAGGCGGGCCGATGTTCCGGCGGCTGCGGTGACCAGCCTACGTCAGGCTGAGGGCCGTCCTCACCGGAGACGCGCATCGCCCTCCAGACGCTCGTCGACCTCCAGCTCGTCGGCGAGCTGATTCAACCGCACGGCATCGAAGCCCGGACGGAGACCGAGTTTGCGGGGCCGGGTGCGGTACGCCTTCGCCCGGGGCCGGCCCTGCCGGAGGTTGCCGGCGCCCTCAGTCATCACTTCTCTTGTCGAGAAGCAGGTAGACCACGAACGCCCTGCGGGCCGACTAAGGCGCGGGCTGTCTTGATGAAGTCATCCGGCTTCAACGATGGGCACCTGCCGGCTGTATGGCTGTTCATCTCGGCAGTCATTCGGAACCTGACTTCCTCGTCCCCTCCCGCGAACATTCCGCTCGGGCTCGTGGCAGGGGCTCCCACGGTGTATCGGGATTCTACATCCGCGCCGTTCCCGTTACGCTGCCCTTGCGCCCCGGCTACAACTCACCGAACGGCAGGGCGCTCGCGCCCTGGCCCAGCGGCAGTCGCACGTCACCGGGATGAACGACGTAGCCGGGGACTGCGGCTTCCCCGAGGTCTCTCTGCAACGTCCTGATCGGCCTCGCCATCGCCGGGCGCGGCGTGGCCGACGCCTTCACTTCGATTGGTACGAGTTTCCCGCCCGCCTCGATCACGAAGTCGACCTCGGTACCGGCCCTCGTTCGCCAGAAGTAGACCCGCGGCGCCTCTCCGCGGTGAGTCAGCGTTCTTGTGATCTCGGACAGGACCGCAGTTTCCATGATCGGGCCCCTCATCGGCCCGGAGGCCGCATGCTCCGGGTCCCTCAACCCGACCAGATGGCACAACGTGCCGACATCGGTGAAGTACACCTTCGGCGTCTTGACGAGCCGCTTGCCGACATTCGCGAAGTACGGGCGGAGCACGATCACCTGGTACGTAGCCTCCAGCATCGACAGCCAGGCCTTCGCCGTGTTGACGGCGACTCCGAGATCCCTGGCGACATCGGCCAGATTCAGCAACTGGGCGCTCCGGGCGGCGAGCACCCGAAGAAAGCCCTGGTACTGGTTCAGGTCGCCGACATTGCGGACAGTGCGGACGTCCCGTTCGAGATACGTCTGCATGTAGCTCGCGTGCCACAGGAACGGGTCCCGGTCGGTGTTGGCCCTAAGCTCCGGGTAGCCGCCTCGAAGGAAGCTGTGCCAGAGGTCACCGAAAGCGGCGCCAGACGCCGCCCTGCCCTCAGGACCACCCTCCCAAGGCAGACCAAGGGCCGGCCGGCCCTCCGCCTCCCGTCTCGACAAAGGAAAGAGGCGGAGAACCGCCGCGCGGCCCGCCAGGGACTCCGTCACCTTCTCGGCGAGCATCAGATTCTGAGACCCCGTCAAGAGGTATCGGCCGTGCGAGCCGCGGTCCGCGTCGATTCGCTCCCGGATGTAGGGCAACAGGTTCGGAGCGTGCTGCACCTCGTCGAAGATGACGGGCGAACCGTTCATCTCCAGGAAGCCGCGCGGGTCGTCGAGAGCGGCCGCCCGCACATCGGGAAGATCCAGCGAGAGGTAGCGGTAGCCGGCGCCGAAGACCCGCTGAAGCAGCGTCGTTTTACCGGCCTGCCGCGGACCGGTCAGCACGACCGCCGGGAACTCCGAGGCTGCCCGCTTCACGACGGGCCCCAGGGATCGCTCGATGTATCGCTGCATCGGCACGGCCACTCCGTAAGTGGACATTATGCATTTCTACTGCATAATGTCCACTATCTAGGGCGCCCAGCCTGAAACGCCGTCGAGGCGCGCCGGGATCAGGCGAGATCGAACCGGTCCAGGTTCATCACCTTGTTCCAGGCCGCGACGAAGTCGCGCACGAACGGCTCCTGTGAGTCGTCGCAGGCGTAGACCTCCGCGATCGCCCGGAGCTGGGAGTTCGAGCCGAAGACGAGGTCGACCGCGGTCCCGGTCCACCGGACCTCGCCGGTGCCGCGATCGCGCCCCTCGAAGACGCCTTCGTCGTCGGCGTTGCCCTGCCAGTCGGTGCCCATGTCGAGCAGGTTGACGAAGAAGTCGTTCGTCAAGGTCCCTGCCCGCTCGGTGAAGACGCCAAGCTCTGACCCGCCGGCGTTCGCGCCCAGGACGCGCAGGCCGCCGACCAGCACCGTCATCTCGGGAGCGGTGAGCGTCAGCATCTGCGCCCGGTCGACGAGCAGCGCTTCCGCGGGTCTCGCATGTCCGTTGCCGAGGTAGTTGCGGAAACCGTCCGCGGTCGGTTCGAGCACGGCGAAGGACTCCACGTCGGTCTGCTCCTGCACCGCGTCCGTCCGCCCCGGTGAGAAGGGCACGACGATCTCGCTCCCGGCGCTCTTCGCGGCCGCCTCGACGGCCGCGCAGCCGCCGAGGACGATCAGGTCGGCGAGCGAAACCCGCTTGCCGCTGGACTGTGAGCCGTTGAAGTCGGCCTGAATCGCCTCGAGCGCCTCCAGAACGTCACCCAGTCGCGCCGGGTCGTTGACCGCCCAGTCCCTCTGCGGAGCGAGCCGGATGCGCGCGCCGTTGGCGCCGCCGCGCTTGTCGGTGCCCCGGAACGTCGACGCCGACGCCCACGCGGTCGAGACCAGCGAGGAGACGGAGAGTCCGGAATCGAGGATCCGGCTCTTGAGCGCCACGACGTCGTCATCGTCGATCAGATCGTGGTCGACGTCGGGCACCGGGTCCTGCCAGAGCTGCGGCTCGGCGGGCACCCATGCTCCGACACAGCGGCTGCGCGGACCCATGTCGCGGTGGGTCAGCTTGTACCAGGCCCTGGCGAACGCGTCCGTGAACTCGTCCGGGTTCTCATGGAAGCGCCGCGCGATCGGTTCGTAGATCGGGTCCAGCCTGAGCGACAGGTCCGTGGTCAGCATCATCGGCGCGTGCCGCTTCGCCGGATCGTGCGCATCGGGCACCGTGCCGGCGGCCGCATCGTCCTTCGGCGTCCACTGGTACGCGCCGCCGGCGCCCTTCGTCAGTTCCCACTCGTAGCCGAACAGGTTCTCGAAGAAGTTGTTGTCCCACTTCGCCGGCTCGGTGGTCCAGGCGCCTTCCAGGCCGCTGGTGATCGTGTCGCCGCCCTTGCCGCTGCCGAACGTGTTCCGCCAGCCCAGGCCCTGCTCCTCGAGACCGGCGCCTTCGGGCTCGACGCCGACGTACTGGCCCGCGTCGGCCGCGCCATGCGCCTTGCCGAACGTGTGCCCGCCGGCGATGAGCGCCACCGTCTCCTCGTCGTTCATCGCCATGCGGCGGAACGTCTCGCGAATGTCGCGCGCGGCGGCGACCGGGTCCGGCGTGCCGTTCGGCCCCTCCGGATTCACGTAGATGAGGCCCATCTGGACGGCGCCCAGTGGGTTCTCGAGTTCGCGGTCGCCGGTGTAGCGCTCGTCGCCGAGCCAGGTGCCCTCGGAGCCCCAGTAGATGTCCTCTTCGGGCGCCCAGACGTCCTCGCGTCCACCGGCGAAACCCAGGGTCTCGAAGCCCATCGATTCCAGCGCGCAGTTGCCGGTGAAGATCATCAGATCCGCCCAGGAGAGCTTCCGGCCGTACTTCTGCTTGACCGGCCAGAGCAGCCGCCGCGCCTTGTCCAGGCTCACGTTGTCCGGCCAACTGTTGAGCGGCGCGAACCGAAGCGTGCCGGAGGCGCCGCCGCCGCGGCCGTCGTCGATCCGGTACGTGCCCGCCGAGTGCCACGCCATCCGGATGAAGAGCGGCCCGTAGTGGCCGTAGTCAGCCGGCCACCAGTCCCGCGAGGTGGTCATCACCTCCTCGATGTCCTGCTTCAGCTCGTCCAGGTCGACCTTCGCGAATTCCTCGGCGTAGTCGAAGTCCTCGCCCATCGGATCGGCGAGAGCCGAGTTCTGGTGGAGTGCCCTCAGATTCAACTGGTTCGGCCACCAGCGCTGATTCGCGATGGTTCCCATCGCCGAATGCCTGTCGGTCCCGGCCAGAACCGGGCACTTGCCTGTGTTCGTCATGTCGTCCATCGTGGTGCTTCTCCCCTCTGTGTTCAGCGTCCTTTGCTAACCGCTGTATACAAGGATCCGGAGGCATTGAAAAGTCCCGGGGCGGCGGAACATGACAAGCTCACCGGGATGACCGGAGCGACGCCGGCAGGACCACCCGCGATGCCACCGGGCTCGCTCGAAGCGTGGGCGATGGAGACGCCGCTGGCGACCGCCCTCTCGGACAGGAGACGCTCCGTCGACTGGGCCACCTGGAACGACCGGGCCAACCGGCTGGCGAACGCCCTCGAGCAGGAACTCGGGCTTGCGGCGGGAAACCGCGTCGCCGTCCGGCTGCGCAACCGGGTGGAGTGGTTCGAGGTCGGGTCGGCGCTGGCGAAGCTCGGCGCGGCGCCGGTTCCCGTCGGTACCCGGCTGACCGCCGACGAGGTCGCGTACATCGTCGGCCACAGCGGGGCGCAGCTCTTCGTCACGGACGATCCGGAGACGGCGCGGGCAGCACCCTCGTTCCGGGGCGACGCCCTCCGCGCGACCATTCTGGTCGGCGGCTCCGCGCCAGGCGGTCTCCTGAACTTCGAGGAGCTGATCCACACCGGGCGACCGGTCCCTCGGGTCGCCGGGCCGCCCATCGGCGCCAAGAACATCTCGTACACCTCGGGCACGACCGGCCGCCCGAAAGGCGCCGTCCGCTCCTACACGCCTCAGCAGTTGCAGGCGCTCGGCGCGATCGTCGCGACGATCAACTCGAAGCTCCGGCTCGGCAGCGACGAGAAGCACCTCGTCGTCGCTCCGCTCTACCACGCCGCGCCGTCGTTCTGCGCGCAACAGGCGAGCCGCGCCGGCGGTCACCTGGTGCTGCACGAGCGGTTCGACGCCGACGCGGCGCTTGCGGAGATGGGGTGCGGGATCACCAGCACGTTCATGGTGCCGACGATGGTGCGCAGGATCCTGGCCCTGCCTGAGGAGTTACTGCAGGCGACCGATCTCTCCTCGCTGCGAGCCCTGATCCTCGGCGGCGCCCCCTTCCCCGCCGAGATGCGCGCGCCGGCCCAGGAGGTCCTCGGCGAAGTCCTGTTCGACATGTACGGCTCGACCGAGACCGGTTTCGCCACGATGCTCGAACCGGCCGATCAGGTGCGCAAGGCCGCGTCGGTCGGCCGGCCGCTCGACGGCGTCGACGTCCTGCTGCTGGACGAAGAGCATCGTCCCGTGGCCCAGGGCGAACGGGGCGTGTTCTTCATCAGGAGCCCGATGCAGGTCAACGGCTACCACGCCGACGAGGAAGCGACGGCGGAGAGCGCCCACCAGGGCTACTTCACCGCCGGCGACGTCGCCTACCAGGACGACGAGGGCTTCCTCTACATCGTCGACCGCATCAAGGACATGATCCTGGTGGGCGGCGCCAACATCTACCCGGCGGAGATCGAGCAGGTCCTGCGCGCCCATCCGGCCGTCCTTGACGCCGCCGTGTTCGGCATCCCCAACGAGGATCTGGGCGAGGAGATCAAGGCGATCGTCGAACTCGCGCCGGGAGAGACCGCGGAGCCCGAGGAGCTGATCGCCCACTGCGGCGAGCGGCTGGCGAAGAACAAGTGGCCCCGGAGCATCGACTTCCTGGCTGAACTGCCGCGCAATCCCACCGGGAAGATCCTCAAGCGGGAACTCCGCGCGCCGTACTGGGCCGACCGAGAGCGCGCGATCTAGCTATAGCTAAGCTAGGGGCGCCCGCTCCGAGTCATCTCAGTCGACGATCGCCTCCCTGATGGCGTTCTCGAAGCCGGCCGACAGGCCCTTGCTGCCCTGCTGGACCATCAGCACGGCGGTGATCTCGTTCGCCGGGTCGGTCCAGGACACGGTTCCGAACGCGCCGCCCCAACCGAAGGCGCCCTCGCCCCGCGCGCTCTTCGCGGCCACCGGGTCGAGCACGACGGACACGGCGTAGCCGAATCCTGAGCCGGGCTGCTTGCCTCCCTGTCCGAACAGTTCGCCGACCTGGTTGCTCGACATACGGACGACCGACTCCGGGCTCAGCAGACGGTTCCCGAACAGCTCGCCGCCGCCGGCCAGCATCTGCTCGAAGCGAAGAAAGTCCTCGGCGGTGCTGGAGAGCCCACCGGAAGCCGACGCGTAGCGGCTCGGCTTGTCCCAGCCCTTCGCCTTGCCGTCGAGGCCGCGGATGACCACCCGTCTGGATTCCTTCTCCGGCGGCAGGAAGAAGTGGGTGTCGGTCATGCCAAGCGGCTCGAACATCCGCCGGCGAAGAAAGTCGTCGTAGGACTCGCCCGAGACGATCTCGATGATGCGGGCTACGACATCGTGTCCGATCCGCGGGCTGTAGCCCCACCCCGATCCCGGTTGAAAGTCGAGCGGCATGCGGGCGTACAGCGGCACGCGGCTCGCCAGGGTGTCGTCCGGGCCGACTTTCGGCAGCTTCGCGACCGCCGTGCCCAGTCCGTAGCTGCCCAGCCCGGCCGTGTGGGTCAGCAGGTCGTGGATCGTGATCGGCCGCTCCGCCGGCACCAGGCGGTGCTCCGGCGTCTCGCCCGGCGCCACGAACGCGGGAACGATGTCCTTGTCAGCCGGCTCCTTGAGCACGGCGACCTTCATGTCCCCGAACTCGGGCAGATACGTCGCGATCTCGTCGGCCGGGTCGAAGAGGCCCTCCTCGACCATCATCATCGCCGCGACTCCGAGCACCGGCTTCGACGACGAGGCCATCCGGAAGATCGCGTCCTTCTCCATCGGCCGACCCCTATCTGTGTCCATCAGGCCGTACGCCTCGAAGTGGACGACCTTCCCGCGCCGGGCCACCGCCGTGATCGCCCCCTGGATCTCGCCCGTGTCGACGTGGCGCTTGATGACGGCGTCGATCTCGAGCAGGCGTTCGCTCGACATGCCCACGTCTTCCGGGGAAGCCACGGGAATCTCCTGAGCAGGGAGCGCCGTTGCGGCAATGGCCGTCGCGAACAGCGCCAGCAAAGCGCTTCTGAGGGACCTCTTCATTTCACTCACCTTCCGTCGAAGCCGCCCAATAGAAGTACGAGATCGCCTGGCGCAACCGCCGGCTGCGGTTCGCTTCCGACCAGTGCACCGTCAGCGAGCTGTGAATCGCGGCGTCGCCCGGCTCGACCTCGACCGCCACCGCCTCCTCGGACTCGGCGCTGAAGCCCTCCAGGCCGACAACACTCGGCAGTTCCCGCCGGTGGGTGCCCCTCGCGTAGTAGAGGCAACCGTTCTCCCGGTCGGCCCGGTCGAGGGCGATCCAGATCGTCGCGCCCTTCTGGCGGTGCCCGACCGCATCGAGATGCGGCCTGATCCCCGAGGTCTCCCCGGGAAGCCGGGCGAACCAGGCGGCCGTCGCGGGTTCGAGGTCGTCGTCCAGCAACGCGGAGATCAGCTCTCTCTGCCTGCCATGCTGGAGCTGATCCTCGAACCAGGAATCCACCCTGTTCAGGTTCTTGACAACGCCCGGGTACTCCTCGCCTCTCTCAACCTCGCTGAGACAACCTTCGGCGCGCGCACGCAACTCTTCCAGCTCCCCGGGCGAGAGAAAACCCCGCAGGACGACGTAGCCATCCCGGTCGAAGTCCCGTTTGAGCTGCTCCAGGCTCATCCGCCGCCGGCTCCCGTCGCACGCGCCGCGCGCCTCGTTTCGAGCACGGTCAGGATCTCCTCATGCCTGGCGGCGTTCAGGCGGTACAGCATCATGAACAGAATGCCGACGCCGTAGATCACAAGACAGAGCGGTCCGCTCATCACCAGCAGGCCGGTGAGGGTCCCCGCCGAAACTCCTTCCGCCTCCGCGTTCTGCGGGAACCGGATCAGTTCCAGCCCGAAGCCCCCGATCAGCCCGCCGAAGCCCTCCGTCGCCTTCATCGCGAACTCCCGAACCGAGAAGATCGTGCCCTCGGCCCGGCTGCCGGTCCGGAGTTCGTGGTCGTCCGCGATGTCGACCAACTGGGAGTCGACCACGATGGCCATTACCGTCACCAGGGCATAGCCGACGAACAGCGGTCCGAACAGCAGGGGCAGCAGCAGCGCCGAGTCGTTCCCGGGAAACAGACCCGCCAGGCGCAGGACGTGCGGAAAGGCCACCAGGACGGCCGAGACCGCGCTGGTGAAGATGACCGTCGGTTTCTTGTCGAAGCGGCGCGTCATGTACTTGGCGAGCGGAAGGGCCACGAAGATCCCTGGAATCTTCGCGAAGGCCAGGACCGAGAACTGTTCCGTCGACAGGTCGTACACCCAGATCCAGGTGAAGATGTTGACCATGTCCAGCACACCCTGGGCCGCGGCGATGGTCAGCCAGGAGGCAGTCACCGACACGAAGGACCTGTTCGCGAGCAGTTGCCGCAGCTCTCCGTAGTGGTCGCGGAGGTTGAAGCGCCGGCGCGTGGTCGCGTGCAGATGGGGGATCTGGTCGGCCGTGCCGAAGGTACAGACGAGAACGGCCGCCAGCACCACGACGGCGCCGAACCCGGCCAGAATGACGTACCGGCTCGGATCGAGGAGCCCGTTGCTGAACTCCGGCGTGGACGGAAAAACAGCGTTCAGGACCAGCAGGCTCAACCCGACCGCGGCGCCCGTGGCCACGACGTTGTACCAACCGAAGACCGAGGTCCTTTCGTGGTAGTCGTCGGTGAGCTCCGCGCCGAGCGCGTCGCGCGGGATGTTGTGGAAGGACGTCGCGATGCGGAGCAGGACCAGGAAGCACACCTGCCACGCGAAGAGGGCGCCCTCGCTCAGGCCCGAGACGGGCTGATACAGGAAGTAGAACGAGATCGCGATCGGGAGGGCCGACATCAGCATCAGCGGATGGCGACGCCCCCACCGGCTCCGGAAGCGATCGGAGATCGCTCCGACCATCGGATCGGAGACCGCGTCGACGATGCTCGCGACCAGGTAGGCAACGCCGCACAGTGCCGCCGAGACGCCAAGCACCTGGTTGTAGAAGATCAGGGTGGTGATCCGGCCGGCGACCACCATCCCCTCCTGAAAGCCGCCGGAGGAGAAGGCGAGCTTGGCGCGCAGCGGCACGATTCGCCGACGATCGGGACGCCCGCGGCCGGGCGAGTCGGCGGCCGGCTGAGGCTGGATGTCGTCTGTCATCGCCGCGCGTCACAAACTTGGAACAGCGTACCACTTGGAGTAACTTACGGCCCCATGGAGTTTGGCGCCCAGCTCAGCAGCTATCGCGTGCCTTGGCCGGAGACCGAGGCGACGGTTCAGGCGATCGAGAACGGCACATGGAGCAGCCTGTGGTTCTCGGACCACTTCCTGCCTCCGGCCGCTCCCAACGACGAACACCTGTCGGCACTCGAGGCGTGGACCCTGGTCACGGCGGCAGCGGTCGTAACGGAGCGGGTCCGCCTCGGCACGCTCGCCTGCGGCGTCACCTACCGCAATCCGGCACTGCTCGCGAAGATCTGCGCCAGCGTCGACCACATCAGCGGCGGGCGCATGGAGCTGGGGATCGGCGCCGCCTGGTTCGAGCGCGAACACGTGGCCTATGGCTGGGACTTCCCCACCCTGCGCGAGCGCTCCGATCGCCTGGAGGAAGCGGCCCAGCTCATCCGCCTGCTGTTCACCGCGGAAGAGGGTGAGAAGGTCTCCTTCGAGGGGAACCACTACAGCCTGAACGAGGCGCCCCTCGTGCCGGGTTCGACCCGGCCGCGTTCGACCCGGACGGACCACATCCCCATCCTGATCGGCGGCAACGGCGAGAAGCGGACGCTCCGTACCTGCGCCCGCTACGGCGACATCAGCAATCTGGACTTCTGGCACCCGGCCGGAGTCGATGTCTTCAAGCACAAGCAGAAGGTTCTCGACCGCCACTGCGAGGACGCCGGCCGCGACCCTGCGGAGGTCAAGAGAACGGTCGGCCTGCCCTTCCGGCTCTTCGCGAACGACGAGGAAGCAGCGAAGTCACCCGGACAACCCTGGTACTGCTGGGGCACCGCTTCCTACGTCCAGGACCTGCTGCACCAGTACGTCGAAGCGGGCGCCGAGGAGATCGTCCTTTGCGGCATCGGCAACCGGCCGGAGGCCTGGCAACAAATCGACGAAGAGATCCTCAACGCCTTCCGTTGAGGGCTACAATCGCCGCATCCGCGGACTCTCGCCGCCCAAGGAGAACCCCATGAAGTCCCGCCTTCCCTTCCTCGTTACCGGCCTCGCGCTCGTCGCGACCACCGTCCTCGCCGCGCCCCCAGCCAACAACGCGGTGGACCCCGCGACGGTGACCTGGGCGGACCACATCGCGCCCATCCTCCACGAGAACTGTGCGAGTTGCCACCGGCCCGGGCAGACGGCACCGATGTCGCTCCTGACCTACGACGAGACGCGGCCCTGGGCGAAGTCGATCCGCCGGGTCACCAGTGAACGCACCATGCCGCCGTGGTTCGCCAACCCGGAGCACGGCGAGTTCGTGGAGGATCCGAGCCTCTCCGACGCCGAGATCGAGACGCTGAACAACTGGGTCGCCGCGGGCGCACCGGCCGGCGACCTGTCGCAGGCTCCGGAGCCGCCCACGTTCGATTCCGACTGGAAGCTGGGTGAGCCGGACGTCATCTACACCGCGCCGGCGTTCCACGTCTCAGACGACATCGAGGATCACTACGAGTGGCTCCAGGTGGACAACCCGGTCGACGAAGAGCGCTGGATCCGGGCGATCGAGATCCACCCCGGATTCGTCGAAGCGGTACATCACCAGTTGACCTACCTGGCGCCGCCCGACGCCACCATCGCGGGCGTGCGGAGCACGACCGGAACCCTGGACCTCACCTTCGTCGGCGGTTGGGGTCCGGGCGTCGCGCCGCTCCAGTTCGCGGAAGGGCACGGAATGCGCATGCCGCCGAACAGCACGCTGTTCTTCCAGATGCACTACCACAAGACCCCGGGCCCGGGTACCGGCGGCACGGACCAGACGACGATGGGCCTCTACTTTCACGACGAGAAGCCCGAGAACGTGGTGGAGACGCTCTGGCTGGTCGATCCGACGCTCAACATCCCGGCGGGCGAGAGCGACTACCACTCCTGGTCGTCGTTCACCACCGAACACGAGGCGGTGCTCTTCGACTTCACGCCGCACATGCACCTGCGGGGCAAATCGATGACGTTCACGGCCGAGTACCCGGACGGCCGCAAGGAAGTCCTGCTCGACGTGCCGAACTACGACTTCAACTGGCAGCTCACCTACACGCCGACGGCACCCAGGGTGATCCCGGCCGGCACGACGATCCGCGTCGACGCGAAGTTCGACAACTCGACCGACAACCTGGCGAACCCCGATCCGACGTCGAACGTGACCTGGGGCGAGGCGACGACCGACGAGATGATGGTCGGCTTCATCCACTACACGTTCAGCGACACGACGAAGCAAACGAACATGCCCACCTTCATCGTGCCCGAGCAGTTGAGGGAGCAGATGCAGCGGGTTCGCGAGTTCCGGCGCCAGCAGCGGGAAGCGGCCAAGGCGGCCGCTGCCGAAACCAGCGGCGGCTGATCTAGCGGCCCAGCACGCCGTAAGTCCCGTCCAAAACCAGACGGATCGAGACATACAGCCCGAACATCGGGACGACGACCCAGATCGTGTTCGGCGCCCACACCCAGAGTAGTCGGTCCAGCCGGCCAATGGCCCGGTGCCCGCCGGAGACGTAGAAGCTCACCATGTAAAGGGAGCTGACGTAGACCCACTGCCAGAACAGCGCGACTCCGAGGATCCCGGCAACGACGGCCGGCAGGAAACCCGTGGTCATCGACAGGAGCAGGACCATCGACGGGATCGGCGTGGCGAAGCCGTTCCCGACGTCGCAGTTGAAGCCGAACGTCCGCCGATCCGTGTAGGCGTCGTCGTACACGCAGTAGGCCGCCCAGACGTCCGCCCATGCCGTCGGCGACAGGATGCCCGTGACCGGAATCCCCGAGAACAGGAACAGGATGGCCGGCGGCCGGCCGGTCGCCGCACCGCGTCCCCGCCAGTACTCCGCTCGCTGCGCGATGTAGTCGCGCCGCAGGTACAGGCAGGCCTCCCAGTAGCAGATCAGCAGGTTGATCGACAGGAACAGGCTGAGCACGAAGTAGATCGGATCGATACCTCCGTGCAGCCGGTAGCTCGCCACGTTCCAGGCCACGGTCTGGAGAGCGACGACGATGACGACGAAGGCCGCGACCGGGATCTTCGGACCCTTCATGCTTCCGGGTCTTCGTCGTCTTCCGATCCCGGAGCCGTCTCCCACTCGTACTCGATCCCCCGGACGTGGCGCTCGAACCAGTCGATCTCCACGTTCACCTTGAACAGCTCGTGGCGGAGTTCCCGCCAGCCGTGAGGCTCGCGCGGAGCGATGTAGAGATGAGTCTCCACCCCGTTCGTCTTGAGCGCCCGGTAGAGCTCCACCGACTGGGGCGGCGGCACGCGCACGTCGTTCTCGCCGACCAGGACTAGCGTTGGGGTCGTCACCTTGTAGATGTCCTTGAGCGGCGAGTTCTCCCAGTAAACCCCGATCGGCGCGTCCTCCTGCCACGGCGTGCCGCCGAACCAGGGAGTGCGGTAGGTCCGCACGTCGCTCTGGCCGTACATCGAGATCCAGTTCACCGCGCCCGCGCCCGACGACGCCGCCTTGAAGCGGTCGGTGTGGGTGATGATCTTGTTCGTCATGTGACCGCCGCCGCTCCAGCCCATCTTGGCCATGCGGTCGCCGTCGACCAGTCCGAGCTCGATCAGGTGGTCGACCCCGGTCATCACGTCCAGGTGGGCCTGGTGGAAGTAGTGGCCGACCATGTCGCGCAGGAACGGATCCCCGTAGCCGGTGCTCCCGCGGTAGTTCGGCTTGAAGACGAAGTAGCCCCGCGCGGCCAGCACCTGGACGTAGTTGGACCAGCGGCCGAACCCGAACTTGTCGGAGGCCGCGGGCCCGCCGTGCGTCTGGACGACCAGGGGGTACCGCGTGCCCTCCTCGTAGTCGAGCGGGTAGTAGAGGAGGCCCTCGACTTCAACGCCGTCCTCCCCCGGCCAGCGGATCGCTTCCTGGCGGGGCAGCAGGAAGGTCTCGTCGAGGTAGTCGTAGGCCGCGGTCACCTTCCTCGGAGTCCCGCCCCCGGCCGGCATCACGTGGATGTCGCCGGCGTTCTCGCGGCGGTTGATCCCGAACGCGTGCAGGCCCGCTTGCTGCGAGTAGCTCCAAGAGCCCAGCGCGTGGTCGCCCTCGGTGAGCGGCACAGGCTGAGAATCGCCGACCGCGGCACGGAAGAGCTGGTTTCGCACCCCGGTGTTCGCGGTGAAGTAGATCGTGCCGGCGTCCGCCCAGCGGGCGCCGTTGACCTCGTGCAGCATGTCCTCGTACAGCAGACGGTGCGCTCCGCCGGCGGCCGGCACCAGGAAGATGTTGCCGTTGTAATACGTCTCCAGATCGGCACTGGAGGTGGAGGTGAACAGCACCCACTGCCCGTCCGGCGACAGCTCGGCGCCGGACTCGGTCACCGTGTTGTCGGTGAGCTGCAGGGCGTTGCCGCCGTCGGCATCCATGAGCCAGACCTCGCCCTCGTCGCGGTTGTCGAAGAGCGGCGAAGGCGCCCGGTGGTGCGCGATCCGCGCGCCGTCCGCCGAGATTCGGAAGCCGACCACGGAGAAGTCGCCCTCGGTGATCCTCTCGACGCCGCCCCGGTCGTCGCCGGTCCAGGCGACCCGGAACAGGTGGCGCTGCTTGTAGTCCTCGTCGAAGGCGAAGACGTCGTCCTTCAGTTCGTCCTTCTTCTTCTCCTCGGGAGTCTCCGGGTCGGCAGCCACGAAGAAGATGTGCTCGCCGTCCGGCGAGAACTCGAAGCTCTGAACGGAGGTCTCGTGGCCGGTCAACGGGGCGGCTTCCCCGCCTCCGTTCGGCAGGAGGTAGATCTGCGTTGTGTCCTCCTCGCCGCGATTCGCGAGGAAGGCCACGTAGTTCCCGTCCGGGGACCAGCGCGGACTACGCTCCCCCTTCTCGCCGTAGGTCAACCGGACGTCTCCCGCACCGTCCATCCCGATCCGGCGGATGTGGTTGGTGCGACCGTTCTTCTTCCAGTCCGTGTCGCTGCGGGTGTAGAGGAGCTGGGCGCCGTCCGGGGAGATTCGCGGATTGCCAACACCGGGCACGTCGATCAGGTCGACGATCGTCATGGGCCGCTTGTCCGCGGCGAAGCCGGCGGACGCGACCAGGGCGGCAGCCAGGAAGTAGAGCCGCGTCAGGTTGTGCATCATGGAGCGTCATCGTATCGCTCCCGGCGAAGGAAGCGCTGGGCCTCCGGGCAGAACTGACCCCGCCCCCTGGTTCTCCCGACCGTCACGACCCGAACCGAACCAAGCACTTGACCAAGCAGCGTTCCGAGCCTAGAGTGCAAGCGCGTCGAACCTGATCGGGAGCCGGGATCGCCCAGGGAGCAAGGAGCAGATGACGCGCTACGTGAAGATCGGCGAGGCCAAGACGCACCTTTCGGCACTGCTCGTGAAGGTGGAGGCGGGCGAGGACGTGATCATCTGCCGCGGGTCGAAGCCGATCGCCCGTGTGACCCCCCACGTC
Organism: Candidatus Multivorans sp.; assembly: GCA_965208755.1. Lineage (GTDB taxonomy): Bacteria > Acidobacteriota > Thermoanaerobaculia > Multivoradales > Multivoraceae > Multivorans. The sequence goes on along the minus strand of OZ242353.1, from coordinate 3,669,126 downwards.
GACGGCGAGGAACACGCCGCGCTATGCGCGACGATGCGGCGGGAACGCGCCAAGCAGCAGAGCGTGACGACCTCGGAAATCCTGTCCTGGCGGCACGAGGGGCACGAACGCTGATGGCGTTCGTGCCTGACGCCTCGGTCGCGGCCACGTGGGTGCTGCCGGACGAAGACGCAGCGCTCGCAGACCTCGCCCTGGATCGGCTGGGCGTCGAGGACGCGACCGTCCCGGACGTGTTCTGGCACGAACTGCGGAATCTCCTGCTGTCGGCCGAGCGTCGAGGCCGCATCGACGGCCGCCACGCCGACGCCTCCATGTCGCGGCTGCGCAGGCTCCGTATCCGCTGCGCCGCTGAAACGGACGATCGACACGTCATGACGCTGGCGCGCGAACACCGCCTGACCGCCTACGACGCCAGCTACCTGGCCTTGGCGATTCGCGAAGGCTGCGCTCTGGCGAGTCTGGACCGCCGCTTGACCGAAGCGGCCGCCGCCGAAGGCGTGGCGATCCTCGCTTAGGCCCAGGTCGAATCAGCCCCAGCCGGCGCTAGAGCCGCTCTTCAGCCGATATCGCCGGTGTTGCCCGCCATCAGCCGGATCGCGGCTTCGCGCGGTAGCAGGCGCGTAAGCAGAACGGCGAACAGACGGTTGACGAGTCCAGGCACAAACCGCGGACCCTTGCCGAGAGCATCCAGCGTTCGCCGCGCCACCGCGTCGGGGTCGAGCATGCCCGGCACCCGGCCCTTGCCCGAGCGCTTGTAACCCGGCGTGGGAATCGCGCCGGCGCAGCAGGCAACCACGTCGATGCCCTGCATGGAGCGCCGGATAACCTCGCTCCGTGTCTCCGGAAGGTCGGCGAAACCCTTGCTCTGTGCCGGTTCTGCGGTAGGGTAGCCCCCGCCAGTACTAGCGAGGAGTCACGGCAATGCAGAAGTTCGTACGATTCGGGGCCGCCCTAGTTTTGTCCGCTCTCACAGCCTGTTCCGAACCCGAGACCGAACTGCCAGAGTGTGCGGACTACCGCAAACAGGAGCTTTCAAGCATGTTCGACCTGAGACGTGCTGACGCCAACCTTGAAGCGAGCAACGAAAGGCTTGAGGAGGCCGTCAGAGAAGCCCAGAACGTTGCCAGACTATTGGGCGCTGGAACAGTCGAGGAGTTGATCGAAGAATATGGCGACTATGAGAGCTTCAGAGATCTCGATATCCTCGACGCAATGAGATTCCACCAGCGCGCGGAGAGCCAACAGAGAGAATCTCGTTACGCGCACGAGGAGGCCGTAGCTGTCCGCGCTTCCCAAGGCTGTTCCGCTCCGAAACCTGTGTTCGAGGAGGAATGAAGCGACCAACTCCTGCTTTCGCCTTACAGGTTCGACGATGACGCGCTGAAAAGGAACTTGGCAATCTACCTACAAGAGACAAGAATCAATGAAATCAGAACAGTATGACATCGCGGCGGAGCTAACGAGGACCATACGTGACCTAACGGACGCCAAAGAGCTTGTTGAGAAAGTGCTGCCCGGAGGCAACGAGCACCTTGGTCACGCTGAGCGACTTCTTAGGCTGAGTCGAGATCGCGTTCGAGAGGCACTGAAAGTTGTCCGCCAGATGCCCACGATAGACGTTGCTCCTTCCACCAACCGTGAATAGGCCCCCAACCTAGCCGACTGTACCGCGGGTTTGGGCGCTGGATGGTTCTGACGGGGTGGCGTGGGTGGCCCAGGAGTGCTCCGGTCGCCCGGTCCCTAGCGCGTCGCCCGGAGAATCCGCGCTTCCATCCTCGGTGTCACCCGGCTCGGACCCGGGTCCGCAGTGCCGTCTGTACGTCCCCGCCAGCCTTTCGCTCAGGGGACGCCGCCGACAGCACGCCAAGGAACCTCGCGAACAGCCCGCTCGCTCACACATTTCGCTCCAGCTGAGGCCCTACTCCACGAGCAGAACCACCCGCACCCGCCGGCCGTCCTCAGCCCGGATCGCCCGCGACTCGCTTTCAACATGCCGACGTTCCGGTCTCCGGTCCGCTTCGCGCCGGGCATCACACTCACCATGGAGACTGAGGGGCCCCATGACCCTGCACATCTGGTTCGAAGAAGGGCGGGAGGTCGTCGGGAGCGCACACCGGCCTTCCGCGAAACGCCGTCACCGCCCCGAGATTCCCCTCTCTTGCTGGAGGGGGACGACGCCGGTCAGAGCGGTCCTCGTCTCCTTACGCAGCGCCGCGAGCGGGGCGAATCAAGGGGCGAGTCTCAAGTCGACGCCACCGACGAATCTTGCCGCGCAGTCAAGGACCGCCGTGGTGTACTCGACCATGTCCTGCCTGCGTCGGGAGGCGCGGTTCCGGCGGGGCTGCGAGAAGTCGATGTCCATTTCGTGAGCGATCTGGTTGCGGGCACGGAACACCGAGTCGAAGAGATCCATGTCGTCGATGAGTTCGCGCGAGGGGATGTCGAAGAATGAGCCCGCGCGGAGGATCTGGTCCTTCGACTGCAGGCTGCTGGCGGTAAGGTCGCGCACGAGGTGGTCGACCAGGGCGCGTCGGGGACTCTGTGCGGTGAGGACGGTAGCAAGTAGCCGATTGGTCGGTCTGCCGTCCACCGGGAGCTGCTTCTGGACGAAGTCCCGGAAGTTGTCCTCGGCACGTGGGACGCGGTCGATAACGGTGGGCAAGGCCTCGCGTATCGCATGCTTGATGGTGGAGTCGAGGCCGGAGCAGGCGAAAACGAGCATGGCCCGAAGCAGGTCGTACTCCTGGTCCGTGGGCGCTCCGGGACCGCTGCGTCCGGTCTGAAAGGCGTCCAGAAAGGAGTTGGCGGTCGAGCGGGTGTGGACGAGGACGAGATGAGCGTTGTGGAGTTCGCCAGCCGCTGGCTGGGGTGGCTCGGTGCCGAACGGCATCAGCGGCGGGACGCGGCGGAGGACAGCGAGGACACATCGCGGGCGCCTGCGGGAAGCGGTGCGGGAGGCAAACTCCCGGGATGGCCGGGATAACCTGGCGAACGCAGACTCACCGGGTGCCCCGGATAGCCGTGGTAGCGGCGGCGGAGAAGGGTGTAAAGGCGGCCACGCTTGGGACTCTCGGGGACGATGGTCCCGAGATACTCGCCGGGGCCGGTTACGACATCGTTGGCGGCCTCACCCGTCCACGGTGTCCAGCCGAGAAAGGCGCCGCTACGGTCAAAGACCAGATCGCCCTCCTGGAACGCGATCCAGTCGCCAGCAGAATCGAAAAGGTACCGGACAGCCACAGCGCGGATTGTACCTTCGAACGCCGGCCCGCGCACCCAGTCAGCCGATGTCACCGGTACTCCCGGCCATCAGCCGGATCGCGGCCTTGCGCGGTAGCAGGCGCGTCAGCAGCACGGCGACCAACCGGTTGACGAGTCCAGGCACAAACCGCGGACCCTTGCCGAGAGCATCCAGCGTTCGCCGCGCCACCGCGTCGGGGTCGAGCATGCCCGGCACCCGGCCCTTGCCCGAGCGCTTGTAACCCGGCGTGGGAATCGCGCCGGCGCAGCAGGCAACCACATCGATGCCCTGCTCGCGGAGCTCCTGCCACAGGCCCTCGCCGAGGACGGTGTTGAATGCCTTGGTGGCGGCGTAGGCCGCGACCCTCGGTGTCCCCTGCAGGCCCGCCAGCGAGGACATCAGGATCACCGCGCCGCGGCCGCGCCGCTCGAGCCCCGGCAGCAGCGTGTGCAGCATGACGACCGGTGCCCGGACGTTGACGTCGACGGCGCGCTCGAGTTCCTCGGCGCCGGCGTCGACGAAGCGCCCCACCGGCACGAAGGCGGCGTTGTAGACGAGCACGCCCAGGTCGAGGTCCTCGGTGGCGGCACTGAGGGCGTCGGCGAGGCTCGGGCTGGCAAGGTCCATCGCAAGCGGCCGCACCTCGACGCCGTATCGCTCGCGAAGCCTGTCCGCGAGGTCCACCAGCAACGACTCGCGCCGGGCGATCAGCACCAGGTCCAAACCTCGCTCGGCGAGGCGCTCCGCGAACGAGGCGCCGAGACCCTCCGAGGCTCCCGCTACGAGCGCCCAGCCCCCGTAGCGGTCGCGGAACGGGGTCACACCGCCACCGGGTCCGCGAACGTCTCCGCTACGCTGCGGTGCCGACGCTCGCTACTTGACGCACCCACCATGGAGACTCGATCGTGAGGCTAACAACGTCTCTTTCCGGAGCTCTGCTCTTCGCGCTCGCGGCGACCGCCTCCGCCCAGCCGCCGAACGTCGTCCTCGTGATGACGGACGATCAGGGATACGGCGAACTTTCCGCCCACGGGAACCCCGTGCTCGAGACGCCGCATCTCGACCGGCTGCGCGGCGAGAGCGTGCGCCTGGACGACTTCCACGTCGCGCCGATGTGCACACCGACCCGCGGGCAACTGCTGACCGGCATGGATGCGGCCCGGAATGGCGCGATCAACGTCAGCAGCGGTCGCGCCCTGCTGCGGCCCGAGATCCCGACGATGGCCGACATCTTCGCGGAGGCCGGCTACCGAACCGGGGTGTTCGGCAAGTGGCACCTCGGCGACAACTACCCCTTCCGGCCCGAGGACCGCGGGTTCGACGAAACCGTGTGGTTCCCGTCCTCCCACATCGGCTCGGTACCCGACTTCTGGGGCAACGACTACTTCGACGACACCTACATCCGCAACGGCAGGCGGCAGGCCTTCAAGGGGTACTGCACCGACATCTTCTTCGACGAAGCGATCGAGTTCATGAAGCGCTCCGCGGCGTCCGGAACGCCCTTCCTGACCTACATCGCTCCGAACACGCCGCATGGCCCGCTGATCGCCAAGGAGGAGGACGAAGCCGCGCTGGCGGCCGCCCTCGCGAGGCCCGAGTTCGCCGACATGAGCACGGCACTGAAGGGCCGGCTGGCGAGCTATCTGGGCATGGTCCGGAACATCGACACGAACATGGGCAAGCTCGCCGAGTTCCTCCAGGAGGAGGGGCTCCGGGAGAACACGATCGTGATCTTCATGACGGACAACGGCAGCACCCACGGCCCGCTCTACTTCAACGCCGGCATGCGCGGCATGAAGACCGAGCTGTGGGAAGGCGGCCATCGGGTGCCCTTCTTCATCAGTTGGCCGAACGGCGACCTGGCGGACCCGCGGGACGTCACGGGCCTGACTCAGGTCCAGGATGTCCTGCCGACGCTTCTGGACCTCGCCGGCATCGAAACGCCGGCCGCCCGGAACTTCAACGGCATTAGCCTGGCCCCCGTCTTGCGCGGAGATGCTGCTGTGCCCGAGGACCGCATGTTGATCATCAACTACAGCCGGATGCCGTCCGGATTCAACTACCCCTCGCCGTACACCCAGTCGATCCTGACGCGCAGTCACGCGGGCGTCCTGTGGAAGCACTGGCGCCTGCTCGAGGACCGCGAGCTCTACGACCTGGAGTCCGATCCGTTGCAGACCACGAACGTGATCGAGCAGCACCCGGAAGTGGTCGCCCGGATGCGGGACCATCTGTACGAGTGGTGGAACGAAGTGGCCCCGGCCGCCAACGAGCCCCAGCGGATCGTCATCGGCGACGACATCGAGAACCCCATGATGCTGACCGGATGCGAGTGGCTCGACGTCTTCGTCGATCAGCAGGCGCAGGTTCGCCGCGGTACCCGCAAGACCGGTTACTGGCTGCTCGACGTGGCCGAAGCGGGCGAGTACGAGTTCGCACTCCGGCGCTGGCCCCGGGAGATCGACGTTCCGCTTGCGTCGGCGCCCGAGGGCAGCACGGCGCTGCCCATCTCCTCGGCACGCCTGTTCATCAGCGACCACCATCACCTCGACATCGGCGACAAGAGGCCCTACGGCTTCGAGGGGCTGACGACGCGAGTGGACAGCGACGACACGGAGGCCACCTTCACGGTGACCCTGCCCGAGGGCACCATCGCCCTGCACACCTGGTTCGAAGAAGGGCGGGAAGTCATCGCGAGCGCCTACTACGTGTACGTGACGAGGAAGTAGAATCCGCGACTCAGCACAGAGTCCTCAATGATCCGCACTGCGCCCTTCCTTCTAGGGCCTGTTCACACTAGCAGATAAATCCGTGTATCCTCCGTTGCGTCGTCTTGAACGTCGTAAACGGAGGAGGATCAAGGACATGGAACTCACGGAGGAGCAGTACGAGCGGATCGCGCCGCTGCTTCCGAGGCAGCGGGGCAACGTGAGACTCCCGAATCTGCAAGTGCTCAACGCGATTTTGTACGTGGCGGAGCACGGCTGCAAGTGGCGGGGGCTTCCGAAACGGTTCGGCAACTGGCACACCGTCTACGTGCGGATGAATCGTTGGGCGAAGAGCGGTGTGCTGGACCGCGTGTTCGAGTACCTGCAGCGAGAGCAGATCATCCGCATCAAGGTGGAAGCGCTGGGACTGGACAGCACCAGCGTGAAGGTCCACCCGGACGGCACGGGCGCAGAAAAAAAAACGGCCCGCAAGCGATCGGCAAGTCGCGTGGCGGCTGGACCACCAAGATTCATCTGGTTGCCGCGAATGCTCGAACGGCAGTCGCCTTCTCTCTCTCCCCCGGCCAAGCGCACGACGCGCCGCAGGGCCGCGAGCTCCTGAGAAGCATGGCGGCGGAACAGCCGACAGCCAATCTGGCGCTGGTGATGGACCGCGCGTACGAGGACGACGCAACCCGCCAGTTGGCCCTGGACTTGGGCTTTGTGCCGGTCGTGCCGCCGAAGAGCAACCGTCTCAACCCCTGGGAGTACGATCGGGAGATGTACAAGCGGCGCAACGAGGTCGAGCGCCTCTTCCGTCGCCTGAAGGGGTTTCGTCGTATCTTCTCTCGATTCGAGAAACTCGACGTGATCTTCCTCGGCTTCGTCGTCTTCGTGCTCATCGTCGATGCGCTGAGATAGTGTGAACAGGCCCTAGCCTGGCTGGCGGCGGTCGGAACGGTCGCCGGCGCGTCGGAGATCGATCCTGCCGATCTCGAGTTCTTCGAGTCGAAGATCCGGCCTGTCCTGGTCGAGCGCTGCTACCAGTGTCATGGCGGCGACCCCGCGAGGATCCGCGGCGGGCTGATTTTGCTCGACGCGGAAGGCGTGCGCGCCGGCGGCGACAGCGGCGCGGTCATCGTGCCGGGATCGCCCGAGGACAGCCTGATGATCGAGGCGCTCCACTACGAAGGTCTCACCCAGATGCCGCCCGACGGCAAGCTGCCGGCGCACGTGATCGCCGACTTCGAGCAGTGGATCCGCCGCGGCGCGCCCGACCCGCGCACCGGCGGGAAGCAGACGGTGGTGGCCGCGAGAACCGCCGAGACGTTCGACTACGGCCCGGGCCGCGAGCACTGGGCCTTCCGGCGGGTCGAAGACCCAGCGCTGCCCGAGGTCGAGAACGAGGCCTGGCTCAGCCATGACCTCGACCGCTTCATCCTGTCGCGCCTCGAGGAACGCGGGCTCGCGCCGGTCACGCCGGCCGACAAGCGCACCCTCCTCCGCCGCGCGACCTTCGATCTGGTCGGCCTGGCCCCGTCGGAAGCGGAGATCAAGGACTTCCTCGCCGACGAGAGCCCGGATGCCTTCGGCAGGGTCGTCGACCGGCTGCTCGCCTCGCCCCACTACGGCGAGCGCTGGGGCCGCCACTGGCTCGACGTCGCCCGCTACGCCGACTCGAACGGCCTCGACGAGAACATCGCGTTCCCCAACGCCTTCCGCTACCGCGACTACGTCGTCGACTCCCTGAACCGCGACAAGCCCTTCGATCGCTTCGTCCGCGAGCAGATCGCCGGCGACCTGATGTCGGCGGAGACCGACGCGCAGCGCTTCGAGCAGATCACCGCCACCGGCTTTCTGATGCTGGGCCCCAAGGTGCTCGCCGAGCAGGACGTCGACAAGATGCTGATCGACATCGTCGACGAGCAGGTCAACACCCTGGGCCGCGCCTTTCTCGCCCTGCCGGTCGGCTGCGCCCGCTGCCACGACCACAAGTTCGATCCGATCCCCACCGCCGACTACTACGCGATGGCCGGCATCCTGCGCTCGACCGAGACGATGAGCAACGCCGCCGGCATGCGCTGGCTGGAACGGCCGCTGGCCCCGGAAGACGAGATCGCCGCGTACGAGGCGGCGCAGAAGCTGGTCGCCGAGGCGCAGGAGAAGGTGGACGACGTCGTCCGCGAGCAGAACGACGTCCTGCGTGGCCCGCGCCGCGCGGCTCTCGCCGAGGATCTGCTCGCCGCGGAGGAGGCCTACCCGAGCTGGAGCGACGACGAGGCGAAGCAGGAGGAAGCCCGCGAGACGATCGCCGGAGTGGCCCAGGGCCGGGGCCTGGAGCCGCCAGTCCTCGAACGCTGGGTCAGGGCCTTCTACCGGTACCGGGAGGGCCCGCCGGTCGAGGGCGACGCCCCGAGTCCGAGTACCGTCTTCGTGATCTGGAACGCCTACGCGGCCTCCTCGCCCGATCGCTACGAGCAGGTGACCGAGGAGCTGAGGGCGATCATCGCCTCGGAGAAGGTGCTGATCGCGCCCCTCACCCGAAGCCTCGTCCGCGGACCGGCGCCGAAGACGCTGGAGGAAGTCGCCTGGCGCTACGCGAGCCTGTTCGCGACAATCGAGATCGCCTGGGAAGAACACCTCATGCGACTCGGGCTCAAGGACGAGGACGACCTCGCGTCCTCCGACTTCAGGCTCCCCCGCGAGCAGGAGGAGTTGCGCTGGCTGGTCTACGACGGCTACTTCTGCATTCTCTGCCTCGACCAGGAAGAGGAGGAGAAGCTCTACCCGCAGGACGCGCTGGAGCAGCTCGCCAGGCTGCGCGCCGAAGTCGAACGCCGGGAGGAAGCGTCACCGCCCGCGCCGCCCTACGCCATGGCCGTGGAGGAGACCGCGACGGTCGACCTGCCGGTGCACATCCGCGGCAGCCACATCAACCTGGCCGACGAACCCGAGCCGCGCGGTTTCCTGAAGGTCACGGACCACCTGGTGCCGCCGCCGCCGGTCGCCGGCGACACGAGCGGCCGCCTCGAACTGGCGCGCTGGATGACACACCCCGAGCACCCGCTAACCGCGCGCGTCATCGTCAACCGCGTCTGGCACTGGCACTTCGGCCGCGGCATCGTCGACACGCCGAGCAACTTCGGCGCGATCGGCAGCGTTCCCAGCCACCCTGAGCTTCTCGACTGGCTGGCGCGCCGCTTCGTCGAGGGCGGCTGGTCGCTCAAGGACCTGCACCGAGACATCATGCTGTCGAGCACCTATCGGTTGTCCACCGACTACGACGCCGCCAACGCAGCCGTCGACGAGGAGAACCGCCTCCTCTGGCGCAACAACCGGAGACGCCTCGAGGTCGAGCCGATTCGCGACGCCCTGCTGCAACTCGCCGGCCGGCTCGATCTGACGATCGGTGGACGGGTGGAGGAGTACAAGGCCAGGGGATACGTCTTCGGCGAGTACGGCCCACTCGACCGGGTCGACATCTACGACGCGCCGCGGCGCTCGATCTACATGCCGGTCGTGCGTACCGCGGTCTATCCGATCTTCGGGGGCTTCGACTTCGGCGACGCCAGCGACTCGGTAGGCGATCGATCCGAGACGGTCGTGCCGCGGCAGGCGTTGCTAATGATGAACAGCCCCTTCGTCGAGGAAGCGGCGCTCGGCTTCGCAAGGCAACTGCTGGAGATCGAGGACGCCGACGCCGCGGATCGCGTCGACACCGCCTTTGTCCGCGCCTACGGCCGCCCCGCCGGCGAGATCGAGATCGCCGACAGCCTCGCCTTCCTCGACGAGATGCGGAGCCTGGCGCCGGCGGACGAAGCGGAGGTCTACGCCTGGACCCGCCTCGCCCATGTGATCCTCGCGGCGAGCGAGTTCATCTACATCAACTAGGTTCACGTTCAGCTCACCGACCATGCGCTACCCCCACTACCAGCCGCCACCGCTCACCCGCCGCCAGATGCTGAAGACCTGCGGCTGCGGCTTCGGCGGCCTGGCGCTCTCTTCCCTGCTCCAGCGCGACGTCCTGGCCGCGACATCCACGAATCCGCTGGCGCCGCGCGTGCCGCACTTCGCGCCGAAGGCCAAGCGGATCATCTTCCTGCACATGCACGGCGGCCCGTCGCAGCACGACCTCTTCGAGTACAAGCCGCTTCTCATCCGCGACGACAACAAGCCGCTGCCCTTCGCCAAGCCCCGCGTGCAGTTCAACGAGACCGGCAACCTGTTCAAGAGTCCCTGGGAGTTCAGGCAGCACGGCCAGTCCGGGGCCTGGGTGAGCGAGCTGCTGCCCAACATCGCCTCCGTGGTCGACGATCTCTGCTTCATCCGCTCGATGTGGGGCACGAACGCCGCCCACGGCGGCGCCATCCTGGCGATGAACACGGGCAGCGACCGCTTCGTGCGACCGTCGATGGGCTCGTGGATCGCCTACGGACTGGGCACCGAGAACGAGAACCTGCCCGGCTTCATCACGATCTGCCCCTCCTACCAGCACGGCGGCGTCCAGAACTACTCGTCGGCGTTCCTGCCCGCCGCCTACAACGGCACGGCGATCGGCACGACCCGGATGAAGACCGAGGACGCGACGATCGACTTCCTCGACAACGAGTCGGTGTCGCCGGAGGTCCAGCGGAGCGAACTCGACCTGCTGCAGCGCTGGCAACGCCGCCAGCTCGAGGCGACCGGCCCCGACCAGGCGCTCGAGGGCCGGATCGAGTCGTTCGAGCTCGCCTTCCGCATGCAGACCGAGGCGCCCGAGCTGATGAGCATCGAGGGCGAGTCCGAGGCGACCCGGCGGCTCTACGGACTCGACGACCCGGTGGCCCGCAACTTCGGCCTCCGCTGTCTCCTGGCCCGGCGCTTTTCGGAATCGGGCGTGCGCTTCGTGCAGGCGACGCACGGCCCTGACACGAAGTGGGACCACCACTCGGGCCTGATCACCGGCCTGCCGCAAAGCTGTGCCGAGGTCGACCGCCCGGTGGCCGGCCTGATCAAGGACCTCAAGTCACGTGGACTGCTCGACGAGACCCTGGTGCTCTGGGGCGGCGAGTTCGGGCGCACTCCCGGCGCCGAAGCCGGCGCCCGCAACGGCCGCGACCACAACCCTCACGGTTACACGATGTTCATGGCCGGCGGCGGCGTGAAACCCGGTTACAGCCACGGCCGGACCGACGACTACGGCTACTACGCAATCGAGGACAAGGTCCACATCCACGACCTCCACGCCACGATCCTGCATCTGCTGGGTCTCGACCACGAACGGTTGACGTACCGCTCGCAAGGGCGCGACTTCCGCCTGACGGACGTCGAGGGGATCGTCGTCGACGACATCATCGTCTGAGCCCGCCCGCGGCGGCGCCGACCGGTTCCAAGACCCATGACCATCGCGCCCGTCGATCTCTTCATCATCGTCGCCTACCTGCTGGGCATCCTGTTCGTCGGCCTGTGGTCGGTGCGCAAGATCAAGCGGCAGACCAGCGAGTCGTACTTCCTGGCGAGCCGCAACCTGAAGTGGCCCGTGGTAGGGGCCGCGCTCTTCGCCTCGAACATCTCGACGATTCACCTGGTCGGACTCGCGGAGAGCGGCTTCGGCGTCGGCATGGTCGTCGGCAACTACGAGTGGATGGCGTCGTTCACGATCATCCTGCTCAGCCTCGTCTTCGTGCCGATCTACTTCAGGAGCCGGATCACGACGCTGCCCGAGTTCATGGAGCGGCGCTACAGCCCGGCCGCCCGGACCACGCTGTCCTTCATGTTCATCATGTCGGCGATGCTGATCCACATCGGCATCAGCCTCTACGCCGGCGCCGCCGTGTTCGAGCGGTTCTTCGGCATCCCGTCCTTTGCGTCGATCGCGATGATCTCGATCATCACGGTGATCTACACCGTGGTCGGGGGCCTGCGGGCGGTCGTCGTCACGGAGACGATCCAGACGGTCATCCTGCTGGGCGGCGCCATCCTGATCACGGTCATCGCGATGACCAGGCTGCCCGGCGTGGGGATCGACTCCTACGGCGATCTCCTCGAGGCGACGAAACCGAACCAGCTCAGCATGATCCACCTCCCCGGGGAAGAGGGATTCGACCCCGGATCGATCTGGTACGGCTTCCTGCTCGGCTTCCCCATCCTCGGCCTCTGGTACTGGTGCACCGACCAGACGATCGTTCAGCGGGTGTTGGGCGCGGGAACCCTGCGCGACGCGCAGCACGGCGCGCTCTTCGCCTCCCTGCTCAAGTTCCTGCCGCCGCTCTTCATGGTCCTGCCGGGCGTGTTCGCCTACGTGCTGTTCAAGGACATCATCGCCGAGCCGACCGACGCCCTGCCGACGCTGATCACCGAGCTGCTGCCGACCGGGCTCATCGGCATCATGGCGGCGGCGTTGCTCGCGGCCCTGATGAGCACGATCGCGGCCGCGGTGAACAGCACGGGGACCCTGGTCGCCGTCGACATCGCCAAGCACTTCCGGCCCGACCTGTCCGAGACGTCGCAGGTGCGCATCGGACGCATCAGTTCGGTCGTCGTCATGAGCGTCGCCATCGCCTGGTCCACCCAGGGCGAGCGGTTCGGCTCCATCTTCGAAGCGATCAACAAGCTGCCGGCGCAGTTCATCGCCCCTCCAATTGCGACGGTGCTCCTATGGGGGGTCTTCTGGCGGCGCGGAACACGTCAAGCCGGCACGTTCACCCTGCTCTTCGGCTTCGTGGCCGGCTTCATCATCTTCCTGTTCGACATGGGCTTCGGCTTCCTCGGCGGCGTTCAGTACGTCTCCGACCCTGTGAACGGCCTGGGGATCCCGTTCCTGCTCCAGGCGTGGTGGTACTTCTGCATCCTGAGTCTCATCTACGTGGGAGTCAGCCTGGCAACGCCGCCCCCGAAGCCCAAACAGATCGACGGCCTGACCTGGGACAAGCCGTACGCGTTCCTGGCCCGGTCGGAGACCACGGGAGTCCGCGACCCGCGGCTGCTGGCGGCGCTGCTCGCCCTTGCTCTGGTGGTGATGTACGTGCTGGTGCGGTAGAGCGCCGGAGTTCGACTAGCCCCAGAACCAGGCAGGAAACGCCAGCGTACCGATTCGCCGGGCGACGCTTCGAACGGACGCCGGGAACCATGCCAGTTCGCGCCCCGAGCCTTCCGGCGACTGCGCCGATCTGGCTCGGACACCTCGCAGGCCCTGGTCCTTCACCCGCTTGCCGACGAGCTGGCACCGTTCGTGTCCGATCACCGCGCCGTCGCGGTCGAGAGGGTACGTAGCGGGCATGCCGGCCGCGCGGACACCTTCGGGCGTGTGCATGTCGCAGACGAGTTGGCGGCCGGGCAACGTGCATTCCACGAGGACCGGTCCCGTGTCTTCCCGCAGTTCCTCCGGTTCGTACGGCCAGCCCGCGATGAAGGCGCGGAGATTGAGCCGCGCGGTCACCATGTCCTCGTTTAGATAGAGCGTCGGGTAGCTCTCCGGCCGATTCCACCTGCCCCCGCGCCGTTGCGCGTAGCCCGGATTGAGCGGGTCGGCCCAGCTCGGATCGGCGATACGCCACCAGGAGTGATCGTCGGGGAGTCTCTCGACGACCAGGTCCTCCATCACCTGTGCGCCCGCTCGAAGTCGAACATGTCGCGGCACGCGGACACCAGCCGGTTCGTGTCGCCCTCACCCAGCAGATCCAGCAGGGAGACGCCGTCGAGCTTCGGTATCGGCCGCCGCACCACGGCGGGTATCCGGTCGCGCTTGAGATAGCGCTCAAGCAAGTCGGTGGCCGCCTTCAGGTCTGCCACGGCTACGGCATGATCGGCCGGCACGCCGCGCTGCAGCCACTTGGCGAACGCCTGGCGGCTCACACCGAACAACGCGGCGGCCTTCGCCTGACTGAGTTGCCACACCCCGATCGTGCGCATCAGGCCCGAAGCGGACTGCCGGGCAGCGCGACTCGTTCCTGCAGCCGAACCCTCTCGGTAACCGGCGAGGCACTCGGTGAACCGGTCGAGCCACGCGTCGTCCTGCTGGCGAGCCCTGAACACCCGTTCAGCCGCCTCTTCCGGTCGCAACTTCTGGATCGCCGCTTCCGTGGGCATGCACGTATCTCCCTGTCGCCGCAACCATATGTCAACCGCAACCTATCGTCAACCAAGCGATCCGGCCAGCACCTGGTAGTCCATCGCGACATCGCGATGGCCGAAGAGCCTCCCCTCCCTACTAGGACGGATTCGGTCCCCGCCTCCTTATGGGCGCCTCGCGAGAGCCTGGCCGAAGCAATGAGACGGCTACGCTCCGCCCGCTACCATCGGTGACGCCGAAAGGACTACGCCATGCCCTTCCCCGCTTCTCGACGCGACGTTCTGAAGTCGGCTCTGATCGGGTTCGGCGTCAGCCTCGGACTGCCGCCTTGGGCCGCGCAAGCGACCGGTGATCGCGACCGCTTCGGTGGCTGGACCGGGCTGAAGTTCGACGCCACGGGCTTCTTTCGTACCGAGCACGATGGCCGGCGCTGGTGGCTCGTGACTCCCGAAGGCCACGCGTTCATCAGTTGGGGCGTCAACCACTACCACGCGAACTGGTGGGCGCAGGACTACAACCGCGATCACTGGCTGCGGCGATTCGGCGCGGAAGAGGTCCATGACCAGGCCTGGAACAGGGGGTTTCGGGAGGCCGCCCTGGCCGACCTGCGACGGCTGGGCCTCAACACCCTGGGCATTCACACGAACGCCACGATGCTCACCCACCCGCCGGGTCAGGCCCGGTTTCCCTTCATCGCGCCCTACGAGCCGCTGGTGCTGTCGCACTACCTCAAGCCCCAGCCCGACGCCTACGCGGACATCTTCGCTCCCAAGTTCGAGACGCTATGCGAACGCACGGCCCGGCGAGTCGCCGCGCCCTACCGCGAAGACCCCATGGTGCTGGGCTACTGCATGGCCGACTGTCCTCCCGTGACCGACAACGAGGCCGAATGGAACGGCAGCACGACGTGGCCCCGGCGACTCCGCAACTTCGCCGCCGAGGCGCCCGGCAAGGAGGCCTACGTCGACTGCATGCGCGAGCGCTACGGCGACGTGGCAGGTTTCAACGCGACCTACGGCACCCGCTTCGACGCGTGGCCGGATCTGCTCAAGGCAACAAACTGGCGGCCCGATCAGGCCCCCATGAACCAGGCGGAGCGCCGCGACAACGCCGCGTTCCTGCTGCTGTGCGTCGAGCGCTACTACTCCGTCGCCAGAGCCGCCCTCCGCCACGCCGACCCGAACCACCTCTTCCTCGGCGACAAGATCAACGGCGACACGGACGGGCTTCACTCCATCGCCGGAGTGACCAGCCGCTACACCGACCTCGTCAACACCCAGCACTACGCCCGCTGGGAGGGTCAGCGCGAAACGATGGACCGGCTGACGGACGTGGTGGGGCAACCGTTCCTCAACGGCGACGCCGCCTACACCTTGCCCACCGAGACCATGCCCAATCCCCATGGGCAGCACGCGCGCGACATGGCGGAGCGAGCGCTCTGGACGCGGGAGTTCATGGAGAACGCCACCGCCCGTCCCGACTTCGTCGGCTGGCACATGTGCGGGATGATCGACACCGCGAAGACCATGCCCGGCAAGGAGCAGGCTCAGCACCAGGGTCTGATGACCACCCGCGGCGAGTTCTACCCGGAGATGGAGGCGACGGTCCGCGACATCTCGGACCGCCTTTACATCATCGCCACCGGGCAGGCGTGAGCTGACCGAGCGCGCTCAGCCGAGCGCCTGGAACGCCTTCTCCGTCCCGGCGAGCGCCTGCTCGATGTCGGCCTCCGTGTGCGCGACCGACAGGAACATGTTGTGCCAGGGGTGCAGGTAGACGCCGTGGTCGAGGGCCGCGCTGCAGAAGGCGAACCCCTTCTCTCTCCTGTCGTCGTCTTCGAACAGGACGGTAGGCATCTGCGGTGGTCCGGTCTGGCGGATCGCGTGACCGTGGCGACGCGCCTGCTCCTCCAGGCCGTCCCGGAACTGCTGCCCCAAGCGCTCCACGACGGCCGGCGCGTCGACTTCCGCCAGCAGGTCGAGCGTCTCGACCGCCGCGGCGAAGGGCGCGGCCTGGTACCAGAACGAACCGGTCACGAAGACGCGCGTCGCGGCCTCGCGGTAGGCCTCGTTGCCGAGAATCGCCGCCACGGGTTCGCCGTTGCCGATCGCCTTGCCCCAGGCCGACAGGTCCGGCTGGACGCCGAACTCGGACCAGCTCGCGTCGAGCGACAGGCGCAGCCCGGCCCGCACGTCGTCCAGGATGAGGGCCGCGCCCTCGGCGTCGCAGATCTCGCGGACGCGGCGGGCGAAGGCGAGGTCGGGCAACTCCTGGTCGTGGCCGGCGTCGTGCCTGAAGGCGGAGACGACGATGCCGGCGAGGTCGCCAGCCACTGCCTGGGCCGCCGCGTCCAGGCTCTCGATGTCGTTGTAGCGGTACGTCGGGAAGTGGACGTGATCCTCCTCGGGCGTGCCCCTCGACATCCGGTTGGCCCACGGCGCCGCGCCGTGGTAAGCGCCCTCGGCCACGAGGATCTTTCGCTTCTCGCTCCGCGCGCGCGCCACCATGTTGCAGACGGTCGTCGCGTCGTTGCCGTTCTTCGCGAAGATGGCCCACTCGGCGTGGCTGACCTGCCGGACGAAGCGCTCCGCCAGGTCGACGATGAGCGCCGGGGGACCGTTCGCGATGTCGAGCCGGTCGCGCTGCGCGTCGGCCGTGGCCCGAATGCGCGGATTGCCGTAGCCGGCGATCATCGGCCCGAACGAGCACATGAAGTCGATGTACTCGTTACCGTCGGCGTCCCACAGCCGGCAGCCCTCCGCCCGCTCGAAGTACTGCGGGTACCGGGGCGGCAGGAGGCGGTATGTGGACATGTGTCCGTACATACCGCCCGGGAGCACCCGCTCACCCCGGGACTTGAGTGCCTGGTTCTGTTCGAGCTTCATGCGTCTTCTCCCGGCTCGATCTCCGCCCACCGGATACCGTAAATATGGCAATATGGGGCCATGAAGACTACCATCGAGCTACCCGACACGACCTTCCGGCGCGCGAAGGCCTTTGCCGCTGGCCGCGGAATGACACTGAAGCGGTTCTTCACCGACGCCGTCGAACTGCACCTCGGGCGACATGCTGCCGGCACGCGAGCCAATGCCGATCCCCACCGGATCGCGCCCGTCCCGCCAGGGCCACCCTGGATGGAAGGATTCGGTGAACTTGCCGACCTCGGCGATGAACACCGAAGCGTCCTTCAGGCGATCGAGGAAGAGTTCGAGACGCTGGACCCCGGCGACATTCCGTGATTCTCGACACGAACGCGCTGTCGGCGTGGGCCGAGGGACTCCCGCCGGTGGAATCGCCTCTCCGTTCGGCGCGGCGTCTGGTCGTACCAAGTATCGTCCTCGGCGAGTACTACTTCGGCATCCGCCAGTCGCGCCACCGACGGCGCTACGAAGCCTGGCTCCGCCGGCACCTCCCGCTCGCCGAGGTGGCCACCGTAACTTCCGGAACGGCCGACATCTACGCCGGCATCAGGCTGAAGCTCAAGCGGGCCGGGACGCCCATTCCATCGAACGACGCATGGATCGCGGCCCTCTGCCACCAGCACGCCCTGCCGATCCTGAGTAACGACGCGCACTTCAACGCCGTAGAAGGGGTCCGGCGGATCCCCTTCTGAAAGCCTCCGCCCACAGACCGGTTCGCCCTAGCCCGCCTTCTTCACCTCGAACGGCACCGCGAGTCTCTCCCACTGCAGGGCGACCCACGAGTCCACGATCACGAACTCCATCTCCTCCACGTGCTCCCCGATGGTCTTCGGGGTGGCGGTCACCCGCAGCGCGTCCTGACCGGCATCATGCCGGAAGGAGCCCCACTGCGTCGCGACCTTGTTGAAGATGACAGTCCACTCGTTCTCGCCCGGCTCGGTGAAGAGGGCATAGGTGCCGGCGGCCAGCTTCTGGCCACCGATCTCGACGTCGGCGCTGAAGGTGATCGTGGTCGCCTCGTCGGCGCCGGTCCGCCAGACCTGGCCGTAAGGAACCAGGCCGCCCCAGATCGTCCGGCCCTTCACCTTGGGGCGTCCGTACTCCAGCGTCACCGTCACGCCGTCGATCATTCCCTCGACCTTGCCGTTCTTGCTCGCCCGGTCGGCATCGTCAGCGCGCTGCGCCATGGCGGGAAGCGCCGTTAGCAGGAAGGCCGCAACGGCCAGCGGGATCATTGCTCGGTACTTGTGCATTCTGTCCTCCAGCTAGAGAGTGTTCTGTCTGCTCGCGACCGTAGGATAGACGGAAATGGTGAAACACCTCGCTCCTTTTGTCGCCGCGCTGCTCATCGCGGTCCTCGCCTGCCAACCCGCAGTCGAGAACGATCCGCCGAACGTCGTGCTGCTCATGGCCGACGACATGGGCTGGGCGCAGACCAGCTACTACGGCCATCCCCTGCTGAAAACGCCGCATCTCGACGCGATGGCCGGTGCTGGGCTGCGCATGGACCGGTTCTACGCCGGCGCGCCGAGCTGCACGCCGACCCGGGCGACGGTGTTGACCGGCCGCACGAACGACCGCACCGGAGCCTTTCGCGTCGGCGACTCGATCAACAAGCAGGAGAAAACGCTCGCCGCGGCCTTCCGGCAGGCCGGGTACGCCACCGCGCACTTCGGCAAGTGGCACCTGAACCAGGTCCATCCGAGCGGCGACAATCCGCTCCCCGGAGACGACCCCCACAATCCCGGTGAACTCGGCTTCGACTACTGGCTGAGCCACACGAACCAGTTCAACCTGGACCCCGTATTCAGTCAGAACGGAGTGCCGAAGCAGTTCGAGGGCGACTCGTCGGAGATCCTGGTCGCCGAAGCGCTCCGCTACATCTCGGAGCAGCGGGAGGACGGGAAGCCGGTGTTCGCGGTGATCTGGTACGCCTCACCGCACCGGCCCTTCGGCGCCCTCCCGGAAGACGAAGAGCCCTTCGCGTCCCTGGACGACGCCTCGAAGACCCACCACGCCGAGATCGTCGCCATGGACCGTTCCATCGGCGCCCTCCGCGAGGGCCTGCGCGAACTCGGCATCGCCGACAACACCCTGGTCTGGTTCACCAGCGACAACGGCGGCCTGCCCGACATCTCCTACGGCCCCGAGCATCCCGGCGTACGCCCCGACACCACCGGCCACCTGCGCGGCTTCAAGAAAGACTTCTACGAGGGCGGCCTGCGCGTGCCGACGATCATCGAATGGCCAGGCGGCATCGCCCCGAGGATCTCCAGTTTCCCCGCCAGCACGATGGACATCTTCCCGACGTTGATCGAGGTCGCCGGGCTCGACCCGGAGTCGATCAACGACGTACACGACGGCGTCTCCATCGCCGGCGTGTTCGAGGCCGAGCCCGCCCGCCGGGAGGAGCCCATCGGCTTCCGCGCCAGCGGCGGCCTCGCCTGGCTCGACAACCAGGTCAAACTGGTGCGGAACTACTTCTCCGACCCGACCGATCCCTTCGAGCTCTACAACGTGATCGACGATCCCGGGGAGCAAAACAACCTGATCGAACAGCAACCCGAAGTCGCCGCCCGCATGCGCGCGGAGCTGGATGCCTGGAACCGGTCCGTCGACAAGAGCGTCACCGGCGCCGACTACCCGGAGGGCAGGGTGCTGCCTTCGGGCCGCGACAGCTAGGAGCTTGCGCCGGAGAACCTCGACGGTCCAGACTGGGTGCGCCGGCGTCCCCGCCGGCATCCGGCGCGCCAGCGCCGGCTCCGACTCCGCCAGGGCACCCTGCGTCATCTACTACTCCAGGAGCTTCCCCAACTCCTCGTTCTCGCGCATCGAGTCTTCCAGATGCTGAAGGGCGTCCGCCCGTACACGCCGCCGCGCCACGTACTCCTCAATTGCCTCGGAGAGCACTTCGGAAACGCTCCGTTTGGTCTCCCTTGCCAGGTTGCGGAGTTCGTTCCAGACCGCCTCGTCGACCCTTGAACTGATCCTGATCGTGGTCAACGGTACGCCTCCCGTTTCATCTCTTGGGGGCGTGGCGCCTCTTCCCCGTTCCTTCGCATCTCTTCGACGCAGTCGGAAACCAGCTCTCGGACGCCCTCCAACGCTTCGTCAGATGTGGGTGCCAGCCAGCTCAGTGACGGGAACTCGAGGCAGAGGCCCACGTACTCGCCGTCTTCGGCCGACCAACTGACTTCGTAGGAGTAACGCTCGCTCATTCCGCCTACTATGTCGGATCAGCGAGGCGGACGATCACCGGAGCGCTGGCCGGCCAGGTCCTGCCAGGCAGCCCGTCGACCGGGGCCCGGTACTCGAGATCGACGCGCGCGGAGGCTACGGAGTCCGCGGTGCTCTCGCTTCCGAGGACCAGTTGCAGCCTCGTCGTGGGCGGAAGCCTGCGATTGAATCCATAGTTGAGGCCCGGGTCCGAAACCGGATTGACGCGCCGGTAAA
Organism: Candidatus Multivorans sp.; assembly: GCA_965208755.1. Taxonomy (GTDB): domain Bacteria; phylum Acidobacteriota; class Thermoanaerobaculia; order Multivoradales; family Multivoraceae; genus Multivorans. The sequence goes on along the minus strand of OZ242353.1, from coordinate 3,648,753 downwards.
GGTCCACGAACCCGGTCTCGAGGATCGTTTGCAGTCGCTCCTTCTCGTCCCAAGTGCAGTTGAGGACTCCGGGCTTCCTGGGAACGTCGGGCAGCACGTTGAAGTCGCCGCAGAGCAGAGAACGATCGGACTCAACCCTTCGCTCCTTGAGGTGACCGATCAGGCGATCCAACCAGGCGACCTTGTGGGCGAGGGCACGGTCCTTCCCCAGTACCGCCGGATTACCGTAGGGCGCATACACGGACGAAACCACGAGATCACCGACTCGGGCAGTCAAGAACCCATCGTCGTCCGAACTGTCGCCACTTGGCAGTCCCCGATCCAGAATCTCGAGCGCGGGCAGACCGTGTCGGCTCAGCAAGGCAACGCCATAGAGGGACTGTCGGCGAAGAGGCGCGGACCGGTAACCGACTCGATCAAGCGCCTCCGTTGGGAAGGACTCTTCCGAAACCCGGATCTTCTGAAGCGCCACCACATCGGGACGCCGGCGCTCCAGCCAGTGGCACAGAACGTCCAGGTAGCCACGCACACCGCCGATGCACCAGGTTGCGACCCTCATCTGTTGATCCTGACCTCGCGCACGTGTGCATCCCCGGTCGCCTCGAACCGGCGAGAGTTACAAGGCTAGCCCGGAACCAGGTCATCCAGGCCGACGCCGAGGGCATCGGCCAGCCGGCGGAGCGTACGCACGGAACCGGTTCGACGCCCTGCCTCGATGTCAACGATCTGGGCACGGCTGGTGCTCGCAGCGCGCGCCAGGGCGGCCTGCGAGAGGCCACGGTACTCGCGCCAGACGCGCAGCGGAGACTCGCCGTCGACTAGCCGGCTGACGACCGTCCCGGGCACGAACTCCTCGATTCCGTCGTCGATTCGCGCCTGAACGGCGAGCGCGGCCTGACTATCGGCCTGATCCTCCTCGAACTCGGCCACGTTGCGGAGCGCCTTCACCAGAAGACGCGGGTCGTCGCCCGCTTCCTCGAGCGCCGCGTTCAGGTAGGCAGCCGCGTCCTCGGATGATTCGAGATAGTCACTGGCCTTGTGATCCCTCACGGGCATTCTGATTCTCCCGTCCGTGCAACCTCCAACGAGAAACGAACCGTAGCCAATCGGCGGAGAACCGGTCAACCGGCGGACCCCACCGAGAATCGCGTGCGGACGACCTCGGTTCCCGGTGCGAGGACGGAGTCGAGGTCCGCAACGATCGCGCGACCCCGTCCAGGCTACTCGCGGCCCGCGACGAACTCCGCCTCCCGGCTCTTCAACCACCGCTCTACCCGTATCGAGACTTCCTCAACCTGCGCCTTCGGCCGCAGAGCGCACTCCCAGATGACACCGACTCGCCAGCCTGCTTGAAGCAACGTCCTCCGGTGCTCCCGGTCGCGGCGGACATTGGCCTCGAACTTCCGCTCCCAGTACGCGCGGTTGGTCGCCGGCGTCGTTGCGCGCGGACACCCTTCGTGACGGTGCCAGAAGCAGCCGTGCACGAAGCAAACCGCCCCGAACCGAGGGAAGACGAGGTCTGGACGGCCCGGAAGGGCAGAATCGTGGAGCTTGTACCGGAGGCCGCGGGCGTGGAGTGCGCGACGCAGGACCAACTCGGGCCCGGTGTTCCGGCTCTGAACTCGCGCCATGATGCGCGATCGAGTCGCGCTGTCGAAGGTGTCCGGCACACTCTCCTCGGCCCAGGCCGCGCCGCAGGTGATTCTGGGGGAAGAGGGAGGCTAGCGCATCGCTGCTAGGTGCCCTGCGAGCCGCTCCGGCTCCTGTATAGTCGTTGGTGCATCAACCAGGTCGGGTCTCCTGACGATCCGACCCGCCTCCGGGAGCAGATACGGCCTTGTTCGAGACCTCGCGAGAAGGGTCTGAGACGACTGCCGGCGGCACTGCGCGCGCCGCTCCAGCCACCAGGATCGGACTAGAGGACCAGATCGACCCTCTGAAAATGGGGCGCTTCGCGGAGTTCTTCGCCGGCATCGGCTTGGTCCGTGAGGCGGTAGAGCCACTCGGCTGGCAGTGCGTCTTTGCCAACGACATTGCGCCGCGTAAGGAGGAGATGTACCGGCACCGATTCGGCGGCGAGCACTTTCTCCTTGGCGACATCCACGACCTCGGCGTTGGCGACCTGCCGCCCGGTCTTGACCTCGTCACCGCGTCCTTCCCGTGCATCGATCTTTCCCTCGCCGGAAACCGCGCTGGTCTGGCCGGCCGGCATTCGGGGACGATCTGGCCGTTCCTGGACATCGTGACTGCCCTGTGCATGCAGCGCATTCCGCCGTCCGCCGTCCTGCTCGAGAACGTGACGGGCTTCCTCACGTCGAGGGGCGGTGCGGATCTGGCGAAGGTCTGCCGCCGTCTGGCCGCGGTCGACTACGTCATCGATGTCCTGTTCGTCGACGCACGTTGGTTCCGGCCCCAGAGCCGTCCTCGACTGTTCGTGGTAGCGAAGCAACGCGAGCGAGGAGGTCCGTGGCAGCCAGCGGATTCCCGGCCCTCGCGTGTGCGGCCAGCGGCCGTGCGTCGATTTGAAGCAGCTCATCCCAAGCTACCCCTCGTCGATCTGCCGCTGCCGGCACCGCCGGCCGAGACCACCGACACTCTCGTCTCCGTTCTCGAGAATCTCCCGCCCGACGATTCGCGCTGGTGGCCCGAGGACCGCGTTGCGGGCCTAGTCGCCGAGATGGCGCCGCCGAACCGTTGCCGCGTCAAAGAACTCCTCGCCGGCGAGCGTGACGGGGTTGCAACGATGTACCGCCGCCGCCGGCACGGCCGCACTGTGGGTGAGCTCAGGCCCGACCGTCTGGCCGGCTGCCTCAGAACGCCCCAGGGCGGCAGCAGCGTTCAGTTCCTGGTCGATTGCCGCAGCGGAGCGCCGCGGATTCGGCCGCTGACCGGTCGGGAGTACGCGCGTCTGCAAGGGGCTGATTCCTTCCCCATCAAGGTCAACGACCGCCAGGCGCGATTGGGATTCGGCGACGCTGTGTGCGTGCAGGCGGTCCGGTGGCTCGTGCACCACGCCTTCGACTCCGACAATAGGGCGGCCCTAAGCGCATCCGGGCCTTTCCGCGAGACCGCCGCGGTCCAGTACCCCTACGCGCCCCCGACCAGCGGCCGTGATAAGCCGCAACGCCCGCTCTTCAAGTAGCTCGCCCCGCTCGATGCTGCCCGACACGCTCGACGTCCGTGCGGCGCTGATCTACTTCCACGCCTACATGTACGGTCCCTATCAGGGCCGCTTCCGCCTCTTCCGGGACCGCAACCTGAAACCAAGAATGGTCGTTATGCCGGAGGACTGGGAGATCTTTGCTTCCATCCTGCTTAGGCGACACGGTGTTACCAGCCACAAGGGACCGGACTTGGGCGTCATCGAAGTGAAATCAGCCGTCTCCGGTGGATCCTTCGAGTATCAGTACCACAAAGACTCCTGGCAGGAGAAGCTCCGGGCCGACCGACGCTCGGGACACGCGTTCATCTGGCACGGTGATGGCCTGCACGCCGTCGAGGTCCGCTACTGTCACGGTGAGCAGCTTGAAGAGTACTTCGCCAAGTGGGAAGCCGAAGAACCGTACTTGAACCCGAACCTGCAGCGTTTCCGCAGGAGCGTCAGTGCCGGCTGGGTCCGTGCCAACGCCAAGCTAGTGCTGCGTGTGGTCGACGGCGAAGCGGACTATGTATGGCACCGCGGGTGCCCAGAGGACGACGGCTCGAACGAGGTCGCGGAGATCTAAGGACGAACCGCCCCAACTCGTCGAGGCTCGGTGCCAAGCACGGGAAGTGCTTCCGCGGTTACGAGCCTTGGATATCCGCTAGGCGCTTCCTCGCAAGACTCTCGAGCCGTTGCGCCTGAGCCCACAGCGTGCGACGCAAGCCCGTCTTGACGCGCCGTTCACTGATGATCCGCGCCAGGTCCGCGATCGTTCGCGCCCGCCGCGCAAGACGAATGTCGGGATGTTCGCGTTCGGCCCGCCGCGCGCCGGTCAAGAGCGGTGCGCGAACCGATGGCGGCAACACGATCTTGTCCGCCTTCCTGATGTCGCCCTCGTTCAAGATGGCGTTGAACTCGGAACGTTCCAGTGCTCTGCAGTAGACCGTGAACTCAGCACGGTCCAGCGTCTCGGCGGCGTCTTGCTTGGTGAGGGCCCAGAACGGCCACATCTCGATCTCGGCTACCTCAAAGGGATCGAGCACGCGCATCGCTACGGCGTCGGTGCGCTGATTCGTCAGGTGCCGGCGGATGCGAGCTCGCAGTCGCTCCTGCGTCTGCCCGACGTAGATGGGTTCGCCGTCATAGTCGTAGAACAAGTACACGCCGAACTTGCAGTCACCTACTCTCCGACCGTTGGTCGCAACGGTGTCCAAGGCGCTCTTCACGCTCTCATAGAGGGCGTCAACCTCGGACGGTGAAGAAGGGCTAGGCATAGGGGCAGCAGGGCGGTGACAGGCCGGCCACTCGACTAAGAGCGAATCGTACCGCGTTCAGGCGTCAAGGTCTTTTGACGTTGGCGGCACCATAGCCCTCGGAGTTGCCCCGTCTTCGTGGACCGGTTCGTGTTCAGGGAATCAAGCGGCCTAGGGATAGCTCTTCTCGTGCTGGCGGGTGAGCGGCAACCGATACCGGAGTGCCGCCGATGCGTGTTGTACCAGCCCTCCATGTACCGGAACAGATCGACCCTGGCTCCGGCGAGGTTCCGGAAGCTGGACTGGTCGAGCAGCTCGCATTCGAGGCTGGCGAAGAAGCGCTCGGCCATGGCGTTGTCGCAGCAGTCGCCGATGGAGCCCATCGAGAGCGCGATGCCGGCATCGCGGCGGCGCTTCCCGAAGGTCAGGGACGTGTACTGACTGCCTTGATCGGAGTGATGGATGACGTACTCAGGCCGGCGCACCGGGCCATTCCCGACGCAACCTCGCCATCACCCTAGTAGACAGGCCGCGACGCCGCACCTCCACTCAGGCCTGACTGTCACAGCTGCCGCCTCCCTTCGAGGTATTGCCGAAAGTTGTGGATTGGCGATTCGATCAGGCGGCGTTCCTGACCTGAGTTCCGTTGTTGAATGGTACTCCTTCTCTGACCCGGGCGACGAGGTGCGGGGCGTTGACTCGTCGCCATCGTTTCTGGGCCATGTCGAGCAGCTTGAAGGCCATCAGCAGGGCCTTGGTGCGTGAGCCTGCGCCCTTGGTGACGCGCTGGCGGAGGCGGACCGTGGCAAACGTCGATTCGATGGCGTTGGTGGTCCGCAGGTGCTGCCAATGCTCGGCCGGGAAGTCGAAGAAACTGAGCAGGCAGTCCTGGTCGCGGCGCAGGGACTCGACCGCCTTCGGATACTTGGCGCCGTAGTCCTCGGCGAAGCGTTCGATCTCCGCTTCGGCGTCTTCCCGACACTCGGCGTACATGATCTCGTGGAGCGCCCGCTTCGCCTTCGCCTGGAGCCGCTTCGGCAGCTTGTCGAGGACCCTGGCGAGGCGATGCACCCAGCAGCGCTGCTCCCTGGTCTCGGGCCAGACGTCGCGCACCGCCCGCCAGAGGCCCAGAGCGCCGTCGCCTATCGCCAGCACCGGAGGACGCATCCCGCGGCGCTTCAGGTCTCGCAGCACGCTCGACCAGCTCTCCGTGCTCTCCCGGTAGCCGTCCTCGACCGCGATCAGCTCCTTGCTCCCGTCAGAACGCACGCCGATGAGCACCAGGGTACACAGGCGGTCGTCCTCGAGCCGGACCCTGAAGTGCACGCCGTCGGCCCACACGTACACGTAGTCCTCCTCGCTCAGGTCCCGATGCCTGAAGCGCCTGTGCTCCTCCTCCCAGGCCGCGGTCATCCGAGCGATGCTCGATGCCGACAGGCCCGAGGCCTTCTCGCCCAGCAGAGCGCCGAGCGCTTCCTTGAAGTCGCCCGTGGACAGACCGCGCAGGTACAACACCGGCAGCACCTCCTGCACCTTCGGCGAGCGCCGCATGTACGGCGGCAGGATCGAACTCGTGAAACGGTGACCCGACCTCCGGTCATTGACCCGCGGCGCCTGCACCTCCATCGTGCCAGTCCCGGTCGTCACCTGCCGCGGTCGCCCACGGCCGTTGCGCACCACCAAAGCACGACCGTCGTCGTCGCGCAGACCCCGGTGTCTCTCCACGTAGTCGGCGACCTCGGCGTTCAGGGCTTCCATCAGCATCCGGCGAGCCCCCTCGCGGGCGAACTCGTCGAGAGTCGAGGGGACCTTCCCCTCCGGAGCGGTTTCCAGTAGCTTGAGCATCGGGCGGCGTGTCCTTTCTCCCGGCATCCAACCGGGCGTTTGTTGAACACCCAGGAGGATACGCCGCCTGATCTACATCACCGGATCCACAACTTCTGGCAGTAGCTCCCTCCCTTCCCTTCGACCGACCTAGAACCACCAGGCAGCCTTACTCCCGCCGACGACCTACTTGGCCTTCCGGCTAGCTTCTCCATCACTGCTGTCCCACAAACTTCAGGGCAGGGCGAGTTGCAGTTGATCGTTTCTCGGGCGCGGCGGGTCGCGTTGTGTCTGTAACAGGTCATTGAGTGGGCGTCGTTCGAAGAGATTCAGTTGGAGCAGACGGAGGATCTCGCTGAGCGTCCACTTGAGGCGATTGGAGAACTTCAGGTAGGCGAGGAGGAGGTGGACGCACATGGCGATCCAGATCTGCGTCAGCACGGCGTTGCGGGAAGTGCCGAGGAAGCTCTTGATCCGGAGGTTCTGCTTGATCCACTTGAAGAAGAGCTCGACCTGCCAGCGCGCCTTGTAGATGTCCGCGATGGTCCTCGGCGCGAGCGCGAAGTTGTTGGTGAGGAACACGTAGTGCTTGCCGGTCGCGGCGTCGCGATAGCCGACCCTCCGCAGCGGAATCGGGCAGTCCTTCCGGCCCTTCCTGCTCGTCAGCTCGATCAGCTGGTCCGAGGTCACGCCGCGGCCGGGCGCGTACGAGCGGCGCTCCCGCACCGCGTACCGGACTCCCCGCTTGAGCCGCGTGACCAGGAAAACCCCTTGCTCGTCAAGGGATCTCAACCAACTGAAGTCCTGGTACAACCGGTCCGCGGCGACGATGCTCCCCACTGGCAAGCGCAGCGTCCGCGCCACGTCGATGTCGGACCCCTTCCCGTCCGTCACGCTCAGGAAGGACGGCAGATTCCCGCCGTGGTCGAGACCGACGTGGACCTTGATCGCCCCTTTGCTCTTGCCGTACTTCGCCCAGGGAAACAACGAGAGGCACAGGTCGATGTACGTCGCGTCCAGGGACACGAGCGGATTCTTGAACCGGAACCCGTGGCCGGGCGCCAAGCCTCGGCAGCGGTCCAGAAGGCGCTTGAACTGCAACTCGAAGAGCTCGTGAGGCTGCTCCTCGTTCACCCGCGCCAGAGAGGACCGCGCGACCCGACCGACGCCGAGATGGTAGAGCTTCCGTCTCTGGGCTTCCAGATTCGAGACGACGTCCCGCAGGCTGCACCGCCCCGACAACTGCGCCATCGCCATCGCCGCGAACTGGCTCCACCGGCTCATGGAACGGAGCTTCCTCCCCTTGTGATGCCTCCGGGCGTCCCGCTCGAACTCATGTCTCGACACCAGCCTGAGCAACTGTCCGAGCACGGTGTTATGATGCGCCATGGGTCTGGATCTCCTTGCTGTAGTTGGACTTTCGACCAAGACCAACCTTACAGCACCGGACGATTCAGGCCCTTTTCTCAACCCGGTTTGTGGGACAGCAGTGCTTCTCCATAGTCTCGGCGTAGCACTCCAACGTTCCAACGACGCGCCCACTCAATGTCTTAGCGTAGAGCAGCTCCCAACGCCCATTCCTCCACTCCATTCGGAGTTCCTGAAGATCGCCCTCCTCGACCAAGTCCTCGCATAGCTCGGCGACCGGCCGCATTGCCGCCAGATCGAGTTCTGGAAAACTATCTCCGTGAGCTCCCTTCACAACCAGTACGAGTTTTGGTTCTCCAGAGAAAATGACTTGAGCGCAAACCGGAGCGTCCTGTGCTTTGCCGAGCCGTCGATACTCGGCCACGACGACCCTGGCCTTCTTCGCCAAGGCTGCCAAGCCCTTGTCTACCGTCTTCTTCATCGCCTCGTCCACAACGTGGGTTGCCGCCCTCGCCATTCTCTTCAGCAACCAAACGATTCCCAATGAAAGCACAGGGTTCTCAATCACGAACTTGATTATCGGCTCAGGATCCAGGGCCAACTGCCCAAGATCGCTTCGCTCGAAGAACTCGTCAATCCCAGCTATCGACTCGTAGAACTCCTCGTACCGGTCCATAGACGCGAAGTTCGCGGTGTCCACACCTACAGAGAATCGAGTCTTTCCTTCTTCCATGTCGTTGTTTACAAACCGCATAGGGGCATCCTCGAACTCGAGCCACACGAGCTCAGTGCCCGACCGGTCATGTCGCACTCTCTTGGGCGTCTCCGCGAAGACGATCTCGCCTAGCAAGACGTGCCGGTCACCGTGGGTTTCTGTCCGAGTCTTGGTTACCTTGCCGACAGGGATACTGGAAGGGTCGTGACCCGCTTTCACGGGAATCGCTCCAAGCGCGTCACCGCGGCCTGCTGAATCGATGGCTTCGCGCCCGATCCGAATCTCGATGTCACGGCCTTGAGTGACGCCAGTTGCGGCAAGAATCCGAGTCTCTTTCATCCGTAAGTGCCTCTTGCTGTAGTAGCGATGCGCCCGAAGGCCTCGATCCGATAGGAGCCTTGCTTGGCGTCGGTTCCGCAACGGAGCGGCAACTGCCTCCGCTCACCAACAGGGCCACGATCGCCGCCGCAGTGTAGCCGCTAGGACTAGATCGAAGTCGCATCCGCCAACAACAAGCGCCCCGTGAATGGGAGAGTCACCTGCCCAAGCCACTATCGGCACCCGGTGCGGCGCTCAGTGAATCACCCCCCGCAGCCGCGGGTCCAGCAGATCCCGGAGCGCATCCCCCACACAGTTGAACGACAGCACGAGCAGGAAGATCGCCACCCCGGGGACGATCGAGAGCAACGGCTGCTGCTCGAGCATCGGGAAGGCCTGCTGGAGCATGTTGCCCCAGGTCGGCGTGGGCGGCTGGATGCCGACGCCGACGAAGCCGAGGGCCGCTTCGGTCAGCACCGCGTAGCCCATGCTGAGGGTGCTCTGGACGATCACCGGGGCGATGCAGTTGGGCAGGATGTGGCGGACGATGATGCGCGGGTGGCTGAGGCCCAGTGACTCCGCGGCCTTGACGAAGTCCCGCTCGCGGATGGAGAGCCCCTGGCTGCGGACGATCCTTGCCATCCAGGGGACGTTGGCGATGCCGATGGCGATGATCACGGTGCGTAGCGAGCCGCCGAGCGCGGCGGCGAGACCAACGGCGATCAGCAGGCTGGGAAAGGTGACCAGCGCGTCCATGAGCCGCATGAGCACGTCGTCGACCCGGCCGCGGAAGTAGACGGACAGCAGGCCGAGGGGCACGCCGAGCAGCACGCCCAGGCCGACCGCGCCGAGGCTCACCGAGAGTGCAATCCGGGCGCCGACGATCAGCCGGGCCAGCGTGTCGCGGCCCATCTGGTCCGAGCCGAGCCAGTGCGCGGCGCTGGGACCCGAAAGCAGGTTGTCGAAGTCCATCTCCTCGGCGTCGACGGGGACGATCCAGGGCGCCAGCACCGCCGCCGCGGCGATCAGCGCCAGCACGACGAGGCCAGCGAGCGCCTGCGGCACGGAGGCGAGCTTGCGCAGCAGCTCGAGGGTCGGGTGGCCCGGGCTGGCGGCGAGGCTAGTCACCGAACTTGATCCTCGGGTCGAGCCAGGCGCAGGCGAGGTCGGTGACCAGGTTGGCGGCGAGCACCGCGACCGCCATCAGCAGCACCGCCGCCTGCACGACCAGGAAGTCGCGGGCGAAGATCGCCTGCACGATGTACTGGCCGGTACCGGGGATGCCGAAGAGCGTCTCGATGACGATGGCACCGGCGAAGATCCTGCCGGTCTGAAGCCCGAGGATCGTGATCACCGGCAGCAGCGCGTTGCGCAGGGCATGCGACCAGATCACCGTGCGCTCGCGGGAGCCCCGGGCGCGCGACGTACGCAGGTAGTCCTGGGCGAGCACCTCCAGCATGGCCGAGCGGCTCTGCCGCATGATCAGCGCGCAGCTCGTCACGCCGAGGGCGAACGCCGGCAGGACCATGTGGCGCAGGCTCTGGAGCGGGTCGTCGAAGAGACTCACGTAGCCCTGGCTCGGCAGCCAGCCGAGCCCCACGCCGAAGAGCAGGATCGCCATGATGCCGAGCCAGAAGTTCGGGATGGCGACCCCGCCGATCGAGACCACCGTCGCCGCGTAGTCGATCGGTTTGCCGCGATAGACCGCGGAGGCGATCCCCGCCGGCACGCCGACGAGCACGGCGAGAATCCAGGCCGCCAGGCCGAACTGCAGCGTCACCAGAGCCCGGCCGCCGAGTTCCTCCGCGACGGGGCGCATGTTCTGGGTCGAGCGGCCGAAGTCGCCCTGGAGCACGTTCCCGAGCCAGATCAGGTACTGGACGATGACGGGTTCGTCCAGGTGGTGACGTTCGCGGAGGAGCTGCAACTGCTCCTCGTCGAGCGCCTCGCCGGGGCCGATGAACGCCCGCGCCGGGTCGCCCGGAATCGCCAGCATCAACGCGAACACCAGGAACGTGACCAGGAGGAGGACGGGCACCGCCTGCAACAGGCGGCGCGCGAGGTAGCTGCGCATGTGGCTGGTGCTACTCCTCCAGCCAGATCGTCGCGAAGTTCATCTTGCCGTCCCAGCCCATCAACTGGTCGAGGTTCCGCACTCGCCCGGGCGCCGCCGCGAAGGTCACGCCGTAGAGGAGCGGCGTGAACCAGGCCTCGCCGAGCACCGTCCGGTTGAGCTCGAAGTAGACCTGCTTGCGGGCCTCGTTCTCGTAGAGCGAGGCGCCCAGTTCCACCAGCTCGTCGACGTCCGGCCGCAGCACGTTGCCCGGGTTGTAGTAACCGTCGCTCTTGTAGGCCAGCGACGCCATCCAGTCCGGTTCGGGATAGCGGCTCCAGGAGGTGATGAACATCGGGTACTCCTGGCCGTGGTTGAACCTCTCGGTCGCCGGCCCGCTCGACAGAACGTCGATGTCCATGTGGATGCCGATCTTCTTCAGCATCGCCCGCACGACCTCGGCGCTGGAAACGAGCAGGGGGTTGTGGTGGGTGACCGCCGTGAACTCCAGGCCGCTCTCACGCCCGGCCTTCTCGAGGTAGCGGCGCGCCTTGTCGACGTCGTAGTAGGGACGTTCGCCGTCCGGCTCGTGAACCCAGGAACCCACCGGCCACATGCCCGCGTCGGCCTCGATCGCCCGGTCGAAGAAGATCGCCCTGTTGATCACGGTCGGGTCGACAGCGTGGGCGATCGCCAACCGGACGTTGACGTCGTCGAGCGGCGGCTTGTCGACGTTGAACACGAGCGTGAGCGCAATGCCGCCTCCCGGCATCGTCTCGATCTGCACCCGCTCGTCCCGCTCGAAGGTCGACACGTCCTTGTAGGGAAGGTAGGTGACGTCGATCTCGCCCGTGCGCAGGGCGGCGGCGCGGACGGTCTCGTCGCGGATCACCCGGACCGTGACTTCGTCGAGGTACGGCAGCTGGTTGCCGTGCTCGTCGCGGCCCCAGTAGTCCTCGTTGCGCACGAAGTGCACGAGGGTGCCGGTGATCACCTCCTTCACCCTGAACGGCCCGGTCCCGGACGGGTTCCAGCCGTAGTCGGGGCCGAGCGCCTCGATCGCGGCCGGCGAGCTCATCACGCCGCCCCGGTCGGCCAGCATGCCGAAACCCGCGCCCCACGGCCCGGCCAGATCGAAGCGCACCGTGTATTCGCCGATCACTTCGACCCCCTCGATCACAGCCAGTGATGCACGCGGCGTGGCGACGGTCGCGGGATCGAGAATCCGCTCGATGTTGGCCTTCACGGCCTCGGCGTTGAAGGGCGTGCCGTCGTGGAACACGACGCCCTCCCGCAGGTGGAAGGTGATCGAGTCGGGATCCGTACCGATCTCCCAGGAGGTGGCGAGCGACGTCTCCGGCCGCGGATTGAGCCGCGGATCCGCGTCGACCAGTTGATCGAAGATCTGCCGCCAGAAGTAGGCGTCGGCGCCCGACCGGCCCAGGATCGCGTCGAGCGACGTGGGCTCGAGCGAGTGCCCCACCCGCAGGTGACCGCCGTAGCGCGGGCCGCCGACGGCGGGTGGTCGGGGTGCCAGAGCCTCCGACTCCAGCCGGTCGGCCCGACTCTCGGGCGCGCAGGCAACGAACAGGGTCACTAACCCCGCAAGCAGAAGCAGCGGCGCGGATACGCTCAATCTCGACGTCGACGGCAGCGGAACAACAGACATCTCGGAATCGTGCAACTCTAATGACTCGCAGGACGCAGACCATGAGAAAGCAAACCGCACCCCTGTTGCTCGGCGCACTGCTCTCGGTGCCGTGCGCCGCACAGCCCGGCGACCGGTCGGACCAGCTCCTGCTGGCGGCCGCGGCGCCGAATCGGGAAACGGGGCTCGAGGAGCGTCCCAACGTCCTGTTCATCGTCGCCGACGACCTGAACGTCGCGCTCGGCGCCTACCTCGACTCGGCGCCTTCCCCGCAGTACGCGGGCGCAAAGACCCCAAACCTCGACCGGCTTGCCGCGGAGGGCATTCGCTTCGACCGGGCCTACGTGCAGAACCCGCTCTGCAACCCGTCACGGACTTCGTTCCTGAGCGGACTGCGGCCGCCGACGACGGAATCTACAACGGGCAGACGCCTCCCCGCAGCAAGATCGGAGACGATCTGCGTATGCTCCCGGAGCACTTCCACGACCACGGCTACTTCACGGCCCGGGTCGGGAAGATTGCGCACAACATCTTCGAGCACGCGGTGTCCTGGAACGTGTCGGCATTCGCCCTGTCGCGAGAGCCCGAAGTGCGCCTTCACCTGCCGGGCTACTTGCCCGGCGTCGACCTCTCGGAGCAGCGGGACAACACCTGGGTCGACGGCTCCGAGAACGGCATGTCACGCGCCGACGTCCTCGCACCCCTCGGCCGGCAAGGAGGTCTGCCCCTGTCGTGGCGCGCGACGCGTGAATCGCCGCGCATGACGCCGGACGGAACCACGGCGACGCGCATCGTCCAGTTGATGGCGCGGAACCGGGACAAGCCCTTCTTCATCGCCGCCGGCTTTCACAAGCCCCACCAGCCGTGGGTCGGCCCCGCGGAGTTCTTCGACCAGCACCCGGTCGATGAGATCCAACTGCCGCAGACGCCGCCGGACGACACGGACGACCTGCCCGCCGCAGCGTTCCGAATCCTGCCGGACGACGCCGCCCACACGGAGAGGCAGCGCAAGCAGGCGATCGCCGCGTACCACGCGATGGTCACGATGACCGACTTCTACGTCGGCCAACTGCTGGACGCCCTGGAAGTCCTCGACCTCGCCGACTCCACCATCGTCGTGTTCACCAGCGACCATGGCTTTCAATTGAACGAGCACGGCGGGCTGTGGCGCAAGACGGTCCAGTTCGAGGAGTCGACCCGAGTACCGCTCATTGTCCGGCTTCCGAGCGGACACCAAGCCGGGGAGGTCACGGGCGGACTGGTGGAACTGGTCGATCTCTACCCGACGCTCGTCGACCTCGCCAACCTGCGGGCGCCGGCGCACGAGCTCGAAGGCACGAGCTTCCGGCCACTGCTCGACGATCCTGCCCGCCCGTGGAAGTCGGCGGCCTTCTCGGAGTCGATACGCGAAGGCTTCCACGGCCGCACCCTCCGCACCCAGCGCTACCGGTACACGGAATGGACGCCGCTGGAAGCGCCCGGCGGCGAGCCGGAGCGCGAGCTCTACGATCTCGAGGAAGATCCCTTCGAGTACGAGAACCTGGCGTCCGACCCGGATCGCCGCGAACAGATCGAAGAACTGTCCCGCCGCCTCCGCGCGGGCTGGCGAGCGGCGCTGCCTAGCGGCCGGCGCCTTGGCCGGACGCCTCCGGAAGGGTCGATCTGACACAGCCGGCAGCCGCCCCGCGACTCCCCGGCCGCCGCCAAACGTGGCGGGCAAGGCTTCGAGAGGGAGAGAAAGAGCTCGATCGCTCGGCGAGCGCGCTCGACACCCAGACCGACATCCCGTTCCGGGAGGTCCTGCGCATCTTCGCCCGCGCCCTCTCCTACATGCGCCTGTTCAAGGCGCGGGTCGCCGCGAAGTTCGGTTTGCTGACGGCGGAGATGGCGTTCCGGCTGCTCGTCGCGCCGTGGCCGGGCAAGATCGTCGTCGATCACGTCATCCTCGGCATGCCCATCGTGGACGCGGCCGGCTTCCCCTCCTACCTGGCCCCGTTCGTGCTGCTCCTGGCAGGGAAGGGCCCGCTGGAGATCATGGCGTGGGTACTCGTCCTCGGCGTCTTCATGGTGACCGTGTTCGGGTTCACGACGAACCGGGGCACCGTCAGGTCCGCGACCGGGATGCCCACCGGAGCATCCGCGGCCTCGTCGGGCGGCGCCACCGTCCTCCTCCAGCAGGGGCACGGCACCCTGGCCCAGGGGCACGACACGGCCACCCGGACCGAGAACGAGGCCAACCGGGGCTCCGGCCTGATGGGCGGCATTCTCGGACTCCTCGACTTCCGGGTGCACCTGCGCCTGACGCAGTCGATGAACCACCTGCTCAGGACGAAACTGGCCGGGCGGATCAAGCGCCTGCCGATGACGACCCTGGACGACCAGCGGATTGGCGACAGCATCTACCGCGTCCTCTACGACACGACGAGCGTCAGCCGCGTTCTCTACGAGGTGGGTCTCGAGTTCTACTCCCACGCGCTCGGCATCACGATCAGCGCGATGATGATGTACACGTACTTCGGCGACGCTCCAGAGGTCATTCTGCTGGCCGCCCTGTCGCTGCCGATCATGCTCATCTTCGTCGGCCCCTTCGCGCGGATGGCGCGCCGCAGAAGCCAGGCCAGCCGCGCCTCGGGCGCCGCGACGACGGCGAACATCGAAGAGGGCATGAGCAACGTGCTCGCCGTGCAGAGCCTCGGTGGAAACGAGCGGGAAGGCCAACGATTCAGGAAGGCCAGCGAGGAGTCCTTCAGGCGCTTCCGCATCGAGTCGCTGCTCAAGCTGACCTACCAGCAGTTCGGCAGCCTGGCCTTCCTGCTGAGCCAGGTCCTGTTCTTCGTCGTCATCGCCGGACGCGTGATCGACGGCACCTTCACGGCCGGCGATTACTTCGTCCTCAACTACTACTTCTTCGTCCTGAGCGCGACGTTCAGCGGGATGGGCTTCATCTACCCGGTCCTGCAGGACAACATCGCCGGACTGCGCCGGGTGTTCTTCCTGATGGACCTGCCGTCGGAGAAGACGAGCGAGGGTGTCGAACTGCCCCGAATCAGCCGCGGCGTCGAGATGAGGAACGTCGGGCTGACGTATCCGGACGGTCGCCGGGCGCTCCGCGGCATCAACCTCGAGGCCCGCCTGGGCAAGATCGTCGCGTTCGTCGGCCCGACCGGCGCGGGCAAGACCAGCCTCGCCTACCTGGTGCCGGCCTTCGTTCAGCCGACGGAAGGCACGGTGACGATCGACGGCGTCGACCTGAAGGACGTGTCGGTGGACAGCCTCCGCGACCAGGTCTCCTACGTTTTCCAGGAGACGCAACTGTTCTCCGACTCGATCCTCGAGAACATCCGCTACGGGAACACGGACGCGACGGAGGCGCAGGTCGAACGCGCCGCGCGCGTTGCCGGAGCACACGACTTCATCGCGGCCCTGCCGGACGGCTACCGGACCAACCTCGGCACCGTGACCAGCAAGCTCTCGGTGGGGCAGAAGCAGCGCATCGCCATCGCCCGCGGGCTCCTGCGAGACGCCCGCATCCTGATCCTGGACGAGCCGACCTCCGCGCTCGACCCGGAGACCGAGGCCTACCTGGTCGACGCCCTGCACGAAGCGGCGAAGGACAGGCTGGTCATCATCATCGCCCACCGCCTGTCGACGATCGCCAACGCCGACCGGATCTACTTCCTGGAGGACGGTCAGATTCGGGAGCAGGGAACCCACGAGGAACTGATGGCGGTACGCGACGGGCGATACCGGAGGTACGCCTCGCTACAGGCCGGGGCAGGCTGAGTCGGCCCGCTTGCGAGGGTTCCACACTTGGCGCGCCGGCTCCCGCTACCGAATCCGCCGCACCCGACCCTCGTCCGCCCAGGCCCGATCAGCTGTCCACGCGATACCGTCCTGTCGTTCGGCTAGCGCAAGGCAAAGCCGATCAGCCAGCGACAGGCCTTCACCGCGCCTCCAGCGGACGGCGGCCCACTCCGCATCCTCCTGGGTCACCCCCTCGACACCGAGACCGTAGCTCAGCAGGAGTGTGCGAGCCATTACCCAGTCTCGACCCGCTGCGCGCACCTTCTGCGCTACTTCGGACCAGTTGGCAGCACCGCAGACGGCGCCTTCGTACATGACGTCCTCGACCCGGTCGGCCCCCCTCTCCCCCAGCAGATAGGCCAGGATCGCCGACGCATCCAGGACGTTCAAGCAGCATCCTCGGCGTCGGCTGCGACGCGGCGTTCGGCAAGGAGTTCGGAGACGAGGTCGAGTCCCGCAAGGTCCGCTCGAACCCGGTCGCGGAGCTGGTCACGTTTCAGCAGGACCAATCCACCCGGCGTCTCGAACAGACACAGCACAGTCCCTGAGGCCAGACCGGCTCGGTCACGAACCGCCGCAGGGATCACGACTCTGCCTCGATCTCCCACCGACACTGTAGTTGTCCCATCCATGGAGTATTTGTACCACATGACTAACACGTGCGGGAAGAGCTGGGCTCTCCCGGAGTTGTACTCTGCACTCGAGATGGGTGGACAAGCCACTACGCCGCCGGCCCGAGGAATCGAGACCGAAGTGTTGGCGGCACTACGGGCCTACGACACCGCGACGAGAGCCGGGGACATCGACGGGCAGGTCGCCTTCTTCGCGGAAGTGTGGCGAAGCAGCTCCGGTACGACGAAGGCCGAGCTACGAGAACAACTGGAGCAGCAAGGCGACCGGACCGGAGACGCCGAGAAGCGGTTTGCCCTCGATGACACGACCGTGGTCGTGGACGGCGACACGGCGACCGTCGACGTCGTGAAGCTCCGATCGCCGACCGGGAACGGCTCCTTCGAGTTCAGGATGGCACGGGAGGCCGACGGCGCGTGGCGCTGCGTTGCGATCGCGCTGTCCCGCGTGGCCGATGCAGCGGCCGAGAACGCTCGCGAACTACGCGAGCGAATCCTGAGCGACCCGGCACGGCCCGGCTACCACTTCGTGATGCCGGAAGGCGTGGCGATGCCGTTCGACCCGAACGCAGCGATCTACTGGAAAGGCCGCTACCACCTGTTCTACATCTTCCAGGACACCCGACTGGGCAAGAAGTCCGACCACTGGGGCCACATGTCGAGCAGGGATCTGTTCCACTGGCGCCACCATCCGACGACTCTGCTCGACGGCATGTACAGCGGCAACTGCTTCCTGAATAGAGACGGCGTGCCGACGATCTGCTACCACCAGCACGGCCTGGGCAACGCGATGGCGGTGGCGCTCGACAACGACCTGAACGAGTGGAAAAAGCTCGACTCGAACCCGATCACGCCGAAGACCCGGGAAGGCGACGAGCACCACGGGAAGTACCGGTCATGGGACCCCTACGGGTGGCTCGAAGGCAAGACCTACTACGCGATCTTCGGCGGCAAGCGCCCGGCGGTCGCGAAGTCGCCGGAACTCGACGGCGAATGGAAGTACGCCGGCGACCTCTTCGCCCACGGTGTCGAAGGCGTGGCGATCAACGAGGACGTGTCCTGTCCCGACCTCTTCGAACTCGGCAGCAAGCACGTGCTCCTGTGCATCAGCCACCGGCTCGGCTGCCGCTACTACGTCGGGGAATGGAGGGACGAACAGTTCCATCCCGAGGCCCACGCCCGGATGAGCTGGGTCGACAACTCGTTCTTCGCTCCGGAAAGCCTGGTCGACGACCGGGGCCGCCGCATCATGTGGGCGTGGATCCTCGACGAGCCTCTCTTCGGTGCACGGACGAAGCACGGCTGGTCCGGTACGTTGAGCTTGCCGCGCGTGTTGTCGCTTGGCGATAGCGGACTGCTTCGCATGGACGTGCCGGAGGAGATCGAAGCGCTCCGCTACGGCGAGGTGCGGAAGGGGCCGTGCGTCGTGCCGGCCGACGAGGAGGTGCCCATGGACCGCGTCATCGGCGACAGCCTCGAACTACAGGTCGAGATGGAAGGCACCGAGGCATCGCACTTCGGCGTCAAGGTCCGCTCCTCGCCCGACGGCCAGGAAGAGACCTCCGTTCTCTACGACGCCGAAGAGAAGCTGCTCAAAATCGACACGCGGAGATCGGGTCCTGACGACACGCCCAAGGTCGTCGAGGCCGCCCCGTTCGAGTTGACGCCCGGCGAGCGACTCAAGCTGCGCGTCTTCGTCGACAAGTCCGTCGTCGAGGTCTTCGCCAACCGGCGCCAGGCCATTGCTCGGCGCATCTATCCTTCTCGTCAGGACAGCACCGGCGTCAGGGTCTTCTCTGCCGACGGCGACGCCCGCGTGCACTCCCTGAAGGCTTGGAGGATCAGGCCGTCGAATCCCTGTTGAGGCCACGGCGCGCCACCAGGCGATCGAGGTTGTCGGACGAGTCGATCAGATCTAGCGCTTGCACGCCCTCGCAAAGGCGGTCGCGTCCGTGATCGCCGGCGCCGCCAGACCGGGCTCGTTCCGGTACTCCTTCACCGTCCCGGCCACCGTGTCCGTCACCCGGATCGAGTAGCCCAGGTTCGTCGTCGACGCCCCGAACACCCACACCTGGCCGTTCAGGGCGCAGCCGTCCAGCACCTTGATCAGCACTTCCCAGTTGTTCGGGTCGAAGAACCAGAACATCCCCGAGTCGTTCGTGCCGGAGTGGACCACGCTCGCGGTCCCGCTGGCGCCGCCCCCCGTCCACCAGTCGACTACGACCGCGTAGCGGGAGTCCTGCAGGCACAGCGTCCCGGCGTCCGGTTGGCACGTCCCGGCGGGATCGCTCGCCTCGACCCGGAACACCTCGGATGCGACCGACGTGGTCGTGCCGTCGCTCACCGAGAGCGTGACCTCGTAGAAGCCCGGAGACTGCCAAGTATGAACGACCCGCCGGCTGCGCGAGGTCGTCCCGTCCCCAAAGTCCCAGAGCCGAGACACGACGCGGCCCGTACTCGTGTCCTCGAAGGTGACGGTCAGCCCGGTGCGCGCACGGCAGAGGTCCCCGACGCACTCCGCGGCCAGCGTGAAGTCGGCCATGGGCGGACCGCCCGGCGGGGGCGGACCGCCGGCGCCCGCCCCGCCGCCGTCGTCCTCATCGTCGTCGGGGGGCGGACCGCCGCCGCCACCGCCGCCGCCACCGCCGCCACCGCCACCGCCACCGCCACCGCCAGGACTACCGGGGCTCCGGCTGCCGTCGTTGTCGTTGATCGCGATCGTCGTCCCGCCATCGCCGGCCACACGGGACGGCAGGGACGCGAGGCTCAGGACGACCGACTCGCCGTCGTCGTCCGCCGTGTCGTCCGTTGCCGCGAACAGGAATTCCTGCGTTCTCACACGCGGACCGAACGTCACGCTCGAGGGTACGCCCGAGTAGTCCCCGTCCTCCGTCCCGCCATGGTGCCTCCGCTCCAGGAAGATCTCGAGATCCCGCTCCGGATCGCGGTTCAGCCGCACCATGACGTTCACCGAGCGGCCCTCCGTCACCGGATAGCTCGGCGAGCCGAACGACACCTCGACTTCCGGATCGTCGTCGTCACGAATCGTCCCCAGGACCTGAAGCGTCGAACCGCCGCCGGCCAGCGACGCGTGCCGCGCGTTGCGCAACGTCAACCGGAAGGTCTCCTCCTCGTCCTGGTCCTCGTCGTCGTCGGTGACGTCCACTACGATCTGCTGCGACGCCGTCGAACTCGCGGGGAACGTCAGCGTGTCACTCGCCGCCGTGTAGTCCGAACCGGCTCGCGCCGAGCCGTCGGAAGTGGCGTAGTCCACCGTGATCTCCGAAGTGCTCGCCTTGCTCAGCGTCACCTCAAACGTCATCGTACCGCCGCTCTCTGGCGCTTCCGCCGCTTCCACCGAGAGGACCGACGTATCCTTCTCCACGATCGTCACGCGGACCGGGGCCGCCGACACCGAGCCGTAGTCCGCGCCGCTCACCCGGTGCGTGATTGTCACGGGCGGTTCGGAGTTCGTGTTCGTGTCCGTCGCCGCCTCCACGGTCACCAACTTCGGGTTCTCCCAGTCCCCCGTCGAGAACTCGACCTCCGCCGGATCCACCGACAGGCTACGGCTCGCCGGCACCACCGGCGTCACCGTCACCGTGCCTGTCGGCTCGGAGTTCAGCACCAGCGAGTAGGTCTTCGTCGACCCCTCGTCGACCGTGAACGCATCGGTCGAGACGGTCACGCCCCGCCTGCCCTTCACCTGCACGTCGAACGTCTGCATCGCCGGGATGTTCGAGCCTCCGACGTCTGTGGCCACCACCGTCACCGCGGCTGTCCCCGAAGCCCGCGGCGTGAGCTTGATGGTCGAACCCGAGGCCGAGGCCCCCGCCACTCCCGGAGCGGCGGACGAAGCGTAGTAGGTGAGCGGGTCGCCATCGAGATCCTCAAACGCTTCTGACACGAGCAGCGACTGGCTCCCGTCCCCGACCTGCAGGTCTTGCGCCGCCAACACGCCGACCGGATGGGGCGGTCGGTTCACGACCACAACGTCGAACTGGTGCCTGGCCGTGCTGTTCGAACCGTCCTCGTCCGAAGCCGTCACACCGACCGTCGCCCGGCCGCCGGACACCGGCGTCACCGTGAGAAGCGAGTCATTCAACGCGACTCTCACCGACGACTCGTCCGACGAGCGGCCCCGGAACACCAGCCTGTCGCCGTCGGGATCCTGAAAAGCAGCGCCCAAGTCGATCGTCTCGGCGCCGTTCTCCACCCGCAGCGTCAGCGCCGGCAACATCCCGACGGCGACGGGCGGCCAGTTCGGCGGTTTGACGCCCGTCAACGCTTCCTCACGAATGAAAGCGTCGAGTTCGGCCTCGGTCGAGAACGATGGCCCCTTCCTCAACGTCGTCGTTGCCTGCGCCGGAGTAGTCGTCCTCGCCTCCCCGACAGCACCCATCGGCTCCTCAGGCTCCGTCGCAACGTCCACCCGCAGCGTCACGTTCCGGGACCATTCCTCCGGTGCAAACAGCTCCGTGAAGCTCACATAGCTCTTCCCGTGGTCCTGGAAACCCCTGGGACCCTGCCTCAACTGCACCCTGGTTACGTACTGATAGCGGCGCCCTGCGTCGTTGGCCGTATCCACACCGTAGTCCAGGGTCGGCGACTCGATCCTCACGACACCGCCGTTCCGACCGCCCTTATCTATCTCCACCGACCTGAAGACAGGGTTCACTACGGTGAGAATCGGAAGTCCGGGCACGGCCGGATAGAGCCCCAGAGCCGACCACACTCCCCAAGCGGACAGCGAACCCACGTCGTCGTTTCCCGCCAAGCCTCCTCCGATGCTCGCATTGAACATGTCATTGAATATCTTCCTGACCACTCTCTGTGTCCGCCAGGCGTCCTCGGCGTTGTCCCCGTGCGCCAAGAAGTGGTACGCCCATGGCGAGAACTGCGTCACCTGGTTCCCGAACCACATCGTTGTTGACCGGTGGCCGGCATTCAGTCCATCCAGGGAAAGATGACTATCCAACGCCGACAGCGCCTTTGCGAACCGGCTGGTCCTTTCGTCCACACCGGCCGGGATCTCTCTACGAACGGAGAGACCCTCGTACCAACGAAAGAAGTCCTCGTGGTGCTCGATCGGTACGCTCGACAGGTTCGTCGGAACGGCCCAGAGGTATTGAGCCGCCGTACCTTCCTGCAGGCCTTCCTGAGAGGTGGTGCTCCGGGCGTCGCCGAAACCCTCCCGAAACTTCGCCAGGCTCGTCAGATAGTCGTCGAAAAACGCCTGAGCGGCACCCGTGTAGGTCGCCCGGTCCGTCCCCTCCACGTCGAGAAACCCCTTCAGCCGGTCCACTAGACCTGGAAAGGAGGCGAAGTCTCCTGTCCTCACCCCATAGAAGTCTCCCTCTCCCGGCGACTCTCCGTCCCCTCCCTTGAGTCTAGCGAGGTACTTCGCCAACACCGCCTTGGAGAACATCGCCGAGGCCAGTTCGAGCCACTTGGAGACACTTCCCGCGGTCGGTTGGTTGCTATGGAGAGGCCCGGCGTCGCGATTCGTCGTGTGGCGGTTCTCGGGCCGATTGGCCGTATTGTTGCTGAAGTACCGAGTACCTGTCCCGAAGACGTCCTCTCTACCCCTCTGCATCGCTTCAAGGGCCTCGCGTACGTTGAAGTTCGCTGCGCCGAACATCAAGGAGCTCGCTACAGTGATCGCCCCTGGTTCACCCGCCATCACGTTGGCGTCGTCATTGGCGACACCCCACTGAGTGAACGCACCAGCCTCGCAGTTGCGGCTCCCCTTCGCACAGTTCGCCTGCCTGGCGTTGTTCACGAGGGACTGGGCCATGTCGCTTGCCCGATCCCTGTAGAGGAACGCAACCAATGGCGCATGCGAGCGGTACGTATCCCATCCAGAGAAGTTCTGGTACTGCGCGCCCTGGTGGGACTCCAGGTTGTAGATGTCGTCGTTGAAGCCGATGTAGAATGCCTTCGACTCATCCACGTCCGAAGTGCCGGCATCGTCGACGTCGAACGGTAGATCGCTGAAGAGGTTTGGCCCAAGACTCGATCTATAGAGCGCGCCATAAAACACGCGTTTCCTGTCTAGCAGGACGGCCCTGTCCGCCGCGTCGGCAGGGGTCGAGTCCCTCACCCGAACAACGGCCAAGTGGTCGTTCCAGGTTCGCTGGGACTCCCGTCTGACGGCATCGAAGTCCCAGTCGGGGATCTCCTTCTCGAGGTTGTTGAAGGCCGCATCGAAACCGACGTACGACAGGCCGTACTTCACCAGCACCTCCTCGAGATCGCCCTCTCCATCAGCGGCCGTAAGCGTGAGAGCAAGTTCCTGGCCGTTCCAACTGATCGCTTTCGCCGTCGTGTTGCCAATCGTCACGGAAGGTCGAGCCGAGAACTCAGCGACCATATAGATCGTGTAGCTCGACCAGTCGTCACCACAGAAGCCCAGATTGACTATCTTGCCTTCAACGACCTGCCTGCCGTCGCGCGTCCCGACCGAGAGAGCGGTGGCGTCTCGCTTCATGGCGCTCATCGTGGTGAAGAAGAGCGTGGCTTCGCCTTCCGACATGCTGGAGAGATCGAAGCGCGCGATACCCGATCGGTAGGACGTGGTGAAGTCGGCGATCAGATCTGCGCTACCCGTTCTCGTCTCATTGAAGACAGCCTTGAAGTACCCGGGCTCCCCGGTAAGGTGGGTTGTGGGATCCGCATCCTTGACCAGCAGAGGCCGGACCTCCCTGGCGTTGATCTGGCCTCGATTGTGAGCCGTCCGCGTAGACACGTCCATGGTCAGCCCCGATTGGTCGCCGGGATAGAGCATGAAGGGAAAGTCCTTGGCGATCCGGCCCCAACATCCCGTTCCGGACACAGCTGTAAGTGCAAAGGCCTTGAGTCTGGACCGTTCGAAGGAGTAGTACTCCCACCGCTCTACGCCGCCCTCGCCGTTGGCTGCTCTTCGGTCGTTGTTCGAGCCGTGACTTGTGTAGACGGTTCCCTCAGTCGCGCCGGAGAAGGTGGCGTACTCGGCGGGATCCGCGGCCCTGACGTTGGTCACGGGATGAATGTGGGTCATCCCGAACGGCATCTGCGCTCCCTGCGGCACGTTGGTCGCGAACGAGTCGGTGAACGCACCCGCAGACTCGACCGTCCTCCCCGTTGCGTTCCGGGTGTCCACGTACTGTATGGCGTTGTACGTCTGGCGAACCTCGCTGGAGACGGTGGAAAGCTGCGCGACCGCCACGGCCGACGGAAAGACGGCGAGGAGCAGAACCCGCGCGGCCGTGCGGAGCGGATTCCCCCCTCTGTCGACCGCTACGGATGACAGCTGTCGCCGAAGCTCTGAAGACCGCGCTCCTCGGGTCTTTCCTTGCCCGCGGTCTTCCTCAACAGCTGCCATGGCCGCCGAAGTGTGCCATGGCCGCCGAAGTGGCCGCCAGTGCCACCACCGCAACCACCCGCGATTCCCTCCCGGCTGGGACTCGGTCTGTCCATCCATGGGAGTGTAGTCAGCCGTGACTGCCGAGAGACCTGCATTCCTACGGGTTTGCGTGCGACGTTACCTAGCCGAACGCCGTGCAGCTTGGGGCACCGGGCGTACCCGGTGTGGAGCCTCGTCAGCGTGAACCAGCCTGAAGCGACACATACTCGCGGTAGCTCCCACCCGGGATCGCCATCAGTTCCTCGTGCGATCCGGATTCCCGCACCTCGCCGTCCTGCAGGAAGCAGATCCGGTCGGCGTTGGCGATCGTCGACAGGCGGTGGGCGATGATGATGACGAGCCGGCCCTTCGCCGCTTCGCGCAGGGCGTCGACCAGGTAGGCCTCGGTTTCGGGGTCGAGCGCCGAGGTCGGCTCGTCGAGGATCAGGATGCGGGCTTCCCGGAGGAGCCCGCGGGCGATGGCGATGCGTTGCTTCTGCCCGACCGACAGCTTGCTGGTGACCGTGCCGAGGTTGGTCCGGTAGCCCTCCGGCAGAGCGGAGATGAAGTCGTGCGCTCCGGCGACGCGCGCGGCACGCTCGACCTGCGCTTCCGTCGCGGCCTCGTTGCCGTAGCGGATGTTCTCGAGGATCGAATCGGAGAAGAGCTGCGTTTCCTGGAAGACGTAGGACACCTGCTTCCTGAGGCTCTCGACCGCCACGTCCTTGAGATCAACGCCGTCGATCGACACCGTCCCCTCGGTCGCCTGAACGAAGGCCGGCGCCATGTAGGCGAGGCTCGTCTTGCCGGCCCCGGTCGGGCCGACGAACGCGACGATCTCGCCGATCCTCGCTTCCAGGTCGACGTTCCGGAGCGCGCGGCGGCCGTCCGGGTAGGTCAGCCCGACGCCCTTCATCTCGACGCCGCGCTTGATCCTGTCCAGCTCGACGCCGTCTCGCGTCTTCTCGGCCGGCAGGTCCATCAGGAAGAACACCCGGCGCATGCCCGCGATGTCGCGCTGCCACTCCGTGTACATGAAACCCCAGGCGCCGAACGTCGCGCTGAGGACGAAGAAGTAGTACGTGAGGACGAAGTAGTCGCCGGCGGTGAACGTGCCGTCGATCACGCGGCCCGCCATCACGATGAAGAACAGCACCTGGCTCAGCATCAGCGCCAGGCTGAAGGCCTGCCGGTACGTGAGCACGAGGAACCACTCCGTGCGGAAGCGCTTGAACGACTCCGCGCTCGCCCGCCTGAATCGACGGCTCTCCCGCTCGTTCCCGCCGAGGCTCTGCACGGCGAGCACGTTGCTCATCCCTTCCTCGATGTTGCTCGTCGTGCTCGAGCCGGAAGCGCGGCTGGCCTGACCCCGGCGCCGCGCCATCCGGGCGAAGGGGAGCTCGATCAGGAACACGATCGGCAGGGCGAGCATGCCGAGCACGATGACCTCGGGCGCGGCGCCGAAGTACGTGAACATGATGTAGAGGGTGATGACGACACCGAGCAGGCCGGAGTAGAGCCCCAGCGCAATGCCGTGAAGCAGCGCGCTGACGCTGGTGGTGTCGTACAGGACGCGGTAGACGCTGTCGCCGATCCGCAGGTCGTCCAGGGTCGTCATCGGCAGCGACCGGAGCTTCCCGGCCACCCGGGTTCGGAGGAAGTGATTCATCGACTGCATGAGGCGGAGGTGCACCCGGAAGTCGATGAATCCCAGAATGCCCGCCATCAGCCCGGAACCGAGGTTCGCCTGGTTCTCCGTCTGCGTGGCGATGTCGTGACCCTGGGCCAACGTGCCGTGACCCTGCGGCGAGAGCGCCGTGGCGCCCCCGGAAGAGCCCGCCGAGGCCCCTGTGGGCGCTCCGCTGGGAGACCTGCCCGCGCCCCGGCTCGTGGTGAACCCGAAGACCGTCACCATGAACACCCCGAGCAGGAACACCCAGAGCATCATCTCCACGGCACCCATGCCGTCCAGCAGCAGCACCGCCGGTGCCAGGTAGGCGGGAAAGCCCGACGCGTCCCCGATCGGCGCGCCCAGGATGATGTGGTCGACGACGACCTTGCCCGGCCAGGGCGCGACCATCAGTCGAAAGACCAGCTCCACCGTGATGAAGCCGAGCTTCGTCGCGATCCGCCCGGCAAACAGCCCGAAGGTCGAGACGACCCGCGCGAAGATGCGCAGGACGTCCCGGAACGAAATGTCCGTGCCCAGGTCGAGGACGCTGGCGGCACGGTCGAGCTGCTTCTCGTGCTCCCGCAGCGACGGGTAAGAAGCGCGAGCCGCCTCGGCCATCAACCGGCCTCGCCGGCCCGTCTCGACAGTCTCGCCTCGGTCTCCACGAAGGACCGGTAGCGCCCTCCGTCCACGACCATCAGTTCGTCATGGGGCCCGTTCTCGACGATCCGGCCATCGTCGAGATAGAGGATCCTGTCCGCCTGCTGAATCGTCGAGATCCGGTGCGTGATCAGGAAGATGGCGCGGCCCTCGCCCCACGCCGACAGGCGTTCGAGCACCCGGTGTTCGGTATAGGCGTCGAGCGCGGCCGTCGGCTCGTCGAGAATCAGGACCGGAGCGTCCTTGACGATCGCCCGGGCGATCGAGAGGCGCTGGCGCTGCCCCGTCGACAGCTTGCCGCCCCGGTCGCTCAGGACCGTGTCCAGGCCTTCCGGCAGCCCGGCGACGTACTCGTCCACGCAGGCGACGCGGGCCGCCTCCAGCACCCGCTCGTCGTCCGCGTCGGGAACGACGTAGCGGATGTTGTCGCGGACCGACATGCCGAACAGGACGTTCTCCTGCAGGGCGACGGACACGTTGCCGCGCAGGCTGTCCACGTCCAGCTCTCGGAGGTCGACACCGTCGATCGAGACCGTTCCCGAGTCCGGATCGAACAGCCGGAGCAACAGGCTGACCAGTGTGCTCTTGCCCGATCCCGTCGGGCCGACGATCGCCGTGATGCTGCCGGGTTCGACAGCGAGACTGACATCGCGCAGAACGGGACGGTCCGATTCGTAGGCGAAGTCAACGTTCTCGAAGCGAATCTGGCGGCGGAAAGGCCCCATCGGCGCCGCGTCGGGAGCGTTCTTCACGTCGGGCTCGATGTCGAGAATGTCGAACGACCGGTCGAGCCCCATCGCCATGTCCTGGGCCTGCGACCACAGGGTCACGACGTTCCGCACGGAGACGCTCGACGCGCCGATCTGCTCCTGGGCCCAGTTGTACGCGGCAAGGTTCCAGGTCACGAAACTGAGACCGACGAGGGCGACGAGCGCCGTCGCGAAGGTCTCCCGTTCGCCGTTGGCCCAGACCGCCATCAGGAACTGCGCGCTCAGGAGCGCCGCGGCGGCGATCGAGAAGGTGACGATGCCGACGACTGCCATCAGCGACCGGACGCGGAAGGACGCGTTGAACGCCCTCACGGAATCGCGCTCGAGCCGCTCCTGCTCCCGGTCCGCTGCGCCGTAGGCCTTGATCACCCGGATCGCGGCAAACGTCTCCTGGACGCGGGACGTGAAGTCCGAGTTGGCCTCGCGGGCTGCGAGGGATCGCTCGCGCATCCGCGGCGAGAACCAGCGCCCCCACAGGACGGCGAGCAGGACGATGCTGAGCGCCATGCCGCCGAGGATCGGGTCGAGCGCGGCCAGAAAGACGATGCCGATCGCGTAGGTGCTCAGCATCTGCATCGACTGGGTCACGTTGCCGATGACCGCCGTGACCTGGGCGCTGTCCTGGTAGATGCGGTAGACCGAATCGCCCACCCGGTGGTCGCTGTGGTAGCGCAGAGACAGCCCGAGCCAGCGCTCCACCAGCGCCATCCGCAGGTCCTGGTTCACGCGCTGCATGATGAAGATGTAGTAGTAGGGCAGCAGCATCATCACCGGGAGCTGCGCGAACCACCCGAAGACCATGAAGACCGCGTAGATCCACTTCAGGCTGTGCCGCTGGTCGGCGGTCAGGGGGGCCAGATCGATGTTCGGTTCGTCGGCGTCGGGCTGCGCGGCGTCCGCACCGGCCGCGGCGTCGCCGGCGAGCTCCGACCGGCCGATGAAGTCGGCCAGGAACGGCGTCAGCGGCTCGGCCTGCAGGATGGACTGGCTGATCAGGTCCACGGAGAAGAGAGCGATCACCATCGTCAGCAGGGTCGAGGCCCACACCAGGACGAAGTAGTAGACGAGGTGGCTGCCGAGCCGGACGCGGAAGCGCAGCCTGCCGCCGTCGAACCGGTACTGGAGCACCCAGATGCAGACGCACCCCGCCGCGACGAGTCCGACGTAGAGGCTGTCGGCGAGGCCCTCCACGCCGAACAGCGCGAACAGAAACGCCGCCGTGCCGACGAGCACGAGCGCGAAGGATGACCAGAGGTAGGCACGGCCCCGGACGAAGAGGAGCGTCCACACGAGGACGGTCATCAGGACGGTACCGGCCAGCAGGAGATCCTGGCGCCAGTCGGTTCCCGGGGGCGCCAGCCACAGGAGCGGGCCGAGCGCCGTGAGCACGGTGACCAGGGGCGGAACGTGCCGGAAGCTCCAGGCGCCGTCCGCGGCAGCGTCGCCCTCGGCGGCCTTCCCGCGGGGCAGCTCCCGCCAGCGGCCCACGATCTGGGGCCACAGGTACGGCCAGGTCCGGACGAAGATGCGGAAGACGGCGACAAAGCCCTGCTCCTCCGGGGCCTTGCTCGTGGGCTCCGGCGGGGTGTCCCCCTCGCCCCAGAAGGGGAGGGCGCGTGCCTGCTTCAGATCGTCCACACCGCCGGGAGCTTACGCCGCAGCGCTAGGGATCCGCGGTTCTCCTGCGGCCCTTGACGGCGAAGTCGCTTTCGGGAGGCACATCGAGGCTCAGGGCACCGCGGAAGCTGTCGCCCCGGACCTGCAGCCAGGCGCTCAGCCTGCGCACCGATCCCTTGCCCCAGTTCACCTGGGATCCGGACGCTACGTACTCGTAGCTCAGGATGCCGTCTTCGAACCGGACCGCAGTGACCTCCATCTCGCCGTCCACCTCGTCGTGGAGCGTCGCGGCAAGCGCGCCGTCCTGCCCGGACACCGTCAGCACGCTGCGACGGAACTCGCCGAGGACTTTCGTCAGAACGTCCCACTCCCCGACCGCCGCATCGGGATCCGCCCGCTCCCCGGCGCCCACGACACCGGGATAGTCGCGCCAGAGCCACCGGAGCGTGTCGGGGAAGATGGCGCCGCCGTGCCTCAGATCGTGGCCGCCCGTGCCCATCTCGAACCGGTAGTCGTAGCGGGCGAACATCAGGGCTGAGTCCATCTGGAGGTTCGCCAGCGCCCAGTTTCCCTCCGCGAGGTTGATGTCGTTCTCACCGTCCTGGAGGAAGACGCGGATCGGCTTCGGGTTGCCGCGCGTCTGCCGGATCAGGTGTGGGTACATGGAACCGCCCATGAACCTCGTGTAGCTGCCGACGTGGCTGACGACCTTGCTGAAGGCGTCGGGGCGCTGCCAGGCAACGGTGAAGGAGGCCAGCCCGCCGTCGCTCATGCCGGCGATCGCCCGGCCCGCCGCCTCGCCCGTCAGGCTGTAGTCCCTGCCGACTTCCGGGAGGATCTCCTCCAGGAGGAAGCGGGCGTAGGTGTCGTCGAGCGGCGTGTACTGGTTGCTCCGCTGGTCCCAGGGGATTTCCTTCATCCCGGGGTTGATGAAGACGCCGATGGTCACCGGCATCTCTCTCCTGTGGATCAGGTTGTCGAAGACGGTCGGCGCCCTGACGGGGCCCTCGGGTTCCACGTAGAACTGACCGTCCTGGAAAACCATGACGGCCGCGGGTTCGGCGTCCGTGTACTGGGCCGGAACGTAGATCCAGTACTCGTGGGTCGTGCCCGGGTAGATGCGGCTGGCGTCCCAGGTGTGCTTCTCCACCGTGCCCGTTGGGACGCCTTCCTGGGGCAGGGAGTCGGGGCCGAGGGCGTACTCAGTGCCGCCGGCTCCGGTCGCCATCAAGAGAAACAACAGGGGGATCGGAACGTGTCCGATCCCCCTGCCCATGACTACAGCGCCGGCGACGCTAGTTGAACGGCCGGAAGCGGAGCTGCAGGCCGAGCTCGCGGGGAGGCGTCACGAAGCCGATCGCGGGGACGCCCCCGTTGCCGGAGATCGGCAGGTACTCGAGGACCGCGACATCGTCCATGATGTTCTTGACGAACAGCGAGATCGACCACCTGTCGCTCGGAGCGCTCCAGGTACCGCCCACGTCCAGCCGGTCGAATGCCGGCAGCTCCCAGATGTCGACGTTGCCGATGCTGGGGAACGCCGACTCGGTGTAGGCGTAGGTCGACTGGAACGAGAGGTGGCCCGCGGAGACGAGCGGCTTGAACCAGGACGCCGTCAGCGCCAGCTTGTTCTGCGGCGCCTTCGGCAACCGGTTCCCGGTCTGATCCGTCGGCAGGTCGTACTCGCTGGTGGCCGGCTCGCCGGTGTCGAAGTTGATGTAGTTCCAGATCGCCGTCTGGGCATCAGGATGGCCGTCGATCACCGAGGAGTGCGGACCGATCTCCGAGTCCTGCCAGGCAAAGAAGCCCCGGAGCCCGAAGGAGCCGATCCGATAACTGAACTCCAGGTCCACACCCTGAATCGTCGTGTCGGGAATGTTCGCCGTGTACTCGACGAGCGGCGTGGAGGAGTAGATCGAGATCGGAATGTCCACACCCGGCGGCGGTGCCTGCGTGGCGGCGAGCTGGTAGTTGTCGAACTGGTTGTACCAGAGCCCGGCGGAGAGCTGAAGACGCGAGTCGAGGAAGAAGCCCTTCGCCCCCAGTTCGTAGTTCACCAGCGTCTCTTCCTCGATGTAAGGCGGCACCTGGCCCGGCAGGCCGATGTTGAAACCGCCGGAACGGAACCCCGTGGAGACGCGGCCGTACACCAGATGGCCGGCCTCCGTCGTGCGCTCCAGGGCAAGGTGGCCGATCGGCCGCGCCCAGCTCTGAGGGTAAGGATTGCCTTCGCCTGAGAGCGCGATCGTGACCGGAGCGCCTCCCAAGGCCAGCGTGAAGAACCCGCCCTGGTCCACGGGCTTCTGCTCCTTCTCGTCTTCGGTGTAGCGAATGCCGCCCGAGAGCGCCCAACTGTCGTTGAACCGGTAGTCGACACTGAAGAACGCGGCCTCGGTCCAGTTCTTGCCCCTGTTGAAGAAGCTGAGCAGATGGCTGAGATCGTCGCCCTCGGGGCAGTACCAGTAGAGCCCTTCCTCGTCGCCCGCCGGGTCGCTCGTGCCGATGCCGAATCCCTCGACGACCCCGATCAGGACATCCTGGCAGTTGTTGGCCTCGACGAAACCGTAGATCGGCGATGCCCTTCGAGCCTGCTCATCGGCCGTCCCGAAGCGATACGGGATCTGCAGATCATGGCGGTGGATCGTCCCGGACCTCGTGTTCTTGTACCTGAAGAACCCGCCGATGAAGTTGAAGTCACCGGCGTAGCTCGACCTGAACAGGAGTTCCTGCGAGTCTTCCTCGTACTCGAACGGCAGGTCGTAGAACGAGTTCGAGAACTGCACCGTCCCGTCGGGACACAGGCCGTCCCAGCGCCCCACCGTGCAGGACGTCAACGTGTGATCCAGCGAATCCGGGCTACCGCCAAGGCCGTGACCGCCCGGGGGAGTGTTGATCGGCACCCGATCCGTGTAGTCCGCGTCGCGGAGGGCCTGCTGCACCGTTTCGCCGCTGCTCGCGTTGAAGCTGATGCCGAGGGACCTCGAGACCTGCCAGTCGGCCCGGAGCACGCCGAAATCGCTCTCGCTCTCGTTGATGCCGGGGTAGTTCAACGCCACCCTGTTCTGGATGTCGCCGGGGCAGTTCCACGCGGGAGTATTGAGGCCGCAGCTCGGATCGAGGGCCGGGTTGGGCGTCTCCCAGAGGTAGTAACGGTTCCGGGAGTAGCCGCCAGTCGTCCGGTCCACGTTCGAGAGCTGCACGAAGGCCCGTGGCGTCCCGCTGTCCTCTACATGGGACCAGCGCGCCCTCACGTTGAGCCGATCGGTCTCGGCGCGAAGCTGCGGCGCGTAGAAGATCTGATCGGGAGCGTCATGGTCGCCGCCCGGCCCGACGTTCTCCTGTCTGCCGTCGCCCGTGTGGTTGCCGGCCGTCAGGCGGAAGCTGAAGGGACCGTTGCCCAGCGGGCCGCCGAGCGCCCCGTTCAGGCGCTGCTGCGAGATGTCGGTGACTTCCCCCATCAGCTCGGCATCCCAGTGATCCGTCGGGCCCTTGGTGACCACGTTGATCGCACCCGCGATCGAGTTGCGGCCGTTCAGGGTTCCCTGGGGTCCACGGGCCACCTCGACGCGTTCGAGATCGAAGCCGCCGCCGGGCGTCGTGCCGTAGACGCCGAGCGTGTACGCGCCGTCGACGTAGGTGGCGACGGCATAGTCGGCCTGGTCGTACTGCGCGTTCCGGGTACCGATGCCGCGGATGACCGTTCCCTGGCCCTGCTGTTCTATCTCGTCTCCGAACTGGAGGCCCGGAACCAGGTTCTGCAGATCCGTCCTCTCCTGGATCACGAGCTCTTCGAGCAGCGCCGAATCGAACGCCGAGATCGTCATCGGCACTTCCATGACGTTCTCTTCGACCCTCTCCGCCGTGACGACGACCGTGGCGTGGTATGCGGGGCGGATCTCGAAGTCGACCGTCGCGCCGCTGGCGCCCACCTGAACGGACTGGCTCGACGACTGGAAACCCTCGAGGCTGGCGGTGACCGTCTGGCTGCCAGCCGCGACGCCCGAGATCGAGAAGGCGCCGTCCGCGTCGGTCATCGCCTCTCCGCCGCCATCGACGCTGACGAGGACGCCCGGGAGCGGATCGCCGTCCGCGTCCGTCACGGTCCCCGAAACGGCGCCGTCCTGGGCGAACGCGGGCAAGGCCAGGAGCGACAAGGCGAGGGTCCAAAGGGTGAAGACTCTCAGGGTCTTCGGTACGGCTCGAAGTCTGCTCTCCATGGCGGTTTTCCCTCCGTTGTGGTGCCGGCGACGGAGTGCCGGCGAGCTAGCTCTTGATCCGCTGAACATGATACACCGTTCAATGTTCCATGTCGTAACCCAGCACCCCGGATCCAACAGGATGAACATGCCTCCACCCCCGGACTACGCGGAACGCGTCTACGCCGGCGTCCTCGGCAAGGTCATCGGCGTTTACCTCGGCCGCCCCTTCGAGGGCTGGCCCTACGAGTGGATCCGGAAGCGGCTGGGCGACATCGAGTACTACGTCCACGACCGGCTCGACGTTCCCCTGATCGTCACCGACGACGACATCACGGGCACCTTCACCTTTCTGCGCGCGCTCGAAGACCACGGCTCCGGCGCCGATCTCAGTTCGCGGGAAGTCGGCGAGACGTGGCTCAACTACCTGATCCGGGAACGCACCGTGCTGTGGTGGGGCGGCCTCGGCAACTCCACCGAGCACACAGCGTATCTCCGCCTTGCAAGCGGGATCGCGGCGCCCGAGAGCGGCTCGATGGAGTTGAACGGCAAGGTGGTGGCCGAGCAGATCGGCGCCCAGATCTTCATCGACGGCTGGGCGATGGTCGCTCCCGGCGACCCGGACCTGGCCGTGCGCCTGGCCACCGCCGCCGCGCGGGTGAGCCACGACGGCGAGGCGGTCTACGGCGCGCGCGTGCTGGCCGCGATGGAGTCGATGGCGTTCGTCGAACGGGACACGGACACGCTCCTGGACGTCGCCCTCGGCTACATCCCGCGGGACTCGGTGATCGCCCGGATGATCGGAGACCTGCGTCGCTGGCATGACGCGGACAGCGACTGGCGCGCCAACCGGGCCCGGCTCGCCGAGCGCTACGGCTACGACAAGTACGGCGGCAACTGCCACATGGTCCCGAACCACGGCCTGATCGTCCTGGCGCTGCTCCACGGAGAGGACGACTTCGCCGAGACGCTGAAGATCGTCAACACCTGCGGCTGGGACACCGACTGCAACTCGGGCAACGTCGGCTGCCTGCTTGGGATCAAGGAAGGCCTGCCCGGCATCGAAAGCGGTCTGGAGAAGGGGCTCGACTGGCGCGGTCCGGTGGCCGACCGCATCTACCTGCCGACCGCCGATGGCGGCCGGGCGATCAGCGACTGCGCCAGCGAAGCGCTGCACGTCGTCAACATGGGGCGCCGTCTCGCCGGCAGGGAGGCGCTGGCGCCCAGGGAGGGCGCCCAGTTCCATTTCGCCTTTCCCGGCTCGGTTCAGGGATTCCAGGTCGCGGAGGGCGCAGCCGAGGTCAGGAACGTCACCCTGCCTTCCGGCGAACGCGCGCTGCGGATCGACGCCTCGAACGACGCCCGGGTCGACTCTCCCGTGTTCATCCCCTCGCTGGAGACGGCGAAGTGGTTCGAGAACCGCGTCTATCCGTTGATGGCGTCGCCGCGAATCTTCCCCGGCCAGACCGTCGAGGCCACGCTCAGCGCCGGAACGGACGGCGTGCGGGCGA
The DNA here is from genome assembly GCA_965208755.1 of Candidatus Multivorans sp. Taxonomy (GTDB): domain Bacteria; phylum Acidobacteriota; class Thermoanaerobaculia; order Multivoradales; family Multivoraceae; genus Multivorans. The sequence goes on along the minus strand of OZ242353.1, from coordinate 3,614,189 downwards.
ACGTCTATCTCGGCTACTACGGCGAGAACGACGAGACCGCCACGTTCGACCACGACACCATCGAGTTGCAGCCAGGTGAGACCCGCCGGGTGTCGTTCACCGTACCGACGCTGCCCGGCCCCATCTTCGCCGCAGGCGTCCGCGTTCAAGGCCCGGCCGGTGCCCTCTTCCTGGAGTCGCTGAAGTGGTCCGGCGCACCGGAGTTCCGGCTTGAGCGTCCGACCCAACGCGGCTCGATGTGGCGCCGCGCCTGGGTCAACGGCGTCGACCTGCTGACCAAGGGCACCGAGATGTTCCGCCTGGTTCAGAACGCCGGCATGGGCCTGCTGATGCAGGGAACCCGCGAGTGGCGCGACTACTCCGTGACCGCCGATGTAACGCCCCACCTCGTCGAGAGAGCCGGCGTCGCCGCCCGGGTCCAGGGCCTCACCCGCTTCTACGGCCTGCTCCTCGCTCCTGGAAGCCGCGTGCAACTCGTGCGCATGTTGCACGGCGAAGAGGTGCTGGCCGAGGCCGACTTCGAGTGGCGGCTTGGCGAGACCCATGAACTGACGCTGCAGATCGACGGCGACCGAATCGCCGGCAAGGTGGACGGCGCTACGCTCGTCGAAGCCACCGACGACGCCCTCGACTGCGGCGCCATCGGCCTGGTCGTCGAGGAGGGGCGACTCGGCATCGATCGCGTGGAGGTCGTCCCCGTCGAATAAACTGAGTCGACACTCACGATATAGTGAGCCCAGCCGCCAGAGCCCCAAACAACCAAGGCGAGTCGCCCATGAACCAAAGAGCACTCCGCATCCCGACCGCGACCCTCTTCCTTGCAGCCGCGCTTGCGCTCGCCATCGTCGCGACATCCCCCGCCGCCGCCGCCGACGCGCCGACCTACACGCGCGACGTCGCGCCGATCTTCTTCAGCAACTGCGTGCAGTGCCACCGGACCGGCGAGGTCGCTCCGATGTCGTTGATGACGTACAGGGAGGCCCGGCCGTGGGCCCGTTCGATCGCCCGCGCGGTCGAGAACCGCGACATGCCCCCGTGGAGCGGCGACTCCGAGAACCACGTCTGGTCGAACGACCTGTCGCTGACCGACGGAGAGATCGAGACGATCGTCAACTGGGCGAAGTCCGGAGCGCTACAGGGCGACCCCGCCGACCTGCCCGAAGCACCGACCTTCCCGAAGGGCTGGAAGCTCGGCGAGCCGGACTTCGTCGTCACCCTCGACAGCATCGAGGTGCCGGCCGAAGGCGAGGATCTCTTCCCGCAGCAGGTGGTCGACGTCGACCTCGGCGAGCCGCGCTGGGTCCGTGCCATCGAGTTCCTGCCCGAGGACTCCCGCGTTACCCATCACTTCCTGACGACATACGTGAGCGAGCTGAACGAGGGCGACCCCGCCGCCTCCGGCGTCCTCGGCATCTGGACGGCCGGCATGCCGCCCTACGTCTTCCCGGACGGCGTCGGCCGCCGCTTCGGCTCGAAGATCCGCATCATCGTCGATCAGCACTACCATCCGATCGGCGAAGCGACCAGTGACGCCTCGAGGATCGGGCTCCACTTCGGCGAAGGCGAACTCGAGAAGGAAGTCATCACGATTCCGGTGACCAACACCGGCTTGCGCATCCCGCCGGGCGCCGGCCACCACGCCGAGAATGCCCATTACCTGTTCGACAAGGACGTCCAGATCCTCGCCTTCAGCCCGCACATGCACGTCCGCGGCAAGGCGATGAGCTACGAGGTCACCTACCCGGACGGCTCGAAGGAGATGCTGCTGGACGTACCGAAGTACGACTACAACTGGCAGTGGCTCTACTACCCGACCATGCCGATCGACATTCCGGCGGGCAGCCGCCTCGACGTCACCGCCGTCTGGGACAACTCCGAGGACAACCCGGCCAACCCGGACCCGACCCAGGAGATCATCTACAGGGGCGACACGTACAGCGAGATGTTCAACGGGTTCATCGAGGTCACCCGCAAGGAAGGCGTCCTCTTCGAGCAGCAGAACCAGAGGGAGCAGATCCTCGACCTGCTGGCGCTGCATCCGGCGAAGGACTCCTACGTGTCCGGAGCCTTCATGGGCTTCCACGTTCCGCATGAAGGCGAAGGCTGGCTCTACATGGGCGGCATCTACTCCATCGTCCTCGACGACTTCGAGTGGCAGGGCGACGCCCTTCGGATCACGACGCAGTTCCCCACCCTCAACGCGAGCGCCACGACGACCGTGATCGAGGGCCGGCTCAACGAGCAGGGTCAACTCCAGGGAACGGTCACGATCGGCGCGGACACCGACCAGCCGCAGCAGATGCCGCTGTTCGCCGAGCCCGTCGGCGGTGGAACGGCGTCATCCGCAGGCCCGTAGAGAGTCTCTGACGCAACCTCTCCACATCGAGACGCCGCTCTTCGAGTCGCGGCCGCTGTCCGTCCAGGCCGGCCGGAGCGTCTGGTTGAAGCTCGACGCGCTGCAGCCGCCCGGCTCGTTCAAGATCCGCGGTATCGGCTTTGCCTGCCAGGAGTACGTTCGGCGGGGCGCCAAACGCCTGATCTCCTCCTCCGGCGGCAACGCGGGGATCGCGGTCGCCTATGCTGGGCGCCATCTCTCGGTGCCCGTCCTCATCGTGGTGCCGGAAACCACCAGCGACAGGGCGAAGGCCCTGATCCGGCAGGAAGGCGCCAAAGTCCTCGTCCACGGCGATTCCTGGCAGGAGGCGAATGAACTGGCCGAGTCGAGGGTCGAGGATTCCGACGTCCTGGTTCATCCGTTCGACGACCCGCTTGTCTGGCGGGGCCACTCCACCCTGATCGACGAGATTGCGCGATCGGGGGTCAAGCCAGGTGCCCTGGTCGTCTCCGTGGGCGGCGGCGGACTGCTGTGCGGCCTGGTCGAGGGGATGAGGCGGCACGGCTGGTCCGACGTCCCCGTGATCGCGGTGGAAACGGAAGGCGCCGACTCTCTGGCTCAGTCGATGCGAGCGGGCCACCGGATCGAACTACCCGCCATCACCAGCCTCGCCATCACGCTCGGGGCCAAGAAGGTCTGCCAACGGGCGTTCGACTGCACCAGGGATCATCCACTTCGCAGCATCGTGGTGTCGGATCGGGCGGCCGTCTCCGCATGTCAGCGGTTCCTCGCCGACCACCGGGTGGTCGTCGAGCCGGCGTGCGGCGCATCGCTCGCCGCCGTGTACGACGGCGCACCGGAGCTGGACGACTTCGAGACCGTCCTGGTCGTCGTTTGCGGCGGCGCGACGACGACGCTCGAACAGTTGGCAGAATGGGCCCGTGCCAGCGCTTGACTCGGCAGCAAGGTCGCCGCTGCCATCCGTGCGCCCGGATGACGGGCGCACGGAGTGGTTCGCGTGTGGCGCGGACCGCGCCACCCGGGTCCGCGGCGTAGTCTTCTCAGAAGCCGGCGGGGACGCCGGCGCACCTGTACCTTTCCGGGGTTGAATCCGGTCACCGTCTTGTACCGATCCGCCGCAGCCGCCGAGGCCGCGGTAGCTGTGGGAAACCGGTTCGCCGGTTTTCCAAGGTCCGGCGGGAAACGGCTTGCCGTTTTCCGCGGGACCGGCAGCTTCCGCGGCCGGCGCCGCGGCGGGCCCTCCCGCGACGCTGACCGGAGCCTCGTGAAGTCGGCGGGCAGCCAGGAGCACCAACGGCGCACTGTGCATCGAGCACCCTGCTGGGATTTGTGCCCTGGCTGCCTGCACCGCGATGAACATCCAGTGGGGAGTATGCGCCATGAGCGCCAGTACAGGTACCGAACGGCATCGCGGTGAGCCGACCAGCCAACGCTAACCCACCAAGGAGGACAACATGACGACGACGTACACCGCCGGCGTGGACTGGGGAAGCCGAGAACACCACGTCTGCCTGATGGACCACCGGGGCAGGGTGGTCAAGGAGCGGGCGTTCGACCACGGCGGCAGGGGCCTCGCCGCCATGAGCGACTGGCTCCTCGACCGCGCCCGGCGCCCGGCGGACCGGATCGGGGTCGCCATCGAGGTGCCGCACGGACCCGTGGTCGAAACCCTGATGGAATCGGGCTTTCCCGTCCACTCCATCAACCCCATGCAGCTCGACCGTTTCCGCGACCGCTTCTCGGCCGCCGGCGCCAAGGACGACCGGCGCGACGCCAAGGCGCTGGCCTCGGCGCTGCGCACCGATCCGGAATGCCTCAGACCGGTCCCGGAACCCGACGACGACGTCATCGAGATGCGCGGCAAAGCCCGCGCCAGGAAGGAACTCGTCGAAGACCGCAACGGGATCGCGAATCGCATCCGACAGCATCTCGTGGACTACTACCCGCAGTTTCTCGACGCGACCGATGGCGACGTGACGACGCCCTGGGCGATCGACCTGTGGAAGCGCGTGCCCACTCCGGACAAGGCCCGGCGCACGAGGAAGACCACACTGGCCAAGCTGCTCAAGAAGCACCGCGTCCGCCGGATCGACGCCGACGAACTCAGAGAACGCCTGAAGGCCCAGCCGATCAAGCGCCGGGACGCCAGCGTCGAAAGCGCCAGAAACCGCATCCTGAGCCTGCTGCCGATCCTCGAGCAGTACAACAAGCAGATCGACAAGGCCAGACGCCAGCTCCAGCAAACACTCCAACAGGCCAAGGAAACCAAGACCGAAGACGACGAACTCCGCGACGCCGCCATCCTCGACTCCATACCCGGAATCGGAAACCACGTGCTCGCCACCCTCCTCACCGAAGCCGAACAGGCCATACGACAACGCGACCACGCCGCCCTGAGATGCCTCGCCGGAGTAGCACCCATAACCGTCAGCTCGGGCAACACGAAGACCGTCCGCCAGCGACGAGCCAGGAACCACAGACTCGCCGACGCCGTCTACCACTGGACCAGAGTCGCCGTCCAGAGAGACCCCGAATCCCGCGCCAGGTACGACCGCGCCCGAAAGAGGGGCAAAACCCACGGACACGCACTGCGCATCGTCGGCGACCGGCTCCTCCGCATCGCCTGCGCCATGCTCCGAGACCGGACCCTCTTCCAGGCGCCGCACGGACAACGAAACCACCCCGAAGAAGCCGCCGCGCCTACCGAGGCCGAGCAAACACCAGCCAAAACGACACGCCCGAACCCCGACCGTCCCGGACCGAATCCCCGAACCCACCATCAGACCGGAACCTCAACCCCACGGGACGGAACACCCGCCAACACGAAATCGCGAAACCACATCAACGCAGGCACCGACTCGTCTGAACACTCAACGTGACTGCGGAAAACCCAACGCCGCGCACCGACAATCGAGGCCGATTACCCCACTTGCCAAATGGTGGGGAGTCCCAGTGTGAGAGCGCTGGCTGTCCTGTTGCTCGCCGTCGCCTGCGCTGGCCCCGGCGAGCAGCCTGCCGGTGTTGAGACCGGCGCCGACAACGCCATCATCGACACGATCTTCGCCCCGTGGAACAAGCCCGGTTCACCGGGATGCGCGCTCGCCGTGGCGCGTGACGGCGAGTTCGTCTACACGCGTGGCTACGGCTACGCCAACCTCGACTACGACATTCCGGTCACGCCGCAGACGGTCTTCGACGTCGCCTCGGTGACCAAGCAGTTCGTCGCCGCGGTCGCCAACCTGCTGGCTCAGGACGGCACGGTTTCGCTCGACGACGGGGTCCGCGTGTGGCTTCCGGAACTGCCCGAGTACGCCTCGCCGGTCACCCTGCGGCACCTGATCCACCACACGGGCGGCCTGCGCGACTATCTGAACCTCTTCCCGCTCGCCGGCAGCCACGACTACTACGCCGTCTCCCGCGAGCAGCTCCTGGCGATGATGTCGCGGCAGCGCGCGCCGGTGTTCTCTCCGGGCGAGCGCTACGAGTACAGCAACACCGGTTACATGCTGCTGGCCCACGCCCTCGAACGCGCCGCCGGCAAGTCGCTGGGCGAACTAGCCCACGAGCGGATTTTCGAACCGCTCGGGATGGACGGCAGCCTGATGTACGAGAACCGCGAGCGGATCATCCCGCGGCGCGCCACCGGCTATCACCGGAACGACGACGGCAACCTGCGGATCGTCCACAACTACAACTTCGAGATCGCCGGCGACGGACAGCTCTACACGACCGTCGAGGACCTGCTGCGCTGGGACGACCACCTGCACGGCACCGACAAACCGGCGATCCATCAGTCGATGCTGACCGAGGGGACGCTCAACAACGGCGAGCCAATCGAGTACGCCCACGGCATCACCCTCGGTGAGTATCGGGGCCTGCGCACCGTGGGCCATAGCGGGCACTCCTGGGGGTTCCTTACCGAACTCAGGCGGTACGTGGACCCGGGTGTGTCGATCGCCGTCTCCTGCAACGCCGAGTACGGAGCTCCCGGAGAGTTGGCGCGGCGGGTCGCCGACCACTACCTGGCGGATCAGCTCGGGCCCGAGGAAGGCGACGACGAAGAGGGGGACGATGCCGACGAACAGGCCGAAGACTCGCCCCCCGTGCCATCCCTGTCCGCCGGCGGGCTGGCCGAGTTCGCCGGCAGCTTCTTCTCCTCCGAGCTGGACGCCACGTACCGGTTCATTGTCGCGGACGGCGGCCTCGCGTTGCGCATCGAGCAGCAACCCGCGCTCGACGTAGAGCCGGTCGCCGAAGACGAGTTCCGGGTCGAGTTCGAGAGCCGCGGCTGGGCGGCGTCGCCGGCGCGGCTGGAGTTTCAGCGGGACGCGGCCGGCGCGGTCACCGGGTTCAGCCTGAGTTCGGGGTCGGAACGCGGACTGGTGTTCGAGAGGCGACCAGGGTTGGAGGTTCGATGAGGAGGACAAAGCGGAGCGAGGCGACAGCCTCGCTCCTTTGCGGCGCGGCCCTGCTACTCAGCGCCGGCCTGGCCTTCACGGCCTGCGCCCCCGGCGATTCGACGCCCGCCACCACAATCATCGTCAACGCCCGCGTCATCGACGGCAGCGGGGATCAGTCCCGGGACGTCAACGTCCGCATCGAGGGCGACCGCATCGCCGCCGTCGGCGACCTCGTGCCGGCCGCCGGGGACACCGTCGTCGACGCGGACGGCCTGGTCCTGGCGCCCGGCTTCATCGACGTCCACAGCCATCACGACTCCAGGCTGTTCGAGTTGCCGGAAGCCCTGGCGGCGGTCAACCAGGGCATCACCACGATCGTGGCCGGGCAGGATGGGGGTCACCAGTACCCGCTCGCCGAGTTCTTCGCCCAACTAGAGACATCGCCCGCTGCCGTCAACGTGGCGTCCTACGCCGGTTTCGGGGCCCTCCGCGAAGAGGTCATGGGCGAGGACTACCAGCGCCATGCAACGCCGGACGAGGTAGCCGCGATGACGGCTCTGCTGCGAACGGAGCTCGAGGCAGGCGCGCTGGGACTCTCGTCCGGGCTCGAGTACGACCCGGGATCCTTCTCCACCACCGAAGAGGTGATCGAACTCGCCCGGTTGGCGGCCGCCCACGGGGGCACCTACATCAGCCACATCCGCAGCGAGGACCGCTACTTCTGGGAAGCCATCGAGGAGATCATCCGGATCGGCCGGGAAGCCGACCTGCCGGTCCAGGTGACCCACATGAAGCTCGCCATGAACAGCTGGTGGGGTCAGGCCGAGCGGCTGCTCACCAAGCTGGACGACGCCCGAGCCTCAGGCGTCGAGATCACGGCGGACATCTATCCCTACCGGGCCTGGAGCACGTCATTCACCTGGCTCACGACCGTGTTCCCCGACCGCGATCTCGACCGGAGGGACGGCGCCGAGTACATCCTCCGCGACCTGCTGTCGCCCGACGACGTCCTCCTTCCCGACTTCCTGCCGGAACCGGCCTACAACGGCCTGACGCTTGCCGAGATCGCCGAAGTCCGCGGCGCCGACGTGGAAACGACCCTGATGGATCTGCTCAAGGCCGACACCGAGATGGGCAGCGAATCCGGCATGATCGGTTTCGCCATGGACGAACCCGACATCGAGGCGATCATGGCCTGGCCGCACGCCGTCATCTGCAGCGACGGCGGCCTCGACGGTTCCCATCCGCGCGGCTTCGGCGCCTTCACCCGCTTCCTCGGGCACTACGTTCGCGAGCGCAACGTCGTCAGTCTCGAAGAGGGCATCCGCAAGATGACCTCGCTCTCCGCCGAGCACGTGAGGATCACGGATCGCGGCGCGATCGAGGAGGGGTACTACGCCGACCTCGTGCTGTTCGACCCCGAGACCGTCATCGATCGTTCGACCTACGAGGACCCGCACGTTCCGTCCGCGGGGATCGAGAAGGTCTGGGTCAACGGCGAAGTCGTGTTCGACGGCGGTGAAACGACCGGCAACCGGCCCGGCAGGGTGATCAGAAGGTGAGCCGCAGGGTGGCCCCCATGGTTCGCGGCGCCTCGAGGAAGGTACTGCGGCTGCCGACGCGCAGCGGCGTGTTGAACGTCACGTTCTTCGTCTGCTCATCCGTCACGTTGTTGCTCCAGAGCTCCACCGCCCATCGGCCGGAGTAGCCGCCGAGCCCGACGCGGACGTTCGCCTTCGTGTTCGCCTCCTGGACGTCCAGGGCGAGGTTGGGCTGGGTGCTGGTCCGCCGGTCGTCCTCCCAGCGGCCGTTCACCGACGCGAACACCAGAAAGCGGTCGCCGACCGTGTCGTCCCAGTTGGCGCCGAACGAGAACACGTTCTCGGGCGCGTTGGTCAGCTTCGCGCCGCACAGCGACTGGACGGAGGCCGCGTCGACGTCGCTGGCGCAGTTCTCCGGATACTCCGAGTCGGCGAAGGTGTAGCCGAGGTTCAGCGTGACGTGCTGCCCCGCGACGGCGGAAAGCTCGAGCTCGGCGCCGCGGCTCTGCGCCTTCGGCACGTTGAAGGTCCGGAACTGGACGCCCGTGAACTCGAGCACCTGGAAGTCCTCGATGTCGTAGTCGAACAGCGTGGCGTTCAGGCGCACCCGCCGGTTGGCGAACTCCGACTTCACTCCCAGTTCGAGGGCGTCGATCTTCTCCGAGTCGAACCGGGGGTCGGCGCCGCCGACGGCTGCGGTCGAGTCCAGGTTGAAGCCGCCGGACTTGAAGCCGTGCGTGTAGCTCGCGTAGCCCTTGACGGTGTCGCTGAACTCGTAGACCGCCTGGGAGGTGTAGACCAGCTCATCGTCCTGGAAGGTGTCCGCGAAGGTCGCGGGGAGGATCGGCACCCCGCTATCCGCCGGCGTGGCAAAGGGGAAGCAGTTGAAGCCCGCGTTCAGATTGCCGATCGTCGTCGCCACCGGCGCCAGCGGCGTTCCCGCGGCGCCCTCCGTCAGGGCCCGCGCGTTCAGCAACGTCGCAAGACAGCCGGGGTTGCTGGCGGCCGGCTGCCTGAAGCTGCCGTCCTTCGTCTCGTCGACGTACCGCAGCCCGGCGACCAGCGAGAACCCATCCGACAGGCGGAAGGTGTTGTGCGTGAAGAGCGACCACGACTCGCCTTCCTGGCGGTAGACGTTGTTCGCGAAGGCGCCGCCGACCGGAATCCCGCCGGAGAAGGCGAGCGCCTGGTTGTCAGCCGCCAGGACGTCTCCGAACGTTCCCCCCGTGGCCAGGGGCACGCCGCCGAGCAGTTGCGCCGGGGCGAGCGCCGGAGCGAGGGCGTAGTTCCAGAGGATGGCGTCGACGAAGGAGGAGAAGTCCCCCAGCAGGCCGAGGCCGACGTGCTCGAGAATGTCCTCGCCCGAGGCGAAGCCGCCGACCAGCCAACTCACCCGCTCGGTGTCGCCGGTGAGCCGGAACTCCTGGGTCCAGGACTCGATGTCGTCGAACGTCTCGAAGCCGTTGGCGGCCTCCGGAGAGACACCGTAGACGCCAATCCCGACGAAGTCGTCCTGGATAGACGAGGCCAAGAAGTCGCGCCACGAGCCCAGCCAGGTCAGGGAGACGTTGTCGGTCAGGTTGTAGTTGAGCTCGGCCGAGAGCCCTTTCTGATCGAAGGGGTTGACGAACGGGCCGGCATTGGAGCGCCGGGCCTCGAAGGCCGCCGGGCCGAAGGCGGAGACGCCTCCGTCCGCCGGGAGTCCGGCGGCCGCGAACGAGCCGAGCGCCGCCGCGGGCGTTTCGAGCAGGACGACCGCATCGCAGCACTCCTCGTCCGCGTCCGAGTAGTCGCCGATGATCCGCAGCGATCCGCGGTCCGCGAAGTTCCACAGCAACTGCCCGCGCAGGAGCGCCCGGTCGCGGGTGTAGCTCTCGGCTCCCGAGACGCTCTCGACGAAGCCGTCCTGGTTGCGAACAGCAGCCGAGAGCCGGTAGCCGACCCGGTCGGAAAGCGGACCGCCCACGCCCGCCTGGAGATTGAAGGCGTTGAAGTTGCCCGCCGTCAGGTTGAGGAAACCGGACTGGTCCGTCAGGCTCGGCCGCCTCGTGCGCAGGTTCAGCGCGCCAGCCGAGACGTTGCGGCCGAACAGGGTGCCCTGCGGGCCGCGAAGCACCTCGATCGACTCGACGTCGAGCTGATCGCCGAGCGCGATCCCCGGTCGGCTCAGGTAGATCCCGTCGAGGAACACGCCGACCGAACTCTCGAGCCCGATGTTGTTGCCGGTCGTGCCGACGCCCCGAATGCGCAGCGTCGTCCCCTGCGATTCCGTCTGCGACGAGTTCATGTTGAAGCTCGAGGCCAGCGTCGGCAGGTCGCGGATGTCCAGCATGCCGGCGCGCTCGATCTGGAGCGGCGTGATCGCCGTCACGGCAATCGGCACGTCCTGCAACGACTCCTCGCGCTTCGTCGCGGTGACCGTGATCTCCTCGACGAACAGGTCCTCCTCTTCCTGCGCCCACGCCAAGCCTGCGGTCAGAAACAGCGGAACGAACGTATACAGAAACAACCTTCTCAGCTTCACGGGTGTGCCCCTCTGGAGTAGTCCATTGCGGAGGGGCCGCCGCAACGCGTGTCTACCGGCCAACACCCGGCCGAGAGCGGCTATTCCATCGAGAAGCGCCTCTACGGCAACGCGAACACGAACAGGTTGCTGCCACGACCGGGGCGAAGTTCGGGCGTCATGCGCGCGTTGGTCAGCCGTCCCGGACCCGTGTTCACGGCCACGTACTGGCGGCCCGAGACGGCGTACGTGACCGGGAAGCCCATGACCGGCGCGCCCAGGTTGATCTCCCAGAGCACCTCGCCGGTCTCCTGGTCCAGGGCCCGAAAGCGCCCGCCCTGGTCGCCGCCAAAGAGCAAACCGCCACCGGTCGCCAGCAACGAGAAGGTGGCGGCCCGCGTCTCGTAGACCCAGCGGGTCTCACCGGTCTCCGCCGAGATCGCCCGCACCGTGCCGAGCTGGTCCGTGCCCGGCGCCACGACGTGGTTGGCGGCCAGGGCGTAGTGCGCGACGATCTGGTCCAGGGCCTTGACCCTCTCGCTCTTGAAGTCGGTCGTCACGAGCATCTCCGCGCAGGCCTGCCGCAGCGGGAAGTACATGGTGCGCGTGAGGGGGCTGTAGGCGCCCGCTTCCCAGTCCTTGCCGCCCGCCCACGAAGGGCAGATGAACATCACCTGCTCGAGCTCGCGGAAGATCACCTCTTCGTTGAGGCTCACCTCGCCGGTGGCGCCGTCGATGCCGGTGATCACGTTCTGCCGCACCGTGGGCGTCGCCCAGAGAAACTCGCCGGTGGCGCGGTCGAGGGTGTAGACCAGACCGGTCTTGCCGGGGATGCCGGTGACGACCTTGCGGACCTCTCCCGCCTTCAGCCGCGGGTTGATCCACTCGACCGCTTCCGGGTCGGGCGCGACCGCCGTATCGACCAGGATGCGCTCGAACACGTGGTCGAGGTCCCAGGAGTCGTTCAGGTGCTGGTAGTGCCAGCGGATCTCGCCGGTCGAGGCGTCGAGCGCCAGGGTCGAGTTGTGGTACAGGTGCGTGAGATCGGTACCGCCGAGCATGAACCTCGGAGCCGGCGCGGTCACCCCCGTGCCGATGTAGACGAGTTCCAGTTCCGGGTCGTAGCTCGGCGGCATCCAGGTCCCGACGTGGCGGCGCTCTTCGTAGGGCACGGCGCCCCAGGTCTCGTTTCCCGGCTCGCCGGGTGCCGGCAGCGTGCGACGGCGCCAGAGCTCCCGACCGGTCCGTGCGTCATGGGCGAGAATGACGCACGCGTCCGGCCCGCCGAGGGGTCTGCAACTCCGTCCCGAAATCAACTTGCCGTCGGCGACGATCGGCCCGGCACTGTGATGGGCCGGGTTGACCTTGTAGTCCAGGATCCGCGTCTCCCAGGCGAGTTCGCCCGTCACGGCATCGAGGGCGTAGGCGTAGTGGTCGGCGCTCGTGCCCAGGATGTACTCGCCCCAGATGGCGATGTTGCGCGTCTTGCGAGCGAGTGGGCCGGTGTAGCCCCAGACATCCTCCGGCAGGTCCCGCCGGTACTCCCAGATCAGATCGCCGGTCCCGGCCGAGAGCGCCTGGACGACGTCCTCCCTGCTGGCGACGTAGAGGACGCCGTCGTACGCCAGCGGCGTGGTCTCGGCGCTTCCATCGGCCATGGTCCCCGTCCACTCCATCCGAATCCGCCCGACGTTGTGCCGCGTGATCTGGTCGAGCGGGCTGTAGCCCCAGGCGTCGAGCGTGCGGCGGAAGCTGAGCCAGTCCTCCGGCGCCGGGTCCTGCAGCATGGCGTCGGTGACCGGGACGAAGTCGCCGGCCGAAGACGCCTCCTGTGCGCTCTGTGCGCCGGCGGTGGCACCCGTCATGAGCGGGCACAAGACCGCGACCACGATCCACAGCCCGAGGAAACTCACGCTGCGCCTGTTCATCCGTCTCCCACCGTCCCAGAATCCTCAATCGTAGCGACTAGGATCGACAGCTCCACTGGACCGCAATTCCGCCAATGAGTGTTTCCGTCTGCCTCACCTTCGACTTCGACGGCCTCTCGTCGTGGTCCGGCGGCGCGCGCCAGACGAAGTCGCCGAATCTCCTCGCGCGCGGTGAGTTTGGCGCGGTAGGCGCCGAGCGGATCCTGGATCTTCTGCAAGACCGGCAGCTCCCGTCCACCTGGTTTACCCCCGGCCACACGATCGATACCTGGCCGGACCTGTGCCGGCGAATCGCCGAAGAAGGCCATGAGCTGGCCTACCACGGGTACTGCCACGAAGCGCCCTCGAGCAAGCGGGACGAGGCGGACGAACGAGCGATCCTCCAACGAGGCATCGCATGCATCGAGCGGGTCTGGGGCCGGCCTCCCGCCGGTAGCCGGAACCCCGGCGGCAACCTCGGCCCTCGTTGGGTCGATCTGCTCCTCGAGCACGACTTCTCCTACGACTCCTCGATGGCGCCGCACGACTTCCAGCCCACCTGGGTACGCAAGGGCGACATCGCCCGAACGGACGGCCCGCACGTCTTCGGCGAACCGGTCGACCTGGTCGAACTGCCGTTCGACTGGGCCCTCGACGACTGGCCCTACTTCAGCCCAAATCTCCCGCAGTCGGAAGGTCTCCGGCCTCCGAATGAGGTCTATGACATCTGGGCCGCCGAGTTCGACTACCTCCACCAGCGGCTCGGCGACGGCGTCTTCGTGCTCTGCCTCCACCCGCAGTGCATCGGGAGAGGCGCCCGGATGTTGATGCTGGAGCGCCTCCTCGACCACACCGCCGATGCCGAAGGCGTGGTCTTCCGGACGATGGAGGAGGTCGCAACCGAGTTCAGACAGGCCGAGTTCAGGGAGAACGAGGCGCTGCTCCGCCGGCTGAAGGCGGGCTCGCGAGAAGCGGCGCTGCGCAGGGGCTCGTTTGTCGACTGATCATCGGCGACCGTTCCGGAGATCGATGGCACAGGGATTCACGGACCGCGACGTACCCGACCAGTCGGGGCGGACGTTCGTCGTCACCGGCGCCAACACCGGCATCGGCTTCGAGACGGCCAGGGTGCTGGCGAGGCAAGGCGGGCGCGTCTTGCTGGGGTGCCGCTCAGAGGAGCGAGCCGCGGGTGCGATCGCCTCGATTCACGCCGAGTCCCCCGGGGCCGACCTCGAGTTCCTGCAACTCGACCAAGCCGATCTGGCCAGCGTGCGGGCGGCTGCCGAGCAGGCGGCCGCGGAGCCGCGCCTCGACGTGCTCGTCAACAACGCGGGCATCATGGGGGTGCCGCGTACGCTGACCGTCGACGGCTTCGAGGCGCAGTTCGGGGTCAATCACCTCGGCACGTTCGCGCTCACCGGGCAGCTTCTGCCGAAGCTGGAGGAAACCGAGGGCAGCCGGGTCGTCATCACGGCCAGCGTCGCTCACCGCGGCGCCCGGATCCACTGGGACGACATCGACGGCGCCAGGTTCTACTCGCGCCAGACGCGCTACCAGCAGAGCAAGCTGGCCAACCTGATGTACATGGTGGAACTTGACCGGCGGCTCAAGGCCCGCGGCTCCGGGACGATCGCCGCCGCCTGTCATCCGGGGCTGGCGCAGACCGACATTGGGCGTGACTTCCCCCTGATCCAGATGGCTGCGCCCCTGGTCCGCACCTTCTTCAACAGCCAGGCGACAGGCGCCTGGCCCACGCTGCTGGCTGCGACCGGGCCCGGCGTCGAGGGTGGCGACTACTACGGACCGTCGCGCTTCGGAGAGTTGAGCGGTCCGGCCGTCAAGGCCTGGTCGAATCCGGCCAGCCGGGACCCGGAACTGGGCAAGCGGCTGTGGGAGCTATCGGTGAAGATGACCGGAGTGGACCCGGGGATCTGAGAGCCGGAGAGCCGGCGGGGACGCCGGCGCACCTGTACCTTTCCGGGGTTGAATCCGGTCACCGTCTTGTACCGATCCGCCGCAGCCGCCGAGGCCGCGGTAGCTGTGGGAAACCGGTTCGCCGGTTTTCCAAGGTCCGGCGGGAAACGGCTTGCCGTTTTCCGCGGGACCGGCAGCTTCCGCGGCCGGCGCCGCGGCGGGCCCTCCCGCGACGCTGACCGGAGCCTCGTGAAGTCGGCGGGCAGCCAGGAGCACCAACGGCGCACTGTGCATCGAGCACCCTGCTGGGATTTGTGCCCTGGCTGCCTGCACCGCGATGAACATCCAGTGGGGAGTATGCGCCATGAGCGCCAGTACAGGTACCGAACGGCATCGCGGTGAGCCGACCAGCCAACGCTAACCCACCAAGGAGGACAACATGACGACGACGTACACCGCCGGCGTGGACTGGGGAAGCCGAGAACACCACGTCTGCCTGATGGACCACCGGGGCAGGGTGGTCAAGGAGCGGGCGTTCGACCACGGCGGCAGGGGCCTCGCCGCCATGAGCGACTGGCTCCTCGACCGCGCCCGGCGCCCGGCGGACCGGATCGGGGTCGCCATCGAGGTGCCGCACGGACCCGTGGTCGAAACCCTGATGGAATCGGGCTTTCCCGTCCACTCCATCAACCCCATGCAGCTCGACCGTTTCCGCGACCGCTTCTCGGCCGCCGGCGCCAAGGACGACCGGCGCGACGCCAAGGCGCTGGCCTCGGCGCTGCGCACCGATCCGGAATGCCTCAGACCGGTCCCGGAACCCGACGACGACGTCATCGAGATGCGCGGCAAAGCCCGCGCCAGGAAGGAACTCGTCGAAGACCGCAACGGGATCGCGAATCGCATCCGACAGCATCTCGTGGACTACTACCCGCAGTTTCTCGACGCGACCGATGGCGACGTGACGACGCCCTGGGCGATCGACCTGTGGAAGCGCGTGCCCACTCCGGACAAGGCCCGGCGCACGAGGAAGACCACACTGGCCAAGCTGCTCAAGAAGCACCGCGTCCGCCGGATCGACGCCGACGAACTCAGAGAACGCCTGAAGGCCCAGCCGATCAAGCGCCGGGACGCCAGCGTCGAAAGCGCCAGAAACCGCATCCTGAGCCTGCTGCCGATCCTCGAGCAGTACAACAAGCAGATCGACAAGGCCAGACGCCAGCTCCAGCAAACACTCCAACAGGCCAAGGAAACCAAGACCGAAGACGACGAACTCCGCGACGCCGCCATCCTCGACTCCATACCCGGAATCGGAAACCACGTGCTCGCCACCCTCCTCACCGAAGCCGAACAGGCCATACGACAACGCGACCACGCCGCCCTGAGATGCCTCGCCGGAGTAGCACCCATAACCGTCAGCTCGGGCAACACGAAGACCGTCCGCCAGCGACGAGCCAGGAACCACAGACTCGCCGACGCCGTCTACCACTGGACCAGAGTCGCCGTCCAGAGAGACCCCGAATCCCGCGCCAGGTACGACCGCGCCCGAAAGAGGGGCAAAACCCACGGACACGCACTGCGCATCGTCGGCGACCGGCTCCTCCGCATCGCCTGCGCCATGCTCCGAGACCGGACCCTCTTCCAGGCGCCGCACGGACAACGAAACCACCCCGAAGAAGCCGCCGCGCCTACCGAGGCCGAGCAAACACCAGCCAAAACGACACGCCCGAACCCCGACCGTCCCGGACCGAATCCCCGAACCCACCATCAGACCGGAACCTCAACCCCACGGGACGGAACACCCGCCAACACGAAATCGCGAAACCACATCAACGCAGGCACCGACTCGTCTGAACACTCAACGTGACTGCGGAAAACCCAACGCCGCGCACCGACAATCGAGGCCGATTACCCCACTTGCCAAATGGTGGGGAGTCCCAGTAGGGAACGTCGTAGTGAACGCCAGGCCCATCGAGACGCAGGTGCTGATCGTCGGCGGCGGTCCGATCGGCCTCATGGGCTCGCTCCTCCTGTCCCGGCTGGGCGTGAGGTCGCTGGTCGTGGACCTGCGGGGACGCACCAGCACGCACCCGCGATCCCGGCTGCTGGACGCGCCGTCGGTCGAGTTGATGCGGGAGGTCGGCGTGGAGCAGCAGGTGATCGACACCGGCCTCGGTCCCGACTGGACCGAGTACAACCGCTGGTTCGACTGCCTGGCGGGCAAGGCGATCTGCCGGGTCCCCACGCCGTCGTTTCACTCGGTCCGCACCGACCGCAGTTCGTCCATGCCGGTGATGACGGCCCAGGACTACGTCGAGGCGATCCTCTTCGACCAGGCGGCGTCGGATCCGAACGTCGACCTCCGCTTCGACACGACCGCGAGCGAACTGGCCCAGGACGGCGCCGGCGTCTCCTGCACGATCCGCGACAACCGCACCGGCCGCGCGACGCGCGTCTCCGCCGGGTTCGCGATCGGCGCCGACGGTCTCCGGAGTTCGACGCGCGCCGCCATCGGAACGACGCTGGAGGCGGACTTCATGGACGTCTTCTTCCAGGACGTCATCTTCGAGGCGGACTTCTCGGAACACACCAGCGACCGGCAGGGCGGCCTGCTCTTCATCGCCCACCCGATGGGGGCCGCCGTCTTCCAGCCGCTCGACGGCGTCCGGCGCTGGCGCTGTCAGATCGGCGGATTCGACCGCACTCAGGAAATGACCGCCGAGTTCGCCGAGAACTGGATCCGATCGGCGCTCGGCGCGAACGACCCGGTCCCGATCGAGGTGCGAACGATGACGGAGTGGCAGTTCCAGCCGGGCCGCGCCGGCCGTCTCGGCAAGGGCCGCATCTTCCTGGCCGGCGACGCCGCGCACGTGTTCATCCCGACCGGAGGCCTCGGCAACAACACCGGCTTCGTCGGCATCCGCAACCTGGCCTGGAAGATCGCCTTCGTGCTCCGCGGCGCCTCGCCCGCTTCCCTCCTCGAGACGTACGACCTCGAGCATCAACCGGTCGCCGAGCAGCGCGTCGCCGCCGGGCGCCGCAACGCGCAACTGTCCGGAGGGATCTTCCGGGCGTTCCACGAGGGCGGCGACACGCAGGCGGCTGCCCGGAACTGCCGCCAGTACGGGGAGTATGAGGGGTTGATCTACGGCTACGAGTTGACGTCGGAACTCTGTGCACGCGACGACGAGCCCGCGCCCGAGGTCGAGAATCCCGTGTGCGACTACGTGCCCGTCGTGCGCTCGGGCCGCCGGGCGCCGAACCTGTGGCTGGACGGGAGCTGGACCCGTTCCGTCCTCGACTGGAACGGCCTCGGCTACACCGCCGTTCTCGGCGCGCACGTGGACCCCGAGCCGTGGCGGGATGCCGCCGACGCGATTGCGAGTGGCGGGTTTCCCATTCGGACTGAGGCGTTGCCTGAGGTCGAAGCCGCATCGCCCTACGACAACGGGGAGGTCGTCCTCATGCGCCCCGACGGCATCGTCGCCGACCATTGGGAGGCCGCGAGTGTACGTGCCGGCCAGGAAGCGGCGCGGCTCAGGCGCATTCTGCCGATCAGGGGTCGCGGCGCAGGCTTGCCCGCACCTCCGTCTTGACGATCTTCCCCACCGCGTTCTTCGGCAGCTCCGGCTGAACCACGAAACGGCTCGGGATCTTGAACCGGGTCACGAAGCGCGCGGTGTGGGCGCGAAGCTCCTCTTCGCTGGCGGCGGCGCCGGGCTTGAACACCACGGCGGCCCAGATGTCGTCGCCCCAGGTCTTGTGCGGCACCGCGACGACTGCGACCTCCGAGATCGCCTCGTGCTCGTAGAGCGCCTCCTCGATCTCGCGCGGTGAGATGTTCTCGCCGCCCTTGATGATCAGGTCCTTCTTGCGGTCCGTGATCCGCAGGAAGCCGTCCGCGTCCATCACGCCGATGTCGCCGGAGTGCAGCCAGCCGTCGTGGACGGCCTCGGCCGTGGCCTCCGGCTTGCCCCAGTAGCCCTTCATCACGTTGCGGCCACGGATGCAGACCTCGCCCGGCGTCCCGGCGGGCAGCCGGTTGTGGTCGTCGTCCATCACCGCGACGTCGACGCCGTCGACGGCGCGGCCACAGGACCCCGCGCGGTACTCGTCGCTATCCGAGTAGGCGGTGGCAACCGCGGTGGATTCGGTCAGTCCGTAGCCGTCGCGGACGGTGCACTCGAACTCGCGCTCGAAGTCGACCCGAACCTCGTTGGCGAGCGCGGCGCCGCCCGACCACACCCAGTTCAGTGAACCGATGTCGAACCGTTCCCGCTCGGGGAAGTCGAGCAGGTAGGTGAGCATCGTCGGCACCATGCCCATGCGCTCGATCCGGTGCCGCTCGATGTTCTCGAACACCTCACGGGTGTCCCAGCGCACCATGACCGTCGCCCTGAAGCCCTTGACGAAGCCGACGCACATCATCAGCACGCCGAAGGAGTGGGCCATCGGCATCACGTGCAGGATCGGCATCCCTTCCGGCATCTCGGCCATGCCGCCGACCTGCTGCGACGACCACAGGATGTTGTCGTGGGTGAACATGACGCCCTTCGGCCGGCCCGTGGTGCCCGAGGTGTAGAGCAGCAGGGCCAGATCGTCACCAGCCCGGTCGACCAGGGAGTCGACGGGCTCCGCCGCCGCGATCTCGCTGGTGATGTCGGTCGCGCCGGCAACTTCGGTCGGACCCAGGCTGAGCAGCGTCTCGCAGCTCGGAGCGCCGCTCCGGGCCGCGGCGACGACGGGAGCGAGCACCGGCGCCACCAGCGCGACCCTGGCCCCCGAGTCCTCGAGCAGGTAGCCGACCTCGCGCTCGCCGAGTTGCGGCATGACCGGCAGGATGACGGCGCCGATCTTCCACACCGCCTGGAAGGCGCAGAAGATCTCGGGGCAGTTCGGCATCATGACGACGACGCGATCGCCGGGACCGACGCCGCGTGCCCGGAGCACGGCGGCGAGCCTGCGGGCCAATAGCTCCTGCTCCTCGTTCGTTCTGGTCCTGCCCTCGAAGCGCACGGCGTCATAGACGCCGAAGCGGGCGAGACTGTCGATGGCGAGTTGTGCTGCGTTCATCCGGGACGGGCCTTCTTGCGGGTTTGATGCGTAGACTGGAGAGCCTACGTCCAAAGGAGGTCTGGTCATGCACCGAGTTCCGGGAGCCACAGCTCTTCCCCTGCTCGCCGTCTTCCTGATCGCCACGGCGAGCCACGCCCAGGAATCCAGCCTGACGAACCACCCGCTCGCCAGCGACCTGGTGCCCGGCGAGCCGCGCTTCGACCTCCTGCTGCCGCCTGCCTACGACCCGGAACGCACCGAGCCCTACCCGCTCCTGCTCTGGCTTCACGGCGGCTCCAGCGGCGAACGCCAACTGGAGCGTCGTCTTCGCGCCCATCTCGAACGCGCCTGGGACGAGGGAACGATCGAGCACATCGTGGTCGTTGCTCCGATCACGGGCAACTCCTACTACATCGACTGGAAGGGCGGAGGAAAGAGCTGGGAGACCTTCATCCTCCAGCAACTGCTGCCCCACGTCCGAAGTCACTACAACGTGGCGCAGGACCGGGCCGGCACCGTGCTCGGCGGCGGCTCCGCGGGGGGTCAGGGCACGCTCCGGATCGGCCTCCGCAACCCCGAGATGTTCGCGGCCGCGGCGGCGCTCGAACCGGGATTCCCGCCGGTGGCCTCCTTCGCCGACCTCGACCTCACGCCCTACGGTCCCGGCGCGATGCGGTTCCTCCACGAGCGTTTCGGCAACCCCTTCGACGTCGAGTACTGGCGGGCCCGTCACCCGCCGACGATCGTGATCGACAATGCCGACCGGCTCCGCGCCTCCGGACTGAAGCTCCTGGTCGAGGCCGGCGACGAGGACGCGAACCTGACGTACCTCAGCGCTGAACTGCTCCACCGCCTGCTCTTCGACGCGGCGATCCCTCACGAGTACCACCTGGTCCAGGGGGGCGCCCACACCGGACGCTCGATCCCGCGACGGATCACGAACGTGCTCGCCTTCTTCCAGCGCGCGCTGCGTCCTCAGGGGCCCGACCCGCAGGCAGAGGACCACCTGGCCAGGGCCAAGGAGAGCGGCCGCTACGCGCCGCGGATTCCCAACCAGCTCGACTTCGACACCGTCGACTTCCGCAGCCCGCCGCCTTGAGGATCGATCGCCTCGAGCTGTACCACGTCAGGTCGCCGCTGCCGGCGCCGCTCCACGTTGCCGCGCAGCCCGGCCACGGACAGACGCACAACGAGCTGACGTTCGTCCGCATGACGACGGAGGAAGGCATCGTCGGCGAGTCGGCGGGAATGACCCTGAGCCGGTTTCACGCCGGTCTCGGCGACGCCCTGGGACCGTTCATTCTCGGCCGCGACCCGCTCGACATCGAGGGTTTCGGCAGCGTGCTCGACGCCGGCGAGGCGCTCGGCATCCGCCTGGCCTGGCTCGAGCCGGCCCTGTGGGACATCGCCGGCAAGGTCAAGGGCCAGCCCGTGTACGAGCTGCTGGGCGGCGGCAGGGACAAGCTCAGGGCCTACGCATCGACCTCCGAGCTGCGACCGCCCGACGAGCGCGCCGAGAACCTGCTCGAACTGAAGGAGATGGGCTTTTCGGCCGTCAAACTCCGCGCCCACTACCCGGACTGGGGCGACGACGTCGCCGTCGTCGAGCGGGCGCGCGAGGCGGTCGGGCCCGACCTGGCGCTGATGGTCGACGCGAACCAGGGCTTCCACTTCTCGCTCCTGCCTGGTGCGCCGCCGAAGTGGAACGTGGACATCGCGGCCGAGTTCGCGAGCGCGATCGAGCCCTGCGACATGACCTGGATCGAGGAGCCGCTCGACCGCAACGACTACGCGGCGCTCGCCGAACTCCGCCGGCGGACCTCGATCCCGCTCGCCGGCGGCGAGTTGAACTGGCGGCTCAACGAGTACGGACTCCTGGTCGAGAAGCAGTCCCTCGACATCCTCCAGGCCGACGCCATGTTCTTCGGTGGCATCGCGGGATGCCGGAAGGTGGCCGCCCTCGCCGAAGCGAATGGCCTCGCCTTCGCCGCCCACACCTGGAACAACGGCTTCGCTTTGCTCGCCAACCTGCACCTCATGGCCGCCAGCCCCAACTGCGAGTGGTGCGAGTTCCCCTACGAACCGCCGGGCTGGACCACGGAGGGCCGCGACGCGCTGCTGGCCGAGACGACCGAGATCGACGGTGACGGCTTCGTCCACCTGCCGCGGCGCCCCGGCCTCGGCATCGTGATCGACGAGGACAAGCTGGAGAGCTTCGGCGAACGGTTCTACGACGGCCGCGCCTGAACCGCGGAGTAACCGCTGGCCCGTCGACATCGTCAGTCATGCAGGGGCGTCTCCGCCCCTGGCTCGAAGAGAATGTACAGTCAATGACGAGAGCCGGAATCGCCAGGGGCGTCGCCGCGCTCCTGCTGTTTGCCCTTGTCGTGGCTCTCGGCCTCGTCGCGGTCCCTCTGCTGCGAGACCTGGACATCGACGCCGACAGCGTGGCCCCGCCGGCGGTTCCCCACTCGCCCGCGACGTCGGCGGCGGCCCACAAGGGCTTCCTCTACGGTCGCGTCACCACCAGGAGCGGCACGGCCTACGAAGGGCGGCTGCGCTTTGGCGGCGACGAGGAAGCGTTCTGGGGCGACTACTTCAACGGCTTCAAGGAGGAGAACCCCTGGGCCGTCGACGTGCCGCCCGAGCTGCTGACGGAGAGCCGGCCGGTCACCATTCTCGGTGTCGAGGTCGCCCGGCGGGAGCACCGGCCCAACCTGGGCCGGCCGTTCATGGCTCGCTTCGGTGACATCCGGCGCGTCGCGCCGCGAGGCGGCGAGCTCCTGGTGACGCTCAAGAGCGGGACCGGGTTCGTCCTCAACCGCTTCGATGCCGACGACTTCGCCGACGGCGTGCGCGTGTGGGACGACCGGCACGGAGTCGTAGACCTCGGCGAACGCCGTATCCGTGCCATCGACTTCCTCCCTGCCGCCGACCTGGAAGCCGCCCCGGACCGGCTGCACGGCACCGTGCGCACGCCGCAGGGCAGCTTCACCGGCTTCGTCCAGTGGGACCGGCAGTCCAGCGTCGGCTCCGACGAGCTTCAGGGTCGGACCGCCGACGGGGAGCTCAGCCCGCGGTTCGATGCCATTCGCACGATCGCGCGCGACTCGGACGACAGCGCGCGGGTGACCCTGCGCGACGGCGTCGCGTTCGTCCTCTCCGGCACGCGCGCCGTCGGCCGCGGCAATCGTGGCGTCTACGTCGACGACCGGCGCTATGGCCGCGTGCTCGTCTCGTGGGAGGCTTTCGAGCGCCTCGACTTCAGCGCCGCCGACGGCAGCGGCCCCGCCTACGGCGATTTCCCGCCGGGGGAGCCACTCTCGGGCACCGTCACCACCCAGACGGGGGGCACCCTCGCGGGCCGGCTCGTCTTCGACCTGGACGAGAGCGAAACGACCGAGACGCTCGACGCGCCGGCAGGCGGCATCGACTACACGATTCCGTTCGGGTTGATCGCGTCGGTTGTGCTTCCGGATCAGGAGGGGTGCAGCGACCGCTCACATGCCGGCGTGACGCTCCACAGCGGGGAAACCCTGGAACTCGAGTGCGCCGGCGACCTCGGCGAAGGGAACGCCGGCATCCTGATCTTCACCGGCGGCCGCGAGAGCGCCGAGTACGTACGCTGGGTCGACGTCGAGCGGATCGACCTCGAGCCCGTCGACGTCAGAAGATGAGTTCGATCGCCTCGTCGTCGACCGTGCCGGCGGTGCCCCGGTTGCTCCACCATCGCGGCTCGACGAGTTCGCTCTCCCAGGCGTCGAGGGCGCGCCGGAGTTCGTCGAGGACGGCCTGCTCGTCGTCGGCGAGCGGGATTCGCTCGCCGACGTCGTTCTCCAGGTCGTGCAGCCGGTTCAACTGGCCGAGCGGCGACCCGTGGGGCGCTTCCCAGTCCGGGAAGAGAGCGCCGAGCAACTGGAGCGAAGCGACCTGTTCCTCCGAGGCGCGGTTGACCTGCCAGAGCTTCCAGTCGCCGCGGCGGACGGCGCGGTTCGGGCCGGCCCGCCAGAACAGGGTCTCGTGGGGAACGCCGTCGACCTCGCCGCGCAGGTAGGGAAGGAGGTCGACGCCGTCGAGCGGCTTCTCGGGAAGCGGCGCGCCGGCAGCGGCGGCAAACGTTGGCAGCAGGTCGAGCGACGACACCGCCGGCCGGAAGACCTGGCCCGGCTCCACCCTGGCCGGCCAGTTCAGCAGGAAGGGCACGCGGATGCCGCCCTCGAAGAACCAGCGCTTGCCGCCGCTGAGCGGACCGTTGGTGCACCCGCCCTGGAGGTAGAAGGCGCAGCCGTTGTCGGAGAGGAAGACGATCAGCGTGTCGTCCTCGACGCCGTGCTCCCGCAGCCGGGCCCTGACCTCGCCGACGCTGTCGTCGACGGCCGAGACCATGGCCGCGAAGATGCGCACCCTCGGGTCCTCGATGTGCCGGTACCGGTCGATGTACTTCGCCGTCGCCTGCAGCGGGGTGTGCGGCGCGTAGTGGGCGAGGTAGAGGAAGAACGGCCGGTCGTGGTGCCGGTCGATGAAGTCGAGCGCCTCGCGAGTGAGGACCTCCGTCAGGTACTCGGTCTCCTCGACGACCTCCCGGCCGCGGAAGATGGGTCGCTCCCGCACCTCGGCGAGCGGCAGCGGGCTCCAGTTCTCTACGCCTTCGGCGGACGGCTCGATGTAGATCGTGCCGCTCTGCATGCCGAAGAACTCGTCGAAGCCGCGGTCGAGGGGGTGCTTGCCGTCGCCCCAGCCAAGCTGCCACTTGCCGACGGCGCCGGTCGCGTAACCGGCGGAGCGCATGACCTCGGCCAGCGTCGTCTCGTCCAGGTTCAGGCCGTAGTCCTGGCCCGACGGGTTGAACTCGTAGCCGTGGCGCTGCGGGTAGCGGCCGGTCATCAGGCCGGCCCGGGACGGACTGCAGACGGCCGCGGTGACGTAGCCGGCCTCGAACCGGACGCCGCCGCGGGCGAGGTCGTCGATGTTCGGGGTGTCGATGATCTGGCTGCCGTAGATGCCGACGTCGCCGTAGCCGAGGTCGTCGGCGAGGATGAAGACGACGTTGGGCGGTCGGCTTGCCTGTTCGGTGGCCGGCTCCGCGGCGCAGCCGAGCGCGGCGACGAGGACCGCCGTCAATACGAACTGTTCACGCAACACGGTACTCCTCCGGATCGATCTGTGACACGGCTTCGAGCACCGCCCGGTTGCCCGGCAGCAGCTTGTGGCGCCACACCGGCAGGTAGTCCTCCATGCCGGCGAGCAGCTCGTCGATGGTGAAGTGGCCGGCGATCAGGTTGTAGAGCCCGAGCATGCCCATGTTGGCCAGGCCGGGCGCGCCGCCGTCGCGGGCCAATTGGAAGACGGGAACGCCGTACGAACGGACGCCTTCGAGCGCCGGCGGGTTCCGGACCCGGGAGCTGTCCCAGAGGATGAGCCCGCCGGGTTCGACCCCCGGGCCGTACGACAGGTAGCCGGCGTGGTCGAACGCGAGTACCGCGGTGTAGGTCTCGATCACCGGGTTGTCGATCGGCTCGGCGCTCGAGAGGACGACCGTGCCCTCGACCAGGCCGCCGCGGGTCTCCGGGTTGTAGTCGGAGGTGTAGGCCATGTGCCAGCCCTTGGCGGCAGCCGCGTAACCGAGCGTCTTGAGGCAGGTGAGGAGCCCGGCGCCGCCCGTGCCGGCGCCGCCGACGCGCTCGACGACACCGCTCATCGGACCCGGATCGGCGGGTAGCCCTCGGGCACCGTCGCCTCACCCATCTGGAAGTACTTCATGATCTGGTCTTCGATGAACTGGTTCGAGCTCTCCGGCGTGAAGGTGACGCCGCCGCCCTTCCAGTTCACGTTGCAGTTGCCGAGGCAGTCGATGACCTTCATCCCCTTGATGCCGGCGAGGTGGATCTCGAAGGCGCGCCTGATCATCCGGCTCGCCTCGCGGTAGCGGACGCCCGAAGTCAGGGCGCAGCGCCCCGCGTAGACGACGCCGGGGAAGTGGGCCAGCGTCTTGATGATGTCCATGGGATACCCCATGACCTCCTCGTCGCGACCGCCCTGGAAGGTGGTCGTCGGCACCTCCTTGGTCGTCGTCGGGCCCATCTGGCCGCCCGTCATGCCATAGGCGTTGTTGTTGTAGATGACGACGATGAAGTTCTCGCGCCGGTTGCAGGCGTGCATCAGGCCGGCCAGGCCGATGCCGCAGGCGTCGCCGTCGCCGGAGTACTGGACGACGATCCGCTCGGGGGCCATGCGGGAAACGCCGGTCGCCGTGTCGCTGGCGCGGCCATGCGGCGACAGCACGGTGTTGACCTCCATCTGCGCCGCGATCGTCGAGCCGCAGCCGACGCCCAGCGCCAGGATCGTCTTCTCCGCGAGGTCGAGCTCGGTCACCAGGTCGCAGAGGATCTGGCTCACCGAGCCGTGCCCGCAACCGGGACACCAGGACGACGGCAGCCCGGTGTGGACGTCGAGTTGAGGCGAGATCTTGCGCGCTTCGACGCCCTCTGGAGGCGTGTAGCGCGCCGGCGCGCGGGCGGCTGGTTCAGTCACGTCCGACCTCCGGGATCACTGTGTTCTTGCGGATGCCGAGCAGGTTGTCGAGCATGGCCTGGCCCCCCTCGTGTCCGCGCCGGGCGGCGAGCTGATCGAGCATCTGTTTCCTCGCCGGCGGATGGGTGTCGGCGAGATGGAAGGCGGTGGGATGGACGTCGTGGAAGCCGCGCGGTTCGACCGGCTGCCCGGCGGCCATCTGGCGGATCGCCTCGAGCACGGCCCGCGCCGGGATCGCCAGGGCCGGCTGTCCAAAGAACTGGACGGGGCAGCGGCCGGCGACCGCCAGACGCACGTCGGTCAGGACCTGCCCGAAGTTGATCTCGACCGTCAGCACCTCGCGGGCGCTGGATGCGAGTTCCCCAAGCGGATCCTCCGGGAACGGGAAGAGGGTGATCGGCCGGAACAACCCGACCTTGATCCCCTCCTCGCGGGCGTTCCTGACCGCTTCCTTCGCGATTCGGGCCATGATCCCGTACGCCACGACGACGAACTCCGCGTCGTCGCAACGGAAGCTGTCCCAGCGCGTCTCTTCCGCCCGCATCCGCTCCAGCTTGTGCTGGATCTCGTAGCAGACCATCGTGTCGAGTTCGGGTGTGCGGGCGGCGCCGACCACACGGCGCTTCTCACGCAGGGAACGGTCGAGCGCCCAGGTCTTGTCCGGCAGGTCGCGCTCCGGCACCTCGAACGGCTGCAGCGTCTCGATCATGTTCGCCATCTTGCCGTCGATGCAAACGACGGCCGGGATGCTGTAGAGATCGGCGACGTCGAAGGCCTCGGCCGTGAGCTGCACCGTCTCGGTGATCGTCGACGGCGCGAAGAGCGGCAACTGGTAGTCGCCATTGCCGAGGCCGCGGAGCATGCGGATGTCCGACTGCGCCGGATAGAGCCCGCCCGAGACGCCGACGTGGGCGCGGGTGAGCGCCCCCAGCACCATCGGCGTCTCGGCGCCGGCGGCGTTGGTCAGGCCGTCGATCATGAGCGTCAGCCCCGGGCCGACCGACGCTGTCATCGCCCGCTTGCCGCACGCCGCGGCCCCGAACACCGCCATGACGCTCGAGATCTCGTCGCCGAGCTGCTGGAAGACGCCGCCCTGCTCGGGCAGGGCCTCGGCGACGTACTCGAGGAGCTCGGTCTGCGGGGTGATCGGATAGCCGGCGAAGTAGTCGAGGTCCGCAACCATCGCGCCGATACCCATCGCGTGGGCGCCCATCGTCGGCTTGCCGACCGGCGGAACGAAGGGCTTCTCGCTCATCGCAGCTCCTCGTGCGGGACTGGCTCGTCGAAGCGGAAGACCTCGATCGCCTGGTCGGGACAGACCATCGCGCAGAGGTTGCAGCCGATGCAGTACCTCATCAGGTCCGCCCCCACGACGACCGGCCGCCAGCCCATCATGTTGGCGCCGCGTCCCGGCTCGATGATGCGCACCGGGCACGCCGGGATGCAGAGATCGCAGCCCTTGCAGAGCTGCTCGAAGATCTCGATGTAGCCACGCTGGACGTCCGGGCGCGGCACCTCCTTCGCCTCGATCAGGTGGCCCGATGCGCCGTCAGCAGACACGATGATGCGGCTCCTCTCCGCGCAGGACGCGGTCGACGTTGGCGATGCTCTCCCGAATGGCGTCTATCACGCACTCGTTCGTGCTGCCGCCGCTGTGGGGAGAGAGAAAGGCGTTCGGCGCGCCGAGCAGCGGGTTGTCGGCCCGGATCGGCTCGACGCTGAAGACGTCGACGGCGGCGCCGGCGATCCGGCCCTTCGCCAGAGCGTCGGCGAGATCGTCTTCCTTCACGATGCCGCCGCGCGAGGTGTTGACCAGAAACGCTGACGGCTTCATCAGTCCGAGTTCCGGCGCCGCGATCAGATCCCGCGTCGTCCCGGTGAGCGGCACATGCAGGCTGACCACGTCGGACTCCCGCAGCAACTGCTCGAAGGGAAGCCGCACGACACCGAGTTCGCGCTCCTCAGGACCCGGCGCCAGCCCGCGCTCGCGTTCGCGCGCCGGGGCGCTTGCCGAGAGCAACTCCATCTGCAGCGCCCGTGCGCGTTTCGCCACTTCCTGGGCGATCGCGCCGTAGCCGACCAGCCCGAGCTTCTTTCCGCGCACCTCGTGGCTGCCCCTGGCGAACAGCGCCGGGTACGGGTTCTCCAGCCGGCGCAGCGCCGCCGTCGCATCCGCCATCCGGCGCAGCAGGAAGATGCACGCCATGATCACGTACTCAGCGACCGACACGGCGTTGGCCTGCGGCACGTTGCAGACCGCGATCCCGAGTTCCCGGGCCGCCTCGACGTCGATGTTGTCGACGCCGACGCCGACCTGCTGCACGAGTTCAGCGCCGTTCAGGAGCTCCAGTTCGGCTCGCCCCACCAGGTACGGATGCGTGGTTAGGAGCGCGCGGCCGCCATCCGTGACCTCGGCGGTCAGGTCCTCGTTGCGGTGGACGAAGCAAGCCTCCCAGTGCGCCGGGAAACGGGCGATCCGGTCGCGCGGACCCGGCGGCACCAGACAGATCACCTTGTTGCTCCGGGTATCGCTCACTCTCCTGTCGACCAGCTTCGCTATCGCTACACTGGGCATCCTACTCCCAACCACGTTCGAGGGATCGCCTAATGAGATGGAAAGGTCTTGCGGCTAGCGCGCTTCTCGTTCCGGCCCTGGTCGCTGGCTGCGGGGCGCCGGCGGGCGACACCGGCGACGGCCCGAGCGCGCCCGACCAGGCGACCGCGCCGCAGCCCAATCCGCTGCGCAACGCCTACTTCGGCGACCTGCACGTCCACACCCGCTTCTCGATGGACGCCTACATCTTCGACGTCCGGGCCACGCCGGACGACGCCTACCGCTTCGCCCGCGGCGCGCCGCTCGTTCACCCCGCCGGCCACACGATGCAGCTCCGGCGGCCTCTCGACTTCCAGGCGGTCACAGACCACGGCATCCTGCTCGGCGTCCTGCCGGCGATGGACGACCCGGAGGACCCCCTGTACCAGGTCCCGCTCGCCAGGGAGCTGCGGGAGCTGGGGCCCTCCGAGGGGTTCCAGCGGGGGCTCGGGGCCTACCGGGACGGCGAGTTCCACAAGATCGACGGCAGCAAGGCGAACCGCGACGCCTGGCAGCGCATCGTCGAGTCCGCCGAACGTCACAACGACCCGGGCGCCTTCACCACCTTCATCGGCTACGAGTACACGACCACCGCCGCCGACACCGGCAACCTGCACCGCAACGTGATTTTCCGCGGCAGCGAGGCGCCGGAGGTGCCCTTCACGGCCATGGACTCGGACAACCCCGAGGACCTGTGGGCCTGGCTCGACAACCTCCGCGACGACGGCGTCGAGGCGCTCGCCATCCCCCACAACTCGAACGGCAGCAACGGCAACATGTTCAGCCCGCTGACCTTCGGCGGCGATCCGCTGGACGCCGAGTACGCCGAGACGCGGATGCGCAACGAGCCGATCGTCGAGGTGACCCAGGTCAAGGGCACGTCGGAGGTCCATCCGATGCTGTCGCCGAACGACGAATGGGCGGACTTCGAGATCATGCCCTACCGGGTCAGCAGCACCCTCCCCAGCGAACCCCAGGGGAGCTACGTGCGCACCGCCTACCTCGACGGGCTGCTGCTCGAGGAGACCCAGGGTTTCAATCCCTTCCGTTTCGGTCTCGTCGCCGCCACCGACAGCCACAACGCCGGCGGCACACCGGACGAGGACGACTACCACAGCAAGGTCGGCAGGCGCGACGGCACGCCCCAGCTTCGCGGCTCCGTGCCGCTTGACGAACCGAATCCGGACGGCTCCCCCGCCTATGCCCAGACCTACTTCCAGATGTGGGGCGCTTCCGGCCTGACCGGCGTCTGGGCCGAAGAGAACACCCGCGACTCGATCTACGACGCGTTCCGGCGCAAGGAGACGTTCGCCACGACCGGGCCGCGGATCCGGGTCCGCTTCTTCGGCGGCTACGACTTCGACGCGGATCTCGCGGACGACCCCGAGATGATCGCGAAGGCCTACGAGCAGGGCGTGGCGATGGGCGGCGACCTGCTGGCGGACGGCGAGCGCGCGCCGAAGCTGCTGCTCTGGGCGTCAGGCGACCCGGAGAGCGCCGGTCTGCAGCGGCTCCAGGTCGTCAAGGGCTGGGTCGACGGCGGCAAGACGCACGAGGCCGTCATCGATGTCGCCTGCTCCGACGGCGGCACGCCCACGGGCGACCCGCCGCGCTGCCCCGACAACGGCGCTGGGGTCGACCTGTCCGACTGCAGCTTCTCGGAGGACCTCGGCGCCGCCGAACTCCGCGCCGTGTTCGAGGATCCGGAGTTCGACCCGGACCAGAGGGCCGTCTACTACCTGCGAGTGCTCGAGAATCCGACCTGCCGCTGGTCGACCTGGGACGCGATCCGCGCCGGCGTCGACCCGCGGGCCGACCTGCCCCCGACGATCCAGGAACGCGCCTGGTCGTCGCCGATCTGGTACCGGCCGTGAGAGCGGCCTTTCTCATCGCTGCCGTTGCCGTAGCGCTGCCGGCCTGCCAGACGAAGGAGGCCCCCGCTTCGAACTTCGTCGCGGACACGCCGACCCACGCCCAGTCCTCCGACGGTCAGTGGATCTCCTGGCGCGAGCACATCATCGACGACGTCGCCATCGGCGGCGTGCCGATCCGCGGCGGTGACGGACTCGAGATGGCCGATCTCGACGGCGACGGCTACCTCGACATCGTCTCCGTCCACGAGTCGGACACCGAGTACGGCAACGTCGGCCAGGGCCACGTCCGGCTCGCCTTCGGCGGCTCCGACCCCACCGTGTGGCATCTGGCAACCCTCGCCGAGGGGGACGAGGCCGCGGCCGCCGAGGACGTCGCCATCGCCGACTTCGACGGCGACGGCGATCTCGACGTCGTGGCCGCCTGCGAGCTGGCCCACCTCATCTACTTCGAGAACCCCGGCACCGCCACGGAAGAGGCGACGGCCGCCCTGCGGAGCGGCGAATGGCCACGGGTGATCCCGGCGGTGACGAAGGACCGCGGCTCCTACATCCGGGTGTTCGCCGGCGACCTCGACGGCGACGGCAGGCCGGAGGTCATCGCCCCGAACAAGGGCGCGCAGAACCCGGATCGCCAGACCACCGAGAAGCACGCGATCTCCTGGTTCGACACGACGGCCGACCCGCTCTCCGACGACTGGGTCGAGCACGAGATCGTCCGCGTGATCTGGCCGATCAACTCCCAGACCGTCGACCTCGACGGCGACGGCGACACCGACGTCGTCGGCGGTTCGACGGGCGAGGGGCGGATCTTCTGGTTCGAGAACCGGAGCGCGGGCGACGGCGACGTCGAACTCGTCGAGCACCCGATCCGGATCGAGGGCACGACGACCAACGCTGAAACCGTCCGGCCGCCGAACGCCCCGCCGACCGGCGCCTTGCTCAACGGCTTCAACATGGCCTTCGTCGACCTCTCTGGCGACGGCCGGCTGGACCTCGCGACGGTCGAGTTCGGCGGCGTCCTGGTGTGGCTGGAGCGACCGGCCGATCCGGCGGACACCTGGCGGTTACGCCCGATCGGCCGCCTGACGCCGGACAACCTGGTCGGCTTCGCGTTCGCCGACATCGACGGCGATGGCGATCTCGACGCGATGTCGGGCGCCTACAGCCGCAGCGGACGGGCTGCCGACCAGGAAGTCCAGCCCGACACGCCGCTCGGGCGGCTCGCCTGGTTCGAGAACCCTGGCGATGTCGACGGCGAGTGGACCCGCCACGACATCTCGCGTCGCAAGCGCGGCATGTTCGACAGCCTCGTCGCCCGCGACATGGACGGCGACGGCGACGTCGATTTCGTCGGCACCCGCGGCAACAGCGCCGATTTCGACGGCGTCTTTTGGCTCGAACAGTTACGCACCGATGAACCGGTCGCCGCCTTCGACCAGGCGCGGGAGGTCGAAAGCGAGCAGATGCCGCTGCCGTGACGAAAGACCCTGGGCGCACCGCGGCCCGAGTCGAAGCGACGGCGGCCGAACTCGCCATCGACCTCGTCGGCTACGCCTCGACCTCCGATCTCGAACACCGCCTCGACGCACGCCACCGCCCCTCCACGCTGAGCGCCGAGGCCCACACCCTCATCGTGCTTGGCAAGCGCACGCTGCGGGGCGTGCTGTGGGCAAGACACCTGCCCAGCAAGCAGCTCGCAGGCGGTCGGACCCTGCGGGCCCTCGAGTTCGCCGCCGAACGGATCGCGTTCGACCTCGAAGGCCGCGGCGCGCTCGCGCTGCCCGTCTCCCCGGCATCGCTTGACTTCGAGAAGAGGACGCCGGGCGACCTGCTGCCCGCGGGTCAGGGCTCGCCGCTGCTGCGCGAGGGCGCGGTGCTCGCCGGACTCGGCACGCTCGGCCTGAACCGGATGGTGCTGACGCCGGAGTACGGGCCGCGCGTCTTCTTCGCCGGCGTGTTGACCTCGACCGAGATCGAGCCGGGCACCGAACTCCCGGAAGAGCTCTGCCTCGGCCTCGAGGAGTGCGGCCGCTGCGCCGCGATCTGCCCGGCCGACGCGATCCCGCGGCGGGCAGCGCTAGGCGGCCGGCTCACGGCGATCCGCGGTCTCGACGAGGGTGCCTGCGCCCGGAGCTGCCAGCCCTTCGGCTTCGAGGCGTTCAGCGACCACCTCGCCTCGATCTTCGAGGCGCGCACCGGCGACGAAATGTGGCAACGGATGCGCGGCCGCAAGTCGGGCGAGATCTGGTCCGAGATGGCGATGATGAAGGAGGCCGCGCTCACGGGCTGCAGCGAGTGCGTCCAGGTGTGTCCCGTGGGACGCGACTACGAGCGGCTCCGCTCGTCCGTCCATCGCCGCCACGACCTGCCCGACCGGCTGCCGCGCAGCGAGGCGGACGGCTTCATCGAGATCGAGAATCTCGGGCCGCAGATCCGCCGCCGCACGACCTGGGAGCAGGAGCGCCGGTGAGTCTGAAGCAGGACCTCGCCCGCTACGCCTTCGAGCGGGGCGCCGACTCGGTCGGCGTCGCCGACGTCGCGGCCTACGCCGCCGTCACCGAAGGCGGCCAGGTGCCCGACTACCTGTGCGAGGGAATGAAGAGCATCGTCGTGGTCACCAAGCACCTGCTGACCGGCGCGATGGCGCTCCAGGACGTGGCAACCCAGTCGACGAACTCCCACCTGGCGCTCGATTCGGCCGAGGAGACCACCTGGGAGATCGCCGAGTGGCTCGAGGACCGCGGCCACTGCGCGCTGCCGGTCTCCGGCGAGTACGCCGACCTGGACCTCAAGTGGACCGGGGCGGGCCTGCTCGATCTCAAGTGGACGGCGGAGTTCGCCGGCCTCGGCCACGTCGGCCTCAACCTGAACTTTCTGACTCCCGAGTACGGTTCGCGCGTCTACCTCGGTGCACTGATCACCGACGCCGAGCTCGAGCCGGACGCGCCGCTCGACCGCGACCTCTGCCCGGGGCTTCGCTGCGGCCGTTGCGCGGTGATCTGCCCGCCGAAGGCGATTCCGCTCAAGGCGTCGAAGGAGGAGAGCGTCAACGACATCCGCGACCTCGACCAGCGGGGCTGCTCGCAGGCGGCGATGCGGATCAGCATTCGCTCGCTCTACGTCGTGCTGCGCAAGCTGCTGAACGCTGAGGTCGATCTCGACGTCTCGCAGGTGCTCGACAACCGCTACTGGCGCGACTTCTTCCTCGCCACGAACAGCAAGCGCGGAGCGTTCGCTGCCTGCTTCGAGTGCATGTACATCTGCCCGGTCGGGTCGCGGGACATCCGCAAGATCATGCGCATCCCCTACCGCCGGCAGGACCTGCCGCCCGGCAGCGTGGTGCACATCCGCGGCGAGGAGGAACACGAACTCGTCTTCCGCGGCCCGCCCGGCGAGCGCGACCCGGAGTACATCCGCGACCGCGACTTCGACCATCTCGTCCACATCGGCGGATGAGTGGCCCAGTGAGCGGCCACAGCAACGGCACGGGCGGCCCCACCCTGAACGCCGAGGCGATCAGATCCCAGGCCAGGACCCTGGGTATCGATCTGGTCGGCTTCTGCTCCTGGCAGGATCTCGAGGCGGGAGCCCCTGACTACGACAAGCCGTCGCAGCTCTCGACCTACCTCACGCGGCTGATCGTTCTCGCGAAGCGCTATCCCACCGGTGTCGCCCGCTCGCCCGACGCCGCCTTCCGCCAGTACGCCAACGGTCGCGTGGCGCGCCATCTCGAGGAGGCCGCGGGCGGGCTCGCGTACTGGCTGGAGCAGCGCGACGCGATCGCCTGCATCCTCTCGGCGGCGATCCCCGACCTGCGGCGTCAGCCGATGGCCTACGCCGGACCCGGCGGGCAGGGTTCGCTGCTCCTGAGGCAGGCCGCGGCCGCGTCAGGCCTGGGCACGCTCGGCCTCAACGAGATGATCCTGACGCCGGAGTACGGTCCGCGCGTGTTCCTGGCCGGCATCCTGACCGACGCCGCGGTCGACTGCGGACAGCCCCTCGAAGACGAACTCTGCCCCGGCCTCGAAGAATGCGGCCGCTGCGCCGAAGTCTGCCCCGTCGCGGCGATTCCGGGTTCGGCGCCCACGGGCGCTCGACTGGCAGAAGTTCGCGGCCTCGACGCCGACGCCTGCGCCCGGGCCTGCCAGCCGTTCGGACCCGATCGGATGGTCGACCACGTCGCCGACCTGTTCGCGTCAAAGTCCGCCGCCGAGGCGGTCGAGATCGCCCGCAGCCCGGCCACGCAGCAGATCTTCTACAACCTGACCGTGCAGCGGCAGGGCGCCTACACCGGCTGCCAGAGCTGTCAGTTGGCGTGCCCGGTCGGCGAGGACTACGCGGAAGTCGACCTCGTCTAGCCCGTATCCGGCCGGTTGTCCGGGATGAAGCCGTCCCGGTTCGGCATCTCGACCTTCGGCAGGCTCTCCTGGTCGAGCACGTCCTGCTCGCCGACCAGTCCCATCAGGTTCAGGAGGTGGGCGACGACGGCGTAGATCTCGTCGTCGGTGAGCGAACCGGGCGCCTCGTAGGGCATCGAACGCCGGACGTAGTCCCAAAGGGTCGTAGCGTACGGCCAGTAGCTCTCGACGGTCTTCCGTGGCCGCTCCGAGGCCAGGCTGTCGCGACCGCCGACGAGCGCCGCAGCGTCCTCGCCGCCGGCGTTCCGTCCGTGGCAGGCGGCGCAGAACTGCTGGTAGACGGCCTTGCCTTCGCTGGCGGTGCCCCGGCCTTCGGGAAGGCCACGGCCGTCGGGGAAGACGGTGTAGCCGGCAGCCTGGAGCTGCTCGGCGGTGGCTTCGTGCCCGAGGCCGGTGCGCTCCGATTCAGCCACGAGCGCGCCGCCGGCCAGCAGGCCGGCGCACACGGCGACGAACAACCAACTACGCCTCGACATTGGTCACTTCTCCCGACTCCTGAACCTCCCAGGCCTTGATCCGGTTGTTGTGGTAGATCGTCGACCGGCCTCTCGCCTCGAGCAGGGCCGCCAGGCTCGGCTGGACGTAGCCGGTGTCGTCCATGGCCCGGGACATCAGGACGTGGCGGCCGCCGTCCCAGCGCCAGGGCGAGCGGAAGCGCGTGAACGCCTTCGCGTGCCGAGGCCCGTCGATCTCGGCGTCGACCCACGTGCGGCCCCCGTCGGTCGACACCTCGACCCGGGAGATCGTCCCGCGGCCCGACCAGGCCAGTCCGCGGATCTCGAAGAACCCCGGCGCGTCCAGCTTCTGCTCGCCCGAGGGCCGGGTGATGACGGACTTCGCGTCCATGACGAGCGTGAACTGGCGCGCCTTGCCGTCCGGCAGCAGATCCGTGTACTTCGAGGTCTCGTCTCGGGCCATCGACGGCATGTGGGCGACCTCGATCCGGCGCAACCACTTGACGCTGACGCTGCCCTCGCAGCCGGGCACCAGCAGCCGCAGCGGGTAGCCCTGCTCGGGCCGGACCGCCTCGCCGTTCTGGCCGTACGCGATGATCACGTCGTCGAAGGCGCGCTCCAGCGGCACGCTGCGGCTCATCAGCCCGGCGTCGGCGCCTTCCGCGACGATCCAGCTCGCCTCCGGCCTGATCCCGACTTCGTCGAGCAGGTCGGCCAGCAGCACGCCGGTCCACTCGCTGCAGCTCGCCAGGCCGTGGCTCAACTGCACGTTCGGCGCGCCGGCCGGCGACCACTCGCGCGCGCTGTTGCCGGAGCATTCGATGAAGTGGAACCGGGACACCGAGGACATCCGCGCGAGGTCGTCCATCGAGAAGACGAGCGGCCGGTCGACGAGCCCGTGGATGGTGAGCCGGTGATTGTCCGGGTCGATTGCCGGCACGCCCGTGTGGTGGCGCTCGAAGTGGAGCCCGGACGGCGTGACGATGCCCTCCAGGTCGGCGAGCGGCGTGTTCGAGGACGACGCCGTCGCGTCGGGAGCGCGGCTCCATCGCTTCGACTCCTCGAACGGCGAGGGCCGCCCGTAGTCGCTGGGCGTCTCGCCGAGGTCCCGGATGGCGCCCGCCGTCTGCGCCCGGACCGCGGGATGGAGCGAACTCGCCGCGGCGGCGCCGGCGAGTCCGATGAAGGCGCGGCGGCTCGGCCGCTGCTTGCTCATGGCTGTCCTCCTGTGGGAAGAGAACTAGCCTAACGCGACGTCCTTGCAGAGCGGAGCCGGCGGGGACGCCGGCGCACCCAGGGTGGGGCCTCAGAGACGCTCGACTGCTTCTTCGGCCAGGTCGAGCGTCCGGATGATGCGCTGGCGCATCTCGGGCAGGTCGACGCCTTCGGTGCTCTTCTTGCCTTCCATGTACCGGGCGTACACGCCATGCACGATCGCCGCGGACTTCCAGCGGTTGAAGCCGACGTAGTAGTCGAGATGCGACAGGTCGCGGCCGGTGCGCCTCGCGTAGCGCTCGAGCAGTTCCTCGCGCGCCGGGAAGCCGGGCGCCGCGGTGGCGCCGCCCGAGCCGGTGGGCATGGTGTCCGTGGCCGGCATCCACTGGTTCATCGCGTAGGCCAGGT
The DNA here is from genome assembly GCA_965208755.1 of Candidatus Multivorans sp. Taxonomy (GTDB): domain Bacteria; phylum Acidobacteriota; class Thermoanaerobaculia; order Multivoradales; family Multivoraceae; genus Multivorans. Next base: position 3,577,022 of record OZ242353.1, on the reverse strand, counting down.
CGGCCAGCGGATCGCCGAGGGTCGAGATCTCCCAGTCGACGACGGCGGCGATTGTCGAGTCCGGCCCGACCAGGCAATTGTGGAGCCCGTAGTCGCCGTGGACGACCCTCGCCGGTCCCTGGTCCGGCAGGTGCTCGAGGAAGTAGCGCTGCAGCTCGTGGGCCCGCGGGTCGTCGAGCTGCGCCGGCTCGATGGACGCCGTCCACGACCGGTACCAGGTGCGAAGCTGGCGTCCGACGTAGCTGTCGCGCTTGCCGAGATCACCGAGCCCGACCTCGTCCGGGTCGACGGCGTGGAGTTCGGCGAGAACGTCGATGAACGAGTGCGCCAGCTTCGGGCGGCGCTCCCGCGGCACCCACTCCTCGGTATGGGCCGAGCTGTAGAGCGGCCGTCCGTTGACCAGGCCCATCACGTAGAACCAGGCGCCGGTGACGTCCGGGGTTTCGCAGAAGGCAATTGCCGGCGGCACCGGCACCGGAGTCGGTCCGAGCGCCGAGATGAGCGCCCACTCCCGGCTCATGTCGTGCGCCTTGGGCAGCAGCTTGCCCTGCGGCGGCCGCCGGATGACCGCGACACGGCCCTCCGCGTCCTCGATCCGGTAGGTCAGGTTCGAGTGCCCGCCCTGGAGCCGGGTCCACTGGAGAGGCGGCGTCAGGCTGTCGACGTGCTCGGCGATCCAGGCCTCGACGGCGGGTTGGTCGTAGCCCTCGGGGCCCGTGCTTTCGTCGTGTGTGGACATGATCGCCGGAACTCTACGGCAACCGGAAGGCGAGCAGCTCTTGCGTCGCCGTCACGGCCACGTACTGCCGGCCGTCCGCCGCCAGGTAGGTCATCGGGTTCGCGTTGCCCTGGAGCGGCAGCTCCGCCGACCACAGTTCGCGCCCGGTCTCCACGTCGAGCGCCCGGAAGCGGCGGCCGTCGGTCGCCGCGATGAAGGCGAGGCCGCCGGCGGTGACGATCGCCGACGCTCGGCCCGGGCGGCCGGTCTCCCGCTTCTCCGCCGGCAGGCCCTCCGTCACGCCAAGCGGCCGCCGCCACGCGACTTCGCCGGTATCGGCATCCACCGCGGTCAGCATTCCCCAGGGCGGTTTCTGGCACGGCCAGGACACGTCGTCGACGCGGACCGCGAAGGAGAACGGTCGGGCCACCCGCAGCACGTACGTCACGGATTCGGCCTCCGTGTCCTCCTCGACCCAGCCCATCGTGCCGACGTCCTGGCTGAAGGCGAGCAGCCGGCGCGTGGCCGGGTCGAAAGCGACACCGCCCCAATTCGGGCCGCCGGCCAGGCCCGGGAACAGCAACGTGGCGCCGCCGTCCTCGGCGCCCCGGTGCATCCACGGCGTGTACGGGCCCGCGTTGTGAAGCGGGCCGGCGCTCTCGACCAGTTCCGCGCAGGCCTCCGCGTGCTCGGCGGTCGTCTCGGTGGCGGTCACCAGGTCCTCCGCCCCGTAGCCCACCCGCCCCAGCGCCGGCGTCACACTCGGGATCGGCTGGGTCGGGTGGGTCCGCTCGCCGGGCACCTGGCTCGCCGGCATCGGCCGCTCCTCCACGCCGAAGACCGGCTCGCCGTTCTCCCGGTTCAGAACGAAGAGGTAGCCCGACTTCGTCGTCACGGCGAGGGCGTCGATCGTCTCCCCGCCCCGCTCGACCTCGAACAGCACCGGCGGCGCCGGCGGATCGTGGTCCCAGATGTCGTGGTGGATGGTCTGGAAGTGCCAGCGGTACTCGCCGGTGTGAATGTCGACCGCGACGACCGAGTTGGCGAAGAGGTTGGCGCCGTGCCGGTCGCCGCCCCAGGCGAAAGGGATGGGCGCGGCGAGCGGCAGGAAGACGAGTGCCCGCTCCTCGTCGACCGTGAAGTAGAAGGGCCAGGCGTTCCCGCCCAGACGGCCCCGCCAGCTCTCTCCCTCCCAGGTCTCGTGGCCGACGTCGCCCGGCTGCGCCACGGAGTTGAACTCCCACAGCTTCTCGCCGGTGACGGCGCTGAAGGCCCGGGCGTTGCCGATCCCGCCGACCGTTCCCGGCGGCGTGTTCGCGCCGACGACGACGATGTCCTCCCACACCAGGGGCACGGAGTTGTACGGGGCGCCGATGTCGACTGTGCCGCGGGGGCCGAACTCCACGGCCGGGACGCCGGTGGCGGCGTCCAGGGCGATCAGTCGAGCGCCGGCGGTGACCAGGATGCGCGGAGCCCAACCCTCCGTGCCGCCGCCCGCCCAGTACGCTACGCCTCGGCGCGAGAGCGAGGTTCCTGAACCCAGGAGACCGAAGGTCCAGACCGTGTCTCCGGTGGCTGGATCGAGCGCCACCACCGAGTCGGCCGTAGGCACGTACATCAAGCCGCCCACCACGATCGGCGTCGCCTGGGAGCGCGCCGGTCGAGTCTGAACAGCGCCTCCGTCGACGGATTCGGGAAGCGAAGCCAGCGAGCGGCGCCAGACCGGCGCCAGGTCCGCGACGTTGGCCGTCGTGATCTCGGCCAGAGCCGAGTACCCGGTTCCCGCCGCGTCGCCGCGGTACATCGGCCAGTCGCCAACCCCCGCCCCGTTCGACCTCGGTCCGCAGGCAAGCAGCAGCGCTCCGGCAACCGCCACCGTGGCCGCGATCTTCGCCTCCTGCTTCACCGCTTCCATGCTTCGCATCTTCCCCCAAGATCGCTGAGCCGCTGCCCAGAAAACGGCTAGACTGTAGCCGAGACCCGCTGCGATCAGTCGAACCGCTGACCCGCCGCGGGTCTCATGGCTTGGAGGGGAAGAGGAAGGGTATGCAAGCGCGCCGTCCGCTCACCGCTTCGCTGGCGCTGCTGGTCGCCGGCTTGATCGCAACCCCGTCCGCGAGCAGCCAGGACGACGAGAAGGTCGACTACCTCACAGAGGTGCAGCCGATCCTCGAAGCGTTCTGCTACGAGTGCCACGGCGAGGACAGGTCGCGCCGCGAGGCGGACCTCCGCCTCGACATCAAGGAGCTGGCCTTCAAGGACCTCGGCGGCTTCCCCAACATCGCCCCCGGCGATCCCGCCGACAGCGAGCTCTACATCCGGGTGAGTTCGGAGTTCCTGGAGATGCGGATGCCGCCGTACGAGGCCGGCACGGAGTTGACCGAAGAGCAGATCGAGACGATCCGGCTGTGGATCCTGCAGGGAGCCGAGTGGCCGGAGGACGACGACGCACCCAGTGCGGAACCAGGAGATTCACGATGACCACATTCACCAAGGCGCGACTCGTTCCGATCGTCTCGCTGCTGCTCGCGGTCGCGGTCGCGGCAGAGGCCGTCGCGCAGACGGGATACGGCCGGGGCCGCAGCGGCCTTCCCCGGGTCGAACTGCCCGACGAGCCGTGGATCATGAACACCCACCTGATCCCCGAAGTGAAGGTCTCCGTCGTCGCCCGCGGCATCAACCGCCCGTGGTCGCTCGCCTTCCTGCCCAAGGGCGACATGCTGATCACAGAGCGCAGAGGCGCTCTGCGCCTGGTCCGCGACGGCGTGCTCGTCGACGAGCCGATCGCCGGCGTTCCCGACGACGTCCTCGCCCGCAGCCTCGCCGGCATGATGGAAGTCGCCGTCCACCCGCACTTCACCGACAACGGCTACGTCTACCTCACCTACACCCGGCAGGTTTCCGGCCGCGAGGGCACCGTCGCCCTGGTCCGCGGCAAGCTCGACGGCGCCTCTCTCGTCGATGTCGAGGACGTGTTCGTCGCCGAGCCCTGGGGCGGCTCGATCGCCGCCGCCCGCCTCGCCTTCGTGCCCGGCGAGGACATCATGTACATGACGATGGGCGGGGCCTTCGGCGCCGATCTCGTCGACGGCACGCAGAGCTTCTTCGGCCACGCCAAGCTGGCCCAGGACCCGAACAGCCACGCCGGCAAAACGCTGCGCCTGCGGCTCGACGGCAGCGTGCCCGACGACAACCCCTTCGTCGGCAAGGAAGGCCACAAGCCCGAGGTCTACTCGATGGGCCACCGCAACCAGATGGGCCTGGCGGTCCACCCCGAGACCCACCAGCCCTGGACCACCGAGCACGCCCCGCAGGGCGGCGACGAGCTGAACGCGATCGAAGCCGGCAGGAACTACGGCTGGCCGGTCGTCTCCTACGGCCGCCACTACAACGGTGTGCGCATCTCCGAGCGCTTCTGGGCCGAAGGGATGGAGGAGCCGGCGATCTTCTGGCTGCCGTCGATCGCCCCTTCCGGGCTCATGTTCTACACCGGCGACGCCTTCCCCGAGTGGAAGGGCAACCTGTTCGCCGGCGCGCTGATGACGGGACGGATGCCGAACACCGGCCATCTCGAACGCCTCATCTTCAGCGAGGCCGGCGAGGAACTCGGCCGCGAGTGGCTGCTCAAGGAGATCGGCAAGCGCATCCGCGACGTCCGCCAGGGCCCCGACGAGTTCATCTACGTCATCACCGACGAGACCGACGGGGCGCTGATGAAGCTCGAGCCGGTGGAGACGGCGGAAGAGGAAGAGACGACCGCGGGCTAGGCAACGGGGCTGCCTACGGCGTGTACCAGATGGGCGAGCTCCACGCCCGTTCCTGGTGCGTCGCGTGGAGGTCGGGGTTCGGTTCGATGCCGAGGCTGAGGGCGTCCCACGTCGACCAGCGGCAGGTCGGATTCTCGAGCACGCGGACGTAGTAGAACGAGCGGGCGCCGGGGTCGAAGTCCGGGTCGGTCCAGGTGGTCCGGAGTTCCACGGCGCCCTTGTCCCGGCTGATCGAGCAGTCGTCCAGGTTGACCTGGGCGCCGTTGTCCTCGCAGCGGTGCGTTTCGGGGTCGGGCTCCAGGCCGTCGGAGCAGACCACGTCGTAGACGCGCTCCTGCGCTTCGCCGTCTTCGAGCCAACCCTTGATGACCTGGGCCCGCTGCAGCCAGGCGTTCTCCGGATCGCGCAGCGCCCAGACCAGGAAGCTGGGGGCGCCGTCGCCGCCACCTTCCAGGTCGCCTCCCATCGGGACGCCGGCCTCGTACGCCGCGGCGATCGGGTCCGCGGCCTCCGCCACGGCCCCATCGAGTCCGAAGCCGCCGAAGAAACGCACACGCATACGGGTCCCCGAGGTCGCGAACGACTCCCGGCGCTTCAGCGCGTCGAAGATCGCGGTGCGGGTGTTCGACTCCGCCCACACCCCGGCCAGGCCGCCCGTGCCGTGGGTCGCTTGGCGCGGGGTCCAGAAGTTCTCCCAGCCGCCGTCCTCCTCGCCATAGGCCGAACCGCGTGCCTGGGGCGTGTTCGTCCTCGATGAAAAGCGGTTGTCCTCCTCGTAGGAACCGGCGGAGACGTGACTGTCGCTCGAGCCGACCGCGCCGAGGGCATAGGGGTTCACGCCCAGGCGCTCCTCCATCTCGAGCCCGGTCAGGAGCGCGTCCCGCCAGTAGCCGCCCTTGAAGACCGAGATCGGGTCCGTGTTGTTCACCCGGTCGAGGTAGTACTGGACGATCTGGAAGTCGGCCCACTCGTCGTTCGGCGACAGCGACGGATGGACCTCCGAGGTGCCCTTCTGCTGGCTGATCTCGGCCACCGGCTCGTTGCGAATCCGCTTGGCCGCGAACTCCGCGTCGATCTCCGCGCCCTTCCAGGTCTCCCGGTCGGGGAAGGCCAGACCGTCGCTCTGGTTCATGTTGTGCGGCATCGCCAGCGCCTCGATCCCCTCCTCGCGCAGGCCGTCGAGCCAGTTCCAGAGGTCCTCGGGGTCGCCGTCCAGGGAACTGAAGGGCAGTTCCGGCGCCTCACTGCCGCGGAAGATGACGTTCCGGTGCACGTGACGGCCACCCACCCCCATCGTGTACTCGTAGCCGATCAGGGCGGTGAACCGACCGGGATCGTTGTGCCGCTCGGCGGCCTCGATGACCCGCTGCCAGGCGCTCGCCCGCACCTCCGGGCCGTTGATCGGGTCGCCCGCGCGGCCCAGTTCCCGCAACCGGCTCAGCGCTCCCAGCCGCGCCCGGGCGTCGCGGCCCTCGCCGCTGAACAGGTCCTCCGTCAGCGGATGCCCGTAGGTCGGGCTCGACGGGTCGATCAGCGCCGCCAGAGCACCCAGGTACTCCGCGTGGTCCGTCACCGCGAGAAAGTCGAGCGGCGCGCCGGAAAGGCGGATGGACTCACCCGATGGATGAGGGATCGCCTCCCCCCTGGCGTACCGGTAGGCGTCGTCGGGGGTCGTGCGGACCGTGCCCATGAACGCGTCGTGCGAGTACATCGTGTGGATGTGCATGTCGCCGAACAGGGCGACCCGGTCGGCGGGGGCGGTGGCCGTAGCGCCGGCGCCTCCGGCGACGGGACGCGTAGCCTCATCGGCCGCGGGCGCGCCGCAGGCGAGGACAGTGAGAGCGAGAGCAGGCAGACCGGTTCTGGTCATCGGCGAGGCCCTCCAGGTTGTCGGTGCTGGCCTTAGACGATAGCGGAGGTCACTCCGTCTTCTTCACGACGACGAAGGTGATGTCGTCCTCCGGCGCCGCGAAGGCGAGCAGATCCGCCCTGAGCCTCTCGCAGATCTCCGGCGCCGACTCGCCGCGGACGGCCTCGAGCAGCGCCTCGGCGCGTTCGTCGAGATACCGGCCGCCGCCGTGCTCGGCGAAGCCGTCGGTGTACAGCAGGAGCAGGTCGCCAGCCTCGAGCAGCTCCACCTCACTGACCTCGTACGGGCGCTTGTAGCCGAGCGGCCCGGGGTCGACGCGCTCGTCCATGTAGGCGTTCGACGCGAACATGCCGACCGGCGGGAAGCGGACGAGCTGGTCTTCGGGAAGGTGCTCGATGCGGCCCGGACGGCCGGCGAACACCAGGGGCGCCGGGTGGCCGGCCGAGAAGAAGCGGAACCTGCCCTGTTCGGAGACTTCTCCGTAGACCATCGTGAGGTACTTGTTCAGGGTGGTCGACTTGTAGAAGCGCTGGTTGATGTGCTCGAAGAGCCGCGTCGTGATCTCACCGAAGAGGTCGAGCTCGTAGTACGCCCCGAGCAGAAAAGCCTGGTGGAGCATGGCCGCGACCAGCGCGTCGGTCACCTTGTGCCCGGAGACGTCGGCCACCAGGACTCCGGTCCGCTGCTGGCACTTCCGGAGGCCGGCAACGACCTCCGCGCGGCCCGCCTCTTCGGCCTCCCGAAGCCGGCGATCCAGGTCGTAGCGCTGCTTGAAGTCGAGGTAGATCAGGTGGTCGCCGCCGATCGCCCGCAGCAGCGGAATCGAGACCCCGTGCACCTCGACGCCGCGCAGGATCGGCAGGTCGCCCGGCTCCGGCTTCGTCGCCAGGGCGATCTCCTCGAGATTGGCCAGTTCGGCCCGAATCTCGGCCTGCCAGGTGTCGGTTGGAGGCTGGGGCACGGCGCGGTCGACTGTATCGTGCGAGGGGCACAGGGACGGCCTTCGGCCGGCGCGTTTCGAAGCCGCCTGCGGCGGCAGCCGGCGGGGACGCCGGCGCACCCCAGTGCGTGGCGGAGTGGCGGAGGGGGTGGGATTCGAACCCACGGTGGACTGTTAATCCACGCCGGTTTTCAAGACCGGTGCTTTCGACCACTCAGCCACCCCTCCGCGGGGCGACTCCTTCACCCTAACCCGGCCCGATCTCCTCCACCCCGCCGACATACGGCCGGAGCGCCTCGGGGATGCGCACCGAGCCCGACGCGGTCTGGTAGTTCTCCAGCAGCGCGACCAGCGTGCGGCCTACCGCCAGGCCGGAGCCGTTCAGGGTGTGGACGTGGCGCAGGCCGCCGCCGCCCCGGGGTCGATAGCGGGTGCGCGCCCGCCGCGCCTGGAACGCCTCCGCGTTGCTGCACGACGAGATCTCCCGGTACGCCGCCTGACCCGGAAGCCAGACCTCCAGGTCGTAGGTCTTGGCCATGGCGAAGCCCATGTCGCCCGTGCTCAGACAGACGACCCGGTAGGGCAGTTCGAGCCGCTGAAGCACCTTCTCGGCGTGAGCCGTCAGTCGCTCCAGCGCCTCGTGGCTGGCCTCCGGCGTCGTCAACTGAACGAGTTCCACCTTCTGGAACTGGTGCAGGCGGATGAGACCGCGGACGTCGCGGCCGTACGAACCTGCCTCGGCCCGGAAGCAGGGCGTGAGCGCGGCGTAGCGCAGCGGCAACGCGTCCTCGTCCAGCACTTCGTCGGCGTGCAGGTTGACCAGGGGCACCTCGCCGGTCGGGATGAGGTAGCGCGCGTCCGGCTGGACGTGGAAGAGATCCTCCTCGAACTTCGGAAGCTGGCCGCTGCCGACGAGGCAGTCCCGCTTCACGAGGAACGGCGGGAGCACCTCGGTGTAGCCGTGCTCCCCGGTATGAAGGTCGAGCATGAAGGCGGCGAGCGCCCGTTCCAGGCGCGCGCCCAGGCCCATGTAGGTCACGAAGCGGGCGCCGGCCAGCTTGGCGCCCCGCTCGAAGTCGAGAATCCCGAGCTCGGGACCGATGTCCCAATGGTTCTTCGGCTCGAAGTCGAACCGCGGCGGTTCGCCGACGACCCGCTCGACCCGGTTGGCCGCCTCGTCGGCGCCCACCGGAACCGACTCGTGAGCGATGTTCGGCACCTGGAGTTCGGCCTCGTTCAACTCGCCTTCGGCCTTCTCGACGGCCTCCTCCAGGTGATCGATGCGGACCTTGAGCCCCGTCATCTCTAGAATCAGGTGCTCGGTGTCTTCCTTCTTTGCCTCGCCCTGAGCTTTCAGCCTGCCGATCTCCTGGCCTGCCAGCCGCCGGCGATGCCGGAGTTCCTCGAGTTCGGTGAGCGCCTCGCGGCGTCGGCGATCGCTGGTCGTCCACTGGTCGACCAGCGCGGGGTCGGCGCCGCGCGCTTCGACCGCCGCGGCAACCCGCTCGGGTTCGCTTCTGAGCAGTTCTCGGGGCAACATGGCGGTGGCAGTCTTCCAACGTTCGTCCCCAAGGGCAAGGATCGCGAATCGATGACCGGAACCAGCAGATGACGAGATCCGGGACGGCCTCGAATTCCACCCTGGCCGACGCGACGCCATGGGCCGCTGCCTTGCCGCCCCTGCTGGCGGGATTCGCAATGTTCGCTCTGGCCGGCGTCGAGCGCGACGTCCAGGCGGCGGCGGAAGGTCACTACCTGGCCCTCGCGGCGACGACGGTGCTGCTGGCCGCGGCCGGCGTGGCCCGGCGACCCCTCGGCGCCCCGGCGCTGGCCCTGCCGGTCCTCGCGGTGGTCGCTTTCATCGCCTTCCCGCCCGACGGCGCCGCGCGCGGCGCGGCGATGGGCGCCCTGCTCTGCCTGGGCCCGGCCGCGCTGCTGGTGGACGGCCTGGTTTCGCGGCGCGCTGAGCTGTTCGAGCCGCCCGGCTCGCTCGAACCGGCCCGCCTGTTGCGACTCGGCGTCCTGCTGGCGGCGGCGCTCATCGGGCTCAACCTGCTCCTGCGGCAGGGAGATCTGCTCGCAGGTTCGACGCCCAGGCTGCTGGTCGTCCTGGTCGCCATCCCGGCCGCGGCGGCCGTGATCGCGCTGGTGCTGTTCGCGCGCCTGGGGGCGCCGGCGCTGGCCGGGACGGCGGCTCTCCTGCTCGCGGCGGGAGGCGTTCGCTCGAACGTCGTCCTGGTGCTGGCGGCGGCCGCCTGCGCGGACGCCCTCGCGCGCGCCCTGGAGCAGCGCTGGCCGGCGGTGGCGGGAGCAGCCGGTCTTACGCTCGCGGCAGTGGCCGGTCTCGTCCTGGTGCGCCAACCCGCGTTCGGGGTACTCATCGCCGCGATGGCCGCGGCGATCGTCTGGCGCCGGTTCGCCTTCGCCATCGTCCTGGTCCTGGCGGGCGCCCTGACCGTGTGGCAACCGCTCGGGGCGGCCGCGCCCTGGCCCGACGTGTTCGCCGGCCTGCCCCTGGTGCTGATCGCGGCGCCGAGCCTGATTGGCCGCGGGAACCTGCAGACGGTGACCGCGGCCGTGCTGCTGGCCCTGGCCGGGCTACGATTCCTGCCGCCGCAGCAGGCGCTGCTGGCGGGCATCGCCCTGTGGACCGTGCTCTACGCGAAGCAGTCGGACGGCCTGTCCGTCGACGATCCGCCGCCTGTCGGTCCCTGGCACAGTCTCGCGCTCCGCGGCGACGCCGCCGTGTTCGGCTACTGCCTGCAGGGAGGCCTCCTCGCCTTCGCGACGCTGTCGGCGACCTATCCCTGGCTGCAGCCGGCCCATCTCGAGGAGCGGCTGCGCGCGTTCGGACTCGGCGGCGGGCTCGAGCACTGGTCCGCCCTGGCCGGCATCCTCCTGCTCGCCCACGCGTCCGCGGCGCTGGTCCGCAAGACGCCGGCGCCGCGGGTTCTGGTCCTCGCCCTGGCCGCCGTCCTGCTGACGACAGCCGCGCTCGGCGCATGGGACGCGTTCCAGCCGCGTCGGACGTTGCTCAGCTCGCCCCGCCAGGTGCTGACCGCGGACAGCCCAAGCTGGACGGCCCCGGGAGGCGGCTGCGGAAAGCTGATCCTCGACACGGCGCTCGCGAACAGCGGCGGGGTCGCCGCCGGCCAGCCGGTGGCGCGGATCGTCGCCGGCGGCGTCGCGGGCCCGGAAACCGCCATCCTCCGGCACGGCGACCACACCGGCGAGTGGTCCGCCCGCGCGAGCGGCGACATTGCCGGCCTGAAGCCCTGGCTGCATTGGGTAGCCGGCGGCGAAGGCGAACCGTTCTTCGGCACCCGCTACCGGACCGAAGTCGACCTGACGCCCTTCTGCGGCAAGGGCAACCTGGTCGTCGTCCGCGACCCCGGGCTGCCGGAACCGGTCGAACTGACGCTGTTCTTCGCCCTTCAACTCGGCAGACCCGGCGCTTGACCGAATCGCTCAGCGGAGCGGCAACGCCGACCCTGTCCTATGTCGTACCGACGATCGGCGTCCCGGAGCACCTGGCGAAGTGTCTGGCGTCGATCTACCGGGACGGCGAACGCCTCGATGTACCGCCGGAGCTGGTCGTCGTCTGGCAGGCGCCGGTTGCGGAGGACGCCGAGGGGTCGGCAGCGCTGAACGAGTTGTGCCGGCGGCTGGGGGCGGCGCGGCCGGGGGCGATTGACGGGCCGGCACGGATCGTCGAACTCCCGCGCCCCGTCGGGTTCGCTCGCGCGGTGAACGACGGCATCGCGGTCAGCGGCGGCGACTGGGTGGCCCTGGTGAACGACGATGTCGTGCTGGAGGCGGGGTGGGCGCGGCGGTTGCTTGAAGCGGCGGGTGCTGCTTCGAGCGTGGCCGCGGCGCAGGGGATCAACGTGATGGCTGGTGGCGACGGCCGCGACGAACGGGTCGACGGCGCCGGTCTGAAGTGGAACCGGCGCTGGCAGGCGGTCCAGCTCGGCCGCGGGGAGGTGCGCCGTCAGGCCGGCACCGCTCACGCGGTCTACGGCGTATCGGCTACCGCAGCGATCTACCGGCGGGCCGCGCTCGCGGACGTGAACGGCGCCGGCGACGCGCTCACGCCGTTCGAGGAGCGGCTCGACAGCTACTACGAGGACGTCGAGCTCGCGGACCGGCTGCACGGGGCCGGCTACCGCGCGCTGCTGGTGCCGGCGGCGCGCGCGGTCCACGCCGGTGCACTCTCGAGCCGGAGCCCGCGAGCCGCACGGCGCAGGACGCGGCGGGTCTACGCGAACCGGCTGCTCGTTCTGGCGCGGCGTCTCGGCCGCGGCTTCTGGCCCCGCGTGCCCGTCGTTCTGGGGCGGGACGTCGTCGACGCGCTGAGGCGGCCGAAGACCGCGCCGATGCCGGGCGACCTCGAGCCGCCCGGCATTGTCGACCTGGTGTGCGCCTGGGGCCGGGCGGCGCGGCTGCTACCGCGGTTTGGGCACTTCGGCCCGGGGATCCGGCGATGAACGAACGCGTACCGATCCTGACCGCCGTGGCGCCGCACTGGCACGACGAGGAGCACCTCTCCGTCCTGGTGCGGGACTGGCCCGCCGACGCGCGCTTCGAGTTGATCGTCGTCGACAACGGTTCGGACGGCGATCTGGCCGAGCTGACAACCGACCGGAGGAACGTCCGCGTGCTGGATCCCGGCCGCAACCTGGGCTTCGGAGCGGCTGTGAACCGCGGCGCCACGGAGGCCGGCGGCGACCTGATCCTCATACTGAACACGGATGCCGCACCGGAACCGGGGGCGCTGGACGTCCTGGTCGAGGGCATGGCGGACCATCCCGACGCCGCCGGTCTCGCGCCCCGGCTACTCGGCGAGGGCGACGCCAGTCAGGCGGCCTGGCAGCTTCGGCGGCTGCCGACTCTTCGCACCCTGGTCGGCTACTGCTGTTTCGTCGAGCCGAAGCTCATGGCGGAGCCGGTCGCCGGCGCGCCGGTCGAGCAGCCGGCCGCCTGCGCGCTGCTGCTCCGCCGTTCCGCGTTCGAGAGCGCGGGCGCCATGGACGAGCGCTTCTGGCCCGCCTGGTTCGAGGACGTCGACCTGGCGCGCCGGCTAGCCGACCGGGGTGAACAGGTGCTCTACTGGCCGGAGGCCCTCTTCCGCCACGGGCTCGGCGCCTCGGTGCCCGGGCTGGGGTACGGCTCCTTTCTGGCGGCGTACTACCGGAACCTGGACCGCTACGCCCGCAAGCACCACGGTCGCGGCGCCGCTCTGCTTCTGCGCGCCGTGCTGGCTGCCACGGCGTTGCTTCGCATCGGCTTGCTGCCGTTCCGCCGTCCGCGGCGGGCTCGCCATCGTGGCGAGGCACTGGCCGGGTTGTGGAGGCTGGCGGTGGGGGCTGTTACCGGCTGGAGGGCGCGGTGAGTTCACTCGCGATCTGCACGGTCACCTGGAACGATGCGGTAAATCTACCGCACCTCTTCGACGCTCTCGCGACGCTCCAGGGGCCAGCGTTCCGGCTGATCGTCGTCGACAACGCGAGTACCGACGGCACGGTGGAATCGCTGCGCGACTGTACCGAAGCGGCGCGCTTTCCGGTAGAGGTGATCGGTCTCGATGAGAACATCGGCTTCGCCGGCGGCCTGAACCGGGCCATCGAGAGCGCGTTCGCGAGCGACCCGCGAACCGAGTGGGTGCTGAGCCTGAACGCGGACGCATGGCCGGCAGCCGACTACGTGGAGCGGCTGATCGGGAGCGCGCGCCGGTTCACGAGCGAAGAGACGCCGGTGGGCGCGGTGACGGGGAGGCTGCTGCGCGCCGATGGATGCGTTATCGACGCCTGCGGCATGGCCCTGACCCGAAGCTGGCGCCACGTCGATCGCGGCTCCGATGAGGCCGACCACGGCCAGTACGCGGTTACCGAGCGGGTGTTCGGCGGCACCGGCGCCGCGACTCTGTTCCTGAGCGCGGCGCTCCAGGACGCGGCGATCGACGGACGCGTCCTCGACGACGACTTCCACTCCTACCGGGAGGACGCCGAACTCTGCTTCCGGCTGCAGGAGCGCGGCTGGCAGGTGCTTTATGAACCGCAAGCCCACGCGGCACATCGCCGCGTCAACCTCGCGCGGCGGCGCCGGCGGATGTCGTCCGAGATCAACTTCCATTCCCTCAAGAACCGCTATCTGCTGCAGTACTACCACCGCAGCCTCGCCGATCTGCCGCGCACCTTCCTGGCGACCGCGATCCGCGAACTGGGAATCGTCGCCTACGTCCTCCTTCGGGAACGGTCGTCGCTCGCCGCCTGGGGATGGCTGTGGCGTCATCGCCGCCGGCTGCGGGAGCGGCGCCGCCTGATCCGGTCCCGCCGACTCGTCCCCACCCGCGCGACCGCACGCTGGTTCGGGCGCGCCGCGCTGCCCGCGGACCCGGAGCGGCCGAGGATCCTGATGCTCGGAAGCCGCGGCATCCCCGCCAACTACAGCGGCTACGAGACGATGATCGAGGCGCTGGCGCCGCGGCTGGCCGAGCGCGGCTGGCGGGTCACCGTGTACTGCCGTTCCCACTACGTCGACCGGCGGCTTCACTCTCACCGCGGCGTGGAGCTCGTCGTCCTGCCCACGCTCAGGACGAAGTACGGCGACACGCCCGTGCACACCCTGCTCTCGGGCCTCCACGCGATTCTGTTCGCGCGCGGCGCACGGGCCGCCCTGGTCGTCAACGGCGCCAATGCGGTATTTCTACCGCTCCTGTGGCCGCGGCGAATTCGCACCGCCCTGCACGTCGACGGCATCGAGAAGCGGCGGACGAAGTGGGGCTGGCCGGGTCGCCTGGTCTACGCCCTCTCCGAGCGGCTTGCCTGCCTGCTGCCCGGCGTGACCGTGACCGACGCCGACGTGATCGCCGCTCACTACCGCGCCCGTTACCGGCGCAACTCGACGATGATCCGCTACGGCGTCGAACCCGAACCTCTGCCGGACCACCCGATCCTCGACGAACTGGGCCTCGAACCCCGGCGCTACTTCCTCTATGTCAGCCGCTTCGAGCCGGAGAACAACCCGCACCGGGTGGTCGCGGCCTACCGGAGCGTAGGCGGCGACCTGCCGCTGGTGATGGTCGGCGACGCGCCCTACGCCACCGACTTCATCGCCGAGATGAAGCGCGGCGCCGACCCGCGGGTACGGTTCCCGGGAACGGTCTTCGGCGACGGCTACCGCGGCCTGCTGTCGTCCGCGCTGGCGACGGTCCACGCCACCGAGGTCGGCGGCACCCACCCGGCACTGGTCGAGGCGATGGGCTACGGCAACTGCGTGCTGGTCAACGACGAACCGGCCAACCGCGAGACGGCGGGCGACGCCGGCGTCTACTTCGACGTCGAGGACCAGGCCTCCCTGGTCGCCGCCTTCGAGTTCGCGCGCGCCGACGGGGCGCGGGCTCGCGACCACGGGAAGCGAGCGGCGCGGCGCGCTGAGGAGGAGTACAACTGGGACCTGGTGGCGGACCAGTACGAGCAGCTCTTCCGCAGCCTGGTGAGGCGGTAGAATCCCGGCCGAGCCGGAGTCATGCTCAAGCAGCGCGTTCGCCTACAGACGGCCCTGATCCTGGCCCTCGACCTCTCCCTGGTCGCGGCGGCCTTCTTCCTCGCCTACTGGATCCGCAGCGGCCTCTTCCCGCTCGTGCTGCCGGGGCTCTACCCGCAGCCGCTCTATCCGCTGGGCGACCACCTGCCTCTGCTGCCGCTGGCCCTCCTGACGTGGGGAGCGCCGCTCGTCTTCACGCGCCGCTACCGCTCGCACCGGACGGCCGATCTGAAGACCGAGGCGACCGCGATCCTCAAGGTCGCGGCGATCGCCACGCTCCTCACGCTGTTCGCCGTCTTCGTGCTGCGGCTCGACCAGCTCCTGATTCAGGACAGCCTCAGCCGAACCTGGCTGCTCCTGTTCACCGGTCTCGCCTTCCTGCTGCTGCTGGCGGACAAGATCGCGCTGCGCCTGGTCTCCCGCGACATGCGGCGGCATGGACTGAACCAGCGGACGGTGCTCATCGCCGGCGCGCCGGAGGCCGCGGCGCAGCTCGCGGAATCGATCGAGGACCACCCTCACTGGGGCCTCCAGATCATCGGCCTGGTCCACACCGACGGCAGCCGCTCCGAAGACGCCCCCGCGGAGGTCCTGGGCAGCATGGACGACGTGTTGCGCATCGTTTCGGAACACGTGGTGGACGACGTGTTCTTCACCGTCACGCCACATGACCTGCCAGCGCTCAAGGACATCATCGACGGTCTGCAGGAACAGGGAATTCGGACCCGCATCGCGCTCGATCTGCTGCCGCCGGCCCACAGCAAGGTCGACCTCGAGTACCTGGACGGGCGACCGGTCGTCACGCTGTCGCCGGCGCCCTCGAACTTCCTTCTGCTGCTGTTCAAGCGCGCCTACGACTTCAGCCTCGGCGCCGCCCTCCTGGTCGTCAGCCTGCCCGTGATGCTGATCCTGGCCCTCCTGATCAAGGCGACCTCTTCCGGCTCCGTGCTCTACCGGCAGACCCGTTGCGGCCTGAACGGCCGCCGCTTCACGATGTACAAGCTCCGTACGATGGTCGCGGACGCCGACCAGAGGAAACGCGAAGTGGAGCACCTGAACACGATGGACGGTCCCGCGTTCAAGGTGCGGAGCGACCCGAGGATCACCCCGCTCGGCCACTACCTGCGCAAGTTCAGCCTGGATGAGCTGCCGCAGTTCTGGAACGTGGTGCGGGGCGACATGAGCCTGGTCGGCCCAAGACCGCTCGAGGAGAAGGAGCCCTACACGCGGCGGCAGCGGCGGCGGCTCTCGATGAAGCCCGGCATCACCTGCCTGTGGCAGATCAGCGGCCGAAGCGATCTCGATTTCGACCGCTGGATGGAACTCGACCTCGAGTACATCGACACCTGGTCGCCGCGGCTCGACTTCGTGATCCTGCTGAAGACGATCCCCGCGGTGCTGAGCCGGCGCGGGGCTTCGTAGGGGCTTTGCGCCGCAAAGCGCTACGTGTGAGCTGGCGGCGCAAGCCCCTACGAGAGGACGGGATGGGCCGAAACACCGAGCTTGCGAGGCGTTTCGGGGCGCTAGTCAGGTGACGACGGGCAGGGCGCCCTTGCCGGGGCGCTGGCCGCGGTAGTTGTCGTCCTCGTAGGCGAGGCAGCAGAGCAGCCGGCCGCACTGGCCGGAGATCTTCGACGGGTTCAGGCTCAGGCCCTGGCGCTTCGCCATCTGGATCGAGATGGGCCGGAAGCCGTCGAGCCAGGTCGAGCAGCAGAGCGTTCGACCGCAGATGCCGACGCCGCCCAGGAGGCGCGCCTCGTCGCGCGGCCCGACGTGGACGAGACGGACCCTGGTCTTGAAGCGGGACTTCAGGTCGCGCAGCAACTGCCGGAAGTCGACGCGGCGGTCGGCCGTGAAGTAGAAGGTCGCGTTGCGGCCATCCAGGCTGAAGTCGACCCGCGACACCTTCATCTGGAGGCGAAGCGCGCGGGCCCGCTCCCGGCAGAACGCCTTGCCGCGCACCTCGTTCGCGAGTTGCTTCTCCCTGGACGCGCGGTCGGCGTCGTCGGCCCGGCGGATGACCGACCGCGCGCTCGACTTCTGGCACGGCTTGAACACCGGCATCGGCGACTTCTCGACCCGGCCGAACGCGGGGCCCGGCTTCATCGACACGATGACTTCGTCACCGCGGGCGAGCAGCTCGCCGCCCGTGCTGCAAAGCGTCAGGTTCGTTTCCTCGCCGAAGCGGACGCCGACGAACGTGTCCTCCGTGGCGGTCGACTGACCGGCGAAGCTGCAGCCGTTGCAACTCATCGCGGAGGCCCCGTCGCGGCGCCGCCGTCGAGCACCCGGCGTCCGATGTCCGACCGCATCGCCTTCGACGGCCAGCGAATGCGCGCGGCCGCCCCATAGGCCCGTTCGAGCGCCTGCCCGAGGTCGTCTCCCACCGCGCAGACGTTGAGGACGCGTCCACCCGTGGCGATCACGGCGCTTCCGTTGCGGCCGGTCCCGGCGTGGAAGACGACGACGCCCTCGCAGGCGCGGGCATCCTCGATGCCCTGGATCGGGTCTCCCGACGCGGCCTTGCCGGGATAGCCCTGGTTGGCCAGCACGAGACACGCCGAGGCGCCGGCGCGGAAGGCGAGTTCCGAGCGTCCGAAGTCGCCGCCGGCGCCGGCGAGGAAGAGGTCGACGGGGTCTTCGTCGAGACGCAGCAGCAGAGCCTGGGCCTCGGGGTCGCCGAGCCGGACGTTGAACTCGAGCACCTGCGGCCCGTCCGGGCTCATCATCAGGCCGGCGTAGAGGACGCCCGAGAACGGCGTGCCGTCCGCGGCCATGCCGGCCACGGTGCGCTCCATCACCTCGCGCATGATCAGGTCGACCTCGCCGTCCGAGACGATCCCCGCCGGGCTGTGCGCGCCCATGCCGCCGGTGTTGAGCCCGGAGTCGCCGTCGCCGATCCGCTTGTAGTCCTTGGAGGTCGCGAGCGGCAGTACCCGGCGACCGTCGCAGAAGCCGATGAAGGAGACTTCCTCGCCCGGCACGAAGGGCTCGATCAGGATGCGAGCGCCGGCGTCGCCGAACCGGCGCTCCACGAAGAACTCGTCCAGCGCGGCCTCGAGTTCGGCAGGCGTGGAGACGATCAGCACGCCCTTGCCCGCGGCCAGACCGTCCGCCTTGAGCACCGCCGGCAGCCCGAAGCGCTCGGCCGCCTGCCGCGCGGTCTCCCGGTCGCCGGTGACTTCGAAATCGCAGGTCGGGACTCCGTGTCGGCGCATGAACTCCTTGGCGAAGACCTTGGAGCTCTCGAGCCGCGCGGCGGCCCGGGTGGGGCCGAAGATCGCCAGATCGCGCTCCCTGAAGGCGTCGACCACGCCCTGCGAGAGCGGCACCTCGGGGCCGACCACGGTGAGGTCGATGCCGCTTTCGGCGGCGAACCGGGCCAGGCCGTCGACGTCCGCGACGTCGAGCGGCACACTCTCACCGCATTCCTCGGTGCCCGGACTGCCGGGCGCGCAGTAGAGCTCGGTCTCCGGCGAGCGTTCGCGGATGATCCAGCAAAGGGCGTGTTCGCGGCCGCCGCTGCCGATGACCAGGACTCTCAGGGCGCCGCCTCCATGATCGCCGCCTCGACCTCCTCGATCATCGCGTCCGGAGTGGAGGCGCCGGCGGTGACGCCGACCGTGCGGCACTCCTCGAACCACGTGCGCTGCAAGTCGCCCGAGTCGTGGACGAGGTGGCTCCTGGGCTCGATCTCCCGGCAGATCTCCCACAGGTGACGCGTGTTCGCGCTGTGCCGGCCGCCGACGACGACGATGCAGTCGACCTCCGGGTCGGCCGCCAGGGCGCGCGCCGCGTCCTGGTTCTCCTTCGTCGCGTAGCAGATGGTGTCCGCGCGCTCGGCCACCGCCGCGCGCGCCTCGATCGTCCGCGCCACCTGCTCGTACTCCTCGCTGTTCAGCGTGGTCTGGTAGAAGATCTTGACCTTCGGGTGGCGCTCGAAATCGATCCGGGCGATGTCGGCTTCCGTCAGCACGACGTCGTACGCCTGCGGATCGAGATCCCGGGTGTAGCCGATCACCTCGCGGTGCCGCCGGTCGCCGATGAACACGAGGTGGTAGCCCGCCTCCAGCGCCTGCCGCGCCTCTTCGTGGACGTCGTAGACGAACGGACACGTCGTGTCGACGACCAGGAGGCCCCGTTCCAGCGCCCGCCGGTGAAACGAGGGCGGCACGCCGTGGGCGGAGAAGACGATCGTCCCGTTCTCGACACCGTCGAGCGCGTCCGCCGTGCCGAAGCCGAGCTGCACGAGGTCGGAGACGACCCGCTCGTTGTGGACCAGTTGACCCAGGATCTGCCCGCGCCGTCCTGCGGCGGCCAGTTTCCGCACCGTGCGATCGGCGATCCGCACACCGGCGCAGAATCCGTACTTCTCGGCGCGCCTAAGGGTCAGAGGACCCGTCATCCCTTGATTTCCAACTGGTCTCGCCGACCGACCATACGGTTGGCGAAGCGCGATCCTAACAGTGTAAGGAGAGGCCACACACTGGGTGCCGGCGTCCCCGCCGGCCGGCCGCCGCAGGCGGCCTGCGAAACGCGCCGGCCGTCAGGCCGGCTCCTCACTTCCCGGCGCTGCTACACTGCCCAATGCGGAGGCGTGCGCAATGAAGATCTCCACCAAGGGTGAGTACGGCATTCGCGCCATGCTGTACGTGGCGATGCACGCGGATGGCGGTCCGGTGCCCAGCCACGAGATCGCCGTGAACCAGGGGATTCCGGAGCCCTATCTGCGCCAGATCCTGGCCGCGCTCGCCCGGGACCACCTGATCCGCTCGAACCGCGGTCCCCAGGGCGGCCACCTGCTGGGCAGGCCGGCCGAGAAGATCTCGATGCACGACATCCTGGTCGCACTGGAGGGACACACGACCTCCATCGACCACATCCTCGCCCAACCTTGCACGATCGGCGTGGGACCGAAGCACTGCGCGATCCGCGAGGTGTTCCTCAGCGTGAAGGAGGCGGTCGAGACCATCCTGTGCAACTACAGCCTCGCCGACCTGGCCGCTCGCCAGCAGGAAGTCTGCGAGTGCAAGATCGAGATCCCGCACGACCTGCCGCCGGAACGCCTCTCCACGTCGTCTGGCCGGCCGCTGCACGTCATCGCGGACTGAGCCGCCAGGAAAAGCCGGGAATCTCGCCGTTGCAGATCGGCTTCCGCGCTTCGCGGTTCGTGCCTGCTTGCCTGGCTGTTTCCGCGCTCGCGGCCGGCTGGGCCTGCGCGGTCCCTTCGGACCAGCCTGCCCTCGACGAGAACGACCTGGAAACCGTGGCGGTCGGGCAACCGGCGGACTCCGTTCTCAGGCCCGACGAGGACGTCCAGGAGCGGCGGGCGCCGGAGGCGGCGCTGCGCGGCCGCATCCCCGGCGCCTTCCCGGACCGCTTCCCCGTACCGGACGCTTCAACCGTGGTCGACTTCGGCGATGTGGGGACGGAGGAAGGCGAGCCCGTTGCGGCGGAGTACGTCCGACTGCTCCTGCCGCTGGGCGCTCCGGACGCCCGGGAGTGGTTGCTGCGGGAAGCGCAGGCCACAGGCTGGCGGGCGACGCTCGGAGAGTCGATGACGTTCCGCCGCGGCGACGAGTGGGTGGAGGTCGCGATCGAACCGGGGGCGACGCCGGGCAACTCCGCCGCGCGGTTCGAATACGCCAAGCCGTAGGCGGCGGTGCCGGCCCCTTTCTAGCGAGGCAGGTAGTCGAGCAGATCCTCCAGCGAGCCGATGTCGCCGTCGGCGGGGTTCAGCCACAGCGCCTCGAGGCCGGCAGCCAACGCACCTTCGCGATCCTCGATCTTCGCGTCGCCGACGTGGAGCACTGAGGCCGGCTGAAGCTCCAGTTCCCGGCAGGCGGCCAGGAAGATCGGTTCGGCCGGCTTCGCCGACCCCACTTCCTCGGAGCAGACCACGGCGTCGAGGTAGCGCCCCAGCCCGAGGTTGGCCAGCACCCGCGGCAGGCGCCGGTCCCAGTTGCTGGTCACGGCAACGCGCAGGCCCCGGTTACGTAGCTCGGAGAGCACTTCCCGACAGCCGGGCCGGAGCTCCCAGGCGTCGGCGCGCTCGAAGCGGGCGAACAGTTCCGCCGTGGCGAAGGGTCCCGGCGCTTCCCGCTCGAGCAGGAGACACATGCGGTCCAGGAGATCGCCCCAGAAGCCGCGAGCCCCGTTCGGATGGCTGTTGTACCGGTCCTCGCCGCGGCTCAGGCGGCACTCGAACTCCTTCCAGGCCGTCAGGAAGCCACGCTCAATCTCGGCGACGGAAAGATCGAGACCGTGGCGGGAGAGAACTTCGGCGTAGATCTCGCCGCGGCGCGGACAGGCGATCAGCGTTCCGGTCGCGTCCAGCGAGACGCCCCTGAGCTTCAAGAGAAGCCGTACCGGCGGGCGAAGAAGTAGAAGGCGGTGACGACGAGAGAGTGGCTGATCTCGCCGCTCTCGATCCGCTCGGGAACCTCGCGCAGCGGCACGTGAACCACCTCGAGTTCCTCGCTGCCGTCACCGATCGGGTCGCCGGTGTGGACCAGGTCACGGGCCAACCAGAGGGAGCAGACGTTGTCGAGAATCGCGGGGTTCGGTTCGACTTCGCCGAGTCGCTCGACCGTTCCCGCCCGGTAGCCGGTCTCCTCGTGGAGTTCCCGCGCCGCGGCGACTCCCCCGTCCTCGCCCGGCTCGACGATACCGCCGGGGATCTCCAGGGACTCGGCGGCGCGGCCGAAGCGCCACTGGCGGACGAACACGACCGTCGCGCCCTTGCCGTCGGCTCCCGGCTCGGCCTCGATCAGCGGGATCACGTTGACCCAGTCCGCGGACCGCAGGACCACCGCCTGGCGCCGGTCGGCGCCGGCGCGCAGCTCCTGGGCCTCGAGCTGCAGAAGCGGGTGCTCGAACTCGGTGCGGGCCGCCTCGACCTGCCAGGGACGGACCTTCATCCGGGGCTCAATCCCCTAGTCCTCCCGCTCGAAGGGCGGACGGAGGTACTCGAAGCGCAGGACGCGAACGGCCCGGCCGCTGAAGAAGATGAGAACGGCGACGCCGGCGCCGCTCGACAGCGCCATCAGCCAACTGAACTCCCGCCAGAGCATGACGATCGCGATCGTGAGCCCGCCCATCACGACGGCCGCCACGAGCAGCCGGAAGGCGGTCCGGTCGAACGTCGGCGGCCGGATGGCCGGCGAGGCGTCGTCTGGGGGTTCCGGCATCCTGTGAAGAGCCTATGCCGTGTCGAGCCTCACCAGACACTCGGCAACAGCCCGGTCGGCATGGAGCCGCTCCAGGCAGGCGAAGTCGCCACGGCCGCAGGTCCGCCGCCAGCACGGCTGGCAGTCCAGCTTCTGGTCGAGCTGCACCGCGGCGGACCGTGGCCCGTACGGACCGTTGCGGGCCGGATCGGTCGGGCCGAACACCGAAACGCAGGGCACGCCGAGCGCCGCCGCCAGGTGAGCGGGACCGGAATCGCAGCCCAGGAACAGGGCCGCGCGCCGCAGGAGCGTGGCCAGTTCGCGGAGGTCGGTCGGCGGCGCCAGCAGGACACGACAGCCTTCCCCGGCGGCGACGATCTCCTCAGCCGCCCGTCGCTCCTCCCCGCCCGCCCAGGCGACGACCACCGGCAGATCGCGGTCGCGCCCGAGGCGCCGGACAGCATCCGCGAAGTGGTGCGGGGGCCAGCGCTTCGTGCGCCAGATCGTTCCGGGCGAAACCACCGCATAACGGCCGTCGCTCAGACCATGGTGCTCGAGGAACGAAAGGGGCGCGGGCTCGGCGTACTCGGGTAGATGCCACTCCGCGACCGGACTGGCGGCGCCGACGAGCAGTCCCGAAGCGCTCAACAAGGCGAGGTTGCGGTCGACGACGTGGCTCACATCCAGACCGACGGCAAAGCGCTGGTTGAGGAACAGGGCGTTCAACTCGCGGCTGCCCATCGCCGGGCCGCCGCGAAAACCGATCCGCTGCCGGGCGCCGCTCCACCAGGCGACCAGGCCGCTCTTGGTGAGGCCCTGGACGTCGAGAGCCGCGTCGTACCGGCTGCTCCTGAGTTCGCGGCGGAAGCGCCTGAGCGCCTCAAGGTGCGCGGCGACTCCACTGGCGCGACGCGGATACAGGTGGAAGCGGTCGACGCCGGCGTAGCCGCGCAGCAGGGTCGCGGCCGGTTCCTGCACCGCCCAACCGATGAACGCGTCCGGGTGGGCGCGGCGAATCGCCGACGCCACCGGCGCCGCATGGATGCAGTCGCCGATCGCGGAAAGGCGCACGAGCAGGACGCGGAGCGGTCGGCCTGGTTTCTGCCCCGTAGCGGTCATCCGGTCAGAGCATAAGCCGCGTCCGCTGTGGTGCGCCCGAAGGGATTCGAACCCCTGACCTACGGCTCCGGAGGCCGTCGCTCTATCCAGCTGAGCTACGGGCGCGCGAACGGGACGGTTTCGGGATCGAGATGGGGTGGATGAGGGGACTTGAACCCCCAACCACTTGAACCACAATCAAGCGCTCTGCCAGTTGAGCTACATCCACCAGACATCTTCAAACCGAACTCTCAACGATCTGGCCTGCCTGGAGGGACTCGAACCCCCGACCCGCGGCTTAGAAGGCCGCCGCTCTATCCAGCTGAGCTACAGGCAGGTGAAAGCGACAGCGACAGGTTAGCCGAGGCCAAGGCTAGCGAGCGATATCGGGGCGCCCAGATTTGAACTGAGGACCCCCTGCGCCCAAGGCAGGTGCGCTACCAGACTGCGCCACGCCCCGACAGGCAAGGCGGCGAATGATAGCACCGTCGCCGCACCACCTACAGCACGTCGAGCGGGGCGTAGCGGCGAATCAGCTTCCGCTTGCCGGCCTTGTCGAAGAAGACGGTCAGCTTCGCGTTCTCGCCGTCTCCGTCGAGTTGCAGGACGACGCCCTTGCCCAGGGTGGCATGACGCACGACGGCGCCGGGTCGCAGGACGCCGGCGATCCGTTCGCTCGGCGGTTTGCGGCCGCGCCGGGCGCCTCCGGGAGACCCGGCCCGGAAGGAACCAGCTCCGGCGGCGGCGCGGTCGGCGCCGAAGAAGCCGCGGACCCCGGCGGTCCGCGGGCCGCCGAAGAGTTCCGCGCTCCGCGTGGTCTCGACCAGTTCCTCGGGCAGGTCGGCGATGAAGGGCGAGGGTTGCTGGTCCTGGAACTGTCCGGCGACCATCCTGCGACGGCTGAGGCTGAGGAACAGCCGCTGCTCGGCCCGGGTCATGCCGACGTAGAACAGCCGCCTCTCCTCCTCGATGTCGCGGGCCGCCAGGCCGGCGTGAAAGTGCGGGAGCAGACCGTCCTCGAGACCGGTCACGAAGACGGCCGGATACTCGAGGCCCTTGGCGCTGTGGAGCGTCATCACGGCGACGCCCAGTTCGGCGTTCAGGCCGTCCGTGTCGCTGACCAGGGAGACGTAGTCCAGGAAGTTCACGAGCGGGCTCACCGCCGGCTCGGTCTCCTCGTCGAAGAGCGTCTCTTCGCCGGCAGCCTCGCGCTGCCCGTTGCCGGCCGGGGTCGCGTTCCTCGCCGGAACGCCGGTCAGGCCGTGCAGGGTCTCGAAGTCGTGAGCCGACGACACGAGCTCGTTCAGGTTCTCGAGCCGTTCCCGGCCTTCCTCGTCGCCCTTGCCGTAGAGCGCCTCGAAGCCGGCGGCGACGATCACGCCCCGCACGAGTTCGGCCAGCGGCTGGCGCTCCGCCTCCCGGCGCAGCGCCTCGATCAGGCCGCGGAAGTTCCGGACCGCGCGCAGGCTGCGGGCCGGCAGCTCCTGGAGGGGATCGAGCCGGATCGCGTCCCACAGGGAGTTGCCCATCTCGGCCGCGCGCTCGAGCAGCACCTGCTCGGTCCTGCCGCCGATTCCCCGCCGCGGCTGGTTCAGGATCCGGCGCAGGGACAGGTTGTCCTGCGGGTTGGCGATGACCCGCAGGTAGGCGATCAGGTCCTTGACCTCGGCGCGCTCGTAGAAGCGAACGCCGGCGACCAGGCAGTAGGGGATCTCGCCGCGCAGCAACTGGTCCTCGATCGCCCGGGTCTGCGCGTTCGTGCGCACCAGCACGGCCATGTCCCCGAACTCGAGCCCGTCCGTGCGCAGCCCCGCCAACTGTCCCACGACCCAGCGCGCCTCGTCTTCGTGATCGCCGGCGAAGAAGAGCTGCAGCGGCTCGCCGGCGCCCTTGTCCGTCCACAGGGTCTTGCCCCGGCGCTCTTCGTTGCGGGCGATGACGGCGCCCGAGGCGTCGAGGATGTTCTGGGTCGAGCGGTAGTTCCGTTCCAGCTTGCGAACGCTCCCGCCCGGGAAGTGCTTCTCGAACCGGAGCAGGTTGTCGAGTTCGGCCCCGCGCCAGCCGTAGATGCTCTGATCCTCGTCGCCGACCGCGGTCAGGCCCGAGACGGAACCGTCCGGGTCGAGCACCAGGTTCCTGACCAGTTCCAGTTGAGCCGCGTTCGTGTCCTGGAACTCGTCGACGAGCAGGTGGCGGAAGCGTCCCCTGACCCGCGCGCCGACCTCCTCGTCCTCGCGCAGCAGGCGCACGGCAAGCGCGATCAGGTCGTCGAAGTCGACGCCGCCGGTCCGCCGCAGCTCGGCCTGGTAGCGGCGGAACACGGCCGCGACGTGACGGTCGAAGAAGTCCTCGGCCTCCTGCTCGAAGGCGGGCGGCGCGAGCAGTCGGTTCTTCGCCCCGCTGATCCGCCCCTGGACCGCGCGCGGCTGGAACGCCTGTTCGTCGAGGTTCTCTGCCTTGAGCGACGCCTTGATCAGCCGCAACTGGTCCGGAGCGTCGACGATCGCGAAGTCCGGCCGCAGACCCACCCGGTCGCCGTAGCGCCGCAGCAGGCGGACGCAGAAGCGGTGGAAGGTGCCGACGAAGACGTTCGCGTTCCCGCCGACCAGGTCGAGCGCCCGCCCGCGCATCTCGTCCGCCGCCTTGTTGGTGAAGGTGACGGCCGCGATCCGCCACGGCTCGACCTGCCGCTCGGCGATCAGCCAGGCGATCCGGTACGTGATGACCCGGGTCTTGCCCGAACCGGCGCCGGCGACGACGAGCAACGGGCCGCCGTCGTGGGTGACCGCCGCGAGTTGTTCCGGGTTCAACCGGGAACGGAAGTCCACGCCGTCACCGGGGGCGGCGCTTGATGTTCTTCTGGCGCGCCCGTCCCACCGCGAGCGTCTCCTCGGGCACGTCCTTCGTGATCACCGAGCCGGCGCCCGTGTACGCCCCGGCGCCGACCTCGACGGGCGCCACCAGGATGCAGTCACTGCCGACGAAGGCCCCCTCGCCGATCACGGTGCGGCTCTTCTTCTTGCCGTCGTAGTTGCAGGTGATGACCCCGGCGCCGATGTTGGCGCCGGCGCCCACCGAGGCGTCGCCCAGGTAGGCAAGATGGGACGCCTTGACTCCGGGGCCCAGCGTCGCCTTCTTGACCTCGACGAAGTTGCCGACCCTGGCGCCGTCCTCCAGCACGGCCTCCGGCCGCAGGCGGGCGAAGGGGCCGATCGTGCAGTCCGAGGCGACACGCGCGCCGTCGAGCACCGAGTAGGGCAGCACCTCGACGCCGTCGTCGAGGACGCTGTCGCGGATCCAGGCGCCGCTGTGGACGGTGCAGCCGCTCCCCACGCTGGAGGCGCCGAGCAGGGTGACGTTCGGGTGCAGCACCGAGTCGGCGCCGACGGTCACGCCGGCATCGATCCAGACGCTCTCCGGGTCGAGGACGGTGACGCCGGCCGCGAGCAGGGTATCCACGGCACGCCGGTAGAAGACGCGCTGAACCGCGGCGAGGTCGGCGCGCGAGTTGACTCCCAGCGCCTCCGAGGCGTCCTCGAGCCGCACCGCCGCCACCGGATGCTCGCGGGCGGCGGCCGAAACGGCGTCGGTCAGGTAGAACTCGCCCCGGGCGTTGGAGGCATCGACCTTCTCGAGCCACTCGAAGATCTCAGGAACCGGGAGCGCGTAGTGACCGGAGTTGACCGTGCGAAGCGCGAGCGTGTCCTCGTCGGCGTCCGCCGCCTCGACGATCCGGACGAGGCGATCCTCCTCGCGGACAACGCGGCCGAGACTCCCCGGCTCGGGAAGGTCGGCGACCGCCAGACTGCCCCAGCCAGCGGCCGCGGCCTCGAGCAGGGCACGCAGGGTTCCCGGGCGGACCAGGGGCGCGTCGCCGGAGAGAACCAGGGCCAGCCCCTCGGAACGCAGAACCCCGCGAGCCATCGACAGCGCGTGTCCCGTGCCCCGTTGCTCCGGCTGCTCCACCCAGACGAGGTCGCCGGCGCCCGCGTCCTCGCTTTCGAGCACCGAGCGGACCTGGTCGGCGCCGTTCCCGACGACGACGCAAATCGGCGCGCAGCCCGCCTCCCGCGCGGCCTGAACGACCCAGGACGCGAGCGGCCTGCCGCCCACCCCGTGAAGGACCTTCGGCTGTTCCGAACGGAGCCGCTTGCTGTGACCGGCAGCGAGGACGACGGCCGCGGCGGTGCCGGGCGTCATCCTCCGTCGCTGTCGTCATGGACGAGGCTCAGGAAGCGCTCGTCTTCGTTGAGGGAAGCGAAGTCCGCATCGTGAAAGGCCCGCACCCGGTTCGTCGAATCCAGCTCGACCGCTTTCGCGAGTGAATCGAGCGCCGGCTCCGTTTCGCCCCGCAGCGCGCGGATACAGGAGGCGAGGTAGACGAAGCGGCCGTCCCTGGTGCGCGAGCCCGCCGTGCAGATCTTCAGGGCGCCCTCCAGGTCGCCGTCGTTTCGGGCCATGACGGCCTCGAGAAACGCGTCGTTGCCCTTCCCGTCCTGCGACGCTTCGGCCCGGTCGCAAGCCGCGAGGTAGTCCCCCGCGCGGCTGGCGAGCCGGCTCTCCGCCCCCGCGGCGATCACCGCTTCGAACTCGGACCGGGCTTCCCCGATCCGATCCGCGTGAAACGCCTCGATCCCGGCTTCCAGCTTCTTCAACACGGCGTCCACCGCCTCCGACCGCGCCTCCTGCCCAGCCCCGCTACTCACGATCGACTACCTCCACCTCGACGCCCTGTTGACCGTTCGGAATGCGCAACCCTAGCGCAGAATCGTCGGAGGTTACATTGGAATGTAGTCCTCGCGGAGCAGCGCGTAGAGGTAGTGGTCGGTGCGACGCCCCTGCAGAACGAAGTAGGAGCGGAGCTTGCCTTCACGCACGAATCCCAGCTTCTCCAGCACCTTGCGGGAGGCGTCGTTGTCGATCGCGCAGCGGGCCTCCAGGCGCTCCAGCGGCGTTCGCAGCAGGAGCTCCGGCAGCAACTGGCCGAGCGCGGCCGTCATCGTGCCGCGGCCGTGATGCCGGGTCGCCAGGGCGTAGCCGAGTTCGCCCAGACCGTGCTCCCAGTTCACGACCGCCAGAGTGACCCAGCCCGAGCGTTCCCGGTCGGTTTCGATCATCCAGGTGTAGCGGTCGCCGCGACCGCGGTAGAGATCCCTGGGGCGCTGCGCCGCCAGGTCCGCGCGCAGCCTGGCAACGGACACGTTGTGGAGAGGCTGGTACCGGCGCACCGCGGGTTCGGCGCGCCAGCGACGGAGGAAGGCCGCATCCGAAGGCTGCGCCGGGCGCACGACGACCTGGACGGCGGAAGAAGGCGGTGGATGACGTGTCAGGGGGCTGGTCATCGCCGGGCTACGTGGTTCCGGCACGGCGCCCCAGCCGGGGCAGGGCGCCGCCGAGGGCGATCAGGCTATACCCCTGGGCGAACAGGTAGAGAAAAGGCAGGGACCACCAGCGTCCGTAGAGACCCGCGGCGGCGACGCAGACCCAGAAGTAGAGGGCCAGCGTCGCTTCGCCCCAGAGACTCCATACCGCTCCCGACCGGTAGAGCGCCGGCGGGTTGCGGGCGGCCGCCGGGATCTTCGGTGTGCGCGCGAAGACGCCGCCGCGGCGCAACAGTCCGCTGATCGTCGCGGCCGAGTTGTTGAGCGACAGGCCGATACCGATGGACATGGCGAGCGGCACGTCGAACCAGAACCTGGATCCGCGCCGCCCGGCCCGGCGCTGGCCGGCGGCGTAGCAACCGGCTACCGCCACCGTCCCTAGCAGAAACAGCGGCGCGTCGATCCACAGCAGCAGGTGCGGCGACTCCTGCCGCTCCAGGATCGCCGGCAACAGGAGGAGCCCGAGAGCCACCAGCAGGGGGTAGCAGATGCCCGAGGTGAGGTGCGCGGCCGCCGCCAGCTTGACCCGCGGCCTCGCCGCGCTGCGCAGGATGCGCCCGAGGAGCTTGCGCATCGTCTGAGCCGATCCCCGGGCCCAGCGGTGCTGCTGGCTCTTGAAGTCGTTGACCCGGGCCGGCAACTCCGCCGGCACCGCGAGGTCCGTCCTCAGCATGAAGCGCCATCCGGCGAGCTGCGCCCGGTAGGAGAGATCGAGGTCCTCGGTCAGCGTGTCGACCTGCCAGCCCCCCGCGTCCTCGATCGCGCGCCGCCGCCATACGCCCGCGGTGCCGTTGAAGTTGAAGAAGCAACCCGCCCGGTACCGGGCCGCCTGCTCGACCAGGAAGTGGCCGTCCAGCAGCACCGCCTGGGCCCGGGTCAGGAGCGAGTCCTTGCGGTTCATGTGGCCCCAGCAGGCCTGGACCATGCCCAGCCCCGGATCGCGGAACGCCGGCACCGTCCGCCGCAGGAAGTCCGGTTCCGGCACGAAGTCGGCATCGAAGATGGCGATCAGTTCCCCCCGCGCCTGCTCCAGGCCGGCGGCGAGAGCGCCCGCCTTGAAGCCCTGCCGGTCCTTCCGCCGCAGGTGCCGAACGAGCGGCAGCGGCCGGTTCCCCGCTGACGCCCGGGCGAGCTCCGCCTCGACCCGGTCGGCGGTGTCGTCGGTCGAATCGTCGAGGATCTGGACTTCGAGCCGGTCCGCGGGGTAGTCGAAGTCGAGAACGGCGGCGATCAGCCGGGGGGCAACGTAGCGCTCGTTGTAGATCGGGAGCTGGACGGTGACGAGGGGCCACACGACGTCCCCTTGCGCGCTATCTTGAACGTCAGCGGAGTCAGCGCCGTCACCCTCGCCGTCGACTGGCGATCGCGACAGGCGAAGCACCAGGAGCAGGACCAGCCGATGCAGTCCGTAGAGAGCGAGCGTACCGAGAACGGCGTAGTAGACCGGCAAGAGCACGTACGCTGACGATATGGCAAGGGGACGAGGGCTCGGAGCGGCGGGAACCGGCGCCGCGGAACTGGGTGCGGCCGCGTGGCCTCTGCTCGCCTGCTTCGCCGGGCTGCTCGTGCTCGACCGCGCGGGGTTGGTTCCCGTGCCGGGCGCTCCGGGCGCTGGCGTCTCCTTCCTGCTGGTCCTGCTCCTGGCGTTCGGCGCGCTGTGGTGGGGGCTGCGGCGCCTGGGCGCGGCGATGGGCCCGCACGGCGACGTTCCGGTCGCGGGCGTCCTGGCGGTGGCCGTCGTGCTCCGGCTGCTCGCGCTGCCGCTCACGCCGAGCCTCTCCGACGATGTCTACCGGTACGTGTGGGACGGACGCGTCGCCGCCTCGGGAGCGAACCCGTATCTCCTGGCGCCGGACGACGAGAGCCTCGCCGGCTTGCGCGACGAGCTGTGGCGGAAGACCGCGCATCGTGACGTCGCCACGGTCTATCCGCCGCTGGCGCTGGGAATGTTCGCCGGCGCCGCGACTCTGCCAAGGCCCCTGCTCGCGTACAAGCTGGCGCTTGCCGCCGTCGACCTGGCCGGCTGCGTGCTGCTGCTGTTGCTGGCGCGCCGTCGCGGCAATGCGTGGATGGCCCTCGCCTACATCTGGAATCCGCTGCTTGTCGTCGAGGGGGCCGGCATGGGGCATGTCGACGTGCTCGGCGCCTCTCTGGTCATTGGCTGTGTGTGGCTGCTGGTTGGCGGCAGCCGGCGGGGACGCCGGCGCACTCAGTGGGCAGCGGCTGGGGTGGTGGCTGCGCTTGCGGTGCTGGCCAAGCTGGTGCCCCTGGCGGCGCTGCCCCTCTGGTGGCGACGCGCCGGTGGCCGGTACAGGCGACGCTTCGCGGTCGGCGCCGGCTCGCTGCTGCTGCCGGCGGCGGTCGGCGTACTGCTGTGGACCCGCGGCGTCCCGCCCGGTCTGGTCGAGTACGCGCTGCGCTGGGATTACAACGGCCCTCTCTACGAGCCGCTATGGCGCCTGATCGCAGCGCTGCGGCTCGACCTGGCCGCTTCCGGGGTCGTCCACGTCCTGCGGGTGATCTTCGGCGGCGACGTCGAGGCGACGCCCTGGAGCACGCTCTACTCGTACGCCTATCCCCGGTTCCTCGCCCGCGTCGTGCTCCTGGCCACCGCGGCCGTTCTCTGGCTTCGTCTCTGGCGGCGGCGCCCGGGACCGGTCCGGGCGGCCTTCGGAGCCTTCGCCGTCGTCCTTCTGATGAGCCCCACGCTCTACCCGTGGTACCTGATCTGGATCCTGCCCTGGGCCGCGTTGACCGGCACCCGCGCCGTCCTCGCGCTTTCCGCGACCCTGCCTCTGGCCTATCTTCCCGCCCTGACCGAATTGCCGTACTTTCCCTGGGTCTACGGCGCCGTCTGGCTGCCGCCACTGATTCTGCTCGTGCTCGAGCGCCGACGCCCTGGGCCCCCGTCACCATGAAGTACCGCCTGCTGATCGCCTACGACGGGTCGGACTACGCCGGCTGGCAGCGCCAGGACAACGCCCTGGCCGTGCAGCAGGTCGTGGAGGAGGCCGTGGCGGCGGTCGCGGGCCGGCAGGTCACCGTTCATGGCGCGGGACGCACCGACGCCGGGGTCCACGCCTCCGGGCAGGCGGCGCATCTCGACCTCCCGGCCGGGACCCTGCCGTCCGGCGGGACCCGCCGGGCGCTCGTCCACGGCGTGAACCACCATCTCCCGGCTGCGATCCGGGTGCTTGCCGCCGACGCCGTCGACGACTCGTTTCACGCCCGCAAGAGCGCGTCGTTCAAGGTCTACGGCTACCGGCTCTGCACCGCGCCGGTGATCGACCCGTTCCGGGCGCCCTTCGTCGTCCCGGCGCCGCGCAGACTCGATCTCGAGTCGATGAAGTCGGCGGCCTCCCTGATCCGCGGACGGCACGACTTCGAGGCCTTCGCCAAGGCCGGCGGCAGCCACGGCAGCACGGTGCGGACGATTCACGAAGCCGGATGGACCGAACAGGGAGACGAGATCCGGTTCCGCGTCGCCGGCGACGGGTTCCTGCGCGGCATGGTCCGCGCCCTGGTCGGCACGACCCTGGAGGTCGGCCTCGGCCGCCGGTCGGCGGACGAGATGGCCGCGTTGCTCGCCGGTCGGCCGCGCGCTGAGGCGGGCCCGAACGCTCCCGCGCGGGGCCTCTGCCTGGAGCGCGTGGAATACGATCACGGCAAATGAAACGCGTCGTCACGGGCGTCGTGACCGCGGCCCTGACAGCCGCTCTCGTCCTCTACCTCGACCCCGTCCTGTTGGGAGTGGCGGTCACGCTCGTCGTTCTCGTGGCAGCCGCCGAGTACAGCGCGCTGGTGCAGCGGATCGTCGTCTCGCGGACCGTGAGCTGGGCGCTCTGGCTCGCGGTCGGCGTCCTCGCCCTGGCCGACGCGACCGCGAACGAACTGATCGACGTGCCGCTGCCGGCCGGCCTGACCGGCGCCGGCACCTGGTTCGCCGCCGCGGCCCTCATCCTCGCCCTGGCGACGGCAGTCGGCCTCGCCAGCCACGCCGACATCCGCGATCGGCTCCTGACCTCGGCGCTGTTCACCTACGGCGCCCTCTGGCTCGGCCTGTTCCTGGTCGCCGCGATCAACCTCCACGTCGTCGAACCGGTGCTCCTGTTCTGGGTCCTGGTCGTCGCGTCTCTCGGTGACATCGGCGCCTACTACGGCGGCCGTCTGCTCGGACGCCGGTCCCTGGCGCCGGTGCTCAGCCCGAAGAAGACGATCGCGGGCGCGGTCAGCGGCCTGGCCGCCAGTTGCGCCGCCGGCGTCGCGGTGATCCTGGTGTGGCGCGGACCCGATGCCCTCGGCCCGGACGTCCCCGTCCTGGCGCTGCTCTGCGGCGGCGCGGGTCAGGCCGGCGATCTGGTCGAGTCGATGCTCAAGCGGGCGGTGGCGGTCAAGGACACGGGCGCCCTTCTGCCGGGCCATGGCGGCCTGCTGGACCGCCTCGACAGCGTTCTGCTGGCGACGCCGCTGTTCTACGTCGCCGTCCAGGCCGGTGCGACGCCGTCGCTCCTGCCGTGAGCGCGCGCAGGCTTGGCGTTCTTGGCGCCACCGGCTCGGTCGGTGAAGCCGCCCTCGCCGTCGCGCGCCGGCACCCCGACCGACTCGGGGTCTCCCTGCTGGCCGCCGGCGGCACCCGACCGGTCCGGCTCCGGGAGCTGGCCCACGAGTTCCGTCCCCGCCGGATGGTCGTCGCGACGGCGGAGGCCGCGGAAGCGATTCGCGCCGAGCTGCCCCCGAGTACCGACCTCCGTTGGGGCGAGTCGGCACTGGTCGACGCGGTCGGCGCCCGCGACATCGATCTCGTGCTGACCGCGATCGTCGGCGCGGCCGGTCTCAGGCCCGCCGCGGCGGCCCTCGCCGCCGGGGCCGACCTGGCGCTGGCGAACAAGGAGGCGATGGTCGCCGCGGGCCCGCTCCTGCGCCGGCTGGCGGCCGCCTCGGGCGCGAAGATCATGCCGGTCGACAGCGAACACGCCGCGATCCACCAGGCGCTCCGCGCGGGTCGGCGCCGTGAGGTCCGGCGCCTCGTGCTGACCGCCTCGGGCGGTCCGTTCCTGGACCGCGACCCGGCAACCCTGAACACGGTCACGCCGGCCGAGGCAACCGCCCATCCGACCTGGAACATGGGGGCCAAGATCAGCGTCGACTCCGCGACCCTGATGAACAAGGGGCTGGAACTGATCGAGGCAAGCTACCTGTTCGACGTTCCGGGCTCCAGGATCGACATCCTGATCCACCCGCAATCCCTCGTTCACTCGATCGTCGAGTTCCGGGACGGCAACTCGATCGCCCAGATCTCGGCCAACGACATGGAGTACCCCATCCGGTACGCCCTGTCCCATCCCGAACGCTGGCCGCGCTCCGACGACGGCGCCGCCAAGAGCCTGAGCAACCTGCTGGAGACGACCTCCGAACTCGGGTTCAGGAAGGTCGACCCGGAGCTCTTCCCGGCGCCGTCCCTGGCGCGCGAGGCGCTCGTCCGGGGGAACGGCGCGCCGGCGGCGCTCAACGCGGCGAACGAGACGGCGGTGGCGGCGTTCCTGGGCGGCGCCGTGCCCTTCACCGCCATCGTGCCGGCGGTGGAGGACGTGCTCGACCGTCACGGCCGGGAGGCCGGCGGCGCGGAGCCGGCGACGATCGACGAAGCCCTGGAATGGGATTCCTGGGGCCGACGCCGCGCCCGGGAAGTCCTCGAGCAGCTTCGCGGTTAGCATCGCTAGCAGTGACCTTGCTGAGCAACATACTGGCCTTTCTGGTCGTGGTCGGAGTGATCATCTTCGTCCACGAACTCGGGCACTTCCTGGCCGCGAGGCTGTTCCGGATCCGGGTCCGGGTCTTCTCCATCGGCATCGGTTCCCGCCTCTGGGGTTTCGAGCGCGGCGGCACGGAGTACCGGCTGGCCATGATTCCGCTTGGCGGCTACGTCGCGTTCTCGGGGATCGACGCCGCGAACCCGACCGGCGACGCGGGCGACTTCACCGCCAAACCGCGCTGGCAGCGAGTGCTCGTGCTCCTGGCCGGCCCGGCGGCGAACGTCGTCCTGTCGATCGTTCTGATCGCGGCGGTACTGATGGCCGGGACCGAGCTGGCCGGCCCGCGGGACCTGAGCACCGAGATCGGCGGCGTGGCGCCCGACTCGGCCGCGGCCGAAGCCGGGCTCCTGGCGGGCGATGTCATCCTGCGCCTGGACGGCGAGGACGTGTCCGACTGGCGGGAACTCTCGAACACCATCCTGATGTCGCCGGAACGCCGGCTCGAGATCGACTTCGAGCGCGACGGCGAAGCCCTGAGCACCGTGCTCGTCCCTAACCGGATGCCGCGGTACGAGCTGGGCGACGCGGGGCTCTACGCCAGCCTCCTGCCGCGGGTGCGTCAGGTATTCGAGGACACTCCGGCCGAGCAGGCCGGTCTGCGGTACGGGGACACGCTGTACGCCGTCAACGGCCATCCCGTCGCCGACGCCGACGACTTCCGCCGGCTCGTCGAGCCGCGGGCGGGCGAGGAGGTCAGCGTCGAGATCGGCCGCGGCGAGGACCGTCTGGTCGTGCAGCTCGTGCCGGCGAACGAGGCCGGGGTCGGCCGAGCCGGCATCGCGATCAGCCACTTCTCCTATCAGCGCGTCGGCCCGGTCGCGGCAATCGTGGAAAGCGCCCGGATCAACTGGGAGACGACGACCGAGATCTTCGGCTTCCTGGGCGGCCTGGTCGAACGCCGGGTCTCACCGCAGAGCGCGCTGGCCGGCCCGATCGAGATTGGCCGGATCAGCGGTCAGGCGGCCCGCAGGAGCTTCAGCGACCTGGTGTTCCTGATCGCCCTGATCAGCCTGAACCTCTGCATCCTGAACCTGCTGCCGATCCCGATGCTCGACGGCGGCCAACTCGTTATCCTGCTGCTCGAGAGCGTTCTGCGCCGCGACCTCTCGCTCCAGATCAAGAACCTGGTCACCCAGTTCGGCCTGGTGGTGGTCGTGGCCATCATGTTGTTCGCGATCTACTTCGACCTGGTGAAGAACCTGCCCGGCCTCGGGCGCTGAAGGCGGTTCGACGATGATGGCAGGCAGGCTCCCGGACTGGATCGGCAAGGCGCTGCGCAACCCCTGGCTCCGGCGGGGCGTGCTCTTCGCGGCCTACGGGGCTCTGCTCGTCGCCCTGCTGGGCGCCTCGTCCTACCTGGCGCTCTCGAACTTCGTCCGCAGCGGCGTCATCGCCGTGCCCGACCTGATCGGCCTCGATCGAAGCCAGGCCGAAGCCGGCCTCGCCACCGCCGGCCTGGCGTTGCAGCGGGTGGAGGACGACCGCTACGACGAAGCGGTCCCGGCGGGCCACGTGCTCCGGCAGGATCCTCCCGCGGGCAGCGCGGTCAAGGAGGGCAGCGGCGTGGTCGTCTACCTGTCACGGGGCCGGGAGCTCGTCGAGACGCCGGACCTGAGCGGCCAGGTCCTGCAGACGGCCCAGGTGAGTCTCACGGCCTCGGGGCTGCAGATGGGCAGGAGCCGGAGCGTGTTCGCCGAGTCCGGCGAACCGGGCACCGTCGTCCGGCAGGACCCTCCCGCCGGCAGCCCGATCGACCCCTCGTCCCAGGTGGACCTGATGGTCAGCCTGGCCAACCCCGGGGCGATGTACGTCATGCCGGACCTGATCGACCTGCCCGAGGACCCGGTCCGCGACTTCTTCGAGACGCGCGGATTCCGACTCGGAAGGGTAAAGTACGAACCCTACGAAGGCGTCCCAGCCGGGATCATCCTGCGTCAATACCCGCTCCCGGGCCACCCCCTGCGGCAAAGCGATTCGATCGCCCTCGTCGTAGCCGCGCAAGACAGTCGCTGAAGCCGCCCAGTCCGCCCGCAAGCACGGTCGCCCGCAAGAACCTGAACGATGAAGATCGCGCCTTCGATCCTGGCGGCGGACCTCGCCGATCTGGCAGCCGCCGTCAAACTCTGCGAGGACGGCGGCGCGCAGTTGATCCACGTCGACGTGATGGACGGTCACTTCGTGCCCAACCTGACCTTCGGCCCACCGGTGATCGTCGATCTGGCCAGGCGCACGCGCATCGGCTTCGACATCCACCTGATGGTCTCGAACCCGGAAGCGCTGCTCGACCGGTATCTGGACAGCGAGCCCGCCTGGGTGTCGATCCACCACGAGGCGACGGTGGAGCCGGGACGGCTGGCGGCCCGCATCCGCGAGGGCGGCGCCGGCGCCGGCGTGGCGATCAACCCGGCGACGCCGCTGGACGAGCTCCTGCCCTACCTGGATCGACTGGACTTCGTCGTGCTGATGTCGGTCGTGCCCGGTTTCGCCGGCCAGGCCTTCCACCCCGAAGTGCTCGAGAAGGCCCGGCGTCTCCGCGCGCTGGTCGACGAACGGGGATTGCCGGTGAGCATCGAGATGGACGGCGGAATCAAGCCCGGCAACCTGGACGAGGTGGCGGCCGCCGACGTCGATGTCGCGGTCGTGGGTTCCGGCGTCTTCGCCGCGGACCGGCCGGTCGAGACGCTGGTCGCCCTTCGGCGGCAGGCGGGCGAATGAACCGTCGCGGCCCGCACCTCCTGCTGGCGGCCGCCCTGGGCCTGGTCGTCGGCTGCGGCGGCGTCAGAGACGACCCCATTCTGCGGCTCTCGTCGGCGGAGGCCCTCGAGATCGGCAAGCAACTGCTGGAGGACGAGAAGTTCACGCAGGCGCGCGAACACCTGGTCCACGCCTTCGAGGTCGAGCCGAACTCCGAGACCGGTCGCGAAGGTCTGCTGCTGGCCGCGGACGCACTGTTCCTGCGCGGCGGCTACCAGTCGTACGTCGAAGCCGAGCAGCGTTACCGGGACTTCCTGAACCGGTTCCCGACTTCCGACCAGGCGGCCTACGCCCAGTTCCGTCTCGCCGCCTCGCTCGCCGAACGCATGGAGAAGCCGGACCGCGATCAGCAGACGGCCCGGCTCGCGCTGACCGAGTTCGAGAACGTTCGCCGCCTGTATCCGACCAGTCAGTTCGCCGGTCAGGCGGCCCAGCGAATCGTCGAGGTCCGCAACCACCTCGCGGAGCACGAGTTCGTCGTCGGAGCCTTCTACTACCGCTTCCGTACTCCCACCGCCGCCGGCAACCGCTTCAGGGAGATGCTCGAGCAATACCCGGACTACCCGGAGCCCGACAAGATCCTCGCCCACATGTGCCTCACGTACCGGCTGGTGCTCGAGCAGATTCCGAGTCGGCTGGGACTCGACCGCTACGACTACCTCCGCGAGGCTTGCGATCGACTGCGGAACGAGTTTCCGGGCAGCCCGTGGCTCAAGAAGGCGCCTTCGGAGGAGCAGCTCCGGAAACTCCGTACCAAGCTGCCGGACACGCCCATCCGGCCGGACAGGAATCGACCGGATGGCCCGCCCGCGGAAGAGAACAGCGGCAGTTGAATCGCGTCTTTCGCTGGCGATACTTGCATTCGCCGGCCTGAGCGGCGGCTGCGCCTCGACCGATACGCCAGGTGGTTTCATCGATCGCCTGAGGACCCCGAACGAAGGCGTCCGCGCCGAGCTCGAGCAACTCGAAGAGCGGGTGCGGCGGCTCGAGACCGAGGCCTCGGCGAGCAACACCGAGAATGCCCGACTCAGGGAACGGATCGCCGAGCTCGAGGCAACTCTGGAAGAGGTCCGCACTTTGGCGGCGGCCCCGCCTCCACCCGCTCCGTTCGATCCGCAACCACCGCCCAGGGTGCAGGTACTCGAGGTGAGCGAACTCGAGGACGACACGGCTCGACCGCCGGCCGCGACCGAGGCCAACCCCGCGGCGTCCGCCGAACGCACGGACCACGAACTGTACGACCAGGCGCTTCAGGCCTTCATGAGACACGAGTACGTGGAGGCTGAACGCGGCTTCCAGAACTACATCAACGACTTCCCCGACACAGACTTATCCGACAATGCCCTCTACTGGATCGGCGAGTGCCGGTTCGCGCGCGGTGACGACCGGGCCGCGATGGCCGCGTTTCAGCAGATGCTCCATGACTTTCCCCTCGGCAACAAGGTGCCCGACGCGCTGCTGAAGCTGGGCCGGTCACTTGAACGATTGGGCGACACGGACGGCGCCCGGCGCCGCTTTCGCGAGGTCTCGAGGCGCTTCCCGGACACCGAAGCCGCCCGGATGGCCGCCGATTCGCTCGCCGTGCTGGACGATCGCTAAAGTCGCCCGTTTCCTGTCCCGAAACGGGCCTTTCGCAGGCCTGTAGCGCCCAAAGCGTGTGCTAACATCGCCGTTTCGGAATCTGACTCGCGTTGAAGTCACACAGCCCAGACGACCGTTTTCGGGACGACGCGACCGAGGATCTCAACGGCCAGCTTGATCGCCTCGTGAATCAGTTGGCTTCCCAGGGCGTTACCCTGGCGCAGGCCCGCGAGATCTTCGAACGGCAGTTCATCCTCGCCTCCCTGCAACTCAACCACGGCAACATCACCAACTCGGCCAACCACCTGGGTCTCCATCGCAACACACTGCGGAACAAGGTCGCCACGCTTCAGATACAGGCCACCGACTACCGAGGCTCCAGTAAGAGGATTCAGTCGAGATAAGGCCCGAAACGCATCGCAGGCTCGCCGTCCCGGATCTTCGTCCGACCTGTACCGGACTGGCATAGAGCTTGCTCCCTGCAACGTGACCAGGCGCTCCCACTGGCAGCGACCGTCTGGCGCCGTCAAGAAGCCTCTTCATCTGCCAGCTATTTCGTGGCGCCGACGAACGCGCAGACGTCCCCATGACCTCCCTGAAACTCAGCCTTCCGAACCGGGCCATTGCCATGACCGTGGCGGTTGCTGCCATTCTGGCCGGCACGCCCCGCGAAACCGCGCCCGGCCGGCACCTGGAACCGTTGCCCAAGTCGCCCCCTCTGGAAGACATCGTTCTCCTCGAGCAGGTTCAGGCGTGGATTGAACCGTCGGCCGGCGCCGCCTCCACGTACCTGGGAAGGGGTCCACTGTACGAGTGCATCCAGTCGTACCGGGAGAGCTTCGAGCTGTTCATCGGCGCCGCCAACGACGACGCGGTCCGTGACCGGATGCAGCTCATTCCGTACGGCGGCCTGATCGTCAGCGCCGCCGAGCGACACGGCGTCGACCCGCTCCTCGTGGCGGCCATGGTCCAGGCCGAATCCTCGTTCGATACGGAGGCGGTCTCGCCCCGGGGCGCCCTCGGCCTGATGCAGATGATGCCGACGACCGCTGAACAGTTCGGAGTCGCCGATGCCTACGACCCCAGCCAGAACCTCGACGCGGGTGTGAGCTACCTGGCGTACCTGCTGCGCCGCTTCGACGACGACCTGGTCCTGGCTCTCGCCGGCTACAACGCGGGCCCCGGCGCCGTCGACCGCTTCGGCGGCCTGCCCCCCTTCCGCGAGACGCGTGGATTCACCAACGGCGTGCTCCGCGTCTACATCGCGCACCACCGCGCGGCCTGGGCCGCGGTCAATCCGGGCGGGCTCGATTTCGCGGTGCTGGCGGGCGGCTGACGGCCGCGGCTCTGGCTAGCTGCTCTTCGCGGCCGACGAAGACGCGTTTTCCTCCTCCAGCTCGGAGGAGTCGTCGCCCCGCAGCCCCCGCTTGAAGTTGCGGATGCCCTCACCCATCCCCCGGCCAAGCAGCGGCAGCTTGCTGCCGCCGAAAATGACCATCAGGATGACGAAGATGATGAGAAGCTCTTGGATGCCAATGGAAGGCATGGGGGTCTCCTGTTGAACGTCGGGCTCGGGCCGCGACTCTAGCAGTTAGGCTGGTGCACCGGGCGTTCGCCGGCAAACGCCGTCCACTCCCGGCGCAGGCGAGCAGCGAGTTCGCGGCCTTCGGGAAGAGCGTCCAGCGCGTCGAAGAACCGCCGCAGGGCGGGCCGGATCAACGGCAAGTGACGGTCATTGCCGAGCGCGGCAAAGTGGGCGAACGTGCCGGCGATCTTGAGCATTCGCTGCGCCACCGCGGCGTTGTACAGGGCAAGTTCCTCGGCGTCTTCTCCCAGTACCGCAAGATGGCCCCGCCGCTGGCCGTCGGAGAGGCTCAGGCTGTCGTTCAGCAGGGAAGCCAGGTCGTAGTGCGGCGGGCCCAGCCGCAGGTCCTGGTGATCGATCACGACGACCTCCGCTTCAGCCCCCTCCCGTGCCGAAGCCCGCAGCATCAGGTTGCGAACCATGAAGTCACGGTGGCAGGGCACGGGCGCCGCCGAACCGAGACGCTCGCACACGGCGTTGCCCAGAGCGCGCAGTTGCCCGGCCAGAGTCCGGTTTCGCACCAGCCCGCGCGGCTTGAGGAAGCGTTCCCAGGTCAGGTCGAGCTCCGCCATGAGCAGGTCGTGGTCGAGCGGCGGCGAGCCCAAAGCGCGCACGCTGTCGGGAGACAGGAGCTGGATTCGGCCGATGTGAGCCACCGCCTCCGTCAGGCACCGGTCGAGCGCCGCCGGACTCAGACCTCCACCCTCCCACCGGTCGAAGACCGTCTGCGGCCCCAGGTCTTCCAGGAGGATCCAGACGGTCTCGGCGAGCGAGTACCGTTCGACTCCAGGCACCGGCACACCGGCCGGGTTCAGCAGCTCCGTCGCCGCCAGGAACCGCGACGCCACGTCGGCCATGTCGTCCGGGTAGGCGCAGACGACGAACTGCTCGCCGCTCTCGAGGCGCAGCCGCGCGTAGCGCCGCGCGGAAACGTCGCCGGCCAACGGCTCGAACGAAACGGGCCGGAAGCCCGCGTCTCCAAGCTCTTCGACGACCGGCCCCCAGAGAGCCTGATCGTCCGGTGACGAACCCGGACTGTCGCGCGGAGTGTCTGTCTGGGATAATGCTCTCGGTGCCATGGAACCCCGGCTCAAGCAACTGCTCGAAGATCTCACGCGCTCCCTGTGCGAGGCGATCGCGGAATCGCCTGACGTCCACGACCGGCTCGAGTCGATTCGGCGCGAAGGCTACACGCTGAACCTGTTCCTCGACTGCAAGCCGTTCGAGAGTGACGACGAGACCGAGACGGAGGACGAGACGGAACGGCCTCGACCGGCGCCGCCCTTCAGGATCAACGGCCGCGACCTCGCCTTCCTCCGCTCCGTCGGGATCGACCCCACGCGCAAGGCCCGCAGCCGTACTTCCCGGCAATAGCGCTAGTCGCGCCAGATGAACCCGTAGTTTCGGCCCGCCCGGGCGCCGTCTCGGCGGTAGCTCCACCACTCCGGACTGCAGCGCACGCAGCGTTCCACCGTCGACACCGGGGCCACGCCCAGGCCGGCAAGCTGCCGCGACGCCGCCAGCGGCAGGTCGAGGTGCGGCTTCCGGCCGGGTCTTCGAGTGACCACCTCCGCACCGCTCCGGGACTCCACCTGGACGGCGACCTCCTCGCCGACCTCGTAGCAGCAGGGGCCGATCGCCGGACCGATCCAGGCTTCGGCCGACGCCCCGCCGCGGAACGAGTCACGGCTCAACTCGCGGAGGGCCGAGGCCAGAACACCACTCGCGAGACCACGCCAGCCGGCGTGAACCGCGGCCACCGAGTCGCCGGCGGCAATCAGCACGGGCACACAGTCGGCGACGAAGACCGTGGCCGCGACTCCGGACTCGGAGACGATCAGCGCATCCCCATCGCCGGTCGGCCCAGGCCTCGTCGCTCTCAGCACGTCGGTGCCGTGCCGCTGGCGAAGCCAGGCCGGCGCGACCGCCGCCGCCTCGGGCACCTGGTCCGCCAGCACCCTGAGCGCGTCCTCCGGGCCGGCTCCTCCCCCCTGCGGCGCCGCGCCGAGAAAGGCGGCCCACACCGGCTGGCGGCGGTAGGCCGCGAGTGCGACATTGCGCCTGCTGTAGGATGCCGCGGCCATTTGTGACGGCCATGAGCGTAGCGCAGAGCACGACCGGGACGGGTGCCGTCGGAGTTCCCGTCGACACGGGATGGGAAACTGTCATTGGACTGGAGGTCCACGTCCAGTTGCGCACCCGGACGAAGATGTTCTGCCGTTGCGAGAATCGCTTCGGCGCCGAACCGAACGAGCTCGTCTGCCCGGTCTGTCTGGGCTATCCGGGCACCCTGCCGGTGACCAACCAGCACGCGGTCGACCTGGCCATCCGGCTCGCGCTGGCCCTCGGCTGCGAGGTCCGCCGGCGGTCGGTGTTCGCGCGCAAGAACTACTTCTATCCGGACCTGCCCAAGGGCTACCAGATCAGCCAGTACGACGAGCCTTTGGCCGAGGGGGGCGGCGTACCGCTGCCGTCGGGAAACACCGTTCGCATCCACCGCCTCCACCTGGAGGAGGACGCCGGCAAGCTGCTCCACGAGGTGCCGGGAGGCGGCCCGCTCCCGGGCCGGAGCCTGGTCGACTTCAACCGCTGCGGAGTGCCCCTGGTGGAGATCGTCACCGAGCCGGAGATCGGTTCGCCGGCGGACGCGCAGGCCTATCTGCAGGTGCTTCACCAGGTCCTGCTCTACACCGGCGCCAGCGACGGCAACATGGAGGAGGGCAGCCTGCGCTGCGACGCGAACCTCTCGCTCCGGCCGGTCGGCGAGACCGCGCTCGGCACGAAGACGGAGGTCAAGAACCTGAACTCGTTCCGCCACGTGGCGAAGGCGCTCGAGTACGAGCGGGAACGCCAGTTGCACGTCCTGACCTCGGGGGCTCGGGTCGAGCAGGAGACGCGAAGCTTCGAGCCCTCAACCGGCGTGACCCGGTCGCTTCGGTCGAAGGAGGAGGCGCACGACTACCGCTACTTCCCCGAGCCCGATCTGCCGACCGTCGTGCTGTCCAGCGAACGGATCGAACGGCACGCGAATCAGCTTCCGGAGCTGCCGTGGGCGAAGAGCGCCCGTTTCCGCGAGGCCTACGGGCTGCGCTCGGAAGAGGCGGCGCT
The DNA here is from genome assembly GCA_965208755.1 of Candidatus Multivorans sp. Classification (GTDB taxonomy): domain Bacteria; phylum Acidobacteriota; class Thermoanaerobaculia; order Multivoradales; family Multivoraceae; genus Multivorans. Next base: position 3,533,693 of record OZ242353.1, on the reverse strand, counting down.
GCTCTCCGGCAGCGTCGCCCTGGCGACCTACTACGAGCGAGCCGTCGCCGCCCACCCGAAGGGCAAGAAGACCATCGCCAACTGGGTGATGACGGAACTCCTGCGCGAGCTGAAGGAGCGGAGCATCGACGTGGAGGAAGCGATCGCGCCGGAGCGCCTCGCCGCCGTCGTTGCCCTGGTCGACTCCGGCGAGCTGTCGACCACCGCCGCCAAGGAGGTGCTCGCCGCTGCCTGGGACTCGTCCGAAACCCCGGACCAGATCGCAGACCGCCTGGGCCTGCGCCAGGTCCGCGACGACGCCCAGCTCGAAGCCTGGGCCGACGAGGCGATCGCCGCCAACGAAAAGGCCGTCACCGAGTACCTCGGCGGCCGCCAGCAGGCGCTCGGCTATCTGGTCGGCCAGATCATGAAGGCCTCGCGCGGCAGCGCCGAACCCAGAGCCGCCCGGGAGATTCTGGGTCGCAAGCTGGCTGACCGCTAGCGGCCCGACGGCCCTGAGGCCGGGCTCCGCTGGCTGCGCGCGGCGTCGGAGACCTGGACTGGGTCCCCAGGGAGCCACTTGGGTGGTCCGCCCCGGCGTATCGCCTCTACCAGAGCCTCGAAGTCCTCCGCTTCCTCCCTCGCGCGCCGCTGGGCCTCCCGCACCTCCTGAGCGGCTTCGGGGTTGCCGGCGTTGTGGTATGCCTCCGCGGCTTCGGCGTATCGTCCCTGGCCCCGCAGAACGAAGCCGAGCCAGTTCAAGACCAGGTTCCTGTCCTCGCCGTCGGCCAACCCTAGAGCGGTCCGAAGTGAAGCCTCAGCCTTCTTGTGGCGCCCTCGGTGGGCGAACGTCTGCCCGAGGATCACGTATGCCCGCCAATCGCCCGGCTCGAGCGAGCCGGCTCGCCGCAGGACGGAGGCCGCAGCCCTGTAGCGCTCGGCGCCAAGCTGAGCCTGACCCAGTAGGAGCAGGTGGTCGTACGTCGGACTGTCCTTGACCAGCCCGCGGAGCACCTCCGCTGCCCTCTCGCAGTACCTGATGCCGACCCAATGTCCCTCGGTCGTCCGAGCGGCGTGGAGGAGCAACCGACCGAGATAGAGCCTCGCCGCGTCATAGTCCGGCCTCAGTTCGAGCGCCCTCTCGAGCGGCTCGATCGCTTCGTCCGTCCGGCCGGCGCCGAACAGCGAGCGACCGAGCATGAGGTGACCGACGTGCTCATCCGGCCGTTCGTCAACGAACTGCCGGAACTCAGCGACGGCCTGCTCGAAGTCCGAGGCCTTGTAGGCGTCGATGCCCGCCTGCCAGTCGGCGAAGGCCGCCGGACTGAGGGCAAGACAGGCAGCGGTCCAGCCCAGCACGCACCAACGCCCGGCGGGCACCGTCGACGTCCTCGGACGTCGGCTTCTGTTAGCGCGGAGGCTCGTTCGTCGCTCCGGGAACCTCTTCGAGTTGCCGGCGGAGTTCCTCGCGCTGGCGCTCGAGTTCCTCGATGTTCCGGTTGAACTCGTCGGCGTCCCGGTTCTCCTGCGCGATCTGCTTGTTCTCACGCACCCGCGCGGCGCCGCCCGCGTTGCCCGCCCCTTCGTAGGCGGCAATCGCGGCATCGTACTTGTTCTGCTTCGAGAGCACGAAGCCGAGATAGTCCAGGATCTGCCTCTCGGCATCGCCAGACGCGAGGCCTAGTGCGTCGTTCAGCGGCGCTTCGGCGTCGTTGAAACGCTCGAGCGAGCCGTAGGCCTGCCCCAGGTAGAAGTGGGAGTGCCAGTCGTTGCGCTTCTTCGAGATCGCCTGCTGGAACGTCGATGCCGCCGAGTCGTAGTTCTTGCCGCCAAGCTGCACTTCGCCGAGCAGGAGGAGGTTGTCGTACGAGGGGCTGCTCCCGACCAGGCTCCTCGCCACGTCTTCGGCCTTGCGGTAGATGCCGGCCTTGCCGGAACCCTGGGTACTCCGTCCCTTGACCTTCAGGGCGTTCACGAGGACCTTCTTCCACTCCGACTTGCTGCCGTCCATTGAGATCGCCCGCTCGTAGGCTGCGATCGCCGGGTCGAGCTGCGCATCGTTGTGGAGCATCTGGCCGTACTCGAAGCGAGCCCCGGCGTCGCTGGGCTTCAGGTCGGCAACCCTGCCCAGATCGGCCGCCGCACTTCCCGTGTTGCCCAACCGCGCGTAGCTGGCGCCACGCGTCTCGTACACCCCGACCTGAATGTTCGCGGGCAACGCGCCGATGTTCAGCCTGCTGAGCGTCGAGATGCACTCCCTGGGCTTGCCGCTCTGGTAAAAGGCCTGGCCAAGCAGCACCTGGCTGCCGATGTCGTCGGCCTTCATTTCGATCGCCTTCTGGAAGGCGGCGACCGCTTCGCCGGCCTTGCCGCCCCGGAGCAGGGAACGGCCCAGCATCTGGTAGCCGGCCTGCTGGTCGGGGCGCTCCTCGACGAACTGCTGGAACTCGGCGATCGCCTGAGCGTAGTTGCCGGACTTGAACGCGGCCACGCCTTCGTCCCAGCCGGCGATGGCCACCGAAGCGGTCAGCAGTGTGCAGACCGTCGTAAGTGCGAGTACGGATCGACGAGTAGTCATGATTGGGCCGTATTCCTCAGCTCTACTGAAGCTGGAAGTTGACGGTCAGGTTGTAGTACACGGCGACCGGCTTGCCGTTCAGCGTCGCCGGCTTGAACTTCCACTGCTGCACGGCCGACACGGCGGCTTCCGCAAGGCCCATCGGCAGGGGCTTCAGAACCTTGATGTCGGTGATGTCGCCGTTCTTGTCGATCGTCGCCTGGAGGATGACGACACCCTGGATCCGCGCCTTGCGCGCAATCTCGGTGTACTGGGGCTGGATGTCACTGATCTTCTCCGGTTTCGTCACGTCGCCGGTGACGTAGATCGGCCCGGTCGGCTCCGGCGGAGGCGGCGCCTCGGGGAGGTCGAAGAGATCGAGATCGTCGACCTCGGGGATGTCGATCTCCTCCGGCTCGTCGATCCGGATCGGCTCCGGCTCGTCGGGAGTCGGATCGGGGATCGGTACCTTCTTCGACTTGGGCTTCGGAATCTGCTGCTCTTCCTTCGGCGGAGGCGGCTTGAAGCGCACCTGCTGCACGACGAAGACCTTGGGCTTCGGCGGCGGCGCCACCACGTCGCCGTACAGGTCGGGCAGCTTCACGATCAGCAGGATCCCGTGGAGGATGACCGCCAGCCCCAACGAGTAGCGGAAGGTCTTGTTGTCCTCGCGGGTCTCCTGCACGTACGTCAGCAGCCCCTGTTCCGCGGAGGTCAGCGCCGTCGCTTCGCCTTGCGCGGAGTCCTCTGCCGGTGCGTCAGCCTGTTCGAGGTTCTCGTCACTCATCCGGTTACCCCTCTTCGGTCAGGTTCTCGGTCAGGTGTGTATGTCGCGTGATGTCTGAGTTCAACGTCCAGCCGGTCCCGGCGTATTCCGCTTTCTAGTACCAGAAGCTCTGGATCTCGCGCTGGGTCGGCACCGAGATGTTGATCGGCTGCTCAAGCCCGTAGTCCTCCCACTGCCGCAACTCGTCGTAGACCTGGACCATGAACTTGTAAGGCGTCGCGATGTCGGGCCGGATGATCACCGGCTTCTTCGGGTTCCGCTCGAGCTTCGGCTTCAGGTAGGGGATGATCTCGTGCAACAGCATCGGATCCTGGTCGACGATCAACTCGCCGGTCGGCATGATCTCGACCAGCACCGATTCCTCCTTCTCGACCACCGGCGGATCGTCGTCGTCCTCGGGAAGCGCGAAGTCCAGTCCGCGCGTCGCGGTGAACGTCGTCGTCACCATGAAGAAGACGATCAGCAGGAAGGCGATGTCCGCCATTGACGAGGTCGGAATTTCATCGTCCGGGCGATCACGGTCAAGTTTCATCTTGCGCCTCCATCCATCGGCTGCATCGGGTTTCTGATCCCCTCACTTCGTAGCTTACAGGTCGTCGACCGTCACCTGATCCGACAGCAGGTAGACGTCCCGGACCTTGGCCCGCTTCAACGCGTCGATCACCTCGTCGACCTTCAACCAGTCGACGTCGCCGTGCGACTTGACGACGAAGACCTTCGTCGGGTCCATCGCGATGACGCCCGCGGCCATCGAGAGAACCTCGTCGGCCGCGCTGACCAGGGCGCTCTGCTCCGTGCCGTCGGATACCCGGATGCGCCCGTTCGGGTCGATCGAAACGTAGGCGGACTGCTTCGGGATCTCGTACCTGAGGGTCGTCTTCGGCAGCGTCACCTGGGTCTTGTCGACCTCGAAGGTGATCGTCAGCATGAAGAAGATGATCAGCAGGAAGGCGATGTCCGCCATCGAGGCCGTCGGGATGTTCGGCTTGTGCTCGATGGTTGCCTTGAGCTTCATGTCGATCTACTCGGCTGAAGACCGGTGAACGCCTCTAGCCGGCGTCGCCGCCGGACTCCGGCGGGATGCCGCTGCGCTCCATCTCGCCGAACGTCTCGAGCAGCATGTTCGCCGAAGTCTCGATGTCGCGGACGAACTTGTTGATCCGGCTCATGAAGTAGTTGTAGGCGAGCTGCGTCGGAATGGCGACCGCCAGACCGCCCGCGGTGGTGGTCAGCGCCTCCTTGATGCCGGTGGCAACCGCGCCGGGGTTCGACAGGCCCTGCGCCGCCAGGGCGTCGAAGCCGGCCATCATGCCGGTCACCGTGCCGAAGAACCCGAGCAGCGGAGCGACGTTGGCCGTGGTGGCCAGCACCGCGAGGCCGCGCTCGAGGCGGCCCATCTCGAACAGCGCCGCATTCTCGATCGTCTTCTCGACGTCTTCCTTGGGCTGGCCATACTTCATCAGACCGGCCTTGAGGATCGAGGCGACCGGACCGCGGTACTCCTCGCATACCTTGACCGCTTCACGAATCGAGCGGTTCACGACCAGCGCCTTCCGCACCTTGGGGAGGAACTCGTGTACGTTGATCCGAGCCCGCCGCAGCGCAATCAGTCGCTCGACCACCACCGCTGCCGCGATGACGGAGAAAGCGAGCAATGGCCACATGACGGGGCCGCCCTCGTTCATCAACTTCCAGAACGTGCCACCAATGTTCACCTAGCTACCTCCTCAGAACTGCGCCCGCCGACGGGCCTGGTTGAACCGCCCGCCAAAGGCGGACGCGATTCTGGACATGCGGTGACCCCTACACCGGAGGGGTGCCTGGCTCACCTTGGAACGGTGGAGCAATATAGCACACGGGTTCGGCATTGGAACCGCCCGATCAACCGCGTTCCGGCGACGCTCCGGCCGCCTCCATGACCCGCTCCAGCGGCCGCCGGTGGATACAACAGAGGGCGACGGCCAGGGCGTCGGCCGCGTCGGCGCTGCGCCGCACCGGCGATGGTCCGAGGAGCACGTCGACCATCCGGGAGACCTGGGTCTTGTCGGCTCGGCCGCTGCCGCAGACGGCCTGCTTGACGTGGGCCGGGGAGTACTCGTGGACTTCCAGGGCACGCCGGCCGAGGACGGACAGGATGACGCCCCTGGCCTGGGCCAGCGCGATCAGGGAGCGGCTGTTGCGGCCGTGAAACAGCGTTTCCAGGGCCGCCGCCGCCGGCTGCCAGCGTTCGAGGGTCTCCTCCAGGCCCTCGGCCAGCCGCGCCATGCGCGCCGCCGACGTCGGCTCGGCGGTGAGTACGATCCGGCCCGCATCCAGTTGCCGAACCCTCGACCCTTCCTGTTCCACCACGCCGAACCCCGTGTAGCGACTCCCGGGATCGATCCCGAGAACGATCACGGCAGCGCCCGGGAGACGGTCAGGACGCCAGCCGCTCGAGCAGTTCGTCGTCGAGATCGAAGTTGGCCCAGACGTTCTGCACGTCGTCCTGATCCTCGAGCGCGTCGATCAGGCGGATGAGCGTACCCGCGCCCCCCTCGTCGACCTGGACCAGGTTCTGGGGTTCCATCGTCAGTTGCGCGACGGTCGCGGTCAGACCACGCTCCTCGATCGCGTCCTTCGTCGCGTGGAACGCCTCGACCGAGGTGTAGACGCTGTAGCTCTCGTCCTCGACCGCATAGTCCTCCGCCTCGAGTTCGAGGGCGAACTCGACCAGCGCATCCTCGTCCACCCCGGAGCCCTCGAGGACAGCTCGATCGAAGGCGAAGAAGCCGCGGCGATGGAACATCCAGGCGACGCACCCGTTCTCGCCCAGGTTCCCTCCGTGTTTGGTGAACAGGTGCCTGACCTCCGAGACGGTCCGGTTCCGGTTGTCGGTGAGGGTTTCCACCAGCATGGCCACGCCGCCGGGGCCGTACCCCTCATAGGTGACTTCCTCGTAGGACACACCTTCGAGCTCTCCGGTGCCCTTCCTGATCGCCCGATCGATGTTGTCTCCCGGCACGTTCTGCGCCTTCGCGTCCGACAGTGCGTGACGGAGTCTCGGGTTGCCCGAGGGATCGCCCCCGCCGAGCCGGGCGGCGACCGAGACCTCCTTCAGGATCCGCGTGAAGACCTTGCTGCGACGGGCGTCCTGCGCCGCCTTCTTGTGCTTGATCGTGCTCCACTTGCTGTGACCCGACATGACGGTTGTAGTGTAGCCCGCCGGTGACCGGCGAAACCCGACCCTCGGCGAGCGAGATCCTCGACCGCCTCGAAGTCTGGGGACAGAAGCTGGGCCTCGAGGCCACGCGGAGCCTGCTCGACGTGCTCGGCAGGCCGCAGCGCCGGGTGCCGACGGTGCTGGTCGCGGGGACCAACGGCAAGGGCTCGACCAGCGCCGCGCTCGCCTCGATCCTGAGCGCCGCCGGCTTCCGCTGCGGTCTCTACACCTCACCCCACCTCGAGCACGTCGAGGAGCGGCTGCGGATCGACGGCGCGGCGATATCGGAAGCGGAACTCGGGCACTGGCTCAGGCGGGTGCTGGACGCCGCCGGCAAGACGCCGCCGACCTACTTCGAGAGCCTGACCGCGGCGGCCTGGCTGCACTTCGCCCATCACGGCGTGGACGCCGCGGTGTTCGAGGTCGGCCTGGGTGGCCGACTCGACGCGACGAACGTCTCGGACCCCCTGCTCTCCGTGATCACCCAGGTGGCGCGCGATCACGCGCCCCAACTGGGCTGGACCCTGACCTCCATCGCCGGCGAGAAGGCCGGCGTGATGCGTTCCGGCCGCACCTGCCTGACCTGGCCCGGCAGGCCGGAGGTGGAGCGCGAGCTTCGCCGTTGCGCGGCGGTCTGCGGCGCAGAGCTCGTCGCCGCCGAGGCAGGAGTCGTGTTCGACCACCGGCTCGAAGCCGGGCATCTCTCGTTGACGACCCCGAACGCTCAGTACGGTTTCCGGGCGCCCCTGGTCGGCGGCCACCAGCTCACGAACCTCGCCCTGGCGATACGAGCGGCAGAGGAGTTCTGCGCCGTCGTCGGACGAAACCTCGACCCGGGGGCCGCCAGGCAAGGCCTCGAAGCGGTCCACTGGCCGGGTCGGCTGGAGTGGGTCGACGTCGAAGCCCACGGTGAGCACCGCCGAGTGCTCTTCGATGCCGCCCACAATCCCGCGGGCGCAGCCGCGCTCCACTCCCACATCGAGGAGACAGGACTCCGGTTCGACCTTCTGTACGGGTCTCTCGCCGAAAAGTGCCCTGAACAGTGCCTCCCCCGGTTGGCCAGGAAAGCAGACCGGATCGTGCTGACGGATTTCGACCATCCCCGGGCAGCCACGCCTGGAACATTGGCCCCGCTACTTCCCGCCGGCCGAGCCGCTGTCAACGACAACGCCGCGAACGCACTCGAACACTGCCTCGCCACACCCTCGAGTCCCGCCCACGCCCTGGTCGTCACCGGTTCCCTCTACCTCGTCGGAGAAGTCCGCAGAGCTCTTCGCCGCCGCTACAACGCGCCAACCGCAGCCCGAGAGCTCGTCACCGGTTTCAGCCCGCAGACCGACGACGTCCAGCCGTAGCTACGCCGTCGCGCCGTCGATCTTCGCGACGCGGGCCGTGTGGCGGTCGCCGTCGAAGGGAGTGTCGAGGAAGACCTCGAGCAGTTCGGCGGCCTGGCCGGCGCCGAGGACGCGGGCGCCGAGGGCCAGGACGTTCGCGTCGTTGTGGGCGCGGGACATGCGCGCCGTGTAGCTGTCGGTGGGGTTGACGGCCCGGACGCCCGCGAACCGGTTCGCCGACATCGCCATGCCGACTCCCGTGCCGCAGACGAGCAGGCCCCGGTCCGCCTCGCCGGCGGCCAGGGCGCGCGCGACCTGGGCAGCCTGGTCGGGGTAGTCGACGGGCCCGGACCCGTCGGCGCCGAAGTCGACGAACTCGATGCCGCGCTCCCGCAGCACTTCGCCGAGCTGGCTCTTCAGCTCGACTCCGGCGTGATCGGCGCCAATCGCGAATTTCATCCGCCGAGTCACTCCCCGGATGCCAGCGTCGCCGCGTCCTGCCGCACACGCTCGTCGGCCGCCGCCACGCGCTCGCCCATCCGGCCGCGGTAGTCCTTCAGGGCCGCGGCCAGATCCGGATCGCCGAGCGCCAGGATCTGGAGAGCCAGCAACCCGGCGTTGTCGGCCCGGTTCACGCCCACCGTGGCGACCGGAATCCCGGGCGGCATCTGCACGATCGCCAGCAGGGCGTCGACACCGTTCAGGGGACCGCTCGCCACCGGAACGCCGACCACCGGCAGGGTCGTCGCGGCCGCCACGACGCCCGGAAGCGCGGCGGCGACACCGGCGCCTGCAATCAGCACGCCGATACCGCGCCCGGCCGCGCCTTCGGCCCACTCGGCCGTCTCCCGCGGGGTCCGGTGGGCCGAGAGAACCCGCGACTCGCAGCCGACGCCGAAATCGGCGCAGACCTTCGCCGCCTTCTTCATCGTCGACCAATCCGAGTCGCTGCCCATGACGATACCCACTCTGATGTCGCTCATTCGCTCCTGATCTCCGCCTTGCCGCTGGTGAGATGTTGAGATGTCGGCCGCGCCCCGCTCACCTACAGAGGAACGCTTCCGTGCTTCTTCGCCGGTACGCCGCTGCGCTTGCCGGCGAGTTGACGCAACGCGCGCACGATCTCGCCACGGGTCGCGCGCGGGGCGATCACGGCGTCCACGAAGCCGCGCTCGGCGGCGACGTACGGATTCGAGAACTTCTCCCGGTACTCGGCGGTCAACCGCTCGCGCAGCGCCTCCGGGTCCTCCGCCTTCCGGATCTGCTGGCGGTAGAGGATGTTGACCGCGCCGCCGGGGCCCATGACCGCGATCTCGGCGGTCGGGAACGCCAGGTTGACGTCCGTGCGCAGATGCTTGCTGGCCATGACGCAGTACGCGCCGCCGTAGGCCTTGCGCGTGATCACCGTGATCTTCGGCACCGTCGCCTCGGCGAACGCGTAGAGCAGCTTGGCGCCGTTCCGGATGATGCCGCCGTGCTCCTGCCGCACCCCGGGCAGGAAGCCGGGAACGTCCTCGAAGGTCACGAGCGGAATGTTGAACGCGTCGCAGAAGCGGACGAAGCGGCCGCCCTTGACCGCCGCGTCGATGTCGAGCACGCCCGCCAGGTAGTTCGGCTGGTTGGCGACGATGCCGACGCTCCGGCCGCCCATGTGAGCGAAGCCGACGACGATGTTCTGCGCGAAGTTCCGGTGGACTTCGAGGAACCGGCCATCGTCGACGACCGCCCGGATCAGGTCGAGGATGTCGTACGGTTTGTTCGGGTCGACCGGCACCAGCTCGTCGAGCTCGGGAGCCTCCCGATCGTCCGGGTCGTCGGTCGGACGGAGCGGCGGATCGTCGAGGTTGTTGCCAGGCAGATAGCCGAGCAGCTCGCGGATCATGGCCAGGCATGCGGCATCGTCCGACGCCGTGAAGTGAGCCACGCCGCTCTTCCGCGCGTGCGTCATCGCGCCGCCGAGTTCCTCCATCGAGACGTCTTCGTGGGTCACGGTCTTGATGACGTCCGGCCCGGTGACGAACATGTAGCTCGTGCCCTCGACCATCAGGACGAAGTCCGTGATGGCCGGCGAGTACACGGCGCCGCCGGCGCAGGGGCCCATGATCGCGCTGATCTGCGGCACCACTCCCGACGACAACGTGTTGCGGAGGAAGATGTCGGCATAGCCGCCGAGCGAAGCCACTCCTTCCTGAATCCGCGCGCCGCCGGAGTCGTTCAGACCCACGACCGGCGCGCCGTTCTCGACCGCCAGGTCCATCACCTTGCAGATCTTGCGAGCGTTCGTCTCGGACAGCGAGCCGCCGAACACCGTGAAGTCCTGGGCGAAGACGTAGACCGGACGCTGGTCCACGCGGCCGTGGCCGCAGACGACCCCGTCACCCGCGACGCGCTGCTCGTCCATGCCGAAGTCGGTGCAGCGGTGCGTCACCAGGGCGTCGATCTCGACCCAGGAGCCCGGGTCGAGCAGCACGTCGATCCGCTCGCGCGCGGTCATCTTGCCGCTCGCGTGCTGCCGGTCTATCCGCTCGGCGCCACCGCCCAGTTGGGACTGCTGGAGCCTCCGTTCCAGCTCCTGGACCTGCTGGCCCCGGACGTCGACGGCGGTCTCGTCTGGTTTCGCTGCCGCGGTCATCCGATCGGCTTTCATACCACAGGCCCGGAAGCGGAAGGTCGCGCCCGGCCGCCGGCCGGCCTGCGCGCGAACTAGCCCTAGAATCGGACCGATGAGGTCGAACGCCAACCGTGCCGAGCCGCGGCCGCTGCTGACCTCCGACGTTGCCGCCCCGGCCAACGCGCTGAGCCGTCTCGTCGCGCACGGAGACCAGCAGCTCGAGGCGTTCTTCGAGCGCCTCGAGACCGTCGAGCTGCTGCCGCAGAGCGCTCCCAACCGTGTCCGCCTGAAGAAGGAACAGGGCCTCGGGGTGAGGAGGATCGAGAACGGCAGGAGCCGCCTGGCGGCCGCCGACACGATTTCGGGACCCGCCTTCGCCGCCTGCTGCGACCGGGTGGCGGGTACCGCCCGCTCAATCGGCACGGCGCCGCCGCGCATCAGGACCGGTAGCTGGCCGGCGCTGCGCCTGGCCGAGATCGAACAGGCCGGGTCCAGGCTCACCCGCGCCGTGAACCGGCGGCGCGTCGGATTCCCGATGGAGATCACCGCGCGCCGCCATCGCCGGCAGGTACAGGTCATCCGCAGTCCGATCGCCGCGCCACCGCAGTGGGAGGAGTACTTCAGCCTGCAGGTGACGACGCCGTGGGGGGTCTGGGGAGGTCTCCTGCCGTCGCTCGCGGACGAGGACCTGGACCCGGTCGCACTCCGCCTCGTCGACCGGCTGCGATCGCGGGGCCTGCCGCCCCACCAGCGCGCTCCCGGCGTCATCGTCCTCGGGCCGAACGCCGCCGCGGTCCTGCTTCACGAAGTCGTCGCCCACGCTTTGGAAGCGGACACTCTCGGCCTCTCCGGCGCTCCCGACCAGGTCGTCGGGCTGAAGCTGGGCGGCCCCGAACTCGACGTCGTCGACGATCCGCGCTCCGCGCCGCTGACCTGCAAGCGTTCGAGCGACGACGAAGGCACGACGGTCATCAGCCGCTGGCTGCTCAGACGAGGCCGGGTCCGGCAACCCCTCGCCGACCTGGCCTGGGCCGAGCGCTACCCCAGCATGATCCCGGGCGCTGCCCGCCGCGCGAGCCGGCATCGACTGCCGGGGCCGCGCACCACTCACCTCGAACTGCTCCCCGGCACCCTTCCCGAGAGGGAACTCTTCGCCGGGGCCGTGGGCGGTCTCTACATCGGAGAGTTCGACCGGGGCAACCTGGACCCACTCGACGGCAGCTGCGTGCTCCGGGCGCCGTGCGGCCGGAGAATCGGAGCAAGCGGCCCGGCCGACCACACGGGCCCGGTCGAGATCCGGTCCCGGGCCGTTGATCTTCTCGCGGCGGTCACCGCGGTCGCGGACCGTCCGCTCGCGGGCGGCGCCGGTTGGTGCGCGAAGGACGGCGCACTGATGCCGGTCTGGGCCCGCTGCCCGTCGATCCGCCTGGAAGGACTGGAGGTGGCCGGTTGAAATCGCAGGTGGCCGGTTGAAATCGCAGGTGGCCGATTGAAGTCCGCCCGGCTCCCCGGCATGCGGAGCCTCAGGCTCGCGTTGGGCGCGGTGCGTGAACGCAGCGGCGCCGCCGGCGCCGAGCTCTACGTCAAGGTCGGCAACACGCGCCGGATCGAGATCGATCCCTGGATGGCGCCCGTGACGGCGGATCCGGACGACCTGCCAGCCCAGGTATCCGTCCTGGACGAGCGGGGGTGGGCGCTGCGCGCCGGAGGCGCCAATCGCGCCCTCTTTCTCGCCGACTCCGGCCCCCTCCCGGAGCCGAACGGCTGGAGGCGGCTCAATCGCCACTCCCTGCGGCCGGGAACCCTGAGGCTGCCGTCGCCATCGTCCGGAACGACACCCAGGACGGCGCCCTCTTCCGCGGCCGACGCGCCCGAGCACGCGCCGGACGACGAGGAGACGGCCGGCCTGACCTTCCTGCACGACCTTCCGCGGCGTCTCGGCGAGCGAATGCCCGAGGCCCGTCTCGTCCGGGGCCGGCTCGATAGCGGCGCCAGCGCCGCGGTTCTCGCCAGCACGACCGGCGTCACCGGACGGAGCGCGCGGCGGCTCGCGACGGTTGAACTGGACTTCGCGGCTTCACTGGACGGTCGCCGTGGACACTGCGAGCTCTACCGGGCGGCCCCGAACATCCATCTGCTCAGGGCCGACTCCATCGCAAGCGAGATCGCGGAACGGCTGCGCCTGGCGACGGCCGCCGCTCCACCCTTCCTGCCGGCTGGCGAGGTCGCGGTTTCCCCGGCACTCGGCTGCAACCTGCTGGCGCTCCTCGCGCCCCTCCTGCGGGGTCGCGACGGCTGGCGGCGGCTGCAGCAACTCAGCGCCGGCCAGCCGCTCGGGCCGCGCCAACTGCAGATCGTGGACGACGGCGGCCTCGATGCCGGCTGGATGAGCGCGACGGTCGACGACGAGGGCGTCCCGACCCGGGCAGTGGCCCTCGTACGCGACGGCGAACCCGGCGAACCCCTGTTGAGTTGGGAGGATGACGGCTGGTCGGGTTTCGCGGCCGCCGGCTGCCGGCGCAGGTCGGGATGGCGAGCGCTACCGGAACTCTGCCACTCCCACCTCTACATCGCCGGCGGTTCCGAACCCGCCGAGTCGATTCGGAGCGGCATCGTGCACGGCTGCTATCTGCTGGACAGGGCGCATGACGGACGCTGCCATGCGACCTTCGAACCCTCGACGACCGGCGGCGCGGGACTCCTGGAAGAGGGGCGTTTCGAGGTCGACGCGATCGGCCTGGTCATTCGCCGCGGCGCCGTACTCGGCGAAGCCCCCAAGGTCAGGTTGACCGGCTCTCTGCGGCAACTGCTTCAGGGCATCCGCGCCATCGGCGACGACCTTCGTTTCCTGCCCGTGCCGGGAGCGGTCGGCGCTCCCACCCTGCTGCTGACGGGGCTGCAGGTCGAGGCGGTCGGCTGACTCACCCGGCTACGGTGCGGGTAACGGCAGTCTGCGGATCGTCGTCTCGAGCTGCGCGCTGCTGCGAGTGCCTGGCTGGAAGCGGCCACCGCTGCCGCGGAAGGTCCCGGCCGCTGGCGGAGCCGACTGCCTGCCGCCGGGGCCGACGGGCGTTCCGGGCTGGACACCGCCACGGGAACCCCCGGTCGGGCTCGCCTGTGACGGCGCGCCGCCCGGCGACGAACCGGTCACCACCCGGCCGCCTCCCAGCGTACGCGTCCGCAGGTGCTCCCGGGTGAACACCCGCGGCCGTTCGTCGCGGCGCCCGGCGTCGGACTGCCGCTCCGTGCCGGGAGCCTTCAACTCCGCATCCAGAGGTTCGAACCGCGTTTCGCGCGCTACCAGGGGAGCGGCGCCGTCGAGCAGCCCGCCCGTGCTCCGGTCCTGGCCCGCCAACGCCGGCAGGTCGCCCGGCGACTGGATCACCCGCCGGACATCATCGGCGCTGGCGCCCTCGCGTCCGGGCACCCGGCTCGCTCTCCGGGGCAGATCCCGGTCCGGCTCGGGCTTCTCCGCTGCCTCCGTCGCCTCCGCGGCGCCGCCCGCATCGGCGGCCGCCGCTTCCTCCATCCTCGGCAACAGCAGGCTGCTGATGCGCCCTGGCTCGGAGTAGGTTCGCGGCGGCAGGGCTTCGACCCGGCTTCGATCCGCCTTGAGAAGCACTTCGGTGGCGTAGCGGTTGACCGCGAAGTGCGGGTTCACGTCGGTGAAGGCGAGACGCGTATCCAGGCTCAGGGCGTGGACGTAGTGGTCCACGGCGGCTTCGGCGTCTCCGGCATCGTCCGCGATCCGGCCGAGCTGGTAGTGCGCCCAGGCGTTCCCGGGATCGAGCTCGACCGCGGTTTCCAGGTGCGTCGAGGCCAGCTCACTGTCGCCGGTCGTGTAGGCGAGCAGCGCCAGGTTGTAGTGTGCGGGCGCCCAGGCTACGTCCTCGGCGATCGCGGCGAGGTAGTGCTCGAACGCCCCCTCCACGTCCCCGCGCAGTTCCAGCAGGTTCGCCAGGTCGTTCAGGGCGCTCGCGCGGTCCGCGGCGCCGGCCTGCTCGCTCACCAGCTTGCGCTGCGCCGCGATCGCCCGGTCGAGGTTCTGGACCTCCGCCGGCGCGGACTCAACCGTCTGGGCAGCGCCCTCCGGGACACCGCCGACCGGCAGGCCCGGCCCGACCAGCAGCCAAACCAGCGTCAGCAGCGTCGCTCGCGACATCGTGTTCATGGCAGTCATGTGGCTCTCTTCGCGCGGCTCCGGAACCAGGAGCTTGCACCGCAGAACGAAACGAAGTGAGTGCTGCGGGGAAAGGTGCTGGTGAGGTGGGGGATGGGGCCAAACATGGAGTCTCCGACAGGTTTGGCGGCGATAGGATCAGCAGGACGTGAGTCAACTGCGACGACTACCTGCAGTCGGACATCTGCTGCAGGAGAGCCCGCTCGCCGAACTCACTGGATTATACGGAAGGGAAGCGCTGAGGGTCCAAGCGACCCGCGTCCTCGACGCGGTCAGGGCCGAGATCCGGGCCGGAATCGACGACGACGAGCTGGCGGCGAAGATTCGCGGGATCCCGGATCGCGTCCACGCGGCGCTGGAGGCGGAGGCGCCGCCGATCCGAAGGGTGGTCAACGCGACGGGCATCTTCCTCCACACGAACCTGGGCCGGGCCCCTCTGCCCCGCGAAGTCGTCGCCGACCTGGCGGATCGCCTGGACGCGTACTGCGACCTGGAGATGAGCCTCGAGACGGGACGCCGCAGCGACCGCGGCAGGCGAGTCGAGAACCTGGTGCGCGCTCTCACCGGCGCCGAGGCGGCCCTGGTCGTCAACAACAACGCAGCCGCCCTGGCGCTGGCCCTTTCCAGCCTGGCGGCCGGCCGCGAGGTCCTGCTGTCCCGGGGCGAACTGGTGGAGATCGGCGGCTCGTTCCGGATTCCGGACATCCTCGAGGCGAGCGGCGCGCGCCTGATCGAGGTCGGCACGACGAACCGGACGCGGATCGCCGACTACGAGCGCGCCGTCCGCCCGGGCGTCTCCCTGGTGCTCAAGGTGTACCCCAGCAACTACCGGATCCAGGGCTTCGTCGAAGAGGTCGAACCGGCCGCTCTCGCCGACTTCGCCCACAGCCACGACCTCCCGCTCCTGGTCGACGAGGGCAGCGGCATGATGCGGCCGGAAGCGGCGCCCCGGCTCCATCGGCACCAGAGTTTCCAGGGCCTGATCGATGCCGGCTGCGACCTGGTCTGCGGCAGCGGCGACAAGCTCCTCGGCGGCCCCCAGGCGGGACTGATCGCGGGTCGGGAGCCGCTCGTCGCGCGGCTGCGGAAGTCGCCGCTCTACCGGGCATGCCGGCCGGGAAGGCTGGTCCTCACCGCGCTGGACGCGGTTCTCCGCCGGCACCTGGCCGGGCGACCTATGCCGGTCGCGGCTTTGTGGCGCGACGACGAAGAGCATCGTCGCCGGGTCGAGGCGCTGGCGGCCCGGCTCGGCGGCAAGGCGGTCCGGGCCAGCGCCTACGTCGGCGGAGGTTCCGCGCCGGAGCAGGAGATCGAAGGCTGGGTGGTGGCCCTGGCCGCCCCCGCCGATGTCGCCGCACGACTTCGCCGGGGCGAACCGCCGGTCGTCGGCTACCAGCGCGGCGGCCGTCTGTTCCTCGACCTGCGGACGGTGGATCCGGAGGATGACAAGGCGCTGGCGGGCGCGGTGGAACGGGTGCTGGACCACGAGCCAGCGCTGTAGAACGCAGCGCGACAAGTCCCCGGCGAGAGCAGCCGGCTGCTTGATCTCAGACCATGGAGTACACCTCGGCCCATCCTCGAGACTGTCCAAACCAGGACCACGCCAGTCACTCGACGTAGCCCATCGCTCTCAGTTGACGGCGCGTCTCTTCGTCGAGCGCGACTTCGTTGGACTCGCCGGCTTGGAGCTCGGCCCGCCGCACTTCATCCTGGAGAATCCGCAGCAGGCGGCGAGTCAGCGCCGGCTCCTCGTTCGCAAGATCCACAAGCTCCCCTGGATCGTTGACGCGGTCGAACAACTGCACGGTCGCGGGCTTGGTCCAGACCAACTTCCACTCGTCGAGAACGAGCGAGTACTGGGGACGAAGCTCGAGTACCGGCTCCCCGGTGAGGAGGCTCACCGAGACCAGCGGGCGCGCTCCGCCAAAGCGGCGCCGCGACCCGCGCAGCAGCGGAACGAGGCTCAGTCCATCGACCTCCTCCGCGATCTCGCCGCCGGCAAGGTCGACGAGCGTCGGCACGATGTCGGCCTGCTGAACCGGCGCGTCGACGCGTCGTCCTTCGGTCTGGCCCGGAAGGTGGATAAGGAACGGAATGTCGAGCACTTCCCGGTAGAGGCTCAGGTGGCCGTATCTCCCGTGCTCGCCGAACTCCTCGCCGTGATCCGCGATCACGACCATCACGGGGTTGACGCCGCGCGCCTCGAGCTGGTGCCTGAACTTGCCGAACGCATGGTCGTTCCAGGCGATCTCGCCGTCGTAGAGCCGCAGCAGCTGCGCCACCAGGTCGGGACTCGATTCCCGCTGCTTCAACCGCAGTTGCTTCACGAACTCCACGGTTCCTACCTCGACGTCGTCGATGCCGTCGGCGAAGCGGACGCGGAACGGCTCCGCGGGCTCGTAGCCGTCGTGGGGCTCGATCGACAAGATCATGACGAAGAAGGGGCGGTCGGGGTCCTCGGCGCGAACGCCGTCCAGCCAGCCGAGAGCCCGGTCGACGAGTTGCTCCGCGGTTGCCCGGTTGTGGAACCAGAACTCCTCGAACCCGCGGTCGAAACCGAACTTCTCCTGCACGTTTCCGTTCGCGGTGAAGCCGGCCGTCGCGTAGCCGAGTTCGCCAAGGCGCTCGGGCAGGAGACGCCACTCGCCGCCCAGGCTGTGCTCGGCTCGGTGGACGCCGTGTTTGATCGGACCGGCGCCCGTCAGCAGGGTCGCGACCGTCGGCCTCGTCCACGACGACTGCGCCACCGCGGACTCGAAGACCGTCGAACGCTCCGCCAAGGCGTCGTAGTTCGGCGATACCGGGTTCTCGGCGCCATAGAGCCCAAGCCGGTCGGCGCGCAGCGTGTCGACGACCCACAGCACGATCGGAGGCGGTGGGCCGTCGACGGCGCCGCACCCGAAGAAGCACAGACCCGACAGAGCCGCCAGCGCGACGCTGAGCCTCACCGGAGTTCCGACCTCAGCGACTCGCCGCGGTCTGGCTGACGTCGAGTCCAAGCCGCCGCCAGCTCGATTCGCCGAGCGCGTTTTCGCTTCGGATTCGGAAGGTCGCGGTACGTGCGACGTGGCCGCTCGGCAGGTTAGTCTGCCGAACGGTGGCCGAGGTCGTGGTGAAGTTCCCGACGGATACCCAACCGTAGCCCGAGCCCTGGTACTGCTCCACCCGGTACGACGAGGTCGCGGCGCCGCCGAAACCAGGCGACCATTGAAGTTGGGCGACGAGGTGAGCGCCGGGACCTGCCTGGGTTGCCGAGCCCGAGAACGAAGAGGGCGGCGGCGGATCGTGCTCGACATCGAACGCGGTCTGCCGGAAGCCCGAGGTCCCGCTGGCGTTGGTGGCGGCCACCCTGAAAGTCATCGTGTTCACGATGACCCCGGCAGGAGGCGCAACGCTCGTGCTCGCGGACGTGCCGGTGTGACTGCCCTCCGAGATCCAGGCGCTTCCGTTCCAGCGATCGAGCTGGTAACTGGCCGGCGTTCCTCCGCTTCCGGCCGACCACGAGACCGACACTCCGACCACGCCACCAGCCTGGCTCTGAGTCGCTGTTCCGGTCAAACTCGCGGGGGCGCCGGGGGCCGCTATCGGATCGGGATCCGGATCTGGGGCCGGATCGGGGTCGGGGGCCGGATCCGGACCATCGGGTTCAATTCCCGTGCGGAGCGCGACCACGTTCGACCACGGACCGTCGCCGCCTGCGTTCGTGGCCCGCACCTGGTACTCCCGATAGAGGCCCCATGCCCCGCTGACGCTCCACGACCTGACGCCGGGCCCCAGACCCGAGGTCGACGACGGGCTGCCGGCGGCCGAGTACCGCCAAGCGTGGACCGACGAGTTCCTGGTCTGCAACTGGTAGCGAGTGATTCCGCTCCCCTCGGCAGCCGTCCAGGTCAGCGTCTGAGTCCGACCCGAGACGGAGCCGCTGAGCGTCGGCGCGGACGGTGTCGGGGTCGGGGTCGGAGTCGGGGTTGTCGTGCCGCCGACTTCGCTCACCGTCACGGTGTAGCTGCCCGCGCCGCCGCCGTAGCGATAGACCGTAACCGTATGGGCGCCGGCATCGAGCGTTCCGGTCCATGAGTCGTCACGGGTGCCGCCGTAGTTCGTGCACCGCGAAGCGTTGACCTTGCAGTCGATGTCGTGGCTCATGTCGGTCAACGACACCTTCACCTTCGTGCGCGACGCCAACGCGAACTCGTGCTCCCGGTCTCCCGAGACATTCGTCTCCGATACCGTGAACGGCAAGGTCCGAGGTTCCGGCGTCGCGGGCGGCGTAGTTGGCGGCGGGGGTACCGGCGTGGGAGGTGGCGCCGTGTAGCCGAGAATCCCGCCCGCGCCGTCGCCTGAAACGGTGACCGTGTAGTCGCCCGTGCCACCACGCCAGGGGTACACGCGGACGCTGTGCGCGCCGGCCGAGAGGACGCCCGACCACGAATCGTCGGCCGTGCCTCCCCAGTTCGTGCAGTAGTGCGTCCGGCCAGCCGACCTAGGCACGGGCCCGCCGGTGCCACCGTCCGGATTGTCGTTCACCCGGCAGTCGATGTCCTTGTTCATGCCGGTCAGCGAGATCGTGATGTTCTGAGGCGCGCCTCCAAGCGTGAACCCGTAGGTCGCCCCTGGACTCCCGGTCGCGCTCGTGGTGAGCTCCCATCCGTTCCCGTCCCGTCCGTCGCTCCCTCCCGGCGGAGGTGCCAGCGGAATGCAAACCCACAAACCGGCAATCGGGATGCACACCACGCCCTGGGTCGTCACGGTGCCGCAACCGGGAACGCCGGGGTTGTTCTCGCAAAAGCCCGGGCAGCCTGGCGTGTTCGGGAAATCGACGCACCGATCCCCGCCAGAGGGATCCCCCGGGCCGGTTCCATCGCCGGGATTGCCGGGGCGATCCGGCGGGCCGCCGCCGCCCGGATCCGGCCGATCCAACTCTCTCTGCACGTCGGCGCACGTTTCGGCCGTCACGGCGCGCGGATGCCGCGGGGTGCCGGTCCACATGATGCTCCCGGCTTGATCCCCTTGAGGCCCGCAGGCCGCATCCGTCGTGTTGGCCAACCTGAGCACGTGTCCGATCTCGTGCGTCAGCGTGTCGTCGAAGCAGGTCCTATCGGTGGTTAGGGGACACAGAGGGCCAGAGAGGTCAGGCGCCTCGGCGTCCGCTACGAGATCCCAGGCCGGAAGGCCTTCGGCATCTCTTATCCCCGGCTTGTCGCGGCTAACATCCCTATCGCACGAATGCGGAGAGTCCAAGATGAACACGAAGCTCCCGACCCTCTTCTCGCTGCTGCTGTTGGCCTTGTCAGCGGGGCCAGCAAGCTCGGGCGAACATCCCGACACCCTCGTGAACGGCGACTCGGGGGCCGGAACACTGGAATGGCGCGCGGCGTCGCTGGTTCTGCATGAAGACGGTCCCGTGCGGTCTTCCGTGTCCGAGCCGATTCGGCGTCGGCTTGAGAACAAGATGTTCTGCTCAGGCCGTCCGCTGCTTGTCGTCGACTACAGAGCGCCAGAGATTTACGGGGGCGACTTCGACACGACGTTGCTCCTGACCGAGGTTGCCGTGCTCGCTACCATCTCCGACTTCATCCCGGGCTTCGTCGGCGGCACGCCGTACAAGCTGGCCGCGTTGTCCGACGTCCAGCCTCTCCACGGCGGGTCCTCGTCGCCGGCCTACCTCTTGATCCCGGTCCCCCGGATCGAGATCAACGGCCAAGCTTTCTGCGGCGACCCGCAGCACGAGGGACTTGCTCCCAAACTTCAAGCCGGTGACCGGATCGTCCTGATCGGACGCCAGAGTCAAGGGGCGGTCTGGATTGGCCACACCCTTAGCTACGACCTGGCGCTGGTTGCCGACGAGGAGGGCTCGCTCGCATGGGGCCGCCGTGGACGTACCGACTCCCCGCCCAAGACACTGCCGCTGCTACAAGAACGGGTTGACGAGGCTGTCGACGGGCGTCTTCTCGAGATGACCGCGCCACTCCGCCTGGAGGACTCCTACTCTCCAGCCCGCAGGGAGTTTTCCGAGGCTTGGTGGAGGCACCACCAAGACGGCTGCAGGATCCGGACTGCCGAGAAGCTGAGCAGCCACTCCTGGCAGCTCACGCAGACCTGCGGTCGGGAGGAAAGGGTGCTGGTACCGTGAAGCGTCTCACTCTCAGCGTCTTCCTCTTGGTGGCCAGCTACAGCGCCGCGCTGCATGCCCAAGCCGGCTGCACGACCGGTACGCTCACCGACCCTTCCGTGCTCCCAGAGAACTCGCCGTGGTCGAATCTGCCCGACGCGATTGCCTTCATCGGAACCGAGGGAACGTCTCTCGGCGACGTGCAAACCGCGATGGGACCCTGGGACAACGCGTGCTCGCCTGGTCTTCCGCAGATCTACTACGGCGGCTCGCCCGCCGACTATGCGTTCTCGGGCACAGAACTCTGGACCGTTCACAAGGGCAGGGCCGCCGAGATCGGAATGGTGGGGTCGGGCTGTGCCGAGGCCGACTTCACGGCGAAGAAGATCCGCCTAACCACCGTTGGCGGACACTAAGTCCACTTCGGGGAAAAGGCAAGTTCGCCTCCGCGGCTTCATCTCGCGAAAAACGCGATTCGAACGGAGCGACGACGCCCGTGCACAGGGCAACTAAAGTGGACGGCGCCCCGACACCGAGGAGACACGATGACCCACTCACCGACGCCCGAAGCCATCCCCCGAGACGAGCACGGCCTTTCCGGCCGCCAATCGCGGTCCAACGGACTCGAGCGGATCGCCGCCGATCTCCGACGCCAGAGTTTGGCGCCGTCTACCCTGCGCGCGTATCGCGACCAGCTCCGCTGGTTCGATCGGTGGCTCGACTCCCGCAATCTCCACCCCAAGGGTCCGGTCGAACAGGACGAGGCGCTCGCCACATGGATCGCCAGCCGGTTCGAGGACGGGGCAAGCCCGTCCACGATCGCGCAAGGACTGGCGGCCGTGCGCTTCGCGGCCCGTGAGGGCGGAGAACCTAATCCGGCGGGGCCGAAGACGGCGGCGACCATGCGCGGCGTCCGGCGCGCCGGATGGTCTCGGGGAACCGGCCAGGTGCAAGGAATGACCTGGGTGGAGGTGGATGCGGCCGCTTCGGCGGCAGCGAGGGACGGCGACATGGCGGGTCTCCGCGACGCGGCGCTCCTCCGCCTTGGCAGCGACGGCCTCCTCCGCGCCTCGGAATTGGTAGCGGTGAACTGGCCAGATCTTGAACCGGCGGGAAACGGCGGCGCGACGCTTCGCATTCGCCGTTCCAAGACCGACCCGACGGGAGATGGCGCAACCGTCTATGTCGGCAAACGAACCTGGGACGCAACTCGGGACTGGGCCGCCGCATCCGGTGTTGGAGGGAACGGTCCGCTGTTCGTTTCCGTGCGCCGGAGTGGGAGAGTGCAAGTCGAGCAACGCATGACAACCCGGTCGGTACGGCGGATCATCCGGCAGCGGGCACGGGCCGTTGGCATCGAAGGCCGGATCAGCGGCCACTCGCTGCGAATCGGCAGTGCACGGGACCTGGTCCGCGCGGGCGTCGATCTTCCCGGTCTGATGCAGGCGGGACGATGGCGGAGCGCGGCGACCGCGGTGGGCTACGTTGCCAACGAGTTGGCAGGGCGCGGAGCGGTTGCTCGACTACGGTACGGCGCAGGCGTGTAGCTCAGAACATCCCGTTCTCGAACCAGTCCACGTCGATCCGGCACACGGGCAGGACCGCGAGGCGAAGCGGCTCGGCGTCCACGCCCGCGCCGACAAGGCGCAAGCGAGCGCCGTCGAACCGGCATCTCCCCGGCATGCCAGCCCGGAGCGTTTCCAGGACGCGCTCTTCGCCAGGCGAAAGCAGAGGCGCGAAGGCACTCCCCGGATGGTCCACTTCCAGCCGGGTCGGCGCACCGAAATCGCCCGACGGCCGCGCGGCGCGGCTGGCGACCGCCACGCCACGCGCTCCGCCGGCGGCGGCATCTCCGGAACGAAGCCGGAGGGCGTACCGCCGGATCTGTCCGCCGTCGAGCCCGGTCGGTGTGTAGGTCAGGAAGGTCAGCAGTCCGGCCGCCGCCAGAGGCGGCGAGGCGATCTCCTCGCCCTGCTCCAGGGCGAGCGACCAGGCGGGGTCGATGCGGCCCGATCCACGGTCGACCAGGGCGAAGAACCGACCGTCCACGCCCAATGCCAGCACCAGCGTGCCGGTTTCCGGCGTCGGCACGACGGCGGGAGGTTGGCGGATCGGCCTTCCACCGGTCTCGAACACCCGCCGGGGCACCCAGGCGCCCGCCAGGACCCGTCCGCCGGAAAGTCGCGCGGGAGTCGATACGTCGACGCGGTACAGGCTGCCGGCGAGTGTGCCGACGTAGAGCCGGTCTGCCACGCCATCGCCGTTGAGGTCCGCCGCGGCGGGCGACGCAGTGACCGGCGCGTCGAGCTCGCGCTTGTAGAGCAGTGTGCCGGAAGCGACTTCAACGATGTAGAGCCAGTCGCCGACATCTTCCGGAAGCTCGGGATCGTAGCCGCCGCCGAAGACCACGACCGGACGCTCACCTCCGCCCAGACGCAGCCTGACGATCGCCGGCGCGGCCAGCGAGCGGCCGAGATCGGGCGCGCCGTTGCCGTCCTCGTCGGTCGCGTCGGCAAACGACCAGAGCGGACCCGGACGCGGCGCCAACTCGACCGCATGGAGCGCGCGGCCGGAGCCGCCCACCGCCACGACCCGCGCCGCGCCGACGCCATTGCCTTCGAACCTCGCCACCGCGATCGGCGCCCCTTCCTCGTGGTCGCCGGTCCCGGCCAGAGCAGTCTGGCGGATCCTCCGCCGCGCTTCCGCCATCGCCGCAGCCAGGTCCCATCCGTCCCGCCTCCCCGCGGGCCAGGGCATCAGATCGACCACGGCGGACACCGAGCGCAGGGGTGGCGGCAGACCGTCCGAACGGCGCGGAGCGGTCGCCGTAGCCGAGAGGGCGTGGCTGACCCGTCTCAACCCGCCCAGCGATCCCAGCGTCCCCTCCAGGTTCGTCATGCACAGGTGGCAGGCGCCGTGCGCCATGGGGACGAAGCCGGACAGTTCGACCTGGACCTCGGCGCCGGCCAGCGAGCCGCCGAGGGTTCGCGTGGTCGGCTCGCCGGCGCCGGCGATGCCGCGCGCCACGCCGAGCTCCACGCCGCCGTCCGCCGCGGCCAGCAGACGCACCTGGACCTTGTCCTGGAAGGCGACCAGCAGTTCGGTCTGCGTCGCCATCAGCAACGCCAGGCAGGAGCCGCTCAGGAGAAGCAGGATGAGCGTCACCAGCAGGGTCGAACTGCCCTGAGCCGCCGCAGGCCTCTTCACCGGAGGTTCCTCAACCGGACGACGGACGACGCCGTCCGCTCCACCCGCAGTGCCGCAGCGGCCGGTTCGCCGGCGCGGGCCGTACTGGCCAGGTTCGCGGTGAAGGGCCGCCCATCCGCGGCACGCACGATCGTCACGTCCAGGTCGACGATGTCGTCAGCTATCGGCTGCAACAGGCTCGAGTTGCGCCGCCGCCAGGCAATCTCCGTCCCGGGGTAGAAGCGCGCCCTGGCAAGCTGCGGTCCCTGGCCGGACCCCGGATCGGCCGGCCGGATGTAGAACCGCCACTCCTCCAGCACGCCGACGCGGTCGGGCAACACCATGCGGTCGGCCGGCCAGACGCCGCCGCTCGACAAGCCGGCGTAGGCGGCGGCGATCGGCCCCCGCGAGGCATCGCCATGGAAGTGGACCTTCAGCTCGCGGCTCCGTCCGCGCCCGCTGGCCTCCACGTCCGTGATCGGAGCGACCGCATGAGTCGCCCCGGCCGCCGCGACCAGCAGCAGGGCGTCGTCGCCCGCTACGCCCGCGTCCTGCAACATGGAGAGCGGTTGTGAAACGCCGCCGGCGGTCTCAGCCCGCACTTCGACCCAACCGCGTCCGCTGACCGGATCGAAGACGGAATCCTCGACCCAGTAGAGGGGGCCGTTCATCACGCCCCGAACGACCAGAACGTCGGTGCCCTCGGCCGCCGTCAGCGCGCCGACCGGGTGGCCCGAGGCCACGTCCTTCTCGACGAAGGCGGCGATCTCCGGACGCGGCTCCCGGCCCTGCGGCGTGCGCGCGATGCCGCCGCGGCCGGCGCCGCGCAGGCTCCGTCGCAGCTCCCGGTGGGCTGTCCGCTGCGCCTGCTGAAGGAACGCGTCATCGAGTTGGGCCCGCGCCAGACGCTGATGGAACGTGAACAGGAAGAGCGCGAACGCCGCCACGGCAACGGTGAGGCCGAACGCGACGAGGGTCTCGATCAGGCTGGCGCCGGACTCGACGGTCCTCATGGGACACGCAGGGTGACGACGGTGATCGTCCGTTCGCCCGCAGCCCGTCCCGCCTGCAGGGCGGTCACCTGGAGCGTGACCTCGGCGACCTCCAGGGACTCGCCCGGGCGGCCTGGTTCCGCCAGGGGAACGGAACGGACGACGCGCCGGAAGCGGGGCGACTCGGCCGCGCACGCAGCCTGCCAGTCCGCCGCGGAGGGGCACCAGACCTGCTCCAGGTCCTCGACGCCGTCGAGATCCGGCAGGCTGTCGAGATCCAGAAGGGACGCGCGCGCCATCGCTGCGAGAGCCTCCGCGCGACGCGCCTCGAGGTTGTTGAGCCCGGATCGAACGAGCAGCGCGAGCACCGTGGCCGCGGTCAGCCCGAGCAGCGCGAAGGAGACGAGCACCTCGACCAGGCTGAAGCCGGCGTTCCGGGGCGCCGCGAGGGCGCCGCGTTGCGTCCTGTTCATACTGACCAGGACGGAATCTGGAGTGGGTCGTTCTACAGCAGGGACGTGTAGGCGGCGATCAGGCGTGCCCCGAAGAACAGCGACACGACGGCGCCCACCGCGAGAAAGACGCCGAAGGGGAGCCTGGAGCTCCAGGCCAGCCGGCCGCGAACCAGGAACAGGAGGCCGGCGAGGGCGCCGATCAGCGACGCGAGAAACAGCGTCAGGAGCGTCCCGCCGACGCCGAGGAAGGCGCCGACCGCGGCGAGCATCTTCACGTCCCCGAGCCCCATCCCCCGTACGCGGCGAAGGAGGTACCAGAGCCCGATCAGCAGCAGCAGCGCGCCCGCGCCGATCGCCGCGCCGAACACCGCGTCCCGGGGCGTGGTCCAGCCAACGAAGAAGGAGGCGGCCAGACCGAGCCCGATTCCGCCATAGGTCAGCGGGTCGGGAAGCAGGAGGTGAATCGCGTCGATCACCGCCAGCACCAGCATGAGGCTGCAGAAGACGGCGGCCGCCAGGCCATCGAAGGTCGGCCCGAACACGAGCCAAGAGGCGAGCCAGAGGAAGCCGCTGCCCGCCTCGACTGCCGGATAGCGCCACGCGATCCGCTCGCCGCAGGTCCCGCAACGGCCTCGAAGCATCACGAAGCTCAACAACGGCACGTTGTCCCGCGCGGCAATCCCGGCGCTGCAGTGGGGACAGCGCGACCGCGGTCGAACGATCGACTCGCGACGCGGCAGGCGATGGGCGACCACGTTCAGGAAGCTGCCGACGCACAGCCCGACCACCGTGGCGTACACCGCTCCGAAGGCGATGGTCGCCGGCGTCGCTCCGGCGGTCATGGTTGCCCGCCGTTCCCCCGAACGAGCGCGGCGACGACCCGTTTCATCATCTCGCAGCCGCGAAGGAAGCCGTCCACCGGTATCCGCTCGTCGATCCCGTGGATGCCGGCGGCGTCCCCGCTGGCTATGACGAAGGGGGAGAAACCGTAGGCGTCCACTCCGCGCCGGCGGAAGAAACGCGAGTCCGTGGCGCCGGCGATCATGGCCGGCGCCACCGGCGCGCGCACGCCGAGGACGCGCTCAAGCGTCCGGTACGCGTCGCTGTCCGTGCTCGACGCCGGGCTGGCGCCGGAGCGCAGGAGTTCCTCGACGTGGATGCCGGTACCCAGCACTGTGTCGACCCGCCGGCGAAAAACCCCGGCATCGGTGTCCGGCAGCAGGCGAGCGTCGATCAGCGCCACGGCCTCGGCCGGCGCCACGTTGACCGGTCCGTCGCCGTTGTCGATCCGGGTGATCTGAACCGTGTCGCGGAAGCTCGCCGACATGCCCGGCAGCAGCACCCGGTCCAGGCCGCCGACCCGAAGGCGTCGGTCGAGCTCCGCCTGCACGGCCTCGATCGGCTGATCGAAGACTTCGGCGAACTCGTCCGAGTGGAACGCCGCGAGCCCCCGGTAGGCCTCGTGCGCCGCGGTGGTGACCCGCCACGGATGCTCCAGTTCGAGGACCCGGTTGAGCGCCCGCACCAGCCGGTGCGTGGGGCTCGCGGGGTTGAATCCCGAACCGTGCCCGCCGCGCCCGGTGGTCGTGACGCGGAGCCAGAGCACCTGCTTCTGCGCCGTCTCGATGCCCCACCACAGCAGGCGGTCGCCAGCCGTCCGGTTGACGCCCGCCTCGTTCAGCACCGCCTCGACATCGTCGAACAGGTCCCAGTGCTCCTCCAGCAACCAGCCGACACCGTCGGCGCCGCCCGCTTCCTCGTCGGCGGCGGCGACGAAGACCAGGTCGCGGCGCCTCGGCTGCCCGCTCTCGAGCAGGTGCAGCATCGCGCCCAGATGCGCGATGCCGAGGCTCTTCGCGTCAAGGGCGCCGCGGCCCCAGATCTTCCCGTCGTGCATCGTTCCGCCGAACGGAGGCCGGCTCCAGCCCTCTCCCGCCGGTACGACGTCGACGTGATGCAGCAGCACCAGCGCGCCGTCTTCGGCATCGACGACGTTCGCCGGCAGCCGCGCGTACAGGTTGGCCCGGCCGTTGGGGCTGATCAGCACCCGAACGTCGATCTCTGCCTCCGGGTCGCGGCGCTCGATCAGCGAGGCGAGGTACTCGACGGCGGCCAGCTCCCCGCCCGGGGGATTGCTGGTGTCGAACGCGAGGTAGGTCTGTAGCCAGGCGACCGGACCCGCGCCGGCGAACGCCGGTCCCGCCACCACCAGAACCGCGGCGGAGGCCAGCAGCAGCCGGGTCGGCCGCGCTCCGCGGGCCGTCACCGAACCGCCTCCGGCGCCAGATCGAGAAGGTCCAGCACGACCCGCCGGTAGAGATCGACGCCATCCACGAAGGCGGGCAGGGCGATCTTCTCGTTCGGGCCGGCCACGGTCATCGAGTCGACGGCCAGGAACTGGAAGGGCGTGAATCCGTAGGCGGCAATGCCGTGGAGCCGGAAGAAGCGGGCGTCGTTGGCGTAACGCGCCAGCAGGTAGGGACCGATCCGTTCCGGCTCGACGCCGGTGCGCCGGCGCAGCGAGTCGGTCAACCGCAGGTACGCCGGGTGATCGAGGGGGCTGCCGTGTGCCGCTCCCCGCCGCTCGTGGATGCGAATCTCCACGCCGTCCAGCAGCCGGGCGGGCAGGAGTTCGGCCACGGCCGCGTCGGCGTCGAGTCCGGGCAGCACGTGGAGGACGATGCGCAGCCGGTAGCCGCCGGAGGAAGCGGCTTCGACGAAGAAAGGGTGCGCTTCGTTGCGGAACAGTGCCTTGAGCAGGTCCGGCAGACCGTCGAAGAGCTCCGGCTCCTCGAGCAGACGCTCGGGCTCCGCCAGGGCCGCCCGGTAGTCCGGATGCTGGCGCGAGGGCCCGTATGCCGCCGCGAACGCGGCCACCTCGGGGACCACCGCCACCGGCTTCGCGGTGCTGAACGCGGCCAGCAGATCGGCGCGCAGCCGCTCCAGCCGCTCGGCCGACGGCGCCGTGGCCATCGCCTCCAGGAACTGCTTCTGGGCGAACGAAGTGCCCCAGTACTTCACCTCGTTCGTCCAGGTCGCCTCCAGCACGCCGCCCTCGGTCAGCACCGCCCAGAACCGGTCCCCGAGTTCCGGGCGGTTGTTCAGGATGTGGCGCGTCCCGAGATCGCTGCCGGTCTCCTCGCTGCTCGTCGCCAGGAAGATCAGGGACCGCCGCGGCCGCCGGCCGGTCGCCGCCACTCGTTCCTTGGCCGCCAGCGTCGCGGCGAGCTGAGCCACCGTCACGCTCTTCATGTCGAACACCCCGCGGCCGATCATCCACGGCGGCTCGATCCGCCCCTCGAAGGGCGGCACGGCCCACTCCTCCGGGCGGCGCACCGGATCGACGTCGAGGTGGTTGTGGAGCACCAGCGCCTCGCGGCTCTCGCCTTCGAGGATCGCCCACAGATTCGCCCTGGCGCCCTCGTGAGGCTCGATCTCCACGGCAAGGCCCGCCTCCTCCAGGATGCCGGCGAGGTAGCGCGCGGCATCGATCTCGCGACCGGTGTCCGGCGTCGTGTCGATCCGCACCAGATCCTGGAGGCGCCGGACGTTCTCGTCCGCCTCGAAGTCGACGTCCCGCCAGCTCGTGTCGAAGACGGGAGGCGGCGCCGTCCGCCGGGAAACCACGACGGCGAACGCGACGGCCGCGAGCAACGCTCCATAGAGCACGATCCGGGCAGTCAGGCGGTGCCGCGCCTTCGACTTCGCGCTCGACATCTGCGGAATCAGCTTAGCGCCTCCCACCTGAGCTGTACGGTCACGAAGCTGCTAGCGTCCATGCCGCCGCTCGTGCAGCTCTCCAACCACCAGCCGTTCCGCGGCATCGGAAGGGGCCTGCTGATCCTGCTCCTGCTGGGCACGATCACCTTCGCCGCGCTCGGTTTCGTGGGCGACTTCGGGCAGATTCGCGACCTGATCCGGGACTTCAGTCCCGCGACGCTGGTCGTCGTGCTGGCGCTGTCCGCGGTCAACTACTGGCTGCGCTTCGTTCGCTGGCGGATGTACCTGCGGCAACTCGACGTCCGCCTGCACTGGAGCCGCAGTCTCGCGATCTTCCTGACCGGCTTCCTGCTCGCGGTGACGCCAGGCAAGGCCGGCGAG
This sequence comes from Candidatus Multivorans sp., assembly GCA_965208755.1. Lineage (GTDB taxonomy): Bacteria > Acidobacteriota > Thermoanaerobaculia > Multivoradales > Multivoraceae > Multivorans. The sequence continues at coordinate 3,504,200 of OZ242353.1, read as the reverse complement.
CTCGCCAAGGCCTGGCTGGCGCGGGAGTTCGGCGGCGGACGGGCGCGTCCGGTCGTCGCGGTCGTCGTCACCGAACGGCTGCTCGACGTGCTCGCCGTCCTGCTGCTGCTCCTGTCCTCGGTCTTCGTCTTCACCGGTCAGCGCTCGTTCGTCGCTCCCATCGTCCTCGTCGCGGCCGGCGCCGTCGTCGCCGTGGCCTACGGCCCGCTCACGGGACGACTGCTGCCCCTGCTGGCCAGGAGCCGCCTCGCCAGGGGACGCGCCGCGGTGCTCATCGACATTCATCGGGCGTTCACCAAACTGGTGGAACCCAGGATGCTGATCCCGGGGCTCGCCCTGTCCACCGCGGCGTGGGCGGCCGAGGGGATCGGCTGCGCGCTCGTCGTCCGCCACTACGCGCCCTCGGTGCCCGTCCTGGCCTCGGTGTTCGACTACGCGGCCTCCAGCGTCGCGGGCGCCGCCTCGATGATCCCCGGCGGCCTGCTCGCCGCGGAGGGATCGCTCGTTCTGCTGCTGGAACGCCAGGGTGTCGCTCTCGACGCCGCGATGGCCTCGACCGTCATCGTCCGCGCCGCCACCCTGTGGTTCGCGGTCGCGGTCGGTGTGGTGGCCATGCCCTGGGTGCTGTCGCTACTGCGCCGGCCCCGATGACCGCGGCCTTGATTGACTGCACAAGCGCCGCTCCTTGGAGCCACGGGTCGAGAGCGCCGTCATCGGGCGCAAGCGCCGAATGCAGTCGAATCGGTGATCGCCGGCGCTGGAACGCCGGGTTCGTTCCGGTACTCCTTCGTCACGCCGGTCAGCGTGTCGGTCACCCGGATCGCGTAGCCCAACTCCGTGGTTGAAGCGCCGAACACCCACACGTGGCCGTTGCTCGCACAGCCGTCCAGCACCTTGACCAGCACCTCCCAGTTGTTCGCGCCGAAGAAGTGGAACAACCCCGAGTCGTTGGTGCCGGATCGAACCACGACGCCCTGGCCGCCGGCGGCGGCGTTCCACCACTCCACCGTGACCGCGTAGCGGGAGTCCCGAAGGCAGCGTGTCCGATCGTCCGCCACGCAGGCGCCCGCCGGTTCCGCCGCCTCGACCAGGAAGGTGCGGGACGCCGTGGACTCCTCCCGGCCGTCGCCAACGGTAAGGTTCACCGTCTGGAAGCCGGGCTCGTCCCACGCCTTGTCGACCGCGCTCAGGCGGGAGGTCCCGCCGTCGCCGAAGGTCCAGCGGCGGCTGCTCACCGCCCCGCTGCTGGTGTCCGTGAAGCGAACTTCGGCGCCGGTCCGCACCCGGCAGAGATCGTCCGGACAATCGACATTCACGGTGAAGGATGCCCTCGGAGGGCCTGGTTCCGGTTCCGGTTCAGGTTCCGGTTCCGGTTCCGGTTCCGTAGGCGGCGGACTACCGCCTCCGCCGCCCGAGGGAGGAGGAGAGGGCAGTTCCGACGCGATCGTGCCGGTAGCGCTCCCGCGCAGCGTCGCCGTATGGTCCGGACCGCGTATCCGCAGGACGAAGCTCTCCTCCCCCTCGACCAGGCCGTCTCTGAAGGTCGGTACCTGAATCGTCGCCGTGCTCGTCCACGCCGCGGTGTCCACGTTGGCCGGAATCGTCAAGCTGCCGGGGGCTGCCTCGGACATGCCTCCGTAGTCCTCGCTGGTGGCGGTGCCATCGACCGTAGTCCAGGAAACCTCGACGTCGGTTGCTCCAGCGGCGCCGCGCACCGGAAAGGTCGAGTGCCTTACCGGGAACACGAGAACGTCGCCCTCGCTCGCGCTCGCGTCCTCGGGCAGCGTCAGGCACGACCAAACGGTGAAAATCGAGGACATCGTCGTTCGACGGGTCTCGAGGCCTGCCGGCAGAGTGGCGCTGGTTTCGAGATTCGTTTCGCACAAAGACAGGCCGCGAAGGAACAACCGCCCAAGTGACTCGGGGATGCCACCGGTAAAGCCGTTGCCGGCGAGATGAAGCTGCCGGAGCGAAGAGAGGTCGCCCAGCGCCGCGGGTATCGTCCCGCTCAACTTGTTGCCGTGCAGCAAGAGGTTCTCAAGCCTGGTCAGCGCACTGAGGTCGGGAATGCTCCCGCTCAACTCGTTGCCGTGGAGCCTGAGGTCCTCGAGCCTGGTCAGCGCGCTGAGATCGGGAATGCTCCCGCCCAACCTGTTGCCGTGGAGCCTGAGGCTCTCGAGCCCGGTCAGCGCGCCGAGATCGGGAATGCTCCCGCTCAACCTGTTGCCGTAGAGCCTGAGGTTCTCAAGCCTGGTCAGCGCGCCGAGATCGGGAATGCTCCCGCTCAACTCGTTCTCGTGAAGCCAGAGGGTCTTGAGGCTGGTCAGCCCGCCCAGGTCGGGAATGCTCCCGCTCAACTCGTTCTCGTGAAGCCAGAGGTTCTCAAGCCTGGTCAGCCCGCCCAGGTCGGGAATGCTCCCGCTCATCTCGTTCTCGTGAAGAAAGAGGTTCTCAAGCCTGGTCAGCGCGCCGAGATCGGGAATGCTCCCGCTCAACTCGTTCTCCTGAAGAAAGACGCCTCTGAGGCTGGTCAGCGCGCTGAGGTCGGGAACGCTCCCACTCAACTCGTTGTCCCGGAGCTCGATCTCCGTGAGGCTGGTGAGGGCGCTGAGGTCGGGAACGCTGCCGTTCAGACCAGCACGCGCGAGCGCGATTCGCACGACATTGTTCTTTGTGACGCCGCTCAGACCGATCCCGTCCCAGTCCGCCATGTTCACGGTAGTCGTCCAGTTCAGAGAGGCCGTGCCCCGCAGCGTGTCCTTGACGCCGAGCAGAACCGTGCAGTCGGCGGCCAGCGCCACGGCATCGGCGGGGCCAGCCTCCGCGACCGCCGCGTCGGAGGGGGAGCAGGTCGTCTGTGCCCGGGCACCGCCCCCCACCCACGACAGAGCGACGAGCAGCGCGAGCAACCGAACACTGCCGGCACGCCCCGGGAAGAGGCCGCGGAGCTGACCAAGTTCAACGAGGGGCGTGGAGATCATGCTCATAGACTGACGGATGCCGCCGTTCTCGTCGCCTACAGACTTGCGGGTGTCCGCGATGGAGCCAGGGCCGCCCGGAGCCTGCCTACTGCGCCGGCCCCCGCAGGTAGACGATGAGGAAGACGGCCACGGCGTAGAGCCCCACGTTCACCAGGAAGGGAACGTCGTAGAGGAGTAGCTCGGTCGGGTTCCGCTGTTTCGGGTTGTCCGCCTTGTGGATCAGGTAGAGGTAGCGGAAGATGCCGAACAGCACGAACGGAACGGTCCACACCAGGCCGTAGTCGCCGAAGCGCATGACGGTCTCGTCGGCGGTCGTGTAGAGGGCGTAGGACAGCAGGGTCGAAGCCGTCACGACGTTCATCATCTGGTCCAGGAACGTCGGGCTGTAGTGGTCGAGAACCGCCCGCTGCTCGCCGGCGTCGTCCGGAAGCAGCACGAGTTCGTGGCGGCGCTTGGAGAATCCCAGGAACAGCGACAGGAAGACCGTACAGAGCAGCAGCCAGGCGGAAACCGTGACCCCGACCGCGGTCGCTCCGACCACCACCCGGATGACGTAGCCGCTCGCCAGCACCATCACGTCGACGATCACGATCTCCTTCAACCACAGGCTGTAGAGAAGGTTCGCCAGCAGGTAGAGGCCGACCAGGAGAGCCGTCTCCCGGTTGAGCGTCCAGGCCGCGATCAGCCCGGCGGCGGCAAGCGCGACGCCTGTCGCACCGGCGGGCGTCGCGCCGAGGGCGCCGGACGCCACCGGTCGCAACCGCTTGCGCGGATGGCGGCGATCCTGCTCGCGGTCGCGGAGGTCGTTGAACAGGTAGACGGCACTGGCCGCGGCGCAGAACGCGAGGAAGGCGATCGCCGACGCCTCGATCGTGCCGCGATCCAGGAGGCTGCCGGCGAACGTCGCCGGCGCCAGGACGAACACGTTCTTGCTCCACTGCGCCGGCCGGAGCGACCTGAAGAGCGGCACCGCCTCAGCCGCGGCCGGAAACGGGGATCCCGAACTCGCGGAGCGTTCCCTCGAGGGTCGGTCGGCCCAGGCGCATCCGGTCGTCGGTCAGCAGGTAGGAGAAGAGGAAGCCGCCGCCCAGCATCAGGATCCCGACCAGGAAGCAGTACATGACCGCGCGATCGGGGTAGACGTCCTTGAGGTAGCCCAGGTAGACCGGACCGACGATCCCGGCGGCCGCCCACGCGGTGAGCACGGCGCCGTAGATCGAGGACATCTTCCGCGAACCGAACACGTCGAGGACGAAGGGCGGCATGGTGGCGAATCCGCCGCCGAAGCAGAGAAGCACGTAGCAGACGAGTACCGAGAAGATCCAGGGATTCGTCTCGGTCATCAGCACGCCGAACACGACCATCTGGCTCGCGAGCAGGATCCGGAACACCTTCACCCGGCCGATCCGATCCGACAGGAGCCCCCAGAACAACCTTCCCACGCCGTTGCACAGCGAACTGATCGCGATCAGCGTGGCCCCGTACCCCGCCAGGGTCGCCGGCTCGAGCGAGGGGTCGGAGAGACCCCAGACCTCCTGGAGCAGCTCCGACTGGAAGCTGATGACGGTGATGCCGGCGGCGATGTTGAAGAAGAAGACGATCCACATGAACACGAACTGCTGGGAACCCAGGTACGTCCTGACGGCCGTGTCGTCCTCCCCGGGCGCCGTCTCCGCGGCAGGCCCGGCGACGGACTTCACCAGATCCGAGGGTACGGGCGGATCGCTCAGCAGCAGGCTGCAGGGAATCAGGAGGCAAGCGAAAATGACGCCCAGCCAGAAGAAGACCTGCGCGAGCTCCTCGCCGGCGCGCACCACCAGCAGGGGCGCCAGTCCCTTGCTCAGCAGGAAAGCGCCGACGCCGAAGCCCATGACGACGATCCCGGTGACCAGCCCCTTGTGGTCCGGAAACCACTTGGCCACCGTCGCGACCGGCGTCACGTAGCCCAGTCCGATGCCGGCGCCGCCGATCACGCCGTACCCAATGTAGAAGAGCGGCAGCATGTCCAGGCGCAGGGCGGCTGCCGCGATCATGTAGCCGCCCGAGAACAGGATGCTGCCGATCACGGCGAGTTTCCTGGGCCCGAGCCGCGGCAGCACCTGGCCGGCCCACGCGGCCGATACGCCGAGCGAGAAGATCGTGATGCTGAACGCCCAGGCCGTTTGCGAGAAGGTCCACCCCGCCTGCCGGACCAGCATCGTCTGGAAGAAGCTCCAGGCGTACACCGTGCCGAAGCACAACTGGAGCGTCGTGCAGAGCAGCGCGATGACGGTTCTGTGGACCCGCACGCCGGCGCTACTCCGTGCCGGAAACGCTCGTCGGCAGGCCTCGGCCGGCGCCCTGGCGCGACACGTGAAGGAACAGGCGCGCCAGGTGGCCCACCTCGTCGTCGCGGGTCAGAAGTTCGCGCTCGCCGAGCTCGTCTTTCTCCCCGTCCCTGGCCAGCTCCACCGCGTAGGCGAGGAGTTCGCCCAGCGGCTTGGCGGCCAGGTTGACGAACCAGATCGACGCCAGCACGCCGAGGACGAGCATGACGCTGATCAGGTAGACCTGCTGGCCGATCGCCCGCTGGATCTTGAGCGCGACGACGTCGAGGTCCATGCCGACGTGAACCGTCCCGGCGACTCCGGCCAGGATCGGACTGCCGACCTCGATGAAGTCGCCCATCCCGGGCAGGCTCCGCTCAACCGGCGCCGTGTTGCTGTGTTCGCTCTCGAGGATCTCCTCGGGGATACCAGGGACGAAGGTGTGCGCCAGGAACTCGCCGGTCTCGCTGGTGATGTAGATGTACCGGATGCCCTGAACCTCGAGGAACTGGTCGACCAGCGACTGCAGCGTCGCGAGATTCTGGTTCAGGAGAATGCCGGCGCTCGAGTCCGCGATCGTCTTGGCGATGTTCTGGGTGTTGACCTCGTACTCCGCCGACAGCTCGGTGTCGACGGTGTAGATGCAGAGAATGGAGGTCGACAGGACGATCAGCCCGAAGACGGCGAAGATGCCGAACCTCGTCCACTTGAACAGCCTGCGGATTCTCATCTCAGCCGAACCTGGCGCCCCAGTCGTCGAGGGGAACGAACCGGCCGTCCTCGACGACGGTGTGGTAGACGCTCTGGAGTCCCTGACGCCGGTCCGGGCCGAAGGACACGCGTTCGCTGATTCCGAGATCGAAGTCCTCGATCGAAAAGACCGCCTCCTCCAGCCCGGCACGGTTCGGGTCCGGCCCCAGCCGCCTCAGAATCTCTCCCATCAGCTTGGCGTTCAGGAACCCCTCGAGACTGCCGAAGCTGTGCGGGAACGGCGCGTACTCCTCCTGCACCAGGTCCGCCGGCACCTGGGGGTCGTAACGAGCCATCAGGTCGCGGTACTCCTGGACCGCCGGGATGGAGGTGTCCTCGTAGCTGGGGACCACCTGGGAGTTGATCAACTGCCGGGTGTATCTCTCGGCGTCGTCCTGGCCCTCGGTCAGGAGTTTCAGCAGGTTCTCGCTGCCGACGAAGGACAGGTTGGCGATCGGCACGTCGAGTCCGACGTCGACGGCGTCGCGCGCGAACGCGGCGCAGGCGGCGTAGGCGCCGATGCAGATGACGGCGTCCGGCGAAACGCCCTGCAGGATCTCGACCTGTTTCCTCATGCTGCCGGTGAACTTCTCGCCACGGCTGTAGGTCGCCTCGCCCGCGAGCCGCTCGCCGTGCTTGTCCAGCGCCGCCCGGACGCCGGCCCAGCCGCTCCGGCCGTAGGCGTCGATCTGGTAGAAGACGGCGATTCGCCGCCTGCCGATCTGCACCAGGTTGTCCACCAACCCCGCCGTCTCCTGGTTGTAGGAGGCGCGCAGGTTGAATGCGAAGTCGCCGTAGGGCGGCTCCCGTTGCGGCTGGGCGCCGGTGAACGGGAAGAACAGGAAGATACTCTCGTCCTGGAACTTCTTCAGGATCGGCAGGACCCGGGTCACGGTCGGCGTCCCGACGTAGCCGAACAGGAGGAACACCTCGTCCTCCAGCATCAGCCTCATCGTGTTCTGGACGCACGGATCGGGTTGATAGCCGTCGTCGTACAACTTCAGGCTGACCTTCCGGCCTTCGATGCCGCCGTTCTCGTTCACATGGTTGAAGTACGCCATGGCGCCGCGGTAGAGCTCCGCGCCGAGCCCCCTGGACGGACCCGAGAAGGCGGCGGACACACCGAGAACGATCTCTTCGTCCGTGGCGCCCCGGCCTTCCGCCCGGTCCGACGACTCGGCCTCCGAGCCTCCGGATTCCTGGCCGCGCCCCGCAACCAACGACGACGCCGTGAAGGGAGCGACGAGCAGCGCGGCCAAACCGGACCGCATGACGGACTTCCTGGTGACCAGGGGACCCCAGTTGCTCCTCGTCGGAGCTTCCGGTCCGGGACTGCTTTGCATTGACATACCTCCTGTTCCGTTGGCCTAGTCAGACATTATCGCCATTCGCCTGCCGGGAAGGCGTGGAGCTAGGATGCCCGCTCTGGCATGAAGAACGGCCTGAAGAAGGTGCTCGTCGCGAACCGCGGCGAAATCGCGGTGCGCGTGATCCGGGCGCTCCGCGAGCGCGGCATCGTCTCGGTCGCCGTCTACTCGGAGGCGGACCGCGCCGGTCTCGCCACGCAGATGGCGGACGAGGCCCACTGCATCGGCCCCGCTCCGTCGATCGAGAGCTACCTTCAAGCCGAGAAGATCGTCGACCTCGCCGCCTCCATCGGCGCCGACGCGATCCACCCCGGCTACGGCTTTCTGTCCGAGAACGCCGGTTTCGCGCGCCTCTGCGAAGAGCGCGGCATCATCTTCATCGGGCCGCCCTCCGCGGCGATCGCCGCGATGGGCTCGAAGATCGAGAGCCGGCGCCTGATGACCGCGGCCGGCGTGCCCATCGTGCCGGGAGGCACGGATCCCCTCGCGTCCGCCGAAGCGGCTCGCGAAGCGGCGAGCGAGATCGGCTATCCGGTGATGCTCAAGGCCTCCGCCGGCGGCGGCGGCAAGGGCATGCGGCTGGTACGCGAAGAGAGCGAGCTCGAAGCGGCGTTCCGGGGCGCGACCTCGGAGGCCGGCGCCAGCTTCAACGACGCCTCGGTCTACATCGAGCGCTTCGTCGAGCGGCCGCGCCACGTCGAGATCCAGGTCCTCGGCGACCGGCACGGACGGATCGTTTCCCTCGGCGAACGGGAGTGCTCCCTGCAGCGACGTCACCAGAAGGTGGTCGAAGAGGCGCCGTCGCCCGTCGTCGACGCGGATCTCCGCCGCAGCATGGGCGAAGCGGCGGTCCGCGCCGCGGCCGCCGTCAACTACGTCGGCGCGGGCACGGTGGAGTTCCTGCTCGATCCCCGGGGAGAGTTCTTCTTCCTCGAGATGAACACGAGGATCCAGGTCGAGCATCCCGTGACGGAGTTGGTCACCGGCATCGACATCGTCGCCGCCCAGCTCGACATCGCCGCCGGCGAACCGCTGCCCGAGGCGTTGGAGAACGGCATGGAGCCCCGCGGGCACGCGGTCGAAGTCCGCCTGTACGCGGAGGATCCGTTCCGCAACTTCGCTCCTTCGCCCGGAAGGATCGAACTACTCCAACTGCCGGAGGGCCCAGGCGTCCGCAACGACTGCGGCGTGTACGAGGGGGACGAGGTGACGATCCACTACGACCCGATGCTGGCCAAGCTGATCGTCTGGGGCCGCGACCGGAACGACGTTCTGGCCCGCCTCAGGCGCGCGCTCGCGGAGACCCGGGTGGAGGGTATCCGCACGAACCTGCCCCTCTTCGAGCAACTGCTCGAGGACGAGGACTTCGTGGCCGGCAACATGGACATCTCGATGCTGGATCGCAAGCTCGAGAGCGGCGAGCTGCGGCCGGCCGCGCCGGTCGACGGCGCCCTGGAGGCCGACCTGCCCGTTCTCGCCGTCGTCCTCGCCCACCTGAAACGGTCCGAGGCGAACGGGACCACGAGCGCGGCCGGCGGCAACACGCCAGGGTCGAACTGGCGGCTGGCGGCGCGGCGCGACGCGCGGAGGGGCACGACCTGGAACTGATCGTCGCACGCTCCGCGGACGAGGTCCGCGTCGAGGTCCGCGCCGAGGCGAACGGCCACTGGACCGTCGCCGTCGACGACCGCGAGTACCGGGTGGACGCCGCCACCCTGGGGCGGCCGGACGTCCTGAGCGTGATCGTCAACGGGCGTCAGGCCACGCAGAGCGTCCGCTCGCTCGGCAACGGCGTCTACGACGTCGACGGCGCCGAGCTGAAGGTGATCGACCCCCGCTCGCGGGCTCTCGGCGAGGCGACGCGGCAGGGAGCCGCCGACACCTTCGAGGCGACCGCCTACATGCCCGGCCGCGTCACGGCAGTGCTCGCGGCCGAGGGCGACGAGGTGACCTCCGGTCAGGGCGTTGTCGTGCTCGAGGCGATGAAGATGGAGAACGAGATCCAGTCGGAGATCGACGGGCGGATCGAACAACTCCTCGTCGAGGTCGGCCAGACGGTCGACGGCGGCCAGCCGCTCTTCGTCGTCTCCGCCGGCGCCGACGCCTAGCTCGCTGCGTCCCGCACGAGCACCTTGGACGCCGCCGGAAAGCCGAGGCTGAACTCGCGCGCATCCGAGACCACGGCAACGCTGCCGGCCGTCTCGTCCCGCGCCGCCACCTCGACGAGGCTGCCGGGCACCAACCCTTCGCGCTCCGCGAAGCGCAGGAAATCGGCGTTCTGGTCCGTTACCCGGACGACCTCGACGACCTGGTTCAAGGCGCACTTCAACAGGCTCGGATGATCGACGAGTTCGATGTGACCGTCGGCGCTCGGAATCGGATCGCCATGGGGATCCACCGATGGATGGCCGAGCATCTCGTCCATCCGTTCGATCATCCGCCCGGAAACCGAGTGCTCGAGCAACTCGGCCTCGGAGTGAACCTCACTCCAGTCGAAGCCCATCACGTTGACCAGGAAGAGCTCGATCAGGCGATGCCGCCTGAGCACGTGAGTCGCCAGCTTTCGACCCGCCGGCAGGAGCCGGACGCCGCTGTACGGTTCGTAGGCGATCAAACCGGACTCGGCGAGGGTCTTCATCATCGCCGTGACCGAGGCGGGAGCCACCTTGAGGCGCGCCGCGATCCGCCCCATCGGCACGAGCTGCGAACCCTCCATCCGGGCTTCGTGCTCCGCCAGGAAGATGCACTTCAGGTAGTCCTCGACGGTGCTACTGGCGCGCATCTTCGACCTCGCTCGAACTCACGAGTGTACCGGCGCTCCCCGCCTCCCCATTCGGGTGCCGCAGCACCGACTCGAGAAGGCCGGGCCGACGCCCGTCGATGATGAGCGATTCGACGCCGCGCCGCGCCAGCGCCCAGGCTGTCGCCAGGCGATGCTCCATGCCGCCGGTGACATCGACCGCCGGCGAGCCGCCCGCAGCCTCCGACACCGCGCCGACGTTCGCCGCGTCGATGCGCGGTACGAGCCGTCCGGCGCCGTCGAGCACGCCGGCCGTGGCACCGAGCCACACGGCCCGTCGCACCTCGATACCGAGCGGAACGAGGGCGCGAACCAGGAAGTCGAACACCGTCTCCGTCGACGCGATCGAGGCCCCGCGCGTCCGGTCCACGACGACATCGCCCATCGTGACCGGCACCAGGCCCTGCCGCAGCGCCGCGGCCAGCGGTGCGGGCGGCGGTCCATCAGGCTCCCCGTCACGGGCCGTCAGGAAGCCGGACGGCAGTTGCGAGTAGGCCGGCACGCCGGCGTCGACCAGACTGCCGACGACCTGCCGGTGTAGTTCGATGGCCGCGGACTGCGTGCGCGCGACGCCCATCCGGTCCAGGTCCGGGTCCGGACGGGCGCCGCCCCTGCCGCCGGCGAGGCCGGCGGCGCGGGCTTCCGGGTGTCCGAAGGAACCGCTGCCGTGACCGACCACGAGACCGTCCCCCGACCAACCGGCCGCGATCTCGGCCGCCAGCCGCCGCAGGTGTTCCTTCGCGACCGTGCGCGGTTTTGTCTTGTCCGTGATCAGACTGCCGCCGAGCTTGACCAGTGTGACGTCCAGCCGCCCGTCCGCGGCGCGCTCGGCGGCGTCCGCACTCAAAGCTCGGCTCCGCCGCGCCACGCCGGCGGGCCGCCGGTGCGGTCGCGCAACACCCGCTCGACGCTGCCGAGGGTCACGAGCCGTTCCGCCACCCGCGCTTCGTCTACCGGCTGGCAGATCACGTGGACGTTCGCGCCGGCATCCATCGTGGCGTAGGCGGCGACGCCGTCCGCGCGCAGATCGCGGACCGCGGCCAGCACCTCGATGGTGCCCGGTGTCCAGTAGTACACCGGAGGCCTGGACGACATCGCGATCAGGTGGAGATCGATTCCCTCCTCCTCGACCGCCGGTCCCAGGGCCTCGAAGTCGCGCTCCCTTAGCGCGACGCGCACCTGTTCCAGCCGCTCCTCAAGCGCGGTCAGGCGCGGCGCGAAGTACGGACTGCTGACCGCGAGCTGGTGCCCGTCGCGTGAAGACACCTTCTTGGCGCCGGTCTCGACGACGGCGACCACATCGCAGAGCGGCCAGGCGTCCTCGTCCAGAACCTGAAGCGCCCTGTTGTCGTCCCCGTCGGGCCACTCCACGTAACCGCCGTAGGCCGAGCGCGCGGCCGAACCCGAGCCACTGCTCCGCGACAGGGCGGACAGGGTCCGCGGCGGCAGGTCGAAGCCCATGGCGGCCGTCACGGCCAGGGTCAGGGCGGTGAAGCCCGAAGCGGAAGAGGCGATCCCGGCCGCCGCCGGGAAGGTGTTGCCGGTCGCGATCCGGAACCCGCCCGTGTGCGGCGCCGCCGTCTGCCGCGACCACTCGCGCAATCGGTCCAGGTGCCGCCGGGTGCGTTCGACGAAGGCCGGCGGCGCTTCCGCTGCGGCACCTGAACCGCCGGCGCCAGGATCCTCCAGCCAGACGATCTCGTCGTCCCGTCCGTCGGCCAGGGGAGACCCCGAGCAGATCGACCGGCAGGCATCCAGGGTCATAGACAGGGAGCGGTTGAAGGGAACCGGCCCCTCGAGATCACGGGCGCCCCAGTACTTGATGAAGGCTATGTTCGAAGGCGCCTCGGCGGTCACGGGCCCAGGCTCATGGGCCGGTTCCAACACGGAGTTCATCTCTCCCGGAGCCTACAGTCGATCGGCGGTGGGACTCTCGAAACTCAGGCCGCCGGCACCGATGGCCGCGTTCACAGATTCGAGGTCCGAGATTCCATCGATCGTCTCGGCCGACCGGCCGGCGAGCATGCAGATCAATGCACCGGCCGACTCGCCTTCAAGAGCCCCGGCCCCGCAGATCTTCGCCGCGCCCCCGGCAGCTTCCACCGACGCGATCCGGCGAGCGACCGCCGGTGGCACCACGCCGAGTTCGACCAGGGCGCGATGACCGTCGGCGATGGCGGAAGCCGCATCGCGCGGCCCGCCATCCTGGAGCGCCGCGCGAAAGGACTCCACGGCCGCCTCGATGCGGTCGAACAGGGCGGTCGTCCGCTCGGGTTCGTCCTCGTAGCGCCGTCGCACCGCAGTGACCACCGCGCCCGTGGTCTGGCTCGGAGTCCCGCTGTCGAGGATCCCGACCGCGCCGCGAAGCCACTCCGGCCGCGGCAAGTCGTCGAATCGCAACTCGCCCCCAGAACGGCGCACAAGCAGCACGCCACCGCGCAGCACCGTTCCACTGTCGATCCCCGACGGGAAACCGTGCTGCCGCCGCTCGACCTCCAACGCCGCCGCCTCGATCGCCGCGAGTTCGTCGGGTGAACGAACCCGGCTCCCTGCCAGTGCTCGCACGGCAGCAACCACTCCAACCGCGGCCGCGGCCGAGCTACCAAGGCCGGCACCAACCGGAAGCTGGGACCGCAACCGCAACTCCAACCCCCATCGTCGCAGCCGTTTCGAAACCGCCGGTGGCAGAGATGCCGCCGCTTCACCGACCGCGATCCTGACCAGGGCACTCCGGTCGTCCGCCGGTTTGAACGACACGTCGCCCGCTTCGAACCTGCCCCATCGACTGCGGGCGCGGTTCGTGAAGTCCTCGAGCGCCCGCCACGTGTGCTCTTCCTGAAGATCCAGGTCGGGCAAGTCCAGGCGGACCCGGCCGACATCCACCGAATTGCAACGCGCCTCAACGGCAAGGCGCAGGTCCACCGCCGCCACCACCGCCGGCCTTCCATAAACCGCCGCGTGCTCCCCCATCAGGATCACCTTGCCCGGCACGCTCAAGCGCACCAGCGACGCCTCCGCCTCTGCTCTGCCGCCTCGATTGAACTTCGACATGAGGTCGGCGCCAATCCTCTTCTGTATTGAGCGCCCCGGTGTTACTTGATCGTGCGCGTCACCACCCACTTGTGCTTCCCGATCTGCCGCGATCGCTTGAAACCACGCCGTTCGAACATGGACAGCGAACCGTTGAAGAGGAATGCAGGTGACGCTTTTCTGCCTTCAGTGTTCTCCGGGTACGCCTCGACCCGCCCGCCGCCCAGCGTCCTGATCTGCCCGATGGCGCCCTTCAATGCGACTGAAGCGACGCCGTTGCCGCGATGTCCCTTGCCGGAAAAGAAGCAGGTAATCCGCCAGTCGGGCAAGACCGGATCGGTCTTCTGATAGGCGCGCTGATTGTGGATCCGCGGAAGCTCCTCCGGCGATCCAAACTGACACCAGCCCACGCAGTCCTCGCCCTCGAAGACAAGCGAGGCATGCGCCCGGCCTTCACGAACGAGGCGTTCCTTCGCCTCGCGTTTCTGAGCGAGAGTTCTGTCCTCGCTGGCTTCCTTTCCGTGATACCAAAGACACCAGCACCCGCCCCAGACACCGTTGTTCGCCTCGACGAGCTGCGCGAACTCCGGCCAGGTCGTCTCGTCGAGCGCCCTGGTTTCATACATGGTGGTTCAACCCGCGCTTGCGGCGCTGGAGCGGCCCAGCCGCTCGTGGGCCCGCGCCAGGTCGCGCGACGTGAACGCCGCGGTCAAGGAGAGCTCGCCTGCCAGGACGACGGCGCCGACGATCTCGGCCAGCCGGCGCACCGCGGCGCCCGGCCGCTTCGCGTCGGGCCGCACGCCCATCACCTCGAGCGCCTCGCGCTGGGTGTCTAGACCGGTGCCGCCGCCGATCGCGGCCAGCGGGCAATCCGGCATGTAGACGGACGCGTAGACTGAACCGTCCTCCCTGGCCTCGAACGAGGCGACACCCATCGCGCCTTCCACGACGTGGGCGAGATCCTGGCCGCAGGCGACGAAGACCGCCGCCAGCACGTTCGCGAACTGGGCGTTGAAGGCGAGCGCGCCGGCCGCGACGGAGCCCAGCAGGTTCTTGCGGTAGGCCACGTCCTGGAGCGCCTTCGCCTCCGACTTGAGGACCTTGCGCACGGTCGTCTCGTCGAGCACGACCTCGGCGTGAATCCGCTTGCCGCGACCGAGCTGGTAGTTGACCGCGGAGGGTTTCTTGTCGACGCAGTAGTTCCCCGACAGCGCCACGCACTGGGCACCGGTTTCCGGCTCGATCAACTCGGACACGACGCGGTCGCAAGCGATCGTCACCATGTTCATGCCCATCGCGTCGCCGGTGGCGAAGCGGAAGCGCAGAAACACGGTGCTTCCGACCACCGACGGTCGAATGTCCCGAAGTTCCAGGAAGCGGCTGGTCTCGTGAGCCTTGGCGCGGATCGTCTCCTCGTTCTCTTCCAGCCACTTGAGCAGCCGCCTCGTGTCGTCGATTCCCGTGGTGCGGAACACAGGGGCCCGCGTCATGCCCACGTCCTCGACGAAGACGGTGGCGCCGCCCGCGGCCGTGATCGCGCGACACCCGCGGTTCACGCTGGCGAGCAGCGCCCCCTCGGTGGTCGCCATCGGCACGCAGACGGTGCCGTCGATCTCACTCCCGCGGACGTGAACCGGCCCGGCGACGCCCATCGGCACCTGGGCGGCGCCGATGAAGTTCTCGCAGTTCTGGGTGGACGCCCGTTCACCGTCCAGGGCGTAGCTGCCGATCGCCGTGAGCGGACCGCTGCCCGTCGCGAGGTCCAGAGCCCGGCGCCGCACCGCGGCCTGTCCCGCCGCGTCGAGGCCGGGCGGCGGCCTGTGGAAGCCGCGCTCCGAGCCGGCGATCTCGGCCGCCGCGGCCTCGAGTTCGGGCGCCAGTTCAGAGCGGGACACCGGCCGATCAGCCATCGCCCGTCTCCTTCAGGAGCGGCACGCGGCGCAACGCCGCGAGGTCGGCCGCGCCGGTGCAGAACATGCACGTCCGCAGCTCGAAGGCCGTGCGGGAGATCCGGTCGACGACCGCCTCGGTCGATCTGTTGGCCGCCTCCAGGAACGGGAACGCCATGCCGGCGATGTCGGCGCCGAGGGCCAGCGCCTTCGCCGCGTCGATGCCGGAGCGGATGCCGCCGCTGCCGATGACCTGGACGCCGGGAAGCGCCGCCAACTGGCGGATCGACTCCGGCGTCGGCACTCCCCAGTCGGCGAAGCGTTCACCGAGCGCCACCTCGTCGGCCCGGGCCGCCTCGATCCGCGCCCAGCTCGTGCCGCCCACTCCCGCTGTGTCCAGGATCCGGGCGCCGACGTTGGAGAGTTGCCGGCCGACCGCGGCCGAGATGCCGCAACCGATCTCCTTGACCACCACCGGCACGTCCAGCGCTTCGACCACGCGCGCGATCTTCGGCAGCAGTCCCCGGAAGTTCAGTTGGCCCTCCGGCTGCAGCGCCTCCTGCAGCGCGTTCAGGTGCAGCACCAGGGCGTCCGCCTCGATCATGTCGACCGCCACCCGGCACTCGTCGATGCCGTAGCCGTAGTTCAGTTGCACCGCACCCAGATTGGCCAGGATCGGCACGTTGGGCGCGAACTCCCGCACCCGGAACGTCGCCGCGGTCTCCGGATCGTCGATCGCCTTGCGCTGCGAACCGACCCCGAGAGCGACCCGCCTCGCCTCGGCCGCCTCGGCCAGGCGGCGATTGATCTCCTCCGCGGCGCCCGTACCCCCCGTCATGCAGGAGATGAGCAGCGGCGCCTCAAGCTCCCGCCCCAGGAAGCCGCAGCCGATCCGGACGTCGTCGAAATCGATCTCCGGCAGCGCCCTGTGCTCGAACCGGTAGTCGTCGAAGTAGCTGCGCTCGACCTGCATCCGCCGATCAAGCGCCAGCCGGATGTGTTCGGCCTTGCGGTCCCGCTCACCCTCCGCCGCCGCCAGCAGCGGACGGGTACTCAAGCGACCGCCCCAATCTTGCGGCTACACATGCGCGGCACTGTACCGGAATTCGCGTAAGTGAAGCGTTCACGGTCGGATGCGGCGGCGGCTGCAGGTACGGCCGCCTGAATCGGGCATCCGGGACGTTGGTCGACGGTGCTAGGGTCGCTAACGGACCGACCCCATGAAACGAGTTGGCGTCAGCATCAAGTTCCCCGCGGAAGTGCACCGCGAGCGGGACACATGGGTGGCTTCGTGTCCGCAGCTTCATGTAGCTAGCCAGGGCTCCACGGCCGAAGAAGCCATGGCCATGCTGCAGGAGGCCCTGGCCCTGTTCATCGAGGGCTGCTGTGAGGAGGGGATCATGGACCGCGTTCTGGAGGAAAGCGGTCTGGAGGTGCAAGTCACGGCGAATGCCGAGAACCGCGCCGCACGAAAAGACACGGTTTCCGTGCCGGTCAACATGGTCCCCCATGCCCAGGCTGTCGCCGGTTAGCCCGCGGAAACTGGTCAAGGCGTTCGAGAAGCTCGGCTTCCGCGAGAGCGGTCAGGTCGGCTCTCACCTGAAGCTGTCCAAGCTGGGATGCCGACCCGTGATCATCCCGACCAACAAGAAAGAAGTCGAGGTCGGCATCATGCTGGCGAACTGCAAGACGGCCGGCATCAGCCGGGCTCGTCTGATCGAGTTGCTTCGCGACTAACGGCTGGAGTGAAGTCGCCAGCGGTCCGCGGCCAGCGACGCGGATCAAGTCAGGTGAGGAGATACTCGGTGAGGTCGGACAGGAGCAGCAGCGCGCCCGCACCGCCGAGAAGTCGCCAAACAAGGCGCGATTCGAGAGCAGCGATCTCGGACCGCAAGGCGACGACCTCAGCGCGTATCTCGGCGACCAGAACGGCCAGGTCGCCACGAGTTGCAGGCTCGTCACGCAACGACCACCGGTCGTCTCGTTCCGCCGCCTGATCGACCGTCGTCATTCTCGGCAGGCTACCGGTCGAGTCCGCCGACGGTCAACGCGAAACGGCCCGTCCCGGAGGAACCACCAAAGGTCTGGTGCATCCAGCCGTGACGGTTCTCATGCCTTGAGATCGATCCAGACGCCGTTGTGATCCGAGAGGTTCGCGCCCTTCAGATCCTGCTGCGGGAAGATCCCGACCCGGCGGACTCCTTTGCCCCGGCGCGCAGCTTGGTGGACGGTCATATCCTCCGAATGGGCGATGTGGTCGATGAGGGCCCCCGGCGCCCCATCGGACGGTCCTTGAAGCTCCGCGCGCCAGAGGTCGGGCAACGCCAATGCTGGTGGCTCCGGATCTGAGACGAAGGCGCCCTCGGTGCAGCACGTGAGGAACCGGAAAGGCCGCTTGAGAGCGTCGTGGACTCTCAAGGGAGCAACGTTGCCCTTGGGAGTCCGCTGATTGAAGTCACCAAGGACCACGGTTCTCCACGCCGAGTGTGCGTACGACAGCCGCTCGAAGCCACTGAGCCAGGCGAGGTGATCCTCCCACGGCCTCCTGTTCGCCATTCCTGTCGTGACATGCGCGTCTCTCCACGGAATACAGACGCCGACGACCGTGATCTTGCCGATGGGCGTTTCCGTGGTGCCGGCCACGAGCCGACCGCGCGGCAGTTCCGCCTGAAGGGGATCAAACACCGGCGTCCATGGCCGCTTGCTCCAGAGCAGCACCTTTCTGCGGCCCGGACTTGCCTTCGGGATCTCATATCCCCAGTCCGTACCGGCATCGATGATGTTGCCGCCTTTCGGCAGGATGTCGGCGTCGCCAACCTCGGTCACGCACAGGATGTCGCAGTCGGGTGCCCCGAGCAGGGGCCTGATCCGCTTGCCCCTCGGAGAATCCGCCTTGGCCCATTCAGTGTTCCACGCGCCAACTCGGACCGTCGCTTTCTCAGTAACGCTCATCATTCGTTTTCTCCGCTGGTCGGCTCCGGCCTTGGCGGAAGCCCGAGCAGTCACCGGATCAACGTGTTTCTCGGAGAACGTGCCACCGACGAGAACGCGCTTCCCCGCACCGGCAATCCGCGCGTGCCTACTCCAATGGGCGTCCTTCACCATCCCCAAGACTCGAGACGTCACAAGGTCACGGTGCTCCTCCGACGGCACCACGAAGAAGACTCGACCGGTACCCCTCTTGAACAGCACGGGTATCGCGGCTTCACCCCCGGCGACCCTCGAACCAATCTCTTGGATCTTCTCGTCGATCTGATCCCGCCAGGGCTTGGTGCGGTTCAGGTGGTGGTAGAAGACCAAAGTCTGCTGCTCATGAGATTCAGCAAACCGTTCAGCTTCCTTCCACAGGACGTACTGGACGGCGTTCTGGTGGCCCGCCTTGACCGAGGGCGGCTGAAAGCCCCGGTCAGGATCTAGGAAGACGACATCACAATCGCGAACTTCCTCGATCGCCCGACTGAGCCACTCCGACCTGCGTTCGCGCGTCAGAGGTTCACTGACGTACTTCGTGCCGTGCGGGAGAAGCTCCAGACCTGAACGCTCGATCATGGTCACAGCCCGTGGACCCGGCCCGTCCAGCAGACTCTTCAGACCGTCGAACAGCTCAGGATCGCAGTCGCGGTACTCCTCAGGCTTGTCGAGGTAAGTGGTGTGCCTACCATCCTCGTTGTGGCGCTCGTCACCCACGAGGTACCAGACGACCCCGAGGGAAAACACCTCACTGGCGTCCTCGGCGCCAACGCCACAGATCCTCCTCAGAAGGCCGTACTTCCCGAAGTCGCCTACGTCGCCGAAGTACCGGTTCTGCACTCTGCGAGTCCCCGCTCCGCCAGGCGCAGTTCAGACCGCAACCCGGTCTATGAAGCGGCGAGGTTACTCCATGTCCCCATGCCACCGCGGCTCCAGAAGCCGGCGGGGACGCCGGCGCACCTGTACCTTTCCGGGGTTGAATCCGGTCACCGTCTTGTACCGATCCGCCGCAGCCGCCGAGGCCGCGGTAGCTGTGGGAAACCGGTCCGCCGGTTTTCCAAGGTCCGGCGGGAAACGGCTTGCCGTTTTCCGCGGGACCGGCAGCTTCCGCGGCCGGCGCCGCGGCGGGCCCTCCCGCGACGCTGACCGGAGCCTCGTGAAGTCGGCGGGCAGCCAGGAGCACCAACGGCGCACTGTGCATCGAGCACCCTGCTGGGATTTGTGCCCTGGCTGCCTGCACCGCGATGAACATCCAGTGGGGAGTATGCGCCATGAGCGCCAGTACAGGTACCGAACGGCATCGCGGTGAGCCGACCAGCCAACGCTAACCCACCAAGGAGGACAACATGACGACGACGTACACCGCCGGCGTGGACTGGGGAAGCCGAGAACACCACGTCTGCCTGATGGACCACCGGGGCAGGGTGGTCAAGGAGCGGGCGTTCGACCACGGCGGCAGGGGCCTCGCCGCCATGAGCGACTGGCTCCTCGACCGCGCCCGGCGCCCGGCGGACCGGATCGGGGTCGCCATCGAGGTGCCGCACGGACCCGTGGTCGAAACCCTGATGGAATCGGGCTTTCCCGTCCACTCCATCAACCCCATGCAGCTCGACCGTTTCCGCGACCGCTTCTCGGCCGCCGGCGCCAAGGACGACCGGCGCGACGCCAAGGCGCTGGCCTCGGCGCTGCGCACCGATCCGGAATGCCTCAGACCGGTCCCGGAACCCGACGACGACGTCATCGAGATGCGCGGCAAAGCCCGCGCCAGGAAGGAACTCGTCGAAGACCGCAACGGGATCGCGAATCGCATCCGACAGCATCTCGTGGACTACTACCCGCAGTTTCTCGACGCGACCGATGGCGACGTGACGACGCCCTGGGCGATCGACCTGTGGAAGCGCGTGCCCACTCCGGACAAGGCCCGGCGCACGAGGAAGACCACACTGGCCAAGCTGCTCAAGAAGCACCGCGTCCGCCGGATCGACGCCGACGAACTCAGAGAACGCCTGAAGGCCCAGCCGATCAAGCGCCGGGACGCCAGCGTCGAAAGCGCCAGAAACCGCATCCTGAGCCTGCTGCCGATCCTCGAGCAGTACAACAAGCAGATCGACAAGGCCAGACGCCAGCTCCAGCAAACACTCCAACAGGCCAAGGAAACCAAGACCGAAGACGACGAACTCCGCGACGCCGCCATCCTCGACTCCATACCCGGAATCGGAAACCACGTGCTCGCCACCCTCCTCACCGAAGCCGAACAGGCCATACGACAACGCGACCACGCCGCCCTGAGATGCCTCGCCGGAGTAGCACCCATAACCGTCAGCTCGGGCAACACGAAGACCGTCCGCCAGCGACGAGCCAGGAACCACAGACTCGCCGACGCCGTCTACCACTGGACCAGAGTCGCCGTCCAGAGAGACCCCGAATCCCGCGCCAGGTACGACCGCGCCCGAAAGAGGGGCAAAACCCACGGACACGCACTGCGCATCGTCGGCGACCGGCTCCTCCGCATCGCCTGCGCCATGCTCCGAGACCGGACCCTCTTCCAGGCGCCGCACGGACAACGAAACCACCCCGAAGATGTTAGGGGCAACTGTAAATGTCCCATTCGTGGCAACCGAAAACGGCACAGTAGACGGCTTGCCGTAGGCGGCTTGTCGCTCGATGCTGGTGGCTTCGCCAACAGCCATGGAGCGACGCTCAGATGCACGGATGGGAGACGAGGATGTTGTTGAGGCACTACCTGGAGCAGGGGCTCTCGAAGGCGGAGTTGTCGAGGCGCTTCGGCGTCAGCCGGCGGACGATCCACAGATGGATCGAGTCGGGCCGGTTGGACGTGGAGCCGTCGTCGTCTGCTGCGCGGTACACGCCGCGGCCTCGGCCGCCGCACAAGCTGGACCCCTACAAGGAGTTGATCGCGGTTCGGTTGGAGGAGTTCCCCAAGCTGTCGGCCAAGCGCGTGTTCGAGGTGCGCGCCCTGGGCTACGACGGCGGTTACAGCCGGGTGAGGGACCATGTGCGCGTGGTTCGGCCTCGGGCGCCGGAGGCGCCTCTGGTGCGGTTCGAGACGCCGGCGGGTCATCAGGGCCAGGTGGACTTCGGCAGGTTCAAGCTGTCCTGGGGCATTCGCCACGCGCTGCTGGTGGTGCTCGGCTACTCCCGGCTTCTGTGGCTGCGCTTCTACTCCCGGCAGACGATGCCGGTCCTCTTCGAGGGGCTCGAGGCCGCCTTCAAGCGCTTCGGCGGCGTGCCGCGGGAGCTTCTGTTCGACCAGATGCGGCCGGTCGTGGTGTCGGACGACCGTTCTTCGGGCGGCGGCCTGGTGGTCAACGCGGAGTTTCTGCGATTCGCGGCCCACTGGGGCTTCGTGCCTCGCGCCTGCCAGCCGTATCGCGCGCAGACCAAGGGCAAGGTGGAGCGTCCGATCGGGTACGTGCGGACCGGCTTCTTCTACGGTCGGGAGTTCATCAACGACGCGGACCTGAATGAGCAGGCGGAGCGCTGGGTCGAGGGCACGGCCAACGTTCGCCTTCACGGCACGACGCGCGAGCGGCCCACAGACCGGTTCGAGAGGGACGAGCGCCAGGCGCTTCGGCCCCTGGCGCTCGCGCCTTATCGGCGCCTGGGCAGCCCGCCGGCGACGGTCGAGCCGTCGCGCCCGGTGCTGGCGACCACGGTGCAGGTGCAGCGGCGGCCGCTGCGCGACTACTCGGAGGCGGTCGGTTGAAAGCGCTGGCCGGAGACCGCCGGACCCGGCTGCGGGCGATGCTGGCGGACCTGAAACTGCCCGGAGCGCTGGAGGCCGTTGACGGCATCCTGGCCCAGGCGGACAGCGGCGCGGTGACCGCGGGCGAGGCGATCGAGGAGCTGCTCAATGCCCAGATCGTCCTGCGCAACAACCGCCGACTGCAGACGGCGATGCGCTCCTCGCGGCTGCCTGCGGTCAAGACGCTCGACCAGTTCGACTTCAGCTTCCAGCCGAGCATCAAGCGCGAGCAGATCGAGAGCCTCCACGAGCTCGGCTTCCTGGAGCGCGCCGAAAACGTGATCCTGCTGGGACCGCCGGGAGTGGGCAAGACGCATCTGGCGATCAGCCTGGCGATCGCCGCCGCGGAGTCGGGCCGCAGGGTCTACTACGGCACGCTGGCGGCGCTGATCGAATCGCTGACCGAAGCCAAGGCCGCCGGCAACCTCTCGCGGCGGCTCCGGGTGCTTACCCACCCGGCGCTGCTGGTGGTGGACGAGATCGGCTACCTGCCGATCAGCCAGGACGGCGCCGTGCTCTTCTTCCAGTTGATCAACGCTCGCCACGAGCGGGCCTCGACCGTCCTGACGTCCAACAAGGGCTTCGAGGAATGGGGCGGCGTGCTCGGCGACGAGATCATGGCCGCGGCGCTCATCGACCGCCTGCTGCACCACTGCCACATCGTCAACATCCGGGGCAACAGCTACCGGATGAGGGCCCACCAGGACCTGCTCCGGACTGCCGCCGACGAGCGGGCCCGGGAAAACGGGCCATGACGAGCAGTCCCCTCCCCTCGGCGCGCGTCCGGTGTCGGCCTCCGGTCGCTCCGCTCCCTCCGGCCGACACCGGAGCCCATGGGGACAACCGCACCGCTGCTACTGCCCCTCCAACCTCACGTGGAGTGGGACATTTTCAGTTGCCACAAGTGGGACATTTTCGGTTGCCATTGACACCGAAGAAGCCGCCGCGCCTACCGAGGCCGAGCAAACACCAGCCAAAACGACACGCCCGAACCCCGACCGTCCCGGACCGAATCCCCGAACCCACCATCAGACCGGAACCTCAACCCCACGGGACGGAACACCCGCCAACACGAAATCGCGAAACCACATCAACGCAGGCACCGACTCGTCTGAACACTCAACGTGACTGCGGAAAACCCAACGCCGCGCACCGACAATCGAGGCCGATTACCCCACTTGCCAAATGGTGGGGAGTCCCAGTGTGGAGCGCCGTGAGCACGGTACAGCCTCCAGCCTGTCCCAGGGGTCGGAGGGGAGGGTGGCAGCGAGGCTGTCGGCAAGCGACGGCCGCCACACTCACATGAACCGACGCCCAACCGGAGCGCAGCCGACCGCAGCGAGCGCCGACCGTTCATTCAGTCAGAAAGCGCGCACCCATGTGGCGCGTCCCTGCGCCACATGCGTCGCAGTCCGTGCGTCCGCTGGCGGACGCGCGGATGCCGCGGCCGCTGGGACCCTCCCCTCCGACCCCTGGGGCAGGCGGGTGCGTCCGACGACTCCCGCCGACGCCTCAGCCGCCGATGCGGAACATCTCGACGCGCTGGGGCGCAGGCTGCAGGCCGGCGCGGAGGCGTTCGGCGCGGACCTCGGAGTAGCGGTCCTCTCGCTGGCGCCAATGGGCGGCGAGGAAGGCGAGCAGGTCGTCGTCGGTGGCGCCGGCGCGGAGGCGGTCGCGAAGGGAGGGGCCGGTGTCGGCGAAGAGGCAGGTGTAGAGGCGGCCGTCGGAGGAGAGGCGGGCTCTGGCGCAGTCGCCGCAGAAGGGGCGGCTGATCGAGGGGATGACGCCGAACTCGACACCGTCGTCGAGGTAGCGGAAGCGTTCGGCGACATCGCTGGCTTGAGCGCGGTCGACCGGTTCGAAGGGCCAGCGTTCGGCGATGCGGTCCGCGATCCCGGAGGCGGTGACGACCTGGTCGAGGCTCCAGTCGTTCACCGTGCCGACATCCATGAACTCGATGAAGCGGACGATGTGGCCGCGTTCCTTGAAGTAACCGGCGATGTCGGCGACTTCGTTCTCGTTCGTACCCTTCATGACGACCGTGTTGATCTTGACCGGGCCGAGGCCGGCATCGGCGGCGGCGTCGATGCCCTCGAGCACCTGGCCGACGCCGTGGCCCAGTCCCGTGACCCGGCCGAAGACGTCGTCGTGGAGCGACTCGACGCTGACCGTGACCCGGTCGAGACCGGCCTCGGCGAGCGCGCGGGCCTTCTTCGAGAGCAAGGCGCCGTTGGTGGTGAGGGCCAGGTCCTCGACTCCGGGCACCGCGGCCAGGATGCGGACCAGATCCTCGATGTCACGCCGCAGCAGGGGTTCGCCGCCCGTCAGCCGCAGCTTGCGGACGCCGAGCTGCACGAACAGCCGCACCAGGCGTTCGATTTCCTCGAACGTCATCAACTGCTGCCTGGGCAGGAACCTGTACTCGCGGTCCGCCGGCATGCAGAAGGTGCAGCGGAAGTTGCAGCGGTCGATGACGGAGATGCGCAGGTCGCGCACCGGCCGGCCGAGGCGGTCGAGGACCGCGGCCGACGTCGTGCCGCCGTTCGTGGAGTCGAGGGTCATGAACCGACAATGCTACGCGAGCGGTCAGCGCTCGGCGCGCAGCCAGTCGTCGATCAACCGGCGGGCGATCGAGAACGGCGGCGGCAGGCGGACCTCCCGGGCGCGGAGCGCGTACTCCAGCTCGGAGCGGGTCGCCCACACGGCCTGTTCCAGTTCCTCGGCGTCGACCTGCACGTCGCCGCCGGGCGAGGTGGCGTAGAAGCCGAGCATGATCGAGGTCGGGAACGGCCACGGCTGGGAGGAGTGGTAGCGGACCGTGTCCACCGCGATGCCGGTTTCCTCCCGGACCTCGCGCGCGACCGCGCTCTCCAGGCTCTCGCCGGGTTCGACGAAGCCGGCGAGAGCCGAGAACATGCCGGGCGGCCAGGAGGCCTGCCGGCCCAGCAGGCAGGAGCCGCCGTCGGCGGCCTCCGTGTGGACGAGCATGATGACGGCCGGGTCCGTGCGCGGGAAGTGCTCGATGGCGCACACCGTGCAGACGCGCAGGTGGCCGGCGTTGCGGCTTACCGTCGCGGCGCCGCACTGGCCGCAGAAACGGTGCCGGCGATGCCAGGTGGCCATGGCGCGCGCATAGGCGAGCAGGTTGGCGCCGCGGCCGCTCATCGCCGCGCCGACCTGGCGCAGCTCGACGAAGCGGCCGGCGCCCCTGAGTGGGCCGACGAGCGGATCTTCCCGGTCGGAGAGGTCGACCGAGAAGAAGGCGACGCCCTCCGCTTCGCCGAGGAACACGACGTCCTCCGCACCGTCGACCAGCCCGGCCGCCTCAACGGTCGCCACCGTGCCGGGAACCGGCCCGCGGTCTCCGGTGTGAGCGTCGAAGACCAGGCTGCGCTCGCGCCAGACCGCGGTCAACTGGCTGCTCGGATCCGCCAGTCTCCGGGCCAGCCACTCGGCGTCGCCGCGCCGCTCCGAGCGCCGGTCGACCGCCGGTTCGGCCAGAACGTTGTGTGCCCTCATGCTCCGCAGGCTACAGCGCGGGTCAGTCGGCTCGGCGGTAGGCCATCGCTTCCGAGACGCGGCGCTGGGCGATGCTCATCGCCGCCTCGCGCAACAGGCAGCCTTCGGCCCGGGCCAGTTCCAGCACTTCCCGCGTGTTCTGGCGGATCGTGTCCTCGATCCTCTCGAACGCCTGCCGCTCGGAGCCGCCCGCGTACTCGACGGCGCCGCAGATGATGCCGCCGGCGTTGGCCACGAAGTCGGGAATCGAGAGGACGCCACGGTCGTGGAGAATCCGCTCTCCCGCCGCCGTCACCGGGATGTTCGCGCCCTGGAGCACCACCTTGCAGCCGACCCGGCCGGCGTTGCTGCTGTCGATCACGTCGGGGCGCGCGGCCGGTACGAAGAAGTCGACTTCCAGGTCCAGGAAGGCGTCGCCTTCGATGCGGCGGCCGCGCGGGTGCGCAGTCACGCCGCCGGTCGCGTCCATCGTCGCCACGAGTTCGTCGATGTCGATGCCGTCGGGGTCACAGATCGTGCCGTCGAGGTCGGTGACCGACACGAGGCGCGCACCCCGCTCGGCCAGGAACCGGGCCGCCGGCCGCCCGACGTTTCCGAAGCCCTGGATGGAGACGGTGGCGCCTTCGAGCGCCACCACGCCCGCCTCCTCCGCAACCTCGGCGGCGATGGCGAGGCCGAAACCGGTCGAGCCCGTCTCGTCGAGCGGAATCCCGCCCAGGGATCTGGACAGGCCGACGGAGCGGCCCCCCTCGTCGCGGATCCAGGCCATCGCGGTCTCGTTCGTCCCCATGTCGGGGGCCGGGATGTAGTCCGTCAACTGCCGGATCGCGCGGCCGAACTGCCGAATCAGGGCCTCGCGGTTCGCCGTCCGCGGATTCGCCCGGATGCCCGCTTTGCCGCCGCCGTGGCGCAGGCGCGCCATGGCGTTCTTCCAGGTCATGGCCCGCGCCAGCCGGCACACCTCCTCCACGGTGACGTCCGGCGCCATGCGGATGCCGCCCATCGTGGGGCCGGCGGCGCCGTTGTCGATGACGACGATCCCCTCCAGGCCGCAGCGGGGCTCGTAGACGGTGACGACCTTCTCGGGACCGTAGTCGTCCGTGAAGTCGAAGTGGTCGAACGTGGTCAGGATCCCCCGCCGGCCTCGAGCATCTCGAGGACGGCCTCCTCGAACTCCGCGTACAGCATCCGTCCGAGATGGATGTTGGTCAGTTCGCCGTCCCGGTCGAAGAACATCGTCGTCGGCAGCGCCCCGGGCCACTCCGGATCGAACGCCATCACGAAGTCGACCGAGTTGTCGCCGGCCGACGCAAGGTAGGAGACCAGGCCGGGCGCCCGCTTCGCGAAGAAGGGCCGCACCCGGTCCTCCAGCTTCTCCGGGTCGTCCATCGAAACCGCGAGCACCACGAGACCGCGGTCGCCGTACCGTTCCTGCAGAAGATCGAGCTCGGGCAGCTCCTGGAGGCAGGGGATGCACCAGGTGGCCCAGTAGTTGACGACGACGACCTTGCCGCGGTGGTGCTCCAGCACGGCCTGGAACTGGTCCGCAGTCGCCGGATGAATCGTGTCGGGCTCGAGCAGATGGTCGACCGACGCCGTCTCGGCGGCGAGCACGGGCATGGCAACGAAGAGCAGCGCCGCGATCAGTGTCGAAGCCGGGACGACCATCGGGGTCAACGTCTTGACGGACAATGCGAACCTCCTGTTCGGCAGTATAGACCTCGCTAACGTCGGCGGAACCCGGACTCTTCCCGCTCGACCCGGCCGTCGCGCTGGAGTCGGTCGAGGTGAAGCCGCGCACTGTGCCGTTCGGCCTTCGGAATGCCGGCCCCCTGGTCGTGCGGGCGGTAGACGAAGCGGTGCGCGACGATGTCGTCCATCGTTCGCGGCTCATCCAGGTACTCGAGCAGGCGCCGTTCGCGGTCGGCTATGCGGGCCACGTAGCGGTCGAGACGCTCCAGAAAGGCGGCGCGATCCTCGAGCAGGCCGATGTGGTGACCGGTGACGTAGTGCGTCGCCTCGATGTCGCGCACCAGTTCTAGCGAACGTTCGAACGCTTCCAGGTCGGACCAGGCGTCGCCGTAGTACGGGCCGAAACCGGTCAGGTCGATGTCGCCCAGGAACAGGACGCCGTCAGGTTCGATCAGGAGGACGCAGTGGCCGCGGGTATGGCCGGGCGCGTGGAGGATCCTCACCGACACGCCGCCGCCGAGGTCGAACAGGTCGCCGTCCCGGAACGGCACGGCGTCCGGCCGCGGCTCGTAGAAGAACGTCGTCTTCAGGAAGTTGCCGTACTCCTCGCGGCGATCCGGTTCGACACCGAAGATGGCGAGAAAACCGTCGAAGTCGAGCAGGCCCGGCAGATCCTCCTCGTGGACGTACACCGGAGCGTCCCGGAACAGCGGCAGCGCGGCCGTGTGATCCTCGTGGCAGTGGCTGAGCAGGACGAGGTCGACCGACGGCAGAGCGCTCCGGCCGCGGACCCGCACGCCGAGCGACGGGTCGACGAGCATCGTCGACCCGGCGCCCTCGATCAGCAGGGCGTTGTTGTCGGGGTACTTGCCGCCACCGGCGCCGAACAGGATCGTCGCGGCGCCGAGCCGACGGTCTTCGAGCTCGGTCACCTCAGCCGGCCGAGGCCTCGGCGCCCGTCACCTGGGGAAGCCGCCAGCCATTGTGGTACTCGGCCCGGAGCAGCGCGTTCGCCTCGTCGTCACCGGTGAAGCGTCCCGCCTCGTGGTCCCAGTAGACCCGCCGGCCGGTGCGGAAGGCGATGTTCCCCAGGTGCGCGTTCACGGCGGCCAGAGCGCCGACGTCCGCGTTGCAGCGCGGCTGTTCCCGGGTCTTCATGCACTCGATGAAGTCCTCGGTGTGCTGGGCCAGGCCCCGCTGACTGCGGGAGGCCGACCGATCGGGGATGGCGGGCGTCTTGTAGAACCTCTTGCCGTCCTCGCGTCCGACTTCGGGCAGCACCTCCCAGCCGCCGCGGTCGACCACCAGGGTCCCCTTGTTGCCGACGAAGGACACGCCGTGTCCGCGCTGGTGCGGTCCGAGGGCGATTCCCAGCGCATGCTCCCAGATCATCGTGAAGTCGTCGAACTCGTAGACCGCCTGCTGGGTGTCCGGGGTCTCGATCGGGGCGTCCGGATAGCCGAACGGTCCGCCCAGCGACATGACGGACTTCGGCGCCGTCGCCTTCATGCCCATCAGCACCATGTCGATCAGGTGGACGCCCCAGTCCGTCATCAGGCCGCCGGCGTAATCCCAGTACCAACGGAAGTTCCAGTGGAACCGGTTCTCGTTGAAAGGCCGCTTCGGCGCCGGTCCGAGCCACATGTCGTAGTCGACACCCTTGGGCGGCTTCGAGTCCGGCAGCGGCATCGGGGCGTCCCAGCTCATGTAGGCCCAGGCCTTGGCGGTGCGGATCTGGCCCAGCTCGCCGGACCAGAGGTACTCCATCGCGTCCTGCCAGTGCTTGCCCGAGCGCTGCCACTGGCCAACCTGGACCACCCGGCCGTAGGCCCTGGCCGCCTGCTGCATGATACGGATCTCCTCGATCGAGTTCGCCATCGGCTTCTCGACGTAGACGTCCTTACCCGCCTCGCAGGCGTCGACCATGATCTTGCAGTGCCAGTGGTCCGGGGTGGCGATGATCACCGCGTCGATGTCCTTGTCCTCGAGCAGCTTGCGGTAGTCGGTGTAGGCGTCCGGCTTGCTGTCGGTCAGCTCGGTGAAGCCCTCCACCGCGCGGTCGAGGACGTTTCGGTCGACGTCGCAGAGCGCCGCGCACTCGACCCCGTCGACGTCGAGCATCGAGCCCATGTCGCTCGAGCCCATGCCGTTCACGCCGATCGCGCCGACCCGGATACGGTCGCTCGCGGGCACCGCCTTGCCGCGCGCCGGCCTCGCGAACGCCGCGCCCGCCGCGCCGATTCCGGTAGCGGCCGCTCCGAAACCACCCATGCCGTGAAGAAAGGAACGCCTGGTCGTCGTCATCGTCTCGCTCCGCGTCGAAAGTCCGCTGTACACTGCGCCATGCAGACCGCGCATGTTACCGACTTGAACGCACCGCCATCCCGCGCCGATCTCATCGGCAAGCTGCCGAAGACCGACCTTCACGTTCATCTCGACGGTTCGCTCCGGCTCGACACCCTGATCGAGCTCTCGCGGGACGCCCGCCTGGAGCTTCCATCCCAGACGCCGGAGGGTCTCCTCGATCTCGTCTTCAAGGAGCGCTACGACGACCTCGAGGACTATCTGCGCGCCTTTTCCTACACCTCGCCCGCGCTGTGTACGCCTGAAGCCCTCGAACGGGCCGCCTACGAGCTCGGCGCCGACAACCTGGCCGAGAACGTCTGCTACGTGGAGGTGCGGCTGGCGCCGCAGCTCCACACCGGACCCGATCTCGACATCGCCGGCGTGCTGGCCGCGGTCGACCGCGGGCTTGCCCGCGTTCAGCGGGAGCACGAAGCGACCGACAACGTGCGGAACGGGACCGAGCCGCCCTTCCGTTACGGGATCATCGCCTGTGCGCTGCGCATGTTCGGCGCCGGCCACAGCCCCTACTACCGGGGGCTGTTCACCGCGCTGCACGGCTGGACCAGACCGGAGATCCACGCCGCCGCCTCGCTGT
Organism: Candidatus Multivorans sp.; assembly: GCA_965208755.1. Classification (GTDB taxonomy): domain Bacteria; phylum Acidobacteriota; class Thermoanaerobaculia; order Multivoradales; family Multivoraceae; genus Multivorans. The sequence continues at coordinate 3,474,189 of OZ242353.1, read as the reverse complement.
CGCTGGCCCGTTCCGTCGTCGAGGCGCGCGACCGGCTCGGGCTGCCCGTCGTCGCCTTCGACCTCGCCGGCGCCGAGGCGGGCAACCCCGCCGCGGTGCATCGCGACGCCTTCCTGTACGCGCAGCAGCACTTCCTGATGAAGACGATCCACGCGGGCGAGGCCTACGGGCCGGAGAGCATCTTCCAGGCGATCACGCTGCTTCAGGCCGACCGCATCGGCCACGGCACACACCTCTACGCCGCCGACCGGCTCCGCCGCGACAACCCCGACTCGGCGGCGGCCAGGGACCCCGAGCGCTACATCCGCAGCCTCGCCCAGTACATCAGCGACCGGCGGATCACCCTCGAGGTCTGCATCACCTCGAACCTGCAGAGCATCCAGCGCCTCGAGAGGTTCGCAGACCACCCCTTCGGCCGGATGATGGAGGACCGGCTCTCGGTCACCCTGTGCACCGACAACCGCCTCATGTCCCGCACCACCGTGACCAGGGAGATCGCCTCCGCCTGCGAGGCCTTCGACCTGTCGCTCGAGGACCTGCGCAACGTGATCATCTACGGCTTCAAGCGCAGCTTCTACCCGGGCAGCTACATCGAGAAGCGGGCCTACGTGCGGCGGGTCATCGACTACTACGACGAGGTGGTGGCGGCCGAGGGCTAGCCCGCCATCCGCTCCTGCCGCCGACGCCAGCGCTCACGCGCCTTCTCCGCTTCGGCCTCCCGGTTGCGAGGCGGCGCCGCCGTCGTGAGTTCCCGCAGCAGCCGGGCCGTCACTTCGGCAACGGCGTCCACCGCGCGCTCGAAGGGAGCCTCGTTGGCGCGCGACGGCTTCGTCGAACCGCTGACCTTGCGAACGTACTGGAGCGCCGCGGCGCGCACCTCCTCTTCGTTGGCAGGCGGTTCGAAGTTGTAGAGGACGCGGATGTTCCTGCACATGGTCGTCTCCTTCAGCGGGCGGCGTTCGAATACGTAGGCCAGTCCGGCTCGTAGTCCGCGCTCTGATCGCCCCAGGCGGTCCAGCGGTCCGAGCGGCGGCCGCGGGCGAAGAGCTCCAGATACGGACCCGGGCTGCACGCTTCGATGATCTCGTAGAGCTCGTCCGGTTTGCGCGAATGCTCCCGCTTCCGCGAGCGGATGATGTTGACCTGGCGGCGGCCGGGGGAGAGGGTGCGAAGCCTGCCCCGCACGCCGAACAGGACGAGTTCCGTCGTGTTCCGGAAGTAGAAGCCGACGCCGCGGCCGTCGGGACCGCCGTCCTTGCGCACCTTGTGCCAGACCAGGTTCGTCTTGTAGGTGAAGCCCCAGCGCTTCATCACGTCGAGGCCCTCCTGAAGGAGGGCGTTGGGCACCCAGAGGTAGAGGTGGGCGGCTTCAGCGCAGGCGGCGGCGACCGGAATCGCCTCGATCTCCTCCTGCGTCAGCGTCGAGTAGCGACTCAGGCGGTGGTGTTCGGGCGCCACCTTGCCGGTGCGGTTCGTGAACTGCCAGGGCGGATCGGCGAGGACGGTGCCGTAGGCGCTGCCAGCGTGGGTGCGCTCGAAACCGGTGGCGGCCGAGAGACTCCTGGCGGGCATGGCGAATCGATGGTACCGCCCGAGCGGAGCCGGCCTTCGGCCGGCGCGTTTCACAGCCGCCTTCGGCGGCCTGCTACTCCTCCTCCGCCGTGTACCGCATGAGGAGCCAGCGGTCCGGGTCGATCCGCAGCCCCTCTGCCCGCGCCGGCACGGGCAGCGACGCCGCCGTTCGTTCGCCCGCAACGTCCACCCGGCCGCGAGCAACGCGGCCGTCACCGAGCGCTGCTTCGACGTCCAGCGGCAGGCGGTAGATCGTCGGTCCCGCCTGCCGCACCGTCAGCTCCACCGCCGACATCGCCTCGTCGAACCGCCAGGCGACCTCGAGCTCCGGCACGCCGGGCCGGCGCAACCACTGCTCGAAGAACCAGTCGAGCTTCCGGCCCGAGACCTCCTCCATGACCGCCGCGAAGTCGGCGGTCGAGGCGTTCCGGTCGCGGAACCGCTGGTAGTAGGTCCTCATGCCCTTCCAGAACGTGCCGTCGCCGACCTCGCCGCGCAGCATGTGCAGCACCCAGGCCGCCTTCTGGTACACGTTCGGGCTGAGCAGACGCCGCGGATCGGGCACCGACTCCGGCACGATGACCGAGTCCGGGGCCTCATCCACGTAGCTCAGGACCCTCGTCCGGTTCCGGTCCATCTGCTCCCGGAAGCGCTCGCGGCCGTAGGTCCACTCCAGGTAGCACGCGGTCAGGTAGGTCGCGAAGCCCTCGCTGAGCCAGACGTGCGGCCAGTCGCTCTCGGTGACCGCGTCGCCGAACCACTGGTGGGCGATCTCGTGCGCGATCAGGGTCTCGATTCCGCCGGCCCGGTCGACCGCATCCTCGTCGTAGAACACGTTGCCGGCGTTCTCCAGGCCGCCCCAGCGAGTCGTCGTCTGCACGTTGGCGAGCTTGGCGTACGGGTAGTCCCCGAGCCGCCGCTCGAAAGTCCCCAGCACCCGCGGTCCCGGAGCGAAGGCCCGCAGGCCGACTTGCCGATCCTGCGGGTACACCCAGGTCTCGACCGGCACCCCGTTGACGAGCTCCTGGCGCTGCCGGACGAAGCGCGCGACGCCGACCGCCATCACCTTGGTCGCGACCGGCGCCCGGCTGCTCCACTCGGTGCGCCGCATGCCGGCTTCCAGATCGACCGCCTCGACGAAGGCGCCGGTGGCGACGACCTGATAGTGCGCCGGCGCCGTGACGACGAAGGCCACGGTCGCCTTGTCCGAGGGATGATCGACAACCGGCAGCCAGTGGTGGGCCCGATCCGGCCAGTTGTCGGCGAAGAACGTCCGCTCGCCGTGGCGGTTCGTGCCGATCGCGAAACCGTCGGCGGGGACGCCGCGGTAGCGGATCTCGATGCGGCGTCGTTCGCCGGCAGGAGCCTCGCGGTCCAGCGCCACGAAGAGCCGGTCGTCCTGCTGCCGGAACTGCAGAGCCATGTCGGCGAGGGTCGCCGAGGAAACGACCATGCCGCCGGCTTCCGGGCCGCTGTCCGCGGCCGGGTCGTCGAGATCGAACTCGACCTCGCCAACGGGTCGCAGGACGCGAAAGGCGATGGCCGCCCGTCCCTCGATCTCGTCCGTCTGGTCCGAGAGGTCGAGTTCGAAGCGGTAGTCGAGGACGTCGATCGCCGCGCCGGGAAACTGCGCCCGGGCGCCCGGAGACGCGGCCAGAAGGAGCGGCAACGCCAGACGCACCGCAACGTGCCCCAGTCGACGGACCGGGGTCACGTGCGGTCTCTGGCGCCGGCGTGCGCCGGCGTCAGTCTCAGTCGTTGAGGAACTTGTAGACGAGCGCCGCCACCGCGCCGCCGACCAGCGGACCCACGCCGTAGAGGGCCAGGGTGTTGACGTCGAAGCCGCCGCCCGTGATCGCCTCCATGACCTGAGGACCGATACCAACTGCCGGATTGAACGCTCCACCGGAAACACCCGCGCCCGTGTACAGGGCAGCCGAGAGTGTAAAGCCGATGGCCAGACCGCCAACCGGATTGCCGGCCGACCGGGAGGACATCATGTTCAGCACGACGGTGACGAGCGCGAACGCGAGCAGCGCCTCGGCCACCACGCCGTGCATGACCGGATGCTCGGTCGGCATCGGCGCCGTGCTGCCGCCCACGAGGTAACTGTGGACGAGCCATCCAAGGCAAGCGCCGACGAGCTGGGCCACCATGTACTGGACCATGTCGGCGACACCAAGCTTGCCGCGCATCCACGCGGCCAGGCTCACTGCCGGGTTGAAGTGGGCGCCGGACAAGTGTCCGCCACTGTAGATCATCACCGCCAGCATCAGACCGACGGCGATGGGGTTGTTCCCGCTGTGGGCTACCGCCATCATCAGGAACAACGTGCCGATGCACTCCATGAGCAGCTTGCGCATGTGCCTTTCCTCCCTTGGTTCTACTTCTGCTTCTTCCTCCTTGTTTACGCCCGCCCGGAGACCACCCGGCGGCGTTTCCCTAACGATGTTAGCCTCCGGCTATCGTCGCCGGGCCATTGAATTTTCTTGATTTTTCCTAAGGGAGTCAGGCACCAAATGAAGTCAAGAGCCGCCGTAGCCCACGAAGCGGGAAAGCCACTCGAGATCGAAGAAGTCAACGTCGAAGGCCCGAAGGAAGGCGAGGTCCTGGTTCGCGTCGTCGCCACCGGCGTCTGCCACACGGACGCCTACACACTGTCGGGCGCCGACCCGGAGGGACTGTTCCCCGCGATCCTCGGCCACGAGGGCGGCGCGATCGTGGAAGAGGTCGGGCCGGGGGTGACCTCCGTGGCGCCCGGGGACCACGTGATTCCGCTCTACACGGCGGAATGCCGCGAGTGCAAGTTCTGCAAGTCGGGCAAGACGAACCTCTGCCAGGCGATCCGCGCCACCCAGGGCCAGGGCGTGATGCCCGACGGCAGCTCGAGGTTCTCGAGCGGCGGAGGCTCCCTCTACCACTACATGGGCACCTCGACGTTCTCGGAGTACTCGGTCATCGCCGAGATCTCCACCGCCAGGGTGAACTCGGCGGCGCCGCTGGACAAGGTGTGCCTGCTCGGCTGCGGCATCACGACCGGCATCGGCGCCGTCCTGAACACAGCCAGAGTCGAACCCGGCTCGACGGTCGCCGTGTTCGGCCTCGGCGGCATCGGCCTGTCGGTGATCCAGGGCGCGGTCATGGCCCAGGCCGAGCGGATCATCGCCATCGACGTCAATCCGGCGAAGTTCGACTTCGCGCGCTCGCTGGGCGCTACCGACTTCGTCAACCCGGCCGACCACGACGACCCGATCCAGGAGGTCATCGTCGACCTGACCGACGGCGGCGTCGACTACTCCTTCGAGTGCATCGGCAACGTCGACGTGATGCGCTCCGCCCTGGAGTGCTGCCACAAGGGCTGGGGCGAGTCCGTGATCATCGGCGTCGCCGGCTCGGGCCTGGAGATCGCCACCCGCCCCTTCCAGCTCGTCACCGGCCGGGTCTGGCGCGGCACCGCCTTCGGCGGTGTCCGCGGCCGCAGCGATCTCCCCGGCATGGTCGACCAGTACATGGCCGGCGAGATCGAGATCGACAGCATGATCACCCACACGATGGGGCTGGACGACATCAACCACGCCTTCGACCTGATGCACGAAGGGAAGAGCATCCGCTCCGTGGTGCTGTACTAACCAGGTCGTGCGGTACTAGCTACATGTCCATGACCGCGGCGATGTCGCGGTCCAGCTTCGGCGGCCTGGAGAGCAGCGAGATGCCGAAGAAGAGGGTCAGCGAGACCAGGAGAGAAAGCGCCCCACCGTCGATGCCGAAGGGGACGGGCAGGCCGAAGGCCTGAATCGAGAAGTTGATGACGAGGCTGGAGCCGATGGCCACGCAGGCGGCGGTGGCGGTGGCGCGTTTCCAGTTGAAGCCGATGGCGACCGCGGGGACGAGGGCGGCGGCGAAGGTGCCCCAGCCGAAGGCGCCGAGCAGGGCGACCAGGTTCTGCCCGCTGTAGAGGGCGAACAGGGCCGCCGCGACCGCGATGATCACGGTCACGATCCGGGCCCACAACAGCTCGTTCCGGAGTGAACGGCCGAGGATGGCGCGCGGGATGTCGTGGATCACCGCGGCCGCGCCGATGTTCAGGAAGCCGTCCGCCGTCGACATGATCGCCGCGAACAGGCCCGCGAAGACGACGCCGGCGAGCAGCGGATGAGTGAACGCCTGCAGGAACTGCGGCGCCGCGGCATCCGCGCCCGGGAGTTCCGGATGGCCGCCCTGGAGCACCAGGGCGCGCATGACCAGGCCGATGCTGATCCAGAGCAGGGCCGAGACGGCGTAGGCGACGATCGAGATCGGCAGGATGCTGCGCGCGTCCCGCACCCGGCGGCACATCATCATCTTCGTGATGATGTGAGGCTGGCCGGCAAGCCCCAGCGCGAAGACGAAGTACCAGGACAGCGAGTTCATCATCCCCGCCGCGCCCCAGGGCCCCATCGACTCGGCGTCGTCGGCCATGATCGTCTCGCTCATGCCGGCGAAGCCGCCGTCGATGGCCGCTATCGCCGCCAGCAGGACGAGCACCGCCGCGAACATCATGACGAAGCCCTGGATCAGGTCCGTGTAGACCGAGGCGATGATGCCGCCGGTGACGCAGTAGAAGACGAGCACCGCGCAGGAGAAGGCGACGCAGGCCTCGAGGCTCACCGGTCCCAGAGTCGTCTGGAGGATGTCCTGGAGGACGGTCGCCATCGCCAGGATCTGGGTTCCCAGGTAGCCCATGACACCGAGCAGGATGGCCAGGGCCGTCAGCAGGCGGGCCGCGTCGCTCCGGTAGCGCGCGGCGACCGCGTCGGGCAATGAGATCGAGTCCCGCAGCTCGGCGAAGAGCCGGAGCCGCTTGCCGAGCAGGTAGAAGGCGATGACGTAGCCGATCGAGGCGCAGACGACCATCCACAGCGAGCTCATGCCCATGCGGTAGACGAGGCCGGGACCGCCGACGAAGCCGAAGCCCGACAGCGTGCTCGAGAACACGGCCAGGGCGGTGACGATGATCCCGAGATCCCGTCCCGCCATGAAGAAGTCCTGGGTCGACTTCGTGCGCCGCAGAGCCCAGAGTCCGACACCGATGCAGACGGCGAGGTAGATGCCGATGCAGGTCAGGATGATGGTGTTGCCGCCGCCCTCCATCAGCCGTCTCCCGCTGCATCGCTACGCCCGCGCTCGCGTTTCGACTCCGCCGCCAGCCGCTCGAACTCCGCCACCTCGTCCTCGCTGATCACCCAGCGGTCGAAGTTCCACATGTAGAGCAGGGCGAACAGGAGCGGAACCGGCCAGATGCCGTAGAGCATCCAGGCGGAAGGCCGCGGGAAGGAGCCGAACAGGGCGCGCTCGGCGCCCGGCTCGACGTAGCCGCGATAGCTCAGGACGAGCAGCATGAAGACCAGGGCGTAGAGCGCCAGACCGGACCACAGGGCGCGGCGGCCGCCGGCCGGCAACCTGCCGCGGCGGCGGAGCCCCAGCGCCATCACGGCCACGAAGAGGACGATGGACAGGAGGCCGTACAGGAATCCCCACGGCAGGACGGCATCGTGGCGCTCGCTGCTCCCGCCCTGCCGCATCGTCTCGTGGACGGGGTGATCCTTGCCGCGGCTGTCCGGCCGCTCGTCGATCGTCCAGAGAACGAGTACCACGGCGCAGAGCGCGACCAGGATCGCGAAGATGACAACCGGGATCCGCATGGTCAAGCCCGCCGCCAGTAACCCGTGGCGGAGCGGCGGCCTCTGGATTCGGCCTCAGTCTCCCTGCGCGATCGGGTTCAGGACCATCGTCATCTGACGGCCCTCCAGGCCGGAACGGGTCTCCACCTCGCCCACGCCCTCGATCGCGTCGCTCACCTTGTCCAGGATGGCGATGCCGAGTTCGGGCCTGCGGAGCTGCCGGTAGCGGAAGAAGATCGTCACCTTGACCTTCTTGCCCTCGCGGAGGAAGCGGAGCGCCCGGTCGGTCTTGATCTGGTAGTCGTGCGGGTCGATCGTCGGGCGGTACTTGACCTCCTTCAGGTCGATCGTCGCCGCCTTCTTCCGGGATTCCCGTTTCTTCTTGTCGCGCTCGAACTTGACCTTGCCCCAGTCCATGACGCGGACCACGGGCGGGTCCGCGTTGGGACCCACCTCGACGAGGTCGAGTCGTGCGTCCTGGGCGCGCGTCTTCGCGTCTTCCAGGGGAACGACACCTACCTGGGCGCCGTTCTGATCGATGAGCCGTACCGGACTCTTCCGGATCCGGTGGTTGATGCGCGGCTCGTTTGATGGGGGTGCGATCTCGAGGCCTCCTGTACTGCCGTCTACCGGCGCGGGCCGGAACGGACGGCTACCTTAGCCGCTTCCCGCCCGCGAGTGTGCGTAGATCCAGTCTGTTGAACGGACACGGCCGCGGCCGCGACGCGGCCCTCGCGACCCGCCCTCACGAACGGTAACTCACGTCAACCGGCCACAGCCCGCTTCGCCGGGGTGCTCGCAGCCCGTCGGACCCGCTTCTTCTTCGTCGCCTTGCGCTGTGCCGCCGTGTTCTTGGCCGGCCTGGACTCGACGGTCGTGTCCGCTTCCGTCTCGCCGTTCTTCGACAGGCTCGCCTTCAGCGCCTCCATCAGGTCGACGATCTGCGCCTGGGGCGCCTCCGTCTCATCGTCCGCGACCTCGCGACCGTCGATCTTGCTCTGGATGGCGTTCCAGAGCCGCTTGCGCACTTCGTCCGTGTACTGGTCCGGCTTGAAGTCGTCCGAGGCGATCTGCTCGATCAACTGCACCGCGAGCTCCAGCTCGCCCGGCTTGAGCTCCGTCTCCTCGCCGAGCGGAACCTCGTCGAACGACTTCAGCTCGTCCTCGTACTTCAGTTGCTGCATCAGCAGGCCCGAAGCGAAGGGGCGCAGCATGACCAGGTACTGCTTGCCCCGCGCGGCGTGCTTGGCCAGCGCCGAGCGGCCGGTCTTGCGCATCGCCTCGCTGAGGAGCCGGTAGGCGCGCTCGCCGCCCTTCTCCGGGCCGATGTAGTACGACTTCTCGAAGTAGATCGGCTCGACCTCCGCGAGCGGCACGAACTCGGTGATCTCGATCGCCGGCGACGCCTTCTCCTGGAGTTCCTTGATCTCCTCGTCGCTGAACGTGACGTACTGGCCCTTGCCGAACTCGTAGCCCTTGATCGTCTCCTTCCGCTCGACGACGACGCCGGTGCGTGGATTGACCAACTGCTGCTTGACCCGCGTGTTGTCGCTCGGATCGAGCATGTTGAAGCGGACCCCGCCGGAGGTTTCCGAGGTCGAGTAGAGCCGGACCGGGATGGAAACCAGGCCGAAGGAAACCGTGCCGGTGCCGACGGAACGAGCGGGCATAGACGGCGGATTCTAGCACCGGAAGCGGTTTCGCGGGGTTTCGTGAAGCTCGCCTGACGTTCTGGGAGAATGCACGCCTGATGCCGCACGGCAATCTGGACGCCTACCGCCGCAAGCGTTCGAGCGAGGCGACGCCCGAGCCCATGGGTTCCCGAACCAGGGCCGGCGGCGGCCGCTTCGTGGTCCAGAAGCACGCCGCCCGGAGGGTCCACTTCGACCTGCGTCTGGAGCTCGAAGGCACCCTCAAGAGCTGGGCGGTGCCGCGCGGGCCCAGCCTCGACCCCGAGGTCAAGCGGCTCGCGGTGGCCACCGAGGACCACCCCCTGGAGTACGCCGACTTCGAAGGATCCATTCCTGCCGGCAACTATGGCGCCGGCGCGATGATCGTGTGGGACAGCGGGCGCTGGCTCCCGCTCGAGGACCCGGTGGCGGGGATGGAGAGCGGCAAGCTCCTGTTCGAGCTCCAGGGCTACAAGCTGCGCGGCGTCTGGACCCTGTTCCGTACCGGCGGCCAGCGCCAGACCGACGACGGCAGCCAGTGGCTCCTGATGAAGAAGCCGGACGCGGCGGCGCGCCCGACTGACGAAGACGGCGGCGAGGACGAGCTACCGCCGGAGTCCGTGCTCTCGGGCCTGACCGTCGAGGAGCTTCGGGACGGATGCGACCGGATCGAAGACGTGCGGACCAGAATCGAAGCGTCGACCGCGCCGCGCCGGCGGGTGGATCCGCGCTCGCTGCCGCTGATGCTCGCGACGGCCGCTGACCGGCCCTTCTCGCGCGCCGGCTGGATCTACGAACTGAAGTACGACGGCTACCGTCTGGTGGCCGCCAAGGAAGGCGGCAGCGTCTTCCTCCGCTACCGGCGCGGCGGCGACGTCACCGCGCTCTACCCGGAGCTGGCCCGCGCCCTGCGGCGGCTGCCGGTGGACTCGCTCGTGCTCGACGGCGAGGTCACCGTGCTCGACGGCGGTGGCCGGCCCAGTTTCGCCAGGCTGCAGACGCGCGCCCTGCTCAGCCGTCCGGTCGACATCGAACAGGCCTCGGTGCGCCGGCCGGCGACGCTGTTCGCCTTCGACTTGGTCTCGTTCGAGGGCCGCGACCTGCGACCGCTGCCCCTGCTCGAGCGCAAGGGCTGGCTGGCTCAGGTTCTGCCGCCCGCCGGACCGCTTCGCTACTCGGACCACATCGAGGAACGGGGCGAGGAGTTCTTCGAGCAGGCGGTGGCGATGGGACTCGAGGGAACGATGGCGAAGGACGGCGCGTCGCGGTACACCGGCCGCCGATCGTCGTCCTGGGTCAAGCTGCGCGCCGAACGGACAGGGGACTTCGCCATCGTCGGCATGTCGTCGCCCAAGGGCAGCCGGGTCGGCCTGGGCTCGCTCCACCTGGCGGTCTGGGACGCGGAAGCCGGCGGACTGGTCTATGCCGGGCGTGTCGGCACGGGATTCGACGACGCCACTCTGGCGGACCTGGCGGAGCGCCTGTCGGCCAGCCGGCGCGAGGAGCCTCCCTGCTGGGCGCCGGCGCCGGAGGGCCCCGCCGTCGAAGCGGCGCTCACCGACGCCCACCTCCTCGACGGCCGCGTCGCCGACCAGACCTGGGTCGAGGCCGACGACGAGCTCGTCTGCGAGGTCCGGTACAAGGAATGGACTCCCCACGGCATGCTGCGGCATCCCGTTTTCCTCCGCCTGCGGGACGACAAGCCGCTGGAGGACTGCGTCCGCCGCGCCGCTCCCCGTGACGGTGATGCCACCCAGCCGGCGTCACCGCAGCGGCAGGTCGAGGTCACGAACCAGTCCAAGGTGTTCTGGCCGGACGAGGGCTACACCAAAGGCGACCTGATCGACTTCTACGCCGCCGTCTCGGAAGCGATGCAGCCCTACCTCACCGACCGCCCGCTGGTGATGACCCGCTACCCCGACGGCATCGAGGGCAAGTCCTTCTTCCAGAAGAACGCGCCCGACTTCGCGCCCGACTGGCTGCACACGGTCCGGCTGACGAGCCCCCGGACCGGCAAGGACGTCGAGTACTTCGTCTGCCAGAACAGGGAAAGCCTGGTCTACGTGGCCAACCTGGCCGCGATCGTCCTCCACGTCTGGTCCAGCCGGCTGCACCAGCTCGGCCAGCCGGACTGGTGCATCCTCGACCTCGACCCGAAGGACGCGCCGTTCGGGGACGTGATCGAGATCGCCCTCGCCATTCGCCGTCTGTGCCGGAAGATCAAGCTGCCCGGTTTCGTCAAGACCAGCGGCTCGAGCGGCCTGCACGTGCTCCTGCCACTGGGCGGCGCCTGCACGTACGAACAGTCGCGCAGCCTGGGACAACTGATCGCGCAGATCATCTGCCGGCAACTGCCCGAGATCGCCACCGTCACCCGCAATCCCGAACGCCGCGGCGGCAAGGTCTACATCGACTTCGTCCAGAACGGCCGCGGCCGGCTGCTCGTCGCCCCCTTCAGCGTGCGGCCGCTGCCGGCGGCGCCGGTGTCGACGCCCCTGCGCTGGTCGGAGGTCAAGCCCGGACTCGACCTGCGCGACCACAACATCCGCACCGTGCCGGAGCGGCTGAAGAAGCTCAAGACCGACCCGCTCCGCGGCGTGCTGACGGAGCAGCCGGATCTGCTGGCGGCGTTGCGTCGGCTCAGCGAGCTGGTGTAGCGAGCCCCACACTGGGTGCGTCGGCGTCCCGCCGGCTCTCGGTTGACATCGGCCTCAGAACTAAACTAAGTTTCTGGTCATGATTCGGCTCAACATGCATGAGGCCAAGACGCATCTGTCCCGTTACATCGCGCGGGTAGAGGCAGGCGAGAAGATCCTTCTCTGCCGCCGAAACGAACCGATCGCCGAGATTCGTCCGGTAGCACCGGCCCGGAAGAGTGCCCGTCCGTTCGGACTGGACCGAGGGAAGTTCGAGGTCCCAGACTCCTTCTTCGACCCCCTACCCGACGAGTTCATCGACGCGTTCGAGAACGGGCCGGTGTTTCCCGACGAGTGAAGCTGCTGCTCGACACCTGCGCGTTCCTCTGGTGGAGCTTGGGCTCCGCCAGGGTCCCCAAGGAAGTGCACAGGCTCGTCGCGGACCCCGCGAACGATGTCTACGTGAGCGCGGCCACGGCGTGGGAGCTAGCCGTCAAGCACGGGCTCGGCAAACTGGATCTGCCCGCGCCGCCCGACGTCTTCGTTCCCACGCGGCGAGAGTGGTACGACTTCAAGCCCCTGCCGATCGACGAGGCAAGCGCACTGCAGCTACGGCGGCTCCCGCCCCTGCACGGCGATCCCTTCGACCGGATCCTGATCTGCCAGGCGATCGAGCACGGCATGACGCTGCTGACGCCGGACCGGCTGATCTCTCAGTACCCGGTCCGTATCTCCTGGCAGTAGCCGCCTTCGGCGGCAGCCGGCGGGGACGCCGGCGCCCCCACTGGGTGCGCCGCTGCCTAGCCGTCAGAACTGGAGCCGAAGACCCGCCCGCACGCGGCGGCTGGTCTGGAAGGCGGTGGGAAGCGACTCGCGCAGATCCGGCCTTGCACCCTGCGCTGCCGCGGCGACCAGAAGGTCGGTCCGCCCCGGGCCGATGAACACCGGGTCGAGGTAGGCGAGCGGCCAGAGCTGGTTCGCGGCGTCCTGGTCGAAGACGTTGAGGGCCTCGGCGAAGAGGGACAGCCGCCGGTCGTCCGAGCGAAGCGGGACGCGGTAGGTGAGAGACAGGTCGGCCCGCTTGAGATCGGCGCTCTTGACCGGCCCGTCCGCGCCGGACGGCAACGGAGTCAGACCCGTGCTGAGGATGCGGCTCGCTTCTTCGACGCGGACCGTCAGGGCCCGCGGTACGTAGGCGGCGCCCGTGCGGAAGCGGTAGACCAGCGCCATCAGCCAGCGTTCGCCCGGCGACAGGACGAGCCAGCCGGAGAGCTGATGCTCGCGGTCGAGGCTCAGGCGGCGGCTGTCACTCGTGACATCGAACACGTCGCAGGGCACGGGCGAGGAGCACAGGTCCAGCGCGGCGAGGACCGGATGGGCGCCGGGCAGGGTACCTGCCTCCAGTCCGAGTCCGCCGGCCTCGTGGTTGCCGGTCAACCGGCTCATGAGGTACGAGAAGTGGATCCTCCAGGACGGGCTGAAGCCGACGTTCGCGTTGACCTCGGCGCCCCACCAGTCCTGCTCGAGTCGGGGGAGCTCGCCGCCGGCGCCCCGGCCGGGGGTCAGCAGGGTCGGGACGACCTCGCCGGCGCCGACCAGCGGCATGAGACGAACGCCGTCCCGCAACTGGCGTCGGGAGACGCGCGCCGAGATCACGACGTCGGGCAGAAACTGGTAGCCCGTCCCCAACTGGATCTCGCGCACCCGGGCTGGACGGAGATCCGGATCAACCGCCGCCCTCGCGAAGTCGAGGGCCGAGCCGCTGTAGCCGCCGGTGCCCTCCAGTGCCGCGACCGCGTCGAGGTCGGAGCGTCCTGCCCGCGGCCGCAAGACGTCGACGTGCCACCACGCGGCGCCGCCGTAGACCTTCCATCTGCCGCGGCCGGCGACGTCCCAGACGAACGCGAGCCGAGGCTCCGTGCGGTCCTCGAACTCGAGGTCGAGGGGACCCGCCTCTTCCTCTTCGGCGCGCAGTCCGGCGTGCAGGGTCAGGTGCCTCTTGAAGGCTCCACCCACGCGCCAGGCGTCCTGCGCGTAGAGGGCGCGCTTCTCCTGGCGGAGGCCGGCTGCGCCGAGCGATCCACCGCTCCAGGCGTCGACCACTCCGCCCGGAAACCGCAGCATCCGTCCGGAACCCTCCGGGCGGAGAAGCTCGAGGCTGCTTCTGGAATCCTGAATGCCGATTTCAAGCGTATGGTCGAAGAGGAAGAACGACGGCTCGATCGCCCAGTTCCGGCGTTCCGCGGCGCGGCGGACCCGGCCCGCCGGCGCGGCCTCGTACCAACCCGCCGGCCGCCCGGAGGCGGGCGCCGCGAAGTACAGGCCCGCGTCCTGCCATGGGTCGCCGTCCTCGATGAGATCGGATCGACCGCCGAACACGCGCAACCACAGCCGGTCGGTGACTCCCCACTCGACGTTCAGGCTGGTCGTCTGCCGTCGCGACCGGCCGCTCTCGGTTCCGTCCAGCGACGGCAGGACCTCTAGCGCCGGCCGCCGACCGTCGAGGTCGCCGGACCCGGCATGGTGCTTCAGGGTCAGGTTGCTGGCCGACCCGGCCCACCAGTCGAGCTTGCCGACCGACTGCTCGATCGTCTCGTCCCAGGTCATCGGCGCGGCCGCGCCGAACAGGCTCTCCGTACCGCGGGTACGGCTTCTCGAGTAGCCGCCGAACGCGCGCGCCCGCTTGTCCCGCAGCGGGCCGCCGGCAAAGACGGTGGCCTCGTCGCCCTCGACGCGCCTCCTGTCCCTGCCGCCGGCCGGCGACTCTCCGGCAGCGAACAGGCGCAAGGCAAGCCTCTCGCCGTTGTCCAGCGGTTCGACCGTCGACCAGCCGCCGTTCACCCGCCAGTCGGTCCCTCCCGAGCGCGTGACCAGGTCGACATGGGGGCCGGCCATCGTCGCCGCCAGTTCCATCGTCCAGACGCGCACCTGATCCACCCAGCGGGGATCGATGGCGGTCGACCCCGGTTCGCGTAGCGCGCTCTCCTGACCGTCGATGCGGTAGTTGGCGAAGCCGGGCGGCCAGCCGTTGACCGCGATGTCCGGGTCCAGGGCGTCGAGGCCGGACGCCAGGTCCAGGTTGAGGGCAGCGACGGCGCCCGGCAATTGCCGCAGGTCGTCACCCGCGAGGACGTTCCCGTCGCTGCCCGTGACCACGTCGAGCAACGGCGAGGAAACGAGGTCGAGCGCCGACTCGCTACCGGCCCTCATGTGAAAGTCGACCCGCAGCACGCCGCCCGCCACCAGGATCAGGTTCTCGACGACGGAGGTCGCGTAGCCGTCGACGGTCGCCTCGACGTAGTAGTCGCCGGGGGGCAGACCCGGCGCCCGGAAACTGCCGCCGCGACCGGCGCGAACGGTCTGGGTGCTGTGCAACTGGTCGCCGGTGATCCTGATCTCGGCGCCCGGCAGCGGAACGTCGGTAGCCGCGTCGCGCACCTGACCGTTGATCTCGCCGTTCAGGCCCGCCATGGCGGGGCTCGGCGAAACCAGGCTCAGGCCGACGACGGCCGCGACCAGCACCGCCGTGACCGCTGGCGCGGCCGCCAGGCGCGTCGGTTCCTGCTTCGGCAGAAGCAGTGAAGCGAAGGCAGACACCAGGCCCACGACGGCGCCGGCCTGCAACACGGCCGCGAGTTCGAAGCGATCCGCAAGCCCTCCGATACCCCACGTCGCGATCCCGCCCGTCGCGAACAGGAATCCGAGCGCCGTCCCTGAAGTCAGACCCCGACGCCACGGCAGCAACTCCTGAGCCATGACGATCAGGATGGAGTGCGATGCTCCCAGCAGCGCTCCGCAGGGCAACACGACGGCAAAGATCCAGCCCCCGGATCCGGGCAGCACGGTCAGCAGAAGGGAACCGAGCAGCGTGGTCAGGAAGACGATCGGTCGTCGACCCCAGCGATCAGCCCAGGCGCCCGCGAAGACCGCAGTCAGAGCGCCTCCCAGCAGGAACAGCGCGCTGGCGGAACCCTGAGCCAGGGAGCTGTATCCCCGCTGGCTCAGCAGGAGGGGCAGAAACCCCATCGTTCCGAACATGGCCCAGGAGCGGCTGGCAAACACCAGACCGAGGAGAGCGATGACGCCGCCGCGGACAGGTCGCCGGCGGCCGGCCGGCACATCGGTGCCGGTCTGATCTTCATGCGGCTGTGAGGTTGCCGGCGCCGGGTGAAACCTGCGCGGCCCCATCGCGAAGACCATGAACAGCGGCACGGGCGCCGCGAGGAGCAGGAGCCAGTAGATCCCGTTCAGCCCCGCCCGATCGAGGGCCAGTCCGGCCAGGACCGGCCCGGTCGTCAGCCCGAGTTGACCGCAGAAGAAGAAGATCGCGGTGAAGGTGGCCGAGCGGGCCAGGTTCACCGTACTGGAGTGCATCACCCCCAACGGATGAAAGGCGCCCGAAGCAACCGCGGCGAGCGCGAACGGAATGAGAAACAGGACGAATCTCTGCGTCGCGGCGGCGGCCGCGACCGCCAGGCCCATGCAGGCGAAGTTGAAGGCGACGCTGAACGGGCCCAGGAAGCGACTGCCGATCCGGTCGACCAGCCAGCCGAAGGCCGGCTGCGTGCTGCCGGCCAGGACCTGGAACAGGCCCACCGCGAGACCGATCTGGGCGGCGCTGAGACCGAGCGGCGCCTGGAGGAAGGCCAGCAGCACCGGCCCCATGCTGTTGAAGATGTCGATGCCGAGGTGACCGACCGTCACCGCGGCGAAGATTCGCCGGCCGTTCATCCGCGGCCCGCTACCCGCCCGCGGGCGCGTCTCCTCTCGGCGCGCTGACGTCGCCGCCCCGCCTTGGATCCGCCACGCCGAGCAGGCTCGACTCCTCTATCAGGATCGCGGACACGTCCCCGCTCAGGCCGCGCTCGACCATTTCGTGACCCCTCGCCGCGAGACCGTCGAGCGTCTCCCCGCCTAGACCGCCTTCCTCGTAGAACACCTGGTCCGGCCACGCCTGGTGATGCACCCGCGGGCTCTCGACCGCCTGCTGCAGACCCATCCCGTGGTCGATGACGTTCGAGATCACGTGGTAGACGGTGGTGATGATCGTCGGGCCGCCGGGCGTGCCGACCACCATCATCAGTTCGCCCTCAGGGTCGAGCACGATGCTCGGGGTCATGGACGACATCATCCGCTTGCCCGGGACGATCGCGTTGTTCTCGCCCTCGACGAGGCCGAACTGGTTCGGTTGACCCGGCGACGCGGCGAAGTCATCCATCTCGTTGTTGAGCAGGAACCCTGCGCCGGTGACGGTGACGGCGTTCCCGAAACCGCTGTTGATCGTCGTCGTCACCGACGCGGCATTGCCCCAGCGGTCGACCACGGAGTAGTGGGTCGTCTCGGTGCTCTCGCCAGGCGGCGCGACCTCGATCTGCGGCAGCGGCCGCGCCTCTTCGGGATCGATCCGCGCCCGCAACCCGTCGGCGTAGGTCTGCGACTCGAACTGCGCGCGCGGGATGTCGACGAAGTCCGGGTCGCCAAGCAGAGTGTTCCGGTCCCGGAATGCGAGCCGCATGGCTTCGGCCTCCAGGTGGATCAGGTCGGCGCTGCCGAACGGGGGCAGGGGATCCCAGCCCTCGAGGATGTTGAGAATCAGGCCGAGTGTCAGGCCGCCCGAGGAAACCGGCGGCATCGAATGGATCGTGTGTCCGCGGTAGGCGACATCGACCGGCTCGCGCCAGATCGGCGCGTACTCCTCGAGGTCCTGGTGCGAGATGAGTCCCCCGCCGCGCTCCATCTCGGCCACGATCAGGTCTGCCACCGGGCCGCGATAGAAGCCATCCGGACCATGCTCCGCGATCGCCTGAAGCGTGGCCGCAAGGTCCGGCTGTGCCAGCATCGCGCCCGGCGGCGGCGCTTCGCCGTCGACCAGGAATTGCACGGCACTCGCCGGGAACCGCTTGAGCCGCGGCGCCGCCGATTCGAGACTCCGGGATCGCACCTCGTCCACTTCGTGGCCCCGGGCCAACTCCACAGCCGGCGCGATCAGGTCGCTCCAGGGGAGGGATCCGAACGTTAGGTGCATCTCCCAGAGACCGGCCACCGAACCCGGCACGCCGGCCGCGAGGTGACCGATCACCGCGCTTTCCGCGACCTTGCCTTCATCGTCCAGGAACATGTCGCGGCTCGCCGCGCCCGGCGCCTTCTCGCGGTAGTCCAGCGCCCGTACTTCGCCGTCGTTCGACCGATAGACGAGAAACCCGCCGCCGCCGATGTTGCCGGCGGCGGGCAGGACCGCGGCCAGCGCGAAGCCGACGGCCACCGCGGCGTCGATCGCGTTTCCGCCCTGCTCGAGGATCGCGGCACCGACATCGGAGGCGAGGCCATGGCCGCTGACGACCATGCCGTGCACACCTTCAACCGCTGGCGCCGTACCGCCGAGCCCCCAGGACGAGGACCCCGAACCGCTGTCCCGGACCGCCTCGGGCCCCGCGCAGGCAACCCCAAGCAGGACTGCGATGACCAGTGCGCCGGCAACCGGGCGGCGAACGAGCGGACGCGAGTCAATGGTCGCGAACCGGCTCATCGCGGGAGGCACGGTATCAAAGCGGCCGGATACGCTTGCCCCATCCTTGCCCGAGAAACGGCTTCCCCTACCACGGAGAGGAACCATGCAGACGAAGCTCCCAGAGCTGACAGTCGGGATCGAAGAGGAGTACCAGATCATCGAGCCCGAGAGTCGGGAGTTGAAGCCCTTCATCCAGGAGTTCCTGGAGCAGGGACAGATCGTGCTCCAGGAGCAGATCAAGGCGGAGCAGTTGCAGTGCCAGGTCGAGGTCGGCAGCGAGGTCTGCCGCTCGATCGACGAGGCCCGCCAGGAGCTCATCCGGCTGCGGCGCTCGATCGGGCACCTGGCGTCGCGGAACGGCCTCCGCATCGCGGCCGCCAGCACCCATCCGTTCTCCTCCTGGCAGGAACAGGACGTCACGGAGGCGGAGCGCTACGTCACGATGCAGGAGACCTTCGGCGACGTTGCACGGCGACTGCTGATCTTCGGCATGCACGTCCACATAGGCATTCCCGATCGCAACCTGCGAATGGACATCATGGACCAGTCGCTCTCTACTTCCTTCCCCACCTACTGGCGCTGTCGACGAGCTCGCCACTCTGGCAGGGGCGGGACACCGGGCTCAAGTCCTATCGGTCCGTGATCTTCGAGAGCCTGCCCCGCTCCGGCCTGCCGCCTTCGCTCCGGTCCTATGCCGAGTACGAGCGGCTGGTCGACGTCCTGGTGCAGACGAAGTGCATCGAGGAGCCGACCCAGATCTGGTGGGACGTCCGGCCCCACCCCAAGTTCCCGACGATCGAGTTTCGCGTCTGCGACGTGTGCACGAAGATCGACGAGGCGCTGTGCCTCACCGCGCTTCTGATGGCGATCGTGGCCAAACTGATCCGGTTGCGGAGGAACAACCAGGCGTGGCGCCGCTATCCGCGCCACTTGATCTACGAGAACAAGTGGCGCGCCATGCGCTACGGCATCGACGGCAAGCTGATCGACTTCGGCAAGGGCGAGGAAGTACCGCTACGGTTCCTGACCCTGGAACTCCTCGAGTTCGTCGATGACGTGCTCGACGAACTCGGCGTCCGCAAGGAAGCCGAGTACGTCCACACGATCCTCGCCGAAGGTACCAGCGCCGACCGCCAGCTCAAGCGGGCCGTGGCGGGCGACCTGAACGCCGTCGTCGACGGCCTCATCGAAGAGACCCGCGAAGGCTGCGACTGATCGTTGCTAACCCGTCTGTGTCCGGGTCCTGAACAGCGGGACCGCTGGGAGAAGGGCGAGAAGAAGGAGGACGGGAGCAAGAAACCGGGGCCAGATCCAGATCCTGTTCCCGCCCGCGGCGCTTTCGTAGGTCGGTACGGGGACAGCGCCTTCCCGCTGCAGGCGCTGGACCCGGTCCGGCGGGAAGGCGTGGCGCAGGCTGCCGTCCGGATTCCGAACTTCCTCAAGCACGGCCGGGTAGTAGCGGTTGAGGATCGCCTGTTCGGCGGCGGCGGTGGCCCAGTCCTCGGCGTCGAAGGCTTCATTGCGGGCCTGGACGTGCCAGGCGGCCTCGGACAGGAAGTGGTCCTCGATGTGCCAGGGCTGGAAAGGCGGCGTCGGCGGCTGCTTCGCGGGCCAGCGCGCGCGGCGGTTCTCGTTCAGGCTCTCGAGTTGCCCGGCGCTGTAGTAGCTGCGGAAGCTGCCGAGTTCCGGGTCGCTGATCCGGTGACCGAGGTTCGTCAGGCCGACGAGGCCGACCGACGCCGCGGCGAGGACGACCCACAGGACGGCAACCGCGCGGCGTTCCGCCGGGCTGGGTGGCTCGGTGTCGAATCCGAACAGCCCCGCCCCGAAGACGACTCCGCAACCGGCGGCCGAGGCGTTCAGCAGGCAGTCGTAGAAGTCGCCGGCGCGGGTCCAGAACAGCCACTGGATGAACTCGTCGGCGAGCCCGACGAGCGAGGTCAGTACCGCCGCCGAAAAGGCGGCCGCGACGGCCGACCGGCCGGCCCGGAGCAAGGCCCGGTAGAGCAGCAGAGCGACGACTCCGTAGAGCACCAGGTGCATCCGCTCCAGTGCCGACTCCTCCGGACGTCCGCGGGCGAGCGCCGTCGCCTGGACGGCCGCCCAGAGCAGACCGACCGCCATCGCGATCCAGTTCTTCCGTCGCAGGCGTCGTGCCGAACGAACCACCCAGACCACGAAGGCCGCCGCGGCGCCCCAGAACAGGATCGTCGGCACGATCACCAGGAGCGAACGGTCGACGTCCTCCTGAATCCACCGGGTGAGCCGACCCAGAAAGGGCGCCGAACCGACGATCCACAGGGCGATCAGGGCAGGTGCCGCGAACCGGCGCATGAGCGGAAGGACGCTAGCAGTCCGATGTCGACCGGGGTGTAGGCTCTTGGCAGGAGGTAGCAAGACGAACATGGCGGAGCCAGCGCGAATCGACGTCCACGGCACGGACGGAGCCCCGCATCGTCGTCCCGTCTCGGCGAACAGCGGCGGCGACCTGAGAGAGGCGCTCGACGACTTCCTTGAACTGAAGGAGATGGTCGCGGCCCGGGAGGGTGATCGAGCCCTTCACGACCAGCCGCAGATGGTGAGTCGCTTCTACGATGTCGTCACCAAGTTCTACGAGTACGGCTGGGGCCAGTCCTTCCACTTCTCACCGCGCCGTTCCGGAGAGGGCCTCCGAAGCGCCGTCCGCCGTCACGAGATCAGCATCGGCGAACTCCTGGCCCTCGGGCCGGGAACGAAGGTCGCCGACATCGGATGCGGTGTCGCCGGGCCGCTGGTCACCATCGCGAACGCCACCGGCGCCAGCATCACGGGGATCAACCTCAACGCGTACCAGATCGCGAGGGGCCAGCGATCGCTGCACCGCGCCGGCCTTCAGGAAACATGCGGTTTCCTGCTCGCCAGCTTCATGGACGTGCCCCTCGACGACGGCCATTTCGATGCCGCCTACTCGTTCGAATCGACCTGCCACGCGCCCGACAAGGCCCTCTGCTTCAAGGAGCTCTATCGGCTGCTCAGGCCGGGAGGCGAGCTCGCCCTGATCGACTGGTGCCTGACCAACAGCTTTGACGAGGACGACCCGGTCCATCGCGACATCCGGGACCGGCTCGAGTTCGGAAACGCGACGCCCAACCTGCTCACGACCTCCAGCCAGCTCGACCTCGTCCGCGCCGTTGGTTTCGAGATTCTCTCGAGCCGTGACCAGGCGCTCGAATGCGACCCGGACACTCCCTGGTACCGGTCGCTCCAGGGGCGCGACCTCTCGCTCGCGTCGCTCGGGCGGATTCCCGCCGGCCGATGGTTCACCGCCAGGGCAACCCGCCTGCTGGAGTTGCTCCGCATCGCGCCCGCCGGCACCGGCGACGCCGCCCG
The DNA here is from genome assembly GCA_965208755.1 of Candidatus Multivorans sp. Lineage (GTDB taxonomy): Bacteria > Acidobacteriota > Thermoanaerobaculia > Multivoradales > Multivoraceae > Multivorans. Next base: position 3,452,774 of record OZ242353.1, on the reverse strand, counting down.
CATCCTCAACGTCGCGGCCGACTCCCTCGTCGAGGCCGGCGTGGCGGGGATCTTCACGCCGTCCTTCCTGATCCACGCGCGCAAACCGGACGGCTCGGCCTCTTCGTAGCGGTTGGAGGTCCATCATGGGCTCCAGGACTCGCCGTTCGCGGCGCCGGGAACCGCCGACATCCGACGACCTCCGTCTCGCCGGCTATCCCCATCCCTACCCCGACGGCTGGTACCGGCTGATGACCTCGAAGTCGCTCCGGCGCGGGCAGATTCGCTACCTGGAGTGCCTCGGCCGTGCGCTGGTCGTGTGGCGGAGCGAGGACGGCGACGACGTACACGCCATGCAGGGGTTCTGCCCCCACCTGGGCGCCAACCTCCGGCATGGCCGCGTTCGCGAGGACCGCATCGAGTGCCCGTTCCACAACTGGCAGTTCACCGGCGACGGCCGGGCCGCCTGCGTGCCCTACAGCGACACCGTGCCGTCCCGCGTCGCAGCCGAGAGCTTCCCCGTCCAGGACGTGAACGGGCAGGTCTTCCTCTATCACCGGGCCGCTGGACCGAACCAGGGAGCCGGCGACGACGTCCCCTACCCGGTTCCCCGCATCCCTGAGGTCGACGACGGCAACTTCGTCTACCGCGGGCACCACGACGCCGGCCGCGTTCGCATGCACATCGTCGAGTTCCTCGAGAACACGGCCGACTTCGCCCACTTCAAGTACATCCACAGCCAGATGACGGTGCCGTGGACGCAGATCCCGGTTCCCGGCGTCCAGATCGAACACAGGCCGGGCTGGGAACTGGACGACGACCGGCCCTGGAGGCTGTACTTCCTCGACCAGACCGTGCTCAAGGTTCGCGGCCGCCGGCTCGAACGAACCCGGGCAAGCGCCCGGGTCACCTGCACCGGCCCGGCCAGCATCGTCAACTTCCGCATCTCGATCCCCGGCGCCGGCGAGGTCGAGATCGTCCAGACCCACCTTCCGGTCGCGCCGCTCGAGCAGCAGGTCGACTTCCACTGGTTCGCCGACCGCCGGATGCCGCGCCTGCTCGTCTGGTACGTCGTCGGCAACTGGATCTCCCAGTGGCAGCACGACATCCAGATCTGGGAGAACAAGACCTACACCACGCAACCGACGCTCTGCCGCGACGACGGGCCCGTGGTCCGGCTGCGGCGCTGGTACCGGCCCTTCTTCACCGCCGACACGCCTCCGCAAACGCCGTCGAATCCGTGATCGCCGGCGCGGGCGTGCCCGGTTCGTTGCCGTACTCCCTGACCGTCCCGGTCACCGTGTCGGTCACCCGAATCACGTAGCCGAGATCCGTCGTCGACGCGCCGAAGACCCACACATGGCCGTTCAGGGCGCAGCCCTCGAGGACCTTGATCAACACCTCCCAGTTGTCCCGACCGAAGAACTGGAACAACCCCGAGTCGTTCGTGCCCGAGTGAACGACGCTGCCGCTGCCTCCTCCGTCGCCGGCGTTTCGCCAGTCCACCGTGACCGCATAGCGTGAGTCCAGCAGGCAGCGGGTGCGCTCGTCCGCCACGCAGGTCCCGGCCGGGTCGGCCGCCTCCACCAGAAACGTCCGCGACGCGGTCGACTCCACCGTCCCGTCGCTCGTCCACAGCGTGACCTCGTAGAACCCCGGCGACGACCAGGCGTGGTCCACCGGCGCGCCCTGCCGCCGCGTACCGTCGCCGAAGTCCCACCTCCGCGAGCGGACGGACCCGGAACTCGCGTCCTCGAAACGGACCGCCACGCCGGTGCGGGCGCGGCAGAACGTCCCCGCGCAGTCGGCATTCGTGGTGATCCTGGCCCGGGGCGGCCCGACGCCGCCGCTGCCACCATCGCCGCCGCCACCGCCGCCGCCACCGTCATCCCCGTCGCCGTCGCCGTCTTCGTCGTCGGGCGCGGGAGACGCACCGCCACCGCCACCGCCACCGCCGATAACCGGTGGCGGTGGAGGGCTTTCTCCCGGAGCCATCCACGCGCTGCGGGCGGCTTCGCCGCCGGCGACCACCGCGACCACCTGGTAGCGGACCGCCTCGTCGTTCACGCCGGAGTCCACGTACCGGAGGTCGGCGATGTCCTCCGCCAACAACTCGACCGCGCCCCCGCTCCGACGGAAGATCCTGTAGGACACGGCGGGCGCCGGGCGCCACGCTCCCGTGTTCACCCCCGTCCAGGTCAGGGAGACCCCGCCCGCCTCCGAAACGGCCCACAGCGTCGGGCCCGTGCGCAACTGGTAGCCGAACTCCTGCCAGGTCGCCCCGCCGGCCCCGTCGAACGCCACCTTGAGCGCGGGGTACTGGGCGGCGCTGCCGAAGTGCCAGACATCGTCGCTCCACTCCGCGTAGATGCCCTCGCTGCCGGTGGGGGAGCGCAGGTCGACCGTGCTTCGTCCTCCCTCCCGGCCCGAGGTCGTCGAGTCCCAGTAGCTGTCCTTGACAAAGCTACTGTTGGGGACGGAGCCCAGCCCGCCGATGCCTGCTCCGATCACCCGTCCCGTGGCGTAGCTGCGATGCACTCCAGCGTGGTTCATCCCATACAGCGTCCCCGCCCACGAGCCCCTGCCCGTGTTGGTCACCGTGCCCGTCGCGTAGGAGGAGTAAATACTGCTGGAGCTGTTGCCGACCAGCCCCCCGACGCCGAACTCGCCCTCGACCGTCACCGCCGCGTAGCTCCTCTCTACCCTCGGCGTGGACCCAGAGGGGGTCTGGCCGACGAGACCGCCAACCGAGTGGGAACCGGTCACCTGCCCGGTCGCGAAGCTCTCTCGCACCTGTCCCTGGAGTGAGCCGGCGAGACTGCCGACCTCGTCGCCTCCCTCGACATCGACGCCGATCAGTCCGACCCGCTGCATCGTGATGTCACCACGCACCGAGCCGAACAACCCGACGCCGTCTTCGGCGGGACGATCGATGAAGAGGTTCCTGACCGTGTGGCCGCCGCCGTCGAAGTCGCCGCTGTATGGTCGGGGCGGCCGGCCGATCGGCTCCCAGCCCCCTCCGCCGTTCCAGTACTCGTCGCCGGCGTCCGCGACGCCGTTGCCGTTGGTGTCGAAATCCAGGTCCGTAACCAGCTCGTACCCCGAGCAGCCCCAGTAGCAGTAGAGACGCGGGCTGCCGTCCCTGAACGCACGGAAGTACGGCTCTGCCTGCGTTGGAAAGCCGTCGCCGCCAAGGTCGTACCGGATCGCATCGAGCTGGGCAAGGTTCGCCACGTCGATCAACCCGTCGCGGTCCGCGTCGTAGAGTGCCGCGGGCGACCGGTTCTCGATGTCGGCGCCGGAGAGGACGAATGCCGGCGTCCTGTTCCCTGCCGCGTCGTGCATCGGAACGCCCGAGGGCCTGAAAGTGAGCTCTACGGTTTGCCCGGCGACCGCGGGAGGGGAAAGCCCGGTGAGTCGGACGCTACCCGACTGTGACTTGACGCTCGCTAGATGGACCCGAACCGCACGTCCGCCGATCGTCACCTCGAACGGCTGCCCTCCGCGGGACCCGGCAAGATACGTGTAGTCCCCGGACCCGAACGCCTCGCTGAACTCCAGGACAATCTCGTCGTAGTCGATCCAAGCCCGTTGCACCGCGGGCAGGACGGTGTCCACGGCGTGGCGGCCGTCGGCCGCCACCGACGCGTGATCCAGTTCCGCCGGGCGCATGTCACTGCTCCGGATCGAACCGCCGTTCAGTTCCAGCGTGTCCTCGCCAATGCCCACGCCGTCAGGAGCAAGATCGCCGTCGGCCACCTGGTACGCGAACCAGAGGGCCTCGCCCGACGACCTCCGGTAGTCCGCCCAACGGGTTGAACCGGCCAATTTCAACCCAAGCCTCGGCGCTCCGGTCACCGACACCTCGCGGCTGAACCGGACCATCGCCTCGACCTCGTCGTTCGCCAGATAGAAGCCCGAGGCCCGCGAAGACGAGGTGATCTCCACGCTGACGACCGTCGCGTCACTGGTCGACGAGTCGTTGTCCACGAGCGTGACCTTCGTGGAGCCCGCCGCGGTGACTCCGCGCAACAGCGATTCGCCCAACGACACTTCCACCTCCTCGTTCGACTCGTCGATGGCGTCGTCCACCGCCTTCACCGTGAAGGTCTTCACCGTCTCCTCGCTTCCGAACTCGACGGTCGACGGGATCTCGTAGTCGTGCTCCGTGGCGCCCGAAACGGCCAGCGGCACCGAGATCCGCCGCGTCGGCGCAGCACTCAAGCGCACCGTCACGGTCGCCGCCTGGCCACCCTCCGTGGCCGTGTAGGTCGCCGCGCCGAACGACAGCGAGATGGCCGGGGCGCTGTAAAACCCGGCCACCGTTTCGCGCCTGGCGTTGATGGAACCAACCGCGTCGGCCGGGCCGTCCCAGCCTTTCGAAGTGTTGGCCGCAGGCACGCCGAGGGGATCGCCGTTCGCATCCGGGTACTTCTGATCCGGATTCGAGAAGCGGTCTAGGGTCCGACAGCCATAGCCGGCGTTGCCGCAGCGAGCATGGGACGCCATGACGGTTCTCCACCGCCTGGACCGCGGGGCCGTTGCGTTGAGCCCGTGCGGGTTCACGTAGCCGAAGGCTGAACCCGAACATTCTTCGTCGCCACAGGAGTCGTACCGGTCGTGATTGAGGAGTCCGAGCGTGTGCCCCATCTCGTGCACGAAGTTCGAACTCCCCGAGCCCCCATAGAAGAAAGCGTTCTCGGCGCCCGGAGAAACGTAGGCGACGGCTCCTTTCCTGGCGGTGAACAGGACCATCAGGTCTGCCGCCACCTGACGGCGGATCGTGTGAACCTCATCCATGTACCCATCCGAAGTTCCTCGAAAGCGCTCCAGATCGACGATGACCGATGAGTTTCCGTCACGGGTGTCATACTCGACGTACTCCGTCGCCACCAGCTCAAGCTGCACGCGGGCACCGCTGGTCCGTAGTGCGCGGTTTGCCGCAGCTATCAGCATTTCGACGTGTGCCCTTCTGGGCTCGACTCCACCGAAGATCGCGGCGATTTCCACGGTCGTATCCTTCACTTCGTCCTCGGACTGCCCCCGGACGCCGGATGGCACCGAGGCCGAAGCAGCCGAGTCACCATTCGGCGGGCGGTCGGCCGAGGGAGCCGGAAGCACCTGGCAGTCGAGAGGGCTCGCCCGGACTTCGCTAACGGTGACGCCACCGCCCGTCGATTCGATGGCGTACCTCCCGTCAAGCGTCGCAACCGACCCCACTACGATGTCGCCGTTCACGACCAGGACGAGATCGCTGTGCGGCTCGCCGACCACATGGCCGGAGAGCGAGTAGCCGCCGGACAGCGTCGACGCGGTGTGGTCGATGACCCCCGTCACGACCAGGTCGTCGAACAGGTTCAGGCGAAGGACCCTCGCCTCTCGAGGTCCCGTACCGCCCCCGGCCGCGCTAACAGAAGCGTCGCGGGCGCGGTCGAGCTGCCGCAGGTCGATGGCCACCAGGCGCTGCCGTACCGCTTCGGCCCCGGGCGGTACGGTCGTCTCCGCGAGCGGCGCGAAGAGGTCCGGCCCCTCCGTCTGACCCTCGGCAGCGTCCGCAAGCGGCAGAAGCGGCAGGGTCGCGAGAAGGAAAACCAGCGACAGCGTGTCACTGCAGCGCCGCACTGTCCCGTACCGAAACCACGGACAGAGACGCTAGTCGCCGCCTCCGCCCCTTGTCGCCTACAATCTCGCGGGGTTCTGGTCTGAAGAACGCGGCAACGGAACCGCCCGGCGCCTCGCCGGCCGCTGCTAGTGTGCTCCCGATGGTCGGTCCATGCCTGAGCGGACGCGCGGCTCCCCTCCTGGCGGCCGCCTGCATGCTGCCGGCCGGCTTGGCCGCCCCGGCGCCGGCCGCCGACCCGGAACCGAACCCGGTGGTGCGGATCGAGCGCTGGATCGAGGGCGGCGGCCGCGTCGACTGGTCCCGCCAGGGCGACTGGCTGGCCTACGACAAGGCCGGGGAGAACGGCCGCTACGACGTCTACATCACATCCACGGACGTTCTGGCCGAGCGCTGCCTGACATGCGACATGTACGCGCTGCGCAAGGACAACGCGATGAACCCGGTGTGGCACCCCTCGGGCGAGCGGCTCGTCGTGCAGGTCCAGAGCCACCCGAAGCGGCTCAAGTTCGTGGCCGATCCGCTGAGGCTCCTGACCACCGACCGCGGCGTTCATAGCGAGCTCTACGACATCGACCGCAGGGGCAAGCACTTCACCCTGCTCACCCGCTTCGCGACCAGCGGCTCGGCCGTGCTCGACCCCCACTTCGCCTTCGACAGCGACCGGCTGCTCTGGAGCGAGCGGATCAAGGCGCGCAAGGGGCCTTACGGCGCCTGGCAACTCCGCAGCGCCCAGTTCCAGGTCAACCGCAGCGGCATCCCCAAGCTGCGCAGGATCAGGACCTACCCGGCGCCGGTCGACGCGCTGATCGTCCCCCAGGGCTACACCCCCGACGACCGCGGCGCCCTGGTCGCGGCGAACCTCGAGCCCGGGCAGTCGCCCGACACGCTCGATCTCTACCGGCTGCGCTTCGACGGCGGCGAGCCCGAGCGCCTCACCCACTCCCGCAGCGGCGTCGACGAGTACGCCCGCCTGTCGCCCACCGGCCGGCACCTCGCCTTCACCTCGAACGCCGGGATCCGCGGCACCGAGCCCGATCAGGTCGCGCCTCCTTCAGCACGTCGCGAACTGTGGCTGATGGACGCCGACGGCTCGAACAAGCGCCGGCTCACGTTCTTCAACGACCCGACTTCCGAGCACAGCCTCGGCCACACCTACGTCGGCGATCTGGCCTGGAGCCCAGGCGGCGACCAGATCGCCGTCCACGTCCTCTGGGGCGGCAGCCGCAACGGCGACCGTCCGCGGGAGGCGTTGTACCGTATCCACCTCGATCCGTCGTTCCGGCGCTGACGCCGCCGCAACCGGTACTCACCCAACCGAGGAACCTGCATGAGAACACGACCCAGTCTGTTCACGGTCGCACTGTCGCTGGCCCTGGCTTTGCCGGCCCTGCCCGCCGCGGCCCAGGACGATCCCCACGTCTTCCGCGGCGCGCGGCTGCTGCCGATCACAGGGGAGCCGATCGACAACGGCGTCCTCGTCGTCCAGGGCGGCAGGATCACGGAGGTCGGCGGATCCGACACGCGCACGCCCCGCGGCGCCGTCGAGCACGACGTCAGCGGCAAGGTGCTGATGTCCGGGCTCGTCGACACCCACTCCCACATCGGCTCGGTCTCCGGCGGCGACCGCTCGGCGCCGCTGCACCCGGACGTGCGGAACCTCGACTCGATCGACGTCGCCTCCGACAGCATCTGGCGCGCCCGATCCGGCGGCATCACGACGGTCAACATCATGTCGGGCTCCGGCCACCTGATGTCCGGCCAGACCGCCTACGTCAAGCTGCGTGACGGCGCCCGCACGATCGAGGACTGGCTCTACTGCGACGATCCCCTGACCGGCATCTGCGGCGGCCTGAAGATGGCGAACGGCACGAACTCCATCGGCCAGCCGCCCTTCCCCGGCACCCGCGCCAAGTCAGCGGCCCTGGTCCGCAACCTCTACCACGAGGCCGTGGAGTACCGCGAGAAGATGGCCGCCGCGGAGGCCGAAGAGGACGATGAGGACGGCGGCGCCCCGGCGAAGCGGGACCTGCGGATGGAGGCCCTGGTCGAGGTGCTCGACGGCAGGCGGATCGTCCAGCATCACACCCACCGTCACAATGACATCGCCACCGTGCTGCGGCTGCAGGAGGAGTTCGGGTTCCGGGTCGTCGTACAGCACGGCACCGAGTCCTGGAAGGTCGCCGAGGAACTGGCCGCCGCCGGCGTGCCGGTCTCGATCACCTGGATCGACGCACCGGGCGGCAAGGAGGAGACGATCGACTGGAACATGGAGATGGGCGCGATCCTGGAGCGCGCCGGCGTCGACGTCAGCTTCAACACGGACGACTCGGTCACCGACTCGCGCCTCCTGTTCCGGGCGGCCGCGATCGCGGTCCGGTACGGCATGTCACGCGAAAAGGCGATCGAGGGTCTGACTCTCGCTCCGGCCCGGGCGCTCGGGCTCGAGGACCGGATCGGCTCGCTCGAAGCCGGCAAGGACGCCGACTTCGTCATCCTCTCCGGCGATCCGCTCAGCGCCTACACGAAGGTCGAGCAGACCTGGGTCGAGGGGACGATGATCTACGACCGGGCCAACCCGGATCACCGCAAGTACGCCGTCGGCGGCTACAAGGTCTACAACATGACCGTCCACGAAGACCACATCCACCGGCAGTTGCTGGACAGAGAGACACGATGACGGCTGGAGCCCCCCACATCTTCCCCGAAGGCAACCGGTCTGGTGTCTGCGCGAGGTTGCGCCTCGGCACGATCTCCTTCTTCGTCACCGCCGTCCTGCTTGCCGCCCTGGCCGCGACTCCGGCCGCGGCCCAGGTCGCGGTCCGGGCCGGCACCCTCCACACCGTGTCCGGCGCGCCGATCGAGAACGCGGTCGTCATCGCCGGCGCCGACGGCAGGATCGAATGGGTCGGCCCGGCGGCCGAGGCGAACATTCCGGACGGTGTGGACGTCCTCGAAGCCGCCATCGTCACGCCCGGACTCGTCGACGCCCGCTCGGTCGTCGGCCTGTCCGGCGCCCTGAACAGCAACGTCGGCCCGGTGCGCGACCAGGACCAGCTCGAACGGTCGTCGCCGCTCCAGCCCGACCTGCGGGCGATCGACGCCTACGACGCGAACGAGACCCTGGTCGAGTGGGTGCGCTCGTACGGCGTCACGACGCTCCACACGGGCCACGGGCCGGGGGCCCTCGTCAGCGGCCAGACGATGATCGCCAAGACCAGGGGCCGCAACGTCGAGCAGGCCACCTTGATGCCGGTGCGGATGCTGGCGGCGACGCTCGGCAACGCGGTGTCCTCGAACTTCCAGTCGCCGGGGACCTCGGCGAAGGGGATCGCCATGCTCAGGAGCGCTCTCCACGGCGCCCAGGCCTACCTCGACCAGGTCCGCAAGGCGGAGGAGGCCGGCGGTGACGAGAACGGAGACGAGGACGAGGACGCCAGGCCCGCACCCCAGCCGCCGCCTCGCGATCTGTCGAAGGAAGCGCTCGGCCAGGTGCTCGACGGCGAGCTCTCCCTGCTGATGACCGCGAACACGGTGGCCGAGATGGCCTCGGCCCTCCGCCTGCAGCAGGAGTTCGGGTTCGACCTCGTGCTCGACAGTGCCGCCGAGTCCTACCTGCTGCTCGAGGAGATCCGCGAGGCCGGCGTGCCGGTCCTGCTCCACCCCACGATGAGCCGGGTCCGGAACGGCTCGTACGAGACCGCCGCCCAGCTCGCCGACGCCGGCATCCCGTTCGCCATCCAGACCGGTTTCGAGGGCTATGTGCCGAAGACCCGCGTCCTGCTGTGGGAAGCGGCCATCGCCGCCGCCAACGGCCTCGGCATGGAACGGGCGCTGGAGGCAGTCACGCTGAGTCCGGCTCGCATCCTCGGCATCGACGACCGCGTCGGCTCGATCGAGGTCGGCAAGGACGCCGACCTCGCCCTCTTCGACGGCGACCCGTTCGAGTACACGAGCCACATCTGCGGCGTGATCATCGAGTCGGAGGTGATGTCGGCGGAGTGCCGCTAACCGACTCCGGACGGGTGCACATCGGCAAGGGCCGCTTACACGAAAGGGACCTCCACATGACGCGCTTGACCGAAGCGAGACTTGGCGGCTTTTCGCTGCTATCTGGAACGGTGGCGGTGGCAGTCGGCTACGCGTTCTCACCCGGCCGCGGCATGGTGGATACCGTCCCCAGCACCAGCCTCGGGGACCTGACGCTGGCGATGGCGCGCAACGCCACCCTGTCGTACACGGTGGCGGTCGTACTCGTCCTGGGCGCCCTGCTCATGCTGAACGGCATCGTGACGTTGTGGCGGTACGCTGCCCCCCTGCCGCGGCTCGGCCTGCTCGGGATGGCGGTTGGCGCGGCCCTCCAGATGGTGATGCGAGGCTTCGACTACATGCTGATCGGCATGGGCGAGGCGGCGCTGGGGTCCGACCCGGAGCAGTCGGCGCAATGGCTGGAGTCGGCGCTGGGCATGCAGCGCACGGTATGGGGCCTGCACTTCACGGGCAGCGTCGCCGGCTATGCCGGGATGGCGATTCTGGCCTTCGGCCTCATCTCCCGACCGGAACCGCTGCGCCTGCCGCCCGTACTCAACGGCATCGTCGCGGTGCTGGCCCTGGGGTCGCTGGCGCTGTTCATCGCCGCATGGCATTCGAACACGCTGGAGCTGTCACTCGCGCCGGTGTTCGGGCTGATGTCCGCCAGCGGCATCGTCTACATGGGGCTCCTGGGGTGGCGGTTGGCGGTATCCGGGGCTGGCGACCCAAGCACGGGCTGAGCCGCGGACCTACCGGTTGTCACTCGCCGCCGGCTGCGGGAACTCCGGCAGCCCGCGTTCGAGCCACACGCCGGCCTGCATCACGCGATCGATCCGCCTCGTGTTGCGGATGTCTGCGAGGGGGTCGGCCGAGAGTAGAACCAGGTCCGCCGCCATGCCTTCGGCGATCGAGCCGAAGTCGGGGTCGTCGGTGAGTTCAGCGGCCGCGGCGGCACCGGCCGCCGCCAGGGCCTCGAGCGGCGTCAGGCCGCCGTCCTCGACCAGGGTCTCCACTTCGTGGTGGGTGCCCCAGCCGTAGGCGATGTTGCCGGCGCCGCTGTCGGAGCCGACGGTGAGCGTGACGCCGGCTTCGTTCATGAGGGCGACGAACTTCGTCACGTAGTCGTACGCCACGCGGCGCTTGGCGGTCGACTCGCTCTCCAGCATGGCGGCCCGGTTCTCGGGATCGAGCAGCCGCTCGAGCAGGGCTGGTTGAAGGCCGGCCCGAAACTCCTCGTCGTCGAGCAGTTCCGGGTGCTCGGCGACCCACCAGAAGGTCTTGGCCTGGCCGAGAGCGGGCGCGAACGAGAGCCCCTTCTCCAGCGCCATGGCGACGAACTCGTCGTCGACCTCCTGGTCGCGAACGCCGTGGACGAAGGAGCGGACACCGGCGTCGACGAGTTGCCAGACGTCGTCCTCGAAGAAGATGTGGGCCGAGACGGGGATGCCGTGCCGCGCGGCCTCGTCCGCGATCGCGGCGCGGATCTCCGGCTCGATCTTCGGCCGCGTGTCGAGGAAGGTGTCGACCCACATCTTGATCAGGTCGACTTCCTGAGCGGCGAGTTCGCGCACCATCTCGCGGGCTTCCTGCTCCGTGGCCGGGCCCAGCTTGCCCGGAGGGAAGCCCTCCGGGTGCGTGAAGCCGACCCCGGCGGTGAAGATCCGCGGCGCCGGCACGTCGCCGGCACGCGCCTCGGCGATCATCGCGGGTGTCTGGCCGTGGTCCGAGCCGAGGCTGCGGACGGTCAGCACGCCGGAGTGGAGTTGCAACGCCCAGGACCACTTTTCCAGACCGTCGCGGTAGTGGTTGTGGAGATCGACGAGACCGGGGATCAGGAACTTGCCCGTGGCGTCGACGACTTCTCCGCCCTCGGGCACCGGCACGTCGGCGCGTGAACCGGCATGTTCGATCCGGTCGCCGCGGACGATGACGACGGCGTCCTCGACCGGCGGTGCGCCGGTGCCGTCGATCAGGGTGGCGCCGGCGATCGTGATCGTGCCGGCGCCGTCGATGGCGGGCGGGCTTGGGGCGCAGGCGGCGAGGACGGCTGACAGAGCGATGGCGGGCGCGACGGTGGACGCCCTCCTCATTCGAAGAAGACCTCGGCGAGCGCGATCCCGCTCTCGCCGGCCACCGCGTAGAGGAGGAAGACGCGGCCGTCCTCCTCGTAGATCGCGGGATCGCGCAACTGGTTCACCTTGCCGTAGGCGGTACTGCGAACGGACGGTTCGAGCGGGGCGTCGGCGCCCTCCCAGTCGCGTTCCGGCCGGAGCACCTCGACCGGTTCGGACTCGGTCCAGTCCATCCAGTCGCCGGACAGGTCGATGCTGCTCAACAGGAGCCGCTCCGGCGCCTCGCCGACCTGGGTCCAGAACACCCACAGGGTGTCGCCTCGAAGCAGCACGGCCGAATGGCGCATGTCCGGGTTGAACAGCAGCGGCCCCTCCTCGAAGTTCGTGAAGCCGTCCGCCGAGCGGTAGAACTGGCCGGGCATGGCGAGCGAGTAGGTCAACCCGCCGTAGTGGAAGATGCGCATGTAGGTGCGGCCCAGCGACTGGGGCTGGGCCTCGAAGTCGATGCCATCGATCGAAGTGGCGACCCGCGAAATCTGCCTGCCCACGTCCTCGAGGCCGTGGAAGTACATGACGATCCGCTGGTTCTCATCGTCGACGTGCACGTCCGGCGACGCGATGTGGGTCGCCGTGATCTCCTTCTGGACGTCGTGCGACAGCTTCAGGCCGCGGCGCTCCTCCCACTCGGCGACCATCTCGGGCGTCACCTCCGGCGGCTCGACCAGGAAGTGGGAGTGCTCGATCTGCAGGCTCCCGGGCACGTGGATCGACCACGGCCCTAGCAGGTCGTCCGCGTAGGCGAGCCGGATGTAGTGGCCCTTGTGGTCCGCGAAGTAGAGGTAGTAGCGGCCGAGCGGGTCCGATACCCAATCCGGGACGCGAATCAGCGACGGTCCCTGGATGTTCTCGCCGATGCTCGGGTCGAGTTCCGGACCGATGATGGGCGCGTCGAGGAGCCGTTCGACGCGGATGGATGGCGCGGCGTCGGCCGGCGGGTCGGCGTCAGGCGTCGGTTCGGGCTCGGGAGCCGCGCAGGCCAGGGCGGTGAGTGAGGCGGCGAAGGACAGGACCAAGAGGGACGGCCCCGCTCTCATCGGCCCGTCCGGGAGCTTGTGGATGTCATCAGGTTCTATGCTAGCCGTCGTGTTCCACCAACTCCGTTGGGGCCTCGGAACACTCCAGGGCCTCCTCCTCTGTACCGCCGCCGCCGCCCAGTACGGCGCCGAGGACGGCGAGTGGCGCCATCACGGCGGGGACGACGGCTTCACGCGCTACACGGCGCTCGACCAGGTCGACGGCTCGAACTTCGGCCGGCTCGAACCGGCGTGGAAGTGGTCGTCCGCTGATTCGCGGATCGAGGCGAACTCGCCATACCGGCGGCAGGTGTTCCGGTCCTCGCCGCTCGTCATCGACGGACGCCTCTACATCCCGACCGAGCTGAGCCAGGTCGCGGCGCTCGACGCCGCGACGGGCGAGGAACTCTGGGTCTACGACCCGAAGAGCTACGAGCGCGGCAAGCCGGCCCAGAACAACTACTACACCCGCGGCCTCGAGTACTGGACCGACGGCGAACAGGAGCGCCTGTTCATCGCCACGATCGGCAAGCAGCTCATCTCGGTCGACCCCGCCACCGGACTGCCCGACCGTGGCTTTGGCGAGGACGGAGTGGTCGAGCTGTCCCGCAACCTCGGCCGCGAGAACATCGTGCTCCGCAACATCAGCCACGGCCAGCCGGTGATCGTCGTCGGGGACACGATCGTCGTCGGCTCGCGCATCTACGACTTCCCGCTCCAGAACAACAACCCGCCCGGCCACGTGCGCGGCTACGACGTGCGGACCGGCGAGTTCAAGTGGCGCTTCCACACGATCCCGCAGGAGGGCGAGAACTTCGTGGAGACCTGGGAGAACGACTCCTGGAAGATCACGGGCAACGCGAACGTATGGGCGCCGATGACCGCCGACCAGGAGCTGGGCTACGTCTACCTGGCCACCAGCACGCCGACAAGCGACTACTACGGCGGGCTCCGGCACGGCGACAACGTGTACTCGGAGAGCCTGATCTGCGTCGACGCGGCCACCGGTGAGCGGGTCTGGCACTTCCAGACCGTCCACCACGGCGTCTGGGACTACGACATCGCCTCGGCGCCGAACCTGATCGACATCGTGGTCGAGGGCAAGCTGATCAAGGCGGTAGCCCAGGTCTCGAAGACCGCCTTCACGTACGTCTTCGACCGCGCGACCGGCGAGCAGGTGTGGCCGATCGAGGAGCGGCCCGTTCCCTGGGAAAGCACGGTCCCGGGCGAGAAGCTGGCGAAGACCCAGCCGTTCCCGACGAAGCCGCCGGCGTTCGACCGCCAGGGAGTCAGCGAGGACGACCTGATCGACTTCACCCCGGAGCTGCGGGCCGAGGCGCTCGAACTCGCCGAGAAGTTCATTCTCGGGCCGATGTTCATGCCGCTGATCCGCCGCGGCGAGGGCGGCAAGGAAGCGATCCTGGCCGTTCCCGGCGCGGGCGGCGGCGCGAATCATCCGGGGGCAGCGGCCGACCCGGAGACCGGGATGCTCTACGTGCAGTCGTCGACCCGGCCCTCGGGAATGGCACTGGTCGAGCCGGACGGAGCGCGAAGCTTCTGGCCCTATGTCCTCGACCGCGTGTCGACGGCCGGGCCGCGCGGTCTGCCGCTGCTCAAGCCGCCGTACCGGCGCATCACGGCCATCGATCTGAACCGGGGCGACATCGCCTGGCAGGCGCCGCTCGGCGACGGGCCGCGCAACCATTCCGCGATTCGCCACCTGAACCTGGGACCGCTGGGCGGACGCTCGTCGAGCGCGGTGACGGAGGGCGGCATCCTGGTCACGAAGACGCTGGTCGTCACGCATGCCGCGCGCTTCGAGGTCTACAACGACCGCTCGACGGTGCTCGGCAGTTCGCTTCAGGCCTACGACAAGTTCACCGGCGAGCTGCTGGCCGAAGTGCTCACCGAGCGCGCGCTGCACGGCGCGCCGGTCAGCTACATGCAGGACGGCCGGCAGTACATCGCCGTCACCGGCGGCGGCATGACCGAGCCGGCGGAGTTAATCGCTTTCGCCCTGCCGGAGAGCGAGGCTCCTTAGAGCAACAAGGGGAACAGCCGATGCGAATCCAACTCCTCGTGGCCGCAACGATCCTGATCGCTCCCGTCGCGGCCGTCGCCCAGCACGACATTCCCCGCATCGCGAGCGGTCGGCCGGACCTCTCGGGCACCTACGACATCGCCACCCGCACACCGATGATGCGCGATCCGAAGTACGGCGACGATCCCTACATGAGCGCGGAGGACGCGCATGGGATCGCAGCCGCGACCGAGGCGGGCAGAGCCCAGGCCGACATCCCCAGCGACCCCGACCGCAAGGCGCCGCCAGTCGGCGGCGACGGGCATCGCAGCAACATCGGCGGCCACAACCCGTTCTGGTTCGACTTCGGCACGATCCCGTTCCAGATCGACGGCAAGTACCGCAACTCGATCATCACGAACCCTCCCGACGGCCGGCTGCCGTCCAAGACGGACCGCGGACAGGCGCTCACTCCACGCGGTCTCGGCGCCTACAACCGCAACCCGGGCGGAGCGTGGTGGCTCGAGACCGGCGAGAACCTCTACGACGAGCCGGAAGTCCAGACCCTGGGCACGCGCTGCCTCTACGCCGGCGGCCCCACGGTGCCGGTCCGGCCGTCCGCCTACAACAACCTGAAAACGATCACGCAGACCGACACCCACGTGGCGATTCACGTCGAGTGGATGCACTGGACCCGGATCGTCCGGCTTGAGGCCGAGCACGCGCCGCCGGAGTACCGCTCGTTCGGCGGTGATTCGGTCGGCTGGTGGGAGGACGACACCCTGGTCGTCGAGACGACGAACTTCCTGCGCGCCCCGCACGTTCCCCACGACCGGTTGCGCGTCGTCGAGCGCTTCCGCCGCATCGACGCGGACACGCTGTTCTACGAGTTCACCGTGGAGGACTCCGACTACACCGCGCCGTACACCGGCTCGCTGCCCTGGCCCCGAACCGGCAAACGTCTCTACGAGTACGCCTGCCACGAGGGGAACTATTCGATGGGCAACATGCTCCGCGGCGCGCGGCTGCTGGAGAAGGAGGCGCGCGAGGAGCGGCGCTAGGCCGCCGGCGCTCCGCTGATACCCTCCCTCCGGCTCCGCCCACAGACCGGCGCTTCCGAAGCGCCCCTCGACGCTCCGGAAGTCCCTTCTGGCTAACCAAGTACTCGATCCGTACACCGTACGCCATGGCGAGGCCGTGGCACCGCCGGCGACCTTCCGGGAGCGGCTGAAGTACCTCGGACCGAGCCTGATCGTCACCGGCGCCGTGATCGGCTCGGGTGAACTCGTGCTGACGACGAGCCTGGGCGCGGTCGCCGGTTTCACCCTGCTCTGGTGGATGCTCCTCTCCTGCTGGTGCAAGTCGCTGATCCAGGCGGAGATGGCGCGCTACACGATCGAATCGGGCGACACCTACCTGCGAGCGATGAACCGGCTGCCTGGGCGGATCTGGAGGATCTCCTGGCCGATCTGGCTGGGGCTGATCGCTTACGTCCCGGGGACGATGGGACTGGGCGGCATCATCGGCGGCGCCGGCCAGTCGATGTCCTTCCTCGCCTCGCTGGGGAACATCGAGCTCGACGGGGTTCTCTGCACCGGTCTCATCGCCGTTGCCGGTTCGATCATCCTCGGCACCGGCTCCTACAAGTGGCTCGAACGCGTGATGCTGCCTCTGGTCATCGCATTCACGTTCTGCACGCTGATCTGCCTGATCGCGATGCAGTTCACCGAGTTCCGGACCACGCCGGGCGAGATCCTCGGCGGCATGAAGCCGGACATGACCCTGTTCGTCGCCGTCGCGGCCCTCGCGCTTTCGGCCTACGGCTACACCGGCACGACCTCGGGCGACATCTCGTCCTACACCTACTGGTGCGTCGAAAAGGGCTACCCGAGCTTCCTCGGCGCCGACCGCAACGACCCGAACTGGGAGTCCCACGCTCGCGGCTGGATGCGGGTGCTCCACACCGACGTCTGGCTGGCCCTGATCATCGTCACCTGCGCCACGATCCCCTACTACATCCTCGGCGCCGGGGTGCTGAACAAGATGGGGCTGACGCCGGAGGGGAACGACGAGACGATCGGGGCCCTCTCCAACATCTTCACCCAGACCCTGGGGCTCTGGGCGGTGTGGATCTTCGCCATCGGCGCCTTCTGCATCCTGTTCTCCACCGTCCTCTCCGGAGCCGGCGGCGGCGGCCGGACGATCCCGGACTACCTGATGGAGATGGGCCTGATCGAGCGCTCCGACCTGGCGCTGCGCAAGAAGATCATCCGCGGTTACCTGGTCTGCCTGCCGCTGGCCGCCTTCGGGATCTACTACTTCGTCACCGACTTCGTGATCCTGATCATGGTCGGCGGCCTGACCTCGGCGATCTTCCTGCCCATTCAGGCAGGCGCGACGCTGTGGCTGCAGCGCACGCGGATGGACCCGCGAATACGGCCCCGCCGCTTGACCTACGTCGGCATCTGGGTCGTGTTCGCGTTCGAGGCCGCGATGGCGCTCCTGGTCATCCGCTACGTCGTGCTGGCCGACCAGTTCGACTGGCTGTTCGGCTACCTGTTCGGCTGAAGACACCGTGTGCGCCGACGTGTCATCCGTGCGCCCCATGACGGGCGCACGGACTGTGACGCGTGTGGCGCGGATCGCGCCACACGGGTTCCCGCCGGCATCCGGCACGCAGCGCCGGTTCCGTCAGGCGCTACGATGCGAAGCACCATGACTCGCCATCTCCTCATAAGCACGCTCGCCATGCTGATGGCCACCGCCGCCCTCGCTCAACGTCCCGGCGACCGCGGCGACTGGATGCGGGAACGCAGCCGGCAGAACGACGCCAGCCTCGCCGACGATCCCTACGTCGGTATCCACGGCAACTCCGGGATCCAACGCGGCCTGTACAGGATCGAGTCGACCGGCGTGTCGACCGAGCCCGTGCGCGAGGCAGCTGAGAAGTTCCTCGCGGCGCTGACGGCGGAACAGCACGCGAAGACGACCTTCGCCGTCGACGACGACGAGTGGCGCAAGTGGATGAACCAGCACTTCTACGTCCGCCAGGGCGTCGGCTTCGACGAGATGGACGAAGCGCAGCGCGAAGCGGCCTTTGGCCTGATGCGCGCCTCGCTCAGCGCCGACGGCCTCAAGCTGAGCCGCGACATCATGAATCTCAACCGCACCTTGGGCGAACTGAACGGCGACAACTTCGACGAGTACAACGAGTGGCTGTACTGGATCACCGTGATGGGCGAGCCCTCCGCCGATCAGCCCTGGGGCTGGCAGGTCGACGGCCATCACCTGATCATCAACTACTTCGTGCTCGGCGACCAGGTCGTCATGACGCCGCTGTTCGTTGGTTCGGAACCGGTCATCGCCGAGTCCGGCAAGTACAAGGGCACGGCGATCATGCAGCGGGAACAGGACCAGGGGCTGGCGCTGATTCGCTCCCTGTCGGCGGAGCAGCGTGCCAAGGCGATCATCGAGACCTCGAAGGACGGCAACGACAACCTCGGCGAGGCGTTCAGCGACAACATCGTGCTGGACTACGCGGGCATCCCCGCGGCAGAGCTGTCAGCCGGGGCCAGAAAGCAACTGCTCGACCTGATCGGCATCTACGTCCACAACATGCGCGAGGGCCACGCCAGGGTGCGGATGGCGGAGGTCGAGGCGCATCTCGAAGAGACCCGTTTCGCCTGGATCGGCGCCACGGATGAGGACGCCGTCTTCTACTACCGCATCCACAGCCCGGTCATCCTGATCGAGTTCGACCACCAGCGCCCCGTCGGCATCCGGCACCTGGTCGAGGGCCGCGCGCCCAGCCGCCAGCACATCCACGCCGTCGTGCGAACGCCCAACGGCAACGACTACGGCAAGGACCTGCTAAGGCAGCACTACGAGCGAGACCACTGAAGGTCGCACCAACGCTACTCCACCGTCACCCAGATCGGGGACGACCAGGCCATGTTGCCGTCGACCTGGATCACCCGCACGTAGTACAGGTGCTCGCCGGGTTCGACGTCGGCGTCGACGAACTCGAGGCTGACGTCGGCTTCCAGGTTCTGGCGGTTGTAGAGGAAGGTCTGGTCGCGGATGATGTCGATCTGACGGATGGGCGTCGTGCCGATGACCCGGACGCTGAGCCGGAAGTCGTCGTCGGCGGTGAGGATGTCGCCCTGGAGGTACTCCCGGCCACCCGTCCGCAACCGGTAGTCGAGAATGATGTTGTCCGTCGCGCCGTAGCTGTGGCGCTTCTTCATCGCGTCGAGCATCCCCTCCCGGGTGAACTCCTCGGCGATCGTGGCGGCGTAGGAGATGTGGGTCGACAGGTGGTCCGAGGCCGCCTGGACGCCCAGCTTGTAGCCCTTGGCCCAGGCGTTCCAGACGTAGCCCTCCGGCCGGAAGCCCCCCGGCGCTGAGCGCAGGTTGCCGGTGCGGGCGGCCCGCGGGCCGCCCTCGTACTCGTTCGAGACCCGATCGCCCTGGTAGATCTCGACCAGGGGTTCGACCTCGGGGTCGTTGTCGCGCCAGTCCGTTCCCATGCTCGAAGCCGACGTGTGGGAGATGGCGATGCCGTCGTGCTCCTTCAGGTAGTCGTAGAGCCTCGCCGCGCCCTCCTCATGGGTCCGCTCCGCCTCGGTGACCGGCAGAGTCGGCTTGCCGCGCTCCGCGAACAGGATGTTCCGGTGCCCGTCGGGGAAGGAGATGCTCCGCTCGTAGCCGTAGAAGGGCTGAAAGCGGCCGGAGACCGAGAAGACGTCGACCGTCTGGTGCAGGAGCCAGTTGATGTACTCGATGTCCGGGCCGCCCAGGAAGTTGTGCTCGCTGGCCAGAAGGAAGTCGAGCGAGGCGACATCCATCGCGTAGCGGTAGGTCTGGATCAGCGAGCCGTCGTTGTTGCCGTCCATCGAGATCTCGGTGTGGCGGTGGGTGTCGCCGCGGTAGATCCGGTACGTCTTCCCCTCCGACTCGATCTCGTAGTTGCGGATTCGCTCCAGGTCCTCCGCCTCGTTCTCGTGGATCACGTAGGCCGGCACCTCGTCAACGACCAGGGACACCAGCTTCGGCGGCACGACCTTCGTCATGAGGCGCGGCAGCTTCGCGGCGTAGACGTCGGCGTGCTCGAACAGAAACCCCGAGTAGTCCCGGTTGTCCGTCGGCCAGCTCGCCCAGACGTCGCCGTTGCCGTCGGCAGCCAGCCCCCAGCGCGCGTCCTGCCGGAAGCGCGTCATCGGGACGTGCTGCGGCCGGAGCCAGCGGTCTCCCTGGAACGTCGTGCTCCAGACCTCCCAGGAGGCCCGGTGGGCGGGGGACTCGCTGAGGATGTCGGCCTGGCGGGTGGTCCGGTGCCGGAAATGGAGCCAGATGCGTCCGTCGGCGTCCGGGAAGAGCACCGGGAAGTCGTTGTAACCCTGGAGCTCTTCGGGCAACGCCTCGTTGATGTCCGCGGCCGGCGAGCGCCACTCCCAGCCGTCGTGGACCGCGACGTTCATCGTGCGCCACTCGTAGAGCCGTGTGCCCTCCCGGTTGAGCACCCAGCCGGTGTCCTTGCCCCAGTTCACGCCGCTCTCGTTCCACGCCGCCCAGACCCGGTCCTGGCCGTCGACGGCGAGGCTGATGTGCGCCTCGTACTTGGCCGTCGAGGCAACCGCCAACTCCTCGCCCCACTCGCCGCCGGCCCAGCGGCGGACCAGCACGTCGTAGTTGCCGGCGCCGTAGCTGTCCCAGCCGACGTACACGCCGCCCTTCGAGTCGGCGACGATCACCGGCTCCCAGTCGTTCGCCGGCGACGACGAGACCTGCTCCGCCTCGGACCAGCGTTCGCCGTCGTAGCGGCGCGCGAAGATGTCGGCGGCGCCGTCGCGGAAGCCCTGCCAGACCAGCCAGAGATTGCCCTCGGCGTCCGTCGCCAGGTTGTGGAACACATCCGGCTGCGGAGCTTCCGTGAGTCGTTCCGCGGCCGACCAGGAGTCGCCGTCGAGGACGCGGGCGTAGAGATCCCAGTTGCCGTCCACCTGGGCCGAGTAGACGACCCAGAGGCGGCCGTCCCCGTCGCGGCCCATCTTCACGAGATAGTGGTCACCGGGCTGCTCCGTCAGGGTCTGGACCTCTCCCCAGCCCTGTCCGTCGAACCGCCGCGCCAGCACTTCGTTCGCGTCGTCGCGGTAGCCGAGCCAGGCGGCCCAAACCTCGTCGCCGGCACCGCCGAGGATCGTCGCGAAGTCGTTCTGGTAGTCGTCGGAGGTCAGCCGCTCGACCCCGGGCACCCGCTCGACCGTCACCTCGCCGCCCAGAAACCGCAGCCGCCGCCCGACCGCGACATCGGCGAGCCGGACCTCGAACTCGCCGTTGGCGGTGGCGAACATCAGGCGCGAGCCGCCGTTGCCCCGCACGTCGACGACCAGTCCGGGCGATCGGACGTACTCGACCGGACCGACCGTCTGCGTATCGTGCATGGCGCGGGGGGTGAAGTGCGGCCCCTTGTGGCTGGCCAGCTTCCAGGTGTTGCCGGACACTTCCTCGCCCGGCCGGGGACGCCAATTCCGCACTCCGAACAGTTCTCCGCCAGAGATCTCGACGGAGCCGTCCCAGTCGCGGGCCGCGGCGTCGTTCACGCCGAGGCGGACGAGGAGCGAGACCACGTCGTCGCCGGCGAGGGTGCCGGCTTCCTGCGCCTCAGCGGGCGGACACCAGACGAACAGGGCGGCTGCCGCCACGGCAGCCGAAGCGAAGGCGACCTTGTTGTGTGACATTGCCAGCTAGCTTAGCGGGCGCTGGGCAGCTGCCATCCGCACCTAGTGAGCGCGAGGAGCGCAAGAGCCCCCAACGGCCGCGGAGGGCTGCGGATCCAGATCGATCGCTGCCGCTTGCTGACGAAGGGGAGTTGACAGCGGGGAGCGAGCTGAAGTATAAGGGGGGATCAGGGGGGATAAAGGAGAGGACCTTTGAACGAAGAACCACAGAATCAGAAGGCGGCAGTTACCGCTGCGCTGAAAGCAATGCAGGCGATCGTCGAAGACGAAGAGAAGCCGCCGGAGGTGCGTATCAACGCGGCCAAGGTGATCGCCGCACTACAGCGCGGCAAGCGGCGGAAACCCCGGCGCCCCACCATTTGAGACTGAAACCGCAGGGGCGTCGCGACAATGATCGTCATCGACGGGTGCCCGGTACCCACAACAGACTGGTACGTGTCTCAGTGCCGCCATCAGGCGGAGCGTCAGCTAGGGCCTGTTCACACTAGCAGATAAATCCGTGTATCCTCCGTTGCGTCGTCTTGAACGTCGTAAACGGAGGAGGATCAAGGACATGGAACTCACGGAGGAGCAGTACGAGCGGATCGCGCCGCTGCTTCCGAGGCAGCGGGGCAACGTGAGACTCCCGAATCTGCAAGTGCTCAACGCGATTTTGTACGTGGCGGAGCACGGCTGCAAGTGGCGGGGGCTTCCGAAACGGTTCGGCAACTGGCACACCGTCTACGTGCGGATGAATCGTTGGGCGAAGAGCGGTGTGCTGGACCGCGTGTTCGAGTACCTGCAGCGAGAGCAGATCATCCGCATCAAGGTGGAAGCGCTGGGACTGGACAGCACCAGCGTGAAGGTCCACCCGGACGGCACGGGCGCAGAAAAAAAAACGGCCCGCAAGCGATCGGCAAGTCGCGTGGCGGCTGGACCACCAAGATTCATCTGGTTGCCGCGAATGCTCGAACGGCAGTCGCCTTCTCTCTCTCCCCCGGCCAAGCGCACGACGCGCCGCAGGGCCGCGAGCTCCTGAGAAGCATGGCGGCGGAACAGCCGACAGCCAATCTGGCGCTGGTGATGGACCGCGCGTACGAGGACGACGCAACCCGCCAGTTGGCCCTGGACTTGGGCTTTGTGCCGGTCGTGCCGCCGAAGAGCAACCGTCTCAACCCCTGGGAGTACGATCGGGAGATGTACAAGCGGCGCAACGAGGTCGAGCGCCTCTTCCGTCGCCTGAAGGGGTTTCGTCGTATCTTCTCTCGATTCGAGAAACTCGACGTGATCTTCCTCGGCTTCGTCGTCTTCGTGCTCATCGTCGATGCGCTGAGATAGTGTGAACAGGCCCTAGAACGCGGCAGCAGGTTTCCCGCTTGCCCTCAAGGGTGTCGTCGCCGCGTGGGGTGGGCGAGAAAGGGGTCGCTGTACGAACGCCGAACCAGAGAACGCAGAGAAGCTGAACAGGTGCGTGCTGAGTCCGATGGGGTCGCTGGTGAACCCGGCGACGGCCGCGGCGCTCTGCGTTCCCGCCGGGATCGACCACGCGGTGTCCGTACACCCGCCGCTGACGACGAACGCAGTGTGCACCGAGGGACCAACGGGGAAGACGGCTGCTATCGTCTCTTGGCCGAAAGGGAACTCATCGTGAACTGGCAGAGATGCACGGCGGTCGAGCAGCACCCGGACAAGGTGAGTGGTGCCTGGGTGTTTCGTGGCAGTCGTGTGCCGGTCGCTGCACTGTTCGCGAATCTGCGAGACGGGGCCTCCGTCGAGGAGTTCCTGGAGTGGTTCCCGGGAGTCGATCCGGAGAGTGTCGAGGCCGTACTCGACTTCGAGGCAAAGTCGCTGTCGGCGGCCGCATTGCCTCGAACGGAGAACTCCGGGACTAGTCCATCGGCGTGAGAGTTCTGTTTGACCAGGGGACGCCTGCGCCTCTTCGACGCCATCTGCCGGGACATTCCGTGGATACAGCGTTCGAACGAGGGTGGTCCGATCTCCGGAACGGTGATCTCCTCGATCAAGCAGAGGCGGCTGGTTTCGACCTCTTGATCACGACGGATCAGCATCTCCGATACGAACAAGATCTGTCTGGCCGACGTTTGGGCGTGCTCGTGCTTCTCACGACTTCGTGGCCGAGGATTCGACGAAGAGTCGAAGAGGTGGCCTCGGCCGTGGCAGGGATGGAGGCCGGTGACTACGAGGAAGTGGAGATCGTGTAGGGGAGGGCGCTCCTGAGCACCAGCTCCTACTCCGCCTTCATATCCTCCGACACCTGCTTCAGCACAGCGTTCAGTGCCTCGCGCGCTTCCTCAGGCGCGTCTTCGCCCAACACCACACCCACCCGGAACTTGAGTCCCCAACCCGCACCGGCGCTCAACAGTTCCGGAAGGCGTTCGGCGAGGTCTTGGAGCCCGTCCGGCTCCAGCAGCGCCTGGGCAACACGAGGTTCCGGCGACGGCTTGGGCGGCGGAGCGTCCTTCGGCCTCCGCAGCTTGAGGGAACCGGCGTGTTCCGCGCCGACGGTCGTGCTGCCTTCGGTCACCTCCAGCCACCGGCTCACCACCGCGTTGTCGATCCCCTCGCGCAGCAGTCCCCAAGGTACCGGTTCCCCTCGCTTCTGCGAGAGCGCTTGGCCCAGCGTCCAGCCGCTGGTCTGCCCGTCATCCCAGCCGCCTGGCAGCGCTTCCTCGACCAACTCCTGAGGAGTCAGGCCTTCCGGCGGCGGCTGCAGCATGGCACCCTCGTCCAGCGCGCCGTAGGGCACGTCCTCCTTCCAGACGGAAGTCGGACCGTTGCGCAGCCAGACGAACCCTTCCTTCACGGCCGCCTCAACGGCCTGATGAAGCACCTCCTCGGAGCACCGCGGCACGTTGAACAGGTCTTCGTAGCCCTCGCGCGGAACGGTCACCGTGAAGCCGCCGGCAAAGTAGTCCTGCAACCCGGAGAAACCGACGCTGCCAGCATCCTCCGGCCACAGTCCGTGTAACTCCCCGGGCACCAGCAGCGCCGGTGCAAGCTGCGCCAACTCGGCGTCGCCCGGCAGCAGGACTTCCAGCGCGGGATCGTCGCTGGACTCGGCATCCACCGACTCGCGCCACCAGGTGCGGTGACTGCCGTCAGGCCGTTCCAGTCGAGCTGCGAGGAGGCCGCGTTCCACACCCTGGAGCACAGTCTCCCGGACTACCGCCGGCCTCAGCATCTTCGGCAAGTGGGGATAGCGGGCGAACGCGCCCGCCAGGTCCTTCACGAGACGCGAGGCCTCATCCTCCCGCCAAAGATCGTACGGCCCTCCGGGAAGGAGGGCTTCCGCATCGACCGGGGTCTCCCGAATGCGAGTCCTCTCGTCGCCCTTGATCTCCAAGAACAGCGGTCCCGCTGCCCCCGGCAGCTTGAACGCCTGCTCAGCGCCGTCAGCGTTTATGGTGATGACGATTGAGTAGGCCTGCCTGACCGCGTCAGGAACCCTCATCCTCGCGCCCCGGAGCCTCCGGTTCAGTTGTTCGCGGCGGACAGCTTCCACGGACCGCCCCTCCAACTGACCCTGCACGTCCTCCCAGCCCAGCAGGTCGCGCACGGCGCTGCGGGCGGCCTCCAGACCATCGCGCGACGGCACCGCGAGAAGCAGCGCGTTGCGATGGACCCGCGGCCGGTCCGCGGCGGTCGTCTCGGCAAGGTAGCGGCGCGCCAAGGCGCTCGGCTTGCCCGACTCGGACACGGCGGCGGGCCCGAGTACGGCGTAGCGGAAGCTGCCGTCGTCACCCACGTCCCGTGGCGACGCGGGCAGCACATGGACGACGGCGCCCGCAGCGCGGGCGCCGTCCGTGAGCAGCCTGAGCTTGCGCGTAGCCTCTTCGAGGCGCACCTCGACCGTACGCTTGGTCACACGCTCTTTGCAGGCCTCGTCGTGCATCTGCCGCAGGTTCGGGCGGTTGCCGAGCCGCCACGACTTGGGCAGGCCGGCCTCCGCTCCCATGACGTCGCCCTCATCCTCGTCGTCCAGGAACCACGAAAGCTCGCGCCAGCGGGCCAGCCCCTTGCGAAGCGCGATCTCGTCCGGGCCTCCCGCGCCGACCATTCGCAGCAGCTCCGGCGTCGACGCCTTGCGGCCGACCGGCTGCGAGTAGAGAAACACCGAAACCACCGCCTGCTCCACCTCGCGCCGGCCCGCTAGCGGGGGCAGTTCTTCCTCGATGCCGGAGGCCTTCGTCAACTCCGCTTCGAGCAGAGCCGACCAGTCGGTTGGTGAACCCTCGCCCGACTCCGAACCGGCCACGCCCGCCAGCTCGCGCACAGCCTCGGAGACACCCGGATCGCCCGCCGGCCGAAGCAGCGTCGACGCACCGATCAGGGGGCTCGAGTCCCAGGATTCAGCCTGGCGCAAGGCAGTGGCCAAGGTGCGGAGGATGCCGCGGGTGCGCTGGAATCCGGCGAGCTGGGTCCAGCGACTGTAGAAAACATCGGTCAGGTCCGGGTGGAATGGGAAGCTCTCCTCGAACCGGCCTTCCTCCCGGCTCTTCGCCTTGGCCGTCGTCTCGTCGAGTCTTGCCAATTCGCGAACCGCGCCGATGGCGTGGGACCGCCAGGATTCCCTGTTCCGCAGACTCTCCGGCTCGAAGAACCGGCGCCGCAGCACCTCCGCTACATCCTCGCGCTGAACCGGCTGAACGCCTTCCTCCCGCTGCCTGCGAAAAACGTCGAAGAGATCGCCGATGAGTCGCTGGCCCTCGGCGCCATGTTGCTTCGATGGGTCGGTAGCAAGCAGCGACGCCACCATCGCCGCCCGGTCCACCTTGGTCACGGCTTGGCTCAGGTACTGGAAAAAGTCGATGATGCGGTCTCGCCAGACGCGGTCCTGACCCGCCTTCTCCCGCGCGTACATCAGGACCTCATCGACCAGGATCAGCGTACCCAGGCCCCGCTCCTGCGGGCGTTCCAGCAGCTTGACCAGCAGCGGCTCCGCCGGCGGCGTTTCCCGCTCCTCCGCACGGTCCTCGCCGTGAATCGAGCGCAGCCCCTCGTCGCCATCTAGCTGATAGGCGAGGACGCTCCACGGGTGTCGAAGCGGACGCGTGCTGCCATCAGGCGATCGCACCCCATCGATGCCGCGTTCCACGTCGATCTTGTCGAAGCAAAGCGCCGCGGCGTGGGCGCCCGGAAGCCGGCCGTCGACATGCTCCCGGAACTCGCGAACCGCCGCCGCGTCCGGCAGTGCATCCGGCTCCCGGAACAGGTGGTACAGCGTGATCAGCGTGTGGGTCTTGCCGCCGCCATACGTCAGTTCCAACTGGCGTACCGCCTTGTCGCTCTGCCCGGCCAGCCGCGCCGCCACATCCTTCACCAGCTCTCGCAGGGCGTAGGTTGGGTAGGTCAGCGCGAAGAACTTCTCCGGTTCCTCGTACACCGGCCGCTGGCCCCGCTGCAGGGTCACCTCGTGCAAATCCGCCGCGAACTCCGCCAGCGATAGCTCGCCGGTACGTAACTCGTCCTTCAGCCGGACGACCTCGTGCCAAGGTCTGGGTTGGTGCCTGCTCATCGCCGCAAGGGAAGCCGGGATGCTACACAAGCCAGGCGGGCAGGCTGCGGAGGCAGACGAGTTCGGCGCCGGCGCCGGTCGATCTACAGTATGGTCCGCTGCCGCGGCGCCGACGCGGCTGCTCCACCGCCCTGCAGGTGGTTCTGGATCGACTCCAGGATCGAGCGCTCCTCGGAGCCTTCGGCGGCGAGTTCGATGACTGCTTGGACGACCAGGGCGAACAGCTCGTGCCGCCACAGCCCGCGGTCGGCCAGGTAGCGGTCCACTCGGCCTTGCTCGCCGGTCTTCCAGAGCTGCATCAGGCGGTGCACGCAGTCGATGAGCGCCGGTGGCTCGCCGTCTGGCGAGGGCTCGCCCAAGCCACGGCTTCGACGCCGGTACCACGGCTTGAGCCGGGCTTCCGACCCGGAGGTCCTCCGAGCCGGCCCTTCGTCGTCACCATCCTCGTCGGAGGCTTCGGTTGAAGCCGCCGAAGCGCCCCGTGCCACCAAGTCGAGACCGCCGGCAAGGTCACTGTCCGAGAGGTTGCACGATACGGCGTAGAGAATGCAGGGCCCCACGGGGGCCGCGTCCAACCCGAAGTCGTTGCGGTGCAACAGGTAGTAGGTCGTCAAGTCGTCAAGTTCGGTCGGGGAGCCAGACTCGGTCTCAAGCAACGTGTTTACGACGAAGGTGACGACGATGCGTCGCACTTGCCGCAGAAACTCCGCCACGGACAGCACCTCGCGCGGCGAATCCGCCTTCTTGACGACCGGATGGCGGCTAAAGGCCTCGAGCGCGGGGCCGGTGGCTGCCCACACGAAGTCCGGGCCGCGGATGCCGGCGTCCCAGAACCGCCGCAGGCTCTCCGTAATGTTGGACCGCATCTCTGCCAGCACTGCGGCGTCCCAGCCCGGTCTGGCGTCCGCGGGCCGCCTCCGGCAGACGAGCCAGATCGAGGAGGAGAGGGCCGCTGAGGCCAGGGAACGCTGACGGTTCTTCATCTCGGTCTGGATCGGCCAGGAACCGCAGGCAACGAAACCTGCTCGAATCAGCGCGGAGACCAGAGTCTCCCAGGCGTCGGGTTGCTTGTTGGCGAAGACGATGACGAGGCGACCATCGGGGCGCAGTGCATCGTGGAAACGGCCGAACGCGCGCGCCATACCGTCCTCGTAGTTCCGCTTCGAAGCGTCTCGGTCCCCTCCGAAGCGGCTCGCGTCGTCGATCAGTTCCCCGTCGCCCTTGCCGCCGGACGCGTCCTTGCTCCATTTGGGTCCGAGAGGAGCGGCGAAGCCGACGTCCAACTCGGGCGACAAACCGTGCAGGGTGCGCCGAAGCCAGACGTAGAAGAAGTCCATCAGGTCCGAGTAGGGGATGGCGTCGTAATAGGGCGGGTCCGTGCAGATGACGTCGACACCGCCATCCAGCGGTTCGATCGCACTCTTCGCCCGTAGCACAGGCGCGCTAGCTGGCTGGACCGCTCTCACGGCATGATCGGCATAGCGCGCCACCCAATCGGCCATTGCAGCGAAACCGCCCGACGTACCGGAGAGAGGATTGACCTCGCAATTGTCCCACACCATGGGGAGCGCAAAGCGGGCGAACGTGTTACGCAGCTTCTCGCCAGAGTTGTGCCAGGAGCAAACACCACTGCTGTAGTCGGCGAGCTTGCTAAGGATGCACGAGAGGCTCGCACTCAACGCTTCCCGCCACTCTTCTGGGTAGCCGCTCGTTTCGGCCGCGGAATCACGAATCGCCCTGACCAGTGTGCCCAACGCCAACACTTGGCGGTTCGCGAACAGCTTCCGCCAAGTGCCAAAGCCATAGCCGTCAACAGAGAAGGCGCGTGCGGCACCACTGCCGCCCTTGGGCGTTGGTTCCTCTGGAAGTCCAAACGGAATCTCCGCAAACAAAGCTTGCAGTTCCTCTTCGTCGACCGAAGCCGCCGCCACCTCGACGTCGGTGGGCAACCGATACTCCTTGCCCTGCTGGCCGTCGACGACCACCGCCGTCATCCGCTCGCCGAGCCGGCCAGCCCGTCCTTCGTTGCGCAGATCGGACATCGTTGAAATGGCGTTGCAGCAAGGACAAGCTGCGCCACTACGGCTCATCGTCCCGGCACCCAGCCGGCGGTCGTGCTCACGCCGCCGCGCAGCGTTCCCATCGCCGTCAGGCACGTCATGCTCCAGTGCGAACTCCACGCCGGAACCGTCCTCCCGCGGCGTCATCGAAAGCAGTACTCGCTTTCTCGGCTTCTTGCACAGCCAGCGTGTCTTGAGCAGCGGCATCTCCGCCCGGCAGTTCGCGCAACGGATCGTCCGCGCCCACAGGTAGGCGACCGTCGGCTTCCCAACCCAGCGCGGATTCGCTTCGTTCTCCAAGTAGGCGGGGTCGAACTCGGTGTTCAACTTCGCGACCGAGACCTTCCCGCCAGCGTCCGGCTCAAGTAGTCGCGACGAGCGAGGCCGGAAACGCTGCTCGGGGAACCGGATCGTGGCATCCCGCTTGCCTCTCCACTTGCGCCGCACCGGCTCGAAGTCCGCGTAGGTCGGGTACCGCTTCGCAAGGTCACGTCGAGCCACTGCCAGGACCCGGCGTCCCCATGCTCGAAGGTGCCAAGGGAATGCGGTCTGGAGCGCCGGACCCGCCCACTCGCCCCCTGTCGAAGAACGCGGCTCGGTCGAACTGTCGAGCAACGCCGACCGGACCTGCACGGGGTCGCCGTCACTGTGGCCCAATCGCCGCAGCTCCTCGCGCAACGCCGCCTTCTTCGTCACGCCCTGGGCCTTTAGACACGCCTCGACGAAGTCCCGATCACGGACGGCGAAGTCCGGCAGGGGGAGTTGCTCTCCCGCCACCAACCGCGGGTAGTGCAGCGTGCAGCGCAGAACAAACCAGGCGACCGGATTCAAGTCCGACGCGGTGACCTCACAGCCCAACCGCATCGCCTCGAGGGGAATCGCTCCGCCGCCCGCGAACGGATCGAGAACCCGCGGTACCCGGCCACCGAACGCCTCCCGGATCTCCTCGCGCAGCTTCTCGGTCTCCGGGTCGCTCTCACGGCCCCAGTGGAGCACGCCTCCCGCCGTTTCCTCCCGCAGCTTTCCGGCCCGCGTCTGCCTTGGGCGCACCTCGCCTGCTATTCGCGCCATGAGCCGCCGACGCCCTTCAGGGTCTCCCGGATCCGGCAACAGCGTCGCCAGCAACACCGCCCGGCAAGCCGCCAGCGGCCGCCTCGCCGGCCAGATGTGAAGAGTCGAGATATGCCCGTGTCGAACGTTCTTCTCGTGGACCGAGTCAAGAGATGCCTGGCGGAGCGGGAACGCCGCTTCGATCAGGCGAGCGCCTGGCACCTCCCGGTCGCCGTCCCCCGAGCGGTCCCGGATCACGGCCGGCACCTTGCGCAGCCAGCGCAGTCGATCGAATCCGAAGACATCGCCGCTATCGTAGCGGGCCAACGACGGGCGCATCGCACGCCCGCCGACTGCTGGCCGACGACGCCCTGCTCATCCCCGTGAGCGCCCGAATCTGCACGCCACGAAGTCGAAGCCCAACGGACTTGACTTTGTCAGGAACAACCGTCAGTCTACCTGACACAGGACAAGTCGATGAGTGACGGACCTCACAGAAGCCTACCCATGGAACGCCTGTGGAAGGGCTTCGCAAAACGTGCCGAGACGAAGTTACTCCCGATCGGCGAAGTCTCGCGGCACGGAGAAAGGGCCCTCCTGGCAACGCTCAGGAAGGAGCTACCCCGACCGCTTCTCCGGGAGGTCGTCCAGTGCTTGGCCAACCGCCAGACTCTCCTCGACGGCAGCGCCGCCAGCCAGACGCTCCTTGAGCGGCTGAAACAGACGTATCCAGAGGGGCGACTAAGCGGACTGTTCATCGACCATGTGATCCTGGCGACCTCGGAAGGCCAGCATGGTGAGAAGGCAGCACACGAGGCACTGCAGCGAGTAGCAGACTACGAATCCGACAATCGCCGGCGGCAGATCCGCGAACACTATCTCCGCAGCTCGTGGCCTGGGACTCCCGCCGCGCTGCAACGCGTAGATTCGGCACTCGCCGCTCTTGACTTGAAGGAACTCGCCGCGAAAGTCACCGGGTCGGGCGACCTCCTCACGCTCAAGCCTGTGCCCAAGGCAGACTTGGACGACGGCGTGCCCGTGCTGGAAGCAGCAGGGTGAGCCCCGACGCCCGACTCCGCGTTGACGTGCGGGAAGCCGGCGCCCGAGCGCGAGCGCGCCGACCCGCGTGCGTGATTGGGACCCACCTCATCTTGGAACCCGAGGTACTGAGAAGCTACTGCCTCGGATGCTGGGATCAGCGCGTGTTCGACGCTTTCGTAGTTGCAGCGACGACCGAGTTCTGCGACGGTCTCAGATCTCGGCCACCGGTGAGTTGGGCCAGGCGGTTCGATCTGCGAATACCCGTCCACCATCCAGCCCGCTGGCGTTCCCAGGCCGTGTCATCGCCACTGATCCGGGCTCTGAACCTCCTGACTGGCGACGAGTGGAGCATCCGGTTCACGGACCGGCGACACGAAGAGGCATCCCCCCAGGGAATGCTGGGTTTCCCCCGAAACGCCAAGGCAGTTATCCCGTACAGTGACGGCCTAGACTCGTACATGGTCGCAAGGCTCCTGGCACACCGGTCTGGCATCGAGCCGATCCGGGTGCGCCTAGGCATAAGGAACGGCTCCCGGACCGCTTGCGGTACACCGTTTGTGGCCGTCCCCTACAAGGTCAGGCACGCACCGCGCCGACGGGCCGAGAGCAGCGCTCGATCCCGGGGTTTTCGCTTCGCCCTCCTTGGGGGCACAGCCGCCTATCTGGCCCGCACGGACACGGTACTCGTACCCGAGAGCGGCCAAGGTTCTTTGGGCCCCTCACTCGTCCCGGTCGGACAGCAGCCACCAGACCAGAGAACCCACCCGAGCTTCCTACGCCTGATGGAGGAGTTCCTAGCCGCCCTACTCAGCTACGAGGTCCGCTACGTCCAACCCCGACTATGGAACACGAAAGGCGAGACGCTCCGGGACCTACTGGAAACACCAGGGATTGGCGACACTTGGCGTGACACTCGATCCTGCTGGCAGGATCAGAGACACGTCTCGGTGTCCGGGAAGAGGCGTCAATGTGGGGTCTGTGCCGCCTGCATGCTCCGCCGGATGAGCGTACATGCTGCTGGGGCGACGGAAGATGATGGCGAGACCTACGTCTGGGAAGACCTACAGGCACACAACTATGAAGACGGTGCGGCACCGGCGTTCGAGAAGCGAGCGCCATGTGGTTCCCACTATCAGTACGCACTAGCCGGCACCCTTCATCTTGAGGATCTGGCGCAGCTCGCCAGACTTCCCCGCGAATCACCCAAGTTCGACCTACATGTCTGGCGTCTGAGCCAGTCGCTTGGTCTGGCACCAGAAGAAGCCAGAGACAAACTCCACAGGATGCTGCTGCAACATGCACAAGAATGGGCAGACTTTCTCCGGGACCTCGGCGCCAACTCCTTCGTCACGAAGTGGGCTACCCAAGTCCGTAAAGCTCATGCATAGCCAATCGGACTACGCTGAGGTCGGACGGCGTCTCCGCAGCGCTCGCGAAGCCAAAGGCATCACGCAGGCCGCAGCCGCCGACGCCATTGGCGTAGCCCGAACGACTCTCGTGGCTATCGAGCAGGGCCGAAGAGCTTGGCGACCTGCCGAGATTCAACGCCTCGCCGCGACGTACGGTACGACGGCGAACGAACTGCTGCGTGACGAGGCGGTTCATGTCCATCTCGTGCCCCGGTTTCGCAGACTCCGTGGCGCGGACACCGGCGAAGCTGACGTCGCGGTCCGCTTGCTTGTCGACCTGGTACGAGCCGAAGTCGAGTTGGAGAACCTCCTCGGCATCCAGAGGACCGTGAACTACCCGCCTAGGCGAGCCATACTCCCTGGCGACGTTCGTCTTCAAGCCGAGCACCATGCTCTGGAACTCCGGCAATGGCTGGGTCTGGGTCAGGCGCCCATCCGCGACGTCATCAGCCTGCTCGAACTCGACCTCGGCGTGCGCGCCTACATACGACCCATCGAATCCCGAATCTCCGGCCTCTTCGCCTACGACGCCGATGTCGGCGCATGCATGCTCTTGAACGCCAATCATCCTCCTGCGAGGCGGGCCCAGACCGCGGTTCACGAGTTGGGGCACTTCGTGTCGGCCCGAGACGTCCCCGTCGTCCAGTATCGGCATCAGCGCGGAACGTCGCGCGAAGAGCGCTACGCCGACGCCTTCGCTCGCGCTTTCCTGACGCCCGAAAGAGCGGTCCGGGAGAGATTCCGGGCGTTGACCGCCGAGTCGGGCATCTTGACGCGACGAAGTGTCATCCTGATGAGTCACGCATTCGGGGTGTCTCGCGAAGCGCTGGTGCGCCGCCTGGAGGACTTGCGGCTCGTCGCCCGGGGTGCGTGGGACCTCTTCCAGACGACCGGTCGCATAACCCAGGAGCACGTCCAAGAGGCCTTGGGCGACCTCGACCAGTCCGAAGCTCAGGGGCCTGAAGGACGTGGGCCTACGACGCTTCGGCTGGCCGCCCTCGCGAGCGAGGTCTACCGGAAGGAGTTGCTCAGCGAAGGCCAGCTGGCCAGCCTGCTCCGTCTGGGACGTCCGGAACTCCGCCAGTTGCTGGACGATGAGGCTATAGGAGTCCATGCCGGAGCCTGTTCTTCCTCTGACTAGGTTCACAGGTCCGGTCGTCGCCGACTCCAGCGTTGTCATCAATCTGAACGCAACGCGTCGCGCAGAGGCGGTTCTGGATGCACTATCGAACCAAGTCCTCATCACCGAGCAAGTTCTTGGCGAGATTCGCTCCGGCCGCGACGGACAGCATCGGGCCGCCGCTCTCCTGAACGAGCTGATTGCCGACGGTTACGTCGAAGCGGTCCAGATCGGGGAATCGGGCGAGAACGACTTCATCGGTCTGGTCTCCGGAGAAGCCAGCAAGACCTTGGGCGACGGCGAGGCCGCCACGATGGTCAAGGCGCTGGAAGTGGGCGGCCTCGCGCTGCTCGACGACCGCAAGGCGATCAGGATCTGCACCAAGAAGTTCCCGAATCTCCCAACGAGCGGTACGGTGGATCTCCTGCGTCATCCACGGCTAGCGGAAGCGCTGACGGAGCGTCAACTCGCGGACGCGGTCTTCCACGCGGCCCGCGACGCTCGCATGCACGTCCCCGCGGCGCATGGACGATGGGTAGTGAATCTGCTCGGCATAGACAGAGCCCTGCTCTGCCCGTCGCTCGCCCGCATCGTCCGCTTGTCCTGAGCGCGAAGTACGGACTGCAAACGCGATCAAGCAGCGCCGTCGTCAGTCGAGGTCGATCCTCTCGCAGCGACGAGAGTCCTTCGGTCTCGCGCGCACGACCCTTGCCGCCACGGCGCCACGATCTCCTCTACTGTCGCCTTCAACCCGAGGGCCGGCATCTCGATGCCCAGCGATTCCCGGGCGCTCACGCCCAAGCCCGGGTGCCGCGGCACCGGCCTCATCTCGCGCACCTTGAGCCCGTAGTGATGGGCGACCAGCTTGAACGAGAGGACGGCCCTTCATCGGCAGTGCCTCGGCTCAATCGAGAACCGAGTTCCCTAACTGACCGCGGCCATCGGTGGAACATGCCTGCACCGGTACGAATCGACGCGACCCACTAGGCTCTTCCGTGTGCCGTGCGTCGCTCCCTACTCGGTTGGCAACTGCAGTCAGTGACGCCGACCGGCTCACCATAACGACCGCCCGTGCCGGCATGTGTGGCCGCTGCCTCGCAAGTCGCGTCTCGGCGAGCCAAGAACCCGCGGCTGTAGTCCGCCTTCCGTTCGGGCACACGAGAGTCAGATCCCGAGTCCATCAAGGACTCTCGCCAGGTCCGGCAGTTCACCGTAGGTGATGCTCTTGTCGATGTACGACTGCGCCTCTTCCCGGTCTCGCCCCACTGGATCCACCATGTCCGTCAGCAGATCTCGCTGCTCATCCTCAAGAACACAAGGTCGTACGTCAACCAGCTCCCTGAACGGCGCTTCAGGTTTGTGTGTGGGCACGGAGTGACTCGGGCGCCATGTCGAGTCCGCCGAGATGGAAGTAGATGGCGAGGCGGAAGTGCTCTCGATTTCGATAGCCGTTCGCTCTTCGCTTGATTTTCTGGATCGTCGCGTTGATCCCCTCGGCGTTGGCGTTGGAGATGCCGGACACGGCGGCGTTGATGACGGCGTCCCAGTGGCCCCTGATCATCCTGGCCACTTTCCTGATCGGTTCCAGCCGACTGCGGATCGCCCAGTCGTACCAGTTCTGCCAGCGCCGCTCGGCCCAGCCGCGGCGCGCGTAGCCCCACGAGTCCCGCGCCATCTCCTTGATCGCCCAGGCCCGCGCCACGCGAAGGTGACTCGCGCGAAGAGCAGCGAAGCGCCGCTGCTGCGGGCGGGTCATTCGCCCACTCCCCATCAACCACAGGTAGCGGCTCCGCTTCAGACCCGGGTCCCCTGCTTCGAGCAACTCCCGCTGCTCGGCGCGTCGAACCAGGTCCACGGCGTGATTCAGGTGCGCGACGATGTGGAATCGGTCATGAACGATGGCCGCGTCCGTGTACTTCTCCACCGAGGAAATGTAGGCCGGCCACATGTCCATCGCCACCTGCTCGATGCCAGCGCAGCCCGTCTCGCCCAACTCCTCGAAGTAGCCGTCAATGGCGGCCCGGCCACGACCGTCGGCCACGTGAGTCACCACGCCGCGCTCCAGATCGTTGACCACCGTCACGTACTCGTGGCGCCGCCGAAACGACGTCTCGTCCACGCCCAGCAACCGAGGCGGCTCCAACTGGCGCCGCGCGAGACCCCGCTCCACCGCGCGACGCTGAATCCCCGCCGCCTGATCCCAACTCAGACCCATGCGGCCCGCCACCGCGTGAACGCTCGCCTCGCGAAGCCATTCGATGGCCTCTGCCTCGAACAGCGCCGTGAACCGCGAACTCTCGTCCGCCCAAGGCACCTTCAACTGGTGGACGCCATGCTCCGAGCAGAGCACCCGAGGAACCTCCGCGTGAACCCGCGTCTGGTGCTGCATCGTGTCCAGATGACGCCAGCGGCGATGCCGGCTGTCGTAGCCCGGACAAGCCACGCCGCACTCCGGGCAGAGAGCCTCCCCATTGTGCTCGACGTGGATCTCCACCGTCCCGCCTACCACCGGACCGCCACGGCGCGGATGCGGCTCGTCCATCCGAAGCACCACCGCACGCACACGCCAAGGCGGCTTGATACCCAACAACCTCTCGAACGTCCTGGCACTCTTCATCCCGCCAGTCTAAACCCGCAAGCCAGCCACCAAACCCGCAACCACCCACACAACAGCCTGAAGACCCCCCTGAACAGGCCGGGCTCGAGCGCACGAGCGGCGGCTACAACGGCGCGCAACCTGGGGGTGTCCCCATAGTGCGATGGCGAGGCCGCGGCAAGCACGAGGACGTTCCTAACGATGTGCTCCATCGTACGCAAAGACAATCTCCGGGTCTCCGCGATGCCGCCCAGAATTCGACAGAGAATCGAGAGCGCTCTTCCATCGCGGCTCAAGAGCGGATGCCCACCGGCCAAATGACGGACGTAACGTTTACTCGTGGAGGTTCCAGAGGAATCCACGTTCTCGGGCAGGCGGACCCGAATCTCGTAGAACTTCTCGAGGTACTTCTCGGGGTCAATGCGCCCGTACTCGCGCTGGACGGACTTGCCAAGCTCCGCCACGTTGGCGACGAGTACGAACGTGACTCCTCTCACGCCGAAGATATGCTTGATTCGTTCCAGCATGGCCACCGCAAAGCCGGGGCGACAGCGATCGAGCTCGTCCACGAGGAATACGAACCGGGAGTCACCCTCAGTTGGTGCCGTGGCGGAGTCACTCGGATTCTTGCCCACGCGACCCGCCCCGAGCGAACACTCCGCTGCTAGATCGCCGAGACATTCCCGGAAGTCACGAACCGCCTTCCTCCGCGAACTGGCATCGTCCAGCCACTTTCGAAAAGTGTCGTTGCGGCTGCTTGACTTCGTCGCGGCAGTTCTGACGGTCTCAGCAACCAACCCTAACGCCGGATTCGCCAGAGAGAGAGCAGCAAACCCGAGTTCCTTTGCGGCGGCGGCAGCTCCTCTCTCGAAACGATCGACCAAACCGGGATCCGCGACTAGGTCCTCTTCCGTGGCGACACGATAGACCTCCTCCGCCAATGCCAGAAACGGCTCACCGTAGTGGTCCCTAGCAAAGGCATCGAGATAGAGAACCGCATGGCCTCGGTCGCGAAGCAAGCCCGCCCACTGCGAAACGAACGTCGTCTTGCCGCTGCCCCACGGACCGTCTAGCAACAGGACAGGATCGTCGTCGAAGGTTTCGACGATGTTCGCGAGGCGCTCGCCGAACGTCTGGAAGCCGAAGATGTCGGTTTTGTGGAATCCCGTCCTCGGACCGATAGCCGGCGGCTCTGGCGACCATCTCATGGCGTAGGCGGCAGGATCCCTGTTTGGACACGCAGCATCATTCGTCCCCCTCCTGGGCCGCGACACCGCAGAGTTCCGCGAGCTTTTGCGGCAACCGCCGTGCGTGTTCAAAGTGCTGTGAGATGGTCGCGACGCTCGGCGCGGACGGACCTCCATGCGCGACACTGTTCCGCAGGCCAACGATGCTGTTGACGCTCTCGCCGACCTCACCCGAGGCGAAGGTCTCAAGAGTCGCCTTCCATGCAGGGTCGAACTCGCCCACGAGAGACAAGAGCCGGTCCATACGCGGATTCTGCAAACGGTCGAGCCGTCGCGCAACCGCGCGCGACACTCGTTGATCCGCCCTGTTCGCCGCGTATCTCTTGAGCGTGTCGCGACAAGCCGCCTCTAGATAACCGGAAGCCCAGACCGCCATCATCTCCCCAAGCCATGCGCGATCCGAGTCCGGCAGATCAGGCGAACTGGCTCTCTCACGCGCTCGGCGCATCTTCGCCGCCAACCGCTGTGCATCGCCGTAGTTCACGGTACTTGGCTGTACTCATCGTGAGCGTACGTGATCCTGTCGCGCAGGCGGTTCGTGTGTGTCGTCCGACTCTGATACAGCTCGTCCGAGCGGAGACGCTCCATCAACCGCTGGTGGGCATCACGGAGCGTCTCGGGAGACTCGACAGGTCCGTCGCGCAGACGAAGGGCCATGCCAACCAACACAGCGTCAGCGACCGCCACATTGAGGGACCGGTCCGGCCGAAGGGACTCGGGACCCAGGGCCTGGTCTACCTGGCGAACAGTCGCTCGAAACTCCCGTTCGTACTCGAAGAGGGCTTCATCGCCGGGGTCGCGGTTCTGCTCCATGAAGTCGTTCAGGAAGCGCTTCATGGGACTCTCGTAGCCATCCAACGAATGCAGGAGAGCAAGCCAGCGAAGGATGATCTCCTGATCCCGTTTTCTCGGGCTCACCGGGCCGTAGAGGTTGCGCCAGTGGTCCTCGCCGGCCAGTCTTTGGAGAAGGTCGTTCAGCGGACCCTGATAAATGCTGGACCGGATCTCCTGGGCCTGAAGAGGCGTACCACCGGTGTTCAACCGCTCGAACACCGAGTAGACGCAACTTCGACCATCGCTCGGCTCGATCTGCTCGAAAATCGTTGCATGGAACAAGGCTTGCTCGAGCTGGCGACGGGACAAGTGATCCAGTGTCTCGACCGTCTTCCCCTCGAACTCGTCCGCGACTCCGGTGAGCCGGAAGTCCCGACTTCCGAACTGCCCATCGAAGAAGCGCTTCAGGGTCTGCAGCCGCTGCTGCCCGTCCACGACTTGGAGGACCTTGGTTTCCGGATCCTTGAAGAAGAACAACTCCGGGACGGGAAGGCCCAGTAGGAGTGACTCGATGAAACGCGATGCCTGCGGCAGCTTCCAGACGAAGCCCCGCTGGAAACCGGGGATACTGATCAGGCCCTTCTCCAGGCGGGTGAGCAGCGTGTCAACTGGCAAGTCCGCGCCATAGCTCATGATCGTGTAGCGAATCTGCCCCCCGACTTCGTCTTCATCGCCGCGATGATCCTCGATCTGTTCCTCCAGCAGCGCGGGAGGTCCATCCTCGTGAGTGGCGCCGGCCGAAGCCGGGCCCGCGCCCTCACTGCTGCCTGCTCCACGCTCTACTGTCTTCATCTGGTTCGGCATGATCGACTCCCCATGGTGGTTGCCCAAAAAGGCTACAGCAGCGCGGCAGCAGCGAATTCTCTCACTGACTCTCCGGTCCCTGGGCCTGGGTTGGACAGTCGAGGCCATCACGATGGCCCGTGATGGCCGCATCGCGGCTCACCTTCTTCAACCGAATCGAAGGCAGCCTCTTGAACTGCTGATTCGTCGGATCGACTTCGATGCCCAGCGACTCCAGCGCAGTTACGCCCAGCAGAGGTTCAGTACCTTCGCCGCCGAAGACGATCGTGGCGCCGATCACGTCCCCCATGAACTCCAACTCCGCGACCGCGATGTCCATTTCATCCTCTCGACCATCGGCGAGACCGCAGATTCGTCTGGCCGCTGGTTTCAGGCCGATCTCCTCCAGGCGCTCTCGCGGTATGACGGAGTCGATCGCTCCGGGGTCGAGCACGAAGTCGCCTTCCCAGCACCGATCCGTAGCCGCCGGATTGCGGACCGTCACGCGGCCACGCCTCAATCGCATGACGCGAGCGTCATCTTTCGTTGCTGGTCTCATCGAGTTGGTCCCCGCCTCCTTGCCTTCCCCTCTTCCTCGGTTTCGGCCGCCTCGATCAAGGATCCCAGCGGCACGTCAAACTGCGCTCTCGTTCGCTCGCAGGCGAGCAGCTTGTGGAACGGGTCGCAGATTCGCAGCAGCTCGGGCTCCGGGCCAGCGCAGTCGAGCACGACGTAGAGCCAGTAGCGGCTGCCCAGCTTGCACGCCTGCGCCCACTCGTTCGACTGAATCGGGACCCCGGACCGGCCGGCCCGGCCCTTGACTTCAATGCACCGCTGATCGCCATTCGGGAGGGTCGAGAGCAGGTCGAACCCTGGCCAATCCGGCAGACCGGCGGCCCTCGCGAGAACGGGCTTCGAGACGTCCTGTACCTTGGCCTTTCGGGCGTGCTCCCGGTCGGCCGCGATGCGGACGGCGAGTTCTTCCACCGCTACGTCGAGCCGCTCGGCGCTCGCGGCGGACCCTGCATCCTCCGGGCGAAGGACGAGTGCGTGGAGCAGGAAACGCTGGCCACCCGGGAGGATCCGACGCGGCTCTGCCTCGATCCGGTCCAAGGCGAACTGGCGTTCGGTCGACAGCCGTTTCTGTTCGGCCTTGACCGCCTCCAGTTCCTCGCCTTTACCGTCGGCGGGGTCTCGAGCGCTCCGCACGAGCTTCGACCGCAGCGACGCCAGTTCCGAAGCCCGGAGATCGAAGCCAACGGCGGCGCGCCGGCGGCGCTCGGGCAGGTCCGCTTCCCGCTCTCCCCGCAGGTCCTTCGTCAGATCTTCGAGTAAGACGCCGAGGTGGGCGCCGGCCTGGGCGCGGAGATCGAGCGCCCGGGGCGCAAGCGGCGCCATGCCGGGCGCGAGACCGGTCGGTGCGAGCAACAGGAGTCTTTCTACCGGGCACTGCTCGGGTGGCTTGTCGGCCCGTTGCTGCAAGGCGACGAGACGGCGCTCCACCACCCTGCGCGCCATCCCCTGGCGACTCGGGCTTCGCCCAATGGCAGCCTGCTCCTGCTCAATCCAAGTCTCGGCGAGGTGAAACAAGTAGGGCTCTTCGGCCATCGAGTCGACGAAGATCGATCCGCGTAGTGCGTCGTTCCTGAATCGCGTGCGAATCTCC
The DNA here is from genome assembly GCA_965208755.1 of Candidatus Multivorans sp. Taxonomy (GTDB): domain Bacteria; phylum Acidobacteriota; class Thermoanaerobaculia; order Multivoradales; family Multivoraceae; genus Multivorans. The sequence goes on along the minus strand of OZ242353.1, from coordinate 3,411,917 downwards.
TCGCACAGGGCATCGAACAGCGGCTCCCCGGGGTGAAGCCAGATGCCCTTGTCGTCATCCTGCGGACGGCGAGTCATCAACCACTCGCGCGCGTCGTCGGGATAGGCGTCGAACGCCGGCAGCAACCGGTCGAGAGCGCCGGGCCTTGCCGGCGCCAACGCGAAGCGGTCGTCCAGGTCGCCCTTGACTTCGAGATCGAGGAGTCGCGCACCCCGCTCGACCAAGCGCCTCACATGCGCGGGAAGCAGGTGCAGGTAGCGCTCCCTTTCCACCTCAGGACGCAGATCCTCTCCGGTCACGGTGGCTTCCGGTACGCCATAGACCTCCGCGTCCCGCTCATCGATCCGCTTCACCCGGGCAGCGTCAACGGCCTGCTCAACCCGCTCGACTGCCCGCCGCTCGCCCTCGTCGCTTGTCGCACGGGCCATGAAACGGGTCAGCGACTCGCCCTCGAACAGGCGGCCGACCACGTCGAAGACCTTGTCGGATGAGAGCTCCCGCCGAATGGCCTCCAGCTTGCCCAGCAGCACCCGCAAGACCCTCCCCTCGCGGGTGCTGCCAGCGACAAGATTGAAAACACGGACTTCGGACTCCTGGCCGTACCGGTGGATCCGGCCCATCCGCTGCTCTAGCCGCGCCGGGTTCCAGGGGATGTCGTAGTTCACCATCAGCCGGCAGAACTGCAGGTTGATGCCTTCGCCGGCCGCATCGGTGGCGACCATGTAGCGCGCACCGTTCGGCCGCCGGAAAGCCGCCACCTGGCGTTCCCGCTCCCGCCAGTCCATGCCGCCGTGGATCTGCGCCGTGTGGCCCCTGTAGCCAAGCCCCTCCAGGCGCCGCACCAGGTGGTCCACGGTGTCCCGATGTTCGCTGAAGATGAGCCACTTCTCATCCCGGCAGTCGGGATCCTCGAGGACCTGGCGAAGCTGCTCGAACTTGGTTTCCGTGCCGGACGCGACCAGTTGGCGCGCCTGTCCTGCCAAGTCTTCGACCTGCGCCGCCTCACGCCGCAGCTCCTCCGCGCCGACCACGGTGACTGCCCCGAGAACCGCGTCCTCGTAGGCCTCGTTGCCCTCGGCCCAGCCGTCTGCAGCCATGTCGTCGTCCGCCGCCGCGTCGTCGAAGTAATCACGGCGGTGCCGTTCGCTCAGACGGCGCTGCCTCTGCAGCAGCAGCTCGGCCGTGAGTTCGCCGTTCTCGATCGCCTCCGCAGTCCGCGTGAGCTTCTCGATACGCCGTTCGAACGAACGGAGCAGAGCCCAGGTCGAGCTGGCGAGCCGGCGTTGGAACACGGTCTTGGCCAGCTCGACCGCGGGCTGGTTGTCCAGGGCGCGGCCGTAGCACTCGTCGAGGTACTGGGTAGTCCGTTCGTAAAGGTTCTGCTCGCCGTCCTCGCCTCCGCTCAGGTGGTAGCTGAACGTGTCGCACTTTCGCGGAGGGTAGAGCGGTCGACCGTCGAGGCCGGTCATCTCCTCCTTCGTGCGACGGAGGAAGTGTCGGTCGCGCGTAGATCGGGAAGCCCGGCGGACGGCCTCCACCGCACCGAAGGCGGCGGCGTCGAGCAGTCGCCACAGCCATGCGTAGGGAAGGCTCTTTCCCATGTGCGGCGTGGCGGTGAGAAGCAGGAGATGTCGCGCCGTCCAGTCAAGACCGCCGAACCGACCTTCCAGGCCGGCGCCGACCGCCAGTGCTTCGGCGAGCTGGTAGCGGCGGGTCCTGTCGATGCGGTTGCCCCTCTCGTGGACGCTGAGTTTGTGCGCCTCGTCGAAGACGACCAAGTCGTAGCCGCGGCCAGCCCGCCGGAGGACGTCGAACATCTTGTCGCCAGCCAGCGTGTCGAGCGATACGATGACGCGGTCGCCGCCGGATCCGCGGAACGGGTTGTCCGTCCTCGCGTCGGCGCCGTCGACGATGTGGAAGTCCAGTCGAAACAGGTTCCACAGTTCCCGCCGCCAGTTGCCGACCAGACCCGCGGGAGGAACGATCAACACACGATCCAGGCGCTCCCTCGACATCATCTCGCGGACGTACAGACCGGTCATGATGGTCTTCCCGGCACCGGCATCGTCGGCGAGGAGGAAGCGCAGCGGATCCTGCTTCAGCATCCGCTCGTAGACCGCGAAGCGCTGGTGCAGCAGCGGATGGATGCGCGACGTCTCGATCGCGAAGGCGGGGTTGAACTGCCGACCGAAGGACAGGCGGAGTGCGTCCGCCACCGCCAGCACGGCCTCGGGGTCGCCCGCGAAGTCGAGACCGGTAGCGGGGTGCCCTGCCGGGCGCAGCGTACGCATGGGCTGCGCTTCGGCGGCCGCTGCCACCGCGGCCTCCTGACGGAGTTGCGCCAGCTTCTCGAGCGCGAGCCGTCGGGGATGGGACTGTCCGGACTCCCAACGGTGGACGGTGATCGTCGAAACGCCGAGCCGCTCGGCGAACTGTTCCTGCGTCAGCCCGAGGCGGCCGCGAAGACGGCGCACGTCGCCGTCGATCTCGACTGGGGAACCTTGATGAGAGGTGAACTCCGCCACGGCGGAGCATTCTACTACAGTGTTCCTGTGCCGCCGAACACGCGACCTATCAAATGTTAGATGCGTCGCCCGATCGACTCCTTGTCGGCCATCTGACCGCGCAGCACGGGCTCGCCGCTTCGCGGCATCGCGCTTGATGCGGACCAGAAGGTCCGCGCACCCAGAGAACCACCCTGGTGCGGCGGAGTTCTCTACATGCCAGTGACATGGCGTCACTGCGGGCTATCGCAGGACAACATCCCGGTCCCGCGCTGTACCTAGTGGGCAATACTCTACGGCTCCACGCAGACAGGAAGAGGTGTTCTCGATGCCGAATCGGTTCCACTACCTACTCGCCGCAGGGGTCGCAGCCGTGGCCCTCGGCGGCCCGGCCGCACACGCCCAGTCCGGCGATACGTTCGTCCCGGTCACCGATGAGATACTCGAGAACCCGGCGCCCGAGGACTGGCTCATGTGGCGGCGCACCGCGAACGGCTGGGGCTACAGCCCGCTCGACCAGATCGATCCTACGAACGTCGGCGACCTGCGGATGGTGTGGACCCGGTCGCTCAACGACGGCAGCCAGACGGGCACGCCGCTCACCTACCGCAGCGTCATGTACATGCCGAATCCGAACGACGTGATCCAGGCCCTCGACGCCGCGACCGGCGACCTGATCTGGGAACACCGGCGCAAGATCCCCGAGGACGCGAAGGACTACGTCGGCGGCTTCCTGTCCCAGAACAACCGGAACATCGCGATCTACGCGAACCTGATCATCGACACCAGCGTCGACGACCACCTGTTTGCGCTAGACGCCGAGACCGGCAAGATGGTCTGGGAGACGATGGTCCTCGACTACAAGGTCCATCCCGCCCTCCAGGGTGCCGGCCCGATCATCGGCAACGGCAAGGCGTTCTCGGGCCGTAGCTGCTCACCGCGCGCCGGGCCCGAGGCCTGCGTGATCACGGCCCACGACGCGTTGACCGGCGAAGAGCTGTGGCGGCGCCTCACGATTCCCGCCCCCGGCGAACCGGGCAACGAGACCTGGGGCGACGTGCCGTTCGAGAAGCGGGTCCACGTCGGCTCCTGGATGCCGCCCAGCTATGACCCGGAACTGAACCTGCTCTTCGCCGGCACCTCGGTCACGGCGCCGGCGCCCAAGTTCATGCTCGGCGGGGTCGACAGGACGCACCTCTACCACAACTCGACGCTCGCCCTCGACGGCGATACCGGCGAGATCGTCTGGTACTACCAGCACATGAACGACCACTGGGATCTCGACCATCCGTTCGAGCGTCTGATCGTCGACACCGCGGTGGCGCCGGACCCGGACGAGGTGGCCTGGATCAATCCGAACATCGAACCCGGCGAGGTGCGCAAGGTGATCACCGGCATCCCCGGCAAGACGGCCCTCGTCTACTCCATCGACCGGGAGACCGGCGAGTTCCTCTGGGCTCGGCCGACCGTCTACCAGAACGTGATCCAGAGCATCGACGGCGAGACCGGCAAGGCGACCGAGAACCCGGAGGTCATCTTCCACGCGCTGGAGGAGGAGCGGCTCATCTGCCCGAACATGCACGGCGGCAAGGACTGGGAGGCCGGCGCCTACAGCCCGGAGACCAACACGCTGTACTACCCGCTGCGCAACATGTGCATGCCGACGCTGACGACGACCGACCCGAGCGCTTCCCACCCGTACTACGCCCTGAGCGTCCGCCACGAGCTGGCGCCCGGCACGGAGAATCTCGGCACCGTCTACGCCATCTCCGCCGAAACCGGCAAGACGGTCTGGCTGCACGAGCAGCGCGCCTCGACGACCTCCCTGGTCGCCACCGGCGGGGGATTGCTCTTCGGCGGCGACGTGAACGGCCGCTTCAAGGCCTACAGCCAGGAGACCGGCGAAGTGCTGTGGGAGGTGAACCTCGGCGCGCCCGTGACCGGCTACCCGATCACCTACGCCGTCGACGGCACGCAGTACGTGGCGGTCAGCACCGGCATCTCGGCGACCACGTCGAGCTTCCTGCGGCTGACGCCCGAACTCAAGCCGGGTTTCGCGAACAACCTGTTCGTGTTCGCGCTGAACTATCCCGGCCCGCAGAGCAGCGCACGCTAGGGCGGCACGCGCTCGATCGCCACTCCCTGAAGCAGCGCCGGGTCCGCGGCCAGTTCCCGATCGCCGGCCGGGTAGCCGTTCGCGCTCAGGAGGAAGGCAACGATGTCGATGTACGCCCGGTCGCCGAGCGTCCCCGGCTCTTCCGGCGGCATGGTCGACTCGATGCTCTCGAAGATGTCGGCCACCTTGAGCCCGCGCCAACGGAACCGAAAGGCCACACCGGTCAGCCCCGGCGCCATCTCGTCGCCGCGCAGTTCTTCGCCGTGGCACTCGGCGCAGTGCTCCCGGTAGGCGGCCCGGCCGCGTTCCGCCTGTGCTTCAGTGAAGATGGCGTCGAGAACAGAGGTCGGCGGAGCGGCTGGTTCAGGCTCCGCTGTCGCGGGTGGCGGCACCCGAGCGGACGGCGGCGTCGTGACGACGGCTGTCGAACACGCCGAGACGAAGGCGAGGATCGAAACTGCGGCTCCAACCGCCGCGAAAGAGCGCTTGCCCATCAGAACGACGAACCTGGCTCCCGCAGAAACGCGATCTCCTCCTCCGTCGAGGCGCGGCCGAGGACTCGGTTGCGGTGCGGATACCGGCCGAAGCGATCGATGATCGCCTTGTGCCGCAGCTCGAAGTCCAGGAGCTCCGGGTCGTCGAGGCTCTCGAACAGCGGAATGGCGGCCTCGTGGATTCGCGACGACTCGCTGTGCTCGTAGGGCATGTAGAAGAACTGCCGCCGGGCTGACGGCACGGTCTGATCAGCGCCGGTCCGCACCGCCTCCTGCGCGAGCGCCAGAGCCATCCCGTCGCCCGCGAAGGCGCGTGGGTCCTCGCGGTAGAGGTTGCGAGAGAACTGATCGAGCACGATGATCTCCGCGAGGCGACCTTCCGGCCTATCCCGCCAGCCGTGAAGCTCCCCCTGGACCGCCCGGTCGTGCAGTGCTCCGAACCGCGCGCGGATTGCGGCGTCGAACTGCGGATCGCTGCTCCACCATTGATTGGGGCCGTTCTCCTCGAACCAGAAAGACAGTACTTCTTCGATCATGTTCACGTCCCTTCAGCGGGCACGGGGCGCAGGTGGTCTATCCTCTAGCACATCCATGCTTCATAGAGTGTCCCGCCCGTTCCTGCTAGCGGCGGCATTTGCCGTCTGCGGTTCTTCGGCCTCGCTGTGGGCCACCGCGGCCGAGCCGGCGACCGCCGTCGACTTCCAGCGCGACGTCCGGCCGATCCTCTCCGACAACTGCTTCGCCTGCCACGGTCCCGACGAGGCGACCCGCGAAGCGGATCTTCGGCTCGACACCCGCGACGGCGCGTTCAGCCCGCGGCCTCCCGCGGGCCGCAGCAACCGGCCTCGCGGCCCCGCGGTCGTTGCGGGCGACGTCGACGCCAGCCTCCTGGTCGAGCGCATTCACCACACGGACCCGCTGCGGCGGATGCCGCCCGAGGTGTCGCAGAAGTCGCTCTCCGCTGAGCAGATCGGGACGCTGACCCGCTGGATCGAGCAGGGCGCGCCCTGGGACGAGCACTGGTCCTTCGCCGCCATCGAGCGGCCGGCGCCGCCGACGGTCGACGACGAAGCCTGGGCCCGCGATCCGCTCGACCGCTTCATCCTGGCGCGTCTCGAAGCAGAGGAGCTCACGCCCGCCGAGGAGGCGGACCGCCGCACCCTTGCCCGGCGCGCCGCCCTCGACCTGACCGGACTTCCGCCCGATCCGGGCACGCTCGCGACCTTCCTCGACGACACGGAGGACGGCGCCTACGAACGCCTCGTCGACCGTCTCCTCGCTTCGCCGCACTGGGGCGAGCACCGCGCCCGCTACTGGCTGGACGCGGCCCGCTACGGCGACACCCACGGCATCCACATCGACAACTACCGGGAGATGTACGCCTACCGCGACTGGGTGATCAAGGCGTTCAACCGGAACCAGCCGTTCGACGAGTTCACCGTCGACCAGATCGCCGGCGACCTGGTGCCGGATCCGACCCTCGACCAGTTGATCGCCACCGGCCTTCAGCGCAACAACATCACGACGAACGAGGGCGGCGCCGTCATCGAGGAGTACGAGGCGGTCTACGCCAAGGACCGTGCCGAGACGGTCGGCAGCGTCTTCATGGGACTGACCGTCGGCTGCGCGACCTGCCACGACCACAAGTTCGACCCGATCAGCCAGCGCGAGTTCTACGCCCTGACCGCGTTCTTCCGGAACACGACACAGTACGTGATGGACGGCAACATCTCCGACCCGCCGCCGACCCTGGTCGTGCCGCGGGACGAGGACCGGGACACCTGGTACCGGTTGCGCGAGGAGGTCGGCGAGATCGAGGACGCGCTGGCGGAACGCCCGGACGCGGTGGAAGCGGCGTTCGAGGAGTGGCTCGCCAACGGCGCCCATCAGTCCATCGAAGCGCCGCTGGGGACCGCCTCCGAGCTGCTGCGGCTCGATCTCGACGGCGAAGAATCGGCCGCGATCCTGAAGGGCGAACGGCAGCCGCTCCCCTCGTCGCAGGGGATCCGCATCGAGCCCGGGCCGAACGATCTGCCGGCGGTGCTCTTCGACGGAGAGTCCTGGGTCGAACTGCCGAACCTCGAACTCGACACGGACTCGCCGTTCTCGCTGGCCCTCTGGGTCCGCATGCCGGAAGCCGAGGGCACCTACACGATCGCGAGCCAGTACGACCCGACCGACGGCAACCGCGGCTGGGCGATGACCCTGGCTGCGCGGGAGCTTTACTTCGGCCTCTACGGCGATCGAGCGGGACCCGGCCGGGGCGTCACCAGCATCCTGATCAACCCGAACAACACGCAGCGGCTCACGCCCGGCGAGTGGACCCACATCGTCGCGACCTACGACGGCTCCGGCGAACGCGGCGGCATGCATATCTACCGCGACGGCGGTCGCGTTCCCGAGCAGGGCAGCGAGTACTTCAGGAAGGTCGAGGGCCGCATCCGCACCGACCGGCCGTTCTACCTCGGGCGGGGCGACGTGAGGGACGACGGCAAGCCGCGGACGCTGGCCGGCGGCGCCGTCGCCGACGTGCGCGTCTTCGACCGCGTGCTGTCCGTAGAGGAAGCGAAGGTCGTCTCCGAGTGGAACGCGCTCCGGGCGGCGGCCGCCAAGCCGGCGGCGGAACTCGACGCCCCCGAACGCGAGGCGTTGCGGCGCTCCTACCTCAAGACACACGACGAGGAGTGGCGCCGGCTCGCCTCCCGCCGGCTCGAGATCGAAGCCGAGTGGCGGGAGCTCCGCCGCCGGGGCACGATCACTCACGTCATGCAGGAACTCCCGGACAGCGAACCGGCCGCCCACGTTCTCTATCGGGGCAACTACGACCAGCCGCGCGAGCGGGTGACCGCGAGAACGCCGGCCGCGCTGCCCCCGATGCCGGAGGACCTGCCCCGCAACCGGCTGGGCCTCGCCCAGTGGCTGGTGGACGAGACGAACCCGCTGACGGCGCGGGTCACCGTCAACCGCTTCTGGCAGCAGGTCTTCGGCACCGGGCTCGTCACGACCAGCGAGGATTTCGGCGCCCAGGGGGACGTGCCGTCGCACCCCGACCTCCTCGACTATCTGGCGACCGAGTTCCGGGAATCGGAGTGGGACGTCAAGGGCTTCTTCCGGCGGCTGGTGACGTCGTCGACTTACCGGCAGGCGGCCACCCTGACGCCGGACAAGCTGGAGCAGGATCCCGACAACCGCCTGCTGTCGCGCGGCCCCCGCTTCCGCATGGACGCCGAGATGGTCCGTGACACGGCGCTCGCCACCAGCGGCCTCCTGGTGCGCACGATCGGCGGTCCGAGCGTCAAGCCGTACCAGCCGGAAGGGCACTGGGAGCGGGTGGCGATGAACGCGAGCAACACGTCCCGTTACCAGCAGGACTCGGGGGACAAGCTCTACCGGCGGAGCCTCTACACCTTCTGGAAGCGCGCCGCGCCGCCGCCGTCGATGACGATCTTCGACGCCGGGAACCGCGAGCACTCGATGGTCCGCCGCGAACGAACGAACACGCCGCTCCAGGCACTGGTCACCATGAACGACACGCAGTTCGTCGAGGCGTCGCGCTTCCTCGCCCAGCGGGCGATGCGCGAGGCCGGTGACGACTTCGACCGCCGCCTCGACTACCTCACGACCCGGCTGCTGGCCCGGGACTTCGGCGACGCCGAACGGGCGGTCGCGAAACGGACGTACGACGGCCTGATCGACCTCTACGCCGGCGACGAGGCGGCGGCGAAGCAGCTAGTCGACGTCGGCGAGTCGGCCCACGACGCCGGCCTGCCGCTCGACGAGTCGGCGGCCTGGACGATGCTGGCGAGCCAGTTGATGAACCTGGACGAGACCCTGAACAAGTAGCCGGAGGCCCGCGATGGACCCACTCAAGGAAACCGTTCGAGCCGAGACCAGGCGTCAGTTCTTCGGCACCGCCGCCCGCGGCATCGGCGGCCTGGCGCTGGCCAGCCTGATGGCGGACGACCTCTTCGCCCTTCCCGTCGCCCGCGACCGCTTCGGCGGCCTGCCGGATCTGCCGCACTTCGCGCCCAAGGCAAAGCAGTGCATCTACCTCCACATGATGGGCGCACCGCCGCAGATGGACCTGCTCGACTACAAGCCGAAGATGAAGGAGTACTTCGACCAGGACCTGCCCGGCTCGATCCGGCAGGGGCAGCGGTTGACGACGATGACCTCGGGGCAGTCCCGCTTCCCGATCGCCCCGTCCGTCTTCGAGTTCTCACAGCACGGCGGGAACGGCGCCTGGTTCTCCGAGCTGCTGCCCCATACCGCGAGCATGGCGGACGACATCGCGATCATCCGCTCGATGCACACCGACGCGATCAACCACGAGCCGGGCATCACTTTCATCCAGACCGGACAGCAGATTCCGGGCCGGCCATGCATCGGCTCCTGGTTCGCCTACGGCCTCGGCAGCATGAACGAGGATCTCCCGACCTTCGTCGTGATGAACGCGGAGCGCAGCCACCCGGCGGCGGGCCTCCAGGCCATCTCGGCGAAGCTCTGGAGCGCCGGTTTCCTTTCCCCCGAGTACGCCGGCGTGGGGCTCCAGACCGGAGACGAGCCGGTGCTCTATCTCAAGGACCCGCACGGCGTCTCGCCGGACGTCCGGCGGCGGGTGCTCGACGGGATGAGTGAACTGAACCGGCTGCGCCACGCCCAGGTCGGCGACCCGGAGACCCTGGCCCGCATCGAGCAGTACGAGATGGCCTTCCGCATGCAGTCCTCGGTGCCGGAGATGGCGGACCTCTCGAGCGAGCCGGAAAGCACCTGGGAACGCTGGGGCGAGGAAGCCCGGGAGCCGGGCAAGTTCCAGAACGCGGCCCTGATGGCTCGGCGGCTGGTCGAGCGCGGCGTGCGCTTCGTGCAGATCTACCACCGGGGCTGGGACGTCCACTCCCTCCTGCCGACGGTGCTGCCGGCCCAGGCCCGCGACGTCGACCGGGCGGCCTGGGCCCTGATCCAGGACCTGAAGGAGCGCGGCCTGTTCGACGAGACCCTGGTCATCTGGGGCGGCGAGTTCGGACGCACGATCTACTCGCAGGGGGCCCTGACCGCGGAGAACTACGGTCGCGACCACCACCCGCGCTGCTTCAGCATCTGGATGGCCGGCGGCGGGGTGAAGGGCGGCGTCGTCCACGGCGAGACCGACGATTTCTCCTACAACATCGTCAAGGATCCGGTCCACATCCACGACTTCCAGGCAACGGTCCTGCACCTGTTCGGCATCGATCACGAGCGCTTCACGTACCGGCACCAGGGCCTCGACGCCCGGCTGACCGGGGTCGAGAAGGCGCGGGTGGTCAAGGAAGTCCTCGCTTAGGAACCACCGGCGTAGCGCCGGCTGATCGCGGCCTGCCGTGCCGCCACGATCCGCGCGCGTTCCGCGGGAGAGACCCTCACCGTTTCGGGCGGCAGGTATCGATCCAGCTCCTCCAGCTTGACGACGCGGGCGTTGATGCCGGTCGGGTACTCGCTGCAGTACGTCCACCGGGCGCAAAGCGACCCCTCGGCCCAGCCGGCGGTGTCCAGCCAGTTCTGTACGCCCGGATCGCGGCCGCTGATGACGTAGCGCACGCGGCCGTCGGCGTCCGCGTGGGCGGTGCGGTGATTCAGGCTCGACTGGTGGCTGGCGTAGTCGAGCGACTCCATCCACGGATTGGCGAGCTGGATGTTCGTGTACCGGCAGTCGGCGACCGGCACGTCCACCAGCAGGGCTTCATCTTCCTCCAGCCGGAAGTAACCCCGGGCGCCCGCCTGGAAGGCGTCGGCCATCGCCAGATTCGGGTCGGACTCGGCAGGTTCTTCCACCGTGTTGGGCCGCAGCCTGAGCTGAAACGTGATCCGATGCGCGAGCGTGAGCAACTCCCGCAGGGAGCGGGTCTGCGTCACGGCGTCATCGAGCGCCCGTGCCACCGATTCCGGCGTCGGGCGGGGCGCGCCAGTTCCCAGCGTCGTCAGATTGAGAATCTCCCACAGGCCTTCGTCGGTCCTCTCCCAATCGGAAACCAGGCGCCTTACCACGACGATGTGCGCGTCCGGTTCCAGCTTCAGCCAGTCGCCTTCGGGCCGGGCGGCGCTGAGCGTCAGGACGAAATCGCCGTTCTCGTCGATGTCGAGATCGTCCGAGGCGATGCTCGAAACGGTGCGGATCTGCCTGACCGGCGTATGGCCGAGCATGCCGCTGTAGACATTGATCGTGACGAGGTCAAAGCTGGTCGTGTTCCCACGCAACCGGTAGACGTGATCGCCCCGCACGGCAAACACGAGATAGGGATTGTCCGGATTGTCCCAACCGACGCGGGCGACGCCGTTGGGGAAGCGCGAGAACTGCGGGTAGTCCGGGTCCCGCAGGTCGGTGTACTCGGCCAGGAAGGTCGAGAGATAGCGGGCAATGTGGCGGTACCCCGCGGCCGCGGTCTGCTCGTCCCGATTGAACGGCGCGCTCTCGATGGCACGGCCGAGGTCCGCGACGTCCTCGGCGAACCGGCTCCAGGCCGCGTTCACTTCCTCCTGTTCCTCCGTCTGGGGATTGAAGAAGAACACGAAGTACAGCGCCAGCACGATGACGGCGAGGGCCGCCAGGGAGTAGAGAAGGATCTTCATGGCTGGTTCTCACGGTTGAGGCACATGCGGCCATGTTGCTGGATGGGACAGTCCGGTGCAATCCGGCACTACCATCGGAGTCGTGGAAACCGCCGGGAACTCCGGACAGCACGTGTTCTCGATGGCGCCGCTCGGCGTATGGCTGCGGCTGATCGCGGAGAACGGCGGCGTGCCGCCGCGATACTGGGGCAAGCTGGCGAAGGTGCTCGCGATCAGCGCCCTGATGACTCCGCTACGGGTCGCCGAGCGCCTCCGCTACGGCCCGTCGAGGATGGCGCGGGTCACCATCGACGAGGCGCCCCTGTACATCCACGGTTTCGGCCGCTCGGGCACGACGCATCTCCACAACCTGCTCGCCCAGGACCCGGCCTTCGGCATCGTCTCTACATTCCAGGCCATCGCGGCGCCGATGTTCCTGACCGCCCGCGGCCGGTTGGAGCGCCTCGTCGCCAATGGGATGCCCGCAACACGTCCGATGGACAACATGGCGGTGTCCGTCGAGTTGCCCCAGGAAGAGGAGATCGCTCTCGCCAACACGTCGCACCTGTCGTTCGTACACCACCTCTCCTTCCCCAACCGGGCGAGGGAGTACCAGGAGAAGTTCGCCACCATGCGGCTCACGAGTTCCGAGATGGCGCGGTGGCGGCGCGCCTATCTCGATGTGCTCCGCAAGGCCACGCTCGCCTCCGGCGGGCGGCGCCTCGTGCTCAAGAGCCCGACGAATCTCGGCCGCACCGCCGAACTGCTGCGCCTCTTTCCCGACGCGAAGTTCATCCACATCGTGCGCAATCCCTACGTCGTCTACGAGTCCATGACCAACCTGTACCGGCACGTCCTGCCCGTCTGCCAACTGGACGACGCGGAACCGGGAGAAGTGGTCGCCGGCATGCTCGACTCCTACGCCGCGATGATGAGGCAGTACATGAGGGACCGGGAGTCGATCCCGGAAGGACACCTGGCCGAAGTGCGCTTCGAGGATCTCGAACGAGCCCCCATGGCCGAGCTCGAGCGGCTCTACGACGAACTTGCGCTGCCGGGCTGGGAGCAGGCCAGGCAGCCGATGGCGGACTATCTGGGAACCCTGTCGGGTTACCGCAAGAACGCCTATCGGATCGACGCGGAGACGGTCGACATCGTCGACCGGAACTGGGGATTCGCCGTCAAGGTCTGGGGTTACGAGCCACCGAACGGCGCGCACGGTTGACTACCGCGTGGACGCGGTCAATTCGTGGACTGCCCTGACTCCGGCGCTCGGCGTGGCGTTGTTCGCGGGGTACGTCGAGGAGGTTCTTTCCCGCGGAGTCATCCTCCGCATCCTCGACTTCGTGTACGTGCTGTTCGGCCTCCCCCCGCCCATCGCGGACGGCCTGCTCGAGTCGCGGCTGAGCGGCCCCCACCTTCTGATCGGGGACACCAGCGGCGTCGAGTCATCGATCCTCGCCCTGACACTCTGCGTGGCGGCAGCCGTAGTCCTGCTTGTGGCGGCCCACCGCAGGAGCCACTTCGTCAGACCCTTCTGGGCCCGAACCACCGAAGCAACCAACAACGAGACCATGGGAGAGGAGACAAACCCATGATTCAGGCTGAAGAACGCAGCGACATCACGCCGCTCTGCCCGCACTGCGAGCATCCCGTGAGCATCTACTTTCGGGAGATCTCGGGATTCCTGGGCAAGCGCTACGTCTACTTCTGCGCGCTGTGCAAGAAGGTGCTCGGCGTGTCGCACCGCAAGGGCTTCTTCATGGGTTAGCACCGCAGAGTCGTGTCCAGTAGGTTGAATCCGTGACGATGCTGGTGTCGACCTACCCTGGTCGGGGCAACGTGCAATGTTCCCGTTCATGCAGACGGCCCAGGTAGGACTGCAGGTTCCCGAATCCTCCCAGTAGGCCGTCGTCGGCGCCCCAGCTCACGGTGTAGCCGACGATGATGTCGGTGACGGTGAAGCGGTCTTCCACAAGGTAGTGCGACTCCCCGAGTACCGCATCCAGTACTGCCGCGCTGCGCCGGAACAGTGCGTTGTTCTGCTCGATGATGGCGGGAACCTGACGTTCCTTCGGCATCAGAACGTCGACGCTGTTGATCTCGGAACTCCACAGCCACGGTTCCATCTCGGTCAAGGCGAAAGAGACCCACTGATCGTGGAGCGCGCGCGACCACGAGCCCGGCTTCGCTATCAGGCCTCGCTCGGGTGACAGGTCTGCGATGGCGGTCGCGATGGCAGCGGATTCGAACAGGGGACGCCCGTCGATGATCGCGACCGGCAGTTTCCCCAACGGGTGGACGGCGCGCAACTCGGCGAGGCCGGCCTGGCCGCCGATGCCCACCGACTCGTAGGTCAGGCCGGCCTCGAGGAGGGCCCACCGGCAGCGCGCGGACCGCGTGGGTGCATGTTCGTAGAGCGTGATCTGTGGCATCGCGGGTGCTCGCACCGGGCGTATCGCCTTGGGGGGCACGCACTTTAGCGGACGCGCAGTCTCAACACGCAAGGCCCGGACGGACATGGCCGACGGACGTTCCCTGCGGCTCAGTCGATACGGAGGCGGTCGAACTCATCCCAGGCGGACATGTCGGACAGGACGACCTGATCGCCCGGAACCAATCCGTCCAGCACCTCGATCGTGTTGGCGGAGCTTCTGCCCAGGAACACACGCGTTCGGGTAGCGCCGTTTCCTTCGCCGTCCAGACGGAAGAGACCGACCTCGCTCTCTTCCTGGCCAACGACGGGCCGGCCGACGAAGACCACATTCTCCAGCCGGTCGAGTTCGATCGTGCCGGCCACGGTCAGGTCCGGCCGGGCGCCGCGGGGCAGGTCGCCTTCCAGCGCAACGTCGACCGTCACGGTCCCTTCCTCAACCGCCGGATCGATCCTGACCACGCTGCCGGGGACGACGCCGTTCCGCGTGTCGACCGCCGCGACCCGCCCGATCTGAACGTCCTTCGCCTGGGTTTCGGCGATTCGCAGTTCGGCCTTCAGCGCCGTCGGGTCTCCGACGCGGGCCAGACTCGTGCCCGCCGAAACGCGCTGCCCCTCCTCGACCGGCACCTGCTGGAGAACGCCTCGCATGCCGGCCCGGACCTGCAGGGCCGCGACCTGATCGAGCCGCAGTTGCCAGATCGCGCGTAGACGATCCACCTCCGCCCGCTCGACCGCGAGCTTGGCCGCCTTCGTCGTTTCCGCGATGCCGAGGCGCTCCTCCTCCAGGGCGAAGCGCGTTTCATGTTCCCGCTTCGACGCCTGCGCCCGCTGGAGTTCGATCGCCGAAGCCAGACCGTCCTTGGCGAGTTCGGCGTCGGCGTCCGCCTCGAGCCGGGCCACGACTAGCGCAGCCTCCACGCTCGCAAGCCCCGCCTTCTGCATCAGCAGTTCGCTCTCCAGTTCGACCTTCCGATTCTCGTAGCGAGCCTCGGCGGCGCGAAGGTTGAGTTCCGCTTCCCTGGCCTGGTGCTCGAGTTCCGGGTTGCTCAGTTCGACGATCACCGAGTCCGGGCTCACTTCGGCGCCCGGGTCCAGAACGATCCTCTCGACGGTGCCGTCCGTCGTCGCCGGAATCCACCGGATGTTCTCCGGCACCAGTGTTCCCCGCCCCCGGACTTCCCGCACCATCGGTCCACGCCGCACGGTGTCGATGTAGAGCGCCTCCCGGTCGACGCGCGGCGCCGACGGCTGTACCTGCTGCAGACCGAGCGTGACCAGTACGAGCAGAAAGCCCCCGAGGGAGTAGTACGTCACCCGGCGGACCTTCTTTTTCCGCGCCAGGTCAGGTCTCGCGACATCCATCAGGTCGTCGCCCGCCCGTCGAACAGGTGGATCTCCCGCTCGGCATAGTCGGCGTACCGGGGATCGTGGGTCACCATGCAGATCGTCGATCCTTCCTCGTGCAACGTCCGCAGCAGGTCCATCACCGCCCCGCCGTTCTTCGAGTCGAGGTTGCCGGTCGGCTCGTCGGCAAGCAGGATCGACGGCTGGCCGGCCACGGCGCGGGCGACCGCGACCCGTTGCTGCTGGCCACCGGAGAGCTGGCTCGGCAGGTGCTTCGCTCGTGGCGCCATCTCGACCTTCTCTAGGGCCTGGTTGACCAGCTCGCGCCGCTCCCTCGGCCGGATGCCCCGATACGTAAGCGGAAGCTCGACGTTCTCGTAGACGGTCAGGTCGCCGATCAGGTTGAAGTTCTGGAAGATGAAGCCGATCTCCCGGTTGCGGATGCGTGCTCGCTCGGACTGCCTGAGCTGCGCCACCGGGTAGCCGTTCAGGGTGTAGTCGCCGGCCGTCGGCGTATCGAGCAGCCCAAGAATCGACAGCAGGGTGGACTTGCCGCAGCCGGACGGGCCGGATACCGCCACGTACTCGCCCGAGTCGATGTCGAGAGTGACTCCATCGAGCGCGTGGGTTTCGATCTCGTCCGTGTAGAAGACCTTGGAGACGTTTTCCAGGTGAATCAGCGTATTCATGGTGTAGACAATCTACGTCACATGGAGTAGCTTGTCTACACCATGACGCCAGCAAGTCCCCGCAACCAGCTTCTCTACGGCACCCTGGACCTGCTCATCCTGCGCACGCTGGTCTACGGCCCGGCGCACGGTCACGCGATCGCCGGGCACATCCAGCGCGTATCGGAAGACGCACTCCGCATCGAGACCGGCTCCCTGTACCCGGCCCTTCACCGGCTGGAGGCACGCGGCTGGATCGCGGCGAAGTGGAAGACCTCCGACAAGGGCAAGCGCGCCAGGTACTACCGGCTCACCCGGACCGGCCGCCGGCAACTCGCCGTCGAGCAGTCGCGGTGGCAGCAACTCTCGGTCGCCGTGACCAGGGTGCTTCGTCCGGCGGACTGAGCCGGGGAGACCGGGGAATGCTGCGGCAGGTCCTAAACCGCTTTCGGTGTCTCTGGCACCGGCGACGCAAGGACGCCGAACTCGAGGAGGAAATCCGCTTCCATCTCGCCGCAGAAGCGGAGGAACGGATCGACGCAGGCCTGGCGCCCGAGGAAGCACGCGCAACCGCACAACGGGACTTCGGCAACGTCACGCTGACTCGCGAACTCACCCGCGAGGCCTGGGGCTGGGCGCCCGCGGAGCGCCTCCTCAAGGACGTCGGCTCCGCGTTCCGAATGATGCGGCGCAATACCGGCTACACCTGCGCCGTCGTCCTCACCCTGGCACTCGGCATTGGACTCAACGCCCCGATGTACGAGATGCTGTCGAGGCTCTTCCTTCAGCCGCCACCCCATATCGAGGATCCGGACGCCGTTCATCGCGTCTGGCTGAGCGAGCGCGACGACTCGGACGATCGCGGAGTCTTCACTGGCCCGGCCTCTGCGTGGGATCGGATGCAGTGGCTCGAATTCAGCGCACTGAGCGCCGACGACGGGCTCACCGGCGCGGTCGCGGGCTACACGGCACCCCGGTTCATGCCGAACGGACGCGGTCAGACTGCCGAGAACCTCAGCGTCTCCTGGGTCACGGGAGAGTTCCTGGATCTCCTGGGAGTAGAGCCCACGATCGGCCGGCTGATCGGCCCGGAGGACGACGACCCGGCGGCAGCACCCGTCGCCGTCGTCAGCGACGGCTACCGGCGGGAGAGGTTCGCCAGCCCGCAGGACGCACTCGGCACAAACCTAGAATTCGACGACGTCACGTACGTCGTCGTCGGCGTGCTGCCACCCGGCTTCTCCGGACCGGATACGGACGGGGTCGATGTCTGGCTACCTTTGGAACCGGCGGTAACGGCCTTGCGCGGGGACCGCTGGCGAAACTTCGGAAGTGGCTTCTATCTGACGCCATTGGCCCGGCTTCCGCGCGGTCTGACCCTCGAGGCCGCCGGCGCAGCGGCGACCGCCGCGGTCCGCGCGGCACGCGCCGACTCGGCCTTCGGGGACTCGCTCGACCCCGAAGCGACCGTCGTGCTGGGTTCCATCCTCAGGACCCGAGGTCCCTCGTCGCCGTCCGGCGAGATTCGGCTTGCACTGGTCGTAGGCGGCGTCACGCTGCTGGTGCTCCTCATTGCGACCGTCAACATGTCGAACCTTCTGTTGGTGCGAGTGGCGGCGCGCCGCCGCGAGCTGGCGGTGCGCTACGCGCTCGGTGCCGGCAGATGGGGAGTCGGACGCCTGCTGGCGATAGAGAGTCTCGTGCTCGCCACGGTCTCTGGCGCCGTGGCGCTGGCCGTAGCCGCGGTTGCGGGCCGCACCCTGCGCCTCACCCTGCTGCCGGGACATCAGGGGACCGTGGACGCGCTGAACTTCACGGCTGTCGGCTTCACGGGGTTCGCCGTGCTTGCGGTCGGCCTCGGCGCGGCCATTGCGCCCGCCGTGTACGCGGCACGGAGCCGGCAGATCGAGAGGCTCGACAGCTCGCGAGGCGCCAGCGCACTCGGTACGCCGGTCCGCACCGGTTTGATCGTCGTTCAGGCCGCGCTATCTCTGGTGCTCCTCAGCGGAACCGCCGTCTTCTACCGCTCGTTCGAGGCGGCGCGTCAGGTCGACGTCGGCTACGCGAAGGAGAACCTGATCTCGGTGGACTTGGCGGGCTTTCGCCGCACCGGGCCGCTCGATGAGGCCGCGATCGACGCTCTGGAGTCCCGCCTCCGGTCGCTACCGGACGTCCTCGATGTCGCCCAGGGAACGAACTCACCAATGTGGGGCCAGGCCGCGATGCCGGTACCGCGGGTCGAAGGGCTGGACCGCCTGCCCTTCACCGAGGGCCCCTATGTGAGCCTCACGACGCCGAACTTCTTCCGCGTCGCAGGCTTGGCGATCCTCGAAGGTCGCGGCTTTACCGAGTGGGATCGCGCGGGGACCCAGAAGGTCGCGGTCGTGGACACGACGTTCGCCCACGGCGTCTGGCCCGACAGGAGCGCCGTGGGTCAATGTCTCTTCTTCGGCGGAGCATCCACAGACTGCACGATGGTCGTCGGCGTTGTCGAATCCGCCCTCGAAAGGGGCCTGCTGGACGCCGATCGCGCGGCTGTCTACTACCTGCCCATCTCCCAGGCTTCGTCGAACCCCATTCAGGCAGGCTTCGTGAACAACATGCGCACGCTGGTCGTGCGGACTCGCAGTGACCCCACGCGCGCGGTGCAGCCAACGCTCCTCGCCCTGGCGGACCTGTTCCCCGACCTCCCGCGCGACAACGTGCGAAGCCTCCAGACTGTCTTCGCGCCCCGGATCCGTACATGGACCATCGGCACTTCGCTGTTTGGCGCCGCCGCCCTCCTGGCGGTACTGCTCGCCGCCATCGGCCTTTACGCGGTCATCGCGTTCGGCGTCCGGCAGCGCGAACTCGAGTTCGGCATCCGTCGCGCCCTGGGTGCCCGGGCGTCCCGCCTCCTGCGCATGGTCCTGACCCGTGGCGTCTCCCTGGCGGCGGCCGGGGTCGTCGCCGGTACGCTCGCCGCGCTGTGGGCGGGCAGGTTCGTCGAACCGCTTCTCTTCGACGGCCGGACTCCCCGCGACCCGCTGGCGTTCGCCGTCGCGGCGCTGGTACTCCTGACCATCGCTGTGATGGCCTCGTTGCTTCCCGCTCGCCGAGCCTCTCGCGCCGACCCACGTCAGGCGCTGGAGGCTGAGTAGCGCACCTAACCGGATGCTCAAGCAGTCCCTGTTTCACCTGCGTTCGAGCTGGGATCGCCGGCGGCGAGACGACGAACTCGAAGAGGAGATCCGCTTCCATCTCGACGAGGAAACGGAAGAACGGATCGAGAGTGGCTTGCCTCTCGAACGGGCCCAGGCCGAAGCACGGCGCAACTTCGGCAACGTCACGCTGATTCGCGAGCAGACCCGCGAAGCCTGGGGCTGGGCGCCCATGGAGCTGCTCCTCAAGGACATCCGCGCCGCCTTCCGGATGATGCGACACAACGCCGGCTACACCTGCGCAGTGGTCCTCACGCTGGCACTCGGCATCGGACTGAACGCCCCGATGTACGAGATGCTGTCTCGTCTCTTTCTGCAAGCGCCACCCCACATCGAGGACCCGGAGCGCGTCCGTCGCCTCTGGGTCAGCGAGCGCATCGATCCAGGCGATCGCGGCGGCTCCACGGGACGAAGCTGGGTAGTCGACGCGTTGCAATGGCTCGACTTCGACGCCCTGAGCGCCGCCGACAACCCACTCATCGACGGCGTCGCGGGCCATCGAGTCTCCTTCCGGACCAACGGACGCGGTCAACACGCCGAGAACCTCACGGTCTCCTGGGTCACGGGAGAGTTCTTCGACTTCCTGGGCGTGGCTCCAACGGCCGGAAGGCTGATCGCCGCCGCGGACGACGACCTGGCGGCGCAACCCGTCGCGGTGATCAGCGACGGCTACCGCCGGCAGCGGTTCGACAGCGCGGAGGAAGCGCTCGGCACGACGCTCAGTTTCGAGGACGTCACCTACCTCGTCGTCGGCGTGCTGCCGCCCGGCTTCTCGGGCCCCCGCTCCAATGCCGTCGATGTGTGGCTGCCTCTCGAACACGCGGCAACGGCCAGCCGGGGGAACAGTTGGAGACGGTACGGAAGCACCTTCTACCTCACTCCATTCGTAAGGCTGGCGCCCGGCGCCACGGAGGAGGCCGCCGGCGCCGCGGTGACGGCCGCCGTCCGGGCGGCCCGTGCCGGCTCGCAGTTCTCGGACTCCCTGGATCGGGAAGCAACCGTGGCTCTCGGCCCGATTCTTCGAACCCGCGGCCCCACCACGCTGCGGCGCCACATGCGCCTGCCGCTGATCGCTGGCGGGATCACCTTCGTGGTGCTCCTCATCGCGGCCGTCAACATGTCGAACCTGCTGATGTTGCGGGTCGCTTCCAGGCGACGCGAGCTGGCGGTGCGCTACGCGCTCGGCCTGGGCAGATGGGGAATCGGACGTCTCCTGGTGACGGAGAGCCTGGTGCTTGCCGCCCTCTCCGGCGTTGTCGCGCTCGCGGTGGCGGCAGCCACCGGCGACGCCCTTCGCCGTACGCTCCTGCCAAGTCATCAGTGGGCCGACGATCCGCTGGGCGCCACGGCAGTCGGCTTCGCCGGGTTCGCAGTGCTTGGGATCGGCCTGGCGGCGGCCCTGGCCCCTGCCGTGTACGCAGCGCGCAGCCGGGGAATCGAGAGGCTCGACAGTTCCCGAGGCGCCAGCGCGCTCGGAACGCCCGTCCGCACCGGCCTGATCGTGGTCCAGGCCGCGCTGTCGGTGGTCCTGCTGAGCGGGACGGCCGTGTTCTACCGTTCCTTCGAAGCGGCGCGCCAGGTCGACGTCGGCTACGCGAAGGAGCACCTGCTCACGGTGACTCTGGGGAGCTTCCACGGTGACACCCGCCTCGATGGCCTGGACGGCATCCCGCTCGACGAGAGCGCGATCCGCGCCATGGAAGCCCGCGTACGGGACGTGCCGGGCGTGCTGGACGTCGCCCAGGGTACGAGTTCACCGATGTCGGGAAGCGGAGCGGCGTACGCGGACCTGCGCATCGAGGGGCTCGACCGCCTGCCGTTCCGCTCCGGGCCCCACGTGAACTTCACTACGCCCAACTTCTTCGACGTCGCGGGGCTGGACATGCGGGAGGGCCGCGGCTTCTCGGAGTGGGACCGCGAAGGCACGCAGAAGGTCGCAGTGGTCAGTACGTCGTTGGCTCAGCAGGCCTGGCCCGGTCAGAGCGCCGTCGGCCGTTGTCTGTTCGTCGGCGGTGCCGCCGACTGCACAACGGTGGTCGGCGTGGTGGAACCCGCAGTGAACTGGACTCTGCCTGAAGCGGACCCGGTCTACTACCTGCCCATCTCCCAGGCGTCATCCGATCCGGCCCTGGCGGGATGGGCGAGTCTCCAGCGTTCGCTGATCGTCCGAACCGCCGGAAGCCCCGGGCGCGCCGAGGCGCCGGTGCTTGCCGCCCTGGCCGAGCTGTTTCCAGAACTGCCGGGACACCACGTCCGGAACCTCTCCACCCAATTCGCATCGCGCATTCGCACCTGGCGAACCGGAACCCGCCTGTTCGCCGCCTCCGCGATGCTCGCGGTGTCGCTCGCCGCCATCGGGCTCTATGCCGTCATCGCGTTCGGCGTACGGCAGCGTGAGCACGAGTTCGGCATCCGGCGCGCCCTGGGCGCCAGGGCGTCCAACCTCCTGCGCATGGTGCTGGCGCGCGGCTTCGCCCTGGCCGCGGCCGGCGTCGCGGCCGGTACGATCGCCTCGCTCTGGGCGGGCCGATTCGTCGAGCCGTTGCTCTTCGACGACCGCAGTCCACGCGACCCGCTGGCGTTCGCCACAGCGGCGCTGGTGCTCCTGGCGATCGCGGTGATGGCCTCGTTCCTGCCGGCTCGCCGCGCCGCCCGCGCGGACCCCCGTCGGGCGCTGGAGGCGGAGTAGTCCGATCCCCTAGGGCAGATCGGCCACCCACATCTTCGCCTGCGCTCCGCGACCCGTCGCCGAGCCGCCGGCGGCGTAGAGCTTGCCGCCCATGATCGCGGCGGCGGGCGACGACAGCGGCATCGGCAGCTTGCCCAGAAGTTCCCACTCGCCGCCGGGCTCCAACACCAGGATGTCCGGGTCGATCGACTTCGTGCCGCCGGCGGGTGTCGTGTGGCCGCCGACCATGACGATGCGGCCCTCGTGAACGAAGGTGCCGGCCTCGCCGTGGGAGTGGCCTTTCGGCAGGTCGGGGCCGCGGTTCCAGGAATCGGTTTCGGCGTCGTAGATGTCGACCCGAGGCTGGTCGAGCTGCTGACTGTCGTGGTTGTACTGGCCGCCGATCGCGTAGATGCGGTTGCCGATCGAAACGGCCGAGAACTGGTTGCGCGGATCGGGCATCGGCGCCGAGTTCCGCCAGTTCCCAGCGCCTGACGCCCAGTCGTCCAGATCGAGAACCCAGTGGTCGGCGGCGTCGGTGTCCCGATCCGCCTTCAGGCCGCCGAAGTAGTGCAGCTTGCGGCCAACGAGCGCCAAACCGCCGCCGGCCCGCGGCTCGGGGAGCAGCGGCGCGGCTGTGTAGCGGTCCAGGTCGAGCTCGTAGCTCCAGACCTCAGCGATCGCGTGGCCCTTGTAGCCGTCCTTGAAGCCGCCGGCGAACCAGACGGTGCGGCCATCGAGCACCGCGTTCAGGTGGGTGACCCCGCTCGGCATGTCCTGGATCCGTGTCCAGCTCCCGTCCGCCGGGTCGAAGACGTCGACCCGCTTGCTCGACCGGACCGGTCCCTCGTAGCCGGCGAACACGTAGAACCTGCCGTCGACGACTGTCGTCGCGGCTTCCCACTTGCCGGCGGGCATGTCGGGGAGTTCCCGCCAGGTGAGTTCCTGCGCCTGGAGGTTCGCGGAACCCACGGCAAGGGCCGACACTGTCAGGACGACGACAGATACGGGCGGTCCGAACTTCGAACACTTCGGATCCTTGTGCATGGTGAGGAGCGGCACTGTATCGCCGAGGCCAACTAGCCCCGGAGTCGAAGCGCCAAAGCGGCGGCTTCGTCAAGGAGCGTCCGCATGCCCGCGCCTTCCAGCCAATCGCGACGGAACGACTGGTAGCCGGCATCCGCCCTGAGCCCGTTGAACCGGGCCAGCTCCACCATTCCGGGCTCCTCCGCTGACGCCTCGCGGTCGATTGGTCTCCGCAGCTCCTCGCGCCAGACGCCCAGCAGGTCGCCCAGGACGTTCGCGTCGTTCAGGGTGCCGAGCACATCCTGCAGGCGCTTGCAGCGATCAACCAGGGAAACCGCCACTTCGCATTCGGCTCGGACCGGCTCCACCAGGTAGCGGAGCCGCTTACCGGCGATGCGAACCCGGTGCGGGCCCCGTTTCCGATCGTCGCCGAGGCCGGTGACGCAAGCCTTCAGCCGGTGGGCGATCGAATCCAACCGCTCCGCCAGCGCCTCCGTGTACGGCGGGCCAGCGGCTGCCGCCGGAACCCGATCGGCCACGCGCGACTCGAAGCCGCCGGCCCATGCGGCGAAGTCGGCACAGACCATCTCGTTCGAGTCGTCTGAACCCGCCAGACTTGCCGAACGAAGCCGCTCTTCGACCCACTCACAGCCCGGCCGGTGCTCCGGTTCCAACTCGTCGACCTGTTGCTCCAGCCACTCGAGCGCCACTTCGGCATCGCGGCCGGAGCCGGTCCGTTTCTGGAACCCGGCCAGCGCCCGCCGGTCCCGCTTCTTCACGGCACCACGCAGCAGTCCCTTCCAGGCGCTCAAAGTGCTCCTCAGCCGCCGGACTGCAACCCGGAAGTCGTGCAGGCCCTCGCCGTCCTCCGGGTCGAGGCAGCGCGGCGCGGCCTCGCGCGCCTGGCCAACCAGATCGAGCGCGATCAGGCGCACCGCCTCCTCCGCGTTCCGCCGCAGGAGATCGGCCGGAAGAGGCATTCGGTCAGTATAGGAAGGAGCCATGAAGACGATCATCGAACCCTTCCGGATCAAGGCGGTCGAACCGATCCGTCTCGCCAGTCCCGAGCAACGGGAAGAGGTACTTCGCGACGCCGGGTTCAACCTGTTCAAGGTCGCGGCCGAACACGTGCTGATCGATCTCCTGACCGACAGCGGTACCGGCGCCATGAGCGCGCAGCAGTGGGCCGCGGTCATGCGCGCGGACGAAAGCTACGCCGGCTCGACCAGCTTCCTCCGCCTGCGCGAAACCGTCGAGGAGATCATGGGGTTCGAGCGGATGCTGCCGACGCACCAGGGGCGAGCCAGCGAGCGGATCCTCTTCGACCTGATCGGCGGCGACGGCAGGATCGTGCCGAACAACGCGCACTTCGACACGACCCGGGCGAACATCGAGCACAGCGGCGCCCGGGCGGTCGATCTCGGCATTCCCGAGGCGACCGATCCAACGAACCGTCACCCGTTCAAGGGGAATCTCGATCTGAGTCGGCTGGAGTCGCTGCTTGCGGCCGAGAGTGCGCGCGTACCCGTCGTCATGTGCACGGTGACGAGCAACACGAGCGGCGGCCAGCCCGTGAGCCTGGAGAACCTGCGAGCGACGCGGGACCTGTGCCGCCGGCACGGCGTGCCCCTGTTCCTGGATGCCTGCCGGTTCGCCGAGAACGCCTGGTTCATCAAGCAGCGGGAAGCCGGCCAGCAGGATCGTTCCGCGCGGGCGATCGCCCGCGAGATGTTCGACCTCGCCGACGGCGCCACGATCAGCGCCAAGAAGGACGGGATCGTCAACATCGGGGGATTGCTACTCGTGCGCGATGCCGAGCTGTTTCGCCGCGCCAGCGACCTGACGATCCTCACCGAGGGCTACGTCACCTACGGCGGCCTCGCCGGTCGCGATCTCGAGGCTATGGCGCAGGGCTTCCAGGAAGTGCTCGACGAGGACTACCTGCGTTACCGGATCCGCAGCACGACGTACGTCGGCGAGAAGCTGCTGGAAGCCGGAATTCAGATCGTCGAGCCGCCGGGGGGCCACGCGATCTACATCGACGCCTGCCGGTTCTGCCCGCACCTGTCCCGCGAGCAGCTTCCCGGTCAGGCGCTCGTGGTCGCTCTCTACCGGCATGCCGGCATTCGCACGTGCGAGGTGGGAACCGTCATGTTCGGGGCGCGCCAGCAGCCGCCGCTCGACCTGGTCCGTCTGGCCGTGCCGCGGCGGGTCTACACGCAGTCCCACATGGACTACGTCGTGGAGGCGCTGGTGGAGCTGTACGCCGAACGCGAACGGATTCGGGGGCTGCGAATCGTGGACGCTCCGGAAGCGCTGCCGCATTTCTCGGCGCACTTCGAGGAGATCTAGGCCGTGCGCGGCAGGATGCGGAACAAGCCGTACGCTGCCGCCAGCGCGGCGATGCCAAGAACGGCAGCGGCACCGAAGCGCCCATAGAGCGCCATTCCCGTGCCGAACAAGGCGGCGTAGACCGCGGCGCAGCCGAGCATCCAGGCGAGTAACGCCGCTGTGGCGCTGCCGGGCTCGTCCGCTTGCGTTTCGACGACCCTCCGCCAGCCCCGCGCGAACGGGCGGACGCGGTCGTAGAACGACTGCAGAACCGCCGTCTCCGTCGGCCGGGTGGCCATCGTCACGCCGAACCAGACCGCCGTGGTGAGCCCGACACCGAGCAGGAGCTGCGCCGCCGTCGAGGGCAGCACGAGCCCGACTCCCTCATGGACGAACTGGAACCAAACGGCAACCCCGAACGAGATGACCATCGCCGAGATCTCGGACCAGGCGTTGATGCGCCACCAAAACCAGCGCAGCAGGAAGATCAGCCCGGTACCGGCGCCGATCTGGAGCAGGATCTGGAACGCCTGCATCGCGTTCTCGAGCCAGAGCGCCACCACCGCCGCCAGCGCGACCAGGGCGATCGTGGACAGCCGGGCGATCAGGACGTAGTGCGACTCGCCGCGGCCCGGCCGGACAAAGCGCCGGTACACGTCGTCGACGATGTAGGAGGCGCCCCAGTTGAGATGCGTCGAGATCGTCGACATCAGCGCCGCCGCCAGCGACGCGACGACCAGGCCGAGCAGGCCGTGCGGCAGGAAGACGAGCATCGCCGGGTAGGCGAGGTCGTGCCGGATGATCGACGGATCCAGATGCGGGAAGGCCGCGGCGATCGAGTCCAGGGTCGGATAGACGACCAGCGAGGCCAGCGCGACCAGAATCCACGGCCAGGGTCGCAGCGCGTAGTGGGCGATGTTGAACCACAGGGTGGCGCCCATCGAGTCCCGCTCGCTACGGGCCGCGAGCATGCGCTGGGCCGCGTAGCCGCCGCCTCCCGGTTCGGCGCCCGGGTACCAGGTCGACCACCACTGGACGGCGACGGGGATCAGGAACACGGTGGCCGCCGTCTCCCAGTTCGCGAAGTCCGGCAGCAGGGCGAGCCGCGCGGCGATGTCGGGGTTTGAGACGAGTCCCGAGAGGCCGCCGACGGCCGGGTGCGCCAGCGCGTACCAGGCGGCGGCCACCGAGCCCACCATCGCGATGACGAACAGCATGAGGTCGGTGACCACGACCCCCCACAGGCCGGAGGTCGCGGAGTACGCCGCGGTGCCGGCCGCCGCAACGAGCACCGTCGTGTACTTGTCTGCCCCGAGCAGTACGCCGCCGATCTTGATCCCCGCGAGCAGCACGGCCGCCATGATCATCACGTTGAAGAACACGCCGAGGTACAGAGCCCGGAAGCCGCGCAGGAACACCGCCGCCCGCCCCGAGTACCTGAGTTCGTAGAACCCGATGTCCGTGAACACCCCCGAGCGTCGCCACAGCTTCGCGTAGAAGAACGTCGTGCACATCCCGGTGATGAGGAAGGCCCACCACATCCAGTTGCCGGAGACGCCACCGTTCCGCACCAGGTCCGTCACCAGGTTCGGCGTGTCGGTCGAGAAGGTCGTGGCGACCATCGACGTGCCGAGCAGCCACCACGGCAGATTCCGCCCGGCCAGGAAGAACTGGCTGGTGCCGGCGCCGGCGCGCCGGGCGAAGACGAGTCCAACGGCTAGCGCGAGCGCGCCGTAGGCGGCGAGGACGGTCCAGTCGAGGCTGTTCAGGCGCATGGCGGCGACGGCGGCGGCGGGCACACCCGCCAGCCACGGGTCGGGGGAGAGGGTCCCAGGGGCCGCTCGCACTTTCTTCGTGAATGGGAGGTGAGTGCTCGCTGCGGTCGGCTGCGCTCCGGTTGGGCGTCGGTCGATGAGAGGTCATCGGGCGTCGCTTGCCGACAGCCCCCTGGGACCCTCTCCCCCGACCCGCGGCTGGCTGGAGGTCGGTGCCGGCCGGGATCGCTCACGCGGGTCTGCGGGAAGCGCGACTGGCGAACCAGTCGCCGAGGTCGGCAGGATAGTTGCCCGCGTCCACGCACTGCTGCAAGGTCGTTGCGACGGGCGGCAGGTCGCCGGGGTAGGTCAGGCCAGCAGTGTTCTGCGCCATCGGCAGGAGCCTGACGCGTGCGGACCCTTGGTCGATCAGGTGTCCGACCGTTTCGCTGAGCAGGAACTCATCTTGCAGCGAATCGTCGAGGCCCGCGTAGAAGTCGGTGAACGCCGCTTCGAGCAGTCCGAAGATTGAGGGCCGAAAGCCCCACAGGTTCATCGAGCACGGACAGCCGGGGGCCAGCGATCGAGCTTCGCCGTCGCCGTCGCGACCGACGAGACCGGAGTCGGTCTCTCGCACGTCGTAGATCTCGTCGATCCCTTTGAGGGTCGAGTCCGGGCCTGCCGTGAGGATGCCCCGGTTGACGCCGCTGGTCCGGGAAACGCCGGTGCGGTGGAGTTCGTAGGCGCCGAGGAAGTGCGAATCGTCTCCCTCGACCAGACCGGCGGCCGATCGCCGCCCAAACGACTCAATAGCTCCTGGACCGTAGAAGTCGTCCGCGTTGACGACCAGGAACGGTTCCTCGATCTTCTTCCGCAGCGCGAGCACGGCATGGCCGGTGCCCCACGGCTTGGCCCGCTGGGCCGGCGGCCCCGCACCGGCCGGCAGGTCGTCGAGGCTCTGGATCACCGAGTCGACGGGAACCGCCCCGCCGGCCCGTTCGGCCGCCCGGCTCATGAGCTGGTCGTTCCAGTCCGCCGACGTGACGAACACGACCTTCCCGCAACCGGCGCGGACCGCGTCGCAGATCGCGTACTCGAACAGCACCTCGCCGGCCGGACCGACCGGTTCGAGCGTCTTCGGGCGCCCGAACCTCGCCGAACGGCCGGCAGCGAGAATCGCCAGAGTCAGACCACCGCTCAAGCGGCTCGATGCCTCTCGACCACCGCCATGTCGAGCTCCACGCCCAGCCCGGGCCCGGTCGGCGGTTCGATGAACCCGTTCTCGAACCTGATCGGCTCCACGAAGATGTCACTGTGCAGGTCGTTCGTGTTGAACTCCTGGATCAGGAAGTTCGGCGAACAGGTGTCGAGCTGTATCGCCGCCGACGCCGCGACCGGGCCGCAGTACATGTGCGGCGCGATCATCGCGTAGCGGGTCTCGGCCATGCCGGCGATCTTCTTCGCCACCAGGAGGCCGCCGCACTGGCCGATGTCGAGCTGGATGATCTGTGCCGCCTGCTTCTCGAGCACTTCCGCGAACTCGAACATGTTGACCAGCCGCTCCCCGGTGGCGATGGGGATGCTGGTGTGGGCCGCCACCCGGGCCATCTCGTCGACGTTCTCCGGCGGCACCGGTTCCTCGAAGAAGAACGGGTCGAACTCCTCGAGGATGTCCGCGACCCGCAGAGCCACCGCGGTCGAGAACTGGCCGTGGGTGCCGATGCCGATCTCCAGTTCGTCGCCCACCGCGTCCCGCATGGCGCGAAAGATCGTCGCCACGTGGCGGATCGTCTTCAGCGAGTAGTCCCGCGGCGGACCGGTGATCGGCGAGAACGGGTCGAGCTTGCAGCAGGTGATGCCGCGGTCGACCAGCTCCTGCGCTCGCTCGCCGGCGAGTGACGGGTTCTCCCAGATGCCGGAGCTGTTCAGGTACGCGTAGGCGCGGAGCTTGTCGTGGTACCTGCCGCCAAGGAGGTTGTAGACCGGCTGGTTCGTCGCCTTGCCGATCAGGTCCCAGCAGGCCATCTCGATCGCCGAGAACGCCGGCACGCCGTACAGCCCGGGGTGGCTGTAGTCGTGGAGCGTCGTCTTCATCCGCTGCCAGATCTTCTCCACGTCGAAGGGGCTCTGGCCGACCACGAAGCGGTCGAAGAGGTCGTTCAGAAGCTCGATCTGCGGCTTGAGGTTCGTGGCGCCGCCGGAAACCCGCTCACCCAGGCCGACCAGGCCCTCGTCCGTCCTGAGCTGGATGAACAGCCACTTCCGGTGCCCGATCGGCGGGTCGATGTTGTCGATCAGGATCGTCTCGAGTTCGGTGATCTTCATGTTCGACGCCTCGGAGTGTTGAGCCA
This sequence comes from Candidatus Multivorans sp., assembly GCA_965208755.1. GTDB lineage: Bacteria > Acidobacteriota > Thermoanaerobaculia > Multivoradales > Multivoraceae > Multivorans. The sequence goes on along the minus strand of OZ242353.1, from coordinate 3,382,439 downwards.
GCGCCACGGCCGCCTGCCGCGCCGCGGTCAGGCCGGCTGTCATGCTGGCCAAAGCACTCCCGGCGCTGGAAAGGAAGCCGCGTCTGGTGATCATTGCAGGCGGTATGACTCTACGCGCAGCGGCGCTCTCCCCGTGCAGACGGTCCCCGGCTTGCGCGAGCCGGCTCGGGGCAGGCACACTCACGGTTTCACTCGAACAGCTCAAGGACGAAACGAATGCTGGAACTTGGTCTTGAAGGCAAGGTGGCGATCGTCACCGGCGGCAGCGACGGGATGGGGCTCGCGACGGCGTACCGGCTCGTGAGCGAGGGGGTTCGGGTCGCGATCTGCGCGCGCCGGGCGGAGAACCTGGAGCGGGCGGCCGGCCAGTTGCGCGCGGCGGGCGGTGGCGCAGTCTTCGCCCAGGCCGCCGACGTCACGTCCGGCAGCGACGTCGACCGTTTCATCGACGCGGTGACCGCCGAGTTCGGCGGCGTCGACATTCTGATCAACAACGCCGGCGCATCGGCCGCCCAGGGCCTCGAAGCGCTGGGCGACGAGGCCTGGATGGCGGACATCCAGCTCAAGGTGATGGGCGCGGTGCGGTTCTGCCGGGGCGTCGTGCCGTCGATGCGGGAGCGCGGCGGCGGTGCGATCGTCAACGCGACGATCGGCGGCGGCAAGGCGGCGCCGGCGAGGGCGCTGCCGACCAGCGTCACCCGCGCCGCCGGCATCAACCTGCCGAAGTCGCTGGCCAACGAACTGGCCGCCGACAACATCCGCGTCAACACGATCTGCATCGGCCTGATCAAGAGCGAGCAGTGGGTGCGCCGGGCGGAGGGCCAGGGCGTCGACGTCGAGTCGGTCTACGAGGCGATGGGCAAGCGGGTCCCTCTGGGGCGCGTCGGCGAAGCGGAGGAGTACGCGGACCTGATCGCGTTCCTGGTCTCGGAACGCGGCGCCTACATCACCGGAACGGCGATCAACCTGGATGGCGGGCTTTGCCCCGTGGTCTAACCTGCCGCAAGAGCCGGACAAGGAGCGGAACGTGAAAGTAGCGATGCAGCGGAATCCCTTCAACCGCCGGGATCTGATCGAGGAGCAGGGCTTCGAGGTCGTGGAGGGTGTCTGCCGGAGCGAGGACGACCTTGCCGACCTGCTGTCCGACGCCGACGGCGCCCTGATCGGCGTGATGCCGCTGACGTCGCGCTCCGTGCTCGAGCGCTGTCCGAAGCTCAAGGTGGTGAGCCGGCTGGGAGTCGGCGTCGACTCGATCGACCTCGACGCCGCGACCGAGCTCGGCATCCTGGCGACCAACGTGCCCGGGTCGAACACGACCGAGGTGGCGGACCACGCGATGGCGCTGATGCTCGCGCTGACGCGGTGCGTGGTCGACGCCACCGGCACGACCCGCGAGGGCCGCTGGGGCCATCGGGAATCGATGATCGGGCTCCTCACTCGCGCCCGGCGGATCGCCGGCCACACCGTCGGCATCATCGGCTTCGGCAACATCGGCCGCGCCTTCGCTACACGCGTTCGCGGCTTCGGGCCGGCCCGGATCATCGCCGCCGACCCGTACGTCGACCAGGTCGCGGCCGACCTCTACGGCGTCCAGATCGTGCCGCTCGAGGAGCTGCTCGCCGAGGCCGACTACGTGACGATCCACTGTTCGATGACCGAGGAGACGCACCACCTGATCAACAGGGACACGCTGGCGCTGATGAAGCCGACCGCGCTCCTGGTCAACGCGGCGCGCGGGAAGATCATCGACGGTACGGCCCTCGCCGAAGCGCTCGCGGACGGTCAGATCGAGGCCGCCGCGCTCGACGTCACCGAGAAGGAACCGATCGACCCGGACGACCCGCTGCTGAAGCTGCCCAACTGCATCGTGACCCCGCACATCGCCGGCTTCTCGCCGGTGTTCCTGGGCGAGTGTCCGATCCGCCAGGCCGAGAACGTGATCCGGGTGCTCACCGGCCAGATGCCCCACGGCATCGCGAACCCCGAGGCGATCAAGACGATCGCCGTGATGCGGGCCAGCGACCCGGGACGCTGGAGGGGAGTGCCGGACTTCTCGACCGCGCTAGCGTTGTAGCCAGGAGGTGCCGCAATGAAAGGCCGCTTCTACCTTGGTGTCCTGCTCGCAGGCGCCCTGGCGGCGTGCGCCGCCGGCGGCGACGCGACCGGCGCCGCCGACCCCGGCGCTCAGGTCGTCCTGCTGAACAGCGACAACTTCGAGCAGGAGGTCTACCAGACCGACGTGCCCGTTCTGGTGGACTTCACCGCCACCTGGTGCGTCCCGTGCAAGGTGGTCGACCCGATCGTCGAAAGCCTGGCGCCGGAGATGGCGGGACGGGCGAAGATCGGCAAGCTGGACATCGACGAGTCGCCCGACATCTACCGGGGGCTGCGGGTCAACGGTGTGCCGCACGTCCTCTTCTTCCGGAACGGCGAAGAGCAGGACCGGATCGTGGGCGTCCAGAGCCGGGAGACCTACGTCGACTACCTCGAGGCGATGATCGCGGGCGAATCGGCGTTCGACGCTTCGCTCTCATTCCTCGACAACGACGCGTTCCGCCGCCACTTCGTCGTCTCGCGGCCGGTGGAGCACCTGGAGAGGGCGCTCCCCGAACGGCCGGACCTGCTTGTGGAACCATTCGAGAACGGCCAGACGCCCCTGTCGCTGATCCTGATCTCGCCCAGCGTCCGGCAGAACGCCCAGATCGACCTCGCGCTGGCACACGATCCCGTGATCTCCACGGCCGACCTTGCCGGCCTCGGCCGCTGCGATGAACTGAAGGCCGCCCTTGCCGACGACCCCGAGGCGTCCAGCCGGCCGGACCCGGACGGCGCTTCACCGCTCTGGGTAGCTCTGATGCGCTCGCACCGGCTCGCAGACAGAAGCTGCCTCCGCACCCTCCTGGATGCTGGCGCCGACCCTTCCGGGGAACAGGAGGGCCGCTTCCAACTCGCCCGTCCGGTCATCCTGCGGGAGGACGTCGAGCTGTTGCGGGAGTTCCTCGAGCGAGGCCTGGATCCCGAGTCCACGGACGACGAGGGCTACAACATGCTCCACTGGGCGAGCCTCTACGGCATGGTCGACGGGGCGCGCCTGCTGTTGGAGCGCGGGATCGACCCGGGCGCGGAGACCCTGCAGGGCCAGACCGCGCTCGACATCGCCCTTGACCGCCGCCAGCGGCGGATGGAGGCCCTCGAGGAGGTCGAGTCCGACGAGCACCGAACCGAACTGGCCGAGACGCTCACGAAGATCGACGAGATGATTGCGCTGCTCGAGGGCTAGCCGGGAGGAGAGCGCCATGACCAGGAGAAGAACTCAGATCGCTTCCCTTCCCTCCTTTCTCACTGGCGGAGTGCTTCTCGCTGCCTGTGCGGCACCGCCGCCCGAGGAGGCGGCAAGTCCGGTCGGCGTGGAAGACGTCACCAACTGGCGGATGATCGATCTGAGCCACGCCTACGGAGGCAACACCCTCTACTGGCCCACCGACACCAAGGGGTTCGCTCTCGACACGCTCGCCGAGGGCATGACGGAGGCCGGCTACTTCTACGCCGCCAAGGAGTTCGCGACCGCCGAGCACGGCGGCACCCACCTCGACGCTCCCGTCCACTTCGCCGAAGGCGGAGACGATGTCGCGTCGATTCCGCTCGACCGCCTTATCCTGCCCGGCATCGTCGTCGACGTCAGCGAATCGGCCGCGGCCGACCCGGACTACCTCGTGACCGCGGCCGACGTTCTCGCCTGGGAAGAACGGCACGGCCCGGTGCCGGCCGGCGTGGCGGTCCTCATCCGCACGGGCTGGGCATCCCGGTGGCCCGACGCTCTCGCCTACCTCGGCGACGACACGCCCGGCGACGCCAGCAACCTCCACTTCCCCGGCGTCGGCGAGGACGCGGCCCGCCTGCTGATCGAGGAACGCAACATCGGTCTTCTCGGCATCGACACGGCCAGCATCGACTACGGCCAGTCGACCGACTTCATCGTCCACCAGATCGGTGGCGCCGCGGGTATCCCCAACCTGGAGAACGTCGGCGACCTGTCGGAAGTACCGGAGACCGGCTTCCTGCTCGCCGCGCTGCCCATGAAGATCGAAGGCGGCACCGGGGCGCCGGTGCGGATCGTGGCACTGGTTCCGCGGTAGTAGAGTGCGCGTCGCACTTGCAACACAACCTGAGAAACCGGCACGCCGGGATCCACGATGCGCGCAGCCGCATCCCACCGAGAGGAGAAACTCATGCGGTACACCACTTCCCTTCTTGCCACGGCGGCGCTCCTGGCGCTGGCGGCCATGCCGGCGGCGGCCGGGTCGATGGACGTCGACCTCAAGGCGTCCGACGGCACGATGCTCAAGGCGACCTACATGTCGCCCGGCAAGCCTGGCCCGGCGATGCTGCTGATCCACCAGTGCAACATGGACCGGAAGTCCTGGAAGGGCATCGCGTCGCAGCTCGTCGACGCGGGCGTGCACGTGCTGACGATGGACCTGCGCGGCTTCGGCGAGAGTGGCGGCGCCGGTATCCGCGAGGCCGGCGGGTTCCCGCCGTTCCTACAAACGGCGGCGGGGGACGTCGACATGGCGTTCAAGTACCTGAGCAAGCAGGAAGGCGTCGACACTTCCAGGATGGGCGCTGGGGGCGCCAGTTGCGGCGCGATGCTGACGGCCGATCTGGCCGAGCGCAACAAGGGTGTCAAGGCGTTGATGCTGCTCTCCGGACCGCCGAGCGACGGCGCGGTCGCCAACATGGCGGCCAGGTCGGATCTGGCTGTGTTCGCCGCCGCGGCGACCGGCGACACGATCACACCGGGCGTCGCCGACCGCCTAAAGGGAGCGGTCGATGGCTCGAAGCACCCGAACTCGACCGCCAAGATCTACGACGGCCCCGAGCACGGTCTGCCGATGTTCCCAAAGAACGAGGACCTCGAGCCGGCGCTGGTTTCCTGGCTGAAGATGGAGCTGGCGGGCAAGTAGGAACACTGGCTCGCCGCTTCGCGGCTCGCGTCTGATGCCGGCCAGAACCCGGCTGGCGCGTCCCCGCGTCAGCCGCGTCACAGTCCGAGCGCCCGTCCTCGGGCGGTCGGATGTCAGGCCGGCGCACCTGTACCTTTCCGGGGTTGAATCCGGTCACCGTCTTGTACCGATCCGCCGCAGCCGCCGAGGCCGCGGTAGCTGTGGGAAACCGGTCCGCCGGTTTTCCAAGGTCCGGCGGGAAACGGCTTGCCGTTTTCCGCGGGACCGGCAGCTTCCGCGGCCGGCGCCGCGGCGGGCCCTCCCGCGACGCTGACCGGAGCCTCGTGGAGTCGGCGGGCAGCCAGGAGCACCAACGGCGCACTGTGCATCGAGCACCCTGCTGGGATTTGTGCCCTGGCTGCCTGCACCGCGATGAACATCCAGTGGGGAGTATGCGCCATGAGCGCCAGTACAGGTACCGAACGGCATCGCGGTGAGCCGACCAGCCAACGCTAACCCACCAGGGAGGACAACATGACGACGACGTACACCGCCGGCGTGGACTGGGGAAGCCGAGAACACCACGTCTGCCTGATGGACCACCGGGGCAGGGTGGTCAAGGAGCGGGCGTTCGACCACGGCGGCAGGGGCCTCGCCGCCATGAGCGACTGGCTCCTCGACCGCGCCCGGCGCCCGGCGGACCGGATCGGGGTCGCCATCGAGGTGCCGCACGGACCCGTGGTCGAAACCCTGATGGAATCGGGCTTTCCCGTCCACTCCATCAACCCCATGCAGCTCGACCGTTTCCGCGACCGCTTCTCGGCCGCCGGCGCCAAGGACGACCGGCGCGACGCCAAGGCGCTGGCCTCGGCGCTGCGCACCGATCCGGAATGCCTCAGACCGGTCCCGGAACCCGACGACGACGTCATCGAGATGCGCGGCAAAGCCCGCGCCAGGAAGGAACTCGTCGAAGACCGCAACGGGATCGCGAATCGCATCCGACAGCATCTCGTGGACTACTACCCGCAGTTTCTCGACGCGACCGATGGCGACGTGACGACGCCCTGGGCGATCGACCTGTGGAAGCGCGTGCCCACTCCGGACAAGGCCCGGCGCACGAGGAAGACCACACTGGCCAAGCTGCTCAAGAAGCACCGCGTCCGCCGGATCGACGCCGACGAACTCAGAGAACGCCTGAAGGCCCAGCCGATCAAGCGCCGGGACGCCAGCGTCGAAAGCGCCAGAAACCGCATCCTGAGCCTGCTGCCGATCCTCGAGCAGTACAACAAGCAGATCGACAAGGCCAGACGCCAGCTCCAGCAAACACTCCAACAGGCCAAGGAAACCAAGACCGAAGACGACGAACTCCGCGACGCCGCCATCCTCGACTCCATACCCGGAATCGGAAACCACGTGCTCGCCACCCTCCTCACCGAAGCCGAACAGGCCATACGACAACGCGACCACGCCGCCCTGAGATGCCTCGCCGGAGTAGCACCCATAACCGTCAGCTCGGGCAACAGGAAGACCGTCCGCCAGCGACGAGCCAGGAACCACAGACTCGCCGACGCCGTCTACCACTGGACCAGAGTCGCCGTCCAGAGAGACCCCGAATCCCGCGCCAGGTACGACCGCGCCCGAAAGAGGGGCAAAACCCACGGACACGCACTGCGCATCGTCGGCGACCGGCTCCTCCGCATCGCCTGCGCCATGCTCCGAGACCGGACCCTCTTCCAGGCGCCGCACGGACAACGAAACCACCCCGAAGAAGCCGCCGCGCCTACCGAGGCCGAGCAAACACCAGCCAAAACGACACGCCCGAACCCCGACCGTCCCGGACCGAATCCCCGAACCCACCATCAGACCGGAACCTCAACCCCACGGGACGGAACACCCGCCAACACGAAATCGCGAAACCACATCAACGCAGGCACCGACTCGTCTGAACACTCAACGTGACTGCGGAAAACCCAACGCCGCGCACCGACAATCGAGGCCGATTACCCCACTTGCCAAATGGTGGGGAGTCCCAGTGGTCTAGCGCAACTCCGTGATCTTGTTGCGCTCGATCAGATCGAAGTCGATCTCGACGCCGAGGCCGGGGCTCATCGGGACGTGGACGTAGCCGTCTGCATCGACCTCGATGTCCTCGACCAGACCGTACTTCTGAGCGCCGGCCGGCAGCAGGACCTCGAACCACTCGCAGTTGCGGATCGCCGCGCTGATGTGAAGGTGCGCAACGTTGTTCAGCGAGTTACCGCCGTGGTGGATCTCGAAGTTCATCCCGAAGCCCTCGGCCAGGTGGGCGGCCTTGAGGCAACCGGTGATGCCCCCCTTGAGCGCGACGTCGCCGCGCAGGTAGTCCGTGGCCTGGTTGTAGATCCACGGCGCGAACGAGTCGTACCAGGCGCCGGGGAACTCGGTCGCCAGGATGGGGATCCGTAGCTGCTGCCGCAGCTTCGTGTAGTTGTAGATGTCCTGGTCGCCGAGCGGGTCCTCGTACCACTCGAAGTCGAGTTCCTCGACCAGCTTGCCGACCCGCAGGGCCTGCGGATAGTCGTAGCCCCAGGTCGAGTCGAGCATCAGTGGGAAGCTGCCGCCCACCGCCTTGCGCACGGCGCGGCAGATCTCCATGTCGTCCCGCCAGACCCGGAACGGGTGGATCTTGTAGCCCTGCCAGCCGTTGCCCTGATAGGAGAGCGCCTGCTCGATGTACGCCTCGACGCTCGGCTGCTGCTCGGAGCTGGCGTAAGCGGGCAGCTTCTCCCGGTACGTGCCGAGCAGCCGGTGGATCGGCTCCCCCGCCGCCTTGCCGGCGAGGTCCCAGAGCGCGACATCGACGGCGCCGACCACCCACGGCTGAACCACCAGCCGGCGCTCCAGCATCTCCTGGTAGAGCTGTTCCCTAGCCAGCGGATCGCGCCCCATCACGATCGGCTTGAGCATCCGCAGCAGCGGCTGGGCCGCGATGCTCGCCCCCATGCCGAGGAAGGAGTGGCCTTCGATGCCGTCGTCGGTCCGGATCGTCACCAGGGCGAGTTCGCCGACCTGGTTCGGCTTTCCGGCCGGGTCGAACGGGCCACGACCCAGGTAGGAGTGGGGCGGAATGTCGTTCCAGGAAAAGAGGGTGATGCTGAGATCGTCGATCTTCATGGGGTGTCCCGCAGGTCTTCCAGCAAGGGAGCGTCCCTGGAAGATCCTCGCCGCGGTTTCTCGCCGCCCGGTCGCTGGCACACCGCCTCTAGACCGAGCCGGCGGCGGAGTTCGTCGATAGCGAAGACCTCGCCTTGTCCGTCGGCGGCGCGTTGACTCGCTGCGAGGAGGCGCCGAGAGTTCCTCGGCGAGCGCAGCAAGTGGGCGGTCTCGAGCCAGCCGGCCAGTTCATACGCGGAAAGGTCCACTGGCCTTGGTCTTGGTCGTTTCATTGAGGTCCGCGCGCTCCTGGTGTCGCTACAGGGTGACGCTACGGATTGCCCAGGAACCCGTCAAGCCATTGACGGTTCTCGGCGATTCTGGGTCGGGCACGTTCCTGTAACCTCACCGAGGACGAGCCGCCAGCAGACGATGCGGGTTCCCGCGTGGCCACGCCCGGCCGGTGGCTCAGAGACGGGGACACACATGGCGACTCTGACGATCAGCATCCCGGATGCCCACCGGGACCGGCTCGCGGCTTTCGCCGCGGAGCGCAGCCTCAGCCTCAACGAGCTGATTGAGGATCTGTCCATGCGTGCCCTGGCCGAACACAACACCGAGAGGCGATTCGGGAGGCGCGCGGCGCGAAGCGATGCCGGGCGCGGGCTTGAACCGCTCGACAAACTCGACCGCCACTACAGGGAGACGACTGCGTAGTGCCTGAGGAAGCACACCGCTCCACGACGCGGGTCGTCGGTGGGGCGCTACTCGCGGTGCTGGCTGGCGTGCTTGCCGGCGCCGGACTCAACGCCGCACTCGGCGAAGAAGGCGCCGACACGCCCGCACTCGCCCTGCTCGGCGGCGCCTTGGCGCTCGTCGTGGTGCTCTTGCAGGCCCGATGGCGGGCGCGGACGACGCGCGACACCTAGCCCGAAGCGGAAGGCGCGCCGGCCATTTGGAGACGAAGCCGGTAGTAGAGTCGGGGCGTGGACGTAGTCAGCGCTACACCAGCGAAGGATCCGGTCCCTCTCGAAGGCTCCACACTCTTCCAGGGAGCAGCCGAGGCGATTCTGCCGGTCCTACCTGACTCCCAGTTCCGGACGTGCGTTACCTCCCCCCCTTACTGGGGGCTCCGTGACTATGCCGAAGAGAATCAGATCGGCGCAGAGCCGGATCCGACCCTCTACGTCGAGCGTCTGACCGCGATCTTCCACGAGGTGCGGAGGGTTCTTCGGGACGACGGCACGCTGTGGCTCAACCTTGGCGACAGCTACACGAGCGGTAACCGCGCGACACGCGCACCGGACAAAAAGAACCCCGTTCGGGCGATGAGCTACAGGGCAAGGACCCCGAAGGGCATGAAGCCGAAGGACCTCGTGGGGATACCGTGGATGGTCGCCTTCGCCCTAAGGGACGCTGGCTGGTACTTCCGCAGCGACGTCATCTGGGAGAAGCCCAACTGCATGCCCGAGAGCGTGAAGGACCGCCCGACTCGATCCCATGAGTACATGTTCCTGTTCACGAAATCCCTTCGCTACCACTATGACGCGTCCAAGGCCCGCGTGAACGGCAGGAACCGCCGGACCGTTTGGTCCGTACCCACGGAGCCTTTCGCCGGCGCCCACTTCGCCACTTTCCCTCCAACACTGATCGAACCCTGCATTCTTACTGGGTCCATCCCGGGGGACTGGGTGCTCGATCCCTTCTTCGGCTCGGGAACAGTCGGAGTCGTTTGCGAACAGCAGAGCCGCAGGTACGTCGGTATCGAACTCAACCGCGAGTACGGCGAACTCGCTGCAAAGCGGATCCGTTCGGCCCAACGAACCCTCTTTACGCTCGACTACGACACGGCGCAGTGACACTGGACCCCCCGCTGCCGGTCCTCCAGATCTCCTTCTACCAGAGCCTGGAGCGACTTCGGTCAACCCACTTGCTTGATGCCCTCTTGCGGGCCTCCTCCGAAGCGGACATCCACAAGGTAGACCGGGAACTCCGCCAATTCGCCGATACGGCAGCACTTCAACGCCTAGCTGGCTGGGGGCTGAGAGGGGAGATGGTGTTCGCGGTGCCGTGCCTACTCGAGGCTCACCCGAACCTCCTCGGCTACTACAGGCTCCTGCTCGGTTTCTCGCAGAAGCAGTTCTACGGCAAGGCGCATGGGCTGAGCGGGTTCAAGTCGATGGAGGAGAAGGGAGCCCTCTCGAAGGCGCAGCAGGAACGTGTGGCCGAACTCGCGCGCTGCCTCTGCATCAGCGCGACCCACCTCGTGCACTCCGTGGACGAACTGACCCGATCGAAGGTCCACGACCTGACTCTGCTCACACTAGGACCGCAGTTGCGGGGCGGGGCCCTGAACCTAGTCGGTCAGCAAGCCACAAGACGGGTGTTCGACTTGATCGCCGTCCTGACCGGACGCGCTCACGTCGAAGTGGACCGGTCCACGATCAAGATGCGGAACGCTGCAGGCGCGCCCATCCGCATCTTCTTCGCCTCAGACCCCGACATCGCCATCCATGAGGAGCTACCTTCCGGCCGCAGCCGCCCAGTCATCGCCATCGAGATCAAGGGCGGCAAGGACGTATCGAACGTCCACAACCGAGTAGGTGAAGCCGAGAAGAGCCACCAAAAGGCCAAGAAGGACGGTTTCACCGAGTGCTGGACGATTCTCGGAATCGCTGGCCTGGACCACGACCTTCTTCGCGGTGAGTCCCCGACCACCGACAGATTCTTCGCACTCGATGAGATCACTCGTGGAGACTCCGCGGCGTTCGACGACTTCAAGGAACAACTCTCCTCTAGGCTCGGTCTGAGGGAGTCCTCCTGACCTTGAAGAGGCGTGTAGGCCGGGTCATGGGCGACGGTTCCGCCATCCGCGTGCCCGGCTTCACAGCCGGTCGGCACCGAAAGAAGGACATGCCAGCCACTCCTATCATCTTGGCTCAGCCGTCTTCTGTTTGCGAGCCTTCTGGCACCGACCCGAAGCGACAGCGCAGGTCCTCTACTTCCCTGAGCGTTGTCCCCAACGCGGCCCGCCTGTCGGAATCCAAGTCGCCTAACGCCGCGAGCAGCCCGCCCGTGGCCGTGAGCGTCATTCGGAACATCTCAGTTCTCGCATCGCCCTGGTTCCCACCACCAACGTCAAGGTCATCGACGAGTCCTTGAACTCTCGACACCCAGATTCTCTGGTCAGGGTCGTTGGTACGAAGGAAGCGTTCAAACTCGGCGAAGCCAATCACGTCGAAGCGCCGAGATCCCCTCGAAACCGGCCGCAACATCAGATCCCCCAAGCCGTCCTGGTAGTCGCGATACAACCACGCTTCTCGTATCGCGAGGGCCGAAACGACCGACTCACACTGTTCATCCGACAACTCCGATCCGTACGACAAGATATCCGCAACCTCCGTGCACAAGGCTTTTCGACGCCGTCCACGAAGCTCAGTCGCCAAATCCACACCTTCCAACTGCAGGGCGCGCTTGAGGGTCCTTTCTACGTCGAGGGCCTTCGCCTCCAATTCTCGTTCATTCAACTCGCTGATTCCTAGCGTTTTGCAAACACGCCGAGCACGCTCAAGCTCGACATGAGCTCCCTCGGACAGGGTACTCTCGAAGAACTCGATGGCATCAGTCACCGACTTCAGTTCCCTAGCGTTGATGGGAAAGTAGTTGATCTCAAGACGATACGCCCGCAACCACCCCACCATCTCGCATATCCGATAGAGTGTGCTGTTGTACTTGTACTCTTCGAAGTTCGTTCTAGGTTCCGAGAAGTACGAGGTGGCGCGGTCAGCAACGGTCATCTCTCTCAGTCGCCAGAACAGCCTTTTCGCAGCTCGCGAGATCGGGTCGGCGTAGCTTCGGCACACTGCCAACGAGTCGTGTCGCTCGCGCCGTCGCTCGGTCACAATGACAATCAACCAACGACCTACGAGCGCTACGACCGCCGCGACAAGGCCTGTAAGGGATGATTCCAGCATCGTCCGTTCCTCCACCTGACCTCCGTTGTGAACCGAGACCCTAAGGCGTGTACCAGATCGGCGACGACCAGGCTCGTTCCTGGATCGTCGCCGGGAAGTCCTGCCGCGGCGTCGTGCCGGCTCGCAGCGCGTCCCAGGACGACCAGCGGCAAACCGGGTTCTCCAGCACCCGCGCGTAGTAGAAGGCCCGCTGGCCCGGGTCGAAGCCCGGGTCGATCCAGACGGTCTTCAGCTCGGCAGCGCCGACGTCGGTGCTGGTCGAGCAGTCGCTGAGGTCGACGGTGGCGCCGTTGTCGGGGCAGCGGTGGGTGGCCGGGTCGACTTCGAGGCCGTCGGAGCAGGCGACGTCGTAGACCATCTCCGCGGTCTCGCCGCCTGATTCCCAGCCCTTGACGATCTGGACGCGCTGGAGCGGCGCGGCCATCGTGTCCTGCATCGCCCAGACGAGGAAGCTCGGCGCTTCGCCGCCGTCGTCGCCGGTGAGGTCGCCGCCCATCGGCACGCCGGTCTCATAGGCGGTCGTGACCAGCTCCGGATCGTCGAGGTCGAGGCCGGCGAGCGCCGGGCCGCCGAAGAACCGGACCTTGATCCGCGTACCGCTGGTGGCGAAGCTCTCCTTGCGGCGCATAGCGTCGAAGATCGCCTCGCGCGTGTTGGCATCGGCCCAGACCGCCGCGAGCCCCGAGGCGCCGTTCGTGATCGCCGTCGTGAACGGGTAGATGCGGCCGGTGCCATCGTCGATCGGCCGCGCGGCGGCGGTGGGATTCTGCAGGTCGGCCCCGGCCCCCGGCTCGCTGGGGACCGAGCCGCGCTGCTCCGGCGACGTCTGCATGAGGCCGGAGGCGCCCCAGTAGTTCGTCTCGTCGAAGGAACCGGCGGCGACGTGGGTGTCGGACGAGCCGATGACGCCCAGCTTGTAGGGGTTCGACACGCCGCCCGCCTCGATCGTCAGGCCCCGCCGGAACGCGTCCCGCACATAGCTGCCCGGCGGCTTGCTCAGGATGCTGGTGGAGACCCGGTACGGCATGATCTCGAAGCCCGCCCATTCGTCGTTCGGCGACAGCGCCGGATGGGTCTCCGACGTGCCCTTGGTCTGGGTGATCTCGACGATCGGCTCGTTGCGGCTCCGCAGGTCGGAGTAGGCCTGGTCGATCGCGCCGCCCTCGAAGTACTCGTACTCGAACATCCGCCCGCCGGAGCCGTTCGTGTTGTGGGGAATCGCCATCGCCTCGAAACCGTCAGCACGCCACTCGTCCATCCTGGCCCAGAGGTCCTCCGGGTTGTAGGAGTCGAGCCGGGAAAAGGGAATGTCCGGCACCTCGGCGCCGCGGAAGACGACGTTGCGATGCAAGTTCTCGTAGATCCCGCCGGCGCCGGCCGAGGTGTACTCGTAGGCGATGAACGTGGTGAACACGCCGGGCTCGTAGTGGCGGTTCGCCGAGGCCGCGATCTCGCTCCAGGCGGAACGGACGACGTTCATGTCGAGATGCTCGCGGACGCTCGGGTCGGCGTCCTCCATGAACCGCACGTAGGGCTGCAGGGCGGCGAAGATGCCCCGCCGCTCCGGGACGGTCTCGGCGTTGCGCACGGTCTCGGCGGCGGGGTGGTTGTAGGCCGGCTGGTCGGGGTCGACCATCGCCGGCAGCATGCCGAGGTAGTTCGCGTGGTCGGAGACGCCCTGGAAGTCGAGCGGCCGGTCGAGCTTCAGCTCGAACCCGGCCGGATGCTCGATCGGGTTCCCCTTGGCGAACTCGTAGGCCTCGTCCGGGCCGGCGCGCGTCGCGAACACGAAGGCGTCGTAGGAGTACTTCGTGTGGACGTGGAGGTCGCCGTAGAAGGCCTGGCGGTCGGCGGGGTTGCCGGTGCCCTGGCCGGCGCCGTCGGCCAGGGTCGCGGCCGGGTCGGATGGGTCGTCCGCGGCGCAGCCGAACGTCACAAGCGCGGCCAGGGTCACGATCAGAGCGGCAGTTCGAAGCACGGAGGGTCTCCCTTCGGACGGTGAGCAAGCCAGTGTAGCGGCGGCAAAGGAGAGCAGAGAGCGGAGCCGGCCTTGCGGCCGGCGCTCTTCCGGCCGCCTTCGGCGGCAGCGGGTCAGAAGACCCGCGCACCCAGCGGTCCCCTAAGATGAATAGCCCACCACCTTCCTGTTCGCCTCGTCTGGAGGAGCCAATGGCTCGACAACTCGTTCCGCGCCCCGTCGCTCGTTGTTGTCTCCCGAGCCTGCTCGTGGCGACCGGGACGCTCATCGCGCAGGCGATCCCGCCGCTCGGTGGCGACGACGTGGTTTCCGTCCGTGTCCGGTTTGGGGTCACAGACACCGAACCGCGGTCCTGGGATGGCTCGGTCGAGGCCTCGGGCGGCGATCTGCTCGCGGTGCGCAACTGGAGCGTGCATCCTTCCGAGTCGGTGGACGGCAACAGATGGACGATGGCGACTCGCCAGGGCAGGAACTACCCGCGCCGGGCCTACCAGTGGGAGGATCCCAGGGGCACAGTGACCTACCTCCACCACCCCGGCGTCGTCGTCGACGTCGCGGCCCGGTCGGGGACGCGGCTCGCCTTCTCGACTCCCCACGGCGACTTCGGCCTGCGGCCGTCCGACCTCCGGGTCGGCGAGGAACTCACATTCCTCGACGGCGCCGTGCTGGCCGACCGGGTGGCGCCGGCCGAACCGCTGTCGTCGCCGGACGTCGAGAACGACTTCGCGACGATGACGGGCGGCGGGAACGGCGAGGTCTGGGCCGCGTGGACCGCCTACCGTGACGGCGGCGTCTCCATCGTGGCGAGGCGATTCGACGGCTCGACCTGGCAACCAGCGGTCACCGTGACCGAGGAACCGGGCGACCGCCTGATGCCGAAGCTCGGCCGCGACCGCCGGGGACGCCCCTGGGTGGTCTGGTCCGAGCAGGTGGACGGCAACTTCGACCTCTACGGCCGCTACCTGGAGGGTAGTTCGTGGTCGGCAACCGAGCGCCTGACGTCCGCGCCCCAGGCCGACATCGAGCACGAACTGGCCACCGACGCGGACGGCAACCTCTGGCTGGTCTGGCAGGGCTTCCGCGATGGCCGCTCCGACATCTTCGCCCGGCGCCACGACGGCTCCCGCTGGTCGGCAGAGGAAACCGTCTCGACCTCGCCCGCCAACGACTGGACGCCGGCGGTCGCGACGTGCGGCGACGGCTCCGTCCACGTCGCCTGGGACACCTACGACCAGGGCAACTACGACGTGCTGATGCGGCGCTTCGCGGGCGGCGCCTGGGGGGACGTCGCGCCGGTCGCCGACACGCCGAAGTTCGAGGCTCACGTCTCGGTCGCCTGCGACCGACGCGACCGGCTCTGGACGGCCTGGAACGAGAGCGGCTTCCAGTGGGGCAAGGACTCGGGCTTCGAGATCTACAAGGAGGCCACGCGCCTCTACGAATGGCGCACCCTCGCCGTCGCGGTCTGGGACGACGCCCGCTGGCAGGTGCCCGAAGCCGACGTGAACGACCTGCTCGAACGGGAACTCCCTGAGTACATCCCGGGCTTCAACGACCTGCCGGCGCTCCAGGTCGACGGCGACGGCCGGATGTGGCTCTTCTTCCGCCACCGCACGATTCGCGCCCGCGACACGCCGGACTTCACCCCCGCTCACCGGGCGGCCTGGCAGATCTTCGGCACCGCCTACGTCGGCGGCGAATGGACCCGGCCGCTCCACCTGCCGTTCAGCCGCGGACGCCAGGACGTGCGCTGGGAACTCGCCTCGGACGGCCGGGGCAACCTGTTCGCCGCCTGGCCGACCGATAACCGGGACTCCCAGGAGTACCTCTTCGAGCACTCCTCGATCAACGCGGCGAAGCTGCCGGCGCTGACCGGCGAGGCGCCACCGCCCCGGCTCGTCGACCCGGAGATTCGCGAGTACCACACCTATCCGGTCCATCCCAACGAAGCCGAGGACGTCGCCCGCATCCGGGAGTACACGATCGAGTCGGAGGGCCGCACCTACCGCATCTACCGCGGCGACACCCACCGCCACACCGAGTTCTCGCACGACGGCCTGAACGACGGCTCGCTGATGGAGGCCTACCGCTACGCCCTGGACGCCGCCGAACTCGACTTCCTGGGCGTCAGCGAGCACAACAACCGGGGCGGCCAGGACATCGAGTACGTCAACTGGCTGCACCCCCAGATCGCCGACATCTTCCGTCTGCCGGGGAGCTTCGTGCCCGTCTACACCTACGAGCGCAGCATCAGCTACCCGGACGGCCACCGCAACATCCTCTCCCCCAGGCGCGGCATCCCGACCCTGGAGATCACCGAGGCCGAGCGGCGGCACGAGGAGGGCGCGGCGCGGCTGTTCGCCTACCTCCGGGAGCATGGCGCGATCTCGATCCCCCACACCTCGGCAACCGGCATGGGGACCGACTGGCGCGACAACGACCCCGAAGTCGAGCCGCTGGTCGAGATCTACCAGGGGGACCGCACGTCGGCGGAGTACGAAGGGGCTCCCCGAGCAGCCACCCGCGAGAAACCGATCGGCCAGCAGGGCGGCTTCCAGCCCGCGGGCTTCGTCTGGAACGCCTGGGCCAAGGGCTACAAGCTCGGTGTGCAGGCCGCGTCGGACCACATCTCGACCCACATCTCCTACGCCGCCACGATCGCCGAGGACTTCACCACGCAGGGCCTCCTCGACGCGATGAAGAAGCGCCACTCCTACGCCGCGACGGACAACATCATCCTCGACTACCGGATGCGCGCAAACGGCCGGGAATACCTGCAGGGCGACATCGTCCCCGCCGTCTCCGGCCGCTTCGAGCTGGTCGTCAAGGTGATCGGCACCGCCCGCATCGAGCAGATCGACATCATCCGCGACCAGACGTTCCTCTACAACCGCCAGAACCTGGACCAGGAGGTCGACATGACCTTCGTCGACAGCGACGTCGAGCCCGGCGAGCACTACTACTATGTGCGGGTGATCCAGAAGAACAGGGAGATCGCCTGGTCGTCGCCGATCTGGGTGACGGTCGAGTAGGAATGGACGCGGTCTGGGTCCTGGTTTCGGCCGCGGTCGGCATCGGCTTCGTCCACACGCTGATCGGCATCGACCACACGCTGCCGTTCGTGGTCCTGGGCAAGGCTCGGGGATGGTCGCTGCGCAGAACGCTGTGGATCACCGGACTGTGCGGCGGCGGGCACGTGGCCTCGTCGGTTCTGCTCGGCGGCGCCGGCATCGGGCTCGCCATCTTCGCCAGCGGGCTCGACACCCGCGAGGGCTACCACTGGATGAGTGGGCGCGTCGGCGCTTTCGAGTCGATCGAAGCCGTCCGCGGCGATCTGGCGGCGTGGGCGCTGGTGGCCTTCGGTTTGACCTACGCGGCCTGGTCTCTGGCGCGCAGGCGCAGGCGGCAGCGCCATGTGCACGAGCACGCCGGCGGCCTCGTCCATTCGCACAACCATGCGGACGCCGGCGGCCACGAGCATCCGTCCGGCAAGGCGGCCGGAGTCGCCGGTCTCACCGCCTGGAGCCTCTTCGTCATCTTCGTGCTCGGACCCTGCGAGCCGCTGATTCCCATCCTCATGGTGCCGGCCTTCCAGGTCGGCCTGTGGGCAGTGGTGCCGGTGACCGTCGCGTTCGGCGTGACGACGATCGCGACGATGGCTGGCGTGGTGGCGCTCGCCTACCGGGGCCTCGACTTCGTGCGATTCCCCCGCCTGCGGGCGCACGTTCACACGCTGAGCGGCCTCGCGATCGCCAGCTCGGGCCTCGCCATCATGCTCTTCGCGGTGTGAGCGCCGCTCCCTCCTGATGGGCGCAACCAGTTTCCAGGTTCACGGCCACGACGACGGCCACGGTCACAACCACAGCCACGGGCTGCTGCAGCGGATCGGCTACATCGCGCTCTGCGTCGCGGTCGGCGTCCTGCTGCTGCTCTACCTGCTCGGCGTCGTCCGCACGGTCGCCGGCATCGACCTGGCGCTCATCCTCACCCTGGTCGCGGGCTATCCGCTCATCCGCCACGCGATCCTGGACCTGCTCCAGGGCCACTTCTCGTCGCACCTGACGATCGCCATCGCGGCCGGCGCCGCGGTGTGGATCGGCGAGTACTTCGCCGCCGCCGAGGTCATGTTCATCATGCTGATCGGCGAGGGGATCGAGCACTGGACCGTCGACCGCGCCAAGGGGGCGATCGCCGGCTTCGTCGCCAGCCAGCCCGAGCAGGCGCGGGTGCTGCGCGACGGCACCGGGGAAACCGCGGAGCTCGTGGCGCTCGGCGAGGTCGAGATCGGGGACCTGGTGCGGGTGCTCGCGGGCGAGCGCGTGCCGGTGGACGGGATGATCGAGCGCGGCGAGTCGTCCGTCGACCAGAGCAGCGTCACCGGCGAACCGCTGCCGGCCCAGCTCGGCGTCGGCGACGCGGTGTGGAGCGGCAGCCTGAACGAGTACGGCGTCCTCGACATCCGCTCCGAGCGGACCGGCAACGACACGACCGTCGCCCGGATCGCGAACCTGATCGAGGACGCCCAGAGCCGACGCGCCCGGGTCGTGCGCACCGCGGACAAGCTGGCCCGGTTCTTCCTGCCGGCGGTGCTGGTCGCGGCCGCCGGCATCTACCTGTTCACCGGCGAGATGATGCGGACGGTGGCGGCGCTGATCGTCGCCTGCCCCTGCGCCCTCGTGCTGGCCACGCCTGCGGCCATGGCCTCGGCGATCGCCCGGCTGGCGCGCGAGGGGGCGCTGGTCAAGGGCGGCGACGTGATCGAGTCGCTGTCGCGCATCGACGCCTGCGTCCTGGACAAGACCGGCACGCTGACCTGCGGGCGTCCCGCGCTGACCGCGATCGCTCCCGTCGGCGGCATGGCCGAGGACCGCCTGCTCCGACTCGCCGCGAGCGCCGAGCTGACCTCGGAGCACCTGCTCGGGCGGGCACTTGTCAACGAGGCCCGGGAGCGGCAACTCGACCTTGCCGAGCCCGAGGACTTCAGGCTCCATCCTGGCCGCGGCGTGACGGCCACCGTCGACGGACACGAGATCGCGGTCGGCAACCAGGCCCTGCTGGCCGAGGTCGTCGGCGAGGACGGGATGGACGCCGTAGTCGCCAGCGTCGTGCCGACGCCGGGCAGCGGGGAGACCCGGCTCGCCGTCGCCGTCGACGGCGCGCTGGCCGGCGCGCTCGCCCTCGCCGATCCGCTCCGGGATGAAGCGACCGACGCCGTCGCCGACCTGCGGCGAGCAGGCGTCGACCCGATCGTCATGCTGACCGGCGACGCCGAGGGAACGGCGCGCACGATCGGCCGCCGGGCCGGCATCGACCAGGTCCAGGCGGACCTGCTGCCCGAAGACAAGGTGCGCCGGCTCGGTGAACTCTCCCGTGGTGACCGCAACGTCCTCATGGTCGGCGACGGGATCAACGACGCGCCGTCTCTCGCCGCCGCCGCCGTCGGCGTCGCGATCGGCCACGGCGCCGCCGACCTCTCGGCCGAGGCGGCCCAGGTCGTCCTGCTGCCCGACCGGCTCGACTACCTGGCGCCCCTGCTCCGCTACGCCCGCCGGGTGGTCGCGCGGATCCGCAGCAGCATCCTGATCTTCGCCTTTGGCATCAACTTCGTCGCCGTCGGCTTCGCCGCCTTCGGCTGGCTGCCCCCGGCCGCGGCGGCGATCGTCCACCAGGCCGCGTCGCTGCTCGTCATCCTGAACTGCGTCCGCCTCCTCTACGAGGGACGGGCGGTGGCCGCGCGCGAGGACCGGGGCTTCGGCCGCTTCCGCTTCCTCGCCGGTCCCGTCGACGGCCTGATCGCAGGCTGGAACGCCTTCAACGCCGGCCGTCGCGTGACGGTTCATCGCCTCGAACACGCGCTCGAGGCCAGTCCCGCACGAATCCGGTCCGCGGCCCCACGGCTGCTGCGGGCGGCGCCGATCGCCCTCGCCGCGCTCTGGGCGGTCAGCGGGTTGCGCATGATCGATCCCCAGGAAACCGGACTCGTGCAGCGCTTCGGCCGCCACGTCGGCGGCGAACTCGAGCCGGGCCTGCACCTGCGCTGGCCGTGGCCGGTCGAGCGGGTGACCAGGGTCGAACCGGATCGCCTGCGGATGGCGGCGGTCGGCTCGCCCCGAGGAACCAATCCCACTGAGGCCGGCGCCGCGGCGAGCTACGAGTGGAACGTGCGTCATGCCGGCTTCGACGACACGCCGCCGCTCGAACGCCTGATGCTGACCGGCGACGAGAACCTGGTCGAGGTCGCGGCCCGGATCCACTACCGGGTCGCCGACGCGGCCGCCTTCGCCTTCGCCGCGGCCGATCCCGCGCTACTCGTCGAGACGAGCGCCGAGCGGTCGCTCCGCACCGTGCTTGCGGGCCACTCGCTCGACGACGTGCTGACCGGCAGGCGCGCCGGCATCGAGAAGGCCTGGCACGCCCATCTCGCGGCGCTGCTCGAGAGCCTCGGCGCCGGCGTCGAGGTCGTGAGCGCAACGGTGCAGGACGCCCACCCGCCGCTCGACGTGGTCGACGCGTTCCGCGACGCGGCGAGCGCGCTCGAGGAGCGGGAGACCCTGATCGACGAAGCCGAGGGCTACGCGCTCGAGCGCCTGCCGATCGCTCGCGGCGAGGCGCGCCGGCAACTCCTCGAAGCCGAGGCCTACCAGAACCGGCGCGTAGAGGCCGGCCGCGGCGAGAGCGAACGCTTCGAGATGCGCGCCGGAGCGTACCGGCGCGCGAATGACCTGCACCGGTTCCGGCTCCAGCTTCAGACGATTGAAGGCTCGCTTGCCGGCAAACCGAAACTGATCACCGACGCGACCGGCGGTCGCAAGCGCTTCGTCTTCGTCGACGAAGCGCCGGACCGCCTTCTCGATGTCTTTGTTCCTCCACCGGGTCCGGCCCAGAACGAGGTAGACCAATGACCGAACACGACCATCATCGCCAGCACGACCATCACGGTCACCACCACGACCACCACGACGACGTGCACCGCCACGACGGCGGCGACGGACACGAGCACTCGACGCGCCGTGCCGCGTCCTGGTGGCGCGGCGGTCTGGCCGTGCTGGCGATCGTGGCGCTGGCCCGGTCCGTCTTCGTCGTGCCCGAGACGGAGAGCGCGATCGTCACCCGTTTCGGCAAGCCGCTCCGAACGATCGAGGAACCGGGCCTCAAGCTGAAGTGGCCGATCGACCGGCGGCTCCGCTTCGACAACCGAGTGCTCCTCTACGATCCGGCGCCGGCCGAGTTCCTGACCCAGGACAAGAAGAACCTGGTCGTCGACACCGCGGTCGTCTGGCGGATCGCCGATCCGGCGCGGTTCCTGGAGACGATCGGCGACATCTCGGGCGCCGAGATGCGGCTGCATGACGTGGTCTGGGCGGGTCTCGCGGCCGCGCTCGGCCGCACGGAGCTCTCGCAGCTCGTGTCCACGAAGCCGAAGCATCTCCGCATCGAGGAGGTCTCGGCCGAGGTCCGCGAGTCGGCGGTCGCCGTCTCCCTCCCCCAGCTCGGGGTCGAAATCCTCGAAGTCCAGCTCACCCGCCTGAGCTTCCCGGAGCAGAACCTGGAGTCCGTCTTCGCCCGCATGCGGGCCGAGCGCGAACGGATCGCCAAGGAGTACCGGGCCCAGGGCGAGGAACAGGCGATGATCATCCGCGCCGAGGCCGACCGGGACCGGGAGCTGATCCTCGCGGGCGCCTACCGCGAGGCGGAGATCCTCCGCGGCCAGGGAGACGCCGAGGCGGCCGGGATCTACGGCGACGCCTACCGGCAGGACCCCTCTCTCTACCGGTTCCTGCGCACCCTGGAGTCCTACGAGTCGATCCTCGACGACCAGACGACGGTCATCCTGTCGGCGGACTCGGAGCTCTTCTCCCTGCTGGGCGGAGGCTCCGAGTGAGGCTTCGCGCCATCCCGGCCGCGGCGCTGACCCTGGCGCTCATGTGGCTGGCCTGGGGCGTCTACTTCGTCGCGCCCGACGAGGAGGCGGTAACCCGCGTCCTGGGCAAGGCGCGCCCGACCGCGGCCGGGCCGGGCCTGCACTGGAACTGGCCGCGGCCCGTCGGCCGGGTGGACAAGCTGAAGGTGCGCGAAGCCAAACGGCTGACGCTCGGCTTCGCGGCGGCCGACCGGGTGCTCGGCGGCGACGCGACGCCGGCCGAGGCGCGCTGGTTGACCGGCGACCGCAACGTCGTCCACGTGCGGCTGGTCGTCCTCTACGCGATCCACGATCCACTCGCCTACTCGCTGCGCTTCGCGGACGTCGAGTCACTGCTTGAGACCAGCGGCCGCAGCGCCCTGCTGGAAGTCGTCGCCGGCATGGGCGTCGACGAGCTGCTCACCACCGGCAAGGTGGCCGTGCAGCAAAGCGTGCAGGCCGCCTCGCAGGAGCTGTTCGATCGTTTCGAGACCGGCGTCACCGTCCTGTCCGCGAGTCTCGAGGGCGTCAGCCCGCCGAGCCTCGTCCGGGAGGCGTTCAACGACGTGGCCAGCGCGCGCGAGGACCGCGACCGCCTGATCCGCGAGGCGGAGAGCTATCGGAACGAGGTCGTCCCGGTGGCGCGCGGCGAGGCGCGCGCGCTCGTCGCCGGGGCCGAGAGCTTCAGAACCGCCGAAGTCGAGAGGGCGACCGGTGAAGCCGACCGGTTCCGCTCGATTGCGAACGCCGACCAGGGTGCGCGCGCCGAGATCCGCACGCGCACCTATCTCGAAACGATGGAGCGGGTCCTTCCCCGCATGCGGAAGACGATCCTCGAGCCCGGCCAGAGCACGATCGACATCGACTTCCTGCGTCGCGAACTGACGTCCGGGTCGAACGACCAGCCGTGAGAATGAGCCGCAACCTGGGCGCGACGGCGTTGACCGTCGCGGTGCTCGCGGCCGGCCTGGTCGTCGCGCTGCGCGATCGGCTGCCGGAGCGCGGTGAGGATGCGAGCGATCCCAGCGACGTCTTCTGGGAGATGGTCGACGCAAGCCGCGAGGGCGCGGCGGATGCCTATCTCGATCTCTTCGCCGGCGAGGTCCGCGAGCAACTGGAGACGGTGCGCGACGAAATGGGCGATGCCGCCTTCCGGCAGTACCTCCGCCAGCGGATCGCCGGCCTCAAGGGGGTCGCCGTGACCGACAAGGAGGATCTTGGCGACACAGTGCGCCTGGAGGTCGAGTACGTGCGCGAGGCGAGCTACGAGACACAGAGCCTCGACCTGCGCGTCTCCCGCGGACAGTGGCGCATCGTCGCACTGGGCCCGACGCACGAGCGCGAACCGCCGGTTCCCTACGGCACGCCGGTCGGCCCCGCCGACTGACGGCGGGAGGAAGGAACGATGAGAAAGCTCGCCATCGCCCTGCTTGCGTTCTTTCGCCGGGTCTCGCTGACTATCCGGAAGCTCCGCGGGCAGTCCGAGGACGACGTCGCGGCGCAGCGGGTGACGAGCGGCCGCGCCTGGGACGAGTTCTGCGACACCCTGAAGGCCGCCGGAGCGTCGCTGAACTTCCCGGGGACGCCCCGCGACGCCTTCAACCAGGCCGAGGGCTACCGCTACCTGAGCCGTCTGGCCCGGGCGGGACTCATGGCCTTCGTCGAGCACGCCGACCCGCGGGCGCCGGTCCTTCACCGGGTCGCCAACGAGACGGTCAAGCTCGGCTCCGACAACCCGGACAACCACTACCTGACGGCCGCGCTGTCTGGCGCCTACGAGTACCGGATCACCGGACGCCGCAACACCGTCGCCTACCTCGGCTTCGGCACCCAGGCCGGCCACTACGGCCAGGGCGGCGGCTTGCCGCCGACCGGCTACATCGAGGCGGCGGAACTCGAGATGGAGGACGACGGCCGGTTCGAACTCGTCCTCAGTTGCGAACCGCAGGTAGGCAACTGGCTGCCGATGAAGCCCGACACGGGAATGCTCATCGTGCGCCAGACCTTCCTCGACCGGCGCACCGAGATCCCGGCGGCGCTCCACATCGAACGGATCAACTGCGCTCCCGAAGAGAAGCGCCCCGCGCCCCTGACACCGGCCCAGGTCGACGAGGGGCTGCGCTCGGCGAGCACCCTGGTCGCCGGCGCCTCGCTGCTGTTCGCGAAGTGGGCGCGCGACTTCCAGAAGCACTCGAACCGGCTGCCCCGCTTCGACCAGGAGACGTCGAACCAGGCCGGCGGCGACCCGAACATCGCCTACTACCACTCGCACTGGCGGCTTGCCGAGGACGAGGCGCTGGTCATCGAGACCGTGCCGCCGGAATGCGAGCACTGGAACTTCCAGCTCAACAACTACTGGATGGAGTCGCTCGACTACCGCTACCACACGATCCACACGAACAAGCACCTGGCGCACTACGAACCGGACGGATCGGTGCGTCTGATCGTGGCCCACGAAGATCCGGGGCTGCCGAACTGGCTCGACACCGCCGGGCACACCTCCGGCACGATGTGCTTCCGCTGGATCCGCGCCGAGGAGCACCCGGAGCCCGGGACGCGGGTCGTCAAGCTGGCCGAGCTGCAGGCACTACGCCGCTGACCCGATGGCGAAGCGGGTTGCCGAAACGCCGACCGACTACGAGCGGCCGTACCGGCCCCTTCCGGTCGCGCTGCTGAACGCGGTTGGGCGGGCCGCGAGCCGCCTCGGCGCAACCGGCAGACTCGACGTCGACAGGATGGTCGCGAAGGCCCGAAGGAGAACCGGCCTGTCCAGCTTCGGTGACGAGTGGTTCATGGAGCCCCTGTCCGTCCTCGTCCGCTCGATCAACGAGGAGGCCGGCCTCACGCTCCTGGGCCGGCTGATCCAGCGGCGGCGAATCGAGGAAGCGCTGGTTACACGCCTGCGCGTCGAGGAACTCCTCCGCCGCCGGCCGGAGATCCGCGACATCGACCTCGGCCCGATCGTCGTGATCGCCGGCCTGCAGCGGACCGGCACGACCACCCTGCATCGGCTGATCGCCTCCCACCCCGAGATGCGCGCCGTCGAGGCCTGGGAGGGACTGAATCCCTTGCCCCTGCCACGGGAGGAGCCGGGCGATCCTCACGCCCGGATCCGTGCGGCCCTCATCGCGGAGAAGGCGATTGCCTATCTGGCCCCCGCCTTCTTCGCCGTTCACCCAGCCGAACATGACGCCCCGGAGGAGGACGTGCTCCTGCTCGACGTCGCCTTCATGAGCCAGTCGGCGGAAGCGACCATGCACGTGCCTACCTATGCCCGCTGGCTGGAAGGCCAGGACCAGACGCGGGCGTACAAGGAGTTCCGCACCCTGCTTCAGGTCCTGCACTGGCAACGGCCGCGTCGTCACTGGGTGCTCAAGACGCCGCATCACATGGAGTACCTCGCCGTCCTCCTCGACGTCTTTCCGGCAGCCACGGTCGTCCGGACACACCGCGATCCGCTGAAAACGATTCCCTCCTTCTGCAGCATGGTCGCCCACGGCCGCGGCCTGTTCAGCGACCGGATCGACCCGCTCGAGATCGGCGCGCACTGGTTCGCCAAGACGCGCCGCCTGATCGAGCTGACCGCTCACGTTCGGGAAGCCGCGGACCCGCGCCGCTTCGTCGACGTTTCCTACTACGACCTGGTCGACGATCCGATGCCGGTGCTGGGCAGGATCTACGAACGGGCCGGCATCCCCTTCGGACCGGACGCGCTGAAAGCCGCTGAGCGGACCGCGAGCCGCAACGTGCAGCACCGCTACGGGCGGCATGTCTACACACCGGAGAGCTTCGGCCTGAGCCGGGAAATCATCGAGCACGGAATGGCGGCCTACCGGAAGCGGCACCGCATTCCGCGTGAGTAAGCTGACAAGCCGCATGAAGAAGCTCGTCAAGGTGCTCCGCAAGGCGGTCCGGGACCGGGCGGCCGAGCGGCCGGAGATCGAGCCGGTCGCCGATTCCGTTCGGATCGACGGCAAGATCTGCCTCGTGACCGGAGCCAACAGCGGCGTCGGCAAGGCCGTCGCCATCGACCTGGCCAGGCGCGGCGGCCGCGTCCTGATGGCCTGCAGGAGCGGGCACCCGGAGGCCGGTGAAGAGGTACGGGCCGCCTCCGGTTCCGGCCGCGTCGAGATGCTGCGGGTCGATCTCTCGGACATGCGCTCGGCGCATCGGCTCTGTGACGAGCTGCGCGACCGGGGAACGGTGCTCGACATCGCGGTTCTCAACGCCGGCCTCATGCCGCGCCGCGCCCGTCGCACGGCGCAGGGCTTCGAGACGATGTTCGCCGTGCATTTCCTCGCCAACCGGGTGCTGGTCGACCGCTGGCTGAGGGACGGGACGGTTCGCCCCGCCAACCGGATCGAGGAGGCGCCCCGCATCGTCATCGTCTCCTCCGACGCCCACCGCTCCGCCGAGCCGATCGACTTCGACCGCTTCGGCGAGTTCACGGATTACGGCGTCCGGGACGGGATCAGGCACTACGGCGCAAGCAAGCTCGTCCTCTGCACCTACGCGACCGAACTGTCGCGCCGGCTGAACGGCAAAGCCGAAGGCCGTGTAGTGGTCCACTCGCTCTGTCCCGGTCCGGTCAACACCGCCATCGCGCGGGAAGCACCCTGGTTCCTGAAGCCCCTGGTGGTCCCGATGATGAGGTTCTTCTTCCTGACGCCGGAGAAGGCCGCCAGGCCCGTGAGCTACCTGTGCTGCGCCGACGACGCCGGCAAGCGCAGCGGCATCTACCTGCACATGCTGCGCGAGAAGCGCCCGTCCGAGCACGCCACCGAACCGTCAAACGGCGCCCGGCTGTGGCAGGCCAGCGCGGCGCTGCTCGAGGCGCAGGCGCCGCCGAGTTCGGAGCGTGCGCGGCAGAAACTGGGTGCGCCGGCGTCCCCGCCGGCATCCGGCGCGAAGCGCCGGCTCTGAACGGTCCGCCGCGCCACACGAACCTCATGGCCTACCGACCCGGTTCCGGTATCTCCAAGGCCTTCCACCACCTGTGGGAGCTCTGCTCACGCAAGCCGATGGCCGAGCGGGTCGACATGTCGGGCAGGAAGGTGATCGTCACCGGCGCGACGCCCGGGTCGATCGGCTACCAGGTCGCCAGAACGCTCGCCGCTTGGGGCGCCGACGTCGCGGTCACCTGCCCGCGCGACAGCGCCACCGCCAGGGAGGCCCTGCTGCGGGATCTGCGGGACGGCGGCCAGCGAGCGAACGGAATCGAGGCCCACCGGCTCGATCTCGCCGACGCCGGCAGCGTCGCGGACTTCGCCGCCTGGTACGGTGAGATCTCCGGCGGCCGCCTGGACGTGCTGATCAACAACGCCGGCATCCTCCGCGACGTGCTCTGGCGCTGGCGCGAGCAAAGGCTCTCCGCCGACGGGTTCGAGATCCACTGGCGCACGAACTACCTCGGCACCTTCCACCTGACCCGCCTGCTGCTGCCGATGCTGCTTGAGTCGGGCCGGCGGAGCGGCGACGCGCGGGTAGTCAACGTCTCCTCGCACCAGCACGACAAGGGCAGCAACGACCGTCTCTTCGCGCCCCCTGACAGGCTGGACTCCTGGACCGCCTACGGCCAGTCCAAGCTGGCCCTGATCCACCACGCCTTCGAGCTGCAGCGCCGCTACGCGGCGGACGGCAACCTCCGAACAGCCGCCCTGCATCCGGGGTCGGCCTACTCGAACATGACCTTCGGCTGGCAGGACGAGCCCCGGTGGCTCAGGCGGACGAAGCGCCTGTTCACGCCGCTGGCGCCGCTGATCCTTCTGACGCCGGAGCAGGCCGCCCAGACAACGATCCACTGCGCGACGGACCCTCACCTGGAAGGCGGCCACTACCATGAACGCTGCACGAGGGCCGAGCCCATCCCCGACGCCCGGGACGAAGCCGCGTCACGACGCCTCTGGGAAGAGTCGGACCGCTGGTTCCGGTCGCTCGGCGAGGAGTAGCGGCGCAGGAGGCCCCGATGTTCAAACACTCCATCGAATCAGAGCCGGTAGAGATCGACGCCCCGGTCGAGGTGGCCTGGGACCTCCTCGTCGATCTCGACCGCTACCACGAGTGGAACCCCTTCGCCCGGACCTACAGGAAAACCGATGTCCGCGTCGGCTCCACGATCCACTTCGACGTCAAGCTGGACCGCTACAACCGGAAACAGACCGAACGCCTCGCGATCATCGAACCGCCGACCCGGCTGGCCTGGAGCACGAACGTCGCCCTCGGACTCGTCAAGGCGCTGCGCGTACAGCGACTGGAGAAGCGAAGCGAGACGAGCTGCACCTACTTCAACACCGATACCCTCGAAGGGCCGCTGGCGCCGGTTGCGCGCCTCCTGTTCGGCGGCGCCATGCACCGCGGCTTCGCGGCTGTCGGCAGGGCGCTCAAGCAGACCGCGGAGGAGCAGGTGCCGAACGCGCGAACCCTGGAGGCTATGACCGAGGTGGACGAGATGGTGAAGAAGCGCAGCGCGCGGTCGGCCCGTGCGGGCGAGGTGCTTCCAGAGCCCGACGAACACACCGACAGGTAGACGGCCAAGCTGCCGCGGCGCGGTTCAGGCAACGCCTTCATCGGGCCGCGTGCCTTCCATCGCCGCGACTACATGGATCAGAAGGCCTTCGTCAAACCGGCTTGCGCGAGCACGGCGTTGGCCGTGTGCCGCGACTTGATGTTGCCGTCCACCGGGAAGTGCTTACCCGATATCGGGCTGAACCAGATCTCGTGGTCCCCACGCCCCTGGCGCACCATCCGGCAGCCCGCTTCCCGCAGTCTCCGCTTCACGGCTCTCGTGAAGCTGGCCATCAGCCCGCCAGACGGATCGTCTCCAGCCTGCTTGCCGTCATCCGTAGCGGAATCGCCTTCAGCGCCGATCCATCGAAAAGATGCCGGTTCAGCTCGTACAGCTCCGGCACGAGCGCTCGGATCTTCTTCACCAGATCGCGCTCCGACGGCGCCTCAGCGACCAAGCCGGGGAAGTCCGTGTCCGAGACGTGCCAGACGCTCGCTTCCTCGTCCCAAGAGATCTCCACGAAGTAGGTATGGTCCATGTCGTCTCCGCTGCCGCTCACCCGAGCGAGGTCAGTATGTCACCTCGTTCCGTTGGAGCCGCTGGTGGCGAGATGACAAAGCCCCGCAGCTGATGCGCCGGCTCCTGGCTCTACGCCAGATATGGCTGGTGCGATACTCCGGTGATGTCGACGAACCTGAGCCGGCGCAGGTTGCTCGGGCTCTTGGCGGCACTCGCATCCTTGCCGAAGCGAGTCGGACGGGCCGAGGCGAAGCAGCAGGAACGTGATCAGGTCTCTGGCACCCGCGTCGACCGGTGGCACCGAACACACGACCGGGTCTGGCTTGGGGAGCGGTTCTGGGCCAATCCGATGGAGGACTGGCGGGTTGTGGACGGTGCCGCGGAAGTGCAGACCAGCGGTGGCGACCGCAACGTTCACCTGATCACGCATCGGTTGACCAGCGAGCGGGGGCGGTTTCGGATGTCGGTCCGCTGCAAGCGTGTCGAAGCTGGCGAGCGAGACGGCGGCGTGGGGTTTCGGATCGGTATCCGCAACCGCATCGATGACCATCGCAGCAACTGCTTCGCGCGCGGCGTCGGGGTCGATGCGGGGCTGATCGACGGGCGGCTGGTGCTCGGTGGCGGCAGCGCGGCGGTGGCCGACGGAGACGTGGTCCCCACCGAGGGGTTCACCCTGCTGCTCGAAGGACGAACGGAAGCCGGTGACTGTGAACTCAGCCTGAGGGCCCGGACCGTCTCCGGAGCTGAGTTAGGCAGCCTGACCCACACCGTGCAGGCCGCCGAGATCGCCGGCAACGTCGCAATCGTCAGCAACTTCGACCGGGAGATCCCGAAGGGCGAGGGCGCCCGGTACCGGTTCAGCGAGTGGACGGTGGACGGCGATGCGTTCGAGTTCGACGAGGACCACCGGTTCGGGCCGATCCTGTGGTCGATGTACTCGATGAGCGACTCCCGCTCTGACGAGGGGTTCGTCGTCAAGATGACGGCGCTGCTGCCGCCGCTGGGTGCGGACGACGACCGGCGGGTCGAGCTGCTGACCCAGCACGAAGGAGAGTGGCAGTCCCACGGCTTCGCCGAACTCGACCCGGACGCCTGGACGGCGACGTTCCGCCTGCCCAACTGGAACGAGGGCGCGGCAGCGCCGTTCCGGCTCGTCTACCGCGAGCAGCACACGGACGGCAGCGACACGGAGCACGAGTGGCGCGGCAGGATCCGCGCAAACCCCGACGGGCGGCCGCTGCGCCTGGCGGGGCTCACCTGCCAGAACGACTACTCGTTCCCCTACGCCCCGGTCGCGGACCACGTTCTGGCCCGCGATCCCGACCTGCTCTTCTTCTCCGGCGACCAGCTCTACGAGAACCACGGCGGCTACGGTCTGATCCGGGAGCCGGCCGGGCCCGCGATCCTGAACTACCTGCGCAAGTACTACATGTTCGGCTGGGCGTTCAGGGAAACGATGCGGGACCGCCCAACGTTATGTATTCCAGATGACCACGACGTGTTCCAGGGCAACATCTGGGGCGAGAGCGGCAAGGCGATGGACACCGGCCGGGGCACCTCCTCGCTCGGCGGCTACCGGGAGCCGGCGCGGATGGTCAACGTGGTCCACCGCACGAACGCCTCACACCACCCGGACCCGTTCGATCCGGCGCCGGTCGAGCAGGACATCAGCGTCTACTACGGCGACATGGTCTACGGCGGCGTGGGTTTCGCGATCCTCGCCGACCGGCAGTTCAAGAGCGGACCGGAGCACGTGGACACCGGGCCCGGCCGGGCAGACCACGTGCTGGACGAAAGCGTCGATACCTCGGCGCTCGACCAGCCCGGCCTCGCGCTGCTCGGCGAACGCCAGGAGGAGTTCCTGGAGCAGTGGGCCGGCGACTGGCGGGGCCACACGATGAAGGTGCTGCTCAGCCAGACGGTGTTCGCCGGCGTTGCGACGCATCACGGCGGCCACGACGACTACCTGATCGCGGATCTCGACTGCGGCGGCTGGCCACAGGCGCCGCGCAACCGGCTCGTCCGCAGTCTGCGGAAGGCGAAGTGCCTGCACGTCTGCGGCGACCAGCACCTGCCGTCCCTCGTCCAGTACGGCGCCGACGCGCATCGCGACGGCTGCTGGGCTTTCTGCACGCCGGCGATCAGCGCCGGCTACCCGCGATGGTTCCGGCCAGACGACGTCGGCACTCCTCATCGGAACCGGCCCCGGCACGGTCTGGCGCACACGGGCGAGTTCCGCGATCCGCTAGGCAACCGCGTCTACGTCTACGCGATCGGCAATCCGGAGGTCGGCACCGCGCCCGACCCGTACGAGCGGGCGCACCAGAAGAGCAGCGGCTTCGGCCTGGTCACGGTCGACACGGAGGCGAAGACCTACCGGATCGAGGCGTTCCGCTTCCTGAGCGCCGCCGACGACGCCGACAGCGAGAACGCCCAGTTCCCCGGCTGGCCGGTGACCGTGCACCAGGACGAGAACGCGGGCGAGAACCGGATCGGCTGAGGCATGCGGCTACTCTCGCGCGGCACGGCGTGCAGTCGCCTGGCGATCTGCCTGCTCGCCACCGGTCTCCTTCCGGCTCAAGCCGTCGAGGCGCGCCAGGACACCGGCCCGCCGCCCGGCTCGCCGGCGTCGCTGACGGAGCCGCTGGACCTTCCCTCGTCCTTCGACGGTCCGCCTCCTCCCGTGCCGCCGGCCGTGATGAACCGGGACGACTCGGGCAAGGCCACGGTCCGGGCCGTGCGCCTCGCCACGCCGCTGAGCATCGACGGCCGGCTCGACGAGGCCCTCTACGACGCCGTGGCTCCGATTTCGGACTTCCTCCAGGTCGAACCCCGGCCGGGGGAGGCGGCCACCGACAGGACGGACGTCTGGGTCAGCTTCGACGAAACCACCGTCTTCGTCTCGCTCCGCTGCTGGCAGGATCCCGACCGCATCGCGGCCAACGACATGAGACGCGACTCGTACAGCGAGGACGACTACGTCGACATCGCTCTCGACACGTTCCATGACGGTCGCAACGCCGCCATCTTCACGGTCTACGCCTCGGGCGGCCGCTTCGACGCCCAGATCACCGACGAGCGCCAGATGAACGTCGACTGGAATCCGGTCTGGGATCTCAGGACGGGCAGGTTCGAAGGCGGCTGGACGGCCGAAGCCGCGATCCCGTTCCGATCGCTCCGGTATCGCCCCGGCCGCGCGCAGATCTGGGGCGTCAACCTGCAGCGTTTCACGCAGTGGAAGAACGAGAGTTCGACCCTGAACCGCATCCCGGTGGCGCTCGGCTCGATGGGCATCATGCAGATGTCGCTGGCCGGACCCCTGGTTGGGTTGGAAGCTCCGCCGGCCTCGAGGAACCTGGAATTCAAGCCCTATCTGGTGGCCGACATGGTGAGCGACCGCCTGGCGAACCCGGAGATCTCGAACGACGTAAGCGCCGACATCGGCATCGACATCAAGTACGGAGTCAGCCAGAACCTCACCGCCGACTTCACGTACAACACCGACTTCGCCCAGGTCGAGGCCGACCAGCAGCAGGTCGATCTGACCCGCTTCAGCCTCTTTTTTCCCGAGAAGCGCGACTTCTTCCTGGAAAACCAGGGGACCTTCGGCTTTGGCGGAGCCCGGGCCGGCGGATTCGGGGGGCCGGACGACACGCCGTCCCTCTTCTACAGCCGGCGCATCGGCCTCCAGGACGGGCGCGCGATCCCGATCGAAGGCGGCGCCCGGCTGACCGGACGGACCGGTCGTTACACCCTCGGGCTGCTGAACATTCAGGCGGACGACGAACCGGTCTCCGGCGCGATCGCGACGAACTTCGGCGTGATGCGCCTCAAGCGGGACATCCTGCGCCGGAGCAGCGTCGGCGTCATCTATACGCGCCGCTCCGTGGACCAGGCCGGCTTCGGACGCAACGAGGCCTACGGCGTCGACGGGACGTTCGCCTTCTTCGACAACCTCACCTTCAACACCTACTGGGCCGAAACGAGCACACTGGGGCTCACTGACGACGACGCCAGCTATCGCCTCCAGATGGACTACAACGGCGACCGCTACGGAGTCCAGCTCGAGCGGCTGCGGGTTGGCGGCAACTTCAACCCGGGCATCGGCTTCGTCCGCCGCCACGACATGCGCCGTTCCTTCGGCGAGTTCCGGTTCAGCCCGCGCCCGGCCGACAGCACGCTGGTGCGCAAGTACTCGTGGTCCGGGTCGATGGCTTACATCGAGAACGGCGCCGGCCTGGTCGAGACGCGCGAGGCCGAGGCCGAGTTCGGCATCGAGTTCCACAGCGGGGACGAGATCGAACTGACGTATGTGCGGAGCTACGAGTTCCTCCCGCATCCGTTCCCCATCGCCTCGGACATCACGCTCGGGGTCGGCGGCTATGACTTCGACTACGTGCAGGCCCAACTGCAACTGGGCCAGCAGCGGCGGATCTCGGGCGGGTTCTTCCTCGAGGTCGGCGACTTCTACAGCGGCCGGAAGACGTCCTTCGGCTGGGGCTGGGGGCGCGTGAACCTCAACTCCCAGTTCCTGCTCGAACCCGGCATCTCGTTCAACCGCGTGGAGTTGCCGCAGGGCGACTTCGACGTGGAGCTCGTCGACGTACGAGCGGTCTACACGATGACGCCGCGCATGTTCGTGAGCGCGCTGTTCCAGTACGACTCCGAAAGCCGGGGACTGGCGGCGAACGTGCGGCTGCGCTGGGAGTACACGCCCGGCAGCGAGCTGTTCGTCGTCTACAACGAACAGCGCGACACACTGGGTCAGGGCTTTCCGGGACTCGACAACAGCGCGCTCATCGTGAAGGTCACGCGCCTGTTCCAGTTGTAGCTAGTGGGCTCGCTAGCGCTAGCCGAGACGCGCCACGATGCGCAAGATCGCCTCCAGAATCTCGGTCGCTGCATCCTCGTCCAGGCCCTTCCGCCGAAAGTCGCTGCGCAGCCGTTCATGGATCACCAGAGGATCTCGCGCTTCGGCGTGAAGACGAAAGAACATCATCCAGTCGCGAGCGGGAATACCGGCGACTTGACGCCCCTGGAGTTCCTCCACGTAGCCGTCCATCAAGCCTGGGATGCGGGCGATACGACCGAAGTTACCGCCCCCATCTCTGATCGGGCGATCACTGATTCTGTCGTTGGGTGACGGATAGGGCGAGACCACGTCGTCTGGCCCGTCGACCCCTCGTTGATCCGGTGGATCCCGAGTGGCCCTGCCGTTCTCCCACCACCAGTTGCGGTACTCCGCCACGTAACCCGCCTGCTCGATGTACGGGTCGAGCACGACAGGCTCGCCAGCGAGGACGTTCTTCAGACGCCACGGAACCACAACTAGAAGATCCTGCGTCGCACAGGCCGCGGGCGTGACCTTGTAGCGGAAGCTCGGTTCGCCCTCCTTCGAGAACAGATACCAGCCCTTCAGTTCGATGCCGAGCGCGACCTCCGTCTCTCCGTCCTCACTACGGGCCAACAGCCGAACGTCGGGAAACGTCTGAGCGAAGCGCTCAAAGCGGTATGTCGACCAACGCCCGTCTGGATCCCAGACGTCCCGCATGCGATTGAGGCTCTCGACCAACTGGACTTCGATCGTGCCGCCCAGCGCGGTGTTTAGGCTGAAGAGGTCTCCAGCGTCCATCCCCTCAAGTACCGTGGCCGAGCGAAAATGGGCCGGCAACGACCGAATCGCTTCCTTGACCGTTCCGACGAGAGCGGTGAGCGCGCTGCCTTTCGGAAGCGGCTGCCGTTCCGGACGATTCACCGACCCCACCAACCGATCAGGTGAGCAGGGGAATCTGATTCGCGACGCCGGCCAAGCGCTCACGGGCGAGATTCGCGAAATGCGGGTCGGGCTCGGCAGCGAATGCTCGCCTGCCAAGCTCCATGGCTGCGACCGACGCCGAGCAGAGACCGCCGAACGGCTCCCACGCGACGTCACCGCTGTCCGTAGCTGCCCGGAGAATCCGTCGCATGAACTCCAGAGGTTTCTGGTTCAGATGGACCGTAGCATTCCGCCCGGGATTGTGGACTCTGGGCGCCGCCCGCCTACCCCCGCCCCGATAGCGCTCCGCTCCGTTCAGGGGCGGATGCGACCACACGTTCGTCAGGCCGTGCTGGTGGTTCCAAGGATGGCGAAGCCGCTCCCACTGCGATTCCGTTACCGGTCGCCGGCCGTCAATGGAGTAGTAAGGACGACCCGCCGGATCCCCGCGCTCGTTCGCGTAGGTAACGAGGCGGGCCATCATCTCCGCTGGCGGGAAGTACCACAGCCAGTCCTGGGTCAGGTACTTGCGCGTCGCAGCGTTCTTGACGCCGCAGGCTTCGTTCGCACGATAGAGGGGTAGGCCCGCTCGTTGCCACTCCGACCGCAGCCAGCGGCAAGCAGGGAGAGGCCCGTCAGGCCCAGGTAACTCGAGCCGCCGACGGTAGAACACGCAGACCTCGGTCACGGTGGGAAGCCGCCGGATTGTGACGCCGTTGACGTTTCCCGCAATATGGCCGATGCCCTTGTCCCAGATGATCGTTTGCACGTACTCCCATCCCTGGGCCGCCAGAAGCGGATGCACAGTGGCCCAGCCGATCTCCGTGTTCCAAAACCACAGCGTCGTGGCCGGGTGCGCGTCACGCGACCATGCCGAGACGTGCGACGCGTACCATTCGTCGAGACGATCTGGCGTCCGTGGGTCGCCAGGGAAGCCGCCCACGCCATACGCGCCATCCGAGACGATGACATCGGGCGATGGCCACGATTCGTAGACGTCCTCGGCCCTACCGTTGTGCAGCGTAGCGCTCCCCGGCGACCGGTCGCCGACCGTCACAGGAAGACCATCAGGCTGGCGCACATTCACGTCGCTCGCTTCGGGAATCGCGTCTTCCTCCCCGCCGTGGCCGAAGCCCAGCAGTCGTGAGGCGTCCGGCTGTACGTTCACCGGGCGCCCCCGTGTATCTGGCCATTGTGGCACACTCCGCGTGGCCTAACACACCGTTTTTCCACAACTCACCGATCAAGCCGCCGGGGCCAGTCACGCCGCTCCCGAGGGTCTCATCACCAGGCTCGTCCAGACCGCCGGGACCCTGCGTTTCGCACCGCAGTTCATGAGCATGGTGGCGCCTGATCCAGTCGCTCAGCGCTTCTAGCGGGACAGCAGCACTGTCACCCGATGCGGCTCGGTCGCGATCGACGCGTGGTGCATCAGGACGTCCTGCTTGCCGTCCCGATTCAGGTCGGTCAGCCAGGTGTACTCCTCGTCCTCGGGCACGGGGATCGCGATCCGCTGGGGCTTCTTCGCGAGCAACCCCGGCCCCGGCACGCCGAGATGGACATGCAGCATCTTCCGGTTCCTCGCAATCACGGCGTCAGAACGTCCGTCGCCGTTCACGTCCCCCAGCCGGACCGCCGGCCAGAACGTCCTCTCGCCGCTCTTCCTGGGCGACCGGGGCCTGATCTCGCGTACCGTGTTCGGGCGGTCGCCATAGCGGCCGTCCTCCATGCGGAACATCTCGAGATCGAATGACCCGGCACCCGTGAAGATCGACATGACGAGCACCCGAATGGCCGACAAGACGGTCGGCTCGAAGGCGGTCACGATCACGTCGGTCTGGCCGTCGCGGTCGAAGTCGTGTCGCTCGATTCCAGAGACGATGCCTTCGGATTCGACCACGGCGCCCGGTTCGGGGGAGAACTCCACCGTTCCACCCGGGCCCGGAGCACCGAAGTACACCTCGTACGAGGAGTGCATCTTCCACAGGCTCGAGCCCTTGAGCGAGAACACGACGAGGTCGGTCACACCGTCGCCGTTCATGTCGGACAGCGAGTGCAGCACTCTGCCCGTGCGTTCCCCTTCGGGCATGTGATCCAAGCGCCGGCGGCGGATCCCCTCCGGCGCGGCGAGCGAGGCAATCTGGTCGGAGTCGAACGCGACCCCGGTCGTGAATGTCCGGGCCTCCGGTGAGAAGAAACCCTGTTCGGTCTGGAGATGGACCTCAAAGTGGCCATCGTTCCAGAACACGAGGTCGCTGCGACCATCCAGGTCGTAGTCCAGCTCGTGGATCCGGCCGCCCTCGTCCCAGGGCCGGTAGCGGTAGCCGTCAGCGCCGTAGACCCGGTCCAGCCCGTTAGAGGGGCCGATCGTCATCGGATCGGTAAAATCCCCGCCGGGCATCTGGACCAGTACTTGGAAGCCTTGGCCGTGCACCAGCACGAGGTCGTCGCGGCCGTCCGCGTTCACGTCCCGCGTCATGTCGACGTGAAGCACTTCCCGCCTTGACGAAGCCCGGAAGTCGGAGGTCGCTGCTGCGAGTTCCCCTTCGGTCGCCGAGTCCGGATCGAACCACGTCAGGCGCCCACCGCCGTACGCGATCAACCGGTCCCGACCGTCGATGTTGGCCACGTCGATGAAGGCCACGTCGCGGCGCAGCGTCGCTTCGAGTCCCGGCTCCCAATCGTCGTTGACGAACGAGAACATGCGAAGGTGGCGATCTCCGTCGCCGTCGACATGGACCGTGGCGAAGTCCGCCACCGGTCCGCCCGAAAGGAACCCCGTCAGCACAGTCTGGCGTTCCGCGACGCCGGTGACGACCTCGTAGCGAGCGGGAACGTACGCCGGAGCCGGTGCGGCACCGGCCTGTGCGACGGCTGGCATCACGCATCCCGACAGACAGACCCGAAGCGCCAGCATGGAAGCCCGGCTCGACCGACACCGCCTACTGCCTCTGCTCTTCAGTTGCTTACTCATGGTGTTTCTTCCTCCGCGTTGTTGACGACGTCAACATACGCGTTCTTGTTGACGCCGTCAACACCGAGGACTCATAATCGCTCGTGGCTGAGCGAGCGCGCACCTATCACCACGGCGACCTCCCGGCGTCGCTGGTCGAGGAAGCCGCCGCCATGATCTCGGAGGGCGGCGCCGCCAGCGTGACGATGCGGGCGATCGGCAGCCGCCTCGGCGTGTCGCGGGCCGCGCCGTACAGGCACTTCCCGGACAAGACGGCCTTACTGGTGGCGGTCGCGGTCGAGGGGTTCCGGCGCCTCAACCAACGTCTCCGGGACGACGGCACCGGCGCATCGGGATCGAGCGTGGAGCGGCTACGGCACATGGGAGAGCAGTACGTCCGCTTCGCGCTCGAGAACCCGGCGCACTACCGCCTCATGTACGGGAGGGAGGCGCTGGCCCGCCAGGACCATCCCGAGCTGCGAGAGGCTGCCGGCGCCCTTCTCGATCACCTGATCGACGTGATCGGGGTGCATCAGCAGCGCGGCGAGATCGAGCGAGAGGATCCGCGGGCGCAGGCGTACGTCGCCTGGAGCGCGGTGCACGGCCTGGCGTCCCTGCTGATCGAGCGGCAGATCGACCCGAACGTCGACATCGACGCGCTGCTCAGCCGGACCACCCAGACCCTGCTCGACGGGCTGCGCGGAGCCGGCACGGCGACCGGCTAGCGGATCACCCCCACTCCGCCCTCCACACTTCCTGGTTGTCCGTCGGAACCCGTTTCGCGCGGCGGGCGGCGGGAGTCCGGAGTTCGACATTCACACGACGCGCGATCGCCCGTGCGATGTCCTCCTGAATCTGGATCTCGGAGATCGTGCCGAGGACCCGGTCGTAGTGGCGGGACCAGAGATGGATGCCGTCGGCGACCCGGATGAGCTGAACCGAGATCCGCACGCGGTCACCGGATCTTCGCACGCTGCCCTCGAGGATCGCCGACACGCCCACCTTCCGGCCGAACCTGGGAGCGCTCAGGCCGGTCAGGCCCCGGTCGAAGGAGGAGGTCCGGGACAGGACCCGCAGTCCATCGACCCGCACCAGCGCCTCGATGACCTCCTCCACCAACCCCTCGCAGAAGAAGTCCTGTTCCGGGTCGGAACTCATGTTCGCGAAGGGCCTGATCGCGATCGATCCTCCGACCGGGGTCTTCACCGGAGCCGTGAAGCGGTAGCCGCGGCCGGGAACCGTGACGACGTACTGCGTCTCCCGATCCTGACCGAGGATCTTCCGCAGCACGGACAGGTTGTGCGTGAGGTTGCTCTCGGCGACGTTGGTGTCGGGCCACACCATCGCCATCAGTTCGTCCTTGTGGACCAGACGGTCGCGGTTCTCGATTAGCACCTTCAGCGTCTGGAAGACCTTCGGCCGCACCGGAACGACCCGCCCGCTGCGCAGCAACCGGCGCTCGGCAGCATCGAGAAGAAACGGCCCGAAGGCGTAGGTGGGACGCTCTGCCACCAGGAACCTCCGTCAGGGACCGGACGCCGGTCTTCACGCGGATTGCGCTCAGCGGCGCCGGGATTTGATTCGGAATTCTGGAGCCTAGCAGCCCGGCGTCTCTAGCGGCTCTCGGGCAGCGCGAAGACGTACAGGTTGCCGCCCCGGGGGCGCGCGGCGCCGTCCGGCGTGTGCCTGAGGCTTCCCGGCCCGGTCGAGATGGCAACGTACTGGCGACCGTCCACGGCGTAGGAGATCGGATAGCCCATCGGCGGCGCGCCGAGGTTCACTTCCCACAGCACCGCGCCCGTCTCGTGGTCGAGCGCGCGGAAGGCACCGCTCGAGTCGCCGCCGAAGATCAGGCCACCGCCGGTCGCGACGACCGAGTAGGTCGCGCCCTCGGTCTCGAACAGCCACTTCGTCTCGCCCGTCACGGCCGAGATCGCGTACACCGTGCCGAGGTACTCCTCGCCGGGCGCCTGGATGTGGTCGGCGGCCAGGTTGTAGATCGCGACCTGCTGCTCGAACGCCTGCGCCCGCGGGCTGTTCGTGTCGCCCGTGACCAGCATCCGCGCGCACATGTTGCGCAGCGGGTAGTACATCGTTTGGGTCAGCGGGCTGTAGGAGCCAGCCTCCCAGTCCTTGCCCCCGATCCAGGTCGGGCACACGAGCATCTCCTGCTCCAGTTCCGTGAAGATGATCTCGGTGTTCTCGACCGCGCGGCCCGTCGTCTCGTCAATGTCGACGACGACGTTCTGCGGCACGGTCGGCCGCGCCCACAGGAACTCGCCGGTCACACGGTCCAGCGTGTAGACGAAGCCGGTCTTGCCCGGGATGCCCGTCATCAGCTTGCGTGTCTCGCCCGGTTCGAGGCCCTCCCGGATCCAGCGCACGGCCTCCGGGTCGGGCGAAACCGGCAGGTCGACGAGGATGCGTTCGAACGGATGGTCCAGGTCCCAGTGGTCGTTGAGGTGCTGGAAGTACCAGCGGATCTCGCCGGTGTCCGCCTCCAGCGCCAGCGTCGAGTTGTGGTACAGGTGCGTCAGCTCCGTGCCGCCGAGCATGAACTTCGGCGCCGGCGACGTAACGGCGGTGCCGAAGTAGATGAGTTCGAGCTCCGGGTCGTAGCTGGGCACCATCCAGGTGCCGACGTGGTGCCGCTTCTCGAACGGTACGTCGCCCCAGGTCTCGTCCCCGGGCTCGCCCGGCGCCGGCATCGTCCGCGTCCGCCAGAGCTCCTTTCCCGTCAGCGCGTCGAGCGCGATCATGATGCAGGACTCCGGCCCGCCCCAGGGACGGCAACTTCTCCCGGACACCACCCGGCCGTCCGCGACGATCGGGCCCGAGCTGTGGGTGGCGGGATTGACCTGCCAGTCCAGGATCTGCGTCTCCCAGACCAGCTCGCCGGTCTCGGCGTCCAGGGCGAAGGCGTGGTTGTCGTCGCTGTTGTTCAGGATCAACCGGTCGTAGATCGCGATGTTCCGGTTGTTCTTCGCGTTGAAGCCAACCTGCGCGTAGAGGTCCTCTGGCTGCTCGCGCGTGTAGCGCCAGATGAAGTCGCCCGTCGTCGATTCGACCGCCTCGATCGTGTCTTCGAAAGAGGGGATGTAGAGCACCCCGTCGTAGGACAGCGGCGTGATCTCGGAGGTTCCCACGGCGATCTCCCGCGACCAGACCAGGCCCAGCTGGTCGACGTTCCCGCGGTCGACCTGGTCCAGGGGGCTGTAACCCCAACTATCGTGCGTGCGCCGGAACATCAGCCATTCCGAGGCCGGCGGGTTCTCGAGCATCTCGTCCGTGACCGGCACGAACGTCGATGACGCGTCCTGGGCTGACGATGGGGCGCCGAACCAGACGCTCAGGGCCACGGTCAACACCGCCAGCCCGCGTACGTGCCGGC
This sequence comes from Candidatus Multivorans sp., assembly GCA_965208755.1. Classification (GTDB taxonomy): domain Bacteria; phylum Acidobacteriota; class Thermoanaerobaculia; order Multivoradales; family Multivoraceae; genus Multivorans. The sequence continues at coordinate 3,341,389 of OZ242353.1, read as the reverse complement.
GAGCACTCCTCACTGCGGCGCCTCCGTTCCTCGTTCTCTTCAAGACGAACGGGGGACTGTAGCAGCCGCGACAGGCAGCGTTCCTGGGTGACATGATCGACGAATCCGTCAACACTTGGGAAGCATCCGACATGAGGCAGCGCAACACCGCCGGGACCGGGGAATCGAGCCGCCGCGACTTCCTGAGCCGAAGCGCCGGTTTCGCGGCACTGGCGGCTTCCGCCGGCTTCGCGGGCGCCGTCTCACCCGCCGCCGCTGCCGGCAGACCAGGCCAGGAAGAGGACGAGCCGGATCGAATCACGATTCGGTCGGTCGACGCCTACCCGGTCTACATCAACCAGCGCTCAGAGGGTCTGCTCGATCCGCCGGTCTTCGACGGCGACGACGATCCCCGCCGCTGGCGCTACGGCGGACCCTTCGAGCAGCTTCCCTCGGCGATCATCGCGATCATCAAGACGGACGCCGGGATCACCGGCTTCGGCATGGGCGCCGGCGGCAGCGCCGCAGTCGAGATCATCGACGGCCATCTCAAGCACCTCCTGATCGGCACGGACCCCCTCAACGTCGATCAGCTCTGGGACCAGATGTACAGCTCGGCAGTGCTCTACGGCCGGCGCGGCATCTTCGCGATGGCGCTCTCCGCCGTCGACACGGCGCTCTGGGACATCAAGGGCAAGCACGCCGGCAGGTCGGTTCACGCGCTGCTTGGAGGGAATCCGGACGACCGCGTCGCCGTCTACCAGACCGGCGGCGACATCGCGGCCGGCAAGGCCCTGGGTATCCGCCACTTCAAGCGCATCCTGCCGATCGGTCCCCACAGTACGGAGGCCGAAACGGAGAGATACATCGAGGATGTCCTCGCCGCCCGCGAGGCGATGGGGCCCGAGGGCAACCTGATGACGGACTGCGTCTCGCGCAACGGCACCGTCGACTGGGCGGTCGGCGTCGCCGACCGGCTTCGTCCGGCGAACCTCTACTTCATGGAGGAACTGTTGTCGCCGGACGACGTCTTCGGCTACGCCGAGCTGGTCGAGAGGATCGGCGGCGGCGGTCCCGGCTGGACGAAGGTGGCCTGCGGCGAGCACGAGTACACGGAACACGGCTTCGAGGTCCTGGCGCGGGTCGGATCGGCCGAAGTCCTGCAGCCGGACATCACCTGGTGCGGCGGCCTGACCGCGGCGAAGCGCATCGCCGACCTGGTCGAAGCGGCCGGCCTCGAGCTCATTCCCCACCGCGGCGGCAGCCTCTGGGGACTCCCCATCTCACTGACCGCCCCGAGCTGCACGATGGCGGAGAGCTTCGCCACCGGCTCGACCATCCTCGACGCCATGCAGGCGCCGTTCGAGAACGGCGACTTCCTCGCGCCGAGCGAGCCGGGCTTCGGCACCGGCCTCACCGAGGAGATGGTCCTCGACCACCAGCTCCGGCCGTGAAGTAGCATCCCGCCTTCCGCATGAAGTCGTTCAGCCGCCTTGTCTGCGTGCCGGCCGCAGCGTTCCTCCTGACCGCCGGTCTCGGCGCCCAGGAGACCGCCTTCGTGCCGGTCACCCAGGAGATGCTGAACGACCCGGAACCGGGCCAATGGCTCCACTGGCGGGGCACGCAGAACGCCTGGGGCTACAGCCCGCTCGACCAGATCACGACCGCGAACGTCGGCCAGCTTCAACTGGCGTGGGCGTGGGCGATGGACGACACAGGCCCCCAGGAGGCCGCGCCGCTCATCCACAACGGCGTAATGTACCTGCCGAATCCCGGCGCCGTGGTCCAGGCCCTCGACGCCGCCAGCGGGGACCTGCTCTGGGAGTATCGGCCGGAACCGGTGGGTGACGGATCGGGCGCCTTCGGCCGCGGCGTCCAGAAGAACATCGCGATCTTCGGCGACCGCATCTTCGGCGCCAGCCCCCGGGCGACGATCTTCGCGCTGGACGCCCGCGAAGGGAAGCTGATCTGGGAGACGCAGACCGCCGACCCGGCTCTCGGCTACCGCTACACCGCCGGCCCGATCGTCGCCGACGGCACGCTGGTCACCGGTATCACCGGCTGCGGCCGCTACAAGGACGACGTCTGCTTCATCACCGGCCACGATCCGGACACCGGCGAGGAGGTCTGGCGGACCTCAACGGTGGCGCGGCCCGGCGAGCCGGGCGGCGACACCTGGGGCGACCTGCCGCTCCGCTTCCGCGCCGGCAGCGACGCCTGGATCGCCGGCAGCTACGACCCGGAACTCAGGATCGTCTACTGGGCCACCTCCCAGGCCAAGCCCTGGGCCCGCTCCGTTCGCGGCACGGAGGGCGACGCGCTGTACACGAACTCGAGCCTGGCGCTCGACCCCGACACCGGCGAGCTGCTCTGGTACTACCAGTACCTGCCCGGCGAAACCCACGACATGGACGAGGTCTTCGAGACCCTCCTGATCGACGTCGACGGCCGGAAGAAGCTCTACAAGATGGGCAAGCTCGGCATCCTGTGGGAGCTCGATCGGGAGACCGGAGAGTTCCTCGACGCCATCGACGTCGGCTACCAGAACCTCGTCGACGTCGACCGCGAGACGGGCGAGGTGACCTATCGCCCGGAGCTGATCCCGGAGATCGGCGTCGAGATCAACATGTGCCCGAGCACATCCGGGTTCAAGAGCTGGCGCGCCATGTCCTACGACCCGAACACGGGCGCCCTCTTCATCCCCATGACGATGAACTGCGAGCTGGCCACCTTCGGCCCCGTCGAGCGCGTCCTCGGCGGTGGCGGGGCGGGTCCGGTCAAGCGCATCAACACGCTGCATCCCTACTCCGGCGGCAACCTCGGCGAGCTGATGGTGATCGACGTCAGGGAGGGCGACATCATGTGGCGGCACCGCACGCTGTCGCCGATCAACACGGCCGCGCTGGCCACCGGGGGCGGCGTCGTCTTCGCCGGCGACTACGACCGCTACGTCTACGCCTACGAGGCCAGGACCGGCCGCATCCTCTGGCAGACGCGGCTACCCACGTCCGCCCAGGGCTTCCCGGTGACCTACCTCGCGGGCGGCCGGCAGTACGTGGCGATCCCGGTCGGAACCGGCGGCGCCAGTTGGGCGACGATGGTGCCGCGCGACCTCATTCCCCACATCCGCCGGCCGACCAACGGCAACTCGATTCACGTGTTCGCGCTGCCTGCGGACCTGCCGGTTGAGACCGGGCGGAGCCGCACCGCGACGGCGGACCGCAACAACGCAGGAGCGGCCGACGCATCCCTGACCGTCTGGGACGGCGTCTACACCGTCGAGCAGGCGGAGCGAGGCACCAGGCCGTATGTCCAGAACTGCGCCACCTGCCACGGCGAGGATCTCGGCGGCGGCAGCAACTCGCCGGGACTCGTCGGCGTCAGCTTCCAGTTCCTGTGGGGCGACAAGACGCTGCACGAGCTGTACGAGGCGATCCGGACCACGATGCCCACCGACAATCCGGCCAGCCTGCCGCGCGAGACCTACCTGGACATCCTCACCTACATGCTGCAGGTGAACCAGTTCCCGACGGGCGGCGGAGAACTCGACGCCGAGGCGCTGGGTAACATCCTGATCACCGAAGCCCCCGACGCGTAGCACCACTGAGTGCGCCGCTCATCGACAGCGGCGCCGACTCGGCGGTCAGGACCAGATCCGCCCCCGCCAGCCCGACGTCCCTTCGAGTGCGTCGAACTCTGCGTCCTTGGAGATCAGCGGGCAGCCCAGTTCGATCGAGGAGGAGGCGATGAAACGGTCGAACGGATCGCGATGCTCCCAGCCGAGCATGCCCGCACGAGCTGCGATGGCCCGAGTGAAGGGAGCGGCCAGGGTCTCGGTCTCGGTCACCAGGGCGTCGACGTGCGGCGCCATGTCCGGCCACTTGCCCAGTCGTACCTTTCTCGTCACCTCGTAGACGCTGATCGGGCTGACATAGACCACGTCGGCATCGAGCACGGCGGCCTCCGCAGCGCCGGCGAGACGGTCCGGCGCCATGAGGCTCCAGATCCACGCGTGAGTGTCCAGCAGGACCGAACTCAGGACGTTCCCTCCCAGAGAGCCAGTTCGGCCTCGTCCATCGCTTCATCGAAGTGAGGCACGGTCTTGACGAGATGCGCCAAACTGCCGAAACGGAACGTCTTCGACGTCACCGGAACCAGCCTCACCGCGGGCTTGCCCCTGCGGGCGATGATCACGTCGTCGCCCGCTTCGGCGGCGACGATGAGCTTCGACAATTGTGACTTGGCGGCGTGCATGTTGACGAGCATCTTGCCTCCTTCCTAGCTAGTCTAGCTAGGTGAGCCTAGCAGGAACACTCTCAACGTGCCACCGGAATCGCCTCGACCAGCAGAGCCAGCGCGCTCTGCAACGAAGCGTCGGCGTGCCCCCCGAACGAGCCCTCGTACAGCCCGAGCCGGACCACCACCATCTCGTGTGACGGCACGATGATCGTGCTCTGACCGCCGGCGCCCTGCATGCTGAACGCGCTGTTCGGCAGGGACGGGTACCGCTTGCTGCCGCCACGCGGCGGGTTGTTGATCCAGAAGAAGCCGCCGTAGATCGGACGGCCGTCGGCGACCCAGGCCGGCGCCGGCGTGCTGACGAACTCGACGAAGCCCTCGGGCAGCACGCGCTCCCCGGTAGGCGCAACGCCATCGTCCAGGTAGAGCTGGCCCAGCCGCGCCCAGGTGCGGCCGGACCCGAAGCCATAGCCGTTCAGGAGGAAGTTGCCGTAGGGATCCGCTTCGGCGACGAAGCGCCGGACGCCGATCCGGTCGAAGAGGTGCTTCTGGGGGAACTGGTGGTAGTTCTCGCCGCGGCCCTCGACCGCCAGGCGCACCAGGTGGTTGGTCAGGATCGGGTCGCAGTTCCGGTAGCGGCCGATCGTGTTCGGCGGCCATTGCGGCGGCCGTTCAGTGGCCCAGAGGTGGGAGTCCACCGTGCCGGTGTAGAGGTAGAGGTGGTCCGGGTAGCCCATGGCCGCCTCGTCGTACTCCGGGTCGCCGGCGTTCACGCAGCGCAGGCCGCTCGACATGCGGAGGATGTCCTGGATGCGAATCGTGCCGCGGACGTCGTCCGGGTCCTCGTGCCAGGAGTCGACCGGCGCCAACTGGTCGAGCGTGTAGGCACCCTGCTCGATCAGCACGCCCATCAGCGTCGCCGACAGGCTCTTGTTCATCGACCAGCTCTCGAGGGGCGTGTCCTTGTCGATGCCCTCGCGGTAGCGCTCGGCTACGAGCCGGCCGCGATGGAGCACAAGGAACGCCAGGGTCATCGCCTCCGCGTCGAAGGCGGCCTCAACGGCTGCGGCCAGCTTCTCCGCGTCGACGTCGTCGGGAAGCGGCTCGTCGGGCAAGGCGTCGCCCATCGGCCAGGGCGCGTTCTCGTCCAGCACGCTCGCGACCGGCACGGTCTCGTAGAACGGCGCGTCCTCGCCCTCCGGCAGGGCGACGCAGCCCTGGTCGCCGTGGAGCACCGCGGTCCGGGTCACGCCCGTGTCCGTCGTGACGTGGACTTGCCCGTTCTCGCGGTCGAGGACCCGTCCCGGCAACCGGTCGCGGTACTGGTGGCGGGACGTGAACCCGCCGATCTGTGTCCAGGCGTCCTCGAAGTCGAGTCCGGTTAGGAAGACGGCCGAGCACAGGACCTTCGCGAATCCGGCGGCCTCGTGTTCGATGAAGTCGCCCGGTGGCGGCACGCGGACGGTGTCAAGTTCGTGTTCCTGTACCCTCGCTACCAGGCTCTCGCCCAGCGTCGGTTCCTGACCGGCGGCCGGCGGCGGGTTCCCGCCGGCGTCGGTGCAGCCGGCGAGCAGCGCGATGAGGAGAACTGCCAGCACTCCAGACCGGCGCTTCGCGCCGGATGCGGGCCAGAAGGCCCGCGTACCCAGTCCCGGAACCGACGCCCGATGTGCCGTTTCTGCCACGGCGTCTCCTACTCCGGCCGGTACCAGATCGGCGAGGTCCAGGCCATCTCCTGGATCGTCTCGGGATAGGAACCGTCCGAGCACACGGCGGGACGGTCTTGCGGAGCGAGGCGCCGACAGTCGTGCCAGCTCCAGCGCAGGCTGGGGTTCTCGACCACCCGCAGATAGTAGTAGGCGTGCTGGCCGGGATCGAACGTCTCGTCGCGGTAGACGGTGCAGAGGCTGTCGTGGCCTTCGCCGCTTCGCTCGCCGGTCGCCGCATCGACGGTCGCCCCGTTGTCGGACGATCCGGCGATCGGGATGACCTCGGTACGGCCCGTCCCGTCGGCGTCGATCCAGCCCTTGACGAGCTGGAGCTGCTGCAGGAGTCCGGCGCCGTCCGCCGGGTCTCGGGCAGCAAAGGCGAGGAAGGTCGGCACGGCGCCGTCGCCGGCCTCCGGCAGGTCGCCGCCCATCGGCACGCCGCCTGCATACGCCTGCTCGAGCAGGTCCGTCTGGTCGCACAGGTTCTCCGCGTAGCCCCAGCCGCCGAAGAACCGCGGACGGATCCGCGGACCGGACGTGCCGAACACCTCGCGACGTTCCATCGCCTCGAAGATCCCGTCGCGGGAGTTCTCGACCGCCCAGACGCCGGCCAGACCGCCAGGGTTGCCGTCGATGCCGCTGGTCAGGAGACCCGGCTGAAGGCGCTCCGCCGGTGTCGCCTCCAGGGAAACCGCGCCGCCCCAATCCTCTTCCGCCACCGCCCCCGGGGTCGCCGTGTGCGTGTCGGTCGACGCGATGATGCCGAGCTTGATCGGATTGAGCCCGGTCTCCATCTCCTCCTCCAGGCCAACGACGAGCGCCGAGCGAACGAAGTCCGTCTTGTCGACGCAGCCAGCGCCCAGCATGCCCTGGTTGCCGTTCTCACCCTCCGGGCACTCCTCGGTCCGCAAGGTGGCCTCGGCCGAAAGAAGGGATTGGACCGTCTCCTCGCGGCCGATCACTCGCACCGCCTCCACGTCGCACAACTCGTCCGGCTCGGCGAACACGGAGGCCAGACCGTTGATGCACTCGGAACCGCCCTTGTGCTGGAAGATCTCGATGATCGGTTCCCGCTCCAGCCGCTTCTCCGCGTACGCGCGGCGCGCTTCCGCCGTCCCGTCCAGTCCCCGGTACGGCGCCATCCGGCCGTTCGCGAGATTGCTGTTGTGCGGGATTGTCAGGTAGTCGCAACCGGGCCGGGCCGTGCCATCGCCGCAGACCTCGTCGAGCCGTTCCCAGAGCAGACTGTCCGTGGGCGCGTCGATGTAGGAGACCGGCAGCTCCGGCACCTCCGCGCTCCGGAAGACGACGTTGCGGTGGTAGTTCGAGATCCCCGGCGTACCGGTGTACTCGTAGCCCACGAACGTCGTGAAGCTGCACGCCTCCGTCCGGTCGTACGCGTCCTCCGCCGCTTCGATGATCTCCTGCCAGGGACTCATCGCCCATTCGCGGCAGAGCGACCCGTCCTCACCGCAGATCTCCTCCGTCCTGCGCGGCGTCTCGGTCGTGATGACGGCGCCGAGCATCTGCATCCCCACACGCTGGTTTGAGCGGAACGTGGTGCAGAACTCCGAGCCGTAACGCGGCGACTCCGGATCCCGGCACAGGCGGCGTTCACCCAGGAACTCGCCGTGGTCGGTCACCGCCACGAAGTCGAGCGGGCGGTCGATCGTGATGCTGCCCGTAGGCCTGCCGTCCGTGACGATGGGCCAGAACGGGATCGCCTCGCCCTTGGCGAACCGGTAAGCATCCGCCGGCGTCGCGCCGGTGCTGTTGGCCGCAGCGTCGAACGAGAAGCTGGTGTGGACGTGGAGGTCGCCGAACAGCGCCTGACGGAGCGGCGTGGCGTCGAGGCAGGCGGGCCGGTCCTCCGTGCGCGTGACGGCGGCGCCGGGGACGCTCCCGTCCTTGCCTCCGTCCTCGCCCGGCGCCGCACAGGCGGGAACGGCGAACACGAGCAAGGGCAACAACAGGCGGATCGAATCGGATCTCATTCGTTCTCCAGGTCTGCGACCGTGGTGACCGACCTTCTCGGTCGACGGCCAACGCTATCGCCAAGCACCTGATCGCCGACATGGCGGGTCCAGCCCGCCCTGAGCGACGACGTGCGTTCGAGGCGGGGAACCCCTGCATGATCCGGCACGAGAAGTTCGACTACGTCCTGCCGGGCGCCCTGCGGCGAACGCGCGTGAAACATCGCCCCCGCCGGATGTTGTTGACATCCCCGCGGGCGCCCGCAGGGACCATTCAGCCGCCCGGCGGCAATGCTCGTCAATGGCCGTTGTCAAGCATCCTCGGTCATGCTCCCATCAGATTTCTGCGCCGGAAGTCGGGCGCCGTGCCAAGAATCCGCGACAGCTCAGAGAAACCCTGCCCCTGCGTGGTCGCGAAACGTATCCGCCTGCCGGATGTACCGCATCACCATGCGCGCACTCGTGTGTCGGGTTACGTCCATGGTCTTGTCCAGCCGCGCCGAGTGAACCGCCGCGCTGGTCACGAAGCCGGCCCGCAGCGAGTGGCCCGAGTAGTCCGCCGGGTCGAGACCGATAGAGCTTACGCATCTCTTGACCAGACGGGCGACGTCGGTCGGATGGAGAGCCTTTCCTCGCGGTGTTCCGCCGCGCCACAGCGTCTGGAACACCGGCCCTGCCGTGGCGTCGGACAGGGCCAGCCATCGGCGCAGCCGCTCGACCGGCCGGATGAACGACCCGTCGGGAATCGCGATGCTCTGCCCCTTGCCGAGCTGGTCCATCTTCGACCGCCGTATGTGGAGCAGCATGCCGGCAGGTTGGCCCGGCCCGTCGAGAAACTCGACATCCTCCAGGCGCAGGCTGCAGATCTCCGACCTCCTCAGGGCGCCCGCGAAACCCACGGCGATGACCGCCGCGTCCCTGGTCGCGATCGCCGCGAGTTCCGGTTGCTTCGCCCGCTGGTCGCTCCACGAGAGGATCGCCTCGATCTCGCGTTCCCTGAGCGCCTTCACCTGTCGGGGCCGCTCGCCGGCCAACCGTCCAAGGCCCCGTAGCACGCTCGCGACCTTGCGGTGGCGCGCCGGGACTCGAGTTCCCGGTCTCCATACCTTCGATTGATCGCGGCCAGACAGATCCTGATCGTGCCCAGGGCGAGCGGCCTCTCCTCTTCAGTCCCGGCTACCGGCTGCGACCGCCCTGGGGACACCGTGACCAGGAACTCCGCTATGTCTTCGGGGGTTGCGGCCATCGGGTCCAGCCGCCGCCGGCTGCACCAGCCGGCGAACTTGCTCCAGCCGCTCCGGTAGGCCCGGCGTGTGTTCTCCGCGAGCGAGGTTCGGAGCGCATGCTTGACCGAAACGCAATCGTGTGGTTCGCCTTCTCTGCGAGGAGTCATGGATTCTCGTCTCCTTCTTCATGGGTAGAGGCAACGGTGTATCCGCTTCCTACCCCCAAAAGGGCCTGAACTGTGCTCGCGGGCGGCCCGAAGAATGCTCCCTAACGGCCATAGTGGGGCATAGGTTGCTCACCACGACCTTGAACAGAGGTGCCGTGCGGTGACATGCAAACGAGCGCCCAGCGCCTGAAGCTGGCCACAGAGACTTAGTGGTTCCGGCTGCGGACGGGAGGTCTCCAGGACGGCTGCTCGAGAGCTTCCGGCAAACACCGCTTCGCGACGTCGGGTGGCAGCCGTGCGCCGCCGTCGTCCTTGCCTCGTTGGCGGCACCGGTCATGGAGGCGCAGGTCCCCAATCGGTCCTACGCGGAGACCGAACTGTACACCCGGATCAGTCCGCAACTGGGCGACCGTCACCACAATCAGCCGACCGTCATCGACGGTCACCTGCTGCTGGCCGGCAACGGAGTACACGAGTTCTGGGACATTTCCGACCCCTACTCCCCGGTGCGGCTGTCGGAGTTTTCCAGTCCGCACAGGTCCGGCCAAGCCGAATCGCATCAGGTCTCGTATGCCAGGTTCCCGGACGGCAGTCTCTATCTGGTGACGATCTCCGGTCGCGGCATCGATCTCTGGGACATCGATGACGTGACAGCGCCTTCACTGTTGAGCGCCCTCGAATTGCCGAACATCAGCTACGGCGACCTCCACATGGCTGTCTGGGGCGTTGCCTGGCAGGGCGACTACATCTTCGTCGGCGCGACGACGAGCGGTCTCTATGTCGTCAACGTCGAAGACCCGACCCGGCCGAGGCTGGTCGCCACGATCCGGCACAGCAGGTTCGGCGGCGTCGCTGCAGGCCCGTTGTTCACCCTCGGCAATCTGCTGGTCATCACGTCGCCAAAAGAAACGGCCGGCATCGCCACGCTGGACATCAGCGATCCGGTCAGTCCGACCCTTCTCGACTTCGTCAGGCCACGAACGGCCTCGTACATCGGCTCGTTCTACGGCAAGTACGCGTACCTGCTGAATCCGTTCAGGACCTACGATGTAACCACCGACCCCCGGAGCATCGCTTTCCTCGGTTCCGTCGGCACGCCGGCCAGCCAGTACATGAGTTTCGGCGACGGCCACCTGTTTCTCGGCGGTCTGAGGGGCGGCAGCGAGGGCGTCTGGAAGTACGACATCAGCGACCCGAACGACCATGTAGCGATCGGCCGCATACCAGGCCGCGACAGCCGGTGGGACGACCAGTTCTCGCTCCCCATCGGCAATCTGATCGCCATCAGCGACGATGAGAACGTCGACGGTCACGTGGGTTCCTACCTGGCCGTTCACGACACCGAGCCGGACACCGAGCCGCCCGTGGTGGACTACGTCAATCCACCGGACGGCGCAGTCGATCAGGCACTGACCTCGAGGATCGGACTTTCGTTCTCAGACCAGATCGACTTCGGCGCCGTCGACGCGTCGACGCTCATCGTTCGCCCGGTCGGCGGTGAGGCGCTGACCGGGAAGTGGGGTTACTCGCAGACGGTGGTGTCCTTCTGCCCCGACCAACCGCTGTCGGCCGAGACGAGCTACGAAGTCGTAGCCGTCGCCGGCGGCATCACCGACCTCGTCGGCAACGCGCTCGCGAACGACTTCCGCTCCGTGTTCACGACCGGCGCCGAATCGCAACGTGGAATCGGCCGGATCGGCCCGCTCACGGCGGTGGAAATCGGTCAAACGGCGGCGTTCGCCGTCAACCCGGTCCTGGAGAGCTACGAGTACCGGTGGGAGTTCGGCGACGGCCGACAGGTGAGCGGCGCATCGGTCGCACACGGGTACACCACCCCGGGACGCCATGTCGTGACCTTGTCGGTTCTCGCGCCGGACGGTCGAGATGACTTCGAGGCCGAAGAAGCCACGCTTTCAGATGGCGCAGTGGTGGCCAGCACTGCCCAACGCTACTTCGGCGCCGGCTATGTCGAGTTTCTCGGCGAGAAAGACTCGAATCCGAGGGCCCAGTGGCGGATCGAACGGATCAGTGCCGGTCTCGCCGACATTCACGTGCGGTACGCAAATGGCATGGTGAACGACACACGCGCCAACCGTTACCTGGACCTGGTCGTCAACGGCGACGCGATCCAGAAGATCACTTTCGGATCTTCCCGATTCTGGGGAAGATGGGCCATAGCGACGATCGACAGCGTCGCGCTCAATGCAGGCGGGAACACGGTGGAGCTGATCGCACGGAACGGCCGCGGCCCCAACGTCGATCGCCTGAGCGTGTCCTCGGAGACCTACACGGTGCTGGCCAGGTCCAGCGCGATCCAGATCGTTCATCGTCCGCTGACCGAGAACGAACCCGCGCACAGCAGCTCGGTCATCGTCACGGCCGACCAGACCAGGGCTTGGGCCGTCAATCCGGACGCGAACACCGTGACGGCGGTCGATGCCGACGGACTGACCAAGGCGTTCGAGATCCCCGTGGGCCGGACGCCGCGCACGCTGGCGCAGGCGCCGGACGGCACGATCTGGATAGTCAACGAAGGCTCGCACGACATCACTGTTCTGGACTCAGCCGACGGAGCGCTCCTCGCCACGATCGATCTGCCGTATGCCTCGATGCCGTACGGTGTCGCGTTCGCGCCGAACGGGAGCGCGGCGTACGTCACGCTGCAGGCACTCGGCCGATTGATTCGGCTCGACCCCGCGGCCCGGACGGTAGTCCACGGCCTCGATCTCGGGCCGGATGCGGACGGTGTCGTCCCGAGACCGCGCGGCATCGCGATCGACAGCGACAGCGACCGAATCCTCGTCACGCGTTTCGTTTCCCCAGACTCGGCAGGCCTGATCTACGACGTCGAAGCGCTCGGCCGGACCATGCGGCTGGCCGGAACGATCACCCTGCCCATCGATGCCGGTCCCGACACTCCGCAAAGCGGTCGCGGCCTGCCGAACTACATCAGCTCGGTCGCGATCAGCCCGGACGGGGTCCACGCCTGGGCGCCGTCAAAGAAGGACAACATCGAGCGTGGCGTCGCTCGCGACGGTCTGGCCTTGACCCATGACAACACCGTGCGCACGATCATCTCGCGGATCGATCTGTCATCCGGCAGCGAAGACCTTCACGCGCGGATCGATCTCGACAATCACGATCTGGCGTTCGCCATCGCATTCAGTGCGCTGGGCGACCTCGTGTTCACCGCGATTCAGGGCTCGAACGCGGTCAACGTGATCGACGCCTATAGAGGAGTCCGAGTCGGCGGCGTCCGTACCGGTCTGGCGCCGCAGGGCTTGACCCTGGACGATCGGGGCCGGCTCTACGTGCAGAACTTCATGGGCCGCAGCCTGTTCGTCTTTGATGCCGCCGCGCTGCTGCGAGGCACGGACGGCGTGGCCCGGTTGCTGGCCGAGATAGACCTGATCGCCAACGAGAAACTGTCCGACGAAGTCCTGCTGGGCAAGCGGATCTTCTACGATGCCTCTTCCCGGAACATGGGCGCGAAAGGCTACGTCAGTTGCGCCAGTTGCCACATGGATGGCGGTCAGGACGGCCGCACCTGGGACTTCACCAACCGCGGCGAGGGGCTGCGCAACACCATCTCGTTGCACGGGCGCGGCGGTACGCGGCTGCACGGCCCGCTGCACTGGACAGCCAGCTTCGACGAAGTTCAGGACCTCGAAGGCGACATCCGTTCACATTTCGGCGGCAACGGCTTCGTTGACGACGGCGACTTCAACAGCCGTACCCACAGCGATCCGCTCGGCGACCCCAAAGCCGGCCTGAGTGCCGAACTGGACGCACTGGCCGCGTATGTCTCGTCGCTGACGAGCGTTCCGCTCAGCCCCTACCGCGATGCCGATGGCCGCCTGACGGCGGAAGGCGAGTTCGGCAGACAGGTGTTCGTCCGTGAAGCCTGTGCCGACTGTCACGGCGGCGCGGAGTTCACGGACAGCGCACCGGGTGTTCTGCACGACATCGGCACCATTCGCTCGGCCTCCGGCTCGCGGCTCGGTCAGCCGCTGGTCGGATTCGACACCCCGACACTGAAAGGCGTCTGGGCGACAGCGCCGTATCTGCACGACGGCTCGGCGTCGACGCTGGCCGACGCAGTGGACGCCCACAGCGATGTCGCGCTTTCCGCAAGGGACATGAGTGCCCTGGTCAGCTATCTGCGGCAAATCGACGGCAGCGGTTCGGACGGCCCGAACGGCGACAGCGGCTCGGACGGCCCGAGCGGCGACAGTGGCTCGGACGGCCCGAGCGGCGACAGTGGCTCGGACGGCCCGAGCGGCGACAGTGGCTCGGACGGCCCGAGCGGCGACAGTGGCTCGGACGGCCCGAGCGGCGACAGTGGCTCGGACGGCCCGAGCGGCGACAGCGGCCCGAACGGCGACAGCGGCTCGGACGGCCCGAGCGACGGCGGCGGATCGAGCGGCCCGAGCGACGGCGGCGGATCGAGCGGCCCGAACGACGGCCGCGGCTCAGGACCGCCCAAGGCCGTGATAGTGGGGACCACCGAGTGCGAAGAGAATCTCTGCAGCACCCGCACCGGCGTGCCGGTTGTCCTTGAGGACAAGAGCACAGGCACGGTTCGTTCACGTATCTGGGAGTTCGGCGACGGTGCCAGGGCACGAAGCAGGACGGTGATCCACGCCTGGTCGGCCCCCGGCTTCTACGAGGTCACGCTGCAAGTCAGCGACGGCGAAGCCGAGTCGACCGCCTTCCTCACCTTCCTGGTCGAGGCCGCCGACCCGGCCGGAACCTGCCAGCCCGACGCCTCGACCCTATGCCTGCAGTACTCCCGCTTCGCCGTGTCGGTAGACTGGTGGACGGCGGCCGGGCGGACCGGCGCCGCCAGCGTCGTCCGCGTCGGCAGCAACGAGTCCGGGCTGTTCTGGTTCTTCGATCCGGACAGTTGGGAAGTCCTGATCAGCGTGCTCGAAGGCTGCGCGCTCAACGGCCACGCCTGGGTGTTCGGAGCTTCGGCTTCGGATCTCGGCTACACGATCCGCGTCACCGACACGGTCACGGGTCTGACAAAGGACTATCGCAACGAGCCCGGCCGCCCGGCCCCGGCGATCACCGACCAGACGGCTTTCCCGGAAGTCTGCCGGGCCTTGTGAGCCAAACGAGCTTCCGGAATCTCCAGGTCACCGACCACGTCCCCCGACATCTACTCCAGCGGCGGCCACCGGTCAGTCCTCGTCTCGCCACCATCGGCGGAGCCGTTCGGCGATCGCCTTCTCGGCGCCCTGGTCGGACGGTTCGTAGTAGCGGCGGCCGGAGAGACCGGGCGGCAGGTACTCCTGCTCCTCGAAGTGGCCCTCGACGTCGTGGCCGTACTTGTAGTCCTTGCCGTAGCCCATGCCGCGCATCAGGCCCGTGACCGCGTTGCGAAGGTGCAGCGGCACGGGTTCGTGCGGCGCGTTCCGCACGTCCTCCGTCGCTCGATTCAGGGCCACGTAGGCGGCGTTGCTCTTCGGCGACGTCGCCAGGTAGACGGTCGCTTCGGCGAGGGGGATGCGACCCTCGGGCAGCCCGATGAAGTGGACCGCCTGCTGGGCGGCAACCGCGACCGGCAGGGCGCCCGGGTTGGCGAGTCCGATGTCCTCGGCCGCCAGGATGACCAGGCGGCGCGCGATGAACAGCGGATCCTCGCCGGCCTCGAGCATCCGGGCCAGCCAGTACAGGGCGCCGTCGGGTGAAGAGCCGCGGACGGACTTG
Source organism: Candidatus Multivorans sp. (assembly GCA_965208755.1). Classification (GTDB taxonomy): domain Bacteria; phylum Acidobacteriota; class Thermoanaerobaculia; order Multivoradales; family Multivoraceae; genus Multivorans. Next base: position 3,326,381 of record OZ242353.1, on the reverse strand, counting down.
ATGAACGCCGAGATCGTGTCGTAGTGGCTGTCACCGGCCTTGTCGTACTGGGGCGTGCGGCGCTGCAGTGCGTCGGATATCTCCTCGACGCCGATCCGGCGCGCGCCGTCCTCGCCCGGCTCGGCGGCGACCACCGCCATTTCCAGGGCGTTCAGGGCAACGCGGGCGTCCCCGTTCGCGACGTTCACGAGGTGCGCCACCGCGTCCGGCTCCAGTTCCGGGGCCAGCAGACCCAGGCCGCGGTCCTCGTCCGACAACGCGCGCTCGACGATGCCGGTCATCGCTCCCTCGTCCAGGGCGTGAAGCGTGAACACCCGGCAGCGCGACAGAAGCGGCGCGTTGACCTCGAAGGACGGGTTCTCCGTCGTCGCCCCGATGAAGGTAATCGTGCCGTCCTCGACGTGGGGCAGGATGACGTCCTGCTGAGCCTTGTTGAAGCGGTGAATCTCGTCGACGAACAGGATCGTCGGGCGGCCGTAGAGCGAGCGGAGGTCGTTGGCGCCCTTGACCGCCTTGCGCAGATCCGCGACACCGGCGGACACCGCGCTGACCGGCTCGAAGTGGGCGCGGGTCGTCGTCGCGATGAGACGCGCCAGGGTCGTCTTGCCGGAACCGGGCGGACCCCAGAACAGGAGTGACGGCACCCGGTCCGCCTCGATGGAACGCCGGAGCACCTTGTCCTCGGCGAGGATGTGCTCCTGGCCGACGAACTCGTCGAACGTGGCCGGACGCATCCGCTCGGCGAGCGGCGCAGCCGAGCCGGTCCCAGGTTCGCCGGCGTCCTCGAACAGGCCGCCGGTCGTTGGTTGGCTGGTCACGTTCCTAGGCTACTGTCGCTCTGCTCCAGCGCAACCACCGCATCGGCGTACTGCTCGAGCGCCGCACGTCCCTTCGGCGTCAACCGGTAGACCCCGCGGGGCGAATCGGCGGCGCGTTCGAACCAGCCGTAGTGGTCCGCGTACATGATCGCCCTGGCGCGGGCGACTCCCGTTCCCTTGGCGGCGACGGCTGCCTTCGTCGGACCGTTGAGGCGGAGATGAGCGGCACAGCGCAGGGCGTCCTGCCGGTAGGCAGTCATGATCGGACGGCCGGTCGAGCCACCCTGGTTCGGATCACCCACCCGGCGCTGGAACTCCCGCAGCAACCGTCCGATCGCGTGCTTGCGTTGGCGCGGCCGGTAGGGCGCCGGGTCGACCAGCGCCTCCACGAAGGGCGCCGGCTCAAGCCGGACCGCCAGCAGACCCAGCCCGAGCCGGCGGCACAGCCCAATTGCGTCCTTCTTGCGGGTCGTTCGGCTCGAGAACGGCGGAACGGCGAGGTAGACGTTGTCGGAGAGCCCTTGTCGTGCGATCCCCTGGAACACCAGGGGCAGGGAGAAGCTGGTCTTCAGCTCGACAATCAGTGGCGGCTCCTCGCCCCGGACCGCAACGAGGTCGCAACCGTTGACCTCCCCCTTGACGGCGTAGCCCTGTCCCTCGAGGAACGCCTTGACCGGCGGGTAGAGCGTCTGTTCGCGCACACCGGTTAGCAGTGTGCCATGAGAGCCTCGTGCTATGTAGCCGGTTCGCCACCGAGGAGCATCATCGTGAGCGACATCCCGACTTCGCCGCTTCTGGAAGAAGCGAGGGCGTACTACAAAGCGCTCCTGCGGCCCGTCTTTGGAGGCCGCGGGTTCGTGCTGCCCGGGAACATCGCCGTCGGGCTCGGCAACGTGGCGCGCGAGCTCCGAGGGCTCGGCGCCCGAGCGACCCTTCATCGTCGCGGGCAGCCGGGGCACGGGCACCGTACCGACCGAAGCCGAGGCGGCTCTGCGCGTGCTCGACGTGCGCGGCGCGGACCCCCTGGAACACAACCGCAACGTCCAGCGCGCCCTGGCCCACCTGCCTTCCGAGGTACAGGACGCCGTCGACGCCTGGAATCCGGACGGTTCGGCGAAGACCCTGCACACTGACCCGCTGGCCGAACCCCGGCCGGTGGCCGGACGAGCGGCCTATGCCGCGCGGCCCGCGGCGTGGACGGCTCTCGAAGACAAGATAGTCATCGACGCCTTCTGGGACGAGGTCGGCGTGACGCGTGCACCGTCCCGGATCGTTCCGGCCGAGTACCAGGCGCTTCGCGCCGCCGCCGGCGCTCTGGACCGAGGGCACGGCACCGTCTGGGCGCCGGACGCCCGCGAAGGCGCCAATGCCGGCGCCGTCGCTCTGCGTTGGGTCCGGCCCGGCGACGACGGACGGGCGGCCGCGGCTGACCTCGCGCGGATGGCCGACCGGGTTCGCGTCATGCCCTTCCTGGAGGGGATTCCAGCGAGCATCCACGGCATCGTGTTCCCGGACGCCGTCGTCGTTCTCCGTCCCGTCGAGATGCTTGTCCTCCGACCGGCGGACGGCGACCGTCTCTTCTACGCCGGCTGCTCGACCTGGTTCGATCCGAGACCGGAAGACCGCGAGACGATGCGCGAACTCGCCCGCAACGTCGGCGTCGCGCTGCGCGAGCACGTCGGCTTCCGCGGGTCGTTCGGCATCGACGGCGTCCTGGCCGAGGAGGGGTTTCTGCCCACCGAACTCAACCCGCGGCTCGGCGCCGGAGTGAGCACCCTCGCCGGCGCACTCGGCGACTTTCCGCTCGTCCTGCTCTGCCTGGCCATCGCCGAAGGCGAAGAACTCGACTACCGGCCGGAACTCCTCGAGCGCGCGGTGCTCGAGACGGCCGATAACCACCGCGTCTGCGGCGGCGGCAGGACGACGGAAACCACGCTCACCGACACGGGCACCTTCGATCTCGTCGCGGACGTCGACGACTACCGCCAGGCGGCGGCCGGCGAAAACCCCGAGGCGACGCTCCTGTTCGGACCCGGTCCGATAGGCGGGTTCCTGCGGTTCACGCTGAATTCCGAGCGCAACGAACCGGGACCACCATCGGCGCCGCAAGCCGCGCGAGCCTTCCGCCTGGCGGATCGGCTGCTGGGCACGGACTTCGGCGATCTGGAGGCGGCCTCGAATGTGAGGCCGTGACCGACGGTCCACTGTCCGCCGGCTACCAAAGGTCCGCAACGCGTTCCTGGATGTCGATCTTGAGTTCGTCCCAGTCGATATCGATGAGGAGACGAAGCGGCGCCTCGCGTTCCGCGTCGTCGAAGTGAACGAGACTGCGAACAACGTGTCCCACGTCCCGCTCCTCGTACTTCTCCCGGTAGAGGGCCAGATACTCCGCCAGCGATCGGTGACGGGTCACCAGCACCCAGAGGTCCACGAAGTCCTTGCGACTGCCACGACTGGCGATAGCCGACAGCTTCATCGCGGCGATGTCGTCCCGACCTGCTAGCGGCAGGTGGTCGTTGGACGACACCGTCGGGCCTAGAAGCCGATATCCGTACTCGATCACCGACACCTGGACGCCGAGCACCTCTGCGTAGAGGGTTCCAGCACCTACGGACGTGACCGCGAGTTGCGGTACGTGCCCGCGAAGGAGGCCCAACACCTCCTCCGCATCCCGGATCCGTTCGGTGAAGATGTCCAGATCGACCGAAACCCGGTGCCCCTCCATAAGGGCAAGAGCAGTACCTCCAGCCAAGTAGTAGTCCCCACCGGCCAGAGCCCGCGACACCATCGTGAAGGCCTCACGCGCCTCCGGCTCGACGGCCTCCCAATGGAACCGGTTCATCCGCGCCACGCGGCTTCGCGCTTCCGCGCTTCGCGCACCCACTCGGAGGTTCGTTCCTCCGGCACGGAACTGGCGAAGGCCCAGAAGTTGAGTTCGCGCGGCGGGAGTACCTTGCGGCCGCGCTCTTCGAGAAAGCGCCGTCGCCGTTCCGAACTACACGCCGAGAGAAGCCAGCGCATCGGCTCCCAGCCTCCCCGGGCCATGACGCGCTCGATCACGACCTCCGGCAACTCGGGCTCCGCCCTCAGCGCTTCGAGATCGTATTCCCAGAGCAGTTGCTCGACCGTGTCGGGGAAGCGCACCCGCTGATTCTATCGGGCCAGGTTCCTACTCCCGGTCTTCCTCCGGACCCCCACGCCGGCTTCGCTGGTACAGAAACGACACCGCCACGAGCAGCGCGCCGACGATCAGGAAGGACAGGATTCGGTAGCCCTGCTCGAGGAAGGAGAGGTCGATGAGGAAGGTCTTGCCGACCACGACCAGCAGCAGCCCCAGACCCTGCCAGCGCAGGCCGGGGGCGCTGCGGCGGATGCCGGCGGCGATGAAGCCCGCCGCCCAAAGGAGCCAGACGGCCGACAGGACGACCTGGGCGGCCAGATCGAGGTCGAGGTCGACGTCGAGTCCCTGGACGACGTCCCACATCTCGGTCGACACGGCGACCAGGGCGACCACGTTGGCGACGCCGAGCGCCACCGCCCAAACCGGCGCCTCCATCCGAACCTTGGTCTTCAGCCGGGCCCGTACGTAGAGACCGGCGACGACCAGTCCGGCCGCTACCCCGGCCAGGGTCAGGAAGCGCAGGTTGATGAAGAGGAGGTCGCGCTGCCCTCCGAAGGCTGCCGGTGTCATCAGCAGCACGACGCCGAAGAGCGCGACCGAGAAGACGCGCATCCAGATCGCCGGCAGCCGCGTTCCGGCAATCGCCAGCGCCACGGCCTCCGCGGTCCACGCCAGGGTGATCCAGTCACCCTCGAGCCGGATCGGGAAGGCGATCGTGGCCAGTAAGGCGGCGAGGACGGCAAACAATGCCTGCAGTTGCCGGGTTCTCCGTTCTTCGCCGGCGCTCCAGCTTCCGAGCGCGCGGGACACCGCCAGGTGGACCGCTGCCAGGGCCAGAACGGCGCCCGTCAGGAACCACCGCTGGTCCTCGTAGAGGAGTTGCTGCAGCAACAGAACGTAGAAGCCGAGCGCCAGAACCAGCACGCCGAGCTCGGCCGGACGCAGGCGCCGGGCCAGACGCACGCGCGCGAGCGGCAGAGCGAAGTAGAGGGCGTAAAGCAGCGTGCCGAAGAGAGCGGTCGAGAGAAGCCGCTCGCCCTCGTAGAACTCGACGTACCAGGCGATGAAGTAGACGGCCGTCGCGACCAGGGCGGCCGGCGCCAGGACGGGGAAACCGCGGAGGAGGGCCAACGCGAGCAGGCTGGCGCTGAGCAGGGCCAGATAGCTGAAGAGCACGACCTGGGCGTCCGTGCCGGTGCTGAGCAGCGCCGGCGTCAGGTAGCCGCCGGCGAGCGCCAGGGCCGCCAGCCGCTGCGAGTCGCGCCGTACCGACAGGCCGATGACCGCCGCGGTCACGAGAGCGAGGAACGCGAACGCCGCCGGCTGCGGCACGAGCGCGTAGAAGTCCCACGCCGCGTAGCCCGAGAGATAGACGACACCGGCCCCGAGCGCCGACATTCCCTCGGCGAAGTAACGCATCTTCCGCCAGGCGAGCCACTCTCCGTAGCCGGCGAGCGCCAGGCCGCTCACCAGCCCGATCAGGACGCGCCCAGTCGGCCCGATCCACTCGTTCTCGAAGGCGTAGCGCAGGAAGAAGGCGGCCGCGATCAGGAGCGTGAGGATGCCGATCCGGTTCAGCCAGCGGCCGCCGATCAGTGACTCGAAGTCGATGTCGCGCCAGGCTGCGCGCTTGGCTTCTCGCGGTTTTCGCGGCTTTCGCGCCGGCGGTGCGGTTTCTACGGGCTGAGGACGCTTCTCGCCCTCGCCTCGCAGCGCCGTCACCTCCTCCTGCAGCTCACGGACTCGCGCCTCAAGTGCCTGGACCCGCTGATCGAGGGACTCCGGCACGCGCTGCTTAGTCTCCGTCAGCGACCGGGGGCTGTCGCAGCGGCGCTCGCCTTCGCCTCAGCTCGGTCGGCTTGACCTGCACGCCGTAGTTCGCGGTCAGGTAGTCGAGGATCGTTTCCTCCAGGTCGCCCAGCGGCTCGAGGCCCTCGTCCGTCTCCATGCGCCGGATCGTCCGGATCCAGCCGTCGCGATTGGTCCGGTTCTGCTGCAGCAGTGTCGCGGAGTGGCATTCGGTGCAGTGATCGCGCGCCGTCTCCCACACACCTCCGGCGTCCTTGACCAGGCCACTTTCGGGGTCGACTAGGGAGGTTGGCTCCTGCGCCGCCGCAACGGACGTCAGGGTGATGAGCAGAGCCGGCCAGAAGGCCGGCGCACCGACACGCGGCACAGCGGACCCACCTCGGTTCCCGATGCGCCGGTTTCTAGCCGACATACACGGCGATCCGGTGGCAGGCGTTGTTCAGGTAGCCGCGCGGGTTCCAGCCGGGGAGGACCACCGGCTGCACGTCGCCGTTCGCATCGGCGGCCCGCGCCCAGACCTCGTGGTAGCCGGCCTCCGGGAACTCCAGGTCGAGATCCCAGTTCTGCCAGGCGAGGCGATTCGCCGGTGGCTGCAGATCGGCCCGGGTCCAGGTGCGGCCGAAGTCGATCGAAACGTCCAGCCGTTCGACCCGGTTGTCGCCGGACCAGGCGTGGCCGTGCAGCGGCAGGGCCTCGCCTGACGAAGGCTGGAAGCCGCTTTGCGGATAGGTGATCAAGGACTTGACCGGCATCGCCTCGATGATGCGCATGTCCTCGGGGGCGACTTCGGTACCTGGCGCCACCGGCTTGCGGGGCACCTTGTAAGACATGCCAGTCATCTTCGGCCCGTCGTGGACGATGTTGCGGATCGCGATCCGGCTCAGCCACTTGCCCGAAGTGGACCCCGGCCAGCCGCCGAACACGAGGCGCAGCGGATGGCCGTTCATCGGGTGGAGCGGCTCGCCGTTCATGCCCCAGGCGATCATCGACTCGGCTTCCAGGGCCTTGGCCATCGGCACGCCTCGCGAGATCGGCACGCCGCCGTCGGCCGTTCTGTCCGTCCCGTAGTAGGCCACGTAGACCGCGTCGTCGCCGTAACCACAGTCCTCCAGGACGTCCCGCAGGCGGATGCCGTCCCAGCGCGGACACCCGACCGCGCCGACGGTCCACTGGTTGCCCGACGCCGGCGGGTCGTACTCGGAGCGGCCGTTGCCGCCGCACTCCATCACGAGTTGCCGGCTGACGTTCTCGAAGCGCTGCTTGAGGTCGCCCAGTGTGTACGTCTTCGTGCGGGCCGCCGACTCGCCGTCGACGGTCAGGGTCCAGCCCATGGCGTCCACGTCCTCGGGCGGAAGACCGTTGTTGCGGACGAACAGCCGGTTCGCAGGCGTCACGTCGTCGTTCAGTAGATGAGCCGGCGTCTCCGCGCAGAGCGGGCGATCATTCAGCACGGTCAAGCCGTCCTTGCCTTCGATCGTGAACGGCTCGGCCTGGTTCGCGTACGCAGCCGGGATCAGGCCGGCGGGCATGAAGTCGGAGAAGACGATCTTCGCGCCGACCACGGCCGACATCGCGCCCAGTCCCTTGAGGAACCCGCGCCGGGTACGGGGATCCGTGCGCCGGCCCCAGACTTCCCAATCGGCCCGTGTCGGGTCGTCGGCGAAGACCTCGTGGATGCCGCGCGTTCGTCTACCCATGGCGACCGTTCCGGTTGCTTCGAACCAAGCCTGAACGGTACCAAGGAAAGCCGGGCCGCGCCGTAGCCGTCGCCCGGTACAATCCGGCCGATGAGCTGGTTCTTCAACAAGATCCGCATGCCGGAACCGGGGGAGGCGCTTCCCGGCCGCGCCGAGACGATGCCCGTGCCCCCGCGCCACTACGTGCTCGACGCTCCGATCGCGCCGCCCTACCCGGAAGGAAGCGAGCTGGCGATGTTCGGTCTCGGCTGCTTCTGGGGCGCCGAGCGCAAGTTCTGGGAGGCTCCGGGGGTCATCACGACCGCGGTCGGCTATGCCGCCGGCGCCACGCCGAACCCGACCTACCAGGAGGTCTGCAGCGGCCTGACCGGACACAACGAGGTCGTGCGGGTCGTGTTCGACCCCGAACGCATCTCGTACGACGAGCTGCTGCGCATCTTCTGGGAGAGCCACGACCCGACCCAGGGGATGCGCCAGGGAAACGACGTCGGCACCCAGTACCGCTCCGGCATCTACGCCTGCTCCAGGAAGCAGCGACAGGCGGCGAAGGCCTCGCTGGCGGCCTACCGGGAGCGGCTCGCCGCCGCCGGCTACGGCCCGATCACGACCGAGATCCTCGACGCTCCCAACTTCTACTTCGCCGAGGACTACCACCAGCAGTACCTGGCCAAGAACCCCGGCGGCTACTGCGGCCTGGGCGGCACCGGGGTGACCTGCCCGGTCGGTACCGAGGTCGCCGTCGAGCAGGCGGTCTGAACGCCACACACAGGAGGCACAGCAATGGCAGACACCACGGTCGGTATCACCCGCGGTCTCGGCTGGCTGCTCTTCCTCGCTGGAGTGCTCGCGCTCGGGGGTGTCGCGATCTACGCCCTCGTCATCGACGACGGGGCGCCGCTCTACATCAAGCTGGGCGTCGGCGCTCTGTACGGCGGCCTGGCTCTGCTGCTGCTTTCCGTACTCCGGCAGCAGTTGATCGCCCGCAAGACGGACAAGTACAAGGACGTGCAGCGATGAGGGCCCCTGAATGCTGATTGCAACCACCGAGACGATCGCCGGCCACGACATCACGCAGACACTGGGACTGGTACGCGGCAACACGATCCGCGCCCGCCACGTCGGCAGGGACATCACCGCGGCACTCCGCAACCTCGTCGGCGGCGAGGTCACCGAGTACACGAAGATGGTCGCCGAGAGCCGCGAACAGGCGCTCGACCGCATGGTCGCGGAGGCGGAGAGCCTGGGTGCCGACGCCGTGGTCGCGGTGCGGTTCACGACGTCGGTCATCACCAGCGGCGCCGCTGAGCTGCTCGCGGTCGGGACCGCGGTGAAACTGCAGCGGCGCTAGCTATAGCTAGCGCAAGCCCATCCGTTCCAGCACGCCGGCGACGAGCAGCGGCCACACCAGCGTGGCGTCGGCGGGAACCTCCGCGAAGCGGCCGCCGTCTTCGACCGGGACGAACTTGCCCCACGAGACACCCTCGCTGTAGCCGCAACCCGAGAGCCCGCCCCAGTGCTCCGGCTCGGGGCAGATCCGCACGCCGTAGCGGAAGCGCTGGGGAGGCGCGTCCTCTCCCGCCCGGCGCGCCGCCGCCTCCAGGTACGGCGCCACCTGCTGCGCCCAGTTCCGCGGCACACCGCCACCCACCGTGAAGATGCCGAGCCGCTTCGCGCCGCCAGCGAGTTCCGTGTAGTGCTCCAGGTCGAGGAACGGGTCGAACCGGATCGGCGCCAGTCCCTGACGCTCCCTCGCCCGGTTGAAGAGAGCGAAGTCCAGCCCGATCTCGGAGTCGGTGAACGCGGGCACGTAGACGGGCACGCCGCGACGCCAGGCCGAGGACAACACGCCGCGGACCGGCGAGACTTCCCCCTCCGCTTCGGTCAGCCACCGCCCGAACGCCTCGTTCAGCAGGCGCGAGCAGGCGACCTCACCCTCGGGCCACTGCTCCAGGACCGAGTGGACGATCAACTCGACGCGGTCCAGGTTGCTCTCCAGCTCCAGCGTGTCGTAGATCCGGTCGTAGCCGGAGTAGTAGGCGGTGCGGTCGTCGAGCCTGCCCGCCGGCGCCTTGAAGTGGATCATCCCGGCGGATTCGACGAAGCCGTGGACCATCAGCGCTCCCGTGCAGACGATCGCGTCGAGAAGCCCGTGGTCGATCATGTCGCACAGGACCAGCCCCTGCTTGGCGGCGGTCATCGCGCCCGTGAACGTGCCAACCACGAGGCAGTCCGGGTCCTCCGCCATCTCCTGGAGCACGTCCGCCGCCTCGCCGAGCTGACGGCCCCCGAAGGAAGTCGACTTCATCGCCGCCAGCAGGTCCGAGAAGGAATCGACGGCACTCAGATCGAGCGGCGCAAGCGGTTCCAGCCCCTTCCCGTCGGCGAACTCGGCCGGGCGGCGCGCGTCCCCCGGAGACTTGGGCGTTGGATCGTTCATGGGAGGGAGGTTCGAAGTTATCGCGGCAGGGCAGCACGCCAGTCGCGGTCCGGCTCGATTCTTGCTCCAAACGACAATTGTGACCGACCGGACTCGGGCTGTGACAGGATCCGCGTTGAAGGCAACGCACGTTTCGCCGCCGAACGAGGGAGAGGGCGGACGCGATTCCGCGGCGAGCTTCGCCCCGACTACGCCGGCGATCGGCTGGACCGTTGTGAACTCACGCGAACCCAGGGAACTCGAGCTCCTCTACCGGCTGAGCCAGACCCTTGGCGAGAGCCTCGAACTGCGCGACGTCACCCGGCCGGCGCTCGAGACCCTGGCCGAGCACCTGAACCTGAAGCACGGCACGATCACGCTGCTCAACAGGAAGACCGGCGAGATCCGGATCGAGGTCGCCCACGGATTGAGCGTGGAACAGATCGCGGAAGCCCGCTACCGCCTCGGCGAGGGCGTGACCGGCCAGGTGATCGAGACGGGCGAAGCCCGGGTGATCCCGAAGACGAGCGAGTCCGAGACCTTCCTCGACCGCACGCGGCGCGGCAAGAGCGCGGAGGTCTCCTTTCTCTGCGTGCCCATCCGCACCGGCAACGAGACATACGGCGCGCTGAGCGTCGACCGGACCTACGAGCCCGACCACGACCTGAACGACGACGTCCGTCTGCTTCTGATCGCCGGCTCGCTGATCGCGCAGGCGGTCAAACTCCGCCGTACCGCGGAGGAGGAGAGGGAGCAGCTCGAGGAGGAGAACGAGCGTCTGCGGGCCCAGCTCCGCGACCGCTTCCGGCCCGCGAACATCGTCGGCAACTCGCACGAGATGCAGGAGGTCTACGACCAGATCGCCACGGTTTCGAGCAGCAACACGAGCGTCCTGATCACGGGTGAGACCGGCACCGGCAAGGAACTCGTCGCCCAGGCCATTCACTACAACAGCGCCCGCGCGGACCGGCCCTTCGTCAAGGTCCACTGCGCCGCGCTTCCCGATGGCGTGATCGAGAGCGAGCTGTTCGGGCACGAGCGCGGCGCCTTCACGGGCGCGATCCAGCAACGAAAGGGCCGCTTCGAACTCGCCCACACCGGCACGATCTTCCTCGACGAGGTCGGCGACGTGCCGCTCCTGATCCAGATCAAGATGCTGCGGGTGCTGCAGGAACGCGAGTTCGAGCGGGTCGGCGGCACACGGACGCTGCGGGCGGACGTTCGGATCATCGCCGCCACGAACAAGGACCTGTCCGCGATGACCGTGAACGGCGCGTTCCGCGAGGACCTGTTCTACCGCCTGAACGTCTTCCCGATCCACGTGCCGCCGCTGCGCAAGCGGAAGTCGGACATCGTCCAGCTCGCCGACTTCTTTCTCGAGCGGTACGCGCGCGTGAACGGCGGCAACGTGCGCCGGCTGTCGAGCGCCGTGATCGACATGCTGATGAGCTACCACTGGCCCGGCAACGTCCGCGAGCTGGAGAGCTGCATCGAGCGCGCCGTCCTCGTGGCGAGGGACGACGTCATCCACCCCCACCACCTGCCGCCGACCCTCCAGACCGCGGAGAGCTCCGGCACCGAGCCCCCGGGGAGCTTCCAGTACCTGGTCGAGAACTACGAACGGGACCTGTTGCGCGACGCGCTCAAGAGCGCACGGGGCAACATCGCCGCCGCCTCGCGGAAGCTGCGCACCACACCCCGGATCACCGGCTACAAGATCAAGAAGTACGGCATCGACCCCAGCCGTTACGCGAACTGAAGCGGTGGCGTTGCCGCGCACCCGTCAGCGGAGGCCCCCGGAGGGGGAGGGTCCCACCGGACGCTCACCCCTGCTCGGCAGGTGGAGGGGTCGGGTTCGCTTCGGTCGACTGCGCTCCGCTATGGCTTGGGTTGATGGAGGTTCTCGGCAGTCGCTTGTCTCCAGCCCGCTGGGACCCTCCCCCTCCGGGGGCCTCCGCTGACTGGAAGACGTCGAGGGCCACGTTTGTCGGCCGCAACCGGTGTTGATACAAATTTGTAGTTGATCTGCTTCGCGTGAGACCCTCGGGGGAGGCAGTACGCGGAGGAAAGACCCTGAGCGGAAACAGATTGCTGACAGAGGGCGGATCAACCCCATCGTTGGCACCCGTGTTGCTACGAAGCCGCGTAACCGGCAATTTGCCCTTTCAAGGAGGTTCTACCCCAATGTTCCGGAAACCAGCCATTCTCCTGACCGTGGCCGCGCTCGGCCTGACGGCCGCGCCGGCGTCTGCCGATACTTCGTACAGCCTCGACTTCGCGTCCGCCTACGTGTGGCGGGGCATCACTTTCACCGACGGCGCCGTGTGGCAGCCTTCGGTCACGGCCTCGAACGACAGTGGCTTCGCGATCAACGTCTGGGGCAACCTCGACATCGACGACGCGAACGACATGAGCGGCGAGTTCAACGAGATCGATCTCACCGCCTCCTACGGCTTCGGCTCGGACGCCGTCTCCGCCGAGGTCGGATTCATAGAGTACCTGTTCCCGAACACGGAGTTCGCCGGCACGCGCGAGGTCTACCTGTCCCTTGGTTTTGACGTGACGGCGTCCCCCAGTATCTCCGTGTACTACGACATCGACGAGGTCAAGGACTTCTACGCCAACGTCGGCGTCTCGTTCGGCGGCGACGTGAGCGACGCACTGGCCTGGAGCGTCGACGTCTCGGCCGGTTACGCCGGCGACGACTTCGCCGCCGCCTACGGCGGAGCCTCCGGAGGCATGTACGACGGCAACGTGACGTTCGGTCTCTCCGGCGGCGCGTGGTCGGCGTTCGTCAGCTACGTCGACGCACTGGACGACGACGCGCTGCCTGAGCAGCCGGTCGACTTCCTCGCCGGAATCGGCTTCTCCTTCTAGGAAGGTCCCAGGCGCACCCAGGGTGTGGCGCCCGAAGCTCTTCTGAGCTTCGGGCGTTTCCGCGTCAGCGGCCCGTGAACTTCGGCGCCCGCTTCTCCATGAACGCGGTGACGCCTTCCTTGTGGTCGTCGGTCTGGCCGCAACGGATGTGTGAGATGGCCTCGCGGTCGAGGATGGACCGGAAGTCCGAGTTGACCGCGAGGTTGACGTTCTCCTTCATCCAGCGGTAGCTCACCATCGGACCATGAGCGAGCCGCGAAGCGAACTCCATCGCCTCGTCGCGGAACGTGTCCGCGTCGTAGACCCGATTGACGAGCCCGATGCGGCGCGCCTCCTCAGCGTCGATGATGTCCGCAGTGAAGAAGAGCTCCTTGGCCAGCGCCGGCCCGACGAGTCGGGTCAGTTGCCAGGTCGTACCCCAGTCGCCGCCGAAGCCGACCTTGGAGTAGGCGGTTCCGAACTTCGCCGCGCTTGACGCCAGGCGCAGGTCGCAACTCGCAGCCAGGCCGAGGCCCGCGCCCATCGCGAAGCCGTTGACCATGGCGATCGTCACCTTGGGTACCGAGTGAACGAGCCAGGCGGCTTCCTGGCCGCGCCGCAGACTGTCGATGCGTTCCTCGAGGGTGGTTGGCGCGCCGCTCGACCCACCCATGCCCGAGACGTCGCCGCCGGCGCAGAAGGCGCGGCCCTCGCCGGTGAGAACGATCACGCCGACATCGGGGTCGGCCGCCAGCCGCGGCACCTCTTCCTGGAGTCCGGCGGTGATCTCGGCGGACAACGCGTTCAGCTTCTTGGGACGGTTGAACGTCAGCAGGGCGACGCGGTCCTGGACATCGACCCGGAACTCGGGCTCGGGGGCGGTCTTCATCTCGGCTACTGTCATTCGGGCTCCTCCTGGTTCCTGACTTTCGAGGGAAGGGCCGGAGTTTAGCCCGTCGCACCCAGCGTGGAACAGTTCACGCGCTCAGGCGTTACAAGGGATGAGATGCCGGTGGCCGCGCTGAGGCCCGATCCGCTGGCGGCGCCGAGGAGACCCCGACGCGCCCCGGCGCAGATGACCGCCAAGCCAGAGGCGGTACGGGTGGACCGCGCGCTGGAGGACGGAGCGCTCATGGCCCGCGTCAAAGAGGGCGACGAGCAGGCCTTCGCCGACCTGGTGAATCGCTACAAGGACCTCCTCGTGAACTACCTGACCAGGATGACCCGCAACCGCGAGCGCGCCGAAGACCTGGCGCAGGAAGCGTTCGTGCGCGTCTACCGCTCGGCGGACCGATACCGCGAACGGGGTCAGTTCCAGGCGTTCCTGTTCCGGATTGCCACAAATCAACTGCGCAGCGAAGAGCGCCGCGCCGCCCGCTGGCGGGGGTTGCTCCCGTCGCTCGTGGCCGAGCAGCGGCTCCGGCCGCCGGCGCCGTCACCGCAGGGCGCGGCACTTGGCGACGAGGCGGTCGACGCCGTTACCGCGGCGATCGGTCGCCTGCCCCTCCACTACCGCGCGCCCGTGGTGCTCCGCGAGATCGAGGGCTGGCCCTACGCCCGCATCGCCGAGGCTCTCGGCTGTCGCGAGGGAACCGTCAAGTCCCGGGTCCACCGCGCCAAGGACCTGCTGCGAGAAGACCTCCACGACTACTGGAACGGAGGATCGAAGTGACCGAGCACCTCGACCTGAAACGCCTGCCCCGTGAGGAGGCTTCGGACGGCTTCACCGCCAACGTGCTGCGCCGCGTAAGGACGGACCAGGCTCGCCAGCCTGCGCCGCGTCTGAGACTGGCCGCGGCCGCCGTCGCGGTCGTCGTCGTTTCGGCCGCGGCTGGCGCCTGGTGGGCTCAGCAGTCCGCGCAGGCCGAACCGGCGACGGTCACAGTCGAGAGCATCGAGCAGTTGAGGTCCGAGTACCAGGAACTCAACCGGGAACTCGAGTCTCTCCGCCGCCTCGCCGAGGACACGCAGCCCTTCGTACCGGTTTCCATCAATCCCCAGACGGAAATCCTTTTCGACCTCCGCGACATCGAACCGGTTCCCGTTGGCCTCGCGTCTACGGGGAGCCGCAGAATCCAATAGGAGTACTTCGTCATGACCACAAGCCGTTTCATCGCCCCCGGTTTCCCCTCCCGACTCACTCTCGTCACGACCCTGGCCGCGATCCTCGCGGCGGGTTCGGGCGTCGCGGCCTTCGCGCAGGAACCCGAAGAGAAGGAGCGTTCCGTCCGCGTCATGGTGCTCGGGGACGGCCAAGTCGAGGTCCTGGAGGACGCGGAGGAGGCCCGCGTGCTGGCTGTCAAGCTTGCCGCTTCGGCTCAGGAGAAGGCGGTGGCCCGTGAGTTCGCCGATCGAGTCCGGCCGACACTCGCCCTGCATTGGGGCGGCGCCTATCTCGGCGTCGAACTCGTCAATCTGAACGAGCCGCTGAGGGCTCACTTCGGCGTGCCCGAGGGCAGCGGAGTACTGGTCTCGAACGTCATGGACGGCAGCCCGGCGGCCCGCGCCGGCATCCAGGTCGGAGACATCCTGACCCGCTTCGACGGCGAGGACGTAGCGAGTTCACGGAAGCTGACGACCATGGTGCGGAAGGCGGAAGCCGGGGATCCGGCCGACATCGAGATCTGGCGTGACGGCAAGGTTGAGACGGTCAGCACGACCCTCGATGAACGTCCACGCCCTGATCTCAGGGCCAACTACTTCTCCTTCCTGCGCGGGAGCGAAGACCTGGACGGCGACGGTGAGATCGAGGTGTTCGTCAGTCCCGAGAACGTGCACGAGAAGATTCAGGAGTACTTCGACGGCGACGAGTGGCGGGAGCGCCACGAGCACATGCAGCGCTTCCTCCACGAGCGCCGCCCCGACATGAAGGCACTGGAAGACCGTCTCGAGAGCCTGAAGGAGCGGCTCGCGGAACTGGAAGGCCGCCTGGAAGAAAGAGCCGAGGGGAACTAGAGGACGGCGCTCTCCCACTCGGAGAGCATCGTCAGCAGCCTGCCCATCATCTCGTCGACCTGATCGGAGTCGATGGAGAGCGGCGGCGCGACCCAGATCGGCAGACCCCGTGCCATCGCAGGATGGCGGGCGGCGCCGTAGAGCGAGCTGTACATCGCCAGGCCGTGCTTGAGCGCCAGGGACTGGAAGAGTGTCTGGGCATCGACGCTCTTGTCGAAGAACGCCATCGTCTCCTTGTCGGCGACGAGTTCGATCGCCATCATCAAACCCCAGCCGCGGACGTCGGCGACCGTCGGATGGGAGAGCAGCTCGTCGCGGTAGGAAAAGAGCCGCGGGCTCTGCTCATTGCAATTCTCGATCAGCTTCTCGTCCCGGATGATGTTGATTGCCTCGCAAGCCGCCGCGCAGCCCAGGGGGTGACCGCCGAACGTGAAGCCATGCACGAAGGAGTAGCCCTTCTCGAAGGGCTCGTTGAGCCTGCTGGAGACCGACACGGCGCCGAAGGGCACGTAGCAGCTCGTGATGCCCTTGGCCATCGTGATGATGTCGGGCTCGACGCTGAAGTGGTCCATGGCGAACCACTTCCCGGTGCGGCCGAATCCGGTGACGACCTCGTCGGCGATGATCAGCACGTCGTGGCGGTCGCAGATCTCCCGGATCGTGCGCCAGTAGCTGTCCGGCGGCACGCAGGCGTAGTCGGCGCCGCAGCCGTGGGGCGTGGCCAGGAACGCGGCCACCGTCTTGGGGCCGGCGTAGTGGATCGCGGTCTCCAGTGCCTGGGCGCACTGAACGCCCCACTCTTCCCGGCTCGTTCCCTCCGGCCGGTCGAAGTCCGAGTACTGCCGGATGCCGGGCCACTTCGGCAGCATCGGCTCGAACCGCGACTGGCTGGCGGGGTTGTGCGACACGCCGAGGGTGGCGAGGGTCATGCCGTGGTACGAATCGCGGTGGCTGACGATCTTGTACTTCGTCGGGTTGCCCAGCGCGATCTGCGCCTGCCGGGCCAGCTTGATCGCGGTCTCCACGGCCTCTGACCCACCCGAGACCAGGTAGGTGTGATCGAGATCGGCCGGTGTGATCTCCGCCAGCAACCGGCAGAACTCGGCCCGCTTGGGGCTCGCGAAGGAGGGATGGGTGTAGGCATAGTCCTCGAGCTGGGCCGCGATCGCCCGCTTCATCCTCGGATGGTTGTGCGGCAGGTTGACCGCCATCGGTCCGCCTGAGACATCGAAGTAGCGGTTGCCGTTCCGGTCGTAGATGTACACGCCTTCGGCGCGCTCGATCTCCACATCCATCGGGTGGTACGAGAAGACATGACGCCAGTCGCCTTCCGGGCGGAGAGGGTGGGCCAGATGTTGCTCCAGGGTCGCGGTAGCGGGCGCGGTTGCCATCGATGTCGCTCCTGATCGGGAAGAGGGAACAAGGCATCGTAGCAAGCTGCTACGGTTGTCCGCTTCCCGGCAGGCCGGGAGTTGGAGGAGCCATGTCCCAGCCCACAGGCAGCGAACGGATGGAACGGATCGTGGCGCTCGCGAAGCGCCGCGGATTCGTGTTCCCGGCCTCCGAGATCTACGGCGGGATCAACGGATTCTGGGACTACGGGCCGCTCGGCGTCCAGCTCAAGAACAACCTGCGCGATGCCTGGTGGCGCGACATGGTGGAGTCTCCGCCGATCGGCCCCGACGGCTCTCCGCTTTCCATCGTCGGCATCGACTCCTCGATCATCCAGAACCCGAGGGCCTGGGAGGCCAGCGGCCACGTCGGAGGCTTCTCGGACCCGATGGTCGACTGCCGCGAAACGAAGGCCCGCTTCCGGGCGGACCACCTGCACGTCCTGCGACCGAAACGGGAACTGGAAGTGCCCGCGTACTTCGCCTACCTCGAGGGCGAACCGGCGCCGGCGGTGAAGACCGCCCGCAAGGCGATGCGCGGCCGGCCGAGCCTCGACGACTTCGAGTCGCTGCCCCTCTCCGAACTGGACGAGGCCGAGCGGGCTCACGTCTGGGCGCCCGGAGCCTCGGAGGCGGGAACGCTGACCGAGGCGCGCGACTTCAACCTGATGTTCAAGACCTTCGTCGGCGCGGCGTCCGGCGAGGAGAACACCGCCTACCTGCGCCCCGAAACGGCCCAGGGCATCTTCCTGAACTACAAGGGCGTGCTGGACACATCGCGGGTCCGGCTGCCGTTCGGCATCGCGCAGATCGGCAAGGCCTTCCGCAACGAGGTCACGCCCAGGAACTACACCTTCCGTACCCGCGAGTTCGAGCAGATGGAGATGGAGTTCTTCTGCCATCCGTCCGAGGCCAGGCTCTGGTTCGAGTACTGGACGAAGCAGCGGATGGACTGGTGGAGCGATCTCGGTCTGGCCGGCGACCGGCTGCGCCTGCGCCGGCACGAGGCGTCCGAGCTCGCGCACTACGCCCAGACCGGCGAGGGCACCTTCGACGTCGAGTACCGGTACCCGTTCACCGAGCCGGACTACGGCGAACTGGAAGGCGTGGCCCATCGCGGCAGCTTCGACCTCGAGCAGCACCAGGAATGGAGCGGCGTCAAGCTGGAGACCTTCGATCCGGAGACGCGGGAACGGTTCGTGCCGCACGTGATCGAGCCTGCAGCGGGCCTCACCCGAGGCGTCCTGGCCCTGCTCTGCGAGGCCTACTCGGTCGACGAGAGCCGGCCCTCCTCAGAGCTGATGCGTTTCCCTCACCGCCTGGCGCCGATCCACGCAGGCGTCTTCCCTCTGGTGAACAAGGGCGGCATGCCGGAGATCGCGGAGGCTCTCTACCTCGAGCTGCGCCGCCGCTACCGCATCCAGTACGACGCGAAGCAGTCGATCGGCAAGCGCTACGCCCGGATGGACGAGGCCGGGACCCCTTACTGCTTCACCGTCGACGGCCAGACCCTCGAGGACCGGACCGTCACCGTGCGCGACCGCGACACGGGCGCCCAGGAACGGCTGTCGGTCGACAACGTGCCGCGCTACCTGGCCGAGCGCCTCAGTCTCTGAGTCGCGGCCGGTACGCGGTGGCGCTTCGCGCGACCGCGCCATTCTGGCGCGGTTTGGCGCCGCTGCCGCCAGTCGATGGCGGCAACGGCGGCCAGGAGAACAAACTAGGGAAGTGGCGCGGAGGAGGTCCGGTTGGAGGGATTCTGGAAGGACTCGCAGCGTCGTGAACGCGCGAGTTGGAAGTTCCGAGCAGGAGGCTCTACCGGCATATGGGCACTGGCAAACGGCTGACCAAGCGTGTCGAGCACGCGGCCGCGCCGCCGGTTCGCTCGCTGTATAGGAAGGAATCTGTCTTGGAGGGGACCTCCTCCGATGGTTTCCACATCTTCGGGATGACGCTTGCAATCCCGACACACAGGGAACAAGCAAGGGTCGTGCCAGATTCTGTTGGCGGGCAGCCGCGGCGCCGGCGATCGCCGCTTCAGGCGTGGTCCGCGGTGGCCCGGCGCGCCGCCCGCCGCGGGTCTTCGATGCGGATCAACTTCCGTAGCGCCAACAGATGCAGGACGGTCGCGATCAGGAAGACGCTCTCGATCGGGGCCACCTGGCTGACCACGCCGGCGGTCAGAAAACCCGCTACGCCGCTGGCCTCGGCCAGCGAGTGGGTGGCGGCGATGCGCATGGGACGGTCGCGCTCGCGGCCGAACTCGAGGACGAGGTTCTGAGACGCCAGCATCACCCCGGAGAACCCCGCCCCCACCAGCAGGAACACCGCATACGCGATCGGAAAGAGAGGGGCCCAGAGAACGGTCAGGCTGCCGAGAATCCAGGAGCCGAGCGCTAGCACATAGACGGCGCGATATCCCGAGCGGTCGCCCAGCAGACCCCACACCAGCGCTCCCACCGACTGCGCGGCCGCGAAGGTGACGGTCAGACCGGCTAGACGCGCGCCGCTGACGCCGAACCGTTCACCGACGAGGAGGACATAGAACGGCAGGGCGCCCCGGCCGGCGCCGGTCAGCAGCCGCGCGGTGAGGAAGCGGGCGTAGTGCGGGTCGGACCGCAGGAGGTCGGGCAACTTGCCGAGTCGGGCGCGCAGGTTGAGCCCCGCGTCGTGGACGTCCAGCGCCGCGGGCTCGCGAATGAAGCCCATGAACGCCAGCCCGGTCGCGGCCAGCAGCGCGGCGCCGAGGAAGGTCAGGCCGTAGCCGCGGGGAAAGCCGTACCGGTCGAGCACCCAGCCCGCGGCCACCGAGAGCAGAATCACGGAAGTCCCCGCAGCCAGGTTCCGAGTTCCCTGAAGCCGCCCGCGACGACCGACCGGTACGGACTTCGCGAACAGCAGGTTGAACGCGACCATCTGCATCCCGCTGGAGAAGCCCCACACCAGCAGCACCGGCCAGACCAGGAACACCGCGACCTCGACCGGGGCGAGCAGCGCCACCAGCGCCAGTAGCAGCATCTGGAACCGCATCACGCCCCCGAAAAGCAGGGCAACCCACTTGACGTGGCGGCGGTGCTCGACCAGCGCGGCGCTCAGGAGCGGCGACACGAACATGCCCAGGCTCTGACAGGCGGAAGCCACGCCCACCGCGGCGTTGGCGCCGGTCAGAAGGTTGATGTAGGTTGGCAGGAAGGTCGGGGCCTGGAGCAGCCGGAACCCCGTCATCCCGAGCAGGCCGTGGGCCAGGAGGGCGGCGTAGTTGCGCCGCCGGTCGAGGCGGCTGTGACCTCGGTCGGCGGAGGACATGCCTGACCTCAAGGTAACACGCAGCCGGACGACGATGACACTCGGAGACCAGGGCCCCGACGCCGTGCACGACACCTTCAAGCGCATCGTCCGGCTGATTCCGGAGGGCCGGGTGGCGACCTACGGTCAGATCGCCGAACTGGCGAATCGTCCGCGCAACGCCCGTCAGGTTGGTTACGCGCTGGCCCGTCTGAACGACGAGAGCGTGCCGTGGCATCGCGTGGTCAACGTCAGGGGCTCGATCAGCGAACGTGGGCTCGACCCGCTCGAGAGCGTGGAGCGCCAGCGCTTCCTGCTCCAGGAAGAGGGCGTCGTCTTCGACCGCCGGGGTCGCATCGACCTGGCACGCTTCGGATGGAGGCCATGAGGGCAATGCGGCTCTCCACCCGCTACGGCGCGCTGCTCGCAATCGGGCTGCTCACCGCCGTGGCATGCGGCGACGCCGGACAGCGCGCCTCGGAAGCCTCGGTTCGCTCCCAGGCCCTCCCGACCGCGCCGCCGCCCGAAGGGATGGTCCGCGTGCCCGCGGGCGCCGTTCCACGTCCCGGTGGTGACCGGCAGGTCGCCGCTTTCGATCTCGACGTCTACGAAGTGACGAACCGCGACTTCGCCGCCTTCGTCGAAGCGACCGGCTTCGTGACGGAAGCGGAGCGCTGGGGCTGGTCTCTCGTCTTCCATCCGGAGGCCACCTCCAGCCCCGAGCTGGAACAGCGGCACCCAGAGACTCCCTGGTGGCTGGCCGTCGAGGGCGCGTACTGGCGTCATCCCCGCGGACCCGGTGACGAAGCGGAAGCCGATCTCCCGGCCGTCCACGTGAGCTGGGAAGACGCCAGGGCCTACTGCACCTGGCGCGGCAAGCGCCTTCCGACCGAGGCGGAATGGGACCTCGCCGCGGCAGCCGGCAACGACGGTGAAGGCGGCGCCCACTACCCCTGGGGCAACGAACCCGCGCCGGAAGGCGAGTGGGTTGCGAACGTCTGGCAGGGCGACTTTCCCGTCCGGGACGACGCCGCCGACGGTCACACCTACCTGGCCCCGGTCGGCTCCTATCCGCCGAACGCGCTGGGCGTCTTCGACCTCGGCGGCAACGTCTGGGAGTGGTGCGACGACTGGTACCGCCCCGGGGGCGCAGGCGGCGAGAAGGTCCTGAAGGGCGGCTCCTGGCTTTGCGCGGCGAGCTACTGCGAGGGCTACCGCAACGCGAACCGGAACAACTCGGCGCCGGACTCCGGCCTCGACAACACCGGCTTCCGCTGCGCCCGCAGCATGTAGCCGCGAGTCCTCCGACCCGCGGACAAACCCGCCGCGAAGCGGCGACGATCAGCCCACGAGTGCGCCCCAGAAGCGGGCTTTCACGAATTCCTGAAAGTTCCAATAGTTCAGTCATATTTCAAAAAGAAAAACTCCCGCAACGAAGGTTTTCGTGCTATCGTCCTTTTCTCGTTTCATTTCGTACCGGCTGATCGGCGACACTTTCGGCCCAATCCGGAGCCAGCACGCGTCAGCAGATCACCCCGATTCAGCGAGGAGAGACAGAATGACCAAGATCGACACGGGCATCGCTTCCATCGGACTCCACCTGCCGCCCTTGGCCATGCCGGTTGAGGAACTCGCGTCGCTCCGCGGCGTCGACCCGGACAAGTACCGCATCGGGCTGGGCTGCTCCGAGATCTCTCTCTGCCCGCCTGAGTTCAGCATCGTCGACCTGGCCTCCGAGGCTGCGCGGCGCGCCCTTTCCCGCTGGGAGGGCGACGTGGAGGACATCGGCATGATCGCCGTCGGCACGGAAACCGCGGTCGACATGAGCCGTCCCCTCTCCGCCTTCGTGGCCGAGGAGCTCGGCCTGGCCGGACACATCCGCTCCTACGAGGTCAAGCACGCCTGCTACGGCGGCACCCTGGCCCTGCGCCAGGCCTGCGAGTGGCGGATGTCCGGCGCCGCGCGCGACAAGGCGGCCCTCGTCGTCGCCGCCGACATCGCCCTCTACGAGCAGGGCGACCCCGGTGAACCGACCCAGGGCGCCGGCGCCGTCGCCTTCGTCGTGGATCGACCCGAGATCGCCTCCGTCGGAGTCGAGTCCCACGCCTGGAGCCAGCCGGCGTTCGACTTCTACCGTCCGGTCGGCGAGGCCTACCCGCGGGTGGACGGCAAGCTGAGCCTCGAGTGCTACAAGAAGGCGGCCCAGGAGTGCTTCTCCGCTCTCACGCGGGGCGAGAACCCGGCCGACGTGCTGGAGCAGTTCTCGGCGATCTGCTTCCATGTGCCGTTCCCCAAGATGGTCAAGAAGGCGTTCCACCTCGTCGGCGAGGTCGCCGGCTGGACGGCTGAACGGATCGACCAGATCTACAGCGACAAGGTCGAGCCGGCGATGCGCTGGAACCAGCTCTCCGGCAACTCGTACACGGCCTCGCTCTGGATCGCGGTCGCGAACGCCCTCCAGGGCCTCAAGGCCGGCGAACAGGTCGCCGCCTTCTCATACGGTTCCGGCTTCGGTTCCGAGATTCTCTCCCTGATCGCGGGCCCCCGCGCCGCCGAAGGCGCCTGGGGCCAGGACATCATGCGGGACGTCGAGAGCCGCCGTCGCATCGACGGCAGCGGCTACAGCCTCCTGCGCTCAACAGTTCGTACGGCGGCCGCGTAAGTCGACCCGCGGACGCCGGCCCCCAGGTGGCCGGGCTACGGTTTCTACGGATCCCGTAGCCCGGCCATCTGTTCCAACTGCTCCGCATAGGCGGCCAGTACGCCGGCGGCGATGTCGATCTGCCACTGGGCTTCGTCCCAATCGCGCTGCTCGATCGCCTCCCGCACTCCCGGCAACGTCTTCACACCGTAACCGGTGTACATGCCCGGCGCGTAGAGATGATGCCGGAACCACGGCCGGCGTGGCAAACCCTCGCTCCGGGTCAGCCGGCGCTCGCTCTTTGTGACCAGCTCGTCGAGCGCCGCCTGGGTTGCCGCATCCCCATTCCGGACGGCCTCGGCCAATGCGCGATCGGCGGCCTTCGCCGCCCGCCCGAGACGATCGTGCGCGTTCCTGAGCGGCGCGAAGTTCAGGTGCGGCGCCGGCGGATCCGCTTCGGGCTCGACGAACGGTTTCGTCGGATCGGCGGCCAGGCGCATGGCGGCGCTGTCGAGAAGCTCGTTCTCGCGCTCGATCTTCCGGCGCTCCTCGTCGGCCAGATCCGCGACTTCGTCAATGTACCGGCCGGCGGTCGCGGCGGTCGTGCCGAACTCGAACGGGAGCACGTCGGCGTTGGCGAGCCGCAGCGTCAAGCGGAGCCCGGTGCGGGCAAGCACGGCGCCGTAGACGGCACCCGGGTCGACGAAGCGACGGAAGAAGTCGAACGTGTCGAAAGCGGTGTGGTACTCGCCGCCTGAACCCTCGCCTCCGTAGCCGACGTTCAGCGACGACACGCCGAGGTGCTGGAGGAACGGCGAGTAGTCCGAACCCGATCCCAGGGCCGCGATCCGCAGTCGTCCCGAGGACTGGAGCCGTTCGTACTCCGTGCGGCTGCCGTTGACCCGCCGGAACGCGAGCAGGCGCTCGCCCACGCTGACACCCGTCTGCGGGTCCTCTACTTCGCCGGCGACCTGGTTGACCAGGGTCTCGAGGGCGTGCGAGCCGCCCGCGCGCAGGAAACCGCGGCTGTTCGAGTCCGAGTTGATGTAGACCGCCGCGTGCTCGCGCAGGGCCTCGGCGTGGTGCTCGGCCCACTCGGTCGAACCGAGCAGGCCCGGTTCCTCGGCGTCCCAGGCGGCGTAGACGACCGTCCGCCGCGGCGGGTGGCCTTCCCGGGCGAGCCGTCCAAGCGCCTTCGCCTCGGCCATCAGGCCGACCAGGCCGCTGATCGGGTCCCGGGCGCCGATCACCCAGGCGTCGTGGTGGTTGCCACGCAGAATCCACTGGTCCGGCCTCTCCGTGCCCGGCATGCGGGCGATCACGTTGTGCGCCGGCGCCAGACTCCAGTCGAACTCGAGCTGGAGCCGCACCCGGGCGGGGCCCGGGCCGATCCGGTAGGTGATCGGCAGGCCGCCGCGCCACTCGTCTGGCGCGGTCTCGCCCCCCAGCGCCTCGAGCAGGGGCTGAGCGTCCCTCCAGGCGATCGGCAGCACCGGGATCCGCATCAGCGTGTCCGCGTCCTCCCGTGTGAGCCGCGGCTCGCCGTCGACGGCGCCCCGCATCGGCGTCAGCGGATCGCCCGGGCGGAGCGGAAGGTCGAGCACCGACCCCCGCTGCACCGCGCTCGCGTGCTTGAACGCGCCGTCCGGGTACCCGGCGCCCTCGCTGTAGCCGTCGTCGCCCGGATCGTTGAAGATGAGGCAGCCGATCGCTCCTCGCTCGTAGGCGACCTTCGGCTTGATGCCGCGCCAGGAGCCGCCGTAGCGGACGATGACGATCTTCCCCCGGACGTCGATGCCCAGCCGTTCCAGCACCTCGTAGTCCTCGGGCACGCCCCGGTTCACGTAGACCAGTTCCCCGGTGACGTCGCCGTCGGCCGAGAAGGCGTTGAAGGGCGGCAACCCTTCGGTCACCGCGACCTCCGCGGTGCCGTCGCCCGCCGCCGGCTCTTCTGTGAGCGAGGCCTCGAACCGCGTCGGCTCCAGCAGGGTCAGCGACCGCAGACGCGGCGTCGGGAAGAGAACGTCGAAGGTCTCGATCTCGGCTTCGAAGCCCCACTCCCTGAACCGCTCGACCATCCAGCGGGCGTTCGCCTCCGTCTGCGGCGCCCCGGCATGATGAGGCCGCGGGGTCATCAGCCGGTTCCACTCGAGCAGCTCGTCCGCGACGATCCAGTCGTCGGCCCGCTGCTCCATCTCGCGCTGCGTCTCGACGCGGTCGGGGTGGAATCCGATCAAGTCCTGAGCGCCTGCCGGCGCCGCGAACAAGAGAAGGACCAGCAGCAACCGTCTCACTTCACACCTCCCGATCCGCCGCCGCGAGCACGGTGTTCCGCAGCAGCATCGCAACCGTCGTCGGACCGACGCCGCCGAGCCGCGGCGTGATCCAGCTCGCGACCTCGCCGACGGACTCGTCGACGTCGGGCAGGAGCTTCCTGCCCTCCCAACTGATGCCGCCGCTGACGACGACTGCGCCCGGCTTGATCATCTCCGGTTTCACGAAGCGCGGCACGCCGAGCGCCGCGACCACGATGTCGGCGCGGCGCGTGAACGGGGTCACGTCCCTGGCGCCCGTATGCACGACCGTGATCACGGCGTTCGCGCCCGGCTGCTTGAGGGTGAGCAGCAGCGCGAGAGGCCGACCCAGAGTGGGCCCCCGCCCCAGGACCACCACCTCACGGCCGCCGATGTCGATCCCGTAGTGCATCAGCATCGCCTGGATACCGGCCGGTGTGCACGGCACCGGGCCCTTCTCCTGCAGCACCAGCTTGCCGAGGTTCACCGGATGCAAACCGTCCGCGTCCTTCTTCGGGTCCATGCGGGCGAGAGCCTCGTTGAAGTCGAAGCCGGAAGGCACCGGGTGCTGGATGATGTACGCGTCCACTTCGGGGTCGTCGTTGAAGCGGTCGACGGCGGCGAGAAGTTCCTGCTGGCCGGCGTCCGCCGGCACCTGTTCGTGGAACGAGGCGACGCCGACCTGCTCGCAGGTTTCGTGCTTCTTGCGCACGTAGCCCGAGGAGGCCGCGTCGTCGCCAACCAGAATCGTGCCCAGGCCCGGCTTTACGCCCGCGGAGGCGAGCTCCTCGACCCGTTCCGCGACTTCCGCCAGCACGGCCTCGGCCACCGGCTGGCCTGCGAGAAGTTGAGCCGTCATTCGTCGTTCTCCGTTGAGTGTTCGTGGTGATGATCGTGTTCGTCGTGATGATCGTGGCCGTGCGGCCGGGCCGCGAGCTGTCCGGCCAGGCGGTCGATCTCCGGCGCCGCGACGAGTCCAGCCGCTTCGAGTGAGCCCTCGAATGCCTCCTGCCAGCATTGCCAGTAGTTCCACTCCTCATCGCGAGCGGTTGCTTCCCAGGCAGCGATCGCGCCGATCAGGCGGCCGCGGAACGCTTCCCAGTCGAGCCGGCCGACCTCCACCAGGGCCATCGTCAGCCCGAACAGGCGGCTCTCCCAGGGCGCGCTGAACGCCAGTTCCCCGTTCTCTCGCGGAGGCGCCAGGGCGCCTTCTTCGTCGAGGCGGACAGGCAGGCCCATCTCGCGCGTCAGAGCTGCTCGACGCCGATCATCGAGTCGCGGGTGACGAGAGCGGTCAATTCCTCGACGCCCAGGCCGTCCTTGCCCTCCGGCCGCTGCGGCAGGACCATGTAGCGGACCTCGGCGCTGGAATCCCAGACCCGCACTTCGACGTCCGGCGACAGGTCGAGCCCCAACTCCGCGAGCAACCGCCGCGGTTCCCGCACCGCGCGCGACCGGTAGGCCGGCGACTTGTACCAGGCCGGCGGCAGTCCGAGCACCGCCCACGGGTAGCACGAGCAGAGGGTGCAGACGACGAGGTTGTGGACGGAGTCCGTGTTCTCCTTGACCACCAGACGGGCGACGTGGGCGTCCGTGTTGTCGCCGAAGCCCAGTTCCCTGATGGCGGGCATCCCGTCCTCAAGCAGCCGCGCCCTGTATGCCGGATCGGTCCAGGCCTCGGCCACCACCCGGGCGCCGCGCAGCGGCCCGATGTCCTGCTCGTAGCGTTCGACCAGCGCGTCGACGGCGGCGGACTTGACCAGCCCCTTCTCCACCAGCAGCGCCTCGATCGCCTCGGTGCGTAGTGCCATCGTCATTCGAGAACCTCCAGGTACGGCTCGAACAGATCGATGTAGACGGTGGCGCCGGCCTCCGCCTCCTCGCCCCAGAGTTCCCGGCTCTCGAAGCCGACGGTGTAGAGGTACTCCGGCGACTCGCCCCGGTCGTCGGCGTTCGTGTCGGGATAGACGCAGGCTGGATGGACGTCGGCGATCACGCCCCTGCGGTCGCGGGCGTAGCCGGGCAGCCGCGTGTGCCCCTGCGGGTGGCGGTTCCACGTGCGCACGGCATCGCCGACCGCGAACCGGGGCTCGCGGTCGATCTCGCGCACGACCGAGCCCACGTGCTCGGGGCGCTCGACCGCCGCCTCGCCGACCAGCCGTTCGGCCGCCAGGGTCTCCAGCGCGTAGAGCCAGCGGCCGTAGTAGCCGTCCGAGAGGTAGCGGTCCGGCGGCATCCGCTCGATCGCATGGCGGAAGGCGTCGAGGTTCGCCAGCCCGGCCCCCATCGCGTAGCCGGCCAGGGCGCAGACCCGGCCCTGCCAGACCTCCGGGAACAGAGCCTCGTCCGGACGCCGGTCCACGGCGCCGAAGCCGTGCATCCCGCCCATGTCGTGGATTCCGTTCATGCTCCGACGGCCGCCGCGCCGCGCGCCAGTCTACAAGCCCGCCAAGGGGCTATTCTCAAGCCATGGACACCGCCGACTCCCGATCGACCGCGGACACGGGCCTGGCGCACGCCCGCGACTACCCATTCCTGGGTCAGGGCAGGGCGCCCCTCGAGGTGGCGGCCGCCGAGGGCTGCTACATGATCACGCCCACGGGCCGCCGGGTTCTCGACGCCGCCGGCGGCGCCATCGTCTCGAACATCGGCCACGGCCGGCGTGAAGTGGCGGAGGCTTACGCACAGGCCGCGGCGCAGACGGACTACATCGTGCCTCCCTTCGCGACCCCCGCGCGGGCGGAGCTCGTCCACCGCATGCGGACACGCTGGCTGCCCGGCGACATCAACCGCGTCCTGTTCGCGAGCGGCGGTTCCGAGGCGATGGACCTGGCAATCCGGTTCGCCCGCCAGCACCACCTGTCGGCCGGGCGCCCCGAGCGCTGGCGGGTGTTCGGGCGGCAACTCTCCTACCACGGCGCCACGATGGCGACGCTGGCGGTCGGCGGACACATGGGCCGCCGGGCGGGTTTCGAGCCCTGGCTGGTCGACGAGCAGACCGACCAGCCGCGGCCACCGGCGCACTACTGCATGCGCTGCCCGCTGGGCAAGACGTTCCCCGGCTGCGACATCGCCTGTGCCGACGAGGTGGAGCGGGTGTTCGAGGAGATCGGCCCGGAGGAGATCGCGGCCTTCGTCGTCGAGCCGATCGTCGGCTCGAACGCCGGCGCGCTCGTGCCCCCGGGCGACTACCTGGAACGGGTCGCCCGCATCTGCAGGCGGCACGGCATCCTGCTGATCGCCGACGAGGTGATGACCGGCTACGGCCGGACCGGCCGCAAGTTCGGCGTCGACCACTGGGACGTGGTGCCCGACATCCTGGTCGGCGGCAAGGGGTTGACCGGCGGCTACGCGCCCCTGGTTGCGATCTGCGCCCGCGACGAGGTCACCGCGCCCATCGCGGAAGCGGGTGACTCCGTCATGTTCTTCACCTACGGCGCCCACTCGCCCGCCTGCGCGGCCGCCACCGAGGTGCTGCGCATCCTCGAGGACGAGGAACTCGTCGAACGCGCCGCCACCGTCGGCGCCGTCCTCGGCGAGCGCCTGCGAGAAACCTTCGCTGACCATCCCCACGTCGCCGAGGTCCGCGGCCGCGGCCTGCTCTACGGCATCGAGATCGTGCAGGACCGCGAGACGCTGGAGCCGTTCCCGGCCGACCTCTCGCTAGTTAACGCCGTCGTGGCCGCGGGCCTGTCGATGGACGTCTTCTTCTACCCCGGCGGCAACGACCCGGCCCGCGACGTCGTCTGCCTTGGCCCGCCCTTCATCCTCGGCGAGGAGGAGATCGAGAAGATCGTCACCGTGCTGCCGAAAGCGATCGACAGCGCGATCGCCCGCAAGGGGCCGGCGCCGTCGCTGCTGGGTCCGCCGGTGTGCTGCGACTAGGCAGCCGCAGGCGCTTCAAGCGTCAGGGGTGATGCGATTCCAACGGATAATCAAATCAAGAAACGGCAACTCTTGAGGCGATTGACGAGTAGAATCGCCTCACATGTGGATCTGGCAACACTCCGATTGGCCGAACTTCGTCTTCGATCCGGCCGCGTTCCCGGAACGCGTCGAGGCGTTTCATCGTGCGGCCGAGCGCCTTTCCGGGCGCGTCGAAGCGCTGTCGAACGCCTACCAGACCGACGCGCACATCGCACTGATGCTCTCCGAAGTGATCGCCACGAGCGCGATCGAGGGCGAACGCCTCGACCGCGACTCGGTGCGTTCGTCCTTGCTCAGGCACTTCGGCGAGATCGTCGGCGCCCAGCACGAGGATGACCGGGCAGCCGGCGCCACCGAGCTGATCCTCGATGTTCGCCGGAACTGGCATCGCCCGCTGTCGCACGACACGCTGGGCCATTGGCAGTCGCTGATCGTCGTCGACCGGTTGACGAGCACCACCATGCGCGGGGCCTACCGCAACAACCCCGAGCCGATGCGGATCGTCAGCGGTCGACATGTGGGCCGACCGCGCACCGTTCACTACGAAGCGCCGCATGCCGCCCAGGTGCCCGCCGAGATGGAGCGGTTCCTGGACTGGTACAACGGCGACAGTGACGAGCTCGCCGGACCGGTTCGCGCCGCCGTTGCGCACGTCTAGTTCGAGAACATCCACCCGTTCGACGACGGCAACGGGCGGGTGGGCCGCGCAATCTCGGATCACGCGCTTTCGCAGTCCCTTGGCCGACCGACGCTCGCGTGTCTGGCGACCGCCATTGGTGCAAGCCGGGACGGCTACTACGATGCGCTCGAAGCGGTCGGCCGGGGCAACCTCGACCTCGCCGGGTTCCTCGACTACTTCACTGCCGCCATCGTCCACGCACAGGAGATCGCCCTGGCCGAAGTGGCGTTCGTTCTGGACAAGACCCGGTTCCACGACCGCTACGGCGACCGGTTGAATGAGCGCCAGCGCAAGGTCATCGCCCGGGTCTTCGCGCAGGGGCGGACCGGGTTCGAGGGCGGGCTGTCCGCCAGGAACTACGTATCGATAGCCAGGTGTTCGCCGGCGACCGCCACTCGGGATCTGGCCGCGCTACGCGACATGGGCGCGCTGGTTTCTTCCGGGCGGGGACGCGCACTCCGCTACGAGATTTCGTGCCCTGGACCTCCTTCCAGCTGGTCTCAGGCGGCCACGAACTCGACGGTCGGCGCGCAGGGTTCCGGTTGACGGAGCACTAGCCGGTCACGACCACGACGGAGCAGCGGCGGTCGAGCCCCCGCAGCCGGCGCGAGGCCACTAGGGGCTATTCTCAAGCCATGGACACTGCCGGGCAGAACTCCCGTCGGCCGCCGCCGTCGCCTCTGGACGGCGCGCCGGAGTCGGATCGAGCATGAGCATCGAGCGCCGCTTCGACGTACCGCTGATCGCCGAGATGGCTCTGCGGGAGAAACAGATCCAGCAGGTGTACCGGCCGATCATCGCGGTCCACAAGTGGTTCGCTCGCCGACCCGGGACGCTGTTTCGTGGCCTCCTGCTCTCCGAGTTCGCCGACGAGCCTCTGCATGAGTCCTTCTATCGCTCCCACGACTTGCCGGGCCTCCGCGTGGCCGACCCGTTCATGGGCGGAGGCATCCCGCTCATCGAGGCCAACCGCATCGGCTGCGATGTCGAAGGACTCGACATCAACCCGATGTCCACCTGGATCGTCCGCGAGGAGATCGCCTCGATCAATCTCACCGCCTACGAGGGGGCCGCCGCCGCACTGAGGGCTGCTCTGGAGGCTCAGGTCGGCCGCTACTACCACACCGGATGTCCTCTCTACGGGGACGCCGACGTACCGGTCAAGAGCTTCCTCTGGGTGAAGTCCTTGAAGTGCCAGGGATGCGACCACCCGGTCGATCTGTTCCCGGGGTTCGTCCTTGCAAGAGACAGGCGCCACCCGACGAATGTCCTCATCTGCCCCGAGTGCGGCGATCTCAACGACGCTGACGACCTGGAGAAGCCCGGTAACTGCTCGTCCTGCTCGGCCGAGTTGCGCGTCACCGGGCCAGCCCGTCGTGGCCGCTGCAATTGTCCGAAGTGCGGTCACGAGAACACGTACCCCGGCGCACTCTCCGCTCCGCTCTCCCACCGGATGTTCGCGATCGAGTACCACAATCCAGAGCGCCGCTCCCACCACAAAGGCAGGTTCTTCAAGAAGCCCGATGCCGAGGATCTCGCCCGCGCCGAGGCCGCCTCGAAGCAGTGGCACGGACTGACCCCTCGGTACGTTCCGGAGACCGAGATTCCGGCTGGAGACGAGAGCGACCGGCTGCACCGGTGGGGCTACTACCGCTACCGGGACATGTCCAACTCGCGCCAGCTTCTCGGACTGGAGTTGAGTTGCAGGCTGATCGCCGATGAACCGGACACTCGCATCCGGCGAGCGCTCGCGACCAACTTGTCCGACCTGCTGCGTTACCAGAACATGCTCTGCCGCTACGACACGAAGAGCCTGAAGTCGCTGGACGTGTTCTCGGTTCACGGATTCCCCGTGGGGCTGGTCCAGTGCGAGCCGAACCTCCTGGGGATACCGAGATCGAATGGCCGGAACGTAGGATCCGGCGGTTGGTCAAACATCGTCAGCAAGTACGTCGAAGCGAAGCGATTCTGCGAGGCCCCCTTCGAGGTGCGAAGGGTGGGTTCGCGCCGGCGGCGGATCCCGATCGACGGTGAGCGGATCGGCGGAAAAGCCAACGGACGCCGACGCGTTGTGCGACTACGCTGCGCGGACGCCACGTCGAGCGACCTTGGCTCGGGCACGCTTGATGCGGTACTGACTGACCCGCCGTACTTCGGCAACGTCCAGTACGGCGAGCTCATGGACTACTGCTACGCCTGGTTGCGGCGTCTGGCAGCCGACGACGACGACTGCTTCGAGCACGCCTCGACGCGTTCAAGCCGCGAACTGACCGGCAACGCGACCCAAGCCAGGGGTCTGACCCACTTCGCGGAGGGGCTGGCCGCGGCGTGGACCAACGCGGCCGGTGCGTTGAAGCTGGGGTCGCCATTGGCCTTCACGTTCCACCACAACCGCATCGAGGCCTACTGCGCCGTGGGCGTCGCGATTCTCGACGCCGGCTTCCTCTGCACGGCATCGCTTCCATGCCCGGCGGAGATGAGCGGCTCGATACACATCCACGGCACGACGTCGTCCATCGTCGACACAGTGTTCGTGTGCAGATCCGCGAACCTCGAGCGATCGCGCGAACTGTCTGACGCGCCCGAAGACCTCTCGGCGCTCATCGGAAAGGAGCGAGCCCAACTGCAGGCAGCCGGCTGGAAGGCCACTTACGGCGACACCCGTTGCATGCTCCTGGGCCACCTCACTCGTATCGCGGTCAACGACCTGCACGCCCGGTGGAACAAGTCGTTGCCCACGGAGCAACGCTTGGCCCTCGTCAGGGATGCGCTGAACCGGTTCGGAAGCCCGGACGACCTGGCTCGGCGACTGGCGGAGGCCCCGCCGCCGGAGGAGCCCGTCGCCCGCCCAGTTAGCAGCGCCGGCAGCGAGGTAAAGCAGGTTGCCATTCCCTTTTGAGGTCCCCTTCGACGAGGTGAGGAATCACCTCGATCGCTTCGTGGACGCCGTGTTCGGCTCTCTCGAGTCCGAGTTTCTCGTTATGCCCCGAGGCGACGGCTTCGTCGACTTCCCGACGTTCGAGGCCGGCTACGAGCGGCTCAAGCGCGACACGTCCGGCTTTCGGGAAGTGACGCCGGACAAGGTAGCGGAAGCCGTCCTCGCCGAGCCGATCTCTCTGATCGTTCTCCGCTGCATGCTGGGGTTCACTCCGCCCGAATGGGCGTATCTCGCCACGCGCTACACAGGTATCGATGTGCCCCAGGGCGCCGCACGGACAATCGACCGCAGAATCCGGACCGATCCGGAACGTCCGCTCGCACGGAACGGGGGCGTGACCGAACAGAGAATGAGGGCGTTGGTCATGGTCGCCTGCGAACACCTGGCTCGGGGCGCGCCAGCCGTCGCCCCTGACCGACTCCATCGACTCCACAAGGCCGACACGCACGACGGGCTAGCCAGCCTCCGAACGATCGCGACCCTAGGCGCCCCCTACTCGGTACTCCTCTACGAGCGGTTCCTGGGTCGCCCGTTCGCCGGCCACCGGGACTCCGTCAGCGAGATCGTCGGGAACCTCGTGGAGAACGCCATCGAGCGTGAGTTGGAACGAGCAGAGATCAGCTTCCGGAAGACGAAGCGCGCTGAGCGAATCCCCGGCTTCGATCAGGCACCGGACTTCATCGTTCCCAGCGAGCTGAATCCTCAGGTCGTCATCGAGGCCAAGCTCAGCGAGGACGACGGCACCGCGCGAGACAAGATCACCAGAGTCCAGCACCTCAGCGAGTTGAGTCTGCAAGGCCGACCTCAGGACAGCCCCAAGTTCCAGGTCGTCGCCTGCATCGCAGGCCGCGGCTTCGGCGTCCGCCGCGAGGACATGAAGAAGCTCATCATCGCGGCACGCGGCAAGGTGTTCACCCTCCAGAACATGCAGCAATTGGTGGGTCACACGCGCCTGCGTGAGTACTCGACCGCTCCTCAAAGAGGACGCCCCTCCAAAGCCGCGCCAACCTCAATCCGGTAGGCCACTCCCGGCGACTACCTCACGTCGCACTCCTGTAACAACGAAGCCCCGGCGGCGATGACCGCGCCACCGGGGCACAACGCTTTCTCGTTGGTTCCCGCTAGACCGAGGTTCTGAGCCGTTCGCGGCTCTCGATGGGTCGAAGTGCCTTGCGTCGCTTGGGTTTTCTCGCTTCGGAGGTGCTTGATTGCCTGTCGTGTGTAGCCATGTAGATCTGGTGGAGTAAGTAGACAATCGAGTGTATCTGGCTTACAATCGGAAGCCATGTACATCGAGCGCGTACCCAACCGCAACTCCCCGCCGGCCGTCTTGCTGCGAGAGTCCTACCGACTGGACGGAAAGGTCAAGAAACGCACCCTCGCCAATTTCTCCAAGTGGCCCGACGAACTCGTCGAGGGACTCAGAACCCTGCTCAAGGGAGGCGTCGCTCTGCCCTCCCTCGACGCCGCCTTCGAGATCCTCCGCGCCCTGCCGCACGGGCATGTCGCCGCCGTGCTCGGCACGCTGAGAAAGGTCGGCCTCGAAAGGCTGCTCGACCGCAAGCCCTCGCCCCAGCGAAACCTCGTCGTCGCCATGATCGCGGCGCGCATCCTCGATCCCCGCTCCAAGCTCGCCACCGCCAGAGGTCTCGCCAGCGAAACCGCCAACCACACCCTCGCCGAGGAACTCGGCGTCGAGGACGCCTCGGCCGAGGACCTCTACGACGCCATGGACTGGCTGCTGGAACGCCAGCCGAAGATCGAACGCGGACTCGCCAGACGGCATCTCGAAGACGGCTCGCTCGTCCTCTGCGACCTGACCTCGGTCTACCTCGAAGGCCGCAAGTGCTCGCTGGCCAGACACGGCTACTCCAGGGACAGGAAGCGGGGAAAGCTCCAGATCGTCCTCGCCCTGCTCTGCAACCGGGACGGATGCCCGACAGCCGTCGAGGTCTTCCGCGGCAATACCGCCGACCCCGCCGCGCTGGGCAGCCAGGTGAAGAAGCTCCGCGACCGCTTCGGTCTCGACCGGGTCGTCGTCGTCGGAGACCGCGGACTGGTTACCAACGCCCGCGTCGAGGAAGACCTGAAACCCGCCGGTCTTGCCTGGATCAGCGCCCTGCGCGCGCCCGCGATCCGCACGCTCGCCGAGCAGGGCCATCTGCAACTGTCGCTCTTCGACCAGCGCGACATGGCGGAGATCAGCGCCCCGGAGCTGTACCCCGGAGAACGCCTGATCGTCTGCCGCAACCCGCTCCTGGCCGCCGAGCGGACCCGCAAGCGGCTGGAACTCCTCGACATGACCGACCGCCTCCTCGAAGACGTCGAGAAGGCCGCGAAGCGCCGGAACAGGCCCCTGAGAGGAAAGGAGAACATCGCCGTGCGCGCCGACCGCGCCAAAAGCAAGTACAAGGTCGGCAAGCACTACGACATCGAGATCGCCGACGACGGCTTCACCTGGCGCCGCAACCTGGATCGCATCGACGAGGAAGCGGCGCTGGACGGCCTCTACGTCATCCGCACCAACGTCCCGAAGGACGAGATGCCCGCCGAGGGCGCCGTCCGCTCGTACAAGAGCCTCAGCCGCGTCGAACGCGCTTTCCGCAGCCTCAAGAGCGTCGACCTCAAGGTGCGCCCCGTGCACCACTGGCTCGCCGGCCGCGTACGAGCCCACGTCCTCCTCTGCACCCTCGCCTACTACGTCGAGTGGCACATGCGAAGACGACTCGCGCCCATCCTTTTCGACGACCGTCAGAGGACCGACGACCGCGAGTCGCCCGTCCAGGCGGCGACCAAATCGAACGACGCCAGACGCAAGGCCAACTCACGCCGCACCGACGACGGGCTCCCCGTCCACAGTTTCCAGACGCTGCTCGAAGACCTCGCCACCCTCACCAGAAACCGCGTCAGGGTGCCCGGCGGCGAAGCGGAGACCGCCAACGTCCTCGTGCGGCCGACGCCACTACAGGAAACGGCTCTCAGCCTCCTCGACGTCCGACTCTGAACGAACCGTACCCAGTACCGTACAAGCCGAATCCACGGAAAGTCCCCTGCCTGCAAGGGATTTCCAGCTTTGATACTCAGAACTTCAGGCTAGAACAGAACCGACAACCAGCCGTCGGTGGACCAGAAAAGGCTGTCAACTTCCTGATCTGTCAACGGCCGACGGCTGCCGTCAGCCTCAATCGCCACAAGTCGGTAGGCCGACCGCCTGCTACGCCCGCACTTGAGAGCGCGACGCAACGAGCGGTGAGAATGACCGCACTCTCGGCCGTCAGCGCGAGAGACCGAAGCGTACCGCAGCCGCGGTTCTGCCGTCTCCGGGATCACGGGAATCCCAAGCCTCCGGTAGCACACATGTTGAACATGATCCGGTTGTAGCCATGGCAAGCATCGTACTGATACTGACAGTCTGTCAGTCCGTACTGCTCCCAAGCCACTCCGCCAGGGGGAATCTCGTCAACCGTGTCCATGCACACCCGGAAGTCAGCATTGCACTGCTCGCCCGCCTCCTCGGCAGACTTTATGCACTTCCCCATCAGGAACAGCCATCCGACGCCGAAATGGCTCTGGACACTGGCCAACCGGTCATCGTTCTCCACGAACGGAGGCGGGGCGTCTGCCGGTGGAGCAGGGTTCTTCCACAGTACCTCGAAGGTGTCGGCTCGCATTCCGGTTTGCTCCATCGCGACCCACTTCAGATCCGCCTTCATCCTCTCCCGAAGGACGGCACAGTCTTGCAGATCCAGGAGTTCAGGAATCGCGCCCTCGGTGACCGCTAACTCGACGTGGTCGACGAGCAACCTCCGTTGCTTGTCGACATCTCCCTCTGCGCTAGCGGCGACATCCCGCGGAAGCAGCAACTTCGTCATGCGCGCCATCGTGTTGAAGTCGTCCGCGTGGTACGCACCGTCGATGTAATCGAGCGCCCACTGGCGAAGCTCAAACAGATCGTCGTGATCTTGCGCCGAAGCAGAACCAGCGACCGTCAGTGCAAAGAACAGCGCGCTCAGAAGCGCGCCACGGAACCAAGTCGTCTTCCTCATGGAGGACCTCCTGTTGTGGAGGACCTCCTGTTGTGGAGGACCTCCTGTTGTGGAGGACCTCCTGTTGTGGGTGCGGGCGAGCTTAGCACATGGTGCTAGACGAGAGCCTTGTCCGGCGTTCGGCAAACTGCCGAGCGACGCCTGTTCGGGCGTCTGGCGGGACCTAACGCTTCGTTCAATAGCTGGAGATGCCGATCTCCTTCTCGGTGATGAACTCCAGCAGGGCAGGCGTCCCCGACTCGGTCGCCGCGATGCCGCGGCGAATCGCCGGGACGATCTCCGCCGGGTCGGTCACCCGTTCGCCGTAGCCGCCGAAGGCCTTCGCCATGTCGGCGTAGTGGCCGGAGATGTCCGTGCTGCGGTACTTCTCCGTCGCCACTTGCATGATCGGCAGTTCGATCGCCATCGAGAAGTTGTTCATCAGGATCGAGAGGATCGGCAGGCGCTCGCGGACCGCGGTCTCGAAGTCCATGCCGGTGAAGCCGATCGCGGCGTCGCCCCAGACGTTGATGCAGAGCTCGTCCGGCTGGGCCAGCTTGGCGCCCATCGCCAGGCCGAGTCCGTAGCCGAGCTGCGTCGTCTTGCCCCAGCCGATGTAGGAGAGCGGCGTCGTGCTGCGCCAGAACGGCGAGATCTGGTCGCGCGGCGAGCCGGCGTCGTGAGTGATGATCACGTTGTCGCGGTCGACCGTGTGCATCAGGTCCCAGAGCACCCGGTAGGGCGAGAGCGGCGTCCCCTCTGACTTGAGCTTCGGCATCCACTCGTCGAGCCAGCCGGAGCGGATCCGTTCGATCTCGGCCGGCACGGACTCGGCCCGCGAGGCAGCGTGGGGCAGCGACCGGCCCTCCAGCTCGGCGATCAGGGCCGCCAGCGTCAGCTTCGCGTCGCCCGCCACCACGCATTCCGAAGCGACGTTCTTGTTCAGGTCGACTGGATCGAGGGTCGCGTGCAGGTACCTCGCCTGCGAGTACTTGCCGAAGTAGATGCCGAACGCGGTGGTCGTGAAGCTGCAGCCGATGCCGAAGATGACGTCGGCCGCACCCAGGAACTCGTGGACCGTCTTCGGCACCGCGCGGCCGCCCGAGCCGAGCGACAGGGGATGGTCCTCGTTGAACGCGCTCTTGCCGCCCAGGCTGGTCGTCACCGGCGCGTTGAGCAGCTCCGCCAAGCGCCGCAGTTCGTCCCAGGCCTCGGCGTAGTGGACGCCCTGGCCGGCGTAGATCACCGGCCGCTCGGCCGCCGCCAGCATCTCCGCGGCCTGGCTCACGAGCTCCGGATCGGGGCCGACGCGAACCGTCCCGCTCGGGCGGGGACCCAGATCGTCCGGCACGTCCTCGCCGAAGACATCCGCCGGCACCTCGACCATCACCGGACCCGGCCTGCCGGAACGGAGCTGAGTGAAAGCCCGGCGCATCACCTCGGGCAGCGCCTTGCCCATGCTGAGCGGCTCGCACCACTTCGTCACGTGCTGGAAGTTGGCCACAGCGTTGAAGTTCGGCGCCACGTGCATTGCCCGGCGGCTGTACCCCATCGGCATGACGAGGATGGGCGCCGATTCGCCGTAGGCCTGCGCCACGCCGCCGAAGGCGTTCTCCGTCCCGGGCCCGCTCTGCATCGTGAACACGCCGA
The DNA here is from genome assembly GCA_965208755.1 of Candidatus Multivorans sp. Taxonomy (GTDB): domain Bacteria; phylum Acidobacteriota; class Thermoanaerobaculia; order Multivoradales; family Multivoraceae; genus Multivorans. Next base: position 3,287,879 of record OZ242353.1, on the reverse strand, counting down.
GCTGCTTGCCCGAGCTCAGCCGGCTGACCGCGTCGGCCATGTGCAGGCCGATCCGCTCCTGGCGGACGATCACGGTGCGGATGTCCGCCACCGCCGCGGCCTCGATGATCGGGTTGACCGGGTAGGCGACGATGAACTCGACGCCCTCCCGCTTGAGGTACTCGGCTACGCCCTGGGCTACCTTCACGCTGGAACTCCTGAGATTCTGGGTGGGGAGAGGGCGGCTACGATACCCGGAACCAGGAACGTCCCAGAAGCTGGAGGACCCAAGAGATGGAAGACACCGCGAAGAGGATCAGCCAGATGACGTTCGCAGCGGTCCTGCTAGCGCTCGGCGCGGCCTTCGCGATCACCCCGAATGCGCCAACCCTCTCCGGGCCCATCACGGGCGGGGAACGCGGCACGCCGTTCGCCGCGGTCAACGTGACGGATCGCGGCTATCTGACCGAGGAGTACTTCCTCGAAGGCGAGGCGACCGCGTACGAACTCGCCTCTGGCGCACATGGCGCGGACGGCCAGTGGAAGACGAGGGCGTCCGCCGACAAGGCCGACTACAAGACGCGCCTGCTGGTGGTTCGGCCGAACGACGCGTCAGCCTTCAACGGCACGGTCATCGTCTTCTGGCTCAACGTCACCGCCGGCTTCGAACTGGGTTCCGCGAGCGATGAGGCCCTGCGCGGCTACGCCTGGGTGGGCGTATCCGCGCAGAAGGTCGGTGTCCACGGCTTCCCCCAGAATCCCGGCGGCCTCAAGGCGTGGGACCCGAAACGCTACGGCTCGCTCGAGCACCCCGGCGATGCCTGGTCCTACGACATCTTCACCCAGGTCGCGAGGGCCATCGGTCCGGAGCGCGACCGCCAAGGCCTGGACCCGATGGGCGGCCTGGAGGTCGAGCGGTTGATCGCGGCCGGCGCTTCACAGTCCGCCGCGCGCCTGCGCACCTACATCAACGGCGTCCACCCGCTGACCGAGGTGTTCGACGGTTTCCTGCCGTTCATCGACTTCGGCGGCGTCGTGCCGTTCGCCTCCGAGCGCGGCGGCGGACGGCGGGGGCGCACTCTCGCGTCTGTCCGATCGGACCTGGATGTCCCGGTCATCGTCGTCAACTCGGAGACCGAGCTGACCAGCTACTACTCGATACGGGAGCCCGACTCGGCCCGCTTCCGGCTCTGGGAGGTGCCGGGAACGTCGCACGTATCCGCTGCCAGACCGAAGGAACGCACCGTCGAAGGCTCCAACTGGCTGTCCTACTCCCCGGTGTACCAGGCCGCGATCAGACACCTGCACCGCTGGATCAGGGACGGTGTCGAGCCGCCGAGCATGCCGCGCGTCGAGATGAAGGCCGGCGATCCCAATCCCGAGGTCGTCCGGGACGAACACGGCAACGCCATGGGCGGCATTCGCCTGCCGGAACTCGAGGCGCCGACCGCCTCGCACAGCGGATTCGGCACGCAGAGGGAGGGGACGCGGTTCGGCTTCCTGTACGGCACGGCGACCGATTTCGACAGCGAACAGCTAGCGGCCCTGTACCCGGACAGCAAGCACTATCTCGAGGCCTGGAACGCGGCTCTGGACCGGCTGATCGAGCAGGGCATGATCCTGCCCGAGGACGCGCCGGCGATGCGTCAGCGGGCCGCGGCCTGGGCGGCGCAGCTGGATGCCCCGCCGCCTTAGTAGGGGCAGCCGAGCTGGCCCGACGGCCGGCGCATGCTACGGTTCTGCCATCGGTCCACTCTTGGACTTGGACGGGTGCTCAAGGAGAAGAGATGACGTTCGGAAGCAGAATTCGGAGCCAGATCGCCACTCTGACTACATCACCACCCGCATGGGTGGGTGTGGCTCTCACGGTGATGGTGCTCGGACCCGTTGGTACGTCACTGAGTGTCTCAGCGACGGCTGATTCCCCTGCCGCCGAAGACCCTAAGGCCAACCCCCAGCGTCAAGGGGCAGTTTTCCAAGGTACCTCCCTGGTTCCGCACGACGGTTCCGCTACCGCTGAATGTACTAGCGCCAACGCGCAGCACCAAGAAACGGTCGTCCAAGGTGCTTCCCAGCGCCCGGACGACGAGGCGGCTAGCCGTTCTGCATTTCCCCAGCCTTGTATCGTCCGTTGGGAACCGGTGTGAGTGGCTTCCAGACTGCGTCGATCTTGTACTCGGCCCTCTGACGGCGTACCTCTCTCGAGTACCCGCCTGCGCCCCGCTAGACGGCTAGCCGGGAGCCTCCTCCTGGGAGTCGTACTCGGTGTCCCGGTGGACGTGTGTCCGGGACCGGCTGCCGCGCAGACCTTTGCGGACACGGTGTCCGTGACCGAAGTACTCGTCCACGTCGTGGTGACGGGCCGGGGCGGCGGCCCCGTGACAGACCTTGAGCAGGAGGACTTCGTCGTCCACATGGATGGCGAGCGGGTCGAGATCACGGGGTTTCGACGTACGCTCTTGCGTGAGCACGCGGCAAACAGCGCCGCTGGCGCGTTCGCCACGGAGGCACCGACGGGGCCGCCTGTCAACATCATCGTCTATCTCGACGAGGCCGGTACCCGGTTCTTCGACCGTCGGCGCTTTCTGCACAGAGTGCAGCGCGAAGCGGAGGCCCTGCGCGCCTGGAACGCGCGGTTCGCTTTGGTCACGTCCGGGGACCAAGTACGGATCCGGGTGCCCCCGACGGAAGATCTGGATGCCGTACTGGCTGCGACCGCCGCACTGCCCCTGCCCAAGTGGCGGTCTCGCCAGACCGGGCGGCACTTCCAACGCGCAAGGGAGCAGGTCGGCGAAGTCCTCTTCGCGCCGTACGGCGATGGCTGCGGGGAGGGGTTCCCTCAGGTGACGGCCCTCGTCAAGGGTTACGAAGTGCGGGAGAAGCGGCGGACAGCGGAACGACTGGATGCCCTTTGGGATGTCGTCACGGCGTTCAGCGGTGTTCCCGGCAGGAAGATAGTCCTCTACGTCGGCAACGGCTTCGCTCAAGTGCCGGGAGAAGAGCTCCACGACTACGTAGTCCAGTTCTGTCTTGGCGTGGGGTCCGGCGGAGGGGCGGCTTTGTTGGGACCGGGCGGCGACTCGAGCAGACTCTTCGACCAGGTGGCCGCGCATGCGAACGCGAACAACACGACGCTCTACATGCTGGACGCGGGTGGCGTGCCCTCCATTTCCTCCTCTGGGCGCTCCTGGAGACTGAACCGGCAGGGCGGCATGGCGTATCTTTCCCGCAAGACAGGTGGTCGCACCCTGTTCAACTCGAACGCCCTGGGGCCCTTGCTGGACGACGCGGAAGAACACCTGGACGCTTCCTACGAGTTGGCCGTCACGGTCGCCGACCACAAGCCGGGCGAGTTGAGGCAGATCGATGTGGAACTGGCTCGATCCCTTCGCAACCAGGGGTACCGCCTGGCTTATCGCCGGTCCTGGCAGGACAAGTCACGAGATCAAATGATCGCCGACCGGCTCGTCAGTACGGCCTGGCTGGATGGGGACTGGCTCGCCGAGGCCGCGAACCCCTTGAGCGTAGCGATGCGCTTCGCGCCGACAACGCCTGTCGAGGCGGACGACGATCGGCGCCGAAGACGCAGGAACCGCGAAGACGTTCACGAGCTCGTGGTCCGGGTGGCGATTCCCGAGTTGGCGGCAACGCTGCTGCCAGGCCCCGATGGCGACAGGGGCACGCTGGGCCTCTGGCTGATGGCCGTGGAGAGGAACAAGGGGTACCGGACTCCGGTGCGGCGGATGCTCCTCGAGCTTGGAGGCCCCGAGGGCCTCCAGTCCCATGCGGGCTTTCACTTCGTCGACCTGGGCGTGAAGCTCTGGGAAGGGGAGTACACGGTCGTCCTTGGCGTTGTGGATGAGCCAACCGGGACGATGTCCGTCCTCCGCGAGGCGACCTCCGTTCCTTCAACCTCAGTTCCTTCGACCGGCTGAGGCCGCGACGCTTGGCGGCGCGCCTTCCTGGCCGCCTACGGCGGCAGCGGGTCAGAAGACCCGCGCACCCAGCTAGATTCCGTAGTACTCGCGGTACCATTCGACGAAGCGGGGGATTCCCTCGGCGATCGCGGTCGTCGGCTCGTAGCCGAGGTACTCCCTGGCGCGCGTGAGGTCGGCCGAGGTCCGCACGACGTCGCCGGGCTGCATCGGCAGGAACTCCTTCTCGGCCTCGCGACCGCAACTCAGTTCGATCTGCCGGATGAACTCCATCAGTTCCTCGGTGCGGCCGGCGGCGAGGTTGCAGACGAGGTCCTCGTGATTGCGGTCGATCGCCGAGACGACGCCGGTCACGATGTCGTCGATGTAGGTGAAGTCCCGGTGCATCCGGCCGTGTCCGAAGACGTTGATCGGCTCCCCGCGGAGCAGGGCGCCGGTGAAGAGAAACAGCGCCATGTCCGGCCGGCCCCAGGGGCCGTAAACGGTGAAGAAGCGCAGGCCCGTGACGCGCATGCCGTAGAGGTGGTGGTACACGGACGCCATCAGCTCGTTCATTTTCTTCGTCGCGCCGTAGAGCGAGCGCTGGGAAGACGTGCTGTCCGTTTCACTCAGCCGATCGCGCGTGCTGTCGCCGTAGACCGAGCTGCTCGAGGCGTAGATCAGGCCGCCGACCTCGTGGTCGCGGCACAGTTCGAGGACGTACGTGAAGGCCTGCACGTTGTCGCGCACGAACTGGTTCGGATGGTCGATCGAGTGCCGCACACCGGCCTGGGCCGCGAGGTGACAGACCCTGGTCTCCGTGCCGGAGGCGCCGCGGACGAGGTCGTCGAAGGCGTCCTGCAGGGCCTCCCGGTCGCCGACGTCGGCGCGCGCGAGGCGGAAGTTGGGTTGCTCCTCGAGGATCGCGTTGCGCCGTTCCTTGAGCTTGGGGTCGTAGTACGGATTGAAGTTGTCGTAGCCGATCACCTCGTCGCCGCGCTCGAGCAGCGCCCTGGCGACGTGGAAGCCGATGAACCCGGCGCTGCCGGTCAGCAGGACTCTCACGAGGCGCCCCCGGAAGGTGTGCTCTGCCAGCGTTCAGCAAGCTGGGCTACCGGGTCGATCAACAGGTCCTCGACCGGGAGCTCGGCCAGCAGCCGGTCGTCGAACTCCGGCGCTTTCCTGAGCACATGGTCCCTGAGACCGGCGTACCGCTCGCGGTAGTCCGACAGCAGGCGCCGCAGCGCGGGAGCTTCCGCCCGTTCCCGGAAGCGCACGTGGATCAGGACCAGGGCCGAGACCCCGCCGCCCGTGACTTCCGGCACGACGATGAAGACCCGTCCGTCGGTCCGCCCCCTGGCCGCCATCAGCCGGCCTTCGACCGCCACCGCGTACTTGGTGCCCTGGAGCAACGGCTGCCGGACCGTCCGCGACTGCAGGTCGCGGCAGAGGCCGCCGGCGCGCAGGACCCGAATCGTGGCGTCGTCGCCGGGCGGCGGGCCGTCGCCGCCTGCCCGGAGCCGGTAGCGGACGTAGCCGAGAACCTGGTCGACGAAGGGGTCGAGCGCGCTCATCGTCTCTCGATCCTCGGCCGAGATGGACTCGGCCGGCGAACCGGCCTGGCGGAGCGCCGCGTCCAGGGACATCCGGCCCAGGGTCTGGTCGTGGCGCGAAATGCCCACGGTGACCGTCTTCGCCTGGTGCTTGATCGTGTCGATATGCCGCGTGAGGTCGTCGATCGCCGGAGTGAGAGCGTCTCGCAACTCCGCCAGCGCGCTCTCCTCGCCGCCGGCGGCCGCATCGACTAGGCCGTCGAGCGCAACCGCCAGCCGCACCGCCCTGCCGACGTGCAGGTTGCCGTCGTACCGGCCGCCGGCCAGGCCTTCGCGGACGGCGTCGATCTCGGCGCCGGCCATCTCGCGCAGTCGAGCCACCAGCCGCGCCTTGCCGCCGGCGACCACGTCGTCCAGCGCCGTGCGGATCGCCCGCAGCGGCCTGGCAAGGTCGTCGATGGCGAGGGCCGCGTGGTAGCCGAACAGGTGGCCGACCACGGTCGCCAGCACGAAGGACAGCTCGGGCGGCACCTCGGGCACTTCGATCACCGCCGCCGCGGACGGGAACGCCGCGCCCTCGGAGGCGATGACGATGGGCGTCGCGCGGTGGGCGCGGTAGACGTCGATCTCCTTCCGCGTGTCGGCCGCCGTCGAGCCGTGGACTCCGGTCGCGCAGACCAGGATCAGCGGCTCGGACGACAGGTCGATGTGCTTCTTGTCCTCCGTCGCGTCGCAGGCGATCGCCTTGTAGCAGAGCTCCGAGAGCTTGATCCGAATCTCCTCCGCGGCGATGCGGTCGAGGCCGTTGCCGACCACCGACCAGTCCCGCAATCGCGGCGCGTACTCCCTGGCGGCGGCCGCGATCGCGGGCCGCAGGGCGAGGGTGCGCTCCATCGCGCCGGGCAGGTTCCGCAGTTCCCGCAGAAGGCGGTCGGCGGCGGGGCGTTCGTCCGGCCCGCCCGCGACCTGGTCGGCGATCGCAACGGCGAGCAGCATCCCCGCTGCGATCTGGGAGTAGAAGGCCTTGGTGGACGCGACGCTCATCTCGACGTCCCGCCCGTCCGAGGTGTAGAGCACACCGTCTGCCCGGTCCGCCAGGTCGGAGTTGCGGCGGTTCACGATCGCGAGCGCGCGGGCGCCCCGCCGCTGCGCCAGGTTGACCGTGCGCAGCGTGTCCGTCGTCGTGCCGGACTGGCTGACCGCGACGACCAGGGTGTCGCGCATGTCAGGCGCCAGGTGGAAGCCCGAGAGCTCGGTGGCCGGCATCGCGTCGACCCGGGGGCGGCTGAGGCCACGCTCGCGCAGCCGTCCCTCGATCGCCACGGCGATGCCCTGACCCGCGACGGCCGCTGTGCCCTGACCGGTGACGACGATGCGCGCAACCGCCCCCTCCCGCAGGCCGTGCGCAACCGCCTCCGGCAACGTCGGCTCACCGACCGAAACCCGCAGGCGCCCGGTCGCGTCCTCCCGCAGCTTGCCGCGCACCGTGTTGCGCACGGAACGCGGCGCCTCGCTGATCTCCTTGAGCAGGAAGTGCGGGAACTCGCCCCGGTCGATGTCGCGGGTCGTGATTTCGGCATGATCGAGCTCTTCCGGCGCCAACGGCAGCGGCGAGCCTCCGGCCGAGTACCGCTCGATGCCCTCCAGCTCGCCGGCGCGACCGGCGTCGAGCACGGCGATCTGGCCCCAACCGGCGCCGGCGCGGTCCGGTTCCGCCTCGCCGTCCAGGCGCAGCCAGGTCGAGGTCTCCTCGACCAGGCCGTAGGGTTCGCTGGCGACCACGAAGGCGTGATCGGCCAGCCCGACGTAGAGACCCTGGCCGCTGCCCTGGGTCGCCAGGTAGAGCCGTGACGGGTCGGCCCAGGTGAGCGCGCCGAGAGCGAGCGAACCCTCGAACGCGGCCACGGTCTCGCGGAAGCCGTCGAAGGCCGTGTCGCCGCCGGCCAGCCGGCGCGACATGAGAACCGGCATCACTTTCGCGTCCGTGGTGATGCGCGAGTCGAACTCCAGGCTCTCGAGCACCGTCAGGTCGGCGTGGTTGTCGATGTCGCCATTGATCGCCGCGATCACCCGGGGCGGCCGCTCCGCGTCGTTCAGCGGATGCGCGTTTGCCTCGTTGATCCGGCCGACGCTGGCCCAGCGCGTGTGCCCGAGCACGGCCGCCTCGACGTCCGGGCTCCCGACCGCCGCCGCCAGCAACGGATCGGAGGCGACCGCGTGGCGCAGGAAACGGACGTTGTCACCCAGTTCTCCGATCTCCTCCGCGCACTTGTAAACCAGGCCAATCCGGCCTCCGGCCAACTGGACCGCGCGATGACCGAACAACGGATCCCCGGCGCGGCCGTCGAGTTCGGCACGGATCGCCGGATCGTCCGGGTCGAGGCCGTGCCCGGAGAGCAGCAGGAACAGCCCGGCCGAGTCGCGGCCGCGGATCTCGAGCCGGTCGAGCGAAGAGAAGGCCTGCTGAACGGCGATAAGGACGTCGAGCCCGGCGTCGCTGGCTCCGGCCGGCGCCAGCGCGCTCACTTCGGCGGCGGTCCGCAATCGGTCGCGGCGGATCGCCCACTCGGCGTCGGCGAGCGCGGCGGCGGCACGGTTCACCGCTTCGAGTCCCACGTCGCCCAAGCGGCCAGCGCCGTCGTCGAGACGCGCTCCCAACCGGTTCACCGCCGCCGAGCACGGCCGCACCGCATCGGCGATCGCGGCTCGCAGCGACTCGTCGCGCACGAGGGACCGAACAGCCGGCCGGGCCCGCAACCGCCGGTCCCAGTCGGCCAGTCCGGAGGCGGCAGCGGTCAGGGACCCGGCGAGTGCCTGAGCCTCAGCGCGGCCGCAATCGCTCACCGCGGCCTCGCCGGCGCGGCCGGCGGCCGCGAGGCCCTCCAGCAGCTCGCGCGAGTCGATCGCCGGTCCGGGGTGGGGGCGCATCAGGATGCCGACGATCCCGCACATGGGTAGTCGAAGCTTAGCCCGGAACCCGCTCACCACCATCGCGGCGCTAAGCTCGCCGGCATGGGAGCGCTGTAGGTATGGCCGACACGTCGACATTCCTCGCCGCGGTGGTCCAGATGGGCTCCACCTCGGACGAGCAGGCGAACTGGGAAACCGCCCGGCACTGGATCGAGACCGCGGCGGACCGCGGAGCTACCTTCGTGTCCACGCCCGAGAACACCAACTACCTCGGGCCGCACAAGGAGAAGGTCAAGCTGGCCGAGCCGACCTCGGGCGCCACCTGCGCCCGCTTCGCCGCCCTGGCCCGGGACCGCGGCATCTACCTGCTGCTCGGCTCCTACAACGAACAGGCGCCGGGCGAGAGCGAGCGCTGCTACAACACCAGCGTCCTGTTCGACCCCGCCGGAGAGATCGTCGCCACGTACCGCAAGATCCACCTCTTCGACGTCGACGTCTCCCCGGAGGTGCGGTTCCTGGAGTCGAAGACTGCCGTTCCCGGCGGGGACATCGTGACCGTCGACACGCCGCTCGCGCGGCTCGGCCTCACGATCTGCTACGACATGCGCTTCCCCGAGCTCTACCTGAAGCTGGCCCGGGAAGGCGCCGAGGTTCTGACCGTCCCGTCGGCCTTCACCCTGATGACCGGCAAGGATCACTGGTTCCCCCTGCTGCGGGCCCGCGCGATCGAGACCCAGTGCTACGTGCTGGCCGCCGCCCAGACCGGCCGCCACGACGACCGCGGGCTACGGCACAGCTACGGCCACTCGGTGATCATCGATCCGTGGGGCCACGTCCTGGCCGACGCCGGCGACGGGCCCGGCATCGCGATCGCGGAAATCGACCGCGGCCGCGTCGCCGAAGTACGGCGCTCGATGCCGGTCGCGTCGCACCGCCGGCTGCCGATCGGCTGAGCTCCGGATCGGGCGATGGACATCTGGATCCTCATCGCGATCATCGTCTTCACGTTCCTGGCGTTCAGCTTCGAATGGCTCCGGATCGACGCGGTCGCCCTCTCCAGCCTGGGGCTGCTGCTCCTGTTCGGACTGGTGACGCCCCAGGAGGCGATCCGCGGTTTCAGCAACGACGCCGTCATCACGGTGATGATGATGTTCATCCTGAGCTATGGGCTGACCCATACCGGTCTGATCGACCGCTTCGGCCAGAAGCTCGCGCAGATGTCAGGCCACACGCACTGGGCCGCCGCGATCGCCCTGATCCTGGTCTGCGGCGTGCTCTCGGCCTTCATCAACAACACCGCCGCGCTGGCGATCCTGATGCCGGTCGGCATCCAGATCGGGAAGCACTACGGCGTGTCGCCGTCCCGGATCCTGCTCCCGCTCTCCTACCTCTCGATCATCGGCGGGACCTGCACCCTGATCGGCACGTCGACGAACCTGCTCGTCGCCTCCATGTCGGAGCAATACGGCTACGGAGCCTTCAGCATGTTCGAGTTCCTGGCGCTCGGACTGATCCTGCTGGTCGTCGGCTTCGCCTACATCGTGTTCGTGCCGATGCGCCGCCTCCCGGATCGCGCCGGCGCCTCCGACCTGACCAACAAGTACCAACTGTCTTCGTTCCTGACCGAGGTCCAGGTGCCGGAGGGGAGCTCCCTCGTCGGCAACAACGTCGTCGACGCGCACATCAACGAGCGTTTTCGCCTGACCGTGCTCGAGATCCTGCGCGGCGAGGAACGGATCGCGGTCGAACTCCGCTCCACGCCGATGAAGGGCGGCGACATCCTGATCGTCGAGGGCCTGATGGACGACATCGTCAGCTTCCGGGACCACTACGGCCTGCGCCTTCGCACGGAAACGAAGATCGGCGACCGCGACCTCTCGGACCAGAACAACATCATGGCGGAGATCCAGCTCTCGCCGGTCTCCCGGCTCACCGGCTCGACCATTCGCGACCTGGACTTTCGCCGCCGCTTCGGCTGCTTCGTGCTGGCGCTCAACCGCACCGGCGACCCGATCCGTGAGAAGCTGGCCCACATCGTCCTCCACAACTGGGACACCCTGCTCGTCTTCGGCCCCCGCTCCCGGATCGAGGCTCTCTACGAGACGGAGGACTTCATCCCGTTGCAGCAGGACGTCAAGCTGCGGCTCGTCATCCCCCGGCGCTGGTGGCTCGCCGTGGTGATCATCCCGATCGTCGTCATCGTCGCCGCCACCGGCGTGACCTCGATTCTGAAGGCCTCGATTCTGGGCGCCGTGGCGCTCATTGTCTTCGGCGGCATCTCGGTGCAGCAGGCGTACGAGGCGATCAACTGGACCGTCATCTTCCTGCTCGTCGGCATCCTGCCGATGGGGATCGCGATGGAGAAGACCGGTCTCGCGGCGATGATCGGAGAGACGATCGCGAATGCCGGCGCCGACTACGGACCCTGGGCGGTCATCGCGCTGGTCTACCTGGCCACGGCCCTGCTCTCGGAGATCGTCTCGAACAACTCGACCGCGGTGCTCATGGTGCCGATCGCCGGCACAGCCGCGGCGTCGATGGGGCTCGACCCGAAGCCCTTCATGATGACCGTCGCCTTCGCCGCCTCGGCCAGCTTCCTGACACCGATGGGCTACCAGACGAACGCGATGGTCTTCGGACCTGGCGGCTACCGCTTCATGGACTACGTGAAGTTCGGCGCGCCGCTCAAGGTCGTCTTCTGCGTTTTGTCGGTGTGGCTGATCCCCGTGTTCTGGCCGCTCACGTAGAACTCGGTGCGCGGGTCTTCTGACCCGCTGCCGCCGCAGACGGCAAGAGAACGGGCCGGCCGCAGGCCGGCTCCACTACCTCTGGCAGCGTAGGCAGTAGTAGGTGCTGCGGTTGGAGATGACGATCCGGCGGATGCGCGCCCCGCAGCCGGCCGGGCAGGCCTCCCCTTCCCGGTCGTAGACGTCGAGCGAGACCTGGAAGTAGCCCGAGTTGCCCTCGCCGTCGGCGAAGTCGTTGAGCGTCGTGCCGCCTTGCTCGATCGCCTCGCCGAGCACCGCGCTAACCGCCCCGGCGAGAACGTCGAACCGGCGGCGGGCGATCCGCGCCACCGAGCGCCGGGGATGGATGCGGGCGCGGTACAGGGCCTCCGAGGCGTAGATGTTGCCCACGCCGACGACGACGGATGCGTCCATCAGGAAGCTCTTGACCGGGGCCGTCCGGCCGCGGGCCAGGCCGGCGAGTCGGGCGCCGTCGAACCCGGGCGACAGGGGCTCGACGCCGAGATGGCGGAAGTGCCGGTCCCGGTCCAGGCCCTCCGTGGAAGCGACGAACGCGACGCCGAAACGGCGCGGATCACGAAAGCGCAATCGGCGGCCGGAAGCGAGTTCGAAACCCAGATGCTCGTGGTCCGCGAGCGGTTCCGCTCGGTCGACCAGGGTCAGCCGGCCGCTCATCCCGAGATGCACTACCAGGGTCTCGCCGCCCGAGGCGTCGATCCACAGGTACTTCGCGCGCCGGCGCAGACCGACCACCCTGCGGCCTTCCAGACGGCGCAGCCGCCGTTCGCAAAGCGGCTCGCGCAGGGTCGGAAAGTGGACGCGGACCGCCTCGAAACGGTCGCCGACGAGCGGCTGCTCCAGGCTCCGGCGCAGGACCTCGACTTCGGGCAGTTCGGGCACGTCAGCCCGCGCGGCGCCGGCGGGCCACGCCCCCGCCGGAGTCTCCAGCGCCCGCTCCCGCCACGGCGACGACCAGAGCCTCGAGCGCGGTGTCCCCGTCGGCGCTGCCGCCCTTCAGGCGCACCTCCGTCTCCAGAACCGTCCACGGCAGCTCCGCCATTTTCTGACCGGCTTCCGGTCCGCGCGCCGAAGCCGCCTGGAAGATGCGATGAAGCCGATAGGGGTGGATCCGCATGAGCGGGTGCGCCTTTCCCCCCGGAAGCTCGGCCGAGAGTTTCGGCAGGACGTGCGCCTTGAATCGGTTGAAGTTCCGCTCGGCCGGCAGGTCGAGGGCCGCGATGAGCCCGTGGACCGTCGCCAGTTGCTCGCAGAACCTGGCGAGCAGCGCGAAGAAGGAAAGCCGGGCCGGGATGCGCTCCGGCGCACTGTCCAGGTGGCGACGAAGCTGCGCCAACGCGTCGGCCGGCCGTTGTTCGGCAATCGCGTCAAGCAGCTTCCAGACATCCTGATCACCACGATCGACGACCATTTCCTTCACCGTCGCGAGGTCGACGCGGCCCGCTCCATCCCGGACGGTTTCGGCGATCTTTCGGTACTCGGCCGCGAAGCGGGCGGCCGAATCCGCCTCGACTCCCGGTCCACCCCGGCTCGAGGTCTTGCGGAGCGTGCGCCGCGCCAGTTCCTGCGCGGCTCCACGATCGATGGCGATCCCCGTCTCGCGCGCAAGTTCGGCAACGACCGCGTCGAGTCCGCCGACGTTGCCGCGCCGATCGAACTCGAGCGCCCCGACCTGGCACGCGGCCTTCCGCTCGAGGAGTCGCTTGACCAGTGGGTGCGCGCTGTCCGCCGTTCGCTCGGCGAAGACGAGGGCGTGGCCCTCCGGCAGGCCGCCATCGGCGGCCCGGCTCAGCTCCGCGAGATCGCCGTCCGACCAGCCGATCAGACCCTCGGCTCGAGCCGCCTCAAGCAGCGACGCCAGATCCCGGGCCAGTTCGCCGCACTGCTTCTTCGTCCGCCCGCGCCGGTTTCGCCGGCGAACGCGGCTGCCGCCCTGGAGCGCCCAGTCCGGCAACGACGACACCGCCTCCTCGGGCGCGCCGGCGTCGGCCGCGACGCCGAACAGCCGCAACGCCTGGAGCAACCGGCCGGCCGCTTCCTTCTGGGCGCTCGAGAGGGCGTCCCCGGCCGACACGGGCAGCCCCGCTTCCGCGTCGTCGATGAGATCGGCGGCGGCGGTCCGGTCGGCGAAGATCGCGCTGTCGCAAACCAGCGTGACCTTGGCCGGATCGAACAGGGAGAACGTCGAGAGGTCGGCGAGGATGGGTCGCAATTCGGCCGGCCTCTTGTAGGTGGCCACCTCGCAGCCGCTCGCCCCGGCCAGGGCGGCGGCGATCCGGCTCGCCGCGCTGTCCGCCAGCACCTGCTCACCGATCACCAGGTAGAGCGGCTGGCGTTCGCCGCCTTCGATTCGCTCGACGGCGGCGTCGATTCCGGGTGCCTTCACTCGTCCGCGGGGAGCCGGCCCTTCTCTTCGAGTTCCTGACAGTCGATGCAGTACGGCGCCCAAGGCACGGCCTCCAGCCTGGCGCGGCCCAGCTCGTTGCTGCAGTGGACGCAGATGCCGAACGTGCCGTCGTCCAGTCGGGCGGTCGCTTCGACGATCCGGTTCAACAGGATGCCGTCGCTGTCCGAGAGCGAGAAGTTCAACTCCCGGCTGTAGGCGTGATTCGCCCGGTCGACCAGGTCCTCCGCGCCTTCGCCGGTCGACGCCTTGAGACCGGCGGTGAGATCCCGGTTGTAGCGGCCGAACAGCTCCCGCCGCTTCTCTTCGAGCCGTTTCCGCACCCAGTCGACGTCGATCGCCGCGTTACTCTTCCTCGCGCCCGCGCCTCCACCGCCATTGGCACGCTGCGGCCGAAGCAGCAAGGTCGGCGCCTTCTTCGGCTGCGGCTTCTTGCGGGCTGCCTTCTTCCGGGCGGGTTGGCTCTTCGCCGGTTTCGCCTCGGACTCGACCCTGACTTCTTCGGGAGGCGCTGCCGCGTGCTCGGCCGCCTTCTCCGCAGCCGCCTTCTCGGCGGCCTCCGCCTTCGCGACCACTTTCTCCGCCGCGGCGGCGGCCCGAGCGGCATCCCTGGCAGCGACCTTCGCTGCCCCCGCCGCCTTCGCGGCCTTCTCGGACGCCGCCGCCCTGGAGGCGGAGGTCCGCGCCGACTTGCGCGCGGCTGTGCCTTTGGCCGCGGCATCCCTGGCGGCCGCCTGCGCCGCGGACTTCCGTTCCGCCAGCAGCTTCGCGGCCCTGGCCGCGGCGTTTCCGCTCGTAGTGGCCAGTCGGCCGGACAGCGTAGCGGCCTTCTTCTTCGCGGCCGCGTCTTCCCGGCCCCTGGCCGCGTTCTTCACCGCCAACTCGTGCGCTGCCTTCGCGGCATCGGCCTCTCTCGCGGCCTTCAGGGCGAGCGCGCCTGTGCTCTTCCTGGTGGCTGCCGCCTCCTTCGCCGCGGCCGCCTGTGCAGAGGCCACTTCAGCCGCCCTGGCCGCCGCTGCCTGTTCAGCGGTCGCCGTCCGCTCGGCCTTCCTCGCCGCCGTACGCCGCGCCAACGCCTCCTTCTCGGCGGCGGCGGCCGCATCCTTCCGTGTCGCGGCGATCTTCGCGGCCCTGGCCGCGGCCGCGGCTCCGGCTTTCTCTTCCCGAGCCGCCTTCTGGGCCACCCCCTTCTTCTCCGATGCTGCCTTGGCCGCCCGCTCGGCGGAAGCAGCCTTGCGAACCGCCGCGGACCTCGCCTTCCTGGCCGCGGACCGCGCCGCGGCGAGCTCTCGCGCCGCGGCCGCTGCCGCTTCCTTGATGTCGTTCGATCCGTCGGTTCGAGAGGTCTCGTCCGCGTTTGCCACCTGATCCCTCCGCACGCGGCTCAGTAAAACGGGCGCCGATGATAGTTGATTCCCTCGAGGATGGTGAACGCCCTGTAAATCTGCTCGTAGAGGGTCAGCCGCGCGAGCTCGTGAGCAAGGGTGAGCGGCCCCAGCGAGAGCCGGAAACGGCACGACTCCAGGAGGTTGCGGTCAAGTCCCAGGTCCGAGCCCACGATCCAGACGACGGGGCGCTGCCACTCCGCGCGCAGCCGACCCACCTCGGTCGCGAGACCGGCCGAACTGAGACCCCGTCCGTTCCGATCCAGACAAACCGTCCAGGCGTCGGCAGGCAGGACCGAACGGATCGCCTTCCCTTCAAGCCGCAATCGAGTCCGGTCGTCGCCGCGCGCGGGGCGAACAACCAGTTCGCGCACCGGCGCGAACCTCCCGATCCTCTGCCGGTAGTCGCCGCAGAGCGTCTCCCAGGGCTCCCGCCTGCGACCCACCCAGACGACCAGGATCTCGAACGCCACGAGCCGATTATGCCGTTGCCCCTCGCTGTTATTCTCCGCCCCATGGCGCGCTCCGCGAACCAGGAATCCCGGCGCTTGATCAGGCGGCGTCTGACGAACGGCCTGGTCATCGGCGGCATCGCGCTCGGGGCACCGGCCCTGTTCAACGCGATCGTGGCCCGGAGGGCGGGTCGCCTGCCCCGACCCCGGTGGGGTTCCACCCGGCACGTCGAGGTCGACGGCCACCGGGTGGCCTTCGTTCACCTGGAGTCCCCCCGCCGCGGCGGCCAGCCGCCAATGGTCCTGCTCCACACGTTCGGTCCCGGGCATACCGGCCTGCTGTGGCGCGAGACCGCCGAACGCCTGGCCCGGAGCCACGACTGCTTCGTGCCCGACTGGCTCGGCTGGGGCGACTCGGAACGGAGGAACCAGCGCTACACCGCCGAGCTCTATATCGACCTGCTCGGCCGGTTCCTGGAGGAGGTGGTCGGCGAGCGCGCCGTGCTCGTGGCCCCTCACCGCGCCGCCGCCTATGCCGTCGAAGCCGCCCTCAACGCCCCGGACCTGGTTGCCGCCCTGGCCCTCGTCGGCCCCCAGGGCATCGGCACCGAGGTCACCGACGAGCGCAGCGATCCCGTGATTCACGCACTGCTCCGGGCGCCGGTGCTCGGCAGGTCGGCGCTCAACCTGGTGACCGGGGAGCGGGCGATCGAGAACCACCTGCGGCGCGAAACCCTGTTCGGCGCCGAGGGTCTGGGCGAGTCCATGGTCGAGCAGCTCTACCGGGCGAGCCATCTGCCCGGCGCCAGCCACGCCCTGGTCGACTCGCTCTGCGGCCGGCTCGGGCACCGGCTCCAGGCCGGCTTCGGCGGCCGGGTCAATCAGCCAGTGTGGCTGGCATGGGGCCGCCAGGCGACCAACCCACCGCTCGAGAACGCCGACCTCTGGCTACAGGAAATGTCGAACGCCGACCTGGACGTCTTCGACGGCTGCCGCAACCTGCCACACGTCGAACGACCGGCCAAGTTCGCGGCGGCGCTGACGGCGTTCATCGAGCGCCAGCGCTTCGCCGCCTGACCGGGGCGCCGCGCCCAAGGCCTTCGCCGTGTCCAGGGATCCCGCATTCCCGCCCGTTCCCGGCGGCTATCCCTTCCCCGAGCTCGAACGCGAGACGCTCGAGTTCTGGCGCCGCGAGCGGGTGTTCGAGGCCTCCCTCGAGGCTCGCAAGGACAGCGAGGACAAGGAGTTCTCCTTCTACGAGGGGCCGCCGACCGCGAACAACGTGCCTCACGTCGGCCACGTCGTCACCCGGGTGGTGAAGGACCTCTACCCCCGTTTCCGCACGATGACCGGCCGCAGCGTGCCGCGCAAGGGCGGCTGGGACACACACGGACTGCCCGTCGAGATCGAGGTGGAGAAGCAACTCGGCTTCTCCGGCAAGCAGCAGATCGAGGACTACGGGATCGAGAAGTTCAACAGCGCCTGCCTCGAAAGCGTCAGCGCCTACGAGCGGCAGTGGCGGCGGATGACTGAGCGGGTCGGCTACTGGCTCGACATGGACGGCGCCTACCTCACCTACAGGAACGCCTACATCGAGTCGGAGTGGTGGGCGCTGGCCGAGCTCTGGAAGAAGGACCTGCTCTACGAGGGCCGGAAGATACAGCCCTACTGCGCCCGCTGCGGCACGACCCTGTCGAGCCACGAGGTGGCGC
Organism: Candidatus Multivorans sp.; assembly: GCA_965208755.1. Lineage (GTDB taxonomy): Bacteria > Acidobacteriota > Thermoanaerobaculia > Multivoradales > Multivoraceae > Multivorans. The sequence continues at coordinate 3,270,805 of OZ242353.1, read as the reverse complement.
AGAACTACCGCGACACGGAGGATCCTTCGATCTGGGTGCGTTTTCCCCTGCGACCCGGCCAGTCCATCGCCACGATCGACGATGACGGCGCGGAGGCGGCGAGCGCCTTTAGCACGGACCGGCCCGTCGACATCGCCGCCTGGACGACCACGCCCTGGACCCTGCTCTCCCACGCCGGCATCGCGGTGCATCCCGATCTGACCTACCGGGCCGTTGAAGACCCGACGGACCCGGAACGGCTGCTGCTCATCGCGGACGGCCTGGAACAGCCGGTCCCTGCGCTGCTGCCCGGCGACGGCAAGCCGACGCGAGTCGATCTCCGCGAGGCCGGCACCGTGGCCCGCTTCTCCGGCCGGGCCCTCGAGGGCCTGCTCTACGACCGGCCCTTCGCGGTCGAACCGCGCCGCCCCTACCGCGCCGCCGAGGTATCGGACCGCGCCGGCTTCCGCATCCTGCTCGCGGACTACGTGACCCTCACCGAGGGGACGGGCGCCGTGCACACCGCGCCCCTGTTCGGCGAGGACGACGAGCGAAGCGGCCGGGAGTACGGCTTGCCCGAACTCCAGGCGGTCGACCACGAAGGGAAGGTCGCACTCGATCCCGAGGCTAGCTCCCAGGAACCCGCCGTCCGGAGCCTGATCGACGAGATCAACGGGGCGTGGTTCAAGGACGCCGACCCGGCGATCGTCCGCTCGTTGCGGCAGCAGGGCCGGTTGCTCCACGGCGAGCGGCGCGGCCACAGCTACCCCTTCTGCTGGCGTTGCGACCAGCCGCTGCTGTACTACGCAACGACTAGCTGGTTCGTCCGCACCACCGCCGCCCGCGACCGGTTGATCGAGAAGAACCGCGAGGTGCGCTGGCACCCCGAGCATGTCGGCCAGGGCCGGTTCGGCGACTGGCTCGAGAACGTCGTCGACTGGGCCCTGTCGCGCAGCCGCTACTGGGGCACGCCGTTGCCGGTCTGGAAGTGCGCGGCGTGCGACGCCGTGGACGTCGTCGGCTCGTTCGAGGAGCTCTTCCGCAAGGTGGGCCGGCCGCTCCCCGACGATCCCTACGACCGCGACTGCTTCGACCCGCACCGACCCTTCATCGACGACGACTTCCAGTGGCGGTGCGCGACTCCGGGCTGCGCCGGCACGATGAAACGGGTCGAGTACGTGATCGACGCCTGGTTCGACTCGGGCGCCATGCCCTTCGCCCAGTACCACTACCCGTTCGAGAACCAGGAGACGTTCCGCTCGCGCTTCCCGGCGGACTTCATCTCCGAAGCGGTCGACCAGACCAGGGGATGGTTCTACACCCTGCACGTCCTGGGCTGCCTGCTGTTCGACAGCCCGGCCTACCGCAACTGCATCGTCCTCGGCCACGTGAACGACGAGAACGGCCGCAAGATGTCCAAGCGCCTCGGCAACGTGGTCGAGCCGATGGAGGTACTGGCCGAGACCGGCGCCGACGCGCTCCGCTGGTACTTCTGCGTCAACAATCCCGAGCAACCTTCGCGGTTTTCGGCCCGCCTGGTGCGTGAGGCGGCCCAGACCTTCCTGCTCCCGCTGTGGAACGCCCTCTCGTTCTTCGTGATCTACGCAAACCTCGACGGCTGGCGGCCCGGTCGCGCGGAGATTCCGTTCGGCGAGCGCGGGTCGCTCGACCGCTGGATCCTGCTCCGCCTCTATCGGCTCGTCCGGGCGACGACCGACCACCTCCAAGCCTACCGAACGGCGCCCGCGGCGCGCGGCATCGAGAACTTTCTGGACGAGCTGACGAACTGGTACATCCGGCGCAGCCGCGACCGCTTCTGGGCGCCCAACGAAGACGCGGCCACGGGCGGACCGGGCGTGGACAAGGAGAGCGCCTACCAGACCCTGTACGAAGTGCTGACGACGATCCGCCTGCTGGTCGCGCCCTTCGTGCCCTTCGTCGCCGAGGAACTCCACCGGCGCCTCGTCTCGAGCCAGGGAATGGGCAGCCTCAGTTGTCACCTCGAGTCCTGGCCCCAAGCGCCCGCGGACCGGGCCGACGAGCGCCTCGAGGCGGCGATGGCCACCGTGCTCCAGGTGGCCCGCAACGGCCGCTCCGCGCGAAACGCGAACGGCATCAAGATCCGCCAGCCGCTTCGCACCGTCACCCTGGTCAGCGCCGACCCGGAACTTGAGGGACTCGTCGCTCCCTACGTCGACCTGCTCCAGGACGAACTGAACGTGCACGAGGTTCGCTGGGCGGCGGACAGCTCCGAGTACGTGTCCTTCGACGTCGTGCCGCACTACCCGAAGTGCGGGCCCCGGTTCGGCCGCGCCATGCCGGCCGTGCGCTCCGCCCTCGCCGCCCGCGGTGGCCTGGAACTGAAGCGCGAGCTCGATCAGTCAGGGCGCATCGCGATCGAGGTCGACGGCGAGACGGTTCATCTGCAGCCGGAGGAGGTCGAAGTACGGCTCGAGGAGCGGCCCGGTGTGGCCGTCCACGGCGACAGCGAACTCCTGGTCGCCCTCGATGTCGAACTGGACGACGAACTGATCGCCGAAGGCCTGGCGCGAGAGGTCGTGCACCGGGTCCAGAACCGGCGGCGCGCCGCCGATCTCGACTACGCCGACCGCATCGCAGTCCGGTACCGCGCCGCCGAAGACGTGGAAGCGGCGATCGAAACGCACCGCGACTGGATCCGCGGCGAGACGCTCGCCGTGACCTTGCAGCCGGTGAACGGCGACGGCCCGGACGGCCTGGAAGAAGCGCCGATCGAAGGGCGTGCCTTCGCCCTGGCAATCGAAGTGCAGCCCCACTGAACAAGGAGCGACAAGGCGACATGGCGGGGATCTTCAAGGCGTACGACGTGCGCGGCCTCTATCCGGGGCAGTTGAACGAAGAGCTGGCGCGGCGGATCGGCATGGCGTTCGAGCGCCTGGTCACGCTCGAGGGCGACCAGGGAGCGGCCCTGCCCCACACCGTCGTGGTCAGCCGCGACATGCGCGACCACAGCGTGCCGCTGTCCGCGGCACTGTGCGCGGGGCTGACCTCGGCCGGTCTCGACGTCCTCGACATCGGCCTCGCCACGACGCCGATGAACTACTTCGCCACCGGCCACCTCGGCACGGCCGGCGGCATTCAGGTCACGGCGAGCCACAACGCCGCCGAGTACAACGGCCTCAAGTTCAGTCTCGCCGGCGCCGTGCCGGTGTCCGGCGATCACGGCATCCCGATCATCGAGCGGCACGCCCTGGGCGAAGAGCCGGCACCGGCCGCTACCCCCGGCCGGGTCGACGCGAGGAGTATCGAGGCGGAGTACGCCGAACACGTCCTCTCCTTCCTCGACCGCTCCTTCGAGGCGGGCGACGCCCCGAAGCTGCGGCTCGCCGCCGACGCCGCCAACGGCATGGGCACGATCTACCGGCCCCTGCTCGAGGCCTGCGGCGTGGACCTGTTGCCGCTCTACTTCGAGCTGGACGGCACCTTCCCGAACCACGAGGCGAACCCGCTGCTGCCGGAGAACCTGAGTGACCTGAGCGACCTGGTCGTCGAGCAGAAGGCGGACCTGGGCGTCAGCTTCGACGGCGACGGCGATCGCGCCGCCTTCGTCGATGAACGCGGCGAACCGATCGGCTCCGACCTGATCACCGCCCTGATCGCCGGCCAGATGCTCCAGCGCGCGTCCGGCGCCGTGATCCACGACATCCGCTCCTCCCGAGCGGTTCCCGAGTACATCCGCGAGCATGGCGGCACGCCCTTGCCGGAACGGGTCGGTCATTCGTTCGTCAAGGCGACGATGCGCCGCACGGGCGCGATCTTCGGCGGCGAGCTCGCCGGCCACTACTACTTCCGCCAGAACTACTGCGCCGACAGCTCGATCCTGGCCGTGGTCGCGGTCCTCAACCTGCTCCGCCGCTCCGGCAGGTCCTTGTCCGAGATCACCGCACCCCTTCGCCGCTACGCCAAGAGCAGCGAGATCAACTTCGAGGTCGAGGACAAGGACGGGACGATGGAAGCCCTGGTTCAGCGCTACGCCACGGAGGGCGGCGGCGCGCTCGACCGTCTCGACGGCATCCGCATCGACTTCGACGACTGGTGGTTCAACGTCCGCCCGTCGAACACGGAACCCCTGCTGCGGCTCGTCCTGGAGGCCTCGACGCCGGAAGAACTTGCCGCCCGCCAGGCCGAGCTGACGGCGCAGCTAGGCGACCCGCTCTAGCTACCGACAATCTCCGCGGCCCCGCTGTCGCGAAGACATCGCGAAGACCACACGTCTGGTTACCAAATCGTCACACAGCGTTGCTAGCGTGGCCTGGCAATGGAGCGTGCGCGTGCCATCACACTACGAATCGTGCGAGTGTGGCTGCTCGTTCCCGTGTTCCTCAGTGCATCAGCCGCGTGGGCGCAGACGCCCACGATTCAAGTCGAGGCGGGCGGGCCGTATCAGGTCGACTCAGGCGCGTCGGTTCAGTTGAACGGGTCTCACCAGATCCAGAACAGCGCGGGCGACACCAGTGTCGCATGGTCGAAAGTCGGGGGTACAGGTGGTCGCCTCGCCGGAAGCAGGAGCCTGAGTCCTGTCTATGTCGCCCGGACGCTCGAAGCTGGTGCGTCGAATCAACTGATCGTGGTGCGGCTGACCGTGACGGATGGCGGAGTGAGCGCCCATGACGATGCCGAGATCACGGTTCTCGCTCCCAAGGCGCCGCCGCCCGCACCGGAACCGAAGCCGGACCCCGAGCCACCAACGCCCGAGCCTACGCCACCGGAGCCTGAGCCGGTGTGCCCGCACCGCCTGGCGCCGTACTGGCACGGCACGGGCGGGTTCGCCGTCAGGCCGACTGACGGCGAGTCGGCGACGGTCCGCATCGAATGCGCCGGGAGGAGGTACACGAGCCGCGAGTACGCCGGCGAGGACGGCCTGATCGTGCGCACCGTCAGCCAGCCGACGTGCACGGCCGAGGACGGCCGGCCGTTCGAGGGCGAGATGGCCTTCGAGGGCATCGACGGAGACGGCTGGTACTGGGTCAACGGCGACCGCAACGTCGCGGTCGCCCCCCTGGTCTGCGAGGAGTCCCTGCATCCCGAGCTGCGACCTCCGGTACCCGACGGCGTCACCGCGCGGCCGAGCGGCGACCGCCGCTTCGTGCTCTCGGTGCGAGGCACATGGCACGGCACACTGATGCTCCACGACGAGACCGGGTTCATGGGCATCGTGCCGCACCTGGTGGACCTGGAGGGGGATGGCGCGCACGTCGCGCCGTACTGGAAGGGCGGCGGCGGGATCGTCGGCCGTCCGCTGGACGGGAGCCGGGCCACGGTGCGCCTGGCCTGCGGCGAGGCCGACGCGGGGAGTCAGGTGCTGGACGCGGACGAGGACGGCCTGATCGTGGAGCTTCTGCCCGGCTGCTTCGACGAGGACGGCGCCGCGGTGTCCGGCCGGCTGGAAGTCGACGGACTGGAAGACGGCGCCTGGTACTGGCTGAACACCGGCACGGCCGCCGCGGCGGCCCCGCTGCTGCGCCGGGGCGTCGACGTGGACCTGACCGTTCCGGTACTGCCCGCCGGCGTCAACGCCGACGAGGGCCCGCTCGGAACGTTACTTTCTCGCGGACCCCTGCTGGGTGTGGTGCCCCGCGTGGAGCGGGTCGAGAACTAGGAGCAGAAGGAGCCCGCGGCACCCGGACCGGAGTGGAGCCTCGGCGCCAGGCAGACTTAGTCCCGACCGCCGAGCAGCCCCGCCCGCATAAGGAAGTAGAGCAGCGTCAGCAGCGAGGCCACAGCGGCGGCGACATAGGTCATGGCCGCCGCGTTGAGGACGCGGTCCATTCCGACGCGTTCGGTCTGCAGGATCAAGCCTTGCTCGACGGCGAGGCGCTTCGCCCGCGCTGTGGCATCGAACTCGACCGGCAGCGTGACGAGCTGGAAGAGCACGACCGCCGAGAAGAGAACCGCGCCAAACAGCACCATGTTCGGTGCACCCATGAAGAGGCCGAGGAACATCACGATGTAGCCCAGGTTGCTGCCGATCCCGGCCATGGGCACGAGGGTCGAGCGCAGCCACAGGGGCGCGTAGTTCTTCGCGTGCTGGATGGCGTGCCCGGCCTCGTGGCAGGCGATACCAATCGCGGCCACCGAGTTCGAGCCGTAGACCTGCTCCGACAGGGCGAGCTTCTTCGTCACCGGGTTGTAGTGGTCGGACAGCCGGCCCCGCGTGGCGACCACCTGGACATCGGTGATGCCGGCGTAGGCGAGCAGGCGCTGGGCGGCCTGGGCGCCAGTCATTCCCGTCACCGAGCGCACCTTGGAGTACTTGTTGAACGCTCTCTTCACCCGGAAGCTGGCCCACAGCGAAAGCAGCAGGCCCGGCGCCAGGAAGACGAAGTACATGGGATCGAAGATCATCGAACGGACTCCCGTGGAGGGCAGTGTTTCGCGAGGCGTCCAAGCGACCCGGCACCGCTACAGAGCTGCGCGAAGGTCAATCCGGAGCGGACAGCAGTATATTCCGCGCTGCCTCCAACGGACGGCTGTACGAATGCCCCGTTTCACCCCTCTCAGCCTGCAGGGCCCGGCCGGCGCGCTCCAGGCCGAACTGCTCGAACCGGACGCCACACCGTCCTTCGTGGCGACGGTCGCACACCCTCATCCGCTCTACGGCGGCGACATGGACAACCACGTCGTGACCACCGCCGCGAACGCCGTCGTCGAACTCGGCGGCGCGGCGCTCCGATTCAACTTCCGCGGCACGGGCGGCAGCGAGGGACGCCACGACGAGGGGCGTGGCGAGACCGAAGACCTCGGAGCCTGCGAGCAGGAACTCCGGCGCCGCTTCCCGCGGTTGCCGCGCATCGGCGTCGGCTACTCGTTCGGCGCCGTCGTCACCATGGCGCGGCTGCCCCAGGCGGAGGCAGCGCAGGATCCCCCAGACGGGGTACTACTCATCGCACCGCCGTTGACGCACTACGACTTCGAGGCCGCTGCGAGCGCCGCCGTGCCCGTCGCCGTCGTCTATGGCCAGCTCGACGCGTTCACAACGGACGCGATGATCCGCCGACTGCCCAAACGTTGGCCCACTTTGGGGGCGTGCCTCGAGGTCGCAGGCGCAGGCCACGACCTGTCTTCGCCGGAGCTGGCCTCGACGATCCGACAGGCGCTGAAGAGCCTGGTTCCCTAGCTGGCCCGCGCCTCGCCCACTGGGTGCGCCGGCGACCCCGCCGGCTTCTGAAAACAGCCCGCCGCGAAGCGGCGACCATTCTGGCGCGCTAACTGGCGTGCGCCCGATCCGCCTCCAAGGCCCCCTCCGACGAGTTGAAGCAACGCCGGCAACGGGCCTCGTAGGTCTCCACGTCCCCGACCAGGACCTGCTGGTCACCACCAGCGATCCGCAGCGAGTACTGGGCGGCGGCGCCGCAGCGCACACAGACCGCGTGCATCTTGTCGACGTACTCCGCGATCGCCATGAGTTCCGGGATCGGTCCAAACGGTCGCCGGCGGAAGTCGAGATCCAGCCCGGCAACGATCACCCGCACGCCCAGGTCAGCGAGCTCCGTCACCAGGTCGACCAGGCCCTTGTCGAAGAACTGGGCCTCGTCGATGCCGACGACTTCCACGCCCAGCATCAGCTTCTCGCGCATCTCGGCGCTGGAGGCCACGGTCTCAGCGGACAGGCTGCGATTGTCCCGGGTGCGTAGCACGTCTCCCTCGCCGCCCCGCGTGTCGGTGGCGATGCGGAACACCTGGACGCGCTGGCGCGCGATCAGCGCGCGGCGCAGCCGGCGCAGCAACTCCTCGCTCTTGCCGGAGAACATGCCGCCGCTGATGACCTCGATGCAGCCACCGTCGCCCCGGCCCTGCTCCCGGATCACGGGCCTTCTCCGGTGGCGTCGCGCCCACCCGTGGCCGGCCGCATCGAAGCCTCCAACGTCCCGGTCAGCACGCCTCGATGATACTCTCGGGCAACGAGGCAGCCCACTACGCGCCTCCCTGAACCGATGCCTGAGATCGACTTTCCGACCCCGCCGGCACCGACGCCCGCACCCGCGCAGGCGCCGGAGACCCTGCACGTGACCGCCAAGGCGGTGCGGATGATCAAGCTCACACGCGACGACGAGGGCCTGTCCACGGATCACGGGCTGCGAGTAGCGGTCCGCGGCGGCGGCTGCAGCGGTTTCGAGTACGCGCTCGACTTCGAGAAGGACCGCCGCGAGACGGACGAGGTCTTCGACTACGAGGGGCTGCGCGTCTACGTCGACCCGATCAGCGCCCGCTACCTCAAGGGCACGACGATCGACTACCAGCTCGGCGTCGCCGGCACCGGCTTCAAGTTCTCGAACCCGAAGGCCGTCGGCACCTGCGGCTGCGGTTCCTCGTTCGCGGTTTAGCGGCGGCGCGGCGGAGGTAAGCCGCTACTCCAGCGGTTCCTCTTCCCGCCAGGCCGAATTGCCGTCGGCGTAGTGCTCCCGCTTCCAAATCGGGACCTCCGCCTTGAGACGCTCCAGGGCGAGTCGGTTCGTCTCGTAAGCCTGACGGCGATGGGCGGATGCCGTGGCGATGACTACGCTCGCATCGCCTACTTCGAGCGTGCCCAGGCCGTGGACGATCTCTACCCGGGTTCCGGGTTCCGCGGCCTCTAGTTCGCCAACGATCCGCTCGAGGCGCCTTTCCGCCATCGCCGGGTAGGCGGAGTACGTGATGCGCTCCACCGGCCGACCGCCGAACGAGTTGCGGACGTTCCCGACGAAGACGACGACGGCTCCCTTGCCTGCGTCCTCTACGCCCGCGCGCACCGCCTCTACCGTGTCCGCGTCGACGGCGCCGTCCCGCAGCCGGCCGGCGCCACAGGAGCCGCCCGAAACTGGGGGCAGAAGGGCCACTTCGGCGCCGTCGTGAAGCGTGACCGTCCGGTCCCCGGCAACTTCCCCGTCGACTGCAACCGCCAGGCGCGGCCAGAGCGACTCGAGCGCCGGGTGTTCCGCCGTCAGGCGCTCGACCAGGTCGGCGACCGTGCTGCCGTCCGGGAGGTCGTGCTCCGTCTCGGCGCTGCCTACAGCGTCCAGCGCGGTGGCGAAGCTCAGCACCCGTACGATCAAGATGGGAAAGGCTAACAGGGCGGATAGTCTCCGCGCCTACGCTGGAACACCCCCTACGCGATGCGGCTCCTGCTCTTCGACATCGACGGCACCCTGGTTCGGTGCGGCCCTCAGATCGGGCCCATCTTCATGGGTGCGCTCAAGCGCACGTTCGGCCAGACCGGCAACGTCCGCGCCTACGACTTCGGCGGCAGGACGGACACGGAGGCGGTGATCGACCTGATGACCGAGGCAGGCGTGCCGCGCGACGAGGTCGAAGGCCGCATGGGCGACGTGCGGTCGCACTACGGCGACCTGCTCGAACGGCTGGACCCCGAGCAGATGAGGCTGCTGCCCGGCGTCGTCGAGCTGCTCGAGGAACTGGCCGCCGCCGAGGACGTCTGCGTGGCGCTGCTCACCGGCAACTGGGAGATCGGCGCCCGAGCCAAGCTCGAACCGTTCGGCCTGAACCGCTTCTTCGACTTCGGCGCGTTCGGCGAGGACGGCGTCCGGCGCAATGAGCTTGTGCCTGTGGCCGTCGAACGGGCTACGAGCCGGCTAGGCGCTCCGCTGGACACGAGCGACGTCGTCATCATCGGCGACACGGTCCGCGACGTCGCCTGCGGCGACGCCCATGGCGTCCCGGTGCTGGCCGTGGCCACCGGCTTTACCCCCGACCACCGACTGGAAGAAGCAGGTGCCCGCTGGGTCGTGCCGGACCTGCGCCACGCCTCCGTGCGAGAGATCCTCCTCGACGGCCACGGCCGCCCGCGGCGGACGCCATGAGCCTCGAACGCGACGTCGAACTGCTCACCGCCGAAGCCGCCCTGTGCGAGCCCGTTCCGGCATCACGGCTGGAACTCATGGGCCCCGACCGCGAACGGTTCTTCGGCGGCATGGTGACCGCGGCAATCGAAGGCCTCGAACCCGGCACCGGGCGCTTCGGCTTCATCACCGACGTCCGCGGCCGCATTCTCGCCAGCGCCGCCGTGCTGGCGCTAGAAGACCGCCTGTGGCTCGAGATCCCGAAAGGTCGCGGCAGGACGATCATCGAGCACCTGGAGAAGTACATCGTCACCGACCAGGTCGAGATCCTGCCGCTCGGCGACATGGCCTCGGTGAGGATCGCCGGGCCGAAGAGCGCCGAAGTCCTGACCGATCTCGGCGCCTCAGCGGCCCGCGACCTGACCGAACCCTGGAGCCACACCCACGTCGAACTTCTCGACTACCAGGCCCGCCTGGTGCGCGAGGGTCACAGCGGGGTGCCTGCCTTCTCTCTCTGGCAGTCCTCCGCGATCGCACCCCTAGTGGCCGACGACCTGGCCGAAGCAGGCCTGCAGCGAGTCGGCCGCGAGACGACCGAGGCCCTCCGCGTCGAACACGGCCATCCGCTTTGGGGCGTCGACTACGACGACGCCAACCTGCCCCAGGAAACCGGCATCCAGGACGCCGTCGATTACGAGAAGGGCTGCTACCTCGGCCAGGAGATCGTCGCCCGCATCCACTACCGCGGTCAGCCGGCCCGCCGCATGTGCCGGCTCGTCTTCGAGCCCGGGCACACCCCGGCCGCCGGCACCGAGATCGAGTTCGACGGCCGAACCGCCGGTACGGTCACCAGCGTCTCCCGGTCGCCACGCGACGAGACCGCCATCGGCCTCGCGCTGCTGCCGCGACGGGCCGTCGAGGCTCTGCCCGAGGCCCGGGTGCGGCTCCAGGGACGGGAGGTCCGCTTCACGCCGCTCGGCACTTGACACGGCCCACCTGTTAGTCCTACGGTTAGCTAACCAACCGTCCGGAGGGGGATGGGAGTGTCTGTAGTGAACGTGCATCAAGCGAAGACTCAACTGTCGCGGCTCCTCGCGCAGGTCGAACGCGGAGAGGAAGTCGTGATCGCCCGCAACGGCGAACCGGTCGCACGGCTCGTCAGTTGCCACCCTCCAGCGAAGCGCCAGTTCGGAGCCATGCGAGGACGGATCCGCATCGACGAGCGGTTCTTCGAACCTCTGCCCGAGGAGGAGTTGGCGGCCTGGGAGGAGTAGAGCGTGCGGCTGCTGCTCGACACGCACGCCTTCCTCTGGTGGCTGGCCGGAAGCCGGCGGCTATCCCGATCCGCCCGTCAGGCGATCGAGGACGAAGCGAACGACGTGCTGGTGAGCGCGGCGTCAGCATGGGAGATCACGACCAAACACCGCCTCGGCAAGCTTCCGGAAGCCGAGGAAGTGGCGCTGGACGTCTCCGAAGCGATCGCCGGACAGAGATTCGAGGAGTTGCCCGTCAGCGTGCCGGATGCCGCTCGCGCCGGCGCGCTGCCGGCTCCCCTGCGCGACCCGTTCGACCGGATGCTAATCGCACAGGCGTTGGGGCGCGACCTGATTCTCGTCTCGATCGAGGCGCCCTTCGATGCCTACGGAGTCCGGCGCGTCTGGTGATCCAGCGGGAGCCGATTGAACTCGCTACCTCGCCGCTCCCCTAGTACCGCGGCAACGACGGATCGACCTGCTCCGCCCACGCATCGATCCCGCCGGCCAGGTTGTACGCCTGCGGGAAGCCGTTGTCACGGAGGATGTGCGTCGCCCGGGTCGACCGCGGGCCGTGGTGGCAGTGGACGACCCAGAGCTTCGAGGGGTCGAGTTCGGCGAGTCGACCTTCGAGTTCGGCGACCGGAATCAGGGTCGAGCCGTCGATCCGGCAGATGGCGTACTCCTGCGGGCCCCGGACGTCGAGGATGCTGAAGTCGCGGCCGTCGTTCATCCAGGACTGGACCTGGGTCGGGGTCACGTCGATCTTGTCGTTGAGAGCCGGTTCCTCGGCGACGGCGGGGACGCCGCAGAACTGCTCGTAGTCGATCAGCTCGGTCTGGGTCGGATTCTCGGAGCAGACGGGGCAGTCCGGGTTCTTGCGCAGCTTCAGCTCGCGGAAGCTCATGCGCAGCGCGTCGAAGAGCACCAGTCGGCCGATCAGCGGATCGCCCTGGCCGATGATCAGCTTGATCACCTCGTTCGCCTGCAGGCTGCCGATGATGCCGGGGAGCACCCCGAGGACACCGCCTTCGGCGCATGAGGGGACGAGTCCCGGCGGCGGCGGCTCGGCGAACAGGCAGCGGTAGCAGGGGCCCTTCGCTCCCCAGAACACGGACACCTGGCCCTCGAAGCGGAAGATGGAGCCGTAGACGTTCGGCTTGCCGAGCAGGACGCAGGCGTCGTTGACGAGATAGCGGGTCGGGAAGTTGTCCGTGCCGTCGACGATCAGGTCGTAGTCCTCGAAGATCTCGAGCGCGTTGCTCGAGTTGAGCAGCACCGGGTGCGGCGTGAGTTCGATGTGCGGGTTCACCTCGCGCAGCCGCTCGACGGCGGCGTCGATCTTGGGACGGCCGACGTCCGCGTTGCTGTAGAGCAACTGGCGGTGCAGGTTCGACTCGTCGACGACGTCGAAGTCCACGAGACCGAGACGGCCGACGCCGGCCGCGGCGAGGTACATGCCGAGCGGCGAGCCGAGCCCGCCGGTGCCGATCATCAGCACCTTGGCGGCCTTGAGCTTCAACTGCCCCTCGGAGCCGACCTCGGGCATGATGAGGTGCCGGCTGTAGCGGAGGATCTCCTCCGGGCTCAGCTCCTCAGCCTGGGCGGCCGCCGGCGGCTCGGCCAGGGTCGCCTCGGTCACGGCGCCGCCGGCGATCGACGGGATGATCGCCAGCGTCGCGTCCCCGTTGATCGGCGTCGCCTCCCGCTCCAGGTAGCGCACGTCCTCGTCGTTCAGGAACAGGTTGACGAAGGTGCGCAGCTTGCCGTCGTCACCGAACAGGTGGGGCCGCAGCCCCTCGTACCGGGTGACGAGCTGCTCCATCGCCTCGCCGACGGTCGCGGCGGCCACCGCCACCTCGGACTGTTCGTCGGCGAAGCCCCGCAGGGGCGTGGGGATCTGTATGAGTACGGTCATCGTCGGTCTCCACAGGACTCTTCGGTCTATACGTGTTCAGGTCGGGGGCGGTTCAGGTGTGCGGATCGGTTCCTCGTCGAAGCGGGAACGGTCGTTGCTGAGCCGCCAACTCCGCTCGTCCCTGGCGCGGCCCTCGCGCACCGAGACGATCAGGTAACTGTAGCCCGGCCACGCGTGGTCCCGGTCGAAGTCGCTGGGGCGCGACGGGTGATCCGGGTGCGAGTGGTAGTAGCCGACCACGTCGAGGCCGTCCGCCCGCGCCTCCCGCTCGGTCCGCAGGATGACCTCGGGCGGGATCAGGTAGCGGTTGTGGCGGCTCTCGTCCTCCCGTTCGTTCTCGGCGCCGACCAGCCGCACGACCCGGGCCAGAGCCGCGCCGTTCTCGCCGGCAGCCCGCTCGACGCTGCCGACCAGGATGCCGCAGCACTCCTCCGGGTACGTCGCCTCGCCGTGGGCGCGGATGCGGGCCAGGTCGCCTGGAGACAGTTCGATCATCGCGGCTCAGTCCTCGTCCCAGAACGGCTCGGACAGGTACTTGTCGGCGCCGTCGCAGAGGATGGTCACCACCACGGCGCGCTCCCCGGCTTCGGCGGCGCGCTCGGCGATCCGCCGTCCGGCGACCACGTTCGCGGCCGCCGAAATGCCGACCAGCAGACCGCTCCGCCGAGCGAGCGCCTTGACCTCGGCGTAGGCGTCCTCGGTGCTCACCGCGGTCTCTTCGTGCGCGATCCCCGGATCGTAGATGGCGGGCACGAGCGCGCTGGGCATGTGCTTCATACCTTCTAGACCGTGAAAGGGCCCGTCCGGCTGCATCGAGATCAGCCGGACCTCCGGCGCACGCTCCACCAGGTACCGCGCCGTGCCGCAGAACGTGCCGCTGGTGCCGAGACCAGCGACGAAATGGGTGAGGCGGCCCTCCGTCTGCATCCAGATCTCGGGGCCGGTCGTTTCGAAGTGAGCCCGCCAGTTGGCGGTGTTGCCGTACTGGTCGACGTAGCAGAACGCCTCCGGATCCGCCTCGATCATCCGGCGCGCCTCGCGGATGGCACCGTCCGAACCCTCCATCGGATCGGTGAGGACGAGTTCGGCGCCGAAGGCACCGAGGATGCGGCGCCGCTCGATCGAGGCGTTCCGCGGCAGGCAAAGCGTCACGCCGATGTCCATCGCCGCCCCGATCATGGCGAGCGCGATGCCAGTGTTGCCCGAGGTCGCGTCGAGGACGCGGCGGCCACCCTCGAGCTGGCCGGCGTCCCGGGCCGCCAGCATCATGTGACGCGCCGGCCGGTCCTTGACCGAGCCGCCCGGGTTCGCCATCTCCGCCTTGGCCAGGAGTTCCGATCCGAGTTCCCGCGCGCCCGGTCCGAGGACGTGGCTCAGGTCGAGCAAGGGGGTGTTGCCGATCCGCGACAGCAGCCGACGGGCGCCGTCGCCGAGCCCGTCCGGAATCGGTGGGCCGGCCAGCTCGACGGCGGCCGCGGCGTAGTCGCTGGAAGCGGATTCGGTGATCATCGTACGGACTCAGGCACGCGGCTCGGGCGAGCCGCGAGGCGGGGACCGGGAATTGTTGACCACATCGCTCACATTTACAACCGGCGCGCTGCATGACGCCGCGACAGTCGATAGTCTCCCCGCGCCATGGACGATTCCCCCAGGCGCGGCGACGACCGGGTTCCCCCCGGCCAGTACGTCACGAAGAAGTGGCCGGTGCTGTCCGTCGGCGACACGCCCGAGGTCGACCTGGCCGGGTTCGAGCTACGGCTCTTCGGCCTCGTCGAGGCCGAGCGCGCGTTCGACTGGCAGGCGCTTCAGTCGCTGCCGCGGCGCGAGGTGACCGCCGACTTCCACTGCGTGACCCGCTTCTCGACCCTGGACAACCCGTGGTCCGGGTTCGCGACCCGGGATGTGCTGAGCGCGGTCGCGCTGTCTCCCGGCGCCACGCACGCGATGATCCACTGCTACGGCGGTTACACGACGAACCTGCCGCTCGACGACCTGCTCTCCGAGCACGCGCTGCTCGCCGACCGCCACGGCGGCGAGCCCCTGGCACCGGACCACGGCGGCCCGCTCCGGCTGGTGGTGCCCCATCTCTACGCCTGGAAGAGCGCCAAGTGGGTGTCCGGGATCGAACTCCTGAACGCGGACGAACGCGGCTTCTGGGAGCAGAACGGGTACCACACCTACGGCGACCCCTGGGCCGAGCAGCGGTTTTCGTCGCAGGAGACGCGGCAGGCGTGGCAGGTGCGGAGGTCAGTCGCTCTCTAGCAATGCTGCGAGAGACTCGCGGATGCGGTCGCGGGCGGCGACGGTCTTGAGGACCAGGAGGACGGTGTCGTCGCCTGCCAGGGTGCCGGCAACCTCGGGCCAGTCCGCCTGGTCGATCACGACGGCCAGCGCGTTCGCGTTGCCGCTGCGCGTCCTCAGCACGAGGAGCGCCTCGCCCTCGGCCACGCCGGTCACGAACATCCGCATGGCGCGTTCGACGTCGGGGCGGACCGGTCCCGCGGCCTGGTCCGCCGGCGCGTAGCGGAAACCTCCGCCCGCCTGGGGCACCTTCAACAGGCCGAGCCGGCGCACGTCGCGCGACACGGTGGCTTGGGACACCTGCACGCCGCGGCGTCCGAGGGCGCGCACCAGGTCCTTCTGGCTCGACACGGGACGCCGCGCGATGATGTCCAGGATGGCGCCGTGGCGGATCGCGGTGGTCATGAGCCGGCTCCCGGAATGGTCTCCGCGAGCAGCGCGCCCTCCACGTGAGCCCGGTAGATCGGCGGCGGTTCCTGCGCCTCCAGCCACTCCCGATCGGCCGCGAGCCGCTCGTCCATCTCCTCGATCTGCTCGCGCACCCGCTCGGGCGCCGGCCCGCCGTAGCTGCGATGGGCAGCGAGCGAGGCCTCCGGCCGCAACGCGGCCAGCAGCCCCTCCCGGTCCTCGATCTCCGGCACGAGCTCCTCGAGATCCGAGGCCGGAAGCTGCCACAGCTCGACGCCGCGCTCTGTGGCGGCGCGAACCACGGCGCCCGTGCGCTCATGGGCGCTGCGGAACGGCACACCGGCAGCGGCCAGGAGATCGGCCAGATCGGTGGCCGTGATGTACGCACCCTCGAGCGCCGCCGCCATCGCCTCGCGGTCGAACTCGAGACTCTCGCCCAGCACCCGGGCCACCTCGAACGAGGCGGTCACCGTGTCGAACGCGTCGAACAGGGCCTCCTTGTCCTCCTGCAGATCGCTGTTGTAGGTCAGCGGCAGGCCCTTGACCGTCACCAGCAGCGACACCAGGTCACCCACCGCGCGACCCGACTTGCCGCGCAGGATCTCCGCGGGCTCCGGGTTCTTCTTCTGCGGCATGATGCTCGAGCCCTTGGCGGCCCGGTCCTGGAGCCGGGCGAAGGAGAACTCGCTGGACGTCCAGAGCACGACTTCCTCGGCCCAGCGGGACAGGTGGACCATGGCGAGCGCGCAGGCGAAGAGCGCCTCGGCGACGTAGTCGCGGTCGGCCACGGCCCACATGCTGTTCGGATAGGCCGCGTCCAACCCGAGCAGCTCCGCGCTGCGGACGGGGTCGATCGGGTGCGGCGACCCGGCCATCGCCCCGGCGCCGAGCGGACTCAGGCCCGCCGTCCGGTGCGCTCCCCGGAGCCTGCCCGCGTCGGCCAGGACGGACCAGGCGTGAGCGAGGAGGTGCTGCGCCAGCGTCGTCGGCTGGGCCCGTTGCATGTGGGTGTAGCCGGGAATCGCCGTCTCCACGTGCTGGCGCCCCTGGCTGAGCAGGGCCTCCACCAGCCCCAAGGCCGCGCCGAGCGCGCGCTCCGCCGCCGACCGCTGCCACAGCCGAAAGGCCACCGCCGTCTGGTCGTTGCGGCTGCGGGCGGTATGTAGCCGCCGACCCGCATCGCCGATCTCCTCGGTGAGCTGCCGTTCGATCCACGTGTGGACATCCTCGTCCACGCCTCCAACCTCGAGTTCACCCGCCTCAAGGCGCCGGAGCATCGAGCTCAGGCCGGAGAGGATGGCGGCGGCCGAATCCCGGTCGATGACCGCGGTCTCGAACAGCATCCGGGCGTGCGCCAGCGAACCGACCAGGTCCGCGGCGGCAAGGCGGTGGTCGAAGGGGAGCGACCGCGTGTACGCATCGATGACCGGATCGACCTCCGCGTCGAACGCGCCGCCCCACAGGCGGGGCGTAGCAGGCCGGCCGGCCTTCCCGCTCAAGCCGCGGCTTCCTCCAGCGCGTGCGCCAGAATCCCCACGGCCCGCTCAATCTCCGGGTCGTGAACCACGAGGGGCGGCAGCATCCGGATGCTGTGCGGCCGCGGCGCGTTGACGATCAGGCCGTTGTCCAGGCAGCGAGTCGCGACGTCGGGTGCGTCCGGCGTGCACTCGATCGCCGTCATCAGTCCCTGGCCCCGCACCTCGGTGACCAGACCGCCGGCGCTGAGCTGACCGAGCAACGCCCTCAGGTACTCGCCGGCGCGAACGACCCGCTCGAGGAAGTCCGGTTCGAACACGGTCTCGAGCACGGCCCGGACCGCGGCGCTGGCGAGCGGGTTGCCGCCGAACGTCGTACCGTGGGTGCCCGGCACGAGCGCCGAAGCAACCTCGTTGCGCGCCAGCACGGCGCCCACCGGAACGCCGCCGCCGAGCCCCTTGGCCAGCGTCACGATGTCCGGTTCGAGGCCGTAGTGCTGGAAGCCGTAAGCGTGGCCGAGGCGGCCGATCCCGGTCTGCACCTCGTCGAGAATGAACAGCGCGCCGCGTTCACGGCAGAGTGACTGCAGGCCCTCGAGATAGCCGTCCGGCGGTTCGATCACGCCGGCCTCGCCCTGGATCGCCTCGATGAGGACGGCGCAGGTACTGCCGTCGATCTCGCCGGCCGCCGCCTCCAGGTCGCCAAAGGGCACGGCCGCGAAACCTCCCGGCAGCGGGCCGAAGCCCACCTGGTAGGCGGGCGTGGCAGTCGCCGCCAGCGCCCCCAGAGTGCGGCCGTGGAAGCCGCCCTCCGCGGTGACGATCCGATGCCGGTCTCCTGAGCCGTCGCGGTCGTAGGCGTAGCGCCGCGCCAGCTTGATCGCGGCTTCGATCGCCTCGGCGCCGCTGCTGCAGAAGAAGGCGCGGTGGAGCAGACCGTTGGTGGCCTCCACCAGCAACTCGCCTGCCCGCTCCTGCTCCCGGATCCGGAACAGGTTCGAGACGTGCAGGTAGCGCCCGGCCTGGCGGGTGATCGCCTCGGTCAGGGCCGGGTGGCTGTGGCCCAGGGACGAGACCGCGATGCCGGCGAGGAAGTCGAGGTACTCGCGGCCCTGCGTGTCCCAGAGGCGCACTCCGTCGCCGTGGCTGAACGCCACCGGCGCCCGCTTGTAGTTCGCGAACAGGCTGTCCTCGGTCATTGCCGGTCTACTCCCTGGGTTGCACTCCGGTGGGTTCCGGGCTTGATCATCGTTCCGATGCCGCCTTCGGTGAAGAGTTCCACCAGGAGCCCGTGCGGTTCACCGGCAGCGACGATGTGGGCGCTGCCGACTCCGGCCTCGAGCGCACTCAAACAGGCTCGCACCTTCGGCACCATACCGGCGGACACGACGCCGGAGTCGATCAGTTCCTGCGCTTCGTCCGGGGTGAGCCGCGACCTGAACGCGCCGTTGTCGTTGATCCCGCGCACGTCGGTCAGGAGCAGGAGCTTCTCAGCCGCCACTTCGGCGGCGAGCGCCGCTGCCGCGGTATCGGCGTTGACGTTGTAGGTCTGACCGCCAGGCCCCACGCCGAGCGAGCCGATCACCGGGACATAGCCGGAGTTCGTGAGCTGGTCGAGGAGTGACGTGTCGACCCTCTCGATCTCGCCGACGAAGCCGAGTTCGTCCGCCCGCGCGTGGGGACGCACCCGCAGCAGGTCGCCGTCCTTGCCGGTGAGGCCGACAGCGCGGCCGCCTGCGCGCTGGATCATGCCCACCAGGCGCTTGTTCACCGAACCGCCGAGAACCATCTCGACGACCCGCATCGTGTCCTCGTCGGTGACCCGCAGGCCGTCGACGAAGCGCGGCTCGATGCCCATCGTCTGGAGCATCGTCGAGATCTCCGCCCCGCCGCCGTGGACCAGCATCGGGCGCAAGCCGGCCCTCCGCAGCAGCACCAGATCCTCGATCAGGGTGCCGAACTTCTCGCCCGCCATCGCGCGGCCGCCGTACTTGACGACGACGCGCTTGCCACGCCACGCCGAGGCGTAGCGAAGCGCCGCCGCCATCTCCTGGCCTAGATCCCGCTCAGCTTTCATCGTCGCGTCCGTCCTCAACTGATGTAGCTGGCGTTGATCTCGATGTAGCCCTCGGACAGGTCGCAGGTCCAGACCGTCCAGCGACCCGCGCCGAGCCCGAGATCGACCTCGAGAACCGTGTGGTCCGCGAGCATCGTCCGGGCCAGGCCCTCGAGGTTGTCGCCCACGCCCAGACCGCCGCGCACGACCTCGACCCGCTCGCCCTCGGCCTGCACCGCGATGCCGATCCGCTGCTCGACGATATCGACTCCCGCCCGGCCGATCGCCCCCATGAAGCGGCCCCAGTTCGGCTGGCCGGAACGGTAGGCGGTCTTGACCAGGGGCGAGTTGGCGATCGTGTTCGCGACCTGCCGGGCCGCGGCGTCGGTGCGGGCGCACTTCACCCGGATCTCGATCACGCGGTTCGCTCCCTCGGCGTCGGCGATCAGCGCGACCGCGAGTCGGCCGAGGACACGCTGCAGGCCGGCCGTGAAACGCTCCAGGTCGTACGCGGACTCGGCCTCGACGCCGGCGGCGCCGTTGGCGAGCAGCAGGACGCAGTCGTTCGTGCTCGTGTCGCCGTCCACCGTGACGCTGTTGAAGGTCGGCTCCACCGCCGTCCGCAGCGCGCGGTCGAGCGCCTCAGGCGACGCCTTCACGTCGGTGGTCACGAAGGCCAGGGTCGTCGCCAGGTCCGGGGCCATCATCCCGGCGCCCTTCGCGATGCCGCCGATCGTCACCTCGCCTCCCGCGAGGCCTACCTTCTCCACCTTGATCTTCGGCCGGGTGTCGGTCGTCAGGATCCCCTCGGCCGCCGACACGCCACCCCCCGGGCCGAGCTCCGTCGCCGCCTGGTCGATGCCGGCGAGCACGGTCGGCATCGGCATGGGGACTCCGATCACGCCGGTCGAGGCCACCAGGACCTGACCCGGGTCCATGTCGAGCGCCGCGCCGGCCCGCTCCGCCATCGCCCGCGCGTCGGCCAGGCCCGGCTCGCCCGTACAGGCATTCGCGTTGCCGCTGTTCGCCACGATCGCTCGCGCCCGGCCGCCCGCCACGACCTCGCGACAGTAGAGCACGGGCGCGGCCTGGACCTGGTTGCGCGTGAACACGGCCGCCAGGGTCGACGGCTCGTCGGCGGTCGAGGCGATGATCGAGAGATCGAGCCGCCTCTTCTTCAGGCCGCAATGCACACCGGCGGCAACGAACCCCTGGGGGGCGGTGACGCCGCAGCTCATGGGAACACCGGTATGGCTGAGAGGCCGGTCGTTTCTTCGAGATCGAACATCACATTCATGTTTTGCACCGCCTGGCCGGCGGCTCCCTTGACGAGGTTGTCGAGCGCCGCGAACACGACCGCGAGCCCGCGTTCGGTATCGACGCGGACGGCGAGGTCGCAGTAGTTGGAGCCCAGGGTGGCCTTCGTCTGGGGCAGCGCCGAACCGGTCAGCACCCGCACGAAGGGCTCGCTGGCATAGCGATCGAGGTAAGCCGCTTCGAGCTCGTCACGGCTAGGCGGCTCGGTCATCGGCACGTAGCAGGCGGCAAGGATGCCGCGGGTCATCGGCACGAGGTGGGGTGAGAAGAACACCCGGGGCGCCTCGCCGGCGGCGGCCAATTCCTGCTCGATCTCGGGCTGGTGGCGATGAACGCCCGAACCGTAGGGTTTCAGGTTCTCGTTCAGCTCCGAATACTGGTAGCCGTCCCGCGCGTTCCTGCCCGCGCCCGAAACGCCCGACTTCGCGTCGATCACCACCGCGCCGCAAACCCGGTCTCCGAACTGCTCGAAGATCGGCTTGAGCGCCAGGGCCGAGGCGGTCGGGTAGCAGCCCGGATTGGCGACCAGGCGCGCTCCGGCCACGGCGGCGCGGTGCAACTCCGTCAACCCGTAGACCGCTTCCCCGAGCAGGGCGGTTGCCGTGTGCTCGCCGCCGTACCAGCGCCGGTAGGCGGACGGGCTCCGAAGCCGGAAGTCCGCGCCGATGTCGACGACCCTGGCCCCGGTCTCGAGCAACCGGCCCGCGGCGCCGAGCGCCTCGCCATGCGGCAGGGCCAGAAACACCACGTCGGCGGCGTCTCCCAGGCGATCCCAGTCCGTCTCCACCAGGTCGGCGGCGACGGCGGCGCCCAGGTGAGGGAACACGTCACTGGCGGAGCGGCCCGCCTGGCGGCCCGCCGCCAGCGCACCAAGCTCCACTTCCGGATGGCCGTGCAGCCACCGGACGAGTTCCGCTCCACTGTAGCCGGACGCCCCGGCGATCGCAGCCCGAATCACAAGGCCGCGAATAGTACACCACTTTGGCGAAAACTTATTCGCCCAGTGATGGATCGATCAGAACGACCAGGAGAGAAACGAGAGCGGAATCGCCAGCAGGGACAGGACGAGCAGCACGAGGGCGGTGAGAACCTGCCCGGGACGCTCTTCGGTGTTCGGACCGTAGCGGCTCGCCAGCAGGTATCCACCGGCCAGCCCGCCGAGATGCGCCCAGTTGTCGATTCCGGGGATCAGCAGGCCGAACAGCACCAGGGGTATCGCTATCCCCAGGACCTGCCGCATGAACATCCGACCGCCGGTCTGCCGCGAGTAGCAGATGAGCGCTCCCAGCCAGCCGAACACCGCCGCTGAAGCGCCCAGGGTCACGGCGCGGTGGCTCAGCGGCATCCACGGCGCCACCACCGGCATGGCGCTGGTCACCAGGAAGCCCATCGCGGAAGAGAGGAGGTAGATGATCGCCGCCCGCGGAACGCCGTAGAGCCGGGCAATGACCGGGCCGAGCTGATGGACCCAGTACATGTTGAAGGCGATGTGCAGCAGGCCGCCGTGCAGCCAGCCGGCGCTGAGAATGGTCCACCAGCGGCCGTAGTCGAAGACGATCAGCGCGCCGCTGGCGCCGAACCGGACACCCATCTCGATATCCGGCGCCAGGAAACCGAAGCCAAGCTGCGTGTTGATCCCACGCGGCGACATCAGCAGTTCCAGCACGAAGATGACGACGCAGATGCCGATCACGACGGTAGAGAACACCGCCTCGTTGCCGAGGTTCTGCAGGGCGCGCGAGAAGCCGAACAGGCTGGGCCGGGTCCGGCCGCAGTTCCAGCAACGTTCGTCCTGCACGCCGACCAGCCGGCCGCAGCCGGGGCAGACGACGGAGCCTGTCTTCTGGCGCTCGAACATCAGAACGGGATGTCATCCTGGTCGTCAGGCGACGCGGACGGCTCGGCGGGCGACGCGGCCTCCGGTGCCTCCGGCGTCCCGGCTCCCGAGTCCGCCCCGTCTTCCTCGATCTGTTCGACGATCTGCCGCACCTCGACCTCGGCCCGGCGGATCTTCTTGCGGCAGATCTCGAGCAACTGCGCCGCCCGACCCAGTTCGTGGCCCAGTTGATCGACGTCGATCTCGTCGCCGTCGATCCGCCGGAGCACGCTCTCGAGTTCCTCCATCGCTTCGCTGAAGCTGAGTTCGGCCACGTCACCGCCGGTCCGGTCGTCGCTCATGCCGTCTCCTTGCTGGCCGGTGTACCCGAGTCGACGGTACTCGCCACCGTGCCGTCGGCGAGCCGGGTACGAAGTTCGTCGCCGGCCGCCACGTCCGACGCCCGCCGCACGAGTCCGCCGTCGGCGCGGCGCGTGACGCTGAAGCCGCGCGCTAGCGTCCGCTCCGGCGAGAGCTGCTCGCACAGTCGACCGTGGGCCTCCAGCCGTTCGGCCGCCCGGCCTACCGGCTTGAGCGCAACGCGGATCAGACCATCGCGGCGAACCTCCTCCTGCTGCCTGGCAGCCGCCACCAGCCGTTCCGCGGTCGTGCGCGCGCGGCTCGCTACGAGCCGGCACTCGGCGACGCGGTTTCTCAACAGGGCGCGGCTCGGCGACGCGAGCCGGGGCGGGACGGAGGAAACCCGCTGCCTGGCGGCGCGCAGGAGGTCCGTGGCCTGCCGCGCGAGGGCACGGGCCGCGTCCTCGACCCGGTACGCCGCTTCTCCGACCCTGCCGGCCAGCAACTCGGCCGCTTCCGTCGGCGTCTTGCAGGAGGTGTGGGCGACGACGTCCGCGATCGACACGTCGATCTGGTGGCCGATGCCGCAGATGACCGGCACCGGCGACCGGGCCACCGCGCGCGCGACACGACGGCTGTCGAAAGTGGCCAGGTCGGAGCGCGACCCGCCGCCCCGAATCAGCGCGATCGCATCGAGCTGGCGTCCGCCGCGCGCGAAGGCGCTCAGCAGAGTGAAGGCGCGGTCGATCTCCGCCTCGGCCGCCGCTCCCTGGACCGCCGAATGGACCAGGTACACGCGAAAGCCCAGACCGGAGTTGATCAGGGTGTCCAGAAAGTCGTGGTAGGCGGCACTCCCCTCGGACGTGATGAGCCCGATCTCGAGCGGGGCCCGCGGCAGCGCCAGCTTCTTGTTGCGCTCGATCAGGCCCTCGGCCTCCAGCGCCTTGAGCGTCTCGCGGCGCCGCTTCTCGAGCGCGCCGAGCGAGAACAGCGGATCGACCTCGCGCACCGTGAACTGAAGCCGGCCGCCGCCGGGCCAGAACTCGGGCCGGCCGCAGCAGCGCAGCACGACGCCCTCGCTCAGTTCGACCCCGGCCTCGCGCAGTTCAGCCTCGGTGACGGCGCGCTCGTCCGCCCAGAGCACGCAGTCGAGCTTCGCCTGGATCCGGTCGCCGCGGCCCTTCTCGATCAGCTCGAAGTAGAGCTGGCCCCTGGCCGCCGAGTGCAGCCGCTGGACTTCTCCAGCGACCCATACCGCGGGGTACGCGTCGGCAAGCACTCCCTTCATCTCCCAGGCGAACTCGGAGACGGTGTAGGTGCCGGCCGGCAGTTCGGAATCGAGGCTGTTCAACTCGCGCGGCCTGGCACGGCTCAATGAAAGCCCTTGAGTTCGGCCACGGACTCCATCGGAATCGCCTCGGCCCACTCCAGGGCGTTCTTGTCGCCGATCGTCAGCTTGTCCAGGAACTGGCGCGCCTCGTCGCGATGGGTGAACAGCCGCCAGATGAAGGTGTGGCCGGCCGGCGCGGTGAAGTAGGTGTAGTTGCGCATCCCCTCGCTCAGGTCGAAGCCGAGATCCGATTCGCCGTTGACGCCTACGCAGGCCATGGCGATCGCCCTGTACGCGAGCGCGAGCGCCTTCAGCGGCTCCTCGAAGTCCGACAGCTCCTCGCGCGAGAGCGGCGAGTGGAAGAGGGCGACCTTCGAACCGTCCTCCTCGGCGAGCAGGTTGTACGGCACGTCCGACCGGTCCAGCGCGTCCCGCGTCTCGCTGGTCATGACGAAGACATCGTCCGTGTCCTCGACCTTGTAGGCGATCGCGAACGTATCCGAGTCCAGGCCCCCGAACGACTCGGCGAGGATGCCCTCATCCTCGATCGTGAAGTAGAAGAGGCGCGAAATCATCCGACGAGTAGCCATGCGTGCTCAACTCCTGGTCGGCCGTTGCGGCCGAGGGGCGCGAATCCTACCGGATGCCGATCGTTCAGGGCTTCCGGCTCTGGCGCAGAAACCGGTCGAAGTCCCTTCTTTCTTCCGGCGTCGTGTCCTCCAGGGCGATCAGGTACTCGCCGCCCGCCTCCGGCAGCGGAACGCTGATCAGCGTGACCGCGCGCTCGATCGCTTCGCAGTCCAGACTGACCAGGACCAGGGCCATCTGCCGGCAGACCGTGAAGAGCTGGGTGCCGAGCTTACTCTCGATCCGCACCTGGGTCGTCGCCGGCATGCGCTCCGTGCGGATCCAGTAGCCCTCCTCGTCGCGCCGGATGGCGATCGCGCCCTCCAGACGGAGCGTCTGGGCAGGCACGACGAGCTCCTGGGTCAACTGGCTTTCCAGGCTGCCGATGACCACGTCCGCGGCGATCTGTCCTGAACCGGCGATCTCCAGCTCGAGTTCGGTCCCGAAGACGCCGTCGTCGCCGGCGACAAGCGTCGCCGCGTGGCGGCTGACGGTCAGGGAGTGAGCGGGAGAGCGCAGGGCCACCTCGGCCGGCCCGATCTGGATGAGCGACAGGTCGTCGATCAACTGCTCGTAGACCCGGTTCAGCCGTTCGAACGAGACCGTCCGGACGCCGCCTTCTTCCTGGGCAAGCGCTTCCTGGGCCAGGGCCGGCGCGCAGAGGGCGAGCAGCACCAGCACAAGGTGTCCTGCCCGCAGGCGGCCGGCGCACGCGGTCACGGGTAGTAGCCGCTGATCGTGCGCGCCTTGTAGCGGCCCTTCACCCGGACCTCGACCTCGCGGTACTCCTCGCCTTCGCCGCCGCGGTCGGAGGTGTAGGCCAGCAGGTACTGGGAGCGCAGTTCGCGCTCGATGTCGCCGTAGACGGGCGCCAGCTCCTCGGCTTTGGAGATGAAGAACGACCGGCCTCCGGTGACCTTGGCCAGATCGCTCAGCTTGTTGCGCAGGATCATCTGGGTCCGGCCGACTCCGAGCCCGATCGTGTAGATCGCCACGCCCGAGCGGCGCGCGTACTCCTCGGCGTCCCGGTAGTCGACGCTGCTGGACGTGTCCTCGCCGTCGGAAAGCAGCACGAGGGCGCGCCGGCCCCGGACGCCCCGGAAGTAGTAGAGGCTGGTGATCAGCGCGTCGTGCAGCGCCGTGGCGCCCGCGGCCCGCAACCTCTCGATCACCGAGGCCACCGCGCTGACGTCCGAGGTCCGCCCGATCAGCAACTCGGGCCGCGTCGCGAAGGCCACGGCGAAGGACCGGTCGCGCGGCGTGATCATGCTCGTCAGGAACTGCGACGCGGTCCGGCGCGCCTCGCCCAGCGAGGTTTCCATCGAACCCGAAGTGTCGATCACCACCCCCAGGGTCAGCGGCAGGTCCTCGACCAGTTCGAACTTCGCCAGTTCCTGGCGCCGTCCGTCCTCGAAGACGGTGAAGTCGCTCTCCACGAGGCTCGTCACCGGCCGGTTCTGGCCGTCCACGACCGTCGTGTAGAGCTCCACGAGATCGACCTCGAGCGTCTCGGTGAAGGCCGGCGCGTTCAGGAAGCGGACGTCCTCGGCCCGGCTTCCGTCGTCGAGCGTCGCCGCGATCGTCAGGTAGACCAGGTCCTGCTCGCCCAAACCGGGAGGCACTTCGACCTCCGCCCGCCAGGGCGGCTGGCTCAGGACGGTCTGGAGCTCCCCACCGACGCTGAACTCGACTTCCTCGACAATGCGCTCCTCGGGAACCACGACCGTGGCCGACGCCTCGACCTTGCCCGAGACGCTGGCGCCGCGGCGCGGCTCGTTGATCGTGACCCGGAGTTCGCCCCGCTGCTGGTTCAGCACGATCTCGTCGGCGTCCACGACCTCCCGCTCCGCGTTCAGTCCCTCGACGCGCACCACCTGCTCCTCGGGGTACTTGGCCAGCCGGACCTCCGCGCTGAACGGCGGCCGGCGCCGGGTCACCTGCACCCTGCCGTCAACCAGGAACCGCACCGCGACGATTTTGCCCCCGGTCACCAGGGTCTCGGCCCGCCAGAGACCGAGCACCACGTCGCTCTCGGGCGGCACCAGCATGATCGCGTTCCGCGCGTCGAGCACGGTTTCCGGCAGGTCCTCGGACGCCATGACCAGCCGCAACTGGTCCTCCGGTTCCACGGGTGCGGCCGTCGGCATCAGCGGCACTTCGACCGGCACCGAGGTGAAGGCCGCCGCGCCGCCGACCTCGTCACGGACGAAGAGTCGGAGCAGGAGGACCGAACCCGGCCGGAAGGGCTGCTCTACCGGCAGCGCCAGAGAGCGGTCCGGTTCCGGCGCGCTCCCGACGAACCGCATCTTGAAGGTGTCGAAGACCTGGCCCGGCAACTCGACCATTCCCTCCACGTTGATCCGCGTCTGCTGCCTGCCGGCATCGTCGACGAACGGCTCGACCGGAGATCCCGGGGGCAGCGAGAGGAGAATCCGGGCCACGATCCGCTGTCCCTGCCGGTCCGGGAAGGTAACGATCGGATCTTCAAGCTCCAGCGGCGTCGGACCTGAAACCACGTCCGCGGCGGCCCCTTCCGCCCACGCTTCGACATCCGCAGGCGGCGCCAGCCAGGCCAGGAAGTTCTCGTCGGTGGGGCGCTCCCGGCGGAAGCCGAACAGGCCGCGGATACCGGTGATCTCGTCGACCCGGCGGGCCTCCTCGCAGACCTGCAGGTCGAACCGCCGCGCCCGCAGCAGGCCCCGGAGTTCCTCGTACTGTTCCAGGAAGTACTCCATCTCCGGCATATAGAGGGCGCGTTTCGTGTCCTCGGGCAACCACAGCCGGAAGACCTCGTTCGGCTTCGGCTGGAAGAGAACGAGGTTCGTGTGCTCGCCTTCCTCCGGTCCGTAGCGCCAGAGCTGGAGCGGCCTGAACGTCTGATCGCAGTCGACCGGGTCGATCCCGTCCGGCTCGCCGTGCAGGAACAGCAAACGGGCGCGGACGTCGAAGAAGGGCAGACCGGCCATGCGCACCCGCTGCCGCCGATGCTCGACCGCCTCGGCCACGCTGCCGCGGCCCAGGAAGGCGTCGATGTACTGGAGGCGGGACGCCGGATCGAGGTTCCGCACTCGCTCCAGTTCGGCCGGCGCGAGCAGGAACTGGGGTCCGTCCAGAAAGAACTCGCGCTCAGGGGTGGTCCACTCCGCGAGTCGCCACTCGAATTCCTGGGCGGCGGCAGGCACCGCCAGCAGGCCCGCCGCCAGGAGCAGCAGGACGACGGCGCGCACACGGTTTGCCGCGAACGTCACCACGACATGCGATAGAGCATCCAGTAGACGACGACCCCGGTCACCGACACGTAGAGCCAGATCGGCAGCGTGACGCGGGCAATCTTCCTGTGCCGCTCGTACCGGCCCCGAAGGCCCAGGACGACGGTGATGATCGCCAGAAACGGCACCGCGGCCGCCAGCACCGTATGGGTCAGCAGGATGCCGAGATAGACCGTCCGCACGGTCCCCTCGCCCTCGAAGTGAACCGAGCCGACCTGGTAGTGGTAGTAGAGATAGGAGATCAGGAACGCCGCCGAGCACCCCAACGCCGACAGCATGACCTGCTTGTGCCGCTCCCGGTGGCCCCGGCGGATCAGCACGTAGCCGATCACCAGCAGCGTCGCCGCCGTGGCGTTCAGAATCGCGTTGAGAGTGGGCAGATGCATCGGACATGGAGCTTAGCCCGGTGGATGCACGGGTCGTGCCGGCTCAGCCGGTTGCTAGCTCCGCATCGTCTTGTTCCTCGCGCTCCCCATACCGCTCAACCGTCGTGTGGCTCGGCGACGGCCGGCGTCCTGAACCGAGCGTCGTTGAGAAGCCAGTACGCGTCCGAGCCTTTGACGGCGGCCAGGTTCGTGCTTTGCTGCAGCACGTCGGCGGGAAACTGGACCACGCCCTGACTTTCTCGACTACGCCTTCGGAGCACGACGAGTTCGGTTCTCGGTGGCGACCAGGGTTCGGGATCGTCGAGTAACGTGGCTCAGTAGAGTCCATGCCAACAACAAAGCCAAAGGTCTACGTCGAAACAACCGTCGTCAGCTACCTGACGGCGCGGCCGTCCCGCGACATCGTGACGCTCGCACACCAGCACATCACGCGGGAGTGGTGGCGCTCGGCGGCCCGGCGATTCGACCTTGTTGCATCGGACATCGTCCGGGACGAAGCGGCTGGCGGCGATCCGGAAGCTGCACGCGCCCGCCTCACGGAGCTCTCGCATGTGGCGATTCTCGGCCTTTCAACCGAGGCCGCCACGCTCGCCGAAGACCTCCTGAGCTCGGACGCCCTTCCGCGCCCAGCGAGCCAGGACGCTCTCCACATCGCCATCGCGGTCACCAACAGCATCGACTACTTGGTAACGTGGAACCTGCGCCACATCGCGAACGCGGTCGCGCGTACCGCGATCGAGCGAGCTTGCCGCCGCGCTGGCTACCGGCCGCCACTAATCTGCACACCCGAAGAACTCCTGGAGATCGAACAGTGACTTCCTACGACGACCCCATCGTCGCCGAAGTGCGGGCCATTCGGGAGCGACTCGCTGCCAAGCACGGCAACACCGTAGAGGGCATCTTCAAGCACTACCGGGAGATCCAGGAGGCTTCCGGGCGTACCTATGTGCGCTACCCGCCCACTCGGATCGAGCTCGAGAGGCGTGAAGCGGCTACGCCGTCCGACGAAGCCAAGGAGTAACTTGCAGGCGGATTCGCCGCCAGCTCGATAGCGGAGCCGGCCCTACGGCCGGCACGTACTCCTGGCCGCCCGCGGCGGCAGCCGGCGGGGACGCCGGCGCACCTGTACCTTTCCGGGGTTGAATCCGGTCACCGTCTTGTACCGATCCGCCGCAGCCGCCGAGGCCGCGGTAGCTGTGGGAAACCGGTTCGCCGGTTTTCCAAGGTCCGGCGGGAAACGGCTTGCCGTTTTCCGCGGGACCGGCAGCTTCCGCGGCCGGCGCCGCGGCGGGCCCTCCCGCGACGCTGACCGGAGCCTCGTGAAGTCGGCGGGCAGCCAGGAGCACCAACGGCGCACTGTGCATCGAGCACCCTGCTGGGATTTGTGCCCTGGCTGCCTGCACCGCGATGAACATCCAGTGGGGAGTATGCGCCATGAGCGCCAGTACAGGTACCGAACGGCATCGCGGTGAGCCGACCAGCCAACGCTAACCCACCAAGGAGGACAACATGACGACGACGTACACCGCCGGCGTGGACTGGGGAAGCCGAGAACACCACGTCTGCCTGATGGACCACCGGGGCAGGGTGGTCAAGGAGCGGGCGTTCGACCACGGCGGCAGGGGCCTCGCCGCCATGAGCGACTGGCTCCTCGACCGCGCCCGGCGCCCGGCGGACCGGATCGGGGTCGCCATCGAGGTGCCGCACGGACCCGTGGTCGAAACCCTGATGGAATCGGGCTTTCCCGTCCACTCCATCAACCCCATGCAGCTCGACCGTTTCCGCGACCGCTTCTCGGCCGCCGGCGCCAAGGACGACCGGCGCGACGCCAAGGCGCTGGCCTCGGCGCTGCGCACCGATCCGGAATGCCTCAGACCGGTCCCGGAACCCGACGACGACGTCATCGAGATGCGCGGCAAAGCCCGCGCCAGGAAGGAACTCGTCGAAGACCGCAACGGGATCGCGAATCGCATCCGACAGCATCTCGTGGACTACTACCCGCAGTTTCTCGACGCGACCGATGGCGACGTGACGACGCCCTGGGCGATCGACCTGTGGAAGCGCGTGCCCACTCCGGACAAGGCCCGGCGCACGAGGAAGACCACACTGGCCAAGCTGCTCAAGAAGCACCGCGTCCGCCGGATCGACGCCGACGAACTCAGAGAACGCCTGAAGGCCCAGCCGATCAAGCGCCGGGACGCCAGCGTCGAAAGCGCCAGAAACCGCATCCTGAGCCTGCTGCCGATCCTCGAGCAGTACAACAAGCAGATCGACAAGGCCAGACGCCAGCTCCAGCAAACACTCCAACAGGCCAAGGAAACCAAGACCGAAGACGACGAACTCCGCGACGCCGCCATCCTCGACTCCATACCCGGAATCGGAAACCACGTGCTCGCCACCCTCCTCACCGAAGCCGAACAGGCCATACGACAACGCGACCACGCCGCCCTGAGATGCCTCGCCGGAGTAGCACCCATAACCGTCAGCTCGGGCAACACGAAGACCGTCCGCCAGCGACGAGCCAGGAACCACAGACTCGCCGACGCCGTCTACCACTGGACCAGAGTCGCCGTCCAGAGAGACCCCGAATCCCGCGCCAGGTACGACCGCGCCCGAAAGAGGGGCAAAACCCACGGACACGCACTGCGCATCGTCGGCGACCGGCTCCTCCGCATCGCCTGCGCCATGCTCCGAGACCGGACCCTCTTCCAGGCGCCGCACGGACAACGAAACCACCCCGAAGAAGCCGCCGCGCCTACCGAGGCCGAGCAAACACCAGCCAAAACGACACGCCCGAACCCCGACCGTCCCGGACCGAATCCCCGAACCCACCATCAGACCGGAACCTCAACCCCACGGGACGGAACACCCGCCAACACGAAATCGCGAAACCACATCAACGCAGGCACCGACTCGTCTGAACACTCAACGTGACTGCGGAAAACCCAACGCCGCGCACCGACAATCGAGGCCGATTACCCCACTTGCCAAATGGTGGGGAGTCCCAGTGTGCGGCCTCAATGACCGGCCTACCGGCGCTCCCGCCAGTACCGGACCTGCCAGCGGGCGACGTTGCGGTTGTGCTCGGCGAGCGTCTCCGCGAACACGTGGGTGCCGTCGTTCCTGCTCACGAAGTAGAGGTAGGGCGCTTCCGCGGGCGCCGCCGCGGCACGCAGGCTGTGCTCGCCGGGCGAGCAGATCGGACCCGGCGGCAGGCCGGGATGGACGTAGGTGTTGTAGGGCGAGTCGAGTTCGAGGTCACCGCGGCGCAGGTTGCCGTCCCATGTGCCGGCCAGCTTCAGCGCGTAGATGATCGTCGGATCGGCATAGAGGCCGATGCCGCGCTCCAGCCGGTTGTGGAAGACGGCCGAGATCAGGGGGCGCTCCTCGATCGCGCCCGCTTCCTTCTCGACGATGCTCGCCAGCGTCACGAGATCCCGCAGATCCAGACCGTGGCCGGCCGCGGCGTCCAGGTGGTCCTCGACGCGGCGGCGGAAGTTGCGGACCATGGCCTCCACGATCTCGGCTTCGCCCGTGCCTCGCGGAAAAGCGTAGGTGTCGGGAAACAAGTAGCCCTCCAGGGACTCGGCGGCCGGATCGAGGTCGGCGATCGGCGCCGGCGAGGACATCGCCTGAAGGAAGGCGTCCAGCTCGCCGAACCCGTCGGCGGCAAGGCTCTCCGCGGTCTCCCGCAGGGTCAGGCCTTCGATCACGGTCACCGGGTAGGTCACGACCTCGCCGCGGATCACCCGGTCGAGCGCCGCCACCGGGCTCAGCGGCTGCGCGAAGCGGTACTCGCCGGCCTGCAGCGTCTCGCCCGGGCGCCGGTAGTCGAGGTGGAGGCGGGCCAGCAGGGGATCGCCGACGACGTTCGCGGCGGCCAACTGGTCGAGGATCGCGGTCATCGGCGCGCCGCGCTCGATCGTGAGTTCGACGGTCTCCGTTCCCCGCGGCCGTTCGAGTTCCCGTTCCGCCCAGGCGACCAGACCGGCCGCCGCCGCGGCTAGGGCCGCCAGCATCGCAACGGCGCCGACCGCGAGCCACGGCAGCAGACGCCGTCTGCGGCTGCGTCGCGGCGGCGTCCTCCGCTTCACACCGTCTCCCGGCCCAGCTCCTCCTCGAGGAGGATCTGAGCCGCCACCGCGTCGACCCGTTCCGGGTGCCGCCGGGGATCGACGCCCGCCGCCCGCAGCCGGCGCTCCGCCTCCACCGAGGTCAGGGACTCGTTCACGGTTCGCACCGGCAGATCGCAGGCCTCGCCCAGCTTCCGGGCGAAGGCGCGGGCGCGCTCGGCCGCCGGACCGACGGTGCCGTCCAGCCGCCGCGGCTCGCCGACCACCAGCACCTCGGCCTCGGAATCGGCCGCCAGCGCCCTGAGTTCCGCGATGACCTGCCGGTCCCCCGTGCGCCGGATCGTCGAGTGCGGCACTGCGATCCCCACCTGTGAGTCCCCCGTCGCCACCCCGACGCGTTTCTCGCCGAGATCGATGCCGAGAAAGCGCACAGTGCGGTCACTCTGAAACGGGCCAGCGGGGCTGTCAACCGACCGGGACCTGCACCTTGAGTTGGCCCGGCGATTGCTAGCATGACCACCATGCACCTCGCTGTCGCGCTGGCGCTGACCCTGGCGCTGGCGGCCGCCGCGACGGCTCAGGAGCCTGAAACCGCCGAGGCGATCCCGGAAGACGCACCGGCAGCGGTCGAAGAAGCCGCCGACACCAGCCCACCGCCGCCGCCCGGCGCCAACACCTTCAGCTTCGCGGTCGAGGACGAGTCCGGCCCTGGACAGGTGGAAGGTTGGGCCGGCGCCATGGAAGGCACGTTCGAGGAGCAGCACACGCTGTCGAACGGATTCTGGATCCGGCTCCGCGACTACCAGGTCTCCGGCGACCGGGCGGTGTACGACCACGCGAACGAACGCTTCGAGGCCGAGGGGCCGGTCGTTCTGACGCGGGGCAACGAAGTGCTGCGGGGCTCGCGACTCGAGTTCGACGTGGCGACCGAGACCGCCTCGATCTTCGACGCGGACGGGAACATCGGCGCCGACTACTTCTTCACCGGCGCGGCGGTCCACATGCTGAGCGAGGACCGCTTCACGATCCTCGACGCCCAGTTCACCGCCTGCGAAGTTGAGGACGACGGCAAAGCGCCGGACTGGAGCTTCCGCGCGAAGCGGGTCGACGTCAACGCCAACGGCTATGCGAAGACCCGCGGCGTCTCCTTCCGGACCAGGAAGGTGCCGCTCGTCTACCTGCCCTACATGCTGTGGCCGGTCCAGAGTTCCAGGGTGAGCGGCTTCCTGACGCCGAAACCCGGCTTCTCGACCCGCCGCGGCCCGTCGCTCGGTCTCGCCTACTACTGGGCGATCAACAGGAGCTACGACGCCACCTTCAACGTGGACCTCTACGCGGGCGCCCCGAGTGGCAGCACCCAGGCCTTCTCCACGGAGCCCTTCTGGGGTCTGGGCACGGAGTTCCGCTACCGGCCCAGCGAAGGGACGGTGGGCGAGTTCGACGGCTACCTGATCGACGACACCGAGCGGGGCGAGCGCCGCTGGCGCATGCGCTGGAATCACCAGTCGCGGGATCTGCCCGGAGGCTTCCGCGGGGTCATCCGCTTCGAGGACGTGTCCGACTTCGAGTTCTTCCGCGACTTCGAACGCCGGGTCGACCGCAACAGCCTGCGCCAGCTCTACTCGACGGCCTTCGTCAGCCGCAACTGGGGCAACCAGTCGCTCAACGTCCAGCTCGACCAGCGCAAGACGTTCATCTCGGCCAGCCGCGAGATCCAGCTCCGCCAGCTTCCCGAGATCGAGTACAAGCTGCGCTCCACCCGCCTGGGAAGGTCGCCTCTCTACTTTCAGGTGAAGAGCTCGCTCCACTACCTCGACACGAACCGGTCAGCGCGACGCATCGGCCGCTACGGACGCGCCCATCTCGAGCCGGAGATCAGCGTCCCGATTCCGCTGGCGAGCTGGTTCTCCCTTTCGCTCACGGCCGGTGGTCACCTCACCTGGTACGAAGACAGCCTGATCACCGCCCAGGAACGGCGGGAAACGATGACGACGACGGACTTTCGGAGCCAGGATCTGATGCGGCTCGTTCCGACCGCTCGCGCGGAGATCGTCGGCCCCGGCTTTTCGCGCATCTTCGAGCTTGGCGAAGGGGGCCGCTTCTCCAGGCTCAAGCACGTCATCGAGCCGCGGATCGCTTACGGCTACTTCAGCGACTTCGACGAGCGCCTGCGGATCCCGCTGTTCGACGAGATCGACAATCTCCGCGGGCGCAACGTCGCCCGCGTCAGCCTGTTCAACCGCCTTCTGGCCAAACCCGCGGACCCCAACGACGGCGGCGCCTTCGAGATCCTCTCGGTCCAGTTCTTCCGCGACGTGTCACTCGACGCGGATCGGCCACTGCTGCGCTCGCTCGACCGGTCGCTGACCAGCCAGAACGGGCCGGTCGGCGCCCTGCTGCGCTTCAATCCATCGCGGCGCACCGGCGTCCGTTTCGACGCGCTCTACGACACCCTGTTCTCCCAGGTCTCCTCGACCGCCATCTCCGGCAGCCTCGGACTCAGCCGGACGAGTTCGATCGGTCTGCGCTGGGCGGTTCGGCGCCACCCGGAACTCGACCGGACGCGCCGCCACCACGTCCAGGTCTCGACCGGTCTCGACCTGATCCCGAACAAGCTGCGGGTGAACAGCATGGTGAGCTACGACATCGAGCAGAAGATCATGCAGATCCAGCGTCATGTCATCGACTTCAGAGCCTGCTGCTACGGCTTGCGGTTCGAAGTGGCGGACTTCCGCACCGCGCTCCGCCGCGACACCCAGTACCGGCTGCTGGTGACGCTGAAGAGCGTCGGCGCCTTCTTCGACATCACCGGCGGCCAGAGCGAGGCGTTGTGACCGGCGAAGCCCCCGACGCCGGCGCCAGGGCCGTGGTGCTCGGCGCGGCGGGTCAACTCGGAAGGGAGGTCGCCGACGAACTCCGCCGGCGCGGCGTCGAGGTGCTGGCCGCCGATCGCCGCCGCGCGGACCTCAGCGACACCGAGGCGACCGCGGCGCTGGCCGTCCGGTTCGGCGCCGCCGCCGTCTACAACTGCGCCGCGTGCACTGACGTGGACGGCTGCGAGAGCGAGCCGGAGGCTGCCCTGGAGATCAACGGCAGGGCGCCCGCCCGGCTGGCGGCCGCCCTGTCGAGCCCTTGCCGCCTGATCCACGTCTCGACCGATTACGTCTTCGACGGCCGCGGTCGGCGGCCGTACCGCGAAGAGGACGCGACAGCGCCCGCCACCGCCTACGGACGCTCGAAGCTCGGCGGCGAGCAGGCCGTGGTCGATGCGGGAGGGCTGGTGGTCCGCACGAGTTGGGTGTTCGGGCCGGAGGGGAGTAACTTCGTCTCCGCGATCGCCGCCCGCCTCGGCCACGGGGAGCCGCTACGGGTCGTCTCCGACCAGGTCGGCTGCCCGACCTACGCGCCCTACCTCGCCCGAGCTCTCGTTGACCTCGAGGCGGCCGGCGCCGCGGGCATCGTCCACTACTGCAACTCACCCGCCACTTCCTGGCACGGCTTCGCGGTCGCCATCGTCGGCGCTCTCGGCCTGAACGCCGAGGTGGAGCCGATCGCGACCGCCGCCCTGCCCCGTCCCGCGGTCCGTCCGGCCTACTCGGTGCTCGACACGGGGCGCTTCGAGTCACTCGCCAACCGGCGGGTTGAGGAGTGGACCTCGGGCCTCGACGACTACTTCGAGCGGTTGGGACAGGGCAAGGCGGAAGCGTGACGCGCGTCCTCGTCACCGGGGCCGAGGGGTTCGTCGGCGGCCGCCTCGTGCCGCGACTGGTCGCTCGGGGAGCCACCGTCGTCGCCTGCCACGCCCCGGGGATGGTCACCGGCAACGACGACTTCGGCGCTCACGCCCCCGCCGAACGCATCGCCCTCGACATCCGCGATCGCTACGCGGTCGACCGCGTCTTCCGGGCTACGTCGCCTGACTCCGTGGTCCACCTGGCCGGCCTGTCCGATGTCGCGGACTCCTGGCGGCGAATCGA
This sequence comes from Candidatus Multivorans sp., assembly GCA_965208755.1. GTDB lineage: Bacteria > Acidobacteriota > Thermoanaerobaculia > Multivoradales > Multivoraceae > Multivorans. Next base: position 3,234,445 of record OZ242353.1, on the reverse strand, counting down.
CGACTACTACCGGGTCAACGTCGAGGGCGCCGAGAACGTCGCCTCAGCGGCGCGCGCCCTGTCCGAGACGTGCCGGCTGATCGTCGCCTCGAGCGCCGAGGTCTACGGTGCGGTGCCGGAAGCGGAATTGCCGGCGCGCGAGGACCGCGGCCTCGAACCGGGCTCGCCCTACGCCCTGACCAAGGCCGCGGTCGAACGGCTCAGCCTTCCCCGGGGCGCCATCGTGGTCCGTTCCTTCAACCTGATCGGGCCCGGACAGGGCGCCAGCTTCGCGCTCCCCTCGTTCGCAACCCAACTCGCGGCGATCGAAGCGGGCCGTGAGGAACCCGTGCTCCGCGTCGGCAACCTGACCCCGCGCCGGGACTTCGTCCACGTCGACGACGGCGCCGACGCCTATGCGCTCCTCGTTGAGCGCGGCGAACCGGGCAGCGTCTACAACGTCGCCCGGGGGAAAGCGATCGAACTCGAGACGGCGCTCAGGCAACTCATCGGGGTCAGCGGCCTCGAGGTCGAGATCCGGCAGGACCCTGACCGCATGAGACCCGCGGACGTTCCCGGGATGTGCGGCGACGCCAGCCGCCTGCGCGCCCTGGGCTGGCGCCCGACACGCAGCTTCGACCAGGCTCTTGAGGCGATCTGGGAGGACGCCCGGCGCAGGCTCGCCTAGTCCTCGGCGTGCTTGCGCTCCAGAGCGAGCAGTTGCGCCTTGCGCTTCTCGCCGCCGATGTAGGAACCGGGACCGCTCCGGCGCGGCACGACCCGGTGGCACGGAACGAGGATCGGCAACGGGTTGGCCATCAGCCGGGAACGGATCAGGCGGTAGGCGCCCGCCTGGCCCGATGAGGTGGCCACATTGCGGTAGGTGCGCGTGTTTCCGTACGGAATCCTGGCCGTCTCCTCGAAGATGCGCCGGGACAGCGCATCGATCCCGGTCCGATCGAGGTCGTAGGGCAGATCGAGGTTTCGCCGCGCGCCGGCGAAGTACTCCGACAGGCGGCCAAGGGCCTCGTCCACGAAGTCGGTCGTCTCCACCGACCCCAGGGAAGTGAACAGCGCCTTCTCGGCGCCCTTCGGCGCGATGACCACCCGGGTGATCAGCCGACCGATGAACTCGAGTCCCAGCGAACCGAGCGGCGAAGCGACCAGCACTCGCAGCGGTTCGGCGGCGCGCGGCGCTGGCCAGGCGGGCGCACCGGCGCGCGACCCGGCACGGCTCGCGAGTTCATGCACCACGGAAATCATGGTAGCATGGCTACTTTTCTATGTCGACGTGAAGCGGAGGTTCGCTTCTCCCGGCGAAGAAGTTCACTCCTCCCGGAGCACGATGCGCAGGGAAACGTCCTCTCCCTGCTCGGCTTCGAAGGCACGGATCTCGGCTGCGTAGCCGGGACGAATCACCTCGAGCCGGTGGGTGCCCGGATCCACGATCAGAGCCGAGTGGAGGCTCGCCAGTTCCGCCCCGCTTCCCAGCAGGCGGCCGTCCAGGTAGACGACGGCATCGGCCGGCTCGACCTCGACCTGCAGCCGGGCCGGCTCCCCCCGCTGGTCCTGCTCGATCGGACGGCCGCGGTTCTCGACCCTCCACGACTCGCCTTCCGGGGCCGGAGGCGCGGCGGCCGGCTTCGGCGGCGCGGGCAGCGGTCGTTCCGCGGTCCCTGGGACGAGATCCTCGTCGATCCGGATGACCACGCCCGGCTGCACGCGGATCTGGCGCTCCAGGGTCTCGTAGCCCTCCATGAAGATTGCGATCCGGTAGCTGCCGTCGCGCAACCAGAGGTAGCGCGGAAAGCCGTCGAAGCCGTCGACCCGACCGACCAGCTCGCCGTCGATGTAGACGGAGGCCTTCTTGGGCCGGGTGTTGATGTCGAGCGCACCCGCGTCCCCCACATAGCCGACGGGGCCGGGACCCCAGCCGTAGGGTCCGTAACCGTAGTAGTGCGGCGAGTACGCATAGGGCCAGAAGGAACCAAGGCCGCCGTACCAGCCGAAGGACCCGTAGTAGGGCCGCACGTAGACGCGGGAACGGCGGCCCTTGCGGCGGTCGCCGTCACCGCCGCGGCCCCGTTCGCTGGCCGCGACCGCCACCGGCGCCTGAACCGCGAGGGCTCGAACGACCGGAACCGTTCCGCCATGCCCGCCAACGCCTGCTTCCGCGCCGCCCGCCAGGCCCAGGCCCAGCAGGCCGGCCAACGGCAGCGCCATCCGGGCCGCACTTGCATTCGAACTCACGATGCACCTCCCCGATCCAGGCCAACACCGTCGGACCAGCCGTTCCTCAGACCTTCCAGATAGTGATACCGCATCGTCCTCTCCCACAGCCGGGGCAGTCTCACCGGAGAACCCTGCAACGTCCGCGCCAACCGCTCCTCGAGCCACTGCACGGTCCGGTCGCGAACGCCGCCGGCCGGAGGCGGCTCGCCGTCGTGGAACCCCAGGAAGGGACCGAGCTGCTCATGCCGCCGGAAGAAGACGACCGCGGAGTACCCCGTCCGGTACTGCCGCTTCGCGAACCGCCGGAGACCGGTCGGATGGTCGTGGGCGACGCGGGCCTCGGGTCGGTACAGGAGGCGCAGGCCGCGTCCGGCCAGGCGGTATCCGGCTTCAACGTCCTCCCAGGCGGCGAACGGGAAAGCCGGGTCGAAGGGCTCCGCCGCCATCGCCTCGCGGTCGATCGAGAGGTTCGACGTGTAGAAGAAGTTGAACGGCACGTCGTCCTCGTCCTCGATCAGGGCGAATCCGAACTGCAGTCCGTTCTCGTTGATGTAGTCGAGGAACGGCGTGCGCCGCATGCGCTGGTGCCAGTCGGTGCGGCCGATGACGCCGACGCAACCGCCCTCCGCCCGAATCGACCGCGCCAGCGGCTCCTCCTGGGCTCGGCGATGCGCGGCCAACCATCCCGGAGCGGGGACAGTGTCGTCCCCAAGGAAGGCCACCCAGCGACCCCGGGCCGTCGCGACGCCGCGGTTCCGGGCTACTGCGGGCCCCTGGTTCTCCTGATGAAGGACTCGAAACTCCGGCCCACCGCGACTCCCCCCCGAAACGAGCTCGTCGAGCCAGGGCGCGGTGCCGTCCGTGCTGCCGTCGTTGACCACGACGACTTCGAACGCCGGCCCCTCCTGGCCACGGACGGCCTCCAGCACTTCCTTCAGCGCCGGCAAGCGGTCGAAGGTCGGAATGACGATGCTCCAGTCCGGCGAGCCGGTCACCGCTCCATCTCCATCACGTCGCCCAGACGCAGGCGAACCGGATCCACGTCCGCCGGCCACAGGGACTCGAAGCCTTCGCTCGCGAACAGTTGCTCGTCGCCGGGATAGGTCGGCACCAGGTACAGCGGAAAGCGCTCGAGGATCTCGCGGTCAGGCCGCCGCCGCCGGGCCTGCACCAGGCGGCGCCGTTCCGAGGCGCCGTCGAGCCCGCGGACGATCGCCGACAGGGCCCGCACCTGAGCTACCGTCTGGTCGTCGACAACGGCCGGCGCCCCGGCGGGCAAGCCGCCCAAGCGCCGGGCGAATCTTCGCAGCCGGGTCCGCAGGGCGACGATGTCACGCGCCCGCTGCCACAGGCCCCGCGGAGCCGCGCTGGCGCCGCCGCGGGGCACGGCGCGCCGATCGGCGGACGCCTTCTCACTGCCGTCCACGGCCGTGCGGAAGGGATCCAGCGCCAGCACGTCGCCGTTCGGGTTGCAGCGGGCCAGCATGTGCTGCGTCCGGGCGAGCAGAGTCAACTGGACCGCCGGCATCAACTGCGGCCAAAGCTCGGCGTCGTAGTTCTTGAAGGCCGTGAAGTAGGCGTTGCGTTCGAACAGCAGACCCCGGTTGGCGTTGCCCAGCAGGTTGCTCGTCGCCTTCGAGCGATGGTGGACGACGGCTCGCGGCGCCGACAACACGCGTTCGCCGCCCGACCAGAACCGCCACCCGAGATCGACGTCCTCGAGGTAGGCGAAGTAGCTCTCGTCGAAGCCTCCGGCCGAAAGAAAGGCGTCACGGCGCGCGATCATGTTGCCGCCGCATGGGAAGAGCAGTTCGGCGCCTTCCGCCGGAGTCTCCACGGCCTCCAGGAGGCGGCCGTAGTCGAGCTGGAAAGCGTGACCGTCGAAGGCCATGACGCCGCGTCCGAAGTCCAGGCGCTCCCCCTCCCAGTCGACGATGCAGCCGGACAGCGCGGCCACATCCGGAGGCGTCGCCCGTATTGCCGCCACGAGTTCGGCGAGCCAGTCCGGCCGCGGCCGGGTGTCGTTGTTGACCAGCACCAGCGCGTCGGCCGCACTCGCCTCCGCGAGACGGTTGTTGGCAGCGGAGAAGCCGAGGTTGGTCGGGTGCTCGACGAGACCGACGCCGGGGTGTTCGGAACGCACCCAGGCCGCCGTTCCGTCCGTCGACCCGTTGTCGAACAGCCTGATCCCCACCGCGGCGCCGGGATCGCGCTGCGCTTCGAGCGCCGGCAGCAGCGTCTCCAGATGCCGGCGGCCGTTCCAGCTCACCACCAGGATGTCGACGCTGTCGACCCCCACGCTCATGACCGGCCCGCCGGGAAGGAGCCCGCCAACCGGGTCCGCACCCAGCGCCGCAGGCGGAAGCCCGGTTCGTCGGCCGGAGCCGCCGTCTCCGGCCGGAAGGCGAACCCGGACTTGGTCGGATCGACGCGGGGCGACGAAAGGAAGGCCACCAGCGGGGCCAGCGTACGCTCCCAGGAGTAGTCGAGCAGAATCCGCTCCCGGCCCCGGCGCGCCCGCGCTTCGACCCTCGCGCTGCCGGCGACCAGTTCGGCGAGGCCGTCGCGCAGCGCCTCGACATCGCCGCAGGGAACGACGAGCCCCGCGTCCCACTCCCGGAGCAGCCGCGGCACGGTTCCGCCCTCCGTGGTGAGCACCGGGCAGCCGACCGCGAGAGCGTCGAGGAACCGCGTGCGCAGGGACAGGTCGGTCTCAAGCCCGGGCCGATGGCAGGCGGCGAGCGCGTCGACATCCCGCAGCAGGTCGTAGCGGCGCTCAAAGGGCACCCAGTCGAGGAAACCGATGCGCTGCGGATCTTCCCTCCGGCTGCGCGCCTCTACCTCCGCCAGCAACCGCTGAGGCGCCTGAGCGCCCGGCGGCTGCCGCACGAACAGAAGTCTCGCGTTCGGATCAGGCAGGGCAGCGAACGCCTCGAGCAGAGGCTCCGGGTCGTACCAGTCGTACAACCCGCCGAACAGCACGCGCCGCTCGCCGTCCGCGCGCGGCGGCAGCAGCGGCCGGTGTTCGGGCAGCGGATCCGGCACGCCAAGCGGCGCCTCGGCGATCAGCCCCGAGAGAGAGGGGTCGTCCCGGTAGCGATGCGGGTTCACCCGTCCGAGAGCGGTCAGGAAGCCGAGGTAGTACGACCGCTGCTCGGGGGAGGAACAGAGGAAGAAGTCGCCGAGGGACAGTTGGTGGACCCAGCTCCGGTGATCGTTCCGGTAGGGGTCGAGCCCCAGCGTCGACAGATGGGTCAGGTTCTCGACGAGGAAGGGATCGTAGAGATCGATCACGGTTGGCAGATCGGGCACCTGGTGAAGCACGTCGTTCGCCAGCTGTCCCTGGGCAACCGCGGCGGCGCAGTCTCTCAACAGTTCCGGCAGCGGCGCGGAGTCGAACCGGCGCGCCTCGACGGAACCGGCCGGCACCTCGGGCGGCTCGCCCGAACGCCAGGGCGAAACCAGGGCGACCTCGAAGCCGAACGCCGGCAACCGCCGCGCCATCTCCAGGTAGCGGATGCCGATGCCGGCCGCGCGCTCACCGAGCGCTTCGCTGCACACCAGACCGACCCGGGTCACCGGCGCCCTCCCGCCGTCGCACTCACCCGGAACCGCGCCAGGACTGAAGGGTTTCGTGCAGCCGCCAGGCACGCGTGGCCTTCATCTTCTCGATCTCCGCCATCAGATCGCGCTCACGGACGTGGAGCCGCTCGACCTCCGCCCCGCGTGCCCGGTTCGATGCCTGGACGAGTTCGAGCTCGGCCTGCGTCTTCCGCAGCATCGCCCGTGCCGCCGCCGCGGCCAGCACCGCTTCGCGCCGCATGCGGGTCACCGCGCCCGCCAGCGACTCCGCATCGAGTTCGTCCGCGTACTTGGCGAGCACCCGCGCCTTCAGAGCCTCGAAGTCATGTCGTTCGGACGCCGCTCCGCCCAGAGCGTGGCCTCCCGTGGACCTGCCGCCGGCGCCGCCCAGGAAGTGCCGGTACTCGCAGGTCGTCCGCGCCAGGTGGACGAACGGAGACGAACGCGACAGCCGGATCAGCAGATCCCAGTCTTCGAAGGCCGGCAGCGCGAGGTCGAAGGGGCCGGCCCTGTCGAGGGCATCCCTGGTCGTCAACACCGTGTGGAACGGGATGTAGTTGTCCAGCAGCAGGATCCCGCGGTCGAAGTCGCGGCTGTAGGGAAGGCCCCGGCTCGACTCCCGGTAGCCGGCCGCGGTCGGCTCGTACGTGACCACGGCCGCATCGCTGTAGACGACATCGACATCGCCGCGCAGCATCGACGTCAGGGACTCCAGGTGCTCCGGCGCGAGCAGGTCGTCGTCGTCCAGGAACCCGATGCAGTCGCCCTTCGCCGCCTCGACGCCCGCCTGCGCCGCCGCGGCGCGCCCGCGGTTGGACTCGTGTTCGACGCGCAGCAGCGGGAAGGGAAAGCTCTCGGGCACCTCGGGACGGCGGCCCCCGTCGTTGACCAGCACGACCTCGACGTTCCGGTAGGTGCTCCGGGCCAGACTCACCAGCGCCTCGGCCAGGCGCCGCGGCCGGTTGTACGTTCTGACCACGATCGAGACGCGGCGCGGCGAATCGACTTCGACCAGCGCCGGAACGCCTCCCAGATGGGCGATGAGCTGAGCCGGGCTCCGGGTGGTGAAGTCGCTCGCCTTCAACTGACAGTAGCCCTCCGCGGAGCCGCATTCCCGCGGCAGGCTGTGCGCGCGGAAACGGCGCAGGCCGAGGCAGGAATCGAGGTAGTCGTGGCGCTCCTGCTGGCTCCGGTAGTGGGCCATCGCCGCGGCGATCCCGTCGATCTCGGCCGTGACGTCGACCAGCAGATCCGGGTAGAAGGGATGGTTCACCTCGTAGCAGAGGACGCGGAGCAACAGGTCTCCAGGCGACGAGTCGTCCGAAGGTTCGCTCCCGTCCGCCCCTCCCCGGCGACGGGCGATCAGGGCCTCGTGCAGGGCGCGAAAGGTCGCCTGGTGGTCCGTCGTGACTTCGAGCGGCGAAGGCACCAGGACGAGGTCCGGACGACCCGCGTCGAGCAGCGCCTCGACCTGCGCGGTCAGTTCGCCCGTCGAAGAAACCAGGCCGCCGTCCGGAAAGCCCCGCCGGTAGCCCACGTGCTCCACCCGGGCGATGCCGAGCGCGGCCGCGGCGGCCTCGGACTCCGCCCGCCGCAACGCCGAGTAGTCGCCGCCGCTCATCCCTTCCGGAGGTCCCTCGCCGCCTCCCGAACCATCGCTCAGGAAGGCGCAGACGATCTCCGCGCCGCCCGCGGCGAGTTGCAGAAGCAACCCTCCGCAACCGAGCACTTCGTCGTCGTAGTGGGGCGCCAGGACGAGAACCCGCCGGGCGACCACCGAGCCCGGCACGGTCGGCGGCCGCGGCCGCTCGCGTCTCGTCATGGCGACAATCCTCGCACGTCCGTATTCTGGCCCAACCCGTCCCGCAAGCTCCTGTAGGCTGCGCCCCCGATGCTGCAGCGCGAAAGAACCATCGTCGCCGGCGCGCTGCGGAGCGCGCTGTCGCTGGCCTTCGGGCTCGATCAGGACCCGGTGGTCGAAGTGCCGCCGCAGCGCCGCCTCGGCGACCTCGCGAGTCCCTGCGCGCTGCACCTCGCCCGCGAGCTGCGCCAGGCGCCGCGGGCGATCGCGACGCGCCTCGTCGAGTGCCTCGAGTTGCCCGAGGGTTTCGAGCGGGTGACGGTCGAAGGCGCCGGCTACGTGAACTTCCACTTCGACCGGAGCCGGTTCGCGGCCGCCATGATCGACGCGGTTCCTGTGGCGCGATCCGCGGCCGTCGACCCGCAAGCCAAGGTGATCGTCGAGCACACGAACATCAATCCGAACAAGGCCGCGCACATCGGCCACCTGCGCAACGCCGTGCTCGGCGACGTCCTCGCGCGCGCGCTCCGCCGCCTCGGCCAGACCACGGAGGTCCAGAACTACATCGACGACACCGGCGTGCAGGTCGCCGACGTCGTCGTCGGTTTCCTCGACCTGCGCGGCTTTTCCGTCGCCGACATCGAGGCTCTGCCCGAGCCGTTCGACTACGTCTGCTGGGACATCTACAGCGAGGTTGGCCGCTGGTACGAAGGCGACCCGCAGCGGCTCGAACTCCGCCGGCGCACCCTCCACGCACTGGAAGCGGGAGAGGGCCGGCGCGCCGAGGCCGGCCGGCTGGTCGTCCGGCGGATCGTCGTCCGGCATCTCGCCACGATGGCCCGCATCGACATCGACTACGACCTGCTGACCCGCGAGAGCGAGATCCTCCGCCTCGATTTCTTCGTCGCCGCCTTCGAGCAGTTGAAGGAGACCGGGGCCGTCCGGTTCGAAGAGAGCGGCAAGAACGCCGGCTGCTGGGTCATGCCGCTGGCCGACAGCGAGGAGTTCCAGGGCCTGGAAGACCCGGACAAGGTGATCGTCCGCTCCGACGGCACGGTGACCTACGTCGGCAAGGACATCGCCTACCAGCTCTGGAAGTTCGGCCTGCTGGGACGCGACTTCGAGTACGCCCGGTTCGACGGCGGTCCCTCATGGGAGACCGCGCCGGCGGAACCGGAAGCCGGCGACGCTGCCGGCGAGCGGTTCGGAGAGGGCTCCCGCGTGATCAACGTGATCGACGCGCGGCAGGCCTACCTGCAACGCATCGTCCGCGCCGGCCTCGAAGCGCTCGGACACCAGGACGAGGCCCGCGACAGCATCCACTTCGCGTACGAGATGGTCGCCCTGTCGGCGAAGACGGCCGAGCGCCTGGGATTCTCAGGCGATGCGAGGCTCGAGATGTCGGGCCGGAAGGGCATCGGCGTCAAGGCGGACGACCTGCTCGATCAACTCGAGGCGAAGAGCAGGGACGAGATCCTGGAGCGGCGCGGCGACGACGGCAGGGGCGAAGCCGGCGAAGACGTGGACCTCCTGGCACATCAGATCGCCGTCGCGGCGCTGCGCTTCTTCATGGCCCGGGCGACGACCACGCGGGTGATCGCCTTCGACATCGACGACGCCACCTCGTTCGAAGGCGAGTCAGGTCCCTATCTCCAGTACTCGATCGTGCGCGCGAGGAACATCCGCCGCCGCCTGCGCGAAGAGGGGCTGGCCCAGGAGGTCTCCGGCAACCGCGTCGGCGGCCTGCCCGACGGCGTCTGGTCCGACGACCTCTGGGACCTCGTGTTGTTCGCTTCGCAGTGCCAGGAAGTCGTCGAACGGGCGGCGGCAACGCTCGAACTCTCCCTCATCGCCCGGCACGCCGTCGACCTCGCGCAGAAGTTCCACGCGATCTACCACCGCCATCCCATCCTGCACGAACAGGACGCGGACCTCCGGGATGCCCGGCTCGCGGTCACTCAGGTCTTCGAGCGCTCGCTCGAGGCGCTCGCCCAGATCCTGGGCGTGCCGCTGCCCGCGCGGATGTAGAAGCAGCCCGCGCGCGGCGCGGGCGGTCAGTCCATCTGCTTGCGCAGGACGGTCGGGATGTCGTAGTCGTCGACGTTCCTGCCGGATTGCTGCGGGCCGTAGCCGCCTGGCGGCGCCTCAGTCCATCTGCTTGCGCAGGACGGTCGGGATGTCGTAGTCGTCGACGTTCCTCCAATTAGGCCCGTAGTCGCCCGGATCGATCTTGTGGTGCTCGGCCAGCATGCGATCGCGGAACTCGCCCTTGGCGCCTTCCTCCTCGCCGGCCTCCTCGTTCCCGGGGGCGGCATCGGCCAGGTTCGGATCGGCAGGTGCGGTCGCTTCGGCCTCGGCGGCCTTGACGCCGGCGCCTTCACGCGGCTGGCGGTCCTCGGAGAAGCCGGTGGCGATCACCGTCACCTTCACCTCTTCTTCCATCGTTCCGTCGACCACGAGACCCGAGATGATCGTCGCGTCGGGGTCGACCGCGTCGGAGATCGTGCTGGCCGCCTCCGCCACCTCGTGAAGGGTCAGCGAGCTGCCGCCGGTGATGTTGATCAGACAGCCCTTGGCGCCCTCGATCGAAGCATCCTCGAGCAGGGGTGACGACACCGCCCGCTGCGCCGCTTCGAGCGCCCGGCTGTCGCCCGACGCCACGCCCGTGCCCATCACCGCGATGCCCTGGCCGCACATGATCGCCCGCACGTCGGCGAAATCGGCGTTCACCTCGCCCGGCATCGTGATCAGGTCGCTGATGCCCTGAACCGACTGCCGCAGGACGTCGTCCGCCGTCACGAAGGCGTCGGCGAGGGACGTGCCCCGGTCCACGAAGCTCAGCAGCCGCTCGTTCGGTATCGCGATCACGGTGTCGACCGCCTTGTGCAGCTCCTCGAGCCCGCGTTCCGCCAACAGCATCCGGCGCCGGCCCTCGAAACCAAAGGGCTTCGTGACCACGGCGACCGTCAGGGCGCCGACTTCGGCCGACAGGGAGCCGATGATGGGCGCCGCGCCGGTGCCCGTGCCGCCGCCGAGGCCGGCCGCCAGGAACACCATGTCCGCCCCGTTCAGCATGTCGAGAATCTTGTCCGTGTCCTCGAGCGCCGAGTTGCGACCGACCTCCGGATCGGCGCCGGCTCCCAGGCCGCGGGTGATCTTGCGCCCGAGCTGTAGCTTCGTTGGCGCTTCGCAGCGCCGCAGAGCCTGCAGATCGGTGTTGGCGGCAATGAACTCGATGCCGCCCAGATTGGCGGCGATCATCCGGTTGACGGCGTTGCCGCCGCCGCCGCCTACCCCGACCACGACGATCTTGGCCGGTCCGAAGCTCTCCTCGGACGAGACCTCCGCGTCCATCGTCGGCTTGACCTCGGTCGACTGCTGCTCTTCCATCAGAATCATGGCTCCCTCCATTTCGAAGCTAGGTTCATCAAAACTCAAATCAGACAAGATCGCTGAACATCTGGCGCAGATTGCCCATCACCGAGCGCACGCCGCCCAGAGAGCGGCGGCGCGCAATGGGCAGGCGAGCCTCCTCGGAGGCGACCGCATAGCGAAGAAGACCCGCGGCCGTGGCCCAGGTCGGGTCGGTGAGACCCTCGATCTCGCTGACGAGACCGAGCGGCACTCCGTAGCGAACGTCGCAGGAGAAGACCTGCTGAGCGAGCTCGGGCAGGCCGGCCAGCTTCGAACCGCCCCCGCTCAGGACGAGTCCGCCGCGAAGCTGGTCGGCCCAGCCCGCCTTCTCGAGATCGGCCCGAATCAGGTGGAACATCTCCTCGGCGCGGGCCTGCAGGATCTCGGCGAGATTCCCGCGCGCGATCGTCTTGCTGCTGCCGCCTCCGACGCTCGGCACGACCAGCCCGTCGTCGCCATCGACCAGACCGATCAGGCAACAGCCGTCCCGCAACTTGAGCGTCTCGGCGCCGGCGAACGACGTCCGGAGCACCGAGGCGATATCGGCCGTGAAGTGACTGGCGCCGAACGGAAGGACTCCGCTGTGCTGCACTTCGGCGTGCTGGAAGAAGGCGAAGCCGCAGGTGCCGGACCCGATGTCCAGCAACAGGACGCCCAGCTCCCGTTCGTCCGGAAGAAGGACCGCCTCGGCCGTGGCGAGCGGCTCGAAGACGATCTCCCGGGCCTCCACGCCGGCGCGGTTCAGGCAACGAACGAGCGTCCTGGTTCGCGGCGCATGGCCCATGACCAGATGAACCTTGGCTTCCAGGCGGCCACCCAGCATCCCGTGCGGGTCCGCGATGCCGCCGTGGTCGTCGACCGAGAACTCCTGCGGAATCGCATGCAGGATCTCCCGGTCCGGCGGAAGCGGCACTCCCCGGGCAGCGTTCAGGACGAGGTCGATGTCGGCGCGGGAGATCCCCCGGTCGCCGCAGTCGACGTAGGCGGTGCCGTGGCTGTTCGCCGACCGCAGATCGGATCCGCCGATACCGACGAAGGCACGGGAGATCTCGACGCCCGCCATGGTCTCCGCCTCCTCGGTCGCCCGCTTGAGCGCGCTCACCGTCGCGTCCAGATGCACGATGTGGCCCCTCAGCGTGCCGCGGTTGGGCGCCCGCCCCACGCCGACGATCTCGAGGGCCGGTTCTCCATCGACCTCCGTGCGCTCGGCGATCAACACCGCGACCTTGGCCGAGCCCACATCGATGGCGACCACCCGTGTATCCGTCTTCGGCATCCTCTTCGTCCTCTCTGGCTATGAAGGGGCTTGAACTTCGTCCTGGGGGGCCGGGGCGCCCTCCGTGTCCGTAGCGCTTCGCGCGCCCGGCGCTTCCATCGACAGGACGATCCGATCCCTGAACCGCAGGTCCACGACTTCGGGATCGTTGTGTTCGGTGATCGCGTTGCGCAGCAGTTCGAACACCGAGGCCTTGGCCGTCAGGTCGCTGCCGCGAACGAGCACCGTCGCCGGGCGGCCGGTGCGCGCCAGCAGGTAGTCGTCGTCAACGATCCCGAAACTGATGACCTCCACCGCCCGGACCTGCCGCCCCCATTCGAAGGCCCTGACTTCGGTCGCCACGTCGAGGGCCCGTTTCAGCGTTCGCGCGAGAACCTCGCCCGGCACGTCCCTGGATGAGACCTCGCCAGTTCCCGGATTCCGCGCCGGGCCGGCCCCCGAGCGATCTCCAGCCAGCGCGCTCTCGATCGACACACGGACCAGATCGCCGCCGCACAGGTCGAGCGCCCGCTCACACGGAACGATCGCCCGACCGTCGCGGTCGATCACCCACGCGCGGTCGCCGGCCGCGAACAGCGCCGCCGGCTGATGTTCCACGACCCGCACCGTGAGCTCGTTCGGCAGGCGCTTGACCAGTTCCGCCTCACGAATCCACTCGTGATCGAGCCGGCGCGCGGCGGGCTCCAGGGAGAGCAGCGGCAGGTTCCGTCCCTCAAGCGGAGTGAGCCGGCTCCGCACCCACGCCTCGGACACGCGCTCCGCCTCCTCGATCTGGATGTCGAGTTCCAGGTCGAACACCGGCGCCGTCGCCAGCCACACGCCGGCCCCTACCACCGGCGCGATGCCGAGCAGAACCTTCCCCGCTCCCAGCGCCAGCCAGACGACGGGCCGCGGCCGTCTGCGCCGCACGGGACGGCGAGGGCCCGACCGCTTGCGGGTCGCCCGGCGAGTCACGAAGCGTCCTCCCCGCCGGCGGCGAGTCGATGAGCCAGCCGGTAGATGTCGCCTGCTCCCAGAGTGAGGACGAGATCGCCGTCCCCGACCTCTGAACGCAGCCGGTCGGCCGCCGCCTGCCACGGTCCGCAGCCGCTGACGCTGCGATGACCCGCGCGAGAAGCGGCGGCCACCACCAGGCCCGCGTCGACTCCGGGGATGGGCCGCTCACGGGACGGGTAGATGTCGGCGACGAGTACGTTGTCGGCGAGCAGCAGGGCGCGGCCGAAGTCGTCGGCCAGATCCCGCGTGCGACTGAACAGGTGGGGCTGGAACACGGCGTGAATCCGGACCGTCCGGGCACCGTTGCCGCCAGGATCGAGCACCTCGCGGGCCGCTCTCAGCGTCGCCTCGACTTCGGTCGGATGGTGCGCGTAGTCGTCGATCACCGTCGCGCCCCGCCACTGCCCCACCCGCTCGAATCGCCGGTGGACGCCCCGGAAACGGGAGAGCGCCCTGGCCGTCGCCTCGAAGTCGAGCCCGACCGCCCGCGCCGCGGCCACCGCCGCGAGGGCGTTCAGGACGTTGTGACGCCCCGGCATCGGCAGTTCCAGAACACCGAGCGTGCCGAACTGGGCGTCGGCGACCTCGAACCGGACACCCGCGCCGGTCGCCGACACCTCCAGCGCCCGGAGGTCAGCCCCCTGGTCGAAGCCGTAGGTGACGATCCGCCGGTCGGCGAGGCGCGGCAGCAGGTCCCGGACGTTCGCGTCGTCGGCGCAGGCGATCACCTGGCCGAAGAAAGGCACGCGGCCGGCGAAGCGGGCGAAGGCATCCTGGATGTCGGCCAGGTCGCGGTAGGTGTCGAGATGATCCAGATCGATGTTCGTGATCACCGCGATCACCGGCGCCAGATCGAGGAAACTCCGGTCGAACTCGTCCGCCTCGGCGACCAGATAGTCGCTGCTCCCGTAGCGGGCGCCGGTGCCCGAGACCCGCAGGCGTCCGCCGACGATCACCGTGGGATCGAGACCGGCGTCGGTCAGCACCGTGCCGATGAGCGACGTCGTCGTCGTCTTGCCATGGGTACCGGCCACGGCGACGCCGTACTTGAGCCGCATCAGTTCGGCGAGCATCTGGGCGCGGCGCACGACCGGCACGCCGCGCCGGCGCGCCGCCGCGACTTCCTCGTTGGCGGCCGGCACTGCGGACGAGATGACCACGAGATCGGCCCGATCGATATTCCCGGCGCTGTGGCCGATGGCGATCCGGGCGCCGAGCGCGGCGAGCCTCTCGGTCGTTTCGCTCCGCTCCAGGTCGGAGCCGCTGACCTTCAGTTCGTAGTTCAAGAGAATCTCGGCGATCCCGCTCATGCCGGCGCCGCCGATGCCCACGAAATGGACCCGCTCGAGCCCCGCGCTGCGCAGAAACAGCAGCATCAGCCGGCTGTCCCCCGACGCTCCGCGATCTCGCAGACCCGGGCGGCGATATCGCTCGCCGCGTCGCTCCGGCTCAAGCCCCGAGCCGCCCGCGCCATGGCCAGAAGGCGCTCGCGATCCCCAATGAGCCGCGCGCAGCGCTCCGCGGCCCCCTCGCCCTGCAGCTCTTCCTGCTCGACCAGGGCCGCGGCGCCCGCCTCCACCATCGCGCGGGCGTTGCCGCGCTGGTGCCCGGCGGCCATCGGCAGCGGAACGTAGACCGCCGGCCGGCCGGCGGCGGCGATCTCGGCCACGGTCACCGCTCCAGCGCGCGAGACGATCAGGTCGTGCGCCTGCATCGCGCCGGCGGTGTCCTGGATGAAGCCGGTCACCGTCGAGGAAAGCGCCGGCGTCGCCACGCCCCGGTAGCGGTCGCGGGTTTCGTCGACCCAGGCCGGACCGGACTGGTGCGTGACCTCGACCCGGCTCGTCCCCACGGCACGCGCGAACAGACCCGGCAGAAGGCGGTTGAGCGCATCGGAACCCTGACTGCCGCCAAGCACCAGAACCCGAACGCGATCGCCACTGAGGCGCAGTTCCTCGATCTCCCGGAAAGCCCGGCGCACCGGCACGCCGACCAGCCGCGCCTCGCACGCCAGGCCCCCGGCCGCGGACTCGAACGCGACGCCCGCCTCGGTCGCGAAGCGCGACAGTCTCCGGTTCGCGGAGCCGCTCTCCGCGTTCGGCTCGAGCAGATAGAGCCCGCAGCCGTGGAGCCGGGACGCCAGGGCCGCCGGAGCGCAGACGTAGCCGCCGGTCGCGAACACGAGCGCCGCGCGAAACCGCCGCAACAGCGCCGCGGCGCGGAGGGTGGAGAGCAGGAGGACCGCCAGGGCAAGCGCCCGCTGCGCGCCGCCGCGGTCGACGAACGGGCGCGCCGGCAAGGCCCTGAAGTCGACTCCGGCCGACGCGACCAGCCGCTCCTCGAGACTGCCCCGCCGGCCGATCCAGGCGGCGTTCCAGCCGAGAGTCCGGAGCTCCTCGGCCACTGCCAGGCCGGGGAACACGTGGCCGCCCGTGCCGCCGCCCGAGAAGACGACCGTGCCGCGGTGAGTGCCGGTGCTCATCCATGCTCCGAAACGCTCAACAGCAGACCGCAGGCGATGAGGGTCATGACGAGGGACGACCCCCCGTGCGACAGGAATGGCAGTGGCGTGCCGGTCACCGGAACCAGTCCAACGGTGACGCTGACGTTGACCAGGGCCTGGATCAGGACCGCGGACGTCAAGCCCCAGGCAAGGAAGCGGCCGAAGGCGTCCGGCGCGCGGTGTCCGGCGACATAGCCGCGCCAGGCAAGCACGCCGAAGGCGGCCAGCACCGCCGCGGCGCCGAGCAACCCCAGTTCCTCGCTGACGATCGAGAAGATGAAGTCGGAAGTCGCGAGCGGCAGGAAGTAGAGCTTCTGGGCGCTCTCGCCCAGACCCTGGCCGGTGACGCCGCCCGATCCGATCGCGATCAGGGACTGCAGCACCTGAAAGCCGTTCCCGGAGGGATCGTTCTCCGGTGAGAGAAAGCCGAGAAGACGCTCCCTGCGATAGGGCTCGGCCCAGATGAAGAGAGCGAAGAGCCCCGGCAGAACGACCATCGCGGGGACGATCCAGCGCCAGGAGAGGCCGGCAAGGAACAGCATGACCCCGGCGATCCCGAGAATGAGCGCCGCGCTGCCGAAGTCCGGCGCCTGCAGGACGAGCAGGGTGACCAGCCCCACCGCGAGGCCGCACGGCACGAGCACCCGGGGCTGGCTGACCCCTTCCGGACAGCGGTGGAGCTGGTAGGCGATGAAGACGACAACCGCGATCTTGGCCAGCTCGGAGGGCTGGAAGGTCAGCGGTCCCACGGACAACCAGCGGCTGCTGCCGTTGATCGGCGCCGCCGCCAGCACAACGACCAGCAGAACGAGCGACGCGCCGAGACCGGCGTAGGCCAGCCAGGGCTTCGCCCAGCTCCGGTAGTCGATGCTCATGAGCACCAGCATCGCCGCCAGACCGACGACGGCCGCCAGCAACTGGGTGACGAACTGGCGCTTGAAGCCGCCGTCGGGGTCGGGCGGGTTGGCGGAGTACACCATCACCAGGCCCGCCACGACGAGCAGCACGACGACCGTGAAGAGGACCTTGTCGATCGCGAGCTTCCTAGCCATGGCCGCCCTCCCGGCCGGCCGCGGCAAGCGCCCGCACCTGCTCCTCGAAACGGCGGCCGCGATCCGCGAAGTCCTCGAACTGGTCGAAGCTGGCGCAGGCCGGCGAGAGCAGGACAGTCTGGCCCTCGTTCGAGGCCGCCGACGCCGCCCGGACCGCCCGTTCGAGCGTCCCGCAGAGGCGGCGCTCGGTAGCGCCGGCGAGCACCGAGGCGATCACCGGGGCCGCCTCGCCGATCAGGTACACCGCCGCCGCCTTGACGGCCGCCACCGACGCCAGCTCGGCGAAGGCCCCGGCCTCGTCCTTCGCCCGACCGCCGAGGATCAGGTGGACGCTGCCGTCGCTGAACCCGGCCAGCGCCTTCACGACCGCCGCCGGGTTCGTCGCCTTCGAGTCGTTGTAGTAGCGCACGCCGCCGACCGTGCCGGCGAGGCGCATCCGATGCGGCAGGCCGTCGAAGCCGCGCAACGCCGGCGCGAATCCGCTCGGGTCGGCGCCGACGGCCGTCGCGAGGAGGGCGGCCGCCATCGCGTTCTCCACGTTGTGCAGCCCGTCGAGCCTCAGGTCGCCAAGACGGAACAGCTCCCGCCGGAACTCGGGCCCCACCTCGATCACGCGGTCGCGATCGAGATAGCAGCCGTCCTCGACCCTGCGTAGCCGGGAGAAGAACCGTCGCCTCACCGCGGCCGGCGCCCCGTGGCGGCCGCCGCTCCACGAGCGGGCCTCGCTGTCGTCGGCGTTCACGACCGCGACGTCGCCGGCCGCCTGCCTGCCGAAGATGCGCGCCTTCGCGCCGGCGTAGTCGGCGACGCTGGCGTAGCGGTCCAGGTGGTCGGGACTGATGTTGAGCAGGGCCGCCGCACGCGGACGGAAGCGGTCCACCGCCTCGAGCTGGAAGCTCGAGAGCTCGACCACGAAGACGCGGTCCGGCGGACCGTCGACCCGGGCGCACAGAGGCGTGCCGATGTTGCCGCAGACCTCGACCGGATAACCCGCCGCTTCGAGGAGCGCCCCGGTGAGAGCGGTCGTCGTGCTCTTGCCGTTGCTACCGGTCACGCCGACCACGGTCGGCGAAGCCCTCGCCGCCAGGAGGCGCCAGGCGAGTTCGACTTCGGCCAGTACCGGAATGCCCGCCGACCGGGCGGCCCGCAGGAGCGGACGGTCCGGCGGCACACCGGGACTCAGCACCACCGCGTCGACGCCGGCCGGCAACGCGGCCGTTTCCTCTGCCAGCAGCCGGTCGACGCGGCCCGTTCGCAGGAGTTCGCGACCAGCTTCTCCCAGGTCCGACGCCGGACGGCTGTCCACCGCCACCACCCGGACGTCCCGGTCGGAGAGCGCCCGGGACGCCGCGACACCCGACAGGCCCAGCCCGTAGACCAGCACACTCCGCCACGCGGAGACCGGCGTTGCTTCGGTCATCCCGGTGCGGCTCACTTCAGGGGTCACCCGCTACCTCAGCTTGAGGGTCGAGAGACCCAGGAAGGCGAACAGGACGGCGAGGATCCAGAACCGGACGATGACCTGGTTCTCGCTCCAACCGCGGAGTTCGAAGTGATGATGCAGCGGCGCCATCCGCAGGACTCGCCGGCCGGTCATCTTGAACGACGCCACCTGGACGATCACCGACAGCGCCTCGAGGACGAACAGCCCGCCGACCAGGACCAGCAGCAGCTCCTGCTTCGAGAGCACCGCCACCGCCCCGATCGTGCCGCCGATCGCCAGCGACCCCACGTCGCCCATGAACACCTGGGCGGGGTGGGCGTTGAACCAGAGGAAGCCCAGACTGGCGCCGACCAGGGCGGAACAGATGATCGCGACCTCGCCGGCCCCGGGTACGTAGGACACCTGCAGGTAGCGCGCGGCGATCGAGTTGCCGGCGATGTAGGCGAAGACCGCGTAGGTGGCGGCCGCGACCAGCGTGGCGCCGATCGCCAGCCCGTCGAGACCGTCCGTCAGGTTGACCGCGTTCGAGGATCCAGCGATCAGGAGCGCCACGAACGGGATGTAGAAGACCCCGAGTTCGAGCACCAGCGTCTTGAAGAAAGGGAAGCTCAGATTCGCGTCGAGTTCCGTGAGGTTGACGAGGGCGGCGCCGAGCGCCGCGCCCACGACCAACTGAAGGGCGAACTTCGCCCTCATGCTCAGGCCTCCGTTGTGGCGCCGCCTCACCTTGAGCAGGTCGTCCACGAAGCCGACGGCGCCCAGCCCGATCGTCGTACCGATGGCGAGCCAGACGTAGACGTTCGAGAGGTCCGACCAGAGCAGCGTCGGCACGATGACGGCGGTCAGAATCAGCAACCCGCCCATCGTCGGCGTGCCGGCCTTGCTCTGGTGCCGTTCCGGCCCTTCCTCGCGGATCGTCTGGCCGATCGAGAGCCGTCGCGCCGCGCGGATGAAGCTGGGGCCCAGAAGCAGGCTCAGCAGGACGCCGGTGAGCGCCGCGCAGGCGCAACGGAAGGTGATGTACTGGATGACGTTGAAGGGCGCGATCCGGTCGCCGAGCGGCAACAGCAGGTCCAGGAGCATCAGTTCGGCCTCTCCTGGACCAGCGCCTTCTCCGGGACCAGCTCGTCGACCAGGTGCTCCAGCGCCGCACCGCGCGAGCCCTTGATTAGGACGACGTCGCCCTCCCTGATCAGCGCCGGAGCTCCGGCGCTCGCGGCCCGCGTGTCCGCGAACCAGGCGGTCTCGACGCCCGCGGCTCCGGCGGCCGCGACCGTCTCCGACGCCAGCTCGCCGACGCCGACGACCAGGCCGAAGCCGAGCTCCGCCGCGTCGCGGCCCAACTGGCGGTGGTAGCGGAGTTCGGCGCTGCCCAACTCGAGCATGTCGCCCAGGATCGCGACATGGCGGCGGCCGTCGAGTAGCCGCGCAGCCTCGAGCGCCAGACGTGCCGCCTCGGGGTTCGAGTTGTAGGAGTCGTCCACGAGGGTGGCGCCTGACGGCAGCGAGATGACCTCGCCGCGGCCAGCTCCGGGACGGGGCCGGCGCGCCGCCGACGCGACCGCCTCGATCGGCACGCCGAGGCGCAGGGCGCAGGCCGCCGCGGCCAGGAAGTTCTCGACGTTCACCCTGCCGTGGAGCGGCAGCTCGACGTTGGCCGCCACATGGCGATCCCGCGCGCCCCGGTACTCCAGCCTGAATCGCGTGCCCGGCTCTCCGGCCAGGGGCTCGACCCCGTGAGCCGTGACCTCGGCCCGCGGAACCTTGCCCGCCGCCGGTTCCACCTCGAACCACACCACGCGCTCCGCGTGCTTCCCGGGGGCCGGGGTCGCTTCCCCGGCGCGCGCAGCCAGGTAGTGCTCGACCAGACCGACGACCCGCGGGTCGCCGGCGTTGGCGACGATCAGACCGTCGGCGGCGAGGCCCTCCAGGAGCTCCGCCTTGGCCCGGGCGATCGCCCCGACGTCCGCCGGGGCGCCTTCCGGCTCCTCGAAGCCGGCGAGATGCGCCGGCCGGACGTTCGTGAAGATCGCCACGTCCGGCCGTCCGAGCCGGCTCACCGCCGCCAGTTCACCCGGCACCGACATCCCCATCTCGGCGACCAGCCATTCGCAGTCCGTGCCGATGGCCAGCAGGGTGAGCGGGAAGCCGAGCAGGTTGTTCAGGTTGCCCGGGCTCTTGCGCACCCGCCAGCGCTCGCCGAGCAGCAGGGCCAGCAGATCCTTCGTCGTCGTCTTGCCCGCCGAACCGGTCACGGCGGCCACCCGGATCTCGAGCAGTCGCCGGTGCTCGCGAGTCAGGTCGTGCAGCGCGTCCGTCACGTCGTCGACGCGGATCTGGGGACCGCCGGCGTCCTCGACCGGCGTTCTGACCACCGCGGCCGCCGCGCCCGCGACCAGGGCCGCCGCCACGAACCGGTGACCGTCGGTCCGTTCTCCCGGCAACGCGAAGAAGAGCTCGCCAGCCTCGACTCGCCGCGAATCGATCGCGGCGCCGCGGTAGCACGCGGCCGGTTCCGCGTCTCCGATCAGTGTGCCGTTCATGGCCTCGGCCGCATCAGCAAGGGACCGTCTCAACCTCCAGCTCCCCTCCCAGCGCAATCAGGGCCTGCTCGGCCTCGTCCCGGTCGCGAAAGGGCAACTTCCGTTTCCCGATCGTCTGCGTCGCCTCATGACCCTTGCCCGCGATGAGCACCGCCCATCCGGGTTCGGCGGCGGCCAGCGCCACGGATCGACGAATCGCGGACCGGCGGTCCGGTACGACCTCGTGGCCACAGCCCCCGGCCGCGCCCAGTCCGGCCACGATCGCCCGGTGAATCAGGGCCGGGTCTTCGCTCCTGGGATTGTCGTCGGTGACGATGGCGAGATCCGCGAGTTCACCCACCGCGCGTCCCATCAACTCCCGCTTGCCGCGATCCCGGTCGCCGCCGCAGCCGAACACGACCAGGATGCGCCGGTCGCCCAGTTCGCGGATCGCCCCGATCGCGGCTCGCAGACCGCCGTCGGTGTGGGCGTAGTCGATGAGCACCGGAAACTCCTGGCCGCGGTCCACCGGTTCCAGCCGGCCGTCCGGTGGCTGCTCCGCGGCAACCGCGTCGCGGATCGCGTCGGGCGGCGCTCCCAGCGCGCTGGCGGCGGCCACCGCCGCCGTCAGGTTCTCGAGGTTGAACCGGCCGAGCAGCCGGCTGACGAGCGAGAGACCGCCCCCGGGCGTCTCGATCTCGGCCCGGATGCCCGCGAGGTCGAGCTCCGACCGGACGACGCGCACGTCGGCATCGCTCCGTCCGGCGCTGCTGCACCGCCACACCCGAGCCGCACTCCCGACGTCCGCCGCCAGCCGGCGGCCGTACTCGTCGTCGACGTTGATCACCGCGCAACCGCCCGAGCGGAGCAGGAGAAAGAGCCGGCGCTTGGCCTCGTAGTAGGCCTCCATCGATGGGTGGTAGTCGAGATGGTCGCGCGTGAGGTTCGTGAACACGGCGGCGTCGAACGTCATCCCGTTCAGCCGCCCCTGATCGAGCGCATGGGACGAGACCTCGACGGCCGCGGACCGCGCTCCCAGGTCCACGGCCCGTCTGAGCATCCGGAACAGGTCGCTGCTCTCCGGCGTCGTCCGGCCGGAGACGGTGGAACTCAGCGGGCTCGTGTCGGAGAGCCCGGCGCCCGGCAACCGGACGCTCCTGCCCAGGGTTCCGATCACCGCCGCCGGTCGACCGGCACGAGTCAGGCAGGAGCCGATCAACTGGGCGGTCGTGCTCTTGCCGTTGGTGCCGGTGATGCCGACGGTCAGGAGCTCCCGCTCGGGGTGGTCGTACAACCTGGCGGCCACCGGCCCCATCCGGCCTCGTGGATCGTCGACCTCCAGCCAGGGGACGGAAGTCGCGTCAGGCGGGGGCCCGAAGGCAAGGACCGCGGCGGCGCCGCGCGCTATGGCATCGGTCGCGAAGGCCCGGCCATCGTGAACCTCGCCCCGCCAGGCCACGAAGAGATCGCCGCTTCCTATACGCCGGGAGTCGTGCTGGATCCCCGTGACTTCGGTATCGGCCGCGGGAAGGCTCAGCTCCGAGCGCAGAGGCAGGTCGGCGACCGCGTCGCCGAGTCTCATCAGCTCGATCCCGCTGCCGTCCACAGCTCGCCTTCCGTCGGCGCGACGTCCTGATCGGCCGCAGTCTCGGCGGCCGTCGCCGCGACCCGGATCCGCGGCGGCCCTTCGAGCGGCGCGGGCGCCGGCTGCAACCAGACAGGCTGGCTCCAGCCCATCGGCTGGCGCGACGGCGTCGCGCCGAGATAGAACAGGGCTTCGCTGATGATGCGCTGAAAGGCCGGCGCCGCCACTTCGCCGCCGGACGTGGAGACGGTCGGCTCATCGATCATCACCAGGCAGACCAGGCGCGGAGCCCGCGCCGGAGCGATACCAACGAAGCCCGCAACGCGGCCGGTCTCCGAGTAACCGGAGGCGTCCGACTTCTCGGCGGTGCCCGTCTTGCCGGCCACCCGGTAGCCGGCGATCGCGGCCTTACGGCCCGTGCCGCTGACGACGACCTCCTCGAGCAGGCGGATCACCCGGTACGCCGTTGCCTTGGAGATCACGCGATGGCCCCGGTTCCGGGGCCTCACGTCGACGACTTCCCCTTCCCGTTCCAGCGCGCGGACCAGATAGGGCCGGTTCCACACCCCGCCGTTGGCGATCGCCGCGTAGGCATTCGCGAGCTGGAGGGGCGTCACCGCCAGGCCATGACCCATCGAGGCGTACGCCGTCGTCTCCTGGTCCCAGACCCGGAGCGGAACGATGCCCGGATGTTCACCATCGAGGTCGATGCCGGTGACCTCGCCGAAGCCGAACGCCGTCACGAGCTCCTGCATCGTCTCCGACCCGGCCAGGCCACCCGCCTTGATCGCGCAGACGTTGCTCGACTTGGCGATCGCCGTGCGGAAGGTCAGTTCGGGAAACGGCTTGTGGTCCTTGATCAGCGCCTTGCCGACCCGGATCCGGCCGTTGCCGCAATCCATGATCTGGTCGGGATGGACCACTCCCCTCTCGAACGCGCCGGCCGCCGTGATCATCTTGAACGTCGAGCCCGGTTCGTACGAATCCTGCAACGCGCGGTTTCGCCGCTCGTTCGGGCCGAAGTCGCCGAAGCGGTTCGGATCGAAGGTCGGGTAGGAGGCCATCGCCAGCACCGCCGAGTCCTCGGGAGCCAGGATGACGACGCTGCCGGCGCTGGCGCCCGACGACTCGATCGTCTCGCGCAGGGCGCGCTCCGCGAGGTGCTGGATCGTCGCGTCGATCGTCAGATGGACGTCCGCTCCCGGTTTCGGTTCGCCCAGGGAACCGGGAACCACCACCAGTCGCTGCTGGCCATCACGCAGGACATGCCTCCGAACCGACTCGCCCGCGACTTCCCGGTCGTAGCGGTACTCGAGGCCGGCGAGGCTGCGGTCCGTGCCGACGAAGCCGAGCACGTGGGCCATCAGGGGACCCATCGGGTACTTGCGCTTGCTCTCGCCGAGAAAGTAGAGGCCGGGGAACGCGGACAGGTCGATCCGGTCGGCCACCTCGCGGTCGAGCTTGCGCGCCAGGGGCACGTGGCCCGGTTTGTTGAGCAGCGCCTCGATCCGTTCCCTGGACCGGCCCACCAGGGGAGCGATCTGTGCGGCAACGGCCGACGGATCCCCTACCTTCGCGGTCTCGGCATAGAGAGTGCTCGTCTCCACGGAAACCGCGAGTGGTCGACGGCGGGCGTCGTAGATCGTGCCCCGCTTGGGGTTCAGGACGACTTCGCTTCGCTGCTGGCGCGCGGCCCGTTCGCGGTACTCGTCAGCCCCGCGAATCTGCAGGTCGAACAGTCGCACCGCGATCGCGCCCATCCACAGACCGGCAAACACGAGCAGCACCGCCAACCTTCCGGCGTATCGGCGTCTGGCGCTCCGCGCCCGGGGTCCCAGCGCGTTCACTGCGATGCCCCCGCGGCCGTGCCGGCCTCGACGAGGGACACGCTCTCAGAGCTCAGGAAGACCATCTGGTCCAGGGTCGGCGGCGCCATCCCGAGTTCTTCCAGAGCCAGGGCGGAGAGCCGCTCCGGCCGGCTGAGCCGGGTAGCCTCCAACTCGAGCCGAAGCTCCTGCTGCCGCAGTTCCTCCAGGCTCCGCTCGAGTTCCTCGATGCGGTAGCCGGCCTCGAGTCCCTGTTCGTGAACCCAGGTGTACGCGAACACGGCCGCCGCGAACGGCAACAGGATCGCGAACACCGGCCAGAGACCGCGCAGGCGACCGGGATCCCGCTGGCGCACCAGGAAGGGATTCGCGACCTCCTTGCTGACGCTGTAGCCGGTCTTCACCGTCCCGGTTCCCTGAACCCAGGCGCTAGAGGCGCCTCGCCGCCCGCAACCGGGCGGACCGCGACCTCGGGTTGTACTGGACCTCGCTCGGCTCGGGCCGGATCGGCTTCCGGGTCATCAGCTCGATCAGGCGGGTCTCGGTGCGAGGCCGGCCGGTGATCGGATCCACTTCGCCCAACGCGCTCGCGCGGAGGCGGTGCTTGACGATCCGGTCTTCCAGACTGTGGTACGAGATGACGACCAGCCGCCCGTCCCGGTCGAGCAGCTTCATCGCCTGTTCGAGTGTCGCTCCGAGCCCGGACAGCTCCTCGTTCACCGCGATGCGGAGCGCCTGAAAAGTCCTCGTCGCCGCATCGATCGACCGGGCGCCGGCCCGCAAGGCGCGGCCGCGCCGCACTCTGGACGCGCCGATCGCCTCGTGAACCAGATCGCGCAGGTCGTCCGTGGTTTCGATCGGCTCACGACGGCGGCGCTCGACGATCGCCCGCGCGATCCTGCGAGCCTGCCGCTCCTCGCCGTAGTCGCGCAGCACGGTCTCCAACACGTTCTGGGATTCCAGATTCACGACGTCCCTCGCTGTCCTCGTTGCCGATCCGGGCGATTGGTCCATCCGCATGTCGAGCGGCCCGGACCGCATGAAACTGAAGCCGCGTTCCGGCCGATCCAGCTGGAGCGACGAAACGCCAAGGTCGACCAGGATTCCCGCCGGCTTCCCGATGCCCGCCGCGGCCACGATCTCCCGGATCGAACCGAAGTTGCCGTGGACGAGACGGGCCCTCGGGCCGAACTCGCGCAGCCGGTTCGAGGCGTGTTCCAGGGCCTCCGTGTCGCGGTCGACCCCCAGGACCGAGGCCGTGGGGTGGGGCCGGAGCAGTTCGGCCGCGTGGCCGCCCAACCCGACCGTGCAGTCGACGAACCAGCCGCCCCGTTCGGGCGCAAGGAACCGCAGCACCTCGTCAACCAGGACGGGCAGGTGAGAGACGGTTCGTTCGCCCACATCGCTAGCCGTCCCTGTCTCCGTTCTCGTCGAGCGCCTCGAGGTCCCGGGTGAGTTCGTCCTGGTCCTCGTCCGTGAACGGGTTGGCCTCGAGCTCGCTCTCCATCCGTCCGAGGTTCCAGACCTCCAGGCGGTCGGGCCTGCCGAAGATGACGACCTCGCCGTCGATTCCCGCGCGCTCCCGTAGCCGGCTCGGAACGATCAGCCGGCCCTGAGCATCGAGGCGACTCTGCTGGCCGAAGTAGCTGACCCGGGCCTCGTACTTCCGGCGCATCCGATGGGTGGACGGCAACCGGGCCAGTCGTTGCTCCGCCTGTTCCCAGATCCGCAGCGGGTAGATCCACGCGCAGTCGCCGCGCAGCGACGTCGTGAAGATGTCCGGGCCGTACCGCTCCTGGAGCGGGCGGAGGAAGACGCTCGGCACCTTGAGCCGGCCCTTGACGTCGATCTTGGCCTCTGCATGCCCTCGAAACATCGCTCACGCTCCGAGAGTCAGGCGGGCCGAATTGCCCACAAACTGACGCTCAGAGGCGGAACACTAGCACCGTTAGGCCACTATTGTCTACTTCAGACCACTCTGCTCCACCATGGGATCGAGGCGCTCGGCTGCCGCCGGAGCAGCGCCAGAGCAGGGTCAGGAGTCGGAATCGCCGCTCTCTTCGGCCGCGGGTTCGTCCGCGTCCCGAGCGCTCGCGTCGGGCTGCATGCTCGCATCGGGCCCGAAGCGACTGAGCAGCCCGAGGGCGTCGGCATCGAGCGATGGCGCCGCGACCGGCCGGTATCCCACCGCTTCCTCCGGCAGGCGCTCGACGATGTAGGCGGCCTCCGCGAGTTCCTCCATGTAGAGAACGTACTCCTCGTCGAAGAGACGGCCGCGCTCCTGCCGCTCGATCGCGTCGCGCACCTCCTCGAACGGCTGAACCGAAGCGGGCTCACGCTCGAGCATCTTCAGCACGTGGAGGCCGCCTCGCGCGGAGACGGGTTCCGCCACGTCGCCGGTTTGCAGGTCCCAGGCGACGGCATCCAGCGCCGGCGCCAGGTCGCCCGCCGTGACCCAGCCGACATCGACCGAGGTCGCTCCCTCGCCAAGACCTTCCACCACCTCCGCGGCCGCTTCACCGGCGGTCAGCCGGGTCCGCGCCAGCGACGCCAGCGGCGCCATCCGGTCCGCCGGAACGACGCCTTCGAGGATCACGACCTCTTCGAACCGGGCCCGTTCGGGGATGGCGAAACGCTCCTGGTTGTCGCGGTAGAACCGGCGCAGGTCCTCGTCCGCGAGATCGATCCGCGGTGCGACTTCCCGGCCGCGCACAATGTTGGCTCGCAGTTCGACACGCGTGCGCTCGCGGAAGTCCTCCTCGCGCATCCCCGACTGAGCGAGGGCGTCCCGGAACTGCTCCTCGTTCTCGATGCCGAACCGCTCCCACGTCGCCCGAATCTGCTGCTCGACATCGCTCTCGTCGACGGCCACGGCGAGCTGGTCCGCCCGGGAGAGGATCAACTGCTCCTCGAACATGGTCTTCATGATCAGGCGGCCGACCTCGCCCAGTCGCTCCTGCCGTTGCAATTCCGTGAGGCCGGGCGTGTTCCGGATCTGGCGAATCTGCTCGGCAAGCGCCCTCTGGTACTCGTAGAGGGTCACGATCCGGTCGTTGACGCGCAGGACGACGCGATTCTCCGCGCCCGGTTCCGACTGCGCGGTCGCGGGGAGCGCAACCAGCGCCGCGACCAATGTCGCCAGGGCGGCCAATCGCAGGTCGGCGCCGCGACGGCGGCAGGGTTCTCGGCTCATGTCGTCTCCCTCACTCGGCTGCGGATGTGCTGTAGGCGCCGCTGTACTCGAACGGTAATCGTGAAACCGCAACCCGCAGATTGTATTCCCGCCTCGCCTCCTCTATCGCCTGCCGGATCACCGCTTCGCTCCGTTCGGCAACCAGCCGGGACCGGATCGAAGGCGCCGCGGCCTGAAGGGACAGCGTCTCGTCGGGCAGGAATCTCTCGACCTGGAAGATGCGAAAACCGAAGTCCGCCTCCAGCAGTTCGCTCCACTCTCCTTCATCGAGCGCGAAGACGACGTCGGCAAGGGCTCCGGGCAGGTCCTCCCGCGACAGTTCGCCCTGGAGGCCGCCGTCCGGAGCGCTCGGCCCGATCGAACGGATCCGCGCCACCTCGGCGAAGTCGACTCCGGCCTCGAGTTCGGCCAGCGCCAACTCCGCGCTGGCGCGATCCTCGACCAGGATCTGGCGCAGGCGCGCCCGGACGGGACGCTGGTAGTCGCCTCGGTTCTCCGCGTAGTAGCTCTCGATGTCCGACGAGGAGATCTCGGGCCGCGAAGCCTCGAGCAGTGACGCGGCAGCCTCGTGCGAGGTCGCCGCCTCGTCCGCGAATCCCCGATCCCGGGCCCATCGCAACAGGAGCTCATCGTCGACGAACCGTTCGAACAGCCGCGAGAGCACGTCGCTGCTCGACCGCGAGGCGTCGACGTCGAGGACTCTCGAGACGTAGAGGTCGAAATCCTCGTAGCTCTTTTCCTCGCCGCCGATCCGCACGACGACTCCTTCCGGCAGGTTCCCCGCACAGGCAAGGCACAGAACCGCCAACAGCCAAGCGGACGCCGGCCTTGCGGCCGGCGCGTTCTTCCGGCCGCCTGCGGCGGCAGCCGGCGGGGACGCCGGCGCACCCAGTGGCCGCCACTCCGCGCGGGGCCCGGCACTCAATGGACCGTCTCCACGGCGCCCAGGCGCCGCTGCGCTTCGCCCGACAGCAGCTCCAGCAGTTGCAGCGAGATCTCCATCGACTCCCGTCCCGGGACGTCCCGCAGCGTCAGCACGCCGTCCGGCGCGAAGGCGGCGCCCTCCCGTTCGGACACGAAGCGGATCAGCCGCTCGACGTCGATCTTCGCGTCGCGGCGCAGCCGGATCGTCAGCCGGTCGTTACGGTGGGCGATGGCCTGGACGCCGACACCTTCGGCGATCCGCTTCAGTTCGGCGCCCTGAATCAGGGTGTGGACGGGCTCGGGCGGCGGACCGAAGCGGTCGCGCAGTTCGGCGAGCAGCATCGCCGGATCCTCCGCGGCGTCCGCCAGGCGCCGGTAGATCTCCAGCCGTAGCGAGATCTCGCCGATGTAGTCCTCCGGAATCGACATGGCCGCGGGCAGGCTGATCGTCGCGGACGGCGCCTCCGACGGCGCCTCGCCACGCAGCTCCGCGATCGCGTGTTCCAGCATCTTCATGTAGGTCTCGATCCCGACCTCCGCGATGTGACCGCTCTGCTCGGCGCCGAGCAGGTTACCCGCGCCGCGGATCTCCAGGTCGCGAGCCGCGATGCGGAAACCCGCCCCGAGCTCCGTGAACTCACGGATCGCCACGAGGCGCCTGCGCGCCTCCTCCGACAGCACGGTATCCGGCGGCGCCAGCAGGTAGCAGTAGCCAAGCTGATCGCTGCGGCCCACGCGGCCCCGCAACTGGTAGAGCTGGGCCAGGCCGAAGCGATCGGCGCGGTGCACGAGCATCGTGTTCACGTTCGGAATGTCGATTCCGTTCTCAATGATCGTCGTCGCCAGCAGCAGGTCGTACTCACCGGCCGTGAAGGCGCGCATGCGCCGGCCCAGCTCGACCTCCTCCATCTGCCCGTGACCGACGGTGATCCTGAGCCCCGGGACCAGCTCGCGCAGATAGCGGAGGATCCCCTCGATGTCCTCGACCCGGTTGTAGACGTAGAACACCTGGCCGCCGCGCTCCACCTCGAACTCGATCGCCTCGCGCACGAGATCGCCCGAGAACGGCAGGATCCTCGTCTCTACCGCCATCCGGTCGCGCGGCGGCGACTCGATCAGGGACAGGTCCCTCACCCCGGCGAGGGACAGCTGCAGGGTGCGCGGCACGGGCGTCGCCGACATCGCCAGCACGTGGACGTTGCGCCGGAGCTCGCGCAGCCGTTCCTTCTGGGCGACGCCGAAACGCTGCTCCTCGTCGATCACGACCAGACCCAGGCAGGGCATGTCGATGTCCCGGCTGAGCAGCCGGTGGGTGCCGATCAGGACATGAATCCGACCGGCGGCGAGGCGATCCCGGATCGCCCGGATCTCGGCCGCCGACCGAAACCGGGACACCATCTCGATCTCGACGTCGAAGCCCTGGAATCGCCGCCGGAACGTCCGCAGATGCTGATCGGCGAGGATCGTCGTCGGCGCCAGGACCGCGACCTGCAACCCGTTGTCGACCGCCTTGAACGCCGCCCGCATGGCCACTTCCGTCTTGCCGAAGCCGACGTCGCCGCACAGCAGGCGGTCCATCGGCCGGTCGCGGGCGAGATCCTCCTTGATCGTCCGCACCGCCTCCAGTTGATCGGGCGTTTCCTCGTAGGGAAAGGCGCTCTCGAACTGGAGCTGCCGGTCGCTGTCCGCGTCCATGGGCACGGCCTGCGCCAGCCGGCGCTCGGCGTAGAGCTTAAGCAGGTCGGTGGCGATCGCCTTGAGGCTGCGCCGGATCCGGCTCTTCTTCTTCGCCCAGCTGCTGCCGCCCAACTGGTCGAGCCGGGGCGCGATGCCGTCGATGCCGCTGTAGCGCTCGATCTCGTCCAGGCGGGTCAGCGGCAGGAGCAGCGTCCGTCCCGACGAGTAGAGAAGCTCCATCACCTCGACCGCGCGCGCCTGCTGCCGCCTGAGCGGGTCGCCGTCAACGGCGGGTCCCTCGCCGGACGGACCGTCGAGGGTCTTGAGCCCCAGGAACTGGCCGATGCCGTGATCTTCGTGAACCACGAACTCACCGACGCGCAGGTCGCGCAGGCCGGAGACGAAGGGACCCATGCGCCGGCGCCGGCGGCTCGTGGAGAGCCTCCGGCGGAAGAGCTGACCCTCGCCGTAGAGCACCAGCCCCGCGTGCGGCAGCCGGAAGCCCCGCGCCAGCTCGCCATCGACCAGGCGCACCGCGCCGCCGTCCCAGTCGATCTCCCGGCCGCCGAGCGTCTGGCGGAGCGCCTCGTGCCGTTCGGAGCGCGCCACCAGCCAGAGGTCGTCGCCGCGCGCGGCGGCCGTCTCCACTTCGCGCGGGAAACGGGGAAGCTGATCGATCAGCACGTCCGTCTCGACCGCGCCGAAGTCGACTCGCTCGCGCCGCCCTGCCGAAGTCGGATCGCCAGGAACCCGATCGAACGTTCCGCCGACCCGGAACGCCGCTCGCTCAACCAGTGCCAGGACCTGGTCCGCCGGCACCGTCAACCGCTCCGGCTCGGCCGCGATCTCGCCTTCCTCGCAACGCCGTCCGTACTCCTCCCACAACAGACCGGCATGCTGTTCGACCTCGGCGCCCACCCGCTCGGGATCGACCACGACCACCGGAGCATCCGCCATCACCTCGCCGAGGCTGGTGCTCGGTTCGAGCAGGGGCAGGTACTTCTCCCAGCCGTCGAAGGGTTCCCCCGCCGCCATCTCCTCCAACTGGGACCGGGCCTGGTCCGAGAGGTCGCCGCCCCGTTCTTCCAGCAGCAGCGCCGACAGGCCCGCCGCCCGCTCCGGCCCGGCGACGAAGGGCGTCAGCGGCCGGATCCGCAGGGACTCGATCGGCTCCTCGGAACGCTGGGTGGACGGATCGAAACGATGAATGCTCTCGACCGTGTCGCCGAACAGGTCGAGGCGCGCCGGTCGCGGTTCGCCGGGTGCGAAGAGATCGAACACGCCGCCGCGCTGCGCCACCGCACCGACCGCCGCCACGAGGTCGCTCCGCCGGTAGCCGTGGGCGAGCAGACGCGGCAGCAGATCCTCGGGCGAAGCCTCGCCGCCGACCTCGAGCTCGACCACCGACCCGAGGAACGCGTCCGGCCGCGCCAGGCGGTGAAACAGGGCCCGCGGCGTACAGACGACGGTGACTCTCGAAGCCCCGAGCAGGGCATCGTAGGCCGTGCTTTCCTGGGCGCGCACCAGCAGGGAAGCCTGGGCCTGCTGGTACGGCGTCAGCGCCGGCGACGGGAAGGGGATGAGACGGGAGCGGCCCCGTCCACGCAGCAGCCCCGCCGCCTCGGTCCATGCCAGAACCTCGTTCTCGCTCGGCACGACGACGAGCTGCGCCCCGTCCCGGTCCTCCGCCAGCAGCTCGAACACGACCGCGGCCGCCCGCACCGGCAGACCGACGACGGCGGCCCTCTCCGCGTCCGCCAACTCGCGGTAGTCCCGGCCGCGACGAATGCGGCGGCCCAGTTCACGCCACGCGGACACCGGTCGGGGGGTCGGAGTCAGTCGTCCGTCTGCGGCAGGACGACAACCGTGTCGCCCGGCCTCACGAGGCCCAGCTCCTCGCGCGCCAGCCGCTCAAGCACCACGGGATCGTCCTGGAGCAACTCCACCGTGCGCCTGAGTCGCTCCACGCGCAGCCGGGTCTCCTCCAGGTCGATCTCGAGTTCCCCCTCGCGCTCCGCGAGCTCAGCCAAGCCCGCGTAGCTCTCGGAGCCCGCCCTCGCGAGAAACAGAAGGGCCAGGATCAGCCCCACGCCGATCAACGTCGGCAGCGAACGCTGAGCCCTCTCGCGCCAACGATCCACGCGCTCCCGCAGCCGTTCGCGCCTACCTTCCGGCGTCGCCGACACGGGGAGAGCCTACACGAGCCGCGGTCCCGCGGCCGGAGCGTCCGAATGGTTGACACCTCCTCCCGCCTGTGCCACGATTTTCGGTCCTGACGCGGGGTGGAGCAGTCTGGTAGCTCATTGGGCTCATAACCCAAAGGTCGCAGGTTCAAATCCTGCCCCCGCTACCAAGTCTTCAAAGGGCGCGGCCGATGGCCGCGCCCTTTTCGCTGGGTGCGCGGGTCTTCTGACCCGCCTCAGGAAACACTGCCGGCGCGCAGCGCCGTCCGCACCGGAATCCCCTACGGAATGAACGGCAGCACCGAGTAACGCACCCGCTTCGTGTAACGCTCCCAGAGTTCTCCGTACTTCGCGCGGCATCGGCGGTCGTCGCGCCTCGAGCGGTGCAGCAGCAGTCCCGTCAACCACGCCGGCAGCAGGAAGGGCACCCAGGACACGAAGCCGGTGGTCAGGGTGAACGCGAAGTAAACGCAGATCTCGCCGGTGTAGTTGAGGTGCCGCCCCTTGCCCCAGAAACCGGACACCAGCAAACGCCCGTCCAGGGTCTCGGCGGGCCGGCCCCAGATCCTGACGTTCGGGTCCTGCTTGAAGCGGTGTTTCTGCTCGTTGGCGCCGCGGAACATCCAGAAGCCGAAGGCGGCGAGCAGGACGATCCCGACCGCCGCGACCGGCGGCAGGGTGTCCGGCGCGTCGACCAGCCACCACCCGGAAAGGCAGTAGAAGAACGGCACCAGGACGTAGTCGCCCCAGACGAGGCCCAACCCGAACCGCTCGGCGATGATGTCCCAGGTGTGGACCATGCCGTACTCGAACTGGAAGTAGTTGAACACGTAGACGAAGGTGATGGCCTGGTAGACGGCCATCGCCAGCGTCAGCCGGCCGTCGGTTTCGAACTGGACGGCGGCGAAAGAGAGGTTGAACACCGCCAGGCCGATCAGCGACGGGCGGTAGCTGAACATCTTCAGGTCGACGCCGCAGCAGGTCGGATTGAGTTCCGAACCCATCAGGAACCCTCGCCCGGCGTCCGCGGAGGCGGCCCCGGCCCGGGCACCCCGGAAGTAGAGCCAGGCGGCAGCAGCGAAGGCGAACACGTTCGCGACGACGAACAACGCGGCGAAGCGCGTGTGCAGCACGGAGAAGGAGAACCAGCCGAACCCCTGGGCGACGATTCCCAGGGTCACGGTGACCAGGAAAAGGGGAAGGCCGTTCAGCTTGTAGACGCGCGTCTCCCCCTCGAGCTCCGGACCGGCGACCCGGCGGCCCGGCAGGACCATCGAACCCACGAAGAGAAAACCGATGAACAGCAGCAGCATCCCCGCCGCCTCGAGCAGGGTGCCGGCCGACAGCGCGGACAACGACAAGTGGGGCATGCCTGTACCTCCCTGTGCGGCACAGGTTACCCGGCAGGCTCGGCCGGCAGTCGCACGGACATCGCCGCCGCGACGATCAGCACCGCTCCGATGGCAATGAACGGCGCCTCCGGCGACAACGCCTGGAACATGTA
The DNA here is from genome assembly GCA_965208755.1 of Candidatus Multivorans sp. Taxonomy (GTDB): domain Bacteria; phylum Acidobacteriota; class Thermoanaerobaculia; order Multivoradales; family Multivoraceae; genus Multivorans. The sequence goes on along the minus strand of OZ242353.1, from coordinate 3,200,752 downwards.
GCCCGCGACCAGCGGCGCCGCGATCTTGCTGCCGTTGCCGTACGCCTGCTGCACGCCGAGCACCTGACCGACGACGCCGCTTCCGGGGGCGCGCTTCGAGACCTGGGATGTCGTGCAGGGGAAGAGCAGCGACGTTCCGAGCGGGACCAGGAAGATCGCCGCTCCAAGCGTCCAGAGACCCGTGGCGAACGGAATGGCGATCAATCCGACGCCGAAGCTCACGGCGCCGGCGCGCAGAACCCTGACCTCGCCGAAACGCCGAACGGCCGGCCCCAAAGCGAACACCCGGAAGGCGATGGACAGGCCGCCCAGGTAGAAGAAGAACAGGCCGATGTTCGACTCGTCCACGCCGAAACGGCGCCCGAGGTAGAGGCCGATGATCGCGGTCATCCCCGCCATGCCGATCTGTCCGGCGGCGTAGATCCAGATCAGCAGGTTGAGCGGACGCAGCGGCTGCCCGGCCACGCGACCGACCGCGGCGAGGATCGAGTAGCGCGTCTCCTCCGCCGGCTCCCCTTCCGTTCTCTGCCGCGACTCCGGCAGCCGGAAACGCGCGAACACCGCGGCCGCCAGGCTGAACGCCGCGGCCACGGCGCCGGCGCCGGCCGGATGAAGCTGGCCCGCGAGACCGCCCACGGCCGGGCCGATCATCGCGGCGGAGCTGGTGACGGCGGTCACCCAGCCGATTCCCTCGGCACGGCGTTCCCCAGTGACCGAGTCGGCGATGTAGGCGAACACGACCGGCACCGTGCCGCCGCCGACACCGTGCACCAGCCGGGCCAGGAGCAGCAGTTCGAGCGACTGGGCCAGGCCGAAGAGCATGTAGCCCGCGGCCGAGACCACGAGGCCAAGGAGCAGCGCCGGCCGGCGGCCTCTGCGGTCGGCGAGCCGGCCCCAGAGTGGAGCGGTCGCCATCGACGCCAGGGCGAAGGCGGACACCAGGGCGCCGATCTCCAGGGGGGTCGCGCCGTAGCGCTCGGCGTAGAAGGGCAGGAGCGCCACCACCAGAAACTCGCCCAGCGTGCTGACGAAGGCGACGACCATGAGCGCCGCCAGGCGATGGTCGATCAGCCGTGACACGGAGGTCTTCGAGCAGTCAGAGCCGGCCGCCGGCCCGGTCGTCCCAGGCGATGAAGGCCGCCGCGCTCAACATCATCAGCAGCACGCCGTAGGCGGCGGCAATCCCCGTTTCCTGAATGCGCAGGCTGGACTGGATCTCGATCGAGATGGGACGGGTGTCGTAGGTGTAGAGCACGATCGAGGTCACGAAGTCGCCGAGCATCGTGATGAAGGCGAGGCCGGCGCCCGCGATCACCGCCGGCCGGAGCAGGGGCAGCACGATCTGCAGCACCGTTCTCAACGAGCCGGCGCCGAGACTCGCCGCCGCCTCCTCCAGGCGCGGGTCGAGCTGACGCAGGCCGGCGAAGATGGAACGCCCGGTCAGCGGCAGCGAGCGAACCAGGTAGGCCAGCGGCAGGATCCACAGCGTGCCCACCAGCACGAAGCGGCCGACCCAGGGAGCGTTGACGCTCATCGCCGCCGCCAGGGCAAGAGCGAACACGGTGCCGGGGATCGCCCAGGGCAGGGTCATCATCGCCTCCAGCGCACGGCCCGGCAGGCCGCCCCGCCGGAGCGACAGCCGCGCCGCCATGACGCCGACCACGACCGCCGCCAGCGTCGCCACGGCCGCCATCCAGATCGAGTTCAACGCCGGCCGCAGCCTTTCGGTCGATGACAGGAGTTCGCCGTAGTTGACGAGCCCGAGCACGGGCGGGAACGCCTCCACAGTCCAGGTGTTCGGCGGCACGAGCGACATCAGGATCAACGTGGCATGCGGCAGCAGCAGCACACCGGCCAGGACCCAGCCGCCGGCCGCGGCGGCGATCCGCGCGCCCTGGCTGTGCAGGCGCCGGCGCGCCGGCGGTGTGCCCCGCGCACCCGACGCCAGATCCAGGCCCGGATCGATCTTGCGGAGCAGAAGCAACGAGGCGAAGGCGAGGAGAGCCAGCATCGTCGTCTCCACGTACGCCATGCGCAGTTCGCCGTTCAGCTTGGAGGCGACGATCTGGGTCGTCATCACCCGGAAGCCGCCGCCGAAGATGTACGGTGCCGAGAACGAGCCAAGCGAGGTCATGAAGGTGAGCAGCGTCGCCCCGGCCAGCGCCGGCCGAAGCCGCGGCAGGGTCACCCGGAAAAGGATCTGCGACCTGCTGGCGCCCAGGCTCTGCGCGGCCTCGATCGCCGCCCCGTCCTGCCCGGACAGCCCGGCCCGGGTGAACAGGTAGTAGTAGACGTACATCGAGTACGCGTGGACCAGGAGAATCGCCCACGCTCCGGTCAGGCGCCAGGACACGTCGAGACCGAGGCTCTGCAGGCCGCGCGCCGCCAGACCGCTCTCGCCGTAGAGGAAGAGAAAGGCGATGACGCCGACCAGCGGCGGCAGCGCGACCGGCAACGCGACCAGCGCGCCGAGCAGGCGCCGGCCCGGGATCTCGTTGCGCTCGAAGAGGAAACCCAGCGGCACCCCGATCGCGGCCGCAGCCAGGGTGGACAGCACGGAGATCCACAGGGTCCGCCACATCGCGTTCCACTCGTCGGCGCGCGTGAAGAAGGATCGGAACGCCTCGGTCGTCGGGCCGCCTCCATCGGGGCTGCCGATGCCGAAGGCCTCCGCCGCGACGACGAGCAGCGGGTAGCCGACGAGCCAGACCAGGAACGCCAGCACCAGCCACGGCATGAGTGAGCGGAGCCGCGGCGCCCCGCGGCCCGCTCCGGCGGCGCTCAAGGATCGGACTCCGCGGCGGCAAAGGCGGACGGCAACTCTCCGGCAAGCTGCCGGACGACGCAGGCGCCCCTCAAGCCGGCCGCGGTTCCCGGCATCGCCACCTCGACGGTTGGTCCCGCCGCCAGACGCACCGTGTAGAAGCTGTTGCTGCCGGTGAAGCGCTCGGCCTCGATCTCGCCAGCAAGACCCGGCGCCTCGCCCGTCTCGAGTTCCACGGCCTCCGGACGAACGCAGACGTCGACCCGGTCGTCCATGGCGAGTTCGCCGCTACTCCGGCAACGCCAGGCCGGAGCCTCGGGCTGCGCCGCGAGTCGCACCCTCAGTGCGTCGCCGCCGTGCCGCTCCTTCACGAACCCCGCCAGCACGGAGCAGCGTCCGACGAACGTGGCCACGAAACGCGAAGCGGGATCCCGGTAGAGCTCCGCCGGCCCTCCGACCTGCTCCAGGCCTCCCTCGTTCAGCAGGCCGATCCGCTCGCCGAGCTCGAAGGCCTCCTCCTGCTCGTGGGTCACCAGCACGGTCGTGATACCCGTCTGCTTGACCGCGCGCCGCAGGTCGGCCCGGGTTTCCTCGCGCAACGCCGGGTCGAGGTTGGAGAGCGGCTCATCGAGCAGCAGCACCCGCGGCCTCGGCGCCAGTGCCCGGGCGAGGGCGACCCGCTGCTGCTGGCCGCCCGAAAGCTCGGCGATCCGCCGCTGCTCGAAGCCGGAGAGTCGGACGAGTTCGAGCATCTCGGCCACCCGGGCCTCCGCCTCGGTCTGCCCGCCGCCACGGACCTTCAGCCCGAAGGCGACGTTCTCCGCCACGCTCAGGTGCGGGAATAGCGCGTAGCTCTGGAACAGCATGCCGACGCCACGCCGGGCCGGAGGCAGGTGCTCGACCGCCTCGTCCGCGATCAGCAGACGACCGCGGTCGAGCTGCTCGAAGCCGGCCAGCAGGCGCAGCATCGTCGTCTTGCCGCTGCCGCTCGGGCCGAGCAGGGCGAAGATCTCGCCGGGCTCGACGGTCAACGAGACGCCGGCGAGGACGACGGTCTCGTCGAACGCCTTGAAGACGTCGTCGAAGCGGACGGAAACCCCGGACGCCGTCACCGCGGGGCGCGTCCGGTCATCCTCCGCCCTGGCCGCGAACGGCCCGGTCCCACTCCGCCATCCACGCGGCGCCGTTCTCCTCGATCATCCGCCAGTCGACCTCGGCGCGGCGGAGTCGCGACTGCACGTCGGCTACCCAGGGCGCGAGTTCCTCGGCATCGAGATCACCTCGCGCCGGCAGCCGGAACGCCTCGGCCACGGCCAGCCCCAAGGCCTCGGGCGAGCCCAGCCAGTCGATGAACGCCTCCGCCTCGTCCTCATTGTCCGAGCCCGCGACCACGCCGACCGAATCCTGGATCACCGCGGTGCCGCTCGCCGGAAAGCGGTAGGCGATCGGCGCGCCGCGATCGATCAGGGACAGCGTGTCCGTCATCTCCCAGAGCGTGAGCACGCCCTCCTGGCGGGTCAGCTTCTCGTGCAGGACCGCGGGGCTGTGGACGTATTCCCGGGTCTGGCCGTCCAGGCGGCGCAGCCAGTCGAAGCCGGCCTCCGTGCTGCCCGTCTCCGACACCGAGTCCGCCAGGATCTTGCCGAAGATCGTCCGCATCGTGCCGCTGGCGAGCGGATCGCGGATCACGACCTCGTCGTGCCAGCGCTCGTCGAGCAGATCGTCCCAGTCGGCGGGCGCCTCGTCCTCGCCGATCGCATCGCGGTTGTAGACGATGATCGTCGGCGTCTGGTACAGCGTGTAGTAGAGCCCCTCGGGATGCCGGTCGGCCGGATCGAGCGCCCCGGCCCAGGAGGGCTCGAACGGCGCCAGCAGTCCCTCCGCGGCGCCACGCGCCAGGATCGTCGCCGGGCCGCCGAACCAGACATCCGCCTGCGGGTTCGCGCGTTCCGAACGGATCCGGTCGTAGACCTCCTGCGAGCCCATGTCGAGCCAGCGCACGTCGACATCGGGCCGCGCTTCTTCGTAAGCCTGCTCGACCACCGTCAGCAGGTCGCGCCCATGCGGCGAGTACACGACCAGCGGCGTCCTGCCGTCGCCCCCACAGCCTCCCACGGCCGCGGCCGCCGCGAGACAGAGAAGAATCGATCGACGGCCCAGGGCGTTCCGCATCGGCCGCCAAGTGTACGTCGCGTCAGGAATCCGACGGCGTGACCAGACTCGGGTGGAAGCGCCGGAGGTTGCGGAAGTACGTGCGGTGGGACCTGGCGAGCCAGTCGAGGTCAACGGCACCGACATCGCCGGCTTCGGCCACCTGCCCTTCGAGCAGGCGACGAGGGTAGACCTTCATCTCGCCGACGACCAGGACCGGCTCGCCGTTCTCGGTGACGGCCTCCACCCGAAGGCCCTCCGCCTCGAGTTCACGCCGGAGGAGATCTCCCAGGCGCCGCAGAACGTAACTGGGCACGGCTACCCCCGTTCAGGAAGCTGGAGAATCCGCCGCAACGTCTCTCCGTCGACGTTGCCGCCGCTGACGACCACCGCGGTGATCTTGCCGTCGCGCGGTATCGCGCCCTGCAAGAGGGCCGCCACACCGACCGCGCCGCCGCCTTCGACCACCCAGCCCTGCGCATCGACCAGGAACCGCATCGCCGACGCGATCTGATCCTCGGCAACAAGCACCACATCGTCCAGGTAGCGCCTGCAGATCGGCACCGTCATCGAGCCCGGCTCGATATCGCCCGAGAGCGCCTCGGCAAGGGTGTTCCAGACTTGCGGCCTGTCGTTGTTGTGGAAGACGTTGAACATCGCCGGCGTCGATTCGGAACTCACGCCGATCACCTCGACCGCGGGGTTGAGCTCCTTCAGGGCGGTGGCAACGCCGGCAATCAGGCCGCCGCCGCCCACGGGGACCAGCACCCTTTCGACCCGGGGCAACCCGGAGACGATCTCGACGCCGATGGTGCCGGCCCCGGCGATCACCCGACTGTCGTTGTAGGGCGACAACCAGGTCAGGCCGCCCCGGGCGCGGCGCAGGGCTTCGGCCTCGGCCTGGTCGAAGTTGTCACCGAAGAGCACCGCTTCGGCGGCACCGGCGCCGTAGCGGCGTACTCCGCTTACCTTCTTCGTCGGCGTTGCGACGGGCATCAGAATCTGTGCCGATGCTCCGCACAGACGCGCCGCGTAAGCGACCGCCATCGCGAAATTGCCCGAAGACGCGGCGACGATGCCCCGGGCCAGCGCCTTCTCGTCCAGCGACAGCATGGCGTTCAGCGCTCCTCGTATCTTGAACGAGTGTGTCCGATTGGCGTTCTCCAGTTTGAGAAACGTCCCGGCGCCGAGATCGGCGGCGTCTTCGAGCGGTGTCGGCCGCAGATGATCCTTCAGGCGGTGCTGCGCCCGGACGATGTCACCGAGAGTCGGGTGGTCTGTCATGGCGTCGTCCCGCCATAGTATTTTCGGAATGCGATCGGCAGGCCTTGACGAGATCAGATCCGTTCTCGACGTACCCGCCGCCATCGAGTTGATCGAAGCCGGGTTCGTGGCGCTGTCCAGCGGGGCGGCGACGGTTCCTCCCGTCGGCTATCTGGGCTTCGACACGCCGCCAGGCGACTGCCACATCAAGTACGGTCACATCCACGGCGATGACGTTTTCGTCGTCAAGATCGCCACCGGCTTCCATGAGAACGCTTCGCGCGGTCTTCCCACGGGCCGCGGAATGATGATCGTCCTGTCGGCGGAGACCGGCGAGACGTTGGCCCTGCTGGACGACGCGGGCTACCTGACCGATGTGCGTACCGCCATCGCGGGCTGCATCGCGGCCCGCTATCTCGCGCCCGAGGCGGTCGAGTGCATCGGGATTGTCGGTGCGGGCATGCAGGCCCGCATGCAGTTGCAGTACCTGCGGCATGCGCGCGATTGCAACCGGGTCCGGGTCTGGGCGCGACGCCCCGAACAGTCGGCGGCGTACCGGAGCGAGCTGTCGGATTCCGGCTTCGACGTTCAGATAGCCGAGACGCTTCAGGACCTCTGCGCCAACAGCAACCTGATCGTCACCGCCACGGCGGCGAGGGGTGCTCTCGTCCGCAACGAGTGGATCCGGCCGGGCACTCACGTCACCGCGATGGGTAGCGATGCTCCCGGCAAACAGGAACTGGACCCGGCGTTGTTCGCAAGAGCGGGTGTCTGTACCGTCGATTCACGGTCGCAGTGCGTCGACCACGGTGAGTCGCACTACGCGGTAGCGGGCGGCCACGTGGCCGAAACCGGTCTCGTCGAACTGGGCGACATCATCGCCGGCAGGGCCAAAGGGCGCTCGGACGAGGACGAGATCACCATCGCGGACCTGACCGGTGTCGCGGTCCAGGACATTCAGATCGCTAAAGCGGTCTGGCAGGCATTGAAGGACTAGGGTCCGCCCGTCAGCCGTCGAGACCCGCCACGAGGTCGCGTTCGGATGGCACCCGCCTCAGTTCCTCGTGCCGGGGCGGGTGCGTCTTCCGGGTCATCAACGACACCACGACCATCGCGATCAGGCTGAACACCGGGGCCAGCAGCGTGTCCAGGCCGCGCCAGGCGTCCGTGACGGCGAAGTGAAGCGCTAGCCGCGCGGCGCTGCCGGCGATCACACCGGCCAGCGCGCCTGTCGTGTTCGCCTTGCGCCAGAACAGGCCGAGCAGAAGGGGCACGAAGCAGCCGGCGAGGACGATGTCGAAGGCGAGGATCAGCAGGACGCCCGGCTCGGGCCGGACGTAGGCGAAGACAACGGCGCCGGCCATCGTCGGCACGGCGATCCAGCGGGAGAAGCGGAGCATCCGCCCGTCGTCCCAGGTCGACCGGCTGTGACGCTGGACCAGGTTGCGGGTGATCACGTTCGCCAGGTCGAGCACCACGCCGCTCGCGGTTGACATGCTGGCGGCGATGATCCCGAGCAGGATGGCGCCGCCCACCAGTAGAGGTAGATCGTTTAGCGCGAGGTCGATCAGCAGGGAGGAACCCGCGTCGCGGCCGAAGTAGTGGGCGGACAGGCCGATCAGCGAGACCGTGAGGCCGACGACGAGGGTCAGCCCGCCGGCGAGGTAGCAGCCGCGCTTCGCCGAGCGGCCCGAATCGGCCGAGATCATCCGCTGGATGAAGTCGATGGCGACGATGTCGCCCAGCGCCAGCGACCCCAGCGCCGCCCAATTGACGAGGGCGCCGCTCTCCCGCGAGAAGAGGCCCGCAAAGCTCATCGCACCTTCGGGGGCGGCGCTCAGCAGCGTGCCCCAGCCGTGGCTGCCGCCGAGCCAGACGAAGGCAACGGCGATGCTGACGATGAAGATCGAGACCTGGAGCACGCTGGTCGCGATCGTTGCGTAGAGACCGCCCGAGACCGCGTAGGCGAGGATGCAGAGCGCGACGGCGACCAGCATGGCGAGGTAGGGCGCTCCGAAGACGAGTTCGAACAGCAGGCCCAGGCCCGCCAGGTTGCCCGCGACCAGGACGACGTTGCTCAGCAGCATCAGGCACGCGGCCAGGGTCTCGGTCGGGACGCTGTACCGGCGCCGGTAGAAGTCGGCCAGGGTCATCAGCCGCATGCGATGCAGCGGTTCGGCGAACCAGGTGCCGGCGATGAACAGGCACAGGGCGAGCCCGACCGGGATGACCGCGCCGGCCCAGAAGCCGTTCGAGTGGACCAGCGACGCGTTGCCCACCGAGCCGTTCGCGTCGAACGCCTGGGCGCAGAGGGTGATGCCGACGACGCCGACCGGCATCGCGTTGCCGGCGACGTAGTAGTTCGTCGCCCGTCCGCGGATCTTCGCGTAGGTGCGGACGCCTACGTACAGCGTCAGGGCGACGAAGAGAAGAACGGCGATGCCGATCGCTGACACGGCGGCAGTGTAGTGGCCATGTGATCCCGGCGCCGCCTGTATAGTGCCGAACGACCAGTAGACCGCGGAGGTTAGAAGACTCGGTGATCGCGCGCGGTGTCAACCGGATGCCCGCCCTCGTCGCTCTCGCGGCGACGCTCGTGGCGTGCGGGGTCCCGGCCGGCGAAGAGGGTGCAGCAGGATCGGCCGCCTCCCCGGAGACCGTCGACCTCGACGTCGTCGCCGAGCTCCGCGACGAGGGGTTCAACCGCTCCCGCGTCATGGAGTTCGCCCACGTCCTGACCGACCTCTACGGCCCCAGGTACGCGAACTCCCCCTCCTACGACGGCGCCGCCAGTTGGGCTCGCGACACCCTGGAGGGGTTCGGTCTCCAGGCGACGCTCGATCCCTGGGGCGAGTACGGCTACGCCTGGGAGAACCGCCACACTTCGGTTCACATCACGGCGCCGCAGTACCAGCCGGTCATCGGCTACGCGCAGCCGGGTACCCGGAGCACGGACGGCAAGGTAGCCGGACCGGTCGGCGCGGTCGACCTCACGACCATCCGGACGCGGGACGACCTGAACGCGCTGGAAGGGCGGGTCGAGACGTCGATCCTCCTCATCTCGCCCCAGCGGGAGCTGGTTCCCAACTTCGCGCCGCAGGCGGTCCGGCTCTCCGATGAGGAACTCAGCGGCATGGCCCGCCTCGAGATCGACCCGCGGAACAACCCCACGTGGTCGACGGACGACGAGGCCGAGCCCGAACTGACGCGCCACGACATCGAGACGTTCCTGGAAGGGCAAGGCGTCGCCGTCCTGGTCGAGGTCGGTTCCTCCAACGTCGGCCCGATGGACAAGGGAATCGTCCACGTCTCGGGCCGCGGGCCCTTGCCTCTGGACGAACCGGTCCCGATGCCCCGCGTCGTCGTGGCGGCCGAGCACTACAACCGGATGATGCGCCTGCTGGCCGCCGGAACACCGGTCGAGATGGAGATCGAAGTCCGCAACGTCCTCAGCGACGACGACCCGCTCGACTACAACGTGATCGCCGACCTGCCGGGAGGCGACCTGGCCCACGAGGTCGTGATGATCGGCGGCCACCTGGACGCGGAGCCGGCCGGCACCGGGGCCACGGACAACGCCGCCGGCAGCGCGATCGTGATCGAAGCGATGCGGCTGCTGCGGGCGGCCGGCCTCGAACCGAGACGTACGATCCGCGCCGCGCTCTGGGGCGCCGAGGAAAGCGGCCTGCTCGGCTCACGTGCCTACGTGCGCGAGCACTTCGGTGACCCGGAAGCGACCGAGAAGCCCGCCGCCCACGCGAATCTCTCGGTCTACTTCAACGTCGACTGGTACGGCCGCTTCCGCGGCATGTACCTGCAGGGCAACGACGCGTCCCGGCCGATCTTCGAAGCCTGGATGGAGCCCTTCCACGACATCGGCATGTCCTGGATCGTGCCCGGCAACACCGGCGGCACGGACCACATGGCCTTTCTCGAAGCGGGCCTGCAGGGCTACCAGTTCATCCAGGACGACCTCGAGTTCTTCAACGCGACGTTCCACACGAACATGGACGTCTACGACCGCCTGATCGCCGACGACCTCATGCAGGCGTCCGTCATCCTGGCCAGCTTCGCCTACCATGCCGCGATGCGCGACGAACTCTTCCCCCGCGCCGACGGCCTCAGCAACGGGCGTCGCTGGCACAAGTAACCACCGGGTCGATCGGGCAACGGGAGTACGCGATGGAGTACCGCATCCTGGGACGGACCGGAGTCAAGGTCGCGCCCCTCTGTTTCGGCAGCGACAACTTCGCCGATCCGACGCCCGAGCCGGAATGCGTGCGCATGCTGGAAACGGCGATGGACGCCGGCATCAACCTGATCGACACCGGCGAGGTCTACGCCGAGGGCGAGGGCGAGCGGGTCATCGGCCGGGCACTCAAGGCGAACGGCCGCCGCCATGAGCTGCTGATCGCGACCAAGGTCGACCACGGCCGCCGGGTCGTCGGCGAGAGCGTCGTGGACTACACCGGCAGCATCGGCCCCAACGAGTACGGCCACTCCCGAATCAACCTGATCCGCGCCTGCGAGGGCTCGCTCCGCAGGCTGCAGACCGACTACATCGACCTGTATCAACTGCACCGCCCTTCGCCCGAGATGCCCTTCGACGAGACCCTGAGGGCGCTCGACGACCTGGTGCGGGCCGGGAAGATCCGCTACATCGGCTGCTCGACTCACCCGGCCTGGATGGTCGCGGAAGCCGTGATGACGAGCGAGATGAAGGGCTACGCCCGCTTCGCCAGTGAACAGCCGCCCTACAACCTGCTGGACCGCCGGATCGAGAACGAACTGATCCCTATGTGCCAGCGCCTCGGCCTCGGCATCATCACCTGGGCGCCGATGGCGATGGGTGTGCTGGCCGGCCGCTACCTCAGCGACTCGGACTACCCCGAGAACTCCCGCGCCGCGCTGCGCGGCGGCTTCTACGCGGACCGCGTCACGCGAGCCGGCATCGCGGTCGGCCGCAAGTTCGCCGAGATCGCGGCCGACTCCGGATTGACGCCGGCCCAGTTCGCGATCCTCTGGTCGAAGGACCAGCCCGGCATCACCGCGCCACTCATCGGGCCGCGCACGCTCAGGCACCTGGAAGACCTGCTGCCGGTGCTCGATATGACGTTGACCGACGAGCAGCGGGCCGCCTGCGACGCGCTGGTGCCGCCCGGCAGCGTCGTCGCCGACTTCCACAACACGGCGGACTGGATGAAGATGACGGTCATGCCGCCCGGCGAGAGCGCCTGAGCATGCGCGTCTCCAACGCACCTCACTTCGATCGTCTCGCTCTGCCGTAGCTGAATCCGCATGCATGTCTCCCACGTAATCCACGCCGTCGACACCCACGTCGGCGGCGAGCCCGGGCGGGTCATTGTCGGCGGCGTCCTCGACGTCCCCGGCTCGACGATGTTCGAGAAGATGCGCTACCTGGAGACGGAGGCCGACGAGCTGCGCCTGCGGATGCTGCGCGAGCCGCGCGGTTATCCCGCCGCGAACTGCAACCTGATCCTGCCGGCGACCCACCCGGACGCGGTGGCCGGGTACGTGATCATGGAGCAGGTCGAGTACCCCGGCATGTCGGGCACAAACACGATCGCCGTGGTCACCGTGCTGATCGAGACCGGGATGGTGCCGCACACCGAGCCCGTCACCGAACTCACCCTCGAATCGCCCGCCGGCCTGATCCGGGTGCGCGCAGACGTCGAGCGCGGCAAGGTGAAACGGGTCGAGTTCGAGAACGTGCCGGCCTTCGCCGTCCACCTCGACGCCGTGCTCGAGGTGCCGGAACTCGGCAAGGTCACCGTCGACGTCGCCTACGGCGGCATGTTCTACGTCATCGCCGACGCCGACCAGGTGGGGCTCACGCTGGCGCCGGAAGAGGCCGCCGAAGCGACCCGTGTCGGCGAGATGATCAAGGTCGCCTGCCAGGAGCAGCTTCCGCCCCCGGTCCATCCGCTCAACCCCGAGATCCGCGGCGTGACGATCGGCCAGCTCTCTGCGCCGCCGCTGAACCCCGGCTCCCACCGGCGCAACACGGTGATCGTCTCGACCGGCAAGCTCGACTGGAAAAAGCCGCTGACCTGGACCGGCGCCCTCGACCGCTCGCCCTGCGGCACCGGCACCTGCGCCAAGATGGCGGCGATGTGGGCCAAGGGCGAACTGCCGCTCGGCCAGGACTTCGTGCACGAGGGGGTCCTCGGCACCACGTTCACCGGCCGCATGGTGCGGGAGACGAAGGTGGGCGACGTCGACGCCGCGGTGCCGGCCCTGGCGGGGACCGCGTGGATTACGGGCTTTGCCCAGTACGTCGTCGACCCGGAGGATCCCTTCCCGAACGGATTCACCGTCGGCGACATCTGGGGCGGGCACTAGCGAAGAGCGAGAGGAGTGAGTCGATGAGCGAAGACAGAGTGATGGTGGTCACCGGCGCGTCGAGCGGACTGGGAGCCGAGGTCTGCGAACACTTCGCGCTCAAGGGCTACCGGGTGGTGATGAACTACCTGATCGAGCCCGAGGCCCAGGCCACCTACGACCGCATCGCGGCCAGCGTGGGTGGCACCGACCGGCTGATGAAGGTCCAGGCCGACGTCGCCAACCGGGCCCAGGTGCGCGCGATGTTCGACGCCGTGATCGAACGGTTCGGCCAGGTCGACGTCCTGATCAACTTCGCCGGCATCAACCGGGACGCGCCCTTCACGGAGTTGACGGACGACATGTGGGACTCGGTCGTCGCCGCGCATCTCCGCGGCCACTTCGTCTGCGGCCAGGAGTTCCTGTTCCACAACCCCGACCGGCCCGGAGTGATCATCAACCTGGGGGCCGCCTGCGGCCAGATCGGGCGCAAGAACGGAGCGAACTTCTGCAGCGCGAAGGGCGGCGTGATCGCGCTGACCAAGTGCATGGCCCAGGAACTGGCGCCCAGGGTCCGGGTCAACTGCCTCGTGCCGGGATCCGTCAGGACGCGCGAGGTCATCGACCGCTACCACCTGGAGACCGAGGACGGCCTGGCGAAGGAACTGGCCACCCTGCCGATGGGACGCCTCGGCGAGTTCGAGGACATCACCCGGATGGTCGACTGCATGATCGGCTCCGAGTTCACGACCGGCGCCACCTTCTACGCCAACGGCGGCCAGTACATGCATTGAAGCGCCTCGGCGCCATGTTCCGGGCATTGATCCGCCACCCGCTCGAGGTGGCGGTGTCCTCGATCCTGGTCGCCCTAGTCGCGGTCACCTTCTCCCAGGTCGTCTTCCGGTACGTCCTGCAGGCGTCGCTGTCCTGGTCGGAGGAACTTGCCCGCTTCCTGTTGATGTGGCTCGCCGCCCTCTCCACCGCCTACGCGATGAAGACGGGCGCGCACTTCGCGCTTCACTTCGTCGTCGACCGGACGCCGCCGGCGATGCGGCGCCTGATCGGTTCCGCGGTCGCGCTCGCGGCGTCCGCGTTCCTGGCGGTCTTCGCCTACCAGTCGCTCCGTTTCGCGATCGAGGTGCACGACATGCTGGCGCCGGCGACCCGCATGTCGATGGCGGTCCCGTACTCCTCGGCCTTCGTGGGCAGCACGCTGACCCTCTACTACGTGCTCGTGAACTGGCGCCGGGAACTCCGGGAACAGGGACAGGAGTAGGACGCCGGGACGATGGGACTCCTGGTCATCCTGACCCTGGTGGCGGCGCTGCTGCTCGGCGTGCCGGTCGCCATCGCGCTCGCCCTCGCGGCCATGGTCGGCCTGCTCTACAGCTCGCCCGAGTTCCTGATCGTCCTGCCGCAGAAGTTCCTCGCCGGCCTGGATTCCTTCCCGTTGCTGGCGGTGCCGCTGTTCGTGCTCGCCGGAGCGCTCATCTCGCACGGCGGCATGGCGCGCCGGATCGTCGACCTGGCGATGCAGTTCGTCGGCCGCCTGCCCGGAGGCCTCGGCCTGGTCGTCATCCTGTCGACGATGCTGTTCTCCGGCATCTCCGGCTCACCGAGCGCGAACACGGCCGCCATCGGCTCCGTCGCCCTGCCCGCCATGCGCCAGCGGCAGTACCCACCGGCTTTCGCAACCGCCGTCTTCGCCTCGGCCGGCGGCGTCTCGACCCTTGTGCCGCCAGCGATCGACCTGATCATCATCGGCGTCGTCTCGGGGATGTCGATCGGCGCCCTGTTCGCGGCCGGCATCACGCCGGCGATCGTGCTGGGTCTGGCTCTGATGGGAATGACCTACATCAAGGCCCTCGACCTCAACCTGCCGCTCGAGGCAAAGGCGTCGTGGCCGCAGCGCCTCCGCGTGATCCGCAACGGCATCCTGCCGCTGTTCATGATCGTGATCATCCTCGGCGGCATCTACGGCGGCGTCTTCACGCCCACCGAGGCCTCCGCGGTCGCCGTGGTCTACGGCGCCCTCGTGTCCTTCTTCGTCTACCGCGAGCTGAAGCTCGAGGACATCCCGAAGGTCCTGTTGCAGACCGCCTCGCTCTCCGGCGTCGTCCTGTTCGTCCTCGGGACGGCGTCCATGTTCTCCTTCGTTCTCACGTTCGAGCGGCTGCCGCATCTGCTGGCCGAGGGGATCTCGACCCACGCGCCCAACTGGATCGTCTTCATCCTCTTCGTCCACCTGATCTTCCTCTTCCTCGGCATGGTGATGGACGCCCTGCCGCCGATCATCATCCTGATGCCCATCCTCCTGCCGGCGGCGCTCGCACTCGGCATGGACCCGCTCCACTTCGGCATCCTGGTCGCGGCCAACGTCGGCATCGGCATGATCTCGCCGCCGGTCGGCATCTGCCTGTACGTCGCCTGCGGCATCTCGAAGACGCCGATCGAGAAAGTGACACCGAAGCTGCTGCCCTTCCTCGCGCTGCTGCTCATCATGCTGCTGGTGATCACCTTCGTACCCGGCGTCACGCTCTGGCTGCCGGAGGCGCTCGGCTATGAGTAGCCCTCGCCGCCGCCTGCCGGTGCGCGGGTCTTCTGACCCGCTGCCGCCGAAGGCGGCCAGGAGAACGCGCCGGCCGTCAGGCCGGCTCCACTCTGGCGGCGCCGCCGCGTTCGCGCTCTGCGCCCTCGCCCTGCTCGCCGGCTGCCGCGGCAGCGACGGCGTCACCGTGCTCAAGGTCGCCCACAACGGCCCGGCCGGACACCCGTTCCAGGCCGGCTTCGAAGAGTTCAGCCGCGTTCTCGAGGAACGGTCCGGCGGCGCCGTGACGGTCCAGATCTTCGAGAACGAGCAACTCGGCACCGAAGAGGAGGCGACCCTGATGGTCAAGCTGGGCGCACTGGCCTCCTCGGCCGCGAGCGCCGGCGGTGGCATCTCCGCCTTCGTCCCGGAGGCCGAGATCTTCAACTTCCCCTTCATCTTCCGGGACCTGGACCACTTCTACCGGGTGGTCGACGGACCGATCGGCGAGCGCGTCGCCGACCGGATCGAAGAGGAACTCGACGTCCTCGTGCTCGGTTACTGGTTCGCCGGCCGGCGCAACGCCTGGAACGCGGAACGGCCGATCGTCACCCCCGACGACTTCGAGGGCCTCAAGATCCGGGTCATCCCGACCCCGATCCTGGTCGACACCTTCAACGCCCTCGGCGCGCAGGCGACGCCGATGTCGTTCGGCGAGCTCTACTCGGCGCTGGAACAGGGAGTCGTCGACGGCGCGGAGACGGACCACGTCGATCTCTACGGGGAGCGCTTCTACGAGGTCACGAAGTACGTGTCCTACACACGGCACCTCTACCTCGCCGTGGCGCTGATCTTCAGCCGCAAGCTCTACGACGAGCTGCCGCCGGAAATCCAGGAGGCGGTGCTCGACGCCGGCAGGGCGTCGGTCCAGGTCGAACGGGAGGCGATGGCCTCGATGACCGCGGCGGCCCTGGTCGAGCTCGAGAAACTGGGGATCCAGTTCAACGAGATCGACCGCCCGCTGTTCGAGGACAGGGTGCGGCAGGTCTACCTCGACAGCGCCGGAAGAGTCGGCGGAATGGCGGCGATCGAGGAGGTCGCCCGGCAGTAAGCCCCGGTCGGGCCGCGTCGACCTCGGCCCACAGGCCGACGTCGGCCTTGGACAGCTCTCTCTCTTGACATCCGGTAAGGCGTTCCCTAGGGTCACTCCGTTCCAACACAGCCGAGAATCTCGCGGACCGGGTCGGATTCCCTCCAGCATGGTTCGTGGGCGTTTCGGACAACTGACATGGGAGGCCCCTATGGGTGATCGCAAGCGGTTTCGTTCTTTCGTGTTCTGGACGATGATCTTCTTCGTCCTGCTCATGCCCTTGACTGCGGGCACGCCGTTCGCCGCCAGTGGCGGCTGCGACTGGTACTGCGCCGATGGCTTCAGCCTCGACCTCAACGCTGGCGGATGTCCCTTGAGCGGCAGCGACTGCATGAACTGCGTGGTGATCTGCCCGTACTAGCGGCCCGTTACGAAGGCGCGCTGCTCTCGAGCGGCCACGGCCCCATCGTTCGACGTTCACACGGCTGCTTTCGGCACAGCGCGCACTTCCGCCGCGGGTGCACTTGGAGTCGACCGGCATTCGGGTCGTCAATCTCGGTTGGCGGCCGGCACATTGGAGCGTCTCGTCGCTTCCTATGTTCACCAGCACCAGACCAGTGGCTGCTTGTGTGCGCTCGCTGAGGCGGCGCTGGCCAGTAGCGACGGTTGCGCCGAGCAGGCTGAGCCTTCGGCTCGCCGGCCTGCTGGCCTTGTTGTCGTTGGGGGGTGCCCAAGGCGTCTCCGGCACGGACTGCCGGCAGGTGGCGGCCGGGGAGCTTCCGCGGCTTGGTGGTGTCGAGGGAGTCTGGCTGGAGGCCGACCGGTTCGCGTTGGTGGATTCGAAGCGAAACCGGCTCCTCGTCTACGACGCGGAGACGGGCGAGGTCAGTTACAGCGGCCCACCGGACTTGCCTTCGTGGCTTCCAGACCCGAAGGGCGGTCTGCCACACCCGACCGCTATCGGCCCGGACCCGGAAGGGGTGATTCTGGGCCTACACAGTCCGCCGACACCCGACACGGGAGGAGCCGCGAGCTTGCTACTGCTCGACAACGAGCTGCGCCCCCGCAACCTCCTCCGCTGGACGACCAAGCATCGGGAAGACTCGAGTCCTGAACCTTCGCTCGGAGCACACATACGGGAACTCGCCGTGGGCCCGGGTCGCATCTTCGCGTGGGTGAAGCCAGGGCCGAGCTACTTCCTTCTGGAGCTGGAACGGCAGCCAGAGGAGGCCGGCGAGTTCGACTTGGTCAACGATTGGTCGACCGCTAAAGGCGAGTATCCGCGGCTCAGTCACCTGCCCTTGAGGTCCTTGGCCACGACTCAGGGAGAAGCACCTGGGGTCTTCGCGCTTCGCTTCGCGGACCGTCCGTTCATTCAAGTGCTGGTTGGCGGGAGAGACAAGGCAGAAGGCGAGGGAGTGGTCGGACTCAGCGCCTTTCCTGACGAGGTGAAGGTCTTCCCACCGCTGCCGCAGGTGACTGGCTGGGGAAGCGCCGATGGCTTCTATGCCGCCGCGGAAGCAGCCGAGTACGCGGCCGGGCTCTATGGCGATGGCGCCGTCCTGTATCTCCTCGCTCGCACTGTTCCTGAACTGGGGAAGGTCGCGTGGCGACTTCACCGCATCGACCCCCGGACCGATTCGGTTCTGGACAGCACCGACCTGCCAACCCGTGCGGCCCATGTGAGCCTCTTGCCCGGCGAAAGGTACTGGCTGCTGGAGGAATCGAGCAGCTTCGCCGACGACATGTTCCGCCAGCCGACGCGCCTCCTGCTCCTGGACGCGGAAGCCGTACGTTCAGGGAGACCGATCACATGCGACTGATCGGAGTACTCGTCGGCCTCCTTGCAGTGGCCGGTTGCGTCGGACCGAGCGACGCGCCGGATGGCGTCGATCTCGTGGCGCATCGGGTGTTCACCGCTGACCATCTAAATGACGCCGCGCTGAGAGTCGCCTTCCTGCCACGGCCGGAGCGCTGCTCGCCGCAGGATCTCATCGCGACACGGGCGCTCTCCCGACTGGCGAAGGAGCGGGAGGACGTGGCCGTCCTTACCGTCATCCCTGCTGGCCTGCCGGTCGAGGCCGGTATGGACGGGCTACCCTTTCCGGGCCATGTGGTCAATCTACCGCTGCACGCGTTGGAGGAGGTGGGGCGCAAGGTGGAGCGGCCGCGTCTCGAGGTCTACGGCCGCGACGGACGCTTGCTCCTGCTGCGTCCGGTGAATCCCTGGGAGGAGGAGCGGCTCCTGGTGCAGGAGGTTCTGGGCCTGCTCCGGTATGCCCCGATGGACGGGTGATGCGCCGAGGCGAAGGCCCGGCGTTCCAGGCAGGGCTTGTGGGGGGAGGGGTTTCACAACGGAGCCGAAGCTGGATCCTCCGACTGGCTCTTCTCGCTGCGGCGCACCTCACCTGGACTGGGGAACTCCCCGCGCGCCAGCAATCTGGGACCAACGCTTCGGCCGAACGCATGCGGGTCGTCGACGCTGCGGGCGACGCCGTGGAAGGCGCCGGCGTGATGGTCCTGCGCGCAGGCCGGAACGACGTGTCCCCGATGGCGGCCGTCCTCGTCGAGACGAGAACCGACGAGCGGGGCGTGGTCCAATCTCCGGTGCCGCGGCTGCCGGGGCTTCTGGTCGTGGTGGATGATCCCCGGCACCTTCCTGTCGTGGTGAGCCACGTTGCGGCACCGCCGCCACGGGTCGTCCGACTGGAGGCGGGCCGCGCCGTGTTGGGCAACATCGTGGCTCTGGACACTGGTTCGCATATCCCGAACGCCAGCGTCTGCGCCACCTGGTTGAACGAACACGCACCTGAGCGCTTCCGGCGGTGGGACCGGTGCGCGACGTCCGATGAGACGGGCTGGTTCGAGGTCGCCGGCCTGCCGCCGGAGCCCGTCGAGCTTCGTGTTTCGGCACCGGCGCACCAGGGCGAGACGTGGACAGTCAGCGCCGACTCCGGTCCGCTCCGGCTAGAACTGGCCCGCGCCTACGAGGCGGCATCGCCTGCCGGCGGGCGCATCCGGGTCGAGGTCGCGGGCGCGGACGGTCAGCCTGTCCCGGAGTTCACGATGCGAGTTGAGGCGGTGGCAGCGGGAGGCCGGAGCGGTACCGCGGTGATTGTGAACCAGGAGTCCACGCCCGCCATGGCCACGGTCCCTTCCGAGTTCCTCGCCGGCGGCATGGTTGCCGTGACCTTCGAGGCGGAGCATCACCTGCGCTCGCCGATGATCGGCGTGCAGGTCGCACCCGGAGGCGAGGTCGACCTGGGCACGGTGTTCCTCGAGTCCGGTGCCCGCATCTCCGGCCGACTCTTCGACGCAACGGGCGCGGTACCGGCCGCGGGCTGCGTCGTCGAACTCTTGGTGACGGGTGCCGGCGAGATCCGCGCCGCCCTGATGGGCGATCGGCCGCTCGCCGTGAGCGGCGAAGAGGGCGTGTATCTTCTCGGCGGCCTGTCGGGCGGCCGCTACCACTTACGGATCGACTGCCCAGACGCGCCAACCATCGACCGCCTCCTTGTGCTCGGGGATTCGGAGCAGATCGACCTCGGGGAGACCTGGCTCGAAGCCGGACAGCCGGTCTCGGTCACCGTCGACGGCTTGGGAGAAGGGATAGTCCGCGTGTACGACCGGTTTCGCGAAATCGGCGCGCCGATCGCGGAAGCCACGCTCGTCCTACGGGGGCGAACGGGCCAACCCTCGGAGGAAGATGCGCCGCGAAGTTCAGCCGAACTTCTGCTGGCGCCCGGGGACTACCGGTTCGAGGTGTCGGACGGCACCGACGTGGCAAGAGTCGCACGCGAGGCGTCGGTCGCGGGCGATGGCCCCGCCGACCGGCAAGAGATCCGCTTGCGGGCACCGGTACGGACGATCCGCAGTACGCTCGTGATCGATGGTGCCCCGGTTCCGGGTGGCGCGGTGCGCTTCGGCCAGGTGCTGGACGCCGGTCGATCGAGCGGGACGATCATGCTCCGCTCCCGGGCTGGCTCCGCTAGTGAGAGGAGCCGGATGTTCCGGTCGAGTGGTCAGAGCCTGGGTGCCCAGGTGGCCGCCGATGGCTCGTTCGAGATCGTGGGCGCGCCCGAGGATCTGCTCTGGATGACGTGGCACGGTACGGACGGGTCGAGCGTCGGCCGGCTCTGGCCGGAAAGCGCGCAGGCGCGATTCGATTTGGCGGGAATTCGGGTTGGAGGCATGCTGCTCGACCGCGACGGGCGACCCGTGACGGGCAGCGTGGCGCTCATCGGTGGGGTCGGGCGCGAAATGGCCGCAGGTACCGCCGCGGAGGACGGGACGTTCGAACTGCCGCCGGCCCCGCCCGGTCGCTATCTGCTGCGGGGCCGGACTGCAGCGGACGGAGGGGTGTCGGTGGAGCTCGTTCTGATGGCCGCGCCGCCGCCGCAGATTCTGCGCCTTCCGCAGGGCGCCCCGGGATGGTTGGAGCTGAGCCTCCAACGGTCGCGCGGTGGTCCGGCCGCGGGGGCCTGGCTGCACTTGGTGGACGCCGCCGGCGATGTAGCCGGGACCGGACTCGCGTCCGCCCAAGGGCGCTACTCGCGGAGCGACCTCGCGCCGGGTGAGTACGGCTTGGTCTGGAACGACAGCGCCACCTGCGTGGGCGGCAGGTCGTTCGTCGTCGAGGAGGACGAGCCTACGACTCTTGATCTGTCGTCCTGGACCGGCCGGCTGGTCGAACTAGACTGCCCCGACGAGGATTGCGGAGGCGCACCGCTGTCCTTCCTGAGCGTCCGGACGGAGTCGGGCGTCGAACTGGCGGGCCACCTGAGCGGTGCCTCGGGGGGCGTGAGGTTCTCTGAGCGAGGGCGGCTCGGCCTCGGCTGCATCTCTCCGGGCGCGTACTCCGTCTCCTTCTGGGCGGCGGGCCGGCGTTGGGCTGCAGATGCGGAGATTCCCTTCGTCGGCGATCCCGCTCGGCCGGTCGTCGTCCGCGGTCGGCCAGCCGATCTCTAGACTCGAGAAACTGCTTCAACTCTGAAAGACGCCGCTCGTTCAAGGAATCTAGGACTCACGGAGTCAGAACAGGAACAGGACATGGAATTCCGCGGTGTCATGACGGCGATCACCACGCCGTTCAACGACGATCTGACGATCGATCACGACTTCCTCGCAAGGCACGCCAACTGGCTTGTCGAACACGGCTGCACCGGCATCGTGCCTCTCGGCTCTCTGGGCGAGGGCAACACCCTCCAGTTCGACGAGAAGCTGGCGATCGTCGAGACCTGCGTCACCGCGCTCGACGGCCGGGCGCCGGTGATGCCGGGCATCTCCGCGCTCAGCACGGCCGAAGCCGTCCGCATCGCCCGCGGCTCGGCCGAACGCGGCGCCGAGGCGCTCATGGTGCTTCCGCCCTACGTCCACAACGGCAAGATGCACGAGACCCGGGGTCACTTCGCGGCCATCTTCGAGGCCACGGACCTGCCGTGCATGCTCTACAACAACCCGTTCGCCTACGGTGTCGACATCCTGCCTGAGATCATCGGTGAACTGGCCACCGAGCACGCCAGCCTCCGGGCGATCAAGGAGTCGAGCGGCGACATCCGGCGGATCACGGCGGTCAAGGCTCTGCTGGGAGACCGCCTCGAGGTCTTCGCCGGCCTCGACGACATGCCCTACGAAGCCGTTTGGTCGGGGGCGACGGGCTGGATCGCCGGCCTGGTCAACGCCCTGCCGGACGAGTCCGTTCGCCTGTTCGACCTGGCGGTGGCGGGCCGGCGGCAGGAAGCCTTCGAACTCTACGCATGGTTCCTTCCCCTGCTGCGTATGGACACCGTTCCCGAGTTCGTCCAGTCGATCAAGCTGGTGCAGGCGGAGGTCGGGATGGGGTCCGAAACCGTTCGACCGCCCCGGCAAGCCCTGCCCGACAACGATCGCCGTGAAGCACTCACATTGATCCGGGAACGCCTGGCGACCCGTCCCTGTCCAACGTCCTGAATTGATTTGACGCGCCCCCCAGCCGGCGCTAACGTAGTTGGAACATCGATACGAGATTTCCAGCCGGCGCTGCTCAGTGCACCGGCCTGCGCATAGCACCAGGAGGAGACGGAAACCCGGTCAGAGAGGAAGGCGGACATGAGACACCGCGGAACCACCGGTTCTCACGCTCTTGTCGCGATGGCAAGAGTCCCACGGATTATCGGATCGGGGGTAGTCATCGCCTTCATCTGCGCTGGCGCATGGGGCCAATCGATCGAGCGCGGCTCGATCACCGGCACCATCACGGACCCCAACGACGACCGCATGCCGGGCGTCAACGTCACGCTCACGTCCGGGGAACTCGGCGCCACGAGCGAGACGATGACGGATGCGAACGGGCGCTACCGCTTCGTCGCTCTGCTGCCGTCCACCTACACTGTGGCGGCCTCGATCGAGGGCTTCTCGACCGCGCAGCAGGAGGACATCGTCCTCACCGTCAACCAGACCCTGAGCGTCGACCTGACGATGCAGTTGGGAAGCATCGAGGACATCATCATCGTCGAGGGCTCACCGCTCATCGACGTCCGCAGCTCGACGCTCCAGACGACGGAACTCAACAACGAGATCCTGATGGAGGTGCCGACCCAACGCAGCATCCGGGGCGTCGTGCAGTTGGCGCCCGGCGTCCACTCCCAGAACGCGGACGGCAGGCAACCTTCAGCCTTCGGCTCGCCCGGCATGGGCGTCCAGTTCTCGGTCGACGGCGTCATCATCAACAGCCCGGAGGCGGGCGAGAGCGAGGTGCCTCTCGGCTTCTTCTCAGTCGAGGACGTTACCGTCCTCGGCGCCGGCGCCTCGGCCGAGTACGGCGGCTACACCGGCGTGATCGTCAACGTGACGACGAAGCAGGGCTCGAACGACCTGAACGGTCTGGTCGACCTGCAACTCGCCGATAACGACTGGCAGTCCCAGAACACGAACGACCCCGATCTGCAACGCAGCGGCAGCGACCGCACGGACACGGAAGTCCACTTCGACATCGGCGGACCGGTGCAGCGCGACAAGGCGTGGTTCTTCACCTCGTTCAAGTACTACCAGGAGGACTCGAAGGCCAGCGGCGACCATGTCAACGCCCCGACCAACGAGAGGCCCCGCTTCCTCGGCAAGATCAACTGGACGCCGACACAGGAGAAGATCTTCAGCGGCATGCTCGAGTACAGCACCCGCGACCAGGCCTACCAGGGCGCGGACGAGGGTGACTTCATCTCCCCCGGAGCCACCGTCAGCCTGGAGGGGACCCAGTACCTGTTCAACTTCAACTACACGGACATGCTGTCCCAGGACACGCTGCTCGATCTGAAGTTCGGCGGCTATCGGCAGCGTCAGTCCGAGACGCCCGACAGCGGCGACACACCCGCCCGCTACGACATCTATGAAGACCGCCTTACCGAGAACTGGTGGGGGCCCTTCAATGCCAACCGGGAGCGCTACCAGCTCATCGCCTCGGTCAGCCACTTCACGGATGACTTCATCCGCGGCGAGCACGACTTCAAGTTCGGCGTCGAGCTGCAGAACACGCTGGTCAACACGCTCAACCAGTACGCGGGCGGCAAGTTCTACGAGGACTACGCCGGCGAGAACTACGTCCTCTTCGAGAGCACCGGCTACGACACCTATGCCGACACCGACAAGATCGTCGGCTACGTGCAGGACTCCTGGGGAATCAACGACCGGGTGAGGCTGAACCTCGGCCTGCGGGCCAACTACTGGCGCGGGGCCGTCGAGTCGGACGTGAACGGCGTCCGCTTCGACCAGGGCAGCGTGTTCACGCCCGGCGTCGGGGTCGCGCCGCGCATCGGGCTGAACATCAACCTGGGCGACAACAACGAGTCCGTGCTGAAGGCCCACTGGGGGCGCTACTACCACCAGGTCATCTCGCTGTTCTACAGCCGGCTGGCGCCCGAGAGCGACGTGACGGGCTACATCTGGAACGCGGACGACCAGGTCTGGGAGCACGACTTCACCGAAGGGCGAGGTCCCGGCCAGTGGACGATCGACGACAGTCTCAACGTGCCCCACATGGACGCCCTGGACGTCGGCTGGGAGAAGGTGCTCTCGCGTACCGTCTCGCTCGACATCACGGCGACCTATCGCACGAACGACAACTTCCTGGACGGCGTGAACCTCACCGGCGCGTTCGAACCCACGCGGTACACGGATCCCGACAGTGGACGGACCTTCAACGTCTTCAACCAGACGAACGAAGGCGAAAACCGGTACTACTTCACGAACGTCAACCACTGCCAGGACTACGGGCAGGCCTACAGGGAGATCACCTGCTTCAGGAAGATCCGCAAGTACGCCGGGATCACGGCAAGCCTCGCCAGGCGGTGGCGCAACAACTGGCAGATGCAGGCTTCGTGGACCTACGGCGAGGCAAGAGGCAACGACAACAACGGCTGGTACGAGTTCCTGGAAGGAAGAGGCTCCCAGCTCGGCAGTTCGACCTTCTTCAGCGACCCGAACCACCAGATCAACGCCTACGGCAATCTGACGATCGATCCAACGCACCTGATCAAGGTTCTGGGTAACGCCCGACTCCCGGGCGGGGTCGTCCTCGGCGGCTACCTCTCCTACTTCTCGGGCAACACCTACAACCAGCTCATCAGGGTGGAAGACGTCGATCAAACTTCGGACATCTACGGCCACCCGGCGGGCGCCTTCCGTCTCGACGACGGCATCAACCTCGATCTGAGGCTGGAGAAGGAATTCAACATCGGCAATGACCGCGCGGTCGGCGTCGGCATCGATGTCTTCAACGTCGGCAACGCCGACACGGTCATCGAAGCCGAACAGAGCCTGAATAGCGACAGGCCCTTCGGCGCCCCGAGGCGGCTGGTACGTGGTCGGGTCTGGCGAGTGGGGGCGCGCTTCCACTTCTAGCGCGACCGCGTCGGTTGCACCCGCCTGCGGGGGGCCAGTGGAGAGGGTCCCAGCGGACGCTCGCGCTCTCTGACTAGAGGGAGGGTCTGCGCTCGCTGCGGTCGGCTGCGCTCCGGACGTTCGTCGGACGATGGAAGGTCGTTAGGCGTCGCTTGCCGACAGCCTCGCTGGGACCCTCTCCACTGGCCCCCCGCAAGCTGGAGGTCGTCGCCGAGCGCGACCAAAAGGCCCCTTGGGCTCTTCCGGGTGTCGGTGCGCGGGTCCTCTGACCCGCTGCCGCCGAAGGCGGCCAAGTAGCGCCGACGGCCGAAGGCCGGCGACCGCCCGGGACGGAGCGCCGACTCAACCTGGCTGCTAGCCTTCGGATTCCGCCATGGGCAGCGAACGACCCCGCCGGGATGAAACCAGCGAGTTGAACACTGGCCGGGCGAAACGGAGTGTGCCGATCCGGTGGATCGGGCTTGCGGTGGCCCTGGCCGTAGCCGGTGTTGTGGTGGTCGGCGTAGCGACCCGCCTCCTATCCGGCGGGGAGGTCACAGCGCCATCGGGGCATGCACTGGGGCGCCTCCCGGCCGGTGTCGGGCCCGGTGACCTGAGCCTTCTGCTCATCACGCTGGACACGACCCGGGCGGATCGGATCGGGGCCTACGGGTTCGCTGATATCGAGACGCCGCACATGGACCGGCTGGCGGCGGAGGGGGTGCTGTTCGAGCAGGCGGAGGCGGTGGCGCCGCTGACCTTGCCGGCGCATTCGTCGATCTTCACCGGACAGTTCCCGCCGGCTCACGGGGTCAGGGACAACGGCGCCTTCTATCTGGGCGACGAGCACGTCGTTCTGGCCGAGATCCTGAGGGACGAGGGGCTGCGCACCGGCGGCTTCGTAGGGGCGTTCGTGCTCGACGCGAAGTGGGGGATCGCCCAGGGCTTCGACCACTACTTCGACGACTTCGAACTGAGCGACACCGTACGGCTGGCGCTGAACGAGATTGAACGGCCGGCGGCCGAGGTCACGGACGCCGCGTTGACCTGGCTCGAAGAAGCCCCGGACGCGCGCTTCTTCTCCTGGGTCCACTTCTACGATCCGCACTCACCCTACGAACCGCCGGAACCATTCGCCGAGCGGTACCGGGACCGTCCATACATCGGCGAGATCGCCTACGTCGACTCGCAGGTCGGCCGGTTGCTGGAGTGGCTCGACCAGAACGGGCGCGCCGACGACACCGTCGTCATCGTGATCGGAGACCACGGCGAGAGTCTCGGCGAGCACGGCGAATCAGGCCACGGCTTCTTCGTCTACGAGGGGGCGACGCGAGTTCCCTTCATCCTTCGCGCGCCCTACGACACGATGCGGGGCCGCAGGATCGGCGACGTGGTCCGGGCCGTCGACGTCTCCCCGACCGTCCTCGATCTGCTGGCGGTCGACGCGGGCCAGGTGGAGCGGGATTCCTCCTTTGAAGGCGCGAGCCTCGTCCGGCTCCTGACCGGCGCCTCCGGACCGCGCCTGCCGGCCTACGCGGAGGCCGTCTATCCGCGTTATCACTACGGCTGGAGCGACCTCGCCGCACTGCGGGTCGAGAACATGAAGTACGTCGCCGCGCCCCGGCCCGAGTTGTACGACCTGGCGGTCGACCCGGAGGAGCGGAACAACCTGTACTCCGCGCGACCCGACGAGGCGGACCGGATGGCCTCCATGCTCCAGTCCCTCGAGTCGCGATGGGCCGACGTGGCGCGGCCGGCGGCGATCGAGGAGATCGATCCGGAAACCCGGGCGCGACTCGCCGCCCTCGGCTATCTGGCCAGTTTCGGCGGCAGTACCGACGAGGGCGTGGACCGGGCCCTGCTCGCCGACCCCAAGGACCGGATCCACCTCTTCAACCTGATGCGCGACGCCCGCGAGGCTTCGCTCAAGGGAAACCGGCCGGCGGCCGTCGAAGCCCTCGAACGGGTGCTGTTCGAGGACCCGTCGGTCATCGACGCCTGGGTCCGGCTCGGCGACGAGCAGATGCGCGGCGATGACACCGGCGCCGCGATCGAGAGTTACCGGAGAGCCATCGAGCTGAAGCCCGACTACGCCCACGCCGTGATCAACCTCGCCAATGCCTACCGGCGGGCCGGCGCGGCGGAGGAAGCGATCCTCGGCTACCAGGAGTTCCTGCGGCTCGACCCACGCAACGCGATCATCCACTACGAGCTGGCGCGCATGCTCGTGGACCACGGCGACCTGGAAGGCGCCGAGGGACACCTCAGGGAGGCCGCGACCCTGTCACCGGAGATGGGCGCCGCGGTGGTCAGTCAGGGCGCCGTGGCGCTCCTGCGGTCCGATCTTGTCGACGCGGAGCGGCTCTTCGAGGAGGCGCTGACGATCCAGCCGGACGTGCGACTCGCCCACTTCAACCTCGCCCTGCTCGCCGAAGAGCGCGGCGACCCACGTGCAGCCGCCGACTTCTACCGCCGCGAACTCGATGTCCACCCCCAGAGCTAC
The DNA here is from genome assembly GCA_965208755.1 of Candidatus Multivorans sp. GTDB lineage: Bacteria > Acidobacteriota > Thermoanaerobaculia > Multivoradales > Multivoraceae > Multivorans. Next base: position 3,173,259 of record OZ242353.1, on the reverse strand, counting down.
CGGGTCCAGTTCAACCTCGGCCGGCTGCTGGACAGCCTCGGCGACCGCTACGGCGCGGCCGAAGCCCTGAAGCAATCGATCGAGATCAACCCGGAGTTCGCCGTCGGCCACTTCTTCCTGGCCAAGGCCCTCGTCGACCGCAACGAACAGCTGGACCGCGCGATCGAACTGGCCCGCATCGGCCTCGAGCTCGACCCGGCCTCGGACATGGCGCCCATGGGCCACTACCTGCTCGCCGACATCTACACTCGGCTCGGCCAGCCGGAAGAGGCGCGGCGGGAACTCGCTTCCGCCCGCGCACTGGAACGTAGCGGTTGAGCGCCACGACCAGGGGAGCGTTCGCGCTCCTTCTCGCCGCTTGCGCCCCAAACGCCGACCCTGACCTCGCCTCGACGTCCCAGGTGCCGATCTTCATCGACGCCGCTCCCTCCGCGAACCTCGACTTCGTCTATCTCAACGGCATGTCCGGCGAGCACTACTTCAACGAGATCATGGGCGGCGGCGGCGCCCTGTTCGACTTCGACAACGACGGCGACCTGGACCTCTACCTCCTCCAGGGCCGCGAGCTCGGCCCGGACCTGACCTTTCCCCCGCCCCCCGACACGCCGCTCACCGACCGCCTCTACCGCAACGACCTGGAACCCGGCGCCGCCGGCGACGGCCTCCGTTTCACGGACGTCACCGGCGCAAGCCAGATCGAAGCCGCCGGCTACGGCATGGGCGTCGCCACCGGCGACTTCGACAACGACGGCTGGACGGACCTCTACGTCACGAACTTCGGCTCCAACCAGTTGCTGCGGAACCGCGGCGACGGCACCTTCGACGACGTCACGGCCGCCTCGGGCGCCGACGATCCCCGCTGGTCGGTCGCCGCCACGTTCTTCGACTTCGACCGCGATGGCTGGCTGGACCTCTACGTCGGCAACTACGTCGACTACTCGCTGGCTGACAACACGCCGTGCCCGCTCCCTAGCGGCGTACTGACCTACTGCGCCCCCGGCGCCTACCGGCCGGCGACCGACAGCCTGTTCCGCAACCGGGGCGACGGGACCTTCGAGGACGTGTCGACTCCCTCGGGAATCGGCACCGAGCCCGGTTCGGGGCTGGGGGCCGTCGCCGCCGACTTCAACGGCGACCGCTGGATCGACCTCTACGTCGCGAACGACCTGATGTGGAACCGGCTCTGGATCAACCGGGGCGACGGCAGCTTCGCCGACAACGCCCTGCTGGCCGGAGTCGCCGTCAACCGCGAAGGCCAGCCCGAAGCCGGCATGGGCGTCGACGCCGGGGACTTCGACGGCGACGGCGACCCGGACATCGTCGTCAGCCACCTGGAACAGGAGACGAACACCCTCTACGTCAACGGCGGCGCCGGACTGTTCCGGGACCAGTCGGCGTCGAGTCAACTCGGGCCGCCGAGCCTGCCGTTCACCGCCTTCGGCATCGGCTGGATCGACTACGACAACGACTCCTGGCTCGACGTACTCGTCGTCAACGGCGCCGTGATCGGCATGGACGCGCTGATCCGGGCAGGCGACCCCTATCCGCTGCGACAGACCGACCAGCTCTTCCGCAACCTCGGCGACGGCAGCTTCGCGGACGTCACGGCCGAGGCCGGCGCGGTCTTCGAATCGTCCGAGGTCAGCCGCGCCGCCGCCTTCGGTGACGTCGACAACGACGGCGACCTCGACGTCGTCGTCGTCAACAGCAATGCGCCGACCCGTCTGCTCCTGAACCAGGTCGGCCAGGACCAGCCGTGGCTGGGTCTGCGACTGGTCGCCCACAACCGCGACGCGCTGGGCGCCCAGGTCCTGATTCACCGGCAGGACGCACCGCCGATCTGGCGCCACGTCCACACCGACGGCAGCTACGCCTCGGCCCGCGACCCCCGCGTACTGACCGGCCTCGGAAGCGAAGACGGCGCCGCCGTCACCCAGGTCGAGGTCCGGTGGCCGGACGGCGCCGTCGAGCGCTGGACGGACGTGCAGCCGGGCGAGTACCGGACGCTCGTCCAGGGAGAGGGAGAAACGAAAGGGCGCGCGAGATGACTGGAGAACCCCCCCGGAAAGGGTCGGCCGGCCTCGCCTCGAACGCGGCAGTCCGAAAGGCGTTCACCGTGCTGACGGTCGGATTCGTCTCCGGCATCAGTCTGATCATCGGCGAAGTGGCTCTTGTAAGCCTGGCCTTCTCGGGACAGCTCGCCCCCTACCTGTCCCAGGGCATCGGACTGATCCTGTTCGGCACCGCCGCCGCCTGCGTGGTGACCGGGCTCAGAAGCGGCTTCGCGGGCGCCGCCGCCGGGCCCACGATGGCGACGATGATCGCCCTCGGCGTGATCGGCGGTTCGCTCACCGCCACCGGCGACGAGCTGCTGCCAACCATGGTCGCGATCATCGTTCTGGGTTCGGTCGCGACGGCGGCCTGCGCCCTCCTCATCGAGCGCTTTCGCCTCGCCAACCTGGTGCGCTTCTTTCCCTACCCCGTTTCGTCCGGCTTCGTCGCCGGCACGGGCGGACTCGCCTGCGTCGTGGCTCTGAGGCTCATGGGCGTGCGACTCGAGGCCGAAGCGCTCGCATCGCTGTTCGATCCGCTCGTCGTCACGAACTGGGGCGTCGGCATCGCCTACGGCCTCGGCCTGTACTTCGCCAGCCGACGCTGGCCCAGCCCCCTGCTGATGCCGGGGAGCTTCATCGCCGGCACGGGACTCCTGCACTTCGGCATGGCGCGTTTCGGTGTCTCGACCCAGGAGGCGCAGGACAGGGGCCTCCTGTTCGCGGGCATCTCGGGATCGGACCTGTGGCCTCCCATGGCACTCGACGATGCGGCGCGCATCGACTGGAGCGCGGTCGGCCCTCAGATCCCGAACATCCTCGTCCTCATCCTGGTGACCCTGCTCTGCACCGCCCTGTACATAGGCGGCATCGAGCTCGCCTCCGGTCGCGAGCTGGACTGGAACCGGGAGTTCGGCGCCGTGGGACTCGGGAGTCTGGCGGCCGGCCTCGGCGGCGCGCCGCCCGGCACGTACGTCGTTCCGACCTCTCTTCGCAACCTGATGCTCGGCGCCGGCCTCAAGTCGACCAGCATCGCGGTGGCGGTGGTGACGGCCTCGCCGCTGATCTTCGGCGACGTCCTGCTCACACTCGTGCCCGTGCCGCTCATGGGCGGGGTCCTGCTGTTCACGGGCGTGGCACTGCTCGACCAGTGGCTGCTGAAGGTCCGCAAGCGCCTGCCGCCGAGCGACTACGCGATCATCCTGGTGATCTTCGTGACGATCCTGGCCCTTGGATTCCTCGAAGGCGTAGCCATCGGCATGCTGATCACGATCCTCTTCTTCGTCGTGCGCCTGAGTCGGGTCGACGTCGTCGACGCCACCTTCTCCCTGCGGGACGAGCGGAGCCACCGCGTCCGCCCGATACCGGACCGGGCGATCCTGCGGGCTGAGGGGTCGCGGGTCCGGGGCTACAGGCTTCGGGGCTACATCTTCTTCGGCGCCGGCTATCCGCTGGCGGACCGGCTCCAGGGGTCACTCGGCGAAGAGCCCAAGCCTGTGTGCATCGTGCTCGACTTCAAGGCTGTATCCGGCCTCGACTTTTCGACCGTCAGCGCCATGTGCCGCTTCATCCTGGCCGCTCGCCGCGCCGGCACCCAGGTAGTCATGAGCAGAGCGCCCGCCACGCTCGAGAAGGAGCTGCAGCGGAATCTGCCGCCGCCGGTGTTCGGCGGCGTCGTGTTCGCGCCGGATGACGATCAGGCACTGGAACACTGCGAGGACGCGCTGATCTCCACCTACCAGCCGCCCGACGACGCGCAAGGCGGAGATCCTTCCCTGCTGGAGGCCGTGGGCGCCGACCTGGAGCGTCACCTCGACCGGCAGGTCCTCTTCGAGGAGCTGGTCGGCGATCTCCGGGACTGGCTGGACACCCGGGAGCACGCCGAGGGCGAAACTCTCCTTGCCGCCGGCGAGTCGAACGACACGCTCCAGTTGATCACCGCCGGACGGGCCTCCGTGTTCGACGCAGCCGGCGCGCGCAGCCGCCAACTGGGGCCGGGCGACGCGGTCGAGCCCCGGGTGCCCGTCGCCGCCCCGACAGCGGCGGCCGCGGTCGTCGCCGACGAGCCCTGCACGACAGCGACGCTGACCGCTTCCGCCCTGCGACTGCTCGAAGAGAGCGACCCGAAGCTCACTGCGAGGCTGTATCGCTACCTGCTGAGTGCCGGGGCACCCACGACGGCTGCCTGAAGCACCGCCCGCAACCGGAAGATCTGTAGTGCCGCGTTGCCTACCTCTGCTGCGCGATCCCATCCGGCTCGCGACCGAGTTCCTCGGCGATCTCTTCGAACGCCTCCAGCGCAGATCGCAGGTCCTCCGCGATCTCGGCCGCAATCACCTCCGGCTCCGGCAGGTTCTCGCTGTCCTCCAGTGAACGGTCCCTCAGCCATGACAGGTCCAGATTGAGCTTTTCCCGCTCGACCAGCTCTTCGTAGTCGTACGCCCGCCATCTCCCGTCGGGGTCGTCCTCGCTCCATGTCGGCTGCCGCGTGTGGCGCTCGCTCGGGCGGTAGCACTCAACGAACTCGTCCAGGTCGGAACGCCGGAGCGGCTTCATCTTGAGCGTGAAGTGCTTGTTGGTCCGGAGGTCGTAGACCCAGAGACGTTCGGTCCACGCCTTCTCCCGCGCCGGCTTCGCGTCGAAGAACAGGACGTTCGCCTTGACGCCCTGGGCGTAGAAGATGCCCGTCGGCAGCCGGAGCAGCGTGTGGACATCGAACTGCTGGAGCAGATTCGTACGCACGACCTCGCCGGCGCCACCCTCGAAGAGCACGTTGTCGGGCACAACGATCGCACACGAACCGTTGATGGTGAGCAGCGTCTTCATGTGCTGGAGGAAGTTGAGCTGCTTGTTCTTCGTGCTGGTCCAGAAACCTTGACGCTCGTAGGTGTCGGACTCCGTCTCCAACTCGCCTTCCTCGTTGACGATCCGTACCGTGCTCTTCTTGCCGAAGGGCGGATTGGTCAGGACCATCGAGAACCGCTGGTCAGGGTCGCTCGCCAGGCTATCCACGCCGGACCGGACGGGGCACGGGTCCGCGTCGATCCCGTGCAGGTACAGGTTCATGATGCACAGCCGGGCGGTCGCGGGGACGATGTCCATTCCCTGGACGAAGCTTCCGCGGAGATGGCGCTTCTGGTCAGGATCCAGCGTGCGGCCGTGCTCCCGCAGAACATGATCGTGGGCAGCGAGCAGGAAGCCCCCGGTGCCACAGGCAGGATCGCACACCGTGTCGTCGGGGCCGGGTTGCATGACGTCAACGATCGCGCGGATCAGTTCGCGCGGAGTGAAGTACTGCCCGGCGCCCTTGGGCGACTCCTGGGCGGACTTCGCGAGCAGGCCCTCGTAGATGTCGCCCTTCACGTCGGCCGCGAGCGAACTCCAGTCCTCGGGGTCGATCAGATCGACGATGAGCCGCTTGAGGGTCGCGGGATTCTGGATCTGCTGCCGGGCCCGCCGGAAGATCTCCCCGAGCATGCCGTCCTCGCGCGAGAGTTCGGTCAGGATGTGGCGATAGTGCGATTCAAGGTCGGCACCGTCTTCCGCCAGCAGGCTCGGCCAATCCAGCCCGTCCGGGACCATCGAAGGCTGGCTCCATGGCGGCTGGGTTCTCTCGTGCGCCATCTTGAGAAAGAGCAGGAAGGTGATCTGCTCCGTGTACTCCATGTACGACAAGCCGTCGTCCCGGAGCAGGTGCGCAAAGCTCCACGCCTTGTTGACGATGCGCTGGGTGTGGTTGTCGGACAAGAGACGGGGAATTCCAGTTGGCCGGTCGGCTCAGTAGTGCCGGCGCGCCGAGTGGAAGTCCACCCGGTTCGCGCTCACCCTGTAGACGAGCCGATGCTCCTTGTCGATCCGCCTGGACCATCTGCCTGCAAGCTCTCCGCGGAGGGCCTCGGGTTTCCCGACGCCAGCGAACGGGTCGCGACAAACCGCGTCCACTAGCTTCAGTACTCGCAGAGCCTGACGACGGTCAGTCCGCGTCCAGAAGGCGAGATCCCGGAGGAACCCCGGCGAGAAGACGGCCTCTCGAGGCCGCGCTGCCGTCACTCTTCCGTGAGCCCGAACCGCTCACGGAGCTCCTCGGCGGTCATCACCACGCCCTTCCCGGCCCGGATCTCCTCTTCGGCCTCCCGAAGCTTCTCGGCGTTCTTCGGTGAGCGAAGGAGGTACTCCGTCTCCCGCCAGCCGCTCAAGTCGCTCGCCGCGACTAGAGCTACGTCCTCCTTGCCGCGACGCCGGATGAACACCGGTTCCCGCGTGTCCGTCACTTGATCCATCAGTGAAGCCAGGTTCTGCCGTGCGCCGGTGTAGGTCGTCTCCCTGATCATCTCGCTGCTCCGTGTCTCCCTGGGAGCGCGGGCGTCCGGCCCGCTTCCGGCAAGTCCTTCATGGCTGACGGCCGCAGACGTCAGCGACGGGTACAGGCATCATGTACCAGCGCGGGGCGCCGGCGCAAGCCGCCGAAGTTCGTCGGGACCCGCGAGTACGCGTCTGGGCTCCGCCTCGGCCCGGCATGCTCCGACCACGGCAACCCTCAGAAGTCCCAGTGGAACGCCGGGTCGCCACGAAACAGGTCAGGGACCTGTCGGTCTTCCTTTCCCGCGCTGCTCACGCTCCCACCTGAGAGCACCCTCACGCGTGGTCTTCCGCCCTTCTTTCACGAGATGAGCATTCTTTCCGAAGTCCCGTCGGTGCTCCTGCTCCCGGCGCTCCGGGTTGTTCGTGATTCCCACATGGATCGTCTTTCTGTTCCTAACGATGCGGTACTTCGTCGTGTCTCGATCTGAGGACATAACCTACTCTCTCCGTGCAGTTCGTTTGGTTCAACGCCCCTGCTCCAGCGGCAGGGATTCGCAAGGATATCACGCGATCCGTTCGCGAGGCCCGGCTACGGCCGCCAGTCCGCAGAACGCCAGATGGGTCCCCGGTGATGCACAGCGCCATCGGCTTGCCGCGCTACCGGGCCGCGCGGTAGGTGTGTCAGATGCTGCAGGCGGTGGGGGCCACGACCGAGCGCGGCCGGCGTGACTTACGCTTCCCGTGTGGCGCGGATGCGCTCCAGGAGGACGGCCGCGGGTTCGTCGTCCGGATCCTGCGGGACGAGGCGGCCCTCGAACGCGCGCTTGAGGATGGACTGGCGAAGGGCGGCGGACTGAGCATCGATGCCTGCTTGCACTCTTCTCCGGGCAAGTCTCCCGGCTTCTCGTAGCGAATCGGCCAGCTTCACCGCCTCGACCTGCTCCCGATAGGGCGCCAGGGGGAACGGAAGCGCACGGACCTTCGAGAGACTCAGGGTGTACAGCCCCGACGTGGAACTCGCCTTGTCCAGGACTGTCCGGCGGCCGAGCGGCGACAGGAGCCACAACAGCAGCCAACGCGGCAGGCACACGCGACCAGGGTCGCAGCGCACCTTGATCAGGTGGTTCTGATGACAGCAGGTGATCAGTTCGCCGTTCCACTCCGCGACCCGGCCAATCTGGCCCGGACTTCCGTTGCCCTCCACAACCATCAGGTCGCCCGCGCGGAGGAGGACGCGTTCGAGTTCCGACTCCGAGACGCCGATGGTCTTCACGTCGTCCAATCGCAACTCATCCGCGTAGACATTGGCCACGCGCAGATAGGCGTAACTGGTCGGTAACTCAGCGCGGGCCTGGTTCTTTGTCAGGCCACCGATGACTTGGCCGACCTGGTCGACCGTCGCCCAGCACCACCCCTCCGGCAACGCGGGCAGGTCGCTCGTACCCGGTGCGAGCGGCTCCCTGTACCTCGACTTCCAGTTCCGCGACGGCTTCCGGCCCTTGGCCCCGAACACGGCGAGTTGCTCCTCCTCCCACCGTTTGCGGCGCTCGCCCAGGATGCGCCGGAGAAGCTCCTCGCCCGTTTCGTCCGGCGGATTCTCGCTGCGCCACTGCTCCGTCAACCGGCCCTCGACCGCCGCCTTGAGAACGGCTGCCCGATACCGTTCCAGGTTGGCCTCGGCGCGCTTGAGTGCGGCGATGCCGTCGCCGAGCTTGGCGAAGAGGGAGTCGATTCTGGCGACAATGCAGTGTTGTTCCGCACGAGGCGGCAACACGAGACGCTGTTGCAAGAACTCGTCTTCGCGCGCCGCTGGAGGGCTGTTCCCGTAGGTGGGTACGTTTTCAACGAAGGAACCCTGCAGGACCTGGTGGTACAGAAAGCGGCTCGCCATCGCACCTCCCGATCTCAAGACACAGAACGCCGTTGATGCGACTTGACCGTCAAGCTCCGCTGGCACCATTGCGATGTTTCGCAGGTACGGTCTCACTAGACAGAACAGCACATCGTCCTGCCGGACGAGCCGCCTAGCCCTAGATGGCGCGCCGGAGCTTTCCATCTCCGACGCTGCGCTGATCCGATTACGCCTGTTGTCGATCGCCTTGACGTCGATGTACCTGAACGTCCGACTGCCGTCGTTTGCCGGATTGCGAGTTTCGCGAGGTACGACTACGTCCCCCAACGGTACCTCCGCCCAACCCTCCGGCAACTCCCTCACGCCGCCAACCTCTCATTCAACTCGGCCAGCACCGCGTCGAGTTCGTCGCCGAACGCCCCGTACACCGCACCGAGCCCACCCATCTGGCTGAACGGTGCGTACTGGAAATCGTCGCGGTCGATCACCAGACTATTGGCGATGTGGTCCTTGATCGCGTCCAGCCACCGTAGCTGGTCCGCGTTGAACGCCTGTCCGCCTCGCGCCTTCTCGGCCAGCCACTCCCGGTAGCGCTCCTCGACGTGATCGGCGACAGGGACCAAGGGCCCGTCGGGGCTGATTGCACGCTTCACGATCGCGACAAGGTCGACCAGTGCGCCGCCGCCTCTGCCCAGTACCTTGTCGGGCTCGACCAACTCGTAGAGCCGCCACAGACCGTTGGCGGGGTCGTGCAGCCCCACAGGCGGGTTGCGGAGCGCATCCCGCAGTTCCTTGACGTGCTGGTAGCGAAGACCCGCTCGATAGGGGCGGCTGTACAGGATCCGCAGCGCGTCGATCCGGTCCCGGTTGTCTTCCAGAAACCGCTGAAAGTCCTCCAGCTTGGAACGGGCTCTTTCCACAGCCGTGCCGCCGTAGCCGGAACCCAGCAGTTGGTCGAGGGCGGCTTCGTCGATGATCTGGTAGAGGCTCTGGGCGATCTCCGTGATCGCCCGGCGCAGGCCCGGTCGCGTGAACGGCTTGAGAGCAGCGGTCATGCGCTCGCGTTCGATCCGCTCAAGCTGCTCGCTGGTCGGCTCTACGTCGTCGGCCAACCCGTACTCGGCTATCGCCGCCTCGCGTGTTGCGTCGGGGTCGATGCTGTGCAGAAGCTCGCCGGTCAGCCCCTCCAGCGTCGCCCCGTCCGCTTCCTGCGCGATTCGCGATCGCTGCCGCTCGTCGACCCGCAGGCCGAGGCGCGCCAGACGCGATGCCAGACTCGAAACGAGATCGGGATGGGCCATGCCCTGGGCCACCATCTGCAGCAGCTTCTCGGTGCTGACGGAAGGCTGGCGTTCCAGCGGCTTGGAATCCGTCTTATCGCGTTCACAGACGCCGACCGCATCGACGATCACGAAGTGCGTCTTCGCATCGGCGTCCGGCGTCACGCCCTGCAGGTCGTCTCGTTCGATGACCCGCACGCCCCGACCCTTCATCTGCTCGAAGTACGAAGCGGAGTTCACGTTGCGCATGAAGAGCAGGCACTCGAGGGGCCTCACGTCTGTCCCGGTCGCGATCATGTCCACCGTGACCGCGATGCGCGGGTTGTAGGAGTTGCGGAAGCTGCTCAGCAGATCCTCCGGCTTGGCGCCGGTCGTCTTGGAGGTGATCTTCTGGCAGAAGTCGTTGCCCTTGCCGAACTCCTCCTTGACGATCTTGACGATGTCGTCGGCGTGGCTGTCCTGCTTGGCGAAGATGAGCGTCTTCGGGACCTCGGTGCGTCCTGGGAAGATCTCACTGAAGAGCCGGTCCCGGAACGTGCGCACGACGAGCCGGATCTGGTCAGGCGCCACGACGTCGCGGTCGAGCTGGTTGGCCGTGTAGGTGAGGTCGTCTTCCATCTCGGCCAAGGTCACCTTGCGGGTGCGACGGTCGCGCCGGGGGACGTGGCGCCCTGCCTCCACGGTGCTTCCTTTCTCGGAGATCTTCGTCTTGATCCGGTAGACCTCGTAGCCGACGTTGATTCCGTCCGCGACCGCCTTCGTGTGCGAGTAGTCCTGGACGACGTTGTTGTTGAAGAAGCCGATCGTCTGTGGGCTTGGTGTAGCCGTCAACCCGATCAGGAACGCGTCGAAGTACTCGACGACCTGGCGCCACACGTTGTAGATCGAGCGGTGGCATTCGTCGATGACGATGAAGTCGAAGGTCTCGATGGGAAGGTCGGGCGCGTACTCCACCGGAACCGGTTCCTCGCCGCGCAGCCGGCCCGACTCGAACAGGGACTCCTCCTCGTTCTCAGGGTCGTACTCCGCCTCACCCTTCAGGATGGAGTAGAGCCGCTGGATAGTCGTGATGACGACCTTGCTCGCTGGGTCGACCGCGTTGCCCTTCAGACGCTGAACCACGAACTCTTCGGCGAAGGCATAGCCCGACGACGGATCCCGGAACTGCTGGAACTCGTTCAGCGTCTGACGCCCGAGGTTGTTACGGTCGACGAGAAACAGGATGCGCTTCGCCTTCGCGTGCTTGACCAGCCGGTAGCTGGCCGAAACAGCCGTGAACGTCTTGCCGCTGCCGGTCGCCATCTGGATGAGCGAGCGTGGCCGGCCGTGCGCGAGGGACCGCTCAAGGTTCCGGATTGCCTTGAACTGCACGCGCCAGAGGCGGCCCTGATCGAGTTCCGGTAACCGACGAAGCATGCCTCGCAGTTGCTCCGGTTCCAGGCCCTGGAGCCGGCGCAGCTCTTCCGGACGGTGAAACGTGAAGATCTCGCGGCTCCGCGGGTCCGGGTCGAGACCGTTCGTGAACTGGGTCACCTCCCCGGTGGATTCGTAGGCGAATGGAAGCGGACGTTGCCAGGCCGGAACCCACTGATGCAGTCCTTCCGTGTACTTCTTGGACTGAAGGATGACGCCTTGCAGCGTGTGGCCGGCGGGCTTCGCTTCGATGACGCCGATGGCACGGCCGTCGACGTAGAGGAGGTAGTCGGCGAAGCCGCTCTTTGCGTCGCCGCCCTCTTTCCACTTGAGCGGGTACTCCCGCACCGCCACGCCGGAGCTCGCGTGGATGTCCATGTCGCGGTGGTCCTGAACGACCCAGCCCGCCGCGGAGAGCTGGCGGTCGATCTTCTCGCGGGCCCGTTGTTCGGGAGTCAGGGACATGAAAGCGGACGGGACGACCGTGCCAGACCGAGCGTCAGTTTCTCAACCGCATTTGCAGTTCCTCGTCTGAAGCCCAGTGAGCCGCTGAATCCTCGTAGAACCTGGCAACGCTCTTCAATGCTCGACTCACGAACGGGTACTCCGCGGCAAGCGCGTCCGACCAGGCCCGGTACTTCGAAGCCATGCTGGAGTCCGATTCGTCGCCAACACTACCGCGTGTGCGAGCGCGGCGCGCATTGATCGCACCAGTGCTGAACCCGCTCCCAATCTGCCGCGTGGCCACTGCTTCCAGGCCTTCGCAAATCGGTCGTTCCGGCCACGGGCGACCCTCAACCGGCAGCCTTCGTGCGAGGAGTTCACCAACACGAACCTCGGCGCATTCCACTCGCCCGACTTCGGCAGCTAGCCGCCGCACGTCCCCAATCCAAGCTCGGAGCTTCTCTGCATCGATTTCGCCATTCTCGTCTGTCCCGGGAATCCGGGCAGCGTTCTCCAGCGCAGAGCTTGCGAGTTCATGAACGCGACGGCCTCGCTCAGTGCCCGGCGCCGGCCATCCTTCCGGATCATCGCCCCCGTCCGCTCGCCGGTAAACGCGGCCAAGCAGCCAAACGAAGTACCGGGGCGACTCGGCGATTCGCCGCTCAAGGTTGGGAGTACCACGCTCCTCGTACCTCAGGACCGCAGAGAACTCGAACTCAAGGTCCGCGAGTTCGTCCCACGGTACGCCCGTGCGACCGTCGAGAGACGCAAGTGCTTTGGAGATGTAGAAGGAGAACATCCCTTGTTCGACCAGGGCGTCCACCTCGCGGGCTGCAGCCAAGGCCCTCAGGAGCCGAATCAGGCGCGAAGTCTCGACTGCGTCCCAATTCCTCGACGCGAGGTTGAAGGCCGCGAACGGTCGTGCTGCTTCAAGAAGCCGATCAACCAACTCGACACACTCGGGCTCGGAGAAGCGGCCGATCAGAGGTACCTCCACTTCGCTCCAGTACTCTTCTTCGACATCCTGCCCCTGCCCGCCCACGAGTCGCCAGGTCTGGCCACAGAAGGGAGCGCAGAGAAGGAGCCGAAACGTCTGGGCCTGCGTGAGTTCGGCGGCTACTCGCACAAGCAGCGCTTCGCGAGCTTCCGCGTCCACAGCCAGGATGAACCCTCGCAAGAACCCATCCAACTTCCGACCCTCCGGGTCAAGACTCGCCGACCCATCGGCGGACAGGCACGACTGAAGAACTTCGGTCCTGCCGGTCACGTCGGTGACACAGGACGCAGCGTGTCGTCCGACGATGTCTGGAGCGCTGCTTGACGGGAGCAAGGCAAGTGCGCCGGAAAGGCCGGCGCTCGACCAGACCTCTTTCATCGCCTCCCGGCGCCGCTCCTCAATTCGCTCCTCCCGCCCAAAGTAGTCCTCGGCCTCGGCCGCGTCTTCGGGCCAGTCGTGAATCCAGCGCTCCGCGAACAGCCATTCGTGGCGGGCGGTCGGATCGCTAGGCACAAGGCGGTCGTAAAGCGCCTTCGCTCGCTCCCTCAGGACCGGGTCCACTCGGTCGCCCAGCGGGGCCGTGGCGTAGCCGAAGCGACGCAGCCGTTCCCTCAACTTTGCCCTCTCCGAATCGCTCCTCCCGTCTACCATCCAGTCCTCAACGAGCGACCAGACCTTCTCTCGGTCCGCGTCGGAAATGACAACGAGGCGGTCGATCAGGTCGCCGAGCTTCGAAGCGTCGAGTCCTTTGGGCCAGTCCAGCGAAAGGCCGAGTGCCGCCCGAACAAACTGCTCGGCCTCCTCACGGGGCACGTCGCGACCAGCCCCGGATGCGTCTCCACCCCAACGCGGCCGATAGTTGTCGTCGCGCCGGTCCTCACGAACCTCCTTCATGCAAACGTGCCACGCGATCTCTGGAACTCGGTGACAAAGCAGCTTCAAGGCCTCCACGCGCCGGCTCAAGGGAGCCGCAGTCTGAGGTGCGCCGGATTGGAAGACGGCCTCCAGGCTATGGATCGGCTTGTGGACGTAGTTGTCGTCAATCTCGATCTTCGCCATTCTCCCGAGAATCAGCACTGCACGCGAGAAGCTCGACGGGTTCCATGCAAGGCACTCGAGGCCCCAAAGGAGGCCTGCACGTGGACAACCAATGAAAATGTCCGTCTCGACCGGCCTGAGGAGTCCGCGCACCGCCGAGTTCCCGCTGTCGAGATCCGACTCCACCAGACTCAGAAACTCTTCCGGCGCCGCTTCGGCGAGCATCGGAAGATCCCGCTCATACGACTCAAGCGTCGCGGTCGTCAGCGGAACCTCGTCCCCCTCGGGCCTAAGGAGCCGCCTGAAAAGGCCGGCCACTTCGGTCTCCAGATCCAGCCCCAGTCTCTTGCGAAACAGCTCGTTGCCGTGGGCCGCCAACAGGACGAGCGTCTCACAGACACCGGTGCGTAGTGCGTTCGAGTGATCACGCACTTTCCCATCGAGTTGCGCCATCCACCTTTGGTCCCGGGGCAGGTCCAAGGCCGGGTCTGCTTCCGACAACACGTTCTCGGCCACTGCTAGGAAGCGACGAAGGTCCCCGGAAGTCATGTACCGGCCTAGGGCGAAGAGCCCATCGAACTTGGACACCACACCCCGGTGCTGGTCGACTGACCAGATGGGGCAGTCGTTGGAGCCGAGTAATGCCGCGACATCTTCTTCAATCTGATCGAACGGCCGATCCGCAAGCGCCTTCAGCACCTCCTGGTCCGCCCTCGATTCGGCGTGCCAAGCGCCGACCAGTGTCAGCGGCACCAGCTGGCGAGCGACTTCAGTCTTCTCAGCCCACCACGGCTCTCGAATCGCATCGAGCGCGGAACGGCGCCGCCTCAACACGGTCGGTGAACGCCCTGATACGCGGGCCAGGTGATCGATCTCGTCACGCTTCAGGCCCATGGCCATCAGACCGTCTCTAAACGTCGCGTGGCGCACGAGACCGAGAGAAACGTCTGGATCTCGGTCGACTGCGTTTCTTGGGCGCACGACGATGCAGTGCCGTCGCCGGTACGCGGAGGCGAGTTCGCGCTCCGCCTCCTTGCCGGCCACGATCGGAATGAACCGGGACGTCGACGGCGCCAGAGTTCGAACGGTCACCGCCGAGTTGACGACAACCACACGATCGGGGAAAGCGGCCGGCACACGCTCGTCGCGAAGTAGGCACGCCAGGAACGCCAGCGCTTCCTCCTTGGAATCCGCAGCCACGTAAAGGGGCCGCTCTGGCGTTTCCGCCTCAAGCCAAGACACCACCTTCCTGCAGTGCTCGACTACCGCCGGGCGAAAGAGCACCTCCGTCATCGGTGGATCGCTGGCCTCGGACCACTCCTGCCAAGCTCGATTCAGAGTCATGCAGTCGTGCAAAGACGGCAGGCCGAGCTGCTCGGCCATCCAGACCTGTCCCTCGATTGAGTCCTCAAGCCACTGTTCAAGGTCGCTCGCGTCGAGAGCCCGTACGTCCTTCCAGCGGCCCTCTGCCTTGCGCGCTTCTTCCCAGTCCGTCTTGCCCGGCCACTTTCGCGACGAAACGAAGACGAATGTCGTTTCGGCCCGAACGTCTTCCGGTAGCTTCGATCGCGGTCCACGGAAATCATCATTCGCCTTCGCGCCGGGGTCTTGGCGGGTGCTGAGTTCCCATCCGGACCTCCCCTCTGGAATCCAGAGCGTCCTCCTGCCAGCTTCCACCTGGCCATCCCACCCGTGCCGCTGCGCTTCGCCGAAGCCCGGAAACTCCACGCGGCGAAGTTCGTCCCCGGTCGAGCGGATCAGCCTCCGCAAGAGAACCGGCAAGCGGCTACGCGCCTCGTCACCTTTGCTCGCCCAGTCGTGGATCTGGGAGGCAGTGATTTGCAGGAAGGGCGGCACGTAGCTCCGTCTGGTCAACTTCCTCTCCTCTTCTCGGCGGCGCTTTCGCAGCGCTTCTTCCTGGTACCCGAGTAGCTCGTCGGCATCGGCGCCGAACGCCGTTAGGCGGACCGCCATCTGGCGAGACAACGAGGTTCGGCCGTTCAAGAGACTTGAGAGCGCTACCCGGGTGACGCCCAGAATCTTCGCGGCCTCCGTCACGGTCATCCCTTCAGGAAGTACCTTGTTTCTGATGTGGTCGCCGACGGGGACCGGTTGTCGTGAGACCGGCATCGCGACGGATCGTAAAGCGATGCTTTACGCTTGTCAAGGGCCATTGTCGTAGGAGTTCCCGCAGAAGGGGGCGTTCTCTTCGAGTTCACGAACCCGGCGACTCGATCAGTCGCCCATCGAACGTTGTAGCGAAACAGCGATTGAACCACTTGGTCGGGCCGTCGAGCGCTGGCGCGGCTACAAGCTCCTGGATTGTGACGATCCTGGTGAATAGAGTGTCCTCCAGGCGACTGGAGGCCGCTCAATGTCGAACACCACCCACCCAGGTTCTCCGGACGGCCCGCCCCGCGAGGAGCCGGTAGCGATCATCGGCATGGCGTGCCGCTTCCCCGGCAGCAAGGACCTCTCCGGCTATTGGAGACAGCTCCTGGCCGGCGAGAACGCGGTGGTGGAAGGCCCGCCCGGCACCGTCATCGGGCGCAAGGGGCGGCAGTTCCCCCAGTTCCCCGCCAGCAACGAGGCCATCCGTTTCGGGGCGTACGTCGAGGATCTCGACCGGTTCGACGCGGAGTTCTTCCGCATCTCCCCGATCGAGGCGCAGATGCTCGATCCCCAGCAGCGCATGATGCTGGAGGTGAGCTGGTGGGCGCTCGAAGACGCGGCCGTCGACCCCGCGAGCCTCAAGGGCAGCCGCACCGGCGTCTATGCCGGCATCAGCATCATGGACTACCGGGACATGGCGATCTCGGATCCCGGCACGAGCGAGGCCGCGGCCGGGCTCTACGCCGCCACCGGCAACGCGCTGAACACCGCGATCGGCCGGGTGTCCTTCGTTCTCGGCCTCGAAGGGCCGTCGATGGCGATCGACACCGCCTGCTCGTCCTCACTGGTCGCCATCCACCAGGCTGTGGCGGGGCTCCAGCGTCGCGAGGCGGACCTGGTTCTGGCCGGCGGCGTCCATGCGCAGTTCGCCGGACGTCCGCTCGAGCTGCGCGCCAACGCGGGCATGCTGTCGCCCACCGGCCGGTGCTGGACCTTCGACGCGGCCGCCGACGGCTTCGTCTCCGGCGAGGGCTGCGGCCTGATCGTGCTCAAGCGCCTCAGCGACGCGCAGGCGGACGGCGACCGGATCTGGGCCGTCATCCCCGGCTCGGCAGTCAACCAGGACGGCGCCAGCCAGGGCCTGACCGTGCCCAGCGCTCCCTCCCAGCAGAAGGCGATGGAGGAGGCCCTGGCGCGGGCCGGTGCCTCCCCCTCCGACGTCGACTACCTGGAGGCCCACGGCACCGGCACGATCGTCGGCGATCCCATCGAGCTGAACGCGGCGGCGGCCGTCTACGGACGCGAGCGCGACGCGGAACACCCTTTGCTGGTCGGTTCCGTCAAGACGAACATCGGACATCTCGGACCCGCCGCCGGCGTCGCGGGCCTCATCAAGGCCGTCCTGGCGATGAGACACGGGGTCATTCCACGTCACCTGAACTTCAGCACCCCGAATCCCAACATCGACTGGGACCGCCTGCCCGTCCGCGTCACCGACGGGATGACGGACTGGCCGCTCCACGCCGATCGACCCCGCCTGGCTGGCGTCAATTCGTTCGGCTGGTCGGGGACCAACGGCCACGTACTGGTCCAGGGCTACAACGGGCTGGAGGCCCCTGCCGGCGCCGCTCGCGCGTACTTCCGCGGGTCCTTCCCGAGTGGCGTCCGCCTGCGCGTGAGGCCCCCGACGGAACCGGGCGAGGAACCGCTCGGGGAACAGGGAACACGCGAAACCCGCTTCCTGCCCCTCTCGGCCAGGTCGCCGGTGGCCCTGCGCGACTCAGCCGGACGCTACCTGTCCTGGCTCGACGAAGAGACGGACCCTGACCTCGCGGACCTGGCCTGGACGGCCGCAGTCGCGAGGAGCCACTTCGCGCACCGGGCCGGCCTCGTCTTCACCGATGACTCGCAGCTCCGGCAGCAACTGGAGGACCTGTCCGCCGGCGAGGGCGACGGAGCGCCGCGCGACGCGAAGAAGGTGGCCTTCGTCTTCACCGGTCAGGCCAGTCAATGGCCCGGAATGGGCCGGGCCCTCTACGAACGGGAGCCCGTGTTCCGCTCGGTGCTCGACCGCTGCGACCGGCTGCTCCTGGAGGACCGCGGGGTCTCCCTGCTCGACGTCATGTTCGGAGAGAACGGGACCGACGGCCTGCTCGACGAACCGACCTGGACCCAACCCGCCATCTACTCCCTGGAGTGCGCGCTGGTCGCGCTCTGGGAGAGCCTGGACGTCCGGCCGAGCGTCGTCGTCGGTCACAGCCTGGGCGAGATCGCCGCGGCGCGGGCGGCGGGCGGCTTCACCCTTGAGCAGGGCCTTCGATACGCCGCCGCCCGCGGCACCCTGATGGGCGCCACGCGCTCCGACGGCGCGATGGCCGCCGTCTTCGCCCCCGCCTCCCGCGTCGCCGAAGCGGCGGCCGAGCACAACGCCGGCTCGAACGACGCGGACCTCTCCGTTGCCGTCGACAACGGTGCGCAGCAGGTCGTGAGCGGGCCGGCCGCCGAACTCGACGCTCTGCTCGCCCGCTTCGAAGCCGAGGGCGTCAAGACGCACCGGCTGCGGCGGAGCCCCGCGTACCACAGCGCCCTGATCGAGCCGGCCCTGGACGAGCTGGAAGCCGCCGTCCGGGAGATCGCGCCCTCGCCTCCGGCCCCCTCCGTCCCCCTCGTCAGCAACATCACCGGCCGCCTGCTCGACCCGGACGACCGGATGGACGCCGCATACTGGCGGCGCCACGCCCGCGAGCCGGTGGCGTTTCGGGCCAGCGTCGATACCCTGGCGGAGATGGGGGTGGACGCGGTCGTGGAGATCGGCCCCCACGCCGTGCTGGGCCCCGTGGTCTCGATGATCTGGCCCGCGTCGGCGCCGGCGGGATCTCCGCCGGTGCTCGCCAGTCTGCGGCGGCCGCCCCGCGAGGCCGAGGGCCCGCCTAGCGACACCAGCGGCGGCTTCACCGAGGCGGTTGCAGGCGCCTGGGAAGCCGGCCTCGACATCGAGTTCGAGGGCCTGTTCGCCGGCGAGGAGCGGCGCCGGATCACCCTGCCCGGCTATCCCTTCCAGCGCATCCAGCACTGGGTCCGGACGTCGAAGCGCAGGCACAAGGCCGACGGCCATCCGCTGCTCGGCGTCCGCCACGAGTCGCCCCGCGGCGAGGTCATGTTCGAGACGGAGGTGTTCGCCTCCGATCCCGCGTGGCTGCTGGACCACCTGGTGTACGAGCAGGTGGTCGTCCCCGGCGGGCTCCACGGCGGCATGGCGGTCTCGGTGGCGCTGAGCCAGGGCGACGGGCCGGCGGTCGTGGACGAGTTGCAGATCTACAGCCCGCTGATGCTCGACGAAGAGGATCCGGAAAGCGGAGCGAGCGCAGGCCGCACCCTGCAGTTCGTTCTGGACGGCTCGGACGACCTCGCGGAACGCCCCTTCGAGATCTTCACGAAGGGGGAGGGCGAGGAGGGCTGGACCCTTCACGCGGGCGGTCGACTCTCCTCGGGGAGGTCGGACGTCGAACCGCTTCCCCCCCTCGACGTGGAGGCGCTCAAGGCCGAGCTGACGCCCCAGGATCCGGTGGAGTTCTACGCGATGCGGTCCGCGACGGGCATCTACCTCGGCCCGTCGTACCACACGATCGAATCCGCCTGGGCAACGGAAGGAGAGTCCCTGGCCACGCTCGCGCTCAACGATTCGGTCGACGCGACCGGGATGGAACTGCATCCGCTGCTGCTGGACGGCTGTTTCCAGGTCCTGTCGCTGGCCCGCCATCACACCGTTGCCGAGCAGGGGGCGGTGTACATGCCCTTCGGCTGGCAGCGTCTGTGGGTGGCGGGGCCGATGCCGAGCAGGCTCCTCTGCCACGCGACCGTGAGGACGTCGGCCGCGACGAACGGAGCGGACGCCGCGTCTTCCGAGCCGCCCGAAGTCGTGACGGGGGACGTTCGGTTCTACTCCACCGAAGGGGAGCCGCTCGGCGGCCTGTTCGGCTTCACCGTCAAGCGAGCCACCCGCGGCGCCCTCCTCTCGGCCAGGGCGGGGATGAAGGACCTGCTGTACGAGGTCGCCTGGCGGGAGCGGCCGCTGGACGGAAGCGTGCCCGCCGCCGACTTCCTGGCCAGGCCGGCAACGGTCGCCGGCCAGTCGCGCACCCTCGCCGAGCACCTGGCGGAGCGCGACGTCGAAGCGGCGGACCGAATCACTCTGCTCCGGGACCTCGAGCGGCTGTCCAAGGCCTACGTCCTCTCGGCGCTCGAGGGAATGGGATGGCGGCGCCCGGCGGAGGCAACGGTCTCGCCCGAGGCGCTTCGCCGCGAATTGAACGTCGTGGACGAGCACCGGCGCCTCTTCCGCCGACTCCTGGCCATCCTGTCCGAGGCGGACATCCTGAGCCGTTCCGACGGGGGCTATGTCGTGGCGGTCGGAGCCGGCGACCCGCTCCCGGACGAAGCCCTGGCGGACCCCGAGACTCTCGCCGAGAGGCTTCGGGACAGGCACCCCCACGGCTCCAACGAGCTCGGCCTGCTCTGCCGCTGCGGTCCGGCTCTCGCCGAGGTGCTCCAGGGAAGCACGGATCCGATGACGCTGATGTTCAGCGACGAGGGGCCCGGCGCGGCGGGTGTCTACCTCCAGGCGCCGGCCAACCGCTCGGCGAACCGGATGCTCGGAGACGCGGTCGAAGCGGCCGTCTCCGACCTGCCGGAGGATCGCCGGCTGCGGATCCTGGAAGTCGGGGCGGGGACCGGGTCCGCCACCGAGGCGGTTCTCCCGCGGCTGCCTTCGGACCGGATCGACTACACCTTCACCGACATCTCGGCGGGCTTCTTCTCGCAGGCCGAAGAACGCTTCGCCGCGACCGGCGCGCCGATCGAGTACCGGCGCCTCGACATCGAGGCGGATCCGGCGGCACAGGGCTTCGACGCTCACGCCTACGACCTGGTCATCGCCGCCAACGTGCTGCACGCGACCCGGGACCTGGGCGAGACCCTGTCGCACTGCCGGGACCTGCTCGCGCCGTCGGGTCAACTGGTTGCTCTCGAAGGTCTGCGGCACCGGACCTGGCAGGACCTGACCTTCGGGCTCCTGGACGGATGGTGGCGCTTCACCGACATCTACCGGACCGAGCACGCCTTCGCCAGGCCGGACGAATGGCGCCGGGCACTGGGCGACACTGGTTTCTCCGACGTGGAATTCCTGGGAACCCGCGATCCGGACACCGACGAACACCTCGGTTCGAGTGTCATCCTCGCCCGGGGCCCGGCCGACGTCGCCCCGGCGACCGGCGCCTGGGTCGTCTCGGCCGACGGCGCCGGCATGGCGGAACAACTCGCCGCCGAGCTGGCCTGCCGCGACCAGACGGTCCTTCTGGTCCGCGCGGAAGGCGATGCCGGCGATCCTCCGCCCGAAGTTCCGGGCGTCACGACGGCCGCCCTCGAACCGTCGGACCGCGAAGCCTGGCGGGCCCTGCTGGAGGGGTTGCCCGAGCAACCGCCGCTCAGGGGCGTCGTGCACCTCCTGGCCCTGGACGGACACGGAGCGTCGGCGACCACAGACGGGATGGCGGAGGACGTCACGCATGCCGCGTCAACGGCCCTAGCACTCGCGCAGGGCGCGATCGACGCCGGCGTCGGCCCGACGGAGGGTGTCTGGTTCGTGACGCGCGGCGCGCAGGTCCTCGAGCAAGACCTCCTATGGAACTGGCCGCCAGAACGGAGCCGGCCTGACGGCCGGCGCGATCTTCCAGGCGGGTCAGAGGACCCGCGCACCCAGTGGGCGGCCAGTTCCATCGGCGAACTTGCCGGCGCCGCCCTCTGGGGCTTCGGCAAGACGATGTCCTGGGAGGCGTCCCACCTTCAGCCGAAACTGATCGACCTCGACCCCAGCTCGGGAACGCCGGCGGCCCCGGAACTCGCCCAGGAACTCCTGTTCGCCGATTCCGAGACCCTCATCGCCCACCGGGGAGGCGTCCGTAGGGCCGCGCGCCTGATCCGGCCCGGCGCCGACGACTCGCGTCTCGCCCTGCCGGAGGACCCCGACTGGGTCGTCGGCCCCGAGGATCCGGAGGCCGGCCTGACCACCCTCCGGGCGAAGCCCCGGCCCCGACCCGATCTCGAGCCCGGCGAGGTCCGGGTCGCCGTCGAGGCGATGGGCCTCAACTTCGTCGACGCGCTGATGAGCATCGGCGCGGTTTCCACCGGAGGCGAGATCGGCCGCGAACTGGTCGGCCGCGTCCTGGAGACCGGCGAAGAGGTCGAAGGCCTCGCAACCGGCGACCTGGTGGCCGGGATGGGGTTCGGTTCGTTCACCCCGGAGATCGTCACCCATGCGGCGCTCGTCGCGCCCGCTCCCGCCGGGCTCTCCACGTCCGCCCTCGCGACCGTGCCCATCTGCTTCGTCACCGCCGATCTCGCGTTCCGGACGGCGGATCTTCAGGCCGGCGAGCGCGTGCTGATCCACGCCGGGACCGGCGGCGTCGGCCTCGCCGCGATTCAACTGGCTCAGGCCGCCGGCGCCGAGGTCTTCGCGACCGCCAGCGCCGCCAAGCAGCCCTTCCTCCGCTCCCTCGGCGTGGACCACGTGTTCGACAGCCGGCAGACCGCGTTCGGCGACGAGATCCTGGACGCGACGGACGGCGAGGGCGTCCACGTCGTCTTGAACAGCCTGACCAGCGAGGGCTTCATCGAAGCGAGCCTCGCCTGCCTGGGTCCCGGCGGCCGCTTCGTCGAGATCGGGAAGCGGGGTATCTGGAGCCAACAGGAGATGTCCGCGTCGCGTCCCGACGTCGCGTACTCCGTCCTCGATGTCGATGAACTGAAGCGGACGGATCCGGTGCGCGCCGGCGCCTCCCTCGCCCGGATCATGGATCGGCTCGCGGCCGGCGAGTTGTCCCCTCTGCCGCACACGGTCTGGCCGCTCTGCGAGATGGAATCGGCGATGGACGCCATGCGCGCCGCCCGGCACACCGGCAAGAACGTCCTGCGGATGCCGCCGCTCGCCCGGGGTGGTCTCCGGCCGGACCGCGCCTATCTCGTCACCGGCGGCCTGGGCGGAATCGGCTGCGCGGTCGCCCGCTGGCTGGCCGAGCAGGGCGCCGGCGCCGTCGTCCTCAACGGTCGCCGGGATCCCGATCCGGAGGCCGAAGCGGTCATCCGCGAGCTGAGGGAAGCCGGCGCCGACGTGCGGGTGGAGATCGCCGACGTCACGGACTTCGCCGCTGTCGACGCGTTGCTCGCCCGCATCGATGAAGGCCCAAGGCCGCTCGGAGGCGTCATTCACAGCGTGGGCGTCCTCTCGGACGGCGTCATCGAGAACCAGACCTGGGACCGCTTCGAGCAGGTGCTGTGGCCGAAGGTCCTCGGCGCCTGGCATCTCCATCAGGCGACCAGGACCAGGGACCTCGACCTGTTCGTCCTGTTCTCCAGCGGGATCGGCGTCGTCGGCAACCCCGGGCAGTCGAACCACTCCGCCGCCAACGCCTTCCTCGACCAGCTCGCCGCCCACCGCCGCGGTCTGGGACTCCCCGGCCAGTCGATCGCTTGGGGGGCCTGGTCGGGCATCGGGGAAGCGGAAGAGCAGAGGGAGCGGATCAGGAGGCGGTTCGACCACACCGCCGCGGAGTGGATCACTCCCGAACAGGGCATCGAGGCGCTGGACCGGCTGGTCCGGCAGGACGTGACCGCGCCAATGGTCACCGCGACCGACTGGTCCATCGTCGCCGAGGAGTTCGGGACACCGCCGCCGTTCTTCGACGAACTGCTGGCCACGAGGAAGGTCCGACGCCGGCGAACGGAGGAGCCGGCCGCCTCCAGCGGCCTGATGGCACAACTACGGGAGGCGCCGTCGGAAGAGAAACGGAATCTGCTGGAGACCTTCATCCAGCAGGAGCTGCAGTCCGTGCTCCACCTCCCGTCGCCGCCCTCGGCGACCGTCGGCTTCTTCGACGTGGGCATGGACTCGCTGATGGCGGTGGAGCTGCGGAACCGGCTGAACCGCGCCTTCGCCGGCGAGTACACGACGTCCAACACGATCGTCTTCGACTACCCCAGCACCGCGGAACTCGCCGGCCACCTGGCCGGCGAGATCGAGGCTCTCACCGGCGCGCCCCGCGTTCCCGAGAAGCCTGTCGCGCAGCCCCGCCGTCCGACGACCGAAACGGACCGGGAGGGCATCGCCATCGTCGGCATGGCCTGCCGTTTCCCCGGCGCCCCGGACGTGTCGACCTACTGGGAACAGCTCCTGGCGGGCGCCGACCTGGTCACCGAGGGACGCACCGGGGCCGACTACTGGCTCGACCGCGTCGGCGATCCCGAGGCCGACCACCCGGCCTATCGCTGGGGCGGCTATGTCGGCGGACTCGAACTGTTCGACGCCAGGTTCTTCGGCCTCCGGCCGATCGCGGCGGAGGCCATGGACCCCCAGCAGAGGATGCTGCTGGAGACGAGCTGGCAGGCCCTGGAGGATGCCGGAATCGATCCGGAAGCGCTCAGGGGCAGCCGCTCGGGCGTGTTCGCCGGGCTGAACGCGAGCGAGTATCGGGACCTCATGATCGCAGGCGGCTCGGACGGCGGCTCCGTCGGCACGATGTCCAGCATGACCGTGGGACGGGTCGCCTTCATGCTCGGTCTGATGGGCCCTGCGCTGCCCTTCCAGTTGCAGTGCGCGGCCTCGCTCGCCGCTGTCCACGCCGCGGCCACGGCGCTGGAGCGTGGCGAGGTGGACCTGGCGCTGGCCGGCGGCGTCAATGCGATCTTCTCCCCCAACTTCAGCAGGCTCCTGCTCGAGCACGGCCTGCTGGCGTCGACCGGTCGCTGCGCCACCTTCGACGCTTCGGCGGAGGGCTACGTTCGCGGCGAGGGATGCGGCGTCGTCCTCCTCAAGCGGCTGAGCGAAGCGGAGGCCGCCGGCGACCGGATCTGGGCGGTCATCAGGGGCTCGGCCGTGAACCACAACGGCACCGCCGCGGGGCTGACGATGCCGAGCGGTCCCGCCCAGGAACAGGTCATCGAGGAGGCGCTGTCGCGCGCCGGTGTCGCTCCGGCCGATGTCGACTACCTGGAGGCGCACGGCGCCGGATCGGAGATCGGCGACTCCATCGAGGTGCAGGCCGCGGCGGCCATCTACGGCCGCGAGCGGGACGCCGATCGCCCGCTGCTGATCGGGACGGCGAAGACGAACATGGGTCACCTCGAGTCGGCCGCGGGCATCGCGGGACTCATCAAGGTCGTTCTCGCCATGCGTCACGGAGTCATTCCGAAGCACCTGCATTTCGAGACGCCGAACCCGGGGGTCGACTGGGACCGGCTGCCCGTGCGGGTCACGTCTGAACGAACGCACTGGCCACCGGCCAACAGCCGTCCGGCTCGCGCCGGAGTCAGTGCCTTCGGGTTCTCCGGGACTAACGTGCACGTCGTCGTGGAGGGCTACGCCGCGCCGGACGGCGACTCCGAGCCGGGCGAACGCCAGACCCGCATCCTGCCTCTCTCCGCCAAGTCCGATACCGCCCTGCGGTCCCTCGCTGGACGTTTTCTCGGCTGGGTCGACGGGCGTGGCGGCGCCCTCGAGTCCGACGGCAGCGCGGCGGGTCCGCTCCTGTCCGACCTGGCCTGGACCGCCGGCACCGGCCGGAGTCACTTCCCGCACCGCGCCGCGCTCGTGTTCCGGGACGGGGCATCGCTGGTCGACCGTCTCCGGGCGCTCTCCGAAGCGAGCGGCGGACCCTCGCCGCGAGAAGCGACGAACGTCGCCTTCGTCTACTCCGGCCGGGACAGCCGGTGGACCGGCATGGGAGAGGCGCTCTACCGGACCGAGCCGGTGGTTCGGTCAGTCCTCGACCGCTGCGACGAAGTGCTCCGGGAGCAACGCGGCGAATCGCTCCTGGAGATCATGTTCGGGCGAACGGAGGCTTCCGGCGATCTCGACGATCCGGCCTGGGCCTGTCCGGCCGTCTACGCGCTCGAGTGCTCGCTGACCGCGCTCTGGTCGAGCATCGGGATCCGGCCGAGCGTCGTCGCCGGGTTCGACGCCGGTGAGCTCGCCGCGGCCCACGCCGCCGGTATCCTCAGCCTGGAAGACGGCCTGCGCCTGGCTGCCGCCGCGGGCGGAACGGAGCGCCTGGCCCGCGACCTGGTCCTCGAACGCCCCTCCCTGACCGTGATCCGCGGCGCCGACGGTCGCCCACTGGCGGCGAACGAGGCGCTGGACGCCTCCTTGTGGCTCCAGCGCGATGGAGCGTCCGCCGCGCCCGAGGCAAGCGCCGCGACCCTGGCGGACCGCGGAGTCGAGGTCGTGCTTGAAGTCGGCCCGGGGCAATCCCTGGCGCCGGCGATCGCCGACGCCTGGCCGGCTTCCGACGCCGAAGCAGCCGGGAACGAAGAAACCAACGGCAGCCCACTCGTGCTGGCGAGCCTGTGGCCGCCCTCCGGCGAGGCCGCGGGCGGTCACCCCGGCGGCGGTTTCCTCGAGGCCGCGTCCGCGGCCTACGAGGCCGGACTACCGGTCTCCTTCGCGGGCCTCTTCGCTGGCGAGACGCGGCGCCGGATCTCGCTGCCCGGCTATCCCTTCGAGCGCAGGCGTCACTGGGTGGACCCACCCAAGAGCCCGGTCTGACCCAGGAAAGCCCGGAGCATGGCGATGCATTCCGCCGGCTTCTCCAGTTGCAGGAAGTGGCTGGAGTCCGCGATGAAGTCGTAGTCCACGTTCCGGATGCTCTTCAGGTCGAAGCTCGGCAGGTACGCATACGGCAACGTCGGATCAGCCCCGATCACCTTCGTCGGGCAGGAAAGCAGGTTGAGGTCCAGCAGCGGAGCGAAGCTCCTCACGTACTCCGAAACCTGCGCTTCGAACTCCCGCGGACAGCGGAGTTCGCGGCCCTGGCCGTCCGCTGCCCTCCTGAGGGTCGAACTTGCCACGAGTTCCCGCACGCCCGGCAGTACCCGCGCATACACCGGGGAGTACCGGAGCAAGTCCGAGAACTCCTCTTCGGACCGGAAGTAGGCCGCCCGCCGCCGGGTCAGCGCCGTCGCGCGGTCGGCGGCGTCGTCGAACTCGTCCTCGCTCGCGGCGGGCTTGCAGAAGGGCGGATCGAAGAGCACCAGACCCGAGTACGGCTCGGAGAACGAGAGAATCGCGACGATCGTCGTCAGCGAATGGAAGACGCCGACGGTCGGTTTGTCGCCATAGAGCTCGGCGATGGTCGCGGCGAGGACGTCATGATCGTGGATCATCGTCGGGATGTTGTGGTTCGTCTGTTCACCGACGGCATTCCAGCCGTGATTCCGGACGTCGTAGACGATCAGGTCGAACTCGTCTGCCAGGAGGGACCAGAACGGGTAGTAGGCGTCGATGGCGAGGCCGTTGCCATGACTCAGAACAAGGCGGAGGGGCGCGTCCGGCCGGCCATGCCGCCGCACCGTCGTGACCGTCTCCTCGTCGAGCCGCACGTCGTCGACGGCAAGGGGCTCGGGTACCTCCCACACAGTCAACGGGCTACCGCCTCCGCTCCCGCCTATGCGACCTGCGGCTCGCTACCGTCCGCGGCGTCCGCAGCCGGCAGGTCCTCCACGGCGAGCGCCGCGGCGTAGCGCCGGTTGCCGAGATTCTCCAGCCGCCACCTGACCGAAGGCGCCACGGGAAGGCGGACGAGACAACTCGTCGCGCCCCGACTCATCGCCGCGGGAATCTCGAAGCTCGTCGTGTCGATCCTCAGGCCGACGCCGGCCGCCTTGACCAGCGCTTCCTTCATGGTCCAGAGGCTGTAGAACAGGTCGACCTTGCCGTTCCCTTCGGCGGATGCGAGTCCCGCCTGTTCCCCGGGCGCGAAGAGGAGGCGGATGTCGTCGTCAATGTCGCGCCGCGCTTTCCGGTCTTCCACATCCACGCCGATACGCCCCCGCGGCGCGATCGCGACCAGGCCATGCCGGCCGCTGTGGCTGACGTTGAAGGAGACGGGCGCGGGAAGCCCTCCGACCAGCGCGAACGGCTTGCCATGATCGGAAGCGCCAAAGGAGAGATCTTCGTTGCCGCAGTCGAGCTCCCGGCAGAGCAGCGCTCGAAGCGCCGCGCGACAGAGAGTGAACTCGCGTCGCGGCCCGGACCGCGCGAACTGGCGCCGCCGGGCCTGCTCCGCTCCGTCAAGCCACGTCAGGGCCTCTCGCTCCCGGGCCGAAGAAGGCCCCAGGTCGACGTACACGACGGTGACCCGACCGGACCTGTGAATCGTGCGGGCCCCGCAGCCCGCGGTGCTCAACCGGCGCTGGAATCGAGAAACGCGGCGAAGTCCCGCAGGTTCTTCCAGTTGGCAACCTCCTCGGGGGGAACGTCAACCCCGAACGTTTCCCCGACCTTCTTCACGAAGGCCACCGCGTCGAGCGACGAGATGTCGGAGGAAAGCAGGCCGGCATCGAGATCCAGGTCTCTTCCGACGTCGAGGTGTTGGCGGGCGAGTTCTTGAATACGAGCTTCGGTTGCACTCACGGTGAGGCTCCTCTGGTTGGAAGTTGAAGGGCCAGATGGTACTACGGTTCCAGACGGAGAACACGACAATCGCCCTTCTGTCGCTGAAGCGACACCCACAACGTCGCTATGGACACTAACCCGGGCTCAGTACGGCGGGAACGCATCCGCTACCCGGGCGCAGCAGGCTTCGTTTCGTTCGTACCGCTCGAGGTTGCGGGCCAGACGCCGCTCTTCGCCGCTGCGACCTTGTCGACGCGCCTCCTCGACCAGCGTCCGCTGAATGCTGACGCCTCCTCGAAGCGGCCCACCTCGGCCAGCGCCATCGCGGCGGTCTCGGCGTTCGGCGCGGAGTTGTCGGCCTGGAGGAGTGCAGCGGCGATGGTCATGGCCCGCGGACCGTCGCGGAGGGTCGGGTCGGGAGCGCCGGCGAGCAGTCTCGCCAGGGAGTGAGCGGCCCGCCCGTCCGTCGCATCGACTCGCAGCCGCGCTTCGAGCGTCGCCCTGGCGTCGGCGAAACGCCCCAGACCCATCAGCACGGTCGCCTCGCGCAGCCAGGCGAGGCTTTGGGCTGGATCGATCTCACGGACCCGCGTGTAGTGCGGCAACGCCTCCTCGAGCCGCCCGGTGCGAACCAGGGCTTCCGCTAGGCCGAAGTGAAGCCGGGGCGTCCGCCTGTCTTCCGGGATCTGCCGCAAGGCCGCCTGCAGTTCGACCGCCGCCTCTTCGAAACTGCCCGTCTGCGCCAGTACCGCGCCGAGCCCCAACCGGGCCTCGGCGTTTCCGGGTTCGAGTTCGACCGCCCGGCCGAGGTGCTCCAGTGCGCGGTCGTTTCGTCCCAGATCAGCCAACAGCACGCCGAGGTCCGAGTGGGCCCGGGCGTTCTCAGGCTCCAGCCGCACCGCGACGCCGAAGTGCTCGATGGCTCCCTCCGGATCGCCCCGGCGAACCAGCAGCGTCGCCAGGCTCTCGTGCGCGCGCACGTTCGTCGCGTCGGCCGCCACCGCCTGCCGGTAGGCGGCTTCCGCATCGGCCAGCCGACCCTCGCGGGCAGCGGCATGGCCCCGGTCGAGGTGGGGCAGGGCGCCGATGGCGAGCGTCGTCAACTCGTGCATCAGCGGATCGACCATCGCCACGCGGCTCGGGCCGCTCCGCGCCAGCGCTTCCTCGGCCCGGTCGAACTCGCCCAGTTCGCGGTAGGCCTGACCGAGGTGGTAGTGGATGACGGAGGCGCGCGGCTGGAGCATCAGCGCCCGCTGGAACTGCTCGATGGCCTCCGCGTACTCACCCCGTTCTTCGGCGACCCGCCCCATCCCATAGGCCACGGCTGCCGAGTCGTCCACCACCGCGGCCCGGACGTAGAGGAGTTCGGCCTCGTCGACCTGGCCATGTTCGAGTTCGAGGTCGGCGAGCCGGACAAGGGTCGGCGCGTCGGCCGCTCGCAGCTCGATGGCGCGGCGAAACGCCGGGCGGGCGGTTTCGATGTCGCCGGCGCCGGCCGCCAGGACGCCGAGGTAGTAGGCCCAGACGAACGACTCCGGATCCAGCGCGTGCGCTTCCCGGTAGCAAGCGAGGGCCGGTTCCAGCAGGCGGTGGGCCTGGTAGAGGCGGCCCAGTTCGCCAAGGGCCTGGGCCTTCCCGGCGATGCTGGCTTCCTGGTCCGCGAGTAGCGCGTCGAGGCCGGCGCGCCGGGCCTCGAGCTCACGGGCGAGAGGCGGGTCGAGTTCCCCGAGTTCCGGGTGCGGGATGGCAGCTTCCGCCGGAGACACGGGCGGCCCGTCGGGCGCGGGGGCGCAAGCCAGGAGGGCCACGGGCAGGAGGGCGGCCGCGATCGATCGAACGCACACACCCAAGGCTCGGGCCGAGCCGTTCATTGATCGATCCTAGCGCCGTCGCTCGTGTAGGGTGATCTGCACCAACCGAATGCAGTACTGCGGCTCTAGCGCGATCTTCCGGACCGCGCTGCTCCTCATCGTGATCGCGGCCTCGGCGCCTGGCGGTCCGGTACGGGCGCAAGCGGTGGTCCCGAACGCGTCGCCGCCCGTCGTTACCGGCTACGAGCACCTCCGCCTCGCCGGCGCTGCAAGCGACGCAGAACTCGGCGAGCTTCTGCTCGGCGAGCTGAACTGTCTCGCCTGTCACGAGGCGGCGCCGGCTCTGACCCGGCGGATTCCCGTGCACACGGCGCCCGACCTCGACCGCATCGCCGAGCGCGCCACCGGCCGCTGGCTCACGGACTACCTGATGGCGCCCCACGCGCAGAAACCGGGCTCGGCGATGCCCGAGGTTCTCCACTCACTGGAGCCGGACGACCGGGAAGACGCCGTGCGCACGCTCGTCGGCTATCTCGCCCACCGCGGGTCGACGTCAGCGGACTCCGAGAATCACGAGAAGCGCAGCGGATCGGCAGAGTTGCCGCTCGCCGCGGAAGCCCTGGGAGACTTCCCCGTCCACCGTTTCCGGGCCACTGTCGAGCGGGGGCGGGGTCTCTTCCACTCGGTCGGCTGCGTCGCGTGCCACGCACCGGAAGGCACGGCAGGCGAACCGGCGATCCCCTCCGCGCCGCTTCCCGATCTGAACGCGAAGACGTCGGTCGCGGCACTGGCCGACTTCCTGCTCGATCCGCGCGCCGCGCGGGCGGGCGGACGCATGCCGCCGCTCCACCTGGAGCGGGAGGAGGCCGAGGCCATCGCGGTCTACCTGCTGCGCGGCCAGACACCACTGGTCACCGAACGCCGCCGCGGCTTCGAGTTCGACTACTACCTGGATCCGGAACAGGACGAAGACGTACCCGGCTTCTTCCTCCGCCCGGCGCCGGATCTCGACGCGCTGCGCCCGGCCGGTGTCGGCCGCATCGCCACCCTCTCCCTTGATCTGCCGATCCCGATGAACAGCGGCAACCATGCGTTCCGCTTCAGCGGCCTGTTGCGACTGCCCGCCGCCGGCGCATACACATTCACCCTCTCGTCGGACCGGCGATCGGGCTCCACGCTGCGGATCGGCGACGGGATCGTCGCCACCAAGCCCCCCTTCAGCCGCCGCGAAACGGAGGTCGCGGCCGAACTGGAGGCCGGCGACCACCCCGTGGAGGTGACCTACTTC
Organism: Candidatus Multivorans sp.; assembly: GCA_965208755.1. Classification (GTDB taxonomy): domain Bacteria; phylum Acidobacteriota; class Thermoanaerobaculia; order Multivoradales; family Multivoraceae; genus Multivorans. The sequence goes on along the minus strand of OZ242353.1, from coordinate 3,142,229 downwards.
ATTCGCGGCAGCACCGGCCGACCCTTCGTCGACGTGCGGCTCGACGGGACCTCACTGCCGGAGTCCACACCGCTCTACCAACTGACCAGCCACGAGAGCGTCCGCCTGCGGCCGGCGGACGGCCCCGCCGCGCCCAACCGGCGGTACGAAGAGGACGGCAGCATCCTGTTCGCACGCTACGGCTGCTCTTCTTGCCACAGCTCGCCAGGCGTCGATCCCGAGCGGGGCCGGTCCTACGCAGTGTCCCGCGCCAGGGCTCCGGCGCTCGACACCCTGGATCCGGAGCAGGTGCTCGCCGAACCCGCGATGCATGGCGGCGAAACGTCGCCGCGATACCGGCTGGCCAGCCACCAGAAGCATGCCATCCGGGCGGCCCTCGCGACGCTCGCGGACCCGCCGCCCGAGCGCCGGCCCGAAGACGAGATCACCCTCACCATGGCGAGCTTCAACTGCTTCGCCTGCCACCGGCGCCGGATCGGCGAGGTGGAAGTCGGCGGCCCCGACCCGGTCCGGGCCAGGCACTTCCGGGTCACAGGCAACCAGGATCTGGGAGACGAGGGACGGCTGCCGCCTCCCCTCCACGGGGTCGGCGGAAAGCTCAAGCCGGGGGCGCTGCGCTCCGTCCTCACAGGCGACGACCTGCACGTCCGGCGCGACTTCATGGAAGTCAGGATGCCCGGCTTTCCTGCCGGCGCGGCCGAGCGCCTGGCCGACGCGCTGGAGGCGGTCGACGCGTCGCCCGGCGATCTCGATGAGCCGCCTCTCTCCGTCGCCGCCACGGAGGATGGCCTCGAACTGATCGGCACGGGTGGCATGGGCTGCGTCACATGCCACGACATCCACGTGCATCCGGCGCCCGGTATCTCCACGATCGACCTCGCGACCGCCTACGACCGCCTGCGCCCCGGGTGGGTCGAGCGGTTCCTGCGGGATCCGGCGGCGATCCGGCCGGGAACGAGGATGCCCGCCTACGGGCCGGAGGGCGAGGGGAACTTCCCGGACCTCGGCGGCGGCACGACGCAAGGCCAGATCGAGGCGATTCAGGGCTTCCTGTCGCTCGGGGCCTCGATGCCGGCGCCGGAGGGCATGGACATCGGTTCCGAACTGGTCCTGGTTCCGGACCAGCGCCCGCTCGTCTTCCGCACGCACATGATCGACGTCGGCCCCAGGGCGATCGCGATCGCCTACCCGGAGAACGTCCACGCCGCCTTCGACGCGAACACCGTCCGCCTGGCGAAGGTCTGGCGCGGCGCCTTCTTCGACGCGAAGGGCACCTGGCAGGGACGGGCCGGCCAGTTCTTCGGCCCGTACGGCACGGACGTTCTCAACCTGCCGGCGGGTCCGGCCCTCGCCGATCTCGACGACATAGACAGCCCGTGGCCCGCGACCGGCCGCTACGACCGGAACATCGGCGGCCGTTTCCTCGGCTACCGGCTGGACGATCTGGGGCGCCCGTCCCTCCGCTACCGGCTCGGAGACGTCGTGATCGAGGAGGCGCCGATCCCCTTGCCGGGAGCGGGCGGCGCGAACCTGGTCCGTCGCTTCCGGCTCGCCGCCGGCGCCGCGCCACGCCCGCTCTTCCTGCTCCTGGCCGAGGGCGAGAAGATCGTGCCCGGCCCGGAGCGCACATGGTCGGTGGACGGCACGCTCGACGTCTCCCTCGCCTCCGAAGAGGACCTCGCGCCGATCGTCCGCGACTCCCAGGGGGTCCGGCAACTTCTGCAGCGGATCGAGCTCGAACCGCACGGCACCCTCGAACTGGATGTGACCCTGTCCTGGTGATGTTCCCTCGCTGCCAACGAACGAAGGCCGGCCAGGTCGGCGCTGCCGCGCTGCGCGCGGTGCTGCTCGCGGCCCTGCTCCCGTTGCCGGCGTTCAGCCAGGAACCGCCCGACGAAGAAGACCGGCGAGACCAGGAAAAGGCGCTGCTCGCCAGCCAGCGGGAAGCGCTCGGTTCGCAAACCGCCGCCGAGGAGCAGTACTACCGCGTGCTGACGATGCCCCTGCCCGAAGGCATGTCGATGGAGGTCGGCGGCCTGTTGCAGCTCTCCGACGGCCGCATCATGGCGGCAACCCGGCGCGGCGAGATCTTCATCGTCGAGAACGCGTTCAGCGATCCGCCGGCGCCCGTCTTCAGGCAGTACGCCTTCGGGCTTGGGCAACCGCTCGGGCTGCTCGAGCTCGACGGCTGGATCTACACCTCACAGCGCGGCGAGCTGACCCGAATCAGGGACACCGACGGCGACGACCGGGCCGACGTGTTCGAGACCGTGTCCGACGCCTGGGAGACCAGCGGCGACTACCACGAGTACGTCTTCGGACCCCGGCTCACGCCGGACGGCAGGCTCTGGATCACCCTCAACATCCCGTTCGGCGCCGAGCCGTATGGTCCGGTCGACTGGCGCGGCTGGGCGGTCCGGGTCGATCCGGCGACCGGCGCCACCGAGTTCGTGGCCGCGGGGCTCCGCTCCCCGGCCGGGGTCGAGGTCAGCCCCTGGGGCGATGTCTTCTACACCGACAACCAGGGCGAGTGGAACAACGCCTCGAAGCTCTCGCTGATCGAGGTCGGCGACTTCCACGGCCATCCGCACGGCATGGCTTCGACCCTGCTGCCCGAGTCCTTGGTCGAGCCGCCGCCCGACGGCCAGCCCGAGGGCGGGACCTTCATGAAGGACCTTCCCGACCTGATCCCCAACTTCCGCATGCCTTCGGTCTGGTTCCCCTACGTGAAGATGGGCCAGTCGCCGTCCGGTCTCAAGTGGGACACGACCGGCGGCAGGTTCGGACCCTTCGCCGGCCAGGTCTTCGTCGGCGACCAGCACCACGCGATGGTGATGCGGGTGTTCCTGGAGAAGGTCGGCGGCCACTGGCAGGGCGCCGCGTTCAACTTCCGGCGCGGCCTCGACAGTGGCGTGATCCGCCTCTCGTTCGCCGACGACGGTTCGCTCTTCGCCGGCCTGTCCGAGCGGGGCTGGGGCAGCATCGGTCCGAAGGCCCACGGTCTGCAGCGGATCGTCTGGACCGGCGACACACCGTTCGAGGTCCACGAGATGCGGGCGCGGCCGGACGGCTTCGAACTCACGTTCACCAGGGCCCTCGATCCCGAAACCGCGGGCGATCCTGCGTCCTACCGGATGGAGAGCTACACGTATCGACTGAGCGAGAACTACGGCGGCCCCGAGGAAGACGAAGCGGAGGTCGTCGTTCGCTCGGCCGATGTGGCCGAAGACGGCATGAGCGTCCGCCTGACCCTCGAGCCGCTGCGCGCGGGTTACGTCCACGAACTCCATCTCCACGGCGTCCGCAGCGGCGACGGCGAGCCGCTGCTTCACCCGGAGGCCTACTACACGCTCGTCAACAATCCCGACTGAAAGGAGCCTCATGATGCGGCATCACAAACTTGGTCCCGCTCCGTTGACCGCCCTGCTCGCCCTCGCGATCGCCTGCGCGCCGGCGCCTCCGGTCGCGGAGGAGGCCGCTCAAGGAACCCACGACGACCTGCTCCAGCTCTTCGAGGACTTCCGCGTCTTCCAGGAGCCGGAGATCGTGGACGGTGTGCCGGACTACACCGCGGACGCCATGGCTCGCCAGCGCGACGGCCTCGAGGACTACAAGAGCCGTCTCCACGCGATCGACATCTCGGAGTGGACCGTCTCCGACCAGATCGACCACCACCTGGTCCGCGCCGAGATGAACGGGCTCGATTTCCACCACCGGGTGACCCGGCCCTGGTCACGCGACCCGGCCTTCTACCTGATGTCCCAGGGAGGCGCCGGGCCCGCGATGGCCGGCTTCCGGTCGCTGTTCCGGTTCGAACCGCCGTTCGACGAGGCGGAGCTTGCCGAGTACCGGACGACCCTGCAGGCGGTGCCCAAGGTCTACGAGCAGGCGAAGTCCAACCTGACCGAGGCCGTGCCCGATCTCGGCGGGATCGCCATCTGGGCCGCACCGCGGGAGGCAAGCATCTACGACGAGATCGCGGAACAGCTCGCCGAACACCACCCGGAACTCGTCGCCGACGCCGAGGCGGCCCGCGACGCGGTGCTCGGCTTCGGAGCCTGGGTCGAGGAGAACAAGCCGTCGTGGAGCGGCGCCGCCGGCATCGGCAAGGAGAACTACGACTGGTGGCTCCGCAACGTCCACCTCTCGCCCTACGGCTGGGAGGAGAGCCGGATGATCGTCGAGCAGGAGTACAACCGGCTCGTCACCTTCCTCGCGCTCGAGGAACACCGGAACCGCGCCCTGCCGCCGTTCGACATCGCCGACACCCCGCAGAAGTACGCCGACAATCTGCACCAGGCGCTCCGCTACGTCGTCGACTTCCTGCGCGACGGCGAGGTCATGACCGTTCCGGATTGGGTCGACCCGCACGACTACAGCGACCCCGACGAGCCGCCGGAGTCGTTGCCCTCCGATACGAGCATCGACCACAAGGCCCGCGAGCGCGAGATCCTGCCCGGCGAGACCCACGAGTACGTCGGCCACATGCTCGACGACCAGCGGCGCCAGCGCGACGACCGGCCGATCCGTGGCGCCGACCGCCGCTTCAACATGGAGTGGATGAGGATGGAGGGCTGGGCGGTCGCCCTCGAGGAACTCACGATGCAGGCCGGCGTCCTCGACGAACGGCCGCGCCGCGGCCGCGAGGTCGAGTACCTGATGAACATCTCGCACATGAGCCTGGCGCTGCCCGACCTCGCCATGCACGCGAACCTGATCACCTTCGACGAGTCGCGGGCGCTCTGCGCCGCCCTGATGTCCAAGGGCTGGTCCCAGGAAGACGAGCGCATGGTCTGGTACGAGATGGAGTCGAACCTCCGATTCCCCGGTTTCCACACTGGAGTCGTGGTCGGCAAGGCCCACTTCATGAAGCTCTTCCGCGAGCGGGCGATGCAACTCGGCGACCAGTTCGTCCTCCGCGACTTCATCGACGAGTTCCTGGCCGGCGGCATCATCCCGATCTCGTTGATCCGCTGGGAGATGACCGGCTACGACGACGAGATCCGGTTCCTTCTGGGCGAGGACGACGTGCCGAACCGCGTCTTCGATCCGGCGCTGCAGCTTGCCGACCGCCTGTAGGTAGGCTTCCCGCCGCCTCCGAGCTGGAGCGCGGACCTGGTCGACGCACGACTCGCAGGCTCGGCTAGGGGGCTTGACAACTCGCCTCCATTCGCCAACAATCTTGTTGCCAACAACGTTGTTGGCTGATCCCCCGGCCGAAGAGGAGAGCGAAGTGGCCCTGAGAAAAGCGGGTTCCAACTGGGTCGACGGAGACCGGTTCTTCAATCGTGAGAGTGAACTCGAGGCGCTCCGGGAACGAGTTGAAGACGGAACCCACACACTTCTGACCGCGCAGCGGCGGATGGGCAAGACCAGTCTGGTCCGGGAACTGCTGCGCCGTCTGCAGAACGAAGGTGCCTTCGAGACGATCTTCGTGGACCTTGAGGCGGCCAGCGGTCCGGAGGACGCTGTCGCCGAGATCGCAGTGCAGTCGAAGAAAGTGCGCGGGGCGTGGCAAGCGATCAAGGACGGCTTCGCCAACAGTCTCCGAGGAGCTCGCGATCACGTCGACGAACTCGGGCTTTCCGAACTGAAGATCAAGCTGAGAGCGGGAATGAACCCCGGCGACTGGAGACACAAGGGTGACCTCATTCTCCAAGCCTTGGCAACCACGAGGACACCTGTCGTCCTCGCCATCGACGAGCTGCCCATTCTCGCGAGTCGTCTGCTCAAGGGGAACGACAACAAGATCACACCAGAACGAACTCAGGCAACCGAGGAGTTCCTGAGCTGGCTTCGGAAGAACGGCCAAGCCCACCGGGGCCAGATCTGCCTAGTCCTCTCCGGTAGCGTTGGCCTCAAGCCGGTGCTGCATCAGGTCGGATTGACGGCCCAGGCCAACATCTACAGCCCGTTCGAGCTACGGCCTTGGAGCGAACACACGGCGACGGCATGCCTCGCCGAGCTCGCGGAGACATACCGCCTTGACCTCTCCGAAGGGCTCCGCGCCGAGATGTGTCGTCGGCTCCGCTGCCTAGTTCCTCACCATGTGCAACAGTTCTTCGACCATCTGCACGAGCATCTGCGCCGACAAGGGCGGCGCGCGGCAACTCGCGAGGACGTAGGTTACGTGTACGAGCAAGAGTTACTTGGCGTCCGAGGCCAAACGGACCTAGATCACTACGAGAGCCGGCTCAAGATGGTCCTGGACCTGCAGAGCTACCAAGCAGCCTTGGGACTCCTAACCGAGGCGGCAACGAACTGCGGTCAGCTTCGCGACCATGCCGTCGCCCGATACACCGACTACTACGAGAACGCCGTCTCAATTCAGAACGTGCTCCACGTCCTGGAGCACGATGGCTATCTCGAACGTTCTGGTGACGGCTACCGATTCGTGTCCGCACTGCTCGAGGACTGGTGGTACGCCCGCTACGGCCAGCGCTTCGTGTCCATTGCCCCTCCCGCACCTGCCGAGGGAACCCGCCCGTGACCGTCGCGACACGGAAGTTCAACCCAGGATTCCTGCCTGAGGATGAGCTCGTAGCTTCCTTCTGCGTGCGGACCCACGAGTTTGAGTCCATCCTCGAGACCCTCCGAGGCTGCACCGGCAACTCCAACCAGCACCAGATCGTCATCGGACCCCGCGGGAGCGGCAAGACGACGTTGCTCCTTCGGGTTGCCGCGGAGATCGGTCGCGACACGCACCTCTCCCGGCACTTTCTCCCGATTCGATTCGCTGAGGAGAGCTACGAAGTCTCAACCGTCGGCGAGTTCTGGCTGGAATCCCTGTCCCAACTCGTTCACCAAGAGCCCCCAATCGAAGATGGACCGGATCTCAAGCGCGCTGTGGAAGAACTTCGGGCCGTTCAAGACGACCAACTCCTCGCAGAGCGTTGCCTCGCCGTTCTCCTCGACTACTCCGACCGTCGAGAGAAGCGCTTAGTGCTCCTAGTCGAGAACCTCAACATGATGTTCCGCGACATGATGGATCAGGACGCCGGCTGGAGACTCCGACACATATTACAAACCGAACCCCGAATAGTGTTACTCGCCAGTGCTACTAGCCGGTTCGACGAGATCACGAAGCACGAGAACGCCCTCTACGACCAACTTCGCGAGTTTTACTTGGAACCGCTCGACACAAGCGAGTGCGTTCAGCTCTGGGAGAAACTCTCCGGCGAGTCCACATCGGAGGAAAAGGTCCGGCCTCTCGAGATTCTGACAGGTGGCAGTCCTCGACTGTTAGCCATTCTCGCCCGCTTCGGAGCCGGCAGATCGCTCGGCGACCTGATGGACCAACTCCTCGACTTGATCGATGACAACACAGAATACCTCAAGAGTCATATCGAGTTTCTACCAGCCCAAGAGCGACGTGTCTATCTCGCACTCGCTGAGCTCTGGAAGCCCGCGACCACGAAGGAAGTAGCCGAACGCGCAAGGCTCTCTGCAAACAAGTGCAGCGCACACCTCCGGCGGCTCAACGACCGTGGAGTCGTCCGAATTGCTGGGGGAACAGCAACCCGCAAGCAGTTCTATCTGACCGAACGCCTCTACAATATCTACTACCTGCTGCGGCGCCACCGAGGGCCAGACCGGCTCGTGCGCGCACTGCTCCGATTCATGGCGCACTACTACTCACCTCTCGATCTCGCCGCAATGACTGCCCTCTTCCTCAGCGATACGATGGCGCAGGCATTCACATCGAGCTCTTCCAATCGTCTACGAGACGCACTGCTGGAACAACTTCCGCTTCTCGCTGACACCCACCAAGATAGAGGTCCAACGCCTGCGCATCGCGCACTGAACTTCGCAACCTCCCTCGGTCGGATCTTGCACTATGTCAAGACCGACCGTTTCCCGGCAGCACTCTCTCTAGCTGACGAACTCCTGGACCAGCTACATGCCCCGAGAGTTGCCGAGAACGATCCAGACCGCGCCCTAATGCTCGGACTACGTGCGGCGCTGCTCGCCAGACTCGAGCAACCAGAGGACTCTATCCGCGCGTGCGACGAAGCTCTAGCCAGAATGACCGCTGCTGCTCCCGAGCTCGTCGCCGAGTTCGTGGCCCAGATCTCCATCATGCGAGCGGAGTTGCTCGCCGACGTCGGCCGGTTTGAGCATGCTCTTGAAGCATTCAAGCAGGTAGACGAACGCGCCGATCTACTTGACCAATCGGAGCGAGTGCGAGCACTAGCCGGCAAGGCGATGGTGCTAGAGGAACTGGGTCTGCTCGAGGAGGCGTTGGAGGCCTGCAACGTAGTAGTTGGTCAGTTTGGGGCTTCAGACCGTCATGAGATAGCAACAAAAGTCGCAGACACCCGCATGGTCGAAGCGAGAGTACTGCACCGATTGAATCGGCCAGAGGAGGCGTTGAGCGCGATCGACGATGCGGCACGCTGCTACTCAGGCCTCGACCTTCCAGCGGAGAGTGGTCAAGTCATTCTCACTTTCTTCGCGAAGGGAGTTACGCTCCAGGTTCTGGGCCGAGTCGAGGAAGCGGGAGCTGTCTATCAGGACCTCCTTCACAGTCTCTCGGACGTAGACTCGAACGCTCGGGAGAGTTGGCGAACACAAGCTCTGCTGGAGTTGGCCTGCCTTGAGCTAAGCCGCCGGAACTACCAAGCAGCCAGGAAACTCGCCAACGATGTTCTAAGCCGAGACGCAGAGAACGTCACTCGCTACGAACGCGCGTTCTTCGTTCGCGCTCGCTCGAATCTAGTCATCGATCCCGCAGGAGCGGAGGAGGACCTCTCGTCAGGACTAGCTGCCCTACCGACACTCGACGATCTTCCACAGCAAGCCCTCAGAACGCTTCTCGCCGCAGCGGCTGAGCTTGGCCCCGGCCCTGTGCTTGATCTCATTGATACCTCGCAGGCTGCCGATTTGCTGTTGCCGCTCAAGACGGCTCTGCAACACGAACTCGGCCTTCAACCTCGTGTCGCCCAAGAGGTTGAAGAAGTAGCAAAGGACATTCAAGGAGACTTGGCGGCCTTGAGGAAGGCGCAAAGACAGAGCCTGAGCTCTGACGGTGGTCTGGCAGAAAGGCAGTAACTCTGAGCATGCCGTACCGCACCCTCGGCCGCACCGGCCTGAAGGTCTCGCCGCTCGGCCTCGGTACGAGCAACTTCGGGGACGTGACGCCGGAGGACGAGGCGCGGCGAATCATCGAGCGGACCCTCGACGCCGGCGTCAACCTGATCGACCTGGGTCACATCTACGGCGACGGTCTCGCCGAGCGGATCGTCGGCAGCGTGCTCAAGGAGACCGGCCGGCGTCACGAGGTCCTGATCTCGACCAAGGTCTACCCGGGCGAGTTCGATGACGAAACGGGGCTGGCGCGCGTAGAGCACGTCCCCGGACAGAACCCGAACGAGCAGGGGCTCTCTCGGGCCGGCATTCTCAACGCCTGCGACGCGGCGCTACGCCGGCTGCAGACGGACCACATCGACCTCTACCAGACCCACCGGCCGGACTTCGGCATCCCGATCGACGAGACGCTGCGCGCGTTCGACGACCTGGTCCGCGCCGGCAAGGTGCGCTACATCGGCTGCTCGACCTACCCCGCCTGGGGCGTGATGGAAGCGCTCATGGTGAGCGAGTCGAAGGGCTACGTCCGCTTCGCGTCCGAGCAGGCCCCCTACAACCTGCTCGACCGGCGGATCGAGAACGAGCTGATCCCGCTGTGCCGCAGGCACGGCCTCGGCATCCTGGCCTGGGCGCCGCTCGGGATGGGGGTGCTGGCCGGCCGATACTCGGACTCCGCGGAGTACCCGGAAGGCTCCCGCGCCGACCTGCTCGGCAAGTACTACGCCCGCCGGGTCACGGAGCGCGCCGTTCAGGTCGGCGTCGAGTTCGGCAAGCTCGCGGCCGAGGCCGGCATCACGCCGGCCCAACTGGCCATCCTCTGGTGCAAGGACCAGCCGGGGATCACGGCGCCGCTGATCGGCCCACGGAGATTCGAGCACGTCGATGAACTCGTCGCGGTCCAGGAGATGACGCTCGATTCCGGGATCGCGGCCGCCTGCGATGCCCTGGTGCCGCCCGGCAGCGCCGTGTCCGACTTCCACAACACGTCGGGCTGGATGAAGACGCAGCTCACGTGGACCGGTTGCGTCGGGGACGGCTGATGAGCCTCGCGCGCCACGGCGCCCTTCTGGGGACCCTGCTTCTGCCGGCCGCGGCGACGGCCCAGCAACAGGACGAGCCGGCCGTCTTCTCGGAGGTGATCGACGTCCGGGTCGTGAACGCCGAGATCGTCGTCACCGACCGGGACGGGAACCGGGTCCACGGCCTGACGGCCGCCGACTTCGAACTCCTGGTCGACGGCGAGCCGATGCCGATCAGCTACTTCACCGAGATCGCGGAGGGGTTCGCGCAGGGGGCGGCGACAGGCGCCGTGGCCGGGGTGCCCGACCTGAACCCCTACGCGCCGGTCGGCACGAACTTCCTCATCTTCATCGACGACTTCTTCTCCATCGAACGCGACCGGAACCGCGTGCTCGACAGCCTGGAAGAGGACCTGCGCGAACTCGGTCCGGTGGATCGCGTCGCCGCCGTCGCGTTCGATGGCGACAGCCTGGAGATGCTGACCGCGTGGACGAACGACCCGAGCGTGATGGAGCAGGCGCTCGATCGAGCACGCCGGCGGACCGCCTACGGCCTGCAGCGGCTGAGCGAACTGAGGATGAGCGAAGCGAACCGGGAGAGCCAGGCGATCTTCGAGGCGGTCGCCGATCAGGCCTTCGCCCCGGACCTGAGGGAAGCCGCCGAGCTCGAGCAGATCGCGGCGGAGGCCCAGCAAGGCGAGACCGGTAGCGATGTCGCCATGCGGGCGCAGACCCTGGCCGAGGAGGACGCCGCCGCGCTGAAGGACCTGCTGGGCACCTCTCTCTCCTCTCAGGAACTCCGGTACGCCCAGAGACTGGAGGACCAGTTGGAGCTCTCCGTGCTGGCGGCGATGGCGACGATGCGCAGCCTGGCCAACCAGCCCGGCCGCAAGGTGATGCTGCTGCTAGCGGGCGGCTGGCCGCGGTCCGCGGCGCTCTTCACCGTGGCGGGCAAGGGGGACACGAGCAGCTTCGCGGCCTCGGCCGACGGTGCGCTGATGAGCGAAGACGAACTCTACGGACCCCTGGTGTCCGCCGCGAACCTGATCGGCTACGCGCTCTATCCCGTGGACCTGCCAGGCCTGAGCGCGAGCTTCTCAGGCGACGCGGCGTTGGGCTTCGGGCCCAGCGCCCAGCCCGACGCCGGCCCCGGTGCGCTGGAGCGCGAAGACATTCTGCACAGCACCCTCGATTTGTTGGCCGACTCGACCGGCGGCGTGTCGATGATCAACGCCGACCGCGATCAGGCGCTTGCCGCCGCGGTCGAGGACACCCGCTCCTACTACTGGATCGGCTTCGAGCCGCGGCGCCGCGAGGACGAGGCCTTTCACGACATCAAGGTGCGCCTGGCCGGCCGGCCGGACCTCCGCGTGCGCACCCGCGAGGGCTACGTGGACATGTCCCGCGACCGCGAAGTGTCGATGACGGTCGACGCCGCCATGCGGTTCGGCATTCCCCCGGATGCCCGGCCGCTCGAAGTGCGCTTCTCCGATCCGGTTCGCGCCGGCCGCCGGAGGATGTCGATGGCCGTCGAAGTGGTCATTCCGCTCGACCACGTCGAGCTCATTCCGGTAGCCGGCGGCTGGCGGAACGAGCTCGAGGTCCGGGTAACGGCGATGGACCAGGACGGCAACCGGTCAGAGATGTCGAGGGAGAGGATCCTGATCGCCGGCCCCACGAAGCCGCGCCCGGGCCAGGTCTTCTACTATGAGACGGACTTGGTGTTCCGGCGCCGCGACCACACCTGGGTGATCGCGGTCTACGACCCACTGACCGGCACGGTTCTGACTTCGAGGGGAGAAGCCACCCGAGTCGGCAAGGAGTTGCCATGACCTCTCGCAACCCCCTTCTCTCCCGACGTGAGGTTCTCGTCTCCGGCGCCGCCGCGACCGCGGCCGCTCTCACCGGCTGCGGCGACGCGCCGATCCCGGGCCCGCGCGCCATCAGGCGGCCGAACATCCTGCTGCTGATCTCGGACCAGCACCGGTTCGACTGGGTGGGGCGGAACCCGGACATCCCGGTACCCACGCCTCACCTGGACGCCCTGGCGGCGCGCGGCGCCGACTTCACCCGGGCGGTCGTGCCGTCGCCGGTGTGCGGCCCCTCCCGGTCATGCCTCGCGTCCGGCATGGAGTACGAGAACTGCACCGTCGCATCGAACCGCGACGAGTACAACGCTGCGCTCCGGCCGACCTTCTACAAGCACCTCCACGACAGCGGCTACCACACGATGGCGTGCGGGAAGATCGACCTGCACAAGGGCCCCGCCGGCCGCCGGCCCGACGGCAAGCTGCATATGGAGGAGTGGGGCTTCTCCGACATGCTGATCACGGGCAGCAAGGCCGGCGGCGACAGCGAGCCTTACGGGTTCTGGCTCGACTCGCTCGACCCGCCGCTCAAGGACATCCACAACGCGGACATACAGGAGCGGCAGGAGCCCCGGCACGTCAACTGGTGGGGGATGACGGACCCGACGCCGATCGGCGACCACGCCTACAAGGACAACTACACGGCCCGTACCGGAATGGAGTTGCTGGATGCCGTCCCGGAAGGGAGCCCCTGGTTCCTGATCGTCAACTTCAACGGGCCCCACCCGCCGATGGACATCACGGAGCGGATGGAGCGCCAGTACCGCGGGCCGGACCGGGTGATCGAGGACTTCCCGCAACCGCACAACTACCACGGCATCGCACGGGGCGGCCGGCAGCTCGCGCCGCCGGCGCCGTTCACGCCCGATCATCACGTGCGCATCCGCCAGAACTACGCGGCGATGGTCGAGAACATCGACCGCTGGATCGGGCTCTACGAGGAGCGGCTCACCGAGCGCGGCGAGCTGGACGACACGATCCTCGTCTACACGAGCGACCACGGCGAGATGCTGGGAGACCACGACTACTGGGGCAAGGGCGTTCCGCAGGAGGCGTCCTGGAGGATCCCTCTGGTCATGGCCGGGCCGGGCATCGCCGCGGGCACCCGCAGCGACGCGCTCGTCTCCCTGATGGACCTCGCCGCGACCAGCCTCGACTACGCCGAGGTCGGCGTCCCCGAGGAGATGCAGAGCCGCTCGATGCGGCCGCTGCTGGACACGGGCCGAGGGGAGCACCGCGAGCACGTCCGCTCCGCCCTCAAGACGGGCAAGGCGTCCAGCGGGCAGTTCCGCGTCGTCCAGGACCAGCGTTACAAGCTGGTCGACGGCTTCCACGAGGAGCAGGAGCTGTACGACCTGGAGGCCGACCCCTGGGACGACGAGAACATCGCGGCCGCGAAGCCGGACGTCGTGGCGCGACTGGAGAAACTGCTCGTCTGATCAGCGGATCAGGATGAGGTCCGTCTGCGGCGGCGAAAGGTACTCGATGCCGTCCGCACCGGCGAGCGCCTCCTCGTGGGCCCACCAGAACAGGTACTGGTCCTCGCCCTCAGGGGCCGGTGAGGGCATGTAGAAGAAGTACTCGATGACGAAGTGGTGGTGCGGCGCGAGCGGGACGTCCTTCGACCAGTCCGGGCCCAGGGAGCCGATCCGGGGGCCGAAGTAGGTCTCGACCGATGCGGGCCGGGCACCCTTCGTCTGTCCATGGGAGTCCATGGAAATGTGGGTCTTCGTCGTGTCGAAGCCGGCGGCGTAGGCCGGGAAGTCGTTCTTCGGCGTCACCATGTGGAGCTGGTTGTCGCGCACGACGATGCCGGCTTCCTCGAACATCCGTTCGTAGTCGCGGATGATCTCGCGCGGCGTCAGGCCTGCCTTGATCGTCTCCGCGAGGATCGCCTCGACGCGCAGGTACTCGGCCCAGAGATCCTGAATCTCCGGCGGCGGCTCCGTCTCGCCGTCGCGCAGCACGTAGGCGTACATGCCGATGCTCGGGTTCGTGAGGATGTCGCCGCCCTGGACCACCGCGTCCTCCCAGCCCTCGCTGCGGCCGCGCTGCGACTGGCCGGTCCGCATGCGGCGCATCACGGTGAGCCGCGCCTCGTCGACCCTGGTGACCCCCGGCTCGATCGCGTCCAGCGCGTCCTGGAACAGCCAGAGCTCGTCGCGCCGCAGCCGCTTGAGCAGTTCGACTTCGCTCGGCACCTGGTGGTTGATGTAGTCCATCATCAGCCATTCGGACGAGATCAGCCGGCTCGCGTACCTGTCGCCGAGCTCCTCGGAAAGCAACAGGTAGTCGGTGTGCGAGAGGCCGTCGATCTCGCCCCGGTAGGTCGGCCACGGGCCCAGCTCGTGCTTGAAGTTGACCGCGATGACGTCCGGGTCGCGCTCGGCGACGAAATCCCTGAGCCCCTCGAAGCGGTAGTCGTACTCCGTCAGCGGGCCGCCGACCGGCTCCTGGACCCGGACCGCGGGCGCCACGATGTCGTAGGCGCCGCTCTCTTCGACAAACCGGTAGTCCGTCTCGCCCCAGCCGCGCTGCGTGGCGCCCCAGCGCCGTCCGAGGATGGCCCGCTCGATCCGGTCACCGCCCCTGTCCGTGAACACGAAGACGCCGGAGGCGCTGCCCAGTTCGTCGATACCGAAGTCGTCGGCGATCGACTCCCGCATCACATGGATCCACATGTCGACGCCGCGCTCCCTCATGATCTCCGGGAGAACGAGATCGAACTTGTCGCGCCGGACCTTCCGGTTCGCCGCTTCGTAGGGAGAGCGAAACTCGTACGGCTCGATCACGAGCGGCGCGCCCTCGTAGTTCCCGTCCGGGATGACCATCGGGATCCTGTACTCGGGGTCGTTCAGGATCTCGTACAGGACCGGCTCCCCTTCCCGTAGCTTCTCGGGCGTGTTGAGCGGCCACTCGTGCCCGATCTGCTCCAGCCGGCCAGGCAGGTCCTGCGCCCCGATCATCGACGTGTACACCCAGTAGATGTACTCGGACGCCATGCAGCCGTAGTCGCAGGTGACGTCGTCGTAGGTGTACCAGGCACCCTCCGGGTACTCGTCCGGTGGTCCGTCGAAGGCGCCGCCGCGAGCGATGTCCATCGCGTCGGTCAGGGCGGTTCCCGGCTCCGTCCCGAACACCTCCGGGTAGGCCACGCCGAAGCCGTTGTCGGTGACCATGTGCCAGACCTCTTCGATTGCCGCGTCGAACACGCCGCGGGCGCGGGCGTCGATCTGGGTTTCCTCGTCGTACAGGCCCTGGCCGCGGGGCGCGTTGGCCCAGTCCATGTACTCGGCTTCCCGCTGGGTGCCGGTCATGACGATCGTGCCACCGGTGTCCAGCATCGCCTGGTGGACCTTCGGGTTGTCGATCTCGCCGTCCTCGTCGTTGTCGAGGAACTGGGCCAGAACGCCCGCCGCGTGCAGCAGCTTGTCGTCGCCGGTCGTGTTCGTGGCGTAGATCGGCACGCCGTGGACCATCACCTTCTTGACCCAGGCGATCTCGTTCGCCGGCTCGCCCGCGTCGGGTGCGCCGGCGCAGGCGATGACGATCAAACATCCCAGCAGAGGGAGAGGTGCCGACCTTCGGCCGGCGCGTTCTGTTGGCCGCCTACGGCGGCAGCGGGTCAGAACCCGGCTGGCGCGTCCCCGTGCCAGCCGCGTCACAGTCCGAGCGCCCGTCTTCGGGCGGTCGGATGTCAGACCCGCGTACCCAGCAATCTTCATGGTTCGTCCTCCTTGCAGCGTTGCCGCACCGACGACCCCGAAGCTACGGAGCCAGGAGTTCGCGCCGGACGGCGTCTTCGATCAGTTCCTCGGCGTAGCGCCAGAGTTCGGGCGCGCCGTCTTCGATGCAGCCGTTGATCTCGCGCACCTGGTCGGCCCGGACGCCGTGCTCCTGCCAGGGGCCGCCGCCGTTGATGTAGTTGAGGACCATCGGCTGCAGGCGGTCCAGGGCCCTCGCGAACTTGGCCTCGGGGCTCTGCCGCGCCTCGAACTCGTCCCAGATGGCGCGCAGTTCGGCACCGCTCTCGGCCGGCAGCAGGCCGAAGATCCGCTCGGCCGCCCGCTGTTCGCGCTCCTCCTGGTCCTCCAGACCCGCCTGGTCGTAGACGAACGTGTCGCCCGCGTCGATCTCGACCAGATCGTGCACGATCAACATCTTCAGTACCTTGAGCTGATCGAGTCCCGAGGCGGCCGCGTGTTCCGACAGCACCAGCGCCATCAGGGTCACATGCCACGAGTGCTCCGCGGAGTTCTCTCGCCGGTCGTTGCCGACGATGGACGTGCGCCTCAGTACCTGCTTGAGCCGGTCGACTTCGACCAGAAAACGCATCTGCTGCGCGAGACGTCCGTCCTGTTCCTGCATCACGCAACGGTATCCAACACCTCCGCCGCACCTACTGTTCCGCTTGCTCGAGTTGCACGACGCCGTCGCTGAACTGCAGGGATTCCACGCCCCGCAGCGTGTCGGTGCCGTCCCGGTCGGGCTGCGAGTCGGCCACCGTCGCTCCGTCGCCGTCCGAGGTCACGTCGTACTCGGCCGCCGGGCCGCTGAACACCGCGCTGTCGTCGCCGTCGCCGCCGTCCAGCGTGTCGTTGCCGCCGCCGCCCTCGAGCCGGTTCGCGCCGCCGTTGCCGGTGAGCACGTTGTCGTGGGCGTTGCCCATCAGATCCGCGTCGCCCTCACCGGTGAGCGCAACATTCCGCAGATGCTGCGTCTTCATCGTGTAACGCACCTCCGGGTCGAACGCCATCGAGAACGTGCCGCTGAAGTCGAGCGGCAGCTCCGGTGTATAGGTCAGGTGCGGCGGCACGAACTTCCGGACCAGGGCGAAGCCCAGCGGGTCGTTCTCCTCCATCAGGGCTCGACTGCCGGCGAAGTACACGCCGAAGTGCGAATGCCCCTCCGGAATGTCGTCGGGGCCGATGGGGCGCGCCTCGTACAAGGTCGGTTGCACGCCCCACAGGTCGTAGTAGTTGTCGAGCAGAACGCCCACGTACTCGTTCGGGTGGTTCTCCGGTTCGTCTTCGGGCCAGCCCTCCCAACCCTTCGCCTCGGCCTCGTCGTTGGCGGCCCGCATCTCGGCGATCATGTCCGGCAGCGTCGGGACGACCCCGTAGTCGTGGATCAGGTGCCAGATCTCTTCGTACGAGGCGTCACGGGTGACGTGGTCCATGTAGTCCGCGTCGCCCGGGGCCGGGCACTCGTTCGCGCGCAGGTCCTGCATGCTGAGATCGGTCGCCCTCCCCAGCCCGGACCGCATCGCGGCGTTCAGTTCCTCTTCCGTGTTGAAGAAGACCATCGTCGCCTTGCGGTCCGCCATCGCGCTGGCGATGCCGCTCTTGTCGTCGCCGTACTCCGAGCCCGGGAAGTCGGCCAGCAGATGCTCCATCACGTTCAGGCCGTGCTTGATCTGGTCGCGAGTCCAGACGTCCGAGACGAGGAAGTGGATCCGCCTCCCGTCCGGCGTCGGGACGTAGGCGTACCGGTTGAAGTGCTCATGGAAGATCTCCGGCACATCGGCCGGCAGGTCGACGATGCCGTCGGGCGAACCCGACGTGTCGATGTCCGGCAGGGTGACGAGTTCCCGAGGGGCGCATGAGACCGCCAGCAAAGCGAGAACCGCAATCAGAACGCATGTGCGAATGAGCTTCATCTGTTTCTCCTACTGTTCCAGTTGGACGGTCCCGTCGCTGAACTGCAGGGACTCCACGCCCCGCAGCGTGTCGACGCCGTCCCGGTCCGCCTGCGAGTCGGTCACCGTCGTTCCGTCCGCGCCGGTGGTCACTTCGTAGTCGGCGGCCGGCCCGCTGAAGACGGCCGTGTCGCTGCCTTCGCCGCCGTCCAGCGTGTCGTTGCCGCCGCCGCCCTCCAGCACGTTCGCGCCGGCGTTGCCGGTCAGCACGTTGTCGTGAGCGTTGCCTTGCAGATCCGCGTCGCCATCCCCCGTCAGCGCGACGTTCCGCAGATGCTGCGTCTTCATCGTGTACCGCACGCCCGGGTCGAACGTCATCGAGAAGGCGCCGCTGAAGTCCAGCGGCAGTTCCGGCGTGTAGGTCAGATACGGCCCGACGAAGTTCGTGACCAGCGCGTAGCCGAGCGGGTCCTTCTCCGGCATGGCCGCGCGACTGCCGGCGAAGTACTCCCCGAAGTGCGAGTGACCCTCGGGGTTCTGGCCAGGCTCGATGTCGCGGCCCTCGTACATGGTCGGCGGCACGGTCCAGAGGTCGTAGTAGTTGTCGATCAGGGCGCCCACGTACTCGTTCGGGTGGTTCTCCGGCTCGTCTTCCGGCGTGCCCACCCAGCCCTTCTCCGCCGCCTCGTCGTTGGCCGTTCTCATCTCGGCGACCATGTCCGGCAGGGTCGGGACGACGCCGTAGTCGTGGATCAGGTGCCAGATCTCCTCGTAGGACGCGTCCCTGGTGACGTGGCCCATGTAGTCCGCGTCCCCGGGCGCCGGACTCTCGTTCGCCCGCAGGTCCTGCATGCTGAGGTCCGTCGCGTCGGGAAGTCCCCCGCTCATCGCCTGGCGCAGGTCGGGCGCGTCGTCGAAGAAGACCATCGTCGCCTTGCGGTCCGCCATCGCGGCGGCAATTCCGCTCTTGTCGTCGCCATAGGTCGAGCCCGGGTGGTCCGCCAGCAGATGCTCCATCACGTTCAGGCCGTGCTTGATCTGGTCGCGGGTCCAGCCTTCCGAGACGAGGAAGTGAATCCGCCTGCCGTCCGGCGTCGGGTGGTACGCGTACCTGTTGAAGTACTTGTGGAACACATCCGGCACGTCCGCCGGGAGGTCGACGATGCCGTCGGGCGAACCCGAGGTGTCGATGTCCGGCAGGGTGACGAGTTCCCGCGGGGCGCAGGAGGCCAGAAGGAGGCAGCCGGCGATGAACGCGAGTGCTGTCGAGGCAGAACCACAGAAGGCCGGCGCTTCGCGCCGGATGCCGGCGGGGGCGCCGGCGCACCCAGTCTCTACCGCGCAAGCTTCTCTCAAGGTCCTGGCCTTGGCCATGAGCTTCTCCTCTTCCGTGTTCTCCCCTTCAGTCCTGCAGGTACAGCTCCCAGAAGCTGGCCTGACCCTCGTCCTCCGAGCGGTTCACGATCTTGCCGTCCTTGATCACCATGGACAGGCTGCGCAGGTGCGAGATGTGCTCGAGCGGGTTCTTCTCGAGCACGATCAGGTCGGCGAGCTTGCCGACCTCGACCGTGCCCAGGTCGTCCAGCATGCCCATCATCTCGGCGCCGTTCCGGGTCGCCGCCTGAATGGCGCCCATCGCCGGAATGCCGTGGAAGACGAACTGCTCGATCTCCAGGATGCCGATCTCGGAGATCGGGTTCGAGTCGCTGCCGGTGGTCAGGCGGATGCCCGCCGCGTAGGCCTTGTTGATCACGTCGCGCGCGTGGTTCGCGTAGTCCGGGCTTCGCTCGTCGGCGCGGGAGACCCGCACGCGGCCTTCGATGACCTCCGGCGACGCAACGTAGCCGGCCTCCGCGATCAGCCGTTCCCGCTCGACGATGAACTCGTCGCTCAGGTTGCACTGGATCGTCGGGTCGAGGAACATCCCCGCCTCGGCCATCATCCGAATCGTGTCGTCGGAGAGGTCGTTGCCGTGCTCCATGCTCTCGGCGCCGGCCATAGCGGCGATCCGGGCCGTTTCGTCCCCGCCATGGATGGTGACCGGAACGCCGTGCCGGTGCGCTTCCTCGATCCCGGCGATCAACTCCTCGGGCGGCATCCGGCTGCCCAGGAACTTGATGAGCTGGACCCCGTTCGCGATGTTGTCGGCGACGATCGCCCGGATCCCCTCCGGCCCCTTCCCGGTCCGCACCAGCCAGTCGGTGTCGCCGTCGGTCGAGAGCGGCGGGCCGCCCGCGACGATCCGCGGGCCGACGAAGACGCCGGCATCGAAGGCCTCCTTCCAGGCGACATCCATGAAGTCGCGCTCGCCGGTGATCCGCAGCGTCGTGAAGCCGGCCTTCAGCGCGTCCATCGCGTTGCGGCCGGCGCGGATCATGGCCCGCGGCAGCGGCTCGTCCGGCAGCATGCCCTTCGGATCCGGCAGCAGGTCGCCGAGGTGGGAGTGGTTGTTCCACAGGCCCGGCAGGACGTAGGCGCCACCGAGGTCGATGACGCGGCCGTCGTCGCCGGGGTCGGGCGCGGAGGACGACGGCGTGTGGATGGCGGTGATCCGGTTGCCTTCGATGACCACCGCCGCGTCCTCGATCGGCGGCGCGCCGGTGGCGTCGATGACCGTGGCGTTGGTGAGGACGGTGGTCTGGGCGCCGGCGGGCACCGCAAACAGGCCCAGCAGCAGCAATGCCCCCAGAACCGGAGCAGCCCCGCGGTGTTTCTTCGTGTTCCGCTTCATTCGCCGCCCTCCTTCGATGTCGGGTCGAGTGTTACTGATCGACTGGCGTCAACCCGCGCTGAAAGCCCGCTGCCTCCTCGGACTCCGAGAGGAAGCCCTTGGGAAGCTGGATCGGGCGGTAGTAGTCCCAGTAGGTCGACGTTCCGAGCTGCGCGTCGAGGTCGACGATCACGCCGCCCTTGAGCACCATCACGGTCTCGCGGATGTTCGAGATGTTCTCGAGCGGGTTGGCCCCCAGCACGACCAGGTCCGCCAGCTTCCCCTCCTCGACCGTGCCGAGAACGTCGAGCAGGCCCTGCATTTCGGCCCCGTTGCGGGTCGCCGCGATGATCGTGTCCATCTCGCTGACGCCGGAGAGGACGAACTGCTCCATCTCGAGGAATCCCATCTCGCCGATCGGCATCGAGTCCGAACCGATCAGCAGCTTGACGCCCGCCTTGTTCGCCTTGGTCAGGATCTCCCGCTGTTCGCGGGCGAACTCCGGCGACCGTTCGTCCGCGAAGGCGACCATCGTCCGCAGCCGCACGATCTCCTCGTCCTCCGCGTAGCCCAACTCGGCAAGCCTCGCCTCCCGCTCCGCGATGTACTCCGCGCTCAGGTTGCAGATGATCGTCGGGTCGTAGAACGTCCCCTTCTCCGCCATCAGTTCGATCGTCTCGTCGGTCAGCCCGTAGCCGTGCTCGAGACAGTCGACTCCGGCCGCGACCGCGGCGTAGGCACCCGGCTCCCGGACATGGGAGGTCACGTGAACGCCCAGGTTGTCGGCGGTCTCGACCGCCGCCTCGAGTTCGTCCGGCAGCATCTCGACGCTGAACAGCTTGATCGCCCGGGCGCCGTTCTGAACCCGCTTCCGCACCTCCCTGCGGATCGCGGCCACGCCGTCGGCGCCCTCGGCCACCGAGCCGCGGTGCCCGGCGGTCGGGCTCACCGGCTCACCGCTGCCGAAGACCCGCGGACCGAGGAAGAAACCCTGGTCGAACGCCAGCCCCCAGGCGACATCGATGTAGTCCTGCTCGCCAACCGAGCGGATACTGGTGAAGCCGTGTCGGAGCCCGTCGATCGCGTTCAGCCCGGCGCGGATGACCTTGGACGGCACCTGTTCGTCGTCCAGGGCGTGGTTGTGCGGGAACATCACACTGAGGTGCACGTGCATGTTCCAGAACCCGGGCAGCACCCAGGCGCCGTCGAGATCGTGGACGTCGGCCGCGTCGTCCGATTCGGACGACTGGTAGGGACCCTCGGTGATCGAGGCGATCCGCTCGCCCTCGATGACGATCGTCATGTCCTCCTGGACCGGACCGCCGTTGCCGTCGATGATGTTGACGTTCGTCAGGACGATCGTCTGCGCGCCGAGGCCGGCCGGCAGCAGGCCGGCAAGGAGTATCGGCATCGCCCGAACCACACAGGTATGGAGCGCTTTCATCGAAGGGAGGCGGACCGTCTACTGTACACGGTCGCATCGGAGGTGTGGCCGGAAGCCATCTTCGGCGGATGCCGCTAGTTTGACGACCCGTACGTCACTTCCACGACCCGATCGAGGCCGTCGACATCCACCGCCTGCCGGGAACCGTCGGGCCACAGCACCTCGACCCGCGTCAATTCGTCGACCGACCCCGCGGCGCCGAGGCCGATCGTGACCACCGGCTCGACCTGGCTCTGGTAGCTCCGGGTCGGCATCACCCGCCGGCGCTGGACGACCGGTCCGGCCGCGGTCCGCTGCTCGACCTCGACCCAGGCGCCGATCGCGTCCCGGTTGACCCGCTCGCCGTCGCCGCGGAGCAGGAAGCGCAGCCAGCGGTGCCCGGTCTCCTGGTCATTGCGCAGCAGCAACGGCCGGTCGCCGGTCTGCAGCAGCAGAACGTCGAGGTCGCCGTCGCCATCGATGTCGGCGTAGCTCGACCCGCGGCCGACGAGCTCCACGGTCAGGCCGTCGCCCGGCGCCGGCTCGACCGGCACGAACGTCGCCGACGCGTCGGGCCCGGCGTTCCAGAACAATTGCGGCGCCTGCCTGTACTGCTGGCTCGGCTCGACCACCTCGATGTCGTCCTCCAGGTGGCCGTTGACCTGGAGCAGGTCGAGGCGACCGTCCAGGTCGTAGTCGAAGAAGAACAGGCCGAAGCTCAGCACCCGTCGGCTCGGCGCGCCGATACCGGCGGTGATCGCTTCGTCGCTCCACAGCGTGGGGTCGCCCTGCGAGACGTAGAGCGAGGTCATCTCGTTCGCGAAGTTCGCGATCGCGAAGCCGAGTTCGCCGTCGTTGCGGAAGTCGGCGGCGTCGGCGCCCATCGCGCCGGTTGCCGCGCCGTCCCGGCCGTAGGCGAGTCCGTAGAGCTCCCCATCTTCCGTGAACACGCCGCTGCCGTCGTTGACCAGCAGGAAGTTGCGGACCGTGTCGTTCGCGACCACGACGTCGATGTCGCCGTCCCCTTCGATGTCCACCGGCGCCAGTCCGAGAGTCTTCGCCACCGGCGTGTCCGTCGCCGGATTCAGGATGTGCAGGCCCGCCTCCTCGGACACGTCGGTGAACACGCCCGCGCCATCGTTCCGGTACAGATCCATCGTCGTGCCGCCGTAGTTGAGCGGCGGACCGTAGGCGCGCCCGACGCCGGTCAACTGGTAACCGACCTCGATGTCGATGTCCCGGGACCAGCGCACGTAGTTCCCGACCAGCAGATCGAGGTCGCCGTCTCCGTCGGCGTCGAAGAAGGCGCTGCTGCTGCTCCACTCGGTGGCGGCGCCGCCGACACCCGCGGCCGCCGTGACGTCCTCGAAGCGGGCTCCTTCCACATTGCGGAACAGCCTGTTCGGACCGACCGCCGAGATGAAGATGTCCGTCCAGCCGTCTCCGTCGACGTCGCCGACCGCGACGCCCGTGCCGTAGAAGCTGACCTCCAGGCCCGAGCCCGCCGTGCGGTCGGTGAACCTGCCGGCGCCATCGTTCTCGTAGAGCGACATCGTTGGTCCGGCGGCCGGCCCAACCTCCCCGTCCGGGAGAACGGCGTCCCAGGTCGTCGAGTTGACGAGCAGGAGGTCCTGGTCGCCGTCGCGGTCGAAGTCGAGGAAGGCCCCGCCGGCGCCCATCGTCTCCGGCAGCAGGGCCTCGCCCGCGGCGCCGTTGACATGGACGAAGTCGATGCCGGCCTCCGCGGTGATGTCCGTGAAGGGCACCACGGGCACGTCCCGGGGCGCCGCCGCCACGGCGCGCGGCGCGGCCACGGGGATCTCGATCGCTTCCTCCGGCCCGGCCCTGAACGCGTAGCGGAGCGCCACGACGATGAGCGCAGCGACGGCCAGGGCCGCCAGCACCTTGAGGGAGCGCGCGAAGACCCGGCCGATGACGGCGTCGTCGTCCGGCGCGAATTCCTCCTCGGGGACCGGCTCCCCGGCCCCCGGCTCTTCCCCGAACTCCTCCGGCTCCTCGCCCGGGCGATCCGGACTCAACCGCCGCCCCCGGCAACCCCCGTCCGGCTGCCCTCGAAACGCTCGGGCCGGTGCAGGTCGTAGATGACGATCGCCTCCGCGGCGTGATCGGCCGCGGCG
The DNA here is from genome assembly GCA_965208755.1 of Candidatus Multivorans sp. Classification (GTDB taxonomy): domain Bacteria; phylum Acidobacteriota; class Thermoanaerobaculia; order Multivoradales; family Multivoraceae; genus Multivorans. The sequence goes on along the minus strand of OZ242353.1, from coordinate 3,118,346 downwards.
TCGGCGCGCCGAGCGATCGCGATCGCGCGGTCGCGGGCGTTGTCGTCGGGCTTGTAGCGCGCGTGAAGCTCGCGATGCCGGACCGCGCTGTCGGAGTCGCCGAGCTGGGCGTGGATCAGGCCGAGGTTGTAGTGGGCCGTCACGTTCTCCGGGTCGATGACGAGCGCCCGGTCGAACGATTCGCGAGCCTCGTGCAGCCGCTCCGCCCGCGCATCGGCCCGGGCCGGGCCGCGCTCCCGCTTGGCGCGCTCGAACAGGGCGAGTCCGAGCTCGTTGTGCAGCCGCACGTCGCGGCTGAAGTCGAAGCCGCGCCGGCGCATTTCCTCGCTGTCCGCCTCGAGGATGGAGCGGAAGTTCGAGATCGCGTCGTCGATCGCGCCGTTCTGCAGGTTCACCAGGCCCGAGAACCAGGCCACCGACCAGCTCGGCGCCGGCGGATCGAAGGCCGCAGCGCGCTCGAGCGCCGCGATGGCGTCGTCCCGCACCGTGCCCTGGGCCAGGTAGACGCGCGCCAGGTTGAGCGGACCGTCCGGACGACCCAGTTCCTCGACCCGCGTGAAGGCCTCGATCGCCTGGCGGAGCTCGCCGCGGCCGGTGCCGCCCTTGCGCAGCAGGCCGATGCCGTAGTCGTTCCAGCGCTGCCACAGCAGCTTGGCGGGTTCGCGGGCGGCCGCCGCGGACGACCCGGCGTCAGCGTCGGGCGCCGCCGCGCCGCCGACCTGGAACGTCACCGAGTCCCGGGCCAGGTCGAGGATCGGCAGTTCGTTCGCCGTCTCCGGACCGTAGATGTGGCGCAGGTAGGTCGTGTCGAACTTGCGGTAACGGAGCGCCGCCTCCACCGTCAGGGCGGCGGCGCCCGCCGGCGGCACCTCCAGCCGGTAGTGGACCACGTCGCCCGCTCCAGGCGGGATCTGGTGATCGTAGAGCGGCACGAAGATGTCCTCCGCGTTGCGGCGGTCGATCCGCGCGCCGTCCCGGTCGAGCATGTAGACGTTGATGAAGTGCGACCAGGGATCGACCCGGTTGCCCTCGCCGAGCCCGCCGCTGCGGCCGACCAGGTTGCCCGCCTCGTCGCGCACCTCGACGTCGAGCCAGAGCTGGTTCGAGTCCGCGGTGCCCTGGGTCAGGTGGTGGCCCAGGCCCAGGGTGCGCACGACGACCTCCAGCAGGTAGTCCTCCCCCGGCTCGAGCGCGGGGACCTCCGGCCGGAGCGGCGCGATCAGCTCGTCCTCGATCGTGCCGCCCGGCTTGACGCCGAAGATGTCGACGTCGACCACGCCCTCGTTGAACTCCCGGTGCGCCTCGATCACCCAGGCCGGAAAGCCCAGGAGATGGGGAATGCCGGTGTTCGCCGACGGAAACAGGTGATCGTGGACCTGGGTGAGGTCCGGCTGCTCGCTCTCCGCGTAGCGCCGCGAACCAAAGTCCTCCGACGGCAGCAGTTCCATGTGGCAGCCGTTGCAGTTGGGCTCCGCCCTGGGCGGGTAGTAGAAGCTCGCCACGCCATGGCCCGAAACGCCTGAGAGCAGGTGCGAGTCGTAGTGGTTCTGTCCGCGCAGGAACTTGTAGTGGTTCAGCTCTTCCGGGAGGTGGACCTTGTGGCAGGAGCCGCAGAACTCGGATGTCGTGTGCAGGGGCTTGAGGAAGGTCCGCTTGTGCAGCTCCGGCTTGGCCTTGACGAGCTGATGGTTGACATAGCGGAGCATTGCGGAGTCCGAGAACGCGAACGGGTAGTGCTGGGGCTCCTCGATCGTGTAGTCGGCGTTGCCGCGCGGGCTGTTGATGTGGGTGATCGCGTGGCAGGAGGTGCAGGTGATCCCGGCCTGGGCCGCCGGCTGGTCGATGTCGAAGTCCGGGTCGTCGAAGGCGCCCGAGAAGAAGATGACCGGGTCGTGGCAGCCGGCGCAGAAGCGGGACGCCTGGACGTCGCCCGAGCGCTCGTAGGCCTTGTCGCGCGTCTGCTGCACCGAGAAGCTGTACGCCGGATTGTTGAACGAGCTGAACCGGTGGGCGCTGTAGGCCCAGCGGCTGTGGATGTCCCCGTGGCAGTCCAGGCAGTAGGAGTCGTTGCTCAGCGCGTGTTCCGGGATGAAGCCGCCGCTCGCGGTGCGCGCCAGCGACGGGAAGAAGTACTGCTCGCCCGACGCCGGACCCTCCACGTTCCAGGCCCGCGGGTCCTGGAACTGGAGCACCAGGGCCACGCCCACCAGCACCACGGCCGCCGCGGCGACTCGGCCACCGATCCGCCAGTTGATCCGCTTGCCCGCGAGCCGGTGGAGCACGAACAGCCAGGCCGCCACCAGCGGCGTCAGGACGTGGAGCCAGTAGGCGACGCCGCGCACCGTCGGATCGTTCACCGTGATCACGCCTTCGATCCGGGTCAGGACGATGCCGCTGAACAGGAGGACCAGCGCCGTACCGAACAGCGCGTAGCCGACCTTCACCGCCCGCCGGTTCGGTCGCGTCCGCGCGTTCCGCATGTGGGCCAGGCCGAACCAGATCACCGGCAGCACGAACAGCGCCCCCACCGCCAGGTGCAACAGGAACATCGAGATGTAGAACCAGTTCTGGTAGGTCTCGCCCGTCGCCGCCTCGGCCACGCGAACGCCCGAGAGGTAGAACGAGTTCACCGCGAGCAGCGCGAAGAGCCCGAAGACCACCCACAGGAGCGGCTTCAGCCGGGGGCCGATGACCGGCCGGTAGCGGCGTCGCGGGGGCCGCTGAGCGGAGCCCGCGTCCGCGGTCACGGCCTCGCTCCGGTCGCTCCCGTAAGCCGCACCGCCTGGCGAGCGCCGGCCTCGATCTCTTCGCCGACCAGCCCGTCGAGTGCCCGCAGCAGGCGATTCGTCACGGCGTAGCCCGCGCGCCGAATGCGGGACGAAGTCGGTTGCGCGGTCACTCGCACCGCGAAGGCGTATCGCGGCAGTTGACCCCTGCCCGAGGGGAAGAAGCCGACGTAGTTCACGTGGAACGGCTTGTCCGGGCCGCGCGCGGTCCCCGTCTTCATCGCCACCCGCAGGCGCCGCGGCGCCACCCGGTTCGCGGTACCCCCCGGCGACACGACGGCCCGCATCGACTCGTGGAGCGCCGGCAGCCAGGACGGGTCCAGGACCGCGACCGCCTCCGGGTCGTTGGCGACCGGCGTCCGCGGCGAGATGCCGAGCAGGCCGTCCGCCTGCAGCACGAACCTGGGCTCGCGCCGCAGCCCGTCCGAGAGCGTGGCGGCGAACACGGCCGCGCCGAGGGGCGTGATGGAAGCCTCTTCCAGGCCGATAGAAAGATCGCCGAGCCGCTTGCCGGGATGGCGGTACTCGTGCACCACGCCGACCGCGTTCCTCGGTACGGCCTCGCCCTGAGCGCCGCCGATCACGAAGCCGTAGCGTTCGTACTCCTCCACCAGGGCGCGGTCTCCAACGTCCATCGCGAGCCTGGCGAAAGCGACGTTGCAACTGCTCGCCATCGCGTCGGTGAGCCCCCTGAGTCGCCCGCCGATCGCGGCGCAGTAGAGACGCTCGCCGTCCATCAGGACGGAGCCGCGGCAGGTCATGTCGGCGATCTCGCTGTCCGGATCGAGGCCGGCCCGCATCGCGGCCGTCGTGGTGATCAGCTTGGCGATCGAGGCCGGTTCGCGCGGATCGAGCACGCTGTCGCCGCGCGCCCGCCAGCGGCTTCTTCGGTTCCGGTTGCTGACCGCGGCCAGCACCGCGCCCGACGGGATCTCGAGGATGGTGATCGCACCCTCCTCCCGTCCCAGCGCCCGGGCGGCCGCCTCGCTCCAGGCCCGGTCGATCGTCAGCCGCAGCGCCCTGGCGCCGACCGTGGAGGCGGCCATCGCCCCGGGCCCGGCGGCGGCCAGACCGGGCGGCTGCAGCGCGGGAGGCAGCAGGTGAGTCGCCAGTTCCGGGGGCACCAGGCCCGCCGGCAGGTTCTGCTCCAGGGTCAAGGAACGGTCATCACCGATCGATCCAAGCGGCCGGCCCCGGCGGTCGAAGAGCAGTTGCTGGATGCCCGAGGCGTCGACGAGTTGCGCCCGGCGCAGCCGCTTCTCGAAGGCCGACGCGGGCGGTTCGATCGGGGACTCCGCCGCCACTTCGCCGGCACCGGCCGCTGCGTCCTCCATGGCCGCGCGGTCCAACCCGAGTTCGACTTCGGCGGCCTCCAGCAGTGCCGGCGGCAGGTGCTCGGCGTACTCGTCGTAGAGATCCGCCACCTCCCGCCAGCGACTCTCTCCGGCCGCCTGGCGGGCAGCCAGGCCGAGCAGTTGCGGCGCCCTCTCGGCGAGAACTTCGAAGTCCGCGCCCGCCAACGCCGCTTCCGCCATCCGCAGGTCGAGGCGCGCCTGGCGCACGTCGTGCCGGACCCGGAACAGAAGAACGGCCGCCACCGCGAGCGCCAGGACCAGCACCGCCTGGACCCAACGGCGCGGGGGCCAGAGAACGCGCCACGTCTCCGCAGCGCCGCGCCCAGCGTTCTTCCGGTTACCGCTCATTTCCTCGCCGCGCCTGGAAGGCGGCTCAGAATACCAACTGCACCCACTCTCCATCGATCTGGGTGATCGTCGAGCGCACGCCGGGCAGGATCGACTCGGTGAGCAGCGTGCCGCGCCAGGAGTCCAGCTCGGCCTCCAGCCGCGCAACGACGTCCGGTTGATCCGCCGCCAGGTTGTTCGTTTCGCCGACGTCCGCGTCGAGGTCGTAGAGCAGGGTGAGCTGGCCGTGGGGCGAATCGGTCGGCCAGCCGCCCTCCGGCGGCTGCAGGCGGCCGTCCCCGCGCAGGTTGTCGGGCCGGAAGTCCGTCCGGTTCAGCTTGATCAGCTTGTGCCGCGCGTCCCGGATCGCCAGGCTCGCGCCGGCCCGCCAGTAGAGGTACGTGTGCGGCGCGCCTTCGGCTTCTCCCGTCATGTACGGCAGCAGGTTCACGCTGTCCTCGGTCTCCGCCTCTTCCCCCGCGGCCGCGGTGAACGTCGCCATGTAGTCGAGCGTGATCACCGGATGGTCGATCGTCTGCCCGCCTTCGACCTCCGCCGGCCAGCTCATGATGAAGGGAACGCGCACGCCGCCCTCGTGGTGGTACCGCTTGAAGCCGAAGAGCGGCGCGTTCGAGCACGCGTGACCGATGTAGCCGGCGCAGCCGTTGTCGCTGGCGAAGGCGATCAGGGTGTTCTCGTACACGCCCTGCGCTTTCAGCGACTCGACCACGCGGCGCACGCTCTCGTCAAGTGACGCGACCATCGCCGCGTAAACCCGGGTGCGCGGATCCTCGATGTGACGGTAGCCGTCGACGTACTCGGCCGTCGCCTGCAGCGGCGTGTGTGGCGTGGTGTGGCTGAGGTAGAGGAAGAACGGCGCCTCGCCGGCCGTGCTGCGCTCGATGAAGCCTGTCGCCTCGTCGGTGAAGACGTCGGTCAGGTAGCGCTCGACCTTCTCTTCCTCGAAGCCGCGCAGCACCTTGTTCCGGCGCTCCGTCGGCCCGCTCTCGCCGCGAATCGAGCCGTACTCCACGCCCGGCAGGCTGGAGTCGATGAAGATGCTGCCGCCTTCGAGCACCCCGAAGTACTCGTCGAAGCCGCGGCTCATCGGGTGATGGGGATCCTGATGGCCGAGATGCCACTTGCCGACCATGCCGGTCCGATAGCCCAGAGCCTTCATACGGTCGGCTAGGGTCGCTTCCTCGAGACTCATGCCGGCGTTCACATCGCGGCCGGCCGGGTTGAACGCCCAGCCGTGGCGTTGCTGATAGCGACCGGTGATCAACCCGGCCCGCGACGGGCTGCACACCGGGTGGCTGACGTAGCCGTCGGTGAACAGGACGCCGCTCGCCGCCAGGGCATCGATGTGCGGCGTCGAGATGATCTCGCTGCCGTAGATGCCGATGTCGCCGTAGCCGAGATCGTCGGCGAGGATCAGGACGATGTTCGGCGGGCCGGCGCCGGAGTCCGCGGCAGGGGTGTCGGCTTCGGGCGCGCCGCAGGCCCACGCGAGTGCCGAGGCCGCCAGCAAGGCCATGATCCTGGAGCTTCGCATCGTCATCTCCCCTCGGTTGACCCTGTGGATCCGAAGAGCGTAGCGGACGCGCGCCTGTTTCGTGGGCTACGCTCCGCGCTGCCATGACCTCCGCGCTTCCCGCATCCGTGCAGCGCCTCGAACTCGAAGACCGCGAGGTCTTCCTGGTGGGCACGGCCCACGTCTCGCCGCAAAGCGTTCGCGACACGAACGAGACGATCGAGGCGATCGAGCCCGACACCGTCTGCGTCGAGCTCTGCGAAGCGCGGTACCAGAACCTGGAGAACCAGGAGTCCTGGCGCAAGCTCGACATCTTCCAGGTCCTGCGCGAGGGCAAGGCGGCGCTTCTGCTGAGTTCCTTCCTCATGCACTCCTTTCAGCGCCGCATCGCGCAGCGCTTTGGCATCGAACCCGGCGCCGAGATGCGGGCGGCGATCGCTCAGGCAAGGGACCGGGGCGCCCGCCTGGAGCTGATCGACCGCGACATCCAGATCTCGCTCAAGCGGACCTGGGCTTCGCTCGGTTTCTGGCAACGGGCGAAGGTGATGACCCAGTTGACCGGCAGCATCTTCGTCGGCGACGACCTGAAGGAAGAGGACATCGAGAAGCTGCGCGACAGCGCCAACCTGACCGACCTGATGAGCGCCCTCGCCGAGGCCCTGCCCAGCGTCAAGGGCGCACTGATCGACGAGCGCGACGCCTACATGGCCGAGAAGCTGCGCCAGTCCGCCGGGCCGCGGACGGTCGCGGTGGTCGGCGCCGGGCACCTGCCCGGCATCACCGGCCTCGCCGACTCTTCGTGCGATCTCGAGGAACTCGAACATGTGCCGGACCCGCCGGTGTGGCCGCGCGTCGTCGCCTGGCTGGTGCCGATCCTCATCGTCGCCCTCTTCGCCTACGGCCTCGTCTGGGGCGACCGGGACCGCACCGTAGAATCGGTGTACATCTGGGTCGCGCTCAACGGCGGCCTGGCCGCCTTGGGCGCCGCCATCGCCCTCGCCCACCCGGTCACCATCCTGACCGCGTTCGCCGCCGCGCCTCTGACCAGTCTGAACCCCCTGATGGCGGCCGGCTGGGTTGCGGGCCTGGTCCAAGCATTGCTTCGCAAGCCCCTGGTTGCGGACATGGAGAACCTGGCCGACAGCCTGGGCTCCGTGCGCGGCTTCTGGAGCAACCGCCTCACCCGCATCCTCCTGGTCGTGGTCCTGTGCAACCTGGGCAGCGTGCTGGCTACCTTCGTCGCGGGCGCGTGGATCGTCGGGCGTACGATCTGAACGACTGGACAAGCTCCTCAAGCCGGATTATTGTCGTAAATCTCACCTTTGTGGGTGAATATGCGACAATCTCCAGCTCGACAGCGCCTGCTCAACGCCACTCTCTGGAGACTCTCCCAGTCGCCGGTCACCGCGCTCCTGGGAGCCCGGCAGGTGGGAAAGACGACGCTCGCTCAGCAGATCGTGGCGGCGTGGGAGGGGCCTTCCACGGTCTACGACCTGGAGGTGCCAGCGGTGCGGGAGGCGTTCCACACGACTCCGGAGCGGCTGCTTCGAGGCGGCGAAGGCCTGGTCGTGATCGACGAGGTGCAGCGCGTACCCGAGCTGTTCGAGATCCTCCGCCCGATCTGCGACGACCCCGACCGCCAGGCGGTCTTCCTGCTATTGGGCAGCGCCTCCTGGGACCTGATCCGGGGCGTCTCCGAGACTCTGGCCGGACGGATCTCGTTCGTCGACGTGAGCGGCTTCTCGCTCGACGAGGTCGGGGTCGAGAACCAGGACCGGCTCTGGATTCGCGGCGGCTTTCCGCTCGCGTACCTCGCAGAGTCGGACGCCGCCTGCACGCTGTGGATGGAGTCGTTCACGCGCACGTTCCTGGAGCGCGACGTGCCAGGTCTCGGGTCGAGGGTGTCTCCCGAGGCCCTCGGCCGCTTCTGGACCATGCTGGCGCACGTCCACTCACAGACCTGGAACGCGTCGGCGCTCAGCCGCTCGATGGGCGTCGGCGTCAACGCCGTGAACCACTATCGCGACCTGCTCGCCGGGACGTTCATGATCCGGGTGCTGCAGCCGTGGTTCGAGAACGTGGGCAAGCGCGTCGTCAAGGCGCCGAAGGTCTACCTGCGCGACTCAGGCATCCTCCACTACTTGCTGGGGCTGGCGTCGATGGACGACCTCGTTCGCCACCCCGTCTATGGCCCCAGTTGGGAGGGCTTCGCCCTGGAGCAGACCCTCATTGCATTCGGTGCCCGCCAGGCGTACTTCTGGGGCACTCATCGGGGCGCGGAACTCGATCTCATGCTGCTCCGCGGCGGCAGGCGCTGGGGTTTCGAGTTCAAGTGCGCGGACGCCCCCAGAACCACCAAGTCGATGCACACCGTCAGCAGGGACCTCGGTCTCCAGCACCTGTGGGTGATCTACCCGGGCGACATGGAGTATCCGCTGACCGAGAAGATCACCGCGGTCCCGCTCAAGAAGATCCGCGAGATCAAGGTGACAAACTGACGGACATGGCTCTTGACGTCTACACGGGCGCGACGCCCAACGGCTGGAAGATCTCGATCATGCTGGAGGAGCTGCGCGAGGCGGGAGTCGAACTGCCCGAGACACGCATCCACATGGTCGACCTCTCGGCCGGCGACCAATTCACGCCCGAGTTCACCGCGATCAACCCGAATCAGAAGCTCCCGGCCCTGGTCGACGACGGCCGGACCGTCATGGAGAGCTGCGCCATCCTGCAGTACCTCGGGGAGAAGTACCCGACCCCGCTCTACCCGACCGACGAGCGGCGCTGGGACGTGCTGCCCTGGCTCTACTGGCAGGCCGCCAATCTCGGCCCGGCCTTCGGCAACAAGCTGAGCTACACGCGGTACATCAACGTGACCGAGGACGCCAAGGCGCATCCGCTGGAACGATTCGGCAGGGAGTCGCTTCGGTTGGTGGCGATTCTCGGCCGCCGGTTCGAGAAGTACCCCTACATCTGCGGCGACGACTTCACGGTTGCCGACATCTCCGTGTTCCCCTGGATCCGGGCGTACAAGTGGGCGAAGGTGGACATCACGACCCAGCCCACCGTCGTGGACTGGCTGAAGCGCGTTCGCGCGCGCCCGGGCGTGGATCGCGGAGTCGCCTACGGCGTACCGAAGGACGAGGTCGACAGCTTCAGCAAGGAGCGCCGAGAGCGCTACAAGGCACGCGGCGCGCAAATCGCCGCCAACGAGAATCTCAGGACGTCGATCTGATCTGATCCCGGCGGGAAACACCCGCACCGCTAGAATTCCAGACTCCGGATCGAGCCAGCGATGAACCAGGAAGCCACTGTCCAGCAGGTCCAGCTCATGGGCCACCGGATTCGACGCCTGCGGCGGAAGAACAAGCTGACGCAGCCGGCGCTGGCCGAGCGGGTCGGGATTCCGGCGTCCGACCTGTCCCGGATCGAGCGGGACGAGCTCCGCGTCAGCCTGGACGTCCTGATCCGCATCGTGGCCGAGTTCAACGTCGGACTCGACGAGTTGACGGGCAAGCCGGCCGGCCGGCGCCGTGGCCGCCGCTAACTGAGCGCGCCGATCAACCGACGGAGGCCGGTTTCGACGTCACCGTCGACATGGACGGCCAGCACCCGGCGGTCCCGCTCGACGAGCACTTCGTAGTCGCCCCAGGCCTGGGCGAGCTGGACCTGGCCGAAGGTCAGGCCTTCGCCGGGAATCGGGATGTCGGCAGCCGGAGCATCGGCCGTGATCTGCAGGAACAGCCCGCGGTTGGGACCGCCCTTGTGGGCCTGGCCGGTCGAGTGGAGGAAACTTGGCCCGAAACCCAGCACGGACGCGCCGCCGGTGCGCCCGGCGACGCCGCGTCGCAGCGCGTCGAGTAGCTCGCGGTTGCGGTGGCTGCGGTCGAGGTACGCCGAAGTGACTACGTAGCCGCGGTCCGGAAACGTCGCGAGGTGGGTACCCAGGAGCTGGGCCAACCCGAGTTCGCTGACCTCGCTCAGTCGGACCACGCCGACGGGCGTTCCAGCATCACCGGCCTTCATCCGCTCGACGTAGGTCCGGGTGACGACCTTGGACGACTCCACGTCCGGCTGGTCGAAGGGCTTCACGCCCAGGAGTGCGCCGGCCACCGCCGTGGCGAGCTGCCAGCGAAGGAACTCACCGCCGAGGTCGGCGGGAACGAGTTCGATGTCGAGCCGGTCAGGCGCAGGGTCCGCCGGCAAGCCCGCCGCCGCTACCGGCAGCAGCAGCACGTCACCCTTGCCGAGGGACTCGGCAATCAGTTGCTCGACCCAGGCGACCATCTCCGCGCTGCCATCCGGCGCATGCAGGTAGAGCTTGTCGCGGCCGCAGTCGTGCGCCGCGGCGAGCAGCAGGCCCAGCTCGACGCCCGGATTCGTGGCTCGCCGCTCCTGGTCGACCCGGCAAGCGTCGGCCATCGCGCGGGCGCTCGCCAGCAGCGGCTCGGGATCGATCCCGGCGACCGCGGCCGGAGCCAGACCGAACGCCGAGAGCACGGAGAACCGGCCGCCGATGTCCGGGTGACCGAAGACGACCGGGACTCCGGCGGTTCGGGCGCGTGCTTCCAGCGCCGAGCCGGGATCCGTGATCGCCAGGGCGGCGCGCGACGCGGCCCGGCCCAACCGGTCGAGCAGTAACTCGAACGCCAGCCGGGTCTCGAGCGTGCCGCCCGACTTCGACGCCGCGATCACCCGAAGCGCGGCCGGATCGACACCGTCCAGCGCGCTGGCGATCTCCCGAGGATCCGTCGTGTCGAGGACGATGAACGAAGCACAGGCATGCCTCGGCAGCGCCCGCCACAGCAGATCGGCGCCGAGCGCCGAGCCGCCCATGCCGAGCAGCAGGCAGCGCTCGAACGGCGGTCCGGCGAGGTGCCCGGCGAGCTTTCCAGCCTCCGTGTCGACGCGCTTGCCGTCGGCGTCGACGAGCGTCACCTGGCTCAGCCGCTCGACGTCGAGCCAGCCAAGCCACTCCTCCTCGCCCGAATCGGTCCACAGCGAGCCGTCGCGGGACCAGAGGCGGGCGGTGCCGTCGATCTCGCGCCACTGCCAACGGCGTTTCTCTATGGCTGCTGTGAGACTGGAGTCCGCCTCGACTTGCATCACGGTGGCGGATGGTAGCGCCGGCGACGAGGCGAGCGGATTCCGCCCTGCGGGCGGATGCCGGCGGGGACGCCGGCGCACCCAGTTACGGCTCGAAGCGCTCGGCGTAGTTCTCGGGACCCTCCTCGCGGATATCGCTGAGCCAGTCGCCCTCGTAGGGCCAGGCGTCGGGGTCCTCTTCGCTCGGGCCTTGCCAGAAGCGCGCGAATGGACCCTCGGCGCCGCCTTCGAGCGACCAGGCCTGGCGGCGGAAGGACCAACTGTCGGGAACCAGGCGGTGCGCCTCGCGGAAGTGGCGGACCGCCGCGTCGTGGTGACCCTCGAGCTCCAGGTGCGAAGCGAGTTCGAAGTGGGCGTGGCCGAGGGAGACGTTCGCGTCGCGCGGCCGCGACCGTTCGATCACTTCGTCCGGCGACAGCGCGAATCGACTCTCGGCGCCCTTCTCAACCCAATCGCGCAGCGCAAGGTGGTAGGCATCGGTGTCGGCCGGGATCTTCGCCGCCTCCTGCAGCATCTCGCCGAAACGACCGGGAACCGGGGAGCGAGACCCCACGTTCGGCGGTTTGCCCGCCGGCGGCGCGGGCGCGGCCTCCGCCGGCCGGACGATCGTGCCCGATTCGTCGATCCAGACCGAGCTGGGGATGTTGATCACGCCGAAGACCCTGGCCAGCAGGTGGTGACGGTCGACCAGCGAGGGATGCTTCGGCTGCGCCGCCTCGATGAAGGCGCGGCAGCCCTCGGCCCCCAACGTGTCGAGACCGACCGTGACCAGTTCGAGGCCCTGCGGATGAAGCTCGTCGCGCAACGCCTGCCACCCGGGCAGGTGGGCCGAGCATCCTCAGTAGGGCGCCCAGGCGTAGACGACGACTTTGCGCCCGCGCAGGCTCGAGAGCCGGAACGGCTTCCCGTCGAGATCCGGCAGCTCGAAGTCGGCGTCCTCAGCGGAAACGAGCGCTCGCGAGCCGATCGACTCCGGGCCCAACGCCGACACGCCGTGCTCCTCGTCGTGCACGACCGGCAGACCGATCGCCTCGGCAACGGCAAGCCCGTCGATCGGGCCCGACGACGCCGGGGCACGGTCGAAGAGAGGCACGCACGCTGAGCCCTTGCAGGCGCCCTCCGGTTTGAGGGCCCAACCGGTACCGGCCTCGAACTCCGTCCTGGACACTGTCCTGTCTGTGAGAATCATGCGTCGAGTGTAGCTCCGGACAACTCCCACTTGCCGCCTGTTAGTTTCAGCCCATGCCCTACCGAGCCTCAAACGGCGCCACCGAGCGCCCGCGGATCGCCGCCACGGCGGGACTGCTCGTGCTTGCCGGGCTTGCCTTCCTCCTGGGCTCCCGGTGGCAGGGCAACGTGCTCCAGGCGGAGGGCCAGGGCGAACCCCGGCCGGTGACGCCGAGTTCCGGGCTGCTCCCCGAGGAGCGCGCAACGGTCAACCTGTTTCGCGAGACGCAGCCGTCGGTCGTCTACATCACGACGCAGCGCGAGCAGCGGGTCAGCTTTCTCGGACGTCGATTCGACCGCGTTCAGGACGGTACCGGCAGCGGCTTCCTGTGGGACGACAAGGGCCACGTCGTCACGAACTTCCATGTGATCCGGAATGCCGACACCTACCAGGTCACCCTTCACGACCAGACGACCTGGCCCGCCACGTTCGTCGGACAAGACCCGGAGATGGACCTCGCCGTGCTCCGAATCGAGGCGCCCGCCCGGGAGCTGCGGCCGATCCCGGTCGGCTCGTCGAGCGACCTGCAGGTCGGGCAATCCGTTCTGGCGATCGGCAACCCCTTCGGTCTCGACTACACCCTGACGACCGGCGTGATCAGCGCCCTCGACCGGGAAGTCCAGTCGGTCGGCGGACGCGAGCTACAGGGGGTCATCCAGACCGACGCCGCGATCAACCCGGGCAACTCCGGCGGTCCGCTCCTCGACTCGAGCGGCCGGCTGATCGGCGTGAACACGCAGATCGTCTCGTCCGGCGGCGCCTGGGCCGGCATCGGCTTCGCGATCCCGGTCGACACGGTGAACTGGGTTGTGCCGGAGCTGGTCGCGCACGGGCGAGTGAACCGCCCGCAACTGGGCGTCACCCTGGTGGAGGGCGCCCGGGTGCGGCCGCAGGTGGACGGTGTGCTGGTCCTGGAGGTCGTCCGCAACTCCGGGGCCGACCGCGCGGGCCTGCGCCCCACCCGACGCACCCGCCAGGGCATCGTCCTCGGCGACGTGATCACCGCGATCGAAGGCCAGCCGGTCCAGTCGGTCAGCGACATCCGGGCACTGCTCGAACGGCAGCAGCCCGGCCACACGGTCACCGTGACCCTGCTCCGCGGCGAAAAGGAGACCGAGACCGAAGTCCGGCTCTCCGCGCCGCGTTGACACCCAACTCAGCTAGAGTCGCTGACTCTGTGAATCAGCGCGGTCTCCTCCTGCGAGCGGCACTCCTGGTTGCCCTTCTTTCGGTCTCCTCGAAGATCCCGCTCGCCGAAGCACAATCGGCTCCCGAGCCCGAACGCGGCGACATCGTCCCGGTGACGGACGCCATGCTCCAGAACCCGAGCGACGACGACTGGCTGATGTGGCGCCGGACGCTCGACGGCTGGGGCTACAGCCCGCTCGACCAGGTCACCCCCGAGAACGTCGGCAAGCTGCGCATGGTCTGGTCCCGCGGCCTGAGCGAGGGCCGCCAGCAGGGAACGCCGCTCGTCTACGACGGCGTGATGTACATGCCGAACCCCATCGACGTCATCCAGGCCATCGACGCGGTGACCGGTGACCTCATCTGGGAGTACCGGCGCGAGCACCCGGAGAACATCCTCCAGCAGGTCGGCGGCCTCGCCGCGAACAACCGGAACATCGCGATCCACGGCGGCCTGATCATCGACACCAGCGTCGACAACTTCGTCTTCGCGCTCGATGCCGTGACGGGCGAGCTGGTCTGGGAGACGATGATCCTCGACTACAAGACGCAGCCGGCAATGCACAGCTCCGGCCCGATCATCGCCGACGGCAAGGTGATCTCGGGCCGCAGCTGCCTGCCTCGCGGCGGGCCCGACTCCTGCGTCATCGTCGCTCACGACGCGGAAACCGGGGCCGAGCTCTGGCGCCGCCGCACGGTTCCAGCGCCCGGCGAGCCGGGCGACGAGACCTGGGGCGACATCCCGTTCGAGGACCGCACCCACGTCGGCACCTGGATGGTGCCGAGCTACGACCCGGGCCTGGAACTCATCTACATCGGCACGTCGGTGACCTCGCCGGCGCCGAAGTTCCTGCTCGGCGGCCGCGACCTCCGGCACCTGTACCACAACTCGACCCTCGCGCTCGACGCGAACACCGGCGAGATCGCCTGGCACTACCAGCACCTGAACGACCACTGGGACCTCGACCATCCCTTCGAGCGCATGCTCGTCGATACGGCGGTCGCCCCCGACGCCGACGAGGTCGACTGGATCAACCCCCGCATCGAACCGGGCGAGGAGCGCAAGGTGATGACCGGGATTCCGGGCAAGACGGGCGTCGTCTACACCCTCGACCGTGAGACGGGCGAGTTCCTGTGGGCGCGGCCGACGATCCGCCAGAACGTGATCAGCACGATCGACGGCGCCACCGGGGCGGTCACCGAGAACTCGGAAGTCGTGTTCCGGGAACTCGGCCAGGAGGCCTACGTCTGCCCCACCTACATCGGCGGCAAGGACTGGCAGGCGGGCGCCTACAGCCCGCTGACGAACGCGATGTACGTGCCGATGCGCAACTCCTGCGCCCTGATGACGGCGACCCGCTCCGGCCGGCTCCAGATCTACGCCCTGGACGCCGAGCACCAGATCGCGCCCGGCACCGACCTGAGCGGATCCGTCCATGCCGTGTCCGCCGAAACGGGCAAGTCGCTCTGGACCTACGAGCAGCGAGCCGGGCTGATGTCGTTGTTCGTCACCGGCGGCGGCCTCGTCTTCGTCGGCGACGGCAACGGTCGGTTCCGCGCGCTGGACGACAAGACCGGCGAGAGCCTCTGGGAGATCAACCTCGGCTCGCCCGTGACCGGCTTCCCGATCACCTACGCCGTCGACGGACGCCAGTACGTCGCGGCCAGCACGGGCAACCGGTCGGCGGCCCTGCTGTCCGGGCTCACACCGGAGCTGCGTCCCAGCTCGGGCAACAACCTGTTCGTGTTCGCGCTACCCTGACACTCAACCCACGGCTAGGAGGCCCCACCATGGCTGGATACGCGATCATCAGTGTTCAAGTGAAAGATGAATCCGCCTACAACAGCGCTCTCGAGCAGGTGCCGGCGGTCGTCGAGGCCCACGGCGGCCGCTACCTGGTGCGAGGCGGAGCCGCCGAGGTCATCCGTGGCGACTGGAAGCCCGATCGTCTCGTCATCGTCGAGTTCGACAGCGTCGAACAGGCCAAGGAGTGGCAGGACGGGGCCGCCTTCGCCGACCTGAGAGAGAAGCTCAGCCAGTCGACCGACACGAACGTCGTGATCGTCGAGGGCGTGTAGCGATTCGCCGCCAGATGCTCTATCCGCGGGCGAGGCTCTTCACCGCCCTCGTCCTCGCCCTGGCCCAGGCGGCTGCCTTGGCGGCGCAAGGCCCCAGCGTTCGGCTGCCAGCGCCGACCGGCGGCTTCGCGGTCGGCGTTCTCGACTTCGAGTTCGTAGACGACAAGTACCCTTCCCGTCGCGAAAGCGATCGCGCGGGTCGACGGCTCATGGCTCGCGTCTGGTATCCGGCCGCCGGTGTCAGCGGACCGCCCCGCGACTACATGGAGGGGCGAGAGTTCGATGTCCTTGTCCGACCACTGCTCGAGGCCCTGTCGCCCGTGATTCAGGACCCGGCGCTGTTCGACACCCTCGCCAGCGCCGCGACGCATAGCCATGAGGGAGCACCCGTAGCCGCCGGCGGCCCCTTCCCGGCACTCGTCTTCTCACACGGGGGACTCTCCTATGTCTCCCAGAACACGGTGTTGATGGAGGATCTCGCGAGCCACGGTTACGTCGTCTTCAGTGTGGCTCACCCCGGCGGGTCGAGTGGGGTCCTGTTTCCGGACGGCACGACCGTCACCTACGATCAGGATTGGCGCGACGCGGTCATGGGGGCGGCCGCCACTCCCGACCCGGACGGCCGCTACAGCCCTGATGTCGGGAAGCGCCATCGCGCAGTGATTCGGTCGGTGGACGACGGCGGTCTCGGTCCGTGGGCCACTCGCTGGCGCGACGACATGATCGCGCTCGTCGACTTCCTCGAATCCCATCCGCCGGCAGACGATGTCCTGGCTACGATTCTCATGCGCACCTCGCTAGCCGACCTGGGCTACTTCGGCATGTCCTACGGAGCGGCCGCGGCGGTGAGCGCGGCACAGGTGGACCAGCGCGCCAGGGCGGCGATCAACTTCGATGGCACCCACTGGCTTTCCGACGTCCTCGGGAAGGACGTGCGCACGCCGCTATTCGTCCTGACGAGTGAGGATCCCGCGAGCTACAGCAACGAGTTCTTCTTCGAGCCACTCACCACGATGGGCAGGCGCGAGGACATCGTGCGCGTCAAACTGCAGCCGGAAGCGACGCACATGGAACTCAGCGCCATCATGTTCCTCCCGGCCGCCGTGCGCCAGACCCTGCCCGGCGACGCCGGCCGTGTCGATGGCGCCCGGCTCAGCGACACGATCAACGCCTTCGTCCGCGCGTTCTTCGACCACCACCTCAAGGGGGCCCCCAACGGCTACCCGGAGTCCGTGCTGACGGAGTTCCCGGACGTCAGCCGCTTCGATCTGCCGCAGGTGCGGGCCTGGGCGGCGTCGCGACAACGCTGAGACCCCATCGCGGTCGTCGGCGGTGCGGGCCGGCGGGATGGCTGGGAGGCAGGGATTCGAACCCCGATTCTACGGTCCAGAGCCGCATGTCCTACCGTTAGACGACCTCCCAGCGGTAGCGGCAAGCCGGGCAGTTTACCGCGAACGGCGGCGATTGTCCGCCGGCTACGCCGAAGATGGCGGCGCCAAACTCTCAGTTCTCGTCGGGGCTCGTCCAGTCTTCGCAGGTCAGACCCGCCACACGGTCGAACTCGCGCCGGTTCGCGGTCACGAGTACGAGGCCTCGCGCCAGCGCCTGACCAGCTATCAACACATCGTAGGGGCCAATGGGCCGTCCTACCGCCTCCAGCTCGCTTCGGACCTTTCCTGCTACTCGGGCATCCTCGATGTCGAAGGGCAGAACCTCGAAGCCGAAGGTGTCGAGCAGGGCGAGGTTCTCCCGGGTTCGGCGACTCTTGAAGGCCCCGAAGTACAACTCATATGCAACCGGCGCGGGTACACCTACATCCTCAGGGCCATAGCGGCCCAGGCGTTCGCGGGCCGCTGGCGAGGTGCCGTTGAGCAGGGCGATGCAGATGTTCGCGTCCAGCAGGTAGCGCATCAGTCAAACAGATCGTCCAACGCCGGCCGGGACGGCATCTCGGGCTGACATCTCCCTTCGGCGAAGAAGTCGTCCGAGAACTTCCCAGCGATCTCGTCGAGCCACGCCCAGTCCGACGCGACGGGCTCCAGGATGACGGCTGCTCCGCGCTTGCGAATCCGAACCTCGTCACCCTCCATCCGGAACTCCTTCGGCAACCGCACCGCCTGTGAGCGGCCGGACCAGAACAGCTTGGCGGTCTTGGACATGCGAACCTCCCGGGAAGATATACAGCGTTGCAATATACCATCGGGCGGGCGCAACACGCCCGATCGGGCGCGACGGTGTTGTCCGTCGGCGGCGCTACGCCTTGTGCCGCGTGCCCGGCGCGGGCGGCTCTTCCGGCCCGCCGGCGAAGCACTGGGCCATGCTCATCCACTCGGTGGCGATGGGCCCCGTGACCTCGAGCGACGTGTCCGCGATGTTGCGGACCTGGGTGACCACCTGGGCGAACTCGACCGCAGAGCCGGTGATCCGGTTGGTCGTCTCCTCCGCGTTCCAGGTCCAGACCTCGCCGGACGGGGCAGTCAGCTCGAGCGCCGGAACGACGCCCGGCACCTCCAGGCCACGCACCGCATACGTCCAGCCGAAGGTGTTGAACCCCAGGAAGACGATGTTCCGGATCCGGTCCGACTCGTCGCGGTCGAGGCCCAGCAAGTCGAAGACCTCCTGGCCGTGTGCCCAGGTCTCCATCTGCCGCGCGGTGACCGAGCTGCGCACGCTCATCGGCGGGCCGAACCACTCCACCCGCCTCCTCGGATCGACCCCTTCGAGCCGCTCGCACATCTTCGGGTAGTACTCGCGCCAGATGTCGTAGACGGCACGGTTGCGCTTACCCTCGAACCACTCGTCGGTCAGCTCGCGGAGGTTGAGCCGGCCGCGGCGCTCGGCCATGAACTGCTTGAAGCCGTCGAAGGCGGACTGATCGTGGTACGAGGCGTCGGCGGCGTAGTTGAAGATGTGGAGATGCGCGACGACGTCGTGGAGCGTCCACCCCTTGAACAGGGTGGCCCGCTCGAAGTCGGCGTCCGCGAGCGGATCCAGGACCTCGGCGAGGCAGTCGCACTCGTCTCGGAAGTCGGCGATCTGCTGGAAGCTGCTCATGTCGTCCCGCGCGGTCGAAGCCTACCGGCTCTCTCGCGCCGGCCCCGTTTTCTGTCTGCTAGCCTGCCTCGGCTTCGGGCTCTTGGCGCCGCGTCGTGAGCGAGAACAGGAAGTACGACGTACTGATCATCGGCTGCGGGCCGACCGGCGCCACGCTTGCCAACCTGCTTCGGGCTCGCGGCCGCTCGGTGGCGATCTTCGACCGCGAGCCGGACGTCTATCCCACGCCCCGGGCGATGGTCCTCGACCCGGAGAGCTGCCGCATCTACACGTCCATGGGGATTCTCCAGAGGCTGATTCCCGAGGACGCCTCGCCCTACGCGCGGAACGAGTTCGTCGACGGGAAACGACGGCCGCTCATGACGCTCGATTTCCTGCGGGCCCGGAAGCGGTTCGGGTTCCCGATGGGCGGCATGGTGTTCCACCAGCCCGCGCTGGAGCGCTTGCTGCGCGACGACTTCGCGAAGGGTGCCGGAGTCGACGCGTTCCTCGGCTACGACGTGTGCGCGGTCGACGGTTCGGGCGAAGCCGCGAAGGTGGTCGCGACGAACCGTGACAGCGGCGAGCGTCATGAGTTCACCGGCCGCTACGCCGTCGGAGCGGACGGCGGCGGCAGCTTCTGCCGCTCCGCGATCGGGGCGGAGCGAGTCGAGTTCGGCTACCGGCGCCAATGGATCGTCGTCGACCTCGTCGTCCACGACCAGAAGCTCTTCGATTCCCTTCCGGACGGCTCCGAGATCAGGTGCCGACCCGACCGTTCCGTCGTGTACTTCAAGGGCCACCACAAGCACGTCCGGTTCGACTTCGAAGCCGGCGAAGCGCGCGCCCGGAACTTCACCGCCGAAGATGCCCTCGAAGCGATCTCCGAGTACTTCGACCCGTCCTCGTGCGAGATTCTCCGTGTTCAGCCATTCCTCTTCCATGGCTCGATGCCGAAGGCGTGGCGCGCCGGTCGGCTGCTGCTCGCCGGAGACGCCGCCCATCAGTCGCCGCCCTTCTCCGGCCAGGGCCTCAACATGGGCATCCGCGACGCCGTGAACCTGGCCTTCAAGTTCGAACTCCTGTTTCGGGGGCTCGCCGGACCGGCGCTTCTGGACACCTACCAGGAGGAGTGCTGGGACCACTGCGCGCGCCTGATCGAGGGCGCCTCGGAGCGCGGCAGGATGATCAGCGCCTCGACTCCGCTCGCCATCGCGAACCGCAACTACTCCTTCTTCCGCGGCCGCAGGAAGAGAAGGACCGGCTTCTCCCTGATGCGGCGCATGACCAACCGGCAGCCCTACCAACGGGGGCTGATCGGAAGCTCGGAGGCCTCCGGCGCACGCATGATCAGGCCCCGCGTGACGTCTGCCGGCGGCGAAACCTGGCTCGACGACCTGCTGGGTCCGGAGTTCTCCCTCGTCGTGAGCTCCCCGACCGCCGGCGCCGACATGGACTGGTTCAGGGAGGTCCTCGGCGGCATTGTCCTCCAACTTGGCCGCGACCTGTCCGACGCGAACGGCGAACTCACCCGCTGGCTTGGTCGAACCGACGCGTCCAGCGTGTTGATTCGGCCCGATTGGTACGTCTTCGAGACGGGCGACGACGGTTCCAGCCTCTGCCGGTCCCTCAGGGAGAAGCTGGAGGCACTTCAGGACTGAGCGCTGCATCGCGGGCGACCCCTTGACCTCACCCCTCGTTTCATTCACTGTATGACCAGCCAGTAAGTCGCCGCCCCGCAACGGCCCTCGAGGAGAACGAACATGGCAATCGCCTTCACGCTGAACGGCAAGTCGACGACGGTCGACGCGCCGCCGGAGATGCCCCTGCTCTGGGTTCTCCGCGACGAACTCGACCTGAAGGGCACCAAGTTCGGCTGCGGCCGGTCCTTCTGCGGGGCCTGCACCGTGCACGTCAACGGTGAGCCGGAGCGCAGTTGCCGCATGCCGGTCTCGCGGGCCGAGGGCAAGGAGATCACGACGATCGAGGGGCTGTCCGAGGACGGCGCCCATCCCGTCCAGCTCGCCTGGCAGGAGATCGACGTACCCCAGTGCGGCTACTGCCAGGCCGGCCAGATCATGTCGGCGTCGGCGCTCCTCGCGAGCAACCCGGCGCCCACCGACGGCGACATCGACGAGGCGATGAGCGGGAACATCTGCCGCTGCGCGACCTACAGCCGCATCCGGACGGCCATCCATCGGGCCGCGGACATCGCACAGGCGCCGCCCACGAGCCACGAAACGGCCACGGGAGCGGGAGGGAGTGAGGCATGAACGCCGTGGACAAGACAGGCAACCTCTCCCGGCGCGGATTCCTTCACGTCACCGCTCTGGCCGGCGGCGGCATGCTCCTCGGAGCCCGCTTCCCACTGGACGGCGCGCGCGGCGCTTTTGCCGCCACCGCCGACGCCGGGACGACCCTTAACGCGTTCATCCGCCTGACGCCGGACGGCATCGCGACGATCATGGCCCAGAACCCCGAGATCGGTCAGGGCGTCAAGACGATGCTGCCGATGCTCATCGCCGAAGAACTCGACATCCCGTGGAGCCAGGTGCGCGTCGAGCAGGCGGACTTCGACTCGACGAAGTACCGCGGCCAGATGGCCGGCGGCAGCATGGCCACGCCGATGCACTACGTGTCGATGCGCCGCGTGGGCGCCGCCGCCCGCGCCATGCTCGTTGAAGCCGCGGCGAAGGAATGGAAGACCAAGCCCGAGAAGTGCACCACCGAGGCCGGCGCCGTCCACTTCAGGAACAAGTCGCTGTCCTACGGCGAGCTGGCGAGCGCCGCCGCGGAGATTGAGCCGCCGAATCCGCGGACCGTCCCGCTCAAGGACGCGAAGGACTTCAGAATCATCGGCCAGGAGATCCCCGGCGTCGACAACCCGCAGATCGTCACCGGCGAGCCGCTCTTCGGCATCGACGTCACGGTGCCCGGCATGAAGTACGCCGTGTTCGAGAAGTGCCGGGTCCACGGCGGCGAGGTGAAGAGCGCCAATCTCGACGCGGTCAAGGCGTCGCCCGGCGTCACGGACGCCTTCGTCGTCGACGCGACCGCTCAGGCCGGAAGCGCCGCGCCCTCGATGTCGATGTTTCAGGTCGGGCTGCCAAACGGCATCGCCATCGTCGGCGACTCCTGGTGGCTGATCAACGAAGCACGGAGCAAGCTCGAAGTCACCTGGGACGAGGGTCCCACCGCGTCCCAGAGCACAGAGGAGTTCGATCGCCAGGCTGAAGCGCTGTCGAAGCAGGCGCCCGAGCAGGATCTCAGGAACGACGGCGACGCGGCCGGGGCCCTGGCCTCAGCGGCGAAGACGCTCGAGGCCGCCTACCAGTACCCCTTCCTCGCACACGCGCCGCTCGAACCGCAGAACACGACCGCCCACTTCCACGATGACGGGCTCGAGATGTGGGCGCCGATCCAGACTCCACAGTTCGCCCGCGGTGACCTGGCCAAGGCGCTGGGCATTCCCGAGAACCAGATCACGATCCACCTGACCCGGATGGGAGGGGGTTTCGGGAGACGCTTGTACTGGGACTACATGCTCGAGGCGGCGCTGATCGCGCGGCAGGCGGGAGTTCCGGTCAAGCTGGTGTGGAACCGCGAGGACGACACGCGTTTCGACTACTTCCGCCCCGGCGGCTACCACTATCTGCAGGGCGGTCTCGACGAGGCCGGCAAACTGACGGCGTGGCGCGACCACTTCGTCAGCTTCGGCGAGGGTCGGCGGTTCGCCCCGAGCGCCGAAATGATGCCGAACGAGTTCCCGCAGGGCTTCGTGCCGAACTTCGCGCTCCAGGCGTCGAAGATGCCGCTCGGCATCCCGACCGGGGCGCTGCGCGCTCCGACCAGCAACGCGATCTCGTTCGTCGTCCAGTCGTTCATCGACGAACTCGCGGCCGAAGCCGGGAAGGACCCGCTCCAGTTCCGGCTCGACCTGCTCGACTCGGCTCCGGCCGGGACCAGGACGGCCTTCGACCCGCAACGGATGAAGGCGGTGCTCGAGCTCGTGCGCGACAAGTCGGATTGGGGCAAGGCGGACCTGCCCGAGGGCACTGGCCAGGGCGTCGCGTTCCACTTCAGCCACCGCGGCTACTTCGCCGAAGTCGTCCAGGCCACGGTCAGCAAGGAGGGCGAGCTCGGCGTCGACAGGATCTGGGTCGCCGGCGACGTCGGCAGGCAGCTCGTCAACCCGAGCAACGCCGTCAACCAGGTCCAGGGCGCGGCCCTCGACGGCCTCGGCCAGGCGCTCGACCAGGAGATCACCTTCGACGGCGGCCGCACGAACGAGAGCAACTTCCACAACTTCAAGCTGCTCCGTATCGACCAGGCGCCGCCCGTGGAAGTCCACTGGGTGATGAGCGACAACCAGCCCACCGGCCTTGGTGAGCCCGCGCTGCCGCCGGTGCCGCCGGCCTTGTGCAACGCGATCTTCGCCGTGACCGGCAAGCGGATCCGCTCGCTGCCGATCTCCAGGCACGACCTGAGCTGGGCCTGACCGCGACTGACGGCGCCACACACTGGGACTCCCCACCATTTGGCAAGTGGGGTAATCGGCCTCGATTGTCGGTGCGCGGCGTTGGGTTTTCCGCAGTCACGTTGAGTGTTCAGACGAGTCGGTGCCTGCGTTGATGTGGTTTCGCGATTTCGTGTTGGCGGGTGTTCCGTCCCGTGGGGTTGAGGTTCCGGTCTGATGGTGGGTTCGGGGATTCGGTCCGGGACGGTCGGGGTTCGGGCGTGTCGTTTTGGCTGGTGTTTGCTCGGCCTCGGTAGGCGCGGCGGCTTCTTCGGGGTGGTTTCGTTGTCCGTGCGGCGCCTGGAAGAGGGTCCGGTCTCGGAGCATGGCGCAGGCGATGCGGAGGAGCCGGTCGCCGACGATGCGCAGTGCGTGTCCGTGGGTTTTGCCCCTCTTTCGGGCGCGGTCGTACCTGGCGCGGGATTCGGGGTCTCTCTGGACGGCGACTCTGGTCCAGTGGTAGACGGCGTCGGCGAGTCTGTGGTTCCTGGCTCGTCGCTGGCGGACGGTCTTCCTGTTGCCCGAGCTGACGGTTATGGGTGCTACTCCGGCGAGGCATCTCAGGGCGGCGTGGTCGCGTTGTCGTATGGCCTGTTCGGCTTCGGTGAGGAGGGTGGCGAGCACGTGGTTTCCGATTCCGGGTATGGAGTCGAGGATGGCGGCGTCGCGGAGTTCGTCGTCTTCGGTCTTGGTTTCCTTGGCCTGTTGGAGTGTTTGCTGGAGCTGGCGTCTGGCCTTGTCGATCTGCTTGTTGTACTGCTCGAGGATCGGCAGCAGGCTCAGGATGCGGTTTCTGGCGCTTTCGACGCTGGCGTCCCGGCGCTTGATCGGCTGGGCCTTCAGGCGTTCTCTGAGTTCGTCGGCGTCGATCCGGCGGACGCGGTGCTTCTTGAGCAGCTTGGCCAGTGTGGTCTTCCTCGTGCGCCGGGCCTTGTCCGGAGTGGGCACGCGCTTCCACAGGTCGATCGCCCAGGGCGTCGTCACGTCGCCATCGGTCGCGTCGAGAAACTGCGGGTAGTAGTCCACGAGATGCTGTCGGATGCGATTCGCGATCCCGTTGCGGTCTTCGACGAGTTCCTTCCTGGCGCGGGCTTTGCCGCGCATCTCGATGACGTCGTCGTCGGGTTCCGGGACCGGTCTGAGGCATTCCGGATCGGTGCGCAGCGCCGAGGCCAGCGCCTTGGCGTCGCGCCGGTCGTCCTTGGCGCCGGCGGCCGAGAAGCGGTCGCGGAAACGGTCGAGCTGCATGGGGTTGATGGAGTGGACGGGAAAGCCCGATTCCATCAGGGTTTCGACCACGGGTCCGTGCGGCACCTCGATGGCGACCCCGATCCGGTCCGCCGGGCGCCGGGCGCGGTCGAGGAGCCAGTCGCTCATGGCGGCGAGGCCCCTGCCGCCGTGGTCGAACGCCCGCTCCTTGACCACCCTGCCCCGGTGGTCCATCAGGCAGACGTGGTGTTCTCGGCTTCCCCAGTCCACGCCGGCGGTGTACGTCGTCGTCATGTTGTCCTCCCTGGTGGGTTAGCGTTGGCTGGTCGGCTCACCGCGATGCCGTTCGGTACCTGTACTGGCGCTCATGGCGCATACTCCCCACTGGATGTTCATCGCGGTGCAGGCAGCCAGGGCACAAATCCCAGCAGGGTGCTCGATGCACAGTGCGCCGTTGGTGCTCCTGGCTGCCCGCCGACTCCACGAGGCTCCGGTCAGCGTCGCGGGAGGGCCCGCCGCGGCGCCGGCCGCGGAAGCTGCCGGTCCCGCGGAAAACGGCAAGCCGTTTCCCGCCGGACCTTGGAAAACCGGCGGACCGGTTTCCCACAGCTACCGCGGCCTCGGCGGCTGCGGCGGATCGGTACAAGACGGTGACCGGATTCAACCCCGGAAAGGTACAGGTGCGCCGGCGTCCCCGCCGGCCTCCGGAGAGAACGCGCCGCGAAGCGGCGACCATACTGCCGCGTAGAATCCCCCCGTGCGCAACATCGCCATAGCAGCAGCCCTAGTCACCCTGGTCGCCGCGCTAGTCGTGGCTGCGCAGGACGCCAAGCCCTCCCTCGACGGGATGGCCCTCCCCGCCTACACCGCCGACGGCGACCTCATCCGTCCCGACGGCTACCGCACCTGGGTCTTCGTCGGAGCCTCACTCGGCCTCAGCTACAACGAAGACGCCGCCGAGCGCGAAGGCCCGGGCACCTTCACCAACGTCTACATCCAGCCCGAGGCCTACCGTTACTTCATGGCGACCGGCGAGTTCCCCGAGGGAACCATGCTTCCCATGGACGTCTTCCGCCCGGGCTCCCGCGAGTCGATCAACCAGGCCGGCTACTTCGAGAAGGACTTCCTGGGCATGGAAGTCGCGGTCAAGGACGGCGAGCGCTACCCCGAGGACTGGGCCTACCTCAGCTTCCGGGACCGGTCCGGAGGGCTGAGGGAGTCGGCATCAGCGTTCCCGAAGGAACGATGCTACGACTGCCATGCGGAGCACGCTGCGACGGACAATGTGTTCACGCAGTTCTATCCGGTGTTGCAGCGGGGGGAGTAACTCGCCTCGGCGACTCGTCTCCTGACCGTGTTCTTGGCCGACAAGGAGGCCTTCGCGACGGCGTTCAAGGGCGTATCAAGATACTCCACCTCGATGACCATGCTCCGGTAGCTGTCGACGACACAAGGTCTCGGTTGGGGCCAACGAAACGCCGAGCCCCTAGCGCCTCCCCGAGGGCGACGGCAACGGCTCGTGGCGGCTACTCGGCTCGCTACAGAAGCTTGTGGTTCTAGTCTGGTCGACTCGACACCAGATCCTCTGCTCCGGCAACACGGTGAATACACTGCAAGACCCGGGTCGCCGGCAAATCGCTCCACGGCGAGCACTGGCCGGTAAGGGCCGTCAAAGAGAACGTGGCGCCGACAACTAGACGACAGCACTACGTCGGGAGAGCCCACCTTTCCCAGTGGGCCAATAGCCGAGGTCAAGTGTTCTTCTCGAGGCACGGAGCCGTGAACCGTCAATCGACCAACCCCGCCAACCTGATGGCGGAGCGCGACTTCTACAAGTTCCCAAGATTGACGGATGGGGATCTAGCCCTCTTACTGCAGACCGTGCAGCTGACCAAGGACCCGGACATGCGTGAGATGTCCGCGCTCAATCTCTTGCGTTACTTCTCGTGGTCGGAGTTCCTAGGCATCGCGGCGTACTTGCCCGAACCTCAGCGAAGACGCATCCACGACCGTGCCATCCAGACCGAGGAGTCGTTCCTCAGCGAAATCGAGGGGAGAGCGGCGCCCACCATCGAGGCACTGCGGCAGGGAAACGAGAGGGCACTCGATTCCTCTCGGGCGGCGCGGGACTTCTTCATCTTCTTAGGTCTACAGTTCTGTCGCACTAAGCCCATGAGAGGCATGGCGCAACGGATCTTCACGTCAGCGCCAGACTTGCCACGAGGGGTGAGCGCTGCGGTGGCGCAACCACTCGCCTCGATGATGGGCTTCAATCTGGCGTACGTGCTTCTTGCCGACATGGACGAAACCTTGGTACTTGCCCCACGCAATGACACTGGCACTACCTTTGTAGTTGGGGACAGACCCGTAGTCAACATTGCTGTACCGTTGGACGGATCCCCAACAAGGTCCCGCGTGCTCTACTACCCTCTCTCCCCCCACCGGGCATTTGTGCTGTTGCCGAAGAAAGTGGCGAAGTCTCTGGCACCAGTTTCAGTAGAGATGGTACGAGACCTGAACGTCTGGATGGCAGAAGCATCAACCGAGTTCCTAGTCGGCCACTCCTACGAAGCTCTGGAGGCCGTCGAGGCTCAGCGACCGTTTGCACGGCCTAGCATGGACCACTGCTGTCCCACAAACCGGGTTGAGAAAAGGGCCTGAATCGTCCGGTGCTGTAAGGTTGGTCTTGGTCGAAAGTCCAACTACAGCAAGGAGATCCAGACCCATGGCGCATCATAACACCGTGCTCGGACAGTTGCTCAGGCTGGTGTCGAGACATGAGTTCGAGCGGGACGCCCGGAGGCATCACAAGGGGAGGAAGCTCCGTTCCATGAGCCGGTGGAGCCAGTTCGCGGCGATGGCGATGGCGCAGTTGTCGGGGCGGTGCAGCCTGCGGGACGTCGTCTCGAATCTGGAAGCCCAGAGACGGAAGCTCTACCATCTCGGCGTCGGTCGGGTCGCGCGGTCCTCTCTGGCGCGGGTGAACGAGGAGCAGCCTCACGAGCTCTTCGAGTTGCAGTTCAAGCGCCTTCTGGACCGCTGCCGAGGCTTGGCGCCCGGCCACGGGTTCCGGTTCAAGAATCCGCTCGTGTCCCTGGACGCGACGTACATCGACCTGTGCCTCTCGTTGTTTCCCTGGGCGAAGTACGGCAAGAGCAAAGGGGCGATCAAGGTCCACGTCGGTCTCGACCACGGCGGGAATCTGCCGTCCTTCCTGAGCGTGACGGACGGGAAGGGGTCCGACATCGACGTGGCGCGGACGCTGCGCTTGCCAGTGGGGAGCATCGTCGCCGCGGACCGGTTGTACCAGGACTTCAGTTGGTTGAGATCCCTTGACGAGCAAGGGGTTTTCCTGGTCACGCGGCTCAAGCGGGGAGTCCGGTACGCGGTGCGGGAGCGCCGCTCGTACGCGCCCGGCCGCGGCGTGACCTCGGACCAGCTGATCGAGCTGACGAGCAGGAAGGGCCGGAAGGACTGCCCGATTCCGCTGCGGAGGGTCGGCTATCGCGACGCCGCGACCGGCAAGCACTACGTGTTCCTCACCAACAACTTCGCGCTCGCGCCGAGGACCATCGCGGACATCTACAAGGCGCGCTGGCAGGTCGAGCTCTTCTTCAAGTGGATCAAGCAGAACCTCCGGATCAAGAGCTTCCTCGGCACTTCCCGCAACGCCGTGCTGACGCAGATCTGGATCGCCATGTGCGTCCACCTCCTCCTCGCCTACCTGAAGTTCTCCAATCGCCTCAAGTGGACGCTCAGCGAGATCCTCCGTCTGCTCCAACTGAATCTCTTCGAACGACGCCCACTCAATGACCTGTTACAGACACAACGCGACCCGCCGCGCCCGAGAAACGATCAACTGCAACTCGCCCTGCCCTGAAGTTTGTGGGACAGCAGTGAGCATGGACCGATGGTTCATCACGTGACCAACGGCCGCGTTCGGAGGAGAGCAAGACGCTGCAGCACGAGGTAACAACCCACAGCGAAAGCAACTACGGCTTTCCTTCGGACTGACTCCCTCGGCTGACCGGCTTTCGGAGGCCCAGTCCCGGCAAGCCCTGAACGATCCGCACCGTTTCCAAGCTGACGTGGACGATGCGACGGATCGCGGCAATCAAATCCCGTGGGTCCTCGAACCAGCCGTTCGGGTCATTGACGATGCCGCTCCGCGTGTCCTGCTTCACCCTGTAGCGGTCGATGAACCACGCGAGCGGCGTCCTGCCGTTGACTTGGTACTCGTGCGCTTCCGCGGGGACACCGGCAAGACTGATCGAGTCGTTGACAATGAGGACCGACTTCTCCGCGTCCGCAAAGCGCATGGCCTTGGCGCCCAGGCGGAAACGCTCCGGCCCCGATTCGCTCTTGCCGGTGAACCGGACTTCAAGCGGATACTCGTCACAGGTCTCGTAGCCCAGGTGGAGTTTCGCGAGTTCACGTCCTGCCTGGGCGAAGGCGCGGAAGTCGGGTGCAAGCGGGATGCGGGGGAGTTCCTTGGTGAGGTCGTTGGCGAACCGTTCTCCGTACTCTGGGGCGTGAAGCACGCCGTAGACGTAGTCGAAGATCTCGTCCTTCGTGATGGCATCGTCACCGTAGTGACACCGGAACGCGAACTGAGAGTCGTCCGTGACGTTGTCGATACGCACCGGACCCACTCCATCCTTCAACCTGCCCTGCGTGCCACGAGACAACGGATACTCGTACCTTGAGAGGTACTGCCCGTTGAACATCAGCTGAATGTCCGGCATCGAATTCACCATGAGTACCGAGAACGGCTTCGTAGACCCCACGCCGGGTACACCTATGGCGTGGTTCTCGCCTGCGCCCCGTGGGAACATCCGGTCCATCTGGTACTTCCTGTTCACCAGCACATAGTCCACGTAGCAGTGTTGCTTAACGAAGGGCCGGTACTGCGTCGCCCGGATCTTCTCCGGCCGATACGCGACCGCCTTCCTTCTGACGAGGTTGTCCTTGAGTGCCTGGTCCCAGCGAACGCCCTGAGAGTGCCGACGCGCGGCCTCCTCGACGGAAACACCGGGGTCCGACTCTCGGAGAGATATGGCCCCAAGATAATCCTCCACCATCCGGCGCCCGTTCTCGGCGCAAGCATCACGTGAGAAGTTATAGGTGTAGGCGTCGCGGCTGGTCGCTAGTCCCCTCGAGAAGAGTCCGAACACCGCTTTGCCACTCTTACCCGCCTTCACCTCCTTCGATGCCACGGGATAGAACTCCTGAAACGCCTCGCTACGCTGGCCAACCCAATCGTGGTACCGGTCGGGCTTGATTTCGCGCCACTCCTCGACACCGGCAATCGAACCCGCCTCCCGAAGAATCGCGAGCTTCTCCTCGCGCGTAAGGTAGTCGCCAACATCGCGGTAGAGAATCCGGCAGCCGTCGTGGCGCGCATCCTGGTTCCGAACCAGGACGGTGATGGCCACCGGCGCCCGCGAACCCTGTCCGAAGACCTTTCCGCCCTCCTGTCGCGACCGCTCGCCCTGCGTCCTTTGGTTGCCGCGCAGGTTCATCACGTAGACAGAGCTGAACTCCTCCGCCAAGCAGGCTCGCACCCCGGAGTCCACGTTGCCCTCGATCCATGAGCCGTTCGTCACGAGCGCGATGACGCCCTGCTCTCCAATCCGGTCCGAGGCCCAGCGAATCGCCATCTTGTACGTGTCGTAGAGGCTGTTCTTCAGCGTGGCCGTCGAACGTGCAGCGTAGGTATCGGCGACACGCTTCTCCAGTTCCGGGTAGTCCACATTCGGGTTGTCATCCGCCGAACTCCGTTGCCCCACCGACCATGGAGGGTTGCCCACGATGACCTGAATCGGCGAGTTCTGCTGCCGTTCCACGCGCTCGCTGTTGTCCGGCAACCACTCTCGCGGGAATCCGCTCGTGCGGTCCGTACGCAGATTGAAGGTGTCCGCCAACACGATCCCGCCGAACGGCGTGTAGGCCTGAGCGGTTTGTCTCCCGTGAAACGCCTCCTCAACGTGGATGGCGGCGATGTAGTAGGCGAGCAGCACGATCTCGTTCGCGTGAAGTTCTTCCCGGTACTTGCGCTCCACGTCGTCGTCCCCGACCAGGCCTGATTGCAGAAGCCGGACGAGGAAGATCCCGGTGCCGGTGAAGGGATCCAGCAGGTGGACGCCTTCGTCCGTCAGGCCCCGGCCGAACTCACGGCGGAGCACGTCGTCAGCACTGTGCAGGATGAAGTCGACGACTTCGACCGGGGTGTAGACGATGCCCAGTCTCTCAGTCTCCTTCTTCAGCGCCGTGGCGAAGAACTTCTCGTAGAGCTCCATCAGCACACGCTGACGCGCCTCGCTGTTGTCCAGCCCCTGGGCGCGTAGCCGGACGCTCCGATAGAACGGCTCGAGTTCCTGGGTCTCGTTCTCCAGACCGAACTCCCCGAAGTCCTCCCGCAGGGCATCAAGCGCCATCGCCACCGGGTTCTTCCCGGCGAAGTCGTACTGCTCGAACATCGCCTCGAAGACCGGGCGCGTCAGGAGGTGTTGAGCCATCATGTCGACCGCGCTCGTCCGGGTAAGCGACTCGTTGATCGACACCCGGAGTTCCTCGGCGAACAGCTCGAACCACTGTCTGAGAGTACGGTTCGCGGGGTCCGCCAGGAGAGCGTCAATCCGGTGGACGAGCCGCGAGAAGATGTCCGCTACGTCTTTGGCCCAACTCTCCCAGTACTTGCGGTCACCGCATTTCTCAACGATCTTGGCGTAGATGGCGCCGGGCGGCAGGCTCAACGGCGGGAACGGCAGCGTGGGTGCGTCCGGGCCAGCGTCCCCGCCCGGACCGTCGGGGAAGATGATGATCCGAGCCGTCGGCTGCCTGTTGAGGTCGATCTTGTTGATCTCCGCGTCGAAGCGGTCGTCGTGCGAACGAAGCGCTCTCAAGACGCCCCAGACGGCGGCGAAGCGCTCGTTGTCATCGAGCACCGTTGCCGGATCCGCCCCCGCGGGGACCACCACGGGCAGGATGATGTAGCCGTACGTCTTGCCTTCGGCTTTCCGCATCGCCCGCCCCACGGCCTGGACGATGTCGACGTGGGAGTTCCGGGGGTTCATGAACAGGACCGCGTCGAGCGCCGGCACGTCAATGCCCTCCGAAAGGCAGCGGGCGTTCGAGAGGATCCGGCAGACCCCGTCCTCCTCCCCCTTCAGCCACTCGATTCGCGCCTTCCGGTCGAGAGCATGGTGCCGCCCGTCAACGTGCTGCGTTTCGCAGCGGAGCGCACCGTCGCGTTCGGTGTCCGGCAGCAGCTCGGTCGCCTGCTCGACGAGCAATGGCCAGTACTTCGCCAGTCTCTCCGAGTGCTTGATGAGGTTCGTGAAGGCGATTGCCCGCTTGAGCCGGGCAGGCAAAGGCCCATCGTCAGGCCTGTTCTCCGGGTTCTGGAGCGCGCGCCAGCACCCCACGATCTTGGCTGCATCGTCCAGATTGAGTTCGCCCCCGGAGGAGGCCAAGTGCGCTTGCAACGCCTCGCTGACGTGCTCTTCGGAAACGGTGAGGATGACCACCTTGTAGTCGGACAGGAGGTCCTGCTCGACTGCTTGCGAGAACGGAAGTCGGTGGAACTCGGGACCATAGGTTCCTTCGTCATCCATCGAGAAGACCTCGATGGCGTGGTCAACGGCCTTCCGCTTCGCTCCCTCGGTGTAGAGGCGGGGCGTCGCCGTCATGTAGAGGCGCCTGTTCGCCCGGATTCGCTCCTCATCATGAATCAGAACGAAGGGCGAGGTCTTGTCTCCCGGACGCTCGATGCCGGTGGTCCTGTGCGCTTCATCGCATAGGACGAGGTCGAACGCTGGTGCGCCAGCGTCCTGGGCCTGCTCCACCAGACCGAGCGAGTGGTAGGTGGAGAAGACCACCGTCATGTCGTCGGGGTGGGATTCCAGCAACGCTCCGCTGATCGCTTCCGGGTCAGTCGTGACGGGGATTTCCAGCTCCTGGATGGAGGCGTCCTCGTCGTTCCGCCCCGCTCTCGTATCGGAGCAGATCCCGACGTACCGGTGCGGCATCGCGCGTTGCGTGGCCCACTCGCGCATCGTCTGCTGGAACAGCGAGATCGACGGGACGAGATAGAGGACTCGTCCGCCAACGCCCACGACCGTCTCCGCGATACGCAGGGAGGCGAAGGTCTTGCCCGTGCCGCAGGCCATGACGAGCTTGCCCCTGTCGTCGCCATCTTCGAATCCGGCAACGACCTCGTTGAGCGCGACCCGCTGATGCGGACGCAAGTCGAACGTCTCGCTACGCTCCAGCGCTTCCGGTTGTTCGAGCGACAGGCTCGACCAGTCGAACGACTGCTCGAAGTTTGAGAACTGGATCACGCGGCAGGCTGGCTTCAGCCCATCCAGCACCTTCTTCGCCATCGCCCCCAGTTCGTGGCCGGTGTTGACGAGCATTCTCTCCGTGAACGGCTCGCGGTTCGACGCCGTGATGAAGGACTGGATGTGGGGCTTCGAGATCCGGGTTCCCGGCGCGTAGCACTTGCACTGAATCGCGCAGTAGCCGCCCTGGCGCAGTTCGGCAACCAGATCGATGCCGATGTCTCGTCCGTCGAAGTCAGACCTCTCGGCAGCCCATTCGGTCCAGAGCCACACGTTGGAGAACTGCTCGCCGAACACTGGGTCGTTGCGGAAGATGGTCTGCATCAGCCGCTCGAACAGCTTCCCCTTGTGGACCTCCGATTCGGCCACCGCACGAATGCGATCGAGCGCTCGCTGGAAACCGTCTGACGTCATCGATACGCCCCTTAACTCATCTTCTCGTCTCTAGTGGCCCTGGCTGGCCTCACCAGCGTGGCGCGAGGACGATAGCTCTACCCGCCACGGAGCCGATGAAGCTCATGTGCCGGCTCCGAGACTCGCTGCCAACCGCTCCCCTCCACCGCCCGCAAGCGCTTTACGGCTTCCCCCAGCGGCAGGTCGTCGAGCGGCTCGAAGTCGCGAATGTCGAATCGCAGCAAGTTCCAGTTGCCGCCCTGGTCGCGCTCCCAGCGTCCCTCACCGTGTACGCGGAGGATCGCGCCGAAGAGATACGGCGCGAGGCGACGTGCCACCTCAGGGTTCGCGTTGCAGACGTGGACCTTGTCGCCGTCGAGTAGATGGACCGGTTCAGTGTCATCATCGCCGCGAACTCGAATCAGAACACCGTCGAGTGTCCCTCTTTCCCTGAGTGGACCATACGCGAGTCCGCGCGTCTCTTCGACGGCCAAGTGATACGTGCGCTTGGGCTTGCTCATTGTCGGGTCGGTCGTCTGGGACTAGGCGTCAAGAGCCGCGAGTGACTCCGTGCCGAAGAGGTCGGCGAAGTTCGACTCTGCCACACCGTCTCCACGGGCTGCGGCCATCGAATACGGAGCGGGCCGCATGGGCATTCAGGCCGCGGGTAGCTCGGCTTCCGCCGACCCAGGCGCCGGCCGCACCGGGGAGACCTCGCGGCGGCCTCGACGTTCCCGATGCCACATGCCCTCCCGGCGATATGGTCTCCATATGAAGACGACCCTGAACATCGACGATTCGGTGATGCAGCGCCTGCGCGAAGAGGCGGCGCGCCGGGGCACGACCATGTCCGCCCTTGTCGAAGCGGGCCTGCGCCGGGTGCTCGCGCCGAAAGTCGCGGCGGAGAAGGAGGCGGGAGACCTGCCGCCGCTACCGTCGTGGCGCG
The DNA here is from genome assembly GCA_965208755.1 of Candidatus Multivorans sp. Lineage (GTDB taxonomy): Bacteria > Acidobacteriota > Thermoanaerobaculia > Multivoradales > Multivoraceae > Multivorans. The sequence goes on along the minus strand of OZ242353.1, from coordinate 3,084,304 downwards.
GTGGCCCGGAACTCGTCGACATCTCCGACCGCGACGTCCTCTACCGCGCCATGGAGGAGGAGGACTGACCTGCTGGTGGCCACCCCTCGTAACGTTGCGGTCCCCGCACGGACCGTCTCGGAGTTCCCCGAACTGCGGGGCAACGTGCTCCACGACCTCCACACGGCAGTGCTGATGCGCGAGCACGGAATCAGCCGCATCTGTACGAGAGACCGGGACTTCGAACGATTCCCGTTTCTGACCGTCGTCGATCCGCTCACAGAAGGCGGATAGGTCCGACGTGAGGTCCACGTTCTACACCGATCTTGCCGACCTGCTGCACGGCCTCGTCGACGAGGACAAGATCCAGGCGGACTACTCGCCCGAGGGTCTCCCCGACCCCGAACCGTACCGCGTGGATTATCGGATAGACGGACGGCTGGATACGCCGCTGTTCCTGTACGGCGTGCCGAATCGCGACAAGGCCCGTCTGACCACGATCATGCTGTCCCACTTCCACCGTCACAAGATTCAGTTCGAGTCGATTCTCGTCTTCTCGGACCAGTCGGAGATTCCCCGTCTCGATCTGGCGCGGCTCTCCGACGTAGGCGGAGAGATGATCTCCTCGCTGGAATCGACCGCCGATCTGGAGCGGAAGCTGCTGCGGCGCGTCGCCTGAACCCGCGAGGGGCATACGCAGCACTGGGTCCTGCCCGGTCTCTCCCGCTCGCCAAAGAACGTGAGCGACTTGACCTCCTCAGAGGATCTGCGCTTCTTCCAGTACTCGCTCTCGGAGTGCCGGGTGCAGGCTTCGCTCCGTCACCACTTCGACCCGCCGCCCCAGAAGATCCTGCACGTCCATCAGGAGCGCCCCGAGCGCCAGACCCGTGCACCCCGGCGGCAAGGTGACCAGAAGGTCAACGTCACTCGCATCATCCGCGTCTCCGCGAGCCATCGAGCCGAAGACGCGGACATCGCGGAGACCGTGCCGTTCTGCCAAGGCGCGGATCTCGGCTCGGTGGGACTCGATCAGGGCGTGCATTGATTTCACGTGCCTGGGCTTGCTTGGGCCTCAAAGTCCTCGCGACCGGGGGAACAGCTCGATCCATTCTGCGGCTGGGCCAGGGCATGACCCAGCCGACCAGCAGCTACGTCACGTGCTGCTGAGGAACTCCTCCTCGGTCACCTCGAAGTCATCAGCGAACTCGATTGTGATCTTCCCGTCGAGGATGCCGAGGTCCCGCCGGCCCGCGCGTGCCGGCACCCACGGGACGATCATGGCGACCGGCGTCTTCGACCTCCCGTACAGGATGCCGATGCGTTCGCCCCGACGCACGTCGGCGAGGACCTTCGAGAACCTGGCCTTCAACTCGGCCACTGGAAGCGCTCTCATCGGCCGACTCTGGCGGCCTCACGAGCAGGCTGTCAAGCCGCTGGGCACTGCCCCACCAGTCCGCAACCTGCCGCGACCAGAGGTTGCCGCGCCGCGGCTGCGAACCCACCCGCTGGCCCGTACGGCGCCGCGGTCCCCGTCCTACAGACCACCACTCGATCGGATCGAGTCCAACGCGTCGGCGAGGGTCTCCGACGGCAGCCAGGCACCGCCAACCATCACGCCTGCGGGATCTCGGAAGACGTCAAGTGACTCGAGCGGACTGTCGTCGAGGAGAATCAGATCCGCAACCTTGCCGACCTCCACCGTGCCGACTTCGCTGTCGGTCTCCAGAAAGACGGCAGCCTCCCGAGTAGCCAACGCCAGGATCCGCCCGCGGTCCATCCCCGCCGCCTCGAAGTTCGCCAACTCGTCGTGTATCGAGAAGCCGGGCACCACGAACGGATTCGGCGTATCGGTGCCGGGGAGCAGCGCCGCCCCTGCGTCGTGAAGCGAACTCACAAACCGCAAGCGGTTCGCGCGACCCGCCTCGACGAGCGCCCAATCTTCAGCATCCACCCGCTCAAGTGAACGCCCTACCAGCGACTGCCAGATACGGCGACGTCTAGCACCGACATAGGCCAACTCAGGCTCTGCAAGCCACGCGTCGATCGCTGCGCGCGGCGCAATCGCCCGGTCGGCCTGGACCATCGTAGGGACGATCCAGACCCGAGAGTCCGCCACGAGGCGAGCGGCACGGGCGAAACTGCTCGTGTCAACCGGCATTCCCAAGTACAACTTCGACCAGTGCCAACCATTGCGGAACGGGGAGTCCTCCGCTTCCACCAAGTCCCCCAACTCCGCCACGTGCTCAATGGAACGGACACCGGAGATCAGGGCATCCTCTACGTCCACGCCGCGTGGAACGTGTCCCGCCACCGGGAGACCGCTCTCCCTGGCCGTCTCGAGGACGACCGCATAGGTCTCGGCTGAGAGGTTCGTGTAGACCTTGATGAAGTCGTACCCTGCAGCCTTCTGGTCACGGACTGCTCGGCGGGCGTCACCGGCGGACCCCAACGCCAGATTGTCGTCGCGAAGCGGTGGGTCGCCGTCCAGAATGGGGCCGGCGGTGTGGATCCTGGGTCCAGGCCATTCGTGGCGCGCGATTCGGTCTCGCCACTCGAGGATGTAGGGACGGCCGTCCATGTTCCGAACGGTCGTGACTCCGTTCGCCAGGAACAGATCGAGCACCCGCGGATCATCGAAGTACTCGAGATGCACGTGCATGTCGGCGAGACCGGGCATGAGGTACTTGCCGGCTCCTTCGACTACGGTGAAGGTCTCAGGCACACTGACATGGTCCCGGTTCCCGACGCGGGCGATTACACCGCCGGACACCAGCACCGTCTGATCGGGAACTGCCGCGACTTCGTCTTCCGCCATGGACAGGACGTTCACGCCCACGAAGGCCGTGTCCCGAAGAACGGCGGAAGTGGCAGACGACGGGCGATCCGGCCCTCCGCACGCCGCCAGCACGGTGCCGAGGCCGAAAACGCTAAGGACCGAAAGCGATGGCGTGCCCATGAGAAGCTCTCGACCTCTAAACGGTTGCCAGCGATCCCAAGTTCCCCATACGGACCGGACCCGAGGGATTTCCGGTCCGTTTGCGGTGTTGAACCGTAACCAAGGGCGGCTCGCATCCGTGTAGAGGTCACGGGGACGGGCACTCCAGACTCGAAGGGAAGCTATGTGCGAAGACGTCGGAAGCACGCAGGGCGCCTTGTCCACGGGACCGACGGGCGAAGCGGTCGTGGCCCGACCCTGGTGGACGAGGCTCCTCGCCGCTGGCGCGATCGCGTTCGCCGTGTTGCTGCTCCTGTACTTCCCCGACCGAGCCGACGGTAGCGGGGCCATACTGGGCGGGCTTTCGGCCTTCATCGCGTCGACGCTGGGCCTGGCGGCGTTGGCTCAGTGCCGGCCAATGCCCCATCGGGTATCGGCCGAGCACCTCCGACTCGCGGCTCTGTCGCTCGGGCTGGGCGTCGCTTTCGGCGTTGCGAATCTGGGTGCCAACTACGGCATGGCAATAGCGGATTCGGCCATCTACGAGCAGATGGTCGCGCGTTGGTCCCGGTTCTCTTCTCTGTCAGCTGTCGTCAAAGGGCCGATCATGGAGGAGATTGTCTTCCGGCTCGGCCTGATGAGTGGCCTGGCTTGGCTCACCGCTCGCTTCACAGACAGTCCCCGCACCATCTTCCGTGTGGCCTTGGGCGTGTCGGCGCTGACGTTCGGCATTGCGCACATCTTCTACGGCGGCGTAGCGGGGCCGATGTACATGACGGGCATGGCCGTGAAGAGCAGCATCGCGGGCCTCTTGCTCGGCTGGATGTTCTGGCGATGGGGTCTCCCTTACGCGATTATCTGCCACAGCGCGGCAAACGGGATCCACCTCCTGCTGGAGCCGTTCCTTTTCTGATCGCCCCGGCATCGCACCGCGCAGCTCTTTCGCGCCCCGGACTCTGAAATCGCTCTCGTGTCACAGGATGAGCCGTTTGAGCGCCTGGGCGCGGCCACGGCTGACAGTCGGGGCTCCACCACCCTTCAGAGCCAAGCGATAGCGGCCACTTCCGACGGGTACGACCTCGAGAATCTGATCGAGCCGCACGATCGCGGAGCGATGTACCCGCAGGAACTCGGCTGGGTCCAACCTCTCTTCAAGTTCGTTGAGCGTGCGGTACACGAGGTAGCTCGTGTCGCCGGCGTGAATTCGCGCGTAGTCCCCTTCCGCTTGTATCCAGCCGATGGCGGAGACGGCGACGGGTACGATGCGTCGCCCACGCCCCTCAGGCACGAGCAGCCGGTCAGGGCGACGCCCAAGATCACGCAGCAGGCGCGGGACGCCGTCGTCGGGAGCACCTGGCCGTCGACCCTGCCGCAGTCGCCCAATCGTCTCCGCGAAACGAGTCTCCGTGAAGGGTTTCACGAGGAAATCAACGGCGTTCATCTCGAACGCGCGCACCGCGTAGCGGTCATACGCAGTCGCGAAGACAAGCGCGGGCAACGGCTGGTGTTGCCTGATGTCCTCAAGGACCTCGAACACGTCGCGTCCGGGCATTCGGATGTCAAGCATCGCCGCGTCCGCTCCGCCCTGTTCAAGCGCGGCGGCTAGCGTCTCCACGTCACCGCACTCGTGCACGATGCTCACACCGCTGCATCGGGCTGCGTAGTCCCGCACGAGCTGCCGCGCCAGCACCTCGTCGTCCGCCACGATCAGGCGGAGGCGATCAGGAGCCATGGACAGCAGGTGAGGAGGAGCCACCCAGTGGCTCAGCTTCTGCCGGGAGGTCCAGACTTACCGTGAAGCCTCCGTTTTCTTCGCGGGACATGATCATCGAGGCCCCGTCGTCGCCGTATGTTGCACGCAGTTGCCGTCGAGTCAGGTCGAGACCCCTGCCGCTCGTACCCTGCGAGGCGTTCGGACCGCTCCCGGTGTCGGTTACCGTGACGTGAACGCGGGCGCCCTGACGACGCGCCGCGACGCGCACTTCGCCTTGCCGCGCGTGCGGCTGAACACCGTGTTTGACAGCGTTCTCGACGAGTGGCTGCAGCAGGAATGGGGGTACGGGTACCTGCTCCGTTTCGCCGTCTGCTTCGATGGTGAAACGCAGGCGATCCGCGAATCGAACCTGCTCGATCTTCAGGTAGTCGCGAACCGTGTCCAGTTCACGGTGCAGAAGAACGAGCGGTTCGTCGAGACGGTCGAACCCTGACTGCAGGAACGAGGCCAGCCGTTCGAGCATGGCGCTCGCCCTCGCCGGATCGTGCTCGACGAGCGCCAGGATCGAGTTGAGCGAGTTCAGCAGGAAGTGCGGCTGCAGTTGTGACTTGATTGCGGTCAGCTCCGCGTCCCGGGCCACGAGTTCGAGCTCGGCTTCACGTTGGCGGCGGAGTTGCTCCCGGTCGAAGCTCTGGACGATGACGCCGAGCCCGACCGCGGCGGCATACAGGAGCGCGCCGCTGAACAGTTGCAGCGCCCAGCTATTGGCGTACACGAGTGGCCAGAAGTCCTCCCCGTACACGAGGCGCGTGTATGTCACCTCGGCCCCGCTCCAGATCGCGAGCGCTACGATCCCCGCGGTGGCATGCACAGACACGCCGCGCAGGGGACGGCGCTTCCAGAGCTCAAGGTAGGCATGCGCCCGGCACACCTGCCAGACGAGAATGCCCAGCACCGCATGGCTGAAAACCCCGTTCGGGAACCCGTCCTCGAACGGCGCCGCCGCCGACGCGTCCAGCGCGACCGCCTGGATCAGGGCAGCCGTCATCCAGCCGCCGACAACCAGCCAGAAACGGTAGCGCTTGTGGGTTCCCGACGGATCGATAGCCTGTGCCATTTCTACACCTCTAAGGTCGATCGGCGCCGTTGAGGGCCGGCAGCAGCACGAACTTCACCCACCCCGAATCGGGCGCCAGGGACAAGGCCGCATCGTACTCGGCGCGGGCACTCGAAGGGTCGTTCTGTCGGGCGAGTGTCTGGCCAAGCCAGACGTGGGCGTCGAACCGTCCCCAGTTGGGCCACGGTTTGTCCAGCGGCTCGCGCGAGAACGAATCGAGGCTGCGACGAAGCAGCCGCTCTGCTCTGTCGAGGCCACCGCCGAACCTGGCCGGCGTGTGGAACGCACTGATGCCCTGCAGGAGCGTGACGCGCGGGTTGTCGGGCGCCGCCGCCTCGGCGCGGCCGAGAGCGCCCGAGGCACGCACGCCCAACTCGGCCCCTCGGGACGGATCCCGCGCGATCTGCAAACCGTAGAGCGCTCCGAGCAACGCGCGAGCTTCAGTGTCTTCGGGATCGTCGTCTACCAGGGCCTCCAGTCGCTCCACGGCGTCATGGAGTAGGTCAGCCTGTTCCTGCTCGGGAACATCCGTCAGGTTGGCCGACCGCCACGCGACGTAGGCGATCGCGTACTCCACGGATGCTTGCCCGGGTGCCTGTTCCGCGGGATGGATCAGTTGTCTGAGGAGATCGATCCGAACGGCCCGGAGCTCTTGCCCGGATCCGGCCAGTGCCGCCTGTTCGAGCCGCTCGGTGAGTTCGGACCACTCGGCCTCCTGGGCTACGGAAGGCGCTGGTGCAGTCATCGCTGCGACCAGCGCGACTGCCACGATGTGCGTGCTTGCCACGGTCACCTCCTGATGGAAACGCCGACATACATCGCGCGGGGTGCCGCGTTGACGACGGGCTGCCGTGACGCATAGTCGGGCGCGTAGACGTAGTCGAAGAAGTTGGCCCGTCCGAGGACGTTGTCGACGGACAGGAAGAGGATCACCGCCCCGTCGCCAGCCGGTATGAGCCGGCTCGACGAGAGATCAAGCCGTTCGTAACGCGGGAGGCGCTCGGAGTTGACGGAACCGAAGACGGGAAGGAAGCCGTCGCCGATCGCCCGGCCAGCGACGATCGGGGTGTGGGGTCGGCCGGCGGCCGTCCGCCACGACGCGCTCACGCTCACACCGTGCGAGAGGGGCACGCTCGTGATGATCTGGGCCCACCAGGGAATCTCAAAGTCCGGTGTCCAGGTCCCTTCCGGAAGGTCGTAGCGCTCGCGCTGATCGACCGGCGTCCATCGCCGCTTGGCTCGCAGCCAGCTGGCGGTGCCGCGCACCTCGAGTCGGCTTGACAGCCACTGGACGAACAGATCGACCCCACGGGCCGAGCCGTACCCGTCGGCTGTATACCCTCGGACTTGATCTTCGAGGGGGAGGTCGGCGTACTTCTTCACGAACCCCTCTGCCCGAAAGTAAAGGCCTTCCGCCTCACGGCCGGTCTCGTATCCGGCGACGTAGTGCAGCGCCCGCATGGGTGGCAGGCGCGCAGCCCCTCGTTCGCTGTCGTAGTACGAGGGGGAGGGGGCCTGGTGGTACACGCCGGCTGCGAGGCGCAGCGCATGCGTGCGACCCAGACCGATGCGGACGTTGAGCCGTGGATCGATGGTCGTCGCGCGCGCCAGACCGAAGCGATCAGCGCGCGCCCCGATCGTGGCCGACACGGCCCCGACGTGTGTCGTGAGCTCCAGATAAGTGCCTCCAAACCAGTCGTCGACGGTGGCATCAAACCGGGCGTTACCGCCAACGCCACCGAGGTCGCCACCTCTCACCGGTACGCGTCCCGCGATCGACGCCTCGGTGAAAGAGCCGTTGGCGCCGAGGCGCCACTCGAACGCGCGGGCCGGTGGTGGGCTGAGGTCGAATCGCCACGATGCCACCCGGTCCGTGACGGTCCGGTCCAGGATGCCGACGTTGGTCCTGCGCCGGTAGTCGTCGCTGCCGAAAGACGCCGAGGCCGCCCAGCCTCCGAGCGGGCCATCCCACCGCGTGCCGACGAACCTGTGAGTCGTCGAGGATTGCAACAACCCCGTGAACGCGTCCTGCTCGATCTCGACGCCCACCCGGTCACGCTGCGCCAATCCGAAGGCCTTGAGTCGACCGCCTCTCCCCAGATTCCAAGTGAACCCGGCGGACCCATCCCAGCCTTCGGGCGGCGGGTCGAACGAGCGGGGGCTCCCGTTGACGGAGAAGAGGAGGCGGGTGAGGGTTCGATTGAACGCGCCTCGCACCCCGAATCGGTCGCCGACCGGTGCGGCGATAGAGGCGGACACACCCGCGAGTCCAAACGTCGCGGTTGTCTGCCGCGCATCGGGCCGCTCGAGCCCGCGCAAGTCGAGGACACCACTGAGGACGTTGCCGTAGCGGGCGGAGAAGCCGCCAGTACTGAAGTTGAGCCCCGATATGAGCAACGGGTCGACGGTGCCCCGAAATCCGCCGGTCGGTGTCTCATTCCGGTAAGGATGGGCGATCACCGCGTCATCGAGTGACACCAGCACCTCGCTGACGTCGCCCCCGCGCACAAACAGACCGGCGCCATCGTCGGGTGCGCTGACACCCGGCAGTGTCTGAAGAGCTCTGAAGAGATCAGCGTCGGCGCCGGGTGTCCGGTAGACCTGGATAGGTTGGAACAGGAAAGGACGCTCGACCTCTTCCTCGGGTGACGGCAGCGTGGGCGTGACGGTTATCTGCTCCTGCATGGGGCTGAGCGCCAGCACGACGTCGAGCCGCGCCCCGTCGCTCACCTCGAGAACGGATTCGTGTGCGTCGAACCCAGGGAGTTTCACGACCGCCCGGTACCGCGTACCGGACACCAGGGCGACCTCGAAGCAACCCTCGGCGTCTGAAATGGCGACCAGGGAATTGTCGATTTCGACCATCGCGCCAGGCAACGGCAGGCCCGTAGTGTCGCGAACGGTTCCGTCAACGTGAGTCGTGCCGTCTGGTTGGATCGGACGCTGCTCAGCGGCGAATGCGTTGAGCGGCAGAGCCAGGGAGAAAACCAGTGCCAGTCGTGTCATGCGCCGTTTGGTAGCACGGGGCATGACGCCTACGAACGCGGTTTTCGGTGAACGCCACCAGGAGTCGCCCAACGACACGCCGGGTGGGATCCGAGCGCGTCGTGGCCGAGCCAGCTATAGCTTGGGCTGCAAGGCGCCCAGAGTGGCTCCACTAGCTGGCTAGGCGGCGAGCGTCGTCAATTGACCGTCCGCGCGACGCGGACCAGGCCGAAGGCCCTCAGTGTTAGGGGCAACTGTAAATCTCCCACTTGTGGCAGTCGAAAACTGCACACTTCGCGGTGTGTCGGGGGTCGCAGGCCGTTCCATGCTGGTGGCTTCGCCAACAGCCATGGAGCGAGGTGCGGATGCACGGATGGGAGACGAGGATGTTGTTGAGGCACTACCTGGAGGCTGGCGTCTCGAAGGCGGAGCTGGCCAGGCGTTTCGGTGTGAGTCGCCGGACGATCCACTCGTGGATCGAGTCCGGACAGTTGGAGCGCGACCTGTCGTCGGGCGGGAGCCAGTACTCGCCGCGGCCCCGGCCGCCGCACAAGCTGGACCCCTACAAGGAGTTGATCGCGGTTCGTCTGGACGAGTTCCCCAAGCTGTCGGCGAAGCGCCTGTTCGACGAGGTGCGCGCTCTGGGCTACGACGGCGGATACAGCCGGGTGCGGGACCATGTGCGGGCGGTGCGGCCTCGGGCGCCGGAGGCGCCTCTGGTGCGGTTCGAGACACCGGCGGGTCATCAGGGCCAGGTGGACTTCGGGAGGTTCAAGCTGTCCTGGGGTATTCGCCACGCGCTGCTGGTGGTGCTCGGCTACTCCCGGCTTCTGTGGCTGCGGTTCTACTCCCGGCAGACGATGCCGGTCCTCTTCGAGGGCCTTGAGGCCGCCTTCGAGCGCTTCGGCGGCGTGCCGCGGGAGCTGTTGTTCGACCAGATGCGGTCCGTGGTGGTGTCGGACGACCGTTTCTCGGGCGGTGGCCTGGTGGTCAACGCGGAGTTTCTGCGATTCGCGGCCCACTGGGGATTCGTGCCTCGCGCCTGCCGTCCGTACCGGGCGCAGACCAAGGGCAAGGTGGAGCGCCCGATCGGGTACGTGCGGACCGGCTTCTTCTACGGTCGGGAGTTCATCAACGACGCGGACCTGAATGAGCAGGCGGAGCGCTGGGTCGAGGGCACGGCCAACGTTCGTCTTCACGGCACGACGCGCGAGCGGCCCACAGACCGGTTCGAGAGGGACGAGCGCCAGGCGCTTCGCCCCCTGGCGCTTGCGCCGTATCGGCGCTTGGGCAGCCCGCCGGCGACGGTCGAGCCGTCTCGCCCGGTACTGGCGACCACGGTGCAGGTGCAGCGCCGGCCGCTGCGGGACTACTCGGAGGCGGTCAGTTGAAGGCGCTGGCCGGCGACCGCCGGGCCCGGCTGCGAGCGATGCTGGCGGACCTGAAACTGCCCGGAGCGCTGGAGGCGGTTGACGGCATCCTGGCCCAGGCGGACAGCGGCGCGGTGACCGCGGGCGAGGCGATCGAGGAGCTGCTCAATGCCCAGATCGTCCTGCGCAACAACCGTCGCCTGCAGACGGCGATGCGCTCCTCGCGCCTGCCGGCGGTCAAGACGCTCGAGCAGTTCGACTTCAGCTTCCAGCCGAGCATCAAGCGCGAGCAGATCGAGAGCCTCCACGAGCTCGGCTTTCTGGAGCGCGCAGAGAACGTGATCCTCCTGGGACCGCCGGGAGTGGGCAAGACGCATCTGGCCATCAGCCTGGCGATCGCGGCCGCGGAGTCGGGCCGCAGGGTCTACTACGGCACGCTGGCGGCGCTGATCGACTCGCTGACCGAAGCCAAGGCCGCCGGCAACCTGTCGCGGCGGCTCCGGGTGCTTACCCACCCGGCGCTGCTGGTCGTCGACGAGATCGGCTACCTGCCGATCAGCCAGGACGGCGCCGTGCTCTTCTTCCAGTTGATCAACGCCCGGCACGAGCGGGCCTCGACCGTCCTGACGTCCAACAAGGGCTTTGAGGAATGGGGCGGCGTGCTCGGCGACGAGATCATGGCCGCGGCGCTCATCGACCGCCTGCTGCACCACTGCCACATCGTCAATATCCGCGGCAACAGCTACCGGATGAGAGCCCACCAGGACCTGCTACGGACTGCCGCAGACGAGCGGGGCAGGGAAGCCGCGCCGTGATCGACCGCCAAACCCCCAGCCGCGCCGCGCGTCCGGTGTCGGCCTCCGGTCGCTCCGCTCCCTCCCGCCGACACCGGAGTCCTGCACCACTACCCCGGACGCCTGCTCCAACCGCTACCGCCCCGGAACAAGTGTGCAGTCTTCAGTTGCCACAAGTGTGCAGTTTTCGGTTGCCATTGACACTCAGCCCTCACGGTAGGCTGCCCGCTCAGAATGACCGGTGCGATGCGGGACGTTTCCACAACTGAGGCCAAGGCCCACCTAGCAGAACTACTGCGGGCTGTGGAGTACGGCCAGACGGTGGCGATCACACGTCACGGCCGGACCATCGCGCATCTGGTTCCGGCGCGAAGTCAGGATCGTGAGGCTCGGAAGTTGGCCGTGGAGAGCTTCCGGAAGCGTCGTCGACAGTGGCGGCGCGTCCGGATGACGTCCGAGGAGATCGTCGCCGCGATTCACGAGGGCCGCCGCTAGGTGGCACGGTCGGCTGGCGGCTCATGCCTGAGGCAGCCGTAGTCGGGGTCGCCAGTCGGAAACGGCTGGCTATGGTCCTGATCCAGGAGAATCAGGCGCTTGGAACTCTCGTGTGGCGGAGAGGGAGGGATTCGAACCCTCGGTCCGAGTCACCCCGGACAACTGCTTAGCAGGCAGCCCTGTTCGACCACTCCAGCACCTCTCCCGAGCGGGGGAGTCTAGCAGCGGAGGGCGGCGGCCTGGGCCTGCGCGGACCTCCGGTTGCGCGACCTTGATCTGGCATGGCATTCGCTACGTCCCTGGGCCAGGCGGGAATCGACCCGCACGCTGGAGGTGAGGCATGAGTGATACTCGTGGCATCGAACGGAACCTGTACGAGATCGCCCGTCAACTGGCGGCGCTCAGAGCGGTGCTGGAGCGGATTGAGCGGAGGTTGCGGTAGTCCGCGGTCTGTGGACCAGTATCGCCGCCGCTTCGCGGCGCGTTCCTTCCCGGAAGCCGGCCAGAAGGCCGGCGCACCCAGTGTGCGGGCGCCGTGCCGAGGACGGCGCACTCAGTGTGCGGGCGGAGCCGCGGAGCGGCGCAGCCCGAAAGACGCAGCCGCCGGCCGGAGGCCGGCGACCTTCACCGCGGCGCTACGCCCGTGCCGCGACGTCGACCCGCGCCTGCGCGGTATCCACGCGATCCTTGAGGGGACCCTGCTCCTCGAAGCTCGCGCGGGCGTACTCCGCGGTCAGCTCGTCGCGCTCGGTCGTGGCGGCCGCGGCGTCGATGTCCTCGGCCGGCTCCGCCGTCTCGGTCAGCACGGTCACGGTATCGTCCGCGACCTCGCAGAAGCCCGGCGCCACGGCGACGAAGCGGCGCGCACCGCCATCGGCCGGCTGGTAGCTGAGCTCGCCGGGGCGCAGCGTGCTGATCAGCGCCGCGTGGCCGGGCAGGATGCCCATGTCGCCCTTGCGCCCCGGCAGACCGACGTCCGAGCACTCGATCTCGAGCAGCTTCTCGGCGTGGGTTACGAGGATGAGGTTCAAGCCGGCCACGTTCGTTCGCTCCGTTGATTCCGCCTCTACGCCGGCTACGCCGCCAGCAGCTTCTTGCCCTTGTCGACGGCCTCGTCGATCGTGCCGACCATGAGGAACGCCTGTTCGGGCAGCTCGTCGAGGTCGCCGGAGAGGATCGTCTTGAAGCCCTCGACGGTGTCTTCGATCTTCACGTAGCGGCCTTCGAGGCCGGTGAACTGGGTCGCCACGAAGAACGGCTGCGACAGGAAGCGCTCGATCTTGCGCGCCCGGGCGACGACGAGCTTGTCCTCTTCGGACAGTTCCTCGACGCCGAGGATGGCGATGATGTCCTGCAGGTCCTTGTAGCGCTGGAGCACCTGCTGCACCTGGCGGGCGACGGCGTAGTGCTCGTCGCCGACGACGGCCGGCTCGAGGATCTTGGAGGTCGAGTCGAGCGGATCGATCGCCGGGTAGATGCCCTTCTCGACGATCGCGCGCGACAGGGTCGTCGTCGCGTCGAGGTGGGCGAAGGCGGTGGCCGGCGCCGGGTCGGTCAGGTCGTCGGCAGGAACGTAGATCGCCTGTACCGAGGTGATCGAGCCCTTCTTGGTCGACGTGATCCGCTCCTGCAGGGCGCCCATCTCGGTCGCCAGGTTCGGCTGATAGCCAACGGCGCTGGGCATCCGGCCAAGCAGCGCGGAGACCTCGGAGCCGGCCTGGGTGAATCGGAAGATGTTGTCGACGAAGAGCAGCACGTCGCGGCCTTCGACGTCCCGGAAGTACTCGGCGACCGTGAGCGCCGAGAGACCGACGCGGAGCCTGGCGCCGGGCGGCTCGGTCATCTGGCCGTAGATGAGCGCCGCCTTGCTGTCCTTGAGCGCCGCGTGGTCGACCTTCGTCAGGTCGAAGTTGCCGCTCTCCTCGTAGTTCTCGAGGAAGCCCTCGCCGAAGTTGACGACGCCGGCCTCGACCATCTCGCGCAGCAGGTCGTTGCCCTCGCGGGTGCGCTCGCCGACGCCGGCGAACACGGAGAAGCCGCCGCCCTGCACGGCGACGTTGTTGATCAGCTCCTGGATGAGGACCGTCTTGCCGACACCGGCGCCGCCGAACAGGCCCGTCTTGCCGCCGCGGGTGTAGGGGTGCACCAGGTCAACGACCTTGATCCCCGTCTCGAACATCTCGGTCGAGGTCGCCTGATCCTCGAAGGCGGGCGCCTCGCGGTGGATCGGCCAGCGTTCCTGGGCCTCGACCGGGCCCAGCGTGTCGACCGGCTCGCCAAGCACGCTCAGCACCCGGCCCAGGGTCGCTTCGCCCACCGGCACGGAGATCGGTTCGCCGAGGTCCCTGGCCTCCATGCCGCGGACGACGCCGTCCGTCGGCTGCATGGACACCGCGCGCACCAGGTTCGAGCCCAGATGCTGAGCCACCTCGGCGGTCAGGTCGATGCTGCCGTCGTCGTTCTTGACGCTGACCGCGTTCAGGATCTCGGGCAGTTGCTCGGCCGGATACTCGATGTCGAGCACCGGGCCGATCACCTGGACCACCTTGCCGGTGGCGCCGGACGTGTTGTTCGTGTCGTTCACGGTATGTGCCTCTCTTGTCTCTATCCCTCGAGGGCGTTCGCGCCGGACACGACCTCGATCAGTTCGGTCGTGATCTCGGCCTGGCGCGAGCGGTTGTATTGCAGGGTCAATGTGTCAATCAGTTCGCCGGCGTTCTTCGTCGCGCTGTCCATCGCCGTCATCCGGGCCGCGTGCTCGGCGGCCTGGGACTCGAGCAGCACCCGGTAGATCTGGAAGGTGACGAAACGCGGCAGCAGCTCGTTCAGGATCTCCGCCTCGGACGGCTCGTAGAGGTAGTCGCGATGGTCGCCTTCCGGCTGGCCGCCATCGTCGCCGACGACGTCCTCGCGGGCCATCGGCAGCAGGCGCTCCCAGCTCACCCGCTGGCTGAGCACGGAGATGAACTCGTTGTAGACCGCGTAGACAGCGTCGTACTCGCCGTCGGCAAAGGCCTTGGAGACCTCGGCCGCCAGTTCCTGGGCAGTGCCGTAGTTCAGGTCCTTGAACAGCCCCCGGCGGGCGCCGCGCATCGGCGCACCGCGGTGGGTGAAGAAGTCGGCGCCGCGGTTGCCAAGGGCGAGGATCTCGCCGCCGCCGTTCAAGGCGGCCATCTCCTGCTCGGTCCGGCGCTGAACATGGGCGTTGAAGGCGCCGCACAGGCCCTTGTCGCCCGTGACCACCAGGACCAGGGTCTTGCCGGAACCGGCCTCCGCGGCCTGTCCGTCTTCGCCGCCTCCAGCCGGCGTCAGCAGCGGGTGCTCGACTTCGCCGGCCGCCACGGCGGCCAGGTGCTCCGTCACCTTCCGCAGCTCCAGGGCGTAGGGACGGGTCGCGAGGATCTGGTCCTGGGCCCGGCGCAGCTTCGCCGCGGCGACCATCTTCATCGCCTTGGTGATCTGCTGCGTGTTCTTCACCGTGCGGATGCGCCGGCGAAGATCGATCAGGCTCGCCATCGTTCGGGCCTACCTCGGAACCTTCCCGTTCGTCTCGTTTAGTTCTCTTCCAGCGCGGCGTCGGGGTTCTCGGCCACGAAGAGCTGGAAGGCCCGGCCGATCGCCTCCATGATCTGGGCGTCCAGTTCGTCGCTCAGCTTGCCCTCCGCGCGGATCCGGTCGCGGAGCTCCGGTTCCTCGTTCACGAAGTGCCGGTGCATGAAGTCCTCGAAGGGCCGCACCGCCTCGACCTTCAGGTCGTCGAGCGCGCCGCGGGTGCCCGCCAGAATCGAGAGCACCTGGTCCGCGATCGACAGCGGCGCGTACTGCCCCTGCTTCAGGAGCTCGACGAGCCGCTCGCCGCGCGCCAACTGCTGCAGCGTGACCCGGTCGAGGTCGGAGCCGAACTGGGCAAAGGCCGCGAGCGACCGGTACTGCGCCAGGTCGAGGCGCAGGGTGCCGGAGTTCTTCCGCATCGCGCCGATCTGCGCGTTGCCGCCGACCCGGCTGACCGAGATGCCGACGTTCACCGCCGGCCGCACGCCGGAGAAGAAGAGGTCGCCCTCGAGGAAGATCTGGCCGTCCGTGATCGAGATCACGTTGGTCGGGATGTAGGCCGAGACGTCGCCGGCCTGGGTCTCGATAATGGGCAGCGCGGTGAGCGAGCCGCCGCCATTGGCGCGCGAGAGCTTCGCCGCCCGCTCCAGCAGGCGGGAGTGGAGGTAGAAGACGTCGCCCGGGTAGGCCTCGCGGCCCGGCGGTCGCCGGAGCAGCAGGGAGACCTCGCGGTACGAGGCGGCCTGCTTCGAGAGATCGTCGTAGATCACCAGCGCGTGCTGGCCGTTGTACAGGAAGTACTCGCCCATCGCGCAGCCCGCGTAGGGCGAGATGAACTGGAGCGGCGCCGGCTCGGAGGCCGACGCGGAGACGACGATCGTGTGCTCCATCGCGCCGTGGTCCTCGAGCGTCTTCACCACCTGGGCGACGGTCGAGCGCTTCTGGCCGATCGCGACGTAGACGCAGATCACGTCGCCGCCCTTCTGGTTGATGATCGCGTCGACGGCCACGGCCGTCTTGCCGATCTGCCGGTCGCCGATGATCAGCTCGCGCTGACCGCGGCCGATCGGGATCATCGAGTCGATCGCCTTGATCCCGGTCTGCATCGGCTCGGACACCGGCTCGCGGTCGACGACGCCGGGGGCGATCCGCTCGAGCGGGTAGCTGTCGGCGGCTTCGATCGGTCCCTTGCCGTCGACCGGGTTGCCGAGCGGGTCGACCACGCGGCCGACCAGCCCCGGTCCCACTGGCACCTCCATGATGCGGCCGGTGCGACGGACCTCGTCGCCCTCGTCGACCAGCCGGGACTCGCCCATCAGCACGGCGCCGATCTGGTCCTCTTCGAGGTTCAGCGCCAGGCCGTAGACGTCGTTCGGGAACGCCAGCAGCTCGCCGGCCATCGCCTGCTCCAGCCCGTAGACGCGGGCGATGCCGTCACCGACGCTGAGGACGGTGCCGACCTCGGCGACGTCGACCTCGGCCTCGTAGCCCGCCAACTGGCGCTCGAGGACCGCTGCGATCTCATCGGCTCTTACCTGCATGTTCGTTCTACTCCCCTAAGGTGCGCCCCGGGGCTCCGGAGCGTCTCGAAATCGTGACGTTTCTAGGCTTCCGCCGCCGTCGTCGCCGACTCGGCGGTCAATCTGGATTCCAGTACGGCCAACTGGCCGCGAACGCTCGCGTCGTAGCGGTAACTCCCGAACTGGGCCACGAAGCCGCCGATCAGGCTCGGGTCGACCCGGGCTTCCAGCCGGACCTCGGCGCCGGACAGCTGCTCGAGCGCCCTCTCCAGCCGCGCGCGCTGCTCCTCGTCGAGCTCCTCGGCCGCGGTCACCGTGGCGCTGACCACGCCATGGGCCCGGTCGAGCAACTCGTCGATCGCCTCCAGGATCGCCGGCAGGTGGACCAGGCGGTAGTTGTCGAGCAGCAGCCGCAGCATCCGCTGGGCCAGCTTGCCCGCGCCCTGCATGCCGGCAATCTCGTCGACCACGGCGCGCTTGGTTGCCGGCGGCACGCCCGGATTCGAGGCCATGCGTCCCAGCCTGGGCACGGCCCGCATCGCCTCCGCGAAGGCGCTGAGTTCATCGCGCGTCGCCTGCGCCGCCTCGAGCGAGCCGGCGGCCCCCATCAGGGCCTGGGCGTAGGGCCTCGCGTAGCGGTAGATCATCGCGCGTCGGCTCCGGCCGAGGCGTCGTCCGCCCGGCTCTCCAGGCTGAGCAGCCCGCGGTCGAGAATCCGGCGGCGGGCGGCGGAGTCGACTTCGCGCTCCAGCCGCTCGGCGGCGAGCGCGGTGGCGAGCCGGGCCGCGTGCTGGGCCAGTTCGACCCGGGCGCGCGCCGTGCGGTTCCGGATCTCGGCGCGGGCCTGCTCCAGCATCCGCTCGCGCTCGCGCTCGGCCAGGGCCGCGATCTCCCGCGCGTCGCGTTCGCCTTCCTGCCGGGAGCGCTCCGCTGCCTGGGCGACTTCCGCCTCCAGGGCGGCGAGCTGGCCGTCGAGGCCGGCATGCAGCTCTTCCGCGTCCGCGCGCTGGCGTCGGGCGGTCATCAGGCTGTCCCGGATCTGGTCCCGGCGCGACTCGAGCGCACTCTTTGCCATTGGCCAGACCAGGTAGCCGAGACCGCCGAAGAAGACGAGCATGTTGAACCAGGAAAAGACCCAGCGCGGCAGGCCGAGGAAGTGAGTTGCTTCGCCGACCTCCGCGCCGAACGCGGCGGTTGCGCCAGCGAACAGCGCCCAGAGCAGCGCCAGCGAGGCGACCTTCAGGGCCGCGGAACGCCTCACGAGGGGGCCCCCATCAGTTTCGCGGTCATGTCGGCGGCGAGCCGCTCGGCGCGTGCTTCGAGCGAGCGGCGCTGTTCCGCGGTCTCGGCGTCGAGCGCGGCGATCGCCTGCTGGAGTTCGGCATCCGCCTCCTGGCGGGCTTCGGCGACCAGCGTCTCGCGGGCCTGCTGGGCCTCCTTGCGCATCCGGTCGCGGTGCGCGGCGGCCTCGGCGCGGACTTCCTTCAGCTTCTCGCGCTGCGCCTCGACTCTCGCCTCGACCTCGGCCTGGGCCCGGTCGAACGTCTCCTGAGCGGTCACGATCTCGCTGTCGCGCTCCCGGAGCATGCGCATGATCGGGCGGACGAGGTAGAACCGGACCACCACATAGGTGGCCCAGAAGATCGCCATGATGACCAGGAGGCTGGCGTCGAAATCCACAGCTACTCGTCCCGCGGTCGTCCGGATCTGTTTCGACGAGCGCAGACCTCTACCAACGCCTGCCAACCTGTCTCGCTCGCGCCCGAAAGCGGCGGTAACGTAACACGGCTGTCAGGGGTGGTCAACGGCCGTTGCGGGCACAGGCCGGGCTTCAAGAATGGCGAGCTTCGCGAGCTGTGACCGGCGCTCGGAAGGACCCGGACCAAACGTCGACACTTTCCACTACAGTCGAAAATGTCCACGGTGATTTTCGACTGTGGTCGAAAATCTTGGTAGTCTCGCGTGCCGTGGCGACCGCAACCAGGTACCTGGCGGATCAGATCGAGCGAGACCTCGAGCGGAAGATGGTCTTCGTCGCCGGCCCCCGGCAGGTCGGCAAGACGACGCTGGCCCGCAGCCTGCCCGGCGCCGACGACGGCTACCTCAACTGGGACGTCGCGGAGGATCGCGAGCACATTCTGAGGCGCGAACTCCCGACCGGCGATCTCTGGGTCTTCGACGAGATCCACAAGTATCGGGACTGGCGGAACTACCTCAAGGGGCTGTACGACGCACGGGCCGCGGCAGAGCGTCGGATCCTCGTGGTCGGAAGCGCCCGGCTCGACGCCTACCGGTTCGGCGGCGACTCGCTCCAGGGCCGCTTCCATCTCCTCCGGCTGCACCCACTGTCCGCCGCCGAACTCGAGCTGCGAACGACCGGCGAACTCCGGGACCTGTTGCTGCTCGGCGGCTTCCCCGAACCGTACTTCGGCGGCAGCGAAGTCGAGGCCCGCAGATGGTCGCGCGAGCACCGCACCCTGCTGATCCGCGAGGAGGTGACGAGCCTGGAACGCATTCAGGACCTCGGCCGGCTCGAACTGCTCATGCTCCGTCTCCCGGAGCTGGTCGGCTCGCCGCTCTCGATCAACGCTGTGCGGGAAGACCTGCAGGTGAGCCACAAGGCGGTCGCTGACTGGCTGGGAGCATTCGAGCGGCTCTACGCGATCTTCCGACTGTCGCCCTTCCGCGCCCCGACGATCCGGGCGGTCAAGAAGCAGCAGAAGCACTACCACGTCGACTGGACGGTCGTGCCGGCGGACGCGCCACGCTTCGAGAACCTGGTCGCCTGCCACCTGCTCAAGTGGGTGCATCATCAGCAGGACACCCAGGGGCTCGACCTGGAACTCCGCTACTTCCGCGACACGGACGGCCGCGAAGTCGACTTCATCGTCACTGACCGCAAGCAGCCTGTGCTCAGCGTCGAGTGCAAGTGGGCGGACGAGCGGCTCGACAAGAGCCTCCGCTACTTCAAGGTCCGGTTCCCGGACTGCGAGGCGTGGCAGGTGTCGGCCACGGGGACGAAGGACTATGTGACGCCCGAGGGCATCCGGATTGCACCGGCCCTGGAGTTGCTGGGTCGGCTGGTGTAGCGCGGGCCTTGCGGCCCGGACGTCAGGGAGGGAGCTCCCGGGCCTAGTCCGTTGGCGAAGGTGGGCACACGACCAAGACCGTTGCATTGTCCTGCCAGGCAAGCGCCCGCTGCTCGATCCGTCGGATGATCGCCTCGGCGATCCGCGATGCTCCCGCTGAGCGCTGGTCGCCGCAGGTCGCGGCGATCTCCTCGTCGGAGAGCGTCTCGATGCCGTCGCTGGCGAGAACGACGACGTCGCCGTCGGCGAGATCGACTTCGCCCTCCGCCACTTCGTCGAGTGGCAGGCCCATCACGGCGCTGGTGATGGCGGCGCGCTCCGGATGCAGGGCGGCGTGCATAGCGCTGATCTCGCCGCGCGCGGCCCGGGCGTCGAGTTCGCGGCCGTAGGTGTGGAGCGGGTTAACACGCTCCAGATCGCCGGCGCGCCAGTGGAAGATGAACGAGTCGCCGACGCTGAGCCAGCGGAAACGGTCCCTGAAGAACAACGCAGCCACCAGGGTGGTACCCATGCCTCGAAGGGACGGATCGGCCTCGATCGCACGCGCCACCTCGCCGTTCGCGTTGGCGAGCTCGAAACGCAGGCGCTCAGCGGGCGGCTCCGAGATCAGCGCGTAGCTGCCGACGAAGCTACGGATCGTGATCCGGCTCGCCCGGTCGCCGGCCGGCATTCCGCCCAAACCGTCGGCGACCGCCACGAGTAGCAGCTCTTCGTCCGAACCGTCGTCGGACACGACGCGGACGCTCCACGCGTCTTCCTGGCGCTTGCGCGCGCCGATCATGGTGGCCGCCGCGTAGTGGCGGCCTTCGATCACGCTTCTCCGAGGTCCAGGACCGGGATCTCCATCGCTCTGGCGGTTTCCGCCATGCGACGGTCGTAGGTGGCTAGCTCCACGCCTTGGCGTTGCCCTCGAAGGTAGTCAAGCGACGCCAGGTGCAGGGCGTCCAGTGTGCGAACCGGCGCCGGGAAGGCGCCCAACGCCCGGGTCAGTATGACCGGAGACAGTTCCAGCAGCGCGATCTGGCCGATCGCCTCCTCGGCGGCCTCGCCGTGGGTTTCTGCCCGTCCCCGGGCGTGAAGACGGTTCCAGACTTCGTACTCGACCAATCGGCTCGCCACGAGGCTCTCAGCCCAAAGATGTTCAGGTGGCCGCCGAATCTCCGCAAAGAGGTGCGCCAGCACGACCGAGGAGTCGATGTAGATCACCGGTCTTGCCGATCCGCTTCCAGATCCTGCAGCAGCTCATCCAACGACATGATGGGTGGCGGCTTCACCGGCGGCCCTGCTCCCTTCATGGCCGGCGGCGTCAACAGGCCCTTGCGCACGGCATCGGCCAGCAGCGCGTCGGCAATGAAGGGACTGCGCTCTTCGCGCGGCGGCACGATCTCGGCGACTACGCGGTCTCTATCCGTAACCAGGATCGTCTCGCCCGCTGCAGCCATTCGCACATACCGGCTGAGCCGGTTGTTCAGCGTCTTGAGTCCCACAGATCTCATGGCGCAGAAATGTAGCTTCCGGTGGCCACCTTCGTCAAGGTCAGGCCGCGTTAGCCTGACCGCATGGTCCGCCTGGAGTGCGTCCCGAACATCAGCGAGGGCCGGCGCCGCGATGTCATCGACGCCTGTGTGGAGGCGGCTTCGACGCGCGGCGTGCGGGTGCTCGACGTGTCTTCGGACCCGGACCACAACCGGACGGTGTTGACGTTGCTGGGTGCGGGCGGCGATCTGGTGCGGGCCGTGACGGCCTTGGCGGGAGCGGCGATCGAGCGCATCGACGTGGCCGGGCACTCCGGCGTGCACCCGTTTCTCGGCGCCCTCGACGTCGCTCCATTCGTGCCACTGGAGGCGCAGCAAATGCCCGCGGCGGTCGACGCCGCGCTGCGCGCCGCGGACGAGTTGGCCGCGCTCGGCCTGCCGGTGTTTCTCTACGGCGAGGCCGCCTCGAATGCAGGACGTGCCGCCCTTGCCGACCATCGCCGCGGCGGTCTCGCTCGGCTCGGCGAACGGATGGCGAGCGGCGAGTGGCCGCCGGACCGCGGGCTGTCCCGGCCGCACACCACTGGTGGTGTCGTCTGTATTGGGGCGCGGAAGCCACTGGTCGCCTTCAACCTGCTGCTCGACACGGATCAACTCGTTGCGGCGAAACGGATCGCCTCGGCACTACGCGAATCTGGCGGCGGTTTGCCTGGCGTGCGCGCGCTCGGGTTCTTCCTGGAGAGCCGCCAACAGGCCCAGGTCAGCGTGAACCTGACCGACTGCGACCGGACGTCGCTGCTTGATGTTGTCCGCAAGGCGGACGAGCTGGCGGCTGCGGCCGGCGTGCGTGTCGTCGAGACGGAACTCGTCGGGCTGGCGCCGCGCCGTGTCGTGCCGGAGGGCGGCGCTGAAGCGTTAAGGCTGCCGGGGCTCTCGGAGCGGCAGATCTTGGAGAGCCATCTGTAGGCGGCGGGGCATGCCGTCGAACGACCCCGACGACATCGTGACCAGGACGTCGCCGGCCCGGGCCTCGGCGAGGACCGCCTCGGCCAGTTCTTCGTTCGAACCGCAGGCGGTAGCCGCCGCGCCGAGTCGTTCGATCTCCACAGCCACCTCCTCCGGGTCGAACCCCTCCTCGCCCAGTCGCTCGCGGTGGAACACGGGAGCCAGGAAGACGCGGTCGGCCGAAGCCAGCGACGCCGCCAGGTCGGCCGCGAACTGCAGCCTGCCCGCGCTCAGGCTTCGCGGCTCGAACAGGGCGACCAGCCGGCGGCCCGGAAAGCGCTGCCGGAGCGCCGCGAGCGACGCCGCGACCTCCGACGCATGGTGGGCAAAGTCGTCGATGACGACCATCCCGGCTTTCTCGCCGATCACCTCGAGCCGCCGCTTGACGCCCCGGAAGGTGGCGAGCGCGTCCAGCACGGCGTCCCGCTCCAGTCCGTCGGCGCGAGCCGCCGCCCACACCGCCATCGCGTTCAGCGCGTTGTGCTCGCCCCAGACGCCGAGGTCGACCCGCTGCCGCCGGCCCTCTTCCTCCAGCTCGAACGAGATCCCGCGCTCGCCGCTCTCGACCGGCCCGGCCAGCCGGATGTCGCCCGCCCCGGCACCGTAGGTCACGACCCGGCACGGGCTCGGCGGCAACAGCCGCTCCACCGTCGAGTAGTCCGCGCAGGCGATCAGCAGCCCGGTCGGCGGCAGCCGCTCGACGAGTCCGAGAAAGGCCCGCTCCAGCCCGTCGAAGTCGGGATAGAGGTCGACGTGATCGTGCTCCAGGCTGGTCAGGATCGCGGTCTCCGGCCGGTAGTGCCAGAACTTCGGTCCGCGGTCGAAGTAGGAGGCGTTGTACTCGTCGCCTTCGATCGCGAAGCGAGGGCCGCCGCCCAGGGCGAAGCCCGAGGCCAGACCGATCGGCGCGCCGCCGATGAGATAGCCGGGATCGGCGCCGGCGCGGGAGTAGACCCAGGCCGCCATGGCCGTCGTCGTCGTCTTGCCGTGACTGCCGGCGACGACCAGCGGCCGGCGGTCCCGGAGGACGAAGCGGTCGAGCGCTTCCGGCATCGACAGCCGCGGCAGGCCGAGTTCTTCCGTCGCGACCGCTTCCGGGTTCGTCCGCGGCACCGCGTTGCCGACGATCACGAGGTCCGGCCTCGGCTCGAGGTGGGCCGGGTCGTAGCCGACCAGCGGTTCGATTCCTACCTCGGCCAGGATGTCGCTGGTCGGCGGGTAGAGGGGGCCATCCGACCCTCGCACCTGATGCCCGAGTTCCCGGAGCAGGCAGGCCAGCGGCGCCATGCCGGTGCCGCCGATCGCGATCAGGTGGATGTCCAGGATGGCTCCGACAGCAAGGCAGCCGGTCCGGAAGCCGGCGCTTCGCGCCGGACGCCGGCCAGAAGGCCGGCGCACCCAGGCCCGGAGCTACGCACGCGGGGGCCGGCCCCAGAGACTGGCCTCGTCCTTCGCCTTGGCCGGACCGCTGCGGCGGCGCTCGAGCGCCTCTTCCATCTCCGCCAGGCGCGGCGCCAGGCAGCGCTGCTGCAGCTCGGTCAGCTCGGCGATCCCGGCCAGCGCCAGGTCGAGGAGGCCGTCGAACTCGGGTCGTGTGAACACGCGGCCCTCCGCGGTGCCCTGAACCTCGATCAGGTCACCCTCGCCGGTCGCCACCACGTTCAGGTCGACCTGGGCGTCCCGGTCCTCGACGTACTCCAGGTCGAGCAGCAACTCGTCCTGGCAGATCCCGACCGAGACCGCGGCCACCGAATGGACGATGGGCCACTTCTTCAGGTCGCCCTCGAGCAGCATCCTGGCCAGCGCCGCGACGGTCGCCACGTAGGCGCCGGTGATCGAGGCGGTGCGCGTGCCGCCGTCGGCCTGGATGACGTCGCAGTCGACGGCGATCGTGACTTCCGGCAGCTTCCTGAGGTTGACCGCCGACCGGAGAGAACGACCGATCAGGCGCTGGATCTCCGCGGTGCGCCCCGAGGGCCGCCCGCGCGACACCTCCCGCCTCGAGCGGGTCAGGGTCGCCCGCGGCAGCATCGCGTACTCCGCGGTCAGCCAGCCTTGCCCCTTGCCGATCAGAAAGGGCGGCACCCGCCGCTCCACGCTGGCGGAGCAGAGCACCCTGGTGTCGCCGCACCCGATCAGCGCCGAACCCTCGGCGAACTTCATCGCGTCCAGCTCGATCGTCACCGGGCGCAGGGCGGAAGGCGACCTGTCGCCACTCCGCCTGAAACCGCCGCCTCGATTCGTCACGATGTCTCGACCTCCCTGGTTTCGGTTCCCGGCTCGTCCACGTCGATCCACTCGAGCGTCGCCGACTCGCCGAGGATCCGCTCGGCAAGTCTGGCAAATCGCGGACCAGCGTCCGTGGCAAAGAGTCTCACACTTGCGGGTCCGCGCCCGGCGCCGTCGGTCCAGCCTCCGGCGCGCAGTTCCCGTTCCACCAGGGCGCCGGTCGACTCGGCGGAGTCGACCAGGGTCACGTCCGGGCCGCACACCCGCTCCAGCACGCCGCGCAGCATCGGGTAGTGGGTGCAGCCGAGCAACAGCGTGTCGATCCCCTCGGCCAGCAGTGGTTCGAGATAGCGGGCCACGATGCGCCCGGTGATCTCGTCCTCCTCCCAACCTTCCTCGACCAGCGGAACGAGCAGCGGGCAGGCCCGCTGACTGACGCGGAGGCGCGGGTCGAGGCGGCGGATCGCCTCTTCGTAGGCGCCCGACCGCACCGTCGACTCGGTGGCGATGACGCCGATGTGCCGGCTCGCCGACGCCACCGCGGCGGAGGCGCCCGGCTCCAGCACGCCCCAGTGCGGCGCCCGCACGACGAGCTCGTCGAGCGCCATCGCCGAGGCCGTGTTGCAGGCCACGACCAGGGCGTCGACCCGGCGGCGCTCCAGGAAGTCGACGTTCGTCTGGGAGTAGCGGAGCACCGTTCGCCGCGACTTGGTCCCGTAGGGCAGGCGGGCGGTGTCGCCGAGGTAGAGGATGGAGGCGCCGGGCAGGCGGCGCCGCAGCGCGGCGACCACGGTCAGGCCGCCGACGCCCGAGTCGAAGACGCCGATCAGGGGCTGGGCTCCGCGCATCGCTCAGAGGTCCGCGGAAGGCTCAACGTTCCGGTCGAGGTCGGGCAGCAGCGGCCGGGACGTGTCGACGTGGCCGGCGAAGGTCAGACGCTGCTCGCCGTTCCACATCAGTACCACGCGCTCGATGCCCAGGTTGCTCGCGGTCAGACTGTTCACCAGGCCGTAGACGGCGAGCAGTTCGTCGCGCAAACCCATCGCCGGCCGCTCGAATCGCAGGGCGGAGCCGGTCCGCGCAACGGTCAGGTCGACATAGGCGACGCCGTTGACCAGATCGAACGCCTGCAGCCCGACGACGGGCGGCAGGACGGGAAAGATCTCCTCGTCCGCTTCCGGCGCGTCGTCGCCGGTCGGGACCGGACCGGGACCGTCGATCAGCGCCTGGACGATCGCCGCCGCCGTCTCCTCGACGCTGCCGGCGGCCGAAATCGCCCGCGGCTCGCAACGGAGCAGTCCGTCGGCCGCCGGGAAGCAGAGCGTCGCGAAGAAGTCCTCGCCCTCCGGGACGAGTTCCACCTCGCCGACCATCTCGCCGTCCGCGTCGCTGCCTCCGCACGCCCCAAGCAACACGAGCAGCATGACCGCGGCCAGGGGCCACAAGTTCGAACGCCGCCTCCTCACGATCGCGTCCCGTCGGCGGTCTCCACAGCGCCGGTCATGACGCCCCGGAACAGACGGATCGCCCGGCCGATCGCTTCGAACACCTCGCGGCCGCGCGGGCCGTCGAAGACCGGGATCCGCTCTTCCCCGACCTCCTCGTATCCGAACTCGATCAGGACCGCCGGCATCGACGCCCCGGTCAACACCCGCAGCGGCGCGCGCTGGAAGCCCCGGTTCGGCAGGCCGAGGACGTCGCCGACCTGGGTCTGGATCAGCCGCGCCAGCAGCGCGCTCCGCTCGAGCTCCGCGTCGTGTACCCGGTCCCAGGGTTCGAGCGGCGGGATCACGACCGGCGGCTCTTCTTCCACCGGTTCCGATTCGAGGTCGTCGAGATCCTCGTCCTCGAAGGCCTCCGGATCCGGTGTCGGTTCCGGTGTCGGTTCGTCCTCGGCGGCCTCGGGACCGCCTGCCTCTTCGGACTGGGTCGCCTCTTCCTCCTCGAACGGCGCCGGAGGCGGATCGAGAACCCAGGTCTGGAACGCGCTTCCCGGCAGGGCCGCCGCGCCGCCGGCGCCCACGTGCAGCGACACGAAAAGGTCGGCCTCGTACTGGTTGGCCAGCGAGGTCCGGTTCTCGAGCGTGACCGTGCTGTCGCCGCTACGGGTAAGCACCACGCGTGCCCCCAGCTCGAACTCCAGGTAGGACCTGAGCGCCTCGGCGATCCGGAGCGCGAGGTTCTTCTCGCTCTCGCCGGACGGAGCCCGCACACC
This sequence comes from Candidatus Multivorans sp., assembly GCA_965208755.1. Classification (GTDB taxonomy): domain Bacteria; phylum Acidobacteriota; class Thermoanaerobaculia; order Multivoradales; family Multivoraceae; genus Multivorans. Next base: position 3,057,830 of record OZ242353.1, on the reverse strand, counting down.
GTTGTCCGTCCCGCCATGGCCCGGATCGAGGACGATCCGGAACTCGCGCCGCTCCTCCTCCGTCCGCGACGTCGCGCGCGGCTGGAGTCCCGGCCGGCTTCGTGTGATGTCGAAGACGAGCTGGACCCGCGGCGGACGGCCCAGGAGGTACGGTTCGGACGCCTCGGCGAGAGGCGCCAGGCCGACGTCGACCGAACGCTCGCGCACTTCGATCCAGCGCACGAGGGGGTCGTTCAACCGCACCCGGCGGCGTGGCTCCATGACCCCGCTCAGCAGCCGCAGGCGCACACCCGCGCGGTAGCGCTCGACCTGGAAGCGAGGCCGGTTGGAGAAGGTCACGACGAGCGTCGTGGCGCCCAGGTCATGGACGCGGTCCACCTCCACGTCGAGGCGGCGTTCACCCGTCCTGTCGACGCGAAGCAGGCCCCGCCGCCGGTCGAAGTCGAAGCGGTAGCCGAGCGTCTCCGGATACGCCCGCGCCAGCGCGTCGACCGGCACGAACAGCTTGCGCGGTTCGATCGGCTCAGGTGGCAGCTCGGGCTCTTCCTCTTCCGGCTCGGGCTCTTCCTCCTCGCCATCCCCCTCCGAATCCGGTGTTTCCCCGTCTTCCTCCTCCTCTTCGTCGGGGTACTCCGGTTCCGGCTCGATCCAGGGCCTGATCGACAGGTTGTGGACCTCGCCGTCGACGACGACCGTCCTGCTCAGGGGTCCGAGCACGACCACCCGCCCCGCTACGCGCAGCGTGTGCGCCTCGCCGAGCGGTCCCCTCTCGAGGTCCCCTCCAAGCACCTCGACCACGGAACCCAGCGCGACGAGCGGCCCGGAGGCCGAGCGGGCCCAGGGCAGGGGTGCGGAGTCGCGGCCGAGGACGATCATCCCCTCCTCGTGGGAGAGGATCTCCGTCTCCGGCTCGTCGTCTCTCTGCGCCGAAGCCGGCGCGAGCGGCAGGAGCCCCAGGGCCACGGCCGGCAGTCCGGAGGCACACCAGAAGATGCCGCGTCGGAGAGACACTACGGCAACCTAACACCACCGCGGGAAGCCCTGATTCCGGGCGTGCCGGCCAAGCTGCAAGCAAGCCGACTGTGCTAAATTGCGCGGCCCTGCGCACGCGTGGCCCGTTCGTCTAGGGGTCTAGGACGCTGGCCTCTCACGCCAGTAACACGGGTTCGAATCCCGTACGGGCTACCAGCGCGCGCCCCGGCGCGCGCTGACAGCCCGTACGTGATCTCGGCGGCTTATTGGCGCTTTGCGCCAATAAGGCGAACGAATCCCGTCGTACACATACCAGTGACTCCGCAGGGCGCGCGGGCAGCCCGTACGGGATATCGGCGGCCCTGTCGGTGCGCCGGCCTTCTGGCCGGCATCCGGGGCGATGCCGCGAAGCGGCGAGCCCGTGCGGGATGTCGGTGTCTACGGCACCTCGGCAGAAGCACCGCCAACCGCAACCCGCGTGTCGGGATTCAGGTCCTGATTGGGGTCGACGAGATGACCACCCGGGAAGCTGACGGCGACTGCCGGGACGGACGTATCGAGGCACAACAGGTGGTTGTTGTCGTTGTCGCCCAGATCCGCGAGCGCCGCCGGAACGATCTCGTCGGTCGAGCCGTCCGGGCGCTTCACGGTCACGCGATAGAGGGCGCGCTCAGCGTCGCCAGCGTCGCCGCCATCCGGCAGTCGTACGCCTCCCGCCCAGGTCACCCGGACCACCTGCTGGACGCCTTCCGGACAGGCCGACCCCCGGCTCTCCGTTGACCATCCGTCCTCGGGTACCACCTCCGCGAGCACGAGCGAGGGCCCGGCATCCAGCGGCGTGACGTTCGTCTCCGTTCCGCGGAAGTTCACCGGATCACCCGTTGCTCCATCCGAGAACAGGTCGCCGACCACGAGCACTCTCGCCGGTGGGTCGTCGGCCGCGTCGCCGAACTCACCGATGAGGAGCACGGTCCTGAGTTCGCCTGGATCGCCGGCCGGCCGGAGGGTTGAGCAGAGGGGAGTGTGTTCAGACCCGGACCGCGTGACGATCCGAAAGTCCTCGGCCTGCAGGGTGTCCGCGTCCACGGTATGGGACAGCACGATCGGCATGCCGTCCTGCCCGGATGCGCCTTGGCAGAGGACGTTCGCCACGCCCGGCAGGGCGTTGTCCAACCCGAAGAAGGCCGACAGCGGGCGCGCCGTTTCGCCGTTTGCAGCCTCTGCGACAGGCATCATCGCAGCCAGGCCCCCTGCGACAACGTAGAGAAACGCCTTCATACGCCACCCACGCGGATCAGCTTACTCTTCGTCACTGATCGTGTCGAGCAGGCTCCGAAGACGCCGGCCTCACCAGCTTGCCGGCGACCTGCATCGCCTCGCGCAGCACCTCGTGATCGCCGATGTGGTTGGCCAGCAGCAGGATCAGACTGACGTTCAGCGCGTCGCTCTCGTCCCTCGAGCAGCCCTGGTGAAGATCAAGGAGTTCCTCGTAGAAGCTGTCACTATCGGGGATGTTGGCTTTGTTCTGGAGTCTGGTCACGGGTCGTCTGTCTCCCTCGCCCTCGCGCGCCGAAAAGCGTCGGCGATCCGCTCGGCGTCGTAGTCGGTGAAGCGCGCGGCGACGTGCTGGTCGGGGCGGAGAAGATACAGGGCGCCGGGAGCATCGCCCAGGTACCTTTCGTTCAGCAGGGGGTGCCTTCCGGCCGGCAGGCTGACGACTTCCAGGCCGGACTCCTCGTCGGGAACGTCGATACCCACGGCCAGAAGCTGGAAGCGGTCGCCCAGCCGCGCCAGCAGCCAGCCGTCGCCGACCGGCGCGTCGACCGCGGGCGACCCGGGCCGCGAGCGCGCGGGAAGGCCATCCGCGTCCGGGCTCTGGAGAGGCGAGTCGAGAACCACGTGCGGCAGCGACAGCCGTCCCGAGTTCACCAGCGGCCGCGCCATGGGCTGCGTCTCCGCCAGGTTCAGGACCGCATCCCGGAACAGTCGGCTGGTGGCGGACTTCGGAGTGATGAAGTCCGTCGAGCGCGTCGAGTTCAGGATGTTCTCGTCGGCGGCCGGGACGCGCTCGGCGTCGTAGCTGTCGAGCAGCGAGTCCGGCGAGCGGCCGCGGAGGACACGCTCGAGCTTCCACACCAGGTTGTCGACGTCCTGGAGGCCGCTGTTCGCCCCGCGCGCCCCGAACGGTGAGACCTGGTGGGCCGCGTCACCGGCAAAGAGCACACGGCCGTGGCGGAAGCGGTCGATCCGCGCGCACTGGAAGGTGTAGACCGAGATCCACTCGAGCTCGAACTCGACGTCGTCGCCCAGCATCTGGCGCAACCGCGGAACGACGTTCTCGGGGCGCTGCTCCTCCTCCCTGTCGACGTCCGGTCCGAGCTGCAGGTCGATCCGCCACAGACCCTCCGGCTGCTTGTGGAGCAGCGCCGACTGGCCCCGGTTGAACGGCGGATCGAACCAGAACCAGCGCTCGGTCGGAAAGTCGGCCTTCATTGTGACGTCGGCAATGAGGAAGTTGTCCTCGAACACCCGGCCCACGAACTCGAGTCCCAGTTCACGTCGCACCGTCGAGCCGGCCCCGTCGCACGCCACGACCCACTCGGCCTCCAGCCGGTACGGACCTTCCGGGGTGTCGACGGCCAGGAGCACGCTGTCAGCGCCGGGTTCGACCTTCGTCACCCGGCTGCCGCCCCGCAGCTCGACGGGACGGCCCTCCGACTGGAGGTCACCGAGGCGCCTCACCAGGAGTTCCTCGAGGCGATACTGCTGCAGGTTGATGAAGGCCGGCCGCCGGTGCCCTTCCTCCGCCAGGAGATCGAACCCGTAGATGCGGCGGTCGCGGAAGAAGACCCTGCCGCGGCTCCACGTCACCCCATAGTCGACGATCTCGTCGCCGCAGCCGAGGCGGTCGAAGATCTCCAGCGCCCTCTTGGCGAAACAGATGGCGCGCGAGCCGTAGCTGACCCGGTCGTTCTCGTCGAGCAGCACCACGGGGATGTCGCGCCGCGCCAGGTCGATGGCGGCCGCCAGACCGGCGGGTCCCGCGCCGACCACGACGACCGGGTGACGGGCCGGCGCCGGGGCGTCCTGGTCGGGACTCCGCTGGTAGGGATAGAGCGGAGTCTCGAAGATCCTCAATCCTGCAGTGCCGCCCACATCTCGAGGTCGCGCTGCGCGGTCCAGATGCGCGGCGTGTCGATCCCCCGCGCCTCGTCGTACGCCCGCGCGACGTTGAAGGGCAGGCAGTGCTCGTAGATCGCGTAGTCGGAGAACTTCGGATCGCACGCCGCCCGGGTGGCCTCGAAGGCCTCCTTGAGCGTCCCGCCCCGGGCCGCGACGCGCGCCGTCGGCTGGTACGTCGAGTCGACGAAGTCGCGCGTGCTCTCGATGGCTTCCGCGACCATCTGTTCTCCCACCAGCGCGTCGCCCCGGCCGGGCGCGATCGCACTCGGCCGGAAGGAGGCGATCCGGTCGAGCGTCCCGCCCCAGTCGAGGAAGTGCCCGTCGCCGCAGTAGCAGGCCGAGTGGTACTCGACGATGTCGCCGGTGAACAGCACCTGCTCGTCCGGCACCCAGATGACGGCGTCGCCGGCGGTGTGGGCGCGGCCCACCTGCAGGATGTCGACCCGGCGCTTGCCGAGGTAGACCGTCATCCGGCCCGAGAAGGTGGTGGTCGGCCAGGTCAGGCCCGGGATCGACTCGTGGCCCTCGAACAGGCGCGGCATGCGCTGGAACTCGCTGTCCCAGTCCTCCTGGCCTCGCTCCGCGACCATCGAGCGGGCGGTCTCGGACATGATGACCTGCTGCGCGTCGAAGGCCGACGCCCCGAGCACCCGCACGGCGTGGTAGTGCGTGAGGACCAGGTGCGTGATCGGCTTGTCGGTCACGGAGCGCACCTTCTCGATCACCTTGTTCGCGAGCAGCGGCGTCGCCTGCGCCTCGACCACCATGACGCGGTCGTCGCCGATGATCACCCCGGAGTTGGGGTCGCCCTCCGCCGTGAAGGCCCAAAGCCCCTCGCCGACCTCGGTGAAGCTGATCTGCTTCTCGGCGAGGTCCCCCGCCGACGCGAACGCCCTCGCCATCAGCCGTCGTCCGGGTCGAAGCGCTTCTCGAGCCCTGTCCAGCAGTCCGTGTAGTCGTCCTGGAGCGGCGCCTCGTGGGCCGCGAACTCGGTCAGGTGCTGCGGGAAGCGGGTCTCGAACATGAAGCTCATCGTGTTCTCGAGCTTCTTCGGCGCGAGTTCGGCGGACGTCGCGGCCTCGAAGGCGTCGGCGTCGGGGCCGTGGGGCAGCATCATGTTGTGGAGCGACAGGCCGCCCGGCACGAAGCCCTCGGGCTTGGCGTCGTAGATGCCGTAGATGTTGCCCATCAACTCCGACATGATGTTCTTGTGGTACCAGGGCGGCCGGAATGTGTGCTCCGCGACGCTCCAGCGATCGCGGAAGAGCACGAAGTCGATGTTGGCCGTGCCGGGCACACCCGACGGCGCGGTCAGGACCGTGAAGATGGACGGGTCGGGGTGGTCGAAGAGGATCGCGCCGACCGGCGCGAAGGCCTCCAGGTCGTACTTCGAGGGCGCGTAGTTGCCGTGCCAGGCGACGATGTCGAGCGGCGACTGCCCGATGTCCGTCGCGTGAAAGCGGCCGCACCACTTGACCACCACCCGTGAAGGAACCTCGCGGTCCTCGAACGCCGCGACGGGCGTCTTGAAGTCGCGGGGGTTGGCCAGGCAGTTGGCGCCGATCGGGCCGCGGTTGGGCAGGCCGAACTTCGCGCCGTAGTTCTCGCAGACGAAGCCCCGGGCCGGACCCTGGGCGACCTCCACGCGAAAGACCATGCCGCGCGGCAGGATCGCGATCTCGCGCGGCTCGAGGTCGATCCGGCCGAGCTCCGTCCAGAAGACGAGCCGTCCCTCCTGGGGAACGACGAGCATCTCCGAGTCGGCCGAGTAGAAGTACTCGTCGACCATGCTCTCGGTGGCGAGATAGACGTGGGCGGCCATCCCGACCTGGGTGTTCACGTCACCGGCGGTCGTCATCGTCCGCATGCCGGTGAGGAAGGTCAGCGCCTCGGTCGTATGAGGCACCGGATCCCAGCGGTACTGACCGAGCGAGACGACATCGTCGACGATGTGGGGGGCCGAACGCCAGTACGGCAGGTCGATGCTCCGAAAGCGCGAGGTGTGCCTGACCGAGGGGCGGATGCGGTAGCACCAGGTCCGCTCGTTCTCACCCTGGGGCGCCGTGAACGGGGTGCCCGAGAGCTGTTCGGCATAGAGGCCGTAGGCGCAACGCTGCGGGCTGTTCTGGCCCTGCGGCAGCGCGCCCGGCAGCGCTTCGGTCTCGAAGTCGTTGCCGAACCCGGGCATGTACCCGGGAGTCGTCCCGCAGGGGGTTTCGGCCTGGACGATCCGGCGTCCCGTCATGGGTCGAACGCTCCCTCTCGCCGTACTTCGGCTAGAGGGATTCTAGGAGCTTGCGCCTCGAAACGCTACGCGCGTGAGTCAGGCCGCCCTCAGATCGACCGGCTCCTGCTTCACGATCTTCCGGCAGATCGTGAGGCAGGGCTGAAAGCTCTCCCGCCCTGTCAGGCGCTCGACGAGGCCGGCCACTCCGGGCCACCGCGACGCGTCGAGCGGCCCGGCGACGAACTCGAACTGAGCGATCTGGCACGCGAGCGAGATATCCGCGATCGTCAGCACTTCTCCAACCAGGAACGGCCCGTCACCGACTTCGCCCTCGAGATAGTCGAGGCGCCGTGGAAGCCGTTCCGCGTACGTCTTCCTGGCCGTGTGCACATCGGGCTCCTCGCCCATGAACCGTTTGAACTGGATCGGGCGGAAGATCCCGAGGCCGATCGCCATCGCCAGCTCGGTGTCGCAGTACTCCTCCAGCCAGACGGCGCGGCCGCGCTCGTAGGGATCCGCCGGATAGAACGCGGGCTCCGGGAACTTCTGCTCGATGTAGGCGCAGATCGCGGACGAATCGGGGATCGTGCCGGCTGGGCCTTCCTCGCCCACGTCCGTATCGCGCAACACCGGGATGCGACGCGCCGGACTGATCTCCTTGAACCAGTCGGGCATCGGCATGATGTTCACGCTCTCGAGTTCGAAGGGAGCCCCCTTCTCGCGCAGCAGGGCATCCGCCTTTCGAACGAAGGGAGAGAGGTGGGCTCCGTAGAGGATCAGGCTCATCTTGACTTGGTCTCCTTGGCGCCGCTGACCCAGATCGGCGACGACCATCCCCGCTGCTGGGCGGTGGCCGGCGCGTCGGACGGTGGAGGCAGGCCCGCGGCATTCGCCAGGTGAGTGGTCCAGCGGCACTGAGGGTTCTCCAGAACCCTCACGTAGTAGAAGGCCGCCTGTCCGGCATCGAAGTCCGGATCCTGGAACGTCGTCTGGAGTTCCGCTGCGCCGGTCTCGTCGCTCCGCTCGCAGTTGCTGAGGGCGACGGTCGCTACCGTCGGCGCGCAGCGTCCGGTCTCGTCGGGCTCGCGCCCGCCGGAGCAGACGACATCCCGGACGCTATGGCGCTGTTCGCCGCCCTCGATCCAACCCTTGACGACCTGGATGCGATCAAGGGCGGCACCGGACGGGTCCTGGACCGCCCAGACCCAGAAGCGCGGCTTCGCTACGTCCACCAAGTCGCTGCCCATCGGCACGCCGGTCGCGTAGGCACGCCCGAGGTCATCGTGGCCTGCACCGATGTCCGCCGGCAGGTCGCCGGCGAAGAAGCGGATGCGCAGCCGCGATCCGCTGGTGGCGAAGGTCTCGCGGCGGCGCATCGCGTCGAACAGGTGCGCACGCGTGTTCGACTCTGCCCACACGCCGGCGAGCCCGCCGATGTTGGTCTGCCGGATGGGACCGACGACGACGTGGTCCCGCTCGAAGATCCCGGCGGTCGCCTGCGCGTTGCCGATTGCCGGCCGATGGTCGCTGCGCGCTTCGGGGTTGAAGTAGCCGGGGTCCGACTGGTGCGTGTCGGTGGATCCGATCATGCCCAGCTTGAACGGATTGCCTTGCCCCTCCGACTCCAGCGCGATGCCGTCGAGCAACGCGTTGCGCACGAACGACGAGGGACGGGCGCAGCGACCGAACTGGTCCTCCTCGCAGGGCGGGAACAGGATCCCGTAGTCGCAGTCCTCGTCGGCCGCGCCCACTCCGACCTGGCATTCGGAGGTCCCCTTCTGCTGGGTGATTTCGACCAGCCGCTCGATGCGCGCCCGCCGCTCCAGATCGGCCGCGGTGTAGGACGAGCCATCCTCGTCGGTGCGCGAGAAGGTCAGACCCCAGGAGTAGTTCGTGTTGTGCGGAATCGTCAGCACCTGGCAGGGCGCCTCGCAGGCGTCGTCGAGCTGCGCGAAGAAGTCCGCTTGCGACTTGACGTCGAGCGACGAGATGGCATGCGGAACAACGTCCTCGCCGCGGAAGATCACGTTGCGGTGGAGCATTCCGAAGTCGCGCAGCAGGGCCGAGAACTCGTATCCGATCAGCGCCGTGAAGCGGCCCGGCTGATCGAACTCGTTGGCCACTTCCTGCACCCGCTGCCAGGTCGACCGCGCCGCGTCGCGGCAGGCTTCAACGTCGCTGCATAGGGCCGGATTCCGCTGCGCCGGCCGCGCCTCACCCCGCTCGAACGCGGCCCGCAGGAAGTTGCCCTGCGCCGCCTGTCCCGGCGCGACGCCGCGCAGGGCCCTGCACACAGCCGAGTCGTAGAGGCCACCGTCGGGATCGGAGAAGCAGGCGCCGACGGTGTCGAAGCCCTCCGCGTGGTCGGTCAGCGCGACGAAGTCCAGCGGCGTCTGCAGTTGCGTGACGATGCCGCTGGGCAACTCCACGGCTTCGCCGCGCGCGAACCGGTATGCCTCGCGCGGACCGACGCGGTTGCCGCCGGCGTAGGCGTCGGTCGACCAGCTCGTGTGCACGTGCAGGTCACCGAAGAACGCCTCACGGTTGGGGTAGACGGCGATGTCGTCGCCGTCCGCAGTCGTGGCCTGCGCCAGGACATCGGCGGCCCCAAACGACAGGACGCCGAGCAGGCAGAAGACAAAGGTTAGGGGAAACTTCATGGTTGGCTCCGTGCTGCCCGACATCGAGTCGGAGGTGGCTGTTGGGCGGCGGCTATCTGCGACGACCCGGCATCACCAGCGGTTCGATCGGCGCCTTGAGGACGACCGTCTCTTCCTTCGGCACATAGCAGACCGTCTCGCTGCAGGCCTGGTAGACCACGTCGACCGGAATCTCGATCTCGGTCGGCTTGTCCTGAATCGGCCAGTTGAGAATCTCGGCGTTCAGGGCGACCGGGATGGCGATGTCGGTCGTGCCTTCCTCGTAGACGTTGAGCGTCACGCCGAGCTCGGGGAACTCGCGCTCGGAGGTCGCCGGGTAGACCGGCTCGCCCAGCCTCACCCCTTTGGTCGGCGCGACGGTCGCCGTGGAGGCGATGAAGCCGTCGGGCAGGGGGTCCGCGTAGATGTGGTAGCCGTCGGCGACCTCGAACCGCACGTGGAGGGTGCTCGCGTACTCGAACTTGAGCGCCTCGTCGGCGAGGAAGACGGAGACCTCGACATGCTCGTCGCCCAGCTCGGCGGCCGGAACCTCGTGCTTGGCGAGAATGCGGCCGATCGCGCTGTCGCGGATCGTCCCGGCCGAAGTGCGCGTCGCGTAGTGGCGGTGGAAGAACTTCTCGGTCACCCGGCCGTCACGGTCGGTGACATAGACGCCCGGGAAGGGAATCCCGTAGAAGCCCTTCTGGGTCGCCCGGTTGAGCACGTCCGCGTCGGGGTCAATCGTCGTGTTCAGGATGCCGAAGCGCTTGATGACCGCCGAGTCGGCATCGGAGAGCAGGTCGTAGGTGACGTCCCGATCCTCCGCGAAGGTCTTCAGTTGCTCCTGCGTGTCGTAGCTGATGCCGTAGACCTTGATGTCTTCGGCGTTGAAGAGTTCCAGGTTGTCTTGCAGCTCGACCAGCTGCGTGCGGCAGTACGGTCACCAGACCGCGGAGCGATAGAAGACGACGACCACCTTCGAGTCGCCCCGGTCCGCGTGGAAGTCGACCAACTCGCCGTCCTGGTTCGGCAGCTCGAACTCGGGCAGGCGCTCCCCGATGGCCGGGCCGGTCGGGAACTCGTGCTCCGCCGGGTAGCGGCGGCCCGGGTGGCTCGCCGGCACCGGCACAGTGATGCCGAGATCGTCGTTCAGCGAGTCGGCCGGCAGGTTCTCGTGAGCGCCCTTAACTCTCTCGTTCTCCTTCTCGGCGCCGTCCTGGGCAAACGCCGGGACGGCCAGGAACATAGGGACAAGGGCGAGCAACGCAAGTCGGCCTCTCTTCATGGGTGGAACGCTCCCTCTCTCTGATTCGGATGCCGGGAACGGCGTCCGTCTTGTTGGTGTCGCTAGAACGGTGACCAGGCGGGGTTGCTGTTGGATCCTGTGCCCGTCAGTCTAATCGGATTGGAGCCATCCAGGTTCATGACATAGATCTCCCTCCCTCCGCCGCGCGAAGAGTCGAAGGCGATCCGGGTGCCGTCGGCCGACACCGAAGGGTTGGAGTCGGCACCTGGGGCGGTGGTCAGACGGCGCTTGTCGGAGCCATCGACGTTCATGATGTAGATCTCATAGTTGCCGTTCTGCGGTGCCCCGTCGCGATCGGTGGAGTAGACGATCTGCCTGCCGTCGGGTGTCCAACTGGGGACCTCGTCAAGAGCACGAGTGAACGTCAATCGCTGCTGGTTGGTGCCATCGACGGCGTTGGCTAGATAGATCTCCGGGTCGTCGCGGTCACGGTCGGCTTCGAAGGCGATCCACAAACCGTCGGGCGACCAGGCGACGAAGTTGTTTACGCGCCCCAGAGGATGGTCTTCGGTGAGCTGCGTGAGGTTGTATCCCCAGTTTCCGGCGTCGACGTTGGTACGCCACACCTGAGAGCTGCCGCTGCGATTCGAATCGAAGGCGATCATCGAGCCGTCGGGCGACCAGGAGGGGCCGCTGTCGTTGGCCGCGTGGCTGGTGAGACGGACGACGTTGGAGCCGTCGGCGTTCATGATGTAGATGTCGGCGTTGTCGTTGCGAGATGATGCGAATGCGATCCGGGTGCCGTCGGGCGACCACGTCGGGGCACCATCGAAGCCCGGATTGTTGGTCAGCCGCGTCAGGTCGGAGCCACCTTCGTTCATGACGTAGATCTCCGGGTTGCCGTCCTGGTTGGATACGAAGGCGATCCTGGAGGAGTCGTTCTGTGCCGCTGCTGGCTGCACATGTGTCGCGGTCGTGACGGCAAGCAGAAGGCAGATGAAGAGAACGGGACCCATCGCGTTGATCTCGTAGGCTATCGCCTCAACCACTCGAAAGGACAAGAATGATGAACCGATACGGCGCACGACGCGGCCTGGTCGCCCTCGGGCTCGCGGCGGCCTTCGCGGCCGCCGCCTTGGGCGTGGCCGCACAGTTTCAGCCCGCCGAGATCGGCCCAACCCGGACGATCGACTGGCAGTCGGGCGCCGATCCCCAGGGACGGCCCGCCAGCGAGCGGCCGCCCAACATCGTCGTCATCCTCGCCGACGACCTCGGCTGGAACGACCTGACCTGGCTCGGCGGCGGCGTCGCGGGCGGCACGGTGCCGACCCCGCACATCGACTCGCTGGCACGTGACGGCGTTCACTTCGCCAACGGCTACTCGGCCAACGGCACCTGCGCGCCGTCGCGGGCCGCGCTGATGACCGGCCGCTACGGCACCCGCTTCGGTTTCGAGTTCACGCCGACGCCGCCGGGCTTCGCCACGATGGTGCCCCGGCTCTCGAGCACGGAAGGCAGGCTCCGGCAGACGACCGGCAACACGGAAGGGGCTTCGGTTCCCCTCGACGAGAAGGGTGTGCCGCCGTCCGAGATCACGCTCGCCGAACTGCTCAAGCCGGCCGGCTACCACACCGTGCACATCGGCAAGTGGCACCTCGGCACGGGCGACGGCATGCGGGCCCACGAGCAGGGCTTCGACGAGAGCCTGCTGATGAGGAGCGGCCTGTACCTGCCCGAGGACGACCCGAACGTCGTCAACTCGAAGCAGGAGTTCGATGGGATCGACCGCTTCCTGTGGCGCTTCGCGCGCTCGTCTTCTTCACCTCCGACAACGGGGCGCCCGCCTACATCGGTCTGCCGCGCGTCAACGAGCCGTTCCGCGGCTGGAAGATCAGCTTCTTCGAGGGCGGCATCCACGTGCCGTTCCTCCTGAAGTGGCCTGCTCGCCTCAGCGGCGGCCAGGTCTACGAAGCCCCGGTGCACGGCTTCGACATCTTCTCGACCGCGGCGGCCGCGGCCGGAGTCGATCTGCCCGGCGACCGGAAGATCGACGGCGTGGACCTGGTGCCGCACGTCCTGGGCGAAGTCGAGGGCGCGCCCCCCGAGCGTCTGTTCTGGCGCACCGGCGACTATCAGGTCGTCCTCGCCGACGGCTGGAAGCTCCAGATCAGCGAACCCCCCGGAGGGGTATGGCTCTTCAACGTGAAGAAGGACCCCACCGAGCAGCACAACCTCGCCGACTCCGAGCCGGAGCGGGTCGCTGCCCTGAAGAAGCTCCTCGCCGAGCACAACAAGGAACAGGCGCCGCCGATCTGGCCCTGGGCCACCCGAAGCCCGGTCAACATCGACAAGACGCTGCTCGAGCCGGACGCTCCGGACGACGAGCACATCTACTGGTACAACTGAGCGGGTGTAGAACACCCCTACCCTTGAGCGGGCAGGTGCGAGCCTCGGTGAGCTAGTCGTCGCCGTCACCGGACTTCAGCACCTGGACGAGGAAGTCGACAGCCTGCTGGTTGTAGATGGACGGGGTCGTCTTAGGGAGCCTGCCGCTCTCCTTGTACTCGTCCTCCTGCCTCTTGTTCCGGAAGTTGTAGGCGGAGTAGTCCGGGTTGCTCTTGAGATCGTTCTCGCGGATGGCAGCCCAGATCTGGTTCTGCTTCGCTCCTGAGAGCACCTCCCGCACGGCTTCGGCAAGCTCCGTCGCTGAGAGAGGATACTCGCGGATGAGGTTCTCGCGGACTCGTTTCACGATCTCGACCCTGTCCATCGGATGCACGTCGCCGACGAGTTTGAGGGTCGGTGCACCGAAGCGTTCCTCAAAGTGTCCCTCTCTGATGAAGCGCAGCTTGCTCGCCAACTGGTCATCAACTACGAGGACCTGGGCATCGTGTTTCTCGATCAAAGCCCTCTCCGTATCGAGCACGGCCGCGTTACCTGGACCTGCGGCTCCGATCTTCTGGACCAAGTCGAGCCACTCCTGGTTGTTCCGCTCGATCCGCCGACTTATGATGTTCTCGAGTTCCGCGAACTGAATCCGCTGGGTCCGGCCACCATAGCGATAGTAGATCTCGCCGTTCTTGATCTCCTGGCCCTTTCCTGCGTCCTTCTTCGCGACCACAGGCTTCTGGCCCGCAGCTCCAACACGGAAGACACCGAACACCCTCCCGTCTATCTCGAAGCTTGCCTGCTTCCAGTCGATGGAGGGGGAGAAGTAGTCCAGCAAGTACCCGCTGATCTTCTCCGGGTCGATCTTCTCGAACTGATCTCGCGCAGAGTCCGACAATCCGGCTGCGACTCTTGGTGAGTCCGTAACGCCGAACACAAGGTAGCCGCCACGGTTGTTTGCAAAGCCCGCGAAGTCACGAAGGTACTCGGCAAGGCCAGCAAAGTTGAATTGCTCCTTGAACTCCAACTCCTGACTCTCTCGGTGAAAGAGCTTACCGTCGGATTTGACCCGGAGCACTTCACGGATGTGGGCAGAGTCGATCAAGGTCTATGTCGGAGTTTCGGAAGCTGGGGAACCGCCGAGGTAAATCAGCCGGCGAGCGCGCCGGATCTCAACGCGGATCGCTCACCGCGGGCCTCCCGCGATCTTCCGGTTTCCCACAAGTTCAACAGGCGTTCCAACGACGTCGAAATCACTTGGAGGGTCCTGAGCGTACTGCCTCCACCGACGCGCGTACTGCTCTTCCGACAAGAGAGTGATGTCGTCGGTCGTACCGGCGCTGCCCGTGTCGAGGCCGGTTCCGAACTGAATACCGCAGAGTTCGGTCAACACATAGCGGTTGTGCATCTGGTCCCGGCCCTCCCTCCGTTGGAGTCGCAGGACGACGACTCGCAGCCCTTCGGGGACGCGGCTCGGGAGTTCCGCCCTGCATGCGTCGTCAAAGTACGCGCTTCTGCCCCTATCGACGGAAAACTCGGTGAGAATGGTCAGGCGCTCCGGCGGAGGACCGGGTCGGTTGCGGATCATCCGCTCGCAGAAGCTCTTGAGAACTTCCTGGTTCTCACGTCGTTTCGGCCGGAAGTAGGGGTCTACTAGGACGACCCACTTGCTGAGGCGGAGCGTGGAGGCGACAGCGTCAGCCATGGCTCCGGCCCGCCGGTCGACGAGGAGCCCACGTTGAACTTGCCAGAGTGGGTGTTCGTCGATGTCGTCGTGGAGCAGAACGTCCGAATGCCCTCCCGGATTCGAGCGAGCGAGTATCGCCCCAAAAGGACAACGTTCGTGTTCACGTAGCGCACCGGCGAGCCATCCGGCCGCCTTGTCCGAATTCGGCTCGCCCCCCGGGCGTCCGATCGTGCGGCCCTTGAGCTTGCGCAAGAAGAGATTCAACTGCTTCCTGCGTCGCGTGCTTCCTGAGTACTCCGACTCTTTGAACGCGTTCAGTACTTCGTTGCGCCACTGGTCCGGCCAGCGGGCCACGACGCGGCCACCGTCCATGGAGAACTGGCTCCGGTAGTAGCGAGCCCGGTCTTCGTTCCAACTGCCAACCAGGCGAGGCTCCAACGCAAACTCCCGGATCATCCTCAGAACAGTTCCTCTTCGCGTTCGTCGAAGAACCCGTCCGGCCAAGGGTGCGCGAAGTCGCCGTCGGCCGTAGTCGGCAGATGGACGATCTCGGCGCCGTCTGGACCCGGCTGGACGTACAGCACGGCCACGTCGTCCGGCCTGACGGGCGTGGCGCCTGGAGGCAGATCTCCCTCGGATGTCTCACGAATCCGCCGGAGGATTCGGAGCATCAGGTGCTCGCTGTGCGTTTCGATCAGGAATCGGTTCCCAGCCTCACCCAAGGCAGACTCCAGGAAGACGTCGCCAAGCTCCGACTGTAGTTTGGGATGCAGGTGGATCTCGGGCTGCTCGATCGCGATGAGCCTGTCTCTTGAAGCGTAAGCCGAGACAAGCACCGGAAGCACCTGGCTGACGCCGATGCCTACGTCGCGGTGACTCACCGAAGTCGAGGATCGTTTGTCTACCAGTACTAGGTCCGTAGGTGTGTCGGAACGTCCCTTGGCGATCTTCAGTAGCTCCTGGACCCACTCTTCGGCGACGCCTTCGGCATCGACGATGGAGTCCACTACCGCTCCGACGGCCAGGAACGTCTCGTCGAGAGCCCCGCTGTCGTTGCCCGACGCCGGACCGGTTCTTCGGCGTATCAGATCCCGCACCGCCCCAATCTCGTCCGAGGGCGGACCGTCGCGCGCTGTTTCTTCTAGCAGAGCCAAAGCGAGTTCGTAGAGCTGCCCTCCTAGCCGCCCTCCCAGCCGCCCCGCAAGAGGCGTCTCCAGTTCGCTCGCGGGAAGCAGCTCTCGAACCTGGAGCTCGTAGGCTGTCCTCAGACGAAGCCACTGGTTTGCTCGTTCCCTGACCCCGTGGTTCGCTCGCACCTCGTCCCATGCGTAGCCTCCTCCGGCGAGCCAGTTGGGATCGTGGTGCTGGGCAAAGGCCAGGTGCCGAGGCGGATAGGAGCGCAGGGGTCCGAGGTATCGCAGTTTGCCGATCTCGCTCTCCACCACGCCGGAAAGCCCTCCCACCAGATCTCGCAGGACGTCTGGCAGCAACTGCCGGACCGCTTGTTCCAGATCTTCTTGGCGACGGCTGCTGCTGATCGGCCGAATGCGGCTCTGTGTACCCCCCTCCTCTCGGTCCTCCAGGGCCCGCACCAGGAGACCGTCGCTCCGCCATGTCGCGATGTGAGGGACCAGTTCGTCCACAGCACCGAGAAGGATGGAGAGATCGTCTTCAACGAGTGTCCGTGCGGTGGTCGACAGGGCCAGGATCCCACCAAGGACCTCGTGGAAAACCGGGTGGGCATGGTTCGCTCGGTCCAATCGGAGTCCCCTGTCTCGGCGCCGGCTGAAGGCGAGCAACTCTTTGCCGTCGGCTCCTACAGAGAACCGCTGGACTGCGACGCGGCCACGGCCTGAGTCACTGTCCTCCATGCCGATCCCAACTTCGACCTCGGCGGCTTGCGCCACGCCGAGAATGTCTCGCAGCCTCCCCGGTAGGTCGTCTGAATCCAGTTGAAACGTCAGGGTCACCTCTTGACCCTCCTGCCGCCGATGCACGTACTGGCCGAAGCCGCCCAAGTCGATGGAGTCTCCGCCGAGCCGGGTCCGGTGGACATCCAGTTCGCCGGTCTCGACCGCATGCTGGGCTAGAGCCAGGGCGTGCAGCACGCTGGACTTGCCGGCGCTGTTGGCGCCGAAAAGGAGCGTAATCGGCCGCATCGGCACGCGCTGCGCGGATCCGAACGCCTTGAAGTTCGCGATACGGAGTCCATTCAACATCCGTGGACCTCGCAGTCGATCTGGAGTCCCGGCGGTTTGGGGGGGCTCGGCTTCGCGTCTTCGGACCGTGGTTCTTCGACGCCTGCCGTACGGGCGCTGTACCTCGCCGTCGTGGTCGTCAACGAACCCGAGAAGGCCTGGGTCAAGAGTTGGTCAGAGAGAGCGCTCGTCTGGGCGCGAGCCTCCCGGGATTGCTGGCGCACCCTATGCAGTTCCTCCAATCGGGCACGGAAAGAAGCCTGGGCCGCCATCGGAGGCAAGGGAATCTGTACCGCTTCGACGATGCGCTTCGACACTTCTCGGAAGGTGGCGCCGAGCCCGAGCGACTGAAGGAAGCGCGTCCGCAGTTTGCACCACGCGAACAGGTACCAGGGATCGATCTCGGGACCGCAGACGAGGTTCTTGAAGCCCTGGTTCGTGCAGACCGGGATGCCGCTGATCGCGACGAGGCCGATGGGTGCTCGCGAAGAGAGCAGCACGGAGTCTTCCGGCAGCATCGTTGCCGAGCAGGAGGCGAGCCCATCGGCGGTAAGTGTGCGCGCAGTGCGACGAAGCACCCAACTGTCCAGTACGGAAAGGTCCTTGGGCGTTGCCCAAGCCACACTCCCGCCCCAGTACTCCTCACGACTCGTCTTCGGTGTCCCACCGGAAACGACATCGCAGATGTCGCCGATCTTCCCGCTCTTCCAACCCATCGGATTCGACGACGGATCGCCGAAACACTTGATGAAGATCGCAGGCAGGAGGCGCTTGAGGACGGCATCGGCTTCGGTACGGAGGTGCCAAAGACGGTCAGCCTGTTCCAGGACCTCAACGATGCGGCGCTGTTCGACGAGACCAGGAAGCGGAAAGTCGAGCGCCTCGATATCGGCGCGGCCGATGGCGAGAAATGTACTCCCTTGGCCCTGAACAGCCAAGGCGTGTTCTCGGTGCTTCAGGTACAGGCGAAGGTAGCTCTGGTCGACTCGCTCCGGGTTGCCTCGTATCGCCGCGAGACCCCGGCCAATGCAGGATCGTTCGCGCGCTACGTTGGTTGGTCCGACCGGAGCACGTACCGACAACAGGATGTCGCCGGGTTCGGCGATCTTCTTCGGGGCCGTGCACCATTTGCGCACGGCGGGGAACTGTTCGCCAAAATCCGCCTTGCCCTGAAAGAACGGCAGGCCTTCGCCGTTCTCGTTGTAGGTCTCTCCGGGGGGTGATTGGCCCATGACGACCTCGGCCACGTCGCGTAGTTCGACCGTCGGCCAAGTCATGGGGACTGCATCTCCTTCAAGAGCGTCTCCAACCCGTCCGCGATCTTCTTCTCAGTGACCAACACTTCCCGGATCAGTTCGGCGGGATCCTCTTCGGGAATCGCCTCCGTCACATAGGGCTTGTAGCGGGAGGCGGCGAGGCTGAAGTTGCTGTTGGCGATGCGGTCGAGAGGAGCGCACCAAGAATGAGGCTCTTCGCTTCCAGGGGGAAGAACGCTGCCAGCGTCAACGCCAGGCGGTTCTTCGAAGCGGGAGGCGCTGTACGCCGCCCAGGCAGCCAGTAGAGCCGGGATGCCGTTCTCCATTGGCGTCTCAGGGCGCCCGCCCTGCTGGATCTTGTCTGGATCGTAGCCATCGTTAGCGACTTCGTAGAACCAGACGTGGCGCGTAGCGGCGGCACCTTCGTTGCGCGCTGTCCTAGGACGGCGGAAGACGACCACGGACGTCTTGACCCCGGCGTAGGGCTTGAACACGCCCGCCGGCAGCGAAACGACAGCCAGCACTTCAAACTCCCGCAACAGCTTCTCGCGCAACTCCTTGTGCGCCTTGGTGGACCCAAACAACGCACCTTCAGGCACGACCACGGCGCAGCGTCCGCCAGGTGCAAGAGAGCGCATCATGAGAGACAGGAAGAGCAGCTCGCTCTTCTTCGACTTGGTGGGAAGATCGGCACGAATCGACTCCCCCGGAATCTGGCCAGCGAAGGGTGGATTCGAGAGGATCACCTTGTACTGGCGATGCAGATCGTCCTCGGTGAGGCCGCTCATCTCGGAGAGCACGTTGGCGCGCTTCACGCGGGCATGGCGGACGCCATGCAGCACGAGGTTCATTACGGCGATGCGCATCATCTGACGAGAAACGTCCGTGCCGTGGATGGAGGCTTCGAGCAGCTTCCAATCGGGCAAGCGCTCGCCGGAACCCTTGCGGTACGTCTGGAGATTCGGAATCTCCCGCTTGGCCTCTTCCAGGGTCTGGCCGCGCTTCTCTAGCCAGTCCTCGCCGTAGATGGGTACCTCCTCGGGGTTCTCGCTGTACCGCGCGAGGATGTGCTCCACGGCGTCGATCAGGAAGCCCGCCGTGCCGCAGGCCGGGTCGTAGATCGTGTCGCCGAGGTCCGGGTCCGTCATCTGGACCATGAAGGCGCGGATCTGGCGCGGTGTGCGGAACTGGCCGTTCAACGCCGACTGGCCCAGGTGGGTGAGGAGATACTCGAAGATGTCGCCCTTGACGTCGGGACCGAGCTTGCGGAAGTCGATCTCGTCGAGTTCGTCGATCACCTGCTTGAGCACGTTGGGATCGGTGATCTCCAGCACCGCGTCGCGGAAGTAGCTGGCAACCTGCGGCTCGTCCTTGACCAGGGACGCCATGTAGGGGAAAACCTCGTCGCGCACGAAGTCGCGCAGGTCGTTCCCGCTCTTGAAGCGCCACTTGCTCCAGCGGTAGCGCTCCGCCTGGAGGGGGAAAAGGCGCGCGCCGTTGCCGGCCGAAAGGCGCGCCCGCAACTCGCGGTTGGCCTCTTCTTCGTCGAGCAGCTTGAGGTAAATCAGGTAGGAGATCTGCTCGATGTAGGTGACGGGGTTCGTGACGCCGCCGGCCCAGAGAATGTCGGTGATCCGGTCGAGCTTGCGCCGCAGGCTGTGGTCCATGGTTCTCGCGCCTCCGTTCTCAGCTCACCCGCCTCGCGGGCAGGAAGACGCCCTCGTTCAGGTCGTCCACGACCTCGCGCAGGCCCTGCTCGCCGAAGAGCGCCACTCCCTTGCCGGCGACGTTGAGAATCGATAGCGGCGGCTCGAACAGGTCCTCGATGCGCACGAGTCCGGTGGCGATGCCGCGGTTCTTGAGCAAATGAAGGTACTCGGCCTGCCGCGGCGTGAACGAGCGCGACACGAGCCAGGCGCGGAACGCCTCTTCGAGCTTCTCCTCGCGGCTCTTGATGCGGAGCGTGCCGAGGGCGGCGCGGATGAAGTCGACGAGCGTGCCGCTCGGATCGCGGTAGGCGCGGCGCAGGTTGTCCTCGTTGAAGTAGCGCTCAGGTCGGTTCAGGCGCCGGGCGAGTTCCTCCTCCTCGTCTGGCTCGAGCGCCTCTTCGTGCCGCACCTTGCGCAGCAACGGGTCATCGGCCACGCGGGTCCGGATTGCCTCCTGCCAGTCGCTCTTGTACTTCTCCTTGTCGACCCGCTCGCCTTCGGGGCCGACTTCGACCCACTCCACGGCTTCGAGCCACTCGTCTTCAAGACCGAGTCCCACGAGGTCGCCGCGATACGTCGAAGGGGCGTCGGGAGGCGCGGGAGCGTGTCCGCCGCCGGCACCCGTGAAGGCGTCGGTGTCGCTGTCGTTGAAGTACTGGTGGTTGCGGAAGAAGTCGTAGATCACGAACTTCCGCTTGTCGATGTGGGGCGCCAGGCGGGTTCCGCGACCGCGCATCTGCTGGTACAGGATGGGGCTGCGCACCCGGCGGCACAGCACGAGGTGGAGCACCTCGCGGCAGTCGAAGCCGGTGTCGAGCATGCCGACGCTGACGGCGACCATCGGGTAAGGGTCAGCCTTGAAGCGGCGGATCAGGGCGGCCGGATCCGGCACGTCGGAAGTGATCACCTCGGCGTAACGCCCTTTGTGCTCCGGGTGAAGCTCGTTGAGGTACTGGGCGAGACGCGCGGCATGGTGCTTCGTGATGGCGAAGACGATCGACTTGCCCGGGCCTGGGTCCTGCTTTGGAGCCAGTTCCTCGTACGCAGCCCAGGCGAGGTCGTCGAACTCCTTCATCATCAGGCGGTTGCTGTCTTCGTTCGTCCACCTCTTCTCGAAGGCGGCCGGGTCGTAGTGCTCGTCGTCCACTTCGGCGCCCTCCGACACGAGTTCGGTGATGCCGGACGCGAAGCAGTACGGCGCCAGGTAGCCCTCGCGGAAGGCGTCCTGGATCGGATAGCTGAAGTCGGGCTTGCCTGGTTTGCAGTGGTAGAAGTCGTAGGTGTTGCGCTCGATGTAGTTGGCCGGCGTGGCGGTCAGGCCGATGTGTACAGCCTCGAAACGGGTGAGCGCCGGCTTCCAGCCGTCGTAGATCGAACGATGGCATTCGTCCGTGACCACCACGTCGTAGTAGCCGGCGGTGTAGTCCTCGACGCGGCCGATCATGGTCTGAAGCAGGGCGACCGTGATCTGCTGCTCCTGGCGCTCCATGCCGGAACGAAGCCAGTAGCTGGAGTACGTCGGGAGCAGGTCCTGCACCGCCTCGAGGAACTGCTTGGCGAGTTGCTCCCGGTCCACCAGGACGAGCACGCGTTCGACCCAATCTGCCTTGAACAGACGGTCAAGGTAGAGGCAGGTGAGGTCCGTCTTGCCGGTGCCGGTCGGCAACTCGATCAGGAAGCGCCGCTTGCCGAGCTCCAGCGCGTGGTCGAGCGCCCGCATGGCGTCCGTCTGGTAGTCACGGACGGTGCGCGCTTCGCCCTGGCGAACGTAGTGCTCGGGAATCTCGATCGTCGCGAGCGGCTTCCGGTTCGCCTGGGCCTCGACGAGCCGTTCCAGGTCGCGCTGCGAGAAGAACCCAGCGACTTCGCGCGCGTCGTCGTTCTTCCAGTCCCAGAAGTAGATCTGTTCACCGTTGGCGAGGAAGATGAACGGCGCGTCGAGCGCCTGGGCGTACGGGAGAGCCTGCTGCTTGGCCACGTAGGGGTGGATCGCGTTCCGCTTCGCCTCGATCACCGCCAGCGGACGGCCGCGCCCGTCGTAGAGAACGTAGTCGGCCCGTCCGCCGCCGGCCGCGGCGCGGTCGCCGGTTTCCTCCAGATCGAGAACGTCGACGAGTTCGCCCACGACGCGCAGATCGTCCTCGGCTTCTGGAGAGAAGACGAGAGGCCGGAACGCGGGATCCGGGTTGAGCGGCTCCAGGCGGATCTCGCGGTGTCTCCACGCCCCGTCGCCGTCGCCGGCCTTCGTGCTCGTGTAGCGCTTGACGGAGAACTCTCCGCCGAGTGCCG
This sequence comes from Candidatus Multivorans sp., assembly GCA_965208755.1. Classification (GTDB taxonomy): domain Bacteria; phylum Acidobacteriota; class Thermoanaerobaculia; order Multivoradales; family Multivoraceae; genus Multivorans. The sequence goes on along the minus strand of OZ242353.1, from coordinate 3,036,036 downwards.
GGTCTGTGCAGCCGCGGTGCCAGACGAGGACCCGCTTGCCTTCGCGGCTTCCTCCGCGGTCGGCCCGGAACAGGCACCAAGCGCCGTCCGGAATCGCCGGCTCCATGGAACGCCCTTCGACGCGAGCCACGAAGTGGTCCCGGGTGAGCCGTACCGAACTCGGCACGGGGGCCCAGCCGATCTCGTCGCCCTCCTTGCCCACGAGCCGGTCCGGACCGAAGTCGCCGGCGGCTGCAACGAGGTCGTAGGCGGGGGCGTGCGTCTCGAACGGTCGGGCGCCGAGCCGGTCAACCAAGGGACCGGGCCGGTCCGACATGACCGCCGGCGCTTCGGTGGCGACCATCGACTTGTCGGCCAGATCCCATCCCGCCTGCTTCAACTCGTCGTCGATCACGATCCGGGCGTCAGCCTCGGTCTCGCGGGGGGTCATGGGGCCTTCCTCGAACACAGGAGGAGGCTTGTGAGCAAGTCGTGTGCCATCACTGCGTCAGACCATAACGCTTCATCCAGTTGGTGAACGTCTGGTAGCTGGGAAGGCCCACGAGCCGGGCCGCTTCCGTCTTGTTTCCCCCGCTCTGCTCCAGGCCTCGCTCAAGGTAGTGGCGCGCCACGTCTGCCAGGAGTTCCCTGAGATCCAGGCCTTCTTCCAGCGGACGGTTCAGTACCGTCTCGCGCCGGTCGCCGGCGGCCAGAGGAATCAGAGCCTCCCGCATGTCCTCAGCGGTCAGGGTCTCGTCGGAGGACCAGATGGCGGCGCGGCGGAGGGTGTTCTGGAGTTCACGCACGTTGCCGGGCCAGGCGTGGGAGAGCACCACTTTTCTTGCGCCGACAGACAGTTTCTTGTTCACGAATCCCGGCTGTTCCGCCCCTTCGCGGTTCACCTGTTCCAGGAACCGGTCGAGAAGGAGCGCCAAGTCGCCCGGGCGCTCACGCAGCGGGGGCAGGCGCAGTACCGCCACGGCCAGACGGTAGAAGAGGTCCTCTCGGAAGCGGCCGGCCGCCACCTCGGACGGCAGCGAACGGTTGGTCGCGGCCACCGGCCGGACATCGACCTTCAGCGGACGCGAACTCCCAACCGGCAGGACCTCGCCTTCCTGGAGCGCGCGCAGGAGCTTCACCTGGGCCGGCAAGGGCAGTTCACCGATCTCGTCGAGGAAGAGGGTTCCGCCGTCCGCACTGACGAAGTGGCCTTTGCGGCGCGCCGAGGCGCCGGTGAAGGCGCCCTTCTCGTGACCGAAGAGCTCGGACTCGACGAGTTCGGGCGGCAGGGCGCCGCAGTTGACCGCCACGAAGGGCCGGTCGCTGCGGGGGCTGGCGCGGTGGATCGCTCTCGCCAGCAGTTCCTTGCCGGTGCCGGTCTCGCCCTCGATCAGGACCGGTACGGAGCGCGGAGCGACGCGTCGCGCCCGCAGGACGATGCGCTTCATCGCCGGGCTCCGGTGGATGATCTCCTCGAACTCCGGCGCCTCCGGCGGAAGTCCGGCCGCCAGTCGTTCCAGTTCCCGGTCCGACTGCCGCAGAAGGTCGGGAAGGAAGTCGGCGCTGATGTCGAACGGGACGGACACGTCGCGCACGCCGTGTTCGCGCGAGGACTCGATGAGTGCGGCAGGAAAGCGCGTATTGGCGAGGATGAGCCAGATCGCCGCCATGGCCGGCGTGCCGGGGCTCAGGTGGAAAGTGAGAGAAGTCTCGGCGGCGTTGTCGATCGCGCTCTCGCACGCGCGGACCGCGGCAGCGTAGATCTCGCCGAAGTCGGTCGGGCTGGTCAGATTCTCATGGACCACCCGAATCCGTACGTCGGGCGCTCGCGCCCTCAGCCAGGACCGGTATCGGCTAACGGCATCCTGTTCGTGGTTCGTAAGCAGGCAAGCCTCATCGAAGCGGCGTGCCGAGAGCGCCTGGGCGACCGGGCCCGTACCGACCTCGGCATGTTCCTTGGGTGCGCGGAGATCTGCGGTGCCGATCCAGGAGACGAGGACCTTGTGCATGCGCCGAGGGTACAAGGATTGTTGTTTGTCTCGCAAGATGTCTTAGGGCGGAAGAGTACCTGCCCTCGACAAGCCAGCCCGAGGGACAGAGCAAGGCGGCGTTCCTCTCGATGTTCGGATTCCGCGCGCGCCGCTGGAATACACTCGCAGGGGCGCTGCGTGAGCACGGGGCCGCCGGTGAGGTCGCCGAGATGTCAAGATCGCGCTATGGAACGAGGCACAGCGTGGACGGCCCTATCGAGACCCCGAGCGGTCGCAGCCCCCGAGTGCGGACCGTGTGGATCGTTGACAGCAGCGGAAGCGCTCCGCGCCTCGTCACCGCCTATCCGTTGAGGAGACGAAATGCTCGCAGAACATGACCAGATCGTACTCACGGAGGACCTTCGGGACGGCCGCTTGAAGGGCGGAGACGTCGGGACGATCGTGCACGTTCACCGCGACGGCGAGGCCTTCGAAGTGGAGTTCCTGGCCGTGGACGGCAGCACTGCGGCGGTGGCGACCGTGCCGGCATCGAGGCTCCGCCCCGTGACGGCGACCGCTCTCACCCATGCACGCATGTTGAAGAAGGTCGGCTGAAGGCGCGGCCCCCATTCGCCCGCCTTCCGGCTCCTGGGTCCTTCGATCAGAACAAAGGCCCGGAGCCCGGGACTCGCTCAAATGGCCGCGCTCGCGGCTCTCGGTCCCAAGCGCTTCCCGACCTGCTGCCGCCCGTTGCCTTGCTGTTCGCGCTTGTAGTCGCGCTCGAACTGGCGCTCAATCCTCCGCATGCAGATCGTCGAGAAGATCCTCGACGCTGGCGAACCGGGGTAGTCCGCCTCGACGGGCTTCCTTCATCGCTTCGATGGTGGCGGCGTCAGGCACCAACGGCGCGAAGGGAAGCGCCTTCTCGTGGGCGACCTTGGTCAACAGGAGGCGTACCGCGTCGGACACGGTCAGGCCCATGGCGGCCAGGACGGCCGCCGCTTCTTCCTTGACGGCCGGGTTGATGCGAGCTTGGACGAGGTGATTCGCAGCCATGGAGCTTCCTCCCTAGTACACGACACTATCCGTCACGGAGCCGCCGTCTTGAGACTGGACGGTGCGAGTCGGGCATCGAAGGCCGGCAAAGCAAGAGCACCAAGCCGGTGTGATTGGCTGCTTCCCCGTCGAACGGCCGCGGGAGCTCCGCTCAGGGCCTCCCGCGCTGGACCTGCCAGTACCGCGCGACCGCGTCCTCGTGATGAGCGTTCTAGATTCCTTGAACGAGTGGCGTCTTCACAATTGAGGCAAGTTTCTCTCAGAGCCATCCATCTATGGAACGGCGAGTGCCAACGGGTACCAGGAGGACATGCTCGTCGGTCTGAGGCGAAGCCTCGTTAGGTCTAGGGCCGATCGGCGAGCGGGTCGCGCCACCAGCGAGCGTTCGCCGTTCTGTTGAGAGGACGTTTCAACCGCCGGATTGCGGCGTCCTCGAACACCCGGGCCTGCCATTCGTCGAGGCCGGATGCCAGCACCCGGAAGCGATACCGGACACCCGCCTGAACGCGTTCCAGGATCGCGCCATTGCTTTGGATCGCCCGGCGCAGCACGAGCGGCGGCGAGCAACCGGGCCAGCCGCGCCTTCCGTCGCCGGATGGCGCATTTGGCTAGCCACAGTCGAGGTCGGCAAAGACCTCGGTTGCACTCGTCGCTGCGGCTTCGGGACCTTCTTCCGGCTGGCTGACTTGACGCTTGGTGAGACCGCGGGAGGGCTACGCTCGCCCGCAAGTCACTGAAAACAGGCACTTCCACCGTTTTCCACAGGTGCCAGCAGAGGGTCGGCGCGGCCCAGATAGGCTGATTCCAGAGGCGCTTGGCTACGGCAGGAAGGAGGGAACCCATGCCGCTTAGAAACCACACCAAGATCGCTATCGCGTCCGTCCTCGTTCTCACGGCTTGCACGCTGGAACCGTCCGGCACCAGGAGCGGAGACACCGATGAGCTACCGGACCTGTCAGAGGGCCTGATGGCACTCGATACGGCCTTCGACGCCTTCGGTCTCGAGCGAGAGTCTTCGGAAGAGGCGGTTCGATCCGACGCCCGAAGCCCGAGCGTCGTCAGCGACCAGATCGACGAACTCAGGAAGCACATTCCGAGCGGATTGACCCCATTCGAGGGGAAGGTCACGATCGCCCTGACTGCTCAGACGGACAAAGGTAAGGGGATCGCCTGGAAGATCATCGACTTCTCGAAGAAGACGAAGACCGTCCAACACCACAGCATCGTCCTGACCTACCGACGGCCGGGAACGCCCAGCGATGAGTGAAGCCGCATTACGCTCTCCCCTATGCCGGCAGGAATAGATCCCGCAGCGTCACCTTCCACATCGCCAAGCGTGCTTCCGGCCACCGCGGCGGTTCTTCCTTCTTCGGCGGCCGGTTTCGCTCGCGTGATCGCCGGCCGCTGATCAGTCCCCGATCTCGACTTCCGTAACCCGCCGGCGCTCCGTTCGCACCAAAGCCGTCTGTTCGTTCCAGCGCACGGAGTAGGTCCCTTCGGGGAGGTTCGTGATCGACTCTCCCGCCCGAAACGTTCTCGCGCCTCCGAACCAGATGCGCAACGCGCCAAGATCCCAGCCTCCGGGGCCCGTGACTTCCACTCCCGCCACCGGCGCTTCGCCAACGAGCATGATGGCGGAGTCCGATTCGCGGGCGTCGAGATCGACCCCTCGATCCAGCGCGGCCCGAAGATCCTGCCAGCCGGTGAGAACATACCGCCCGTCAGTCTGGCACGCGATTCGGACTCGTTCCGCCAACGGCGGCAAGGGCTTCTGTCTGGCCCTCCCCGCGTCGATTCGGATCATTTGAGACGCACCCGACTCCATCTCCACGAAGCAGAAGCCGCGGTCACCGCCGACGATGCGAATCTCCAGTTCCTCGTTCGGCGGTTCATCCACCAGGAGGAGTTCCACCGCCTCGCGGTCAGCGTAGTCCCGCAACTCAACGTTCAGGAGAGAGGACCGTTGATGACGCAACCGCGCCCGCAGTTGGTAGGCACCGGGCGAGAGACCCAGCACCTGGAATCGACCGCTGGCGTCCGCCACGACCGCTCGACGGCCTGGGAACACATCGACCGTGGCTTCAGCGGCCAGACCGCCTTCAGCGTCCATCACCACGCCGTCAATCACTGCGCCGCTGTAGTCGAAGTTGTGGACGAACTCCTCGCCAGGAGCATTCGGCACGGCCACCCCGCGAACCTCCTGCCGCACACCCTCGAATGACATCCAGATCACCTCCCAAGCGCCGGGAAGCACATCTCTCATCCGGTACCTTCCCTCCGCATCCAGCAGCGCCCGCCTCTCCTGCGGGCGATTTGTGACGGCTTGGGTCGTGGGAAGGCCCCGGCCGACCGTTCTGATCACACCCTCCGGAAGCTCGGCGTGTTGCTTCTGCTGCCACACCAGCACGCCATCTCCAGGAAGACCTCCGATCGCGACCCGGCCGGACACGATCATCGTGCTCCGGTCGCAGCGCACGTTCACGTCGCCCGTCTCACTCTCCTCGGCCCGCTCGCACACCGGAACGCCGTCATCGACGACCGTGAGGCGAAAGGACCCCAGGGGCACACGGTCGACTACGGCCCTGCGATCGACCAAGGCAGCCGTCATCCGGTCCCTCGGATGGCCCAAACCTCCTGTGTCGAGCACGACCTGGCCAGCTTCCACGTCCGACTGCACGGTCACACGGCGGCCTCGTGACAACTCGATCGTCCCCGCGTCGAGCCACTCCAGCCCCTCGGCCTCGACCCCGAACTGCAGGGGCGCGAAACCCTCCGCCTCCACGCGAAGAGTCGAAGCGCCCGGCGCCAGCCCAAACAACTCGAAGTACCCTTCGGCGGTCGTCTCGACGGTATCGAATTCGCCCAAGGCCCAAGCCATCAGCGGACCGAAGGCAGCCGCTGGCATATGCGACACTTCGGCGCCGAACACGGGTTCGTACTCTGGACTCACGACGTAGCCGGACACCCAGGCCGAGGCAGGAGCAATGAGGTCACCCAAGTCCCGCGTCTCCCCTGCCAATCCCGTCACGTCGAGCCGTAGCAACCCCGCGTTGCCAGCCGAGAGTTCAAGGGTCCAGGATCCCGGACTCAGTTGAATGGAGAAACGGCCGTCCGCCTCGATCGCTGCGAAGTTACTGCTCGTCACCCCTTTGTGCCTCCGGAGGGCCGTAACCCGACCCGCCGCCGCGGGCGTGCGCCCGTCCGCTGCCAAGAACCTGCCTTCAACTTGCAACGCGGCCGCAAGCGGGATCACAAAGGGCTGCTCGAAGGTCGCGCCTGCGCCCTCGGGCAACTCCAAGCGTTCGAGATGGTAGCCCTTGGCTTGCGCAACGACCTCCCGGCGTTCAACGAGCGACAGGCGGGCCAAACCCTCCTCATCGACCTGCCATTCTGAGCTGCCGGCCCGAACACGCGCCTCGGCAATCGGCGACAGTCTCCCGCTGTCGACGACGCGGACCCAAACGTGCTCGGCTTTCATCAGCACGACCTGCCCCAAATCCAACGAGGCCTCCAGGTCCAACATCCGTGAGAACGAGAGCTCACCGTGGTCCGCTCGGACCGATGCGACGCCTTCCGAGAACCCGGACAGGTGGAACCGGCCATCGGGCGTAGATTCCCCGTCGTGGCGTTGCATCAGTCGCCCACCACCCGGGATCCGGGAGAAACCAACGACACGGGCACCACCCAACGCCGCCCCGGCATCGTTCAGCGCACGACCGCTAACGCTTAGTCCCGGGTGAAGTTCCACTCTCGGCGGCACGTCGCCTGGTCTTCGAAACACTGTGGCGCTTCTGCCCTTTCCCGCAACCACGATCAGAGAGCGCTCCTGTTCGGGCAGCGTGAGGCCGACCCGGCCAGAGTCACCCACATGATCGAAGACGAGAAGCTCCTCAGGACGCCTGGGGCCTTTGGCTGGACGCACCAGGGAAAGACGCGCACTCGTCAACGGCGCATGCTCAGCGGTGACTTGCACGTCGAGACGAATCGAGGGCTGCAGGACCAACTCCACCAGCCCCTCCTCGGGAAGCACGTCCCGCCACGCCGAGGCTCTCCCGTCCATGCGGGCCTGCACTCGCCATGATCCGGGATTCCGAGGCACAGAGAACGAAGTCAGCGGATCTGCACCCACGAACGGCAACAAGCTGAAAGGCACTTCCCGCCACATGTCGACTGGGGCCGCCGTGACTTCCACGCGAGCGGGCGAATCCGAAGGTGCGCCGATCGCCTGGGGAACTCGGACCCGAAACTGCAAGCGGCGGTCCGTTTCGCACCGGCTGGTCGGGTCCTCCCCGGGTAGAATCCGACTCACCGGACAAGCCCGGCTCCACGACCAGCAGTGTGTCAAGGCCTCTCCATCCGCGAGCCCTTCCAGGACCGACCAAGTCTCTTGTGGCGACGCCACGATCAGAGGTTCCGAAGAGACGGCCCGGCGGTCCACGTCCAGACACACGAACTGCATCGTCGCAGTGCCCTGGCCGAGCGCAGCCCCGGGCAACACAATGGCACCAACCACCGCCGCCAGAACCCGCATCGCGTCAGTCCGAGGGCGCCAGAAGGCGAGTCGTGAAGATCTCTGACGGCCGCCCATACCTCGGACTGAGCGCATCGCTCTTGAGCAGGACGACCGCCCGTTCGCCACGAAGATCTGCCCGGAGGCGGGCGTCACCGAGGTTCGACATGATCGCGCACGGGAGTCGGGTCACGTCGCTGAAGTCGTCAGAATGAGCATGGACCAAATCCCAGCAGACCCGGCCCCTCGGAGGATAGTCGGATGCCTCCCCCGAGATGTCGGGGGCCGGTTCCCTCGCGGCAATCAGAGATCTCATCTGCTCGATCCGCTTCTCGACCGCTTCCTCGAGCGGTTCGCCGGCATCGCGAAGCGCGGTCACAAGTTCCTCCAGATCCTGCTCCGTACGTACCAGAATGGGGGCGGACTGACCATCTTTCGCCCGCTTGATCTGGTCAGCGACGCTCTCGACGCTCCCTAGGCCGGCACTCCCAGGAGCCGGTAGCGGGGTGGTCGACGAAAGGGAGGAAGGCGGCTGGTCGGCAGAGAAGCTGCGAACGAAGAGGTAGACGTTGCCTACACCGTCGGCGACAACCTCATCGATCACCCGCCGCCGGTTCAGCCAAGCCGTTCTATAAGGTGCGCCCGCCATCAGAAGCGACTGTTCCTCCCCGATCTCGCAGCCCGAATCGGCGAAGAACGACTCGGAAGTCAGACTGTCCATGAGGGAGCCGTCCCGGTCATAGACGAAAACCCCCCGTTCGGCACCGGGTACGACCAGCAAGCGATCTTCTGAGAGGAAGCGGATCACCGACAATTCCGCCTGGTAGCAGAGAGCCATAGCCAAGCCCTCATCTCGAGTCGGCAAGAGCGGCCGCACCCCCGGCCCGTCAAAGAGCCAGGCCACATGATTCTCCCAGCTTCGGTCCTCCGTTCTGCTCAGGCCTACCGTTGCGGTCAAACTGGCCTTACGGTCGATATCGCCAACCAACTCAACATCCTTGAGAAGTCGGATTCCTGTTGGCTCGTGGATGTAGACGCCGAACAAGCTGTTGCCGAAGGCAAAATCGTCCGAACCCGTGCCCCCCAAGCGGCCGTAGTCAGGGCGACCGGGCACACGGTACTTGGTCCCGAACAGCCTGACTTCGCGCCGGGCTTCGTCCTCGCCGATGCGCCAGGAGAAGACCCCACCCTCTACGACACCGAGCAGGAGCACACCCTCGCCGAACCAGCGCACGTCGGTTGTCCGCGCCACAGGCCCCGGCAACTCGACGGCGCGCAGGCCATGGATCGCCGGGCCTGCAAGGTCACTTTGGGCGCGAAGCTCTGCGGAGACGCAGAGCTGCAGGCCGAGGACGAGACTGAAAGTCACATACCGGCCCAAGTGACCGGTACGCCACCAGTCGATCATCTCCTCAAGGCGCGGCTACTGGGTCCAGGTATCTTCTGGTCCGAGCACGAACGGGCGAGGACGGAACGACGGCCTCTTGGCCTCTCTGGGCCAAGGCATCGAAGATTCGCCCGTCTTGCGCGCATGAGCGCAGCGCCTGCACGGACTGTACGGGCTGGTAGGTCGGAACCCTCCAATCGTCCGACTCCCGCAGGTCTACCGCGGCTGCCAACTCCGAGCCAAGACGCGGCGGCACGGTTGGTCCGCCGGGGGTAGGCGAGTAGAAGATGATCGTGATCCAGTCGCCGTCGATCTCGAAGTTGCACTCCATGCAGCCGCGTCCGTTCCCGGCGCAGCTACTGCCCCCGAAGGTCGAGTCTTCGTAGAAGTTGCAGGGGTCGCGATCCTGCGATTCGGCGGGCGACGCACCCAGAACCCCCACGACGAGCACGATGCCCACCGCCACAACCTGAACCAAGACGCTCTTCTTCATCGACAATCTCCATGGTGTTGCCGGACATCCCGGGCTCCCGGGAATCCCGCCAGTTGAACCTGTGTTCGTGAACCGGCCGAACGCTAGGTTCCGCGTTCCAGTTTGTCAAGCGCGAGTAACGAGCGTAGTCCCCCAGCACCACCGCTTCCAGCCTCCAGCACATGGCCGTGCGCGGCCACCGCTCTACCGGGAAAGGTGTCGGTCGAAGAAGCGCACGATCACGTTGTGCACTTCGTCCGACTCGGGCAGACGCGGGTTGAACGCGAACGTCGCGTGCCCGAGGCCTTCCCAGACGTGCAGGTCGGCCTCGACGCCGAGGCTGACCAGCTTGTTGTGGCTGGCCAGGACGCCGCCGAGCGCGAAGTCGCGGGTGCCGCTGATCAGTAGCGCCGGCGGGAAGCGGGCGAGCAGGTCGTCGTGGTCGCCGGGAGCGACGACGGGGTCGCCGGCTTTCACACCGCGGAAGTAGCCGCTCGGCTGGGGCGGCTCGGCCGGCTCGACCGGGCGCGGGAAGCCGCCCAACGCGGACACGAGGAAGGCGCTCTCGCTGCGGCCCATCCTGAAGACGCCGGGGGTGTCGCCGTCGGTCGTCGGTATCCCGGCGCAGAAGAGACCGATCGCGCCCGGCAGCGGCACGTCGTTCTCGAGCATGTACGCGACCGTCTGGGCGGTGAGCATGGCGCCGGCCGAGCAGCCGTAGATGCCGATCTTCGACGCCTCGTAGTCCTCGAGCATCGCCCTGTAGACGGCGATGACGTCCTCGACGCCCGCCGGATGGGTGGCCTCCGGCGCCATCCGGTAGTCGGGGCTGATCACCTTGTAGCCGCCCATGTCGGCGACCTGCATCGCCTCCGTCTGGCTGAAGTAGCGGGCGCCGACGCGGAAGCCGCCGCCGTGAATGCTGATCAGCAGCCGGTCCTCCTTCTTCTCGGCGACGCCCCGTTCGGGGACAAACACCTCGGTGTACACGCCGGCGATCGTCTCCGCGGTGATCTTCACCGGGTGCTTGGCGACGGTGTCCCGGTAGATGGCCGTCTTGTAGTAGCCGTCGGCGACGCACTGGCGCGCGGCCCGAATCGCCTCGGGGTCATCGGCGACGTCGTTCAGGTTCGCGCAGCCCTCGGAGAAAGTGCCGAACTCCGGTCCGTAGACCTCGCGGAAGTGCTTCATCGCGGCCCGCGACTCGTCGCTCAGGTAGGAGGTCTCCGGCAGGTCGAAGGCCGGGACGTGGACGGTGCCGTCCGCCTCCACGCGGGGACCTTCGTCCTGCTCCGCGGGCTCCGAACAGGGCAGGGAGACCGCGGCGAGGGCGGCGGCGAGAAGGCAGGGTTGGATGCGCATGACGGAGAGTCTAGGGCTCAAGGCTCCCGGGTCAGAAACCACGGCAGGACCCTGTAGCCCTTCAGGTCGAAGCTGCCGGTTCCGCCGTGAACCAGAACGCCGCCCCGGTTCGGATTCGCCGGAATCGAGGTCCACCATTCCAGGGTTGCGACGGCGTCCGCGGCCACGGTGCGCCCCGACTTGACTTCGATCGGAACAAGGCGATCGCCCGCGTCGACAAGAACATCGATCTCGTGCCCGGCGGCGTCCCGCCAGAAGAACAGCGGAAAGTCGCGACGCGTCGCCGAGAAGGCCTTGACGAGTTCCGCCACGACGAAGGACTCGAAGATCGCGCCGCGCAGCGGATGACTCTCAAGCATCGCGCCGTCCCGAATCCCAAGCAGGTAGCAGATCAGCCCCGTATCGAGGAAGTGCAGCCGCGGGCGCTTCCGCAGACGTTTCCGATAGTTGGCGTGATGGGGAGGAAGCGCGGTAGCCAGGTAGCCGATCTCCAGCGCGTTGAACCAGCGTCGAGCGGTCTGCTGCGTCACGCCGACGTCGCCAGCCAGCGCGCTCAGGTTCAGCTCGGACGCCGTACGAGCAGCCGCCAGCCGCATGAACGTCTCGAACTGCCGCAGGTCGAGCACCTGGGTCACTTCACGCAGATCGCGCTCGACGTAGGTTCGGAAGTAGTCGGCCAACCACTCGCCGGCCGGGACGCCGCGGTCGTGGATCGGCGGAAAGAAGCCCGTGACCAGGGTGTCCCAGAGCGCATCCGCGGCCAGCGGCGCCGCCGCGGCCGCGGCCGCGGCCGCGTTCGTCCCGCCGCCGCCTTCACCGTCGGCCGGAAGGTCCAGGCTCAGCGGCTCCAGCGCCGACAGGCCGCGCAGTTCCGCCAGCGAGAAAGGGTGCAGGACGAGCAACGCCGTCCTGCCCGCCAGCGTCTGCGAAACCGATCTGAGAAGGAGGACGTTCTGCGACCCGGTCACGATGAAGCGGCCGGCGCGAAGGTCGTCATCGACGAGGCCCTGTACGTAGGAGAGCAGCTCGGGCGCTCGCTGGATCTCGTCGAGGATCATGCGGTCCGCCTGAGCCAGGAAGGCGCGAGGGTCCTCGAGAGCCCGTGCGCGCACATCCGGGGATTCGAGCGACATGTAGGCGTGTTCGGGGAAGACGGCTCGCACCAGGGTCGTCTTTCCCGACTGTCGCGGCCCGGTCAGCGTTACGACGGGATAGTCCCGCGCGGCGCGTTTCAGCGCGGGCGTAATGTGCCGGGAGATCACGGCAGAAGTCTGCTCCGCCGCGCCGCCTATGTCAAATCGGTGATCGCATCATCGAAATGACAGACATCCTCGAGACCACTCGCGAATGACCCACGACGGCCGCCGTTAGAGATAGCCTCGATCTTCAACCGCAGGAGAACTCCCATGAGCCATCGAGTCGTCCGTCTCTCCGGGTCCCTAGGCGCCGAGGTCCACGATCTGCCGCTGGCGAGCGCCGGCCCCGAGGAGGCCGCAACGATCCGCGGCCTTCTGTTGGACCATCAGGTCCTCTTCTTTCCAGACCAGCATCTGACGGTGGAGCAGCACGTCAGGTTCGGGCAGCACTTCGGCGAGCTCGAGGGGCACCCGCACCTGAACAACCCCTTCCTCGACCATCCCGAGGTCTTCGAGCTGGTCGCCACCCGCGGCGGCGTCGCCGACGAATGGCACAGCGACATCAGCTTCCAGGAGAGCCCCTCGGTGATGGCGATCCTGAACATGGTCAAGTGCCCCGAGGTCGGCGGAGACACGATGTGGGCCAACATGTACAGGGCCTACGAGGAACTCTCGCCGCCGCTGCAGGAACTCTGCGAGGGCCTGACCGCGCTCCACGACGCGACCCCGCATGGCAAGCCGGAGAAGATGACGATCCACCCCGTCGTCCGCGTCCACCCGGAGACAGGCCGCAAGTCGCTGTTCGTCAACGAGCACTTCACGCGCCGCATCGTCGAGCTCAGCCACGAGGAGAGCGACCACCTGCTCGGCTACCTGACCCGCTGGGCGACGAACACCCGCTTCACCGTGCGGTATCGCTGGCAGCAGGGCACCCTCGCGATGTGGGACAACCGCTGCACCCAGCACTTCGTGCTGAACGACTTCAACGAGGAGCGGATCATCCAGCGGGTCACCGTGATGGGCGACCAGGTCGAGGCGGCCGGCGAAGCCCGCTGGGAACCCTACGTGCGGGCTCGCCACGCCGGCGCCACGAGCCGCTACGACCGGCAGTTGAACAAGTACCTGAAGCGCACGGTCCAGTCGCTGGAGTCGAACGCGAAGAAGGAAGTCTCGCTGGAGATGTAGGGTCAGGGGAGCAGCATGGTCGCGCGCCAAAGCGGACGCCGGCCTGCCGGCCGGCGCGTCTTCCTGGCCGCCTCTGGCGGCAGCGGGTCAGAAGACCCGCGCATGTATGGTCCGCCCCGCTTGTGCAAGGGCTCTTTCCGGGTTTCTGGCGAGGTAGGTGCAGTTGCTTGCATGTATCCGGCCTGTTGATGGGAGTCTCCGTGTTGGAGTTCCCTGGCCCCGATGGAATACGCGCGCGCCGGCCTCTTCACACCCAGACGGCCTCTTGATGGGCCTTGCGCGGGTTCAGGCTGATCGACGCGCCGGTCCGACCTATTTCGCCATCGCTCGAAAAAGTCCTCGCAAACTGCTTGGTGGGGCAATCCTCCCTTGGTTGGTTCCCTGTGCCTCGGACCGCCTACGCGGCCCGCGGCGCCTTCGTTCGACCGCCGACGTGCAGCGCGTCGCTGTAGCTCTCGTCGTGCCTGAGCACCGCCCAGGCGATCCGCGCCAGCTTGTTCGCCACCGCCACCGTGGCGACGTTCGGCCCCCGGTGTCAATGGCAACCGAAAACTGCACACTTGTGGCAACTGAAGACTGCACACTTGTTCCGGGGCGGTAGCGGTTGGAGCAGGCGTCCGGGGTAGTGGTGCAGGACTCCGGTGTCGGCGGGAGGGAGCGGAGCGACCGGAGGCCGACACCGGACGCGCGGCGCGGCTGGGGGTTTGGCGGTCGATCACGGCGCGGCTTCCCTGCCCCGCTCGTCTGCGGCAGTCCGTAGCAGGTCCTGGTGGGCTCTCATCCGGTAGCTGTTGCCGCGGATATTGACGATGTGGCAGTGGTGCAGCAGGCGGTCGATGAGCGCCGCGGCCATGATCTCGTCGCCGAGCACGCCGCCCCATTCCTCAAAGCCCTTGTTGGACGTCAGGACGGTCGAGGCCCGCTCGTGCCGGGCGTTGATCAACTGGAAGAAGAGCACGGCGCCGTCCTGGCTGATCGGCAGGTAGCCGATCTCGTCGACGACCAGCAGCGCCGGGTGGGTAAGCACCCGGAGCCGCCGCGACAGGTTGCCGGCGGCCTTGGCTTCGGTCAGCGAGTCGATCAGCGCCGCCAGCGTGCCGTAGTAGACCCTGCGGCCCGACTCCGCGGCCGCGATCGCCAGGCTGATGGCCAGATGCGTCTTGCCCACTCCCGGCGGTCCCAGGAGGATCACGTTCTCTGCGCGCTCCAGAAAGCCGAGCTCGTGGAGGCTCTCGATCTGCTCGCGCTTGATGCTCGGCTGGAAGCTGAAGTCGAACTGCTCGAGCGTCTTGACCGCCGGCAGGCGCGAGGAGCGCATCGCCGTCTGCAGGCGACGGTTGTTGCGCAGGACGATCTGGGCATTGAGCAGCTCCTCGATCGCCTCGCCCGCGGTCACCGCGCCGCTGTCCGCCTGGGCCAGGATGCCGTCAACCGCCTCCAGCGCTCCGGGCAGTTTCAGGTCCGCCAGCATCGCTCGCAGCCGGGCCCGGCGGTCGCCGGCCAGCGCCTTCAACTGACCGCCTCCGAGTAGTCCCGCAGCGGCCGGCGCTGCACCTGCACCGTGGTCGCCAGTACCGGGCGAGACGGCTCGACCGTCGCCGGCGGGCTGCCCAAGCGCCGATACGGCGCAAGCGCCAGGGGGCGAAGCGCCTGGCGCTCGTCCCTCTCGAACCGGTCTGTGGGCCGCTCGCGCGTCGTGCCGTGAAGACGAACGTTGGCCGTGCCCTCGACCCAGCGCTCCGCCTGCTCATTCAGGTCCGCGTCGTTGATGAACTCCCGACCGTAGAAGAAGCCGGTCCGCACGTACCCGATCGGGCGCTCCACCTTGCCCTTGGTCTGCGCCCGGTACGGACGGCAGGCGCGAGGCACGAATCCCCAGTGGGCCGCGAATCGCAGAAACTCCGCGTTGACCACCAGGCCACCGCCCGAGAAACGGTCGTCCGACACCACCACGGACCGCATCTGGTCGAACAACAGCTCCCGCGGCACGCCGCCGAAGCGCTCGAAGGCGGCCTCAAGGCCCTCGAAGAGGACCGGCATCGTCTGCCGGGAGTAGAACCGCAGCCACAGAAGCCGGGAGTAGCCGAGCACCACCAGCAGCGCGTGGCGAATACCCCAGGACAGCTTGAACCTCCCGAAGTCCACCTGGCCCTGATGACCCGCCGGTGTCTCGAACCGCACCAGAGGCGCCTCCGGCGCCCGAGGCCGCACCGCCCGCACATGGTCCCGCACCCGGCTGTATCCGCCGTCGTAGCCCAGAGCGCGCACCTCGTCGAACAGGCGCTTCGCCGACAGCTTGGGGAACTCGTCCAGACGAACCGCGATCAACTCCTTGTAGGGGTCCAGCTTGTGCGGCGGCCGGGGCCGCGGCGAGTACTGGCTCCCGCCCGACGACAGGTCGCGCTCCAACTGTCCGGACTCGATCCACGAGTGGATCGTCCGGCGACTCACACCGAAACGCCTGGCCAGCTCCGCCTTCGAGACGCCAGCCTCCAGGTAGTGCCTCAACAACATCCTCGTCTCCCATCCGTGCATCCGCACCTCGCTCCATGGCTGTTGGCGAAGCCACCAGCATGGAACGGCCTGCGACCCCCGACACACCGCGAAGTGTGCAGTTTTCGACTGCCACAAGTGGGAGATTTACAGTTGCCCCTAACAACTGCGTGCGCAGACCCACCATCGCCTCCCGGCTCCGATGCACCTGCTGAAGCGCCCGACGCTCCTTCGTCTTGTAAGGCACGAAACGCATCGTCGGACGTGACACCGCCTCGCAGATCGCCTCCGCGTCGTGGTAGTCGCTCTTGTTCGACTTCACGTACGGACGCACAAACTGAGGACTCATCATCCGCACGTCGTGACCCAGATCGCTCAGCTTCTCCACCCAGTGGTGCGCGCCGCAGCTCGCCTCCATGCCCACCAGGCAAGGCTTCAACCGAGACATCAACTCCATCAACCGCGGCGCCTTCACCTGACGCTGCAACACCACCGCCCCAGAACCGTCCATACCGCACACCTGGTACACGTGCTTGCCCAGATCGATACCGACTCGAGTAATCTCTTCCACGGTCCGCCTCCTCCTTGTTGGTTGGTGAAAACACCATTCTGGCCCTCAAGAGGCCGTATGGGTGCGGGACGGACCATCCCATTACCCAGTGTGTGGCGCTCGTGCTCGCCGTTGCGCTGAGTCCAGCTCTAATGCACGGGCAATCCCCGCAGCAGTGCGTGCCCGCGGGCGCGAACCCGCCCATGCCGAAGAGTGCCCGCGCCTACGCGGCGATGTGCGAACCGCATGTGGGCGTGGCGCCGACGGTCGACTGCGGCCAGGGCGCGCGTATCCGCATCCGGCAGGACGGCCGGGAGATCTTCGAGGACCCGGGGCTCCACGCTTGCGACGACGGCAGCCTCCAGATCGGCGACTGCATGCCGGGTTCGAGCCTCCAGCGCTACCAGGGCAGGAACGCCGACGGCACGGCACGCCCCGAGGTCGTCTGGGTGAGCTTCTGCCGTCACGACGGGCGGGACGACGTCTTCAACGTCGACATCGGCGATTCGGTGCAGATGATCGGCTACAACCGTGAGACCGGCGCCACGTGCTTCTTCGAGTCGGGCGACAACAGCCCCTGGACCCACATCGGCGAGAACAACCGGCTGCTCGGCGTGCTCCCCGGCCCCGACGAACCGGACTTCGACGACGCCTACATGCCTGCCGGAGACATCCAGTGCGTCCGCTGCCACCAGGCGGATCCGTTCATCCACAACCCGTGGATCAAGTCCGCGCGACTTCCCGAGAATCCGCGCCAGCCCGTCGTCCCGGTCCTGCCCGGCCCGAACCCGCCCTACTACGTCGTGGGCGCGCCGACCTGGGACATGCGAACGATCCACATCGAGGGCAATGGCTGCGTCGGCTGCCACCGGATCGCGATGGAAACGCTGGAGGAGTTCACCGGCGACTTCTGGGAGCCGAACGAGCACATGCCGCCCCACGATCCGGGCTCACTGGCGGCCGACCTCGAGGCGCTGAAGCAATGCTGGGCCCACGGCCCGGAGAACACGCCCGGCTGCGACTGGGTGATCCCGCCGGCCGGCGAGTGCGCCGGCGGCGTCGTGGGACCGGACTATCCGCATGCGGCGGAGAGGTTCAACCGTGGCGCAAGGAGCGCGCCGCACAGCTCGGGCAAGCGCTGGATTGCGCCGCGCGAGCCCTAGCGCTACTGCTCCAGCACGAGTAACTGGTCGGCGGCGACGTTTTCCCGCTCCGTCGTCGAGCCGTCCGGCCAGGTCACGACGACGGAATCGACGGTGGCGGCGGCGCCGAGGCCAAAGTGCTGCCGGAAGTCGTCCTGGGAGAGGTAGCTGGTGCCCGAGCGGATGTTGCGGATCTGGCTACGCTCTCCCGTCCTAACCTGGATCAGCGCGCCGATGGCGTCGGTGTTCTTGCCGGCCCCGGCCAGCCGCACTTGCAGCCAGTGGCCGCCGCCGGCCTCGTTGCGCAGCACCATCGGTGAGCCGTCGAGGTCGTTGATTACCAGGTCCAGCCGGCCGTCGTTGTCGAGGTCGCCCATCGCCAGACCGCGGCTGACCGTCTGTTCGAGGAAAGCAGGACCTCCTCGCTCGGCCACCTCTTCGAACGTGCCGTCGCCCAGGTTGCGGTAGAGGAGCTTGCGCTGGCGGTAGCCGGCTGAAGCGCCGAGCCTGGCGCCGTCGAGCTGGGGATAGACGTGGCCGTTCACCACGACCAGATCCTCCCAGCCGTCGTTGTCGTAGTCGAAGAACGCGGTTCCCCAGCCGACGTAGGGCAGGCTCGACGCACCCGTCCTCGACCGGAAGGAGGCGTCGCTCGAGTAGTCGCCCTCGTTGCGGTAGAGCGCGTTGTACTCCTCGGCGAAGTTGCTGACGAACAGGCTCAGCCGGCCGCTGCCGTCGTAGTCGCCGACCGCGACGCCCATCCCTCCCTGCTCGCCGCCGTCCTCGCTCACCGCGACGCCCATGAAGAAGCCCGACTCTTCGAAGGTGCCGTCCTTCCGGTTCATGTAGAGGTAGTTGGGCGTCGAGTCGTTGGCGACGTAGAGGTCGAGCCAACCGTCGCCGTCGGCGTCGACCCAGGCGATGCCGAGGCCGAAGTAGCCGTCCGGGTCGCGCACCCCCGCCTCCTCGCCGACCTCCGTGAAGGCGCCGCTCGCCTCCTGGCGGAACAGGAGGTCGGAGGTGCCCGGCAGGCCGCGCGGTCCGCACTGGACGGAGACGCCGCGGTACTGGCAGGTCTTGTCGCTGCCGAACTCCGGCAGGTTGTCGAGATCGAACTCCACGTAACGGCTCACGAACAGGTCGAGATCGCCGTCGCGGTCGTAGTCGGCGAAGCCACAGCCGGTCGACCAGCCCGAGGCCGCGACGCCAAGCTCCGCCGCCACGTCGGTGAACGTGTCGTCGCCCGAGTTCCGGTAGAGCCGGTTCCGGCCGATCCCGGTCACGTAGAGGTCCTGCCAGCCGTCCCCGTCGACGTCGGCGATGCACAGGCCCATCCCCCAGCCGGGGTGGGCGACTCCGGCCTCCGCCGCGATATCGCGGAACGTGCCGTCGCCGAGGTTGCGGTAGAGCGCGCTGTTCGACGACTCCGGGTCGTTCGCGGTGTCGACCGTCAGGGAGTTGACGAAGTAGATGTCGAGCAGGCCGTCACGGTCGAAGTCGAACAGTCCCACGCCGCCGCTCATCGACTCGACGATGTACTTCTTCTCCGGCGCCGAGTTGTGGCGGAAGGTGATGCCGGTGGACTCCGTGATGTCGCGAAACAAGGGCGCGTCGCCGGCGCCCTGGGCGAGCGTGGACATGGGCCACGCCAGCAGCGCCGCCAGCAACGAGCACACTCGTAACCCGGCATGACACTTCCGGCTCACGGGACCGCCCTCGACTCAAGCGCCGGCATGGTTCGCAGCCGCTGGGTGCTCTGTTCGATCGCAGCCTGAGCCTCCCGGGCAAGCCGCAAGTGGCGCTCGGCCCCCTCACGGTCGCCGAGGCGAGCCAGGGCGAGGCTGAACTGGTAGTGCCCCTTGATCGAATCGGGCTCAGCGGCGACCGCTCGCGCGAGCGCTTCCCGGGCCTCCACGAAGCGGCCTTCTTTCAACCGGGCCGTTCCGATCGTCACGAGCGCGGTCGGGTGATCGGGATTGACCGCTAGGGCCCGGTCCGCGAGCCGGGTCGCTTCGGCCAGCAACCCGAGCCCCTCGGCGGTCTCCGACATCGCGGCCAGCGCCTCGACGTTGTCGGGCTCCAGCCGCAGGGCCGTGGACAGTGCCTCTCGGGCCTCGTCGAACCGGTTCAGCCGGTTCAGCGCCAGGCCGAGGGCGACGCGAGTCAGGACCCGGCCGGAGTCGAGAGCGGCCGCATCGCGGAGCGCCGCAACCGCGTCCGACATCTCCCCGACTTGCATGCGGGCGACACCGAGCAGGTAGGCGTACTCCGTCTCCCTCGGGTGCATCCGCGCCAGCGGCTCGAGCGCCAGGATCGCCTGGACCGGATTGCCCCGGCCGAGAGAGAAGCGGGCGTAGGCGTTCAGGACTTCCTCGGAGTTGGGCGCCTGGGAGACCGCCCGGCCGAGCGTCTCGACGGCGGCGACCTCGTTCCGCGAGGCGAGGGACCGGGCGCGGTCGAGCAGGCCGCGGACCGACTCCGTCGCCGCGGCGTCGGGCTGGGCGCCGAGACCCGCCGGCGCGAGCAGCAGGGAAAAGAGCGCCGCCGAACGCACCCAGTCCTTCACTGGTCCGACCTCCCCTTCAGCCTCTGGAAGATCTCGAACTGCTCGCGCGCCTTCTCCCGGTCGCCGAGCTTCTGGTACGCCTGACCGAGCTGGTTGCGGATGTTGGGATCCTCCGGCGCGAGTTCCGCGGCCGCCAGCAACTGCGCGGCCGCCTCGTCGACGCGGCCGTCCTCGAGCAGAATCTTGCCGCGGAGGTAGCCGGCGTCGGCGAAGTCGGGTTCCGCGGCCAGTACCAGCTCCACCTCGCGCAACGCGGCCTCGGGCTGGTTGTCGAGTTCAAGGACGGTCGCCAGGACGTAGCGCGACCGGTGGTCGACGGGATGGGCAGCCAGTTCCGCACGCAGCGCGGCGCCGGCCTCCTTGAGGCGCCCCTGACGGAGATAGATGTTCCCCAGCGTGGCCTGTGCCTCGGCGACGCCGGGGCGAAGTTCGATGGCCCGTTCGAGATGCCCCACCGCCGCGTCGAAGTCGCCTTCCTGCGCCGCCGCCTGGCCGAGCAGCACGTTCAGCTCGGGCCAGTCGGCGTGGTCGGCGAGCAGCCGGTCGAAGATCGGCCGCGCCTCGACGGTCCGGCCGCTCCGAACCAGGGCCAGGCCGTAGGCGTACTGGAGCGAACGGTCGGCGGCGCGAGCCGGGTCGCTGGCCAGGAGTTCCGCCGCGCGATCGTAGACCTCGGCGTTGAGCCAGGCCAGGGCGAGCATCCGCCGCAGCGCCGGAGCGCCGGACTGCCGCTCCAGGGCGGCGGACAAGGGCGACGTGGCCTCCCGGAACTGCCCGGCGTTGAAGCGGGCGACCCCGAGCGAGTACTGGACCCGCGGAAAGTCCGGATCGACCGAAGCTGCCTGTTCGAAGTGGTCGGCCGCCCTGACGAAACGCCGAGCCTGCGTCGCCATGACGCCAAGATTGAAGGAGGCCCGCGCCAGCGTGGTCCGCACCGCCTCGAAGAGCCGCGACCGATCATCCGGTCCGAGGCCAGACACCGCCGTCCCGGCGATGCCGGCCGCGGCCAGCGCCGCATCCTGCCCTTCCGTCCCGCGGCCGGCGAGGTAGTCCGCCAGACGATCGCGAAGTCCTTCGGTCGAGGCCGCGGAGTACTTCTGGGCGGCCTCGAAGTGGGGTCTGGCCTCCGCGCCCCTGCCCGACCTGCGAAGAGCCAGGGCCAACTGGTAGTGGAGGCTTCCCATCTGGCCCGGATTGAGAAGATTGGACGAGCTGTCGGCGGCCAGATCTACGGCCCTCTCCAGCGTGTCCGCCGCTTCCCGCGAACGGTCAAGGCCAAGCAGGGCCTGGCCCTTGAACAAAAGAGCATCGAGCCGGACCAGTTCCGGCCGCGCGGCCACGTCCAGAGGCGCCAGCGCCTCCTGGAAACGCCGCGCCGCGACCAGTGCCATCCCGAGATACAGGGCGTTGACGGGAGCGTCCGCCGAGATGCGCCGCTCCTTCTCGAAGTTGGCGATGGCCGGCTCAACTGCGGCCAAGCCGTCGTCAAGGAGCTCGAGCAGCCCCAGATGGTAGTGCGCCCTAGGCACTTCCGGGTCCTGCTGGAGCGCGCGTTGCAGCGCCACGCGCCCCCGGTCGTAGTGGCCAAAGTCGCGGTATGTCCTGCCGATGAGCACCCAACTCTGGGGAATCGGGCGCTCTTCCGCCAGCTTCTCGAACAGCTCCGCGGCGGCCTCCGGTTGATCGAGGCGCAGGTAGCCGCTGGCGAGAGCGAACCGGGTCTCGAGGTCGTCGGGGAACTCGATGACGGACCGCTCCAATTGCTGCACCGCCAGTTCCGGCTTGCCATCGGCCTGGAACGCCTGCGCCAGGAGCCGTACGGCTCGGCCGTCGCCCGCGCCGCGCGCGAGCAGACGCCGGAGATGATCGGCAGCGCCGCGCGGATCTCCGCGTTCGAGCGCGAGTTCGGCGAGGGCGAGAAGGGGGCGCCGCGCCTCAAGGGCCGAAACCAAGGCTCGCCCATAGGCAGCCTCGGCTTCGGCGGGAGCATCACCCGCCCGGTGCAGGTCGCCGAGCAGCAGCCAGCCCTCGAGCAACGCCTCCCGATACCAGCTCTCGGCCGCCTGCGGCTCGTCCCGGCGCAGCATGCTCTCGGCCTCCGTCAGGGCACGCCGCATGGCGGCATCCGGCGGCGGTTCTTCCTGCGGTTGCGTCGCCGCCGGCAGCCCGGCGGCCACGATCAGGGCGATTGCGACCGAGCGGAGCCGGCGGGCACGCCGGCGTACCCAGTGGGCGGCCACTTCCCTGCGCGCCACCACGGGGTCGACCTCAGCGTCCCTGCCCGGCCCCCTCGCCCACGGCCAGGGTGGTCGAGACGAACGCGGTTTCGCGGGTGGCGTCGTCCCGCACGGCAACCGCGACCATGTTGAGGCCATCGGGAATGTCGATGTTGAAGATCAGGTCGAGAAGGCGCGTATCGCGATCCGGCGGTACCTCCACCAGGAACGTCCTCTCGCCCCTCACCACCTTCGAGGTCTGGGCATGGCGGCTGGCCACCTCCACCCTGATCTGCGCCATCTCCTTGTCCTCGAACGGCAGGAAGGCGACCCGCGCGGCCGGCACCATGACGTGGAGCGGCAGCCGCCGCTTGCCGCTGCCGGCCGCGCGCACACGGCCCGCGCCCAGCCGGACGCCAAGCGGATTCTCGACCAGGCCAAGATAGAGCGCGCCGTCGAGCTGCTCGCTCATCCGCTGATCGGAACTCTTGTCGCGGTAGCCGCGACGGTGACGGACCTGCAGGTTCCGGCCGCGGACCTTGACGCGGATCTGGTGTTCGCCGCGATCGCCGCCATGGGGCGGGCGGTAGGCGAGCGAGTAGTAGCTCGCCATCTCGTTGGCGATCTGTTCGAGTTCGCCGCCGAACTGGTTGCGGTTGAAGATGGCGCGGCCGCCGGTCTCGTCGGAGAGCACGGCCATGCCGTCGCGTTCGGCCTCGCGGATTGCGCTGTTGAACGGATTCGCTCCCAGGAAGTCCACTGACGCCTGCTCGGCCCCACTCAGGAAGGGGGGGCGGAGGCCGTTGGTCTGGAGCGCGTAGATCGTGACGCGGTTCGCGTTGGCGTGACGCGTGAGTTCGTGAAAGCCGGTGGACAGTTCCTCGACTGGTGTGAGCGAGCGGAACCGGTCGCCGGCGGGGCACAGGCCAGAGATGAAGGCTTGCAAGTCCGAGCCCGGAGTCCGCTCCAGAGAGTCGCTGATGTAGAGCAACGTCTTGACGCCCGGCAGGGCGGCCAGGAAGCGGACGGTCGTCGTCAGATGATCGAGCGTGGCGCCGATCCGGTCGCGACCGATGCGAGCGTAGCTCTGGACCTCGGGCAGCGCCCTCCGCATGAACATGGGGCAAAGAGCCGGCGCCGTCGTCTGGCGGCTGCTACCCATCGACGCCAGTTCCCTGGAGTCTTTCCAGAGCTGGTTCAGGTTCTGGACCGCCAGGCGTTTCGTCTGCTGCGACTGGCCGCCCATTCCCGGCGAGGCCGCAATCCGTTCGAGTGCCAGGTCGAGGTCCTCGCGGCTGGAACCAAAGTAGGCCTCGGTGACGAGGTTGCGGTCCTGGCGGAAGATGAGGACCCGCTCCGCGGGGAACTTCTCCTCGTCGAGGAACGCCCGCAGATCCTCAATCGCCCGCTTGCGGCTGGCCGGACCGAGGTGGAGATCGTCGAAGTAGAGGACGAGATGCGCGGGTTCGGCCGGGCCGGCGCCCGCGGACGGCTCCTGAGCGGTGTCCGCTGTCCGGTCGCCCGGCTCGCCGACCGTCCGGGCGGCCACGGCATCGGTCACCTCGCTGAAGAACTCGACCGTGACCGGCCTTCCGTCCTCCCGGACCTCGAAGTCCTCCAGGCTCAGACCGGTAACGGGCCGGCCCCGGTTGTCGCTGACCCAGACCTCGACGTTGACGAGCTGGACGTCGACGACCTCGCTGAAAGCCGGACGTTCGCTGTCCTGCGACTGTCCAGGAGCAAGCGCGGGCGAAAAGGCGGCGAGCACCACCGCAAGACACGTCGAGAGGAAGGCGCGGTCTGGACTGCCGGAAGTCATCGAATCAGTCTACTTTCAAGGTTGGACCTGATGTGGTGCGGCCGGAGCCGGAAGGCGGTTCAGGAGGCCGAACAGAAGGGCGAGGAGGATCAGCCCCGCGATCGGCGCGACGAAGCCGGCGCCCAGCCGCTCGGCGCCACCGGCCAACCGGGCGGTCAGCCAGGGCAGGACGGCGCCCCCCGTGCCCGCGAGGGCGAACACCCAGCCGGTGGAGCGGGAGCGGGTCGAGGCGGTCAGTTCCGCCAGAAACGAGACGGTCAGCGGAAAGAGGGGAGCCAGCCCGGCGCCGACCGCGACCGCCGACAAGGCCACGCCGGGCTGCGAGCCGCTGGTCAGGAACCCGAGAAGGCCGGCCCCCGCGACGGCAAGCCCGCCGCCGTAGAGCATGCGCTCGGACATCCGGCGCAGCAGGAGGGGAGCCACCACCCGGCCGCCCAGGAGCGCCGCCCAGAAGCCGGACCCGATCCAGAGCGACGTCGCCGAGCGCGCCGGCTGGAACTCATCGGCCAGACTGACCAGCCATCCTCCCACCGTGTTCTCGATCCCGACGTAGAGGAACATGATCGCGGCGATCACAACGAGACCCGGCAACACGCCCCCTCGCCTTCTGGTCGGCACTGAGGCTGCGGGCGCCGCTACGGCGGCTGCGGGCCGCGCGTTCCATGCGAGACACGGCAGCACGAGGCCCGCCGCCCCCGCCAAGACCAGCAGCACCGCGTCGCTCGACATCCCCGGCGGCCGAACGGCAAACAGAAGGGGGCAGGCGACCGCGCCAGCACCCCACACCAGGTTGAGCGACGAGAGCGCGGCCCCCCGCCGCGTCGGCTGCGCGTGCGCGACCCGGAGATTGGTCGCCGGGATCGCCAGGCCGAGTCCCAACCCGATAGCGGCCACCGGGGCCAGGGCGAGGGGCCAGCTCGCCATCGCCAGGGACGACAGACCGATCGCGATCAGCAGGTAGCCGACTACCAGGCTGAGGCCCTGCCGGTAGCTGGAAAGGAGGGACCCGACGGCGCTGGCGAGAAACTGAGCGACGAAGAGCGGAGCCAGCTTCTCCACCGGGAGGCTCCACTCCCGGGAGAGTTCGGGAAGCAGGGGGCCGAGAAGGACCGTGACTACGCCGGTCAGCAGGAAGCCCGTGTAGAGGGGCAGCCGCGCCGACCTTATGGGACCAACGTCGAGCGGAATCCGAGGCGAGTCAGGCACGATCGGGCGGTGGACCGGTCGAATCCCGGAGCACAAAGGTCGGCTCGATGGTGACCGTCGCCGGCGAGTCTCCTCCGGACGCACCCAACTTGCGCAGCAACTCGGCGGCAGCCTTACGCCCCACCTCGTGCAACGGCTGCCGCACGGTGGTCAGACTCGGGTTCTGGAAGGCCGCGCTGAGAATGTCGTCGAAGCCGACGACCGAGACATCGTCCGGAATTCGCAACCCGCTCTCGACGATCGCCCGCATCGCCCCGATCGCCGAGATGTCGTTGAAAGCGAAGAGCGCGGTGAAGGGCACACCGACCGCGAGCAGTTTCTGGCCGAACACCTGTCCCTCGCGGTAGCCCTCCTCGGGTGAGAACTGCTCGCCGGCCGGTCCGCCGGAAAGCTGGAGCGTCAGCCGCGGGTCGATCTCGAGGCCGAGTTCCGCGGACGCCGCGACGATCGCCTGCCAGCGTGACTCCGTGTCGGCGGAGTGCGGGTGCCCCTTGAAGAAGGCGATCCGGCGGTGGCCGAGCTCAGCCAGGTGGGTCAGCGCAAGTCGCGCGGCGACTTCGTGATCGATGACGACGTTCGTCACGCCCGGCAACTCCCGGTGCCCGGCCACCACCACCGCCGGCAGCGACAGGGGCTGGTCCATCGGGGTGTTGACCAGGATCAGTCCCTCCACCGAGCGTTCCGTGAGGAGTTGCAGGTAGTCGTCGAGAAGGCCCTGCTTCGAGTGGTGGCCGGCCACGAGGTAGAAGTAGCCCTCCTGCAGGAGCTGATCCTCGATACCGCCGAGGACGCCCGCCGCATAGCCCTCGCTGATCTCCGGCAGGAGGACGCCGACCGCGAACGTCCGCTGGCGCCGAAGCGACCGGGCGATGAAGTTGGGCCGATAGCCGAGCTCTTCCGCCGCGGCGCGCACTCTCTCCTGCGTCTCGGGGGGGATCCCCCTGGCGGCCGGCGAGCGGTTCATGACCAGGGAAACCGTCGTGGGCGACAGGCCCAGATGCGCCGCCACGTCCTTCAGACGCACCCGCCGCTCGGGCCTGGGCTCCTGGCCGCTGGCTTCTTCAGGTCTGGCGGTGTTCACTGGGGCCTCTTTGCCGACTCTTGACAAATCCTACGCGGCGTGTACAGTCCAGACTAGCATGCTAAAACGATTTAGCTTGACCCTTCCGTCTGCAGCGGCAGGATGCCGGGCGTTTTGTACGGCTACCGGCTAAATCGGTTTACCCGTCAAGGAGGCACGAAGCCATGGCACGAAGACTCGCCCTCATCCTCATCCTCTCGCTGCTGGCGGCGCCGCTCGTCGCGCAGCGGTTCACGGCCAGTATCCGAGGCACCGTCACCGACCCGAATGGCGACGCCCTGCCCGGCGCCACGGTGAACCTGGAAGGGACCGAAACCGGTCTCAACCGGACGACGTTCACGAACGAGGCAGGGCTCTACACCTTCACGGATCTGCCCGTCGGCCTCTACGAGGTCGCGATCTCGCTCGACGGGTTCAGGTCGTCCGTCGTCAGCGACATCGACCTCCACGTCGCCGACGTGCGCGAGGTCAGCGTGCAACTGGAACTCGGCAACGTTGAAGACGCGATCACGGTCGAGGCCGACGCAATCCCCGTCGACACGCTGAGCGGCGAAGTCTCTGGCCTGATCAATGGCGAGCAGGTCCGCGAGTTGCCGCTGAACGGCCGCAACTTCGTCCAGTTGACGCTGCTGCAGCCGGGTGTCAGCGCTCCCGAGGCGTTCGACACGAAGAACAAGGGGCTGCTGGCGGGCGTCGATCTCTCGATCAGCGGTAGCGGCACGACGGGCAACATGTGGACCGTCGACGGCGCGAACAACAACGATGTCGGCTCGAACCGCACGATCCTCATCTACCCCTCGGTCGACGCGATCGAAGAGTTCAAGGTCCACAGCAACAGCTACAGCGCCGAGTTCGGCGGCGCCGGCGGCGGGCAGATCAACATCGTCACCCGGGGCGGCACGAACGACTTCAGCGGCAGCGCATACATGTTCATGCGCGACGACTCCTGGAACGAGACGAACTACTTCCTGGAGCAAGCGGGACAAGACACGGAACCACTCGACCGCCAGGACTACGGATTCACCCTGGGCGGGCCGATCGTCCGGGACAAGGTCCACTTCTTCCTGTCCGGCGAGTGGAATCAGGAGGAACGCGGCATCGCTCGTTCCGGCTTCGTTCCGACGGCGTCCGAGCGGGCGGGCGACTTCAGCGGGTCGACAATCGACGGATGCTCCTTTCCCGTCCCTGTGGATCCGTTGAACGGCCAACCTTTCCCAGGCAACGTGATCCCCTCGGATCGGATCAGTCCGGCCGGCCAGGGGATGCTGAATCTCTACCCGTTGCCGAACACGACGCCGGTCGCGGGCACCTGCAACAACTGGGTCGAGGCCGTTGTGACGCCGATCGACTGGGACCAGGCGAATCTCCGTCTCGACTTCGATGCGACGGATCGCACCCGGCTGATGCTCCGGTACACCAGGGACAACTGGCTCAACGGCGCGCCGAATGCCGGCGCGGCAAATGGCCTTTGGGGTGACGACCCGTACCCCGCCGTCGACACGAATTGGGATCAGCCCGGCCACTCGCTGGTGGCCCAACTCAGCCAGACGCTCGGTTCCGACAGCGTGAACACGATCACCTTCTCCTACTCAGGCAACGAGATCAGTCTCTCCCGCGGCGGCACTCGGCCCGACTTGAACAACCAGATAAACGCCAACTTTCCGACCATCTTCGGTGACAAGACGGGCGCGAGCGAACGCAGCCACCCGGTGTTCTGGGGCTCTGCCGGCTACGGAGCCCTCTGGAACATCGCACCTTGGGAGAACGAACAGGATCTGATGGTGCTCAAGGACGACTACTCCCAGGTCTTCGGCAAGCACTGGCTCAAGGTCGGCGCCTTGTACAGCGAGAACAAGAAGCTGGAGTACATCGGCGGCGCCTCGGCGTTCGAGACGCCCCAGTTCTGGGCCGGACCCGGCGCCGCCGGCCTCAACGGCTGGGGTGCGACGACCGGCAACGTGCTGGCCGACTTCTTGCTCGTGGACATGACCTGGGGCTTCTCCGAGAACTCGCACCAGCCCTCGCCTGAACTGAACTGGGAGGACATCGAGTTCTACGTCGCCGACACATGGCAGGCGAACCCCCGTCTCAGCATCGACTATGGCGTCCGCTACTCGAACTACAAGTGGCCCTACGCCTCCGACAACCTGCTCACCACCTTCGTGCCTGAACTCTTCGATCCCGCGCTCGGGGGCGACCCGTGCAACGGTCTGGCCCAAGTGCCGGGAACGGACCCTTGCAGCGAGGCGGGCTTCCAAGGCGGCAGCACCGGCCCGGGCCGAGGGCTCGTGGACAGCGATACGGACAACTTCGCGCCGCGCCTCGGCATGGCCTACGACCTCTTCGGCAACGGCCGAAGCGTGCTGCGAGCCGGCTTCGGCCAGTTCTTCCAGCGCGACCGGGTGAACATCCAGCTCGAGTTCGCCGGCAACCCGCCCTTTACGTCGTCGCAGTCCGGTCTACGCAAGTTCGACACAGCCGAAGAGCCCTGCGGCGGGTGCTTCGCCCTCAGCAGCGGGGTTCCCAGAGTCGGCATCGACCCGGGTTTCGAGACCCCCTACAACCTCCAGTTCAACGTCGCGCTCGAACAGCGGATCGGTCCCAGCAGTTCGATCGAGATCGCTTACGTCGGCAGCCGCGGACGCCATCTCACTCGGCGTTCCGACGCCAACTACGTGCCCTCGGGCGACAGCAACGGCAACGGCGTCCCGGATCGCCTGGAGTTCATTCAGGCCGGCCAGGACCTCGGCCTCAAGGGCAGCCTCCGGCGCTTCGGCGTGTTCGGCAACAGCAACATCAACTACTGGCTGTCCAACGGCATCTCGGAGTACGACTCCCTCCAGATGCACTACACGCAAAGGTTCGGCAGGGGCTCGCAGTTCCAGGCCTCCTACACCTGGGCGAGCTTCAAGGCGAACGACCCGCTGAACGACGCCGGCGCCGGCCTCTCCGCCAGTGCGATCACGGACCCGGAGAACCCCCAACTTGACTGGGGCTACGCCGGCTTGCACAGGGATCACGTCGTCAACGCGAACATCATCCACAACCTGCCGACCCTGGAGAACAGTGGCGGTCTGACGCGAGCGCTGTTCGGTGACTGGCAGATCAGCGGAATCGTCCAGTACTCCTCCGGGCAGGCGCTTACGGTCGCGCTTCCACTTGAGGACGCGAACGCCACCGGCTTTGCCCAGAACCTCCGGCCTATCCGGACCGGCGCTCCCTGCGGCGGCAGCGGTCTTCAGGTAGTCAACCCTGAGGCCTACACTCTGGTGGGTTGGCAACTGGGGACCCTGAGCAACGGCCGGCGAGGCGAATGCGAGGGCGCCGACTTCTTCCAGGTCGACTTCTCGCTGACGAAGAACATCCGGATGACAGACCGTCTGACCGGCCAAGTCCGCCTGGAGGTGTTCAACGTCACGAACCGCGACAACTTCGTGGGCATCAACTCGGCCTTCGCTCCGAGCAGCGTCACCTACGACAGCGACGTCATGTCGGAACGGACGGAGATCACCGGCTACACGTTGCCGGCCAACTTCGGCCAGGCCCAGGCGGCCCGCGATCCGCGGCAGGTCCAGCTCGGCTTCAAGCTGTTGTTCTAGAAGCGGCGCTGGGAACGGACGACTCCTCGTCGTGACGGCTTCTCTGCTCGCGCTTGCGCTGGCGATCGCCCTTGCGGTTCCAGCGCAGGCGCAGCAGGCGCCGGCCCCCGAGGTCCGCGCCGAAGTCTGGCCTGAACTGACTCCGCCGCTTCCGGCCGATCCCGAGCTCGAAGCGCGGGTCGACGCTCTGCTCGAGCGGATGACGGTCCGCGAGAAGGTCGGCCAGGTCATTCAGGCGGAAATCCGCTCGGTCACGCCGCGGGACGTGCGGCGCTTCGACCTGGGCTCCGTGCTGAACGGCGGCGGCTCCTTTCCCGACGAGAACAAGAACGCCTCGCCGGAGAGCTGGCTGGCGCTGGCCGACGCCTTCCACGAAGCTTCCACCGACACCTCCGACGGCGGAGTCGGCATTCCCGTGATCTGGGGCGTGGACGCGGTGCACGGCCACAACAACGTGATCGGCGCCACGATCTTCCCCCACAACATCGGGCTCGGCGCGGCGCGGAATCCGGACCTGATCCGCCGCATCGGCGAGATCACGGCCCGGGAAGTGCTCGCCACCGGCCTGGACTGGAACTTCGGTCCGACCGTCGCCGTGGCCCGCGACGATCGCTGGGGCCGCACCTACGAGAGCTACTCGGAAGACCCCGAGATCGTCGTCGAGTACGCGCGCGCCCTGGTCGAGGGGCTCCAGGGCGCGGTCGGCAGTCCGGAGTTCCTGGGCGAGGAGCGGGTGATCGCCACGGCGAAGCACTTCCTCGGCGACGGCGGCACCTTCGAAGGCCTCGATCAGGGAGACACGCGGGCCAGCGAAGAGGACCTCCGCGACATCCACGGCGCTCCCTACGTCGCCGCGCTCGATGCCGGCGCGCAGGCGGTGATGGCCTCGTTCAGCAGTTGGCACGGCCAGAAGTTGCACGGCCACGGCGGGCTCCTGACGGAGGTGCTCAAGGGCCGGATGGCGTTCGACGGGCTCGTCGTCGGCGACTGGAACGGTCACGGCCAGTTGCCGAACTGCACGAACGACAACTGCGCCGACACGCTTCGAGCCGGCCTCGATCTGTTCATGGTCCCGGAAGACTGGCGAGCGCTCCACCGGAACACGCTCCGCCAGGTGCGCTCCGGCGAGATTCCCGAGGAAAGGCTCGACGACGCGGTGCGGCGCATCCTGAGGGTCAAGGCCCGCGCCGGCCTGCTCGACAGCGGCCGGCCGTCGGAACGGGCGCTCGGCGGCCGCTTCGAGCTGCTGGGCGCGCCCGAGCATCGCGAGGTGGCCCGGCAGGCGGTCCGCGAGTCTCTCGTCCTGCTGAAGAACGACGACGGCCTGCTGCCTCTCTCCCCTCGATCCCTGGTCCTGGTCGCGGGGCCGGCGGCCGACGACATCGGCCGGCAGAGCGGCGGCTGGACACTGACCTGGCAGGGAACGGAGAACACGAACGACGACTTCCCGGGCGCCACCTCCATCTGGACCGGCATCGAACGGACCGTCGAGGCGGCCGGCGGCCGGGCCGTCCTCTGCCAGGGATGCGCGTACAGCGGCGAGCTGCCCGACGCCGCCATCTACGTCACCGGCGAGACGCCCTACGCCGAGAGCCAGGGCGACATCACAGGCCTCGAGTACAGCCCGGCGGACAAGTCCGATGTCGAGCTGATGGGCAGGCTCCGGGCCGCCGGCATTCCGGTCGTCACGATCTTCCTCTCCGGGCGCCCGCTGTGGACGAACCCGGAGATCAACGCCTCCGACGCCTTCGTGGCCGCCTGGCTGCCGGGCTCGGAGGGCGGCGGCGTCGCCGACGTCATCTTCGGCGCGGCAGACGGCGGAGTCGCCCACGACTTCCAGGGCAAGCTCTCCTTCTCGTGGCCGCGCTCGCTGGACCAGACCGTTCTCAACGTCGGCGACCCGGACTACGACCCGCTCTTCCCCTACGGCTACGGCCTGACCTACGCCGACGAAGGCGATCTCCCCGAACTGGACGAGACGCGGCCGGCCGGAACGACGCCGGTGCGCACGACGGATGCAGGCGAGACGGCGGACCGCGTTCTCTTCGAAGGACGGACGGCGGAAGGGTGGCAGTTCTACGTGGGCGACGAAGCGGACTGGCGGGTTACCGCCCCCGACGGCCGCGGCCAGACTCGCCGCCGCGTGTCCGGCGTCGTGCTCTCGGCCGTCGACCGCAGCGTCCAGGAAGATGCGAGGAAGGCGCAGTGGAGAGGCCGCAACGAGGCTCAGATCTACCTCCAGTCAACTCCAATCGACCTGCGCGCCGAAACCGCGAGCGGCATGACTCTCGAGATCGACTTCCTGGTGGAGCAAGCGCCCGCCGGGCGAGTCCAGATGCGGATGGACTGCGGCTACCCGTGTACCGGCGGTCTCCTCGTCACACCCGTCTTCGCGGGCGTGCCCGAAGGAGCATGGGACACTCTGCAGATTCCTCTCCGCTGCTTCGAGGCTTCCGGCGCCGAGATGGATCGCATCGACACGCCCTTCCTGATCACGACGGACGGGCCATTCACGCTTCGTTTCTCACGCATCGCGATCGCACCCGCCGATCCCGCCGCGCTCACGGCCGGCTGCTGAGCGAGGAAGACCCGCCATGCTGACGGCGAAGATCACCACCCTCGACTGGACGGTCGTCGCCCTCTACTTCGCCGGCGTCTTCGCCATCGCTCTCTGGGCGATCAGGCGCGTCCAGCACGGCGAACGCACCTCGTCGAGCTACTTCCTCGCCGGCCGCAACGTCGGCTGGTTCGTCGTCGGCGCCTCGCTCTTCGCCTCGAACATCGGCTCCGAGCACCTCGTCGGCCTGGCCGGCACCGGCGCCGAGAGCGGCCTCGTCCTCGGCCAGTTCGAGCTCCAGGCCTCGCTGATCCTGCTCATCCTCGGCTGGCTCTTCGTGCCGTTCTACGTGAAGAGCGGCATCTTCACGATGCCCGAGTTCCTGGAGCGCCGCTACTCGCCCGCGGCCCGCTGGTACCTCTCGGTGATCTCGGTCATCGGCTACGTGCTGACGAAGATCTCCGTGACGATCTACGCGGGCGGCGTCGTCTTCGAGACCCTGATGGGCATCAACTTCTGGACCGGCGCCCTGGTGGTCGTCGTGATCACCGGGGTCTACACCGTGCTCGGCGGCCTCCGCGCCGTCGTCTACACGGACCTGCTGCAGGCCGTCGTCCTGATCGTGGGCGCGTCCACGGTGACCATCCTCGGTCTGGCCGAACTCGGCGGCTGGAGCGTCATGGTCGAGACCGCCGGCGACGGCTTCTTCGACATGTGGAAGCCGATGTCGGACCCGGACTTCCCGTGGACCGGCATCGCCTTCGGCGCGCCGATCATCGCCGTCTGGTACTGGTGCACGGACCAGTTCATCGTCCAGCGCGCGCTCTCCGCCCGCGGCATCGACGACGCCCGGCGCGGCACGATCCTCGCCGGCTTCCTCAAGCAGTTGCCGCTGTTCCTCTTCGTGGTGCCCGGCGTGATCGCCTACTGCCTGTCGCAATCCGGGAAGCTCGAGCTCGCCTCCTCCGACCAGGCGCTGCCGGCCCTGGTCGTCGCGCTACTGCCGGCGGGCTTCCGGGGACTGGTGGTCGCGGGGCTGCTGGCCGCTCTGATGAGCAGCCTCTCCTCCGTCTTCAACTCCTGCTCCACGCTGATCACGATCGACATCTACAAGAAGCTCCACCCCGGCGTCTCGGAGCGGCGCCTGGTCCTCGTCGGGCAGACGGCCACCGTGGGCCTGGTGGGCCTGGGTCTGCTCTGGATCCCGCTGATGCAGAACATCTCCGGCACGCTCTACCAGTATCTCCAGAGCGTCCAGGGCTACATCTCCCCGCCAATCACCGCGGTCTTCCTGCTCGGGCTGTTCTGGAAGCGCCTCAACGCCCAGGGAGCGATCGCCTCGCTGGCCGTCGGCTTCGTCCTGGGAATGGGCCGCCTCGTGGCGGAGCTCAACAAGGACAGCCTCAGCGGTGCGCTTTACGCCTTCGCCGACATCAACTTCATGCACGTCGCGATCTTCCTGTTCCTGATCTGCGCGGCCGTGCTGGTCGCGGTGAGCCTCTGGTTCCCGCCGCCGTCCGAGCAGCGCGTCGCCGGCCTGACCTGGAGCCGGGCCGGCAACGCCGAGCTTCTCGCCGAGTCCGACCCGGCGAAGCGCCGGCTGGACCGGACCCTGTCGGTGGTCCTGGTCCTGATCGTCGCCGCGGTGATGGTGTACTTCTCGGGCTAGGGACAGCGCGGCCCACTCGCCGCCGCACACCGGGCGAGCCGGCGAATCACTGCGCCGTGCCGGCCCGCTGCGACCCCAGTAGAACCTCCATCATGCGATGCGCCGTTTCGGCGCCGCTGTTCTGGTTCTGGCCGGTCACCAGGCGTCCGTCGACGACGACGCGGCTCGCGAGCATGTCGCGAAACCTCGTCTCGCTCTCGAACAGCGCTCCGGCGGCGCGCAGGTCACGCTCCGGGTGCATCGGCGTGAAGGTGATGCCGAGCTCTTCGATCTGCTTGTCCGAAACGGCCGAGACGCGGCGGCCCCGCACCAGAGGTTCTCCGGCCCGAGTCACCGCCTGAAGCAGTCCCAACGGACCGTGGCACACGCCGCCGACCACCGATTCGCGGGCGTACGCCTCGCTGACCTTCCTGCCCAGTTCTTCCGACTGGCCGAGGTCGTACGCGGCGCCCCAGCCGCCGGCGAGAAACACGATGTCGTAGGCGCTTCCGTCTACGTCGGCGATCGCCAACGAGTTCTCGACCCTGGATCGAAACTCCGCATCCCGGAGATAGCGCTTGTCCTCCGGCGTGGCCACCGGCCACCGCACGGACTGGCGCTCGACCGGGATGGCGCCGCCCTGGATGCTCGCCACGTCGACCGTCATTCCGGCGTCCGCGAACGCGTAGTAAGGCACGGTCATTTCCGACGCCCAGACGCCGGTCGCCTTGCCCGAGTCGCCCAGCGTGTCGTGGCTGGTGGTCACGATGAGGGCGCGGTGGCCGGCAAGATCGATCGCGGGAATCTCGTAGTGGGCGTGAAGGCCCAGGCCGACGAGCACTCTCGGCAATCCCAGCCAGACGGCGGCCGCCAGAACGACGACGGCCAGTCCTGCTCCGGTCCATACTCTCGTCTTCATGAAGGTCTCCTTTCCACGGTCGTAGAAGTAGTTGATCGCCAACTGTCGAGTCGGCGAGTAGAAGGCAGGCACCTCGAGCACTCCCACGCGCTCGGCGTAGGCCTCGTAGTCCGCCAGCATCTCGGCGAAGCGCTCGGGTTGTTCCCCGGCCAGGTCGCGGGTCTCGCCCTGGTCCTCCGCCAGATCGAAGAGGCGCCAGCGGCCGTCGCCCACGGGAGCGCCGACCCGGACGAGCTTGTGGTCGCCCTTGAAGACGCCCCTGTGGCCCGCCGTCTCGAAGGCGACCGCCTCCCGCGGCGGATGAATCAGGGCCGAAGGATCGCGCAGCGCCGGGGCCAGGCTGCGGCCGTCGATGGGATGCTTGCCGGACGGAGTGGCGTCCCCCGCGCCGGTGAGCTCGAGAATCGTGGGAACCAGGTCCGTCACGAAGGCGAAGGCCGGAGCGATCCCTCGCGCCTCCACCCCCGGCCCGGCGATGATCAGGGGAACGCGGATTCCCCCCTCGCCGCCGTGGAACTTGTAGTACGCAAGCGGGGCGGCCGCCGCGCGCGCGAAGTGTGGGCCGATGATGCCGTAGCTCCCCTTCTCGCCGAGCGTCTCCAGGTCGCGGCGGTAGCCGACGCGCTCCGCCCACCGGTCGAACTGACCGCTCTGGGCCGGGTCTCCCGCCTCCGGACCGTTGTCGGACAGCACGACGAAGACGGTGTTCTCCAGGAGCCCCTCCTGCCCCAGGTACTCGACCAGCCGCCCGAAGTGATGGTCCATCGCTTCGAGCATCGCCGCGTTGACCGCCATGTTCTTGGCGGCGAACGCCTTCTCGTCGGGCGAGAGAGCCTCCCAGTCCGCCTGCTCCGGCGTGGTCGACGGGTCGGCCCCGGGCGGAAAGACACCCGCTTCAACGGCGCGGCGATGGCGCTCCCTCCGCAGTGCGTTCCATCCTTCGTCGTACACGCCCTCGTAGCCTTCGATGAACTCGCGCGGCGTCTGAACCGGCAGGTGGACCGCCTGAAAGGCGAGGTAGGCGAAGAAGGGCTTTCGCTCCCCATCCGTGACCCGATCCGTGTCGATGAACTCGACGAGCCTGTCCACGAGGTGCTCCGACGAGTAGAAGTCGGCCGGCAGGTCGGTCGGCTCGCCGTCGGCGAACCAGGGGGGCTCCCCGTAGATGGGCAGGTAGGGCTTCTTCTCGAAGTTGTCGGCGCCGGTGGCGTCGAGCGCGAACGTACGATCGAACCCGCGGGCGCTGGGCAGCGAGGTCGGACCGTGGCCGAGGTTCCACTTGCCGCTCAGGTAGGTGCGGTAACCGGCGGCGCGCAGGCGGCTGGCGATGGTGAGCACGTCCGTGCTCAACTCGCCTCGGTAGCCGGGTCGGCCGCGATGACGAAGCGGCGTGGCCACATGCAGGCTGGCCACGTCGGTCAGGTGCGAGTCGACCCCGGTGAGCAGCATGGCCCGCGACGGCGAGCACATCGGCGAGGCGTGGAAACTCGTGAAGATGACGCCGCGCGAGGCGACCGCGTCGATGTGGGGAGTGCGAATCTCGCTGCCGTACGCGCCCAGATCCGTGAAACCGACATCGTCCGCGACCACGACGACGACGTTCGGCCGGGGCGTGGCCGGGGCCTCGGACTCCGCTGCCGTCGACGCCGACGCCTGAAGGGCCGCGACCGCCGCGAGCGTCGCCGCCAGGACTCGCGGGCCTACGCGGCGCCTCCTTCGTCGGCTGAAGGTGAACCCGGGTCTCATCGCTCTGAACCTCGTCTGCTAATGTCTATCATTAGTTCTGATGGAAGTCATTAGCACGCGAGAGAAGCTCCTGCGCGCCGCCGAGAAGCTGTTCGCCAAGCGGGGCGTCGGCCCGACCTCCACCCGCGCCATCCTGCGCGAAGCGGGTCAGCGCAACGAATCGGCCCTGCAGTACCACTTCGGCGGCCGCGAGGGGCTCATCGACGCCATGTACGTCAAGCGCGGCGCGCAGATCGGGGAAGAGCGGGAGCGCATGCTGCAGGAGCTGGATGAAGCCGGCGGGGCGCAGGACGTGCGCCGGCTGTGCGAGGTGGCGGTCATGCCTCCGGTGCGGATCGCCCGACGCGATCCGGAGTTCGCGCTCTTCCTGAAGGTGGTCGGGCAACTCGTGTTCCTGCCCGGCGAGGAGCTCCGCGAGGGCGCGATCCGCTACACGGGCGCGGGAGTGGGCAAGGTGGCGAAGCGCATCCGCGCGCAGCTTCGGATCCCCAGGGCGCTGGCGGACCGGCGGTTCGATCTGATGCACCGGATGGCGGCGCTGGCGCTCGCTCAGCGCGCGCTTTCCGGCGGCAGCTTCGACGGACCCGATGCCGAGCTGTTCTTCGAGACGCTGCTGGACGCGATGGCGGCCGTTCTCGAGGGACCGGTTTCTCCTGCGACGGAACGCGAACTCTCTATGTCTTGACAGCAAGTCAGGAAGACATCATGATGCCTCCATGCGAACGACGGTCACGCTGGACGCTGACACGGAATCCCTGCTGCGCGAAGCGATGCGGCAACGGGGCCAGACGTTCAAGCAGGCCCTGAACGACGCGGTCCGGCAGGGTTTGGCTGGAGTCGCCGGCGATCCAGAGCGGCCGGCCTTCGTGCAACGGACCTTTCCTATGGGCGTCAGGGCCGGCTATGACCTGGAGAAGCTCTCCTCCCTCGAAGCGGAGTTGGACGCGGGGGATTTTCTCAAGGTGACTCGCCGCCTGCTCAAGGAAGGCGCCGTGACCCCGGAATGATCGTCCCCGACGCGAACCTCCTCCTGTACTCCGTCGACTCAACGAGCCCGTTCAACGCACGCGCGACCGCTTGGTGGGCCGGCTGTCTGAGCGGCTCGGTACCGGTCGGCCTCTGTCAGCCCGTTCTCTTCGCCTTCCTGCGGGTCAGCACGAACCGTCGCGTCTTCCGGGAGCCGCTCTCACTCGACACAGCCGGCGACCTGGTGAACGAGTGGATCGCCCACCCCGTTACAAGGCTGCTGTTACCTGGCGAGGACCACGTGCGCCAGGTCGTGGACCTTCTCGCAGAGGCGGGATCCGCCGGCGGCGACCTCGTCACGGATGCACAGGTCGCCGCGCTCGCCCGGACCCACCGAGGCGAAGTACACACCGCTGATCACGACTTCCGGCGTTTTCCGGGAGTGACCTGTCACTATCCGCTGACACCCAACGAGACGTAGGACTCCCATGCCCATGCAGCCCACTCGACGCGACCTTCTGGCCAGGAGCGCCGCGGTGGCGGCCGTGGCCGCACTACCGCCGCTCCGCACCGCCTTCGGTCAGACCGCTCCGGCCGACGAGGGCCCCGGCGCCACCCATCTGCGGCGCGACCTCGAACAGGCGATCGCGCGCCACCGGGTCGTCGGCGCGAGCGCGGCCGTCTACCATGGCGGCGAGATCGAGACCGCCACGGCCGGGATCCTGAACGCGACCACCGGCGTCGAGGTGACCCCGGACACGGTGATGCACATCGGCTCGATCACCAAGACCCTGAACACGACCCTCGTCATGCAACTGGTCGACGAGGGGCTGGTCGACCTCGACGCGCCGGTGCTCGAGTACGTGCCCGACTTCGCGGTCGCCGACCCCGAAGCGACGCGGGCGATCAAGGTCGGCATGCTGCTCAACCACACGAGCGGCATCGACGGTGAGATGATTCCGGACCACGGCCCCGACCAGGAGGCCATCCGCCAGGCAGTCGAACGCGCCCGCGATCTCGGTCAACTGTTCGCTCCCGGCGAGGACTGCTCGTACTGCAACACCGCGATGGTGGTCGCCGGCCACGTCGCCGAGCGGGTGCTCGGGGACAGTTGGTACAACCTGATCGAGGACCGCGTCTTCGGCCGCCTGGGCCTCGAGCACTCGGTCGTCCAGCCGCAGGACGCCCTGCTCCACCTCGCCTCCATCGGCCACTTCCTCGATCCGGCCACCGGCACGCAGCAGAGGACGTCGCAGGCCTTCCTGCCGCTGAGCTTCGCTCCAGCCGGCTCCACGGCCATGATGTCGGCGTCCGACCTGCTCGCCTTCGTCGCCGCCCACCTCCGCGGCGGCGAGGGGCTGAACGGCGAGCGCCTGCTCTCCGAGGAAAGCTCGAAGGCGACGCGCACCGGCACCGCCACGGTCCAGGGGATCGGCGCCGTCCGCTCCTTCGGTCTCGGCTTCATGCTCGGTCCGAACGGCGACTTCGGCCACGGCGGCGGCGGCCCGGGCATCCTCTCCTGGTTCTCGGCGCACGAGGAGTCCGACTTCGCGATGGTCGTCCTGACCAACTCGGCGCACGGCGGCCTGGTCGCCTTCGAGCTCGTGAACGCCTGGATGAAGAAGGCTTCCGGCTTCGAGCCGCTGGCGCCGCAGCGGTTCCCGGCGCTCGACATCGACATCGATCCGCGGCTCTACGCCGGCGTCTACGAGGACGTCGCCGCCGAGCACACGATCACTGAGCGCAACGGCCGCCTGAGCGTCAGCTCCCGCGCCAAGGTCGCCTTCTACGACACGACCTCGACCGACCCGACGCCGGCCTTTCCGCTCGACCCGGTAGGCGAGCATTCGTTCGTCGTCTCCCTGCCGGAGCCGATCGCGGCCACCGCGCCGCAGACTCTTCTGTCGTTCGTCAATCCGCAGGCGGACGGGCGGATGCGGCATGTGTCGACGGGTGGGAGGCTCTACCTGAGGAGGTCGTGAGCGACCGGCCGCGATACGAAGCGGGCTACGAGAGCGGATCGCCCAGTTGTTGCGACTGCTCCCACTCGGCGCGGATCGCCTCTTCGTCGAAGCGGAAGTAGGACCGCGGGGGGAGTTGGCCCCACGTGTTCGAGGCGAAGGTGTCGTCCGGGAAGTGCCGGACCTGGTGGTTCGGGCCGAGCACTTCCATGTCGGCGAAGAACTCGATGAACGTGTCCTCCTCCGGCATCCGCCAGTAGGCGAACAGATTCCGGGCCATGCCGTGGCGGCCGGGTCCCCAGACGATCGGGCGCCGGTGGGCTGCCAGGTGATCGAGTCCGACCCGCATCTCGCCCCAGTCGGTCAGCTCGAAGGCGACGTGGTGGATGCGGGCGTAGCCCTTGTCGAGGAAGGCGAGCACGTGGTGGTCGCGATCGGCGTGGAGCCAGCAGGCGTCGTCGCCGATCCAGTCGGTGATCTTGAGCCCTAGGGCCTCGAGGTACCAGTCGACGGCGCGCGGGGTGTCGGCGGTGAGGTAGTTCACGTGCTGGAGTCGGCGCGGATGGAACCCGGGCAGGATGTCCGAGTGCTTGCAGACGTCGGGCCGCGGGTCGTCCGGCGCGACGTGCTCGACGACGGCCACGCCGTTGCCGTCCGGGTCGGCGGTGCGGAGCCCGAACCGGCCGACCGGCAGCTCAAACGGCACGGCGAGCGTTCCGGCGTCGGACAGCCGGTCGCCGGCCTCGGCCAGGGTCACGCCGGCTTCGAGTTCGTAGGCGATGTAGTCGACGCAGCCTCGCTCGCCGGCGGTCAGGCGGACGCAGAAGTCCTCGTAGGCGCAGCGGAGCAGGGCGCCGTCGTCCGCGGCCGGGCTGAGGCCGAGCAGCCGCTGCCAGCGCGCCGAAGCCTCGGCGAGATCGGTGACGGTGAGGCCGACGTGGTGGATGCCGCGAATCACGAGCCACCTCCTGTCCCGGTGGCTGCGAACGCGGCAGTGCGTTCGCAGACCGTCTTCACGTCGCAGTAGAAGTCGAACGAGTGGTGCCCGCCCTCGCGGCCGATGCCGGAGTGCTTCGTGCCGCCGAACGGCGTCTCGAGGTCGCGGACGTAGAAGCAGTTCACCCAGATCGTGCCGGCGCTGATCCGGCGCGAGAGACGGTCGGCGCGGGACTCGTCGCCGGTGAAGATCATCGCGGCGAGTCCGTAGTCGGTCGACTCGGCCAACGCGATCGCCTCGTCGTCGTCCTCGAACGCCTGCAGGGTCAGCACCGGCCCGAACACCTCCTCGCGCAGGATGTCGGCGCCGACGGGCACGTCGGCGAACAGCGTCGGCGGATAGTAGAGCCCGCCGCTGCCCTTGCCGCCGAAGCGGAGCGCCGCGCCCTGGGCCAGCGCCTTCTCGACGTGCGCCTCGACGCGCGCGAGCGCCCGCGGGTGGATCAGCGGACCGTAGGTCGTCTCGGCCTCCCGGGGATCGCCGACCCGGATCGCCTCGACTTCCGCCAGGAACCGCTCCATGAAGGCGTCGAGGCAGCTCCGCTCCACCAGCAACCGGGTGCCGGCCAGGCAGACCTGACCCGAGTTGTCGTACTGGTAGGCGGCGGTGCGAGCGGCAGCCTCCAGGTCGGCGTCGGCGAAGACGAGGAAGGGCGACTTGCCGCCAAGCTCGAAGGAAACGGGGGTCAACTCCGCCGCGGCCGCGGCGCCGACCGTGCGGGCGGTCGCCGGCGAGCCGGTGAAGGCGATCCGGTCGACGCCGGCGTGGCCGGTCAGCATCGCGCCGGTCTCCGGACCGCCGTGGACGATGTTGAGCACGCCGGGCGGCAGTCCCGCTTCCTCCGTCAGGTCGCCGAGCAGCGAGCAGGTCAGCGGCGCCCACTCCGGCGGCTTGAGAACGACGGTGTCGCCGGCGGCGAGGGCCGGGCCGACCCGCCAGGTCGCCAGCATGAAGGGCGCGTTCCATGGCGTCGACACGGCGACGACGCCGGCCGGGTCGTGCCGGACCGTGTTCCGCTCGCCGCCATGCAGAATGCGCGGCGGCTCCGCCAGGCGCGACACCGCGTACTCGGCGAAGAAACGGAAGTTCATCCCGCCGCGCGGGATCACCCGCTCGCGCATCGCCTCCAGCAGCGAACCGTTGTCGACCGTCTCGACCTGGGCGATCTCGGCGGCCCGCCGTTCGACTTCGGCGGCGAGACGCAACAGGTACGGCGCGCGTCCCTCCGGTCCCAGCGCCGCCCAGTCCGCGAACGCTCCGCGCGCCGCCTCGACGGCGGCGTCGACCTCCGCCTTTCCCGCCTCGGGCAGCTCGGCCAGCTTCCAGTCCCAGTCGATCGGCGAGCGGACCTTGAAGCCGGCGCCGGCGCCGACCCGGCGGCCGCCGATCAGGTGGTCGGTCGGAACCGCGACGCCCTCGACGTCGACGCGCGCGCCCGTCACGAGCCCGCCGCCTCCGCCGCCGCGACAATCTCCGCCTCGTCCTCCGGTACGCAGAGCGCGACGTGCAGCGTGTTGCCGGTCACCTGGGGTTGCTCGCCGACCGGCTGCAGGTCCCGGTCCAGCTCGACGATCGGGTTGCGCAGCGTGCCGATCTCGTCGCACTGCACCTCGACCACGTCGCCGGGCTCGACCGGCCGCGAGTTCGCCGGCGTCCCGGTCATGATGACGTCGCCGGGTTCGAGCGTGATCAGCCGGCTCAGGTCGGCGACCTGGTACGCGAACGAGAACAGGAGGTCCTCGCCGGTGTTCCCCTCCTGCACCACCTCGCCGTTGACCAGAGTGCGCAGCGTCAGGTCGTTCGGATCGACGTCGCCGGCATCGACCAGGGCCGGGCCCATCGGCCCGAAGCCGTCCTGGCCCTTGACCCGCAGCATCGAGCCGCGGTCGGCGTGCCGGAAGTCGTGGATGCCGAAGTCGTTGACCAGCGTGTAGCCGCGGACGTAGTCGAGCGCCTCCTCGATCGCCACGCCCGTCGCCCGCCGGCCGATGACGACCGCG
This sequence comes from Candidatus Multivorans sp., assembly GCA_965208755.1. GTDB lineage: Bacteria > Acidobacteriota > Thermoanaerobaculia > Multivoradales > Multivoraceae > Multivorans. Next base: position 2,993,513 of record OZ242353.1, on the reverse strand, counting down.
AACTCCCCCTCGTAGTTCAGGAAGCGGCAGCCGCGCGGCCGCGCCACCGGCGCCTCGTGGGCGCTCAGCGACGAGGTGGGCTTCATGAAGTAGGACGGCACCTCCGGGATGCTCTCCATCTGGTACTCGACGCATCGCGAGCGGTAGCTCAGGTGGATGCCGATGATCTTCGACGGCGGATCGATCGGAGGCAGCCAGGTGCCGTCGTCCAATCGGCGTTCATGTCTCATCGCAGTTGCTCCCGGTCGTGCGGGCCGACGACCTCCACGCCGTCGACGCTGTAGGCGAAGGAGAACCGGAAGCCCCGGTGCACCTCGCGCGGCGCGATCGCCTGCAGATCCTCCAGCGTGTTCTCACCGAAGGCCAGCGTGGCCGGCCCTTCCCAGATCTCCGTCGAGTCCCGGTCGTAGCCGCCCGCGCGGACCATCTCGAACACGGTGGGTTCGAGCCCGGCGGCGGCCGGAAAGTGGCGCGTGTTGAACATCGGCGGAGCGTTCACCGTCGGCCCCGTCTCGCTGATCCCCTCGAGCTCGACGACGGCGCGGACGATCTGGCGGTCGTTGGCGGTGCAGGTCGCGCCGAAGCGGGTTCCGGGCGCGAGCCGGCACGCCGCCTTGCCGACCTCGAAACTGCGCGTCATGTGGATCGAGCCGAGCTTCTTCGGGAAGCCCTGCACCCAGCCGCGGAACATCGCGAAGTCCTTGTCGACCCAGATGTAGGCGCAGCGCGAGACCGGCTCGCCCCGCCACGTCGCGCCGACGACGATGAAGCACTCCTTGTACTGGGACTGGATCGGGTCCTCCAGCTCGTGCAGGTCGTCGGAGCAGGACTGCCAGTCGGCGAAGATGACGCAGGCCATGTCCGGCCGCTCCGCCGGTTCGAGTTCCGCCGGCAGCAGGGCCGTGATCGCGTCCGGATCGGTGCTGTACTCGACGATCAGGAAGTCGCAGGAGTAGTGCCAGGGCGGCGCCGGCACGAGGCCGCCGCGACCGCTGGCGGAGAGGGGGCCGCTGTAGCCCTTGAGTGGCATGTGCCTCGGGTCCTCAGGCAGTTGATGGATGGGATGAGCAGAAGTCGATGAGGGCGCGGAACAGCCGACCGCCGTCCTCCGGCGCGGTGACCTCGGGGTGCCACTGCACGCCGAGGCAGAACGGAAGCCGGGGATCCTCCAGCGCCTCGATCACGCCGTCCGGCGCGGTGGCGGCCACACGGAGCCCCTCGCCCAGCCGGCCGGCGCCCTGGTGATGGTGCGAAGCGATCTCGACCTCACCCTCCTCCACGCCCGCATCCATCGCGGCCGCCAGGTGCGTCCCCGGCTCGATCGTCACCATGTGCCGCGTGAACTCGCCCAGGACGTCGCGGTGAGGCTTCATGTCGAGCCGGTCGCCGAGGTGCTGTTCCAGGTCGCCGCCGTAGAGGATGTTCAGGAGCTGGAAACCGCGGCAGATCCCCAGGATCGGCATCCGGCGTTCGAGCGCGGCGCGGCCGATCGCCAGTTCGACCCGGTCGCGCATCTCGTCGTGCTCGTCGTTCTCCGGGTGCGGTTCCGCGCCGTAGATCTGCGCGTCGAAGTCCTTGCCGCCCATGAAGACGATCCCGTCGAGGTCGTCGAGCGCGGCCCCGGGTTCCTCGTCGTACGGCTCGACGCTGGGGATGATGACCGGCGCCCCGCCGGCGGCCGCGATCGCCGAGACGTAGTCGTGCGGGACCATCGAGACGACCTCGTCCCACGGGCCGATGATCGCGTCCCGGACGTCGCCGACGATGCCGATCCGCGGCCGCCGGCCACGCCCCGAGTTGTCCGCCGCGCCTCCACTCATCGGTAGCGAACTCCCATGTGCTTGATGCCGTTGAAGAAGTTGGAGCGCAGCCGCTCCGGCCCGGAAACCAGTTCGAGGCGGCCGAGATGGGGCCGCAGCTCCTCCAGCGCGATCTTGATCTCGAGCCGCGCCAGGTACGCGCCCAGGCAGAAGTGCGGCCCGATGCCGAAGGTCAGGTGCCGGTTCGGCTTGCGGCCGACGTCGAATCGGTTGGGTTCCTCGAACACGTCCTCGTCCCGGTTGGCGCTCGTGTACCACATCGCGACCTTGTCGCCGGCGCGGATGACCTCGCCGCGCATCTCGACGTCCTCGGTGGCCGTGCGGCGGAAGTGGTGGACCGCCGTCACCATCCGCAGCACCTCGTCGGCGGCGGTCGTCGCGAGATCCTCGCCGCCGGCGACGACCCGCTCCGCCTGGTCGGGGTGGCGCAGCAGCTCGTACATGCCGCCCGACAGCGAGTGGCGCGTCGTCTCGTTGCCCGCTGCCGCCAGCAGCAGGAAGTAGAGGTCGAACTCATGCGGCGTGAGCGGCTCGCCGTCGACTTCGGCGAACACCAGGTCGGTCACGATGTCGTCGCGCGGTTCGGCGCGGCGCTGGGCGGCCAGCTTGCGGCCGTACTCGAACATCTCCAGGCTCGCCGGACTCGAGAACGGCAGGTGCTTGAAACGCTCCCGCTCCGTCTCGTAGTCGTCGACGTACTCCGGGTCGGTCGCGCCGAGGATGCGGTTGCCGATGTCGACGATCAGCCGCCGGTCCTCCTGGGGCGCGCCCAGCATCTCGGCGAACACCCGCATGGGCAGCTCGACCGCCACGTCGTCGACGAAGTCGAAGTCGCCCCGGGCGATCGCGGTCTCCAGGATGCCTCGGAACAGTTGCCGGATGTGGTCCGAGAAGGCGGTGAGCGCCCGCGGCAGGAGACGCTTGCTGATCAGCGCACGCAGCTTGTAGTGGCGCGGCGGATCCATGTCGATCATCGACTTGCGCGCCTCGACGTGCTCCGGCTCCAGGTCCTCGAGCGAGGTGCCGCCGACTTCGGACGAGAACCGCTTCGGGTCCTTCGAGACCCGGACGACGTCCTCGTGCCGCGTGATCGACCAGAAGCCAGGCCCCTTCGGCTCCGGCTGCCAGTACACGGGCGCCTCCGCCCGCAGGCGGGCGAACCACTCGTGCGGCACCCCTCGAGCGAATCGGTCGTGGTCGCAGAGGTCGATCTCGGCCGCGAGCGAGGCGTTGGCTGCGTGCGCCACGGACCTGCCGCCTAGAGCTGAATCCGGTACTCGTTGCGCTCCCAGTCGGTCACCCAGCCGTGGTAGCGCTCGAGTTCGAAGCGCTTGAGCGTCAGGAAGGCGTCAACGATCTCGCGGCCGACGCCGTCGCAGAGCAGTTCGTCGGCCTCCAGCGCGTCGAGGGCCTGGTCGAGGGAGCTCGGCAGCGAGGCAAGATCCTCCCGCCGGTAGGCGTCGCCCGCGGTCTGCTCGGGCGCCTCGAGTTCCCGGCGCACGCCGTCGAGCCCGGCCTGGAGCAGCGCGGCGATCGCCAGGTGGCAGTTCGCCGTGCCGTCGCCGACGCGGATCTCCAGGCGGGCGGCCTTGCCGCGCTCGGGCGGCACGCGGACGAAGGTCGTCCGGTTGTCCAGGCCCCAGGAGACGTTGATCGGCGCAAGGGAGTCGGGCGCGATCCGCTTGAAGGCGTTGACCGTCGGGTTGAGGAAGGCCATCAGCGCACCGGCATGCTCCAGCACGCCGGCGATGAAGGAGAGCGCGGCCGCGCTCAGACCGTCCGGGCCCGCCGGATCGCCGATGCGGTTGGCGCCATCACCGTCCTGGAGCGACACGTGCAGATGAAGCCCCGAACCGCCCTGGTCGTTGAAGGGCCGGCCCATGAAGGTGGCGCGCATCTCCTCCAGCACCGCCATCTCCTTGACCGTCGCCTTGAGACGGAAGGCCCGGTCGGCAGCGTCGAGGGCGGGGCCGTGGCGGAGGTTGATCTCGTACTGGGAGTTCATGAACTCGTGGTTAGCGGCGTAGGCGCCCAGGCCCATCTCGGCGCAGGCGTGGAGCATCCGGCCCGAGATGCCGCCGGGATCGCTCTCGGCGCCGACGGTGTAGACCCGCGACAGCGTGTCGACGTAGCGGACCGCGCCCTCCGGGGCATCGTCGTCCGGCTTGAACAGGAAGAACTCGAGCTCCGGGCCGACGATCGGCAAAAGACCCAGTTCGGCAAGGCCGTCCGCCGCCCGCCGCACCGCGCCGCGCGGGTCGAACGGATGGGGATTGCCCTCCTCGTCGACCAGGTCCACCAGGCAAGCGGCGACGTCCGGCGCCCACGGCAGCGCCGCGGCGGTCGAAAGGTCCGGCCGCGCGAAGAAGTCCGGGTAACCGATCTCGCCGCCCATCACCGGCGTGTGCGCCAGGTCGGTGGTCATGATCGCCGAGCAGAAGGCGACCCCGCCCTCGATCTCGTGGCCGGCGTCGGCGAGCACCAGGTCCTTGCCGCGGGCGATCCCGTGGAGATCGGGATACATCACCCGCAGTGTCTTCGCACCCTGCTCGGCCAGACGTTCGATGTCGCTCATGGTCCTTCCCTCTTAGGGGTCGCGGACTCTTACGCCGCGTCCGGTGATTCGTCGATGAAGTGGCCCAGGCGTTCGTAGGCCTCGGCGTCGCGACGGCGGATGGCGGCCGCCCAGACGACGCCGCACACGAAGAAGATCGGCACGGCGGCCCACAGCGAGCCGACCAGGCCGGTGCTCGCCCCGGTCAGCGCGTCCCAGTTGACGACGACGAACACCATCGCCGCCGCCAGACCGAGCGCGCCCAGCCCCGGCGCCACCTTCGTGTGCCACGGCCGCGCGTCCAGACCGGTCCTGCGGAAGAACGCGATGACGGACAGTGAGGTCAGGCACTGCAGGCCGATGATCCCCAGCGCCGCGATGCCGCTCAGCCAGGCGAACAGGCCGGCGTACGGATCCAGGCCGGCGAGCACGAAGACCAGCGTGATGACAAAGGCGACCTCGGCCTGCAGCAGTCCGGCGAGGTACGGCGAGCCGTAGCGCGGGTGGGTGCGGGCGATCCGCCGTGGCAGCAGGCCCTCCCGCGCCATCGCGTAGAAGTAGCGCGCGGCCGCGTTGTGGAAGGCCAGCAGGGCGGCGAAGATGGAGGTGAGGATGAGCCACTCCATCATGCTCGCCGACAGCGGGTGGACGTAGCTCGCACTCGCGTCCAGGAACAGCCCGTCCGGGTTCGCGGTGGCCGCGGCGACGGCCTCGTCCTCGCCGTAGGCCTGGACGATCGACCAGGAGGTCAGGGCGTAGAAGACGGTGATGATCGCCACCGCGACGTAGGTCGCCCGCGGCACGGTGCGCTTCGGATCCCGCGTCTCTTCGCCGTAGATAGCGGTCGCCTCGAAGCCGACGAACGTGGCGAAAGCGAAGACGAACGTCACCCCCGGCGCGCCCGAGAAGATCTCGGCCGGGTTGAACGAGTTGAGCTGGAGGCCGCCGGCGCCGCCCGCGAACACGACGGCGACGTCGAGCACCAGGAGGACCAGGACTTCGAGGATCAGCAGCACGCCCAGGACCCTGGCCGAGATCTCGATCCCGAAGTAGCCGAGCACCGCGGTGATCGCCATCAGCACGAAGGACCACCAGTACCAGGCGATGTCGACGCCCAGCTTTGGGTTCAGGATGTTCACGGAGAAGAAGCCGAACAGCCCCCACAGCGCGCACTGGATCGTGTTGTACGAGAGGACGGCGACCAAAGCCCCGCCCAGGCCCGCCGGCCGCCCGAGGCCGCGCGCGATGTAGGCGTAGAACGCGCCGGCGTTCGTGACGAACCGGCTCATCGTCGCGTAGCCGACCGCGAACAGGGTCAGCACCAGACCCGTCAGCACCCAGGCCCCGGGCGCGCCGATGCCGTTGCCGATCGACAGCGGCGGCGGCACCGCGCCCATCATCGACGTCAGCGGCGCCGCCGAGCCGACGACCAGGAACACGACGCCCCAGAGGCCGAGCGCGCCTGAGCGCAGGGACTGGGGCGCGCCTTCGCTCACGGCCCCGGTCCGATCCCCATTTCCCGCAGACGCGCCTCGTCCTCCGCGTACTCGCGCTGGATCGCCTCGAGTTCGGCGTCGATCGCCTGCTTCGACCACCACTTGTCGCGGAACATCAGGCCGCGGATCCTACGCGCGTTGCCGATGTCGTCGAGCGGGTTCGCGTCCAGGAGCAGAACGTCGCCCCGCGCACCCGTGGCGAGCACGCCGAACTCCCCTTCCCGGTCCATGTAGCGGGCCGCCTCCGAGGTCGCGGCTTCCAGCGTCTGGTACGGCGTCAGGCCGGCCTCGACGAAGAGGCCCATCTCCCGGTGGACGGTGTAGCCGGTGGCCGAGACGTCGGTGCCGACGAGGAGCGGCGCGCCCGCGTCGTGGAGCGCCTTGACCAAGCCGAGCCGCGCGGAGCGCGTCCCGGTGATCCCCGCCCGCTCGCGCGGTCCGTAGAGGGTGTAGAGCCACTCGATGCCGCCGGGCGTCGTCGGGTGCTCGTACTTGCCGATCTCGCCCGCGTCGCGCTGCGGCCGGTCGAACTCGGTCACCGTGCTGTCCCATAGGGCGAGGGTCGGCACGTTCCAGACCTCGTACCGCGCCGTCAGCGCCGCCAGCTCGGCCACCTTCTCCGGCGAGCACCACGCCCAGCCCTGGTAGATGTCCTGGGGGACCGGCTTCATCTTCACGTGCGGCGCCGCGCAAGCGACGTCGTAGCCGGTCAGGTGCTCGATCGAGCGCAGCCCGCGCTCCAGGGCGTGCCCCAGGGGCACGCGGATCGGCACGTGAGCCGCCACCGTGAGGCCCACCTCAGCGGCGGCCGCCATCACCGCATCGAACACCTCGGGGCTAAGCGTCGTGTACACCTTGGCCAGGTCGTAGCCGTCGGCCGCGCTGCGGCGGACGAAGTCCGCGGCCGCCTCAGGCTCCGTGAACGTCCTCGGCAGCGGGAAGAGAGGCGGATCGCCGTCCATCAGCGGCGACGAAACGAAGATCCGCGGCCCGAACAGCTCGCCGCGCTCGATCGCGTCGCGCGCCTCCAGGACCAGGGGGCCTCCCGACGGATCTCTAGCCGTCGCGACGCCGAACATGACGTACTGCCTCAGGTTCTGGTCGCGCATCCGGATGCGCGAGGCGTCCGTGCCGTCCCAGGCGAAGCCGTCGAAGTGGTTGTGCATGTCGGCGAGCGCCGGGATGACGAACCTGCCGGCGCCGTCTACGACATGGGCGTCCGCCGGCGTGCAGCCTGGACTGCTGGGGCAGACCTCAGCGATCCGTTCGTCGCGGACGACCAGGGTGTGATCCTCCAGCACGAGCGGCGTGCGCGAGGTCATCGGGATGAGCGTCGCGTGTTCGATGGCGGTGACGCCCGACGTGTCGTCGGTCTCGGCGGCCGTCAGGCGGACCAGGGCGCCGGGGTTGTTGAGGAGAAGGTAGATCACTCCGTCGGGACCGTTCTTGATGTCGCGGATGCGGCCGTGGCCCTTGAACAGGAGTTCCTGGCGGGTGACCCGGCCGCCTTCGATCTCGAGGCGGCGAAGCTCCTCGAAGGACAGCGACCCAACCAGGAGGTCGCCGCGCCAGCGCTCGAAGGCCGGGCCGGCCACGAACTCGATCGGGCCGACGGCGAGCGCCGGCGTCCACTCGACGACGGGCGGCTCGATGCCGGCGGCGTGGGTCCGGTCGCTGATGACCGAGCCGTCGTAGTTGACGCCGAACGTCACGACCGGCCAGCCGTAGTTCCGGCCCTTGACCAGGAGGTTCAACTCGTCGCCGCCGCGCGGTCCGTGCTCGGCGGCCCAGATCCCGCCGGTCTCCGGGTGCTGGGCCATGCCCTGGACGTTCCGGTTGCCGAGGGTGAACACCGCGCCGAGCGCTCCGTCCTCGCCGGCGAAGGGGTTATCGGCCGGGATGCCGCCGTCGGGCCAGATGCGGAACACCTTGCCCGAAGGCATGGCCGGGTCCTGCGAGTCCATCGCCGCGCTCATGTCGCCGATCGAGAAGTAGAGGAAGCCGTCGCGGTCGAACAGCAGGCGGCCGCCCCAGTGCTTGCTGTCGGGCAGGTGGTACTCGGGATCGAGCCGGAACAGGTACTCCGTGTCCAGCCAGCGGTTGCCGTCGACGCGGCCGCGGATGATCCGGGTCAGCCCGCGGGCGTAGCGGTCGTTCGGATCCTCCGAGTGGCTGATCGCCGCGTAGACCCATCCGTTCTCCGCGTAGTCCGGATCGAGCGCGATATCCATCAGCCCGCCCGTCGAGGTCGCGAGGTCGACCGGCGGCAGCCCCGTGACCCGGTCCGGGTACACCCTGCCGTCCCGGTACCGGAGCAGGTAGCCCGCGTCCTCGGAGATCAGCGCCTCCGACGGGCCCGTGAACTCGATGCCCCAGGGGTTCTCCAGTTCGTCGGTGGCCAGGTACTCGACCCGGAGCGTGTGGTGCTCCGTCTCGACCGCGGGCGGCAGCGGCTTCGCAATCCAGACCTCCTCCGTCTGCAGGCTGTAGATCAGCTCGACCAGCGCCGCCATCTCCTCGTCCGAGAGTTCGCCGAGATAGCCCGGCATTTCGGTGCCCGGGATGCCGTGCCGGATGTTGCTCTCGACCGAGAAGCCGTCCCGGCCGAACCGCCAGTCCGACTTGATCAGCGGCTCCGCGAGCCCGCCTTCGAGCGCCTGCCCGTGGCAGCCGCCGCAGTGGAGGCGGTAGAGGGCGCGCGCGTCCGGCTCGGCGGCCGCGACGGGAGCGGCCGCGAGCAGCAGAAGCAATGTCGCCGGCCCTTGGCCGGCGCGGTCTGTCGGCCGCCTTCGGCGGCAGCGGGTCAGAAGACCCGCGCACCCAGTGGTCCGGCTAGTTGGCACCGGCGGTGTACACCCTCTCGCCGGCGATGAACGTCATCTCCACCTTCGTCCGATGCACCTCGGTCGGCTCGACGTCGAACGGGTTCTGCGAGGTAACGACGAGGTCGGCCTCCTTGCCGACCTCGATCGTGCCGACCTTGTCGCCCTGGCCCATCAGGCGCGCGCCGTTCCAGGTCATGATGCGAAGAGCGTCCTCGAGCCTCACCTGTCCCTGGAGGCCGAGCGTCTCTTCACTGCCGCCGGGAACCTGCCGGGTCACCATCGTCTCGACGGCGAGCCAAGGGTCGACCAGGGGCACCACCGGCCAGTCCGAGCCGGCCGCGACCAGGGCGCCCGTCTCGAGGGCGTCCCTGATCGGCACCCATCGCTTCATCCGCTCGTCGCCGACCGCCTTGCGGATGTCGATCGCCGCCATCGGCGTGGGGAACCAGATGTAGGGCGAGAACTCCCAGGCCATCCCCAGCTCGCGCGGGCGGGGAATGTCGGCCGGGTCGACGAAGGTGCTGTGGCCGACATCATGCATCGGGCCGCCGAAGCCGTTCCGTTCCCGGGCAGCCTCGACGGCGTCGATCGCGGCCCGCACCGCGCCGTCGCCAGCGGCGTGCATCTTGACGTGAAGCCCCTGGCGGTCGAACGCCGTGACCGCGTCGTTCAGCGCCTCCTGCGGCACCAGGAGCAGTCCGAGCTTCGGGCGCGGATCGTCCTCGCCGGTCGAGTCCTCGTAGGGCGCGAGCATCGCCGCGGTGTGGCTCTCCGTCGGCACGCCGTCGAGCATGATCTTCACGCAGTCGACCTTCAGTCGCTCGCTCTCGTAGGTCGCCCGGATCGCGAGCTGGGACTCGGCCGCGTCGGCGAGCGCCGGATTGTGCGCCCAGGCGACGCAGGCCCGCACCCGCTGCTTCAACGTGCCCTCGCGCGCCAGTCGGGCCAGCGCGCCGAGCTGCCACGAATTCGCATAGGCGACGGTGAACGACGTGATGCCGTGCGCCAGCATCTCGTCGGTGGCGATCTTCATGCCCTGCATTTTCTGCGCGTCCGAGGCCGGAGGAATCACCGACGCCACCATGGCGTTGGCCGTCTCGCGGAGCAGGCCGGTCGGGTCGCCTTCCTGGTCGCGCTCGATGATCCCGCCCTCCGGGTCCGGCGTGTCGCGGTCGATGCCGGCGACTTCCAGCGCCATCGTGTTGACCCAGACGCTGTGGTGGGACTCGTCGTAGAGGAAGACCGGGTTGTCCGGCGACACGGCGTCCAGGAACTGCCTGGTCTGCTGGCCGGGCTCGAACACCGCCGCCACCCAGTTGCCGCCGTTGATCCACCCGCCCGGCTCGGCTCGGGAAGCGCACTCGCCGACCGACTCGCTGATGATGTCCGGCGTCGCGCCCGGAGGCAGGCGGCACGAGAACTCCTGCATGCCCGCGATCAGCGGATGCACGTGGACGTCGTGGAAGCCGGGGAAGACGGTCCGGCCGGCGAGGTCGATCACGTCAGTCGAGCCGGTGCGGAACGCGGCGACGGAGGCGCTGTCGCCGACCGCGACGATGACGCCGTCGCGGATCGCGATCGACTCCGCCCAGCCGTCAGGGGTGTAGACGTTGCCGCCGTCGAGGATCGTGTCCGCCGGGTCGTTGCGGGACGGCGCCGGCTCGCCGTCCTGGAACTGGGCGACGGCGGGCTGGGCGATGGCGGCGGCGAGGGTCAGGGCGAGAAGAGGCGGGCGCACCCAGCTAGTTCTCATGGACAATCGCTCCTGCGTAAAGGGTCAACTCGACAGTCGTGTCGCTGACGTCCTCGATCGGCACTTCGAAGAGGTCGCGGTCGAGGACGATCAGGTCGGCGGACTTGCCGGCGGCGATCGTGCCGGCCCGAGACTCGACGCGCAGCAACCGGGCGCCCGCGAGCGTGTAGAGCTCGATCGCTCCTTCCAGGCTCACCGCCTGCTCCGGCGCCAGGGTTCCCGGGTACCCGCCCCAGGGGTCAGCGCGGGTGACCAGCGCCTCCATGCCGGGCCAGGGGTTCATGTCCGGGATCACGGCGGGCCAGTCCGAGCCGACGATGACGTGCGCGCCGGCGTCGAGCAGTTCCCGCACCGGCCAGGAGCGGTCGGCGCGGTCGCCGATGGCGGCGCGGATGGAGTCCGAGATCAGCGACGGGTACCAGATGGCCGGCGACATGTCCGCCACCGCGCCGAGTTCGGCGAAGCGCGGCACGTCCTCAGGCGCCACGAAACCGGAATGGGCGAGCTGATGCATCAGCCCGGAGTCGCCGTTCTGTTCGCGCGCGGACTCGATCGCGTCGAGCGCGACCCGGACCGCCCGGTCGCCGGCGGTGTGGATGTTCACCGTGACGCCGAGCGCGTCGAGCTGTTGCAGCCAAACGTTCAGCGCTTCCGGAGGCACAAGCAGTTCGCCGTTGTGAGCCGATCCGCCCGGCTCCTCCGGCTCGTAGTCGTCGAGCATCGCCGCCGTCCGCGCGACGGACGGCACGCCGTCGAGGAAGATCTTCACGTGGTCGGCGTCGAGGTTCGCGGCCCGATTCTCCTCGCGCAGCCGCTCCAGGGCGTCGACATCGAGATCGAGCGTGCCGGCGACCAGCGGTATGGCGATCGATGCGGCCATGTGGACGGTCAGCGCGCCCTCGTCCGCCAGGGTCTTGTAGGCGGCGACGCCGGTGCCCGCATCGCCCGCCTCCTTGATGCCGACGATGCCGAAGCGGTTCGCGGTCCGGATCGACTCGCGGGCGGCGCGGAGGAACTGCTCCGCCGTCTTGTCGGGAATCGCCTGGAACACCGGGTACATCGCCGCTTCGAGCAGCAGGCCGTTCGGCTCGCCGGTCGCCTCGTCCAGCACGACCTCGCCGCCTTCGACGACCGTGCCGGCTTCGATGCCGGCCAGTTCCAGGGCCTTGCTGTTCACCCAGCGGTTGTGGCCGGTGTCGTCCGCCAGGCTGATCGCCACGTCGCCCGAGAACCGGTCCAGCCACTCGCGCGGCGAGTCGATCTCGTGCTCGACGAAGAAGTTGCTCGTCCAGCGCCCGCCCTCGATCCAGGCCGCGGCGGGATCGGCCGCGACGCAGGCCGACAGGGTCTCCTCGATTTCCGTCGGTCCCGCGGTGGGCGGGAACAGGCACTGGAGCAGCACCTCGGTGCCGCCGAGGACGGGATGGACGTGGGCGTCGTAGATGCCCGGCATCGCCATCCGGCCTTCGAGGTCGCGGACTTCGGTGCTCGGACCGCGCCGTTCCAGCGCCTCGGCGGTCGAGCCGACAAACGTGAACTCGCCACCGGCGATCGCGACCGCTTCCGCCCAGGGCTGCGCGGCTTCGAGGGTGTAGATGCGGCCGTTGGTGAGGATCAGGTCGGCGTCGCCGTCGCCCGCGGGAGCGCAGGCGACGGCTAAGGCAACGACACCAAGGAGCCTAGAACTTGTAGCCGACGGAAACGCCATAGGTTGCCGGCATGCCGTTCAGCCGGATCGTCGTGCTGTTGCTGGATGACGTCGAGTGCCAGTACTCCTCGTCGGTCACGTTGCGGCCCCAGACCTCCACGTCCCAGCGTCCGAGGACGTCGCCGAAGCCGACCCTCATGTTCACGATCGCGTAGTCCGGGATGTAGAACAGGCTGAGCCCGGTGGGCGCCGCGCCGCTGCCTTCGTTGTCGTCCTTGTAGCTGACATCGGCGGCCAGGTTCATGAAGTGGCTGCTGCCGACGGACCAGGTGTAGCTCAGCGTGCTCGCGATCTGCCACTCCGGCGCGTTGTCGAGCCGGTTGCCGGAGGCGTCGAAGGTCAGCACGTTGCCGAAGGAACTCGGCGCCGGGCAACCGACGGGCAGCGACTCGGGCGGCGGCGGGAAGAACAGCCCCGCCGGGCAGTTGCCGATGAACTCGAGGATCTCGCTGTCGAGATAGGCCACGCCCAGGTCCCAGCGCAGGCCGGTCGCCAGGTACCAGGCCGACTCGATCTCGATGCCGAAGACCTCGGACTCGGGCACGTTGTTGATGCCGACCACGTCGCCGACCGGCGAGATGAAGTTGAACAGCTCCTGCTTGTCCGTGTAGTCGTACATGAACGCGGCGGCGTTGAGCTGCAGCGCGCTGCCCAGCAGCGTCGACTTGAGGCCCAGTTCGTATGACGTCAGCTCTTCCTTGTCGTAGGGCTGCAACTGGGAGTGGGTCAGGGCGCCGGCGCCGTTGAAGCCGCCCGACTTGAAACCGGTCGAGATCGTCCCGTAGAGGAGCACGTCCTCGTTCGGGCTGTAGTTCAGGGAGACCTTGTACATCACGTCGTCCGTCGTGATCGAGTCGTCGAACACCGCGAACTGGCCGTAGCCGGGCGTGCCCGCGAGGTCGTTGAACACGCCGCAGTCGCCTGGCGCCAGCGGCGCGGGGTTGAAGCCGAGCGGGTTGAAGAAGAACGGCGTGACGAAGAAGTTGTAGAAGCCGGCGATCAGGCCGTCGCCGGTGTCGTAGGTGCAGCCGCGGAAGCTCCGTTCCTCCTCCGTGAACCGCGCGCCGAGCGTGAGCTGGAACTGGTCGGAGAGCGGCACCTCGACGTGTCCGAACGCCGCCAGCGAATCGCTGTCCTGGACATAGCGGTTGTCGAAGTGGAGCCCCTGGAAGGCCGTGAAGTCCATCTCGTAGCTTTCCGTGATCTCGTCCTCGGAGTAGAAGACGCCGGCGGTCCAGTAGGTGCCGCCGTCCGTGGTCGACTCGAGCCGCAGCTCCTGCGAGAAGACGTCGATCTCCGAGTCGTTCGTGATGTCGGCGTCCGACTCGGGCACGGCGGACGTGTCGTAGAGCGCGTCCCGCTCGAACCTGTCGAAGGCGGTGATGCTGGTGATGCTGACGTTGCCCGGGTTGGCCGAGATCGTGGCTGAGGCGCCCTGGATCAAGGCGTCGTTCGTCGGCCGGTGGTGAGGCGTCCAGTCCGCGTCCTCGTTGCCGTAGTTCGCCGCCACCGGCACGCCGAAGATGCTGGTCGGCGTCCCTGCGACGTTGTCCGACTTGTTCTGGTAGTTGTGGACATTGAGCCGCAGCACGGCGCTCTCGCTCAGGTCGAAGTCGAAGAGGGCGCGGGCGCCCAGCTCGTCGCGCTCGCCGAGCTCGTCGCCGGGCCGGGTGATGCTCTTCTGCCAGCCCTCGCCGGACTGCGTCGACCTGACCGCGACCCGCGCGCGGGCCCGCTCGCCCAGCGAGCCGCCGGCGAACGCCTCGAGGTCCACCGTCTCGTAGGTGCCGTAGCCCAGCTTGACGCCCGCCTCGGTCGCGGCCGTCGGCTGGTTCGTGATCATGTTGATCTGGCCGGCCGTCGTGTTCCGTCCGTACAGGTCGCCCTGGGGACCCTTCAGCACCTCGACGCGGTCGATGTCGAACAGGGCGCCGCGGCTCATCACCGGGTAGAGGATGGAGACGCCGTCGTTGTAGATGCCGACCGTGCTCGACGACGAGGTCGAGAAGTCGTTGAAGCCGACGCCGCGGATCGTGTAGACGGGCGCGCCCGAGGGCTGCGAGTTCGTCACGGTCAGGCCGGGCACCAGCTTCTCGAGCTCCTCCGCATTGTCGACGCCGTAGTTCTCGAGCTGCTCGGAGGAGAAGGCGTTCACCGTGATGCCGACGTCGTTGATGCCCTGCTCGCGCTTCTGGGCGGTCACGACGACTTCCTCGATGACCGTGCCGACCGGAGACGCCGTTTCGGAGTCCCCCTCGTCCTCGGTCGTGGTGTCCTGGGCGTTCAGGCCCGCAGCGGCGAGCGCCACCAGCAGTGTCATGAGCCGTGCGATGAACATGATTCGCTTACTCATCGATTGACCTCTCCTGTCGTAGATTGATCTCTCTGGAGTCCTGGGCGTCAGGTCGCCCGGTCAGAAGACGGCCGCAGCCGGCGTGACCTCGAAGGTCACGTCGCGCGGCGGCTCGGTGCCGAGCAGGTGCTCGACGAAGTAGTCCCAGGTGCGGAGCAGGGCGTACGGCTCGGCGCCGCCGCCGTGGTTGCGGTTCGGAAGGTAGAGCAGGTCGTAGGGCTTGTTCGCCTTGATCAGCGCGTCGACCAGCCGGAAGGCCTGGGCCGGCGGCACGTTCTCGTCCATGTCGCCGTAGACGATGAGAAGCCGCCCCTCGAGATTCGAGGCCATCGCGGTGATGTCGAGCGGCTCCCAGCTCTTCGGCGCCTCGTCGGGGCGGGTTCGGGTCCTGCCGCCGTCGGAGTAGACGGCCGGGCCGGTGAACGCCTCGAAGCCCGGGTAGATAGCGGCGTAGTCGTAGACGCCGGCGCCGGAGACGGCCACGTCGTAGAAGTCCGCCCGGCTGAGGATGGCCTGGGCGGTGAACGTCCCGCCCCAGGACCAGCCGTAGATGCCGACCCGCTCCGGGTCCATCTCGGGCTTGAGTTCCGCCCATTGGCGGATGACCGCCACGTGATCGTCGACGCCGACCTGCGTGAACTCGGGGTAGCCCGCGTCGCGGAACGCGCTGGACCGGCCCGGCGTGCCGCGGCCGTCCGTGACGACGACGGCGAAGCCGAGGCGGGCCAGCGCCGGCTCGGCCGACGGGTTGCGCGCGCCCACGGCCTGGACGAAGTTCCGCGGCGCCACGAACACCTGCGGGCCTCCGTAGACCGCGTCGATCACCGGGTGGCGTCCGCCCTCGACCTCGCGCCGCGGCGCGAAGTAGACGGAGTACACCTCCGTCTCGCCGTCGGCGGCCACGAAGGCGCGGCGCTCGGGCGGCTCGAAGCCCGCCTCGAACAGCGCGGAGGCGTCCGCCTTCTCGACCTCGGCGATCACCTCGCCGTCTTCGGTCGAACGCAGCACGGTGACCGGCGGCCGGTCGACGGTCGAGTACGTGTCGAGGAAGACCCCGAGATCGGGCCGGATCCGCGGCGGCGGCGGAGCGAGCCCGAACAGGACCTGCATCATCGGCACCGGCGCCGGCTCGAAGTGGTGGTCGGCCTCGTTCGCCGTCAGCAGTGTGACCTCGCCGCCACGGAGCTCGGCCGGATCGAACGGCGCGCGGTAGAGGTGGCGCAGGTACGGGTCGCCGGACTCGCGGCCGCCGCCCGTGAAGTAGACCTGCTGCCCGCCCTCGTCGACGTGGATGATGTCGAGCACCGTCCAGTCGCCCGCGGTCACCGTGCCGACGAGATCGGCCGTGTCGTCGCCGGCCAGTTCGTAGAGGTAGAGGTGTCCCCAACCGGTGCGGTCGGAGTACCAGAGCACCCGCCGTTCGTCGTTCGGACCGCGCACTAGGCGGACGTTGGGCCGGTTGTACATGTGGGTGTTCGCCTCGACCCGCGTCTCGTTCGTCTCCCACACCACCGGCGTGGCCTTGCCCGACTCGACGTCGACGGCGACCAGGGCGGCGCTCTTGCCGGCGTACGCGGACCCGAGCATGTAGAGACGGCTCCGCTCCAGGTCCCAGCCGATGACGCCGCCGCCGAGTCCAGGGGTATCGATCCCTTCAGGGAGCGAAGCGCCATCGAACTCGACCCGGACCCGTCCGCCCTTCTCCGTGTCGAACAGGAACCAGTCGACGCCCATCTCGTCTTCGTCGCCCGCGATCGGTTCGCGCAGCAGGTGCACGACCGGCCGGCGGCTGCCGTCGGTGGGCACCCACTCGACGAACGGCACCGCCTCGAGCAGCCGCTCGTCGATGCGCGGCGCGAGCAGGTAGCGGCTATCCGGCGACCAGCTCGAAAGGTACGGCGGCTGGCGCAGTCCCGTCTTCCTGGACACCACCGTCAGCAGCGACGAGTCGGGCCACTTGCCGTAGGAGAAGTACGGCTTGCCGTCGTGCGTGAGGCCAGCCTCCAAGCCGTTTTCGAGATCGCGCCAGAACAGGTTGTCGCCGCGGGTGAAGGCCGCGCGGGCGCCGTCCGGCGACGGCAGCAGGCCGGGCTCCGGCGGCGTGATCGCCTCCGCCTCGCAGCCGAAGTCGGCCACTGAACAGGTGATGCGATGGGCGCCGTGCCGGGCAGTCAGCGTCGCCAGGTCGTCCGAAAGCGAGAGGCCCAGGAGCCCTTCGAGGCTCGCCTCGTCACGTTCCCCGGCCGCCGCGCCGGCGCCGGCCAGGGCCTCGGCGATCGACGCCGCCATCCGCGCATGGTCGAACGCGGGCCGGCGCGACCGCGTCTCCAGGTCGAAGACCACGAGTTCCGGGCCCGAGTCGCCGTCGCGGCCGTACCAGAAGCCGGTCGCCTCAAGATCGGCGTCGAGCCAGTGCGGCGTGACGTCAGCGTTGCACAGCAGTGCGAGCAGGTTGCCTTCGACCAGCGCCGCCGCGGCCTGGTAGTCGTCCGCGTCCGGCCCGCCGGCGTCCTGGGCGCCGTCGGCGGCGGTCGCCGGCCTTGCGGCCGGCGCGTTTACCTGGCCGCCTGCGGCGGCAGCCGGCGAGGACGCCGGCGCACCCAGTGTGCGACCGCCTGCCAGACCGACGATGAGCGCCAGTGCAGCAACTCCACAGGCCCAACGGCTGCGGTAAGCTCGCACGGATCCGGCTTTCTTCTGTGGGAGGGTAGCGATGACGAGTCGACGCCTGGTTGGTTTTGCGCTCTGCCTGGTCTTTGCCGCGGCGGCCCACGGTGCTGCTGAGGCGGAAGGGCCGACATTCTATGAGGATGTCCTGTCCATCCTGCAGCAGAACTGCCAGGAGTGTCACCGGCCGTCGGGCAGCAAGATCTACCGGGGCGGCGTGCCGATGTCGCTCACGACCTACGAGGAGGCCCGGCCCTGGGCGCGCTCGATCGTCAGGATGACGGCGTCGAAGGAGATGCCGCCGTGGGACGCCTCCGAGCACTTCGACGGCGTCTTCAGGAACGAGCGCGGCCTGACCGACGAGGAGATCGCGACGATCAGGCGCTGGGTCGAGGCCGGCGCCCGACCCGGTCTGCCCGAAAACGGCCCCGCGCCGATCGAGTGGCCGGACGACGACGGCTGGGTGTTCACCGATCCCGACCTGGTGCTCAAGATGCCCGAGCCCTACTTCGTCGAGGACGACATCAAGGACATCTACACCAAGCACCGCCTGGTGCTGACGCCGGACATCCTGCCCGAGGACAAGTGGGTGCAGGAGATCGAGTTCCGCCGCGGCAGCGAGCTCGTCCACCACTTCAACATCTTCGTCAAGGGGCCCAACGACGAGGAGACCCGCGGCGACGGCCACTTCCTCGGCGGCGCCACCTCCGGCTCGCCGCCCCACGTCTGGCCCGAGGGCTACGGCTCGCTGCTCGAGGTCGGCGCCACGCTCACCTTCGACCTGCACTACCACAAGGAGCCGGGCCCCGGCAGCGGCGGCTGGGACCAGTCATCGATCGCGCTCAAGTTCGCGACCACGCCGGTCACACACCCGGTCCACTTCTTCCCGATCAGCAACTTCGAGTTCGAGATTCCGGCCCGCCACGACTACTGGCACGACACCGCCGAGCGCACCTTCGACCGGGAGGTGACGATCCTCGGCATGCTCCCCCACATGCACATGCGCGGCCGCGAGGCGAAGTACACGGTCTTCTACCCGGACGGCAGCGAGGAGCAGATCCTCCACGTTCCCGACTGGGACTTCGACTGGCAGGAGATCTACTGGTACTCCGAGCCCAAGGTGCTGCCGAAGGGCAGCCGCCTGCGGATCGACATGTGGTTCGACAACTCGCCGGAGGAGGCGGAACGGTGGGGCTTCAACCCGGACCGCGACGTCGTGTTCGGACCGCAGTCGACCGACGAGATGCTGATGGGCTTCATCTCCTGCGTGTACAGCGACGGGGAGCCGACCCGGCGGCAGGGACGCGGTCGAGCGACTGAGACCACCGCCGGCGGCGAGTAGGCGAGCAGGGGTCGCCGGCCCGCGTCAGTAGGACAGGTTCTCCGTGACGCGTACCCAGCGTCCGTCCTGTACCTCGGCGAGGAACGACTCGTCCGAGCCGATCCGCTTCTCCGGCCCGAAGCTCAGGACCGGACCGCCGAAGATGTCCTGGTAGTCGTCGATCGACTCGATCGCGGCGACCAGCGAATCGACCGTGAGGTCCGGTCCGGCGTCGCGTAGAGCCCTGACCGTGAAGTCGGCGACCAACCAGCCCAGGAGCGAGCCGGTGTTGGGCTCCTGGCCGTAGCGTTCCTCGTAATCGGCGAGGAAGTCGCGGACCTCCTGACTGGGATGATCGGCGTAAGGAAACTCGAACGACGTCATCGCGTAGAAGCCATTGGTCACACCGCCCTCCGCCTCCGCGACCTCGGACTCGAACGCCGCGATCGGGCCGACGAAGTCGACGTCCCAGTCGATCCCCCGTGCCGCCGAGATCGCCAGGATCGTGTCGCCGATGATCGTTCCGAGCACGATCAGATCGCAGTCGGCCTGCCGAAGCTTGAGGATCGCCGCGCTGAAGTCGGTGTCGAGAGGCCTGTGGGCGGTCGAGTCGATGACCTCCCGGCCCATTTCGCCGAGCTGATCGTTCGCGGCGTCGGTCATCTCCGTTCCGTAGTCGGTGTCCTGGGTCATCGTGCAGATGCGCTCCTTGCCCCTCTCCTCGACGAAGTACCTGATGGCGGCGCGCATCTGGTCGTAGTAGGTGGAGATGCCGGCGAACTTCAGCGGATGCAGCGGTTCCGCCATCGAACGCGCGCCCGAGAGCGGGAAGATGTTGGGAACGCCCGCCTCGAACTGGCTGGTCATGACGGCGTTGTTCATCGGCGTCCCGAGGGCGCCCACCATGGCGAAGATCCTGTCGCGGTGGATCAGCTTGTTGGCCGCCTGGACCGCGCGAGGCACCTGGTACTGATTGTCCTCGACGACGAAGCGGATCTGGCGGCCGTGGATGCCCCCTTCCCCGTTCACGCGATCGAAGATCATTCGCGCCGCGTTGATGCTGCCGACACCGATAGCCGCGGCCGGACCCGACAGGTCGGTGTAGGTGCCGAGCACGATCTCCCCGGCCGATTCCGAGGTCTCGGGATCGGAGCTCCCGCATCCCGCCAGGACGGCGCCGGCAACCAGGCAGGCGAAAGTGAGGGAACGGTGTCTATCGGTCATGCCTGCTGTCCTCCGTACATCGAATCGATCAGGGGTCGGTACTTCTCGTTCACGAATTTGCGTTTGAGCTTCATCGTCGGCGTGAGCTCGTCGTCCTCGGGGGTCAGCTCCTGGTCGATGAGACGGAACTTCTTCACCTGTTCGACGCGCGCGAACTTCGCGTTGACGGCCTCCACCTGAGCCTGGATCAGCTCGACGATCTTCTCCGCCGCACAAAGGCTCTGGTAGTTGGTGAAGGGCACGTGATGATCCTGAGCGTACTTGACGACGTTGTCGTGGTCGATCATCACGAGACACGTCAGGAACTTGCGCTTGTCGCCGATCACCACCGCGTCGGCAATGTAGGGCGAGAACTTGAGCTGGTTCTCGATCTCGCTCGGAGTGATGTTCTTGCCGCCGGCCGTGATGATGATGTCCTTCATGCGGTCGGTGATCTTGAGGAAGCCCTCGTCGTCGATCTCGCCGACATCGCCGGTGTGGAGCCACCCGTCGCGAATCGTCTCGGCCGTCTTCTCCGGCTGGTTGAGGTAACCCATGAAGACGAACTCTCCGCGGATCAGGATCTCGCCCTCATCGGAGATCCTGATTTCGCCGTAGGGAACGGAACGGCCGACGGTGCCGGGCCTGATCTCGCCCGGCTCCAGAATGGAGGCGATGCCGGTGTTCTCGGTCTGGCCGTAGCCCTCCACCATGTCGATGCCGAGTGCGAGATACCAGCGGATCAGATCGGGTGAGATCGGCGCGGCTCCGGTGCCGATCCAGCGACAGCGGTCGAGGCCCAGGAACTTGCGAATGTTGCGCAGCACGAGCGCATCGCCGACGCGGTAGGCGAGCTCCAGGACCGCCCCCGGCTTTTCGCCCGCGAGGCGTTTGTCCGCTCGTTTGAACCCGATCCCTATCGCCTTCCCGTACGCCCATTTCTGCAAGGAGGTGGCGTCGGAGAGGGCGATGCTGATGGCCGAGTAGAACTTCTCCCACACGCGCGGCACCGAGAAGAACAGCGTCGGCTGGATCTCCTGAGCGTTCTCGGGCACCGTTTCCGGATTCTCGACGAAGTTGAGCTTCGTGCCGGTGTAGAGGGAGCCGTAGACGAAGATCCGCTCGGCGATGTGGCACAGCGGCAGGAAGGCCATGCGCTCGTCGTCCTCGTTCTGCGAGAGGACGTGCGGGGCGTTGACGCACTGGAACACGAGATTGTGGTGGCTGATCATCGCCCCCTTCGGAGGCCCGGTGGTGCCGGAGGTGTAGACGAGGATCGCGAGGTCCTCGGGCCTCGCCAGCTCGAGGCACTCGGCCCAGGCCTCGGGGTGGAGCTCGTCCTGTTGGCGTCCGAGCGCGAGCAGGTCGTCATAGCTCATGGCCCGCGGATCTTCGAAGTCGCGCAGGCCCTCCATGTCGAAGATGACGATCTGCTCGAGCGTCGGGCACTTCTCGCGCACCTCGAGCACCTTGTCGAGCTGCTCCTCGTCTTCGACGAACATCACCTTGCAGCCCGAGTCGTTGACCAGGTAGTCCACCTGCTCGGCCGCGTCCGTCGGGTAGATCCCGGCGCACACGCCGCCGGCGCCGAGCACCCCCATGTCGGCGAACATCCACTCGGTGATCGTGTTGGAGAGGATGCAGGCGACGTCGCCCTTGCCGAAGCCGAGCGACCGCAGCGCCAGCCCCGTGTGGCGCGCCTTCTCGCCGAAGGTGCGCCAGGAGACGTCCTGCCAGATGCCGAAGTCCTTCTCCCGCAGTGCTGTGCGGTCGCCGTACTTCTCGACGCGGCTCCAGAACATCGTCGGCACGGTGCCGGCGAAGCTGGTGTCGCGCCAGAACACGAGCTCGCGGCCGTCGTCGGCCGTGCGCGTCTCACGCACGAGATCGGGGTTCGATTCGGGGCCGCCCATGCTCACCTCCAGGTCTTGCGCTTCTTCCACCGGCGGACCCCCCTCGGCATCTGGTCCTTCATGCCGAGATAGAACTCCTGGATGTCCGGCGAGCTCTCGAGCTTCTCGCACGTGTCGTCCATGACCACCCTTCCGTTCTCGAGCACGTAGCCGTAGTGCGAGTGTCGCAGCGCGACGTGGGCGTTCTGCTCGACGACGAGGATCGTCATGCCCTGCTCCTCGTTGATGCGGTTGATGATCTCGAAGATCTGGTGGACCAGGATCGGAGACAGCCCGAGCGACGGCTCGTCGAGCAGCAGCATCCTCGGATGCGCCATCAGGGCGCGTCCGATGGCGAGCATCTGCTGCTCGCCGCCGGAGAGCTGGCTCGCCTGTTGCGAGGCCCGATCGGCGAGCGCCGGGAAGTAGTCGTAGACGCGCTCGAGATCGTCGGCGATGCGGGCGCGGTCGCGGCGACTGTAGGCGCCCATTCGCAGGTTCTCGCTCACCGAGAGGAAGGGAAAGACCTCTCGGCCCTCCGGCACGTGGCTCAGGCCGAGGCGCATGACGGCGTCGGGATCACGACGCGCTATGTCCTCGCCAGCGAAGAGGATCTCGCCCTTCTGGGGATCCATCACGCCGGAGATCGTACGGAGGATGGTCGTCTTGCCCGCGCCGTTGGCGCCCAGAACGGCGACGATCCGGCCTTCGGGCACCGCGAGGCTGACGCCGCGGATCGCCATGATCGGACCGTAGTAGGTCTCGACGTTCTTGAGCTCGAGCAGCACCTAGTCCGCTCCCAGGTAGGCGTCGACGACGGCGGGGGTCTTCTGGACCACCGCGGGGCTGCCCTCCGCGATCACGCGACCTTCGTTGAGGGCGAGCACCCGCCCCGCCACCCGGCTCACGAGACCCATGTCGTGCGCCACCATGACGACCGTGACGCCGAGGTCACGGTTGATGTCCTCGATCCAGAACCCCATGTCCTCGCTCTCCTCGGGATTCAGCCCGGAGGTCGGCTCGTCGAGAAGCAGCAGCTTCGGTTCCAGGCAGAGCGCGCGGCCCACCTCCACGACCTTGCGCACCCCGTACGGCAGGTTGGCGATCCTCTGCTCGCGGTAGTGGGCGAGCTCCAGGAGGTCGATGACGTCTTCCACGCGGCGCCGGTGCTCGAGCTCCTCCCGCCTCACCGCGGGAAGGAACAGGAGATGGGACAGCGCCGTCGAGCGCCGGTGGACATGACGGCCGATCAGGAGGTTCTGCAGAACGGTGGCGTGCTCGAAGAGCTCGATGTTCTGGAAGGTGCGCGCGAGGCCGAGCGGCGCGATGCGATGCGCCGGCAGCGAGGTGATGTCGCGGCCCGCGAACCGAACGCTCCCGCCGTCGGGGACGTAGATGCCGCTCACCAGGTTGAAGAGCGTCGTCTTGCCGGCTCCGTTCGGTCCGATGATGGCGAACACCTCGCCCTCCTCGACCTCGAAGCTCACGTCGTCGACGGCACGGATGCCCCCGAAGCTGATCGACAGGTCCTCGACGGCGAGGTAGCTCACCTCAGTCGCTCCGTGCGCAGGTAGGTCTTCTGGCGCCGGTGCGTCGCCCGGCGATAGAGCGGGAACAACTGGAAGTAACTCTTGATCTTGAGCCAGCGGCCGAAGATGCCCTGGGGCTCGAAGAGGATCACCAGCACGAGGATGAGGCCGAAGATGCCCGGCTCGAGTCCGGGAGCCTGAGCGATCCGCGGCGGCAGCGTGTCGCGGGCGATGGCGAGAAGCTGAGGCAGGAAGCCGATGAAGAGCGCGCCGTAGATGACGCCCCGCATCGAGCCGACCCCGCCGACCACCACCATCAGGAGGAGTTGCAGCGAGATGAGGAACGTGAAGGCGTCGGGCGAGAGGTAGCCGAGGCGATGCGCGAAGAGAGCGCCGGCGAGGCCGGTGATGCCGGCGCTGAGAGCGAAGGCGAGGGTCTTGTAGACGGCCAGGTTGATGCCGACGCTCTCCGCCGAGATCTCCGAGTCGCGGATGGCGACCATGGCCCTTCCCGTCGAGGACCGCAGGATGTTGAGCGCCGCGAGGAGCGTCACGACGAGCAGCGTGAGCGTCAGGTAGTAGTGCTGCCAGCCCTGCGTGAGCGGCATCCCGAAGAGGCTCGCCTGCGGGACGGCGAGGCCGCGAAAGCCGCCGGTGAGCCACTCGGCGCGCGAGATCGTCTGCTCGGTGAGCATGGCGAAGGCCAGGGTGGCGATGGCGAGATAGATGCCCGTCATTCGGAGCGCGATCCACCCCACGCCGGCGCCGACGAGCGCCGAGACCAGGACCGCCGCGACGATCGAGAGGAGGAAAGGCAGACCGGCGCCCAGCAGGAGCGAGTGGGTGTAGGCGCCGATCGCCAGGAACGCCGCGTGGCCCAGGCTCACCTGGCCGGTGTAGCCGACGAGCAGCATCAGACCGACGCCGGCGATGGCGTAGATCATCACCAGGTTGAGCTCGCCCAGATAGAAGGTACCGAGCGCCGCCGGCGCCGCGGCGGCCAGCACCAGGAGCAGGCCGTACCAGAACCGGTCGCCACCGTGCTTCAGGTGGTCGATGTCCTGGTTGTAGTGGGTCTTGAAGAGGAACCGCATGCGATGCTCGCTGGCCGTCAGACTTTCTTTCGCTGAATCTGCGCGAACAGGCCCTGGGGCCGCAGGATCAGGGCCAGAATGAGAATGCCGTAGGCGGACATCTCCTGGAAACCGGCGGGCAGGTAGACCCCCGCGAACTGCTCGGCGACGCCGATGATCCAGCCGCCGAGCAGCGCGCCGGGGATCGAACCGAAGCCGCCGATCACCGCGGCCGCGAAGGCCTTGATCCCGATGAACCCCATCCCGGGCTGGACCAGCGAGACGGGCGCCAGGAGGATCCCGGCGACAGCGGCGACTCCGGCGGAGATCGCCCACACCAGGGAGAAGACTCGCTTGACCGGGATACCGACGTAGTAGGCCGCGAGCTGGTTCTGCGACGTGGCCTGCATGCCGATGCCGAGCCGCGTGTGGCGGAAGAAGAGGAACAGCACGACGCAAAGGACGAGCGTGCCCAGCAGGATCGCGAGGTTCTCGTAGCTCACGACGATTTCGCCGACACGCAGCGACTTGCCGGTGTACGGAGTGGGAAAGCTCTGCGGGTCGTAGCCCCACACCAGTCCCGCCACGGCGCGGAAGATGAAGCCCAGCCCGATCGTCAGCATCACGATGGCGAACTGCGGTTCGCCCAGAACGCGGCGAAGCACGAAGGCGTCGAGCAGATAGCCGAAGACCGCCAGCGCCAGGACCGACATGAACAGCCCCAGCACCCAGGGCAGACCCACGTCGCCGATCAGGGTCACCGCCATGAAGGCGCCCAGCATCATGAGATCGCCCTGGGCGAAGTTCACCATCTCGGTCGCCTTGTAGACGAGGACGAAGCCGAGAGCGATCAGGCCGTAGATACAGCCGACGGCCAGACCATTGACGAGAACCTGCAGAAGCTGACTCAGAGTGACTCCTTCTACCGGCCCGCGTCCCGCGTGTGGCTCTCGCTGTTCATGCGGCGACTCTAGCTATAGCTAGATGTACGGCTCGACGCCGGGCATCAGGTCGTTCATGTAGACGCGGGGGACCATCGCGCGGCGGCCGAACATGTGGAGCGCCGGGTGTTCCGAGCCCGCGAGCCGCACCGCGGAAGCGCCGATCAGGCGGGCCAGCGCCGTCTCGCGCCAGAACCAGTCCCGTAGCTCGAGCGACGTCGCCCGGCCGGGACGGCCCTGGGCCGCCTCCATGTACCAGGTGCGCAGGTCGTCGCAGCCCAGGCGCACCCACTCCGGCAGCGGCAGGTTCGTGGCGACGGAAGGGTCCCTGGCGCCAATAGCCAGGGCGCTCAGTCCGCGGACGATCTGCTCGTGGCTCAGGCCGCTCGCTGCCGGTGCGGATCGGCCGCGCTGCGCCGCGTACGTCTCCTGCCAGGGAGCGAGGCGACGCAACTCCGCCAGGACTTCGCCGACCAGCCCCGCGTCGTCGTCAGAACTGCCACCGAACGAGACGGGGCAGGACCACGCGGGGCCGCCGACGTCGCCGGCGGGCGCGTCGTCGGGAAAGTCCTCCAGGATGACCGGGCCCTCCCGGCGTTCCAGCAAACCGAGCGCAGCGCGCAGGACGCGGCGCTGGAAGTCCGGCTCGTGGGGCGCGCCGAACGGACGTCCCAGCTCGAACGGCACCCACAGGAACCTGGGCAATTCCATCCGCTCCGTGTTGTCCCGCACCAGGCTGATGCCCGTCGTCGCGATGCCTTCGTCTTCCAGGAAGTGACTCGCCGCGCCCACGGCGCGGCTGCAGTTCGGTCACACGGGACAGAGGCAGACCGCCTCCACCCCGTCCTCCCTGAGCCGCGCGGCGAGTTCGCGCATCGTGTTCTCGATCGCTTCGGGCGGCCAGCCCGCGCCCATCAGCGAGTAGTGGTAGCCGGCTACCGAGCCGACCTCGCCCTCGCTCGCCAGCTCGCGCAGGCGATCCAGCGGGAACACGACGTTCACGTCCTCGCGGAATCCGGTCCGGTCGAAGTGGACGGACGAGTGCGTCATCGTCAGGTCGCTGGTCGAGATCGAGCCGGGAATCACGCGGTAACTCAGATCGACCGTCGAGAAGGCGCGGTCGCCCACCCGGTGCAGGCCGGCGGACGTCACCAGCGCCACCCGCCGCTCCGCCAGCGGCGGACCCTCGACCCACGGCCGCGTGGCGAACGGCACGCACTCCTTCGCCACCAGGTGGGCGGCTTCGACCTCGGGCATGTCGGACAAACGGACCATCGGTCTCCTTGCGACCCCGCCGGGGGGCTGATACATCTTAGGTTCGATCGACAAAGCCAGTTGATTCGGCTACGCCACCAACCAGCAGGGAGTGACGTCCATGACTACTGCCGCCTCCGTAGCCACCCGAGTCCCGGCCACCCGCATCGAGCTGGCCGATCCCGGCCTCCTCCGCGACCAGGCCTACATCGACGGCCAGTGGGTCGACGCGGACTCCGGCGAGACCTTCGCCGTCGAGAACCCGGCCACCGGCGAGACCCTGGCCGAAGTCGCCTGCTGCGGCGGCGCTGAAACGAAGCGCGCCATCGACGCCGCCGGAAGGGCCTTCGAACAGTGGCGGCACACGACGGCCAAGGAGCGCGCCGCAATGCTGCGGCGCTGGTTCGACCTGATGATGGAGAGCCAGGAAGACCTGGCCCGGATGATGACCGCGGAACAGGGCAAGCCCCTCTTCGAGGCCCGCGGGGAGATCGCCTACGGGGCCAGCTACGTCGAGTGGTTCGCCGAAGAGGCCAAGCGGGTGTACGGCGACACGATCCCCCAGCCTGCGAACGACAAGCGCGTCGTCACCATCAAGCAGCCGGTCGGCGTGGTCGCCTGCATCACGCCCTGGAACTTCCCCAACGCCATGCTCGCGCGCAAGATCGCGCCGGCCCTCGCCGCCGGCTGCACGGTCGTCTGCAAGCCGGCCAACGAGACGCCCCTGTCGGCCAATGCCCTGGCCGAGCTGGCGGAACGAGCGGGCATCCCGGCCGGGGTGGTCAACATCCTCTGCGGCCAGACCGAGGAGATCGGCAAGGAACTGACATCCAACCCCACGGTCCGCAAGCTCACCTTCACGGGTTCCACCGCGGTCGGCAAGCTGCTCATGTCTCAGTGCGCGGGCACGATGAAGCGGATGTCGATGGAACTCGGCGGCAACGCGCCCTTCATCGTGTTCGACGACGCCGACCTGGACGCGGCGGTCGCCGGCGCCATGATCTGCAAGTTCCGCAACGCGGGTCAGACCTGCGTCTGCGCCAACCGTATCCTCGTCCAGGAAGGCGTCTACGACGAGTTCGCCGAGAAGCTCGCCGCGGCGGTGGCCGGGATCAAGATGGGCGACGGCACCGAGGACGGCGTCACCGTGGGCCCGCTGATCAGCACCGAGGCGGTGGCGAACGTGACCAGTCGCGTCACCGACGCGGTCGACCGGGGCGCCACCGTCGAGATCGGCGGCGGTCGTTCGGATATCGGCGAGTGCTTCGTCCAACCCACGATCCTCACCAACGTCACGGACGACATGCGGGTCTTCCGCGAAGAGATCTTCGGCCCCATCGCGCCGCTGATGAAGTTCAGCACCGAAGAAGAAGCGATCGCCATGGCCAACGACACCGAGTTCGGCCTGGCCAGCTACTTCTACGCCCGCGACGTCGGCCGCATCTGGCGGGTCAGCGAAGCGCTGGAGTACGGCATCGTCGGCATCAACGAAGGCATCATCTCCAACGAGATGGCCCCCTTCGGCGGCATGAAGGAATCCGGCCACGGCCGCGAAGGGTCGAAGTACGGCCTGGACGACTACCTCGAGATCAAGTACATGTGCATCGGGGGGATCGAGGGGTAGCGGCGTCGTACCGTAGGTGCGGGTGTCGGTGCGCCGGCCTTCTGGCCGGCTTCCGGCACTCAGCAGAGTTCGCGAACGTCACCCACCGCCTCCAGACTCAGCGACAACTCCCGCAACCGCTCACTCGCCTCCGCGCCAAGCAACGGCACCGCCAGACCGGTCATCTTGGCCGCCAGCTTCGCGCCCTGTGCCTCGAGGTCCGTCGCCGGGATCCCGGTGTCATGGAACTCCTTGAGCGAATGCCCATTCGCCCGCAGTTCCACTCGCGCCTGCGTGTGCCCGAGACCCCGATCCGTCCGCACCTCGACCCGGTCGATCATCCGCGCGACCTCCGGGTCGTCCAGCGTCTCGTCGACGAACGTCCCGGTATCGGTCGTGTCGATGCCCAGCATCGCCAACGACGTCGTGGCCACCAGGCTGAACTTCGCCTCCAGGCCCGTCTTCGGTTCCGGGATGCCGCAAATGTCGAGCAACCCCGGATGCACCGTGACGATCGCCTTTTCGACGTCCCCTGCCGAGACCCCCGCAGCCGCCAACTGCGGCCGCAACCGGCCCACCGACTCGATCGCCGCATGCGTCAGGTAGCAGGCGGCGTGGTACTTGAAGAGCGTGTCCTCGATCAGGAAGCGGCCATCCTGCTCCTCCAGCCGCTCCCACTTGACCTCTTCGTGGCCGGCGGCCGCGGCGTCGGCGTAGCCCTGCCGGCCGTCGACGGCCTCGGGGTTCGAGGTGAAGCCCCGCATCGCGAGCCGCGCCGACAGCAGGCCGCGCTCGGCGGCGTGCCCAGCGTGGAACGGCTTGGTCATCGTCCCGAAGTTCGCCTTCAAGCCGCTGGCCTGGGACGCCGCCAGGCCAAGCGCGTGAGCGAACTGCTCGTTGCTCGCGCCCAGCAGGTGGCACGCTGCGGCCGCCGCGCCGTGGACGCCAATCGTAGAGGTCGAGTGCCAACCCTTCCTGTATGCAGCGCCCCCGATCAGCGCACCGACGCGCGCCTCGACCTCCACGCCGACAACGAAGGCGAGCAACAGCCGCTCGCCGCTCGCGCCCATCTCCTGGGCCTGCGCCAGGGCGGCCGGGAAGACCGGGACGGTCGGATGTCCGCCCATCATGCTGTGCGTGTCGTCGAAGTCGAGCGCGTGACCAGCCGCGCCGTTGACGAGCGCGGCGACGCCGGGCGCGCAGTGCAAGTCCGTGCCGACGATCGAGCACGGCCCGGCCTGGCCGCCCAACTCATCCCGCAGGATCCCGGACAGCGGCTCGCGGCTGCCCGCCAGCGCGCAGCCGAACCAGTCCAGCACGCACTGGCCGGCCACCGTGCGGGCCGAATCGGGAATGTCGTCCAAGGTCAGGCCGCCGAAGCGGTCCCAGAGATGGTTGGCGAGTCTCATGGCGTCTCCTCCAGGCCGGGCGTTCCTGCCGACGCTCCGCAAGGTCGCGAGGTCTCCGCGGTGTAGGTCACGGGCATCCGGATGATCGCGTCGAACCAGATCGAGCGCATCCGTTCGATCTCGCCGTGGCGGACGTCGGGGATGCGCGCGATCATCTCCTTGAACAGCGAGAAGAGCTGCATCCGCGCCAGGCGCGCGCCGATGCAGGCGCGCGGGCCGATGCCGAACGCCAGATGCCGCGCGGCGTTCTCCCGGGTGATGTCGAAGCGGTCCGGGTCCGGGAACATCTCGGGGTCCCGGTTCGCCGCCGGATAGGAGAGATAGACCTTGTCGCCGACCTTGAGCTTTCGGCCGCGCAGCTCCGTTTCCTCGGTCACCGTGCGACGGAACTTGACGACCGGCGGCGCATGGCGCAGAACCTCCTCGATCGCGTTCGGCAGGTAGCGGTCGGGATCGGAACACACCATGTCGTACTGATCCGGATGCTCGTTCATCAGCCGGATGAAGTGCGCCGCCGTGCCGCGGGTGGTTTCGTGTCCGGCGATCGACATGGTGACGAAGAACATGTTCAGCGTGAGCGGATCCAGGCTCTCGTCGTCCATCTCGGCGTTCGCCAGACGGCTCATCAGCGAGTCGTCGGGCCGCTGACGCTTCTGTTCGGTGATGCCCGCCGCCATCTGGAAGAGCCCCGTGAGGAGATCGCCCTCCTCGGGACTTCCCCAGTTCTCGACGTCGGCGTTGAGGTTGCCGAGACGGGCGACCATGTCGCGCTGTTCCGGCGGTACGCCGGTCAGGCTGCAGAAGGTGTACACCGGCAGCTTCGAAGCGACGTCGAACACGAACTCGCACTCGCCGGCGCCGGCCACTTCGTCGACGATCTCCTTCGCGACCGCGTCGATGTCCGGCTGGAACGCCTCCAGTTCGCTGCGCGAGAAGGGAGGCACCACCAGGCGCCGCACCTTTCGATGCCGCTCGAGCGTCATCCCCATGATGCCGGCCTGCTGGCGCTCCAGTTGCTCGCCCTCGAAGTCCCAGATGATCGGCCCGCCCGGATTGGAGGAGAAGATCCGCTGGTTTCGCGAGACCTTCGCGACATCCTCGTACCGGGTGAGCACCCAGAACCCGCGGGTCGGCAGCGACCGGCCCGGCGGCGGGTAGTCCGGATTCGGAGGATTCCAGTGCACCGGGTCGTCCCGGCGCCATTCGTTGAAGACTTCGTGCGGCGGACCGCTACCACGCGGAAAGAGGTCGGGATCGAGCAGGTTCACGTTCGCGTGCATGTCACTGTTCCCATCAAGGAGTTGAAGTCGAACCGTTCCGGCCCGCGGGCAGCGCGGCCCGCACGTCCGCCAGCGCCGCCGGTCCGCCGAGAGGGGCGACCACCGCGTCGTCGAAACCGGCCTCGGCGAAGCGGAGCAGCCGTTCCCGCAGCTCCCCCGTGTCGCCGCCCGGGGCAAGGATGATGCTGGAGGCGATCGCCCGCTCGCCGCCGGCCGCACGGTACCGTGACAGCGCGCCGATCACTTCGTCGTCCGTGCGGTGAAGCGCCGAGGCCACCCAGCCGTCGAACTCCGCGGCCGCCCGCTCGACCCCCTTGCCCCAGGTGCCGTAAACGAGCCGCTGCCCGCCGAGGATGGGCGGCGGCGGGGTGAGGTCGACATCGCCGACCTTGCCGGAAGCGAGGCCCTCGCGCAGCACGGCCAGACTCGACGTGAAGAGGCTGAACCGGGTCGAGTAGTCGCGGCCGAGCGCCTCGAAGTCCGCCAACGTCGACCCGGGCCCCACGCCCAGGGTGAAACGGTCTCCCGCGAGCTGGCGCAGCGAGAGGATTCGATGCAGCAGATCGACGGGATGGTAGAGGGAGACCTGGACGATCGCCGTTCCCACTTCGATTCCGCTGGTGGCCGTCGCGGCCGCGGTCATCGCGACGACCGGGTCGAGCGCCATCTTGCCCCGGCCGATCATCTGCGGCGCCCAGATGGAATCGAAGCCCTCCGCCTCCACGGCCCGCGCCAGGTCGCCGAACGAAGCCGGGTCCGCGGGGTTCGGGCTCTGCGCGACCAGCACGCCGAGACGCACGGTCAACTCCCTCCCGTCAATCGGGTCATCACGTGATCCACCGGGTACGCCGCCTCGCGCGGGCCGGCGATTCCCATGCTCAGCTCCTCCTCGACGGCTTCCCGAGGAGCTCGTCGGACACGATCTTCAGCATGATCTCCGAAGTCCCTTCGAAGATCTTCGTCAGGCGCGCGTCCCGCCAGTAGCGCTCCACCGGGTAGTCCGTCGTGTAGCCGGCGCCGGCCAGCACCTGCAGCGCGTCGGAGCAGACCCGCTCCGACATCTCGGCGGCGTAGTACTTGACCATCGCCGCCTCCTTGGCGCAGGACACGCCGGTGTCGATCTTGGCGCAGACCGAGTGGTTCAACTGGCGAGCCGCCTCGACCTCGGCGGCCATGTTCGCGATCTTGAAACGGATCGCCTGGAAGTCGGCGATCGGACGCCTGAACTGGATGCGCTCCTTCGAGTACGCGATCGCCTGCTCCAGCGCGCCCTGGGCGAGGCCGATCGAGCGCGCCGCGGTGTGGGCCCGCGCCGTCTGCAAACCGCGCGTCATGCCGTAGAACGCCTGGCCCTTGGACTCGCGCTGTTGCTTCGTGATCGGCACCCGGACGTTCTCGAAGTGGAGCTCCCAGGTCTTCCAGCCGTGGTAGCCGATCTTCGGGATCGGCGAGCCCGTGACGCCTTCCGGCAGCTCGCCGGGCGGCTTCTCGATCCCGATCCCGGTCAGCGCGGCGTGGCGCTTCGCCGGATCGCCCTCCGTCCGCGCGATGACCTGGATGAAGTTCGCGCCGTCGGCGAAGGTGCACCAGTACTTGTTGCCGGTGATCACCCAGTGGTCGTCCTCCACCCGCGCCCGGCAGGTGATCGACGAGATGTCCGAGCCGACCTCCGGCTCCGACATGGCGAGCGCGCCGAGGTACTTGCCCTCGGCCATCAGCCGGATGCGCTTCAGGCGCTCCTCGCCATCGAAGGGGATCGACCGGTAGAAACCGTTGCCGCGGGCGATGATGCTCGCCACGCTCATCCAGCCCCGCGCCAGCTCCTCGGCCACCAGGCAGTACTCGAACGCGCCCAGCCCGGCGCCGCCGTACTCCTCCGGGATCGTGATGCCGAAGAAGCCCAGCTCGCCCATCTGGTCGATCAGCGACTGCGGGATCGTCTCCTTCTTCGGGTCGAGCTCGTTGGCGACCGGGAGGACCTCCCTGTCCGTGAAGTCCCGGGCGATCCGGCGGAGCATCCCGCGCTCCGGCGTCATGTAGCCGACGGCGGTGGGTGAAATGTCGTTCATGGCGTGGTCAAGTGAGTGCCAGCACTTCGGCCGCTCGTGCTAGCATCGCGACCGCGAAACCGAAGGAGTAGGACCAATGGCAAACCTGAGTGTACGTCGCCTGGACAGTGAGGTCGTCCATCGCCTGAAGATCCGCGCGGAACGGGAGTCGCTGTCCTTGGAGGAGACCGTTCGGCGCATCCTCCGGAGCGCGGTTGTGGACGAGGAGCCGGTCGGGGCAATGATCCGCCGGATCGTCGGCGACGATGGCTTCGATCTCGACCTGCCGGCACGCGAAGTGGACGACCCGATCGACTTCACATTGCCCGACTACGGCGAGGACGATTCGACGTGATTCTCCTGGACACCAATGTCCTCTCGGAGGCCATGCGTGTCGAACCGGACAAGCGAGTGATGAGTTGGCTGGACAGCCACGCCCCTTCGAGCCTGTACGTCTCCGCCGTCACCGTGGACGAGATCAGTTTCGGCATAGAACTGTTGCCACGCGGGCGAAAGCGGCTGCGTCTGACGCACGTCTTTGCACGGATCGTAGATGCCTTCTCGGACCGCATCGTCCCATTCGACCTGGACGCCGCTAACGAGAGCGCCAGGCTCCGCGCCCAGCGACGACTGAAGGGAGCGCCCATGAGCTTGGCGGACTCGCAGATCGCAGGCACGGCCAAGAGTCGCGGTTTCTCCCTGGCGACGTTGAACACTCGGGACTTTCGGGAGATCGACCTGACCCTTCTGGAACCCCGCTGACCAGCCGCAGCTGACCGCCTGAATCAGCGTTGCAGGTCGCTCGCAGCGTTGCCCCTCCACCGAGACGCACTCAGGCGCGGTAGCTCCTGATCTCGTCGGGCTCGATCACCAGCACCCGCAACTGCGCCGCAGCCTGGCGCCACGACTCGACCGTCTCCGCGTGCGCCCTCGCGATCGCCGGATCCCCGTCGACCCAATAGCGCCCCGCGAGCCGTTCCATCAGCGGCACGACGTCCTCCTCGCCAATCGCCACGACACCGTCGACGGCGACCCACGCCTCCGGTTCGCCAGCTTCCCGGGCCACGAGAAGCGACGCCCTCGGATCGTTCTCTAGCCGGGCGATCTTCTTGTGCGAGGCGCTGCTGAACATCAGGATCTGCTCGCCGTCCCACTCGAACCAGACGGGCACGCCGTTCGGCGATCCGTCGAGGTCGTTGGTGCAGAGGACGCCGATTCGCGGTCTGCTCAGGAACTCGTCTACTTCGGAACGGGACATGGCCGGCATGATGCTCTCCCTGGTGGTCGTATCGGACGCCGGCCCCTCAGGTCGGCGCGTCCATCTGGCCGCCTTCGGCGGCAGCCGGCGGGGACGCCGGCGCACCCAGTGTGAAGCGCATCGCTAGCCGCCAGCAGCCGCAGCCGGCGAAAAGTCCGGCGAGCCCAGCCGCGTCTGATCGCCGACGATCTCCTCCAGCACCGGCTCGATGTACCCGTAGAACCGCTCCGGGTCCTCGGACATCGGGAAGTGGCCCAAGCCCTTCATCGTCTGGTACGACGCGCCCTCGATCTGCGCCGCGACCTCTTCGGACGCCGCGGGCGGCGTCGCGGCGTCGTACTCGCCGGTCAGCAGGAAGACCCGCGTCTGCGACGTGTCGATCTCGGACGCCCTGTCGCCCAGGTCGTGGTCGGTGCCCCAGTAGAAGAGGTCGCCCCGGAACACCCGCGGCGCGCCCTGGCTGTAGCACCAGCCGACCTCCCGCCGGAACGCCTCCGGCGCCTCGGGCGAGGTGATGCCGATCATCAGCTCGCTCTTGTAGCCGTTGTTGATCTCGGGGTGGTCGAGCAGGTCGATGTTCCCCGGGTCCGACTTGATCGCCGCCTCCAGCCCGATGACGGCCTGGAACAGGCCCGGCCGGTGCAGGGCGAGGTCGAGGGCCAGGTGGCCGCCAATCGAACTGCCCATGTAGACCGGGTCTTCGAGCTGCAGCTCGCCCACGAAGGCGGTGACGAAGTCGAGCAGGAAGCTCTTCGTCAGCCGGTACTCCTGCTTCCACCACTCGACGCCGGCCGGCGGCACGGACTTGGCGTGGTACGGCAGGTCATAGGCCAGCAGGTGGAAGTGCCGGCCGATCCGCTCGTCCTCCAACTGGTGCCGCCACTGGCGGCCGTCCGAGCCGGCCGTGTGCTGGAGCACCAGCGGAATGCCGTCCGGGTTCCCTGCCGACTCGAAGTAGACCTCGTAGGAAACGTCCTGGACTTCGAGGTCCAGGTAGCGGCCGACGCGCCGCGCGAACGTGGGCATCAGGCTGCCGCCCTCTCGTCGCCGAGGAGCATCCGCTTCACGTCGCCGTTCGTTTGCTGGCTCAGGATGAATAAGTAGAGCGTGAGGATCGGCGCGCCGAGGAGAAGGCCCCCCACGCCGAGCACGAGGCCGGCCGGCGTGAAGTTGTTGCGCCAGGCCATCCAGAACCCGGAGAGGATCAGCATGCCCATGAAGTCCAGGTTGAACTGGCCCGGCCAGCCTCCCTCGGCGATGTCGCCGAAGAAGACGCCGAACAGGCCCAGACCGTGTTCCATGGCGACGAACACCGTGTAGACGACGATCACGCCGAAGATGAGGCCAAGCAACAAGCGAAACGCGTTCATGCGGAAGCTCCCTCGGTTGGATTGGACATCTCGCGCAACACCCCGACCAGCCGGCGCAGCGCCGGGTAGTAGGCGGCGTACTCGAGCTGATCCTCGTTCAGCTCGATGCCGTGATGCACGCTGGCGAAGAACGGGTCCTGGTAGAAGGGCCGCGGCACCTTGCGCAGCAGCTCGCGCCACTCCTCCTCCGGGCCGGCGAGGAAGACGTCGGCCGGGGCGTCGGCGTCGCACGGCTCGACCGCGGCTACAGCGCCATCCTCGAAACGGATCGCATGGTGCCGGTCACCCACGCTTAGCCGCAGGCTCGCCGTCCAGTGCCGGATCGTGTACCGGAACTCTGCGTCCTGCTCCAGGGTCGACTTCAGGTTGTTCCAGGGAATCATCCCGGAATCGTAGCGCGGTAAAGCGACTCAACCGGCCCGAGCGCCGTTCGGCACCGGCCGCTCCGGCAGCAACAACGCCGGTTGAATCCCGTCCTCGTAACCGACGTCGAAGACCATCCCCTCCGACGTCTCCCCCGTCATCTTCCTCGGCTCCAGGTTGACGATGAACAACGCCTGTCGACCCTCGATCTCGGCCGGGTCTTCGCGCTCCTGTTTCATCCCCGCGAGGATGGTCCGCTTGTGGTCGCCGAAATCGACCCTGAGTCGGACGAGCTTGCTGGACCCTTCGACATCCGTGACGCTCTCGATCGTGCCGACCCGAGCGTCGAGCTGGTTGACGACATCGATGCTGATCGCGGGCTTGACCTCAGCGGGCTTCATTTCGTTCAATCGATCCTCCCGGGGAGCTTCGGTTCAACGGCGGCTCATCGTACCGAGTGGAATCAAACGCGGCGGTCCGCCGTTCAAAGAGCGAAAGGAGTCCTTCGATGATCTGGAGAGCCTTGCTACTCGCGGCCTCGGCGGCAGTGCCGGGAGCATTCGCCCAGGAGAACGACACATCCCAGCCGACCCCGGTGGATGTCGTCGAGGAAGAGATCCAGGTCCTGGGAAAGCTCCCCGGGCCGCCTCTGTGGAAGGTCACCAGCGGTGACCATGTCCTGTGGATCCTCGGTACTCCGGAACTGGTGCCGGACGGCCTTCGCTGGCAATCGGACTCCATCGAACGCGCGCTGGCTCAATCCAGCGAGTACCTGACGTCTCCATCCCTGCGCGTCGGGACGACAAACCCGGTGAAGGGGGTACGGCTGCTCAGGAAGCACAGGCGTACACGACGAATCCCGGACCAGGGAACCCTGGAGGACCTGCTCCCGGAAGACCTGTACCAGCTCTTCTCGGAGACCAGGCTCAGATACGCACCGAAGCGGGACGGCCTCGAAGAACTGCGGCCTAGCGTCGCGGCCGAGGAACTCTTCGATTCGGCGGCGCAATCCGCCGGCCTGGAGTCGGGCCGAACGATTGGTCGGGCGATCGAGAAGCGAGCGAGGAAGCACAACGTCCAGAGGGTGCCAACGAACCTGTCCGAGCGCTACAAGGACTCGCCTCTCCTCGATTCGATCCGGGAAGTGGCGGCCGGTACGGAGCAAGCCTGTCTGCAGACGCTTCTTCAGGGGCTCGATGCCCAGCTCGAGGCGCACGCACGTCTTGCGACCGCCTGGGCCGTAGGCGATCTGGCCTCGATCAGGGCCCATTCAGGCGACTCGGCCACCGGGGTCTGCGATTTCTTCACGCTCGCCCTCGACCCGGAGGTGCTGAGCCAGGCGGTGTCACGCGTCCGGGCGCTCTGGCTCGAGAACGTCGATCGTGCCTTGAGCGACAACGAATCCACCTTCGCCGTCCTGCCTCTCGGCGACTTGCTTCGACCCGACGGGCTCCTGTCGTGGCTCCGGCAGAGAGGCTATGAGGTCGTGGAGCCGGACGAAGCTCCTCCCCTGGGTACGCGGGTCTTCTGACCCGCTGCCGCCGCAGGCGGCCAACAAACCGCGCCGCGAAGCGGCGACCACTCTCGGTCGTGCGTGGTAGAACCACTGCCGCAATGCCCGACCCGGACTTCTCCACCTTCCCCCTCAAGAAGAAGGGCAACCGCTACCAGGACTTCGAGGAAGGCCGGACCTTCCAGCACCACTGGGGCCGCACGCTGAGCGAGGCGGACAACGCGCTTTTCGCCACGGCGACGATGCGCTTCACGCCGCTCTACTTCAACGCCGAGTACGCGCGCGCCCACGGCCACGACTCGGTCGTCATCGACCCGCTGCTCGTGCTCTGCACGGTGGTCGGCATGTCGGTCGAGGACCTCTCCGAGGGCGGCGGGCCGTTCCTCGGCGTCAACGACGTGAAGTTCTACCGGCCGGTCTACCCGGGCGACACGATCACCGCCCGCAGCCGCGTCGTGGGCCGCCGCGAGTCCGGCTCCAGGCCCCACTTCGGCATCGTCACCTGGGAGACGGAGGCCTTCAACCAGCACGGCGAGAAGGTCGTGAGCTACCAGCGCACCAACCTGGTCGCCAAGCGGCGCGAGGCGGCCTCATGACCATCGCCCTCACCTCCTCCTCCACCTACTTCGAGGACTTCGCCGCCGGCCAGAAGATGCGCCACGCCCGCGGCACCACCATCGAAGAAGTCGAAAGCCAGCTCCTGACCAAGCTCGTCATGAACACCGCCGACGGCCACTTCGACGAGCACAAGATGAAGGCATCCCCCTTCGGGCAGCGGCTCGTGTTCGGCCTAGTCACCGGCTCGACCGTTATCGGCCTGACCACCCAGGACACGGCCGAGAACGCCCTCGCCGAACTCGGCCTCGACAAGCTGCGCTTCCGCGCACCCGTCTTCCTCGGCGACTCGCTGACCGCCTACACCGAGGTGCTCGATACCCGCGACGCCGACCGCGACGACGCCGGCGTCGTCCGCTTCAAGCACTGGGGCACGAAGCAGGACGGCACGATCGTCTTCGAGGGCGAGCGCGAAGTGCTGATCAAGCGCCGCTCGCACTGGGGGTCGTAGTGAGCCCGGATCCCCGGGCACGCGGGCCGCTCAGCGACCTCGTCATCATCGACTGCACGATGGCGCTCGCCGGGCCGTTCGGCTCGGCCATCCTCGCCGACCTCGGCGCCGACGTGATCAAGGTGGAGCCGCCGACCGGCGACATGTCCCGCCCCTCGCCGCCCATCCCGGAAGACTTCATCCACCCGGCCCAGGGCAAGGCGGGGGTGGACGGCGGCTGCGACTTCGGCGGCTACTTCGGCAGCATCAACCGGAACAAGCGGAGCATCTCGCTCGACCTGAAGGACGAGGCCGACCGCGAAACCTTCCTCCGCCTGTGCGAGCAGGCCGACGCCGTGCTCGAGAACATGCGCGCCGGCGTGATGGACCGACTCGGGCTGAGCTACGAGACGATCCGCGAGCGCAACCCGCGGATCGTCTACGCGGCACTGCGCGGCTTCGGCGACCCGCGGACCGGCGAGAGCCCCTACGCCGACTGGCCCGCCTTCGACATCGTCGCCCAGGCGATGGGCGGCTTCGCCCACGTGAACGGCCCCCGGGGCGACGACGACCGTCCCGGCAGCGGCTACCCCGGCGGCGCCTCCGTCGGCGACCTGTTCCCCGGGGCGCTGATGGCGCTCGGCGTCGTCGCCGGGGTGCACCACGCGCGGCAGACCGGCGAAGGCCAGTTCATGGACGTCGCGATGGTCGACGGCGTCAACCTGCTGTGCGAGTCCGTGTTCGCGAACTACGGCTCCAGCCTGCGCCACCAGCTCCCGCCGCGCGGAAAGCACCACCACAGCCTCTCCCCGTTCGGCATCTACGACGCGAAGGACGGCGGCGTGGCGATCGCGGCGCCGACGCCGGCGCAGTGGGAGATCCTCTGCCAGGAGATGGGCCGGCCCGACCTGGTGGAGGACGAGCGCACGAAGAACTTCTGGTCGCGCCGCGAGAACCGGGAGTTCGTGGAGGCGGTCGTCTCCGAGTGGACGGGGGCCCACACCCGCGACGAGATCGTCGAGGCGCTCGCCGGCCGGGTCCCGTGCGGCCCGGTGCAGACCGCCGCTGACATCTTCGAGAGCCCGCACACCGCGATCCGCGAGATGGTCGCCGAAGTCGAACTGCCGGGCGAGAACCCGCCGGTCAGCATCGTCGGCTGCCCGATCAAGTACACCGAGACGAAGACCGGCGTGCGCCGCCGGGCGCCCCTGCTCGACGAGCACCGGGACGAGATCCTCGCCCAGTTCGGGCTGGACGCCGGGCCGGACGGGGAAGGCAAGGAGAAGTGAGCATGCGACTGAGACGTTCCGAGCTGGCCGTGCCCGCCAGCAACCCCCGGATGGTCGAGAAGTCGGCCGGAAGCGACGCCGACCTCGTCTTCCTCGACCTCGAAGACGCCGTCGCGCCGGACAGGAAGGAGGGCGCCCGCCAGATCGCCATCGACGGGCTGAACGACCTCGACTGGACAGGCAAGGTGCGCTCCGTCCGCGTCAACGACCACACCACCCGCTGGGCCGTCGACGACGTGATCAGCGTGGTCGAGGGCGCCGGCGAGAACCTCGACATCATCATCCTGCCCAAGGTCAAGGAGCCGCGCGACATCTGGTTCTTCGAGACGATGCTCGACGGCCTGGAGCAGAAGCTCGGCCTCGACCGCAGGATCGGCCTCGAGGCGCTGATCGAGGAGGCCGAGGGCCTCGCCAACGTCGAAGCGATCGCCACCTGCTCAGACCGCCTCGAAGCGCTCATCCTCGGCTTCGGCGACCTCTCCGCCAGCATGGGCATGCGCTTCGGCCACGAGCTCGACAAGGACTACCGCTACCCCGGCGACATGTGGTCCGCCCACCGCGTCCGCATGATCGCCGCCTGCCGCGCCGCCGGCATCGACGCCATCGACGGCCCCTTCGGCGACTTCCGCAACGACAAGGCCTACCTGAAGCAGGCCACCTACGCCGCCACCCTCGGCGCCGTGGGCAAGTGGTGCATCCACCCCAATCAGATCCCGCTCGCCAATGACGTCTTCGCGCCGTCGCCCAGGGAGATCAAGCAGGCACAGAAGATGGTCGATCTCTACAACGAGTCGGTGCAGGCGGGCGCCGGGGCCGGCGGCAAGGGCGGGCAGTTGGTGGACGCGGCGACCTTGCGGATCTACCAGCCGGTGCTGGATCGGGCGCGGGCTACGGGGAAGTTGTAGGCCAGCGCACTCCCCGAATCGGGCAAGCGGCGCCGGAATCCGTCTTGGTCCATGAGGATCGGCACCAGGCCGTGTCCGTGGGGCCCGGCGCCGGGGCCTGTTGTACGCTTCCTTCTGCCGTCGCGGCCGCCCGGCGCATGATGATCGAGAGAGTCGGGGGCTGACGATGACGAGAGCGGAGAGTGAACAGGCGACGCCGATGATGACGAGAGCGGAAGCGGATGCCCGGTTCGCGGCGATGCTGGAGCGTCAGGACGTGGCGAAAGCCGAGGCGGACGCCCGGTTCGCGGCGATGCTGGACCGCCACGATGCGCAGCGGGCACAGGACCGGGCGGAGTTCAAGGGCGAAATGGAAGCCCGTTTCGCTCAGGTCGATGCCCGATTCGCCGAGTTGAAAGGCGAGATGAACGCCCGTTTCGGCGAGATCAACGGTCGGTTTGGCGAGATCGAGGGCCGGTTTGGCTCGGTCGAGGGGAAGATCGCGGGACTGGAAGGACAAATGGGCACGCTGAAGTGGACCTTCGGCAGCCTCATGGCCTTCAACACGCTGCTTCTCTCCGTGCTGGCGTACACCGTCGCCACCTGACGAAGGCCAGCGAGGAGGCGTCCGCTACGTCGTCAGACGCACCCGTTCCCCGTCCAGTTCGATCGTGGTCTTGGAGTAGGTCAGCTTCTCGACGATCTTGCCGTCCCTGAAGTGCAGCACATCCAGGCCGCGCCGGGCTTCGTGCTTGTCTTCCTGGCCCTTCTCGAACGAGGGCGAGTCGAGCTGCCAGCGGAAGAGCATCTTCTGGTCGACTTCGTCGATGAAGGTCTCTTCGGTCGTGAACTTGAAGTCTCCATGGTTGGCGAACCAAGGCGCCCATGCCTCACGCAGATTCTCCTTGCCAGTGACCGAGCCTCCGTTCCAGTTCTCGAAGTAAATCTCGTCGTGAAACAGGTCCATCACGCCGTCGAGGTCGTGCTCGTTCCAGGCGGCGCCCCATTCTGCGAAGGCGCTGGACATCTCGTCTCGTGTCAGCATGGTCTTTCCTCCTTGGTGACGGCACTGGCTAATCGCCGCGCGGGGAGTCTAGTGGACCGGCACGATTCGCGCTTACGTCGCGGATCTATCAGCCGGTGTTAGACCGCGCGCGGGCTACTGGGAGGATCTAGGCGACTGCCGCGTTGCCACTAAGCCGCCGGTACCTAGATGCCGCACCGGCCTAACGGCGCGATGTGACCTGGGATCTGCTAGTCTGCGGTACCTAGCTGGCCAGACGTGGGCGCTGCGCGCCGAACGGGACTACCGCTTTCGGCGACACTCGCCGCCTACCGGGGGAGGAGTCACCGATGACTAACGTAGCGTGGCCACGCGCCTTCAACGATCTCTTCAAGTCCTTCCTGTGATCAGCTCTCTTGGAACAGCTGCCTACGAGGAGAGTTCGTTGTTCCAAGGACGCGGGCTTCGGACCGGCACCGGAGTGTGTTCCCCAGGGCGAGACCGGCCCAATGTGTGGGTGCCGCCTGATTCGAAGATTCTTCAGCTGCGGGAGCCGGGAGCAATTCGCGGCTTTCAAAGGCCACGTTCCAATCTAGCGCGGCATTGAATGAGTCTTGCCGTGGCTGAGTTGGTCAGGTTAGGCAAAGCAGTCGGGCTCGCGCTCGGTGTTCCCGGTGCCGCGATCACTGCCGCACCGTGGTTGGTTGAGGACCTTGCCACCTTAAGCTTCGTCACAGCCCCACAGCTACAGCTCGTCCTCGGTCTGTCGTGTCTAACTCTCCTTCCGATAGTCCGTATGTACCGAAACAGCCTGCACCGCTGGCCCTCATTCTTGACCATGATGGTCTTCGCCATAGTTCTAGTAGTTGTCCTTGTCCTTTCTGCAGCGGTAGACGCCCCTGTGAAAACGGAGTGGGCCCGCCAAAGTCTTGCTGTCGGACGCGCTACTGCCTCCCTCCTTGCCATCGTAGCTCTCTGCGCCTCCCTGAGCGTGTTTAGTGCACGCGAACTCGTGTACCGACGCCTCTTCGGTCAACTAACGGATTCGACCGGCAGGCCTGCCCGGAACGTTCGCCTCAGCCTCGAACTGGGAAGGCGGCGACCTCTGATAGCGATCACGAACCGGAACGGAGGGTTTCAGTTCCTTTTGACCCGACAAGAGTCTCTCCTAGCTGGATGGTTGGATGTCGCACGGCCCGCTCGGTTCCTAGAGGGTGCGGTGCTGGCTGGGGGTGAAGATGCGGACTTCCCTTTGAGAAAGGACTTTGTATGCACAGATTGATTCCTCTAGCGCCATTGACACTAGTCGCGTTTGGCGTGGCTTCTCCTCCTGCAGCCTGGGGCCAAACCAAGTTGCCAGTCGTGCTTTGCGGCACCGTGGCGTTGTACGAGAAGAATGAAGAGCCGGTTTGCCATCCGGAGCTCGTCTTGACATTTCACCAAGACGGACTCGAGGACTTAGGCCTGGAGGCGAGCCCCAGCTACCCGAGATGCGAATGGCTCAACCGAGGCGAGCTTCGCGACCAACAGGCTAGGGTCAAGATCACAGCAAGGAGTGAGAAGTTTAGGGTGTGTTTACCAAGGGAGGAGCAAATCACGTTGCGGAGGGGCCAGGCAGTGTCGGGGGTCGTGAGGTGGTCCAGCACCGTGACGGTCTGTAGGCCCGGAGACGACCAAGGATGCCAGAGGGCAGGGTGCGGAGCGTGGCCCCCGTCCCAGGACTGGCTAGTCGAACTCTACCGCGCGCGTGCAGTTTGCCTCGGAGATTGAGTCCCCGTGAGATATGCGGCGGTGGGGCCGGCGGCAAACCAAGGAGACTCACCGAAGGGGGGGCTTCTAGCCATCATGAGACATGGCCTTCTATAGGGCGCTGGCGCGGCGTCTTCGCCGCGATCCTCGCGGCCATTCTAGGCCAGGAAACTCAACCGCAAGCTCCCGTTCCGCGGCATGGGAGAACGGGCTTGGAGTTGCCCCGTTTTCATGGACAGTCCACGTCTTGGGGAATCAAGCAGCTTCTCGGTAGCTCTTCTCGAAGTTGACGGGTGATCGGTGTCCGATGGCGGAGTGCCGCCGGTGCGTGTTGTACCGGCTCTCGATGTAGCGGAAGAGTTCCCTCTTTGCGTGTCCGCGGTCGCGGAAGGCGTGCGGTCGATGAGTTCGCATTCGAGGCCGGCGAAGAAGCTCTCCGCCATGGCGTTGTCGAAGCAGTCCCCGGCCTTGCCCATCGAGGGCAGCACGCCGGCTTCGCGGCAGCGACGGCTGAAGGCGAGGGAGGTGTACTGGCAGCCCTGATCGGAGTGGTGGACGACTCCCCGGGGGCCGGCGCTGGGAGAGGGCCATCTCCAGAGCGTCAAGGACCAGTGCGGTGGGCAGATTGGAGGCCATCGACCAGCCCACGATCCGGCGGCTGAAGGCATCGAGGACGATCGTCAGGTACAGAAAGCCCTGAGCGGTCGGGACGTAGGTGATGTCCGCCAGCCGGAGGCGATCCGGAGCATCGGCCGTGAACCGCGGTTGACCAGGTCCGGTGCCGGCCGGGCCAGCGGAGCGCGGCGGGTAGTCAGAGGCCTCTTGCGTCGACTGACGCCGGCCAAGCCGGCCTCTCGCATCAGGCGAGCGGTCCGCTTGCGGCCTACGCAGACCCCCGATTCCACCAGCTCGGCGTGGATGCGTAGCGCACCGTAGGTGCCCCGAGTGCGCTGGTGAATCTCCCGCACCTGCCGCAACAGACCGTCGTCCGACAGCGACCGCGCCGAGCGCCGCCGCCTGAGCCACGCATCGAAGCCGCTCGAGGAGACACCGAGCACCCGGGCCATCGTGGCGACGTGAAACTCCGCCTGGTGCGCCCTCATGAACCGGAAGACCCCTTCGGTCCCGTCTCCCGGGCGAACCAGGCCGTGGCTTTTGGCAGGATCGCCCGCTCCTCACGCAAACGCCGATTCTCCCGGCGAAGCCTGCGAAGCTCGGCGCGCTCGGCGGTCGTCATCCCG
Source organism: Candidatus Multivorans sp. (assembly GCA_965208755.1). Taxonomy (GTDB): domain Bacteria; phylum Acidobacteriota; class Thermoanaerobaculia; order Multivoradales; family Multivoraceae; genus Multivorans. The sequence goes on along the minus strand of OZ242353.1, from coordinate 2,949,069 downwards.
TCATCGCGGCGGCCATCGTCCCGGTCCGCCTGGACTACCCAGTTACGGATCGACTGCGCTGACGGCTCGAACTCGCGGGCTAGATGGTCCGGGCTACGACCGGACCGGACCAGATCCACCATCTGGCGCCGAAACTCGGCTGGGTACGGGGGTTTTGATCTCGGCATCGGGGATACCTCCTCCTCCCAGGATCTGGTGTCCACGAGAACGGGAAGCTAAGGCGGCCAAAGGACGGCGTCAACGACGTCCAAGCCCGACTAGAACCTTGGCTCGGCGAGGGCATGAGGAGAGTCTCCGGTTGGTACAGGCGGGAGGTCAAACTCGTCCTCTTGCCTATGGCTGAAGTCGTAACCGTCGCACTGAACGCGGACTCGATGCGCATCGTCGACAAACGTGGCGTGATGACGCCTTGCGCAAGGTGATCGCTGCGGAGGCGCAGGCGGCGGCAGCGGGTACGCCGGCCGAGACCGCGAACCGAGCCGAACGGCTCCAAGAGCTTGAGGATCAGCTACAGATCTTGCCGATCAGCTATCCAGAAGGACTCTACGAGTTCTACGGGAGCCTCACTCTGCAGGCACTGCTGTCCCACAAACCGGGTTGAGAAAAGGGCCTGAATCGTCCGGTGCTGTAAGGTTGGTCTTGGTCGAAAGTCCAACTACAGCAAGGAGATCCAGACCCATGGCGCATCATAACACCGTGCTCGGACAGTTGCTCAGGCTGGTGTCGAGACATGAGTTCGAGCGGGACGCCCGGAGGCATCACAAGGGGAGGAAGCTCCGTTCCATGAGCCGGTGGAGCCAGTTCGCGGCGATGGCGATGGCGCAGTTGTCGGGGCGGTGCAGCCTGCGGGACGTCGTCTCGAATCTGGAAGCCCAGAGACGGAAGCTCTACCATCTCGGCGTCGGTCGGGTCGCGCGGTCCTCTCTGGCGCGGGTGAACGAGGAGCAGCCTCACGAGCTCTTCGAGTTGCAGTTCAAGCGCCTTCTGGACCGCTGCCGAGGCTTGGCGCCCGGCCACGGGTTCCGGTTCAAGAATCCGCTCGTGTCCCTGGACGCGACGTACATCGACCTGTGCCTCTCGTTGTTTCCCTGGGCGAAGTACGGCAAGAGCAAAGGGGCGATCAAGGTCCACGTCGGTCTCGACCACGGCGGGAATCTGCCGTCCTTCCTGAGCGTGACGGACGGGAAGGGGTCCGACATCGACGTGGCGCGGACGCTGCGCTTGCCAGTGGGGAGCATCGTCGCCGCGGACCGGTTGTACCAGGACTTCAGTTGGTTGAGATCCCTTGACGAGCAAGGGGTTTTCCTGGTCACGCGGCTCAAGCGGGGAGTCCGGTACGCGGTGCGGGAGCGCCGCTCGTACGCGCCCGGCCGCGGCGTGACCTCGGACCAGCTGATCGAGCTGACGAGCAGGAAGGGCCGGAAGGACTGCCCGATTCCGCTGCGGAGGGTCGGCTATCGCGACGCCGCGACCGGCAAGCACTACGTGTTCCTCACCAACAACTTCGCGCTCGCGCCGAGGACCATCGCGGACATCTACAAGGCGCGCTGGCAGGTCGAGCTCTTCTTCAAGTGGATCAAGCAGAACCTCCGGATCAAGAGCTTCCTCGGCACTTCCCGCAACGCCGTGCTGACGCAGATCTGGATCGCCATGTGCGTCCACCTCCTCCTCGCCTACCTGAAGTTCTCCAATCGCCTCAAGTGGACGCTCAGCGAGATCCTCCGTCTGCTCCAACTGAATCTCTTCGAACGACGCCCACTCAATGACCTGTTACAGACACAACGCGACCCGCCGCGCCCGAGAAACGATCAACTGCAACTCGCCCTGCCCTGAAGTTTGTGGGACAGCAGTGCTCTGCAGGAGATCCCTCAGCGGCTAGGGCGAGAAGCGGGTTCAACGCAACAGGCTATGCTGCGCCTTCCAGCTTTCCTTGCTGGGGTAGATTCGCAACTGAGGTACCGGGATGCCAACACCTTCTCTTCCTCCCCCCGTCATCGTCGTTCCGGGAATCACCGCATCGGTCCTGCGGGACGAGTACGATTTGCCACCAAGCCGCGTGTGGAGCACCGCGCTAAAGCGCGGCTTCGACCGGGTGGCCCTTCACCCGCAGGACCAACGTTACGAAGCGCGAGAGCCAGCTCGCGTGACGCCGAGTCATCCGTTTCCCGTGGCATATGAGGATCTCATTGAGGAACTCAGAGACGGCCTCTCCCCACTGCTGTCCCACAAACCGGGTTGAGAAAAGGGCCTGAATCGTCCGGTGCTGTAAGGTTGGTCTTGGTCGAAAGTCCAACTACAGCAAGGAGATCCAGACCCATGGCGCATCATAACACCGTGCTCGGACAGTTGCTCAGGCTGGTGTCGAGACATGAGTTCGAGCGGGACGCCCGGAGGCATCACAAGGGGAGGAAGCTCCGTTCCATGAGCCGGTGGAGCCAGTTCGCGGCGATGGCGATGGCGCAGTTGTCGGGGCGGTGCAGCCTGCGGGACGTCGTCTCGAATCTGGAAGCCCAGAGACGGAAGCTCTACCATCTCGGCGTCGGTCGGGTCGCGCGGTCCTCTCTGGCGCGGGTGAACGAGGAGCAGCCTCACGAGCTCTTCGAGTTGCAGTTCAAGCGCCTTCTGGACCGCTGCCGAGGCTTGGCGCCCGGCCACGGGTTCCGGTTCAAGAATCCGCTCGTGTCCCTGGACGCGACGTACATCGACCTGTGCCTCTCGTTGTTTCCCTGGGCGAAGTACGGCAAGAGCAAAGGGGCGATCAAGGTCCACGTCGGTCTCGACCACGGCGGGAATCTGCCGTCCTTCCTGAGCGTGACGGACGGGAAGGGGTCCGACATCGACGTGGCGCGGACGCTGCGCTTGCCAGTGGGGAGCATCGTCGCCGCGGACCGGTTGTACCAGGACTTCAGTTGGTTGAGATCCCTTGACGAGCAAGGGGTTTTCCTGGTCACGCGGCTCAAGCGGGGAGTCCGGTACGCGGTGCGGGAGCGCCGCTCGTACGCGCCCGGCCGCGGCGTGACCTCGGACCAGCTGATCGAGCTGACGAGCAGGAAGGGCCGGAAGGACTGCCCGATTCCGCTGCGGAGGGTCGGCTATCGCGACGCCGCGACCGGCAAGCACTACGTGTTCCTCACCAACAACTTCGCGCTCGCGCCGAGGACCATCGCGGACATCTACAAGGCGCGCTGGCAGGTCGAGCTCTTCTTCAAGTGGATCAAGCAGAACCTCCGGATCAAGAGCTTCCTCGGCACTTCCCGCAACGCCGTGCTGACGCAGATCTGGATCGCCATGTGCGTCCACCTCCTCCTCGCCTACCTGAAGTTCTCCAATCGCCTCAAGTGGACGCTCAGCGAGATCCTCCGTCTGCTCCAACTGAATCTCTTCGAACGACGCCCACTCAATGACCTGTTACAGACACAACGCGACCCGCCGCGCCCGAGAAACGATCAACTGCAACTCGCCCTGCCCTGAAGTTTGTGGGACAGCAGTGGTCCGGAACCCTCCTTGAATTCGTTCACTTACTTAGTTCGCGCGCTCTGGTTCTCTTGGCGGCATCACACGAGCCAGCATCGGCACTTGCGGTTCAACTCGTACTTCGGCTCCACGGACTTGCCAGAGGAGTATGAGCCTAAGTACTTCGCTCAAGAGCAGCCGACCGCCTTGGACTACCAGTAGCCGCCGATCATCTGGTGCGCCTCAAGGACTCTTAGTGGGCGGGAACCACCCCAGAGAAGCGGTGCTACGGCTCGTACGGGCAGGTTGCTGGGACGTCTAAGCCGAACGGAAGCGTCAGACGGCGATTTCCGCAGGCTCGCTGGTTCGGTGGCCTGCACGGCCGCATCGTGGCTTCGTGGGTTGTGCCCGACCACCTAGCTAAGAGAGCCCCAAAGGCCGACTGTCTGGCAACCTCAAATCGCAGAGGGGAGACCACGTCCGGCGTCAAGCTGGAAGGCCAACAGGCCGTCGCGGCCATTGACGCGAAGCTCAGTTTCTGCTCTTCTCGCCTGCGTTTCTTTTCCGAGTGGCCCTCCTTGCCGACGTGTATGTTCCCCAACGAGCGCGACAACGCCTGTCTTGTCGTCGCCGCCCATTCGGCTCTCTCGGCGCGTCCTAGGGCTCGCGCATCGCGCTAATGGAGACTAGGGTGTGGGGCCGCCGGGCCTTCGACTTCCTCCTCGGACTCTCGGCTACCGCCGCCCCGCTGTGGCTGTTCATAGAGTCGCTGAGTGCCATCCTTCCCTGCCTGACACCTGAAGGCCTCGCTTGGTACCTCGCCTTCTTGGCCTTGTCAGCTTGCGGCGGACTCTGGCGCTCGTGGCCGAAGAAGCGTGTCGAGTTCCCGATTCCGCTGTCGGACTCTCGCTTCGAGATCGGCCGTGGCGACCTTTTCGACAGCCGAGCCGTCGCCGTCGTCCCGGTCAACGAGTACTTCGATGGCGAAATCGGGGACCATGTGTCGGAGAACAGCGTACATGGTCAGTTCATCTTGCGCGTGCTCGGCGGGCAAGCCAAGAGTTTCTTCGACTTGACAGGAGAAGCGCTGGAGGGGACTAAGCCGGCCGAGACAGGTGTCAACCGCCGAAGCGGGCAATGCACCAGGTACGAAATCGGCACGGTCGCGCGGCTCGACGTTCGAAGTCGTCGCTACCTCTTGGCGGTCCTGACCCATACCGACTTGGACTCCCTAGCCGCGTCTGCTACCGTAGAGGATCTGTGGACTTGCCTGGAAGGGGTCTGGAAGGCTATACGGGAACACTCGAATGGGCGACCGGCCGTGATGCCCCTGCTCGGATCGGGTCTATCTAAGATCGGACTGCCCGCAACGCGTCTGATCGAGATCATCCTGATCTCGTTCGTGTACCACACGAAGATGGGCAAGATAGCTGACAAGGTGACTTTGTTGTTGCCGCCTCACTTGCTGCGTGAGGTCGATTTGAAGACGATAAAGAGGAGTTGGACATAGACTATGCCCTACAGGAACGGAAACTACTCAGCCTTTTATGTGTCAGGGCCCTTTAGTGAGGGCAACTTGGGGGCGAACCAGACTAGGGATTTCCTCTACTACAACCTACTTCGAGCGTGGAAGGGAGCGGATTCATCGTTTCCCTTTATCGATTCGCACGACAAGAACTACAATGTCCGGGATGGAAGCGACTGGGAAAAGACACTGAAGCCGCGAATCCATGAGAGGCTTCGCAACTCCAAGAATATCGTCCTGTTTCTAAGCTCGGTTACAAAGAACTCTAGAGCGCTGAGAGAGGAGATTGACTTCGGAGTCAATACTAAGGGTTTGCCAGTGATAGTCGTATACCCAGACTATAGTGAGGAGTCAGACATCATCAACTGCAAGTCGGAGACGTTCAAGCAGAAAATCAAGGACTTGTGGGACAAGCTGCCGGTCTTTCGGGACTCGTTGGGTGAGGTGCCAACGATACACGTGCCGGAGAAGAAGAGCCTAATCAAGAAGGCCCTGCAGGACGAGAAGTTCATGGTCAATACAAAAGCGGAGCCTAGTCCATACTTCTTTCGGTGCTAGCAGGCGCCCGGAGAGCTGGTTCAGAGATGGGCCTTGACAGACGATTCCCTGGGGAGACTAGGCATGCTCGCACATGGGCATAGCCGTCGCAGCGACGGCGTAGTCACGGCCGGTCGTGTTGGCCATTGAGAGAAGCGCCGCCGCCGCTTTGAGGAGCTGAAGTCTAGATGGCGAGACGGCGCACTGGGTGCCCGGCGGGTTGGGCCGCCCTCATTGCGGAAGCTGAGAAGCGCGGCTACTTGGAGCTGCACGGTGACCGCGTTCTCTACAAGTGTGCGAGAAGCACGGCTCAGGACTTCACGGACCCCGAAGAGGAGGTCCGCGCTGGACTGTACGCCTGGCTGATTCTCGAACGGGAGTACCCGGCGATGGCAATCAAGGTCGAGGTCCAGGTTCCCCGCCGAACGCCCTCGGACTACGCGGACATCGTCGTCTACACGGACAGCACTTGTCGCACCCCTTACTTGGTGGCCGAAACGAAGAGGCCGGGCGCTGGCCGGAGAGCGTTTGGCCAAGCGGTGGAACAGGCGTTCGGCAACGCCAATTCTCTTCGGACTACAGCACTGGCGTTGGTCGACAGCGGCTCCGACTCGGCGCTTTACGCGGTTGCAGACTATCCGCCGGAAGAACGTTGTGAGAACCATCTTGGTACTCGGGAGGATGTTCCAAGGTGCTACGGCCAAGTGTCCCAGTTTCCGTTCGTGGCAGGGGGTGAACGCGACATTCGGCCTCTTCCAAGCCGGGACGTCGAGAACCGTGTGCGCAATGCCCACGCCATTATCTGGGCCGGCGGCAAGCGAGATCCCCTCACGGCTTTCGACGAGTGGTCCAAGTTGCTCTTTGCGAAGGTCCACGACGAAAGGCACACTGCAACGGGCGAACCCCGACGGTTCCAGGTTGGTAGGCACGAAAAGGACGTCAGCACGGGAAACCGGATTCGCTCTCTCTACAGCGACGCGCAGGCGGAGGATCCCACGGTTTTCTCCGAGCCTCTCAGTGTTTCGGACGACAAGGTCGCACAGGTAGTGCGAACCATCGAGCCCGTCGCGTTCACGCGGATGGACGTCGATGCTCTAGGCAACGCCTTCGAGGGCTTCTTCGGTTCGGTCTTCCGAGGAGAGCTTGGCCAGTACTTTACTCGGCGCGAGATCGTCCGTTTCGTGTGCGCTCTGCTTAGGCCCACCGATGCCGACCGCGTGCTCGACCCCACCGCCGGGAGCGGAGGATTCCTCCTTGAGACCCTGATTCAGGTGTGGCGACACATAGATGTCACGTATGCGGGCCAAGAAGGCCAGGAGCGCCGGAAGTTCGATTTCGCGAACAAGGGTCTCTACGGAATCGAGATCTTCGAGAAGCTGGGTCGGATTTGTCAGACAAACCTCATTCTACACAGAGACGGCCATACCAATATTGAAGTCGATCGGAGCTGTTTAGACAGCTTCTTCAAGAACCCGCTTCTAGACCCGTCGGCGAGTCGGTTCACGTTGATAGTGGGGAATCCACCATTCGGCGACAGTGTACGTGAGGGCGATAGAGACCACTTAGGTGGCAACAGCTTGCAGAACTTTGAGATCCCTACGGGAGGCAAGGTGGCTTCCGAGGTTGCGGTACTGGAGCGTTCCATCAGCTGGCTCGTTCCTGGAAGCGGCCGCCTCGGAATGGTCGTTCCGGATGGTCTGCTCAACAATCCGGGCGAGCAGAGTCTCTGTCCGGCAGCGCGGCGTTTTGTGTTCAAGAAGTGTCAGGTCGTCGCTATCGTCTCTCTCCCGGACTTTGCGTTCCGGAAGAGTGGCGCACAGAACAAGACGAGCCTCCTCTTCCGGGTCTTCAGGCTGTTGTGTGGGTGGTTGCGGGTTTGGTGGCTGGCTTGCGGGTTTAGACTGGCGGGATGAAGAGTGCCAGGACGTTCGAGAGGTTGTTGGGTATCAAGCCGCCTTGGCGTGTGCGTGCGGTGGTGCTTCGGATGGACGAGCCGCATCCTCGCCGTCGCGGTCCGGTGGTAGGCGGGACGGTGGAGATCCACGTCGAGCACAATGGGGAGGCTCTCTGCCCGGAGTGCGGCGTGGCTTGTCCGGGCTACGACAGCCGGCATCGCCGCTGGCGTCATCTGGACACGATGCAGCACCAGACGCGGGTTCACGCGGAGGTTCCTCGGGTGCTCTGCTCGGAGCATGGCGTCCACCAGTTGAAGGTGCCTTGGGCGGACGAGAGTTCGCGGTTCACGGCGCTGTTCGAGGCAGAGGCCATCGAATGGCTTCGCGAGGCGAGCGTTCACGCGGTGGCGCGCCGCATGGGTCTGAGTTGGGATCAGGCGGCGGGGATTCAGCGTCGCGCGGTGGAGCGGGGTCTCGCGCGGCGCCAGTTGGAGCCGCCTCGGTTGCTGGGCGTGGACGAGACGTCGTTTCGGCGGCGCCACGAGTACGTGACGGTGGTCAACGATCTGGAGCGCGGCGTGGTGACTCACGTGGCCGACGGTCGTGGCCGGGCCGCCATTGACGGCTACTTCGAGGAGTTGGGCGAGACGGGCTGCGCTGGCATCGAGCAGGTGGCGATGGACATGTGGCCGGCCTACATTTCCTCGGTGGAGAAGTACACGGACGCGGCCATCGTTCATGACCGATTCCACATCGTCGCGCACCTGAATCACGCCGTGGACCTGGTTCGACGCGCCGAGCAGCGGGAGTTGCTCGAAGCAGGGGACCCGGGTCTGAAGCGGAGCCGCTACCTGTGGTTGATGGGGAGTGGGCGAATGACCCGCCCGCAGCAGCGGCGCTTCGCTGCTCTTCGCGCGAGTCACCTTCGCGTGGCGCGGGCCTGGGCGATCAAGGAGATGGCGCGGGACTCGTGGGGCTACGCGCGCCGCGGCTGGGCCGAGCGGCGCTGGCAGAACTGGTACGACTGGGCGATCCGCAGTCGGCTGGAACCGATCAGGAAAGTGGCCAGGATGATCAGGGGCCACTGGGACGCCGTCATCAACGCCGCCGTGTCCGGTATCTCCAACGCCAACGCCGAGGGGATCAACGCGACGATCCAGAAAATCAAGCGAAGAGCGAACGGCTATCGAAATCGAGAGCACTTCCGCCTCGCCATCTACTTCCATCTCGGCGGACTCGACATGGCGCCCGAGTCACTCCGTGCCCACACACAAACCTGAAGCACCCCTCTTCCTGAGACGGCTTTCAGAGGAAGAAGAGCGTCGGATGACCGACGAAGACGAGGAGGCCGGCAACACGAAACAGGAAGCTGTCGGCCGCGCCCTCGCGGAGAACGACTACCACGTGTTCCTCGCGGAGGCAGAGGCGATCGGATTCACGCCGTCCGGTGCGCCGGACGCGAACAACGACCTATATGCCCAGGACGGTGCCTCAGTGGAAGCTCCGTTGTCCACGATTCTCGGGCAGTTCCGGCTGTTCGAGAAGGACCCAGAAAGCTATGCTCGTAGTGCCTATCCGAACTGCTTGTCGGTTCGCGCGAGTGAACTATATGGCGCCCATCCGAGCTCACGCATAGACCCGAAGTACCACATCTTCAAGATCGCCGAGGAGGTAGAGGATAGTCCCGCCGGCGCGAGGACCTACAGGCTCGGGGAACTACTTGAGGAGAGGGACGATCCCGTAGTGCCGAATAGCGAGCCGGACACGGAGTTCCTGACTGTCACGTTGAGTCAAGAGGGCCAGTTCACACCTCGCGAAGCAGGGAAGGGTCGGAATCCTCCAAGCTGGCGCGGAGCGTACTTCAAGGAGGGACAGGCGTGGAATCGGATCCACACAGGCGGCATTCTGTTGTCACGAATCGATCTTTGGAAGGGCTGTGTGGGAGTCGTTCCACCCGAGTTCGACGGCGCGATCGTCACGAACGAGTTCCCAGTCTACTATCTGCGTGACGAAAGGCGAACGAAAGTAGACGTGCGCTATCTGCAACTGCTTCTACGGACGGCGTACTGGCAGCGGGCCGTGCGGGCGATCACGACGGGGCATTCGAATCGAAGACGCACACAGGAGAGCGACTTCGAGAACCTGAGCGTGTTTCTTCCCTCGCTGGAAGTGCAGAGGAAGACCGTCGAGCGAGTGGCTGGCGCTGAGATGGGAGTTGCCACGAGCCAGGAGCTTCTGACGAGCGAGCTGAGAGAGCTGAACAGGGGGATCGAAGAGATCGTTTCGGAGTGGAAGCGCCGTGGCGCGCCGTGAAGGGGGCGTCCGGCTAGCGGATGGGGCGGGGTCCGGCGGAGCTCCGAGATTGAATCGCCTCGTGGGCGTAGGCCATCAGAGGAGGCCGTACTCGTGGCACGTTGCGGTGGGGTCGTTCCGGGCGTCGATCGGGGAGGGTGCGCAATCGTCGGCGGGGTGGTGACGGGGCGCTAGCGATAGGAGAGGCTCAGCCTTTCCGGGTTCCCCGTAAGTCGGGCCCGATCCAACGCCGGCTGATGGTCCCGCACGGTCGGCGGGGCTGGCACGAGGACGGCGTAGAGCGGGAGCTAGGCCCGGATACGGGCGGCGAGCGCCTGTCGATGATTCAGCAGTTGTTTCCGTCGGGCCGCCGGAACGCGGTTCGTCGAACCGGGTTGTGGAGAAAGGGACGGCCCTACGAGCGCCCCATGAACCTGCGAAGCGCCGACGTCCATCGCTCCAGGTCCTTCCTCCGGAACGCGATGTCCCTCAGGCCCAGAGAATCAGCGCCGGCTTGTCCGCGAAGGCGGCGCGGTCCTGCCAGATCGAGCGCAGCCTTTCGCTCGCGCCCACGATCTAGCCCGGGAGCCCGGCGCTCGCGGCCCGTGCCGCGGGCGACGGCCCCGGTCAGCGCCCCTGGAACGTCGCCTTGCGACGCTCGACGAACGAAGCGATCCCCTCCGCGAAGTCGGCCGAGTTCGCCGTCCTCGCGCGCATGGCAGGGATCTCCCGGTACGCGGCCTGCTCGCCCTCTTCGAGATAGACCTGCGCCGCCCGCTTGATCTCCCGAACGGCGAGCGGGGCGCACTCGCAGATCTCCTCCGCAAGCTCCAGGGCCCGGTCGATCTGGTCGCCGGCGGGCACGACCTCCTGCACGAAGCCGAGAGCGAGTGCGCGCTGGGCGTCGAACTCGTCGGCGCGCAGCAGGTGGTACATCGCGTTCCCCCATCCGGCCCGCTGCACGTAGCGGACGTGGGCGCCTCCGAACACGGCGAGGCCGCGCCGGGGTTCCAGTTGCGCGAAGCGCGTGTCCTCGGCCGCCACCACGATGTCCGCGGCCAGCGCCATTTCGATCCCGATCGTGTAGCAGATTCCCTGGACGGCCATCACCAGCGGCTTGCGGCATCGCCGGCGGAGCGCGAAGGGGTCGGGGCGGCCGTCCGGCGATTCGTCGGCGTCCCTGCCGCGGGCCATCGAACCGCCGAACTTCGGCAGGTCGAGGCCGGCCGTCGTGTGCTTCCCCTGGAAGGTGAGGACGCCGACCCATGCGTCTTCCGTCTCCTCGAGTTCGGCCAGTGCGCCGGAGAGTTGCCCGAACATCTCGGGAGTGAAGCTGTTGAGCTTCTTCTCGCGGTCCACGTGGATTCGCAGGACGTGCCCGGCGAGGGTGGTTGTGATGGGCGTTGCTTCAGTCATTGTCTCTCTCCGTTCCTCAGCTCGAAGTCGACTCGCCGGCCGGCCGTGTACAGCGCGGCCGCTCGCGCGAGGGTGAGGTAGCGCGCGGGGACGGATCAGCCGACGGCGGCGGCGCGCCGCCGTTCCCGGGCCAGGTCGTGGCTCGCCTGCATCCGCATCCAGTGTTCCGCGTCGGACCAGCCGAGCGCCTCGAGCCGCAGGGCGGTGGCGGTGATGCCGGCGTGTCCGCGGAGGATGCGCGACAGGAACGCGCGGGTGACGCCGAGCCGCTTGGCGGCGTGCGTGCTTGTCCAGCCCTCGGCCTCGATGGCGCTCGCGACGAGCCTGCCTGGGTGGGCGGGGTTCTTCATGTGGGTCATTCTAGGGCTCCCTCGTTCCACGCGGGGCTGGGGCCCGTGCGCTTGCCGCCAGAGGTCGTCGCCGCGGGCGACATGGTGCTGGAGCTGACGAAGGAGCGGGGGATGTTCTTCCTGGACAATGTGCCGCCGGAGAATGTGGCGGCGCAGATTGACCGGGGGGTGATGATTGGTGCGGGGCGGAGAGAGGATTCGGCGGAGGTGGGGAGGGGGTACAGCGGGCGGACTATGCCTTGGTAGCTCGCCACTTAGCGAGTTCGCGATCTTTTACCCTAGGCCCCCAGTCTCCCGTCGCTCGGAACGCCACGTCTCATCACGCTTCCACGTAGGTGCTAATTCGTCCCAGCTCGCCATATGATCGTCTCAAGACCAGGTATCAGGAATCATCGTAGAGACGGTTCCTTTCTTCAAAGAGGGCACGCCATTCATCCTCGGTCGGGCTTTTGCTAAAGGTGCTTTCGTCGGCCTCGATCATAACCCAGTCGTGCTTGCTAGAAGTCCATATGTGGCCAAGCATTTCGCATTCGTTCAAGTTCGTGATGGTGCCTGCTCGCACCCCAAGAACGCCTTTGCGCCAGCTATTGGCGTAGAAGACATGAGAGTGGCATTTCGGGCAGAAATAGAAGCGATTTCCTCGTTCCTCGGACGATTGATAGTCGCGACTTTCGAGCTTGCCTGTTATTTCAAGCATATTCTTGCGAATAGGGAGGTTCAATGCATAGGAAGTGCCCAATAGCTTCTGGCACTGACCGCAATGGCAGGAGTAGTAGCCAACGCGCCCGAGGTCGATTGAACGGTACGAAACATAGCCGCAACGGCATTGACCTTCAATCGCAGTCATAACCCGACACGCTCCACCAAGCTCCCTTTCCCGAACGAACCGATCTACTCACGCAGCTTGCTGCCAACAGGCTCAAGAAACGCATGCACGAGCGTACCATCGTAAGGTGAGTGATTCTGATAAGCCCGTCCATCTTCCATCGGAGCATAGGACCATACCGCGTGGGCGGCGGCACGGCCCGACGCGGGCTCGAACCGGTTCACGCCTGGTGCGAGGTCGCTTCGGTCGGGTCCATGAGGTCGATACCCGGGAACCGCGTGAAGTCCCGGTCGGTGGTGGCGATCGGGGCGCCGTGCTCGAGCGCCAGTGCGGCGAGGTGCGCGTCCATCACCATCGGTCCTGAGGTGGTGCTGCTGTCCTCGCGGGCGACTTCGGGCAGCGCCCTCATCGAGCCCAGTCGCTCGCGCCCGCGATGTAGCCCGGCAGCGCCAGCGGGACTCTTGGAACTTCCGCGCTTGCACTGCCGTACTGCTAGAAGGCCGGGCTTTGCCCACACGACAGACTGAAGATCCCCTCAGAGAAGGACCATCCAATGAGAGTCCATGCGATCACGGTTGGACTCGTCATCGCCGCCCTTGGATGCCTCGCCAGCGCTGGCGCTGCTGCGGCCGACGACCTCCTGATCAAGAACGTCACCATTGTCTCGCCGGAGCGGGAGGCACCGTCCGCGGCGACGAACGTGCTTGTGCGCGATGGACGGATCGTCGCCATCGGGCGCGAGCTGCCTCAAGGCATCCACGGTTCCGACCGTGTGATCGACGGCACGGGACGCTACCTCGCGCCCGGGCTGATCGACGCGCATACGCATCTGAGCGACATCCCGGGGATGACCTTCGAGCACGAGCTTGCCCATCCGGACATCGCGCGCGAGACCCGCCGACAGATCCCGCGCAGTTACCTCTACTACGGCTTTACTTCGGTAGTCGACATGATGGCAGGGCAACCCGACGTGATTGCCAGGTGGAACGATCTGGACGTTCGTCCCCATGCCTACTTCTGCGGGGCGGCGCCCGTGTTCGACGGCTATCCGATGAACTTCGTCCCGAAGCCCTTTCGCTATCGGATTACGCCCTACTTCCTGTTCGACGAGGCGCGCGCCGACGAGTTCCCCGCCGGCTTCGCCCCGACCGAGCACACGCCGGAGGCCGTCGTCAAGAGGATGCATGGCGACGGCGCCGTCTGCGTGAAGACGACCTTCGAGGGCGGGTTTCGCGGTCAAGAGAACCTGCCGCTACCGAGCGAACGGATCATCCGCGATCTGGTGGCCGCCGCGCACGCCCGAGGCATGCCGGTGCTGCTACACGCCAACTCCCAGTCCGCCCAGACCTTCGGGCTGGCGGTCGGTGTCGACGCCTTCGTGCACGGCATATGGAGATGGGATGATCCTGGGACGACCGAGTTGACCGCGGACGTCACGAAGATCCTGGACGCCATCGTTCACGGCAACATCGCCTGGCAACCGACCATCCAGGTGCTCTACGGCGAGCGTGACCTGCACGACCCGGACTATCTCTCCAGTCCCGAACTCCGGCATGTGCTGCCGAAGGCCATTATCGACTGGTATGGAACCGAGGACGGGCAGTGGTTCCGTAGTCGCATGCGCGACATTCCTGGGGTGGCGCGGGCACTCGAAGACGGCCGCTGGGAGAACCTGGACGCCGTACCGATCGCGCGTGTCACCGAGGCGCTCTCCTATCTGGCATCGCGCGGCGCGCGGCTCAGCTTCGGCAGCGACACTCCCAGCGCCCCGACATACGCCAACCCTCCCGGCCTCAACGGCCGGCTGGAAATGCGGCGTTGGTTGGAAGCCGGAGTCACGCCTATGCGTCTGTTCCACGCCGCGACGATCGTGAACGCGGAACTCTTCGGCCTGCAGGACGTCATCGGGACGGTCGAGGAAGGCAAGCGCGCGGACTTGCTGGTGATGACGAGAAACCCGATGGAGGACGCCTCCGCATTCGACGCAATCGACATCGTCATTCTCAAAGGGCGCGTCTTGCGTCGATCGGATCTTTCCGCGGAGAACGGGCAGTAGATCGACTGGCTCGAGAGAGGTTCCAGAGCGCTGAGCCAGAAGCGAGGAGCGGCAGCGCCGGCCTCGGTGAGGCGGACGGCTTCCTCTACGACCGCCCCGTGAACCCCCGGACCGCCTTCACAACCCTCCCCGGCGCCTCCTCCGCCACGAAGTGCCCGCAATCCTCGAACTCGCGCACCTCGACATCCCGAAGCGCCGACTTCCACCGCTCCAGTTCCTTCCTCCGGAACGCGATGTCCTTCAGGCCCCAGAGAATGAGCGCCGGCTTGTCCGCGAAGGCGGCGCGGTCCTGCCAGATCGAGCGCAGCCAGTCGCTCGCGCCCACGATGTAGCCCGGCAGCGCGGCGCTCGCGGCCCGTGCCGCGGGCGACGGCTGTGCGCCGCGGTATTGAGCCATGATCTCCGGCGTCAGGACGCTTCGGTCGCCGACCGCTCTCGGCATCACCCGGTTCACGAAGATGTTGTGGTGCCGCAGCAGGTACTGGCCGATCCAGCTCGACATCAGGAAGCTGAACGACCTGAAGTGGAAGTCGTCCCCGACCGGCCAGCACCAGGTGTTCGCGAGGACGAGACGCTTGACGCGCTCCGGGTGCCTGCGCGCGAAGTCGAGGCCGATCGGCCCGCCCCAGTCGTTCATGAACAGGGTGATCCCGCGAAGGTCGAGATGGTCGAGCAGGGCGGCCAGGCGGCGCGCGTGACTCTCGGGACGATGGTCCTCGCGCCGTGCGCTCCGCGACGAGAGGCCGAAGCCGATGTGGTCGAGTGCTATGCAGCGGAACTCCGATCGCAGTTCCCGGACCGGATGCCGGAACAGGAACGACCAGGCGGGGTTGCCGTGGACGAACACGATCGGCTCGCCCTCGCCTTCGTCGATGTAGTGCATCCGGTGATCGGGCGGGAGGGCGAGAAAGCGGCTCTCGAAGGGAAACAGGTCGTCCGAGACCCAGTCGGGACGGGCGGTCGATGCGGTCCCGTTCACGCGGCGCACAGCTCCCTGAGCTTCTCGAGACAGTCCGCCCAGCTCCGCTCGTGCTCGTCGCGGGCCTCGTCCTGGGTGAACCGGGCATGAGTGAGCGTTAGGCGCGTCCTGCCGGCCGATTCAGGCTCGAACTCGATGGTGACCAGCGTCTCGGTATCGCTGCCTTCCCAGCGCCATGTGTGCACCAGGCGACGTAGCGGCGCGACTTCCCGGTAGACGCCGCGGGCGAGCCAGCGCTGCCCGTCGGTCCCGCGCATCTCGATGAGGAACGCCCCGCCGACCGTGATGTCGGCGACCGCGCGCGAGGCCACGGCATTGCCCGGCGCCAGCCACTGCTTCAGCAACTCCGGGTCGGTCCAGGCCGCGTAGACCCGCTTTACCGGTGCGTCGATCACGCGTTGAAGCGTCAGGTCCGTCATCGCCGTTCGCCCTCCTCGTCGCCGCCGGTCTCGACCAGGGCGCCAAGCGCATCGAGGCGCTCCGTCCAGAAGCGCGTGTGGAACTCGAGCCAGTCCTGGGCGTCCCGGAGCGCGGCCGGGTTGAGCCGGCATACGCGTTCCCGGCCCCGTGCCTCGCGTGTGACGAGGCCGGCGCGTTCGAGCACGCCGAGGTGTTTGGAGACGCCGGCGAAGGACAGGGGGAGGGGGCGGGAGAGATCGCCGACGGTGGTTTGGCCGGAGGCTAGGCGGGCGAGGATGGCGCGGCGGGTGGGGTTGGAGAGGGCGTGGAAGACGCGGTTCAGGTGTTGTTCAACCATGTGGTTGAGGGTAGCGGGATTGGTAGCGTTGTTCAACCCTTAAGTTGAATGAGGGCTGGGGCTCGGGCTGGGGGACAGTGAATGCGGCGCCCCTGTGACCGGGGCTGGACGGTAG
Organism: Candidatus Multivorans sp.; assembly: GCA_965208755.1. GTDB lineage: Bacteria > Acidobacteriota > Thermoanaerobaculia > Multivoradales > Multivoraceae > Multivorans. The sequence goes on along the minus strand of OZ242353.1, from coordinate 2,932,868 downwards.
TCCCGTCGCGTTTGCCGCCTCGGTGCGGGGTTTGCCAGACGTGTAGCCTGTTGGCTACTGTTAGGCGTGCTTGAAGTCCGCAGAACAGCGGTCTACGCCCGGTGGCTGGACAGCTTGCGCGACGTCCGCGGCCGCGCGCGCGTGCTTGTACGGGTCGAGCGGCTGGCGGCCGGCAACCCGGGGGACGTGAGGCCGGTGGGCGAAGGCGTCTCAGAGCTGCGGATCGACTACGGACCAGGCTACCGGGTGTACTTCAAGAAGCGAGGCCGCTCGGTCGTCGTGCTGCTGGCAGGTGGAGACAAGAGCACCCAAAGCGACGACATCAAGAGAGCCCTGCGCCTCGCGCGAAACCTGTAGGAGGAAACCATGACCAAGACCGCCACTTCACCTTACGACATTGCCGAGCACCTGCGCACGCGCGAGGACATGGCTGCGTATCTCGAGGCGTCCATAGAGGAGGCGGACGGCGACGCCGCGTTCGTGGCCAAGGCGTTGGGCGACATCGCCCGCGCTCGGGGCATGGCGCAGGTGGCAAGCGACACCGGCCTCTCCCGCGAGAGTCTCTACAAGGCCCTGTCGGGGAAGCGCAAGCCGACGTTCGAAACCGTCCTCAAGGTCGTCGGCGCGCTGGGACTCCAGTTGCGGGCAGAGGCGTCGTCCGCGGCCCCGCGACAGTCAAGCTGAGCCACTCGAGCGCCCTCCTGGATGGCGACGCCGCTATCCGATCCACAAGCAGGCCATCGACAAGCTCTGCGGCTGGATTCAGCCGGTTGCCTTGGTCTCCGAGGGTCTAGTCGTCGTCCGCGGGCGGCTCCGGAAAGTACTTCGTTAGGAAGCTCTCTATCTGCTCAAGTCGGTTGGTGAGCTCCTCGCCGGCCAGGTACTCGTCGTCATCGTAGTTGCCGAGCGCGGCCGCGGCCTCCTCAGCGCAGATGTGAGGAAACAACTCGGCGAAGTACTCGGGGCCCACACAGATACGCAGTACTCTGCCGTTCGGGTCGGCCCCTGGCGCCGCGAACATCAGGAATCGCGTCTTGTTGGCGGGTGGCGCGATAGTCACTCCGAGCTTGCGCGGCACGATGGCCAAACCAGCCTCCTCCGACATCCTGACGAAGCGATCGAACTGCTTCTTCACGCCCGCTTCAACGGCCAGGCTGCGGATTGCCTCAAGGGTGTACCGTCGCTTCGGACGCGCCGGTGCGACCGGTTCGTCGATCACCTCGCGAACCAGGAGCTTCTGTCCGCCATTGAGCTCGAACACCTCGAAGCTGACAACGCTGATCGGAATGCCAAAGCGCCCGAGGAAGCCGTTCATTCGCTCCAAGCCTGGGTGGACGCCGGCACCGACGAGCAGCAAGGCGATCTCCCGTTCCTCTTCTTCGTCCAGAAGCTGCTCTACTCTCGCCGAAAGCGCTTCTTCGTCGCCAAGCTGGGAGAATCCACCTTCGAGCTTCTCGGAGACTTTTTCTGTGTCGAGACGTGCGAGCGACGAGGCGTAGTAGAGCGCCTGGTTCAGTGCGCCGGAGTGGAGAATCCCGGGCTTGACCTCGATCACCACCCAACGGCCCTGCGAGTCGATAGCCAGCAGATCGAGGATGCCGTCGTCGATCTTCACTTGGCGGCCGACAAGTGTTAGCCCTTGCCCGATGAGGGATGCGTCATTGACGATCCAGTCCTCAAGGTGTTTCTCCAGGTCGATGTGGGAGCTCTCGATTCTCTGTGGCTCCCATTGCTGCTGGCCTTGCTGCTTCCGCTGTTCCTCGATCGTCCATGCGGCCAGTTTCACCATTCGTGGCTCCCCTCTGCGCTGGTCGGTCTGGTGGGTCGAATCTGCGGGTCTACTGGAGTAGTCCCGGAGTCGGCTGTGTCGCCGCGGGTTCGCGGGGGCGTCACCGCCTACCGTCCACTAGCACGCTCTTCCTCCCACGCCTCGTAGACAGCTTGGGCAAGTGCGGTCAGGCTCGCCTTGTGGTCGTTCCAGACTTCCGGCGTTAGTTGGAACTGGATCTCCGGCTGTTCATCCTCGTCCGCTGGCAAGCCTTCACGCTCCGGTGGCCACGTCCTGTACGGGACTTCTTCGACTCGTGGCCTGAATTCCCCCTGCACAGGCGAATGGTGCGCGGGAAGAAGACCATGGCTACTTCGTCTTGGCCGGGATCGAGCCGCGCCCATTGAACCGAGTATCGTCCCGACCGCGTCGGTCTCTGGAGCTTGAAGGCGAGTCCATAGGGGCTTGGCCTCTTCAATGCTCGTGGCCAGTCCGTCTCGAACACGCCCTTGACCTCGTGGAACAACTCCGGGACTCTGCATCGACTGAGCTTCTCGTTGAACACCTTCTCAAGTTCCTGCCGGCTCCTACGCCTGCGTCGTACGGTCCGTTGGGCATTGTCCGTTGGCTCCACTTCCACTTGCTTGGCGAGCAGGCTCTTTCCACCCTGATCGAACCCGTGGAAGGTAAGCAGGGAGATGTCCATGGCGCTGTTGTTGGCGAGGAACCTCACCATCCGCTCCGTCCTATCGTCGACGCCGAGGCCAACCAGGAACAGGCGGAGCGGCTTGAGGGACTCCAACTCACCGAAGCGCGGGCCGTACCAATCCTCGAAGGACTCGATCTTGTCGATGCCGTGAGCACCTGACGCGGCGCCTATGTGACCGGCGAGCCGTTCGAGATCCATGTCGTCGAGGTGAGAGGCATAGTCGATCACCTGAGCGACCGCATCCCGTGAGAGTGTGCCGCGCTTCAGCTCGAAGACGGCCAACCTGCCGTCTGGGTCTACTCCCAGGAGATCAAGCGGCCCGCCATCTGTAGGGGTCTGCCGACCGACCAGGGTCAAGCCTTCGATCAGTAGCTGCGGGTTCTCGACCAAGGCCTCTTCGAGCATCTGTTCGGACCTCAGCCGGTTGGCCGAAGCCAGAGGAATGGCCCGCGAACCATCGAGCTGCCAGATCTTGATCCCTTCCACGTCGGTCGACCTCCTCGTCCTTCTCGCCGCATTCCCGCGACGATCCATGTGGTGGCGGCGGCTGATCCTAGCCTCGCAGACGGCTCTGCACGGACGCTGGACCGCCGTATCCCGGTGCCTAGTGCTCCTGGTGACAACGATGAGCCCGCAGTGGGCGCCGGATCGTAGAATAGGACTACGGACTCCAATGGCAGGGGAGTGGTCTTCTGCCGAGAGGGCCCTAGAGGCCAAGCACTAGTGTCGAGAGAATCCCGAGTTGGCAGCCCTTAAGCTCTTCTCCTATCGCAAACGTGTGGCGGAAGGCAACGTACCGGACGTCTACGTCTACGACGAACTCCCCGAACAGCTACGCGTTCAGGTCGTCCACATCTGGAAGGACGCCATAGGGCCCTTTCGGGAGCTGCGCCCGTACGAGTCAGAACCACTGGCGAATCCGATTTGGGAAGAGATTCACAACTCGGTCGCCCGCGAACACGGCTTGTTCGGTCTTGCAGACCATGGCAACCCCTTTGATCGATGCGTGGAGTACCTTCTCGGACACTCGTCTGTCGACGACAAGCTGGATCTCATTGAGTTCAGCTTCTTCTTCATCGACAGAGTGATAAGGCAACATCAGCGTCACGACGGATCGGATGGGGCCAAGATGGCTGACATGGCGATCGCCGAGCTCAACGAGAGATTCCGGCGAGCCGGAGTCGGATATCAGTTCGAGAGTGGGAAGATCCTACGTGTCGACTCCGAGCTGATTCACACTGAAGTGGTCGTTCCCGCACTGCGCTATCTGAACAGGCGTGGCTTCGAGGGACCGCGAGAGGAGTTCCTGGCAGCGCATGCGCACTATAGATCGGGACAAACGAAAGAAGCGGTCACGTTAGCGAACAACGCATTCGAGAGTACGCTTAAGGTCATATGTGGCCAGCGACGATGGCGCTACCCGCCGGGTGCTCGCGCGGCAGAGCTTCTGAAGGTTGTCCGAAACAAGGGTCTGTTGCCCAGATACCTGGACAACTCCTTCGACCAGCTTGCGGCGACGCTCAAGTCGGGCCTGCCAAAGGTCAGAGGTGAGGAGGGGGCGCACGGGCAAGGGACGACACCGCGGAAGACCCCGGATCATGTTGCCGCGTACGCCCTGCACCTGGCTGCGGCCAAGATCCAGTTTCTGGCAGAGGCGGAGGCGGCAGAGTAGATCGGTGGGAGTGGGCCCGGGGGTGGTGCCCGCATAGCTAGTAGCGGGTTGACGTGCAAGCCCCTGCTTGCATAACGTCAAGCCTCGACCCGCAAGACCGACCCCAGACATGTGGACATCTACCGCGCGATCGCTGACCCAACCAGGCGAGCCATCCTGGATGAGCTCGTCGATCGGTCGGGTCAATCGCTCTTCGAACTCTGCGGGCGCCTGACCATGAAACACGGCATCAACTCCTCGCGGCAGGCGATCTCGCAACACCTGGGCGTCCTGGAAGCCGTCGGGTTGATCCGCACGAGGCGCGAGGGGAGGTCAAAGCTCCACTGGTTCGAGGGCGCCCCGCTGAAGGCAATCAGGGAGCGGTGGCCGGTCTCGACAGGCGAGGACACTTCACACTCAACGGATGAGGGCAACGAGGAATGAGAATCCACCTGACCGGCGTCTTCGTGGACGACCAGCGGAAGGCACTTCGCTTCTACACCGAAACGCTCGGCTTCCAGGTGAAGCACGACATCCCTCTGGGAGAGCACGCCTGGATCACCGTCGTGTCCGAGGAAGATCCGGACGGGACGGAGTTGTTGCTTGAGCCCGCTGCACACCCCGCCGTCGGTCCATACAGGGCGGCGCTGGTGGAGGACGGGATCCCCGGCGCCAGCTTCGCGGTCGACGATGTCGAAGCCGAGTACGAGCGTCTCGTGGCGAGAGGTGTGCGGTTCGTTCAGCCGCCGACGGACCTCGGGACTGTTGTGACCGCGGTCTTCGACGATACGTGCGGCAACCTGATCCAGATCCAGGAGGAGAAGGGTCAACCGTGACGATCGTACGGAACATCCTCGCCGCCATCGTCGGCTATGTCGCCATGGCCGCCTTGCTCTTCGCACTCTTCTCGCTTCTGTGGGTGACGGTGGGGCCCACGCGCGCCTTCGAGCCGGGTTCCTGGGGGGTGCCCGTCGGCTGGGCCGTCATGCAGCTCGTCCTCGGGCTCGTGGGCGCGTACATCGGCGGGCAGGTCTGTGCCCGGGTGGCGCACGATGCCAAGGGCGCCACGATTCTGATCGGCCTGGTGATCGTGATGGGAGTGGTGAATGCCCTGATCTCGCCGGAGGTGGCAGCAGGGCCGCGGCCTGAGGACGTGTCGATGATGGAAGCGACCGCGGGGGCTCTTCAGCCGGCTTGGTTCCTCTGGCTAAACCCGGTGGTCGGGGTTGTGGGTGTGTGGTTGGGAACGCGGAGGTTGCGCGAGTAGCCTACGAGTGCATGCAGCGGCCTTTCAGGACTCCACGGGAGGAGTGAGGTTAGGTTGCACGCCTGTTGTTCTTCTTCTGACCGCCGCGGCACCCGTGCTAGCGCTGGTAGAGCCGATGCCGGAGGCTGAGGCGGGTCGCTTGCGGGCGGAAGCGACACGCTTTGTCCGACTGGACCAGTTGCCCGAAGCGCTCAACGCCCTTGACGACATGGTCGAGCTCAAGGCGCTCCATCCCGACTTGGAACTGCCGCCGCTCTTCTGGGCCGTTCACGTCGCAGCGGCAGAGGAGGAGCGAGATCGGCAGGGCCATAGAATCGACGACGACTTCCCGTCGGGAGCCGCCCGAGGGACTGGCGGCCACGACGAAGTCCGTTTCTTGAGTGGCGCGGGGATTGATAGTCGCGGGTAGGCAACTCCCCCAGTGGCGGTCTGTCTGTGGCGCTCTCGTCTTCTCGCAGAACTTGACGTACAACCTCAGGGGTCCGCTCATGGCTCCTTGAGGGGCCAAACCGGAGGGCGCCACCGTTCTACATCCGGTAGGGGGCGCCCCCACGTGTTCTCGTGTGGGTCGGGCGCGTTCAAAAGGAAGCGGAGAACGAGGCGATGAACCATGTTCATGTTCGGAATGAAACCATGAAAGCTGCTCATCGCTCCCAGAACACGGTCGCGCCACTCCCAGTAGCCGAAGTCGCTTGGGACAACGCAGATGAGCCTGGACTTGTCTAGAAATGTTGGTAATGCGCCGCGTAGCGGAACGGTACCGTCACCCGTGTCGTAGTCACCTTGGACTTCTTTTCTCTCTTCATCTTGCTTCCAAGAGTTCCTACGTGCGGAGGACTCCAGCTTGAACATCGGGCGGCCATCGCCATCGAGTCCGACAGCGAGGCTGACTCGGGTCTTCTCCCCAGCACCGACTACGGCTAGCCAATCGTCCTCCAGAGCAAGGGCCTTTAGATCCAGGGTCTGGACTCGCGTGCGGTAGTTCCTAGCCTCATCGAGCATGGTCTGAAGTACGCGGTTCGCGGCTTGCTGTGTGTCGCGTGTGGGTAGCCCCCAGTCATCGATGTATTGCGCGATGGATTCGACTATACTGGGCTGCCATAGGTTGCTATCGAACAAGTCGGCTGGAAGACCGTCCGGAACGGCCACCGCGCCTTGAAAGTTCGGCAGCAGGTGGTAAAGCGCCGGCGTTACTCGTGCCATGCGGCGTTCTCTCGCGCCCCGAGAGGACTCGCCGATTTCTGCCGTGCCAGTGGCGACCATGAGCACAGCTTCGTAGGAACCTTGGAAGGGCGTAGCCAAGGTAACCACCTTTCGGACAAGCTGGCCGTGTGATGCTTGAACGTAGCCGGCGATTAGGAGGCCACCCATCGAGTGGCCAACTAGGTCCACCTTGGGCGCCTTCGCAAAACCACTGTCGTGGTAGTGGCGAAGGAGCTTCGTCCGGTCAATCACTTCCTGAACAAACGCGGCGAGAAGACGTTCCGTCTGAGCGAGGGGCGCGCGCCAGTCGTAGGCGAAAGGGAAGACGGGCACAAGTTGGCTTCTCGTAGGGGAGAGGCCACTGCTGTCCCACAAACTTCAGGGCAGGGCGAGTTGCAGTTGATCGTTTCTCGGGCGCGGCGGGTCGCGTTGTGTCTGTAACAGGTCATTGAGTGGGCGTCGTTCGAAGAGATTCAGTTGGAGCAGACGGAGGATCTCGCTGAGCGTCCACTTGAGGCGATTGGAGAACTTCAGGTAGGCGAGGAGGAGGTGGACGCACATGGCGATCCAGATCTGCGTCAGCACGGCGTTGCGGGAAGTGCCGAGGAAGCTCTTGATCCGGAGGTTCTGCTTGATCCACTTGAAGAAGAGCTCGACCTGCCAGCGCGCCTTGTAGATGTCCGCGATGGTCCTCGGCGCGAGCGCGAAGTTGTTGGTGAGGAACACGTAGTGCTTGCCGGTCGCGGCGTCGCGATAGCCGACCCTCCGCAGCGGAATCGGGCAGTCCTTCCGGCCCTTCCTGCTCGTCAGCTCGATCAGCTGGTCCGAGGTCACGCCGCGGCCGGGCGCGTACGAGCGGCGCTCCCGCACCGCGTACCGGACTCCCCGCTTGAGCCGCGTGACCAGGAAAACCCCTTGCTCGTCAAGGGATCTCAACCAACTGAAGTCCTGGTACAACCGGTCCGCGGCGACGATGCTCCCCACTGGCAAGCGCAGCGTCCGCGCCACGTCGATGTCGGACCCCTTCCCGTCCGTCACGCTCAGGAAGGACGGCAGATTCCCGCCGTGGTCGAGACCGACGTGGACCTTGATCGCCCCTTTGCTCTTGCCGTACTTCGCCCAGGGAAACAACGAGAGGCACAGGTCGATGTACGTCGCGTCCAGGGACACGAGCGGATTCTTGAACCGGAACCCGTGGCCGGGCGCCAAGCCTCGGCAGCGGTCCAGAAGGCGCTTGAACTGCAACTCGAAGAGCTCGTGAGGCTGCTCCTCGTTCACCCGCGCCAGAGAGGACCGCGCGACCCGACCGACGCCGAGATGGTAGAGCTTCCGTCTCTGGGCTTCCAGATTCGAGACGACGTCCCGCAGGCTGCACCGCCCCGACAACTGCGCCATCGCCATCGCCGCGAACTGGCTCCACCGGCTCATGGAACGGAGCTTCCTCCCCTTGTGATGCCTCCGGGCGTCCCGCTCGAACTCATGTCTCGACACCAGCCTGAGCAACTGTCCGAGCACGGTGTTATGATGCGCCATGGGTCTGGATCTCCTTGCTGTAGTTGGACTTTCGACCAAGACCAACCTTACAGCACCGGACGATTCAGGCCCTTTTCTCAACCCGGTTTGTGGGACAGCAGTGGGGAGAGGCCGTCTCTGAGTTCCTCAATGAGATCCTCATATGCCACGGGAAACGGATGACTCGGCGTCACGCGAGCTGGCTCTCGCGCTTCGTAACGTTGGTCCTGCGGGTGAAGGGCCACCCGGTCGAAGCCGCGCTTTAGCGCGGTGCTCCACACGCGGCTTGGTGGCAAATCGTACTCGTCCCGCAGGACCGATGCGGTGATTCCCGGAACGACGATGACGGGGGGAGGAAGAGAAGGTGTTGGCATCCCGGTACCTCAGTTGCGAATCTACCCCAGCAAGGAAAGCTGGAAGGCGCAGCATAGCCTGTTGCGTTGAACCCGCTTCTCGCCCTAGCCGCTGAGGGATCTCCTGCAGAGCACTGCTGTCCCACAAACTTCAGGGCAGGGCGAGTTGCAGTTGATCGTTTCTCGGGCGCGGCGGGTCGCGTTGTGTCTGTAACAGGTCATTGAGTGGGCGTCGTTCGAAGAGATTCAGTTGGAGCAGACGGAGGATCTCGCTGAGCGTCCACTTGAGGCGATTGGAGAACTTCAGGTAGGCGAGGAGGAGGTGGACGCACATGGCGATCCAGATCTGCGTCAGCACGGCGTTGCGGGAAGTGCCGAGGAAGCTCTTGATCCGGAGGTTCTGCTTGATCCACTTGAAGAAGAGCTCGACCTGCCAGCGCGCCTTGTAGATGTCCGCGATGGTCCTCGGCGCGAGCGCGAAGTTGTTGGTGAGGAACACGTAGTGCTTGCCGGTCGCGGCGTCGCGATAGCCGACCCTCCGCAGCGGAATCGGGCAGTCCTTCCGGCCCTTCCTGCTCGTCAGCTCGATCAGCTGGTCCGAGGTCACGCCGCGGCCGGGCGCGTACGAGCGGCGCTCCCGCACCGCGTACCGGACTCCCCGCTTGAGCCGCGTGACCAGGAAAACCCCTTGCTCGTCAAGGGATCTCAACCAACTGAAGTCCTGGTACAACCGGTCCGCGGCGACGATGCTCCCCACTGGCAAGCGCAGCGTCCGCGCCACGTCGATGTCGGACCCCTTCCCGTCCGTCACGCTCAGGAAGGACGGCAGATTCCCGCCGTGGTCGAGACCGACGTGGACCTTGATCGCCCCTTTGCTCTTGCCGTACTTCGCCCAGGGAAACAACGAGAGGCACAGGTCGATGTACGTCGCGTCCAGGGACACGAGCGGATTCTTGAACCGGAACCCGTGGCCGGGCGCCAAGCCTCGGCAGCGGTCCAGAAGGCGCTTGAACTGCAACTCGAAGAGCTCGTGAGGCTGCTCCTCGTTCACCCGCGCCAGAGAGGACCGCGCGACCCGACCGACGCCGAGATGGTAGAGCTTCCGTCTCTGGGCTTCCAGATTCGAGACGACGTCCCGCAGGCTGCACCGCCCCGACAACTGCGCCATCGCCATCGCCGCGAACTGGCTCCACCGGCTCATGGAACGGAGCTTCCTCCCCTTGTGATGCCTCCGGGCGTCCCGCTCGAACTCATGTCTCGACACCAGCCTGAGCAACTGTCCGAGCACGGTGTTATGATGCGCCATGGGTCTGGATCTCCTTGCTGTAGTTGGACTTTCGACCAAGACCAACCTTACAGCACCGGACGATTCAGGCCCTTTTCTCAACCCGGTTTGTGGGACAGCAGTGGTTCCGGACAGGGCAGGACGCCCGCGCGGGCATTCGGCGTTGGAGCCAAAGCGTTCCTTCCGTCCTTACCACACGGCACCAGGACACCCTTCTCGAGGGACACCACAATGTCCGGCGCCAGGAGCCACTCCTCGTTCCGGTGCTGTTCATTCACCAGGTCAACGTAGATGTCGGCGAGCGTCTGAATGTCGACGCCCCCTGCTCCGATGACGTAGCAATCGGGGCGAGGGCGCCCCTCCTCCTTGGGCCGCTTCATGCTCTTGACACGCATGATTTGCTTGAAGGCTTTCTTCAGATTCCTCCGGTCAAGTGTGCTCTTGACCTCCATGACGGCGATAACACCCTCGCGCGGGTAAATCCTGTTCGACCCGGTACCGAACACCGGTGAGTTCAGTCGGTCGAACAGGACGATGTCCATCTGTCCGCTAATGTGTCGTCCATAGCACACGAGACCAGAACCTACCTCTATCCGCCTAGGAAGGAATCGGCGAAGCCGCTCCGCCACAGCCTCCTCAATGGCGCGGCCAGTCATGTTCGTGTCTCCGTGGAGTCTTCTGATCGTGCGAATGTCCTTCTTGAGGAGTTTTCCTATCTCTTTGGCGTAGATTGGAGTCCACTCTTCCTCTTTCTGGTTAGGTGCCACTTGCCGTACTCTCCTTGTCTTGTTGTGAGCACTCGTCGGAAGCTAGACACACCGAGCTTGGCAGGGTACATCCCGCCCCAACGATGCGTGTGGAAGATCGACTCTTCGCAGAAACGAAGGCGCTCTTTGGTCTACTGGTCAAAGACAGTCAGGAGAGGCTTAGTTCCCTCTCTCGCTACTAGCGAAGGCCCTGAGCTGCTTCGCGATGACGATCATCTTGATGGCTGGTCCCCTGAACTGGTGTCCCACCTTGGGTAGATTGCCCTCGTGCAGGTACTTCCACGCCGAGTACACCTCTGGAGTGCCTTCTTTCTCCAGGAACGAACGGACGATGCCGAGGGACTTCGATTCTCCGGTTGCTTCGACGAGCTCCTTCCAACGGAGCTCGAGCAACTTCTCCGGGTACCACACGTTTGCCGGGTATCTGGCCTCAGCGAACTGCTCTTGGCGGGCCGGTATGCAGAGAGTCCTCACGTCCTTGGAACCGATCAGGGCATCGATCCGATGCAGGACGACCGCGACCGGCGGGTCCTGCTCACGGAGGATTGCCTCCTGCATCTCCCGGCTCTTCCGGTTTACGTCTTCGGTTGACGGGCGCTCGTCTTCAGACATGTAAGGGTAGCGCTCTAGGCCGAGAGTCGTCTCTATGGCTTCCGCCAAACGACTGCTTACCGTTGATCCCACCACCCACCTCTGGTAGGCGACCTCCGCCTTCTCACGATCATCACCCCAGAGTTCGAACAGCTTTGGGAGGTCATGTCCATCCCGGCCGAACGTGGGGTACTTGACGCCGAGGCTGTCCAGGTGCAGCTTCAACACGAGTTCCGTGCACTCATGGGCAACGGTGTAAGCAGCACCCACGAATCCCATCTCGTAGTGCCTCACAAGATCTGGGAGGACTGTCGCCGCAAGGGCCGAGGCGGCCTCGATCCGGCCCATAGCGACGGCCAGCGGATCAGGCGCGTCAGGCGATCGGGTCTTCGCCATGTCTATGTCTCTCGTTCCTCTGGCTCTAGGACTTACCCGCAGCGAGCGCGACTTCCTCGCCGAGCGGGCAGCGGCCGACGGCGGCGCTACCACGGCATGATACGGCCCGCGTACCCCCTCCCCACCTCCGCCGAATCCTCCCGCCTCCCCGCCCCGATCATCACCCCCCGGTCAATCTGCGCCGCCACATTCCCCGGCAGCACATTGTCCAGGAAGAACATCCCCCGCTCCTTCGTCAGCTCCAGCACCATGTCGCCGGCGGCGACGACTTCGGGCGGCAAGGGCGGGTCGGCGCGGCCTTCCAGGTGGCCATACGACAGGCCCAGGTCCCGCGGGCCGTGCTCGGCGAAGGCCAGGCCGGGGACGGAGAGCGTCTCGGCGGCCCGGTCCAGGGCCTGCTGGTCTTCCAGCTTGACGCCGAGCATGATCTCGCCTTCGGGGTTGAGCGGCCAGACGTCGGCCTTCTGGAGGTACTCCGGGACGCTGAGGCCCCAGACCCAGGCGGCGAAGGTGTGGCTGCCCCAGCCGCGGAGGCCTTCGCCGACGATGTCGATGGCCTGCTTGTGGATCGGGTAACGGGCGGCCTGGACGAAGCGCTTGACGCCCTCGGGGTCGCGGGCGCGGGCGAGGTGGACGCCGTGGACGCCTTGGGCGAGGGCCTGCTGGACCATCCAGCCGCCGGCGGTGACGGTCGGTTCGTCGAGGCCCAGCAGGGGCAGGGAGACGATGACGGTGGGCGTCCGGTGGCCGCTCGGGGTGGGGCCGGCGTCGACGAGACCGCGCATGAACTCGCGGAGCGCCGCGAAGTCGAGCGCCACATGCTCGACGTTGTAGATGATGTAGTCGCCCCAGGTGCCGGCCATCTGCACGCCTTCCTCGTAGCCGCCGGTGGAGGCGTCGTAGTAGATGGGCTGACCGCGCTCGAGGAGTTCGATGGACTTGTTGACGCGCTGCGGGTCGTAGTCGGAGACGGCGCGGGCGGCGTCGAAGCCCTTGCCGAAGCCAGGTGAATCGGCGATCTGGCGGTAGGTCGGGAGCAGGTGGAGCTCGGTGACGGAAGTGTGGTCGCGCCAGAGGGTCAGGTTGCGGCCGGAGGCGGAGTGGACGACCCCCCAGCCGCCGTGGCTGGCGACGACGCGGTTAGTGAGGTCGGCGGCGGGAAGCGGCGCCGCCACGGTGACGTGGGTCTGTTGGCTGGCCGCGGACCAGGACGCCCCGACCACCTGGAGTTCCCGGCCGTCGTCGAGAAACTCGGGTAGTCCAGCCTCGTTGCCTTCGCCCAGGGAACCGTCGCGGATCAGGGACGCGGTGACGATCCCGGTGCCGTCGCTCTCAAGCGACCCGGTGACGATGTTGTTGCTGAAGCGCGTGGGCTCGAGCCCTTCCTTGGTCTCGATGAGCAGGGTGTCTTCGAGGATCGTGTTGTCCACGACCTCCAGCTCACTCCGCTGCAGGTAGAAGCCGCCGTTGAGCGCGGCGACGTTTCCCTCGACCCGGCCGCGGCTCTCCATCGTGATGCGCAGGGCGGCGGAGTTGTGGGAGCCGTTGCTGTTGCCGAAGAAGCGGTTGCCGGTCACTTCGACGAAGAACTCCTCGGCGCTCGGCATCGGGTCGAACGGCCGGTCGTAGCGGTGTTCCTGCCCGCCGACGAACAGGCCGCCGCCGTCGTCGGTGCCCAGGTTGGCGACGACGACGTTGTCGCGGACCTTTGCCGAGGACCAGTAGGCGACGAAGATGCCGCCGCCGTCGTTGTTGTTGAGCGCCCAGTTGCCCATGACCACGTTGCCGGAGATCTCGGGCGACGACCAGTTGAAGATGGAGATGCCCCCGCCGTCGCTGCTGCGCATGGTGTCGGCGGCACCGGCGACGTTGCTGATGATGGCATTGTCCGCGATCAGGCCGTCGCAGTTGTGATCGAAGGCGATGCCGCCGCCGCGGCCGGTTTCGGTGGCGTTCTCGGTGATCAGGTTGCTGCGGATCTCCGGGGCGCCGCCGTTGCGGCAGTAGATGGCTCCGCCGTCGTGGGCGGTTTCGTGGAGGTACTTGGGGGCCCAGCCTTCGGGGGTGAGGGTGCTGTTGCCGGTGAAGACGTTGTTGGAGAGGACGGGTGAAGCGCCGTCGATGAGGATGCCGCCGCCTGGGCCGCGGACCTGGCCGCCTCGGATGTGGAGGCCGTCTATGCGGTTGGTGGCGTTGGTGGGGGTGTCGGCGGACGTGGCGGCGATGGTGAGGACTCGGTCTTCGCCCTGGGCGTCGAGGATGGTTGGGTGGGCCTGGATGTCGCGGTTTTGGGTCCAGTCGTCGGTGGAGGTGGAGGTGGGGTCGAAGCCGCCGTAGAGGTCGGTGTTGGGGGGCAGGGTGAGGTTGTGGGTTGGGTAGGTACCGGCGGCTATGAGGATGGCGGTCTTGGTTGAGTCGGTGCCGACTGCGTTGGCGGCGGCGAGTGCGGCGGTGAGGGTGGCGTATGGGGTGGCTGCGGAGCCGGTGGCTGTGGCGTCGTCGCCGGTGGTGGTGGAGACGTGGAGGATCTGCGCGTAGGCGGCGAGGTCGATGGGGGTGGTTTGGGGGCCGGTTGTGGCCGCGGTGGTTATGGTGCTGAGGGCCAGGGCAACGGAGAAGAACAGAGAAGTGGTCGCCGGCCTTTGGCCGGCACGGTTTCCTGGCCGCCTTTGGCGGCAGCCGGCGGGGGCGCCGGCGCACCTGTACCTTTCCGGGGTTGAATCCGGTCACCGTCTTGTACCGATCCGCCGCAGCCGCCGAGGCCGCGGTAGCTGTGGGAAACCGGTCCGCCGGTTTTCCAAGGTCCGGCGGGAAACGGCTTGCCGTTTTCCGCGGGACCGGCAGCTTCCGCGGCCGGCGCCGCGGCGGGCCCTCCCGCGACGCTGACCGGAGCCTCGTGAAGTCGGCGGGCAGCCAGGAGCACCAACGGCGCACTGTGCATCGAGCACCCTGCTGGGATTTGTGCCCTGGCTGCCTGCACCGCGATGAACATCCAGTGGGGAGTATGCGCCATGAGCGCCAGTACAGGTACCGAACGGCATCGCGGTGAGCCGACCAGCCAACGCTAACCCACCAAGGAGGACAACATGACGACGACGTACACCGCCGGCGTGGACTGGGGAAGCCGAGAACACCACGTCTGCCTGATGGACCACCGGGGCAGGGTGGTCAAGGAGCGGGCGTTCGACCACGGCGGCAGGGGCCTCGCCGCCATGAGCGACTGGCTCCTCGACCGCGCCCGGCGCCCGGCGGACCGGATCGGGGTCGCCATCGAGGTGCCGCACGGACCCGTGGTCGAAACCCTGATGGAATCGGGCTTTCCCGTCCACTCCATCAACCCCATGCAGCTCGACCGTTTCCGCGACCGCTTCTCGGCCGCCGGCGCCAAGGACGACCGGCGCGACGCCAAGGCGCTGGCCTCGGCGCTGCGCACCGATCCGGAATGCCTCAGACCGGTCCCGGAACCCGACGACGACGTCATCGAGATGCGCGGCAAAGCCCGCGCCAGGAAGGAACTCGTCGAAGACCGCAACGGGATCGCGAATCGCATCCGACAGCATCTCGTGGACTACTACCCGCAGTTTCTCGACGCGACCGATGGCGACGTGACGACGCCCTGGGCGATCGACCTGTGGAAGCGCGTGCCCACTCCGGACAAGGCCCGGCGCACGAGGAAGACCACACTGGCCAAGCTGCTCAAGAAGCACCGCGTCCGCCGGATCGACGCCGACGAACTCAGAGAACGCCTGAAGGCCCAGCCGATCAAGCGCCGGGACGCCAGCGTCGAAAGCGCCAGAAACCGCATCCTGAGCCTGCTGCCGATCCTCGAGCAGTACAACAAGCAGATCGACAAGGCCAGACGCCAGCTCCAGCAAACACTCCAACAGGCCAAGGAAACCAAGACCGAAGACGACGAACTCCGCGACGCCGCCATCCTCGACTCCATACCCGGAATCGGAAACCACGTGCTCGCCACCCTCCTCACCGAAGCCGAACAGGCCATACGACAACGCGACCACGCCGCCCTGAGATGCCTCGCCGGAGTAGCACCCATAACCGTCAGCTCGGGCAACACGAAGACCGTCCGCCAGCGACGAGCCAGGAACCACAGACTCGCCGACGCCGTCTACCACTGGACCAGAGTCGCCGTCCAGAGAGACCCCGAATCCCGCGCCAGGTACGACCGCGCCCGAAAGAGGGGCAAAACCCACGGACACGCACTGCGCATCGTCGGCGACCGGCTCCTCCGCATCGCCTGCGCCATGCTCCGAGACCGGACCCTCTTCCAGGCGCCGCACGGACAACGAAACCACCCCGAAGAAGCCGCCGCGCCTACCGAGGCCGAGCAAACACCAGCCAAAACGACACGCCCGAACCCCGACCGTCCCGGACCGAATCCCCGAACCCACCATCAGACCGGAACCTCAACCCCACGGGACGGAACACCCGCCAACACGAAATCGCGAAACCACATCAACGCAGGCACCGACTCGTCTGAACACTCAACGTGACTGCGGAAAACCCAACGCCGCGCACCGACAATCGAGGCCGATTACCCCACTTGCCAAATGGTGGGGAGTCCCAGTGTGTGGTTCTTTGCTGAGCATTCCTATCCTCCTTCCACGAACTGCATCGCATAGAGCTTCGCACCTCGCATGCGGAACACCACCTGCACGGTCCGCCCGGCCAGCGGCGACACGTCGGCGCCGGCCTCCAGCCAGTCGACTTCCTTCGCGATGAAGTCGCCGTTGACGTAGACGCAGTCGTCGACGGTGTAGCCCTCGATCGGTTGTCCCTGCTCGTCCAGGAAGCCGACCTGCAGGTAGCCGACGGCGTCGGTGTCGACGTTGAGTTGCAGGCGGTCGCCCTCGAACGTGAGCGGCCGTGTGACGACGGTGGTCTCGTGGCCGTACGGACTGTCGAGGGATATGAAGCCGTCCAGGCGCTGGACGAGCCGGTAGACGCCGCGGCCGTCCGGGTCCTGGGTGTGGGGCGAGTGGTAGTGCGTCTCGCCGAAGTAGTACTGCCAGAGTTCCTCGCCGCGGCGGATCATGCCGTGGCCGATGTAGGCGGTGACCACGTCGCGCCCCTGGTGGCGGCCGATGCCCACGTAGGCCGGCTCGGGGTGGCGCTTCCAGTCGAGTCCGTCGCGGCTGACGGCGATCTGGGATTCGAGCGGGCCGGAGCCGAGGCCGCGCTCTTCCAGGCCCAGCACCCTGCGCGCCTCCGGGCCGTCGCCGTAGTAGTGGAAGTAGCCCACCGGGAAGGCGAGGTAGGTGTCCGGGGCGTAGGGGTACTTCATCGCCTTGGTGAGGTAGAAGTCGGTGCCCACCGGGTCCTCGGGGGTCGGGTCGAAGAGGTGCGGGTACTCCATGCCGAACCCGCCGGGCGTCAGCGGGCCGTTGTCCACCCACCACGGCAGCGGGTCGCGGAGCGGGAACTCGGCGCGCAGGTCGAGGTACTCCTGCTGCGTCAGCGGCTGGAACGGCTGGGTCACGCGCAGGTCCTCGTGCTCGGTGACCACCGAACTGCGCTGCGTCACGCCGCCGGGCGTGTGGAAGATGCCGGAGCGGTGGTAGGACATGTAGACCTGCCGCTGGTCGTCGTAGTAGGTGCTGCTCTGGGTGCCGGACCGGAACGGCAGGACGATGTTGCGCCGCCGCGTCCAGTCGTAGCCGTCGGCCGAGGTGTAGAGGTAGAGGCCGCGCCGCTGGTAGTCCGTGAGGTACTTCCAGCGCTCGTCGGGCGGCGCCTGCGGGTCCCAGAAGGGAGTGCCGAGGCCGCCCACCATGTCGGGGATGACGATGTTGCGGTGGCCGTTGATCTCGCCGCGCCCCTGGTCGGGCCGGTCGAAGTGGACGCCGTCGGTCGAGGTGTAGACGGCGAGGTGGTCCTCTTCCCGCGAGTTGTAGATGCGGATGACGCCGTCGTCGCCGGAGGCGACGGTGAGGTGCTTGCGGAAGGTGCCCTTGATGTTGTCGAGCACGCGCTCGGCGCGGCGTGGCGGGTTGACGGTAAAGGTCGCGTCGCCGGTGTCGGCGAGGAGGGCGTCGTCGATGAAGAGGTGTTTGCGGGTGGCTAGGTGGAGGGGGGTGTTGGAGGCGGCGTCGGTGTCTGTGAGGTCGGCGGCGGAGGCGCCGGCGGAGTCGGCGAAGAGGAGCGGGGGGCCCTGGGTGAGTTCGACGGGTTCGGGGGTGGTGCCGAAGGTTGCCGGGGCGTCGAAGTCGGTTGTGTAGACGAGGCCGCGGCTGACGCGGAACTCGTCGAGGAGGCCGGCTAGGCGGTGGTTCCAGAGGGCGTCGGTACCCAGGGTGAAGTAGGCCTCGTCGCCTTCGGGAAGGGCTTGGAGGGTGGTTGGTGGTGGGAGCGGCTGGAGGGCGCCGTCGACGTAGTGGCGAAGTTGGTCGGTGGTGGCGTCGTAGGTGAAGGCGTAGTGGCGCCAGATGGGGGTCGCGTCAGCGGTTGGGATGTCGATGGAGGCGCCGGCGGGTTGGTTGACGAGGGTGAAGCGGGAGCGGTCGGCGGACCACCTGAGTTGGGTGACGATGTCGTTCTCGCCCCGCGGGCCCGTGCCGATCTCGAAGACGACGGCTTCGCCTGCGGTCGGGGCGTCGGTGCGCCGGCCTTCTGGCCGGCTCCCGCCGAAGGCGGCATCGCCCGGGGAGTGCCAGAACTCCACCGCCCAATCGAAGTCGCCGAGGTTGAGCGCGCTCGTCGTCGGGTTCTTGTGGCCGACCTGCTTGCGGAGGTGGTTCTCGCCGGAAGTCATGAGCGCCGCGAAGTGGGCGGTGAACCAGCTCAGCGGCTCGACGGTGCGGCCTTCGGGCGGCGGCAGACGGGCCAGACCGAACTCACCCGGCTTCTCTTCGGCCGGCGGCACGTCGAGCGGCGGGTCGAGCGGCGCGAGCAGGAGGGCGTTGCCGTAGTGGCCGGGCGCGATCTGGGCGCCCAGGCCGAGGGTGAGGACCATGTCGTGGTCGGACATGTCGTCGAGGGTGTGGCTCGGGTAGAGGCCGGCGGGTTCGTCGAAGAGCCAGAGGGCGGTGGTTTCTACTGCGGGCGGGGCGCCGTCGGGGGGTGGGCTGCAGGCCGCGAGGACGAGGAGAAGAAGGAAGGCGGCTGCAACGGCCGCTCTCTGGGTGCGCGGGTCTTCTGACCCGCTGCCGCCAAAGGCGGCTTTGAATCGCCGCCGGCGAAGCCGGCGACCACTTCTTCGCCGGCCTACGCCGCTCCGCGGCTCCGTCCGGCAGGCGGGTCGGAAGACCCGCGCACCCAGAGAGAAGACGGTGCCCGCGGCGCGGCTCATGACTGCTCGCCTTTCTTCGCTGCTGACGGCCAGGTCGGAGTGCGGGATGACCAAGGTCTCCACCAACTCATCATCAATCGAGTAGATCTCGTACGTCACCCGCGGCTCCTCCTCAGCCGTCTCAAACGTCAGCAGCCCAAACGAGTCCTTCAGGTTGTAGCTGAACAGCGCCCCCGGTTCCACCGGATGCGTATGAATGTTCGTCAACTGCCCGCTCAGAAGGTCATAGAAGGCGTACCCGCTCTCACGCTCGATCGTCCACGCCTCGGAACGGTGCCGGTCCGACGACAGCAGCACAACGCCGGTGACGTCGCTCTCTTCGACGAAGCGGAAGATCTCCTCCCGCTCCTCCGGGAAGCCCGACCAGGTGTCGCGGCTGCCGGGCTTGGCGCCGTCGGCCCAGGCGACGGGGCTGGCGATCACCTTGAAGGTGGCCTCGGAGGCGCTTAGCCCGTCGAGCAGCCAGGCTTTCTGCTCCGGGCCCAGCATGGTGCGCTCTTCGACGAAGGGGTTGGTCCGGTAGGTGCGGCCGTCGAGCAGGAAGAAGTCGACGTCCCCGAGCGAGAACCGGGACCAGACGCCCGGGTGCGACGCCGACCCGGAGTCCGGGTTGTTCCAGTTGCGACGGAAGTGTTCGATCATCGGCTGTTTCCAGGCTGGACGGTCAACGTAGGGGCCGAGCCAGATGTCGTCGACGGCGGCATCGTGGTCGTCCCAGACGGCGTAGACCGGGGTCGCGCTCACCAGGCGCCGGAACTCGGGGCGCGACTGGCGCTGGTAGTAGGTGTAGTCGTGGAACGGGCCGGGCTGCTCGGGCAGATCGACGTAGACGTTGTCGCCGAGGAGGAGCAGGGCCTGCGGGGAGTGGGCGGCGATCGTGTCCCACATGCGTTCGTTGGCAGGCGTGTAGCCGGCGCAGCCGCCGAAGGCGATGGTGACGGTGCCGGGGGTGCCGGGGGATGGTGCGGTGCGCAGCGTGTAGGTGGACGACTGGGACTCTGGCTTGGACGGCGGCTTCGACTGCGCCTGGGACGTTGGCGGCGTGCCGGCGTCGACGAGGACCTGGTAGCTGTAGGTGGTGTCCGGCGAGAGGCCGGCGAGGGTGGCCGTGCCGGTGTAGTCGCGATCGGCGGCCGTAGCGCCAGTCGCCGTGTGGCGTTCGCCGTCGGCTGTCGCGACGACTTCGAAGGGGGTTTCTTCGGCGGTACGGATCCAAACGCCGGCGGTCGTGTCGGTGACGGCGCCGAGCATGGGGCCGTGGACGACGTCGTTTTGGGGACTCGCCGCGTGCAGCGCGAAGGTCGCGGTCGCGGCAAGCGGGGCGAGGAGATCGCGCGGTCCGGCCAGGAAGCGGCCGAAGGGCATGCCGGCGTCGAGGGCCGCTTGCATGGCTGCTTCGGCTTCGTCGATCTGGTCGAGTTGGGTCAGGGCTACGGCGCGGATGAAGTGCGATTCGGCGTCACCGGGGTCGTCGGCGAGCCGCGCGTCGGCCAGTTCGATGGCCCTGGCCGGGTTGCCGTCGAGGATCTCGAGGAGCTGCCGCTGGCCGCGGCGCTTGTAGTAGAGGTCGGCGGAGCGCTCGTCGAACATGCGGCGGCTCCACTCGTTCTCGGCGCCGTAGAACGGGTGCGGGGAGTCGTTCTCGTAGGCGTCGGGCGGGCCGAACTCGCCGAAGTTCTCGCCGCCGGGGTTGCCGGCTTCGCGGGCGGCTAGTTCGGTGGTTCGGTCGGGGGCTGGCCCCGCGCAGCCGAGGATGGTGACGAGTAGCAGGGAAAGTGGTCGCCGGCTTCGCCGGCGGCGATTCTGTCGCCGCCTTCGGCGGCAGCGGGTCAGAAGACCCGCGCACCCAGAGGGCAACTCCCTCCCACACCCAGTGTTATCGATCCACGAACGCGCCATCTTCCGTCGTCAGGGTGCTCCAGTTCTTCGGCTCGTAGGGGAACTTGGCGGCGACTTCCTCGTCGAGGTCGATGCCGAGGCCGGGGCGGCTGGGGAGCTTGGCGAAGCCGCGTTCGTAGGAGAAGTGGCCGCCGTGGAAGAGGTCCTGCCAGAACGGGTCCTGGCCGCTGCCGATCTCGAGGATGGTGCAGTTCGGGGTGCAGGCGCAGACGTGCATGGAGGCGAGCGTGCTGACCTCGCTCTGCGGGTTGTGCGGCGACACGTCGACGCGGAAGCCCTCGGCCATGATCGCGATCTTGCGCAGCTCGGAGATGCCGCCGACGTGGACGACGTCCGGCATGATCACGTCGACCAGCCGCTCCGAGCACAGCGGCGCGAAGTGGTAGCGCGAGGTGAGGCGCTCGCCGGTCGCCAGCGGCACGCGGGTCTGGGCGCGGATCTGGCGGACCTCCTCGATCACCTCGTTCTCGAGCTGGGTGACCTCCTCGACCCAGAACGGCCGGAACTCCTCCACCCGGTTGCAGAACTCGACGGCGGAGAGCGGCGTCGGCTTGCCGTGCGCTTCGACGATGATGTCGAAGTCCGGCCCGACGATCTCGCGCACCCGGGCGAGGTGCTCGACACCGCGGCGGATCGACAAGCGGTGGTTGATCGGCCGGCCGCCCGGGTAGAAGCCGCCCTTGACGCAGGTCCAGCCGTCCTCCTTCTTCTGGCGCCAGAGGTCGAGCTCTTCCTCGTAGTCGGCGGCGCGGCGCTTCTGGCGGTGGCTGATCCGTTCGAGATAGCCCTCGTGGCAGTAGAGCCGCACCTTGTCGCGGGCCTTGCCGCCGAGGAGTTGCCAGATCGGCTGGCCGAGGGCCTGGCCGAGGATGTCCCACATGGCGATCTCGACTGCGGAAAGCGCCGACATGAGCACCGGGCCGCCGCGATAGCGGGGGCCGATGAACATGCCGCGCCAGTGGCGCTCGATCTCGGTCGGGTCCTTGCCGACGAGGTAGCGCTTGTGGTTCTCGATGGCGGCCGCGACGACTTCGCCCTTGTTGGCGAGGGTGCCTTCGCCGAGGCCGGTGATCCCCTGGTTGGTGTAGAGCTTGACGAAGACGAAGTTCTCGTCGTTGCCGGCGTCGACGAGGAAGGTGCGGAGATCGGTGATGCGGAGGTTGAGGGGTTTGGCGTCTTCGAAGGTCTTTTCCAGGGGGCCGGGTTGTTGTTGCGCTGGCGTTTGGGCGCGAAGCGGACGGGTGGCGGCGGTGGCGCCGGTGGCGAGACCGAGGGCGGCGAGGAGGGCATCACGGCGGTTGAGGTCACTCATGCGGATTGGCCTTCGGGCTCGCCAACTGCGGCAGGGAACCCCGCCATGCCGACGGATGTTCTCTGGGTGCGCGGGTCTTCTGACCCGCCTGCGGGCGGAGCCGCGGAGCGGCGTAGCCCGGGGAAAGTGGTCGCCGGCTTCGCCGGCGGCGATTCTGTCGCCGCCTTCGGCGGCAGCGGGTCAGAAGACCCGCGCACCCAGCGGAGGTCATCTGGCGTCGCCTCCATGCTCGTCGACAAAGCGCCAGTCGTGGCGGGCTTTCTCGTAGCCGGGGTTGATCGTCATTTCGCCGGCGCCGATCTCCTGACGCCAGACGGCGAGTTGCTGGAGGAGGCTGTCGGCCAGTTCGGGCTTCTCCGGGGCGAGGTCGGTCGTTTCGCTTGGGTCGTCCACGAGGTTGAAGAGGCTGACCGCCGGGCCAACGCCGGCGATCGTGCCCTCGAACCACTCGATCAACTTGTAATCGCCCTGGCGGATGGCGCCGGCCGGCTTGTAGCCGAGGTGGTGGTAGTGCGGGTAGTGGAAGTAGAGCGTGTCGCGGTCCAAAGCGCCGCTGCCGTCGAGCACCGGCAGCAGGCTCAGGCCGTCGATGTCGGCGGGCAGCTCGTCGACGCCGAGGATGTCGGCGATGGTCGGGAAGAAGTCGTCCGAGGTGATCAGGCCGTCGTGCGTGCTGCCGGGTTCCACGACGCCCGGCCACTTGACCGCCAGCGGGACGCGGATGCCGCCTTCCCAGATCATCGCCTTGCCGCCGCGGAAGGGGTCCTGCGCCTGGAGCTGTTCGAAGCCGCCGTTGTCGGAGTAGAAGATGACGATCGTCCGCTCGGTCAGCCCGTGCTCCTCGATGCGGTCGAGGATCTGGCCGAAGCCGGTGTCCATCGTCTCGATCATCGCGCCCATGGCCGGGTTGTTCACCGGGTCATCGGCGCCCGGCTTCGCCTCGTACTTGGCGATCAGTTTCGGGTCCTCGAGCAGCGGGCGGTGGACAACGTGGTGGGTGACGTAGAGGAAGAACGGGTTGTCCCGGTTCGCGTCGAGGAAGGCGAGCGACCGGTCCGTGATCTCGCGGGCGTGGTGGGCGTCTGCGAGCGGGTCGTCCTCGTACTCCGGCTTGACCGTGGTCAGGATGTCGTCGAAGCCCTGCGACTCGGGGTCCATCGGCCGGCCGGGTACGTACTCCTTGTCGACGTTCAGGTGCCACTTGCCGAAGTGGCCGGTCGCGTAGCCCTGGGACTTGAAGAGCTCGGCGATCGTGACTTCTTCAAGCGGCAGGCCGGGGACTTCGGCGGGACGCAGGAGCCGCGCGTACGGGTACGGGCTGCCGGGAATGTAGTCGGTGATCTGGAGGCGCGCGGGGTTCTTGCCGGTCATCAGGCTGGCGCGGGTCGGCGAGCAGACGGGGTTCGCCGAGTAGGCGTTCGAGAAGGTCATCCCGGCGGCGGCGACGGCGTCGATGGTCGGGGTTTCGTAGAAGGTCGTGCCGTGGTAGCCGACCTGGTTCCAGGCGAGGTCGTCGGCGAGGAAGAGGACTACGTTCCAGGGGGTTGGGGTGGTGGTGTCGGCGGGCGGCGCGGCTTCGGGAGCGCATGACACCAGTGCAAACACGGCCAGAACCGGCGCTGCGCGCCGGATGCGGGTCAGAAGACCCGCGCACCCAGTGTGTGACTGCTGCTTCACCTCAACACCTCCTCAAGCCTCGCTTCGCTTCCTGTCCTTCCAACCAGCATAGGTCAGGTTCCTGTCCACGTCCCGCGCGGGGAAGAAGTAGCTCGCCGCCCAGGCGACGCCGAACAGGACGATGTGGCTGTACACGCCGAGCATGTAGTTGTGCTGCGTGTAGTTGAGCGGGCCCAGGTCGAGCCAGATGCGCGGTTCGCCGCCGAGGCTGAACTCGGTCGAGGTGAGCAGGGCGGCCGCGGTGAACAGCACGCAGACGCCGATGCCGACGTAGAGCCCCTCCCTGTTCACGCGGGGCACGAAGATGCCTAGCAGGAACATGCCGGCGATGCCGCCCGAGAAGATGGCGTAGAGCGCGAACACGGTCGCCAGCACGCCGGCGTCGCCGGCGGCGACGTAGATCAGCGCGACGACGATCGAGCCGACCCCCGACAGCGTGACGACGATCTTCCCCACGCGCACCCGCTGCAGCTCGGTGCTCCGTGGCCGCAGCTTCTTGTAGTAGTCGTCGACGCCGACCGCCGCGAGGCAGTTGAGGTCGGAGTCGAGCGAGGAGATCGCGGCCGCCAGCAGCGCCGCGATGATCAGCCCGACGACGCCCACCGGCATCTCGTTCAGGATGAAGTGCGGGAACACGGCGTCGGCGCGCAGGCCGTCGGGCAGCGATGCCTGGCCCTGGTAGAAGGCGTAGAGCGCGGTGCCGATGAACATGAACAGCACCCACACCGGCACCACCATCAGCACGCCGCCGATCGACGCCCGGGTCGCCTCCTTGTCCGACCTGGCCGTCAGGTAGCGCTGCACCATCGTCTGGTCGGTGCCGTACTTCTGGACGGCGTAGAAGATGCCGTTGATCGCCATCACCCAGAACGTCAGCTCGACCAGGTTCCAGTCGAACGAGCCGAGGCTCACCTTGTTCTCGGCGGCCGCGACGGTGAACACCTGGCCCAGGCCGCCGTCGATCTTGACCGCGATGACGAGCAGGGTGACGAGACCGCCCAGGATGAGGAGCAGCCCCTGGATCACGTCGAGCCAGATGACCGCCTCCATCCCGCCCAGGAGGGTCACGACGGTGACCACCAGGCCGAGGACCAGGACCACCGTGACGACGCCGATGCCGGTCATGCTGGAGACCGCCAGCGCCAGCAGGAAGAACACCGACCCCATGCCAGCGAACTGGGCCAGCACGAAGGCCAGCGAGGCGTAGAGCCGGGCGAGGTAGCCGAAGCGGCGCTCGAAGTACTCGTAGGCGCTCAAGCCGATGACCTTGCGGTACATCGGCACGATGAAGCCGATGCCGAGCAGCACGACGATCGGCACCATCAGCCCCTGGACCAGGCGCACCCAGTTCCCGGCGAAGCCGTCGCCCGGGTAGGCCAGGAAAGTGATGCTGCTGATCAGCGTCGCGAAGATCGACAGGCCGATCGCCCACACCGGCACGTTGCGGCCGGCGGCGAAGTACTTCGACGTCGTCGACTGGGCCTTCGCGAAGCGGACGCCGACGCCGACCGACAGGACGAGGCTCGCCCCGATGATCAGGTAGTCGAGGATGTGGAGGGAGGGGGTGTCCATGGGTCAAGGGGAAGCGGGTCGTCGCCGGCCTTGCGGCCGGCGCGATTTCCCAGCCGCCTGCGGCGGCAGCGGGTCAGAAGACCCGCGCACCCAGTGTGCGGACCTTCCTAGAAGCTCCACCTCATGCCGGCGTTGAACGTCCGGCCGGTGATGTTGTGCTCGGAGGACCGGCTGCCGACGCCGAGGTACAGGTAGACCACCTCTTCGGTCAGGTTGTTGGCCTGCAGGAACAGCTCGAGGCCGTTGTCGAAGAGGTAGGTGAACGAGTAGTCGAGGTACATCGCCGAGTCGTTCCACTCGTCGTAGTCAGCGGACTCGCCGACCTCCGTCATCCACCTGCCGTTCATGTTGAGGGCGAGCCGGGTCAGGATCCGGTTCTTCTCGTAGATGAACGCCAGGTTGCCCAGCCGCTCCCTCTGTTCCGGCAGCACGTCGATGTCGTCCCGGTCGGTCTGCTCGCCCAGGTCGATGCTCAGCACGTTGGTGTACGTGTAGTTCGCGTAGATGCCGAAGCCCGAGTTCCACTGCTGCTCCCAGGCGACCTCGATGCCCATCAGCTCGGCGTTGCCGCCGTTGACCGGCGACTCGACGTCGAAGCCGTCGAACGGCCCGCCGCGCTGCGTCGTCCCGGTGACGAAGTTGAAGTCGTCGATGCTCTTGAGGAACACGCCGCCGGAGATGATCCCGACGTTCGGCAGGAAGTGCTCGACCAGGAAGTCGAGGTTGTCCGAGATCGCCGGATCGAGTTGCGGATTGCCGCGGGTGATCTCCTCGTCGTCCGTGTGGGTGTAGGAGAACGGCATGGAATCCCAGAAGTTGGGACGGGCCATGGTCCGCGTGTAGGCGGCCCGGAGGTTGGTCTCCGGATCGAGGCGATAGCGGAACTGCAGGTTGGGGTAGACGAAGTCGTAGGACCGCGCCACGTTCTCCTGCATGTTGCTGATCACGTCGTCGTCGTTGACCACGAGGTTCGCGCCCGTGTAGTCGAGGTCGTTGAACTCGGCCCGGACGCCGACCAGCATGGTGAGCTTCCCGTACTCCTGGGTGCTCATCGCGTAGACGCTGGTGATGTCCTCCTCGGCGTTGTACGGCTCGCCCAGGTTGACGTCGTTGCGCACCTCCTCCTCGAAGCCCCCGGGGCCCTGGTTCGAGTAGAAGAAGGAGCGGAAGGCCTCGCGGTTGTACACGCGGCCGATGTTGTAGCCGCCCTCGGTGACCGTGTTCCCGGCGCCTTCGAACTGGCTCAGGTACAGGTCGTCGCCCCGCCATCTCCACCTGGAGCGCAGGTCGGCGCGTTCCTTGTCCAGCGCGCGGAGCTTGACGCCCATCTTGAGCTCGCCGGTATCGCTGTTCCACAGCATCGGCCGGGTGATGTCGAGGGTGGCCGCGTTGATCGTGCTGGTCGTGTCCTCGTACTTCTCGTCCACGATGTCGAACTCGAACGCGTTGCTGCCGTGGATGTCCATCCTGGCCGGATCCCAGCGCGGCGCCTTGCCGCCGACGTCGATGATGTCCAGGTCGTAGCCGCGGGCCTGGAACTCGGGCCTCAACTGCCCTTCCGGCTTCTTGGTGTAGGCGGAACTCGACGACAGGCTGAAGTCGAGCAGGGTCAGGCCCAGGCGGTGCTCGCCGGCGACGCTGTAGGTCGTGCTCTCCTGCTCTTCGAGCCGGTCGTGCAGGGACTTGACGAGCCGCAGGCCCTCGACCTCCGTGGCGCTGATGTAGTCGCCCCGGTCCCAGCGGATCCGCGTGATCTGCCGGTCCTGGTCGTCCTCGCGGTAGTTCTGGACGACGGCGAAGTCGAGCTTGTTGTCGTCGTCGATCCGGACCTCGAGGCGCGCGTTGGCGCCGTAGCGGTCGCGGTCGTTGGCCGAGAACTGGACCTCCGAGTTCCTGAGCGCAAGCGGAAGATCGACCCCGCCGACGGTCTCCCGGTCTCCCCACCGCTGCTCGTTGTTGTGCCGCTCGGCCGCGGTACGGGCGAAGTTGAGGCCGATCGAGAACCCGAGGTTCCCGTTCGCGCCCCCCACCGTCGAGTAGTTGAACGACGAACGCGAGTGGGTGCCGTCGGCGATCGAGTTGTCGCCCACGCCCAGGGTGAAGTTCGTCACGCCGTCCGGCTGGTCGAAGGCGCTCCGCGTCTTCAGGTTGATCGAGCCGCCGATCGAGTCGGCGTCCATGTCCGGGGTCAGCACCTTGGTCACCTCGATGCCGGAGAGCTGCGCCGCCGAGATGACGTCGAGCTCGACCATCCGGTTCTCCGTGTTCGAGTAGCCCACCTGGTGGCCGTTGACCGTCACATTCGTCATCGCCGACGGCGTGCCCCGCATCGAGACGAACCGGCCTTCGCCGGTGGAGCGCTGAATGCCGATGCCGGCGACGCGCTGCAGCACTTCCGCGGTGTTCAGGTCGGGGAAGCTCTGGATCTGCTCCTCGGAGATGACGTTCTTGATGTTGACGGACTCCTTCTGCTCGTTCAGCGCCTTGCTCTGCCCGAAGCGGACCGCCTGGACGACGATCTCGTCTTCGAACTCGTAGCGCGCGTCGAGCTCGATCGCCAGGCTGGCCGTTTCCCCGGCCGCGACCGTGACACTGGTCTCGAAGTCCTCGAAGCCGACGTAGCTCACGACCAGCGTGTAGTCGCCGGCCGGCACCCCGTCGAGGCGGTAGCGGCCGTCGCTGCCGGAGCGGGTGCGGAACTGGGTGCCTTCGAGCGACACCTCGGCGCCCGGAAGCAGGGCTCCCGATTCCGTCTCCGTGATCGTGCCCTGAACGGATGGTCCAGCCTGGGCCAGCGCGGCGCCGGCGCAGACGAAGACAGCCAGGGCCGCGACACCGGCGTACGTCAAGCGAACCGCGAACTTCTGTCTCATGGCGCAATCTCCCTCTGAGCTGGTGAAAAAGAACACTCACCCACGCACCTTGGACGCGGGGGTGCGGATCGGCGTAGAGGGGCGCTACCTGCAGGACGACGTCAGGTACAACGCTGTTCCATCAAGCTAGCACAGCGACTCGGCCCGGGTGATCGGAACGACGCCACACACTGGGTGCGCCGGCGTCCCCGCCGGCCCTCAGGAAAGCGGGCGAGGCGTCAGCCTCGCTCCTTGCAGGGCACCCAGTCAGGGAGCGAGCGACCTCCCGACGCGGAAGCCGATGAAGTAGCTGCGGAACTGTGAGTAGATCTTGAGCCGCATCGCGGAGCGCAGGTACGCGGGGCCGCCGTTGTAGGCGCCGCCTCGGGTCACGCGGCCGACGCAGTCGCCGTCGAGCCAGGCGCTGCCATCCGTCGGGGCGCCCTCGTAGCTCTCGTTCCAGCAGTCGGCCGTCCATTCCCACACGTTGCCGTGCGCGTCGTACAGCCCGAAGGGGTTCGGCGCGAAGGACCCGGTCGGCGCGGTGTAGCGGTGACCGTCGTCGGGCCAGCCGTGGTCCTGCTCGCCGTTGGCGTGCGCGGCGCTCGGTTCGTCGCCCCAGCTATAGCGGGTCGAGGTGCCGCCGCGTGCGGCGTACTCCCACTCGGCCTCGCTGGGTAGGCGGTAGGCCTCGCCCGCTACTGCCCTCAGCCAGAACACGTAGGCCCGGGCGTTGTCCCAGTTCGCGTTGAGCACGGGCCGGCCGCCGCGGCCGCGGCCCTCGTCGCCGGCGTCGTAGCCCTCGCAGCCGCCGGCCGCGACGCAGGTGTCCCATTCTTCGAACGTCACCTCGCGGACGCCGATGGCGAACGGCTCGGCGATCGTCACTTCGTGCGCCGGGCCCTCGTCCTCGTAGCGGTCCGCTTCGTCCGTCGGCGAGCCCATGACGAAGGAGCCGGCCGGCACAACGACCATCTCCGGGCAGACGTCGCAGTCGCGGAAGGTGGTGCCGGGGTCGGGCTGGGCCTGGGCCGCTGCGGCGGCGAACAGGAGGCTGAGCGCTGGAAGCGCTAACGGGGACCGCATGCTTCTCCCGAGTCGACGGGCTGGGATCGAAACTGCCTGAGGTCATCGTAACGCCCAGAGGCGGCGGTGCTCTGGGTGCGCGGGGCTGGGTACGCGGGTCTTCTGACCCGCCCATCGGCCGGAGCCGCGAAGCGGCGGAGGCCGGAGAATGTAGCCGCCGGCTTCGCCGGCGACGACTTCAACGCCGCCTTCGGCGGCAGCGGGTCAGAAGACCCGCGCATGTATGGTCCGCCCCGCTTGTGCAAGGGCTCTTTCCGGGTTTCTGGCGAGGTAGGTGCAGTTGCTTGCATGTATCCGGCCTGTTGATGGGAGTCTCCGTGTTGGAGTTCCCTGGCCCCGATGGAATACGCGCGCGCCGGCCTCTTCACACCCAGACGGCCTCTTGATGGGCCTTGCGCGGGTTCAGGCTGATCGACGCGCCGGTCCGACCTATTTCGCCATCGCTCGAAAAAGTCCTCGCAAACTGCTTGGTGGGGCAATCCTCCCTTGGTTGGTTCCCTGTGCCTCGGACCGCCTACGCGGCCCGCGGCGCCTTCGTTCGACCGCCGACGTGCAGCGCGTCGCTGTAGCTCTCGTCGTGCCTGAGCACCGCCCAGGCGATCCGCGCCAGCTTGTTCGCCACCGCCACCGTGGCGACGTTCGGCCCCCGGCGCCGCTTGACGTCCAAAGCCCACTCCTTCAGACGAGTCCGCTCGCCCTTGTGGGCCGTGCGCAGCACCGCCCGCGCACCGTGGATCAACAGAGCCCGCATGTATCGGTCGCCGCGCTTGCCGATCCCCAGCAGCTTCGTGCGACCGCCGGTCGAGGACTGACGAGGCACCAGACCGAGAAACGCCGACATCTGACGACCGCTGCTGAAGGCCCAGCCGTTGCCCACCGACGCCACCAGCGCCGTCGACACCATCGGACCGATGCCCGGTATCGACCGCAGACGCTCGCACAGAGGATTCTCCTTCGACTCCCGCACAAGCATCGAGGTCAGGTCCGCCACCTGCTCGTCTGCCTGCATCAGAGCCTTGTGCTGCATGCACAGTAAAGCCCGAAACTCGCCCGGCAGGTCCCGCTCCGGGTCCGATGCGATCGCGGGCACCTCCCGCATCACCACCGACAGCCCCTGCGGCAACACGATCCCGTACTCCCCCAGAAAGCCCCGCAACTGGTTCGCCAACTGCGTGCGCAGACCCACCATCGCCTCCCGGCTCCGATGCACCTGCTGAAGCGCCCGACGCTCCTTCGTCTTGTAAGGCACGAAACGCATCGTCGGACGTGACACCGCCTCGCAGATCGCCTCCGCGTCGTGGTAGTCGCTCTTGTTCGACTTCACGTACGGACGCACAAACTGAGGACTCATCATCCGCACGTCGTGACCCAGATCGCTCAGCTTCTCCACCCAGTGGTGCGCGCCGCAGCTCGCCTCCATGCCCACCAGGCAAGGCTTCAACCGAGACATCAACTCCATCAACCGCGGCGCCTTCACCTGACGCTGCAACACCACCGCCCCAGAACCGTCCATACCGCACACCTGGTACACGTGCTTGCCCAGATCGATACCGACTCGAGTAATCTCTTCCACGGTCCGCCTCCTCCTTGTTGGTTGGTGAAAACACCATTCTGGCCCTCAAGAGGCCGTATGGGTGCGGGGCGGACCATCCCATTACCCAGAGATAGCCTCGCCGTTCTGCGACCACACCACGAGGAAAGCCATGTCGATCAAGTCCTTCGCCTCGAAGCAGTTCTCGACCCATCTCCTCGCCGAGCGTCGGCGCGACAAGGCGCGGGCGCGGGCCGAGCGGGAACGCAGGCGCAAGGGGGAGCCGCACCTGATCGAGTTCTTCCACCAGGTCGACGATCCGTACTCGGATCTGCTGGCACAGGCGCTGGTGGCGCTTCGGGAGCGCTACGACGTCGAGGTGGTGACCTGGCTGGTCGAGCCGCCCGAGGACTGGGCGGCGCCGGCGCGGGCGTTGCTGGAGTCGTACTCGCTGGTCGATGCGCGGCGGTTGGCGGAGAAGGCGGGGTTTCGTGTGACGTCGGAGACGCGGCCGGACGCGGAGCGGGTAGTCAGCGTGCAGCGGCAACTGGCCGCGACGCTGGCGGCGTCGGAGGAGCCGGGGTCGACGGCGACTCTGGAGGCCGCTGTCGCGCTGGGCAAGGGTCTGTGGAGTGGTGAGTCCGTCGCGGCAGACGAGGACAGGGCGACAGAGGTCACACTCGAGGCCGCGCTTCGGGCCGGGACGGCACGGCGCGCGGAGCTGGGCCACTATCTGGGCGGGACCTGCTTCTATGGTGGTGAGTGGACCTGGGGGATTGATCGGCTTGCGTACCTGGAGGAGCGGCTTGGCGATCTTGGGGCGCGGCTTTCTGGCGGCGACCCGGATGCCGGCCGGAAGGCCGGCGCACCGACAGGAGACGCACCGATCTACTCGCAGCCGCGGCTGCTCGAGGAGCCCGTTCCGGCCGGCGCCCACGAAGCGACGAACCTCCCCGACCTCCACTTCTTCGCGTCGTTTCGGAGCCCGTACACCTGGATCTCGACCGAGCGGGTGATCCGTCTCGCCGAGGCCTTCGGCGTCAACCTGCGGATCCGCTTTGTCCTGCCGATGGTCATGCGCGGCCTGCCGGTGAAGCGGTCGAAGCGCGTGTACATCCTCCTCGACGCGGCGCGCGAGGCGCGGCGGAATGGCGTTCCGTTCGGCCCCATCTCCGACCCGGTCGGCAAGCCTGTGGAGCGCGGCTACTCGCTGCTGCCTTGGGCGATCGAGCAGGGCCGAGGCATCGAGTACTTCCGGTCGTTCATGACCCTGGCTTTCTCGCAGGCGGTCGATGCGGGTTCGGACCGGGGGTTGCGGCGGATCGTTGAAGAGGCCGGGCTCGACTGGGGCGAAGGGCGCGGCTACCTGGATGATCCAGCGTGGCGGGAGGAGGCGGAGCGGAACCGGGAGGAGCTGTTCGATCTCGGCCTTTGGGGCGTGCCTTCGTTTCGGGTGGGCTCGGTGACGGCCTGGGGGCAGGATCGGTTGTGGGTGCTGGAGGATGAGTACCGGCGGTTGGCCGTCGGCAAGGCGTAGCTCTGGGTGCGCGGGTCTTCTGACCCGCTGCCGCCGAAGGCGGCTTTGAATTGCCGCCGGCGAAGCCGGCGACCACTCCTCTCCGGCCTACGCCGCTCCGCGGCTCCAGCCGGTGGGCGGGTCAGAAGACCCGCGCACCCAGAGCTACGGCGTCAGCGTGAACGTTCCTCTTCTCTACCTTCTCACCAGCGGTAGTTGAGGCGGGCGTAGTAGTACCCGCCACTCAAACCCCACGGCGTCACCGGGCTGTACCGCGACCCCAGCACGTCGACCAGCGGCGTCGGAGCCGACGCAAGAACATCGAACATGTTCTGGGCGCCGACGGAAACCGTCGTGTCCGCGGCGATCGGGATCGTGGCCTCGAAGTCGAAGATGAAGGCCGCGTCCTGCACCGGCGGCGCCGGGTCCACCCACAGCCGCGCGTAGTAGTAGTCGATCCAGGAGCCGTAGTAGCTGACGCGGCCCAGCAGGCCGACCGGCCCCACCTGCTGGCCGAGCGCGACGTTCCAGCGCAGGCGCGGCACGCCGCGTTCGATGGAAACCACGTCGGCAGGACTCAGCAGGTCGGAGTCCTTCGTCACCTCGGTGTCGGTGTAGTTCAGGCTGAAGCTGAACTCGGTGTCGCCGTCGAAGGCGACCGGAATCCAGGTCGAGACGAGGTCGATGCCCTGGGTGCGGGTCGAGAAGTCGTTGATGAAGAAGCGGAAGAAGGACAGGTTCCGCGCCGAGGTGATGCCCTGCGAGAGCAGCAGCTCGCGCTCGTCCTGGGTGAGCGTGATGACCTGCGATAGCGACAGCCGGTCGTCGATGTCGACGTTGAACAGGTCGGCGGTCAGCGTGAACGGGCCGTTGTCGATCACCAGACCGGCGGTCGCGTGGACCGACTCCTCGGGCTCGAGCGGCTTGCCTCCGCGCAGCTCCGCCGCGATGAAGGTCGACGGCACGGTGGCGCTGTCGACGAGTTCCAGGGTCACCGAATCGATCGTCGTCTGCACGTTGAGCGCGTTCTGCTGCCCGGGCGTCGGCGCGCGGAAGCCGGTGCTGACCCCGCCGCGTATCGCCGCGGTCTCGCTCAGCGCGCGGCGGAACGACAGCTTCCCGTTCGTCGTGTTGCCGAAGACGTCGTAGTCCTCGACCCTGAGGGCGGCGCCCAGGCCCCACCGGTCGTCCGCGCCGTGCCACTCGACGTCGCCGTAGACGGCGACGTTCTCGCGGCTCCAGGTTCCGGCCGTGTAGTCGGGGAAACCGGGGAAACCGTTCGAGGCGGGAATGAAGCCCTGTTCCGCGTAGGGGCCGACCTCCCAGGACGGCCTCCCCCGGCGCCGATCCTGAAGCTCTCGTCGCGCCACTCGGCGCCGGCGGCGAGGCTGACCCTGTGGGACACGGAGTAAGAGACATCGAAGTTCAGGTTGACGTCTTCCTGTTCGTAGAGGCCGGGGTCGAAGTCGCGCGGCGTGTCCGGGCCGAGCGACGCGTTCACGGTGTTCATGAAGAAGAAGTCGGACTCGTGCGAGCCCATGCTCGCGGAGAGATCCCAGGTGAAGCCGTTGTCGAGTGACCGGCGGAAGCCCGCGACGATCGCACCGTCGGTGATCCAGCCGCCGAACTGCGGGGTGAAGCCGCCCGGCGCGATCTCCTGGAAGGAGAAGCAGTTCGGATCGGCGAAGACCTGGGCAAGGGCGTCCGCGTCGGGCACGTTGTTCGTCACCGTGACCACGGGGCAGTTCGCCGAGCCCATGCCGTTGGCGCGGAGGACGTCGCCGATCAGCAGCGTCTCGCCGCCGTCGAGGCTGTAGATGCTCTGCCGCGAGTTCGGATTGCGGAAGAAGAAGCCCTCGGTCATCTTCTTCTCGGCGTAGTTGGCGAAGCCGTAGAACTCCAGGCCGCCGCCGGAGCGGTGGCCGATGTTGGCGAACAGCTTCACATCGTCCTCTACCTTCGGATTGCCCCAGATCTGCACCGGCTGGAGGACGTCGTGGTTGCCGGCGGCGATCAGCGCGGCCGCGTCCTGGCGCTGCACGCTGCGGCTGGTCGGATCGGCGCCGCCGACCTCGAAGCTCAGGTTGGCGAAACCGTTCGCGCCCATCGGCAGGCCGAAGTTGCCGGCGACGCTGTAGCCGGCGCCGTCGCCGGCGAGGTAGCTGCCCCGGTTCAGCTCGATCGAGCCACCCGAGGCGTCGTCCTTGAGCAGGAAGTTGATGACGCCGGCGATCGCGTCCGAGCCGTACTGGGCCGACGCGCCGTCGCGCAGCACCTCGACCCTCTGGAGAGCGATCGCCGGGATGGTCGAGATGTCGGGCCCCTGCGCGCCGTCCGTCACGCCGCCGAACCAGGCGACGACCGACGACCGGTGGCGGCGCTTGCCGTTGACCAGGATCAGCGTGTGGTCGTGTGCGAGGTTGCGCAGGCTGGCCGGCCGCACCAGCGTCGCCGCGTCGCTGATCGGGTGGGTCGCGACGTTGAAGGAGGGGATCAGGTTCCGCAACTGGTAGTCGAGCGTCGTCGCGCCCTGGCGCGTGATGTCCTCGACCGGAATCGCGTCGATGGGGACCTGCGATTCGGTCACCGAACGGGCGTGCGCCCGGCTGCCGAGGACGACGATCTGCTCGTCGAAGTGAGCGTGCTCTTCGGCCTCCTCACCCGAGATCCGGTACAGATGTCCTTCGGAGCGCAGGATGATCGCGCCATCGACGACGGCTGGCGACGCGGTGAGACTCTCGTCGAACTCGTTCTCCGCCAGAACCTCGAACTCCCGCGACGCCGAGATCACCGACACCGTGCCGTCGCGGCTCGTGAGGTAGATCCGGCCCTCGGCGGCCACGGGCGAGGCCCAGTGGTCGCCTCCGGAGGGGAGGCGTGCCCGCCACACCCGCTCTCCCGTCGTCGCGTCCAGAGACGTCACCACGCCGCCCTTGTCGGAGATCATGTAGAGCAGGTCGTCCACAATGATCGGCGAGGGGATCTCCGGGGTCCCGCGCGACTCGCTCCAGGCGATGTGCGTCTCGGTGACGTCGCCGGAGCCGGCGGGGTCCACCGCCACGAGCAAACGGGAAACCCCCTGGGTGAAGTAGACGAGTCCATGCGCGTACACGGGCCTGCAGGCCAGGTTCCACCCCCAGCCCTCGTGGACCACGCGCCACAGTTCGTCGCCGGTTTCGGGGTCGTAGGCGAACGTGACCTCCGAGGCCGGGCTGATGAGCTGCCGCTGGCCTTCGTGTTCGATCAGTGTCGAGGTGGCGTACGCCTTGCGGTTGTCGTTCGGCTTCGCGGCCAGCACACTCTCGATATCCGTGATCCCCTGCGCGCGGAGCTTCTCCCCGAAATCGGTCGCGACCTCGCGGTTCCGCAGCCAGAGGGTCTCGCCGGTGCGCGTGTCGAGCGCCGCGGCGAACTGCCGGTCCACGCCGTCGTAGGCGAGGAACAGCGAGTCGTCCGAGAGCACGGGCGACGAGGCCGGCCGCACCCGGTGGTCGGTGTTCAGATCCCGCCTCTCCCACAACTTCTCGCCGGTCCGCGTGTCGAGCGCTGCCGTGCCGTAGCTGCCGAAGTGGACGTAGATGCGGCCTTCCTCGATCACCGGCGTCGGCGTCGCGTGGGTGTTGTGGCCGTCCCAGGCGACCTGGGGGTTGGCGACGTCGAAGACCTTGATGTCGTGCACGATCTCGCCGCTCTCGAGGTCGACCGCAACCGCGAACAACTCGGTGCCGTCCTCGCGAGCGGTCGTCACCCAGACCTGCTCGCCCCACACCACAGGAGAGGACCAGCCCTCGTCGTGGATGGGCGTCTTCCAGCGCACGAGCTGGCCTTCACCGAAGGCGATCGGCACGTCGGTCGCGGGGGTGCGGCCGTCGCCGGTGGGACCCCGGAACTGGTTCCACTGGCGCGCGGGGTCGGGCGAGGGCGGCGCGGCGGATTGCCCGAACGTGGCGGCGCCTGCGCCGGCGACGGTGACGGCGGCGATCAGGATCGAGGGTGCGGCTTTCATCCTGGGTGGTTCCATCAAAGTAGGTGGCTCCATCAAAGCGCTGCGTTCATGAGTGCCTGTGTGTAGGACTCGCGCGGCGCTTCGAACAGTTCGTCGGCCGGCCCCTGCTCGACGATCCGGCCGTCCTTCATGACGGCGATCTCGTCGCAGAGGGCGCGAACGACCTTGAGGTCGTGACTGATGAAGAGGTAGGTGAGCCCGTGCCGCTGCTGGAGGTCGAGCAGAAGTTCGACGATCTGCGCCTGCACCGTCATGTCGAGCGAGGACGTCGGCTCGTCGAGCACCACGAAGCGGGGCCGGAGGATCATCGCCCGGGCGACGGCGATGCGCTGGCGCTGGCCGCCGGAGAACTCGTGCGGGTAGCGGCGCGC
Organism: Candidatus Multivorans sp.; assembly: GCA_965208755.1. GTDB lineage: Bacteria > Acidobacteriota > Thermoanaerobaculia > Multivoradales > Multivoraceae > Multivorans. The sequence goes on along the minus strand of OZ242353.1, from coordinate 2,896,238 downwards.
GATCTCCGGTTCGAGGCCGACCTCGGTCAGGACTTCGGCGACCCGGTCGCGGCGCTCGGCCGCGCTCATAGCCGGTTCGTGGATGACCAGCCCCTCGGAGACGATCTCCTCGACGGTCAGGCGCGGCGACAGGCTGCCGTACGGGTCCTGGAAGACGATCTGCATCGACCGGCGCAGCGGCTTGAGCTGCCTGAAGCCCAGACCGTGGATGGGCTCGGCGTCGAAGACGATCCCGCCGCGGCTTCGGAGCAGGCGCACCATGGCCATCGCCAGGGTCGTCTTGCCGCTTCCCGATTCGCCGACGACGCCGAGGCTATGTCCCTGCCGGACGCGAATGGACACGTCGTCGACCGCGACCAGGACCTTCTTCCGCGGCCACGCCCGCAACGGGAACTCGACGGTCAGGTCCGTTGTCTCGACCAGAACAGGCGCTTCGTTCTCCGCGATCGGGCAGACGCTCCGTGGCTCGGCGTCGAGCAGCTTCCGCGTGTAGACGTGCCGCGGGCGCTCGAAGACTTCCTCCGTGGAACCCTCCTCGACGACCCGGCCCCGCTCCATCACGTACACCCGCTCCGCCATGAAGCGGACGATGCCGAGATCGTGCGTGATGAGGAGCAACGCCATCCCGAGCCGCTCCTGCAGCTCCTTGATGAGCGCGAGGATCTGGGCCTGAACGGTGACGTCGAGCGCCGTCGTCGGCTCGTCAGCGATCAGCAGGTCCGGCTCGTTGGCGATCGCCATCGCGATCATCACCCGCTGGCGCTGGCCGCCCGAGAGCTGGTGCGGATAGGAGTCGAGCCGCTCTCGCGCCTCCTGGAGGCCGACGAGTTCGAGCAGTTCCACCGTCCGTTCCAGAGCGGCGGGTCCGCGCAGGCCGCGATGAACGGCCAGCACTTCCTCGACCTGTTTCCGGATCGTGTGGAGCGGATTGAGCGAGGTCATCGGCTCCTGGAAGACCATGGAGATCCGGCTGCCGCGAAGCGGGCGCATCTCCGCCTCGTCGGCGCCGACGACTTCGCGGCCTTCGACGAGGATCGACCCGCTCGGGTGCGACGCCCGAGGGTAGGAGAGCAACTGGAGGATCGAGAGCGCTGTCACCGACTTGCCCGAGCCGGACTCGCCGACGAGGGCCACGGACTCTCCCCGATTGAGGCGCAGGTCGAGCCCCTCGACGACCCGGACGCCGTCGAAGGCAATCGACAGGTCGGAGATCTCGAGGAAGCCGAGCTCCTTCACGACGGCGTCCCCGTCCTTCGAGGATCGAAGGCGTCGCGCAGCGCTTCGCCGATAAAGATGACGAGGGTCAGCAGGGTGGCCAGCGTGAAGAAGGACATGAGCCCCAGCCACGGGGCGTGCAGGTTGGCCCGGCCCTGGGCGAGCAGCCTCCCCAGCGAAGGCGCGTCGACCGGGAGGCCGAAGCCGAGGAAGTCGAGCGAGGTCAGGAGCGTGATCGACCCGGTGAGGATGAAGGGCAGGAAGGTGAAGGTGGCGACCATCGCGTTGGGCAGGACGTGACGGCGGACGATCCTGCGGTCCCCCACACCCAGGGCCCGCGCGGCGGTCACGTACTGGAAGTTCCGCGCCCGCAGCACCTCGGCGCGGACGACGCCCACCAGCGCCATCCAACTGAAGGCGACGAGGATCCCGAGCAGCCAGAAAACGTTGGACTCCACGATGCTGGAGAGGATGATCAGCACGAAGAGGATCGGCAGCCCGGCCCAGATCTCGATCAGTCGCTGGCCGAAGAGATCGACCTTGCCCCCCAGGTAGCCCTGGACCGCGCCCGCCAGCACGCCGATGATCGAGCTCAGGGTGGTAAGCACCAGCCCGAACAGAAAGGAGAGCCGGATGCCGTAGATGAGGCCCGCCAGGACGTCCTTGCCGACGTCGTCCGTGCCCAGCCAGTGTCGCCGCGACGGCGGGTAGGGCGCCGGCCCCGGAAGCTCGTAGTCGATCGTGTCGTGGGCGTAGGGGATCGGCGGCCAGATCATCCATCCCCCGCTGTCGCGGATGAGATCCTTGACGAAGCTCTCCCGATAGTCGGCCTCCACCTCGAACACTCCGCCGAACTCGGTCTCCGCGTACGTCGCGACGATCGGAAAGAACAGCCGGCCCTCGTGGCGAACGACGAGGGGCTTGTCGTTGGCGAGGACCTCGGCGAAGAGGGTGGCGCCGAAGATGACGAGGAAGACCCGGAGCGACCAGTAGCCCCGCCGATTGGTCTTGAAGGCCGCCCATCTCCTCTTCGAGAGCTCGCTCACACTTCGCGGCTCTCGAAGTCGATGCGCGGATCGGTGAGCGTGTAGGTGATGTCCGTCAGGAGCTGCAGCACCAGCGCCAGCAGGGTCGAGATGTACAGCGTGCCGAAGATGATCGGGTAGTCCCGGGTGACGATCGCCTCGAAGCCGAGGAGGCCCAGGCCGTCGAGCGAGAAGATGATCTCGGCCAGCAGCACGCCGGTGAACAGCGCGCCGACCAGAGCGCGAGGGAACCCGGCGATCACGATCAGCATCGCGTTGCGGAACACATGGCCGTAGAGCACGCGGCGCGTCCGCAGGCCCTTCGCCTTGGCCGTCAGCACGTACTGCTTGTGGATCTCGTCCAGGAACGAGTTCTTGGTCAGCATCGTGAGCGTGGCGAAGCTCCCGGCCACCAGGGCAGAGATCGGCAGCACCAGGTGCCAGAAGTAGTCCTTGACCTGCGCCCAGAGACCCAGATCGGCGAAGTCGTCCGACACCAGGCCGCGCAGCGGGAAGTACTCGATCAGGCCGCCCCGCGCGAAGAGCACGATGAGCAGCACGGCGAGGATGAAGGCGGGGATCGCGTAGCCGACGAGGATGACCACGCTCGTCCAGATGTCGAAGCGCGAGCCGTCGGCCGTGGCCTTGCGGATGCCGAGCGGAATCGAAACGGAGTAGACGATGAGCAGGGTCCAGAGCCCCAGGGACATGGACACCGGCAGCCGATCCAGGACGAGGTCGATGACCGGAACGTCCTGGTAGAAGCTCTCGCCCAGGTCGAAGCTCAGGTAGTCGCGCAGCATGATGAAAAAGCGCACGTGCGCGGGCTTGTCGAAGCCGAACTGCCGCTCGAGTTCCTCGATGAGCGCGGGATCGATGCCGCCCGTCGCGGTGAGCTCGGCCTCCAGGGTCGAGCCCGCGCCGCCGCCGAGCAGGCCGACTCCGGCGTCGAGACCGGTTCCCTGGAGTCGAGCGATCGCCTGGTCCACCGGACCGCCGGGCGCCGCCTGGATGATCACGAAGTTGACCAGCAGCACGCCGACCAGCGTCGGCACCATGAGGAGAATACGGCGCAGGACGTAGAGAAGCACTCTAAAGGTCGCCGGCCTCCGGCCGGCGCGTCTTTCCAGCCGCCTTCGGCGGCAGCGGGTCAGAAGACCCGCGCACCGACAGGCGCCGGGTTCGCAGGGCAGCCACTACCGGGTTTCGCCCATCGCGGCGTCGACCCGGGCGCTCTTCTCCGCGTCGAACCACCAGAGGTGCGGAAAGCCGGTCCAGTTCAGGTGCTCGCGCCCGAGCGGCGGATGGCCGAAGCGATCCCAGTAGAGGAGGTGGCGACCCTTGGGGGCGCCTTCGGGGATGACGTAGAAGCTCCACAGGAGCACCCGGTCGAGCGCACGCCCCGCGATGTTCATCTCCTCTTCGGTCTCCGCCGCGATCACCTTCTCCACCAGGGCGTCCACGGCCGGACTGTCGATCCCGGCGTAGTTGAGCAGGTTCGGGAGTTCGACGCCGTCCGACCGCATGAGGCTGCGCAGGATCGTCGGCCGCGGGATGCGGTGCGTGTAGATCTTCTGCATCGTCATGTCGAACTCGTAGCGGCGCGCGCGATTGGTGTGGATGTTCGCCTCGACGCGGCGGACCGTCGCCTGGATGCCGAGCCGTTTCAGGTTCTCGACGAACGGCACGAGCATGCGCTCGTGCTCCCTCAACTGGACCATGATCTCGAACCGGAGCCGCTCTCCCGTCGCCGCGTTGACGCGCCGGAAGTCGCGCACGACCCAGCCGGCGTCGTCGAGCAGCTCCCCGGCACGCAGTAGTGCCTCCCGGTTGCGGCCGTAGCCGTCGGTTTCGGGCAGGGTGAACTCCTGCGTGAACACGCGCTCGGGGACGTGTTCTCGCAGCGGCTCGAGCAGCGCGAGCTCTCCCGGCGACGGCAGGCCGCGCGCCGCCATCTCCGAGCCCAGGAAGAACGTGCTGTTGCGCCGCAGGGCGCCGTACTGGAGGGTGCGGTTGCCCCAGTCGAAGTTGTAGGCGAGGGTCAGGGCCTCGCGGACGCGGATGTCCTGGAACAGCGGCAGGCGAGTGTTGAAGACGACCGACCAGTGCATCCCGTAGGTCTCCGCCATGCGGTAGGTCTCCTTGTTGAAGAGCCCCGTGTCGACCTCGGCAAAGTCGTAGGCGGTGGCGAACTCGCGCTCGTCCTGGTCGCGGTAGTAGTCGACCACGCGGGCCTTGAGCGCCTGGATGCCCGCCTTGATGTCGCGAAAGTAGAGGACGCCGAAGCGGTCGAAGTTGTTGTAGCCGCGCCTGAGGTTGAGGTCCTTCGCCCAGTAGTCCGGTACCCGCTCGAAGACGATCCGCCGGCCGGTGTCGACCTCGCCGATGCGGTAGGCGCCGTTGCCGAGCGGCGGCTCCATGGTGGTCGCCGTGAAGTCCCGGTCCTGCCAGTAGTGCTTCGGCATCGGGAAGAAGGCGGCCGCCTCCATCACCGATCTGCGGTTTCTCCCGTCCGCGGCGAAGAGGAAGCGAAACGAGCGCTCCCCCAACGGCTCTATGCCCTCCACATGCCGCCAGGTAGCCTTGAAGCCGACCGTGCCCTCGGTCTTGAGCGTCTCGAAGGTCCAGACGACGTCGTCGACCGTGACCGGCACGCCGTCGTGCCAGCGCGCCTCGGGACGGAGGGTGAAGGCGACCCAACTGTAGTCCTCCGCGACTTCGACCGTCTCGCACAGCAGGCAGTAGAGCGTCGAGAGCTCGTCCTCGGAGGGAATCATCAGCCGATCGAGGGTGATCGTCGAGCGCCGCCACCAGTTGAAGAACTCGGGACGGCCCTTGTCCGAGTATGGGTGCAGGTTGTTGAACGTGCCCGGGACAAAGAGCCTCACCTCGCCGCCCTTGGGCGCGTCCGGGTTCGCGTAGCCGAAGTGGGGGACGTCGGCGGCGTACTTCGGTTCGCCGAAGTAGGCGATCGCGTGGGTCGGACCTTCCTGGGCCGGGAGCACGGCGGCCGTGCTCAGGCAGCCCAGTACGCCGAAGATCGCCAGCGCTTTCACGGCTCGCCACAATAGCGAAGCCGGGCAGTACACTCGTCGCCCCCGTGAACGACGTTTCGAGACCCGTGGCCGCCAGGACGGCCGAACCCCGCTCCACCGATCGCTACCTCGGCGAGCAGTCGGCCTCGCGGTCGCTCTACGAGCGCGCCCTCGACGTCATGCCCGGCGGCAACAGCCGCCACACGCTGGTCATGGACCCGTACCCGATCTACGCGGCGTCCGGGCACGGCTGCATCGTGACGGATGTCGAAGGCCAGGAGCGCATCGACTTCGTCAACAACTACACCTCGCTGATCCTCGGGCACTCGCACCCCGCGGTGACGGAAGCGGTCGCCCGGGTGATCGGGAGCGGCACGGCATTCTCGCTGCCGACCGAGACCGACATCCGCCTCGCCGAGTTGCTGGTGGAGCGGATCCCCTACATCGACCAGGTCCGCTTCGCGAACTCCGGCAGCGAAGGCGTGCTGCTGGCGATCCGGGCAGCGCGGGCGGCGACCGGACGCGGCAAGATCGCGAAGTTCGAGGGCTGTTACCACGGCATCTACGACTACGCGCAGGCTTCCGACAGTTCGCGTCCGAAGAACTGGGGCGAGTCGGAACGGCCGGCGACGACGCTCGAAGCCAGCATGGCGAAGAGCCTCGAGACGGAGGTCGTCACGCTGCCGCTCAACGACATCGAGGTCTGCAGCGCCCTGATCGACGAGCACCGGGACGACCTGGCGGCCGTCGTCATGGATCCCCTGCCCGCCGCCCTCGGGCTGATCCCGCCGAGAGCCGACTTCGTGGCGGCGATCCGGGCGAAGACGAGGGAGTGCGGCGCCCTGTTGATCGCGGACGAGGTGCTCTCCTTCCGCATCGACTACCGCGGCGCCTGTCACCGCTTCGGGATCGAGCCGGACCTCGTCTCGCTCGGCAAGATCATCGGCGGCGGCTTCCCCGTCGGCGCCGTGGCCGGCAAGGCGGACGTGATGAAGGTCTTCGACCATCGCGACGGCGAGCTCGTCCACCACGGCGGCACCTACAACGGCAACCCGGTGACAATGGTCGCCGGCTACGAGACGATGAAGCGCCTGACGCCGGACGTCTTCGCCGAGTTCGACCGGCTCGGCGACCGGGTCCGCGCCGGGCTGCAGGAAGTGTTGCGGCGGCACGGCATCGAGGCCGTCGCGACCGGCCGCGGCTCGCTCTTCGCCGTCGTCCCCGGGAACGAACCGCCGAAGGACTTCCGCGCCGTGTTCACCGCCCGTTCCGCGGCGCCGCGGATCCAGAAGATCGCCCGGGAGATGCTGAACCGGGGCATGCTGATGGGCGCCCGCGGTCTCTTCGGCGCGCTCTCGACACCGATGGGCGACGCGGAGATCGACCGCTTCCTCGAAGCCGCCGACGGCGCCGCGGCGTACGTGCTGGCTGCCTAGGGCAGCCGTTCCAGCAAGAGGGCCAGCAGGGCGTCGCGGACTTCGTTTCGGAAGTCGAGTTCGTTCTGGTTGAACTGGACGGCGACGGCGATGCCGGAGTCCCGGTGGTAGTACATCGTGGAGCGCCAGCCGGGGAACCAGCCGCCGTGACCGATGAGCTCGCCGTGCGGGCTGTCGCCCCGGTAGACGCCGAGGCCGTAGGTTGCGCCGGCGTCTTCGCCGCGGTAGCCGGAGTTCAGCATCTCCTCCAGGTACGGTCCGTCGAGGGCGCGCTCCTCGTAGAGGATCTTCGCCCAGCGGGCCAGGTCGCGTGAGTTGGAGACGTACCCGCCGCCGGTCCACTCCGTCTGCGGGCTGAAGGCCATCACGTCGCCCTCGGCGGTCTTGGCCGGCAGCGAGAAGGGGTTGTCCTCGCCGACGTGACCGGGGGCGAGGTCGGGGAACGTGCGGCCGATCTGCTCCACCGTGCGGGGGAGGTCGTGGCGGTCGAGGACGCGGCGCCTGGCCTCGTCGTAGTAGGCGCCGCCGGAGGCGGCCTCCAACATCAGGCCCGCGACGAGGTAGCCGGTGTCGGTGTAGGCGTAGCCTTCGCCGGCCGGGAACAGGGGCTCCTTGTCGAGGACGTACTGGACCAGATCCCGCGGCTCGAACCAGGCGTCGGGGTCGCCGGCCGGGCCGCGCCGGGACCGGGCCTCGCGGCGCCAGGCTTCGTCGTAGACGTGGTCGGTCAGCCCGCTCGAGTGGCTGAGCAGGTGGCGGAGGGTCATCGTCTCGTGGTTGGGCAGGCGGGTCCACCACGTTTCGTCGCCGAGCCAGCGCGAGGCCAGGTCGTCGAGGCCGAGGAGGCCTTCGTTGACCATGCTGAGGGCGGTGGCCGCGGCGATCGTCTTGCCGATGCTGCCGGCCGGCATGCGGTTCGCAGGATTCATCGGCAGGTCGTTCTCAGGGTCGGCGTAACCGGTCGCGGCGACGCCTTCGCTGCCGTCCGGGAGGACGAAGGCGGCGGTGGCGCCGATGAAGCCGAGTTCGGCGCGGAGTTCGTCTAGGCGCGCCTGGAAGAGTTGCTCGGTCTCGGAGGTCACGTCCGGGGAGGGTGGCGCGGCGCAGGCGAAGATCAGGAGCGCCGCGGCCGGAAAGAGGAGCCGGCCTGACGGCCGGCGCAGTCCAACGGCCGCCTCCGGCGGCAGCGGGTCAGAAGACCCGCGCATGTATGGTCCGCCCCGCTTGTGCAAGGGCTCTTTCCGGGTTTCTGGCGAGGTAGGTGCAGTTGCTTGCATGTATCCGGCCTGTTGATGGGAGTCTCCGTGTTGGAGTTCCCTGGCCCCGATGGAATACGCGCGCGCCGGCCTCTTCACACCCAGACGGCCTCTTGATGGGCCTTGCGCGGGTTCAGGCTGATCGACGCGCCGGTCCGACCTATTTCGCCATCGCTCGAAAAAGTCCTCGCAAACTGCTTGGTGGGGCAATCCTCCCTTGGTTGGTTCCCTGTGCCTCGGACCGCCTACGCGGCCCGCGGCGCCTTCGTTCGACCGCCGACGTGCAGCGCGTCGCTGTAGCTCTCGTCGTGCCTGAGCACCGCCCAGGCGATCCGCGCCAGCTTGTTCGCCACCGCCACCGTGGCGACGTTCGGCCCCCGGCGCCGCTTGACGTCCAAAGCCCACTCCTTCAGACGAGTCCGCTCGCCCTTGTGGGCCGTGCGCAGCACCGCCCGCGCACCGTGGATCAACAGAGCCCGCATGTATCGGTCGCCGCGCTTGCCGATCCCCAGCAGCTTCGTGCGACCGCCGGTCGAGGACTGACGAGGCACCAGACCGAGAAACGCCGACATCTGACGACCGCTGCTGAAGGCCCAGCCGTTGCCCACCGACGCCACCAGCGCCGTCGACACCATCGGACCGATGCCCGGTATCGACCGCAGACGCTCGCACAGAGGATTCTCCTTCGACTCCCGCACAAGCATCGAGGTCAGGTCCGCCACCTGCTCGTCTGCCTGCATCAGAGCCTTGTGCTGCATGCACAGTAAAGCCCGAAACTCGCCCGGCAGGTCCCGCTCCGGGTCCGATGCGATCGCGGGCACCTCCCGCATCACCACCGACAGCCCCTGCGGCAACACGATCCCGTACTCCCCCAGAAAGCCCCGCAACTGGTTCGCCAACTGCGTGCGCAGACCCACCATCGCCTCCCGGCTCCGATGCACCTGCTGAAGCGCCCGACGCTCCTTCGTCTTGTAAGGCACGAAACGCATCGTCGGACGTGACACCGCCTCGCAGATCGCCTCCGCGTCGTGGTAGTCGCTCTTGTTCGACTTCACGTACGGACGCACAAACTGAGGACTCATCATCCGCACGTCGTGACCCAGATCGCTCAGCTTCTCCACCCAGTGGTGCGCGCCGCAGCTCGCCTCCATGCCCACCAGGCAAGGCTTCAACCGAGACATCAACTCCATCAACCGCGGCGCCTTCACCTGACGCTGCAACACCACCGCCCCAGAACCGTCCATACCGCACACCTGGTACACGTGCTTGCCCAGATCGATACCGACTCGAGTAATCTCTTCCACGGTCCGCCTCCTCCTTGTTGGTTGGTGACAACACCATTCTGGCCCTCAAGAGGCCGTATGGGTGCGGGGCGGACCATCCCATTACCCAGTGGGCGCCGGTGCTAGTCCCAGCCGTAGGCGGCGCGAATCCGCATCGGCAGCTCGACGAAGATGACCGGGTTGGCTTCGCTGCTGTTGGCCAGGATGACATAGCCGTTGCCTCCTTCGAGCGATCCGACGAAGTTCCCGCGGAAGCCCCAGTTGCCGCCGGTATGTCCGAAGAAACGGTCCGCTTCTCCGGGCGGCGCGGGGCGGTGCGGGGTGTCGGCGCCGGTGGTGAAGCCGAGAGCGTAGTGGCCCACGCCTCCGGGTGTCACCATCCTGCGGGTGAACCCGGTCGTGAGGATGCGGTTCGAGCGTCCTTCCAGCGAGAGCTGCACCTCGATCAGGAACTTCGTCAGGTCCGTCGGCGTCGTCCACAGGCCCGCGGCGTAGAGCTCCGGGTAGACGTGCCAGTTCGCGCGGGGCTCCCCACCGTCCTCGTCGGGCCTGGTCGCCGACCCGCCGGCCCGTGCCGCGTTGCCGTGGAGTGCCTCCGGCAGTGGCTGGCAGAAGCAACTGCGGTTCATGCCGAGCGGGTCGAGGACGGTCTCTTGCAGGATCTCCTCGAACGGCCTGGTCACGGCGTCACTCAGCGCGAGTTGCAGGATCGTCGAGCCGCCGCCCGAGTACTCGTAGCGCGTGCCGGGTTGCCAGCCTACGACCACCGGGTCGGTGTTCGCGGGTGTCGGGGGAGGTCCGTCCGCGGAACTCTGCGGGGTCTGGCCTGGCGCGTTCGGCGGGTCAACGCACGGCGCAGCGCCAGGCGCGCCCGCGCAGGGTTCCGCGACAGTCTCTCCGGCCGCGTCGGACCCACCCTGGTGGCCGAGAACCTCGGGGACGGTCGGCAGCTTCACGCCGGGCTTGTAGCCCGGGAATCCCGAAACCGTCGTGCCGGCCGTCATGCTCAGCAGCATCCGCGGCGTCACCGGGGTCTCCGCGAGCAGCTCGGCGTCGTCCTGGAGCTTCCAGGAGCGGAGCACGGAGTTGATGTCGTCGTCGAGGTCGAAGAGTCCGTCCTGCATGGCTCGGAGCACGGCCATCGCGGACACCGGCTTGCTGATCGAGGCGGCCTGGAAGAGGGTGTCCGTGTCGGCAGGGGTGCCGGTCGATTCGTCGGCGACGCCGTAAGCCTTGGCCCAGTGCAGTCGGTAGTCCTGGACGACGGCGACGCTGAGTGCCGGGATGCCGTGCGTCTCCATCAGCTCGGCGAGGCTCTTGCCGGAGTCGTCGCTCGATCCTGCTTCGCGCGGCGCCTCGATCCTGGCGATCAGTTCCGCCGGGTCGTCCGCCGAGGCCTCGGTCCGCTGGGCCGGAAGTGGTGCAGCGAGAAGGCAACCGAGCAGGAGGATGCACTGCACAGCGGAGCCGGCCTTCGGCCGGCGCAGTCCTTTGGCCGCCTTCGGCGGCAGCGGGTCAGAAGACCCGCGCACCCAGTCTTCTGCCTCGCTGAGCCCTGGCCGGCACGGATCGCTACTTGCCGCCGGCTGACGGGCCCATTCCTCCGCCGAGGCCGTAGAGGGTCTTCCGGCCGCCGAGCCGGAAGCTCGCCATGACGCCGATCTCCCTCTCGTCGGTGAGCGAGCCGCGGATCACGCCGCTGCCGAAGCCGTAGCCCTCGTTCGGCCGCCACTGTTGCACCGCGATCTGGTCGAGGAGGTTCTTGGCGAACAGGTGGACCTGCAGGCCCTCGATCTGTGTGAACCAGATCGCCCGCAGGTCGATGCGGGTGTACTCGGGGATCTTGTACTTCGGCAGGGCGCTCACGTCGGCGTTCTTCTCCGTCGTGTGGCCCAGGGTGCCCAGGAAGCGGAGGTCGCCGAGGTCGTAGATCGCCGTCACCGAGAACTTGTGCTTCGGCTGCAGCGGCATGCGGTTGCCGCCGAAGTTGCTCAGACCGCCGGCGACTTCCTGCGTGAAGGTGTTGCCCTCGCGATCCTGGAACTCGATCGTCTCGGTCGGCGCGTCCGGATCGCAGCAGTAGCGGGTCGCGAAGTCTCCGAGCGCTGAGTCGAGGTAGTTGTACCAGCCACGGATCGTGAAGCGGTCGGTGGCCCGGAAGGCGGCGTTGAGTTCGATACCCGAGATCCAACCGCCGTCGATCGTGTTCATCTCGCCCTCGAAGATGCTCTCTCCTGGGATCCGCTGCTCCACCGGCAGCAGGCGAGTGGAGTTGACCCAGTAGCCCTGGTAGTCGTTGTAGAAGACCGAAGCCTCCAGTTGCAGGCGGTTGTCCGCCAACAGGCCCTTCCACCCGCCCTCGTAGTTGAGCAGCTCCTCCGAGTCGAAGGTCACCTCGGTCATGTTGCCGAAGCCCACGAAGCCGCCGGGGCGGCCGCCCTTGGAGATCCGGCCGTACCACATGCTCGCGGGGTTGGCCGAGTACTGGAAGCCGGCGTTCCAGGTGGTCTGGTTCCATTCCGCGTCGTTCTTGCCCTCGAACCCTTCCACCGCAGCGTTGCGGAAGATCCACAGGTCGACCGCGAAAATGCCGAAGCCGATGCCGATCCGGACGTCGTTCTGGACGTGGGTCTTGATGTCCTGGTCATGGCGAATGCCGCCGAACAGCGTCCACCTGTCGCCGACCTGGTACTCGAGGTTCCCGTAGTAGGCGCGCGTCTCGAACTGCGAGTGGCCGTAGAAGTCGAGCCAGTGGCCGTTCATGTTGCCGTCTGAGTACGCGCCGATTGCGCCCGCGTTCGACCAGTCGAGGAGTTCGCCCGGACAAGCCCAGACGCCACCCTGACCCGACTGACGGGAGGTTGTGCCGTGCTCGCTCAGCAGGGGCAGCCCGAAGATCGGGAGAAGGGCCTGGCAGGTCGCCAGCGTGTTCGTGTTGAACAGGGGGTTCGCGAAGTTGAAGAAGCGGGCGTCGTAGGGCTCGTCTCCGTCACGCTGGAAGCCGCCCAGCACAAACTGGAAGTCGCCCGCGAAGCTCGAGGCCAGGCGCAGTTCGTGCGAGGTCTGCTCCGAGTAACGGAAGTAGTTCGTCATCGTGTCGGCGAACGGGTAGCCGTTCGCGTCGAGGAACGGGTCGTCGGGACCGCCGACGCGCGACGTGCCGTCGGTGTCGGTCTGCGCGTTCTCCGTCGTCTCGCGGTAGCCGCCCTTGTAGGACAGGCTGATGCCGCTGCTGGGACGGACGTTCAGGTCGGCCACGGCCATCTGGAGCTCCGAGTCCTCGTTGCCGGGCGTGTTGTAGTCAACGACGTTGCGCAGGTCGTCACCGGGGCAGATGAGCCGATTCGGATCGCTGAGATCGCAGTCCCTGACCGACGGCGCCTGGTTCGCCGCGCCGAGGAAGGGATTGGGGAACAGGCAGGTCGGGTTGCCGTCCGGGTCCGTGCCGGTCAGCAGGCATTCCGTCGTCACGTCGCGTCCGGTCAGTTCGACGGAGGTGCGGGGAGCACCGCTGTCCTCGCGCGCGGCGTAGCGGACGTTGAAGTCCACGGTCTCGCCGAGGTAGCGGAGTTGCGGCGCCCAGTGGGTGTTGTCCGGTTCATCGTAGTCGCCGCCGGGGCCGATGTTGGGCTGCGCGCCCTCGCCCTGCCAGCTTCCGGCCGTCAACCGCCAGCTCACCCGGCTGTCGCCCATCGGTCCGCCGATGGCGAGGTCGCCGCGTTGCGACGTCTGGTCCGTGTACTCGGCCAGGGCGTTGACGTCGAACTGCGCGGTCGGCTTGATCGTGTTGAAGCTGATCGCGCCGGCGATCGCGGCGCGGCCGCCGGTGGTTCCCTGCGGGCCGCGCGCGACGTTCATGCTCTCCACGTCGAAGAGGTTGCCGGGCTCGAGCCCGTAGAGCTCGTCGGTGTAGACGCCGTCGACGTAGGTGGCGACCGCGGTGGCCTGGAAGAACTCCTGGTTGCGCTGGGAGCCGATGCCGCGCAGGTAGAGGTGGTTGCCGTGACCCGAATCGGGCGACTGGTGGCCGATCTGCAGGCCCGGCGTGAGCGCCTCGAGGTCGTTGTTGTTGTTCATCCCGAGCTCGACGACCATGCCCTCGTTGAAGCCGGTGACGGTCATCGGCCGCCGCAGGACGTTTTCCTCGCCGATCTCGCCCTGGACGACGATCTGCTCGACGACGGAGAGGCCGAGCGCGAACTCGACGGAGGCCATGCCGCCCGACACCTCGACCGCTTCGCTCGAGGAGCGGAAGCCCTGGAGCGACGCTGTCGCCGTGTAGGCGCCGTCGGCTACGCCGTCGATGCGGAAGGCGCCGGACGCGTCGGTCTGTGCGCTCTTGCCTGTGTCCTCGCCGTCGGCGTTCTGGAGGCTGACGGTGACGCCCGGCAGGGCGCCGCCCTCGCGGTCGTAGACCGTTCCGGAAACGCTGCCATCCTGGGCCGCCGCCGGTAGAACGAGTAGCGCCATGGCGAGAAGCGCCAACAGGATGAGCTTCCGAGTCTTCCGGCCGTCGCGATGCCTGCGGTCCATGCTTGCCTCCTCGGACATTTCTTGAAGGGTACGCAAAACATGTTACAGCGTTGCACCTTCGGCGCAAGTTGAGACACTGTTACAAGTTTGGTACACTGGCGGCCGAAATGAGGGAGGACCGGATGGAGCTTCGAGCGATCTCACGGTTGGCTCCGGCGGCTGCGCTGCTCGCCGTTGTGGCGCAGCCCGGAGTGGCAACGGCCGAGGACGCCTGCGTCCCGGGCGGCAAGGCGCAGACGATGCCGGAGACGGCGTCGGAGTACGCAGCGATGTGTCTGCCGCACGTCGGCGTGCCGCCGACCGTCGACTGCGGCACAGGCGTGCGCATCCCGATCCACGTCGACGGCGTCGAGGTGTTCGAGAGTCCGGGCCCCCGCCAGTGCGACACGCCCGACTTCAAGGGCAACTGCAACGTCGGCTCCCGGATCGCCAGGGTGCCGGGCAAGGCAGCCGACGGCAGCCCCCTGGAGGACGTCGTCTGGGTCTGGTTCTGCCGCTCGGCCGGCCGGGAACTCCTCGAGAGGGGCATCTCCTCCGTCCAGATGATCGGCCACAACAAGACGACGGGCGCCACCTGCTTCTTCGAGTCGCCGGACGGGAAGGGCGACCTGGTTCAGGCCAGGGAGTACCTCCACATGGACGAACGGGGCCTGCTGGCCGGGAAGCTCCCCGGTCCGGACCACGACGACTTCGACAAGGCCTTCATCCCGCCGCCGCCGGACGTCCAGTGCGTCCAGTGCCACCAGAACAACGCCTTCCTGCACGACCCCTGGATCGACGGCGCGAAGCTGCCGTCCAATCCCGACGAGCCCGTCCTTCCGGGATGGGTGGATCCGGAAGCGCCCTACTGGGTGGTCGGCGGAACGCACTGGGACATGCGGACGCCGTACATCGAAGGCAACGCCTGTCTCGATTGCCACAGGGCGCCGACCAGGACGGCCCGGCTGCTGGAGGGCGGTCAGGTCCACGTCAACGAGTTCATGCCGCCGCGCCGGCCGGGGAGCCTGAAGGACGACTACGCGGCGCTTCTGGCCTGCCACGACGACGGCGCGGGGAACACGCCCGGCTGCGACTGGCTGCTCCCGCCCGGCGGCGGCTGCGAGGCGCGCATCGTTCCCGGAACGCCCGGAGACGGCGCGAGCGGCATCCCGACCGGGAGAGTGAAGGAATGACCAGACTCGACCTGACGGATCGCGTCGCCATCGTCACCGGCGGCGCCGGCGGCATCGGCACCTGCATCGCGAAGACCTACGCCGAAGCGGGCGCCAGGGTCGTCGTCGCGTCGCGCAAGAAGGAGAACCTGGACGGCGTCGTCGGCGAGATCGAGTCGGCCGGCGGCACCGCCATGGCCGTCGGTTGCGACATCACGGTCCCCGACGAGGTGAACGGGCTGATCGCCGAGACCGTCGGCGCCTTCGGGCGGCTCGACGTCATGGTCAACAACGCCGGCGGCGGCGCGACCCCGCGGATGCCCGAGGACACGCCCTACGACGAGTGGCAGCGCATCGTCGACCTGAACCTGACCGGCACCTGGCTGTGTTGCATCGCCGCCGGCAAGCAGATGATCGAGCAGCAGAGCGGCAACATCATCAACATCTCGTCGGTCGCCGGCACCAAGGGCCACCCCGGCATGCTCCACTACTCGGCCGCCAAGGCGGGGGTGATCAGCCTGAGCAACAACCTCGCCTTCCAGTGGGCGAAGCACAACATCCGGGTCAACTGCGTGGCGCCCGGGCTGATCGCAACGCCTGCGATGGTGAAGTGGGGCGTCATCCAGCCGGCCGAAAAGGAGGACGGCACGCCCGTGCCACGCCTCGAGCGGCCGCCCGACCCCGAAGACGTCGCCGACCTCTGCCTCTTCCTGGCCTCGCCGGCCTCGGACCTGCTCACCGGCGAGGTGATCCCGATCCGGTCCTGGACGCGGCTGGACCGCTTCTGGAACTGAGATCGATGGACCAGCTTTCCGCTACGGCCGCATCCTTCGTCCGGCCGCTCGACACCCGCGACGACGACCTCGACCTCCTGGGCGGCAAGGGCCGCTCGCTGGCGCGGGCCGCGAACGCCGGCTTCGCCGTGCCGGGCGGCTTCCAGGTCACCACGGCCGCCTACCGGTCCTTCGTCGCGGCGCACGGTCTGCAGCAGCGGATCGTCGAGCTGGCGAAGCCCGAGCTCGTGAACGGCGCCGTCTCTTTCGATCGGGCATCGGCGGCGATCCAGGAACTCCTGGCCGCGCCGGCCCTCTCCGACCTCGCGGCGGCCGAGATCGCCGCTGCCTACCGAAGCCTGGAGCCAGCCAACCCGCCGGTCGCGGTGCGCTCATCCGCCAACGCCGAGGACCTGCCCGAGGCGTCCTTCGCCGGCCAGCAGGACACCTACCTCAACGTGCGCGGCGAGGACGCCGTGGTCGCCGCGGTGCGCGACTGCTGGGCCTCGCTGTGGACCCCGCGTGCGATCGCCTACCGCCACCAGATGGGCATCGACCAGGGCAAGGTGGCGATGGCGGTCGTTGTGCAGATCATGGTGCCGTCCGAGGTGTCGGGCATCCTGTTCACGGCCAATCCGGCGACCGGCGAGCGTTCCGAGGCGATCGTCAACGCCAGCTTCGGCCTCGGCGAGGCCGTGGTCGGCGGCCAGGTGACGCCCGACACCTACGTGGTCGACCGGGCGACCGGCGAGGCCACCGAGACGATCATCGGCACCAAGGAACAGCGGATCGTCCAGGACGGCGACCAGGGCACGCGCATCGAGGAGATCGACGAGGCCGACCGCGGCCGTTCCTCCCTGTCGCCCGAGGCCATCCGCGAGCTCGTCGAGCTGGGCGGACAGGTCGAGACGCAGTTCGACGGCGTGCCCCAGGACATCGAGTGGGCGATCTCCGGCGGCAGGCTCTACCTGCTCCAGTCGCGGCCGATCACCAACCTGCCGCCGCAGCCGATCGAGGTGGAGTGGGTGCCGACCCCTCCGGCCCGCATCCTGACGCGCCGCCAGATCGTCGAGAACATGCCCGATCCGATCTGCCCGCTGTTCGAGGAGCTCTACCTGACGATCGGTCTCGAGAAGGCCCGCGGCGGCAAGAGCATGATGGTCGGCGGCGGCCCCGTCTTCGTCACGATGAACGGCTTCGCCTACCAGCGCGGGGACTGGCAAATGCTCTTCCCGGACGGCGACAACACGGAGATCAGGAAGCCGACCGAGGACGAACTGGAGGCCGCCGAACGCGCCATGGCCGAGCGGCGCAAGGGCTCCCCCGCGGAGAACCTGGAGATGGCGGAGCACGACCTGGAGCTGTTTCGGGATGCGCTCGGCGACGAGGACCGCCGCGCCTTCGACGCCTGGGCAGCCTCGGCCGAACTCGGCGATTCCCTGGCGCAGCGGGTGACCATGCCCGAGAGCAGGAACCCGACCTACGTCGCGTTCAATCGCACCCAGTGGAACGAGGGCGTGCTCCGGAAGTGGCGGGAAGAAACGATGCCGCGCCTGGTCCGGATCACCGGCGAATGGCGCGAGGTCGACCCGGCCACGGCGTCCGACGAGACCCTGCTCAAGGGCATCGTCGACCTCGGCGTGGCCGAGGGCGACTACTGGTCGAACGACACCGGGCACACGTTCGGCGTCGCCAAGTCGACCGACGACCAGCTCCAGTGCTTCCTGCGCGAGACGCTGCCCGACCACCACTTCACGAGCGGCCAGTTCCTGAGCGGCTTCAAGTCGAAGACGATGGAAGCGAACGATGCGATCTACGAGGTCGCGAAACGCATCCGGGCCGACGAGTCGCTGTGGGAACTGGTGATGGTGACCCCGGCCTCACGGCTCATGGCCGCGCTCGAGGAACACCCGGCGAGCGGTCCGGCGCTCGAGGCGATCGACAACTACCTCTCTACCTTCGGGCACCAGGGCTACACGCTCGACTTCGTCGAGCCGCCGCAGAGCGAGGATCCGACCGCGTTCTTCGCCACGCTGAAGACGATGGTCGCCAACCGCGACTACAGCCCGGAGCAGCACGACATCGACGCGCGCCGCAAGAAGGAAGAGGCGCTTGCGAAGATCGAAGGGCTGCTCGACGGCCTCGAGTACTGGCAGTTCCGCTTCCGCCTGTGGTTCACCTACCTCTTCTACCCCATCCGCGAAGAGACGATGTTCTACCTCGGCAGCGCCTGGCCGGTGCTGCGTCCGCTGGCGGCGGAGCTGGGGCGGCGCCTGGTCGAAGCAGGCACCTTCGGACGGCCCGACGACATCTACTTCTGCGTCACGGACGAGATCCGCGAGGCGATCGAGGCCCATGCGCAGGGCGAGGCGAGGCCCGATCTTGGAGCGCTTGCCGCCGAGCGGCGTGAACTTCGCGAAGCGCGCAAGCGCCTGCACCCGCCCGGAACCGTGCCGGAAGAGGCGAGCGAGCATCCGTCGATCGCCTTCAAGGAGACGCAGGCCCGCAACGACCCGAACAGCCCAACGCTACGCGGCGTCCCCGTGAGCCCGGGCACCGTCACCGCGCCCGCGAGCCTGATCAAGTCGCCGCCGGAGTTCGACCGGATGCGGTCCGGGTCCGTTCTCGTGTGCCCGATGACGAACCCCGCCTGGACGCCGCTGTTCGCCCATGCCTCGGGTCTGGTCACCGACATCGGCGGCATCCTCGGCCACGGCTCGATCGTCGCCCGCGAGTACGGCATTCCGGCGGTTGTGGGCACCGGCACGATCACCCAGCGCGTGACGCCGGGGCAGGAGATCAGCGTCGATGGCGACGCGGGCGTCGTGACGCTTCACGACTCCTAAGGTCCGCGCACCCGGAGATACGCTTTGCCGAGGATGAAACGTCCTGCGGCCTTCGCCACTGCCTTCCTGCTGTGCTCGACCAGCGGCGCCGCGCAGCCCGCGCCCGAGACCTTCGGCGAGACGATCGACGTTCGCGTCGTCAACGTCGACGTCTGGGTGACCGACCGCGACGGCAACCCGGTCACCGGCCTGACGGCCGGCGACTTCGAGGTGCGGGAGGACGGCCGCCCGGTGGAGCTGTCGAACTTCTTCGAGTTCACGGACGGCCTGGACGCGACCGCGAGGGAGCAGGAAGCGGCCACCTTCCGGGACCGCCGGCCCCGAGAGAGCGACCTGGACCGCTTCATCCCGGCCGAACCGCCGCCGCCGGAGCACCGGTTGAGCCTGATGGTCTACGTCGACAACAACAACCTGACGCCGACGGACCGCAACCGGCTGCTGCCCTTCCTGCGCAACTTCCTGAGCGTCCAGCTCAGCCCGTACGACCGCGCGATGCTCGCCGTCTACGATGCGGGCAGGTTCGAGGTCGCGCTCCCCTTCACCACCGAGGCCTGGCGCGTCGCCGAGGCGACTCACGAAGTGGCGAGGGTCGTCGGCAGCCGCGACCGCATCGAATCGCAGCGCCTCGACATCCTCCGCGAACTCAACCGGGACAACGAGGTTGGGCCCCGCTACAACGCGGTGATGGAGCTGATCCGCGACTTCGCCGCGATGATCAGAAGCGAGGTCGACGCCTCGATCGTGAACCTGGAGAACGCGATCCGGACGATGGCGGGCTTACCGGGGCGCAAGGCCATCCTGTACATCAGCAACGGGTTGCCCATGCGGCCGGCGGAGGATCTGTTCCGGGCGGTCGAGGAACGCTTCACCGATACGCGCGGGCGGTGGCGCGGCACCGCTCAGGGGCCCTTCGCCGAACCAAGGAGCATCGATGCGGCGAACGCCTCCCTCGAGGCCTACCAGTACGACCTCTCGCGGCGATTCGACGAGCTCGCCTCCCTCGCCAACGCCAACGGCGTGACCTTCCACAGCGTCGCCGCCGCGGGGGCGCGCGTCAGCGGCATGAACACCGCGGACCTCCGCTTCTCCACCAGCATCGAGTTCACGAGGTCCAACAATCTCGAGGAGCCGCTGCTCCGCCTCGCCGACCGCACCGGCGGCCGGGCGATCGTCAACACGCGGAACTTCGCCGGCGGCTTCGACCGCATCGCCAGCGACCTCCAGAACCGCTACTCGCTCGGCTACTCGCCAACGCACGTCGATAGGGGAAGCACCCACCGGATCGAGGTCGAGCTGACCGACGAGGCGAAGCGGCGCCATCGCGGACGCCTCTTGATCCGCCACCGGGACAGCTACGTCGACAAGTCCGTCTCGGCCGAGATGGCGGACCTGACGCTGGCGGCTCTGTCGATGGAAGAGGCCGCCAACCCGATGGGGGTCCGGATCGCGCCGGTCCGCGGCCCGGGCAGCGAGGCCGAGCTCGACAGCGGCGACATCCAGTCGAGGATGCTGGTCGCGATCCCGATCGGGCCGCTGACCCTGGCCCCCGTCGCCGACGGTCACGAAGCCCAGGTCCGCCTGTGGGTCCAGGTGATCGACGGGGAGGGGCGCGTTTCCGAGGTGACGGAGCATCCCGTTCCCGTCCTGGTCAAGGAGGGCGAGATCGAGGACGCCCGGGAACTCTCCTGGCCCTTCGCGGTCGACGTGGTGACCGCCCCGGGGCCGCATCGCGTCGCCGTCGGCGTGCGCGACGACCTCGCCGCCACGACGTCCGTCGTCACCTTCGACCTGGACGCCGGCAATGCCCCGGCTGCACCCACCGCCGCCCCCGCCGCGGTCACCGAAGCGCCGCCCCCGGCAGACACGCCCGAGTGGTGGCTCGCCGAGGCGGCGGCCCACTACCAGCGCTCCGAGCTCGAGGCGATGGCGGACGCCGCCCGCCGGGCGCTGGAGTTGACCAATCGCGGCCCCGGCGCGAGGTCCGGAGACGACATCCGCCTGCGGGCGCGGGCATACAACGCGCTCGGCGTGGCCCTCTTCGACAAGCCGGATCGCTCGGAGCAGGACGTCCTGGAGGCCGAGGACGCCTTCCGCCGCGTGATCGCGGTCATGGACGACGAGGCGTCCGTGGCGCCGCGCTACAGCCTCGCCAGGCTGCTGGTCGACTCCGGCCGCTCGGAAGATGGCGTCGCCGAGGCCAGGAGCATCCTGGCCATCTCGCCGGAAGGGCCGATCCCCGACCGGGCGAGGATCCTGGTTTGCCACTCCCGGGGCCCGGCAGACGCCGCCGCCAACCCGGACCGCAGGCCGGGCGAGATGATCTACCAGGTCGCCCACGAGTACACCGACGAAGCGATACAAGCCGGCGTCGAGGGCGTCGTCGGCCTCGGTGTCTCGATCGACGAGGAAGGCTGCGTCGTCGACGTCGAGGTGCTCGAACGGTTGCCCCACGGCCTCACCGAGAACGCCGTCGCGGCGATGAGACGGGCCGTCTTCCGGCCGGCGACGGAGAACGGCGAACCGGTGGGGGCTACTTACCGGACGGCGGTGCGCTTCGCGCTAGATGCCGAGGAGCGCTAGGAAGCGCCGCTTCTGCTCGTCGGTCATCGCCTCGAAGTCCGGGACGGCCATGTCGGTCGTGGGAAAGTCCGCGAACTCCGGTGACGGCCACTGCAGGCTCGCGGCGATGTTGTGGAGGCCGCCGCCCTCTTCCATGCCCTTGCCCAGCGCCATGCCGACTTCCCTGGGCCAGACGTGCTTGGGACCGCCGCCCAGCCCGAGAGGATTCGTCCGCCCGACGTGCTCCTCGATCTGCTGGAACATGACCTTCTCCTGGGCCGATCGCCGCATCTGGCCCTCGCGGCCGTACTTCGTGCGCGACTGGTTGCAGATCGAGGCCCAGGGCATCACGATGTGAAAACCCGGCAGCGCCTTGCACTCCTCCGGGGCGCCGTCGCCGCCGCTGATCCGGCCGTCCTTGACCATGAGGTAGTAGGCGGACATCTCGCGGCCGCCCTCGAGCAGCCGCGTCGGCGCGTGGGTGTAGATCTCGGTGAATCCCCACGCGGTGTCCGCCGGTAGATCGCCGTCTTCGAGCATTTGCACGCCGTACTCGGCGCACGCCTCGCACCACGCGAGCGAACCGAACTCCCCGACCGGTTCCAGTTCGGCTACGTTGATTTCGGCCACTCTCATTCTCCCCTGGTCTGTCGAGGTCGCCACTGCGCGGCGCGTGTTCCTCAGAAGCCGGCGAGGACGCCGACGCACCCAGTCAAACTTGAAACAATGTACCATCTTCGAGCAGGTCCCGGCCGCGTATGATCCCTGTCGGGCCCCGAGCCATCATGAGTCCCGACGCAAACGGTCCCACAGCCACACGGACGACAGGCCGGCGCGAAGCGAACGTAGCGGCGCGCCGGCAGCGGATCCTCGAGGCCGCGCGCACGCTGCTGAAGGAGTCCGGTCCCGACGGACTTTCGATGCGCAAGCTGGCCCGCAACGCGGGTCTGAGCGTGACCACGCTGTACAACCTGCTCGGGTCCCGAGAGGAGATCCTGCAGGCGTTGATCCGGGACTCCGTCCAGCGTCTCGATGAGCCGGCGCCCGACGCCCGCACCGCCCGCGACCCGCTCCGGCGGGCGGCGAGAGCCATGGAGGGCCTGCTCAGCTACATGATCGACAACGGCGACCTGCTGCGGCCGCTCATCGTGGCCGACTTCAGCACCGGCCACTGGGCGCGGGTGGTCCAGCAGGACGAGGGCAAGCGCCTCAGTTCGCTCAAGGCAGCGATGCACACGGCGGTTGGCGACGCTCTCGCCAGCGGTCAACTGCAGACTTCGGTCGGTCAGCCGTTCCTGGAGACACAGCTCTACGTCGGCTGGGAACTCGCCCTCGACCAGTGGGCCTTCGGCATCCTGGACGACGAGGTCTACCGGCTGAAGAGCCTGTGCGGCTTCTACGTCGGCCTGCTCGCCTTCGCCGCTCCAGACACTCGCCCCCGCATCGAGAAGGAACTCCGGCGTCTCGAACGCAGGTTCCCCTCGCTCGAAGCGCGCGGCTAGCGGTTCCCCGCGAGGGCAGCTTGGACACCCGCCTCGACGTCGTAGGCCTGGGCCTCGCCATCGTCGATGTCGTGCTGCGCGTCGACCGCATGCCGGCCTGGGAGGATCCGAGGGGACTCCTGGACTTCACGCTCGCCGATGGCGGGCCCGCCGGCACCGCCTGCTTCGTCGCCTCGACGTTCGGGCTCCGCACCGGCTTCGTCGACACGGTCGGCGACGACGATCTCGGCGCGCACCGGCGGCGGTCGCTTGAGCGGGCAGGCGTGGACACCAGCCGCCTCGTGCCGCGGGAGGGCGCGGAGGATCACGTGGTCGTCGTCTACGTCGACGCCGCGACGGGAGAGCGCGTGTTCTCGTTCCGGCGCGGCTTCCTCTCCCGACCCGTCACCGTCGACGATCTCGACCGCGCGTACATCGAGTCCGCGCGGATCCTCCACCTCGACGGCAGCCATGGCGCCGCGGCGCTCGCCGCGGCCCGGTGGATGAAGGAGTCGGGCGGCACGGTCGTCCTCGACGCGGCCGCCACCAGCCACAAGGTGCTCGAACCGGCCCGCGCCCTGGTGGCGGAGACCGACGTGCTGATCTGCGGCTCGGGCTTCGCGCCGATGCTCACGGGCGAGGAAGACGTGCGGCGGGCGGGCCGCGCCGCCCTCGATCTTGGACCGCGCGTGGTGGTGCAGACCGAGGGCGCTAAGGGCAGCTACACAGTCGCCCGTACCGGGACGCAGGACGCCGGGTTCCAAACGCCCGCGTACGAGGTCGACGTCGTCGACACGACGGGCGCCGGCGACACCTTTCACGGCGCCTACCTGGTGGGACTCGCCAGGGGCTGGGATCTCGAGCGCTGCGCCTCGTTCTCGTCGGCTGTCGCGGCTCTTCACTGCACCGTGCTGGGCAACCGCAAGGGGATTCCGTCGATGGACCAGGTCGAGGCCCTGATGGCCGCGCAACCCCCGGCGGCCACGGCCTGAACGAACTCCGGGAGAGACACATGGGACGCATCGGAATCACCTTCAACTACTGGGGCAACGAGTGGATGGAGGACATCGAGGAGTACGAGCGCCGGATGGCCCGGGCCGCCGCGATCGGCTTCGACCTGATGTCCTTCTCCCAGGACGTGCTCTTCCTGTACACACCGGAGCAGAAGAAGCGCTTCGTCGCCTCGGCGGCGGAACACGGGCTCAGGATCAACTACATGGCGGGGCTCGGTCCGAAGCAGGACATCAACTCCGACTCGGAAGAGGACCGGCGCCGCGGCATCGCGCACCTGCGCGCCCTCGCCGAGAAAGCGAGCGAGATGCAGCAGATGGCGGGGGGCGGCGGCGCCGATGTCGGCGGCGCGATCACCGGCGTCATGCGCCAGGGCCTCGACGGCCGCGACAAGGAGCGCTGCTGGGCGCACGCCGTCGGCGCGATGCGGGAGGCGATGAAGACCGCCGAGGACCTCGACGTGACCTTCCACATCGAGGTCCTGAACCGCTTCGAGCACTTCCTGGTCAACACCTGCGACGAGGCGCTCCGCTTCCTCGCCGAGGTGGGCAGCCCGAACCTGAAGATGATGCTCGACACGTACCACATGAACATCGAGGAGGACTCGCTGGGCGAGGCGATCGTCCGCGCCGGCGACCGGCTCGGCACCTTCCACATCGGCGAGAACAACCGCCGTCCGCCCGGCCAGGGCCACATCCCCTGGGACGAGGTGGTGGCGGCGCTGCGCCAGATCAACTACGACCGCGACACCGTGATGGAGCCGATCGTCCACATGGGCGGCGGCGTCGGCAACCTGCTCGCGGTGTGGCGCGACATGACCGGCGACCGCGACCTCGACGAGGCGGCGCGCGAGGGGCTCGAGTTCTACCGCGCCAAACTCGCGGCGGCAGCGAACGGAGGCGGCACGTGACCCCCGAATCGACCCTGGCCGCGACCGCGCTTCGGATGGTGGCCCCCGGCAAGGGCATCTTCGCCGCCGACGTGCCGCTCAAGGGCCTCGTCCGGGGCTGGTGGGGCGAGTCGGCCCACGCCCGAACCGAGGACGCCGCGGCCGACTTCCAGGAGATGATCTGCCGCACGCCGGGGCTCGGCGAGCACCTGTCGAGCATCATCGTCTTCCCCGACGTGCTCGATCGGAAGGCAGGCGACGGCACTCCGCTGGTCGAACTCATCGCCGAGCGCGGCGTTCTGCTCGGCATCACGCCGACAACCGGGTGGCAGTTCCTCGCTGGCTCCGAGCACGAGTACGTGCCGCGCGGCCTCGACGGACTGGCCAAGCGGCTCGAAGACTGGCGCGAGCGCGGCGTGGCCTTCATCAAGTGGCGCGTGGCGGCGCGCGTGCGACCCGGCCTTCCCACCGAGCGCGCGCTCGTCTCGAACGCCCGCAGCGTCGCCGAGGTCGCGGCGCTCGCGCACCAGTTCGACCTCGTCCCGATCGTCGAGCCCGAAGTCGAGATGAAGGGAGAACACCCGATCGAGCGCCAGTTCGAGGTCACCGAGCGCTTCCTGCACCGCACGTTCGAAGCCCTGTACGAGCACGGGGTCGCGCCCGAGGAGATCGTGCTGAAGACGAACATGGTCGTCTCGGGCAGCGACTGCCCCGACCAGGCCGGCGTCGACACCGTGGCCCGGGAGACGCTGCGCTGCCTGCGCCGGGTCGTGCCGCCGGCCCTGCCCGGGATCGGGTTCCTGTCCGGCGGCCAGTCGGACCGGGACGCGACGGCTCACCTCGATGCGATGAACCGGCTCGACCCGCAGCCCTGGGCGCTCAGCTTCTCGTTCGGCCGCGCCATCGGCCGGGCCCCGGTCGAGGCCTGGGACGGCAAGGCCGACGAATCGAGCGGACAGGCGGCGCTGCGCCACCGCGCCCGCATGAACGGAATGGCCACTCTCGGCGAGTGGTCGGCGGATCAGGAGAACAGCGACGATGATTGACTTTGCAGGACACAACGTGGTGGACCTCAGCCCGCGCATGGTCGGGCGCATCACCCGGCTCGACGGCACGGTCGAGGAAGGGAACAAGGACGTCTTCGGCCTTCCGTGGATCCTCGAGGAAGGCCGCGTCCCCTACGACGACACGCTCTACACGCTGATCGGCGGCAAGGAGGGCGACGCCTACTGGCCGCCCGGACGGGTCAGCGGCCACTGCGGGGGATCGCACACCGAAGGCGGCAAGGGGCACATGGACCACTGGGAAGGCCTGCCCGACGGCATCCTCGGTCTGTGGGAGATGCCCCTCGACACGTTCTTCGGACCGGCGGCGGTCTGCTACCTCGACCAGCTCGAGCCGGTCGAGCAGGAGAACGACGAAGGCGAGCTCGTCAAGGTGGGTCAACCGATCCTCCCCGAGCATCTCTCCAACGTCCGCAAGGGCGACATCGTCATCCTCGGCAGCCCGTTCCGCGACGACGAGCAGCCGACCCTGCCGGCGGAAACGAGCAAGTGGCTCGCCGACACGGGCATCAAGCTGCTGGCGGTCGGCTACCCGGGCATTCGCTTCGAGTCGGACTTCCAGGCGCCGCAGCCCCACAACTCGCCGACCCACCGCAACATGCTGGGTAACAACATCCCGGTCTGCTACCCCCTCGTGAACGTCGAGAAACTGACGAAGGATCGCGCCTTCTACATCGGCATGCCGCTCAACGTGGAACGGCTGGAAGCGACCTGGGTCCGGGCGATCGCGGTCGAGGAGCTGTAAGGAGCCGGCCTGCGGCGGCAGCGGGTCAGAAGACGCGCGCACCCAGCAATTCCGCTAGACGTACCCCTCTCGCGCGAACCGCGTCCACGGTTCCCGCTCGCCGATGCCGTAGCCGGTCAGCAACGCCTTCTTCAGCCAACCCCGGAACTCCGGGAACCCGTCGAGCGGCCCGATGCCGTCAAGCGCCTTGAGCCAGGGGCCCGGGTCGTACTCCACCTGACAGTGCCGGAACACACCGTCTTCGATCAGCCCGTAGCAGGCGACCCGCCGGCCGCAGCGCGGCTGGCCGACGCTGCCGGGGTTGATGAACTCCTGGCCGTCGACCGCCCGCCGGAACTGAATGTGCGAGTGGCCGAAGAGCACAACAGGGCAGTCCGTGCCGCCCGCAAGCGCGGCCAACCGATCGTCCGCCGTGTCCGGAAGCGCCTGCCGCGGTTCGTCAGGCAACACGCCGTGGTGCAGGAACACGCGCTGGCCGCCAACCTCGTACTCGCCCTCCGGCTGAAGGCCACGGAGCAGTTTCCAGCCCGACGCTTCCAGCGTGCCGAGGATCCACCGCGTGTAGGCACGCCACGGAGCCGGCCAGACCTCGAACCGTTCCGGCTCCCGCATCTCGACATCGTGGTTGCCCTCGATCAACACCCCGTCGAGGCCCGCGAGCAGCGCCATCGTCTCGTTCGGCTGCGGGCCGGAGAGCACCGTGTCGCCGAGAAAGATCGTCGCGTCGGCGTCCGGCTCCTGCTCGAGCACGGCGGAGAGCGCCTCGGCGTTCCCGTGCACGTCGGCGATGACCAGGATCTTCACGTCAGGTTCGCTGGCCGCTAGCCGATGTCGGCGGCGCAGCGAAAGCCCATGTGTCCGGCCGCGCTGTCGGGCGTGTTGTGGGTACGGGCCGACAGGCGGTAGCGACTGCAGTAGGAGACATGGCAGAGGTACGACCCACCACGGGTGACGCGTGCCGTGCCGGCAGCAGGACCGCGCGGATTGCGAGTGCCCGGCGCGGCGAGACTGGGGCTCCACCAGTCGGCGCACCAGTCCCAGACGTTGCCGCAGACGTTGTAGAGGCCGAAGCCGTTGGGCTCGAATGCATCGACCGGGCAGGTGCCGCGATGGCCGTCGAGCCCGAGATCGCGATTCGGAAAGCTGCCCTGCCAAACGTTGCAGCGATGCTCGCCATCGGGCTCGAGTTCGTCGCCCCAGGGCTGGGCGGTCTGCTCGATTCCTCCGCGCGCCGCGAACTCCCACTCCGCCTCGGTCGGGAGACGGCATCCCGCCCACGCGCAGTAGGCGACGGCGTCGTTGTGCGACACCTGGACGACGGGATGGTCCTGGCGCCGGGCGATCGACGATCCCGGTCCCTCGGGATGACGCCAGTCGGCGCCGCTGATCCTGCACCACCAGCGGGCCTCAGGCAGGCGGTCCTCGATCGCCGCGCGCCGGAGGCTGCGCGACAGGCGACCCTCGAAGACGAAGGACCAGCCCAGCCGCTCGCTGTCGGTCTGGTAGCCGGTCGCGTCGACGAAGGCGGCGAAGGCGGCGTTGGAAACGGCGCAGGCGTCGATGCGGAACGGGTCGACGAAGATCTCGCGGATCGGGGTCTCGCCGTCGCCCGGGATGGCATCGGCAGAGTCGGTGCCCATGAGGAACCGGCCGCCGTCGAGACGGACCATGTCGCGACCGCGCGGCCCCGCGACCGAAACCGGCGCCGCGGCGGCCGGATCCGCGCCGCCGGCCGGCCGATCGGCATCACGCGACGGAGCGCAGCAGGTCATGGAGCCCGCACGATTCGGAGCTCCCTCAACCCGCGTAGAGGCGCTCGGCGACGGCGGTCAGCTCCCTGACGATGCCGGAGTTGCCGGTGTCGTCGATCACGTTGTTGAACTCTCCCGGATCGGCCTCGAGGTCGAACAGCTCCGACCGAGCCCAGCTCAGGTAGTTGAGCTTCCACTTGCCGGTGCGCACCATCAGGATGGGCGGCTTGCCGACGTAACGGTCGTCCACCGTGAAGCTGCGATGGCAGAAGTAGTACTCCGAGTAGGCGTGCTCGCGCGGCGTGTACGCCCCGCCCTGGACCAGGGGCGCGAAGCTCCGGCCGTCGATCCCGGAGGAAGGACTCCCCAACCCGCACAGCTCGGTCAGGGTCGGAAGCAGATCGGTGTGCTCGATGAGCTGGGTGCGGGCGGTCCCGGCTTCCATCCGGTCCGGCATGCGCACGATCAGCGGCACGCTGACGCTCTGCTCGTACATGTTGTGCTTGGTCCACGTGCGGTGCGCGCCGGCCATCTCACCGTGGTCCGAGGTGTAGACGACCACCGTGTTCTTGTCGAGCCCCAGCTCGCGCAACGTGTCGAACACCCGCCCGACGTTGGCGTCCGTCTGGGAGATGTTGCCGTAGTAGCCGCGGATCGCGTCACGCAGGTCGTCGTCCTTCTGGTCGTACCAGCCGCGCTGCCTGGAGCGAATCAGGTGCCCCTCGAAGCCGTCCTCCAGCTCCCGGTCCGAACGCTCCGGCAGACTGAGAGTGATTCCGTCGTACATGTCCCAGTACTGCTTCGCCGGAACCAAGGGCGTATGCGGCATGTAGAACGACGCCCACAGGCAGAAGGGGCGGTCCTTGTTCTCGCGCAGGAAGGCGACCGACTCCTCGGCGAAGAAGGTATCGGGGAAGTACCGCTCCGGCAGGGTCGAGGCGGAGCCGCTCAGCCCGGTCGCGTACCCGCCGTCCGCGGGGTAGCCCACGTACTGATCGTCTCGAAACGCCTGCTGCTCGGCCTGGGTAAGCCGTTTGTCGTGGTCGGGGCGATGGAGCCTGTGGTCGAAGCCGTGCCGCCGCGTCTCGTCGACGAAGTGCATCTTGCCGATCGCGCCGGTGACGTAGCCGTGGTCCTTAAAGTAGTGGGCGACCGTGCGAGCCTCGTTGGGCAGCGGGTCCCGCAGGATCTTCGCCCCGTGCCTGCAGGGGTGGAGGCCGGTGATGATCGACCCGCGGGAGGGGACGCAGACGGGCGCGTTGCAGTAGGCGCGGTCGAAGCGGACGCCGTCCGAGGCGATCTCGTCGATGTGGGGCGTCTGCGCTTCGCTGCTGCCGTAGCAGCCGGTCGCGGCGGTCTGGTGCTGATCCGAGCACAGGAAGAGAAGGTTCGCCCGGTTCGTTTTCGCGAAGCTGAAGGCAGCTCCCAGGGTGGACCCGACCGACGCGGCGGCGACGTTCTTGACTGCTTGTCGGCGTGTGATCATGATGGCCGGGACTCTAACGCAGGTGGAAAAATCTGACGCCGTAGGCGACAATCAGGCCATGACAACGCACCGCGCCGGCACGGCCGCCCTCGTCCTCGCCCTGGGAGCGCTGGCAGCGTTTCCCCTGGACGCGGCCGAGCCGCCGAACATCCTCTGGATCATCGTCGACGACATGTCGGCCAATCTCTCCGCCTACGGAGAGACGGTGATCGAAACGCCGCATCTCGATCGGCTGGCAGGCCGTGGAGTGCGATTCACCAATGCGTACGTCACGGCGCCGGTCTGCTCGCCCAACCGCTCGGCGTTCATTACCGGGATGTACCAGACCTCCATCGGCGCTCATCACCACAACAGCAGCCAGGGAGAGCTGAAGATCCACCTGCCTCCCGGCATCCGGCCGATCCCCGAGCTGTTCCAGGAGGCCGGCTACTACACCGCGATCACCGGCTGGCCCAACACGGACCGAGCCACCATCGGGAAGACGCACTACAACTTCGAGTGGGACACGGCCATGTACGACGGCCCCGACTGGAGTCAGCGTCGACCCGGCCAGCCCTTCTTCGCCCAGGTCCACCTCCCCGGCGGAAAGCACCGCGGCCGATCGCTCGAGTCGTTCCGCCAGATCAGCGATCGGGTCGAGAAGCTGCTGGGGAGCAGGACAGATCCCTCCAGCGTGAGGCTCCCTCCCTACTACCCGAACGATCCGGTCCTGCTGGCGGATTGGGCGGCCTACCTCGACTCGGTTCGGCTAACCGACAGCTTCGTCGGCGACGTCATCGAACGGCTCGAGGACGAGGGCGACCTCGAGGACACGGTCGTTCTCTTCATGACCGACCACGGGATCAGCCATGCCAGGGGGAAGCAGTTCCTCTACGACGAAGGGCTGCACGTGCCACTGGTCATCGCCGGACCAACGATCGAGCCCGGGCAGGTTCGCGACGACCTCGTGGAGCACATCGACATCGCGGCCCTTTCGCTCGCACTCGCCGGCATCGAGATTCCCGAGCACATGCACTCTCGCGACATCCTCGGCGAGGACTACGAGGAGCGGACAGCGATCTTTGCCGCGCGCGACCGCTGTGACGAGACGGTCGACTACATCCGAGCGCTACGGACGACGCGCTTCAAGTACATCCGCAACTTCCTGCCCGGCCGCCCCCACCTGCAGCCCAACCTCTACAAGGACGGAAAGAGCATTGTCATCGCGCTGCGGGAGGCTCATGCGGCCGGAACGTTGAACGAGACGCAGCAGCTTCTGTTCGCCCCCACCCGCCCCGAGGAGGAGCTCTATGACCTGTCGGACGACCCGTTCGAAGTCCGGAACCTGGCCGGCGATCCGAAGCACCAGGCGCAACTGAAGAAACTCAGGAAGCGCATGGACGATTGGATCGAGCGCACGAACGACCATGGCGCGGAATCCGCAGCCATGTACGACAGCGAAATGACCGCGTACTCCGCGCGCGTGAGCGCGAACCCCGAATCCGCGGCCATCCTGAGCCGCAACATCGCCCTGATGAAGCGCTGGGCGGCCGAGGGCAGGTAGGCGCTCAGTCGAACAGGCCGCTGGGCGAAGTCTTCGCGCCCGTGAAGTCCGGCCCTTCTTCACGCCAGCCGTTGAAGATCCTCTCTCCCATCAGACGGGCAAACCGGGGCTCGTCGGCATAGCGCTCGAACACCTCGGGGTACCGGGTATCGCCGCGTCGCTCCTGTGTCGAGAGGTGGGGCCGGCAGAAATAGGCTGCGAGATTGATCCGCGCGCCAGGCAACTCCCGTCGCCAACCGCCGTGCCACGAGTTGCCATGCCAGATCGCGGCATCTCCCGGATTGAGGTCCATGGTCACGGCACCTCGCGGCACCGTCCACTCGAGGGCATCCAGCTCTTCCGGATCGAGCTTCTTCGCCATGATCTGCGGAACGGTTTCGTGGCCCGCCATCCAGTTCTCGTGAGCCGTGGGCTGGCGCTGCTTTCGATGGCTGCCTGGAAAGAGCACCAGCGCGCCCGCTTCCCGGCTGTAGGGCGTCAGGGCGTAGTTGCAGTTGGCGACCAGGGACGTCTCGGTCATGCCGACTCGAACCCCGTCGGCGTGCACGGACAAAGGCATGCCGCCGGGCCCACGAAAGTGACTGCCCATGGAAGACAACACACAACTCTCGCCAAGCAGCCAGGTGATCATCGCGAGCGGCTTCGGCTCCAGCAGGATCTCGGGGAAGACCGGATCCTCGAAGATCAGGTAATGCTGATACGCCATGCCGCTGAAGTCGTCGGACGTTGCCGTGTCGGGGTCGACCTTCTTGCCCGTGGTCCTTTCAACGCGCCGCAGGATGGCCGCCTTGGCGCGCTCGATCCGGTCTTCGGACAGCACGCCCGGGAGCACGGTGTACCCGTTGGTCTCGAGCTCGAGCAGGTTCTCGTTGAGACCGAGCTCCGCGATGCCTGCCAGCACGCGCTCGCGCGCTTTGTCGTCCCTGCCGGCCATCCGGGCGACTCTACAACTGCTACGGTCTAAACGAGGCGATCCTCGCCCCTGGTCGGTCCGGTTCTCAGGAGGAGCCAATGAGAGAGAAGTTCGTAGCCCTTCTGCTCGCCACTGTCGTGTCCTCCCCGGCAGTCTCGGAATCCCCCAACATCGTCATCCTGCTCGCCGACGACCTCGGCTGGACGGGGACCTCGGTGCAAATGGACGAGCGCGTCCCCGGCTCGAAGAGCGACCTCTACCGCACACCCCACCTCGAGCGCCTGGCGTCGCAAGGCATGCGTTTCTCCAACGCCTACTCGCCAGCGCCGAACTGCTCACCGACCCGCATGTCGATTCAAACGGGGAAGACCGCTGCACGGCTCGGAGCCACCGACATCATCGACGTCGTGCCCGACGAGAACGGCCGTGCGGTGTACCAGTTCTTCTACGACGACTTCTACCGCAACAAGCCGATGCACGTGCCGCTCCCGATCTCCGATCTGGCCGATGAGGAGCTGACGATCGCAGAGTTTCTCAAGCAGCAGGATCCTCGTTACGTCGCGGGCCACATCGGCAAGTGGCACATGGGCGGCGGCTCGCCGGCTCGTCACGGCTACGACGAGCACGACGGCCTCACGACGAACGCGCCCGGAAGGCAGGGCATGCCCGATCCCAAGCGCACCGGTGAGATCACCGAGCGATCTCTCGCCTTTCTGGAGAAGCACGGGGCGTCTGAGCACCCCTTTCTACTGCAGATCTCCTACTACGCGGTCCATACGCCGGTCCTGGCGAAGCCGGAGACCGTTTCGCGCTATCACGGCTATTCGAGCGTCATTCACTCGAACAGTACGTACGGCGCAATGACCGACGAGCTGGACCAGAGCGTCGGCAAGATCCTCGACAGGATCGACGCTCTCGGCATCGCCGGCGACACCTACGTCATCTTCACCTCCGACAACGGCGGCGAATCCGACCGCCCAGTGACCAGCAACGTGCCACTGTCGATGGGCAAGACGCATGTGTGGGAAGGCGGCATTCGAGTACCGCTCATCGTGCGGGGTCCCGGTATCGCCGCGGGCACCCAGAGTCACGTGCCGGCCATCGGCTACGACTTCCTGCCGACGATCGCCGACTGGCTGGGAGCGGGAGATCGGCTTCCCGACCATCTCGACGGCGGCAGTCTGGCCGGCGTGCTGGCAAACGAAGGAGCTGGCGAGGTCGATCGAGGTACGGAGCCTCTCATCTGGTACTACGGCGCCTATCGCAACATGAAGCACGTCACGCCTCAGACAGCGATCCGTCTCGACCATCACAAGCTCATCCGCGAGCTGGAGTCCGGGCGCGAGGTCCTCTACGACCTCGATCTGGATCTCGCGGAGACCACCGACCTCAGCCGGTTCCGTCCCGAGGTCGCTCGCCGGCTCTCACGCATGCTCGACGACTATCTCGCCAGCGTGGATCTCGAGTTGCCAACGCCGAATCCCGAGTACGATCCAACCAGGGACTCGGGACTGATCTCGGTTGGCGGAAACGGCTCCCCTTGAGCGAAGTGCTCTCGCGACGCGAACTGCTCGGGGGCCTGGGGCTCGGCGCGCTGGCCGCGGGCTGCGCAGGCAGTCGAGAGCCGCGCGCGGCTGGCCCGAACGTCCTGATGATCTCGATCGACGATCTGAACGACTGGATCGGCGTCCTCGACGGTCACCCGCAGACGCTCACGCCGAACATCGACGCGCTCGCCGGGCGCGGGGTGACCTTCCGACGGGCCTACTGCCAGACGCCCGCCTGCAACCCCTCCCGGGCGAGTCTGATGACCGGCCAGCGCCCGACGACGTCCGGCTGCTACGGCAACGGCGACGTCTGGCGCGACGCGATGCCGCTGGCCGTCACTCTGCCGCAACACTTCATGCAGCACGGCTACGAAGCGATCGGCGGCGGCAAGACGTTTCACCAAAGCCAGAACGAGGCCGCGTCGTGGCACTACTACAACAGCTTCCGTGGCTTTCTGTGGCCCCCCGGCTACCCCTTGAACCAGCTCGACCGCGGTGGCTTCGACTGGGGTTCTCTCGACATCGACGACGAAGACACGACCGACACCCAGCTCGCCAACTGGGCGGCTGAGTACCTGTCGAGAGATCACTCGGGGCCGTTCTTCCTGGCCTGCGGTTTCTATCGCCCGCACCTGCCGTTCTACGCGCCGAAGAAGTACTTCGACAAGTTCCCCGAGGCCGAGATCGAGTTGCCGCCCTACCTCGCGAACGACCTCGACGACGTGCCTGAGTCCGGTCCCACGGAGCGCGGTCTGGAAGACCACGAGCTGGTGACGGCGACGGGGCAGTGGAGGCGCGCCGTGGCGGCCTATCTGGCGTGCATCAACTTCGCCGATGCGAACGTGGGGCGGGTGCTGAAGGCGCTCGACGAAGGGCCCCACGCCGGGAACACGGTCATCGTCCTGTGGACCGACCACGGCTGGCAACTCGGCGAGAAGAACCAGTGGCGCAAGTACACGCTCTGGGAGCGCTCCTGCCGCGTGCCGATCATCTTCGCCGGCCCCGGGATCGAGGCGGAGGGAGCATTCTGCGACCGGACCGCCGAGCTGCTCGACATCTACCCCACCCTGGCGGACCTCGCCGGGCTCCCCGGGCGCGAGGACCTCGACGGCGAGAGCCTGCGGCCACTGCTCGAAAACCCCGAGGCAGAGTGGGATCACCCCGCGATCACCTCCGACGCACCGGACAGAAGCTCGATCCGCACCGAGCGCTGGCGCTACACGACCTATCCCGACGGCGAAGAGCTCTACGACCACGACAGCGATCCGAACGAGTGGCGCAACCTGGCCAGCCTTCCCGAGCACGCCGGGACGAAGCAGCGGCTCCGGGCCATGCTGCCGCGGAACCCTTCGCGCAAGGAGGTGCTGCAGGTCTCCGATCAGCCGGAGGAAGAGCGTCGCCTCACCGAGCTCCTGCCGGGCCGCTCTCACCGGGCCGGCGCGGCGAACGACGTCGGGCTCGATCCGGCGCCGCCCTACTAGATTCCTTGAACAAGGGGCGTCTTCACAGTTGAGTCAAGTTTGGTCGAGGCTTGTCCGAGGGGATTTGTCTTGGTCGGGGTTGGTTTCATGCTGCGAGTCGCAGTCCTCGCCAGGCTCTTTGGACCTCGCGGTCGTAGTTGGCGACGGTGGTTCGGAGCCGGGCGTTGGATTCCGGGTCGAGGGTGGCTGAGAGGACGGGGCCGAGCACTCGCGCGTGTGTCCGGTGGTAGGCGAGGGCCACGCGCAGTCCGTGGTCGGTGAGCCGATACCGGTGGGTGCGCGGCAGCCGTTCGATGATTCCCCGCAGTCGCAGACGGCGCAGGTCGTAGGTCATGCGGGAGGGTCCGTAGCGGTCCTGCGGCAGTCCGCACAGAGCGGCGACCGCGGGCCTCAGGTCGCGGTTGCGGAAGCCGTTGGGCAGGAGGCTGAAGCGCAGCAGGGCGGCGAAGAGACCCTGCACCCTGCGGTCTCCGAAGCGAAGCGCCGAAGCGCGCTGGCCCGAGACGCATCTCGGACGGTGCAGGTCGTCGAGCGCCTCGGCGCCGAGCAGACAGTCGTGGCTGAGAGTTTGGACGCCGAGCAGGCGTCGGTTGGCGGCGAAGCCGATCTTCTTGAGATCATCGAGGTTTCTCAGCAAACGGCCGACGTCGAAGTCGTAGGTGTCGTTGATCACCGTCTCGGTGCGCAGGGCGCGACCTTCCTTGTGGTACTGCTTGATGCGCGAGTGCTTGTAGTCGACGTGCAGCGACGGGGAAACCCCGTCGGTAATGACGCGGGTGCGATACCGCGAGGGGGTGCGCCGCGTGACGCGGCGTTCGAAGATCAACTGCACATGCTCGGGACGCCCCATGTCGAGATGCTCGCGCAGCACCTGCTCGAAGAAGACCCGGCCCTGCACGGGGCGGTCGAAGACCTGGGTCAGGGCGAACTCCGCCTGGAGGATCGAGATGTCGTAGCGGATGCCCCGGCGCCGGTCGTCGGCGGAGAACGGATGCGGCAGGCGAGCCAGCCACTTGCGCAGCAGCGCGTCGATCCGGTCGGCGTCGAGTCCGTCCGCCAACCGCTGCATCGCCTCCGGGTCGGAGCAGTGCAGGATGCCGTTGTCCAGCGACTCGAACGCGATGCCCCGCTTGGTCAACTGGCGCTTGAGGTACTCGTGCCCGTTGATGCACAGCTTGGCGTTGTAGGGGAAGTACGAGCAGAACTTCAGAAAGAACGGACCGAAGTCGTCGTCGAAGATGTAGAAGTAGTACTGGTTGACGATCGCCGTCGACTGCGCCAGCCACGGATAGCCCGCGCCGGTCGCCGGGTCCCGGCGGCGCTCGGTGCGCACCACCCGAGCCTTCTCCTGCGCCTTGCCGACGTACAGCACTCCCTCCCCTCCAGGCCACCGGCGAAGGTACTCGCGGGTACGGTCGTCCTTGCGCTCGCCCCGCCGAAACGGGACGATGTCGATCCGGTGCTGCCGAGCGTAGCCCTTGATCGCCGCCACGAACCGCCTCGTCATCGGCGCCATCAGCACCGACGAAGGAACCTGGTAACCCCGCACCTCCCGGAAGAACCACGCCGCCCCCGCGCCCCGCTGAAGCAGCGGAACGTAGACGTTGAGGTACATCCGATCGACGCACTCCAGCGTCAACGACACATGCTCCGAAACAACCTCGGCTGCCGTGCGTGCTACTTTCATCAGCGGACTCCGGTCGATGAGCTCCTCACCGGCCAGCATAGGCCACCTTCGCCTCTGAGCGACCATGAACGCGGACTCGCTCCGCAGATGCGAGCAGCGACCGGAGTCCGATCAACGCCTACACCCGAAACCCACCACCGCGAGAAACATGCTCGTCGGTCTGAGGCGAAGCCTCGCTAGCAGCTAGCTGCCGGGAGAGATCCAGATCGGCGACGACCAGGCGCGTTCCTGGATCGTCGCCGGCAGGGACACGCGCGGCGCAACGCCGGCCTTCACGGCATCCCACGTCGACCAGCGGCACGTCGGGTTCTCCAGGACGCGAACGTAGTAGAACGCGTGATGCCCGGGGTCGTAGCCGGGATCGCGCCAGGTCGCTCCCAGCTCGGCGTCTCCCAGGTCCTGGCTGATCGCGCAGTTGGACAGGTCGACGGAGGCGCCGTTGTCCGGACACCGGTGGGTCCCGGGATCCGGCTGCAGGCCATCGGAGCACGCGACGTCGAAGACCTGCTCGCGCCGGTCGCCGCCCTCGACCCAGCCCTTGACGATCTGGAGGCGCTGGAGCGGGGCGCCGGACGGGTCGCGCAGCGCGCGGACCGCGAACGCCGGACTGCCGCTTCGATCGGCGTCGATCTCGCCTCCCATGGCGACGCCGCGCTCGTAGCCCACCGCCGCCATGTCGTCACGGGTGTGGAGGTCATCGGGTAGGCCATGGCCGGCGAACATCCGCACCCGGATGCGCGTGCCCGAGGTGGCGAAGGTCTCCTTGCGACGCAGAGCCGCGTAGATCGCCTCCCGGGTGTTCTCCTCGGCCCAGACACCGGTCAGGCCCGAGTTGCTGTAGTAGCGGCGGAAGACCTCGCGATACGTCGGCACGCCGTCGACGACGTCGGCCGGGACCGAGCCCCTGCTGACCGGGTCGAAGTCGTGCACGCCGACCTTGCCGGTGTGCTTCTCCTCGTCGAACACAAAACCCGAGTTGTGGGTGTCGCTGGCGCCGACGAACCCCAACCGATACGGGTTGAAGCCCTCCTGGCTCTCAAACGCGATGCCGTCCAGCAGCGCCTGGCGGACGTAGCTGCCCCTGGGTCGGCTCTTGGCCCACATGCCGACGCGGAAAGGGAAGATCTCGAAGTCGGCCCACTCGTCGTTGGGCGACAGAAAGGGATGGGTCTCGGACGTGCCCTTGACCTGCGTGATCTCGACGACCGGCTCATTGCGCATCCGCTTCGTCGCGTAGTCGGCGTCGAGCGGGCCCCCGGCGAACGTCTCGGTCTGGAACATCCAGCCGTCCGAGCCGTTGGAGTTGTGCGGGATCGCCAGCGCCTCGATGCCCTCGTCACGCAGGCGATCCATCCAGCTCCAGAGGTCTTCGGGATTCGCCGAATCGAGTCGGCTGAACGGTACCTGCGGCGCGCCGCCCCTGAAGATCACGTTCCGGTGCAGGTTGCCGCCGTCCCGCGACGGCGTGTACTCGTAACCGATGAAGGTCGTCAGGGTGCCCGGCCGGTAGTGGCGTTCCGCGGCGTCGACCATCTCCTGCCACGCGGACCGGAGCAGTTCCGGATCATCGTGCCGGGCCACGAACTCCGAGGCGCCCGGCAGGTAGCCTCCCCGCGCCTTGACTGTCGTCGCGTCGACGTAGCGCTTGACGTCGGGGTCGTCCGCGAGCGGGTGGCCGGGGTCGGCGAGCGCGCGCAGGACCCCCAGGTACGCCGCGTGGTCCGTCACGGCGTAGAAGTCGAGGGGCCGGTCGAGCTGGATCTCGTTTTCCGAGGGATGCCTGATCGCCTCTCCGGCGGCGAAACGGTAGGCGTCGTTGGGGGTCGTCCGCGTGGCGAACGAGAAGGCGTCGAACGAGTAGGCGGTGTGCACGTGCAGGTCGCCGAAGAACGCCGAGCGCTCCTCCCCTCCGGCAGGCGAGAGCGGCGCGACCGCCGGGAGAATCCCCAGGATCGCCGGGAGAAGGAGTCGAGGTGGTCGCATGGTCACTCGTAGTCTGCCTGGTTCAACGACACGGAGATCATCTCCTCGTCGTTTCTCACATAGACGTGTTTGTTGGCGTAAGCCGGGTGCACCCAGCTCACGTAGCGCAGTTCCCGCCGGTTGCCCGGTCGCGACGTGGGGGTGATGAGATGGGTCCGGCTGACTTCCTCGTAGCCGGAAGGACTCAGTCTGGCGATGATCAGGTCGCCGCGATCATTGTTGATGAAAACCCGGTCGCCGTTCCGGACGAGGAAGCCGGACACCCAGCGCCGCCGTTCACCGGTCGCTTCCTGCGTTTCCCAGAGGCGCTCGCCCGTTTCGGCGTTCAGGCCGCGCAACTGGCCGTAGCTGCAGATGCCGTAGATGGTCCCTCCATCGATGATCGGCGTGGCCAGAACGGCGTGCAGCCCGTCGGTCTGAATCTCGCTGTTGCTCGAGCCCTTCCAGGCGACGGTGGCGCCCGGCCGGTCCTGGTCGAGCCTCAGCATCAGGGGGCCGTCGTAGAACGTCGTGAAGAACAGTTGCGATCCGACCTGCACCGGCGTCGCGACGGTCATCGCGCCGCCGACCGTGTAGGGCTGCCGCCAGTAGAACTCGCCGTTGCTCGGATCGAGTGAAACGACCTCTTCCGGATTCCAGACGATGAGCTGGCGCGCGCCGCCGGCCTCGATGATGATCGGCTGCGCGACGCCGAGGTCCGCTTCGCTGTCGAGCGCGCGCCAGATCTCCTCGCCGGTCATCTTGTCGAACGCCACGACCCGTGCGTTCTCCGGCCCGCCGACGAAGCAGATGAGCCGCGGGCCGTCGACCAGCGGCGCGCTGGCGAAGCCCCAGTCGAAGCCCCACTGCAACCGGTCGACGCCGTAGTCCTCGGCGTAGTCCTTGCGCCAGAGGAGGGCGCCGGTCTCGACGTCGAACGCCGACAGGATCCCCGTGCGTCCCAGGGTGTAGACGCGGTCCCCATCGACCGTCGGGGTCGCGCCGGGGCCTGTTTCCCACTGGATCCCCGCGTAGTCCGCCTCCCACTCTCGCGTCCACAGGATGCGACCGGTCGCCTCATCGAGCGCTAGCGCGCGCTCGGTTCCGCGCATGCCGTGCGTGGCCTCGAAATCGGTGATGAAGACGCGGCCGCCGGCGACGGCGGGCCCCGCGAAGCCTGCCTTGATCGGGGTCCGCCAGAGCGCCTTCAGGCCATCGGCGGGGAACTGCTCCAGGATCCCGGTCTCATGCCAGACGCCGAGGCGGCCCTTGCCTCGAAACTCCGGCCAGTCGTCGGCACGCAGCTCCGTCGCACCCACGAGGATGGATGCGACGCACGCAAGCACGACCGTGAGTCTTCTGGCCATACGCGGCTCCCTACCTGTTCACCAGCTCGTCATAGATCGCTTCGATGTTCGCTCTCGCGTGTTCCATGCCGTAGTCCTTGTAGCGCTCAGGCAACTCGAGCGCCGACGCCGCTTCCTCGACGCTCAGGCCGGCTCGAAAGGCCCTCTCCGCAGCCGCCAGAAAGTCGCGATTGAAGTCGGCGTACTCCTTGAGGTCTTCCCACGTCATGAACCCCGTCCAGGGCCGGTTCGCCCCGGTTTCCCGGCGACCTCGTCCGGCGTAGGTCACAGGAGGCTCGCCGTGGCCGGTGACGACAAGCCTCACACCTGAAATCCCGGCGACCGCCTTCGCCAGCGTGTCGGGAAAGGCCACGCCGCTCCCGCCGTTCTGCGTGTCGATGACCGGCGTCGCTTTCGAGGGAAAGAGGCCCCCCATGTACGCCACGCCCTTGGCCGGGAAGACGACGATGATGTCGCCGTCGGTGTGGGCGGGGCCGAAGTGGTACAGCTCGATGCGGTCGATGTCCTCGAGCAGCGAGAACCGGTCGGCGAACGTCTTCCCGGGCAACGAGGCGGCGTTCGCGCCCGAGTAGAGGTCCATCCGCGCCATGTTCGCCTTCGTGTTCTCGTGCGCAACGATCAAGGCGGCGTTCCCGAACTCGCCGTTGCTCCCGGCATGATCCGGATGCGCGTGGGTGTTGATGATCGTCGTCACCGGCAGATCGGTCACCCCGTCGAGCGCGTCCCGCACCGGCTGGCCCCACCCCGGGGGCTTCGTGTCGATCAGCACGACGCCGCCGTTGATCTCGTCGATGAGCGCCAGCGAGTTGGCGCCGCCGCCCGACAGGTGGTAGAGCGTGTCCATCACGCTCAAGGTGTCGATCCGGACCGTCTTCGGCTCCTGCGTCTGGCCGTTCGCTGGTAGGGCCGCGAGCGACACCAGCGACAGAGTCACGAGCTTCACGTCCAGTCTCACGCACCGTTTCATGAACTTCCTCCCCGGCAACATGTGGCAAGGTAGCAAATGATGTCCGCAGGTCGCTCGATGGATCGGCGCCGCTTCCTGGAGGGAGCAGTTGTCGCGACGGGGGCGTGCCTGGGAGTGGGTTCAGCGCGGGCGGCGAGCAGCACCGACATCGTGTCGCCCTCCGACTTCGCCCACCTGGCGGTGAGAGTCGGCGACCTGAACGAGGCAGTAGCCTTCTACGAGACCCTCCTTCGCTGCCGTCCCCACCACGTCGCCAGCCGGCCGGATACACCGTCGCTTGGCGGCGCCTGGTGCTCCTACGACATCGAGCATCATCGCGTCTCGATCTTCGGCCGAGGCGGCAAGCCCGTGCCTGAAGCCGGCCTTCTCGGCTGGGATCGCTTCACCTTCAGCTACGACTCGCTCACCGAGCTCGGCGCCAACAACCACGCGCTGAAACTCAGGGGAATCGAGCCGCGCGCAGCCAGACGGTACGGCGACAGCGTTTCACTCCTGTACACCGACCCCAGCGGCAATCGCATCGAAATGCTC
Organism: Candidatus Multivorans sp.; assembly: GCA_965208755.1. Classification (GTDB taxonomy): domain Bacteria; phylum Acidobacteriota; class Thermoanaerobaculia; order Multivoradales; family Multivoraceae; genus Multivorans. Next base: position 2,854,701 of record OZ242353.1, on the reverse strand, counting down.
CTCGACCGATTCGACCGCATCGAGGACCTGGAGCCGTACCTGGGAGAGGCGGCAGGCCTGGAGAAAGCCGCCGCCGGAGTCGACTTCGATCCGGACGGTCTGCCCGCTCCAGGCGGTGCGGCGGCGGAGAACGAAACCGTCGCGCCCTCCGAACTCGTCCATACCGTGATCCGCACCAGGGAGCTGGAGCCGATGGTCGACTGGTACGTGCGGACGCTGGGCTGTGAGGTCGTAGAGCGCAGCGAAAAGCTGGCCCTGCTCCGCTTCGATCACCGCCTCCTGCGCATCCTGCTCGTTCAAGACAGGAAGCTGGAACGCGGCGCCGGGAACCAGGGCTACGACCACTTCGCCTTCGAGTACAAGACGATGGACGAACTCGTCGTGCGCACCTATGCCAGGCTGAAAGAGAGCGGCGTCAAGCCCTACTGGTGCACCAACCACGGCATGACCACCTCGATCTACTACACCGACCCCGACGGCAACAGGGTCGAGACGCAGGTGGACAACTTCCCCACGAAGGCAGAGGGGCTGGCCTACATCAGGGGCCCCGACTTCGCCCGCAACCCGGTCGGCATCGACTTCGACCCCGACGAGATGGTCGACAAGGTACGCGGCGGCGCCTCCTACGAAGAGATGCACCACCGTGTCGAAGGCCCACGCACGACCCGGGTGCCGCAGCCCGTCAAAGGCGTGCACTACCAGGGAGCACCATGAGAGCCACACATCTAGCGCTCGGCATCGCATGCACACTGCTGATGGCCGCCTGCGCGGCCGCCCCCGAGAACGAACCCGAGCCGGCATCCTCGCCGGAACCCGTTCCGAGCTACTCGCCCGAATCGCGCGACCTCGCCCAGGCGGACATCGAGCGCCTGATGGAGGAGCTCTCGAACTGGGGTCGCTGGGGCAACGACGACCAGTTGGGGACAGCCAACCTGATCACCCCGGAAAAGCGCCTGGAGGCGCTCGCCCTGGCGACGGAGGGCATCTCCGTCTCGCTCGCCCATCCGCTGATCATCGAGCAAGCCGTCGACGTGCCGCTGCCGTTCGAGCGCGCGATCCTGGCTCTTCCCGACCCCGACGAGGAGCCCGCGTTTCGCGGCGGCGTCAGCGATCGCTACCAGATCAGCTACCACGGCTACTCGCACAGCCACATCGACGCCCTGTGTCACATCCTCTACAAGGGAAAGATGTACAACGGCTACTCGCAGGACACGGTGACCGAGGAGGGCTGCACGCGGTCTTCCATCTTCAACCTCCGGGGCGGCATCGTGACGAGGGGGATCGTGTTCGACATCCCCCGTCTGAAGGGCGTGCCGTATCTCGAGCCGGGAACGCCGATCTACACCGAGGACCTCGAGGCCTTCGAGGAGATGGCCGGACTCCGCGTCCGCCCGGGTGACGCCGTCTTCATCCGTACCGGCCGCTGGGCGCGGCGCGCCGAAGTCGGACCCTGGGCGGTGTCCCAGAACGCGGCCGGCCTCCACGCCTCGACGATGCCCTGGGTTCGCTCCCGCGACATCTCGTTCATCGGCTCCGATGCGGCCCTCGACGTCGTTCCGTCGCTGGTGGAGGGTGTCGACCTTCCGGTTCACATCCTGACGATCGTCGCCATGGGCATCGACATCTTCGACAACCAGGACCTCGAAGCCGTCGCCGAGACCGCGGCCGAACTGGGTCGCTGGGAGTTCCTGCTCGTGGCGGGGCCGCTGGCCGTCGAAACCGGAACCGGCTCGCCGATCAACGCACTGGCGATTTTCTGAGGCCTCGGGCCCAGGCATGGAATCGCCAGAAAACGACTTGAGGAAGGAACCTAGTGCGCGACGGCTACGAGCCTCCCGACGGCGTTCACACGCGACCTCGCGATCGCCAGCGAGCGAACTTCTGCCCGTTGGGTCGAACACTTCACTCGCCGCCCAGCGAGGACCCTCACCTTAGCCAGTATCCGGCGCTCTCGCCGACTCTTGGCCGTGCACCTCGAGAAACTCCATAAACCGCCTAACCCGCTCTTCCTTTCCGCCATCCTCCAAGCCGTCCTCCACGCGTCTCTGGTGGGCCAACAGTTCGTCTTGAATGGCCGCTAAGTCCTCCGCCATTCGTCCCGACCCCGGCATGATCCGAACTGCCTCTCGGAGACACCCCATTCGAAGATGGTAGAGAGCCTCGACGAGCCCTCCAACAGAGCGTTCCTTCGCCTCCCTCAAGGACGTTTCATCCATAACCTGACGGAGGATTCCCTCCATGACACTATCCGCTCTCCAGTCCGCGTAACTGCCATTCCTAAATGACATCCTCAGCAGCACAATCACTCGCTCATGAGCTCTCAGCAGGCTGCTGAAGCGAATCCAGAGCTTCTCGGCGGAGAACACTCGGTACTTCTCATATGGCGTCGGCCGAAATGACTCCACCATCTCTTCCAGAACCGGCGCGTTCCGATACCTGTCTAGCCACTCGCCCATCGCTGCTGGCCTACCGGACTCGAAGTACTCAGCCAAATCCTGTTCCGTGATGTATCTGTGAACTTCGACCGCATACACAGCCTTGCTCTCAACCTCAAGTACAGCCGACCACAGAGCTTCGGCGGCCTCGATTCTCTTTTCCCGAAGTTGGGTTTGGCTCTCAGACAAGTACGCGACCGCCGTTCCCAATGTGGCGTATTTTGCGTCCAGGGCGGAACGGAGCTTCTCTAGCTTCTCTTCGTAGTCGGCCTCGATGCTCTTGACCAAAGCCGCGCCTACGATCGATGGGAATGTCCGGAGTATCAGAACGGCCGCCAAGGCCGAGCCCAGTCCCGAAATCAACGTAAGCCACACGGCTGCGTCTACACGCCACACGTTCTAATCCCTCCCGAAGCCTCCGGAGCCAGCGGAGCTCCCCGAGGCGGGCGACTCCCCGACAAGCACGGCGCAAGCGGCTCGGGCTTCATTCGCATTCTTGCATAACGTGAAAGAGAGCCGACGCTCCGCCTCTGACACGAACACTAGGAATTCGGCTGAGAGGTCCGCCTCCGGCCGCGAAGATGATCTCGCCCCTTTCTTCGGCACCCTTGACGTCACGGAAAAACCAGTTGATGTCTCGCGCCCGACGAGTGAAGGCGAACCGCCCCGACACTTCCCATACCTCATCGTATGGCTCGCCGTCGGTGACACGCCACCGAACTCTGACACCATCCCCTTCGCGGCCAAGGTAGTTCGACATGATGACGAGAGCAGGGTTGCCGTCAGCGAAACACGCTACGCCTATGGCTCCCCCTTCTCGGTCCAGCGCCAACGCGGTCTTGAACCGGACTTCGTCCGTGAATGGATCGATGTACTCCTTCACCATCCACTCGGCTCTGCCAGAGCTAGAACAAATGAGAAGTAGCAAGAACAGCTGCAGACACCGTCTCTTCACTCCTCGGCCTCCCATCGTCTTGCAACACCTCCTCCGCGCTCGCCCCGCGACACGGGGCCGGAAGCTCCAAGCCCAGAACGCTCAAGCCTCCTTCGGGACTCAGGCAGCGTGCGAGCCAGTACTTTACTCGCGATTTCTCTAGGGCCTGTTCACACTAGCAGGTAAATCCGTGTATCCTCCGTTGCGTCGTCTTGAACGTCGTAAACGGAGGAGGATCAAGGACATGGAACTCACGGAGGAGCAGTACGAGCGGATCGCGCCGCTGCTTCCGAGGCAGCGGGGCAACGTGAGACTCCCGAATCTGCAAGTGCTCAACGCGATTTTGTACGTGGCGGAGCACGGCTGCAAGTGGCGGGGGCTTCCGAAACGGTTCGGCAACTGGCACACCGTCTACGTGCGGATGAATCGTTGGGCGAAGAGCGGTGTGCTGGACCGCGTGTTCGAGTACCTGCAGCGAGAGCAGATCATCCGCATCAAGGTGGAAGCGCTGGGACTGGACAGCACCAGCGTGAAGGTCCACCCGGACGGCACGGGCGCAGAAAAAAAAACGGCCCGCAAGCGATCGGCAAGTCGCGTGGCGGCTGGACCACCAAGATTCATCTGGTTGCCGCGAATGCTCGAACGGCAGTCGCCTTCTCTCTCTCCCCCGGCCAAGCGCACGACGCGCCGCAGGGCCGCGAGCTCCTGAGAAGCATGGCGGCGGAACAGCCGACAGCCAATCTGGCGCTGGTGATGGACCGCGCGTACGAGGACGACGCAACCCGCCAGTTGGCCCTGGACTTGGGCTTTGTGCCGGTCGTGCCGCCGAAGAGCAACCGTCTCAACCCCTGGGAGTACGATCGGGAGATGTACAAGCGGCGCAACGAGGTCGAGCGCCTCTTCCGTCGCCTGAAGGGGTTTCGTCGTATCTTCTCTCGATTCGAGAAACTCGACGTGATCTTCCTCGGCTTCGTCGTCTTCGTGCTCATCGTCGATGCGCTGAGATAGTGTGAACAGGCCCTAGGCGAACCCCAACGTCCGCAGCCGGTCCGGCGGGGCATGGAGAACCGAGCCGCCAAAGCCTACTGCCCCGAAGGAGGGCTCCATCTGCCAGCGCGGAAATCACGACGTGATACGGGCGAGCGGCGTCCGGCCTCCAGTCCAGCGGCGCGGCGGCGTCTGCTACTAGGCCGACGGGCGGTTCGCGGGTCTCAGGCGCCGCCCGGCTCCGGCGAGCTCTCTGTGCATAGCGCCGCGCCCACCCGGTGCGGCTACACTCTCGGTGCAGGAGGTTCATGATGTGTTCAGTTGTTCGCGTTGTCACCACCACGACCACCGTTCTGGCGTTCCTGCCAGCGGGAGTTCACGCTCAGCGCCTAATGGAGTTGGAGGGCATCCAACTTCGCGCCAGCGTGCGGGTGGTCGCCTACGCGGCCGCCACGTGCGAGATAAGGGAGGGCTTTGCCGGCGACGACCAAGCCTACGATCCCGCGAACCGGGGTCAGCCCCTGGACGTCTGGCAGCTCGACTTCTCGGTCTACAACGGATCCGGCGAGTGGTTGGACCATCTGATCGCGCGGTACAACATCGCCAGCGAGTGGCCGCCCTGTAGCAGTTGGGACGGTCCGCGTGCCGGGACTGTGGAAGGGGCAGTCGAGTGGGCGAACGCGTCGGGCTTCATCCAGGAGACGGGCCCGAACGTGGTCGAGCCGGGCCAGACGTTGACGACAACCACGTACCTGCTCGTGTTCCACAGCGACGTGCCGCCCCAGTTCGAGCGCTGGTCGTTGGACTACAACTACGCGGCCTCGCCACCCGATAAAGGGATTACGACACAGGGCGAGACAGAGGAGCCAGCGGTAGACCTTGTCCCGCAGGCTGTTGCCGAACGCGGCACGCTCCCTGCCGGCATTCGGGTGGAGCAGACTTGCGAATGGCAGGAGGCCGAGATCAGTCGAGAGATGGTGGCGCGGAGCATCAGCCCGGACAAGTACAACCGCAAGTGGAAGAAGCTTGAGCGCGCCCGCGAAGATCTCTTCGGAGGAGTTGACTGCTGGCAGATGGTACGAAACCAACCGGGGTGCTACTACTTGGAACCCGGCTACTGGAGCGTCTACTTCTACCACAACGGCCACGAGACAGCGCCGCAGACTTGGACCGGGCGCTGCTCAAATGGGAAGGCCAACGGCACGGGGGATCTCTTCTTCTCCGAAGATCAGCCCGAAACGGGAGAAATGAGGAACGGCAAGCAGCACGGCCACTGGGTGGAAGTCTCCAACGAACACTCGGATTGGAACCTCCGCAAGGTTGTGGGCAAGCTGGTGGAAGAGGGGCCGTACATAGACGGACGAAAGCACGGCCTCTGGGTGGAACACCGAGACCGGGACGGGAAAGTGCGAGAGATTCTGTACGAGAAGGGCGGTATCGAAAAGGTCCGGCGCTGGAAGAACCCCGACCGCAATCGGGATGGGAGTGGATGGGGCCGGGTCGCAACGGCCGTGCTCGGGGGCGCAGCAATCGCGGCCGCCGGCGACGGCTCAGAACTCGCAGTGGAGGCCGGCCTCGGCTTTGCCGAAGAGGTGTTGGGCGACGGAGGAGGAGTCTTTGACTCGGCACTCGCAGGCGATCCGTCGAGCAACCCGGATACGCCTCTGCCCGAGATACCAGGTTGCCAGGAGTTCTCGGCCCCAGCCCTGGAGAACGACCGGCAGGCATGGGCTCAGTGCGGGAATGCCTACGCGAATCGCTGCCGGATCAAACAGATCTCTGACCCAAGCTACAAGGCGAAGTATCCCGAGGTCAGCCAGGCTCGCATAGACCAGGGCATCGCGGAGTCGCGGGCGATCATTACGCGGTCGTGCCAAGCCATCACCGTAACTGGCTCTAGTGTCTCGGACTGCTCCTACTGCAAGCAGCCGTGACGGAGCAAATCTGCCGTCCCTGGCGAGCTAGAAGGCCGCGGGCGGGGCCCCGGTCCGGCTTCGATGAGTGCTGAAGCGACGCGGTAGCTCTGTTGGCACTGCTCACGCAGACACGCCACGTCCCAGGCCAAGGCGACGGACGTCGGTCCACAACTGCACGACTCCGTGTGGATCGTGAAGCTGATAGTCAACGCACTGGAAGTGGCTATGCTGAACTGGCCAAGGACGCTACTACATACACGAAGGAGTATGCAATGAAGATGAGAGAGATCATCCTAGTTGTGTTGATGGCGACGCTGTTGATGGCGACGTCCTGCACTGTGGTCTGGGAGCATGAGATTGATAAGAACAACAAGATCAAGATCACGATCCCTAGCGCCGATCTAGCGACACAGATACGGAAGCTCTTTGGCGAGACCCCGGGCACGCGACAGCCCGGTTTTGCTCGCGAAGCAGGCCCAGAAGCTGCCCCGATCCTCGACATAAACGCACGCAATCGTAAGGGCAAGACGGTTCTTCACGTAGCTGCGCGTCGCGCTGACGATCCCGAGATCGTACAGCTTCTGATCGACCTAGGCGCCGACCCGCTCCTAGAGGACGATCGCGGAAGAACCGCCGTCGACTTCGCTCGCAAGAACGCCTCGCTAAGGGGAACGGCGGTCCTGACAGATCTAGAAGCGTGGAACTAGCCAAGCTAGGCAGCATAGGTCGGACCCTGGGCGGTGTCGCAGAACGCGGCCGGCCTCCACGCCTCGACGATGCCCTGGGTTCGCTCCCGCGACATCTCGTTCATCGGCTCCGATGCGGCCCTCGACGTCGTTCCGTCGCTGGTGGAGGGTGTCGACCTTCCGGTTCACATCCTGACGATCGTCGCCATGGGCATCGACATCTTCGACAACCAGGACCTCGAAGCCGTCGCCGCGACGGCGGCCGAGCTGGGTCGCTGGGAATTCCTGCTCGTGGCGGGTCCGCTGGCCGTCGAAACCGGAACCGGCTCGCCGATCAACGCACTGGCGATTTTCTGAGTACTTCCTGAAGGAGAAGCAATGATCGATTTCGAGATTCCAGCAGAGACCAAGGCGGTGCGCGCCAAGGTGCGCGACTTCGTTCAGAACGAGTGCATCCCGGCCGAAGAGGGATGCACGCCGGAGAACTTCGACGAGGTGCTGGCCGGGCTCCGCAAGAAGGCGAGGTCGCAGGGCCTGTGGTGCCCCTTCATCCCGGAGGAGCACGGCGGCATGGGCCTGAGGCCGCTGGCCAACGCGCTGGTCCAGATGGAACTCGGCGAGAGCTTCCTGGGAGCGCTCTCCCTCAACACGCAGGGTCCCGACGACGCGACCATGCTGACCCTGCTCGAGAACGGCACCGAGGACCAGAAGGAGCGCTTTCTGAAGCCGCTGCTGGCGGGCGAGAAGCGCATCTGCTACTCGATGACCGAGCGGGCCGCCGGCGCCGACGCCACGGGCATGCAGACCTCGGCCGTTCTCGACGGCGACAACTACGTGCTGAACGGCGAGAAGTGGTTCAGCTCCTCCGCGAGCGTCGCCGACGTTGCGCTCGTCATGGCGAAGACCGATCCCGATGTCGCCCGCCACCGGCAGTTCTCGACCTTTCTCGTCGAGCTGCCGAACCCCGGCTACCGGATCATCCGCGACATCGAGACGATGCAGCCGCACACCGAACTCGGCCTGAAACTCGGAGGCTCGCACTCGGAGATCCGCATCGAGAACCTGATCGTCCCGAAGGAGAACCTCCTCGGCGGTCGCGGCCAGGGCTTCGCGATGGGTCAGCACCGCCTCGCCTACGGGCGGCTGCGCCACGGCATGCACAACGTGGCGAGGGCGCAGCGCGCACTCGACCTCGCCGTCGGGCACGCCGTGAAACGGGTGACCTTCGGCAAGCGGCTCGCCGACCGCCAGGGGGTTCGCTGGATGCTCGCCGACTGCGCCGCCGAGCTCTACAAGGCCCGGCTCATGCTGCTCCACATCGCCTACAAGGCGGAGAACGGCATGGACCTGCGCAACGAAAACGGCATCGCCAAGGTCTTCCTCGCCAACATGGTGCACCAGGTGGTCGACACAGCGCTCCAGCTCCACGGCGCCCTGGGCTACAGCATGGACACGCCGCTGGCCGGCTGGTATCGCGCTGTCCGCGCGCAGCGTCTGGTCGACGGGCCGGACGAGGTCCATCGCTGGCGCACCGGCAAGAACGTCGTGCAGGCGTTCGAGGCGCACGGCACCTGCGCGTCGGCCTGCGGCGGCGACCTGCTTTGAGTCGGCTGGCGCCAGCGCTCGCGCTCCTGAGCGCCCTCGCTCTCGCGCCGTTCGCCACGGCCGAGACCGCCGAATGGTCGCGATTCCGGGGGCCGAACGGCGGCGGGGCCATCGAGGCGGGCGCCCTGCCGGTCGAGGTGGGCCTCGACCGCAACCTCCTCTGGCGAACCGCGCTCCCGGCCGGCGACTCGTCGCCGGTCCTGAGCGCGGACCGGATCTTCCTGACGGCCTCGGAAGGCGACGCGCTCTACACCATCGCCCTCGATCGCGAGACCGGATCGGAACTCTGGCGGCGCGAGGCTCCGAGGCCGCGGACCGAGACGCTCGACAACCGCAACGGACCGGCGTCGCCGTCCGCGGTCACCGACGGCGAGCGCGTCTGGGTCTTCTTCGGCGACTTCGGCCTGCTCTGCTACACCGTCGACGGCGAAGAACTCTGGCGCCATCCTCTCGGTCCCTTCGACAACATCTACGGCATGGGCGCCTCTCCGATCCTCGCGGCCGGCAACGTGGTCCTCGTCGTCGACCAGCAGCAGGACTCCCACGTCCTGGCAGTCGACGCCGGGTCCGGCGAGCTGGCATGGCGCACCGAGCGGCCGGCCGCGAGAAGCGGCCACTCGACGCCGGTCCTCCACCATCCCGAAGACGGTGAGCTGCAGATCGTCGTGCCGGGCTCGTTCTTCCTCACCAGCTACTCGGCCGAAACAGGCGAGCGTCTCTGGTGGGTGAGCGGCCTCTCGTTCGAGATGAAGTCGACGCCCGCGGTCGAGGACGGCCTTCTCTTCATCAACGGCTACGCCATGCCACTGAACGAGGAAGGGCGTCATGTCCGGCTCGAGCCCTTCCTGGAAGTCGTCGCCGAGCATGACGGCGACGGGGACGGAAGGATCTCCGAGGAGGAGGCGCCGGAAGGCCTGGTCCGAAGCGTCTTCTCCTACTTCGACCTGGCCAGCGACGGCCTCCTCGACCAGGGGGACTGGACCTACTTCCAGTCGGCGCTCGACACCCGCAACAACATCCTCGCCGTCGAACTGCCGGAGGCGGGCCTGCGTGGAGACCTGACCGCCAGCCACGTACGGTGGACCTACCACCGCAAGATCCCGCAACTCCCGTCGCCGATCGTCGACGACGGAGTCCTCCTCATGGTCGACGACAGCGGCATCACGACGACGCTCCGCTCCGCGACGGGTGAGCTGATCGAGCAGGGCCGGCTCGACGGCGCGGTCGACAGCTTCTACGCGTCGCCGATCGTGGCCGACGGCAAGTTCTACCTGCTCTCGAGATCTGGCAAGCTCGTCGTGCTGCCGACCGATGGCTCTCTCGAGCCGCTGGCCGTCTCGGATCTCGACGACCTCGCCACGGCGACGCCGGCGATCGACGGGACGACGATGTACCTCCGAACCCGAAGCGCGCTATGGGCCTTTCAAGCGACGCGGTAGCAGCGCCGACCCGGGCGGAGCACGCGGCCGGCATGGCGGCGTACCAGGAAGCGGGGCTTCGCCTCGCCGACGAGATCGGCAACCGGGGGCCGATTCGGCTGACCGACGGCGGCCGGCTTCATCCGGACATCCTGGCCGCGTACTGGCGGCACGGGTTCTACATCTTCGAAGGCCTCATCGACAGCGACGAGGTGGCTGAGCTGCGCCGCGATGCCAACGAGATGCTGGAGCGAGCGCCGGTGGGTCCGGACGCGGACGTCGATGCGCAAGGGCGCCCGGCGCTGGGGCTCGACTACGCCCGCCGGCCGTATCTCTTCAGCAAGCCTCTGGCCGATCCCTGGGGCGGCACCGGGCTTCTCAGCGGACGGCACCCGACGCAGATGACGCAGCCGTTACCCGAAGAGGACGCGCCCGCCGACGTCGTCTTCCTCATGAGTTCCATGTGTCAGGCGATGTCCTCCGGGCTGCGGCTCTACGGCCACCCGCAACTCCTCGAGATCGCCGCCGCGATCAACGGCGACGACTTCGTGCCCTTCAACGACGCGATCTTCGTCAAGCAGCCGGGTCTCGGTGGTTCGGTGTCGTGGCACCAGGACGGCGTCACCCACTGGGGTTCTCCGGACTGGGACGAAGGCATCCACGGCTTCAACTTCCAGGTGCAGCTCTACCCGACGACTCCGGCGAGCTGTCTCTGGGTGGTGCCCGGCAGCCACAAGCTGGGGAAGATCGACATCAAGGCGCGGGTCCAGGCGAACGGAGGAAGCGAGAAGCTCCCCGGCGCCCTGCCGCTCGTCTGCGACGCCGGCGATGTCACCATCGTCAACCGGCAGATGCTCCACGCCTCATTCGCCAACACCTCGTCCGACCTGCGCATCTCGCTCACCTTCGGCTTCCACCGCCGCAAATCGGTCGAGGGGCAGAAGGGCGCACTCGGCGTTGAAGCCGACGAGGTCGTCTACGACGCACGGCGGATCTTCGATCGCTCGTCGGTGATCGCCGTTGCGGTCGACGCCCGCCGGCAGTACAGGCCCGGGGAGCCGTCGTTCGTCTACCAGCCGTTCGCCGGCCTGGAGGACGACTTCCGCTTCAACGACGAGACGTTCGAGCGGGTGATCCGCGACTACAACCTGAACGATCTGGCGATCTAGCGGCGCTAGCCGTCCGCCGCGCTGTCGTCTACGAGGGGATCACGAACCGCCGTCTGGAAAGCGCCTGAACCGGACTCAGGCGGCCTCGCTGACAGTAACGCTGAGTCGCTTGCCCAGGCGGCGCAGCGCCCTGTCGATCGTGGCTGCCTTGGTGGCGTGATCGGGATTCAACATGCGCCGCACTTCGCTTTCAGCGACATCTAGATCACGGGCGAACTGCCGCCGGGAGATTCCAGCGTGACGCCAGGCGTCGTACAGTGCCGCCTTCAAAGCGATCTGCACCGGCGGGACGACCATCGGCCGCTCCTCGCCAATGGGCGAAGGTTCGGGCAGAGCGCCGCCTTCGCGTATCGTGGTGGCGATCAGCTCTCGCAGCAGATCCCTGGCTTCGGCTAGCGCCTCCTCCTTCGTCGCGCCGTCTGTTGCGCCCCACCCAAAGTCCGGAAACGCAACGACGTGGCGACCGTCCTCGTCGCGTTGGATGTCGGCGGGATAGTTGTAACCGTCTGGCATCGCGTTCTCCTAGAACTGCCGGCCGTTCAACACCCACCATACAGTGCGAACATTTGTGCGCGCAACCCTGACTCCAAAGCCGCAGTGTCATCAACAGGCGCTGCCTGGACAACACCCCGGTCACACGAGTCTTTACGGCTGCCGAACCCCTACTGTCTAGAGCCGTCCGCCGCGACGTAGTCGACGAGGCCGTTCAGCATCTCGGCGGTGGATTCCAGGCCCCAGGTGACGTCGACCGTCGGGTCGGGGTTGCCGGGGTTGTCGGCCGAGTTGTCGAAGGCGGCCTTGACATGGACTCGCGTCCCGGCCGGCAACCGGATCGGCTCGGACAACTGGTAGGTCGTCTGCCAGTGGAAGTCGTAGCTGCTGACACCGAGCAGGTCCCTGGTGCTGCCGTCGGGAAGCTCCGCGGTGAAGAACATGGACTTTCCGCGGTAGTGCATGTGCGGCGTGAACGCGTGAATCAGGACGTCTTCCTCGAAGACGCGACTCGCGTCCGCTTCGTAGTTCGGGTCGCCCGCCGGGATGTTGATGCCGGCGTTCCAGATCGGCAGCGTGATCAGCTCCTTCTCGACTTCCCCGGGTTCGGCGAACCAGAGACCGATGCGGGTGCTGTCGGTCGCCGCCTCGCCCCGCGGGTGGTAGTGGAAGTCGCCGATCATCATGCGGCCCTTCTGCAGCAGGCGGGCGGACCCCGCCGGGAACTGGTAGGGCTTGGCGCCCGCGGTCCAGGCCGCCATCCAGTCTTCCTGGTAGGCGGCGCCCTCGGCGGCTCGCCAGAGAATGAAGTGATGGAGGACCTTGCGGTTTCCCGGCTGAACCTCGATCGCGCGGATCCAGCGATCCTCGTCGAATCCGGTCGTGATCGGCACGACGAGAAACTCGTCCTCTCCCTCCGCCGCCACCGCGTACGGATCGAACTCGAACACCCAGTCCGGTTCGCCGAACGCCCACTCGCCCGTGGCCTCCGGCTTCTCGTAGACCGGTTCGTTGCCTTCGCCGCGGGGCGCACCGTTCGCTGCCCAACGGGTGATCGCCGTGATCTCGTCGTCGCTCAGGCTGATGTCGTTCGACCACGGCCCGTAACCCGGATCGGCGTCCCACGGCGGCATGTCCCGGTTCTCGACCGCGCGGGCAATGGACCGGGCCCAGGGCCGAACCTCGCGGTAGGTGCGCAGCGACATCGGCCCGATGTCGCCGGGTTGGTGGCAGGAGACGCAATTGGCGTGGAGAATCGGCGCCACGTCGTCGACGAAGGTGGGGCGGTCGAGGTTGGGACCCGCAGCCATGGCCGGCACCAGAAGGAGGATGCCTGCCGTGGCGGCCGCGAGGCCGATCACGTTGGGTCGCCTGATCATCAGTCGCTACGCCGAACTCTTCGGCAGAGCGTTCAGGGTGCTCAGGCGATTCTAGCTGAGACGGGCGCCCACTCTGTTCCTGGCGGCGCCAAACCCGTCGCGGTCTCGACGGCGAGGATGCGGACGGGTGCCGTCAGCGATACGAGCGGACCGGGGGCAGCCGAGCTCCGGTGTCCCCCGGCGGCTTCTCGCCGGCGACGACCGGGAGCCGCAGCGTGCCGATCCCGTCGATCGACGCCTCGACCACCTCGCCCGGCTTGAGGAAGCGATCCTCCGGCCCGCGGGTCGCGGCCGCTCCGGCCGCCGTGCCGCCTGAGGTGCCGTTGTTGATCACGTCGCCCGGATAGAGCGTGATGATCGACGATCCGTACTCGATGAGCTCCCACAGGGAGTGGATCATGTCGCCGGCGCGCGCCTCCTGGAGCAGGGTGCCGTCGACGCTCAGGGTCTGGCGGAGGTTCTCCATCGGGTCGCCGTAGAACTCGCGCGGCACGATCCAGGGGCCCTGCGGCGCGAAGGTGTCGTGCCCCTTGCCGACGAACCAGTCGCTGCGGATGGGGTTGCCTCCCGGGGGCCGCCCGCCGCGGTCGGAAACGTCGATGGAGACCATGTAGCCGAAGACATGGTCCTGCGCGTCGGCGGCGGAGACGTACCTCGCCGTCCGCCCGATGACCGCGCCCAGCTCGACTTCCCAGTCCGTGCGATCGCGACCGTAGGGGATGACGATCTCGTCGCCGCTGCCGACGACCGCGCCCCGGGAGGGCTTGAGAAAGAGATACGGGACGCCCCGGTTCTCCCGGCGCTGGCGCCGGGCCGCGGCCCGCTCCTCCTCGGTTCCCGACTCGTTGACGTGACTGTAGAAGTTGACGGCGGCGTTCAGGATCTTCCCCGGGTACATGATCGGGGGCCGGATCCGGAGTTCGCCGACCCGATGGACGTATCCCGGCGCCCCGCTCCCGAGGAGGTCGTTCCGGACGAGATGGTTCACGATCTCGTACAGCCGGTACTTGAGACCGTACTCGTAGCGGCCGATCAGTTCGAGCATGTCCTCCGGCATCGGCATCCTGGGGTAGGCGGGATCCGCCTCGAGGCCCCGGTTCGCCTCCGCGATGTCGATCACCAGGCTGTCCCGCAGGACCAGGCCAACGCGCGGCACGCCGTCGATGTCGAAGGTCCCGACCTTGAACGGCTCGGCCGACTCCGTCGCCTGGCCGAAGGCAGCGGCCGCGCTGATCAGGGCGACCAGGATACCGGCGAGCGGACACCAACGAAGTTCACGCATGATTCTTTCCTAAATCGATTTATAGAAGGCGACTCTGGGCACCCTATCCCACGCCGTTTCCTTCGTGGTACAGTGTTTGAGACTTCCAACGGGGTTTTCCGTGCCTCTGCTTCCGGTCAGGCGAGAGCGCACGTACGACGGCGCGCATTGGTTCCCCGCCGGCCCCGATCCTTCCCGACGCGCTTCCCGACGATCCCGACGGCAACGACTTTCGCTACCGCGACCTTGCCGACGGTCTGCGCTACAACGCTCCCGTGCAGCGCCTGGGTGCTGGAGGAAACGACTTCCCGCGCGATCAGGCAAATGCCTCGCTGACCTTCTTCAGGGGCAAGCACGAGTTCAAGGCCGGCATCGACGTCCAGGACGTCACCTTTGCGACGATCACGAGTATCGGCACGGAGTACCGCGGCCGCGGCTACAGCCGTTCGTTGCCGGGCGGCTACGCGACCCCGGTAAACAAGCGGGTCTTCGACTGCCCCGTTCCTTGCAACACCGCTTTCACCAGCGGCATAGGTGCCGCCTATATCCAGGACCGGATCACGGTCGGTGACCACCTCACCGTCAGCCTCGGCCTGCGCCAGGACACCCAGGACATCAACAACAACCTCGACCAGGAAGTCATGGACTACCAGAAGGTGGCGCCCCGCCTGTCGGCGGTCTACGACCTCAACGCCGACGGCAGGATGCTGGTCAAGGCATCCGCCGGGCGCTACTACGACTACATCGGCCTCGGTGTCGTCTTCACGGAGTTCACGGCCGGCGCCAATGGTGAGAACGCCTACACACAGTACGGGTGGAATCCGGAGACGGGGCTCTACGACGTCTTCCAGCGCCGCGTCGAGCCCCGTGACCCCCTGGCCTCCTCCGTCGAGCCCTACTACAAGGACGAGATCTCGGTGGGCTTCGACTGGCAGTTCTCGAACAACTGGGTCTTCAAGTCGCGCGTGACCTCGTGGGAGATGGAGAACATGTTCCACAGCACCCTGCAGTTCGACGAGCAGGGCGCGGTCGTTCGCGACCTGAGAAACTGGCCGCAGAACAGACGCCAGTACGAGGGCATCCTGCTCCAGCTCAACCGCGCGTTTCGCAACGACTGGTCGCTGCAGATGAACTACGCGAGGGACTGGAACGAAGGCAACAACGAGTCCCGTAACGACAACGACGACCACCTGGAAGGCTTCGGCGGCATTGAGGTTTCGACCGGGATTCTCAATCCCACCAGCGGCCCGAATTGGTTCGGATCGATCAGCTACCAGCGGGACCACATCGTCAACGTCGTCGGCATGAAGCGCTGGAGGTTCGGCAACCATGACCTGATGACCAGTGCCAGCGCTCACCTGGCCTCCGGCGAGCCGTGGGGATTGCAGCCCGCCACCCAGGTCAGGCACCCGGTATCCGGCCAGACGATCACGACGACGACCCTCCGCGAGCAGAGAGGCACGAACCGGCTCGACGACTTCTTCACGCTCAACGTGAATGCCACCTACCAGTTCCCGATCAGGGGCGGCGTGCAAGGCATCATCGGCGGCGAGGTCGCCAACGTCACGAACGAGCAGGCTCTGGTTCTGATCAACACGAGGAACGGGCGGCCCCAAACCAGTCTCTCCACCTACCAGTTGACGCGGGAGTTCCGCCTCAAGGTCGGCGTCCGCTTCTAGGCAGGCGGTCGGCCGGAAACCAGAATAGAGAACTGTCGATCCGGGTCGCTCTGGGGAACGGCCCGGTAGCAGCCGGCGCTCCCGTCGGGTTCCATGCGGTGAGCCCCGTCGGGGGCGAGCTGAACGATGTAGGCCTTGCGGACCTCCGAGGTGAGGTTCGGCCCGGTGGCATGCGGAGTGAGTGAGGAGAAGACGACGATGCTGCCGGCTCTCGCCGGCGCGGCGAGCCCTTCGGCGTCTTCGTCCGCGCAGCAGTAGCCGAGGTCGGTGGTCCAGTGCTCCAGGGTGCCGTGGCGATGCAGCCCCGGGAGCACCCGGGGGCAGCCGTTGCTGGTAGTGGCGTCGGTCAGGGCGATCCAGCAGGTGAGATAGGCCTGCGGGTCGAGGAAGCCGTAGCCGTTGTCCTGGTGCCAGGGAAAGGGGGCCGGAACGCTCGGCTTCTTATAGACCGCCTGGTCCCAGTAGAGGCGGACGTCGGGGCCCACGAGATCCCAGGCGAGATCCCGAAAGAGAGGCCCGGCACAGAAGTCCCGCAGGAAAGCCGAGCGAAGCACCAGGTGAACGGTGAAGGTGATCTCGTCGGCGCGGGCGATGAAGCGACGGCCCTGCGGCAGCTCGCGCAGCGCCGCTTCGGCTTTGGCCTCCCAGGGATCGATCTCGGCGATCAGGCGCTCGAGCGTGGAAGGCTCGACCGCGTCCTCGAGCACGAAGAAACCCTGCTCGCTCCACTGGCGGGCCTGCGCGGACGAGATGCGCCGGTAGGGACCGTCTCTGGGCTCCCAGCGAAAGTCCTCGTTGAGCGGATGGAGCTTCGGCGTCATGTGACGGCGCACAGCAGGCCGAAGAGGAGCGCTCTCATTGCCACCCGAAGGCTACTCGGAGGGCCAGGAACTGCGCCGGGGCCACGCGATCCCGGAGTGTACTCCGAGATAGTTCAACTATTTCGGAGTAGACTCCGAGATCGGAGACCCACCATGTACGCCCGCGAACTCAAGATCGAACTGCCGCGCGGCCAGTCGGCCTTCCTCTGGGGAGCCAGGAAGACCGGGAAGTCCACCCTGCTCCATCGGCAGTTCCCGGAGTCGATTCGGTTCGACCTGCTCGACACGCGCCTGATGCTCGACTTCACGCGCGCGCCCTGGACCCTCGGTGAACGCATCGCGGCCGCCGCGGGCGCCAAGCGTGAACGGCCGATCCTGATCGACGAGGTCCAGAAGGCGCCCGCCCTACTCGACGAGGTGCACCGCCTGATCGAGGCGGAGCGCCTCAGCTTCGTGCTATGCGGCTCCAGCGCCCGCAAGCTGAAGCGCGGGAGCGCGAACCTGCTCGGCGGCCGCGCCTGGCGCTTCGCTCTTCATCCGCTGTCCTGGCGCGAGATCCCCGACTTCGACCTGCTGGCGGCCCTGAACCGCGGGCTCGTTCCCGAGCACTACGACTCGGCGCACCATCGCCGGGCGCTGGCCGGGTACGTGGACGACTACCTCAAGGAGGAAGTGTTCGACGAGGGACTGACCCGCAACGCCCCGGCCTTCTCGCGGTTCTTTGATGCGCTCGCCTTCTGCAACGGCGAGATGCTGAACTACAGCAACGTCGCCCGGGACTGCGGCGTCAGTTCCAAGACCGTCAAGGAGTACTTCCAGATCCTGGTCGATACCCTGCTCGGCGTCCTGGTCGAGCCCTTCAGCCGGCGGCATTCGCGATCCGTGATCACCGCCGCGCCGAAGTTCTATCTGTTCGACGTGGGCGTCGCGAACCACATCGCGGGCCGGCGCATCGAAAGCGCTGCAGGACCCGAGTTCGGGCGCGCCCTGGAGCACTTCGTTCTGATGGAGCTGCTGGCCTACCGCTCCTACCGCGAGCGCGACTTCCCCATCCGGTTCTGGCGCACGAGGTCCGGCCGCGAGTGCGACTTCGTCCTGGGCCGCGACGGGAACGTGGCGCTCGAAGTGAAGGGCGCCAACAGGGTGCGACGAGCGGACATCAAGGGCCTCCGCGCGTTCGTCGAGGAGCACAGTCCACGGACGGCCGTCGTCGTCTGCAACGAGGATGCAGTCAAACGAACGGCTGACGGGATCTGGATCGTGCCGTGGGAGCGTTTCCTGGAGCAGCTCTGGGGAGATGAGGTGGTCGAGTGAAGTGGCTCTTCACCTCTGCTGCTCGATCCACCAGTCGATGTGCTCTTCCAGCACGACCATCGGCATGGCGCCGCTGCCGATCACGGCGGCGTGGAAGGCCTTGATGTCGAAGCGGTCGCCGAGCGCCTCCTCGGCCTTGCGGCGCAGGCGGAGGATCTCCAGGTTGCCGATGCGGTAGGCGAGCGCCTGGCCGTGGATGTCGGCCGAGTAGCGCAGGAGTTCGGTGGCGACCTCGACATCGGAGTAGACGACGCGGGCGCTCATGTACTCGCGGGCGCGCTCGATGTCCCAGCCGAAGTAGTTCATGCCGGTGTCGAGCACCAGGCGGCAGGAGATGAACATCTCCATCACCAGGCGGCCGTACAGATCGTACGCGTTCTCGTAGACGCCCATCTCCTTGCCGAGGTTGGCGGCGTACTCGGCCCAGCCCTCGGTGAAGGCGCCGTAGCCGATCGTCTCGCGGCGGAACCGGGGCAGGTCCTCGCGCTCGTTGGCCAGCGCGAGCTGGAAGTGATGGCCGGGGATCAGCTCGTGGTAAATCAGGCCCTGGGCCGAGAACAGGGACCGGTTCTCGAGGTCGGAGCCGTTGTAGCGGTACTCGCCGCGGGGGTTGACGGACGTGGGAAGCTGGTAGACGCCAAAGGTCATCGTCGCCTCCGACGTCGGGTCGAGGCGGCGGACGCCGTAGGGCGCCTCCGGCAGCACGTCGAAGTAGTCGGCGATGTGGGGCTCGATCTTCTCGATGTAGCCCATGTAGCGCTCCTCGACCTCCTCGGGCGACGCGGCGATGAAGCGCGGGTCGGCGCGGACCTGGTCGAGGAACTCCCTCATCGCGGTCTCTTGGGACGTGGCTTCGAAGCCGATCTCCTCGCGCAGCGCCGCCAGCTCCGCTTCGATCTGGGCGACCTGCTCCAGGCCGAGCTCGTGGATCTCTTCGGGCGTGAGGTCGGTCGTCGTGTTCGACCGCACCCGGTGGACGTAGAGCTCGCGGCCGCCGGGCACTTCCGACAGTCCCACCTGTTCCGGCGCCGCCGCCAGGTAGTCGTCGCCGAGTTCGGCGACCAGGCGGGCGAACTGCGCGTCGATTCCGGTTTCGACCGCCTCGCGGACCTGGTTCAGGAAGTCGCCGGCGCCGTCGCCGGCGCGGTCGGCGGCCGGCACGAACAGCTCCTCGAGACGACCCCGGTAGCCCTCGAACATCCCGGCCACGGCCGGGACCTGGGCCTTCGGCAGATGGATGCCGCGTTCCTTCTGTCCGGCGACCTTGTCGGCGAGCTGCCCGATGGCGTCGCCGTACTCGCTGAGCAGGTGGATGTAATGCGCGCGCTCCTCGTCGGTTCCGACCGGAGCGGCGCCGAGCACCTGGTGGAGGATGTTCAGGATGAAGCCGCCGGCCGCGTAGGGCGTGATGTTGAAGTCGGCCCAGTAGTGCTTCGGCGCCTCCACCAGCATGCCGAGGTTCCAGCGCAGCAGCCGGAGCGAGATCCAGTCCTCGTGGTCGACCGCCTCCTCGTCGACGCCGGCCAGCCGGTCGAGCAGGTCCTCGGCGAAGGCAGCGTCCGCCTCGGCGGCTTCGAGCGTCCAGTCCGGGAAGTCCTCCACCTTCTCCCCGCGCCGGAACTTGAGGTACGGGTCGCGGGCGGCGACGAACTCCAGGTACTCGTCGCCGGCGGCGGCGATGAGGTCCGCGTCGGCGGCGCCGTCGAGAGAGATCTCGACGTTGCAGGCGGCGAACAGGAGAAGGGCGAGGACGGCGGCGAAGCGGGTCAGGTGACTCATGACTTCCTAGCGTAGAGCACCGGCACCACGACCAGGTTCAGGAACGTCGAGGTCAGCAGCCCGCCGAGGATGACCTGGGCCATCGGACTCAGGATCTCGTTGCCCGGCTCGCCGGCGCCCAGCACCAGGGGCACCAGGGCCAGCCCGGCCGTCAGGGCGGTCATCAGGATGGGCGGCATCCGCTCCTCCGAGCCACGCCGCACGGCCGCCTGGAGCGACAGCCCCTCACCGAGCAGGCGGCGGTAGTTGCTGACCAGCAGCACACCGTTCCGGGTCGCGATCCCGAACAGGGTGACGAAGCCGACGACCGTGGCCAGCGACAGCACGCCGCCTCCCAGCGCCACCGCGACGACACCGCCGACCAGGGCCAGCGGCACGTTGACGAGCATGGCCAGGGTGTCGCGGTGGCTGCCGAACTCCAGGTAGAGCAGGCCGTACATCCCGACCAGGATGAGCACGACCAGCAGGCCCATGGTGTAGACGCGCCGGCCCGCCTCCTCGAACTGCCCGCCGAAGGTCACCAGGTAGCCGGCCGGCAGGTCGACCTCGGCCTCGACCGCGGCCTGGGCGCGCTCGACCGTGCCGACGAGATCGGCACCGGTGACGTTGGCCGTCACCATCGCCACCCGCTGCGCGTTCTCGCGCCGGATGAGGGACGGGCCGAGAGCGTGCCGCACGTCGGCGACCGCGCCCAGGCGGATCAGATCCCCGGCCGGCGTCGAGACCGGCAGGGCCGCGACCCGGTCCGCTTCGGCCCGCAAGCCCGGCGGCAACCGGACGGCGACGTCGGACGCCAGGCCCTCCTCCACGATCTCGCCGACGACGACGCCCTGAAACAGCGCCTCCACGGCCTCGCCGAGGTCCGCGAGGTTCAGGCCGTACCGGGCCATCGCCGTGCGGTCGAAGTCGACGACCATCTGGGGCACCGGCGACTGCTCCTGGTTCGACAGGTCGACAATGCCGGTCACGGCCGCCAGGACCTGTTCGATCCGCGCGGCGAGCGTCCGCAGCACCGCCAGATCGGGCCCTTCGACTCTCACCGCCAGGTTGGTCCGGGAACCCGAGATCATGTGGTCGATCCGGTGGCTGATCGGCTGCCCGAAGGAGACGGTGACCGCCGGTATCCCGGCCACCGCACGGCGCATCCCGGCAACCAGTTCGTCCTTCGAGCGACCGTCTTCGAGCGGCGCCAGCACGACCTCCATCTCGGAGGCGTTGACCCCCTGGACGTGCTCGTCCTTCTCGGCGCGGCCCGTGCGCCGGCTGGTCGAGACGACCTCCGGGAAGGCGAGCAGCGCCTCCTCCACCCGGCTGCCCAGCCGATCGCTCTCGGCGAGCGGGATGCCCGGCGGGCTGACCACCGACACGGTGAGCGAGCCCTCGTTGAAGGCCGGCAGGAAGCTGCGGCCCAGTCCCGGCAGGAGCGCCGCCGCGACGACCACCAGCAGGGCCGCCGAAGACAGCACTGCCCAGCGATGCGCGAAGCACCAGTCGAGGGTCGGCGAGTAGGCCCACTGGAAGGCGCGCAGCAGCCACGGCGGGCGCGCCCTGAGCGCCCCCGCCCGGCTCAGGAACAGCACGGCGAGCACCGGCGTGACCGTCAGCGCCACCACCAGGGAGGCGGCGAGCGCGGCGATGAAGGCGAGGCCGAGCGGCCGAAGCAGCCGACCCTCCAGCCCCGGCAGGAAGAAGATCGGCACGAAGACCAGGACGACGATGAGGGTGGCCAGGAGGATCGGACTCAGCACCTCCCGGGTCGCGGCCGCGACGACCTCCTCAGCCGGACGGCGCTCGTCCTCCGGCAGGCGTTGCTCGTCCCGCACCCGGCGGAAGATGTTCTCGATCGCGATGATTGCGTCGTCCACCAGCAGGCCGATGGCGATCGACAGGCCGCCGAGGGTCATCGTGTCGATCTGCAGCCCGAAGGCCGCGATCACGAGGATCCCGGTGACCAGGGAGAGCGGGATCGCGAAGGCCGAGATGAACGTGGTGCGGACGCTGCCGAGGAAGAGCGCCAGGATGACGATGACGAGGATCGCCCCGTCGCGCAGCGCCTCGGCGACGTTGCCGATCGCCACCTGGATGAAGTCGGCCTGGCGGAAGTTCTCGCTCTCGAGCACCACGCCCCGCGGCAACACCGGCTGCAGCCGGGCGAGCGTGGCATCGATGGCGCGGGTCAGATCCAGCGTGTTCGCGCCCGGCTGCTTCTGCACGGACAGGATGACCGCCGGACGGTTGCGATAGGAGCCGGTGCCGCGGACAGGCGCCGGTCCCCATTCGACGCTTGCCACGTCACCGACCCGTAGCGGGATCCCGCCGTCGACGCGCACGACGGCCGCAGCAACCTCGTCCGGAGTGCGTGCCCGGCTGCGCACGCGGACGATGTGCTCCTCGCCGGCCTCCACATGAAAGCCCGCGGCCAGGCTGCGGCTGGACTTCGCGACGGCGTCGACGACGTCGGCGAGCGGGAGACCGTTCTGAGCCAGGGCGGTCGGCCGCACCGTGACCTGAAGTTGCCGCCGTTCGCCGCCGATGGGGACCACCTGCGACACCCCGGGGATCGACAGGAGGTTGCGGCGAACGACCGTCTCGGCGACCCGGCGGAGTTCCATGGCGCTGACGCCGCCTTCCTCCACCGGCGCCGAGGTCATCGCGATGAACGTGATCTCGCCCATGATCGAGGAGATCGGCCCGAGCTCCGGTCTCTCGGCCTGGGCCGGAAGGTCGACGCGCTGCAGCCGCTCGCTGACGACCTGGCGGGCGCGGTAGATGTCGGTGCCCCAGTCGAACTCGACCCAGGCCACCGAGATCCCGTCGGCGGAGATCGAACGCAGCCTCCGCACGCCCGGCGAGCCGTTTATCGCGGACTCCACCGCGTACGTCACCAGGAGCTCGACCTCCTCCGCGGCCATCCCCGGAGCCTCGGTGATCACGGTCACGGTCGGGGCCGAGAGGTCGGGGAAGATGTCGACCGGCAGGTTCAGGATCCACGCCGCGCCGACCACGGTGAGGAGCGCGGCCCCCGCCACCACCAGCAGGCGGTGGCGCAGGGAGAATCGCAGCAGTCGCTCGAGGGGTCCCACTCCGCAACCTTCAGTGGACGTGGCCGTGAGCTTCGCCGCTCGCCATGAGGGACGAACGACGGATGGCGTCCCCGCCGCGGGTCACCAGGCGCTGGCCGGGGGTCAGGCCGGCCACCAGCACCCGGTCCCCCTGCCGGCCGAGCACGGTCACCGTCTGCCGCTGGAAGTCCTCGCCGGACAGTTGCAGGAAGACGACCGGCACGCCGCCGTCGTCGACCAGGGCCGAAGCGGGCACGACGATGCCGCTCTCCTCACCGGCCATCAGCACCTGCGCCGCGACGGTCGATCCAAGGGCGAAACCGGTGCCGGCGATGCCCGGGGCCTCGAGCAGGACGGTGACGGTGCCGGTGCGCGGCGAGAGTTCCGGCGAGATCGAGACGAGGGAGAGGTCGCCTTCGACCCGCACCGGTCCGCTCTCCGGGTCGTCGAGCACCAGACCGCGCAGGCCCGCGTCCATGAGCCGCCGCGCATCCTGCGGGGGCAGGGCGACCTCGATCCACACCACGTCGGTCCGAACGAGGCGGGCGAGGGCTTCCCCGGCGGAGACCGTCGCCCCGGGCGTCGTGGTAACGGCGGCGATCCGGCCTGAGAACGGGGCGCGCGGCGAGATGCCGGCGCTGTCTGCTCCGCCTTCGCGCGAGGTACGGGCGGACTCGAGGTCGCGTTCCGCCGCCCGGTGCCGGGCTTCCAGCGTCCGGGAGCGGACCCCCGCCTCTTCGACCTCCCGCTCGCTGACCGCTTCGAGGGCCAGGAGTTCGCGGAGCCGCAAGCTGCGCGAACGCGCGCTCTCCAGTTCCGTCGCCAGCGCCTCGAGCTCCCCTTCCAGGGTCGCCAGACTGCGCTCGGAGGCGACCAGCGGAACCACCCGGAACAGGGGATCGTTCCGTTCGACGCGGCGGCCGACGAACGGCCAGGAGCGGCCGCCCGCGGGAGGCTGCACGACCCCGTCCACCTGCGCGGTGATCGTGCTCTCGCCACCGGCCGGCGGGCGGAAGGAGGCCACGCCATCGACGCTCCGGGACAGGCGGCCCTCGCGCACCCAGACGGTCGCGAAGCCGCCCTGCCACTGCTGTTCCTTCCCGAACGAGACGGGCTCGCCGCCGTCGGACCCGGCGGGGAGCGATGCCGACCGCAGCAGGCCTTCAGCGTGGTCCGCCGCGCCAACGAGAACCCGGCCGCCAGGGATCTCCTCGACGCCGTTCCCGTCGTCGATCCGAAAGAGCAGATCCGCCTCGCCGGCACGTTCCGGCGTCAGTTCGATGTCGAAGATCCCCGCAGTAGCGGGCTGGTCCGCGCGGAAGATCTGCTCGCCGGACCCGTCGACAAGGACGATCTCGACCGTTCCCCGTAACAGCGGTGCGAAATCGGCCAGGCGCGTGACGTGAGTGTGGGCCATCGCCGTGTGGCCTTGCGCCAGGGCGTCGATCTCCGGGAAGACCTCGAACCGTTCGCCGACAGCGGTGACTGTCCAGTTCTCGTGTACGTGATCGTGCTCCTCGGCTGCCGGGGTACTGACACACCCCACGAGCAACAGCACCGCCACGGACACAAAGCGTGGCGCAAAGGAACAGCAGTGCTCTGGGTGCGCGGGTCTTCCGACCCGCTGCCGCCGAAGGCGGCCAACAACATCGCCGCCGGCCTCCGGCCGGCGTCCGCTTCTTTCGTCACCCCACTTCATGACCCCGGCCCTCCCTCCCGGCTGGCCGCCAGCCGTTCCAGCTCCCGGTGCGCCGCCAGCGCCGCCTCATGGAGATCGAGCACCGCCAGCTCCGCCTCGGTTACCGAACGATGCGTCTCGAGCAGATCGGTGAGCCCGGCCTCACCCTGGCGAAAGGCCGCCTCCGCGCCGTCCAGCATCCGTTCGGTGGCGCCGAGTTCCTCGCGGGCCTCCGCGAGGGCGGCGGCGAGTCGTGCGAAGTTCGTGCTGGCCGCGTTCCGCGCGGCCGCGGACTCCCGCTCCGCGAGTTCGAGCCGCGCCCGAGCGGCCTCCAGGCCGGCGCCGGCGCTCTGTCGCGCCGCCTGCCGCCGGTCGAAGAGTGGCACGGACCACGCGACACCGAAGATCGGCCCATCGACGGCGCCGGGAGTCAGATCCTGCCGGCGCCAGCCCACTGTGACCTCCGGCGAGGCCACGATCGGCCGGGTCGCAAGCTGGGCCAGCTCGGCCGCCGCCAGGTCCGCCTCCGCGGCACGCACGCGGACGTCCGCACCGTCCAGCGACGGCGCAGCCGGCAGTTCGGGCAGAACCGGCCGCGCGTTCGCCGGCAAGCCGGGATGCCAGACTGCCGCTTCGGCCCTAGCCCGTTCGCTCGCTCCGGCCGCGAGCGCAACGCGGGACCGCAGCGTGGCGGCGGCCAAACCCAGCCGGCGGGATTCGAGTCCGGACGCTTCCCCCCTCTCCGCGCGGACGGCCTCGCGCTGCGCGAGCGACTCGACGCGCTCCGCCTGGATCGACAGCCGCTGCCGGCGCGCGGCGGCCACCGCCCAGCCGGCGTATGCCTCCCTCATCGCCAAGCGGTATCCCAGCAGGTCGTACGCCAGCCGGCGACGGGCAGCTCCGATCTCGCCCTCCCGGGCATTGATCGCGGGGCGACGCGCGGCGTCCGGAATCTGCCAGGAAACGAGGATGTCGGTCTGGCCGATCGGACCACTCGGATCCTCCCGCACCCCCTCGACGACCGGATTGTCGAATGTCCGGGACGCCAGCAGGCGGGCCTCGGCTAGCGCCACGTCCTCCGCACTTTCGCGAACCGCGGGGTGCGTCTCGTCGAGGACCGAAAGGAACTCGACCTCGGTGACGACGGGCCGGTCCTGTGCCGCGCCGGCGACGGCGAAGAAGCCTCCAAGGAGGCCGACCAAGGTGAAGCGATGCATGCTGACTCCTTTCCACGTCCGGGTTCCGGGTACGAATCGCACCCGGGCCAGGGCCGCGGATCAGAGCAGCAGTGCGCAGTGAGACCGGAAGAGTGACGCCGGCGGCCCGCGTCGCGAGGCCGCCTCGTAGGGCGTTCCCTCGGCGAGCGTCACCGACGACGAAAGCGGCGCGGCAAGCACAGCCCACGACGACGTGGCGGGCCGCAAAAGGTCGGCCTCGGCGTCCAGCGTGACGTCGTGGTCGTGGTCGGGCACGACCTCGTCGTCGTGGTGGTGCCCATGCGTCGCCGACCTGGCGAGGTCCGCAGTGTCGTGCTCGTGCCCTGACGCGAAGAAGTGAGCCGCCAGGTCCAGCCCGGCAGCGAACACGAACGCGCCCGGTGTCTGGCATCCCAGCAGGACGACGACCGCAACGACACGCTTGAGCGGAGTGCTCACGCCCGTCACTGTGCCAGACGCGCCACGGCTGGTCAACGAAGCCGGCAGGCCGTCGACAGGCGATACGCTTGTTGCTTGCCCGCGCCGAAGCCGCACTTCCTGGTCCTGGCCGCCCTGCTCCTCCTGGGCCTTGCTGCCTGCGGCGGCGAGTACCCGGCACCGCCGGAGACGGAGCGGATCCCGTTCACGGAGACGCTCCACGGCGTCGAGTTCGAGGATCCCTACCGCTGGCTGGAGGACCAGGACAGCCCGGAGACCCGCGCCTTCATCGACCGGCAGAACGAATACGCCGAGCTGATCGTCGGCGAGCCGCTGGAACGGGACTGGGCGCGGCGGCGGTTGAGTGAGCTGATCGATACGCCGGCCGTCGGCTCGCCGAATAGGGCCGGCGAGTACGAGCTCTTCACCCTGCGCCGGACGGGCGAAGAGCTGGCGACCATCGTGCGTCGTCCGGCGCCGGAGGATGCGGAGGCCGGGCCCACCAGGATCGACCCGTCCGGCGAGTACGAAGTCGTGATCGGTCCCGCGGAAGTCGGCAGCGAGTACGCGCACCTTGGGATCGTCTCCGTTTCGCCCGACGGGAAGCTCCTGCTCTACAACATCCGCATCGGCGGCGAGGACGAAACGACGGTCCGGCTGCGGGACCTCGAACAGAACGTCGACCTCGACTTCGAGATGCCCCGGGCACTGAACGACCAGGCGTTCTTCGCGAAGGACGGCAGCGGCATCTACTACACGGTCCGCGACCGTGTCGAGGGATCGCGCGTCCGCCTCCACCGGTTCGGCACCGATCGGGCGGAGGACGCTCTCGTGTTCGGCGAGGGGATCGGACCGCGGGCCTTCGTTCGCGCCGAGCAGCTCGACGAGGAGAAACTG
The DNA here is from genome assembly GCA_965208755.1 of Candidatus Multivorans sp. Taxonomy (GTDB): domain Bacteria; phylum Acidobacteriota; class Thermoanaerobaculia; order Multivoradales; family Multivoraceae; genus Multivorans. The sequence continues at coordinate 2,827,555 of OZ242353.1, read as the reverse complement.
CTCGTCGGCGTCCAGCACGGATGGGCCCGGAGCGACGTGTACATCGTGGAGGTCGGCACCTGGCGGGCGACGCCGATCGTCGAAGGCATGGAGGCCCGCTTCAACACCCATCACAACGATGGTCGGCTGTTCGTGCGCACGAACCTGGACGCGCCGCTAAACCGCCTGATGGAGATCGATCTCGACCGGCCGGAGGTTGCGCACTGGCGCGAGGTCGTGCCGGAGGCCGACGACGTTCTGCAAGGCGTGTCGGTCATCGACGGGAAGCTCTACCTGACCTATCTGCACCACGTCGCGAGCAGGATCCGGGTCTTCGAACTCGACGGCACGCCGGCCGGCGAGATCGAGGTGCCCGAGCACCACAACGCGAGCATCCGGGGAGCCGGCGAGGGCAAGGCGCTCCTGTCACTAGTGTCCTACCTGCAGCCGTCCGTGACCTGGCTGCTCGACCTCGAGGCGGGCACGCGGGAGGTCTTCCGGGAAGCTCAGGCGCCCTTCTCCGGCGAGGGCTACGTCCTGAAGCAGGTGCGCTACACCTCGAAGGACGGCACCTCCGCGCCGATGTACATCGCCCACAGGGAGGACTTCGAGCCCGACGGCACGACGCCTGCCCTGCTCAACGGCTACGGCGGCTTCAACGTCTCCCTGACCCCGCGGTTCAACCCGCTGGCGGCTCTCTGGCTCGAGGCCGGCGGCGTCTACGCCGTCGCCACGCTGCGCGGCGGCAGCGAGTACGGCGAGGAGTGGCACCAGGCCGGGATGCTCCACAACAAGCAAACCGTCTTCGACGACTTCATCTCCGCCGGCGAATGGCTGATCGCCGAGGGCTACAGCGCCCCGGACCGTCTGGCTATCCACGGCGCGAGCAACGGGGGCCTGCTCGTGGGCGCCTCCCTCACTCAGCGCCCCGACCTCTACCGCGCCGTCCTCTGCGGCTTCCCCGAACTCGACCTGATCCGCTTCTACACCTTCACCGAAACGAACAACATGCCCGCCCTGCTCGAGTACGGCGACGGCGAGATACCGGACCAGTTCGAGTCGCTGCGCGGCTTCTCGCCCTACCAGGCGATCCGCGACGGCGTGGACTATCCCGCCGTCATGCTGACCCAGGGCGATCTGGACACGCGGGTGCCGCCGCTCCAGGCCCGCAAGGTCGCCGCCCGGCTACAGGCGGCGTCCTCGTCGGGGCTGCCGGTGATCATGCGCTACCACCCGTACGCCGGGCACGCCGCCAGCCGCGGTCTGCCGATGTCGGAGCGGATCGAGTTCGTCGCCGCCGAGGCGACGTTTCTGTTGACGCAGACGGGGTTGACGGCGCCGGGAGCCGAGAGTTGACAGAAGCCGACTCTCAGAAGTTGTAACTCACGCCAAGGCCAACCCTGCGTCCGCGGGCGATCGTGCTTGCCGGATCATTGAACACGATGCCGGACATGTAGATGTCCTCGTCCAGCAGATTGTCGCCCCAGAAATAGATCTCGCGCGGGCCCATCCCGAGACCCACGCGCAAACCCACCCTGTCGTATGCGTCGAACAGGAGACGGTTGGCCGGGTCCGCGAAGCGTTCCCCCAGGTGGTTGTAGTTGAGGTGGCTCCGGAGCTCCAGGCCACCCGGGCGAGTCGAACCCAGCGGCTGGATGTGCGTGAGTGCCAGCGAACCGCTGAAGTGGGCGCTGTTCGGCACCCTGCTTCCGACGGGCACCCGCGCGAAGCTGTTCGCCGGCACGCCCGTGATCTCTGCCTCCGTGTAGTTGAGGCCCGACCGCAGGGTGAGCGTGTTCGTGATTCTCCAATCCAGCTCCAGTTCGGCTCCGCTGGTTTCGGTGTCGAAGTTCTCGGGCGCCGTCTCCTGGGTGAAGAAGTTGAAGGTGAAGATGTGATCGTCCTTGACGTCGTTGAAGTACACGGCCCCGGTCAGGAGGACGTCGCCGCTCCCCACGCCGCTCTTGAATCCAACCTCGTAGGAGTTCACCCTGGATGGCGCATAGGGCGCGTCCAGCCGGCCCCGCGTGACGTTGGCGCCTCGGTCGGCAAAGCCACCGGCCTTGTAACCCCGGCTGTAGATCCCGTACAACGACATACGTTCACTGACGTGCAGGTTGAGGCCGGTACGTCCGGTGAGGTAGTCGTCGCTCAGGTCCTGCTCCAGTTCGACGAAGCGAAGCGGGTTCGGATTGAACCGGTTGGGTGCCCAGACGATGTGGAAGTCCTTCTTCTCCCAGGTGTGGCGAACGCCGGCTGTCAACTCCAGTCGATCCGTCAACGGATACGTCATCTCGCCGAAGACGGCGTTCGTCGTCGTATTGAAGTCACGCTCGTTGATGTCGGCGTTCAGGGCGACAAAGGGGAAGAAGAACGGGTCCTCGTAGTCGAACGACGCTGACTTGCTCGTGTCGTCGTAGTGGTGAGCGCCTGCAACCCAGAACAGGTCGCTCGCCCCCGTCGAGCTCAAGCGAAACTCCTGGTTGAAGAACTCGCGCTCGAAACTGTTGTTGACGACGCCGTAGTTGGCGGGAACGAAGCCCAACCGGGGCAGGAAGAGCCTGCCTTCGTAGAGAATCCCGGTCGACCGATTCTCGGTCTCGTCGTACGCCGAGATCGAGGTGAAGTCGAACGCGCCAAGATTCGCGGTCACCCTCATCGTCCACTGATCGATGTCCTTGTCGCCATCGACGGCGCCGGGAGGGGCATCCATCTGCGGCGGGTCGGTCTGAGGATGGAGCGAGTAGATGAAGGGGGAGTCGCGCAGGCGGGCGTGGCTGCTCGTCAGATTGAGCGCAACCCTGTCGGTGACGTCCCAGCGGAGCTTCCCTCGGGCATTCAGACTGCTCGGCTTGGTGATCGGCTCCGAATCGTTGGGGTTGATGATGTGGTTGTCCTCGCTCCGGTAGTTTCCGGCGAAGCGCAGGGCCACCCTGTCGGAAACCGCGGCGTTGAAGGCGCCTTCCAGCCGGTACTGGGCCTCCTCCCCGTACTCGGCGCGGGCGTAGCCTCCGTTCTCGAAAACCGCCGGATTCGTCACGATCTGGATCGCCCCGGCCTCACTGTTGCGACCGAACAGGGTACCCTGAGGACCCTTGAGGACCTCGGCGGATTCGAAGTCCAGCGTGCCGAGGGTCGAAGCGCCGATCGGCTGCGGCACTCCATCGATGTAGATCACGACGGAACTGTCGTCACGACTCGTCTTGTTGATCGCGCCCACGCCCCGAATCCGGACATTGGCATTCGAGGTGTCGTTGAATGTCGTCATCTCCACTCCCGGCACACTGAGGAACAGGTCCTCGAGAGAGAGGAGGCGGTTGAGCCGGATCTCCTCCGCATCGACGACGTTCACCGTGAAGGGGACGTCGCTGATGTCCTCTTCGACAAACCGGGCCGTCACGACGATGTCGTCGAACACGACGACGTCCTCCGCGGGCGCGGCATCGTCTTCCCGAGCCGCCGCGGCGTCATCCTCCGGCGAAGCCGCGGCATCGCCATCGCTCGCGGACACTTGAGCGGCCAGGAGCCAGGAGAAGAGGAGGGTAAATCCAAGAGAAGCGAGAGCGACACGTCGACGATTGAAGGCCATGGTTGTCGAGACTTCCTTTCTTTCGTCCGCTAGGCGAACGGGGAGTATCTGTTCCCCGGACGACCCAGGGCTACGAACAGGCAGGGGCACGCGACCAGAAAGGCCACCGGTATGGAGATCTGCCCAAAGACAGTGGCCGGACTGTTCGACTCGAATTCGAATCCCGAGAGCGCGGCGAAGTCCTCGGTCGACATGCGGTTGCTCGCGAGAATGACCGGCCGCAGTTCGTCGTTGAGATTGGTCAGCGCGGCACGAGCCTGTGTCAGGAACGACAGCGTCCGGTCGAAGTCGGAACCAGCGATTCTGAACAGGGCGCGCTGCGCGACAATCGCCGGAGATGTGAACTGCAGCTTGTCGACGAACGCGGATCGACGGGCGTGACTGTCTTCGAAGGCCGCGACGATCGGCGCCGTGCTCTCGATCTCCATCACGTTCGCCAGGAAGTAGGCGTGAGCAAACTCCGGTGCTTCCATCTCGTTGGCGACCAGCTCGGGATGGTCGCTCAGATACTTGGCAGTCAGCTCAGGGCGACGCTTCCAGGCATCGTTCTGCGCCACTCGCGCATCCGACAGATAATCGAGATTCGAGGGAAGCGGATACAGGGCTTCACCCGCACTGTTGGCCAGAGCCGGTGCGGCGAAGGTGAACAGGGCCCACAGGCTGACGAGAACGGCGGCCGAGGTTTCGCTACGCCTCGTTCTGCCCACGACCAGGTAGATGAGTCCAATCCAGAAGAGGCTGTAGACGAGAAACACGAGAGACCAGAGCAGGCCGAACGCCGCGGCGCCATCGGGCGCCATCGCGATGCCGAGGACGACGGCGAGCGCGACAATGCCAACCAGGATTCCGTTGCGAACCAGCAATCTCGTCGCGATGACTCGCTGCTTGCTGGCCCGGCTGGCGAGAAGGAGGTTGATCGTGCCGCGCGACCGATCGGCGGCGATCACGTCGAACGACAGCGCGATCATCAGGAGCGGGAGCACGACGACGATGAGGAAGGCCAGGTCGAACCTGCCGAGGGTCAGGGTCGTCGGGTTCTCGAACCCATAGCGCTCCACCATCAGGTTCTGGTTCTTCAGAGGCCCGATGTTCGCGCGCGCCGGCAGCAGTTCCGCGCTGCCCACCGCCAAATGTCCCAGGGGCCCCACGGGGTGGGTCGCGGCGAACTCCACCTGGGAGGGGCGCGCGTCGAAGGGCGTGGCGAAGCGCTCCCCGGACTCGATTGCCGCGAGCGTCTCGAGCCAGACGTCCATCTTCGACTCGATCTCCGCCTGGTACGCGACAAGGGACGCGGAGTGAGACTCTCGCCAGGAGACTCCCGACCACACGGAGTAGAAGGACGCGAAGAGTGCGAAGGCCAGGATGGCCCACGCGGCCCTGGACCGACGGAGCCGCAACAACTCGAGCCTGACCAGGGCGCCCGTCATGCTCCGACGTCCACGTTGCCCGCCCGAAAGGCTGCCCAGCGCGCGAACAGGAAGGCTCCGCTGGCCCAGAGCAGCATGACGAGGAGATACGGGACGTAGCTCGCCGCGAAGTTCACGAGCGGCGGCGGGCCGGCTTGGTAGTCGGCAACCTCGCCCCAGAAGCTGGTCGGCGACTCGTAGACCATCGGATCGGCCCCGGAGTTGTAGAGCAGGTCTTCGTTGAGCTGCCTGATCACGACCCGCCGGTGTTCTTCAGCGCTGTTCACGAAGTCGTAGTGGTGGAGGCGGTCGGAGCCGGAGAGACCTGAAGACAGCGCCATGACCGAGATCGTCGGCGACAACGCCGTGAGCCAGAACCGGGTGTCCTCCTGGCGGCCATACAGGTCGTTCAGTCCGGCGTAGTAGGCGTCGTAGAGCGGGTCGGAATACTCCTCGCTCGCCTGCAGCTCCCAGGCGCTCCACGGCACCGGGGCGTCTTCCACGTTGGCAACCTGGAACTTCTCGAGAAAGCTGGCCATTTCCCGCTTTCTGATGTCGGTGAGCGGAATGCCGAAGGCGGGAATGACGCCCCAGTACTCGGCCTTGATCTCCTCGAGGTCCTTCCACGTCTGGTAGCTGTCGGGCTGGGGCGTCGCAGTGACCGCGGCATCGTTGGCGAAGCGCGGCAGGAGCACGGTGACCAGACACCAGATGGCGAGAAGGGAGACAGCCGCGGAACGCCGACTGGGGCTTAGCGCCGAGACGCCGATGGTGAGCATCGCGAATGCAAAGAGGTAGATCCCGTAGACGCCGACGATTCCGGCAAGGCGTACCGGCAGGTCTTCCTGCGGATAGCCCCTGTCGAAGACGAAGACCGCAATGGCGATCAGCGCGAACACGGGCAGGAGCAGTTTCAGCAGCGCCGACGACGCTCCTCGCAACTTGCCTCTGAAGACGGCGCCCGGAGAGACGCCGTAGCTCATGACCTGACGCAGGGTCCCGTCTTCTCTCTCCCCCGCGTAGGACCCGAACAGGAGAAGGATGACGACCAGCGGCATGATGACCTGCAGCACCCATGCCGGGCTGAGCCCGACAAACCTCGACAGGTCGCCCGTGCTCTCCGCGCGCCTGAACCTGGACGGATTCTGGATGTGTGCCTCCATCCAGACGGCGATGCCGCCGAAGTCGATGGCGCCGGGATCGAAACTCGCCAGGGTGGGGATCGGCTTGAATACGTATCTCGAGAAGTGTGCTGCCTTGTGCGGGTTCCTGACTCCCTGGTCCAGCCAGACCTCCTTGTCGCTCTCCGCGGCAGCGGCACGCTCCGTTTCGAAGGCTGCCGTCCGGTTGAGCCCGATCGCCATCGAGGCGACCATGACGGCAATCACGCCCAAACTCAGGGCCCAGAGTCGCTTGCCCCTGCGGGCAACAAGCGCCTCCTTCGCTGCAATGACTCCTGCTTTCATGCCGCGTCCTCCCTGCCTTCGTGCATGTGTTCGAGATAGAGCGTCTCGAGCTGAGCCGCCGTCACGTCCGCTGCGGCAATCACGTCGACCAGTTGCCCGTCTCTCAGGATTCCGATCCGGCTCGCGACTTCCCGAGCCCGGAACAGGTCATGTGTAGCCATCAAGCCGGCCACGCCCTGGTTCCGCATCTCCCTGAGAAGAGAGCAGAACTCGTTGGCCGCCTTGGGGTCCAGCCCGGCCAGTGGCTCGTCGAGGAGCAGGATCTCCGCGCTCTTCGCGAGTGCACAGGCAATCCCGACCTTTTGCTGCATACCCTTGGAGTAGGTTGAAGCAAGCTTGTGGTTGGCATCACGCGGCAGTCCCGCGGTGTCCAGGCACTCCAGGAGTTCGCGCTCTCCCGGGCGCTTCCCGGCAAGCTCGGCGAAGAACCTCAGATTCTCGTATCCGGAGAGGTCGGGGTAGAGCGCCACTCTCTCCGGGATGTAGGCAACGTGTTCACGGGCGGAGACCGGATCAGAGCGGACGCTCTTCCCCTTGACCAGCGCCTCGCCCCTCGTTGGCTCGAGAAAGCCCAGAAACAGGTTGATGGCGGTTGTCTTCCCGGCGCCGTTTGCGCCGAGGAAACAGAGGATCTCGCCCTCCTGGACCTCGACGTTCAGGCCGTCGAGTGCGACGACGCCGTTGAACGACTTCGACAGTTCTCTTGCTTCGAGCATTGAAAGTCCCTTCAGTTTTTTTGCGGTCTCGTTCGGAGACCGAGTCACTCCCGACCTCCGCGTGCCACCGAAGAGGCTCAGGCGCGCAGCAAGGCGCTACGAACGGCAGGCGCTCGGCAGTCGTACGACGAATCGCGCGAGCGTCCTGTGAGACTGGCTCGCTGGATCGAGAGGCGGCCTAGGCGCGCAACGGCGGACCGCGGGGCGGCGCAGGCAGGTACGGCCGATCAACGACCGGACTGTCGGGCCCTTTGGCGCCGCAGGATGCTCCCAGGCGGTCAAGGACGAGCGTCGGAGCATCGTTCCCCTGGAAGCACTGCGTCTGCTGGAGGTGACAGGTGACGCAGTCGCCGTCACCGACCTCGAGCTGATCGTGTCCGTGCCCGACGGCCAGGAGCGAGCCGAGCAGTACGAGGCAGACCAGAAGGACGGAGGTGCACTGGCGACGGCCAGCCTCGGTCGGAATGGTCTTTGATCGGATCACATGCTTGCCTTGGGGCTACGATCAAGCATGTCGGGGCGATTGACTCGTTGTCAAGCCCCCTAGCTGATCGTCGGCGTGGCGATCTACACACTCGGAGAGCGGGCCGACGAACTCATGACAAGGACGAAACCCCTGCCCCTGGGCGAATCAAGGCGGCCACTTGCCCCGCTCGTCGACCGGTGTCAATGGCAACCGAAAACTGCACACTTGTGGCAACTGAAGACTGCACACTTGTTCCGGGGCGGTAGCGGTTGGAGCAGGCGTCCGGGGTAGTGGTGCAGGACTCCGGTGTCGGCGGGAGGGAGCGGAGCGACCGGAGGCCGACACCGGACGCGCGGCGCGGCTGGGGGTTTGGCGGTCGATCACGGCGCGGCTTCCCTGCCCCGCTCGTCTGCGGCAGTCCGTAGCAGGTCCTGGTGGGCTCTCATCCGGTAGCTGTTGCCGCGGATATTGACGATGTGGCAGTGGTGCAGCAGGCGGTCGATGAGCGCCGCGGCCATGATCTCGTCGCCGAGCACGCCGCCCCATTCCTCAAAGCCCTTGTTGGACGTCAGGACGGTCGAGGCCCGCTCGTGCCGGGCGTTGATCAACTGGAAGAAGAGCACGGCGCCGTCCTGGCTGATCGGCAGGTAGCCGATCTCGTCGACGACCAGCAGCGCCGGGTGGGTAAGCACCCGGAGCCGCCGCGACAGGTTGCCGGCGGCCTTGGCTTCGGTCAGCGAGTCGATCAGCGCCGCCAGCGTGCCGTAGTAGACCCTGCGGCCCGACTCCGCGGCCGCGATCGCCAGGCTGATGGCCAGATGCGTCTTGCCCACTCCCGGCGGTCCCAGGAGGATCACGTTCTCTGCGCGCTCCAGAAAGCCGAGCTCGTGGAGGCTCTCGATCTGCTCGCGCTTGATGCTCGGCTGGAAGCTGAAGTCGAACTGCTCGAGCGTCTTGACCGCCGGCAGGCGCGAGGAGCGCATCGCCGTCTGCAGGCGACGGTTGTTGCGCAGGACGATCTGGGCATTGAGCAGCTCCTCGATCGCCTCGCCCGCGGTCACCGCGCCGCTGTCCGCCTGGGCCAGGATGCCGTCAACCGCCTCCAGCGCTCCGGGCAGTTTCAGGTCCGCCAGCATCGCTCGCAGCCGGGCCCGGCGGTCGCCGGCCAGCGCCTTCAACTGACCGCCTCCGAGTAGTCCCGCAGCGGCCGGCGCTGCACCTGCACCGTGGTCGCCAGTACCGGGCGAGACGGCTCGACCGTCGCCGGCGGGCTGCCCAAGCGCCGATACGGCGCAAGCGCCAGGGGGCGAAGCGCCTGGCGCTCGTCCCTCTCGAACCGGTCTGTGGGCCGCTCGCGCGTCGTGCCGTGAAGACGAACGTTGGCCGTGCCCTCGACCCAGCGCTCCGCCTGCTCATTCAGGTCCGCGTCGTTGATGAACTCCCGACCGTAGAAGAAGCCGGTCCGCACGTACCCGATCGGGCGCTCCACCTTGCCCTTGGTCTGCGCCCGGTACGGACGGCAGGCGCGAGGCACGAATCCCCAGTGGGCCGCGAATCGCAGAAACTCCGCGTTGACCACCAGGCCACCGCCCGAGAAACGGTCGTCCGACACCACCACGGACCGCATCTGGTCGAACAACAGCTCCCGCGGCACGCCGCCGAAGCGCTCGAAGGCGGCCTCAAGGCCCTCGAAGAGGACCGGCATCGTCTGCCGGGAGTAGAACCGCAGCCACAGAAGCCGGGAGTAGCCGAGCACCACCAGCAGCGCGTGGCGAATACCCCAGGACAGCTTGAACCTCCCGAAGTCCACCTGGCCCTGATGACCCGCCGGTGTCTCGAACCGCACCAGAGGCGCCTCCGGCGCCCGAGGCCGCACCGCCCGCACATGGTCCCGCACCCGGCTGTATCCGCCGTCGTAGCCCAGAGCGCGCACCTCGTCGAACAGGCGCTTCGCCGACAGCTTGGGGAACTCGTCCAGACGAACCGCGATCAACTCCTTGTAGGGGTCCAGCTTGTGCGGCGGCCGGGGCCGCGGCGAGTACTGGCTCCCGCCCGACGACAGGTCGCGCTCCAACTGTCCGGACTCGATCCACGAGTGGATCGTCCGGCGACTCACACCGAAACGCCTGGCCAGCTCCGCCTTCGAGACGCCAGCCTCCAGGTAGTGCCTCAACAACATCCTCGTCTCCCATCCGTGCATCCGCACCTCGCTCCATGGCTGTTGGCGAAGCCACCAGCATGGAACGGCCTGCGACCCCCGACACACCGCGAAGTGTGCAGTTTTCGACTGCCACAAGTGGGAGATTTACAGTTGCCCCTAACAACCGGGCCTGGCAGGCCTTCGACCGCGCCGGTGTTCTGACATCGCGCGTCGCACCGGCCGCGCCGATTCTGTTCTTCGGTGACCTCGACGCATACCTGGATTCGCCCTTGCGCGTGCTGACGGTCGGCCTGAATCCTTCGCTCCACGAGTTCCCTTCAAGTGATGCCTTCAATCGCTTTCCGCTGATTCAGGACAATGGCGAGCGGGAGCCGGGCCGCTATCTCGACGCGATGTCGGCCTACTTTCGTACCGAGCCTTACAGGGGCTGGTTCAGCTCCTACGAAGCGGTCCTCAATGGCGCGAGATCGAGCTACTACGCCGGGAAGCGCTCGACGGCGCTCCACACCGACATCTGCACACCCGTCGCAACCGACCCGACCTGGAGCAGACTAGGCCCGGATCGTGCGGACCTCCAAGCAGCCGGCGTCCCGCTCTGGCACGAACTGCTGAAAGTGCTCCGTCCTCAGATCGTGCTGCTCTCCGTGGCGAAATGGCACCTGGACCACATCAGGTTCCAGGCCATGGGTCCGTGGCATACTCTCAGAGTCTTCGACCGAACGGGCCAAGGCGATCTCCGGAAGCGCCCGTACGAGGTGCGGGCGCGGTGGTACGAAGTCGCCAGCGAACGGTCCCTGTTCGCTTGGGGACGAGCAGCTCAGAAGCCGTACGGGCATTTGGCCAACATCCAGAAACGCGAGGTGGGCGCAATCGTGGTTGAGGCATACGAGAATGGCCGGTAGCCACTGCTTCGTTCAGCTCTCGCACCCCGGACGGGAGCACCAACCCGATCGCGGCCTTGAGAAGGCCTGGAACACGCAGAAACACGGCCACGCACGGAAGTTCATGCAGTTGCAGGGACAGTGGATCGACGAGAACCGCAATCGACAGAGCGGTGATCTGTACGCCTGGGGCGAGTGGGAGCCGGAATCCGAGCTAGTCCGCGCTCTCGATCCCCCGGACGGCGACTGGCTGCACCCGCGCTGGCTGTGGCGCCCGTACTACCTCCCGAAGACCAGCCATGAGGGACTGCACAACACCGACCCCTTCATCTTCGGGCCTCGATTCCTCTACTCCAACTGCTTCCAGCCGAGCAAGCCCGGCCTGAGACAGCTAGACGAAGGGTCCGTCATCGCGTTCGGGAGCAGCAAGAAGGTAGGCGGCGAGTGGCAGTGGATGCTCGACACTGTGCTCGTCGTCAGAGACTTCACGGACTACCACGGGTTCGAAGCCCGCACCACACTCGGGGACTGGACTTCGTACACGTTCCTCGATGTGACCATCAGCCCCCTGACCGGTGACTCGCCGCAGCGGAAAGCCTGCGCATCGGCCCGCGATCATCTCCGGCTTTACCGGGGAGCGACACTCGACGATCCCGTCGATGGGATGTTCAGCTTCTTCCCCGCAAGTCCCGAATGCGGTGATTCGGGCTTCAAGCGACCGGCCATCGATCTGCCGGTCGAGTACATCAACCCCCGCGCCTTTCGAGCCCCGAGGGGGTTCCGACGTGATCGAACGCCCGACGAACTCCGGGAAGTGTGGGACCTGCTGGTCGAGCAGGTTCACGAGGCTGGCCTCGTACTGGGGACGTTCGCCGAGTTGCCGGAGCGGCGCTGATCGTCGCCGCTTCGCGGCGCGGCTTTCCGGCCGCCTGCGGCGGCAGCGGGTCGCGGAGTTCAGTCCCGCCACGAGAACCCGACCGACTCCACAGCCTCTACCACGCAGTCCTTGTCGAGGTTCTCCGTGAACACGATCAGGTTCTTCCCCTCGTAGCGCGCGGACGGAACGATCAGCCCATCGCACGCCAGACGGTTGAGAGCCTCGGCAATTTCCTGGGTTCGCGCATACTCCCGGCCGCCGAAGTCCGCTCTTCCGACCCCGAGCCGCTCCAACTCCTCGAAGCCGAGTTCCACGACGCGCTTCAGGCGGAGCTTCAACTTCCAGCTCGAGGCCCGTCTATCCGGCCGTTGCTCGAACAACGACCAGAACGCCTCGAACTCAGCCGCCGCGCCGTCTCGTTCGAGCGACGTGTTGAGTATCTTGAACCGCCTCGCCGGATCGTTCCAGCGCCCCCCGCTGCTGCTCCCCTGAACGGCGCTACGGTCCCGCCAGACGACCCTGTACGCGACTCCCTCGAATGCGCCTCTGTCCAGACCCTCCAGTCGTTCCAGCAAGTCGGGATCGCGCTGCGTCACGTTCGTTACTCAATCTGGCGCGTCCTTCCCTGCGACCGTCTCGACGCATCGCGCTCCTCATCCAACCAGGCAGCCCTCAGGTGTGGCCGGGGTCGGCCATCGCGTGGATCGCCTCCAGAACTTCCTGGGCCCGCCCCTCCCGGACCAAGTCCGCCGGTCGAAGGCCATCGAAGTACCTGTGCCTGGAGTACAACCATGCACGTGCGGTCCTCGGGTCCGAGTAGAACTCCGCCAGACGTTCCACGATGTACTCCAGGTCCGCCAGCAGGATCTCCTTGCCTGGCCTGGGGTTCGCGTGCCCCTGGTTCCACCGGGACACCGTCCTTGGAGTCGTGCCCAGCATGTTCGCCACGTCAACCGAGCGTATCGCCGCCCTCGTCCTCAGCAACTCCAGCTTCTCGATCACCACGCTTCTCTCCGCGACCGCGCCCGACATCATGTTTCCTCCGACAACCCTCTCCCTGCCCGCCAGCACCTGACCGCCAAGTGATCCGGGTCCGTGACTCCGGCGCTTCCCGCGTCACGCGTGGCGAACCCGAATAGACATTACGATAGACACAGTCATGGACGTTTGTCAACAAATGAAGGGACCGCGTCGCCGCAGCTGCCAGATCGTGCCGCAGCGCCTCGCCGGGCTCGCATGGAGGCACAAGTCCACCTGTCAACCCTCCAGACGCGGTACCCCGCTCACTAGGTCGGTCCGGCACCGGAGCACAGCGCCGGGATTGCGGCCGGGGCACCGAGAAAGCAGCGAGGCTGAGATCAGGTGCTTCAGGGAGTCTCCTTTCGGTGGTGGCGCTTGCGGTCCTGTTGATGCCGGAGGTTGCGGTCGCCAACATAGCCTTGGCTGTCGGTGACTACGGGATACGTCAACTTCACGGAAGCGGTTCCGTCCTCTCTGACAGTGCCAGTCAACTCGATTCCGCGGATGGTGTCGCGCCCACCAACACTCCTCCCGTCGACGAACTCCAGCACGCCCGGCGTGTCAGTGGCTACGGCAACGGGACGCTTGTCGCGGTGGTTTCGCTTCTTGCTCATCGCTCGCCCTCCTCTTGGGCCTGCCGGACCGCATCGCCGCAGTCGTCCATCGCCGCGCAGATCTGGTGGACGGACTCGCGGACGTAGTAGTTCAGGCTCGCCGTGACCTCCCCGTTGCTGTTGTAGAAGAATTGCGAAATCACCGAACGAGCCCCATCCGCCGCAGCCTCTTGCTCCATCCTCCTCGCCCCGCGGCCGGCCTCGGTGACGTCGAATCCCTTGCAGCGGTCGAGCAGGTAAAGGCCGCGCAACGTCTCGAAGCCACCCTGGCCGTCCGCGTAACCCCGCACGACGTCCACCGCGATCCATCGCGGCTTGGCGTCGCACTTCTCCTGCCCCGCCACCGGTGCGGCGAGCAGCAGCAGGGCTGCGACCAGCACGACAGGGAAAGCGGGGAAGCTGCTCAACGACGATTCAAGCGGGTGTTCGGCCATTGTTGGGAGCTGGCGCCACATGGATGGTCGCAGTACCTGCCGGGACGTTCGGTAAGCCGATCTCGTGCGCTACTCCGGCCTTGATCGCCCATTCAGCGTCACGTCGGGTCTCCTTTGCCGTAAGGCACCTGACCTCCTCGATCGTCAGGCTGCTCCGCTTTGAGATGATGGACCCTATTCGGTCTTCGTCACGTCTCACTTGAGCAACCTGAGCTTCGAGTTGCGCCAGGTGTGCTCCCCCTTGATGCTGAAGTTTGACTCCGTGAAACATGAACGCGGAGGTGGGCGCGGCTACTCTCGCGTCTCCCGCCAAGAAAAGGGTGATTCCTATGGAGTCCACATGGCCCACGTTGTAGGTAGTGATCTTGGTCTGGATCGATCTCAGCATGTTGTAGCAGTGAATCCCGTCCTCGACGCGACCGCCAGGAGTGTTGATCAGCAGATGTACTTCGTCCGCCCCCTTGGATGCATCCATGACCTGACGAATCAACACGTTGACTAGGTCAGGCTGTACTGGCGCTGAGAAGTGAATGAAGCCGCGCCGGATACCGGTTCTTCTCGCTGTCATGTTGATGTCTTGCTCCTTTTCGGGTCCTTGGCACCCGCGCTAGCTCAAACGCGGGCCCCGTAGTCGGTCCATGCCGATCCGAACTCAACAGTCTGAAGGGGCTCGGTTCGCTCCCACTCAGCTACCCCAGGGTTCCAGCAGAGAATCGGGTCCTCGGCAACGTCGAATCGCTCCGGCTACCGCTTCCTCTTCCTCCGCACAGTCTCAACGACAGTCGTGGACGGGCTCTTCTTGGCTTGCTTCTTCGTCACGAAGCGTCCGGTCTTGGCGCTGCGTGCCACCTTGCGTGTCTTGCTCATTAGACCTCCCCTGTTGCATTATCGGGGCTCCATTGCCCCAGTCGAATCACCACTCTTGCACGAGTCGTTCTCGATTGCAAGAGGCGAATGAAGGGAGACGCTATGCCGCGCGACCAGTTCGACGCTCCGGGGTTCTACGTCGCACTCGACGTGGAGCGGAAGAACCGAAGCCTGACCTGGAAGAAGGTCGCCGATGAGGCTGGAGTAAGCGCCTCGAGCCTCACGAGAATGGCCCAAGGCAAGAGACCCGATGTCGACACGATGGCTGCCCTCGCCAGTTGGGGTCGACTACGTGTAGACGACTTCATCGAGCAGCACGAGCCTTCGACCGAAGGAAACTCCTTGGCCCACGTCACGGCCTATCTCCGGGCCGACCCTCAGCTATCCCCAAGGGCGGCTGAGGCCATCGAGAATCTGCTTCGCGTGGTCGTTGACGACCTGAAGGATCGAAGATGAAGCTGCGGCGCGGCTTCAAGAAGGAGGCGAACTCGTATGCACGCGAGTTCCGGAAGGAACTCGGGCTTGGGGCATCGGAACCTCTCTGCCCATTCACTCTCGCCGAGCACTTA
This sequence comes from Candidatus Multivorans sp., assembly GCA_965208755.1. Taxonomy (GTDB): domain Bacteria; phylum Acidobacteriota; class Thermoanaerobaculia; order Multivoradales; family Multivoraceae; genus Multivorans. Next base: position 2,812,510 of record OZ242353.1, on the reverse strand, counting down.
GCCATACCGGTTGCTCCCTTGTCCGCGTACCAAGACCGGCTGCCGCAAGCCGTCTCGTTCCTCCGCAACGGCGGCCGTTCCGAGTTCTCCGCGGTCACGGTCTTCAAGGGGACCGCCCGCCTAATCGTGTACAACGACGCTCACCATCCTCTTCGGTCAAGAAGCAACTTGGCACACGAACTCGCCCATGGCATCTTGGGACATCCCCCCACACCTCCACTGAGCGATGAAGGTTGCCGGCACTTCGATCCACAACTGGAAGATGAAGCCAACTGGCTCGGGCCGGCTCTTCTCGTCTCGGAAGAGGCCGCCCTCTGGATCGCGAGAAGGAGACTCAGCCTGGAGGCAGCGTCCAGACTCTTCGAGGTCAGTCGGCCAGTACTCCGTATGCGGCTCAACGTTACGGGAGCGAGCAAGAGAGCTGCTCGCGAGGTACGACGACGGCGACGCTAGCTGGATGGGAAACCAGGCGTGTGAAGAGACCGCGCCACAGGCCAACTCACCGCGGGCGTTCCGGCAGCGGGAACTCCTCCATGTAGCGCTCGTAGCCGGGCTCGACGTCGATCTCGAGCGATCGGAGCATGCGGACGACGGCGTTGTAGTACGAGACGATGATCGTCAGCTCGACCAGGAGTTCGTCGTCCAGGTGACGCCTTAAGGCGTCGAAGGTCTCGGTGCTGATGCTGAGCCCCTCGGTCACCTCGTCTGCGGCGGTGAGGACGAGCCGCTCAAGTTCCGGGAGCTCCTTGGCTTCCGGCCCTGCGATGACGGCGCGGATGTCGTCGTCGGACATACCGAACTGGCGGCCGAGTTCAATGTGGTGGCTGTACTCGTAGTCGGTGCGGGTGATGACGCCGATCCGCAGGATCGCCATCTCGCGCAGCCGGGTATCGAAGCGTGACCTGTGGCGGATCCAGGCGCCCGTGTGGCGGAAAGCGCGCGTCCCGGACGGGCTGTGCGCGAGCATGCGCGCCAGGTTGATCGGCCGATCGAGCAGCTCCCGGTCTTCGGGGGCGAGATCGTCCACGTCGAGGTAGGGGAGTCGAGCCATCGCGATCCTCTCTTGCGGGTCGGCGTCGTGGGCGCCGGTCAGCGGACGGGAGAGAGTACCGTCACGCCGCCGTCGACGACCAGCGCCTGACCCGTGATGTAGCGGGCGTGTTCAGAGGCCAGGAAGACGACCGCGCGGCCGACGTCCCAGCCGGTGCCCTCGATCCGCAGCGCCGAGGCGTTCTTGCGGCGCTCGCGGATTTCGGGCGTCATCGTCGGGCGCTGGACCATCGGCGTCCAGACCGGCCCCGGGAGCACGGCGTTGACGCGGATCCCGTCCTCGGCGTGATCGACGGCCATCGCCCGGGTCAGCGAGATGACCGCTCCTTTCGACGCCGAGTAAGGGGTGAGGCCCTTGGGACGGATCGCGGAGATCGAGCTGATGTTGACGATCGAGCCGCCGCCGGCCTCCCCCATCGACGGAATCAGGGCGCGGGACGCCTGGACCATCGACCGGACGTTGACCTTCATCACCCGGTCCCAGAGTTCCGGCTCGGTGTCCAGGACGGTGCCGGGCGCTCCGATGCCGACGTTGTTGATCAGCACGGTGGGTGGCGCGGAGCCTTCCCGCGCGAAGGCGGCCAGGGCCGCGCAGTCCTCGTCGTTCGTCACGTCGCCGACGAAGAGCCGGGCGGCGCCGCCCTCGTCCTCGATCATCTCGACGGTGCCGCGGCCTGCTTCTTCGTTGAGATCCACGACGACGACCTCGGCGCCGGCGCGCGCCAGGAGGATCGCGGCGGCCCGGCCGTTGCCGATCCCGTCGTCTCTCGCACCGCCGCCCGTGACGACGGCGGTCCGGCCGCTGAAGTCGATTCGATCCCCGCTCGAGGGAACCTGCTCCAGACGTCTGTTCATTGATCCAGAACCTACATCGCCGCCGCTTCGCGGCGCGTCCTTCTGACCGCCTGCGGCGGCAGCCGGCGGGGACGCCGGCGGACCCAGTGTGCGGTTAGGGCAGTGGGAACTCCTCCAGGTAGCGCTCGTAGTCGGGCTCGACGTCGATGTCCAGCGAGTTCAGGATCCGGACGACGCCGTTGTAGTACGAGAGGGTCATCGTCAACTCGACCATCAACCCCTCGTCGAGGTGACCCTGCAACGCCTTGAAGGTCTCCGCGCCGATGCCGACACCGTTCGTCATCTCGTCGGCCGCTGTGAGCACGAGCCGTTCGACCTCGGTCAGCGACTCGTCCTCCGGTCCCGCGACGACGGCCCGGATGTCGTCGTCGGACAGGCCGAACTGCCGGCCCAGTTCGATGTGGTGGCTGTACTCGTAGTCGGTGCCCGTTATCGCGCCGACACGGAGGATCGCCATCTGGCGGAGACGTGGATCGAGCCTGGTCTTGAACCGAATCCAGATGCCGAGACGGCCGAACGCACGGGCGCCCTCAGGGCAGTAGGCGAGGACCCTGAAGATGTTGAGCGGCGGATCGAGGAGCCTCTGGTCTTCGGGGGCGAGATCGTCCACATCGAGATAAGGGAGTCGAGCCATCGTGATCCTCTTGTTGCTGGCCAGGGTCGGTCAGGGTAACTCCCTGCACTCGAAGCTCGCCGCGTCCTTCGGGTCGCCGCTGCCGGAGTAGACCGCGGCTTTCGGGTAGCGACAGATGGGCCGCGAGACCAGAACCTGGCCGTCGCCGTCCCGACGCGCGGCGCCCAGCGTGTCGGGTGGGACGCCCTCCTCGACCCAGCGGACGACCGCGGCGAAGGGATTCTCGGGGGTGATGCCCGGTATGTCGCGGCAGTGCCTGGCGCCCGGGACCATGAACAGGCGCAGGAAGTCGCCGGTGTCGCCCATGCGGTCTTCGACGCCTTCGAACCAGTCGACCGTGCCCTGGGCGTAGATCAGGGGATCGGACCAGCCGTGCCAGACGATCGCCTTGCCGCCGCGGTCGCGGAAGCCGGCGAGATCGGTGCGGTCGGTGCCGAACACGCGACCGAACTCCTCGACGGACTGGTCCCAGTAGTGCTCGTAGGAGGCGTGGGTGAGGCCGGTCCAGTCAAAGTCCGGGTCGCGGGCGAGGAAGTAGCGGAACCAATCGAGCGTGATCCGCATCGGCCGGCCCGCGGGCGGGTCACCGGCCGTTCCGTTCAGAGCCGTGAAGTCGGTCCCGGGCGCCAGGCCGTACCAGAGGAAGGAGCCGTCGCGCCGCCGGGGACCTTCGAGGATCTTCCGAAGGATGGCGACGTCGGCCTCGGTGATCGGTCCACAGCCTTCGGCCTCGGTACCGAGGAGTTCGCCAGGATCGAACGGGCACTGGCGGGGCTCCGGGATCACGCCGTCGGCCAGGCCGTCCTGGAGATCGCAGGCTTCGACGGCTTTCGCCTGGGCGAGCCGGAAGGCGCACGGCCGCACGAAGTGGTCGTTCTCCAGCATGACGAGCTGGCCCCACATCTGGGCGAGGTGCAAGCGGTCCCAGTTGATCGCCGGCGCTCCGGAGAGCACGCCGTCGTAGTCGTCGGGATAGCGCTGGACTTCCATCAGGCCCTGGCGACCGCCGGTCGAGCAGCCGCGGAAGTAGGAGGACCTCGGTTGCCGGCCGTAGAAGGCTGCCGTGAGCTCCTTGCCGACCCGAGTCATCGCGTGGATGCCGAGGTAGGCGTTGTCGCGGATCAGCATCCACTCGAGGGCACCGTCCGGCCCGAGCGCGAAGCTGCCGCTGTTCTCTGCGTGGCCGGTGTCTGTGGCGGCAGCCGCGAAGCCCTCCCGCACGGCGACCGGGAGCGTGCGCGGACTTCCGCCGGAGAATCCGCCGCCGCCGGTGCCGAGGAAGCGGCCGTTCCAGTTCTCAAGAGGGAGGGCGACCCAGATCGTGATGCGGTCGTTGGCTGGTGGGTGGGTGGCGGCGGCGGTGACCTGGCAGTACGGAGGGCCGGTGGGGCCGGCGGTTTCGATGGTCGCCGACTCGATGGTGGCGTCGGCGAGTTGCAGGTCCGCGAGGCTCTCGCAGGTGCGGGACGGCTCGACCGGACCGTAGACGGGCGGCGGTGGCCATTGCGCGGCGGCGGGGGCGGCGAGGGCTAACAGGACGGCGCCTGTGATCAGGGAGAACTTCACCGGTCGGTCTCGGACTCCGCAGCATGGTCGCCGCTTCGCGGCGGGTCTTTCTTCGGAAGCCGGCCAGAAGGCCGGCGCACCTGTACCTTTCCGGGGTTGAATCCGGTCACCGTCTTGTACCGATCCGCCGCAGCCGCCGAGGCCGCGGTAGCTGTGGGAAACCGGTCCGCCGGTTTTCCAAGGTCCGGCGGGAAACGGCTTGCCGTTTTCCGCGGGACCGGCAGCTTCCGCGGCCGGCGCCGCGGCGGGCCCTCCCGCGACGCTGACCGGAGCCTCGTGAAGTCGGCGGGCAGCCAGGAGCACCAACGGCGCACTGTGCATCGAGCACCCTGCTGGGATTTGTGCCCTGGCTGCCTGCACCGCGATGAACATCCAGTGGGGAGTATGCGCCATGAGCGCCAGTACAGGTACCGAACGGCATCGCGGTGAGCCGACCAGCCAACGCTAACCCACCAAGGAGGACAACATGACGACGACGTACACCGCCGGCGTGGACTGGGGAAGCCGAGAACACCACGTCTGCCTGATGGACCACCGGGGCAGGGTGGTCAAGGAGCGGGCGTTCGACCACGGCGGCAGGGGCCTCGCCGCCATGAGCGACTGGCTCCTCGACCGCGCCCGGCGCCCGGCGGACCGGATCGGGGTCGCCATCGAGGTGCCGCACGGACCCGTGGTCGAAACCCTGATGGAATCGGGCTTTCCCGTCCACTCCATCAACCCCATGCAGCTCGACCGTTTCCGCGACCGCTTCTCGGCCGCCGGCGCCAAGGACGACCGGCGCGACGCCAAGGCGCTGGCCTCGGCGCTGCGCACCGATCCGGAATGCCTCAGACCGGTCCCGGAACCCGACGACGACGTCATCGAGATGCGCGGCAAAGCCCGCGCCAGGAAGGAACTCGTCGAAGACCGCAACGGGATCGCGAATCGCATCCGACAGCATCTCGTGGACTACTACCCGCAGTTTCTCGACGCGACCGATGGCGACGTGACGACGCCCTGGGCGATCGACCTGTGGAAGCGCGTGCCCACTCCGGACAAGGCCCGGCGCACGAGGAAGACCACACTGGCCAAGCTGCTCAAGAAGCACCGCGTCCGCCGGATCGACGCCGACGAACTCAGAGAACGCCTGAAGGCCCAGCCGATCAAGCGCCGGGACGCCAGCGTCGAAAGCGCCAGAAACCGCATCCTGAGCCTGCTGCCGATCCTCGAGCAGTACAACAAGCAGATCGACAAGGCCAGACGCCAGCTCCAGCAAACACTCCAACAGGCCAAGGAAACCAAGACCGAAGACGACGAACTCCGCGACGCCGCCATCCTCGACTCCATACCCGGAATCGGAAACCACGTGCTCGCCACCCTCCTCACCGAAGCCGAACAGGCCATACGACAACGCGACCACGCCGCCCTGAGATGCCTCGCCGGAGTAGCACCCATAACCGTCAGCTCGGGCAACACGAAGACCGTCCGCCAGCGACGAGCCAGGAACCACAGACTCGCCGACGCCGTCTACCACTGGACCAGAGTCGCCGTCCAGAGAGACCCCGAATCCCGCGCCAGGTACGACCGCGCCCGAAAGAGGGGCAAAACCCACGGACACGCACTGCGCATCGTCGGCGACCGGCTCCTCCGCATCGCCTGCGCCATGCTCCGAGACCGGACCCTCTTCCAGGCGCCGCACGGACAACGAAACCACCCCGAAGAAGCCGCCGCGCCTACCGAGGCCGAGCAAACACCAGCCAAAACGACACGCCCGAACCCCGACCGTCCCGGACCGAATCCCCGAACCCACCATCAGACCGGAACCTCAACCCCACGGGACGGAACACCCGCCAACACGAAATCGCGAAACCACATCAACGCAGGCACCGACTCGTCTGAACACTCAACGTGACTGCGGAAAACCCAACGCCGCGCACCGACAATCGAGGCCGACTACCCCACTTGCCAAATGGTGGGGAGTCCCAGTGTGGATCGACGCAGAGGGTATCGTCCGCGGCATGTTGCATTCCCGTCGCACACAAGGAGAAGCCCCGTGAAGAGATCCAATTCTCGAACCGCACTCGCCGTTCCGCTGGCGTTTAGCCTGGCACTCGCATTCACCGTTGCCGGTACGCCGGCCGCAACGGCCCAGGAGGCGGGCTCCTGGACGATCGGGGAGCGGGTCGTGCCGGCGCCCGCGGGTGCGAGCGACGTTCTCCGCTCAGCTCTTGCCGCTACGCCCGCACCCAGCGTCGCCGCGTCGAAGCAGCAGACGCCGCAGAGCGACGAACAGTGGCTGGTGATGCAGAAGGCGACGGCCAACGCCAACCTCGACCAGGTCGCGAGCGGGTTCGGCGTCTCGATCGAGAAGGACGAGATCGAGGACGTGACGGTCTACCGGGTGTCGCCCGGGAAGATCCATCCGCGGCACACGGGGCACATCTTCCTGCACGTGCACGGCGGCGGCTACGTCCTGAACGGCGGCGACGCCTCCGTCTCCGAAGCGGCCATGGTCGCGGCCAGCGCGGGAATCCCGGCCGTCTCCGTCGACTACCGCATGCCGCCGGAGCACCCGTTCCCGGCCGCGGTCGAGGACGTGGTCTCGGTCTACGAGCACCTGCTGGAGAGCCGGTCCGCGAAGTCGATCGCCATCGGCGGTACGTCCGCGGGCGGCGGGCTGTCGCTGGCGGCGGTGCACCGCTTCATCTCCCTGGGTCTCGATGTGCCCGGAGCGATCTATGCCGGCACGCCCTGGGCCGACCTGACGAAGACCAGCGACAGCCTGTTCACGAACGAAGGGCTGGACCGCATCCTGGTGACCTACGACGGGTTCCTCGGCGCGGCGGCGCGGCTCTACGCCGATGGCCACGACATGAAGGATCCGCTCATCTCGCCCGTCTACGGCGACTTCGAGGGGTTCCCGCCGACGTACCTGATCACCGGCACCCGCGACATGTTCCTGAGCGACACGGCGCGGACCCACCGCAAGTTGCGGGCGGCCGGAGTGGTCGCCGACTTACACGTCTACGAGGGTGTCGCGCACGCCGACTACCTGATCTTCCCGGCGTCGCCGGAGTCGCAGGACGTGTTCCAGGAGGTCAGCGCGTTCTTCAAGAAGCACCTGGAGTAGGCCGGCGCACCGACAGGTGCACCCAGTGTGTGACTACTCGCTGCGAGTCGCGGTGAACTCACGCTCGCCGCGGGGAGTGATCATCTTGCCCGTCATGGAGTCGCCGTCCACCGTCGCCTCGAAGTTCAGGTTGAAGGTCTGACCGCCTCTGCCGAGCTCTCGGCCGAACTTGAGCGTTTCGCCGTCCCAGGACACGTTCTTCAGGTCGCCATTCCGCCGGGGGTTGGTCCAGGTGCCCTTGAGTTCGCCGTCGACTTCCGTGAACTCGTACACGACCTCGAAGGTTCCCTGGGGCGTCTCGGTCGTCGACTCCCACTTGCCGAGGACGGGGGCGTTGTCGGCGGCCAGGGCGGGGGGCGCGAGGGCCAGAACGACAGCGGCGGCGATCAGGATGGACTGTTTCATGGCAAGGCTCCTCAACTGGGTCGGAATGCTCGTGGATGGTGCCGGCCGGCGGCAAGCGGCTGAACGCGCCTGGACCGGTCACCGTCCGTAAGATGGGGTTGTTGTGGGTCTAAGGACGGCAGTTGTCGCCGTTTTGTTCCTGTTCAGCTGCGGTTGCGCCAGCGAGGGCCCGGAATCGTCGAGCGAGCACGTGGCCGAACAGAACCCGAACCCGCCAAAGGGGAACCGATGATGATCGACCACTTCATGTATGCGGTCGCCGACCTCGACGAGGGTATGGCGTGGGCTGAGGACGTCTTCGGCACAGCACCTGTCTTCGGCGGCTCGCACGAGGGGCTCGGAACCCGCAACGCTCTGCTGAGCCTCGGCGACACGTACCTCGAGATCATTGCGCCGGACCCGGCGCAGTCGGTCGAGAGCCAGATGGTCGCGGGCATGGCCGCGATGAGCACCGGGGGGCTCGTGACCTGGGCGGCGCAGGGCGATCTGGGCATGACGAAGGGCCTGCTCCAGGAGGCCGGGATCCCGTCGGCCGGTCCCGTGGAGACTCGGCGGCGCACGGCCGACGGCGGGCTCCTGGTGTGGGACCTGTTGTTCCCGCAGGGGGGCGGCTACGGGATGCCGTTCTTCATCGACTGGCGGGAGTCTCCACACCCGGCGACGACGACGCCGGTGGGCGGCGAGCTCGTGTCGTTCGGGATCTCGACGCCGGATGCGACGGAGCTGGGAGCGGTGCTCGCAGGTCTGGGGGTGGACGTTGAGGTTTCGGAGGGAGAGCCGGAGATGAAGGTCGTCATCGAGGGGGCGGAGGGGGCCGTGGAGTTGGCTGCTACGGAGGAGAGCCGGAAGTTGCAACCGTCCTCACGGCGATAGGGTTGTTCGTTACGAACTTGGGGAAAGAGGAACGATGATCAAAGAGAACTCGAAGAACCGTATTCGTCCGGCCTGCCTTTGCCTCGCCATCGCGGCCCTCAGCGTCACCGCTGCCTTCCCGGCCGCTGCTCAAAGCTACATCGACGACTGGGCCAAACGGGCAGGCGAACAGATCGTCTGGCACCAGACCCAGTTGAGCGACACGGTCTACCTTCTGCTGCCCGAGCCGGGACTGGCCGGGAACCTGGCCGTATCCGCGGGCGACGACGGCATCCTGATCGTCGACGACGCGATGATGCCGGTGGTGCCGAAGATCAAGGCGGCGGTGGCGAAGATCCAGGAGGGCAGGATCGACTTCGTCGTCAACTCGCACTACCACTTCGACCACGCGGGCGGCAACGCGGGCTTCGGGGCGGACTCCGCGATCGTCGCGCACGCGAACGTGCGCAAGCGCCTGCTGGAGAACCGGCATGCCGGGGCCAACTTCTCGGCGACGCCGTTCCCGTCCGAGGCGCTGCCGATCGTCACGTTCAACGAGAGCGTCACGCTGCACTGGAACGGTGAGGCGATCGACGTGATCCACTTCGGCAACCCCGCGCACACGGACGGCGACGCGGCGATCTTCTTCCGCGACTCGAACGTCGTCCATGCCGGCGACCAATTCCCCAACCTCGGCGGCTACCCGTACATCGACCGGGACGTCGGCGGCAGCGCCCTCGGCCTGCGCGACAACATGGCCCAACTGCTCCAGATCGTCGACGACGAAACGAAGATCATCCCCGGCCACGGGCCGCTGGCGACGAAGGCCGACCTGCAGAAGTACCACGACTACGTCGCGGAGACGATCGACCACATCGACAAGCAGAAGAGCGCCGGCAAGTCGCTCGAGGACGTCCAGGAGGACGGCCTGCCGGAAGAGTACGCGCCCTACGGCAACGGCCCGCTGTCGCCGGAGCCGGTCTGGATCGGCTACGTCTGGGCCAGCCTCGACGACTGAGATCGCGGCAACGGCGATGACCAACGACGTCGTCATCGACGTCCGGGACCTGCGCAAGAGCTACAGGGAACTCGTAGCCGTCGACGGCGTCTCGTTCCAGGTCCATCGCGGAGAGATCTTCGGCATGCTGGGCCCGAACGGGGCCGGCAAGACGACGACGGTCGAGATCCTGGAGGGACTGCGCCAGGCGGACGGCGGCGAGGCGTTCATCGCCGGCGTCGGCGTGAAGAAGAACCGCCGGCGGGTCAAGAGCATGATCGGCGTCCAGCTCCAGCAGAACGCCTTCTTCGACAACCTGACGCTCCGCGAAACGGTCCAGCTGTTCGCGACGCTCTACGGCTCGGACGCCTCGCCGGACGACATGCTGACCCGGGTCGACCTGGCCGATCGGGCGAAGTCCCGCTACAAGCACCTGTCCGGCGGCCAGCGGCAGCGCTTTTCCATCGCGGTCGCCATGGTCAACGAGCCGGTGGCCATGTTCCTCGACGAACCGACGACCGGGCTCGACCCTCAGGCCCGCCGCAGGATGTGGAAGCTGATCGACGGCCTGCGCTCCGACGGCATGGCGATCATGCTGACCACCCACTACATGGAGGAGGCGGAGGTCCTCTGCGACCGGGTGGCGGTCATCGACCGGGGCGCCATCATCGCCGTCGACGCGCCGCAGGCGTTGATCGAGCAGTTGGCGAACCGCGGCGGCCAGGCGGTCCGCCGGGACGGCGCCCTGACGCTCGAAGACGTCTTTCTCGACCTGACCGGGCACCAGCTCGTCGAGTAGGAACCCCGCGGTGAAGATCTACACGGCGTTCATCGTCGCCGAGCTGAAGATGTTCTTCCGCGACCGGGCGGCGATCTTCTGGTCGCTGGCGTTTCCTACCGTCATGATGGTCGTCTTCGGCCTCTTCGACTTCGGCAGCTTCGCCCCGCCGCAGGTGGGCATCGTCGACCAGGCGAAGAACCAGGCATCGACCCTGCTGGTGTCCGTGCTGAAGGGCGACCTCGGCGGCGAACCGCTGTTCAACGTCCCGGAGTCCGACGACGCGGAACATCTGCGAGCGGAGGTCCTGGCCGGGGACATCACCGCGTTCCTGGTGATTCCGGAGGGCTTCGGCGAACTCGGCGCGTCCTCGACGATCGATCTCACGTTCGACGGCCGGAAAGCGCAGGAGGTGCAGGCGGCCCGATCCATCCTCGAGCAGGTGCTCGAAGGCGTGTTCAAGTCGGTCGCCAACATCCCCGCGGAGTACCGGGTCGAGAACTGGGCGACGATCTCCCCCACCGAAGTGGCCGGCCGCGGCCAGGGCTACAAGGGATTCATCGTGCCGGGCATCGTCTCGCTGTCGATCATGCAGAGCGCACTCTTCGGCGTCGTCTTCACGCTCGTCCGGCTGCGCAACCAGGGTGTCCTCAAGCGCCTGCACGCCACGCCGATCGGCCCGAACCACTTCCTGGTCGGCTCGCTCACGACCAGGCTCCTGCTGCTCGTCATGCAGACGAACGTCCTCCTGCTCGTCGGCATCCTCGTGTCCCGCGTCGAGGTGGCTCCGGGCTACCCGCTGTTCTGGCTCGAGGTCATCCCGCTGATCTTCCTGGGCGGCCTCGTCTTCGCCGCACTGGGCCTGGCGATCTCCGGCATCGCGAAGACGGAGAACACCGCGGCGCCGCTCGCCAACATCGTGTCGCTGCCGCTCATGTTCCTGTCGGGCGTGTTCTTCCCCCAGACCGCGCTGCCGGACTGGCTCCTCGCGTTCGCGAAGTGGCTGCCGCTGACCTTCCTGGCCGACGCGATGCGAGCGATGGTGAACAGCGGCGAACCGCTGTTCGCCCAGGGCGGCCCGATCCTTGGGCTGGCCGGTTGGGCCGCCCTCTGTTTCGGGCTCGCCGTGTGGGCGTTCCGGTGGGAGTAAGGTCGCCGCTTCGCGGCGACGCCGGCGCCTACTCTCCGCCGGAACTCTGCGGCTGGTCGTACTCCGATTCGAGCAGGCGAGCGCCGCGCAGGACGTTGCCCATCGCGTAGTTGCCCTCGTGACAGGCGTACTCGTAGACCAGGCTGTCCTTCGCCTGCCACGTGTACTCACCCGCCCAGGGCGCCGTCCATGAGTTCGGATCGTCGACCCGGAAGTGGTAGAGCAGGTTCCCGTCCTCGGTACGTGTGAAGCGCTCCTCCACCACCATCGTCTCACTGCCCCCGGGCAGGCCGGTCTGGTTGCGGAAGTTGCGCGTGGTGACGACCAGGGTGTCGCCGTCCCAGTGGCCGACGCCGTCGCCGAGCCACCAGTCGATCTCGTCGGGGCCGTGCTCGCCGTCGATGGGGATGATCCGCGCGTCATGGACCATCTCCGCCATGATGACGACGTGGTTCTCGGTCTGCATGATCCGCGCGTAGTTGTTGTAGAGGCTGGGTAGCAGCGGCGGCCCGCCGACGAAACCGAGCAGGCAGCGCTCGGCCAGAGCCAGGGTCTCGGGACCGTCGAACGGCCCGGGGCCGTCCTGGTCGAGCCAGGACGCGGTGCCGTCGTTGTTGTGAATGAACGACGCGAAGTTCGTCGCCATCCGGCGCATGGCCGCCGGGGTCATCGCGGGCCGGCGACCGTTCTTCGGCTCGTAGATGATCGACGTGCGGAACTTGCCGTCCACGATCACTGCCTCGGAACCGGGATCGATCCAGAACGCGTTGTAGCCACCCACGCCGCCGCCGCCGAAGCGGTTGTCGCCGTCGCCGCCCTTCTTGGGCGCGGTCCGGTCGGCGCCGCCGCCCTTTCGGTCCTCTTCGAGGGACCGCCAGAGCCTCTCCCTTTCCTCCTCCATCTCCTGCGCCTGCTCAGTCGTCAGGTAGAGGTTGTCGCCGTACTGCGGCGGACGATCGACCGGAGTGACGGTGCCGGCGTCGTACACGCCCGTCAGATCGGGCTTGCCGTTCGGCATCCGCTTGATGCCGTCTCCCTCCGCGGCCAGGACCGGGAGAGCGATGAGGAACAGGGCGAGGGAGGCGAGGGTGAGCTTGCGCATGGCTTGAGTCCTTGCTCGGCAAGAATGGACCGGGATGCTTGAAGGGACTGGAATCCTAGCAGCCGCGGGAGCACCGAGGGTGCCTCTGCTGGCGGCTGTCGGCTTGTGCGCTCTGCTCCTGGCGCTTCCCGCAGCGGTTGAGCCGCAGGATCCGGCCGAGGAGGCGGTCGAACGGGTCGAACTGAACGGCATCGTCTACGACGTGCCGCCGCCGTGGCGGGGTAACCGCATCGAGGAGGCCGCCGACCCGGCGGAACTCGCGAGAGTGCCAGGGGAGCTGACCGGCGAACTCGGCATCTACGTCACTGCCGGGGCGCGCGACGCCGTCGTCGCGATGGCGGCGGCCGCCCGGGAGCACGGAGTCAGGCTGGAAGTGGATTCCGGCTTCCGCAGCTACGGCTTTCAGAAGAGGGTGCTGGAAGGCCTCCTCGAGGGCGAGCGACCGTTCCTGAACGCCGTCCGCTGGACCGCGCCGCCCGGCTACTCCGAGCACATCACCGGCCGGGCCGTCGACTTCGTGCCCAGCGACGCGGACTTCAAGGACGTGCCGGCGTACCAGTGGCTGCGGCAACATGCCGCCGATTTCTGCTTCACGGAGAGTTACCCGCTCGGCAACGCCGGCGGCTTCGAGTGGGAGCCCTGGCACTGGCGCTACGACGACTGCGACGAGTAGCGTCGGCTGCCGGGCGGCCGCCCGCCATATCCACATCGCACAGGAGCACCTCCATGCCGACCTTCAAGAACGACGTCTACCCGCGGGACCCCGAACAGATCGCCGCCATGCAGGAGCCCGGCCCCGAAGGACCGATCTACATGGTCAATCTGCTGAAGTTCAAGGAAGAGGCCGAGTACAGCGACGGCCGCGAAACGGATCTGACCGGGCGCGAGGCCTACCAGATCTACGGGCAGGCCGTGTCCAGAATCATCCAGGACTTCGGCGGCCACATCGTCTTCGCCGCCGACGTGACGCACCTCTCCCTCGGCCGGGTCGACGAACTCTGGGACGAGGTGGCGATCGCCTGCTATCCCAACCGCGCCGCCCTGGTCGCGATGTCGACGTCGGAACCCTGGCGCAAGGCCGGCGTCCACCGCGAGGCGGGGCTGGCCGGTCAGTTGAACATCGAGACGGTGCTGATGCCGGGGTTCGAGGGGGTTGCGCTGGCCGGCTAGCGGCGGCCGGCGCCTCGATGTGGCGCCTCGCTAGTAGGCTGCAAGCAGGAGAACGCAGTCATGAGAACGATCGAACATCACGTCAACGGAAACCGCCTCACCGCCGGCTCCGGCAGGACCCACCCTGTCTTCAACCCGGCCACGGGCGAACAGACCGCGGCGGTCGGCCTGGCCAGTACGGACGAAGTCGACGCCGCGGTTGCCGCGGCCAGGGACGCCTTCAGCGACTGGCGGCGCACCTCGCTGGCGGTACGCACGAAGCTGATGTACGCCTTCCGGAACCTGGTCGAGACGCACACGGACGAGCTCGCCCGGCTGCTGACCGCCGAGCACGGCAAGGTGCTGGCCGACGCCGCCGGCGAGGTGGCCCGGGGGATCGAGAACATCGAGTACGCCTGCGGCCTCGCCGACCTGCTGAAGGGGAGCTACAACTCCCAGGCTTCGACTGGCGTCGACGTCTACTCGGTGAGGGAGCCGCTCGGCGTCGTCGCCGGCATCACGCCGTTCAACTTCCCGGCGATGGTGCCGCTGTGGATGTTCCCGAATGCGGTCGCCTGCGGCAACACGTTCGTGCTCAAGCCCTCGGAGCGCGACCCGTCGGCGCCGTTGCTGCTGGCGGAGCTGTTCGACGAGGCGGGCTTTCCGCCAGGCGTGTTCAACGTGGTCAACGGCGACAAGGTGGCGGTCGACCGCCTGCTGACTCACCCGGACATCGCGGCGGTGAGCTTCGTCGGCTCGACGCCGATCGCCCGCTACGTCTACGAGACGGGGACCGGCGCCGGCAAGCGCGTCCAGGCGCTGGGCGGCGCGAAAAACCACATGGTGGTACTGCCCGACGCCGACGTCGACCTGGCCGCCGACGCCGCGGTGTCCGCGGCCTACGGCTCCGCCGGCGAGCGCTGCATGGCGGTGTCCGTCGTCGTCGCGGTTGGCGGCGTAGCCGATCCGCTGGTCGGCGCGATCCAGGACCGGATGGGGAAACTCTCGATCGGCCCCGGCATGGACACGGAGTCGGAGATGGGCCCGCTGATCACCCGGGAACACCGCGACCGCGTGGCCGGCTACATCGGCGCCGGCGCCGACGAGGGCGCCACCGTCGTCGTCGACGGCCGGAACACGACCTTCGACGGCGACGGCTTCTTCCTCGGCGTCTCGCTGCTCGACAACGTCACGCCCGACATGACGGTCTATCGCGACGAGATCTTCGGCCCGGTGCTATGCGTCGTCCGCGCCGACAGCTACCAGGAGGCGGTCGAGCTGGTCGAGCAGAACCCCTGGGGCAACGGCACCGCGATCTTCACCCGCGACGGCGGCGCCGCCCGGCAGTTCCAGGAGGACGCCGACGCCGGCATGGTCGGCGTCAACGTGCCGATTCCGGTGCCGGTCGGCTACCACTCCTTCGGCGGCTGGAAGCAGTCCCTCTTCGGCGACACCCACATGTACGGCCCCGAGGGCGTCCACTTCTACACGAAGGCGAAGGTCGTCACGGCGCGGTGGCCGGACCCGGCGGAGAGCCAGGTCGACCTCGGCTTCCCGCGGAACCGTTAGTCGAAGGTCCACTCCCGGGGCTCCTTGCCCTCTTCGGGCTGAGCCTCGCGGACGACGATCGGCGGGGTCTCTCCCTGCTGGTACGTGAAGACGTACTTCAGGGCCTTGCGGTTCTCGCCGGGTACCGGGTCGACGTGGGTGGCGAGCTCCGGCCCGTCGAAGACGTTGATCTTGCAGAACTCCTCGGCCTGGCAGACGAACCTGGCCACCTGGACCCAAGCCTCCATCTGCGTGTCGGGCTCGATCCAGGCGCCGAACGAAAGGCCGGTCAGGCCGATGATGTTCAGCGGCGGCGGCTCGTCGCCTTGCTGCTGCGCACCGACGGCGAGAGAGAACACGAAGACGATGCTGATCGCAAGAAGCGCGCGTCGATTCATGGCTGGGCCTCCTCGAAGAAACGATCCCATAGTGCCATGCGGTCCCGGTGGAGGTGGCTTCCGGCCTCGATCGTCGAACCGAACTCGAGGTGCCTGGCCGTGTCCGGCTTGAACTCCGGCCACGCCGGAAGGTCCGAACCGCCCGGCGGGTTCGGATCGCCGGTGGAGGCGAAGGCGATCCAGTAGCCGGACATCGCCTCGGCGAGTTCGTGGTCCTCCTCCGCGTACTCGTAGTCCAGCTTGTCCAGGTTGTCGAACGCGTAGGCGATCTCGGCCGCGTGGTAGGCGCCGTAGAAGCCCTTCTCGGGGTGCGGCGGCGCATGGCTGAAGAAGTACAGCCAGGCCGGCGAGGACACGGTCTCCGAGAGCGCCGCCCAGGTCTTCATGTGCCAGGCGAAAACGCGGTCGGAGAACGCGTCGATGAAGGCGCGCCTTGCCGCCGCGTCATCTGGCACCGGATAGGCCTCGAAGAACTCGTCGGCCACGTCGGGGAACTGGCTCTTGACCAGGAACTCGACCCCGGACTTGTTCGACGGGAGCATGCGGCCCATCAGGCTGGTCGCCTCGTCGCGGTTCGATCCGACCAGCACCGGCACGTCGGCCTGCTCGCCGGACCGGTAGATCTCGGCGATCTGCTTCGGCAGCACCCAGCCGTCGACGTTCGGCCTCGTCGCAAAGGCGCCCTGCTTGGAGGCCTCGGCGAGAATCGCCTCGGCGTCCAGTTCGCGCAGGCGGGAGGCCACGTCGCCGCCCTCGATCCCGAGCCGTTTGGCGAAGGCCTCGCCCGCGCTCTCGGCCGAGCCGTCCTCGGAGGAGCGAAGCACCGGCAGGCCGTCGAAGAAGCCACCGCTCTGGCCGATCGCCCGCTGGAACAGGCCGCGGGCCAGTGGTGAAGCCTGCAGCACGTTGACGCTCCAGGCGCCGGCCGATTCGCCGAAGATCGTCACCCGGTCCGGGTCGCCGCCGAAGGTCGCGATGTTGTCCCGCACCCACTGCAGGGCGAAGATCTGGTCCAGGACGCCGTAGTTGCCGGAAGCGCCGTGCTCCGATTCCGCCGACAGCCCCGGGTGGGCGAGATAGCCGAACGCGCCGAGCCGGTAGTTCACCGTCACCACGACGACACCCTTCCGCGCCAGCGCCGTGCCGTCGTAGAGGGGCAGCGAGCCCGACCCGCGGGTGAGCGCGCCGCCGTGGATCCAGACCATCACCGGCAGGCGATCGCCCTCGTCGCCCGCGGTCCAGAGGTTGAGGTACAGGCAGTCCTCGCTCACTTCGACCAGGGGCTGGGCGTAGAAGCCGCCCTCGGGGTACGGCGCCTGCATGCAGGACGGCGGCTCGACGATCGCGTCGATGGGCGTTCTGCCCGGCGTCACGGGCCGCGGCGGCCGGAAACGGAGGTCGCCGAGCGGCGGCGCGGCGTAGGGAATGCCGAGATAGGTGTGGAGGTCGGGCTCGTGTTCGCCGACGAAGCCCATCACGTAGCCGCTCGTGGTCAGCTTGACCGGCCCGAACTGGGCAGTAGCCACCGACGCAACGAGGAAGAGCGCGGCCGAGGCGAACGCGAAGCGGCGGGCCAGGGGAGTCATCGGCCGGTTCTATCGCACGCCGCCGCTACTTGGCGACATCGTAGGAGGTCAGCGACTCCTGGTCCCGGATGTAGAACGCGCCGTTGGCGACCACCGGATGCGCCCAGGTGAAGTCGCCGCGGTACTCGATCTCGAAGCGTCCCCGCTCGTCGTAGCCCTCGGGCGTGGCGACCGCGAGGCCCACCTTGTTCCGCTCGCTGAGAAGGAAGAGCTTGCCATCGGCCATCACCAGGGAACCCTTCCCGACGCTGCGGGCGCGCCAGTGGACCTGGCCCGTCTCGATGTCGACGCTGGTCAGCGCGGGGCCGAAGAAGCTGTAGAGCGTCCCCTCGTGGGCAACGACGCCGCCGTGGTGATTCTGGAGCCGCGTCTCGAAGTACGCCTGCTCGCTGAAGAAGGAACCGCCCTCGTCCTCGACGCTGACCCGGACCGCGCCCCCGCCGATGCCGTAGGACGCCGAGTAGAAGACGAGGTCGCCTTCGAGGACCGGCGTGGCGATGTTGATCGCGTTCACGGTGGACGGCCGCTCGTAGCGCCACAGCAGGGCGCCGTCGTCGGCGCGAACGCCGACGCCGGCCTCGCCGGTGAAGCCGATCAACACCTCGGTCCCCGCGATCTCGCGCAGGATGAGCGAGGAGTAGGAGGCCACGTCGCCCAGCTCGGCCGAACGCCAGATCGTGCTGCCGTCGGCCGTCGAGAGGGCGGCGATCGCGCCGTCCGGGCCGCCCGGCATGACGAACATCCGGTCGCGCACGACCAGCGGCGACTCGCTGATGCCCCAGCGGGTGTTCGGACTGCCGAAACGGTCCAGCATGTTGAACTGCCAGACCACCTCGCCCGAGTCCTTCGCGATCTTCGCCACTTCGCCCATGCCGTTCAGGACGAAGAGCGAATCGCCGTCGATGGTCGGCACCGAGCGCGGACCGTCGCCTCGGTCCGTATGGTCGTACAGGGGGCCCAGCGCTCGTACCCACACCTCGCCGCCGTCGCTCGCACGCAGGCGGAAGACCGCGCTCTGGCCGTCCCGGGTCCCCTGGACGTAGATCGCATCGCCCTCGACGGCGACTGTCCCGTAGCCCTGACCGAGCGTCTCGATCTGCCAGTTGACGGCGGGACCCTCCGGCGGCCACTCGTCGAGCAGGCCGGTCTCGGTCGAGATCCCGGCGCGATCCGGGCCGCGCCACTGCAACCAGTCGTCGGCGTGCGCGGCCGTCGCGTATCCAGCGGCGAGCACCGCCGCAACGAACACCTGTGTACCCCTGCTGAACATATGCGCCATGACCGCTCCTGAGATTTACTGGCTGGCCGGCCAGCATTATACTGACCGGCCGCGGCGAGGCCGGAGCGTACACGCTCGGCTTCCCTGCTGAGCGCGATACGGGATCCAGGGATACCCCCTGACAGCGAAGCAGAAAGCAGGTCGAGTGCAAGGCGACAACCCGAAACTCAAGGCCGTGGTCTTCGGGCCGACGGGCCTGGTCGGCATGGGCGTCACCCGGGCATGGCTCGACGATCCCCGGGTCACCGAGGTGCGCGCGGTTTCCCGGCGTCCATTGCCGTACTCCGCGCCAGGCCTGCGCCCGGTGGAGTGCCGGGACTTCCTGGACCTCGCGCCGCTTCGCCAGAGTCTCGAGGGAGTCGACGCGGTGTGCTATTGCCTGGGGCGGTCCTACAGCGAGGTTCGGGACGCGGCGGAGTACCGCCGGATCACCTACGACTTCGCGCTCGCGGCCGGACGAGCGGTGCTCGCGGCGAGTCCGGACGCGACCTTCCACTTCGTCAGCGGTTCGGGAACGAGCCTCGAGAGCCGGATGAACTGGGCCCGCGTCAAGGCGGAAACCGAGCAGGCCCTGGGCGAACTCGGACTCGGCGGCTGCGTCTGCTGGCGGCCCGCCGGCATCCTCCACGAGGTGAAGCCCGACCGCATGACGGCGTACCACCGCATGGGCGCCGCGGTCGGCGCCCTGCTCCGCGGGTTTCGGTCGCTCTCCGTTGGCAACCGGGCGATCGGCGAGGCGATGCTCCATGCGACGCTGGACGGACGCCGCGAGGGGACCATCGAGAACCGGGAGATTCGCGACCTGGCCGACCGCTATCGTGCGCGCTCACGGGACTGAGCAGGAAGGAAGACGCCACATGGAGTTCTGGACCGCAACCGTCGCCGCGCCGACCCGGAGTGCCGAGTTCGCCCGTCAGGCGGAGGCCAGGGGCTGGGACGGCATGAACGTCGTCGATTCGCAGAACCTCTCCGGCGATCCCTACGTTTGCCTCGCGCTCGGCGCCACCGCGACGGAGACGCTGAGGGTGGCGACCTCGGTGACGAATCCGGTTACGCGCCACCCGGCGACGACGGCATCGTCGGCGCTCTCGGTTCAGCGGGTGTCGCGGGGCCGCATGGTCCTGGGCATAGGTCGCGGCGACAGCGCGCTGGCGCACCTTGGCCGCGCGCCTGCCCGCCTCGGCTGGTTCGAGGACTATCTGGTCGTTCTGCAGACCTATCTCCGCGGCGAGGAGGTGGACTTCGAGAACACGGGGATTGCGGACGAGGCCGCGCCGCTCACGGAGAAGCTGGGGCTGGCGCACGGTCCATCGGCCAGCTCCATCCGCTGGATCGGCGACGGTCCGAAGGTCCCGGTCGAGGTCGCGGCCACCGGCCCGAAGGTGATCGGGATCGCCGCCCGCCAGGCCGACCGGGTCATGCTCGCCGTCGGCGCCGATCCGAAACGCGTCGCCTGGGGCATCGAGACGGCGCGCCAGGCCGCGGCCGAGGCCGGTCGCGATCCGGACTCGCTCAGGTTCGGCGCCTACGTGAATGTCGTCTGCTGCGACGAGCCGGAAGTCGGCCGCGAACTCGGCCGCGCCTCCACCGGCCTGTTCGCGCGCTTCTCGGTCATGTACGGAGAGATCGCCGGACCCGCCGACGAGCAGCAGACGGAGGTGTTCCGCAACATCCACGATCGCTACGACATGACCGCCCACGGCCGGGAGGGCGGGCAGCAGACGACCGCGCTCACGGACGAGTTCATCGACGGCTACGCGATCGTCGGCAGCCCCGAGCACTGCGCGGCCAGGCTCGAGGCTCTGCTCGACCTCGGGATCGAGAAGTTCGCGGTTGCCGGACCCAACTTCGCCTCGCCGAGCCCCCCGGCACGCGAGGCCGCGGAGCGGTTCACAAACGACGTCCTGCCGTTGCTGCGGGGCTAAGGAGAACGACACATGGAGCTGGCCGGCACATCGGCAGTCATCACCGGCGGCGGCAACGGCATCGGCCGCGCCATCGCCCTGGCCCTGGCGCGCGAGGGCGCGAACGTCGCGGTCGCCGACGTGGAACAGGACGCCGCGGAGAGCGTCGCGCGCGAGGTGGAAGCCCTCGGCGCCAAGGCGCTGGCGGCGCGCGTCGACGTCGCGCGGGAAGAGGATCTCGAGCGCCTGGCCGACGACGCCTGGGCCGCGTTCGGGTCCGTCGAGCTCTTGTTCAACAACGCCGGCGTCGGCGCGGGCCGGGCGCCGGCCTACGGCTTCAGCGCCGACGATGTGCGCTGGATCCTCAGCGTCAACCTCGAGGGCGTGCTGAACGGCATCCGCGTCTTCGCGCCACGCTTCATCGAGGGCGGCAAGCCGTCCCGCATCGTGAACACGGGCTCCGAGCACAGCCTCGGCATCCCCTTCCCCGGTTCCGCCGTCTACACCGCCTCGAAGCATGCGGTGCTCGCGATCTCCGACGTGCTCCGGGCCGAACTGCCCGACCACGTCGGCGTCAGCGTCTTCTGCCCGGGCTGGGTGGCGACGAGCATCTGGCGTTCCTCGGAGCGCCGGCCCGAGCACCTCGGCGGTCCCCAGGAGGCGAACCCGGCCGGAGGCAAGCTCAGCGCGGAGAACGCCATGTCCGCGGACGAGGCGGCCGACCTGGTGCTCCAGCAGATCCGCGAAGGACGCTTCTACCTGCTGACCCATCCCCACGTCATCGAGTACGCGCAAACCCGGTGGAACGACGTCGAGGCCGCGTTCGCCAAGCAGGCGCCTCGGTACGAGGGGGACGACAGGTACGACGTGGCGAAGGCGATCGCGAGGATCCGGGCGCAGCGAAGCGGGTAGCACCGTCGGCAGCGGAGCGCCCGCTCGCGCAGAACAACGGGCTTGCTGCTCACTGACGGCCGGCTTTACGGACCCCGTCGCGAAGACGTTCGAAGTAATCCGCGTCGGCCACGGCTTCCTTCGGCGACGTGGCGCCAGCGAAGAGCCGGTCGCGCAGCCGCTGGCGATCGGAGTCGACCGTCGACGCAGCCGGGTTGGGCACCAAGTGGGCGAACGGACCCGCGTCGCGGCGCTCGCGGTAGCAGTCGACGATCGGCTCGAGGTCGCTCGGGCTGGCGCCGTGGAGGATGACGCCGTCGGCGCCGAGGTCGAACTGGTCGCGGATCTTCTCGACGCAGCGGGCGGGTGAGCCGGTGGCGGCAGGAGCCAGCCAGTCTTCGGGAATCAACGCGGCGATCCGTTCCAGTTCGTCCGTCGTGGCCAGGCTGTCGATCGCGCCGCGGAAGCCGGCGACCAGGGGGTCGGCGCGGAAGCGCTCCAGCACCTTCGGGTCCCAGCGGTTCGTCTCGACCATCAGGTCGCCGTAGGCCTGCAGATAGGTCGCCATCCGGCCGACCGTCTTCTTGAGGCGCACAGCCTCGGGGAGGTGATCGCCGATCGTCGCGAAGCAGGACCACACCCGGACCGAGGCCGGGTCGCGCCCGGCCTGTTCCGCCGCTCGCTTCACAGTGCGCACGCAGCGGGCCAGCGTTTCATCGGTGAAGAAGGTGTGGAGCACCACGGCGTCGAAGGCCCGGCCGCCGAGCGCCAGCGAGTTCGGGCCGAAGGCGGTCAGGGTCATCGGGATCTCGTCGTTCGCCTCGGCGCCGAGCCGCAGCACGGGGAAGCGGCCCACCGGCCCGTCGTGGCCGACGATCGTTTCGCCCCGCCACATCCGGCGCATCAGCCCGACGAAGTCCTCCATCTGCGCGGTGGTGATCCGGGGCAGGCCGAGCGCGTCGAACACGCGGGCGATGCCGCGGCCCAGGCCCAGCGAGAAGCGGCCGCCGGTCAAACGGTGCATGGTCAGCGCGTAGGAGGCCGTGATCAGCGGGTGCCGGGTGTTCTGGTTGGTCGCGGCGGTGGCGATGCCGAGTTCCGTCGAACAGGCCGCGGCGGCGCCGGAGAGGGTGGCCGCCTCCTTGACGTTGAAGCGCTCCGATATGAACACGGAGCCGAAGCCCATCGCTTCGCCGGCGCGCACCTCCTCGAACAGCTCGGCCGGGGACTCGGGCTGGCCGGCCAGGGTGTAGAAGGCGAGTTCGTTCATCCGTTGCACGGGAGGTTCCCCCTACAGCAGTTCGGCCGAGTTCAGATCGAGGGCGTGACGGGTGTGCCGCCTGGTCATGGCGACGAACATCTCGTTGCCGCGCTCCGTCTCGCGGACCATCATCGAGGCGATCACGCAGACGCCGAAGCCGGCGAAGGCGCCGAGCCGGTAGTCGCTCCAGCAGGCCTCCCGGGAGTAGCCGTCGATGCCGGCGGCGATCAGCCGCTGGTGATATGCGCCCACGATCTCCTCCTCGCAGCGCCGTCGGAGGGCCGGGTCCAGGCTGCCGCCCAGGAAGTAGGCGACATCGCCCAGCGGACGCCCGATCGTGATGCTCTGCCAGTCGACCGCCGTGATCGGGGGCGGCGAGGTGCGCGGGTCGATCAGCAGGTTGTCGAGCCGGTAGTCGATGTGGACGAGGGAGAACGGGTCGGGCGCGTCGCCGGTCCAGGCCGACTCGGCCTCGTCGTAGACGCTGAGGATCTCCCGAGAGTCCTGCTCGAGCCGGCCGCCGTAGCGATCGAGGAAGCCTGGCAGCAGCGTCCGGTAGCGATCGTGGGTGGCCGCCGAGAGTTCAGCGCTGGGGCGGCCGAGCCACCCGGCTGGAAGCAGGGAAGCGTCGTTCCACGCCGGCGCGTGCAGGCCGGCCAGTTCCAGCACGGCCGCCAGCGCCACCTCCTCGTCGCAGCCCGCGATCTGGTCGCCCTGCTCCGCCGGCGCCTCGTCGCTCATCAGCACGGCGAAGTGCGGGCCCTGGCCTTCGATCTCGGCGAAGTAGCAGCGCGGCGTCGAGATCGAGAGTCGCGGCTGTAGCTCCTGGTAGAAGCGGACTTCCTTCAGGTAGTTGCGCAGCACGACTCCGGCCTGCCGGCTGGTCGGATCGTCGGACGGGAACTTCCCGACCAGGGTGCGGGGAGCGTCCGCAGCGCGTTCGCCGTACTCCAGGCGGTAGCGAATGCAGCGTCCGAGCTGCCCGGTGCCGATGTCGGAGGCCTCGAAGCCAAGCACCTCGACCTCGTGGCCCGCGGCGCGGAGCTGCTCGGCGAGCCACTCCGCGCTCACCTCCCCGGCGGTGGGAATGAACGGCGCCGAAGTCACTCGGCCACCTGCCGCTCACGCCACCAGCCCGGACCGACCCGGGACGGCCAGCCCTCGGGCGCTGTCGGCCACAGGAGGATCGTGCCCATCGGACCGAGTTCGACACCGCGGATGTCGTTGTTGAACACCCAGAGGAAGCTGACGTGGAACAGGAACAGGACCGGCTGGTCCTTGTACACCTCGCGGTGGATCTCGCGGTAGATCGCGGCGCGTCGCTCGCCGTCCTGCTCCCGCTTGCCCAGCTCGAAGAGCTCGTCGACCCTGGGGTTCGAGTAGCCGCCGCTGTTGCGGCCGCCGTCGTAGGCGTCGGTGGCCAACTGGTTGCGGAGGGCGTTCGGATCCTGGGTCGTGCCGACGATCGTCCCGAGCGCCTGGAACTCGTGGGCCAGCCGCCTCTCGTTGAGCGAAGCGCTCTCGTAGGCGCGGGTCACCATCTCGACCCCGAGCCGGCGGAAGTCCTCGCGCAGGATGTCGAGCGTCGGCGGCACGTAGGTCAGGCCGGCGGTGTACGACAGCTCGAAGCTGAAACGGACCCGCTCGCCGTCGATCTCCTTGTAGCGCCACCCGGTGTCGGGGTCGGCGAGCCAGCCGGCCTGGTCGAGGAGTTCGGCGGCGCGCTCCAGGTCGTAGTCGAGCGCCTGCTCGAGGATCGCCGGCTCGTAGTCCCAGCGGCGCTCTTCCACCATGAAACCGTAGGAACGCCGGTACAGGCCGTGGCCGACCCGGCGCAGCACGGTCTCCGCATCGTAGGCGTGGGCGAGCGCCCGCCGCACCAGGGGGTCGGTGAAGAAGGGATTGCTGCCGTCCATGTTCCAGAGGAGGCTGAGCAGCAGCGCCGACGCGTGGCGGCCCTTCACGCCTCGCTCCTCGAACAGCTCCCCTCTCGCCTGCCGGGCGAAGATGTTCGCGTCGACGTAGACCTGGTCGTACTCGCCCCCCAGGAACTGCAGGAAGGCGAGGTTCCGGTCCGGCTGGAACTTGAAGATCATCGTCTTCGCGGAAGGCGGCGCGCGGTCGAAGAGGTAGTGGTCCTCCCACCGCTCGAGGACGACGCGGTCGTTGTTCCGCCATTCCACGAAGCGGAACGGACCGCTGCCGATCACCGCCTCGCGGCCGTAGCGGTTGTAGTAGGGCGAGGACCGGAGCGTCGGATCGGCGGCGCGCTCGGCGGCGGCGCCCACGATGTGGAGCGGCATGATGGGAAAGACGAGCGCCTCCAGGCGAAGCTGAGGCGCCAGGAGACCGGCGAAGTCGAAGCGCACCCGGTGCTCGCCTACCGCCGTGGCCCCGACGACCAGGTCGCGCGCCGTCGGCCAGAAGCTCACCGGCACCCGTTCGTCGCGCAGGGCTTCGAGCGAGAACACGACGTCGTGCGCGGTCCATGGCTCGCCGTCGTGCCAACGCAGCTCGGGATTCAACTCCAGGGTGACGGAGCGCAGATCCTCCGACGGCTGCACCGCGAGGACGACGTTCGAGTTCCAGTCGTAGTCCGACGGGTTGCCGTGGCGGATGACGAGCCACTCGAAGAGCATCCCGAACATCGTCCAGGCGGACGCCGCGCCGGACGGAAAGAGCGGATTGAGCGTCGCCGGCTGGCCGAAGTCGTGGCGGACGATCGTCGTCCCGGTGTCGGCCCGCCGCGGCTCGGCAACCGGGTACAGCTCGTGCAACGACGGCGGATCGACGAGAGGATCGGCCAGCGGGTCGTAGTCGCCGCCGGTGTCGACGACGGGAAGCGGATTGCCGCAGGCGCCGGCCAGCAGGCCGGCCGCCGCCGCGAGACGCCACGCGGGCCAAGTCACGCGTTGCGCTTGATGTCCCGGAACGGGCCCTGGTCGGCGCGGTAGCCCTTCGGCATCCCCAGCACGCGTTCGGAGATGATGTTGCGCTGGATCTCGTCCGTGCCGCCGGCGATGGAGATCGCCGGCACCGAGACGAGGACCTCGGCGATGATCCCGTCTGCGGCGGAGTCGGCGCCGCTCAGCATGGCGTCCGCCCCCGAGATCATTGTGTGGACGTGGGAGGCCTGGCGCGCGATGACGCTCGCGGCGAGCTTGCCGATCGACCCGGCCGGGATGATCTCCGTCGTGCCGGCCTTGCGCCTGGCCTCGGCGACATCGGAGGCGAGCCGCGCCCCGGTGTGCAGGCAGATCAGCTTCGCGATCTCCTGCCGCGTCGCCGGATCGTCGATCGCGCCGGTCTCCCGGGCGCGCGGCAGGACGAGGTCCACCCGGCCCTCGCGCTGCGGATACCAGGTGTAGGGCTCGGTCGCGATCCGGAGTTCCTCTTCGTACTCCGCGTAGATCGGCCCCTGCTTCGGCCCGTCGAGCGAAGACCCGCGGACGCGGCGGCTGAAGCCGCGGCGTTCGAAGGAGAGGGTGGTCTTCGCCACGTGCCAGCCGTTGCCCTCGCCGCCGATCAGGTCCTCGGGCGGCACGACGGCGTTCGTCATGAAGACCTCGTTGAACGACTGGTGCCCGTTCATCTGCCGGAGCGGCCGCGCCTCGACTCCCGGCTGCCGCATGTCGAGCAGGAAGTAGCTGATCCCCTGGTGCTTCGGCACGTCCCAGTCGGTGCGCGCCACGAGCAGGCCGAAGTCCGCGTGGTGCGCGCTCGTGTTCCAGACCTTCTGGCCGTTGACGATCCACTTGCCGTCCTTGAGCTCCGCCCGGGTGCTCAGGCCCGCCAGGTCGGAGCCGCTGCCCGGCTCGCTGAAGAGCTGGCACCAGGTGTGCTCACCGGTCAGGATCGGTCGCAGGAAGCGGCGCTTCTGGTCGTCCGAGCCGCAGGCCAGGATCGTCTCCGAGGCCAGACCGCGCGGGCCGACCTGGGCGGCCGGCACCACGTCCCTCTCCCTGAAGGCCTCGGCGACGACCACGGTCTGGTCGAGCGTGAAGCCGCGTCCGTACCACTCCTCCGGCCAGTGCGGCGCCGCCCAGCCACCTTCGAGCAGCATCTCCCGCCACTCGATCAGGGGACGGTCGACGCGCCAGTGCGCGTCGAGCCAGGCCGAGACTTCGCGGCGGATCCGTTCCCGAGTCATGCCGCGCCTTCCAGCATCGTCATCATCCGTTCCCGGTGAATCGCCGGCGTGCCGAGCAGCACTTCGGAACCCTTCGCCCGCTTGAACCAGAGGTGGGTGTCGTTCTCCCAGGTGAAGCCGATCCCGCCGCGCAACTGGATACCCGCTCTGGCGGCGCTCATGTAGGCGTCGGCGGCGGCCGCCTTCGCCATGCTGGCGGCGTAGGGCTCCCCCTCGCCGGCGTCGAGGCAGCGCGCCGAGTGGTGGGTCAGCGCACGGGCGATCTCGAGCTCGAGCAGCAGGTCGGCGCAGCGGTGCTTGAGCGCCTGGAAGGAGCCGATCGGCCTCCCGAACTGGAAGCGCTCCTTCGTGTAGTTGACCGTGGTCTCGAAGAGATGCTGCGCGCCGCCAATCATCTCGTGGGCGAGAGCGGAGCAGATCCGGTCCCAGATCCGGTCCAGGGCCCCGGCCGTCACATCGCCGACGCGGCGAGCCGGAACGGCGGCGAACGCGACCCGGGACAGCTTGCGCGTCGGATCGATGACCTGGAGCGGTTCGACCGAAACGCCCGGCGCGGCGCCCTCGACCGCGTGGAGCCCGAGCCCGCCGGCGCCGCTCGCGACGACCAGCAGCAGGTCGGCGACATGGGCATCGACAGCCATCGCGGCCGTGCCGGACAGCTTCCCGTCCCCCGCCGCGCGGATCGACCCGCCAACGCCGGCCGGCCCGTTCAGGTCGTCCAGCACCAAAGTGGCGATCGTCGAGCCGTCGGCGATGCGCGGCAGCAGGTCTCCACGGACCTCGTACCTCGCCACCTCGAGCAACGCGGTCCCGGCCATCACCGCCGAAGCGAACCAGGGACCGCAGAACAGCGTCCGTCCCATCTCCTCGGCGACGATGCCGAGCTCGACGGCGCCGCCGCCGGCGCCGCCGCAGGTCTCCGGGATGTGGACGCCGGCAAGCCCCGCATCGCCGCAGAGTTCCTGCCAGACGTCCGGGTCGTAGCCCCGGTCCGAGACCATCTGCTCGCGGACGGCCGTCGCCGGCGACCTGTCGCGCAGGGCCCGGGACACGACATCGCGGAGAAGGTTCTGCTCCTTCGAGAACTCCGTCTGCACGCTACCTCCTGTCGCCACGCATCAACCTGGGTCCGCAGCGTACCCGAGGGGGATAGAGTCGCGATGGCCCCGGAGCCAGCATCTACTGAGTGACCAGCCACCACTTTACTCGCGCCAGGCCAGGCATGACAGAGTCCAGCCCCTTGAATTCAAGAACCGACGGCCAGGCCGCGAGGCGACCACGCCGCACCCAGGCCGAACGGCGGGCCGAGTCGGAACGCGAGATCCTGCGCGCGGCCGCGACGCTGTTCGGCCGCCAGGGCTACATCGCAACGACGCTGGAGCAGATCGGCAAGGAAGCCGGGTACTCGAGCGCCCTCGTGTCGCTCCGCTACGGCTCCAAGGAAGGGATCGTCGAGGCGATCGTCGATCGCTCCCAGACCAGGGCCAGCGACGCTGTCTTCGAACCGGAAGAGGGCGTGTCCGGCATGGCCGCCCTGAACCGCATCTTCACCGGCTACTCGGAATTGCTCCGCGACGCCGAGCAGTGGATGCGCGCGCTGTTCATGCTGATGACGGATTCGCTCGGGCCCCTGAACGGGAAGATCGACCTGTTTCGGGCCGGGAACGACCGCTTCGCCGCCGCCATCGAACAGGCTGTTCGCGAAGGGCAGGAGGCCGGCGAGATCCGGACCGATGTCGACTCGACCGGGACGGCGTTCGAGATTCTCGCTTCGGTCAGGGGCACGACCCTCCTCTGGCTACTCGAACCGGAGAAGATCGATCTCGTCGCGGCCATCGAGGATCTCCGCGCGAGCGTCGAGGACCGACTGTCGGCCCGAGCCGCCGGCGCCGCCTGAGGCTGCAGCCTCAGTCGGCTTCCGGCTCGAGCTTGTCTTGAGTCTTCGTCTCGAAGTCGGCGGCGCCGTGACGCTCGCGTAGCTGGGTTTCCGGCGGTCCCCAGGCGCGGTTCACCATCCGGCCGCGCTTCACCGCCGGACGCCTGGCGATCTCGCGGCCCCAACGGTTCACGTTCTCGTAACTCTGCCCCTCGATGAACTCGCCGGCCTCGTAGAGGTGGCCGGCGGCCAGCGCGCCGTACCAGGGCCAGATCGCCATGTCGGCGATGGAGTACTCGTCCCCCGCCATGTAGCGGGCGTCCGCCAGGTGACGGTCGAGCACATCGAGCTGACGCTTCACCTCCATCGTGAAGCGGTCGATCGCGTACTCGATCTTCTCCGGCGCGTAGGCGTAGAAGTGGCCGAAGCCGCCGCCCAGGTAGGGAGCGCTCCCCATCTGCCAGAACAGCCAGGACAGGCACTCCGTTCGGGGGCCATGCTCCCGCGGCAGGAAGTCGCCGAACTTCTCAGCCAGGTAGAGAAGAATGGCGCCCGATTCGAAGACACGGGTGGGCGGCTCCGTGCCGTGGTCGACGAGCGCCGGGATCTTGGAGTTCGGATTCGCCGCGACGAAGCCGCTCGAGAACTGGTTCCCGTCGCCGATGTTGATCAGGTAAGCGTCGTACTCAGCGTTGTGGCCCCGGTCCAGAAGCTCCTCGAGCATCACCGTGACCTTGACTCCGTTCGGCGTGGCGAGCGAGTAGAGCTGTAGCGGATGCTCGCCCACCGGCAATTCCGCCTCGTGCGTGGGACCCGCGATCGGCCGGTTGATCTTGGCGAAGCGGCCACCGCTTTCGGTGTCCCACTTCCAGACCTTGGGCGGGGTGTATTGCGTGTCGTTCATGAGAGGGAATGGTGCACCCTGGAGGAGTCGAACCCCCAACCTTTGGATCCGTAGTCCAACGCTCTATCCAGTTGAGCTAAGGGTGCATTTTCGGGCCGCCGCACCGAGCGAGTGCGGAACCCTAGCAGCTTGCCGATGAGAAAGGGAGCGGCGCCGACTCCTAGCCGGAGAGGTCGATGAAGCGGTCGCACTGAGCCCGCACCAGCGCCTCGCCGCCAGCGCCACCGAGCCCGATCACGGTCACACCGTTCTGTTGCAGCTTGGCCACCAGGGGCAGCATCTGCACCGACGTCGCCCCCAGCACCACCGTGCCGACGCCGCGCTTCGTGTAGCAAAGCTCCAGGGCGTCCACGACGATCCGCACCGCGGCGGAGCAACCCCGCACTTCCGTGCCCGAGGGCACGTCGACGACTTCGACGCCGGCGCCGTGCAGCGCATTGCGATCGAGTCGATCGTCGCTCGCATCGGCATAGACGCGGCGCAGGACGAGCTTGCCAAGTTCGCCGTCCAGCCGGGCAAGCAGCCCCTCCGTGTCGAGCTCCGAAGCGCCCTCCAGACTGCGCTCCAACCCGCCGAGGTCGAGAAGCGCGGCCGCGCGGCCCGGCCTGCCGGGCCTCGCTACCGGCGAGGGGCCGCTGCGCCCTGCCTCCGCGACGTTGCCGTCCTCGCCCTGCTCCCGGCCTTCCGGACCGCCGCCACGCCCACTCCGTCGCGAACGGCGCCCGCCGCGGCGCCGGCGTCGGCGCCGCTTGGCCGGAGTGGGCGTCGCAGCCTCCGTGGTCTCCGCGGTCTCTGCTGCCTCCGTGGTCGCCTGGGCCGGTTCCGCCGGCTCGGTTGCAGCCTCCAGTGCGGCGGACACGGCGAGTCCCACGGACTCCACCGGCGCGGCGTCCTCCTCCGTCGCCGGAGAGGTGTCGGGCTCCGTCAGCACCGGCGGCGAGTCATCCGGCGGCTCGCTTTCGGGAGCTGGAGCCACCGCGACCTCGGGCTGCTCCTCGCTCTCGACGCTCTCCGCTTCCGGTCGCGCCGGTTCGTGTTTCTCCTCCGCCGCCGGTCTCCGCCACCAGGGATTCACTCTCACTTTCCCCCTATCGGAAGTCCTCTTCGGGCCACGCCGGCGCGAGTCGAAACCGACGCCGCCACCATGCTCGCCGCCGCCGGAGGATTGTATAGTCCGGGCAGTGCCCGTGGACGCGCTCCCGTATCGGTACCTGGCCGTCGACGGACCGATCGGCGTAGGCAAAACGACGCTGGTCGAGATGCTCGCGCAACGCTTCGAGGGCGTGAAGATCCTCGAGGACGTGGACAATCCGTTCCTCGAAGCCTTCTACCGCGACCGGCCCGGCACCGCCTTCCAGACCGAGCTCTACTTCCTGCTGACGCGCTACAAGCAGCAGCTCGACCTGGCCCAGGAAGAGCTGTTCGAGCCGGTACGCCTTGCCGACTACACTTTCGCGAAGAGCAGGCTGTTCGCCTACCTGAACCTGACGGACGGCGACCTGATGCTGTTCGAGAAGCTCTACGACCTGCTCGAGCCGCAGTTGAGCCAACCGGACCTGCTGATCTTCCTGACCGCCGACATCGACACCTGCATGGCGCGGATTCACAAGCGCCGCCGCGCCATCGAGCAGAACATCTCGGCCGACTACCTGGGCGAGCTGATCGAGGCCTACAATCACCACTACTACCACTACGATGGGTCGCCCCTGCTCGTCGTCGACAGCCGCAATCTGGACTTCGAGCACAAGCCGACCGACTTCGAGGAGCTGCTCCACCACATCTCGCGGCAGATCCGCGGCACCGAGTACTTCGTGCCCGCGCGCAGTGCTTGAGACCCAAACGAAATGACCACTCCAGAGCCCCTCGTCATCGCCGGCCGCGAATTCCATTCGCGTCTCATTCTCGGCACCGGCAAGTACAGCGACGAACAGGTGATGGTCGACGCCTTCGACGCTTCCGGCACCGAGATGGTCACGGTGGCCCTGCGGCGCGTCAACCTCGACGACCTGGGCAAGGGCTCCCTGATCGACCACATCGACCAGGACCGCTACCTGCTGCTGCCCAACACCGCCGCCTGCTACACCGCCGACGACGCGGTGCGGACAGCGCGGCTGGCGCGCGAACTGGGCGGCTGGAACTGGGTCAAGCTGGAGGTGATCGGCGACGAGAAGACCCTCTTCCCCGACAACGAGGAACTGCTCGCGGCAACCCGGGAGCTGGTCGCCGACGACTTCATCGTGCTTCCCTACACGACGGACGATCCGATCACGTGCCGCAAGCTCGAGGACCTCGGCGCGGCCGCGGTGATGCCGCTCGCGGCGCCGATCGGCTCGGGGATGGGCATCCGCAATCCGGCGAACCTGCAGATCATCGTCGAGCAGGCGAACGTACCGGTCATCGTGGACGCCGGCGTCGGCACCGCGAGCGACGCCGCCCTGGCCATGGAGCTGGGCGCTGACGGCGTGCTGATGAACACCGGCGTCGCCGGCGCCCGGGACCCGGTGCGAATGGCCCGGGCGATGAAGCTGGCCGTCGAGGCCGGCTGGCTGGCGGCCAACGCCGGGCGGATTCCGCGGAAGTTGTACGCGACGGCGTCGTCGCCTGCGGAGGGCGTGTTGGGCTAGGGCCACGGCCTAGCCCCGCCTAGTGACCCGGGTCTTCTGACCCGGGCACCGCAAGAGCGCCGTCAGGGGCGCGCTTAGAAGGGGATGCGGCTCTCCGCATCCGCCGAGCGGGGGTCGTCGGTGTCGCCGCGACGGAGGCGCAGCAGACCGGCGTGGGCGATCATCGCCGCGTTGTCGCCGCAGTAGCGAAGCGGGACGAGCAGCACGTCGGCGCCGCGGCGCTCGCCCCAGAGGGCGACCTCCCGCCGCAGCAGACGGTTCGCCGCCACGCCGCCCGAGACGGAGAGCCGCTCCACCGGCCGCTCGTCGCTAAGCCGGTCCAGACGGTCGATCAACTGCGCGACCGCGGCCCGCCGGAAACCGGCGAGAAGGTCGAGCACATCCCGCGGCCAGGACCCGTCGTCGCCGGCGGCGGCCGACGCTCCCGCCGCACCGCCGTTCCCCGCCTCGATCTCGCCGAGCGCGCGCAGCGCCTGGCTCTTCAGTCCCGAGTACGAGAAGGCCAGTTCGTCGGACTTGATCCGGGCCACCCGAAACGGCTGGGCCGCCGGATCGCCGAGCTCGGCCAGCCGATCGACCTCGGCGCCGGCCGGGAAGGCCAGGCCGACACGGTGGCCGATCTTGTCGAACGCCTCGCCGATCGCGTCGTCCCGGGTCTCGGCGAGGCTGGTGACGGTGCCGGACGGGCCGTCGACGGCGAGCAGGCTGGTGTGGCCGCCGGAGACGACCAGGCCAATCATGGACTCGGGTACGGCCCGGCTCGCACCGTCGGTCTGGAGCAGGGGCGAGAAGAGGTGGCCCTCCAGGTGATGCACGGCAAGGAAGGGGACGCCGAGCGAGTAGCTGATCGCCTTGCCGAGAGAGAGTCCCACGAGCAGCGACCCCACGAGGCCGGGCCCACGGGTCGCCGCGACCGCGCCGACATCGGACCAGTCCACGCCCGCCTCCCGGAGCGCCGCCGCCGACACCGCCGGCCAGTTGCGGAGGTGTTCCCTCGACGCCGCCTCCGGCACCACGCCGCCGAATGGACGGTGCACGTCCAGTTGGCTCGAGACCACCGAAGAAAGCACCCGGCCCTCCGCGTCGAGCACCGCGCAGGCGGTGTCGTCGCAGGAGGTCTCGATACCGAGGACGAAGCCCTCGAAGGGGGTGACCGTTTCGGTGGCCGCGGACATGCGACGACGTTATCCTCCCCCTCCACCGACGCCGGCCGGCGCGGCGGCCCACCGAGATCGCGACCTTGATCTTCCCACCGAGCTTCCGTGACGGCTCACTCGCCCTGCGAGGCCGGCGCGTCATCGTCCGGGTCGACTTCAACGTGCCGATGAACGGCGAAGAGGTGCTCGACGCGACCCGCCTGTGGGAAGCGGCCCCCACGATCGACACTCTCCGCGACTCGGGCGCCCGCGTCGTCCTGCTGTCACACCGCGGCCGGCCACGGGGCAAGGTCGATCCGGGACTCAGCCTGCGTCCGGTCGCCGCCGCCCTGTCCTCCATCCTCGAACGGCCCGTCGCCTTCGCCGCGGACTGCACCGGATCGGCCGCCCGCAACGCCGCCGACGCGCTCGACGACGGGAGCGTCCTGCTGTGCGAGAACCTCCGTTTCCACGCCGGCGAGGAAGCGAACGACCCGGCCTTCGCCGCCGAGCTGGCCGCCCTCGGCGAGGTCTACGTCAACGACGCCTTCGGCACCGCCCACCGCGCCCATGCGTCAACCGCCGCCATCTGCGGCCTCGTGGATCAGGCCTTCAGCGGGCTGCTGCTCGACCGCGAACTACGCCAGCTGGGCCGGTTGCTCGACGACCCGCCCCGGCCGTTCGTGCTCATCACAGGTGGCGCGAAGATCCGGGGCAAGATCGGCGCCCTGCGACGCCTGCTGCCGCTGGTCGACCACGTCCTGGTGGGCGGAGGCATGTCGAACACGTTCCTGGCCGCCCGCGGCGCCGAACTCGGTTCCTCGCTGGTCGAGACGGAGAGCCTCGGCCTGGCGCGTGAGATCGAGACGGAGACCGCGGCCGGCGGCGCCGAGCTGCTGCTGCCGACCGACCTCGTGGTCACGGACTCGCTCGAGGCAACGCCCTCGGAACGGCGGGTCCGCACCGTGCCGGTGGAGGACGGCGTGCCCGACGGATGGCTCGCGGTCGACATCGGGCCGGCGACGCGAGCCGCCTTCGAAGCCGCGGTCGCCGGCGCGGCGATCCTGTTCTGGAACGGTCCGATGGGGGTCTTCGAGACACCGCCCTTCGATGCCGGCAGCCTCGCCGTGGCCCGGGCCGTCGCCGCCTGCGGCGGGTTCACCGTGATCGGCGGCGGCGAGACGGTGGCCGCGGTCCGGCAGGAGAACCTGTCCGGGAGAATCGATCACGTCTCGACCGGCGGCGGCGCCTCCCTGGCGCTGCTCGCCGGCGAGAAACTGCCGGCCGTCGAGGCACTGCACGCGGGCGGCGGGGAGGGAGCATGACGCGAACGCCAATCGTCGCCGGCAACTGGAAGATGAACCTGCTCCGCGCGGACGTCGCGGCCTATGCCGAGGCTCTCGCGGCCGACGGACGGCCCGGGGCGCCGGTTGACATCGTCCTGTTCCCGACGCCCGTCTACCTCGAGTTCGCGGCGACGGCGATGCCCGACTGGGCCGCCGTCGGCGCCCAGGACGTCCACGCCGAGGACGGGGGCGCCTACACCGGCGACGTCGCCGCCGCGCAGATCGTCGATGCCGGCGCTTCCTGGGCCCTGGCCGGTCACTCCGAACGGCGCCAGTATCACGGCGAATCGAACGACGACGTGGCGCGCAAGGCCCGGCGGGCTCTCGGCGCCGGTCTGATCCCGGTCGTCTGCGTGGGCGAAACGCTGGAACAGAGGGAGCGGGACGAGACCGAAGCGGTCCTGGACGCCCAGTTGGGGGCCGTCCTCGAGGTGCTCGCCGCGGCCGACGAAGCCGAGATCGGCGCCGTGGTCGCCTACGAA
This sequence comes from Candidatus Multivorans sp., assembly GCA_965208755.1. Lineage (GTDB taxonomy): Bacteria > Acidobacteriota > Thermoanaerobaculia > Multivoradales > Multivoraceae > Multivorans. The sequence goes on along the minus strand of OZ242353.1, from coordinate 2,777,478 downwards.
CCGGTGTGGGCGATCGGCACCGGCCTCAGCGCCTCGCCCGAGATCGCCGCCTCCGTTCACGGCCACCTGCGGGCCCGGCTGAACGGCCACCAGACCGGCCTCGGCGACTCGACCCGAATCCTCTACGGCGGCTCCGTGAACGCCGGCAACTGCCGGGATCTGATCGGCCGATCCGACATTGACGGCTTTCTCATTGGCGGCGCAAGTCTTGATCCTGCCTCGTTCCTGCGTATCATTCGTCTTTCCACGGGTTCCGCCGGCGGCTCCTGAGCCCTGACGAACGGAGCCGTGCTCGCGCTGCGGATACTCCAGAGGGGAGATTGACTTGATCTTCGTGCTGTATGCCGTCCACGTGACGGTTTCGCTGTTTCTGGTTCTCGTCGTCCTGCTGCAGCAGGGCAAGGGGGCCGACCTGTCCGTGTTCGGCGGCGGGGCGTCTCAAGCCGCCTTCGGCGCCCGCGGCGCGGCCACGCTCTTGCACAAGCTGACCGTCGGGTGCTTCGTGCTCTTCATCCTGACGACCCTCTCGATCGGTTTCCTGCAGAAGCAGGACACCTCATCGGTCATGAGCGGTGTCGGATCCGTCATGGACGAGGTCCAGACCACCGAGCCGGCGGAAGCGCCGGTTTCGACGGCGCCGGCTCAGGAACCCGAGGGCGCGCCGGCGGAAGCCGAAAGCGATTCGACCGGAGCCGGGACCGAAACCGGCAGCAACAACCAGGGCTAGATCCAGCAAACCCGCGCTGACCGAGAGAACGACGTGGCCAGAGCCGAAGTGGCGGAATTGGTAGACGCGCACGGTTGAGGGCCGTGTGGGGCAACCCGTGCCGGTTCGAGTCCGGCCTTCGGCACCACCCTCCAAGAACACGCGCCGCGGCGTGACCGGCGCGGCCGGCCCCCGACCGAGGCGGCCGCCGCCCTACTGGCGCTTGGCGCTCTGGATGACGACGGTCTCGACCGGCACGTCGCCCATGCCGTTCTTCACAGCGGTCTCGACCTTCGCGATGGAGTCGACAACGTCGATGCCCTCGACGACCTTGCCGAAGACCGCATAACCCCAACTGTTGGCCGCCCCGTCCAGGCCGTCGTTGTCCACGTGGTTGATGAAGAACTGCGCCGTGGCGCTGTGCGGATCGCCGGTCCGCGCCATCGAGATCGTGCCGCGCTCGTTCGAGAGACCGTTCTTCGACTCGTTCTCTATCTCCGGGCGGGTGATCTTCCGCTGAAGATCCGACGTGAAGCCGCCGCCCTGGATCATGAAGTCCTCGATCACACGGTGGAAGATCGTGCCGTCGTACCATCCGCGGTCCACGTAGTCGAGGAAGTTCTCGACCGTGATCGGCGCCTTCTCCGGGTTCAGTTCCAGCACGATCGTGCCGTGGCTGGTTTCGAGGGCTACCCTCGTGGGCGTGTCCTGGCCGAGGCTCGGCGCGGCCAGCAGAACGGTGGAAGCGGCGTAGATCAAGAAACGACTCCAGGGTCCGGTTTGTGAACTGTGCATCTGGTCGATCTCCAGAAATGAAACCACCCGGGCCGAATGCCGCGGGCGCGAAGCGGGCGCAGCCTAGCAAGTCCCCGCGGGCCATGAGCCTCGCGCCCATCGCCGGCGTCGTCCTGGCCGGCGGCGAGGGACGTCGGTTGGGGGGCAACAAGGCCGTTCTCCGTCTCCCCCGTTCGCGATCCGGTGTACCGGGACTCACGCTCGTCGACTGGACGGTCGCCCGGCTTGCCGCCGTCGCCGGCGTCGAGGAGATCCTCGTCGCGGCCGGCGACTTCGGCGCCGAAGTCGGTCCGGTCGACCAGGGTCTCCCCGTCTCGACGGCGCCGGACGGGCCCGGTGCCGGTCCCGCGGCCGGAGTGCTGGGAGCGGGCCGGTCCCGGCCGGGGCATCGCCTGCTCGTCCTGGCCTGCGACCTGCCGCTGGTTCCGGTCGCCCTGCTCGACGATCTCGCCGCCTCGGACGCCGAACTCGCGCCCGCAACGACCGACCCCGGCGACCCACGCTGCATGAACCCGACCTGCGCACTCTGGGCGGCGCCGGCTCTCGAACGGCTGGCGGCGCGGATCGAAGACGGCGACAACCGTCTCTACCCGCTCACCCGATGCGCCGGCCTGCGAGTCGAGCCGGTTGACGCGGGCCGGTTCGGAGACCCAGAGGACGTCCTGCTGAACGTGAACACCGCCGCCGACTGGGAGCGGGCACGGCGGCTGGTCGAGCGCGAGTCAGTCTGGCGAAGTCTGTGCGGCGGCGGCTGACCGGCGATCGCGGCACTCCTCGCAGGGGCAGAGGCTCCGCAGGAAGTCGAAGCGGTAGATGCCGGTCCAGTGCCCGTCCGACCAGGCGATGCTGAGCGCGTAGTTGCCGACCTGGGAAACGGTCTGCGCCGTCACCGGCCGCGGCGGCGGCTGAAACCGCAACGGGCCGGCGTTGTGGCCCTGGCACATCGCGCAGGGGCAGTAGCCGCGCAGGACGTCGTACTCGTAGTCGCTCTGGTGGCCGTCCTGCCAGAGAACGCGCAGCAGGCGGGCCTCGTGGTCCCGGCGGACTTCGGTAGGCCAGGTGGTCATGGTCAGAAGGCCGGCGCACCGGCAGCCGCCGCCACGGTTGGCGGATCTATCGTGCCGGCCGGCATCCAGGGGCCGCAGCGGACAAGCCGGGCCAAACCCCGCAGACCGCCCGCTGCGAGTCCGCGATCCCGGATCGTCGCACGCGTGTACTCGCTGCAGGTCGGCTGGAACCGGCAGCGCACGCCGGCGCGGGTGAGCAGGGGCGAAACGGTCGCCTGGTAGAGGCCGATCAGGGCGTCGGCAGCGTGTGCCGAGAGCTGGTCCTCCGGCGGCCGCGCCATGTCGAACGCCCCGGCCCCCACCAGGAGCAAACCAACGAGCAGGACTCCCCGGCGCGCTCGAGTCAGAAGCGCTCGACCAGCGGTGTCAGCACCGGTATCTGCAGGCGCCCGCCGTTGATTCCTCGCACGATGCAGGCGAGCCGCACGAGGACGAAGGCGACGAACAGCATGAAGATGAAGGGTGCAAGGAAGCAGCCGATGCCGCCGGTCGCGAACAGGGCGATCTGGAGGACGACCCACAACATGAACTCCGCGCCCATCAGGACCAGACCGTGCTTGGCGTGCCAGCGGACCTCCTCGTCCCGTTCCTCGATGAGCAGCGGGACCAGGACCAGGACCCAGAGATAGGCAAGAACGATCATCAGGTTCCGGTTCGACGAGGCGCCGTCGGAAGCGGGCGGCTCAGGCGGTGCGGGCGGCTCTGAGGATGAGGGTTGCGGCGTTTCCGGTTCAGTCATGCCTCTACCTTCTCGAGGAGCGGACCGTCCTCGGATGCGGCCGCTCGGCCGATTGTCAGTGTAGCGCGGTACAACTCCCGGTACCGTGCGACGATCCGGCCGCGGTCGAAGCGCGAACGCGCCCACTTCCGGCCGTGGGCCGCGAAGGCCTGCCGTCGCGAGGGGTCGCTCAGGAGGGCCACGCAACTCGCCGCCAGCGCCTCCACGTCGCCGACCGGGCAGAGCAGTCCGTTGCGGTTCTCGCAGACCACTTCGGGCACGCCCCCGGTACGCGTCGCCACCACCGGCACACCGAGAGCGAGCGCCTCGAGCGACGCCAGGCCGAAGCTCTCGCTCTCCGAAGCCGAGAGGAACAGGTCGCCCCGCTCCAGGATCGGTTCCACGTGAGTCTGGTTGCCGAGGAAGGTCACGTGGTCCGCGATCCCCAGTTCGCGGCACTGGCGCTCGGCGCCGGCCCGCTCCGGACCATCCCCCACCATGCACAGCCGCGCCGGCATCTCCCGCCGCACCAGTGCGAACGCCGCGACGACGTCCGCCGCCCGCTTGACCGGACGGAAGTTCGAAACGTGGACGACCAGCCCGGACTCGGCGGCGTCCGGCGCGGGCAATGCCCGATGGCCGGCGGCGGCCGGCGGCACGAAGTTGGGAATCACGTCCACCGGTTCGTCGAGCGAGAACCGCTCCGACGCGTCGCGCGCCAGGGCCTCGGACGGCGCCGTGACGCGATCGCTGCTCCGCAGCGCCCAGCCGACGATGTCCCGGTAGCTGGGGCGCGCGCCCACCAGGGTCACGTCCGTGCCGTGGACCGTCGTGACGATCGGGCAGGGCGGCCGATCGCCCGCGCCTTCCGCGAGCAGCCGCCTGGCCAGCAGCGCGGCCACGGCATGGGGCGCGGCGTAGTGGGCGTGCAGAACGTCGAGGCGGGCGGACGCGGCGACCTCGGCCAGGCGGTTGGCAAGGGCCAGGGTCTGCAGCGGCCGATCGAACAGGCCGTACTCCTCGATCTCCGATCCGTCGACGCGGTGGAAGTGAACGTTCGCCCGTTCGCTCAGGCGCGGGGGTCTGTCCGAACTGACGACATGGACGACGTCGCCTCCCTCGGCCAGCGCGAGAGCCAGCTCCGAGGCGACTACGCCGGAGCCGCCGAAGCTCGGGAAGCAGCAGATTCCAATCCGCATCGGATCCTCTTCTACGCGGGCGGACGAATCCCGGTTTCGTTGTCGGCCGCTGTTTCGTCGGCGGCCGGGCTGGAGCGGTCCAGCGACAGGGGTTGCAGATGCCGCGGATCCCGGTCGATCGACCCGAGTTCCCGGACCAGCGCGCGACCGTACGACGCAAGACAGTGAAGGGACGTGAACTCCCGCTCCTGGAGTTTGCCGTTCGGCAGACAGTGCGCGCGCAGCCTCATGACCCGTCCGCGCAGCACCTCGTCGCGGCGCGCGGCCGCGGCGACGACGCGCCGCTTGAAGAGCGCGAACGTCCGTTTCAGGTTCGCTCCGGTCTTCTGCCACGCAGCCCCCAGGGACTCATCGACCGAGGTCTGCCCCGCCCCCAGCTCGTCGATTGCCGCCTCCAGCTTCTCGCCGGCGGCGCCGAGGAAGTCGAGGTCGAGGCGGGACGCCAGGAGCCGGTCGAGCTCTTCGGGCCGGGAGAGCACGGCCGCCAGGTCGATTCCTTCCGCCTCCAGTCCGTCCAGCCAGCGGCGCTCGCGAGCGCCGAGCAGCACGACCTGGGGACGCAGGACGATTGCCGGGGCCGCCACGTCGACCGCGCGGTAGAGAGAGCGCGCCTGGGTCATGTAGGCGAGTTCGCCCGGGCCGAGGATCTGAAGCGCCGTGCCGAACACCGCGTCCTGGACCACGGGGCGCGCGAGCACGCCGGGGCTGAGGGACCGCGGCTGCCGGTCGAGGCCTTCGAGCAACCCGTCGACGTCGCCGGCGCCGCCGCCGCGCAGCCGGTAGCCGCCGTTCTCCGTCCACACGACCCGACGCCGCTCGCCGGCATCGTCGATCAGGAACAGGGGCGCTTCGCCTCCGCGCGACCGGACCCGCAGCCGGACTCCGCGCCGGTCCAGTTCCGCCGACGCCGACGCGAGAGCCCCGTCGACTTCGCGCCGGCGTTCGATCAGCCGGCGCAGCACCGGAACCGACGCCTCTTTCAGCGCCGGAAGCTGCGAGTCCACGAGCAGCGGGCAGCGATCGCCGAGGAACCGCACCATGAGGCGCGCGAAGGACTCCGTGAAGCAGCGATCCGGTTCCAGGTCGTTCCGGCAGTCGTCCAGCCGGCGACGGTAGTCGTCGTTCGGCGCCGCGTCCCGGACCCTGGCCAGCAGCGCCGCGGCCTCGGGGCCGAGATGGCGGCCACCGACCGGCACGAGAGGCTCCGGGTCCTCACCCAGAGTGAGCGCCTCGGGGCCCGCGGGGGGAAAGAAGGCGCGAGCCACCTCGGCGTAGTCGTGGTCCTCGGACGCCATCCAGAACAGGGGCACGGCGCGCCGGCCACGGCGCGTCAGCGCTTCGGCCCACCGGACGCAGGCCGCGGCCTTGGTCAGGGTGAACAGCGGCCCCGCCCCCAGGCCGCACTGCTGACCCGTGATGACGACCAGGGTCGCCGGGTCGGCAAGAGCTTCGGCGTGGGCGGCGGCGCCCGGGTGTTCGTAGCGCGCGTTGGCCTCGGCAAGGGCCGTGGCGACGGTTCCGCGGTCGGCCGCCGGACCGGAAGGCGCCCTTACCTGGTCCTCCTCGCCGGGCAAGACGAACCGCAGCGGCTCGAGCAGGTCGAGGTCCCGGCCGTCCAGGAAGCGCCGCGGCAGATCGCCGAGCAGCCCGCAGGCGCAGAGGTCGGGGCCGCTGGAGGCGGCGCTCGCGGGGCGGTTCGGCACGGCGGCACATCCTACCGCCGCGCCGCGAACCTACGTGGCTTCAAGGCGGAAGCGTAGAATCAGCACCATGACTGCGTCCTCGCGAGCGATGCCGGCGCTCGAGCCGATGATCATCGGCCGGGGCGACCGCGCCGTGACGATCGAACCGCCCCTGTTCCTGGCGCCGATGGCCGGCGTGACGGACCGGGACTTCCGGTTGATCGTCCGCCGCATCGGCGGCGTCGGCCTCGTGTCGATGGAGTTCATCTCCTCGCGGGCGATCGTCGACGGCAACCAGCGCACGCGGGATCTCATGTACTTCGCCGAGGAAGAGCGGCCGCTGGCGATCCAGGTCTACGGCTCGGACGCGGAGACGATGGCCGAAGCGGCCGAGGTCGTCGAAGAGCTCGGACCCGACGTCTGCGACATCAACATGGGCTGTCCGGCCAACAAGGTGCTGAAGGGCTGCGCCGGCGCGGCCCTGATGGGCGACCTCGACCTGGCCGGCAGCATCATCCGCGAGGTGCGGAGCCGCATCCGGATTCCGCTGACGGTCAAGTTCCGGCTCGGTCTCAACCACACTGAGACCAACTACCTCGACCTGGGGCGCCTGTGCGAGGACCTCGGCGTCGACGCCGTCACCATGCACGCGCGGACCGCGAAGCAGATGTTCCGGGGGGAAGCGGACTGGACCCACCTGGCCCGGCTCAAGGAGGCCCTGACCATCCCGGTGATCGGCAACGGCGACATCACCGCCCCCGAGGACGCCGAGCGACTCCTCCGGCAGACCGGCTGCGACGGCGTCATGGTGGGCCGCGGCGCGACCCGCAACCCGTGGATCTTCCATCAGATCCGGAGCCACCTGCTCGGCACGGAGGCGCCGGCGCCCACCCTGATCGACCGGCGCGACCTGATCCTGGGCCATTTCCACATGGTGGCAGAACGGGAAGCCAACCGCTTCGCCTTGCACAAGCTGCGGAAATTCACCGGCTGGTACACCTACGGGTTGCCCAACGGCAAGCGCCTGCGCCAGCAGATCCAGCAACTCGACACGGTGGAAAAGTTCCTGGTCGCGGTCGAGGTCTTCTTCGACCAGCAGCTCGACGAGCTGGCCGCCTAGGGCGCCACGCGCGCCGCCCCACCGTGGATCGCCCGGTTGAAGTCGAACTCGATCTGACGCCCGACGAGGCGCTCGAGGCGCTCTCGGACGGCGCCGATGCCTGGAACGGCACCTGGCACCGACACGGCGGCGGCGGCCAGTTGACGCTGCCGGTGGCGGCCGGCATCCGCCATGGCGTCCTGCACGGCGAGGTCTCCGTCCAGCCCCGTGGCGAAGGAGTCCGCGTGACCTACCACGTGGAGCGCGCGGAGTATCAGACGAACGCCGGCGCGGTCCTCATCCTGGCCCTGGGCGCGCTGGGTGTCCTGGCCATGCTGGCCTGGCCCTTGCTGCCCGGAACGTCCCCGAACCTGGCCGGCAGCGGCTTCATCCTCATCCTGCTGGCGTGGCTGGTCGTCGGGTCCAGGTTGAAGCACCGCAGCGCTGCGGATTTCCTGGCCAGCCTCGGGCCGCGGCCCGGCGAAACTCCGAAGGGTCCCTTCGCTCCGCGGCCCTGATGACCATGGTCATGACCATGGCCCGCAGATCTGATACCGTCGGCGGCACGATGGAACGGACGATCAAGGCCTCCGAGTTCAAGGCCACCTGTCTCAAGCTGATGGACGAGGTCGCCGAGACCGGCGACGAGGTCGTCATCACGAAGAACGGCGAGCCGGTGTCGCGCCTGGTGCCGTACCGGGAGAAGCCGAAGAGCCTCTTCGGTTGTCTCCGGGGCCAGATGGAGATAACGGGCGACATCATGTCTCCACTTGAAGACGAGTGGGGCGGGTGGGACGGGGAGCGGGAACTCGCGCTGATTCGGGGCGAGGATCCCGACTGAGCGGGAGACTCCGTTGCTGCTGCTCGACACCCACGTTCTTCTCTGGATGGTGTTCGGCAACGAGCGTTTCGGAGCCGGCGCGCGCCGCGCTGCTGACGAGGCAGTGGCGTCGGGCAACGCCGCTGCGTCCGCCATCTCGTTCTGGGAGATCGCAATGCTCGTCGCGAAGAGCCGCCTCCAGATACCCTGGGCGGCCGAGGCGTTGCGACGCTACCTGCTGGATCACAGCCTCAACGAGATCCCCGTGGACGGCGACATAGCGCTACGGGCGGGTTTCCTCACCGACCTGCACGGCGACCCGGCCGACCGGATCATCGTCGCGACGGCCCTGGGCGGCCACCGCCTGGTTACGGCCGACCGGCGGTTGCTTGACTGGCCCGGGAAGATCCAGCGGCTTCGCGCAACCCGCTAGACACGGGGCACGCCGTGCGATACTCGCCGGCTCGATGCGCTTGAAGCACCCTTGGAGAAGGCGGTTCACCGCGACGGCCTTTGCACTAGCCGCCATCGGGTGCGCGGCCGAGCCAGAAACCGGGCAAGGCCCGTCAGCACCGCCGGCACCCGCAGCGCAGGGAGCTCCCGCATGGGCCGCCGACGTTGTCATCCACCGCGACGAATGGGGCGTACCGCACATCAGGGCCTCGACCGACGCCGCGGTCGCCTTCGGTTCGGCCTGGGCGCAGTGCGAGGACCACTTCTTCCAGCTCGAGGACACCTACATCAAGGCGCTCGGCCGCTACGCGGAGGTCGTCGGCGAATCAGGCTTCCGCAGCGACCTCGAAGTCGCCCTGTTCGACCTGGTCGGGACCTCCCGCCGCGACTTCCCCAACCTGCCCGAGAACATCCGGCGCATCGCCGAGGCCTTCGCAGCCGGCTACAACTACTACCTGGAGAGGCACCCCGAGGAGAAGCCGCGCCTGCTGACGCGCATGGAGCCCTTCCACGTGCTCGCCTTCGAGCGCTACATGATCCTCGGCCGCCTGCTCGGCGCGGCCCACGCCCCGCGGGGCCGGCTGCCACGGCTGGCCGAGGAGCTGGCCGCGTCCCTGGGCTCCAACCAGTGGGCCGTCGCCCCGTCGAAGACGCGCGACGGCAACGCGATGCTGTTCATCAATCCCCACCAGCCCTGGTACGGCTCGGGGATGTTCACGGAGATGCACGTGGTGAGCGACGAGGGGCTCAACTTCTCGGGCGCCATGTACCCGGGAGGCCCGCTCCCGACCGCGGGCTTCAACGAGCGGCTCGGCTGGGCGTACACGGTCAACGCCGCCGACATCTCGGACACCTACCGTTTGACCTTCGACCACCCGAGCGACCCGCTCAAGTACCGCTATGGCGATGGCTACCGCCAGGCCGAGGAGTGGCGCGCCACGATCCAGGTTCTGGGCGACGACGGCGAACTCGAGCCGCGCGAGGTCGCGCTCCGGCGCTCGCACTACGGCCCGATCATCGCCAGGGAGGACGAGGACCACTACCTGGCCGTCCGCGTGCCGCGCCTCTACGAGGGCAGCCGCATGGTCCAGGCGCTGGCGCAGGCCAAGGCGCGGACCTTCGAGGAGTGGTACGCCGCCGTCTCGATGCAACTGCTGCAGACGTTCAACACGACCTACGCCGACGCCGACGGGAACATCTTCTACCTCTACAACGGGACGTTCGCCCGCCGCGACCCGTCGGTCGACTGGACCAGGCCCGTCGACGGCGCCGACCCGAACAACGAGTGGGGGCCGTTCCACCCCATCGAAGAGCTGCCGCAGGTCCTCAACCCGCCGTCCGGCTTCGTCCAGAACTGCAACTCGACGCCGTTCACGACGACCGACGACGGCAACCCCTCCCTGCTCGACTTCCCGCCCTACATGGTCGAGGACAAGCACGACGACAAGCGACGGGCCAAGGTGGCCCGCTACCTGCTGCGCAACGCGAGCGATCTCACGTTCGAGGACTTCCAGGACCTCGCCTACGACACGACCCTCTACTGGCCGATGACGGAGATCCCCGTCTACGCGCGCCGCCTGGAGCAACTCGAGCGCACCGACCCGGACCTCGCCGCCCGCGGCCGCCCCTATCTCGAGCACCTGCTGGACTGGGACTTCAAGAGCTCCCTCACCTCCACGCAGGCCACCCTGGCGGTCGGCTGGTACGAGGAACTCTACGGCCGCGGCTATCCCGTCGAGACCCTGAAACCCGAATACGTGAACGACATGCCCGCGCGGTTTCTCGCCCTCGAGCGGGCAGCGGAGAAGCTCACCGATCTCTACGGCGACTGGCGCGTGCCCTACGGCGACATCCACCGCATCCAGCGCCACGCAAACCAGCCCTCAGCCGGAGGCGTCCCCTTCTCCGACGACGAGGCGAGCCTGCCGCTCGCCGGCGTCCGCGGGCCCCTCGGCGTCGCCTTTACCCTGTACCACTCGCCGCCCACAACGCTCCCGAACGGCGAAGAGCGCAAGCTCCGCTACGCCGCGACCGGCGCCTCCTACATGGCCGTCTACGAGTTCGGCGAGAAGACCCGCGGAGCGAGCTACCTCCACTACGGCCAGAGCCACCGCCCCGAGTCGCCCCACTTCTTCGACCAGGCGCGGTTGCTCTCGGAGAGACGATTCAAGCCGGCGTGGATCCATTGGGAGGATGTGGAGGCCAACACGGCGCGCGCGTATAGACCGGGTGGTTTCTGAGTCACTCCGCCACCCCTTGGTCACCAAAGCGGAGCCGGCCTGACGGCCGGCGCGTTTCCCAGCCGCCTTCGGCGGAGGCGGGTCAGAAGACCCGCGCACCCAGAGCTACGGCGACGGCAGCAGTGCAGCTCTTCTGCAACCGCCACGTCGCTAGCGTTCCTGCTTCGCTGCCCGACAGCCTCCAGCCTGTCCAGGATCTGAAGGAGGGGTCCCAGGGGGCTGGAGCCAAGCGACTGCCGGAGAACCTCCCTGAACCGACGACCTCCCGGAGCGCAGGCGACCGAAGCGAGCGCCGACCTACCATTCACCAGGCAAGCGCGAGCGTCCCCTGGGACCCCCTCCCTCAGCCCCGGGACAGGCGGGTGTCACCGACGCGCCCAGCGGCTGGTGTAGAATCGCGGGTCCCTGGGGGCGCATGGCTTCGACGGGAGATCATGCGGTTCGGGGGTTGCGTGCCGAGTCCGACTCGTTAACCGGATTTTTGACACTCGCCAACGACGAATTGGCACTGGCGGCTTAGAAGCCGTCACGGTCCTACCGGAGCCTTGATTCGCGGCGCCGTCAGGAGCGACACTCAAAGTGGATCAAACGCCTGAGCGCGGCTCTGAACTCAGGCCGGATCACTTCGGGGCTAGACCGCTGGCCGTGGTGGCCTTCTACCCAAGCCGGCGGCGACTGATCGAGTGAAGGCTACGCACGTAGAACCCTCGCGCCGAGTCTCGCGGACGTGGGTTCGATTCCCACCGCCTCCACCATCCATCCGTCGGTCAGGCCATAATGCCTGGACACCTACCACTTGGGAGGTACCGGACCGATGGACGCCTCACACCCTGGACCACGACGACTGGCCGTCGCCGCCGTGCTGCTGGCTGCTGCCGCGGCGGCCGCGACAGCTCAGACAACAGGAACCGTCGAAGGCGTCGTCGTCGACGCGGACGGCACTCCGCTACCCGGCGTCACGGTAACCGTGACCGGCCCGGGCGTGCGCCAGGAGCGGATCACGCAGGGCGACGGCGCCTACGCGAGCGCCGGTCTGGCGGCAGGCGACTACCTAGTCACAGCGACCCTGTTGGGCTTCGAAACGGCTGAGAGCCCGGTTTCGCTCGGCGCGGGCGCCACCGAGAACGTCCGGCTCGTCCTCCACCTCGTCAGACTGCTCGAGACCGTGACCGTGGTGGCCGAGGAGCCCCGGACCTTCGCGAGGAACATCGTCTCCCAGCCGATGCTGCTCCAGCAGTCGAAGATCACCAACGTGACGTCGGTGGTGGACAACCTGCCGGGAGTCTCCGTCCAGGAGGGAGACTCCTACGGCTTCGACGACTGGTCGGCCAACGTCGCCATGCGCGGCTTCCAGGTGACGATCAACGACGTGCAGATCGGCACCACGATCGACGGATTCCCGAACGGCACGTCGGACTACTGGAGCGGCGCCAAGGCGAACCGCTTCGTCGATCCGATGAACCTCGGCGGAGTCGAGGTGTCGCAGGGGACGGCCGATATCGCCTCGCGGTCCGTCGAGGCGCTGGGCGGCACGTTCAACTACCTGACCGACGATCCGGCCGACGAGCGGTCCTACACGGCGTCGATGACGCTGGGCGAGTACCAGGGCCAGCGCTTCTTCATGCGCGTCGACACCGGGCCCATCTTCGGCGGCAACACCCGCGCCTGGATCGCCGCGACCCGCCAGGGCGCGACCGACTGGATGGAGGGTTCGGCGCTCAACGAGCGCGAGCACGTCGCGATGAAGCTCGTCTCGTCCCGTGGCCGGGTCGATCTGACGAGTTACATCTCCTACGACAACATCCACGAGGACGTCTACCAGCGCCTCTACAGCGAGGGCGACTTCCGGGCCAACCCGCGCTGGGACCGCTTGATCGGCGACTGGCCCGGCGTGCCGTACCTGAACCAGTTCTACCGGCGCGGCTGGCAGACCCGGCGGAGCAACACCTTCGGCTACCTGAAAGCGGACTGGTCGCTCGGCGAGGAGCTCTCGCTCAGCCTGGCCGGCTACTTCCATAGCAACCGGGGGAGGGGGGACTGGCTGCCGCCCTACATCGTCGACGTCACCGACGACGGGGGCGGCGCCGAATCGGAGCTTCGCGGCGGCCCCACGGTGCGGGGCGGCTCGCAGCTCGGGCTGATCCGTTTCGTCGGCCCCGACGGCGCCGCCGTGGGGCCTGTGCCGGGTTGCACCTCGTCGTTCCTCTTCAACTACTACGGCCCGGGCGGCCCGGAAGTCGATCCGGCGTGCCATCCGGGCGCCACGGCGGTGCAGTCGTACCGGCACAGCCACTACGGCAAGGACCGCGTCGGGGTCACGCTCGACCAGGAGTGGCTCACGACGATCGGCAGCACCGGCAGCAAGCTGCGCGCCGGTATCTGGTACGAGGACTCGAAGCGCGACCTCGGACGGGACTGGCACCAGATCCTCGATCCGGTGATCAACTTCCAGTGGCACGCGACGTCCTACTGGCACCAGTACCAGTGGGAGTTTCCGCAGAGCGTCATGATGCTGTACGCGGAGGAGACGCTCTACGCCGGGCGTTTCACCCTTACCGGCGGCCTCAAGAAGTACCTGGTCGACGTGTCGCGCGAGGACCAGTTCCACGTCGATCCGAACCTGACGGTCGATTCGGATTCGAGCCTGCTCGTCTCGGGCGGCGTCACCTACGAGACGCCGGTCGAGGGCCTGGACGGACGACTACTGGTTGATGGACGCCTACATCGTCTTCTCGGGCGAGGTGCTGAGCGACCTGCTCCGCTCGACGACCTTCGAGCTGGTGGCGAACAACCTGCTCGACGAGGCCTACCTCTCCGCGATCACCGAGAACGCGGCCTGGCTCGGGGCGTCGCGGTCGGTGTCGATGACGGTCACCTTCTCGTTCTGACCCGACGGCGCCAGGCCTAGGGGTTCCGCCACTCGATCCACCAGCCGTGGGGCGAGGCCCGGGCGAGCAACTCAGTTTCGCCCGAACCGCCCAGGTACCGGGTCAGCGTCAGGCTCGGCGGGTGGACGCCCTCGAGCGCGACTCGCCAAACGGGTCGCTCCCGGCTCCGCGTCTCCAGCGCTTCCGTGATCCGCCGCCGGCCCTCACGGGAGATCTGGTAGAGCGCGATCGTGGAGTAGACGACCAGCGCTACTTCGCCCGGGACACGCTCGAGCAGGTGCGGCAGGTCCTTCGAAGCATCGCCGCGATGGAGGCGGACCGGGCTGTCCTTCAGTTCGGCTGCGGCGTCCACGAGCTGGGCGTGGCGCTCAACGTGCTCGGGCCAGATCAGCGCGCGCAGCCAGAGCAACTCATCCGGGTCGGAGAGGTCGATCGGGTTGACGTCGATTCCGTCCCGGCTGGCTACCGGGATCTCCTGCGGCGGCACCAACGGTGTGCCGGGGCCCTGCAGGTCGGCTTCCAGCTCGACCCCCGCACCGCCCCTTCCCCAGCGCAGGCACTCGCTTCCGGACCGCAGGTACCGGTAGGCGTAGCGATCGAAGTTCAGGTTCAGCCCGGCGCTGGCGCCGACGTCGACCAGGGCCAGCGGCGCCTCCGCCTCGCGGTAGACCAGGCCGAGCGCGGGCAGCAGGCAGGTGCAGCGCCGCACGACCTGGGTTTGTGTGCGACGGGTGGCGATCAGGTCCGCGACCCGGTCGCGGTGTTCGAGACAGAACGCCCGGAAGGGCGGGAAGGCGGGTCCCGGCGCCGCCTCCGGGCCCGAAAGGATCGGGTAGTGCGCGGCCAGCGGATGCTCGACTCCCCGCAGGAGCAGGTACTGCACGGCCCCGAAGAGCATGTTCGGCGCCGGCTGTCCTTCCTGCCGTTGCGCCGCCAGCGCCAGCAGCTCGCCGTCTCCGGCCACCCCCGCGGCAAGTGCCGCGTACGTCGGCGAGTCGAGGTCCGGCGCCTCGACGCGTGCGAACTGCTCGAAGGCCGCCCTGAGGTCCGGATGCCCGCTCAACGGCCGGCGGCGCCTCCGTCCATCAGCCGCGCCGCCGGCAGTCCGGTCAAGGGGCCACTATGATGGCAATACAGCGGCAAGCAGCACTCCGGGGGGACACATGATAACTACCCGTAATCTTCTGCTCGTGCTGGCGGCCATACTCGCCGGCTTCGTCCTGTACCTGTTGCTTCCGAATGATCCGGGAGGCGATACGGCGGAAACCGGGACGACCCAGGCCCTCGCAAGCGCGGACTACGCCGACCTGGTCACTCTCTTCGGCGAGTTTCGTTCCTTCCAGCAAGCCGGCGCCGGCAACATTCAGTCTTACTCACAGAGCGGCTGGATCCTGTCGAACCTGGACGCCGCGCCGGACTTCTCCGCCGATGCGATGGCAGAGAAGTACGGTGAGCTGAGGACGTTTCAGCAGCGGTTGGAGTCGATCGATCCCACGGGCTGGACGATCCCGGAACAGGTCGACTACCAGCTCGTCCGGGCGGAGATGAACGGCTATGAGTTCCAGCACCGGGTCCTCAGCCCATGGTCAACGGATCCCGGCTTCTACAACGACGTGATCGCCACCTTCGCCTGGGTAGCTGAACCGCCTCTCCAGGGGAGCGAGGTCGCGGATCTGCAGTCAAGGCTCAGATCGGTGCCTGATCTGGTGCAGCAGGCGAAAGAGAATCTCGACGAGCTCTCGCTGGTCGCCGCCGACCTGGCCACGCTGGCGATTCTCTCCATCGGAGACACCAGATCGGCCTACGAAGCGCTCGCGGAGGGCCTGAGGATTCACCATCCGGAACTCGTGGCGGACGTCGGGCCGGCGCTGACCGCTCTCGACGACTACGAGGACTGGATACGGTCCAACGAGCACCGGATGACGGGCACCGCGGGGGTGGGCACGGAGAACTACAACTGGCTGCTCAGGAACGTCTATCTGATTCCTCACACCTGGGAGGACATCCGTACGATCGTCGAACTCGAAGACAATCGCGTGATCACCTTCCAGCGACTGGAGGAGAACCGGAATCGCGACGCTCCACCCCTGGTACCCGTCGGGTCACAGGTCGAGTACAGGGAAGGCATCGAAGAAGCCGTCGATCACGTCATGGACTTCCTCCGCAACGAGGAGATCTTCACCGTGCATGACTTCCTCGTGCCGGATGACTATTTCGACTCGCGGCTCTACGGAAAGGGGTACTCCCTGGAGGATCCCTGGCCCGAGACCCACGACTACTTCTTCAATTTCTCCCACCGCGAAGCCGTGATGGAGAACACCCATGAGCTGGTCGGCCACCACTTCGACATGCTCAGGGCGGAGCGCGACGATCGGCAGATCCGTGGCGGAGAGCGGGCGTACAAGATCTCGACGGCTCGCGACGAGGGGCTTGCGTTCGCCCTCGAGGAACTGCTGATGCATGCAGGCTACCTGGACGGACGCAATCCCCACGGCAGGGAAGTCACCTATGAACAGGCGGCTTTCCGTACCGTGCGCGCACTCTCCGATATCTACATGCACAGCGGCGACTGGAGCCTGGCCGAGGCGACGCAGTTCTGTATCGACAATGCGCCGCATGGCGAGCTACTGGAGGGCAGCCACCACCTCTGGTTCGAACTGGATACGACGCTGCGCGGCGTGGGGCATCACATGCTCATGGTCCTGGGGAAGGTCCAGTTCATGAAACTGATGCGAGACCGCGCCAATCAACTGGGCGACGACTTCGTCTTGCGGGACTTCCTGGACGAGGTCTACGCCGCTGGCCAGATACCCTGGTCGCTCATTCGTTGGGAGATGACCGGGTACGACGACGAGGTCTCACAACTCTGGTAACACGAGCTGCCAGATCAAGGGCCGGCAGCGCCTCGATCCCTGAACGCTGAGGCGATCGACTCCCGGTAGGGCGGCCGGAGCACGCCGGCGTCGGTGATCAACGCGGCGATCAGCTCCGCCGGCGTGACGTCGAAGGCCAGGTTGAGGGCCTCGGTGTCGCGGGGCGCGATCCGCTTGCCGAAGGCGTGGACCACCTCGTCGGCGTCGCGCTCCTCGATCGGAATCTCGGCGCCCGAGGCCGTGCCGCGATCGATCGTCGACAGCGGCGCCGCGACGTAGAACGGAACGCCGTGCCGCGCGGCGAGCACGGCGACGGGGTAGGTGCCGACCTTGTTCGCGACGTCGCCGTTGGCGGCGATCCGATCGGCGCCGACGACGATCTTCTGGACCCAGCCGCGCGCGATGATCGCCCCGGCGCTGTTGTCGGTGATCAGGCGATGCGGGATCTCGAGCCGGCCGAGCTCCCAGGTCGTCAGCCGGGAACCCTGGAGCAGCGGCCGCGTCTCGTCCACCCAGACGCTCGCCAACCGACCCGCCGACCACGCCGCCTCCACGACGCCGATCGCCGTGCCGTAGCCGGCGGTTGCCAGGGCGCCCGCGTTGCAGTGGGTCAGGACGCGGTCGCCCTCCTCGAACAGTTCCCGGCCGAATGTGCCGATCCGGCGGTTCGCATCGACGTCCTGCCGGTGCAGGTCACGGGCCCACTCGAGCAGTCGCTCCCGAAGCTCCTGCCCCTCGCCGGCTTCGACGCAACGGTCGCGGAGGGCCCGGCCCTGGTCCAGAGCCCAGCGCAGGTTCACCGCGGTCGGTCGGGTCGCGAGCAGCAGCTCGTAGGCGGCGTCGAATTCGTCGGCGCCGAGCACCAGGCCGTAGGCCGCCGCGACACCGATCGCCGGCGCACCCCGTACCGAGAGACGGCGAATCGCTCCGGCTACGTCCTCGGGTCCACGGCAGTGAAGCCATGTCTCCTGCTCCGGAAGCAGGGTCTGATCCAGCAGCAGCAGTTCACCGCCGCTCCACCGGATCGGCGAGAAGCCGGGTCCCGCCGCGCTAGCTGGCGCTGCCGTCATTCGCGAAGCGTAGCGCGCCGCCATCAGTCGACGGACGGGCCGAGCACTGCCCAACGCGATGCCCAGGTGATGTCCGTCACTTGGGGAAGGAGTGGCTCCGGATGCGGGAACCGAGCGTCTCCAAGTGTAAGAGAAACTGGACGACGCTTAGCCGCTACTCCACCTGCTACCATGCGCGCCGAATCGGACACCCGGTCCGGTTCCCGCCAGTCTTGTCGGGGTTTTCATGGGACTGCCATTCCACTCCCGGCGGGCTGGCGGTCCCCGGCCGGGTTGACGCTTCTCAGCGCCATAGACTAGGCTAGCACGTATGTTGGCAGTTCCAGAAAGGCAGAGACATGAGAGAGTCTCTACCCGGACTGCTGCTGAGCGTCCTGTTCCTCGCGCTGATGGCCAGCGGCACACTGCCGGCACAGACGCCGGACAAACCCGCCCTGTTAGCAGTTGCGCCAACGTGTACCCTGTCAGCGGTCACGTTCGCGTTCACCGATGACAAACGGCGCAGAGAATGCACGCGCAACAGCGATTGCAGTGCAGGCTACAGGTGTGGTCAGGACGGCAGATGCGAGAGGAGACACAAAGTCACCCCGGGACGACCCCCGGCACGACCGACCTGTCCGGCCGGCACCCAATGGAATCCAGAGACACGGACCTGTGAGTTCATCAATCCATACACGCTGTGTTCAGAGGGGTTTCTCTGGAACGAGTCCCTGAGGAGATGTGAACCCGACTGCAGAAGAGAACAGAGGGCCGTCGATGATGCAGCGGCAGAATTGAGATCGGTCCCCTCCTGCAACCCTGCAGAATCGCCGACCCAGCCGGCGATTTGCACACATCTCTTCCTCGCCTTGGATCGCGCATTGGAGCGCCTGGAACAGTGCAAGGCCAAACGTTGAATCTCCCCCCTTGGAGAGAAACCAGAGAAAGGAGACCTAGAATGACGAAGCGATTGGGCTTGACGCTCGCTATAGCGATAATCACTCCTGCTGCCGTGCTAGTCGCCCAGGCCCCCGATGAGCCCAGCGCGTTCGAGCTTCGCCGACTACTGATCGACCGGATCGAGGACGCATACACCGACGGCAACACGGCGGAGTTGCGGCGGATGGCTGGGCTCGAACCTCTACGTGATTCCGCAACGGTGATCGCAGAGGCGAGGGCTTTGTTGAACGGCAAATCTATCGAGCTGCCGACAAAACCAGAAAAATCGAAGGCGCGCCGGGACCTGTTGGAGTTGATCGACAACTCGAACGACGACACGGTGTACGGCTTCTATCGGGCTGCGTTGGATTTCGTGAGGTTAGAGAAAGACGTGAAAGCGGCTGCGCAGAGAATCAACGAGATGATCCGGCGCAACGATGAATGGAGACAACGACAGGGCCGAGAGGTCGTTCAATGAAGTTGCTCTAGGCCGTCGCCGATCTTCGAGATCGGCTGGGCCTGATGCTCGAAGTTCCCGCCGTCCTCGGTTCTTCCGGGGACGGCGGTTTCCATTGGGGATTACATCGCTGACTAGCCACGCTACCTGCACGGCATAACCAGCGAAGAGCCTTTACCAACCCGGGAAAGGTATCCTGTTCTTGCTCTGCCGTCACCTTGTCCACCGCTTCGGTCGGTTCGGGAGTCTCTTCGGTAGGGGGACTACATCCCAGAGTTACGTTCCGTAAGCGGCGCCCCCTTCATCGCATCAACCGTGACCACTGGGTCAGCCGCCCATTCGTTGGGAAATGACCGGGTACGAGGACGAGGTTTCACAGCTCTGGTAACACCGGTTGCCAGGTCAACGTCCGGCAGCTCCCCGATTTCTGAACGCCGAGGCGATCGACTTGCCGAAGGCGTGGACCACTTCCTCCGCGTCCCGCTCCTCGATCGGGATGTCGGCACCGGAGGCCGTGCCGCGATCGATCGTCGACAGGGGCGCCGCGACGCAGAAGGGGACCCCGTGGCGGGCCGCGAGCACCGCGACCGGGCACGTGCCGACCTTGTTCGCGACATCGCCGTTGGCGGCGATCCGATCGGCGCCGACCACGATCTTCTGGACCCAGCCGCGCGCGATGATCGCCCCGGCGCTGTTGTCGGTGATCAGGCGATGCGGGATCTCGAGCCGGCCGAGCTCCCAGGTCGTCAGCCGGGAACCCTGGAGCAGCGGCCGCGTCTCGTCCACCCAGACGCTCGCCAACCGACCCGCCGACCACGCCGCCTCCACGACGCCGATCGCCGTGCCGTAGCCGGCGGTTGCCAGGGCGCCCGCGTTGCAGTGGGTCAGGACGCGGTCGCCCTCCTCGAACAGTTCCCGGCCGAATGTGCCGATCCGGCGGTTCGCATCGACGTCCTGCCGGTGCAGGTCACGGGCCCACTCGAGCAGTCGCTCCCGAAGCTCCTGCCCTTCGCCGGCTTCGACGCAACGGTCGCGGAGGGCCCGGCCCTGGTCCAGAGCCCAGCGCAGGTTCACCGCGGTCGGTCGGGTCGCGAGCAGCAGCTCGTAGGCGGCGTCGAACTCGTCGGCGCCGAGCACCAGGCCGTAGGCCGCCGCGACACCGATCGCCGGCGCACCCCGTACCGAGAGACGGCAAATCGCTCCGGCTACGTCCTCGGGTCCACGGCAGTGAAGCCATGTCTCCTGCTCCGGAAGCAGGGTCTGATCCAGCAGCAGCAGTTCACCGCCGCTCCACCGGATCGGCGAGAAGCCGTCGGCCATTGCGGAAGCCTAGGAGGTTGCGCCACAGAACGCTACAGGTGAGCTTCTCGGCGCAACCTCCTGGGCGAGGACGGGATGGGCCGAAACGCCGAGCCTGCGAGGAGTTTCGGGGCGCTAGCGCGCCGTTTCAGACCGCCTTCCAGCTCTCCCGATCCCGCACGTAGCGGAGGATCTGGATCTTGCCGGTCCGGTTGTAGACCCGAACCGCGAACAGGTGGTAGCCGTCCGTGACGAACACGGTGCCCGGACTCGCCGTGCCAAGCGGCCCGAACGAGGCCAGATCGCTGCGTCCGAACCGCACCGGGTCATCCAGCCGGTCCAGCCGGTCGGAACCGGTGAAGCCGCGGGGCTCGAGGTCCTCCGGGAAACCGAAACGAACACCGCTGCCGACGTGGAGCAGGCGCGCCGGTCGCCGAATCCGCGGGTCGGTTCCCGTCCTGAGGTCCGCGGTGCGCACACCGTCGCCGTCACCGTCCGCGTAGAGCGAGAAGACGGAAGGCACGCCCTCCGGCGCCGCCTCGTCAACCTCGAAGCGAACCGCGATCGCGACTCCGTGCCGGACCGCGCCGGCGCGGGCGGTCCACAGGGCCGCCGCGACTTCGGATGCCGCCAGGCGCACCCGGTGCTGCGAGATCTGCTGCCGCAACGGCGGCGCCGCCAGGGTCGCCAGCAGGGCGAGCACGGCGGTCGCGATCAGGAGTTCGATCAGCGTGAAGCCGTGGAGCATGGAGGCGGACGATCGTCCGTCCGCCTCCATGCCGCCGAGGGCGCGGCTCCGGTCAGGGACCGTCAGAGGGGCCATCCGACCCCGAACCGCCGGCCGGTGCTGTCTCTTCCCGAGGGATTCGCACCTTCTCCGCCAACGTCGTCTCGCCCTCGATCGTCACGTAGGGCCGCATGCGCTCGAACGAGCGCTCGCCGATGCCCCGCACGAGCATCAGATCGGTTGGCGACTCGAACTCGCCGTTCTCGGTGCGGAACTCCACGATCCGCCCCGCCGTCGAGGGCCCGACGCCCGGCAGCAGGGAAAGGGCGGCGGCATCGGCCGTGTTGATGTTGACCACACCGTCCGCCGCTCCGGCGGGCAGTGCCGCCAGCAGGCTGAGCAGCGTCGCTGCCAGTAGTGCGGTCCTCTTTCGTCTTGTCATGTGCATCTCCGTTCGTCCCCCAGTACCTGGGTGTTGTTGGTTTCTCCGACGGCGAACCCGGTCCAGGAGCGAGCCTGGGGGAGTTAGGGGGGCACCGCAGTGCCCCCCTGATCCCTTGCCAACCTGGCTTTTCGGTTAACCCTTGGGCACCTCCTAGCTCCGAGTCCGTAGATGCCGCTCGCCCCTTTCAAGTTCCCGGCCAACCATGCGCCACCCGTCCAAGTGCAGCAAACAAAAGACGTTGGCGAACCCAGGCGACGCCGTGGACCGAACGGACTCGTCAATGCAACTTGACCCGCTCCTCCCCTCGAACGGGCCGCATCTCACTGAGAGCGTTGGGCGGAGCGGCCGTTCGGTGACGGGTCAAGAGAACTGGACGGACTCCAGGTCGTCTGACTCCTGGCCAGCGCCTGGGCAGGCGGAAGCCCAGGCCCCTGCCGACTCGTTGTAGATTAGCCGGCCGATGGCACGCGACCAGAAGAAGGCGCCGGAGCACCCCGGCGCGCGCCGCACGTCGGTGATCCGCGAGTACGTCGAGGCTCTGATCGTGGCCGCGGTGTTCCTCGGGTTCACGAACAACTTCGTGCTGAAGACCTTCTACATCCCGAGCGGCTCGATGGAGAACACGCTGCTCATCGGCGATCACCTGTTCGTCAACCGCTACATCTTCGGGCCCCGTCCCACGATGCTGGAACGGACGCTGCTCCCGGGCCGCGAGGTCCAGAGAGGCGACATCGTCATCTTCCGGTCTCCCGAGACGCCGAAGCTCGACCTGGTCAAACGGTGCATCGGTCTGGCCGGCGACAAGCTGAACATGGTCAACAAGCAGCTCTTCGTGAACGGCAAGCCGGTCGACGACGACGCCTACGTGATCCACCGCGATGCGCAGGTGCAGCCGGCGACGTACGGTCAATACGGCAAGAGCAGGGACAACTGGGGACCCATCACCGTTCCCGACGATCACCTGTTCTGCATGGGCGACAACCGCGACGAGTCCCACGACTCCCGGGCGTGGGGGACGGTGCCGATGAAGCTCATCAAGGGCCGCGCGGTCATGGTCTACTGGTCGTACGGCGGTGAAACGTCGGACGGCACCTGGCACGGCTTCGGCCACCGCCTGAAGCAGCTCATGAACACGGCCCTCGGATTCCTGACCAAGACCCGCTGGGAGCGGACGTTCAAGCTCATCCAGTAGGACGCCGAGGCACGTGACGCAGAACGTCTCGTGGGGCCGCAGGATACCGGTCGAGGTCGCGGCGGCGCTGCTCGTCGCCGCCGTGTTCGCCCTCTTCACCAGGGCGTTCCTGGTGCAGGCCTACCGCATCCCGTCCGAGTCGATGGAGCCGGCGCTCCGGGTCGGCGACCACCTGCTGATCAACAAGTTCATCTTCGGAGCCGGGGCCGGCCGCTGGGGGCCTCTGGTGCCTCAGCGCGAAGTCCGGCGAGGCGACCTGGTCACGTTCCAGGGCATCGAGGACCCGTCCCAGGAACTGCTGAAGCGCTGCGTGGCGACCGCCGGCGACGAAGTGGAGATCGATGCGAAGAGACTCCGCCTGAACGGAGACGCCGTCGACGAGTCGGCGTACGTGGTTCACTCGGACGAACTCGTCTATCCGCGATCCGACTTCCTCCACGAAACGGTCTGGCGCCGGGACTCGTTCGGTCCCGAGCGGGTGCCGGACCGGAGTCTGTTCTGCCTCGGAGACAACCGGGACATCTCGCGGGACTCGCGCTTCTTCGGTTCGGTCGGAACCGACCTCGTGCGAGGCCGACCGCTACTCGTCTACTGGTCGCGGGACCGGGAGGCCGGCCGTTGGCGCTTTCGCTGGCGGCGTACCTTGCACATTCCGCGCTGAACTACGAGCAGGCTTCAGCCAAGGCCGCCAGCGCTGCTTCCGGGTCGGGCGCCTGCGTCAGCGGCCGGCCGATCACCAGCAGGTCCGCCCCAGACCCCAGCGCCGCCGACGGCGACGCGACCCGCCGCTGATCGTCGGCGCCGGCGGCGCTATCGAAGCGAACACCAGGGCTCACCAGCAGCAACTCCGGGCCGAGACGGGCACGAAGAGTCGCCAGCTCGAGAGGCGAGCACACCACGCCCGCGCAGCCCGCGGCCTTCGCCGACCTGGCCCACGACAGGACCCGGTCCCCCGCCGCGCCGGGAAGGTCGAGGTCCTGGAGATCCTCGGCGTCCAGGTGGGTGAGCACGGTGATCCCCAGCACCCGCACGTCGTCTCCGGCCTCCTCCGCCGCCGCCTCGAGCATCCGGCGCCCACCGCCGGCATGCACCGTCAGGTACGTCACGCCGAGTTCCTTCGCCGCGCCGACCGCGCCCGCGACGGTGCTCGGAATGTCGTGGAACTTCATGTCGAGGAAGACATCGGCGCCTGTGGCGGCGGCCTCGCGCACGGCGTCCCGACCCCATCGCAGGACGACGCGCGGCCCCACCTTCAGCACGCCGACGCGCGGTCCGAACAGGCCGCACCAGCGGCTGTAGGTGTCGCGGTCGTCGGTGTCGAGGGCGACGGCGATGCGCTCCAGCCGCGTCTCCGTCATTCCGGCCTCGCCGCCGCCCCGATCAGGGAGTCGACCGAGGGGATGCCTTCGGCCCGCAAGCGCTCCCGCAGTCCGTCGACCAGCCGCTCCGCGGTACGGGGGTCCCGGAACAGGGCCGTTCCAACCTGCACGGCCGAAGCGCCGGCCAGCAGGAACTCCAGCACGTCGTCGACCGTCTCGATGCCGCCGATCCCGATGACCGGCAGGTCGACCTCGCGCGCGACATCGAACACGATGCGCAGCGCCAGCGGCTTGATCGCCGGCCCCGACAGGCCGCCGCGGATCGTCGACAGGACCGGGCGCATCGTCGCCGTATCGATCGCCATGCCGACGAACGTGTTCACCGCCGACAGGATATCTGCGCCGCCTTCCTTCGCCGCCCCGCCGAGCGCCTGCGGCGAAGTCACGTTGGGCGACAGCTTGACGACGATCGGCTTGCCGGTCGCCGACCGCACCCGTCGCACCAGGCCCGAGAGGATCTCCGGGTCGTGTCCGAACTCGATACCACCCTTGCTCACGTTCGGGCAGGAGACGTTCAGCTCAACCGCGGCCACGCCCCCGTACGGGTCGACCCGCTCGGCGAGCCGCACGTACTCGTCCTGGGAGTAGCCGAACAGGTTGACGATCACCTTGGGCGGCAGGTCCCTCAAGCCAGGCAGCACGTCGCTCAGGAACCGGTCGACGCCGATGTTCTGCAGTCCAATCGAGTTCAGCATCCCGCCGCGGGTCTCGGCGATCCGGACCGGCGGATTGCCGGCCAGGGGCTCGAGCGACAGGCCCTTGGTCACCAGGCCGCCCAGGCGATGGAGATCGGCGCGCTCGGCGAACTCCAGGCCGTAGCCGAACGTCCCGCTGGCAGTGAGGATCGGGTTCTGAAGCTGAAGCGGACCGACCCGGGTCGACAGGTCCGGCGAAGGGAAGCTGGACGCGCCGGCGCTCACCACGCCACCTCGTCCAAGCGGAATACGGGCCCCTGGCGGCAGCAGAGCGCGTAACCGCCGTTCTTCAGCGTGACGGCGCAACCCAGACAGGCGCCGTAGCCGCAACCCATGGGCGTCTCCGTCGCGGCTTCGCCGGCGACCCCGCCGGCGGCCGCGATCCGGGCGACCGCCGCCATCAGGCCGTGCGGTCCGCAGGTGAAGACCGTCGTGTAGCCCGCGCCCGCGCGCAGGCCTTCCTCCAGGGCCGTCGTGATCAAGCCGCGCTCGCCGGCGCTGCCGTCCTCGGTCGTCCTCACCAGCCGCCCGCCCGTGCGCTCGCTGAGACGCCGGAACGTCTCCGCCTCGACCAGGTCCTCCGCGCTGCGACCCCCATAGAAGAAATCGAACGGCCGGCCGGCCCGCTCCAGGGCCTGGGCCAGCAGGCCCAGACCGGCGGATCCGATCCCGCCCGCTACCAGAGCCGCCCGGCCGGACCAGTAGGCATCGTCTGCCACACTATGAAATCCGGTGCCCAGAGGGCCGAGGACCGGAATCCGCTCGCCGGGGACACAGGCGGCAAGGGCCTCCGTGCCGCGACCGATGACCTTCCCGAGCAGGGAGATGACGAGCGAACCGTCGGACGCCGGCTCCTGCTCGTAGACCGAGAATGCCCGCCGGAGGTAGGGCTCGGGACGGTTGGCCCCCGCCACCATGACGAACTGGCCGGGTTGCGCGGGCTCCATGGCCGCGACCCGTGCCCGCACCAGGAAGTACGGCAACGGCAACGCCTGGACATCGAGCACTTCTCCTCTCGAGTCCACTGCCGCCATGGCGCGGCGAGGGTAGCACCGTCCGCAGAGGCGGCGGCCCACACGCGGGCGGTCCCGGCCCGCTAGAGTGGCTTCAGTGAATCGGGAACGCCTGCTCGCCGGCGGCGCTTGCGCGGTGCCCGGCCTCCTCGCCGGGATCCACCTCACCGGACTTCTCTTCTTTCTCAACCCCCACCTTCCGTTCCATCCATGGCCGGTCTTCCGGACCAGCGCGTACTACGGGATTCTGGGAGCTCTCGCTGCCTGCGCGCTGCTCCTCGCCGTGGCCTGGCGCCGTCCCGAGCGTTCCCTGCGGCTCCTGCCGTGGTCCATGGCCACGGTGTTCGCCGCGGCCTCCGTGCTCGACCTCACGCACGCGGCCCGCTACGAGCACTTTCTGCCGCCCGGCATTCACGATCGCCTGATCAAGGCCGGCCTCTGGCTCGCCCTGGCGTCCCTGATCACCGCCTACACCGCGTTCCTCCACACCTACCGGCGGAAGCGCCCCTACGGCCACCGCTCCCGCTTCGGCATCGCCGGCCTGGCGGTGCTGACCGTCTACTCCGTCTTCGAGCGGCGCGAAGCCTTCGATCCGCCGCCCCCTCCGACGCCGCGCGCCGCGGCGATCGACTCCGCGCCACCGCCGAACCTGCTGATCGTGGGCCTCGACGGCGCCTCGCTCGACGCCATTCTGCCGCTCTCGGAACAGGGCCTCCTGCCCTTCTTCTCCGAGACCATGCGCGCCGGAAGCTATGGCCGGGCGGAGTCGATCGAACCGGCGGTCCGACTCTCGCTGTGGACGACCGTCGTCACCGGGAAGTACCCCTTCCGCCACGGCGTCGTGGCGGAACAGACCCGCGGAGTCCCGTCGCTGCCGGGCGAGCGCTTTCACCTCACCCCGAGCGCCATCGCCTTCGGCATCTGGGGCGACCGCGGCGCAAGCGATGGTGGACCCGTGATCCAGGCCTCGGCGCCGCCACTGTGGCAAATCGCCGGAGGATTCGGCCTCGATTCGATGGTTCTCGACTTCGGTGTCGGCCTCACCGACGTCTCGGGCGCGCGCGCCGCGGCTCTCGGGTCGGCGATGGTGGACGAGCGGCTCGCCCGCCTCGGCGACGGCCCGCCGTCGGCCCTGTACACGGCGGCGCTTCGCGATCTCGAGACCCAGAGCCAACTGCTGGCGACGCTCGGGTCGCGCTCCGAAGAGGGCTCGCGCCTGGTCGTCTTCGCGTTGATGGACGGCCTGGCCGACGTCTCCCGGCTCTACTACGACTCGTACGAGGCGGTTCAGTTCGACGGCGACCAGGGGCAGGTTCGTCTGGACCGGGCACGGTGGCTGTCTGCCTACTACGCGTTCCTCGACGGCCTGGTCGCCGAGGCCTGGGAAGAGCTTCCGCAGCCGCGCATGCTGGCCGTGGTGAGCGCCTACGGATTCGAACGGTCCGGACCCATCCGCCGTCTTCTCGGCCGCTGGAACGAAGCGCCGGCGATCCCGGGCGGCGGCTTCCAGACCCCGGACGGCCTCCTCCTGCTTCGCGGCCAGGGCATCAAGGAGGACTTCCTGCTGACCGGGCTGGGGATCCAGGACGTGGCGCCAACGCTGCTCTACGCCCTGAACCTGCCGGTAGCCCGGGACATCGACGGCCGCGTCATCACCGAGTCGTTCGAGCTCGCGACCCTCGTTCGCCGCCCGATCGCCTTCGTCCCATCATATGAAACGAGCCCTGGCGGTACCGGCCAGCACTAACACCCCCCGCGGTTCGCCTAGTGTGCGACGTGCTCGTCGGTCTTCGGCTTGCTCTCGCCCTGAGGTGCTTCGACCACCGCGGGCTCCGCGCTGGCGGGAGGCCGGGAGGGCTTCGATTGCATCGTGCACTGGCCTTGGAAGAAGGCGCCGCTTTCGATGACGAGGACCGGAGCGTTGATCTCTCCCTCGACCCGGCCGTTTGCGCCGATCTCGGTGCGTCGCGTGGTCTCGACGCGCCCCTCGAGGCGGCCCGATACATGGAGTTCGCCCACGGCGACGACGCCTTCCACGACACCGCCCTCGCCGATGATCAACTGGCCTTCCGACTCCACGGTGCCCTTGAACCGGCCATGCACCCTGAAGGTGTTCTCGAATCGGAGTTCCCCGTGGACCTCGCAGCCGGCATCAAGAAAGCCATTCAGTTCTCCGGAAGATCCGGTTCTCAGGGTTTTGGACATAGCTCAGCACGCTCCGACGTTGGTCACTCCGCGGACAGCCGTTCGTACAACCGAATCAGCTCCGGCTCGGAGTGGAAGTGGATCTTGAGTACGCCGCCGCCACGCGCGCGGCGGCTGATCTCGACTCGTGTCTGCAGTTTACGCGTCAATCGCTCCACCGCATGGGCGGTGTCCGGGTCGCTCACGGCAGCCTTGGCGGTCGCCGCGGACTTCTTCCGCGGCCCGGCGGAGACGATCCGCTCCAGCTCCCGCGCACTCAGGGATTCCCGCTGGGCCCGCTCCGCCAGTTCCACCTGGCTCTTCTCATCTCCGAGCGACAGCAGCGGACGGGCCTGACCCGCGGTCAACGCGCCCGACCGGATCTGCTCCTGAACGGCGTCGGGCAACCGCAACAGACGAAGGGAGTTCGCTACCGCGGCCCTGCTACGGCCCACCCGGTCCGCGATCTCCTGTTGTGACAGGCCGAACTCCTCGCTCAGCGCCCGGAACGCCTCGGCCTCTTCCAGTGCGTTCAGATCGGCGCGCTGCAGGTTCTCGACCAATGCGAGTTCGAGGAGCTCGCGGTCGCTCCCTACTTCGCGGAAGACAACGGGCACCGTCTCCAGGCCTGCCTTGCGGGCCGCGCGCCAGCGGCGTTCCCCGGCGACGATCCGACAGGCGCCGCCGCGGTCGGGATCTCCCGTGACGACCAGAGGCTGGAGCACTCCCCGTTTGGCTATGGAGCCGGCGAGCTCCGCCAGCTCGGCATCGTCGAACCGGTCGCGCGGCTGGCGACTGTTCGGCTCGAGCTGAGCGACGGGCAGTTCCCGGACGGCGCGCCGAGCGGTCGGCGGAAGAGCGCCGCTGTCGGCGAAGAGGGCATCCAGTCCTCGGCCCAGTCCCGGGCGCCGGCCACTCATCGGGGACGGCGGCCCGCCAGTTCGTGCGCCAAACCCAGGTACGCCTGTGAGCCTTTACTCTTGATGTCGTACTGCAGGACCGGCATACCGTAACTTGGGGCTTCCGCAAGACGAACGTTGCGCGGGACGATCGTATCGCAGACGACCGATCCGAAGTGCCTGCGCACTTCCTTCGCCACGTCACGCGACAGGTTCGTGCGATCGTCGTACATGGTCAGGACGACGCCGGCGATCTCCAGCTCAGGCCGTCCCAGCTCCCGCACCCGCTGGACGGTCGCCAGCAGCTCGCTGATCCCCTCGAGTGCGAAGTACTCGCACTGCAATGGCACGATGACCGCATCGGCGGCGAACAATGCGTTCAGGGTCAACCGGCCCAGCGCGGGAGGACAGTCGACGAAGATCCGTTCGTACCCGCCGTCCAGTTCCTGGAGCGAGGATGCTAGCCGCCGGATCCAGTCCGCGTCCCGCTGGAGGCCGAACTCCGCTCCCACCAGGTCCCGGTTCGCCGGCAGCAGGTCGAGATAGGGGAAACCGCTGGCGACGATCACGTCCCCGGCGCTCATCTCGCCCGACAGCACCTCGAACAGCGTCGGCGCCCGGCCCGACCAGCCCACGCCGCGGCTCGCATTGCCCTGCGGATCGCTGTCCACCAGCAGCACCCTGCGCTCCATCGCGCCGAACGCCGCCGCGAGGTTGATCGCCGACGTCGTCTTGCCGACGCCGCCTTTCTGATTGGCGACCGCCAGGACGTCAGCCACGACGAAGCGGCCGGAGGCAGAGAATCCGCCGGTGCGGGCTGTCAGGCGGATTCATCTCTTGTTCCACAACACAGGTATCCAACAGACCGGTCGCAACGCGCCGGCCCGCCCAGACCACCAGGCGCCCCCCTTCGGGCAAGGCTTCCACCAGGCGAGTCATCGTGGGCTCCGGGAGCCGAAGGCCACGAATCGTCGCGCACTCTACCGTCCCCGCGAGCCGCCCGGCGAGGGCGGCATCGAAGCGCTCCCGAACGACCCGGACGTTGGGCAGATCGAGCTCTCGCGCCGCCTCCGCCAGGAACGCGGCCTTCCGCTCACGCGCCTCGACGAGAGTCACCGGCCGCTCAGGATGAAGCGCCGCAAGCACCAGCCCGGGGAACCCGGCGCCGCTGCCGATGTCGAGAAGCCCGGGCTCGCCGCTGCCTTCTCCGGTCGTGGCTCGCCAGTACGCCCCCGCCGCGACCGATTCCGCGTAGTGGCGACGGATCCACTCCCGAGGCTCCGCTTCGCCAACCAGCCGCACCACCCGGTTCCAACGCTCCAGTAACTCGGCATGGCACGCCAGCCGGTCGACGGCCTCCGGCGGCAACTCGGCGCCAAACTCGCGTCGAAACAACTCCCGGTGTTTCACGTGAAACACCTGCGAGGCCGTTGGGGTCGATGTTTCACGTGAAACACCATGAATCCTCTGCCCGCCCAGGCTCCACCGCCGCTCACCGTTCTCGCCGCACCAGTCCGGCGAGGCTATCCCTCCCCGCAGTCGTCGCCAGCCTCACGGCCGGCGCAGTCTTCGGGCCGCCTGCGGCGGCAACGGGTCAGAAGACCCGCGCACCCAGAGCACCCTTGTACCCCACGTGAAGCGCCATGCAGCGTCCCGTCTGGCACTGCCTCCAGTCTGCCGCGGAGGCGCGAGGGAGGGTCCCCAGCGGGCTGGAGGCAAGCGTCTCCCGAGAACCTCACCTCGACCGACGACCTACCGCAGCGCAGCCGACCGCAGCGAGCACTCCCCCCGCATTCACCAAGTGAGTGCGCACCCATGTGGCGCGTCCCGCGCCACGTGCGTCGCAGTCCGTGCGTCCGCTCGCGGACGCACGGATG
The DNA here is from genome assembly GCA_965208755.1 of Candidatus Multivorans sp. Taxonomy (GTDB): domain Bacteria; phylum Acidobacteriota; class Thermoanaerobaculia; order Multivoradales; family Multivoraceae; genus Multivorans. Next base: position 2,746,783 of record OZ242353.1, on the reverse strand, counting down.
CCGCGTCCGCTGGGGACCCTCCCTCGCGCCTCCGCGGCAGACGGGTGCAAGCCGCCGCCGCGCCGCGTCGCGTGGCAGCCGCTACTGCAGGCGGATGCTGACGCGTTTGAAGTAGCCGTTGCCCTGGCTTTCGGTTTCGACGTCCGGGTCGTCGGCCAGGGTCAGGTGGACGATGCGGCGGTCCGCCGGGTTCATAGGGCGCAGGGTGCGCGTGCCGCCGCGGCGAACGACCTCCTCGGCCACGCGGCGGGCGAGGCCTCGCAGGCGTTCTTCCTTCTTGCGCTGGTAGCCGCGGCTGTCCAGACGGCACGGGACGATCCGTCCGAGTTGTCCGTACATGACCCGCGGTAGAAGGTGCTGGATCGCCAGCAGTACCTGGCCTTCGTCCTCGACGAGGAGCTCCTCGTCCACGCCTTCGATCTCGACCTCCAACCTCTCATCGGTCAGGACGATCTCCGCCGAAACCTCGAGATCGGCCAGTTCCAGCAGTTGATCCAGCGCCGCATGCGCGATCGAGAGAACCTCTTCGAAGTTCTGCTCCGGCGTCTCCGCTTCAACGGTCACCGTCGCACTGTCCACCGGCTCCGGTTCCACCGCCTGTTCCGGTTCCGCCTCCGGCGCCGGCTCCTCGACGGCCGGAACCGTCGCTTCGACCACAGGCTCGGCCACCACTTCGGCGGAGCTCTCGCTCTCGACAGCGCCGCCCTCAACGCCCGGGCCGACGCTGGCCGGGTCGACGCGAATCACCACCCGCCGGTGCTTCACGAAGCCGTGCCGTTTCTCCACCCGGTCGAACACGATCTGCTCCGGCGACACGCCGAAGTGGTTCGCCGCCGCCAGGATGGCCCGGGACTCGGTCTCTCCCGAGAAGAACATGCTGTTCATCGCATTCATCGCTGCCGCCTTGCCCTCACTTCTTCTTGGTCTCGGTCATCTGCGCGGCCGGTTCGCCGCCCAGGTAACCCCTCTTCTTCAGCTTGTTGTAGACGCCGGTCTGCACGATTCCCAGCACGTTATTCGTAAGCCAGTAGAGAACCAGACCGCTGGGGAAGCTGAACGAGAAGATCGTGAACCAGATCGGCATCGTGTTGATGATCAGCTTCTGGGTCTTGTTCGCCGGCGGCGGCAACATCCGCTGCTGGAGGAACTGGGAAGCTCCCATGACGAGGGGCAACACGTAGATCGGATCCGGCAGGGCCAGGTTCCCGATCCACCCGAGCCAGGCTGCATCCCAGAGCTCGACCGCCTCGCTCAGGAGACGGAAGAAGCCGAAGAAGACAGGCATCTGGAACAGGATCGGCAGGCAGCCGCTGGCCGGGTTCACGCCTTCCTCCCGGAACAGCCCCTGAATCTCCTCGTTCATCTTGCGCTGCTGGTCCATGCGGGGCCGGCCCTTGCCGTCCTTCAGCTTGGGCCGGTACTTCGCGCGGATCGCTTCCATTCGCGGATTCAGCTTCTGAATCCGCTGCATGGAGACCTGACTCTTGTGGGTCAGCGGGAACAGAACGAGCCGGATCAGCACCGTCATCAGGACGATGCTCCACCCGTAGTTCGCCACGATGTTGTCGTAAATCCAGCGTAAACCGAACTGGAGAGGACGCGAGATGACGCCGAAGAAGCCGTAGCGAACGGTCTTCTCGAGTCGCACGCGCATGCCGGCCAGCGCGTCGTACTGCTTGTCGCCGAAGTACGCCCGTCCGGCGAGCTGGCCGCTCGAGGCTTCGAGCACCAGCATCAGGTCGCGGGTCAGGTCTTCCGTCGTGACGTCGCCGGCCTCGAACAGGGTGAAGCCGCGCAGGCTGCCGTCGCTCTCGTCCAGGTTGGCCACGGGTAGCGCCTGCACGGCGCCTCGCGCCCCCGAAGGGATGACGGCGGTGATGAAGTAGCGGTCTTCGAGCGCCACCCAGCGCGCGCCCTCGCCGAGTTGCTGCGGATCGTCCGCGCGGCGCGGCTCGAGGGAGTCCATCTCGCCGCTCGCGAACCACGTCGCAGCCCGCCGCTGCTGGCTCGACAGCCGGCTCTGGAGTTCGTCCACGCTCGGGTTCCGGATGCCGGGACCGAGCACCAGGCCCCAGGCGTCGCCCGGCGACTCGACCTCGTAAAGGAAGGTCAGGCCGCCGCCCTGGGGGTTCACCGTCGGAAAGCGGAACGTCTTCGTCGCCGAGCCCCGGTCTCCGCTATAGCGGAAAACGACCCGCTCGTCACCGTTCTCCCTGGAACGCTCCACGACGAACAGGGCATCGTTGAGCGGGGAGTCCCGCTGCGGCCCCGACAGGCCGAACGGATACGGCTGGCCCGGCTCGCGCCGGCGTACGAGTTCGACGGGCTCGGCGCCGTCCGGGCGCAGCAGCTCGAAGGACAGCAACTGGGCGCCACGGTTCGTGAACTCGAGTCTGGCGTTGCCCGACTCGATGACCACCCTCTCCTCCAGGGAGGCTTCCACCCGTTCGAAGACCGACACCGGAGCCGCTGCGCTCTCGGCCGGTCTCACCGGAGCCGGCGCCGTCGGCTCCGGCTGTGTTTGTGGCGCTCCCTCTCCGACGACGACCGGAGTCCCTTCCACCGGCGGCGGTGGCGGAGCCACGAACGTCGACCAGAGCAGGAGAACGCCGAGCGACAGCAGCGCCGCCAGGAGGAGTCTGCGATTGTCCATCGGTCTCTGCTAGGCCTCGGCGGCCCCGGGTTCCAGGTCCCGCGCCGCTGGCGGCGGCGGATCGATCCCGCCGCGCCCCAGGGGCTGGCAGCGCAGAAGCCTGCCAAGCGTCAACCACGTTCCCGCGATCAGACCGTGGCTTCTGAGTGCGAGCTGGCCGTACTCGGAACAGGTCGGACTGAAGCGGCAAGCCCGCGGGAGCAAGGGCGAAAGCCAACGCTTGTACGCCCGGAGCATCGCCACGGCGAGCTTCACCAGCGGGTTCATCGCCGCGACCTTCCGCGGTCGCGAGACCTGTCGCCGGCACCGCCCTGCCTCGCCACCGTCTCGAACAGGCGGTCCAGTTCACGGTAGAACGCCCGGCGGTTCGCGGCAGCCGCGGCCGGCTTCAGATGCACGACCACGTCCACTGCCGGAAGCCGCTCCCGCCCCACGACCTGGCGGTAGTGCTCGTGCACGCGCCGGCGGAGCCGGTTGCGCGCGACCGCGCCGCCCACCCGCCGACCAGCGGTGAGTCCCAATCGCGCGTGGCCTGCGTCGTTGCGGCGCACGTGGAACACGGCGAACTGGCCGTGCAGCCGCCGCCCCCGGCGGTAGATCCGCCGGTAGTCACTACTCGACCGTATCCGCCCGGCCCCCTGCTCGAAGCCGCAGGTGCGAGCGGGGTTCCCCGATCGGTTCAACGTCAGACCGTCAGCCGCTTGCGGCCCTTGCGGCGGCGGCGCGACAGGATCGCGCGACCGTGCCTGGTCCTCATCCGCAGACGGAAACCGTGCTTCTTCTTGCGACGCCGATTGTTCGGCTGGTATGTCCTCTTCACGTTCCTTCCTTCCCCTAGAGCACTTGGCGGAGAGGGTGGGATTCGAACCCACGGACCGCGTAAACGGTCAACGGTTTTCGAGACCGCCCCATTCGACCACTCTGGCACCTCTCCCCGTTGCGGGCAGCCCGGCGCACATCGTCCCCCACCGCCCTGGTCATGGCGGAGAGGGTGGGATTCGAACCCACGGTAGAGTTGCCCCTACACATGCTTTCCAGGCATGCACCTTCGACCACTCGGTCACCTCTCCTCAATCGAAAGCCCGCTCGACCGTAGACGCCGGAAGAACGCGCGCAACAAAGCTGAGCTCTCCTCCGCCAGGACGCCGGAGCATACCGCGATTTGGTGATTCAGTCCTGGTTCGCGAACGACGTTCCCGAGCGAGCCGCAGAAGCCTCCCTTTGGATCCGCTGCCCCGAACACGAGGCGGTCAATCCGGGCGTTGACCATCGCCCCGGCGCACATGGCGCAGGGCTCGAGAGTCACGTACACCGAGCAGCCGTTCAGCCGCCAGCCCTCCTGCCCGGCCGAAGCCTCCGCCAGGGCGATCATCTCGGCGTGCGCCAGCGGGTCTCCCCAGCTCTCCCTTCGGTTGTGCCCGCGCCCGACGACCACGCCGTCGCGCACCACCACGGCTCCCACCGGAACCTCTCCGGCGATCGCGGCCAGCCGGGCCTGATCGAGAGCCAGCTCCATGGCGGTCCGATCGTCCAAGCCGCTCACGCTAGCAGTCGTCCGGACGGGATGATTCACTGGTACCATCCCCTACGCTTCCCGCGGCGGAGAACAGGCTCGGGATCGAGAAGTGACCGAAGGGTTCGGGCCCTGTGTATCGAACGGCCCCGAACCTCGTCAGGCCCGGAAGGGAGCAGCGATAGGGTGTTCGTTTCGAGGGCGCAGTTCAGCCGGAACCCTTCAGTGACTTCTCAATCAGGCGCCCCGTTCAGGCCATGACCTACCAGGCGCTGGCCCGCAAGTGGCGGCCTCAGACGTTCGCCGACCTGGTCGGCCAGGAGGCGATCGTCACCGCCCTGCGCAACGCATTGAGGGACGGCCGCATCGCGCAGGCCTACCTCTTCTCCGGCATCCGCGGCGTCGGCAAGACGACGGCCGCCCGAGTCCTCGCCAAGGCCCTGAACTGCCTCGGCGCCGACGGCTCCGCCAAGGGGCCGGTGCCCGAACCGTGCGACACCTGCCTGGTCTGCACCGAGATCCGGGAAGCGGGCGATCTCGACGTGATCGAGATCGACGCCGCCACCTACTCGAAGGTGGAGCAGGTCCGCGACCTGACCGAGAGCCTGAGGTACGGCCCCGCCCGCGACCGTTACAAGGTCGTCGTCCTGGACGAGGTCCACCGGCTCTCCGCCTCGGCCTTCGACGCGCTGCTCAAGATCGTCGAGGAGCCGCCGCCGCACCTGACCTTCATCTTCGCGACGACCGAGATCGAGAAGGTGCCCGCGACCGTCCTCTCCCGCTGCCAGGAGTTCCACTTCCGCCGCGTGCCCCCCGAGCCGATGGTCGCCCACCTGCGACGTATCTGCGACGCCGAGGACTTCGAAGCCGGCGGCCCCGCCCTGCGCCTGATCGCCCGCGCCTCCGAGGGCAGCGTCCGGGACGCGGTCGCCTTGCTCGACCAGCTCGCCACGTTCGGCAACGGCCGGCTGGTCGACGAGGATGTCGGACGTCTCCTCGGCGGCATCGACGCGGCGTTGCTCTCCGCCCTGCTCGAGGCGATCCTCGCCGGCGACGGCGCTCGCGTGTCGACGACGATCCGCGAGGTCGAGGACGGTGGCAGCGACCCAAGGCAGGTGTTCACCCACTTCCTCGGCTACCTGCGCAGCGCGCTGCATCTGGCTCAGGGTCTCGACCGGGAGCTGCTCGACCTGCCCGCCGAGGCTGCCGCCGATCTCAAGGAAACCGCGGCAACCGCGGGCTACGAGAACCTGCTCAGGCTCCTGCATCTCCTCCTCAGCAGCGAGACAGTCGTCCGGCGCGCCGACGCTCCCGGCCTCGCCCTGGAAGTGGCTCTTCTGAGGGCGGCGGAACTCCCGAGACTCGTGCGAATCGAGCGGCTGGCGGCCGGTCTCCCCGCGGACGCGGAACCCCAGGGCGCTGGGCCGCCGGGCGCCCGAACCGAAGCCCCGGCACCACGCAGCGATCCGGCCGAGGCCCCGGCCGCGGCATCACCCCCGGGCGACGCCGCTCCGGTCGTCAAACGACTCGAGAGCGAGAGCCCTCTCCTGGCGGGTCTGCTCGACTTCCACCACGCTCGCCTCGAGTTGCGCGGCAACACCCTCGTCATCGAGGCCGGTCCTGAGCTCAAGCGTGCGCTCCAGGACGAGACCCGCACCGCCCAACTCGACGACGCCGTGCGCTTCGTGGTCGGACCCGACGCCGGCTGGAAGGTGACGCCGGCGGTTCCGGGAGGAACGGCCGCGCCATCGCCGGCTGCCGCGGCACCGCCCCCCCGAAGCACGGCGCCTCCCCAAGGCACGCCGGCTCGCCGCGAACCGGTCCCGCAGGCCGCCGAGCGCAAGCCCGCGCGGCGCGCGGCCGGCCCCACAAACGAGGCGCGAAGGGCCGCCGAGGCCGATCCCGGCGTCCGCGCCGTCCTCGACGTCTTCGGCGGCCGCGTACTCGACGTCCGACCCAAGACCCCTTGAAGACCCACCCACCGAGCATAGGAACAGCGACGAATGAACATCCAGAAGCTGATGCGGCAGGCCCAGCAGATGCAGGAGCAGATGCGGCGCGACCTGGCAACCGCCGAGTTCACCGCCAGTGTCGGCGGCGGCATGGTCGAAGTGCGGATGAACGGCGAGAAGGAGGTTCTGGCGGTGCGGATCGACGCCGAGGTCCTCGACCCGGAGGATCCGGCCATGGTCCAGGACCTCGTCCAGGCCGCTGTGAACGAAGCGGGACGCAAGGTGAACGAGTACGTGGGGCAACGGATCGGCAACATGGCCGGCGGCATTCCCGGCCTCACCTGATGCCGGCCGACCCGCTGTCGAACCTGGTCGAGGAGCTCTCGCGTCTCCCCGGCATCGGTCCGAAGACCGCGCGACGGCTGGCCCACCATCTCCTCCGCGCCGACCGGTCCCGCGCCGAAGCGCTTGCGCAGGCGGTCATCGACGTCAAGGAACGCATGATCCACTGCTCGACCTGTCACCAGATCACGGCGGTGGATCCGTGCTCCATCTGCAGCGATCCGCAACGTGACAAGACCAAACTCTGCGTCGTCGAGGAGCCCTTCAACATCGAACCGATCGAACGCACCGGCGAGTTCCGCGGCCTCTACCACGCCCTGCTGGGCTCCCTCTCCCCGCAACGCGGCGTCGGCCCGGACGAACTCACCGTCGCCTCCCTGCTGGACCGCCTCGAAGGCGTCGAAGAGGCCATCCTCGCCATGAATCCCAACGTCGAAGGCGAAGCCACCGCCCTCTACCTGGCCAACCTCCTCAACCGCCGAGGCGTCCGCGTAACCCGCCTCGCCTTCGGCCTCCCCGTCGGCGGCGACATCGACTACGCCGACCAGGTCACCCTCGCCCGCTCGCTGGCGGGCCGCCGCGATTTGTAGTTCACCCGCCTGTAGCGGCCCCCGGGGAGGGTCCCCAGCGGTCGAGGTCGCCGCCTGCAGCCGGCGGCTGTTGCGCAGCACGATCTGGCGGAGAGCAACTCCTCGATCGCCTCGAAAGCAATCACCGCCCCGCTGTCGGCCTGGTGCAGGATGCCGTCCACGGCTTCCAGAGCGCCGGGCATTCTCAAGTCCGCCAGCATCGCCCGCAGCCGGGCCCACCGGTAGCCAGTCTGAGCCTTCATCGGACGGCCTCCGAGTACTCACGCAAGGGACGCCGCTGCACCTGCACCGTCGGCGCCACCAAGCGGCGCCGGGCCGTCGCTTGGGCCTGCCGCGCGCCCAGACGCCGGCACGGCTGGCCTGGGGGCGAAGCGCTTGGCGCTCGTCACGCTCGAAACGCTCCACCGGGCACTCACCCGTCGTGCCGTGCAGGCGCACATTGGCGGTGCCCCCGAGCCAGCGCGAAGCCTGCTCATTCGGGTGGGCGTCATTTGTGAACGGCCGGCCGTAGAACAAGCTCTCCCGCAGGTACCGGATCGGCCGCTCCGCCTTGCCCTTGGTCTGCGCCCGGTAGGGACGGCACGACCACGGCACGAAGCCCAACGAGCCTAGTCCCATCTGGAGATGAGCCTGAACGAGGGTAGTTCAGGAGTGATGGCGAGAAGGCGTGTCGGGGTGTGTTTCAGGTCTGCTGATCGGAGCGAAGCGGAGATCAGCACCGGAGACCAACGGTAGCGCGGGGACCGCGAGGCCGCGGTCGAGTTGACTGGAGCGGGCCTCGCTCGAGGCGCTCGATGAGCTGGGGGGATCGACAGGATTGTCGTCACGCGACGGTTGCGTCCCGGCGGTGGATTTCGGCGAACAGCGCGACGAGCGCCTCGTTGACGGCTGACGCCGCGGCGAGATCGTCGAGCGCGGCGGCCTGCCGATCGAGCTGCTCGAAGGTGACGCCGGGCCGCAAGTGGCGTGCAGCGCCGTCGAGCGACTTGAGCTTCAGGTAGGGCGTGGTGACCTGATCGAAGGGATAGGTCTTGCGCTTCTTCCCCTTGGCGTCCCTGGTCTCGACCGGGAAGTGGCAGGGCCGGTGGTAGTTGAGGAAGGGAGCGAGGACGTCGCGCAGGAAGTCGTTGACCAGGCCGGCGTGATGCTTGGGGATGTGGTCGTAGCCGATGTAGCGCCTCACCACCGAGGCGTTCTTGGATTCGACCAGAGCGTTGTCGTTGTGGCGTCTCGGCCGGGACTTGGTGAACTCCTCGATGTGCAGCTTGCGCAGCAGCGCGGCCACCCTGTGGTTGATGTACTCGGAGCCGTTGTCGGCGTGGAAACCCCGGACGATGAAGGGGAAAGTCTCGATCGATCCTTCGAGCGCAGGGACCAGGAAACGCTCCGAAATGCCCTCCACGGCGGCCACGAACTCGTACTGCGTGACCTCGTCCACCAGATTGATCTCGCACAGGCCCTTCTCCCCGTCCAGATCGCCCTGATGAACCGAATCCACCCGCAGAAAGCCCGGCCAGCCGGCGGGATGAGGCTTGCGACGCTCGCCGATACTCACCTGCACAGGCCGCGTCTTGACCACGTGAAGCCGGCGACGCCGGTACGTCACCGACTGCCGGAGACGGTACAGATGGCTGTTGGAAAGCCCCGCCAGCCGCTCGAACCGAGCATCGCCGAACACCTCGTACTGCCGCTGCATGACGCGCCGGGTGACCGCGCCGCACAGACCGCCCAGGGTCTCGTCCACTTCCGCCAGCAGACCGATGTCCGCTTTCGTATAGCGGCGGGGAAACGCGTGTTTCGGACCGCGACGCCGGTCCTCGACGCGCCCCGTCTCCAGGTACTGGAAGATCAGCCGCGTCACCTGCGCGCGGCTCAATCCCGTCACCTTGATCAAAAACCGCCGAACCAGGCCCTTGTCCGACCGCCGCAGCCGAAAGTAGCGCGAACGCACCAGCACCCGCCGGACAAAATCGTAGGCCTGAACCCGCTCCACGAAGCGGAAGTCCACCGGCTCGCTGCCGGCCATGAAGTCGCGGATCTCGCCCAGGGTCCGCAGCCGTTCGATGTCGAGTTGCAAGATCATCCTCCAATGATCCCCAACCCGTCTTCAGGCTCATCTCTCGTGGGATTGACATTGCCCCTTCAGGCTCATCTCTCATGGGACAAGGCTGGCAGTGCCTGTCGCAGTCGCTGCTGCTATAGTGGCCGCGGAAGCCGCATACGCCTTTTGCCAAGTGCAAGGGCTGACGTGATGATGGCGGAAAAGACCGAAGAGTCCCAGAGGCACACATGGATGTGGGCCACCTTCATCCTCGTAGGGTTGGCTTGGTTGATCCGCTCTCTTTCGCCCCTATGGGAGTGGATCGGTTCACTCTGGACTTGAATCTGCTGAACGCGTGGCGGCGGCTTATCGCGGCACCGCCGGCGCCTGAATCGGCGACGGGACCGAGATGAGCGCATCGCGCCAGTTCCGGTGACCCAACCTCTCGAGGCCTTGGTTCCAGGGCCTCGAGGGGTCTCGCCGAACCGAGCTGGCTGGACTTATCGCGTACAGCGTGGGGCCCGACGGGCCGAACCTAGACGGCTGCCGGCACGTGCACGTTCGGCGGAGACTGGCACGCACTCGCCGTCGCCCCTCCTCGACCGTCCCCAGGGAGTCGAAGAGGCCATCCTTGCCCATGAAACCCAACGTCGACGGTGAAGCTACCGCCCTCTACCTAGCCAACCTCCTAACCACCGAGGCTTCCGAGTCACCCGCCTCGTTTGGGGCCCCGTCGGCGGCGACATCGACAACGCCGACCAGGTCACCTTCGCCCGTTCGCTTGCGGGCCGCCGCGATTCTAGAGTTCGGCTGCCCGCGGAAGTGCGGGGGGGGAGGGTCCCCAGCGGCCTGCTAGTCGGCGAGGACTTCGTGCAGGACCGCCGCGGCGTGGTCGAGTTGTTGTTCGGTGATGACGAGGGGTGGGGCGAGGTGGAGAACGGTGCCGGTGGCGCCGCCGGCCAAGGCGATGAGGCCGTGGTGGAGGAGATTGGTGCTGAGGGCGTGGGCGCGGGTACGGGAGTCGAGTTCGATGGCCCGGAGGAGGCCCTGGCCGCGGATGTCGGTGACTCCGGAGCGGCTCCTGAGGGGTTCGAGGGCCTGGCCCAAACGATCGCCCACGGTGCGGGCGCGGTCTACGAGCCCTTCGGTCTCGATCACTTCGAGAGTGCCGAGGGCCGCGGCGCATGCGAGGGGGTGGGCAACGAAGGTGGCGGTGTGGCGGGCTTCGCCGTCGCTTCGCCAGGCGTCCATGACTTCCTTCCTGCCGAGGACGGCGGCCATCGGCAGGCCGCCACCGAGGGCTTTGCCGCAGCAGACGAGGTCGGGCTCAAGGCCCGCTTCACTGCAGACGAACCAGACGCCACAGCGGCCGAAACCGGTGAAGATCTCGTCCACCGCCAGGACGACTTCGTGACGGCGGCAGAGCTCGCCTAGAGCCGCCAGCCAGCCGGGCGGCGGCCAGCGGCTCGCCTCGCGGCCGATGACCGGCTCGACGAGGCAGGTGCCGATGTCGGGTTGCCGCTCGAGGATTTCCTGAATCCGCCCGGACGGAGCACCGTACGGCAGACGGTGAACGAGCGCTTCGAGCGGCTCGGTGAACGGTTCGCGGAAGGCCGGCCTCGACGTGGCCGCTAGCGCTCCGAGGGTGGTCCCGTGGTAGGCGGGGTCGAACGCGAGCACCCCCGGCCGGCCGCTGCGCAGACGGCCCGTCTTGAGCGCGATCTCCACCGCGTCGGCGCCGGACACAGCGAAGTAGACCCGGGGGGCGGGCAGCGGGGCGAGCGCGCACAGGCGCTCGGCCAGCTCGAGGCGGGCGGGATGGGCGTAGACGTCGCCCAATCCGTGGACGAGCCGTTCCGCCTGCTCGCTGACGGCCGCGACCACGGCCGGGTGGCGGTGGCCGACGGCGGCGACGCCGAAACCGGCGGTGAGGTCGATGTAGCGGTTGCCGTCGATGTCGACCACGTTGCTGCCCCGGGCTTCGGCCCAGAGCATCGCCGTCGTTCCGGCCACGAGGGTGTTGATGCCCGGAGCCTCCGCCGCTTCGAGTCGCCGCGCCGCCCTCCGGGCGTGCGGCCCTGGAAGCGGCGTTCGGACCTCCGGAAGCTGGTCGCCGCCATCGAGCCGGTGCGAACGAGGAGAAGCCATACAGACCGCAGGAGGCTAGCGCCCCTTGGCCTGGGCTTGCTACGCTGGAAGTTGGCCCGCTACGGCCCGCGGCTGACCCCGACGTAGGGCTGGAAGTAAGACACTCCCTCATCCGAGGCGGCTGTTGCGTCACCCGTAGCGGGCCATCTGGCCAGTGGTGTCAACAGTCCGCAGGAGTCAGCCGCGCACCGACCATAGCTGCGGCCCGAGGCCAGCGGCCACACGCATTCGCAGCCCTGCATCTACAGGTGATCCCCGCGCAACGCCCACGCGAGGCGGCAGCTTGGCCAGCAGGAAAACGGAGGGGAAGCGGAGCGCGATCGCGACGACTGGTTCGGGCGACCAGCTTCGGGAGACCGGATGTGAGCCAACCGGCGAGTCCTCGCCCAACTCACCGAGGCCAAGCGCCACGGGCATACGGCGCTTCAGCAGCTACAGCAGGAGGCTCAGACCGCGAGCAAGCCTCTCCAGAAACTCCGACGAGCCGCAGAGTGCGCCTCAATCCACGCTTTCTCCGTTGGCGTAGGCGGCGGGATCGTCGCCGCCGGCCTAGTCGCTGTCATCTCCTGGATTCTCTTTCGGGCCGCGCGTGCGGCCGGTCGAGAATCACCTGCACCCGGCCATCATCGGTCCCGTGGATCCGGTACTCGTACCGCGACTCATTGCACCGCACTCTGAACGCAGCTCTTGCCGTGAAGAACGCCCGCCGGGCAGTGTGAATCGAATCACAACGGTAGCCGTGTAGCTTCACTGTCGCGGCTAGTGCCTGGACCTGTCGACGAGTGAGTTGGGGATCGATTACCGCATGCCGCTCGACGGGAGTTCGTTGACGGGTCGACTTAGGCGGAGTCGTCGGTGTCCAACACTGTGGGCGCTTGATCCCAGCGCAATCCTCAGCCTCCGCCTGAGCGTCAGAACTGGGTTGCAGCGTCGATAGGAGGAAGCGGAGGCGCTTCTCGCCGGTCGCCTCCGGCGGATCTGCCGTTGCCATCGCTGGAGCGCCGCTGATCAGCAGTGCGAAGAACAGCACGCTGAGTAGCGTGCCTCGGCGCAATTCCCTCATTCGTAGCCCTCCCCTTCTTGGGGTGCTACAGCCCGCCCGCGACGACCCATCCGCGACGCCTCGACCGTAGACTGAAAGTAAGACAGTGCGGAACGTAGCACAGCTGGGGGAGCGTTGCTACAGCCGCGCCAAGTACGACACCCCTCGTGTTTCGGGACGCGGCCGCTGTGCCTCCCGTAGCGGCTCAACCTGTGCGCTCAACTGAACTTTTGGGAGCTCTCGGGACCCAGCAACGTCAAGCGCAGAAGCGCCGCCCTCGACGCCGCGACCGCCCCAAAAAAACTGGAAGCCCCACAGGGCCGCCCCTCACATCGCCTCTCAAGCGCTCACGTCACCCTGGGAGCCGACCTCTCCCGCCCCAGCCGGGCGGGTGCGTCCGAAGCTACGCGTTCGCGATCCGCTCGCAGATGCGGTCCAGGGCGCCCTGGTCGAGGTACGGGTGCATCGGCAGGCTGACGACGCGGTCGGCCAGGCTCTCGCTGACCGGCAGCGAGCCGGCGCCGCGGCCGTAGCTCTCGTAGGCGGGCTGCAGGTGCATCGGCCGCGGGTAGTAGACGGCGGTGGGGATGCCGGCGCTGTCGAGATGGGCCCTCAGGGCGTCCCTCGTCCCGACCGACGGCCGGCCGGTCGCGTCGTCGACGCGGAGCGTGTACTGGGCCCAGCTCGACTCGACGCCGGCGCCGCACTCCGGCGTCGACACCCGCCACGGCGTCGCCGTCGAGGACGAGGCAGCATGCAACCGCTCGCTGTAGCCGGCCGCGACGGCCCGCCGCGCCGCCAGCTCCTGCTCGAAGACGGTCAGCTTCGCCAGCAGCACGGCGGCCTGAAGGCTGTCCAGGCGGCCGTTCACGCCGAGTCGAACGATGTCGTAGCGGTCGGCGCTCTGGCCGTGCTCGCGGATGGAGCGGACGATCTCCGCGGTCGCCGGTTCCACACAAGACACCGCCCCGCCGTCGCCGTAGCATCCGAGGGGCTTGGCCGGATAGAAGCTGGTCGTCGTGATCGGCGCCAGTGAACCGACCGGTCTGCCGTCGCGGCGCGCGCCGAAACTCTGAGCCGCGTCCGAGATCACCTCCAGATCCCTGGCGGCCGCCCACGCCGCCAGTGGCTCCTCAGCCACCGGCAGGCCGAACAGGTCCACCGGAATCACCGCCTTCGGCCTGGCGACGCCGGCGGCCCGAACGGCTTCGTACTCCCGGTCGAGCGACTCGAGGTCGATCAGGAAGTCGTCGTCGCGCACGTCGACGAAGATGGGCACGGCGCCCGCGAGCAGGACGACCTCCGCGGTCGCCGTGAAGGTGAAGGTCGGCACGAAGACCGCGTCGCGCCGGTTCCCGCCACCACCGACGCCGAGCGCAAGCAGGGCGATCAGCAGGGCATCAGAGCCGCTCGAGACCGCCACCGCGGAGACGCCGCCGCCCCATCGGCCCAGCTCCGCCTCCAGTTCGTCGACCTCGGGACCCATGACGTAGCGGCCGTGGTCGAGAACCTCGCCGATCCGGCGGTCGATCTCCGGCCGGAGTCGCCTCGACTGGGCGGCCAGATCGACGAAGGGGATCTTCGGGGGAGGCTCCGTCGGCGTCATGGCCCGGAGTGTATTGGCGGATCGGCGCAGTTGACGCCGACGGAGTCGAGCGTCTTCCGCAGCAGAGACGAGGTCGGCAACCCGTCGATCTCCTCGCGGCCGAACCAGGCCAGGGCCGATCCCGCCGCCGGAACCCGGTCGCCAGCCGATTCTTTCGTCCTGCGTTCCGGGCGCCAGCGGGCGATCGCGGCTCGCACGAGGAAGTCCCTGTAGGTCACTGCGTGCCGCACCAGAGCCGCGGGTTCGTCACAGTCCCAGCAGCCACCGAACTCACGGCCCAGCGCTTCCGCCGCGCGGACCGGCTCGGCGCCGCTTGCGAGCTCCACCGTCGGCAGGTGCCAGCGGCCGGCCAGCCAGTCCGCGTCCCCCGGCCGGCGATGAAGGAGCAGGTCGCCACCCCGCCGCACGACCGCCGTGAAGCAGTGGCGGACCTCCCGGTCCCGCCGCGGTCCGGCAGCGGGAAAGTCCCGCGGATCCAGCCCCGGAGAGCGAAAGGCCCGGCAACCAGGAGCGAGCGGACAGACGCCGCAATCCGGCTTGCCTCGACGGCAAACCAGCGAACCGACCTCCATCAGCGCCTGGTTGGAGTCCCCGGGACGACTCGCGTCCAGCAGCCGGCCGGCGGTCGCCAGCAGGGCGCGCCTGGCGGCGGCTCGGCCAGGGGGTTCCGTGGATGCCAGGAACCGGCTCAGCACGCGTTCGACGTTGCCGTCCAGTACGGGCGATGACTCCCCCGAGCAGCGGCTCGCGAGGAGCGCCGAGGTGTACGCGCCGATTCCCGGCAGTTCCGCCCACTCCGCGGCGCTCGCGGGCAACCTGCCCCGCTCCGCCAGGATCCGGGCCGTCCGGTGGAGGTTCCGGGCCCGGCGGTAGTAGCCGAGGCCGGACCACGCCGCCTCGACCGACTCGACCGGCGCTGCCGCCAGCGCGTCGACCCGGGGGAACCGGTCCAGAAAGCCCGCGTACCGCGTCGCGACGACCTCGCTCCGGGTCTGCTGGAGCATGATTTCCGCGACGAGAATCTCGTACGGATCCTCGGTTCGCCGCCAGGGCAGATCGCGCCGGCAGCGATCGAACCAGGCCAGCAGAGCGCCCCGGAGTTCCTCCGGCTCGACTAACTGCAACACAGTTCAGGACCTAAGGCGCTCGCCGACGGGCGGCGCCGCGCTCGCGACGAAGAAAACGTGAAGAAAGTGTTCAGACACCCCTTGTTGAAGCCGGATCCCGCTGCTATCCTGCGCTTCTCGCGCAACGGAGGCCACTCGGCGTAGGACCAACAGGTAGCGCCCAGGAACTAGCTGTCCCGAGTCTCTTCGCCGGTCTTCCAAGGTTTTTCCACACTGTGCGGAAAAGCTGCGGAACGTAGCTCTGCAGAGCGACAATTCCCTGCCCGGCACCGGGAATTGGTGGTCGTGCGCACTGGAATGTGGGGGAGAAGTGCGTCGGTTCGGAGTAGCAGCGGAGCAAGCGGGCAGAGGCGGCACTGCCGTGCGCTGGTTCAACATGGCTTTGGTCGGTGCGGACGGAACGGGGGAGCATGCCTAGTTCCGTCTGGCCGACTCTACGCCGGCAGTTGCGGGCGGATCTCCCGGCCGAGGACTTCCGTACCTGGTTTCATCCCCTGAGGGTCGCGTCGGAGGACGCCGAACACCTCGTCCTCGAAGCGCCGAACTCGCGCTTCGTCGAAGCGCTCGAGGAAGGCTTCCGTCCGATCGTCGACTGGGCGATCGCCGATCTCAAGGGCCCGACCTACCAGGTCCTGTTCAAGAGCGGCGAGACGCGGGCCAGGGTCGAACCGCCGGGAAGATCATCGCGGACGAAGTCCGTGGGGGGCCCCGAGACGGTTGATCGCCCCGAGACGGAGGGGGCGCCAAGCAGTTCGCTCA
The DNA here is from genome assembly GCA_965208755.1 of Candidatus Multivorans sp. Lineage (GTDB taxonomy): Bacteria > Acidobacteriota > Thermoanaerobaculia > Multivoradales > Multivoraceae > Multivorans. Next base: position 2,731,010 of record OZ242353.1, on the reverse strand, counting down.
ACCCCCAGTATCGGTTCGACTCGTTCGTGGTCGGCAACTCGAACCGATTCGCCAGCGCCGCTTCCCAGGCCGTCGCCGAGAAGCCCGGCATCGCGTACAACCCGCTCTTCCTCTACGGCGGCGTGGGTCTGGGCAAGACCCATCTCCTGCACGCGATCGGAAACCGCCTCAAGCGCGCGGCCCCAGGCACCCGGGTCGTCTATCTCGCCGCCGAGGACTTCGTGAACGACCTGATCACCTCGATCCGGTTCGAGCGAATGCCCGCCTTCCGCGAACGCTACCGGACGATCGATGTCCTGCTGGTGGACGACATCCAGTTCCTGGCCAAGAAGGAGCGGTCCCAGGAGGAGTTCTTCCACACCTTCAACGTGCTCTACACCCGGCAGAAGCAGATCATCGTCACCTCGGACGCCCAGCCGCGCGACATGGCGGACATAGAGGAGCGTCTGCGAAGTCGCTTCGGCTCAGGTCTTCTCGCTGACATCCAGCCCCCCGATCTGGAGACCAAGGTCGCCATCCTCCAGCGCAAGGCCCGGCAACAGCAGGGCCTGGACCTGGACACGGACGTCGCCATGTTCATCGCCCGGCAGGTGCATTCGAACGTGCGCGAGCTCGAAGGCCTGCTCAACCGGGTCACCGCCTTCGCCTCGCTGTCGGGCGTTCCCCTCGATCTCGAGTTCGCCAAGGAAGCACTGCGCGACGTGCTGCCGGAACAGGACCGCCCGGTGTCGGCGGCGCAGATCATCAAGATGGTGGCCCACCACTACGGCCTCAAGGTCCGCGAGATCAAGAGCAAGAGCAACTCCCGGCAGATCACCTATCCGCGCCAGATCGCGATGTACCTCTGCAAGCGTCTGACCGAGATGTCCTACCCGGAGATCGGGAGAGTGTTCAACGGCAAGCATCACTCGACCGTCATGTACTCCGTCGAGCAGATCGAGCGGCGCCGCGCCGACGACGAGCGCCTGGCCGCTCAACTGGAGCGCTTCGCCCGTCAGCTCGGCTGAGCAAGCGCCATGTCGGCCGAGCGAGCGTCATGTCGGCCGAGCAAGCGTCGTGTCGGCCGAGACGGGAACATCCTGCGGAATCCCGGCGGATCGGCCAACAAGGGATCTGCGCACCGGCAGCGGATTGTCCGGGCAGCGGTTCCGGTTGTTCTGCGGCCGCGCTGCGGAGGGAATCGGCGCTCCGCGCGGCCCGGCGGCCGAAGTCCGCAGAATGCACAATCTCTCCGCTGCCTCCTCCGCTCCTTACCGTTCCCGAACGGACCCATCTAAGTTACTGATTATAAATGGTTTATAACGTTCATCCGCGTCCGGAGACGGCCCCTTCTACGGTTACTTTGTTGGTGTATATTTCTCCTTGAGGAGAGGATAGATGAAGACCCGAGTCGAACGACGAGAACTGCTGACCGAACTCGTGGCGATGCGCGGCATCGTCGAAAGCAGGTCGACGATTCCGGTCCTCTCCCATCTTCTGCTGACGGTACGCGACGACCGCCTGGAACTCGCGGCCACCGACCTGGACGTGTCCCTGACCTCCTGGTGCGGAGCGGAGGAAGGGAGCTGCGAGACCGGAGCGACCGCGGTGCAGGCCCGCAAGTTCCTCGAGATCGTCCGGGCCCTGGCCGACGGCCCGATCGAGCTGTCGACCGGCGACTCCAACTCGCTCCACATCGATGCCGGTTCCTCCAGGTTCCGGATCAACGGTCTCTCGGCCGAGGACTTTCCGACGCTGACCACCGTCGACCAGGATTCGTCGTCCTCGTCCTTCGAAGCGCCGTTCCCCGACTTCAAGCGGATGATCGGCAAGATCATCTTCGCCGTGTCGGCGGAGGAGTCGCGGTTCCAGTTGAACGGGGCCCTGCTCAAGCTGAAGGACGGGAAGGTCGAGTTGGTCGCGACCGACGGCCACCGGCTCGCCCTGATCGAGGCCGAGATGTCGGGCGTCGCTGAAGCGGACGGCGTTCTGGCGCCGCGCAAGGCGTTGCTCGAGTTGATGCGCTTCGACAGCGACGAGACGATCCGGTTCCGCCGTGGCGAGCACCATCTCGGCTTCGTGATCGGGCGTCGCGAACTCACGTGCCGCATCCTCGAGGGCACGTTCCCGGACTACGAGAAGGTGATCTCCACGGACAACGACCGCAAGGCGACGTTCGATCGCGGCGCGCTCTCCGAGGTGGTGCATCGGGTCTCCCTGCTGACGGGTGACCGCGCACCGATGGTCAGGTTCGGTTTCGAGGAGAGTTCGCTGCGCGTGTCGTCCTCGAACCCGGATCTGGGGGAGGCCGAGGAGAGCCTCGCCTGCGACTACGAGGCGGAGAAACTGGACATCGGCCTGAACCCGGTCTACGTGCGGGATTTCCTGTCCGCGGTCGACACCGAGCAGGTCGAATTCGCGCTCAAGGACGAGAACAGCCAGTGCCTCGGGCAGCCCGTTGGAGGGCCGGATTTCCGCTACCTCTGCGTTATCATGCCGATGCGCATCTGAGGGTCTTTAGCCGGCCCGATAAACTCCCTGTTTTCAGATAGTTGCAAGCAGGGCTGAAGTCGGCCCCGGCGGCGGCCAAAATGGCCGTTGTGTGATAGTTTTCCGCACATGACGGCGCCCGGAACAACGGATGTTCAGGCGGTGGCCGAAGCCGGGTACTCGGCCGAGCACATCAAGGTCCTCAAGGGCCTCGAAGCGGTCCGGAAACGGCCCGGGATGTACATCGGCGATACCGATGACGGATCGGGCCTGCACCACATGGTGTTCGAGCTCGTCGACAACGCGATCGACGAGGCCCAGGCCGGCTTCTGCGAGCTGGTCAGGGTCGTCATCCACGGCGACGGCAGCGTCTCCGTACGGGACGACGGCCGTGGCATTCCGGTAGCCCTGCACGAGGGTGAGGGGCGGTCCGCGGCGGAAGTCATCATGACCGAGCTGCACTCGGGCGGTAAGTTCGACCAGAACGCCTACAAGGTGTCGGGCGGCCTGCACGGCGTCGGCCTGTCCGTGGTCAACGCCCTCTCGGTCCAGCTCGACCTGGAGATCGACCGCGATGGCCACTCCTGGCGCCAGATCTACAGCCGCGGGGTGCCGGAAGCGCCGATCGAAGCGCTTGCCGAGCTCGAGAACCCCGAGGACACCGGCACCGGCATCCGGTTCAGGCCGGACCCGGAGGTGTTCACCCGGCTCTCCTTCGACTACAACGTGCTCGCGCAGCGCCTGCGGGAACTCTCCTTCCTCAACCGCGGCATCGCGATCAGCCTCTTCGACGAACGGACGGGCAAGGGCGCGAAGTTCGAGTACGAGGGAGGAATCGCCAGCTTCGTCGCCCACCTGAGCCGGAACAAGACGGCCCTGCACCCGGATCCGGTCTACCTCCGTAGCGAGATGGGCGAGGCCGGCTCCAACGAGTCGGTCGAGGTCGCCCTGCAATGGAACGACAGCTACCAGGAACGGATCTACTGCTTCACGAACACGATCAACAACCGGGACGGAGGCACGCATCTCTCGGGCCTCCGGTCGGCGCTGACCCGCACCGTGAACGCCTACGTCGCCTCTTCAGGTCTCGGCAAGAACCTGAAGGAGAAGCTCTCGGGCGAGGACATCCGCGAGGGCCTGGTGGCGATTGTTTCAGTGAAGGTGCGGGATCCGAAGTTCTCCAGCCAGACCAAGGAGAAGCTCGTCTCCTCGGAGGTGCGCGGCTGGGTGGAGTCGACGGTGGGCGAACAGCTCTCCGCCTTCCTGGAGGAGAACCCGCGCGACGCGAAGCGGATCGTCGAGAAGGTCGTCGAAGCGGCGCGGGCGCGGGAGGCGGCACGCAAGGCGCGTGAACTGACCAGGCGCAAGGGCGCCCTCGACAGCTCGAACCTGCCGGGCAAGCTGGCGGACTGCAGCGAGCGGGACCCGGCCCATGCCGAGCTGTTCCTGGTGGAGGGGGACTCGGCCGGCGGCTCGGCCAAACAGGGCCGCGACCGGCGCTTCCAGGCCGTGCTGCCGCTCAAGGGGAAGATCCTGAACGTCGAACGGGCTCGCCTCGACAAGATGCTCTCGTCCGAGGAGATCAGGACCCTGATCCAGGCCCTGGGGACCGGCATCGGCAACGAGGACTTCGACGCCGACCGCCTGCGCTACCACAAGCTGATCATCATGTGCGACGCGGACGTCGACGGCAGCCACATCCGGACGCTCATCCTGACCTTCTTCTACCGCCAGATGAAGGAGCTCATCGACCGCGGCCATCTCTTCATCGCCCAGCCGCCGCTGTACAAGGTCACGGAAGGGCGTCGCTCGAGCTACATGAAGGACGACGAGGAGTACCACGACTACCTCGTGGAGCGGATCCGCAGGAGTTGGCAGGTTGCCCTTCCGAACGGCGACGTCGACGATCCGACCGTGTTCGAGGGCGACCGCCTGCGCGTCCTGCTCGACCGTCTCGCCTCCTTCAGGCGGTCCCTCGACTCCCTCAGCGCCCGCGGCATTCCGCGCGACGCCCTGCGGGCGGCGATCGCCGGCGGCATCAGGGATCGGGACAGCCTGACCGACCGGAAGCGGGTCGAGTCGACCGCCCAGGTCATCGAGGCGTCCGGCTTTCACGACGTGTCGGTGGAGGAAGGCCTCACCGGGTTGTACGGGATCGAGTTCCGTTCGCGCCGCGACGGCGTGGACCGCTACGTGACGATCGACGAGGCGCTGGTGACCAGCGCCGATTTCCGCTCCCTGACCGCCAACGAGCAGGCGCTGGAGGCGTGGCGGTCGCCCTCGATCCGGCTGCGCCGGGTGAACGGCAGCGTCACGACCGACGACGTCGAGGCCGAGTCCGTCGACGAAGCGCTCGACGCGCTGTTCGAGGCCGCGAAGAAGGGCCTGTCGATCCAGCGCTACAAGGGCCTGGGCGAGATGAACCCCTCGCAGCTCTGGGAAACCACGATGGATCCCGAGCGGCGCCGGATGCTGCTGGTCGAGATCGACGACGACCGCTACGACGAGACGGACGGCATCTTCACGACCCTGATGGGCGAAAAGGTGGAGCCGCGGCGGGAGTTCATCGAGAAGAACGCCCTGAACGCGACCAACCTCGACATCTGATCCACTGACCGTGAGCAAGGGCGAGAACCCCATCCAGCCGCCCGGGTCTCCGACCCCCGGCCGCGACACCGTGCCGGTCCAGCTCGAGCGCGAGATGCGCCGCAGCTACCTCGATTACGCGATGAGCGTGATCATCGGCCGCGCCCTGCCCGACGTGCGGGACGGCCTCAAGCCGGTTCACCGGCGGGTTCTCTACGGCATGTGGGAAGCCGGCAACACGGCCGGCCGCGCCTACAAGAAGTCGGCGCGCATCGTCGGCGACGTGATGGGCAAGTACCACCCGCACGGCGACGGACCGATCTACGACACGGTGGTGCGCATGGCGCAGGACTTCTCCATGCGCTACCCGCTGGTGGACGGCCAGGGCAACTTCGGCTCGATCGACGGCGACAACCCGGCCGCGATGCGGTACACCGAGGTCCGCCTGACCCGGATCGCCGAGGAGCTGCTGCGTGAGGACATCGAGAAGGACACCGTCGAATGGGTGCCGAACTACGACGGTTCCGAGCAGGAGCCGGCGCCGCTTCCGGCCCGGATTCCGAACCTGCTGGTCAACGGGTCGGCCGGCATCGCCGTCGGCATGGCGACGAACATCCCGCCGCACAACCTGGGTGAGGCGATCGCGGCGGTCAAGCTGCTGATCGACCGCCCCCAGGCGACCCTGGAAGAACTGATGGAGCTGCTGCCCGGGCCGGACTTCCCGACCGGCGGATTCATCCACGGCCGGGCGGGCATTCACGACGCCTACGCCACCGGCCGCGGCTCCATCCAGGTGCGGGCCCGAGCCGAGATCGAGGACACCGGCCAGGACAGCCAGTCGATCATCGTGACCGAGCTTCCCTTCCAGGTGAACAAGGCCCGCCTGATCGAGCGGATCGCCGAGCTGGTGCGCGAGAAGAAACTCGAGGGCATCCGCGATCTGCGCGACGAGTCCGATCGTGACGGCATCCGGATCGTGATCGACCTGAAGCGCGGCGAGGTGGCCGAGATCATCCTGAACACCCTCTACAAGATGAGCAAGCTCCAGGTCAGCTACGGCATGAACATGCTGGCGATCGTCGACAGCCAGCCCCAGGTGCTGACCCTGCGCGCCCTGCTGCGCCACTTCCTCGACCATCGCCGCACGGTCGTCATCCGGCGCTGCCGCTTCGACCTGGCCCGTGCCGAGAAGCGCGCCCACGTCCTCGAGGGACTCCTCATCGCGCTCGACCACCTGGACGCGGTGATCGCGACGATCCGCGCGAGCCGCACCCCGCCCGAAGCCAGGGAGCGCCTGATCGAGGGCTTCTCCCTGAGCGAGCCCCAGGCGCAGGCGATCCTGGACATGCGGCTGCAGCGGTTGACCGGACTCGAGCGGGAGAAGATCGAACTGGAGCACCGTGAGTTGATCGCCGAGATCGAGCGTCTGCGCGCGATCCTCGGTTCCGACGCGCTGCTGCTTCAGGAGATCCGGACCGAGCTCGACGAGATCGAAAAGCGGTACAGCGACCCGCGGCGCACCGAGATCGTGGCCCACTCCTCGGACATCACGATCGAGGACATGATCGCGGATGAGGACATGGTGATCACGGTCACCCGGTCCGGCTACATCAAGCGGTCGCCGCTCAGCCTCTACCGCGCCCAGCACCGCGGCGGCAAGGGACGGACCGGCATGGCCACTCGCGACGGCGACTTCGTCGAACAGCTCTACGTCGCCTCCGCGCATAGCTACATCATGGTCTTCACCGACCGGGGCTACTGCTACTGGCTCAAGGTGCACCAGATCCCCGAACTCGGCCCGGCCGCGCGCGGCAAGGCGATCGTCAACCTCCTGCGGCTCGACAGCGGCGAGGGCGTCGCGGCCACCGCCGCGGTGCGGGAGTTCCCGGAGGATCGCTTCCTGACCTTCGCCACCGAGGCGGGCGTGGTCAAGAAGACGGCGTTGTCGGAGTACTCGAGGCCGCGCAACAGCGGCATCATCGCGCTGCGGATCGACGAGGACGACCGTCTCCTGTCGGTCAAGGTGACCGACGCCGGCAGCGAATTGGTCCTGGCCACCCAGAAGGGCTACGCGATCCGTTTCCCCGAAAGCGACCTGCGTTCCCTGGGCCGGGCAACCCGCGGCGTGCGCGGCATCAGCCTGCGTCCGGGCGATCGCGTCGTGTCGATGGAGTGCCTGCTGCCACGGGACGAGTCCGCGGAGGACCGGCCTCCGGAGACGACCCTGCTGACCGTGAGTGAGAGCGGCTTCGGCAAACGGACCGCGATCGAGGAGTACCGCCTGCAGTCAAGGGGCGGTCTGGGGATCATCAACCTGAAGGTGTCCGATCGCACCGGCGACGTCGTCGGCGTCCGGCAGGTCAGCGAGGACACCGGACTGATGCTGATCACCCACGAGGGGAAGATCATCCGCATCACTGCCGGCAGCGTGTCGCTGATCGGCCGCGCCACCCAGGGCGTCAAGGTAATGGACCTCGACGACGGCGACCGCATCGTCGCCCTGGCCCGGATCCCGGATCGCGGCGAGGAAGATGAGGACGGCGAGGAGGGGGACGCCGAAGCGGCCGAGACGGAGCCAGTCAACTAGCAGCCGGGGAGCGCCACGATGAAGTTCTTTCTGGACACCGCGGACGTGGGGGAGATCGAGACCGGCCTTGAATGGGGCATGGTCGACGGCGTCACCACGAACCCGAGCCTGATCGCCAAGCAGGGCAAGCGCTACCTGCCGACCGTCAAGGAGATCGCGGAGCTGGTGCCGGGCCCCGTCAGCGGCGAAGTCCTCGCGACGGACCTCGACGGCATGCTCGAGGAGGGCCGGCGGCTCGCCGGCCTGGCGGACAACGTGGTCGTCAAGGTGCCGCTCGGGCCGCCGGGGCTGACCGCCGTGCGCCGCCTGGCCGAGGACGGGATTCGGTGCAACGTGACCCTCTGCTTCTCGCCGTCCCAGGCGCTGCTGGCGGCGAAGGCGGGCGCCGCCTACATCTCGCCCTTCGTCGGCCGCCTCGACGACATCGCCCAGGACGGCATGGACCTGATCCGCCAGGTGATCTCGATCTACTCCCACTACGACTTCGAGACGGAGGTTCTGGTTGCCTCGGTGCGCCACCCGGTTCACGTCGTGCTGTCGGCGGAGATGGGGGCCGATGTCGCGACCCTTCCCTTCAAGACGCTGAGCCTGCTCTATCGCCATCCGTTGACGGACATCGGTCTGGAGAGCTTCCTCTCCGACTGGCGGGCCACGGGCAAGAGCTTCGATGACTGACCGCGACGTGCGGGTCCGATGAGCGTCGACGCCGTTCTCGAGCGGGTGGACCGCGAAACCGGCGCCAGCCTGGATCAGTTGAAGGAGTATCTGCGGATCCCGTCCGTCTCGACCGATCCGGAGTACGCCGCCGAGGTCCGCCGCTGCGCCGGCTTCGTCAAGGAGCGGCTCGAGGCCGCGGGGCTCGATGCGGAGATCATCGAAACCGCGGGCCATCCGCTCGTGTACGGCGAGTGGCTCGGCGCTCCCGGCCGGCCGACCGTCCTGTTCTACGGCCACTACGACGTGCAGCCGGTCGACCCGTTGGGAGAGTGGCGGAACGACCCGTTCGAGCCGACGATCGAGCCCGGCGAACGCGGCGACCAGATCGTCGCCCGCGGCGCCACCGACGACAAGGGCCAGTCCTTCACCCACATCAAGGCGGTGGAGGCGATCATGGCCGAGACCGGCGCGCTGCCGGTCAACGTCAAGTTCCTGATCGAGGGCGAGGAGGAGTGCGGCGGCGAGGCGATCGAGGCCTACGTCCGGAGCCCTGAGTCCCGGCGCCTGGCCTGCGACCTGGCGCTGGTCTCCGACACCTCCATGTACGGGCCGGGCCAGCCCTCCGTGCTCTACGGCCTGAAGGGCCTGCTCTACACCGAAGTCCGGGTGCGCGGCGCGGGCCGGGATCTGCACTCCGGCACCTTCGGCGGCGCGGTGGCGAACCCCCTGAACGTCCTGGGCACCATGCTGGCTGCGCTCCGCGACCCGCGGGACGGCCGCATCCTCGTTCCGGGCTTCTACGACGACGTGCGGCCGCTGGGCGCGGAGGAACGGGCCGCGTTCGCGGCGCTGCCGTTCGACGAGGCGAGGTACGGCGACGAGATCGGCGCGTCCGCCCTGTGGGGAGAGGCGGGCTACACGACCCTGGAACGGGTCTGGGCGCGGCCGACCTGCGACGTGAACGGCCTGTGGGGCGGCTACCAGGGCCCCGGCGCCAAGACGGTGATCGCGAACCAGGCCGGCGCCAAGGTGTCGATGCGGCTGGTGCCGGACCAGGAACCGGAGCGGCTCTTCCGTTCGTTCGCGGCCTACATGCGCTCGCTGGCGCCGCCGGGCATCGAGGTCGAGGTCGAGAACCTGAACGGGGCGCCGCCGGTGCTCGTCGACCTCGACGGCCCGCTCGTCGACGCGGCCCTCGAGGGCGTGCGCGAAGCCTGGGGCCGCGAGCCGGTCCGGGTCCGGGAGGGCGGTTCGATTCCCATCGTCTCCACGCTGTCCGAGGTGCTGGGCGCTCCCGTGCTGCTGATCGGCTTCGGCCTGTCGGACGACCGGCTGCACGCCCCGAACGAGAAGATGGATCTCGCCAACTTCTACCAGGGCATTCGCACGGTGGTCCGGGTGCTCGACCGCCTCGGAGGCTGCGCCGCCGCTTGACCGCCCCCCGGCGCGAGCGTGAGATCAAGGTCGCGGTCGCCGATCTGGACCGGCTTCGGGAACGGGTCCGCGCCGCCGGCGGCAAGCTCGAACGAGCCGCCGCCATGGAGTCGAACTGGGTCTTCGACCGCAGGGACGTCGCGCCCTCCGAGCGGCTGCGCACCCGCCGCGAGCTGCTTCGCCTGCGCACGGACGGCGCCGGCTGCCGGCTGACCTGGAAGTCCGCTCCCGAAGTTCGCGGCGGCGTGAAGGAGCGGGCGGAGCACGAGTTCACCGTCGACGACCCGGCGTCGGCGCGGCTGTTCCTCGAGTCGCTCGGCTTCAAGGTCACGGCGCGCTACGAGAAGGTCCGCGAGCGCTGGCTGCTTCTCGGCTGCGAGATCGCCCTCGACCGGACGCCGATCGGCGGCTTCGTCGAGGTCGAGCAGATCGACCCGGACCTGCCCGCCGGCGGGATCGAACGCGTCTGCCGCCGCTGCGGCATCGACCCGGAGGAGGCCGATCCGCGGGACTATCTCGCGATCTACCGCGACCACCGCGCGCGGCACGAGGGGTTGCCCCGGGACATGGTGTTTACGGAGTGAGGGCCCTCGTGCTCTGCGCCGGCCGGGGAGAACGGCTGCGGCCGCTGACCGGCGCCGTACCCAAGCCCCTGCTGCCGGTGGCCGGCCGCGCCGTCGCGATGCGCACGATCGACCTTCTTCATCGCGCCGGCTGCGAGACCGCGGTCAACCTGTTTCACCTTCGAGACGCCGTGCGCCGCGGGCTCGAGAGCGAGGCCGGCGCCCGCGGAATCGAACTCCGCTTCGAGGTCGAACCGGACCTGCTCGGCACTTTGGGCGCGGTCGTCAACCTGCGCGACTTCCTCGCCGATGCCGACGAGGTCGTGCTGGTCAACGGCGACTCGCTCTGCCGCTGGCCGATCCGCGAGGCCCTCGACCGCCACCGCCGCAGCGGCGCCGACGTCACCCTCCAGGTCGGCTGGGACGACCGGGTCGGCGGCGGCGTGGAGGTCGATCCCCGCGGCCTGGTGGTCGGGCTCCGGGACGTCCAGGTCGGCCCGGTCCGCGGCCGGAAACGGACGTTCCAGGGCCTCCACGTCCTCTCCCGCCGGGTCGTCGAGGAGATCCCCCCGCGCCCGTCGCCGAACGACATCGTCGAGGGCCTCTACCAGCCGCTCCTCCGCGCCGGCGCCCGGGTCGTCGGTTTCCGCAGCCGCCGCCCCTGGCACGACCTGGGAACCCCCCGCCGCTACCTCGAGGGGGCCCTGGACTGGGGCCGCACCGCCGGCGGCCGCAAGCGCCGCCGCCGCTTTGTCGCCCCTGGAGTCTCGGTAGCCCCCGGCGGCATCGTCGAGCACAGCGTGCTGGAGCCCGGCAGCCACGTCGGCGACGGCGCGGTCGTCGAACGGAGTCTGGTGCTACCCGGTGCCCGGGTCGGCTCGGGCGCCCGGATTCGAGAGACGATTGTGGCGCCGGGAGTTCGTGTCCCCGACTACGCCCACGTCGACGGGCAACTCGTGACGCCGGTGGACTGGGGTCCTGGCGCTGGCAGCAAGGAACGGGACGGGTTGGTCTTGACGCCCCTCTAGCCTGACCGCCTAGATCAGTGCCGGCCTTACGGCCGGCGCGTCTCTCCGCCGCCTTCGGCGGCAGCGGGTCAGAAGACCCGCGCACCCAGAGCAACGGTGTGACCTGCGGCCGACATCCTCCAGTCAGCGGGGCTCCCGGGGGGAGGGTCCCAGCGGGCTGGAGACAAGCGACTGTCGAGAATCTCACCTCAAGCCAGGCCCGCGCGAAGCGCAGTCGACCGAAGCGAACCCCCACCCTCACATCCCCCAAGCGGGGGTGAGCGTCCGCTGGGACCCTCCCCCCGGGAGCCCCGCTGACGGGTGCGCGCCTCAGTCGCCGCGGAGCAGCACGTCCCGCAAGGCGGCGTAATCGGCCGGGATCTCGATGATGCGTTCGGGGAGGCGGGCGCAGCGCTCGAGGGCGGGCGGTGCGGGCGGCTCGATGCCGATTGTGGCCTGGACGGTTTCGGCGAACTTGGCGGGGTGGGCGGTGGCGAGGACGACGCCGGTGCCGCCGCCCTGGGCTTCGAGTTCCGCCTTGAGACCCAGGTAGCCGACGGCGGTGTGTGGGTCGAGCAGGTAGCCGGTGCGGTCGTGAACGTCCCGCATGGCGCGCCGGGTCGCGTCGTCGTCGAAGGCGTGTCCCGCGAGGTCGCGGCGGATGCCCTCGAGCGGCTCGCCAGCGCTGGAGTACAGGTGGACGATGCGGGCGAAGTTGCTCGGATTGCCGACGTCCATCGCGTTCGAGATCGTGGCGACCGAACCGCGCGGCAGGTAGTCGCCGCTCCGGAGGTAGGCCGGCACGACGTCGTTCACGTTGGTCGCCGCGACGAAACGGGAGACAGGCAGGCCGATCCGTTTCGCGATCAGGCCGGCAGTCAGGTTGCCGAAGTTTCCGCTCGGGGTCGAGAACACGAGCGGTTCGCCGGCGTCGTCGAGCGGCGGCGAGGGGAGCTGCGCCCACGCATGGAAGTAGTAGAAGACCTGGGGCAGCAGCCGGCCGATGTTGATCGAGTTGGCCGAGGCGAGAGGCCGCTGCTGGCGCAGCTCGCCGTCCGCGAAGGCCTCCCGGGCCAGGCTCTGGCAGTCGTCGAAGGTGCCCTCGACCGCGACCGCGGTCACGTTGCCGCCCAGGGTCGTGAACAGGCGCCGCTGCGCCTCGGTGACCAGTCCGTCGGGGTACAGCACGCAGACCCGGAACCCGGAGACGCCGCTGAACGCGTGGGCCACGGCGCTGCCGGTGTCGCCGCTGGTCGCCACGATCACCGTCATCTCCGCGCCGGCATCGATGGCGTACTCCGCCATCAGGCGGGCCATGACCCGCGAGGCGACGTCCTTGAAGGCGAGCGTCGGTCCGTGGAACAGCTCCAGGCAGTGGATGCCGGGCTCGATCTGCGTGAGGGGGATCGGAAAGTCGAGGGCGTCCTCGAACAGCTCCGCGAGCTCCTCTCCAGGGACCTCCGAGCCGTACAAGCGGTGGCCGAGGATGGCGGCGATGCCGGTCAGCGGCTGCAACTCCAGGAGCGCGAGGTCCGCCGCGCTCAGCGGCTCCAGACGTTCGGGAACGAACAGGCCGCCGTCCGGTGCCGGCCCTTCGAGCAGCGCCTCGGCGAGAGTGACTGGCGAGGTCCTGCCCGCCGTGCTGATGAAACGCACCTTCTTACACTTCCTGGTTGAACACACGTGCGCCCGGCGCCGGCAAGGGCGCGACGAGCTGATCGCAGTTGACACCCACTGAGGACTCGAGCGAGCCTGCCATGGCTGCCGCCACCTGTCTGGCGCGGTCCCGGCCGTCGCACAGGGCAAACAGCGCGGGGCCGCTGCCCGAGAGACTGCAACCCAGCGCGCCCGCGTCGATCGCGGCTGCCTTGGCGGCGCCGAAGCCGGGTACGCCCGGCGCGCGGACGGGCTCGGCGACGACGTCGACCAGGGCGCGCGACAGGAGCTCCAGGTCGGAACGGTAGAGCGCGGCCACCAGCGCGGCGGCGTTGCCCCACTGGGTCACGGCGCGCTTGAGCGGCAGTTGGCGATCCAGGCGGGCACGGGACTCCCTCGTGTTCACCTCGGCGTGGGGGCGGACGAGAGCGCAGGCCAGGCCCTCGGGCACCGGCAGGTCGATCACGTCCGGCTCGGGATCGAGCGAGCGGACCAGCACGAGCCCGCCGAGCAGGGACGGCGCCAGGTTGTCGGCGTGCGCGCCGCCGCTCGCCAGGACCTCGCCGGCGACGGCGTAGCGCAGCAGGGCAGCGGCCGGCAGCTCCAGGCCGAGCAGCGCGTCGACCGCGACCACCGCCGCCACGGCGCTGGCGGCGCTCGAGCCCAGGCCGCTCTCTAGCGGCATCCGCTTCTCGATCTCGAGGTCGACGGCCGCGTCCGGCGCCTCGCCGTCGACCAGCGCCTTCGCGGCGACGGCGGCAGTGTTGCGTTTCGCTTCGAGCGGCAGACGGCCTTCGTCGCCGGCGATCGTCGTGATGCGGACCGGGCCGCATCCACCGGCGGTCGGTTCGCGCTCGCTGGCGGTGACGAGGTCTCCCGGGCCCAGGTGGCCGTCGCCCTCCGACTGCAGGGCAAAGCCCAGGATGTCGAATCCGCAGGCGATGTTGGAGACCGAGGCCGGGGCGAACGCCCTTACGGACTTCGTCATCTGGCGGTCCGTCGCCCGCAGCGTGCGACGGCGAGCTCGGCGGCGAGCAGCGCACCGCCGGCGGCGCCACGCAGGGTGTTGTGCGAGAGGGCGACGAACCGGTAGCCGAGGATCGGACACTCCCGCAGCCTGCCGATGGAGGTCGTCATGCCCTGGCCGAGGTCCCGGTGGACGCGGGTCTGGGGCGGTTCGTCGTCGCCGAGGTAGACGGTCGGCTGCGCCGGCGCCGACGGCAAACCGCGTTCCTGGGGCTCGGCGCGGAAGGTCCGCCAGGCTTCCCGGACATCCTCCATCGCCGGCTCGCCCTTGAGGTCGACCGATATGCAGAGCGTGTGTCCGTCGACCACGGGAACGCGGTTGCACTGGGCGGAGACCGCGACCTCGGCCGGCTCGATCGTTCCGCCGTCGACCCGGCCCAGGATCTTGCCCGTTTCGATCTCGAGCTTCTCTTCCTCGCTGGAGATCCAGGGGATCACGTTGTCCAGGATCTGGTAGCTCGAGATGCCGGGCAGCCCGGCGCCGGACACCGCCTGCAGCGTCACGACGGAGATCCGCTCGAAACCGAAAGCGTCGGCGAGAGGCTTGAGCGCCAGCACCAGGCCGATCGTCGAGCAGTTCGGGTTGGCGACGATGCCGGCGGGGAGTGGTTTGCCGCCCTCGGGCGGAGACAGCAGGGAGAGGTGGTCCGGGTTCACTTCGGGCACGAGCAGCGGGACGTCCGCGTCCATGCGGTGGGCGCTGGCGTTGGTGACGACCAGGCAGCGACGGGCGAAGCGGGGCTCGATGTCTTTCGCCACGCCGGCGTCCAGGGCCGAGAAGACGATGTCGAAGTCTCCGTCCATCAGTTCGTCGATCGTCTGAACGGGCATGGCCGCGACCGCTTCGTCGATCGGCCGCGTCTGAATCCAGGTCACCGCGTCGCGGTAGGCCTTCCCCGCCGAGCGCTCCGAAGCGGCCAGCGCCGTCAACTCGAACCACGGGTGCTCCGCCAGCAGGGTGACGAAGCGCTGGCCCACGGTGCCGGTCGCACCGAGGACGGCGGCGCGGAGGGGTTCGTTCCAGGTCTTCATGGTGTGGCCCCTCGCTCGGCCCAGGCGCGCAGGATGTCGCCGAACACGCCGCCGGCGGTGAGTTCGGTCCCGGCGCCGGGTCCCTGGACGATCAGCGGCCGTGCATTGTAGCGCTGGCTGCGGAAAACGAACATGTTGTCCGAGGCCGGCATTCCGGCGACCGGGTGGTCGGACGGAACGGCCTGGAGCCCGACCCGGGCCGTCGCCCCTTCGCCGCTGGTGTCGAGCTCGGCGAGATAGGCGAGTTCGAGGCCCGCGGACCTGGCCTCGGCGAAGCGGGCCGCCATCTCCTCGTCCGCGGAGGCGAGGCGCTGCCAGTAGTCCTCGAGCGGCAGGTCCGCGAGGTCGGGCCGGTCGAGCATGGGCGCCACGTCGACGTCGTCCATTTCGAGATCGGCGCCGCAAAGCCGGGCCAGGATGAGCAGCTTGCGGGCCACGTCCAGTCCGCCGAGATCGTCGCGCGGGTCCGGTTCCGTGTAACCCAGCCGGTGGGCCCGGCGCACCGCGTCGCTCCACACCTGCCGCGCGCTCAACTCGCCGGTGAGGTAGGCCAGCGTCCCGGAGAAGACGCCCGAGACGGACTCGATCGGATCACCCGCGCCCAGCAGCAGGTCGACAGTGTGGAGGACCGGCAGCCCGGCGCCCACGGTCGCCTCGTGAAAGACGTTCGCTCCGCCGTCGGCGTGGAACGCTCGGAAGTCCATGATCGGCCCCGCGAACGGGAGCTTGTTGGCGCTGACCACGGCGGCGCCGGCCGCGAGGGCACGGTGGTAGACGGCGCTCATCGCGCCGCTCGCCGTGACGTCGACGAGGATCGTCCTGCCGCCGCCGGCAGCGGTTTCGCCGAGGTGCTCGAGCAGCCGGTCGAGGTCCGCCGTTTCGCCGCCCTGCTCCAGGGCGTTCCGCCAGCCGTCCGGGTCCGCGGCGGCGCCGGGGTCCAGGCGCCTGCCACCACGGCGCACTGCGAGCTCCATGAAACGCGAGCTCGCCAGTCCCCGCAACTGCAGGTCGATGCCGCGCTGCTCGAGCGCGTCCCGCTCGGCGGCTAGCTGCCGGAGCAGCGCCGATCCGACGCCGCCGACGCCGAGCACGTAGACCGCGAGCCGGCCGGAGGCGGCGCCACGGAAGAACTCCCGGTGGATCCAGCGCACCGCCCGTCCCTGGTCGGCCCTGGCGACGACCATCGAGATGTTCCGCTCGGACGAGCCCTGGGCCACGGCCCGCACGTTGACCGCCCGCCGGCCGAGGATCCCGAACACCCGGCCGGCGATGCCCGGGCGCTCCCGCATGCCGTCGCCGACCACCGCGACGATCGACTGGTCGCGCTCGACGATCAGGGGCCGGACCGATCCGGACTCGATCTCCGACCGGAACTCGGCCTCGACCGCCCGGCGGGCCGCTTCGGAGACCGCGGGCTCGACCGCGAAGCAGATCGAGTGCTCGCTCGACGCCTGCGAGATCAGGATGGCGCTGGCCTTGCTCGCCGCCAGGGCATCGAAGAGCCGCGCCGCGACTCCCGGGGTCCCGACCAGGTTGTCGCCGACCAGCAGCATCAGGTGAACGTCGTCGATCGAGGAGATGCCGGTGACCGCCGTTCCGCGCGCCCGCTGACGGTCCCGGCCGCCGTCGACCAGGGTTCCGGGGTGCTCGGGGTCGAGGGTGCTGCGGACGAGCAGGGGTATGGCCTTGCGGCGGGCCGGGGTGACGGTCGGCGGGTAGACCACCCTGGCGCCGAAGTGGGAGAGTTCGAGCATCTCCTCGTAGCTCAAGCGCGGGATCGGCAGAGCGTCTTCGACGCGTCGTGGATCGGCCGTCATCACGCCCGGAACGTCGGTCCAGATCTCGATGCGCTCGGCGTCGAGCGCGGCGCCGACCAGGGAGGCCGTCAGGTCGGAACCGCTGCGGCCCAGGGTCGTCGTCTCGCCTTCCGGCGTGCTGCCGAGAAAGCCGGTGACCACCTGCAGGGGGCCGTCCTCGCCGAGGCCGGCGAAGTGGCCGGCGATCGCGTCCATCGTCGGTTCGAGCGCGACGAGCGCCGCCTGGAAGGAACGATCGGTCCGCACCAGCGGGCGGGCGTCGCGGGCCTCGGCCGACAGGCCCCTGGCTCGGAGCGCCGCGGCCAGGAGCTGGGTCGACAGGAGCTCGCCGTGGCAGACGATCCGGTCGATCCAGGCTTCCCGCGGCCGCTCCGCGGTGATGCCCGTCCGTTCGCAGTCGCCGAGTTCCCGGACCAGGCCGTCGCACAGTTCCTCGATGGCTGCCCGGAGAGCCGGCAGGTCGGCCCCGGTTGCGACCTCGGCCGCGATCTTCAGGTGGTGCTCGCGAAGCGCGGCGGCCTCGCGCGCCGCCTCAGCGCCTCCGTTGCCCTCGACAGCGCCCGCCGCCAGCGCCAGCAGGCGGTCCGTCACCCCGCCAAGGGCGGACACCACCACCGCACCGTCCCCCGGACAACCGTCGAGCTGCCGTTCGACGATCTGCGCCGCCGCCTGCAGGCGGCTTGCATCGGCCACGGAAGAGCCGCCGAACTTGAGTACCTTCATGATCGGATGCGTTGGAAGTCACGTCGTCGTCGCAGGGCGCGAAAGGCGCAATAGCGTACACGCCAACGACGGTCGGCGCCACGGCGGGGCGCGCACCCGCCCCTCCTGGGGCGCGAGGGGGTCAGCTCCCAGGGTGACGCACCCGCCCGTCTCAGTGCCGGAGGGGTCGGCTCCGAGGTGACGCTCGCGCTTGAGAGGAGATGGGGAGGGGTGCGCTCGCTCCGCTTCACTCGCTCCGGTCGGGCGTCGGTTGATGTTCGGTCGCGGCCGTCGCTCGTTCAGAGGCACCTGGGAGCCGACCCCTCCGGCACCGAGACGGGCTGGAGGTTGTCGCCGTTTGACCGACCCTTCGGGTAGAGCACCCAGCCAGAGCGACCTAGAAGAGAGTGTTGTGGACGGGCAGGTCGAGGTGTTCGTACGCTCGCCTGGTGGCCACCCGGCCGCGGCGGGTGCGCTGGAGGAATCCCTTCTGGACCAGGTACGGCTCGTAGAAGTCCTCGATCGTGCCCTCGTCTTCCCCGACCGAGGCCGCGAGCGCCTTGAGGCCGGCCGGGCCGCCCCCGTACTGCTCGATCAGGAGTTCCATGATCCTGCGATCGATCTTGTCCAGGCCCTGCTCGTCGACTTCCTGCTGAAGGAGAGCCTGGTTGGCGGTGTCGCGGTCGATCCGCCCGTCCGCTTCGATCTGCGCGTAGTCGCGCACCCGGCGCAGCAGCCGGTTCGCTATCCTGGGGGTGCCGCGGCTGCGCCGGGCGATCTCGTCGGCGCCGCCCAGATCGACGGGCACCTCGAGCAACTCGGCCGAGCGCTGGATGATCACGCTGAGGACATCCGGACGGTAGAAGTCGAGCCGGTGGACGATGCCGAAGCGCCCCTGCAGCGGCGGGGTGATGAGGCCGGCGCGGGTGGTGGCGCCAACCAGCGTGAATCGGGGCAGATCGATGCGCACCGTCTTGGCCATCGGCCCGGCACCGATCACCAGATCGAGCTGGAAGTCCTCGAGCGCCGGGTAGAGGATCTCCTCCACGGTCGGACCGAGACGGTGAATCTCGTCGATGAAAAGGACGTCTCCGGGTTCGAGGTTGGTCAGGATCGCCGCCAGGTCTCCCGCCCGCTCCAGCACCGGACCGGAGGTGGACCGCAACGCCGAGCCCATCTCCCGGGCGATGATGTGCGCGAGAGTCGTCTTTCCCAGCCCGGGCGGCCCGAACAGCAGCACGTGGTCCAGAGCTTCGCCCCGCCGGCGTGCCGCCTGCATGTAGATGTCGAGCAGCTCGACGATCTTCTCCTGGCCCAGGTACTCGTTCAGCCGCTGCGGCCGAAGCGACGGTTCGACGCGCCGATCGTCGTTGTCCGGGGCGGGTGAGAGAACGCTCTCTTCACCGTCGGTGCCGCCGGTCCCGGCCATGCGCGGATGCTATCGCGCCCAGACGGCAACGACCTCCAGCCCGTCCTGACCCCTCGTGCCCCAGGACGGGCGGGTGCACGCGGCGCCTTCGCGGTCGTCAGAGGCGTGACAGCTGGCGCAGGCTCCGGCGCAGGAGTTCCTGGAAGTCCATCTCGGGTTCTTCCGCGAGGACGCGTGAGACGGCGCGCTGGGCCTCGGATGCGCGGTAGCCGAGGTTGACCAGGGCGCTGACGGCCTGTTCCTGTTCGTCGTCGCGGCCGGCTTCGGGCTCGGTCGGCGGCGGTTCGGCGCCGGCCTCGGCGAGCAGCGTCTTCGCCTTTTCCCTGAGCTCCAGGACCATCCGTTCGGCCGTCTTTCGGCCGATGCCCGGGATCCGGGTCAGGGCCGCCACGTTGCCGCCGCCGATGGCGTTCAGCAGGTCCGTGGTGGAACCGCCCGACAGGACGACCTGGGCGAGCCGGGGACCGACGCCGCTGACAGCGAGGCAGTGCTCGAACAGGGTCCGTTCGCCCTCGGTCCAGAAGCCGAAGAGCTCGATCGCGTCGGCGCGGACGTGGGTATGGATGAACAGGCCGATCTCGGCAGCCGGGTCGAGCTTGTCCAGCTCGAAGTAGGTCGACAGGGGAATCCTCACGGCGTAGCCGACGCCGTTGGTGTCGAGCACCAGGCGTTCGGGCTCGAGGGCCAGGCGGCGCCCGCGCAGATAGCCGATCAAGCCGCCGTGGCGGTCAGGTGCCGGCCGCCTCGGTCTCGGCCAGACCGAAGTTCTCGATGAAGTCCTGGGTGTAGCGGACGCCGACCTCCTCGCGGAGCCGCTGCAACAGGGACTGGAGCATCGTCAGGTTCCGCTCGGCCAGGAGCTCGTTCCGTGTCGTTTCCGGGTCGAACAGCGCCGGATCGAAGGACTCGCGCTCGGTCACCTCGAACAGAACGGCGCCGAACGGAGTGTCCACCGGACCGCCCGTTTCGCCGGCGGAGAGCGCGAACGCCGCGCGAGACAGCTCGGGCATTGCGCCCAGGGTGCCGATCGGCTGGCGCGGGCCGAAGCTCCCGCTCTCCTCGATCACGGCATCGAACTCCTCGGCCGCGTCGTCCATGCTCAACCCGTCCTCGACGCGCGCCCGCGCCTCGGCGAGCGCCGCCGCCAGGAGTTCGTTCTCCTTCTGCCCGCGGACGACCTCGCGAACGTCCACTTCGACTTCCGCGAACTCCGAGTCTCGGGGCGGCAGCACCTCGAGCACGGACAGGAGAGCCCAGCCAGCCGCGATGCGGACGGGTTCGGACCAGGCGCCGGCCTCGAGGCCGAACGCCGCGGAGCTGAAGTTGAAGTTGCGGCCGATCCCGGCCACGGGGTCGTCCTCGCCGAAGGGCTCCGTGCTGGCATAGACGAGCGCTTCGGCGGCAGCCAGTCCCCGGGCCTCGTCCTCGCCCGCGAACGACTCGTCCCCCAGCCGCGCGTGCAGGGTGTCGATCCGGCTCTTCGCCTCCTCTTCGGCCCGGGTGGCCAGGAGCTGGACCCGGATCAGGTTGCTGACTTCCTCGAGGGTCTGGCGTCCGCCTTCGCGGCGCTCGTGAACCTGAATCAGGTGATGGCCGGTGCGCGGACCGAGCTGGTTCTCGACCGGTCCGACCAGGTCGCCGCCGGCCGCGGCGAACGCGGCGTCTTCGAAGGCCTGGGTCATCGCGCCGCGGCCGAAGTAGCCGAGATCGCCGCCGGCGTCCCTCGTCGCCTCGTCGTCCGAGTACTCGCGGGCCAGCGCCGCGAAGTCCTCTCCGGCCTCGATGCGGCCGCGCAACCGGCTCAGCAGGTCGCGCGCCTGCTCCGTGTCCCGTTCGCTGTTCTCGAGCAGGAGGATGTGGCTGGCCCGCACCTGCTCCGGGATCTCGAACTGCGCCGAGTTCTCCTCGTAGTACTCCTGGACCTCGTCGTCGGTCACCTCGAGTTCGGCCCGGACCGTGTTCGTGCTGACCAGGAGGTAACCCACTCGCCGGCGCTCGGGGAGCTTGAACTCCTCGCGGTGCCCCTCGAAGTAGGCCGCGGCCTCCTCGCTCGAAGGCTCGGCCTCGTCGGCGAAGCGGCTGGCCGGCACCTGGAAGTAGCGGATCGCGGCGCGTTCGGCGGCCTCGCGGGCGCGCAACTCCACCTCCGCGTCCGAAACGTGGGCGACTTCGGTCAGCGCCGCCTGCAGCTTCCGCACGAGCACGGAACTGCGCAGGTCGGCCTCGAACCCGTCCACCGTGAGCCGGTTCGCGCGCAGGACCTCCTGGTACCGCTGCGCGCCGATGAAGTTGCCGGCCCCGTCGGTCAGGGCGGGCACGGAGAGGATCTCCTCCTGCAGCTCTTCGTCGCTGACGGTCAGCCCCATCCGTTCCGCTTCCATGATGAGAAGGCGGTCGTTGATCAGGGTCTCGAGGGCCTGAACCGGCAACTGGAGCTGGTCCGCGAGATCGGCGTTGAATGCGTCGCCGTAGATCTCCCGGTAGCGGTTCTCGGCGTTCCGGTAGCTGCGTTCGAACTCGGCGAACGTGATGCTGTCGCCGCCCAGGATGGCGGCGTCCGGGTTGATGCGGGTGCCCTCGAGCGACCGGAAGTCCGTGAAGACGAGGAGCACGAACACTCCCGCCAGGCCGATGGCCAGTGGATAGAAGCTCTTGATGTTCTTGCGGATGACGTTCAGCATGATCTTGACCCCGGCGCCCGGCAGGGCGCAGAAGAGCTTGCATGCTAACAGGATCGGGCGATCCTCAGGCGGTTATGATCGGGCCCGAGGTTCACCCCGAATGCGTTTCCTGCAGTGGTTCTCCAGCGACCTTGCGATCGACCTGGGGACGGCCAACACGCTCGTCTTCACTCAGGCGAACGGCATCGTCGTGCGCGAGCCGTCGGTCGTCGTCGTCAACAGCCAGAGCAACCGCATCGAGGCGGTCGGCACCGAGGCCAAGGGGATGCTCGGGCGCACACCGGGGATCCTGTTCCTCGTGCGGCCGATGAAGGACGGCGTGATCGCCGACTTCGAAATGACCGAGCACATGCTCAAGCACTTCATCCGCAAGGCCCATCACGGCCGGCGCCTTGCCCGCCCGCGGATCGTCATCGGCGTGCCCTCCGAGATCACGCCGGTGGAGAAGCGGGCGGTGAGAGAGGCGGCGATGAGCGCCGGCGCCTCCGAGGTGTTCCTGGTCGAGCAGGCGATGATGGCGGCCATCGGCGCCGGCCTGCCGATCACGGAACCGACGGGCAACATGATCGTCGACATCGGCGGCGGCACCAGCGATGTCGCCGTGATCTCCCTGGCCGGCACCGTCTACAGCCGCTCGCTGCGGGTGGCGGGCAACGCGATGGACGAGGCGATCGCCGGGCACCTGAAGCGCAAGCACAACATGCTGGTCGGCGAGCGGACCGCGGAGAAGATCAAGGTCGAGATCGGCTCTGCCTTTCCGCTCGAGAAGGCGCTGTACATGGACATCAAGGGGCGGGATCTCGTGCGCGGCGTGCCTCGCAGCCTCCGCATCTCCGACGGCGAGATCCGGGATGCGCTCGAGGAACCCGTGCAGCAGATCGTGGACTCCGTGCTGCAGGCCCTCGAACGTATGCCGCCGGAACTCTCCGCCGACGTGATGGACAAGGGAATCGTGCTGTCGGGCGGTGGCGCGCTGCTTCATGCCCTGGACCAGCGGCTGCGCGAGGAGACCGGACTACCGGTCTTTGCCGCGGAGGACCCGCTCGCCTCGGTCGTGTTGGGCACCGGCCGGGTGCTGCGGGACATCGATCTGCTGCGCAGGGTTTCGGTTCGCTGAGGGGCGTTCACCGAGATGAGCGAGCGTCGGGTCGCCATCCTGTTCGCCGTCGCGGTGACCGTTCTGCTCGCGTCGCTGACCGCTCAGTCGCCGGAGCGCGCGGGCGATGTCGCGATGTGGGTGGAGGCCCCGGCGAAAGGACTGGTCGCCGCGGCCGCCGACGTCGCGGACAGGATGCGGGAAGGGTGGCGGACGAGGACTCGGCTGGAGCGCGAGAACGAGGAACTGCGAAGCCGGCTGCGGGAACTCGAGGCGGCCCATGCCGCGGCGCTTGGCGCCGAACTGGAGGTCGACCTGCTTTCCGAGCCGCTCGGATACGCGCGGCCGCCGGAGCCCGAACTGTTGCTGGCGGACGTCGTCTACGTCGACTACCACTCGTGGCGCCGCAGCGCCATCCTGCGGTTGCCTCGCGGAAACGCGAGGGAGGAGTGGGCGCGTCGGCCCGTGACCACGGTCGACGGCTTGCTCGGCCGCGTCGTTTCCGCCGGGGGCGACTACGCGCGCGTGCTGCTGGTAACGGATCGTGACTCGTCGGTGGGGGCGATGATCGAGCGCACGCGCCGCCAGGGGATCGTCCGGGGCACCGAGGAGGCCGGCGTCCTCTCGCTCGCCTACGTACCAGTGCAGGTGGATGTCCGGCCGGGAGACCGTGTGATCACCGCCGGCATCGACGGCGTCTTCCCGCGCGGGATCCCGATCGGCACGGTCACCTCCGTCGAGTCCAGCGGCGATCAGTTCCACGAGATCAAGGTCGCCCCGCGTGTGGATCTCGGTTCGCTCAGCCATGCCTTCGTGTGGCGCCGCGACCCGGTGCCCGAGGCGGTCATGGACGGCGCGGATGCCGTGGGCCGCTAGGTTCGCCGCCAGTCTGGCCCTGGTGTCGCTGGTCGAGCTGCTCCTGGCCGAAGTCTTGCCGGTGGCCGGCCGGACGGTCGACCTGTTCGTGCTCCTGGTCGTCCTGAGCAGCCTGTCCGGCAACTCGCTCCAGGGCGTCACGGGCGGTCTGGGCGCGGGCCTGGTCCAGGACACGCTGACCACCTCGCCCTTCGGCCTTCACGGCCTTGCCTGCTGCGTCGTGGGCTACGGGGTTGCCCGCCTGTCGCAACGCGTCGTGACCAGCCAGCGACCGGTGGCGTTGCTCCTGGTCGCCGTCGGCACACTGGTCCATCAAGCGATCGTTCTCGCTCTGCTCACGGTCCTGGAAGTCGGCGAACTCAGCGGCGGCGCCGTTCCGCTGCGCGTGGTCGCGACGACTGCCGTCGCCGTGCCGGGCCTGTGGTTGCTCAGCCGGGCCCGGGCCTGGGTGGATGAACGGCGTACACTGAAGGAGGGGAGGGCGCGTCCACGGTGACCGCGGGGGCCACATGATGAGTCTGCAGAACCCCACCCGGGAGCACAGTTCGGACTGGGTCCTGCTGAACATGGCGGTACGGCTCAAGTGGCTGTGCGGCGTGCTCGGCCTGTGTCTGGCGGTCGTGGTCGGCGCATACTGGTACTACCAGGTCGTCCGGGCGGACCACTACGAGCAGCTCGCGGAGAACAACCGCTTGCGGGTGTTGCGACTGGACGCTCCGAGGGGCCTGATCTATGACCGTTCGGGTCGGATCCTGGTCGAGAACACGCCCACTTTTCGACTGATGATCGACCGCAGCAGGAGCGCGGATCTCGGTGCCAGTCTGGCCTTCGCGGCCGAGATTCTCGGCCACGGAGAGCGGGAACTCAGGGCCGCGCTGGAGAGTTATCGGGGCGTGGCCCGGGAGGTGCCCGTGCTGCTCGCCGAGGACCTGGGCTTGACCCAGGTCGCCCGGTTCGAGGTCTCGGTACCCGAGCATCCTGAGTTCGAGATCGCCACCTCGAGGCGCCGCCTGTACCGGCACAGCTTCCAGACCGCCCATGTCGTGGGTCATCTCGGCGAACCGACTCCCGCCGAGCACGACCGCGACGGTTCCCTGGCGGCCGGGGACCTCGTCGGGCGCAGCGGCGTGGAACTGTTGCGGGATCGGTTGCTGCGCGGCAACCACGGGCAACGGATCGTGGTCGTCGACAGTCGCGGCCGCCTGATGGGCGAGGACGTGCGACGGACGGATGCGAAGCCAGGCGAGTCCGTCACCCTGACGATCGATCTGGGGCTGCAGCAGTTGGCCGAGCGCCTGCTGGCGAACAAGGCCGGCGCCATCGTGGCGCTCGATCCCCGCGACGGCGCGATCCGGGCGATGGTCTCCTCCCCTTCCTTCGACCCGAACAGCTTCGGCGGCAGGCTGAGCCAGCAGGACTGGGACCGGATCGTCGACGCGCCGGGAAAGCCGCTCCAGAACCGGGCGATCCAGAACACCTATCCGCCGGGCTCGGTGTTCAAGATCGCGATGGTGGTGGCCGGTCTGGCGGAAGGCCTGCTTCGCCCGGAAGAACGGATCTACTGCGGCGGCGCGACGAGTCTCTACAATCGCCGCTGGCGCTGCTGGCAGTCGAGGGGACACGGACTCGTCAATCTGCGCGAGGCCCTGCAGCACTCCTGCGACATCTACTTCTACCGGCAGGGCCTCAAGATCGGCATCGAGACGATTGCCGCCTATGCGCGGCGGCTGGGGCTGGGCAACCGGACAGGGGTCGAACTCCCCGGCGAGAGCGAGGGCCTGGTACCGGATCCCGAGTGGAGCAGGAATCGCCGGGGCTATCCGTGGTACCCGGGCGAGACGGTTTCGGTGGCGATAGGCCAGGGGCCGCTGCTGACTTCACCGCTGCAGGTGGCGGTGATGACCGCCGCGGTGGCGAATGGGGGATTCCGGGTGCGCCCGTACCTGATCGAGGGCGGCGGCCAGGCACCGGAGCCGATCGGTCTGGACGTCGAAGTGGTCTCCTTCGTCGCCGAGGCGCTCGCCAATGTCGTGGAGAACGGAACCGGACGCAGCGCCAGGACGCCGGTGGTGGCCGTCGCGGGCAAGACGGGCACCGCCCAGGTCGTCGCGCAGGCGACCTGGATCCGCTCGGAGGACTTGCCGCCCGATCAGGCCGACCACGCCTGGTTCACCTCCTACGCTCCGGTGGAGGCGCCCGAACTGGTCGTCGTCGTGTTCGTCGAGAACGGGGGCAGAGGCTCGGAAGCGGCGGCGCCGCTGGCTAGAGAGATGCACGAGGGTTACTTCGGTGCTGCCGCCAAGACCTGATCCGTGGCCCCTGGTACGCCGGGTCCGGTCCGTCTCCTGGCTGCTCGGCGGATCGGCGCTCGCGCTGTCGGCGATCGGCCTCGTCGTCATCTCCAGTGCTTCGGCGGACATGAGTACGGACTACGAGGTACGCCAGTCGGCGTGGATCGCCCTGGGCCTTCTGGTCATGGCCGCGGCTGCCGCGGTCGACTACTCGTTCCTCCTCCGCTACGCCTTCTGGATCTACCTGGCGGCGGTCGCGGCGCTCGCGGCGGTGACCTTCTTCGGCCACGAGGCGGGAGGGGCCCGGAGCTGGATCGGGATCGGCGGTTTCGGCGGTCAGCCATCGGACTTCTGCAAGATCGCGACCGTCCTCCTGCTGGCCCGTCACATGGCGGAAGCGCAGGCGCCGGTGGCGCCTCGCGGCTGGCTGTGGGCAGCCTCGGCGTTCGTCGTCGCGCCCGTGCTGCTGATCGCCCTCCAGCCGGACATGGGCGGCGCCCTGATGTTCGTGCCAATGCTCGCCGCGATGACCATCGTCGCCGGCGTCAGGCTCCGTTCCGCCCTGGTCGCGCTGGGGGTGGCCGTGGTGGTCGCCGGCGCCATCTGGGTCTTCGCCCTGCAGGACTACCAGAAGGACCGGCTGTCGAGCTTCTTCAGGCCCCACGCGGATCCGCTCGGGTCGGGATACCAGGTGCGCCAGAGCCGCATCGCCATCGGGTCAGGCCAGATGCTGGGCAAGGGATACGGCGAGGGCACGCAGTCGAATCTGCAGTTCCTGCCGACGCCTCACACCGACTTCGTGTTCGCCGTGCTGGGCGAGGAGTACGGCTTCATCGGCGTGACCGTCGTGCTGGGTTTGCTCCTGCTCTACCTGGGAAACGGCGTGCGCGTGGCGCTGGCGGCGCGAGACCCGGCCGGCATGCTGCTCGTCGTCGGCCTGCTCGCCTTCATGGCGGGGCACGTTCTCTACAATACGGCGATGGTGGTCGGCCTGCTTCCGATCACCGGCATCCCGCTGCCCTTTCTCAGCTACGGCGGCTCCTTCATGCTCTTCTGTTGTGCGGCCACCGGCTTGATGATCGGCCTCGACATACGGCGGTTCGTCAACATCTGAGCCGTCCGGTGCTTTCCGCCGGCAACGAAATGAACAGGGAGCTTCTGGTCGAAGGCGATCCGCACCAGACCCGCCTCGCCGTCCTGGAGGCGGGCCGGCTGGTGGAGTTCTTCGTCGAGCGCCATCGGGGCCGCGGTCTCGCCGGCAACATCTACAAGGGGAGGGTTCGGCGGGTTCTTCCCGGCATGAGGGCCGCCTTCGTCGACCTGGGGCTGGGTCGCGACGGCTACCTGTACCTCGAGGAGATGGCGGGCGACGACCCGGAGCCGCCCGGCGCCATCCCGCGCCGGGGCGGGGAAGTCCTCGTTCAGATCGCGAGGGAAGGACTGGCGGACAAGGGGCCGCGGATCACCACCGAGATCACGCTTCCCGGCCGCTATCTGGTGCTGACGCCGCTGGCCGGCCGGTTGGGGATCTCCAGGCGGATCGAGGATCCGGACGAACGGACGCGGCTGAAGACGATGGCTCTGGAAGCGTGGGGCGATGCGCTCGAAGAGGCGGGATGCATCGTGCGTACGGCCGCGGCGGGGGCGCCGGCGGAGGACCT
Organism: Candidatus Multivorans sp.; assembly: GCA_965208755.1. Taxonomy (GTDB): domain Bacteria; phylum Acidobacteriota; class Thermoanaerobaculia; order Multivoradales; family Multivoraceae; genus Multivorans. Next base: position 2,703,440 of record OZ242353.1, on the reverse strand, counting down.
TGCGAGGGAGTACGAAGTCCTCGCGGACGCCTGGCGGGAGATCGAGGGGCGGGCGGCCGCGTGCGCGGCCCCGGCGCTGGTCCACCAGGAGGAAGAACTCGCGGTACGGGTGATTCGCGACCACTTCGGGGAGGACTTCGGCGCCCTGCTGGTCGACGGCGGCGATGCTCACCGGGTCATTTGCGAGTACCTCGGGCGGGTCCAGCCGGAACTCCTGACGAGGCTCGAGCGAAGCCGCCGTGGACTGTTCGATCGTTACCGCATCGACGCCTCCGTCGACGCCGCGCTGGAGCCGAAGGCGCCGCTGCCGTCAGGCGGCCACCTGGTCATCAACCAGACCGAGGCACTGGTCGCCATCGACGTGAACTCCGGCCGCGACGTCGGCGCCGGCGCTGCCGGGGGCATCGGGAGTTTCCGCGACACGGTCCTCCGGACGAACCTCGAGGCGGTCGCGGAGGCCGTCCGCCAGATTCGGCTGCGCGACCTGTCCGGCATCCTCGTCATCGATCTGATCGACATGGAGCGCGAAGAGGATCGTCGCACGGTCTTCGAGCGGCTCGAGGCGGAACTGCTGAAGGACCGCGCCCGGAAGCGGGTGCTCGAGATCTCCGAGTTCGGCCTGGTTCAGCTCACCCGGCAGCGGCGTCGCGAGAACCTGGAGCGGGCGCTCACGGGGCCCTGCCCGACCTGCCGGGGCAGGGGAAGGATCAAGTCCGTCGCCACGATCTGCCTGGAGTTGCGGCGAACCTGCCTGGCGCATGCCGGTCGCGGCTGCCGCCAGGTGGCGGTGCGGGTTCACCCGGCGGTGCTGGACGGGCTGAACGGTTCCGAGTCGGACGTGCTGGACGGGATGCAGGGAGCGTTCGACGTGCCCATCCTACTGCGGGCGGATCCGGACCTGCATCGCGAGCACTTCGTCGTCACCGAGATCGAAGGGTCTTGACCGCCGGCGCCGAGGGACCGGAACGCCGGTTCGAGTTCGACGACGTCGCAGGCGCGGTCGCCCTCGAAGCGACGGACGGAGACCCCGGCGCCGGTTTCGAGGAGAGCCTGCGCCGGCTGCTGGACCCCGGGGGCGGCAGGCGCAGCCTCCACTGGGGCCGCAGCTACCTCTACGAAGCCGGCTGGCGGCCGGCGCCGCGGGAGGCCGAGACGGCCGTGGTCGTCAAGCAGTTCCGGCACGACGACCTGCACGCGCGGCTTCGCCGCCGCCGGCGCGGCAGCCGGGCCCGCCTGAGCTTCCGGGCCGCGCTTCGGCTCCGTCGGCTCGGCATCTCGACGCCGGAGCCCGTCCTCTACGCGGAGTCGAACACGATCGACGGTCCCGCCTGGTACGTCTGCCGCCTGGTGCCTGAGGCGCTGGAGCTGCGCTACGTGCTGCGCGCCCTGAACGCCGGCACCGCACCCGAGCAGTTTCCCGGAATCCACGGTCCGACCCTGTTGCGGCGGGTCGGCGCGCTGGCGGCGGAACTGCACCGCCACGGCGTCTGGTTCAGGGATCTGACCTCCGGCAACGTCCTCCTGTCGGAGCCGGCGACCGACGCCGAACTGTTCCTGGTCGACCTGAACCGCGCCCGTTTCCGGAGACGCCTGTCGACCAGCCAGCGACTGAGGGACCTCAGCCGGATGCCCGTGCTGCGGCCGGAGGACCGGAAGGAGTACCTGGCCGGCTACCGGCCAGGCGGCCTGCCGCGGCTTCAGCGGTTCTGGTTCGAGACCTGCCACCACGGCTTCCGTTTCAAGCTGGGATCGAAGCAGGGCGCGCGCCGGGGTCTGCGGCGGCTGGCCGATCTGCTGCTGCCGCGCCGCCGCGCCCACCCCCACGTCCCCGACGCGGAACGGGGGACGAGCGCCACCGAGCGCGCGGTCTGGGATCCGCTGACCGATCAGCCGCACCAGCAGGCCACTCGCGGCCAGCGCCTCGGCGTGCGCCTGCGCGACGCCGGCCACCACGCGCGGCCGCTGCTTCGATCGGCCGTGCCGCTGCTCCTGTCGGTCGCGGAGGCGCGTCGAGTACGGCGTGCGCTGGACCGCGCGCCGGCGCCGGTTCGCTTCGGCGGCCTTGGCGTCGGGGTCGGTCCCGGCTCCGCCCCGGTCGCCTCGCTGGCAGGGGCGATCGACGATCTCGGAGTCGACGCCGTGCTTCTGCGCTTCCACCTCTGGCAGGGCGTCGACCCCGAGTTGCTGGAACTGGCGCGAATCCTCCGCCATGGCGAGCGGCCGGTCGACCTGGTGTTCCAGTTCTGCCAGGACCGCTCGCTGGTGCGGGACGCCGGGCTGTGGCGGCGGCGGGTCGAGGAAGCGGCGGCCGCGCTCGCGCCCTGCGGGCGCCGGTTCCTCATCGGTCAGGCGCCCAACCGCAGCAAGTGGGGCGTCTGGCGGCCCGGGGACTACTGGAGCCTGCTGGCGGCCGGCGCCGCGGCGGTACGGGCTCAGTGCCCCGACGCCTGCGTTCTCGCTCCCGCGGTGATCGACTTCGAGCCTCACGCGACCGCCGGACTGATTCACTCGGGCTCGGCCGGGCGCCGCTTCGACATCCTGGCGAGTCAGCTCTACGTCGACCGGCGGGGCGCGCCGGAGAACCGCCAGCTCGGCTTCGACCTCGCCGGCAAGCTGGCGCTTCTGCGTTCCCTCGCGCGCAGGGCCCCGGACTGCGCGTCGGGCCGGAGCTGGGTCACCGAGTTCAACTGGCCGCTCGCGGAGGGTCCCCACGCGCCCGCGGGCCGCGACGTCGCGGTGGACGAGGACGCCCAGGCCAGCTACCTGGTCCGCTACGCGCTGGAGGCCCTGGGCAGCGGTCTGGCGGAGCGCATCTACTGGTGGCAGTTGGCGGCCGCGGGTTACGGCCTGCTCGACCCCCGGGGCGACGGCCTCCGCCAGCGTCCCGCCTATCTCGCGCTGCGTCAACTCCAGCGCGAGCTGGCCGGCGCGCAGGTCCTGCGCCTGCGGATGCCGTCAGGCCTGCGCGGCTACCGTGCGCTTCGGGATGGGCGGGAGATCCGGGTCGTGTGGGCGCCGGGCGGCCGCGGCCGCTCCTACGCGCCTCCGGGGGAGGTGCGCGCGGTGCGCGACCGGGACGGCCGGGAGCTCGACCGGATCCCCGCGGTGCTCGGCGGCGCCCCGGTGTACCTCGAGTGCGAGACCGGCGCACCCGCGTAAGATGCTCGCGGCAATGGTCGAAGTGGCCCGATCGCTGGTCCGCTACCGCAGCCTGCTCTGGACCCTGGTCATGCGGGAGCTGCGCGCGCGTTACCGGGGAAGCGTCCTGGGGTTCCTGTGGTCCCTGCTCAATCCGCTCCTGCTGCTGGCCGTCTACTCGTTCGTGTTCGGCATGATCCTGAAGCGCTCGGATCTGGTGGCTGTCGAGCCCTACGGGGTGTTTCTGGTGACCGGTCTGTTCCCCTGGATCTGGGTCTCCACCTCCCTGCTGGAAGGCTGCACGTCCCTCACCGGCAACGGCGGCCTGATCCGGAAGGCGGTGTTTCCGGTCGAGGTGCTGCCTGCGGTGGCGGTTGCGGCGAACCTGGTGCACTTCCTCCTGGCGCTGCCGATCGTCGGGGTCGCCCTGGTCGCCGGCCGCCTGCTCGGCTATCCGATCTCCGGCTGGACGGCCGTCCTGCTGCCTGCCGTGCTGGCGATCGAGCTGGTCATGGTCGCCGGCCTCGCCTTCGCGCTGTCGGCTCTGTGCGTCCACTTCAAGGACGTGCGGGATCTCCTCGGCAATCTGCTCGTCCTGGCGTTCTTCCTGGCGCCGATCATCTACACGCTGAGCGACCTGCCGCCGCAGTTCGCACGGGTGGTGCAACTGAACCCGATGACTTCGTTCACCACCGCGACCCAGGACCTTCTGTTCTTCGGCCGCCTGCCCGAACCCCAGGTGTGGGCGATCATGGCCGGGATCGCCGCCGTCTCCTGGGTGGCCGGCGCCGGCCTCTTCTCGCGCCTCTCCGACACCCTGGCCGAGGCGGTCTGAGTTGAGTCCGCCGGCAGTCGCGGCGAGCGGCCTGTGCAAGCGCTATCGGCGCGCCGCCGGCGGCTACCGGCTGCGTACGCTGAAGAGCGCACTGCTCGAAGGCAGCCTGACCGGGGGCCTGGCTTCGGCGGAAGTTGTCGAGGCCCTGACCGACGTCAGCTTCGAGGTCGCCGCCGGCGAGGCGGTGGGGATCATCGGCGGCAACGGTTCGGGCAAGTCGACGCTGATCAAGCTGGTGTCCGGACTGCTGCCGCCGACCTCCGGGGAACTCTCGGTGAACGGTCGGGTCGCGGCCCTGATCGAGCTCGGCGCGGGCTTTCATCCCGAGATCTCCGGCCGCGAGAACATCTTCATCAACGGGGCGCTGCTGGGACTGAGCCGGCGCCGGATCGAGCAGCGCTACGACGACATCGTGGAGTTCGCGGGCCTCGGCGACTTCATCGAAGAGCCGATCAAGTACTACTCCTCCGGCATGTACGTCCGGCTCGGCTTCTCGGTCGCCATTCACACCGACCCGGAAGTCCTCCTGGTCGACGAGGTCCTCGCCGTCGGCGACGAGGAGTTCGTTCACCGTTGCCTGGCGCGGATCGAGGAGCACCTGGCCGGCGGCGGCACGCTGCTCGTGGTCAGCCACACGATGACCCTGATCGACGAGATCTGCGACCGGGCGATGTGGCTGGACGGCGGGCGGATCCGCGGCCTCGGATCGACTCGACGGGTCATCGACGCCTACCTGGAGTCGGTGGCGGCGCGCGAGGGCGAGGCCCACGACCGCCGCCGCCAGGCGGATGAAGGCGGGCAGGAGCCGCCGGCGACCGCGGACGCGGCCGAAGAGGTCGGGCGCTGGGGCTCGGGCGAGGCCGAAATCGTGGCGGCGCGCCTGCTGGCAGGCGGCGAGCGGCAGGAGCGCTACCATGTCCACTGCGGGGAAGCGGTGGCCTTCGAGCTCGACGTCGAGCCCAGGGAGGATCTGTCCGACTTCGTCTTCGGCGTCGGCGTCAAGACGCCGCGGGGCGTCGACTGCTGGGGCACGAACACCGATCTGGCCGGCTACGAGCCGCGCTCTCTCGCCGGGCCGGTGCGGGTCCGGCTCGTCTGTCCGGAGCTGCGGCTGGCGCCGGGCGAGTACACGGTGGACGTCGCGGTTCACGCTCGCGACGGCAGGGCGTACGATTACCGCCGCCGGGCGCTCCGGTTCACGGTGGCGGAGAGCACACAGCTCAGGAGCATCGGTCTCTACCTGCCCGACCATGAGTGGCAGGTGGAGACGATGGGCGCGCGGACCGACATCGACTGGCTCTCGCCCGGCCGCCAGGCCGAAGACCAACGGAGAATCGAATGAGCGACCAACCCAAGGAAGTACCGGGCGACCAGGATCCGTCCTCGTCGATCAACGTCAAGATCGGTGACGCCGAACTCAAGGGGGCCTACTCCAACCTGCTGCGCATCACCCACACCCGCGAGGAGTTCATCCTCGACTTCATCAACGTGGTTCCGCCTCAGGGCATCGTCAGCGCCCGGATCGTGACCAGCCCCGGGCATCTCAAGCGGATCATCCGGGCCCTGGGCACGAATCTGCGGCGCTATGAAGAGGTCCACGGCGTGATCGAGGAGGCGCCCGACCCGACGGACGTGTCCAGCCGCGTCAACTGACGCGCTGGCTCTTGAGATACATCGAGGCGATCACGTCCCGGTAGCGCTCGTTGACGATCTTCCTGCGCACCTTCAGCGTAGGCGTGATCTCCCCCTCCTCCAGCGTCAGTTCGCGCTCCAGCAGCCGGAAGCGGCGCACGCGCTCGTGGGCCGGCAGCCGCTCGTTGGCGCGGTCGAGCACGCCCTGGACGAGCTCCTCGAGACGCGGGTCCTGCCGGAGCTCCGAGGGGTCCATGCCGGTGAACGGCTCCGGCGGCTCCGCGTAGTTCGGAACGATCAGGGCGTTGAGGTACGGGTAACCGTCTCCGACCACGACCACCTGGGCGATCGCGGGGTGCGTGATCAGCATCTGTTCGATCGGCTGGGGCGCCACGTTCTTGCCGCCGCTCGTCACCAGGAGGTCCTTCTTGCGGTCCGTGATGTAGAGGTAGCCGTCGTCGTCCAGGCGGCCGATGTCGCCGGTGTGGAACCAGCCGTCCGGGTCGATCGCCTCGGCAGTGGCCTCGGGTTTCTTCCAGTAGCCCTGCATCAGGCCCTCGGTGCGGGCGAGGATCTCGCCGTCGTCCGCGATGCGAAGCTCGACCCCGGGGGCGGCCGTCCCGACCGAGCCGCGGCGGGAGGCGCCGGGGTACTCCACGGCCAGAACCGGCGCGGTCTCGGTCAGTCCGTAACCCTGGTAAAGGCGGATGCCGATCGTGTCGAAGAACTCGGCGACCTCGTTGGCGATCGCGGCGCCGCCGGAGATGGCGAAGCGCAGGCGGCCGCCGAACCGCTGCTTGATCTTGCGGAACACCAGGCGGTCGGCGATCAGGCCCTGGAGCGCCGCTCCGCCGCGCTCCGCCCGCCGCTTGCCGACCTTCAGGGCCCAGCCGATCAGCCGGCGGCGGGCCGGCGGCTGGCTCGCGAACAGGTTCTGGATCCGCAGGTAGGCGCTCTCGTAGAGCCTGGGCACCGAGCACAGGACGGTGGGCCGCACATCCGGCATCAGGCCGGCGACCCGCTCGATCGCGGGGGAGTAGTGGATCGACACGCCGCGGTAGAAGAAGAGATAGTCGACGGTGCGCTCGAAGACGTGGGATAGCGGCAGGAAAGAGAGCGCCTGGTCCTCCTCTCCCAGCGGGTAGAGCTCCTGGCAGGCGAGGATGTTCGAGACGAAGTTCCGGTGCGACAGGACGACGCCCTTGGGGTCGCCGGTGGTGCCGGAAGTGTAGATGATGCTCGCCGTGTCGTCCTGGCCGACCCGCCCGCTGTATGTCGCCAGGTCGGCGTCGGTGGCCGGCGGCGTGCCGGCGATCAGGGCTTCGAGATGGGTGCCGCCGGGGGCGGCGGCGTCCTCGTCCAGCGCCACCATCCGCAGACCACGCTGTTCGTCGCCGTTCCCGTCGCCCTCGGCGCCGTGTGGAACGATGCCGGCGAGCAGGTCCCGTTTCGCCTTGTCGTCGTAGAAGATCCAGCCGGCGCCGCTGTCGAGCAGGATGTATGCCACCTGGGGCGCGTTGAGGGTCGGATAGATCGGCACGGACACGGCGCCCAGCAGGTGACAGGCGAAGTCGACGATGTGCCATTCCGGGCGGTTGGTGGCGAACAGCGCCACGCGGTCGCCCCTGCCCACGCCGCGCGACTCGAGCGCCTTCGCGGTGCGGCTGACGGCGTCCACGAACTCCCGGGCGGAGAACGACTCCGTCCGGCGATGGCGCCGGATGGAAAGCAGGGCCTCGCGTTCGCCGTAGCGTTCCGCTACGACTCGAAGCAGGTCGGACAGAGTCTCCAAGCAGTAAACGCTAGCACTATGGCGGCCGCTCTCCGAACAACGCGGAACCGATCCGCACGTGGCTGGCGCCCTCCAGGACCGCGACCTCGAAGTCGGCGCTCATGCCCATCGACAGCCACCCTTCCCGATCGCCGAACAGGCCGCCGCGGGCCAGCCGGTCGCGCAGGCGCCTGAGAGCGGCGAAGTCGGCGCGGGACTCGCGGGCGTCGGCGCGCTGCGGCGGAATCGCCATCAGTCCGCGGACCCGCAGATGGTCGAGTTCGCCCAGGCGCAGCATCGCTTCCGCGTCCTCTGGGAGGAACCCGTGCTTGCTGGGTTCCCGGCCGATGTTCACTTCCAGCAGGCAGCCGCGGACGCCGAGCCCCCGGCTGCCGAGCACGCGGTCGAGCCGCTCGGCGATCTTCGGCCGGTCGACCGCTTCGAACACGTCGAAGGCGTCGCAGGCGCGGGCCGCCTTGTTCGTCTGCAGCGGCCCGATCAGGTGCCAGACGACCCGGTCGCCGTAGCCGGCCTCGAGCAGCGCCGCGCGGTGCGTCTCGCCTTCCTGGACCTGGTTCTCGCCGAGGATGCGGAGCCCGGCGTCCACCGCTCCGGCGATACGTTCCAGCGGCTGCCTCTTGCAGGCGCCGACCAGGGCGACGTCTTCCGGCTGCCTGCCCGCCTGCCTGCAGGCCTCCGCCAGCCGCTCCACGATCTCCGCGTGGCGTTCGGCCGCGGTCTTCCCCGGCGCCTCGTTCAGCCGGCCTCTCCGTCGTCCAGATACAGGATCCGCTGGCAGGAATCGCAGGGTACGAGCGCGCCCTGGGTCTGAATCTGCACGACCACCTGCGGCCTGATCCGGTAGTTGCAGAACGAGCAGTGCCGGATCGGAGCGCCGGTGCTTTCCACGACTCCGATCGCCGCCAGGGGCGCGCCGCCGTGGCGGTCGAACAGGCGCTCGTATTGCAGCAGGGCTGCGGGCGGGAGCCGTTCGCGGAACACCTCGATCCGCCCCTCGAGAGCTTCGACCCGCTTGCGCATCTCGGGCTTCTGCTCTTCCCACACGGCGAGCTGCTCCTGGTACTGCTCGTTCAGCGTCTCGAACGAGCCACGGATCGCGTCGAGCTGCGTCGACGCTTCGTCCTGGCGTTCGATGGCCTGCAGCGCCTCGTCGTCCGCTTCCCGCATCCTGGCGCGTACGGTGTCGATCTCGCTCAGAAGGGCGCCGTACTCGCGCTGCGTGGTCACGCGGGCTATCTGTTCCTGGTAGCGCTCGATGCTCTCCTTCCCCGCCTCCGCGTCCGCTTCCGCGGCGCGGCGCTCGAGTTCGGCCTGCTGCCACTCCTGCTCGAGCCGTTCGATCTCGCTCCGCTGGTGCTCGTACTGGTCGTGGAGCTCCTGCATCGATTCGGGAACTCCCTCCAGCAGGGCGCGGTTGTGGGCGAGTTCCACGCTCGCGTGCTGCAGATCTACGATCGTGTCAAGGACTCTTTCCATGCGCCGATTGTCAGAGGTTCCAGTGAGTTAGCGATCGCAGGCTCCGCAGTTCGCGGTGTGGGTCCACCTGGATTCGAACCAGGGACCTGCCGGTTATGAGCCGGATGCTCTAACCGCTGAGCTATGGACCCTCAGGGCACCCGAGCGCAGTGCCGCAGTATAGCCCCACGCCGAGGCTCCGTGCGCGCCCTGTCGCGGCCCGCGTTGGGGTATAGTCCGCAGCACGCAACAAGCGGTCCAAGGAGGCGCCAGAATGTCGAGATCCACTCCAATCGGGCGGCCGGGCCGGGCGGCGTTCGCCGCTTGCGCCTCGGTCATCGTCCTGTTCGCCGCTCTGGTCGCATGTGGTCCGTCGGAGGAGGAACGGGTCTCCGCCGCGCGCGCCGATGCGTGGGCCGAGTTGCAGGAAGAGCAGGCGGCGCTGAACGCCAAGCGCGACGAACTGAAGCGGTTGGCTGCGCAGGCGGCTGAATCCGGTGAAGGGGAATGGGTGGTGGCCTACTCTGGCAGCAAGATCACGACGACCTTCTCCCAGGAAGATGGACAGCCGTTCTTGCGCCAGGTCGTCGACTCTGATGACGCCGCTGACTCAGGCGAGATCGCGGAGGGACTCACGAAGCGCGGCGACCGCTACTACCTGTCTGGCAGCGACTACTTCGTCATCGCCATCAACGGCAACCTGACTGCCTACGACTCCGAAGGCGAGATCTGGGAGGCGAGGCTATCCCTGTCCGAGGAGGTCGGCGGCGACGGCGAGGCCCTATACGCGAAGCTGGCGCAGTACATCAACGAGGCCGAATGGGAGGCTGAAGGCGAGCGAACGGAGGAGCAGACAGCGGCCTTCCGGATGAAGAGCGCGGAGGACATGGAACTCGCCGAAGAGTACGTCGTTCAGGGTGGTGACTACCGCCGCGCGGTCGAGATGCTCCAACGCGCGCAGCAGGTTGATCCCGGCAACCCGGATCTGGAGGCTAGGCTGGCCGACTACCAGGACATGCGCTACATCACTGCCGAACGTCTGGCCGAGGTTTCCAACGGAATGACCCAACGGGAAGTCGAGGGCATCCTGGGCAAGGTGTACTACGGGTACGTGACGGACTTTCCGGAGGAGAACGTTGTTCGGTGGGTGTACCCAAAGAACCCCGAAGAGCATGGAGAGGGCGCTGCCGCTGCGGTATACTTCCGCGGTGACCCCAAGACGGTCTATCAGAAGAACTTCAACGCGATCGAGGGCGAGCGCCAAAACGAGTAGGTACCGTCTCGCGCTGGGCGCTTGTCCTGCGGCACGGTCGGCCTTCGCACCGCGGCTTGGCGTGGGTCTGACGACGTCTTCTTTTCAAGCAGTTCGCGGAAGGCGGTGAGGCCGCCTCGGGGCCAACCAAGTGCCCCATCGGAGCGCGGCTTCGTGGGGCGGTACCTAGTTTAGGGTAGGGTAGGCATCTGGTACGGGAGTTGCCACTATAGGAGGAGGTTTCGATGAAGGCAGGACTCTTGGCTGCAACGCTATTGGTTACGATGCCGGCTTTGGGTTCATCTCAACACACGGCACCCGATACGCCGCCCGAATCACCTCTTTGGTGGCCAGTGTTCGACGGCATCACAGCAGAGGAGTTGCGCGCCGGAAGCCAACGAGAAGTAGTGATCGGGCACTATAGAACTGCGGTCAAGGCGGGCAGCGCTCCCGACTGTGGTCCAGACTACGCGCCGAGTCGCTTCTATGACGACAGAAGGAATCCCCAGCTCGTACCGCTTTGGCACATCTTGCACAGGTCGGTGGTTTCCGAGTGGTTGGTAGATCAGTCTGACCCGGAGTTCATTCGTTCTTCCTTAGGTCGATCTCTAGCGACTGCAGGTATGTCGCCGAGTGGAGTTGAGGCACTTCACCTATGGGCCCAGCAAACTGCGGGCGATATCGAGGGAAGGGAGAGAGCCGTGAACGGGAAGCTGGAGATCGCGATGTCCTCCATATCCGAGTTCTTTGACCGGCATTCGTCCCATTCTGCCCTGAGCGTTTCACGCGCATCGTTTGGCACAAGCGCGGAGCCTCCAGTCGAGGAGCGTGACGAGGCCGTGCTGGGGAGGTTAAGGCTGCTCGAGGGCATCGAGACCAACGACACAGATCCCGTGAAGCTCTCCGAGTTTCTGAGTGGTTCGCCGGCCGATTGGTCGGAGTGGGTCGAGGCGTTCCAGGTGAGGCCGATTGACGAGGCTATGGACTCGAAGCTACCGGTGCTCAGGAGAAGTCTGACGGCGACGGACTGGACCTCGTTGCGTCGATATCTATCCCTCCAGATAGGAGGGAATCAGGGTGGAACCTACTCCGGCCTCGATTGTCCACAAGCGCCCGTGTTCACACCGCGTGCTGAGGAGATTGAACGATGAGATCGCAGTACAACGCGGCGAGCCTCCGCCTCGTGTTCCTCGTCTTGGTGGGTACTCTAGCCAACCCTTGGGGCGCTTCGGGCCAGTTCTACATGCGTTCGATCAGCGTAGGCGAGCGCTTCGGCCACGACCAGTACAGCTCCAATGGAGCGCTGGCAGCGACTTCGATGGCTGTGTTCTCGGGGAACTCGCCGACCTACAGGCAGGCAGTTCAATCAAATCTGGTGGAGCTCGGCGGCTACTACAGCGGTCCCGGAGGAACAACGATCTTCGGTCCCTTCAGGTCGAATCAGGGCTTTACGTGTGGCCCGTACCCGAGCGGCCATAGCCCGTTCTCATGTGCTGGCACGAGGTACTACACTAAGCCGCTGTGTCCTACACGCTACCCATGGTCGGCCGGCGCTGCGGTTTCTACTCAGCGTGGCGTTTGGTGGGTGAGAGATTCGACTACGACAACCGGCATGTCCAATTGTTGGGTGCCGTTGCCGCCAGAACCGCCCTCCTGTTCAGGTGGTTCGCAGATGACGGAGTACATCTTCTTGCCGCTGGATGGACTGGTGTCCGCTCTGCGACCGGACTTCAAGCCGCCTGCGCCTCTGACTAACTACGAGGAAGTGGGCGGCGAGAGCTTCTTCGTGAATGACTATGCGATTCTGGAAAGACATCACGAAACGGCGGAGTACTTGGTTGTCAATTCCTTCAGTCAACCTAGCGAGGCAAGCGAGGTAGTTCGGCGTTCTACGCCACACAGCACTATCGCACCAGATTGCGTTCTCGCCATCAAAGTCGCGCGGCATCAGCGGGCAGTTTCTCCACTCAAACCAGTGGAACCGTCATTCGGAGCGCCTCTCTTGCTTCCGGCTTCAGTAGCTCCGGTTCGGGCTGGCGGCGAGGGCGGGGAGTCGACATGGAGGTTCGCGGCCGAATTCGACGTGCGCGACGCCCTTGGTCTACCCCGCGAAGCCAAAGTGCTCTGGGCCGAAGGTCATGTTCCCGAGTTGTGGCTCCAGGCTCTCACGAGCTCCCTGGAACTCTCGGGAGACCCTCTTGAACACCGCCTGCTGGTCTATGCTGTGGTTGAAGTTCGAGCAGGTGACGGTGCTACTCAGGTCCGTGTAGAGCAGTACAGGCCCGTAGTGCCGCAGTGCTGCTGCGGATCCTGGATCTGCTTGTAAACCGTCGAACCGCGACAGCTCGCCATCATGAACCGCGTCTTCGTCTACTGGGACAACTCAAACATCTTCATCGGCGCGCAGGCCGAGGCGGAGGAACGCGAAGGCGCTTCAGCGCGCCACCGAGTCCGTGTCAACTTCCGGAACATGATGAAGCTGGCGAGTGCTGAACGGCCGGTCGAGAAGGCGATTGCCGCCGGCTCCGTACCGCCGGAACTGCGCCGCCTGTGGAACCGGCTCGAGTCCGAAGGCGTCAAAGTCGAACTGGTAGACAGGGGATCCGTGGAGCGTGGCGAACAGCAGGGTCCCGACCGTATCCTCCAGCTCCAGATGCTGCGCGACTTCGCGGACTACAACGGCGATGCAGGCGTTGCTGTGGTCTTGACGGGAGACGGGCAGGGATTCTACGACGGCGCCGGCTTCCATGCCGACCTGGAACGGATGCACCGGCGAGGCTGGCGGGTCGAGGTAATTTCCTGGGCGAACAGTTGCAACCAGCGGATGCGCCGATGGGTGGAGGAGAACGGGGTGTTCATTCCCTTGGACGACTACTACGAGGCCGTGACGTTTCTGAACCCTTCGAGCCCCGACTATCCGACGGCGGACCCTCGCGAATCCGCGGCTCTGGATCTGGGGGACCGCCCTCGAGCCTCGGCGTGAACCGCCTCGGCATGGCTCCGCGCCGTGAGAAGGTGTCCCTGCTTCCTGCGCCTTTCGATACTCTGCTTCCGGCGCGTCAGTGCCGGCTCAACGCCCCTCAACCGCGTTGAAGTCTGTCCGGTAGACCGTCCGGTCACTGGTACGGAAGAACACGCCGACTGCGGCGCCGGAACCATGCCGCTCGGGGTCCTTCGGGTAGAACCACGCGAACACGCCCTCGGTCCTGAAGGTCCGCACGTACTCGTGGTAGACCGTGCCAAGGATGCGCTCGACCTCGGCTTCGGTCATTCCCTGTTCCACCTTGGCGAACCGTTCGGCGGTCATGTAGCGCATCTCTTGGTACTCCGCTAGCCGCGCCAGCACGTCAAGGTTGTCGGGGTCGACTGAAAGTGTCCGTTCCAGAATCTCAACCGCCCGGCGGTAGTCGCCGCCTTTCACCACGTACTCCTGGGCGAGGTACCGCGTTGATGTACTGCGCGAGCTTCGCGTACAGGGTCTCGCCGTCGGCTCCGATTTCTTCATCCAGTGCATCCACCTCGAAGGTGGCAGCACCTCGAGCATGTAGCTCGGCCAGCTTGGCTCGCTTGGCGTTTAGGGCAGCATGGTCCGTTTCCAGTTCGGCCCAAGCCGCCGCCCGCGCCTCAGCCCGTGCTCTCCGCTCAGCTTCGGTGGGGACGTAGATGGTCGGTCCGTTCACATCGTCTTCCGGTGGTGCCAGGGGAAGTCTGAGGCCGGTTACGCGCCACGAGAGGGCCTTTCTTCTGAGGACGAAGCCGACGCGCCGGTCGCCCATGCCAGTGGCCCATGCCTCGACGATGAATCTGTTTGGCGATTCATACGTCTTCCGCGTCTCAACGACGAACTTGGAGATGTCGTCAATGACGCCATCTGGGGGACCGTCTGCGCTCAATCCGCGTCTTGGATTCCGCATCAGTGCTGACAGCCCGTGCGGTGTGACGAGCCGATCGATGAGCGAATCGACCAGCATGGCCCCAATTGCCGAGTCGAGAACGTCTGCGGAGGAGTAGAGCGCTTCCGCATACAGGTACGCTTTGAGGCTGCTGCGGACGCTCTCGAAGTCGACGAGTGCGGAGAGGGCGTAGGCGTTCTGGTTCCCGGCCGCTGACTGGAGCCGCCACGCTACAAAGTACGGTGAAACTGCCAGCCAGGCGACCAGCACCGCTGCCACGATGGAACTCGACCAAACGACGAGTTTCCGGTCGAAACGGATGGTGATTGTCGTGGACATCCTTCCCCCTCAGCGAAGCCAGAGCGCGGGACTACTGCGGTCGCCTTGGAATGTCGCCGGCCGCGCTCCTGATGGACTGTAGCGGTTCAGACGGGTGTGAGACGGAAGGGCCTGAACTGGGTGATCTCCAAACTACGGTTTGTGGCCCCCCACCCAGAAACGAGGCCCCCCATGCAGGCCCGATACTTGCCCCCCGAGGCCTTGGTCGCCGATCCAAGGCGGTCGAGGCGACGATCAACGAGCCCGTCAACCTGGTACGGCGTTGGCGTGGGGGCCATGTCGGCCGATCTGACGGCCAATCCCCAACGGCCTTGAAGACAGCCGAGTCTCAAATGTACTGAGCCACTACAGGCACTTGACGGGGCGGCCGGGCTCGTGCAGAATCCGCAACGCTCGCGGGCTGACGTGCGTCGTCCGCCGCGGGCCATCCGGGCGGGAGCCCGCAAACCACGGGAACGAGATCACTTCATGCCGGTTGTGCAGGTACGCGAGGACGAGAGCTTCGAGAACGCGCTTCGCCGCTTCAAGCGGAAGTGCGAGAAGGAAGGCATTCTGACGGAGCTCAAGAAGCGCCAGCACTTCGAGAAGCCGTCGGTCAAGCGCAAGCGCAAGGTCATGCAGGCGCGCAAGAAGATGCTGCGGCGCCTGGCTGAAGAGCGCCGCGCCGGCCTCGCCTAGGGAGTCCGCGCAGCGAAAGCGCTGCGCCGAGCTTGGCGATTTGGTGCCGAGCTGAAATGAGTTGCTGCAGCGGCGCTACGTCCGAGGCACTCGAGTTTCCGTCGCTGCTCGCCGTTCTCGCGGGTTTCGCCTCGACGGACGCCGGCAGCCAGGCGGTTCGGGCGATCGAACCGGCGACCGACCGCGGCGAGATCGAACGGCGCCGGGTTCGCTTTGCGGAGATCGCCCGCGTTATCGAAGAGGGCGGCGTGCTGGTGCCGTCGCTCGATGGGCTTCTCGATCTGCGCCGTCACCTCAGGGGGAGTGGGCATCTCGATGGGGACGGTCGGGGTCTGGGCGGACCGGAGCTGCTCGACCTGGCCGCGGCGGTCGAGGCCAGCGAGGAGGTGCTGGGACGGCTGGAGAGTCCCGACGCGACGCCGCAATGCGCCGCCGAGGTGGAGACGCTGCGACGGATGGAGGCCGACGCCGCGGAAGCCGTCCCTCCAGGCCAGCACGGCGGAGGCTGCGCCGGGTTGGCGAGCCGCCTGCGCCGCATGCTGAACCGGCGCGGCGAGGTGCGGGCCGACGCGACGCCGCGGCTGCGGACGCTCGGCCGGGACGCCCGGCGCGCTCAGGCGTCGGTCGAGGCCTCGGTTCAGGCCTACGTGCGGGAGCACGGCAACGCTCTGGCGGACGACTCGACGCCCATGCGGGGCGGCCGGCTGTCGGTCCTCCTGCCCTCGGGTAGCCGCGGCCGGCTCGCCGGAATCGTCAGGGGCCGCTCCGCCTCGGGCAGGAGCTTCTACTTCGAACCCTCGGAGGTGGTCGAGGGCAACGACGAGTTGGAGCGGATCGCTTCCGAACGGGACGTCGAGCGCACCCGCATCCTGGCCGAGCTGGTGGCTCAGGTACAGGTTCTCACCCCGGCGATCGTCGCCCGTATCGACTTCCTGGCCTCCGTCGATGCGATGCAGGCGGCGGCGCGCTTCGCCGGCGAGGTCGACGCCGCGCTGGTCACGGTCGCATCGGACGATCCGTCCGGCGGGGCGCCGCTGCTCGAGCTTCGGTCTGCCCGGCACCCGCTGCTCGACCCGCGGCTCGCCGACCGCAGGGCGCTGGCGCTGGGGGCGGCCGGCAACCGGGGCGTCGTCGTCCCGCTCGACCTGAAGCTGGACGACCACCGCACCCTGGTCCTGACCGGTCCGAACGCCGGCGGCAAGACGGTCGCCCTGAAGACGGTGGGGCTGCTGTGCCTGATGAACCAGGCCGGCCTGCCGGTTCCGGCCGCGCCGGACAGCCGCCTGCCGATCCTCGACCACGTGGTGGCGGTGGTCGGCGACGAGCAGAGCGTCCTCGAGGAGCAGTCGACGTTCAGCGCCCGGCTGCTGCGCCTGCGGGAAGTGTGGCGCCGCGCGGGGCCTTCGACCCTGGTCCTGCTCGACGAGGTCGGCGCCGGCACGAACCCGGAGGAGGGCGCCGCGCTCGGCATCGCCCTGCTCGAGGGGCTGGTCGAGCGCGGCTCACTCGGCATTCTGACGACGCACCTCACCCAACTCGCCGCTGCCGCTCTCGAGTCGCAGGCGGCCTCCTGCGCCGCGATGGGTTTCGACCCGGAGAACGGCCTGCCCACCTACCGGCTGGTTGTCGGCCCGCCGGGGGGCAGCCAGGCGCTGGCGCTGGCGCGCCGGCTCGGCCTTCCGCCGGCCTGGCTGGAGCGGGCCGAGCACTTCCTGGGCTCCGAGCACCAGAAGCTGCGGCGGGTGCTGGAGCGCAACGAACGCCTTCGCGAGCGGCTGCTGGAGCGGGAGGCGGAGCTTGTCCGGCTGACCGCCGAGACGGAGGCTGCCCGCGCCCGCTTCGAGACCCGGCAGGAGTCGCTGCGAGCGGCCAGGCAGCGGCTGGAGAAGGCGCTCGGCCGCGAAGTCGACGTGCTGCGCCGGGCGAATCGCCGCCGGCTGGATGAGGCCCTGGCCGGGTTGTCGTCGGCCTCCCCACGACCCGGTGGAGAGCGGCCCGGCAAGCGGGCCTTCGCCCGGGCGGCTTCGTCCCTGCACGGCGAACTCGACCGGGACCTGTCGGCGGCGGCCGATCGCGCCTCCCTGGCGGCCGGCGACATCGACGCGCCGCCGGGTCGCGAACCGGAGGAGCCGCCGCGGTCGGATGAGCAGCGTCCCCTGACCCTCGGCGCCCGCGTCCGTCACCGCTCGCTGGGCTGGCTGGGTGAGCTCGTGGAGCTTCGCGGCGACCAGGCGACCGTGCTGGTCCGCGGCAAGCGGGTCCGGACGCCGAGCGCCGACCTCGTGGCGGTAGCCGCCGGAGAGCGGCCGGCGCCCGGCCGGGTCCGGGTCCAGAGGTCGCAGGCGAAGGAGGTGGAAGCGGAGCTGCTCCTGATCGGCCAGTTGGTGGAGCCGGCTCTCGAGTCCCTCGACGCCTACCTGGATCGGGCTCTGGCGGCCGGCCGCGAACGGGTCCGGGTGGTCCATGGCCACGGCAGCGGCCGGCTTCGCCGGGCCGTTCGCGAGCATCTGCGAGGCCACCCGGCCGTCGCCGGTTTCGATCCCGCTCCACCGTCCGCCGGCGGCGATGGCGCGACCGAAGTCCTCCTCCGCTGACGACGCCACGCGCCCGTCTTGGGCCAGAAGGGGTCCGCTCCCAGGTGCCTCTGAACGAGCGACGGCCGATTCCCCCCGGAGGCCGACGCCTAACCGGAGCGAGTGAAGCGGAGCAAGCGCAACCCCTCCCATCTCCTCTCGAGCGCGCGCGTCACCTGGGAGCGGACCCCTTCTGGCCCAAGACGGGCTACCGGCGCTGTAGCATGAGCGGTCGTGCAGCGGCGCTCCAGGCTCACCGATGAGGCGGTGGACGCGGTGCGCGAGGCGGTCGACCTCATCGACCTGGTCAGCGAGCACACGAAGGTCGAGCGCCGTGGCCAGCGCTTCGTGGCGCTCTGCCCCTTCCACAAGGAGAAGACGCCTTCGCTGTCGCTCGACCCCGAGCGCAAGCTCTACTACTGCTTCGGCTGCGGCGCCGGCGGCGACGCCCTGCGCTTCCACATGGAACTCACGGGCGACACCTTCGCCACCACGATCGAGCACATGGCCCGGCGCTACGGGATTCCCCTGCGGCGCGCCTCCGGGCCGGACGCCGACGGCCGGCCCGACCGCTCCGAGCGCATCCAGGCCGCGCTCGACGCCGCCTACGACTTCTTCCGGGCGAAGCTCAGGACGGAACCCGTGCCGCAGCAGTACCTCCAGCGGCGCAAGGTGCCGTCGGAGCTGATTTCCCGTTTCGGCGTCGGCTACGCACCCGACGACTGGCGGACGATGATCGAGGATCTGGGCCGGCGCATACCGGTCCCCGACCTCGAAGCCGCCGGGTTGATCGCCCGCAGCCCGAAGGCGCCGGACCGTCCCTACGACCGGTTCCGCAACCGGCTGATGTTCCCCATCCGGTCGCCCTCCGGCCGCCTGCTGGCCTTCGGTGGACGCACCCTCGGCGACGACCAGGCCAAGTACGTCAACACGAACGAGACGGACCACTTCCGGAAGGGCACCCTGCTCTACGGCCTCGACGCTGCCCGTCGCGGCATCCGGGAACAGGGCCGGGCGCTCCTGGTCGAGGGCTACTTCGACGTCCTCGGCGCCGCGGCGTCCGGCATCGACTGGGCGGTCGCGAGCATGGGGACGGCGCTCACCGGGCAGCAGGTGCGGCTGCTGTCCCGCTACACCGATGAGGTGGTCCTGGGCTACGACGGCGACCGCGCCGGCATCGAGGCGGCCCGCAAGGCGGCGGGACTCATGCTCGAGGCCGGGCTCAACGTTCGCCGCGTGCTGTTTCCGGCGGGCCAGGATCCGGATTCGCTGCGGCTCGATGAGGGACCGGAGGCGGTGTGCGCAACGGTTGGCGGGGCCCGGGATGCGGTGGCGATCGAGATCGACGATCTGCCCAGCCGGGGCGAGCTCGACCCCCGGTTGCGGGCCCGCGAGGCCGCCCGGGTGCGGACGTTGATCGACCGGGTCGGCGACCCGATCGCGAGAAGGGGCTACTACGAAACCGCGGCCGAGCGCCTCGGGGTCAAGGTCGACGTGCTCCTGCGTGAGTCCGCCGCCCCGGAGAAGCCGGCTGCGGCGGATTCACCCGGGCCCGCGGCGGGACCGCGTCGTCCGGTGACTTCGTCGATCGAGGAGCAGGTGCTGCGTCTGACGGCCGCCGCCCCGGACCTGGGCGGCATCGAGTGGCCGGCGCCGGACGCCTTCTTCGATCCCGCCCTGCGCGCCATCTACGAGGCCATGCGCGAGCAGGCCCGTGCCGGGGCGGAGCGGATCGACTCCGGCGCTCTCGTGGACGTCCTGGGGCGACGGGGCGATACGGGCAACGAGACCGATCGACCTGTTGACCGGATCGCCGGGCTTTTGTTACAACGGTCGTCTGCCTTCTCTGAATCGGAACTTCGGGTCAGTCTCGTCGAGTTGGGTCGACGTTTCGCCAGACAACGGCTCAACCTGCTTGCCCGGGAGATCAATCGCGCACAGCGTGAAGGTGACATGGAGACCCTGCACCGGATGATCGAGGAGAAGCAGCAGCTAAGCCGCGAGCTCTACCGGCAGTCGGGGCGCTGAGGAGATGTCGTGGCCCTGAACACCGCGGCCGTCCGGGCCCAGGAGATCGAGCCGATCGAGCAGCGCCACAGCTCGGTCCGCAGCGTGTTCAACCTGGGCCGCGAGAAGGGCTACCTGCTTCAGGACGAGCTCGAGACCCGGTTGCCGGAGGAACTGCTCGCCGAGCCGCGGGACATGGACGCGATCTGGTCGCGCCTGGTGTCGATGGGCACGGGAGTGATCCGGCGGCCGGCGGCCTTCGTCAACGTCGCCGACTCCGATCCGCTGCCGGCGATCGGCGGCGTCGAACGGAGCGAGCCGGAACCCGCCGTCCCCACGCACCATGACCGGACGACGGATCCGGTCCGGGTCTACCTGCGGGAGATGGGACGAGTCGATCTGCTCGATCGGGAAGGCGAGGTGGAGATCGCCAAACGGATCGAGCGCGGCGAGTGGATCGTGTTCGAGGCGCTCTGCGACAACCCGGTCGTGCTTCGGGAGTTGCTGCGGATCAACGAACTGGCGCGGCGCGACCGGCGCCTGATGCGGGAGCTCCTGGCCGATGGCGCCGCCCACCTCGACCAGAGCGCCAGGGACCGGATCGCGAAGAACCTCGGGATCTTCCGGGCGATCGAGGCTCTCGACCGGCAGGCGCGCCGCCTGCGCCGGCAGAGCGATCGCTGCCGGCCGGGCAGCGACCGGTTCTCGGAGATCGAACGGGAGATCGATCGCACGGCGGGCAAGATCACCGAGCAGATCCGCTCGATCGAGTTGACGGCGCAGACCCGCAGCCGCCTGGTCGAGATCCTCAAGCAGCTCTACGCGGAGATCTCGCGCCACGACCGGGACATCCGCCGGGCGCAGATCGCGCTCGACCGGGAACGCGACACGGAACTCGGCGCGCTGCACCGGCGCCGGATCGAGAAGTACCGCGCGCGTCTCCGGGCGGCGGAAGAGCGCTATGGCACGACCCTCGCGCAGGTGACCGCGACGCTGAACAAGGTGCGGCGAGGTGAGGCGATCTGCGAGCAGGCGCGCTCGGAGATGATCCTGGCGAACCTCCGCCTGGTCGTGTCCATCGCCAAGAAGTACACGAACCGCGGGCTGCAGCTTCTCGACCTGATTCAGGACGGCAACATCGGGCTGATCCGCGCGGTCGAGAAGTTCGAGTACCGCCGCGGCTACAAGTTCTCGACCTACGCGACCTGGTGGATCCGCCAGGCAATCACGCGGGCCATCGCCGACCAGGCAAGGACGATTCGCATCCCGGTCCACATGATCGACACGATCAACAAGCTGACCAGGACCAGCCGCGCGATGGTCCAGGAACTGGGCCGGGAGCCCACCGTCGCCGAAATCGCCGAGCAGATGGACATGGAGCCGTCCCACGTTCGCGAGATCATGAAGATCGCGCTGGAACCGATCTCGCTCGAGACGCCGATCGGCGAAGAGGCGGACTCTTCCCTCGGCGACTTCATCGAGGACGCGAGCGCCGCCTCGCCGCTCGACACGCTGCTCCTGAAGAACCTCAGCGAACAGACCGCCGCGGTGCTGCAGACGCTGAGCCCGCGCGAGGAACTCGTGCTGCGGATGCGCTTCGGAGTCGGCGACGGCGCCGAGTCGACGCTGGAGGACGTGGGGCGTTCGTTCAACGTGACGCGCGAGCGGATCCGGCAGATCGAAGCGAAGGCGCTCCGCAAGCTGCGTCATCCGAGCCGCTCGCAGCAACTGCGCCCCTATCGCAACCGCCTGTAGCGGCCGCCCCTGCGGGGTTTGACAGTCGGTCCGAAGCCTCCCTAAGATGAACTCTGTGTCGCCCGCCGCTGTTTGCCTTGAGGCGGATTCTTCCTCGGTAGCTCAACGGTAGAGCGTTCGGCTGTTAACCGAAATGTTGGGGGTTCGAATCCCTCCCGAGGAGCCACTGTTCACGGCCTGGACGGTGAGGCGGGACCGCTTCTCGCACTCGACCGTGGCGAGGTAGTTGAGATGGTCGAGGTTTTCGGGGAGTTTCTGTCAACCAATCGGCGTGTCGTTCACCGGCGCCTGAGCGTGGCCAGGCTCTACGAAGAAGCGGTGCGACGCGGCGAGGCCGCGATCGCCGCCGAGGGTCCGCTCGTCGCGTCGACCGGGGAGCACACGGGGCGATCTCCGAACGACCGGTTCGTCGTGCGCCGCGCGCCGTCGGCGGACCTGGTGGACTGGGGGCCGGTGAACAAGCCTCTCGCGCCGGAGCACTTCGACCGCCTTCACCGCAAGATGCTGGCCGCGGCCGCGGACCGCGACCTGTTCGTGTTCGACGGTTACGCCGGCGCCGATCCGGCCTGTCGCCTGAACGTGCGGGTGATCAGCGAGCGCGCCTGGCACAGCCTGTTCGTCCGCAACATGTTCCTTCGCGCGGCGAACGACGCGGAGCTCGAGGACTTCGAGCCGGACTACACCGTCGTCGACATCCCCAGCGTTCTGGCCGACCCGGAGACCGACGGCACGAACAGCACGACCTTCATCGCTCTCGACCTGGAGCGCCACCTGACCCTGATCGGGGGCAGCGAGTACGCCGGCGAGATGAAGAAGTCGATGTTCAGCGTGATGAACTTCCTGATGCCGCAACGGGGCGTGCTGAGCATGCACTGCAGCGCGAACTACGGCACGGACCGTTCGGACTGCGCCCTGTTCTTCGGCCTCTCGGGCACCGGCAAGACGACCCTCTCGGCCGATCCGGAGCGCACCCTGATCGGCGACGACGAGCACTGCTGGTCCGACCGCGGCATCTTCAACATCGAGGGCGGCTGCTACGCCAAGGTCATCCGGCTCGATCCCTCAGGCGAACCCGAGATCTACGCCACCACCCGGCGCTTCGGGACCGTGCTCGAGAACGTCGTCTTCGATCCCGAGACGCGGGAACTCGATCTCGACGACGACTCCCTCACCGAGAACACCCGGGCCAGCTACCCGCTCAGCCACCTCGAGCACGTCGACGTCGGCGGCAACGCGGGACACCCGACGTCGGTCGTCTTCCTGACCTGCGACGCGTTCGGCGTCCTGCCGCCGATCAGCCGCCTCGACGAGTCGCAGGCGATGTACCACTTCCTTTCGGGCTACACGGCGAAGGTCGCCGGTACCGAACGCGGCGTCACCGAACCGTCCGCGACGTTCAGCGCCTGTTTCGGCGCTCCCTTCATGCCGCTGCCGGCCTCGACCTACGCGGACCTGCTGGGCGAGAAGGTGCGGCGCCACGGAGCTGACGTCTGGCTCGTCAACACCGGCTGGACCAGGGGGCCGTACGGCCAGGGCAGCCGGATCAAGCTCGCGTACACGCGGCGGATGATCCACGCCGCGCTCGACGGCAGCCTGACCGGCGTGCCGACGCGTATCCATCCCGTCTTCGGTCTCGCCTACCCCACGGCCATCGAGGGCGTGCCGGGCGACGTGCTCGACCCGCGACAGGGCTGGAGCGACCCCCAGGCGTACGATCAGTACGCGCGCCGGCTGGCCCGCATGTTCACCGACAACTTCGAGGGTCTGTGCGGCGGCGCGTCGGAGGCCGTGCTGGCGGCGGCGCCGCGGGTCGCGGTGTAAGGAGAGTCGGATGATTCCCGTCAAGAGCGCCATTTCGGACAGCGGCCGCGCCCACGTCGACGGCATCGAGGCCTACCGGGAGCTCTACCGGCAGTCGATCGAGGATCCGGACGGCTTCTGGCTCGAACAGACCCGCTCCCTGGACTGGTTCACCGAGCCGCGGTCCGCGGGTCGCTGGGACTTCGACGCCGTCGACTTCGCCTGGTTCGAGGACGGCGTGCTGAACGCCTGCACGAACTGCGTCGACCGCCACGCCGCCGTCCGGCCCGACAAGACCGCCCTGATCTGGGTCGAGGACGAGCCGGGCCGCTACCACCGCATCAGCTACCGCGAACTGAAGCGGAACGTCTGCCGGATCGCCAACGTGCTGACGTCGCTGGGGATCGGGCAGGGCGACCGGGTCTGCATCTACCTGCCGATGATCCCGGAGCTGGCCTACACGATGCTCGCCTGCGCCCGGATCGGCGCGGTGCATTCGGTGGTCTTCGCCGGCTTCTCCGCCGACAGCCTGCGCGAGCGCATCGTCGACGCCGGCTGCCGGCTGCTGGTGACCGCGAACGAAGGCCTGCGGGGCGGCCGCACGATCCCGCTCAAGGCGACGTGCGATCAGGCCGTGGAGGGACTGGACCTGGTCGAGCACGTGCTGGTCGCGCGGCGCACCGACACCGAGGTTCCGATGGCGCCGGGGCGCGATCTCTGGCTCCACGAGGAGACGGCGAAGCAGCGGGCGACGGCGCCCGTGGCGCGGCTCGATGCCGAGGCGCCGCTCTTCGTCCTCTACACCAGCGGTTCGACCGGCAAGCCCAAGGGCGTTCTCCACACGACCGGCGGCTATCTGCTCTACGCCTCGATGACCCACCGGCTGATCTTCGATCACCACGACGACGACATCCACTTCTGTGCCGCCGACATCGGCTGGGTCACCGGACACAGCTACATCGTCTACGGCCCGCTCGCGAACGGCGCGACCAGCGTCATGTTCGAGTCGGTGCCGACCTACCCCGACCCCGGCCGCTACTGGCAGGTCGTCGACGACCTGGGAGTGACCCTCTTCTACACGGCGCCGACCGCGCTCAGGGCGATCGCCCGCGAGGGCGACCAGTGGGTCACGGCGTACGACCGCGGTTCGCTGCGGGTTCTCGGTTCGGTCGGCGAACCGATCAACCCCGAGGTCTGGAACTGGTACCACGACGTGGTCGGAAACGGGCAGTGTCCGGTGGTCGACACCTGGTGGCAGACGGAGACGGGCGGCATCCTGATCACCCCGCTGCCGGGCGCCACGCCGCTTGTCCCCGGCTCGGCAACCCTTCCCTTCTTCGGCGTCGAACCGGTGCTGGTGGACGCCGACGGCAACGAGCTCGAGGGCAACGACCGGAGCGGCAACCTGTGCCTGAAGCGCTCCTGGCCCGGCCAGGCGCGGACGATCTACGGCGACCACCAGCGCTTCGTCGAGACGTACTTCAGCACCTACCCGGGCATGTACTTCACCGGCGACGGCTGCCGCCGGGACGGGAGCGGCTACTACTGGATCACCGGCCGCGTCGACGACGTGCTCAACGTGTCCGGGCACCGGCTGGGTACCGCGGAGATCGAGAGCGCCCTGGTCGCGCACGACGCGGTGGCCGAAGCGGCCGTGGTCGGCTGCCCGCACGAGATCAAGGGCGTCGGCATCTACGCCTACGTGCTGATCACGCCCGAGGCCGAGAGCCGGGAGCGGGCGGGGCTGGTGGCGGAACTCCGGCAGCAGGTGCGCACGGTGATCGGACCGATCGCCACGCCGGACCACATCCACGTCGCCGGCGGTCTGCCCAAGACGCGATCCGGCAAGATCATGCGCCGCGTGCTGCGCAAGATCGCCGCCGGCGAGTACGACGACCTCGGCGACGTGACGACGCTGGCGGAACCGGCCGTCGTCGACGGCCTGGTCGAGGACCACCGCGCCGCCACGAGTTGAACCGATGACCCAGGACGACCAGCGAAGAGACATCGGAACGCCGATGCGCCTGCTGCTGGTCGCGGCCTGCGTCGTCGTCCTGGTCGCCGGCCTGCGGGCCGCGTCGTCGATCATGATCCCGTTCCTGGTCGCGGTCTTCATCGCGGCGATCAGCCTGCCCGTCCTGACCTGGCTGCAGCAACGCCTGCCGATGATCGTCGCCGTTCTCGGCACGATCCTGATGGACCTGCTGGTACTCGCCCTGGTCGGCTATCTGGTCGGTTCCACCGCGAACCAGGTCGCGGGCGAGATGGGCGAGATCCAGTCCACGCTCACGGAGTGGATCGAAGACGGCGGCGAGTGGCTGGAGGAGCGGGGAGTGCCCGTCGCCAGCGGGCTGGCGGGCGACGACTCCCTGCCGCTTGCGTTGTTCTCGCGCTTCGAGCCGGGCTTCCTGGTCGACTTCGTGAACCGGACCCTGCGGGCGACGACGGCCGCCCTGTCGTCCTTCCTCGTCATCTCGCTGATCGTCATCTTCACCCTGTTCGAGGCGGCGACCTTCGGCCCCAAGGTGCGCGCGGCCTTCGGCAGTGCCGGCGCCGAGGCGCGCTTCGCCCGCGCCATGCACGACATCCAGCACTACATGGGGATCAAGACCGTGATCAGCCTGGCCACCGGCCTGCTGATCGGCATCTGGGTCGGCGTGCTGGGCGTCGAGTTCGCGGTCTTCTGGGGTCTGGTGGCCTTCGTCCTCAACTTCATCCCGAACCTCGGTTCGATCATCGCGGCGGTGCCGACGACGCTCCTGGCCATGGTCCAGATCGGCGTCGGCCGGGCGTTGCTCGTCGCCCTGGGCTACCTCGTGGTCAACATGGTGATCGGCAACTTCATCGAACCGCCGCTCCTGGGCCGGCGGCTCGGCCTCTCGACCCTCGTGGTCGTGCTCTCCCTCGTTTTCTGGGGCTGGGTGTGGGGACCGGTCGGGATGCTGCTGTCGGTGCCGCTGACGATGGTGGTCAAGATCCTGCTCGAGAACACGGAAGAGTTCCGCTGGGTGGCCGTGCTGCTCGGCGACAGCCGCGAAGCGGAGCGTCTGGCGCCGGCGTCCGGCGAGGAAGGGAACGACTGAGACCCGGGCTCTACAGCAGGCCGGGGAAGAGCGCGCGGCGGTTCGAGGGGTAGTCGGGGAATCGCTCCTGGTACCAGCGGTGCCGCCAGAGCGCGCGCGGGATCAGGTTGGCCGCCGTCCACAACGCGAACGCCAGACCGGGTAGCGACCAGCTCATCAGGGCGAAGCCGATCCACTCGACGATCTCGCCCGCCAGGTTCGGGCACGAGACGTAGTCGAAACCGCCGCCGCGGGGCAGGATCGCGCCGCCCGAGGCCTTGGCCCGCAGCGATGACAGGCGGTAGTCGGAGGCGATGTTCAGCGCGGCCCCGGCGATGAACAGGCCGGCCCCGGCCAGGAAGCGCGGATCCGAAAACCAGTCCTCCGGATAGTCGGCGAGCCGGGCCATGAACCAGCCCAGGAGCGCGCCGTTGCCGAGGTTGAACGCGAAACCCGAGGCGGCCGTGACGACGGGGAACGGACGGGCCTGGCGCTGGATGATCCACGGCCACACGAGTGCGCGGTGAACGTAGTGGACAAGCCAGAGGCCGACCAGGACGTCGCCGACCCGGTGACGTTCCCCGGCCGCGACGTAGACGGCAGGGAACACGGCCAGGGCCGAGAGCTCCATGAGGAGCCAGCCCCAACGTGGGTCGAGGTTCGGCCCCCAGGCCCGGCCGCCCACGCGGCCGGTCCGGTCCTTGCCCACCAGGCCGTAGACCAGCACCGGCACGGTCAGCCCGCACCAGATCAGGACGATTGCGCCGAAGACATCGAAGTAGATGGGAATGGCAGCCGAATCCATCACCGCGACCCACACGGTAGCGCAGGGCGGCGGCGCTCTTCAGGCCGGGGACGCGACCGCGAGGCCTGCTTCCCTCGCCGCGTCCGCGAGGCGTCGGTCGTAGGTGACCAGGGCGCCGAGACCGTCCAGGGAGAGGGCGGTGGCCAGGTGGATGGCGTCAAGGCTACGCAAGCCTGGCGGATCGAGCGACGCCGCCTGGGCGAGGATCGGTCCGTCAATCTCCATGAGGGAAACCCGTGCGAGTACGCGCATCGCATCCTGGCGCCTGTCCTCCGTGTCGTCGACCCGTCGCACCGTTCGCTGTACTTCGAGCTGCGCGAGGCCGCTCGATACATGGTCTTCGTCGTTTGCCAGGAAGTCGCGAAGGGCGTGGGATTCCGGCTCCGGCAGGACGAGCTTGACGAGCGCGGAGGAATCCAGGTAGATCACACTCGCTCAGAGCCGGTCTTCGCGGTCGGCGATCAATGCCTCGCTCGCCTTCGTCGAGACTTGGCCCCTTGGCGGCGGCAGATCGAGCAGGTTCCCCACCGGCCTGGTCGCCCGTCCCTCGGCGATCAGGCGCTCCAGCGGCGACATCTCCTTGGGGAGCGGCAGGAGCAGGCCCACCGGGCGGCCGCGATCCGTGACCTCGAAGCGCTCGCCGCGCCGAATCCGGCGGACGTACACGCTCAGGTTCTGCCTCAGTTCCCGGATGCCCACCCTGGAGGTTCTTGCGGTCATCTCGGTCATGATGACGCACACGGTAGCACATTGATCGTCAGCGCACCCCTCCGCGTCGGGGCAAACAAGCAGCTTGCGCCGTGGGCTCACACGTAGCGCTCCACGGCACAAGCTGCTACTCTACGAATCGGGACTATTCGAGTCCCCGTTCCGCCGCCATGATCCGTCTGACCAAGCAAGCCGACTACGGGATCGTCCTGATGAGCCAACTGGCCCTGACCGGGCAGACCGCGGCGGCTGAGCTGGCGCTGCAGACGCATCTGCCGTCCGCGATGGTGAGCAAGATCCTCAAGCTGCTCGCCAGGGCCGGCCTGCTGGTCTCCCACCGCGGCGTGCACGGGGGCTACGAACTCGCGCGCCCGGCGGCGGAGATCAGCGTCGCGCACGTGATCTTCGCGCTCGAGGGCCCGATCGCCCTGACCCAGTGCAGCGAGCACTCGGACGACGAGTGTTCCTACGAGGCGTTCTGCCGCGTGCGGGAGAACTGGCAGCGGATCGACCGGGCTGTTCGCGGGGCTCTCGAAGGGGTCACGATCGAGGACATGGCGCGCCCGGACTTTCTCGGCGGCCGGCCCGCCGCCCGCGCGCTCATACCCCTGGGGAGCAGTTCCTGATGCCGACCGCCGCGGACACGATCGGAGCGCTCGCCGAGCGCGACTACGAGTACGGCTTCGTCACCGACGTCGAGCAGGACACCGCTCCGCCGGGCCTGAGCGAGGAGATCATCGCCTTCATCTCGGCGAAGAAGAACGAGCCGCAGTGGTTGCTGGACTGGAGGCTTCAGGCCTACCGGGGCTGGCAGAAGATGGTCGAGCCGACGTGGGCGAACGTGCGCTACGAACCGATCGACTACCAGTCGATCTGCTACTACGCGGCGCCCAAGAGCGACGACGACCGGCCCAAGAGCCTCGACGAGATCGATCCCGAGATCCTGGCCACCTACGAGAAGCTCGGCATCCCGCTCAAGGAGCAGGAGATGCTGGCGGGCGTGGCGGTCGACGCGGTGTTCGACAGCGTCTCCGTCGCGACGACGTTCCGCGAGAAGCTGGCGGAACTCGGGGTCATCTTCTGCTCCTTCTCCGAGGCGGTCCAGGACCATCCGGAACTCGTACGCAAGTACCTCGGCACCGTCGTGCCGCGGCGGGACAACTTCTTCGCCGCCCTGAACTCCGCCGTGTTCTCGGACGGCTCCTTCGTCTACATCCCGAAGGGCGTGCGCTGCCCGATGGAGCTCTCGACCTACTTCCGGATCAACGCGATGAACACGGGCCAGTTCGAGCGCACCCTGATCATCGCGGAAGAAGGCAGCTACGTCAGCTACCTGGAGGGCTGCACCGCGCCGATGCGCGACGAGAACCAGTTGCACGCGGCCGTCGTCGAGCTGATCGCCCACGAGGACGCCCAGATCAAGTACTCCACGGTCCAGAACTGGTACCCGGGCGACAAGGAAGGCGTCGGCGGCATCTACAACTTCGTGACCAAGCGCGGCCTGTGCGAGGGCCGGCGCAGCAAGATCTCCTGGACCCAGGTCGAGACCGGTTCGGCGGTGACCTGGAAGTACCCGAGCTGCATCCTCAGGGGCGACGACTCGGTGGGCGAGTTCTACTCGGTCGCCGTGTCGAACAACCGCCAGCAGGCCGACACGGGGACCAAGATGGTCCACGTCGGCAAGCGCACCTCGAGCACGATCATCTCCAAGGGAATCTCCGCCGGCGAAGGCCAGAACACCTACCGCGGGTCGGTGCGGATCCTCCGTTCGGCCGAGGACGCCCGAAACTTCTCGCAGTGCGACTCGATGCTGATCGGGGACCGCTGCGGGGCTCACACGTTCCCCTACATCGACGTCGCCAATCCGAGCGCCCAGATGGAGCACGAGGCGTCGACGTCGAAGATCGGCGAAGACCAGATCTTCTACTGCAACCAGCGCGGCATCGACACCGAGGATGCCGTTTCCATGATCGTCAACGGGTTCTGCAAGGAAGTGTTCCGCGAACTCCCGATGGAGTTCGCCGTGGAGGCACAGAAGCTGCTCGAGGTCAGCCTCGAGGGCAGCGTCGGCTGACCCTTCGGGGGGCCGGGGTTGCCGGAACCGCAAGCGGCCGAGAGAGTCGCCGCACGGAGATACAGCAATGCTGAGGGTGAGTGACCTTCACGCGAAGGTCGAAGAACAGGAAATCCTGAAGGGGTTGGATCTCGAGGTGAAAGCCGGCGAGGTCCACGCGGTGATGGGGCCGAACGGCTCGGGCAAGAGCACGCTGGCCCAGGTGCTCGCGGGCCGGGAGGACTACGACGTCACGGCCGGCTCGCTGGAGCTGGATGGCGACGACCTGCAGGAAATGGCTCCGGAAGAGCGAGCCCATGCGGGCCTCTTCCTCGCTTTCCAGTACCCGGTCGAGATCCCGGGCGTCGGCAACAGCTACTTCCTCAAGGCCGCGCTCAACGCGATCCGCAAGGCCAGGGGCGAGGACGAGCTCGACGCCATGGACTTTCTCCAGTTGCTGCGCAAGCGCGCGGAACTGGTGGACGTGGACGAGGCGTTGTTGCGGCGCCCCGTCAACGAGGGCTTCTCGGGCGGCGAGAAGAAGCGGAACGAGATCCTCCAGATGGCGGTGCTCGAGCCGCGGCTGGCCGTCCTCGACGAGACGGACTCGGGGCTCGACATCGACGCGCTGAAGACGGTGGCGGCCGGGGTCAACGCGCTGAGGAGCGAGGACCGGGCGTTCGTCGTCATCACCCACTACCAGCGGTTGCTGAACTACATCGTGCCCGACCACGTCCACGTGCTCCTGGATGGGCGGATCGTCCGCTCCGGCGGCAGCGAGCTGGCGCTCGAACTCGAGGAGAAGGGCTACACCGGCCTGACCAACGGTTCGTCCGGAGACTGAGCCCGTGACCGTCGCCAGCGGCCGCTCCACCGCCCCATACCTGGATCTGTACGCTCGCCGCGGCGGCGAGCCGGAGGTCCTGCGTGCGCGGTGCCAGGAGGCGATCGAGCGCTTCGAGGCCACCGGCTTCCCGACCGCCCGCGACGAGGAGTGGCGGCAGACGAACCTCGGCGCCTTGCTGCGGACTGCGCCGGCGGCCGCGTCGCCGAGGCCGCTCCAGGGCGGCGAGGCCGCCCGCTTCCTCTACGCGGACTGTCCCCGAATGGTGTTCGTCAACGGCCGCTACGCGCCGGCGGTCTCGTCGCCGCCGCGGCAGGTCACCGCGGTGGCCATGGCGGACCTCGGCGCCGGCGGTGACACGGAACAGATCCTCGAGCATCTCGGCGCCCACGCCTCCGGCCGCGCCTCGTGCAGCGCCGACGCGGCCCCCCATCCGTTCGCGGCCCTCAACACCGGGCTGTTCCAGGACGGCGCGGCGATCGTGATTCCGGAAGGGGCCGTCGTCGAGCAACCGTTGCAGGTGCTGTGGCTCAGCGCTCCCGCGGCGCGCACCGCGGAGTCCGCCGGCGAAGCGCCCGCCGTCGAGGTCAGCTTTCCGCGCCTGCTCGTCATCGCCGGCGAGAACAGCCAGGCCTCCGTGATCGAGACCTTCGCCGCCCTCGACCCGAGGGCGGGCGGCTACTTCGTCTGCCCGGCGTCGGAGTTCGTCTGCGGCGCCGGATCCGTGCTCCGCCACACCCGGCTTCAGGCGGACGCGACCGACGCCTTCCACCTCGGCTTTCAGCACGCGCAACTCGAGCGCTCCGCGTCCTTCGACTCCTCGTCCCTCGCCTTCGGAGGCGGCCTGGTGCGGAACGACACGGTGGGGCTGCTCGACGGCGAGGGCGCTCACTGCACACTCGACGGCCTCTACGTCGTCGATGGCTCCCAGTTCGTCGACAACCACATGCGGGTCGAACACCGTCAGCCGCACACGACCAGCCACCAGCTCTACAAGGGTGTCCTCGACGGCCGGGCGCGCTCGGTGTTCAACGGCCGCATCTACGTGCACCAGGCGGCGCAGAAGACGGACGCCAAGCAGACGAACCGCAACCTGCTGCTGTCGAAGTCGGCGCTTGCCAACAGCAATCCGCAACTCGAGATCTTCGCCGACGACGTTCGCTGCACGCACGGCTCGACGATCGGCCGGCTGGACGAGGAAGCGCTCTTCTACCTCCGCTCCCGCGGCATCGGTCGCGAGCAGGCCCACGCGATGCTGGTTTACGCGTTTGCCCGGGAACTGGTCGAGAAGGCGTCCCACGAGCCGCTCCGGCAGGACCTGGAGGGTCGCTTGCTCGCGAGCCTGAACGGAGGCGGACACCGGTAGGCCGATGACGGCGCTCGATGTCGACCGGCTGCGTTCCTCCTTCCCGATCCTCGCCCGGGAGGTCCACGGACACCGGCTGGTCTACCTCGACAACGCCGCCAGCTCGCAACGGCCGGAGGTCGTGATCGACGCGGTCGACGACTGCTACCGCACCTACTACGCCAACGCCCACCGTGGCGTCCACGCGCTGTCCGAGCAGTCGACCGACGCGTATGAGGCGGCCCGCGGCAAGGTCGCGCGGTTCATCGGCGCTCCGGACAGCCATGAGGTCGTCTTCACCCGCGGCACGACCGAGAGCCTGAACCTGGTTGCCCAGAGCTACTGCCGGCCACGCCTCCAGCCCGGCGACGAGGTGCTGCTGACCGAGATGGAGCACCACTCGAACATCGTCCCCTGGCAGCTCGTCTGCGAGCAGACCGGCGCCCGGGTGCGCGCGGCGCCGATCAGCGACGACGGCGAACTCGATCTGGAGGCGCTCGCCGGGATGCTCAACGAACGAACCCGGGTGGTCGCCGTGACCCACGTCTCGAATGCGCTCGGCACCGTCAACGACATTCCGGCCGTGGTCGAGTTGACCCGGGCCCGCTCGGACGCGGCCGTGGTCGTCGACGGCGCGCAGGCTGTGCCGCACATGGCGGTCGACGTCGCCGCGCTCGGCTGCGACTTCTACGCCTTCTCGGGCCACAAGATGTACGGCCCCGGCGCCATCGGCGTGCTCTGGGGCCGGCGCGAGCTGCTCGCGGCCATGCCGCCCTACCACGGCGGCGGCGCGATGATCACGCGGGTCACCTTCGAGCGCAGCGAGTACGCGGCGCCGCCGCAGCGGTTCGAAGCGGGAACGCCTGCCATCGCGCCCGCGATCGGCCTGGGCGTCGCGGTCGAGTTCCTGGAGTCGGTGGGGCTCGATCGGATCGAGCGGCACGAACACGAGCTTCTTTCTCATACTGTGGCAATCCTGAACGACCTCCCCTGGGTTCGGGTGCTGGGACATGGCGCGGACGCCGGCTCGCCCCGCGCCGCCGTCGTCTCTCTGGTGGTCGATGGCGCTCACCCCCACGATGTGGCAACGATCCTCGACGAGCAGGGAGTGGCGATCCGCGCCGGCCACCACTGCGCGCAGCCGCTGATGGAGCGGCTCGGCGTGCCGGCCACGGTGCGGGCCTCTTTCGGGCTGTACAACACCCACGAGGAGGTCGATCTGCTCGTCTCCGGCCTGCACGAAGTACGGCGGATCTTCGGCTGATGAGCTCTAGCGTAGGCGACCGGTAGGCATGTCCGATCTCCGCGATCTCTACCAGCAGGTCATTCTCGACCACTATCGCGCGCCCCGGAACTTCGGCGCGCTCGAGCCGGTGTCGGCCTGCGCCGAGGGCTACAACCCGCTCTGCGGCGACCAGATCAAGATCTACCTGCGCACCGACGGCGACCGGGTCGACGGCCTGTCCTTCGAGGGCGTCGGCTGCGCGATCTCGACCGCCTCGGCGTCCCTGATGACCGAGGCCGTCCGCGGCCTCGAACGGCCGCAGGCGGAGGCGCTGATCGCTTCCTTCCTCGCCCTGATGACCGGCGACGGGGAGGCCGGCGTCGACCTCGGCAAGCTGGAGGTCCTGAGCGGCGTCAAGGACTACCCCGTGCGGATCAAATGCGCGACCCTGGCGTGGCACGCATTGCGGGCCGCGCTCGAGGGCGGGGACTCGGAGGCGGTGTCAACCGAGTAGGCTGTAGCTTCGACGGGAGGAGTATCGGGAATGGACGACACCGCCGCGACCGGAATCCAGGCGGACATGGCGGCCTTGGAGGCCCGGATCGTCGAGGCCCTGAAGACGGTCTACGACCCGGAGATCCCGGTCGACATCTACGAGCTCGGCCTGATCTACGACGTGCGAATCGAAGAGAACGCCCACGTCAAGCTGCAGATGACCCTGACCTCGCCGCACTGCCCGGTCGCCGAGTCGCTGCCCGGCGATGTGGAGCGGACCGTGCGCGACGTCGAGGGCGTCGAAGGCGCCGAGGTCGAGGTGGTCTGGGATCCGACGTGGAATCCGGCGATGATGAGCGAAGCCGCGAAACTGGAATTGGGGTTCTTCTGATGCGTAACCTGTCCCTTGCCGCCGCCCTGTCCGCACTGGCCCTGGTTCTCGCCGCGCCTGTCGCCGACGCCGAACAGAAGGACCACGGCCTGCGCGGCGCGAAGCACCCGGAACCCGGCGTCCTCTTCGGCGGCCAGCCGACCGAGGATCAGCTCAAGGCGATGGCCGCCGACGGCCTGTCCTTCGTCCTCGACCTGCGCGCCGAGGGGGAGAACCGCGGCTTCGACGAGCCCGCGGCCCTCCAGAGCCTGGACGTTCCCTACCTGAACGTGCCGGTGGACGCGGAACGGTTGGCGCAGCCCGAAACCTTCGAGCGGTTCATCGAAGCGATGGACAAGGTGGACGGCCCGGTGCTCGTCCATTGCGCCTCGGGCAACCGGGTCGGCGCCCTCTACTACGCCTATCTGGTCGCGGGGAAGGGTGTGGACCGGGAAGAGGCCCGCACCCGCGCCAAGGAGAACGGGCTGCGGAGCGCCGCGCTTGAGAAGGCCGTCGACGGCTATCTTGATTCAAGGCCCTGAAGATCCCCGGCTCCTGACGGACCGACGTCACCTCCGTCATGTTCTGGAACCGGTTGCGACGCGCACAGGAAGACGAGATGGCTGAGACCCCGGCGACCCTTCCGGGGTTCGGCGCCAGGTTGCGGAGAAACCTGCCGTTCTTCGCCATCGAACTCCTGGTCGTCTTCGTCGGCGTCTACCTGGCCTTCCTCCTCGGCAACCGTCAGGAGGCGGCGCGCGAACAGGAACTCGCGCTGAAGTACCGCGAGATCCTCATCTGCGACTTCGAGATCCTCGTCTCGTCCCTGCACGACCAGTTGGAGGAGCTACGGCCGCACATACAGGTTGTCCGGCAGATCGACGAAGGCCTGGAGCCGGAAATTCCGTTGAGCGAGTTCTACTACCTGTACGACGATCGGGTCCTCCAGGCCGCTTTCGACAGCCAGAACTTCGAGTCGCTGGACAGCCTTCTGGTGCAGTCCATCGTGAGGGGCAGAGTCATGCTCCTGTCGCTGGAACAGTATGTCGACCACCTGAACACGTTGATGACCACGACTCTGCCGCAGATGCACCGGGACGGCGACCGTCGCTATTACGACGAGGAAGGCAAACTGCTACCGCACCTGGAGGCGTACCCGCGGCTCGTTCGGCGGACCGCACGCTTGAACGGCGCGCTGCAGAACGTTCTGCGTGGAGAGGCCCTGTTCACCCTGCACATCGAAACGATGGGTATCGATTTGACCGACCTCGTGGGGTTCGATGCCGACGACCCTGCTACCCCCGATGCACTGAAGGATGCCGTGGCTCGAGCGGCGGAGCTCGCCCGGTTCGACCTGGAGAATCCGTGCTCCCGTGGCTTTGCCAGCTTGCAGGAGCCCTGAGCCGCGACGTGTATGCTTGGCGCCGCTTGACCGGCCCTTCGTTACGCCTTCGTCCGCCGCGCCCACGACTCACAGGAACCACGCGTCGATGAGTCAGGTCGAGGCCGCCGGAACGCCCGAGACCGGCGGGCCTCCCCAGCGTTCGCCGCTGGACGTCGCGACGGACACGCTGCGGTTCCTCGCCGTCGACATGGTCGAGCGGGCGAACAGCGGCCATCCCGGCGCGCCGATGGGCCAGGCGGCGATGGCGGCGCTGCTCTGGACGAAGTACCTGCGGTTCTCTCCCCGGGATCCCCACTGGCCGAACCGGGACCGCTTCGTGCTCTCGTGCGGCCACGCCTCGGCGCTGATCTACGGCCTGCTGCACCTGGCGGGCTACGACCTGAGTCTCGACGAGATCCGGAACTTCCGGCAGTACGGCTCGCTCACTCCGGGCCACCCGGAACACGGCTTGACGCCCGGCGTCGAGGTGACGACCGGCCCGCTCGGCCAGGGCATCTCGGCGGCCGTCGGCATGGCGATCGCCGAGCAACTTCTCGCCGCGAGTTTCAACCGCCCGGGGCACGTCCTGTTCAATCACCGCACCTGGGTCCTCGCCAGCGACGGCGACCTGATGGAGGGCGTCGCTTCCGAAGCGTGCTCGATGGCCGGGCACCTGGGGCTCGGCAAGCTGAACGTCCTCTACGACGCGAACCGGATCACGATCGACGGTCCGACCGACCTGAGTTTCAGCGAGGACGTGCTCGGGCGGTACGAGGCGTACGGCTGGCACACGCTGTCGGTGGAGGACGGCAACGACATCGAGGCTCTCGATGCCGCGTTCGAGGCGGCGCTCGCGGAAACCGGCCGCCCGAGCCTGATCCAGGTTCGCACCCACATCGGCTACGGCAGTCCGAACAAGCAGGACAGCGCCGCCTCGCACGGCGCGCCGCTCGGTGCTGACGAAGTCGTGGCGACCAAGGAAGCCCTGGGCTGGCCGCTGGAGCCAGAGTTCCTGGTGCCCGAGGCGGCGCGGGCGGCGTTCGCGCCGGCTGCGGACTTCGGGTCCGAAGCGGCGGCTGAGTGGCAGGCGCTTCTCGGGTCCTACCGCCACGAGTACCCGGAGGCGGGGGCCGAGCTGGACCGCCGTCTGGCCGTCGGCCTGCCGCACGGCTGGCGCGATGCGCTTCCGCGTTTCGATCCCGATGCCGGGCCGGTCGCCACGCGGTCGGCCTCCGGGGTCACGCTGAACGCGCTCAAGGACCTGGTGCCGGAGCTCGCCGGGGGCTCGGCCGACCTGACCGGTTCGAACAACACCCTGCTCGAAGGCGAGGGCGACTACGCGGCGGGCGCACCGACGCGCCACTTCCGCTTCGGCGTGCGCGAGCACGCGATGGCCGCGGCGATGAACGGCCTGGCGCTCTCCGGCCTGTTCCGGCCCTACGGCGGCACCTTCCTCTGCTTCCTCGACTACCTGAAGCCGAGCCTGCGGCTGGCCGCGCTGATGGAGCTCCGCGCGATCTACGTCTTCACCCACGACTCCGTGTTCCTGGGCGAGGACGGGCCGACCCACCAGCCGATCGAGCACCTTGCCCACCTGCGCGCGGTGCCGGGTCTGGTCGTCGTCCGGCCCGCCGACGCGAACGAGACCGCCGCCGCCTGGGCGCTGGCCCTGGAGACGCCGGGTCCCTGCGCCCTCGTCCTCACGCGCCAGAAGCTACCGGTGCTCGAAGCGGCCGCCGACGGCGCGTTGGAGGGAGTAGGCCGCGGCGCCTATGTCGTGAGCGACTGCGCCGGCGAACCCGACCTGATCCTGATCGCCACCGGCTCCGAGGTCGCCCCCACGCTCGACGCCGCGGCCGAACTCGAGGCCGAAGGCCACGCCGTCCGCGTCGTCAGCATGCCCTCCTGGGAGGCCTTCGCCGCGCAGCCGCAGGAGGTCCGCGACCGGGTGCTGCCGCCGGGCGTCCGTCGCCGGCTGGCCGTCGAAGCCGCCGCGACCCTGGGCTGGGAACGCTGGACCGGCACGGAAGGAGACGTCCTCGGCATCGACCGCTTCGGCGCCTCCGCCCCGTACGGGGCTTTGGTCGAGAACCTCGGCATCAACGCCGCGGCGATCGCCGACCGCGCCCGGCGCCTGCTGCGCGGTTAGCAAGGACGCCGGCCGTTGGCCGCCGGCTGTGTTCCTGGGGCTGCGCCGCTTCGCGGCTCCGCCCCTGAGCGGGTCAGAAGACCCGCGCACCCAGAGGGACATCCGTTCCGGGGCATTTCGCCGATGACGACACCGTGGCTCTGGGTGCGCGGGTCTTCTGACCCGCCGCCGCCGAAGGCGGCCGGAAACACGCGCCGGCCGCGAGGCCGGCTCCTTCCTACGCCGGCAGCAGCGCCGCGAACTCCTCGAACGGCAACACCTCCACGCCGTCGATCTGTTGCGGTCTGTCCCCCAGATAGACGACGATCCGGCGCTTCAGGCGGTCGGTTCGCTGGGCCAGCGAGCGGAAGCCGCGAAGCACCGAGCGGTCCGCACGCCGGCTGGCCTTGACTTCGATTCCCCACAGCTCCCTCCCCACTTCCAGCACGAAGTCGACCTCGGCGCCGTGGCGGGTGCGGTAGTGGTAGAGGGCCGCCTCCGGCCATAGCGTTCCCAGTCGGCGTTGGAGCTCGTAGGCCACGAGGTGTTCGAGCAGCAGGCCGCGCTCGTCGTCGAGCGGCCGATCGAGCGGCCGGCGCAGAAGGGCGTTCCGTACGCCGAGGTCGAACAGGAAGATCTTGCCGTGGCGGACCAGCGAGGATCGGTCCGAGCCGCTCCAGGCGGGGACGCGGAAGGCGACCAGAGTGTCCTCGAGGACGTCCAGATAGCGCCGCGCGGTCTCGTAGGAGATGCCGGCGTCCTTGCACAGGGAGTTCAGGTTCAGGATGCGGCCCGAAGCGGCCGCCGCCAGATCAAGCAGGCGGGCAAAACCGCCGACGTCGCGGACGAGGGCCTCGGCCTGGATCTCGGCTCGCAGGTACGTGTCGACGTAGCTCCTCAGATCGAGTGCGCGGGTCGCTTCATCAGCTTCTGAGTAGATGCCCGGCAGACTGCCGTGGGCCAGCGCGCGGTCCAGGTCGAAGTCTGAACCGAGTTCCGTGACAAGCAACGGATGCATGTAGTGGACGTGGATCCGGCCGGGCAGCAGGTTGGCCTGGCCGCGCCGCAGCTTGCGGGCACTCGAACCCGACAGCAGGAAGCGGAAGCGGGGCGGCCTCTGGTCGAGGAGCACCTGCACGGCATCGAGCAGAGCCGGAACTCGCTGCACTTCGTCCAGGAAGACGGTCGTGGACTCCTTCGGCGCGGCGGCCAGCTCCCGGGACAGCCGTTCCGGCTCTGCAACGTAGTCTCGGAACGCCCCCGGTTCGGCCAGGTTGACGATCAGATCCGGCTCAAGGGTCGCCAGCAGGGTCGACTTGCCCACCTGGCGGGGGCCGAGAACAAGGGCGCTGCGCTGCGATGAGCGGAGGACCGGAGCCAGCAATCGGTCGTACATGCGGGTAAACTAACCGCGTTTTTCCCCGGATGCAATAGATTTGTGCCGAGACACGCGGGCCTGGGAGGTGCCGCCGCACTGTGTGGCGGTTCTCAGTCGGGCAGGCTGAAGGCGATGTACTCGCCTCCGGAAGGCCCGCCGGTCCGGCCGCCGCCGGCGGCGATCACTACGTACTGCTTGCCGCCCACGCTGTAGACGGCCGGTGTCGCGTAACCCGCGGCCGACAGCTTCGTCTCCCAGAGGATCTCGCCGTTCCTCGTGTCGTAGGCGCGGAACATCTCGTCGGGCGTCGCGGCGATGAAGATGAGGCCGGATGCCGTGACCACCGGCCCGCCGTAGTTCACCGCGCCGAAGCCGAGGCCGGGGTGCGAGGGGTAGTCCCCGAACGGCACCTTCCAGGCGATCTCGCCGGTGGCGAGGTCGATCGAGTTGAGTGTCCCCCAGGGCGGCGAGTTGCCGGGCAGGTTCTCGTGATCGCGCAGGTAGATGTAGCCGCCGAGCGCGTAGGCGACCTCGCCTCTGGGCTCGTCCTCCTCGGGCTCCGGCGACAGGATGTAGGCCTCGATCGCGCCCAGTTCGATCCGGTTGAGGTGCGCGAAACCCTCCATCCGGCCGCTGCCTTCGCGAATGATCCGGCGCATCTCGTCGCGGGACAGGCGATCGCCGACGCCGAGCAGGGGGCCGCCCATGTCGGTGCCCTCGAGCTTCAGCCCGTGGCAACGTCCGCAGTGCAGCGCGTAGGTGCCGTACCGGCTGAAACCGGCCGGCACCTCGGTCAGTTCCAGAATGCCGGCGACATCGTTCGCGTTGACGATCAGGTGGTTGCTGCCCGGATCGAACGCCGAGCCGCCCCACTCGCCGCCGCCGTCGTACCACGGCGTGAAGAGGACGGTGCCGACCCTCGGCGGCGCCCAGGGCCGCAAGTCCCAGTCCTTGATCCGCTCCTCGACGAACGCGCGCGCCTCCGGAGTGCGGTTGGTGAGCTCGAAGTTCTGCCGGCTGATGACCACGGCGGACATCGGCTGCGTCGGCGACGTCACCTCGCCCGGCAGGGTGCTCGGGATCGGCGTCTCGATCTCGTGGATCGGGTACATCGACTCGCCGGTCTCGCGGTCGAACGCGTAGAGCTGCCCCGTCTTTGTCGTGATCGCCACGGCGTCGATCGTCCGACCGTCGCGCTCGAGCTGGACCAGGGTCGGCGGCGACGGGTTGTCCTTGTCCCAGAGGTCGTGGCGGACGACCTGGAAGTGCCACCTGAGTTCGCCGGTGCGGGCGTCCACCGCCACCAGGGCGTCGGAGAACAGGTTGTCGCCGAGACGGCTCGCGCCGTAGAAGTCGGGAGTCGCCGAGCCGGTCGGCGCGAACACGATGCCGCGCTCTTCGTCCAGCGCCATCCCGGTCCAGACATTCGCGCCTCCCGCGCGCTCCAGCGATCCCTCGGCCCAGGTTTCAGAGCCAGTGTCTCCGGGCTTGGGAATCGTGTCGAACTGCCAGACCAGGCTGCCGTCGACCGCGCTGAAGGCACGGATCGAACCCGGGTACGCGTTCGCGTCCTCGTTGGTCGAGAAGCCGAGGATCAGCTTGTCCTCGAAGACGACTCCGGGCACGGTGACGAAGATGACGCCGGCCCGGTCGACGTCCGGCGTCAGGTCGACCAGACCGCCGTCGCCGAAGCCTTCGACCAGGCTGCCGTCGTCGGCGTCGAGACCGATCAGGTCCTTGCCGTGCGTGTAGAAGAGACGCCGGTCGGAGCCGTCCTCCCACCACATGAGCCCCCGCTGGGCGTTGCCGGAAAGCTCGAGGTCCGTGCGCCAGATCTCCTCGCCGGTCGCCGCGTCGAGCGCGAAGGCGTCGAGGTGGGGCGACAGCGCGTACAGCACCCCGTCGATGACCAGGGGGCTCGTGTACATCGTGGCGCCGGCCCCGCGGGGTTCACCCGCGTCGTAGACCCAGGCGACTTCGAGCTGGCTGACGTTGCCGCGGTCGATCTCGATCAGCGGACTGTAGTGCTGGCGTCCCGAGTCGCCCAGGTAGACGGGCCAGTCCTCGCCGGTGGGGCCGCAGGCGGTGATCAGAAACGTCGCCAGGAGGGGCGCGGCGAGGCGCAAGGCCGGTCGAGCGGATCGCATGGCGGGCAATCGTACTTGCTCGCCGGAGACTCGTTCCTCGTCGGTGCCGCGTGTATCCTGAGCGATACAGATCCAAACGCGGTTCGAAAGGTGAACGATCCGATGAAGAGGCTCACACCCGTCCTCCTGACCTTCCTGCTGGCGTCATCGGCCGCCGCCGAGGACCAGCCGAACATCGTCCTCCTGTTCGCCGACGACCTGGGCTATGGAGCCATCTCGGCCTACGGCGGCGCGGGCATTCCGACCCCGCACATCGACTCGATCGGCGAGCAGGGCGTCCGCTTCGTCTCCGGCTACATGACCGCGCCGGTCTGCAACCCGTCCCGCAACGGACTGATCACCGGCCGCTACCAGCAGCGCTGGGGCAAGGAGCTGAACTCGCAGACCGTGCCGCCGATCGGCGCCGCCCGCGGCACGCTCGGCATTCACCACCGCACGATCGCCGACGCGCTGAAGACGGCCGGCTACAGGAACGCCGCGATCGGCAAGTGGCAACTCGGGATGCGGCGCCTCCTCCATCCCCTCGACCGCGGCTTCGACTACTTCTACGGCATGCCCTCGGGCATGAACTACGTCGACCCGAGCTGGCCGGGCGCCCACGCGCTGGAGATGAAGCCGGTGACCCGCGGCAACCCGGACCGCATCGTGGCCATGTTCAAGGGCCGCGAGGAGGACGAGCTGAAGGAGTACCAGACCACGCAACTCGCCCGCGAAGGGATCGAGTTCATCGACCGCAACAGGGACCAGCCCTTCTTCCTCTACCTCGCCTTCTACGCGGTCCACGCTCCGATGCAGGTGATGGACGAGCACTACCAGCGCTTTCCGGACTTCGAGGACCCGTACCGTCGCGTCTACGCCGGGATGGTCAGCGCCCTCGACGACGCGGTCGGGATGGTCCTGGCCAGGCTCGAGGAGCACGGCCTCGCCGACAACACCCTCGTCATCTTCACCTCCGACAATGGGGCGATGTCCACGCAGGACACGGAGCGCATCCACAACAGCCCCCTGATCGGCCACAAGCGGAACCTCTACGAGGGCGGCATCCGCGTTCCCTTCCTGATGCGCTTCCCCGGCCGCATTCCCGAAGGCACGGTCTACGAGCACCCGATCAGCTCGCTCGACCTCTTCGCCACGTCCGCGAGTCTGGCGGGGGTCCCGGACGTCGAGCGCTACCGTCTCGACGGAGTCGACCTCATCCCCTACC
The DNA here is from genome assembly GCA_965208755.1 of Candidatus Multivorans sp. Classification (GTDB taxonomy): domain Bacteria; phylum Acidobacteriota; class Thermoanaerobaculia; order Multivoradales; family Multivoraceae; genus Multivorans. Next base: position 2,661,143 of record OZ242353.1, on the reverse strand, counting down.
TGTCAGGGGAGACGGAAGGCGCGCCGCACGAGTACCTGTTCTGGCGCTCCGGGCCCAACGCGGCCGTGCGTCACGGCTCCTGGAAGCTGCTGATGGCGGGCGACCGGGTCCGCCTGTACGACGTCGACGAGGATCCCGCCGAGTCCGAGGACCTCTCCACCGCCAACCCGGAGGTCATCGCGAGAATGAAGGAGGCGTTCGCCCTCTGGAACGAGGAGATGCAGGACGGCCGCGTCTCGCCTGCGTCGCGGCGCGCGACGACCGATTACAACGGCGACGCGATCGAGTGGCACATCTGAGGCAGCTAGGGATCGCCGCCGGCCCGTTGCCCGCGCTGCACCTGACCCCAGCGTTCGAGTCGGAGGTGAGTGGCTGCGCCCGTCTCCGAATCGATCTCGAAGACTGCGATCTGTTCACGGTCGCGGGTGCCGGCGAAGCGGTGGTCACCGATCGGCACGGTCTCCCTGCCGGCGATCAGCAGCTTGCCGTCCTTCACCGCGACGGGTAGCGGACTCCGCCCGAAGTCGTAGATGCCGGCGTAGCGCTTCAACTCGTCCTCGTCCAGGTCCACCGCCGGGTGGTCCGGTTCCGGCACGCCAAGGACGGCGCGGGCGATCCGGGCTTCGAGCGGGCCCGGTTCGGCCGACGTGCTGTTACTGAGCACGGCGACGATCAGGTCGTCGTCCGGATACCAGGAGAGCTGGCTCAGGAAACCGTTGATGCCGCCGCCGTGCTCGATCTTCGGGCGGCCGGCCATCTCGCCGACGAACAGGCCGAGGCCGTAGCCGATCTCCTCGCCGCGGGGCAGCCGTCGCCGGGTCGTCATCGCCTCGAGCCCGTCCGGCCCGACCACGTCGCCGGCGCCGAGCGCCACCATCCAGCGCACCAGGTCGAGGACGCTGGAGCCCAGCGCTCCGGCGGCGAACGGCAAGTGCATGGACAGCGGCTGGTCGTTCAGCAGGACGCCGTCCTCGACCCGATAGCCCTCGGCGCGGTTGGGCACGATCGGGTCGTTGTAGAGGTAGTGCGACTCCCGCATGCCGAGCGGCCGGAAGAACGTCTCCTCCAGGTACTCCGCGTACGACTTTCCGCTCGCCTTCTCGACCAGCAGCCCCGCCAGGTAGTAGCCGGAGTTGTTGTACTGGTAGCGGTCGCCCGGTTCGAACTCGTATGGCACGGTCGAGAACAGCTCGATCATCTGCTCGTGCGAGAGGTCGAGCCGGCCCTTCTCCCAGAACGCCGGCATCTCGGTGTAACCCTTGATGCCGCTGGTGTGATCGAGCAACTGGCCTACCGTGATGTGGAAGTCGCCGACCGGGTAGTCGGGGAAGTGCTTCGTCATCGGGTCGTCGAGGGCGACCTTCCCCTCCTCGACGAGCTTCATCACCGCCGCCGCGGTGAACTGCTTGGTGACGGAACCGATGCGGTAGACCGTCTGCTCGGTCGCGGGCACCCGGTTCTCGACGTCGGCGAGGCCGTAACCCCTGGCCAGGATCAGTTCGCCGCGGTGCTGCACGGCGACGGAGATGCCGGGGGTCTGCGTTGCCTCCATCGACTCGGAGACGAGTGTGTCGATTCGTTCGAGCAGGGCGCCGCGGTCGTCGGCGTCGGCTGCCGCTGGAGCGAGCGTCGCCGCCAGCGCGGAGGAGAGGATGAGTCGGGCGATCGATGGGATTCGCATGGACTCGATCCTATGGGGCGCTACCCTGTGGACATGCCCATATCGAAGCGTCGAACAGCCTCTCCGAAGTTCCCTGATCGCAGCCGGGCCCGGGCCGTGCCGGTCCTGGCGGCAGGTCTGAGCCTCACCGTTCTCGCCTGCACGGACACGTCCCTGTCGATCGACGACTACGCCGAGGCGCCCGCGCCGGCCGCACGGACGGAGGGCTACAACGAGCAGCGCAACGTCTACTTCGGCGACGTCCACGTCCACACCCGCTACTCCTTCGACGCCTACCTCCTCGGCGCCGAGGTCACGCCCGACGAGAGCTACCGCTTCGCCAGGGGCGAGGAGATCGAGAACTCGTTCGGCGATCCGATGAAGCTCCGCGAGCCGCTCGACTTCTTCGCCGTCTCGGACCACGGCTTCTTCCTCGGCATGGTGCCCCAGTGGGCCGATCCGTCGACCCGGGTGGGCCAGCTTCCCGGCGCGGAGGAGTTCCACGGCGTGAACGAGGGCGACAACCTGCACCCCTACTCGGTGCAGATGCGCTCGGTCCTGTTCCGGCAGAGTTTCGGACGCCAGATGCGCACGGACGGCGGCTTCCTGCGGCGCCAGCGGGCGCGGATGGCGAACCACCCGCAGATGCAGTACGCATCCTTCGACGATCAGGCTCACCGCTCGGCCTGGGAGGACTCGATCCTCGCCGCCGAGCGCCACAACGACCCGGGCAACTTCACCACCTTCATCGCCTACGAGTGGACCTCCTCGACGCCGGCGCCCGAGTCGGCGGCGTATCACCGCAACGTCATCTTTGCCGGGTCCAGGGCGCCGGCCCGGCCGTTCACGCGGATCGATTCCCACGAGCCGGAACAGCTCTGGAACTGGATGGACCGGCTGAGGGAGCAGGGCGTCGACAGCCTGGCGATTCCCCACAACATGAACCAGTCGCACGGCCAGGTGTTCCGGCTCAAGTACTCGGACGGCCGCGCCGTCGACCAGGCCTTCGCCGAGCAGCGGATGCGCAACGAGCCGCTGGTCGAACTGACTCAGGTCAAGGGCACGTCGGAAACGCACCCCCGGCTTTCGCCGGACGACGAGTGGGCCGACTTCGAGATCCTGAACACCCGCAAGGGCAAGATCTCCGCGCACAGCGACCCGAGCCGCAGCTACGCGCGGCAGGCCCTGGTCAGCGGCCTCGCGCTCGAGCAGGAGGGCCGCGGCAATCCGTTCAGGATCGGTTTCGTCGGTTCGAGCGACACCCACAACGGCGCGCCTTCGTTCGACGAGTCGAACACCTTCGGGTCGTCGCCGGTCTCGGGGACGGCCGAGAACCGGGGCACGGTGCCGGTTTCTCAGGAGCGGCTGGACTACATCGCCGGCCTGCCCCCGGCCGGGCAGGCGTTCGGCGATGTGGTCGACGATGCACTGGGGCCGTACTTCGGGATGCGGCGTGCCCAGTTCTCGGCCTCCGGCCTCGCCGCCGTGTGGGCGGAGGAGAACACCCGCGATGCCATCTTCCAGGGGATGCGCCGCAAGGAGACCTACGCCACCTCGGGCACCCGCATCCGGCTGCGCTTCTTCGGCGGCTTCGACTACGACGGCCTCGATCCGGCGAGCCCGGATCTGATCGGGCACGCCTACGCCGGCGGCGTGCCGATGGGCGGCGACCTGGTGGCCGACAGCGAAGCGGCGCCCCGCTTCCTCGTCTGGGCCCAGCAGGACCGGCACAGCGCGCCGCTGCAGCGGCTCCAGGTCGTCAAGGGCTGGTACGACAGCCGCTACCGCAAGGAGATCCGGGAGCAGGTCTACGACGTGGCCTGTTCGGACGGCGGCGCCGTCGATCCGGAAACCCACCGCTGCCCGGACAACGGGGCGACCGTCGATCTCTCCGACTGCTCGTTCAGCGAAGACCTGGGCGCCGGCGAACTCGCGGCGATCTGGGAGGATCCGGACTTCGACCCGGGCACCGACGCCGTGTACTACGTGCGGGTGCTGGAGAACCCGACCTGCCGCTGGACCACCTGGGACGCTCTGCGGGCGGGCGTCGAGCCGCGGGGCGGCGTCGCGGCGACGATCCAGGAACGGGCCTGGTCGTCGCCGATCTGGTACTACGCGCCCCGGTAGGGCTTAGCCCTGGTGGGCCGTGAGGGGATCGAACCCCCGACCCTTGGATTAAAAGTCCACTGCTCTACCAACTGAGCTAACGGCCCGGCGCAGTATACGGCCCCGCTAGTCGCCGGCGGCCGCCTGCGCCGCTCCGAACCGGTCCCCCAGCCACCCTTCCAGCGGGCCGCCGCCGCTCACGACTGTCTCCTCGCGCCGCGGGCCCGAGGAGATCAGATCGGCGCTCGCCTCGAGCTCCTGCTCCAGGAACTCGATGTAGTCGAGGGCGGCCCGCGGCAGGTCGCTCCGGTCGAGCACGCCGCGCGTGTCCTGCTTCCAGCCGGGGAACGTGCGGTAGACGGGCTCGGCGGCTTCCAGGCGGTCTGCTACTGCCGGCAGGTCGCGCACCAGCTCGCCGCCGATGCGATAGGCGACGCAGACCTGGAGTTCTTCGAGTTCGTCGAGCACGTCGATCTTCGTCAGCGCCAGGCAGCGCGCCCCGTTGACGCGGCTTGCGTGGCGCAGGACGACCAGGTCGAGCCAGCCGCAGCGTCGGGGCCGGCCGGTCGTCGTGCCGAACTCGTGTCCGCGGTCCCGCAGGTGCAGGCCGACGCCGTCGACCAGCTCGGTGGGCATCGGGCCCTCGCCCACCCGGGTCGTGTACGCCTTGACCACTCCGATCGCGCCGTCGATCGCCGTCGGCGGCACGCCGCTGCCGGTCGCGGCGCCGCCGGTCGTCGAGTTCGAGCTCGTCACGTAGGGGTAGGTCCCGTGGTCGACGTCGAGCAGGGCGCCCTGCGCGCCCTCGAAGAGCACCGTGCCGCCCTTCCGGATCAGGGTGTCCAGCTCGACCGAGAGGTCGCAGAGGTAGGGAGACAGGTGTTCCGCCCAGCGTGTGAAGTCCGCCGCGGCGGCTTCGGGGTTCAGCTCGGCGCCCTGTGCGGCCGGGCGCTCGAAGTCCGCGACCCGCACGATCTGCCGGTTCATCATCGCCTCACCGCCGGCGACGAGTTCGGCCAGACGGATGCCGGTACGGCCGATCTTGCTCTCGTAGGCCGGGCCGATGCCCTTGGCCGTGGTGCCGATGCGGTCCGCGCCCCGAGCCTCCTCGCGGACGATGTCGAGCGCCACGTGCACCGGCGTCAGGGCGTGCGCCCGGTCGGAGAGCCGCAGCCGCCCGGCCGTCTCGATGCCCCGTTGCTCCAGTTGGGCGACCTCGCCCAGGAAGGCGTCCGGGTCGATCACCATGCCGTTGCCGAGATAGCAGGCCACCCCCTCGTGCAGGATTCCGGAGGGGATCAGGTGCAGGGCGAAGTGCTCGTCGCCCTCGCCGCTGCCGAACTTCACCGTGTGGCCGGCGTTGTTGCCGCCCTGGAAGCGGACCACGGCATCGAAGGCGGGGCACAGGAGATCGATGATCTTCCCCTTGCCCTCGTCGCCCCACTGCATGCCGACGACGACTACGTTGGATTTCGCTTTCACGAGTCCCTCGAAAGTCCCACGACCGACCCGGCTGCTTCAGAAGTGGCCATGTCCGGTTCCTTCAGGCAACTCGCGGTTTCGGCCCGCATCGCGCCGACGCGGGGAGCGCGACCCTAGCAGCGACGGGCTGCCGTATCATCCCGGGCCGTGGCCGAACGTGCTGGCGCCGCTCCCTTCGTTCGCGGACTGCTGGTCGCCTGTGGCCGCGACCTGACGGCGGGTCTGCTGTTCGGCGCGCTGCTGTTCGGCGGCCCGATCTCGCTTGCGCACCTGGTGCACAACCGGACGGACAGCGCCGTGGCCGGAGTCGCCGCGCTCCTGCTGTTCGCGTTGCTCTACGGGGTCTGGGCGGGCGCAGCCTTCGGCGGTCTGGGGTTGCTGCTGCGGACGCTCGCCCGACTGCGCCGCCGGCCCGCGGGCAACCCGGTCGTCCTCGCCGCCTGCCTCTTCAATCTCGTTTTCCTCGAGCTCGTCCTGTTCTACGGCCTGACCTACGGGCAGGTCCCCTGGTTCGAGCCCGCCGGCTTCTGGAGCATGGCGCTCTTTCTTGCCGTGGCCGGCGTCCTGTCCGGCGCCGCGATCTGGATCGTCACCTGGTCGCTGGCGGTTCGGGTCAGCCGTCTCGCCGCCTCCGGTCGACTGCCGCGGCTCGCCGGCGCGCTCGCGACGGCGCTGGTCGCGGCCCACGTCGTGCTGCCGATCGCCTTCCGGCTCGCTCCGGAAGAAAGGGCGGCGTCCTTCGACCCCACGGCGCTGGTCGCCGGCGCCGGGCCGCCGGTCGCCCTGCTGGGCTTCGACGGGGTGGACCCCGACATGCTCCAGGATCTGATCGACGACGGCGAGTTGCCGAACCTGGCGGAGTTCGCCCGCGAGGGCACGTCAAGCCGGCTCGGGACGATCAGCGACGCCAACTCCGCGGTGATCTGGGCGTCGATCTACACCGGCGAGGCGCCCCGGCGGCACGGCGTCCACGACTTCTACCGGATTCGCTTTCCCGGTTCGGGAGCCGGCCTGTTTCCGGTTCACCGCACCAGCTTCAAGGAGCTGATCGAGCGCGTCGCATGGGCGCCGGGGATCTCGCGCCGCTTCGTCAACCGGCTCGACCTGGCGTCGCCGCCGATCTGGGAGATCTCGGATCGGGCTGGCCTGCCGACGGTCGTCGTCGACGGCTACTTCTACTCGTTCCCGGCTCAGCGGATGCTCGAGCCGTCGAGCCGGCTTCTCGGCTACGGCCTGAACGACACGCTGACGGCTTCCGGCGGCGCGGAGACGACGCTTGAGTGGTTCGCCCAGCCGCCGGATGTGCCTCAGGAGGTCCTGGACGCGGCCGCCGGCCGGCCGGACCTCGACTGGCAGCACCGGGCCGTGATCGCCCTGCTGGAGCACCGCGCCGCTCAGGGCGAGCCGCCGCCGCGCTTCCTCAACCTCTACACCCACGAGCCGGACGCCGTCTCGCACCAGCGCTGGCGCTGGGCCGAACCGGAGCTCTTCCCCTTCGTCTCCCGGGCCGGCATCGAGGAGCACGGGGAGGCGGTGGCCGACGTCTACCGTCGGATCGACGGCCTGGTCGGAGAACTGCGCCGGGCCCTGGGACCGGAGACGGTCTTCGTCATCGCCTCGGACCACGGCCAGTCGCCGACCTTCGTCCATCGCCTGTACACCCAGCACCGGCACGGTCCGGACGGGGTCCTGCTGCTGTACGGCCCCGGCATCCGCCGCGGCCACCGGCTGGAGAGCAGCCACGTGCTCGATGTGTTTCCGACCGTGCTGGCGCTGCTGGGTTTACCTGTGCCGGAGGACGCGGAGGGCAGGGTGCTGAACGAGGCGTTCGAGGCGCCGCTCGATGTGGGTTCGTCCGGGCGCGTGGCGACCTACCGCGACGCGTGGCAGCCGGTCGACACGGTGGGCGGCACCGACGTCGAGCGGACGCGGCAGGAGATCGAGCGTTTGAAGGCTATGGGGTACCTCTAGCGGTCGCCGCTTCGCGGCGGCGTGTTCCGGCCGCCTGCGGCGGCAGCGGGTCAGAAGACCCGCGCATGTATGGTCCGCCCCGCTTGTGCAAGGGCTCTTTCCGGGTTTCTGGCGAGGTAGGTGCAGTTGCTTGCATGTATCCGGCCTGTTGATGGGAGTCTCCGTGTTGGAGTTCCCTGGCCCCGATGGAATACGCGCGCGCCGGCCTCTTCACACCCAGACGGCCTCTTGATGGGCCTTGCGCGGGTTCAGGCTGATCGACGCGCCGGTCCGACCTATTTCGCCATCGCTCGAAAAAGTCCTCGCAAACTGCTTGGTGGGGCAATCCTCCCTTGGTTGGTTCCCTGTGCCTCGGACCGCCTACGCGGCCCGCGGCGCCTTCGTTCGACCGCCGACGTGCAGCGCGTCGCTGTAGCTCTCGTCGTGCCTGAGCACCGCCCAGGCGATCCGCGCCAGCTTGTTCGCCACCGCCACCGTGGCGACGTTCGGCCCCCGGTGTCAATGGCAACCGAAAACTGCACACTTGTGGCAACTGAAGACTGCACACTTGTTCCGGGGCGGTAGCGGTTGGAGCAGGCGTCCGGGGTAGTGGTGCAGGACTCCGGTGTCGGCGGGAGGGAGCGGAGCGACCGGAGGCCGACACCGGACGCGCGGCGCGGCTGGGGGTTTGGCGGTCGATCACGGCGCGGCTTCCCTGCCCCGCTCGTCTGCGGCAGTCCGTAGCAGGTCCTGGTGGGCTCTCATCCGGTAGCTGTTGCCGCGGATATTGACGATGTGGCAGTGGTGCAGCAGGCGGTCGATGAGCGCCGCGGCCATGATCTCGTCGCCGAGCACGCCGCCCCATTCCTCAAAGCCCTTGTTGGACGTCAGGACGGTCGAGGCCCGCTCGTGCCGGGCGTTGATCAACTGGAAGAAGAGCACGGCGCCGTCCTGGCTGATCGGCAGGTAGCCGATCTCGTCGACGACCAGCAGCGCCGGGTGGGTAAGCACCCGGAGCCGCCGCGACAGGTTGCCGGCGGCCTTGGCTTCGGTCAGCGAGTCGATCAGCGCCGCCAGCGTGCCGTAGTAGACCCTGCGGCCCGACTCCGCGGCCGCGATCGCCAGGCTGATGGCCAGATGCGTCTTGCCCACTCCCGGCGGTCCCAGGAGGATCACGTTCTCTGCGCGCTCCAGAAAGCCGAGCTCGTGGAGGCTCTCGATCTGCTCGCGCTTGATGCTCGGCTGGAAGCTGAAGTCGAACTGCTCGAGCGTCTTGACCGCCGGCAGGCGCGAGGAGCGCATCGCCGTCTGCAGGCGACGGTTGTTGCGCAGGACGATCTGGGCATTGAGCAGCTCCTCGATCGCCTCGCCCGCGGTCACCGCGCCGCTGTCCGCCTGGGCCAGGATGCCGTCAACCGCCTCCAGCGCTCCGGGCAGTTTCAGGTCCGCCAGCATCGCTCGCAGCCGGGCCCGGCGGTCGCCGGCCAGCGCCTTCAACTGACCGCCTCCGAGTAGTCCCGCAGCGGCCGGCGCTGCACCTGCACCGTGGTCGCCAGTACCGGGCGAGACGGCTCGACCGTCGCCGGCGGGCTGCCCAAGCGCCGATACGGCGCAAGCGCCAGGGGGCGAAGCGCCTGGCGCTCGTCCCTCTCGAACCGGTCTGTGGGCCGCTCGCGCGTCGTGCCGTGAAGACGAACGTTGGCCGTGCCCTCGACCCAGCGCTCCGCCTGCTCATTCAGGTCCGCGTCGTTGATGAACTCCCGACCGTAGAAGAAGCCGGTCCGCACGTACCCGATCGGGCGCTCCACCTTGCCCTTGGTCTGCGCCCGGTACGGACGGCAGGCGCGAGGCACGAATCCCCAGTGGGCCGCGAATCGCAGAAACTCCGCGTTGACCACCAGGCCACCGCCCGAGAAACGGTCGTCCGACACCACCACGGACCGCATCTGGTCGAACAACAGCTCCCGCGGCACGCCGCCGAAGCGCTCGAAGGCGGCCTCAAGGCCCTCGAAGAGGACCGGCATCGTCTGCCGGGAGTAGAACCGCAGCCACAGAAGCCGGGAGTAGCCGAGCACCACCAGCAGCGCGTGGCGAATACCCCAGGACAGCTTGAACCTCCCGAAGTCCACCTGGCCCTGATGACCCGCCGGTGTCTCGAACCGCACCAGAGGCGCCTCCGGCGCCCGAGGCCGCACCGCCCGCACATGGTCCCGCACCCGGCTGTATCCGCCGTCGTAGCCCAGAGCGCGCACCTCGTCGAACAGGCGCTTCGCCGACAGCTTGGGGAACTCGTCCAGACGAACCGCGATCAACTCCTTGTAGGGGTCCAGCTTGTGCGGCGGCCGGGGCCGCGGCGAGTACTGGCTCCCGCCCGACGACAGGTCGCGCTCCAACTGTCCGGACTCGATCCACGAGTGGATCGTCCGGCGACTCACACCGAAACGCCTGGCCAGCTCCGCCTTCGAGACGCCAGCCTCCAGGTAGTGCCTCAACAACATCCTCGTCTCCCATCCGTGCATCCGCACCTCGCTCCATGGCTGTTGGCGAAGCCACCAGCATGGAACGGCCTGCGACCCCCGACACACCGCGAAGTGTGCAGTTTTCGACTGCCACAAGTGGGAGATTTACAGTTGCCCCTAACACCCGGCGCCGCTTGACGTCCAAAGCCCACTCCTTCAGACGAGTCCGCTCGCCCTTGTGGGCCGTGCGCAGCACCGCCCGCGCACCGTGGATCAACAGAGCCCGCATGTATCGGTCGCCGCGCTTGCCGATCCCCAGCAGCTTCGTGCGACCGCCGGTCGAGGACTGACGAGGCACCAGACCGAGAAACGCCGACATCTGACGACCGCTGCTGAAGGCCCAGCCGTTGCCCACCGACGCCACCAGCGCCGTCGACACCATCGGACCGATGCCCGGTATCGACCGCAGACGCTCGCACAGAGGATTCTCCTTCGACTCCCGCACAAGCATCGAGGTCAGGTCCGCCACCTGCTCGTCTGCCTGCATCAGAGCCTTGTGCTGCATGCACAGTAAAGCCCGAAACTCGCCCGGCAGGTCCCGCTCCGGGTCCGATGCGATCGCGGGCACCTCCCGCATCACCACCGACAGCCCCTGCGGCAACACGATCCCGTACTCCCCCAGAAAGCCCCGCAACTGGTTCGCCAACTGCGTGCGCAGACCCACCATCGCCTCCCGGCTCCGATGCACCTGCTGAAGCGCCCGACGCTCCTTCGTCTTGTAAGGCACGAAACGCATCGTCGGACGTGACACCGCCTCGCAGATCGCCTCCGCGTCGTGGTAGTCGCTCTTGTTCGACTTCACGTACGGACGCACAAACTGAGGACTCATCATCCGCACGTCGTGACCCAGATCGCTCAGCTTCTCCACCCAGTGGTGCGCGCCGCAGCTCGCCTCCATGCCCACCAGGCAAGGCTTCAACCGAGACATCAACTCCATCAACCGCGGCGCCTTCACCTGACGCTGCAACACCACCGCCCCAGAACCGTCCATACCGCACACCTGGTACACGTGCTTGCCCAGATCGATACCGACTCGAGTAATCTCTTCCACGGTCCGCCTCCTCCTTGTTGGTTGGTGAAAACACCATTCTGGCCCTCAAGAGGCCGTATGGGTGCGGGGCGGACCATCCCATTACCCAGAGAGAATCCCGCCCGTGACGACACCGTAGCTCTGGGTGCGCGGGTCTTCTGACCCGCCCAGGCGGAGCCGCGCAGCGGCGGAGCGAAGAACTGCCGCCGGCGAAGCCGGCGACCATACTCCCAGGCTTCGCGCAGAATAGGCCCATGTCCACCGTCCGGCAGGCGCTTGCCGCCCTCGACCGCGAAGCGGCCGGCCGGTCGATGATGGACCTCGCCGCCGAGCTCTACCCCATCCCCCGCAGCCTGACCGGGGACGGCGTCCGCTCGACCCTCGAACGGATCGCCCGCCGGATCCCGCTGGAACTCCACGAAGTCCCGACGGGGACGCCCGTCCTCGACTGGACCGTGCCGCGGGAGTGGAACCCGCGCGAGGCGTGGGTCCGCGATCCCTCGGGCCGCCGTGTCGTCGACTTCGCCGACCACAACCTCCACCTGGTCGGTTACAGCGCGCCGGTCCAGCGCCGGATGCCGTTCGAGGAGCTGCGGCCGCACCTGCACGGCCTGCCGGAGCAGCCGGACCTGATCCCGTACCGCACCTCCTACTACGAGGAAACCTGGGGCTTCTGCCTGCCTTACCGACTTCTCGAGTCTCTCCCCGACGGCGAGTACGAGGTGTTCATCGACGCCTCGCTGGCAGACGGCTCGATGACCTGGGGCGAGTGCCTGCTCCCCGCGTCGAGCGCCGAAGAGGTCCTCATCTCCAGCCACGTCTGCCATCCGCAACTCGCCAACGACAACCTCTCCGGGATCGCGGTCGCCGTCCACCTGGCCGAGGCCCTCGCCCGGGTCCCCGAACGCCGATACAGCTACCGCTTCCTGTTCGCCCCGGGCGCCATCGGCGCGATCGTCTGGCTGGCCCGGAACCGCGACCGCCTGGACGCTTTCCGCCACGGCCTGATCGCCGCGAACCTGGGCGACGGGGGCGGCTTCCACTACAAGAGGAGCCGCCGCGGCGACGCCGGGATCGACCGGGCCGTGCCGGCGGCCCTGGCCGACCTCGGCGAAGAACTCGTCACCGAGGACTTCTTCCCCTTCGGCTACGACGAGCGCCAGTACTGCTCCCCCGGCTTCGACCTGCCGGTCGGGGTCCTGACCCGCACACCCTGGGGCCGCTATCCCGAGTACCACACCTCCGCCGACGATCTGTCCTTCATCGGCGCGAAAGCCCTCGCCGGCTCGCTGGCCGCGTATCTGGCGACAGCGGCGGTGCTGGAGGAAACACCGGCTGCGCCGGCGCCCCCGCCGGCCGCCGCCGAAATCGGCCGCAAGAGCGCCGGCGGCCGCCGCTACCGCAACCTCGAGCCCTTCGGCGAACCCCAGCTCGGCCGGCGCGGCCTCTACGGCGGCCTCGGCGGCGCCGGCCGCAGGGACTTCGAGATCGCCATGCTCTGGGTGCTCAACCGGAGCGACGGGGAGCACTCGCTGGACGACATCGCGGAGCGCTCCGGCCTGCCGCCGGGCGTCCTCGGTGAGGCGGCCGACGCGCTGCGCGAAGTTGGTTTGCTCGAAGAGCTGGCCTGAGCCCGCCCTACTCCGTCGTGCCGGGCGCCTTCACCCGGATCGGCAGCCGCAGCGGCACGCCGCCGCGCTGCTCGAACCAGGCGACGTGCTCGTACACGAGGTCGATCTCCAGGGTGTAGTCGCCCGGTTCGTCCGGTGCGCGAACCCGCAGCATGACCGTCTCGAAGCCGCCCGGACCCAGGTCCGGCAACAGGCTGCGTCGCCCTTCCGGGCCGACCCGGGGACCGGGTTCCGAGCCGTCGTCTTCGGGCCCGGCGATGCCCTGTCGCCAGCGGGACGCGAGGTTCACCCCGACGTAGCCCTGGCGCCGCCAGGTGACCTGGGACTCGTTCGTCACGCCGACCGGGAGTTCGACCTCCGCCCCGGCCGTAAGCGTGGCCGGCATCAGGCCGACGGTGCCGATCCGGGCCGCGAAGACCTCCGCGTTCAGGTGCTCCTCGCTGCCGAGGAGGCGCAGTTCGGCGCCGAGGTAGAAGGTCTCGTCGGTTTCGCGGTTCCAGGCGTAGACGGCGCACGGGGCCGGGGGCCGCACCCTGGTCCAGACGGTCGGCGCGCCCCGCGTGGTTTCGACGCGCAGGCGGTGGACGTAGCTGCGGTGGCCGTCGCGCCTCCGCGTCTTGTGCGGCCTGGACGACGCGAGAGTCACTCGCTGGCGCCGGCCGGCCTCGGCGAACTCCACGTCGACTACCGGACCGCCGTCGAGCCTCATCCGGACGCGATTCGGCGCCACGGGCGAAGTGACGAAGAGCGTCAGGCTCTCGAGCCGGTGCCGGGACTCCATGAACAACTCGCTCGGACCGCGGGCGGCGATCCACCAGGAACCGCCGCGTTCCAGCACCCGGTCGGCCCGGCCCAGGATCCTCATGCCCGCGATGCTCCGCCGCTCGTAGCCGGGCACGTTGCGCAGGGAGAACTCGAACGGAAGGTAGCGGAGCGGCGCGTTGCGGGTGTGCGCCTGCAGCGTCGGCGCGGGCACGGTGACACCGAAGGGCGCGAGCACCATCGCGCCGACGAACAGGCCGGCGGCGAGGAAACCGGCCGGCAGCGTCCACGGCGGGATCCGGCCCGGCACGAGGAAGAGGAAGGCCGGCATCACGCTGACGAAGTAGCGGTTGCCGATGAAGCCGCCGCCGCCCTGCCAGTTCCAGCCGATGAACACCAGGAAGTAGCCGGCGATCGCTGCCAGCGCCAGGACCAGCAGCCAGCGGTCCCGGTCGCGGCGGCCGCTGAACAGGAACAGGCCGAAGGCGATGACGGCGAACGGGTGGTAGGGCATCAGGCCGGCATGGCGGCCGACCAGGAAGTAGCCGACGTTCTCGACGACCTCGCCGATCGACTGGCGGGGAACGCGGAAGAGCCACGAGAACGTGTTGCCGGTCGGCGATTCCGGGATGGTCACGGCGGCCGCCGCTTCGCCGGTGGTCGGCGCGGCGCCGGCGGCGACCCGGCGCGCCTCGACGATCTCCGGCGGCCAGCCGCCCGGCTCGCAGACCCGGACCGCCGCCCGCACGTCGGAGCCCAGGTAGGGCAGCAACTGGCCGGTCCACCCGAGCGACATTGCCGAGAGCAGGGCCAGCGTGGCCGCGAAGCCGGCGATCCAGAGGGTGGCCGTCCGCCACTGCCGGCGCAGCAGGAAGGCGCCGGCCAGAGGCAGCGCGATCGCGGCGAACATCGGCTTGTTGTAGACCGGCAGCGCCAGCAGCACGCCGGAGAGGACCGTCAGCCACCAGGCTCGGCGGCGGTTCTCGAAGCCCCAGTAGAGGGCGCCGAGAACGCCGAACATGTTGAACACCTCCGGCTGGATCCAGAACACGTACCGCGAGCAGGCCGAGAGCAGCAGCAGGCCGCAGGCGAAGGTGGCGGCGACGGCGGGCGACGCGCGGCGCGCCAGGAACATCGCCGCCAGCCACAGCATGGCGACGAACAGCGCCATGTTGAGGAACAGCAGCCCGTTCGCGCCCCACAGCGCGGCGAAAGGCGCTCCGAGCAGCGGGTAGGCCAGCGGCTTGCCGTAGTGGACGGTCCGCCAGCCGTCCGAGGTCATCAGGATCAGGTTGCCGGTCGAACTGAACGGGAACTCCTCGAGCAGCCGGTCGCCGTCCGCCGGCTCGTAGCTGAGGTCGAAGTCGCGCGCCAGGCTGAGCGCCATCAGGTAGTACGCCGATTCGTCCGCCTTGAGCGTCGCCGGCTGGCCGGGTTTGCCGATGGTCAACGGCACCGCGAGGAGGAACAGGCTCAGGGCCGCCAGCGTCACAGTCGCGGCACGGCTCGCGAACAGCCCTTCGCGGTTCCGGAGCTGGCCCCGGAAGCGCGCGGCCAGTGCCCGGACGGCGCGCCTCACGGTCGTACTCCGGCAGGCCGTCCGGGCTCGGCGCGCCAGCCGGACGTCCCGGGCCAGAGCGCGCGCAGGAGACCCGACGTGGAGTCGCGGTCGAGAACGGGCGTCGCCGACGTCGCCGCCTCGAAGCGCAGCGTCGACGCCGGCCCGGCCGCGGTCCAGGTCCGGGTCGCGCCTTCGAGGTAGAGCAGCGTGTCGTCGTCGCCGACCCATTCCGGGTAGAGCGAATCGGGGGGGCCTGCCCAGCCTTCGTCGCTCCAGCTTCCGTTGTCGAAGCGCGCCGTCCGGACCCGGTAGACGCGGCCGTCGAAGCGGCTCCAGGCGACCGCCGCACCGTCCCGGGTGACCCGGAGCCGCGGCGTGATGTCGGGCACGCCGTTGTCGGGCGAGACGCGGCCGCCGACCCAGCTTCCGTCCGGTTGCCGTTGCCGCCAGACGAGCTCGTCGTCCTGGCCGTCGAAGGCGGACCAGACGAGCAGCCAGGAACCGTCGGCGAGCACGGCGGCGTCCAGAGCGGTCTGGGAACCGGGACCATCGGCGACCAGCCGGACGGGCGGCTCGAAGCCGCCGTCGCGCCAGGGCGCCAGCCAGACTTCCTGGCCACGGGGACGGCTCGCTTCGAGCCAGGCAAGGCCGTGCAGGGGCTCGGGGCCGCCCGAGGCGAGCCACCGGGCCGAGACGAGCCCGTTTCGCGGTCGCGCCCGCTCCGGCGCGGGCAGCGCAGTCACTTCCCCGCCGCGACCGGCGTAGAGCAGGAGGCGCGTCCCGTCCGCGCCCCGGGCGACGCCGGCGACCGCCCACTCCGGCCTGCCGTCAGGTTGTAGGCCGTCCGGTCGCGGGTCGAGCAGGACCAGGTCGTCGTAGCGAGCGGCGCCCGCCGCTCCGGCCGCGGGCAACTCCACGGAGCGTTCGGTTCCCAGCCACAGGACGGGCGGTGCGGAGGTCGCCTGCAGATGCGCCCAGGCCGATCCGCGGTAGGCGGTCAGCCCGTCGGCCGCGATTCCCCCGGGAGACGCGCCGGCCAAGGCGAGGATCGTCAGCGTCAGGCGAAGCGACCTCGGCATCAGCCGCAGCTTACCGGCCGGTAAGCTCCGCCCGTGTCGAGGTTTGCCGATCGGGTTGCGGTCGTGGCCGGGGCCACCGGCGCGATCGGCGGGGCCGTCGCCCGGGCGCTCGCCGCGGAAGGGGCGTCGCTGCTGCTCCTGGGCCGGGACGAGGCGCGGCTGCGGGAGATCGGCGGGGAACTCGAAACGGAGAGCCGGCCAGAAGGCCGGCGCACCGACACTCGGCGGCCACAAGGCGGCGCCGTTCGGAGCGTCGCCGGAGACCTCACCGGCGAGGCGGCGGTCGTCGAGGCGGGTTCGGCCGCGGAGTCGCTGGGCGACGGCGTGGATCTCCTCGTTCACGCCGCCGGCGCTTTCCGCGCGGGACCGGTCGAATCGGCGCCGGAAGGGGACCTCGATCTCCAGTTCGCCGTCAATGTCCGCGCTCCGTACCTTCTGACCCGGCGACTGTTGCCGGCGCTCCGCGCCCGCCGTGGCCTGGTCGTCTTCGTCAACTCGACCGCGGGCCTCGGAGCGGGCGCCGGCGCCGTCGCCTACGCCGCGAGCAAGCACGCGCTGCGGGCGGTCGCCGACGGCCTGCGCGCCGAAGTGAACGCCGACGGCGTCCGCGTGCTGAGCGTGTACCCCGGAAGGACCCGCGGCCGGATGCAGCGGGAGGTCTGCCGCGCTCTCGGCCAGCGCTACGACGCCGAACGCTTCCTCGACCCCGCGGAGGTCGCGGCAGCGATCGTCGACGCCGCCGCGCTGCCGCCGTCGGCAGAGGTCTACGACCTGCGGCTCCGGCCCGCGAGCAAGCCGCGGCTGTAGCGGAGAGTCGTGGCCGCTTCGCGGCCCGCTCTTCTGGCCGCCTCCGGCGGCAGCGGGTCAGAAGACCCGCGCACCGACAGGACGGCAGGCTGTAGCGCGCTACTCTCCGTCCGGCGCCGGCTTGCGCGACGTCACGACGTAGCCCAGCGCGCGCAGCCGTTCCATCTCTTCCGGACTGATCTCGGGCTCGCCCCGCTCGGCGAGCCTGGCGGCCAGGTCGGAACCGTTCTCCGCCTGCCATCGGTCCTGCAACCGGCGCGCGAAGTCGTCCTCCGCGGCGCCCGGCTCGACCGTGCCGCCGGCTCCCCACTCGAAGGCCTGGAGACCGGGGCGCGTTCCGGGCGCTCCCATGAGCGGCGGCGCGTTCTCGAACTCCCGTTCGAGGCGTGCCGTCAGCTCCTCCGGCGGCTCCGGCAGCGGCGACGGAGGCTCGGCGCCGGCTAGCGCCAGCATCGCGTCGAAGTAGCGCTCCTCCGTTGGCGCGAAGCGACTGGTCCACAGGAGCTGGCGGTCGCCCTCGACCAGGGACATCCGGTTCACCCCGTTGCCCAGGTAGAGCTCGGACAGGGCGCCGTCCGAGCTGGGCTCGAACAGGCTGGGCGGACTGCCGGGCGGCGGCGTGCCGCCGGCGGCCTCGATCAGCGTGGAGAACAGGCGGTGGTTGGCCACCGTCGCGCCGGGGTCGATCGCACGGGGCCAGTCCACCGGCAGCTTGACGATCAGCGGCACCTCGATCAGCACCCGGTGCAGGTTGTTGCCGTGCAGAACCTGGCCGTTCTCGCCGAACTCCTCGCCGTGGTCGGAGGTCACGGCGATCAGGGCCTCGTCGAAGTGGCCGCTGTCGCGCAGGGCGTCCAGCATCCGGCCGACCTCGCTGTCCGCGTGGGCTGCGGTCAGTTGGTAGAGCTGCCAGGCCCTTTCCCGCTGATCCGGATCGAGGGGCCTCTCCGGGTCCGCGAACGGCCGCATGTCGAGCGGAGTGATGCGCTCCGGCAGGTCGTCGCGCGGCGCCTCCAGCCGGTCGAGATAGCGGGCGTGCCGGCGGTAGGGCGCGTGGGGCGGCAGCAGGTGCATCCACACGAACTGCTGTCCGCCGTCGAGCGCCGCCAGGACCTCCGTGACCCGTTCCATCCGGCTCACAGGGCCGAAGCGGTCGAAGCCGCGGACGTAGCCGAAGGTCTGGGTGAGCCAACTGTTCGAGCGGAAGGCGGCGTTCTCGTAGCCGAGTTCACGGAGGATCTCGGGCAGGGTCGGCACGTCGTCGCGCAGGTGGGCGCGGGCGCTGTGCCAACTGCCGTGACGCCAGGGTTGCTGGCCGGTGAACAGGGAAGCCATGGACGGCACGGTCCAGCTCGACGTCGTGATCGCCTCGCCGGCCCAGTCCGCTTCGGCCGCGAGAGCATCCAGGTTCGGCAGCAGGCCGGTACCGACCAGGTCGGCGCGCAGCGCGTCGATCGTGATCAGCACGATGGGCCCGCGGTGGACCGGCGGCGCCTCGGCGCAGGCCGTCCACAGGGCTGCTGCGAGGATCGCCGCGGCCAGTCGGTTCCGCGCCGGACGTCGCCTCATGCCGGCAACCTTATGGCGGCGGCGCGGACCGGCTACTTGGGCAGCAGCTCGATGTGCAGGTCGGACCAGCGCCAGCCGGGCTGCGCGGGCTCGTTCTCGTACTCGCCGCGGAAGCCGAAACCGACCGCGATCCGCTGGCCCTGGGCGAAGGGGATCTCGGAGATGTTGGGCTGCCCTTCGGACCTCAAGACCTCGTTGCCGTTCGAGTCGGTCAGGGTCAGCGTGATGCGCCGGCCGGCGGCGTCGAAGTCGTACAGCACGTCGTAGGTCTGGCCGGCCGGCATCAGGTAGTGCTTCACGACCCGCTGCTTGTTGACGTGGTTGATGCCCCAGTCCGTGCGGTAGAAGACCTGGGCCGGTCCGCCGGGGCCTTTGGCGACTCCGAAACCGAACAGGTCGACGTGCTTCTCGCGCGCCAGCCAGAACAGGTTCTGGTTA
This sequence comes from Candidatus Multivorans sp., assembly GCA_965208755.1. Classification (GTDB taxonomy): domain Bacteria; phylum Acidobacteriota; class Thermoanaerobaculia; order Multivoradales; family Multivoraceae; genus Multivorans. The sequence continues at coordinate 2,642,549 of OZ242353.1, read as the reverse complement.
CGCGACGAATCGCTGTTCCAGCCGCCGTGGTGGACCTTGAAGCGAAAGACGGCGCGCCGGTAGGTGCCCGCGGGGGTGTTCAGCCTGGTCTCGTAGCTGGGCCGGGCCGTGGTGGCGCGGTGGAAGGTGCCTTTCAGGTCGACGCAGACCCAACCCTGGGTGCAGCCGGAAGAGGGTGGCGGATCCGGCGTCCCGGGGTTGGGCGTCGGCGGTGGCTCGCCGTATCCGGGCGGCCTCAGACTGGAGACGCCGCTCTGCGATGGTTCCAGCACGGTCAGCCTGTCGCTTCTGTCGTCCGAGACGAGTGCCGCCACGTAGAAGCTTTCGCCGCAGTTGGTCGAGATGGTGTAGCGGTCGCCAAGCTCCACGCCAACCACCGCCAGCACGTCGGCCACGTACGTCAGCGACAGGGGCGGGTGGTTCAGGATGCTCGACTCCCGGGCCCAGTAGCCCTCGCGGCTGCGGACCCGGTGCTCGCACGTGTTGGTCGAATGGGAGAGGTTCAGGATCGCGTAGTCGGAGCGATCGTAGGAGTCGCGGCGCAGTCCGCTCACGTAAGCCCAGTTACCGCCGCGGATGAGGCTCTCCGAGTCGACGATCGGGATCTGCTGGCGCAGACCGACCCGGCTGCCGATCGAGTTCAGAGGCATCAGGTAGGCCTGGAACGTGAGTTCGCCGTGAGCCGTCAGCTCGACCATCGCGGGGCCGTCGCCGGCGAGATCGGAGTAGACCATCGTGCGTCCGGCCGGAACGTCGATGCGGGTCGGGGGGCTCGAGCGATGGACGCCGTTGGTTCCCGCCGCAATCGGGAGAACGTCGAAGCTCTGACCCTGGGCGGTCGGGTTGTGAACGCTGAGTAGAACCTCCCGGGAGTCGTCGCTGTCGCCGATCAGAACGTAGGACGTGCCCTGTGCCGCAAGAGCGGCGGGAACTCCGAGTACCGCTGCGAGAACCAGACCGAAGGTTTGCCTCATCATTCCGTTCTTCTCCTCTCAGGGTGCGAGGGGCCCGAGTACAAGGAAGACTGACAGGATGTGCAAACATGCACAATAGCACATAAATCAGAAGGAAGGAACCCGTCGAACGGTCGGAACCGGCGCTTGTAGGATGACCGCCCATTGGCCGGTAACCACCTCATCGGGCCCCCAGGCGGCGCCTCGCGGGCGCTCCGGCTCGCCGCCGCGGCCGCTGTCCTCGCGTTCGTCTTCGGCGGCGCGGCGACGGCGCAGACCCCGACCCGCTGCAAGGCCTTCGGCGACAGCATCACGGCCGGCGTGGGCGACGATCCGGGGCGGGAAACGCCAGGCTACCCGCCGCGCCTGGAGGACCTCGTACCCGGGCTTGTCGTCGACAACCGCGGCGTGGGCGCCGAACGGACGCCGGAGGGACTGGCGCGCATCGACGGGGTGCTCGCCGAACCCGGCGACTGCCTGCTGCTGATGGAAGGCACGAACGACATCAACCGCGGAATCTCGCCGGAGACGACCCTGTTCAACCTGGACCGCATGGCCTCGCGGGCGGCCGAGGCCGGCCGGACACCTTTCCACGCGACGTTGATTCCCCGCCTGCAGAATGCCCGTTTCGACCCGAACAACGTCGAGAACCAGGATCTCGTGCAGGCGATCCGGCGGCTGGCCGCGGAACACGGCCGCGGCCTGGTCGATCCGTTCGAGGTGTTCAGCACCCGGGCGCGGCTCTTCAGTGAGTACTACTACGCGGGCGAGGAGGACCCTGTGGGTCACCCGAACGGACCGGGCTACGACCTGCTGGCGAGGGTCTTCGCCGACGCCCTGCTGGCGACGGATACCGTGCCGCCCGTGCCGACCCGACTCTCGCCGGCGCACGGCGCGAGTCAGGTCGCGGCCGAAACCACGGTGGAAGTGGAGATGAGGGACTTCGGCAGCGGCATCGTGGGAGGGTCGGCAAGTCTCGTGGTCGGCGGCGCGCCCGCGCCGGCGCCTGCTGTGGACGACGATGGACGAGGCCTGCACTGGAGTTACAAGCCGTCCGTCCCCTTGAGCGGGGTGGTCACGATGACCCTCCGCGCCTGGGACCTGAACGGGAACGTCTACAACCGGCTGCTCGGACGCTTCCAGGTCTACGGTGCGGTCGTACCGCCGGGCGACGTGGACGGGGACGGACGGGTCACCGGCTCGGATCTGGTCCGCCTCGGTCTGGCGTTCGGCGCGGGCGAGAGGTCGCGGCGCTACGACGCCGACGCCGACGTCGACGGCAGCGGCCAGGTCGACGGCGAGGACCTGGCCATCCTCGCCGCCAACTTCGGCGCCGGCGTCTGAAGGTCGCGGCGGATGCAGCTCGGCATCCTCGGCCTGCCGAAGGCGGGCAAGACGGCGCTCTTCAATGCGCTGACGGCTTCGCGCCAGGAGACCGGAAAGTTCAAGGCGTCCAGGACGACGAACATCGGGGTCGCCCGCGTCGACGACCCGCGCCTCGAGCGGCTCCGCGCGCTCTACAGGCCGCGGCGCTACGTGCCGGCGCAGGTGCGGTTCGTCGACGTGCCGGGCATCGACCGCGGCCGGGGCGAGACCCTGGACCTGGCCGAGTTGCGGATGATGGACGCCCTCGTACACGTCGTGCGCGCGTTCGAGGATCCGGAACTCGTCCACCCGGCCGGCGGCGTCGACCCGGCGCGTGACGTCGCCGCGGTCGACCTCGAACTGATCCTCGCGGACTACGAGCTGGTCGAGCGCAGGCTCGAGCGCCTGGTCCAGGCCGAGAAGCGGGGCCTCACCGACCGGGAGAAGCGCGAGCGCGCGCTGCTGTCGGAGCGTGTTCTGCCCGCGCTCGAAGCGGAGACTTCGCTGCGGTCGATGGAGTTCGGCGACGACGAGGAGAAGCAGCTCCGGGGCTACGGGCTGCTGTCCCTGAAGCCGATGCTGGTCGTTCTGAACGTCGACGAAGAGGCAGCTGGCGACCAGGATGTCGTCACCGGCCTCGAGCTTCCGCCCGGCGCCGGCGGACTGGCCGTCAGTGCCGCCATCGAAGAGGAGATCTCGCGCCTCGAGCCGGAGGATCGCGGCGCCTTTCTGGACGAAGCGGGTCTGGAGGAGCCCAGCGCGGTGCGCGTGGTGAGGGCGGGCTACAGTCTCCTTGGACTGATTTCCTTCTTCACCGTCGGCGAGGACGAAGTGCGTGCCTGGACCATCCGCCGTGGCGACACGGCCGGAACCGCGGCGGGGGCCGTTCACTCCGACATCGAGCGCGGCTTCATCCGCGCCGAAGTCGTCGACTGGCGGGAACTGATCGACGCCGGTTCGATGGCGGTCTGCCGGGACCGTGGAACGTTGCGTCTGGAGGGTCGGGGATACCCGGTGCGCGACGGCGAAGTCGTTCACTTCCGGTTCAACGTATGAGCTGCCGGCGATGAAGCGGCGGGGCCCCTTCGTGCTCGACGAGCGGAGCCTGGACTTCCCGCCACCGGAGCAGGCGGATCCGAGCGGCCTGCTGGCGGTGGGCGGCGACCTCGAACCGGAGCGCGTGCTGGCCGCGTACCGGGCGGGTATCTTTCCCTGGCCGCTGCTGGGCGTCGACGGCCCCATGCTCTGGTTCTCGCCCGACCCGCGGCTGGTGCTCTATCCGGAGCGGTTCCGGGTCTCGCGGAGCCTCCGCAAGGAGCTGCGGCAGGGTCGCTTCGAGGTTACGGTCGACGCGTGCTTCCGGGACGTCATGACCGCCTGCGCCGAGGACCGTCCGGGCAGGCCTGGCACCTGGATCACCCGGCCCCTGATCGATGCCTTCGATCGCCTGCACCGCCGGGGCTTCGCTCACTCGGTCGAGTGCTTCGCGGACGGCGAGCTGGCCGGCGGTCTCTACGGGGTCGCCGTCGGCGGCGCGTTCTTCGGCGAGTCGATGTTCGCGCGGCGTTCGAACGCGTCCAAGGTCGCCCTGGTTCATCTGGTCGACCGTCTGCGGAACTGGGGTTTCGCCTTCATCGATTGCCAGCAGGTCACGGAGCATCTCCTCCGGTTCGGGGCCGAGGAGGTCGCGCGGACGCGTTTCCTCAGTGAACTGGCGGCGGCCGTCGGCCTGCAGGGCCGCTCCGGCTCCTGGCGCGACTGCTAGCTCCGCCGCTGCCGACCCGCGGGTTGCTCGACGAGTTGCGCCAGCCGGCCCAGGACGGCGTCGCCGATCCGCGCGCTCACTTCGGTCTGGAAGACGAGGATCTCGTCCTCGGCGCCGTCGTAGGCCTCGGTCCACAGCACGGTGCCGTCCTTCGCGAGCAGGAGGCGCGCCCACACCCGGAGCCTGCCCTGTTCGAGCTGAACGCGGCCGTCGAGGACGAAGTCGGCGTTGACGCCGGGCACCGACACGTCGGTCTCGTCGTCGGGCCCGGGGTCCTGGGCCACGACCGCGAGGTTCTGCGAGCCCTGGCGGGCGAGCGAGGTGATGAGTTCCTGGGCCAGGGCCTGGCGGAAGGGCTCGGCCCCGGTCCAGTTCTCGAGGGCGGCGAAGGGCAGGACCGCCAGCACGTGACGCGGCGCCTCGTCGGCGGTGCCGGGCCGGGAGTCCAGGGCATGCCAGACCACGACCGTGAGGACGATGCCAATGGCGCCGACCACCGCCGCGAGCACCGCGGCCGCTATCCGTCGCGAACGCGGACGGGGCTTCGGGGCGCTGGGCGCCGCCCGCGCGGCCGGGAGCGGCGGACCACTGTCGCGAACTTCCAGCACGGGCTGCAGGAATCGATAGCCGATCCGTGGGAGTGTCTCGATGTAGCGGGGAGCCTCCGCGTTGTCCCCGAGCGCCACGCGAATGCGCTTGACGCAAGAGTTCATGCTCTGGTCGAACTCGACGTGGATCTCGTCGGGCCAGAGGTGACGCCGAACGGCGTCGCGCGATACGACGGCGCCGCGACTGGCGATCAGCAGATGAAGCAGCTTGGCCGGCTGGGGCTGGAGCCGAATGGTCTCTCTGTCGCTGTGCAGCTCGAGCGTCTCGGGGTCGAACTCGAAGTCGCCGAACCGCAGGCGGGGCGCCTGGCCGCCGCCGGTGCTCCGGCCGCTGCCGCGCCTGGGCGCTGCCTCTTGCGACCTGTCATTACCGCGCTGCATGAGGTGACTTCTCGACGGCCGCTCGGGGCAGGTCTTCCTTCTGCCGGAAGTCCCGGTTCCACGGTCGTAGGACCGGGAACCGAGTTTTCGAGAACACGAAATAAGACTACGCACGGAGCGTTCCAGACGATGCGTGACGCTTGTCTGACCAGTTTCTGACCGCAACGGTTCACTTCCACGTCGCGGTGGTCCGGTCGACCCGCCGGAGGGCGCGGAAGCCGGTCCGACATGCGGAAGGCCCAGGCCGGCGGCGCGACGGAGTGGTGTGACCGACCCCTGGCTTCTCGGTCGACTCTGAGGGAGCGTCGGAGAACTGGTTTCTCCGAGGTCCTGGCCGGCCGCCGGCTTCGCGAGGTGGAACGTCCGGGAGAACGTCCAACATTCCGCCTGTCTGCGGCGGGCGGGCGGGCCAACCCCTGTAAGTTACTGGAGGGGTTGCACTTATGGGCGGGCCGTGCTAGGTTTCCGCCGGGCCAGAAAAGAGGATAGGGACCGCTTCAGGAATCTCACCCGAATCGACCTCAGCCTCTCACCCCTCCGTTCGCATCTCCTGGACCTCTACAGCTTGGCGGGCATGGGTCTCGGAGCGCGAGCGCGCCACCGGCCGGGTCTCCCCTTCGATCGTCTTCCCCTCCGGGTCTTCCGTTTGAGCTTGCGCTCTTGCAGTCGCCCCTTCGGCTCTGACGGCCGAACGGTCCGCAGCGTCTTTGCCTCAGGCAACTGACTCCTTGGCTTGCGCCTCCGAGCCTGCCGCCCTGCGGCTCGCCGCCGCGGGGACTCGCCGAAGCCTGGCCTCTGCCAACCTGACGCCTGCGGGGCACTCCGTCGCTCGACTGGTCGGGTCTCACGACGAAGCCCCCGTAGGGTCTGCCAACGGAAGCACTTCAGTCAACCGGTCGGCTTTCCGTTGCTGCCGGGCAACTTCCGGCCGTCCGCTTCCCTGAAGCCGTCTCCCCGGTTGCGCCTCCGTACGGCTTTCGCCCTTCGGCGCCGCTCCCGGGAAGACTGTCGGCCACGGGAGCCACTCGATGACTGGAGCTTTTCGGAACCTGGATTCCCTTCGGCTTGCGCCTCCGAGTCCCCGAACTCCAAGCGGCCCCTGCCGCCGAGCCCGGCTTCCAAGTCGTGACCCTCCAACCTTCGCCTTCAAGGGGCGCCCACCACGCGAACGTGACTTTCGCCCTTCTCAGGCTCCGATCCGAAGGTCGCGTCTCAGGACCGGTGGATCAGGATGCGATTCTTGGTCACAGTCCCTATCCGCGAAACAACGTACAGGCCGCATGAAGGGTGTGTCAAGACGGTGTTCTTCGCCGGGGGCGCGGCCGGGCTCCCGGCCTCGCCGTAAGTGTTTTCGTTGCCGCCAGTTGCAACTTCCGGACCCCGGTCAGGAAGCTCTGGAAGCTGTTGCGGAATTGCTGCGGATTCTCGGAATCCGTAGCGGCGGCGGTCCCGGGAGAGGGCGGTCGCCGGGCTCGCGTGGATGGTGCCCAGGGGCGGATTCGAACCACCGACACCCTGATTTTCAGTCAGGTGCTCTACCAACTGAGCTACCTGGGCAGGTCGCGCGGGCCGCACGTAGAGCAGGGTGTTCTACCAAGAGGCACCAGGCGCGTCAACGCGGCAGCTCCTGCGTGCTACGCTGCGCCGACGCCGATGCTCCCCGTTCGCCGCGCACTGGTTTCGGTCTTCGACAAGACGGGGCTGGAGGATCTCGGGTCGGGTCTGGCGAAACTGGGTGTCGAGATCGTCTCCACCGGCGGCACGGCACGGCAACTCGCCGAGGGCGGCGTGCCGGTGACCGCGGTGTCCGAGATCACCGGCCACCCCGAGATTCTCCACGGCCGGGTCAAGAGCCTGCATCCACGCATCTTCGGCGGCATCCTCGCCGACCGCCGGCGCCCGGAACACCGCGACGAACTCGAGGAGCACGAGATTCCGCCGATCGACCTGGTCGCGGTCAACCTCTACCCGTTCGCGGACGCCGCGGCGGCCCCGGACGCCTCGGTGGACGGCACGGTGGAGATGATCGATATCGGCGGTCCCAGCATGGTCCGGGCGGCCGCCAAGAACTTCGCCAACGTCGCCGTCGTCGTCGACCCGTCGGACTACCCGGTCGTGCTCGCGGCGCTCGAGAGCGAGGGCGGCCTGTCCGAGGAGGTCCGCCGCGGACTGGCGCTGAAGGCCTTCCGGCACACGCGCAGCTACGACGCCGCGATCGCCGACTGGCTGGCCGACGGCGCCGGGCCCGGCGCGCTCCCCGGCACGGTACGCCTCGAACTCGAACGGGTGCTCCAGCCGCGCTATGGCGAGAACCCGCACCAGGCGGCCGCGGTCTACCGGCAGGTCGGCGGCGGCGGTGTGTTCGGCGGCTTTCGCCAGCTTCAGGGCAAGGAACTCTCGTGGAACAACCTCCTGGACGCCGACGCGGCGCGCAAGCTGTCGGCGCTGTTCGACAGTCCGGACGAAGACCCCGTCGTCGTCATCGTCAAGCACAACAACCCCTGCGGCGTCGGTCGCGGCGGCACGCTGGTCGAGGCCTACGAACGGGCGCTGGCCTGCGATCCGGTGTCGGCCTTCGGTTCGATCATCGCCGTCAACCGGCCGTTCGACAGCGCTCTCGCGGAAGCGATGGCGAAGCTCTTTGTCGAGGTGGTGACGGCGCCCGCCTACGAGCCGGCCGCGCTCGAGCGGCTGGGCCGGAAGAAGAACCTGCGCCTGCTCGAGTGTCCCGCCTTCTCGCCGGTAGCCGGCGAGTGGGAGCTGCGAGCGATCGAGGGCGGCTTCCTCGGCCAGCAGATCGATGCCGCGCCGGAGGATCCGGCCGGCTGGAACTGTCCGACCCGGACGCGGCCGGACGCGGCCGAGCTACGCGCGCTCGACTTCGCGTGGAAGGTATGCCGGGCGACCAAGTCGAACGCGATCGTCGTCACCAACGAGCACCAGACGGTGGGCATCGGCGCCGGCCAGATGAGCCGCGTCGACTCCTGCCGGATCGCGCTGGACAAGGCGCAACTGGATCTCGCCGGGACGGTGGCGGCCTCCGACGCCTTCTTCCCCTTCCGCGACGGCGTCGACACCCTGGCCGCGGCCGGCGTGACCGCGATCGCACAGCCGGGCGGCTCGGTGCGCGACGACGAGATCGTCGCCGCCGCCGACGAGCACGGCATCGCGATGGTGCTCACCGGCCGGCGTCACTTCAAGCACTGATGTCACACATCCGGGCGGCGGCGCTGGCGACCCTCGTCGCCTCGGCGTTCGGGTTCGCCGACGCGGCGCCGGCCGCCGACGACCCCTGGCGCGTACTCGACGACTTCCGGCGAGGACTCGAGGGTTCGGGGCCGCTGTCGGCGGGCTTCGTGCAGACCTTCGTCCCCTTCGGCTTCGCGCCCGAGGACGGCGAGACCGAGCGTGGCAGCCTCGCCATCGATTTGCCGGGGTGTCTGCGCTGGGACTACTTTCCGCCGTTCGAGAAGGCGTTCCTGCTCTGCGGACGCACCGTCCACCACTGGAATCCCGGCGAGACGGTCGGCCAGCGCTACGACCTCTCGGAACAGCCCGCGCCCGGGCTCGACTTCTTTCTGCTCTCGACCAGCGACCTCCGGGACCGGTACCAGGCGGAGCTGGACGCGGCCGAAGGGAGTCGGCTGCGCCTCGTTCTGCGACCGCTCGAACCGAGCGAGGACGTGGCGGAGGTGCAAGTCGTCATCGACGGCGACGACCAGCGGCTGCGGGAACTGACCTACTACGACGCCCAGCGCAACGAGAACCGGTTCCTGCTCGGCGACTACCGGTCCGGCGCGCCTCCCGGCCGCTTCGAACCGCCTGAAGGTGTCGACTGGGAGGAGCCGTAGACCACTGGGTAATGGGATGGTCCGCCCCGCACCCATACGGCCTCTTGAGGGCCAGAATGGTGTTTTCACCAACCAACAAGGAGGAGGCGGACCGTGGAAGAGATTACTCGAGTCGGTATCGATCTGGGCAAGCACGTGTACCAGGTGTGCGGTATGGACGGTTCTGGGGCGGTGGTGTTGCAGCGTCAGGTGAAGGCGCCGCGGTTGATGGAGTTGATGTCTCGGTTGAAGCCTTGCCTGGTGGGCATGGAGGCGAGCTGCGGCGCGCACCACTGGGTGGAGAAGCTGAGCGATCTGGGTCACGACGTGCGGATGATGAGTCCTCAGTTTGTGCGTCCGTACGTGAAGTCGAACAAGAGCGACTACCACGACGCGGAGGCGATCTGCGAGGCGGTGTCACGTCCGACGATGCGTTTCGTGCCTTACAAGACGAAGGAGCGTCGGGCGCTTCAGCAGGTGCATCGGAGCCGGGAGGCGATGGTGGGTCTGCGCACGCAGTTGGCGAACCAGTTGCGGGGCTTTCTGGGGGAGTACGGGATCGTGTTGCCGCAGGGGCTGTCGGTGGTGATGCGGGAGGTGCCCGCGATCGCATCGGACCCGGAGCGGGACCTGCCGGGCGAGTTTCGGGCTTTACTGTGCATGCAGCACAAGGCTCTGATGCAGGCAGACGAGCAGGTGGCGGACCTGACCTCGATGCTTGTGCGGGAGTCGAAGGAGAATCCTCTGTGCGAGCGTCTGCGGTCGATACCGGGCATCGGTCCGATGGTGTCGACGGCGCTGGTGGCGTCGGTGGGCAACGGCTGGGCCTTCAGCAGCGGTCGTCAGATGTCGGCGTTTCTCGGTCTGGTGCCTCGTCAGTCCTCGACCGGCGGTCGCACGAAGCTGCTGGGGATCGGCAAGCGCGGCGACCGATACATGCGGGCTCTGTTGATCCACGGTGCGCGGGCGGTGCTGCGCACGGCCCACAAGGGCGAGCGGACTCGTCTGAAGGAGTGGGCTTTGGACGTCAAGCGGCGCCGGGGGCCGAACGTCGCCACGGTGGCGGTGGCGAACAAGCTGGCGCGGATCGCCTGGGCGGTGCTCAGGCACGACGAGAGCTACAGCGACGCGCTGCACGTCGGCGGTCGAACGAAGGCGCCGCGGGCCGCGTAGGCGGTCCGAGGCACAGGGAACCAACCAAGGGAGGATTGCCCCACCAAGCAGTTTGCGAGGACTTTTTCGAGCGATGGCGAAATAGGTCGGACCGGCGCGTCGATCAGCCTGAACCCGCGCAAGGCCCATCAAGAGGCCGTCTGGGTGTGAAGAGGCCGGCGCGCGCGTATTCCATCGGGGCCAGGGAACTCCAACACGGAGACTCCCATCAACAGGCCGGATACATGCAAGCAACTGCACCTACCTCGCCAGAAACCCGGAAAGAGCCCTTGCACAAGCGGGGCGGACCATACATGCGCGGGTCATCTGACCCGCTGCCGCCGCAGGCGGCCGGGAAACCGCGCCGCGAAGCGGCGACCTATCTCCGCGCCCGGACCGCCCGCAGCCCGGGCACGCCGCTGACGATCACAGCGTCGAAGCTGCGACGGTCCGAATCGCGCCAGGCCGGCCTGCCGGAAGTCAGCACCAGCGGCCGCCGCTCGCAGTCGCCGGCCAGACAGATGCGCAGTTCCCGGTGGCCTTCGGCCGCCGCCGGTCGAAAGTCGAGTTCGAGCACGCCGGCGACTTCCCGGCCGAAGTCGGCTCGATGAGAGGATCGCCATCCTGGCTCGATCTCGAGGCCCGGCGACGCGGTCACGCGAACGATGCGCCAGGCTACGGCGGAGCGCCAGATCTGATCGGGCTTCTGCAGTTCGCCGCGGTTCACGCGGCCCCAGCGGCCGACCGGCGGCCGTCCCCAGACCCGGACCGGTCGGAGCGTCGGGGCGGCGTCCGAAAGCGGGATCTCTCCCTTGACCAGCCGCGGATCCCAGGCTTGCGTGAACCGCCAGTCGGCGTCCGTCACCACTGGCTTCGAGCCGTTGTCGAGTTCGATGCCGGCGAGCAGGCCGCCGTCGCCGTGGGGCGTCCGTGCTTCGATGGTCAGGCGGTTCGAGCCCGCGCGCAGCAGGTGGGCGACCTGGAACTCGTCGATCGGTTCTCCCCGCCGGAATGAGCCCCGGGCGATCTGGTGTCCGTTCAGGTGCACCGCGTACTCGTTATCCGCGGCGATGAACAGCCGCGCCGCCGCCTCGGGCGCCGCCGGCAGCTCGAAGTCGCGCAGCAACACGTAGGACGCCGGCCGGCCCGGCTCCGCATCGATGCCGTCGGCCCAGATCCACTCCGCGGCGCCGGTCGCCGCCGGCTCGCTGACGCAACCGGGCTGCGCGAAGCCCATGGCCAGCAACGCGACGACGAGCACCGTCCTCGCCACTGGCGATCGAGGCGCGTCCTTCACGCCGCGAGCCTACAGCCGGGTTGGTTTGACCCCCGGCGCGGCGCGCGGGTAATGTGGGCCGTGTCGAGTGCTGGACTCGTAGCAGACGCGGTCGGCGTCGTCTGTGCCATTCCTGCTCGCTATGACTCGATCCGACTGCCCAGGAAGGCTCTGCTACCGATCTGCGGCCGACCGATGATCGAGCACGTCTACCGGCGAGCGAGCGAGGCCTCGGGCCTCGACGCCGTCGTCGTGCTGACGGACCACGAGGAGATCCGCCGCACGGTGGAGGACTTCGGCGGTCACTGCGAGATGACGCCCGAGGACTGCAGGAGCGGTACCGACCGGATCGCCTGGGCGGCGCGCCGGTGGCGTGCCGACGCCGTGATCAACGTGCAGGGCGACGAGCCCCTGCTCGATCCCGGGGCGATCACCGAGCTGGCCTCGCACCTTCGCGCGCATCCCGGGGAGGACATGGCGACGCTGGCCGCCGCGGTCGACGAGGATGCGCTGCGGGATCCGAACCAGGTCAAGGTCGTCTGCGGTGGCGACGGCTACGCCCTGTACTTCAGCCGCGCGGGGATTCCCTTCCGCCGGCAACCGGCGGACGAAGGGGAACCGGCCGCGCCGGTCCGGTTGCACGTGGGCGTCTACGGCTACCGGCGGAGCGTTCTCCTGCGGCTCGCCGACCTGGAGCGGACGCCGCTCGAGCGCTGTGAAGGCCTGGAGCAGCTTCGCGCCCTGGAGAACGGCATTCGCATCCGGGTGCTGCCGGTCGACGAGGCGCCCCTGGGGGTCGACACGCCGATGGACCTGGCGCTGGCCCAGCGGCGGATGCTTGCCGAAACGAGTGGCTGACAGACAAGACGAGGTTTATCGCCATGGCCAAGTACATCTTCATCACCGGCGGCGTCGTGTCATCGCTGGGCAAGGGCGTCGCCGCGTCGTCGGTAGGCGCGATCCTCGAGGCGCGCGGTTTCTCGGTCGAACTGATGAAGCTCGACCCGTACGTCAATGTCGATCCGGGCACGATGTCGCCCTACCAGCACGGCGAGGTCTTCGTGACCGACGACGGCGCCGAGGCGGATCTCGACCTCGGGCACTACGAGCGCTTCACGACCTGCAGCACGAGCAAGAAGCACAACTACACGACCGGCAAGATCTACGAGGCCGTGATCAACAAGGAGCGGCGCGGGGACTACCTGGGCAATACGGTCCAGGTGATTCCCCACGTGACGGACGAGATCAAGGCCGGGATGCGCAGGGTGGCCGGCGACGCTGACGTCGTCCTGGTCGAGATCGGCGGCACGGTGGGCGACATCGAGTCCCTGCCCTTCCTGGAGGCGATCCGCCAGTTCCGCCAGGAACTCGGACGCAACAACGCGGTCAACCTCCATCTCACGCTGGTGCCCTACATCGCCGCCTCCGACGAGCAGAAGACGAAGCCGACCCAGCACTCGGTGCGTGAACTGCGGGCGATCGGCATCTCGCCGGACATCCTGCTCTGCCGGGTCGACCGCGACCTGCCGGCGGAGACGAAGGCGAAGATCGCCCTGTTCTGCAACGTCGACGCGCGCAACGTGGTCGCCGCCCGCGACGTCGACACGATCTACGAAGTGCCCCTGATGTTCTGTCGCGAGGGCCTGGACGAGTCGCTCCTCGACCTGCTGAACCTGCCGGGCTCGCCGCGCAACCTGGCTGGCTGGGAACGGATGGTCGACCGCATCCGCAACCCGCGGGGCCGGGTACGGATCGGCATCGTGGGCAAGTACGTCGAACTGCCCGACGCCTACAAGAGCCTGAACGAGGCCCTGATGCACGGCGGCATCGCCAACGACGTCGAGGTCCAGTTGGTCTACATCAACGCGGAGGACCTGGAGGCGGAGTCCTGGCCGCAGGAACTGTTCGAGGTGGACGGCCTGCTGGTCCCGATCGGCTTCGGCCCCCGCGGCGTCGAGGGCAAGATCCGGGCGATCCGCTACGCGCGCGAGAAACGCGTGCCGATGTTCGGCATCTGCCTGGGGATGCAGTGCATGGTGATCGAGATGTCACGCAACGCCTGCGGCCTGACGGGCGCCCAGTCGACGGAGTTCGACGAAGCGGCCGCCGATCCGGTGATCTACAAGCTGCGCGATCTGCTCGGCGTCGAGGAGATGGGCGGCACGATGCGGCTCGGCGCCTATCCCTGCCTGGTCGAGGAGGGCACCCTGGCGGCCGAGGTCTTCGCCGCGACGGCCGAGGAAGCGGAGGGCCGGATGCTGATCCAGGAGCGCCACCGCCACCGCTACGAGGTCAACCAGAAGTACCTGGGCGCGCTCCAGAGCGCCGGGCTCGTCGTCTCCGGCCGGAGTCCCGACGGCAAGTTCGTCGAGATCGTCGAGCTGCCGGACCACCCCTGGTTCCTCGGCTGCCAGTTCCACCCCGAGTACCGCTCGCGGCCGACCGACCCGCACCCGCTCTTCGTCTCCTATATTCGAGCCGCGGTGGAACAGCGGGAGCGGAGCGCGGCCGCCTCGGCGAGCGCCGGCGACGAGTTGCCGGCCGACAGCGCCGAGGCGAACTGAGGCCGTCTTGGCAGACGGCTTCGAGCTCGCGCCGGGAGTAGCTCTCGGCGGCGGCGCGCTGCCGGTGATCGCCGGTCCCTGCGTGATCGAGGGCCGCGACTGGCTGGTCGGCTTCGGCCAGGAACTCCAGGCGATGAGCCATCGTCTGGGTCTGCCGCTGATCTTCAAGTCCTCCTTCGACAAGGCGAACCGCAGCTCGAGCGACAGCTTCCGCGGTCCCGGACTCGGCGAGGGCCTCAAGGCGCTGGAGGAAGTCAGGGCGGTCACCGGCCTCCCGGTGCTCACCGACGTCCACGAGCCGCAACAGTGCGGCGCCGCCGCCGAGGTGTGCGACGTGCTTCAGATCCCGGCCTTCCTCTGCCGGCAGACCGACCTCGTGGTCGAGGCCGCCGCGACCGGTCGACCCCTCCTGATCAAGAAGGGACAGTTCATGGCGCCCGCCGACATGGCGAGGACGGTCGACAAGGCGCGGGCGACCGGCAACGCGCGCGTCGCCGTCACCGAGCGCGGCAGCTCGTTCGGCTACCACAACCTGGTCGTCGACATGCGGAGCTTCCGGATCCTGGCCGAGAACGGGATCGCCGTCCTCTATGACGTGACCCACTCGCTGCAGCTTCCCGGCGCGCGGGAGAAGGAGAGCGGCGGCGACCGCCGCTTCGCCGAACCCCTGACCCGGGCCGCCATCGCCGCCGGCGCCGCGGGCCTCTACCTGGAGGTGCACCCCGACCCGGACACCGCGCGCTGCGACCGGGAGACGCAGTTGCCGCTCCAGCGGGCCGAGAACTTGCTCCTGTCCGCGCTCGAGATCCACCGTTCGCGAAACGCCGAGGGGCCCTGGGTGTGAGCGGGTCGAAGGTGGCCGAGCGGGTCGCGGCGGCGGCCGCCTCCGGCGACCGCAGCCTGGAGATCGCCCGCAAGGTGCTGGAGATCGAGGCGGCGGCGATTCAGGGTCTCATCGGCCAGCTCGGCGACGACTTCGCGGAAGCGGTGCGGCGGATGCGCGACTGCCGCGGGCGCGTGGTCTGCACCGGCATGGGAAAGAGCGGCCACGTGATGAAGAAGGTGGCGGCGACCCTGTCCTCGACCGGAACCCCGGCCCTCTTCATCCACCCGGCCGAGGCGATCCACGGCGACCTCGGCATGATCGTGCCGGGCGACGTCGTCCTGGCCGCGTCGTCGTCCGGCGGCACGGAAGAGTTGCTCAAGATGATCGACGTGCTGCATCGCCGCGGCGTTCCCCTGATCGCGATCACGGGCGCCGTTCGGAGCACGATCGCGGAGCGGGCCGACCTGCACCTCTCGGCCGCGATCGACCAGGAGGCCTGTCCCCTGAACCTGGCGCCTACCGCGTCGACTACCGCCACCCTGGCCCTGGGCGACGCGCTGGCGATGGCGCTGCTCGAGGCCCGCGGCTTCACGCTGGAGGACTTCGCGACCCTTCATCCCGGCGGCGAGCTCGGCCGCCGGCTGATGACGGTGGAGCAGGTCATGCACCGCGGTGACGCTCTGCCCCGTGTCGGGCTCGAGGCGTCCCTGCGCGAGGCGCTGTTCGAGATGACCGAAAAGTCGTTCGGCATCACCGCCGTCATCGACGATGCGGGCGGCCTGTGCGGCGTGATCTCCGATGGCGACCTGCGGCGGTTGCTGAACACCGAGCCGGCGGTGGACGCGGGCGGCGGCGCGTTTCTGGACCGCTCGGTGCGCCACTACATGACGCCCGAGCCGAAGACGATCCCCGCGCAGGCCCTGGTCAGCGTCGCCCAGGAGGCGATGGAGCGTCACCGCATCACGTCGCTGTTCACCTGTCACGCCGACGGCCGTCTCGAAGGCCTGGTTCACATTCACGACCTCTGGGGCCTGCGCCGCAAGTAGCTCCCACGGAGTCCTTCCATGCTCTCCTCCGTTGTTCTGCGGCTCCGCTTCCTGCTCTTCGACGTCGACGGCGTGCTCACCGACGGCCGGCTCTACTACGTCGGCGACGAAGTGGCCGTGGCGTTCGACACCCGGGACGGCCTGGCCGTGCGGCGAGCGCGCGATGCGGGCCTCGGGATCGGGCTACTGAGCGCCAGGAGGGATTCTCCCGCCGTCGAGCGCCGCGCCGCCGACCTGGGCTTCGACGAGGTCCTCCTGGGCTGCCGGGACAAGGCCGCCGCCTTCGCCGACCTGCTGGAGCGCCGCGGGCTCGAAGCGTCCGAGGTCGCCTACGTCGGCGACGACCTGGTCGATCTGCCGGTGCTCCGCGCCGCGGGCCTGTCCGCCGCCCCGGCCGACGCCGTGCAGGAAGTCCGCGACAACGTCGACCTCGTGCTCGACGCCCGCGGCGGCCGCGGCGCCGCCCGCGAGCTGGTCGACCGCATCATCGAAGCCCTCGGCCCCGTCTCCTAGTCCTCATCCTCCGGCCGTTTCCTCCGCCGCTGCACCAGCGCCGAGGCGCCGACGCCGACGAGGTAGAGCAGCACGGTGGGCCCCGCCACGATCGTCATGTTCACCGCGTCCGGCGTCGGCGTGATCACCGCGGAGACGACGATGATGATGAGCACCGCCCAGCGGAAGTGCCGCATCAGGAACCGCGGCGTCACCACTCCGAGCTGCGACAGCATGAAGATGACGATGGGAAGCTGGAACATGACCGCCAGTCCGAGCAGCACGTTGACCGCGAAGCTGAAGTAGCGCTCGATCCGGATGTCGGCGTCCCAGTTGGCGTTGAGGCCCATGTTGACCAGGAACTCGGTCGCGAAGGGCAGGGCGACGAAGTAGCCGAAGGCGCCGCCGCCGATGAAGAAGAGGGAACCGAAGAAGATGAAGGGAATCGCGTAGCGCTTCTCGCGGCGGTAGAGGCCGGGCGCGACGAAACCCCAGAGCTGGGCGACGAGATAGGGCGAGGTGACGAAGACGGCGGCCAGCAGCGCCACCTTCACCTGCACGATGAAGGGATCCGCGACGCCGTCGAAGACGAGCTGATCGACGTGGGGCTCGATCGGTTTCGCCAGCAGGTTGTAGATCCGCTCGGCGAACGCGAAGCAGCCGAAGAACGCGACCACGACGACGATCAGCGTGCGCAGGATGCGGCGGCGCAGCTCGTCGAGGTGCTCGAGCAGCGTCATCCTCGGGAGTTCTTCGTTTTCCTCCTCGTCGGACCTCCGCTTACCCAGCCTCGTCTCGGGCAACCGCTCCGGTTCCGGCGCTTCGGGCGGCTGGACCGGAGCGTCGTCCTCAGACTGCGGGGTCACTCGGGGCCCCGGCGCCCGATTCGCGCGGTTTCTTCGAACTGCCCGGGTCCGACACGCTCGCGCTTCTCCCGGGAGTTTCGATCCGGCGCGCCGGCGCGGGCCGCTTCTCCTCGTCGAGTTCGACGTCGATCGACCGCTTCAGGTCGCTCGTTGCGCGTCGGAACTCCGCCATGCCGCGGCCGAGCGTGCGGCCGAGCTCGGGCAGCTTCCTGGGACCGAAGATGAGGAGAGCCGCCGCCATGATCAACAACATCTCCTGCATGCCGATCGGGCCGAACATGGCCCGGCATGATACGCCAAGCGGCTGGTACACTCCCGGATTCCCGTGAAGCAACCCTGGCGCAATCTGGCACTTCTTCTCTTTGCCGCGGTCGCTGTCCTCGGCGGGCTCGCGGGTCACAACCTGCTGGCGATCGACGCGGAACAGGTGGCCCAGGTCCGCCTCTACACGGAGCTGATCGAGGCGGCCCACGCGAACTACGCGGTCGACGACGTCACTTACCGGGACCTCGTCTACGCCTCGATCGGGGGCATGCTGCGCAACCTCGATCCGCACACGACCTTCCTGCCGCCCGTGGCCTACGACTCGATGCGGGAACGCCAGCAGAGTTCCTTCTACGGGCTGGGCATCTACGTCGGAACGCGCAACAACCGTCTGACGGTGATCTCGCCGATCGAGGGCACGCCGGGTTACGAGAAGGGCATTCGGGCCGGCGACATCATCCACCTGATCAACGGCGAGCCGACGGAGGAGATGAATCCGAACGAGGCGATCCGGAAGCTAAAGGGGCCGAAGGGAACGGACGTCACGGTGACGTTGCTCCGTCCCGGCCTGGACGAACCGCTGGAGGTCACGGTGACGCGGGCCGAGATCCCGCAGGAGACCGTCCGCCACGCCCACATGCTGACGCCGGAAACCGGCTTCCTCTGGATCACCGACTTCTCCCGCTCCACCGGCGGAGAGGTCGCGCGCGCCCTGGCCGAACTCAAGGCACAGGGCATGCGGCGGTTGATTCTCGACCTCCGGTACAACGGCGGCGGCCTGCTCGACCAGGCGATCGCCGTCTCCGACCAGTTCGTGCCTCCGGGCACGACGATCGTCGAGACCCGGGGCCGGATCGACAGTTCCCACCAGTCGTACAGTTCCACGGGCCGCCACGAGCCGCTCGGCCTGCCGGTCGTCGTGCTCGTCAACGGCGGCTCCGCTTCCGCCTCCGAGATCGTCTCGGGGGCCATCCAGGATCACGACGTCGGCCTGGTCGTCGGCGAGTCCACCTGGGGCAAGGGCCTGGTGCAGACGGTCTACGAGCTGTCCTACGGCGCCGGACTGGCCCTTACGACGGCGCGCTACTACACGCCGGCAGGGCGGTTGATCCAGCGCGACTACTCCTCGTACTGGGACTACTACACCGGGTACGACGTGAACGGCGACAACGGCGACGAAGAAGAGTTGCCGCCGCTCGATCCGGGGGACAAGGAGGAACGCCCGGTCTTCCGCACCGATCTCGGCCGCGAGGTCTACGGCGGCGGCGGCGTGACTCCCGACTACGTGGTCGAACTGGAAGACGATCCGCCCGTCATCCTGCGCCTGCGGACGCAGAGCGGCTTCCACCGCTTCCCCTTCGAGGAGGGCGTACCCGAGGGGGTCGACTCCACCGACTGGCAGGTGCCCGAGGA
The DNA here is from genome assembly GCA_965208755.1 of Candidatus Multivorans sp. Classification (GTDB taxonomy): domain Bacteria; phylum Acidobacteriota; class Thermoanaerobaculia; order Multivoradales; family Multivoraceae; genus Multivorans. The sequence goes on along the minus strand of OZ242353.1, from coordinate 2,623,748 downwards.
CTACCTGGAGCGCTTCTGGAAGTGGATCGTCGAGGAGGACCTCGTCACCGCCGAGGAACTTGAAGAAGCGCTCGAGGATCCCGCGGTCGAGCGCCACGCCCGCGTGCGGCTCCGCTACGAGATCTTCAACACCGCGTTCGGCCTGACCGAGGGCTTCAAGGCCGAGCGGCAGCTCGACAACCAGCTCGCCCGGGCGCTCGAACTCCTGGACGAAGCGGAGGAGTTGCTGGACCGCCGCATGGAGCAGGACCGCCGGACCCGCGGCCGCAACCGCGGTACCGGCCTGGTCGCGCAACACCCTCCGGGTTAGCAACCTCCGGGTGCGCGGGTCCTCTGACCCGCCCCCCGGGCGGAGCCGCAGAGCGGCGGTTCTCTACCGCATCTTCTCTTCGACGAACTCGACGTGGCGGCGGATCTTCGGGTCGTACTTCTTCAGCTTCAGCTTCTCCTGGCTGAGCTTCTTGTTCTTCGTCGTCGTGTAGAAGTACCCGGTACCGGCACTCGATACGAGCTTGATCTTTTCTCTCACGTCGTCACCTCAACATGCGGTCCGGCGGCTTATGAGGGCTGGGAGCGGAATGGCGGGGCCGACGGGACTCGAACCCGCGACCTCCGGCGTGACAGGCCGGCATTCTAACCAGCTGAACTACGACCCCGTGGGTCCGTCTCCTCGTCTTCTCCCTCGCTTGCTTCGTCCTGTTTCCTGGTCGCGCGTACTCCGGAACCTCCGTGGTGGGAGGTGGGGGATTCGAACCCGCGACCCCCTGCGTGTAAAGCAGGTGCTCTACCCCTGAGCTAACCTCCCCGGCGGCGACCCTTCGGCCGTCCGGCGGACATCGCAGGCCGCGGGATCTTAGGGCAGTCGGAGGGCAGCGTCAATGAACGCCCAGTCAGCCTCACTCCGTGGCACAATCGCGGCGGCAGAACCACCTTCCCCTGAGGAGTACTCACTCATGCACGAAGTTCCCGATCTGGCCTACCCGTTCGACGCCCTCGAGCCGCACATCGACGCGCGGACGATGGAGATACACCACGACAAGCACCACGCGGCCTACGTGGCCAACCTGAACGGGGCGCTCGAAGGCCGCGACGACCTCGCGGCGAGGAGCGTCGAGAACCTGCTCAGCAACTTCGACGAGGTGCCGGACTCCATCAAGGGCGCCGTGCGCAACCACGGCGGCGGCCACGCCAACCACTCGCTGTTCTGGTCGGTCATGAGCCCGAACGGCGGCGGCGCGCCGAGCGGCGACCTGGCCACCGCCATCGACATCCGGTTCGGCAGCTTCGACCAGTTGAAGGAACGCTTCGTCAGCGCCGCCATGGGCCAGTTCGGCAGCGGCTGGGGCTGGCTGGTGAGCGGCGACGACGGCCTGGCCGTGATCGCGCGGCCCAACCAGGGCTCACCGCTGATGGAGGGCCTGACGCCCCTGCTCGGAGTCGACGTGTGGGAGCACGCCTACTACCTGAACTACCAGAACCGGCGTCTGGACTACCTGAACGCGTTCTGGAACGTCGTCGACTGGGAAGCCGTAGCGGCGCGGTTCAGAGGGTAAGACACCTCGGGAATCTCCAATTGATCCTCGGAGAGTGTTACTCTTCGCCGCCCTCGCCAAACCCTGAGTAGGCCCCGGGCGCCTCCGCTCCACTTGCATGGAGCGGAAGATGACCCCACAGACTTACCATCAGCAGAGCAAGGACCCGCGCGACTTCCCTGCCCTCTGGCGCCAGTGCGTCGCCCGGGATGCGGATTGGGCATCCCTGGTTCGGCGCGTCGATCCGATGTTGCGGAGCACCCTCGCGGGTCTCGGGCGGAGCTACGGCGTGTACCTGAACCGGGATCTCCTCGACGAGGTGATCCAGGAGACCTACGTCCGCCTGCTTCAGAACGATCGCAGAGTGTTGCGCGGCTGCCGCGGCCGATCCGAAACGACCATCCTGTCCTACCTGCGCCGGGTCGCCCGGAGCACCCTGATCGACTGGTTGCGCGCCCGCCGGGCGCTCAAGCGCGGTCCGGCCGTCGAACTCAGCATCGATGCCCTCGACGCGCTCGCCGGCGATGTCGACGGTTTCGACGTCCCGAGCCGGGCCTGCAGTCCGCTCGACGCCCTCTACGCGCAGGAACTCCGCCGCCGTTTCCGGCGTGAGTGCTGGAGCGCCGCCAGGCCCGGCTGCACCGCCCTCCGCGACATCTGGATCACGGAGCGCATGGTGGTCGACGGGTGGAACTCCCGCGAGGCTGCGCGCGTGGTCCAACTGGCTCCGGCAACCGTGGCGACGGTGCTCAGCCGGATGCGCCGGGAGCTCCGTTGCAGGGGCCTCTTCATGCCGGCGCGGCTCACTTCGGGCGCCTGAAGCCCCACTTCGGGCCGAAGTTATGCCATAATGGCTAACTCTCTTCATTCTCTGGAGATACCTGATCGTGGACCAGAAGACAGAACATCGGCCCGTACGCATGGGCGATCGGCCTGTACGCCTGGGCGGCTCGCTGAGCGGCCTCGAGCCTCGCGACCGGCGCTCCCGTCACATGACGAAGGTCTTCAAGGCGCTGTCCGACTCGACCCGGCAGAACATACTCCGGCTGCTGGAAGACGAGCAGAGATGCGTCGGCGACATCGTTGGCGAGTTCGATCTCTCCCAGCCGACCATCTCGCGCCATCTGTCCGTGCTCAAGGAAGCCGATCTGGTGATCGACCAGAGACGCGGCCAGAACGTGATCTACCGGTTGAACGACGAGGCGCTGTCCGAGTCGATGCGCAGCTTCTTCGGTCAGTTCCGGAGCTGTCAGGACTCGCTGCGCAAGCCTGGCCCCTGAGCGAGCTTCGCTCGCGGGACTGGGGCGACGATTCCGGTAGGGTTCCGCGTCGATCCGGCGGTGTAGCTCAGCCGGTTAGAGCAAGCGGCTCATATCCGCTGTGTCGGGGGTTCGAGTCCCTCCACCGCCACCACTTCACGTTTCCGCGGGTTGCCAGGGCGCGACGATGACCGTTCAACCGGTCGACGCCGTCGTGGCCGGCTTCTTCTCCCGGCGCCCGGAGCTCGCCCGGGCGGTACGCGACGCTCCGCTGACGGTCGCCTTCTCGGGCGGCCCCGACTCGACGGCGCTGCTGCGCGCCCTGCGGACCGGCGCGTCGCGGTTCGGCTGGAGGCCCGTGGCCGTTCACGTCGACCACCGGCTGGACGACGGCTCCGCTCAGCGGGCCCGGGTTTCGGGCCGGATCGCCGAGCGCCTCGGCGTTCCCTTCCAGGTCCACGTCGCGCGTCCCCTGCCGGCGGGCTGGAGCCTGGAGGAATGGGCCCGCGCCGAGCGCTACCGGCTGCTCGCCGCCGCCGCCCGTTCGCTTCAGGCGGCGGCGGTCCTGACCGCTCACCACCGTCTCGACCAGGCCGAGACGGTTCTTCTTCGCATCCTCTTCGGCAGCGGCACCGCCGGTCTCGGCGCGATGCGGCCGGTCTCGAACCGGCTCGGATTACCGCTGCTCCGGCCGCTGCTGGACCTGGAACCCGGCAGTCTGCGGGCCTACGCCGCCCGGAGCGGCGTCGAGCCCGTCGACGATCCGACCAACCGCGACTCCGGTCCGCGGCGCAACTTCGTCCGCCGCCGCCTGTTGCCGGTCCTCGCGGCGGAGAGCCCCGATCTCGGCGACCGCCTCGTCCGTCTGGCACGGGCCGCCCGGCGGGCCGAGCCCAACGTGCGGCGGCTGCTCGACGAGGCGCTGGCGCCGCGTCCCGGCGACCAGTCCTGCGAGGTCGAGGTCGAGTCGCTCATGCGGCTGCCGGCGTCGCTTTGGCCGGCCGCGCTGGCCCGGTTGCACCGGCTGGCGGGCGCGGCCTATCCGCCCACGCGGAACGCCCGCCGGGAGCTGGCGCGGCAGCTCGGCCGGCGGAGGTCGGGCGGACGGTCCGTCGGTTGCGACTGCGGCGGCGGCTGGCGCTGGGAACAGAATCGCGACCGGCTCCGCGTGCTCCGTCCACGTTCCCGGGAGAATCAAGGGATTGGATCCCTTGAAGTCGGTGGGCTGGAATGACAACCTTCCGGGGAGCCGCTCGTACAGTGGTTACGGAATCCTGCGGGCTTCGGGACCGTTGTCCCCGCGGGTGAGGCCCCACTCAGAAGAATGAACGCAACGCTCAAGAACCTCCTCCTGTGGGCCGCCATCTTCGTGATGGTGATCCTCATCTTCAACCTGTTCAACCAGGGCGCGGCGAGACGCGGAGCGATCGTCTACAGCGACTTCTTCGACGATGTCGGGAAGGGCCGCGTGGAAGAGGTCAAGATCGACACGGACGGCAGGGTGACCGGCACCTACAAGACCCGCCCGCGCGACAGCGTCGGCGACGGCAGTTTCACGACCCAGGTGCTGCCCGAGGACTCCGCGGTTCTCATGGCCCTGCTCCGCGAGCAGGGCGTGCGGATCGAAGTCGAGGAGGTAAAGGAAAACACGCTGACGATGGTCCTGATGACCTGGGGTCCGCTGCTGCTGATCGTCGGGCTCTGGATCTTCTTCATGCGCCAGATGCAGAGCGGCGGCAACCGCGCCCTCTCCTTCGGCAAGAGCAAGGCCAAGCTGCTGAACGCGAGCGGCAAGAAGGTCACGTTCAAGGACGTGGCCGGGGTCGAGGAGGCAAAGGAGGAACTCTCCGAGATCGTCGAGTTCCTGAAGGAGCCGCAGAAGTTCCAGAAGCTCGGCGGCCGCATTCCCAAGGGCGTGCTGCTGATGGGCCCGCCCGGCACCGGCAAGACCCTGCTGGCGCGGGCGATCGCGGGCGAAGCGAGCGTCCCGTTCTTCTCCATTTCCGGCTCCGACTTCGTCGAGATGTTCGTCGGCGTCGGCGCCAGCCGGGTTCGCGACCTGTTCGAGCAGGGCAAGAAGAACGCCCCCTGCATCATCTTCATCGACGAGATCGACGCGGTCGGCCGTCACCGGGGCGCCGGTCTCGGCGGCGGTCACGACGAGCGCGAGCAGACCCTGAACCAGTTGCTGGTCGAGATGGACGGCTTCGAGACGAACGAGGGCGTCATCCTGATCGCCGCCACGAACCGCCCCGACGTGCTCGATCCGGCGCTGCTGCGGCCGGGCCGCTTCGACCGGCGCGTGGTCGTCGACCGGCCCGACATCGCCGGCCGCCTCGGCATCCTCCAGGTTCACAGCCGCAACATCCCGCTCGATCCCGACGTCGATCTCCAGGTGCTGGCGCGCGGCACGCCCGGCTTCTCCGGCGCCGATCTCGCCAACCTCGTCAACGAGGCGGCGCTGATCGCGGCGCGGCGCAACCACAAGAAGGTCGACATGGCCTCCTTCGAGTTCGCCAAGGACAAGGTGATCATGGGCGCCGAGCGAAAGACCATGATGCTCACCGAGCAGGAGAAGGAGGTCACCGCCTACCACGAGGCCGGTCACGCCCTGGTCGCCGCCTTCATGCCCGAGGCCGATCCCCTGCACAAGATCACGATCATCCCGCGGGGCCGCGCCCTGGGGCTGACGATGCAGCTCCCGACCGAGGACAAGCACACCTACCGCCGCAAGTACGTCGACGCCCAGATCGCGATCCTGATGGGCGGGCGGGTCGCCGAGGAACTGACGCAGGACGACATCACCACCGGCGCCGGCAACGACATCGAGCGGGCCACGGACATGGCCCGGCAGATGGTCTGCGAGTGGGGCATGTCGGACCTGGGGCCGCTCAACTTCGGCGAGAAGAGCGAGCCCGTGTTCCTGGGCCGCGACTTCAGTCAGCGCTCCGACTACTCGGACAGCACCGCCCAGTCGATCGACACCGAGATCCAGGCCATCGTCCAGCGCGGCTACGACAAGGCCCGCGACATCCTCTCCGAGCACCGCGAGTTGCTGGAGTCGCTGGCCAGGGAACTGCTCGAGGTCGAATCGATCGAGGGCGACCGGGTCTACCAGTTGATCCTCGAGGCCACGGGCCAGGATCTGACGCCGGCGCGTCCGACGACCCCGATCCCCGACCTGGAGCCGCCGGACGAGGGCCAGGCCGCCCCCGCCACGGATGAAACGCCGGCGCCCGACGTGGCCGGCACGCCCGAACCCGCAACGATCGCGGAGCGGCAGGAACCCGACCCGGTTCCCCTGCCGATGCCCAAGCCGGAGCGCTAAGAGCTTGCGCCGCGGAATGCAGCGAAGCGAGTTCAGCGGCGCAAGCTCGCAGCGAGGCGGGGGCTGGGACCAAACACGGAGTCTGCGACGGGTTTGGGGGCTTTAGAGACGGCGGACCTGGCGCAACCGCTCGGACTTCTGGGTTGGAGGGATCTGGTCGACCTCCTGGTGGTCGGCCTCGTCGTCTACAACCTTCTGCTCCTGATCCGCGGCACCGGGGGCGTTCGCATCCTGGTCGGCATCCTGGTGCTGGCCGGGGCGGCGTGGATCGCGGCGCTGCTTCGCCTGGACACGCTGCAGGCCTCGCTGAACTACCTGTTGCCGGCCCTGCCGATCGTCATCGTCGTCCTGTTCCAGAACCAGATCCGGAGAGCGCTCGCCCGCGTCGGCCGCAATCCGTTGCTGCGGCTGACGACCGACCAGACGGACGAGTCCGGAATCGGGGAGATCGTGATCGCGGCGCAGGCTCTGTCGCTCCGGAAGCTGGGCGCGCTGATCGTGATCGAGCGGGTCGACGGTCTGCGCGACTACGCTGAGAACGGCATCGCGCTCGACGCGGAGATCTCCTACGACCTGCTGCTGACGGTCTTCGCCCGCGGCACTCCGCTCCACGACGGCGCCGTGATCGTCCAGAAGGACCGCGTCGCCGCCGCGGCCTGCTTTCTGCCGCTGACGACCAGCGTCGGTGTTTCGATCGAACAGAGCGCCCGGAGCCGTCCCGAGACGAAGCCGGCCGAGAAGTTCGAGCTCGGCACCCGGCACCGCGCCGCGATCGGCATCACCGAGGAGACGGACGCGGTGGTGGTCGTGGTCTCGGAGGAGAGCGGTAGGATCTCGATCGCGCACGAGGGCCGGCTGACCGGCGACCTCACGCTGCGCGAGTTGCGCAACCAGCTCTTCGAACTGTTGCTGGCGCCCGGCACGACAAGGTCTTCGGGATGAGCGAGAACGGCAGCCGCTGGACGTTCAGGGCCCTCGCGGTCGTGATCGCGATCGGCATCTGGCTGCCCGCGTCGTTCTGTCCGCGCCTGCGCGAGATCACGACGCCGCCCATCGAGACGAACGTGGCGGGGCGGTTGACGATCCCCGACCACGAGCGCCTGACGGTGCTGAGCATCGAGCCCGAAGCGGTTCAGGTCCGCATTCGCGGCAACGACGAGTTGATCGACTCCCTGGAACTCGATCAGGTCCGTGTCCAGGTTCCCCTGCCCGACAACGTGTTCGACGCCGGCCCCTACAGCGGCCCGCGGGAGGTCGAGGTCGTGCTGGCCGCCGAGGACGTCGTGCGGCCCGATGAGCAGGTCCAGGTCGTGTCGGTGACGCCGGATCGCCTGGTCCTGAACGTCGACGAGGAGATCTCGGTCGCGGTGCCGGTGCAGGTCGACTGGGTCGGCGAGCCGATCGGCGGCATCAGTGTCGACGACGAGAACGTCCGGATCCAGCCGGTGTCCGTCACCGTGCAGGGGGCGCGCTCCGAGATCAACAAACTGGAGTACGCGCTGGCCGGGCCCATCGACCTCACCGGTCGCGGGCTCGACTTCACCGCCAGACAGGTGCGGGTGCGGTTCGCCAGCGAACACGTCCGGGTCGAGTTCCCGACCATCGTCGACGTGTTCGTGCCGATGATCTCCCGGCAGCCCCAATCTTCCGGCGCGGGCAATTGACGCGAGGACTGTTCGGCACGGACGGCATGCGCGCCGTCTTCGGCACGCCCCCGCTCGACCGGCCGACCGTCCAGGCCGTCGGCTACTGGTTCGCCAGGTCGTGCGGCGACAACCACTGGGTGCGCGGGTCAGAAGACCCGCGCACCAGGGGACGGTTGGTCTTCGGGCGGCGTCCTTGAGGAAGAGCCCGAGCTCGCGGACCGCTATCTGGAACACCTGTCGGCTTCGCTGCCGGCGGAGCGGCCCCTAGCCGGCCTGCGGATCGCCGTCGACGCCGCGAACGGCGCGGGCGCTCCGTACGCCGAGCGGCTCTTCACCGGTCTGGGCGCCGACTGCGACGTCACCTGCGATCAGCCGGACGGCCGGAACATCAACCTCGACTGCGGCTCGACCTTCACCGGGCGCATCGCGGCGTTCACACGCGCCACGGGCAGCGACCTCGGCGTCGCCCTCGACGGTGACGCCGACCGCGCCCTGCTCTGCGATCACCGGGGACGCATCTGCGACGGCGACATCCTGCTCTACGTCTGGGCCATGCACCTCGCCGCGCGCGGCGAACTCCCCGGCCGCCGCATCGTCGCCACGACGATGTCGAACATGGGTCTGGAGAAGGCGCTCGAAGCCGGGAAGGTCGACGTGGTCCGCTGCGGCGTCGGCGACCGCGAGGTGGTCGAACTCATGCGGCGCGAAGGTATCCGCCTCGGCGGCGAACAGTCCGGCCACCTGGTCGACCTCGAACTCGGCACCACCGGCGACGGCCTGCTCACCGCCGCCGCCGTCGCGGCGATCGTCGCCGCGTCCGGCCGTTCCCTGGCCGGCCTGGCCGCCGGCTTCCGCCGCTTCCCGCAGACCCTGCGCAACGTCAGGGTGCGCGAGAAGCAGCCACTCGAGAGCGTCCCCGGCCTGAGCGAAGCCGTCGCGTCCGTCGAGCGCGAACTCGGCGCCTCCGGCCGCGTCCTGCTTCGCTACAGCGGCACCGAAGCCCTCGCGCGAGTGATGATCGAAGGCCCGGACCAGAACCGCATCGAAGAACTCTGCGGCAGCATCACCAGCGTCCTCGAAGCCGAACTCGGCTAGCTGGGTGCGAGGATCAACCCATGACACACCTCTCCGTCAACGTCGACCACGTTGCGACCCTGCGGCAGGCGCGGCTTGCCGGCTACCCGAGCCCCCTGGAGGCCGCCCGGCTCGCTGAGGAGGCCGGCGCCTTCGGCATCACCGTGCATCTCCGCCAGGACCGCCGTCACATTCAGGACCGGGACGTCGTCGACCTTCGCGAGACGGTCACCGGCCGGCTCAACCTCGAGATCGCGGCCGAGGAGCCGATGCTCCGGTTCGCGGAGCGGGTCCGGCCCGACCAGGTGACGCTCGTGCCCGAACGGCCCGACGAGGTGACAACCGAAGGGGGCCTCGACCTGATCGGCCGCGGTGAGCAGGTGCGCCGAGCCGCCAGCCGGCTGACCCGCGCCGGCATCCGGGTCGCCGTCTTCGTCGATCCCGACCTGGAACAGCTCGCGGCGCTCGACGACCAGGACGACATCACCGGCTTCGAGCTGAACACCGACGCCTACACGCGCGTCTCGGGCCGCGACGCGGACGCCGAGTTCGCCAGGATGGAAGCGGCTGCCGAGCGCGGCCTCGCCGCGGGCCGGGAGGCGTACGCCGGCCACGGCCTGACCGTCGCCAACGTCGGTCGGGTGGCCGCCCTTCCCGGCGTGAGCGAACTGAACATCGGCCACTCGATCGTGTCGCGAGCGGTCCTGATCGGCATGCCCGCCGCGGTGACGGAGATGCTGGAAGCAATGCTGGGTGCGCGGGTCTTCTGACCCGCTTGCCGCCGAAGGCGGCCAGGAAACTCGCCGCCGCGAAGCGGCGACCGCCATTGCCACGACCACGGCCTTGCCCGGCTAGGATCGCGCCATGACCACAGCCCCCTGGGTCATCGTCATCGACGACGAGGCCGGCTCCCGCCAGTCCATGGCGATCGCCCTGGAGCGGGCCGGGCTCCGCGTGCGCGTCTTCGACGACGCGGAGCCGGCGCTCGGCTTCGTCGAACGGGAGCCGAAGGTGCGCCTGGCGGTCTGCGACCTGCGCATGCCGGGCATGGACGGCCTGGCGTTCCTGAACCGGGTGCGGGCCCAGGAGCTCGACCTGGCGGTGATCCTGGTGACCGGCTTTGGCACGATCGAGTCGGCGGTCGAGGCGATGCGGGTCGGCGCCGACGACTACCTGACCAAGCCGGTCGACCTCTACGAGCTGCGGAGCCGCGTTCTCAAGCTGATCGAGAACTGGCAGTTGCGGGACGAGGTGACGAACCTGCGCGAGATGCTCGACGAACGCTTCGGCTTCGACGCCATCGTGGGCCAGTCGTCGGCGATGGAGCAGTTGTTCCAGCAGATGCGCCAGGTCGCGCCGAGCCGGGCCTCGGTGCTGATCCTGGGCGAAAGCGGCACCGGGAAGGAGCTGGTGGCGAAGGCCCTGCACCAGGCGAGCTCCCGGCAGCAGGAGAGGTTCCTGGCGCTCAACTGCGGCGCGATCCCGAACGAGATCCTGGAGAGCGAGCTGTTCGGGCACGAGAAGGGGTCTTTCACCGGCGCGGTCGGGCGCAAGATCGGCAAGTTCGAGCTCGCCGCGCGCGGGACGCTGTTCCTCGACGAGATCAGCGAGCTGATCCCGGAACTCCAGGTCAAGCTGCTGCGGGTGCTCGAAGAGCGGCAGATCATGCGGGTCGGCGGCAGCAGGATGCTCGACGTCGACTTCCGCTTGCTCGCGGCAACGAACCGCAACCTGGAGGAGGCGGTCGAGCAGGGCGCTTTCCGGGAGGATCTCTACTACCGGCTCAAGGTGGTGACGCTGCGCATTCCGCCGCTGCGGGATCGCATCGACGACCTGCCGCTGCTGGCGGACCACTTCCTGAGAGAGTTCGCGGCCCGCGAGGGCAAGCCGGAGATGCAGCTATCGGGCAGAGCCCTTTCCTGCCTCGCCCAGAACCGCTGGCAGGGGAACGTGCGGGAGCTGCGCAACGTGCTCGAGACGGTCGCGGTCTTCCACGGCGGCGGCCGGATCGAGGTCGGCGATCTGCCCGAGGAGATTCGCCAGGCAGCCGAGGCGCCGGCCGAAGCCGCCGTCCAGACCGCCTTCGGCGAACCGCGGACGATGGCCGAGATCGAGCGTCACGCGATCCTGCAGACACTGGACCGCACCGGCGGCAAGCGGGCCGAGGCGGCGCGGCTGCTGGGAATCGGCGTGCGGACGCTGCAGCGGAAGCTGAAGGACTATCGGGAGCAGGGGTTGGCGGGGGGATAGCGATCCTTGGGCGAGGCGTCCGTTGACGCCCTGGCGCCGACTCGGATACCGTTCGGATCAGTGAGTGATATCCGTATCCGATCCGTTGGCGAGCCATTCGATGACCGCCAGTCTTTGCCCCTGGGAATCCAGGTGCTGACCCGGGCAGAAGCGATGGGCATCCTGGGCAAGGGCGCCATCGACAGGCTGGACGCGTCAGTTTGGGAGAACGTGCTGGCCCGGCTACGGCGTGCCGGTGTGGGACGCCACCTACCGGCAATCGTCCCGCAGAGCGAGGGCGAACGTGAGGGATTCGTCCGTCAACTTCAGCAACTGAGCGACGCGCTGGAGGCTTCGCCGGTTCCGGTGGCGGAGGGACCTCGGCTCGACAGCCTGCTGGGGCGTGAACTCCTTGCCAGACTGCTGCAGGTTTCCGCCGTGAGCCTGCGACGCTACCTGGCCGGCGAAAGGGCGGTGCCCGACGCGGTTGCCGCGCGCTTGCACTTCCTGGCGCTGGTCGCGGGCGATCTTGCGGGAGCCTACAACGACATCGGCGTCCGCCGCTGGTTCGACCGACCGCGTACGCTGCTGGACGGCCGGAGCCCGGCGGAACTGCTGGAGGCCGAATGGCAGCCGGAGGATCCGGGTCCGCGGCGGGTCCGCGACCTGGCCGGGGCCCTGGTCTGGTCGCCTGCCACGTGATCGGCTGGCGTAGCGCCGACCCCCGCTACCCATTCCTGTGGGAGGAAGGCGTGGGCTCGCAACCGGCCGCCCGGTGGCACGCGGAAGGTGAGGGGCCGGTGCAGTACCTGAGCGATACGCCCGACGGCGCGTGGGCGGAGTTTCTGCGACACGAGGACATTCGCGATCCCGAAGAGCTGTCCTGTGTACGCCGGTCGCTATGGGCGGTCGACCTCGGGTCGGAACACCTGGCCAGCGCCGAGTTGCCCCCGGAAACCCTGACCGGCGACGCCGGGTCCTACGCGGCGTGCAGGGAGGAGGCCCGGCGCCTGCGGTCGGCAGGGTCTTCGGGCCTCATGGCGCGATCCGCTGCGCTGATGGCGGGCGCGGCCGGAGGATGGCGTGTTGACGCGGGCCTGCGAGCGGGCGCTGAACGGGACGGCCAGACGATTGTCCTGTTCGGCGGAAGGCCGGACCTGACCGGGTGGCGGGCGGTTTTCGAAGGCCGGCCGGACGAGACGCTGTTGGCCGCTGTCCGCTTTCTGAGCTAGGCGTCTTCCTCGTCGTTCGGCGGTTCTTCCGAAGCCGCGGTGGCGCGGGCTTCGGCCTCGAGTTGTTCCTTGATCTCCTGGACCGCTGCCGGCAGACGCTGGTTGCCGAGCGCCCGGCTCAGCGACTCCCGCCAGGTCACGCGCTCGCCCGGGGTGCCGTCGGGGTTCGGCTTCGGATCGAGCCACTCGAGTGAGTAGAGGAAGCCGTCCATGCGGGAGACAGTGTCCTCGTACCACTTGTTCTTCTCCTCGCCCTCGCCCCGGCCGAAGTTGAAGAAGCCGTGGCCCTGGTCGTGGTAGCTGACGAAATCGCATCGGTTCTTGTGCTTCCGCAGGCCGCGGCAGAACTGGTCTGCCGTGCTGTGGGGCACCGTCTCGTCCGTGGTGCCGTGGAACATGATCGTGGGGGGCAGGCCCTCCCGCAGGTGGTGGTAAGGGGACATGGACTCGGGCGGCGCGCCGAAGCGTTCCGTGAGCGCGTCGAACCGTTCGCGCTGCTCTTCGGTCGGCAGTGGGTCGCCGTCGACCGGCGCCAGGACGGTTGCCGGGTTGAACAGGACCAGGGCGTCGGGCGCGGCACTCGGGCCTTCGGGATCGGGGTCGTGGCCCGGCAGCGTGGCGGTGGCGGCCGCCAGGTGGCCCCCGGCCGAGCCCCCGCCGGCGGCGATGCGGTTGGGGTCGATGCCGAGCCGGTCCGCGTTCGCGCGCAGCCAGCGGACCGCGCTCTTGGCGTCCTTGACGCATTCGTCCGCCGTCACGCCATGCCGGCTGGCTACGCGGTAGTCGGCGACCGCGGCGACCATGCCCCGTTCCGCGAGGTACCGGCAGTGCGGCAGGAACTGTTGTGGAGAGCCCGAGCGCCAGCCGCCGCCGAAGAAGAAGACGATCGCGGGCCGGTCGTCGTCCGCCGTGTGACCCTCGGGGTTGCAGAGGTACATATCGAGTTCGACGTCGCCGACCGTCCGGTAGACCTCGGAAGTCGTGCCCTCCATCTCCGGTGGGTAGGGCCGCTGCGCCCTGAGGGAGTCGGGGTTGACGGCCAGCAGCAGGGTTGTGGCGGCGAGCGCGGTAGAGACGCCAGTCAGGCATCGGTTGGGATGGATGGGTCTCGGACGGGTCATCGGCATCTCCCAGGATAGAGCTTGGAGCGGAGTTTACTTCCGCGCTAGTCCTTGCTGGACAGCAGATCCTCCAACTGCGTCTCGTCCAGTACATCGACCCCCAACTGGGCTGCACTTCCTGGCATTGGTCGCGGGCGATCCTGCGGGGCCTACAATGAAGTCGGCGTACGGCGCTGGTTCGACCGACCGCGCACGCTGGTGGACGGCCGGAGCCCGGCGGAGCTGCTCGAGGCGGGCGCCGGGCCTTCTCCCTGCACGCCGCGTAGGACCCGGCGTCGGGTCGCGGGCGGTGTTCTAGGGCCGCCCGGAGGAGACGCTGCTGGCTGCCGTTCGCTTTCTGAGCTAGTCCCCTCATGGCCAGTTGGTGAGTCTCCGTGGTCGTAGGCGGCTTTCCGTGCCGGCGTCAGCCTGCGGCCGGATAGAGTCGGTCAACTGCGTTCAGCACGCCGGTTGGTCGACCCTGCTAGCGACGCGACTGACACGGAGATCCGGATCTTGAGCGACGACGCGACGCCTCCCAAGGGCCTGGAACTTGAAGTCGCGGACTTCGGCCCCATCGCCGAAGCCAAGGTCGAGTTGCGCCCGCTGACCGTCTTCATCGGTCCGAGCAACACCGGCAAGTCCTGGTTGGCCATGCTGATCTATGCGTTGCACCGCTTCATGGGAGGCGCATTGGGGACGGGTACCCGGCGCCTCGTCCTGCCCGGTCGGATGTTCGACACTCGGACGAAGTTCGCCAGCGACGGGGCCGTCCATCGCACCATCGACGAACTGGTCAAGGCTCTCTACCGGCGTGGCGCGCCGCCTGGCGAAGAGATCCCGCTCCCCAACGCCGTCGTGGAGGAGATGCGCCTGGCTCTCGCGCGCCAGGCGGACGACCTCAGAGACGAGTTCCGCCGCTCTCTTGGCGTTGTCGAACCGGAAGAGTTGGTGCGAAGGGGATCCGAGGGCGGAGCGACGGTTGTGCTACGGCAAGACGCGCTCGATCTGCTGGCCTTGCGCCTGATGGGAACGCAGGCCACGCTGGACGCCACCATTGCGAACGACGTCCGCGTCCGCAAGGAGGCCGTTCGGGACGATCTCTCGTATCTCTTGTCGACCGCGTACGGCACCGATCAACGAGACGACGAGTCGCGCGATGCGGGTTACCGGGACGCGCTCAGGGTCCTGGCCGAGCAGGTGCTTCCGCAGGTGTTCAACCCGTTCTTTCGCCAGGCCTTCTATCTTCCCGCCGGCCGAACCGGCGTCGTCGAGGCGTACCGGGAGATCTTCGGCGGTATGGCGGAGACCGGCCCGACTTTGCTGCCGGGCGTCCTGACCGACTTTCTGCGGCGGCTGATCGAGATGTCGCCGACGCGCAACGGAAATGGCGGATTTGACGAAGTCGCAGGTCGAATCGAAAGGGAGATGCTCGGCGGCGGGATCCGCGTCGCGCCCTCGCCGGTGGCCGGCTTCCCGAAGTTCGGCTATCGGCCTGACGGCTGGAGAGACGAGTTGCCGCTGACGAACTCGTCTTCCGCCGTGTCGGAGCTCGCGCCGGTCGTACTCTTCCTTCGCCACGTTGTCGCGCCTGGCGACGTCTTGATCGTGGAGGAGCCGGAGGCACACTTGCACCCTGCTGCGCAAGTGAAGCTCACAAGACTTCTGGCGGGGACGGTACAGGCGGGCCTGCGGGTCGTCATGACGACTCACAGCGAGTGGATCCTGGAGGCCCTTGCCAACGTCGTACGCCGGTCGGCCCTGGCCGGAGGCTCGTCGGACGGGAAGGTCGAACGGGCCGTCGCGTTGCGGCCGAGCGATGTCGGTGCGTGGTTGTTCACGGGCAAGCAGTCGGCCGGTTCAGTCGTTACGGAGCTTGAACTCGACGATGAGACCGGGCTCTTTCCGGCAGGCTATGGTCCCGTGAGCGAGGCTCTATACAACGAAGGGGCCGGGATCTTCAATCAGATCCAGCGCGCGAAGGGAGAATGAGCGAGGTCGTTGCGGCATTCGCCGCGAACGTGCCGCCGCCCTGCCGAGCCTCTTGTTGCGAACGCCATGGATGCAGCGTTGATCTGCGTGGTTGTCCGGACAGGCGCGCGATCGTTGACATGGACTGTCTCGCAATTCCGCTGCGCGCGGATCAACCGCGGTGCGACTACCTCTACGTTGGCGAGAAGGACGACGCAGCCTGGGTCGTGCCGATTGAGCTCAAGAGCGGTACTGTCGGAAACGTAAACGGAGTTCTACGTCAGCTTGAAGGCGGCGCGTTGACGGCCGACGCTTGGCTTCCCGCAGAGTGCGAGTTCGACTTTCTTCCCGTGGTCGCTCATGGGAAGGACCTGCCGAAGAGGGCATGGGAGAGACTTCGGCGCCTCAGGGTGCGGCTGCGCGGCAAGGAGCGGTCGCCAGGGATCACCCGGTGCGGCGGTCTGCTGTTGGCTCTGCTTGCTGCAGGGCCAACGTCAGACGCTTGAACGGCTCTCTGAGGTGGCGAGCAGACGCCTGAACTCCGCTTCGTCGAGCTTCTTCACTCCGAGCTGCTCGGCCCTACTGAGCTTCGAGCCGGCCTTTTCGCCATGCACGAGAAAGTGGGTGTTCCGACTGACGGAGCCCGTGACCTTCCCGCCTAGCGCCGTGATGCGTTCCCTGGCTTCTCTGCGGGTCATGCCAGCCAGCGACCCGGTGAGGACGAAGACCTTGCCTTCCAGCGGTCCAGACTCCGGTTCGCTCGTGGCTTCTTGGTGCAGGCGAAGTCCGGCCTCCTGGAGGCGTTTCAGTAAGTCCTGGTTTCGGCCGGAGTCGAAGAACTCCCGAACGCTTCGAGCGATGATGGCGCCGACCTCTTCCGTCTCCTGTAGCTGTTCGACTGATGCCTCGGCCAGTCCTTCGATGCTGGGAAACCGGTTGGTCAACGCTAGAGCCGTTCGTTCGCCGACATGCCGAATGCCGAGTGCGTAGACCACACGGGCAAAGAGCCTCATCTTGGATTGCTCCAGAGAGTTGATGATCTTCTCCGCAGACCGTTCACCCAGCCTTGTGGCTCTGCTGAGCGAGGCAAGCTCGGCGGTCTTGAGTCGGAAGAGGTCGCCGGGCCCCCTCACCAGATGGGCGTCAACCAGCGATTGCGCCAGGGAACCCAAGCCGGGGATGCCTTTGGCCAGACCGGTGGTTGCCTTCTTGAGTACCGTGTCGAGTTGGGTCGACGTTGCCTGCAGGCTGTCGTACGCGTCGCTGACACCAAGGACTTGGTCGAGTGCTCTAGCCAGACTTCGGTTCTCCGTTGCGGTCGAGAACTCTTGGATCGCCTGAGCGCCCTTCTTGTCGATCCGGCTCCTGGCCAGTTCCTCAGGCGAAGCGGTCACGACGTTTTCCACTGTGTCAAACGACTCGGCGAGCAGCTCTGCCTTCTTCGGGCCGATGCCAGGTACGCCCATCGCGTTGATAGCCCGTGGCAAGTCGAACTTGCGCTTGAGCGTCGCAATTCCCTCGGCCAGCTCTTCCGCCAGCTCCTCACCAACCGTAGTCGTCTTCTCGAGGTCGGCGAGCTGCTTGACCGTCAGACGGTAGAGGTCGGCCACGTCCCGCACCAGGCCGCCGCCGACGAGTTCCCCGACCAGCCAGTCGCCCATGCCCTCGATGTCCATCGCGTTGCGGGACGCGAAGTGGCGGATCGCCTCGCGGACGACCGCCGGGCAGGCCGCGTTGACGCAGCGGAGCAGCGCCTCCTCCTCCGGCTGGTACAGCGTCTCGTCGCACACCGGGCAGTGCTCGGGCGGCTCGAAGGGCCGTGAGGCGCTGTCCCGCCGGTCCTCGAACACCGACACCACCTTGGGGATGATGTCGCCGCCCTTCTCGATCACGACCGCGTCGCCGACTCGCACACCCTTCCGCTTCAGGTCCTGGTAGTTGTGGAGCGTCGCGCGCTTGACCGTGGTGCCGGCGACCAGCACCGGTTCGAGTTCGGCCACCGGCGTCACGGCGCCGGTGCGGCCGACCTGGGCGTTGATCGCCCGCACCACCGTCTCGGCCTGCTCGGCTTCGAACTTGAACGCGACCGCCCAGCGCGGCGCCTTGGCGGTCGCGCCCAGCCGGTCGCGGAGCTCGGGGTCGTCCACCTTGACGACGACGCCGTCGATCTCGAAGTCGAGGTCGCCGCGCTTCTCCCGCCACTCGGCGCAGTAGGCGACGACCTCGTCGAGGCCCTTGCAGCGGCGCCATGAATCGTTGACCGGCAGACCGAGATCGGCCAGGGCCGCGAGGCTCTCGCCATGCGACGGCCGCTCTTTGCCGTCGTCGCCGGCGGGTTGAACCCACTCGTAGCAGGCCACGTCCAGCCGCCTCCGCGCGACATCCCGGCTGTCGAGCTGGCGCACCGTGCCGGCGGTCGTGTTGCGGGGGTTCGCGTACAGCTCCTGGCCGGCCGCGGCCCGCTGCTCGTTCAGGGCGGCGAACGCGCTCCGGCGCATGTAGGTCTCGGCCCGCACCAGCAACCGGGCGGGCGCCGGCTCGGGCAACCTCAGCGGCAGCGTCCGGATCGTCCGCGCGTTCGCCGTCACCAGGTCGCCGACCCGGCCGTTGCCCCGGGTCGCGGCCTGGGTCAGGACGCCGTCCTCGTAGAGCAGGGACAGCGAGACGCCGTCGACCTTGAGTTCGCAGATGAACTCGAACTCGGTCTCGGGAAGCAGCCGGGTCAGCCGCCCGAACCACTCCTCGAGTTCCTCGTGGTCGTACGTGTTGTCGAGCGAGAGCATCGGCGGCTCGTGCTCGACCTGCTCGAAGCCCTCGGTCGGCTCGCCGCCCACCCTCTGAGTCGGGCTGTCGGCGGTCCGCAGTTCCGGGTGCTCCTCCTCGATCGCCGTGAGCTCCGCCATCAGGCGGTCGAAGTCCCGGTCGCTGATCTCGGGCTTCGCCTCGCCGTAGTAGAGCCGCTCGTGCCGCTGGAGTTCCTCGCGGAGGAACGCGGCCCGATCCTGGGGTGACGCCGACATCGCCGAAGTATGCTGCACCCGCATGGAACTTCTCGCGTTCTTCCTGCGATACGCGCGCCGCTACGTGCACTGGGGACTCCTGGCTCTCGTCGGGATCCTCTTCTTCAGCATCGCCACAATCGCCTTCGTCGGGTTGATCAATCCGATGTTCCAGGAAGTCCTGGGCGCCTCCGAGGAGGAGGTGAGGGCCGAGCTCAGCCGAGTCGGCACGGTGGGTGTCCCCGCCGAGGGCGGAGATGCCGGCCCCCTGGGGCGGATACGGGATTCCATCGAGCGGCGCACGGAGAGCCTCAGGGCCGCGGCCGCGGACTTCTACGCCGACGTGAAGGAATGGGCCGGCATCGAAGGCCGGCGCGAGGTCTTCTTCTCGCCTCTCCTGCTGGTCCTGGTTCTGCTCTTTCGCAGCTTGATGGCCTTCGTTTCCGGCTACTCCTTCCAGCGCGCCGGCCTGGGGCTCACGACGGACATTCGCAACGACCTCTACCGCCACATCATCCACCAGTCCAGCCGCTTCCACCAGCAGCACACGTCGGGTGAGCTCTACAGCCGCGTGGTCAGCGACGTGGCCAAGCTCCAGAACGCGGTAGCGGCCCGGCTCTTCGACATCTTCATGTCCGTTGCCCTGCTGCTGGTGTACTCGGGGTATCTGCTGACGCTCCACCTCACGATGGCGATCGTGTCGCTGTTCGCGGTGCCGGTCTTCGGCTATCTGCTGGCCCGCTTCGGCAAGGGGATGCGGAAGGTGACCCACCGCAGCCAGGAGCGGATGGCGGATCTCTCGGGATTCCTGTCCGAGGGCATCCGGGGCAACCGGGTGGTCAAGGCCTTCGGCATGGAGGAGTTCGAGTGCCGGCGCTTCGAGACCGCGACCCGCGGCCACCTCCTGGCCAACCTGCGCGCCCAGTTCCTGTCGACGCTCTCGAGCCCGGTGATCGAGTCGCTGGCGGCGGTCGGCGGCGCGATGCTGGTCATCTCCGCGGGCCTGATGATCCGCGACGGGCGCCTGACGTTCACGCTGTTTTTCCAGTTCCTGGTCGTTCTTTTCCTGATGTACGACCCGATCAGGAAGCTGAACAAGGTGAACCTGGTGTTGCAGGAAGCGGTCGCCTGCGGCAAGCGGGTCCACAGCCTGATGCAGATCAAGAGCGACATCGTCGACCGCCCAACCGCACCGCCGATCTCCGGCCTCGAGCGGGGCATCCGCTTCGACGACGTCTCCTTCGACTACGAGGACACGGGACACGGCAAGGGGGTGCTCTCCGGCATCCGTCTCGACCTGCATCGGGGCGAGGTCGTCGCCCTGGTCGGCGCCTCGGGCGCCGGCAAGTCGACGCTGGTCAACCTGCTGCCGCGCTTCTTCGACCCGGTCGGGGGCCAGGTCCTGATCGACGACGTCGACATCCGCGCCCTGCCGCTCCAGAACCTGCGCTCGCTGATCGGCATCGTCACCCAGGAGACGGTGCTGTTCAACGACTCGGTACGGAACAACATCGCCTACGGCCGCGACGATCTGCCGCTCGAGGAGGTGCGGATGGCCGCGGCCGCCGCCTACGCCGACGACTTCATCGTGGCGATGCCCGAGGGTTACGACACGGTGATCGGCGAAGGCGGCCAGAACCTGTCCGGCGGCCAGCGCCAGCGGCTCGCGATCGCCCGGGCGCTGCTCAAGAACGCGCCCATCCTGATCCTCGACGAGGCGACCTCCCATCTCGACACGGAGTCCGAGGTCGTCGTGCAGCGGGCGATCTACAACCTGATGGAGGGCCGCACGGCCCTGGTCATCGCCCACCGCCTGTCGACCGTCGTGCGCGCCGACCGGATCGTCGTCCTGGACCGCGGCTCGATCGTCGAGGAAGGCACCCACGAACAACTGCTGGAACTGGGCGGCGCCTACAAGCGCCTCTACGACCTGCAGTTCCACGGTTGACCGCGCATGAAGGTCCGCGGCGCCGCCCTGGCGCCCGCCGCCGTCGCGTTGCGGTTTCTCTCCCAGGCCGTGACCGCCACCTGGCGCCTCCGCGACCTGGAAGGCGAGGAGCACCTGGAGCGGGCGCTCCAGCCGCCGGCCATGCTCGCCTGCTGGCACGAGCAGACGGCGCTCTCCCTGCTGCTCGTGCGCCGGTTCCTGCTGCCCGCCGGCGGACCGGTGTCCATCCTCGCCAGCCACTCCGCCGACGGTGAGCTGTCGGCGCGGATCGGCAACGCCTGGGGCATCCGCGTCACCCGCGGCTCGACCTCGCGGGGTGGCCGCGAGGCGGCGCTCCACCTCTACGGCGAGCTCCGCAGGGTCCGGTCGACGCTGCTCCTCATGCCCGACGGTCCGCGCGGGCCGGCCCGCGAGGCCAAGCCCGGCGGCATCGTGCTGGCGGCGACGTCGGGCGCGCCGATCGTTCCCGCCGGCATCGCCGCCGCCCGCGGGTTCCGGCTGCGAAGCTGGGACCGCATGAGGATCGGCGCGCCGTTCACCCGCGTGGCGGTCGCGGTGGGCGAACCGCTGGTGCTCGAACGCAGGTCGACGGCCGCGGAGCGCGAGGAGGCGAGGCTTGAACTCGGCGCCAGGCTCGACGAGTTGACGGCGAGGGCCGGCCAACTGCTCTCCTGAGCGGGAATCCTGCCGTGCAGGAGCGGGTTGAAGCCTGTGTTCCTCCCGAACGGAAAACACCGCGAAACCCCTTTGAGGATGCTAGAATCCGCGCGCTTTTCCCTCGCCCGGCCACTCAGGGCGACGTGCTTTGCCATGTCCACCCATCGTCCCATCGACATTCCTCTCTGCCCTCCCTCTGGGTGCGCGGGTCCTCTGACCCGCCGCCGCCGAAGGCGGCACGTGACCCCGGGTCTTCTGACCCGGGGAGCGGATTGCGCCGGCCGCAAGGCCGGCTCCGCTCTGGCCGCCACCGCCCTGTTCCTCCTCGCCCCCGCGGCACAAGCCCTCGTCTACGTCATGCCCACCGACGAGGCGATGGTCGACCGTTCCCCCGTCATCGTCTTCGGCGAAATCATCGCCGCCGAACCGGCACCAGTCGAAGGCGTCCCGTCGACCGACTTCATGTTCCAGGTCGAGGATGTGCTGAAGGGCTTCGTCCCCGGCGGCACGATCGTCGTTCGCCAGCCCGGGGGGATCGGCGCCGGCGGCATGGCGGCGCGAGTCATGGGGCTCCCCGATCTCGTCGAGGGAGACCGGATGCTGCTCTTCCTCGACCCGGTCGAGGGCGTCTACCGCACCGTCGAACTCGCTCTCGGGATGTTCTTCGAGGTGCAGACCGGCGGCCGGACGTTGCTCATGCGCGAGCCGTCGTTGCAGCAGGTGGCGCCGCTACGCGACGATTCTCAGGCGAACGAGCGGCTTCGGGCGCGCCTGCCGCGCCACGCGGAGCCGTTCCGGCGCTGGATCGCCGACGTCGCGGCCGGCCGGGAGCAGGCGGCGGACTACTTCGCGGCCGATCTGGCCGAGGGCCCGGTCGGGGTCGCGTCTCCCTACAACCTGAGCCGCGCTCCGGCTTCCTGCGAGCGGCCCGGAAGCCGGCTGCGCTGGCGCAGCTTCGAGCAGGGCGCCAGCGTCGACATGGTGGTTCAGGAAAGCGGCCAGCCGGGCGCCCCGGAGGGCGGCCGATCCTCGGTGCTGGCCGCCATGCGGGCCTGGAACGGGGATCCCAGAAGCCGGGCCCACCTGGTCCAGAGCGGCTTCACGAACGAGGAGTTCACGCTGGCGCCGAACGGCGAGAACTCGATCGGCTTCGAGGATCCGCAGGACCAGATCCTGGGCTCGTTCAGTCCGGAGTTCGGCGGCATCCTCGCGATCACCGCCGCGTACTTCTATTGCGGCGCGGAGGACCCGCCGCACCCGGTGCCGCGAGGCGGGCGCGCGGAGGCCTACGAGATCATCGAGGCCAACATCGCCACCCAGGACGGATACGGCGAGTGGCTGGCGCGCAGCGCGAACCCGCGCCGGGAGCACGACGAGATCATGACCCACGAGATGGGTCACGCCCTCGGCATCGGCCACTCCTGCGCCGACGAGGCGAGTGGCCCCTGCAACGACCTGACCGGCGAGGCGATCATGCGCGCGCTCGCCCACGGCGACGGCCGCGGCGGGGCGCTCAATCGCGACGACCGGAACGCCGTGCGCTTCCTCTACCCGCTGACCGGCCCGGTGGGCCCGGTGGGTCCGGCGGCGCCCTCCGGCCTGACCGTGACCGCGATCAGCCAGACGGAACTCGAACTCCGCTGGCAGGACCGCTCCGGCAACGAGACGGGCTTCGAGATTCACGAGCGGATGGTCGACAGCGAGTTCATGCGCATCGACACCCTGCCCGCGAACACGACCTCCGTCGTCATCCAGAACATCCCGCCCGCCACGTTCCGCGCCTACCAGGTCGTCGCGACGAACAACCGCGGCAGGTCCAGCCCGACGATCGAAGTCGGCGCCACCACGCTCGCCGAAGTCGCCGAGTGCGTGGAAGACGGCGACACGGTTTGCCTGAACCAGGGACGCTTCCGGGTCGAGCTCCAGTGGGAGTCGGCGGACGACGCCGGCGCTGGCGCCGCCGTGCCGCTGACGAACGACACGGGGTACTCGTGGTTCTTCAACGCGGACAACGTCGAGGTCGTGGTCAAGGTGCTCGACGGCTGCGCCTTCAACCAGCGCTACTGGGTGTTCGCCGGTGGACTGACCGACGTCAAGGTCATCATGAAGGTGATCGACTCGGAGACCGGCGTCGCCGCCACCTACTACAACCGGCCGGGCACCGCCTTCGAGCCCGTGCAGGACCAGGAGACCTTCGCGGTCTGTCCCCAGGGCGCCAACCTCTACGGCGAGAGCCGGTACCTGCTCGGGGACGAGGAGATGGAGGCCGTGCGCGGCGGCAGTGCCGGTGCGCCTCCGGACGTCGGTGCGCCGGCCTTCTGGCCGGCAATCAGGCTCGCGCAGCACGACGGCAACTGCGAGCCGGACGGACAGACCCTCTGCCTCGAGAGTGGCCGCTACGCGGTCCGCGCTGCCTGGGAGAAACCGGACGGCGGGACCGGCGACGGCGTCGCCTGGCCCCTGACCGGTGACACGGGCCTCTACTGGTTCTTCCAGCCGAGCAACGTCGAGATGGTCCTCAAGGTGCTCGACGGCTGCGACTTCAACGGCCACCGCTGGGTGTTCGCGGGCGGCCTGACGGACGTTGGCGTGAGGATGACGGTCACCGACACCGAAACCGGCGAGGAGAAGGTCTACGAGAACTCGCTCGGCACGCCGTTCCAGCCGGTGCAGGATCTGAACGCGTTCTCCTGTTCGACGCCTTAGCCGCCCTGTCGGTGCGCCGGCCTTCTGGCCGGCTTCTGCTTGCGGATGCGCCGCCTCGGCGCCGTACCGATTTGCATTCTTCTATAAGTTGGGCGTAATCTACTGGGACGTATAGATTTCCCACTCAACACCGGGGTGCTCCGCCGGAAAGGGAAGACCATGAGAATGAGCCGCCGTACCACACGACATCTCATCTGCCTGACGAGCCTGCTGGCATTCGTTGCGACGCCGCTCCTGGCCCAGACGGGCATCGACCTCCTGGACGCGGACCAGGTGTTGGGACGCGGCGCGCCCAGCTCCGAGAACTGGGTCCTGACCACGGTTCGGCACGACGGCGAGCAGCCTGAACGGGTTACGCAGGCGCAGACCCGCGAGTACGAGTACGACGACGGCATGTTCGAGAACTACGAAAACGTCCACGTCCTCGCGGGCGCCCTCACTGAGTTCGCCAAGGAGTACGCGCAGCGGTTCGTGTTGAACAGTGCCGGCAGGGTCGTGAGCGTGGAGGTGTGCTTCCAGCGACCGGAGAACGTGGCGACGCGGGACCTGCGTTTCGACCTCGTTTTCTACGGCGACGACGAGGACGCCCGCGACAATCCGATACCCGGCGCCCGGAACCCTCTCCGCTACCAGGCCGACTCCAGCATCTCGCAGCCTGGAGGGACGCGGTGCGTGACTCTCGCCGGTGCTGTTAGGGGCAAGTCGCTGAGGCGGGGCGCGCACTGGCTCGGCATCGCGGTGGAGACCGGCGTCAACATGCGCCTGGGCCAGGACCGTTACACGAACGACGATCCCCTGCCGACCGACGACGACGAGATCAAGACGGAGGTGGCGTCGCGGGAGCTTCAGACGGAAGGCGGCGAGTGGGACGACTGGGAATCCGGCAGTGCCGCGCGCAGAGAGATCAAGGCCTACGGCATCCGCATGGTCGTCGACCACGGCACTACGACCACGCCTGAACCCGATCCTGAGCCCGATCCTGACCCGGAAGACAACATGCCTCCGGGGCCGCTTACCTTCCCGCCCTCCGGTCCGGGCTACACGAACTGTCAGCCCACTGTGTCCCGTCTCGTCTTCGATGGCGACTATCGGGTCAGCCTCTGCTACGAGACGGCCGACGGCACGATCGGTCAGGCCCGCGCCGGCATCTACAAGTCGGGCGAGTCCGGCCTGCTCTGGTTCTTCGACCCGGACAACGCGGAGACTCTGATCAAGGTCCTCGACGGCTGCGACCAGAATGGTCACCGCTGGGTGTTCATGGCGGCGGCGACGGACGTGGCCTTCAACCTCTACGTCACGGACGGCATGAGCCAGACCTGGAATTACCACAACAAGCTGGGCGAGGCCGCAGCCACCCAGACCGACACCATGGCCCTGAGGTGCAGTCAGTAGAGGCTGACTCTCTGGGTGCGCGGGTCTTCCGACCCGCCCACGGGCGAAGCCGCGGAGCGGCATAGCCCGAACAACAAGGTCGCCGGCTTTGCCGACGGCGATCTTGATGCCGCCTGCGGCGGCGGCGGGTCAGAAGACCCGCGTACCCAGAGCTACGCCCTGCCGCGCTCGCTACGATACGCGGGCCCCGTCTGGCACGTCTCTTGCCGTGAACTCCAGCCGCAGGGTGTTCGTTCCCAGACGACCAAAGGAGGAATCGCCCATGACGTGTCGGATTCAAGTTGCCGGTTGCCTCGCCTTCCTGGCCTCGACCCTCATCCTCGCGGCGCCGTCGACCGCCCAGACCGGCCGTGACCTGCTGCTGCCCGAGTCGCTCACGGCAGTCCGGACGGAGCGGCTCGATCTGGTCGAGTGGGCCGGTACGTTGCCCGTCCGGGTGCGCAGGGCTGAGAACGTCTCGGCTACGAGCGTAGTCCGCGTTGCCCAGCCCGCCACCGAGATCTACAGCTACGACGACGACAGCTTCGAGAACACCGGAGTGTTGGTGGACAACGTCACGGACGACATCCTGTTCGAGATGGAGTTCGCGCAGCGATTCACGTTGTCCGGCCCGGGCACGATCCAGTGGGCTGAGGCGTGCATTGTGCGCGCGGCGGACGATACGGATCCTGACGTGAGCTTCTGGTTCACCCTCTACGGCGATGCGGGGGGAGTGCCCGGCAGCCAGGTGGCAAGGTACACGGTGGGGGCGCGAATCTCCCAGCCCAACCGCTTCACGTGCTTCCGGCTGGCCGAGGAACTGGTCGGCCAGCCACTCGCGGCCGGACATGTTTGGGTGGCAGTGTCCTGGTTGCGCGGCACGCCACCGGAGAACACCAAGCTCTTGGCCATCGACAGGGACAACTCCGCCGGCAGGCGAGCCTTCCGGGCGCGGCCCGAGGAAGGCGCCGCGTGGCGAGGCTGGCAACAGGACCCGAACCCCGGCGTCTACGGCATCCGCCTGGCCGTCAACCATCCGGATCCCGAACCCGACCCCGATCCCGACCCTGATCCCCCACCCGATCCAGGCCCGACCCCAGACCCGAACGGCGGCCCGCCGACCGGAGAGGGCTACACCGACTGCGTTCCCGCGACGACGCCGCTCGTCTTCGATGGCGGCTACAACGTCCGCATGTGCTACGAGACGAACGAAGGCACCGTCGGCGAGGGCAAGGCCGGCATCTGGGCCTCCGGCGAGTCCGGCCTGCTCTGGTTCTTCACCCGCGACAACGCGGAGGTCCTGATCAAGGTGCTGAACGGCTGTTTCTACAACAACCACCGCTGGGTGTACGTGGCGCCGGTGACGGACCTCGCCTTCAACCTCTACGTCGTCGACAGCGAGGGCCGCACCTGGTCCCACCACAACCGCCAGGGAGACACCGCGTCCACCAGGAGTGACAACGAGGCCTTTCCTTGCAGCAACTAGGCGGCCGTGAGGCCGCCACTGGGTGCGCCGGCCGGTGCGCGGGTCTTCTGACCCGCTGCCGCCGGAGGCGGCCAACGAAACGCGCCGGCCGCCAGGCCGGCTCCTTTCTGGCCGCCATCCTCCTAACCGCCCCCGCGGCCGCCATCGTCTACGTCCTTCCCACCGACGACTCCATGGTCGAGCGCTCCGGGACGATCGTCTTCGGCGAAGTCCTCTCCGCGGCCCCGGCTCTCCGCGACGGCCCGGCGTTCACGGACTACACCTTCCAGGTCGAGGAAGTCCTCAAGGGCTTCGTCCCCGGCGGCACGATCGTCGTTCGGCAGCCCGGCGGCCGCCTTCCCGGTGGCGTGGCGACGAGAGTTGCCGGCCTCCCGATGCTGGCCGAAGGCGACCGCGTACTCCTCTTCCTCGATCCGGTTGCCGACGCCTACCGCCCGGTCGAGTTCGCCCTCGGCATCTTCTTCGAGGCCCGGACCGCCCGGGGTCCGCTGCTGATCCGGGAGCCGTCGCTCCACGGCGAAGTGACCCTGCCCGGCGATCCCGCGGCCGCGGACCGCGCCCGCGCCCGGTTGCCGCGCGATTCCTCCGGCTTCCGCCGCTGGATCGCGGACCGCGCGGCCGGCGTCGAGCGCTCCGCTGACTACTTCGTGGCCGAGCCGCCCGCGGGCCCCATCGCGGTCAGGTCGCCGTTCACGGTGACGCGTAGTCCGGACGAGTGCTTCCACGACGGCCTGGCGCTGCGCTGGCGGGAGTTCGACGGCGGCGCTAGCGTGGGCTTCACCATCGAGGCCGGAGGTCAGTCCGGGGTCCCGGGAGGCGGCCTTGCACAGGTACGCACCGGAATGCGCGCCTGGAACAGCGTCTCCGGCAGTCGGGCCAACCTGGTCCTTCACGGCACCTCGAACCAGGAGTTCCAGCTCGACGGCGTGGACGGCGTGAACTCGATCTCCTACGAAGATCCGTTCGACGAGATTCCGGGGACCTTCCGGCCGAGCGAAGGGGGCGTCCTCGCGATCACCCACACCTTCTTCTACTGCGACGCCTCGGAGGTCCCTCACCCGATTCCGGGCAACGACTCGGTCGAGGCGCTGGCGATCATCGAGTCGAACGTCGGCACCCAGGACGGGTTCGGGGACTGGCTGGCGCGCTCGCCGCATCCCCGCGAGAACCACGAGGAGATCATGGCTCACGAACTGGGCCACGCGATCGGCATCAGCCACTCCTGCGGCGACGCCAGGAGCGGCTCCTGCAACGCGGTGACTCGCGAGGCGATCATGCGGGCGACCGCCCACGGCGACGGCCGAGGGGCGCGGCTCAACAGCGACGACCGGTCCGCGGTCCGTTACCTGTATCCCGTTCCCGACGCGGATCCCGACCCGGATCCGCCGCCCGATCCCGAGCCGCCGCCCGACCCCACCGACACGGCCCTCGGTCCCCTGCCGACCCCACCTCTGGGGCCCGGCTACACCGCCTGCCGGCCGGAGACGGCGTCCCTGGTCTTCAAGGGCGGCTTCAAGGTCGCCATGTGCTACGAGACGGGGGGCGGCGAAGTCGACGAAGGCAAGGCCGGCATCTGGGCCTCGGGCGAATCGGGCCTGCTCTGGTTCTTCAATCGCGACAACGCGGAAGTCCTGGTCAAGGTGCTCGACGGCTGCCGCCTGAACGGTCACCACTGGGTGTACGTCGCTCCGGTCACCGACCTCGCCTTCAACCTCTACGTTCAGAGCGCCGGCGGGAGCAACTGGTCCCACCACAACCGGCTGGGCGAGACGGCGGCGAGCAGGAGCGACAACTTCGCCTTCCCCTGCAACTGATGTCGGTGCGCCGGCCTGGCATCTGTACGCCCGATGACGGGCGCACAGACTGCGACGCTGGTGGCGCGGGAACGCGCCACCAGGGTGCTGGCCGGCTGTCGGTACGCGGGTCCTCTGACCCGCTGCCGCCGAAGGCGGCTGACAGAACGCGCCGGCCGCCAGGCCGGCTCCTTACTGGTCCGCAACCCGTCACCCCCACGGCATCCCACCGTCACCCCCCCGTCCGGTAGCGTCGTGCATCATGCGCGTCGCGGTCGTCTGGAACTACGGTACGCCGCTCGGGCAGTGCAGCTTCCGGTTCGAGGAGTACATCCGCGGGCTCGAGGCGCTCGGCCACGAGGCGTTCGTCGCGTGTCCCGAGTCCTCGAACGACGGCTTTCCCGTGCCGATCGTCTCGCCGCCGGCGGGCGGCGGCCTGGAAGACGCCGGGTTCTGGCGGGGCCTCGAGGCCGACGTGGCGATCGTGCCGTCCTTCCACCAGATGTCGAATCTCCTGGAACTGATCCGCGGCGCCGGCGTGCGCACGATCGCGATGGGCGACTCCGACGGTCAGATGGGACTTCGCGCGTTTCCCCTGGCCACGCTGCGCCGGAAGGTCTTCTCGGGCTCCTCCGACCGCGGCCACCAGCTCCGGCAACTCCGCTTCCTGGTCCGCCGCTACCTGCTCTCCTTCCGCCGGACCGATCCGCAGGACGCCGAGTTCGTTCGCAGCGCCGGCTCGTCCGACGTGCTCATCCTCGGTTGCGAGGAGGCGAGGTCCCACTTCCGCCGCTTCCTCCGCAGGTCCGGCGCGAACGGCCTCGAAGACCGGGTTCACGTTTCTCCGCTCGCCATCCACCGGGTCTACTGCGAATCGCCCGACCTCGGCCGGGAGCGGCGGGGCATGGTGGCGATCGGCCGCTGGGACGATCCCCAGAAGAACGCGCCGCTGATGGTGCGGGCGCTGGCCCGCTACCTCGGCCGGGCTCGCGGCGAGGAGCGCAACGATCCGGTCCGAATCTTCGGCCCCGGCGGCGAAGACCGCTTCGGCGCCCTCGGCCGGCGCTTCCCGAACGTCGTCTACGAAGGGCCGCGGTACCCGGAAGTCCTCGCCGACGCGCTGGCCGGCAGCCGCTTCATTCTCTTCTCGTCACGGTGGGAAGGCGCGCCGCACTCCGGCTGCGAGGCGCTGTCGATGGGAGCGACCGTGGTCGGAACGCCAATTCCGAGCCTGAGGAGCTGGTCCGGGGGCGGCGCCTACGGGCGGGTCGCCTCCGCGCACCGCGCCGGGCCGCTGGCCGCGGCGATCGCGGAGGAGCAGGCGGCCTGGCGGCGCGGCGAACGCGACCCGGCTAGCATCGCCTCGGTATGGCGCCAGAGGAGTTCCGGCCGCGGCGTCTGCAAGACGATGCTGGAGGCCCTCCCCGCATGACGACTTCACGTGCAGTGTCGGTGCGCCCCGCGTCGCCGCTTCCGGTGTCGGTGCGCCGGCCTTCTGGCCGGCCTCTGTTCCGCCGTCGTCCCCTCGAGGTCATCCTCGACACCACCGAGCGCTGCAACCTGAAGTGCAAGATGTGCTACTTCTCGGCGGTCGACCGGCTGCAGTTCCTGCCCTTCGACCGCCAGTTGTCGAGCAACGGCATGATGCCGGTCGAGACCTTCTCCCGGGTCGCGGCCGACCTCTTCCCCCGCGCCCGCAAGGTTGCCCTGGGCTGCGCGGCCGAGCCCCTGGTGCATCCGAAGTTCATCGACATCGTCCGCGAAGCCGGCAGCTACGGGGTTCCCGACCTGTGGTTCCCGACCAACCTGCTGCCGCTGACGCCGGCCAAGGCCGAGGCGATCTGCGAGGCCGGCGTGAACACGGTGGGGGTGTCGATGGACGGCACCCACGCCGGGACCTACGAGGCGATCCGCGTCGGCGGCAGGTTCGACCGCCTGATGCGCTCGCTGGAACTGCTGAACGAAGTCCGCCGCGGCGCGGCCACCGGGCTGCGGCTGATCTTCGTGTGGATGCGGACGAACCGCAGCGACCTCGCCGACCTGCCGCGCTTCGCCGAGGAAGTCGGCGCCAGCGAGCTCGACGTCCGCTTCGTGACGCCGACCGCGCACGTGAGCGCCGAGGACGAGCTGCTCGACGACGAGGATCCCGGCGCGCTGCGGGCCGAGCTCGCCGCCGCCGCGGAAGACGCGGCCGCTCGCGGGCTCCGTCTCGTCTCGTACCCCGACTTCGACGACGGCCGGGCCATCGGCCTCCGCGGCCACCTGATGCGCTGGCGGGCGGGCCTCTACGACCGGCAACGGTTGCGCGGCCGCTTCCGCACCGCCGTCGCCGGCTGCGCCTGGCCCGGTCACACGGTGGTGGTCCGGCCGAACGGCGCGGTCTCGCCGTGCATCTTCTGGGAGGACCGGCCGATCGGCCTGTACCCGGAGACCTCGCTGGGCGAAGTCGAACGGGCGCCGCTCCTGCTCGAGATCGTCGACGGTCTGAAGAGCGGCAATCCTTGCGGTACCTGCCGGACGTGCTCGGAGCGCAAGCATGCGCTGTACTTCCGGCTGCAGTGGCGGCAGCAGGCGGGCGAACGGTTGGAGCAGTTGGGGGCCGGGCCGGGGAGTGGTGGCGTGGCTGAGGTGGTTGGGGAGAGCGGACGGCCTTCGGCCGGCGATTCTTCGCCGCCTTCGGCGGCAGCGGGTCAGAGGACCCGCGCACCCAGCGGTCTTCCCAGTCCAACCGCCTGGATAACGGAGCACACCCCCGCTCAGCCCTATGACCGCGTCCTCCTCGTCGGCGACGAAGCCTGGGCCTCCGAACTGCTCCGTGCCGGCTTCGCGAAGCAAGTAGACATCGTCACCTCGCCCCTTGCAGCTGGCCGCGACGAGGCCGGCATCCGCCACCTCCCCATCCATCCCCGCCGCCCCGTCCTCCCCGCCGCCACCTACCAGGCCGCCTGCTGCATCGGCGGCCTCTCCTCCCACCTCCGCCTCGAACGGCTACTCGACGCCGTGCTCGACGCCCTGGAACCCGGCGGCCGGCTGTTCGTGGACGACTACGTGGGCCCGGCCCGTCACCAGTGGAACCGCCGCACCGGCGCCGCGGCGGCCGCCGCCTACCGCCGGCTGCCGGCCGCGGCGCGGCGCTTCGAGCGCCTGCCGATGCCGCCGGTCGAGGGCGACTGCGCGCGGGCCACCCGCTCCGGCGACGTCGCCCGCCTGATCCGCACCGGATTCCGGGTGGAGGCCGTGCGCCCCTACGGCGGCGACCTGATCGCGCCGCTCGCCACCTCCGTCGACTGGAGCCGGCTGCCGGAGGCCGACCTCCAGCGCCTCGCGGCAGGCTCCGGCGCCGGCGGCGGCCACTACGCGCTGACGGTCGCCCGTCCCCGCACCGGCTGGCCGCGCCGGCTGGCCGGGATGCGCTACCGCATCGGCCCCAGGATCCGTCGCATCTTCATTTACGAGCCCCGGCGCGCTCGCGACCTGGCCTTCCAGGCGCTGCGCGGAAAGGTCTGAATCATGGTTGCAAACCTTCGTTGGGGAATCATCGGTCCGGGCGCCATCGCCCGCGTCTTCGCCACCGCAATCGATGGGCTGGACGGTCACGAAATCGTGGCCGTCGGCAGCCGCGACCCGCGGCGGGCGGCCAACTTCAACGCCGAGCGCGGCTACGAGGCCGCCGAGGCCGGCACCTACCGGGACCTCGTGCGCAACGAGTCGGTCGACGCCGTCTACGTCGCGAGTCCCCATTCCGGGCACCTGGAGCACGCGGCGCTGGCGCTTCGGCACGGCAAGGCCGTGCTCTGCGAGAAGCCGCTCTGCGTCAACGCCTCGGAGGCCCGCCGGCTGTGCGCCATCGCCCGCGAACGCGGACGGCCGCTGCTCGAGGCGATGTGGACCCGGTTCCTGCCCGCGACCCAGCGGGCCGCGGACTGGGTCGCCAACGGCACGATCGGCGAGCCGAGCCGGGTGGTCTGTGGCTTCGGCTTCCACGCCCGGTTCGACCCGGAGGGCCGGCTCTACGATCCCGAACTGGCCGGCGGCAGCCTGCTCGACATCGGCTGCTACACGCTCTCGCTGGCGTCGCTCGTCTTCGGTGAGCGGGTGACCGGCGGCAACATCCCGCAGATCGAGGTCCGCGCCGACCTCGCGCCCTCCGGGGTCGACGAGTACTGCAAGATCGTCCTGCGCTTCGGGGACGGCGCCGAGGCGTACCTCGAGTCCTCCATCAGCAAGGCCCTCTCCGCCACTGGCGTCATCCAGGGCGACCGCGGCAGGATCGTGATTGCGGACTTCTGGCGCGCCCAGCAGCTCAAGCTGGAGTGCGAGGCGCAGGAGGTCGCCACGCTGGAGTGCCCCTTCCTCTGCAACGGCTACGAGTACCAGGCGCTCGAACTCGAACGGATGCTCCGCGACGGCGACGTCGAGAGTCCGCTCCTGCCGCACGCGGAGTCCATCGGTCTCCTCGAACTGATGGACGAACTCCGCCGCCGCATCGGCGTCCAGTACCCCTTCGAGTCCAGCATCGGCGTCACGGCCGGCACCCACCGAGCGATGACCTACCGCCCTGTCGGTGGGCGCCACCTCCCCCGCCTCGTCCTCGGCACCATGTCCCTCACCGACGACACCCAAACCGCCCAGGACGAAGCCGACGTTCTCCTCGACGCCGCCTTCGAGCACGGCATCGACGCCGTCGACACCGGCCACGTCTACGGCAACGGCGCCTCCGAACGCGCCATCGGCTCGTGGCTCGAGCGCCGCGGTCTCGCGGACGACGTCTTCGTCCTGTCCAAGGGCTGCCACCCCGATGCCGCGGGGCCGCGCGTCAACCCCGAAGCCCTGGCCGCTGACCTGGCCGAGTCGCTCGACCGGCTGCGGCTGCCGGCCGTCGACCTCTACATGCTCCACCGCGACGACCCGGCGGTGCCGGTCGGCGAGATGGTCGACGCCTTCGCCGAGCACCTCGCCGCCGGCCGGTTGCGCGCCTACGGATTCTCGAACTGGACCCGCGCGCGCATCGAGGAGGCCTGCGACTACGCGGAAGCCAACGACCGTCCGCTGCCCGCCGCGTCGAGCCCCAACTTCTCGCTCGCCGACCAGGTCGAGGACCCGTGGGGCGGAGGCTGCGTCACCCTGACCGGGAAGGCGGCCGCCGGCGACCGCGAGTGGCACCGGAGCACCGGCATGGCCATCTTCGCCTGGTCGTCCCTCGCCCGCGGCCTGTTCTCCGGCCGCGTCACCCGCCGCGCCCTCGCCGCCGACCCGAGCCTGGTCGACGAGGCCTGCCGCACCGCCTACGTCCACGACGTGAACCTCGCGCGCCTGCGCCGGGTGATCGAGTTCGCGGAGGCCGGCGGCGCGACGGTGCCCCAGATCGCGCTCGCCTGGGTGCTCGCCCAGGACCTTCCCCTGCACGCCATCGTCGGCGCCGCCACCGAGGAGGAGGTCGAGGACCTGGCCGCCGCCGCGGCTCTGGCCATCACCGAGGAAGAGGCGAAGTGGCTG
Source organism: Candidatus Multivorans sp. (assembly GCA_965208755.1). Lineage (GTDB taxonomy): Bacteria > Acidobacteriota > Thermoanaerobaculia > Multivoradales > Multivoraceae > Multivorans. The sequence goes on along the minus strand of OZ242353.1, from coordinate 2,589,921 downwards.
CAGAACGGCGGCCGCCGGCCGCTCTCGATGGCCCGCGAGAGCCTGGCCAAGCGCCTCGAACGTCACGCCGTCCGCATCGGCCGCCGCCTCCCCGGCCCGATCAAGCGCCCGATCAAGCGCCTCATCGGCCGCGGCTAAGAGTCGGGTGTGGGGGTGTAGGTGTCGGTGGCCCTCTGCTGGGTACGCGGGTCTTCTGACCCGCTGCCGCCGGAGGCGGCCAGAAACATCGTCGCCGGCCTTTGGCCGGCGGCTACTTTCTCCGGCCTCCGCCGCTCCGCGGCTCCGCCCGGGGCGGGTCAGAAGACCCGCGCATGTATGGTCCGCCCCGCTTGTGCAAGGGCTCTTTCCGGGTTTCTGGCGAGGTAGGTGCAGTTGCTTGCATGTATCCGGCCTGTTGATGGGAGTCTCCGTGTTGGAGTTCCCTGGCCCCGATGGAATACGCGCGCGCCGGCCTCTTCACACCCAGACGGCCTCTTGATGGGCCTTGCGCGGGTTCAGGCTGATCGACGCGCCGGTCCGACCTATTTCGCCATCGCTCGAAAAAGTCCTCGCAAACTGCTTGGTGGGGCAATCCTCCCTTGGTTGGTTCCCTGTGCCTCGGACCGCCTACGCGGCCCGCGGCGCCTTCGTTCGACCGCCGACGTGCAGCGCGTCGCTGTAGCTCTCGTCGTGCCTGAGCACCGCCCAGGCGATCCGCGCCAGCTTGTTCGCCACCGCCACCGTGGCGACGTTCGGCCCCCGGCGCCGCTTGACGTCCAAAGCCCACTCCTTCAGACGAGTCCGCTCGCCCTTGTGGGCCGTGCGCAGCACCGCCCGCGCACCGTGGATCAACAGAGCCCGCATGTATCGGTCGCCGCGCTTGCCGATCCCCAGCAGCTTCGTGCGACCGCCGGTCGAGGACTGACGAGGCACCAGACCGAGAAACGCCGACATCTGACGACCGCTGCTGAAGGCCCAGCCGTTGCCCACCGACGCCACCAGCGCCGTCGACACCATCGGACCGATGCCCGGTATCGACCGCAGACGCTCGCACAGAGGATTCTCCTTCGACTCCCGCACAAGCATCGAGGTCAGGTCCGCCACCTGCTCGTCTGCCTGCATCAGAGCCTTGTGCTGCATGCACAGTAAAGCCCGAAACTCGCCCGGCAGGTCCCGCTCCGGGTCCGATGCGATCGCGGGCACCTCCCGCATCACCACCGACAGCCCCTGCGGCAACACGATCCCGTACTCCCCCAGAAAGCCCCGCAACTGGTTCGCCAACTGCGTGCGCAGACCCACCATCGCCTCCCGGCTCCGATGCACCTGCTGAAGCGCCCGACGCTCCTTCGTCTTGTAAGGCACGAAACGCATCGTCGGACGTGACACCGCCTCGCAGATCGCCTCCGCGTCGTGGTAGTCGCTCTTGTTCGACTTCACGTACGGACGCACAAACTGAGGACTCATCATCCGCACGTCGTGACCCAGATCGCTCAGCTTCTCCACCCAGTGGTGCGCGCCGCAGCTCGCCTCCATGCCCACCAGGCAAGGCTTCAACCGAGACATCAACTCCATCAACCGCGGCGCCTTCACCTGACGCTGCAACACCACCGCCCCAGAACCGTCCATACCGCACACCTGGTACACGTGCTTGCCCAGATCGATACCGACTCGAGTAATCTCTTCCACGGTCCGCCTCCTCCTTGTTGGTTGGTGAAAACACCATTCTGGCCCTCAAGAGGCCGTATGGGTGCGGGGCGGACCATCCCATTACCCAGAGGTACCCACCCGGCCTCTGCAATAGTCTTCACTGTGATGACGAAGCTTGAGCGAAACCTGATCGTCCTCGCCGGCCTCTTGCTGATCGCGGCCGGCGCCCTCGCACAGCAGCAGGAGGACCTGCCGGCGGTGTTCTCGGAGGTGATCGACGTCCGGGTCGTGAACATCGAGGTCGTCGTCACGGACCGGGACGGCAACCGGGTCCACGGCCTGAAGGCGTCGGACTTCGAACTGCTGGTGGACGGCGAACCGACTCCGATCGACTACTTCACCGAGATCGAGGAGGGCCGCGCGCGGGCCGCGGCGGACGGCGACGCGGTGGCGGGGGTGCCGAACCTCGAGCCGGAGGCCCCGGTGGGCACCAGTTTCCTGCTGTTCATCGACGACTTCTTCACGATCAAGCGGGACCGCGACCGGGTGATCGACCGCCTGGAGCAGGACCTCACGCAGCTCGGGCCGGCCGACCGGGTGGCCGCCGTCGCCTTCGACGGCAAGCAGGTGAACATGCTGACCACCTGGACCAACTCGCCGTCGCAGTTGTCGGACGCGCTGCGCGAGGCGCGGCGGCGCAGGGCGCACGGCCTGATGCGGATGGGCGAGTTGCGCACGAACGACCAGGAACGAGTCGAGCAGTCGGAACTGCGCGCCATCGCGAACCGGTTCATCGACGAGGGCGGCGTCGAACCGCCCGAGGAAACGTTGCGCAACAGCCTGCGCGGCACCGAGCTGCGCTACGCGACGACCCTCGAGAACCAGTTGGAGCGGTCCGTGCTGGCGGCCGTGGCGACCCTGCGCAGCTTCGCCAACCGCCCGGGCCGCAAGGTGATGCTCCTGCTCGCCGGCGGCTGGCCCCAGTCGCCGGCGCTCTACACGGTCGCCAGGGACAACCTGACGCCGGTTGACGTCGGCGCCGCGTCGGACTCGCGGCTGATGAGCCAGGACGACCTCTACGGCCCCCTGGTGTCGGCCGCGAACCTGATCGGCTACACGCTCTATCCGGTGGACGTGCCGGGATTCCGCCCGGAGTTCAACCTGGATGCGTCGGTAGGGCTCGACAGCAACCGGGCGAGCGATCCGTCCGCGGGCGCCGGCGCGTTCCAGGAACGGGAGCTGCTGCAGCACGTCACCCTCCAGTCGCTGGCCCGTTCGACCGGCGGCCTGCCGATGATCAACGCCGACCGCGACACCGCGCTGGCCGACGCGATCGCCGACACCCGCTCGTATTACTGGCTCGGGTTCCAGCCGCAGCGGCGCGAGGACGACGAGGTCCACGACGTCGAGGTGCGGCTGGTGGACCATCCGGACCGGCGCGGTTTCCGCGTGCGCTCCCGTGAGGGCTACGTCGACATGTCCCGCGCCAGCGAAGTCACGATGATGGTCGAGGGCTCGTTGCTGTTCGGGAACCCGCCCTCCGCGAAACCGCTCGGCGTGCGCTTCGGCCGGCCGGAGCGGCGCCGCCTGGGAAAGATGGTCGTCCCCGTGGAGATCGCGATCCCGCTCGACGAGGTCCAGCTCCTGCCCGTCGCCGGCGTGTGGCAGAACGAGCTGGAATTCCGGGTCACGGTGATGGACAAGCACGGCAACCGCTCGGAGACGCCGGTCGAGAAGATCCGCATCGCAGGCCCCCGGGAGCCGCAACCGGGACAGTTCTTCACGTACCAGACCGGCCTGGAACTGCGGCGGCGGGAGCACACCTTCGTCATCGCCGTCTACGACCCGTTGACCGGCGCGATCCTGTCGTCCAGCGGCGAGATCGGCGTGCGGTAGTCAGAGCAGCAACGCCGCTGCTGCTACCGCCCCGGCAAGCAGCACCGCAGCCAGCGGCAGCAGCAACACCCGCCACATCGGTGGCGGCGGCCGCTCGCGCGCGAGGCGACGCCTGCGGTCGTTCAGCGACTCGATCGTCGACTGCCACTCTCCCTTCCGGGGGCTCGCGGCCGAACGATCACGGGCAACGGCCGCCTTGCGGGCTCGGGACCGGGAGACGCTGTCCTCGGCCGGCCGCGCCCGGGGCTTCAGCACCTCGCCTGCCTTGCGCAGCCGGGCGATCACATCGTCGAGAGCGGCGCGACGGCGGTCCGGGTCGCGGTCGAGCGCGGCCGCGAACACGGGCTCGAAGACCTCGGGCGCGCTGCCTGGAAGGGTGCCGGCCAGGTCGATCGGCTGGACGGCGACGGCCCGTCGCATCGCGGCGTAGGTGTTCGCGATGAACGGCAACTCCCCGGTCACGAGTTCGTAGAGCACGACGCCGAGAGTCCACACGTCGTCCGCCGTCGTGAACGGCACGGGATCGCCGGTGATGGCGGCCGCCGCGCCCTCGATCTGCTCCGGCGAGAGATAGGCCGCCGTCCACAGGCTCGGCGACTCGATCGCCTCGGTGGCCACCGCCACGGTCACCGGGCCGAGGCTCGCCGGGGCCAGCAGCTTGACCTCGCCGCCTTCCAGCAGTTGGACGTTGGCCGGGCGCAGGCCGCCGTGAACCACGCCGGCCCGGTGAAGGTTGCGCAGCGCCCTTGCAATCACGAGGCCCAGCTCGGCGCCCTCCTCCGGGCCGAGCGGCGCGCGCTGGAGTCGCTGGCGCAAGGTCTCTCCGCCGCCGAGGGGCCAGGCCAGGTGCGCCGGCGGTTCGAACGCCCAGTCCACCAACGGCGCGGGACCCTTCTCACCGTCCGGCCCCTCCCTGACGAGCATCTCGTTGTGGTCGACGGCTGCCTCGACCTCGGCCCGCGGCGCGTCCTCGGGGTAGCTCTGCAGCAACACCCAGAACCGCGCCGCGATGTCCTGCGCGCGGTACAGCGGCAGCGGCAACTCCCCCGGGAGACAGTGGAGCGGGTTCTGCACCCGGAACCGCGAGATGATGTCGCCGGCCTTCACGGGAGACGATGTTCGCACGGCGCACCCGCGATGAACCACCGTCGTTTCTTGTGTTAGCCTGCCGGCTGTTCCGTCTCTTTATCCCCGAACCGCTCCCGAAGATGGAGGACTCAGCATGAAGAAGGCACTGTTTGCGGCACTTGCCGTTGCGTTGATGCTCGGCGCCCCGGCGCTCGCCGGCGACACCTGGACCGGCGAGGTCCTCGACATGGTTTGCTTCGGCAACGGCCAGAAGGGCGCCGGCCATGCCAGTTGCGCCGCCAAGTGTCTCGGCGACGGCAACGAGATGGGTCTGCTCGTGGGCGACGATGTCGTCAAGATCGACCGCGCCGGCTCCGATGCCGCTGCGATCAAGACCCTCGAGGGTCTCGGCGGCAAGAACGCCAAGGTCACGGGCGAGTCGATGAAGGCCGACGACGGCACGGTCACCGTCAAGGTGTCCGCCGCCGAAGCCGCCTGACCCGCCGCACAGCGGCAGATTCGCGAAAGCGGGCCGGAAGGCCCGCTTTCTTCGTTTTGGCCCGGCTGCAGTAGGGAGTCCCGCCGCAGCGAAGCTCTACCTCTGGGTAATGGGATGGTCCGCCCCGCACCCATACGGCCTCTTGAGGGCCAGAATGGTGTTTTCACCAACCAACAAGGAGGAGGCGGACCGTGGAAGAGATTACTCGAGTCGGTATCGATCTGGGCAAGCACGTGTACCAGGTGTGCGGTATGGACGGTTCTGGGGCGGTGGTGTTGCAGCGTCAGGTGAAGGCGCCGCGGTTGATGGAGTTGATGTCTCGGTTGAAGCCTTGCCTGGTGGGCATGGAGGCGAGCTGCGGCGCGCACCACTGGGTGGAGAAGCTGAGCGATCTGGGTCACGACGTGCGGATGATGAGTCCTCAGTTTGTGCGTCCGTACGTGAAGTCGAACAAGAGCGACTACCACGACGCGGAGGCGATCTGCGAGGCGGTGTCACGTCCGACGATGCGTTTCGTGCCTTACAAGACGAAGGAGCGTCGGGCGCTTCAGCAGGTGCATCGGAGCCGGGAGGCGATGGTGGGTCTGCGCACGCAGTTGGCGAACCAGTTGCGGGGCTTTCTGGGGGAGTACGGGATCGTGTTGCCGCAGGGGCTGTCGGTGGTGATGCGGGAGGTGCCCGCGATCGCATCGGACCCGGAGCGGGACCTGCCGGGCGAGTTTCGGGCTTTACTGTGCATGCAGCACAAGGCTCTGATGCAGGCAGACGAGCAGGTGGCGGACCTGACCTCGATGCTTGTGCGGGAGTCGAAGGAGAATCCTCTGTGCGAGCGTCTGCGGTCGATACCGGGCATCGGTCCGATGGTGTCGACGGCGCTGGTGGCGTCGGTGGGCAACGGCTGGGCCTTCAGCAGCGGTCGTCAGATGTCGGCGTTTCTCGGTCTGGTGCCTCGTCAGTCCTCGACCGGCGGTCGCACGAAGCTGCTGGGGATCGGCAAGCGCGGCGACCGATACATGCGGGCTCTGTTGATCCACGGTGCGCGGGCGGTGCTGCGCACGGCCCACAAGGGCGAGCGGACTCGTCTGAAGGAGTGGGCTTTGGACGTCAAGCGGCGCCGGGGGCCGAACGTCGCCACGGTGGCGGTGGCGAACAAGCTGGCGCGGATCGCCTGGGCGGTGCTCAGGCACGACGAGAGCTACAGCGACGCGCTGCACGTCGGCGGTCGAACGAAGGCGCCGCGGGCCGCGTAGGCGGTCCGAGGCACAGGGAACCAACCAAGGGAGGATTGCCCCACCAAGCAGTTTGCGAGGACTTTTTCGAGCGATGGCGAAATAGGTCGGACCGGCGCGTCGATCAGCCTGAACCCGCGCAAGGCCCATCAAGAGGCCGTCTGGGTGTGAAGAGGCCGGCGCGCGCGTATTCCATCGGGGCCAGGGAACTCCAACACGGAGACTCCCATCAACAGGCCGGATACATGCAAGCAACTGCACCTACCTCGCCAGAAACCCGGAAAGAGCCCTTGCACAAGCGGGGCGGACCATACATGCGCGGGTCTTCTGACCCGCCCCGGGCGGAGCCGCGGAGCGGCGGAGCCCGGAGAAAGTAGCCGCCGGCCAAAGGCCGGCGACGATGTTCCTGGCCGCCTTCGGCGGCAGCGGGTCAGAAGACCCGCGTACCCAGAGAAACGCCTATGCCATAGTCGCCCGCCATGATCCGCCTGAACCGCTATTCCGCTCGCATCACCCAGGACAAGTCGCAGGGAGCGTCGCAGGCGATGCTCTACGGCGCCGGCCTCACCCCCGAGGACATGGGCAAGCCCCAGGTGGGGATCGCCAGCGTCTGGTACGAGGGCAACACGTGCAACATGCACCTGCTCGACCTGGCCGCGGCGGCCAAGGAGGGCGTGGACGCCACCGACTGCGTCGGCCTGCGCTTCAACACGGTCGGCGTCTCGGACGGCATCTCGATGGGCACGGACGGGATGAGCTACTCGCTCCAGTCCCGGGACCTCATCGCCGACTCGATCGAAACGGTGATGGCGGCGCAGTGGTACGACGCGAACGTGTCGATCCCCGGCTGTGACAAGAACATGCCCGGCTGTCTGATGGCGATTGCCCGCGTGGACCGTCCGGCCATCGTGATCTACGGCGGCACGATCCGCTCGGGCGAGTGGCGGGGCGGCAAGATCGACATCATCTCGGCCTTTCAGAGTTACGGCGAAGCAATCAGCGGGGCCCTGACCGACGACGAGCGGGAGACGATCGTTCGCCGCGCCTGCCCCGGCGCCGGCGCCTGCGGCGGCATGTACACGGCGAACACGATGGCGGCGGCGATCGAGGCGCTGGGCATGTCGCTGCCCTACAGCTCGTCGACTCCCGCCACGGCGCCGGAGAAGCTGGAGGAATGCCGGCGCGCCGGCGCCGCCGTCAGGTCCCTGCTCGAACAGGATCTCCGGCCAAGCGCGATCATGACCCGGGCCGCGTTCGAGAACGCGATGGTGCTGATCACGGTGCTCGGCGGCTCCACGAACGCGGTCCTCCATCTGCTCGCGATCGCCCAGTCGGCCGGCGTCGACCTGTCGATCGACGACTTCCAGAAGGTCAGCGACCGGATCCCCTTCCTCGCCGATCTGAAGCCCTCGGGCCAGTACCTGATGGAGGACCTGCACGACGTCGGCGGCACGCCGGCGGTGCTGCGGATGCTCCTGGACCGCGGATTGATCGACGGCGACTGCCTGACGGTCACCGGAAAGACACTGGCCGAGAACCTGGCGCCTCTGCCTGACCTCGCGCCGGGCCAGGACGTGGTGCTGCCGTTCGACGAGCCGATCAAGGCCACTGGCCACCTCCAGATCCTCCGCGGCAACCTGGCGACCGAAGGTTCGGTGGCGAAGATCACCGGCAAGGAGGGCGAGCGCTTCGCCGGGCCGGCCCAGGTCTACGACTCGGAGGAGGCAATGGTCGAGGCCCTGGAGCGCGGCGAGATCCGCGACGGCTCGGTGATCGTCATCCGCTACGAGGGGCCCAAGGGCGGCCCGGGGATGCCGGAGATGCTGAAGCCGACATCGGCGCTCATGGGCGCCGGCCTGGGAGATCGCGTGGCGCTGGTCACCGACGGCCGCTTCTCCGGCGGCTCGCACGGCTTCCTGATCGGCCACGTGGCGCCGGAAGCCCAGGAAGGCGGCGCGCTGGCCCTGGTCCGCGACGGCGACCGGATCGAGATCGACGCGGCGCGCAACACGATCGACGTGGCCCTCGACGACGCCGAACTGGAAGCACGGAGAGACGCCTGGGAGCCGCCGCCGCTCAAGGCAAAACGGGGCACGCTGTACCGCTACGTGAAGACCGTCAGCTCCGCGTCGACCGGGTGCGTGACGGACGGCTGAGGCCGCGCTACAGCAACGTCTTCTCTCTGGGTAATGGGATGGTCCGCCCCGCACCCATACGGCCTCTTGAGGGCCAGAATGGTGTTTTCACCAACCAACAAGGAGGAGGCGGACCGTGGAAGAGATTACTCGAGTCGGTATCGATCTGGGCAAGCACGTGTACCAGGTGTGCGGTATGGACGGTTCTGGGGCGGTGGTGTTGCAGCGTCAGGTGAAGGCGCCGCGGTTGATGGAGTTGATGTCTCGGTTGAAGCCTTGCCTGGTGGGCATGGAGGCGAGCTGCGGCGCGCACCACTGGGTGGAGAAGCTGAGCGATCTGGGTCACGACGTGCGGATGATGAGTCCTCAGTTTGTGCGTCCGTACGTGAAGTCGAACAAGAGCGACTACCACGACGCGGAGGCGATCTGCGAGGCGGTGTCACGTCCGACGATGCGTTTCGTGCCTTACAAGACGAAGGAGCGTCGGGCGCTTCAGCAGGTGCATCGGAGCCGGGAGGCGATGGTGGGTCTGCGCACGCAGTTGGCGAACCAGTTGCGGGGCTTTCTGGGGGAGTACGGGATCGTGTTGCCGCAGGGGCTGTCGGTGGTGATGCGGGAGGTGCCCGCGATCGCATCGGACCCGGAGCGGGACCTGCCGGGCGAGTTTCGGGCTTTACTGTGCATGCAGCACAAGGCTCTGATGCAGGCAGACGAGCAGGTGGCGGACCTGACCTCGATGCTTGTGCGGGAGTCGAAGGAGAATCCTCTGTGCGAGCGTCTGCGGTCGATACCGGGCATCGGTCCGATGGTGTCGACGGCGCTGGTGGCGTCGGTGGGCAACGGCTGGGCCTTCAGCAGCGGTCGTCAGATGTCGGCGTTTCTCGGTCTGGTGCCTCGTCAGTCCTCGACCGGCGGTCGCACGAAGCTGCTGGGGATCGGCAAGCGCGGCGACCGATACATGCGGGCTCTGTTGATCCACGGTGCGCGGGCGGTGCTGCGCACGGCCCACAAGGGCGAGCGGACTCGTCTGAAGGAGTGGGCTTTGGACGTCAAGCGGCGCCGGGGGCCGAACGTCGCCACGGTGGCGGTGGCGAACAAGCTGGCGCGGATCGCCTGGGCGGTGCTCAGGCACGACGAGAGCTACAGCGACGCGCTGCACGTCGGCGGTCGAACGAAGGCGCCGCGGGCCGCGTAGGCGGTCCGAGGCACAGGGAACCAACCAAGGGAGGATTGCCCCACCAAGCAGTTTGCGAGGACTTTTTCGAGCGATGGCGAAATAGGTCGGACCGGCGCGTCGATCAGCCTGAACCCGCGCAAGGCCCATCAAGAGGCCGTCTGGGTGTGAAGAGGCCGGCGCGCGCGTATTCCATCGGGGCCAGGGAACTCCAACACGGAGACTCCCATCAACAGGCCGGATACATGCAAGCAACTGCACCTACCTCGCCAGAAACCCGGAAAGAGCCCTTGCACAAGCGGGGCGGACCATACATGCGCGGGTCTTCTGACCCGCTGCCGCCGAAGGCGGCGTTGAAATCGCCGCCGGCGAAGCCGGCGACAATTCTTCACCGGCCTGCGCCGCTCCGCGGCTCCGGCCGGGGGCGGGTCAGAAGACCCGCGTACCCAGCGGAGGGGCACCGACAGGGGCACCGACAGTTGTTGCCGCGCTACGCTCCGTCGATGCTCGACGACGCACCGTCTCGCGCCACAAGCCCCTACAGCGCCTGGCCCTCCCCAATCTCCGCCCGTTCCGTCGCTGAGGGCGCCCGCCGCATCGACGATCTCGCCGCCGCCGGCGACGACGTCTGCTGGCTGGAGCGTCGCCCCGAGGAAGGCGGCCGCAACGTCCTCGTTTGCCGCAACCCCGACGGCGCCACCCGCACCCTCACGCCCGACGGCTTCGACGTCCGCAGCCGCGTCCACGAGTACGGCGGCGGCGCCTTCCGCCTCCTCGACGGCGCAGGTGCCGGCGCCAGTGCCGGTGCGCCGGCCTTCTGGCCGGCATTGGGCGAGCCGCGTAGCGGCGAGCCCGTGCTACCACCCCACGCCTTCGTCAACTTCGCCGACCAGCGCGTCTACCTCGCCACCGCGCACGCCACCATCCCCCTGACGCCCGCCGACAAGTCCCGCTACGCCGACCTCGTCTTCGACCCCCACCGCCACCGGCTCCTCGCCGTCCAGGAACGCCCCGCCGCCTCCGGCGGCGACGAAACCGCGGCGATCGTCGCGATCCCGCTGCCCGCGGACCCGCCCGCTGCCGAGCCGCCGCCGCCCACCGAACTCGTTTCCGGCGCCGACTTCTTCAGCTCCCCACGCCTCTCCCCGGACGGCAGCCGCCTCGCCTGGCTGAGCTGGAACCACCCCGACATGCCCTGGGACGCCACGGCGCTTCACCTCGCCGACCTGGATGACGCCGGCCTGCCGCAGGCGCCGCGCTGCATCGCCGGCGGCGATCCGGACCACCCCGAAGCCGTCCAGCAACCGGGCTTTGACGCCCGAGGCCGCCTCACCTTCATCTCCGACCGCAGCGGCTGGTGGAACCTGTACCGCACGGCACCGACGGTCGCCGGCTCCGCCGGCGGCCATTCTGCTTCGGGCTCTGCCGCTTCGCGGCTCCGCCCGGGGCGGGTCAGAAGACCCGCGCACCCAGAGGAGACGGCGTCTGTACTCGTTCAGCCTCTCTGTTCCCAGTCCGCCGAGTTCGGCGTGCCACCGTGGCTCTTCGGCATGTCCACGTACGCGCACGTGTCCGGCGGGATCGTGGCGGCCTGTTGCGAGCAGGGGGTGTGGGGACTCGTGTTCCTTCCCGACGGTGACGACGGCGACGGGGCACCCGCGCCGATCCCGATACCGACGCCTTACACCTCGATCACTTGGCTGCGCCCTGCCGCCACCCACTGGGTGCGCGGGTCTTCTGACCCGCCGCCGCCGAAGGCGTGTGACCCCGGGTCTTCTGACCCGGGGAAGACAGGGCGCCGGCCGTCAGGCCGGCTCGATTCTGCCTCTACCGTCATCTTCCTCGGCGCCGCCCCGGACCGCCCCGCCGAAGTCGCCCGTCTCCGCCTCTCCGCCTCCGCGGAACCCCGACTCGAAGTCCTCACCACCACCGGCCCACCCCCCGATCCCCGCTACCTCTCCACCGGCCGGCCCGTCGACTTCCCCTCCGCCGGCGACCGCCGGGCCTACGCCTTCTTCTACCCGCCGAAGAACGACGACGCCCGGGCCCCGGCGGGAAGCAAACCGCCGCTCATCGTCAAGAGCCATGGCGGCCCCACCTCCGCCGCCGAGCACGTCTACGACCCCGGCGTCCAGTTCTGGACCTCGCGGGGCTTCGCCGTCGTCGACGTGAACTACGGCGGCAGCACCGGCTACGGCCGCGCCTACCGGGAGTCGCTGCGCGGCCGCTGGGGCATCGTCGACGTCGAGGACTGCGCCGCCGCCGCCGAGGCGCTCGCCGCCCGCGGCGAGGCGGACCCGGGCAAGCTGCTCATCCGCGGGGGCAGCGCCGGCGGCTACACCACTCTCGCCGCGCTCGCCTTCAGGGACACCTTCGCCGCCGGGGCCAGCCACTACGGCGTCGCCGATCTCGCCGCCCTCGCCCGCGACACCCACAAGTTCGAGTCGCGCTACCTCGACCGCCTGGTCGGCCCCTACCCGGAGCGCGCCGACCTCTACCGCGAGCGCTCGCCCCTCGAAGCCCGCGACCGCTTCTCCTGCCCGGTCATCTTCTTCCAGGGCGACGAAGACCGGATCGTGCCCCCGAACCAGGCCGAGGCCATGGTCGAAGCCCTACGCGCCAAGGGCGTCCGCGTCGACTACCACCTGTTCGAAGGCGAGCAGCACGGCTTCCGCCGCGCCGGGAACATCGTCCGCGCCCTCGAAGCCGAACTCCACTTCTACCGCGAAGTTGTGGGCTCCGAGCCCGCCGTCGACGTTGAGCCCGTCGAGGTTGTGGGTCCCGCCTAGTGTACGGCGGAGGCTTTCCCGTGGAGCCCTTGTGCAGTCCGAAAGCGTGCCCGTTCGCTAGACTGATGTCGCTGTTCCCGCCGCCCCACGAGACGAGAAGCCGAAGCTAGTGGACACAGAATTCAGTTCGTCTCTGCATCTCCCGAGCCTGGAGATCTCCGGGTTTCGTGGTCTCGGCAGTTTGTCGATCCCTCGTTTGGGCCGGGTTACGCTACTCGCCGGCATCAACGGCGCCGGCAAAACGACCGTGCTCGAGGCCGTACGTCTGTTTGGATCGAGGGGTCGGCCCAGAGTCCTCTGGGAAATCCTGACGGGTCGGGAGGAGCTGGCTACTGGGCTTGACGAGGATCGGGACCCGATCATCTTTCCCGATCTATCTGCGCTCTTCCATGAGCGTGGCGGAGCTCAGGCAGAGACGATCCAGATAACAGGAGGAATCGAGGGAGGTGGCCTAAGGCTTGGAGCCTCTACGCCGGCGGACTGGACCGAAGAGCAGCAGAAACGACTCGCCGACCTCCCGGTGGACACGGGCGTACAGGCGTTGAGGGTTAGCTTTGGCGACTGGAGCGAGATTGTGCCGTGGTTCTTCGCCGGTACATCACGCGGTCTTCCGCCGTACCCGCGACGGTACGTTCCGGGAATGCGCCGTCGTCTGTTCGACGAGAGCGGCTGGCCGGATGCCATTGAATGCGAATCGATGGGCCCCGGACGTCCGGACAACGAACATCTGGCGCGGCTCTGGGATGATGTTGCGCTAACTGAAGACGAGGACTTCCTGGTGCGGGCGTTGGGACTACTCCCGGGAAACGAGATCGATCGGGTGACGGTCGTGGGTAGTGAAGGCGCACCTAGACTTCACCGCGGCCGTCGCGTAGTCGTCAGGTCTCGGAGTCATCCGCGACGGGTGCCTCTGAAGAGACTCGGCGACGGCGCTACACGCCTGTTCGGTGCGGCGTTGGCGTTGGCCAAAGGCCGCAACGGCATTCTCCTGATGGACGAGGCGGAGAACGGTCTTCACCACACCGTTCACGAGGACTTCTGGCGCATGGTGCTCCAAGCCGCGCATGACGGCGATGTCCAGGTGCTGGCGACAACCCACAGCTGGGATTGCATCGCGGGCTTTGCGCGGGCGGCCGCGGACCTCGCCGACATTGATGGCGTGCTGGTTCGATTGGAGCCTGAGGATGGAGGATGCCGTACGGTGTTCTACTCCGAGGATGAACTCAAGATAGCCGCCGACCGTCGTATCGAAGTCAGGTAGCCGCATGCCCAGTGAGCGCATCCTCCTTGTCGAAGGGGAGGACGACGAGAAGGTCGTGGAGCATCTTGGCCGGGTTTGCGGAGTTCATCCGAACTTCAGTATTGAGAACGAGAGAGGCTTCTCGAAGCTCTGCGGCAACATCAGCGTGTGGGCAAAGGAGCCGGGACTTCTGACTCTCGGCGTTGTGGCTGACGCCAACGATGACTTGGAGTCGCGGTGGGGGGAGATTGCCGAGGCAGCAGCTAGGGGTGGTCTGCGCTTGCCCGATACGCCGGAACCGTCCGGCACGATCGTCGCAGGCAGCCCCAGGATCGGCGTCTGGCTGATGCCGGACAACCGTAGACCGGGAGAGGTTGGAGGATTTTGCCCGCGAGCTACTCCCCGCGTCGGATCGCGTATGGTCCTTAGCCGAGCAGTACATCGCGGCTATTCCCGAGGCCGACCGTAAGTTCAAGCCCGGCAAGACCTCGAAGGCGAATCTCTACGCTTGGCTCGCCTCGCGCAAGCATCCCCAGCGTATGGGCGCGGCCATCGGCGCCGGCGACCTGGATGCTGAGGCTCCGCTCGGCAGACGATTCGCGAAGTGGTTGAGCAAGCTCTTCAACGAGTGACGTGACAGAGCGGTCGCCGGCTTCGCCGGCGGCGATCTTCTTGCCGCCTACGGCGGCAGGCGGGTCAGAAGACCCGCGTACCCAGGGCACCGGAGCCGGCCAGAAGGCCGGCGCACCGACACATTACCCTCACCCAATACGAAACAGACTCCCCATCCGCATCGCCAGCCCCATGTCCCCGTCGATCCTGAGCTTCCCGCTCATGAACGCGACGGTGCCGTCCAGTTCGCCCGACGTGAGCCCCACGTAGTCGGCGGCCTCCATCGACAGGGTCATCGTCGGCGCGTCGTGGGCGCCCTCGCCGACGGTGCAGGCGCCGTCCTTGATCGCGCAGTGCCAGACGCCGCCGCCTTCGCCCGAGAGGTTGAACTGGATCACGGCGTCGAGGCCCGCCGCGGCCTGCGGGTCCAGACGACCTGGCATCCGGGTGAAGATGTCGGCGATGGCTGCGGCGGTATCGGTCATGGCTGTCTCCCTGTGGGCCTCGAAGTGAGGCGCCGAGCCTATCCGGCCCGGCGAGCGCCGGTGCCCGAACAGCGTCGCCGCCCGCGACAGACTCGCCGCGGACAACGCACGATCACGCTGAGGCGTCGCCTCCGTTCCTGACGGCTTCCACCAGACCTCTGAAGCTCGGGCTGCGCTGCTCGATGATCTGCGGGTCAAGCGTTCTTGCGATGTCCTCGGAGGTCCGCGCCGTGTAGACCCGGTTCCCCATGAGACTGCTCAGGTGCCGTTTTGGGTCTTCGATCGCGTCGGGAGTCGACGTGTCCACACGACGACGTGCTTGCTCACTGAGCGCCGAAGCCCCGCGTCTCGTAGTACTCGCCGAGGCCGAACCCGGATTCGTCCAGAGCCTTCCGGATCCCATCGGGATCCTCCCTCTCCAGGACGGTCGTCCCGTTGTCCTGGCTCCGTTGGACGACCCGAACGGCGGCGGGATCGTCCAGGAAGTCCAGGAGCAGCGGCGAGTGCGTCGTGACGACGAACTGCACACGATCCTTCGCCTTGAGCAGGTGCTGCGCAAAGTCCCGCAGGGCCGTGGGGTGGACGTAGTTCTCGGGTTCCTCGATGCCGATGAGGTTCGATTCGGGCTCGGCCAGCAGCGCGGTCATCAGCGCGAGGATGCGCAGCGTGCCGCTGGAGACGCCCATCTGGTGCACCGGGTAGTCGAGTCCAGGTTCCTCCTGTACGAAGTAGAACCGGTCGTTGGACTCCCGTGGCTCGATGCCCGAAGGCAGACCGAGTACCGACCGAGTCGCCGTCACCACGTCGTCGAAGGTCTTGCGCGACGAGTGACGAAGCGTATGGAGGGTTTCGGCCAGGTTTCGTCCGTAGGGATCGAACCTCCCGGACTCGAGCCCGCCCCAGTCCCGGCGAAGAAGAAAGGGGTTCGGATCGAAGAAGCCCCACCGCCGGACGAAGTCCGCGACCTCACGCGCTTCGAACGAGGCATCCGCTGCAGCCGCGGCGAGCGCGCAGGCGGTAGGCTCCTGTTGGAGGGGCACCTCCTTCCGTTCCTCGCCGGACCACCACCCCCCCCTGCCGCGCTTCGCTCGCAGGATCTCGTTTCGGGGCTGGCCCGCGGGAATCCGGTAGAGATGTTCTTCCACCTGGAACTCGTACCCGTCTCTGACCAGGCTGACAAACCACTCATAGGTTGTTTCCCCGTCGACCACGGTAGCCGCGAGTTCCGTTTCCTTCGCCTGTTCCCCCTTCCAGGCCAAGTGGACGATCCCTCCCCGGGCGTGCATCGGCGCACCGAAGTCACCGGCCACGGCGCCCTCGTGGAGAAACCGCAGCGCGTCCAGGACGTTGCTCTTGCCCGCCGCGTTGGCGCCGATCAAGAGGTTCAGAGAACCTATGTCGATCGTGTCGTTCCGCACGCTTCGGTACCGGCGCGCCTTGAGTCTGGTGAGCTTCATCGGACCGCCGAGCCTATCCGGCCGGGGCAGCGCCGGCCCCGGAACGTCAAGAGATCTTGGCGTTTGCACTGAGGCTCTCTCGCGCCTAGCCTCTGCGCGCCCCTCCCTCGCGGACTGTGCGCGAACCCCGCAACATCGCCCTCTGTTTCGACGGCACCTGGAACAGCGACGACGGCGCTTCGCCGACGAACGTCGTCAAGACCTGGCAGGCGATTCGCCAGGCGACCTCGGCCGGCGTGGAGCAGCTCACCTACTACGACCGCGGCGTCGGCACCGGCCGCTTCGACCGCTTCCGGGGCGGCGTGCTCGGGCTCGGGCTGGCCCGGAACGTCGAGTTCGCCTACCAGTGGCTGACCGCCAGCTACCAGCCGCGCGACCGGATCTTCCTGTTCGGCTACAGCCGCGGCGCCTACACCGCGCGCAGCCTGGCCGGGCTGATCGGCCTCTGCGGCATTCCGGACCCGGGCCGCTGCGGCCTCGCCGAGTGCCAGCCGTCGGACGCGGCGAGGCAGGCCATGGCGATCTACCGCATACCGGCGGGGAAGGACCGCGAGGAACGCGCCGCCCGCCATCGCGACGTCTACTGCCGGGCGCCGTCCGCGCCCGGCGTCCACGGCGCCGACGTTCTCCGGCCCTCGAGCGTCGTCCACTTCGTCGGCGTCTGGGACACCGTCGGCGCCCTCGGCGTGCCGGTCACCTGGCTGAACTGGGTCGGCGCCCGCCGCCACCGCTTCCACGACGTGCGGCTCGACCGCCACATCCGCCACGCCTGTCACGCGGTGTCGGTGGACGAGGGCCGCCGCCCGTTCGCGCCCACCCTGTGGCTGAGCCCGCCGGCCCCGGGCCAGGTGGTGGAGCAGCTCTGGTTCCCGGGAGTCCATGGCGATGTCGGCGGCGGACGTCCGCACACGAAGCTCTCGGACGGCGCCCTGCTCTGGATGTGGGCGAAGGCATACGGCGCCGGCCTCGCCTTCGAGCCCTGGGCGATCGGCCGCAACCTCGCGCCGGATCCCTTCGGCCCCCAGGGGAAGATGTCTCCCGTCTACCGGGTCTGGGGCCGCCACGACCGGCCGATCGGCGAGATCGGTGAGAACGGCCGGCCCGCGGCGACCGGCGAAGCGGTCCACTTCTCGGCGATCCGCCGCCTGGATAACCCGGACTCCGACGCCTACCGCAAGGGCGTCGCCCGCCGCACCCTCCTGCCGGCCCTGGAAGAGCAGCGCGTCCACGAAGCGCTCCCCGCTCCCGGCGAGATCAGCCCGACCTCCCTGGACTGGGCCGACCCCCCGTAACCACTGGGTGCGCGGGTCTTCTGACCCGCTGCCGCCGCAGGCGGCCAACAGGACGCGACGGCCGAAGGCCGTCTCCACTCGTAACTCCTAATAGATTCAACAACTTACTCCCACACCACAACCCCTTGACGAATCCCCTCCAACCCCTTATAGTGCCCAGCCGTAGAGGAACCCCTCTCAGGAACGGACCGTTCAGCCGGACCACACTGGATCTGCACGGCTGTTTCCGCTAAGGTTCCCTCACGTCTTTGGACAGACGGCCTTGAAGTTCTTTAGCGGGAGGTGATGCGCAGCATCAGCTTGGGTGACGGTCGAAGGCTCGGTTGAGCCATGAACGGCCGTCCAGGGGAGAAACGTCAGCGGCTGTGGCAACGCGGATCGTCCGCACCGCCACGGCCTGATCTTCGGATCGAAGACCTTGGTCCGGCTTTGGACAGCCGGGCCGAAACGAACGGCGGCAAGAGCCGCCCAAGGAGAAAACAAACTGATGAAGCTGATGAAGCACATCACGATCGCGCTGGTTCTTTGCGCGATCCCTGCGGTGGCGGTCGGCCAGACCGTGACGACTACCTGCGACGAGTGCACCCACCAGGTGTCGGTGTACATGGGCGAGGGCGGATTCATCGCCAACGCGGCTGAAGGCGCCGAGATGGTGACGTGGGTCGCCTCCTGCGGCGGAGTCACCCGCACCGGCGAGTTGACGCCCAACGACGGCGTCGTCTCGGCGCTGTTGGCCGGCAACCTCGCCTGCCACTCGGAGGGCGGTTCCTTCGAACTCGGTCCCATCATGGACGGCGGCTGGTACTGGCTCACGATGGAGAACAACTCGGCCGTCGGCGGTCTGGTTGCGAAGAACATCCTGATGAACGCGAACACGGTGATGCCCACCGACGCCGGCGACTCGGTCACGGTGACGGAGGGCGCCGGCGCGGTCCTCCTCCAGCACACCAGCGGCCACGTCGGCATCCTGCCGACGATCCTGCCGGTGATGGACGTGGCGCCGGAGATGGCCACGCCCTGCGGCTTCAGCGGTGCGGGCACCGCGGCCAGCGCGTACGCGCGCCTCATGGGCAACTGCATGATGGGTGACGGCGGCACGATCGTCCTGGCGTCGACCTACGACGGGTTCAGCGGCCGGAACACCTACCATGCGAACGAGGAGTTCACGGTCTACCGGCCGGCCGGCACCGCCACGGCCTCCGTCGTCATCGACCTCTGGGGCAACGGCAGCGGTCACTTCACGACTTCCGGTACGGCTGATGCCGCGGTGGTAGGTCCTCCCGCAATCCCCGCGGGCATCAATTTCCTGCGCGGACAGCCCAGCGTGGCGAAGACGGCGCTCAGGGAGTTGACCCGCTACCAGGGCGTCACCTACACGGTGACTGCGGGCGCCGGCCTCGGCGGCGGTTCCACCATCACGGCCGGCACCCCGGTTCAGGGCGTCGACTTCATCGTGGCGGACAACGCCGTCACGGTCAACGTCGTCGCCAACGCCGCGAATTGCAGCGGGGCCCCCGCCAACAACAACTACTCCACGCCGGTCACCGTCAACGCATTCGTTGCGGCAGCCGACGACACGGGTCAGGGTCAGGTGACGCCCAGCATCAAGGTGGCGCGCAGCCCCGCCGGCCTTGCCGGACAGATCAAGTTCACGGTGATGTGCCCGGCGGCTTCGGCCAACATGGGGCAGGAGTTGGTGCCGGAGAACCCGTTCCCGACGACCGAGTAAGGGAACAGCCGATTTCCCTTCGGAGCCGAGGGGCTCGCACGAGTCCCGAGGCCCACCAGGGAGAACGACTTCAAGGCGGCGCCTCCGCGCCGGGTTCACGCCCGGCGCGGAGGTTGCCGCCTTTCTTCGTTTGGACCTTGGGTGTTTTCCTGGACCCGCGCGGGACGTTCCCGGTAGTCCTCTCCGCCGAGCAGATGAGACTCCTCGCCCCCTGGACCCGCGCGGCCGTTCCCGGTAGGGTTGATGGACTGGGGGCTTTTGGAGCAGGCCGCTTGCCTGGGAGGGAGAACCCGACCGATGAAGCACATCCCGGTCGCGCTGGCGCTGTGCGCGCTTCCGGCCGCGGCGTTCGCCCAGAACGTCGTCTGCCAGGCGTGCGACCACGTCGCCCCCTACTTCCGGGGCTCGGGCGGCTTCATCGGAACGGTTGCCGATGGAGTGAACGAGGTCGTCTTCGTCGCCTCCTGCGGCAACGTCAGCGTCACCGGCGAAGCGCGGGTCGTCGGCGGCACGGTCGCGCAGTTGTTCACGCACCGCAACGGCCTTGCCTGTGAGCGCGAAGGCGGCTCGCTCGAGATTTCCGGTATCGAGGACGGCGGCTGGTACTGGATCACGGACGACAGGAACTCCGCCGTCGGCCCGCTTCTCAGGGCGGATGTGCTCGACAACGAGACAACCCCCCTCACCGGCGCCGGCCCCGGCGTCACGATGGAGGAAGGCCGGGGCGCCGTCTTCCTCAAGGAGACGGGCACCGGCCGGGTGGGCATCCTGCCGAACATCCTGCCGGCGCCCGATGTCGACCCGGCGCCGCCGAACGTCTGCGACTACACCGGCGCCGGCACCGCCGCGAGCCCCTACCGGCGGGAAACCTCCAACTGCATGATGGGCGACGGCGGGACGACGCTCCGCGTCCTGGGCCCCGAGGACCTGTATACGGGCGAGCGGAACGCGATCCCGCCCGGAGGCCAGGTGGTTCGGCCCGTTGCCGCCGGCGCTTCCGTCGACGTGACGTTCGACCTCTGGGGCAACGGCAGCGGCCACTTCACCACGGCGGAGGACGGAGACGCGAGACTCGGCCACCCGGGCGGCACGCCGCTGAGCGCCACCTTCACCGGCGCCTACAGCACGGGCGGAGCGGGCGGCGGCGCCGGCGTCGACGCGGCCGGCGGCGCCAGCGAGACCGCCGCGGGCCTGTCGATCGCGACGGCCGACAACGTGGCGACCGTGACGATCACGCCGAACGACGACTACTGCGGCGCGGACAACGACCACCCGGTGACAGTGACCGTCACCGCCGACGCGACCGCGCCGGACGAGGTGACCCCCGGAATCGTCGAGAACCCGCCCGACAACGACGAAGCGGCGAGTCACTCGGTGGTCGTCGTATGTCCCTAGTGGCCGCCCACTGGGTACGCGGGTCTTCCGACCCGCTGCCGCCGGAGGCGGCGTTGGAACGCCGGCCGAAGGCCGACCTCTCTTCCGCGCAGGAGAACCCGTGAAGCACATCATCCCCCTGGCCCTCCTCGCCACCGCCATCCCTTCCCTGCTCGCCGCCCAGACGAGCGTCGACTGCCCGCGCTGCCAGGTGGCGCCCTACTTCGCCGGGGACGGCGGTTTCGTCGGCGAGTCGGCAGGTCTGGACGGCGTGACCGAAGTCGAGTTCTTCCTGAATTGCGGCACGACGACGATCTCCGTCCAGGTTCAGCCGGACAGCAACGGCATCGTGCGGGAGGCTCTGAACAGCGCCAACGGCCGCAACTGCCCGGGGGGCGCCAGGGGCACGCTCGAGGTCGACAACCTGAAGCCGGGCGCCTGGTACTGGATCAACGACGATCAGAACTCGGCGGTCTCCGCGTTCTTCCCGAAGGAAGCGGTCGACAACGAGCAGATCGACGTCACGGACCCGGGCGGCGTGGAACTCGAAACGCCGCCTGACGGCATCGCCACCTACGTCAGGCACGCTCCCACCGGCCGGGTAGGCATCATCCCGCGCATCGTCCCGGCGAGGCCCGTACCGGGCTGCAGCGGCATGGCGGGAGAAGCGTCCGCAAGCGACTGCCGCCTCGGCTCGTCCGACGGCTGGCGGCTCACCGTGAGTTCTTCCGAGGTCATTCGGCCGACCGGGACCGCGCCGGAGAAGGAGGCGGTCATCACGCTCCACGGGGAGAACTTCATCACCACGCGCGCGCTCTCGGCGCGAGGTGAGATCGAGCGCCACGCGAGCGTGCAGGGCATCCGCTTCGGGCGGGACGGCGGCCAGCCGACCGGGGAGAGGGAAGAGGGCGTGCTCAAGTGGTCGGTCTACGTCGGCGCCGACGACAACCGCTGTCTGGCCGCGAACAACGACCCCGACCGCCTCAACGAGCAGACGGTCACCTTCTCGATCGCGGCGATGGACGGAGCGATTCCGGGGCTCGGAGACGACGCTCTCGAGACGACGGTCACGGTCAACTGTCCCGACGACGCGGCGTCCGCCGCGGTGGGCGCGGAGCTCGTGCCGGAGAATCCGTTCCCGGTCGACGAGTAGCGTCGGTGCGCCGGCCTACTGGCCGGCAGCGGCCGCCGCAACAAAGAACCGGCGCCCCTTTCCGTCTCTGTCTATAGGGACGACTGCGGTCGGGTTGACCCGTCGTCCCTTCCGGTACGATGAAGGAACCGATGAGCATGGCCGACAACGTCGCGGGAGCGAACGGCCTCGCCACCAACGAGGGGATTCAGGAGAGCTTGCGCCAGACCGCGGCCCTGCTGGCGGAGCTGCGGGAGCAGTCGAAGGAGACGGACCGCCGCCTGAAGAAGGCGGAGGGCCTGTTCACGAGATCGACATCGTGGCGGTGAACGGCCGGGAAGTCGTTGTGGTGGAAGTGAAGACGACGCTGCGTTCGGAGGACGTGACGGCGTTTCTCGCCAAGCTGCCGGTGTTTCCGGACTTCTGCAAGGAGTACCGGGGAAGGCGGATTCTCGGCGCCATGGCCTACCTCGACAGCGACGCTTCGGTGACCGCGTACGCGGAGAGGCAGGGACTCTTCGTCATCCGCGCGACCGGGAGCAGCGCCAGCATCGTCAACGGCCCGGACTTCGAGCCGCGCGTGTTCGGCTGACCGCGGCGTCCTGGGGCCCCTCCTGATGGCCGGTCTCGAAGCGCGGGCGACGGTCGTCGGCCCGCCCCGGAAGCAGGAGGGAACGCTGGAAGTCAGGGGCGGCAACCAGCCAGCGGAGCGGCTTTCCGTCTGAGTCGGTAGAGGCGCGACACACGCGCCGACGCGTTACCGACAACCGAAGGAAGGAGCGCGCCGCGCCCTGCGGCCACTGCGTTACGATGAACCAGATGAGCGTTGCCACGTTCGACACCCTCGCGGCCGTCCGCAACCTGGAGAAGGCCGGCATGGGGACTTCCCAGGCCGAGGCCGTTACGGAGACGATCCGGGTCGCGGTCTTCCAGGGAGTGGCCTCCAAGGAGGACATCGGCGAGTTGCGTGCCGCCACCCAGGCCGACATCGCGGAGCTGCGTGTCGAGGTCGGCGAGTTGCGTGCTGCCACGCAGGCCGACATCGCGGAGCTGCGGTCCGAGACGAAGGCGGACATCGGCGCGCTGCGTGCCGAGATGAAGGCGGACATCGGCGCGCTGCGTGCCGAGATGAAGGCGGACGTCGGCAAGCTGCGGTCCGAGATGAAGGCGGACGTCGGCGCGCTGCGGTCCGAGATGAAGGCGGACGTCGGCGCGCTGCGGTCCGAGATGAAGGCGGAGACTTCCGATCTGCGTACCGGGCTTGAAGCTGTCCGCGCCGAGGTAGAGAAGGCCCGCGCCGACTTGACGTGGCGCATGGTGATGGCCCTGAGTGTGCTGCTTGGGATCCTCACCGCACTCGACCTGTTCTTCCTGAACTGACGGCGAGAGGCTCCCGAGAGGGCCGAACACGGCGGCGAACTTGGGGCGGATTGGCTAGTTGAGTCGCCAAACAGCCCGATGCTGGTACGCTCGGCCGGATGATCGGCCGAGCGTCCCAGTCAGTTCTTCAGTCGCTGGCGCGGGAGTACCCCGTCGTTGTCGTCACCGGTCCCCGGCAGTCCGGCAAGACGACGCTGTGCCGGGCCAGCTTCCCCGAACACGCGTACCTGTCGCTCGAGGATCCGGACGTCAGAGACCTGGCGCTCGACGATCCGCGGAGCTTGCTTGGCCAGTACGCGGAAGGCGCGCTGCTCGACGAGGTCCAGCGGGCGCCTGACCTCCTTTCCTACCTGCAAGGCATCGTGGACGCGGATCCGCGGCCCGGGAGGTTCATCCTGACCGGTTCACACCAGTTCGGGCTGCGGGGCGGCGTGACCCAGTCGCTGGCGGGCCGCGCCGCGCAGGTGGTCTTGCTGCCGTTCTCCCTGGGGGAACTGCAGGCCGGCGGCTGCGCGCCGGAGTCGATAGAGGACCTGCTCCTGCAGGGCCTCTATCCGCCGATTCACGATCGGGGCCTCGACGCGAGCGTCTGGTACGGAAACTACGTCACGACGTACGTCGAGCGGGACGTCAGGGAACTGATCGACATCCGCAACCTGAGCACGTTCCGGCTGTTCATCCGGCTCTGCGCCGGGCGGTCCGGGCAGTTGCTCAACGTTTCCGGGCTGGCGAGCGACTGCGGAATCAGCCGCGTCACGGCACGGGAGTGGCTCTCCGTGCTGGAGGCGAGCTTTCTCGTCACGCAGCTTCGACCGCACTTCAGCAACTTCGGCAAGCGGCTCGTCAAGACGCCGAAGCTCTACTTCCTCGATCCCGGTCTGGCGGCGTGGCTGGTGGGAGTTCGGCAGGCGGACGAACTCGTGCATCACGCGCAGCGCGGCCCGTTGTTCGAGACCTGGGTTGTCGGAGAGCTGCTCAAGGGGCGCGCCAATCGTGGCTTGACCCCGAACCTCTACTTCTGGCGCGACCGTCGCGGGATGGAAGTCGACTGCGTCCTGGAGCGCGGAACGAAGCTCGTGCCGGTAGAGATCAAGTCGGGGCGGACGGTTGCGAGCGACTTCTTCCGCGGCCTGACCCGGTTCGGCGCACTGGCGGGCGACGGGAGCGACCCCGGCTATGTGATCTACGGCGGCGACCGCGTTCAGCAGCGCCGAGCGGGTCGTGCGGTGCCTTGGCGGGAGGTCGAGTCGCTGGTCGCGGCGAACTCCTGATGGCTGGTCTCGAAGCGAGGGCGACGGGCGACCTGGGGATGTTCTTCAGGGCCGCTGGAGACGAGGAGGCGGCCGGCTACTGGTCCCGCCAGTGCACCCGGGCGGACTATGCGCTGCCCGAGCCCGGCGTCGACTGCTCCTGGAACTACGGGCCCTGCCTGCGCGCCGCCCGCGGGGACTGGCCGGGGCTGCGCGAGGCGCTGGACCACTACTGGGCGCACGGCGCCGGCAACGAGTTCAACTCGCCGCTCTACACGGGCCGCGTCTACGTCGCCGCCGTTCTGGGAGCGCTTCTCGGCGGCGGCCACGAGGCGTGGGCCTTCCTGCACCGCTGGACCGGGTTCCTGGCGCTCCAGGCGACGGTGGTCGGCCCGCCCCGGAAGCAGGAGACGTTTCGCTGGGCCGGGGAGGTCTCGCGGCTGCGCCACCTGCGGACGGGGCGCGGCATCGCGATCCCGTCCACCGGGATGCGGGCGAACGGCAACGCCATCTGCAATCCGATGGTCGAGCCCGTCCTGGCGCACGTCCTCGGACTGGAGCACCGGACGCGGCAACCGCGACGCTGGCGCGACTGGCAGCCGCCGCGCGACAAGAAGGAGTGGGCGCGGAGCGGCTCGCCGCCCAACCCGTTCGCCTACCTGGAGACGGTTCGGCAGGCGGAGGCGCGATCAGGAACGCCACTGCGGGACCAGCCGTTCAACGCGTTCTGTGCGCAGGCGGTTCAGGGCGACATGGAGGCGTGGGGTGAGCTCGCGAAGGCGGTCGAAGGCGCCGAGGTTCCGCTGCCCCGCGGCATCGTCCGGTTCGTGATCGAGCGCGGTCCGGAAGCCGTGGTCACCTTCTGGGAGGGCACGTCGCCGACCCGCCAGAAACCCTCCGTGCCGGCCGCGGCGATCATCGGCGACCGCCGCCACGTTCTGATGCCGGCGAAGTGGCAGATTCCGAGCACCCAGACGAGATCGCGGGTCACGGAGGCGGAGGTGCTGGCGGAGGCGGACGCGTCGGACGTGCTGCCTCGCCTGGCGGAGCCGGCGGGAATGCTGGAACTCAGCAACGGACCTTCTCTGGGTGCGCGGGTCTTCTGACCCGCTGCCGCCGAAGGCGGCGTTGAGACTGCCGCCGGCGAAGCCGGCGACCACTGTTTCGGTCTAAGCTCCGGCATCTAAACGAGCGCGCCCGGCGGCATTCGTCGCAAAGAGGAGAACGAAGACCACCTGCAATGACCGCAACGACCAGGCTGACCCGACGTCAGCCGACCGGACGCATTTGGATCGTCAGTCGGAGCGATCCGAGTACGAGAGCCTGTTGCGGTACTGGGAGCTTGAGGACGCTCTGGTGGGGGGCGAGCTTTGGGCCGTGCTGGAGGCTCGCGGCATGGAAGTGCAGTGGACGTGCGCGGGTTTGCACGTCCAGCGCGGCGGCAAGGAGTTCGCCCTGGGACCCATGGCTACGACTCGCAACGAAGTCGTGGCCGTCTTTCTGGAGACGACCATGCGCTTCGAGTGGATTCAGTACTTCCTGACCACCTTGTCCAGGTTGCTCGACTGGCAGCCGGCCTACCGAGATAGGAAGGTCCACGGCGCGCTGGCCTATCTGGATTGCGAGGACGAGGCGAGGCGGTACGCGGAGCGCGTGGGGTTGTTCCTCATCCGAGTCGTCGATGGTCGCGCACGCATCGAGAACCGCCCCGACTTCGAACCGCGCTGCTTTGGCCGGGCCGTCACGCCCTGTCGACTGAACGAGGAACTTGGGCCAATCTCCGTCTAGGTCTGTAGAAGCGCGACGCTGCGCTTACGTGAGTCACGTGACCGGCGGCAACGTCGATGATTCCCTCGCCAGCAAGCGGGTGCAGAAGACGATTTCGAGCGTCAACAGGAGAGTCGCTCACGCCGACCAGGCCGAGGGCGGGCAAGCTAGGCGAAAGATGAAGCGCAGGTAAGGTGCCTGCTCGTCGCGCCCGTGCCCCGGGGCTCTCTCTGGGAGCGCGCCTCGTCCCGCGGCCACTGCGGTACGATGAACCAGATGAGCGTCGCCACGTTCGACACCCTCGCGGCTGTCCGCAACCTGGAGAAGGCCGGCATGGGTACTTCCCAGGCCGAAGCCGTTGCCGAGACGATTCGCGTCGCGGTCTTCCAGGGCGTCGCGTCCAAGGAAGACATCGGCGCGCTGCGTGCCGAGATGAAGGCGGACATCGGCGCGCTGCGGGTCGAGCTTGAGAAGCTCCGCGCAGACATGACGTGGCGCATGGTGATCACCATGGTCGGGGTGCTCGGACTCTTCACCGCACTCGACCTGTTCTTCCTGAACTGACGGACTCACCTCTTCCTTGTCGCCCGCGACGGGACGCTGCGGCGCTCGCTAGCGCTACCGACCTTTGCTGCCCCGGAACGGGACGTTCTCCAGGTACCGCGCCCTACGACAGGAACGCCAGGCGGACAAGGGCGAGCGCCATCGGCACAGCGCTGGCGAGAACGAAGCCAAGCAGCCACTTGATCGCGAGCAACTGGCCCTTGAGTTCCGCGCGCACGGTATCGATGCGCCCCGTGAGGCGTGCTTCCAGTGCATCAAGCTTCGCCATCATCTCCTGCCTCAAGCCTTCCATGGCGATCACAAGACCGTCCATCCGGCCGTCCAGCGCGGTGAGCGTGACCTTGACTTCCGCCACGTCGGTCTTCAGCACGGCTACGTCGTCCTTTCTCGCCAGTCGCTCTTCGGTTCCGGTCATCACATCGATCAGAACCTGAGCTTGAGCAGCATCGAACCCGGCCTCTTCAAGCCTCTTTCGGGTGGCTCGCCGTCGATAGCCTACAGCAGGGCTTGTCACGCTTTCTCCTTCCCTTCGTATGCGGCAGGTTGGTGGCCCGCCGTGTTGGCCTCTTTGGACCAGGACGGATTCGGCGTCTGTAGCTTTGGCAGCTCTGTGTCTTGACCCCCGACGCGGACATGGTCTATGTTGGACCATGTTCGACAGGAAGAACCACCCGTGACGGCCGAGCAGACCAATTCGCCAAGAGCCTGGACAGTTGCCGAGGCGAAGGCGCGTCTGTCGGAGATCCTCCGGCTCGCGGAGCAGGAGGGGCCCCAACAGATCGGTAGACGGAACACGTTCGTGGTTGTGCCGAAGCGGGAATGGGAGCGGCGCTCGACGTCGCGGAAGCCGCTGGGGCAATGGCTTGTCGAGAACGTGCCCAGCGGGCTCGAACTCGAACTCCCCGATCGGAAGAACGAGCCTGAGCGCGAGATCCCCTTCCAGGGCGACGGGTGGGATTAGGGATTGAGGGGGTTCCTGCTCGATACGAATGTCGTCTCGGAGTTGGCGAAGTCGGCGCCCGAACTCCAGGTTGTGGCGTTCCTCAACTCCAGGGACGATCTTTGGCTTTCGACCATCGTCGTTCACGAACTCCACTTCGGGCTGCGCCTGCTTCCCACGGGGCGTCGCCAGCGCGAACTCCGGAAGGTGCTGTCCGCCATCGTTACGGAGCACGACGACCGCCTGCTCGGCGTCGGGCGCCGCGTGGCGCAGCACGCGGCGACGCTGCGCGCCCAGGCGCGCCACGCGGGCCAGACGACAAGTCTCGCGGATGCGCTCATCGCGGGAACCGCGGCTGTGCACCACCTGACGGTTGCGACCAGGAACGTCTCCCACTTCCAAGGTCTGGGCGTCGATGTCATCAGTCCCTGGGAACCCTTGAGGGACTGAGGGGCTGAGGGGCGGACCCGGGGATAATCGCGTGATGAGGCTGGAACGCAACCTGTGTCGAGCCGGAGTCGGCTGGATGATCGGCGCGCTCTGGGCCACTCAGGTCGCGGCGACGTTGTACGTCGTGCCGCCGGACGAAGCCCTGCTCGGCAAGTCGCACCTCGTCGCCTACGGCGAGGTGATTTCGTCGGAGTTGGTGCCGTCGCCCGACCGGATCGAGACGGATCACGTGATTCGTGTCGAGGAGGTGATGAAGGGGTCGCTTTCCGATGGCCGGCTCGTCGTTCGTCAGTACGGCGGTCTGACCCCGGACGGCGTGCTGGCGGGAATTCACGGGGTGCGGATGCTGGCGCCGGGCGACCGGGTGCTCCTGTTCCTGGCGCCCGGGCAGGCGGGCGCCTGGGAGGTAGTGGATCTCGGCCTCGGCATGTTCTTCGAGACCGGTTCCGGCGGACGACGGCTCTTCGTGCGCGAGATTGAGGAGGAGGGTGTGATCGAACTGCCGGGCGATTCGCTAGCGGAGGAGCGCCGGCGTGCCGTGTTGCCGCGGATGGCGGCGGACTTTCGCGGCTGGCTGAGGGAACGGGCGGGGGGTCTCGAGCCGGCCGCGGAGTACTTCGTCGAGCCGGGCGCGGAGGAGACCCCCGCCGTCGTCTCGGTGGCGCAGCCGTTCGAACTCTACGAAGTGGGGTGCAGCACGAACCCCTTGCCGCGAATCCGCTGGCGCGAGTTCGACCGGGGCGAGTCGGTGGACTTCGAGCTCCACGCCGCGGGTTCGGCCGGCATCCCGGGCGGCGGCTTCACCGAGGTGGCGAACGCCATGGCGGCATGGAACGCCCTCTCGGGCACGGGCATCCACTTCGCGAGCGCGGGGAAGACCTCGAACATCGTGTCGGCGCGCACCGACGACGGCAAGAACCAGATGCTGTTCGAGGATCCGTTCGACGACATCTCGGGGTCCTTCGACGCGAGCGGCGGCACCGCCGCGATCATCACCTGGTCGTTCGACTGCGGCGCGACCCACTTCATTCCGGACGGCGGCACAACGGTGTCCGTGGTGTGGCTGGAGACGGACTTCGTCACCCAGGACGGGTTCGGGCCGACGCTGGCGAGCAAGCTGGCGAGCCCGGGCGAGATGTTCGAGAAGGTCGTCGGACACGAGCTGGGCCACTCCCTCGGCATCGGGCACTCCTGCACCACGACGGAAGTGCAGGACAACACCTGCCCGAGCCCCCAGGACCGGTCGCTGATGCGCGCCTACCTCGTGGCGGACGGACAGGGCGCGGTTCTGAACAGCGACGACATTGCCGCGGCGCGGGCGCTCTACCCGTCTGGCACGACGACCAAGCCGCCGCCTCCGCCGCCACCGCCAGGGGGCGGCGGCGGGGGGCCGCCCCCTCAACCGGAACCCGAACCGGAGCCGGAACCCGAGCCGCCGCCGCCGAGGCCGCCCACGGCGGTCATCGAACTGGACGCGGAGTGCGCGGACGACCTCTGCATCGTGTACACCGGGGAGCCGGTAGCCCTTCGGGACGCGAGCACCGGCACGGTGTCGAGACGCACCTGGGACTTCGGGGACGGCCAAACCTCAAGAAGCCGGAACCCGCGCCACGCCTGGGCTTCACCCGGGTTCTACCGGCTGGTGCTGACCGTGACCGGGGCCGGCGCCACCTCGACCGCGAGCCTGGACCTGCTGGTCCGGGCCTCCGACGCCGCCGGCGATTGCGAGCCCGGCGCCGTGACGCTCTGCCTGCTGGACTCACGCTTCGAAGTGCGAACCGAGTACTGGAGCACTGGCGAGGAACCCGTCCCCGCGACCGTGGTGCGCGCGGGCACGAACGAATCCGGCATGTTCCGGTTCTTCGGCC
Source organism: Candidatus Multivorans sp. (assembly GCA_965208755.1). GTDB lineage: Bacteria > Acidobacteriota > Thermoanaerobaculia > Multivoradales > Multivoraceae > Multivorans. Next base: position 2,559,965 of record OZ242353.1, on the reverse strand, counting down.
CCGGGAACTGGGAGATCCTGATCAAGGTGCTCGACGGTTGCGAAGTCAACGGGCACGTCTGGGTCTTCGGCGCGGCGACGACCGACCTGGGCTACCGGCTCTCGGTGACGGACACGGTGGAGGGCACGGCGCGGGAGTACACGAACGAACCCGGCAATCCGGCGCCCGCGATCACGGACGCGAAGGCTTTCCCGGACGCCTGTCGGGGATAATCGGCCGGTGACGGTCGCATCCAGTGCCAGCCGGCGCAGGCAGCACCTGTTCCTGCTGCGCGAACTCGTCGTCCGCAACGTGCGGGCGCGGTACGCGGGCTCGGCGCTGGGGCTGGCGTGGTCGCTGCTGAATCCGCTGTGGCAGCTCCTGCTGTTCACCTACGTGTTCTCGTTCCTGCTGCGGTTCCCGCTCGACGGCGAGCGGACGCAGAACTTCGCCGTCTTCCTGTTCTGCGGCCTGCTGCCGTGGATGGCGATTCACGAGGGAGTCAGCCGGTCGGCGTCGGCGATCACGGACAACGCGGACCTGGTCAAGAAGATGCGGTTGCCGGCCGAGTTGCTCGTGGCGTCGCTGGTGATCGGCGCGCTGCTGCACGCCTCGGTCGGCGTCGTGGCGTTCGTCGTCATCCTGGCCGTGATCGGCGAACTCTCCATGGCGAGCCTGCCGCTGCTGCTGGTCGCGGTGCCGCTGCAGGCGGCGCTGACGTTCGGCCTCGGCCTCGGGCTGGCGGCGTCGAACGCCTACTTCCGCGACACCGCCCAGGCCGTCGGTCTGGTTCTTAACGCCTGGTTCTTCGTGACGCCGATCATCTACTCGGTGAATGCCATCCCCGCGCAGTACTTGAGGTTCCTGGAGTGGAACCCGTTGACCGGCCTGGTCTACCTCTACCGGGCCGCCTTCCTCGGCGGCACGATCCCGGTGAGCCTGACGCCGCTGCTCGCGGCCACGATCGCCGCGGTGGTCTTCGGCGGCGCGCTGTTCGCTCGGCTGAAGCATGGCCTCGCCGACGAGATCTGAGCCGGCCAGCACCCTGGTGGCGCGGCCCCGCGCCACCAGCGTCGCAGTCCGTGCGTCCGCTATCGGGCGCATGGATGCCAGGCCGGCGCACCGACAAACACCATGATTTCCGCGGTCATCGTCCACTACCGGACGCCCCGCTTGCTCGAAGCCGCGGTGGCGGCGCTGCACGAGGAGGCGCAAGCGTCGGCGGTGCCGCTAGAGGTCGTCGTCGTGGACAACGGCGCCGCGTCGGCGTCGGCGGCCGGGGGAGCGGCGCCTCAGGGTCTTCCGGCGCAGGTGCTCGGCCCGGCCGAGAACCTCGGCTACGCCGCCGGCATGAACCTGGGCGTGGAGCACGCGACGGGGGACGTGCTGTTGCTGATGAACGCCGACGTTGCGGTCGAGCCCGGTTGCCTGGGAGCCCTGCTCGACGCGCTGGCCGACGCGGACATCGCGGGGCCGCGGCTGTTCTGGGACCGGGGCTGCCGGCTGATGCTGCCGCCCCAGCAGCTTCGGACCCGCCGCGCCGAGCTCGACGCGGCGTGGGCGGAGCGCTCACCGGCTTGGGGCCGTTCGTTCCGCCGCCGGTGGCGCCGCCGCGCCCGCGACTTCTGGCGCGCCGGGGAACCCACGCTCTGCTACGAGCTGACCGGGGCGTGCCTGGCGGTGACACGGGACGGCTGGCGCCGGGTCGGACGGTTCGACGAGGGCTTCCGGCTCTACTACGAGGAGACGGAGTGGCTGCTGCGGGCGCGGACCGCCGGCGTCCGGGCGGTGCTGGCGCCGGCGGCGCGGTGCGTGCACGCCTACGATCAGAGCGCGAAGCGGGAACCGCGCGCCCAGTTGTGGTTCGAGGACTCGGCGGAGCGTTTCCGGCGACGCCGCTACGGCGCGTGGTTCACGGCGCTGCTGCGCCGCCTGGAGCGGGTGCCGCGGAGGTTCGATGAGGCCGCGCCGCTCGGTGGCGAGCCGGCCGGCGACGAGGTCTGGGTCGAGGTGACGCCGTTGCCGCTGGGCGCGCCGGCTACCGGGTGTCGCGTTGAGGCGGATGAGGCGGCGGACTTCGAGGTGCCGGAGGATGTGATCGGCGGGGCGCGGTCGGACCTGTGGGTGCGGGTGACGGATGCGGGCGGCCGGGACCTGGGCGGCTGGTTGGTGAAGGCGTGAGCGCGGAGACGGCGTGGCATCGGTCCCTCGAGCGGCTGCGCGCGGGCGCGGCCCCCGAGGACGACCTGGACCGCGCGATCGCCGGCGTCCTGCCGCGGGGCGACGCTTCCGAACTGCCGCCGGACGGCACACGCCTGGTCGTCGGTTCGCAGTCGATCGGCGACGCCGGCGACCTCCCGGACGAGGTCGTGATCGGCTGCGTTGCCGAAGCCGAAGCCGACGGCTACGACCGGCTGATCATCGACCTGCTCGAGGCGGGCTTCCGACCGCTTCGCGAGCGTGCCGCCGGCGGCGAGCAGCCTTCGTTCCGCGTCGTGCGCGCCCGGCGGGACGGCTATCGGATTCGCGGCTACCGGCCGGGTGACGAGGTGGCGATTCTCGGCCTGTTCCGGGACTGCTTCGGGGAGGATCTGAGCCTGCAGCGCTGGCGGTGGAGGTACCTCGACAACCCGCGGGGCGGCCCGCGGATCTCGCTCGCCTTCGCCGCGGACGGCGAGCTCGTCTGCCAGTACTGCGCGTACCCGGTCCGCTGGCGCGGTCTCCCGGCCGCCGTGCCCGTGGTCGGCCACCAGGTCGGCGACACGATGACCCGGCGCGGCGCCCGCGGCGTGGGCCGCGGGCCGACCAGCATCCTCGCGCGCACCTCGCGGCACTTCTACCTGACGCAGTGCGACGGCCGGGTGGCGTTCAACTACGGGTTCAACACGGGGAACATCACGAAGTTCTCGGTCCGCTACGTCGGCGCGCGCGTGGTCGAGGACGCTCCGTGCCGCGAGTTGCCGAGCGAGGCGGAGGTGGGCGGACGCAGGCGCTTCGGGCGCCGCTACGAGTTGCGGCGGATCGCGGAGCGGTCGGAGGTCGACGCCGGCTTCGACGCGCTGCTCGAGCGGGTCCGCGAGCGCTACGGACTGCTGGTCGAGCGCTCGGCCGAGTACCTGCGCTGGCGCTACCTGGACTGTCCCGACGAGGGCCTGGAGCTGACCGCCGCCTACCGGCGCGGGCGGCTGGCGGGGTGGGTGGTCGCGAAGCGCCGGCCGGACCGCGTGGAGTGGGGCGACGCCCTGATCGATCCGGCGGAGCGTCCGGCGCTGCGGGCACTGGTGGCCGGGATCCGGCAACCCGGCCTGCCGGTCACGGGCTGGTTCACGGAGCGTCCCGCCTGGTGGTCAAGAGAACTTGACAGGCTCGGTTTCATCCGGCGTCCCGATCCCCTGGGCCTCGTGGCCATCATGGTGCCCTTCGTTTGCGGGGACGCCGTCGAACGGGTGCGGGCGGCCGGCTACTACACGAAGGGCGACGGGGATCTCTTCTAGGTGCGATAGAATCTCGCGACTTGTCCGAGCTTTGGCAGTTGGAGATCAGGTAGTGGCCGTCAGAATGAACGACACGCTGCTCGAGCTGATCGAGGGCGACATCACGGAACTGAAGGTCGACGCGATCGTCAATCCGGCGAACGAGGAGTTGCAGCTCGGCGGCGGCGTCGCCGGCGCCGTCCGCGAGAAGGGCGGCACGTCGATCCAGGACGAGTGCAACCGGATCGGCGGCACGCCGGTCGGCACCGCGGTGATGACGGGCGCGGGCACGCTGAAGGCGAAGCAGGTGATCCACGCGGTCGGCCCGCGGATGGGCGAGGGCGACGAAGACCGCAAGCTCGCCGCCGCCGTGCGCGCGTCGCTGGCACTGGCTGATCGCAACGGCCAGCGCACGATCGCGATCCCCGCGATCTCCACCGGCATCTTCGGTTACCCCGTCGACCGTTGCGCCCGCATCCTGCTCACCGAGGTGCACCGGTACCTGCAGGGCGGCACGAAGCTGGAGCGCGTCGTCGTCTGCCTCCACGGCGAGAAGAACTTCCAGACGTTCCGCAACGAGTTGCGCCGCGGTTTTCGCTAGCGTTGGGACGTGCGCTCGCGCTCCGCGTGGTAGCGGGCGAACACCTCGGCCTGCTCCTCCCTGCCCAGCGAGTGCCAATCGACCCCGAAGCGCTCGTTGAGCAGTGCGTAGAACTCCTCAAGGATCGTGTCGGACCCTTCGTAGCCGGGCTCCGCGTCGGTGTAGGAGACAACGCCGTACATCATCTCGGAAGTCGTTGGTTGGCCGTACACGACCGTCTTCGTCGGGTCCGGGTTCGACGGGTTGGCGGCGGAGTTGTCCCACGCCACCGTCAACTCGATCTCGGTGCCGGCCGGGACCTTCTTGCCGCCCGCGCGGTACCGGTACTGGGTCTGCCAGTTGAAGTCATACCGCGGCACGTCGAGCAGGACTTCCTCGGTGCCGTCGGGATACTTCGCCAGGAAGTGGGCCGACTTGCCGCGCAGGTGCATGTGGGGCGTGAAGCCGAGCAGGATCGCGCCGCGGTCGAATCTTGCCCACGTCTTCGCAACGTAGTTCGGGTCGCCGGGCGGAATCTCGAAGTCGAACTTGCCTAGGGCCGCGTTCTTGATCGCGTGGTCCGGTCGGTAGCCCTTGGGGTAGAACTTCACGGCCGCCGAGGTGCGGTCCCAGACGCCGGTGCCCGGCCCCGGCTCCTTGTGGTAGTGCATGTCCCAGACGATCGTCATTCCAGGTTTCAGCAGGGTTCCGAACCCGTCCTCGTGCACCAGCGGTTCGTTGCCCGGGAGGATGAAGCCAATTGGCGGCGCGAGCAGGTGATGCACCGGACCGCTCGGCCGGAACTCGGAGGCCCTGATCCAGCGCGGCTCGGGCAGCATTTCCCTGGTGATGACCGTCTCGAAGACGACGTTTCGGTCTTCGACGTCGTCCTCGACGAAGTAGTCCTCGCCGATGTCGATGACGAGGTCCGGCTCATCGATCGCCCAACCGTCATCGGTCTTCCAGACCCGGGCCGGCGCCGCGCCGGCCGGGTTGCCCAGCGGCGCTCCGCCCCTGGCCCAGGCGATCAGCGTGGCCTTCTGCTCTTCGGACAGCGACCGCTCGTTCTCGAACACGCCGCGGTGGCGCGGGGCGGCATGCCACGGTGGCATCAGGCCGGCCTCGACCTGGCGGGCGATCGAGCGCGCCCAGGGCCGCGTCTGCAAGTAGTTCGTGAACGCCATCGGCGCGACCATGCCGCCCAGGCTCGCGCCGTTCGGACGGTGACAGACCTGGCACTTCTGCTCCAGGATCGCCTTCACGTCGCCGTAGTAGGTCGGCGTAGCCCGCGACGCACCGTTGTTGTTCGTGGCCGCGAGCGGAGCAGCGAGCCCAACACTGAGCAGCAAACCGAGCGCCTGCTTCATGGTTCGGGGTCTCGTCGGCTTGGGTTCGGTCGGGCGCCAGCGACAACTGGAGGTGAATGAACCTACCACAGGTCACCGCTTGCCCGGGCCTGTGGGCGCTTCCCTTGTGGAGGGTGACCGGGCCGGTTGATAGCCTCCGGCGCTCTGCCGACGACCGCCCGATGCCGGCGGTCGCCCGACGAAGATGAGCCAGAACACCCAGCCCCTCCACGTGACCTTCGAGGCCACGCCGGAGATCTTTGCCACGGACAGCAAGGGCGCGTTCGTCTATGCGCTCAAGCACCTCGGCGGCGAGCGCGTGGACACCCGCCGCTACGATGAGATGCGCTTCGTCGTCTCGGTGTGGCACCCGCGCGACGGCAAGAACATCGATCTCGACAAGGCCTACCTGGAGTTGCGGGCGAACTTCTCGGAGAACGGCCACTGGACCCGGCTGGCTGAGCTGGAGCCCGTGGTCTCGCCGTACAACCGGGGCGAGAGCTTCGACGGCTGGATCGTCCTGCCGGTGCTGTCGGGAGACTCGGCGTTCCGGCTGCACGGCGGCGGCTTCCAACCGCGGGCGCGGCTGCAGGTCCGCGCGTCGGCCTACTTCGTCGCGTGACGGGGGCTGCCATGGGGCGGCAGGAGATCCTGAGCCGGCTGGCGCAGCCGAACGAGCGCCGGATCGTGCTGCTGGTGCTCGACGGCGTCGGCGACCTGCGGACGGACGCTCAGCCGCGGACCGCCCTGGACGAGGCGCGGACGCCCAACCTCGACCGGCTGGCGCCGCGGTCGGCGCTGGGCCGGCTGGTGCCGGTGGGCGCCGGCGTCACGCCGGGCAGCGGACCGGGCCACCTCGCCCTGTTCGGCTACGAACCGACGTCGCCGGAGGTGGACATCGGCCGCGGCGTGCTCGAGGCGCTGGGCCTCGGGCTGGACGTTCCGCCCGACGCGGTCGTGGCCCGGTGCAACTTCGCCACCGTCGACGGGGCCGGCCTGCTGACGGACCGGCGGGCCGGGCGGATTCCGACGGCCGAGGGGGAGCGGATCTGCGCCCGGCTCACCGGCCGGATCGAAGCGGCGGGTGACGGGCTCGGCGACGGCATCGAGATCGAGGTCCATCCCGGGGAGGCCTACCGGTTCGTTCTCCTGTTCCGGGCCGCCGCCGGGACGCCGCCGCTCGATCCGGGTCTGGCGGACACGGACCCGCAGCGGCTCGGCGTGGCCGCGTTGCCGGTCCAGGCGGCCGGCGGCGCCGGCGAGTCGGCCCGGCGGACGGCGGAACGCATCGCCCCGGCGGTCGCGGCGCTCCAGGCGGAGCTCCGGGACGAGGAGCGGGCCAACACCTTCCTGCTGCGCGGCTTCTCGAAGCTGCCGGCGCTGCCTGGCGTCGGCGAGCTCTACCGTCTGCGGGCGGCGGCGCTGGCCGGCTACCCGCTCTACCGCGGCGTGGCGAAGGTCTGCGGAATGGAGATCGTCGACTGTGGCAAGAGCTTCGCCGAGGTCCTCGACCGGCTCGAGGAACGCTGGTCCGACTTCGACTACTTCTTCCTCCACGTCAAGGGCACGGACATGGCCGGCGAGGACGGCGATCTTGCGGCCAAGGTCGGCGTGATCGAGGAAGTCGACGCGCTGCTGCCCCGGCTCCTCGACCTCGGCCCGGACGCGTTGGCGATCACCGGCGACCACTCCACCCCGGCCCCGATGAAGGCCCACAGTTGGCACCCCGTGCCGCTGCTCCTGTGGTCGGAGAGCTGCTTCGTCGACGAGTGCCCGCGGTTCACCGAAGTCGAGGCGATCCGCGGCGCGATCGGCACGATCCCGGCGCGCGACCTGATGGGTCTGCTGCTGGCGAACGCCGGCAAGCTGGCGAAGTTCGGCGCCTAGCGGGCGACTATCGCCGAAACGCCCTCACGTCGCTCCCCGCCCCCTCGAACAACTGCCGCACGGTCGGCAGGGGCAGTCCCACGACGTTGCTGTAGTTGCCGTCGATCTCGAGGATGAACAGGCTGCCGAGGCCCTGGACGGCGTAGGCGCCGGCCTTGTCGTCGGGTTCGCCGGTGGCGGCGTACCAGTCGATCTGCTCGGGGGTCAGCTCGGCGAACAGGACGCGGGTGCTCTCGACCGCGTGCAGGGTGTCGCCGGCGGGCGGGCGGAGCGCCGTGCCGGTCAGCACGAGGTGCCAGCGGCCCTGGAGGCGTTCGAGCATCGTCCGGGCCTCGTCACGGTCGGCGGGCTTGCCGAGAATGGCGCCGTCCTCGACGACGATCGTGTCGGCGGCGAGCACCCACTCGCCGTCGCGGGCGGCGGCTTCGGCCTTCTCACGGGCGAGCCGGCGAACGAGGTCGCGGGGCCGGTCGCCGGGGCCGGGCGTTTCGTCGATCGTCGCCGGACGGACCGTGAAGTCGATGTCGAGGGACTCGAGGAGTTCGCGGCGCCGGGGGGAGGCGGAGGCGAGGACGAGACGGCCCGCGGGTTCGTCGCTCACTGGAAGTACCCGGGGATCGTCTGGACCTTCAGGCCGCGTCTGCCCCGTGCGCGCGGGTCGTTCAGCTTCACCTCGACCTTGCGGAAGACGTCGCGTTCGCCCTCCGGCGACTCGAACACGAGCACGTACTGGGAGCGGACCTCGGTCTCGATCCGTTCGTAGACCCGCGGCAGCTCGGACGCCCCGGTGATGAAGAAACAGCGGCCGCCGGTTTCGTCGCAGAGCTGCTGGAGCCGCCCGCGAAACATGAGTTCGCGCCGGTCGATGTCGATGCCGATGCTGTAGATCGCCACCTGGGAGCGGCGCGCGAACACCAGCACGTCGTCGAAGCGGTACTCGCTGCTGGAGTCTCCGCCGTCGGTGAGCAGGATCAGCGCCCGCTTCCCGCGCAGTCCGCCGAAGTAGTACAGGGAATAGAGGATGCTGTCGTAGAGGGCGGTCTCACCCTCGGCCACGAGGTCGGCGAGACCGCCGGCCAGCGCCTCCTTCGAACCGGTGAAACCGACGGCCAGCTCGGGCCGGTCGTTGAAGGTGATCAGGCAGGCGCGGTCGTGCGGCCCGAGGACGAGTTCGAAGAAGTGGAGCGCCGCCTCCTCGGCCGCCTCCAGCCGGTGATCCATCGACATCGAGGTGTCGAACAGGATGCCGGCGTGGACCGGCTGGTTGGCGGCGTTGTCGAACCGCTGCAGGACCTGGCGTTCCCCGTCGACGAAGACCTCGAAGTCGGACTCGACCAGCCCGGCGACGGGTGTGCCGGAGCGGTCGGTGACGGAGGTGTAGAGCTCGACCAGGGCTACCTCGACCTCCTCGACCAGGTTGCGCGAGTTGACGAAGACGAGGTCCTCGGCCCAGGCGCCGGTCTCGAGGTAGGCGACCGCCCGAACGTAGGAGAGGGATTCGGCCGGATCGATCCCGATCGGCTGCTCGAACGGCGCCTGGTAGAGAGTGGCGGTGCGGGTGTCGTTCAGGAAGAACTCGACCCGGTCGAGCCGCTCGTGGCGGGGCGCTTCCACCTCGGCCACCGCGCGCACGCTGCTGGTGTGGGTGGCGCCGCGCTGCGGCGAGGTGAGGCGGACCGTGAAGCGGTGCGGCCCCGAGTTGATCGTCACCTCGTCGGTCGCCAGGAGGCCGCCCTGCCCGTCGTAGGCGTCGACGCGCAGGGAGTGGGCCCGGGGAGCGGTGCCGATGTCGATCTCGACCTGGTAGGGCGGCCGCCGCTTGCTGATCAGTTCGCGTCCGTCGAGCGAGAAGGCCAGGTGGTGGATGTCCGGCCCGTCGGCGTCGGCGCCGATCCGGACCCGGCCGGTGATGAGGCGTTCCGGCAGGGCGTGGATGCGGACGGTGTGGTCGTCCTGTGAGTCGATGAAGCGGGGGCTGACGGCGTTGGCTTCGGCGAGCCAGCCGGGGATTACCGGGTCGTCGCCGGCTTCGCCGGCGGCTGCATTCTGCGGCCTGCGCCGCTCCGCGGCTCCGGCCGTGGGCGGGTCAGAAGACCCGCGCACCCAGTGGAGGTCTTCGGCGGTACTTCTCGCCACCAGCGGCACCTCGATCTCCGCGCTACCCCCGAAGAAGCGGTCGGCCTCGAGCTCCCGCACCTTCACGACCAGCCGGTAAGGCCCCGGCCGCAGATAGCGCTGCGTGACGAGCGGGATAGCCGCCTCCTCGCCGGCGGCCTTCACCGGCGGTTCGAAGCGATACCGGAAGCTCTCGAACAGCTCGCCCCGGCGCAGCACCTCGCCGTCGAGCACGAAGCGTCGCGCTTCGTCGCCCGGCTCCGGCAGGTGGGCCGGATCGATCCCGACGATCGCCTGCACCACGGTGCGGTTGCCGCGGCGGCCGGGGTAGCGGAGCGTGATCCCGGCCGGCAGCGCTTCCGCGCCGTCGGGCGTTTCCGTGCTGCGGTCGAGGAAGGCGAGCGCCCACTCGTCGTTGGCTCGGCCGGGTTCGGGCGCTTCCGCGCCCATGGCCTGCCAGTCGAGCGCCAGGCCGAAGGCGCTGAGCAGGTCGCCGCCGCGCGAGCATCGGCGGTTGATCTCCCGGAGCTGGGCGTCGCGGTCGGTCGAAACAGTGGCGAAGGCGAGCAGGGAGGAGAATCCGTCGGCGGCCTTCCACAGACGGAAGCCGCCGCCCTGGCGGAGGAAGATGAGGTAGAACTCGCCGCGCACGGCCGGGCTGCGCGGGTAGTGCCAGACCTCCAGCGTGCGCAGCAGCTCGCACGTGGTGCGGAAGGTGCGGAGGGGCTCGCCGTGCAGCAGGAGGGACTCGAAGCGGTCGTCGCGGTCGTCGCCGAAGCGCTCCACGGCCGTTTCGACGGCCCGCTCGAAGCGCTCCCGGAACTCGTTCTGCGGCGTCTCGGGGAACGGGTCGCGGACGGCCCAGAAGCGCTGCACGAAGGCGTCGCGCTGGTAGGCGTGCCGGAGCTCGCCGAACACTCGGCGCTCCGTGTCGGAGAGGATCGGGTCGACGGCGTCGAGGAAGTCGGCGTGGCGGCGGTCGAGGGTTTCCTGGGCGGCTGTGGCGGTGGTTGCGGTGGTGAGGAGGCAGAGGAGGGCGAAGGTCGCCGGCCTGCGGCCGGCGGCCCTGTTGTTCGGGCGTTTGCCGCTCCGCGGCAACGCCCGCGAGCGGGTCAGAAGACCCGCGCACCCAGAGATAGGGCGTCGGCGCGCTGCGCCATCGGAGGTATGGCAGTGCTCTGGGTGCGCGGGTCTTCTGACCCGCCTGCCGCCGAAGGCGGCGGGAGAATCGCCGCCGGCGAAGCCGGCGACCTTGCTGTCGGGGGCGTTCCGCCCCCACTTCATGGGTAGTACCCCTTCAACGTCCGAATCGACACGCCCGGCACCGTCGCGTCGGCTTCGATCTCGCGGAAGCGGCGGTGGCCGCTGGTGTTCGTCGACTGGTAGGTGATCAGGTAGCGGGAGCGCAGCTCGCCGAGGATGCGGCCGTAGACGCCGGCGAGTTCCGCGACCTCGGCGATGAAGAAGGCGCGGCCGCCGGTCTGGTCGGCGAGCCGGGACAGGGCGCGCCTGGCCGGTCCGGGCTGTTTGCCGAGGCCGATCGCGTAGACGGCGACGCCGGAGCGCTGGGCGTACTCGAGCGCCTGGTCGAAGCTGAAGCGGCTGCTCTCGTCCTTGCCGTCGGAGAGCAGCAGCAGGGCGCGCTGGCCCTTGATGCCGTTCAGGTAGTAGAGGCCGAAGACGATGGCGTCGTAGAGCGCGGTGCCGCGCTCGGCCTTGAGCCCAGCCAGCGAGCCGGCGAGCCTGTCGATGTCGTTCGTGAAGTCCGCGGCCAGGTAGGGGTGGTCGTTGAAGGTGACGAGCGCTGCCCGGTCGCGGGGCGTGATCTCCGTCTGGAACAGGCCGAGCGCGGCCTCGCGGGCGACGCCGAGGCGCTTGACCATGGAAGCGGAGACGTCGAGCATGACCTGGAGGTGAACGGGCAGGTCGGTCACTCGCTGGAAGCGGAGGATCTCCTGCGGCGCGCCGTCCTCGAGGATGCGCACCTGGTCGGCGCGCAACTCCTCGTACGGCCGCCCCGAGCGGTGGAGCGCGGTGGCGTAGAGCTCGACGTACTGGATGTCGACGATCTCCAGGTAGTCGGGAGCGTTCACGTAGACGACGGTGTCGGTCGAGTTGCCGTCGACGAGGTAGGCGGCGGCCCGCAGGTAGGTGATCGCGTCACCCGGCGGCAGCTCCACGAGTTGACTCCAGGGCTCCTGGTACAGGGTGGCGACCGGCTCGTCGTTGAGGTGGAGTTCGAGGCGCTCCACGAGGTTGCCGTCCGGCACCTGGAGGTCGATCTCGACGTGGACCTCGCCGTCGTAGCGGACGCCTTCGCGGGGTTCGGCGAAGCGGATCGCGAAGCGATTGCGGCCGGCGTTGAGCGAGATCTCGTCGGAGGCGACCTCCGCGCCTTCGGCGTCGTGCGCGGTGGCGCGCAGGATGTGGACCCGGGGCGTCGAGCCGAGGTCGAGCTCGACCGAGAAAGGCGCCCGCCGCTTGCGGGCGACCTCGCTGCCGTCGAGCCAGAAGCGCATCTCCGCGACGTCGCCGGTAGCTAGCGTGTCGAAGCGGACGAGGCCGGTCTGGAGTTCGCCGGGCGGCTCGAGGAGCTGCACCGTCGGCACGTCGCTGGTGAGCACCGCCTCCGCCTGGTCGATGATCTTCTGCACCGCCGGGTCGAGCTGGCGCGCGGCGGGCGCTTCCAGGGTCGGTACCTCGAGCGGCTGCTCCAGTCGGGCGAAGCGGCCGCCGTTCAGGTCCTCGATCTTCAGCACGAGGCGGTAGTCGCCCGGCCGCAGCCGGCGCTCGAAGGAGAGCAGGATGGGCGGGTCGCCGTCGCCGCCGGCCTGCGCGGAGTCGCCGCCGGCGCCCAGGGGCAGATCGAACTTGTAGCGGAAGTTCTCGAACAGGTCCTCGCCGCGCAGCACCTCGCCGGTCAGGAAGAAGTTGTAGCTCGACTGGCCGCCGATCGTGTCGCGCCGGGCCGAGGCCGGGTCGACCTCGACCAGTGCCTCGACGACCGTCCGCGCCTGGTAGCGGGCCGGGAAGCGCACGTCGAGCGTCGCATCGAGCGGCTCGGCGTCCTCCGGGATGTCGGTGGTGTAGGCCTCGAAGGTCAGCGTCCATTCCGCCGACGGCGCCTCCGGCCGCTCGTCGAGGCGCGCCATCAGGGTGGCGAACTCGAGCCCGTTGCTGCGCAGGAGCCAGTTGATCGCGGCCGCGGCGACGTCGCCGTTCGCGCAACTCTGGATCTCGGCGGCCACATCCTGCCGGCCGACGCCGAAGTCGAGCAGGCGCTCGATGCCGTCGGAGGGGTGCCAGAGCTCGTAGTGCTGCTGGTTGCCGCGCCGGTAGAAGAGAAGGAAGAACTCGTGGCCCACCCGGTCGCTGTGGCTGTAGAACCAGATCTCGATCGGCCAGGTGACCATCGTGCACTGGAACTTGATGCGTCCGGACGGCTCGCCGTTGAACAGGAACATCCGCGCGCGGTCGGAGCGCGGGCCCTCGAACTCCCGGTCGACGTAGAGCAGCCGTTCCTCCCAGCGGATCCGGAACTCGTTGCGCGGACTGTCGGGGTACGGGTCGCGCACCCGCCAGAAACGCTCGATCCAGGCCCGGCGCTGGTAGTCCTCCTTCACCTTGAGGAAGGCTTCCCGCTCGGTCTCGGTGATCAGGAAGTAGACGTCCGTGAGGAACTCCCTGAATTCGAGCGGCAGCGCCTCCTCGGCGGCGGCGAGGGCGGCCCGGCGTTCGCGGCGTTCCTTGCGGGTTTCCTGGCGTTGTTCCTGGGCGGCTGCCGGCGTGACGAAGGCGAGGAAGAGACCTGCCGCCAGGAGCAGGATGAAGGCTCGGCCTGCGGCTGTGTTGGGCAACGGTGGTTCCTCGTAGAGGCGCGGTAGCGTGATCATCAAGAGTATCGCTGGGTGCGCGGCCGTAGAATCGGGCCGCCATGCGCGATGCGCCCGTCTACCTCGACCACAACGCGACGACTCCGCTGGATCCGCGCGTCGCCGAGGCGATGTTGCCCTGGCTGGGCGGCCGGCACGGCAACCCGTCTTCGGTCCACTCCTTCGGACGGGCGGCGCGGGCGGCGGTGGAGCAGGCGCGGGAACAGGTGGCCGAGCTGATCGGCGCGGCGGCGCCCGAGGTCGCCTTCATGGCCTCGGGGACCGAGGCGAACAACGCCGTGCTCATGTCGGTCTTCGACGACGGCGCCGGCGGACACTTGGTCATCTCGGAGCTGGAGCACCCGTCGATCCAGCGCGCGGCGGACCGGCTCGAGAACTCGGGCGTCGAGGTGACCCGGCTTCGCCCGGGCGCCGACGGCGTGGTCGGCGCCGGCGCGGTGGCGGATGCCCTGCGGCCCGACACGCGTCTCGCCTGCCTGATGCTGGCGAACAACGAACTCGGTACGCTGCAGCCGGTGGCCGGGGCGGCGGACGCCTGCCGGGAACGCGGCGTGCCGCTGCTCTGCGACGCCGTGCAGGCGGCGGGCAAGCACGCGGTCGACGTGAACTCGCTCGGCGCCGACTACCTGGTCGTGGCGGCGCACAAGTTCAACGGCCCGGTCGGCGCGGCGGCGTTGTGGGTCCGCGCGGGCGCCGGATTCGAACCGCTGATCCTCGGCGGCGGCCAGGAGCGGCAGCGGCGCGCCGGCACGGAGAACGTGGCCGCCCTTGTCGGCTTCGGCGCCTGTGCCGCGCTGGCGTCAAGCGAACTTGACCACCGGATCGAGCGCCTGAGCCGCCTCCGCGACGGCCTGGAGGCCGGGCTGGCCGGCATCCCAGACGCGCGCGTCCACTGCGCGTCGTCGCCGCGGCTGCCGCACACGACTCATTTCGCGTTTCCGGGGCTGGTCGGCGAGGAGCTGGTCGTCCGCCTCGATCTGGCGGGCTTCGCGGTCTCGACCGGGGCCGCGTGCGCCTCCGGCTTGGTCGAACCGAGCCGGACCCTGCTGGCGATGGGGGTGTCGCCCGAGGAGGCGATCGCATCGATCCGCATCAGCCTGGGAACGCCCAACGACGGGGCCGAGATCGACCGTCTTCTGCCGGTGCTGGCGCGCGAGGTCGAGGCGCTGCGGGCGCTCTCGGCCGAACCGGTGGCGGCACGATGACCCTCACCGCCGTCGCGATGAGCGGCGGCCTCGACTCGTCCGTGGCGGCGCTCCTCCTCGAGCGGGAAGGTGTGCCGATCGTCGGCCTGTCGATGCTGCTCTGGGACCGCTCGCAGCAGGTCCGGAACGGGCGCTGCTGCGGCTCGCTCGACCTGGGCGACGCCCGCAGGGTCGCCGAGCAGCTCGATCTGCCGCACTACACCCTGCGCATGGACGGCGAGTTCCGCCGGCACGTGGTCGACCCCTTCGTCGACAGCTACGTCGGCGGTCGCACGCCCAGCCCCTGCATCTCCTGTAACACCGAGATCAAGTTCGAGGCCTTCCGGGAGCGGGCGCGGCGGCTCGGCGCCGGGCGCATCGCCACCGGCCACTACGCCCGCATCCGACGCGGCGACGACGGTCTGTACGAGCTGCACACCGCCGTCGACGAATCGAAGGACCAGAGCTACTTCCTGTTCGAGCTGACCCAGGAACAGCTCTCGCGGGCGGTGTTTCCGCTGGGCGAGCTGACGAAGACGGAAGTGCGCGAGCTGGCCCGCGAGGCCGGTCTGGCCGTCGCCGAGAAGGGCGAGAGCATGGAGATCTGCTTCGTGGACCGCGGCGTGCAGGAGTTCGTCGAGGACGAGCGGCCCGAGTTGCCGCGCGTGCCCGCCCGGGTGACGACGACCGGTGGCGAGGAGCTCGGCGAAGGCGCGCCGACGTACCGGTACACCGTCGGGCAGCGCCGCGGCCTGGGCGTCGCCGCCGGCCGCCGGCTCTACGTGCTCGACGTGCAGCCGGAGGCGAACCGCGTCGTCGTCGGCGACCGCGACGAGCTGCTGGCGCCCGGCCTCGTCGGCAGCGGTCTGCACTGGATCGCCGGCGAGCCGCCCGGCGACGGCGTCGAGATTCAGGTCCGCATCCGCTCGCGCCATCCCGGCGTCGCGGCGACGGTTGTGGAGAGCGGCCCCGGCGCCTCGTGCCGCGTCGAGTTCAGCGAACCCCAGGCCGGCGTTGCCCCCGGCCAGGCGGCGGTGTTCTACAGCGGCACCCAGGTCCTGGGCGGCTGCTGGATCGAAGGGGCGTTGCGGTAGTCGTCACCGGCCTTCGGCCGGCGGCTGTGTTGCTTCGGCCGCCGCCGCTTCGCGTCGTCGTCCGGGGGGCGGGTCAGATGACCCGCGGACCCAGAGCACGACCGTGCCTTCACCGGAGCCTAGCGAACGACAAAATCCTCCGCATGAGCTGCCTGGGAGAGGCGGTCGTCACTGCAGACGAACTCGAGGGCGGACGGATCTTCCGAAGCCGCCGTGAGCGCGGCCGCCAGTTGCAGGGCGTCGGCTGCTCGCAGACGGTGCAGCCGCAGGAGCCGGACTGCTCGGCGACGGACCCGCTCGAGCGGCTCGATCTCCAGCCAACTGGAGCGCAGGCGATCAAGCTGCCGGTGAGCGATCTCGAGTCCGGCGTTGTCGATGTGCTGCTCCCGGCGCAGCCGACTCAACGCGGATTCGCACTCGACCCAACTACCCCACCAGGTGAGGATGACGGGATCTTCCAGGATCAGGCGGCGTCGCCCATCGCTGGTCGGCTCCTCAACCAGAAGAGCCACAATGGCGGAGGAATCCCAGTACTTCAGCGGTCGTTCGCCCTCTCGGCAGCGATCAGGCGGCTCGCATTGATCCCCGCCGGAAGGCGCGGGAGTTTCGCTTCCAGCACGCCGTCGACATCCAGCGGAGCGCGGGGCGCGGTGGCGAGACCCTGACGGACCAGCTCGGCCGCGGCTTCGTCAGGGGCCAGATGTTCGGTACGGCACGGCTCGATCCTCGCTACCGGTTCACCGCGGTGGGTGATCAGTACCGTTTCCCCCTGGCGTACCTCATGGAGGAGTCCGCTGAGGTTGTCCTTCGTTTCGCTGACACTCGTGCGCTTCACTTGGCCATTCTGGCCAGATCGAAAAGGCCTGTCAAGCGCGAGAGGACCCCCTGACGACGACCGTCACCTCGCCGCGCAGCCTGCCGCGCTCCGCGAGCTCGGCCGCCACCTCGGCCAGCGAGCCGCGCAGCACCTCCTCGTGCAGCTTCGTCAGTTCGCGAGCCACGGCGGCCTGGCGCGCCTCACCGAAGACGGCTACCGCGTCGGCGAGCGAGGCGGCGGCGCGCTGCGGCGATTCGAAGAAGACGACGGTGTGCGGGAGTTCGGCGTGGGCCTCGAAGAAGCGCCGGCGCTTTCCCTGCTTGGGCGGCGGAAAGCCGAGGAACGTGAACGGATAGGGCGGCAGGCCGGAAACGACGAGCGCGGCCAGGATCGCGGAGGGTCCGGGTAGCGCCTCGACCGGGATGTTCTTCGCCACCGCGGCGCGGGCGAGACGGAAGCCCGGGTCGGAGACGAGCGGAGTGCCGGCGTCGGAGACCAGCGCCACGTCGTCGCCCTGCTCGAGCCGCTCGAGCACGCGGCCGATCTGCCGGTCCTCGTTGTGATCGTGGAGCGGCAGCAGCGGCGGCCGCCGGTCCCTGCCGCTCGCTCCGAGACTCTGGAACAGCCGGCCGGTGCGGCGGGTGTCCTCGCAGGCGACCAGGTCGGCGGAGAGCAGGGCCTCGCGGGCGCGCGGCGAGAGATCGGCCAGGTTGCCGATCGGCGTGGCGACGATGCGCAGCCGGCCGGCGGCCGTCGCCGGCCCGTCCCCGCTCACAGGCCGCCCGGGCCCTGTCCGTAGAGGTCGTGGTACTGCGCCACGTTGTACAGGACCCGCTCCAGGTAGTTCCGGGTCTCGCGGAAGCCGACCTTGGTGAAGTACTCGTCGGCGCCGCTGGTGTAGCAGTGCCGCTGCCAGAGCGCGGCCTGGGCCTCGCCGGCGTTGTAGGCGGCCAGGATGACGTGCTGCTCGTTGCCGAACAGGGCGCGCAGCTCGGCCAGGTAGGAGGCGCCGAGCTCTACCGCGAGTGCCGGGTTCTCGAGTTCGCGCGGCGTCGAGAGCGGCCGGCCGGCGTTCGCCGCAAGCCGCGACGCGGTGGGGAAGACGAACTGCATCAGGCCCCGCGCCGAGGCCGCCGACACCGCCTGGTGGTCGAAGCGGCTCTCCTGGCGCATGATCCCGGCGATCAGGAAGGGGTCCAGGTCGCGGTGCGCGGCGGCGGCGGCGATCAGGTCGCCGTAGGCGTCGGGGTAGAGCGCCCGGCGCATGGTCAGCGGGTAGAGCGGCTCCGGCACGCGGCGCGGCGCCCTCTGGGCCAGGATCTCGGCGATCAGCAGGGCGCGCCGCGGCCTGGTCTTCGCCAGCCCCTCCGCCGCGGTCAGGGCCAGCCGCGGGTTCGCCACCGGGAAGTGCCGGTCCACGACCTCGGCCGCGTCGCCCCACAGGCCGAGGGCGAGCAGCAGTTCCTGCGGATTCGAGGCGGCCCGGTCCCACAGCGGCCATTCGCCGGGTGGCACGCCGCGGAGGCCGAAGAAGGTACGCACCGCGGGATCGGCGGCGAGGCGGCCCTGGAGAGTCTGACGCGCCGCCTCCGCTTCGTCGCCCTCCCGGCCGTAGAGCAGCCAGGCGCGGTAGAGCCGTGCCGGATCCTCCGATCGGGCGAACTCGCTGGCGATGGGCTGGACATACGCTCTCAGAGGCTCGGCAACGAGACGCTTCTCGGCTTCGCGAGCCAGCGGGTGGAAGAGGTCGGCGGCCAGCAGGTCGGCGTAGCCGGTGATGGCGCGGTCGAGCGCTCCGCGGGCCTCGTCGAGCCGGCCCCGCCAGTAGCGGACCTCGAAGTCGACGCTGCGGCTGGCGCGGATGGCGTCGCTGAGCCATTCGCCGGCGCGGTCGGTGCGGCCCTGGACGATGTCGGAGGCGGCGAGGAAGAGGCTGGCGCGCGCGGACACCGCGCGGTCGTGCCGGAGCTGGAGCAGCACGGAGTAGAGCTCTAGCGCTTCGTCCTCGAGCCCGCGCCGCCACTCCAGGCGCAGGGCGCCGAGCAGCGCCGCCACGGAGAAGTTGCCCTGCGGGTCGGTCAGGTAGGCCCGGCGGTAGTCGGCGGCCGCGGCGATCCAGTCGCCGGAGAGCTCCTCCGACCGCGCCTTCTGGTAGAGCGCCTGGCCGGAGTGGCGCGGCGAAGACACGTTGGTGGCCAGCAGGTGGTAGTGCCGGGCCGCGTCTTCGAGCCGGCCCTGCCGGAAGTGGCTGCGCGCCCAGCGATAGTGGATCTCGAAGTCGGACGTCGACTGCACCTCCAGGTCGACGACGATCTGGCCGAGGAGCTCGTTCGAGCGGTCGAAGACGCCGTGCTCGTGAAAGGTGTTGCCGAGCAGCAGCACCTCCTGGCGGTCCTCCAGGGCGGGCCGCAGCCGGTGCAGGCGGTCGGCGGCCTCGAAGGCGACCAGGTCGTTGGCCCGCTCGTGGAGCAGGCCGGTCAGGGTGCCTGCCCCCTCTTCCAGCTCGCCGGCCGCGAGGCTGCACTTGGCCTGGCTGAGCGTCAGCAGGCGACGTTCCGGCGCCGGCAGGCGCGACATCGGGATGCCGCGCAGGAGCCGGCAGTCGCCGCCGCGGTCGAGGCTGGTGGCGAGCAGCTCGGCCGCCGGCTGCACCAGTACGCGTGGCGGCTGGTCGCCGAGCAGGGTGGCGGTGACGCCGGCCGCGATCTCCGGGTAGCCGAGCCGGGTCTGGCCGACGGCCAGCCGGTAGCGCGCCCAGGGCTCCAGCGCCGGCGTCTCGGTCAGACAGGTGGCGAACGCCTCCGACGCCGTCTCGATCTGCTCGAGCTCTTCCAGCAGGTGGCCCTCCAGGTAGCAGAGGCCGTGCCTGGTCCCGAGGTCCGGTTCTTCGGCTCGAAGCCGTCGCGTCTCCTCGAGCGCGGCTTCGGCCTGACCGGCGGCCTGGAGCTCGACCAGTTGGATGCGCGGATCCTGGGCGACGGCCAGGGCCAGGAGGGGCAGCGTCCAGAGCTGGAGGGCCATAAGATCCGTAAACCGATGAACGCCGTTGGTGATTCCGGGGGCGGCGAGGGCGCCGCTTCCGTGTCAGGATAGCGAGAGTTGCCCTGTTGCGGGGACGGGACGATGCTCGAAAAGCTCCAACAGATTGAGCAGACGTACGACGAGCTGACCGCGAAGCTCGCCGATCCGGACGTGCTCGCGAATCCCGGCCTCTTTCGCGACACGAGCCGGGCGCTGGCGGAGCTGAACCCGGTCGTCGAGCTGTACCAGCGGTACAAGAAGACGAGGGACGAACTCGACCAGACGGCGGAGCTGCTGGGCGAACTCGAGCGCGGGGACGACATGTACGAGATGGCGGCCGAAGAGAAGGGCCTGCTGGAGGAGACTCTCGCGTCCATCGAAGAGACGATGAAGGAGGAGCTCGCGCCGAAGGACCCGAACGAGGAACGCAACGCGGTGCTCGAGATCCGCGCCGGCACCGGCGGTGACGAGGCGAGCCTGTTCGCGGCCGAGCTGTTCCGGATGTACAGCCGCTACGCCGACGACCACGGCTGGAGAGTCGACATCCTCGACCTGTCCGAGTCCGGCATCCGCGGCATCAAGGAGGTGTCGGCGATCGTCGAGGGCCGGGGCGCCTTCGCCACGCTGCGCTACGAGGCCGGCGTGCACCGCGTGCAGCGGGTACCCGAGACGGAGGCCTCCGGGCGCATCCATACGTCGGCGGTGACCGTCGCCGTGCTGCCGGAAGCCGAGGACATCGAGATCGAGATCGAGCCCTCGGACCTGCGCGTCGACACCTACTGCGCGTCCGGCCCGGGCGGCCAGGGCGTCAACACGACCTACTCGGCGGTCCGGTTGACCCACCAGCCGACCGGCCTGGTCGTCACCTGCCAGGACGAGCGCAGCCAGATCAAGAACAAGGCGAAGGCGATGCGGGTGCTCAAGAGCCGCCTGCTCGAGATCGAGGAGGCCAGGGCGAGCGCCGAGATGGGCGAGGAGCGCCGGCGGATGGTCGGCAGCGGCGACCGCTCGGAGAAGATCCGCACCTACAACTTCCCGCAGAACCGCGTCACGGATCACCGCGTCGGGTTGTCCGTGCACAAGCTGCCGTCGATTCTCGAGGGCGACCTCGAACCGCTGATCGTTCCGCTGCAACAGCACTTCGAGGCGGAGCGGCTGCGGCAGACGGGCGACGGCGACCCGGTCTGAGTCCGTTGTCTCCGGCGAAGCCCCCGCCGGGGGCGGCCCGTGTCGTCGATCTGCTGGACGCGGGTCAGGAGCACCTGGCCGGCGCGGTTGAGCAGCCGCGGCGGGAAGCGGCGCTATTGCTGGGCGAGGTGCTGAGGCTCTCCGAGGCCCAGTTGTACGCCCGCGCCGACGACGACGTGCCCGAACCCGCGGCGGTCAGCTACGGCCAGTTGATCCGGCGCCGGGCGGACCGGATCCCGGTCGCCTACCTGCTGGGCCGGCGCGAGTTCCATGGGCGCACTTTCGCCGTCGATCCGCGGGTGCTGATCCCGCGGCCGGAGACGGAGCACCTGGTGGAGGCGGCGCTGAACTGCATCGACGACGGCGCCCGCGTGCTCGACGTCGGCACCGGCTCCGGCTGCATCGCGGTCACCCTGGCGCTGGAGCGGCCCGGCAGCCGGATCGTCGCGACCGACCTGTCGCCCGGCGCCCTGGCGGTGGCGGCCGCGAACTGCCGCAGGCACGGCGTCGCCGACCGGGTGCGCCTGGTCCGCGCCGACCTCCTGTCGGCGCTGCGCCCGGGGGCCTTCGACGTCGTCGTCTCCAACCCGCCCTACATCGACGTCGGCGAGTGGCCGTCCCTGATGCCCGAAGTCCGCGACCACGAGCCGCCCGAGGCCCTGTTCGCGGGCGACGGCCTGGACTTCTACCGGCGCCTGTTCGCCGCCGGCGGCTTCCTTCAAGCCGGGCAGCGGCTGCTGCTCGAGATCGGCAAGGGGCAGCTCGAGGCGGTCCGGGAGCTGGCGAAAGGGGGCGGCTTCGATGTCGAGTGGATGGTCGCCGATCTGGCGGGGATTCCGCGGGTCGTGAGGTTACGGCGCGGGTGACGGGGGTGGCGCCGTCGTACCGGTGTTGGCCCCATCCGGTATGTTTGGTCGACATGCCGAGGGCGCCACCCCCACAGATCACGCTAGGCGTTGAACGCGCTCAATCGCTGGACACACTCCACCATCGACCCGCACGCGATGACGAACGCGAAGAACGCGATCCAACGCATGCACCGCAGCATCTTCGTCTCGAAGTCAGTTGTCAGGTTTCCCCTCATCGGTACCTTCGCTCAACAACTCGAGCAGAATCTCCAGGGACTGGATCAGATGGTGCGTCTCCGGGACACTGAGATCCACCGTCATCAGGCACTCCCCGTCCTGGTCAAGAAGGCCGAGGGTGATGTGACCATGCTCCGCCCAGGTCTCCAGGCTCTCGCCCGTCTCGATCTTCACTGTGCCCCCTGTTGAGAAAGCAAGTCTGAAGAAAGAACGGCGAAAGCGCGCCTATCAAATGATAGGAGTCAGGCGGAGTCGCCCCGCCGGCCGCTCGGAGACCAGCCGAGGGCCCGGACGAGCCGGACGAGATTCGCCTGCCGTTCGATGCCCAGTTTGCCGAAGATGCGATGCAGGTGCCAGCGGATCGTGCCCTCACCGCGTCCGGAGCTCACGCTCGCCTGTCGCGGCGTCAATCCCGCGGCCAGCAGCGTGGCCACCTCGGCTTCCGTGGGCGTAAGTCCCAGCGCACCGGCCAACAGGCCGGGGTCGACGCGCGCCGGCTGTCCGGTGTCCACGATCAGCGCGAGCGCCGCAACCGGCCCGGGCTCGAAGTCGGAGCCGGAGACGGCAATCGGAGTCACATGCACCATGAACGGTGCTGTCGTGAGCGACTGCCGCAGTATGAGCGAGCTACCCGCCGCGCTCTCACCGGTTGCCCCGAGGGCGCCTGCGAGCAGGACCTGGAGTTCCCTGTCGTCTGTCTTCGAGGCGGCATGGAGAAACCCGCCGTCGTCATGCAGTACGACGCGGTCGCGAAGGTGGGTGAGCGCCGTGTCGTTTGCCGCCACGATGCACCCGCGCCGGTCAAGCTGCACGACCCCGACCCGCTTGTTTTCGAGTACCGCATCCATCGACCGGCCGAGCGCGTCCGCCTGCACGAGGGCCCGCCGCACCCGTGCGAACTGCAGCAGGTGCGGCTTCAGGCGCTCGATCATCCCAAGCTGGCCCGAATCCCAGTCACTTCCGCCCACGGGATTGGCGATCTGCCAGGTGATCTTCGCTCCATCCGGCAGCGCAAGGCGCATGTTCAGGCCGTTCCCGGTCTCCGCACGCACCATGTCGTTGTAGACGATCGACTGCTTGCGTTCCCGCGCGCTGTAGAGCGACCGGACGTCGACGAGTTTCCCGGGAGGCAGTCGCCGGAGGCGCGGGATTCGCTCGTCCACCTGGTAGAGCTTGCCGAAGTACCTCCGCTCCCAGTAGGCGCTGCGTTGCCCGTGGAAGTAGATCCGGGCCAGCGAGATCTCGACATCGCCGTTCGCGCCGTCATCGCCGATCACGACGATGTTGCCTCTTGCGCCGCAGGCCTCGTCCATTCTCTTCGATGCCTCCGCCCAGCAGGCATCGTCAAACGCGGCTTCGTTGAGCGCCGTCAGAACCCGATCGTAGGCGCCCTGTTGACTCACTGCGATTCGCGCTCCACGAAAGCTCCATCGTCAGTCTGCCAGAGAGTTCATAAGATGTTCGTGTGGACAGAGACAGGTTTCGTGTAGTTTTCGTAAAACGATGGACATTTCCACTCTGAGCGCAGCCATTCTGCGCTTCAGCGCGACGCTCGACCTCGACACCGTGCTTGCCGAGGCGGTCGCGAGCGCCCGCGGGCTGACCACCAGCCGCTACGGAGCCATCATCATCGTCGACGAGACGGGGGCGCCCAAGGACTTCGTCCTTTCCGGCTTCACGTCCGGCGAGGAGCAGGAGGCGGTGGCCTGGCCCGACAACGCCCGCGCGTTCCAGTGGTTCAGCGAGCTGCAGGGGCCCCTGCGGGTCGCGGACATGGAGGGCCACTTGCGTTCGCTCGACGTTTCGCCCCTGGGGATGCTCCCCCAGACCTGGCTGGTCACGCCGATGCGCCACCGCGGCGTGGACGTGGGCATCTTCTTTCTCGCGGAGAAGGCCGACGGCGAGGAGTTCACCGATGACGACGAAGAGATCCTCGTGCTGTTCGCGTCACAGGCCGCGGCGGCGATCATCAACGCCCGCACGCACCGCGACGAGCGGCAGGCACGGGCCGACCTGGCGACGCTGGTAGAGACTTCGCCCTTCGGGGTCGTGGTCTTCGATGCGGAAACCGGTCGGCCGGCATCGCTCAACGGTGAGGCGAAACGGATCGTCGACAGCCTGCGGCCTGCCGGTCGGTCGACCGAGGAGCTTCTGGAGATCATCACCCTCCGCCGCGACGACGGGCGGGAGGTGTCACTGAGTGAGCTTCCGCTGGCGCAGTTGCTCGGCACGGGTGAGACGGTGCGCGCTGAAGAGGTCGTGCTCGCGGTCGCCGACGGACGCAGTGTCCGGACGCTGATCAACGCAACGCCGATCCACGGCGAGAGCGGCGCCATCCGGTCTGTCGTGGTGACGATGCAGGATCTGGCGCCGTTCGACGAGATCGAACGGCTGCGGACGGAGTTTCTGGGCATGGTGAGCCACGAGCTACGCGAGCCGTTGGCCGCTGTCAAGGGCTCGGCGGCGACGCTGCTGGAGGATGCGTCGCAGTTGGACCCAGCCGAGATGCACGAGTTTCACCGCATCATCGTCGAGCAGGCCAACCACATGCGCGCGTTGATCGGCGACCTGCTGGACACGGGGCGCATCGAGTCGGGCACGCTCTCGGTCGCGCCCGAACCCACGGAAGTGGCCGCCCTGGTGGAGCAGGCGAGAGGCACGTTCCTGAGCGCCGGCGGGCGCCATGCCGTCCTCGTCGATCTGCCGGTCGCGCTGCCCCTGGTGATGGCCGACCGGCGACGCATCGGGCAGGTGCTCAACAACCTCTTCGCCAACGCGGCCAGACACGCTCCCGAGTCGTCCCCCATTCGGGTCGCGGCGGTGTGCGAGGAGGTGCATGTGTCGATCTCGGTCTCGGACGAGGGACCGGGGGTGGCACCCGAGCGGTTGGCGCATCTCTTCCGCAGGCATGCCCGGGCCGGGCGGGGCGGCGCGGCGGGCCACGGCCTCGGGCTTGCGATCTGCAAGGGGCTCGTCGAGGCGCATGGCGGGCGCATCCGGGCGGAGAGCGCCGGCCCGGGATGCGGCGCCACGTTCACGTTCACGGTTCCCGTGGCCGGCGAGCCGGTAGCCGCAGCGGCGGACTACGCCGCCCGTCCGCCACGAACCGGGAACGGGCAGAGGCGAATCCTCGTCGTGGACGACGACCCGCAGACGCTGCGTTTCGTCCGCGGCGCGCTCTCGGCGGCCGGCTACGCTCCTCTCGTGACGGGCGCACCGGACGATCTGGAGCGCATCATCCGGGCAGAGAAGCCGCACCTGGTCCTGCTCGACCTGGTGCTGCCCGGCAGCGACGGAATCGAGTTGATGCGGCAGGTCCCGGAACTGTCCGACCTGCCGGTCATCTTCATCTCCGCCTACCGCCGGGACGACACCGTCGCGCAAGCGCTCGAGTCGGGTGCGGTCGACTACATCGCCAAGCCCTTCTCGGCAACAGAACTGGTGGCGCGGGTGCGGGTGGCGCTCAGAAGGCACGACGAGCCGGAATCGTTCGTGCTCGGAGCACTCACCATCGACTACGGGCACCGCCGGGTGACGGTCGGCGGAGAGGAGGTTCACCTGACCGCCACCGAGTACGAGTTGCTGCGCGTACTCTCGCTGGACGCGGGACGGGTCGTCACCTTCGACACGCTGCTGCGCAGGGTCTGGGCCAGGCGCGAGAACGCGGACGCGAACCTGGTTCGCATCTTCGTCAGGAACCTCCGCCGCAAGCTGGGCGACAGTGCGGCGGACCCCGTCTACCTCTTCAACGAGCGCGCGGTCGGCTACCGCCTGGCGAGATGTACGGACTGCTGAAGGCGTCGTCGGCTCCGGTAGGACGACCTATTGTTTGATAGGTGCGCGTTCCGTGTGCCACGCATAGACTCCGCCGCCACTCTGCGGCGGTGCGGCCTGCCGCATCCGGTGAGACAGCCCCTTCCCCATGACCTGGAGAGAGAGAAGGATGCACAGCACGAAGCCAACCGCTGAATCGATCCCTAGTCTGCTACTGGCTGCGGCCGTACTCGTGGCCCTGGCGGCTGTGCCCGTCACGGCCCAGGAAGAGGAATCCGCGGACGATGACGAGATCGCGACCTTCGGCGAGGAAATCGTCGTCGTCGGAACCCGCGGCGAGGGCCGGTCGGTTGCCGAGTCGATGGTGCCGGTCGACGTGCTGTCCGGCGATGACCTCCTGTCCCAGGGCGACACGGACGTGGCGAACCTGGTGCGGAACCTCGCTCCCTCCTACAACGTGAGCATGCAGCCGATCAGCGACGCGTCGTCGATCGTCCGGCCGGCCTACCTTCGGAACCTGGCGCCCGACCACACCCTGGTGCTGGTCAACGGCAAGCGCAGGCACCGCGCTGCGGTCATCCACTGGCACGGCGACGCCGTCGCGATCGGCGCCCAGGGGCCGGACCTGGCGGTCATCCCGGCCATCGCGCTGCGTCAGGTCGAGGTGCTCCGCGACGGCGCCTCGGCCCAGTACGGATCGGACGCCATCGCCGGCGTGATGAACTTCCTGCTGAAGGACGCGGCTTCGGGCGGTTCGGTCGAGGTTCGCAGCGGTTCGTACGGCGAGGGCGACGGCGGCCTGTTCACGGCCGCCGCGAACTTCGGCCTGCCGCTGGGCGAGAACGGCTTCTTCAACCTCAGCGTGGAGTACGGAAGCACGGATCCGACGGACCGGTCGATCCAGCGCGCGGACGCCGCGAACCTGATCGCTGCCGGCAACACGCACGTTCGTCAGCCGAAGGCGCAGATCTGGGGTTCGCCCGAGGTGTCGGACGACATGAAGCTCTTCCTGAACTTCGGCCACCTGTTCGAGTACAGCGGCCGCCAGTTCTACGGTCACGCGAACTACGCCAGCGAGACGGTCAACGGCGGCTTCTTCTTCCGCAACCCGAACACCCGCGGCGGCGTGTTCAGCAACGACGGCGGCAGCACCCTGCTGATCGGCGACCTGCTCGATGCCCAAGACGGCGTACTGGACGGTTCCGCCGGCTGCCCGACCGTCGCCGTGACCAACCACGTTCCGGACCCGATCGCGCTCGGTCGCGTGTTCGACGACCCGAACTGTTTCTCCTACCAGGAACTCTTCCCCGGCGGTTTCACGCCGAACTTCGGTGGCGACAACGAGGACATGGGCATCGTGGCCGGCCTCCGCGGGGCGACCGCGGGCGGAATCGGCTGGGATCTGAGCGTCAGCACGGGAGAGAACTCCGTCGACCACAACATCAGCAACACGGTCAACGCGTCGTTCGGCCCGGACTCGCCCACCAGCTTCTCGCTCGGGACCTACACCCAGAGCGAGGCGAACGTCAACTTCGACCTGACCTACGCGGTGTCCGAGCGCGTCGACCTGGCCGGCGGCGTGGAGTGGAGGAACGAGGAGTTCGAGATCGGCAGGGGTCAGCCCGAGTCGTACCGGATCGGTCCGCTGGCCGCCCAGGGCTTCAGTTCCGGGTCGAACGGCTTCCCCGGCTTCAGCGACATCGCGGCCGGCCGATGGAGCCGTTCGAACTACGCCGCCTACGGCGACGTGGAGATCAACGACCCGGACCGCCGCTGGGCGCTGGGCGCCGCGGTCCGGTTCGAGGACTTCGAGGACTTCGGCACCACGATGAACGGCAAGATCGCGGGCCGCTACCAGGTCACGGAGCGGCTGGCGCTGCGCAGCAGTCTGAGCAGCGGTTTCCGGGCGCCGACGCCAGGGCAGCAGAACGCGTTCAACGTGCAGACGCAGTTCGACCCGGGCATCCAGGACCTGGTGAACAACGGCACCATCCCGTCCACCTCCGCGGTGGCCGCCCTGAGGGGCGGCGAGGCTCTGGAGCCGGAGACGTCGCTCAACTTCGCCGTCGGAGCGGTGATCGAGAACGGGCCGTTCGCGATGACCCTCGACGTCTTCCGCATCGACGTGAAGGATCGGATCGCGGTTACCCAGAACTTCCAGTTGACGCCGGACGAGGCGGCCGCCCTGGTCGCCGAGGGGGTGACGAGCGCCGCGAACCTGAGGAACTTCCGGTTCTTCGCCAACGACTTCGACACGGAGTCGGTGGGCGCCGACCTGGTGCTCACGGTGACGCCGGAGTCGATGGGCGGTCGCACCAGCTTCGCGGCGCTGGCCAATCTGACGAACACGGACGTCGTCCGCGCCAACCCGGTCACGTTCGGCGAGCGCCGGATCCGGGATCTCGAGCAGGCGCTGCCGGAGAGCCGCTACAGCGTCACGGCGAAGCACCGTTCGGCCGGCGATCGGGTGCGTTACCTGGCTCGCCTGAACTACTTCGATCGCTGGTTCGACCGCGACAACAACGAGAGCTACCCCGGCGAGAACACCCTCGACCTGGAGGTCGGCTTCCGCCTGCGCGACGGTCTGCGCTGGGTGTTCGGCGGCACCAACGTGCTGGACACGTATCCCGAGGAGAACTCGTTCGCATTGAGCGTGGGCGAGCTGTACAGCGAACGGACGCCCTGGGGCTTCAACGGGGCCTTCTGGTACTCGCGACTGACCTACAGCTTCGGCGGCTCTTTCTAGGCCTTGGGCCACAGCCCTATCATTTGATAGGCGCGCTCTTCTCGTTCTTGCCTCAAACTCGGATGCGTAGCGTTGTAGCGGCAACGAAAACGGAGGCCCATGGAAGTTCCGTCGGCGTATGCGGAGTCGTACCGGCGGGCTCGGCCCTCCGATCCTGAGGGTGTTGACAGCTACATCCGCCACACGGGTATCGGCGACCCCGAGCTCGACCCGATCCTCGAGGAGCTCTCGGACCTGCCGCCGTCGGAACTGCACCGTTTCGTCCGCGCCGGAATAGAGGCGGAAGACGAGACGCTCCGCTCCGCGCCGCAGGCGTTGCGGGAGTTCTTCGAGAACCTGGAAGAACCGGAGTGGCTGGACTGGGACGGCCTGGAACCGGGCCTTCGCGCCTTCTTCAAGAACGCGGATCTCATGCTGGCCGCCTTCGTCACCGGAGTGCTGGTCGAGGGCTTCTCGACGTTGATCGCCAAGTCCTTCAACATCACCGGGCGGGTGAAGTACACCACCCGGCGCCTCAAGCAGAACAACCGCCAGTTGCTGGACATCTTCTTCCCGAACGGCCTGTACCGGGACGGTGAGGGCTGGAAGCTGTCCGCGCGTGTCCGTTTCGTGCATGCGCGGATCAGGAGCCTGCTCGCGAACTCCGCGGACTGGGACCACGAGGCGTGGGGTACTCCAGTGAGCGCCGCGCACCTGGGCTACGCGACCTCCGTGTTCTCGAAGCGCCTGCTCGACTACTCGACGCTCCTGGGCGCGAAGTTCTCGAAGGAAGAACGCCAGGGCGTCCTGGACGTCTGGCGCTACGCCGGCTATGTCATGGGCATCCCGGAGAGCATCCTGTACTCCTCCGCCGCGGAAGCCGAGCGGATGCACAGGCTGGCCCGCCTGTGCGAGCCGCCGCCAACTGCCGACTCGAGAGAACTGGCGAACGCGTTGATCCAGTCCATACCCGCCGTTGGTCAGATCACCGACCCGGCCGAGCAGGAGAAGATCGTGCGACTGGCGTACCGCCTCTCACGAGCGCTCATCGGCAACAGACTCGCCGACGCCTTCGCGTATCCGAAGCGGCGACCGTGGCACATCGGAACGCTCGCCCTGTTCCGGACCAGGCAACGCCTGCAGCGGCGCTGGTCCGGTTCCGAGGTGCTCCGGGCCAACAACCTCACCCAGCTTCTCCAGACCTCCGCGTACGACGAGGGGGGCCTCAGCTACAAGATGCCCGACCATGTCCACGCCGAGAAACAGAATCCCTGGTGAAGGGGATTCCAGGGGAATCCCCCCTTGGTAGAGAACGCGCCGGCGGAAGGACGAGAGGGATCGTGCTTGCCACGCTGTGGTCGAGCCTTCTGACCCTTTGCCTGGTTGGGGCTCCGGCGTCCGCGACTGATGACACCGATGAGGAAGAGGACGTCCTCGACTTTCACGCCCACGACGTGGTCGTCGTCACCGGCTCGGCGATCGAGGAACCGGCCGTCGACCTTCCCTACGCCGTGGAAGTGCTGACTCGGGAACTCCAGAAGGAGCAGGGATCGCTACAGCCGGTGGACCTGATGAAGAACCTGACCGCCTCGTCCGGCGTCATCGGCGAGGCGAACAGTTGGTACAACGATCAGGGGACGGCGGTGCCGGAGAATGTCGCCAACGTGAACCTCCGGGGCCTTGGCGCGTCGCGGACCCTGGTCCTGCTCAACGGCCGGCGCCAGACGGCGCTGCCGGCCCGGTTGTTCGGCGGCCGCTTCGTCGACATCAACGCCTTTCCCTCGATTGCGGTCGACCGCATCGAGGTGCTGAAGGAAGGCGCCGCCGCGATCTACGGTTCGGACGCCGTGGCCGGGGTCGCCAACTTCGTCACCCGCGACGAGTTCACCGGGTTCGAGGTCGCGCTTTCGCGCGAGAGCATGGACGGCGCCGGCGACTCGACGGCGGGCGCGATCTGGGGCGGCAAGCTGGGCGGCTCGGACCATCACCTGGTCTTCTCGCTCGAGCGCGCTGAGCGTTCGCATCTCGACTCCCGGGAGCGGCCGTTCACGCTCAAGGATCGGGCAACCGGTTGGTTCTGGGGCTGGTCGAACACTGGCAACCCCGGCATCTTCCTGCGGCCGAACCTCACCGGCGGCGAGAGTTCTTCCGCGTTCGTCGAGGAGCTGGCCCGGGCGCGCAACGGCACTGCCGGAACGGACTACTTCGTCGATCCCGCGTGCAACGGCCTCGGCGGCTACGACCGGGGTTTCACCTGCGCCTTCCGCTATCAGCCATGGGACAGCCTCATCGAGGCGACGGAGACGAACCGGTTCTTCGCCGAGTTGAACGGTCCGCTGGGCGACGCCACGAACTACCACGTGGAGGCCCTGTACGCGGAGTCGATCATCCCGAACTACGTGACCACGCCTTCCTTCCCGCCGGTGTCGTTGCTGGACGGGCTGCAGTTGATCTCGAACGAACATCCGGGCCGGACGGAGTTCTGCAACAGTTCTTACGGGTTAGGCGGTTTCGCTTCCGGGGAAGAGTGCCTGCGGGACGACTGGTACTTCTACGGCCGCCTGGTCGGCAACGCGGGTCCCGGACGCGGCCTGCGGCGGGGCACGGAGACGACCCGCATCGCGGCGAACATCGAGCACGATCTGTCGATTGGCGGCAAGGCGGCGAACCTTGACGTCGGCGTGAACTACTCGCGCGCGACCGGCAACATGAACCAGCCGGCGGAGTACGCGTACCGCAAGTTCCTCGCCTTTCGCGGCTACGGCGGTCCGAACTGCGGCGTCAGCGTGGTGGCCGACGACGCGAGCCCCTCGGGGATGCGGCTCGGGGGTACCGGTTCGGCCCAGGCCGGCACCGGGGACTGCATGTACTACAACCCGTTCGGCAACGGGATCGAGTTCTCCGCCCAGCCGGGCGCGCCGTGGGAGAGCAGCCCGAATCCGATGTACCGCACGGGCCTGGAGAACAGTCCCGCGCTGCTGGACTGGATCAACGAGAAGGTGAACGTCGACAACGAGGCGGACCTCCTGGTCGCCGAGGCGACTCTCTCCGGCAACTGGCTGCCTCAGAGGCTCGACTACGCATTTGGCTACCAGTTTCGGCGTGTGGACGTGAGCGCGATCCCGAACGCCGTCGGCAACTACGAACTGAATCCCTGCGTGCTCCCCGGCGACAGGTCGTGCGTCGATCCGGTCACCGGCAGGCAGACCGGGGCGCGCGCCGGCGCTTTCACCTTCACCTCGGGCTACTACCCGTACGGCGACTCCCAGGCGGTTCACCGGGCATTCGGCGAGCTCTCCGTGAACGCGCTCCGCGGCGACATGCAGTTCGCGGCGAACTACGAGCTCCACGACGAGATCGACAGCTTCGATCCGAAGTTCTCGGGCCGCTGGCAGCTCTCGGCCGGCGAAGGCCACGTGCTGTCGTTCCGCACCTCGGTCCAGACCACGTTCCGGGCGCCTTCGGTCGACGATCTGAACGAAGAGGTTCGCACCACCCTCGAGTACCTGAACACGGTCGGCGTGTACAAGGCGGTCGACGCTTTCGGCAACCGGTCGCTTCAGCCGGAGCAGGCGTTCACCTACAACCTGGGCATGGTGCTCTTCGCTTCGCCCGGAATCGACGCCACGCTGGACTACTGGAGCTACGACTTCGACGACGTGATCGCCCTGCTGCCACAGCAGGAGGTGCTGCGGCTCTACGCCGAAGGGTACGGCGGCAACCAGGCGGCGCTCGACGCGGTCATGGGTCGGGTCGTCTGCCCGGGCGGGGTGACCGACGGTTCCTGCGATCCGGCCGATATCGAGAGAGTGCGGATCGACCTGATCAACTGGCCGGGCATCAAGACGTCTGGCTTCGACTTCCACCTGCACGGCCACATGGACGCGGGCCCGGGCGAACTCTCCTTCGGCGTGGACAGCACCTACACGCAGAGCTACGAGCTGAAGCAACTGGAACTCGACGGCGTCGTCTACCGCGAGCAGAAGGACGTCGTCGGCCTGCTGAACATGGACACGCCGATCGCGCCACCTCTACCCGAGATGAAGACGCGGGCCTCACTCGGCTACCGCTGGGGCGACTACAGTCTGATCGGTTGGGCCAACCACATCTCCTCCTACGAGGACAGCAACGTGGCCTGGACGCCGCCCGAACTGCTGCCGATCGACGAGTGGCTCACGTTCGATCTGACCTTCCTGTGGCGTTTCCCGCGGCTCGGTTTCGATCTCGCCCTGTCGGCGATCAACCCGACCGACGAGGACCCGCCCGTCGTCTTCTGGGAGCAGGCCTTCGACTCCCTGACCGCGAACCCCAAGGGTCGCCGCCTGAAGGCGGTCATGAGCTACCGTTTCGGCGACTCGTCGTCGTAGCCCTCCTTATCGATCGCTCGCACGACCGGTAGTCCACGCCCACGCGACGGTGCGTGTGAGGTCGCCCGCTTCGATTGCGCCCGCTGCGGCGTCGATCGGTCGGAGTCTCAGAAGTCCGTGCATCGCGCTGATGAGCTGGCGAGCCTCACGGTGACGATCAAGGACGGTCCATCGCAGGTGCGGTTCGCCGGCTACCGCTCCGTACCACGCTTGCCCGTCAAGTCGTTCACCGTGCTCGGCTGCGGTGATGGTCCACCGCGAAGACGGCAGCCGGATCCGCTCCCCGGTGTCGATCGCCTGACGGATCAGCGGGCGAAGGCCCTCGAGCACATCGGTGTCGATGTCGTCGAGGTAAGACTCGCGCGCTATTCCGGACCCCGGACTGAGGTGTAGCAGCCTCTCAGGCTCGATTGGGCCGGGCATCGCACAGAGGGAAGGTCTTGATCTACACCTCGCTTCAGATTCGATTCTGAAGAAAGAACGGCAAGGAGCGCGCCTATCAAACGATAGGGGACGGAGCCGTGGCTGGGGGTGTAACGTCCTGGCGAATCGATGACGGGCGAAATCCTGCGCGTGACGACGGTCTTCCCGCTCGTTGTCATCGGCTGGACGCTGCTGGCGATTCCGGTGATGATCGCGAGCCTGATCGGCATCGATCCGGCAGGACGCGCTGGCGGCGCGGGAGTCGGGATCCGGATCAACGCGCGCGTCACGTGGTTCGTCGTCGAACTGATGGCGCTGGCGACGTTCGCGACGGCGTATCTCGCCGACGGCAACCCTCACCTCGTCGGCAACGTCGTGTTCCTGCTGTGGACCGCGCACTTCGGTCATCGCGCGTTCGTCTGGACGTGGCGGGTGTTGCCGCGCGACAGCACCGTTCCGGTGACGATGGGCGTTGCCGCGATGCTGTTCACCGGCGTTCACGGCGCCCTGATCGGTACGTCCATGGTCGAGCCGACCCGGTACGGGTCGGAGTGGCTCACGGACCCCCGGTTCGTGCTCGGCCTGGCGGTCGTGGTCGGCGGCGCCGGCCTCAACGTGTGGTCCGACTACCGGCTTCTGGCCCTGCGCCGACGTGACCCCGGGCGGCCCGTGATGCCGGCCGGCAGGCCGTTCAACGTCGTGGCGTGTCCGAACCATCTGGGCGAGATCATCGAGTGGATCGGCTTCGCGGTCCTGACGTGGTCGCTGGCCGGGCTGGCGCTCGCGGTGTGGGCGGTCGCGAACCTCGTCCCGCGGGCGCTGTGGCGCCGGGACTGGTACCGGCGGACGTTCGCCGACTATCCGAGGCGGCGGTCGGCCGTGGTTCCCGGACTGCTCTAGCGTTAACGGCGACGGCTACTTCTCGGGGCCGATTTCGATCAGCTCGACGATGCCGAACATCATCTCGTCGGTTGCTTCAAGGCCCCAGCCGACCTTCTGGTTCGGGTCCGGATTCGCCGGATTGTCCGCCGAGTTGTCGAAATGCGCGACGACCTCGATCAAGGTGCCCCTGGGCAGGTGCTTCGGCTCTTCCGGGTAGTAGAAGGTCTGCCAGTTGAAGTCGAACTCGGGCACGTCGAGGAGGATCTCGCGGCGGCGGTCGGGATAGATCGCGGTGAACGAGATCTGCTTCCCGCGCAGATGCATATGCGGAAGGTACGAGACGATGTGTGAATCGGCCTTGAGTTCGTAGCGGAAGTCGATCCGGTGGTTCGGTGCGCCCGCCGGGATCTCGAGTTCCAGCGGACCCGCCAGAATCGCGACGATCTCGGCCTCGGGCTCGCCCTCACCGAAGAACAAACCGATGCGGGTCCTGTCGACGCGCTCCGACTTGCCGTTCGGGTGATAGTGCTGGTTCACGACCAGTATCGTGCCCGGCTCGACCCAGCGCCCGCTTCTTTCCGGAAAGACCGTCGGTGCGATGCCGGGAGCCCACCACCCGAGCGCGTTGAAGTGTCCCTGCTCGTCGACAGGGCTGATCGCGCCGGGCGCGACGACGAGAGACGGCGTGTCGTCTCCCCCCGCGGCCATGAGAGCGGCCAGGTCCACCATGAAGGCGATCTGGTGGTGAGTCACCTCGCGATCGCCGGGGCGGAACTCGACGGCGCGCACCCAGCGACGCTCAGGCAGGTCGACTCGCACGATCGGATGTCGGAACACATCCGCCCCCTCCGCCGGCACGGCGACGGCAGGCAGTTCGATCACATGGTCCGGCTCGCCCAACTGCCATCCCTCGGTGAACACCGGCGGTTCCGGCATCCGGGCTGGATCGCCGGGCTTGGCGCCCCCCTCGACCCAGGCGACGATCGTGTCGATCTCCTCCTGGCTCAGCCGCGCGTCGTTTGCCCACGTGCCGTGCTCCGGACTGGCGAACCAGGGCGGCATCTCCCTGTTCACGACCGCCCGCTGGATCGCGCGCGCCCACGGCCTCGCCTCGCGGTAGGTCAACAGGGACATCGGCGCAATCTCGCCCGGCCGGTGACAGTCCACACAGTGCCGCATCAGGATGGGCGCTACGTCGCTGCTGAAGACCTTCGGTTCGGCGGCGACGGCCGGCCCGGAGAGCACCGAAGCGAGGCCAAGGAAGGCGACGGTCCTCGTTTCGCAAGGTACACGGAACATTCATTGAATTTTCCCAGAGATCGGGAAGAAGCTCGCCTATCAGGCAATAGTCCTATTGTTTGATATGGGAACAGGGGTTCCCGAGCTGCTCCAGCTAGTCGGGGAAGAACTGCCGGTACCAGCGCCGAAGACGAACGACGGGGCCGTCGTCGCGGCAGAGCACCGGATGCTCCAGATAGACCTTGCTGGACCAGATCCGGACGTCCTTGCGCAACTGGGCGACCAGGTTGCCGACGACGTACCAGGCCAGCAGGCGGGGAATCCTGCGGCTGGCGAACCAGCGGAAGTCGACCTGCTGCTCGAGAGGCGCGACGGGCAGGTGGGTCTGGATCAGGGCGATCTCGCCCAGGTCGGGAATCTCGAATCGGAAGTTCATGATGTTGCCGGCGCCGGCGAAGGTGACCAGGACCTTCGTCCGTGACCATGGCATCGAGCGACCGAGGACCTTGAGCGAGGCCTCGTTGCGAAAGTGGATCGCCCAGGGGTCCCGGTCATCGGGCAGCCACTCCGGCAGGTGCTGGAGCCTCACGCCGGGGACCGGAACCTGGGTCCAGGGCAAGGTCATCTGCCCGTGGACATGCTCGAAGTGGGCGTAGTCCACCGTGTTCTCAGCGACCTCGAGGATGTGCATGGCGACTCGACCCTCGTCGTGGTGGCCACGGAAGACCAGGCTCCCATCGTCGATTCCCGCGACCCGGGGAACCGGGTAGGGAACCTCGTCGTCGGCCCGCTGCTTCGGTCCGCCGCTCCGGTGATACATGAAGACCTGCCCGTGTACCTCCTGCACGGGGAAGCTCTCCGTTGCGATGCGCGTTGGCACACTGTCGCTGTAGGGCACCGAGGCCGCCCGGCCATTGCCCGTGAACTCCCAACCGTGAAACGGGCATTCGATGCGGTTCCCGCGAATGCGGCCGTCCCGGAGATTCGCCCCCAGGTGGGGGCAGAACGCCAGCAAGGCATGCACGTCGTCCGTGTCCTCGCTGCGCCAGACGACCAACGCCCGGTCGAGACACTCCAGATAGCGAATCCGGCCGCGCCGAAGCGACTTCGAGGTCATCAGGCGGTACCACCCGTCTGGATAGTGATGCGGATAGCTGCGGAGCCGCAGCTCGTCGAGTTGTCCGTTGCGCCGCACCATCGGTCTACCGTTCCAACTCCCCGATGCGTTCCCGGGTCGCCACAATCCGGTGGGTGAGCCACATCCTCTCGAAGAAGTTCTCGCCGCCGCTGTCCTCAAGGAGGCGTTCAAGCGCCGTCAGCCGCACTCTGAGCGCGCCGAGGTGATCGGGGTGGGCGGCGAGCGCGATCTCCACCAGGTGAAGGGCATGAAGCGGCAGGAAACCGTCCAGGTGTTGTTCGGCCGCCGTCACGATCGGACCGGCGCCACCGGCCAGAACGGCAATGTCGCCGTAAACGTCGCTTGCCGCCACCGGATAGAGGTCGGTCGTCGACCGGCCGTGGAACCAGCCCGCGTAGCCCTCCCAGATTGCGCGGACGCCCCATGACAGTTTGCCGTGCGGTTCCGGCAGGTGGAGTTCGGGCGGCAGCCGGATGTCGCGCATCAGTTCGTGGACGGTGCGGCCCTCGTTCATGCCGTCGACGACGGCATCGTGGACGTACCGGACGGCGTCGCGGATGCGCTCCAGGTTGGACCGGATCGTTTGCGCGCCCTCGACCGGTTCGCCGTGGCTCGGCACCAGCATCTCGGGTTCGAGGGCGATCACGCGGTCGAGCGAGTCGATGTAGTCGGTCGCGGACCGGATCGTCTCGCCGCGCAGCGAGTAGAGGTTGGGCCACATCGGGAAGATCGGTCCCAGGAAGTCGCCGGTGAACAGGATGCGCCGATCCGGTAGCCACACCGACACCGAATCGGCGCCCTCGGCGCCGGGCGTGGCGATCACCTCGAAGCGCGTGCCGCCCAGCTCGAATGCGTTGACGTCACGGACGAGGAGGTCGGGTTCGACCTGCGGCAGCATCGCGCGTGACGCTTCCGCGGACGTGGAAGCCGGGATCACGCCCGGGTAGTAGATGCGGTTCCGCCGGGTCTGAAACGGCGCGAGTTCGTAGAGGTAGCGCTGCGTTTGCGGGAACCGGGCGTGGGCGATGATCGTCGTGTCGCCGCCGACCCACGGACCCACGCCGCTGGCGTGGTCGGCGTGCGCGTGCGTGAGGACGACATATCGCGCCGGTTCGCTGGTGACGGCGCCGAGCACCCTGCGGTGGTGATCGGCCTGCAGGAACAGGCCGGTGTCGATGACGACGTTGCCCTCGGGCGTCGCGACCAGGTGGACGTGCCCGATGCCCCGGCTCTGCCAGATGTCGGGCGCGATCCGGTGCGGGCCGCCGCTGGCGGTCTGCTGGAACGCGAGCAGCGACGCGAGCAGGAGCGGGAGGCCGCTCATCGCTCTCTCCCTTCGGGCGGCGTCGGGTAGACGAGCCGGCCGCGGTCGCCGTAAGCGTCGTCGATCAGACCGCGCGTCGCGGCGGTTCCGGCTCCGTAGAGGTTGTCGTCGTGCCGCTCGTCGATGTTGAGGCCGTTGAGTCTCATCATCTCCGCCCAGTCGAGCGGCGCCCGCCAGCCGGGGTGCGGAACGAGTTGCGTATGGCTCCCGGCGTAGGGATGCTGGCGGCGCCAGTCCGCCAGCGCGGCTGCCAGTTCGGCGACCAGTTCGGGGCGTTGCTCCGCCAGGTCGCGGCTCTCGTTCGGGTCCTCGCGCACGTCGTAGAGCTCGTTCACGACCTCCACGTCCTCGAAGGTCTGCTTCACGTGCTGGACGAGCTTCATGCTGCCCCGGAGGACGCTGAACGAGAACTCGCGGCCGAGGAAGTTCTCCGCGGCGTAGAAGATGTCGCCCCGCTCGACGACGCGGCCGTTCTCGAGCGCGCTCCACAGGTCCTCGCCGTCGAGTCCGCGTTCGGCCAGCACCTCGACGCCGGCGGCGCTCGCGAGAGTCGGGAACAGGTCCAGCGAGGTGATCACCTGCTCGCTGACCGTCCGGGCGCCGAGGACGGCGGGCCATCGCATGATCGCGACGACGCGGATCCCGCCCTCGTAGGTCGAGAGCTTGAAGCCCCGGAGCGGTTCGTTGCTGCCGCCGCCCTGGGTGGCCCCGTTGTCGCTGAAGAACAGGACGATCGTGTCGTCGGCGACGTCCTCCTGGTCGAGCGCGTCGAGGATGCGGCCGATGCCCCGGTCCATGGACACCATCATGGCGGGGTAGACGTGGCCGAACTCCTCGACGAGTTCGGGCGGCGCCTGGAAGGGCGAGTGCGGGGCCTTGTAGGCGACGTAGAGAAGGAACGGCTTCGACTTGTCGCGGACCTCCCGGAGCCAGTGGACCGTCTCGGTGGTGTAGAGATCGGTGTTGTACCGACCCACGAGGTCGGGCACCGAGGCGCCGTTGCGCTGGAGGTCGAAGCCGCCCTGGTTGACGTGTGTGAAGTAGTCCCCTCCCGTGTTCAGGGAGCCGAAGAAGTAGTCGAAGCCGCGGTGGTTGGGGTGGTGGGCCGGTATGTGGTGACCGAGGTGCCACTTCCCGACCATCGCGGTCTCGTAGCCCTGGTCGCGGAACGACTCGCCGATGAAGTGCTCGCTCAAGGCGACTCCGTACGGACTCCACGGATAGACGGTTGCGTACGTCAGGCCGAGCTTCAGGGGATCGCGGCCCGTGAGCAGGGCCGCGCGGCTCGGTGAGCACTTCGGGTTCGTGTAGAAGCGCTTGAGTTCAAGTCCCTCCGCGGCCAGTCGGTCGATGTTCGGCGTCGGGATCGGCCCGCCGTGCATCGACACGTCGTTCCAGCCCATGTCGTCGGCGACGATGATCAGGATGTTGGGGCGACTCTCGCCGAGTGCCGCGTTGGTGCCAAGGCCGGCGAGCGCCAGCGCGGCCGCGATCACGAGTCGGTTCTTCATCTGATTGCCTCCTAGAGCCCTCCGGCGTAGCGCCTGCTGAGGGCGAGTTGGCGGGAGGCGATGACCCGCGCCCGCTCTTCTGGGCTGACGCGCGGCGTGTCGGGCGGCACGAGATCGGGGAGATCGTCGACCCGCACGACACGAGAGGCGATGTCGGACGGGTATTCGCTGCAGTACGCCCACCGCGCGAACAGCGACCCTTCCCGGTAGCCGGCGGTGTCGATCCAGTTCGGGGTTCCCGGGTCCTGCTCGCTGACGACGTAGCGGATCCGCTGGTCGGCGTCGACGTGGACGGTCGCGTGGTTGAGGCTCGTCTGATGGCTGGCGTAGTCGGGCGACTCCATCCACGGATTCGCGAGCTGGAATCCGGTGTACCTGCAGTCCGCCACCGGTACCTCGACGATCAGTGCCTCATCGGATTCCAGCTCGAAGTAGCCGCGCGACACCGCCTGGAACGGCTCCGACATCGGGAAGTCGGCGTTGCTCGCGACCGGCTCCGACATCTGGTTGGGTCTGAGCCGGAGCTGGAACACCAGGCGATGCCCGATCGTCAGCAACGTCCGCAGCGCCCGGGCGTGCTCGGCAGCGCCCTGCAGGCCCGCCATGATGCTCTCCGGAGTTGCCCGGGGCGCGCCACGGCCGAGCGTCGTCAGGTTGACGACCTCCCACACGCCCGGGTCGGTCCGGTCCCAGTCGGAGACGATCCGCCGGACGATGACGACCGAGGCGTCGGGCGTGAGCGGGAGCCAGTTGCCGTGCTGCGGTTCGGCGCTGAGCGTGAGGACGAAGTTCCCGTCGGCGTCGACGTCCAGGTCCGGGGACGCGAGCCTTGAGATCGTGCGGAGCTTCCAGGCCGGCATCTGGCCGATCACGCCGTTGTAGACGACGAACGTGACCAGATCGAAGTTGCGGACGTTGCCGCGCAGGCGGTACGTGTGGTCGCCGCGGACGCGGAACGAAAGATAGAGGTTGTCGGGGTTGTCCCACCCGATGCGGGCGACCGCGTTTGGGAAGCGTGTGAACTGCGGGTAGTCGGGGTCGGAGAAGTCGGTGGCATCGGCCAGGAACGTGGACAGCAGGCGGGCGGCATGCCGGTAGCCGTCCGCCGCGGTCTGATCGTTCTGATTGAACGGGGCGCGCTGAACCGTTGTCGTGAGTTCCGCGACCTCATGGGCGAACTCGTACCAGGCGTTGTTGATCGCTTCCTGCTCGGCGGTTTGCGGGTTCCAGAAGAGTCCGATGTAGAGGACGATGAGTCCCGCAGCCACGGCAAGGAAGCCGTAGCCGATCCACCGCCACCAGGGCGCTAGCCGCCGTTCTCTAGGTCCTCGGCGTCTGGCGCCTTGGCGATACCACGCGGAAGAGTCTGCCCCAAGGCAGCAAAGAGCGCGCCCATCAAATGGTAGGGATTGCGGGTCCCGGGCAGGCGGCGCTGATCGCGTGGCAGGCGGGACTCCGTGTTTCTTGTAAGCCGCCGCACAGTTCGATCCGGTCGGCTCCTTGTCCCTGCCGCTGCCGGTTTCTGGCGGCGTGGAAGGAAGCCGTCTGGCCGTGGCGTCTTCGTCTCGCGAACTGTGCACAACGACACCGAGCAGGAGCCGTCCCCGGCGTTACAGGACCGCTCACTGCCAATGTTGGCAGTGACTTGCCGGCCGACCTCATGGCACGGTCAATACACGCGTACGGTTGTTTAGTGGGGCCTACTATCTTGTTGGCGCACGCCTCTTTTGGGGCTGAGAAACCCCACTTTCGCGCAACCCTTGGCGAACGGAATGGCGTCATTCGAGCGCATCTTGGCATCGTTGCACGCCGCCGTGTTCGACGATCAACTCTGGCCGACCGCCTCGGCCCTGATTGACGAAGCATGCGGCATTGAGGGCAATGCCCTCCTGGTCGGGGCTGGCCCGAGTGACGATGTACGGGTCCTCTTCGCCCAGGCCCGCTACCGGGGGGAACGCCGAAGAGACCTCGAGCGCGACTACCTCACGGACTATCACCCCACCGATGAACGCATCCCGCGGGTACGAAAGCTGCTCGATGGCCGCATCATGCACATCTCCGACCTGTACACCGCCGAGGAGTTGAAGACCTCGCCTACCTACAACGAGATGATGCCTCGGTGCAGCATGCAGGACAGCGTGAATGTACGCCTGGAAGGACTGGACGGCTCCCACATCGTATGGGCGCTCGGTGACCCCGTTGATTCTTCGGGTGCCTGGGACTCTTCGCGGATCACAATGGTCGAACGGTTGCTGCCTCATGTCCGACAGTACGTCGGTATCCGGCAGTTGCTGGCCAAGGCCGGGGCGTTGGGCGCGCCCACATCCGCCTTGATCGACAGCTTCCGCCTCGGCGTCATCCACCTGGATCCGCACGGCCGGATAATGGCGGCCAACGACCGCGCCCGCGCCATCTTGGGGGGTGATGCCGGACTACGGGACCGTGGGGGAGTGCTGACGTTTCAGATGCGCAAGGACGATCCCCGGCTCCAAGGACTGATAGCAGACGCGCTGCCGGTTTCTGCTGCCCCGGCCGTGAGCGGATCGATGGTGGTCCGCCGTCAGGACGGATTGCCGTTGTTGTCGGTCGCCGTCAAACCCCTGGCCAAACCGGACTTCGGTGTCCGTCATGTCGCCGCGCTGGTCCTGTTGGACGAGCCGGTGGCGCCGCGTCGAGTCAATCCCGGTCTGGTCGCCAAGACTCTGGGCCTTACCCAGTCGGAGAGTGAAGTGGCGGTCGGCTTGGCGGAGGGCAAGACGGTGCGCGACATGGCCGAAGCGACGGGCCGCACCACGGGGGCCATCTATTGGCACCTGAAGGCAATCTACATGAAGCTGGGAATCTCTCGGCAGGTGGACCTCGTGCGGCTCGTGCTACCCCTCACCGAACTCGCCTGACCTCGACGTTACAGGATCGCTCACTGCCAACTTTGGCAGTGACTTGCCGGCCGACCTCATGGCACCGTCAGTCGTCCACGGGTGCGTTTTGGATCTGTTGAGTCGCAACCGGCTTCCCTGCCAACTTTGGCAGTGACTTGCCGGCCGACCTCGTGCCAGCGTCGCAAGATTGAACTTTGGCCTTGAATTCTTTTGCCTGGAGGTGATGCGGAACCAGACAGTGGAAGCGCGACGGTACTTTTGACTGACGCGCTTGACGTCGAACCGGCGCAGCGTGGTGCTGCTCCACATCAGACCGGGGGCTCAAAGCCCCTGACACTCCTTGCGGCCCGGAACGGGCCGCCAGAAAGGAAAGAAAGATTGAAGAATCTGAGTATGTTCGTACTCATGGTCTTGGCTGCGGCGGCATTGGCCGCCCAGGTCGGGGTCGAGTCTCCGCACGTGGGGACCGCGATGGATCCGTGTCCCAACACCGACTGCCACATCGCCCCCTACTTCAAGGGTGACAAGGGCGGCCTCGTCGTCAAGACGAAGCCGGTCGACATGACCGCCACGAACCCACCGATGCCGGAGTACGTCGTTGACTGCGGCGGGGTGTCCGTAACCGTCCCCTTGACGCCCGATTCCATTAACGCGGTGCTGCTGGACAGCAGTGCCGGTACGACCTGCGGGGCCAACGCCGGTCGCCTGACCGTCTTCGGAGCCGAGGACGGCGGCTGGTACTACATCCACGACACCGCCGAGAATTCGGCGGTTTCTCCGCTGATCTCGTCGAAGGTTCTGGGCAACGCCAACATGGTGAGGCCGATCGATCCGGGCGGCTTGGATTCGGAGCACACAACGGATTATGCGACCCTGTTGCGCGACCCGATGTCAGGCCACGTCGGCATCCTGAACCACATCATGCCCACAGCGGACATGGCCCCCATGCCCGTTTGCAGGCAGAGCTGGGTCACCCGCTCTGGCGCTCGCGCGGCGACCCAGGTCGACCAAGGTTGCCAGATGATGACGACCTTCTCGATTCGCCTCTACACAGTCGAGAGCGGTGTCGAGCGGACCATCACTGGGCCCGTGCTCTGGCCCCAGACCGGGTCTATCACGCTGTTCGCTGATGTGTGGGGCGACGGTCACCTTGCTGCGCAGGGTTTGGGCGCGGCCGGGGCGGCAGGCGTGGGCGTCGCTGATCCTGGCAATGCTGCTGCGGTGGCTCTGAACGCGGCGTTGAATCATGAACGGACGGGCATTGGTGCTGGCTCGACTGACAGTTCCGGCGTCACGTCGGCTATGCCGGGTGGTTCTACGAACGTGCTTGAAATCACGGTCCCGCAGCGCGCCACCTGCGCCACCAACAGTGCACAGACAATGACCTTCAATGTAACTGCCAGTGTCTCCGACACTCCTCAGGCGATCATTCCGCAACTGCCCGGTTCCCGTGCAGCATTGAAGCGGTCCTTCTCGATTAGGTGTCCGTAGGGGACTGACTAAGAAACAGAGCCGCGGGGAGGTTTGCAAGGGGCTCATCATCCCCTTTCTCCTTTTCTCCCCGCTAGCTCAACTGCGGTGGACGAGCTCCCTCCCGAACCGGGCCGTCTGTCCAAGCTGCTTCGGCAGTTGATGCTCTCTCAGTAAGGCTTGAGCCGCACGCCGCAAACTCAACGGCCCGTCAGTGGAAACACTGGCGGGCCGTTTCTTCTTCTTCCTTCGGCGGTCCACCCTGTCTGGCCTCCCGACGATGAGTAGGCGGAAGCGCTTCACGGCAGGAGCATTCCGCGCAGCCCACGCCGCTGGCTGCCGGACCCGCCAGGACTTCATTGACGCGCTCGGCTGCTCGCCCTCCACGGCACTGCTGCTCTCTCGCGAGACCGGCATCTCGTTCGAGCGCCACACCGCGACACAGAAGGCCCGCCGGCGACGGGTGACCGAAGTCGCGCGGGC
Source organism: Candidatus Multivorans sp. (assembly GCA_965208755.1). Classification (GTDB taxonomy): domain Bacteria; phylum Acidobacteriota; class Thermoanaerobaculia; order Multivoradales; family Multivoraceae; genus Multivorans. The sequence goes on along the minus strand of OZ242353.1, from coordinate 2,516,088 downwards.
CTACATCGCCGGCGCATCGTTGACCGAGATTTGCGCCGAACTCGGCCTCAAGGAATCGACCGTGACGCGGCACCTGACCGCGGCTGGCCTGGTCCCGCGCCCCTCAGTCGTCATCAAGCGCCAACGCGAGCTCGCGAAGGCGCTGTGGCGCAACACCGACCTCCAGCGGATCGAGATCGCGGGCCACATCGGAGTCCATCCGGCGAGCGTGGCGCGGTATCTGGCGGGCGAGCCGCCGCGCCGGGGTAAACAGCGGCAGTGACACAGGACCGGAGATGACTAGGACGGACACTGCGCCTTGGCTGGCGGGGGCTGCGCTTTCCGCCTGTCGCGCCGGCGACTGAGCTCGAGCTTCAAGAGAGCGGCCTGCGAACGCGGTCCATGTGCTCGCGAAGGGGCTCGTGGCTCGTCAGGTCGTAGCTGTGCACATCGACCGCGAAGGGCAGGTTGCTTTCGTGAAACAGGGTCCAGAGACGATCGATGGCGCGGTGGTCGAGGTCCCCGTGGAGTAGCAGGTCAAGATCTGAGTTAGCTCGATAGGCGCCCGTGGCTCGCGAGCCGAACACCTCCACCGCCGTGATCCTGCTCGCCCAGGGGGCCAGAATGCTGCGGATCGTGGCGAGCTGTCTGGCTGACAGGCCGTGGTCCGCGTCGCTGAAGCCGGCAGACGTTTCGCAGGCCGCGGCTTCGGTGTCAGAGCTCATGTCGCACCGGCCTGCGCCGACGCCTCCTGGCCTTCGAGTTCATCGAACAGGTGCACGTGGAGGTCGTCCATGGCCTGAAGGTACCTGCGGCGGACTCGTTCGAGTACTTCCTCGAAACGCTCGAAGCTGTAGGTGTGGGACATCTTGTTGCGGTCATCCAGGGCGTCCATCCATGCCTCGCCGTCCCTGATGAGCCGGGCTTCGAACGCCGCCCTGATGACGGCTCGCGGCGTGGTCTGCGGGAAGACGACGTTCTGGGCCTCCAGGTAGTCCTTCATGACCTGCCAGGCGAGTTCCATCGTGTACTCGAAACGTTGAATCGTCCCCTCCCGTTCGAGTTGGGTGAGTTCTTCCTTGTCCAGGGCTTCCCGGAGCAGCATGAATGCACGCCGGTAGTTGGCGAAGCGATAGTGCCAACGCGGTGGTTCCGGGGTCGTCATCGTTGCCTGCGGCTCGGCGGTGTGCCGACGACGTTCAGTGTATCCGGCGGTGCTTGGCGCGGAGCGGCGGAAACAAGCGGCCCGGGTTGCGCGCGTCCGGTCAAGCCGACTCTGTCCACCCCTATCGTTTGATAGGCGCGCTTTCGTCGTCTTGTTGCAAGATTCCTGGATGTTGGTACTAGGTCGGGCTTGGACAGAGGGGCTGCTGATGAACGTCATGGGGATGCTGATGCTCGCGGCCTTGGCGGTGCCGTCTTCGCTGTGGGCGCAGGAGTCCGCGAAACACGCGGAGGCGCACGCGAACGAACCGGCCGGCGCAGCCGACGCCCAGCACGCCGAGACGGAAGACCCGGAGGCGCACGTCCACGAGGAGATCGTGGTGACCGGGAACCGGGCGCGGCAGCGCTCGCTGGTCGAATCGATGGTTCCGGTCGACGTGATCTCGGCCGAAGACGTCGCGCACCAGGGCGAGACGAACCTCGACATGCTGCTTCGCAACGTGGTGCCGTCGCTGAACATCAGTTCGGTCTCGGGCGACGCGGCGACGATCGTGCGGCCCGTGAACCTGCGAGGGTTGGCACCCGACCACACGCTGGTGCTCGTCAATGGCAAGCGGCGGCACCGGGGCGCGGTCATCCTGTGGTCGCGGATCGGCGTGTCCCACGGCGCCCAGGGGCCGGACCTGACCGCGATCCCCGCCATCGCGCTGCGCAAGGTCGAGGTGCTGCGGGACGGCGCGTCGGCCCAGTACGGTTCGGACGCGATCGCCGGGGTGATGAACTTCCTGCTCAGGGACGCGCGGTCGGGCGGCGCCGTGGAGGTGTTGACGGGCGCTTATGAGGCAGGCGGCGGGGAGTCGGTGACGGTTGCCGCGAACCTCGGTCTGCCCTGGGGGGAGACCGGCTTCGTCAACCTGAGCGTCGAGTACGGCGGCGCCAATCCCACCAACCGCAACGTTCAGCGAGCGGACGCGGAACTGCTGATCGCGGCCGGCAACACGCACGTCGCGGATCCGGCGCAGCGCTGGGGAGCGGCCGAGATCGAGGACGATGCGAAGCTGTGGGTGAACTTCGGCCGGCCCACCGGCGGTTCCTCGCAGTTCTACGGCCATGCCAGCTACGCCAGCCGGCGGGTGGGGAGCCGGAACTTCTTCTTCCGCAACCCGAACACCCGTGACGCGGTGTACAGCGCAGACGGCGGCGCCACGCTGCTGATCGGCGACGCGCTCGACGCGGCCGACGGCGTGCTCGACGGTTCGGCCGGCTGCCCGAGGGTCTCGGTGACCGGCGGACTGCCGGACCAGGAAGCGATCGCCCGCGTCTTCGCCGACCCGAACTGCTTCAGCTTCCAGGAGCTCTACCCCGGCGGCTTCCAGCCGCTCTTCGGCGGCGACCGCGAGGACGTCTCCTTCGTCGGAGGTTTCCGCGGCGAGATGGGCGCGGGGACGATCTGGGACGCGAGCGTGTCCGCCGGCTCGAACGAAGTCGACTTCTTCCTGATCGACAGCGTGAACGCATCGCTCGGCCCCGAGTCGCCCACGTCCTTCAGGCCCGGCCTCTACGCCCAGCGCGAAGTCAGCGCGAACTTCGACGTCGCCCGCCCCATGACGGAGCGGCTTCATCTCGCCGCGGGCGTCGAGTGGCGCAACGAGGCCTTCGAGATCGGTCTCGGCGAGCCGGCCTCCTGGCGCATCGGCCCCTACGCCGAGCAGGGCTTCAGTTCGGGATCGAACGGCTTTCCGGGATTCAGCCCGCTCGCCGCCGGCGACTGGGACCGTTCGAATGTCGCCGTGTACGGAGACCTGGAGTACGGACCGCCCGACCATTCCTGGACGGTGGGCACGGCCCTGCGGTTCGAGGACTACGACGACTTCGGCTCGACTCTGAACGCCAAGGTCGCGGGCCGCGTCCAGACCGCCGACGGCGTGGCGCTGCGGGGGAGCGCCAGCACGGGCTTCCGCGCGCCGACGCCCGGCCAGCAGAACGCCTTCAACGTCTCGACCCAGTGGGATCCGGCGCGGTTCGAGCTCGTGAACAACGGCACGATTCCGTCCACGTCGCGGGTGGCGGCGCTCCGAGGGGGCAGGCCGCTGGATGCGGAGAAATCGCTCAACCTCGCTGCCGGCGTGGTGCTGGAGCGAGCGGACTTCTTGCTGACCGCGGACCTGTTCCGCATCGACCTCCGGGACCGGCTGGGCGTCACGCAACTCTTCGCACTCGAGCCCGCCGAGGTGACTCAACTGCTCGCCGAGGGCATCACGAGCGCGGCGAATCTCGCCAACTTCCGCTTCTTTGCGAACGACTTCGAGACGCGCACCGAAGGTGTCGACCTCGTCGCGTCGTGGGCGCCGGGTGGACCGGCCGGCCACACCAGGGTGGATCTGGCCGTCAACCTGACCAGCACCGAGGTCGTCGCCTTCGACCCGCAGACGCTGGACGATCGGCGCATCCGGGAACTCAGGGAGGCCCTGCCGGGCGTGCGCTGGAACCTGGTCGTACACCACGAGATCGGACCCGTGGAGCTGCTCGGCCGCCTCAGCTACTACGACGAGTGGTGGGATCCCAGGGCTCCCGCGGTCTTCGGCGGCGGGCACCTGGTCGACTTCGAGGCGGCTCTGCCGATCAGCGAGTCCGCCCGCTTCGTCGTGGGCGCTCGCAACGCGCTGGGCGAGACGGGCGAGCGGAATCCCAACGCGCGGGATCTGGGCAACCTCCACAGCACTCGCAGCCCGTTCGACGCGAACGGCGGCTTCTACTACGCCAGGCTGCAGTACCGGTGGAGTAGAGGTGACTGAGCCGGGCACTGCGCTTTGGCTGGCAGCGCTATGCATGACGGCCGCCGCCGCCAGCGCGCAGCCAGCGCTGTCTGACGGCGCCGAGGAACTGGCCGGGGAGTACCGGGGGACGGTCAAGCGAACCCCGATGACCGCATGGGCCGCACCCGTTGCCGCCCCCTTGGGGGGCCAGGCCGTGGCCCTGTTGCTGTTTCCGGAGTCGGAACGCCAGGACCTCGTGGCTCGCCTGGAGCGGCTCACCGGCGACCAGGAGCCGCTGTACCGGCTCGCCTGCGATGGCGTGCGCGTCACCGAGTACGGCTACGAGTACGATGCGGCGTTCTCCCAGATCTGGAACACCCGCGCGGCGCTGGTGTTCATCCACTCAGGCCCGGGCGGGCCGGGGCCGCCCGCATCCGGGTGGCGCACCGCGACGATCAGGAACCGCATGCTGAGCAACGCTGAGTACGCGGTCCTCCGCGGGCGCGAGTACATGGTCAGCCGCATCACGCGCGATCCCGAAACTGGCGAACTGACGCGGATCAGGCTCACCCAGACCGGCTTCATCCAGAACTTCTTCGACAATCCGACACTGTCCCTGGTGCCGACGGACACGCCTGCCGGCGTGCTCGAACTGCTGGCCGGCTACGTCAAGGCGAAGGATGCCGCGATGGACGCGCTTCAGGTCGCAGACCAACCTGCGCCGATCTGTCGCTGAGCCCGCGAGGGTGGCCGGCGCCCTATCGTTTGACAGGCGCATTCTCCTCCGTTCTGTTGCAAGGTTCGCGGCTTCGTGCGGAACTTCATCCTGTCTTTCCTGCTGCTGCTCGGCTGGAGCGTCGCCGGCCTGGTGGAGGCCCAAGGCGGCGGGCAGCCCGGTGCCTCGATCTCGGAGGGGGCATCGCTTGTCCTCGAAGGAGGCTCCATCTCCTTCTCGGTGACCCTTTCCGAGGCTGCCCCCTCCGGCGGTTTGACCGTCAACGTGTGGGTACGCGACGCCGCCGGAGCCGAACAGAGCTTCCTGGTGGAGGCGGACACGGGCCGGCACGCGGTCGGAATCGGCGGTGGGAGCCGCAGCGGCACGCTCACTGTCGGGACAGTTGACGACCAAACGCATGAACCAAGGGGCATCGTCAGTGCCGTGATCGAAGCTGGAACGGGTTACGCGGTAGGCGATCCTGCGATCGCGTATGTGACGGTGGCCGACAACGATGCGCCGCCCGATCAGGACTCCGGAGTCATCGGCGCTTCGATCCATGCTCAGGACGAGGTCCCTCGTGAGGGGGCGTCGATCGCGTTCGTCGTCCTGCTGTCTGCCGACGCTCCGTCTGGTGGACTGCCGATCGCGGTCGACATCGCCGAGATCGAGGGCGGCGACTTCCTGGCGGCGGCAGACGAGGGCAGCCGGACGATGCGGGTCGCCGGTGGCGAACGCAGCGGCACGTTCACTCTGCAGACGATCGATGATGCAGCGGATGAGCCGAACGGCATGGTTGCGGCCACGCTGCAGGCTGGCGCCGGCTACGCGGTGAACGATCCATCCGTCGCGTACACGAACGTCATTGACAATGACGGCCTCGAAGGTCCGGAATCCGACCCGCCGCCTGCTGTTGGCGGAGACGGAGGTGGTCCGAACGGGGCGCCCCCGGATTCTGGCGACGACGATCCAGACGACGACGGGGGCGACCCTCAACCCGAACCCGACTCGCCATCTTGCACGTCGCGGATAACGCCCTACTGGCATGGCACGGGTGGATTCGCCGTCCGTCCCACCGATGGTCGGGCCGCCACGGTTCGTATCTCCTGCGGGAGCAGCCGCTGGTCGAGCCAGGAGTTCGCCGGCGAGGACGGGCTGATCGTGCGAGCCGTTCAGCAGTCCATGTGTCTCGACGAGGACGAGCAACCCGTGTGGGGCGAGCTGGCGGTCGAAGGCGTCGACGACGACGGCTGGTACTGGATCAACGGCCACAGGAACGTGGCCGTTGCCCCGCTGGTCTGCGAGTCGTCCCTGAACAGTGCCTTGAGACCTCCGGTGCCCGCCGGCGTCACGGTGAGTCCCAGCGCCGACCGCCGTTTCTCCCTGAGCATCATGGGGCGCCTGTACGGGACCCTGATGGTTCACGACTTCAACGGTCTCGTGGGGATCATCCCGCACCTGAAGGACATGGAGGGCAACGGCGAGCACGTCGCTCCGTACTGGCGAGGGCACGGCGGCATCGTCGGGCGGCCGCTCGACGGGGAATCGGCGACAGTCCGTTTGTCGTGCGGCGACGGCGCGCCCGAGACCCACACTCTTCTCCCCGGCGACGACGGGATCATCGTGTCCCTGCTGCCAGGTTGCTTCGACGCCGACGGCGATCCGATCGACGGCAGGCTGGAGGCGGACGGTTTCGAGGACGGAGCATGGTACTGGCTGAACCAGGGCCGGCTCGCCACGGGCCCGCCGAAGAGGGACGGCACCGGCATCTCGACCGCGGTGCCGCTGATCCGCCGGGAGTCCGCGCCGGGCACCTTGGCTGAGCCGGTGGTCCCGAACGGCGTGGACGCGAGGCCGGGACCGCTTGGAACTCTCTTCACCAGGGGACGACTGATGGGAGTCGTCCCGCGCGTTCAGACTACGGAGCAGCCGTAGAGAGAACCGCTAAGGGGCGTCGCCGGTAGCCTCGAACTCGCCCGGCTGCACTCTCCGCTCCGAACCGACAAGCGCCGTCGCCGTGATTCCGCCGGCCATGCCGACGATGCCGATCCCCATCAGCGCGAACACCGAGGCGATCAGGCGCCCGCCCGAAGTTACCGGATAGGTGTCGCCGTATCCAACCGTCGTGATGGTCACGACGGCCCACCACATGCAGTCGGGTATGGAACCGAAGGTCTCCGGCTGCGCCTCGCGCTCGAGCATGTAGAGGCAGGTCGAAGCCACGTACACGACGACGACCGTCGTCGTGATGAAGACCAGCCAGTGCTCCTTCATCGACCAGAGCGCCTTGAAGAACCGGTTCTCCGCATCGATCCGAGCCAGCTTGAGGAGCCGCAGCAGCCGCAGCAGGCGGACGGCGCGCACTGCCCGCGAATCGACGCCCAGGATCAGGGTCGGTAGCCACGCCAGCAGATCGACGACGCCGTAGAAGCTCAGGACGTATCGCCGTCGGTCGCCGGCGAGAACGATGCGCAGCACGTACTCGGCGGCGAACGCTCCGGTGATCGCGGTAGCCACACCCGACAGCGTGTTCTGCCAGGCCGGCTCGAGAGAGCGCATGGTCGAAGCCGTGTCCACGGCCATGCCCACGAGCACCAGAGTCACGCTGATCCAGTCGAATGTCCGCTCCAGGCGGTTCATCGCGCGGGGTGCCCCCCCGTCCTAGTCGTCGTAGCGGTCGGGAGCTTCCCAGAAACGTGGGGAGAGTGCGCCTATCGAACAGTAGGGGCCGGCATCCGGTAACCGACGCCGCGTTCGTTGAAGATGTAGGTCGGGTCGCTCGAGTCGTCGCCGAGCTTGGTCCGCAGTTTCTTGACGAAGGCCCGGACGAGTTGCGGCTGCGCGTATCCCCGGCCGCCCCACACCCGGCGCAGGAGGGCTTCGTAGGTCGTCACGTGGCCGGCGTTCACGGAGAGGACCCGCAGCAGTTCGTACTCGGTGGCGGTCAGCCGCACGGGAACTCCGTCGACCGTGACGCGGCGGCGCGCGCGGTCGATGGACAGGTTGCCGAGCACGAAGGGGCCGGGCTCGAGCCGCTTGCGGAGCGCGACCCCCACCCTCGCCGTGAGCTCCGTCGGGGAGAACGGTTTGACGATGTAGTCCTCGGCCCCGGCCTCCAGGGCTCTCGCGACCGTCTCGTCCCGGCCGTAGGCGGAGATGAAGATGACGGGCACGTCCGCCAGCTCCGGCAGGCGCTGCAGCAGTTCGATGCCGTCCGTTCCGGGCAGGACCAGGTCGAGCAGGACGAGGTCCGGCCGCTCTTTCCTGAGGAGGCGGGGGAGTTCGCGCGCGTCGCCGGTGACCACCGGCGTGTAGCCCCGGGAGGCGAGCGAGTCGCGGGCGAAGCGGAGCGCCTGAGGGTCGTCGTCCAGCACGAGCACGCGCGGCCGGCCGCCGCCGCGCCGCGCCCCTTCCGAGGTCGCCGCGGCGAGGGCTTCGGACGCCTCGCCGTCGCCCGGCTCTTCCACCGCCGGGATGGTGAAGGTGATCCGGGTCCCCTCACCCTGTCCGTCGCTCCGGGCGGAGATGCGGCCCCCATGGGCCTCCACGAGTCCCTTGCAGATCGCCAGGCCCAGGCCGATGCCCACGTTCCCTTCTCCGCCGCCGACGCCCGCGTGCTTGCTGAACAGGTGCGGCAGCAGGTGCGGCGGAACGCCGCTCCCCTCGTCCGCGACCGTGACGGCGACGTGGTGTCCGTCCAGAACCGCCTCGACCCGAATGGGCGACGACTCCGGGGAGTGCCTGGCCGCGTTCGACAGCAGGTTGTTCAGCACCTGGACGATGCGCCGCGCGTCGGCCATGACCCGCGGCAGGTCCCGCGGCAGGTCGAGGCTCACCGTGTGCCGCCCGCCGCCGCTCGCGAACGCGCTCCTGGCCCGTTCGACCAGGACGGTCAGGTCGACGGGCTGCGGCGCGACGGACAGCGTGCCGGCTTCGATGCGGCCCACGTCGAGCAGGTCGCCGATCAGGCCCCGCATGTGGTCCGCCTGATCCTCGACGATCCGGAAGAACTGCAGCATCTCCGAGCGGTCCAGCTCCTCGGACGCTCCCAGGACCGTGGCGGCCGAACCCTTGATCGAGGTCAGGGGCGTGCGCAGTTCGTGACTCACCATGCTCAGGAACTCCGTCCTCAGCCGCTCGATCTCGTCGAGGTGCGCGAGATCCTGCATGGTGACGACCATCGACTCGGGCTCGCCTTCGGCGGACCGGATCGTCGTGGCGTTGACCAGCGCCCGGGCGCCGCGGCCGTCGGCGACCGAAACCACGACCTCCTCGGCACGCAGCGCGGGCGCTTCGTGGATCAGGCGGGACATCGGGATCTCGCGGCCGTCGGCGAACCGGCAGACGAGGATCTCGATCAGTTCCTCCGGGGGCCTCCCGGGTGGGGCCAGGTGCTCCACCAGCCGCCTCGCCTCCCGGTTGAACGTGGTGGGAGCGCCGGTCAAGACATCGAAGACGACGACGCCCACCGGCGACGTCTCGACCAGCGCCTCCACGCTGGCGCGCGACCGCTGCTCGTTGCGATGGGTGCGGGCGTTGGCGATGGCCGTCGCCGCCTGCGACGCGAACAGCACGAGCACGTCCTCGTCCTCGTCCGAGAACTCGAGTCCGCCCCGCTTGTCGCCGAGGAAGAAGCTGCCAAGGTACGCGCCCCGGTGGCGCATCGGCGTCCCCTGAAAGGTCTTCGCCGGCATGAGGTCGGCGGAGAAGCCGAGCGAACGGATGTAGCTGGGCAGGTCCGCCAGCCTGAGCGGGGTGGAGAGATCGCGCAGGTGGTCGAAGAGCTGCGGCCCCTCCGGTAGCCAACCCTCCATTTCGCGGTGCTGCTCGGGAGTGAACCCGGAGGAGACGAAATCGCGGGGCGTTCCGGCGTCGTCGGTCGTCGTGATGACACCGTAGCGGGCACTCGTGAGCTCGCAGGCGCTGTCGACGATCTCCTGAAGGACGGTGGCTTCGTCGAGGCTCGCCGTGACGCGCAGCACGGCGGCGCTGAGCCTCGACGTCCGGTCGCGAAGCGCCGCGATCTCTAGTTCGTGCTCGTCCGGCGCGGCCATGGTTCACAAAGGTTAACGCTTTTGTTCGTGAAATGAACGGGAAGTTCACCTTCCTTGTCTAGGCTGCAAGTGGTTCTTGACTTTCCTGGAGGAGTGCCGATGCGGACATTCTCCGTCGTGAGATTCTCCCTGCTCGTACTGCTGATCGCGGCCGCCCCGGCGGTCGCGGGCGACGTCACGTTCACGCGCGACGTGGCGCCGATCCTCAACCGGCACTGCGTGGCCTGTCATCGATCCGGCGAGATCGGGCCGATGTCGCTGACCACGTACCGGGAGGCGCGGCCCTGGGCGCGGTCGATCCAGCGCGCCGTGACGAGCCGCGCCATGCCGCCCTGGTTCGCGGCGCCTGCGGTGGGGGAATGGGCCAACGACCCGACGCTTTCCGAGGAGGAGATCGGCACGATCGTCGCCTGGGTCGAGCAGGGCGCCCCGCCCGGCGATCCGGCTTTCCTGCCCGAGCCGCCCGAGTTCACGGAAGGCTGGCAACTCGGTGAGCCGGACTACGTCATCGAGCTGCCGGCCGTCACGGTACCCGCCGATGGTCCCGACCTGTTCCTGAACCAGTTCGTGACCCTCGACATCCCGGAGCGGCGCTGGATCCGCGCGGTCGAGTTCCGGCCCGGCGCGCCCCGGGTGAACCACCACCAGCTTGCCTTCAAGGCCGACTTCACCGGCATGGTGGAGGACGGCGTGCCGCTGACGCCCCAGGGAGCGTTGCGCGCCAGCGGCTCGGTCGACGGCCGCGGCTACTTCAACGTCCTGGCGATGTGGGGCGCCGGGACCGCGCCGACCGAGTTCCCGGAGGCCGCCGGGCGCTGGATCGAGCCTGGCGCCGTCGTCGTCATGAACCAGCACTACCACCCGAACGGCGAAGAGCAGACCGACCGGACGCTCATCGGCCTCTTCTTCGGCGAAGGCGAGCTGCGTTCCGAGATCCAGGCCGTGATCGCCGGCGAGATGGACTTTCTGATTCCGGCCGGCGCGCCCGACCACCGCGTCGAGTACCGGCACGAGGTAGCGCGCGACTCGAACATCGTCTCCTACCTGCCGCACATGCACCTGCGGGGGAAGCGGATGTCGTACACGGCGCACTACCCGGACGGCGACTCCGAGCTGCTGCTGGAGGTGCCCGCTTACGACTTCAATTGGCAGCTCTTCTACTACCCGGAGAAGCCCAAGCTCGTGCCGGCGGGGACCGTGATCGAGATCGTCGCCGTCTACGACAACTCGGCGGCGAACCCCGACAACCCCGATCCGACCCGCGACGTCGGCTTCGGGCTTCAGTCGACGGACGAGATGATGTTCGGCTTCTTCGAACTGGTCGAAGTGGACGGCGGGCCGTAGAGGGATCACGCGCGCTGCCGGTTGCCGCACGACCGACGCGCCCGCTACGGCCCGCCGATTCACCGGGACTTGGTATGGTCCGGCCGCTGCAACGGACCCTCAAGGAGAAAGAGAATGCGGTTGATCAACGTGCTGGCAGTCATCATCGTTCTGGCCATGGCGCCCGGAGCCGTCTCGGCGGCGGACCTGGTGGACGACGCGGCGGCGGTCCAGGAGGCTTTCGAAACGGCCGTTGCGGCGCTCAACGCCGGCAACCTCGACGGGTTCCTCGACACGGTTCACGAGGAGGCGCTGTCGTTCTACGCGTGCGGGCCCACTTCGGGCAAGCAGGGCCGCGAAGCCTGCGCGCTGGACTGGCGGCTCTTCTTCAACACCTCGACGAACGCCCGATTCGAGACGCGCAACGAGCAGTACCGCATCATCGGCGACACGGGTATCGCGTACGGCGAGTACTCGCTGTCGGTGGACTACAACGGTCAGGGGCGGCAGACCGTGCACGAGGGCCGCTACACGATGACCTACACCCGCGTCGGCGACGAGTGGATGATCGCGATGCAGCACAACACGCCGGTTGGCGACGCGCCGCAGCCGGCGCGTGATCTCGGCCGCTAGTTCGGCTGAGCCGGTGTCCGCCATGAATGCCCGGAGAACATGGCGCGCAGGTAGATGATCGTCGACGCCTGGGGGCAGCACCCGACGCTGCGGCACGCGCAGCACGAGATGTTCGAGTCCCTGCGGCGCTGGAACCGGCAGGCGGTTCCGACCGAAGAGTTGCCGGTGTCGGAAACGCTGCGGGCGATGGACGGCGGTGGTGTCGACAGGATGCTGATCAGCGCCTGGCACGGGCCGGGCGAAGCGCTGATCTCCAACGAGGAGGTCGCCCGGTTCGTCAGCGAGTCGGGTGGGCGACTGGTGGGCGTTGGTTCGGTGGATCTCGCGCGGCCCATGGAGGCCGTGCGCGAAGTTCGTCGCTGCGCCGGGGAGCTCGGCTTCAAGGCCATCCGGGTGCTGCCATGGCTATGGAAGCTGCCACCCACCGATCGTCTGTTTTATCCGGTGTACGCGGCCTGCTGTGACCTGGGCTTGCCGTTCTGCACCCAGATCGGCCACACGGGTCCGCTCATGCCCTCGGAGGTCGGACGTCCGATCTACCTGGACCAGGTCGCGCTCGACTTCCCCGAACTGGTCATCGTGGCGGGCCACATCGGGTACCCGTGGACCGAGGAGGCGGTCGCGGTCGCGACCAAGCACCGCAACGTCTACATCGACACATCCGCCTACACCGTCAAGCGCTACCCGTCGCAGTTGGTGCGGTACCTGAAGACGAACGGACGCCAGAAGGTGCTGTTCGGCTCCAACTACCCGATGATCGCGCCTGCCACGGCGTTGAAGGGCCTGGACGACCTGGAGCTCGACGACGAGACGACGGCGCTGTTCCTGGGTGGCAACGCGGTCCGGGTGTACCGGCTGGGCGAGGAAGCGTGATCGGGGCGCGACGCGCTACGGTGCTATTCTGCACCAAGAGTATGATCGAGAGCGTTCTCCGGAGAACAACATGGCCACTATCCGAAAGACGATTACGCTGACGGACCTGCAGGATCAATGGATCAAGGCGCGAATCGCTGCGGGTCACTTCACCAATGACAGCGAGTACATCCGCGATCTGATTCGACGCGACCGCGAGCGGCGGGTCGACTTCGAGGCGCTTCAGGCAGCGGTACAGGAAGGCATCGACAGCGGTTCAAGCGAGAAGACGGTGCCTTCCATCATGGAAGAAGTCGAAGCGCGGCTACGAGGCGATGGCCGTCTATAGGCTCTCTCGAAAGGCAGCCTCCGACATCGAGGACATCTGAGTTCCAGGCTCACGTCGTCTTCTACGTGCAGCGGGAAGGGAGCGTTCGCATCGCTCGCGTTCTGCACGCTCGAATGGACGTGCATCGCCGCTATCGCGGGTTCGTCTAGAGTCGTACCTGTCCGGTGCCCCGCTGCCGGGAAGGAGCAACGTATGTCCCTGTTGATTCGTAACGGACGCGTCGTCACGGCGGTGGACGACTACCACGCCGACATCTTCGTCGAGGATGAGACGGTCTCATTGATCGGTCGCGACCTGGACGTGGAGGCGGACCGGACGATCGACGCGGCGGGACGGCTGGTCATCCCGGGCGGCGTCGACCCGCACACCCACATGGACATGCCGTTCGGCGGCACGACCAGCGCCGACGACTTCGAAACCGGGACCCGCGCGGCCGCCTTCGGCGGCACGACGACGATCGTCGACTTCGCGATCCAGACCAAGGGGCACTCGACTCTCGAGGGGCTCGAGACCTGGCACGAGAAGGCCGCCGGCAAGGCGGGCATCGACTACGGCTTCCACATGATTGTCACCGATATGGAGGACGACCGGCTGTGGGAGATGCGGCGGCTGGCGGACGAGGGCGTGACCTCCTACAAGATGTTCATGGCCTACCCGGGCGTGCTCTACGTGGACGACGGCACGCTGTTCCGGGCGATGCGCAAGGCCGGCGAGGACGGCACCCTGGTCTGCATGCACGCGGAGAACGGGATCGTCATCGACGAGATCGTCAAGCTGGCGCTTGCCGAGGGCAAGACGGCGCCGAAGTACCACGCCCTGACCCGGCCCACCCGGATGGAGGCTGAGGGCGTCCACCGGTCGATCGCGATCGCGGAGGTCGCCGGTGTGCCGGTCTACATCGTCCACCTGAGTTGCGCGGACGCGCTGGAGCAGGTGACCCTGGCCCGGGACCGCGGCGCCCAGGTGTTCGCGGAGACCTGCCCGCAATACCTGTTCCTGGACTTGAGCCACTACGACCACGAGGACTTCGAGGGCGCCAAGTACGTGATGACCCCCCCGCTGCGCGAGAAGTGGAACCAGGAACACCTGTGGCGGGGGCTCGGCTTCGGCGACCTGCAGAGCATCTCGACGGACCACTGCCCCTTCTGCTTCAAGGATCAGAAGGTCCTGGGGATCGACGACTTCAGCAAGATCCCGAACGGCGGTCCGGGGGTCGAGAACCGGATGAGCCTGGTCTACAACGGCGGCGTGGTGGGCGGCCGGCTGTCGGTCAACAAGTTCGTCGAATTGACCTCGACCGCGGCATCGAAGCTGTTCGGACTGTTCCCGAAGAAGGGGACGATCGCCGTCGGCAGCGACGCCGACATCGTCGTGTTCAATCCGGATCGGCGCGAGACGATCAGCATCGACAACCCGCACACGCACCACATGCGCGTGGACTACAACGCCTACGAGGGCACCGAGGTTCAGGGGGTCTCTGAGATCGTGATCAGCCGCGGCCGCGTGGTCGTCGAGGACAACGTCTGGCACGGACGGGCCGGCGGGGGTAACTTCATCAAGCGGGGGCTGTTCGGTGGGCCGTTCTAAGCAATGCGGAGCCGGCCTTACGGCCGGCGCGAGTATCTGGCCGCCTGCGGCGGCAGCGGGTCAGAAGACCCGCGCACCCAGTGGAGTCTGAGGGAGATAGGTAGATGAGCAGAATGTTGAAGTCCGGCCTGATCCAGATGTCGTTGCCGGAGGGCACCTGCGGCGACGGCGCGTCGGCCGAGGAGGTCGCCGCCACGGTGGAGGCGATGACGGCCAAGCACATTCCCTACATCGAGGACGCGGGCCGCCAGGGCGTCCAGGTTCTCTGCCTGCAGGAGGTGTTCAACACGCCGTACTTCTGCCCCGGCCAGGACTCGAGCTGGTTCGCGGCCGCTGAGCCGGTTCCCGGCCCGGCGACGGAGCGGATGGCGGAGTACGCGCGGCGGTTCGGCATGGTCATCGTCGTGCCGGTCTACGAGCGCGAGACCGCGGGGATCCTCTACAACACGGCAGCCGTGATCGACGCGGACGGGAGCTACCTCGGCAAGTACCGCAAGACCCACATCCCGCAGGTGGCCGGCTTCTGGGAGAAGTACTTCTTCCGCCCGGGCAACCTCGGCTACCCGGTCTTCGACACCGCGTTCGGCCGGGTCGGCGTCTACATCTGCTACGACCGGCACTTCCCCGAGGGCGCGCGGGCCCTGGGCCTGGCCGGCGCCGAGATCGTCTACAACCCGTCGGCCACCGTCGCCGGCCTTTCCGACCACCTGTGGACGATCGAGCAGCCGGCGCACGCGGTCGCGAACGGCTACTTCATGGGCTGCATCAACAGGGTCGGCACGGAGAAGCCGTGGGACCTGGGTTCGTTCTACGGCAGCAGCTACTTCGTCAGCCCGAGAGGCGAGATCGTCGCCCAGGCGTCAAGGGACGAGGACGAACTCCTGGTCGCGGACCTCGACCTCGGGATGATCGACGAGGTGCGCTCCGTGTGGCAGTTCTACCGCGATAGAAGGCCCGAGGCGTACGACGGCCTCGTTGAGCCCTAGCCGGCTGGTACTCTCCGAGTCCCTTGCCGGCTTTGCGCGGCGTTGCCCCCCGGCCTGCTTGCAACCAGGTCCCACCGCTTCACGGCGCCCTGGCGCCACAACCGAAGAGAGGCGACGACCGAACATGACCATTCCCCACGAAGAAAGCGGCGAAGCTCCAACCCTCGAGCGGTTGCGGGAACTCACCCGGAACATCGAGGCGATCACCGAGAGCATCAGGGAGGACAGGAAGTCCCAGAAAGAGGACAGGAAGTCCCAGAAAGAAAGAAGCGAGGAACTGGACCGCCGGATGAAGGAGACGGACCGGCAGATGAAGGAGACGGACCGCCGTCTCAAGAAGGCGGAGAACCTGTTCACGACGCAGTGGGGCAAGCTGATGGAGAGCCTGGTCAGCGGCGATCTGGTCAGGTTGCTGGACGGCCGGGGCATCGGCGTTCGGAGTCTCGCGCAGCGCACTCTGACGCGGCGAGGCGGCGAGAGCTACGAGGTGGACATCATGGCGGTGAACGGCGAAGAGATCGTCGTGGTCGAGGTCAAGACGACGCTCCGCCCGGAGGACGTCGGGCGGTTCCGGTCGAAGCTGGTCCGCTTCAAGGAGTGGTGGCCCGAGTACCGTGATCGCAAGGTCTACGGCGCGATGGCCTATCTTCAGGCGTCGGACGACGTGGCCCGCCACGCCGAACGGCAGGGCTTCTTCGTCATCCAGGCCACCGGCGACAGCGCCTCGATCGTGAACGCCGAGGACTTCGAGCCGCGCGTCTTCGCCTAGCTTGCGCGGCTCTCGATCGTCACCTGCAGGCGCTTCATCATCTCGTGCAGCGTCGTGGGCTTGACCTTGAGCCGCTCGGCGGCGCGCTTCTGGACGCCGCCGCAGGCCTGCAGCGCCCTGACGATGAGCTCGCGCTCGTAGGCGCTGACCGCCTCCTTGAAGGAGACGCCCGTCTTCGGGAGACTCGCCGGCGTCGGTACGGCCGTTTCGCCTTCGCGGAGGGCGGCGGGCAGCAGGTCGAGGCCGATCTCCTCGCCGGTCGAGAGGACGACGGCCCGCTCGATCACGTTCTCCAGCTCGCGGACGTTGCCGGGCCAGCTGTGGGCCATCAGCACGTCCATCGCCTCGGGTGTGAGGCGGCGGGTCGACTTCTCGTTCTCGTTGGAGTACATGCGGAGAAAGTGCTGTGAGATCAGGGGGATGTCCTCGACCCGTTTGGACAGGGGCGGAAGCTGGATCGTGATCACGTTCAGCCGGTAGTAGAGGTCCTCGCGGAACTCGCCGTTCACCACCCGTTCTTCAAGGTCGGCGTTCGTCGCCGCGACCAGGCGCACGTCGGCGCTCAGGGTCTCGAGCCCGCCGAGGCGCATGAACTCCTTCTCCTGGATCACGCGCAGCAGCTTGGACTGCGTGTCGGGCGGGATGTTCCCGATCTCGTCGAAGAAGATCGTGCCTCCGTGGGCGACCTCGAACAGGCCCTTCTTGTGCGACACGGCGCCGGTGAAGGCGCCCTTGACGTGGCCGAACAGGGTGCTCTCCAGGAGCTCGCTGGGCATCGAGCCGGAGTTCACGGTGACGAAGGGACCGTCCCGGCGCTTCGAGTTGTTGTGGATCGACTTGGCGACCAGCTCCTTGCCGGTGCCGCTCTCGCCGCGGATCAGGATGTTGCTCTTGGACGGCGCCGCCCGGCGGATCAGGTCGAACACCTGGCGGATCGACCGGCTCTTGCCGATGATGCTGTCGAACCCCTGGCGCTCGCGCAGTTGCTCCTTGAGATCGCGGTTCTCGGCGGTCAGCCGGCGGCGCTCCAGCCCCTGGCGGATGGTGAGCCGGACCTCTTCGTTCTTGAACGGCTTGGGCAGGTAGTGGAAGGCGCCCTCGCGCATCGCCTCGATCGCGCCCTCGATCGAGGAGTAGGCGGTGATCACGACGACGACCTGGTCCGGGTCGCTCTGGCGGATGCGGCGCATGACCTCCTTGCCGTTCATGTCCGGCAGCATCAGGTCGAGCAGCACCAGGTCGATCTCCTCCTGGGCGAGCACGCTCAGCGCCTCCTGGCCCGAGGCGCAACAGATCGGATGGTGCCCCTCCTGCCGGATCAGGGCGGTGAGGACGTCTTGCAGGACCTCTTCGTCGTCGACGATGAGGATGTTCATTCGTCGTTCTCCTTCGACGGGGGCTGCGATCGGGGCATCATGGACTGCGGTCGGCGCATCGTGGGCAGACGGAGCGTGAGGCGGCAGCCGCCGGACGGGAGGTTCGAGGCGGCCAGGTCGCCGCCGTGCCGGCGGACGATCTCCTGGCTGATGGAGAGCCCGAGGCCGGTGCCTCCAGCGGCCTTGCGGGTCGAGAAGAAGGGTTCGAATACACGTTCAAGGTGCTGTTCCGGAATGCCGGGCCCGGTGTCGTCGATGAATACGTCGATCGTGTCGCCCGAGTTTTCGACCGCCAGCGAGAGGCGTCTCTCTTCGCTGCCGGCCTCCGTCATCGCGTCGACCGCGTTGTTCATCAGGTTGGCGAGCACCTGGCCGAGTTCCGTCTCGTTGCCGGGCACCCGGACCGTTCCGCACGGGCCGAGGTCCACCTGGAGTTCGACGCCGGCGTCGGCGAACCTCTCCGCCAGCGCGTCGCAGCTTTCCGTGACCACCAGCCCCAGGTCGACGGGCGCAGGCTCGTGCCGGCCACGGCGGGCGAAGTCGAGGAGCGTGTTGACGATGCGGGCGGCCCGGAAGGTCTGGCGTTCGACCTTGCGCAGCAGGCGCCGCCGCGGATCCTGATCGGTGGTTTCAGCGAGCAGCATCTGGGCGTAGCTGGAGATTCCCGTCAGCGGCGTGTTCACCTCGTGGGCGACGCCGGCGGCCATGGCCCCGAGCGCCGCCAGGCGCTCCTTCTCGGCCAGCTCGCGCTTCATCGCCACCCGCTCGGTGACGTCGTGCGCCACGACGACCCGGTGCCCGGGCGCCGCGCCCTGGAACGCCGCGACGGACAACTGGAGGTGTTTCTCGGTTCCGGCGGGCGCCTCGAACGGCGCCTCGACCGGCGGATCGTCCTGCCGCGGAAACAGGTGGAGCGGGATCAGCTCGCCGAGCGGCCTGCCGGCAACCTCGTTCCGGGGCAGGCCCACGAGAGCCCCGAAGGCGCCGTTCGCGGTCACGATCCGGTCCGTTCCGTCGATGACGGCGATGCCGGCCGGAGAGGACTCGATGATCTCCTCGCTGAACTGCTTGAGCTCGGAGACCCGGATCAACTGCCGCTGGCGCTGCTCGAGCAGTTGCGCGTTCTCGATCGCCAGCACCGCCTGGTTCAGAAGCTGGCGGATCAGGGTCAGGTCGTCGGTGGAGAGCGGCGCGCCGCCGATGCGGCGGCCGATGTAGAGCAGCCCGACCGTCCGGTCCCGCACCTCGAGTGGGAAGACGTAGTGGTAGCCGAGCACCGCCAGACGCAGGTAGCCGGTGTCCGCGGCGTCGGCCAGCGGCGCCCGCACGAGCGCCCGGTGGGGTTCGCTCCAGAGTGAGACGTCGACCTCGGCGAGCTCGAGAACCGGCGCTTCGGGCTCCTCCCGCACGGGCGTCAGACGGCCGCCTTCGACCAGGAACAGGTTGCTCTGCTCCAGGCTCAGGCCTTCTTCCAGCTCGCGCAGCAGGCTCGACGCCAGTCGCCCGAGGTCCCGTTCGTGGAGCAACTCGTCGCCGAGCCGCTGGAGCGCCCGGCGGCTGCGCTGGGCGCGGTACTGGAGCCGCTGGAGACTCGAGCCGATGCCCTGCTTGACCGGTATCGAGAGGGTTCCGACGACGAGCAGGGCACTGGCGTTCAGGAAGCCCCTGGCGACGACCATGTCCTGGGGCACGCCGCGGCGGATGAGCAGGCTCAGCAGGGAGAAGCCGAGCACGGCGAGCAGCACCGTGAGCGCGTAGGTGGCGACGTCGCGGGCGATCACCGCCACGTCCCAGAGGCGGTAACGGAGCAGGGCGTAGGCGAAGCTCAGCGGCACCAGGGCCAGCGGCGCCACCGCGAGGGCGTCGAGCCAGCCGGGCGCCGACAGCTCCAGGGCGAAGGGCACCACGTAGAGCACGAGGAACGGCAGGTAGCCGCCGGCGACGCCGAAGGCGATCCACTGCGTCTGCCGTCCCTGCTCCCAGTCGCGCCTGGACAGCAGGCGGCGGCCGAGCACCGCGGCGGCGGCCAGCGCGTAGGCCACCAGCAGCAGCAACTCGACACGGTCCTGCCGTTCGAGCGCGGTGGACGTGAGATCGCCGGCCAGACGGCCCGCCCCGAAGATCTGGTCGAGCTGCAGGGCCAGCAGCCCGGCGGACGGCAGATAGAGCCAGGGCACCGCGCGGCGCGCCCAGATGGAGTTCGGCCGCACCGGAAACACCAGGAAGAAGTGCAGCGTGAGGGGCGGCAACAGGAGCCGGCAGGCGCCGTCGACGAGGTAGAAGAGGCGGTCGATCGCGTCGAAGGGCGCGATCGGCGTCACCAGGTAGAGGGCGGCGGAGGTCAGGGCCCAGAGGTGGAAGAGGAGTATCTGGCGGCTGCGCTGGCGGCTCAGGGTGTAGAGCCCTATCAACAGGTAGGCGATCCCGGTGAGGGCGAGGGCGATGTAGGCCCAGTCCAGGCTGAGCCGGGGCAGCCGGTGCAGCGCCGTGACCAGTTCCTCGCCTTCATCGGTCTCCCGGAGCACCTGCAGGTCGCTCTCCGGGCGCCGCCGCAGCAGGCGCTCCAGCTCGTCGGCGGACAGCGGCGGTTCACCGTTGGCCAGGACGATGACGTCGCCGGGCAGCAGTTCCGACCCCTCGGCGGCGGCGAGCACGCGCATCTCGTCGGCAACGGTCTCGACGGCGAGACCGACATCCTGGAAGGAACTCACCTTGCGGCCCATGGAGAAGCCGCCCAGGCCGACCACCAGGATCGTCGCGAGCAACAGCGCGGCGGTCAGGCCGAGCCGGGCGGGTCGGGACTCGATGCGCATCGCTGGGTTGCTCGTCGCGGGGGTGTGTCTTCTGTGCCTCAGGTACGGGCGGAAGGCCGCCTTCGGGGCAATTCAGTTTTCCGTAAGCACGTCCCGTGCCGGGGCGATTCCCCGGCTATCCGCCTGATTCTAGGACATGTAGCGAGCGCTTCAGGCGGTTGGAGTTCAACCTGTTGGTCGGGAATCGGTTTCTTGGATCCAGCTTCAGCGCCTGGATTCCGTCTAGGTCGGCAGGGAAGGCCTCCGTGGACAGGCCGAGCAAGCTCGGACACCACGCTTTCAGCCCGGCGTCGGCCTTACACTGGCTCGCCGCTTCGCGGCTCGCGCCTGGTGCCGGCCAGAAGGCCGGCGCACCGACACCGGCGCCGGCAGTTTCTAGAAGCGGACGGCGATGCCCGCGACGACCCGGCGGCGCAACTGGTCCGGGTCCTGGCTGGAGTCGACCGGGAGATGCCCGCGGCTGAGCTGCATCTCGAGTTGCAGGGCCCAGTTCTGAATGCCGGTGCCGGTGACCCAGGGCAGTCCCTGCGTCAACAGAAGCTGCAGCCGCTCGACGGAGAGCACCGAGTTCGGCCCGGCGGGCGGGAACCGGGCGTCCCGGGCGACGGGCGACAGTTCCTGGTCGACCCGGCGGAAGGCGAGCAGGACGCCGGTTGAGCTGCGCTCGAACTGGGTGTCGACGCTGGCGATCACGTAGCGGACCTGGTTCTCGAGGTTGTTGCCGCTGCCGTCGACGGCGCGGAGCAGGCCGCCGCCGCCCGAAGCCGCCGAAGAGCTGATCCGGGTCAGGATCTTCTCGCCCAGGCGCTGCTGGAGCCCGAAGTGGAGTTCGGCGACCTGGTCGCCGTCGAGCAGCAGCAGGCTCTCGAGCCGTTCGAAGATGTCGCGGCTGAAGTACAGCCGGACGCTGTCCGCGAACTGGCGCTGCGCGACGCCGAACTCGACGCGATTGCTGTCGTCCGTGGCGCCGAGCCGCCGGCTGAGATCGATCCGGTAGCAGTGCTCGAAGGTGGCGGTGCAGGCGTCGTCGTCGTGGTACTGCACCTGCAGGAAGTCGCGGAAGAGGAGGTGTTCCGAGTCGACCCTCTCGCTGGCGGACACGGCGGCCAGCCAGTTGGAACCGAGTTCGACGACGAAGCCGGCGCGGGGCGTGAACGAGACGTTGCCGTCGCTCAGCGTGCTGAACATCCCGTACTCGAGAACGACCGTGGGCTGGATCTCCCAGTTGCCCTGGCTGAACACGTCGAAGCGCTGGTGGGGACCCTCACCCCAGGTCGAGAAGCGGCCGTTCCCGTAGGCCTGTCGCTCGCGGTAGCTGAGTCCGGCTTCGAGCGAGGCGTTGGCGGTGATCTGCCGCTCGTAGCCCCCCCGGAACTCCAGGGTCGTCGACGCCATCGGCGAGTCGATGGCCGCCAGCGCCAGACTGTGGAGACCGCTCTGGCCGGCGTAGAGGTCGCCGAAGCCGTGGTGGAAGTTCTGGTCGGCGGTGTACCGGGCCTCGAAGTGGGCGTCGCCGGCGCCGGCCGCCTGTTCGACCCTCAGGCCGTAGCTCTCGAGGCCGGCGAACGGGGTCGGGCCCCAGTCGTCCCAGGCCGCCGCATCGCCGCCGTGGAAATCGCCGCCGTGGAAGCGGTGTCGCTGCGACGTGATCTGGACGTTCGAACCCCGGTGGTTCACGTCGAGGGCGAAGGCCTGGCTGTCGCCGAGCTGCTGGTGATCTTCGTTGAACACCTGGCGCTCGAACTCGCGCAGGTCGGACCGCAGGGCGAGGTGGGTCTCGCCGAACCGGCTGCGGAGATCGAACTGACTGCCGAGCACCCGGGCGCCGGCGTCGCCGCCCGCGTCCTCGATGCCCGACAGCGTCCGCAACTCCGCCTCGAACCGCTCGCGCTGGACCGCCGACTCGAGCGCCCAGTCCTGGTCGTCCGCGATCGCTTCCGCGATCTGGATCTGGCGCAGGACGTCGTTCGGTATGCGTTGCCGGACGGACCAGAAGTCCTCTTCGCCGCTGCCCGCCTTGTCGCCGGCGGGCCGGCGCTCGCGGGCGCTCAGTTCGAAGTCGAGCGACTGCGCCGATTCGCCGGTCGTGCGCACGAGCTCCGCCACCGCGGGCACGAAGCCCGGCCGGTGAGCGATCACCCGGTAGACGCCGGCCGGCAGGGGCTGGAAGGCGTAGCGGCCGAAACGGTCGGTCGTCGTCCTTTGCTTGCTGCGATCGGCGACGTCGTAGACGTAGACGCGGGCGGCGGGAAGCGGCGCCTTGCCGGCGTGGACCCTGCCGACCAGCCGGCCGGCCGTTGGATCGCCCAGGCTCGGAAGGTCGAGGCCGGCCTGGAGCGGCGCGCTACCCAGGAGGGCGATGGCGGCGACGGGCGCCAGGACTCCGGCAGAGAGCATGCGCACTCGCACAGCGGTCGACCGGGAGTCGCCGGGATGCATCCGGCAGGTCATGTTGAGAATCACTATAGCGGACGGCGTGGGGGGTCAGGTCTGTGTGCGGGCCGCGGCGAAGACGATGACTTTCCCGGCGCCCGCCGCCTTGAGGGTACGGGCGGCCCTGCCGGCGGTGGCCCCGGTGGTCACGACGTCGTCGACGAGGAGCACGACGCGGTCCCGCACCGCGGCGGGTCTCCGGCAGGTGAAGGCGATTCCCGGATTGACCAGCCGTTGACGGCGGCCGCGGCCGACCTGCGGCCTGCCCAGGGTCCGCCTTCTCAGCGCGGTCGACAGCGGTCGCCCGAGACGCCGGGCGAGCGGCCGGGCGATCGACTCGGCGTGGTTGCGGCCTCGGGCGAGCCGCCGGCGCCAGTGCATGGGCATGGGTACGACAACGTCGGTGTGCCGCAGCTCGATTCCCAGGCGAGCGCTCGCCTCGTCGGCGACGTGGCGGCCCAGGTAGTCGAGGCGGCGGTACTTCAGGCCCAGGATGACCTGGTCGAGCGGCGGCCGGTAGACCCAGAGCCAGAAGAAACCGTCGCTGCCGTCCAGGCGATCCTCGCGGGCCGCGCCCCGGGGCGGAGACTCCAGCAGGCGCCGGCACGGCTTGCACAGCCCGAGTTCCCGTTCGGCCGGGGCCGAGCAGGCCAGGCAGGGCCGGGGCAGCAGCAGCCAGAGGGCGAAGGCCAGGAAACGCCGGGCCAGCCGACAGACGTTTTGTGCTCCTGATCCGTAGAAACAGGTGGGCAGTCTTCTTCGGGTGGGTGGGCCGTCTGCGGTCATTCCTACCGACCAGGACGGATTCAGCCCGCGTCTATACTGCCCGGCGCGCGGACCAAGGAGACTCTCTTGACCTCACGGAAACGAAAGCTTCGCGCCGCCGTCGTGCCGGCGCTGATGACAGTCCTCCTGCTGCTCGCGGGCGCGGCGAGCGCCGGCGCCCAGGGGCAATACAGCTACACCGTCTCGCTCGGACCGACCTTCGGCGGCAGCCTGGACGGAGAGCCCGACGGCGGTCTCGACCACGCGGGGTTCCTGGCGAGCCTTTCGTGGCGGACCCAGCCGCGCACCTCGGTCGGCGTCCGGGTGGGCAGCACGGACCTGAGCGGCGACCAGATCGGCACGCTGGCCAGTCCCACCTTCCGGTACGCGACGATCGCCGGTGAGTATCGGTTCAACGACCTCTACTACGAATCAGGCGTGTTCATGGGCCTCGGCGTGTACCAGCTCGGCGACGGGATCGAGAGCGACGAGGGAGTCGGCCTGACCCTGGGAGTGACGGGCGACTTCCCGATCAACGAGCGGTTCTCGGTAGTCGTCGAGCTGGTGGGCCACTACGCGGACCTCGACGCCTCCAGCACCCACGCCACGGTCCACGCCGGAGTGGCGTACCACTTCTAGCAGCTTGCGCCGCAGAGCGCAGCGAAGCGAGCTCTGCGACGCGAACTGCTAGTGAGGTGGGGGCTGGGGCCAACCATGGAGCCTGCGACAGGGTTGGCGGCGCTGAGAGACTGCTACACTCGCGCGCCGCCGAACGTGGGGCCGTAGCTCAGTTGGGAGAGCGCTTGAATGGCATTCAAGAGGTCGTGGGTTCGACTCCCATCGGCTCCACCACGTTTCGGCCGCGCCCGGGCTAGCCCTGCGGTTTCGCGCTGTCCAGCATCGCCAGGAACGCCTGACGCTGCTCACGCATCGTCGCGCCGGGGCCGACGGCCCGTAGATACCAGGGGCCGCCGGGCGCTTCGATCACCGCCCCGAATAGCGCCCCGTCGTGCAGGTCGGTCGTCGGAAAGCTGCCGATCGTGCTCGCCTTGACCGTTCCCTCCAGCTCGATCCAGGTACGGCGAACGCCGCCGCTTTCACGGCTCTGCGTGGTGGGCTCCGGAGCCCCGGGCTCCGGGACGACCTGGCTCTTCCAGCGCTCGACGTTCGCCGCCGCGCCACCGCCCCCGCCGGGGCCGAAGTAGTACGCCGAGATCTCCCCCGGACCGCCGGCGCCGGGGATCTCGGCCTCGAGCATGCGCATCGCCGACCTCGGTTCGAGACGGTTCCAGGCCGCCGGAAGGGCGATCGACAGGCCGCTGGCGCTGATCGGCTCGGAGAGGTCCACGGCCGCCGTGGCCTCCTGGGCGCCTCCTCCTTCAGCCGGCGCGTCCGCGCCGCACGCCAGCAGCAGGAGCGTGAGACAGAGAGCTGGTGCCCGGCCCCGCGGGCCGGCGATCTGGATCGTCATGACGGTGTTCCTCGTCTGGTTCCGGGTCGGAAGGCCGAGGATATGCTGACCGGCGGAAGCGCTCGGGGGCTGGTGCCTCCTGCGGTCTTCAAAACCGTTGTCCGGGGCGTCATGCGCCACGGGGGTGGGTTCGATTCCCATGCGCTTCCGCCATTCAGACCGCGCGGTCTTCGCAAGTCGCTGGTCCGGGGCGTGATGCGTCTCCGGGGGTGGGTTCGATTCCCATGCGCTTCCGCCACGCGCCGATCTGGCGGCGCTAGGTGGCGGCGGAGCTGGAGGCTTCGCTCTTCGAGGACGTCGAGTCGCTCGACTTCTTGCCCTGGTCCGACGACGCTTCGGAAGTGGCTGGCTTGCCGTTGGCGGCGTCGCCGTCGGACTTCTTGCCGTTGCCGTTGTCCTTGCGGGCGTAGTCGTTGACGTACCAGCCGCTGCCCTTGAACTGAAACGCCGGGGCCGAGAGCAGCTTCTTGAGGCTGCTCTGGCCGCACTCTGGGCACTCCTCGAGCGGCGGCGCCGAGAACGCCTGGATGGCCTCCAGGGTCGCCTCGCACTCGGTGCACTGGTACTCGTACAGGGGCATCGCGGCGCGGGATTGTAGCAGCTTGTTGGCAGTCTCCGGCGAGGACTGCTAATCGACTTACAGGGGCAGCACCTCGCACGGCTCTCCCGCGGCGGCCGGGGCGCTGAACTTCGGCACCCGCACCAGGCCGGCGCCGGCGCCGTAGGCGACAAGATCGTGCGAACCCAGGGGCGGCCGCGGGTCGACCAGCACTTCGCCGGACGAGAACTCGAGCCGGCACGGCAGGAACCGGTCGCGGCCCTTGGCGAAGGGCAGGCCTCCCTTGAGCCGTCCGCGGAGCGCTCCCTGCCAGAAGCTATCGGCGATGCCGGTCATCTGACGAAGCAAAGGGCGCACCAGGAGCCAGTAGGTGACCATCGCCGAGGCGGGGTTGCCCGGAAGCCCAAACACCCATCCCCGATCGTGGCGGGCCGCCACCAGCGGCTTTCCGGGCTGGATCGCGACCGCGTCGAACAGGATGCGGCATCCCAGGCCGGTGTCGCCGAGGACCTGCTCGACGAAGTCGAACTCGCCCATGGAAACGCCGCCTGAGATCAGCAGCACGTCGGAGTCGAGGCCACGTTCGACCTTGGCGCGCAGTTCGGCGGGATCGTCGCGGGCGATGCCCAGGGAGCGGGCCTCGATTCCAAGCTGCGCCAGCGCGGCGCGGAGGAAATCGCGGTGGGAGTCGCGGAGCTGGCCCGGACCGGGCTCGGCCTCGGCGGGGACCACCTCGTCGCCGGTGGACAGCGTGGCGACGGTGGGGCGGCGATAGACCGGCGCCTCGTGGATGCCGTGGGTCGCTAAGACGCCGGCGCCGCCGGGTGTCAGCAACTCCCCCTCGGCGAGCAACGGTCCGCCAACGGCTGTGACCTCGGCCTGGCGGCGGATGTGGCTCCCCGTCGGCACCGTCTCCACGATGCGGACGGTGGCAGCGTCGCCTGCTTTGAACTCGGTCTGCTCGATCGGGATCACGCGGTCGGAGCCCGCGGGCGCGGGCGCTCCGGTCATGATCCGCAGGGCCGCGCCCGGGCGGAGCTCCGCTCCCGGCGGATCGCCGGCGGCGACGATGCCGTCGACGGCCAGCGCGGCGCCCGCCTCGATGTCGCCGCCGAGGGCGAAGCCGTCCATCGCCGAGACGTCGTGGGCGGGCACGTCGACCGTCGCGGTCAGGCCCTCGGCGAGCACCCGGCCGACCGCGTCGGCGCGGCTCACCCGTTCGATTGGCAGGGTTTCCGCCTCCGCGGCGATCGCGGTCCAGGCTTCCTCGGGAGAGAGCATGGCGCGTTGTTACCTGAGCGGTCGGCCCGCCGTCAATGCATCGACTCCCGCAACGGCCGCCGCTTCGACCGCCCGCGACACTTCGCGCGAGTCCGCACGGCTTTGACACGAATCTCGTGTTCTCCTAGTCTCGTGCCGTGAAGAACATCACCGTCACCCTGCCTGAAGAGGACGCGCTCTGGGTCCGCGTTCGCGCCGCTGAGAACGGGCGCAGCGTTTCGCGCTGGTTGGCCGATCTGCTTCAGGGAATGAGACGTCAGGAAGATCGCTACGAGGTCGCCATGGAACGGGCTCTCGCCATCGAGCCAGAGCCGCTCAACCAGAGCGGGAATGCGTACCCCTCCCGCGATTCCCTCCACGACCGTGAAGGTCTTCGTTGACACCAACGTCCTCGTCTACCGGCACGATTCGTCCGATCCGGCGAAGCAGGCCCGCGCCGACGAGTGGTACGCCTATCTCTGGCGCAGCCGCACCGCGCGGCTGAGCGTTCAGGTCCTGCAGGAGCTCTACGCCACCCTCTCGCGGAAGCTGAAGCCGGGCGTTGAGGCCGCCAAAGCCCGGCGGATCGTGCGGGCCCTGGGCGCCTGGGAGCCGGTAGGAATCGATCTGGCGATGGTCGAGAAGGCCTGGATCCTCGAACAGCGCAACTCGCTCTCCTGGTGGGACGCGCTGATCGTGGCGGCTGCGCAGACGTCCGAGTGCGAGGTCCTCCTGACCGAGGACCTGCAGGACGGCCAGACGTTCGGAGGACTCCGGGTCGTCAATCCGTTCGCGTCGGCCAGCCTGACGCCGGAAGAGGTCCTCCGCGCGGCTACGGAATGAGGAGGCACCAGCCGCGCACCGCGCAATTCACCCGATCCGGGTCAGGGCCGAGTACATCGGCAGGTACATCGAGATGACGATGCCGCCGATGACGACTCCCAGGATGGTGATGAGCGCCGGCTCGAGCAGCTTCATCAGGCTGTCGACATCGGTGTCGACCTCCTCCTCGTAGAAGTCGGCGATCCGGTTGAGCATCGGACTGAGCTTGCCGGTCTGTTCGCCGACGTAGACGATCTGGCACAGCATCGTCGGGAAGACGTTCGTCCCGCGCAGCGCGGCGTGGATCGAGCCGCCCTGCTCGACCTCGTGGCGGACGGTTTCGAGGGCCTCGGCGACGACCGTGTTGCCGGCCGCGCCGCCGGCGGTTCTCAGCGCGTCGAGGATCGGTATGCCCGAGGCCAGCAGGACGGAGAGCGTCCGGCAGGCGCGCCCCACGACGATCCGCTGCAGCAGCTTGCCGACCAGCGGCAGCCGCAGCACCAGCCGGTCGGCCCACTGTCGGCCCTGCCGGGTGCGGAGCAGGCGGCTCGCCGCGAACACCGCCGCGGCGGCGCCCCCGAGCAGAACGAGCACGTAGGCGCCGATGAACTCGCTGACGGCGACGACCAGCCGGGTCAGGAACGGAAGGTCGCCGCCCAGGTCGGCGAACAGGTGCCGGAACACGGGGATCACCTTCCACAGGATGAGGAACACGACCGCGGAGGCGACGGCGAGGATGGCGGCCGGATAGGTGAGAGCGGACCGGACCTGGTTGCGGAGCTTCGCGACCTTCTCGATGTGCGTGGCGAGGCGGTCCATCACGGGATGGAGAGCGCCGCTGGCCTCGCCCGCGGCGACCAGGTTCACGTAGAGGTCGTTGAAGGCCCGCGGACGGCGTTTCATCGCTTCGGCGAGGCCGGCCCCCGCTGCGACCTCGGAGCGGACCTCCAGCAGGATGGCGCGGAGCCCCGCGTGCTGGCCCTGGATGCTCAGGATGTCCAGGCCCTGAAGCAGCGGCAGGCCCGCGTCCAGCAGGACGGCCAACTGGCGGCTGAAGACGGCCAGGGTCTTCGGCCCGACGCGTCGGCTCGGGCGGAACCAGCGCGGCCGCCAACCCTGCGGCGCTTCGGGCTCGTCAGGCTCCGGTGCGAGCAGCTCGTCCTCGTCGGCGAGCCAGGGCGCGCGGAACACGCTCAGCGGCCTCCGGGAAGACCGGCACCGCGCCTGCGGCCGGGATCAGTAGGTCGCCGAGTCGCCCGTCGCCGGCTCGTCCGTCGTCGAGTCGTCCTCCTCGGCGGGCATGTCTTCCCAACTCCGGAGGTGCTCCAGGAGAACGAGGAGGTGGTTGTTGACCCGCGCCGCCGTATCCGCGTTGTCGCCGGGCGGATGGTCGTAGACGAGGTTGACGAGCCGGTTCTCCATCGGATGGACCATGAACAACCGGATCCGCTGGAGCGTGGTGCCGTCTTCGGCCTGGAATCTGCCGCGTGCGTAGCGCGCTGCTCCGAACGGGCCGTAGAAGAGCGCGCCGCCGACGCCCACGAACTCGCCTCCGGGCAGCGCCTCGAACAGCGGCCGCTGCTCCTCCCTGATGACGTCGATCGCGGAGACGTCCGCGAGTTCGATGTGGCCTTCGGTGGGCTCGCCGAGCTCGAGATAGATCGAGCCCACCGGACCCGCCGGGGTCTCCGTCGTCTCGATGAGTTCGCAGGCAAGCTCCAGGGCATGGACGCTGGGCTCCACCCGCGTGCAGCCGTCCGGCAGGTCGACGAGTCCGAGCCCCTGCACTTCAAGGGCGATGACGGTCGGGCCGGTCTCTTCCGGTGCGGCCTGGCAGCCGATGTGGGTGATCGAGACACCTGTACCGACCAAGACGAAGAACGCCGTCCGGAGCCGGTTCCCGCTGTGCCTGGACATTGCCGGGACAGTACCATGCAGGTCACCGCCGATCGTGGTCGGATCGTGTCGGCGTAGACACGCTGTTGCCCAGGGAGGGAATGACCGTGGACAAGCCCATCGCACGTGTGCTCAACCTGATCGACGACAGTGAACAGCGCCTCTGGACGCTGACGCCGGACGAGGCGCGACGGCGCCTGCTCGACGGTCCCGAGGCGGTGCTCGGAATCGACGGTTCGTTCGCCCTGGCCGCCCGTCGCGGCGTCGATGTCGTGATGGCCCGCAGCCTGGACCGGCCGATGCGCTACTTCCTGGCCAAGGAGTCTTCGGGGCCGATGCTGGTCGTCGCCCAGCGCATCGACGAGATCAGGGACTGTCTCGCGGCCGAGGGCTATCTCGACCAGTTCCACCCGACCTACACCCGGATGGTCCCCGCGCACCACGCGACGACGCTGCGCCTGGTCGGCTGCCCGGACCCGAACCCGACCCACGCGCGCTTCTTCGACCCGCCCCGGGGCACGCTGCCGCCCGATCTCGACCTGATCGGGGAGCGCTACGTCGAGGCGTTGATGTTCGAACTCCGGGGCTGGCTCGCCGCGCTGCCCGTGGACCGGGTGCGGGAGCCGATCGGGGTGTGCTTCTCGGGCGGCATCGACAGCGGCGCGGTGCTCGTGGCCCTCAACCGTGCGCTGCTCGAGTCGGGCCGGAGCGCCGCGCGGCTCAAGGCGTTCACGCTCCGGGTCGGCGACGGCGCCGGCGACGCCGAGCAGGCGCGGGAGTTCCTGCGCCGCATGGACCTGGAGATGCTGGGCGAGGAGATCGAGGCCGACGCCGCGGCCGTCGATCCGCTGGGGGCGGTCGAGGTGATCGAGGACTACAAGCCGCTCGACGTCGAGTGCGCCGCGGTCGGCCTTGCGCTGCTGCGCGGGATCCGGGCGCGCTACCCCGACTGGCGGCTGCTGGTCGACGGCGACGGCGGCGACGAGAACCTGAAGGACTACCCGCTGGAGGAGAACCACGAGCTGACGATCACCAGCGTGGTCAACAACTCGATGCTCTACCAGGAGGGCTGGGGCGTCGACGCGATCAAGCACTCCCAGACCTACTCGGGCGGTCTCGGCCGGGCCACCGTCCGCACCCACGCGCCGGCGCGTCTGCTCGGCTTCGAGGGCTTCAGCCCGTTTACCCGGCCGGCGGTCATCGCGGTGGCCGAGGCGATTCCCTTCGCGACCCTGGTCGACGCCTCCCACGAGGCGCTCTACGACCTGAAGGGCGAGGTGGTGCGCCGCGGCATGAAGCGGGTGCTCGGCATCGACTTCCCGGTCTTCCCGAAGCGCCGCTTCCAGGAGGGCGCGGCCTCGGAGGACGTGTTCGCGGCCGCCTTCGAGCGGCCGCCGGAGCAGTACCGCCGGCACTTCCAGTCGCTCTACGCCTGAGGGGATGCCGACCCGGGACGTCGCGGTTCGGGCGCTCCGTCCGCCCAGGCCGGTCCACGACCCGTGGCGGCCCCAGGGAGTGACGGTCGAACTGGAGCGCGGCCCCGGGGGCGAGTTCACGCCCTCGGCGACCGTGTTCCTGACCGGCGCGGAGTGTCCCTTCACCTGCGTGTTCTGCGACCTCTGGCGGTACACGATCGACGGGCCGACGCCGGCCGGGGCGCTGCCGGCGCAGTTGTCGGCGGCGCTGGAGCAGCTTCCCGCCCTGCTCCGGGAAGCGGGGCTCGATCGCTGCGACCAGCTCAAGCTGTACAACGCGAGCAACTTCTTCGACCGGCACGCGGTGCCGGAGGCGGACCTGGAACCGATCGCCCGGCTGGCCGGCGGGTTCCGGCGGGTGGTCGTCGAGTGCCACCCGCGGCTGGTCGACCAGAGGGTGCGCCGCTTCGCGGACCGGCTCACGGGGCGGCTGGAGGTGGCGGTGGGCCTGGAGACGGCCCATCCGGAGGCGCTGTCGCGGCTCGGCAAGCAGTTGACCCTGGAGCAGTTCGACCGGGCCGCGGAGCGCCTGCGCGCGGACGGCGTCGACCTGCGGGTGTTCGTGCTGGTCGGCGTGCCCTTCGTGCCTGCGGAGGAGCAGGCGAAGTGGGTGTCGGAGAGCGTGCGCCACGCGGTGCGCGCGGGAGCGCGGTCGGTGGCGCTGATCCCGGTGCGGGGCGGCAACGGGGAGCTGGAGCGGCTGCGGGGACTGGGAGAGTTCGAGCCGCCCGAGCTGGCGTTGCTGGAGGAGTGCCTGGCCGGGGGTTTGCAGGCGGCCGAGGCGTCCCTCGCCGTGCAGGTCGATCCGTGGGATCTCGATCAGGTCGCGTCGGGTTGCGACGCCTGCCGGGATGCCCGCGTCGCGGCGATCCGGGAGATGAACCGTACGGGTGCACCGCGACGGACCGTGTGTGATGACTGCGGCTCCTGAACGCCGCGAGATCGTCATTGCGGGCGGTGGCTTCGCCGGCTCGATCCTGGCGCGGGCGCTTCATGCGGAAGGTCGGGACGTGCTGCTGCTGGAGCGGGGCCGCCATCCGCGGTTCGCGCTCGGCGAGTCGTCGACGCCGCTCGCCAACCTCGCCCTCGAGCGGCTGGCGGTGCGCTACGGCTTCGACGACCTGTGGGACCTTGCCGCGCACGGTCGCTGGCGCCGCCGGCTGCCGGAGGTGGGCCGGGGACTCAAGCGGGGCTTCTGCTTCTACCAGCACGAACCGGGCGAGGCCTTCTCGCCCGGGGCGGCAAGCAGTCGGCGGCTGGTCGTCGCCGCTTCGCCCGACGACGACGTGGCGGACAACCAGTGGCTGCGCGCCGACGTCGACCGCTTCCTGTTCGAGCGCGCCCGGGCCGAGGGCGTGGACTGCCGGGAGGAGACGCCGGTGGAGGTGATCCCGGTTCCCCGCGATGCGGACGGCGGTCCGGTCCGGCTCAGGGCCGGCGACCGGATCGTCGAGGCCGGCCTCCTGGTCGACGCGACGGGCGGTTCGCCGTTGGCGGCCGGCCTGGGCGCGCGGGAGGCGTCGCCGCGGTTGCGGACGAACCTGGTCTACTCGCACTTCGCCGGCGTCGAGCCCTTCGAGCGGGCGCAGAACTGGCCGGACTCGCCCTTTCCCGAGCGCTGGAGCGCCTCGCACCACCTGCTGGAGGAGGGCTGGATGTACCAGCTCCGCTTCGACGACCGATCGCTGAGCGCGGGCTTCCTGCTGGCCGAGGACCCCGACGCCGAGGCCGGGACCGTGTTCGCTTCGTTGCTGGACCGGTATCCGTCGCTGGCGCGCCAGTTCGCGGACAGCAAGCCGCTGCGGCCGGTGGCGTCGCGTTCCGGCGTTGCCTACCGCCGCGACCGCGCCGCTGGCCAGGGCTGGCTGCTGCTGCCGCACAGCTACGCCTTCGCCGACCCGATGTTCTCGACCGGCATCGCCTGGAGTCTGCTCGCGGTGGAGCGGGTGGTCGACCTCTGCCGGAACGGCGTGCCCGCGCTTGGCCTCCTGGAGCGCTACGGGAGTCTCCTGGCCGCCGAGGCGGACCACGTCGACCGGCTGCTCGTCGCGGCCTATCGATTCATGCCGGACATGGAACGGTTCGCCGCGCCGGCGATGGTCTACTTCGCGGCCGCCTCCTTCGACGAGCTGCGACAGCGCCTGCTCGATCCGCCCACGGAGGGTTGGTGCTGGGAGGGCTTTCTCGGCGCCGGCGACGGACGCCGCAGGCTGTTCGAGGAACTCGACGAGCGGTGCGTGTCCGCAGGCGTGAGCGGGTCGCTGGCGGAGTGGGTCGGACCCGCGATCGAGCGCTGGAACCTGATCGGGCTCATGGACCCGAGTCGCCGCAACGGCTACCCGGTGGACCTGGAGGACATGGAACGGCGCTCGGCCCAGATCGCCGCGTGCCTCGGGCTCGATGCGGGGGAGTTGCGACGTCGGTGGCCGCGGCTGCGGAGTCCGGATCGCCTCCGGGCGGCGCTAGCATGACCCCGAATGGCAGGGCTGTTCATCACCTTCGAGGGTCTTGACGGCAGCGGCAAGTCGACCCAACTCAGGCGCGTGGCGGCGGATCTCGAACGTCGCGGGGTCGCTCACGTGGTCACCCGCGAGCCCGGCGGCACGCCCTTCGCCGATCTCCTGCGGGAGCTGTTTCTGCGGCGGGAAGCGGCCCAGGTCGATGGCATCGTCGAGTTGATGCTGGTGTTCGCGAGCCGGCGGCAGCACCTGATCGAGGTGATCGAACCGGCGGTCGCGGCCGGCGCCGTCGTCCTCTGCGACCGCTTCACGGACTCGACGTACGCCTACCAGGGCGGCGGCCGCGGAGTTCCGCAGGGGGTCATCGCAGAGGCCGACCGGCTGGCTACGGACTGCCGGTCGCCTGATCGCACCCTGTTCTTCGAGCTGTCCCCGGAGGAGGCGCAGCGACGGCGGCGCGAAGGTGCCGCCGACCGCATCGACCGGGAGAGTCTGGCCTTCTACCGCCGGGTCCACGAGGCGTACGGGCGGCGGATCGCCGCCGAGCCGGAGCGCTTCCGCGTGATCGACGCGACGGCGTCCATCGACGACGTGGCGCGGGCGGTCAAGGCCGCGCTCGGCGACTTGCTGCGGCCAATGAGCCAGGCGGCCGGCGCATGAATCGGGCTGCGGACGAGCTGCCGCGGCTCGCGGCGGAGGGCCGGCTCTATCCCTCGGTGATCGTCTCGGGCGGGACGGCGGACGAGCGTCGCCGTCTTGCTTTCGAGCTTGGCCGGGCCTTGCTGTGCGAGCGCGCACCGGAGGAGCGGCCGTGCGGCGAATGCCGGCACTGCCGGCGGATCGACCCCGACCGGTACGCGAGCGAGGCGCGCGCGAAGGCGCCGTCGGAGAAGAAGCGCGGCAAGGCCGGCGACGCGGGTGACGTGGGAGTACGGCAATCGCATCCCGACGTGCTGCTGCTGGAGCGGCCGCCCGGCAGGCGCGACATCCTCGTCGACATGGTGAGGCCGGTCGTGCGCTCGGCCCAGATGTCGCCGTACGAAGCCCGGGGCCAGGTGTTCGTGATCGCGGAGGCGAACACGCTGAACGTCAATGCCGCGGACGTGTTGCTCAAGACGCTGGAGGAACCGGTTGGCAGCACGCCCAGGCACTTCCTCCTGCTGGCGGCGTCTGCCCAGGAGCTTCTGCCCACGCTGCGGAGCCGTTCGCTGACGGTCTACCTTGGCGGCGAGCGGGCCACGGTGGACGACGAACGGACGGCGGAACTCGTCGCGCACTGGCGGCAGCAGCCGGACGGCAACGGGTTCGCGCTGTGGGTGTCCGCTCTGGCCGACCGGCTGGTCGAGGTGGGCGGAAAGGAGCTGGAGGATGTCCGCGACCGGCAGGGCTGGACGCGAATCGCGACCGCCGTGACCGAGGCGGCTGGGGCGCTCGACGACCGCGGCGACCGGGCAGCAGCGTTGGCGCTCGCCAATGACCTGCTGGACGCCCACCGGCTGCGGGAACGGTACATTCAACCCCGCCGGATCATCGAGGGCCTGGCGGCCCGCCGGCTGCGACCGGACCGGCCGGAGACCGGGTTCGAGAGCTCGGTCAACGTGTTGATGGGGCCGCCTTGACGGCCGGAAGGTCGCCGGCCTGCGGCCGGCGGCTGGTTTTTTGGGGCTTCGCCCCAGGCGGGTCAGAAGACCCGCGCACCCAGAGGTCACGTCCTACGGCGGTGGGGCGCTGTTCTGTAACCGTTCGGGCGTCATTGCAAGCTACGCGCTTGCAGCAGTGATTCTGGCTGCAGGCAATGCGGTGCTCTGGGTAATGGGATGGTCCGCCCCGCACCCATACGGCCTCTTGAGGGCCAGAATGGTGTTTTCACCAACCAACAAGGAGGAGGCGGACCGTGGAAGAGATTACTCGAGTCGGTATCGATCTGGGCAAGCACGTGTACCAGGTGTGCGGTATGGACGGTTCTGGGGCGGTGGTGTTGCAGCGTCAGGTGAAGGCGCCGCGGTTGATGGAGTTGATGTCTCGGTTGAAGCCTTGCCTGGTGGGCATGGAGGCGAGCTGCGGCGCGCACCACTGGGTGGAGAAGCTGAGCGATCTGGGTCACGACGTGCGGATGATGAGTCCTCAGTTTGTGCGTCCGTACGTGAAGTCGAACAAGAGCGACTACCACGACGCGGAGGCGATCTGCGAGGCGGTGTCACGTCCGACGATGCGTTTCGTGCCTTACAAGACGAAGGAGCGTCGGGCGCTTCAGCAGGTGCATCGGAGCCGGGAGGCGATGGTGGGTCTGCGCACGCAGTTGGCGAACCAGTTGCGGGGCTTTCTGGGGGAGTACGGGATCGTGTTGCCGCAGGGGCTGTCGGTGGTGATGCGGGAGGTGCCCGCGATCGCATCGGACCCGGAGCGGGACCTGCCGGGCGAGTTTCGGGCTTTACTGTGCATGCAGCACAAGGCTCTGATGCAGGCAGACGAGCAGGTGGCGGACCTGACCTCGATGCTTGTGCGGGAGTCGAAGGAGAATCCTCTGTGCGAGCGTCTGCGGTCGATACCGGGCATCGGTCCGATGGTGTCGACGGCGCTGGTGGCGTCGGTGGGCAACGGCTGGGCCTTCAGCAGCGGTCGTCAGATGTCGGCGTTTCTCGGTCTGGTGCCTCGTCAGTCCTCGACCGGCGGTCGCACGAAGCTGCTGGGGATCGGCAAGCGCGGCGACCGATACATGCGGGCTCTGTTGATCCACGGTGCGCGGGCGGTGCTGCGCACGGCCCACAAGGGCGAGCGGACTCGTCTGAAGGAGTGGGCTTTGGACGTCAAGCGGCGCCGGGGGCCGAACGTCGCCACGGTGGCGGTGGCGAACAAGCTGGCGCGGATCGCCTGGGCGGTGCTCAGGCACGACGAGAGCTACAGCGACGCGCTGCACGTCGGCGGTCGAACGAAGGCGCCGCGGGCCGCGTAGGCGGTCCGAGGCACAGGGAACCAACCAAGGGAGGATTGCCCCACCAAGCAGTTTGCGAGGACTTTTTCGAGCGATGGCGAAATAGGTCGGACCGGCGCGTCGATCAGCCTGAACCCGCGCAAGGCCCATCAAGAGGCCGTCTGGGTGTGAAGAGGCCGGCGCGCGCGTATTCCATCGGGGCCAGGGAACTCCAACACGGAGACTCCCATCAACAGGCCGGATACATGCAAGCAACTGCACCTACCTCGCCAGAAACCCGGAAAGAGCCCTTGCACAAGCGGGGCGGACCATACATGCGCGGGTCTTCTGACCCGCTGCCGCCGGAGGCGGCTGAAAACACGCCGGGCGAAGCCCGACGACCTCCGCTCCCTCCGGTAGAGTCCTGCGCACGAGGAGGCGACCTTGACCACCGACACTTCCGAGCACAAGAACCGGCCGACCTGGGCGCTCCATCTGGCCCTCTACGCGGTCCTGCTGGCGGTCATCGGTTTCCTCGCGCTGCGGCCGGGATCCGGGGCGGCGGCGCAGGAGGATGAACCGGGCGAGGAGCAGGTCGCGGCGCGGCTCGACGGCGTGGACATCGGCTACGACGAGGCGCTGGAGCGCGCCGCCGCGCAGCTCGATCAATTGGAGCAGCAGCGTATTCAGTGCGACCTGCAGGTCGCCTCGGAGCGTCACGGGCTGCTCGAGCGGACCCTCGAAGGGATCGTGCGCGACCGGCTGATCCAGGCCAGCGCGGAGACCGCGGGCCTCGAGGTCGCGGACTGGCGGTCGGGCGAGATGGAGCGGCTCGAAGCCGCCGTGACGGACGAGGACGTCGACGCCTTCTTCGTGGAGAACGAGGGGCGCATCCGGGGCGAGCGGGAAGAGCTGGAACCCCAGGTGCGGACCTACCTGGCGCAGCAGCGCTTCGTCGATTCTCTCGAGGACGGCCACGAGATCGAGTACCTGCTCGAGCCCTACCGCCTCGAGGTCGATCCGGCCGCGGGGCCGGTGCGGGGCGCGGTGGCGGCGCCGGTCACGATCGTCGAGTGGTCGGACTTCGAGTGCCCCTACTGCAAGAGCGTCCTGCCGACCCTGGAGCGGGTACTGGAGGAGTACCCGGAGCAGGTGCGGCTCGTGTTCCGCCACTTCCCGCTGCACGCGATTCATCCGAACGCCCAGGCCGCCGCCGAGGCCGGCGTGTGCGCCCAGGACCTCGGCGCCTTCTGGGAGCTGCACGACCTGATGTTCGACGAACAGGACACCCTGACCCTGGATGACCTGAAGGACAAGGCGGAGCGGGCCGGCCTCGACGCCGAGGCGTTCACCGCCTGCCTGGAGCAGGAGGGCACAGCCTCTCGGGTCGACGCCGACCGCCGCGCGGGGATCGAGGTAGGCGTGAACGGGACGCCGGCGCTGTTCGTCAACGGCCGGCCGCTTGCCGGCGCGGTCGCCTACGAACAGTTGGCCGAGGTGGTCG
Source organism: Candidatus Multivorans sp. (assembly GCA_965208755.1). Taxonomy (GTDB): domain Bacteria; phylum Acidobacteriota; class Thermoanaerobaculia; order Multivoradales; family Multivoraceae; genus Multivorans. The sequence goes on along the minus strand of OZ242353.1, from coordinate 2,478,177 downwards.
AGGACGAGCTCGAGCGCGCGGGTGGGTAGCGGCGGCTCTGAACGTCCGGTGTTCGTGCCCTACCGGCCGAAGCGCCTGGCGCCGGCCGAGATGGAGCGCCGGGCCGACGCGGTCTTCGAGGAGTTCGACGGCCGGCGGAGCGTCCGGTTCTTCACCGACGAGCCGGTGCCGCGGCGGTTGATCGAGCGGGCGATCGAGGCGGCGTCGACCGCCCCGTCGGGGGCGCATCGCCAGCCGTGGCGGTTCGTCGCCGTGAGCGACCCGGAGGTCAAGGCGCGGATCCGCGAGGCGGCGGAGGCGGAGGAGAAGCACAGCTACCTCGGCGGCCGGATGCCGGACGAGTGGCTCGAAGCGCTCAAGCCGCTGGGCACGGACTGGCGGAAGCCGTTCCTGACCACCGTGCCGTGGATCGTCGTCGTGTTCGCCGAGCTCTACGGCCTGGACGAGGACGGAGCGAAGAGGAAGAACTACTACGTGAAGGAGAGCGTCGGCATCGCCTGCGGCCTGTTCATCGCGGCCCTTCACCGGATGGGGCTCGCCACGCTGACCCACACGCCGAGCCCGATGGGGTTCCTCAGCGAGATCCTGAATCGTCCGCGGAACGAGAAGCCGTACATCCTGTTCCCGGTAGGTTTCCCGGCGCCGGACTGCGAGGTGCCCGACCTGCGGCGCAAGTCGCTGGCCGAGGTCGCCCAGTGGTTCTCCGGGCGGCCGGGGCGGACGGCGGCCGACGCCGACTGAGGCCCGGATGATCGGTCTGATCCTGGCCGGCGGCATCGGCTCCCGCTTCTGGCCCCTGAGCCGGCGACGCCGCCCCAAGCAGCTCCTCGACCTGCTGGGCGGCGGTTCCCTGGTGGCCGCGACCGCGCGCCGGGTCGAGCCGCTCTGCGGGGCGGAGCGGACCTGGGTCTGCACGACCGAGGACCTCGCGGCCGCCGTCGCCGCCGAACTGCCCGGCCTCGACCCCTCGCGCATCCTGGGTGAGCCGAGCGGCCGTAACACGGCGCCGGCGATCGGCTGGGCGGTGCGGACGATGCCGGAGGCGGCGCGTCGGGAGGTGATCGCGGTCATGCCGTCGGACCACTGGGTGGCCGACGAGGACGCGTTCCGCGAGGCCCTCCGCCGGGGCGCCATGGCGGTCGAGCGCGGCAACCACGACGTCGTCACCGTCGGCATCGCGCCGGCCTGGCCCGAGACCGGGTACGGCTACCTGGAACTCGACGCGCCGGCCGAGCCCCTGAGTGTGGAGCCCGTGCGGCGATTCACGGAGAAGCCGGACGCGGAGAAGGCGGCACGCTTCGTCGACGGCGGCCGCCACTTCTGGAACGCCGGCATCTTCCTCTTCCGGGGCGCGGTGCTGCTCGATCTCTACCGCGAGCACCTGCCGGAACTCGCCGCCGGCATCGAGCGGCTGGCGGCGGACGACCTGGACGCGGCCCGCCGCCGCGAGATCTACGCCGGCCTCGAGTCGGTCTCGATCGACTACGGGCTGATGGAGCGGCTCGACTCGATCGGCTGCGTGGTGGCCGACTGCGGCTGGAACGACATCGGGTCCTGGGGACTGCTGGCGGAGGCCCTGCCGGCGGACGGAGACGGCAACCGGACCGTGGGCGACACGCTCGCCGTCGATGCCCGCGACAACCTCCTGTTCGCGGACGATGGCGCGGTGGCGGTGATCGGCGTGGAGGGCCTCGCCGTCGTGCGCACCGGCGATGCCGTGCTGGTCGTGCCGCGCGAGCGTGCCCAGGACGTCCGCGAGGTGGTGGAGCGGCTCGTGGCCCGGGGCCGGCTGGATCTGCTCTGAGCGCGCCGCCCGTCCTCGTCTGGCGCGGCGCCGAAGTTGCCGCCGCCCTGTCGGTGCGCGGGTCTGACATCCGACCGCCCGAAGACGGGCGCTCGGACTGTGACGCGGCTGGCGCGGGGACGCGCCAGCCGGGTTCTGACCCGCTGCCGCCGGAGGCGGCCGAAGGTGGGCGCCGCGAAGCGGCACCGATTGGCGGCGGCGACTTCCGCGACCTCGCCTCCTGCCGGGCCGAGTTGCGGGCGGCATTCGCGGAACGCTCGGACTGGGAAGTCGAGCTCGGCTTCGGCAAGGGCCGTTTCCTCGTCTCTTCGGCCGCTGCCTCCGCTTCCCGCCCGTTCCTGGGAGTCGAGATGGCGTCGAAGTACTTCCGTCTGGCGGCCCGGCGGGCGGCCTCGCGCCGCCTCTCGAACGTCGTCCTGCTACGCGGCGAGGCCCTCTATCTGATCGCGACCCTGCTCCCCGCGGGCATGGCGCGGACGGTCCACGTCTACTTCCCCGATCCCTGGCCCAAGAGCCGGCACCACCGCCGGCGGCTGCTCGACCCGCGCACCGTCGACCTGGTGCTGTCGCTGCTCGATCCGCCGGAGGGAAGGCTGTTCTTCGCCACCGACCACCTGGAGTACGGCGAGGCGGTGGCGGAGACCCTTGCCCGGCACCCGGCGGTGGAGATGGACCGGATCGACGGCGTCTGGCCGGAAGGACCGCGGACGAACTACGAGGCGAAGTTCGAACGGGAGGGACGGCCGATCGTGCGGCTCGCGGCCCGCCTTCGAGGCGGTGGTGCGGCGAGCCTGCTTCACCCCGCCGGCCGGGACGATCTGCTGGTGGGGCCGGCCCCGGCTCAGGAGCCCAGCGCCAGCCGGACCTCGTCGTAGACGGCGTCGCCGCAGTACACCCGGTAGCGATCAATCCGCCTTAGGTGCCGCACGAAGTGACTCGCCTCCTCGAGCGGCACGAGCTTCCCTCCGTTCTGGCGCACCGGCACCCGGCCGCGGCCGAGACGGTGGGGATCCTTGGCCGAGTTCGAGACGAGGACGCTCTTGCCGTAGCGCTCGCGCAGGGGTTCGAGGCGCTCTTCGAACGCCCGTTTCTCGTCGGCGTCCAGGTGCTCGCCGGTTTCGTGGGCGAGCCGGAAGTGGGTGCGGTCGGTGATCGCCCGCGCGTGCAGGCTGTCCGAGCGCCGCATTCTCGTCATCATCTCGCCGTCGTCGTTGGCCAGGAAGCGCTGCGGGTCGCTGCTCCAGGCGATGCCCTGTTCGTGAAGCCACTCGTTCAGGTGGAGTTCCAGGGCCTTGCCGGTCACGTGGAAGTACACCTGCGTGAACATGTAGTAGCGGGCCAGGATCAGGCCCTCGACCGCGTGCAGGCCCTCGGCGTCGATCCCCAGCCGGTGGTCGCCGCCGGCGCCGTCGGTGAGCGGCCGCACGGTGGCGATCACCTGGTCGAGGTCGAAGTTGCCGTAGCGGACGCCGCAGAACAGGGAGTCCCGCAGGAGATAGTCCATCTTGTCGACGTCGAGTTCGCCGGAGACGATCGGCGGCAGCAGCCGCTCCGGTCCGTCGAGATCGTCGCCGAGCAGCCGGATCACGTCGCCGGGAACGAGGCCCCGGCCGTGCTGCTCGAAGGCGGCGCCGATCTCGCGGCCGCCGAGCAGGCGCCGGCTCATCTCCTCGTGGTCGATCCCGCCCTCGAACAGATCCTCCGCCCAGTGGCTGAAGGGGGCGTGCCCGAGGTCGTGGAGCAGGGCGGCCGCCCGAACCAGGCGTCGGGATCGCGCCTTGGGGCCGGCTTCGAGCGGCGTCCCCTCGGCCCCGGCCAGTGTGTCGTAGACGCGGCCGGCAAGGTGCATCGTGCCCAGGGCGTGACCGAAACGGCTGTGCTCGGCGCCGGGGAATACGAGATGGGTCAGGCCGAGTTGGCGGATCGAACGCAGGCGTTGCATCGGCCGCGTGCCGATGAGCGCGGCTTCGAGTTCGTCGGCCTCGATGAAGCCGTGGATCGGGTCCCGGAACGCCAGCGTCGCCATGGTTGCTACTCTACGGCTGCCCCGCGCTCGCTCACAGCGATGAAGAACCGTCTCCGCATCGCGCCGTGGTTGGGAGGACTGTTGCTGGCCCTGACGACGGCCATCGCCCTCTCCGCCCAGTCGCCGGACCCCCCCTCCGAGCCGCCCGATCCGGCGGCCGAGGGGCTCGGTCTGCGCGAACGTCTCGACCGGCTGGTCGAGCGGGTGAAGTACGAGCAGAACCTGATCGTGACCCTGCAGGCGCGGCTGTTTCAGCGCCGTCAGGGCGATCTCCTGCTGGAGCCGGTGGAAGAGCATGGCTGGCTCCGCTACCGGCCGCCCGACGCGCTCCGCTGGGAGATCGTCGAGCCGAAGCCCGTGATCCTGGCCGTCCACGGCGATGTGGCGATCACCTGGAACGTCGATATCGGCACCGCGAGGAGGACCGCGGTGGGGCGGGTGTCCGAGCAGGTGCTCGAGTACATGGGACCCGCGGGCAACCTCGAGACGCTGTTGAAGTACTTTGCCGTGCAGGCGGAGTTTCCCGAGGAGGAGGGCGACCCCTACTACCTGCACCTGACGCCGGACTATCGGAGCGTCGAGAAGAGGATTCGGGAGATCGACCTCTGGATCGACCCGGTCGGCTTCCTGCCCGAGAGGTTCAGGATCGTCCTCGCCAGCGGCGACGAGCGGATCGTCACCCTCGAAGACGTCGTCCTGAACGAGCCGATCGACGACTCGGAGTTCATCCTGGCGCTGCCCGACGACGTCGAAGTCACCGAGATCGATCTCAACTGAGCGGTTCGCATGGAACTGGCCGCCTTGTCGGTGCGCGGGTCTGACATCCGAGCGCCCGCAGACAGGCGCTCGGACTGTGACGCGGCTGGCGCGGGGCCGCGCCAGCCGGGTGCTGACCCGCTGCCGCCGAAGGCGGTCGGGGAGACGCGCCGGCCGTCAGGCCGGCTCCGTTCTGGCGGCCAGTTCCATGGGGGCCGGTTCGGCTTCCGTGTCGTTTCGCGTGACGGGCTCGCCCGTCTCGGCCGCCTGACCACGCCCCACGGCCCGGTCGAGACGCCGGCCTTCATGCCGGTCGGCACGCTGGGCGCCGTGAAGGGCCTGAGCCAGGACGTGCTGGAGGCGGCCGGAGCGCGGCTCCTGATGACGAACCTCTTCCACCTGCTGGAGCGGGTGGGCGTGGAGCGGATCACCGGTCTGGGAGGCCTGCACGAGTTCATCGGCTGGGACGGTCCGCTGGCGATGGACAGCGGCGGCTACCAGGTGTTCAGCCTGTCCGGGTTGCGGCGGGTCGACGACCGGGGAGTCACCTTCCGCAGCCCCCACGACGGCAGCACGGTGGAGCTGACGCCCGAACGGGTGGTGGAGTTCCAGGAACAGGTCGGGGTGGACGCCGCGATGGTGCTCGACGAGTGCCCGCCGTGGCCGGTGGACCGGGGGGCGGCGGCCGAGGCGCTGCGGCGGACGAACCTTTGGGCCAGGCGCTCCCTGGACCGCTGGGGAGCGGACGGAGACTCGGCCGCGGGGGGGCTGTTCGGCATCGTGCAGGGAAGCTTCTTCGAGGATCTGCGGCTCGCGGCCGCGGAGGACGTCGCCGGCCTGCCCTTCGACGGCTACGCGATCGGCGGCGTCAGCGTCGGCGAAGAGCGCGAACTGGGCCGGCAGGCCCTGTCCTGGGTCGCTCCCGCGCTGCCGGATGATCGCCCCCGCTACCTGATGGGGCTGGGTACTCCGGAAGACATCCTCCACGCCGTGGGCCTCGGCGTCGATCTCTTCGACTGCGTGCTGCCCTCGCGCAACGCCCGCCACGGCACGCTGTTCTCGTCCACCGGCATCGTCAGGATCAAGAAGGCGCGCTACCGGGAGGATCCGCGGCCCGTGGACCCGGCTTGCGGCTGTCCGGTCTGCCGCCGGCACAGCCGGGCCTTCCTGCACCACCTGTTTCGCTGCGGCGAGATCACCGGCAAGGTGCTGGCGACCGAGCACAACGTGCGCTTCTACCTCGACTTCATGGCCGAGCTGCGGCGGGCGATAGCCGATGGCGCGCTGGCTGCCTTCGCGGCGTCGCGGGCAGCGGCCGAACGGCGATAGGGTACGTCCTTGCGGTGGGGCCCGCGACGGGCCGGTCCGCCGCCAGGCAAAGAATGCTGCTGGGAGCACCAGAGATGATTCCTGATTTCGCACTGTTTGTGGCCACGGGGGGCGCGCCCTCGGGTCTCATTCAGTTTCTGCCGCTCATCCTGATCGGCGCCATCTTCTACTTCCTGCTGATCGCTCCGGAGCGCCGGCGGCGCAAGCAACTGCAGGCGACGGTGGAGGCGCTGAAGAAGGGAGACCGCGTTCTCACCCAGGGCGGCGTCTTCGGCGACGTCGTGGCGACCGAGCCGACCACCGTCATCCTCCAGATCGCGGACGGCGTCAGGGTGAAGGTCACGAAGTCGTCGATCACCGGTCTGGCCGAGGAGCCGACGTCATGAACCGGAATCTGCTCTGGCGGGGCCTGGTCGTGGTGGTCGTCGTCTCGGCCTGCGCGTTCTCGGCCTTCCCGCTCGCCGACTCGATCAACCTGGGCCTCGACCTCCGGGGCGGCATCCACCTGCTGCTCGAGGTGCTGACCGACGACGCGTTGCGGGCCGAGGCGCAGAAGGACATCGACAGCCTGATCCAGGAACTCGCCGAGAAAGGGGTCGAGGGCACGAGCGCGGCCACCGATACCCCGACCCGATTCCGGCTCTCGGGCCTGCCGCCCGACCAGGACGGCCTGCTGCCCACGATCATCGAGGAGAACGTGCCTTACTGGACCTGGCGGCGCAGTGGCGAGGAAGTGATCTTCGAGCGCCGGCCGGACGAAGTGAACACGATCCGCGAACAGGCGATCGACCAGGCGCTGCAGACGATCCGCAACCGGGTCGACGAGTTCGGGGTCGCCGAGCCGGTGATCCAGCGCCAGGGCCTGGGCAGCAACCGGCTGGTCGTCCAGCTTCCGGGCGTCGACGATCCGGAACGGGTCAAGAACCTGATCAAGAACACCGCCTTCCTCGAGTTCCGGCTCGCCGTCTACCCGGAGAGCGGGGGCGCGGCCTTCGACCGCCAGGAGATCCTCAACCGCTACGGCGGCACCCTGCCCGAGAACCTCGAGATTGCCGCCCAGGACCAGCGGGACGAGAACGGCAACGTGCTCGGTCAGGTCTACTACGCGCTCGAGCAGCGTCCCGTGATCACGGGACGCGACCTGAAGACGGCGCGCGCCGGGCTCGGCCAGTTCCAGGAGCCGGTCGTCAACTTCTCGCTCACTCACGAGGGCGCCCAGATCTTCGAGGACTGGACCGGGGCGAACATCGGTCGGCCCCTGGCGATCGTGCTGGACGGCAAGGTGCAGTCGGCGCCGATCATCGAGGGCCGGATCTCCGACTCCGGGATCATTCGCGGCGCCTTCACCCAGCAGGAGGTCGAGGACCTGGCGACCGTGCTGCGCTCGGGCGCCCTGCCCGCGGGCATCAACTACCTGCAGCAGCAGGCGGTGGGTCCGTCGCTCGGGCAGGACTCCATCGACCAGGGCACCCGCGCCTTCCTCTTCGGCATCGCGCTGGTGATCCTGGCGATGCTGGTCGTCTACAAGGCTTCGGGCATCAACGCGATGGTGGCGCTGGCGCTCAACTTCGTGCTGGTGTTCGGCGTCCTCGCCTACTTCGGCGCCGCCCTCACCCTGCCGGGCATCGCCGGGCTGATCCTGACGATCGGCATGGCGGTGGACGCGAACGTGCTCGTGTTCGAACGGATTCGCGAGGAGCTGCACAACGGCCGGACGGTCAAGGCTGCGGTCGTTTCGGGTTTCGGCAAGGCGTGGTCGTCGATCCTCGACGCGAACCTCACGACCCTGATCGCGGCCATCTTCCTGATCAACTTCGGCACCGGCGCGATCCGCGGCTTCGCGGTGACCCTGACCGTGGGCATCCTGGCTTCGGTGTTCACGGCCGTCTTCAACAGCCGCTTGCTGTTCGACCTGCTCCTGTCGCGCTCGGGCCGGGTCGAGCGCCTGTCGATCTAGGGATACGCCGATGGAGTTCTTCCGCAACACGAGTTTCGACTTCATGCGCGCGCGGCGCGTGTGCCTCACCCTGTCCGCGGTGGCCGTGATCGCGGCGCTCGGCTACATCTTCAGCCGCCAGTTGAACCTGGGCATCGACTTCGCCGGCGGCACCCAGATGATCGTGCAGTTCGACGAGCCGCCCGACGTTCAGGAGCTCCGCGGGCTGCTGCAGGAGGCGGGGATCGAGAACGCCTCGATTCAGGCGTTCGGCGAGGAGGGGGACAACTCGATCATCCTGAAGACCCCGGTCGCCGACGACGAGGAGCAGCGGAGCAGCGCCTCCCGGGTCGAGGAGGTGCTGGAGCGGCGCTACAACAGCGACGTCAGCGGCTTCGACCTGAACCGGCAGGGCACCGAGGCGCTCGCCTCGATGCTGCTCGGCGCCGATCCGGACGGCATGCGGGCGACGGGTGACGACATCGGCGCCCGGGAGCACTACCGGGAAGCGGCGGCCGAAGTCATGGCCCTGCGCCGGACCGGTGGGCTGATCCGCGACTGGTCCGAGATACAGCCGGGTGAAGCGCTCAGCCCCGAGGCCCTGGCGGTGATCACGGACGGCGCCACCTTCGGCCATTTCGCGGTCCAGTCGAGCGACAGCGTGTTGCCGCAGATCGGCGGCGAACTGCGGCGCAAGGGTCTGCTGGCGATCGCGTTCTCCCTGGCCGGCATCCTGACCTACATCTGGTTCCGGTTCGAGTTGCGCTTCGGGATCGGCGCCCTGGTCGCCCTCGCCCACGACGTCGCCATCTGCCTGGGCCTGTTCGCCTTCGCGGGCTACGAGTTCAACCTGACGACGGTGGCGGCCTTCCTGACCGTCATCGGCTACTCGGTCAACGACTCCGTCGTCGTCTTCGACCGGGTGCGCGAGAACCTGCGCCGGAACCGTCGCGAGTCCCTGGTCGCCGTGCTGAACCGGAGCCTGAACCAGACCCTGTCGCGCACCGCGCTGACCTCCGGCACGACGCTGCTCGCCGTCGGCTGCCTGTTCGTCCTCGGTGGCGACGTGATCCGCGGCTTCTCCTTCCTGCTCCTCGTCGGCGTGCTCGTCGGCACCTACTCGTCGATCTACGTCGCGAGCCCGATCGTCCTGATCTGGGAAACGACCTTCGGCCGCGCGCGGCGAGAGAAGAGGGCTGCGGCCGCGTAGCTAGCGGGCTATGGCTCAGGCTGCTGAACGAACCCGGGAACCGGCGCCGCTGCGCGACCCTGGGGACGTGGGGATCGACGATGTCCTGAGCCGCCTCCAGGAGAACGAGCGCGCCTGCGACGAGGACTGGCTGCGCAGCGTGGTCGACTTCGCTGAGCTGGCCCATCGGGGCCAGGAACGGCGATCGGGAAAGCCCTACATCAGCCATCCGCTGGGCGTCGCCCACATGCTGGCCGAACTCAAGTTCGACCAGACCAGCGTCGCGGTCGGGCTCCTGCACGACGTGCTGGAGGACACCGGGGCGACGAAGAAGGACCTGGCTTCGCAGTTCGGTTCCGAGATCGCGGACCTGGTGGACGGTGTGTCGAAGATCGGCCGCCACGAGTACGTCCACAGCGACGAAGTGCAGGCCGAGAGCTTCCGCAAGCTGATCCTCGCCTCGGCGCGGGACCTGCGCGTGATCGTCGTCAAACTGGTCGACCGCCTCCACAACATGTTGACCTTGGGGCACCTGGAGGCGGAGAAGCGGCGGCGCATTTCGCGGGAGACGCTCGAGATCTACGCGCCGCTGGCGCACCGCCTGGGCATGTCGCGGATCCAGTGGCTGCTGGAGGACCTGGCCTTCCAGCACATTCACCCGCAGCAGTATGAGGACATCCGCCGGCAGCTCGACGAGCGGCTCAAGGGGGCGCGGCGGACGATGGAGCGGATCGCCGAGCGGCTGCGCGAGGCGTTGGGCGCGGCGGACATCGAGGGCGAGATCAGCTACCGGGTGAAGGGCTACTACTCGGTCTACCGGAAGCTCCAGGAGCGCCAGATCGACCTGCCGGAGTTGTACGACTTCCTGGCCTTCCGGATCATCACGGTCGACGTGAAGGACACCTACGCCGCTCTCGGCGTCGTCCACCAGCTCTGGCACCCGATCCCGGGCCGGTTCAAGGACTACATCGCGATGCCGAAGCCGAACCTGTACCAGTCGCTGCACACGACGGTGGTGGGGCGCGGGGGGCAGCCGTTCGAGGTCCAGATCCGGACCCGGGCGATGGACCTGCTGGCCGAGGAGGGCGTCGCCGCCCACTGGCGCTACAAGGAAGGCCAGCTCGACACGGACGAGAACGACGCCAGCATCGTCTGGTTGCGGCAACTGCTGGAGTGGCAGCAGGAAACGCCCGATCCGCGCACCTTCATGAGCGCGCTGAAGATCGACCTGTACCCGGACGAGGTGTACGTGTTCACGCCGAAGGGCGACGTGCTCTCCTTCCCGCGCGGCGCGACGACGCTCGACTTCGCCTACCGGATCCACACCGAGCTCGGCCACCACTGCAGCGGCGCCCGGGTCAACGGCCGGCTGGTGCCGTTGCGGACCGAACTGAAGAACGGCGACATCGTCGAGATCACGACGAACCCGAACCGGGAGCCCAGCCGGGACTGGCTGAACATCGTCGCCACGCCGAAGGCCCGCAGCAAGATCCGCCACTGGATCAACGCCGAGCAGAAGAAGCGGGCGATCGAGATCGGCCGTACGATGCTGGCCAGCGAGTTGCGCCGCTACCGGGTCAGTCCGCGCCGGATCTTCGAGTCGAAGGAGATGGCGGACTTCGTCGCCGCCGAGGGCTACTCCGGCATCGAGGAGTTGTTCAGCCGGCTCGGCTTCGGACGCGGGTCGGTCAAGCCGGTGCTGCGCGCGGTGCTGCCGGCCGAGCGGCTGCGTCACCGCGACCAGGAGCCCGGCCGTCTGCGCCGCGCGGTGAGCAAGGTGATGCCGCGCGACCAGGCGAAGCTGGTCGTCAAGGGCGAGGACGACATGCTCGCCTTCTTCGCTGGCTGCTGCAGCCCGTTGCCGGGCGAGGACATCATCGGCTTCGTGACCCGCGGGCGCGGCGTTTCGGTCCACTCGGTCGACTGCCCCAACGTGCGCAACCTGCTGTACCACCCGGAACGGGAGATCCGGGTCGAGTGGGCCCGCCGCCACGACTCGATGTTCGCGGTCACCCTGGTCATCGAGACCCGCGACCGCCCCGGCGTGCTGGCCCGGGTGACCGAGGCGATCGCCAAGCAGGGCAGCAACATCCGCCACATCGAGAGCCACAGCCGCGGCGCCGGCGAGGCGTCCATCGACGTCGTCGTCGACGTCCGCAACCGAAAGCACCTCAACCGCCTCCAGGAGTCCCTCGAGAACCTGTCCGCCGTGCGCGCCGTGAAACGCCGCCAGGGACCGTCGTCGCCGTCGGCTTCTGCGACGGCTTAGGTGCTGGCCCGGGTGCGGGCGCTGGTAGACGCGGGTCGGCGGGGCTCCGTAGAGATCCCTGACGGTCGGAAACGAGACCAAGGAGGGAAGAAGATGATCGGAACTCGTCGAACACACCTGGTTCTGGTAGCGATTGTGGGCGCGGTGCTGCTTGGCGCTGCGGTGGTGCCGGCTCTCGCCCAAGACGTGGAAGCTGCGGCCGGGTCGGTGACGGTCCAGGTGACGCCGAGCAGCGTGCCGGAGAGCGGCGGAGAAGTCGAGCTGTTCGCCCTCGTGCGCGACGATCGCGGGCGGCCGCTGGAGGACGCGAAGGTGAACTTCCTCACCCAGACCGGCTCGCTCGGCTCCGGAGGACGGTTGGTCACAACCGGGCCGGACGGTGGCGTCACCGATCGGCTCACCGTGACGGCCGCTGAACTTGCCGCGGTGGAGGAGAACAGGTTCTGGTTGGCGGCGGCGGTCGGCTCCGGCGGCAGGCAACTGGTGAAGGAGGACGTCGCCGTTCGCATTCAGCGACAGCCGGACGCTGCCTTCAAGTACAGCCCGGGCGGCCTGCTGGTCGCCTTCAGGGATGTTTCCGCAGGTCAGGTGACAAGCAGGCAGTGGGACTTCGGAGACGGCGCCACGAGCACGCGCCAGAGCCCGGCCCACACCTTCCCCGAGCCGGGCTACTACGCGGTCACGCTGCGGGCTGGCAACTCGGTGGGGTCGGACGAAGTGACCAGACTGATCTGGGTCGGCCCCGGACGGCCCCCGAGCGAATAGACGCTCTTCCGGCAGCGTTCGTATACTGATTCGAGAGATGGACACTCGGCGCCGATTCCCCGCAGCCGCCATGGCCGCCAGCCTGTTGCTGGCGGTCTTCGCGGCGTGCGACAAGACGAGTCCGGTTGCCCCCTCGGGGACGCTGATCACGATCAGTGCGAATCCGGACCGCATCCCCTCGGACGGGAGCGCCGAGATCCGGGTCGTCGCGCTCAGGCCGAACGGAACGCCGGTCAGCCGCGGCACCCTGATCCGTCTCACGACGACGCTTGGCACGATTCCGCCCAGTGTCGGCGTCGACGACCGGGGCGAGGCGCTGGCGATGCTGGAGGCCGACGGCCAGTTCGGCGTCGCCACGGTGTCGGCCAACACCGGCGGTTCCGAGACCGCGACGATCGACGTGCAACTCGGCCTGTCGCCGGCTTCGGTCACCGTGCAGGTGACCCCGAACAGCGTGCCCGAAACCGGGGGCGAGGCCGATCTGCTGGCGATCGTGCGTGACGACCGCGGCCAGCCGCTCGAGAAGGCGGAGGTCAACTTCCGGACGGAGATCGGCACGCTCGATTCGGGCGGGACGCTGATTCCGACTTCTGCGGACGGCACGGCGTCGGACCGGCTGATCGTCGATTCGGGCGATCTCGACACCGTGACGGGCGACAGCTTCCAGGTTGGCGTCGACGTCGGTAGCGGCGCGGGCCAGTTGGTCACGACGAACGTCAGCGTCGCGATTCAGCGGTTGCCGCGGGCCGACTTCACCTTCAACACGCGGAATCTGCTCGTCGCCTTCGAGGACACGACGGACGGCCGCACGACGAGCTGGCTGTGGTCATTCGGCGACGGCAACACGAGCACGCGCCAGAACCCGACGCACACGTACGACGAGCCGGGCACCTACGCGGTCACCTTCCGGGCCACCAACACTCTCGGGTCCGACGAGGTGACGAAGTTCGTCCAGGTCACGGGCCAGTAGGCCGCCGGGCCGTGGCCGCCGGGGACCGCCCGACCTCGCCGAAGCCGACGGTGACCATCGGCGAGTTGTACCTGGCTCAGGGTCATCGGAGGGAGGCGATCGCGATCTTCCAGCGCGTGCTTTCGGCCGACCCGGCCAGCCGGCGGGCCCGCGAGGCGCTCGAGCGCCTGGGAGTGCTCTCGCCGCGGGCTACAATCCGCGCCCGGGAGGTGCCGGACCGTGCTGAGCAATGAGGAAATTCAGGCTCTGATTCGCTTCGTGGCCGAGGAGCGCCGGGGCGGCTCGGATCTCTCGGTCGAGTACCAGGTCGATGGTCTGTACCTGCGTGTGGGGGGCGATCGTGGCGGCGCCGCGGGGGCGTCGCGGCCAGCGCCGGCCCCGGCGCCGGCAACGCAGGCTGACACTCCCACACCGGCCCTGGAAGACGTGCCCGCGGCCGAGGAGCCGGCGCTCGATGGGCACGTGCTGACGTCGCCGATCGTGGGGACGTTCTACGCGGCGCCGAGCCCGGACTCCCCGCCCTACGTCGAGGTCGGCGGCCGGGTCGAGCAGGGCCAGGTCGTGTGCATCGTGGAGGCGATGAAGCTGATGAACGAGATCGAGGCCGATGTCTCGGGGACGGTTTCGTCCGTGGTGCCGGACAACGGCGACCCGGTCGAGTTCGGCGCGCCCCTGTTCGTGATTCAGACTTGAACGCCGCGCTGCCGGGAGAGGCGAGCGCCGCGCGGCCGTTCCGGAAGATCCTGGTCGCGAACCGCGGCGAGATCGCGGTCCGCGTCATTCGTGCCTGCCGCGATCTCGACATCGAGACGGTCGCCGTCTTCAGCACGGTCGACCGGGACGCGCTGCACGTGCGCCTGGCCGACAGGGCTGTCTGCGTCGGTCCGCCGGCGCCCGCGGCGAGCTATCTTCACCAGCAGAACCTGCTCGCGGCGGCGAGCATCACCGGCGCGCAGGCGGTCCATCCGGGGTACGGGTTCCTGGCCGAGAACGCGGAGTTCGCCGATGCCGTTGGACGTTGCGGCCTGACTTGGATCGGACCGTCGCCGTCCGCGATCCGTGCCCTGGGCGACAAGAGAAGGGCGCGCGAGGCCGCGATCGCGGCCGACGTGCCGGTGTTGCCGGGCGGTCCGGCGCCGGCATCGCTCGCGGAGACGCTGGCGCTGGCCGGGGATGTCGGCTATCCGCTGATGCTGAAGGCCGCGGCGGGAGGCGGGGGGCGCGGCATGAGGGCCGTTCGCGACGAGAGGGGTCTCGAAGCGGCCCTGGACGCCGCCGCTAGCGAGGCCCGGGCCGCTTTCGGCAACGGCGAACTCATGCTGGAGCGCCTGGTCGAGCGGCCGCGCCACATCGAGGTGCAGGTCTTCGGCGATTCGTTTGGCCGCGCGTTGCAGTTCGGCGAACGCGACTGCTCGATTCAGCGCCGGCACCAGAAACTGCTGGAGGAAGCGCCGGCGCCCTCGATCAGCTCCGAACTCCGCCGGTCGCTGGCCGAGGCGGCGCTGCGGCTTGCCAGGCGGGTCGGCTACTCCAACGCCGGAACGGTCGAGTTCCTGGTCGACGGCGACCGCTTCTACTTCCTGGAGATGAACACCCGCATCCAGGTCGAGCATCCGGTCACCGAGGCGGTGACGGGAGTCGACCTCGTCAAGCTCCAGATTGTCGCCGCGGCCGGCGAGCCACTGGGACTCCCGGACGGCATCGAGACCTCGGGTCACGCGATCGAGTGCCGGATCAATGCCGAGGATCCGGAGACCTTCGCGCCGTCGCCGGGCGCCTTGCGCCGCTTCCGGTCGCCCGCGGGGCCCGGCGTCCGGGTCGACAGTCATGGTTTCGAAGGGGGCGCGATGCCGCCGCACTACGACTCGCTGCTCGCCAAGGTGGTCGCGTACGGCAAGGACCGCGCCGAGGCGGTTTCGAGGATGGGACGGGCGCTCCGGGAGTTCGAGGTCGACGGCATCCGCACCACGCTGCCGCTGATGCGCAGAATCGTCGAGTCGCGACCGTTCACGGAGGCCGAACTGGACACCGGATTCCTCGATCGGCTGGAGCCGGTGGGAGAGGGATGACCGCTCGTCGACCGGTAGTGCGTCCCCCGGCGAACCGCCTCTACGCGATCGTCGATACGGGTTTCTTCGGCTCCGAACCGGTGACCGTGACCGGCGCGGTCCGCACCCTCCTGGACTGCGGCGCGCGCTGGATCCAGCTCCGCGCCAAGGGCCTGCCGGACCTCGCCGCGTGGCGGCTGGCCGATGCGGTGGGGCCGATGTTCGAGCAGGGCTCAGGCGCGGACAGCGAAGGCGACGGGCCGCTGCTGTGGATCAACGACGACGCCGCGATCGCGGCGGCCCTTCTGGCGAACGGCCCGCAAGGCGGTCTCCGCGTTGGTCTCCATCTTGGCCAGGACGATCTGCCACCGGCCGTGGCGCGACTGTCGGTTCCTCCCGCATGTCCGATCGGCCGCTCGACCCACAGCCGCGAGCAGGCCGAGGAGGCGGACGACGACCCCGCGATCGACGCGGTGGCGATCGGCCCCGCGTTCGGAACCACGACCAAGGACCGGCCGGACCCGGCCGTCGGGCTCGCCGGCGTAGCCGCCGCACGTGCTGTGACCTCGAAACCCCTGATCGGGATCGGCGGCATCGACGCCGAGCGGGCGCCCCGTGTCATCGAGGCCGGAGCCGACGCCGTGGCCGTCATCTCGGCCCTCGATCCTGGGGATCTCGCCGCCTCCTGCCTGCGTCTGCTGCGAGCGCTCGCCTGAGGACTCGCCCGATGGAGTACGTGATCCGCTTCTCTTCCGTGGCACCAGAGTGTACACTCTGAAGTTAGCACTTGGGACGGGAGGAGACGATGGAGATCACGGCAAAGGGCCTGAGGAATCGTGTAGGTGAGGTCCTCAGGTGTGTGGAGCGCGGTGAAACGGTGACGGTTACGTATCGCGGCCGGCCGAGAGCAAGGCTCGTGGGCATTGAAGAGCCCTCCGACTCGGCGTCAAGGGAGAAGGCTCCGTCGCCCGCGTTCGGCATGTGGAAGGACCGCGCCGACCTGGCGGATGTCCAGGCCCACGTCAGGCGGTTGCGGGACGGCCGCTTCCATGCTGGTTGATACGGACGTTCTCATCTGGTTTCTTCGAGGCCGAGAGTCGGCCAGGGAAGCGATCGCGGCGAAGAGGTCGGTCGAGCTGTCGGCCGTGACCTACATGGAACTCGTCCAGGGCGTTCGGAGCAAGGAGGAGTTGCGCTTGCTGCGGCTGACGATTCAGCGGAACGGATGGCGCATCCTGCCCCTCACAGAGAACATCGGCCAGCGGGCAACGATCTACCTCGAGAACTATGCGCTTTCCGACGGAATGCGCCTCGCCGACGCCCTGATCGCGGCTTCCGCCGTCGAGTCCGGGTCCGTGCTGTTGACCGGCAACGAGCGTCACTACAAGTGCGTGCCGGGGCTCGCGCTCGCCCACTACCAGCCAACCGAAGCGGACTGAGGCTGTGCGGTCCTGCCCCGGTGGCGGGGAAGAGGGACGCCTCCGACTGACTTTGTCGTAAGGTTCACCCGATGTCTCCGCTCGCCATCCTCGTCCTGGTCCTGATCGGCGGTTTTGTGTGGGGCGGCTTCACGTTCTTCCTGGTGCGGGCGCTCAGGAGCGAGCGGGCGCGGAAGCACAGCGACTGACCGTTTCGGCATCGCCATGCGCGTCTTCCTCGTCGGCTTCATGGCGGCCGGCAAGAGCCGGATCGGCCGGCGGCTGGCCCGGTCGCTGGGCTGGACCTTCCTGGACCTCGACACGGAGGTCGCCGAGCACGAGGGCCGGCCGGTGGCCGACCTGATCGTCGAACGCGGCGAGAGCTACTTCCGCGACCGAGAGACGGCGGCCCTGGAACGTTGCGCCGCCGTCGACCGGGCTGTGATCGCCACCGGCGGCGGCGTGTTCACTCTGGAACGGAATCGCCGCCTGATCGCCGAGCTGGGCACCAGCGTCTGGCTCGATCCGCCGTGGGAAGCTCTTTGCCGCCGCGCCCAGCAGTCCCCAAAGCGCCGCCCGCTGTTCGAGTCGCCGGACCAGGCGCGGGCGCTCTACGAGAGCCGGCTCGAGTCGTACCGGCAGGCGGACCTGAGGATCCGAACCCGGGGGACGGAACGAAAACGGGATGTCGCGGCGGAGATCATCCGGCGGCTGAAGTTGGCCTAGAGCGGGCTGTTGACGATCTCGTCGACCGTCCTGCCTTCGCGGGCCATGGCGGTGACCTGCTCGAGGCGGGGGCTGGAGCGGGCGGCGTTGGCGCTCTCCCAGGTCGCGATGGCGCCGTCGCGGTCGCCGAGTTGCAGCAGGAGGAGACCCCGCATCAGGGCTGCCTGCTCATGGCCGGGGTCGCTTCGGAGCGACCGGTCCAGGGAGTCGAGAGCGACCTGGGTCTGGCCCATCTGGAGGCGCACGATGCCCGAGACGAAGTGCGAGTCGGGATCCTCGGGGGCGATCTGCAGCGCGAGTTGCGCGGTCTGGAAGGCGTCGAAGGCGCGGCCGTTGGCGAGCATCAGTTGCATCAGGGCGCGCATCGCGTCGATATCCGAGGGATCGGCGTCGATCTGCTGCCGCAGTTCCTCGGCTCGGGACACCAGCTCGGGCGGGAGCGGCGGCTGGCCGCGGAAGTCCGTCTCGGCGCCGCCCTGCGCCATCGCCTGCTCGGCTTGCGGATCGGGCCGGGCGTCGGACTGCGCCCAGATGACCAGCGCGGCGACCAGGCCGACCACGCCGCCGCCGAGCAGGACGCCGGAGAGCAGGGGGTGCGCCTGGACGAAGGCGCGGCCGGCCGGCGCGGCTTCCCGCCCCTTTGCGCCGCCGGGCGGGGCGATGCCGGCGATCGCCTCCTCGACCTCGTCGAGTTCCTTCAGCACGCGGGCCGTGGACACCTGGAGCCGGCGGCGGTCGGCGGCTTCCAGGCCTTCCTGCTTCAGCCGCGCGAGCAGGTCCTCGCGCCGGTTCAGCAGGTCGGCGCGCTGAAGCTCGAGCGCGGCCGCGCGCGCCGCGGCCTCCCGGGGCAGGAAGGCGAATCCCACTCCCAGACCGGCGAGGACGGCGGCGACGAGGGCGATCGTCGCAACGACAGTCAGGTCGCGGTCTCCTGCTCCACCTGCCGCAGGTACGTGTCCAGATCCTCGTCGGCGCTGCGCCGGCGTTGCCGCAACCGAAGGACGACCAGCAGGCCGCCGACCAGGACGATCCCGGCGGGAGCCGCCCAGACGATCAGGTTGAGCCCGCGCGCCCGAGGCGCGAGCAGCACGAACTCGCCGTAGCGCTGCTCGAAGTAGCCGACGACCTGCTCGCGGGTGTAGCCCTGGGACAGGAGGGACCGCGCCTCCGCCCGCATCGCCTGCGCCGACGCGGCGCCGGAATCGGCGATCGAGAGGGCCTGGCACTTCGGGCAGCGGATGTCGGCCGCGACCTCGGCTACCGCGCGGTCGAGCTCTTCGCCGGAGAGGGGGAGGCCCAGTGGATCGCCCAGTTCATGGGACGTCTCGACGCCCAGCCCGGGCCGGACCTCGCCCTCGGCCGGGGGCAGAGCGACTCGCGGAGTCGTATCGGGCTCCTGGGCCGACCCCGGCGCCGCCAGGCCCAACGCGGCCAGCAGCGCCAGCAGCCCCGGAAGGGCGGTCGCGCGTCGCATGTCAGCCGGTCGCCGCGGCGGACTGCGCGAGAGCCCCGAAACGCCTCGCAAGCTCGGAGTTTCGGCCCAGCCCGTCCTCGCCATGACCTTCCACCTCGGAACTGGCTTCGCTGCGTTCCGAGGTGGAAGCTCCTAGCATGCGGTTGGCGACGTCCAGGAGCTGTTCCGGCGCTACCGCGCCGATCGCCTTGTCGACGATCACGCCGTCGCGGCCGATGAAGAAGGTCTCCGGCGGGCCGTAGACGCCATAGGCGATCGCGACCCGGCCACCCTCGTCGACCAGGGACGGTCCCCAGCGTCCGTACTCGGCGGTGAACTGCGCGATCAGGTCGGGGTCGTCCTGGAAGATGACGCCGAGGAAGTGGATCTCGCCCTGCCAGCGACGCGAGCCTTCCAGGAGCAGCGGGTGCTCGGCCCAGCAGGGCACGCAATAGGTGGCCCAGAAGTTGACGATGACCGGCCGGCCGCGCAGCTCCGCCAACTCGACGATGTTGCCATCGAGGTCGGCGAGCCGGAAGTTGGGCGCCGGCTTGCCGACCAGCGGCGACTCGACGATCTGCGGGTCGTGCCGGAAGCCGAACCCGAGCAACGCGAGCAGCGGCAGGGAGATGCCGAGACCCACGAGCAGGACCTTGCGATTCATCGACCGCCCCCCGCGGGCGAGGCGGCGAGGTCGGGAACCGCCCGCGGCGTCGTCGCCCGCCGTTCGGCGGCGGTCGGGATCAGGCACAGGGCGGTGCCCAGGACCATGACGACGACGCCGATCCAGATCCACGCGACGAGCGGCGTCGTGATCGCCCGCAGCCCGATCGATCCGTCGCTGCCGACGTTCATCAGGGTCAGGTAGAGGTCGTGACCCGCGCTGGTGCGGACCGCCGGGGTGCCGATCGGTTCCCGCTGGTTCGGGTAGATGTTGAGCGACGGGTACAGCACGCCGCGACTCCGGCCGTTGGTCGAGACTTCGACCTCCGCCTGGTGGCGGATCAGGTGCGGCTCCTGGACCCGCTCGGCGCCGCGGAAGGTCATCTCGTAGCCGGCCAGCCGGAGGGTGTCGCCGGCGCGAAGGGTCGACTCGGCCTCACGCTGGAAGGTCGACGACACGGCGACCGCGACGAAGGTGATCAGCACGCCCAGGTGGACGACGTAGGCGCCGAGCCTGTCCGGCGCGACCAGCACGGCGGCCAGCGGTCCCCTGCCGCCCTGACGTCGGGGTCGCGCGCGCACCGGCCGCAGGCCCTGGTCGGCGGTGACCCAGAGCGCGAAGCCGGCGAAGGCGGAGACGATGAGAACCGGCGCGGAGCGGGCGCCGAACAGGAGCGCCACGGCGAGGCCGACGGCGGCCGCGGGCAGCGGACGCACCAGGGCCCGGCGGACCAGCTTCGGGTCGCTGCCGCCCCAGGGGAGGGCGGGGCCCACTCCCATCAGCAGCAGCAGTCCGGCGAACAGCGGCACCGCCATGCGGTTGAAGTAAGGCTCGCCGACGCTGACCTTCACGCCGCGCAGCGACTCGGCGACGATCGGGTAGAGGGTGCCCACGAGCACCGTGAACATCAGGCTCACGAAGAGCAGGTTGTTCAGCAGGAAGGCGCCTTCGCGGCTGACCAGGCGCTCGTTCGAGGGCTCGGAGACCAGGGTGTCGATGCGGAGCGCGAGCAGCACGACGACGGCGGCCGCGCAGAGGCCGAGGAACCCGAGGAAGACCGGGCCGATCGGACTCTGGGTGAACGAGTGGACCGAGTTCACGACCCCCGAACGGGTGAGGAAGGTGCCGAGGATGGTCAGCAGGAAGGTGATCATGATGAGGATCACGGTCCAGGCCTTGAGGGTGCCGCGGCGCTGCTGGACGATCCCCGAGTGGAGCGCCGCGATACCGGTCAGCCAGGGCAGGAACGAGGCGTTCTCGACCGGGTCCCAGGCCCAGTAGCCGCCCCAGCCGAGCACCTCGTACGACCACCAGCCACCGAGCATGATGCCGGCGGTGAGGAAGGAGGTCGGCACCAGCAGCCAGCGGCGCATCGGCCGCAGCCAGGTGGCGCCCAACTGGCCGCGGAGCAGCGCCGCGACCGCCATCGCGAAGGGCACCGACATGCCGACGTAGCCGAGGTAGAGCATCGGCGGGTGAATCGCCATCAGCAGGTGGTTCTGAAGCAGCGGGTTGGGCCCGGGGCCGTCCACCGGCACGGGCGGCGGGGTCGGCGCGAACGGATCGGCGACGCTGGCGATGAGGAAGGTGAAGAAGGCGCCGATGCCGAGCAGGGTGGCCAGGGTGTAGGCGAGGTAGTCCTCGTGACCGCGGCGCTGGAAGGTGGCCGCGGCGGCGATGTAGAGGCCCAGGATCAGCCCCCAGAAGAGGATCGATCCCTCCAGCGACGACCACAGGGAGAAGATCGTGATGTGAAGCGGCGTCGCCAGCGAGCCGACCTGGGCGACGTACGAGACGGAGAAGTCGTGGCTCAGCAGCGCGTACCACATCACCGCGCTGGCCCCGACCATGGCGACGGCGAACAGCAGCGCCAGCCGCCTCGTGAGGCGGAGCCCGGCCGCTGAGCGCTTGACGCCGGCGATGTAGCCGAAAGCGGCGCCGAAGCCGGCGGCGATCAGGCCCAGGAGGACGAACCCCTGGCCCAGGGCCGAGGTCACGTGTCGAACTGCATGGACTCGATCAACTCCTCCATGCTGCGCTGGTCTTCGACGTCGGGCGCCTGGTACTCGTTGTCGTGCTTGACCATGAGCCGCGCGGTCGTGAACTGGCCGCTCTCGCTCATCGTCCCCTCGAGCACGACGCCGATGCCCTCCCGGAACATGGCCGGGGGCACGGCGGTGGTGCGGACATCGACCTGCGACTGGCCGTCGGTGACCGTGAACTCGAGGGTCAGGCCATCGTCGCTCCGGCTGACGGAGTCCTTCTCGACCAGGCCGCCGAGCCGGATGCTCGCTCCGACCGCCTCGTCGCCGGCCTCGTGGAGCTCGGTGGGAGTCCAGTAGTAGACGAGGTTCTCGCCGACGTCGCCGAAGGCCAGCACCGAGAGCGCCACGGCCACGGCGCCGCCGGCGGCCAGCAGGAGAAGCCGCCGGGTCCTGGGAGCGGGTCCGGCGTCAGGCGTCGGGGTCGTGGGTTCCGTGCTCATGGCTCTGGTCCTGTGAGGGGCTCTGATTCCGGGAGTGCGCCCTGGCGTCGACCCGCCGCCGGCGGACGAACAGGCTGTAGACGTAGAAGGCGAGAGCCACGCCGGCCGATGCATAGGCGGCGATGACCCATCCCCAACCGCCGACTATAACGCCGTCCACGTTTCGTTTGCTCCCTTTCAGGTCCCGCGCGAAGGCCCTATTCCTCCATCGCGACCCTTGCCAGCACGCCTCCGAGCGCCCAGTAGATTACATCGAAGGCGACCAGCAGCAGGAACCAGCTCGGGGCCTGGTTCATCGGATCCCCGTGGAGCAGCAGCTCCGCGCTCTTGACCGACGCGATCAGCACGGGGATGACCAGCGGGAAGAGAAGCAGGGGCAGCAGGACGTCCTGGCTCGCGGCCCGGCTGGTCATCGCGGCGTACAGCGTTCCCGGGGCGGCGAGTGCCGCCGCGGCGAGCAGCCAGACGGCGATAACGCCGACGAAGCCGGCAGGGCCGGTTTCGACGCTGTAGAGGATGATCGCCGAGGGCACGAGCACCGGCGCCAGCATCGCGAGGAAGACGAAGTTGCCCATCGCCTTCGCGTAGAACAGGACCGCCGGCTCGACCGGCAGCAGCAGCAGGCCCTCGAGGGAGCGGTTCTCGCGCTCCACGCGAAACGACTCGGACAGGCCCAGGGTCGAGCTGAGCAGCAGGGCCAGGGTGAGAAAGCCCGGCGCCATCGTCGCCGCCAGATCGCCCTCGGCGTCGATCGCGAAGGAGAACAGGACCAGGGTGATGCCGCCGAACAGGACGATCGACAGGAAGCGGACCCGTCCCCGCCACTCGACCCGCAGGTCCTTCAGCAGGAGCACCAGCACGGGGCGCACCAGCTTCACTGTCCGAGCCTCCGGCGCCAGGCGGCGTCGAGCCCGGCGGCTTCGCCCCGCCAGGCGGCCTGGCCCTGCTCCAGCAGGAGCGCCTGCCGGCACAACCGGGAAGCCCGCTCGATCGCGTGGGACGCGACGATCAGGGAGCCGCCGCCGTCAGCGAAGCGTTCGATCCAGCGCTCGACCAGGGTCTGGCCCTCCGGATCGAGCGCCGCGAACGGTTCGTCGAGAAGCAGCAGGCGCGGACTCTCGAGACGGCAGCGGGCGAGGATCAGCCGCTTTCTCATGCCGGCGGAGAAGCCGCCCACCTGGCGGTCGGCCGCGGCTTCGAGCCCGACCTCTTCGAGCAGGTCGGCGAGCCGCTCGCGGCCCGAACCGGCGTGACTCAGGTCGCTCCAGAGCCGCAGCGTCTCCATCGCGGTCAGCCGGTCGTAGAGATAGTCGTGATGGGAGACCAGGGACAGTTCGCGCCGGGCGCCGGCGCGATCCTCGAACGGCCGCCTGCCGGCGACGGTGAGTTCACCCGCCGTCGGCCGCCTGAGTCCCGCGATCAGTCTCAGCAGCGTCGTCTTGCCGGAACCGTTGGCGCCGGCCAGCAGCAGCCGCCCCCCCGCCTCGAAGTCGAGGTCGACGTGGGCCAGCGCCCAGTGAAGTCCGAACCGGATGCCCAGGCCGCGTGCGTGGATCAGGTTTGCCAAGGGTGACCCGGTTACTCTCTGCGGCGCGGTGGAGGGCGGCGGCCGCCCGTGCCGCGGGCGGAAAGGCTACAGCAGCCCGTGGTGGAGGTCGCAACAATCGGAAGCGGGCGACGTAGGTGAAGGCTGTGGAGGCAACTCGGGCGACCGACGAAGAGTTGGTGGCTGCGATTCTGGACGGCGACGCCGCCCTGTACACCGATCTCGTGGAGAGGTATCGGGGCCGGCTGATCAACTACCTGAATCGCTTCCTCGGCAACTTCCAGGAGTCCGAAGAGCTTTCGCAGGAAGTGTTTCTGAGGGTCTACCGGGCCCTCGACCGTTACAACCCCAAGTACCGGTTCTCGACATGGCTGTTTCGGGTGGCGAAGAACGCCGCGATCGACCT
Organism: Candidatus Multivorans sp.; assembly: GCA_965208755.1. GTDB lineage: Bacteria > Acidobacteriota > Thermoanaerobaculia > Multivoradales > Multivoraceae > Multivorans. The sequence goes on along the minus strand of OZ242353.1, from coordinate 2,454,387 downwards.
GATCCGGAAGCGTCGCCTGAAGCTGGTGCCGATGCAACGGGTCGGGGTGGACGGGCAGACGCAGGAGCGGGAGTTTGAGAGCGAGGAAAGGGACCCTTACCGGACGCTGCGGAACGTGGAACGGCGCCAGGCCATCGGCGCCGCGATCGACGGGCTGAAAGAGGAGTACCGCGAGTTGATCCAGTTGAGACACTTCGCCGAGATGACCTACGAAGAGATCGCGGAGTTCAAGGGCATGCCCCTGGGCACCGTCAAGAACAAGTTGTTTCGCGGCCGCCGGATGCTGAAGGCGCGGCTGGCCGACTACCTCACCGACTGACGGACGGCGGGAGTAAAACGGCGATGACGAGTTCAGACAGGTCGACGGTCATGGAGAATGGCGCCTGTGCCCAGGCGGAGTTGATCGACGCCTACGTCGACGGCGCCGTCAGCGAGGCGGAGCGCCGGTTGGCGGAGCAGCACCTGGCGGGATGCGCGGCGTGCCGGGACGAGGCGCGGGGTCTCTCGGCGCTCCACGAACTCCTGGCGGCGGAACGGCTCGCGCCGGAGCCGCTGGCGATCGACATCAGCGCGCCGCTCCGCACGCGACTCCGCGCCGGCCGCCGTCACGCCATGGTGGCCGCCGCCGCCCTGGTCGCGGTGTTCGGCGGCGCTCTGGCGGTGCTCGCGACGCTGGCGCCGGCGGCTTCCGCGGCGGCGACCCTGTTCGACTTCACGGTCACCCTCGGCATGCTCGGCGCCGGCCTGCTCGATGCCTCCTGGCGCGGCCTCAACGCGGCCATGTCCTCGGCCCTGGCGCCGGCGACGCCGGCCCTGCTGTTCGGCGGCGCGGCGGTCGTCGGCCTGACCGGCCTCCTGTTCTCGCTGCTCCGGCGGGGTTCGAGAGCGTCGGCGCGGCAACGATCCCGCCGCTAGGGCCAACGAGGCTTCGCCTCGGCCTCCGGCGGCTACGATGGTCCGCCCGTGTTTAGACTCCGCCTCCATCAGGCTGTCCCTGTCCTCGTCCTGTGCGCGTTCGCCGCGGCGACGTTGAGTTGCGTCGCGCCGGAGTCCTCGCCGGGAACCGACGACGCTGCCGTCGTCGTCGATGCGGACGCGGTTGCCCGGGACCAGCTACTCGCCATCGGGCGAGACCTGGAGCTTCGCGGCGAGGCGCGGTCGGACGCGGTCGTCCTGAACGGCGACGCCCGCATCGACGGCTTCGTCGCGGGCGACGTGATCGTGCTCGGCGGCGATGTCGAACTGGGTCCGTCGGCACGGCTGGGCGGCGACGTGTTCGTGCTGGGCGGCAGGGTGGACGCCGAGTCGGGGGCTGTCGTGGAGGGCCGTACCGTGGCCTACCCGCGAGCGCCGTCCTCGCTGGTCGTTCTCGCGGAAGGGCCGGTGCTCGGCCAGGCCGCGCTGTCGCCCGCGGTGGCGCTGCTGAACCTCGCCCTGCTGCTGGCCTGGCTGCTGGTGACTCTGGTGCTGGTGGCTGGCTTCGACCCGGCGCTGACGGCCACGGCGCAGAGCGTGCTCGAGCGGCCGTTTCGCAACTTCTTCGCCGGCCTGGTGGCGGTTCTCGCGGTGGCCGTGACCTTCGCCGTGCTGACCGCGGTGGCGCCGGCCCTGGTAGGCGCGCCCCTGCTCGCCGTCTGTGGAGTGGCGATCCTGGTCTGCAAGCTCTGGGGCACGGTGGCGGTGTTCCTGGCGGTGGGCGCCCGCCTGCTGCCTGACCGCCTGGGCCTGGCGGGCCGGCCGCTGGCGGCCGCCCTGTGCGGGCTGCTCGCCCTGGGCGTGGTCAAGATGGCGCCCTACGTCGGCGGCTGGACCTGGACGATCGTCACCTGCGTCGGCATCGGCGCCGCCCTGGACAGCAGGCTCGGCCGCCGCGATCCCTGGTTTTCCGGATTGTAGGCGCCTAGCGCCGCAGCCGCTCGATGATGCGCGCGGAGTCCTTCATGAACTCCATCATCTTCTCCTCGATCGCGCCGCCGCGCTCGTCGAGCCGGCGGGCCTGAGCCAGGGCGCCGCGCGCCCCGTCCTCGTCGCCCGATGCCAGGAGCGCCATGCCCAGGCGGGTGAGCGCCGCGGTCGACGGTCCGAGTTCGGTCGACTGGGACAGGAACTCGATCGCCTCGTCCAGCTCCTGGCGCTTGTAGTGGACCCAGCCCAGGGCGGCTAGCGGGAACTGGCGTAATTCCTCCGGGGCGTGCTCCAGGGACCGGCGCGCGAAGTCGAGGGCCTGGTCCAGGTCCTCGTCCATCTCCGCCAGGTTGTACGCCATCTCGTAGTAGGCGATGCTCTTCGAGAAGTTGGAGCCGGCCTCGTCGAGCAGCCGTTGTCCGGCGTCGTTCGCGTCCCGGTACCTGCCCTCGCTGCGCAGCGCCTCGATCAGGGTCGCGTAGGCGGTCGCCCGCAGCATCTCGCCCGGCTTCGATGCGAGCACCCGCTCGGTCAGCGGGCGGATCTCCTGGCTGCGGTCGAGCCGCAGGCAGGCGAGGGCGTAGGACATCAGCAGGGCCGGGTTGTCCGGATCGAGCGCCAGCGCCTCGCGATAGCAGCGGAGCGCTTCCGGCGCATCGCCGGATCGGATCGCCTGCTCGCCGCGGCTGACCCAGTCCGCCGCGGCGGGGCTGGTCCTGGGCAAGTCGGCGCCGGAGCGGCCCGAGAGGTAGGCCACCAGGTCGCGGTAGCGCATGCGCCTGGGGTTCAACTGCTGCGCCGTGCGGAACGCGGCGAGCGCCTTGCGGTTCCAGCCCCGGTCCAGGTAGCAGAGACCGAGGAGGTGGTGGCACTCTTCGAAGGCGGGATCGACCTGGATCGCGCGGCTCAACGACTCGATCGCCCCCGTCGGTTTGCCCATCTCGTAGTGGCAGCGGCCGAGCAGGTAGAGGGCCTGCGGCACAAGGTCGATCTCGACCGCGCGCGAAAGAAACGCGGCCGCGGACTTCAACTGCCCCCGGCCGGCGAGCGACGCTCCCAGGCAGAAGTGCGGCAGGAACGCGTCCGGGTGCCGGACCACGGCCTTCTCCAGGAGTTCCTGGCCGCGCTGCGCTTCTCCCTGCTGGAGCTGGATGACGCCGGTGTAGACCAGACCCTGGATGTGGTCCGGCTTGACCGCCAGCAGGCGGTCGAAGTGCTTCAGCGAGCGTTCCAGCTTGCCCTCCTGGAAGTGCGATTCGCCCAGGAACCGGGCCAGTTCGTGGTTGCGGCGGTCGAGGCCGGCCGCCGCCTCCAGCGCCTTCATCGCGCGCGCCAGGTCCAGGCCGTTCAGCGCGTGCTCCGCTTCCTCGAGGAGCTTGGTGAAAGCGGGGCGCCGGGTCCCTTCGTAGAGCCCCAGGACGCTGTCCTTGACCGCCGCGAAACGCTCGCGCTTCTCCAGCACCAGGAACTGGTAGTCCATCTTGGACTCCCAGAGGTCGCTCCATTCGGCGGTGCTGATCACGTCCTGCCGCTCCAGCAGGTCGCGCAAGGCCAGCATGCCGGCGTGATGCACGAGGATGCTCTCCTCCTGCCGCTCCATGGCGCTCAGGACCTTCTGCACCGTTTCGCCGGTGCGCTTGAGGACCTCCTCCAGGATCGATATCCGCTCCAGCAGGTGCTCGTCGAGAGAGAACTCCTCGTCGCCGGCGTCGAGGGTCTCCTCGCCCGAGACGGCGGAGCCGGAGAGCACCATCAGCTTCTGCCGGCAGCGCTGGCAGTACTCCGCGTCGTCCTCGTTCCGCGCGCCGCAGACCTGGCAGTACATCGCGGCGAGCCTACTGGGTGCGTCAGGTGTAGTCTCCGCGGCCGGAGAGTCACGATGCGCTGGAGCAACTACTACCTGATGACGGCCCGCGAGGCGCCCCGGGACGCCGAGGTGGTGAGCCACCGGTTGATGGCGCGCGCCGGACTCGTGCGGCGGCTGGCGGCCGGGATCTACACGATGCAGCCGGCCGGCTGGCGGACGATGCGCAAGCTGATGGCGGTCGTCCGCCGCGAGATGGAGCGGGCCGGAGCGGTCGAGCTTTCGATGCCGGCGATCCAGCCGGCCGAGCTGTGGGAGGAGTCCGGACGCTGGTTCAAGTACGGCGCCGAACTCCTGCGCATGGAGGACCGGCACGGAAGGCGGTTCTGCTTCGGTCCAACCCACGAGGAGGTCATCACCGACCTGGTCCGGCGCGACGTGAAGAGCTACCGGCAGATGCCGCTCAACCTGTTCCAGATCCAGACCAAGTTCCGGGACGAGATCCGTCCCCGCTTCGGCCTGATGCGGGGCCGCGAGTTCATCATGAAGGACGCCTACTCCTTCGACGCGGATGAGGAAGGCCTGGACCGGAGCTACCAGGCGATGTACGGGGCCTACTCGCGCATCTTCGAGGCCTGCGGGCTCGAGTACTCCGTGGTCGAAGCGGACCAGGGCGCGATCGGCGGTTCCTCGTCGCACGAGTTCATGGTGCTCGCCGACACCGGCGAGAGCGCGGTCGCAAGCTGCGCCGCCTGCGGCTACGGGGCCAACGTCGAACGGGCGGAAGTCGGCGCCCTGCCGCGGCCGGCGGAAGCCGCCGGCGCCGCGGGCGACGGACCGCGCAGGGTTTCGACGCCGGGCGCGACAACCGTCGCCGAGGTCGCCGGGATGCTGGAGGTCGACAGGGCGCTCGTGGTCAAGACGCTGATCTACGAAACGGACGACGGGCTGGCGGCGGTCGCCATCCGCGGCGACCGCGAGGTGAACGAGATCAAGCTGCTCAACGTGCTGGGCTGCCTCGGGCTGCGGCTCGCGTCGGCCGAGCAGGTGGCGAAGGCGACGGGCGGTCCCCTCGGCTTCTCGGGTCCGGTCGGGCTTTCGCCTGAGGTGCGTCTGGTGGTCGACGAGTCGGCGCGTGCGCTCACCGGCTTCGTCTGCGGCGCCAACGCCGGCGATGAACACCTCGCTTCCGTGCGCTGGGACCGGGACGTGGCGAGCGCGCGTCCGCTCGAGTGGGTCGACGTGCTGACCGCCGAAGCCTCCGACCCCTGCCCGCGCTGCGGCGGCGGCGAACTGCGCATCTCGCGGGGCATCGAGGTCGGCCACATCTTCAAGCTGGGCACGGCCTACTCCAAGAGCATGAACTGCACCTTCACTGACGAACAGGGTCGCCTGCGGCCGGCGGAGATGGGCTGCTACGGCCTGGGCATCGGGCGTACGGCGGCGGCGGCAATCGAACAGGGGCACGACGACGACGGCATCGTTTGGCCCGTGCCCCTCTCGCCCTTCACGGTCGTGCTCAGCTCGCTTGATCCCGGCGACGAGGCGGTGCGTTCCGCGGCGGATGGTCTCTACGAGGAACTCGAGGCCGCGCTCACGCCGGGCGGCTTCGACGTGCTCTACGACGACCGCCGGGAGCGGCCGGGCGTCAAGTTCAAGGACGCGGACCTGGTCGGCTTCCCGGTGCGGGTGGTCGTCGGCGCGCGCTCGCTTCGCGCCGGCGGCGCCGAGGTCTCGAACCGGCTGGACGGCGAGCGCGAGGTCGTGCCGCTCGCTGAGGTGTCGAAGGCCGTTCTCGGCCGGCTGATGGGTGCGCGGGTCTTCTGACCCGCTGCCGCCGAAGGCGGCCGGGAAGCGCGCCGCGAAGCGGCGACCTTAGTCCTCTTCCTCCGCCGGCTCGGGTAACACGTGGAGTTTCAGTGAGACGATGCGGTTCCCATCCACGTCCACCACCTCCAGTCGCAGCCGGCCGACCTCGACGGTGTCCCCGATCTCGGCGGTCCGGCCGAGCTCGGACAGCGCGATGCCGGCGACGGTGTCCTCCTCGCGGGCGTCGGAGATGTCCATGCCGAGTTCGTCCTCGAGATCGTCGAGCAGCATGCCGCCGAGCACCTTGTAGCCGCCGTCGTCGAGGCGGACGAACTCCGGCGCCTCGGCGTCGAACTCGTCCTGGATCTCGCCGACGATCTCCTCCAGCACGTTCTCGAGCGTCACGATGCCGGCCACGCCGCCGTACTCGTCGACCACCGCGGCCATGTGGATGTGCTCGTGGCGCATCCGGGTCATCAACTGGTCGAGCGGCAGCGTTTCGGGCACCGCGAAGGTCTCGCGCGCGATCTCGCGAAGCGACTTCGGCGGCTCGCGTGCGATGAACAGGTCCTTGATGTGCACCAGGCCGACGAGCTGGTCGAGGTCGCCCTCGCAGAGCGGGAAGCGGGTGTGACCGCTCCGGCGGGCGCGATCCAGGTTGGCGTCCATCGGCGCCGCGGCGTCGAGGTAGACGACTTCGGTGCGGGGAACCATCACCTGACGGGCGTTGCGGTCGGAGAGCTCGAACACGTTGTCGAGCAGCTCCCGCTTGGGCTCGGAGAGTTCGGTCTCCTGCTCGGAGGCGAGGAGGCTCCGGATCTCCTCCTCGCTGTGCGCGAGTTCGCCGTGCCGCAGCGGTTCGATGCCGAACAGGCGCAGGAAGGCGTTCGCCATCTGGTTCAGCACCCAGATGCCGGGGTAGGTCACCTGGTAGAAGAACCACAGCGGCGCCGCCACCCACAGGCTGGTCGGCTCCGGCCGGCGGATGGCGAGCGACTTGGGCGCCAGTTCGCCGAGCACGATGTGGAACATGCTGATGATCGCGAACGAGACCATCAGGCTGATCGAGTGCGCGGCTTCCTCCGGCAGATTGGGCGCCAGGTCGAAGAGGGGCTGCAGCAGCCGGTTGACCGCGGGTTCGCCGACGATGCCGAGGCCGATGCTGGCGAGAGTGATGCCGAGTTGGGTGGCCGACAGGTAGGCGTCGAGCTGGTCGATCATGCGCTGCGCCAGGCGGCCCCGCAGCGTGTCCTGGTGAGGCGCCACCTGGGTCGGCCGGACCTTGACCAGGGCGAACTCGGCGGCGACGAAGAAGCCGTTCAGGCCGACCAGGAAGAGGGCCAGGGCCAGGCTCCAGCCCAGCGGCAGATCGAGATTCACGGGCGGCCCGGTGGCCGCGACGACCGGCGGGATCATCCGCGCGCCGGGAGGGGCGTCGTTTTCGTCAGCGGGGGACGGGACCCGCGGTCACAGGCGCGCTGGTCGGGGTCCGGGTCGGGGTCGTCCAGACTGGAGTCGGATGGCGATGGATCCGAAGCTTCGTCGTTCACGCGGGCTTAGCGTAGCAGGGAGGGGTCATCATGCCAGGGCTCGGGGTCGGTCTGGCGCCGGACGTGGAGACCGGCGCCGGCGATTCGCTGGATCAGCTCCTCGACGTGCTCGACGCCGCGAGTCTCGAGCCGCAACTCGATGTGGACTTCATTGAGCCCGAGGGCGGTAAAGGCGCGTTCGTGATGGGTCTCCAGGACGTTGGCGCCCGCCTCGCCGACCAGGTTGAGCAGCGCCGCCAGGGCGCCCGGACGGTCGTTGACGCAGACGTCGAGCCGGACGAGGCGGCCGTCCTTGGTCAGGCCGCGGTCGATGATGCGGCTGAGCAGGGTGACGTCGATGTTGCCGCCGGTCAGCACCATGGCGGTCCGGCGGCCCTTCGCCTGGGGAACGTGGTCGTTGACGACCGCGGCCAGCACGGAGGCCCCGGCGCCCTCGACGACCGCCTTCTCCCGCTCGAGCAGGAGGAGGACCGCGTTCGCGATCTCCTCCTCGTCGACCGTCACGATGTCGTCGACCAGTTCCCTTACCAGTCCTATCGTCAGTTCGCCGGGTCGCTTTACCGCGATGCCCTCGGCGATCGTGTGGCGGCGCTCCACCGTCACCGGGCGGCCGGCGGCCAGGCTCTCCCGCATCGACGGGACGGCCTCCGCCTGCACGCCGATGATCCGGGTCTGCGGCCGGTGCGCCTTGTAGGCGGCGGCGATTCCGGCGATCACCCCGCCGCCGCCGATCGGCACGACGACGACCTCGAGGTCGGGCTCCTGGGTCATCAACTCGAAGCCGATCGTGCCCTGGCCGGCGACGATCTGGGGGTCGTCGAACGGGTGGACGTAGGTCCAGCCGTGCTCGGCTTCGAGTTCCCGGGCGTGGGCGGTCGCGTCGTCGAAGGTCTCGCCGGCGAGCCGGACGTCGGCGCCGAAGTTCCGCGTGTTCGCCACCTTGATCAGGGGCGTCGGCAGCGGCATGACCACCGTCGCCTCGAGACCGAGCCGATGCGCGTGGTACGCCACGGCCTGGCCGTGGTTGCCGGCCGAGGCCGTGATCAGGCCGCGGCTCCGCTCCTCCTCCGAGAGGGTGAGGATGCGGTTGAGCGCCCCGCGCTCCTTGAAGGAGCCGGTCATCTGCAGGTTCTCGAGCTTGAAGTAGGCGCCGATGCCGCAGAGGCGGGAGAAGTACTCCGAGCGGGCGCAGGGACTCTCGTAGACCGCGCCGGCGATCCGGCGCCGCGCCTGCTCGATCAACTCGGCCATGTGCAGGGAATCGACCACGACAGGATTCTGCAACAGTCGGCGGCGACGGCGTCTTCCCGCCGCGTGCCTCGCGTTGACAGGACAACTCTCCCCTTTGTACCGTTGCGCCTTCTCGCGGCTGGCCTTGCCGGCATTCTCGGCCTCGAGAGACAGGCCCGTAGCTCAGTTGGTTAGAGCGCTACGTTGACATCGTAGAGGTCAGCGGTTCGAGTCCGCTCGGGCCTACCAGGGTCCGCAGTTCGGTCTGTGACTCAGGCGCTTAGCTCAGTTGGTTAGAGCGCTACCTTCACACGGTAGAGGTCAGCGGTTCGAGTCCGCTAGCGCCTACCATCGCGGTGTCGGGCCGCGCGGGCCCGGCCATGTCCCGGACGAACCCGCTCTTCCAGTACCGTTCTCGACCGATGCTCGACCTGACGTTGCCCGACGGATCGGTGCGCAGCGTCCCGCCCGGGACGACGGCGCTGGACGTGGCGCGCTCGATCGGACCCGGCCTGGCGAAGGCGGCGGTCGGCGCCGAACTCGACGGCCGCCTCGTCGACCTGCGCGCGCCGATTGAAGCGTCCGGCCAGTTCCGGCTGTTCACGGCGAAGAACGAGGAGGCCGGGATCTTCCTGCGGCACACGGCGGAGCACGTGCTGGCGGACGCGGTGCAGAGGCTCTGGCCCGGGACGCAGATCGACGTCGGGCGGCGGGATCACTCCGAGAAGTACCAGTACGACTTCCGCTTCCCGCGGACCTTCGTGCCGGAGGATCTCGAGGCGATCGAGGCGAAGATGCGGGAGATCCTGCGGGAGAAGCACGAGGTCGAGCGGGTCGAGATCGACCGCGAGGAGGCGCGGGAGCTGTTCGCCGGCATGGGCGAGGAGCTGAAGCTGGAGCGACTGAACGACATCCCGGAGGGCGAACCGATCACCCTGTTCCGGCACGGCGAGTTCGTCGACCTGTGCCGCGGTCCGCACGCCCAGCGCGTCGACCAGGTCGGCGCGGTCAAGCTGCTTGAAAGCTCAGGCGTGTTCCATCGCGGCGACCAGAGCCGCGAGCAGTTGCAGCGGATCTACGGAACCGCGTTCGCGAACCGGGAAGCGCTCGACGGCTATCTGGCCGACCTGGAGCTGCGCCGGGCCCGCGACCACCGCCGCCTGGGCCCGGAACTCGACCTGTTCAGCTTCAACCAGAACGCGCCCGGCAGCCCCTTCTTCCACCCCCGCGGGACGGTGATCTACAACCTCCTGGTCGACTACGTGCAGGGACTCAACCGGCGCGACGGCTTCGAGGAGGTGCGGACGCCGCAGATTCTCGACGTCGACCTCTGGCATCGCTCCGGGCACTGGGACAACTACCGGGAGAACATGTTCCTCACCGAGGTCGACGAGCGGCAGTACGCGGTCAAGCCGATGAACTGCCCGACCCACTGCCTGATCTACCGGACCGGCCTCCGCTCCTACCGGGACCTGCCGATCCGCTACGCCGACTTCGGCCGCCTCCACCGCTACGAACAGTCCGGCGTCATCACCGGGTTGACCCGTGTGCGCACGTTCTGCCAGGACGACGCCCACACCTTCTGCACCGAGGAGCAGGTGGAAGCCGAGGTGTTGCTGCCGGTGTCGACGATCCTGGAGATCTACCGGACGTTCGGCTTCGAGGACATCCTGATCGAGGTCTCCACGAGGCCGGAGAAGTCGATCGGCAGCGCCGAGCTCTGGGAGCGGGCCGAGAACGCGCTGATGGGGGCGCTCAGGAGCCGCGGTCTCGACTTCGAGGTCAACGAGGGCGACGGCGCCTTCTACGGCCCGAAGATCGACTTTCAGGCCCGCGACGCGCTCGGCCGGAGCTGGCAGTTGGGAACCGTGCAACTCGACTACCAGATGCCCGAGCGGCTGGACCTGGAGTACACCGCCAGCGACGGCGGAACCCGGCGCCCGGTCATGCTGCATCGCGCGATGCTCGGCTCTGTGGAACGCTTCCTGGGCATCCTGATCGAACACACCGGCGGCGCCTTCCCGCTCTGGCTGGCGCCGGTGCAGGCGGTCGTCCTGCCGGTCTCAGACCGCTTCATGGACTACGGCCGGGAAGTCACCCGCCAGCTCTCCGCGGCCGGCGTCCGCGTCGAACTCGACGAACGCAGCGAGAAGCTCGGCTACAAGATCCGCGGCGCCCAGACCCACAAGGTCCCCTACATGCTCGTCGTCGGCGGCCGCGAACAGGAGGCCGGGACCGTCTCGCTCCGGCTCCGCGAGGCGCCGGAGGACGGCGGTTCCCCTGATCAGGGCGCGGTGACGATCGACGAACTCGCGGCGCGCGTCGCGGACCGGACGGCCTCCAAATCGCTCCATCTGTGAAGCTCAGGGGAGGAGGGAGGACAGCATGCTGACGGAACTCCATCTCGAGAACTTCAAGGCCTGGCGGGAGCTGAGGATCGAGTTCGGCCGGATCACGGCGCTGTTCGGGGAGAACAGCTCCGGCAAGAGCAGCGTGCTCCAGTTTCTGCTCCTGCTGAAGCAGACGAAGGACGCGACGGACCGGGGGCTGGTCCTCGACTTCGGCGGCGGGCCGAACGAGAAGGTTGATCTGGGCAGCTTCAGGGCGGCAGTGCACCGAGGCGCGGAGCGTGGAGACGGTCCGCCGGACATGGAGTGGTCTTTGTCCTGGCAGCCGTACGGCAGTGAAACGTTCCGGCTCGTCTTCTTCGGTTTCCTGCGAGGGATGACGCAGGGCAGCGGCCACGATGTCCGGTCGACGGCGCGTGTGGGGCCGTCGACGGACGCTGATCGCCGGCTGATCGTGAAGCGACTCGCGTACGAGTACCAGGGCGTCGAGTTCGAGTTGAAGCTCAAGACAGATGGCGAGCGATTCGAACTTGCCTGTTCGAATGAGAAGTTCCTCCCGGACGCGGGGTCCTCGGAGTCCGTATCTCATGAACTGCTGGGGACGTTGCTTGGGGGATCGGATCTTCCGTCCGCCGAGCTCCCTGACGCGGACGCAAGCCGCGAAGAGGGTCTTCCCGGACCTGTCAAGACGCACCTGTTCCCCCCTGAGTCACGGCAGCGATCACGGGCCTTCTACGACGTCGTCGGGGGGCTTGAAGCGTCCTACGAGGGACTGATGGACCGGATCTTCTATCTGGGGCCGCTCCGCGATCGGCCTCGGAGAAGCTACACATGGTCGGGTGCGCGTCCCAAGGGCGTCGGCGACAGCGGCGAGTGCGTTCGCGCCGGTCACGTTCAGAGCGACGAGCACTGGACGCGGAACTGGAGGCCTTGCCGTATCGCCCGCGCGGGGTGAGGAAACCGTAAGCGCGCCAAACAAGTCGTCGCCGCTTCGCGGCGCGTTCTCCTGGCCGCCTACGGCGGCGGCGGGTCAGAAGACCCGCGTACCCAGAGCTACGTCGTCTCAATGGCTGGAATGCGGTGCTGCATCGTGGCGCACCCAGGTTTGCGTCGCTCGGGTTCCGGGCCACGCGTTCAGACGGCGTCCAGCCTGCAACGGAGCCGGAGGGGGTGGGTCCCGGCGGGCTGGAGGCAAGCGTCTCCCGAGATCGTCACGTTGACCGACGACCCACCGCAGCGCAGCCGACCGAAGCGAGCGCCCACCTCCCACCCACCAGGAAAGCGCGAGCGGCCGCTGGGACCCTCCCCCCTCCGGCCCCGCTGCAGGCGGCCTAAACCGCGGCCGTCGCGGCGCGATCGCGCCGGCGCCGCCACGCCCGCGCGCGACTAGCCCGGAGCCGCGTTTCCGGCTAGTATTCGCCGTTCGGCGGCTCCTCCGAGCCCCACAGGAGGCTCTGGAATGCCCAAGCAGAAAACGCACCGTGGAGCGGCCAAGCGCTTCAAGCTCACCGCCAAGGGCAAGGTGAAGCGCAGGCACTCGATGATGAACCATATGCAGACCAAGAAGGCGCAGGGCCGGAAGCGGAAGCTGCGGAAGCAGACCGACGTCGTCGGCGGTTTCGCCAAGGCGATCAGGGGGATGATCCGCTAGCTCGCCGGGGCTGTGGGGGCACAAGACGATGGCACGAGTGAAACGGGGCAGCCGGCGCGCCCGCCGGCGGAAGAAAATCCTCAAGCAGGCGAAGGGCTACTACGGCGTCAAGTCGAAGGGCCACCGGATTGCCAAGCTGGCGGTCGACCGGTCGCTCGCCTACTCCTACCGCGACCGGCGGCAGCGGAAGCGTCAGTTCCGGAGCCTCTGGATCGTCCGGATCAACGCCGCCGCGCGTCTGAACGGGCTCTCCTACAGCCGGCTGATGTCGGGGCTGCGGCTTGCCGGCATCGAGCTGAACCGGAAGATGCTCGCGGACCTGGCGGTGCGGGATGCCGAGGGCTTCGCCGCCATAGCTATGGCCGCGCGGGGAGCGCTCGAAGCGGGCTCGGGTTCGGCCTCGTCATCCTGATGCCTGAGGGGTCGTCCTGATGCCTGAGGGGACGATCGACGCGGTCGCGCGCCTCGAGGCGGCGATTCAGCGCGCCAAGGAGGCGCTGGCTGCCGAGCGCGAGCGGACGCGAGAGCTGACCGCCCAACTCGAAGCGGCCGAGAAGCTTGCCGCCAGGGAGCGCGCCGAGATCGGTCAGCGGGTCGAGGCCCTGGCCGAGGGACTCGAGGAGCTGCTGGCGGACGGCGATTCCTGACCCGCCGGGCTGCTATAGTCCCCTTTGCAAGGGGTGTCGAGAAATGGCCGAAAGTGAACGCCAGGAAGAAGTTGCGGCAACTGTCGCGGTCGAGATCTTCGGCGTTCCGTACTCCCTCCGCGAGGATGGGACGGTCGCTGCGGACCGGCTTCGCGTACTCGCGGAGAAGGTCGATCGCAAGATGCGGGAGGTCGCTGACCAGGCGCCGGATCTGGAGCCGAATCAGATTGCCATCCTCGCCGCGTTGAATCTCGCCAACGAGGCCAACGGCGGCGGAGAAGCGGATGACGGGCGCTACCAGGAACTGGTGGAGCGCGTATCGAGCCTGACCTCCGACCTCGAGGCGGCCCTCGACGCCTGACTGTTGCTGAAAGGAACCTTGACTTGCATCCCCTGCGCGGTTCGTGATGAAAGCCGTGGTTGGAACCATCGCTCTTGTTAAGGGAGTCCTTCAACTGCTCGCCCGTGCCAGCCCCGCTCGAACGGGGACGCTGACGGCGAGTGGCGCGGACACCCACCTGGTCCCGCTCTGGTTCTGTGTCGGGGCGCGTTCACACGGCCCCGCGGGGGATGCCCTTCTGCCCGGATTGAGGGCTGATGACCGAAACCACACTCATGGCCGCGGGAATAGCAACGGCGACGCTGGCGGCTGCCTGGCTGCTTTGGAGCCTTGTCGGACGGCGTAGCGCGGCGAAGCTGATCGGAGAGGCGAGGCGCCAGGCCAGGGGCCTCGTCGAAGAGACCGAGCGCGACTGCGCGGCCAAGCGCCGGGAACAGGAGCTCGCGGCGAAGGAGGAGTTGCTGACGCTTCGCTCCGAGTTCGAGCGCTCGACGACGGAGCAGCGCCGGACGATGGAGGAGCGCGAGCGGAAGCTGAACGAGAGCCGCGCCCGCTCCCGCGAAAAGGCGGCCGCGCTCGAGTCGCTCGAGCAGGAACTGAACGGACGGCAGCGGGCGCTCGGGGAGGCCGAAGGCCGCCTCGAGGTCGAACAGGCCGAAGTGGGAGAACGGCTGCAGGAGGTTCGCCGGCAACTGGAGCGGGTGTCCGGACTGACCGTGCAGCAGGCGCGCGAGGAGTTGAGCCACAGTCTCGAACACGAGGTGCGCATGGAGTCGGCCCACCTGGCCAAGCGGATCGAGGACGAGGCCCGGGAGTCGGCGCAGCGCGAGGCCCAGCGGATCATCAGCCTCGCCGTCGAGCGCTCGGCGTCCGACTACGTCTCGGAGACCACGGTTTCGGTAGTCATGCTGCCGAACGACGACATGAAGGGGCGGATCATCGGCCGCGAAGGAAGGAACATCCGCGCCCTGGAACTGACCACCGGCGTCGACCTGATCGTGGACGACACGCCGGAGGCGGTCATTCTCTCCGGCTTCGACCCGTTCCGGCGCGAGGTCGCGCGCGTCACCCTGGAACGCCTGATCGCCGACGGCCGCATCCATCCGGCCCGCATCGAGGAAGTGGCGGCCAAGGTCAAGTCGGAGTTCGAGGATCGGGTGCAGCGCGAGGGCAGCGAGGCGCTGCTGGAGCTGAACCTGTCCGGTCTTCACCCCGAGTTGGTCACGCTGCTGGGCAGGCTGCGCTTCCGCACCTCCTACGGCCAGAACGTCCTGCAGCACAGCAAGGAGGTCGCCTTTCTGGCCGGCGCCATGGCGGGCGAGTTGAAGGTCGACGTCCATGTGGCCAAGCGCGCCGGCCTGGTCCACGACATCGGCAAGGCGGTGGACCGCGAGATCGACGGCACGCACCTGGAAATCGGCATCGACCTGCTCCGTCGCTACGGCGAGAGCGAAGAGGTGGTGCACGCGATGGCCTGTCACCACGGCGACTACGACCCGGAGACGGTCGAGGCGGTTCTCGTCACCGCCGCCGACGCGGTGTCCGCCGCCCGTCCCGGCGCCCGGCGGGAGATCCTCGAGAACTACATGAAGCGCCTCAAGAAGCTCGAGGACCTTGCATCGAACTTCAAGGGCGTCCAGAAGAGCTACGCGATCCAGGCCGGCCGCGAAGTGCGGGTCATCGTCGACTGCAAGGAGCTCAGCGACGAGCAGGCCGTGTGGCTGAGTCGTGACGTGGCGCGCAAGATCGAGAGCGAACTCACGTATCCGGGCCAGATCAAGGTCACCGTGATCCGGGAGTCGCGGTCGATCGAGTACGCGCGCTGAGGGAGTCCTGGTGGCACGGTTCCTCTTCGTCGGCGATGTGGTCGGCAAGCCGGGGCGGCGCGCGCTGTCCCGGCTGCTGCCGGAGTTGATCGACCGCCACCAGATCGACGCGGCCGTCGTCAACGTCGAGAACGCGGCCGGCGGCAGCGGTGTGACGCCCGGGGTGCTCAGGGAGTTCTCGGACCTGCCGATCGACTGCATGACGACCGGCAATCACGCCTGGGCCAAGAAAGAGGGCGTGCCGTTCTACGACCGGATGCCGAACCTGCTGCGGCCGGCGAACTATCCGGAGGGAAACCCCGGAGTCGGAGTCTTCGTCGGCGAGCTGCCGGTGGGGACTCCCTACGCGGTGATCAACCTGGAGGGCCAGACCTTCATGAAGCCGCTGCCCTCGCCTTTCGCCGCCGCCGACTCCATCCTGGCCGGCCTGGACCCGGCGATCCGCATCGTGCTGGTCGACTTCCACGCCGAAGCGACGAGCGAGAAGCAGGCATTCGCGTACCACCTGGACGGCAGGGTGACCGCGGTGCTCGGCACCCACACCCACGTGCCGACCGCCGACGCCCGCGTCCTGCCGCAGGGCACGGCCCTGGTCACGGACGTCGGCATGACCGGTCCCTACGATTCGGTGATCGGCGTGCGCGCCGACCGGGCGCTCAAGCGCTTTCTCCTGAACACGCCGTCCGGCTTCGAGGTCGCCAAGCGGGACGTCCGGCTGGCGGCCGCCCTCGTCGACGCGGACGAGACGACGGGCAGGGCCACGAGGATCGAGTCGCTACTGGTCGAGGAGCCGGCGCGGTAAGGCGCGCGGCCTACTTGGCGGTTCCGGGTTCGAGTTCGGTCAGGCCCCGCCAGGTGCTCTTGCTGTCGTCGAAGGACGGCAGCGGCGGCTCAACGCCGCGGCGCTGGTTGACGCGCCAGGACCAGACGTACGACCACTTGAGGTAGGTGCCATAGGCCTGGAGCAGGCAGAACACGAGACCGCGCATGCCGTCGAGCACGCCGAGCTGCAGGCCGTACGTCCGCAGGAAGCGCCACAGCGAGCGCCCCAGGACCTCGGCCGGGCCGGACCGGCGGCCGTCGCGCCAGAGCTGGGCGGCTCCCCACCAACTGTAGCGCTGGATTCTCCGGGAGTAGGAGAGCAGGTCGTCGACCATGAAGTGGTCCATGGGACACCGGAGAACCGGCGCCGGCGTCCGGGTCCACATGTCGGCGTGGACGCGCCGGTTCGGGTAGCGGCCCGCGTCGCGGCGCAGGAGCCGGACGACGCGGTCGTGCTGCCAGCCGGAGAAGCGGATCACCCTGCCGAGAAAAAACACGCGGCGCTTGATCGTGTACGCGTCGTGGGCCGGCTCGCCGTTGCGGAACAGCGCCGTGATCTCCGCTCGGAGTTCGGGTGTGCAGCGTTCGTCGGCGTCGAGGATCAGCACCCACTCGTTCTGCGTCTGGTCCATGGCCCAGTTCTTCTGCGACGCGGAACCGTAGTAGGTGCGCTGGACGAAGCGGGCGCGATCGCACTGGCGCACGATCTCCGGGGTGCGGTCGGTGGAGAAGGAATCGACGACCAGCACTTCGTCGCACCAGTCGAGGGACGCCAGGCAGTCTGCGATGTGGCGTTCCTCGTTGTACGTGGTCACCAGGGCCGAAATCGGCGGCCGTGCTGGATCTCCGGATGTTGGGTCTGCCGACGTCTCGTCCACGCGCGCATTGTATGCGGAGGGTAGGCTACGCGGCCGTGCGCTACAGAGGTCCCCGCAACGTAGCGTGCGTTCTGCTGTTTTCGGGGAGCCTGGCCGCCCCGGCCGCTTTCGCCTGCAACGCGGACTCGGAACACGACGAGCCTCGCCGTGAAGATGAGTCCGGTCTGAGCGTCAGCACCGGCGTGATCGATTTCGGCAAGGACTACGAGACCGCCGAGGTCGGTATCTTGCATCGGTTCCCCACCGACTGGTGCCTGGGCCTGGGTCCGAACGTCGGCGCCTTCGTGACGGCTGATGGATCCTTCTACCTCTTCACCGGGACCGATCAGCGGATCAACGTCGGGCGCTCCTGGTTTGTGGACGTGATCACCTCCGTCGGTTTCTACGAGGCTGGAGACGGCAAGGACATCGGCGGCGAGCTTGAGTTTCGCTCTGGCGTGGCGGTCGGACGGCGGCTGCGCAACGGATCGCGGGTGAGCTTCGGTTTCTTCCATCTGTCCAACTCGTCCTACTATCGTCGCAACCCTGGTGTGAACTCCCTCCTTCTCCGCTGGTCGAGGTAGCGCGCAAGTGGCTGTCGATCCGGAACTGCTCCAACTCCTGGTGTGCCCCAAGTCGAAGGGGCCGCTTCAACTCGTGCCGCTGCCCGCGGAAGTGTGCGGGCGGCTCGTCGCCCGCTACCGGGAGCACTTCGGCGAGGAGGAGCCCGAGGTCTCCGAGGGGCTCTGGTGCCAGGAGTCGGGTCTCGTCTATCCGATCGTGAGCGAAGTGCCGGTCATGCTGGTGGCCGAGGCTCTGCCGGCGCCCGAGGTGCTGCCGGACGCGTGAACGACTTTCCCTCCTTCCTGTCCGCCCTCAGACCGGAGGTCGACGAGGCGCTCGACCGGCTGTTGCCGGACGCGGTAACCGAGCCGGCGGAAGTCCACGAGGCGATGCGGTACAGCGTGTTCGCGGGCGGGAAGCGGGTCCGGCCGGCCCTGGTCGTCCTGACCGGCGAAGCCTGGGGAGGCGCCCGCGAGGACCTGCTGGTGGGTGGAGCTGCCCTCGAGATGGTTCACACCTTCAGCCTGATCCATGACGATCTGCCGGCCCTGGACGACGACGATCTGCGGCGGGGGAGGCCGACCCTGCACCGCGCGCGGGGAGAGGCGATGGCGGTGCTCGCCGGCGACGCGCTGCTGAACCGGGCCTACGAGGTCCTGGCCCGCGAACCGGCCTCGGCGCCGCCCGAACGGCGGCTGGAGGCGGTTCGGGTGGTGGCGGACGCGGTCGGAACGGCGGGGATGATCGGCGGCCAGGTCTTCGATCTCCAGCACGAGGGCGGGGTGCTCGGGTCTGACGCCGCCTCGCTGGAGCGGATTCACCGCCTGAAGACGGGGGCCCTGATCGAGGCGAGCACGCGGCTCGGCGGCGTCTACGCGGGCGCGGGGTCCGAGGGGGTCGACCAGGCCGGCCGGATCGGCGCCGAACTGGGTCTCCTGTTCCAGATCGGCGACGACATCCTGGACGAGGTCGGCAGTTCGGAAGAACTCGGCAAGACCCCCGGCAAGGACCGGCAGGCCGGGAAGCTGACGTACCCGGGCCTGTTCGGCCTCGAGGGCAGCCGCAAGAAGGCGCTGCAGGCGGCGGACCGGTGCCTGGCGCTGATCGAGGGGTTGCCCTCCGGGCGCCCATTGTTCAGGGCCCTGGTCGCCTTTCTGGTCCACCGCGGCTCGTGAGGCTGCGGCTCGATCAGTTGCTGGTCGAGCGCGGGCTGTTCGCCAGCCGGGAGCAGGCGAAGCGAGCCGTGATGGCGGGGTGGATCCGGGTCGACGGCGAGCGCCGGGACAAGCCGGGGATCGCGGTGAAGGCCGCTGCCGCGATCGAGGTGCGAGGCCGCGCGGAGCCCTACGTCTCTCGGGGCGGCCGCAAGCTCGAGCAGGCGCTGGGCGTGTTCGACGTCGACCCGGCAGACGCCGTCTGTCTCGACGTCGGCGCCTCGACCGGGGGCTTCACCGACTGCCTGCTGGCGCATGGAGCGGCACGGGTCTACGCCGTGGACGTCGGCTACGGCCAGCTCGACGCGGGTCTCAGAAACGACCCCCGCGTGGTGGTCATGGAACGGGTCAATGCCCGTCACTTGCCATCGGACGCCCTGCCCGAGCCCTGCCGGGTCGCCACCGTCGACGTCTCCTTCATCTCGGTCGTCAAGGTGGCGCCGGCGCTGCTCCCGCACCTCGACGCCGGGGCCGACCTCCTGGTCCTGATCAAGCCCCAGTTCGAGGTCGGCCGGGGTCAGGTCGGCAAGGGCGGCGTGGTGCGGGACGACGAACTGCGGCGGGAGATCGCGGCCCGGCGCATCGGCGAACTGAGCGCGCTGGGGCTCGAGCTCAGAGCCTCGGTAGACTGCGACCTCCGGGGACCGGCAGGCAACCGCGAGATCTTCGCCCACTTCAGGACATGAGGTCGTGACCAGGATCCACGAAGTGGCGGTCGTCGCCAAGCCGGAGAGCGATCGGGCGGCCGCCACCGCCGCCGATGTCGAGAGCTGGCTTCGCGAGCGCGGCGTCGAACTGCGCGACGTCGACGCGCCGGGCCTGGGGCTGATCGTCGTTCTCGGCGGCGACGGCACGCTGCTCTCGGTGGCACGCAGCCGGCCCGGCGTGCCGATCGTGGGCGTCAATCTCGGCAGCCTCGGCTACCTGGCCGAGATCGGTCTCGACCGGCTGTACGCGAACCTCGGGGCGATCCTCGAGGGACGGTTCGAGGTCGAGGAGAGACTGCTCCTGGACGTCGAGCTGCGGCACGCGGCGGGCGGCGTGGACCGCTATCGCGCGCTCAACGACGCGGTCGTGCACAAGAGCGCCCTGGCGCGGATGATCGATCTGGCGGTCGAGATCGACGGCGATCCCGTGGCGCGCTATCGAGCGGACGGCCTGATCGTCTCGACGCCGACCGGCTCGACCGCGTACAGCCTCTCGGCCGGCGGGCCGATCCTCTATCCGACGCTGCCGGTCGCGCTGCTGACGCCGATTTCGCCCCACACCCTGTCGATGCGGCCGATCGTGGTGCCGGAGCGGAGCACGATCGCGATGACCCTGGGCAGCCTGGACGAGGAGGTGTACCTCACGCTGGACGGCCAGGAGGGCGCCCGGCTCCATGGCGGCGACCGGGTGGTCGTGACCGCCTCCGAGTCGAGGGCGCTGCTCGCCAGGGTCGACGGCCAGACCCACTACGACGCCCTGCGCAGCAAACTCCGCTGGGGCGAGTGACGTCCGCGGTTGCGCCTCCCGCTGGTACGATCGGCAGTCATGACGAAGCGAGTCAACGAGCGGGAGCCGTCCCTCTTCACGCCGATCGAGGAAGCGGTCGAGGTCTTCCGCGCCGGCGGCCAGGTGATCATCGTCGACGACGAGGATCGGGAGAACGAGGGCGATCTGGCCATCGCGGCCGAGAAGGTGACCGCCGACGCGATCAACTTCATGGCCACGCACGGCCGTGGACTGATCTGCCTGGCGATGACCGAGGATCGCTGCGACGAACTCGACCTGCCGCTGATGGTCCGGGACAACACGGCGCCCTTCGAGACCGCGTTCACGGTGTCGATCGAGGCCCGTGGCAAGGTCACGACCGGCATCTCGGCGGCCGACCGGGCGGCGACGATCGCCACCGCGATCGACCCCGCCACGCAGCCGCGGGATCTGCTGCGGCCGGGTCATGTCTTCCCGCTTCGCGCCAAGCGCGGCGGCGTGCTGAAGCGAGCCGGGCAGACCGAGGCTTCCGTCGATCTGGCGATGCTGGCCGGGCTGGCGCCGGCGGGCGTGATCTGCGAGATCATGAACGCGGACGGGACGATGGCGCGGGTGCCGGACCTCGTCGAGTACAGCCGCCTGCACGAACTGCCGATGATCACGGTGTCGGACCTGATCCGCTACCGGCTTAAGCACGAGAGCCTGGTCAGGCTGATCGCCTCCCCGACGATGCCGACGCTCTACGGTCCGATGAGGGCCTACGCCTACCACGCTGAGCTCACCGGCGAGGAGCACGTCGCTCTGGTGATGGGCGAGCCGAAGCCGGACAAGGACATCCTGGTGCGGGTCCACAGCCAGTGCCTGACGGGCGACGTCTTCCACTCCGAGCGCTGCGACTGCGGCATCCAGCTACACCATGCCCTCTCCACGATCGCCGAGGAGGGAGAGGGCGTCGTGCTCTACCTGCTGCAGGAGGGGCGGGGCATCGGCCTGTTCAACAAGCTGCGCGCCTACGATCTGCAGGACGAGGGGCACGACACCGTCGAGGCCAACCACAAGCTCGGGTTCAAGGCCGACCTCCGCAACTACGGCATCGGGGCGCAGATTCTCCGCGATATCGGCGTTCGCCGGATGCGGCTGATGACGAACAACCCGCACAAGTACATCGCCCTCTCCGGCTACGGCCTGGAGATCGTCGAACGGGTGCCGATCGAGATCGAGGCTACCGAGTCGAACCGCGACTATCTCCGGGTCAAGCGGGACAAGATGGGCCACCTGCTGAAGCTGGTTTGAGCGGGGACAACGCCGCCCGGCGGGCTCTCATCACCGGCGTGACCGGTCAGGACGGTTCCTATCTCGCAGAGCAGTTGCTCGAGGAAGGCTGGGACGTCTGGGGCCTGGTGAGGCCGGTGGCGCGGACCGGCGGCACCCGGCGGATCGACCACCTCCTGGACGGCCGCGGCGGCTCCGGACGGCGGCTCCGTCTGATCGCCGGCGACCTCACCGACGCCTCGTCCCTGCACCGCGCCGTCGGCGAGGTGAGGCCCCACGAGATCTACAACCTTGGCGCGCAGTCCCACGTCCAGGTGTCGTTCGAGCTGCCGGGGGCCACCAGCGAGGTCACCGGCCTCGGCGTTCTGCGGCTGCTCGAAGCGGCCCGGCGGCAGGCGCCCGAGGCGCGCTTCTACCAGGCGTCCTCATCCGAGATCTACGGCCTCGTGGAGGAGTCGCCGCAGCGCGAGACGACGCGCTTCTACCCGCGCAGTCCCTACGCGGCGGCGAAGGCCTATGGGTTCCACATCACCCGGAACTACCGCGAGGCCCATGGCCTGTTCGCCGTGAACGGCATCCTGTTCAATCACGAGTCGCCACGGCGGGGCGAGAACTTCGTCACCCGCAAGATCACCCTGGCGGCTGCCCGGATCCAGGCGGGTCTGCAGGATGGTCTGGAGCTCGGCAACCTGGATTCGCGCCGTGACTGGGGCTTCGCCGGCGACTACGTCGAGGCCATGCGACTGATGCTGCGGGCCGAGGCCCCCGAGGACTACGTCATCGCCACCGGCGAGACCCACAGCGTCCGCGAGTTTTGCGAGATCGCCTTCGCGCGCGCCGGGATGCCTCTCACCTGGCGTGGCGAGGGAGTCGAGGAGCAGGGCGTGACGGAGGATGGCCGGGTGCGGGTCACGGTCGATCCTCGGCACTTTCGCAAGGCCGAGGTCCCAGCGCTGCGCGGCGACGCGAGCCTGGCGCGGGAACACCTCGGCTGGCGTCCGCGCGTCGCTTTTCCTCAACTGGTCGAGATGATGGTCGACGCGGACCTCGAAGCCGTCGGATGCGGCTGACGCGCCGCAGGGCGCTCGGCCTGCTCGGGACCGGCGCGGCCGTGCCGCTGTTCGGGTCCTGCGGCGCGGACGAGGGATCAGCCGGAATGCCGCAGGGAGGAGCTTCGATGGGGGACGCGCCGATCCACTACATGAGCCTGCGCGACGTCGCGCGCCTGATCGAAGCCCGCGAGCTCTCGCCGGTCGCCCTGACCGAGACGATGCTGGAGCGGATCGTCGCCGTCGACGGCCGGCTCAGGAGCTACGCGACCGTGATGGCCGACGGGGCGCTTGCCGCGGCGCGGGCGTCCGAGTCCGAGATCGAGGGCGGTCGTTACCGGGGTCCGCTGCACGGTGTCCCGATCGCCGTGAAGGACCTCTGCTACACGAAGGGCGTGCGCACCATGGGCGCCCTCTCGGTCCTGGCCGACTTCGTCCCCAAGATCGACGCCACCGTGGTCGAGCGGCTGGATGCCGCGGGCGCCGTTCTGCTCGGCAAGCTGAACCTGACGGAAGGCGCGATGGGCGCCTACCACCCGGACTTCGACATTCCCGTCAACCCGTGGAACGAGGATCTGTGGACGGGGGTGTCCTCGAGCGGCTCGGGCGTGGCGACGGCGGCCGGCCTCTGCTTCGGGTCGCTCGGCTCGGACACCGGCGGCTCGATCCGCTTTCCGTCCGCCCAGTGCGGGATCGTGGGTCTCAAGCCCACCTGGGGCCGGGTGAGTCGCTACGGCGTGCTCGAACTCGCCGGCTCGCTCGACCACATCGGTCCGATGACGCGGACCGTCGCCGACGCCGCGATCATGCTCGAGGCGATCGCCGGCGCCGATCCGAACGACCCGACCGCGCTCGACGCGCCGGTGCCGTCCATCCTGCCGATGCTGGACGGCGATGTCGCGGGGATGCGGCTCGGCTTCGACCGGCGGTACGCCTCGGAGGGCGTCGACCCCGCGGTCGCCGCCGCGGTGGAGGAGGCGCTGCAGGTCCTGGCCGGCCTGGGCGCCGAGGTCACGGAGGTCGAGGTGCCGGCGGCGCCCTTCGACGACTGGTGGCCGCTCTGCTCCTACGAGGCCGTCCGGGCGCATGCCGCGACCTGGCCCAGCCGCGCCGCGGACTACGGGCCGTACTTCGGCGAGTTCCTGGCCTTCGGCTCGCAGGTGAGCGACGAGGCGTACGCGGAGGCGACCGAACGGCGCGCGGCGTTCAGCGAGCGGTTCGAGGCGATGCTGTCGACCGTCGACGCACTCGTCTGCCCGTCGAACGTCGCCGCGCTGCCGATGACGGACGCGATGGGATACGACACGGTCGGGGCGTTCAGGGAGGCCCTGGAGTCGTTCGCGGCGACGTTCGATCCGCCGCTCGGCAGCATCCAGCTCTTCACCGTGCCCGCCGACTTCGCCGGCACGCCGACGATCTCCCTGCCGTGCGGTTTCTCACCCGCGGGCGCGCCCCACAGCCTGCAGCTCGTCGGCCGCGATTTGAGCGAACCGACGCTCTGCCGTCTCGCCCACGCCTACGAGCAGGCCACCGACTGGCACCTGCGGCACCCGGAGGTTTGAGTTAGGGCATGTAGGGCGTCGGACTCGGCCCGAGCTGCGTCTCCAGGACCGCCTGGGCGGTGTCGATGAAGTCGCAGACCATGGGCCGGCTCTCGCGGGGATCGATGATCTCCTCAATGTTGAACGCCTCGGCGGTGCGGAACGGCGACGCCAGGGCCTCCAGGCGGTCCTCGATCTCCTTCTGCTTGGCCGCGGGGTCGTCGGACTCCCGGATGATGCGCCGATAGGCGGCGGTCACGCCGCCGGAGATGTGCATCGACCCCCAGTGGCCGGACGGCCACGCCACGCGCCGGAACATGCCGCTCGGGCGGTCGTGGCACTGGCCGGCAACGCCGTAGAGCTGGCGGATGACGATGGTGAGCCACGGCACGCGGGTGCGAAGCGTCGCGCAGAGCATCTTGGCGCCGGCGCGGACGATGCCCTGGCGTTGCTGCTCGGGGCCGACCATGAAACCGGGCTCGTCGGCGAAGTAGACCATCGGCAGGTGGAAGGTGTCGCAGAGCTGCAGGAAGCGGATCACCTTGGTGCCGGCGGCGACGTTCATCGAGCCGCCGAGATGGCTCGGGTTGTTGATCATCGTGCCGACCGGATAGCCGTTGACGCGGGCGAGTCCGACGATGCGCGAGCGCCCGTAGTGCGGCGTGATCTCGAAGAAGGAGTCGCGGTCAAGCACCGCGTCGAGGATCGCTCTCGGGTCGTAGGCCTGGTTCTTCTCGCGCGGAATGGCTGACAGGAGCGACGGCTCGCGGCGCCCCGGGTCGTCGTGGGTGTCGCCGCGGGGCGGCATCTGCCAGACGCTGTCGGGCAGGTAGCCCAGGAACTGCTTGAGCATCAGGAACGCCTCTTCCTCGGAGTCGGCGAGGTTGTCGATCACGCCGCTGCCGAACACCTGCGTGCGCTCGTCACCCAGATCTTCCTTCGTGATGTCGATGCCGAGGGCCGCCTTGACGACCGGAGGACCGCCCGGGAACACCTGGCTCGTGCCCTTCACCATCACGTTGAAGTGGGCGAGGCAGGCCTCGACCGCCGGCAGGCCGGCCACCGAACCGAGCACCGCGGCGACCACGGGCACCCTGCACAGCAGGTCCTCGATACCGGGGGTGGCGGGGTTGGTCGGGATGTAGGTGCGCCCGATCTTCTCGAAGGTCTTGACGCTGCCGCCGGTCGAGTCGAGGAGCCGCACGTACGGCAGGCGCCAGCCGAGCGCCAGCTTCTGGGCGTGACCGCTCTTGTCGCCGATCGACGCGTCGGAGGCGCCGCCGCGCACGGTGAAGTCGCCGCCGTTCAGGACCGCGCGGCGGCCGTTCAGGCGGGCGAGCCCGATGACGCGGTTGGACGGCCGCACGTCCTGGAGTTCGTTGCCGTCGTAGTTGGCCACACCGGCGAGCTCGCCGATCTCCTGGAACGAACCCTCGTCGGTGAACAGGTCGAGACGCTCGCGGATCGTCAGCTTGCCGCGGCGGTGCTGCTCCGCGATGCCGGCTTCGCCGCCCATCCGCCGGGCGTACTCGCGCCGCCGCCTCAGTTCCTCGATCTCTCGCTCCCAGACCATGGTTTCAGGCACCGATGCTACTGCTAGACTGCGCGGCCGGCCGGCGCTGCTGGGCCGCACTACGACGACGTCGACGGAGCAGATGATGACCGAGCCGCGAGGGGCACGGCGCGGCGGTACGCCGCGGCCGCTGATCGCCGCCCCGGAACGCCTGAACGAACTGCGGGAGGGATCGCGCGAGTGGCCCTCCTGGACCCTGACGCCGCGCCAGATCTGCGACCTGGAGCTGCTGATGTGCGGCGGATTCGCGCCGCTCGACGGGTTCATGAACCGGGCCGCCTTCGACAGCGTCTGCGAGACGATGCGGCTTCCATCCGGAGCGCTGTGGCCGATTCCGATCACCCTCGACGTGACGCCGGATGCGGCGGCCGGGCTGGAGGCGGGGTCCCGGCTGGTCCTGCGCGACCTGGAAGGGCTGATGCTCGCGGTGCTCACGGTGGAGGACGTCTGGGAGCACGACCGCCGCAAGGAAGCGGAGCTCGTCTACGGGACCCTCGACCAGGCCCATCCCGGCGTCGCGCACCTCTACCAGCGGACGAACACGGTGTCCGTGGGCGGCAGGATCGAGGGAGTCCAGTTGCCACGGCACTACGACTTCCCCGGGCTGCGCAAGACGCCCCAGCAGTTGCGGCGACGGTTCGCGCAACTCGGATGGAAGACGGCGATCGCCTTCCAGACCCGCAACCCGATGCACCGGGCCCACTTCGAGCTGACCCTGCGGGCGGCCCGGGATCTGGAGGCGAACCTGCTGATCCACCCGGTCGTCGGCATGACGAAGCCGGGCGACCTCGATCACTACACGCGCGTTCGCTGCTACCGGAAGGTCCTGAGCCACTATCCGCGCCACACGGCCGAGCTGGCGTTGTTGCCTCTCGCCATGCGCATGGCGGGTCCGCGCGAGGCGCTCTGGCACGCCTTGATCCGCAGGAACTACGGCTGCACCCACCTGATCGTGGGCCGTGACCATGCCGGACCAGGCGTGGACTCGGACGGGAAGCCCTTCTACGGTCCGTACGACGCGCAGGAATTGATGGTCGAGCACGAGACCGAACTCGGCGTCCGGATGGTCCCCTTCCAGATGATGGTGTACGTCGAGGACCGGGACTCGTACGAACCGGTCGACAACGTCAAGGAGGGGGAGCGGACGCTGTCCATCTCGGGCAGCGACCTCCGCCGCCGGCTGCGCCGGGGCCTGCCGATCCCGGAGTGGTTCACGTTTCCGGAAGTGGCCCGGGAGCTGCGTCGCAGCCATCCGGCGCGCAGCAGCCAGGGCTTCACGGTCTTCTTCACCGGGCTTTCGGGCGCCGGCAAGTCGACGATCGCCAACGTGCTCCTGGTCAAGTTCCTGGAGGCCGGCGGCCGGCCGGTCACGTTGCTCGACGGCGACATCGTGC
Organism: Candidatus Multivorans sp.; assembly: GCA_965208755.1. Classification (GTDB taxonomy): domain Bacteria; phylum Acidobacteriota; class Thermoanaerobaculia; order Multivoradales; family Multivoraceae; genus Multivorans. The sequence continues at coordinate 2,427,518 of OZ242353.1, read as the reverse complement.
GGACGAACCTTTCGTCCGAGCTGGGGTTCTCCCGGGAGCATCGGGACATCAACATCCGCCGCATCGGCTTCGTCGCTTCGGAGATCACGAAGAACGGCGGCATCGCCATCTGCGCTCCGATCGCGCCGTACGAGAATGTGCGCCAGGATGTGCGGGAGATGATCGAGGCCGGGGGCGGATTCATCCTGGTTCACGTGGCGACGCCGCTCGAGGTCTGCGAGGAGCGCGACGTGAAGGGCCTCTATGCGAAGGCCCGGGCGGGACTGATCGACGCCTTCACCGGTATCTCGGACCCGTACGAGATCCCGGAGAATCCGGACATGGTCATCGACACGACGGACATCACTGCCGAGGAGGCTGCCCAGCAGGTCATCCTCCACCTGGAGAAGGAGGGGTTCGTCGGACCACGTTGACTCGTCTCGACGACGGATTGCGCCCGCCTGGCGGCTGCTTTCGGTCGGCGTCGCCGGCGCTATCGCGTTGTTCCTGCTCCTGCCGGCGCCGCTGTTCGCGGTGCCCCTGGAGCGGAGCGTGGCGCGCCTGCTTGCCCTGCTCCTGGGAGATACACTCCGTTTGGCGGCGGAGGCTCCCTGGGACTGGGTCGCTCACGGCGTGCTGTTCGCGCTGCTCGCCTGGGTCTGGTGTGGCCCGGCGGCCAGGGCCGGCCGGGTCGGCGGCGTGCTGCTGGCGGCCGCTGGCGCCGTCGCCTACGGCGCCGCCATCGAGGTCTTCCAGATGCTGCTCGGTTACCGGTCCGGGGAGTGGATGGACCTGGTGGCCGATGCCGTCGGCGTCGCCGTCGGCGCGCTGGTCGCGGCTGGAATCTGGCCGCGGCTGTTGCGTTAGCGTGGCCCACCGGTCGGACGGTCGGCCGGGGAGACCGGGAGAGTGAAGACCGTGAATGGTGGACGATCGTGCGAGCAGCAGGACCGCGCGGCCCGGGAGCGCGCCCTCCGCGTCGCGCTCGAGCAGCGGATCCTCGTGCTCGACGGCGCCACCGGCACGGCGTTCCAGGCGGCGGACCTCGGGCCGGAGGACTTCGGCGGCGAGGAACTCGAGGGCTGCAACGAGATCCTCGTCGACACGCGGCCCGATGTCGTGCTCGACGTCCACCGCGCCTACCTCCGGGCCGGCGCCGACATCGTGGAGACGAACACCTTCGGCGGAACGCCCCTGGTGCTCGGCGAGTACGGCCTGCAGGAGCGCGCGGTCGAACTGAACCGGCGCGCCGCGGAGCTGGCCCGTCAGGCCTGCGCCGAGGAGGGCGCCGAGCGCTTCGTCTGCGGTTCGATGGGCCCGACGACGAAGGCGATCTCGGTCACCGGCGGCGTCACCTTCGAGCAGTTGCGGGACGACTACCGCATCCAGGCGCAAGGTCTGGCTGCCGGCGGCGCCGACTACCTGCTGCTCGAGACCTGCCAGGACACGCGCAACGTGAAGGCGGGGCTCTCCGGGATCGAACTGGCGTTCGCGGAGCTGGGCTTCCGGTTGCCCGTTGCCGTGTCGGTGACGATCGAGACGATGGGCACCATGCTCGGCGGCCAGGAAGTCGAGGCGCTGGCGGCGTCGCTGCTGCACCGGGACCGCCGCGACCTCCTCTACGTGGGCCTGAACTGCGCCACCGGACCCGACCAGATGTTCGATCACCTGCGGGCGCTCTCCGAGATCTGCCGGACCCGGGTCGCCTGCGTGCCGAACGCCGGCCTGCCCGACGAGGACGGCTTCTACACCCAGACGCCGGACGACTTCCGGGCCGTCTTCTCCCGCTTCCTCGATCACGGCTGGCTGAACCTCGTCGGCGGATGCTGCGGCACGACGTCCGCCCACATCGAGGCCTTCGCCGACCTGGTTCGCGGGCGGTCGCCGCGGCGGCCCGCCGAGCACCGCCGCTGCCTGGTCTCGGGTCTCGACGTGGCCGAACTCTCGGAAGACAACCGGCCGCTCCTGGTCGGCGAACGGACGAACGTGCTGGGCAGCCGCAAGTTCAAGCGCCTGATCCGGGAAGGCGAGTACGAGGCGGCGGCCGAGGTGGGACGGGCCCAGGTGATGGGCGGCGCCCAGGTCGTCGACGTCTGTCTTCAGGACCCGGAGCGCGACGAAACGGACGACATGGAGCGGTTCCTCGAGCGGCTGGTGCGCCGGGTCAAGGTGCCGCTCATGATCGACAGCACGGACCACGAGGTGATGGCCCGGGCCCTGACCTGGTGCCAGGGGCGGTCGATCCTGAACTCGATCAACCTTGAGGACGGGCTGGAGCGCTTCGAGCGGGTCGTGCCGCTGGCGAGGGAGTTCGGCTGCTCCCTGGTCGTCGGGCTGATCGACGAAGAGGGCATGGCGGTGTCGGTCGAGCGGAAGCTCGAGGTCGCCGCGCGCTCGTACGAACTGTTGACATCGAGATGGGGGATCGAACCCCAGGAGATCTGGTGGGATCCGCTGGTCTTCCCCTGCGGCACCGGCGACGAGGCCTATCTCGGCTCGGCGGCGGCGACGATCGAGGGCGTGCGCGGAGTGCGCGAGGCGTTCCCCGGCACCCGGACGATCCTGGGCATCTCGAACGTGAGCTTCGGCCTGCCGCTCGCCGGCCGGGAGGTCCTGAACGCGGTCTTCCTCTACCGCTGCACCCAGGCGGGTCTCGACGCGGCCATCGTCAACACCCAGGGCCTGGCGCGCTACGCCGAGATCCCGGTCGCTGAACGGGTGCTGGCGGAGGCGCTGCTCGATCTGAGGCCGGGCGAGGTCGAGGCGGGGCAGCGCGCGGTCGAGGCGTTCACCGCCGCGTTCCGCGAGCGCAAGGGCTGGCAGGAGCAGGCGCCGCGGGATCTGCTGCCGTTGCCGGAGCGGCTCTCGCGCTCGGTGGTCGAGGGCAGCAAGGAAGGCCTGCGCCCGGACCTGGACGCCGCGCTCGCCGACCCGCGCTGGCCCGATCCGCTCGACATCATCAACGGACCTCTGATGGCCGGCATGGCCGAGGTCGGACGTCTGTTCAACGACAACGAGCTGATCGTCGCCGAGGTACTGCAGAGCGCCGAAGTGATGAAGGCGGCGGTCGATCACCTCGAGCCGCACATGGAGCGGATGGAGGGCATGACCCGCGGCCGGGTGATCCTCGCCACGGTCAAGGGCGACGTCCACGACATCGGCAAGAACCTGGTCGACATCATCCTCACCAACAACGGCTTCGAAGTGACCAACCTGGGGATCAAGGTGCCGAGCGAGCAGTTGATCCAGGCCGCCCGCAGGTACCAGCCGGACGTGATCGGCCTCTCGGGACTCCTGGTCAAGAGCGCACAGCAGATGGTGGCCACCGCCGGGGATCTACGCGACGCCGGCGTCGAGACGGATCTGGTCGTGGGCGGCGCGGCGCTGACGCGGCGGTTCACGCACAACCGGATCGCACCGGAGTACGGAGGCGTCTGCACCTACGCCGGCGACGCGATGAGTGGCCTCGATCTGATCGAGCGGCTGTGCGACGACGGGCGCCGGAGCGAGCAACTCGACCGGATCGAGGCGCTCCGCGAGCGGGACCGGGCGCCGGCGCGGGCCGGCACGGGGGCGAAGACGGCGGCGCCGACGGAGCGGCGGAGTTCGACCGTCCGCGCCGACATCGCCGCGCCTCGTCCACCCGATTTGGAGCGGCACGCCACTCGCTTCGATCTCGACGACGTGTGGCCGCACCTGAACCTGCAGATGCTGTACGCCAAGCACCTCGGTCTCAAGGGCTCCGTGGAGCGGTTGCGCGCTACCGGCGATTCCAAGCTCCTCAAGGTCGAGGCGGTGGTCGAGGAGCTCAAGGACTTCGCCCGGGGCGCGATGGAGGTGCGGGGCGCCTGGCGGTTTTTCCCGGCCGTTGCCGCGGGCAACCGGCTGACGCTGCTGGATGAGGCTGACGGAGCTGCGGAGAAGGTCGCGGCGGAGTGGCTGCTGCCCCGCCAGCAGCGCGAGGGCGGACTCTGCCTCGCCGACTACGTGCTGCCGGCCGGCGACCACGTGGCCCTCTTCGTCGTCACCGCCGGCGCCGCCGTCCGCGAGACGGCGGAGCGCTTCAAGCGCGAAGGCGAGTACCTGAAGAGCCACGCCTACGCCGCGCTGGCGCTCGAGACCGCCGAAGCGGCCGCCGAGCTCCTGCATCAGCGACTGCGCGCCGAGCTCGGCTTCCCCGACCCGCCGGAAATGACGACGCGCGAACGTCTGGCCGCGAAGTACCGGGGCAAGCGTTACTCGTTCGGCTATCCGGCCTGCCCGGACCTGGCCGGCCAGCGGCAGCTCTTCGCGGCGCTCGAGCCCGCCGACATCGGTGTCGAACTCACCGAGGGGGACATGATGGACCCGGAGGCCACAGTCTCGGCGCTCGTGTTCCACCACCCGGACGCCCGCTACTTCGGGGTGTGAGGGAGCAAGATGTCGGCGGTTTGACATCTTCAGAGATCGCGGCTAAGTTGCTGACTACAAGAACTTGGTTGGCGGGGTTCGCGAGAGCCCCGGAATGCAGGGGGTCCCCGGAATGCAGGGGGTCCCCGGAATGCAATTCGAGAGACGATGTTCGGCGCTCCGCCAGTCCGTCGGCGTTTCGGATGGTCAGCGCCAACCGGTAGACACCGTCGCTCCGGCGCGGTTGCAGGCTGTGGTCTCCACCGCTTCGCTGTTCGCCTTGCTGGCGCTCGGCGTCGTGCCGGCGCCGGTCAGGACGGTCGCCTCGGCGGAGGCGCAGAGGTGCACCGCTCCCGCGTTCTGGGATGTCTTCGAGCAGCGTTGCAAGGTCTACATGTGCGCGGAGGGCTGGACGCGGGACGACAACACCTGTCGCAAGAGTGGGGAGTATCCAGCCTACGCGGCCTCCTGCCCGGTCGGCTGGGGAGTCAGGGCGGTGGATTGGGGCGTCCACGGCCACAGTATGCGCTGCGTCGATCCTTCACCTCCGCCACCGCCACCCACGTCGACGGTCGTCATCTCGCCGGCGCCGCCCGGCACCATACGGCCGGCCGATCCTCCGACTGCGCCGGTCGTGTCGGTGACGAGGGTTCACACGCTGCCGTTCGCCGTGTCGGAGACCGGCGCGGGCGAGAAGTCGTACGAGTTCAGCCTTGACTCCGGGACGGAAGTCAGCGTCAGCCTGACCGGCATGGACAAGGACATCGACTGCCGCGTCAACACTTCTTCCTGCACGAACCACGGCGGAACGAGCGCTGATTCCTGGGGCGGCACCCTGCAGTCCGGCACGCACACGGTGACCGTGTACCCGTTCGGCGGCGGCTCCGGCAACTGGACGCTGAGCGTCGGCGAGAGGACGCCGACGTCCGTGACGCCGCCGCCGCCCCCGCCGCAGCCCACTTGCCCGTCGGGCTACACCTACGTTGCGTCCGCGAGCCGCTGCGAACGGTCGCAGTCGTTCCGCATGCGGGGCCATCGAAACCGGCGTATCGAGTCAGCAGTCCTACTCCTTCACCCTGGGCACCAGCTCCAGCGTATCGGTCTCTCTGACCGGCCTGACGCGCGACTTCGACTGCAGGGTGAAGTACAGCTACCGCACCAACAACTGGGGAAGCGAGGACGATTCGTGGAGCGGTACGCTGGGAGCCGGCACGCACACGGTGCTCGTCTACCCGTACGGCGGCGGCGGTCCGGGGGACTACACTCTCACCGTGGCCGTGAACGATGTCTCCCTGGTGTCAGTCGTCATGCCTACGGGTTCCGGCCCGGAGGAGATCGTGTGCCAGGACGGGGACGGGAATGAGATCGATTGTCCTACGCCTGATCAGGTTCTCGTCGTTGTCGGCGAGGATCCCGGTCCGCCGCCCGGGACCGGGCCCGGCGAGGGCGACCCCGGACCAGGGCAGACGCCTGATCCGGGGGACGGCGGCGACCCAAACAGCGGAGGCACCACACCACGGTTGTTCACGGTCAGCCACTGGAAGATAGTGTCTACGTCGGACTCGTGCTCCAACAACTTCGACCTGGGTGATCGACTGGGCAGCAATCATGGTGGGCCCAACACCGAACGACCGACTCACTCGGGCGTAGACATTCAGGCGAACAGAAACGACTTGGTGTTCGCTTGGCGGGGTGGCTCTGTTACGACGTTTACTGAGGCCGAAAACCGTATCTGCGGTAATGGGCTGGATATCCACCATGGGGACGGTAGCTGGACTCGGTACTGTCACTTGAACGCCTTCGCCCCTCTGGGAGAGGATCGTATCGTGAGCCTTGGCGACCTCGTCGGCTTTGCAGGGCGGACTGGAAGGGTCATCTTCGATTCCGTGAACAACCCCAACGGGGGCTATCACTTGCACGTAACGTACACGGATGCGGATGGCAACAAGCAGGAGTACTTCAACTACATCGATGACCCGGAAGGGCGACCGGCTGAAAACGAACTTAGAGGAGATGGTTGCTGATGAAGCGCTACGTGATGTCCTCCCTGCTGGCTACTCTTGGCGCGGGTCTATGGGCTGACGATGGCCCTAGCCTTCCCAATGGCGACGTCGTGGGGACTTTCGTGTCAGACTCAGGGTATGCAATCGTGGGCGTGACTCCAGTCGAGAGTTGGGACCGAATGACGGTTCTGTCGTGGCGGCGTGGGGGCGAAGTGGTTCCTCAGGACCTCGACATCGCGGGGAAGTCGATGTCCCTGCTTCACGACGACAAGCTCCTGATCTATGGGCACCGTATGGTCGAAGGCCGCGGTGGGCTCGCGTATCGCGTTTACCGAGTCAGAGCGAACGGAAAGCTCCAGCTTGAGAGCGAGTTCGACACGGATGGCTTCCCGGCCTGGAAGGAGGAGGCCTGGGTCGAAGTGTCCCCCGACGGCGAAGTGTGGGTCGCGATGGCTAACTTGCGCGAAGATGGCAAGTCGACCACCTCCGGGAGACATTTCGCTTTCGGAGACCTCGGGTCGGGCAGAGTGCGTGGCAAGTTGGCGCTGGAGTACTACCCGGCGGCGGCGCGGCTTGACGACGTAACGGCCTTTCTGATTCTGGAGTCCAGCGGTCCTACAGTGTTGGCGTCCTACGCGGCCGATCTCTTCGTGATCCGGTTCGGTGACGGCGGTGGTGTTCTGTCGCGTCCCGTGGATCAACTTCGGTGGGTCGTGCGGCCAAGGGGCGGCGCGCTTGACGTTGTTTGGCAGTTCCACGAGCGAGTGCTTTGGGCGCGGAGGGGCAGCGAATGGCACGCCTATGACCTTTGGAATGTCGGGTACAGCCTCGACTTCCCGCAGGAACCGAGCGCTACGCAGCCCGCTGAGGCCGGTAGGCCTCATCCGATTCGAGGGTTCGTGGAGATAGAGAGGAATGGTAGTCGGCATCGCGTCAAGCACTCTTGGCAGAGCCTCCGGTTTCCTGATTGGCGGGAGGAGCATGTCTCTGAGTGGCGGAGCGGCGCCCTGCCCGTAGCTGTAAGTCCAAGCGGACGGCACGCCCTTGTTCTTGAGAAGGGGCGCACCGACGAACGTGCATACGGAACGTACATGCGCAGCTACGCCTTGGATCGAGCGAACGTTCGGCCACCCGTAGAGGCCGCGTTTCCTGACCGGCAAGAGAAGCAGGCTGACCCGCGTAGCAAGCCTGGGCAGTAGGTCTCCCTGCCGGCATGGAGACTGGTGGAGGCCGAGCGGTCGCGGCTGTGGTCTCCCCACCTAGAAGGGTAGCGGCTGGGGTGAGGTGGTCCCTGAAAACTGTACAGGTGGCTAAGGTGTACTCCTCGACCCAGAGGAGGAGCAGGAGTGAAGAGGAAGCGTCGGAAGTTCACGGGGGCTTTCAAGTCGAAGGTGGCGCTTGAGGCGCTGCGGGAGGACAAGCCGGCCTCGGCGATCGCTTCGCGGCACGGAGTTCACCCGAATCAGGTGAGCAGTTGGAAGCGGAAGGCGATCGAGGGGATGCGGGAGACCTTCTCGGCCGGGCCGGGTCGGCACCGGGACCACGAGGAGGAGATCAGGGACCTGCACGCGAAGATCGGGGAGTTGACGGTCGAGCGGGATTTCTTGTCGAGAGGTCTCGGGCACTGAGCCGTCCCGAGCGCCGGCGGATGGTGAAGCGGGAGGAGGCGTTGAGCCTTTCCCGTCAGTGCCGTCTGCTGGACCTCTCGCGCTCTTCGCTGTACTACCGCCCGAAGGGCGAGAGTGAGGAGACCCTGGCGCTGATGCGCCGGATCGACGAGCTGTTCCTGCTGTACCCGTTCTACGGTTCGCGCCAGATGGTGCGCCATCTGCGCCGGGAAGGCCTTCGCGTGGGCCGCCACCGGGTGCGGCGTCTGATGCGTCTGATGGGCATTGCGGCGATCTACCGGGCGCCTAAGACCAGCAAGCCGCATCCGGAGCGCAAGGTCTACCCGTACCTGCTCAAGGGACTGCGGATCGAGGAGCCGGACCATGTCTGGTGCGCTGACATCACCTACATTCCGGTCCGTTCGGGCTTCCTGTACCTGGTGGCGGTGATGGACTGGGCGAGCCGGCGGGTGCTGTCGTTGCGGCTGTCGAACACGCTCGACGCCTCGTTCTGCGTCGAGGCGCTGGAGGAAGCCCTCGGCAGGTACGGACAGCCCGACATCTTCAACACGGATCAGGGCAGCCAGTTCACGTCGGCGGACTTCGTCGATGTGCTCAAGGACGCCGAGGTCGGGATCTCGATGGACGGCCGAGGCCGCTTCCTCGACAACATCTTCATCGAGCGCCTCTGGCGCTCGATGAAGCACGAAGCGGTCTATCTGCACGAACTGGCCGACGGTCTCGAGACCCGGCGCATCATCGGCGGATGGATGACCTTCTACAACGACGTGAGGCCGCACACGGCGCTCGGCGGCAGGACGCCGGCCGAAGCCCATGGCGGACTGATCGGCAATCCGCAGAATCAGCAGTTTTCCACAGCCCCGGCGACGGCGGCTGCGGCGTGATCAACCCAGGGAGTACACCTTAGCCCTGCCTCGAAACTGTCCAAACAACCGGGACCACATCAGGAGGCCTTACCCTCCCCGCGCCGCCGCCTTCTTCTCCCGCTTCTCCCGCTTGGCCCGCTCGAGCGCGGCCGCGCGGTCGAGGTGGTCGTCGCCAAGGCGCTCCAGGTACTCGTCGTAGCTGCCGAGGAAGTCGTTCACGCCTTCGTCCGAGATCTCGATGATCCGGGTCGCCAGCCGGCTCACGAACCAGCGGTCGTGGGAGACGAGGAGCAGCGTGCCCTGATAGGCGGACAGGCCTTCGATCAGGGCCTCGATCGCCTCCAGGTCGAGGTGGTTGGTGGGCTCGTCCAGCACGAGCACGTTCGGCTTGAGAACGATGTGGCGGCAGAACAGCAGCCGCGCGGCCTCGCCGCCGGAGAGGCTGCCGATCCGCTTGACCGCCTCGTCCTTCGTGAACAGGACGGCGCCGAGCTGGCCGCGGACGAAACCGATCGGCTCGCCCGGGCAGCAATCCCAGAGCCAGCTCTCGACCGTCTTCCGCTCGGCGCCCTCCTTGTCGAGCAACTGCTGGCGGTGGTCTTGGGCGAAGTAGCCGGGGTGGGTTTCGTACCCCCAGTCCACCCCGCCGGCGTCGGCCCGGACCTCGCCGAGCGCGATCTTGAGCAGGGTCGACTTGCCGATGCCGTTGGGCCCGATCACCGCGACCCGTTCACCGCGGCCGACCTCGAGCGAGACGTCTTCGAGCACCTGGTTGTCGCCGTAGCTCTTCGAGATGCCGTCGAGCGTCAGCACGCGCTTGCCCGAGGGACGGCGTGAGTCGAAACGGAACAGCGGGTAGCGGCGCGAGCTCTGCGGCAGGGGCTCGATCGTCATCCGGTTGATCAGCTTCACGCGGCTCTGGGCCTGGCGGGCCTTGCTGGCCTTGTACCGGAAGCGATCGACGAACTTCTGGTGGTGGTCGATCTCCTGCTGGCGCTGCGCGATCTCGGCCTCCCGGCGGGCGCGCTCCTCGACCTTCTTCCGCTCGAAGCTGGAGTAGGCGCCGGGATAGGCGGTCAACGCTTCGTAGTCGATGTCGAGGATCTGGGTGCAGACGTTGTCGAGGAATCGGTGGTCGTGGGAGACGACGACCACGACCCCCTTGAAGTCGGTCAGGAACTTCTCGAGCCAGCGGATCGACAGGATGTCGAGGTGGTTCGTCGGCTCGTCCAGCAGCAGGACGTCCGGGGCGGCGGCCAGGGTCTGGGCCAGCAGCACACGGAGCTTGAAGCCGCCGGAGAGGATCGAGAGCGGCTCCCGGTGGACCTCCGTGTCGATTCCCAGTCCCTCCAGGATCTCCGCCGCCCGCGACTCCAGGGAGTAGCCGTCCCAGCGCATCACGACTTCCTCGAGGTCGGCGTAGCGGTCGCCGTCGAAGTGCTCGTCGGCCCGCTCGAGGAGACGGTCCTTCTCGACCATCGCCTTCCACAGCTCGGCGTTGCCCATCATGACGACGTCGAGGATGGGCACGGTCTCGTACTCGAAGTGGTCCTGCCTCAGCACCCCGAGCCGGCAACGCTTTGGGATGGAGATCGAGCCCTCGCTGGCCGGTTCCTCGTCGCTCAGGATGCGCAGCAGGGTCGACTTTCCCGATCCGTTGGAGCCCACGATGCCGTACCGCTCGCCCTTGGCGAAACGAACGGTCGCGCCCTCGAACAGGGTCTGCTCGCCGAAGCTCTTGGCGAGGTTGGAGATGGAGATCATGGGGTAATCTGCGCGGCTGGGAGGCGGCGCGGCGGCGCCGGAATGTGGGGGCGCGGGATGCCGTTGTTCCCGCAACGGAGGCGCGATTCGGCCGCTCTCGGAGCCCGGGCGAGGATAACAACGCATGGACATCAGACGGACGAGAGACGACGATGTCGAGTGAGTTGCGCCGCAAGACCCGCGCGGCATCGCCGGGCGGAGCGTTGGGCTCCGTACTTCCCGTCGTCGGCTGGGCCGGGGGCGCCTTTCTGGGCGCCGTGCTGGTCTTCGGTGGAGTCGTCAAGGCGCTCGACCCGCAGGCGTTCGTCAAGCTGATCGAGATCGAGGGGCTCGACTTCCTGCTGCCGGCCGTCGTGGTCACGGCTATCGCGCTGGCGCTCGAGATGGGTCTCGGCAGCGCGCTGATCCTGGGGCTCCGCCGGATGTGGGTGCTCGGGCCGTCGGCGCTCCTCGTCGCCTTCTTCCTGTTTCTCACCGGCCGGGCCTACTACCGCGACCTGCGCGGCATCGCGACCGAGGACGAAGCCGGCTGCGGCTGCTTCGGCAACCTGGTCGAGCGGACACCGGCGGAGGCGTTCTGGCAGGACCTGGCGCTCATGGTGCCGGCGCTGGCGCTGGCGTTTCTGGGCCGGCGCGCGGCCGAGGGCGCGCCCTGGATCCGGCTCGCCGTCGTCGGCACCCTGACCGTGGGGCTGCTCGCGTTCGCCCGCGCCGCGCCGGACCTCCCGCTCGACAACCTGGCGACGCGGCTCAAGCCCGACCTGACGATCGACGAGATCTGCAGCGGCGACGGCGACAGCCGGCTCTGCCTGTCGACGATCGTGCCGGAGCTCGAAGAGGGCGAACACTGGCTGGTCATCGCCGACCTGGACGAAGACCTCGGCAAGGCCGTCGACGCCCTGAACCAGCACGTCTTCGCCGGTGGCCGGATGTGGGTCCTCAGCTCCGCGACGCCGGACGAGAACCGGACGTTCTTCTGGTCCTACGGCCCCGCCTTCGAGATCCGCGAGGCGCCGCCGACGTTCCTGAATCCGCTATACCGGACGCTGCCGCGCTCGTTCCTGGTCGAGGACGGCGTGGTGGTCGAGACGGTGTCGGGTTTGCCGCCAGAGCCGTAACTACAGCTGGCGAGCGCGCTCCTCCAGATACACCGCCACCTGCGCCTTGCCGACGCTGCCATCGGCGACGCCGAGGACCAAATCCGCGATCTCGTCCGGATCGGCCACCACTTCGAGATCGTTGAGCCACAGAAAGGCGAGACAGGCGGCTAGAGCCGTGCGCTTGTTTCCATCCACGAATGGATGGTTCTTGCATAGATGGAAGAGATAGGCGGCGGCCATCTCGAAGAGGTTCGCATGGAGGAACTGACCGCCGTACGTCGCGGCGGGCATTGCCAGGGCGGACGCCAGGAGGCCGTGGTCGCGTACTCCTTCAGTGCCTCCGTACCGTTCGATCTGCTCCGCGTGGATCGCAAGCACTTCGTCAAGCGTGGGGAACTCCGGTTCCACTCGCCCGAACGCCTCGGTCCTACTGCGCCAGACGTCGGAAGGCGCCGGCGTAGCGCTCGTGCATGCGATCCAGCCCCCGCTTGAGCTTCGCTACGCGATCTTCGTCACGGACCGGGGAGATCAGGATGACGTCGCCGTCCGTCGAGACCTCAAGCATCGTGTCGCTGTCGATTCCGGTGGCCTCGAGGATTCCCTTGTCCAGGACGAGGGCGTGACTGTTGCCAGTTCGGGTCAGGCGTTTCTGCATGGTAAGGACATTCTAGCATCCATGTACGAACGCCGCGGTGCTTGTCAGCTCTCGTTCGCGAACTCGGCGGCCAGGTCGACGCCGCCGTTGCGCCAGGCGGCGTCGGTTGCCTGGAGTCGGCCGGCGGGGGCGAAGCGCGAGACGCCGGTTTGCTCGAAGGCGCGGTGGATGGTCGCGGGCATGTGGCCGGCGAAGGCGACGCCCTGAAGCCGGCCGTTCCAATGGTCGAGCGGCGGGACGCCTTCGACTGGATGAATACGGACGGTGCGGAGCCCGGGCGAGGGGCTGATCCGCGGGTCAGGGTCGACGATGACGGTGCCGGCGTCGAGTGCGTCTCCATGCCAGTCGAGGTCTCGAAGTTCGGCGTCCTCGCGGGCGAGGCGGACGCCCGCACGGTCGGTGGTGTTGCTGTGGCCGGGCGGGAGATCGAGTGCGAGTTCGGTGAGGGCCCTTGCGAGGGCGGCGGCGAAGGTGGGGGCGGTGTCCGGTTCGGCGAGGACGGCGTGGACGGACAGGCAGCCGCGCTGGTCGAAGGTCGCGATGTCGAGCGCCATGCCGTGTGCGGCCTGATCTGGGTCGGCGCCGGGACCGACCCAGCCCAGGCTGAGCCTGGGTCCGAAAGCGATGAACCGCCCTACGACGGCGGACTGGAGGGCATCGATCGTTGCCTCGCCGCCGTAGGCCACGACGAGTCGGGCGGCGGCGTGGAGTGGCGTCTCGATCGCTTCGTCGCCGCCCGTCCACGTGGCGGCGGCGTAGGCGTCGTGCAGCTCGGGTAGTCGCCGGCCGAGGGCGGCGAGGAATGCCGGTGCGAAGTGGGGCTCGGCGCGGGATGACTTGAACAGGACGGGAGCGCGTGCGACCAGGGCGGGCAGGAGGGATTGGAAGATCAAGCCGGGGGGCTCGGCCGGCAGGACGACCAGGCTGAAGCCGTCTTCCCGTTGGCGGCGCGGCCGCTGAAGTTCGGCGGCCGCGGCATCCTCGAGCATGCCTTCGCCGATGCTCTTCAGGCCGTGGTTCAGGCCGGCCGGCGAGAGGCCGGTGGATTGAAGCAGGCCGGGGTCGAGGTCGCGGCGCTCCGGGCTGTCGGCGTCGAGGAAGGCGCCGAGCGTGTCGTTCCAGGCGGTGAGCAGAACGTCGTTCGGGATGGCACGGAGGGACGGCGCGGCCGCGGCCAGCCGTTGCGCGACGACCGTGGCTGCGAGTGTGCTCACGCGGCGCCCAGTTCCTCGGCGGTCAGGGAACAGCCGCGCAGTTCGGCGCCGCTCGCGCGGCCGAGCAGCCGGAAGGCGCCGTCCTCCCGGACGCCGAGGTCCTCGGTCAGGACGTGGCAGACGGAGCCGAGATTGGCGAGATCGAAGAAGGCGAGAAGCCCGGTCTCGCCGTCCTCGACCTCTTCGAGTGACTCCGGATCGAGGACCCGGAACGGCATCCACGACGGCGTGCGCAGCCGTTCGCCGCCGGGCCGGGAGTAGGCCTGGCTGGTCAGTTCGGTCATCCCGTACTCCCGCACCACGGCGTCCGGCTGGAGGCCGAGCAGGGTGCGGGCACGTCGCCGAACTGCCTCGGGGGTCGTCTTCAGGCTTCGTCCCTTGAAGCCGCCGGTTTCGAAGACCCGGCTGCCCGGGGGAAGCCGGATGACGTCGCCCGATTCGCCTTCGAGCCGGTCGAGCAGCAGGACGAGGGCCAGGGCGGTGGCGAGGACGAGGACGGGCTCGCCGTCCGCCTGCGCCCGGAGCCAGCGCCAGGCGAGGTCCAGATCGATGCCGGCTTCCTGCACTGCCCAGGCGCTGCCGGGCGCGGCGTGGCGCTCGAACACGTGGGCCGCCATGAACGAGAGGCTCGAGTCGGCAGCGATCGCCCGGTCGGGGATGAGCGAGAGGACCGGGAGGCGCTCCGCGCCCGCGGGCAGGCAGGCGTCCGCGAAGGAGGCGTCGATCACGGTCCGGTAGAGGTCGGGGTAGGGGTGGTGGTGGACGCTCCGCCGTTCCGCGCCTCGCGTGGTGCCGCTGCTCCTGAAGACCTCGCGGGGTTCGGCGGCGGCGAGGCGGAGCGACTTGAAGGCGGAGGTGGGCACGGCCGGTGCGAGGCGCCAGTCCCCGAGGCCGCCTGCGCCGAGGCCGCGCCGGTCGCACAGGCGGCGGTAGGGCTCGACCCGCTCGTACCCGAAGCGGGCGGCGGCCGCGGCAAGCTCGACGAAGTGGCCATCGCCGGTGGCGATGAAGGCTTCGATCCGGTGGAGGAGCTGTGTCATGAGAAGAAGGCGGCGGCGGTGGTGGCAGGATGGCCGGCGATGTCGGCTTCTTCGTCGCCGTCGGACCCGGGCCACCACTCCGCGGGCAGGTGCCGCCGGTAGGGGCGCTGCAGGAAGCGGCGGTCGAACAGGGCGATGACGCCGCGGTCTTCGGCGGAGCGGATCAGCCGGCCGGCGGCCTGGACCACGCGGGTCATTCCCGGAACGACGAAGGCGTACTCGAAGCCGCGCTCGAAGCGCTCGTCGTAGTAGGCCTGAAGCAGCTTCTGCTCCATCGTCACCGCGGGCAGGCAGGGGCCGACCACGGCCACTGCGAGCAGCGCGTCGCCCGGGTAGTCGACGCCTTCCGAGAACACGCCGCCGGCCACGGCCAGGAGCAGCACGTCGCCCTGGAGCGGATTTGTCAACGCGTCGAGCACTTCCTTCCGCTTCTCCTCGCTGGTCGTCTGCTGCTGGACCAGGACGGTGCGGCCGCAGTCGGGGAGCCGTTCCTGGACTTCGGCGAGGAACCGGTAGCTGGGAAAGATCGCCATCGAGTTGCCGGGGACGGAGCGGGCGAACTCGGCCAGCCGCTCGGCGATCGGGCCGTAGTTGTCGTCGCGCGTTCGGTAGGTCGTTGTGACCGAGGTGTCGACGACGACCCGGCGGTTTTCGGCCGGAAAGGCGCTCGGCACCTCGAGGGTCGAGGTGCGGGCCGCGTCGAGGCCGAGCAGGTCGCGGTAGAACTCGAACGGCTGCAGGGTGGCGGACAGGCCGATGGTCGAGCGGCAGCGGTTGATCGTGGCCCCCAGGAAGGAGCTCGCGTCCTTGCACAGGATGGCCAGGCTGGGCTCGCGGTCGATTCGCCGGAACAGGAAGCTGAAGGACTCCGCGTGCTTCGGCTGCGAGGCGAGCTGGAGCGTGTTCAGGAACCGCAGCAGCTCGAAGTAGAGCTCGACGAAGGCGTCGTTGGCCGCGAAGGAACGGGTGTCCCGGCGAAACTCCAGGTAGTCCACGAAGCCGCGGTCGAAGGCGGCCCGCAGGCGCCAGAGCTGCTCTTCGGGCGCGGCGCCCTCGGCCACCGCGTTGCGGTCGGGTCCGTCGATCTGCAGTTCGACCTCGCCCTGGATCAGCTCCTCCAGGGCGGCGCAGAGTTCCCGCAGGCGCTCGGTCGGCCCGCCCTCGGTGCCGCGGGCGGCCCGGCGCAGACCCGCCCGGGCCGCCCGGCAGCTTGCCGCCGTGAGTTCCGGACTGTAGTAGCCGCGGCCGCGGTCGATCAGGTTGTGGATCTCGTCGACGACGAGGACGGTGCCGGAGAGGTCGGCGTCGCCCTGGAACTCGGTCAGCTTGACGAAGGGATCGAGCGCGTAGTTGTAGTCGCCGACCACCACCTGCACCCGCCGGCCGAGTTCCAGGCTGATCTCGAAGGGGCATGCCCGAACCCCCTTCGAGACGTCGAAGATCGTGTCCGACTCGAGCAGGCTGTGTTCGTCGAGCAACCGGTTGAGGACCTGGCTTCGCTGGAGCTTGACGTAGTAGTCGCGGGCGTACTGGCAGTAGTCCTCGTGGCAGATGATCTCGTCGTTCGCGCACATCCGAGCCTTGGCGCGAAGGTGCAGGGCGTGGAAGGCGCGCTCCCGGTTCAGCAGGTCGATGACCTGGTTGGCCATCGCCTGCTGGGTATTCTTCGCGGTGAGCACGAACACTCGCAGGTCGTTCGCCAGGGCCTCGCGGAGCACCGGGAAGAGGACGGCGGCGGTCTTGCCCAGCCCGGTCGGCGCCTGGACCAGCAGGTGCTCGCGCTGCTCGACCGCGAGGCCGGCGCGGTCGACGATCTCCTGCTGGCCCGGCCGGGGCTGGTGGAACGGGAACTCGAGCCGTTCGGCGGCCAGCTCGCGGCGCTGGCGCTCCGCTCTCTCCGACTCGTACTCGCGGACGAGCCGGTTGAGCCGCAGCCGGATGTCGGAGTCGAGCTCCTCGAAGTCGAGTTCCACGTCGAGGCGTTCGATCTCGGCGCTGCCGATCTCGATCAGAACGAGTTCGGCGCGCACCGGCAGCGCGGCGGCGACGCCCGAGCGGTGGACGATCCAGGCGTAGATCGCGGCCTGCCGGCGGTAGGTCGAGAGCAGCGCGGGCGAGGGGTCGGCGTTCGGCCGCACCGACTTGATCTCCTCGATCGCCAGCCGGCCGCCGGCGTCCCGGTAGAGCCCGTCGGCGCGTCCGGTCAGGGTCACCCGCCAGCCCCGGTGCTCGAACTCGAACGACAGCTCGACCTCGCGCCGGTAGCTCGGCTCGCGTTCCATCGCCCTTTCCTGGTAGCGGCTGTGGATCGCCTGACCCACCCAGAGCCGCTCGAAACCGCCGCGATTGGCGAACCCGAGGTGCCTCGCGGCGCTGTGTTCGAGCAGGTCCGCCACGGACAGCCGGAGCGTCCTCGCGTCGTCGTCGAAACGCGGCGGCATAGGCGGCTAGCGGTCGGTGGCGGGGGTGCGTGTAGCACCGAGAACGGTCAGGCGCGCGTCCAGCAAGGCGCGACGGGGGAGCATACCGGGCCGTATTCGACTGAGGAGCAACGATGCTGGACGTGATGCATGGCCGTTCGAATGCAACGCGACCCCCGCCATCGACCGCTAACACTACCGTTTCAGCGGTTGTCTTCCGGGGGCCAATGGCATAGCCTCGTTTGCTATGCCTGACAACTTTCCCGGCGCCGACAGCCCCCTCGATCTCGGCAATGTGACCAAGGCGCTGCGCGAGCGCCTGGGCGGTCTGAAGATCATCGCCGTGGTGGTGGTGGCCGGCCTCCTGGCCCTGTCCAGTGTCTACACGGTACAGCCCGAGGAGGTGGGCGTCATCCTCCGTCTCGGCAAGTACGCGGGCACGACCGAGCCTGGCCTGCGCTTCAAGATCCCGCTGATCGACCGTTTGACGAAGGTGCCCGTGCGGCGCCAGTTGAAGGAGGAGTTCGGCTTCAGCAGCGAGAGCGTGGGAGTGCGAAGCTCCTTCGTGTCCAACCCGGACGAGGCGAACATGCTGACCGGCGACCTGAACGCCGCGGTCGTCGAGTGGGTGGTCCAGTACCGGGTCGTCGACCCGTACCAGTTCCTCTTCCGGGTTCGCAACCTCGACACGACCTTCCGCGACATGAGCGAGGCGGTGATGCGCAAGGTGGTCGGGGACCGCACGGTGAACGAAGTGCTGACCGTCGGCCGGGCCGAGATCGAGGGCGCGGTGAAGGTCGAGCTGCAGGAATTGTGCAACCAGTACGAGACCGGGATCGCCATCGACCAGGTGGTGCTCCAGAGCAACAACCCGCCCGAGCCGGTCAAGCCGTCCTTCAACGCGGTCAACCAGGCCGAGCAGGAGCTCGAACGGCTGGTCAACGAAGCCGAGGCCGAGTACAACCGGGTCATTCCCCGAGCCGAGGGTCAGGCGCTGCAGACGATCCAGCAGGCTGAGGGTTACGCGCTCGACCGGGTGAACCGGGCCCAGGGCGACGCGACCCGTTTCAACGCCCTCTACGAGGAGTTCCGCCAGGCGCCGGAGGTGACGCGCAAGCGGCTGTTCATCGAGACGATGGAGCGCGTGCTGCCGAAGGTAGGCCGGAAGATCGTCGTCGATGAGGATGTCGACGGCCTGACGCCGATCATGAGCTTCGAGGGAGTCAGCGCTTCGAGGACCTCGCGGCAGGCCGCGGCCCAGCAGGCCGGGGAGGGAACGCCGTGAAGGTCCTCGTCATCCTCCCGGTCCTGGTGCTGCTGCTCCTCGCGAGCAACGCGCTGTTCATCGTTCCCGAGGATCGCCAGGCGATCATCACGCAGTTCGGCGCTCCGGTCGGCGACGCGATCGACACGCCGGGTCTCAAGTTCAAGCTGCCCTTCATCCAGAAGGCCCACTACTTCGACCGCCGCTTCCTGGAATGGCAGGGCTCCGCGGAGGAACTGCCGACGCGCGACAAGGTGTTCATCTTCGTCGATACCTACGCCCGGTGGCGGATCTCCGACCCCCTGCTGTTCTTCCAGCGCCTGCGCGACGAGCTGGGCGCGCAGTCGCGGCTCGACGACATCCTTGACGGCGAGACCCGCAACGCGATCGCCAACCACGACCTGATCGAGGTGATCCGCAGTTCGAACCGCGAGGCCGCGGCGGACGAGTCGTACCCGGACGCCGGCGGCGGCCTCGACGAGGACGGAGGCGGCGGCCTGGAGGAGATCGTGACCGGCAGGGACGCGATCCGTCAGGACATCCTGGCCGCGGCACAGGACCGGACCGCGGATCTGGGCATCGAGGTGCTGGACGTGCAGTTCCGGCGGATCAACTACGGCCAGCAGGTCGA
Organism: Candidatus Multivorans sp.; assembly: GCA_965208755.1. Classification (GTDB taxonomy): domain Bacteria; phylum Acidobacteriota; class Thermoanaerobaculia; order Multivoradales; family Multivoraceae; genus Multivorans. Next base: position 2,408,565 of record OZ242353.1, on the reverse strand, counting down.
GCCGGACGTGTTCAACCGGATGATCTCGGAACGCCAGCGGATTGCCGACCGCTTTCGCTCCCAGGGCCAGGGCCAGGCCTCGGAGATTCTCGGCAACATGGATCGCGACCTGAAGCGGATCGAGTCCGAGGCCTACCGCCAGGCCACCGAGATTCGGGGCCGGGCCGACGCGGAGGCTACCGAGATCTACGCCTCGGCCTACAACCAGTCGGTCCAGTCGAGGAGCTTCTACGAGTTCCTGCGCACGATGGAGGCCTTCGAGAAGACGATCGACCCGAATACCTGGTTGGTCGTGTCGACCGACAGCGACTACTTCAGCTTCCTGAAGGCGAGCGGTCCCTAGGCGACCGCGGCCGCTGGGCGGACCGTGACGGGCCTCATCGGACTCCTCGTCATTCCGGGCATCGCCTGGCTGCTCTCCACGAATCGCTTCCAGGTCCGCTGGCGGACCGTGGTCACGGGGATCGCGATCCAGTTCGTCCTCGCGCTGCTCATCCTGCGGACCGCTCCGGGGGAGGTGTTCTTCGAGTGGGCCACCAGGGCCGTGACCGCTTTCCTCGCCTTCGCCGACGACGGGTCTCGCTTCGTCTTCGGCCAGGGGTTCGAGCACGTCCCGTTCGCCTTCCGGGTGCTGCCGACGATCATCTTCTTCTCGAGCGTTGTCGCGGTGCTCTACCATCTCGGAGTCATCCAGCGAGTGGTCAAGCTCTTCGCGGTGGTGATGACGAAGGTGATGGGCACCTCCGGCCCCGAGTCGCTGTCCGCTTCGGCCAACATCTTCGTGGGCCAGACCGAGGCGCCGTTGCTGATCCGCCACTACGTCGGCAGCATGACCCGCTCCGAACTCATGGCGGTAATGACCGGCGGTTTCGCGACGGTCGCCGGCGGCGTCATGGCGGCTTACGTGGGAATGGGCATTCCTGCCGGCCACCTGATCGCGGCCAGCGTCATGTCGGCCCCGGCCGCCCTGGTCATGGCCAAGCTGATGATTCCGGAAACGGAAACCGACAAGGTCTCGGCGAAGACCGACTTCAAGGTGAAGACGCCCTGGGCGAACATGATCGACGCCGCCGCCCAGGGCGCCGGCGACGGCCTGAAGCTGGCGCTCAACGTCGGCGCCATGCTGCTCGCCTTCATCGCCCTGGTGGCGCTGGTCAACGGCCTGCTCGGGCCGGTGGGCGGCTGGATCGGGCTTCCGGGACTCAACCTGGAGATGATCCTCGGCTTCCTGTTCCGGCCCCTGGCCTGGGTCATGGGGGTGCCATGGGCGGAAGCGGACGCGGTGGGAACGCTGCTCGGCCTGAAGACCGCGGCCAACGAGTTCGTCGCCTACTCCCGCTTCGAGGACATCTCGGCCGAGAACCAGTTGTCCGAGAAGTCCCGGGTCATCGCCACCTACGCGCTGTGCGGCTTCTCCAACTTCTCGTCGATCGCGATCCAGATCGGCGGCATCGGCGGCATCGCCCCGGAACGCAAGAGCGAACTCGCCAGCCTCGGGCTCCGCGCGATGATCGCCGGCACCCTCGCCTGCCTGCAGACGGCCACGATCGCCGGCCTGCTGATCTGAGGCCGGTGCCGCGGCGTCGTCGGACGCACCCGCCTGCACCCGGCGCCTGAGGGGAGGGTCCCAGCGGCCGCTCACGCTGTCTTGGTGGATGGGAAGTCGGCGCTCGCTGCGGTCGGCTGCGCTGCGTGGTGTTGTCGGTCAACGTGACGATCTCGGGAGAGGCTTGCCGACAGCCTCGCTGGGACCCTCCCCTCAGACGCCGGGCGCAGGCTGGAGGTGGTCGGCGTGGCTCGTCGGCTGCACCCTTCCCCCGATCCCTAGCGGACTGGTGGACATTGTCACTGCGGTAGTGACGTGGCGGTGCCAGCTACGGTGAGTTCCCTGCTGCGTTGGCGGCTGAGGGCACGAGGATGAGCAACTGGATGGCGTCGAAGAGGAAGTGGGCGGCGATGGCGGGCCAGATGTTGCCTCGCCAGATGGTGAGGTAGCTGAAGCCGACGGAGAGGAGGGCGACGCCCAGGAGCATGAAGGGCTGTTCGTAGGACAGGTGGGCGAGCACGAAGAGGACGTTCGAGGTGACGAAGCCCGCTCTCGGCATGAGGAAGCCGCGGAAGAAGACTTCCTCGACGACGCCGGCCGAGAGGCTGACCATGAGGCGCAGGAGCACGGGCAGGCTGCCCATCCAGAGCACCATCTTCGGCGCTTCATTGGGGAGGTTCTCGAAGCCGCCGGCGGCGGCGAGGAGCAGGGCGGCGACCAGGACAATGACGAGCACACCACCCCATAGAACGACGCCGGCGCCCAAGCCGATCCCGAGCTCGACCGGCACGCTCTGGCCGGTCCGGGTGCGCAGCCCGAGCTGGCTCAGGACGACCGAGCCGGCGTCGTGCCCGCAGCGCCAGTAGCCGAGGAGCATCCAGGACGCGAGCGTCCCGACCAGGATCGCGTGCATCAGAAACAGGTTGAGGGGCGACAGCCGCTCGAAATCGATCTCGTCGATACTTGACGGCAGGCCGATCTGGCCGATGGCGGCGAACACGCCGAACCAGAGCACTACGGCGAGCAGGATCATCGCCGCGAGGCGACGAAAGTCGCCCCACGCGGGATCTTTGAAGCCCGGCGGCAGCAGCCCCCGCGCGGCCGTGGAACGGTCGATCCACCACGCGCAGGCAGCGCCCGCCACCATGGGAAGCGCGAAACGGAACAGGGTCACGGCCGGCATCCTACTGGTAGGGTTCGGCGCTGCCGTGAACCACCCGGGAGAGGGCTTTGGACCGATTTCCAGGCGTCGATTTCATGAACTTCGACTCGCTGCTCAGCGGCGAGGAACGACTCATCCGGGACACCGTCCGCCAGTTCGTCGACGAGCGGGTGAAGCCGATCATCGAGCAGTATCACCGGGAAGCGCGGGCGCCGATGGAACTCGCTCCCGAGCTCGGCGACCTGAACCTGTTCGGGGCGAACTTCACCGAGTACGGGCTGCCGGGCCTGGGCGACGTTGCCTACGGCCTCGTCATGCAGGAGCTGGAGCGGGGGGACTCGGGGATCCGCAGCATGGTCTCGGTCCAGAGTTCCCTGGTCATGTACCCGATTCTCACGTTCGGCTCCCGGGAGCAGAAGGACCGGTTCATACCGGGACTGGCCAGCGGGCGGATGATCGGCTGCTTCGGGCTCACTGAACCGGACTTCGGCTCGAATCCCTCGGCGATGCGCACGCGCGCTCGTCGGGACGGGGATTGCTGGGTGCTGAACGGCGCCAAGCAGTGGATCACGAACGGCAGCGTCGCCGACGTCGCGGTGGTCTGGGCGCGAACGGACGAGGGGATCCGCGGGTTCCTCGTCGAGAAGGGGACGGAGGGCTTCGTGAGCGCGGAACAGCACGGCAAGTTCTCGCTCCGGGCCTCGGTGACCGGCGAACTCTCGTTCCAGAACTGCCGGATTCCGGCCGACAACATCCTGCCGGGCACCCGGGGCGTCGGCTCAGCGCTTCAGACCCTGAACCAGGCGCGCTACGGCATCTGCTGGGGCGGCCTCGGGTCGGCGATGGAGTGCTACTACACGGCGCTCGAGTACGCCCGCCAGCGGGTGCAGTTCGCCGGTCAGCCGATCGCCAGCCACCAGCTCGTCCAGGAGAAGCTGGCCTGGATGATCACCGAGATCACCAAGGGACAGTTCCTCGTCTACCAATTGGCTGGCCTGAAGACGGCGGGGACGATGGAACCGCAGCACGTGTCGATGTGCAAGCGGAACAACGTCTGGGTCGCCCGCGAATGCGCCAAGCTGGCGCGCGAGATCCTGGGCGCCAACGGCATCTCCGACGAGTACCCGGTGGTACGCCACATGCTGAACATCGAGTCCGTCTACACCTACGAGGGCACGCACGACATCCACGGCCTCGTGATCGGCGCGGCGATTACCGGCATTCCCTCCTTCAACCCGCCGATGAGCCGCAACCAGGCGCGCGAGGCCGCGGACCGGCCGGAGCTGGCCGCTGCCGCCGCGGGGGCCGGCTCGTGACCGGGGAACTCCGCGACCACGACTTCGTCGCCGTCACCGAGGCCGCCGCGGTCGCGGCGGCCCAGACGATGGGATACGGCGACCGCCACCACTCGGACCACGTCGCCGTCGAGGCGATGCGCGGGGTCCTGGCGGAGATGGCGATCGACGGCCGGGTGGTGATCGGCGAGGGGGAGCGCGACAGGGCGCCGATGCTCTACGTCGGCGAAGAGGTCGGCCGCCGGGCCGCGGGCGATCTGCGGGTGGACTTCGCGGTCGACCCCCTGGAGGGGACGAATCTCTGCGCCACCGGGGCTTCCGACGCGATGGCGGTGCTCGCCGCGTCCGAGCGCGGCGGCCTGCTCCACGCCCCCGACATCTACATGGACAAGATCGTGGTCGGCCCGACCGCCCGCGGCAAGGTCGACCTGGACGCTCCGGTAGAGGACAACCTGAAGGCGATCGCGGCCGCCTTCGACTGCGCCGTCAGCGCCTTGACCGTGGTCGTACTCGACCGGGACCGGCACCGGGGCCTGATCGACGACATCCGGACCGCCGGGGCGCGCATCAAGCTGATCGGCGACGGGGACCTGTCGACGGCGATCGCGGCGGCTGTCCGCGGCACGGGCGTCCACGCGGTGATCGGCGCCGGCGGCGCGCCGGAAGGAGTGATCACGGCGGCGGCGATGCGTTGCCTCGGCGGAGAGATCCAGGGGCGGCTGTCGGCGCTTTCCGACGAGCAGAAGCGGCGGCTCGCGGAGTTCGACATCGAGGATCCCGACCGCGTCTACAGGACCGAAGAGCTGGCGCCGGGGGAGGACATCCTGTTCTGCTGCACCGGCGTCACCGGCGGCGACCTGCTGCGGGGCGTCCGCTTCTTCGGTGACGGCTTCCGGACGTCGACGTTGACCATGTCGCTCAAGGAGGGCGTCATTCGTTTCGTCGAGACGATTCACCGTGGCGAGGACGGCGGTCCCGTCTACTTCTACTGAGGTGGGGGACGTGGACGGCACAGTGGCGGAGCGGCCGTGATCAAGCCGGACCACTGGATCCGCGCCTGGGGCGAGGCGGGCGGCGTCGACCCTTTCGAGCCGGACCAGGTGAACGCGGCCAGCTACGACGTCCGTGTCGGCGACCACTGGATCTGCCCCACCCGCGATCCGGAGGAGTTCCACGGCGACAGGATCAAGCTGTTCCCGAGCGAGGTCGTGCTCGCCACCACTCTCGAGTTCGTGCGCATTCCGCGTACGGTGGCCTGCGACCTGAAGCTCAAGTCCACGCTGGGCCGGCTGTGGATCAACCATTCGCTGGCCGGCTGGTGCGACCCGGGGTTCGAGGGGAACATCACCCTGGAACTGCAGAACCTCGGTCCGGTGCCGTTCGTGCTCGACGCGGGCCGCCGGATCGCCCAGCTCATCTTCATCGCGATGGAGTCCGAGCCGCGGACCGCCTACGGCGAACCGGGCGCTGGAAGCCGGTACCAGCACCAGCGCGGCGCGACCCGGGCCCGCTCCTGAGGCGGAGGCTGCCGTGCCGGAACCCGTTCAGCAGACGATTCGGCTTTCCATCGGCAGCCGGTACGAGAACATCGAGCTGGTTCAGGCGGTGCTGGACGAGACGCTCGAGTCGCTGCCGATCGACGAAGAGACCGGCTACTGGATGGGCATCGCGCTGCGGGAGGCGCTGACCAACGCGATCAAGCACGGCAACGGCCTCGATCCCGAGAAGAAGGTGGACGTGTGTCTGGCGGTGGACGAGAGCGGAGTCGACATCACGGTCGAGGACCAGGGCAGCGGCTTCGATCCGGACGCCGTGGCGGACCCGCTCGCCCCCGACAACCTGCTCAGGACGGAAGGCAGGGGCATCTTCTACATGCGCAGGTTCATGGATAAGATCGACTACGATTTCGGCGCCGATGGCGGCACGAAGGTCCGGCTTCACAAGAAGTTCGGCGCCCCGGGCAGCAGCGCCGAAGCAGACCAGGGAGAAGCGAATGAAGATTGAAAAGCGCCAGCGCGACGGAGCGACAATTCTCGATCTCCAGGGCAGGATTACGATTGGCGAGGGCGATGTGGCTCTGAGAGAGGCCGTCCAGGCGGCGGTCGGCGAGGGCGCTACGAGCATCCTGCTCAACATGGGCCGGGTGCGTTCGATCGACTCCTCCGGCGTCGGCGAGCTGGTTGCCGCCTACACCACGGTCACCAACCGGGGCGGCAAGCTGCGCCTGTTCTCCATGCCGAGCAGGGTCCTGGGGGTGCTGCAGATCACCCAGTTGGTCACGGTGCTGGACATCCTGGAGGACGAGGACGAGGCAGTCGCTTCGCTCGCCTGAGGGAACGGTGGACGCGGAAGGCAGCGGGCGGTCCCGGGCGCAGCGCCGCCGGGGGTTGGGCCGCCGCGGGTTCGGCGGCGGCCGGCTGACTGCCGTTTGCCTTTCCCTGCTTCTGGTCCTGGGTCTCGCCGGCGGCGCCTGGCTGGGCGCCAGCGACGACCCGGAGGACGCCGGACGGGACTCGATCTACAAGTACCTCGCGCTGTGGGAGGAGGTGTTTCGGCTGATCCGCGGTTCGTACGTCGAGGAGACCGATGGACGCAGTCTGACGGCGGGCGCCATGGATGGCGTGACGGATGCCCTCGATCCCTTCTCGGTCTACGTACCGGCGAGCGAGGTCGAGTCGTACCGGGCGGCGCGCGAGGTGGGCCGTCGGCACTCGGGCGTCCTGGTGCTCAAGGATCGCGGCATCGCGCATGTGGTCGCGGTCGACGACGGCAGTCCGGCCGAGACCGCGGGTCTGGAGCCGGGTGACATCGTGGCCGGCATCAACGATCGTTCGTCCCGCGCGATGCCTCTCTGGGAGTTGCGGCGCCAGCTTGCTGGCCCGGTCGGTTCCGAGTTGAGCCTGGAGCTGGTCCGGCGTGGCAGCAGTATCGAAGCGAGCCTGACCCTGGACGAGTACGAACCACTTCCGCCGGAGTTCGAGGAGATCCGCGGGGTCGGCGTGCTGAGGATCCCAAGCTTCGGTTCCGGCACGGCCGCCCAGGTGGAGGCCTTGCTCGACGGCTACGCAGGCGACTCCCTGCTGATCGATCTCCGGGGCGTCGCGGGAGGTTCCGCGGAGGCCGCCTACGCGGTGGCGGGCCTGTTCGCCGGGGGTGAGCTGGGCAGCCTGATCGACCGGGAGGGCCGGAAGCTCCAAACGTTCGAAGGCGCCGGGGGCCTGTACTCGGGAGACATCGGCGTCCTGACCGATCGCAGTTCACAGGGACCGGCCGAGATCCTGACCGCCGTCCTGCGCCAGGCAGTCGACGCGGAGCACAGCGGCGAGTCCACCTTCGGCTACGCCGGAACGCTGCAGCAGATCGAACTGCCGAACGGCGGCGGCCTGCTCGAGACGACCGCGGCCTTCTACACGGACCCCGAGGGTGAACGGTTGAACCGCAGAGTCCGCGTCAGCGGCGAAAACCGCCTGAGTGCCTTCGGCGAGAGGGACGACGGATCAGATCCGGTCCTGGAAGAGGCTTTGGACTTCCCGCTCATCCTGGAAGAACCCGCCGAGCCGAACCCACCCTAGCCGCGGCTACGGCTCCCTCCGCTTGGCCCGCTCCCACAACCGTTCCAGTTCCTCCATTCCGTAGTCGCCGCCGGACTCGAGTTTCGTTTCCATCGCCGCGAAACGGCGGCGGAACTTCCGGTTCGCCGCCGCCAGCGCGCGTTCCGGGTCCACGTCCAGGTGGCGGGCGAGGTTGGCGACCGCGAACAGCACGTCGCCCAGCTCCTCTTCGACACGCGCTTTCACCTCGGCGGACTGGCCGCTCCGGTCGTTGGCCGTCTCCTGGTCCAGTTCGCCGAGTTCCTCGGCCACCTTGGCGCGCACGGCTTCGGTCGAGTCCCAGTCGAAACCGATGCCGGCCGCCTTCTGCCCGAGCCGGTACGCGCCGACCAGCGCCGGCAGGGAGGCCGGCACGCCGTCCAGCACGGAGCGCTCGCCGTCGTGGCTCCGCTTCCGCTGCTCCCACATCGCCGCGACTTCGGCCGCGGAACCGGCCTTCGCCTGGTCCTTCTCGTCGCCGAATACGTGAGGGTGCCGCGCGACCATCTTGTCGATCACCGCGCGGATCGCCCCGGCAAGCGGCGCGTCGCCCGGTTTGATCTCCAGCTCGGCGCAGGTCAGGCGGGCGACGTAGACCGCTTCGAACAATAGATCGCCCAGTTCCTCTTTGATCGCGGCGGGATCGCGTTCGTCGATCGCCGCGGCCAGTTCGTGGGCCTCTTCGATCAGGTACGCCCGCAGATCCGCCAGCGATAGCTCACGGTCCCATGGGCAGTCGACGCGCAGCCGGTCGATCAGATCGGCGATCGGAGCGAGCGAGCAGGAGTCGGTTCCGGCCGCGTTTCCTTTGCTAGGGTGTTGCATCTTGGGAAGCGGAGGTCGGAAGTGAAGGTCACCGACAGAAGGATGTTCACGGACGACGGCGAACTGCGGGAAGAGTACCGCTTCCTCGAGCAGCAGAAGGCCGGGCCGACCGCCGAACAGCCGCCCTCGGGCGCCAGTCAGGACAGCCCGGCGAGTCCGGGCGAGGCGCCGGCCGGCGGGGCTGGGCAGGCCCCGTCCGCGACGCCGTCGCCGGGCCCCGAGGACGCGGCGGCCTCCCGGATGCCGCCGCCGGGGGCGCAGTCTCCAGGCTTCATGGACCTGGTCGCCGTACTCGCCGAGCCGATCGCCTTCCTGCTTGGCGACGCCCAGCTACCGGACGGTCAGAGCGCCCAGGATCTGCCGCGCGCCCGGCTCCACATCGACCTGCTGTCGGTGCTGCAGGAGAAGACGCGGGGCAACGTCTCCGAGCAGGAGACGGCGCTGCTCGAGGATCTTCTCGCGCAGCTCAGGATGCGGTACGTCGAGAAGAGCCGCGGCTGACTGCCGGCTGATCCGGCCCCGTCCGGCGACAGGGCCCGGGCGCAATTTGAGCATGCGCCAATCAGATTGCTGCTGCCAGGGACTTGACAACAGATCGCTTAGGTCTTAGGGTTTCTGGCGCGCTGGGCCAGGCAGGCGGTTGAAACCGCACCCGCCCGGAAGCGCCGAAGAGCGGAGAAAACCGACCCGTTCGCGCTCACCCGCGCGGACGATTCAGGAGAGAGAGTCTTGAGCAAGATCATTGGTATCGACCTGGGGACGACGAACAGCGTCGTCGCCGTGATGGAGGGTTCGGATCCGAAGGTGATTCCGAACTCGGAGGGAAGCCGGACCACGCCGTCGATCGTCGGCTTCACGGAGAAGGGCGAGCGGCTCGTCGGCCAGGTCGCCAAGCGACAGGCGGTGACCAACCCGGCGAACACCGTCTTCTCGATCAAGCGCTTCATGGGGCGGCGCCTGGGCGAGGTTTCCGAAGAACAGAAGATGGTCCCCTACGCGGTCTCGAGTTCCGGCGACGACGTGCAGATCCAGGCCGCAGGCAAGACCTACACGCCGCCGCAGATCTCGGCCATGGTGCTGCAGAAGCTGAAGCAGGCGGCCGAGGACTATCTCGGCGGTCCGGTGGAGCGCGCCGTGATCACGGTCCCCGCCTACTTCAACGACGCGCAGCGTCAGGCGACCCGGGATGCCGGCCAGATCGCCGGACTGACCGTCGAGCGGCTGGTCAACGAGCCGACCGCGGCGGCCCTTGCCTACGGTCTGGACAAGGAGGGCGACCGCACGATCGCCGTCTACGACTTCGGTGGCGGCACGTTCGACATCTCGATTCTCGAGGTGGGCGAGGGCGTGGTCGAGGTGAAGGCGACGAACGGCGACACCCACCTGGGGGGCGACAACATCGATCAACGGATCATCGACTGGCTGCTCGAGGAGTTCAGGAAGGACCAGGGCATCGACCTCGGCCAGGATCCGATGGCCATGCAGCGGCTCAAGGAGGCCGGCGAGAAGGCGAAGATCGAGCTGTCGGGCGTGCAGGAGACGGAGATCAACCTCCCCTTCGTGACCGCCGACGCCTCGGGGCCGAAGCACCTGAACGTCAAGCTCTCCCGCAGCAAGCTGGAGCAACTCACCGAGGATCTGGTCAGGAGCACCCTCGAACCCTGCCGCCTGGCGCTCAGGGACGCCGGCCTCGACACCAGCGACATCGAGGAGATCGTCCTGGTGGGCGTCAGACCCGGATGCCGGCGGTGCAGGACGCGGTCAAGGAGTTCTTCGGACGGGAGCCGCACCGCGGCGTGAACCCGGACGAGGTGGTGGCGATCGGCGCCGCGATCCAGGGCGGCGTGCTCGCGGGAGACGTCACCGACGTTCTGCTGCTCGACGTCACGCCGCTGTCGCTCGGCATCGAGACGCTCGGCGGCGTCTTCACCAAGCTGATCGACCGCAACACGACGATCCCCACCCGCAAGAGCGAGGTGTTCTCGACCGCCGGCGACAACCAGACCTCCGTCGAGGTCCACGTGCTCCAGGGGGAGCGTGAGATCGCCGGCGACAACCGGACTCTCGGCCGCTTCCACCTGGTGGGCATTCCCCCCGCGCCTCGCGGCATGCCGCAGATTGAGGTCACGTTCGACATCGACGCCAACGGCATCGTCAACGTGTCGGCCAAGGACAAGGGCACCGGCAAGGAGCAGAAGATCACGATCACCGGCTCGGGCGGCATCGAGAAGGACGAGATCGAGAAGATGGTCGCCGACGCCCAGGCCCATAGCGACGAGGACAAGAAGCGTCGCGAGGCGATCGACGCCCGCAACCAGCTCGACTCGCTGGTCTACGGCACGGAGAAGAACCTCGCCGAACACCGGGACAAGCTGTCCGAGAGCGACCGCGCCGAGCTCGAGTCCGCGATCGAGGACGCGAAGAAGACCATGGAGGGCGAGGACGCCGCCGCCATGCAGGCCGCATCCGCGCGGCTGACGCAGGCTTCGCACAAGCTGGCGCAGGTCATCTACGAACAGACCAGCGCCGAGTCGGCCCCCGGGGCGCCTCCGGGCGCGGGCGGGCCAGGAGACGGCGGACCTCAGGCCGCCGATGACGATGTGATCGACGCCGACTTCGTTGACGTGGACGAAACGTCCGGGGACGGCAGCACCTCCGGGGACAAGGGGACCAGCTAGGTGACGCCGCCGCGGTCGTCGCGTGGGCGCCGTCCCCCGTCCCGCCGTCGGCGGGTGGGGGGCGGCCGCTACGTGATGATCAGCAAGGTCGCCGAGCGCTACGACATTCATCCCCAGACCCTCCGGCTGTACGAGCGGGAAGGCCTGCTGGAGCCGCAGCGGAGCGATGGCAACACCCGCCTCTACGACGAGGACTCACTGAACCGGCTCGAGTCGATCCTCACGCTGACCCGGGACATGGGGGTCAACCTGGCCGGTGTCGAGGTGATCCTCACGCTGCAGGAACGGCTGGCGCGACTCGAGGCCGAGCGGGACCGGCTACTCTCGATCGTTGAGCGCGATGCCGCGGACCGCCGCCGGGGAGTCCGGCGCCGGCACGCCCTGGTCTGGGTGCGGAGCGGCGCGCTGGTCAAGGTCGAGGACGAGGAGTGAACGAGGAAGGCTGCGAACTCTGCGGCGGGCGCGGTTGGATCGTCGACCTCGCGACCAACCGGGCACGACGTTGCACCTGCCACTCGACCCGCGTCCGCGGCCGTCGCGTCGACGATCTGGGCATTCCGCCCAAGTACCAGGGTTGCCGGCTCACCAACTTCCGGCTCGCGGGGGATGTGGGTGATCAACTCCTCACCGCGCGCCGCGACTGCGATCAGTACATCGAAGAGTTCATGGAGTTCGACGGATCGCTGAACGAAGCCGGACTCGTGTTCATCGGCCCGAGCGGCCGGGGCAAGACGCACCTTGCCGTGGCGGTCCTGATCGAACTGGCCGAGCAGTACGGCGTCGGCGGCCGCTTCGTCGACTTCACCAGTCTGGTCGCCGACATCCAGGCGACCTTCCAGCCCGACGCTCCGCGCAACCAGGCCGACCTGCTGCGTCCGCTCCAGGAGGCGGATGTCGTCGTCGTCGACGAGCTCGGTGCGCGACGGCCCTCGCCCTTCGTCTCCGACACGCTGTACCTGCTGATCAACGGCCGCTACATGGCCCGCCGGCCGACCCTGTTCACGAGCAACTTCTACCTGACCTCCGAAGCCGACGGCGACCGCGGCGACGGCGCCCAGTCCCTGGCCGGCCGCGTCCCTGCAAGCCTGATCAGCCGTCTCCACCAGATGGCGAAGCCGATCCTCATCGACGCCGTCGGCGACTACCGCCACGAACTCCAGGCCCATCAGCACCGGTAGCGCTCTAGATGGCCGAGCGGTGGATGACCAACCTGGGTTTGGGAGCGGCGGCCTGTCTGCTGCTCGCCGCGGGGCCGGGCCCGGCGACGTCTCCTCCGTCGATCGTTCTGCCGGAGGAGATTCGGCTGGGGCTGGCCACGGACCTTGAGCGGGTCGAGGTTGCCTGCTGCGATGGCCCTTCGTGGCTTGTGGACGAGACCGGCCGGCGGTACGAGGTTGCCGGCTCCTTCGAGGTGCTGGCGGCGCCGGGGACAGCGAGCCCGGGGGTTCATCGCCTGCAGGTGGCGGCGTTGCGGGATCGGGTGCAGGCGGAGAAGCTGGCCGGCCGGCTGGCGAGTCTGCTCGATCAGCAGGCGGACTCGGTGCTCGACGCGGGCACCGGCCTTTACCGGGTCCGCGTGGGCCGCTTCGGTGACCGGGAGGCGGCGGAGAGGGCTCGTGGCCGGCTTCATGTCGAGGGGTTCGACGACGTCTGGATCACCATCGAGGGCCAGGTTCTGGAGCATCCCGGATTCGAGGTGGATGGAGTCGGCTGGGTCGCGGGACGGAGGCTGCGGCTCGAGTCGCGGGACGGTGTCGTCCACATCCTGGACCGCCGCTACCGGGGGGCGCTCGAGGTCTTTCTGAGCGACCGGTCCGGACTGAATGTCGTCAACGCGGCGCCGCTCGAGGACTACCTGCGCGGCGTCGTGCCGGTCGAACTGGGACCGGACCTGTACCCGGAGCCTGAGGCGATCAAGGCGCAGGCGGTGGCCGCGCGCACCTATGCGGTAAAGCGCCTGGGCGAGTTCGAGGGGGAGGGGTACGACCTCTGCGCCACGCCGCTATGCCAGGTCTACGGCGGTCTGGACGTGGAGCACCCGGTCTCGGACCGCGCGATCGCGGCGACCGGCGGCGAGATCCTGCTTCGGGACGGCGCGCTCCAGGAGGCACTGTTCACGGCGAGTTGCGGCGGCAGTACCGAACTCGTCGATCACGTCTTCCCTCTTCTGGCGGGCGGAGGCCCCCTGGCAACGGCCTGTGTCGAAGGGGGAGTCGTGACCCTGGCGGGCGGCGCCGAGGGCTCGCCCGCCAGGCACCTGCTGAGGTCCATCGGCGCTCGCGGGGTGCGCGAGAGACGGGTCGATGAGCGACTCGACCGCGCCCGTTCCGGCGGCGATCTGGAAGTTGTCCATGGGAGCCTGGGCGGTCTCGACGGCGGCTGGCTCGACCTGCGCCAGCAGGGTCGCCGCCGGCTGGTGCCGTTGGCCTCCGAGTCGGCGCTGTTGGTGACCAAGGTTCCGCCGGGGACCCGCCCTGGCGATCTCGGCGTGCCTGCGCCGTCCGTGACGGCCGCGCCAGGCGACCGGCTGCGCGTCTACCTGGTCCGCGGCCAGGTGGTCCTGCTCGTTCACGAGACGCCGCGAACTGGAGATCAACCGAAAGCGGAGCCGTGGTCGCTCTGGCGGTCGCACGCTTCCCTGCGCGCCGCGGTCGAGAAGCGCTTTCCCGGCCTGGGACTCAGGTCCATGAGAGTGCTGGAGCGCGGCGTCTCGGGTCGGGTGGCGCGGCTCGACCTGATCGGTGAGCGGAGTTCGGTCGAGTTGCAGGGTCTGGCGATCCGCTGGCTGCTCGACATCCCCGAACACCTCGTCCGGCTGACCGCCGAAGCGGGAGAGGGTGCCGTTCCCGGCTGGCGCTTCGCCGGCCGCGGTCGCGGCCACGGCGTCGGCATGTGCCAGGTCGGCTCGTACTTCATGGCGCAGCGCGGTCTGACCTACCGCGAGATCCTCTGGCACTACTACGGCGCGGTCGACGTCGCCAGGTTCGCATCGTGAGCGCCGACCGGACTATCGAAGCCTGGCTGGACGACCCCGAGCCCTGGCGCCAGACCCGGCGTCTGGGCCGGACTCTGACCGCCATCGAGGGCGGCGGTGAAACGCAGGCGCTGGCGAAGACGGCCTGGCGCCGTGCCGGCCGCGCGATGACGATCGGCCTGACCGGACCGCCCGGGGTCGGCAAGAGCACGCTGACGGCCGCTCTGGCCCGGGAGCTCCGGCAACGGGGAGAGCCGGTGGCCGTGCTCGCGTTCGATCCAACCAGCCCGCTCACCGGCGGCGCCGTGCTCGGCGACCGGGTTCGGATGTCCGACCTGGAAACCGATCCGGGCGTCTTCATCCGGTCGATGGCCTCACGCGGCGCCGGCGGCGGACTGGCGCGGGCCGCCGCCGCGGCGACCGACCTGCTCGATGCCGCGGGCTTTCCCTGGATCCTGGTCGAAACGGTGGGAACCGGCCAGGCGCAGACCGCGATTCGCCGAAACTCGGACCTGGTCGTTCTCGTCACGGCGCCCGGCCTGGGCGACGGCGTTCAGGCCATCAAGAGCGGGACGATGGAGATCGCCGACGTGTTCGTCGTCAACAAGAGCGATCTGCCCGGCGCCGCTGCCGCGCACCGGTTGATCGTGGAGATGCTCCACCTGGCGGATGGAGCCGGTAGCGAACCGCCGGCGGTGCTGCCGACCGTGGCGCGAACGGGCGACGGCGCGGCGGAGGTCCTGGACGCGGTGGCCGCGTGCTTCGAACGGTTGAGGGCGGGAGGCGAGATCGCCGCCCGGCGGGCCGCGCGCCTGCGGCGCCGGGTGCTGGACCTGTACCGCGCCGAGGTCCTGCGGCTCGCGATGGGCTCGGTCGACGACGACCGGTTCGGGCGGGATCTCCTCGCGGCCGGCGGCTCGAAGGCTCTGGACGGAGAGGACGATTCGCAGCAGAATCGGGCGCCGCGGGAATCCGGGTCGGCCAGCGATCCCTACGATCTGGCGGACCGGCTGATCGACGAGTTCGTCGGCGGATTCCGGCAGCACGGAGGCGCATAGCAATGATCACGGGTCTGGACCATGTCGCGATCGCCGTCCCTTCGATCGAAGAGGCGAGGACGTTCTACGAGAAGCTGGGTCTCGAGATCGCGGCGATCGAGGTGGTCGAGCACGAAGGAGTGCGGGTGGCGATGATCCCCTGCGGCGGT
Organism: Candidatus Multivorans sp.; assembly: GCA_965208755.1. GTDB lineage: Bacteria > Acidobacteriota > Thermoanaerobaculia > Multivoradales > Multivoraceae > Multivorans. Next base: position 2,393,288 of record OZ242353.1, on the reverse strand, counting down.
ACGCGCATCGAGCTCCTGGAGCCGCTCTCGAGCGATTCCCCGGTGGGCCGCTTCCTCGAGCGGCGCGGCCCGGGCATTCACCACCTGTGCATGCGGAGCGACGACGTCCACGAGGACGACGGCAAGCTGCGCGACGGCGGACTCTCTCTCCTGCGCGAGCGGCCCGGCCCCGGCGCCGAGGGCGCCACGGTTCAGTTCGTCCATCCCAAGAGCGCCGGCGGGGTGCTGCTGGAACTGTCGGAGCCGGCGCGGTGACCGGGCGTCTGATTCTCGAGGACGGCTCCGTCTTCCGCGGCGAGACCCTGGTCGAGGGCAGCCGTTTCGCGGAAGTCGTCTTCAACACCTCGATGACGGGTTACCAGGAGATCCTGACGGACCCCTCCTACCGGGGTCAGATCGTCATCATGACCCAGCCCCACATCGGCAACTACGGGACGTACGACGGCGCGGAGGAGTCGCACCGGGTCTGGGTGGAGGGATTCGTCGTTCGCGAGTTCACGGCGCGTCGCTCGGGATTGGGCGATGGCGAACTGGGCGCGTACCTGGACTCGGCGGGCGTGCCGGCGCTCGCGGGCATCGACACGCGGGCGGCGGTTCGGCGGCTGCGCGACCACGGCGCGATGCGGGGGCTGATCACGAGTTGCGACCGGCCGGACGCCGAGCTGGTCGAGGAAGTGCGGCAGCAGCCGACGATGGAGGGGCGGGCCCTGGTCGACGAGGTGACGTGCGAGGCTCCGTACGAGCTCGAACCGGAGGGCGAGGAGAAGGTCCGGCTCGCGGTCTACGACTTCGGCGTCAAGCGGAACATCCTTCGTTCGCTGGTCCGGCAGGGCGCCCGGGTGGTCGTGCTGCCGGCGCGCACGCCGGCTCGCGAGTGTCTCGGCCTGGAGGTCGACGGCGTGGTGCTCTCGAACGGGCCGGGGGACCCGGAGCCGCTCCACGAGATCATCGGCGAGGTGCGGGAACTGATCGACTCCAGGACGCCGCTGTTCGGCATCTGTCTCGGCCACCAGCTCCTGGGTCTGGCCCTGGGCGGCAGGACTTTCAAGCTGAAGTTCGGGCACCACGGCGGCAACCAGCCGGTCCGCGACGAGGAAACCGGCGTGGTTTCCATCACGAGCCAGAACCACGGCTTCGCACTCGCGGGCGATAGCCTGCCCGACGACTGCCAGGTGGCGGCGATCAATCTGAACGACGGAACGGTAGAGGCCTTCAAGGCGACCGGGCGGCCGATCTTCTCGGTCCAGTACCACCCGGAGGCGGCGCCGGGGCCGCACGACGCCGCGCGGCTGTTCGGGGAGTTCCTCGACGTCTGTGGGTAGCGCCCACGAGCCGGGTGCTTCGGCGAAGGGCCGCCGGGTGGTCTGGTGGATCGCCGCGCGCTACCTGCTCGGGGGACGAAGCCGGCTGCTGACCGGGACCGCGAGGTCGGCTCTGGGGTCGACCGGTCTGGGCGTGGCGGCGATGGTCGTCTCGATGGCGCTGATGAGCGGCTACACGAGTTCGGTCGAGAACCGGCTGCTCCAGAGCGGACCTCTGGTCGTCACGCCGCTGGGCGAGGTCGCGGGAGACCTGGTTTCGGCCGACGAGACGGCCGGCCGATTGCGCCGGCTGCCCGGGGTGGAGCGGGTCGGCGTCACGCTGGCCGGCCAGGGCGCGCTGGCGAGCAGGACGAATCCGGCCGGTGTGGATGTCTGGTTCCGGGGCGTCCTGCCCGGGGCCTCCTCCTTCGGCGCCGGCGAAGAGCAGCTCGAACGGAGCGCCGACGGCTTCGACGCGATCGTGCTCGGCCGGCAGCTCCAACGGACGCTCGGAGCGGCGGACGGAGACCTGCTGCGTCTGACGGCGATCGTCGGATCGCCCTCGGGCCAGCCGCGCTTCGCCTACCGCACGCTTCGGGTGGCGGGCGCGTTCGAGACCGGGTTCTCCGAGTACGACCGGAGCTACGCCGTCCTGCACCGGGACGCGGTCGAGGCCCTCGGCGCGGTCGGGGTGGTCCTCGAGGTGGCGACATCGCAGGGCGCCGACCCGTCGGCGGTGCACCGGAGCATCGAGGAGCTGGTGGGCGCCGATGCGCTCGTCACCGACTGGCGACGGGGCAACCGGGACATCTTCGCGGCGCTTCGGCTGCAGAAGTGGGGCCTGTTCCTGGTGCTGGGCCTGATCGTGCTGGTATCGACGTTCAACATCGCCGCGGCCCTGGTCGTCATGGTGCGGGAAAGGGGCAGGGACACGGCGGTGCTCGCGGCGCTCGGTCTGGGCCCCCGGCGGCTGCGGCGGGTGTTCCTGGTCTGCGGGTTGAGCCTTGGCGCCGCGGGCACCGGCCTCGGCCTGCTGCTCGGTTCGCTGGTCAGCGCGATCATCACCCGTTACGAACTCGTGCGGTTCGATCCGGGCGTGGCCGAGATCTACTTCATCAGCAGCGTCCCGTTCGACGTGCGGGCGCTCGACCTGCTGGCGGTGGCCGGCTTCAGCTTCCTGGTCGTCGGCCTCGCGTGCTGGTGGCCGGCCCGGCTGGCATCGTCGCTCGAGCCGGCGCGGGCGCTTCATTGGGAGTAAGGCGGCCCAATGTGGAAGGAGGGGTTGCTCTGAAGCAACCCCTCCCGGGTTTGAATCGCGCCTCAGTCGGCCGGTGGCCGCTGAGCGGAAGTTGAGGGTTTAAGGCAGGTCCGGACTGTGTCCGGGGGTGGGTCGCAGTTCCTCTGGACGCGGACGCCTCCAGTCGCGACCCGGTGGGTGACGACACGGGAGCCAGGGCGCGAAGTCGCTTTGACCCTTGCCTGTGGCTCGGTGCCGCCTCTGAAAGAAGTATACGCGACTCGGCGCCAAAGTGTTTCCTCCGCGCCGCGTTCTTCCGCCGGCGAAGCGACGCTGGGACGCGCCCGGTTGCTTATACACTCCGCGCGCTCATGGCGAAGCGGACGGACATCGAGTCGATCCTGATCTTCGGTTCCGGGCCCATCGTCATCGGCCAGGCCTGCGAGTTCGACTACTCCGGCACCCAGGCCTGCCGGGTCCTGCGCCGCGAGGGCTATCGGGTCATCCTGGTCAACTCGAACCCGGCGACGATCATGACGGACCCGGAGTTCGCCGACGCGACCTACGTCGAGCCCCTCGTGCCCGACGTGGCGATGAAGATCATCGAGCGCGAGCGACCGGACGCGCTGCTGCCGACCGTCGGCGGCCAGACCGGGATCAACCTGACCCTGGCGCTCGAGGAGTCCGGCGCGCTCGAGGAGTCCGGGATGAAGCTCCTCGGCGCGGGGATCGAGGCGCTGCGCCTGGGCGAGGACCGCCAGCTCTTCAAGCGGGCCATGGTCGAGGCGGGTCTGGAAGTGCCGGAGAGCGGCACCGCGAAGACGCTGGAAGAAGCGCGGGAGATCATCGAACGCCTGGGCTTCCCGGTCATCGTCCGGCCGAGCTTCACGCTGGGCGGCGAGGGCGGCGGCGTGGTGTTCAACCGCGACGAGATCGACGACGTGATCCTCCGCGCCCTGCAGGCGAGTCCGGCCTCGCTCATCCTGATCGAGCAGTCGGTTCTGGGCTGGAAGGAATTCGAGCTCGAGGTGATGCGCGACGTGGCCGACAACGCGATCGTCGTCTGCTCGGTCGAGAACGTCGATCCGATGGGCGTGCATACCGGTGACTCGATCACCGTGGCGCCGCAGCAGACGCTGTCCGATCCCGAGTACCAGGACATGCGCGACGACGCCTTCACCGTGATCCGCAAGGTGGGAGTCGCGACCGGGGGTTCGAACATCCAGTTCGCGGTGGAGCAGGGCACCGGCCGGCGCGTCGTGATCGAGATGAACCCGAGAGTGTCCCGGAGCTCGGCCCTGGCGTCGAAGGCGACCGGTTTCCCGATCGCCAAGATCGCCGCGCAACTCGCGGTCGGCTACACCCTGGACGAGATCTCGAACGACATCACCGGCAAGACGTTCGCCGCGTTCGAGCCGACCCTCGACTACACGGTCGTCAAGATCCCGCGCTGGGCCTTCGAGAAGTTCGAGCGCACCGTCGGCACTCTGGGCACGTCGATGAAGTCGGTCGGCGAAGTGATGGCGATCGGCGGCAACTTCCGCGAGGCGCTGATGAAGGGTCTGTCCGGCCTGGAACTGGAGGCGGCGTGGCCGCGCCAGGAGGAGCTCGTCAGCGATCCCGTCGGTCTGCGGCGGCGGCTCAGCACGCCCAACTGGCAGCGCCTCTTCGGGGTCTTCGCCGCGCTGCGCCAGGGCTGGACGGTCGAGGAGGTGGCGGCGGCCTCGGACATCGACCCGTGGTTCCTGCGCGAGATCCGGACGGTCGTGGAGATCGAAGCGGAACTCGCCTGCTGGGACCTCGAGTCCGCGCCCGACGAGCTGCTGCGCCGGGCGCGGCTCAGCGGCTTGAGCGATCAGCGGGTCGCCTCCCTGCTCGGCAGCGGGGAGGACCTGGTCGCCCTCGAGATCACGAAGCGGAAGCTCGACCGCGTCTTCAAGCGCGTGGACACCTGCGCCGCCGAGTTCGTGGCCGTCACCCCCTACCTCTACTCGACGCCCGGGGTGGAGGACGAAGCCCAGCCAACAGAGCGCCGGAAGGTGATGATCCTGGGCTCCGGGCCGAACCGGATCGGCCAGGGGATCGAGTTCGACTACTGCTGCGTCCACGCGGTCTTCGCCCTCCGGCAGGCCGGCTACGAGACGATCATGGTGAACTGCAACCCCGAAACGGTCTCCACCGACTACGACACCTCGGACCGGCTCTACTTCGAGCCGCTCACGTTCGAGCACGTGATGGCGATCTACCGCCGCGAGCAGCCGCTGGGCGCGATCGTCCAGCTCGGCGGCCAGACCCCGCTCAAGCTCGCTCACAGCCTCGAGGCCGCGGGTGTCTCCATCCTGGGCACGTCGCCGGAGGCGATCGATCTCGCGGAAGACCGGCGCCGCTTCGGCGACTTGCTGGAGGAGGAGGACATCCTGGTGCCGGCGAACGGCTCCGCGGTGTCGCTCGACGAGGCATGCCGGGTGGCCGACGAGATCGGCTATCCGGTCGTCGTGAGGCCGAGCTACGTGCTCGGCGGTCGGGCGATGTCGATCTGTTACGACCAGCCGACCCTGATCAACTACATGCGCCGCGCCGCCGACGTCTCGCCCGGGCGGCCGGTGCTGCTCGACCGCTTTCTCGAGGACGCCTTCGAGGTCGATGTCGATCTGGTGGCGGACGGGCAGCGGGCGGTCGTCTGCGGGATCATGCAGCACATCGAGGAGGCCGGCATCCACTCCGGCGACTCGGCGGCGGTGCTGCCGCCCTACCGGGTGGACGAGGCGGACCTCGACAAGATGCGCGACATCGCCAGCCGGCTGGCGTTGAGACTGGGCGTCGTCGGTCTGATGAACGTGCAGTTCGCGATCTACGACGGAGAGGTCTACGTGCTGGAGGTGAATCCCCGGGCTTCTCGGACGGTGCCCTTCATCGCCAAGGCGGTCGGCCTGCCCCTGGTGCAGATCGCGACCCGGGTCATGGTCGGGGAGACCCTGGAGGAGATCGGCCTGGTCGAGGAACCCCCGGTCGACCGCTTCTTCGTCAAGGCGCCGGTCTTCCCGTTCGACCGCTTCCCGGGTGTCGACCCGGTCCTGGGTCCCGAGATGAAGTCGACCGGCGAGGTGATGGGCATCGGCCGCAGCTTCGGCAGCGCCTTCGCCAAGGCCTGGCTGGGCGCCGGCCACGCGCTGCCGGACAGCGGCGCCGCCTTCCTTTCGGTCAACGACCGGGACAAGCCGGCGCTGCTGCGAGTCGCCGAGCGCCTGCGGGACCTCGGTTTCGAACTCCTGTGCACGGCCGGTACCGCCTCGTTCCTCAGCGACCGGGGCATCGAGACGCGGCGCGTCAACAAGGTGGCCGAAGGACGGCCGCACGTGGTCGACTACCTGATCAACGGCGAGGTGAGCCTGATCGTGAACACGCCCCTGGGCGGCGAGTCGTACAAGGACGACATGGAGATCCGCACCACGGCGCTCAAGTTCGACATCCCGTGCGTGACGACGATCTCAGGGGCGATGGCCGCGGTGGACGCCATCGAGGCGCTGCGCGGCAGTCTTCTGCAGGTGACCGCCCTCCAGGATCTGAACCCGGGGGTCAGAAGACCCCCGGTCACGCCGGTGACGGAAGGGGCGGTCGCGTCGTCCGCGGCGCGCTGACCCGGCTTCAGCCGCGGCGGATGCGCTCGATGTCGCTCTCCAGGCGCTCGGCCAGACGTCGCAGCTCGACGCGGTAGTTCTCTTCCTCCTCGAGCCGCTTGGCCGGGTCCGCGGCGAGGTTCTTGCGGTGGAGGATCTCGAGTTCGGCCACCTTCGCCTGGTGGCGGCTGCGGGCGTCTTCGATCCGCCGCCGCTGCTCTTCGTCCAGGGCGTCCTGCCGGGGCGCCGAGATGCCGCGGCTCTCGAGCTTCTCGAGCGCCCTCTCGTAGGCCGACTTCACCGGCTCACCGTTCGTACTCGCCCCAGACGGTTCGCAGGCGGTCCGAGATCTCTCCCAGGGTGGCCCGCTGCCGGACGCAGTCGAGGATTCGGGGTACGAGGTTGTCGTCGCCCGCCGCTGCCTGCCGCAGCCGGTCGAGGGCGGCGGTCGCCGCGCTCGCGTCGCGTTGCTCGCGGACCTTCCGCACCCGCTCGACCTGCCGGGCTTCGGCGGCCGGGTCGACGGCCAGGAACGTCGCCTCCTCGTCTTCTTCCTGGGTGTAGGCGTTGACGCCGACGATCACCTCGTCCCGGGACTCGACCGCAAGCTGGTGGCGGTAGGCAGCGTTGGCGATCTCGTTCTGCTGGTAGCCCGACTCGATCGCCCGGGCTGCGCCGCCGAGCTCTTCGATCTGCTCGATCATGTTGCGGGCCTTGGCCGCGAGTTCCACGGTGAGCGCCTCGATCGCCCATGAGCCGCCGAGCGGATCGGCGACGTCGGCGACCCCCGTCTCGTGAGCGACGATCTGCTGGCTGCGCAGCGCCACCCGCGCGGAGGTCTCGGTCGGCAGGCCGAGCGCCTCGTCGGCCCCGTTCGTGTGCAGCGACTGGGTGCCTCCGCATACCGCGGCCAGCGCCTGGATCGCCACCCGGGCTACGTTGTTCTCGGGCTGCTGCGCGGTCAGGGTCGAGCCGCCGGTCTGGGTATGGAAGCGCAGCCAGCAGGAGCGTTCGTTGCGCGGCTCGTAGCGCTCGCGGACCAGTTCGGCCCAGAGCCGGCGTGCGGCCCGGAACTTGGCGACTTCCTCGAGGAAGTTGTTGTGGGCGTTGAAGAAGAAGGACAGCCGGGGGGCGAAGCTGTCGATCTCGAGCCCGCGCGCCAGCACCAGGTCGACGTAGCAGAGGGCGTTGGCGAGGGTGAAGGCGATTTCCTGGGCGGCGGTGGAGCCCGCTTCGCGGATGTGGTAGCCCGAGATCGAAACGGGATTCCAGCGCGGAACGTGCTCGGAGCAGAAGACGATCAGGTCGGTGACCAGGCGCAGGGAGTGGGGCGGCGGATAGATGTGGGTGCCGCGGGCGATGTACTCCTTCAGGATGTCGTTCTGCACCGTGCCGCCGACGTTCGACCAGGGCGTACCCTGCTCCTCCGCGACCGCCAGGTACATGGAGAGGAGGATCGACGCCGTCGAGTTGATCGTCATCGAGGTCGTGACCTGACCAAGCGGGATGCCGTCGAACAGGGTCCTCATGTCCTCGACGCTGTCGATCGCGACACCGACGCGCCCCACCTCGCCGCGGGCGGATCGGGCATCCGAGTCGTAGCCGATCTGGGTAGGGAGATCGAAGGCGACCGAGAGGCCGGTCGTGCCCTGCTCCAGGAGGTAGCGGTACCGGCGGTTCGACTCGGTGGCGCTGGCGTAGCCGGCGTACTGGCGCATCGTCCACAGTCGCTTGCGGTACATGTCCTGGTACAGGCCGCGCGTGAACGGGAACTCGCCGGGCGCGGCCTGAGCCCCGTTCTCCCGCGGGCGGTCATCCGGCGCGTAGTACGGCGGCAGATCGATGCCCGAGCTGGTGGCGCGGTTGCTGGTCACGACAGAGGAGCTTATCGCCGCCTCGTATCCGCAGGATCTACCGCTGCCCTCCGAAGGAGCTCCACATTCATAGAGAAAACGCTATGGACCGATGAATGTCCATATCTAGTGGGCACGTGGAGCCCGTGGGGCTACATGAAGTGGTTTTCGTGGCGATTCTGCTTGCGCCGGAGGGCCGTTCTGGGCTACAGTTCGACGTTCACCGCGAAAGCCCACGGGACCACGTTGGACCCGTGCTGACCAGGGAGGTAGCAGATGTCGGTCAATGGTTCAGGCGCTCGAGACGGCGGTCGGGGCAGGGTTCTGGAGGCGGCGCAGGCCGGCGGCCGGCAGGTGGTAGCCGCGCCCGCTGCGGCCGGCGCCGCCCGCCCCGCGGAGAGCCCGGGCGCGTCGGCCGAGGCATCGAGCCCGGCGGGCCTGACCATCGAACGGCGCTACACCGAGCCCGGCGTCCACCCCTTCGACCGGGTCGAATGGGACGTCCGCGACGCGGTCATCGCGAACGAGAAGGGCGAAACCGTGTTCGAACAGCACGCCGTCGAGGTGCCGAAGGCGTGGTCGCAGACGGCCACGAACGTGGTCGTGTCGAAGTACTTCCGCGGCCAGTTGGGCACTCCCGAGCGCGAGTCCAGCGCGCGGCAGTTGATCTCGCGCGTGGCCGATCGGATCGCGGACTGGGGCCGCGCGGGAGGTTACTTCTCGACCCCGGCGGACGCCGAGGCGTTCCACGCCGAGCTCACCCACATCCTCCTGCACCAGTACGCCTGCTTCAACTCGCCGGTGTGGTTCAACGTCGGCATCGAGGAGCATCCGCAGTGCTCGGCGTGCTTCATCAACTCAGTCGAGGACACGATGCAGTCGATCCTCGGTCTGGCCAAGACGGAGGGGATGCTGTTCAAGTTCGGCTCCGGCACCGGCAGCAACCTCTCGTCGCTTCGTTCCTCGGCCGAGACCCTGGCTGGCGGCGGCACGGCCTCCGGCCCGGTCTCCTTCATGCGCGGCTTCGACGCGTTCGCCGGCGTGATCAAGAGCGGCGGCAAGACCAGGCGCGCCGCAAAGATGGTCATCCTGGACGCCGATCATCCCGACATCGTCGACTTCATCCGCTGCAAGGAAGTCGAGGAGCGCAAGGCCTGGGCGCTGATCGAAGCGGGCTACGACGCGGGCTTCAACATTGCTGGCGGCGCTTACGACTCGATCTTCTACCAGAACGCGAACCACTCCGTACGCGCCATCGACGAGTTCATGCAGGCGGTGGTCGAAGACGGCGAGTGGACGACGACCGCGGTGACCGACGGCCGGCCGATGGACACGCACCGCGCGGCGGAGCTGCTGGACATGATCGCCGAGTCGACCTGGGTGTGCGGCGACCCCGGCATGCAGTTCGACAGCACGATCAACCACTGGCACACCTGCCCGAACACGGACCGGATCAACGCCAGCAACCCGTGCAGCGAGTACATGTTCCTGGACGACACGGCCTGCAACCTGGCGTCGCTCAACCTGATGCGCTTCTACGACCCAGCCTCGGGCTTCGACACCGCGTCGTTCCGGCACACCTGCGAGATCGTGATCACCGCGCAGGAGATCATCGTCGACAACGCGAGCTATCCGACGCCGAGGATCGAGGAGAACTCGCACGCCTACCGGCCGCTCGGCATCGGCTACGCGAATCTCGGCGCCCTGCTGATGGCGCGCGGCCTGCCCTACGACTCGGCCGCCGGCCGCGACTACGCCGGCGCCGTGACCGCCCTGATGTCGGGCGCGTCCTACCTGCAGTCGACCCGGATCGCCGCGACCAAGGGCCCGTTCGAGGGCTACGAGGCGAACCGCCAGCCGATGCTGCAGGTCATGCGCAACCACCGGGCCGCGCTCAAGGAGGTCGATCCGGCGCACGTGCCGCTCGAGCTGCTGAACGCGGCCAAGAAGTCCTGGGACGGGGTGGTCGAGGAGGGCGAGCGAAACGGCATCCGCAACAGCCAGATCTCGGTGCTGGCCCCGACCGGGACGATCGCGTTCATGATGGACTGCGACACGACCGGGGTCGAGCCCGACATCGCGCTGGTCAAGTACAAGAAGCTGGTCGGCGGCGGGATGATCAAGATCGTCAACCGCACCGTTCCCCTGGCACTGGAACGGCTCGGCTACGAGAAGTCGGAGATCCAGCAGATCGTCGAGTACATCGACGACCACGACACGATCGAGGGCGCGCCCCATCTCGCGGACGAGCACCTCGCGGTGTTCGACTGCGCCTTCAAGCCGGCCAACGGCTCACGGTCGATCCACCACATGGGGCATCTCCGCATGCTCGCCGCGGCCCAGCCGTTCATCTCGGGGGCGATCAGCAAGACGATCAACATGCCGGAAGAGTCGACTCCGGAGGAGATCCGGGACGCCTACGTCGAGGGCTGGAAGCTGGGCCTCAAGGCGGTCGCGATCTACCGCGACGGCTGCAAGCGCTCGCAGCCGCTGTCGACCAGGAAGGACGATGCCGCCGCCGGCGACGATTTGCAGGCCGAAGTCGCGGCCAGGGCCGCGGCCGGCATCACGCGGCGCCGGCTGCCGGACGAGCGGCGCGCCATCACCCACAAGTTCTCGATCAACGGCCACGAGGGGTTCCTCACGGTCGGTCTGTACGAGGACGGTCAGCCCGGCGAGATCTTCCTGCTCATGGCCAAGGAAGGGTCGACGATTTCGGGTCTCATGGACTCCTTCGCTCAGGCGGTGTCGGTGGCGCTGCAGTACGGCGTGCCGTTGCAGATCCTCGTCGACAAGTTCACTCACAGCCGCTTCGAGCCGTCGGGATTCACCAAGAACCCCGAGATTCCGATGGCGAAGTCCGTCATGGACTACATCTTCCGGTGGCTGGCGTCGAAGTTCCTGTCGCGCGAGGCGCAGGAGGTCGCGGGCGTGATCCAGCGGTCGGAGCCGCGGCCGGCGGAGGTGGCGGAGGTCGAGGACGATGGCGAGGAATCCACCGGGAAGGGCGGCCAGCTCGCTCCGGTGACCTTTCTCCTGCAGCAGGACGCGCCGTCGTGCCACGACTGCGGCTCGATCATGGTGCGGAACGGCAGTTGCTACAAGTGCATGAACTGTGGTTCCACCAGCGGCTGCAGCTAGGCCGAGAGCGGCCATGCATCCCGCCCAGCGTCGTTGCTCCTCAGTCGGCGTGACCAGCTTCGATTGCTTCGCAATACGGCCCACTATGTGCTCCCTCGTCGCGCCTTGCTGGGCGGGCGCCTGACCGCTCTCGGCGCGACGTGCACTCCCGCTGTTAGTCTGCCGGCATGACAAGGCGTTTGGCGGTCGGTCTGCTGATCGGCCTGGGCGTGGCCGGAGCGGTCCTGGTGGCGGTTTTCGGGTTCCTGGTGTCGAGCATCGTCGCGGGTGTCGAGCCGCCGGAGATCGCGGAGCTCGATCCGATCCTGACCAGCTTCCGGTTGGACACGCTGGACGGATCGCGGCTGGGGCCGCCGGATCTGCGGGGCGACGTCGTCGTGGTCGACCTGTGGGCGACGTGGTGCAAGCCCTGCGTCGTCCAGGCGGAGATCCTCGAGAAGCTGCGCGAGGAGTACGCCGGCAGGGGAGTGTCGTTTCTCGCCCTGAACTCCGGGGAGGATCTGGAGACAGTCCGCGGATACGTCGAGAAGACACCGTTCAGCTACCCGGTGCTGCTGGACCCCGACGAGGAGGTGATGGGCGCAGCGGAGCTCTACGCCCTGCCGACGCTCGTGGTGCTTGACCCCCGGGGCGACGTGTCCTACATCTCGATCGGCATCACCGGGGCGAGCGTCGTCCGCAACGCGATCGAGGAGGCGCTCGCCGTCACGTCCGGCTGAGGCCCCGGACAGGCAGCGGTTTCCGCGAACCGGGAGGGCGATGGCGCCGTGATCAACATCCGCAACGTCTCGATCAAGTGCGGCCACTGCGACACCTACCAGACTCTGTGCGCCTACCGCCGGCGCGACGACTGGAACGTCTACGTCTACGAGTGCGAGAACGATGTCTGCGACCCGGAACTCAGCCGGACCCTCGTCGAAGTGCCGAGCGAGCTCGATGAGTTCGCGCGCCGGGATCCGGCCTGGGAACACGGGCGGCGCCACACCGGCGGCGGCCACGACTGAGTCGAGTCCCAGGAAACGGCCGCTGTCGGCCGAGCGCCTGGAAGCGCTGGCGGCCCTGGCCGGCATCAATCGCCTGGAGCTGACCATCGAGAAGATCGTGCTCGGCGGCGACGGCCTGGCGCGGTGGCGCGGGATGCCGGTGTTCGTGCCGCGGGCCGCCCCCGGCGACGTGGTCGAGGCCAGGATCACCGAGCGTCGCCCGAGCTACGCCCGCGCGGAGATCGAAGAGCTGAAGACGCCGGGACCGCTGCGGCGAGAGGCGCCGTGTCCGTTCTACGAGCGTTGCGGCGGCTGCCAGCTCCAGCACATCGAGGACGCGGAGCAGTTGGGACTCAAGGTGGCGGCGGCCATGGAGACGTTGCGCCGGCTGGGCGGCATCGACCCGGCCCAGCTCGCCGCGTGCCGCTTCGAGGAGCCGGTGAGCGAGAGGGCGTGGGGGTATCGGCTGCGGGCGCAGGTCCATGTCGACGCGAGGCTTGAGGAGTCGGTCGGCGTCGGCTTCCGGCGTCGTCGCAGCAATGACCTGGTCCTGGTCGACCGCTGTCCGGTGCTCGCTCCGGCGCTCGAGAATGAGCTAGGCGGTTTGTCCTCGCTGCTTGGCGACCGGGCTGCCGCCTCGAAGAAGCTGCCCAGCCGCCTCAGCCTGGCGACGGCGGGCCTGGAGCTGGAGAGTCCGGTGGTGGCGGCGCCGCCAATCGACGGGCTGCCGGGCGGCGAGCTCGAGATCGACCTGCTGGGGAAGCGGCTCAGCTATGACGCCCGCTGCTTCTTCCAGGCGCACGGCGGGCTCCTGGAGTCGCTCCTGCTGTCGGCGGTCGGGCCCTTCGAGGGTGAGGCCGCCGTCGAACTCTACGCCGGCGTCGGCTTCTTCAGCGTCGGTCTCGCCGACCGCTACCGGTCCGTCACCGCCGTCGAAGCCGAGTCGGTGGCTGCCCGCTACGCGCGGAACAACCTCCGCCGCAACGGTCTCCGCCACTGCCGCGTCGAGCGGTCGGCGGTCGAGAGCTGGATCGACCGCCGGCGCGGCGGCCCCGGCCTGGAGCCCGAGCTCGACCGGGTCGTCGTCGATCCCCCCCGCGCCGGCCTCCCGCGAAGGGTCCGCGGCGCCCTCCTCAGCGCCGCGCCCCGCCGCCTGACCTACGTCTCCTGCGACCCCGCCACCCTGGCCCGCGACCTCGGCGACCTGACCCGCGACTTCGACCTCGAGTCCATCTCCTTCTTCGACGTCTTCCCCCAGACCGCCCACCTCGAAACCGTCGCGCAGTTGCTGCTGCGGCGGTAGTACCCGTCCGCGGCGGCGTCCGGAGGGGAGGGTCCCATCGGCCGCTCACGCTTTCTTGGTGGTGGGAGAGATGGCGCTCGCTTCGGTCGGCTGCGCTGCGGTTCGATGATGGTTGGGGTGACGATCCGGGGAGACGCTTGCCTCCAGCCCGCTGGGACCCTCCCCTCCGGACGCCGCCGCGGACTGGTCGTTGTCGGCGCCTGTGGCACGACGTTCGAGTGCCGGTGCGCCGGCCTTCTGGCCGGCACTCGCCTGCAACGATGGAGCTTCGCCTGGAGGAGGGAAGCGGGGGCTGACTACCCCTCCACCCAGGGTGCGCCGTTCAGGTGCACCTGGTAGTGGTTTGCCAGGCCGGCTTTCCGGTGGCGGGAGGCGGCCTGGAACTCGGGGTTCCTCGTCATCTCGATGAAAGCCCGGCGGGAAGGGAAGACCATGATCGCCGCGACGTGCCAGGGCGGGTCGGAGGGCCCGATCATCACCTGATCGACCATCGTGGTGAACGCTACGTGGCCTCCCAGGTCGGCAAGAACCTGTCCCGCGGAGGCTGCGTATCGCTGGAAGGCCTCCTGACCGGAGACTTCGGCTTCCTCGGTTCCGTACTCCTCGTCGCCCGGTGCGTACCGGGCGCGGTCGTTGAACCGGAAGAGATTGAGCGCGGCTACGGGCGCCTCGGGATCGAGTCCACGGAGGGCCGCCAGCTGGCTGTCGTCGGGATCGAACTGCGTCTTCAAAGCGATGCTCCTACAGGTCGCGCCGGTAGCTGGCGCCCTGGCCTCGGGTTTCAGCCACGGTGACTTCGAGCGTTTCAACGCGGTCGCGAAGAGAGCCCCATCGGTCCGCCAAGCGTTCCCAGACTAGCCGCGCCAGCGCCTCGACGGTCACGTTGGCAAGCGGCAGCAGGAGGACCTCCGATGAGGGGAACTCGTACCGTCGCGATCCGAACGTGGCAGTTACGGTCTCGTCGGATCGAGTCAACTCCAGATGCGGGCACTCCGCCGGTAGCAGGACCTTCTCGTCGAGTTCCGAGCACTGCGACCGGATATCCCGCTTCGCCGCGGCCATCGGCACCAGGAACTCGAGCCCGTCCACCCCGGGCCCGCTCAGCTCGACCGTGACCCGATAGTTGTGCCCGTGAAGCGCCTCCGCCTCGTCCGCCGAGAACACCGTGAAGTGAGCCGCGGAGAACTTGAAGTCCTCCTTGCCGAGGCGCAACGAGTAAGTGCCGGACACGCCCCGATCGTAGCGTTCTGGGGAATCGCGCGCTCGGGGTCGCTCCAAAGAGGAACGAGGCCTTCGGCCTCGCTCGTTCCCCACGTGCGACGCCGCTCGGCGGCGTCACACGAAAGCCGGCGAGGACGCCGGCGCACCTGTACCTTTCCGGGGTTGAATCCGGTCACCGTCTTGTACCGATCCGCCGCGGCCGGCGCCGCGGCGGGCCCTCCCGCGACGCTGACCGGAGCCTCGTGAAGTCGGCGGGCAGCCAGGAGCACCAACGGCGCACTGTGCATCGAGCACCCTGCTGGGATTTGTGCCCTGGCTGCCTGCACCGCGATGAACATCCAGTGGGGAGTATGCGCCATGAGCGCCAGTACAGGTACCGAACGGCATCGCGGTGAGCCGACCAGCCAACGCTAACCCACCAAGGAGGACAACATGACGACGACGTACACCGCCGGCGTGGACTGGGGAAGCCGAGAACACCACGTCTGCCTGATGGACCACCGGGGCAGGGTGGTCAAGGAGCGGGCGTTCGACCACGGCGGCAGGGGCCTCGCCGCCATGAGCGACTGGCTCCTCGACCGCGCCCGGCGCCCGGCGGACCGGATCGGGGTCGCCATCGAGGTGCCGCACGGACCCGTGGTCGAAACCCTGATGGAATCGGGCTTTCCCGTCCACTCCATCAACCCCATGCAGCTCGACCGTTTCCGCGACCGCTTCTCGGCCGCCGGCGCCAAGGACGACCGGCGCGACGCCAAGGCGCTGGCCTCGGCGCTGCGCACCGATCCGGAATGCCTCAGACCGGTCCCGGAACCCGACGACGACGTCATCGAGATGCGCGGCAAAGCCCGCGCCAGGAAGGAACTCGTCGAAGACCGCAACGGGATCGCGAATCGCATCCGACAGCATCTCGTGGACTACTACCCGCAGTTTCTCGACGCGACCGATGGCGACGTGACGACGCCCTGGGCGATCGACCTGTGGAAGCGCGTGCCCACTCCGGACAAGGCCCGGCGCACGAGGAAGACCACACTGGCCAAGCTGCTCAAGAAGCACCGCGTCCGCCGGATCGACGCCGACGAACTCAGAGAACGCCTGAAGGCCCAGCCGATCAAGCGCCGGGACGCCAGCGTCGAAAGCGCCAGAAACCGCATCCTGAGCCTGCTGCCGATCCTCGAGCAGTACAACAAGCAGATCGACAAGGCCAGACGCCAGCTCCAGCAAACACTCCAACAGGCCAAGGAAACCAAGACCGAAGACGACGAACTCCGCGACGCCGCCATCCTCGACTCCATACCCGGAATCGGAAACCACGTGCTCGCCACCCTCCTCACCGAAGCCGAACAGGCCATACGACAACGCGACCACGCCGCCCTGAGATGCCTCGCCGGAGTAGCACCCATAACCGTCAGCTCGGGCAACACGAAGACCGTCCGCCAGCGACGAGCCAGGAACCACAGACTCGCCGACGCCGTCTACCACTGGACCAGAGTCGCCGTCCAGAGAGACCCCGAATCCCGCGCCAGGTACGACCGCGCCCGAAAGAGGGGCAAAACCCACGGACACGCACTGCGCATCGTCGGCGACCGGCTCCTCCGCATCGCCTGCGCCATGCTCCGAGACCGGACCCTCTTCCAGGCGCCGCACGGACAACGAAACCACCCCGAAGAAGCCGCCGCGCCTACCGAGGCCGAGCAAACACCAGCCAAAACGACACGCCCGAACCCCGACCGTCCCGGACCGAATCCCCGAACCCACCATCAGACCGGAACCTCAACCCCACGGGACGGAACACCCGCCAACACGAAATCGCGAAACCACATCAACGCAGGCACCGACTCGTCTGAACACTCAACGTGACTGCGGAAAACCCAACGCCGCGCACCGACAATCGAGGCCGATTACCCCACTTGCCAAATGGTGGGGAGTCCCAGTGTGTGGCTTCGTGACCGACCGGCAACGACCACCAGTCCGCCCGGGCGTTCCGGGGGAGGGTTCCCAGCGGGCTGGAGCCAAGCGTCTCCCCGGATCGTCACCCCAACTACCACCGAACCGCAGCGCAGGCGACCGAAGCGAGCGCTAACGTCCCTTCCACCCAACAAGCGCGAGCGTCCGCTGGGAACCCTCCCCCGGAACGCCCCAGCGGACGGGTACTTCCTCCGCCGTTCCGCCACGCGCCGCGGCGCCTACGCGGCGCTCCGCCACGCGGCGCCACGCGGCGCGGCGCTACAGCAGATCGGCGACGGCGTGCTCGACTTCGCCGTTGTCGGGGAAGCGGCCGAGCTCTTTCTTGGAGAAGACGGTGTGGCCGTCGAGGGCGACCTCGAAGACGCCGCCGCCGCCGTCCACGAGTTCGGTGTCGAGGTCGAACTGCTCCTTCAACTGAGCCGCCAGACCGGCGGCTCGGGGTCGGTAGTTTCACATTACGCAGTATTCGATCGTCACTCGACTCATCGGATTTCGTCCTCGTCGTTGTTACTGGCCACCGGCGACTACGGTAGCATGCGCCGATGCGCGTTCTGGAACCGGTCGAGCGAGTTTCGACCTACGAAAACGGTCCGCCGGCGGTTGGGGATAGGGAGCGGGTGGCTCGCATCGCGGAGCTGGTCCGTGGAGTGCTCGTCGAGCTCGGTCTCGACCTGGAAGACCCGAATCTGAGCACCACCCACGAGCGGGTCGCGAAGATGTACCTGGAGATGTTCCGGGGACTGGACCAGGGGACCAAGCCGAGGGTCACGACCTTCCCCAACGACGAGAACTACCGGGCCATGGTGATGGAGAAGGACATCCCGTTCTACTCCATGTGTTCGCACCACCTGGTGCCGTTCTACGGTCACGCGCACATGGCCTATGTCCCCGGCGACAAGATCCTGGGCCTGTCCAAGTTCGCGCGCATCCTCGAGTTCTACGCCAAGCGGCCACAACTCCAGGAGCGCCTCACCGAGCAGGTCGTCAGCTTCCTGGAAGAGGAACTCCGGCCGCGTGGCGCGATGGTCGTGATCGAGGCCCGGCATCTCTGCGTGGAGATGCGCGGTGTGGAGAAATCGGGCGCCAGGACGGTGACGTCGGCGCTTCGGGGCATCTTCCACGAACGCCCGATTCGGGAGGAGTTCCTGGACCTGCTGAAGGGCCGTTGACGTGCGGCCGCTCGGCCTGGCTTTCGCGCTCGGCGTTCTGGCTGCCGGCGCGGTCTTTGCCGCGGACAGCCTCGAGCGGCTCCATCCGGACGACCTGATCAATCCGTTCCTGGGCCCTGGCTACACGAGTTGGCTGGTGGGGCCCGTGGGGCAGCTTGCCGACGAGGAGGAACGGACCCTCTACCTGCTGCTGGAGTCGGACGACGAGGCCGCCGCCTTCGTCGACGAGTTCTGGAGCCGCCGCGACGCCGGTCTGCGGCGGCAGTTCGATACCCGGGCGGCCGAGGCCGACAAGCGCTACTCGGAGTCCGGCCGGCTCGGCCGGCGCACGGACCGGGGCATGGTCTACGTTCTGTTCGGCGACCCGGAGAAGACGGAGTGGGAGGAGCATCGCGACATCGATGATCCGGACGTCCAGCTCTGGACCTACGCGAAGAGCGCGGCCAAGGGGCTGAACGGCAGAAAGCCTGCCCGCCGCTACCGCTTCGCCCGGGACGGCGATGTGATGCGCCTGTTCTCGAACGACCCGGCCGACCCGGCGAATCGGCGTCGCCGCATGCTCCGCAGGATCCGCGAGCCCCCGCGCCGGCCGTGGAGGTAGATGTCGGTGCGCCGGCCTTCTGGCCGGCATCCGGCGCTTGGCGGCCGCCGCCTAAGGCTCCCCGATTGAGTCGAAGTCGAGTCGTTCCCCCGGCTTGACGCTGGAGTCGTCGCCGGGGAAGAGGAAGTCCCTCATGTGGCTCGTGAGGGTCGCCTGCGCCGCCGGATCCATGAAGTTCAGGCGCAGTTCGTTGATCACCTTGATCTCCATCGCCGTCCACTCTTCCCAGCAGCCGGCGCAGACGCGTTCGGCGATCTCTTCACCGGTGGCGCCGGGCGCCGGCGGCGCGGCGAGCGCTTCCCGTTCCCGGCCGCAGCGCGCGCAGGCGATCACCGTCGTTCTCCCGGATCCTCGGATCCCGCTGCCGCGAGTTCTTCCTGCGCGTCCCGGTACCGCTTCTTGATGCCCGCCTTCTGGCGGTTGCGGACCAGCCATCGGAGCAGCTTCGACTCGTTGATGCCGACCACGAGGTCGTCGAGCGCCTCGTAGATCGCGGGATCGTTGATCAGCCGGGCCGCGGTGCCGTCTCCTTCCGCGACCTGGTCCAGCGTCGAGTTCAGCCGCTTGAGGAGTTGCTCGACTTCGGTGGTCAGCGATTCGCTCAGTTCCTCGTCGTTCAGGAGCCGGGGCAGGAGGCCGTCGGCCTCGCGCAGGTCGGCGGTGACTTCCCGGAGATCCGCGGCGGCAACCTGGGTGTCCGCCAGGGTCGTCTCGAAGCGGGCCTTCAGTTCACTGTCGCGGAGCAGCGCCGGCGCCAGCCCGTCGCCTTCTCGCAGGAGCCTCAGGGTCTCATCCAGCTCCTCGATCGAAGAGGCGATCCGGTCGCCCATCTCGCGGTCGGTGAGCAGGCGCCCGAGGACTCCGTCGCCGGCCTCCACCTGGCTGGTCAGGCGATCGATTGACTCCAGCGTGTGGATCACCGTGTCGGTGATCCGCTTGTCCTCGCGGCCGGCGACCAACTCGCCGAGCAGCCCCTCGCCGCGCTCCATGCGGGCGAGGATGTTCGACAGGGAACGGGCGGTCACGACCGCATGGTCGACGACGTCCGCGCCGCTGGCGATCAGTTCGTCGACGTCGGTCGGCAGCGCCGCCGGGATCTCGTCGCCGGGATTGAGAAGGACGGCTTCGGGCGAACCCGAGGTGATTTCCACGTACTTGTCGCCCAGCAGGCCCAGGGTCTTGAGGCGCGCCAGGGAGTCTCGCCGCAGTCGGCCCGCGTAGCGCCGCTCGACGCTGATCCGCACCTCCAGCAGTTCGCTTTCCGGATCTTCGCTGAGCAGGATGCGGTCGACCTTGCCGACGGTCACGCCGTTCAGTTGGACGGGGTTTCCCTCGACCAGCCCCGCGGCATTCGGGAACATGGTCCGGTAGCTGTTGGTGGGCGTGAACAGCGCGCTCTGCTCGCCGATCGCGAAGATGAAGGCGGCAAGTGCGACGACGGCCGCGAGTACGGTCAGACCCACCCTGATTGTGTTCGAGTCACGCTGCATCGATGTCCTCCTGTGCGGGGCGGGGCCGACCCTCCAGGAATGCCCGGAGCGCGGGGTCGGTGCTTTGTTCCGCTTCCTCCCAGCAGCCGAGGAACCGGAAGCGCCCGTCGTGAAGCAGTGCGAGGCGGTCGCCGACGTGGCGGGCCAGGCGAATGTCGTGCGTCACCACGACCGAAGTCGTTCCGAACTCGTCCCTGGTGTTCTTGATCAGACTGGAGATGGTCGCCGCGGTGACCGGGTCGAGCCCGGCGGTCGGCTCGTCGAACAGGACGACCTCGGGCTCCAGCACGAGGGAGCGGGCGAGCGCGACCCGCTTCTTCATGCCGCCGGAAAGGGCCGCGGGCATCCGGTCCTCGATCCCCGACAGTCCGACCCACGCGAGCGCCGCGGCTACCCGCTCGCGAATCTCCTCCTCGCTCGCGCGCTCGTGCTCGCGAATGGGGAACGCGACGTTCTCCAGCACGTCGAAGGAGTCGAACAGCGCGCCTGACTGAAACAGCATCGCGATCCGGCGGCGCACCGCGTACAACTCGCGCTCCGTCAGTTGGACGAGGTCCGTACCTTCGAACAGCACTTCGCCTCCCTCGGCCGGGTCGAGTCCGTTGAGTTGGCGCAGCGTGAGGCTCTTTCCCGAGCCGGAACGCCCGAGCACGACGAGGCACTCGCCGCGCAGAACCTCGAAGCTCAGGTCGTCGAGTACGGCTCGCTCGCCGAAGCGCCGGCAGAGTCCGCGCACGACGTAGAGCGGCTCCCGCGCCGCCTGTCGGCTGTCGTCGCTCTCAGAGGAGGACATGAAACAACTTCGTCAGAAAGAAATCAGATACCAGCACCATGATGGAAGCCCAGACGACTGTGCGGGTGGTGGCATGCCCTACTCCTTCGGCGCCGCCGCTTGCCGTCAGGCCGTTGTGGCAGCCGATGATCGCAATGAAGCAGGCGAAGAAGACCGACTTGCCGAGGCCGTTGAAGACGTCCTCCATGGTGAGGGTCTGCAGGACGTCGTTGATGTACAGACCAACGGAGAGGTTCAACTGATTCACAGCGACGAACAGGCCGCCGAGAATGCCCAGCAGGTCGCCGAGGACGGTGAGCGCGGGCAACATGATCAGAGTGGCCGCCAGCTTCGGAACGACCAGCTTCTTTATGGGATCCGCGGCCATCGAGCGCATGGCGTCGACCTGCTCCGTGACCTTCATCGTGCCGAGTTCGGCGGTCATTCCGGACCCGATCCGACCGCCGACGATGAGGGCGACGAGTACGGGTCCCAGCTCCCGGGTCAACGACTTGGAGACCACGCTGCCGATGTAGTACTTGACGCCGAGTTCAGGCAGGCTGTACGCGGTCTGAAGGGCCAGAACCATGCCGGTGAACAGGGTGGTGACCGACGCGACGCCGAGGGAGCTGACGCCGAGGTGACCCATCTGATTCAGCCATGACCGGAACTCGTACGGGGGGCTGACGAGGGCGGAAATTCCGCGCGCAGTCAGTAACCAGATGGCGCCTACCTCTCGCAAGGGGGCCCTGAAATCGATCAGAATCCTGTGTCCAGCCTGTTGCATCTGCCCATGGAGAAGGGTGTGTTGGAGCCGCCCCTCGTGGTGGATGCTTGGTGTAGCTTCTGCCAACCCACGGCACCGAGCAGAACCTTGTCGATCCGGAACCCCACGAACCTGCGCCCCACGACGCGGCGCAACGAGTTTACGGCGAAACCCCCCGGGGGAGGATGGGGTGGCTGGTCAGTGGCGCTGGCCACCCTGACCGGGAACGTCTACCTGTTTCTGGGCAGCGCCGTGATGGGCGTGGCCGCGGCCATCGCCTCCTGGTTCCCGGGCCGTGACTGGGCCGGAGTCCAGGCTCGTCTCTGGGCTCGGGGGTTGCTCCGGTCGAGCGGTGTTCGGCTCGAGCTCAACTACGCCGGGGGCAGCCACGCGGCCTGGCGGGAGGCCATCGGCGACCGGCCGGTCGTCTACATGGCGAACCACCGGAGCCTGTACGACATCGCGGCCCTGCTGGCGATCCTGGACCTGCCGGTGCGCTTCCTGACCAAGCGCAGCCTGTTCCGCCTGCCGTTCTTCGGCTGGGGGCTCAAGGCGGCCGGTTTCGTCCCGGTGGACCGGGAGGATCGGAGTCGGGCCGGCGAGACGTTCGCCGCCGCGACGGGACTGTTGGCGTCCGGCGTGTCCCTGGTCGTGTTCCCCGAGGAGACGCGCAGCTCCGGCCCGCGGATGAGGCCGTTTCAGCGGGGCGGATTCCTGCTCGCCTTGAAGGGGCGAGCCCTGGTCGCGCCGGTGGGCATACGCGGTACCGGCCGCATTCGGCGGAAGGGCGCTCTGTCGGTCCGGCCGCAGGTCGTCGAGCTGGCCTTCGGCGAGGTCGTCGACCCGGCCGGCGTCGGGGTGCGGGGCCGGCGGTCGTTCATGCTCGATGTCGAGCGGCAGGTGGGCCGGTTGTCGGGCCTCCGGACCGCCTCGGACACGGGAGAAGAGGATGGCTGAAGCGATCGAGAGCAGAGTACGCGAGTGCCTCCGGACCGTGACCTTCCCGGGAATGAAGCGCGACATCGTCTCGTTCGGTTTCGTGCAGCGGGTGGCGGTCACCGGTGGCGACGTGGTCGTGGATCTGCGTGTCCCGACGCGGGACCCCGAGGCCGCCACGGAGATCAGGCGGCGCATCGTCGATGCCGTGGGGAGCCTGGACGGTGTGTCCGACGTACAGGTATCGCTCGAGGTGGCGACCGCGCCGGCGCCGGCCACGGCGCGTGACCCCTCGCTGTTGCCGGGCGTGTCCCACGTGGTCGCGGTGGCCAGCGGCAAGGGAGGCGTGGGCAAGTCGACCGTGGCCACCAACCTGAGCGCCGCGATGGCGGCCCTGGGCCTGCGAGTCGGGCTGCTCGACGCGGACATCTACGGTCCGTCCATCCCCCTGATGTTCGGCATCAACCGCCGCCCGGAGATCGTGAACGGGAAGATCCAGCCCTTCGAGCGCCACGGCGTGCGCGTCATGTCGCTCGGGTTCCTTCTCGATCCGGACACGCCCGTGATCTGGCGGGGCCCCATGGTGATGAAGGCGCTGGGCCAGTTGCTCGGCGACGTGGACTGGGGCCGGCTCGACTACCTGCTTCTCGACCTGCCGCCCGGCACCGGGGACGCGGCGCTGACGCTGTCGCAGAAGCTGCCCCTCTCCGGCGCGGTCATCGTTTCGACGCCGCAGGATGTGGCGCTGATCGACGCTCGCAAGGGGCTCGCCATGTTCCGCAAGGTCGAGGTGCCGGTGCTCGGGATGGTCGAGAACATGTCGACCTTCGTGTGCCCCCACTGCGGCGAGACGACCGACGTCTTCAAGCGCGGCGGCGTCGAGCGGACAGCCGAGTTGCTCGACTGCGAGGTCCTGGGGGCGATCCCGCTGGACGGCGCCCTGGTCCGGGGCAGCGACGACGGGTTGCCGATCGTGGTCTCCGACGCCGGCGGCCCCCACTCGGCGATCTTCCGCGGCATCGTGGCGGCGGTCGAGCGACGGCTGCTCGAGGTGGCCTCGGAACGGCCGACTCTGACGATCGTCTAGAGGACCCGTCGAACTCATGTCTGTCGCCGTGATCGCCGATGCCCACCTGGGCGGTCCCGGGGGCAGTGGGGAGGATCTGGCCGAACAGCTCGGCGCGCTCGACCCCGGGCGCTGTGCCCGGGTGCTGTTCCTCGGCGACCTGTTCCATCTCTGGATCGGAGCGCTGCGCTTCGAAACGCCGGAGATACGGCGGCTCGCGACCGCGATCCGCGGCCTCAGGCGACGGGGCATCCGGGTCTCCTACGTCGAGGGAAACCGCGACTTCTTTCTGGCCGGCGGCGCCTACGGCGACCTCTTCGACGACTGCGGCCGGGAAGTCAGCTTCGACGCCGAGGGCGTGAAGTACCTCGCTGTTCACGGCGACGGGCTGAATCCCCGCGACTGGCGCTACCGCTGCTGGCGGCGGTTGTCGAAGAACGCGGCGAGCCGGTGGTTGACGTTCCGCCTGCCGCGGGCGGTCGGCCGCCGTCTCGTCGCTTCCACGGAGCGTGGTCTGGCGCGGACGAACCGCGAGCACAAGGCCAGGATTCCGGGCGCGGTCATTCGGCGCTATGCGGCGCGCCGGCTGGCTGAAGGCAACGACGTGCTGCTGCTCGGTCACTTCCACGCCGCCCGCCAGTGGACCGTCGGTGACGGCGAGGTGCGGATCGCGGACGCCTGGTTTCACGATCGGAAGTTGCTGTGGCTGGGCTGACGGATCCACTTCCCGACCCGTATCCGGTCCGCCGTGCCGCGCGGGTCTCGGGCCTGGTCGAGCCACCCGGCTCGAAGAGCATCTCGCACCGCGCCCTGAACCTGGCGCTGATCGGGCGGCAGCCCGCGACGATCGAGAACCTCCTGGAGGCCGACGACATCGCGGCCTTCCGGGCCGTGCTCGACGCGATGGGCTGGCGCCTCCATTCCGTTTCGAACTCGGGACTGCGGGTGGAACCGCCGCCGAAGGGCGGTCCTGAAGATGCCGCGCGGCTCGATTGCCGGAGCGCCGGGACGCTGCTGCGGTTGCTGGTCGCGAGCTGCGCGGTGACCCCGGGCGAGTGGGTGCTCGACGGGTCGCCCCGCCTGCGCGAACGGCCGATCGGCCCTCTGGTCGCGGCCCTGCGGCGGCTCGGCGCGGAGATCGACGAGCTCGGCCGGCCGGGCTGCGCCCCGGTTCGAGTCCGCGGCGGAAGGCTGGCTGGCGGCCGGGTCGAGATCGACGCCGGCGAATCGAGCCAGTACGTGTCGGCGCTGCTGATGGCGGCGCTCAATGCCGAGGGCCCGATCGAAGTTCTGGTCCCCGTTCTCGTCTCTAGTCCGTATGTGGACACAACTCTCGAAGTCATGGCCGATTTCGGCGCGCCGGTAGAGGTGCGCCGGGACGGCGAAGCCCGCGAGTTCCGCGTGGAACCGCGCGGGCCCCAACTGGCAAACGGTCGCTATCGCGTCGCGGGCGACGATTCAGCCGCCGCCTATCCGGCGGCGGCAGCCGCGATCTGCGGCGGCTCGGTGCGCCTGCGAGGTCTTTCGCCGGTGGCGACCCAGGGCGATCGCGCCTTCCTGGGGCTGCTCGAGCGCATGGGCGCCAGACTCAAGGCGACGGAGGAGGAGATTCGCGTGGAGGCCGACGGCGTCCTGACAGCGGTCGACTGCGACCTCTCGGCGATGCCGGACCAGGCGCCGACGCTCGCCGCCGTGGCGGCCTTCGCCGACGGCACGACCCGGATCCGCAACGTGGCGCATTTGAGGATCAAGGAAAGCGACCGGCTGGCCGCCGTGGCAACCGGGTTGCGGCGCGCCGGCGCAGCCATCGATGAGCTGGCGGACGGACTGCGGATCGACGGCAATCCCGGCCTCGCCTCGCCGCCCGGCTCGGCGCGCATCCCGATCGACACCTACGACGACCACCGCATCGCGATGAGCATGGCCCTGGTGGGATTGCGCCGGGGAGGCCTCTCGATTCGATGTCCGGAGGTGGTTGGCAAGTCCTACCCGGGCTTCTGGCGGGATCTTTCGGGGATCCGGCGATGACTCGCGTTCTGCGTATCCGTCACCAGTCGCTTCGGCCGGTTCCCGAGGGCGCGGGCGCCACCGATCTGAACGAGATCGTCGCGACCGATCGCGACCGGGCGGCGTACCTGCTGCAGGGCGCGGCTCTTCTGGCTCATGTGCGGGCGGCCGGGTGGCGGCTCGAGGCCTGGGAGGAACTTCGGGTCGATGCGGGCGGAGTCCTCCGGGTTCCTCCGGCGTCGGTACAGCCCGCGCGTGACGACCGGCTGCCCCAGGCCCTGCTGAGGCAACTCGTCGTGCTTCTGTTCGGAAGCGAGGGCGCACCGGGCCGAAGCGCTGTTCGGGCGGCACTTCGACCCCTTTTCGAGACCTGGCGCGACGAACTGCTACCGGTGTCCGGAAACCGGATGGTTGCCGACATTCTGGCTCGGGCGCCCTTCCTGTGGGGTCACAGGTTCGACGCCGCGCGCGCCTCCCTGTTCGCCGTCCTGGAGAGTCGGGGCGGCGAGCGGGTGGCTGTTGCCGGACAATCCCGGTGGCGGCGGATGCTGGCGGCGATGGACGGCGACGAACGCCGGGAGATTGCCGCGGGCGGCGTGGCCGCGCGGTCGTACTGGCAAGGCGTCAGGGACGCCGACTCCGGGTCTCCGCCGCCCCGGACGCCGGACGACCGGTCGGGGCTGGCGCGCCGCCTCCTCGAAGAAGGACGCTTCGAAGCTGTGCTGGAGCTGGTGAAGGACAAGAGAAGAACAGACGATGTCCTGGTCCGCCTCCGGGCTCAGCTTCGGTTGGGTCGGACCGCCGCCGCGCGTCGCACCCTGAGCGCACTGGAGAACCGGGCGCTCTCGGGCCGGCGAGCCCTGGAACAGTGCGAACTGGCGATCGGCATCCATGCGGCCGCGGGACGTTCGGATCAGGTCGGAGCCTGGTCGAAGAGGGTGCTCGATGTCGCGGTCGGTCCCCACGCGGCCCGCGGTCGAGTTCTGCGGGCTCTGGCGACGTGGGAACTCGGCGAGCTTGATGCGATGGCCGGTCTGCTGGAACCCGCCGCTACGGACCCGCAACACGGGATGGAGCTGGCGGCCAAGGCTCGGCTCGCTTCGGCGAACGGTCGGTTCAGTGAGGCGGAGCAGTCGCTGGCGGCCGGTCTCAGGCGCCTCAGGGAGCGGCTTCCCGTGTACGAGCGCGCCCTGTTGTACAACGAGTTGGCGACGGTTCGATTGGCCGTGAACGACTTCGCTCGCGCCGAGCGGGCGGCGCGCATTGCCGTGGGCCTCTTCCGGCGTTGCGACGGACCCGCCGGGAGAGCCGCCGCGCACGGGAAGCTGGCGGAGATCCGGATTCGGACCGGGCGGTTTGAGGGAGTCGCCGAGACGATCGATAACCTGCGCCGGGAGGCCCTGATGGCGGGCAGCGCCCCGGGAGTCGTCGAGGCGCGCCTGCTCGAGGCGCGTCTGTGCGTTTGTCTTGGCCGCTGGGAATCGGCGCAGGAGTGCTGCGAAACCGCGCTGGAGAGTCTGCGCGGAAGACGGTCGGGGTGGCGTCAGCTCCGCTCGTTACGTTTGCTCTCGGCTCGCGCACTGGTCCATCTCGGACGCGCCGACGAGGCGGCGGAGGAACTCTCGGATGCGCTCGAACGGCCTCTTGCCGCCTGGGCGCCGGCGGAAGCGGCCGACCTGGCGCCGTTGCTGCTGCTTGCCGGACTCCGCGACGAGGCGCGCGGGATCGCGGTCGGCACGGCACTGGAGGGCCTTTGGGAAGCGGTCGGCGAGGACCGGCCGCCGAGCGCGGCGGACTGGCGGCGAGTCGAGGCACTGGGCTCCTTCCGCGCCGCGCTCACCGTCCACGACCTGGTCTGTCTCGGTGTCGAGACGGTTCCTATCGGCCTGGTGGTGGCGGCCGCGCGCACCCTCTCAGCGGTCGGCGCTGAAGCCATCGTCCAACGAGTGGATGGCACGCGGATCGGTCCCTGGCGGGCTCTTCGGCTCTTCCTGGCCACGCCCGACCCCGATGCGGACGCCTATCGGATCCTGATGGCCGCGGCCGGCCATCCGGAGGCAAGACTCGCGGTTCATGGCTCGCCGGGAGGGTTTGACGCTCTGGACGCGCAGGGAGAGACCCTGCTCCAGGGTCCCGGCGGCTCCGACCGGTTCGCGGTCGACGCGGCGGCGGGAAGACTCGTGCTCAGTGCGGAGGGAATCGATGAACCCGCTCGAGCGTTGGCGGCCGCGGTCGCGACCCGCCTGCCTGTCTCGGCCCGCCGGCGGCGCGGGGCCTCCGAGGTGGCGGAGCCCAGGAGGACCGCCACCTCCGGAATGGTGGGGAAGAGCAAAGCTCTGCTGGATGTCCAGGCCCGTATCGGGAGGTTCGCGGCCCACGATCTGCCGGTCTTGATTCTCGGCGAGTCGGGGACCGGCAAGGAACTCCTGGCGCGCCAGCTCCACCGGTCGAGCGCCCGGGCATCCCGCCCATGGCTGGCGGTGAACTGCGCGGCGCTTCCTGACGGTCTGCTTCTTTCCGACCTGTTCGGCCACCGTCGGGGCGCGTTCACGGGCGCTCACAGCGACCGGGTCGGAGTCTTCGAGAGCGCGGACGGCGGTACCGTGTTCCTCGACGAGATCGGAGAGCTGCCGTGGCCTGCACAGGGGATGCTCCTTCGCCTACTGCAGGAGGGCGAGATGCGACGCGTCGGTGAGAGCCGGACGCGGCGGCTCGACTTCCGGCTCATCTCCGCAACCCACAAGGATCTCGCGGCGATGGTGAAGGCGGGCGAGTTCCGGCAGGATTTGTACTACCGGCTCAGGGTGGCTTATGTGAAGGCGCCGCCGTTGCGTGAGCGCGAAGAGGACGTGATGTTGCTTGCGCAGCACTTCCTCGAAACGTTCGGCGCTCTTGTAGAGGACCTGAGGTTCAGCGACGAGGCGCTCGCGAGGATTCGCAACTACTCCTGGCCCGGCAACGTCAGGGAGTTGAAGAACGCTATCGATGGAGCGGTGGCGCTTGCCGAGGGTCCCGAGATCTCGGCGGACATGCTGGGATTGCCGGAAGAAGAGGTGGAAGAAGCCGCGCCTCAGCAAAGCGGCTACCACTGGAAGATGGAACAGTACCGGCGCCGGCTGATCGGCAAGGCGCTTGAGGAATCCGGCGGCAACCAGGCCAGGGCGGCGCGCGCTCTTGGCATCAGCCGTCAGGCCCTGTCGTACCTGGTGAGAAAGCTCAACTACGAGCCCCTGACCGAAGACTGATTCAATCCGCGTTGCGCGCAGCCAGGTCGGTTCTTCTGCTATCATCGCGCCGCGATTATCACTTCCCGTAAGGGATATGCACCGGAACGCCACAGGGCGGCGCAAGGAGAACTACGTGAGTGCAGCGGCTGCTGGAAGAAAGAAACTGTTGACGTTGGGCGAAGTGGCCCGCCGGGCCGGTGTGTCGATGGCGACCGCGCTCCGGTACAAGAAGCTCTACCAGGACCGGATCTCGTCGGAGGGTGAGGGTCGCAGGCAGCGGTATCGGGTGGCGGCCGTCAAGGAGTTCAAGGGGTTCAAGAACGAACGGTCAACGAAGCGTCGGGGCGCGGGACGGAAGAAGAAGGCCGCGAGGAAAGCGGCAGGAACCCAAGCGAAGGGCGCGGCGGGCGGTCCGTCCCTGTTGACGTTGTCCAGCATCAGCCAGCAGACCGGGATCTCCTATCCGACGTTGCAGCGCTACGTCCGGCTGTTCGGCGATCGAATTCCGCACGAAGGCGAGGGCCGCAAGCGGCGCTACCACCCGGATTCCGTGGCTGTGTTCCGCGAGCTTCGTGCGGAGAGCAAGCCGGGCCGCAAGCCGAAGGCGGCGCCGGCGGCCAAGCCCCCTGCTCGAAAGAAGCGCAAGGCGCGGGCCGCGGCGAAGCCCGAGGCCGCCGGCCCGAAGCTCCTGACGCTTACCGCGATCGGTCAGCAGACTGGCATCTCGGGTCCGACGCTGCAGCGTTACCTCAAGTTGTACGGCGACCGGATTCCGCACGAGGGCGAGGGCCGCAAGCGGCGTTACCACCCGGAGGCGGTGGCGGTGTTCCGCGAGCTTCGCTCCCAGAGCAAGCGCGGTCGGAAGCCGAAGGCCAAGGTTGCGGCCGCAGCGAAGACGCCGGTACGTAGAAAGCGAAAGGCGAAAGCCGCCAGGGCGAGGCGTCAGGCCGCGCCCGCGGCGGCCGGCAGCGTGGAGGCGCGGCTGGCGGCGCTCGAAGCCCAGGTGAGCCTGGTGCTTCAGAAGCTGGACCAGCCGATCACGATCACGCTCAATCGCTGACCAGGCGTGGCAGCGTCCCAGCCGCCGTCCGGCGGCTGACCGCGGGTACGCGGGTCTTCTGACCCGCTGCCGCCGGAGGCGGCCGAGAAACGGGCCGCGAAGCGGCCACTACAGATCAGCCCAGGTGGTCCCAGCCTCCTGCGGGCAGCGACTCGAGCGTTCCGTCGGTTCGGCGTAACGTCAGGTCAGACGCGGTCGTGATCCGGCCGATCGCCCGGCACCCGGGATGCCGGAAGTCGACGTCCGGCGGCAGGGTGAACAGCAGTACGTAGTCCTCGCCCCCGGCGAGAACCAGCTCGAGCGGCTCGCGGCGCAGGTGGACGGCCAGGCGACGGGCGTCGGCCCGGAGGCCGAGTGCCCGCTCCTCGAGTTCGCAGCCGACGCCGCTCCCCCGGCAGAGCCGCGCCGCGTCGGCGGCCAGGCCGTCCGACACGTCGATCGCGGCGCCCGCCGGCGACCGCCGCCCGAGCAGCAGGCCCAGCTCGAGCTGGGGCCGGGGTTCGAGGTGGCGGCGAAGGACACGGCTGGCCACACGGGTCAGCCCGTCGGGAAGGCCCTCGGGTAGGTTGGCTCGCCGTTTCGCCATCCGTCCGCCGAGGCGGACCAGTGCGAGTCCCAGGGCGGACTCTCCGAGCGGTCCACCGATCCAGAGCCGATCGTCGGGGCGAGCCGCGGCGCGGACCAGGGGCGAGCCTTCTTCCGGTATCTCGCCGACCACAGTTAGGCTTGCGTCCAGGCGGCCCGGCGTCGTCGGTCGGGCGGTGTCGCCGCCGATGAGTTCGACTTCGTACCGGCGGCCGGCGCGCACGAGGGCCGCCAGAAAACGGCGGGCGGCATCCTCATCGTCGACGCCGAGTGCGACGAGCATCCACCGCGGCGCGGCCCCGGTGGCGGCGAGATCCGAGAGGCTGACGGCAAGCAGCCGGCGGGCGGCGGCGGCGGGATCGAGATCGATCGGAATGTGGACGCCGGCGCGCTGCGTGTCGACGCTGAACGCGTACTGCCGCTCGCCGAGCGTGAGCAGGACGGCGTCGTCGCCGATTCGATCTCCAGAGCCCGCGAAGCCCGCGAGCCAGGCGATCAGCCGGTCTTCGCGGCCGGCCATGACCGCTGGTGCTCCGAATCGAGCCGGTACTCCGGGTCCAGAAGGGCGGCTTCCAGAACCTGATCGACGTGTTCGACGAACAGGAGTTCAAGACCGCGCGTCACCGCGGCCGGTATCTCGGGGAGGTCCCGCCGGTTTCGTTCCGGCAGGACGACCTTTCGAATTCCAGCTCCGCGCGCGGCCAGCAGCTTCTCCTTGAGGCCGCCGACGGGAAGCACCTCGCCGCGCAGGGTGATCTCGCCGGTCATCGCGACCTTGTGATCGATCATGCGCCCGCTGCAGACGGAGACGATGGCCGCGGCGATGGTGACGCCCGCCGACGGACCGTCCTTGGGTACGGAACCTGCCGGGACATGAATGTGGAGGTCGTGGTGACGGAAGAAATCGGGTCCTCCCGCTGCCGGCCCGCCGGCGTAGGTCGTGCGTGCGCAACTCAGCGCGGCCTGAGCCGATTCCTTCATGACGTCGCCGAGCTGACCGGTGAGGATCAGTTTGCCTCTGCCCTTCGGCGCGGCGACTTCGATCAGCATGAGATCGCCTCCGGAGGCGGTCCAGGCGAGTCCGGTCGCCACGCCGATCCGGTCGCGGTCGAGCAGTTCCTCGCTGAAGTGACGCGGTTGCCCGACCAGGTTCTTCAGGCGGGCCGGCGTCACTTTCAGTTCGTGGCCGTCTCCCCGCGCGACGCGTACGGCCGCTTTTCGGCAGAGAGTTGCGAGTTCGCGTTCGAGATTGCGCACGCCGGCCTCTTTCGTGTAGCCGCGAATGAGGCTGCGGAGCGCGGGGGTCGTGATGGTCAGGGCGCCGGCCGGCAGGCCGTTCTCTTCCGTGGCTTTCGGTAAGAGATGGCGGCGCGCGATCAGCACCTTTTCGTCTTCGGTGTAGCCGGAGAGTCGGAGCACCTCGAGACGATCGAGGAAGGCGGGCTGGATGGGTTCGAGCAGATTGGCCGTGGCGATGAACAACACGCGCGAAAGGTCGTACTCGACTCCCAGGTAGTGGTCCCTGAAGGTCGAGTTCTGCTCGGGATCCAGCACTTCGAGCAGCGCGGAAGCCGGATCGCCCCGGTAGTCGGCGCCCAGCTTGTCGATCTCGTCGAGCATGAAGACGGGATTGCTGGTTCCGGCCTGATTCAGGCCCTGGATGACGCGCCCCGGCAACGAACCGACGTAGGTGCGGCGGTGGCCGCGGATCTCGCCCTCGTCGCGGACGCCGCCGAGCGAGATGCGGACGAACTTGCGGTCGATCGCTCGCGCGATGGAGCGGCCGAGCGATGTCTTGCCGACGCCCGGGGGACCGACCAGGCAGAGAATCGGACCCTTGGCGTCCGGCTTGAGCCGCCTGACCGCCAGGTACTCGAGGATCCGCTCCTTGACGCGATCCAGGTCGTAGTGATCTTCATCGAGCACGGTGCGGGCGTGGTCGAGGTCGATGCGATCCTCGCTCAGGGTCGACCAGGGGAGGCCGGTCAACCAGTCCAGGTGGGTGCGGATGGTTGCGTTCTCGGCGCTGTCCGGTGAACTTCGCTCGAGCCGCCTGACCTGTCGTTCGACTTCCGCCGCCGCCTCCTCGCTCAGTCCCTTCTCCTCGATGGCGCTCACGTACCTTTCGATGTCCCCGTGGAGGTCGTCGCCCTCGCCGAGCTCGTCCAGGATCGCGCGCTGCTGCTGGCGAAGGAAGTACTCGCGCTGGCTGCGATCCATTTCGCTCCTGGCCTGGGCCGAGATCCGCTGCTGCATGCTGAGGAGTTCGATTTCCCGGGTCAGCAGGTCGCCGACCTTCCGTAGCCGCTGGATGGGTGGCGTCGTCTCCAGCACGAGCTGGGCCTCGTCCGCCCGCAGGTCGAGGTTGCTGGCCGCCAGGTCCGCCAGCCGGCCCGGGTGATCGAGGTTCGCGGCGATCACCATGACCTCGGAGGAGATGTCCTTGCCCAGGTTGACGGCCGTCTCGAGACCCTCCTTGACGCTGCGCACGAGCGCTTCCGCCTCGAGCCCGTGGTGAGGTTCGCCGGCCTCGTCCACCTCTTCGACGCGGGCGCGAAGGAAGGGCTCGGTCTGGCTCAGGTAGCGCAGGCGGGCCCTGGCGAGACCCTGGATCAGGATTCGCACCCGGCCGTCGGGCAGCTTCAGCATCCGCATGATCTGGGCGGCGGTGCCGATCTCGTGGAGGTCGTCCTCCCCCGGCGCCTCGATCGATCCGTCGCGCTGGGGGGCGAGCAGGATGATGCGGTCGCCGTTCAGCGCGTCCTCGACCGCGAGCATGCTCGGGTCGCGACTGATCGAGAGCGGCAGGATGATGTAGGGGAAGATGACCGCGTCCTTGAGCGGCAACACCGGCAGGACGTCGGGCAGCGAGATCGCGTCCGCCTGCTCATCGACCGGGTTCTGGGCCATGCGGTCACGGTACCAGTCCGAGGCACGCCGCGGGACGGTCTGCGGATGCCGCTTTTCAGTCCTTGCGTGACGCTTCGAGGAGCACCCGCAGCTCTTCCATGAACTCGTCCACGTCCTCGAACTTCCGATAGACGGAGGCGAAGCGGACGTAGGCCACCTGGTCGAGCGTCTTCAGGCGATCGATGACGAAGTTGCCCAGCTCCGAGGTGGAGATCTCCCGGTCCTCCTTGCGGTGGAGCAGGGCTTCGGCCTGGTCGACGATCTCTTCCAGCGCCGGCAGACCGACCGGCCGCTTCTCGCAGGCCTTGAGCAGGCCGCCGAGGAGCTTCTGCCGGTCGAACTCCTGGCGGCGGCCATCCGACTTGACGACCCGGTAGGCGATGTTCTCGATCTGCTCGTAGGAAGTGAACCTGCGGCCGCAGTTCAGGCACTCCCGCCGGCGCCGGACCGTCTCCCCGCCGCGAACGTCCCGCGAGTCGACCACGCGGTCATCGTTGGCGCCGCAGAATGGACATCTCATGCCGACGCTTGAACGCTACCACCGGGGGTAGAATGCCGCTCCCATGAGTCGTGTCAACGACCAGCTCAGCGACCGGGACCGCGAGATTCTGCGGGAGGTGATCCAGACGTATCTGTCGTCGGGAGAACCCGTGTCTTCGCGGAGGGTCGCGAAGGACCGCCAGGTCCACTTGTCCGCCGCCACGATCCGCAACGTGATGGCGGACCTGGAGGACATGGGCTACCTCCGGCAGCCGCACGTTTCGGCGGGTCGGCTGCCGACCGAGGCCGGTTTCCACCTGTTCATCGACGACCTGATGTCGGCGGAGGTGGTGAGCGACGACGACCGGCGGCTGATCGACGACCGGCTGACGACCGCCGGGGTTACCGGCCAGGAACTGACCGAGGAGACGTCGAGACTGCTCTCGCAGCTCTCGCACCACGTCGGCGTCGTACTGACCCCGGCTCTCGGTTCGGCGGTGATGAAGGCGATCGAGTTCGTGCCGCTGAGCGGGCGCAAGGTGCTCTGCGTCGTGGTCGCCGAGACCGGCTTCGTGGAGAACAAGCTCGTCGTCACGGACGAGCCGATCCCGCGCGAAGACCTCGTGCGCATCTCGAACTACCTGACCGAGAACTACAGCGGGCGGACCCTCTTCGAAATCCGGGAAGAACTGCTGCGGCTGATGAGCGATGAGCGTGCCCGGCTCGACGAGTTGCTGCGACGGGCGATCGAGCTCGCCCGGGACGGCATGAACATTGGCCACGCGCCGTCGCTCGTGGTCGACGGGACGCACAGCCTGTTCGATGCGGGGCCCGGCATGTCGCGGATCGAGGGGATGTTCCAGATGTTCGCCGAGCGCGCCCGGCTGGCCGGTCTGCTCAACCGCTGCCTCGACGCGGACGGCGTGCGGGTGGTCCTGGGCCAGGACTCGAGGCTGACCGAGGAGCTCGGCTTCGGTCTCGTCGTGCGGAGCTACAAGGCGGGCGACGGCGTCGCCGGGTCGGTCGCCGTGGTCGGGCCGGCGCGCATGGAGTATCCGCGGATGGTGCCGCTGGTGAACTACCTGGGCGAACGCCTGTCCGAGGCGCTGACCGGCAGGCTGTAACAGGGACCCGAACCATGACGATCGAGGCGAAGGAGAGCCCGGACTCTCACGAGGAGGACCAGGGCGGCGGCGAGGCGGTCGACGCCGGTGCGCCGGACGTCGAGGGTGAGCTTCGGACCGCGCTCGCGGCGGCGAACGAGGAAGTCGACCGGCTGCGGCGCGCGGCGGCCGAGTTCGACAATCTGCGCAAGCGCGCCGAAAGGGAGCGGCTCGAATCGCGCTGGAACACGGCCGCCGGGCCGCTGCGCGAGTTCCTCGGCGTGGTCGACAACCTGGACCGCGCGCTGCAGGCCGAGGCGTCGGCGGACGACCTGCGCGCGGGCGTCGAGATGATCCGACGTCAGATGGCGGATCTCCTGCGACGCTTCGACGTCGAGCCGGTGGAGGGCATGAACGCGCCCTTCGATCCGAACGTCCACCAGGCCGTCGCGCGGGAAGAGAGCGCCGAAGTCGACGAGCCCACCGTCGTGCAGGAGTTGCAGACCGGATACACGATGGAGTCGCGGCTGCTGCGCGCCGCGATGGTCCGGGTCGCCGTACCGGCGGCGCCGGCGTCCCCGGACGGCAATGTCGAGGACGGCGCCGGGGCCGACGCGGACGCCGCGGCCGGCGGCGCCTGAGATACACCATGCCGCGTGACTACTACGAGGTCCTGGGCCTCGAACGTTCGGCGACTCTGCAGGAGATCAAGTCGGCCTACCGCAAGCTGGCCGTCCGCCACCACCCCGATCGCAACCCGGGCGACAGCGCCGCCGAGGAGAAGTTCAAGGAGGCGGCGGAGGCGTACGCGGTGCTCTCGGACGCCGACAAGCGGCAGCGCTACGACCGCTTCGGGCACCAGGCGACGCCGACCGGCGGCGGCTTCGACCCCACGATCTTCGCCGACTTCTCGGACATCCTGGGCGACGTCTTCGGCTTCGGCGGTCGCGCCGGCGGTCGCCGCCGCGGTGGGGGCGCGGACCTTCGCTACGACCTGCGGATCTCGTTCGAGGAGGCGGCCTTCGGAGTGGAGCCGAAGCTGCGCATTCCACGGCTCGAACGCTGCGACACTTGCGGCGGCAGCGGCGCGGCGCCCGGCTCCGGTCCCACCGCCTGCCGGATGTGCGGCGGCCGCGGTCAGGTGCAGTACAGCCAGGGGTTCTTCTCCGTGGCCCGCACCTGTCCCGACTGCCGCGGGGCGGGGAGCGTCATCCGCGACCCCTGCGGCGATTGCCGGGGCGAGGGGCGCAGCGAGCAGCAGCGCTCGATCCAGGTCCGGGTGCCCGCCGGCGTCGACAACGGGTCCCGCCTCCGCCTTCCCGGCGAGGGGGAGCACGGCCGGCATGGCGGTCCGCCGGGCGACCTCTTCGTGGTGATCGGAGTCGAACCCCACGAACGCTTGAGCCGGCGCGGCGCCGACGTCCTGAGCTCGGTCACGATCGGCTTTCCGCAGGCGGTCTTCGGCTGCTCGGTGGACGTGGAGACCGTGCATGGCACGTCGGTGCTGGAAGTGCCGCCGGCGACCGCCCACGGCTCGACCTTCGTGTTGCGGTCCGAGGGCATTCCCCGGCTCGACGGCCGCGGCCGTGGCGACCACGTCGTCGAAGTGCGGCTCGACGTGCCGGCGCCGCGGGACCTTTCGGAGAGCGAGCTCGAGCACCTGCGGGCGCTGGCCGAACTCTCCGACGACGGTGGCGCCACGATCCGCGAGGAACGCGGCCTGTTCAACCGGGTCAAGGACCTCTTCTGACGTCTGGCCGCCTGATCGACCCGGGCTCGTGATCCACCTGTTGGCCGAAGCCGGTGATCTCGCCCGCGAAACGGTCGAGGTCGAAGGCGCGGATCACCGTCACCTGTTCCGGGCCCGCCGGCTGAAGGTCGGCGACCGGGTGCGTCTCGTCGACGGTCGCGGCGCGGCCCGATGGTCGGTGGTGGATGAGGTGACCGCGCGGCGGGCGGTGCTGCGGGTCGAAGCCGTGGCGCCTGTGTTCGAGCCGGGCCGGCCCGTGGCCCTGTTCGTGTCCGTGCTGCGCCCGGAGCGAGCGGCCTGGCTGGTCGAGAAGGCGACGGAGCTGGGACTGCGCGAACTGCGGTGGTTCGTCTCGGAACGCACCAGCCGTTCCCTGCCGGAGCGGGCGCTGGAGCGTCAGTGCCGGGTAGCGAAGTCGGCGCTCGAGCAGAGCGGCGGCTCCTGGCTGCCCGAGATCGCCGCGCCCGTCCCGCTCGAGGAAGCGGCGATCGGCGCCGGGTCGGTGGCGCTGCATCCCGGCGCCCCTACGCCGCTGGTGGCCGTCGCGGGATCGGCGGATGCGATCGTGGTGGGCCCCGAGGGCGGGTTCAGCGACCGGGAGATCGAGGAACTGGCCGGTCGCGGAGCGGTTCCGGCGCACCTCGGAGCCCGCGTGCTGCGGACCGAAACGGCCGCGGTGGCCGCGCTCGCCGTTGCCCTGACCGCGATGCCGTGACGGTGCTGGCGCCCCCTCGGACCGACTAGCATGTCGTCCTGTCGGTGCGCGGGTCTTCTGACCCGCTGCCGCCGAAGGCGGCCAGAAGAGCGGGCCGCGAAGCGGCCACCATTCTCCGTGACCCGAACGTGACTCAACGTGCATCCCATCCGAAGCGGGCGCCGAAGCCGGCGTACGACCGCGGGCTCGATCTGCTGGCACGGCGCCCGCACTTCGCTGCCGAGCTGGCGGCGAAACTCGGGCAGCGCGGCTACGAGGCGGCCGAGGTGGAGAGCGCGGTCGAACGGCTGACCGCTGCCGGTCACCTGAACGAAGGGGCGACCGCGCACGTGCTCGTGCGATCGCTCAAGCGGCGGGGCTATGGCCGGCGTCGGCTCGAACTCGACCTGCGCCGGCGCGGCGCCGACGAGGCGGCGGCCCGGGCGGCGCTCGAAACCGTTGACGACGAGGACGAGCTGGAGCGGGCGGCGGCCGTGGCGGCGCGGTTCAGGTCGAGCCATCCGTCGCGCGACGCCGCCGCCCTGGCCCGGCATCTCGAGCGGCGCGGCTTCCTTCCCCGTACTATTGGAGCCGTCGTGTTCGACTCGGCCGGGCAAAGCGCTTCCGAAGGAAGCGGCAGGAAGAAAAGCGCTTCCGAAGGAAGCGGCAGAAGAGTGAGTTGATGCGGGGCCAGAACTCATGCTGAGTCGGGACATCAGGCAGAGCTTCATCGACTTCTACGCCGGCCGCGGGCACGCGGCGGTGGCGAGTTCGCCGCTCGTGCCGCGCGACGATCCGACCCTGCTGTTCGTGAACGCCGGGATGGTCCAGTTCAAGAACTACTTCCTCGGCGTCGAGCAGCCGGAGTCGCCGCGCGCCGTGACCTCGCAGAAGTGCCTCAGGGTGTCCGGCAAGCACAATGACCTCGAGAACGTCGGCCCGAGCCCGCGCCACCACACCTTCTTCGAGATGCTGGGGAACTTCTCCTTCGGCGACTACTTCAAGGAGGAGGCGATCGCTTCCGCCTGGGAGCTGGTGACCGGTCCCTGGGGTCTCAGGCCCGAGCACCTCTTCGCCACCGTGTTCGAGCAGGACGACGAGGCCGAGGACCTGTGGTTGCGGATCTCCGGCCTGCCGCCGGATCGGGTCCTGCGCTGTGGCGAGAAGGACAACTTCTGGGCGATGGGCGACACCGGCCCGTGCGGTCCATGCAGCGAGA
This sequence comes from Candidatus Multivorans sp., assembly GCA_965208755.1. GTDB lineage: Bacteria > Acidobacteriota > Thermoanaerobaculia > Multivoradales > Multivoraceae > Multivorans. The sequence goes on along the minus strand of OZ242353.1, from coordinate 2,354,832 downwards.
TCTTCGTCGACACCGCGCCCGATGAGCCGGAGGTCGGCTGGGAGGAGGGCGAAGGTTCGGGGCGTTATCTGGAGATCTGGAACCTGGTCTTCATGCAGTTCGAGCGGCACGAGGACGGCCGGAGCGAGCCGCTCCCGAATCCGTCGATCGACACCGGCGCCGGACTGGAGAGGGTGGCCGCGGTCCTCCAGGGCGTCGACTCGAACTACGACACGGACCTGTTCGGCACGATTCTGAGCGCGGTGGCCGGGGCGGCGGGAAGCGAGTACGGCCGCGAACCGGAGGCGGACGTGTCGATGCGAGTGGCCGCCGATCACCTCCGGGCGGTCGGCTTCCTGCTCGCCGACGGCGTCCTGCCGAGCAACGAGGGCCGTGGCTACGTGCTGCGCCGGCTCCTCCGCCGCGCTTCGCGCCACGGCATGAAGCTGGGCCTGCAGGAACCGTTCATGGCCTCGCTCCTGCCCTCGCTCGAAGAGGCGTTCGCCGGTCACTATCCGGAACTCGAGAAGGCCCGCGAACCGTCCTCGGCCACCGTGACCGCCGAGGAGACCCGTTTCCTGGAGACGGTCGCGGTCGGCGCCGGCAAGGTCCAGCAGGCGATCGAGGAGGCGCGCGCCGGGGGCGGTTCGGCGCTTGGCGGCGAGGCCGTGTTCCGTCTCTACGATACGTTCGGCCTGCCGATCGAGACGGTGCGGGAGATCGCCGAGGAGGAGCAGTTCGCGATCGACGAGGAGGGGTTCGAGGCGGCGCTGGCGGCGCAGCGGGAGCGCTCGCGTCGGACGACGGCGACCGTGATGCCGGCCAGGGTCGAGTTCTCGATTTCGTCTCCACGTGTCGGGAGGGACTTCACCGGCTACGACGATCTGGAGGCGGACTCGCGAGCGATTGCCGTCGCATCGGCCGAGGGAGCGCCGGCCAGGGAAGTGGGAGATACCGGTTTTGCCCTCTTCGAACGCACTCCCTTCTACGCCGAAGCGGGAGGTCAGGTCGGGGACGTCGGTTTCGTCGAATGGGACGGCGGCAGGGCGCGGGTTCTCGACACCTTCCACGACGGCGGACGCATCGTGCATCGCATCGACGTGGTTGACGGTGCGCTCGAGGAAGGCGCCGCCGTTGAACTTCAGGTAGACCGCGAGAAGAGGGAAGCCGCCCAGCGGCACCACACCGCGACCCACCTCCTGCACGCGGCCCTGCGCCAGCACCTCGGCACGGGCGTGCGCCAGGCCGGTTCCCTGGTCCATCCCGACCGGCTGCGCTTCGACTTCACGCACGGCGCGCCGGTCACCGCGGAGCAGCAGGAGGCGATCGAGGACACGGTCAACGAGTGGGTGCGGCGCGCCGTGCCTCTCGAGATCGCCGTGCGTTCGTACGACGAGGCGGTCGCGGCCGGAGCGATGGCTCTGTTCGGCGAGAAGTACGGCGACCGCGTGCGCACGGTCGAGGTGCCCGGGTTCAGCCTCGAACTCTGCGGCGGCTGTCACGTCGGCAACACGGGCGAGATCGGTCCGGTGGCTCTGGTGGGCGAGCGTGGCGTGGCGGCCGGCGTGCGCCGGGTCGAGGCGCTCGCCGGCGACCGCGCCGACCGCCTGCGCCGGAACCAGTTGCATCTGCTGACCAGCCTGGAGCGCGAGATCGGTGCGTCCGGCGAACAGGCCGCGGCCGAAGTGCGGGCGCTCAAGGAGCGGTTGCGCGAGGTCGAAAGGGAGCTGTCCCGGCTCAGGCTCGGCGTGCTCGCCGGCGACGGCAAGCCGGCTCCTGGTCGGGACGGCGGCGACGACACGCGGTCCATTCGCGGCGTCGATGTCGTCCTGCGCGAGGTGCCGGCCTCGAACGTGGGCGAGCTCCGCAACCTTGCCGATGTCCTGCGGAGCCGTCTCGGATCCGGCGTCGTCGTCCTTGGCGCCCTGGATGACGGCAAGGCGAAGCTGGTCGCTTCGGTGACCAGGGATGTTCAGGATCGGGTCGACGCGGCGGCCGTGGCGCGGGCGATGGGCTCGGCGATCGCGGGCAGCGGCGGCGGCCGCCGTGACTTCGCCCAGGCGGGAGGCCGGGCAGAGAACCTGGCCTCAGCCTTCGCTGCCGCCGAGCAGCTCATCGAAGACAGTCTCAGCTAAGGGGAGAACGCGTGACGGAGCGGGAAGCGGAGCGCCGGCAGCCCGCGACGGCTGCCCTGCTGCGAGCGGGGCTCAACCTGCCGAACGCGCTGACGCTCAGCCGGATCCTCATCGTCCCGTTGCTGGTTGTCGTCCTGCTGACGCAGATCGAGGGCCGGGAGTTCATCGGCCTGGGGCTGTTCCTGGTCGCTTCGCTTACCGACTTCCTCGACGGTTTTCTCGCGCGGCGGCGCAAGGAGGTGACCGCGCTCGGCAAGCTGCTCGATCCGGCGGCGGACAAGATCCTCACCTCGGCCGCGTTCATCTCCCTGGTCGGTCTCGGTCTGGCGCCGGCCTGGATGGTGGTCGTCGTCATCGCGCGCGAGTTCGCGGTCTCGTCGCTGCGTTCGCTGGCGGCGGCCCAGGACGTCGTCCTCGCGGCGAGCTTCGCGGGCAAGGTGAAGACCGTGACCCAGATCGTCGCCATCTCGCTGCTGATCATCTCGGACCAGTTGGGGTCGTTCGACCTGCTCGCGCCGCTGTCGCTGTGGGTGGCGCTGACCGCGACGCTCTACTCGGGCATCGAGTACTTCGTGCGCAACGGCCGGCGGGTGCTGGAAGCGTTCGGGGCGGCATCCCCGGAGCAATGACGGTGCGCTTTCCGGCCCCGCCGGCGCTCCCTATCGCCGGCGCGGGGCGGCGGCCATGATCCAGTCGGTTCTGGCGTGGCTGGCCGGCTTCGCGCGGCGCCGCCACCGGGCCGTGTTCATCGCCGCGGCGGTGCTGGTCGTCCTCAGCGTGTGGTCGGCGACGCGACTCCGGTTCGACACGGAGATTCTGAATCTGCTGCCGAAGGACGATCCGGTGGTCACGACCTTCCGGTCGACGATCGAGGACTTCGGCAGCCTGGACTACCTGCTCGTCCTGGTCCGGCTGCCGTCGGACGTGCCGCTCGATCCGTACCTGTCGTTCGTGGAGGAGCTGGGCGCGTCGATGGAGGCGCTCGAGGAGATCGACTACGTCAACTACGACTTCGGCGAGCTGCAGGAGCTGGCGGAGGCGCTCTTCCCCTACGCGTTCGTCTATCTCGACGAGGACGCCCGCGACGAGGTGGCGGACCGGCTGACTGACGACGGCCTCAAGCTCCGGGTCCAGGAGCTCAGCCGCCGGCTGGCGACTCCCGAGGGGCTGGCCCTGCGCGACGCGATGCTGCTCGATCCCCTGGGCCTCGTCGACGTCTTCCTGGACCAGTTCGAACTCGCCCGCGGCGGCCTCAAGGTCGACTGGACGACCGGTTACTACCTGTCGCAGGACCACTCCCGCGCGCTCCTGATCGCGCGGCCTGCCGAGCCGGCGCAGGAGGTCGAGTTTGGCCGCCGCCTGATCGTGGCGGTCGAGGAACTGGCCGCGGACCTCCAGAGCCGCTGGCCGGAACTCGGCGGTGAGGACCGCGAGGGCGAACGGCTGCCGCTGCCCGAGGTGGCCTTCGGCGGCACCTACGTCACCGCTGTGTCCGACGCGGGCACGATCGTCGGCGGGCTCATCTCGAACCTGGCGACGTCGCTGATCGGCGTCCTGCTCCTGTTCGCGCTCGCCTTTCGGCGCGTCGGCCTGGTCGCGTACGCCTTCATTCCGCTCGCCTTCGGTCTGGTGCTCGCCTTCGGCTTCGCGGGCACCGTGCTGGGAGAGCTGAACGCCCTGACCAGTGGCTTCGCGGCGTTGCTGGTCGGCCTCGGGATCGACTTCGTCATCGTCTCGTACGGCCGCTACGTGGAGGAGCGGCGTCGCGGGGCCGACCTGGAAGCGGCCCTGGTGGCGATGAGCGGTTCCTCGGGGCGGGCGGTCTGGACCGGTGCGATCACCACCGCCGCCACCTTCTACGCGTTCCTCGTCACGGACTTCGTCGGGCTTCGTCAGATGGGGCTCCTGACCGGCACCGGCATCCTCTTCTGCATGGTCTCCGTGCTTTTGCTGTTGCCGGCGATGCTCGCCTGGCGGGAGGATCACCGGCCGGCCTCCGGGCGCCAGCCCCGGCTGGTGCTCCACGGTCTGGGCGCCCGCCGGCTGGTGCGCTGGAGCTTCGAGCGGCCGGTCACCGTGATCTGCTGCTGCGCGGTGGTCACCGCGGCTACGGGCGCGATCGCGCCGCGCCTGGAGTTCGAGGACGCGATCCGGGAACTCCGGCCGCAGGGGAACCCCGGCGTCGAGGTCCAGGACGAGGTGGCCGAGTACTTCGGTTCGGGCCTGAACTACACGATGATCGTGGTCTCGGGCGCCACGGAGGAAGAGGCGCTCGAGCTGTCGCACCTGGCCGAGGAGAGAGCTCGACAGCTCGTGGACGATGGCGTCCTCACCGGGATCGACGGGATCGGCAGTCTGGTGCCGTCACCTGCCCGGCAGGCGACGGCCCACGACTGGCTCGACCAGCGCCGGGAGTTGTTCGACTCCGACCGTCTCCACACCCTCTTCGAGCGCCACGCGACGGAGGAGGGCATCCGGGCCGCGGCGTTCCGGCGGGGCATCGACCTGCTCGCCGACGCGGGAGGCAACCGGGAACAGGTTACGCCGTCGGTGCTTCGCTCCGAAGCCCGGCTGGAGCGCATGCTCGAGCGCTATCGGAGCCGGAACGAGGGCGAGCCCAAGCTGGTCGTCTATCTGTATCCGCCACCGGGCCAGTGGCGCCGCAGCGCGCCGCCCGGGGCTTCGGAGATCGTCGATGGCCTCGGCCCGCAGGCGGCGCTGTCGGGTGTCAACGTGGTGGGCGAGAGGCTCCGGAACGGCATCCGGGTCGACGCCGTCACCGCCTCGATCATCGGCTTCGTCCTGGTGGCGCTGCTGCTCTTCCTGGACTATCGCTGGCTGCTGAGCACCCTGCTGTCCCTGCTGCCGCTGTCGGTCGGGGTCGTCTGGATGCTCGGAATCATGGTCCTGATCGGACTGGACATGAACTTCTTCAACGTCTTCGTCGTCACGATGATCATCGGCATCGGCGTCGACTACGGCGTCCACATGGTGCACCGCTGGCGCGAGATCGGATTCGGACCGGAGGCGTCTCAGAACGACCGTCTGGTCGTGAGCCTGGGCGAGACGGGGAAGGCGATCGTGCTGGCCGCCGTTTCGACCAGCGTCGGCTTCGGCTCCCTGACGCTGTCGCACTACCCGGGCCTGCGCTCGATGGGCATCGTCGCCATCCTCGGCGCGGTCGCCACGGCGCTGGTTTCGATCACGCTGCTGCCGGCTCTGGTCGCGCTCGGCCAGCGGCGACGCGCGGCTCGCGGCGCCTGATGGCAAGGGGCGTCTGATGTTCGAGGGCCTGCAGGACAAGCTCCAGGGCGTCTTCCGGTCCCTGCGCTCGGAGGGCCGGATCTCCGAGGAGCACGTCCGGCGCGCCGTGCGGCAGATCCGGCTGGCGCTGCTGGAGGCGGACGTTCACGTCCGGGTGGTCCGCTCCTTCGTCGGCCGGGTTCAGGAGCTGGCGCTGGGCGAGGAGGTGCTGAGCAGCCTGACCCCCGACCAGCAGATGATCCGGATCGTCCGCGATGAGCTGATCGCGGTGCTGGGGGAGCCGGGCGCGGAGTTGCAGCTCGAAGGCCGCCCGGCGGTGGTGCTGCTCTGCGGCCTTCAGGGCTCGGGCAAGACGACGACCGCCGGCAAGCTGGCGGTCCGGCTCCGCGGCCAGGGCAGGAACCCGGTGCTGGCGGCCGGCGACCTCCGGCGAGCCGCGGCGGTGGAGCAGCTCAGGCAGGTCGGCGCGGCGGCCGGGGCCACGGTCATCGAGCCCGCGGCCGCGGAGGACCTGCCGGCCTTCGCGGACCGGGCCCTGGCGGCGGCCCGGGACGGCGGATTCGACACGCTGATCTTCGACACCGCGGGCCGCCTGCACGTGGATGCCGAGTCGATGGCAGAACTCACGGCCCTGGCGGAGCGGGTCGATCCCTGCGAGACCCTCTTCGTCTGCGACGCGATGACCGGCCAGGACGCGGTGCGCAGCGCGGCCGCGTTCGCCGAGGGCACGTCGCTCAGCGGCGCGGTGATGACCAAGCTCGACGGTGACGCGCGCGGCGGCGCCGCGCTGTCGCTGCGGGGTGTGACCGAGGTTCCGCTTCGCTTCGTCGGCGTCGGCGAGAAGCTCGAGGACCTGGAGCCCTTCGCGCCCGACCGCATCGCCTCCCGCATCCTCGGCATGGGCGATGTGCTGTCGCTGATCGAGATGGCCGAGCGGGTCGTCGACCGCCAGGAAACGGAGCGTCTCGCCGAGCGCATCGCCCGCCAGGAGTTCACCCTCGAGGACCTGCGCGACCAGTTGCGGCAACTCCGCCGCATGGGGCCGCTGTCCCAGCTCCTCGAGCTGCTCCCCGGCCAGTTCCGCGGCGCGAACCTGGCGGGCGCCATGGACGAGAGCCGCCTGGTCGCGATCACCGCGCTGATCGACTCGATGACGCCCCGCGAGCGCCGTAAACCCGCGATCCTCAACGCAAGCCGGCGCCGGCGTATCGCCCGCGGCTCCGGCCGCACCGTCCAGGAACTGAACCAGTTGCTCAGGCAGTACCGCCAGATGCGGAAGCTGATGAAGCGCACCCGGGGCAAGTGGATGCAGGGAATCCGGGGGGCGTAGGCCAGCTCGCTCGCCTTTCGCAGCTCACGGTGAGAAGCTGGGTCGCTCGTAGAGTCGATACTCGGGCACCGGGCTGAAGTCCTGAACCAGCTCGTAGCCGAACGGGAAACCCGCGCCACGCTGAACGTGGTGGCGTGCGGGAGCACCATCGTGCAGCAGCATGAGATCTGGCTTGTACCGCTCAACGGCTTCTCGTCGCGTCACGTCCTTCGCTCCGGCCTTTCCTGGACTGTCGCGACTTGGGAGTAGAGTTGACGGTTGGCTCGCGGTCGTGGTATTCCCCCGCGTCCGATTCGTGCTCTCCTGGGAGCAAGGAAGTGGCCTATGGGCAAGACTGAACTCCTGATCAGCAAGTGGCGTGCCGAGGGGATCGACATGGTGTATCCCCTCCTCTTCCAGTTCCGCGCGTCCGTTGTCGGCGAGGGGTGGCTTGCCGGAGTGGAGATGCGCGGTGCGGCCGTGGTGACGAAGGAGGCGAGCGGCGAGTACATCGCGCATGGCTTGAAGCCAGGCGGTGTGGCGGGTGTTGGCTCGACCCTTACCGAGGCGTACCTGGCGTACAAGGAGGAGGTTCAGACCGTCCTCTACGACATGCCGGGAAACGCCTCGTTCGAGGCTTTCCGGGAGGGCGTGCACGAGTTCTTCGACAGCGCCGATGCGTGGGGCGAGGCGAAGTTCGCGGAGGGCCGGCAGATGGTGGCCGCCGGTAAGGTCGATAGCTCGTTGCCGCTGGAACCGAATCCGGATCCTCAAGTCAGTGTCGTCGAGCTTGAGTTGCGCTCAAAGAACAACCCGGTCTTGCCCGCAGGGGAGAGTCTTCCCGTTCAGCTCGCCGCCTGACCGAGTCGGTGGCGCAGGCCCAACTCCGGAAGGTCTTCGCGATGCTGGACGAGTGCGCTCTGGGCTACACGAGCGTCGAGACCGACCATCACTGGGTCATTCGGTTTGCTGACTGCCAGCCCTTCAGGCTTCCCAAGGGCGAGCACAGCCGGCAGGCGTCCCGGACCGGCGGAGTACACCTCGGCACGATCAAGTCGATGTGTCGGCGATTCGCGATCATGGATTGCGCTCGGCAGGTTCTGCCGCAACTTCGGTGAGAGGGGCCGGCGTTCGCTGTAGCGAGCCGTTCTGCTGCTAGACTGCGCCGCTGCCTCGGCTCCGGCTGCTGCCATGGAGCGGGGGGCTGAACAACCCGGAAGAATCCTGAACTCTGGAAGATCCTGACATGGTGAAGATACGACTCCGGCGCATGGGTTCGCGCCACAGACCGTTCTACCGCGTGGTGGTGTCGGACAGCCGCAAGGTGCCGACGTCGGCGGTGATCGAGGAGGTCGGGCACTACGACCCCTGCAAGGACCCGGCGGTGATCCGGCTGAAGTCGGACCGCATCGACCATTGGGTGGCGCGGGGAGCGCAGCTCACGGACAGCGTCCGCGGCCTGGTGCGGCGGGCGGCCGCGGCGAGCGCCGCGGATTCGTAGCGCGGCGGCGGTCATGTCGGAGGTCGCCGATCAACTCGCGGACGTCGTCCGGTCGATGGTGGATCGCGGGGACGCGGTCCGCGTCGAGGAGATCGAGGAAGAGGACGCGATCGTCCTGCAGGTCGAGGTCGCGCCGGAGGAACTCGGGCGCGTGATCGGCCGTCAGGGCCGTAGCGTCAGGTCGCTGCGGGCCTTGCTGGAAGTCCGGGGCGCCGAGGCCGGCGAGTACTACGAGGTCGAGATCGTCGAACCGGACTAGGTCTCGCCGCGGCAGAAGATGAAAGAGCCGCCGCAGTCGACCCGCAGCGAACGAGCGGAGATGGTGACGGTCGGCGCCGTCCTGCGCGCGCACGGGCTGCGGGGCGAGGTGCTGATCGACGCGGACAGCGAGAATCCCGATCGGTTTCGGAAGGGCTCCAGGTTGCTCGCCGACATCGGAGGCCGGGTCCGGCGGCTGGAGGTGGCCTCGAGCCGGCCGCATCGGGGCAGGCAACTGGTCCGCTTCGCGGACGTGACGGACCGCGACGGCGCGGAAGAGCTCCGCGGCGCCCAGCTCCAGGTGCCGGAGGACCAGGTGCCGGTGGCCGAGGACGGCACCTTCTACTACTTCCAGCTCGTCGGCTGTCGCGTCGTCGACCGGAAGCTCGGAGAACTCGGCAAGGTCACCAGCGTGGTGGAGGACGGCGGCGGCGTCCTGCTCGAAGTGGCGGCGGCGCCCGCGAGCGGCGGCGGTTCCGTGCTGGTTCCGTTCGCCAACGCGCTGCTGCCGGAGATCGACATCGGCGAAGGCCTGATTGTGAGCGACCTGCCGGAGGGACTGCTCGAGGCATGCGGATCGACGTCATAACGATCTTCCCGGCCGTCTTCCGGGAGTTCCTGGGGGCGAGCCTGATCGGGCGGGCGATCGCCGCCGAGCTGCTCGAGGTTCACGTCCACGACCTGCGCGAGTACACGGAGGATCCGCACCGGAGCGTCGACGACGAGCCGTACGGCGGCGGCGGCGGCATGGTGATGACCGCGCCTCCCTGGCTCCGCGCCGTGCGCGCGGTTTCCGGCGACGGCCCGCGGCCCCACCGCATCCTGCTCTCGCCGCAGGGTGAGCGCCTGGACGACGCCAGGGTGCGCAGCCTGGCGGGTCAGGAGCGGCTGATGCTCCTTTGCGGACGCTACGAGGCGATCGACGAGCGGGTGCGGATGCTGGTCGTCGACTCCGAGATGTCGATCGGGGACTACGTTCTCTCCGGCGGCGAAGTGCCGGCCATGACGGTCATCGAGGCGGTGTCGCGGCACATCCCGGGTGTGGTCGGCCGGCCGGAATCGGTCGAGAACGAGAGCTTCCGCTCGGGGCTGCTCGACCACCCGCACTACACCCGTCCGCGGACCGTCGAGGGGATCGAGGTGCCGGACGTGCTGCGATCGGGCGACCATGCACGGATTGACGCCTGGCGGCGTGAGCAGGCGCTCGAAGCGACGCGCCGCAAGCGGCCGGACCTGCTGGCTGGATACGTGCACGGCCAAGAGGTTGCGCCGAAGGCGTCTAACAGGCGATAATCCGCCTCCTGCCGCGCTTCGGGGGTTCGCGGCTCGGAGGTGACACGCAATGCACGATCTACAGCAGGTTGAGCAGGAATACGTGCGGGATGGCCTGCCGGACTTCCGGGCCGGAGACACGGTCAAGGTCCACGTTCGGGTTCGGGAGGGCGCCAAGGAGCGTATCCAGATCTTCCAGGGCGTGGTCATCGCCCGGCGCGGCAGCGGGACCCGGGAGACGTTTACCGTGCGCAAGGTCTCGGGCGGAATCGGGGTCGAGCGCATCTTCCCGCTCCATTCGCCGGTTATCGGCCAGATCGAGGTCGTTCGCCGCGGCAAGGTGCGTCGCGCGAAGCTCTACTACCTGCGCAAGCTGCGCGGCCGCGCAGCTCGTATCGAGGAGCGCCGCGACCGCTGAAGGCGGCGGCGCTGCTGGCCGAGACATACCGCCTGCGCCTGCTGCGCGGGCTCGAGGATCAGTTCGCTGCGGCCGGCTACGAACTCGTCGCCGGGATCGACGAAGCGGGACGCGGCTGTCTCGCCGGTCCGGTGGTGGCAGCGGCCGTCGTCGTGGGTCCTGACTGCCTGATTCCCGGCGTCGATGACAGCAAGCGGCTTGCCGCGAAGCAGCGGGAACGGCTGGCGCGGACGATCAAGCAGAGAGCGGTGGCCTGGGCCACGGGCGTCGGCGACGCGGCGTTGATCGACCGCGTCAACGTGCTGGAAGCGACTCGCCGGGCGATGCGGACGGCGCTGCGGTCGCTGGCCGTTCGGCCCGCGGTCGCCCTGGTCGATGCCGTGCCGCTCGACGTGGTGGAGGTCCGCGGCGCCGCCGTCCCGACGCTGCCGCTGGTGCGGGCGGACTCGCTCAGCTTCGCCGTCGCCTGCGCCTCGATCATCGCCAAGACGGACAGGGACCGGATGATGAAGGCCTACGACCGGCAGTACCCGGGCTTCGGCTTCGCCAGTCACAAGGGCTATGCCTCGGAACGTCATCGCGCCGCGTTGCGCGAACTCGGCCCGACGCCGCTTCATCGCCTCACCTTCCGCTCCGTGCTGCCGGGCCGCGAGGAAGAGGCCTGAGGCTAGGATCCCCTCGTGCAAGGGAATCGCCTGCTGTTCCTGATCATGGGCGGGATCGTCGCGGTAGCGGCGGCTGTTCTCTGGTTCCTGCCGCGAGCGGAGCGGCTGCGCGCGCCGACCCTGTCCGCCGCCTGGGTGGGCATCGAGGTAGGGGGCGATGGCGTGGCGAGGACGGGCGACATCGAGATGGTCGCCGGCCAGGACTTTCGGTTGCACGCCGTGCTGGCAACGGAGCCGCGCGGCGACGAACCAGGCGAACCGGTCTACTACAGCGCCGTTCCCCAGATCGAGATCGACGGCCGCCGGATCGAGGCCCTTCCGCCGGAACGGATCGGCGGGCTGGGCTGGGTGCGGATGCTCTGGTTCAGCGTCGAACACGGCGTTCCGTTCCGGGAACTGGAAGACGGCGCCGATGTCGAGCGCTTCGCCTACGAGCCCTTCTTCCGGCCCGAGTGGGGTAGCGCCTGGTCGATCGACGGCACGCTCGATGCCCACTTCGACGGGTGGCTCGAGAACGACGGTCCCGAAATCGACCGGGACTTCGGCACCCTTCGCTACCAGGTCTGGGTCGAGGCGGCGATCGACGAGGACGCCCTGGTCCCGGATCAGCGCGTCAAGTCCCCCGCTCCCCCCGACGCCACCCGGCTCGAGGCGCGGCTGCCGGGCGCGCTGGCTTCCCCATCGGCGGTCTTCGGTTTGCCCGGTATCCAGCGGGAAGGGGACGGGTGGGACGCTTCAGCCGTGGCCCGGCTGCAGCAGCTCTACGACGACCGCCTCGCCTTCAGCCAGGTCTCCGTGCTGCGGGACATTCTCGCGGCGGGCGGCGTCGCATGGGAGGAGCTGACCTGGGAACTCGCGCCGCTCGACGGCAGCACCGCGTGGAGCGCTCCGGGCGGCGGCTCGCCGGCGCCGGGTGATCTGGTTCACGTCGGCGACCGTTGGGCCGTCCTGTTCGCGGATAGCGACGCCGAGGGCGCCGCCGGCATGCTGGACGGCTCGGACCTCTGCCTGGACTTCGATGCCGGCGCCACCGTGCGGCGGCTCGACCGGATCTTCACCGTGAACGAGGAAGGTGAGGGGGATGTCTTCGTGGCGGCGCCGGGGCGGCCGCTCTGAGCGCGCCTCAGCCGGCCGCGCCGCCGGCTGAGTTCCTGATCGCTTCCTCCAGCCTGCCGCCGCGCAGCAGTTCGCTGAACACGTGGGGCTCCTGTCCGGGGCGGTAGAGGGCGTAGAACGGGATGCCGTAGCGGCCGAAGCTCGCCAGGTAGCGGGCGATGTCGTCGTTCCGGTTGGTCCAGTCGGCCTTCATCGCGACCACGTCGTAGCGGTCGAAGAGCTCGGCCGTCTCGTCGGTCTCGAGCACCAGCCGTTCGTTCACCTTGCAGGTCGCGCACCAGTCCGCGGTGACGTCGACGAAGACGAGCCTGCCCTCGGCGGCGAGCGTCTCGGCCTGGATCGGGTCCCACGGCACCCAGTCCAGGACCTGCACGCCGCCTGCCGCGGCGCCGGGGCCGCGGGATTGGGCGGTCGCGCCGTTCGCCAGCAGCAGCACCAGGACGGCCGCCGTGACCGCGCCGGCGCGACCGAAGACGCGCAGGGCCATCTTCCGGCTCCGGCTCTGCAGCCAGATGAAGAGGGCCAGGCTGAGCAGGCCGATCTCCAGGAAGGCGAGCCGGGCGCTGTCCATCTGGGCCGCGAGCACGTAGAGCAGCCAGATCGTGGTGCCGGCGATCAGAAAGCCCATGACGCCGCGCAGCGTCGCCATCCACTCGCCGGGCCGGGGCAGCAGCCGCGTGGCTCGCGGCATGGCGGCCAGCAGCAGGTACGGGGTGGCGAGGCCGATGCCGACCATGGTGAACACGAAGACGATCGTGGCCGCCGGCTGGCTCAGCGCGAAGCCGACCGCGGTGCCCAGGAAGGGCGCCGAGCAGGGCGTGGCCATCAGGGTGGCGAACACGCCGGAGAAGAAGTGCCCGGAGTGGCCCCCTCCGCCGCCGGCCTGGTCGCTGGCGGCGGGCACGGAGTGCGAATGCGAGTGCCCTCCCAGCCGGTTGGCGAGTGCGTGCGGCACCTGGATCTCGAACAGGCCCCAGACGTTCAGGCTGAACAGGGTGAGCACCAGGGCCAGGAAGGTCACGAACACGGGGTTCTGGAACTGGATGCCCCATCCGATCGCCTGCCCGGCCGAGCGGGCGAGTAGCGTCGCGCCGGCCAGCGCCCAGAACGAGACCAGGATGCCCAGGGTCGTCATCAGCGCGCCGCCCACGATCTCCCGGCGGGGCTTGCCCGACGCCTGGGCGAACCCGAAGAGCTTGAGCGAGACGATCGGCAGGACGCACGGCATGCCGTTCAGGATCAAGCCGCCCAGCAGTGCCGGGAGCAGCGCGGCGAGGAGGCTCAGGCCCCCGCCGGTCGGGGGCCGCGCCGTCGGCGCTGCCGCGAAGGCGGGATGACCGGTCGGCTCGCCGGTGGCTCCGATCTCGAGCCGAACCGTCGTTTCGGCGGTGGTGGGCGGCAGGCAGACGAGCTCGTCGCAGGCCTGATACAGGAGTTCGACGGGCACGTCGACGGCGCCGGTCGCGAGGTCGGCCGGCAACTCCAGGTCGGCGCGGATCACTGCTTCGTACTCGTAGGCCGCGAGCGGGTCCTCCGCGAACTGCGACTGCCACATGACGTGGGCGGGATAGCGGATGACGGCCGCGGGCCAGTCCTCCGGCAACTCCAGGGCGAGTTCGGTGGGAATCAGATAGTCGTAGCTCGGCGTGTGGCTCTGGATGTGCCACCCCTCGTCGATCGTCACCACGGCGGCGATGCGGACCGGCGTACCGGCGGCGTAGGATGTGAGGTCGGTGAAGGCCTCGACCGAGGCCTTCGCGGGCGGTCTGAACTGGCCGCTAGCCGCCACGGCCAGCGCCAGTCCCGCGGCGAAAAGGACGGCGGCTCTGAGCGCCTTGCTGCTGTTACGATCCTGTTTCATGCCTTCCGGTGAGCGCGAGTCGGCCACGATGGCGGTTTCCCGGCGGGTTGCCGAGCTTCGCAGCGAGGGAATCGAGATCCTCGACCTGGGAGCCGGAGAGCCCGACTTCCCCTCGCCCGAGACAGCCGTGAAGGCTGCACAGCGAGCCCTCGACGAGGGCAGGACGAAGTATACGGTCCTGGAGGGCACGAACGAGTTGAGAGCGGCTTTGGCGGAACGGTACGGCGCCCCTCGAGCGCCCTTGAGCGCGGCCAACGTGCTGGTCACGGTGGGCGCGAAGGCGGCGCTGTATCAGCTCGCCCGGGCGTTTCTGGGCCCGGGCGACGAAGCGGTGGTGCCCACACCGGCCTGGGTCAGCATCCCGGCGCAGGTGCGACTCGCCGGGGCCGATGCCGTGACCGTGCCGATGGCGGCGGAGGACGGCTTCGCCATCCGGGCTCAGCCGCTCATCGAGGCGATGTCGCAACGGACCCGGGCGGTGATCGTCAACACGCCGTGCAATCCGACGGGAGCCGTAGCCTCCATCCTCGATCTGGAACGCCTGGCCTCGGCCTGCGCCGAGCGGGGGGCGCTCCTGATCTCCGACGAGACCTACGAGCGCTTCGTCTACGACGGCCGGCGTCACGCCAGCGTCGCGGCGCTGGCGGCCCGCTACCCGGAGACCGTGGTGCTCGTCGGTTCGTTCTCGAAGAGCTACGCCATGACCGGCTGGCGAGTGGGCTATCTGCTCGGTTCGGCCGGCGTCGTGACGGCCGCGGCCGCCGTTCAGAGCCACGTGACCTCGAACGCGACCTCCTTCGCGATGGCCGGGGCCGAAGCGGTCCTGGCGGAGGAGCCGCCCGAGTCGGCGGCGCTGGTCGCGGCCTGCGCGCGCCGGCGGGACCTCGTGCTCCGGGAACTGGGCCGGGTGCCCGGAGTCGTCTGCCCACCGCCGGCCGGGGCCTTCTACGCCTTCCCTGACGTGAGGGCCTGCCTCGACGAGTCGTGTCCCGACTCGGCATCCCTCTGCCGCCGCCTGCTGGACGAAGCGCGCGTCGCCGCCACGCCCGGTTCCGCCTTCGGCTGCGAGGGTCACCTGCGCCTGTCCTTCGCCTGCAGCGACGAGGTGCTGGCTTCCGGGCTCGAGGGCCTCGTCCGCGTTCTCAGACGGTCGACCGGGCACGTCGCTCCGTCCTTCGCTGCCGGAGGTCGAGCGGGATGAGGCCCCTGGCGCGCGGCCTCGCGTTCCACATGCTGACCCTGTTCGGGATCAGGGTGCGGATCCACTTCACGTTCATCCTCCTGTTCGTCTGGCTGGCGGTGCTGGCGCCGGACATGGGCAGCAGCGCGCTGTTGCTGACGTTCGTCGTCGTCGGCCTGCTGGCGAGCGTCATCGTCCACGAACTCGGCCATGCCCTCATGGCGCGGCGGTTCGGCATCGAAACGCGTGACATCGTCCTCACGCCGGTCTGCGGCGTGGCGCGCCTGGACGGCTATCCCAAGGGCATGGTCGAGTTGGCGATCGCCGCCGCCGGTCCCCTGCTCAACCTGGCACTGGCGATCGTGCTCTTCGTCGGGCTGACGGTCGCGGGGCTGCCGCCGCTGGGCGCCGGAGCGGTCGTCGACGTGCCGTCGGCGCTGCAGTGGCTGCTGGTCGGCAATCTCCTGCTGTTCGCGCTGAATCTGCTCCCCGCGTTCCCGCTAGACGGCGGCCGCATCCTTCGTTCGGCTCTCTCCTTCGCCATGGGCCAGGAGCGGGCGACCAAGGTCGCCACCCGGCTGGGCATGGTGCTCGCCGGTCTTCTCGGTCTCGCCGCTCTCATCCCCTGGCAGTTCGGTGTGGCGTTCAACCTGTTCCTGTTCCTGACTGCCTTCTTCATTCTCGTGGGCGCGAGTCGGGAGTCCTCCCTGGTCAAGACGCTCCAGGTGCTGCAGGGCCGCCGGGCGGGCGAAGCGATGATGACCCGCTGCGAGCGCCTGGCGCCCCAGGACACGATCGAGTGGGCGGTCCGCCTGCTGCTCTCGACCACGCAGCGCCAGTTCCCGGTGGTCGACGGCTGGGGCAGGGTGGCCGGCGAAGTGGACCGCGACCGCCTGCTCGAGTCGGTGACCCGGTTTCCGAGCGACACGCCCCTGCTGGAGCTCATGAACCGGGACCCGCTGACGGTGGCGGAGGACTGCGACCTGCTGGACGTGTTGCGGGATCTCCAGAGTCCGGCGCGGGCGCTCTGGGTCGTTCGCGACCATGAGTTGCAGGGGATGCTCACCGCGGACGGACTGTCGCAGTTCGTCGAGGTGTGTCGCCGGCTTCGACATCGCGACGCGGGAGCGGCGCGGCCTTGAGGCACCTGGCCAGCTAGTGCGCCCGTTCGCTGCACGCCTCCCCGAACGCCGACAGGTCCGAGAAGGCGTCCGGCTCGCCGGGCGCCTTGGTGTACC
This sequence comes from Candidatus Multivorans sp., assembly GCA_965208755.1. Taxonomy (GTDB): domain Bacteria; phylum Acidobacteriota; class Thermoanaerobaculia; order Multivoradales; family Multivoraceae; genus Multivorans. The sequence goes on along the minus strand of OZ242353.1, from coordinate 2,338,636 downwards.
GGCGTTCGGCTCCGGTCCGCGTGTCGCGCACCACCAGATCGAGTCCGAGATCGGTCCCGGACGCGACCGAGACCCAGTAGTGGCCGTTGACGGCACAGCCGTTCAACACCTTGACCAGAACCTCCCAGTTGTCCGGGGTGAAGAAGTAGAAGAGGCCGGCGTCTTGGGTGCGAGCCTCGGCGGCACGAGCGGCGCCGCTCCTGCCGTCGGGCGCGGACCAGTCGAGCGTCACGCGATAGCGCCCTCCCTGTAGGCAGATGGCACTCGCGGCCGGCTCGCATGCGGCCTCCGCAGGCCGGCCCTTCTCGATTCTCCTGATGACCTCCGTCTGCAACCTCCACCGGCTCTGCCGCTCTTCCCGCATCCGCAGCCTCGCCCGGTCGAAGTGGGCCAGAACCCAGTTGTGGTCCGCTGCATCGAAGGGCATCCAGAGGTCGGGTCCGACGCGAAGAGCGTAGGCCCCGCGCCCCAGGGCGTCCTCCGCGGTGCTCGCCGCCGGAAGCACCATGAGGTTCACGCCGCGTTCGTCCAGTACGTAGCCGGGCGGCGGCCTGCGATCGTGGGCCATGAGCCGCTCGCTGTTGGGCCAGGTCACGGGGTTGCGCGCCACGACCGCGTCCACCAGGCCGTGCCCGTCCACCACGCGCAGGTCCGGGAGGTAGTAGGACTGGATGCCAAGGGCGCCCGTGGCCGTCAGAGCGTCTTGCGGGAACACGCCTCGTTCCATGCTCTCGTACGGCTGCCAATCCTCCAGCTTGAGCCTGGCGGCTTCCCTGTGCTCCGCGAATCGCAGTGCCACGAGCTGTTCCGTCATTCTCCGGCGCAAGTCGTTCGAGATGGGGGCGAGAACGGACATTCCGGGCGCCGCGAACAACCAGGGGGCGTTCTCCTGGTCGACCTCCGCGTGGAGCTTCTCGGCGTAGTTGCCCGCGGCGGCGCTCCGGAACAGGATCACGCCCTGTAGAGCCCCGGTATAGAACAGGACTGGCACGAAGAGGAAAACGGCGCATATGGCGGGGCGGATGGTTCCCAACCGGATTCGCCCCGACCGGATCCGTCGCAACCAGCCCGCCGCCGCAGCGCCCAACTGGACGACCCCCGCAGCCGCGGGAACCGCCAGCAGAGGCCAGTAGAAGTCCAGGGGCCGATACTCGAAGTAGTCGCCCCCGACCCGCAGCACATAGGCCATGTGCGGAACGATGCAGACGAGCGGCAGCGCGAGGCTGAAATCGGCGCGCTCCCGCCACGCCCGTCGCACCGCCAGCAACGCGAGCGGCAGCAGCAGGTAGAGCCCGGTATCGATGGCCGCCGCCCACAGGTAGCTGAATCCGGACTCGTACCACGGTCGGACGTGCTTGGCGTACCAGGTGTTCGGGAGCCACTCGCCGTAGTAGGCGTAGCGGAACAGGAAGTGCGCCGCGACCACTGCAACGAAAGGGAGAACCAGCCGGGCGAGGTCCCCGTGCTTCACTCGCAGGCGCCCTGAAGCGGCGACGTCCCTGGCAGCGAACCAACCGAAGCAGCAGGCCGCGATCAACGGTCCCTCCGGCCTCGTCAGCGCGGCCGCGGCAAGGCTCAGCGAGGCGAGCGTGAGACCCCAGCGACTGTCGGCGTGAACGGTAAGGCAGACGACGGCCGCTACGATGAAGAAGCTGAACTGCCGCGTCTCCAGTCCGCCGGCGGAAGTCCACACGGCGAATGTCGCGCTGGTGCAGAGCAGCCCCATCGCCATCCAGGCGACCAGGCTTCGCCGCCGCAACCCGGGGAGCCGCACCGCCCACCAGACCGTCGCCGCGAGCGTTCCGATCGTGTACGCCACCGACAACCATTGCGCGGCGTTCTCCGGCCGCAGTCCGAAGACCCGCCACAGCGCCGCCAGCTCGAGCACCCAGAGGAAGTTCGTGTAGCCCTCCACCCGTTCGCCGGGATTGAAGACCAGCCCGTGGCCCTCCACCAGATTGCGGGGTAGCCGCCCAGCAGAAGTGCCAATCTCCGCGCCACGGCGCGATCCTAGACGGCAGGCAGTTCCGTCAGGGCACGACCGTGGCTGTGAACGACACGCTGGCGGTAGCGTTCGCGCTGTCCGTGACGGTGTAGGTGACCGTGTAGGTCGTGTCCGAGCTGACGGTCGGAAGCGTCCCGCTCGCGCCCCGCGTTGAAGGGTAGAAGGTGATCCCCGGTGGCAGCCCCGAAACGCTGTAGGAGTAGGCCGGAGAGCCGCCCGTCGCAGCCGGGAACGTCGTGTTGACGACGCCGGCCGATGGCAACCTGAAGTTGGGGATGGAAGGCAGAGAAAGTCGCGGCGGTGGCGGCGGTGGCGGCGGTGGCGCCGCGGGCGTCGTCAACTCCACCATGTTGGACCACGGACCGTCCCCGAAGGCGTTCGTGGCTCGCACCTGGTACTGCCGGTAGAGGGTCCAGGGCGTGACCACGCTCCAGGATCTCGCCGTGGGCGCGATGTTCGATGTCGGCGACGGCGCGCCCGCGCCCGAGAAACGCCACGAGTGGGCCGACGACGCCCTCGTCTGCAACTGGTAGCGGGTGATGCCGCCGCCGGAGGGCTCGGTCCATCTCAGAGTCTGAGTCCGGCCCGAAACCGAGCCGCTCAACTGCGGGGCCGACGGCGGCGGCGGCGCAAGCACCGTGGCGACGAACGACACGGAAGCCGACCCGCTCGCGTTGTCGGTGACGCTGTACGTGACGTTGTAGCCAATGTCTGCGGTGACGCTCGGCAGCGTTCCCGCCGCGCGACGCGTCGAGCCGGAGAAGCTGATTCCGGGCGGCAGCCCGGAGACGTTGTAGACGTAGGGCGGCGTACCGTCCGTGGCCGCCGGGAAGGTGGTGTCGACCGAACCACCGGAGGGGAGCTCGAAGTCCGGAATGCTCGGCAAGCTCAACGAGGAAGATGGGGGCGAAGGGTTGGAAGGAGGCGACGGCGTGGACGGGCCCGACGGGTTGGAAGGGTTCGACGGGGGATTCGTTGCCGGCGGCGGCGGCGACGCGCTCTCGCCGATGAAGCCCCCCGCGCCGTCTCCCGAAACCGTGATCGTGTAGTCGCCCGTGCGTCGGCGCTGAAAGGGATACACGCGGACGCTGTGCGCTCCGGCGCCGAGCACGCCCGACCATGTCTCGTCCCAGGTGCCGAAGTTGTCCGGGCAACGGTGCACCCGGGCCGAACGGGGAACCGCCCCGCCGCTTACGGGGGCAGGGTTCTCGTGTATGCGACAGTCCATGTCCCGGCTCAGGCCGGTCAGGGACACCGTGACCTTCTGACTCGCGCCTCCCAGCGTGAACCCGTAGGTCGCGCCCGGACTACCGGTCGCCGTCGCTGAAATGGTCCAGCCGTTGTCGTCCCTGCCGTCGCCGCCGGGAGTGGGGGCCAGCGGTATGCAGATCCAGCCGATGCCGACTCCCGGTGTCGGTATGCACACTACGCCTGATGTCGTTACCGTGCCGCAACCGGGAGCATCGGGGTTGTTCGCGCAGTAGCCGGGACACCCGGGAGTGTCGGGGTGGTCCGTACATCGGTCGGCGCCGCCACCGCCGGGGTCTGCGCCGCCGCCGGGGTTGCTGCCGCCGCCGTCACCGGGGTCGCCTCCACCGCCGTCGTCACCGTCGTCGCAATGGTCCTGATTGGGGTCTACATGTTAGGGGCAACTGTAAATCTCCCACTTGTGGCAGTCGAAAACTGCACACTTCGCGGTGTGTCGGGGGTCGCAGGCCGTTCCATGCTGGTGGCTTCGCCAACAGCCATGGAGCGAGGTGCGGATGCACGGATGGGAGACGAGGATGTTGTTGAGGCACTACCTGGAGGCTGGCGTCTCGAAGGCGGAGCTGGCCAGGCGTTTCGGTGTGAGTCGCCGGACGATCCACTCGTGGATCGAGTCCGGACAGTTGGAGCGCGACCTGTCGTCGGGCGGGAGCCAGTACTCGCCGCGGCCCCGGCCGCCGCACAAGCTGGACCCCTACAAGGAGTTGATCGCGGTTCGTCTGGACGAGTTCCCCAAGCTGTCGGCGAAGCGCCTGTTCGACGAGGTGCGCGCTCTGGGCTACGACGGCGGATACAGCCGGGTGCGGGACCATGTGCGGGCGGTGCGGCCTCGGGCGCCGGAGGCGCCTCTGGTGCGGTTCGAGACACCGGCGGGTCATCAGGGCCAGGTGGACTTCGGGAGGTTCAAGCTGTCCTGGGGTATTCGCCACGCGCTGCTGGTGGTGCTCGGCTACTCCCGGCTTCTGTGGCTGCGGTTCTACTCCCGGCAGACGATGCCGGTCCTCTTCGAGGGCCTTGAGGCCGCCTTCGAGCGCTTCGGCGGCGTGCCGCGGGAGCTGTTGTTCGACCAGATGCGGTCCGTGGTGGTGTCGGACGACCGTTTCTCGGGCGGTGGCCTGGTGGTCAACGCGGAGTTTCTGCGATTCGCGGCCCACTGGGGATTCGTGCCTCGCGCCTGCCGTCCGTACCGGGCGCAGACCAAGGGCAAGGTGGAGCGCCCGATCGGGTACGTGCGGACCGGCTTCTTCTACGGTCGGGAGTTCATCAACGACGCGGACCTGAATGAGCAGGCGGAGCGCTGGGTCGAGGGCACGGCCAACGTTCGTCTTCACGGCACGACGCGCGAGCGGCCCACAGACCGGTTCGAGAGGGACGAGCGCCAGGCGCTTCGCCCCCTGGCGCTTGCGCCGTATCGGCGCTTGGGCAGCCCGCCGGCGACGGTCGAGCCGTCTCGCCCGGTACTGGCGACCACGGTGCAGGTGCAGCGCCGGCCGCTGCGGGACTACTCGGAGGCGGTCAGTTGAAGGCGCTGGCCGGCGACCGCCGGGCCCGGCTGCGAGCGATGCTGGCGGACCTGAAACTGCCCGGAGCGCTGGAGGCGGTTGACGGCATCCTGGCCCAGGCGGACAGCGGCGCGGTGACCGCGGGCGAGGCGATCGAGGAGCTGCTCAATGCCCAGATCGTCCTGCGCAACAACCGTCGCCTGCAGACGGCGATGCGCTCCTCGCGCCTGCCGGCGGTCAAGACGCTCGAGCAGTTCGACTTCAGCTTCCAGCCGAGCATCAAGCGCGAGCAGATCGAGAGCCTCCACGAGCTCGGCTTTCTGGAGCGCGCAGAGAACGTGATCCTCCTGGGACCGCCGGGAGTGGGCAAGACGCATCTGGCCATCAGCCTGGCGATCGCGGCCGCGGAGTCGGGCCGCAGGGTCTACTACGGCACGCTGGCGGCGCTGATCGACTCGCTGACCGAAGCCAAGGCCGCCGGCAACCTGTCGCGGCGGCTCCGGGTGCTTACCCACCCGGCGCTGCTGGTCGTCGACGAGATCGGCTACCTGCCGATCAGCCAGGACGGCGCCGTGCTCTTCTTCCAGTTGATCAACGCCCGGCACGAGCGGGCCTCGACCGTCCTGACGTCCAACAAGGGCTTTGAGGAATGGGGCGGCGTGCTCGGCGACGAGATCATGGCCGCGGCGCTCATCGACCGCCTGCTGCACCACTGCCACATCGTCAATATCCGCGGCAACAGCTACCGGATGAGAGCCCACCAGGACCTGCTACGGACTGCCGCAGACGAGCGGGGCAGGGAAGCCGCGCCGTGATCGACCGCCAAACCCCCAGCCGCGCCGCGCGTCCGGTGTCGGCCTCCGGTCGCTCCGCTCCCTCCCGCCGACACCGGAGTCCTGCACCACTACCCCGGACGCCTGCTCCAACCGCTACCGCCCCGGAACAAGTGTGCAGTCTTCAGTTGCCACAAGTGTGCAGTTTTCGGTTGCCATTGACACTACAGAGCACTCTTCCCTCTCCACCTCGCGGCGCAGATCCCGACAGGTTTCCTCGGGATAGACCTTCGCGTTGGTCTTGTTGGCCATCACCGACGCCGGAACGACATCTCGGCACTCCGCACTGGTGGCATCACCCAGCCGGAACACGTGACCGAGTTCATGCTGGATGAGCCGCTGGATCTCGTCGTCCCCGGGGCATGAGAACGCGGCGCGGTCTGAGAAGATCTTGATCGTCTTCGATGCAAAATCCGCCACCGCACATACCGCCGCGCTTGAATCCACGCCCAGATTCGCTTTAGTGTCGATCTTGACCGTCCACGTCTCAGATGGCCCCTCTACGTCATCTGGAGTGGGGGTGTTGGTGAGAGTTACAGTCGGCCTCGTCGTGCACACGTTCCAAGTGTCGGCTGCTGCCCTGACATCGGTTGAGCTGGCGTTTCCGCCGGCGGTGTTGATGAAGACCGTGTCGGGAACCGTCCCGTAGGCAAACAGCGGGTCTTCAAGCAACGAGGGGATCGTGCAGTTGGACTGGCCCGAAGCGGTGCCGGCCCATAACAGGCCTACGGTCGCATAGGTGCCGATCGGGACCCTCAAGGGTCGATTCTCTTGCGGGCACATGCCAGCCGGGCTTCACCGCCATCTAGCGATTCGACTACCGGCGGACAGTCGCTCGCCCGAATCGCGTTCCACTCCAGGCTGAACCGGTGCTTCTCTTCGGAGCCGTATGGCTTCCTCACGAAGCCCGAGGTAAGGTCAAACAAGCCCTCGGCGGAGCTCTCACGTATGAGTTCCCGAAGTTGAGCGGCCGTCCTCGGCCCACTTTGACCGACGAGCCACTCGAGTGTGCCCTTGCGGAGAACAGCCAGACTCGAAACGCCGATGTGACCCACGTTCACTGTGGCGTTCGACCCCCAGGGGCCAACTACTATCAACTGATCTCCGGCTGCCGGCGGTTGCCCCTCGAGTCCTTCGTCGTCACCGCAATACACATGGCCTCGAACGACAAGTCTGCCCACCGGAACCAGAACGTACTCAGGTAGCAGCGAGCGGCCATGAAGTGGCTCCACGTCCGACAGCGTTAGACGCAATGCGGGAGCGCCTCCGGCCCTGAAACCAGGATCTACGGCCGTCACCTTCGCGGTGACCGCGACCTCAGCGAGCAGCAGAGACCCCTGGACATCTGTGACCTTGTCCCAGGTGGGAGGAGACGAAATGACCATTCGGGGCGCACAAAAGCGCCAAGGCGGCACCGAGCCGTCAGGCAAGCCGTGTTCGGCGGCCGACCCGAATCGTTCGGAGAACCAGCGGTTTTGCCGCGCAAGTTCACGGTGGGGAGCGGCCGACGCGCTCGATGAGACCGAGCCATCGGGGTTCAGGACATACGTGGCAGCAAACCAGACCGTTCCCCATGGATCCAAGCTGACAGTCCCTGGGCCTAGTGCGGCCGGTTGGTGCTGCGCTGTCGCCAGCGCTCCGGACAACGCTGCGGCCAGCACTCCTCCCACGAGGTTCCTCTTGATTCTCATCGACCTATGTCTCCTCTGAACAGGACCCGGCGCTGTCGAGACGTGCTCTCTGGTCGGTGTCGCCACTCGTGTGCTCCTCGTTCGTCGGTTCGCTCGAAGCGGACGTTAGCGGGTTGGTGCCTCGTCGGTCCAGCCGTCCCCGTGAGCTGCTAGAATCACAGTTTCGACTTCGCCGGAAATGATAAGGGTAGGCGCGTGACGCACGACGCAAAGCGGTCAGAATTCTCTCGCCGGTCGTTCCTGCGTGGCGGCGCGGCGGGCGCTCTCTCGGGCGGTCTGGCCGCGGGTCTGCTGACCGGCGAGGCCGGCGCCGCGGCCGCAACCGACGCCGAAGCGACGGAGACAGTCGGTCCGGGCCCGGTCGAGATCGAACTCGAGGTCAACGGCGCCACCCACCGGCTGGCGGTGGAGCCGCGGGTCACCCTGCTCGACGGCCTGCGCGATCGGCTGGACGTGACGGGTCCGAAACGGGTCTGCGACCGCGGTACCTGCGGCGCCTGCACCGTGCTCGAGGACGGCCGCCCGATCTACGCGTGCAGCCGGCTGATGATCGAGTCCGCGGGACGCAGCATCACGACGGTGGAGGGGCTGGGGTCGCCGGACGCCATGCACGACGTGCAGCAGGCCTTCGTCGACAACGACGCGCAGCAGTGCGGGTTCTGCACGCCCGGATTCGTCGTGGCGACCGCGGCGTTACTCGCGCGTCACCCGGCGCCTTCGGAACCGGAGATCGAAGCGGGCCTGGGCGGCAACTTCTGCCGCTGCGGGACCTACAAGGGCATTCGCGCCGTGGTCGCGGGCGGCAAGGGCGGGGGAGTGAGCGGTGGCTGACTACTCGTGGCCCGAGGCGGACCGGCGGGCCCAGATCGGCGCCCGGCCGGCGCGACTCGACGGCCCGGTCAAGTCGACCGGATTCGCGAAGTACCCGTCCGACCAGAACCCGAGCGGCCTGCTGGCTGCGAAGATCCTGACCTGCCCGCACGCCCACGCCCGGATCGTCGCGATCGATACCTCGGCTGCCGAGGCCATGGCCGGTGTGCGCGTGGTCCATGTGATCCAGGGCGAGGGCTCCGAGATCCAGTGGGCCGGCGACGAGATCGCGGCCGTCGCCGCCGTCTCCGAGGACGTGGCCCGGGACGCGCTGCGGGCGATTCGGGTCGACTACGAGGTCCTTCCGCACTTCGTCACGGAGGAGGACCGCGATCGGGCCCCGGGCGCCAGGGAGGCCGGGGAGAGGGCGGAGGGCGATCCTGACACCGCCTTCGCCACCGCTCACCGCACGGTGGAGCGGACGCTGGGCATGCCGCAGATGGCCCACATGTGCCTGGAGCCGCATGGCCAGGTCTGTTCCTGGGACGGCGACGAACTGGAGGTTCACGCCTCGACCCAGGCGGTCTCGACCCTGGCCGGGCAGTTCGCCACGGAACTCGGTGTGCCGGCCAGCCAGGTGCGGATCCGGACCGAGTACATGGGCGGCGGCTTCGGTTCGAAGTTCTCGCCCGACCGTTGGGGCATCGTCGGCGCCGAACTGGCGCGCAAGGCGGGCGCGCCGGTGAAGCTCTTCCTCGAGAGGGATCAGGAGGTGACGGTCGCGGGCAGCCGTCCGTCCGCCTTCGCCCGTATCCGGGCGGGGGCCGACGAGCAGGGCAAGCTCGTGGCGTGGGATTCGGACTCCTGGGGTTCGGGAGGCCTTCCTGGCACCGGCCAGACGCCTCTGCCGTACGTCTTCAGCAAGCTGCCGAACCGGCGCACCCGCCACACCTCCGTGCCTACGAACCTGGCCGGCTCCAGAGCCTGGCGGGCGCCCAACCATCCGCAAGCCTGCTTCCTGACGATGGCCGTCCTGGACGACCTGGCCGACGAGCTGGGTCTCGACCCGATCGACTTTCTCGAACGCAACCTGGACCTGACCGGCCGGCCGGAGACCTACCGGGAGCAACTGGGGATCGCCGCCGAAATGGCGTCCTGGAAGGAGCGTTGGCAGCCCCGCGGGCGCACGCGCGCGGGCGCCGTTCAGCGCGGGCTCGGTGTCTCCGTTCACACCTGGGGCGGTCGCGGCCACTCGAGCAACTGCGACGTCACCGTTCACCCGGACGGCGCGGTCGAGGCGCGGATCGGCAGCCAGGACATCGGAACCGGGACCCGCACGATCGTGGCCCAGGTGCTCGCCGAGACCTTCGGCCTCGAGCTCCATCAGGTGCGGGTGTCTCTGGGCGACAACGTGTATCCGCAGTCAGGTCCCTCCGGCGGCAGTTCGACGGTCGGCGGCGTCACCGCCTCGACCCGGCGGGCCGCGCAGGACGCGCTGCGCGAGGTGCTCGGCCACGTGGCGCCGCGGCTTACGGCCGAGCCGGAGCAACTGGTGGCCGGGGGTGGCCGCGTGTTCGTGGACGGGGATTCCTCTCGCGGGATGCCCTGGCGCGAGGCGGCGGCGCAGATCGGCGGCGCGCCGATCAGCGTCCGGGGCCGGAATCCGGGCCCCGGCCGGCTGATCTCCAGCGGCGTGGGCGGCGTGCAGATCGCCGAAGTGGAGGTCGACACGGAGACCGGTGTCGTGCACGTCGAGCGGATGATCGCGGTCCAGGATTGCGGCCTGATCATCAATCGCCGGCTGGCTGAGAGCCAGGTCTACGGCGGTCTGATCATGGGTGTCGGCTACGCGCTCTACGAGGAGTGGATTCCGGATCCGGTGAGCGGCAGGCTGCTGAACGCGGACATGGAGTTCTACAAGCTCGCCGGCCTGGTCGACGTGGGGTCGCTTGAGGTCCACATGATGACCGGGCCGGGCTACGACGAGCGCGGCGTGATCGGCCTGGGCGAACCGCCGGTCATCTCGCCCGGCGCCGCCATCAGCAACGCGGTGGCGAACGCGATCGGCGTCCGGGTGCCCTACCTGCCGCTGACGCCCGACCGGGTGCTGGATGCGCTGGCAGGACGCGGAGGGCCGGCCTGATGCGTCCCTTCGGATACGCGGCGCCGGCGACCGTCGAACAGGCGGTCGGCCTGCTGGAATCGGAGGGCAGCGAGGCGCTGGCCGGCGGCACGGATCTTCTGAGCCTGCTCAAGGACGATGTCGAACCGGTCGACCGCCTGGTCGCGCTTCGCGGCGTCGCGGGTCTGTCGGGGATCGAGCTCGACGGCGGCATGCTCCGCATAGGCGCGATGACGACCCTGCAGGAACTGCGGGACCACGACGGCGCGATCGCGGCTCTGCCCGCGCTGGCGGTCGCCATCGACGGAGTGGCCAGCCCGCAGTTGCGGGAGATGGGCACGGTCGGCGGCGATCTGCTCCAGCGTCCCCGGTGCTGGTACTACCGCCGGGGCTTCGGTCTGCTGGCGCTGACCGCCGACGGTCGCTCGATGGTCGCCGAGGGCGACAATCGCTACCACGCGATCTTCCCCACAGGGCAAGCCCGCTTCGTCAATCCGTCCAGCCTGGCGCCACTGCTGGTCGCCCTCGGCGCGCAAGCGGTGGTTCACGGGCCCGCCGGCGAGCGCCGGCTGCCGGTGGAGGCGCTGTACCAGGCGCCCCAAACCGCCGGCGAGCGCGAGAACACCCTGGCGCCGGGCGAGCTTCTCGTCGGCGTCCAAGTGAACGTCGACGGATCCCGGTCGGCTGTGTACGAAGTCCGCCAGCGCCGCTCGCTGGACTGGCCCTTGATGGCGGCCGCCGTGGCGCTCACCGGCTCGGGACCGCGGGCGGAGAAGGCGCGGATCGTGCTCGGTCACGCGGCGCCTGTGCCCCATGTGGCGGCAGCGGCGGGTAACCTTCTGTCCGGGCAGGAACTGACCTCGGAGACGGTCGCCGCGGCCGCGAATGCCGCGGTGGAAGACGCCCGGCCGATGAGCGGCAACCGGTACAAGGTCCAGCTTGCACGGACCGCGGTGCGGCGAGCGCTCGGCCAGGCCGCCGGGATGGAGATCTGAAGCGATGGCCGACCGACTCCCGGCTCCTGAAGCTCCGCGGCTCTGCCGGCGGCTGCGCTGGAAGACGATGTTCATGGCTCTGGCGCCGATGGAGCCGGGCGCGGACGTCGACCCGCAGCACGAGATCGACGACGGCTTCGTCTGGTGCACGCACAGCATGAACTGCCTCGGGCCCGACGGCGCGGTGGCCTCCCGCGAGGACTGCCGGGAAGGCCGCCGCTGCTTCGAGAGCTACAGCCCAAACCCCCGAAACCCGGCCCACGGAGACCTGCCGACATGAGATTCACACCAAGGGTTGGTCAGCGACTGCTCATCCCCGCCCTGATTCTGGTCGTCCTGCCCTCCGCCGCCGGCGCGGCCGGGGTTGCCGGTACCTATCTCGAAGCGCGCACCGCTGACGTTTACACCGGTCCCTGTTTCGCCAACTCCGAAGTCGGGCTGGTCGGCAACGAGGCGATCATGGCCTGGCGGATCGAAGCGGGCGGCTGGGACGGCGTCGACCTTTCGGGCCTCTCGGTGCTGGCGGTCGTCCGTTCGGATGCCACTCTCGGCGATCCGTACACCGAATCGCGAACCACGGAGTCCGTGCTGATCGTGGACGCGGCCGCGGACCGGTCCCAGCGTTCGGCGCTCGAGGGCTTCGCGCGCGGCATGGGGGGAGTGCTCCTTGCCGATGTGGCCCGGGTCGAGGCGGCGGACGTCACGTTCGATCTGCGGCCGAACGGGGCCGCCTCGGTCACGGCGGGCGACCTGGCCGCGGTGAGGACGCGGCCGCTCGATCACCGGGACCACCTCTGCGGCAACGAGACCGTCTTCTATCCGCCGCTGGCTCCGACGGACGGAGCCGTGCCCGGCGTCGCCATCGAACATACCTGGCAGGGTCCCGGCCTGGGCGCCACCTGGAAGAGTCCCGGCAAGCGGAGCACCTTCGTGGGTCGCTTCAGCCGCTAGCTCCGAGAGTCGCCGCCGCGCCTGGCGTTCCACCGATGATCATCAACAAGCAGCAGATCGGCGACTCCAGCCTGCTCGCGGTGGAGGGCGTGATCAAGCTCGGCGAGAGCGCGCGGTTCCTGGCCGACGCCCTGAAGCGGAGCCTGGCGGAAGGCGACGGCCATGTTCTGCTCGACCTCTCCGATGTGAACTACATGGACTCGACCGGCATCGGCGAGCTCGTCGGATACCTGGTCAGGCTCCGCGCGGAGGAACGGAAGCTGATCCTGGTCCGGCCTTCGGAACGGATCGTCCAGTTGCTGACCGTGGCCGGCGTCGCGTCGCTGTTCCCGACCTACGACACGGTGGAGGATGCCTTCGCGGAGGAGGCTGGCGGGACCTGAACGGACGCGGGGGCGCCCGTGCCGGCGCTCATCGCGGCCTGAATCAGCCTTCGGGCGGATCGAGGACGAAGGGCTCCGGCAGCAGTTCGCGCAGCGTGAACCGGCTCCAGTTCGGTGCGTCATGGGCGCCGGCGGTGACCGCCACGACGGGAAGGTCGCAACTGAACTCGGCCAGGGCGTCGCGGCACTGTCCGCAGGGCGTGCTCGGGGGCACGGCGCCGGTGGCGAGCGCCATGGCGACGAAGGTGCGCTGGCCGTCCGCCACGGCCGCGGACAGCGCTCCGCGCTCGGCGCACAGGGTGAGGCCCAGCACCCGATTCTCCACGTTGCAGCCCGTGTAGATCCTGCCGTTCGCGGCCACCAGCGCGGCGCCCACCCGGAAGTCGCTGTAGGGCGCGTAGGCCTGTTCCCGGCAACGGACGGCGGCGTCGACCAGAGCTTCCCAGTCGATGCCCTCCCAGGTGGCGCCGTGATCCGGCGTCGGCAGGTGGAAGACGCGCTGAGCGCTCATTCAGGAGACCTTAGCAGTCGAGTCGCGGCGTCCGCGCCGCGCTGAGGCACAGGAACGGCGGCTCCATGCAAGTCCGTTGCGCGACCCGGCTCGGTCGTCGGGCGGGTAACGTGATACTCTGCGCCGCCGTGAGCGAACCCCCCGTCGAGCCGCCAGCCGGCGGTCAGGAGGTCGGCTGGCAGGACGGCGTTCTGGTCGTTCCGGATCGGCCGATCGTTCCCTTCATCGAAGGCGACGGCATCGGACCCGACATCTGGCGCGCGGCCCAGGCCGTGATGGACGCCGCGGTCGCAAAGGCGTACCCGGGAGGGCGCGCCATCGCCTGGCTCGAGATCCTGGCCGGCGAGAAGGCTCTGGCGGAGACCGGCGAGTGGCTGCCGGAAGCCACGGTCGACGCGATCCGCTACTACCGGGTCGCGATCAAGGGTCCGTTGACGACGCCCGTCGGCGGGGGAATCCGCAGCCTGAACGTGGCGCTTCGGCAGTTGCTCGACCTCTATGCCTGCGTGCGCCCGGTCCGCTACTTCGACGGCGTGCCTTCGCCGATGCGCGAGCCGGAGAAGGTCGACATGGTCCTCTTCCGGGAGAACACGGAGGATGTGTACGCCGGCCACGAGTGGCAGGAGGGGACGGCGGAGACGAAGGCGCTGATCGACTTCGTCCAGCAGAAGCTCGGCCGCGAGATCCGCGCCGACTCCGGCATCGGGATCAAGCCGGTCTCGGTGACCGGGAGCAAGCGGCTGGTCCGCAAGGCGATCGAGTACGCCCGCGCGCAAGGCCGGGACAGCGTGACCCTCGTGCACAAGGGCAACATCATGAAGTTCACCGAGGGCGCGTTCAAGGAGTGGGGCTACGAGCTCGCGGCCGAGGAGTTCGCGGACTGCACGGTGACCGAGGACGACCTGTGGTCGAAGCACGATGGCCGCATGCCGAACGGGCGTATCCTGGTCAAGGACCGGATCTCGGACGCCATGTTCCAGCAGGTTCTGCTGCGGGCCGACGAGTACGACGTGATCGCGACGACCAACCTGAACGGCGACTATCTCTCGGACGCCCTGGCCGCCCAGGTCGGCGGTCTGGGCATGGCGCCGGGCGCCAACGAGGGGGACGGCGTCGCGCTGTTCGAGGCCACGCACGGCACGGCGCCGAAGTACGCCGGCCAGGACAAGGTGAACCCCTGCTCGGTCATCCTGTCGGGCGTGATGATGCTGAACTGGCTGGGCTGGCACGAGGCGGCCAGGTCGATCGAGAACGCGATCAGCCGAGCGATCCGGCAGAAGCGGGTCACCTACGACCTGGAGCGCCAGATGGAAGGCGCGACGCTGCTGAAGACCTCCGAGTTCGGTCAGGCGATCATCGAAAACCTCGACTGAAGAGCCCGCGCCCGTGAAGATCCACGAGTTTCAGGCCAAGGGGATACTGCGCCGGTTCGGGGCTGCCGTGCCCCAGGGCAAGGTCATCGACGATCCCGCTCAGGCTAAACAGTTCTGCGAGGACTTCGGTGGCCGCTGCGTGGTCAAGGCGCAGATCCATGCCGGCGGCCGGGGCAAGGGCGGCGGCGTCAAGGTGGCGTCGAGCCCGAGCGAGGCGGAACGGCTGGCCGACGAGATCCTGGGCATGCAACTGGTGACGCATCAGACCGGACCCGAAGGCCAGCAGGTGCGCCAGGTGCTGATCGAGGAAGCTCTCGACATCGACCAGGAGCTCTACCTGGGCGTCACCCTCGACCGCGCCGCGGAACGCCCGCTGCTGATGGCGTCGCGCTCGGGCGGCATGGACATCGAGGAAGTGGCCCAGTCGGATCCCGGCGCGATCCTGCGTGAGCTGATCGACCCGCTTCTCGGCGTGCTGCCGTTCCAGTGCCGGCGGATCGCGTCGGGACTCGGATTCGAGGGCGGCACGGCTCGCCAGATCCAGTCGATCGTCGCCAGCGTCGTAGCGGCCTACCTGGAAACCGACGCTTCCCTGGTCGAGATCAACCCGCTGATGGTGGACTCCAAGGGCGACGTCTACGCCCTGGACGCGAAGATGAACTTCGACGACAACGCGCTCTTCCGGCAGCGCGATGTCGCTGAGCTGCGGGACGTACACGAAGAGAATCCGCTGGAGGTCGAGGCCTCGGAGCACGGCATCAGCTACATCAAGCTGGACGGCAGCATCGGGTGCATGGTCAACGGCGCCGGTCTGGCGATGGCGACGATGGACATCATCAAGCTCTACGGCGCCGAGCCGGCCAACTTCCTCGATGTCGGCGGCTCCGCTTCCCAGGAGGCGGTGGCGAGCGCTTTTCGGATCATCCTCTCCGATCCGGCGGTCGAGGCCGTGCTGATCAACATCTTCGGCGGCATCGCGCGCACCGACCGCATCGCGCGCGGCGTCGTCGCGGCGATCGACGAACTGGCCGCCGACGGCACGCCGGTGGCGGTGCCGGTCGTGGTCCGGCTCGAGGGGACGAACGTCGAGGAGGGCCGCGAGGTGCTCGAGCGGGCGGACTTCGACTTCCTCGTCGCCGACGGCATGGCGAGCGCGGCGGAGCGCGCGGTCGAGGCTCTGAAGAGCAGGGTCGCGGGAGGCTGAGCCGATGTCGATTCTGGTTGGCGAAAGCACGCGGCTGATCGTCCAGGGCATCACCGGCAGGGAAGGACTGTTCCACGCGATGGGCTGCCGCGACTACGGCACCGAGGTCGTCGGCGGCGTGACGCCCGGCAAGGGCGGGTCGACGGTCGAGGGCTTTCCGGTCTGGAACTCGGTCGAACGCGCGCGGCGGGAGTCCGGCTGCAACGCGACGTTGATCTTCGTGCCGCCGCCGTTCGCCGCCGACGCGATCATGGAGGCGGCCGACGCCGGCGTCGAGCTGATCGTGTGCATCACCGAGGGCATCCCGGTGCAGGACATGGTCCGGGTGAAGGCCTTCCTCCGGGGTCAGGGCAGCCGTCTGCTGGGGCCGAACTGCCCGGGCCTGATCACCCCCGGCCAGGCGAAGGTCGGCATCATGCCGGGCCACATCCACGAGCCGGGCAGCGTCGGCGTGATCAGCCGCAGCGGCACGCTGACCTACGAGGCTGTCTGGCAGCTCACGAACGAAGGGCTCGGCCAGACCACCTGCGTCGGCATCGGCGGCGATCCTGTCAACGGCACGAGCTTCATCGACGTGCTGGAGTTGTTCGCCGGGGACGAGGCGACGGAGGCCGTGGTACTGATCGGCGAGATCGGCGGCACGGCGGAAGAGGAGGCGGCGGCCTGGATCGGCGAGCACCTCGACATTCCAGTCGTCGGGTTCATTGCCGGCGCCACCGCTCCGCCGGGCCGGCGGATGGGCCATGCCGGTGCGATCGTGGCGGGCGGCAAGGGCACCGCGGCCGAGAAGAAGGCGGCGCTCCGCGCGGCCGGAGTCCTGGTCGTCGATTCGCCGGCCGAGATGGGCGCGCGGGTTGCCGCGGCCCTGGGATGATGAGTGTTGGGGAGACAGGCGGGATGGAAGAGACGCTGACCATCATCAAGCCGGACGCGGTACGTGCCGGCAACACGGGCCGGATCATCGCCCACCTGGAGGACGCCGGCTTCGAGATCCAGGCCATGCGCCGGATGCACCTTTCGCGTGCCCAGGCCGAGGCGTTCTACGCGGTGCATCGCGAGCGACCGTTCTACGCCGACCTGGTCGCGTTCATGACCAGCGGCCCGGTGGTGGCGATGGCGCTGGCGTGCGAGAACGCGGTCGCTTATCTTCGCGAGGTGATGGGCGCCACCGACTCGACGCAGGCCGCCGAGGGGACGATCCGCAACCTCTACGGAACGAACATCCAGAACAACGCGATCCACGGCAGCGATTCGCCCGGGAACGCGGCGATAGAGCGCGCCTTCTTCTTCGCAGCTTGCGATCTGGTCGGCTGAAACGTCCGGCCCGCTGGCGGCCAGGACCGTGCGATAGGGTCGCTTTCTGGCACGTAGAACCAGCGCGGGAGAGGGCTTGACCACAGCGACGCAACTGTTCTCGAGCCGGTGGGGTCTGATGCTCGCCATGCTCGGCATGGCCGTCGGCACGGGCAACATCTGGCGATTCCCCCGGATCGCGGCGTCCAACGGCGGCGGGTCCTTCCTCGTCGCCTGGGTCGTCTTCCTGATGCTCTGGTCGGTGCCGTTGATCCTGGCCGAGTTCGCGCTCGGCAAGAAGGTGCGCAACGGCACGGTGGGCACCTTCGCCTCGATGATGGGCGAGCGGTTCGCCTGGATGGGCGCGTGGATCGCCTGGGTGGCGGCCGCGATCGGCTTCTACTACGCGGTGGTGATGGGCTGGACCCTGCGCTACTTCCTGGCCGCCATCACGATGCAGCTTCGGGGCGAGCGATCGGTCCAGCTCTGGGAGGAGTTCTCCTACACGCCCCAGGTGCTGGTCTTTCACGCTCTGGCGCTCGCGATGGGAGTGATCGTGGTGCTCAAGGGGATCCGGGGCATCGAGAGCGTGGTGCGGATCCTGATGCCGGCGCTGCTGGTTCTGGTCGTGGTCCTCGCCGTCCGGGCGGTGACGCTGCCGGGTGCGGTGAACGGTCTGGAGTTCCTGTTCAGGCCCAACTGGAGCGACCTGCTGGACTCGAACATCTGGCTTCAGGCGCTGACCCAGAACGCCTGGGACACCGGCGCCGGCTGGGGTCTGGTGCTGACCTACGCGGTGTTCTCGCGCCGCCGGGAGGACACGAACCTGAACTCCTTCCTGCTGGCGTTCGGCAACAACAGCGTCTCGTTGCTCGCCGGCGTCATGGTGCTCTGCACCGTCTTCTCGATCATGCCCGGAGCCGCCGGCCAGATCGTCGGCGCCGGCAACGAGGGTCTGACGTTCATCTGGATACCTCAGCTCTTCAATGCGATGCCGGGCGGCTCTTTCTTCATGGTGCTGTTCTTCATGGCCCTGGTGTTCGCGGCCTGGACGTCGCTCGTCGCGATGTTCCAGTTGGTCGGCCTGGCCCTCGAGGAGGCCGGGATCGAACGGCGGAAGGCGATCATCTCGCTCGCGGCGGCGGCCTTCGTCTTCGGCATTCCCTCGGCCCTCTGGCAGCCGTTCTTCCTGAATCAGGACAACGTCTGGAGCGTCGCCTTGATGTCGTGCGGCCTGTTCTTCGCCCTGATCGCGATCCGCTACGGCGTCACCCGCTTCCGCGCCGAGATGATCAACAGCGGCGACCAGGACATGCAGGTCGGTGCGTGGTGGGACTGGGCGATCCGGCTGGTCGCCATCGAGGCCCTGGTGCTTGTTGCCTGGATGATCTGGAGCGCCCGGAACGAGCCGCTCTGGGGGCCGCTTGGCGTCGGCAACATGTTCGCGCAGTGGATCGTCATCGCCGCCGTGCTGATCGCGCTCAACGGCGTCTTCCTGCGGGGGCTGAGGAAGCGCGCGTCGGGGCGGTGAATCAGAAGCGGCGCATCCAATCGCCGTAGGAACCCTTGGCTTCGACGCGCCGGTTGTAGGACCGGATCGCAGTGCGATTGGACTCGATCCAGTCCCGTCTCCGTTGCCGCGCCCAGCGGGCGACCAGCGTTTCCTCAAGTGCCCAGGACAGGCTGACCTCGTCCTCGTTGCTCCAGTAGAGGATGATCTCGTGCCTGAACACCGCCGCTGCCCTTTTGCCCGGTCTCAGGCGTATTCGTAGACGGGCGTCTCGATGATGCGCGTAGGCCGGCTCCTCGCTCGAACCAACTCCTGAAGCCTCTCCACGGTCTCCGGCGAGAACAGCCTCTCTCCGGTCTCGAGGTCCACACGGGCCGGGACGTTCTCGACGACGATCAGCGAGCCGTCCACCTCGATGTGGTACGTCACCTTCGCGTCGACGAAGTTCTCGTTCCCGTTGCGCGTCGCGATCATGTCGCTACCTCCTGGACCTCGCGTTGGCCCACCTTGCAGGGTCCGGCTCGTAGAGTGTGATGATCTTCACGAGTGGACGCGACGGATCGCTGCACTGGATGTGCAAGGGTCTGCCCGCGTTGGTGAAGCCAAGCATGAGGCAACTGAGGCCGTACTTGTCCTGAGGATAGTACTCGATCAACTCGGGCCGACGCAGCGCTTCCCTGACTTCCTGCACGGTGATCCGGCGCAGGATGGTCTGGTCCGTCGCATGCTCAGAGAACTCGAACCTCCCGTCTCCGATCTTCCGCGAGATCGCCCTCGGAATGTCCGCCGGCGGCATCAGCTCAGGCGGCGGTGCAGCCAGGAGCGGAACTGCTGAACGCGCTGCCAAGCGCTCGGCCAGCGGCGCATGACGAAGACCCGCAACCGGCGGTTCAGCCGGTCGCTCGCGAGCGTCAGCAGTGCGGCACCCAACGGCACGAGGACGACCGCCGGTACCAAGGGCAGAAAGACGCCGGCCCAACCAACTACGAGCAGGAGGCCGCCCAGCGCGAAGAGCAGGATACGGACACCGATCCGCAGGGGTGGCAACTCAGGATCGTCATCGGGTAGATGATGCCGTTGGAGGTCGGGGTGTTGCTCAGATTGGGGCACGGTCGTTTGCCGGGTGGTATTGGTGGCTGTGTTGGGGCACGACGTCTGTGAGAGCGTCACGCTTTGGAGAGGAACGTGTCTAGCCGGGTCCAGGGTCGATGAGCGCGGTCAGCTTCGCGAAACGCCGTTTGCCGACTTTGAGCAGTCGGGGTTCGGGACCGAGCTGAAGGGCCAGATTCGGATCGGTTGTCCGTTCACCATCGATCGAAACAGCTCCTTGGAGCACCAGGCGCCGCGCTTCGGAGCGGCTCCTTGCCAGCTCGCAGTAGGCGATTACTACGTCTAGCGGAGCGCCGGTCGGGAAGCGAAAGGCCTTGACATCGTCCGGCACGCCGCCCCCGCGGAACATGCGGTCGAACTCGGCGCGCGCCTCGTCGGCGGCGCCGGGGCCGTGGAAGCGGCGCACCAGGTCATGGGCGAGGTCGGCCTTCAGGTCGCGCGGGCTTGCCTGCCCGCTCGCGACGTCGGCCTTCCGGCGGTCGATCTCGACCTCGTCCATGTCGGTGAGGAGCAGCCGCCAGTCCCACATCAGGTCGTCCGGAATCGACATCGTGCGCCCGAACATCTCGCGCGGCGAGTCCTCGAACGCGATCGCGTTGCCCAGGCTCTTCGACATCTTCTGGGCGCCGTCGGTGCCGACCAGGAGCGGCACGGTGAGCGCGATCTGGGGCTCCATGCCGCGGGCGCGCATCAGGTCGCGGCCGACCAGGAGGTTGAGCAACTGGTCGTGTCCGCCGAGTTCGACATCGGCCTCCATGACGACGGAGTCGTAGCCCTGGGTCAGGGGGTAGAGCAGTTCGTGGATCGAGATCGGTTCGTGCTTCTCGAAGCGGTCCCGGAAGTCTTCCCGCTCCATCATCCGGGCCAGCGTGTAGGAGCCGGCGAGGCGGACAAGACCCTCCGCGCCGAGGGCTCCGAGCCACTCGCTGTTGTGCTGGATCTCGGTCAGTTCCCGGTCAAGGACCTGCCAGGCCTGTTCCTGGTAGGTCTCGGCGTTGGCCAGGACCTGTTCACGCGAGAGCTGGGGGCGGGTGGCCTTCTTGCCGGTCGGGTCGCCGATCATCGCGGTGAAGTCGCCGACCAGGAAGACGACCCGGTGCCCCAGTTGCTGGAAGTGGGCCATCTTCCGCAGCAGCACGGCGTGGCCGAGGTGCAGGTCGGGCGCGGTGGGATCGAAGCCCGTCTTGACGAGCAGTGGGCGGCGCTCCGCGCGGGACTGCTCGAGCCTCTGCCGCAGGGCGTCCTCTTCGACCACGTCGACCGCTCCGCGGAGGAGCAGTTCCATCTGCTCGTCGATGGGGGGAAAGCCGCTGCTCATGGGCGGAGGGTAGCAAGGCTCTCTTACGGTCTGGCGGCCGCGGCGATGCGGCCCCTGGCGACGATTCTGGCGTCGCCGGACAGGCGCCAGCGGCCGAGGCCGTCAGGGCCGTCCGGAGGGGCCTCCAGACGCAGTTCGAAGCCGCTCCTGGTGACGGCCGCAATGGGCAGTGACAGCCGGCCCTCGGCGATTCCGCAGGCGGCCGCCGCCACGACGCCGGTGCCGCATGCGAGGGTCTCCGCTTCCACCCCGCGCTCGAAGGACCGGATGCGAAGGCGCCCCGGTGGATCGGGGTCGACGAAGTGGACGTTCGCGCCGTCCGGGCCCAGGTCGGGGTGCGCGCGCAGCACCGGACCGAGCGACGCGACCGGCGCCTCGTCCAGGTCGCTGGACCACCAGAGGACGAAGTGGGGGACGCCGGCGTCGATCCGCCATCCCGGAACATCCCGGCCGTCCGCGCGCAGCGTCATCTGACGGCCCGCGGCGGGCGCCGGCACCCGGACGGCGGTGCAGGTGTCGTCGACCGGTTCGGCGATGAGGTCGCCGGCGCCGGTCTCGATCGTCAGGCTCCGGGCGTCGGGCTCCTGTTCGAAGGCGAGCCGGGCCGCGCAGCGGGCGGCGTTCAGGCACAGGTCCGCCCCGGCGCCGTCGGCGTTCGCGTAGTCGAGGGCGTAGCGTCCTTCGCCTGTCCGGCGCAGCGTGAACAGGCCGTCGGCGCCGACCGACACGCCCCGGCGGCACCAGGCCCGGATCGTCCCGGCGGCCGGAGCCGGACGTTCGATGAGGGCGATGAAGTCGTTACCGGCACCGGAGACGAGCAGGAAGGGTGTACCGTCCTGGTCGCTCATGGCGCCCTTTGAGCGCTGTCGCCGTCCTCCTCCTCGTCGCCGTCGTCGTCGGCCTCGGGTTCGGAGTCTTCGCTCTCCTCGTCGGTGGCTTCTGCCTCGGCCGAAACCTCCTCCGCGGCCGGCTCCGCCGGGCGGATCGGGGGCAGGGGATCACCCTTCAGCCCGCAGCCCAGGCTGGCGAGGAGGACGAGCACGGCCGCGCCGGTTGCAGCCGGCCGGAGCGGGCGGCGCCTTCCGTGCTCAGAGGACATAGCGGCTGAGATCACGGTCCTTCACCACGTCGGCGAGCGCACGGTTCACGTAGGCCGCGTCGACCTTCAGGTCCACCCCGTTCATGTCCGGCGCCTCGAAGGAGACCTCTTCCAGCAGGCGCTCCATCAGGGTGGCCAGGCGGCGGGCGCCGATGTTCTCGGTCTGCGAGTTGACCTGCACCGCGAGCCGGGCGACTTCCCGCACCGCGTCGTCGCCGAAGGAGAGGTCAAGGCCCTCCGCGCCGAGGAGCGCGCTGTACTGCGTGGTCAGGGCGCTGTCCGGCTCGGTCAGGATGCGGACGAACTCCTCCTCGCCCAACGCTCCCAGTTCGACGCGGATCGGGAAGCGGCCCTGGAGTTCCGGGATCAGGTCCGACGGCTTGGCCACGTGGAACGCGCCGGCGCCAATGAACAGCACATGGTCGGTCCTGACCGGTCCGTACTTGGTGGTCACCGTCGTTCCTTCGACGATCGGCAGGAGATCGCGCTGAACCCCTTCGCGGGACACGTCGGGACCGTGGCCGCCATCGCGGCCGGCGACCTTGTCGATCTCGTCGAGGAAGACGATGCCGGCCTGCTCGACCCGCAGCCGGGCTTCCTCGGCAACGTCCTGGCGGTCGATCAGCGCTTCGGCTTCCTGGCGCCGCAGGATCTCCCGCGCCTCGCTCACTTCGACCATCTGGCGTTTGCGTTTGCCGAACAGACCCGGGAGCATCTCTTTCAGGTTGATGCCCACCGCCTCCACGCCCTGGGGCGTGAACATCTCGAACTGCTGGTGGGAAGCGTCGTCCACCTCTATCTCGACCATCCGGTGGTCGAGGCGGCCTTCCTCGAGCCACTGGCGAAAACGCTCGCGGGTCTCGGTGGGCGCTGCCTGGTCCGCGGGATCGCCGGACTCGCCAGCCGGTTGGGGCGCCTGAGGAACCAGGATCTGGAGCAGCCGCTCATCGGCCCGGGACGCGGCGTCGGCCTCGACGGCCGCCCGTTTCTCCTCTCCGACCATCACCACGGCGAGCTCCATCAGATCGCGGACGATCGACTCGACGTCGCGGCCGACGTAGCCGACCTCGGTGAACTTGCTCGCCTCGATCTTGAGGAAGGGGGCGCGGGCGAGCTTGGCCAGCCGCCGCGCGATCTCCGTCTTGCCGACGCCGGTGGGGCCCATCATCAGGATGTTCTTGGGCGCGATGTCCTCGGCGGTTTCCGGGTCGAGCTGCTGGCGCCGCCAGCGGTTGCGCATGGCGATCGCGACGGCGCGCTTGGCGTCCTTCTGGCCGACGACGTGGCGGTCCAGCGCGGCGACGATCTCGCGCGGCGTGAGATCCTCGACGAACGGAGCGTCTGGCGCCGGAGGAAGCGTCATGCGCCGTTTCCGCCCGTTTCGAGACGCTCGACGGTGATCTCGTCGTTCGTGTAGATGCAGAGGTCGGCGGTGATCCGCATCGCCTCGAGCGCGATGCGTTCCGCGTCGAGCCCGGTGTGCTCGAGCAGGGCGCGAGCCGCGGCCAGGGCGTAGTTCCCGCCCGAGCCGATCGCCAGCGGCATGTCGCTGTCCGGTTCCAGGAGGTCGCCGTTGCCCATCGCGAGGAAGCTCTTGCGGCCGTCCGTCACGATCATCTGGGCCTCGAGCCGCCGCAGAGCGCGATCCGTCCGCCAGTCCATCGCCAGTTCGACCACGGCGCGCTCGAAGTTCCCCTGGTACTCGTCGAGCTTCGCCTCGAACCGGGAGAAGAGGGCCAGCGCGTCGGCGCCGCCGCCCGCGAAACCGACCAGAACCTGACCCTTGCCGGCGCGCTGGACCTTGCGGGCCCTGGCCTTGACCACCGTGTTCGCGGCGCCGTTGGTCACCTGGCCGTCACTGGCCATGCAGGTCGTGTCGCCGCGGCGCACGAGCAGAATCGTCGTCATGGTTGGCTGGGGCTCTCCGAGCTTCCCGTCACGGGGCGGTCGCAGCTCGTCTACGGATTCTCTCGCAGAATGTTGAGCAGTGACACCTCGGGATTCGTCCAGCCGGGGCCGCCGATGTAGCGGCCGATCTCCTCGCCGTTCCGGTAGACGATCGCGGTCGGGAGTTCCGTGACGCTGAGACGGTCAACCTCGGCGTCACCCCAGGGGTTGTCGTCCCCGAGGCCGTAGTAGGTGAACCGTACGGGCGAATCCTGGAGCTCCTCGTGAACCTTCAGGCCGCGCGGCATGAACCGCTCGCAGACGTGGCACCAGGATCCGAACACGACCCGGACCTCGACCCCGGCGCCGAGGGCGGCCGCCTCGGCAACGGCTGCCGGGTCGCTTTGGTAGGAGCTGGCGTCGCGGCGATAGCCCGGTTCGTGGGCGTAGAGTTCGGCGAGCGTCGCCTCGCCGGCCCAGGAGGGCCGCTGCCGGAGTTGGGCGAGGACACCGTCCACCGCGAACTCGAGTCCCTTGGGGATCTGGCGGAACGGCATGGCGGGGCCGAACAGGGCGCCGGGCAGCAGATCGAGCGTGTCCTCGCCGGCGGGGGAGATCTTGAGTAGCTGGACCTTGCGGGTCATCTGATTGCGGGCGCTCAGCAGCACCGGTGACGGCAGGCCATCGGCGACCACGAGGAAGGCGCCCGCGGTGCGGGAGAGGTAAAGCTGTGCGTCGGGCGCCTCCTGTCCCTGCAGGAAGAGCTGGTAGTCGCCAACGAGCTGGAAGCCGCGCAGGTCGTCCTGGGCGATGGCGGCGCCGGAGGCCGTCAGGCACGCGATCATCGCCAGTAGAGCCGGAGTAATCCGGCGAACGGCAGGGGTTTTCATTCGAGGTTCCTCTTCTTGAACTGTCAGGAAGGCACTCAGGCGCCCTTCGCCCTGGGGTGGCTTTCCCGGTAGACCTGGAGCAGGCGACCGGTGTCCACGTGCATGTAGCGCTGAGTGGTCGAGAGCGAGGCATGGCCGAGGAGTTCCTGGATCGAACGAAGGTCGGCGCCCGATTCGAGCAGGTGGGTCGCGAAGCTGTGGCGCAGGGCGTGCGGGTGAGCACCCGCCGCCTGTGCCGTTTCCTCGACGTAGCGGTCGATGATGCGCCGCACCGACCGCGCCGAGAGCCGGCCCCCGTTGCGGTTCAGAAACACCGGCTCCCGGTGCCCGTCCTCGCTGGCGTTCCGACGCCGGAACACGTCTTCCCAGGCGTCGAGCCACTGGCGGAGCGCCTGCTCCGCCGGCCCGCCGAAAGGCGTCATCCGTTCGCGGTCTCCCTTGCCGACCACGCGGAGGACTCTGGCCCCGAGGTCGACATCGCGCCAGTTCAGTGCGACGAGTTCACCGACGCGGAGACCCGAGGCGTAGAGCAGTTCGAGTAGCGCGCGGTCCCGCAGGCCGAGTGGCCCCTCACGGCCGGCCGGCGCCTCGAGCAGTGCTTCGATCTCGCCCGGACGGAGGTGGCGCGGCAGGGTCTTCTCGACCTTCGGCGTAGGCACCGACTCGGCCGGGTTCGACTGCATGCGGCCCATCAGACAGGCGTAGCGGAACAGGCCGCGGAGCGCCGACAGGTGCCGACCCTGAGTGCGCCGGGCCAGTCGACGCTGGTTGAGAGCGGCGACGAAGGACCGGACCAGCAGTTGGTCAATGTCGTCGAGGTTCTGGTCATCGCTGCCGCTGGCGGTTCGGAACTCGGCGAAGGCCGCGAGATCCCGGCCGTACGCGCGCACGGTGTGTTCGGAGCAATTGCGCTCCAGCTCCAGGTATTCCAGGAAATCCGCGATCAGATCGTCGAGCGCGCCGCGCGGCTCGTCTCCGCTTTCCGGTTCGGCATGGTCGATGGTGGTTCCCACGAAGGCGCTCCTGCAATCCCAAGTCTACCGGCCCAGGCCTCGAGCGCTTGCCGGGCCCGGTCGGCGTAGGCGGCGCGCCGGTCGCGTCGCGGCACGCGTCCGACGAGGGGCTCGAGCAGGCCGTAGTTGATGTTCGTCGGCTGGTAGCGCTTCGGGTTCGACTCGGTGAGGTGTCGGGCGAGGGCTCCGAGAGCGGTCGTGTCGGGGAGCGGCGATGGCTGCCGGTCCCGATCCTGGAGCACGAGGTAGAGGGCGATGACGAGACCGGTGGCGGCGGACTCGAGGTAGCCCTCGACGCCTGTCATCTGGCCGGCCAGCCGGAGGTTGGATCGCCCTGCGAACCGGTACCAGCGATCGAGGTGGAGAGGGGCGTTGATGAAGGTGTTGCGATGGACCTGGCCGTAGCGGACGAAGCGGGCGGATGCGAGTCCCGGCAGTGTTCGGAGCACGCGGCGCTGTTCGGGCCAGGTCATCCGGGACTGGAAGCCGACGAGGTTGTACTGGCTGCGGGCGAGGTCTTCCTGGCGGAGCTGGACCACGGCGTGGGGGCGTTCACCGTCCGGCGTACGCAGGCCGACCGGCTTCATCGGTCCGAAGCGGAGCGTGTCCTCGCCGCGGCGGGCAAGCTCCTCGATCGGCAGGCAGCCCTCGAAGAACAGCGGGCGCTCGAACTCGCGCAGCTCGATCGTGTCGGCCTCGAGCAGGTTGCGGCGAAACCCCCGGTACTCTTCCTCACCGAGCGGGCAGTTCAGGTAGTCGTCGCCTCCCTTGCCGTAACGTGAGGCCCGGAACAAACGGTCGTGGTCGAGGCTTTCTCCCGCAACGATGGGTGCGATCGCGTCATAGAAGTAGAGATGGTCCGTACCGATCAGGTTCTCGATCTCCCGGGTCAGCGCTTCCGACGTGAGGGGTCCGGTCGCGATCACGCAGTCGCCGCCCGAGCCCGGTTCGGGCAGCGCCGTCAGCTCCTCGCGCCGGAGTTCGATCAGCGGATGGGATTCGACCGCGGCCGTGACGTCGGCGGCGAACCGCGCCCGGTCGACGGCGAGCGCCCCGCCGGCGGGAACGGCGTTCCTGCGGGCCGCGGCGATGATGAGGGAGCCGAAGTACTCCATCTCCCGCTTGAGCAGGCCGGCGGCATGGTGCGGGTCGTCGCTGCGCAGCGAGTTCGAGCAGACGAGTTCGGCGAGGTCGGCGCTTGCGTGGGCCGGCGTCGAGCGTTGCGGCCGCATCTCGTACAGGGTCACGGCCCGGCCCCTGGAGGCGAGCTGGAAGGCACACTCGCTGCCGGCGAGCCCGCCGCCAACGACTACGACGGGCGCGGTCATTGCCGCATCATGGCAAGGCCCCGCCAGCTTGACAAGGCTCGCCGCTCTACTATCGTCCCCCGCGCATGAGCAAATCACTCGTCATCGTGGAGTCGCCGGCCAAGGCCCGGACGATCGAGCGCTATCTCGGGCCCGGCTACCGGGTGGAGTCGTCGATCGGACACATCCGGGACCTGCCCCGGACCGCCGCCGAGGTGCCGCAGAAGTATCGCGGCCGCCCCTGGGCCCGCCTCGGAGTCGACATTGAAGGCGGATTCGATCCGCTCTACGTGATCCCGCGCGAGAAGAAGGAGCAGATCACCAAGCTCCGCAAGGCGCTGCGCGACGCAGACGAACTCGTGCTCGCGACGGATGAGGATCGCGAGGGGGAGGCGATCGCGTGGCACCTCAAGGAGGTGCTCAAGCCCAAGGTACCGGTGCGCCGGATGGTCTTCCACGAGATCACCCAGGCGGCGGTCGAGGAGGCGCTGAGCCGGACGCGGGACATCGACCGCCGTCTGGTCGACGCCCAGGAGGCGCGGCGGGTGCTGGACCGGCTCTACGGCTACGAGGTCTCCCCGGTGCTGTGGAAGAAGGTCCAGCCGCGCCTGTCCGCCGGCCGCGTGCAGAGCGTCGCGACCCGGATCGTCGTCGAGCGGGAGCGCGAGCGGATGGCCTTCGTGCCCGCGGGCTACTGGACGGTCGAGGCGGAGCTCGAGACGGAGGACGAACAGACCCGGCGCTTTCCCGCGCGGGTGTCGACGATCGGCGGCAGGACGGTGGCTCGCGGGCGGGACTTCGACCGGACAACGGGCAAGCTGAAGAGCAAGGCCCACCTGCTGCTGGAGACCGAGGCGCGGACCCTGGGCGAGGAGCTGCCCTCGACCCGCCCGGTGGTCGCCGAGGTGAAGGAGCAGCCGTTCACCCGCCGCCCTTACGCGCCCTTCATCACCTCGACCCTCCAGCAGGAGGCCGCGCGCAAGCTCCGCTACACGGCCCAGCGCACGATGAGGGTGGCCCAGGGGCTGTACGAGAACGGCTACATCACCTACATGCGCACGGATTCGACCGCGCTCTCCGGGCAGGCGATCGCCGCCGCGCGGCGGCAGGTCGCCGATCTCTACGGCTCCGAATACCTGCCCGGCAAGGCGCGGGTCTATGCCCGGAGAGCGAACGCCCAGGAGGCGCACGAAGCGATCCGGCCGGCCGGCACCAGCTTCCGCACGCCGGACCAGTTGCGGGGCGCCCTCGACCGGGACTCGCTGCGCCTCTACGAGTTGATCTGGAAGCGGACGCTGGCGTCCCAAATGAAGGACGCCACCGGCACCAGCACGAGTGTGCTCCTCAAGACGTCGACACCCGGAGCGGGCGCGGTTCAACTGACCGCCTCCGGCCGGGTGTTGCGCTTTGCCGGTTTTCTGCGGGTCTACGTGGAGGGTCGGGACGATCCCCGCACCCGGGCGGAGGACGAGGAACGCTTCCTGCCGCCGCTCGGCCGCGAGGAAACGGTCGGCGTGGCGAGTGCCGAGCCGAACGGCCATACCACCCAGCCGCCCGCGCGCTACACCGAGGCCAGTCTGGTCCGCGAGCTGGAGAAGCAGGGCGTCGGCCGGCCGTCGACGTACGCCGCCATCCTCCAGACCATCGTCGACCGGGGCTACGTCTGGAAGAAGGGGTCGGCGCTGGTGCCGACCTTCCTCGCCTTCGCCGTGACCCGGCTCCTGGAGCAGCACCTGGGCGATCTGGTGGACCTCGACTTCACGGCGCGAATGGAGAGTGATCTCGACGCGATCGCTGGCGGTGAGCGAGAGGCCACGCCGTGGCTGCGGAGCTTCTACTTCGGCCGCGAGCCGGGACCGGGGGGCGCCGGCCGCAGGGGCCTGCAGTCGCTGGTCGGCGAGGGGATCGACGATATCGACGCCCGAGCGGTGTGCTCGCTCCTGCTGGGCGAGGACGAAGCGGGCCGCGAAGTCGCCGTCCGGGTCGGCCGCTACGGTCCGTACATCCAGGCCGGCGACGACGGGGAACGGGTATCGCTGGAGGACAGCATGCCGCCGGACGAACTGACCCTCGAGCGGGCCGTCTCGATGCTCGAGAGCGTTCCGGAACAGAGCGGTCCGCTCGGAAACCATCCGGAGACCGGCGAACCGATCTACGTCAAGACGGGTCGCTACGGCGACTACGTTCAGTTGGGCGACGCCGTTCCGGGCGGATCGGGAAGGAAGCGCGGCAGAAAGTCCGGAGGTGGGGCGCCGAAACCGAAGATGGCCAGCCTGTGGGCGTCGATGGATCGGAAGAGTCTCACCCTCGACGAAGCGCTCCTGCTGCTGTCCTTTCCGCGAGAGGTCGGCCGCCATCCCGAGAGTGATGAGGTCATCACGGTCCAGGACGGGAGGTACGGCGCCTACATCCGGTGCGGCAAGGAGAGCCGCAGCCTGGAGAATCAGGAGCAGATGGCGACGATCGGGCTCGACGAGGCCCTGGCGCTGCTGAGCCAGCCGAAGCGCCGCCGGGGCTCGTCGTCGTCGGTGCTCAAGGAGTTGGGCGAACACCCGCAGAGCGGCCTCGCCCTCTCCATCAAGACGGGTCGCTTCGGTCCCTACGTGACGGATGGCCAGGTCAACGCCACGGTGCCCAAGGGCAAGGACCCGCAAGACCTTGGCCTGGACGAGGCGCTCGACCTGCTGGCGGCGCGGGAGGCGAAGCTGGTGGCTCAGGGCAAGAACCCCAGGGCGCCCCGGCGCCGCCCGGCGCGGAAGCGGAGGCCGGCGAAGAAGAAGACATCCCGGCGCTAGGCGCGACCGGACGGACCTGATCCTGGAGGCTCTCTCGTTCTACAAGAGCGGGGAAGCGAGCCGGGCGAAGAGTCGGCGAAGGCACGGCGGCAGGCTCATGGCGTTGCAATTCTTGACAGCAGCCGCTCAAGGTGCGGCAGGTAGCGCTTGATCTCCTCGTAGAGCGCCAACGCCTTGTCCTGGTCGTACTCATGGGAAGTCGCGTTCCGGGCATCCAGGATGTCGATCCAGGTTTCCTCGTCCTCGATCAGCCTCAGGCGATACGCGGTCCTGAGCAGCTCGAACCTGGAGACGCCGCGGGCGGTGGGACCGAGGCGGTGTCTCGACTCCAGGAAGGTGTCGAGGGCCTTCGCGAGGGTCTCGAATGCGATGTTGAAGCGGTGAACGGTCGCGTCGAGTCTCTCGTAGTCTTCGTCGAGCGGCTTGGCCGCGACGGCTCTTAGCCTTTCGAGGCTTCGCTCCGCGTTCCGGATCCGGTGGTCGAGCTTGGCTGGAGTCAACGCGTGGTCGCCCCGATGCCTGTCGCGGCGTTGTCCCGGTCGTAGAGGGTTCTTCCTTCGCGGAGGATCCGCTCCCTGAGAACTGGCCCGCTGTCGTCAAAGCGGACGCAGTCCACCTTGAGCAGGGTATCGATTCTGCCCTCGCGCAGGCAGTTCTTCACTCTGCGCCAGTCATCGACGCTGGCGCCATCGCAGAAGACCGCTAGATCGATGTCCGAACGATCGTGGTGGTCGCCTCGCGCCCGAGAGCCGAACAGCACTAGCTTGTCCACGAACGGCAGGGCCGCGATCTGTTGGAGGAAGCCGTAGGAAGCGATGTTCCGGTCGTCTGTCGTCATGCCGTCGATCTGTTCGACAAAGCGCGAGTGAATCCTAGCAATCCGTGGCAGAGCCCGCGCTGCATTCAAGCGCCTTCTCCCTGAGGGGCGACGCCCCGCGAAGAAGAAGACCGTCGCGGCGCTGTCGCGGCGCAAGGGAGATTGACAAGGTGGGCGGAAGTGCCGTAGCGTGCCGCCATGCCCTCGGGTGAGTTACTGAACGCGCAGAAACCTGCGTCCCTCGTCACCCCCCCCCCCCCCCCCCCCCCCCCCCGAATCTGACGACGGCATAGTCAGATCGCTGCGCTTCGAGCGCGGCGTCGGCAGCGGAGCGGCTTGCAACGCGGCGGCCGCGCCGGGGGTCGCCCCTTGAAGGACAGGGAAGCCGCCGCGCTGACAGCGTGGGCCTTCGGCGTTCTGGCCGCGCTGCTGGTCGCGATCTTCGGCACGTTGGCGCTGGCGGTTTGCAAGGGCGGGAAGACGCCGCCGACCTGCGCCGAGACGCGGTCGTGCGAGCGTTGCGAAAGCGGCGCTGAAGCAGAGCGGTGCGGCCGTGCGGCCGGGTGCGAGGCGAAGGACGAGGAGGACCCGCCGCCGCTGGCGATCGATCTGACCGTGAACCTGGTCGCGGCGCCGTCCGCCGGGACCGACCGACCGGGCGCCGCGACTGCCCGCTGGGTGATGACCCAGACGGTAACGGCCAACGGCAAGCAGGTGGCGCTTACATCGAGTGACGGGAAGAACGACGACGAATCGGGCGAAGACGGGAACGGCGACAAGAAGCCGTCGGATTCGGACGATGCCGAGAACAGCGACAAGGAGCCGTCGGATTCGGACGACGGCGCGAATGGCGAGAGGACGCCGGTAGGCTCCGAACTGCGGGAAGGACGGTTGCCGCTGGGGGCGATGACGCAACGCGTGGTCGTCAACGTCCCGCCGCCGGCAACGACGGCCGGCGGAGGCGGCAGGGACATGGTCGTCTTCTTCGACCGGGAGAAGACGGTGGAGAAGGCGCCGGAAACGGGGCGCTGGCGGGAGAAGGACCGGTGCGGCGGCGAGAAGCCGGGCCCGTCCTGCGCGGGCGGAGACGAGCCGGAGGGCGGGGCGAAGCCCGGCAAAAAGGCAAGAAAGCTGGGACACGTCGAGTTCGACCACGGAGGCCGGAGGTTCGTTCCGTCGCACCCTGACCTGATCGGGAGCATCTTGGAGAACCTCGGCAGCCGGACCGGCCCACTGCTCGTCGTCGGCCACGGCGACCGTTGCGGACAGCGGCGGCTCGCCGAACGCCGGGCGAAGAAGGCTCGCAGGGAGCTCCGCCGGCTCCTCAAGAAGCGCCTGGCCTGGAAGAACGGGGACATCCGCGTCCATTCCCAGGCGGCGGGCGCGGGACCCGGGGCGCTCGAAGAGCGCTGCGCCGAGGAGCTCTACCGCACCGCCGGCGTCTATCTGATCGAGGACTTGAGTTGACGAGTGAGGGCCGGCCTCGCGCCGGAAGGAGGCGTCGCATGCAAGAGAACAGTGAGATGAGCGAATCCGCCAAGCGCCGCGCCAGAGCCGCGGCCTTCCTGTTGCTCGCCTCGTCCCTGGCCGGCGCCGCCGGCGCGCAGCGGTTGTGGAGCGTGGGCGAGGTGTCCCGTGCGCCTGAAGGCCCCGCGGTGGTCATGGCGGGTTCGACGGTAGGCGCCGGTTCCTCCGGGTTCGCCGGCACGCCGGTTCCCGTGGAGGCGGCGGAGGTCCAGGTGACCTACGACTACCTGCGGCTCGGCATGGGCTATCTGGAACTGCCGCTGCCGGACGGATCGGTGATCGCGGCGGAAAACGCGGTCTTCGAGGACCGCGGCGATGGCAACCTGATGTGGACCGGCGAGGTGCCGGGCGCGGGCTACGAGAGCGTGCTGTTCACGGTTCAGGACGGGCACTTGGTGGGTCGTTTGGGGAGCCGGGAGGACCACTGTGTGTCGTCCGGGCGGGACCGGACGGGCGCGGTTCACCGGCCATCAAGGTCGGGCCGACCGGCGACTGGTGCGGTCGTGGCGCGGCCATGCAGCAGCACCGTGGCAACTCCGACCATCCAATGTACATGTAAGAAGGTGCGCTTATGACCACAAGGAACAGCAGCAGGAAGCCATCCCTACTAAACCCCCTGAACCCAACCACTCATACTGTGAAAGGAATTGCCCTGGGACTCGTCATCGCGGCGACCGCCTCGGCTTTCGTCCGGGCTCAGTCCCCGCAGGCACAACCGGAACCCCGAACGGTGATCGGCGACATGATCATCCGTGGTTCACCATCGACAAACGCTGGCAGGCAGTATGTGCTCGCTCCCGCGATGGGACCCGTCACCATCGATGTCTTGTTCGTTTACTCGTCTGCCCACTATCACCTATACCACGATCAATACAAGGACAACCCCGAGGAATACCTGAGAATCTACGGCGCGGAGTGGATCAGGCATGAGAACGCCGGAAAGGCGGCTGAAGAGGCCGTGCCCGTCCTAGTCCGCACTGCCAACGAGTACTTTGAGAATAGTGGACTTGAGCTCACGGTTCGCGCTGCTGGTGTGGTGCGCGCACCTAGAAGAATCGAGAACCTGGAGCGCCCGATTACAGCGTGCCGTCGCGCTGCATCGCTCTACGAGGGCGACTGGATCTTGGCGCTTCGCGATGCGAACGCTGCGGACATAGTGACGGTCATCTCAGGCTGTGGCCTAGCCTACCTGGGTCCGGAGCCTCCGCTCATTAGCTGGACCACTTGGGATGCTCCTATAACCTTCGTTCACGAGTTAGGCCACAATCTGGGATTGGGCCATCACCGATGGGGGGACAACGGCTGGATGCCGTTCGGCCACGGCTACTGCCGGAACTACCCGAACGTGTCTGCGGATAAGGGTAACAATCTGTCCACGACCACCGTGATGTACGGCGAGCACGTAGTCCGGCCGCCCTCATCTTGTTACACCGACAATTCCTCGGGTGACGAGCTCAGAGGCTTTTCCAACAGGAGTGTGCCTCTGCCTCTTGTCAGGCCATTGGATCTTCCTGCCTTTGGCAGAAAGTACCCGGCCAGCGGCGGTCGTGCGGATGCCGCAAGGGCCATTCGGTACGCGATGGCGCAGGTCGCCGCGATCAGCGATCGAGAGCCGCCCCCACCCAATCCGGACCCTTCCGACTGCGAACCGAAGACGGCCCAGATCTCGTTTTCCCATGGTTACGAGGTCAGCGCGTGCGTCGAGTACGAGGAGCGCGAGGAGACGGTGCAGATGGACGCCGTTGACTACGGACTGGACTCCGAGCAGTCGGGCCTGCTCTACTTCTTCGACCGGGACAACGCCGAAGTGCTCATCAAGGTGCTGGATGCCTGCGCGGTGAACGGCCACCGCTGGGTGTTCGTGGCTCCCGTCACCGACCTGGCGCTCAACTTGGAAGTTCGTGAAGTGGCGACCGGGAAGCGCTGGCAGTATCGCAACCCACGCGGCGGTCAGACGGCCAAACCCCGAAGCGACACGGCGGCGTTCCCGTGCGATGCCACCGCAGCGAGTTGGGCCATCGGAGACGGAGACCGGAGACCGCGGCTGTCCGGAGGTGCCACCTGGGCGGGTGTCGCGGAGCAAGTCGCGAGGTCGGAGGCAGTCCGCGCCGGACTGCCGGCGCATGCCGGTGACCAAACAGACTGCGAACCCGACAGGCCGGCCCGGACACTCCGCGGCGGTTACACGGTCAGCATGTGCTACGAGACTTCCAATGGCGAGGTGGGCGACGCGCTGGACTGGGGACTGGACTCTGAGCAGTCAGGCCTCCTCTACTTCTTCGACCGCGACAATGTCGAGGTGCTGCTCAAGGTGCTGGATGGCTGCGGCGTCAACGGCCATCGCTGGGTGTTTGTGGCCCCTGTGACGGATCTGGCGTTCAACCTGGTGGTCGAGAGTCCCGACGGACAACGCTGGACCCACAGCAACCGGCTCGGCCGGACGGCGAACGCGGCGAACGACGTGTCGGCGTTTCCCTGCTCGGCGTAGCTCGATAGGAACCGTGGCAACTCTCGCCATTCACTGTACATGGAGGAAAGTGCGCGCATGACCGCCAGCAACAACAAGAACAAGCACAGGAAGCGGGCAGAGTGGCCTTGGCATGGGCAGCTTCTGCTGTTCGTGATCGTGCTTGCCGCCGCGACGCTGATCTTCATCTTTCCTCCAGCGCTGGCGCAGATTCTGGGCTTCGATCCCGTCGCCAAGGACGAGTCGTGGGTGTCCTCCTACATGGCGCTGACCGCCGTGCTGATCAGCGGGATCTTCGTGTTCGCCACCTTTCGGATCGACCGCGGTGCGAGACACGAAGCCCGCGAGCAGGCTCGCGAACTGCTCGACGAAGCCGGCCTGAGAGCGCTGCGCAAGAAGGCCGAATGCAATGCCGAGAAGGTAGACGCCGCCGCCGCGGCGGCTGGTGTGGCCAGGAGTCGCGCAGAGAACGCCGGCTCCGCGGCCGAGCAGGCCGCTTCGGAGACCGAAAAGGCCCGCACGGCGGCGGACGCCGCCGCAGCGAAGACGGACGAAGCCCGTAGAACGGCAGATGACGCCAGAAGCCAGGCCGAGGACGCCCACGAAGCGGCCGAGAAGGCCAAGCGCGGAACCGAGAACGCCCTTGCCGCGGCGGAGTTCGCCGCTTCGGAGACCGACAAGGCCCGCGAAGCGGCGGAGGAAGCCAAGGCCACGGCCGAGCAAGCTGGAGCCGGCGCCGAGGAGGCCCGCGGCTTGAGCGACGACGCAAGGGCATTGACGGAAGACGCTCGCGATGCCGCCGAGGAGGCCAGGGACCGCGCCCGGGCGGTGGCGGAGGCCGCCGAGGAGGCCGAGAAGGACGCCCGCGATGCCGCCGCAGCCGCCGCAGCCGCCGCGGCGCAGGCCCGTGACGCCGCCAACGATGCCGGCGATCGCGCTGAATAGAAGGGTTGAGGAACCATGCCGAAGAAGCGAATCGTGATCTGCGCCGACGGAACCTGGAACGATCCGGAGAAGGAACACCCGACGAACGTCCTGCGGTTGGCGCGCGCCATACGTCCCCAGGACATGAGCGGCGTGCAGCAGATCGTGTTCTACGACTGGGGCGTCGGCAGCTACCACGCCCGGCTGCGCGGGGGCATGCTCGGCCTCGGGCTGAAGAAGAACATCCAGGATTGCTATCGCTTCATCGTCCAGAACCATGACGAGGACGACGAGATCTTCCTGTTCGGCTTCAGCCGCGGCGCGTACACGGTCCGGGCGCTCGCCGGCTTCCTGAACAAGTGCGGCATCCTCGGCCGCGACCGGGCGGACCTGATCCCGGAGGCGTTCGCGTTCTACAAGAAGCGGGGAAGCAAGCCGAACGACGAGTCGTCCGAGGAGTGGCGGCAGGCTCATTGCGTCGGTTGCCGCGGCGAGGTGGACTTTCTGGGCGCGTGGGACACGGTGGGGGCGCTCGGCATCCCCAACCGCGTGCTGGCCTTCGTGGAGGAGCAGGACCTCTTCTACGACGCCGAGCCCGGGCGCGGCGTCCGGGTCGCCCGGCACGCCGTGGCGATAGACGAGAAGCGGGCGGACTTCGCGCCGACCCTGTGGACGGCGAAGGAGGGCGTGGACCTGAAGCAGGTGTGGTTCGCCGGCGTCCACGGCGATGTCGGCGGCGGCGGCCGGCCGAGGAACGGACGGCGCCTGAGCGACGTGGCGCTCGCCTGGATGGCGTCCGAAGCCAGGAAGCAGGGCCTGGCGCTGGAAGACCATCTGCCCGACGGCGCCGGTGGGCTCCACGAGGTCGAGCCGCGGCGGTCCTACAAGAAGTTCTGGCCGCTTCTCGGCAAGGAACTGCGGAAGGTCCCGGTTGGCGCGCTCGTGCACGACTCCGTGCGGCTGCGACTCGAGCTCGAGGACAGCGACTACGACCCCGCGCCGCTTGCCGAGTGGCTGAAGGCCAAGGACGAGTGGAAGGCGGGCGACTTCGTCGCTTGATCCTGGTTTCTGGTCTCTGGTCTCGGAAGTGTTTTCCAATACGGAGATGATCGTGAACGGGCCCGGTAGAGAGGGTCGATTCCGATCCGGTCCGGGGTAGTTTTCCGGCAGCGGCAGCCGGCGCCCGGCGCCGGCTGCCGCCTAAGGGTAGCCGCTGGCGGTCGGCGGCTGGGTTCGGCGACGGAAGCGTTGGTGTCGAGGGCATGGCGGTGGGCGGTGGAGACTCAGGCGCTGCGCCGGTGGCGGGGTCCGGATTCCCTGTCGATCAGGGCGAAGAGCCGTGCCCGTGCCTGATTGAGGGCCGCCGCGGCTTCGAGGTCGGTCTGGGCGCTGGCCCGAGCTTCGAGATCGCGGAATGCGATCCCGGGCTTGAGGTACTGCTCGGCCTCGGTCAGGGACTTGAGCTTCTCGAACGGCGTCATCGTGTCCTCGTAGCGGTAGCGCGTCCGTGTGCGCCCCTGGGCATCCACGAAGCGGGTGGGGAACAGGCAGGGGCGGTGGAAGTTGAGGAAGGGGGACAGCACGTCTCGGGCGAAGGCGTTGACTTCGCGGTCGAACGTCTTGGGGATGTGCTGGTAGCCGAACTGCTGGCGGACGACGTTGCCGTTCTTGCTCTCGACCAGGGCGTTGTCGTTGCTGCGCCGGGCTCGTGACTTGGTGAACTCGGGGATCTTGAGGCTGTTGAGCATCTCGGCCACCCGGTGGTTGATGTACTCCGAGCCGTTGTCGGCGTGGAAGCCCAACACCTTGAAGGGACAGGACTCGATCAGCTCCCGCAGCACCTTGATCAGGCAGTTCTGGGAGATCGCCCGCACCGTGCCGACATGCTCCCACTGGGTCACCTCGTCCACCAGATTGACGTGGAAGACGCCCTTCTCGCCGTCCTTCTCGCCCTGGTCCACCGTGTCCACGCGCAGGAAGCCCGGCCGCCCCTTCGGCCGGGGTTTGCGGCGCTCGCCGATGGCGATCCGTCTCCCGCGGGTCTTCCTGAACGTCGTCCGGCGACGCCTGTAGGCCTTCGACTTGCGCAGGTTGTAGAAGTGACCGTTGGAGATCGAGGCCAGGCGCTCGAAGCGCTCGTCGCCGTACTCCTCGTACATCCGCCGCATCACCGCCCGCGTGGCGTGGCCGCACCTCTGCCCCAGCGCCGCGTCGACTTCGGCCAGCAGACCGGCATCCGCCTTGGTGTAGCGCCGGACGAACGCACACGCCGGAACGCCCCGGCGATCCCGGACGCGGCCCGTCTCCCGGTGCTGCCGCACCAGCCGCTGGACCTGGGGCGGCGACTTGCCCGTCATCTTGGCCAGGTAGCGCAGGATCACGCCCTTCTCAGCCTTCGACAGACCGTGGTACCGGAAACGGACCAGCGTCTCCTCGGTGAACCGGTAGACCGATTCCCGGTCCGGAAGCACCATGTCCACGGCCTCGCTGCCGGCCACGAAACCGCGCACCTCGTCCAACGTCTGCAACCGGTGGGTCTGTAGAGACAAGATCATCCTCCGATGATCCCCGATGACCGAATCTCACGATCACCTCTCGTTGGATTGACCAAACCCGTTCACGATCACTTCTCATTGGACAGCACTCTCGGTGGCCGATCGTGGATCGGGTGCTACGATCGGCTGGTGACGTTCGACACGCACGCTGCCGTTCGGACCCTGGAAGACGCTGGCTTGACCTCCAGGCAGGCCGAAGCGGTGACGACCACGATCCGCGTGGCGATCGCCGAAGGCACCGCCACCAAGGAAGACATCTACCGCCTGGAGGCCTGCATCGCGAACCTGGAGGCCCGGCTGATCAAGTGGATGGTCGGAGTCGGAATGGCCAGTGTGGGACTGGCGGTCGCCGGCGCCGGACTGCTGCTCCGAATCTTCGGCTAAGTGGCCAGGAACTGCGGCGCCAGGCGACTCTAGCGGGCCATCAGCGCGTAGTTCGCGCCTTCGTAGCGGCGCACGAGTCCGTCGACCTCCAGGCGGGCGAGGGTGGCGAGGACGCCGGGTACGGGTCGTTGGAGCCGGGAGGCGAGTTCCTCCGGCGTTCGCGCGCCTTCCCTCAGGGCGACCAGGAGGTCGTCGACCTCGGACACGCCGGCGGTGGCGGATCGAGTCGGCTCGGCCGTGTCTCCCGTAGAGCATTCGAGTTGGGCGAGGATCGACGTGGGCAGGGTCTCGAGCATGGCGTCGGGATCGAGGGCGGGAATCGCTCCGTCCCGCAGCAGCAGGTGGGCGCCGGCGGACTCCCGGGACAGGACGGAACCCGGAACGGCGTAGACGTCGCGGCCGAGGTCGAGGGCCAGGCGCGCCGTGATCAGGGAGCCCGAGCGCCGGGCGGCGCGAACCACGAGCGAAGCGAAGCCGAGGGCGGCGATGAGGCGGTTACGGATCGGGAAGTGGTGCGGACGGGGCTGCCAGCCGAGAGGGAATTCGGTGACGAGACAGCCGTGCCGTGCGATCTCGGCCGCCGTCCGGCGGCTGCCACGGGGATAGTCGACGTCGATGCCGCAGCCGAGCACGGCGGCTGTGCGGCCCGTGCCGGCGCGGGCCGCCAGGGCGCTACGGTGGGCGGCCTGGTCGATGCCGCGGGCGAATCCGGAGATGACGACCAGGCCGGCCGCGGCCAGGCGGCGCGCGAACCAGGCCGCGACCTCGAGACCGTAGGCGTCCGCCTTGCGCGAACCGACGATCGAGACGCCGGGCAAAGGAGTCAGGCGGCCGCGGACGTAGAGGACGGGAGGCGCCTGCAGCCCCAGGTCGGCGAGCGCCGGCGGGTACTCCGGATCGAACAGGGTGACGATGTCGACACCGTCTTCGCTGGCCCGCGTCATCTCCGCGCGAGCGTCGTCGAGGCGGCCGCGCGCCGCGAGCAGGATGGTCCGCACCCGGTCCAGTGGCGCTTCGAGGCTGCTGGCCGCCTCCTCGGCGAACCGGTCGCTGCAGAGCTCCGCGGCCGCGCGGAGCCGTTGAGCGAGCGCGCAGATGAGACCGCGGTCTCCGTGCACCAGGTTCAATGCGACAAGCGTCTGTCGGACATCGTCCGCGTCTCTGGGGGTGTTCCCGTTCGGGACCGGTTCTTCTGCCATCGGGCTGCCTTCCTCTCGGATCGCGCGGCTCTCCTGGAACGGCGCTCAGAGACAGAGACGGATTCCATGCCCGTGATCTATACTGGCTCGATGACGCGCACTGCTCACCGCCGGCCGCGCGTCCTGGCGTTGATCGCGGGGGTGCTGGTCCTGGCGGCGATCCCGGGCGCCGCTGAAGCGCAGAAGCGCAAGGTGGCCCCTGAGGCCAAGCAGCAGTGGCAATTCGGCGTCGACATGGCCAACCGGGGCCTCTGGAGCGAGGCTCTTTTTCGGTTCGAGCAGGCTCGCCGGATCGAGCCGGAACACCCGGCGATCCTGAGCAACATCGCGGTCGCGCATGAAGCGCTGGGGCTGTTCGAGGAAGCCCTGGACTACTACCGGCAGGCCCTGCGGCTGGCGCCTCGCGAGCGGGACGTTCGGCGGAACTACTCGCGCTTCGTCGAGTACTACCAGAGCTTCAAGGGCGACCGCGAGGACCAAGAAGAGGAGGCGTCCGTGGCGGACGAAGCCGCCCGGCCCGCCTCCCCGGAGAGCGGCGGAGGCGCCGCGAGCGGACCGCTTGCCGATGCGCCGTGACGCGGCGCCCGGCTCGCGGCAGTGGTCGGTCCGGAGGTCATGGAACAGTTTTTGCTTGCCCCGATGGTTGGAGGTGACGCATGACGAAGAGCGTCAGTAGAGGATCGGCAATCGTGGCGTCGGCTGGGCTGCTGGCCGGACTGCTGGTGCCGCTGACAGCGACGCCTGCGAGTGCGGAGGGGACTGTCGAAGTGAGGCTGAAACTGCCGATGCGGGCGAGGATCGACCTGACCGGCCGCGACACGCTGCTGCCGGCACCCTTCCTGGTCGTCAGCCAGGAAGGCGAAGGCCGGATCGAAGGTTCGGACATCGACGTCCAGGGTGAGTTCGAGCGCTACCTGAACAAGGTGCTCCGTCGCGAGACGGACCTGCGGATCGTCGAGGCGGGGCGGATCGACTACCCGACGTACGACCTGGAGATGCTGGCCAGGGACGAGGACTTCTGGCGCAGCCTCGGCGAGACCACGCAGTCGGACCTCATCCTCGCCGGGACCCTGGACTTCGACATCCAGGATCGGTCGGGCTACCGCACGGAGGAGTACATCTCGCCGTTCGATGGCCGCACCATGTACCGGCAGGTACTCGTGGAGCAGACAGGCTTCGAGTACGACATCGTGGTCATGGTTTTCGACGGTTCGACCGGCGAACTGATCTACAACGACAACTTCAAGGACTTCAAGAGCTTCGAGGGCGAGCAGGCGGACCCGCTGCAGGGGATGTTCGAGAACCTGTACGCGCTGGAGGACCGCATTCTCGGCGTGTTCACGCAGAAGGACATTGAAGTCTCGCGCGTGATCTTCACGCCCTAAGGAGGAGCAGTGAGTTCAGCACCACTCCGGCCGGCCGGCAGGCCGGCCATCCGCGTCACCGCCCTCGCCTGCGCGCTCCTGGTCTGCGCGGCCGCCGGCCTCGAGGCGCAGGGCTTCGGCAAGAACAAGATCCGCTACGAGGACTTCGACTGGCGGATCTACCACTCGACTCACTTCGACATCTACTACTACTCCGAGAGTGAGCCCCAGTTGCAGAAGGTGGCGTCACTCGCGGAGAGCGCGTACGACCAGTTGTCGCTCGACCTGGACTACCAGATCCAGGAACCGACGCCGCTGATCATCTACAACACGCACTCCGACTTCCTCCAGAACAACGTGATGGTCAACTTCATCCCGGAGGGGGTCGCGGCCTTCGCAACCTCGGCGCGGTTCCGGATGGTCCTGCCCATCGACCTGCCGGACATCGAACTCTACGAGCTCATCCTCCACGAGCTGACCCACATCTTCCAGTACCACATCCTGTTCGGCGGCAGCCTGGGGCGGGCCATGACGAACAGCCCGCCGCAGTGGCTGATGGAGGGCATGGCGAGCTACTTCGCGGAGGATGAGAGCGCTTCCGACCGGATGTACCTGCGGGATGCGGTCGTCAACGACCGCCTGCCGCCGATTACGTCGGGCCAGGCCGGCGGCTTCTTCGCCTACCGTTACGGCCACGCCGCCTTCGACTTCATGGAGGAGCGCTGGGGGGCCGACGGGGTGATCGACTTCCTGTTCGAGTTCCGGAACACGATCGGCTCGCGGGTCGGCCGGGCGATCGAACGGGCCTTCCGCATGGACCCGGAGGACTTCGACCTCGAGTTCCGTCGCTGGCTCCGCAACCGGTACTTGCCCGAGCTGGTGGCGACCGGCGAACCCAGTGACTTCGGGCGGCCCTTCCGCACCCGCCCCCAGGGTAGCCAGGAGACGTCACCCGTGGCGTCCCCCTCAGGTGACCTGGTGGCGGCGTTCTCGACCTTTCAGGGCGACGTCGACATTGTGCTCTTCGACACGCAGGAGCGCGAGCCGGTCCGCAACCTGACGCGGGGCTACACGGCCGACTTCCGCCACTACGTCGCCCAGATGCTGACCTTGGGCCGCAAGCACGGCAGCGACCTGGCGTTCTCCCCTGACGGCAACTCGCTGGCGGCCTTCGTGCGCAAGGAGGCGGGCTACTCCCTCGCCATCGTCAATGTTCTGGGTGGGGGTGTGCGCCGGGTCATCGACATGGAGATCGAGCAACAGACGGCTCCGGCCTGGAGTCCGGACGGCGGGAGCATCGCGTTCGGCGGGAACCAGAACGGGCAGTACGACATCTTCCAGCTCGACCTGGAGACGCTTCAGATCCGGAACCTGACCAACGACTCGGTCTTCGACGGCTCTCCGTCCTACTCTCGCGACGGCAACTGGCTCGTGTTCTCCTCGGTTCCGGGTGAGACGGCCCAACTGTTCCGTCTGAACCTGGAGACGCTGGAGCGCGTTCGCCTGGGCAGCGACGAGCACCACAACACGGATCCGGTCTTTTCGAGCGATGACCGGACGGTGTACTTCACATCGGACCGCACCGGTGCCGAGAACATCTTCGGGCTGAACATCGAGACCGGCGAGCTCCGCCAGTACACGAACGCGATCACCGGCTGCTTCCAGCCCACGGTTCTGGGCAGGGCCGGGAGCGACGACCGGCTGGTGTACACCGGTTTCTGGCAGGGCCGGTTCGACCTCTACGAGACGGACATCGACGAACCGATCGGGGAAGTCCAGATCGTGGACCTGGGCGAACCCTCCGAGCCGATTCCGGCGATCGACCTCTTCGAGCCGGACATCCAGGTGTCGATCGACGAGTCGAACAAAGAGGACAAGCGGGGTTGGCGACTGTTCCTGGAGGATGCCCAGACCGCGGTCGGCGTGGACGACAACCAGACCTTCCTGGGCCAGGTCTACCTGCAGTTCTCGGACTTCCTGGGCGACCGGCGGCTGTTCACGACGTTCGCCTCGATCGAGAGTTTCTCTCAATTCAACGTGACCTACCTGAACCTCTCGAGGCGCCTGCAGTGGCAGGTGTCGCTGTTCGACGACCGGGCCTTCTACATCGGCGCCAACTACACCTACGGGTATTACGAGCGGGGCCGATCGTTCTTCCAGCAGACCGGCGCCATCTTCTCGATCTCCTATCCGATGAGCTTCTACCGTCGGTTCGAGTTGGGCGCCGGCTACATGCGCCGCAAGCTGGACTTCCAGGCCTACGCTCGCGACAGCGACTTCAACCTGCTGCTGGATGACTTCGGCCGGCCGATCCCGACCATCACTCCGCGGGAGGATGACTACCCGGTGATCCAGGCGGCCCTGGTCGGCGACACGACAGTGTTCGGACCGGCCGGACCGTCGAGCGGGCACCGATACCGCCTGTCGGCGGAGTACGCTCCCGATCTCGAGACCTCCGGCGCACTGACGCAGACGTTTCAGCTCGACGCGCGCAAGTACTTCCCGCTCACCCGGCGCAGTGTCTTCGCGACCCGGCTCTTCGGCAGCGTGAGGCAAGGGAACTTCCCCAGTCCGGTGTACTTCGGCGGGCTCGACACGGTGCGCGGCGTCGACTTCCGCGACATGGTCGGCGACCACGGCTTCTTCACCAACCTTGAGTTGCGCTTCCCCCTGATCGACTTCTTCGTGACGCCGATCTGGACCTTCCAGGGGATCCAGGGGCGCTTCTTCGTCGATATCGCCGGCGCCTACTTCGACGGCATCCAGGACTTCAACGTCTGGGACTCCGAGAACAGCCGGCTGGACGACGCGATCGCGGCCTACGGCTTCGGCATCACGGTGCGGATGCTCGGCCTCGATCTGCACTGGGACTTCGCGACCCAGTGGGATCTCAAGGAGTCGGGCGACAGCCGGACGACGTTCTGGATCGGCCAGCGGTTCTAGCAGGAGCTTGCACCGGCAACTCTCGCTCTTCGGCGACGGCGCGCTGGCGGCCGCCGCCCGCGAATCGAAGCTGCACTCGCGCCGGCGGAGAGCGGGCGGAGGCGCGGGGCTGCGGGCTGCCGTGCTCGGCTCCGGCAGCGGCGGCAACAGCACGATCGTCGAGACCGGCGAAGGCTGCCTGCTGATCGATGCCGGATTCTCGTGCCGGGAACTCGAACGCAGGCTGGAGGCGGTGGGCCGCTCCGCCGCCGATGTCGACGCGGTTCTCCTGACCCACGAGCACGACGATCACTGCCGGGGAGTCGACCGCTTCGCCAGGCGGCACCAGGTCCCGGTCTACGGTACGCGCGGCACCTACAAGGGGCCGCTATTGCGCGGTCTCGGATCCTTCGCCCGTCCGATGGGCGCCGGAGTGCCGCTTGCCGCCGCCGGCTTCCAGATCGAAGTGTTCCCGGTTTCGCACGACGCGCGGGAGCCGGTCGGAATCGTGGTTGAAAGCAGCGGGGGTTACCGCTTCGGCCTGGCGACGGATCTGGGCTGCCGTACGCCGGAGGCATGGCGGAGCCTCCAGGACCTCGACATTCTGGTGCTGGAGTCGAATCACGATCTCGACATGCTGCGCACGGGACCATACCCTTGGCCCCTGAAAGAGCGAGTCGCGTCGAGGCGGGGGCACCTCAGCAACGAGGATGCGGCCGCCGGGGTCGAGGCCCTGCTCTCGGATCGTCTGTCCTGGGTCGTCCTTTGTCATCTCTCGGAAACGAACAACTCGCCGGCGTTCGCGGTCGCCGCGGTGCAGCCGGTGCTCGA
The DNA here is from genome assembly GCA_965208755.1 of Candidatus Multivorans sp. GTDB lineage: Bacteria > Acidobacteriota > Thermoanaerobaculia > Multivoradales > Multivoraceae > Multivorans. The sequence goes on along the minus strand of OZ242353.1, from coordinate 2,293,778 downwards.
CCGGCGCCGCTCGCGGGCGAAGCTGCTGGTGGCCGAGCAGCATCGGCCTGGACCGTGGATGGAGGTTGGCGGCTGAGCGCCGCGGGGAGGGGTTGAGTTGACGTCGCCAGACAACCGTTTCGTGGCCCGGGTGCTGGTCTATCCGCGCGCCGAGGTGCTCGACCCCCAGGGCCGGGCGATCGAGGACGCCCTGGGTCGCATCGGATTCGATGGCGTGCGCCGTATCCGTGCCGGCAAGAGCTTCGAGGTCGCGCTCGAGGCCGAGGACGAGAGGCAGGCCACCGAGGCGGTCGACCGGATGTGTCGGCAGCTCCTGGCCAACCCGATCGTCGAGGACTACACGGTGGAGTGGGTCTCGGAATGAAGTGCGGGATCGTCGTCTTTCCCGGGAGCAACTGCGACCACGACGTGTACCACGTGCTGAATCACGTGCTCGGGCAGGAGACGACGTTCCTGTGGCATCAGGAAACGTCGCTCGAGGGATGCGAACTGGTCGTTCTGCCGGGCGGTTTCTCCTACGGCGACTATCTCCGGGCCGGGTCCATGGCCGCGCATTCGCCGATCATGGCCGCGGTGCGGCGCCACGCCGAGGCCGGGGGACGGGTGCTCGGCATCTGCAACGGTTTCCAGATGCTTCTGGAAACGGGACTGCTGCCGGGCGCGATGCGGCGGAACCGGGACCTGCGGTTTCTCAGCGTCGACGTCCACTTGCGGGTCGAGCGGGACGACCTCCTGTACTGCTCCAACTACCGGCGCGGCGACGTGCTGCGGATGCCGATCGCGCACGCCGAGGGCAACTACGTGGACACCGAGGAGGCGCTTGACGAACTGGAGCGGCGCGGACAGGTCGTCTTCCGCTACGTGGACGTCGCCGGCCGGCTCGAGCCGGCCGCGAACCTGAACGGATCAGAGCGGGCGATCGCCGGTATCTGCAACGCCGGTGGCAACGTGCTGGGCCTGATGCCGCATCCCGAGCGATGCGCCGAAGAGATGCTGGGGAACCGGGACGGCCTGGGTCTCCTGGCGGGCGCGGTGGCTGCCGCTGGCGGCCGTGTCGGCTCGCTGGCGGCGGCGGGCGGGTAGCGCGAGTGACGACGCCGGGTTCCATGGCAGGCGAGCCGGTCGTCGATTCGGTCCTGGCGGCCGATCACGGCCTGACCGACGAGGAGTTTGGCGGACTCTGCGATCTGCTGGGTCGCAGCCCGACCTGGACCGAGCTGGGCATCGCCTCGGCCCTCTACTCGGAGCATTGCTCCTACAAGTCCTCCAAGATTCACCTGCGGCGGTTCCCGACCCGGAGCCGGCGGGTCGTCCACGGGCCGGGCGAGAACGCCGGAGTCGTCGATGTAGGCCACGGCTGGGTCGCGGCCTTCAAGATGGAGAGCCACAATCACCCGAGCTTCATCGAGCCCTACCAGGGCGCCGCCACCGGCGTGGGCGGAATCCTGCGCGACGTGTTCACGATGGGCGCGCGTCCGATCGCCTGCCTGGATTCGCTGAGGTTCGGCGAGATCGCGGGGGAACGGGGCGCGCGGATGAGGCATCTCGTCGACGGCGTGGTGCGCGGCATCGGGGACTACGGCAACTGCGTCGGCATCCCCACCGTCGGAGGCGAGACCGGCTTCCACCGGTCCTACAACGGCAACATCCTCGTCAACGCCTTCGCGCTCGGTGTCTGCCGCCAGGACCGGATCTTCACCGCCACCGCTTCTGGCGCCGGCAACCCGATTCTCTATGCCGGCAGTCGCACCGGCCGCGACGGCATTCACGGCGCCACGATGGCGTCGGAGGCGTTCGACAGCGAGAGCGAGGCGAAGAGGCCCACGGTGCAGGTGGGCGATCCGTTCACGGAGAAGGTCCTGCTCGAGGCGAGCCTGGAGGCGATGAGGAGCGGAGTGGTGCTCGGGGTGCAGGACATGGGCGCGGCCGGCCTGACCAGCTCCTGCTTCGAGATGGCCGCCCGCGGCGGGGCGGGAGTGGAGCTGGATCTCGACCAGGTGCCGCTTCGCGAGGCCTCCCTGACTCCCTACGAGATCATGCTCTCCGAGTCGCAGGAACGGATGGTCTTCGTCACCCAGAGGGGGCAGGAGAAGGCCGTCGTCGAGATCCTGTCCCGTTGGGGTCTCGAGGCGTCGAGAATCGGCCGGGTCACCGATAGCGGGCGCGCACGCCTCACGTTTCGCGGCCGCACCGTCGCGGACATGCCGGTCGAGCCGCTGGTCGATGGAGCGCCTGTCTACGATCGGCCGGCGGCCCCTTCCGCGGATCTTCAGGAGCGTCAGCAGGCCGTCGCCTGCGAACCGCCGGAGGATCCGCTCCGGGCGTTGAAGGATCTCCTCGGGACGCCGGAACTCGGCGACAAGACGTGGATCCACCGGCAGTACGACTCGACCGTGCGCTCGAACACGATCGTCGGTCCGGGCTCCGACGCCGCCGTGCTGCGGCTCAAGGGAACCCCTTCGGCGCTCGCGCTGACCTCGGACGTCAACCCGTCCTACTGCTGGCTCGAGCCGCGGATGGGTGGGCGGCAGGCGGTGGCCGAAGCGGTCCGCAACCTGGCGACGGTCGGCGCGGAGCCGGTGGGCATGACGAACTGTCTCAACTTCGGTTCGCCTGAGAACCCTGGTATCGCCTGGCAACTCCGGGAGTGCATCGAAGGCATGTCCGAGGCCTGCCGGGCCTTCGACGTCCCCGTCATCTCGGGCAACGTGTCGCTGTACAACGAGACGGAGGGTGAAGCGGTCCATCCAACCCCCACCGTGGCGATCGTCGGCGTCATCGATCGCCTGGAGGACGTGGGGACGGAGGGAGACCTCCACCTGGTGCTGGGGTGCGGTTTCTGGCGGCCGGGCGACCGTGTGCTGCTGCTCGGTTCCGATAGCGGCGAGTACGGGGGCTCGGCCTACCAGCGTCTGCTCCATCGGGTCGAGGCGGGGCGTCCGCCCGCGGTCGACCTGGAGGCCGAAGCGGCCTTGTGCGGGCTGCTCCGGCAGTCGCGGCGCGCGGGCTGGCTGAGCGGCTGTCACGATCTCGCCGACGGCGGCCTGCTTCTGGCCCTGGCCGAATGCGCGATGGCCCGGGGGATCGGCGTGCGGGCTGCGGTCGACTGCGGCCCGCTACACCTGTTCTCGGAGAGTCAGGCGCGTGCGATCGTCACGGTTCCGGCCAACCGGACGGAGGATCTGCTGTCGGCGGCGGAGGCCCGTGGAGTGCCGGTCAGGGAGATCGGCGACGTGGGAGGTGACCGCCTCGTTCTGGACTTCGACGGCGGCGCCGTCGATAGTGCGGTCGACGACTTGCGGCGGGTCTGGAGGGAGGCCCTGCCGCGAGCGGTAGGCTAGGCCGGAATGTGCGGCATCTTCGGTATCGAGGGCGCGCCTGACGCGGCGAACCTCACCTACCTGGGCCTCTATGCCCAGCAGCACCGGGGCCAGGAGAGCGCGGGAATCGTCTCCTGGGATGGGGAGCAGCTTCATGCCGAGCGCGGCATGGGGAAGGTCGCCGAGATCTTCGACGAGCGAAAGCTGAGCGAGCTCCCGGGAGGTCGCGCGATCGGTCATACCCGCTACTCGACGGCCGGCTCGAGCGTGATCACGAATGCGCAGCCGATCGTCGTCATGACCTCGATGGGCCCGCTCGGCATCGTTCACAACGGCAACCTCGTGAGCGCCATGGCGACTCGGCAGGAGCTGGAAGCGGCGGGATCGATCTTCCAGACGACCAGCGACTCCGAGGTCTTTCTCCACCTGATGGCAACCCGCCCGCATCACGAAGTCGTCGAGTCGCTGCTACGCGTCCTGGGCGACGTCAGGGGCGCCTACTCCCTGCTGCTCATCAGCCGGGAAGGGTTGATCGCGGCCCGCGACCCTCACGGTTTCCGGCCCCTGATTCTGGGGGAGCTGGACGGACAGCCCTGCTTCGCGTCCGAGACCTGCGCCTTCGACCTGCTGGAGGCACGACCCCTCCGTGAGCTGGATCGCGGCGAAGTCGTCCTGGCCCGGGGCGATCAGATCGAGAGCTACCGGCTGCCGCCGGTTGCGAGGGCCTCCCGGTGCGTCTTCGAGCACGTGTACTTCTCGCGTCCGGACAGCGAGGTGTTCTCGGACACCGTGGCGCAATCCCGGCTGCAGATGGGGGCGCGGCTGGCCCGGGAAGCTCCGGTGGAGGCGGACGTTGTCGTACCCGTTCCCGACAGCGGCCTGTACGGCGCGCTCGGATTCAGCCGGGCTTCGCGCACTCCGATCGAACTTGGCCTGATCCGGAACCACTACATCGGCCGGACGTTCATCGAGCCGCAACAGTCGATCCGGCACTTCGGCGTGAAGGTGAAGCTGAACCCGGTTCGCGAGCTGATTGCCGGCAAACGGATCGTGCTGGTCGATGACTCGATTGTCCGGGGCACGACATCCCGCAAGATCGTGAACATGGTCCGTGAAGCCGGCGCCACCGAGGTGCATGTCCGGATCACGTCGCCGCCGACGGCGTTCTCCTGTGTCTATGGCATTGACACGCCGACCCGCAGCGAACTCATCGCGTCCGACCATTCGCAGGAGGAGATCCGCCGCTTCATCCGAGCCGACAGCCTCGCTTACCTCTCGCTCGAGGGAGTGCTCGGAAGCGTCTCGGGCAGTCCGGATTCCTACTGCACAGCGTGCTGGAGCGGCGACTACCCTGTTCCGGCCGAAAGCCAGGGCGAGCCGCAGGCGGAGCTCTTTCCGCTTCGTCTTGAAGCCGCCGGCTCCAGGGCATGACGGGGGCCGACGCCTACCGGGAGGCCGGAGTCGACCTGGAGGCCCAGGATCGCGCTTTGGGAGGCATCGGCTGCCTCGTGAAGTCGACGTACACGGACGGCGTTCTGAGCGGTCTGGGGACTTTCGGCGGTCTCTTCGCCTTGCCGGCGTCGGTACGCGATCCGGTTCTGGTCGCTTCGGCCGACGGCGTCGGCACGAAGCTCAGCGTGGCCCGGATGGCCGGCGACTTCAGCACGGTCGGCGGTGACCTCGTCAACCACTGTGTCAACGACATTCTCGTGCAGGGGGCGACGCCGCTCTTCTTCCTCGACTACGTCGGCGCCGGCAAGCTCGATGGCCCGGCCATGACCTCGCTGGTGGGCGGCGTCGCGGGTGCATGCATCGCGAACCGCTGCGCACTGCTCGGCGGAGAGACCGCCGAGATGCCCGGCTTCTACCAGCCCGGCGACTATGAGCTGGTGGGGTTCATCGTCGGGGTTGTGGAGCGCGGCAGGATCCTCGACGGATCGGCCGTGCGCTCAGGCGACGTGTTGATCGGACTGGAGTCGGGGGGCCTCCACACGAACGGCTTCTCGCTTGCCCGCCGCGCCTTCTTCGACCTGGCCGGCTTCGACCTGCTCTCGCGGTTGCCGGGTTCCGAACGGACGGTCCGCGACGCGCTGCTCGCTCCCCACCTTTCCTACCTGAGTGTTCTGGAACCGTTCCTGCGCGATCCGCGCCTCCACGCGCTGGCGCACATCACCGGCGGTGGGCTCACGGACAACCTTCCCCGCGTCCTGCCTCCGGGCCTGGGCGCGGTGATCGAAACGGACCGCTGGACCGTGCCGGAGGACTTTCTGGCGATTCAGCGTCTGGCGGATGTCGGCACCGAGGAGATGTACCGGGTGTTCAACATGGGGGTCGGGATGGTCCTCGTCGTGGATCCCGCCGGTGTGGACGGTCTGGTGAGGGAACTGGAAGCCGCGGGTGGCCGGGCATTCGTTCTGGGTTCGGTGGGCTCAGGAGAGGGAGTGTCCTATGTGGGGGAGATGGACTCGGCGTGACGTCCCGGACGACTCCAATCGCCGTCCTGATCTCCGGCCGCGGGAGCAACTTCGAGGCCCTCTACCGGGCGACTCGGGAAGGGCGCCTGCCCGCCCGAATCGTGCTGGTCCTGAGCAACGTGGCCACGGCGGCAGGCATTGAGCATGCCCGCTCGCTTGGCCTGCACACGGCTGTCGTTCCGAGCCGTGGCGTGGGTTCGCGGGCGGCCCACGAAGTCCGGGTGCGAGAGGAGATCGAGCGGGCCGGGGCGGAGTGGATCTGTCTCGCCGGCTACATGCGCCTCCTCAGCGCGGACTTCGTCGCGGCGTTTCCCAACCGGATCCTGAACATCCATCCCAGCCTGCTCCCGTCCTTTCCCGGGCTTGATGTCCAGCAGGCGGCGCTTGACCATGGGGTCCGCATCAGCGGCTGTACGGTCCACCTTGTCGACGCCGGCCTCGACAGCGGCCCGATCGTCGGTCAGCGCGCGGTGGAGGTGCGAAG
>OZ242353.1:0-2282500 GCA_965208755.1 Candidatus Multivorans sp. | reverse complement strand
GGGCCCGTGATCCGGGTCGGGGACACTGTCAGGCGGGTAGTTTGACTGGGGCGGTCGCCTCCTAAAGAGTAACGGAGGCGCTCGAAGGTTCCCTCAGGCTGATTGGAAACCAGCCGCAGAGCGCAAAGGCAGAAGGGAGCTTGACTGCGAGACCTACAAGTCGAGCAGGTACGAAAGTAGGACTTAGTGATCCGGTGGTTCCGTATGGAAGGGCCATCGCTCAACGGATAAAAGGTACTCCGGGGATAACAGGCTTATCGCCGCCAAGAGTTCATATCGACGCGGCGGTTTGGCACCTCGATGTCGGCTCATCACATCCTGGGGCTGAAGCAGGTCCCAAGGGTTCGGCTGTTCGCCGATTAAAGTGGTACGTGAGCTGGGTTTAGAACGTCGCGAGACAGTTCGGTCCCTATCTCATGTGGGCGTAGGATACTTGAGAGGAGCTGTCCCCAGTACGAGAGGACCGGGACGGACGAACCTCTGGTGCACCAGTTGTCGCGCCAGCGGCACAGCTGGGTAGCTATGTTCGGTTCGGATAACCGCTGAAAGCATCTAAGCGGGAAGCCAGCCTCGAGATGAGGTATCCCTGAAGACCCCTGGAAGACTACCAGGTTGATAGGCGGGACGTGTAAGCGCTGTGAGGCGTTTAGCTAACCCGTACTAATCGGTCGTTCGGCTTGACCATTTTCAAGATTGCTGCACTCGAGACTTGGGCGCTTAGGTTTAGTCGGGGCGTTTAGCCACGACGGCGCCAGTACCCTGGGAGGATTCGATTCGGTTGCCAGGCGCCACCGGGAGGTGGCGCTCGGTTGATTCGGCGATTTCCGGTGACTGTAGCGCGGGGGAAACACCCGTTCCCATTCCGAACACGGAAGTTAAGCCTCGCAGCGCCGATGGTACTGCACCGGAGACGGTGTGGGAGAGTAGGTCGTCGCCGGGATCCTCTTTGGCCCTCGGTGGGTTCGTACCCGCCGGGGGCTTTGCTCTTTGGGCCGGCAGGTGGCGGCTACGGGTAGTAGCCGCTCATCGTCTTGACCTCGGCGCCGGTTCTGCGAACGTCGACGTGGATCCGGCGGAATCCGTCGTCGCTCCGGGTGTTCCTGGATTGGTAGGCGAGCAAGTACTGTGAGCGAAGCTCCCGCTGGACGTTGGCGTAGATCTCGTCGAGGAGCTCCGGGTCGCGGACGAAGTAGCTTTGGCCGCCGGTCTGGGCACTGAGGCGGTCCAGGCGGCGCCTCGCCCCGGCCTCGTCGATTCCTAGGCCAATCGCGTACACGGTAACGCCGGCACGGCGGGCGTACTCGAGAGTCTCCTCGAAGGAGAAGCGCGAGACTTCATCTTTCCCGTCCGAGAGCAGCAGGATCGCGCGTTGTCCGGTGACGCCTGCAAGGTGATAGAGGCTGAAGATCAGGCTGTCGTAGAGGGCGGTCTGTCCTTCAGCGGTCAGGCCGGCGAGCCCGCTGCCCAGTTCCCGCAGGTCGCTGGTTAGCCGGACGGCGAGGCGGGGAAACCGGTTGAACGTGATGACGGCCGCCCGGTCCCGCGGCGTAACGGCCTGTTCGAAGAACCTCAGCGCCGCGCGCCGCGTGATGTCGAGTGAGGCGCGCATGGAAGCCGAGTTGTCGATGACGACGCCTACGTGGATGGGGAGGTCGACGACTCGCTCGAAGCGGCTCACGCGCTGTTCCTGGCCGTCCTCGTGCACCTGGAAGTCGGCAAGCTCGAGGTTCTCCAGCGGCCGTCCGCGACGATCCGTGACCGAGACGAACAGCTCCACGAACTGCACCTCGACGCGCTCTATGTCGCCGGGCGAGTTGATGAAGACGAGGTCCTCCGCGGTGTTGCCGTCGTGAAGATGCGCCACGGCGCGTACGTACGACACGCCGACCGACGGTGGAAGCTGAATCGGCTGGATGAACGGCTCCTGGTAGAGGGTCGAGGACAGGTTCTCGTTCAGGTAGAACTCGAGCCGATCCAGGGTCGTTCCCTCTGGTACTTCGACTTCGGCTCGGGCGCGAAGGCTCGAGGCGTAGCTCCCGCCGCGCTGAGGTTCGATCAGCCTGACCGTGAAGTCGTGGTCGCCGGCGTTGATCGCCAACTCGTCCCAGGCCAGCACTTCACCGTTCTCTCCGACGCCCTCGACCCTCAGTGTCCGAGGCCGTGGAAAGTCGCCGAGGTCGAGTTCGACGCTGTAGGGCGGATGGGCCTTTCTGAGCACCGCTGTTTCGTCGAGCAGAAACGAGACGGCCGACACTCCGTCGGCCTCGACCACCGCGTCGAAGCGAACGAGGCCGGAGAGGATCTCACCCGCGGGCTTCAGCAATCGGATGTCGACGGACTCGGCACCCACGCTTCGAGCCGCCTCCGCCAGCAACCGCGCGCCCTCGGGCCCGGCTCCGGGCGGCGGCGCCAGGTCGGAGAGCCTGGGGACGCTTACGTCTTGCTCGCCGCGAAAGAACCGCGCGCCGTTGACGTCCTCGATCCGCAGGATCAGCCGGTAGTCGCCGGGCCGCAGGTAGCGCTGAAAGGGCAGGAGCAGGGGCCCGACTGCCGCGCCTTGTTCAGCTTCGGTGGCGGGGAAGCCGAACTTGTAGCGGAACGACTCGAACAGCTCCCGCTCCCTGATGACCTCGCCAACCAGAACGAAGTCGCGCGACCTGTAGCCGGCGAACTCGCCGACGGCAATCGCCGCCGGATCGATGCGGACCTGTCCCTGGACGACCGTACGACTCTGAAACCGGCCAAGGAAGTCGTAGTCGGTGTCGGCCTTGAAGAGGGCCGCACCGGGCGGCAGGTCGGTGCTGGCCGCCCCGAAGGCGGCCACCCACTCTTCGTTGCGAGGCCTCGGCTTCGCGAGCACGCGGGCGAGCTGGCTTCCGTACTCGCGTCCCAGACTGCGCATCTGGTCGATGACGTCCTCCAGCAGATGGCCGTTGATGCATGCCTTCGCACTCTCGACGACTCCCCGGATGTCGCCTCGGCCCGGCGCCCAGACCCGGGCTTCTCCAAGGCCTCTCGGGCGAACGAAGAGCAGCAGGAAGTTGAACCGGACCCGGTCGCTTCCCTGGTACGTCCAGACCTCGGCCGGTATGCGCGTCGTTGTGCATCGGACCTGGATGATGCGGTTCGGTTCGCCGTGGATCAGCAGAACCTGAGCGCGCGCGTCCGTCAGCCCTCCGTAGTTGCCGCGGGCGTAGGCTGCCCGCTCCTCCCAGCGTTCGCGCATCTCGTTGCGCCCGGTCTTGGGCACGGGGTCGCGGACCTGCCAGAACTTCCGAATGAAGGCCTCCCGCTGGTAGTCGCGCGTGAGCCGGAAGAAGAGGTCGCGTTCCTCGGCCGTCATGATGACCGAGACCTCGGCGAGCCAGTCGGCGTGGCGCTTGCTCAGGCGGTCGGCAGCCGTGGCGGGGCCCGCCAGGCTGGAGAAACCGACCAGGATCGCCACCGCGGCAAGACCGGCCCGGCGGCTCGGAGGCCATGCTGCCGCGGATCGGCTCACGGTCCCGGAGAGTACCAGTCGGTCTGGCGATGAACCCGGGAATTGAGCCGGGCGCGGCCCGCGGCCGGTTGCTATACTCGCGAGCCCTGTTTTCTGGACAGGCGCCGATCGTCGGCGCCGTGTTTCGTCGTCGACTCCCAGCATCGCGGAGGGATCCCCGCCCATGTCGAAGAAGCTCGTTTCCGGCCGTTCAGCCTCCCGTTTCATCCTCGTCCTGGCGTTGGCCTTTTGTGTGGCGCCCGTGGCCGCGCAGTTGCCGCCCGACGCGGTCGACCTGGCCAAGGTGAAGATCCCGGAGGCTCTCAAGTCGACTGACCTCTGTCCGGTCAAGTTCGTGCCGTCGGCGGCCGCGGGCGAAACCTGGACTCATGGCGGTGTCGAGTACCGGGGCAGCGAGCCCGGCGTCGCCGCGACCTTCGCCGGCGATCCCGACACGTTCGCCTCCAAGGCTGCCGAGGAGCGCTACGTAGAGAACTTCATGCTCGCGATGAGCACGATCTGGTGCCCGATCACCGACGAGGTGACGCCCGGCGGCCGGAAGCAGGTCGATGGCCTGGGCTACACCTGGGAGAGCTGCTGCTCGTTCTGCGACGAAGAGATGTCTCCTGAGAACTTCGACGAGGCGCTCGAACGCCTTCGTGAGCGCGCCGTCGAGTCGTTCGAGTTGACGGGCGGCATCTACACCGAGGGTGCGAGCAGCCCGGTCGAAGGTGCGATCAGGGACGACATCTAGGGTCCCTTGCCTCGCATAACGCGTGTCTACACGCGGACCGGCGATGATGGAACGACCGGTCTGGGCGTTCGCGTCCGGGTCCGCAAGGACGACGCTCGCGTCGAGGCCTACGGGGCGGTCGACGAGCTGAATTCGGCGCTGGGTGTCGCGGTCGCCGCCGGGACGTCGGCGCCGGTCGCCGACGGCCTCCGTCGGGTTCAGCAGGAACTGTTCCACCTCGGTTCGGATCTGTGCGTTCCGCCGGACGACGAGGCTCCTCCCGTGCCGCGCATCGAGCAGCGTCACATCGAGGCCCTGGAGAAGACGATCGACCGGTTGCAGGAGGAACTCGAACCGCTCGCGAACTTCGTACTGCCCGGTGGCTGCGCCGCGGCTGCCGCGTTGCACCTTGCCAGGACCATCTGCCGCCGGGCAGAGCGGCGGCTGGTGACGCTCGCGGCCGCGGAGCCGGTCGGTGCCCCGGCCCTGACCTACGTCAACCGACTATCCGACGCGCTCTTTGTCATGGCTCGCTACGAGAACCTGGTTCGCGGCGAGTCGGACGTGCTCTGGGACTCGAGGGCGTAGCGTTCTGCGGCCCGAGCCCCTAGGATGGGCATGGAATGCGCCTGCCAATGCGACTTCTCGACGTGGCGGTCATCGGCCTCGTTTTCCCGGTGGCCTCCGTCCTTGGTTTTCTGGCTGGCCAGACGGTAGGGGAGTGGTTTGACGTGCCCAAGACAGGGGCGATGATCGGGTTCCTGTTCGGCGTCGCGGCGGGCTTCTACAACGCGTACCAGACGATTCGCCGGGTGAGCGCCGACGAAGAGGAAGATGGCTTCGGCAACTCGTGAAGTAGCCCGTCTGCTCGGCTTCCGGGCGCTCTCCGGACAGGGGGACGAGTTGGCCGCGATGTCGAAGCGGGTTCTTCGCTGGTCGCTGCTGCTGACAGCCCTGGGGGGTGCGACGGCCCTGGCCTGGAGCCCGGGCGCCGCGATCGCCTTGACAGCTGCGGGGCTCGTCAGTAGTTTCAGCTTCCGCGGCCTTGAGATGCAGGTCCGCGCGTTGGAGCCGAACGTCGACGGGCGTGCTGGCGCCAGGAACACTCTGTTCACCGTTCTCCGCTATTCGTTGTTGAGCGCTTTCATCGTCGCGGCCCTGCTTGTGGGGTCAAGGGAGTTCATCGCGCTAATCCTGGGATTCTCGGTCGTGCCCCTGGCACTGGTGGCTTCGGAACTGGCACGTCGCGTCCGTTCGGCTCGCTAGCCTGAGGATCAGCCCGGCTCCGACCCGTACGCCGACCGAACTCCGCGTAACCGTACCCACGCCCGACTCCTCCGTTCGAGCGACGGTCACCATCCCCCCACGTCCGAAGTCCCCCAACTGTTATGGCTGCCGGCGAACACTCCATCCTCTACGAGCCCGTGAACGAGGCCTGGAAGTTCGGCGTGGGTCTGGCGGGAGCCGAGGAGAGCCTGCCCCCCGAAGTGCCGGATCACGTCGTCATGGCGCTGTTCGTCTTCGGCGTCGTGACGACACTGGGGGTGATCGTGTCGAACGGACTGAACCGGGACGATCCGGGCAAGGTGCAACAGATCGTCGAGATTGTCCTCAACTGGATGCGAAACCTCCTCGAGGAGACGATCGGCGAGGGCGGCTCGCGACATCTGCCCCTGATCGCCTCCTTCGCCTTCTTCATCTTCATCAGCAACCTGTCGGGGTCCATCTTCTTCCTGCAGCCCCCGACCCAGAACGTCAACGTCACGTTCGCCCTCTCGATTACGGCCTGGGTGCTGTACCACCTGTTCGGCCTGCGCCGGAACGGACTGCGCTACTTCGGGCACTTCGTCGGCCCGGTCCTCTGGCTTGCCCCGCTGTTCATACCGATCGAGATCATCAGTCACGCAGCTCGCGTGCTCTCGCTCGGCATGCGGCTGTTCGGGAACGTCTTCGGCGAACACCTCGCCGCGGCCGCCATCTTCGGTCTGGTTCCCCTTGCGCTGCCGCTTCCGATCATGGCGCTCGGCCTCCTGGCCGCTACGCTGCAGACCTTCATCTTCATCATGTTGACCACCGTTTACATCGCCGAGGCTGAAGCGTCGGCACACTGAAAGGGACTCTCAGGAAATGAAGAAGTCAAAGCTCGTCCTTCTCGTGGCCCTGCTGCTCACCCTGTTTGCCGCTCCGGCATTGGCTCAGGACGGCGCAGAAGGCGACGGCGGCGGCGCCAATCTCGGCCTGCTGGGCGCCGCCGTGGGCATCGGTATTGCCGCGGCCGGCGGCGCGATCGGTCAGGGCCGCGCGACCGGCGAGGCCTGCGCGGGACTGGCGCGGAATCCGGGCGCGGGCGGCCGCATCCAGATCATGCTGCTGATCGGCCTGGCCTTCATGGAGTCGGTCGTCATCTACGCCCTCGTCATCGCGCTCCGCGGCGGCGGGTTCTTCTAGGAGAAACGCGCGGCGGTTTGGCGGCGCCAGGAAACTGGCGTCGCCTGAAGCCTCCCGAGGGAGGCCTTCTGGCCGGCTTGCACGTCCCTTGTGGCGCGCGCCGGCCATATTGGCGTCTTGCGGGGCTCTTGCGTAGGCGTCGGCGCCCGGCCCGCGGTGGCGGCGTCGGGCCGGAAACGGCGCTCTGACAGGGAGATGACGGTCTCGCCGTCGCGACTGCGGGACTTGGCACCGAATGTGCTGACCTCTTCCACACAAGGCGTCGCGGCCCACTGCCGCGACGGGGGAGGCAAACCACATGAGCGCCATAGCCGATCACAACGGCGGCTGGAACTTCGAGGCCGAGGTGCTGCCCTTCATGGACAGTCTCTACAGCACGGCCTATCGGATGTCCCGTAACCGTCAGGACGCCGAGGATCTCCTGCAGGAGACCTACCTGCGGGCGTACAAGTACTACGACAAGTTCCAGGAAGGGACGAACTTCAAGGCCTGGTTGTTCAAGATCCTCAAGAACACCTTCATCAACCGCTACCGGAAGCGCCAACGGCGGCCGCTCAAGAACTCCTTCGACGAGATCGAGGGCTCCTTCGAGTCGAAGCTCCTCGAGTCGCCGCTGACCGCGCGTGGCGCGACTCCGGAGGAAGAGCTGATGGTCGACGCGCTCGATCAGGACGTTCAGCAGGCTCTCGAGGCGCTTCCCGAGGACTACCGGACGGCGGTCGAACTGGCCGACCTGCAGGGACTGTCCTACCGGGAGATCGCGGATCAGCTCGGCATTCCACTGGGCACCGTGATGAGCCGGCTCTACCGGGGCAGGCGGAAGCTGGAGGCTGTCCTCCTCCAGTACGCCCGCGAGCACGGCTACATCCGCTCTCGAGAGCCAAGAAAGATGCGGTCGAGGCAGCAGGACGCGGCCTGAGCATGGAAGAATAGGACTTCCGGGCCCGGCCCGGAGGTGCCTAACTCGTGCGTACTGAACAACTTGGGCGTTGGGCCGCAGGTCTCCTGAGCGCCGCTCTGGCGATCTTCCTGGGCTGGCTCGCGATCCGCCCCGCGGCTACGCCCATTGAAGTGAGCGCCGCGTCAGGCAGCGTGACCGACGACGACCTCGCCTTCGCGCTCGACCCGGAGGCACTGGATCAGGTGCCCTTCCCGCTGGAGCACGTGATCCGGAGAGGCGACACCCTCGACGGGGTTCTGCGTCGAGCCGGCGTTCCGGAGGCGGAACTCCATCAGGCCAGCGCGGCGGTCAGCGAGGTGCTGGACCCCCGCAAGCTGCGCGCGCGCGACTCCTACTATTCGATGGTCCACCGCGATGAGGGACTCGTCGGCATCAGACTGCCGCGTCGGGGCCAGGGAGTCGTCGTGGCCGACCGGAACCACGGCGTCTGGACAAGCCGCTACCGTCCCTATCGACGCAGTCACATCCGGCGCCTGGTCCGCGGCGAACTGCGCGGAGCCCTGGAGAGCTCGATTCGCCGCGCCGGCGGGCCTGCCAATCTGGCCGAGAGGATGGCGAGGGTGCTGCAGTGGGATCTCGACTTCAATCGAGACCTGCGGATCGGCGACCGCTTCGAGATCCTCTTCGACGAGCTCCTGCTGGACGGCCAGGTCCAGGGGGTCGATCAGATCCATGCGCTTCGCTACCGGAACCGGGACCGGTGGCTCGAGGCCTACGGCTTTTCGGACGAGGAACCGGCGGGGGCCGGTTCGAGCCGTTACTACGATGCCGACGGTCAACCGCTGCAGCGGCAGTTCCTCCGTTCGCCTCTGCCGTACTCGAGAGTCACCTCCCGGTTCTCGTTGAGTCGGTTCCACCCGATCCTGAAGCGTCGCATGCCGCACTACGGCGTGGACTACGGCGCTCCGGTCGGGACCCCGGTGCGGGCGACCGCGAACGGAACGGTCGTCTCGGCGGGCACGCGCGGAGGGGGCGGTCGGACGGTCCGGTTGCGCCACGCCAACGGCTACCTGACGGCCTATCTTCACCTTTCCGGGTACGCGCAGGGCGTTCGCGCGGGAGCGCGGGTGGATCAGGGCCAGGTCATCGGCTACGTCGGCTCCACCGGTCTCTCAACCGGGCCCCACCTCGACTATCGCGTGCAGAGCAACGGGCGATGGATCAACCCGGCCAGCCTGGTGAGCGAACCCGTGCCGCCCTTGGCCGACGCCTTGCTTCCGGCTTTCTTTGAACGCCGGGACGCCCTGCGTCACGAACTCGATGGTGGTCCGGGTCGTGACGTCCGTCTGGGTCCCTAGCTCGTAGACCGACGGCGCTTCACACTGGGTGCGCCGGCGTCCCCGCCGGCATCCGGGGGACGCACCCGCCTGCCGGAGCCAGGGAAGGGGCGCCCAGCGGCCGCTCGCGCTTTCTTGGTGGATGGGAGGTCGGCGCTCGCTTCGGTCGGCTGCGCTGCGGTGGGTCGTCGGTTGAGGTGACGATCTCGGGAGACGCTTGTCCCTTACATTCGCCGCTAGCCTTCGGGTTCTGGGGATGTGGGGGAGCCCCAGCCCTTCAGCACCTCGAGGGGCGCTGAAGGGGGGCGGTGTCGGGCCGTGAGTCGCTTGGCCGTGATGGGCCGTAGGCAAGTGTGGCCGCCACCGTCCTTCCCCGTCGTCCTGAATGGATACATGAGCATCGAGGCTCGAGTGACAAGCACAGGAGAAGGGAAGTTGACCAAGCATACCGTCGGCATCGACATCTCGAAGGATCACCTGGACGCCTGCTGGCTGCCGGCGGGCGAGGCGAGGCGGTTCTCCAACAACAGGGCTGGTTTCCAGGCGCTGGCTGATTGGATCGATCCCCGGGTCGAGCGGGTCGGCTACGAGCCGACGGGTCCGTGGCACCGTGGCTTCGAGGAGGCCTTCCTGGACGCTGGTGTGCCGCTGTACCGGATCAACCCGTACCAGTTGCGTTGTTTTGCCAGGTCGATTGGCCGCCGGGCGAAGACCGATCCGATCGACGCGAAGGTCGCGGCTCAGATGGTCCAGGCGGTGGAGGGTCTGCGTCCTCTCCGCAAGCAGAGCAAGCCTCGTCGGGAGCTGGTCGATCTGCAGTCTGCGCGGGATGCTCTGGTGAGGGACCGTACGGCGTTGCTGAATCGCCGTCAGCATGTCCGCCACTTGTTGATCAAGCGGCTGAACCGGGATCGGTTGCGGCAGATCGAGCGCCAGATCGGTCTGCTCGACGCGGAGATGAAGAAGCTGGTTTCGGAGGATGTGGACCTGGCCCGTCGCGCGGAGATTTTGACGTCGATTCCGGGCATCTCCGACATCACCGCGGCGGGTCTCCTGGTGCACATGCCGGAGCTCGGCACGCTGACGTCGAAGACGGCCGGCAGTCTTGCCGGTCTGGCGCCGGTGACGAGGGAGTCGGGCGTTTGGCGCGGCACAAGCTGGATCCAGGGAGGCCGCCGGCGTCTCCGGCGCCTGCTCTACATGCCGGCCCTGGTGGCGACCCGGCACCATCCGGAGCTGCGTCGGAAGTACCTGGAGCTGCAGGCGAGGGGCAAGCCGAAGAAGGTGGCGCTGACGGCGGTGATGCGCAAGCTGATCGTCTTGTCCAACGTCCTCATCCGGGAAGACCGCCTGTGGGAACCCCGAGAGATAGTCAGTCCGGCGTGAACAGACCGTACCGCGACAGCAATCCCGGCCGCGCGCCCCAGCGCGCGGCCGCCTCAAGACCACTCCCCTAACCCCGCTTGACAAGATGGATACTTGCCTCCAGCCCGCTGGGCGCCCCTTCCCTGGCCCCGGCAGGCTGGAAGTCGTCGTTGGCTAGGGAGCGGCCTCCAGACTACGCCGTCGCGCAGGGAACGGGCCCGCCTGTCGGTGCGCGGGTCCGTAGCCGGGGGTCTTCTGACCCCCGGAGAACGCGCGCCGAAGGCGGCCGGAAAACTCGCCGGCCGCTAGGCCGGCACCGCTTCGATGAGAGTACGTGACGTGCTCAACCCTATTCGAGCGAGCGAGCGCGGTCGCGAAGCATCGAGTAGGCCTCGGAGCGCGAGAGGCTGCTGCCGATCTGGAGGGTATGGGAACTGCTCCAGTCCCCAGCCGCATCGGTGTCTGTCTCGACGTAGGTCAGCGTGTTCGCGCTCTCCCACACGACGATGGCTCCGGTGCCGTTTGGCGAGACCAGGATCGTCGGCTCGCCGTCGCCGATCGTCGGTGCTCTCCGCTCCGACTTCACCTGCAGCCGGGCAAGGTGCTGGACGTAGTCGTTGCCCATTTCCTGGGCGGCTGCAAGGAGCACGTGGCCCTCACTTCCCGCAGCGCCTTCCAAGAGCTCGCCCGCTTGGGCTCGAGCGCCGAAGACGACGATGTGGTGACGAGCTGCGCTCGATACGCTCGTGAGTCCGCCATCCTGGCAGAGCGCGCTGGCTCGCTTGGTTACAACGTTCTTGACGTCGTCCGCCAATTGACCGAGCACTCTGGACTGGATTCGTCTTCCGAAGACGACGATGTGGTGGCGTGCCGCCGAAGCGACGCTTGAGATTGCGTCGGACTCCTCGTTCTCGATTCGTGTACAGAGATTCGAGGCATCGAGGTGGTCGGCCAAGCTGTCCGCGAGTTCTGAGAGCTCCGTTGCGGGAGTGGAGAGTTCTAGTTGAACGAGCGCGCCGGTAGCCCTGTCAGCGAAACCGACAACGACCGCGTTGGATTCTGCGCCTGCGTCGACCGTCGGGGCGGTCTGAAGGGCCACCGAAACCTGGGTGTTGAAGGGGTTGTTCGCTAGCGCATCCGTCGTGTAGTCGTTCAGTCGATGCACCCGACGCCAAGAGGAAGCGAGTTCGCCGTCGATCAACACGACCGGCGCGTACATCGCCTTTTCGCCGTCTGACGTGTCCTCCGACCAGACGACGTGAAGGACGGTTCGCGTACTCGATTCGCCGGCTGTGCCTCCGGCCAGCTCGAAACGGTCGTGCGTGACGGCGAGGCGCGGGGCCGACTTCTCGCTGTAGATGTTGCCGGAGACCTCGATCGTCTCAGACCAGATGCTGCCGTCGAAGGACGCGAGGTTGATACGGGTCAGAGTCGAGGCGTTGCTGCTCGACCAGACTACGTACAGCTTCTCGGTGGCCGCGTCGAAGAACAACGACGGTGTCCGGTCGCTGTCGTCCGATTCACTGCCGGGCACTAGGTAGTGCTCTAGCGTGCCTGTTCCACGACGAGCCTCGAGGCGCAGAACGTCAGCGTCGACCGAGGCCTCGCTGCCACTCGGGAAGAGGTCACCGTAGGCCCCTATGGCGACTTGGTAGACATCGCCGTTTTTGCCCAGCAGCGGAGGACTATCCGCAGCCAGCAGTACACCGCTGCCGAGCGTCAACCCGAGCGTCGCGATGGCGGCCATGATGTCAGGCCGGACCGCCCTGAAGCACCTGGAGAGCACGCCCTTCATCACGCCCTCAGGTTCACCACCTGGCGGAGGTCGACAGACATCAGCACGTCGGTCAAACCGGTTCGTTCGGGATAGAAGCGCCGCTCAAGGTCGCTGAAGAGCCCGTGCGCCGCTTCCGTATCGCCCTCCAACACCTCCGCTTGCCCGAGCAGATACAGGCAGTTCTTGATCGTGTCGAGGTCCGCGTGACGCTCCGCGAGCTTGAGGGCCTTTTGTCCGTGGCGCTTTGCCGACCGGGGACGTTCCAGTTCCAGGTGGGCGAAACAGAGATCCATGTGCGAGATAGCCAGGTCGAGACCAGCACCTGCGCGCCGGAAGGTGCGAAGGCTGCGGTAGAGGAGCCTTAGGCTCTCTCGGACTCGAGACCGGCGAAGGCCGTGGCTGCTCATGTTGGCCACGGCGCAGTAGCCCAGGTTCCCTTCTACGCTTGCCACCCAAGTCGGCGGGGCATCCTGCGATTCGCGAAGAGCCTTGCGGTACTGGGCAGCGGCGTTGGTCTCGCAGCCGTCGGTCAACAGGAGGTTGCCGAGCAGGTTGTGCGAGCTGGCCGTCAAGCCTGGACGACTGACATAGGCGGAATGCTGTAGTGACAATCGGGCGTAGAAGAGCGCCTTCTTGACCTGCCCTTCCAGCTCGTGTGCACGAGCCAGCGTGTAAGAGGCCAGCCAGCAGTTGTAGTCCAGGGAACTGCTGAGCAGGACCCGGCGCAGCTCCGGCATGACCTTTGGGCCGTTTCCGAGTTCGGTTTCGGCCGTGCCCCAACCGCAGAGCGCCTCATCGGCCCCCTCGCTGTTTCCGGCGGTGGCCGCGACTCGCGCGGCCTGGAGGTAGAGAGCCGCGGCTTCCTCGTACAGCCCCTCGTTGCCGAGCTTCCGAGCCCGGTCCCTCAGCGTCTCGAAGTCCTCGACCTCGTCCACCGCATCCACCACACACCCCTCCAGCTCGGGCGCGGAAACGCGCTCCGGGAGAAACGCCGGCTCAGGCGACGAGTGGAAGGGAACTACCGTCACGGTCATTGCACGACCGATTCTAGTCCAAGGCGACGCGTAAGTGTAGCCGCCAGTAGAGCGTGATGGCGAGAGGCGCCGCTTCCGGTTGCCCGGAAGCGACGCCCCGGGGAATCGTTCGCGTTCCCAGGCCCCAGCCGGTTGCGGCCTCGCGGCCCGGCCGGCTTTCGCGCAGGAGCACTCACGATTCGCGCCGTGCCTGCCTCAGAACGTCAGGCGGAGAAGCCCGGCCACTGCCGTTCTCAGCGCGCGAGTCGGCACCGTCGAGACCACCCGGCTCACGACCTGAACGAGAGTCCCGCGGGTCCGCGGAGGAGGCCCGTAGTTCACGTGGCGTCCGCCAGTGTCCGAGTTCTGGTCTCCCGTCCGGCCGACGACGACGATGTGGGCCCTCGCTCCGCTGGTGGCGGAGGTCGGGGCATCGCCTGTAACGCCGACGAGGACGATGTGGATCCTCGCGTTGGTGGTGCCAACGTCCGGGCCGTCGCCTCCGCTCGCGAAGGCGAGCGACGGAATGGTCGCCAAGACGAGTGCTATGGCGATGTGCTTCAACTTCAAGGGGCTACCCTCCCTTGGTCCGACGGTCGTGACCACGCCGGAGTGGTTGTTCCAGCCTTTGCCGCCGGTTCGGGAACGGATCCCGGTCCGACGACTGCCACGGGCTGATTTGTGAGCGTAGACCCTAGTGGGATTCAGCCGGGAGTGTCAAGATCCACTCGACTGGAGCCCGGACGTGGCCTTGGATCCGCTGAGTGTTTTCCAATACGGAGATGATCGTGAACGGGCCCGGTAGAGAGGGTCGATTCCGATCCGGTCCGGGGTAGTTTTCCGGCAGCGGCAGCCGGCGCCCGGCGCCGGCTGCCGCCTAAGGGTAGCCGCTGGCGGTCGGCGGCTGGGTTCGGCGACGGAAGCGTTGGTGTCGAGGGCATGGCGGTGGGCGGTGGAGACTCAGGCGCTGCGCCGGTGGCGGGGTCCGGATTCCCTGTCGATCAGGGCGAAGAGCCGTGCCCGTGCCTGATTGAGGGCCGCCGCGGCTTCGAGGTCGGTCTGGGCGCTGGCCCGAGCTTCGAGATCGCGGAATGCGATCCCGGGCTTGAGGTACTGCTCGGCCTCGGTCAGGGACTTGAGCTTCTCGAACGGCGTCATCGTGTCCTCGTAGCGGTAGCGCGTCCGTGTGCGCCCCTGGGCATCCACGAAGCGGGTGGGGAACAGGCAGGGGCGGTGGAAGTTGAGGAAGGGGGACAGCACGTCTCGGGCGAAGGCGTTGACTTCGCGGTCGAACGTCTTGGGGATGTGCTGGTAGCCGAACTGCTGGCGGACGACGTTGCCGTTCTTGCTCTCGACCAGGGCGTTGTCGTTGCTGCGCCGGGCTCGTGACTTGGTGAACTCGGGGATCTTGAGGCTGTTGAGCATCTCGGCCACCCGGTGGTTGATGTACTCCGAGCCGTTGTCGGCGTGGAAGCCCAACACCTTGAAGGGACAGGACTCGATCAGCTCCCGCAGCACCTTGATCAGGCAGTTCTGGGAGATCGCCCGCACCGTGCCGACATGCTCCCACTGGGTCACCTCGTCCACCAGATTGACGTGGAAGACGCCCTTCTCGCCGTCCTTCTCGCCCTGGTCCACCGTGTCCACGCGCAGGAAGCCCGGCCGCCCCTTCGGCCGGGGTTTGCGGCGCTCGCCGATGGCGATCCGTCTCCCGCGGGTCTTCCTGAACGTCGTCCGGCGACGCCTGTAGGCCTTCGACTTGCGCAGGTTGTAGAAGTGACCGTTGGAGATCGAGGCCAGGCGCTCGAAGCGCTCGTCGCCGTACTCCTCGTACATCCGCCGCATCACCGCCCGCGTGGCGTGGCCGCACCTCTGCCCCAGCGCCGCGTCGACTTCGGCCAGCAGACCGGCATCCGCCTTGGTGTAGCGCCGGACGAACGCACACGCCGGAACGCCCCGGCGATCCCGGACGCGGCCCGTCTCCCGGTGCTGCCGCACCAGCCGCTGGACCTGGGGCGGCGACTTGCCCGTCATCTTGGCCAGGTAGCGCAGGATCACGCCCTTCTCAGCCTTCGACAGACCGTGGTACCGGAAACGGACCAGCGTCTCCTCGGTGAACCGGTAGACCGATTCCCGGTCCGGAAGCACCATGTCCACGGCCTCGCTGCCGGCCACGAAACCGCGCACCTCGTCCAACGTCTGCAACCGGTGGGTCTGTAGAGACAAGATCATCCTCCGATGATCCCCGATGACCGAATCTCACGATCACCTCTCGTTGGATTGACCAAACCCGTTCACGATCACTTCTCATTGGACAGCACTCGCTGTGCCCAAGGCCCCTGCTGCGTGCTACGCTCTTACTGCCCCGAGAGCCATGTTGACAGCTACTGAACCGGGTCGACCGCCAGCGGGCGGTGGTACTCCCAGCGGCTGTCGCGGGCTCGTCCATCGATCGCGCCTGAGCGACTCGTGGCACCGTTCGGAGCGAGTCGTTTTGAGTGTTTCGCCGGCACAGAAGAACGAGCTTAGGGCGGCGAGCCGGTTGTGGCTGTCGCTGGACAATCCGCAGGAACGTCTAGCGGCAAGTCACTGCTACCCCCGGCTCGCCGCCCGTCTAACTTGCGGATGATAGCCGAGGTCGTTCGAGGGACCGGCTGACGGGCGAATCGGTGCAGACGCCGCCACCCCTGCGTACAGATGATCCGGTCGTTTGCCGATCAAGCCACGGAGGACATCTTCGACGGCGCGGCGACGCGAGCGGCGCGGCGACGGTGTCCTCCCCGGCTGTGGCGTGTGGCTCGAAGGAAGCTCGCGCAACTCAACCAGGTCACCGAACTCCGGTATCTGGCCGTGCCTCCGGGCAACCGGCTGGAGCGGCTCAGAGGAGACCGGGCAGGTCAGTACAGCATTCGGATTAACGACCGCTATAGAATCTGCTTCGGCTGGGAGCCGGGTTATGCCGACGACGTCGAGATCACGGACTATCACTGACGACGCTGGGTCCCGACGGGAAGACGGGGCCCGGCCGGCGCGGCGGCTGCCGCGGTTTGAACCGCCGACTCATCCTGGAGAGATGCTGCTCGAGGAGTTCTTGAGACCGCTCGAAATCTCACAATCGGCCTTTGCGCGTCGATTGGGGGTCTCTTATGGGCTGCTCCAAGGGATCATCCATGCCCGGCGAGGAGTGACGGCGGAAACGGCTCTGCGATTGGCGCGAGTCACCGGTATGAACGCCGAGTTCTGGCTCGGTCTCCAGCAGGACTGGGACCTCTGGCACGCTGCACGGTCGGGGAAGGCGGAAGCTATCCGGTCCCTAGAGCCGCTGGCGGCCTCGTCCCCGTCCTAGCCGCAGGCGTCTCGTGGTGCGGCATTGGGCTGACGGGCATGGTTCTCGATCAAGTCCCTTCGGTGCAGGCGACGGCCCTGGGAACGTGATTGACCGGGCCGACTCCTACGCCCGATTCCTGTTGAGCGTGCCCGAGACGGAGCGACGTTTGAGCGAGAGTTGTGAGCGCGGTCTGGGGGAGGCTTGGGACGATCTCGGGGCCAATCGAGTGCACGGCTCTGAAGAAGTCAAGAGAGAACTCGGCCTCTGAGCCACCGAAGCGTCGCGTGCACTACCCGCGTGGTCGACACCTTCGGTTTCGCGAGCGGCGGACGACCGCGTCGGACGGGCACTTCGGCGAGCTTCTCCGGCCAGCCGTCCTGGGAGAGGTCCGGCGCCGCGTCCGGGTCAAGGTCTTGGGCCGTAGAGTGCTCGCTCTCGTTCATTGACCTGCTTGAGGCTACACGTCCAGGCCGACCTGGCGCATCAGATCGAGGGCGTTGCTGCGAGTGACGGTGCCCTCGCGAAGGCGATAGTCGAAGTGGATTCCGCCGTCCTCCAGTCGGTCCTGAAAGTGGACGTTGCGGAGCCGCGACTCGGCCGGATCCTCGGCGATGCCGGCCAGGGCCAGGTCGTGGGTGGTCACGAGCCCGATCGCACCGCGGTCGAGCAGACCGCGGATCAGGCCTTCGGCGCCCGCTCTCCGGTCGTGCGAGTTCGTGCCGTGGAGGATCTCGTCGAGCAGGAACAGGACCGGCCTCCACTGTTCGGTCAGGTCGAGCACGGACTTGAGCTTCGTGATCTCGGCGTAGAACCTGGACTGGCCCTCGGCGAGCGAGTCGTGGAGCTGAATCGAGGAGCCGATGGCGAGCGGCGTCAGCCGCAGCGACCGGGCTCGCACCGGCGCGCCGGCCTGCGCCAGCGCCACGTTCGTGCCGACGGTCCTGAGCAGCGTGCTCTTGCCGGACATGTTCGAGCCGCTGACGATCAGGCACTGGACCGACGTCTTGCCAGCCGTCTCGGCTTGTTGGTCGTCCTGACCGGCTTCAAGGATCGGCCCGGCCAGGAACACATCGTTTGCCACGCACTCCTCGGCCGGCAGCAGTGGATGCCCGAGCTCCCTGCCGTCGAGCAGCGGACGCCCGTTCCCCGACGGCTCGACCAGCGTGGGGAAGGTCCGGTCCGGGTTCTCGAACGCATGGGAGGCGAGGCTGGCCAAGGCTTCGACCTCGGCCAGTGCCCGCAGCCAGACGGTGACCCGGTCTCCGTGCCGGCGACGCCAGGAGTCGATGGCGTAGGCGAGCTGAGGCGTCCACAACAGCAACAGTCCGAAGGGGGCGAACACGGCGTTGCGCATCGAGTCGAGCAGGTCGACAAGGCGCTGCAGTTGCCTGGCGCTCCGTGAGGCGGTGACGCCGTCGTCGCTTCGTAGCCGCCTGTGCAGTTCGACCAGGCGCGTGCTCTCGAACGGTTCGCGCTCGATGACTTCCAGCAGCGATGCAACCAGGTTCAAGTCGCGGCTTGCCCGCCTGACGCCGGCCGTGGCCGCCCGGAAACGCTGACGCCAGGCGAGGCTCCACAGGATCTGCAGCACGGCCAGGCCAAGGAAGGGCGATGGCCCCCAACTCCAGGCCAACCAGCCCGTGACCGCGAGGAGATTGGCGGCGGCGACGGCGACCAGCAGGGCGCGCACGAGGAGCTCCCGGCCGCCGGCGCCGGGAAGCGCCGCCCGCCCGTCGCCCTCCGCCCAGGCGCCTTCCGCCCAGGACACCAGCGCCTCGGGATCGAGGTCAGTGCGCGCGATTCGACCGGTCGCGGCGAGACGCTCGCGGAAGTCCAGGCCGGGCGCCAGCTCGCGGACGGCCTCCTGCCGCCGGCGCAGGGCATCGGGCGGCGCGGGCTGGAGCAACCACGACGCCAGAAGTTCCTCTCCGCCGCGAGTCCGGGCCCGGCTCAATAGGCGGAACAGCGAGTCGGGGCCGAAGAGGTCGAGGTCCGCGGCGTACACGTGCCCGGCGTGATCGTCCGCAAAGCGTGTTCCGGGCCGTCCGCCGGCGCGCCAGTCGCCGTCGAGGCGGTCGAGCATGAATCGGTAGAAGGCTCGTTCCCGTTTCAGCCGTTCGGCCCGCTGCAGCACACGCTCGTGGAGAACGACGAGGACGAGAAAGAGCAGGGCCGGGACTGCCGCCCAGAGCAGGGGGAAGAGCCTCGCCTGGACCGACAGCCAGACCAGCACGGCTGCCGCCAGAACGACGGCCAGCCGCGACCACGACACTGTCTTCTCGATGCGCCGCGTTCGCCGCAGTTCCCCGTCGCGCTGCGCCGCGCGGCGTTCGCAGATCGAACGCGGGTCCTTCACCGTTCCGCCCGCGCTCAGGTCAGCGCCGGATAGACGATCGACTTGAGCTGACCCCGGAAGTTGAACGTGCCCGACATCCAGAACTGGACCATGAAGATGACGATCAGATCCTCCTTCGGGTCGATCCAGAAGGCCGTGCTCGCGGCGCCGCCCCAGCCGTACTCACCGACCGAGCCGATCGCCTGAGCGACCGCGAGGTCGAGGGTGACCGAGACGCCGAGACCGAAGCCGACCCCTTCGTAGGTCGTCTCGCTGAAGGAGCCGACCGCCAGTTCGGTCAGGTCGCGGCCGCCCGGCAGGTGGTTCATCGTCATGAGTTCCACCGTCTTGCGGCCGAGAATGCGCGTGTCCTCCAGCGTTCCGCCGCCCAACATCATCTGGCAGAAGCGGTAGTAGTCGTGCATCGTCGACACGAGTCCGCCGCCACCCGAGAAGAAACTGACGTCGCCGGTGTAGTGGCTGGTGAGGGGATCGTCGAGCAGGACCAGCTGCTTGTTCCGGTCGCGCCGGTAGTTGGCGGCGAAGCGGTCGACCTTGGACGCCGGCACGGTGAATCCGGTGTCGACCATGCCGAGCGGCTCGAAGATGTGCTCCTGCAGGTACTCGTCGAACGGCTGGCCGGAGAACACTTCGACCAGGTAGGCGAGCACGTCGGTGGCGACCGAGTAGTTCCAGGCCTCGCCGGGCGAGAACTCGAGCGGTAGGCCCGCGAGCTGCTCGATCATCTGCCGCAGGCTGCCGCCGGCCGGCGGGCCGCCGATGCCGAGCTCCCGGTACGCGGCATCGACGTTGGTGCGTTCCATGAAGCCGTAGGTCAGCCCCGACTGGTGCGTGAACAGGTCGCGGACCGTCATCGGGCGATCGACCGGTCGGGTGAGGAAGTTCGGGTAGTTGCCACTCTCGAAGACCCTGAGGTCGCCCCACTCGGGGATGAACTTCTGGACCGGGTCGTCGAGCTGGAAGTGGCCCTGTTCGTAGAGCTGCATCAGGGCGACCGAGGTGATCGGCTTGGTCATCGAGTAGATGCGGAAGATCGTGTCGGGGCGCATGGCGCGGTCCCGCTCGCGGTCCATCAGGCCCTGCGCCGAGAGGTAGGCCGGTTTACCGCCGCGCGCGACGAGGGTGAGGCAGCCCGCGATCTTCTCGGGCTCCAGGTAGCGGCGCCGCAGATGATCGTCGATGCGGGCCAACTGCGCGGCGTTCAGGCCGACCTCCTCGGGGCGCGCGAGGTCGAGTTCGGGGGGTGCTGAAACGAGAACGGGCCGAGCCGCCATGGAGAGTCCTCCGCTTTGCTGGTCGTGCGAGTACGTACGGCGCGGCGATCTTTGCAGATGGCGAAACGGGCGCGGCGCATACAATCGCGCAGCCGTGGCCCAAGCCCAACTTCAGGAGCCCCTGGCATCGACCTGTCTTGAGATCAGCGGTGTCACGCTCTCGTTCGGTGGCGTACACGCTCTGGACGATGTCGCCCTCGACGTGCGCCACGGCGAGGTGTTCGCCATCATCGGGCCGAACGGCGCCGGCAAGACGTCCCTCCTCAACTCGATCAGCGGTCTCTACCGGCCCCAGCAGGGCTCCATCACCTACACATCGACGCCGGAAGCGGCGCCGGTCGCGCTCATCGGAAGGGCGCCCCACAAGGTGGCCCAGGTCGGCATCGCCCGATCGTTCCAGAACATCGAGCTCTTCCGCGGCATGACAGTGCTGGAGAACCTGATGCTGGGGCGGCACATCCACATGCGCGGCAACGTTCTCGGATGTGGCGTCTACTGGGGTCCGCAGCGCCGCGAGGAGATCCGGCATCGGGCCGCGGTGGAGGACGTGATCGACTTCCTGGAGATCGAGAACCTTCGCCACCAGGCGGTCGGCACCCTCGCCTACGGTCTGCAGAAGCGGGTGGAGCTCGCCCGCGCACTGGCGCTCGATCCCAAGCTTCTTCTGCTCGATGAACCGATGGCGGGGATGAACGTGGAGGAGAAGGAGGACATGGCCCGCTTCGTCCTCGACGTGAACGAGGAGTGGGGTGTGACGACGGTCCTGATCGAGCACGACATGGGAGTCGTGATGGACCTCTCGGACCGCGTCGCGGTGCTCGACTTCGGCCGCTCGATCGCCTGCGGCACGCCGGACGAGGTGCGCGCCGATCCCGCCGTGATTCACGCGTATCTGGGGGACGCCGAATGACCTCGCTGGCGGAACTCCCGCGAGACGCGGACACGATGCCCAAGCTGCTGCTCCGGAATGCCCGCGAGCGCGGCGGCGAAGCGGCGCTCCGGGAGAAGGAGTTCGGCATCTGGCAGAGCTTCACCTGGGCGCAATACGCGGAGCGGGTCAGGAACTTCGCCCGCGGCCTGGTTGAACTCGGACTCAAGCGGGACGACATCGTCGCCGTGCTGGGGGACAACCGGCCCGAGTGGCTTATTGCCCAGCTCGCGTCCCAGGCGGTCGGCGCCCGCTCCCTGGGCGTCTACCAGGACTCGGTGGCGAGCGAAGTGCAGTACCTGGTCGAGTTCGCGGGCGCCCGCTTCGTCATTGCCGAGGACCAGGAGCAGGTCGACAAGCTGCTGGAGGTCTGGGACGAGTTGAGCGGCGCCGCTGAAGCGGACGGCCAGGGCATCGCGAACGTCATCTACTACGACCCCCGCGGACTCGGTGCCTACCCGCACGAGTTCCTGCTCGGCTTCTCCGAAGTGGAGAAGATAGGGCGGTCCGCGACGAGCAGCACGGCGGACGACTTCGATCGCTGGGTCGAAGGGACGACCGCCGATGACGTGGCCCTGCTGTCGACCACCTCCGGCACCACCGGAAAGCCGAAGCTGGCGATGCTCTCGCACCGTAACCTGCTGACCATGGCGCACAGCTTTCAGAGCATCGATCCGATGCGGAGCGACGACGAGTTCGTCTCCTTCCTGCCGCTCGCGTGGATCGGCGAGCAGATGATCGGCGCCGCCTGCGGCATGCTGGTCGGCTTCACCATGAACTTTCCGGAAGAGCCGGAGACGGTGCAGCACGACATCCGCGAGATCGGACCGCACATGATGTTCTCGCCGCCCCGCATCTGGGAGAACATGGTGTCCGATGTCCAGGTACGGATCGAGGACTCCTCCTGGCTCAAGCGCAAGGTCTACAACTGGGCGCTGGGCGTCGGTTACAGAGCGGCCGACACGCGGCTGGCGGAGGGCGGTTTACCCAGGCTGCTGGCCGTGCAGAACTGGATCGCGAACGCCTGCTGCTTCTTCTGGTTGCGCGACAAGCTCGGGGTGCGGCGAATCCGGCGCGCCTACACGGGCGGCGCGGCGCTCGGGCCCGACATCTTCCGCTTCTTCCACGCCATCGGCGTGAACCTGAAGCAGATCTACGGCCAGACCGAGGTGTCCGGGATTTCGGTGGCGCACCGCGACGACGACATCAAGTTCCAGACGGTCGGCACGCCGGTGCCAGGGGCGGAGGTCAGGCTCGGCGAAGGCGGCGAGATCCTGACCAGGAGTCCGTCCGTCTTCCTCGGCTACTACAACAACGAGGAGGCCACACAAGAGGCGCTTCGCGACGGCTGGCTTTACTCTGGCGACGCCGGCTACATGGACGACGACGGGCACCTGATCGTCATCGATCGCAAGAAGGACGTGATGGAACTGCACGACGGAACGCAGTTCTCGCCGCAGTTCATCGAGAACAAGCTGAAGTTCAGCCCCTACGTCAAGGAGGCGGTCGTGTTCGGCGGCGGCGACTACCCGTTCGTCACCTCCTTGATCACGATCGACTTCGCCAACGCGGGAAAGTGGGCCGAACGCCGGCAGATCCCCTACACCACGTTCACCGACCTCGCCCAGAAGCCGGAGATCTACGAGCTGGTGCTGGAACACACCGCCGGAATCAACGGTGATCTGCCGGAGTCGGCCCGCATCCAGCGCCTGCTGCTGCTGCACAAGGAACTCGACGCGGATGACGAGGAACTGACCCGTACCCGGAAGGTGCGGCGCCGGTTCATCGCCGATCGGTACCGCCTGCTCGTCAATGCGCTCTACGGCGGCGACGAGGCGGTCGAGATCGAGAACGAGATCACCTACCAGGACGGCACGACCGCGGTCCTGCAGACCCGGCTGCGGATCGCCGCGCCTGCGACCACCTGAGGAGGGGACGATGGGATCCGACGTCTTCCTTCAACTCACCGTTTCGGGCCTCTCGAACGGCATGGTCTACGCCCTGGTGGCGGTCGGCTTCGTCGTGATCTTCAAGGCGAGCGACGTGATCAACTTCGCGCAGGGCGAGTTCCTGCTCTTCGGCGCCTACCTGGCCTTCGCCTTCATTGCCCAGTTCGGGTTGCCCTGGAGTCTGGGTGTGCTGGCGACGCTTCTCACCGCGGCCATGATCGGCTTGATCGTGGAGCGTCTCGTCCTTCGGCCACTGATCGGCGAGCCGGTGATCTCGATGATCATGGTCACGATCGGTCTCTCGAGCCTGCTGCGAGCGGTGGTGAACGGCATCTGGGGGGTGCGACCCAAGGCCTTCCCGAACTTCATCCCCTCGGGAGAAGTCGAGTTCCTGGGCGCGATCGTCGGTTTCGACCGTCTGCTCGTGATCGCGATCGCTGCGATCCTGCTGACGGTTCTGACGCTGTTCTTCCGTTACACCCGGGACGGCATCGCGATGCGCGCCATCGCCGACGACCAGCAGGCGGCGTTGTCGATGGGCATCAGCATCAAGCGCGTCCTCGCCGTCGCCTGGGCGATGGCGGCGATCACCGCCGCGGTCGCCGGCATCATGCTGGCCAATACCGTCGGCGTCAGCCACGACATCATCTTCATCGGACTGCGCGTGTTCCCCGTGGTCATCCTCGGCGGTCTGGATTCGGTGCCCGGCGCGATCGTCGGGGGCGGCGTGATCGGGCTGCTGGAGTCGTACACGGCGGGCTACACGACCTCGGGCCTGGAGCTCATCGTCCCGTACATCGTGCTGATCCTGGTCCTGATGGTTCGTCCGTACGGCCTGTTCGGCAAGGAGATCATCGAGCGGGTGTAGG
The DNA here is from genome assembly GCA_965208755.1 of Candidatus Multivorans sp. GTDB lineage: Bacteria > Acidobacteriota > Thermoanaerobaculia > Multivoradales > Multivoraceae > Multivorans. The sequence continues at coordinate 2,258,744 of OZ242353.1, read as the reverse complement.
GCATGGAATCCGGGATCTTCTTCAGCGACTACCGCTCGGACATGGCGCTGCGGCGCATGCCCTTGCAGAAGGTGCGCACGGGCCTGCTACTGGTCGGCCTTGTGGTGTTTCCGTTCCTGGCCACGCCGTACTGGCTCAATCTGGCCAACCAGATCGCGATCGCCACGATCGGAGCGATCGGACTCAACATCCTGGTCGGCTACACCGGCCAGATCTCGCTCGGCCAGGGCGCCTTCATGGCGGTCGGCGCCTACGGGTCGGGCCTTCTGACGGTCCGGCTCGACGTTCCCTTCTACCTGAGCATTCCGGCCGCGGCCTTGATCACCGCCGTTGCCGGCCTGGTGGTCGGTCTGCCTTCCCTGCGGCTGAAGGGCCTCTACCTGGCCGTCGCCACGCTCGCGGCGCAGCAGATCGTCGAGTTCGTGGTCACGCACTGGGACGGCCTCACCGGCGGAACGGAGGCGCTCGTCGTGCCGGCGCCCGAGCTGTTCGGCGCCCGGATGAACACCGACGGCCGGTTCTACTGGATACTGATCGTTGTCGCGCTCGCCGTCGCGCTCTTTGCCGCGAACCTGTTCCGCTCGCGGGTGGGGCGGGCCTGGGTGGCGATCCGGGACCAGGACATCGCGGCCTCGGCGATCGGCGTCAACGTGTTCGGCTACAAGCTGCTCGCGTTCGCCACGTCGTCCTTTCTGGTCGGCCTCTCCGGCGCGCTGCTCGCCCACTACCGGTCGATCGTCACCTGGGAGCGGTTCACGATCGAGGTCTCGATCTCCTATCTGGCGATGATCATCATCGGCGGACTGGGGACGATCTCGGGTTCTTTCTTCGGCGCGGCGCTCATCGTTCTCCTGCCGGCCATGATCAACACCCTGGGGCGCTCGCTGCAGGACACGGCGCCCTGGGCGGCCACGGTTCTGCCGTATGTGCAGCAGGGTGTCTTCGGACTCGTGATCATCCTGTTCCTGGTTCTCGAACCGGAAGGGCTCGCCAAACTCTGGCGCAACGTGAAGGACTACTTCCGCGTCTGGCCGTTCTCGTACTAGGCGCCTTTGCGCCGGTATGATCCGTTACTTACGGACCGGCTGTTCCGGGGCGGTCATGCCCCTTCAGGAGACCACGACATGAACCGTCTCGTTTGCCTTGCTGCTGTAGCTCTGTTGCTCCTCCCCGCCTGCGGAGGCGGCGACCCGGTCTCGGAAGCGGATGCGCCGATCACCATCGGTGCGATCTTCGACCTGACCGGCGCGACCTCGGACGTGGGCACCCTGTACGCCGAGGCGATCCGCGACTACTACGACCGCCTGAACGAACTCGGCGGCATCGCCGGCCGCGAGGTCGACCTGCTGTGGAACGACTACGGCTACGACGTGGCGAAGGCCGAGCAGCTCTACTCCGAGTACGTCCAGGCTGGAGCGGTCATGTTCATGGGCTGGGGCACCGGTGACACCGAAGCCCTGCGTGGCCGGATCGCGGCGGACCGCATTCCCTTCGTCTCGGCATCGTTCTCTCACGTACTGGGAGATCCGTCCGAGGCCCCCTTCAACTTCCTCGTCGGCACGACCTACAGCGACCAGCTCTTCATCCTGCTCGACTACCTGATCGAAGAGGCGGAAGCCACGGGAGGCGAGATGCCGAACGTCGCGCTGATGCACCACCCGAGTCCGTTCGGTCTCTCGCCGTGGCGCCAGGGGGGCGAGGACTACGCGAAGCAGCGCGGCATCGAGATGGCGCCGCACGAGATGGCGCGGGGCAACACGGACTTCAGCGCCACACTGACCCGGATCGCAGAATCCGGCGCCAACACGGTCGTGTTCCAGAACACGTCGGGACCGGTTTCCATTGCCGTCAAGAACGCGCGGGACCTGGGCCTGGACCTGCGCTTCGCCTGCCTGAACTACTGCAGCAACGAGGTGCTGCTGGATCTGGCGGCCGAGGCCGCGGAAGGTGTTCTGGCTTCGATCATCTACTCGCCGCCGGGCGAGGGGATCGACGGCCTGAACGAAGCGGCCGAGTACCTCGCGTCCAAGGGCGGGTCGATCGACGAGGAGGGTTTGCTCTACGGCCAGGGCTGGGCGGTCGCCAGTCTGGTGACCGAGGCGATCGAACGCGCGGCCGCGGCGGGCGAGGTGACCGGCGATTCCATCTTCGCGGCGTTCGAGACCTTCGACGGCTGGGACACCGGCGGTGTGACCGCGCCGGTCACCTTCACGCCCACCGACCATCGCGGCGTCAAGGGCATGAGGATCTTCGAGATCAGGGAAGGGAAGTTCCAGCCCGTGACCGAGATGCGGATGGCCTCCACCCTGGGAGCGGCCGAGTAGGGCGGGCCCGAACGCCATGCTGTCCCTGAACAACGTCGAGGTCATCTACAACGACGTCATCCTGGTGCTCAAGGGGCTCTCGCTCAAGGTGGAGCAGGGTCAGATCGCGGCGCTGCTGGGCACGAACGGAGCCGGCAAGTCGACGACTCTCAAGGCGATCTCGGGACTGCTTCATCCCGAGGACGGCGAGGTCACCGACGGCAACGTCGAGTTCGAGGGCATCCAGATCGACAAGCTGCCCGCCGAGGACATCGTGCGCCGGGGCATCTTCCAGGTCATGGAGGGGCGTCGGGTCTTCGAGCATCTGACGCCTCAGGAGAACCTACTGGCGGGCGCCTACACGGCCCGGGACAAGGGCGGCACGGACGAAGCGCTGGAACGGGTGTACGGCTACTTCCCGCGTCTCAAGGAGCGGGGCAACTCGATGGCCGGGTTCCTCTCGGGCGGCGAACAGCAGATGCTGGCCATCGGCCGGGCCCTGATGGCGCGGCCCAAGCTGATGCTGCTCGACGAGCCGTCACTGGGCCTGGCGCCGCTCCTCGTCCAGGAGATCTTCGAGATCATCCAGCGCATCAACCGGGACGAGGGCACGACGATCCTGCTGGTCGAGCAGAACGCTACCCGCGCGCTCGAGATCGCTCACTACGGCTACATCATGGAGGGAGGCCGCGTCGTCCTGGAGGGGACTCCGGCGGAGCTCCAGGACAACGCGGACGTCAAGGAGTTCTACCTCGGACTGACTCAGGTCGGCCAGCGAAAGAGCTACCGCGACGTCAAGCACTACCGGCGCCGCAAGCGCTGGCTGTCCTAGTCGGCGAGCGGCTTCCGCTCGATCGCCTCCTCGATTTCCCGAAGCCTCTCGCGAAGTTCCCGCCGGGCTTCGGCGGCGAAGGGGTTCTCGCGGGCGATGGTCAGGAACAGATCGTCCGAGTCGTCGCGGAGGTTCTCCTCGATCTTCATCATGTGCCGGTAGGCGACCGTGCCAAGGGCCGGGTCCGGCACGTGGATCTCCCTGAGCGCCTTGGCCATCCAGTGGGTGAGGCCCTGGATGTAGGCCATCTCCGAGTCGTGCTCCTCGGCTGACATCTCGAGCACCTGGAGTTCCAGGTCCGACTCCAGGAAGGCTCTCACCGCCTCAACCCGTTCACTGTCGACCGGGCGCTCCGGGAGGCAGAGCACGACCTTCAGGCCGCGAATCCCGCCGCGACCGCTCTGGGGGCCGAACATCGGGTGAGTGCCGATGAACTGGACCTGCCGGGGCAGGCGCTGCTCGAGAATTCGGAGCGGCTTCACCTTGACCGAGGCGACGTCGACGACCAGCGTGCCCGGTGCGAGGCGCGGGGCCAGGTCGGCGATCAGCCCGTCGAGATCCTGGACCGGGACCGCCGGAATCACGATGTCGCAGCCGGCGCAGCCTTCGAGGCCCGTCCAGCGCGCGCCCAGCGCGGCGGCTTCGGCGCTCAGGTCGCGGCGATCCCAGACCTGCACGTCGAACCGGGCGCCCAGGTGCCGCACCAGAAAGCGGCCGAAGCTGCCGAGACCGACGACGCCGATCGTCCTTGCCCAGCAGCCCTGCACCGGGCGCAGCCTAGCATCGGCGTTCGTTGCCGGTTCCCCTACAATCGCGTGCTGCGGGAGGAGGGAACCAGGATGAGAAGGACAACCGGCGCTGTTCTCGGCGCCGTCGTGGCCGTGGCGGTGAGCTATGGTTCACCGCCCGTGACCGACGCTCAGGAGGATCGCGCCAGCCGGGAGCACGTACTCGGCCTGCTCCGCGAGGTGCCGCTGATCGACGGGCACAACGACGTGCCGTGGCAGTACCGGACGCGGGTTTCGAACCACCTCGACGAGATCGACTTCCGGGATACCACGGCGCTCGAGCCACCGATGCACACCGACCTGCGGCGCCTGAAGCAGGGGGGAGTGGGCGCCCAGTTCTGGTCGGTCTACATCCCGACCTCCTACACCGGCGCCGGCGCGGCCCGGGTCGTGTTCGAGCAGGTCGACCTGACCAGGAGGCTGATCGAGCGCTACCCGGAGGACCTGGAGCTGGCCCTCAGCGCGGACGACATCGAGCGCGTACACGCCGCGGGCAGGGTCGCGTCCCTGCTCGGCGCCGAGGGCGGCCACTCGATCGAGTCGTCCCTCGGGGTCCTGCGGCAGCTCTACGAGGTCGGCGTTCGGTACATGACGTTGACCCACGGAAGCAACGTCGCCTGGGCCGACTCGGCGACCGACCAGCCGGCGCACGGCGGGCTGACGGCGTTCGGCCGGCGGGTGATTCGGGAGATGAACCGGCTCGGCATGCTGGTCGACCTCTCCCACGTTTCTCCGCAGACGATGCACCATGCGCTGGACGAGTCCGAAGCGCCGGTCATCTTCTCCCACTCCTCGGCGTTCGCGGTCACCGCCAGCCCTCGCAACGTGCCTGACGACGTTCTGCGCCGGCTGGCCGAGAACGGCGGCGTGGTCATGGTCACCTTCGTGCCGTCCTTCGTCAACGAGAACGTGCGGGAGTCCTTTCAGCGGTTGGATGCCGAACGCCGGCGACTGATGACCGCGGGAATCGGGCCGGAGGAGATTCGCAGGCGGCTCATGGCGTGGCGAAGCGAGAACCCGGGCGCCCAGGCGTCCCTCAGCGACGTGGCCGACCACATCGATCACGTCCGCGGTCTGATCGGTACGGCGCACCTGGGGATCGGCTCGGACTACGACGGGATCCCGACCGTGCCGGTCGGCCTCGAGGACGCCTCGACGTTCCCGGATCTGTTCGTGGAGCTGGTTCGCCGCGGCTACAGCGACGACGAGTTGAAGGACATCGCGGGCCGCAGTTTCCTGCGCGCCATGCGCGCCGCGGAAGCGACGGCCCGACGCCTGCGGGCCGAGGAGCCGCCTGCCGACGACCTGATCGAAGAACTGGACAGCGAGAATGGTTGATCAACCAACGTCCCCGGTGGTGGCTCGGCATGCCTCGACCGTCCTCCTGTTGCGCGACAGCGACCGCGGGGTGGAGGTGTTCATGGAACGCCGCCACATCCAGTCCGACTTCGTCGGAGGCGCCTACGTCTTCCCGGGTGGCCGGGTCGACCCCGAAGACCGGGTCGACGAAGCGCTGTGCCACGGACTCACCGACCGCGAGGCAAGCGACCGGCTCGCGCTCGAAGAGGGGGGCCTGACCTTCTACGTCGCCGCGATCCGCGAGTGCTTCGAGGAGGCCGGTGTGTTGCTGGCCTATGACCGTGACGGACAGATCCTCGACTTCTCGGACCGGGCGGTCGAGCAGCACTTCGAACGTCTGCGAGCCGAGCTGAACGCCGGCGAACGGTCCCTGCTCGACATCGCCGCCGCCGAGGGGTTGACCCTCGCCACGGACCGCATCAGCTACTGGGCGCACTGGATCACCCCGGAGGGCCAGCCGCGGCGCTATGACACCCGCTTCTTCGTCACGCGGGCGCCGCGCAACCAGACCGCCGCCCACGACGATCACGAACTGACGAGTTCCGCCTGGGTCACCGCCCGGGAAGCGCTCGAGCACGGGCGCCGCAAGGAGTGGATGATCATCTTTCCCACCATCCGCAACCTGCAGAAGCTGGCCCAGTTCGAGTCCGCGGACGCCGCCATCGCCGCCGTCGACGCCCAGGAGACGTTCCCCGTCATGCAGCCCCGCGTGCTGATGGGCCGGACGCCGGACGAGCCCGCGCGGGCGGTGCTGCCCGGCGACGACGGCTACGAGGAAGCGGCAATGCGCCCCGCCGCGGCGAACGTCAAGGACTGGCAGCGGGCCTTCAGCCGCTAGGGCGCCCGACGTTGAACACCCTCCTGAATGGCGCGCCCGTGCGGCTGTCCGAACGCGTGCTGCGGGTCACCCAGGACAACCCGGGCATGTTCACCGGCCCGGGCACGAACACCTACGTCATCGGCAGTGACGGCGGCCCGGTGTTCGTGCTCGACCCCGGGGAAGAGGACGACGCCCACTTCGAGGCCATCCTGAGCGCCGTCGGCGACCGGGAAGTGACGGCCGTGTTGATCAGCCACACTCACCGCGACCACTGGCCTCTGGCGCCGCGGGTCGCCGAGTGCAAAGCCGCCGAAGTCCGCGCCTTCAGCGAGCGACCACCGTTCACCGCCGGCCCTCGGCTCCAGGACGGCGCCCTCCTCTCAGCCGGCGGTACGACCCTGGTAGCCCTCCACACCCCGGGTCACGCCAGCGACCACCTCTGCTTCCTGCTCGAGGAAGAGCGGGCAGTCTTCACCGCCGACCTGGTGATGGGCTGGTCGACCTCGATCATCGCTCCGCCAGACGGCAACCTGAACCAGTACATGGCCTCCCTCGAACGGCTCCTCGAACTCGGCCAGGGCGGCGGCATCGACATCCTGTATCCGGGCCACGGCGAGTCGATCAAGCCCCCGCTCGACCGGGTTCGCGAGATTCACCGTCATCGCCAGCAACGCACCGACCAGGCCCTCGAAGCGATCGCCGCCGGCGTCGCCACCATCCCCGAGATGGTCGAACGCATCTACACCGACGTCGATCCCAAGCTCCACGGCCCCGCCGCCTTCTCCCTGCGCGCTCACCTCGACGCCTTGGTCGAAGAGGAAAAGGTGAGGGAAAGCGCGCCGGGTCACTACACGCCGGTTGTTGCAGAGGGGCAGGACGTTGGGAACCTGGTCAGGAAGGCTCGCGCGAGCTCGGGGCTGGGTTCCGATCAGGCGATGGACCTGGCGGTCGAAGAGACAAGACGCCACCGGGCAGGTAAGGAATGAGTAGCGACACTCGCTACGGCAAGTTGATTCGTGTTGATCGAACGGGCGAGGCCACGGAGATCCTCGAGCGGCTACCCCTGGGCTCGGGTGTCGCGGAAGGAGGCGTGGACGAGGCGACTTTGCAGGAACTCCTCTTCGACCATCCCGAGTGTCTCCCGATTGCTGCGATCGACCCGGCCTACGCCAACTCGGTTCCGGTGTGCAGGGAGCTTTCGGTACCGGCGGGCAGCGTCGACGCGCTGTACGTCAACGCTCTGGGTCGGCTGACGCTTTGCGAATTCAAACTGTGGCGCAACCCGCAAGCGCGGCGAGAGGTGATCGGCCAGATCCTCGACTACGCGAAGGACCTCGCCTCCTGGGGCTACGAGGATCTGCAACGCCAGGTCTCCCTGGCGCTTGGCAGGGAGGGCTCCAACGTCCTCTACGAGTTGGTCTCCAAGCGGCACCCTGACGTCGTCGAAGCCGAGTTCGTCGACAACGTCACGCGCCATCTGCGACGTGGCGAGTTCCTGTTGCTCATTGTCGGTGATGGCATCCGGGAGCGGGCGGAGAAGATCGTCGACTTCGTGCAGAGCCATAGCGGCCTCCGCTTTAATCTCGCCCTCGTGGAGGCGGCGCTGTACCGGGATGGAGTTGACCGTCTCCTCGTTCAGCCCCGTGTCCTGGCCCGGACCGAGATCGTGCAGCGGTTCGTGGTGGATAGCGGTGTCGGCGGAGAGAGTGCCGTGGAGGACAGCGGTGTACCGGCGGAACCTCAGGGAATGTCGCACTGGGACAGAGCGACGCGGCGCTTCTGGACCGCGGTTCTTCGGGACTTCACCTTTTCGGATCCGGATGCGGAGATTTCCGGCGACAAGTTCCCGATCACGGTCAAGGTCCAGGGTTCGGGATTGAACGGCGCGGCCCTGAGATTCGTTGGTTCCCGCTCCGGATCGACCATCAGTTGCTATCTGTCCGCTCGAGCGGGCTGGGCTCGAGAGGAGCGAATCTTCGAAGAGATCGTGACCTCGCTGGAAGATCTCAGCGAAGAGATCCGACCGCCTGCGTCCCAACGAGATGATTCGTGGGAGGATCTGAAGAGTTGGCAGACTGAGCGTGGGCGGCCCTGTCTCGGCTTCAGGCGGGAGTGCAATCTGTCCTTTCTCTCTGGCCGTGACGAGAGTGAGGAGGACCGGCGAGCCGTCGCTTGGATGCGGGATCGATTGAATCGGTTGGTCAGCGTTCTTCACCCGCGCCTCCGGCGGATGCTCGCAGACGACTGACTGCCGTCACTTCGCGGCGCAACGCCCCCAGCCTCGGCCAGGACCGAAGGGAAGGGGTCCCAGCGGGCTGTCGGCAGGCGACGGCCGATGCCCCCCGTCAAGCGACGGCCAACCGGAGCGCAGCCGACCGAAGCGAGCACCGACCTCCCATCTACTCAGGAAGTGCGAGCGTCCGCTGGGACCCCTTCCCTTCGGTCCTGGCCGAGGTGGCAGCAACCACCGCCGTCACGCCGCAGCGCGTCAGCGCCGCCAGGGCGCGCGGACCGGTCGGCCGGCCTGGTACGCGGCCAGCCGTTCCCGGGCATCCGGCAGCGCTTCTGTCGCGCCGGCGCGCTGCAGGTTCTCGATGAGCCGCTGCTGCCAGGCGACGGCCTGCTCGAAGTTGCCGGTTTCGGCGTAGGCGAGGGCGACGACGGCGCCGTGGGCCGGGGTCTGGGCGCGCTGGAACAGATCGGTGGCCAGATTCAGGGCCATCGTTCCGTCCCGCACGGAGTCGTCTTCGGAGGCGGCGAGGACTTCGGCGAGGAGCAGGGCGAAGAAGCCGCTGCCACCCTGGTCGGGAAGTTCGAGGGTCTGTTCCAGCATCAGGCGAACGCGGGCATCTTCGCCGGCGAGCAGCAGGGCGGTTACCTCGGCGGCGCGGGCCCTGCTGTCGCCGGGGTCGAGCTGGAGCGCGCGACGGGCGGCGAGGGCGGCTTCGGTGAACTTTCCCAGCCGGCCGAGCGCCGTGCTGAGGTTGAAGTACCCCTCCTTCAGCGTCGGATTGGCCGCGATCGCGCGCTGGTAGTGGGGGATGGCCTCCTCGTAGCGCTCCTGCTGGGTGCGAATGTTGGCGAGTTCGAAGTGGGCCTGACTCAACAGGGGCGGGTCGGCTCCGGCTTCGACCAGTTGCTCGAAGCGTCTGGCGGCCGAGGCCGGCCGGCCGAGTTCCTGCTCGATTCGCCCGAGCAGCAGCACGATTTCTCGATCGAAACCGAAGTCCGCCAGCAGGGACTCGAACTCCCGGAGTGCGAGTTCCCGGCGGCCGGCCAGCCGGTAGTTGCCTGCCCGGTGGAAGCGGAGATTGCGATCGTCCGGTGCCAGCTCCAGCGCGCGGGTCAGAGCTTCCGCGGCTTCCAGGTGGTCGTCTGTCTCGCCGAGACTCCTTGCCAGCTCCACCCACGCCGGCCCGAACGAGGGTTCGATCTCGACCGCGCGCCGGAGCCGCTCGGCCGCGGCCTGGTAGCGGCCCTCGTTGTTGTAGAGCAGCCCGGTCTGGAACAGGAGTCCGACATCGTTCGGGCTCAGGTTCAGGGCCTCCTGGTACCACATGGCGGCTTCGGCCCGCCGGCCCATGCCCTCCAGCGCCGCCGCCAGCGACCTCTTGGCCGCCGCGCTCTCGGGATAGTCGCGGACCGCCTCCCGGAACCGCTCCTCGGCGGTCTCGAACGCGTTTGCTGCCAGCGCGACGCGCCCGAGCAGCAACTGGGCCCCGATGCCGGTCGCCGACTCCTTGATCTCCGCGGTGATCGGGTCGGCGAACACTACCGGGGCTTCACCCCGGAGCTCCATCGCGGCGCGCGTCGCCGCGTCGTCGCCGCGCGCGCGGTGGGCAAGGGCGATGTGGTAGTGGAGCGAGTCAGCGCGCGGCTGCTCCCTCAACGCCGTCTGGAAGTGCTGGAGCGCGGTTGTGGGGTCGTCCGTCTCGAAGGCGATGCGGCCAAGGCCGAAGTGAGCCGCGGCCGCGGATCCGGGCAGTGCAAGCCCGCGCTGGTAGTGGCCGCGAGCCTCTTCATACCGTCCCAGTTCGAGATGCACCCGGCCGAGGCGGATCGCGGTCGCGGGGTCGTCGGGACGGAGTGTCCTGGCCAGGTCATAGGCTTCGACCGCTTCTTCCAGCTCGCCCAGGTGCTCCGCGGCGCTGCCGAGGAGATAGCGCCAGCGGAAGTTCCGGGGCTGCAGCTCCGCGGCGTTGGTGAGGCAGGCTCTCGCGGCCGGCAGGAGGTCGTAGACGAGGTAGAGCTGGCCAGCGTCGCCGAACAGGAGCCCCAACTGCTCGGCCGCGGCGCCGGTCGGCGTCCCCCGGGCGAGCGCCTCCTCGAGCAACCCGCGCTGCTGGTCGATCTGTTCGCGCACGGCCTCGTCGACCCCGCGCAGGTCGACTTCAGGCACGGGGATCAGCCTGGGCGCTGCGGCATCCTGCGCGTGAACACCGGCGGCTGCGAGGGGCGCCAGGAGCGCGATGATGAGGTCGGCGCCGTGGAGGCGGCGTGGCTTGGTCATGGTGGGTCTTCTTCCTGCTCGTCGCGCTCTTCACCGGTGCCGCGAACCAGGGGAGTGTAGGCCTTGGGCGGCGGAGCGGGCCACTCCTCGATCGTCCCGTCCGTCCACTGGACCTCGATGCGGTCGACCTTGCGGCCGCCGGTTGGCACCGCGACCCGGGGATCTCCCCAGGAGGCGTAGCTCCCGCCGCCCCCGGCAAGCCGGACCAGCGGCGGCGCTCCCGTTCGGTGCACGCGCACGGTGACACCTGACGCCGGCCGGTGTCCGCGACTTGCGTCCAGCAGGGGCGCCACGCCGAACCAGTCGGCGTCCGTGTCGGCACGGTTGAGCAGTAGCCGGGCGGGGCCGTTGTTGTTCGTGATGACCAGGTCCGTGTCGCCGTCGTTGTCCACGTCGCCGGCGGCCAGACCGCGACTGACGAACGGAGTCTCGGCATCGAGCAGCCCGGTGGGTGCCGGTTCGAAACGGCGCCCGCCGCCGCCACCGGCCACATTCAGGAAGGCCTGATTCGGTTGATCGAGGGGAAACGGATCGTCCTCCGTGCGTGGTCTTCCGGCGGCGAACGTGACGGCGCCGTTGACCGCGGCGAGGTCGAGCCAGCCGTCGTTGTCGAGGTCGACGAAAGCCGTGCCGAAGGCGGTCGCGTCCCAGCTCGGCCGGCCGAGGGCGGTCGCGTTCGTGCGGTCCCGGAACTGGACCGCGCCCGGTTGCGAGTCGTTCCGGTAGAGCGTGTTCGTCTCGCGGTGGAAGTGGGTCAGGAACAGGTCGAGGTCGCCGTCCCCGTCGTAGTCGCCGGCCGCGACGCCCATGCTCGCCTCGGCCTCGCCGTCCGCGTTGAGAGCCGCGCCGCTGATCAGCCCGTCCTCGACCAGTTGGCCGTTGCCTCCGCCCCGCCAGAGGTGATTCGGCATCAGGTCGTTGGCGACGTAGAAGTCGAGCATCCGGTCGCCATCGAGGTCGGCCGCGAGGATGCCCAGCCCGTTACCGGGTCGCGCCGCGGTCAGACCGGCGGCGACCGTCGTGTCCTCGAATCGTCCGGAGCTGTCGTTCACCAGCAAGCCGTCCGGCGCCGGTTGATAGGCGCTCGGCAGACAGTAGTCGACCTCTCCTCGCTCGGTCAGGCAGGTTTTGTGCGTGGCCAGGGAGAAGTTCAGGTAGTTCACGATGAACAGGTCGAGATCGAGGTCGCCGTCGTAGTCGGCTGCCGCCGCGCCGACGCTCCAGCGCGGATCGCCCGTGCCGCTCGCTTCGGTCCGGTCGCTGAAGGTCCCGTCGCCCTCGTTGCGCCAGAGCTGGTTGGCGCCCAGATTCAGGACGTAGAGGTCCACCCAGCCGTCGTTGTCCAGATCGGCTGCGACCACTCCCATGCCGTAGCCGGTGGCCGCGATGCCGCTCTCCTCGGTGACGTCGACGAAGCGGACCGTGGCGCCGTCGTCGCGTGCTTCCAGGTCGTTGCGGTACAGGCGGTCCCGGGGTGGCCAGTCGCCCTTCCACGGTGTGGTCGCGGAAGTCCGGTCTCCCTCGTTGCCGAGGAAGTTGCCCTGGACCAGATAGAGGTCGAGATCGCCGTCGTTGTCGTAGTCGAAGAGTGCCGCGCCGGCGCCGACCACCTCCGGGTAGTAGAGCTGTCCGCTCATGCCGTTCCAGTGCTCGAAGTCGAGACCGGCGCTCCTGGTGGCATCGGTGAAGAGGACTTCGCTCGCTCCAGCCTGCGCGGGACCGGACAGGACCGCTGACGCTACCGAAACGGCGATGCCGGCGACGTGCTCTCTCATCCGTCGCCGCCGAGGCGGAAGGGGGGCGCCTCGACGTGCTCGAGAACCTCCGCACGCTCGGAGACCCGGTACACCGCCCGTGGGTCAACGTCCTCGAAGATCTGAGTCGTGCCGCTGCCCATCCACTGCACGCGGATCTCATCGACTCGCGTGGCGTCTCCGAGCCCCACTTCGAGCTGCATGCTGTTGCCGCCGAAGGAGCCACCCGAACCGACCAGACGATGGATCGTCCGTTTGCCGCCGGGCCCGTCGACGGCCAGGGCGACCCGTGAACCGACGCCAAACAGGTTGGCGCCCGAAGCGGAAGGACCGGCGCCGGCGAATCGGAGGGTGATCCAGGCGTTGTCACTGCCGGGATTCTCGAACAGGGCGTTGCCGAAGGTGTCGGTGGGGTAGAAGCCGCCGAGCTGGTGGAGAAGGTCCATGTCTCCGTCGCCGTCCAGGTCGCCGAAGGCAACGCCGTGACCCTTCTGCAGGTGGCCGAAGCCGCCGGCGAACGTGACTTCCTGGAAGCGGCGGCCGTCGTAGCGGTACATGACGTTCGGCATCAGGCTGGCCAGATCCGGTTCGCCGGTACCCAGGTAGAAATCGAGCCAGCCGTCATTGTCCAGATCGCCGTAGTTCGCGCCCATCGGCAGAGCAGGCCGGTGGATCCCCAGTTCCCGGGAGACCTCGGTCATCCGCAGCCTGCCGCCGCAGCCGGGCTCCGGCCCGCACTCGTTGCGGTAGAGCAGGGGTTGGCCCACGCCGGCATCCGAGCCCATGTAGGAGGCGACGACTTCGGTCGCCTGGTCGCGATAGTCGCCGACGAAGAGGTCGAGGTCGCCGTCGTTGTCGTAGTCGAAGAACCAGGTCGCGAAACTCTCCCGCTCCGGCTCGGTGACCCCCACCCGAATCGCATCGTCCTGGAAGACGCCGGCCGTGTTCACGTAGAGGCGGTTGGCGCCGAAGTTGGATACGTAGAGATCGAGGTCGCCGTCGTTGTCGACATCGCCCCAGGCGACGCCCTTGGCGTAGCGAAGGTTGCTGACCCCGGCTTCGACCGCTACGTCCTCGAACGTACCGTTGCCCAGGTTGCGGAACAACTGCGAGGGGTACTCGTGGGCTTCACTCGCCTCGTTGCCGACGTAGAGGTCGAGGTCTCCGTCGCCGTCGTAGTCGCCCCAGGCGGCCGCCTGGGTCGGGAACGCGGGCGCGGCCAGTCCGGCGGCCTCGGTGGCGTCCACGAAGCGGGCGGCCTCGCCGCCCAGTTCGTTGCGCAGCAGCGAGTTGCGGATGCGCCCCTCCTCCAGCAGCCAGGCGCCGCGCAGAACGAGCAGATCGAGGCTGCCGTCGTTGTCGTAGTCGGCGTGGATCAGGTTCAGGCCGCCGAGTTGACGCTCGAGTCCCCAGGCTTCGCTGACATCCTCGAAGCCGCCGCTGCCGTTGCCTCGGAATGCCTGGAGTGGACCGCACGGATCCCAGGTTGAAGTGATCAGGTCGAGAATGTCGTCGCCGTCGAAGTCGTCCACGATCGCGCCGCCCGCGAGATCGAGCGTATCGACTCCGAGTTCCGGTCCGAGGTTGCGCCAGCGCTGGCCCGGGAACGAAGCGGAGGTGAAGGTGCTTTCGCTGATGCGGAACTCGGGGGGCACTCCGGCCGGAAAGTCCCCGGTCAACCGTCGCGCGACGTTGAGCAGCCACCTGGCCCGGTGCCGCCATGGGCCGGTCGGGCGGCCCTCCTCCAGCATGTCGAGGAACAGGTCGCCCGCCGCGCGGGCGTGTTCGGGACGACTGTGGACCGCGGCGGAAGTCAGCGGGAGGATGCAACTGTCGGCCGAGCGGCCCGTGTCGCCATGATGAACACAGTTCAGATCCTCGGCTCGCTGGAGGTGGGCCAATGCCAGGTTCCACTCTGGGATCGTGGGTCGCACGTCACGTGTCGCGGCCAGGGCCGTGGTAGCGGCCGACAGGTGCGTGATCGCTCCCGCCGTGTCGCCGAGCCGGAGCAGTTCGCCTCCGAGTTGCGCCTCGATCTCGGGGCTGTTCGGGTTGGAGGACAGGCTGGCTCGAAGCTCGTCCGCGAGACTCGTGCCGAAGTAGGCGTTCGAGCCGTCCCGTAGCCGCTGGCAGGATTCCGCGAAATCGTCGGGAGGCGCAGCCGCCAGGGGAGCTGCGAGCAGGACCAGGCTGGCGAGCCCGCGGGCTGGCATGGCGGGAGACTACTACGCCCTCGCGTTCCTCCCTCCGCGGGCGGGTTTATGGCGCCGGGGGTTTCGGGGTTTCCGTCGGCGACTCGTCGGTCTTGGCAGCCGAGGAGTCGGCGTCTTCCGAGGTGGCGGGCGGGTCGGCAGCGTCACTCGCCGGTGGAGGCGTCGGCGGCACCGTTTGCGCCGCCTTCGCGCCGAAGCGAGACGTACCGAAGGCGGTCATGCACGCGGCGCCGAGGCCGATCGTCCACGCCAGGTAGCAGATCACGAGGCCGGGGAAGCCGAACATGAAGCGGAAGAACCAGGGCAGGCCGAGGAAGCCGAGCAGGTCGGCCACGAGGGCCAGGGCCTGGATGGTCAGCACGCCGAGGGCGAGGGCGCCGAAGCTCCCGGCCGCGACGCCGCTGGCGCCCTTGAAACGGCTCCGGAACCAGTCGCCGGCTGCTGCGGCCGCGCCGGTGTACCCGAGCACCAGAGCGAGCGTCACGGCAACCAGGGCCGCCGGCCACAGGAGGATGGCAAACGGAATGCCGATCACGGTCACCGCGAGCAGAATGCTGGCGACGATCAGGGCCGGAAGGATGAGCAGTTCGATGCCGAAACCGACCACGAGCATGATCAGCGGATCCGACACCGCTGCGGACCTGACCCGGTTCACGCTCTTGGGCGCCACGAGCAGCACCAGGCCGCCGAGCACGATGAGCAGTCCGGTGAAGATGATCGCCCGCACGAACTCGAACACCTTGCCCACCCGGAAGAAGGGCGGTCTTTCGCCGACATTGGGAAACCAGTCGCCGCGCCAGCCGTTGAACCAGTCGCCATCCCAGTCCCACTCGAAGTCGCCCCAATCGACCTCGGATATCTCTCCCAGCACCGTCGCGCCTTCTTCGCGGCTGACCCTGCCTCCGACGGTGACGATGTCTCCCAGTACCTCCGCGTCCGGACCGAGCTCGACGTCTCCGCCAATGGCGACCACCTCACCGGTCACGCGGCCGTCGATCTTCGCTTCTCCGCCGATCGCCACGGCGTCTCCACGGACTTCCCCGTCGACCTTGATGCCGCCGCCGATCGAGGTGATGTCGTCTGCCACTTCGTCGCGACCGACCCGCACCGTGCTGCCGAAGGCCACCTTGTTGTCGAGGTCGACGCGCACCACCGGCCCACTCTCGTCGTCATCGCCTTCGGCATCGGCCAGGTCGCGCTCGAGATCCTCGATGCGCTCCATGGCGTCCTCGACCGCGCCCTGCGCGCGTTCGCCGGCTTCCTCGAGGGCTTCGTCAAGCTGCTCGCGGACCTCTTCGATCGCCTCGGCGGCCTCTTCCCGCGCTTCCTGGGCATCCGACTCCTGCTGAGGCTGGCCGAAGGCCGCACCCGTGCAGCACAGTCCGAAGGCGAGGAGCAGCGCGCCCGCCCTGAACCCTCGACCCTGTGGGCGATGGACCGGCGCCCGCGACAGCCGGTGAAGGAGATGGACTCCCGTCAGACAGAGCAGCGTGACCACGGCGATCGCGATCGTCGCCGCCGGTGTGTTCAGGACCAGGTCGAGGGCTTCCCCGACCCGGACCGCCCCGTTCAGGAAGGCCACGCTCTCCGCCAGCACGGCGGCCGCCTGGGTGAGGAGCCAGACCGCGGCGAACAGTGAGGTCTGAAGACCATCGAGCAGACCCAGCCACGAGGAGGGGACCAGCCAGGCAGTACCGGTGAGCAGGAGGACCGCGGCCGCGGCGGAGACGGCCAGCGGCAGCCGGGACCAGCGGGGGATCTCGAAAGGCAGGATCGGCGAGGGGCCGGCGTCGCCGCCGGGCGGCCGCTCGCGGCGACGTGCCGCATGATGCGTTCCGTGAGTCCCGCGGGTACTGTGGGATCTTCCAGTGACTGGAACAGGCTCCGGAGGTCGATTCGGTTCCGCATGTTCATTCCTCGCGGCGTGTGCGATTGTACGACGGCGACTCGGGCACGACGTTCCGCATGCCCTTCGCCCTACGTTTGCGGGGTCGCCGTGGTTTCACGCTGGTTCCGGATCCGGCGTGTTTCACACGACGCCATCCTTGCGCAGGCGTTCCTCGATCTCGCGGCGCGCCCTGCGCAGATTCGTCTTGACGGTTCCCAGCGGCATGCCGGTCGCCTCCGCGATGTCCCGGTAGGGGAGTTCCTCCCGGAACCGGAGCAGAACGACGAGCCGATACTCCGGCCGCAGAGCTGCCACTGCCGCTTCGAGAGCTGACGACAGTTCGCGCCGCTTGACCAGGGTGTCCGGGGACTCCGAGCGCTCATCCTCGATGCGGTCCAGGATGGACGACTGGTCCGGATCGCTGGTTTCGATCGACGTCGTGGGGAGTTTCTTCCGGCGAAGCTGGTCGATTGCCGCGTTGCTCGCGATCTTGAACAGCCAGCTTGCGAAACGCCGCCTCGGGTCGTAGCGGGCGAGCGCCAGCCAGGCCTTGACGAAGACTTCCTGGGTTACGTCCTCGGCGATGCCGCGATCACGAACCATGCGCAGGACCAGGCTGAAGACGGGTCGCTGGTAGCGCTCGACCAGCGTCCGGAAGGCGGGTTCCGAACCCTCGATCGCCTCCGCCACCAGGGCGGCTTCGTCCTGTGGTCCGTGGGGCATCGGCTCAGTGTGGCATGAGGGGTGGCTGCCCATATCATTGCCGCCGTGCGCTCTGATCCCGACTTGACGAACTACGCAGAACTGACGGACGCGGTTTGCGCGGTGCGGATCGCCAGCCGGGTTACCCGGCGTCTGCAGGCGGCACTCGGGGGCGTCTTCCTGACCAAGGACGACCGCTCGCCGGTGACGGTCGCGGACTACGCGGCGCAAGCCCTGGTCAGCCTTGTGCTGCCGGCGGAAGACGCCATCGTCGGCGAGGAGACGTCGCCGGACCTCGTCACCCCCGAGGGGCGGGAAGTCATGGCCAGGGTCGCGGATGCGGTCAGGTCCGAGCTTCCCGGCGTGGCCGCGAACCAGGTGGGCGAAGCGATCGATCGCTGTTCGAGCGCCGGCGGCGCGACCGGCAGGTTCTGGGTGCTCGATCCGATCGACGGCACGAAGGGGTTCCTGCGCGGCGACCAGTACGCGATCGCGCTCGGCCTGATGGAGGACGGAGAGGTCGTGGGGGGCGTTCTCGGCTGTCCGAATCTGTCCTCCGGGAATGGTCGCGGGTGCCTGTTCGCCGCCGCCCGCGGACGGGGCGCCTGGGAGTTGCCGCTGGACGAGGACGGGTCGGCGCCCCGCCGGATCGGCGTGTCCTCGGTTGCCGATTCGACGGAGGCCGTCTTCTGTGAGTCGGCGGTGTCCATGCACTCGGATCGGGGCGGGCACGCGGGGATAGCCGAGCGGCTCGGCGTGACGGCCGTTCCGGTGCGCATGGACAGCCAATGCAAGTACGGGGCGATCGCGCGGGGCGACGCGTCGATCTACCTCCGCCTGCCCTCTTCCGCCACCTATCGCGAGAAGATCTGGGATCACGCCGCGGGGTTCATCGTCGTGACGGAAGCCGGCGGCGCCGTGACGGACGCCTTCGGCCGGGAGCTCGACTTCAGTCTGGGGCGGACTCTGGAAACGAATCGCGGCGTCGTGGCCACCAATGGCCTGCTGCACCGCGAGGTCCTGGCGGCGGCGGCGGCTGTCCTGCCGGAAGCTCCGGCGGCTTGACGGGCTGGCGCCGGGAGTTCCATTGGCTGCGACCGAGACTCTGCTAGTTACCGGCGGCGCCGGTTTCATCGGCAGCAACCTCGTGGCCGCCGCGCTCGCCGAAGCCCGCGACGCGGACCGCCGCGTGGTCGTGTTCGACAAGCTGACCTACGCCGGCAGCCTGAGCAACCTGGAGCGGGTGGCCGACGACCCCCGCTACACCTTCGTGCTCGGGGACATCGCGGACCGTGAAGCGGTGCGAAAGGCGTTCGCCGAGCACCGGCCGTCGGCGGTCCTGAACCTGGCGGCCGAAAGCCACGTGGACCGCTCGATCGACGGCCCCGGAGCCTTCGTTCGGACGAACACTCTCGGCACGTTCGAGCTCCTCGAGGCGGCCCGACTCGATCTCGGCCGCCGGTCTGAACGGGAACGGGCAGGGTTTCGGTTCATCCATGTCTCGACGGACGAGGTGTTCGGAAGCCTCGGCGAGTCGGGGCGGTTCCGGGAGGACACCGCCTACGATCCCAGTTCGCCCTACTCGGCCTCCAAGGCGGCGGCGGATCATCTGGTGCACGCCTGGTGCCGTACCTACGGCTTGCCGGCGATCGTGACCAACTGCTCGAACAACTACGGTCCCTACCAGTTTCCCGAGAAGCTGATCCCGGTGATGATCCTGAACGCCGCATCCGGACTGCCGCTTCCGGTGTACGGCAAGGGTGCGAACGTCCGTGACTGGCTTCACGTGGACGACCACTGCGAGGGGCTGCTCCGCGTGCTCCGGCTGGGTGAGCCGGGCCAGAGCTACAACCTCGGCGGCGACGCGGAGAGAACGAACCTCGAGGTCGTGGAGGCGGTCTGCTCGGCGATCGAGGCGGAGTTCCCGGCCGCCGAGAATCCCGCGCTGGCGACAAAGGGGACAGGGAGCTACCGTGAGCTCGTGACCTTCGTCGAGGACCGGCCGGGCCATGATCTGCGCTATGCGATCGACGCCGCCAAGGCGCGGAGAGACCTGGATTGGGCGCCGCGGCGGGACTTCGACACGGGTCTGCGCGAGACCGTGCGCTGGTACCTGGATCACCTGGACTGGTGCGACGCGGTCGCTTCTGGCGGCGAACGGCGTCGGCTGGGCCTTCAGCAGCGGTTGACGGCGGCGACATGAGTCCCCTTCGGGGAATCCTGCTGGCGGGCGGAGCCGGCACCCGGCTGCACCCGGTGACGCGGGCGGTCAGCAAGCAGTTGCTGCCGGTCTACGACCAGCCGATGATCCACTACCCGCTTTCCAGCCTGATGGTCGCGGGCGTCCGGGAGATCCTGATCATCACGACGCCGCACGACCAGCCCGCGTTCCGGCGCCTGCTCGGTGACGGCCGGGATCTGGGCATCGAGCTTTCCTATGCCGTCCAGGAGGCCCCCGAGGGCATCGCCCAGGCGTTCCTCATCGGCGCCCAGCACTTGCGAGGCGCCCGGGCCGCGCTGGCCCTGGGAGACAACATCTTTCACGGCCACGGACTGGCGGATGTCCTGCAGCGGGCGGCGGCGCGCCACCTGTCGTCGCCCGGCGCCACGATCTTCGGCTACCGGGTCCGGGATCCGGAGCGTTACGGCGTCGTCAGTTTCGACGCGGGGCGGCGCGTGGTCGGCCTGGAGGAGAAGCCGGCGGCGCCCAGGTCGCCGTACGCGGTGCCGGGTCTCTACTTCTACGACGACCGTGTCGTCGAGCTGGCGCGGACGCTTCGTCCGTCGGCGCGCGGCGAACTGGAGATCACGGACCTGAACCGGCTCTACCTGGACGAGGGGACGCTGCGGGTCGAGCTGCTTGGCCGCGGCATCGCCTGGCTCGATACGGGGACTCACGAGGCACTGCTGCAGGCAGGCAACTTCATCCAGGCGCTCGAGGAGCGGCAGGGGCTGAAGGTGGCCTGCCTGGAAGAGGTTGCCTACCGCATGGGCTACATCGACGCCGACCAGTTGCAGCGGCTGGCGGCGAAGACCAACGATGCGTACGGCCGCTACCTCAGCCTGGTCCTCGAGGAAGGGCGATGAGCGCCTTGCCCAGGGTCCGCGCCACGCGGCTGCGCAGCGTCCTGATCGTCGAACCGGTCGTTCATCGTGACGGGCGCGGTTTCTTCCTGGAGAGTTACAACGCCGCCACGTTCGCGGAGGGCGGCATCGGCCGGCCCTGGGTCCAGGACAACCACTCCCGATCGAACCGGGACACCGTGCGGGGCCTTCACCTTCAGTGCCGCCGGCAGCAGGCCAAGCTCGTCCGCGTCACCCGGGGCGAGGTTTTCGACGTAGCCGTCGATGTGCGGCGCGGCTCGCCGTCGTTTCTGGAGTGGACCGGCTGCCTGCTTTCGGAGGACAACTTTCGCCAGCTCTTCATCCCGCGCGGATTCGCTCACGGCTTCTGCGTGGTCAGCGAAACCGCCGAGGTGCAGTACAAGTGCGACGAGTACTACGACGGCGACGATGAGCTTGCGATCGCCTGGAACGATCCGCAGATCGGCATCGACTGGCCCATCGAAGAACCGCTGCTCTCCGGCCGGGATCGCGCCGCGCCGACGATCGCGGGATGTTTCGAGCAGTTGCCTACGTTCTCATGGTGAGATGAGATCGGCGACCGCAGTTGAGGAGGATCTGCGCGCGGCGGACCGCGAGCAGCTCGAGGCGCACGGGATCGGCGTCGAAGAGGCGCGGCGGCAGCTTGCCATTCTGCGTGACCCGCCCCCGAAGGCCGAGCTGATCCGGCCGGCCGTGCCGGGTGACGGCATCGACGCGCTGCCCGCCGGGCCGGAAGCCGACCGGCTTGCGGAAGAGGGACGTTCGGCGGCGCGGTCCGGGCGCATGATCCGGTTCGTGCCGGCCTCGGGCGCGGCTTCCCGGCTCTTCGCGGAGCTCAAGGCGGCTGACGCCGGCGGCGACGTGGACCATCCCATACTCCGTCGCTTCGCCGACGCGCGGCGCCATCTGCCGTTCGACGGCGGCGCCGCGGAGGTCCTCGATCGGTACGGCGACACGCCGAAGGCCCTGATCCCCTTCCACCGGTATCCCGACGGCGAGGTGCGAACGGCGCTCGAGGAGCACCTCGTCGAGGCGGCGGCCGTCCTCGGTGGCGGTGGAACGGCGGCGCTTCACTTCTCCGTCGCTTCGGGACACCGGCCG
This sequence comes from Candidatus Multivorans sp., assembly GCA_965208755.1. Classification (GTDB taxonomy): domain Bacteria; phylum Acidobacteriota; class Thermoanaerobaculia; order Multivoradales; family Multivoraceae; genus Multivorans. The sequence continues at coordinate 2,237,369 of OZ242353.1, read as the reverse complement.
GCGTTCGAGGCGTTGCTCCACGAGCGGTTGCCGGCGCTCGAGCGGCGTTGCGGATGCCGTTTCGAGATCACGCTCTCCCACCAGTCTCCGGCCACCGACAGCATCGCCCTCGACGAGCGGGATCGACCCTTCCGATTGAACGACGACCCGGCGGCGTCCCTGCTGGTCCGGCCGGGCGGACATGGCGCGCTGATCCGCAATCTCCAGCAGTTGGCCGACCAGGGCTTTGAGCTCATCGCGCTAAAGAACATCGACAACATGCAGCCGGAACCGTTCCAGGGCCCGGCGGTGAGGGCGCTCCGGGTTCTGGCCGGCATGGCCCGGGAGATGGCCCGGAGTTCGGACCGACCGTCCCGGGTTTGCGGGGTCGTGCCGACCCTTGGGACGGCGGGCGGCGGTCCGTTCTGGGTGCGGGACGAGTCGGGCGATGTCGGGCTGCAGATCGTCGAGACGTCGCAGATCGACATGGACGACGCGGAGCAGTCGGCCATCCTCGGCGGGGCGACTCATTTCAACCCGGTGTTCATGGTTTGCGCGGTCCTCGATCCCGGCGGCGAGCCGTACCGCCTCGAGAACTACGTGGATCACGCCGCCAGCTTCCTCGTGCACAAGAGCCACGGCGGCAGACCGCTCTTCTCGCTGGAACGTCCCGGCCTGTGGAACGGCTCGATGGCCGGGTGGAAGACGCGGTTCGTCGACCTGCCCGGCGAGGTGTACACGCCGGTCAAGACCGTGTTCGATCTCGCGGGCACGGAGCACCGCTGCGGGAGAGATGACGGATGAACGAAGCCGCCGAAACCGCTGGTGCGAGGACCTCGAAGGCGGGCCTGGCCCTCCGGGCTGCCGCCGTCGTCGTTCTCATCGCGGCACTGCTCCTGTTCGGCCGGCGCGTGGCCGGCTACCTGCCGGAGTTCACCGCCTGGGTGGATGGTCTCGGCGTGTGGGGCCCGATCGTCTTCGTCCTCGGCTACACCGTGGCTACTGTCGCCTTCATTCCCGGTTCGCTGCTTACTCTCGCCGGCGGCGCGATCTTCGGTCTCGCCGAAGGCACCGCGTTCGTCTTCGTCGGCGCTTCCCTGGGGGCGACGGCGGCCTTTCTGGCGTCGAGATACCTGGTCCGCGGGGCGATCGAGAAGCGCGTCGCTACGGAGCCTCGCTTCGCCGCGATCGACCGGGCGGTGGGCCGCGAGGGCTTCAAGATCGTCCTGCTGCTGCGGCTGACGCCGATCGTTCCCTTCGTGTTGCTGAACTACGCTCTGGGACTGACCAGGGTGAGTCTGGGGGACTACGTCCGCGCTTTCATCGGCATGTTCCCGGCGACCCTGCTCTACGTGTACTACGGCAAGGTGGTCGGCGACGTGGCCGAGATCGCGGCCGGCGTCAGCGACGAGCGGGGCTGGGGAACCTACGTCGTCACCGGCGTCGGGCTGCTCGCCACGGTCGTGGTGATCGCGCTTGTCACCCGCATCGCCCGCCGGGCACTCAGGGAGGAGGTTGGCGAGTGATGAGCGCCAGACCGGAGATCCTGGCGGAGGACCGGCACGACCGGGAGCTGACCGCCCAGGTGGCGCCGGCGGACTGGACGAATCCTGAACCGTCGGCCCGCTACCACCTGGTGGTGATCGGGGCCGGCACCGCCGGTCTCGTGACCGCGATCGTGGCGGCGGGCCTGGGCGCCCGGGTGGCGCTGATCGAGCGCCGGCTGATGGGCGGCGACTGCCTGAACTTCGGTTGCGTGCCGTCCAAGGCCGTGATCGCGGCCGCGCGGCGATGGAGCGCGGGCCGCGCCGATCCCCCGTTCGGAGCGCCCGGATCCGAGCGGTCAGGCGATTTCGGCACGGCGATGGAGCGCATGCGCCGTGTCCGGGCGGCGATCAGCCGGGACGACAGCGCCGAGCGTTTCCGGGACGCCGGCGTCGACGTCTACCTTGGGGAGGGGCGCTTCGTCTCCGAGCGCTCGGTCGCGGTGACCGGCCCCGCCGGGAAAAGGGAACTGCGCTTCCGGCGAGCCGTGATCGCCACCGGCGCCCGCCCCCAGGCGCCGCCGATACCGGGGCTCGAACGCTGCGACTATCTGACCAACGAGACGGTCTTCACGCTCACCGAGCGGCCTGAGCGGCTGGCCGTCGTCGGCGCTGGCCCGATCGGCTGCGAGCTGTCCCAGGCCTTCGCGCGGCTCGGCAGCCGGGTGACGACGTTCGACGTGCTGCCCGGCATCCTGCCGCGCGAGGACCCGGACGCAGCGGCCCTGGTCGAACGGGCGCTCCGGCGGGACGGCGTCGACCTGGCGCTCGGCGCGAGGATCGAGGAGGCCGTACCGGACTCCGGAGCGATCCGGCTGAGCTACGTCGACGGCGAGGGCAAACGCCGTGAGACGGTGTGCGACGAACTCCTCGTCGCCGTGGGCAGGACGCCGAACGTCGAAGGCCTGGGGCTTTCGGGCGTCGGCGTCCGGTCCGGCGCGAACGGCGTCGAGGTCGACGCGAAGCTGCGGACGACGAATCGGCGCATCTTCGCCGCCGGCGACGTGACGCCCGCGCCCAACTTCACTCACCTCGCCGACGCCCACGCCGGCGTCGTGATCCAGAACGCGCTGTTCTTCCCCAGCGCGCGGGCCGATCGGCTGGTCGTGCCGCGCTGCACGTACACGTCGCCCGAGGTGGCGCACGTCGGTCTGGACCGCGCCAAGGCGGAGGAGCGGGGCATCGCCGTCGACGTGATCGACGTGCCGCTCGGTGAGAACCACCGCGCCATGCTCGACGGCGAGGAGGAGGGACTCCTGCGGGTCCTGCTCCAGCGAGGCAAGGACCGGGTGCTCGGCGCCACCGTGGTCGCGGCCGGCGCCGGCGATCTGATCGCGCCGCTCTCGCTGGCCGTCACCCATCGGCTTGGCCTTTCCCGGTTCACCTCGACCATCCTGCCGTATCCGACACGGGCCGAGGTGTTGAAGAAGGCGGCGAACCAGTGGCGCACGACCCGGTTCACTCCAATGGCCCAGCGGATCTTCGCGCGCTGGTTTCGCCTTACGGGCTGATCCGGCTAGAGGTGACGTCGTCGTCGTCGCCGCCGTCTCCGCCTTGGGCGCGGTCGGGCGGCGGTCGCGGGCTCGGGGGACGGCGCGGCTGCGGCCTGTCGCCGCCACGCCTCCAGTGCTCCGGCGCCGCTGCCGGTGGCGGTTGAGAGGAGGTCGAAGAGCTCGAGAGCGGGACCGAAGGCTTCGCGCCGGACGAGGCTCTGCACGGTTCTCGAACTGCGGGGCTCTTCGCACAGGCGCTGGAACGTCTCGAGCGCCTTCTTCATCCTGCTGCGCCGCGCGGCGGAGAGGGCGAAGCGCTCGCCGAAGTCGGCCACCACGTCGTCCACGAGCTGCTGGAGACGACGGCGGTGAACCCCTGCGCCGCCCGCTTCCAGGCGGTCCCTGCCGACCACGACCCGCGGCAGCAGCAGGGACGAGAGGAGCACGGCGGTCGGCACCTCCGGGCCCGCCCGTACCCGTTTGTCCAGGAGGTGGGCGAGGTTCGAGAAACTGTTCGACGCGCTCGACGGTCCCGACACTTCGTCGACTTCCGGAAGGACGACCGGCAGCAGTCCGGAACGTCCCATCCAGTCGAAGGCGGCGGCGCTGCGGCCACTCGAGAGCAGTTGGAGCAACTCCTCGATCAGGCGGTGCGGCGAAGCCTTGACCATGTCGCGGCGATGCGCGAAGGCGGCGCCGAGCGTCTCTTCCTCGATCTCGAAGTCCAGGCGGGCGGCGAACTCGCAGGCGCGCAGCATGCGCACCGGATCCTCCCGGTAGCGCACGTTCGGATCGCCGATCACCCGCAGAAAACCGTTCTCCAGGTCTTCTATGCCGCCGACGTAGTCGACGACCGCCTGGTCCGAGGCGCGATAGAGCAGGGCGTTGACCGTGAAGTCGCGGCGGAACGCGTCCTGCCTGGGCGTGCCGTAGGTGTTGTCGCTGGTCACGAGGAGTTCACCGGGGGAACGGCGCTGGTCATCCGGGTCCGGCGCACCGCGGAAGGTGGACACCTCGACCACCTCGCCGGCGAACAGGACGTGGACGAGACGGAAGCGCCGGCCGATGATCCGCGAGTTCCTGAACAGCCGGCGCACTTCCTCGGGCCGCGCGTCGGTGACGACGTCGTAGTCCTTCGGCCGCCGGCGGAGCATCAGGTCGCGTACGCTGCCGCCCACCAGGCAGGCGTTTCTGCCGCTCTGACGGAGTCGGCGGAGGACCTTCTGCGCGCCGTTGGAGAGCTTGCGCGAGGTGATGGGATGCTTGGAGCGCGGCAGAACGGTGGCCGTGGCCGGCGCTTCCATCGGGTCAGGGTATCAACGGCGGGTTCGGTGGCGCTGCTAGGCTCCACCCCCGTGGGCGCCCTCGACGGATTGCGGGTTCTCGACCTGTCGCGACTGGCGCCCGGCCCTTACTGCTCCATGCTGCTTGCCGACATGGGCGCGGACGTGCTGCGAGTCGACAACGCAGTCGGCGGGCCGGTCCGGTCGGGCGACATGGTGTCGCGCAACAAGCGCAGCATCGCGCTCAACCTGAAGACCTCGAGTGGCCAGCGCATCCTGCACGAGTTGGCGAGGTCCGCCGACGTCTTCCTCGAGGGCAACCGCCCTGGTGTCTGTGCGCGTCTGGGTTGCGACTACCGTACGCTCTCCGCGCTGAACGAGCGTCTGGTCTACTGTTCGCTGACGGGGTACGGGCAGACCGGGCCGATGTCCCAGGCCGCCGGCCACGACGTGAACTACATTGCGCTTGCCGGCGTGCTGTCCCAGATCGGTAACGGGAGCGACCCGCCGTTGCCGCCCCTCAACCTGGTCGCCGACTTCGGCGGCGGTGGATTGATGGCGGCTTTCGGCATTCTCAGCGCTCTGTTCGAGCGGGAACGGTCTGGCCGCGGCCAGTACATCGACGCCGCGATGGTTGACGGCGCCGCTTCGCTGATGGCGGTTCATTTCGGGCAGAAAGGGGCGCGCTCGACTCCGGGCGTCGGGTTGCTCGGCGGCGGCGCCGCCTTCTACCGCTGCTACGAGTGCAAGTGCGGCGGCTACGTCTCGGTCGGCGCCATCGAGCCGCAGTTCTTCGCGGCGCTGTGTGAAGGGACCGGAGTGAACGTGGTGGATCAGCAGATGGACACGGAGTGCTGGCCGGAACACATCGAGGCCTTCCGGCGCGCCTTTCTGACGCGTAGCCGGGACGAGTGGGCGGAGGTGTTCAGCGAACTCGATGCCTGCGTGTCGCCGGTGCTCGACCTCGACGAGGCGCCCCGGCACGCCCACAACGTCGAGCGCGGCACCTTTCCGATCGGACCCGACGGCGAGATCCACATCGCGCCCGCGCCGCGCCTGGAACGAACGCCGGGAACGTTGCGGCGGCGCGAACCGCGGATGGGGGAGCACACCGAGGAGGTTCTCGCGGAGCTCGGCTACGCCGCCGGCGACATCCTCGAACTGGAACAGAAGGGGGCGGTTCTCAAGGCATGAGCAGCGACAACGTACATACCGGCTCCCCGGCGGATGGCGCCGGCAGAGTGTTTGAAGACTTCGCCGTAGGTCAGGTCTTCCGGCACGCGCTGGGTCGCACCGTTACCGAGGGCGACAACGTCTGGCTGACGATGATCACCCTGAACCCGAACCCGATCCACTTCGACCGCGAGTACGCGGGCCAGACCGAGTGGGGCCGGCCCCTTGTCAACTCCTGCTTCACCCTCTCCCTGGTAACGGCCCTGACCGTGGCCGACCTGTCCCAGAACGCGGTGAACCTGGGCTGGGACAGGGTCCGCCTGCCCAATCCGGTGTTCGAGGGCGACACGCTCTACGCGCAGAGCGAGGTGCTCTCCGTGCGCGAGTCGAAGTCGCGGCCGCACCAGGGGATCGTCGGCTTCCGCACCGTCGGCTACAACCAGGACGGCAAGCCCGTGATCACCTTCGACCGGACGATCCTGGTGTACCGGCGAGGCCACGTGCCGGCGAAGCCGACCCGGCCGGAACTTCGCGCGTAGCGGCTAGCGCTAGCGGTCCGCCAGCGGCTTGTAGTCGCGGGCCAGGGCGCCGGTGTAGATCTGCCGCGGCCGGTTGATCCGGTTGTCCGGGTCGACGGACATCTCCTTCCAGTGGGCGAGCCAGCCGGGCAGCCGGCCGAGCGCGAACATGACGGTGAACATGTTCGTCGGCAGGCCCATCGCCCGGTAGATGATGCCGCTGTAGAAGTCGACGTTCGGGTAGAGCTTGCGCTCGACGAAGTACTCGTCCCGGAGCGCGACCTCTTCCAGGCTCTTGGCGATCGCGAGCAGCGGATCGTTCACGCCGAGCTGTTCCAGGACCTCGTCCGCGGCGCCCTTCAGGATGCTGGCGCGCGGATCGAAGTTCTTGTAGACGCGGTGTCCGAAGCCCATCAGGCGGAAGGGATCGTCCCTGTCCTTGGCGCGGTCGACGAACTTGCTGAAGTCGTCACCGCTGTCGCGGATCGCCTCCAGCATCTCGATCACCTGCTGGTTCGCTCCGCCGTGAAGCGGTCCGGACAGAGCGTCGATGCCGGCGGAGATAGCGGCAAACAGGCTGGCGCCGGAACTGCCGACCATGCGGACCGTCGAAGTGGAGCAGTTCTGCTCGTGGTCGGCGTGCAGGATGAGCAGCATGTTGAGCGCCCGGGCCAGCACTGGCGGCGGCTCGTAGTCCTCGCACGGGACGGAGAACATCATGTTGAGGAAGTTCTCCGCGTAGCCCAGGTCGTTCTGCGGGTAGACGAAGGGCTGGCCGATCGACTTCTTGTAGGAGAACGAGGCGATCGTCGGCAGCTTGGCGATCAGACGAACGACGTGCAGGTCGACGTTTTCGTCCTCGGAGTAGAAGGTGGCGAGCGACGAGATCATCGAGGACAGGATCGCCATCGGGTGCGCCGTCGGCGGGTACGCCTCGAAGAACTTCTTCATGTCTTCGTGGATCAGCGTGTGCCGCCGCAGCCTGGCGCGGAAGTCTTCCAGCTCGTCCTGATCGGGCAGTTCGCCGTAGATCAGCAGGTAGCAGACCTCGACGAAGGACGCCTCCTCCGCGAGCTGTTCGATGGGGTAGCCGCGGTAGCGCAGGATCCCCTTCTCGCCGTCGATGAACGTGATCGCGCTGCGGCAGGAACCGGTGTTTCCGTAGCCGGGGTCGAGCGTTATGGCACCGGTCAGGCTCCGGAGCGCGTGGCTCTGGACTGCCACTTCGCCCTCGGAGCCGACGATAACGGGGAATTCGTACTCCTGGTCCTCGTAGGTCAGCTTGGCCGCTTTCATCTTGACTGTCTCACCCCTTCTTCTTCCCCCCGGAGTTCTGCCCTTGCCGGCGTCCGAATCCTCCTGGGCCGCATTCGGCGCGGAGTGTAGCAGTCCCCCATGCGCTCGTGGGACGCGGCTCGATCGGGTTCAGACGCCGCGCTCTTCGCCCCCCCAGAGGGCCTTGTGAAGCTGCAGCGAAACCCGCACCGGCAGCCCGTCCTCGAGCACCCACGAGGCGAGTTCGGCGGGCTCCAGGGCGTCCCAGACGGGCGAGAGATGGACGGTGCAGAGGCGATCGATCCGGTGCTCCCGGATGGCGCTTCGCGCCCACTCGTAGTCGCCGCGGTCCTGGACGACGAGCTTCACCTCGTCCCTGGCTCGCAGGTGCCGCAGGTTGGGCCAGTGGTTGTTCGCGGCCTCGCCGCTGGCCGGGCACTTCAGATCGACGATGCGTCTCACACGCGGGTCGACGCCGGATATGTCGAGTCCGCCGCCGGTCTCGAGCAGGACCTCGAGGCCGCGGTCGCACAAGCCGCTCATCAGGGTGTGGACCCCGGGCTGGAGCAGCGGCTCGCCGCCGGTGACTTCGGCCAGAGGACAACCGTACGAGAGCACCCGGTCGATGACGTCGTCGACCCGCATCCACGAGCCTTCGTAGAAGCTGTACTCGGTGTCGCACCAGGTGCAGCGCATCTGGCAGCCGGTGAGTCGCACCAGTACGCAGGGGCGGCCCGCGAAGGTCGATTCCCCCTGGATCGAGTAGAAGATCTCGTTGATCCTGAGCCGCTCGCGGGCCGGCAGCGCGGCGACGGGGTCCAGGACCCGTCGATCAGGCGTCGTCGTCAAGGAGCTGTCGCAGCACGTACTGGAGGATGCCCGCGTGCCGGTAGTACTCCGCCTCCTGTGGCGTGTCGAGGCGGACGCGCGCGCGGAAGGCGATCTCGCCGTCATCGCTCGCGGCCCGCACGCGCACGGTCAGGCCGGGTTCGAAGTCCGCGGCGAGCCCGGCGGCAAGCCCTTCGATGGCGTACTCCTCGCGGCCCGTGAGCCCCAGTTCTGCCGGGCCTTCGCCGTCCAGGAACTCGAGCGGCGCGATCCCCATCCCAACCAGGTTGCTGCGGTGGATCCGTTCGTAGCTCCTGGCGATGACCGCCTCCACGCCGAGCAGCCGGGGCCCCTTGGCGGCCCAGTCGCGCGACGAACCCGTGCCGTACTCGAGGCCGGCCAGGATGATCTGGGGCACGCCTCGTTCGCGGTAGGCCATCGCCGCGTCGTAGATCGACATCTGCTCCCCTTCCGGCAGGAGCACGGTGTAGCCGCCCTCGACTCCCGGCACCAGGTGATTGCGCAGGCGGACGTTGGCGAACGTGCCCCGCATCATGACCTCGTGGTTGCCGCGGCGCGCTCCGTAGGCGTTGAAGTCGGCGGGCTCCACCCCCAGGTCGCGGAGGTAGTGCCCGGCCGGGCTGTCCGGGCTGATCGGGCCGGCGGGCGAGATGTGGTCCGTGGTCACCGTGTCGCCAAGCAGCGCCAGCACCCTGGCGCCGCGGATGTCCTCGACGGGTTCCGGCTGGCGCGGCATGTCGGCGAAAAACGGAGGCTGCTTCACGTAGGTCGAGTCGGCCTGCCAGTCGAAGGTCCGTCCGGCTGGAACGGCGAGCGCCTGCCAGGCTTCGCTGCCCGCGAAGACATCGGAGTACCGGCGCGTGAACATCTCCGGCCTCAGCGAGCTCTCGAGAGCCGCCTGGATGTCGCCCTGAGCCGGCCATACGTCGCGCAGGTAGACGGGACCGTCGGGACCCTCGGCGAGGGGTTCGCGGTACAGGTCGATGTCGATGCGGCCTGCGAGAGCGTAGGCCACGACCAGCGGCGGCGAGGCCAGGTAGTTGGCGCGTACCTCGCTCGAGATCCGGCCCTCGAAGTTGCGGTTCCCGGAGAGGACGGAAACGGTGACCAGCTCGCCTTCGGCGATCGCGGCCGAGATGGCCGGCGGCAGCGGACCGCTGTTGCCGATGCAGGTCGTGCAGCCGTAGCCGACGGTGTGGAAACCCAGTTCTTCCAGGTGGGGTGTGAGGCCGGCTTCCGCGAGGTAGTCGGTCACCACCTTGGAGCCCGGGGCCAGACTCGTCTTGACCCAGGGGCGGGTTCGCAGGCCGGCCTCGACGGCTTTCTTCGCCAGCAGCCCGGCCGCCAGCATGACGGACGGGTTCGATGTGTTCGTGCAGCTCGTGATCGCCGCGATGACCACGGAACCGTCCGTGATCTCAGCCCGTTCACCGGCGTCATCGGCTGCCGCGGCGTCATCGGCCGCGCCGTCGCCGTCGAGCACCGGCAGGCCGCCGCCGCGGGTCGAAAGCTGAGGCAACTGACCGAGGAAGGAGTCCTTGACCCCGGACAGGGGCACCCGGTCCTGGGGCCGTCGTGGGCCGGCGAGGGACGGTTCGACCGTGGCCAGGTCGAGTTCCAGCGTGTCGCTGTACTCGGCCTCCGGCGTGTGCCGGTCGTGGAAGAGTCCCTGCTCGCGGCAGTACGCTTCGACCAGTTCCACCTGAGCTTCGCTTCTGCCCGTGAAGCGGAGGTAGTCGATCGCGGCGCGGTCGATCGGGAAGATGCCGCAGGTGGCGCCGTACTCGGGCGCCATGTTCGCGATCGTCGCGCGGTCGGCCAGTCTGAGTTCGGCGAGTCCGGGGCCGAAGAACTCGACGAACTTGCCGACGACTCCGTGGCTGCGCAGCATCTCCGTGACCCGCAGAACGAGGTCGGTGGCGGTGGTGCCCTCCGGCAGGGCGCCGACGAGACGGAAGCCGACGACCTGCGGCACCAGCATGGCGATCGGTTGACCCAGCATCGCGGCCTCGGCCTCGATGCCGCCGACGCCCCAGCCCAGGACGCCCAGGCCGTTGATCATCGTGGTGTGGGAGTCGGTGCCCACCAGGGTGTCGGGATAGGCGAAGGGCGGCTCGGCGTGACCGTTCTGCGAGGTCATGACGCCGCGCGCCAGGTACTCGAGGTTTACCTGGTGAACGATGCCCGTCGCCGGCGGGACGACGCGGAAGTTCTCGAAGGCAGTCTGGCCCCAGCGCAGGAAGAGGTAGCGCTCCTCGTTGCGCTCGAACTCCCGTTCGGCGTTGATCAGGAGCGCGGCGGCGGAGCCGTACTCGTCGACCTGCACGGAGTGGTCGATCACCAGCTCTGCCGGCTGCAGCGGATTGATGCGGGAAGCATCGCTGCCCATGGTCGCCATCGCATCGCGCATCGCGGCCAGGTCGGCCACCGCGGGGACACCGGTGAAGTCCTGGAGCAGGACGCGTCCGGGCATGAAGGCGATCTCGACGTTCGGTTCGGCCTGGGGTTCCCAGCGAGCCACGGCCTCGATGTCGCTGGCCGGAACGGCGCTTCCGTCCTCCCTCCGCAGCAGGTTCTCGAGCAGGATCTTCAGGGCGTACGGCAGGCGCTCTACCGGCAGGCCCGCGTCTCCCAGGGTCGGCAGGTGCGCGATCCGGAAGGATCGACCCGCGGCGGTCATCGTTCTTATCGCGCCGAAGCTGTTCGTCATGTCTGGTTCTTCCCTGGTCGAGCGAGGCGCCGGACCTTGATGGACGGTTCGTGCCGTTGGGCGCACAAGATAACCGAAAGCGCCGCGGTCGTCAGTCAGCCATGGCCGGCGGCCGCATGTAGAGTCGCGCTCATGTCGGGGGTGGACGACTTCGAGACGCCGACTCTGCTGGTCGCCATGCCCCAGGTTCTCGATCCTTTCTTCTTTCGGGCGGTCGTGCTGCTCGCGGCCCACGAGGAAGGCGGCGAGGGCGGCAGCCTGGGCTTCGTGGTCAACCGGCCGAGCCAGCTCAAGGTCGACGAGGTCCTGCGTGAGCTCGACATCGAGTGGTCCGGCGGCTCGGAAGTCGTCGCCTTCGTCGGCGGTCCGGTGCAGCCTGAGGTCGGCACGGTGCTGCTGTCTCTCGACGGGCTGACCGGTCTGGAACGGGACGGCATCACGGAGATCGCCCCGGGTGTCGGAGCCACGCAGAACATCCTCGCGCTGCGCACGCTCGCCCGCAGCGCGCCGGACCGGATGAGGCTGCTTCTGGGCCACGCCGGCTGGGCGCCGGGTCAGTTGATGCAGGAGGTCAGCCGCAGCGACTGGCTGACGGCGCCGGTCGAGGAATCGATCGTGTTCTCCGGCGACCCGGTGGGCGCCTGGTCGGGCGCGCTCGCTTCCCTGGGGATCGATCCGGCGTCCCTGCCGAGCTGGACCGCCGGCGACGGCGACTCAAACTAGGCCAAGTCAGGCCGTCGGACCGCGCTCTTCGGGGCTCCGTCGACTAGGCTGCCGCGCCATGGTGCGGAGACTGGCTCTTCTCGGCGGCAATCTGCCCTGGCTGATCGTGCTGGCCTGGCTGGTGTCAGCGGCTTGGTTCCTTTGCGACGACGCCTTCATCAGCTTCCGTTACGCCCGCAACCTCGTGGAGGGCCACGGCCTCGTCTTCAATCCCGGAGAGCGGGTGGAGGGTTACACCAACTTCCTGTGGGTGCTCGAGCTGGCGGCTCTCTGGAAGGTCTTCGGGCTGCGTCCCGAGAACGTCGCTCCCTGGCTGTCCGTGCTCTGCACGATCGGCACGCTCGCCGCGGTCATCTGGTGGGCGGCGGCGCTGTCCGGACTCCGGCGGCGCGGGCTCGTGATCTGGATGGCGCTGGGCCTCTTGTGTAGCAGCGCCACCTTCGCTGTGTGGACCTCGGGCGGCGGGCTGGAGACGCGGCAGTTCACGCTCTTAGTCGTGCTGGCGGTCGTGTGCCTGAGCGTTCACACAGACAGTCGCCGGGGACTGCTGGCCGCTTCGCTGAGCCTTGCGGCCGCCGCGTGCACGCGGCCGGAGGGTCTGTTGATCGCGGTCTGCTGTTTCGGTTGGTTCGTGGCACAGCGGATCGTTGCCGCCAGGCGGTTGCGCGTCGACGTCCGGGAGTTGAGTTGGCTGGTGTTGCCATTCGTCGCGCTCGTTGGCGTGCAGTTCCTGTTCCGCTACGGCTACTATGGCGAGTGGCTGCCGAACACGTACTACGCGAAACACGTCCGGCCCTGGTACGAGTCTGGCTTCAACTACCTGTGGGCCGCGGCGATCGAAACCGGGCTGTACCTGCTGATACCGCTGGCGGCCCTGGCCATGCGACGGGCGTGGCGGGAGCGCGGAGACCTCCGCCTCCTCTTGCCGCTCGTTTGCATCGTCCCTCACATGGCCTACGTGTTCAGGATAGGCGGGGATTACTTCGAGTACCGGCCCCTGGACTTCTACTGGCCGCTGCTGGCTGTCCCGGCGGCTGCGGGGATCGTGCATCTGGGTTCCGCGGCGTCGGCGCTCCAGGGCCGTTTGCTGTCCGCGCAGTCCAGGTTGAAGGTGCCAGGTCCAGTGGCCTGCGCCGTCGTCCTGTTCGTGCCGACACTCTTCTACTGCGGCGCTCTGCAGGGCCAGCTCCTGTTCCAGGGCGCGGCGGTCGAGCAGTACCGAGAGCGGTCCCACATGGACCTGGAGGAAGAGAACGCGGGCTGGTTGTTCGCGGCGCCCGGCATGGAGGCTCTCGCCTCGATCTCCAACGATCTTCGGCGGCGCATGGCGGAGCAACTTGTTGGACTGCGATTCGCCGGGCACCGTGAGGCCGCCAGGCTCAAGCTGAAGGAGTGGGCGGACTACGAGCGCATGGAACGGGGCGTGTTTCCGGAGGACGCGCTGACTGCGACCGGCGCCCTGGGCATCCAGTCCTACTTTCTGCCGGACCTGAGGGTGGTCGATGGGCATGGCCTGGTGGACCCGGTCGTGGCGCGCAACCCGGTGGTCCGGCCCAACAGTGAGCGACTGATGGCCCACGACCGGCTACCGCCGACGGGCTACATCCTAGAAGAACGCGGCGTGAACATCATGGTGCTTCCATCGGCAAGCAGCGAGGAGGAGGCTCTCTCCCGGGGCGCGTATGTCTTTCGCGTAGCGTCCGATCTGTGGATGCCGTTCGACGCCGCCGACCATGACTGGGTCCTCGCGCGGTTCGAGCGGACGAGGCTGCGCATGCGGGACGAGCGCGAGAGCCGATGGGAACTCCAGGTTGCGTCGATCAGGAGCCAGGAGGCGGGGCGGCCGGTTGATCTCTGCGAGCCGGGGCCGACCGCGCTGTGCCTGCAGGACGGCCGCTATCGTGTGACGCTCGATTGGTCCCTTTCGGATGGCGGCGGCAATGCCGCGCGCGTCTCCGACGCGCGGACCGCGGAGGCCGGCCTGTTCTTCTTCTTCGCGCCGGAGAACCTGGAGGTCCTGGTGAAGGTGCTGGACGGTTGCAACGTCAACGGCCACCACTGGGTAAGCGCTGCTTCCGCGACCGACATGGGACTCGATCTGGTCGTGCGCGACTTGCGGAGCGGGACGGAACGCCGGTACGTGAAGGCGGCCGGCGAGCCAGAGGCCTTCACGGATACGTCCGCCTTTCGCGAGGCCTGCGCGGAGGCGGCGCCGTAGTCCAGGGCGAGTCGGGGGTGTAGCCGCGCCTCGGCAGAGGCCGCTACTGGCTCTTCTCGCCGAAGTGTCGGCGACGGCGCCTCCACCGCCAGCCTTCCGGCTTGACATCTCCACGGATCGGGTTTATGTTCCCGCTCAAATCTGATTGGCGGGGTTCGCGAGAACCCCGGAATGCAGGGGGTCCCCGGAATGCAGGGGGTCCCCGGAATGCAATTCGAGAGACGGCGTCACGCGGTCCGCCAGTCTTCCAGCGCACTGAATCGCCGGTGCCGGGCACAAAGGCAGTGCCGCCCTCCGGCGGTGTGTGCGAGGGTTCGTTTATCCCGCAACGCGAGGCCCGCGAGGGGTTTGCGGCACGCCCTGCCGTTGTTCGTCCTGCTCATGGCTGGAGGGCCATCTCTCGTTGCGGCGACGGCGCTCTCCTTGCCGAGCATCCCCGACTTTCGACTGCCCTCGGCCGGCGTCGTCAACACGGTGTTCCCGGCTGCGACAGGAGGGGCCGCCCCCTACACGTACGGCCTGTCCGGCCAGCCACCAGGGATCTCGTTCGCACCGGGAACACGCCGTGCCAGCGGCACGCTCCCGACCGTCCTCGTCGAGACGGACTACACGGTCACCTACAGCGTCACGGACGGAGCGGGCGCGACGGCCTCCGTGAGCTTCACCGCGACGGTGGTGCCGCCGCCCGCGCCTCCGCCGCCTCCACCGCCGCCGCCTTCCCTGTCGTTGCCGGCGATCCCGGACTTCACCCTGCCGTCCGGCGGCGTTGTCAACACCGTTTTCCCCGTGGCAACGGGGGGCGCTCCGCCTTACAGCTACGGCCTGTCCGGCCAGCCTCCGGGGATCTCGTTCTCGCAGGGGACCCGCCGCGCCACCGGCACGCTCCCGACCGTGACCGTCGACACCGACTACACGGTCACCTACAGCGTCTCGGACGGTGCGGGCGCTTCGGCTTCCGTCACCTTTGCCGCTACGGTAACCGCTTCGCCGCCTACACCGGGCCCGGTGACTCCTCCGGACCCTCCGCCCGATGACGAGGATGATGACGATGACGACGGGCCGGGCGTGTCGATAGCGAGGCTCTACACGTTGCCGTTCACCGTCTCGGAAACTGGTTCAGGCGAGAAGTCGTACCAGTTCATCGTGTCGTCGACCGACGAGGTCACAGTGAGCCTCACGGGCATGGACCGGGACATCGACTGCCGGGTCAATGGCTCCACTTGCACGAACTACGGCGGCACGTCTGCCGACTCCTGGAGCGGAACGCTCAACGCCGGGACGCACACCGTCACGGTGTATCCGTACAACGCCGTCTCCGGAAGCTGGACGTTGAGCGTCAGCGGTACCGTCCCTCATTCGCTGCAACCGGCCGACCCGCCGACCACGCCGGTCGATGTGGTGAGGCTCTACAGCCTGCCGTTCAGCGTGTCGGAGACGGACGAAAGCGAGAAGGAGTACCGGTTCAGCCTGTCGTCGAGTGACGAGGTCACGGTGAGTCTGACGGGGATGAACCGCGACATCGACTGCCGGGTCAACGGTTCCCGCTGCACGAACTACGGCGGTACGCGGGACGACTCCTGGAGTGGCACGCTCGCCGCCGACACGCACACCGTCACGGTGTACCCGTACGGCGGTGGCACCGGAAACTGGGCGCTGAACGTCAGCGGCACGGCCGCCCCGCCGCCGCCGGCGCCGCCTTCAGGGCCGACACCGTCTCCCCCGCCATCACCGCTAACGAGGGTGCGACGCGCGCTGGAGACGCGAATCGGACTCGTCTACGCAACCGAAACGGACAGCCCCGGACGAACCTACTCATTCACGCTGGCGTCTCGTCAGACCGTGAGCGTCTCCCTGGCCGGCATGGACCGGGACATCGACTGTACCGTCAACGGGTTCTACTGCACGAACCGCGGGGGAACGCGGGACGACGACTGGAGCGGCGAACTGGCGGCCGGGCCGCACAGCGTCCGGGTGTACCCGTGGAGGGGAGGTCGAGGCGACTACACGATCGCGGTGATCGCCAGTTGCCCCGCCGGCCGCTTCGCTTCGGGCGGTGCTTGCCATCGGTACGTCGTGCCGCAGCCGCCGACCGCGGCGTACGGCGGCTCCGGTCCCGAGGTGTTGAGTTGCGACGGCGATACGGAGCTTCCGGACGATCAGGAATGTGTGGACGGCATCGTTGTCTTCAAGGACGAGGTCACCGTCACGAGCACGCCGGTGCCGCTCCCGCCGCTGACGATTTCCCTGCCGCCGGGGGCGGGCCCGGGCGAGGGCGATCCTGGGCCGGGACAGCCGCCCGATCCGGGCGACGGTGGTGATGATGGGGGTGACGACGATGACGATGACGACGATGGCGACGAGGACGAGGATGATGACGAGGACGACGATGATGATGACGAGGAGGAAACGCCGGAAGACGTGGACATCGTTCTCCGGGCCTACATTCCGTCGGCCTGGGTGCCGTCGCCACCTGCTCTTTGCGGAACGAGGCTCAGGACCATGATCTTCGGCGGCGACGGTCGCGGGCCGTCCGCGAATCCGCCGGAGCGGACCGTGCCGACGGGGACGCTTGAGCCGTATCGGCTTCAGGCAGCGGTTACCGTGACGCCGCCCTCGGAGCAGTCCGGGTTGCGCCTGGTCAGTGAACCCGACTCCCCGGCGGGCCTGACGACGCAGTTCCACAGGGAGACGACCCTGGCTGACAGCGTTCTCAACGACGACGATTACGACGAGGAAGGGGACTGTGATCGTCTTCATCGAACGGCACGGCTTGGCGGGATACCGGGGAGCGCGAGCGTGCGGAGCGGGGACGTTCTGGCGCTGGAACTCGAGGGCGCCAATCCGCTCGTGCCGCTCGTGTCCCGGCCGCTGGAGATCGACGCCAGCGTGGAGCTGGACTTCCGGACTTCCGAGACGGACGGACTGGTCATCGACGGCGAGATAAGGCATGACTGCATGCCGGCCTTCGAGCTCTACATCGATGGAACGGCGGCGTACACTTGGGCGCCGTCGGCTACTACGCTTGGGAGTGCAAGCCGGATCGCGGCGTGTCTGTTTACCCCCGAGAACGAACGAGGACGCTTCCAGTGCACCGAAAACTCACAAGGAGGGTTCACATGTCGCGGACGCTAGGGAGGTTGCGAGTGTGGGAGTCGTGGACTGGTCGGAGGGCGACGGCCCGCGCGCTGACGCGTGGAGTCGCGACGGTAGCGCTGTTGACGTTCGTTACGCCTTCTCCGAGCGGCGGTGTCGCCAGCGATTGGGTGCTCCGGGCGCTCCTTTCCGAGGATGCGGCGACCGTGGAGACGGCGCTGCAGGAGCTGGGGAGTACGTTCTACGGGGCGTTCGTTGGCTTGGAATCCGCCGACTCAGTCGGCGCTTGGTTTCGGGAGGACGTGGATCTTGCGGTGTGGTTTGGCGAGGTTCTGGCGAAGGGACGCCCCGAAGCGCGGGACGCGGCTAGCCAATTCTTCATTGCTTGGATGTCGCTCTACCCCCCGCAGTGGATTGAGTTCGCGGCGGAGAACCACAGGTCCGCGAAGGAAGTCTACGAGGGCTTGTACGGCGACGACGGAGGCGGCGACGACGGGGACTGGGTGCCGACGATGAGAGGTCTGCGCAGCAGGGAGGATTCCCTCGGGCTGTTGGCCGAGTTGCCGGAGAGCGTGGCGGACGAAGAGGTCCGGCGTCTCGCGCTCGTGTTCGTGGGCCAGATGAGGCGGTTCCAGGCGGCTCTGCCTAGCCTGGTGGAGGAAGAGTACGACCGAAGGCAGCGGTCCGGGACGATCGGCTCCCACCGGCCCTTCGGCTCTCGCGAAGTGCTTGAGATACTCCTCCAGGGCCTCGCCTACTTGCAGGAGCGGTGGGGCACGGAAGAGACGCGCAAAGCCGTCTGGGCGAAGGTGATGAAGGACCGGGAGGCCAAGGGTCTTCCCACGGAGGTGGTCGGGGTCGAAGCGCCCTGGAATCTGTTCGGTATGGGCATAGCGCATGAACTGGAGGAGGACGCTCATCCGCTCGAAGGCCGGGCGCTTGCTTCCGGGCTTCGGCGCGTGGCCCTTGCGCTGACTGCGGAACCACGGACTGAGCTTCGGCACGACGACGGCCTGGAGGCTGCCGTGTCGCTCCTGGCGAACGAACGGCCCCTGGCCGAGGAGGCCGGGAGGCGCATCTTCGACCTCTACTGCGGATCACTCGACGGCGGCTGTTTCGAGAAGCTGAATCTGCTGTACACAGGGCCTGACGATCCGTCCTTGCGCTCGATCGAGGCCGATGTCGGCAAGCGCGTGATCGAATCGCTCGCCGGCCTGGTGAAGGAGAAGGAGCGCCAGTGCGGGGTCCTGGCGGAGTTTGAAGCGGAGACTTCAGCGGCCGTGGACGACTCGTCCGATCCGGGGCTACCGGCGCGGGAGCGGATCGGGTCGATCGGCGAAGAGTTGCAGGAGGTTCTTGCCCTCGTCGAACGGCTGGACACCATCCCTCGCCCGGTCCTCGACAGCGTGTTCGAGTTCTGGTCGACGGAGCGATTCCCGGAGGCGCGCCGGATTCTCGAGGAGAACGACTGGCTGGGGCCGGAGGCCACGGCCGTGTCGTCGGCGCAGAGAGTGGGGCCTGGAGCCGGGCCGGGTCCGAGACGCCGCATCGGCGTGGCGGAGCTCTGCGAAGGGCGCCTCTGAACCCTTGAAGGGGCCCGCGACCTAACGCTCTTGACGGCGCGGATCGATAGGGCCCACTGAGTACGTTCCCAGTCGGCTTCGTGATGCCGGCGAGTAGCGGGAGTGCGCCATGGCGCGGAGACTGGTACTTCTCGGCGGCAGCCTGCCCTGGCTGGTCGTGCTGGCCTGGCTTGCGTCGCAAGCCTGGTTCCTGTGCGACGACGCCCTTGACAAGAAGTTCGACAGTTCTCCGGGACCGGTACTCCCCGGGACCTACATCGGCCTAGATGGCCAGACAGGTAGCTCAAGCGGCTGGCATCTCCATGTTGGCTTCAAGGATCGAGACTGGCAAGATGTCAATCCTCTTTCCGTGTCCGCTGGCGACGAGGATGCAATCGCCGCGCAGGGCTGGACTTTCGAGGCGAACGACCCGGAAAACTGTACGGAAGACTAGGAGGGCCTGATGAACCGGTGGCTCCTGACGATCCTTGGCTTCGCCGTTTGCTCCACTTCAGCGGCGCAAACCGCCTGGGACATCGAGCTTCCCGATGGAGACTTCGTCGGCGGCTTCGTCGAGGACGACGGCGACGCGGTAGTGCTGCTGAACAGGAGGGCGCCGGACTGGTGGCGGTCGGATCGTGCAAGCGAAAGTGCCGAGGGTGGTTCCTTTTTCGTGCGCTTGGCGTCGGATGGCTCGATCAGCGGCACGATCGACATGCCGAAACGCTCGGCAACGGGTCTCAGCCGTCTGGACCATGGCCTGCTCTGGCTCGGAACGAAGGACACGGTGGATCAGGCTGGAGTCTCCGCTATCCACGAGGAGTTCGTCGAACTCACACCGACCGGGCGAGTCGCTCGGATCTGGGGCTGGAACCCGCGAGATCGGCCGGATTGGCGGTGGGCAGGTTTCATCCCATCCTCCGACGGCAAGGCGTGGGCGTTGTACCCCGTGGGAGAGCCGGACCTGGGAGTCATCGACCGGCTCCACTTCCGGTGGGGCGATCTGGAGCCAGCGGAGGCGGAGATAGACGGGGAGGTGGTGCTCCGCTTCGGCGATTCGGCGGGCGAAACATGGCGTCCCGTGGAGGGAGAGAGCCCTGCTCCCGTGTTCCTCGATTCGAGTGGTCCAGTCTTTTCCGTGTACTGGAAGGACCGTACATACATCCTGCACATGGCTGAGGATGGCTCCGTGAAGCACAGGATTCGTGTCTTTGGCGAGGAGTCAGAACGAAGTACCGTTTGGCAGGACGATGAACGGGTTCAGTGGTCCCGGACGGACGAGCACCTACGGGCTTATCACCTTCCGGACCTCGGCCTTTCGGGCGAGGTCACGAAGCCGTTCTGGATCGTCGAGCGCAATGGCGCCGACGGAAAGATCAGCCCTCACCGGACGCGCGCGGAGTGATCGCCTTGCGCGGTCAGTTCCACGGCACGACTGAGCATGGGGCCCGGTTCAGGATCGACCACATCTGGCGCGATCCCCAGGCGCCCGATGTTGAAGAGCGGCGGACCACGGGATGGCAAATCCGTAACGGCGGCGGGTTTCCCTACCGGATCAGGGTCAGTCCCAAAGCCAGGTTCGTGTTGGCGGTGGAGCAGTACACGAACAGGACCTGGATCATTGCCATGGGGCCGGCACCGCCGGTCCCGAAGCCCTGATCGGCGCGTAACGCAAGGGCGACCCGGACAGACTGAGGGGTTGGGGCTCCACCACTGCCAGTGACGAGGGCCAGCTGTCGACCAGGGTTCAACCGTAGCTTCGTGCCGGCGACGGGCGAAGGGGCCGGAAGGCGGTTGCGATGCGCACGACCGAGCTTCTGGGCGTCCTGCGTCGGCGCTGAATCACTGCAGGGCGGGGCGGGGCGGGGCTGCTAGGGTGGACTCCCGGAGTACCATGCGGCCGGGAACGGCCCTCATGGCTAAGCGGCTCATCCTGACGATCCTCGGCTTGGCATTCTGCTCCATCTCCGTGGCGCAGACGCCTTGGGATATCGAGCTCCCTGACGGGCAGTTCGTTGGCGGCTTCGTTGAGGACGAGGGCAACGCGGTAGCGCTGCTGAACAGGAGGGCACCGGACTGGTGGCGGTCGGAACGCGCAAGTTGGAGCGCCGAGGACGGCTCCTTCTTCGCGCGTCTGGCTCCGGACGGCTCGATCATCGACACCATCGACCTGCCGGACCGGAGGGCCACCGGCGTCTGGAGGCTTGCCGACCGTCGCTTGGCGCTCTTTAGTAGTGACATGCCCGACCAGAACCACGTCTCAGCCTGGCACAGGGAGTTGATCGAACTTGCCGTGGACGGTGAGATCAAACGAATCTGGGGCTGGAACACTCGAGACCGGCCGGATTGGAGTATGTCGTTGACCGTAGCTGACGACGGCAGAGCGTGGGCGATTCACTCCCGAGGTGAGCTTCCGGGAAGCAAGGGCAGTCACTTCGATCGTTTGTACATTTCATGGGGCGACGGAGAGCCCCCGGAGGGAGAGATCGACGGCGAGGTGGTGCTTCGTTTTGGCGATGCGGAAGATGACGGACTGTGGCGTCATGCCTGGGAGTTGGGCTATCCCAGCCCGGTGTTCCTCGATTCGATTGGTCCCGTTTTCTCGGTGGTCTGGAAGGACCGCACATATCTCGTGCATATGGATGAGGACGGGTCCGTGGAGCGCAGGATTCGCGTCTTCGGCGACGAGTCCGAAAGACGTTCCGGATGGCAGCCGGATGAACGAGTCCAGTGGTCGTGGACCGATGAGTACTTGCGTGCCTATCACCTTCCTGACCTCGGCCTCTCCGATGAGGTCACGAAGCCGTTTTGGATCGTCGACCGCAAGGCTGAGGACGGTGACATCCGCGTTCACCGGGAACGGGGAGTGATTGCGCTCCGCGGGCAGTTCCTCTCGTCCCCCGACGGTGCCACAGTGCTCGGCGAGCCTGAGTCCGGCGGCCGGTTCAAGATCGACCACATCTGGCGCGGTCCCCAGGCGCCGGACGTGGAAGAGCGGCGGACCACGGGATGGCAGACCCGTAACGGCGGTGGCTTTCCCTACTGGGTCACGGTGAGTCCCAACGCCAGGTTCGTGTTGGCGGTGGAGCAGTACACCAACAGGACCCGGATCATCGCCATGGATCCCGCACCGCCCGTCCCGGAGCCCTGATCGGGGCGCATCGCGAAGGCAAGCCGGACAGGATCGTGGGTTCTCGGCGCCCGTAAGCACCGGACGCAGGTTGGCCGCGAAGGCTCCAACTAAGTATCCGTGGATCCGAAGCCGCCGTCGTTGCGGCCGCCTTCCGCGGGGCGTTGCCCGAGGGTTTCGTCCTCCTGGAACCTGATCTCGGGCACGGCGGCGACCACCATCTGCGCCAGCCGCGTGCCGCGTTCGACGTCGACGGGTTCGTCACCCAGGTTGGCCAGCAGCAGCTTGACTTCGCCGCGATAGTCGCTGTCGATCGTGCCGGGGGAGTTCAGGACCGTCAGGCCCTGGCGAAACGCGAGTCCGCTGCGCGGCCGGATCTGCGCCTCGTAGCCAGGCGGCAGACCGAGGACGAGACCGGTCGGGATCAGGCGGCGCGCGCCGGGGGCGATCCGGACCGGCCCGGAGGTGGCGGCGCGCAGGTCGTAGCCGGCGCTGCCGGTCGAAGCCCGCTCCGGCAGGCCGGCCGCGTGCGGAAGCAGGCGGATCCTGACGGCGACGGCGGGTGTCATCCGTGCGCCCGCTGACGGGCGCGCGGACTGAGACGCGTGTGGCGCGGGTCGCGCCACACGGGTTCCCCGCTCAACGTGCCTCTCTGCCGGGCGCCGTGCCATCCTGCACCTTGGGGCCGTCGAGCACTCCGGGCGGGAACGGCTTGCCGATCCACTCGCTGGTGAGCCGCGGCGGCGGCCGCCCGTCGGCTGCATTGCCTGGCCTGAGCTGAATCAGTTCGCTGGTGAAGTACCAGTCTCCGACATCCTGCTGGCCGTTGAACACGCGCTTCGAGGGACCGGGCGTGGCGCTGTAGACCCCCAGGATCGGCCCGACGACGGGGCCTTCACCCTCTTCCTCGTTCGGAGGAGGCACGGCCGTCATCGAGCCGCCGCCGGCGGCCGCCGCCGCCGCGTTGGTCGCCTGCCGGGAGCCGCCGGCCTGGTTGCCGCGCTGGCCGGCGTTGCTCGGCCCCCCCTGCATCAGCAGACCCCAGCGGCCGTCCTCGGCCATCGGATTGGGCCACAGTTGGCGAATCGCCCGCGGCTGTACTTCGACGAGCTCCTCGAGCGCCGTTGGCAGCCGTCCCTGGCGCACGCGGAAGATGCGGATCGCCTCGGCGTACTGCAAGCCGCGGAAGATGAGTTCGGCCTCCTTCTGTCGCTGCGCCCAACTGCTCCAGTAGGGCAGCGCCGCCGCGACCGCGATGTTCATCACCGTGATCAGGATGGCCAGGGCCACCAGGTTGTAGCCGGCCTCTGCTGAGTCGTCCCGGCGCCGCTCGCCGCGGCGCCTGCGGTCACCAGTCGGCATAGGCCTCCCCGTTCAGCGAGCTCTCTTCCGAGCCGGAGTGGACGTCCTCGACGCCCGGATCACCGAACGGCGACAGGTCGGTCTCGGCCCAGGGATCTTCGTCGGCTGAGGAAGGGAACTTGGCCAGCACCTCGACCCAGGTCTCGGTGCTGCGGGTGATCGGGTCGGGCGGGATGGCCCGCAGGTACTCCTGCTCGACGAGGGCCTGGAGGCTCGACGGGTAGTGACCCTTGTCGGCGTAGTGCTGCTCGATCGCGTCGCGCATGACACGGAGGTTTTGCTTGAGTGCCGCCTCCTGCGCCCGCCGGGGCGCGTTCTTGAGCAGCGGCACGGCGACGGCGGCCAGGATGCCGATGATCGCCATGACGATGATGAGCTCCAGCAGCGACATGCCGCGCTGGGGTTCTGGGCGCTGGACCCGCGTTCGTTCGTTCATCTCACCACTCCCGGTAACGGACCCGGTTCAGTCCGACCCCGTCGCTCAGGGAGTAGACGTCGTAGACGTTCTCGCCTCCCCAGGAACGGTCGTCGGGATCGTCCTGGTAGCTCAGGAGCCCCCATTCCGCCTCGCCGGTCATCGGGTCGACGGGGATGCGGCGGAGGAAGCGGATCTCGCCCTCCGCCTGCCCGATGAGCTGGATCGGCTCCACCAGGTTCTCGAGTTCACCCGGATAGCCGTCGGTGCCGATCTCGATCGGTATGAGCCCCACGTCGCTGTACCGCTTGTGCTCGTCGATCGCGTTGCGCATCTGGCGGAGGTGGGAGCGCAGTTCGGCCTCCTTGATTCGTTTGTTCGTCCAGGTCGCGGTCGGCAGGGCCACGGCAGCCAGGACCAGCATCACGGCGCACACCGTGACCAGTTCGACCAGCGTGTACCCGGCCCGGCGCCACCCGCCGGCCGTCTTCATGCGACCGTCTCCGGCTGTTCACGATCCGGACTCTCGCCGTCACGGATCTCGATCTCGAGCGGCTCAACGATGGGCGAGGCAAGCACCTCGAGCGCCGGCCCCTTGGGTCTGGCCTGTTCGACGGCGATCGTTGCCGTGCCGGGACCTGTGGCCCGCACCTCGAGCGCCAGCAGATGTCCCCTGCCGGCTACGCCCGGTCGCTCGCCCAGCCGGCTCAGACCCACGACGACCGTGCCTGGTGTCGAGTCGTCGGTCATCAGCGAGAGATCCTCCTTGCCGCCCAGGAAGGACCCGGCCCGCACCGCCGTCACTTCGATCAGCGACGGGTCGAAACGCAGCCGCAACGGCAGGTGAGAAAGAGGGGCCGTGGCCCGGACGTCGAGCCGCACCTCGAAACTGTCGCCGACACTGGCACGCAGCGCTTCGGGGGCGAACCTCAGCTCGACTCCGGCGGCGGTGCGGGCCGCCGCTTGCTGGAACGCCGCCGGCACGATGATCTGCGGGGAGTCGGGGGCCGGCCGGGAATCGAGCAGATCCGCGTTGCGCGGCGGATTGCTCGGCGGCGGTACGAGTTCGACGCCCAGAGGCGGTCCTTCGTCTTCCTCCCCCTGCGACTGTTCGCCCTCCGGCGCCGCGTCCCGCAGGCCCGGCGGCAACCGGTCCTGGAGTTCGTCGCGGGCACCGCCGTCGGCTTGCGGTTCGTCGAAGGGGCCGTCGACGCCGGAGTCGACCCGCGGGCTCGAGCCCCGATAGACGACATTGCTCTCCGTGCCGACCCAGATGGGCGCGAGGTCCTCTTCCCGGATGTCCGCGCGCCGGATGATGTGGGGGGTCAGGGTCAGCACGATGTCGGTGCGCTCGTTGTCGGTCGAACGCCGGGAGAACAGGCGCCCCAGCACGGGGATCTCGGACAGCCCGGGGATGCCGCTCTGGCTGTTCGTCTCGGACGTGCGGATCAGGCCGGCCAGGAAGTTCGTCTCGCCGTCGCGCAGCCGGATGCTGGTGTTGATGTTGCGGCTGCCGATGATCGGCTGGGTCTCGATCTGGCCGCTGATGTTGCTGACCTCGATACTGAGATCGAGCGACACCTCCTCGTTGTGGTGGACCCGAGGCGTGATGTCGACCTCGATGCCGACGTTCTGGTACTGGTAGGAGGTGATCGGGACGATGTTGCTCCCCGCCGTGTTCGCCGTGTTGAAGCTGGTGACCGGGATCGGCACCCGGTCGCCGATCGAGAAGGACGCCTCTTCGCCTTCCGTGATCCGCACCTGCGGTTTGGCCAGGGTCTGCGCGTCCGTCGCGTTCTTCACGAAGTCGAACAGGAAACCGGGCACGGTCAGCACCCAGTTGTTCTGATTCAGGGACTCCACGTCCGACATCCTGAGCGGCACTTCCTCGCCGCCGATGTCGAGGCTGATGCCGAGACTGCTCGCGTCCAGCCGGACGCCGAGTTGCTGCAGCTTGTTCGTGTTGATCTGCAGCAGTTCGACGTCGACGACGACCTCGGCCTTCGCCTTGTCGTTCTGCTCGATCAGCCGCTCCGCGATCTTGACCTTCTCCACGCTGTCCATCATGGCGATCGCGTTCAGCCGTTCGTTGGTCGCGATGAACCTCGTGTTCAGCAGGCTGCGCAGGATGGTCATCACGTCACTCACGTCCGAGTTCGAGAGAAAGAAGGTCTGGATGATGCGATCCTCGAACCGCTGCCGGTTCTGCTGCGTGTCCTGGAGGATCATGATCGTCTGTTCGTCGAGCACCCGGTAGAAGTGGCCGAGGCTGTGCATCAGGATCTCGAGGCCCTCGATCGCGGTCACGTCCCGCAACTCGATGCCCTCCGGCCCGACCGGTGCGTCCCGCAATCTGGTGTCGAAGACGATGTTGATCCCGAAGGCCTGCCCGATCGCCCGGTAGACCTCCATGAACGTCGCGTTCGGGAAGTCGAAACTGACCGGCTCGTCGGATAGCGGACTGAGCGTCGGCGGCATCGGCTCGGCGGCGCGGGCGTCGTCCTTCATCTGGGAGATCGTCCTGGGCTGGAGGCCGCTGGTCTCGATCTTCGCACGCAGCTTCTCGAGTTCGGTCAGGGCGTACTGGTTTGTCGGATCGAGCTGCACGGCACGCTGCATCTCGAGCATCGCGTCCCGGTCGCGGCCGGCCTCCTGCAGCTTCCTGCCCTCTTCGAAGTGGGCGTGGGCGGCTTGGGTCCTGGCTCGCAGCAGGCCGGCCCGATAGCGGAGATCGGCCGGGTCCTGCGTGACCAGTTCCATGTAGCGCAGAACGGCGGTATCCCAGTCGCCCACAGTTTCCGCGTGCTGCGCCTCCCGGAAGCCCCGGTAGCCACTGCAGGACGCAAGGATCACGAGCAGCGCCAGTCCCAGCGAGAGAGCGTGTCGCCGTTGTCGATTGTGTTCTTTCATGTGGTTCAGATCCTTAGCTGCCGGCCGGTCGGCCGCCGATGGCGAGCCGCACCGGCCGTTCGTCCGGGAAACCCACGAAGAGCAGGTCGACCGACTCGTAGCCGATGTTCTGCACTTCGAACTTGTCCTTGACGAGGTCGCCCTCGAGTGCGTTGAAAATGGACTTGTCGGCGTCGATGAAAACCGCGATCGGATTGTCGCTGCGTCCGAAAGAGCCGATGTAGAAGACGTCGATTGGCGGTGGCTCGGGACCGATTGGTTGCGGCGCCGGGGTCTCCGGGCCAACGCGTGGCGCCGGGGTCTCCGGGCGGACGGGTGGCAGGGGTTCGGGTTCGGGCGCCTCGGGCTCGGCGTCGGTCGCCTCAGGCGCGGGCCGGGTTCCGAAGGACCAGGGATCCCTCGCCGGGCGGCTGGGCGGCGGCGGCTGGTCGAGGGTGTAGGCGGCAAGTTCGACGACATCGATCGTGCTCGAACGCAGGTCGGTCGCGGTGGTGCGGGTGAAGCCGGGGCCGCCGCCGAACGAAGGCAGGTAGCGCCACCCGGCGACCACCACGACGATGCCGAGGAGACCCAGCAGCAGCGGGTTCGGGCGGTTGGAGCTGGCCTGGGCCGCGCTCATGGGCCTGCCTCCTGCCGGGCAGATCGGGTTTCGTCGCCGGAGAACAGGGTCGAAAGCCGGAGATCGATGCGCAGGTTCGGCGTCGCCTCGCTCAGGCTGATCGACTCGAGGGCCACGAAGGTGTCCGTGACCTCGAGCAGGTTGACCAGCCCCCGCAACTGGCTGTAGTCCCCCTCGACCGTGAACACGATCGATTTCTCGACCAGCCCGTACTGCTCCAGCGTCGCTTCCGGGTAGGAGATCGAGCTGGGACCCAGTCCCGAGCGTTCGGCCAGTTCCTTGACCTCGCCGATCAGGTCGGTCAACCGTTCGCGCTCCGTCGCGAAGCCCTCGCGGTACAGGGTCCGCACCTGGCTGCGGGTCGCCTCGACCGTCGTGACCTGGCCCTCGCGGCGGGCCACCTCCTGGGTGGCGCGGGTGCGCAGGTTCTGGACCTGGGCGATCTCGTCCTCGAGCGCCTGGAAGCGACCGGCGTAGACGCCCCTGTAGGTGGACAGCAGGGCTGCGTTGAGGACACACAGGCCCGCGCCGACCCAGAACCAGATGCGCAGGCGCCAGCCGCGCCGCCGCTTCATGGCCGAACCTCCCCGGGCGCCGCTGCGTCGGCAGCCGTTTCCGCGGTCGCGTCGTCGGCGATGTCGCCGACCGTGGCGCTCGCCATGGCCGCGGTCGTGTCTTCCGGCTCTGCCGGAGCAGCGTCGGGCAGGTAGACCACGGCGATCGTGAAGTCCAGCGGGCCTTCGTCTTGCCGGCTTTCATGAAGCAGCTTCGGATCGTCGAAGCCAGGATGCTCGAACAGGCCGTCGATCAGGTCGAGCAGAGCCTCGTCGTCCTGGGCTTCGCCCGTCATGTCCAGGGCGACCCTGGCGCGGTCGTCCGTCCTGGCCTCCGCGCGCCGCCGCCGGTTCCCGTCGCCTCGCTCCGGCGCCAGGCTTCGCAGGCGCGTGTTCCACGGCAGCACCTGCTCGATGTCGTTGAAGAGCTGCCCCCAGGGGAAGCGCCGGTCCGCGATGCGCTCGTTCAGGAAGACGACTTCGCGGTTTTGAGCCTCCAGGTCGAGGCGCGCAAGTTCCGCGCTCAGCCGGTCGAGTTCCGTCTGGTCTCCGGCGAGTTGTTCCCGCAGCCCGGCAAGTTCGGCGCGGGCGTCTGCGGAGCCGGTGAGGTAGCCCCAGTACAGCACGGCGTTCAGGGTCAGCAGGGCGAGGCCGAGCGCCCACAGCAGGGCGGTCAGCCGGCGCCAGGGGCGGCGGTTGACGAACGGCCGGGCGGCCAGGTTCAGGAACCTGCTCACGTCCTCACCGCGAGCGAGGCGCCCAGCATCGGCAGGGCGCGGTCGAGTTCGAGTTCTCCGATCTCGGATCCGTTGCCGGAGATCGTGTTGTCGTCGAGAATGCGGGCAGGCAGTCCCAGCCCGTCTTCCAGCCGCTCGCGCCAGGCTGCCCGGGAGGGCTCGGCCGCCACCATCAGGACGTGCTCGGGCAGGCCGGCATCGGCGCCGAACAGGCCGCGCTCCTCGATGAAGCCCCTGGTCAGCCGCAGTTCGCGCACCGCCTGTCGGGAGGCGACCGAGGGAGCGAGTTCCGGGTCGAAGTTCTTGTAGCGGTAGAGGGCGGGGCCGTCCTCCGTGTGCGCCAGGAGGGAGTAACCGTCGCGGTGTGCAAGCACAAGCAGGAACGCGCCGCTGACGTCGTGCACCTGCCGGATGCCGTTCACCGCGCCAAGGCTGGTGTTCGTCACCATGCCGATGTGAACTCCGGCACGGCGGAACGCATCCTCGATCTGGGCCAGCACACGCTCGACGCCGAAGGCGATCAGAAAACGCGTGGACTCGCCGCCGCCGTTCCCGGTCCGGGCGCCGCGCACACGCAACTCCTCCACCCGGAAGGGCACCTGCTTGCGCAGTTTGAAGCGGAGGGCCTCCTCGCGATGCTGCGGGCTCCGGGGCACGTCTTCGAGTTCGGCGAACGTCAGCCGCAGCCAGCGGTCCGGCAGGACGAGCGCGGCGGCCGTGACCTGAGCTCCGGTAGCCGTATCGGCGGCCTGCTGGAGTTCGGCGACGACGTCGTGGAACTGAGCCGGCTCCCGCAACGGCCCGCCCAGCGCTCCCTCCTGGAACGTGTCCGCGGGCAGCTCGCGCCGCCGAACGGCCTGGAGCTCGGGCGTGGGGCCGCTCTGGCGAACGAAGTGCGCCAGGACGAGCTCGCGCTCGTCGAGCAGGAACACCGACGCCGGTCCCCGAGGGTCGTCGAGGCCGGCAAGGCGTTCAATCCACGAAGGTAACCTTGTTGATCTCACGGAGAGTGGTCACTCCTTCGCGGACTTTCTCCAGCGCGCTCTGGCGCAGGAAACGCATTCCCTCCTCGCCGGCGGCGCGCCGGATCTCCGACGCCGGGCGCCGATCGAGGATCAGTTCACGGATCGGGTCGGACAGATCGAGCAACTCCGACACCGCCATCCTTCCGAAGAAGCCGGTGCCGTTGCACTCCATGCAGCCCCGGCCCTCGAAGAGCTCCCAGCCGGCGATGTCGTCCCAAGCGAGACCGCTCTCTTCGAGCAGGGTGTCGGTGGCCCGCACCGGCTCCCGGCAGTGGCTGCAGATGCGGCGGACCAGCCGCTGGGCCAGCACGCAGTTCAACGCCGCCACGAAGTTGTAGAGGTCGACGTTCATGTTGAGGAACCGGCCGAGAACGTCGACCACGTTGTTCGCGTGGACGGTCGTGAACACGAGGTGGCCGGTCAGCGCGGACTGGATGGCGATCTGCGCTGTCTCTTCGTCCCGGATCTCGCCGACCATGATCTTGTCCGGGTCATGGCGCAGGATCGACCGGAGCCCGCGAGCGAACGTCAGTCCCTTCTTCTCGTTGACCGGAATCTGGGTGATTCCGTCGAGCTGGTACTCGACCGGATCCTCGATCGTGATGATCTTGTCCTCGCTGGACTGGATCTCGGACAGGCAGGCGTAGAGCGTGGTCGTCTTGCCGGACCCGGTCGGACCGGTGACCAGGACCATGCCGTACGGCTCGCGGATGAACTTGCGCAGCTTCGCGATCGTCTCGCCGTCGAGGCCGAGGACGTCGAGCCGCAGGTTCCTGAACTCCTGGTTCATCGACTCCTTGTCGAGGATGCGGATGACGCAGTCTTCGCCGTGGACGGAAGGCATGACGGATACGCGGAAGTCGATCGTGCGGCCGCTCACCCGGACCTTGAAGCGGCCGTCCTGGGGAATCCGCTTCTCGGCGATGTCGAGTTCGGACATGACCTTGATCCGGCTGACGATGGTCTGGTGGTGGCGCTTGTCGATCGGCTCCATCGCCTGGTAGAGCACGCCGTCGATCCGGTACTTGATGACGACTTCCTGCTCGCGCGTCTCGATGTGGACATCCGATGCGCGGCGCTGAATCGCGTTGAACAGCGTCGAGTCGACGAGCTTGATGATGGGGCTCTGGTCGGCCGAGATCCGGTCGATCGAGAGCACCTCGCCGCTGTCCTCGTCTTCCTGGACGAGCTGGATCTTGAAGTCCTCGGTAGCCTCGTCGAGGACCCTCTGCGCGCTCTCGGACTTCTGCAGGAGATCCTCGATCTCGGACCGGACGCCGATGCGGGCCTCGAGGGGTTGTCCGAGTTGCAGTTCCAGTTCATCGACGCGGACCACGTCCGTCGGATCGGCCATGACGACCGCCAGGCGACCCTCCAACTGGCGTTCCGGGATGAAGCTGTAGCGGAGCATCAGGTCGAACGGGATGTGCCGGAAGAGGTCGTTGTCAATGCGGAAGTTCGCAAGATCCGCGACCTCGAGCCCGAACTGCGCCGCCAGCCGGTCCGCCTCGGCTCGTTCACGGCCCAGCCGATCCTCCGTATCGCCCGCCACCCGCAGGCTCTCGAGATCCGACACGCCTTCCGCGATCAGGCGGCGGTTGCGCGCCGCGGCGCTCTCTTCGTGGACGACCATCAGCCTTGCACCTGTCCGAGTACGCTGAAGAGCGGCAGATACATCGAGAGCACCAGCAATGCGATGGTGCAGCCCATGACGACCAGCATCACGGGCTCCACGAGCGAGAGGAGCCGCTCGGTTCGGGTTTCGACATCCTCGTCGAGGAAGTCGGAAACGCTGTTCACCATCTCGTCCAGCGCTCCGGTCGCCTCGCCGACCTTGACCATGTCGATCGCCAGATCGGTGAACACCTCCGACTCTTCGAGCGCCACGTGGAAGGCCTCGCCCTCGCGGATACGCGGTCCGAGCGCCAGCGCCCGCTGGTGCAGAAACCGGTTCGTGACCGCCGACGTCGAGGTCTCGAGCGCCGCGGCGAGTGGCAGGCCGCCGTGCAGCAGGGTCGCCAGGGAGCGGCAGAACTCGGACAGCGCGAAGCGGTGGAAGATCGGCCCGATGATGGGCAACCGCAGTTTCAGGCGGTCGACCAGGGCGCCGATCCGGCCGGTTCTGCCGACTCTCCAGGTCGCCCAGCTCGCCACTACCGCCGCGGCGATGAGCACCAGGGTGGTCGGGCTGCGCAGCACCTGGGACACGGCGAGGAGGAGCTGCGTGATCCAGGGCAGATCGAGGTCGAGCGCTACGTAGAACTCCTCGAAGCGGGGCATGACGAAGAACATCATGACCGCCACGATGCCGACGGACAGGCAGATCAGGAGGGCCGGGTAGAAGAACGCGCTGACCACGCGCTTGCGGGAAGTCGTGACGAGCTTGAGCTGGCGGACGTACCGGCGGATGACCCGTTCCAGGCCGCCGCTCTGCTCGCCGGCCTTGAGCATCGAGCTGTAGATCGGCGGGAACGAGTTTCCCGCCGCGGCAAAGGCTTCGGAGAGTTCCTCACCGCTCTCGACGCGGTCCCGGATCTCGCCCAGCGCCTCCTTGAAAGCGGCGTGGCGCTGCCGCTCGCACAGCAGGTCCAGGCACTGGAGCAGGGGCAGTCCGGCGCTGAGCAGGCCCGCCAACTGCTGGTTGAAGATCAGGAAGTCCTGTCCCGGTATCGCCTTGCGGCTGCCCTCGGCCGCGGTCGAACCCGCGCCCAGGAGCGACCCGAAGAGATGCTGCAGGCCGCGGCGCCTGATCTCGAAGACGTACAGCCCGCGGCGCTCGATCTCGCGCCGCGCGGTGCGCAGATCCGGCGCATCGTGGATCTGCTCCACGATGCGACCGTCGGCGGTGCCAAGCCGGCAGACGAACTGCATGCCCCGATCCGCTCCTAGTCGCCTGCGCCCAGGCCGTCTTCGCGGGGAGCCCGGACAGTCACGGCGACCACCAGGCCACTGGCGTCGGATCCGCGGTAGGGGAGCGCCAGGACCAGCGGCTTTCCGACCCACACGTTCAGGTGGCCGTTGAAGACTCGCTCGTCGAGGACGGCGCTGCGGCTGCGCTCGATCTCGACTCCGTACAGCTTGAGCCGGCGGTCGAGCAACACGGTGCCGACCCGGAAACCGAGCCGGAACTCGGTGCCGATCTCGTAGCGGACGTTTTCACCCTCCGTCGCTTCGAACTGGCCTTCGCCGAGGAGTCGGTAGCTCGTGAAGGCGAGCCAGTTGCCCAGCTCGTCGGTGAGCTGCGCGGGCAGCTCGGAACGCGGATCGCCGCTGCCGCGACGCGACGCTTCGAGGATGAAGATCTCGAACTCGATCTGCCGGCGGGGGTGGTCGAAGTCGCGGAGCAGGGCGAGCAGGTGCTCGAGCACGCTGCTCCGGTCCCTGAGCACCAGAGTGTTCGTCGCCCTCTGCAGTTCGATCG
This sequence comes from Candidatus Multivorans sp., assembly GCA_965208755.1. Classification (GTDB taxonomy): domain Bacteria; phylum Acidobacteriota; class Thermoanaerobaculia; order Multivoradales; family Multivoraceae; genus Multivorans. Next base: position 2,204,776 of record OZ242353.1, on the reverse strand, counting down.
TTCCCTGTGCCGACATCTCGCTCTGCATCCACTCCAGGGCGTCGTCGGCCCGCTGATGCTGCAGCGTGAAGGCGTGGCGGATCTGGGTCTCGGCCTCCTGTTGCGAGCTTTCGGGCTGGGCGAAGGCCGGTTGCACTGCGCCGCCGGCAGCCAGGAGCGCTGCAGCCAGGAACGCCGTGACGGCCAGGGCCGGGCGAAGGGTACTCACGGCGCCACCACCAGGACCACGTCGAGACGGTCGCCGTCGCCGTTGCCGGGAAGCTGGTAGACCTGCAACGGTTCGTTGCCGAGCGGCTCGACCAGCGGCGCCATCGCGATGTGGTCGGGCAGCACCGGCGTGGTGTCCGCGATCTCCTCTGCCGGCGGCGCGGCCTCCGGCCACAGCAGGAAACTCAGGCCGAGCGCCGCGGCCGCGGCGCCCGCGGCCAGTACCGAAGCCACCGGCAGGCGCCGGCGGGCGCTCCGCGCCTCGTTCAGGCGCCTCTCGGTTGCCCGTCCGTCGAGCTCGAGTCGCACGCGCTGGCGGATTGCCTCGATGTCGCCCGCACTGACCTTGTAGTCGCTGTCGCGGGCGGCAGTGTCGCGGGCGGCTGTGTCGCGGGCGGAAAAGCCGCTGAACACCAGCAACGGATCGGCATCGAGAGAGGCCGCGCGGCACCGTTCGCAGTCCTCGCGGTGGCGGAGAGCGTCTTCCCAGGCGGCGTCCACCTTCGCGTCGCCGACCTCCGAACTCCGTTCGGCCTGCTCGCGTTCGCGCAGGAGGGCAGCCCAGTCTGGGCAGAGAGAGGTCATGGGCGCTCCTTTCTCCCGGCACGTCTCCCGGTTCCATGCGCGTACTCGGGGTAACGCCTGAGCAACTCCTCGCGGAGCAGCTTGCGGCTGTTGAACAGGTGATTGCGGACGGTCGAGGGACGGATGCCGAGGATGCCGGCGATCTCTTTGCCGGCCAGCCCCTCCATCTCGCGCAGCACGAAGACCGCGCGCTGCTTCTCGCTGAGGGTGGACGCGAGTTCGTGGAACACGGACCGGACTTCGCTGGCGGAGAGCGCATCGAGTTGCCGCGCCGAGACTTCGCCCCGCTGGTGCTCGTCGTGCAACTGGAAGCTCTGCAGCGACCGGAGACGGGAGGAGCGAGAGCGCAGGTGGTCGATCGCGAGGTTCGAGACGATCCGGTAGATCCAGGTGTTCGGGCTGTAGCGGCGGTCGAAGCGATGCCGCGAGTTCCAGATCCGAAGGAAGGCGATCTGGACGATGTCGCGGGCGTCTTCGCGGTCGCCCACAAGCCGTGTGGCCAGTTGAACCAACCGGGTCGTCTTGCGGCGCATCAACTCGTCGAGCGCCAGATCGTCGTCGCTACGCATACCCTCCAGGAGTTCGGCGTCGGACGCGTCACACCACGCCACCTGACGCTGGTGGCGGGAGTACGCGATCGTCAGACCGCTCCGTGGAGGATCTTCGCGTGGCGGTTCCATGCGGATGGCTTGCGCGGATCTCATGCCTCGCTGTTGATACGGAGCCCCGGGGCAAAGCGTCCAAGAGGCCGCGCTTCGGGAGATCGGAGGGCCCTCCGCCAGCAGGCGGCGGAATTATACTCGTGCGTCAATACGGCCCTGACCGGCCCGTCTCCGGCCGTCACCTTATGTGGTTCCTCTACCAGCTCGCGATGGCGGCAGGGTTGGGCGTGGCGGCTCCCGTGCTCCTGGCCCGGCGCGGCCGGCACTACCTGCCGACGCTGCCTGCCCGGCTCGGACGCTTGCCGGAGGCTCGAGGGACCAGGCCGCTGTGGCTGCACGCGGCGTCGGTGGGCGAGGCCGGAGTGGCAGCGACCCTGGCGCGGGCCCTGCCGCCGGACCTTGACCTGGTCGTGACGACGGTGACGCCCACCGGCCAGGCCGCGGCGGAGAAGCTGTTCGAGCCGCTGACCGCGGGCGGCAGGAGCGTCGTCGTCACCTACCTGCCGTTCGACCTGGGGTGGCTGGTGGGGCGTTTTCTGGCCCGGTACGCGCCGCGCGCTCTGGTCCTGTTCGAGAGCGAGCTCTGGCCCCTGCTGCTGCGGGACTGCCGCCGCCGGTCGATTCCCGTGTCCGTGCTCAACGCCCGCATCAGCGATCGAAGCTACGGGCGGATGAAGCGGGCGGGCCGTCTCTACCGGCGGTTCCTGCTCGACCCGCTGGGTCGGCTGGGCGCCCAGAGTCCGCAGGACGAGGAGCGTCTGCTGAGCCTGGGCGCGCGGCCCGCGCGCACCTCGCTGACCGGCAATCTGAAGTTCGACACACCGGAACCGGTCCCGGTGGCCGGCCTGGAACAGGCCTTGCGGGACCTCGCGGCGGATCGGCCGATCCTGGTCGCGGGCTCGACGATGCCCGGCGAAGAGCCGATCGTCCTCGACGCCTTCGAACGACTGGACCGCGAGGCGCTGCTGGTCCTGGCGCCCCGTCACCCGGAACGCTTCGACGAGGCGTGGCGAGAAGTGGCGGAACGGTCCCTGCCGGGGATGCGGCGGAGCCGGATAGCCGCGGCCGGGGCCGGGGGACCGCTGCCCGTCTCGCCGCCCGGGATCGTTCTGCTCGACTCCCTGGGCGAGCTGGCCTCGATCTACCGGCTGGCGTCGGCCGCCTTCATCGGCGGCACGCTCGTGCCGACCGGCGGCCACAACCCGATCGAGGCGGCGCGGTTCGGCGTGCCCGTGATCGTCGGTCCGTCGATGGAGAACTTCCGGCGCATCGCCCGCGACCTCGAGGCCGCGGACGGCGTGACCGTGGCGGCTGACGGCGAGGCACTGACCGAAGCGTGGCGGCGTTGTCTGGACGACCCGGCCGGGGCGGCGGAGCAGGGCGGGCGCGGTCTGGCGGTCGTCGACCGGAACCGGGGCGCGGTGGAGCGCTCAGTGGAGCTCCTGAGCGAACTGGTGGACCTGGATTGAGCGCCGTGCGCAGTCCCTGGCAGCGGTTCTACGAGTGGGCGCATCATCGCCGCCGCCGTTCCTGGTCGGCGCGCGCCGCCAGCCTGGGCCGCAAGACGGTCAGCATCGGCAACCTGCACTGGGGCGGCAGCGGCAAGACGCCGACGGTGGTCGCCGTGGCGCGCGGCCTGGCCGACCAGGGCCTGAGGGTCGCCGTGCTCTCGCGCGGCTACCGCCGCAGGGGTCGTGAGCCCCGGGTCGTCAGCCTCGGTGAGGGGCCGCTCGCCTCGGTGGAGCAAGCCGGCGACGAGCCGGTGATGCTCGCCGAGCAGGCGCCGGACGTGGTGGTGGCCGTCGGCGCCGACCGCCGCGCGGCCGCCGTCCTGGCCCTCGAGCGGGCGCCGGACATCGACGTCTTCCTGCTGGACGACGGCTTCTCCCATATTCGAGTACGCCGCGATGTCGAGATCCTGACCTTCCCGGCCGCCGACCCTTTCGGCGGCGGCCTCCTGCTGCCGGGCGGCCGGCTGCGCGAGCCGCTGGGCATGGTGCGGCTCGCCGACGCCGCGGTGCTCACCGGCCTCGAAGCCGGCGCCGAACCGCCGGCCGACTTCGAGCCGACGCTGCGCCGTCACGGCTTCGCCGGCAGGGTGTTCACGTCGACGCTCCGGTCCGAGCTCGCGGGCGGCCCGTCACCGGAGCGACCGCTGCTCGTCACCGGCGTCGCCCGCCCCGAGCGCGTTGCCCGCACCGCGGCCGCTGCCGGCCTGGAATGCGCGGATCACCTGCGCTTCGCCGACCACCACGGCTATCCGCCGCGTTCTTTCCGCGCGATCGCATCCGCCTGCGCCCGCCATCGCTGCGACGCCGTCGTTGTGACCTCCAAGGACGCGGTCAAGCTCCGCGGCCGTTTGCCGGCGGGCGCGCCGCCGCTCCTGGAGCTCAAGGTCGAGGCGTTGGTCGACCCGGAGTTCCTGCCCTGGCTCGCGGGCAGACTGGGGCGCTAGCCCCGCCTACGGGCTTGCCTCAGGCGAACGACCGGCCGCCGATCACGGCCCAGATGATCCACAGGATCGCGACCGGGCAGACGAAACGCAGGAGCACGTCGCGCCAGATGAAGTACCACCGGCTCACGTCGCCGTGGCCATCGGCCAGCGCTTCGCGGGACTTGCGGCGGCTCAGGAACCAGCCGACGAAGATCGCCAGCGTCAGACCGCCGAGGGGCAGGATCCAGTTCGAGACGGTGTAGTCCATCGTGTCGAAGAAGCCGGCGGTGCGTTCGCCCAAGGGCGCCCAGGAAGAGAACCCGGTGACGGCGCCCAGGGAGAGGGCCGAGGGGATGCCGAACAGGAAGACCGCGCCGCCCGAGAGCAGACTGGCCTTTCGCCGGCTCAGGCCCCGCCGGTCGATCAGGTAGGCGGCGACGACTTCGAGCAGCGAGATGGTCGAGGTCAGCGCCGCGAAGCCGACCAGCAGGTAGAACAGCGGCGCCAGGACGACACCGAGCGGCATCTCGTAGAACATCTGCGGCAGGGTCGTGAACAGGATCGTCGCGCTCTTGCCGAAGGTCCCGACGCGTTCCGACGCGTCGACGCTGAAGATGATGGAGAACATGACGATGCAGGCCATCAGGGCGACCAGCGTGTCGAGCAGGGTGATCGCGGCGGCGCTCCTCGGGATCGACTGCCTCGACCTCATGTAGGAGCCGTAGGTGATCATCGCCCCCATGCCGACGGAAAGGGTGAAGAAGGCATGGCCGACCGCTTCCAGCAGGCCGTCGGCGGTGACCGGGCCGACATGGAACAGGAAGCGGACCGCCTCGCCGAAGCCCGGGCTCCAGAACGAGTTGACGACGAGCAGGATGAGGATGCCGCCGAGCACCGGCATCAGCGTCTTGGCCACCCGTTCGATTCCGCCCTGCACGCCCAGGGCGACGACGCCGACCGTCACGGCCATGAACAGGGCGTGGAAGCCGAGCTGGAGCGGTCCGTTGCCGAGAAAGGCGCCGAAGGAGTCGCCGAGCGTCTGTCCACCGGTGTCGAAGCCGCGAAACGACCAGCTCAGGCACTGGCCGAAGTAGTACACCGTCCAGCCGGCGATCAGCGCGTAGTAGGAGAGAAGGATGAAGCTGCCGAGCGTTCCCAGGGCGCCCACCGCGCCCCAGGCCCGGCCTCCGACCGCGCCCTTGGCCGCCTCCACGAACGCGCCGACCGGGCTCTGGCGGGTGCTCCGTCCGATGACCAGTTCCGCCATCATGATCGGCAGACCGATCAGCACGATCGCGACCAGGTAGACGAGGACGAACGAGCCGCCGTCGTTCGCGTAGGTGATGTACGGGAACTTCCAGATGTTGCCGAGGCCGATCGCCGAGCCGACGGCGGCGAAGATGAACCCGAGTTGACCGAACCTGCCGCGTCCGCCGGAGCCGTTTGCCACGCTAGTTCCTCCCCTTGGTCGCCGTCGCTTGGTGGTGGCGGTTGGCGTCAGACCTCCCGCCGGCCGCTGGCTAGCGTAGCGGAGTGGACGCGGCGAATCGCCTCAGCGGCCCGAGACGGGCGCCGGGACCGGGCTGAACGGCGTCTCCGGACCGACGACGCGGGTCAGCCACTCGGCCCGGTAGGCGTCGAGTTCCGGCGTCCGCGGATAGGCCTCGCCCGGCGCTAACGGGTAGCCGGACATCGCCTGGAAGGGCAGGGGCAGGTTGCTGTCCGCTTCCCAGGTGTTGCGATCGGCGTCCTTGTCCCAGCCGAAGCTCTCCAGGAACACGGTGCGGACATGGCCGGGCTTCGGCGCCGGCAGGTCGCGGGCGTCGAACAGGACCCGGATCTCGTCGCCCGGTCCGATCACGACCTGCCGGTCGTCGATGTCGACGAGTAGCTCCTGGACGTCGCCGAAACGGGTGTAGCGGCCGGGGAAGGGCAGCCAGGGGGACTCGGCGCCGGTGCGCTGGTAGTCGAACAGGTGCGGACCGTTGGGCGCGGGCCGGGTCGGCGCCGAGAAGCCGCGGTACGAGAGATCGGCGCTCGCGGCGTCCAGACGCGCCTGGATGACGACATCGTCGCCGTCGATGCCGGCCGGTTCGGTGCTCCAGGCGACGCGGTCCCAGTGCAGCCAGCGGGTGGTCACGATCCGGAGCCTGCGGGCGTCCGCGGGCAGCGGCGGCGTGTCGACGACCATCGTCTTCGTCTTGCCGGGGGGGAAGCCCATCGGATCGAGCAGGGGCCGCCAGCCGTCCCCGGTCTCGACCTCGAGGCGGGTCATCACCATCTCCAGGTCGCCGTGCTCGACCGCCTGGGCGATCGCGAGATTCAGGCTGGCGTCGGCGGGGAACACCCAGCCGTCCAGCCACAGCCGGACCGGCTTTCCGGGCGCTTCGCCGAGGTCGAAGGTGAACGTCCAGGGCTCGGCGGCGTGGCCCTGGAAGCGGGAGCGCTCGTAGCCGTCGGCGTAGATCTCGTCGCGGGCGCGGACCCGTTCCGTCACGTCACGGCCGCGGCCGTCGATGGCCTGGACCACGGGCCGGACGCCGGTGCTCGCGACCACCTCGTCGGGCGGCCGGCCGATGTGCCCGCGGCCGGGGACGATGCGGAGGTTGCTTGCCACGTCGACGTCGTGGCGGTGGTCGACTACCCAGAGCCGCACGCGGTCGATGTAGGCGGCCTCCCACAGCTCTTCCGTGATCCGCAGGTCGTAGAACCCGCCCCGGGGCGCCGCGCCGTCGACGCGCACGAGTTCGTCCGGGTCGTAGCCATTCCAGACACCGTCGGCCAGCGGCATGCCGAGCGGCGCGCCCCACAGCAGGTCCGTGACGAAGGCGATCTTCTCGCCATCCCAGGCGTACAGGAAGGGACAGCTGCCCTTGAGCACCTGCTCCTCGACGATCGTCATCTTCTCGCCCGGCTCGAGGCGGTTCTGCGGCACGCCGTTGGCCCAGACGACGCGGATGAGGTCGGGTCGGAGGCGGTTGCCGAGCCCGATGTGGGTGACGGGTCGGTCGACCTCGATGTACTGGTACGCCCGCTCGGACTTGACCTCGATCGTCGTGCCGCGGCCGAAGACGTTGTTTTTCTGGTTGCCGATGTCGAGGCCGACCAGGCGAACCCGGAGCCAGTTGTTCTCGGAGCCGTTCAGGTTCTCGATCCGGTAGAGGCCGGAGGCGCCTGCCGCCACGAGGTCCTGATCGCCATCGCCGTCGAGGTCGTCGGCCCGCACGGTGGTGAACCCGGCGTCGCGGGGCAGTCCGGTGACCTGGGCGAGGCGGAACTCGAGAGCCGGGGAGCCCGAGTTCGAGGTCTGGGTCAGCACCCGGAGTTCGCCGCCGGCCACGAAGGCGATGTCCCGCCGGCCGTCGTTGTCCGCATCGAGCAGCGCCAGATCGGTCGCGTTGCCGGGCAGGGCGGTCGATTCGGAGGTCAGGGGGAAGGGGGCCACCGCTCCGTCCCCGTCCTGGCTCAGGATGAAGGTCGACTCGCCGGCGAGGACGAACTCCGGCACGCCGTCAGCGTCGAGGTCGGCCGTGCGGACGACCCTCACCGGCGATCCGGTGACGAGCCCCCCGGTTGCGGGTTCCTCGCCGCGCAGCCTGCCCAGGAGCGTTCCGAGGAGCCCGCGGCTCGGCGCCGGCGGGACGCGTTCCGCGAAGCGCCCCTGGCGCAGGTTGTCCAGCCAGAGGACGCCGGTGTCGTGAGCCAGCAGCAGGTCGGTGTCGCCGTCGCGGTCGGCGTCGGTGGCCTGAAGGTGATGGAAGCGTCGCGGCTCGAGCTGCGGCAGCGCCCTGGGTCCCAGGGACTCGAGCGGGCCCTCGAAGGCGCCCTCACCGGATACGTTTCGCAGCAGATCGGGCGCGCCGCCGGCAGGCGCCACGGCCAGGTCGAGGTCGCCGTCGCTGTCGAAGTCGATCAGGTCCGCCGCCGTCGCGGCCATCTCGTTCGCCAGGAACCGGTTGGTGGCGTCGGCGAACCGCGGCGTGTCGTCGACCTGCCAGACGGCCAGGGGATCGCCGACCGCGATCAGGTCGAGCTTGCGATCGTTGTCGGCGTCGCCGACGACGAGGACGTGGGCGGCGGTTTCCGGCGCGACAGCAGGTGCCGCGTAGCCTCCGCCGGCACGCCGCAACTCCAGCCGTGCGGCCGGGTCGCCGACGCTGGCAGCCGCGACCCGCGCGATGTCGGGCCGGTCGTCGCCGTCGAAGTCCGCGACCTCGAGCGCTCGCCCGCTGGCGGGCGCGTTGTCGATCCGGGTAGCCCGGAAACGGACCGGGAGGGCCGGCCCGAAGTCCTCGATCGGCGACTCGTCCACGAAGCGTTCGACCGGAATGCCCTGGATGTTCGTGAAGACCTCGGCCTGACTGCTCGTCCAGGCGGCGGTCCCCTTCATGACGTTCGTGACCCGCCGGGCGAGGCTGCGGCCGCGCTCCAGGTCGTTCGCCTCCAGTGCGTCAAGGACCTCCTCGACCACCCGCTCGGCGACCGGCTGGGCCTGCCAGATCAGCTCCCGCACGCGGAGGTAGTCGTCGCTCGCTCGGCCGCGGTCGCCGTCTCCGAGGGCGGCCTCCCCGCTCAGCAGCAGGACGACCAGGTTGTCGGGCCGCAGGCGCCGGAGACGGTCGACCGCGGTCCGCCTATCGGCTTCGGCCTCGGCGCCGCTCATGATGTCCGCGTGCCGGAACAGGGCGTACTGGGTTTCGGGGTCGTCGGGCGCGTCGCGGGCGGCCCGGCGGTAGTCCACCAGCGCCTCGTCGTGGCGGCTCGTCCACTGCAGGATGTCGGCGCGGATCAGCAGCAGATCGGCCCTGTCGCCGCCCAGTTCCCGCGCGCGGTCGATGGCCGTGAGCGCCTCGTCCTTCCGGTCCTGCCGCAGCAGCGCGACGGCCAGGTTGGCGTGACCGAGCGGCTCGTCGGGCGCGAGCTCGATCAGCTCCCGATAGGTGCCCTCGGCTTCGACTTCCCGCTCGTTCTCGAGTTGCGCGTAGCCGATGCCGTGCAGCCGCACCTGCTCCTCGGTCGGCTGCGCGGGCACCGCGGCCGGGACGAGCGCGACGAGGAGAAGAAGGGCGGAGAGGTTTCGAGGCATGACTCGACTCGACACTCTAGAGTAGTCGCCGCCGTGACCGCGAAGCGTCTCTACCTGATCGACGGCTACTCGACGATCTTCCGCGCCTTTTACGCGATACGCGGGCTTTCCACGTCGACGGGAGAGCCGACCAACGCGATCTACGGCTTCATCAACATGCTGCGCAAGCTGCTGCGCGAGGAGGAGCCGGCGCTGCTCGGCATCGCTCTCGATGTCGGGCGGGCAACGGTCCGCACCGAGGCATACGCCGAGTACAAGGCGAACCGGGCACCGATGCCGGAGGATCTGAAGGCGCAGATGCCTTCGATCCGGCGAGCGATCGAGGCTTTCCGCATCCCGATCCTGGAACTCGAGCGCTACGAGGCGGACGACGTCATCGGCACGCTGGGGCGCAAGGCGCAGGACGCGGGCTATGAGGTCACGATCGTCAGCGCGGACAAGGACCTGTTTCAGCTCGTGAGCGACCGGGTGTCGCTGCTCCACACCGGCCGCGAGAAGACCTACGATCCGGCTCTGGTCGAGCAGGATTTCGGGGTGCCGCCGGAGCAGGTGGTCGACGTGCTCGCCCTGGTCGGGGACAAGGTGGACAACGTGCCGGGCGTTCCCGGAATCGGCCAGAAGGGCGCGCAGACTCTGATCCGGGAGCACGGCAACCTCCAGGCGCTGCTGGAAGCCGCGTCCGAGCTCAAGCGCAAGGCCTACCGGGAGGGGCTGCGGGAGCACGCCGATCAGGCCCTGCTGTCCAGGGAGCTGGTCACGATCCACACGGACCTCGATGTTCCGTTCGAGCCCGAGGCCCTGGAGATGGAGTCCCCGGACTACGAGGCGCTGGCCGACCTGTGCCGCGAGTTCGAGTTCTGGAGCCTGCTCAAGGAACTCGAGAGCGAGAGCGGCGGTCCGGAGATCGAGCCCGCCGTCGTCCTGGACTCCGTCGAGGCGTTCGAGGCGGCGACCCGGGAGATGGGGCCCCGGATTACCGTCGGCGTCGTCTTCCGGCGCGGCGGCGAGCCGGCCGGACTCTCCTTCGCGGCGGTGGAGGAGGGTGTCGAGGGCGACCTCGAAGTCGGCCGTGCCCGTTTCGTCGGCTTTGAGGAGGCCGATCTGCGCGATGCTGCGGCGGCGCGGGTGCGCGCCTGGCTGGCCGATGCCGGCCTCGAGCTGATCGGCCACGACCTGAAGGAGGTCGTCCGCTTGTGTCCGCACCGGGACGGCAGGCCGGAGGTCGCGGCTCGCCTCGTTGACACGATGCTGATGGCCTACCTCGTCCACTCCGCCGTGCGGAGCTTCGGACTGGCGACCGTCGCGCTCGACCGTCTCTTCTACCAGGCGACGACGCCGGCGGACGCGGGCCTCGGTGAACCCGGCCGTCAGGCGGAGGCGCTGGGCGACGACACCGGGCTACGACTCTACGCCGCCGAGCAGGCCGTGCTGCCGGCGTTGATTCTCGAGGCGCTCGAGTCGCAGTGGAGCGAGTCGCCGGGGGCGCGCGAGGTCTATGACCAGATCGAGGCGCCGCTGTTGCCGGTGCTCGCGGCGATGGAGGAGGAGGGCATAGAACTCGACGCCGGCGTGCTCGCTGAGATGTCGCGGCGACTGGAGCGGGACGCCGGCGCCTTGGCGGAGGAGATCTTCGCGCTTGCCGGCGAGAGCTTCAACATCCTGTCGCCGCAGCAGCTCGGCGTCGTCCTGTTCGAGCACATGGGCCTGCCCGCGCCCGGCCGGACGCGCAAGACGAAGAAGTACAAGACCGGCGCCGACGTGCTGGAACAGCTCGCCCGGCAGGGCCACGAGGCGCCGGCCAAGGTGCTCCAGTACCGGGAGCTGACGAAGCTCAAGTCGACCTACGTCGACGCGCTGCCGCACCTCGTCGCCGCCGACGGCCGCCTGCACACCCGCTACCACCAGGCGGTGGCGGCGACCGGCCGGCTGTCCTCCCACGACCCGAACCTCCAGAACATCCCGATCCGCACCGACATCGGGCGCCAGGTGCGCCGAGCCTTCCGCGCCCGCGACGGCTACCGGCTCCTGGTCGCCGACTACAGCCAGATCGAACTGCGGGTGCTCGCCCACATCTCGGACGACGAGGCCCTGGTCGACATCTTCCGGCACGGCGGCGACATCCACCGCTCCACCGCGGCCACCGTGTTCGGCGTGGCGCCTGCCCTGGTCACCGACGAGCAGCGGCGCGCCTCGAAGACCATCAACTTCGGGATCATCTACGGCATGAGCGCCTTCGGCCTGGCCCGCGCGCTGGGTATCGCCCGCGGCGACGCGCAGGCCTTCATCGAGGCCTACTTCGAGCGCTTCCCCGGGGTTCGCGCCTACACCGAGCAGACCCTGTCGAGCGCCGAGGAGACGCTCCAGGTCGAGACCCTCTACGGCCGCGTGCGCTACATCCCCGACATCAAGAGCCGCAACCGGGCGGTGCGCGAGAACGCCCGCCGGATGGCCGTCAACGCCCGCATCCAGGGCACGGCCGCGGATCTTCTGAAGCTCGCGATGATCGCCGTCGACCGCCGCCTGCGGTCGGAACTCGGGGCCGCACGGCTGCTCCTGACCGTCCACGACGAGCTCGTGCTCGAAGCGCCCTCCGAAGCGATCGACGACCTCTCGGCGCTGGTCCGCGAAGAAATGGAGGGCGTCGCCGATCTCAGCGTGCCCCTCGTCGTCGACATGGACTCCGGCCCCGACTGGTACGAAGCCAAGGCCTGATTACGCGCCCCTGAGGGCCGGCATCACCTGGTCGCCGTACGCCGCCAGCGTCCCTTCCTTGTCGTCGTGCATCAGGTAGACGGCGAAGTGGTCGACCCCCAGGGACTTCAGTTCCTGGAGCTTCTCGATGTGGGCCTCCGCCGGTCCGAGGACGCAGAGCCGGTCGACGATGCCGTCCGGCACGAACTCGGTGTCCGGGTTGCCGCTGCGGCCGTGGTGGGAGTAGTCGTACCCCTGCCGCTGGCGAATGTACTCGGCGAGCGCGTGGGGCACCTTCGAGTCGTCCTCGCCGTAGCGCATGACGAGATCGTGAATGTGGTTGCCGACCATGCCGCCGAACCAGCGCAGCTGGTCTCGCTGATGGGCCAGGTCGTCGCCGACGTAGGCCGGGGCGACCACGCAGACGGTGATCGCATCCGGGTCGCGGCCCTCGTCCTCGGCGGCATCGCGTACCGCCTGCAGCGTCCACTCGAGGATCTTCGGGTCCGCCAGTTGCAGCACGAAGCCGTCGGCGTGGCGGCCGACCGTGTCCAGCGCCTTCGGGCCGTAGGCCGCGAACCACACCGGCAGCTCGGCGCCGCTCTCCTCGCGCCAGGGGATCCGCACCGTGGTGCCGCCCAGTTCCGCCTCGCGGCCGGCGAACAGGGCGCGGATGACGTTCATCGCGTTCACCGAGGCAGCGAGCGACTCCGGACGCCGGCCGATGTAACGGAGGGCCGAATCGCCACGCCCCATGGCGCAGAGCGTCCTTCCCGGATACATGGAGTCGAGAGTCGCGAACAGGGAGCCCAGCACCGTGATGTCCCTCGTGCCGGGGTTCGTCACCATAGGTCCGACGCCCATCCGCTCCGTCCGCGCCAGGATCTGCGAGAAGATGACGAACGGCTCCGGCCACAGGACGTGGGAATCGAAGAGCCAGCACTGGTCGAATCCGCGGCCCTCGGCCATGACCGCGAGTTCGACGACGCGGGAGATCGGCGGGTCGGGCTGGAGGACCACGCCAAAGGACATCTGGTCAGTGCTGGTCAGGGTCTTGCTCCTTTCCCGGGGCAGGTCGGGCAGGTTAGCAGCGAGCGCGGCCTACTTCCGAGGCCGCAGCACCCGCCGGCGGTCTCCTTCCCGTCGCGTCAGCCGCTGCCGGTCCAGGTGCTCGAGAAGCGGAATCGCCCACTTACGGGTCAGGCCGAAGCGGTCCTTGAAGTCGGCGACGGTGAAGGTGTCCCAGCCGGTGGCGAGCAGGTCGGTCTGGAACCGCTCCAGCGCGGAGGCGGAGAGGAGCAGTCCGTTCGGAAGCCGGACGAGCTTGCCGCGGTCGACGAGATAGCGGAGCACGCCGTCGAAGACCTGTGGCTTGGCGCCGAGGTCGCGGCAGAGCTCCTCGGGTGAGCCCGGGGTCAGTCCCTGCCGCTCGAAGCCTTCGACGAGATCCCGGGCGAGCTTCGACTCGGCGTCGGTCAGTTCGCTGGTGCGGCCCGGGAGGGTGACGAGTTCACCCTCGACGACGACGCTCCTGTCCTTGCCGCCACGGCTCGACCAGTCCAGGTAGGCGGCGGCCAGATCGGCGGCGCGGTCACCCAGCAGCCGGCGGACCAGTTCGGCCTTCGGCATGCCGCGGGACAGGCGATCGGCGGCGAAGTGCGCTTCGACCAGGCGGCGGGCGCGCCGGGTGACGCGGCGGACGGCGGCGGCGGTGACGAAGCGACCTGAGCCTGCTTGCAGCAGCAGTCCGTCCAGCGCGGCGCGGTTCAGCAGGTCTTCGGCATCGCCGGGGACGACGCCAAGTCGCAGGCCCAGTTCGGTCACAGTCAGACCGGCCTCGCGGCCGTCGGCGGTCCATTGCACGGCGGCGCCTAGCCGGTCGCCGGAGCTGAGCGCGTCGATCGCCGGTCCGAGAGCCCTGCCTCGAGGACGCCTCCAGGCCGGGTCGAGCACCTCGCCGCCGCCGAGCGTCGTCTGGGGCGAGGGTCTGCGGATGACGAAGCGGTCGCCGCGGACCGCCACGAGCGGCTCGTCGAGCCGGATCTCGGCCGCGGCTTCCTGACCAGGCATCAGCCGTTCGGCCTCCAGCGGCCGCAGCTTGCCCATCCGCTGCGCCGCGTTGACGTGGAGCCGCACCGGGCTGCTGCCCTCGAGCGGCTCGGGCGCCGTGGAAAGCAGGCGGCAACGCACGAGCAGGGAGGTCGTGGCGCGGTAGACGCCGGGGGCGGTCAACTCGTGGCCGCGGGCGACCTGCTCGACGCCTGTGCCGACGAGCTGGAGCGATGTGCGCTCCCCGGCTTCGGCCTGCTGGCGGCCCTCACCGTGAACCTCGATGCTGCGCACCCGCCCACGGCCGGCCGTGGGCAGGATGTCCAGCTCGTCGCCGACGCTCACGATGCCACGGGCGAGTGTGCCGGTGACCAGGAGTCCAAGTCCGCGCAGGTGGAAGGCGCGGTCGATCGGCAGGCGGGCGGGCAGGGAGCGATAGCGGTCGATCGGGGCCGCCGACCTGGCAAGCCCAACCAGGGCCGCGCGGAGTCGTTCCAGGCCCTCGCCGGTCTGGGCCGAGACCGGCAGGATCGGCGCGCCGGCGAACGGGGTTGCGGCAAGCGCCTCCTCGAGTTCCAGCTCGGCAAGCTCAACCAGGTCGGAAGACACGAGGTCCGTCTTCGAGAGCACCGCCAGGCCGGCCGGGATCCGGAGCAGCGAGCAGATCGCGAGGTGCTCCACGGTCTGGGGCATGACGCCCTCGTCGGCGGCCACGACCAGCACCATCATCTGGATGCCGCCCAGCCCGGCGAGCGCGTTGTGGACGAAGCGCTCGTGGCCGGGCACGTCGACGAAGCCGATCTGCCAGCCGTCCTCGACCATCGACGCGAAGCCGAGGTCGATCGTGATGCCGCGCTGCTTCTCCTCTTCCCAGCGGTCGCAGTCGATCCCGGTCAGAGCCTGGACCAGCCGCGTCTTGCCGTGGTCGACGTGGCCGGCGGTGCCGACGACGAACCGGTTGGCAGCCGGCTCGCTCACGAACCGCGTTCGGGATCGATGCCGTATGCCTGGAGCTTGCGGTACAGGTGGCGGCGGTCGATTCCGAGGTCCCGGGCGGTTTGGGAGACGTTGCCGCCGGCGGCGCCGAGCCGGCGCTCGATGTATAGCCGCTCGAAGGTTTCGCGGGCCTCCTTGAGCGAGGCGTAGTCGCTTTCGACCGGAGCGGTCGCGTCCGTGCCGCGCACCCGCGGCGGCAGGTCCGCTTCCGTGACCACGTCGCCCGGCGCCATGATCATCAGGCGTTCGCTCAGGTTGCGGAGCTCCCGTACGTTCCCCGGCCACGAGTAGGCGACCAGCCGCTCGAGCGCTTGCGGGTCGACCGTCTTGGGACGGCGACCGGCCTCGGCGGCGAAGCGCTGGAGGAAGTGGTCGATCAGGGCCGGGATGTCCTCGCGCCGCTCGCGAAGCGCCGGTACGTGGAGCGGAATGACGGCTAGCCGGAAGTAGAGGTCCTCGCGGAACCGTCCGGCGGGGAGTTCACCTTCTTCCAGGTTCTTGTTCGTCGCCGCCAGCACCCGCACATCGACGTCGATCGGCTCGGAGCCTCCCACCCGCTCGAAGCGCTGCTCCTCGAGCACGCGCAGCACCTTGGCCTGGGTGTTCAGCGACATGTCGGCGATCTCGTCCAGGAACAGGGTACCTCCGTCGGCCTGTTCGAAACGTCCGCGGCGGTTCTCCGAGGCTCCGGTGAAGGCGCCCTTGATGTGGCCGAACAGCTCGCTCTCGATCAGTTCCTCCGGGATCGCGGCGCAGTTCACCTCGACGAAGGCGCGGCTCCTGCGCTGGGAGAGGTGGTGGACCCGCCGCGCGACGAGCTCCTTGCCTGTGCCGTTCTCGCCGGTGATCAGGATCCGGCTTTCGGCGCGCGCCGAAAGCTTCAGCTCTTCCTTCAACTGCCGCATCGGCGGCGAGTCGCCGATGAGCTGCCGCTCCGGGTCGAGCCGGTTCGACAGCTCCCGCACCTGGCGTTCGAGCCGGTTCCGCTCCAGGGCGTTCTCGACCGACACGACGACCCGGTTGAGCGCCAGCGGTTTCTCCAGGAAGTCGTGCGCGCCGATGCGCATCGCCTTGACCGCGGTGTCGATGTTCCCGTGGCCTGAGATGACGATCACCGGCGTCTGGAAGTCGCCCTCCCGGAGTTCCTCCAGGATCTCCAGGCCGTCATGGTCGGGCAGCCAGACGTCGAGCAGGACGAGATCGAACTCGTCGCTCGCCATCAGCGCCTGGCCGCTCACCGCGTCCGCCGCCGCGGTCACCGAGTGGCCTTCGTCCTCGAGGATGCCCCGCAGCGTCTGGCGGATTCCGGCCTCGTCGTCGACGATCAGAATGCGCGCCTTGCTCATCTTCGGTTGGTTGGCGCGGAGCTACCGCGGCAGCTCGGACTGAGGCAACTCGATCGTGAAGGTCGTGCCGTGAGGCTCGTTGTCCTCGACCCGGATCGAGCCGTTGTGATCGCTCACGATGCGCTGGACGATGGCGAGGCCCAGCCCCGAACCCCGTCCCTTGGTCGAAAAGTACGGCAGGAAGAGCTTCTCGCGGGCCCCCTTCGGCACGCCGCTGCCGGTGTCCCTGACGGAGAGGTCGAAGACCCCGTTGCTGCGGCTGGCCCGGACCGTCACCTGGCCGGGCGGGTTGGTGGCGGCGATGGCGTTGTCCAGCAGGTTGACCAGGGCGGAGCGCATCTGGTCGGCGTCGAGTTTGGCATGGAGACCCTCTTCGCCGGCCTCGATGCGCGCCTCGACCTCGACTCCGGGCTTCAGCTCGCGGTAGAGGTCGACCGTTTCGCTGATCAGCTTCGCTATGTCCACGTCGCGGGGCTGGGGGCGCCGCATGCGGGCGTAGCGCGCGAACTGGTCCACGAGATTCTGCATGTTGCCCACCTCGCGGACGACGATCTGCGCGCCCTCCTCGACCGCGGCGCCGAGGCTGGCGTCGTTGCCCTGCGCCTTGCGCAGCAGTCGCTCCGCGGCCAGCTTGATCGGAGTCAGCGGGTTCTTGATCTCGTGCGCGATCCGGCGGGCGGCCTCCGTCCAGGTGGCGGCCTTCTGGGCGTCGAGCAACGCCGTCAGATCCTCGATTACGAGGACGTGACCAAGCAGTTCGAAGCCTCCGCTGCCGTCCGGGGCGCGCAGCGGACTGGTCTTGACCTCGAGCGTCTTCCAGTCATCCCTGCCGCCAAGGCTGACTTCGCGGCGAGCCGGGGTCGCGCGGGAGCGGCGGGGGCCGGTCGCTCCCCGGACTGTCGAATCCGGCAGGTCGGCGAACACGGCCTCGACGCCCTTGTCGGGGAGCAACTCGCTCAAGGCTTCGGGCGGCGCGCCGGCGAGCGAAACGTGCGGCGGAAGCCCCAGCATCTCCGTCGCGGCCCGGTTGCAGGTCAGGATGCGGCCGTCGCGATCGAGCGAGAGGACGCCGGCCGGGCCGCTCTCGAGCACCGCTTCGATGCGGGCGCGCTCGGCGTCCAGGCGGCGGTTCGTCGCCACCAGGTCGCGGTTCGATTCCTGCAGGGCGTCGGTCATCCGGTTGAAGGAGTCGACCAGGACCTGGACCTCGTCGTCGGCGGCCGCCTCGACCCGGTGTTCCAGGTCGCCGCCGGCGATACGCCGGGTGCCGTCGGCCAGCGCTTCGATCGGACCGGTGACCCGGCCGGCGAGGTAGAGACCGACCCAGCACGAGACGAGCAGAATGCACAGCGTCACGGTCAGGAACAGGAGCCAGTACGCGGCCCGGATCTCATCGCGTTGAGCGTGCAGTTGCCGGCGGGACTGGTAGGCGGCGATCAGGGTCTCCGTGTTGCCGGCGAGTTCGGCATCGAGCAATCGCCCGGCCACGGCCACCGTGCTTTCGGCGCCGCCTTCCCGCGCGGCGGCGGCCAGGATGAGTCGCTCCTCGCTACCCGCCACTTCGCCGATGGCCCGGGCGGCGCCGGTGCGGACCGCTTCGAGCAGCATGCCGCGGGTCGGCTCGGGTACTTCGGAAAGGGCTTGCGGTTTGACCCTGGCCTGCAGGAAGGTGGTGTCCCGGTAGACCGCCAGGTAGTCGAGGTCGGCCTCGGAGAGGGCGTCGCCGAGCGCTCCCAGCAGCCTGCCGCGCCCGCGCGGGCTGTCCAGGTCCAGGCTCTCGGTGTCCGCGAGAAAGCGCTCGGCGTCGCGCAGCAACTGGTCCTGCTGCGTCGACGTCAGGGCCTGGGACACCTGGTTCGCCGGCTCCAGCAGGTCGTCGATGTCGGTCCGGAACATGCGGTCGATCGAGCCCTGGAGCAGTTCCGTGGCGTAGGCGAACAGGACGAGTCCGGGGATCAACGACAGGCCGATGTAGGTCAGGATCAGCTTGGTGCGGAACTTGGCGCCCAGACGCTGGCGCCGGCGCTCGATCCACAGCTTGGTCAGGTTGCGGACGAGCACGAAGACGACGATCAGGATCAGCACCACGTTCAGATTGCGCAGCGCGAACAGCAGGATGCTGTTGTTCAGCACCGTGGGGTCGATCTCGCGGCCGCGCTGGAGCGCGTAGTAGCCGGCCGTCGGCACCGCCAGGGAGAGAACCAGGAGCCAGACCAGGAAGCGGTTGGTCTTGATGAGTTCCCGCAGGGGTGGGCGGGACGCGGTCGGACGCGGAGTCACTCGGCCTCTCCGCTGCCGATCTGGCGCTGGGCGGGGCGGAAGGGCGTCGTCTGCGCCCAGGCTGTATGAACGCGGTCCGGGATCAGGCCGAGTCGGGTTCGGGTCCCCACTTCCGCGCGGACCCGCAGCACCAGCCGTCCGGGCGGTTCGCCGGCCAGCTCGACCGACGGCAGCCCCTCGAAGGTCGTCAGCGCTCGCTCCAGGTCCTCCTGCGAGGTCACGACGCGGCTGGCGTAGAGCTCGCCGTCGCGCCTGAAGTTGACCTGGTACTCGCGGGTGACGGCGTTGTACATCGCCACGACCTGCAGCCGGGTGGTGGCGACGGCCTTGTCGAACCAGCGGCGGCGGATCCGCCGGATCTGGATGTCGTAGCTGAAGCCGGTCGGCAGGCCGCTCTCGATCTTTTCCCAGGTGCGTTCGTCGAGCGCCCGGTCCAGACGGAAGCTGACCAGCAGGACCGGACCTTCGCGCACGGCGGAGAGTCCGGCGATGGCGGCCCTGGCGGACCGGACGCTAGCCTCTCGCGGCGGCTGGGCCGCGAGTGCGTCGCCGCCCAGAACGCTCGACAGACTGAGCGCGCAGATCAGCCGTCCCGCCCGCGGGACTCCCATGGCATGACACTACCAGCGTTCGCCACTCGCACCGCTGCGCGGGTGCGCATGGGCGCCGGCCGCCAGGCCGGCACCGCTCTTACGGGGACGAAGCGGCGAACCCCGGCAGCCAGCTCGCCGGCTGATCGCTCTCGAGGGGGCGATCCGCTGGCGGGGGCAACTCGTCGCCGCGCATCCAGGTCCAGTACCGGGGGTTGGCGACCAGCTTGCCGAGCAACTCGTAGTGGAGTTGATGCCCGCCCCGCAGAACCTCGAAGTGGCCCCAGATCGGCGCTCCGAGCAGGGTGAAGTCGCCCACTGCGTCGAGCGCCTTGTGACGAACCGGCTCGTCCGCGAAGCGGAGATCCGTGTTCACCGCGCCGTGTTCGTCGAACACGATGCAGTTGTCGACCGATCCGCCCAGACCCAGGCCGGCACGCTGCATCTGCTCGACGTCCATCTGCCGGCAGAAGGTACGCGCCGGCGCCAGACCGCGCTCGAAGCTGCGTGTGTCGACGTCGATCTGCAGCCGCTGGCGTCCCACGGCGCAGCCTTCGAAGTCGATCGTGTAGTCCAGTCGCAGACCGGGGTAGGGCGATGCGCGCAGCCACTTGTCGCCGCGGTCGATCTCGATCACCGAAGTGATCGCGAGGATCTGCCGGTTGGCGTTCTGGGGCCTTACTCCCGCCGCCTGCAGCAGCAGCAGATAGGGCATCGCCGAGCCGTCGAGGATCGGCACCTCGGGGCCGTCCATCTCGACGACCAGATTGTCGATGCCGAGAATGTAGACGGCGGCGAGAAGGTGCTCGACGGTCGAGACGGTGACGTCGTCGCGACCGAGGGTGGTGGCGAGTTCGAGGGAGCTGACGCTCTTGAGGTCGGCAGGAACCTCCACGTTGCCGGCATCCGTGCGGCGGAAGCAGATGCCCGCGCCGGGCGGCGCCGGCAGGATGCGCAGGTTCGTCTCCCTGCCGGTGTGGATGCCCACGCCGGAGATCGCCGTCGGACGTCGGATCGTCTGCTGGCGAAACAGGCGGTCACGCGTGTCGTTGGGCCGTCCATTGGGACTCCGGCCCGATCCGTTGGCGCGCTTTGCCATCGAGTAGTTGTCTCAGCACGGATCGTGCCAGCCCGGCGATCCCCTTCCTTCCCTTGCAAGTTCGTTATTTTTCAGTGGTTTGGGTCCGCCACGAGAACCGGTCGACGCTCCGGTATGTGGCGTTTTTGCCCCACTTCTGTGGCGCTTCGGCCGCATCGCAACCGCCTCCGCGACGGTTTCCGCGGAGTAGACTCCACCGGGAAGATGCACCGAACGCCGGAAACGAACAGGGACTTCCCGCTTCCAGTTGAACGGAGCCTTGCTCAAGCTGAAGGACGGCAGGGTAGAGATGGTCAGGCGCAGCAAACAGAAGCAGCGGTCGCTCGCGGGCGGGAACGCTCTGGCGGTCAATCGGAAGGCTCGCCGGGAGTATCGCGTCCTGGAGCGGCTGGAGGCCGGCATCGAGCTTCTGGGCACTGAAGTCAAGTCGATCAGGGGCGGCAAGATCCAGCTACGCGACAGCTACGTGGCCTTTCGTGACCACGAGGCCTGGTTGCTGGAGGCTCACATCTCAGCCTACAGCCACGGGAACCGCGAGAACCACGACCTCGAGCGGCCGAGACGGCTGCTCCTGAATCGGCGTGAGATCGACCGCCTGTTCGGACGCACACGCGACCGGGGCCTGACGGTGGTGCCGCTGTCCGTCTACCTGAAGGGGAACCGGATCAAGGTCGAACTGGCCTTGGCGGAAGGCAGGAAGCTGCACGACACGCGCGAGCGGGAACGGGAGCGGACCCTCGACCGGGAGGCCGGCGAGGTGTTCCGCGGCCGGCGGCGCATGCGCGCGGACACGTCAGAGGAAACGGGGTGAGCGGGAAGAAGATCGTTGTTCGCGGCGCCCGCGAACACAACCTGAAGAACCTGACGGTCGAGATCCCGCGCGATCGGCTGGTCGTCGTCACCGGCGTTTCGGGCTCGGGCAAGTCGTCCCTCGCCTTCGACACGCTGTTCGCCGAGGGGCAGCGTCGCTACGTCGAGTCCCTGTCGGCCTACGCCCGCCAGTTCCTGCACCAGGTCGAGAAGCCGGACGTCGACTCGATCGAGGGACTGTCGCCCGCGATTTCGATCGAGCAGAAGTCGGTGTCCCGCAACCCGCGGTCGACGGTGGGGACGGTGACGGAGATCCAGGACTACCTGCGGCTGCTCTACGCCTCGGTGGGAGTGCCGCACTGCCCCGAGTGCGGCAAGGTGATCCGGCCGCAGACCGTGCAGCAGATGGTCGACCGGGTGGCCGGAATGCCGGAGGGCACCCGGCTGCTGCTGCTCGCGCCGTACGTGCGCGGCAAGAAGGGCGAGTATCGGCGGCAGCTCGAGCAGATGGTCCGCGAGGGCTTCCTGCGGGCGCGCATCGATGGCGAACTCTGCGAACTCTCCGACGACCTGCCCGCTCTCGACAAGAACAGGAAGCACGACATCGAGATCGTGATCGACCGTCTAGTCGTACGGCCGGGCATCGAGCAGCGGCTTGCCGCGTCGTTCGAGACGGCCCTCGAGGTTGGGCGCGGCCTGCTTATCGTGGCGCCGCAGGGACTGCCCGAGGAGACGATGTCCCAGCACTACGCCTGCGCGGACTGCGGCTCCAGCCTGGCCGAGATCTCGCCGCGCCTGTTCTCGTTCAACAGCCCCTACGGCGCCTGCCCCGAGTGCGGCGGCCTGGGTTCCTCGATGGCGGTCGACGAGCAGCGGATCCTGGACGATCCGCGGCGGTCGATCCAGTCCGGCGTGCTCAGACCCTTCCCGACGAGTTCGTCGTCGTGGCGACTCAGGATGCTCAAGACGGTCGCCGCCGATCTGGGCTTCGATCTCTCGACGCCGTGGCGCGAGCTGTCGGAGGAGGCGCGGCAGGTCGTGCTCTACGGCTCGGGCAGCCGGGAGATCGCCTTCGAGATCAAGGGCCGGCGATCGTCCTACCAGTGGCGCGGGCGCTACGAGGGCGTCGTGCCGATGCTCGCTCGCCGCCACGCGGACACGGAGTCGCCGGGCGTTCGCGCGGAGATCGAGAAGTACATGTCGGTGCGCACCTGCGGTTCGTGCTCGGGCCGCCGGCTTCGGCCCGAGGCGCTGGCGGTCACTGTCGCCGACCGTTCCATCGACGACCTGACCTCGATGCCGATCGGCGACCTGCGTCGCGTGGTCGGGTCCCTGGGACTGAGCACGAAGGAACGGCAGATCGCGGGCAAGATCCTGCAGGAGGTGGAGGACCGACTGACGTTCCTCGATGACGTCGGCCTCGGCTACCTGCACCTGGATCGGGCTTCGGGAACCCTCTCGGGAGGCGAGAGCCAGCGCATTCGGCTCGCGACGCAGATCGGGAGCAAGCTCCAGGGCGTGCTCTACGTACTGGATGAGCCCTCGATCGGCCTGCACCAGCGGGACAACGCGAAGCTGCTACGGACGCTCAAGGGCATGCGTGACCTCGGCAACTCCGTGCTTCTGGTCGAACACGACGAGGAAACGATCCGCGAGGCCGACTGGATCGTCGATCTGGGTCCGAGGGCGGGTGAGCACGGCGGCGAGGTGGTCGCGGAAGGTTCACTCGAGAAAGTGGAGAAGGCGAAGGGGTCCTTGACCGCCGCCTACCTCCGGGGCGAGGCGGAGGTGCCGGTGCCGGCGGCCCGGCGGCCGGGGAACGGCGCCTGGCTGGGCATCCGGGGCGCGCGCCAGAACAACCTGGCCGAACTCGACGTCGACGTGCCGCTCGGCTGCTTCGTCCTGGTCACCGGCGTTTCCGGTTCCGGCAAGAGCAGCCTGGTCAACGAGGTGTTGTACAAGGCCCTGGCGCGCCACTTCTACCGCGCCGTCGATCCGGCCGGCGATCACGATCGCATCGAGGGGCTCGAGCATCTCGACAAGGTGATCGCCATCGACCAGAGTCCGATCGGCCGCACGCCGCGCTCCAACCCGGCGACCTACACCAACGTCTTCACGCCGATCCGCACCCTGATGGCGAAGACGGCCGAAGCGCGGGCTCGCGGCTACAAACCCGGCCGGTTCAGCTTCAACGTCAAGGGCGGCCGCTGCGAAGCCTGCGCCGGCGACGGCCAGAACAAGATCGAGATGCACTTCCTGCCCGACGTCTACGTCACGTGCGATATCTGCGGCGGTCTGCGCTACGACCGGGAGACCCTGCAGGTCCGCTACAAGGGCAAGAACATCGCCGACATCCTCGCTATGAGCGTCGAGAACGCGTGCGAGTTCTTCGCCAACGTCCCGGCCATCGACCGCATCCTCTCGACGCTGGACGAGGTGGGGCTCGGCTACATCCGGCTCGGGCAGCCCGCGACCACGCTGTCGGGCGGCGAGGCGCAGCGGGTCAAGCTGGCCACCGAGCTGTCCAAGCGGGCGACGGGCCGGAGTCTCTACCTGCTGGACGAGCCGACCACGGGTCTCCACTTCGACGACGTGCGACGTCTGGTCGGCCTCCTGCAGCGTCTGGTGGACCGGGGCAACACGGTGCTGGTCGTCGAACACAACCTCGACGTGATCAAGAACGCGGACTGGATCGTCGACCTCGGCCCGGAGGGCGGGGTCGGCGGCGGCAGGCTGGTGGTGGCCGGCACGCCCGAAGACGTGGCGGCCTCGCGGGAGAGTCACACCGGGGCATTCCTGAGCAAGGTGCTGGCGACCCCTGCGCGGTCGCACGCGACCCAGGTGCGAAGGGCGAGTTGAGGAACTGGGCGTGGCTTCCAGCAGACCCTCTCCCTCCCGGAAGGCCTCCACCGACCTTGCCGGCCGCCGGCAGCGACTGCAGCTCGAGACGCTCTACGACCTGGTCGTGGCGCTTCATTCCCACGAATCGGAGCAGGGCCTGCTGGACGACCTCCTGCAGCGTCTGTGCACGATCGTCGACCCGGCGGCGGTCGCGGCCGTCACCCGCGACCGCTTCGGGGTCGCGCGGTCGGCGTCGACTGTCGGCTTCGGGAGCGCGTCCCCTGGCGCCGAGACGCTGCTTGCCGGACCCTTGTGGGAGGATCTCCTGGCGCGCGACGACGTCCTGGCGCGGAGCGGCGGCTCGCTGGCGGGCCGCGAGTTCCGGTTCCTGCTGGCGGCGCCGCTCAAGTCTCGCGACGCCGTGCTGGGCTTCGTCGCCGTGCTCGACAAGGAGGTCCGCGGCCAGGGCGAACCGGGCTTCAGTGACGGCGACCGGAGGTTTCTCCGGTCCGTCGCGGCGCTTGCCGGGGTGGCGCTGGACGGTCTGCGCCAGGTGGAGCGGCTGGTCGACTCGCGGGAACGGCTGGCGGAGGAGAACAAGCTGCTCAAGGAACGCCTCGACGACGTGGCGGAGGTCGGCGGCCGGCGGATCGTGGCCCATGCGCCGGCGATGCGTCGCATCCTGGAAGTGATCGACCGGGTTGCGCCGCGCAGCGTTGGCGTCCTGCTGCGGGGGGAGAGCGGCACGGGCAAGGAACTCATGGCGGCCTTCCTGCACCAGCGGTCCGAGCGGACCGGCCCGCTGGTCGCCGTGAACTGCGCCGCGCTTCCGGAGAGCCTGCTGGAGAGCGAGCTGTTCGGCATCGAGGGCGGCGTGGCCACCGGCGTGAGGGCGCGCCTGGGTCGCTTCGAGCTGGCGGAGGGAGGCACCCTCTTCCTCGACGAGGTCGCCGACCTCGACGTCGCGCTGCAGGTCAAGCTGCTGCGCGCGCTCCAGGAGCGCGAGATCGTGCGAGTCGGGGGCCAGCGGCCGATCGCCGTCGATGCCCGGGTCGTTGCCGCGACCCACCAACCGCTGGAGCGGCTGGTCGAGGAGGGCGGGTTCCGCGAGGATCTGTACTACCGCCTGAAAGGTGTCAGCGTGGAACTGCCGCCGCTCCGGGAGCGGCGACGGGACATCCCGCACCTGATCCGCCACTTCGCCGAACGCTTCTGCGCTCGCGAGTCGATCGAGCTGCCGCAGTTCGACCGGACGGCGCTGAACTTCTTGCTGGCCCACGACTATCCCGGCAACGTGCGGGAACTGCAGAACATCGTGGAGGGCGCGGTTTCCCTGGCCGACGGCGTCGTCGACGTTGCCCTGATCCAGTCGCTGATGGGCGGTGCGGTGGGTCTTCAGAGCCCGGAGCCGCTCGATCTCGACACGGTCAAGCGCCGTCACGTACGCCGGGTCATCGGGATGACGGGGGGGAACAAGAGCGCCGCCGCCAAGCTTCTCGGCGTCAACAGGCGCACCTTGACGCGCGGGGGCTACTGACCGGTTCGGGTCATAACGGCCCACTATAGGACATATTGTCCCTAATGCTTGTAGGGCGGGCGTAAGGTCTCACTAGAGGTCCCCCGGCGCCTTGGTTTCGTGACCTGTCGGGGCAGAATGCCCCGATCGTCCATCCGGTCGCCTCGATGTAGCGCCGCGCCAAACCCGCCTGAAAGCTGATCTTTCGGGCGGTTGGTCCGCCGACTCCCCGGCTGGCAGGGGACTTGCTCTCTACCGAGGGTCACCAACGGGGAGGTCGACATGATGGTAGGGTCTTCGTTCAGTTTTTTGGACCGTGGGGCCGCCGCCGCGGCGGTTTCGTGGGCGGGGAGTCTCTCCGCTGGTGTGTTGTGGTCCTCGGTGGTTGTCGCCAGCTTCCTGTGGTTTCTGCTGAACGACCGGATCCAACCCGTGGTGATCTACTGTCTCAAGCTCTTCCTTGTCGCCTGACGCCCTGGCTGCAGGGGCGCCGGTCGCTTCTCCCCGATGTCTGACCTCGGAGTTCTTGAAGAAACCCACCTGACCTTCAGGCTCGCGCCTGAAATGGAACTGGAAGTGCGGGCCTGCGCCTGCGAGATGGCGAAGTCCATCCGGATGAGCACGGACAAGGTCGAGGAAGTGGGGATGGCTGTCGTCGAGGCGTGCATCAACGCGATCGAACACAGTCGGGCTGCGGACGGTCAGCTTCATCTCGGGCTCGCGGTGCTGGGTTCGGCCGAGGCGGAGGAGCCGCGGATGCTTCGGATCACGATTCAGGATCAGGGAATCGGCTTCGATCGTTCGAAGCTCGTGCCGCCCCGAATCGAGGACAACCTCAGGTCGATCCGCAAGCGTGGCTGGGGCTTGAAGATCATCGAAGGACTGATGGACGAGGTGAACGTGCGCTCGGGCGAGGGCGGCACCTCCGTCGTGATGTTGAAGGTACTCTGACGCTCTGTTGAGCGAGGAAGTCTGGTTGGGTCCATGAACGAGGGGCTGAAGTTGAACGTGGAGCGTCGCGAGGGTCTGGCGGTGATCTACACGGACGGTTACATCAACAACCAGGGCGGCGAGGAGATCGCGGAGGCGGCGTACGGCCTGCTCGACGAGGGCTTCGGGACGCTGCTGTTGAACCTCGCCGGAACGAAGATCGTCAACTCGATCGGCATCTCCATCCTGATCGAGATCATCGAGAAGATGATCGAA
Source organism: Candidatus Multivorans sp. (assembly GCA_965208755.1). GTDB lineage: Bacteria > Acidobacteriota > Thermoanaerobaculia > Multivoradales > Multivoraceae > Multivorans. The sequence goes on along the minus strand of OZ242353.1, from coordinate 2,178,378 downwards.
GTGGAGGGCCGGCTGTCCTTCTGCAACCTCACACCGACGATCGAGAAGACGTTCCGCATCATGGGCCTGGCGCAGTACTCCAGCATCTTTCCCGACGAACAGGCGGCGGTGACCGAGCTTCAGGCCGGAGCTTCGTGACTTCGCCGGCCGCCGGGGCCGCTCAGGCCGAGTCGACCTCGGCGGCTGGAACGGGTCTCGGAGCCGAACTCTGGCGGTTGGCGGCGGCCGCGGAGACCGGAGACTGGGAGAGCGGCGCGGCGCAGACCCGGCTCGTCAGGCACTGGTGCCGGAGCCAGGGCCTGGCTGGCGCTCAGATCTACCATCGCGATGGCGGCCCGGTGGCGTCGTGGGGCGTGCTCGGCACGCGCGAACGGAGCCTCGAGCACGGCCTGATCCTCTACTACGCCGTCGTGGACGATGGGGCCCGCGATGACGGCGCCGGCAGCGGCCGGGAGAGCACTCCCGAGGAGCATGACCTGGCCGGAGTGCTGGCCATCGGCCTCAGGCTCCGGGAACTGGCCGACGAACTGAAGGACCGGAAGTTCCAGGACAACTACAACGTCGTCACGTTACAGGCGGTCTACGACGTGGGGCTGGCGATCGCCTCGACCCTGAACCTGGAAGAACTGACCGAGGAGATCCTGCTGCGCGCGGTGTCCCTCCTGGACGCCCGGCGCGGCGCCTTCTACCTGCTGGACGAAGAGGACCGGCTCGCGCTTGCCGGCACGATCGGCGGCGGCGCCCGCGAGGCGATCGATGCGCCGCCGGCCGGTTTCGACGAAGCCGGCATCGAAGCGCTGGCGGCGGGAGTGATGCCGGACGCCGAACACTCGCTCGCGGTCCCCGTCGAAGGCGACGGGGGAAGCGGGAGCGTCGGCCTGCTGGTGGTCGCCGACAAGGAGAGCCGGACCGGAGTCGGCCCGTTCGCCGGGTCCGATCATCGGGCGCTCTCGCTGTTCGCCAACCAGGCCGCGATCGCGCTGACCAACGCGAAGCTCCACCGGCAGGCGCTCGAGAAGGAGCGCCTGGAGCGGGAAGTGGAGCTCGCGGCCGAGATCCAGCGCAACATCCTGCCCGTAGAGATGCCGAGCGCGGGCTGCTTCGAGACAGTTGGCTGGAGCCGTCCCTCGCGCCAGGTCGGCGGCGACTACTACGGTTCGCTCCGGTTTGCCGGATCGCGCCGCGGACTGGTGGTTGCCGACGTCACCGGCAAGGGCATGCCGGCCGCGCTCCTCGTCTCCACTCTGGACTCGGCGTTGCGGCTGCTCGTCGACGACTGCCGGCTGCGCGGAGATTCCGCAGGGGCCGAACTCTCGCCGGAGCTCTTCGACCGGCTGAACAAGCACATCGTCGAGAGCAGCGCCAGCAATCGCTTCATCACCCTGATCCTCACCGAGGTCGATCCGCGAAACCGCGCCGTCCGCTACCTCAATGCGGGGCACAACCCCGGACTCCTGGTGCGCGGGAACGGCGAAGTCACGCCGCTTCCGGCCAGCGGACTGCCGCTGGGCCTGCTTCCCACCGCGAGCTACCGGGTGGAGCCGCTCGAGATGGAGCCGGGCGACCTCCTCTGCCTGTACAGCGACGGAATCACGGAGTGCGAGTCCCCGGACGGCGAGGAGTACGGCCAGGAACGGCTCGAGGACTTCCTCCGCTCACGGCGCGAGCGGCCGCTGTCCGACATCGTGGACGCCATCGATGCCGACGTGCGGCGCTTTGGCGCCGGCCTGCCCCAGGGCGACGACCAGACCGTCGTCCTGATTCGTTGCGGCTAGGCGCGGGCGCTCAGGCGGCCGTCAGACCGTCTACGTCGGCGACCGCGAGCGCCGGCGCGGAGGTGCCGCCCAGGAAGCCGTCGCGCGAGGGACGGCAGAAGCAGGTGGCGCCAATGCCGAGCAGGTTGGAAAACACACGGAGCAGGCTGTCCTCCCAGACGAGATCGATCACCGGCTCCGCGAGCCGGCCGCCCCGCAGGCGACGCACCCCGCGGGCCCGTGCCCGCACCCGCATGCGAGCGGGGTCGAAGCACTCGACCTCGTCCAGCCTGCTGACCCAGACGCCGCCGTCCGCGATGCGGAACAGGTCCTCTTCGCTGTGCTCGCCGGGTCGCAGGAACATGTTGAGGGGGTAGGCCTCCTCGCCGCCCGCGCAGTGGCAGGTTGGCGAGAGTCCCACGCGGGCGGCCGTGGCGGTGTCCAGCGCCGGTGTTCGCGGCACCCCCGCGGACACCAGTTCGACGGGGATCTTCGAGATGCCCTCCAGGTCGAAGGGAAACGGAAGGCCGCTTTCGCGGCAGGCGTCGTCCGCCAGGTCGAGGCGGCGGTCGAAGACCTGCACGCCCGTGTGCTGGAGCAGGAAGGACTCTCCTTCGACGATGGAGCGTGACGAGAACGCGTGGAGGTTCAGCAGTTCGACCAGCTCGATGGTTGCCTCGGGAGCCAGGAGCACGGGCGCGCCGTCGGGCGGCGTCGACGCCGCGCCCGCGGGCGCTCGTCGCTCTCGCGCCGTCTCGACCAGTCGCCCAAGCTGCAGGCCGTCCAGCGAGCGGGCGGCGTGACGGGCGAAGCCGGCGCCGGGGGCGGCGCCGCTTCGCACCTCGACCATGACCGCGCTGGCGCGTTCCCCGCGCTCGAGCTCCCGGCTGTTGGCGATGGCGACCTGCCCGACGGTCCACTCGATGATTGCCGCCTCGTCGTCCTCCAGCGCTTCTTGCAGCAACTGCCGCGCCGCCTTGGCGTGCAGGCGTTCGAGGTCCGGGTCGCACAGGGCGGCCGGAGAGGTCCGGGCCTCGTTGCCCTCGGGCAGCGGCGGAAGCGACTCCGCGGGCGCCGCCCTGGCGGCCGCGAGGGCGTGACGCACCGCGCTGTCGAACTCGCCGCTGCGCGCCCCCCCGGTGCGGTGAAGCCCCGGCCGTCGCCCCTCCCGAACCCTGAAGGTGACCTGGCGGGAGCGCCGCCGGTAGCTGTCCAGGTCGGGAACGCGGTAGCCGGTGCGGCCGCGCCTGGTCTCCAGCCAAAGGATCTCCGTCTCGTCCGCCGCCGACCGGTCCACGGCGGCGACGAGTTCCTCCCGCACCCGGTCGAGAGAGCGCAGCCTGGGCTCGGCCTCGGACCGTCCAGCCCGTCGCCTGCCGGGTTGGCGGTTTGGTGTGCCCGGCCTCGAGGTGCGGCGATCCGGCACGGTGTTTGCCTATCATAGGGAGATCGTGCAGGACTCCTGGCAGTCTTCCGTAGCGCTTGCCGGCGTCGTGTGCGCGTTCGCGACGCTCGGTGCCGCGGCGCAGCCGCCTGGCTCGAATGATCCGTTCGCGGCGCAGCGCACGGCCATGGTCGAGGAACAGATCAGGGGCCGGGGAATCGAGGAACCGAGACTGCTGAACGCGCTCAGAACGGTGCCCCGGCACGAGTTCGTGCCTGACTCCCTGCGGGACGACGCCTACGGTGACGAGCCCGTCCAGATCGGATCCGGTCAGACCGTCTCCCAGCCATACCTGGTCGCGTTGATGGCGGACCTTCTCGAACTCGATGGCGACGAGAAGCTGCTCGAGATCGGGACCGGCTCCGGGTACACGACGGCGGTGCTGGCGCGTCTGGCCCGACGCGTCTACTCGATCGAAATCATCGACGATCTGGCGGAGAGGGCGCAGGGAGTTCTGGACGACCTGGGCTACGGCAACGTCGAGGTTCGGGTGGGCGACGGCTACCGCGGGTGGCCGGAAGAGGCGCCCTTCGACGGCATCCTGGTTTCCGCCGCGCCTGAGGAGGTGCCGCCGCCACTGATCGAACAGCTCGGAGTGAACGGCATCCTGGTTGCTCCGGTCGGTGGACCCCTTCAGGACCTGGTGGTCATCCGCAAGACCCCGGAGGGACTCGAACGCCGCCAGGTCGACGTCGTCCGGTTCGTGCCCATGGTGGGCCGCGCGCAGGAAGACCCGGAAGGGGAGAACCCGAACTTCCGGTAGACCCGGATCCAGGAAGTGGTGGAGCAGAAGGGACTTGAACCCTCGACCCCCACGTTGCGAACGTGGTGCTCTCCCAGCTGAGCTACTGCCCCACGATGGGTCGCCCCGACCTCGGGGGCCGCGGATTGTAGCAGCGTTGGGTGTATGATCGAGGCATGAGCAACGCCAAGAAGAACAAGGAAGGCGACGAGGACGGCGGCAGCAACGTGACGTCGATGGACATGGCCCGGGAGGCGGTCGCCGAGGGGGTGGAGAAGGCCCGCTCGGCGGTCGGTCACGGCGTCGACGCGGCGCGCGAGCGGATGCGGGACTCGCCGCTGTCGGCACGGGTCAAGCAGGCCTCGGCCCGGGCTGGCGAGGCGGCCAAGGGAGGCTACGGCGCCGCCAAGGAGAAGCTCGGTCACGGCTACGAACGGGCGCGCAAGGATCTGGATCAACTGGTCGGCGACGTGAACGTGTATGTCCGTGACAATCCCGGCCGGGCAGTGCTGATCGCTGCCGCCGCGGGCTTCGTCCTGGGATTCCTGCTGCGTCGTGACCGCCGATCCTGACCAGCCGGCGATCGAAGACCGGATTGTCGGCAGCCTGACGCCCGGTCTCGACTGGGTAGCGCTGGTGCGCGCGTATCCGCTCGCATCCGTGGCAGTGGCGGCTTCTCTTGGTTTCCTGATCGGACGCGCACGGGGGCGGGAGATCCTCGGCATCCTTGGCGACCTCGCCGGCGAGCGGGTCGACGAGAGCGTACGCAGCGTCCTGATCCGTTAGGGGCTCATTCCGCCGGGGCCTTCCTTCGCTGCGCCGTCTGCTCCACCTCTCCGACATCCACTTCGGGCCGCCGCACTACCGGCCGGCGGCGGCGGGCGTGGAGGCGCTGGTCGCCGAAAGGCGGCCCGAACTCGTCGTCGTCTCGGGAGACCTGACCCAGCGCGCCAGGCCGGCGCAGTTCCGTCAGGCGCGGCGTTTCCTTCGGGGTCTGGGCCTGCCTTACCTCGCCGTCCCGGGCAACCACGACGTGCCGATGTACCGGGTCTGGGAGCGTCTGCTCGACCGTTACGGCGCCTACTGCCGCCACTTCGGCCCCGACCTCGAGCCCAGCTTCCGGGATGCGGAACTGGAGGTCGTCGGCTTCAACACCGCGTTCAACCTGACGATCGAGGATGGGCGCTTCACGCCTCGCCAACTCGCCGCGGTGGGGGAGCGCTTTCGTGGCGACGGATCGACCGACGGCGATGGGCCGAAGGTCAGGATCGCAGTCGCCCACCACCCGGTGGCGCCCCTGCCCGAACTGATGGGCTGGCGTACGGCGCGCCGGAGCGGCGAGGCCCTTAGGGCGTTCGCGGCAGCCGGCGTCGACCTCGTGCTGGCCGGGCACGTCCATGTAGCCGCCGTGGGTCTCGCGCCGGACTGCGGGAGGAGGCTGTGGCTGGTGCATAGCGGCACCTCGACTTCGAGGCGGGGCCGGGGGAGGGAGCGGGGTCGCAACACCTGCAACCTGATTACCCTGGACACGAGCCCCCAGGACGCGGGGCGCTTGCGCCGGTCGGCGACGGTCGAACAGATGCTCTGGTCGGATCAGGCCGAACGCTTCGAAACAGAAGCCGTTCACGACTGCGCGCTGGCATGACCTACGATCGCGCCCTGGCATGAACCCGGTCGATCTGCGGGCGTTCGACCGCGTGGCGGGCCGGGCCGAGACGCTGGACAACGGCCTGCGCGTGGTGCTCCTGCCGCAGAACGGGGCCGGGTCGATTGTCGTGGTTCTCTGCTACCGCGCCGGCAGCCGGGACGAGGAGCCGGGCGAGGGCGGTCTGGCTCACTTCCTGGAGCACATGATGTTCAAGGGCTCGGCGGCCTACGAGCCGGGCGCGATCGACCGTCTCACCCAGCGCCTCGGCGGCACGAACAACGCGTTCACCTCGCACGACGCGACGGTCTACCACTTTCAGTTCGAGCGTGGATCGTGGCAGGAGGCGCTCCGGATCGAGTCCGACCGGATGCGAGGCCTGATCCTCCTGCCCGCGGAAGTGGAGCTGGAGCGCGAGGTGATCCTGGAAGAGATCCGGATGGTCGAGGACGATCCCTGGGACGCGCTGGAGCAGGCGGTCGCCGGGCGGGTCTTTGGCCACCATCCCTACGGGCGACCCGTGCTCGGCACCAGAGAGAGCCTGCGCACGCTGGACGCCGGGGCGCTCCGCTCGTTTCACCGCCGGCACTATCGGCCCGGTCGCGCAGTGCTGGTCTGCGCCGGCGGTTTGCCGCCTGACGCGATGGAGAAGATCGATGCGACGCTGGGAAGCGTGGCGACAGGCCCGGATATCAGGGACGCCGGCCAGAGGCCGGACCCGCGCACCCAGTCTTGCCGCGTGGAGTTGCGCCGGGGCGAGACTCCGAGGCTGCTCATCGCCCATCCGGCCCCGGCGCCCGACGATCCGGAGTACGTCCATCTCCGGCTGGCGCTGGCCGTCCTCTGCAGTGGACGATCGAGTCGTGTTCAGCGAGACCTCGTCGAGGAGGATCCGCTGGCGCTCTGGGCGTCGATGGCCGTTACCGGGCACCGGCTGGGGGGCATGGCGACCGTGACGGCCGAGGCGGCGCCGGGTGTCCCTCCGGAGCGCCTGGAGGAGGAACTGTCCGTGCGGGTCGAGGCCCTCGCGGACCGTTCGCCGGACGCCGGGGAGCTTGAGCGGGCGAAGCGGATCCTGTTCGCGGACTGGGTCTTCATGCACGAACCGATCGCCGAACGCGCGATGACCGCCGCGCTCGAGCAGGCCCTCTTCCGGCCAGGCTTCAGCCGCGACTCGTTCCGGGCGCTGGCGGATGCGACCGGGTCCGATGTCGCCGCCGCCTGCGCCGCCTGGCTGTCGGCCGAAACCCGCGTCGTTGGCTGGTCCCTACCGGCCGCAAGGTCGGCTGCGCCCGGGCGCCAGGGCCATGCCGACTGATCGCGAGCCTTCGCGCCTCGACCTGTGGTCGGGTCGGCTTCGTCTGGCCGCCCTGCGGGTTCCGGCCGCCGACGTCGTGGCGGTCCGCGCGTGGCTGCGCGGTGGCGCCCGCGCGGAAGCCTCTCCGGGTCTTTCGCTGCTCACCGGCCGGATGCTGGTCGAGGGCACCGAACAGCGCACCTGGCGGGAGATCGCCGAACAGGCCGAAGCCCGCGGCATCTCGATCGACGGCTCGGCCACCGCCGAGGTCCACGGGTTGGCCGTTGACGCCCTGGCGGATGACGCCGGCCTCGCCCTGGACTGGTTGGCCGAACTGCTGCTCTCACCGGGGTTCGCTCGGGATCGCTTCGAGCTTCTGCGCGACCAGACCTTGGGCGAACTGCTGAGCCTGGCGGACCGGCCGGAGGTCGTCACCGGCTGGGCCTTCCGCGATCAGCTCTACCACCCGCACCCGCTGGCCGCGCCAGGCCATGGCACGCCGGAATCGCTCGACGGGCTGTCCCCGGAGGACTGCCGGCGGTGCCACCTGGACGCGCTGGCGCGGGGCGGCGTCATCGCGGTAGCCGGCGCCGTCGACGAGCGGGAAGTGCTGGCCCGGCTGGAACGCCTGTTCGGCCACGCCGGTGACTCGGGCCCGCTCCCGGCGGCGCGGTGGGAGCCGCCGGCGCCGCGGGGCCGTCCGGATCGCAGGGTCGACGTTGGTACGGCTGGGCGCGAGCAGGCCCACGTCTACGCGGGCCACTTCACGGTGAACCGCACGCACCGCGACCTGCCCGAGCTGCGGGCGCTCGGCATCCTCCTCGGTTCGGACGGACTCGCCGGCCTGATTCCGAACCGCGTCCGCGAGCGGGAGGGTCTTGCCTACGCGACGGGCGTGGACCTCCTGGCCGGGGCCGGCACCGATCCGGGCGCCCTCTCGGTCTACCTGGGCACGCACCCCGATCACATCGAGCGCGGCCTCGAACTCGTCCGGGATTCGCTCCGGCTGGTCATCGAGGAGCCGCCGAGCATGGATGTCCTCGAGGAGTGCAGGACCGGCATGCTCGGCCGCGAGCCCTTCGCCACCGAAACCGCCGGGCGCTGGGCCGCGCTGCTGGTCGACTCCCTGCTCTACGACCTCCCCAGCTATCGCCGGAGCTTTCGGCTGGAGATGATCGAGCGGCTCACGCCCAGGGGCGTTTTCGAGGCCGCTCGACGGCACATCGATCCGGATCGACTGCGGGTGACGGTCGGGCAGCCCGGCGGCCGCTCCGGGTTAGAGTCCGGCGACGAGCGGCTTTCAGGGACGGAGTAGGCGAGCTTGGGCAAGGTGCAACGGACGGTCCTGTACGGGCGTCACGTCGAGTCGGGCGCCCGTTTCGTGCCCTTCGCCGGCTATGAGATGCCGATCCAGTACGAGGGAGTGCTGGCGGAGCATCGCGCCGTGCGTGAGCGCGCCGGGATGTTCGACGTCTCCCACATGGGCGAGATCCGGGTGCGTGGCCCGCGGGCCCTGCCCCTCCTCCAGCGGCTGACCCCGAATGACGTCGCCGCGCTTCATCCGTTCCGCGCGCAGTACAGCGCGCTCCTGACCGAGCGGGGCACGTTCATCGACGATCTGCTCGTCTACTGTCTCGACCCGGAGGACTACCTCCTCGTGGTCAACGCCGCGTCGAGGGAGCGCGACCTGGAGCTGCTCCGGAGGGCGGCCGCGGCGGAGGCCGATGGCGTCCGGGTCGACGACCAGAGCGACGAGACGGCCCTGATCGCCGTGCAGGGGCCGCGGGCGGCGGAGATCGTCGCGGATGTGGTGGGCGCCGAAGCCGCTGATCTCCGTTACTACTCGTTCCTCCGCGACCACCCGGCGGAGGATCAGGCTCAGCGCCTCGTGTCGCGGACGGGCTATACCGGCGAGGACGGCTTCGAGATCTACACACCCCCCGAGCGAGCGGAGGATCTGTGGGCGGAGTTCCTGGAGCGGGGCCGTGACGTTGGCTTGGTGCCGGCGGGTCTGGGTGCGAGAGACACGCTGCGGCTGGAGGCCGGGATGATGCTCTGCGGCCAGGACATCGACGAGGAGACGACACCCCTCGAGGCAGGGCTGTCCTGGATCGTCAAGTGGAAGAAGGGCGACTTCGTCGGCCGGGACGCCCTGGCCCGCCAGCGGGAAACGGGCTGCCGCCACCGGCTGGTCGGCTTCGAGGTCGAGGGCCGGGGCATCGCCCGGCACGGACATCGCCTGACCGTTCGGGATGCCCCCGACTGTTCCGGTCCGGTGACCAGCGGCGCCTTCGCTCCCACGCTGGGACGGGCGGTCGGCATCGCCCGGCTCGATTGCGGCGACGGCGGGCCGCCCGCGCCCGGCAGCGCGGCTTCGGTTACGGTTCGCGGCCGGGAGATCGACTGCCGTATCGTCAAACTACCCTTCTACCGGCGCCCGAAGACGGGTGCCTGAGTCATACGAGGTACCGATGATTCCCGACGACCGTCTCTACACGGCGCAGCACGAGTGGCTCAAGGTCGAGAACGGCGAGGCCGTGCTCGGCATCACGGACTTCGCCCAGCAGGAACTGGGCGACGTCGTGTTCGTCGAGCTGCCGGCGCCAGGACAGGAGTTCGCGGCCGGATCCGAAATCGGCGCGATCGAATCGGTGAAGGCGGTGGCTGAGATCTACACGCCCGTGGCGGGCTCGATCGAGGCCGTGAACGATGGACTCGAGGACGCTCCGGAGGTGGTCAACGAGGATCCCTACGGCGAGGGTTGGCTGGTGCGCCTCCGACTCGGCGAGGAAGGTCCGCGGGACGACCTGATGACGGCCGCCGCCTACGAGGCGCAGTTGGCGGGCTGACCCGGAGGCGCGGCGATGAAAGGCCTGGAGACCGTCATCCTGTCGTCGAGTCTGGCGGCGTGGTCGGTCGGCATCCTGGCCCAGATCGGCATTCTGCGGTGGAACCTGACGTTCGAACTGGAGCTCTACCCGCTCTACATCCTGGCCGCGTTTGCCGGCTGGTTCTTCGGCAACGTCTACGTTCACCGCTCGGGCAGAGAGCGCCGCTTCGCTGGCCGGGCTCTGGACGAGGTCATTCTCCAGGTGGCCCGCACCCGGATGCTGTTCGTGCTCTACCTGTTCGGGCCGCCCGGCTGGCTGTACCTGGTTCGTTCCATGGCCCGGCGGGAGCAGCTCGAGGAGATGCCGCTGGTTCCAATCCTCACGTTCGGCGTGTACGCGGCTCTGTTCGCGGTGCCCGTTCTGCTTCGGGGCACGGCCGCGCCGCGCCGGAAACTCGAACTCGGACGGCGTGACGACTGAGATGCTCGTCCGGACGCTCGAGGAGGACCTGAGGAGTCGTGGCCCGGTGCTGGTCGCCTTTTCGGGCGGCGTCGATTCGGGGTTGGTCGCGGCCCTGGCCCAACGCGTCCTGGGAGACCGGGCCGTGGCGGTGACGGCGGCGGCCGAAACCCTTGCCGGTTCAGAGCTGGACCACGCCCGCCGGCTGGCGGCGGAGATCGGCGTTCGCCACCTGGTCACCACCTATAGCGAGCTCGACGAGCCCGAGTTCCGGGCCAATCCGCGTCACCGCTGTTACGTGTGTCAGGGACTGCGCATGGATCGGATGCTGGAACTCGCGAGGACGGGCGGCTTCGCGACGGTCTGCGACGGCACGAACGCTTCGGATCCGGGCCCTGACCGCCCAGGTCTGCGGGCCGTGCGCGAGCGAGGCGTCTACAGTCCGCTGCTGGAGCATGGCGTGACCAAGGCGGATGCCCGCCGGCTGGCGCGGAAGCTCGGCCTCACGGTCTGGGACCGGCCGGCGAATGCCTGCCTGTCTTCGCGGATACCTCACGGCCAGCTCGTCACGCTGCCCAAGCTCCGCCGCATCGAGGAGGCCGAAGCGGAACTCCAGAGCCGGGGCTTCCGCGTCCTCAGGGTGCGCCACGACGGCGCCTCCGCGCGGGTCGAGGTGGGGAAGAGCGAACTGCAGGCGGCGGAGAGCCAGTGGAGCGAGATCGAGGCGCGTCTGCTCGAGCTCGGTTTCGAGGGAGCGGCGCTCGACCGGCGCGGTTATCGAACCGGCGGCGCGGACGCCGCCTGAGCGGCCTCGCGATGGAGCGGGAGCGACTCCTCGAGCTGCTGCGGGGCGTAGCCGCCGGCGACATCTCGCCGGAGGACGCGCACGAACGGGTGGCGCGTCTGCCTTTCCTGGACCTGGGCGCGGCCAGGCTCGACCTCGATCGCGAACTCCGAACCGGCCTGCCCGAAATCGTCTTCGCTCAGGGCAAGAGCGACGACGAGCTGGTTCGGATCGTTGAGGCGATGGTGGCGGACTCTGGCCGCGTGCTGGTCACACGGGTGGAGGCGGCCGCCGCGGAGGTGTTGAGCGCCGCGATCCCCGAGGGCCGCTTCGAGCCGCGCGCGAAGATCTGGAGCGCCGGCCGTTTCGGGCCGCCGTCCGGGGGACGGGTCGCGGTGCTGAGCGCCGGCACGTCGGACTTTCCGGTGGCGGAGGAGGCCGCGTCGTGCAGCGAGTGGCTGGGGCACGAAGTCGAGCGGATCCGGGATGTCGGCGTTGCCGGAATCCAGCGCGCGCTCGATTCGATCGATTCGCTCCGCCGGGCCGATGTCGCCGTGGTCGTGGCCGGAATGGACGGCGCCCTGCCGACGGTAGTCGCCGGTCTGGTGCCCTGTCCGGTCGTCGCGGTGCCGACCAGCGTCGGCTACGGCGCGAGTTTCGAGGGGGTCGGGCCGTTGCTGACCATGCTCACGGCCTGCGCCCCGGGCATCGCCGTCGTCAACATCGACAACGGTTTCGGCGCCGCGGCGCTCGCTCACCGCATCCTGTCCAGGAGCATCGCGTCGCCGTACGAGTAGAAGCGAAAGCCGCTCCTGATCGCCTGGCGGTAGGCGTCGAGGGTGCGGCGGCGGCCCGCGAATGCGCAGACCAGCATGAGCAGGGTGGAGCGGGGCAGGTGGAAGTTCGTGATCAACCGGTCGACGACGCCGAACTCGTAGCCCGGACGGATGTAGAGCCCGGTCCGGCCGGCGCCGGCAGCGACCAGTCCGTCCGTCGATGCCGCGGTCTCGAGAGAGCGGACGACGGTCGTTCCCACCGCCACCACCCGGCCCCCGTTTCGGCGTGCGGCGGCGACCGCCTCGGCGGTGGCCTCCGGGATCTCGAAGCGCTCGGAGTCCATGACGTGCGCTTCCGGGTTCTCCGCCTTGACCGGCCGGAAAGTGCCCGGTCCGACGTGCAGGGTGAGGCTCGCCCGCCGGACTCCGCGCCGTTCGAGCGCATCGAGGAGCGCGGGGGTGAAGTGGAGGCCGGCCGTTGGCGCCGCGACCGCGCCCGGCCGCGCGGCGTAGATCGTCTGGTAGCGCTCCCGGTCGCGCGGCTCGACCGGCCGGTCGATGTAGGGCGGCAGGGGTGTCTCGCCGATCTCCTGAAGGAGCGACTCGATCGGCTGCTCGAAGGTCAGCCGGAAGCGCCCGTCGTTGCGCTCCTCGACCCTGGCCGCCGGACCGCCCTCGACCGCCAGACGCGTCCCCGGAGCCAGGCGGCGGCCGGGGCGAAGCAGGCACCACCAGGAAGCGGGCCCTTCCCGCTCCACCAGGAGGATCTCCACCCGGCCGCCGGTCGGCCGCCGGGCCCGCAGCCGGGCCGGGATGACCCGGGTGTCGTTGACGACGAGCAGGTCGCCGGGATCGAGCAGGTCAGGCAGCTCGGCGAAACGCCGTTCCGCGGTGGTCCGGCCGAGCACCAGCAGGCGGCTCTCGCCGCGTTCGCCGGGTTGCTGGGCGATTGCTTCCGGAGGCAGGTGGTAGTCGAAGTCCGAGGTCTTGAGCTTGCCGCTGGTCATGCCTCGCCTAGCCATGTACGGATCGCCCACGGCGAGCGCCTGCGAACGCGGCCGCTGGCCCCGATCCCGGCGAGGCGGTCGCTCAGGCCGTCGGCGAGCAGGCTCGAGCCGAGCACGGCGGCGGCCACCATCAGGCCGGGGAAGGCGGCGATCCACCAGGCCGTGGTCAGGTGGTTCTGGCCGTCGGCGATCATCGAACCCCAGCTCGGCTGCGGTGGCTGCACGCCGAGCCCCAGGAAGGAGAGCGCCGACTCGACCAGGATGCTGGCCCCCACCCGCAGGCTGGCGTCGACCAGCAGGGGCGTCGTCGCGTTCGGCAGCAGGTGGCGGACGAGAACGCCTGCCGGTGAACGCCCGGCGGCGGCCGCGGCGAGGGCGAACGGTTCCTGCTTCAGCCGCAGCAGTTCGGCCCGGACCAGGCGCGCGAGGCCCATCCAGCCGGTGCCGCCGATCAGCAGCACGAGGAGCGTCGTATCGGGCCGGTAGAGCGCCGCCAGCAGGAGCACCAGGGCCAGGTGGGGGAAGCAGAGCAGGCCATCCACCAGTCGCATCAGCGTCTGGTCGACGAAGCGGCCGCCGATCGCGGCGCAGGAGCCGACCAGTGTGCCCGCGGTCAGGGCGAGGCATGCGGCGAGCAGGCCGATGGTCAGCGACACGCGCGAGCCGTGGAGCAGGCGCGAGAGGATGTCGCGGCCCAGGGCGTCGCTGCCCAGCCAGTTCCTCCGCCGTTCAGCGATGCCCTCCTGCCGGTGGTTGGTTACGGAACCGAGCGGAACCCGCAGCGAACCCGAGCGCCGCTCGAGAACCAGGTCGTCGCCGTCGACCGTCACCCGTTCCGCCAGCAACGGCTCGCCGTCGAGCGTGCGGACGACGAGAAGCGACGACAGCGGTGGCCGGCGGCTCGACTCGGCGGCGTCGAGCTGTTCCGCCGGATCGAATGGGGCCAGCAGGGGGGCGGCCGCGGCGAGCAAGGCCAGGAGGCCGAGGATCGCGACTCCCGTCCGGGCCGGCGCTGGCAGGGAAGACCGCCTCATTTCACGCGGATCCTCGGGTCCAGGCGGGTGAGGAGGAGGTCCGCGGCGAGCGACGCGGCGATGACCAGGGCGGCGCCGTAGGCGGTGGCCGCGAGGACCACGGGAATGTCACCCGACTGGATCGCCAGGAGTGTCGCGGTGCCGAGGCCGGGCCAGGCGAAGACGACTTCGGCCACCACGGCGCCGGAAAGCAGGAGCGGAGCCGATACGGAGGCGAGCTGCAGCAGGCGCGGCGCGGCGTGAGCGAGCCCGTGGACGAGCAGGATTCGCGTCTCGGACAGGCCGCGGGCCCGAGCCGCGCGGCCGGCCTCGGTGGCCTGGAACTCGATCAGCGAACTCCGGGTGTAGCGGGCGATGTCGCCGGCCATCGACAGGCCGAGGACCAGCGCCGGAAGCCACAGGTGCGCCAGCACGTCGAGAGCGGCGGCTACCGGTCCGAGTTCGAAGGCCGCGACGGAGGTCATGCCGCCGGCCGGCGCCAGCCCCAGGCCCACCGCCAGCACGAGGACCGCCATCAGGCCGACCCAGAAGGTGGGCAGGGCGTAGACGGCCAGGCTGGCGACGCGAACGCTCAGGTCGAGCCGCGAGTTCGGGCGGCAGGCCGCGATCAGGCCCAGGCCGATCCCGAGCAGGTACTGGGCGAGCAGGGCCGCGCCGGCCAGCAGGAGGGTGGGCGGAAGGGCATCGAACAGGAGCTCCGCCACGGGCTGACCGGTCCGGTAGGACTGCCCCCAGTCCCAGTGCAGGACGACCGCTCCCAGCCAGCGAAGGTACTGGACCGGAAGGGGCTGGTCGAGCCCGTAGAGCGCGCGCAGCCGCTCCGCCTGTTCGGGTGGAACACGCGGGTCGGTCGGCGCCATCGGATCGCCGGGCGCCATCGCCACCACGGCGAAGGCGAGAGTCAGGACGATCAGGAAGAGCACCGCCGCGGCCAGCAGGCGGCGCAGGACGAAACGGATCACCAGAACGATCGGAGGTTCAGCGCCACGCCCACTCCTGGAGGTTTGCGAGTGGGCTCAGCGCGTTCGGCTCCACCGACACGAGGTCCTCGTTGAAGGCCGCCAGGGTCAGGGGTTCCCACAGCACGAGGATCGGTTGATCGTCGTGCAGGACGCGCTGCAGGCGGTGGAGCTCTTCCAGGCCGGCCGAGGGGTCGCTTCGGGTCGCGAAGCTGTCGAGCAGCCGATCGACCTCGGGGTTCGCATAGGCGGCGTAGTTGTCGCCGCCGGGGATGGACCGGCTGTGGAAGGCGTAGCGGAGGTCGAGGCTGGTGTCGATCGCGAAGGCGGAGGCCGCGGCGTCGAAGTCCTTGTCGCGCATGCGCTGAATCAGCGCGTTGGGTTCGACGCGGCGCGGCTGGGCGTCGATGCCGACCGCGCGGAGGTCGGCCTGGATCATCTGCATCGCGTCCCATCGGGCGGGAGCGCCGGCGAAGGTCGCAAGCTCGAACCGGAATGGCACGCCGTCGCGCTCGAGGATGCCGTCGCCGTCGCCGTCGGTCCAGCCGGCGGCGGCGAGCGCGTCGCGGGCGGCGGCCGGGTCGTGGGGCCACGGTTCAAGCCCGGCGTCGTGCGCCCAGACGCTGGAAATGACGGGGCTGTTGCCGACCTCGGCGTAGCCGTGCCAGATGGTGTCCACCATCGCCTGGCGGTCGATCGCCATGGCCAGGGCGCGACGGGTTTCCGCGTCCTCGAACCAGGGTTTCCGGGTGTTCCATGACACGAAGGTGAACTGTCGGTTGGAATAGGCGATGAGGCGGAGGCCGGGCTGGTTCGCGATCCGCCGCGCATCGGTTGCGCCGAGGCCGCTGGCGACGTCGATATCGCCCGCGAGAAGCAGGTTCGTCAGCGCGGCGCTGTCGGTTGCCGTGCGCAGGACGACGCGTTCGAGCCGCGGGAGACCGTCCTCGAAGTAGTCCGGGTTCTGGCTGAGCACGAGTTCCTGGCCGGGCGTCCGGTTCTCCAGCAGGAAGGGGCCGCTGGTGACCAGGTTCTCGAAGAACCAGCCGGGGTCGCCGCGCCACTCGGCGAACGGCCGCTGCTCCCAGGCGTGCTTCGGGAGGATGAGCCCGGTCGAGACGTCGGCCAGCGCGGTGGGCAGGGCGGCGTCGAAGTGGAAGCGGACGGTCCCCGCGTCGACGACCTCGACGTCGGTGATCGACTCCTTGTAGAGGGAGTAGTTCCAGGGGATGTCCGGGTCGGTCTGAGCGAGCCAGCTAAAGCGGACATCCTCGGCCGTCACCGGTTCGCCGTCGCTCCATAGCGCGTCCTGACGCAGCCGCACGGTGAGTTGCAGGCGATCCTCGGAGAACTCCCAGTCGGTCGCCAGGCCTGGCGCCCAGGTCGGGGGACCGTCGCGGAAGTCCGGTTGTTCCGCCATCAGCGGCAGGAAGAGCTGGTTGCTGATCGCGCTGTACGAGAGTGTCGGGAGTCCGATCAACTCGTTCGGCGTCGGATACTCGAAGCGCATGCCGACGGTGAGGCGCGTCCTGTCGGGCGGGGTGTCCGCAGCGCAGCCCCAACCGAGAATGGCGGCTAGTCCGGCCGCCGCCAGGAGCCGCATCGCAACCACGGGAATCATCGTACACCGCGGCTGTCTTGTAGCGTTTGAGCGTGTGGGATTGGATCGGCACGGACGGAGGTCAACGGCGCCGGCGCGCCTGGGCGGCGGTTCTCGGTGCGTTCGTGCTCGCCGATCTCGCCCTGTTCGGCTGGCTGATCTTCCGGTCGCTGTCGGAGCGGGAGGTGAACCGGGTGGTGCTCGAGGCGCGAACGGAGGCCGAGGAGCTCGCCGAGCGAATCGCCGGCCGGGTGGAGAGCACCGGCCGCGACCTCTACACGGCGATGGCCACCGAGTCGGAGACGCGCCGCTACATCGACTCGGTGCTGGTGCAGCGCGACATCGTCGAGACCGTCGAGGTCTTCGACAGCGAGGGTCACCTCGTGTTCCGCAACCGCCGGGCCGAGACCCGCACCGACGGTGACGGCCCGCCGAACCTGGAGTCGCCGTCGCTGGTCGCGGAGACGGTGACCAACCAGGTGCCCTACGAGACCGTGGAGGTGCCCGTCGGCAATGTCGGTACCTTCCAGATCGGGATCTCGCGCACCGAACTGCAACAGCGGCTCGTGACCCTGCGCCGCGAGCTGCTGCGCCAGACGGCGATCGTCGCCGTGCTGACCGTCGCGCTGTTCGTGGCCGGCTACCTGCTCTACAGCCGCCTCTCCCGGCGGACCGCTCTGGCCGAGCGTCAGGCGCAGGAGGCGGAGCAGATGGCCTACGTCGGCACCCTCGCTTCGGGCCTTGCCCACGAGATCCGCAGTCCCCTGAACTCGTTGAATCTGAACATGCAGATGCTCCAGGAAGAGCTGCCGTCGGGCTCCTCGGAGCGGCTGGTCGCGATCACGCGTTCCGAAGTGGGCCGGCTGGAGCGGCTGGTGTCCGACTTCCTGAGCTATGCGCGTCCGGACGAACTGAAGCTCGAGCAGACGACCGCCTCCGAACTCCTGTGCCACGGCGCGGACGTGGTGGCCGGCAAGCTCCACTCCGCCGGCATACCGGTGGAAATCGACGATCGCAGCGGCGGCGTCCCCCTCGAGGTCGACCGCGAGCAGATGAACCAGTTGCTGCTCAACCTGATCGACAATGCGGTGGCGGCGATGAGCGACTGCGACCGCCCCAGCCTCCGCCTCGAAGCGGAGGCGCGGCCGGGATCGGTCGTGCTCGCGGTTGGCGACAACGGGCCGGGAGTGGACCCAGCGGACCGGGAGCGGGTGTTCGACCTGTTCCACTCGGGACGTCGCGGCGGCACCGGCCTGGGGCTCGCGATCGTCCGCCGCATCGCGGCCACCCACGGCGGGGAGGCGCGGGTGCGGCAGGAAGAGGGCGCCGGCGCGACCTTCGAGGTCGAGTTGCCGCTGTCGCGGGTCGCTACCGAGAGGGGCCAAAGGCAGTCGGACGCCTGATGTGCGCTGGCACCCGGAATGAGTCGTCGGTGGCGCCCCGTTGTCCCTGATGGTCTCTCGTTGGAGGCGGTTCGAAGACCACCGAACCCAATGCGCCAAGCCTTGACCTTGACACGGTCTAGGCCGATAATGTGGGCGAGAGGAGCCTGAGGACTGATCGTCGGTGTGCGGCGGCAACTGGGCGGCCCAGCGACCCTAGGAGAACATCCGTGCCCGGAACCAAGAAGACCGGTGGGGACAAGGCAAAGGTCAACGAGGCGGACTCCGCCCTACGGAACGCTCAGGAGGGTACTGCCGACGAGGCGGGTGTTGGGGATCAAGCCTACCTGCGGGTTGAACGGCCACCAAGGGCACCGATAAAGGGTCAACGGCCAGCGCGAGGCGAGAAAAAGGGGGGCGAGAAGCAGAAGGAGAGCCAATGAGCGACCGAACTGCGTACACCGATCTTCTCTTCGACATCCGTCTCTCGATTCGGTACCACGAGAGGCGGCAGGCGTTTCTTCAGAGCGTTCTCAACCTGACCTTGTGGCTAACCCTAGTCAGCGGTTCGGTGTCCACCTACCTTCTCTTGACCGAAGTTAGCCAGTCGACAGATCCCAAACTCCATCTGCTACTCACTGGAGTCGCCTCCGTGTTTGCCGCTACGTGCCTCGCTTATGGCATCCGAGACAAAGCGGAGCGACACGGCGACCTGAAGCGGCGCTTCATTGAACTCGAGGCCGAGATTCGTAGCCGACCGGAGAACGACAAGACGGCGCAAAGTGGAGAGCAGAAGCGGCTTCTCATCGAAGCCGATGAGCCGAGAGTGATGCGAGTGTTGGCCCTGCGATGCCACAATCAGGAGTCCTTGGCCATGGGCTATGACAGAGCTGATCTCTACAAGATCGGGCCGATTCGCTCGGCCCTTTCGCAGCTTATTGACGTCTTCCCCGATTCGATCAGGGTGTAGCTCCCCCCTCCTCGGGCCGAGTCTCTCGGCGCTCGGAGTTGCTTCATCTACGATGGCGGACGTGGCGTGGTGACTTGTGCATCGAGGTTCGGCGGCGGCATTCAGAGGCCCTCGGCGTGGGCGAGGCGTCGCTCAAGAAGCTGCCACGAGTTACGTGACAGTGGTGGCGGACATCGAGGACGCCGCCCAGTTGCCTGCCTAGCCTCCGGCAGCGACACCAGCCGCGGCCCCGCGACGAGTACGGCCGTCTCCAAGCGCCGGCCCGTGGCGTTGACACTACTACGTCTCCTCCTTCCGCGTGGCGGCCCTGCTCCCGGCGGTCTTGCAAGGGCGCGGCAGTCTCGCCGAGCGGT
Organism: Candidatus Multivorans sp.; assembly: GCA_965208755.1. Lineage (GTDB taxonomy): Bacteria > Acidobacteriota > Thermoanaerobaculia > Multivoradales > Multivoraceae > Multivorans. Next base: position 2,159,341 of record OZ242353.1, on the reverse strand, counting down.
GAGGCGGCGGCTCTTAAGGGGTCTCGCTGACCTCGACGCACTCAGTCAGTCAACACCCGGGCTACACGAAAGCCGTAGGTGCCATACCGGAAATCGACCTCGCTCGCCGACCGGAAAGCTGAGCGGAGCCTGGCTCCGTGAGATGTACTGCCTCCACCGCGCAGGACGCGCCGGGAGCAGTCGCCTCGTTCCCGTGTCAATGGCAACCGAAAATGTCCCACTTGTGGCAACTGAAAATGTCCCACTCCACGTGAGGTTGGAGGGGCAGTAGCAGCGGTGCGGTTGTCCCCATGGGCTCCGGTGTCGGCCGGAGGGAGCGGAGCGACCGGAGGCCGACACCGGACGCGCGCCGAGGGGAGGGGACTGCTCGTCATGGCCCGTTTTCCCGGGCCCGCTCGTCGGCGGCAGTCCGGAGCAGGTCCTGGTGGGCCCTCATCCGGTAGCTGTTGCCCCGGATGTTGACGATGTGGCAGTGGTGCAGCAGGCGGTCGATGAGCGCCGCGGCCATGATCTCGTCGCCGAGCACGCCGCCCCATTCCTCGAAGCCCTTGTTGGACGTCAGGACGGTCGAGGCCCGCTCGTGGCGAGCGTTGATCAACTGGAAGAAGAGCACGGCGCCGTCCTGGCTGATCGGCAGGTAGCCGATCTCGTCCACCACCAGCAGCGCCGGGTGGGTAAGCACCCGGAGCCGCCGCGAGAGGTTGCCGGCGGCCTTGGCTTCGGTCAGCGATTCGATCAGCGCCGCCAGCGTGCCGTAGTAGACCCTGCGGCCCGACTCCGCGGCGGCGATCGCCAGGCTGATCGCCAGATGCGTCTTGCCCACTCCCGGCGGTCCCAGCAGGATCACGTTTTCGGCGCGCTCCAGGAAGCCGAGCTCGTGGAGGCTCTCGATCTGCTCGCGCTTGATGCTCGGCTGGAAGCTGAAGTCGAACTGGTCGAGCGTCTTGACCGCAGGCAGCCGCGAGGAGCGCATCGCCGTCTGCAGTCGGCGGTTGTTGCGCAGGACGATCTGGGCATTGAGCAGCTCCTCGATCGCCTCGCCCGCGGTCACCGCGCCGCTGTCCGCCTGGGCCAGGATGCCGTCAACGGCCTCCAGCGCTCCGGGCAGTTTCAGGTCCGCCAGCATCGCCCGCAGCCGGGTCCGGCGGTCTCCGGCCAGCGCTTTCAACCGACCGCCTCCGAGTAGTCGCGCAGCGGCCGCCGCTGCACCTGCACCGTGGTCGCCAGCACCGGGCGCGACGGCTCGACCGTCGCCGGCGGGCTGCCCAGGCGCCGATAAGGCGCGAGCGCCAGGGGCCGAAGCGCCTGGCGCTCGTCCCTCTCGAACCGGTCTGTGGGCCGCTCGCGCGTCGTGCCGTGAAGGCGAACGTTGGCCGTGCCCTCGACCCAGCGCTCCGCCTGCTCATTCAGGTCCGCGTCGTTGATGAACTCCCGACCGTAGAAGAAGCCGGTCCGCACGTACCCGATCGGACGCTCCACCTTGCCCTTGGTCTGCGCGCGATACGGCTGGCAGGCGCGAGGCACGAAGCCCCAGTGGGCCGCGAATCGCAGAAACTCCGCGTTGACCACCAGGCCGCCGCCCGAAGAACGGTCGTCCGACACCACGACCGGCCGCATCTGGTCGAACAGAAGCTCCCGCGGCACGCCGCCGAAGCGCTTGAAGGCGGCCTCGAGCCCCTCGAAGAGGACCGGCATCGTCTGCCGGGAGTAGAAGCGCAGCCACAGAAGCCGGGAGTAGCCGAGCACCACCAGCAGCGCGTGGCGAATGCCCCAGGACAGCTTGAACCTGCCGAAGTCCACCTGGCCCTGATGACCCGCCGGCGTCTCGAACCGCACCAGAGGCTCTTCCGGCGCCCGAGGCCGAACCACGCGCACATGGTCCCTCACCCGGCTGTAACCGCCGTCGTAGCCCAGGGCGCGCACCTCGTCGAACACGCGCTTGGCCGACAGCTTGGGGAACTCCTCCAACCGAACCGCGATCAACTCCTTGTAGGGGTCCAGCTTGTGCGGCGGCCGAGGCCGCGGCGTGTACCGCGCAGCAGACGACGACGGCTCCACGTCCAACCGGCCCGACTCGATCCATCTGTGGATCGTCCGCCGGCTGACGCCGAAGCGCCTCGACAACTCCGCCTTCGAGAGCCCCTGCTCCAGGTAGTGCCTCAACAACATCCTCGTCTCCCATCCGTGCATCTGAGCGTCGCTCCATGGCTGTTGGCGAAGCCACCAGCATCGAGCGACAAGCCGCCTACGGCAAGCCGTCTACTGTGCCGTTTTCGGTTGCCACGAATGGGACATTTACAGTTGCCCCTAACATCCCGGGCACTACCGTCCGACGGAGCGCCGTTGTGGTTGTCGTTCCAGCAGTCCTGAACCCACTCCTCTGCATTCCCGTGCGTGTCGTACAGACCCCACGGATTCGGCGGGTACGAACCCACCGCAGACCATCCCGACGTGATTGGGCCGCTGGGGTATCTCTTTGCGCGCCCCACCTCCCCCAACACCCGCCCACAGTCGCCGTTCCGGTGAACCCGCTGAACATTGGTGTCGCAGTTCGCCCTACCGTGGACGAGTTCATTGCCCCAACTGTAGGCTGTCTCTGTTCCCGCACGAGCTGCGTACTCCCACTCCGCCTCGGTCAGCAGTCGGTACGTTGCCCCCGTTTGTTGAGACAGCCAGCGCACGTAGTTCTGCGCGTCCAGCCATGACACCTCATTGACCGGACGACTACCTCGGCCCCAATCGTTGTCGTCTGGCCAGTAGCTGTTTCGGCGCTGTCGTCGGCCCTCACCTTGGTCGTCGAGGCAACCCTTCGCCGCTGCGCATGCATCCCATTGGGCATACGTCACTTCGTGTTTCGACACGGCGAACGGGCGCGGGATCGTCACTTGGTGCACCGGCCGCTCGTCGTCGTAGCAATTTACGCCGGACACGCAGCCCATGCGAAACTGCCCGACGGAATCACGACCATCTCCATTCCTGGCGTCCAGCGAGCCAGCTCCGCTGCGACTTTCCTCATCTCTTCTTCTGCTGCGGTCGTAGCTTCGACCTGAGCATCAACCGCCGCTTGGCGCGCTTCCGTCTCTCGCTTCTCTTGTTCTCGCCGCGCCGCTAGCCGTCTGGCTTCAGCGGTCTCGCGTTCAGCGGCGGCCTCGGCGGCGTCTAGCAATTCAAGCGCTGCCAGGTAGTGCTCCCCGCTGCGGCCGGCCGATTCCAGGTAGCGAGTGGCCGATGCCGCTGCTTGCGTGTAGAGGCCCGCCCGGTGCGATGCGACTGCGTGGCTGAACCAGAAGGACTCCGGGATGGCCAAGTCGTGCTCCGTTCGCAGGTCCAGGATCTCCTCCAGTGACCCTAGGGCAGACCAATGCTCCCCGATCCCGATCTGCCGTTCTGCCCGGAGCCAGAGGCGGTCGACCTGAACCTCTGGGGGCAGCTGAGCGGCGGACACCGCGGCCGAAAACGCTACGGCAGCGAAAACCGTCAACCTTCGGGCGCGGCACACCGCCCTTCTCACGCAAGGCTCTCCCTCTCGTGGCATGGACGCGAATACTACTCTAGGCAGCAGAAGTGGGTACCCAACGTTGCGGGACTCCACAATGTCACCTCATCGGCGGATGGATGGCTTCTGCAACGGCGAGAGGCCACACATGGCGCTGGACGGCAGGACACCTGCTGAAGCCCATCGCGGGCTGATCGGCAATCCGCAGTCTGCCGCCCCGGCGACGGTGCCCACGGCGCGATCAGCCCCATGGAGTACACCTGAGCCCTGCCTCGAAACTGTCTAAAGAACCGGACCACCTCAAGCCAGCGCACTAAGGGACGATGATCTCGCGAACGTCGGCATCGCCATGCTCATCGGGACCACCATCAAGGCCTCGAATCTCCTTTACCTGTAAGGCAGAACGTAGACCGTGGCCTCATCCGAAACGCGACCGCTCACGTTCAAGAATCTCAGCACGACAAGAAAGTGACTCAAGGGACTTCCTCCTCCTTGGCGTCTGCCTGGGCGGAACCCTACGCGACCACTGCTGTCCCACAAACTTCAGGGCAGGGCGAGTTGCAGTTGATCGTTTCTCGGGCGCGGCGGGTCGCGTTGTGTCTGTAACAGGTCATTGAGTGGGCGTCGTTCGAAGAGATTCAGTTGGAGCAGACGGAGGATCTCGCTGAGCGTCCACTTGAGGCGATTGGAGAACTTCAGGTAGGCGAGGAGGAGGTGGACGCACATGGCGATCCAGATCTGCGTCAGCACGGCGTTGCGGGAAGTGCCGAGGAAGCTCTTGATCCGGAGGTTCTGCTTGATCCACTTGAAGAAGAGCTCGACCTGCCAGCGCGCCTTGTAGATGTCCGCGATGGTCCTCGGCGCGAGCGCGAAGTTGTTGGTGAGGAACACGTAGTGCTTGCCGGTCGCGGCGTCGCGATAGCCGACCCTCCGCAGCGGAATCGGGCAGTCCTTCCGGCCCTTCCTGCTCGTCAGCTCGATCAGCTGGTCCGAGGTCACGCCGCGGCCGGGCGCGTACGAGCGGCGCTCCCGCACCGCGTACCGGACTCCCCGCTTGAGCCGCGTGACCAGGAAAACCCCTTGCTCGTCAAGGGATCTCAACCAACTGAAGTCCTGGTACAACCGGTCCGCGGCGACGATGCTCCCCACTGGCAAGCGCAGCGTCCGCGCCACGTCGATGTCGGACCCCTTCCCGTCCGTCACGCTCAGGAAGGACGGCAGATTCCCGCCGTGGTCGAGACCGACGTGGACCTTGATCGCCCCTTTGCTCTTGCCGTACTTCGCCCAGGGAAACAACGAGAGGCACAGGTCGATGTACGTCGCGTCCAGGGACACGAGCGGATTCTTGAACCGGAACCCGTGGCCGGGCGCCAAGCCTCGGCAGCGGTCCAGAAGGCGCTTGAACTGCAACTCGAAGAGCTCGTGAGGCTGCTCCTCGTTCACCCGCGCCAGAGAGGACCGCGCGACCCGACCGACGCCGAGATGGTAGAGCTTCCGTCTCTGGGCTTCCAGATTCGAGACGACGTCCCGCAGGCTGCACCGCCCCGACAACTGCGCCATCGCCATCGCCGCGAACTGGCTCCACCGGCTCATGGAACGGAGCTTCCTCCCCTTGTGATGCCTCCGGGCGTCCCGCTCGAACTCATGTCTCGACACCAGCCTGAGCAACTGTCCGAGCACGGTGTTATGATGCGCCATGGGTCTGGATCTCCTTGCTGTAGTTGGACTTTCGACCAAGACCAACCTTACAGCACCGGACGATTCAGGCCCTTTTCTCAACCCGGTTTGTGGGACAGCAGTGCTACGCGACCGTCCCGGAAACGCGCAAAAGATCAGCGCCGGCGGGCTGCAGTCCACGCCGCCGAAAGGCTGGTCGGGCCCGGTCCATCGCGACCCCAAACGCGGGCGACACAATCCAAGCAGGATCTCCCGCCGTGACCCCCAACAACTCTACTCTTCCTCGAGGCCCAGTTCACCGTAGAGTCGATGACGAGGCCACGATGCGGCTTGCTCCGAGCCGCGCCGCGCGCCGCTCGGCAAGACAGAGCAGCCAACGAGGCGCCGATACACACAACCTCGCCCGGACCCCTTGCAGATGCTGAACTAGGTACGGTGGGCCGGCTAGTGGTTCCTCTTGCCGAACGAGTAGGTCAGTAGGCCGACGATCGAGTGGCCTGTGGTCTCCATCGTGAGATCCGGTTTGGAGCGGTGTTCGAGCACCACTCCGCGATCTATCATGTAGGCGATGCCGATGCCGAAGCCGTTGATGAGGCCGCTTTCGTCCTTCTCGCGAAACGCCACCATGAACCCAAGCCCGGCGCTCTCGAGAGAGACCGGAGCCGACTCACCGATGTTGATCTCCGTGACCAACATTGGACCGAACTCCCATTCCCACTTCCCGCTGCCCCAAAGAACCGACACCGCGAACGCCGGCTGGACGTCCGTTCTCTTAGCGAGAACGTAGTCTTGATCCCCAACACTGTCAGCGTATATGGCCGCCACTCCGACACCGTAGACGACGTGAGGGTGCCACTGAGCCTCGTCGTGGCCGGTGAGGTTTTCCGCCGGCCTTTCCAGCAACTGGTTCGCTTCGTCGACTGACAGGCCGCTAAGCCTCGGGTCGACATAGCGCTCCCAAAGTGGCCCGCAGGGTTCTTCCGGAAGCCGGGCTTGGTGCGCGAGTCGGTGCAGGTTGTTGGCTAGGGCTGCCAGTCCTTCTTCCTGGTCGAGAGTGGCCTCCCGAAGACGTGAGTGTGCCAACTTGAACTCACCCGCGACGTGGCCTTCGGAATCAAGGTCAGGACAGGCGTCGTTGAGGCGCCGGAGCACGAACTCGAATCGTTGCTTGACTACGTCGTTCTCTACTTCCGCAATGGTCGCCAAGTCATCCGCGGCGTTCTGCGCCGCTGCCGGGGTTCCGGCCGACACCAGAGCGACGATCGCTAGGGTCCACATGCAAGTCACGGCGAAGCTGCTTCGGTGGCTGCTCGACATAAAGGTCCTCTTTGATGTTGTGGGTCTGGCGAGCCTTCGGCCACCGGCGTCCGTGGAGATTCTGGCGCTGTTCGATGTCCGGCGCAGCCTACGCGACCAGATCGCGGGCAGCAAGCGACCCCTCGCTCAGGCGCCAGTGGGTTTGACCGAGATAGTCTTTGGCTTTGCCAAGACCCTTCCCCGATTCCACCATCTGGTCTTCCGTCGTTCTCTCGAGATGGCTCTCTTTGGGCAGCCCGCGCGAAGAGGCCTAGGCATGAACAGCCAGGGTGGTCGCTGTCTGAAGATCCTGAAGGGCCACGGTCTTCTAGGTCGCGAACTTCGCAACGGGGTGTGACTTATCGTGAGTAGTGCCTTCGACAGCGATCGACTCTCCCACTAGGTCCCCTAGCTTGGACTAGCGCCTCCTCTCTCGTCGCGCGGTCGGTGGCGCCCCAATCGAACCAGGGAAGCACGACACACAGCGGCCGTCTCGTCGCGTCCGATGGAATGGCGGAGGCCAGCCCGGGTGGTCACGAGCAGGTTCCCTACAGAGACTCCCAAAGTGAATCGAGACGTCCGGCCAAGTTGAGGCGATCGCCTAGGTCGATGTCTCTCATAGCTCTTTTGACAGCCCCGAAGTTAGTCTCCTTCTTGACTAGCGTGCCAGGCGCGCCACTAGTACCGGAGTCTCCGGGGTTGCCATCAGATCCTGAGGCTCTAGTGGGCTGGGTGCCACCTAGGCCCGTGCAACCGTCGCCGCCTCGACCGCCATCTCCCCCATGACCTCCAGGGCCACCAGAGCCCCCTTCGGTCACTGCGCTGAATCCGCCCATGTTTGCAAGAAAAAGAAGTACTCGTCCGCCTCTGCCACCATCTCCGCCGGGTCCTCCGTCTCCGCCTCTGCGGCCAGCAGTCCCTCCCACGTACTGGTCCAGATAACCCGGTCCGCACTGTCCGTTTCGTCCTCTCCTCCCAGGATCGCCATTCTTGCCTCGGGCGCCTCCTCCGCCAGATGCCAAGAAGGTCGTAGCTTCGGCTTGCTCTGCAACGACGATCAGGTCCCCGCCGTTGCCACCAGTGGTCGCGGGTGCCTCGGCGTTCGCGCCCGAAACGTCGATCGTCCCGTTCAGAATCTCCTGGGCGAAGATGACGATTCGCGGGGCCTTGATCCCTCCGTCATTCAGAAACTCCAGACGGTTCGCCACGATAAGGATGCTGTCCTTGCGTTCCATGGGCAACGGGACAACCACATGATCGCCGACTAGTGGGCCGGTGCTATCAAGCGGGGTTACGCTGGTTCCAGAGTGGTCCTGGACCAACCGGCTGGGAGGCAGAAGATTGGAGATCCGAGGGCCGAAGAACACGTAGATCGTAGTCAGAGATGCGAGAAATCCAACAATGGTGATCACAGCAGCCTTGTGTCTTCTGAGTAGTTCTAGCATCGTGTTGGTTTCTCCAGTTGCGTGTGGCGAACACTCTCGCCATTTGGGATTCCTCGCTCGGCGCACAGCCGGCGCAAGAGCGTTGTCTGCGAGTACAACTTGAACAATCGGTCGGCTAGTCTTTGCCCATACCTGCGGTCTCGCTTTCCGGGTCAATCTGGGCGCCGGAGAATCACGGCATCCTCGACTACGACTCCCGCGTGTGCACGCGGAGCTACTGCCAGAAGTTGTGGATCCGGTGATGTAGATCAGGCGGCGTATCCTCCTGGGTGTTCAACAAACGCCCGGTTGGATGCCGGGAGAAAGGACACGCCGCCCGATGCTCAAGCTACTGGAAACCGCTCCGGAGGGGAAGGTCCCCTCGACTCTCGACGAGTTCGCCCGCGAGGGGGCTCGCCGGATGCTGATGGAAGCCCTGAACGCCGAGGTCGCCGACTACGTGGAGAGACACCGGGGTCTGCGCGACGACGACGGTCGTGCTTTGGTGGTGCGCAACGGCCGTGGGCGACCGCGGCAGGTGACGACCGGGACTGGCACGATGGAGGTGCAGGCGCCGCGGGTCAATGACCGGAGGTCGGGTCACCGTTTCACGAGTTCGATCCTGCCGCCGTACATGCGGCGCTCGCCGAAGGTGCAGGAGGTGCTGCCGGTGTTGTACCTGCGCGGTCTGTCCACGGGCGACTTCAAGGAAGCGCTCGGCGCTCTGCTGGGCGAGAAGGCCTCGGGCCTGTCGGCATCGAGCATCGCTCGGATGACCGCGGCCTGGGAGGAGGAGCACAGGCGCTTCAGGCATCGGGACCTGAGCGAGGAGGACTACGTGTACGTGTGGGCCGACGGCGTGCACTTCAGGGTCCGGCTCGAGGACGACCGCCTGTGTACCCTGGTGCTCATCGGCGTGCGTTCTGACGGGAGCAAGGAGCTGATCGCGGTCGAGGACGGCTACCGGGAGAGCACGGAGAGCTGGTCGAGCGTGCTGCGAGACCTGAAGCGCCGCGGGATGCGTCCTCCGGTGCTGGCGATAGGCGACGGCGCTCTGGGCCTCTGGCGGGCGGTGCGCGACGTCTGGCCCGAGACCAGGGAGCAGCGCTGCTGGGTGCATCGCCTCGCCAGGGTCCTCGACAAGCTGCCGAAGCGGCTCCAGGCGAAGGCGAAGCGGGCGCTCCACGAGATCATGTACGCCGAGTGTCGGGAAGACGCCGAAGCGGAGATCGAACGCTTCGCCGAGGACTACGGCGCCAAGTATCCGAAGGCGGTCGAGTCCCTGCGCCGCGACCAGGACTGCCTGCTCAGTTTCTTCGACTTCCCGGCCGAGCATTGGCAGCACCTGCGGACCACCAACGCCATCGAATCGACGTTTGCCACGGTCCGCCTCCGCCAGCGCGTCACCAAGGGCGCAGGCTCACGCACCAAGGCCCTGCTGATGGCCTTCAAGCTGCTCGACATGGCCCAGAAACGATGGCGACGAGTCAACGCCCCGCACCTCGTCGCCCGGGTCAGAGAAGGAGTACCATTCAACAACGGAACTCAGGTCAGGAACGCCGCCTGATCGAATCGCCAATCCACAACTTTCGGCAATACCTCCGCGTGTGCCGTGAGACGCGTGCCGTCGCCCTGGAAAACGAAGTACTTGAAGCTACCGCCGGCGCGGACGCTCACCCCACGGCCAAAGCGGCCCAGAGCATCAATGTCGTCGAACTCGGCTGTACCCAGAGCCGTGTAGTGCCCAGTGCCGTCGTTCAGCCAGGCCAGCACGTTCATGCCATGGTCCACATCGAAGTCCTGAGGAACGATGTCCACCGTCCCGTCGCCGTTGAAGTCGAAGAAGCGATGCTGCCAGTGCCAGCCTTCCCCCGCCGACCAGGCGCTCGGGCCGAGGCGGCGCGCAGTCTCGTCAACGAACACCCGCTCACCGTGGTTCACGAGCAGTTGCACACCCCGCCATGGTCCCCGAAACTCAGTAAACCAGTCCACGTCGTAGCCGCCTAGCAGGATGTCTGGTCGCCCGTCTCCGTTGAAGTCGCTAACCGCAGTGGAGACGACATGAGCACCTCCGTAGGCGATCGAGAAACCCGCCCTCGGCAGAATCGTTGCTTCGCCATCGGTGTACGCACCTGCGGCCGAGCCCCAGTGCACAAAGGACTCGCCTGTGTCTTCCCTGGGGCCAGCCACCAGGTCCGGATGGCCGTCGCCGTCGAGATCGGCCAACTGGACTGTCCACGGCGCTCCTGTCCAGCTCTGCGGAAACCTGCTTTCGTCCAGGACGAAGTTGGCATCGCCATCGTTCATCAGGAAGTACGGCGCTGGATACCGGGTCTGCGAGAAGGCGTTGGCTACCAGGATGTCGACATCGCCGTCGCCGTCGATGTCGCCGGCCGCGGCGTTGTGCGTGAAGCTGTCCGGGTCCGCTGGGAGCCTGCCGGTCGCGTCCAGGTAGCCTCCCGCCGTCCAAAGCAGCAGTTGGTTGTGCCAACCGGGGAAGGGCTCCGCATCGTATCCGTGGTCAGCTATGAAGAAGTCGTTCCTGCCGTCGCCGTTGAAGTCCGCCATCAGAACCTCGCGTTGAACAACGCCCCGCGGCCGGTCGCCGCCAGCGACCTCGAACGTGAAGTCCCCGTTGTTGATCAATATGACTCCTTCTGCGGGGCTGAGTATGTTGTCCGACGGCGCAAGCAGTACATCGTCGTCACCGTCACCGTCGAAGTCAGCCGCGAATCGAAGGAAGACGACATCGTCGTGTGTGACGTCGGCCGCCCACACGTCCCACTCGACGGCAATCGACCTGGGCGACACGAGTTCCGGCAGTGGCCTCACTTCGCAAGTGTCGGGGAAGGCCTCGCTCTCGGTGATCGCAGCCGCTGGCGGCCCGGGTTCCTTCTCGTAGGTCCATGTCGAGCCCGTCGCCGTGTCCGCCACCCTGATGTCGAGCCCCAGGTCCGTAGCAGCGGCCGAGTACACCCAGTGATGGCCGTTGATCGCGCAGCCGTCGAGCACCTTGATCAGCATTTCCCAGTTGTCTGGATCGAAGAAGTAGAACAGGCCCGAGTTGTTCGTCCCGCCGGGAACCGTGCGGGCGGCGCCCTCGCCTCCTCCCGCAGTGGACCAGTCGACCCTCACCTCGAACCGGCCGTCCGCCAGGCACAGCGACGTAGCGTTGGTCGCACAGCCCGACTCCGATCCGCTGACCAGCGAAACGGGGACGAGTGCCTCGCCCGGCCTGCGCTGAAGTCTCCAATCGGGGAAGACGATCGGCGACGACACGCCCGCTTCGCAGCCGTCGGGGAACGCCTTGTCGTCCGTGATCGCGGGGGCTGGGAGGCCGGGCTCGTTCCGATACACCTTGGCGTCGTCCGTCGTCGTGTCCCTGACCCGGATCTCGTAGCCCAGGTCTGTCGTCGAGGCGGCATACACCCAGTGATGGCCGTTGACCGCGCAGCCGTCCAGTACCTTGATCAGGATCTCCCAGTTGTCGGCATCGAAGAACCGGAACAGGCCGGAATCCCTGGTCGCCTTCGGAACCACCTGTGCTACGCCGCTGTTGCCGTCAACGGTTCGCCAGAACGCCTGCAGCTCGTATCGACCGCTATGCAGGCAGAGGGTCTCGGCGTCCGGTTCGCAGCTACTGTCCGCTGCGAGAACGCCGCCGAAGACCGCTTCCGGCCGCTCGCTCTCCGACAGCCGAGGTTGCTGGGCGGCGGCAAGGCCGACCAAGGCGATCAGGACAATAGGCAACGCGACAATCCAGGCGAGCCGCGTGCAGAGAACGGAACCACGATGGCCCAACGCTACAACGGGCGGCGCTGTTGAGGTCAGCCACACACCCGGCCGCCGTGGCTCGACACCGGTCAGAAGCGAGGGCGAACCACGGCATTCTCGACCACCACTGCCGCCTGCGCGCGCACGAAGGTGCCACCTTCGCCGTAGAACTCGATCTGCCTGAACCCGCCTCCCTGCCTGGACCGTTCTGCCCAACGCGAAGCGCGCGAGGGCATCGGCGTCGCCGAACTCGGTCGTCTTCAGAGGCACGTAGTGTCCCGTCCCGTCGTTCAGCCAAGCCAATACGTTGGGGCGCCTTCTTGGACTCGACCAGCGCGTTGTCGTTGCTGCGCCGCGGCCGCGACTTGGTGAACTCCGGGAGGCGCAGGCTGTTCAGCATCTCCGCCACCCGGTGGTTGACTACTAGCGATCCGTGTGCCGAAAGCTCGCCTCTCCGCTCGAGGACACGAACTCCCGAACCCGATCCAGGGTCTGAAGACGGTGGGTCTGTAGCGACACGATCATCCTCCGATGATCTCCCGTCGCCGAACTTCAGGCTCATCTCTCGTGGGATTGACATTGCCCCTTCAGGCTCATCTCTCATGGGACAAGGCTCTGATTGGACAAAGCCGACGCTTCAATGCTATGTTGCCTGCGCCCCCCGTTACCTGATCCGCCCCCATCAGCTGACCCAGGTCCACGAGCGCCGCAAGGCGGGGACCGGAGTACCGACGTTCCCCAGGTGCCAGGGAAACGGGAGTGGCGCGACACCGAAGGAAGCAACCGACACGAAACCGACCCGCAGAGGAGGGAGCAAGTCCATGATGGATACACAGACAGCCGAATCGGTCGATCCCGGCCAGGACTCTTTCACCGTGAACATCGACCCGGCCAAGCTCGATGCCGAGAAGCTCGAGACTCTCGGGGGCTTTCTCGACGACGAAGCTCTGGAGAAGCTGGCTGGTGGCGAGAGTTACAGCGTGACCATTCATCGGACGACCCAGACCGACCAGGAATGGCAGAACTGGAAGAACGCCGTGATGGCCGCGGCGTTCAGCGGCGGCTACTGAGCGCGCGGGGCCCGGAGCCGCATCGCCGTGCAGGTCGCGTTTGGTGCAACGGGGTGCAGTCGTGCCACCGGCAAGCGAACGAGAGCTGAGAGGGATCGAGCACTTCGACCGGGCCATGCACGTCGTCACGCCCCGGGCGTGGCTGGCTTTGTTGACGCTGGCCGCGTTCGTGTCCGCCGCGATCGGCTGGGCGTGGCTGGGCCGCATCGCGACCTACGTGCCCGCGCACGGCATTCTCCTCGGTCGCGGCGGCACGGTCCATGAGGTGGGGCCCCGCACCGCCGGCACGCTCGTCCGCGTCCTGCCCTCGCTCGGCGATGCGGTCGCGGCGGGAGACGTCGTGGCCGAGATCCATGACGCCGAGACGGCCGAGCAGCACGCCACCGCGCTGGCGCTCGTCGATGAGCTGACGCGCGCGCTCGGCGCACTCCGTGCCGAAGCGCGCGAGTCCAGCGCGCTCGTCGAGCGCAACCTCGCCAGAAGGCGCGCGAACCTGCGGGCGCTCGAGGAAAGCGCGCGCGACCTGTTGGAGAATGCACGCAAGCGGCATCGGGGGAATCTCGCGCTCTTCGAGCAAGGGTTGCTCGCGGAGTTCCAGGCCGATTTCAGCGAGCGGGACGTGGATTTCGCGCGCCGCAACCTCTTCGACGTGATGCGCCGGCGCGACGATCTCGAGACCGGCGAGCTGAGTCGCCAGGCGCGGCTCAGGGCTCAGCTCACCGACGCGGAGATCAACCTCGTGGCGGCGGAGCGCGATGTCGAGGAGCTCGAGGCCGCGATGGAGGGCTGGCGCCTGAGGGCGCCCATCTCGGGGCGGGTAACCGAGGTCAAGGCGCAGGCCGGCGCGGTTCTGCAGACGGGCCAGCCCGTACTCGGGATCGGGGGAGGCGAAGACGGCCTGGACGTGCTGATGTACGTGCCGCCGGCCGAGGGCAAGCGGGTCGAGCCGGGCATGCGGGTCCTGATATCGCCCACGACGGTGCGGAGCGCGGAGTACGGTTACATCACCGGCGCCGTGGCGAACCTCTCCGAGTTTCCGGCCAGCGTCGACAGCATGACCGCCGTCCTCCAGAACCGCGAACTGGCGGAGGCGTTCTCGAGCGACGGGGCGCCCTATGCCGGCCGCATCGCCCTGACGCCCGATCCGGCTACCTCCAGCGGCTTCGCCTGGACATCCTCCAAGGGCGGGGAGGTCGACGTCACCGCGGGCACGCTGGCCGAGTTGGAGGTCGAGGTCGAGTCTCAACCCCCCATCTCGCTGGTGGTGCCGATGCTCAGGGAGTGGCTTGGCTACTGAGCCCCGCCGGCGGCGGGCGGCGCGTCGAGCGGGGCGTGCCTCCGGGCCATGCACGGCGCCAGCGATACCGCGCTGATCGAGTTGGACGACAGAGAAGTTCACAATCTCGACATGGAGCTTCGCACAAAAGTCACTTGAGGGGCCTAGCCTTCGCCGATGGTCTTGTACTTCGGCGCCCGCCCCGGCGCTGACGTTCGGCAGCTACGGCAGCTTGGAGGAGGCCGAGGCGCGCATCGAACACGGTCCACCCGCGGAGGGAGCGGCCGTTGAACCCCGAGCTCAGGGGCAATCTCCGGCGCTGGCCGGGGGGACGGCGGCGGGTGCCGACCATCCTGCAGATGGAGGCCACGGAGTGCGGCGCCGCCTGCCTCGCCATGATCCTCGCCCACCACGGCCGGTGGGTCTCGCTCGAGGAGCTGCGCGTCCGTTGCGGCGTGTCGCGGGATGGCGCGAACGCGGCGAGCATCGCTCGCGCGGCGCGCGAGTACGGGCTGGTGGCGAGGGGCTTCGCCTACCCGAGGGAGACGCTGTTCGAGCTCCCCTTCCCCATGATCCTCTACTGGCGCCGCGGCCACTTCGTCGTGCTGGAGGGTATTCGGGGCGACCGGTTGTACGTGAACGACCCGAACGACGGGCCTCGCCGGATCTCGGCCGGCGAGTTCGACGACGACTACACGGGCATCGGCCTGGCCCTGGCGCCGGGCCCGGGCTTTCGGAAGGGCGGCTCGAAGCCGAGCATCGTACGCGGGTTGCGCGCGCGTTTCGGGAACGCCCGGGGGGCGCTCGCGTTCGCCGCGGTGGCCACCCTGACGCTGCTCGTCCCCGGCGTGGCGGTGCCGACGATGGCGCGCGTGTTCGTCGACGACGTGCTGATTCTCGGCAACGGCGACTGGGTCCTCGCCCTGCTGCTCGGACTCGCGTCGGCCGCGGGGCTGCAGGGCGCTCTGGTGTGGCTGCAGCGGGCGTTCCTCGCCCGGATGGAGGTGAAGCTCTCCATCCTGACGACCACGCGCTTCTTCTGGCACCTCGCGACGCTGCCGATGCAGTTCTTCGGTCAGCGCTGGCCCGGCGATCTCGTGAACCGTGTCGCGTCGAACGATGCGGTCGCCAGATTGCTGTCGGACGAGCTGGCCGTCAACGTGATCAACATTGTGGCGATGGGGTTCTACGTGGCGGTCATGGCGACCTACGACATATGGCTGACTCTCTTCGCCGTCGGCATCGTGGCGGCCAACGTCGCCGTGCTGCTGCTGGCGTCGAGGTCGCGGCAGGATGCCAACCGCCGGGTGCTCAGAGAGGATGGCAATCTCGCCGGCGCGGCGGTGGACGGCGTCCGCATGATCGAGTCGTTGAAGGCCACCGGCGCGGAGAGCGATTTCTTCACGCGCTGGTCGGGCCTGCACGCAAACGTCCTGCACGCGCGCCAGCGCCTGATGCTCGTTACCACGCTGGCCGGCGTCGCGCCCCCGCTGCTCTCGCTGCTGGGCGTCATCGCGGTGCTCGGCGTCGGCGGCCTGCGCGTCCTCGACGGCACGCTGACCATTGGCGGTCTCGTCGCCTTCCAGATCCTGATGCAGAACTTCTCGCGGCCGGTGGAAGGCCTCGTCAGCTTCGGCGCGCACATCCAGACGATCAGGGGCGACATCGCCCGGCTCGACGACGTGCTCCAGTACGAGCCGGACGCGCGGGCCGCGCTCGGCATCGACGGGACCGCGGCCGACGTGACGGCGCCTCCGCCGCGCGGATCGGTCGACCTCGACGGGGTCACCTTCGGGTACAACGTCAAGGAGCCGCCGTTGATCGAGGACTTCTCGCTCGCCATCGAGCCGGGCCGGCGGGTGGCGCTGGTCGGCAGTTCCGGCAGCGGCAAGTCGACGGTGGCCAGGCTGGTCTGCGGCCTGCTCTGGCCCTGGTCGGGCGCGGTGCGCATCGACGGGAGCGATCTCGCCGACCTGGAGCCCGCTCACCTGTCCGAGCGCGTGTCCTACGTCGACCAGGAGCTCGTCCTCTTCGAGGGGACCGTGCGCGAGAACGTGTCCCTGTGGGATCCGACCGTCAAGGAAGATCGCATCGTCCAGGCGCTGCGCGACGCCGCGATTCACGACGTCATCGCCGCGCGGAGGCGGAAGTACGACTCCCGCGTAGAGGAAGGGGGAAGCAATTTCAGCGGCGGCCAGCGCCAACGGCTCGAGATTGCCCGCGCCCTGGCCCGGAACCCGGCCATCCTCGTGCTCGACGAGGCGACCGCGGCGCTCGACCCGGTCACCGAGATGGAGATCGACGAGAACCTGCGGCAACGAGGCTGCACCTGCCTGATCATCGCCCACCGGCTCAGCACCATCCGGGACGCGGACGAGATCGTCGTGCTTGACCGGGGCCGAATCGTGCAGCGCGGCACGCACCAGCGTCTGATTGCGGAGGAGGGCCTTTACCGCACGTTGGTCACGGGCTCATCCGATCGTGCCGACTCCCATCCTTGAACGCCTCCGCGGCGTGCGGCGGGAGACCGACGCCACGCAACCGTTCGTGATGGACGACGCCGAGCGGGTCCATCTCGTGGAACGGGGGTTTGTGGACGTCTTCGCCGTCGAGCTGGCGGGAGACCGGCCCGTGGGGCGAAGGCGGTTCGTCACCCGGGTGGCGGCCGGCGAAATCGCGCTGGGCGCCGACCGGGTCGCGGATCCGGCGCGGCCGGAGCGCGTCTTCGGCTTCCTCGCGGTGCCCGGTCTCGATACGGTCGTCATCGACGGCGAGCGCGCCGGCGTCGCGGCCGAGGATTTCGACCTGGCCGCGGTCACCTGGATCGACACCTGGATCGCCAGCCTCTCCGAGTTCGCCTCCCGCGGCCGTCCCGTGCCCCGCGACGCCGTGCACGTCGAGGCGGAGCCGAGCGTGAGCCACCCGTCCGGTTCCGTGCTGACCGCGCAACACCGCGACGTCGTCTGGGTAACGGCCACCGACCCCATGCGCCTGCTCGGACGCAGGGACCTGGTCGTCGCGACGGGCGAGCCGCCGCTGCCGTTGACGGAGCGGACGTGGATTCGGATCGACGCCGACGCCGACGTCACCGCCGTCTATACCCCCACCGCGCTGCTGACGGGACAGCTCTGGCCCGCGCTCCGGCGCTTTGCCTCCCGCATCCTGGAGCGCGCGATTCTGGCCGACATGGAAGCCGCCGCCGCGTTGGCGTCGCGGCGGCGCAATGTCAACGACGCGATGCGCTTCTCGGTGTCGGGCTCGCTCGGCGTGCTGGCCGGCGTGCTGCGTGGAGCGCGGAGCGACCGGGGGCCCGGCCCGGCCGGCGGCGGCGCGCTGAAGGCGGCCGCGGGACTCGTCGCCGAAGCGGTCGGTGCGACGCTCGCGAGGCAACCGGACGGCGCCGCCGCGCCCCGCGAGCCGGTCGGGGAGGAAGAGGCGGCCGAGACCATCGACGCGCTCGCTTGCCGTGCCGGGATGCGCTCGCGGCGCATTACCCTCGCCCCCGGCTGGTGGAAGCGCGACGGTCCGTCGTTTGTCGGTTTCACGACGCCGGGCGAGAAACCGCTCGCGATCATCGCGAACGGCCGCGGCCGCTACCGCGCCGCCGACCCGGAGAGCGGTGCGGACTTCGTCGTGAACGCCGCGGACGCCGTCGGCATCGCCGCCTGGGGTGTGGCGCTGTACCCGCCGCTGCCGGACGACGCCCGCAGCGCCCGGAGCGTGCTGCGATTCGCCCTGTTCAAGACGCACCGGGATCTCCGCACCGTCTGCGCGGTTGGTGCGCTGGCGGGCCTCGCGGCTCTTCTCGTTCCGGTGCTGACCGGTCAATTGCTCGGCGGGTTCATTCCCCGCGCCGACTACGGATCGTGGTTGGCGGCGCTCGTGGCTCTCGGCCTGGTCGGGCTCGGCAACGCCGTCTTCGGGGTGGTGCAGGGGCTGGCGGTGGTGCGTATCGAGGGCCGTATCGACGACCGGCTGCAGGCGGCCATCTGGAGCCGGCTGATCGCGCTGCCGTGCCGGTTCTTCCGGGACTTCAGCGCCGGCGATCTCGCCGACCGCGCCGGCAGCGTCGGCGACATCCGCGAGATGCTGACCGGGGCCGGGGTTCAGGCGGCGATGAGCGGCCTGTTCTCGATGTTCAGCCTGCTGCTGCTCTTCTACTACAACTGGCGGCTCGCGCTGATCGCGGGCGCGATGCTGCTCGCGATGGCGCTGGCCACCGGCTTCTGCTCATACCGCCAGTTCCGCCACTACCGCGAGATGTTCCGAACCCGGGGGGAAATCAGCGGGTTCGCCTTCCAGATGATCAACGGCTTGTCGAAGCTCCGGGTGGCCAACGCGGCAACCTACGCGCTGGCCCGCTGGGCACGGCAGTTCTCGGAGCAGAAGCAGGCCGCGCTCGCGGCGCGGCGGTGGGCGGCGGGGCAGCACGCGCTCAACGCCCTGCTCCAGCCGCTGGCCCTGGTCTTCATCTTCGGCTTCGTCCACTACGGCGGCCCGCCCGACGAGGCGCGGCCCGCATTGGACCTCGCGTCCTTCCTGTCGTTCAACACGGCGTTCGGGCAGCTCACGGCGGCGGTCAACAACCTCGCGATGGCGGCGACGACCGTCGTCTCCATCGTGCCCCTGCTCGAGCGCGTGCGTCCCATTCTCGCGGCCAGACCCGAGGACGCCGACGGAGGCGAGGACCCGGGCGACCTGCAGGGCGGCATCGAGTTCGCCAATGTGAGCTTTCGCTACGGCCCGCAAGCGCCGAACGTCGTCGAGGACGTGTCGTTCCGCGTCGCCCCGGGAGACTACGTCGCGTTCGTGGGCCCGTCGGGGTGCGGGAAATCCACGCTCTTCCGGCTGCTGCTCGGCTTCGAGCAGCCGGCTTCCGGCGCCGTGTTTCTGGACGGCCGCGACCTCTCGGGACTCGACCGGAACGCGATTCGACGGTACATGGGCGTGGTCCCGCAGAACGGCCAGATCGTCGCCGGCAACATCTACGAGAACATCGCGGGCATGTCGCCGCTCGGCGAAGAGGGCGCCTGGGCGGCGGCGCGCGGCGCGGCGCTCGAGGAGGACATTCGGGCCATGCCGATGGGCATGCGGACGGTGCTGGCGAGTCAGGGCTCGGCACTGTCCACGGGTCAGAAGCAGCGGCTGCTGATCGCCCGCGCCCTGGCCCGCCGACCCCGCATTCTCCTGTTGGACGAAGCGACGAGCGCGCTCGACAACCGGGCCCAGGCCACTGTGCAGGCGTCGCTAAGGCAACTGAGCGCGACGCGCGTGGTCATTGCACACCGGCTCAGCTCGATTCGCGACGTGGACCGCATCTACGTGATGGACGGGGGCCGCATCGTCGAGAGCGGCCACCACGACGATCTGATGCGGCGCGGCGGCGTCTTCGCCGCCCTGTCCCGCCGCCAGATCATCCAAGGTTAGAGCACCGGCATGCCGGGGGAGGCCCCCGGCGGGCTCTTCGAGGGCGCCGACCCGTCGTGCTGGTCGAAGCAGCCGGACGAAGCGTCGCCCCGTAACGGCCACCCCGGAATCCCGTCGCCGACAGGGACCGGGTCCTCGAAATCGCTGTGTGAAAGCGCGCTTGACCCGGACGAGACGTGTGCCGGCAGGGAGGTCTGGTGCCGTTCCCGTGAATCACCCTTAGGGCTGCCTTGCCGACGACTGGCACTAGCGGACCGCTCCAGCGTCGCATCCGCGCGGAAACGCCGTCACATCCAGGATCGCGGGCGCCGGTTGCCCCGGCTCGTTGCCGTACTCTCGAACCTCTCCCGTCACGGTGTCCGTCACGGAGACCACGTAGCCGAGGTCGGTCGTCGAAGCGCCCATCACCCATACGTTGCCGTTGCGGGCACAGCCGTCCAGCACCTTGATCAGCACTTCCCAGTTCGAACGACCGAAGAACGAGAAGAGCCCCGAGTCGTTCGTCCCCGCATGCACGACCGTCCCGGCGGCGCGTTCGCCGTCCGCTCGCCGCCGGTCCAGCCGGACGGCGTAGCGGGAGTCCCGCAGGCAGAGAGTCTCGGCATCCGCTTCGCAGGCGCCGGCCGGCGCGCTCGCCTCGACCAGGAAGGTGAGGGACGCCGTCGATTCTTCCCGGCCGTCGCTCGTCCACAGGGTCACCTCGTAGAACCCCGGCGACGACCAGGCGTGGCTCACGCTCCCGCCTCGCGGCTGCCGGCCGTCACTGAAGTCCCAGCGCCGGGTCCGGACGGTGCCGGTGCTCGCGTCCCGGAAGGACATGCGCACATCGGTGCGAGCACGGCAGAGTGCGCCCTCGCACGCGGCGTCCGTCGCGATCGCGGCCTTGGGCGTGCCGGCGCCGCCGCCGGGAGTGCCGCCGCCGGGACTGCCACCGCCGGGACTGCCGCCGCCACCGCCGCCGCCGGGACTGCCGCCGCCACCCGAACCGCCGCCACCATCCGAGCCCCCGCCACCAGCACTCGGATCGCCTGCTCCCCGGGAGTCAGTGTCGTCATCTTCGCTGTCGTCGTCCTCGGCGTCGTCGTCCTCGGCATCGTCGTCCTCGGCATCGTCGTCCTCGGCATCGTCGTCCTCGGCGTCGTCGTCCTCGGCATCGTCGTCCTCGGCGCCGGCGTCACCATCGCCACGGCTCCTCGCGGGAAGGGCCGTGATCGATACCTGGTCCTCGTCCTGGAGGCCGCCCGCGTCCGTCACACGCAGACTGAAGGTCAACGTCGCTGCCTCGTCCAGTCCGATTGGCGCCCCAAACGTCGCCGTTGGCGCCGAGGGCGACGACAGAGCAACCGGGGAACCGCCGGTCTGCGTCCACCCGTAGCTCAAGGTGTCGCCGGCGTCGGGATCGACGCCCGCGCCGCGCAGCGTTACGGTCGCGCCTTCCTCCATGTCGTTCCGGGATTCGCCCGCGTCCGCCACCGGCGGCTCGTTCCGGTTCGACAGGCTGACGGTCAGGTCCGCGGTAGCGGTCAACCCGCCGTCGCTGACCTGTACCGTCACCGCGTACACGCCGTCGGTGTCCGCATCGTCCGGGTCCTCGTAGTCCTTCGCCTCCCCGAAGGAGAGCACGCCGCCACCCGTCAGAGCGAACTTCGTGCCATCCGTTCCTCCCGCCGGTCCCGGCGGGATCGACCAGGTCAGTGCCGCCTCCGGCGTGTCGGCGTCCGTCGCGGACAGCGCCGCCACCGCGCTGTCGCCCTCGACGACCGTGAAGCTCCTCGAGCCCGCGATCTCGGGAGCGACGGGCGGCGGCGGACCGGTCACCGTCGCCTCGACGCTCGCGGACAACAGCTTGCCTCCGGTGGAGCAGATCGCGTTCAGCCCATCGCAGGGACGATCCGCCGGCAAGACGATCGACACGTCCTCGTATCCGCTCGGCCGGACCGTGATCTCCCACTCCTGGTTGGACGTGTTGTAGCGATCGAGCCGCGTCGCGTTCGTCACGCTGCCGCCGGTGACCTCGAACGCCGAACCCCGCAACTCCGAGCGGGTGGCATCGGTCTCCTCGTTGAACCGGAGCTTGAATTGGAACGGGCTCGAGGCGTCGTGCCGATCCGGCACGTCGTCGAACCGGGCCGTCAGTGGAGCAAAGGGGTCGGCCGGCGTAGCGTCCGAGCCGACGTCCCGCGCAAGCGATACGCCGTAGCTTTCGCCCGGCACAAGACCTATGTCCGGGTCTGGCCAGTAGAGCTTCTGCTCGATGCCGCGGTCGCCGAACTGGAGTTCCACCCGGGTTCCGTCACGCGCGTGGAAGCGCACCGTCCCGACCCGGAGAGTCCAGTCGTTCGGAATCGCGTTGTAGCGAATGTACAAGTCGAACCTCGAGGAGTAGAACTCCTTGAATGAGCACTCGACACACCACGCGAGGACGGTCACCGAATACTCCGTGCCGTCGGCCTTGAACCACCTCGGCGAGAGCTTGCCGAACTTGCTGAACTGGACTCGACGGAATCCCCAGTACTCGTTGCGGTCACTCGCGTCGGGGTTCTCTTCGACCGTCAGCGTGGCGGCCCAGAGCGCCGTTCTGCCGGCGCCGGCCTCCGACCACTCTCCCTCGTTCGCGCCGATCCGGGCCCGCACCTGCACCTGGTAGTCGCGGTCGGGAAGAAGGCCGCCTATCTTCGCCTCCGTGCCGGTCTGGTCGCGCGGGCCGTCCGTCCAGTCCCCGGACGTGCCTTGCCGGTACTGCAGGTCGTAGCCGGTGATCTCCGTTCCGCGGTCCGCCGGCGTCTTCCAGGTCACATTGAGCGTGTCGACCCCTTCTTCCAGCACGGTCGGGGGCTCGGGTACGGGCGTCCCGTCCACGGTCTGCGCCCACGCCGGCCCGCCGGTCCCGAGCCCGGCCACGATCAGAAGGGAAGCCGTTCCAGCCAGGTGCATCCGGCTGCTAGCGACTCGCGCACGCCCGGGGGAACGCTTGGGCGTCCACGATCGCCGGCGCGGGGCGGCCCGGTTCGTTGTGGTACTCCCGCTCCTCGCCCGTCGCCGTGTCCGTCACCCGGATCACGTAGCCCAGGTCCGTCGTCGTCGCCCCGAACACCCACGCGTGGCCGTTCAGGGCGCAGCCGTCCAGCACCTTGATCAGCACCTCCCAGTTGTTCGCGCCGAAGAACTGGAACATCCCCGAGTCGTCCGTGCCCGCGGACACCACCGTGCCGGCGCCGCCGGCGGCGGCATTCAACCAGTCCGCCGTGACCGCGTAGCGCGAGTCCCGGAGACAGCGGGTCCGGTCGTCCGCCACGCAGGTCCCGGCGGGCGAAGCCGCCTCGACCAGGAAGGTCAGCGACGCGATCGACTCGACCGTCCCGTCCGACACGGTGAGCGTCACGTCGTAGAAGCCCGGCGACGACCAGGCGTGGCTCACGCTCGGACCGCGCGGCCGCCGGCCGTCGCCGAAGTCCCAGAGACGCGAGCGGACGGCGCCGCCGCTGGCGTCCCGGAAGGACAGGCGCGCGCCGGTACGGACCCGGCAGAACGTCCCTTCGCATTCGGCGTCCGTCCCGATCGCGGCCCGGGGCGGCCCGCCGCCGCCACCGGTTCCGCCCCCACCGGGAGTGCCGTCGCCATCGCCGTCATCGCCGTCGTCGTCCTCCTCCTCCTCCTCCTCCTCCTCCTCCTCCTCCTCGGGGGCCGGCCCACCGCCGGCACCGCCTCCGCCTCCGCCGCCGGAGGGAGGACCGCCGCCGCCGCTACCGTCACCGTCGTTGTCGTTGATCCGAATCGTCGTCTCGCCGGCGCCGGTCACTCGGAACGGTAGGGATACGAAGCTCAAGACAACCGACTCGCCGTCGTCGTCGAAGTTGTCGTCCGTCGCCGACACCGGGAACTGCTGCCGAAGAACCCCCGGACCGAACGCCACGCTGATCGGCACGTCTGAGTAGTCGGCATTCCCGGCGCCGCCGTGGTGCGTCTCTTCCAGGAAGACACTGAAACTGCGCTCGGGATCTCGGTCCAGCCGGACCAGTACATTGGTCCTCTGTCCCTCGGTTACGCTGTAGCTCGCCGATCCGAACGACACGTCGACTTCCGGGTCGTCGTCGTCCCTGATCGTCCCGAGAACCTGCAAGGTCGAGCCACCGCCAGCCAGCGAAGCATGCCGCGCGTTGCTGAGCGTCAGACGAAAGGTCTCCTCTTCTTCCTCATCCACATCGTCGTCCGTGATGTTCACGACGATCCGCTGGGACGCCGTCGAGCTGGCGGGGAACGTCAGCGTGCCGTTCGCCGCCTCATAGTCCGAACCAGCCCGCGCCGAACCGTTCGAGGTGGCGTAGTCCACCGTGATCTCCGAGGTGCTCGCCTTGCTCAGATTCACGGCAAAGGTCACCGTGCCGGCACTCTCGGACACGTCCGCCGCGGCGACTGAAAGGACCGATGCGTCGATTTCCACGATCGTCACGCGGACCGACGCGGCCGTGACCGAACCGTAGTCGGCGCCGCTCACCCCGTGAGCAATCGTCACCGGCGCTTCGGCGCTGGTGTTCTCGTCCGTCGCCGCCTCAACGGTCACGAACTTCTCCACCTGCCAGTTCTCCGTCGTGAACTCGACCTCCACCGGATCAACCGAGAGGTTCCGGTTCGCCGGCACGACTGGCGTCACCGTCACGTCGCCCGTCGGTTCGGAGTCCAGCACCACCGAGTAGGTGTTCGTCGACCCCTCGTCGACGGTCAGGGCCTCGGTCGACACGGTCACGCCGCGCCTCCCCCTGACCTCCACGTCGAACCGCTGCTCCGCCGGCATGTTCGAACCGGCGATGTCCGTCGCCGTCACGGTGATCGTCGCCACCCCTGCCGACACCGGCGTCACCGTGACCCGCGAACCCGAGGCCGACGCGCCTGCTACCCCCGGCGCCGACGACGAGGCGGCGTAGGTCAACGTGTCGTCCTCTGGATCCTCGAACGCCGCCGCGACATCGACCACGGCGCTTTCAGTGCCCACCTGAAGGGTCGGCCCCGTCAGCGAACCGACCGGTTCGGGCGGCCCGTTCACGGTCACATCGAACGTATGCGCCGCCGACCGGTTCGAACCGTCGACATCCGTCGCGGTCACCGTGACTGTCGCCGTACCGCTCGCCACCGGCGTCACGCTGACCGTCGAGCCCGCCGCTTCCGCCGTCGCCACCGCCTCGTCCGACGAAGAAGCACCGAACGTCAGCTCGTCCTCGTCCAGTTCCACGAAGAAACCCGACACGTCCAACGTCCGGGCGTCGCCGCCGGCGCCCAACGACAACGGCTCCATGGTTCCCACCGCCCGAGGCGGGCGGTCGCCCAGCCCGTCGATGGCCGTCTCGCCGGTGCCGTCCGGATCCAGCCAGTCGCTCAGGCTCTTCGGCGCCCCTCTCGTCCAGGACGCCCCCAGACGACCGAAGAACACCCCGCTGCCATCGAAGACGATCGACGCGCAGTGGTAGTTGTGAGTGGAGTAGTGGCCGATCACCCGCTTGTTCGGGTCGATCAGCGGGCCTCCCGACGAGCCGTTGGATCCACCGCCGACCTCCCACGGGCGAACCCACAGGTACGTGGCCTTTTCCGGCGACGTTGTCGTCTGGCGGCTTCCCGTAACCGAAACCACCGCCTGGTTCGAGATGGTCATCTTCTTGGGACCGGCATCCGGATGGTGAAAGCTGACGGCGGAGTCGGCGCCCATCGCGTCCCTGTCCCACCCCGAGAAGTAGACGTCGTGATCCGCGGCGGGGTCGTCGTCCAGTTCGATCAGCGCATAGTCGGTGCCCGAATCGGCCGCCCTGAAGTGGGCGCCGGTCTGGGAATCCGCCGTCGAGCCGCCCTCGCCCCCGTCGCAAGCCGATCGCTCGTAGTTCCAGACCACGACGGCGCTGGCGGCAGCCTCTTCCGGCGTGCCGTCGAATCCGTCTTCGAAGCCGCAGTGGCGGGCGGTCAGGAAGTACGGGGTGCCGTCCCGCGACGTGTTGTTGAGCAGCGTGCCCGTGCAGTCGTTGGTTCCGAAGAACGTGACCCGGGCCACGCTCCGGATCTGGTCACGGTAGTCGTCGCCCTGCGAGCAGGCCGTGTTGATCGCGCAACTGGCGTGATGCGGACTCACGACCCTGAAGGGATCCGGATGGCCGGCGCCCCGGTCGACCCTCTCGAGTTCCCGGAATCCGCGATTGACGTACCGGAGGTCCAATTCGAGCTCTCCGACGCGGCTCGCCGGCAGCGCGACCTCGATCACGACCTCGTTGCCGCGTACCACCGGCGTCCAGAGTTCTCCGTGCGATTCGTTGTCGGCATCCGTGTAGGGACCCACGATCTCCGACCGGTCCGGCGAATAGACCAGCAGCCGGCCGCCCGGCGGCATCCGGTAGCGCTTGAACCCGAGATTGAGCGACACCGCCCCGGCCGACGTGACGCGGAACCTCCAGACGGCGGTCCGACCGTCTCTCGACACCTCCCAACGGCCGCGGCGCCCGGGTTCCACGTAGACCTGGAAGGATTCCGCGAACCTGAACGGCGGAACGGAACCGGCGCCGTCGGGTCCGACCCCGGTCTCCGGCGGCGGCGTCCGAAGCAGGGCCACGGAACCGAGGTCCATCAACCCCTCGATCGCGCTCGACGGAATCTCCTTGCCGGCCTCGTACCCGGGCTGAGCGTGCGCCGGCTCCCCGCCGAGGTCAACTCCTGCCAGCAGGGCGGTCAGTACCGACGACCCGATCGCAACACGGGCCGTGGCCCTGACCTTGTCCAACCTCCTCCGTTGCTCGTCGTGCCGCAAGTGAAGCTGGTCCTGTTGCCGTCGGACGACGGGCGGAACCTTGGCGATCAAAGGCACGTAAAGTAGACCCCCAAAGCGAACTTGACGTGAACTACCGTGTCATGTTCGTGAACTCCGACCTGCGGCAGTTACCGAGCGCCCGCCGTTTCAGGCACCACGGCCAAGCAAGGAGAGCCAAGTGAGCATCGACGAGCTGAGGCGAGACAACAGGATGCTGCGGGAGCGGATGTCCAGGTTGAGCGAGGCCGCCTTGCGGATCAACGCCAGCCTCGAGGTGGACACGGTCCTGGAGGAGATCGTCGAGAGCGCGCGTGAGCTCACCGGCGCCGGCTGCGGCGCGATCGTGACCCTCGACGACTCCGGCGGTCCGGGGGATTTCGTGACCTCCGGCACGACGGCCGAGGAACACCGCCGGTTGAGCGAGTGGGCGGAAGGACCGAAGCTGTTCGATCTGCTGCGCAGCCTTCCGGGCGTGATGATGGAGAAGGAGATGCCGTCGTACGTCGAGTCGCTCGGCCGCTTCGGCGAGATGATCCGGCCGATGACGTTCCAGGGCACGCTGATGCGCTACCGGGATGCCGATGTCGGCTACTTCTGCCTGGCGGAGAAGGAAGGCGGCGGTGAGTTCACGCCCGAGGACGAGGAGGTTCTGCATCTGTTCGCTGCGCAGGCGGCGGTCGCGATCGCGAACGCGCGCACCCACCGTGAGGAGCAGCGGGCCCGGGCCGACCTGGAAGCGCTTGTCGACACCTCCCCGGTGGGAGTCGTGGTCCTCGACGCGCAGACCGGCAACATCGCGTCGTCGAATCGGGAGGCGAAGCGGATCGTCTCGGGTCTTCAACTCCCCGACGCGTCGCCGGAAGAGCTGCTTGAGCTCCTGTCGCTTAGGCGAGCCGACGGCCACGAGATCGCGATCGGCGAGCTGCCGCTCGCGCGGGAGCTGAGCGCGGCGGAGACCGTTCGTTCCGAGGAGATCACCCTCTCGGTCGCCGATGGCCGCAGCGTGACGACGCTGGTCAACTCCACGCCGATTCGCTCGGACGCCGGGGAGGTGGAGTCCGTGGTCGTCACGATGCAGGACCTGGCGCCGCTCGAGGAGCTGGAGCGGCAGCGAGCCGAGTTTCTGGGCATCGTGAGCCACGAGCTGCGCGCGCCGTTGACCTCGATCAAGGGTTCGACGACGACCGTGCTCGGCCGGTCCGGCGACATGGAACGGGCCGAGTGGCTCCAGTTCCTCCGAATCATCGATCAGCAGGCCGATCACATGGACGGCCTGATCAGCGACCTGCTGGACGCCGGACGCATCGAGGCGGGCAATCTGTCGGTGAACCCGCGGGCGATGGATGTGGCCACGCTAGTGGATGGCGCCCGGAGCACCTTCCTCAGCGGAGGCGGTCGTCACGCCCTCCGGATCGACCTGCCGCGGGACCTGCCCCCGGTGATGGCGGACCGGCGCCGCATCGTTCAGGTCCTGAACAACTTGTTCTCGAACGCCGCGAGGCACTCGTCCGAGTCCTCGCCGATCAGGGTCGAGGCAAGGGTGGACGGCGTGCTCGTGGAAGTCTCGGTGTCGGACGAGGGCGTCGGCGTACCTCCGGGCCGGCTTCCGCACCTCTTCCGGAAGTACACGGCACTGGGTACGGAAGATCAGGAAGGCGGGGCGACGGGCCATGGCCTCGGGCTCGCCATCTGCAAGGGGTTGGTGGAAGCGCATGGAGGGCGGATCCGGGCCGAGAGCGCGGGGCGCCGCCAGGGGACGCGGATCAGCTTCACGCTTCCCGTGGCGGAGGATGCCGCGACAGGTTCCGCCGGCGCAGCCGGGGACCGAGCCCGTTCAGCCGAGGGAAGGCGTGGCCGGGCGCCGATTCTGGTCGTTGACGACGACCCCCACACCCTCCGGTACGTTCGGGACGCGTTGGCCGCGGCCGGCTACGCTCCCCTCGTCACCGCCGACCCGGACGAGATCCCCCGCATCATCGAGTCCGAGGGGCCGAAGCTGGTCCTGTTGGACCTCATCCTCCCCGGTACGGACGGAATCGAACTGATGGAACGTCTTCCTCAGATGGCGGGCTTGCCGGTCATCTTCATCTCGGGCTACGGCAGGGACGAAACGATCGCCCGGGCACTGGAACTTGGCGCCGCGGACTACCTCGTCAAGCCCTTCTCGGCCACGGAGTTGGCCGCCAGGGTGCGCGCCGCGCTGCGGAAGCGCGCCAGCGCCGAACCCTTCGTGTTGGGAGACCTCACGATCGACTACGAGCGGCGGCGCGTGACCTTCGCCGGCGCTCCGGTGGACCTCACGGCCACGGAGTTCGAACTGCTCCGGGCGCTGGCGGCCAACGGGGAGCGCGTGTCGACCTACGACTACCTGTTGCGCAGGGTCTGGAGCGGGCGGGATACCGGCAACCGGAAGCTGGTGCGCACCTTCATCAAGAAGCTCCGCCGGAAGCTGGGCGACGACGCGAGCGGGCCGGGCTACATCTTCAACGAGCGCGGCGTCGGCTATAGCATGGCTTCCGTCGAAGACTAGACCGCCCCTTGTCCGGCACGCCGGCACGGCTTGCCAGCCATTGACCGTCTCACCAGGCGGGTGCTACTGTCGGCCGCCGAAAAGCCGCTGTGGCGGCGTAGCGCGGGTGCCGGACTCGTCCTCCGGCAACGCCAGATGACGACAACCGGCGCGCGGAGCAATCAGCGCGCCGCTGAGAGAGAACGATGTACGCAGTGATAGAGACCGGCGGCAAGCAGGTCCGGGTCGAAGAAGGCGATGTGGTCGACCTGGAACGCCTCGGCGGCGCCGAGGCCGGTTCGGAGGTGGTCTTCGACCGGGTGCTGATGATCGGTGGCGGTGAGGACGAGCCCGAAGTGGGTGAGCCCATCGTCGAGGGCGCCAGGGTGCGGGCGCAACTCGTGAGCGACCTGCGGGGCCCGAAGATCGTCGTGTTCAAGTTCAAGCGCCGGAAGGGCTACCGCCGCCGCCGCGGACACCGGCAGGAGCTGCAGCGCTTCCGGATAGAAGCGATCGAACGAGCCGGCGGGGCGTAAGCCTCTCGCCGGAGCAACGGAGGTCGAAAGAGATGGCGCACAAGAAAGGCCAGGGCTCGAGCCGCAACGGCCGCGATTCGAACCCCAAGAACCTGGGCGTGAAGCGATCCGCGGGCCAGAGCGTGACCGGCGGCACGATCATCGTGCGCCAGCGAGGCACGAAGTTCTTCCCCGGCGAGAACGTCGGGCGCGGCGGCGACGACACCCTCTTCGCTCGCGCGGACGGCGTGGTCGAGTTCCGCAACCGCGGCCGGCGCGGCACGGTGGTCAACGTCCATCCGACCGGCTGAGCGTCGCGCCGCTGGGAGCGGCTCATGCACTTCATCGACGAGGCCGTCATCGATGTCCTCGCGGGTTCCGGCGGCGATGGCTGCCTGGCCTTCCGGCGCGAGAAGTTCGTGCCCCAGGGCGGCCCGTCGGGCGGCGACGGCGGCAACGGCGGCGATGTCGTTCTGGTCGGCTCGTCCGGGCTCGGCACGCTCTATCGCCTCAGCTTCCCGGCCGCCTACCACGCCGAGCGCGGCAGGCACGGCGAGGGATCGAACAAGACCGGCAGGAGTGGCCGCGATCTGGTGATTCCGGTGCCGCTCGGAACCGAGGTCCATGATGCTGCCACCGGCGAGCCCCTGGGCGAGGTCCTGACCGAGTCCGACCAGCTCGTGGTGGCGCGCGGCGGCGGCGGCGGACGCGGCAACGCCCGTTTCAAGAGCGCGCGCCAGCGAGCGCCGAGGCGCGTGGAAACGGGAAGACCGGGTGAGCAGCGGCGCCTGCGCCTGGAGTTGAAGCTGCTCGCCGACGTTGGCGTCGTAGGCCTGCCGAACGCCGGCAAGTCGACCCTCATCAGCAGGCTCACCGCCGCGAAACCGAAGATCGCCGACTATCCCTTCACCACGCTGGTCCCCCAGCTAGGCGTGGTCGGGCCGCCGGCGATTCCCGCCTTCGCCGAGCCTTTCGTGATCGCCGACCTGCCCGGACTGATCGCGGGCGCCGCCCAGGGGGCCGGGCTCGGAACCCGCTTTCTGCGCCATGTGGAGCGTTGCCGCGTCCTCCTGCACCTGGTCGACCTCGGGCCACAGCCGGAGGAGGAAGCGGACGGGGTCCAGGCGGCCTTCGACACGATCTCCGCTGAACTGGGCGCTTTCAACGAGAATCTCCTACGCCGGCCACGCGTCCTCTGCGGCTCGAAGCTCGACATCGCGGAGCCGGATCGGCGGCGCGAACTGGCCGCGCTGGCCCGGAGAGAGGGCGTGGAGGCGTTCGAGGTTTCGGCGGTCGCGGGGACGGGGCTCGACCGCCTGGTTCGTGAACTGCGCCGCCTCCTGGACGCGGATGAGTCGGCCGGGGACGAAGCTGCCGTGGAAGCCGCCCCGCCATGAGGATCGCGCGGAGACGCCCCGACGATCGAGGCGAACGGCAAGTGAGCCGCCGCGCCGGGAGAGTTGGCCTGTTCGGTGGCAGTTTCGACCCGATACACAACGGGCACATCCTGCCGGTGCTCGCGGCCCGGGAAGACCTGG
The DNA here is from genome assembly GCA_965208755.1 of Candidatus Multivorans sp. Classification (GTDB taxonomy): domain Bacteria; phylum Acidobacteriota; class Thermoanaerobaculia; order Multivoradales; family Multivoraceae; genus Multivorans. The sequence goes on along the minus strand of OZ242353.1, from coordinate 2,128,558 downwards.
ACCTGGATGTCGTCCACTACCTGCCGACTGCCCGGCCGCCGCACAAGCCCCGGGGGACGGGGGCGCCGGCGCTCGCTCGGAACACGATGGTCGAGCTGGCGCTCCTGCCCTACCCCGAGCTCGTCGTCTCGGACGTTGAACTCGATCTCGGCCGGACCGCGTACACGGTGGACACGGTGGAGCGCTATGCCGCCGAGGATCCGGAGGCCGAGCTGCACCTGCTGCTCGGCGTCGACAGCTTCAACGACCTGATGTCCTGGCGGCGGTTCGAGGACCTGATCGGCGCCGTCAGGCTGGTCGTCCTGGCCCGGCCGGGCGAACGGGGCCTGGATCCGGCGGTGCGCGCGGCGGTCGAGGGAGCGCGTGGCTTCGACCTCGTCCGGCACCGCTCGGTCGATGTCTCCTCCAGTTCGATCCGCCGTCGACTGGCCCGCGGCGAGGACGTCGATGCCGGGTTGATGCCCGCCGCCGTGCTGCGGTACTGTCGGAAGTACGGGTTGTACCGTTGACGCAAGCGCAGACGCTCCAGGCCCGGTCGGGCGCAATCTCTCCCAGTTCCGAGGGGACCCCTGACTCCGAGGAGCGTGTCCGCGCGGTCGCCGCCGCGGCGATTGACAGGAAGGCGCAGGACCTTCGGGTCCTGGAGCTCACCGACGTCAGCGACTTCACGGACTACTTCGTCATCTGCAACGGCGCCAACGCGCGCCAGGTGAGCGCGATCGCGGAGGCCGTGGAGCGACGGCTGCGGTCCTGCGGCGCCCGTCCCCTGCACCTGGAGGGTTCGGGACGCGGTCAGTGGGTGCTGCTGGACTACGGCGACGTCGTCGTCCACGTGTTCGACCCGGAGCGGCGGGAGCTTTACCGGCTCGAGCGCCTGTGGTCCGACGCCCCTGACCGGACAGCGGAGCTGGCTTCGGACGGAGGACCGGCTTCGCATGGCGCTCCGGCTGCGACTTGAGGTCAACGGCCAGGAGCGGGAACTTGCCGTGCCGGGGGCCGACGCCAGCGTGCTCGACCTGCTGGAGAGCCTCGATCAGCATCCGAAGACGGTTGCGGTCGAGGTGAACCGTGAACTCGTGCCGCGTGCGCGGTTCGGCGACACCAGCCTCCAGGACGGCGACCGGGTGGAGATCGTCCGCTTCGTCCAGGGCGGTTGACTGGCTGATCGGGTATAGTCGCCCGTCGCTGCCGGCCGCTCGAGCGGCTCTACAGAGGCGGCGCGGAGGCTGGGCCGCTAGCTCAATTGGCAGAGCAACAGACTCTTAATCTGTGGGTTCTAGGTTCGATTCCTAGGCGGCTCACCATGCCTCGCCCGCGCGAAAGTGGCGGAACTGGTAGACGCGCTAGACTTAGGATCTAGTCCCGAGAGGGTTGGGGGTTCGAGTCCCCCCTTTCGCACCACCCCTCGCACGTCACCTACCCGTTTCGCAACCGGAACTTCCTGAATACCCGTTCGGCCATGACTGTGGTGGTCTCCAAGCGGGATGTCGGCGTGTGCCGCCAGGAATTCGAGATCGAGGTGCCCGCCTCCGAGGTGGACGCAGAGTACCTCCGGGTCGCCAGGGACTACCGTCGCCGCGCGCGCATCGACGGCTTCCGCAAGGGGAAGGCGCCGCTCGACCTGGTGCGGCAGCGGTTCGCGGGTTCGATCGGCGAGGACGTCTCGGAGCGTCTGGCCCCGAAGTACTGGCAGCGGGCGAGCGAAGAGGACGGTGTGCAGGCCATGCTGCCGCCCAGCGTGGCGCCGGTGCAGGCCGCTCCGGGGCAGCCGTTGCGGTTCACCGTGACCGTCGACGTCGAGCCCGAGCTCGAGATCGGGGACAGCCGGAGTTTCGAGCTGCCGCAGCCCGAGACGGAACCCAGCGAGGCCGAGGTCGACGAACTTCTGGAGCAGGTGCGACTCCAGCGTTCGACCTGGGTGCCGGTCGATCGGGCGGCGGCCCGCGGCGACCGCGTGCGAGGCAGGATCCACCGCGCCGCGATGCCGGGCTACGTTCCGGAAGCGGCCGCCGAAGACGAGGATCCCGACGATGCCAACGACCATCGCGGTCCGGCGACCCACGACATCGACCTCGAGCTCGGCGACGAGCGCGCATGGCCCGAACTCACGGACAACCTGACCGGCCTGTCGGCAGGCCAGAAGGCGGACTTCGAGCGCAAGGAGACGGAGGACGACGTCGAGCGGCAACGCCACTACGAGATCGAGGTCGACGAGGTTCTCGAGCGCAAGCTGCCGGACGTGGACGACGACTGGGCGAGCAGTCTCGCCGCCGCGATCGAGACCGTCGACGATCTGCGGCGCCAGCTCGGCGACCAGGTGCAGGCGCAGAAGGTCGAGCAGGCCGGTCAGCAGCGCACCGACGCCCTGCTCGAGCAGTTGCGGGAGAGCTATCCGGTGACCCTGCCAGAGGCTGTGGTGGAGCGCGAGGCGCTCCAGATGGCCAGGTCCTACGCGAACAACCTGGCTCGCCAGGGCTTCGACTTCGAACAGCAGCAGTTGCCCTGGGAGCAGTTGATGGAGGAGATCCGGCCGCAGGCGGAGAAGCGGGCGCACTCCTCGTTCCTGCTCGACCGGATCGCCCGCGACGACGGCGTCGAGGCGACGGCGGAGGACCTCGAGCGGGCACTCGAGATCATGGCCAGGGCCCGCAACACGAACCGCGGCCGGCTGCGGCGGGAACTGGAACGGGACGGCGGTCTGGAGATGTTGAGAGTCGAACTGAGACGGGATCGGACGGTGCAGGCTCTTCTGGCGGCCAACGCGCCGCCTGAGGAACCGTCCGCCCCGGCGGATGAGCCCGCCGCGGAAGGAGAGGACTAGACAATGCTGGTACCGATCGTGGCCGGGCAGCGAAGTCCGACGGAAAGGGAGGGCTAGACGATGCTGGTACCCATGGTGGTCGAGCAGACCAACCGGGGCGAACGGGCCTATGACATCTACTCGCGCCTGCTCAAGGACAACATCGTCTTCCTGGGCAGGCCGATCGACGATGACGTGGCGAACCTGGTCATCGCGCAGATGCTCTTCCTCGAGTCCGAGAACCCGGAGAAGGACATTTCGCTCTACATCAACTCGCCCGGAGGTTCAGTGACCGCCGGTTTCGCGATCTACGACACGATGCAGCACGTCAAGCCGGACGTTTCCACTCTCTGCGTCGGTCAGGCGGCGTCCTTCGCGGCGGTCCTGCTCGCGGGTGGCGCGGAGGAGAAGCGGATGGTGCTGCCGAACGCCAGGGTGCTGATTCACCAGCCCTGGGTGCAGAACCTCGGCGGCCAGCAGACGGACATCGACATCCACGCTCAGGACCTGCTGCGGATGCGCGGCCGGATCGACGAACTGCTGGCTCTGCACACCGGAAAGTCGATCGAGGAGGTCCACGCCGACACCGAGCGGGACAAGATTCTCACCGCGGAAATGGCGGTCGAGTACGGGCTTGCCGACCGCGTCGTTGAGCGCCGCGGGGCCTCCTGACAGTCACCAGAAGGAGCTTCGGCGGCGAACCCCGGGGTCCCCGCCGTGCTAGCATCCGGCGGTACGCACGGCCTTTGGAGCCCGTGCCAACAGGCCGAACGAGACGCGAGAAACGAAGCCGGAACGACCAATCGTGGCGAAGAAGGACAGTGGCGACGACGCGCTGAGGTGCTCGTTCTGCAGCAAGAGCCAGCGAGAGGTCAAGAAGCTCATCGCCGGCCCCACCGTCTTCATTTGCGACGAGTGCGTCGACATCTGCCTCGACATCATCGCCGAGGACCGGATGCTGGAACAGCGCCAGGAAGCGGCGCTGCCCAAGCCCCAGGAACTCAAGAAGCTGCTCGACGACTACGTGATCGGCCAGGAACAGGCCAAGAAGAAGCTCGCGGTCGCGGTCTACAACCACTACAAGCGAATCGACTTCGGCGAGCGGTCCCGGACCGATGTCGAGCTCCAGAAGTCGAACATCCTCCTGATCGGCCCCACGGGAACCGGCAAGACCCTGCTGGCGCAGACTCTGGCGCGGCTGTTGAGCGTCCCGTTCACGATCGCGGACGCGACCACGCTGACCGAGGCGGGCTACGTCGGCGAGGACGTCGAGAACATCATCCTCAAGCTCTACCAGGCTTCCGGTAGCGACAAGGAGAAGACCCAGCGCGGCATCGTCTACATCGACGAGGTGGACAAGATCTGCCGCAAGGGCGACAACCCGTCGATCACGCGGGACGTCTCGGGCGAGGGCGTCCAGCAGGCTCTGCTCAAGATCCTCGAGGGCACCCAGTGCAACGTGCCGCCCCAGGGGGGGCGCAAGCACCCGCACCAGGAGTTCCTCCAGATCGATACGACGAACATCCTCTTCATCTGTGGCGGCGCCTTCGTCGGGCTCGAGGAACGCATCGAAGGGCGGATGAACGAGAAGACGATGGGCTTCGGCGCCGAGATCAAGGATCGCGACAAGCGGGCCGGCGAGATGCTCCGCCACGTGCTTCCCGAGGACCTGATCAAGTACGGCCTGATTCCCGAGTTCGTCGGCCGCCTGCCGGTGGTGGCGACCCTGGAGCAGCTCGACGAGGACGCCCTGGTCCGGATCCTGACCGAGCCGAAGAACTCCCTCGTGCGGCAGTACGAGGCGATGTTCGAGTTCGAGGACGTCAAGCTCACCTTCACCGCCGAGGCGTTGCGCGCGGTCGCCCGGCAGGCGATGAAGCGCAACGTCGGCGCCCGGGGCCTCCGGATCATCCTCGAGGAGCTGATGCTGGAGTTGATGTACGGCCTGCCGTCGGAAGCCGGCGTCAAGGAATGCGTCATCAACGAGGACGTGGTGGTCAACGGCATTCAGCCGCTGACCGTGTACGAGAAAGCGGGATAGGGATGGCTTCGGGATACGTTTCGACCTCGAACGACCGGCTGCCGGTGGTGCCGTTGCGGGACATGGTCGTCTTCCCGCAGATGATGGCGCCCTTCATCGTCGGCCGCCGCGGCTCCGTACTGGCGCTGGAACAGACGCTGCGCACGGCCGGCAAACTGATCTTCCTGGTCGCCCAGCGGGATCCGAAGGTCGACGACCCGGGGATCGACGACATTCACCGGATCGGTGTCGTTGCCCGCGTGGTGCAGAACGTGAAGCTGCCGAACGGCAACGTGAAGGTGATGGTCGAGGGACTGCGGCGGGCCGAGCTGCGGACGCTCGAGGAGAGCGACGGCGCCTTCGAGGCGGAGGTCGAGGTCTACGAGATCCACTACCCGGCGGACGACAAGGTCCAGGTTTACATGAGCCGGCTGCTCAACAGCTTCGAGCAGTACGCGAAGATGTCCCATCACCTGGCCTTCGAGAGCCTGATGTCGACACTGAAGCTCGACGATCCCGACCGCTTCGCCGACGCGCTGGCCGCTCACCTGACCGTGTCGACGGCCGAGAAGCAGACGCTGCTCGAAACGCTGAATCCGTACGAACGCCTGCAGGCCGTGCACGACCTGCTTGATGTCGAGGTCGAGAAGATCAACATCGACAAGCGGATCAACGTGCAGGTCAAGAAGCAGATGGAGAAGGCTCAGAAGGAGTACTACCTCAACGAGAAGATCAAGGCGATCCACCACGAGCTGGGGCGCAAGGACGAGCGCGGCGACGAGGTCGCCGAGCTGAAGGAGAAGATCGAGAAGTCCGGCGCCCCGAAGCTGGTCCGCGAGAAAGCGGAGCAGGAGCTGCGGCGGCTGGAGGCGATGCCGCCGGTGTCGGCGGAGGCGACCGTGTCGCGGAACTACGTCGACTGGCTGGTGTCGGTGCCGTGGAAGAAGCGCAGCCGCGAGCTGAAGGACCTGAAGAAGGCGGCGCGGATCCTGGACGAGGGGCACTACGGCCTGGAGAAGGTCAAGGAGCGGGTGCTCGAGTTCCTGGCCGTCCGCCAGCTCACCCACAAGAACCAGAACTCGATCATCTGCTTCGTTGGCCCTCCGGGCGTCGGCAAGTCCTCGCTGGCCAAGTCGATCGCGGCGGCCACCGGCCGCAAGTTCGTGCGCCTTTCTCTCGGCGGCGTTCGCGACGAGGCGGAGATCCGCGGGCACCGGCGCACCTACATCGGCGCGTTTCCCGGTCAGATCATCCAGATGATGAAGCGGGCGGGCACCGTCAACCCGGTCTTCCTCCTCGACGAGGTCGACAAGATGTCGATGGACTTCCGGGGCGATCCGTCGTCCGCGCTGCTCGAGGTGCTCGATCCGGAGCAGAACGACACCTTCGTCGATCACTACATGGACATCGAGTACGACCTCTCCAAGGTGATGTTCATCGCCACGGCGAACGTCGAGCACCCGATTCCGCCGGCGCTCAAGGACCGGATGGAGATCATCCAGCTCGCCGGGTACACGCCGAACGAGAAGCTCGAGATCGCGCGCCAGTTCCTGGTGCCGAGACAGTTGGACAGCCACGGTCTGACCGAGGACGCGATCCGCTTCGGCGAGGACAGCCTGGGATACCTGATGGACTCCTACACGCGCGAGGCGGGCGTCCGCAACCTGGAGCGCGAGATCGCTGCGGTCTGTCGCAAGCTGGCCCGGCGGCTGGTCGAAGAGGGCCGCGTCAAGAAGGTCAAGGCCAAGGCCAGTGCCAAGGCGAAAGCCAGGAGCAAGGGCGCGTCCGGGGATGCCGAGCCCGCGATCGCGGTCGACCGGGAGCTGGTCGGAGAACTCCTCGGCAAGCCGAAGTTCCGGCCCTACAAGAAACTCGACGAGTCCGAGGTCGGGGTCGCCACCGGTCTGGCCTGGACCCAGGCGGGCGGCGAGTTGCTGCAGAGCGAGGTCGGCCTGATGAAGGGCAGCGGCAAGCTGATCCTCACCGGAAAGCTGGGCGACGTGATGAAGGAGTCGGCCCGAGCGGCGATGTCCTACCTGCGCAGCCGAGCCGACGGATTCGGCCTGGAGCCCGGCTTCCATGCCGACCAGGACCTCCACATCCATGTTCCCGAGGGCGCCATTCCCAAGGACGGGCCGTCGGCGGGCATCACGATGGCGTCGGCGATCATCTCTTCCCTGCTGCGGGTACCGGTACGCGGCGACGTGGCGATGACCGGCGAGATCACGCTGCGCGGAAAGGTGCTGCCCGTAGGCGGTATCAAGGACAAGGTGCTGGCCGCCTACCGCGCGGGCATCTTCGAGGTCCTGCTGCCGAAGGAGAACGACAAGGACCTCGAGGAGGTGCCCGACGAAGTCCGCGACAAGATGAAGTTCCACCTCGTGGAGTCGATGGACGAGGTCCTCGAAACCGCCTTCGACGGCGTCGTGCAGAGAGCGCCGGAGGTCGCGGCGGAGTTCCAGAAGCCCGCCTCCGAGGCGCCGCCCGCGAACGTGGCTCACTGAAACCGCGAACGTGGCCCACTGAAGAGGTCGAGCGGGACCTTGAAGGTCCGTGACGCCCGCTTCGTCGTCTCGGCTGTCCGGCCGGCCGACCTGCCCCGGGACGGCCGCCCGCAGATCGCCTTCGCTGGTCGCTCGAACGTCGGCAAGTCGAGCCTGATCAACCGGTTGCTGGGCCGCAAGGATCTCGCCCGCACGAGTTCCAGGCCGGGGCGCACCCGGAGCGTCAACTTCTTCCTGATCGACGACTCCTGGTACGTCGTGGACCTGCCCGGCTATGGCTACGCCCGCGTTTCGAAGAGCGAACGGGAGGCCTGGGGTCGGAGCGTCGACCGGTACTTCCGCTCGGCCGCCGGGCTGGCCCGGGTCGTGCTGCTCGTCGATGGTAAGGTCGCGGGCACGCCGCTCGACTCTGAAGCGTACGGATACCTCCGAAGTCTGGGACTCGAACCCGTGGTGGTCGTGACCAAGATCGACCGCGTGAAACGGGGCGCTCGAGCCGGGACACTTGCCAAGGTTGCAGAGCTGTTGGGAATGCCGGCCGGGGCCGAGCTGTTTTTCGTGTCGTCTCGAACCGGCGAAGGAGTCTCGCGGCTGTTTGCGGAGTTGCTCAGCCCCTGAATCGGCCACGTTCCGTGTACAGGGCCAGCGGCGCCTCTTCCGGCGAGGATGAAGAAAGATGACGATCGACGGAGCCCGTGAAACAGGGCGTAGTGGAAACGGCGGCGCCAGGGCGGCGGAGAGCGCCGATCTGGCCTTCGACCTGAAGGCGCTGAAGGACCTGAGCAATGCCGACCTGCTCAAGCTGGCCCGTGAGCTCGAGGTCGTTGGCGCCGCCGGCATGCCCAGGCAGGAGTTGACCTTCAAGATCCTGGAGGCTCAGACGGAGAAGAGCGGGCTGCTGTTCGGCGAAGGCGTCCTCGAATGCCTGACCGACGGCTTCGGTTTCCTGCGCGCGCCGGAGTACAGCTACCTGCCGGGGCCGGACGACATCTACGTCTCGCGCAGCCAGATCCGGCGCTTCGACCTGCGCACCGGCGACACCGTTTCGGGCCAGGTGCGGCAACCGATGAAGAAGGGCGAGCGTTATCTCGCCCTGATCAAGCTCGAGGCGGTGAACTTCGAGCACCCGGACGTGGTGCGGCAGAAGATCTTCTTCGACAACCTGACCCCGTTGTACCCGGAGGAGCGGCTCCAGTTGGAAGTCTCCGGAGACCTGTCGTCCCGGGTGACGGACCTGGTGACCCCGATGGGCAAGGGCCAGCGCGCGCTGATCGTGGCGCCGCCGCGTACCGGCAAGACGATGCTCCTGCAGTCCCTGGCGGGGTCGATCGCCACGAACCACCCGGAGGTCGTGCTGGTCGTCCTGCTGATCGACGAGCGTCCCGAGGAAGTGACCGACATGGAGCGGTCAGTGCGCGGGGAGGTCGTTTCTTCCACGTTCGACGAGCCTGCCTCGCGGCACACTCAGGTCGCCGAGATGGTGATCGAAAAGGCCAAGCGGTTGGTCGAGTACGGCAAGGATGTCGTCATCCTGCTCGACTCGATCACTCGCCTGGCGCGCGCCTACAACACGGTCCAGCCGCCTTCGGGCAAGGTGCTGTCCGGAGGCATCGACGCCAACGCCCTGCAGCGCCCGAAGCGGTTCTTCGGCGCCGCCCGGAACATCGAGGGAGGCGGCTCGCTGACGATCGTGGCCACGGCGCTGATCGACACGGGCAGCCGGATGGACGACGTGATCTTCGAGGAGTTCAAGGGCACCGGCAACTCGGAGCTGCATCTGGACCGCAAGCTGGTCGACAAGCGGATCTTCCCGGCGATCGACATCGACAAATCCGGCACCCGCAAGGAGGAGTTGCTGCTGTCGGCGGACGATCTGCAGCGGGTCTGGGTGCTGCGCAAGGTGCTGAATCCGCTGCCCACGGTCGAGGCGATGGAGGTGCTCCAGGAGCGTCTGAAGAACACGCCGTCGAACGCTGAGTTCCTGGCCGCGATGTCGAGGGGCGCAAGGGGAGCGCCGAACTGAGTCCCGCACCCGCAAGCCCCCGGGTCGCCGTGCTGCCGACGGCGCCCGCCTCGATCCTGGCCGACTATCACGAACTCCTGAACCTCGCGGGCTACCGCGAGGTGGTCGATCCGTCCGTCGACACGGCGCTCAAGATCAACATCTCCTGGCACTTCTTCTACCCGGGCAGCTCGACCGCGCCCTGGCAGCTCGAAGGGGTGGTGCGGGCGATGGAGAAGGACGGCTACGACCCGGAGCTGATTCACGGCTGCCACAACCGCACCGTGGTCATCGACGCCCGCCTGGGCGAACGGGAGAACAAGCAGATCGACGTCATCGAGGCGCACGGCCTGCGCAACGTCCACCTCTACGAGGACGGCGAGGAGTGGCTGCCGGTCCGGGAGGCCGTGGGCGATCTCGCCACGCGGTTCCTGTGTCTGAACGATGTCTACCCGGGGGGCTTTCACATTCCGGCACGGTTCGTGGGCGAGAACATCATCCACCTGCCGACGGTCAAGACGCACGTGTTCACGACCACGACCGGGGCGATGAAGAACGCGTTCGGCGGGCTCCTGAACGAGCGCCGGCATTGGACCCATCCGGTCATCCACGAGACCCTGGTCGATCTGCTGATGATCCAGCAGCACATTCACAGGGGGGTGTTCGCGGTGATGGACGGCACCTTCGCCGGCGACGGTCCGGGACCGCGCTGCATGATCCCGCGGGTGGGCAACGTCATCCTGGCCAGCGCGGACCAGGTGGCGATCGACGCCGTGGCCGCGAAGCTGATGGGCTTCGACCCGCTGTCGATCCGCTACATCCGCCTCGCGCACGATCTCGGCCTCGGTTGCGGCGACCCGCGGGACATCGAGATCGCGGGCGATCCGGCGGTCGCCGGCAAGAGCTGGGACTTCGTCGGTCCCTTCCGGAAGATGACCTTCGCCGCGCGGATGCAGCACAAGATCTACTGGGGGCCGCTGCGGCGACCCGTCGAGTGGTCGCTGCGCACGTTCCTCGCTCCCTGGGCGTATCTTGCGAGCGTCCTCTACCACGACTCCTTCTGGTACCCGTACAAGGCGAAGCGGCAGATGGCCGAGGCGCTGGCGAGCCCCTGGGGGCGCCTGTTCGCCGGCTGGGAGCAGGCCCGGACGGATGGGCGCGGCTACCCGGAGATCGCCGCCCGGCCGGCGGTGGCGTTCCGGACCGGCTGGCGGGCCTTCCTGACCTCGCTTCGCATTCTCTGGACCTGTCTGCGGGAAGCGCCTGAAGTCGCCATGCGCCTGAGCCGGCGCTCGGGCGCCGCCGGCGTTCGCGGTTCGGGTTCCTGAGCCCGTCGGTGGCGAGCGCCCCGAAGCTCCTCGCAGCCTCTGCCGCTTGGGTGCGCGGGTCTGTAGCCGGGGGTCTTCTGACCCCCGGAGAACGCGCGCCGGAGGCGGCCGGAGAGACTGGCCGGCCGTCGGGCCGGCACCGGCTGGCCGCCTTCGCCGCCGTGTCGGCCCTGGCGGTAGTCCTGTTCCACGCCGGGACGTTCCACAACGGGGCCACCGGGTTCTCCCTGGCCGCCGGCGCCGTCCTGCTGCTCGTGTTCGCGTTCGCGGGCCGGGGGGCGTTCCTGGATCCGTTGGTTCTGCGGGGAGGCGGCTCGCCGTGGTGGCCGGCGCTTCTCGGCGCTCTCTGGTTGTCCGTCCTGGTGAGCTGGATTCAGTCACCGGTCGGCAGAGCCGGCGAGGCGATCGTCCTCTTCCTCCTGCCCGCGGCCTGGGCGGCCGCGGGAATCGGCCGACTCCTCGGCTCGGACGCGGCCGTGCGCCTGGCTCTGGCCGGCTTGGCCGTGCTTGGCGTGTCGGCGTCGACCTGGGCGTTGGCCATGCAGCCGCTTCACGAACAGGGCCGGGCCGCACTGCCGATCGGTCACCACAACCAGTTGGCGCTGGTGCTCGTGGCGATTCTGCCGCCCACCGTGCTTGGCGCCTGGCGGGTTGCCGGACCGGATCGGCCGAGATTGCGTCTGGGTGCGGCGCTCTTCGTCGGCGCGGTCCTGGTCTGGACGCTGGCCGCCACCGGTTCGATGTCCGGGTTGGCGGCGCTCCTCGTGCAGGCGGTGGGGGCCGCGGCGTGGATCCTCTGGCGGAGCAAGGGGAGACGGTTGCTCGTCCCGCTCGCTGCGTTGCTGGCTCTGGCCGCGGGACTGGCGCTCGCGACAGCCTGGGCCGGTTCCCGACTCGACGTCCCGGGCCCGATCGGACGTCTGGGCGCGGTGTTGCGTCTCGAGGACCCGTCGCTTCTTGCACGCCGCACCTACGCCGAGGCTGCTGTTTCCGGCTTCGCGGAGCGCTCGCTCTTCGGCTGGGGTCCGGGTTCCACGAGCTGGACGCTGGCGAACCACTGGCGGCCCGCGCCGGGCGTGCATCCGCCGGGCGAGGTGGTCACGGATGCCCACAGCCTGCTGGCCCAGGCGCCCTACGAACTCGGGATTGTCGGTTCAGCCTTGCTGCTGTTGCTGGCAGCGCGCTACGGCCGGGTTCGCTGGGGCGAGCTGAGCGATCCCCGCGTGCGGGATCCGGACCTCCTGGCGGCGGCGCTGCTCGGACTGACGGGTGCCGGAGTTTGCCTGGTCTTCGGGGTCTTCGCCGTGGTGACGGCGGTTCCCGCGGTGCTGATCCTCAATCTGGGCCTGGCAGCCGGAGCGTCTTGCCGGCTGCCTCCGGTCCTGGAGAGAGGCCGCTGGCGGCAAGGGCTTCGGATCGCCTTCTATCTGTTTCTTGCCGCCGCCCTGGGCTGGACGTGGCAGCGGACGTCGGCCGCTCGGGCCTACGAAGTCGCGGTGACCGGAGAGACGGCCGACATGGCGGCGGCGTCCGAGGCGGCTGGCCGCGATCCTTCGTTCCCCCTCTACCACGTTCGCCTCGATCCCTGGACCGCGGCCGAGGCCGCCGACGGTCTGGCGCCGCTGTGGTTGCTGGCCGGGGTCGACCGGAACGTGGACGTCGACGGGCGTCGGCTGGCGCTCGAGCGGGCCTGCGACCTCGACCCGCTGTCGGCGCTCGCCCCGTTCGAACTGATGACTCTCTTGCGCGAAGCGGGCGCCGCGGCTACCGATCCGCGGGTAGCCGTGCGGGCGTCGCGCGCGATTCTGGCCGAGCCGTTGCTGCTGGCCGCGGTCGCCTTCGAGGGAGATCCGGACCTCCGGGCCGAGCTGCATCGGGGGATCCAGTCGTGGCCGGGACTTCCGCCGGGATGGCTGGCGGCGTTCGAGGAGCTGTGGTTCGGCCTCGACTGGTCGAAGGGGCAGGAGGGTTCACCTCGCGACGTACTGTCGGTGGACGCCGATGGTCGGCCCGCGGTCTCGTTCAGCCTGTTCGCGTTCCGGCGTCAGCCCTGGCCGCTCTCGATCGGCGCCGTGCCGCTCCGGAGTCATCGCCTCGACTTCGTCGTGGCTCACGACCTGCCGGCCGTGACCCGATTGGCCGAGACCGCGCCGGAACCGTTCTGGATCCGTCGCTGCGGCGTGGAATAGCTCAGGCCACGCTCGTGGCTTCAGCGCCGGCCGCGGCAGAACGGTTGCGGCCGGCGCGTTTGGCCTGGTACATGGCGTTGTCGGCCAGTTGCAGCAGGCGCGTCGCGGCGCCTGCCGGGCTCGGCGTTTCGTTGCGGTCGCCGATGGCCTCGGCCCGCATCGAGGCGGCGCCGATCGAGCAGGTCACGCGGACCAGCGGACGCCGGCGGGGCGGCTCGCCGCCGGCGAGTATGGTGGCGGCCAGGGTGCTCCGGAGAAGCTCCCCGTGACGGAGGCAATCGTCGAGGCCGGCGCCGGGCAGGACGACGACGAACTCGTCGCCGCCGTAGCGGGCGGCGAAGCCCCCTGCCTGCCGGGCAGCGGTATCGACCAACCCGGCCACCTGGATCAGGATCCGGCTGCCGGTCACGTGGCCGTGGCGGTCGTTCACGTTCTTGAAGCGGTCCAGGTCGATGAACAGCAGGCCTGTGTTTCCGCCGTCGCGCTCCGTGGCCCGGACCGCTTCGGTGAGCGCCTTGTGCAACGCGCGGTCGTCGAAGAGGCCGGTCAGGCTGTCGCGGCGTACGTCGATGGGACCCGGGACGCCGACGACTTCGCGGAGAGCGGCCGCGGCCCGTGCTGTGAGCTCGTCAGGGGCCGGCATCGGAGATCCGTTCCAGGCGAGCCGGGACGCTCTTGTGCCACGGCGTGCCGGCGATGGGATCGCGGTCGGTGGCGTCGGTCAACTCGTTCGGCGCGACGCCGTCGAGCGTGCGCCGGCCGGCTTCGTCCGGATAGTCGAGGCCGAGACCGTTCGGAAGGGAGATGTGCCCATCCTGCATGCGGTCGCTGATTGCCGCGAGGACCTGAGTGGCGCCCTGCGAAGTCACCAACCGGACGACGTCGCCGTCCCCGATCTCGAGAGTCGCCGCGTCGTTCGGCGAGAGAGTCAGCGCCTCCTCCAGCGCCTTGCGCCGCCACCTGGGATCGCGGTAGATCGTGTTCGCGGTGAAGGAGCGGCGCTCGCCGGCGGAGAGAACGAGGGGGAACGCCTCGCTGGTGATGGCGGGACCGTCCACGGCGGCCAGCTCGTCGACCGCCTCGACCAGCTCCGGAATCGCGAGCTGGAGGCGACCCGTCGCCGTCTGGACGCGTTCCCAACTGACCTCCGGCGGGTCGACGGAGAACACGAGCCCCTGCGGGCTGTCGATGATGGCATCGAAGAGAGCGTCGCCCAGTTCGTGGTCGTCGCCCTCGATGCCCGCCCTGCGCACGGAGTCGGCGAAGCGGCGGGCGCAGATCCGGGCAGCGCTCCACAGGGCTGCCCCGGACTTCGCGCTCGCGGGCAAGGTCTCCCCCAGGGTCCGGTAGAGGAGGCCCGGCGCCGTTCCCGCGAGTTCGGGTTGCTCCCGCATCATCGACTTGAACGTCTCCGCGAACCTGGCCCGTCCGCCCTCGCGCAGGGCGGCGCGGTGTTTCTCGACCTGACCGGCCGAGAAGCCGCCGAGAGCCTCGGTGAGCCGGCAGTGGATCTCCGGCTCCGGCAATGGCCCCGCCTTGTCCGTTGCGGGCGGCGGCAGGAGCGCCCGCCGCAGGAAGAAAGCGTTCTCCGGGAACTCGAAGTTGAAGAACACCGCCTCCGCCTTCTCGTACTGCGTGGTCGCCGGCAGGACGTAGTCGGCGAGCCGGGCTGTCTCCGTCATCGCGACGTCGATCACCACGACGCAGTCGAGCGCTCGTAGCGCCGCGCGCATCTTCCTGCTCTCCGCCAGCGAGTGGACCGGGTTGGCGCTCTCGATGAGCATCGCCCGAAAGCGCTGCGGGTGGTCGGCGAGGACCTCGTCGGCGATCCGGTTGCAGGGCACCAGGCCCGCGATCACCGGGGCTCCGGTCACCGGCGTCGTGCGCGGGCCCGAGGAGCGCGCCGCGGTGAGCGGCACGATCGAGGTCGGGACGTTGTGGGCCCCCTCCTTCCCGAAGTTCCCGGTCAGCATCCAGAGCAGGCGCTGGAGATAGCTGACCAGGGTCGAGTTCCGGTTCATCTGGACGCCGAGATCTTCGAAGACCGAGACGCTCGACGCCCTGGCGATGCGGCGCACGGCTTCCCGCACGAGGTCCTCGGAGACGCCGCAGACGGAGCACGCGGCCGGGATGTCGACCTGTCCGAGGCTGGGGCGCACGTCGTCGAAGCCGTCGGTGTGCCGGGCGATGAACTCGCGGTCCGCGAGCCCCTCCTCCACCAGGACGCCGAGCATCGCCGCGAGCAGCCAGGCGTCCGTTCCGGGCTTCACCTGGAGGAAGATGTCGGCCAGGTCCGCGGTCTCGGAACGCCGGACGTCGATGACGATGAGGCAGCGCTCCGGGTCCTTCGCAAGCTCGCGCAGCGTGACCCGGGCGCGCGGGATGCCGTGCGACTGCCACGGGTTCTTGCCCAGGAAGATGCCGACCTCGCAACGGTGGAAGTCGCCGCGGGTGTGCGCGCCGACCATCTGGCCGGCGACCCACATCTCGCCTGTCTTCTCCTGCGCAAGCGCGTTGGACCGGTACACGGAGCCCAGGGTGCGCAGGGTGGAACGGGCGTAGAAGCCGGGCAGGTGATTCCCCTGGCCGCCGCCACCGTAGTAGAAGATCGACTCGCCGCCGAAACGGTCCCGCACCTCGGCGAGGCGTGTCGTCACCTCGCGGATCGCCGTGTCCCAGTCGATCTCCTCGAAACTGCCGTCGGGGCGTCGCCGCAGCGGCGACAGCACGCGGTCACGGCTGTTCTGGTAGTGGTTCAGGCGACCGGCTTTCTGGCAGACGTAGCCCTTCGAGACGGGGTTCGCCCGGTCTCCGCGCAGGCGCGCGAACTGCCTTCCGTCGTCGCCCCCCAACTGGGCCTCGATGCCGCAGTTGTTCTCGCACAGAATGCACGCGGTCGGCTCCCACGGGGGTGTCTGTTCCGGTTGGGTCGGTTGTCGGCTTCCTGGCTCCATGGCGGCTCCTGAACGGCGGGCGGGCTGGCGTGAGCTTATGCGGAGCGTCGGGTTGGCCGGGCTGCTACCGTGCAGGCCGGTGACTGCACCGGGCAAGAGCGATCCGCCGCTCCGCCGATCCCTCGGCCAGCACCACCTCCGACGCGCCGAGTCGGCGACTCCCGCGGTCGACTTCCTGGACGTGTCCGGCCGGACGGTGATCGAGATCGGCCCCGGCGGCGGCGTGCTGACGCGACTGCTCCTCGAGCGAGGCGCGAGCCGCGTCATCGCCTGCGAACTCGATCCTTCGTGGGCCTTCGCGTTGCGCCGGCGACTCACCGACCGGCGCATCCGGCTCGCGGTCGGCGACGCCTGCGACCTCGACTACGAGCGCGCGCCCGTGGCGACCCGGATCGCCGGCAACCTGCCCTACAACGTGGCCACGCGGATCGTCTCCCGGGTGCTCGAGCGTGCTCCGGTCGGCTTGCGGTCGGCCTTTCTGGTTCAGCGCGAGGTTGCGGACCGGTTGACGGCGGCGCCGGGCGACGGGGCCTACGGCTCGTTGACGGTGCTGACCCAGGCCCGTGCCGCCGCGCGCCGTCTGGCCGTCGTCATGCCTGGAAGCTTCGTGCCGCCGCCGGCCGTCACCAGCGCCTTCGTGGGCCTGGAACGGATCAAGTCTCCGATCGCGGAGGAGGAGTGGACCGACTTCAGGGCCTTCGTTCGAACCGCGTTCAGCCGCCGGCGCAAGACCCTCTTGAACAATCTGGTCGCGGTCATGGAGCGGCCCGCGGCGGCCGCGGCGATCGCGGCTTCGGGGCTTCCTCCCGGGATCCGGGCGGAGGCCCTCGGCCTTGGGGAGTTCGTCGAGCTGTTTCGCGCCTGCGGAGTTGCTCAAACGAATATAGCCATATCTCGTTTTGTAGGCTACAATCGTTAGCCCGTGCATGTTCCCGTCCACGCTTGGTGGGGAGGGCGTCGATGATTCGCTCGG
Organism: Candidatus Multivorans sp.; assembly: GCA_965208755.1. Classification (GTDB taxonomy): domain Bacteria; phylum Acidobacteriota; class Thermoanaerobaculia; order Multivoradales; family Multivoraceae; genus Multivorans. Next base: position 2,111,788 of record OZ242353.1, on the reverse strand, counting down.
ATGATGGCCCCAGACGGTTCGCGCTTGGTCGCGGTCTACCGATGGGCAAGGCCAGCGAGCTGGTCGGCCTGCTACTGCTCATGCTCGGCGCGCTCCTGCTGCTCAGTCTGCTGAGCTACCAGCCGGGCGATCCGAGCTTCATGCGCAGCGCCGAGGACTCGGCGGAGACGGCCAACCTGATCGGGCCCGTGGGCGCCCACGTCGCCGCCGCCGGATACGGTTTCCTGGGGTTCGCCGTGCTCGCGGTGGCGCTGGCGGTCCTCGGTCTCGGCTACCGGCTGGTCCGCGCCCGCGCCGACGTTCCGTCTGCCGTGCAGGGTGCCGGCATCGTCGTCGCCCTCGTGGCCGCACCGACACTGGTCGCCCTGACCGCGGGCGAAGTCGCCTTCCGGGGCGAGTCCCTGACCGCCGGGGGATTCCTGGGGTCGACTATCGCCGGGGCGGTCGAAGGCCAGTTGGGCGGGCTCGGCGCCGGAGTCATCGCCGTCTCAGGCCTCGTGTTCGGGGTCGCGCTGATGCTGCGAAGCAGTCTGGCCGAGTCGATCGCCGCCGGTCTTCGCCGGCTCAGGGCGTTCGCCGCGCTGCTCAAGCCCAAGGTGCGGAAGAAGTCCAGGGCCGGGGCGTCGGAGCGGGGAGCCGGCGGTGGCAAGGCGAAGGGCGCGCCGGGGCCCGCGGTCGAGGCGCCGCTGGTGGATCTGCCGCTTCGCCGGACGGTGGCGAACGAGGCGAAGACAGCGCCCCGGGGATTGGAGGCGACCAGGGCCGCGCGGCCGGCAGCGACGCCTGCGACGCCGGTCCCCGCCGGCCCGGCCGCGCCCGCGAGGACGGTGGTGTCGGGCACGGAGGAGACCGGGTCGCAGGTAGGGGCTGGACAGCAGGCGGAGAGTGGGGAGTTGCCGCCGCTCGACCTGCTGTACACCGAGGAGGTCAACAGCGAGATCGACGAGGACGGGTTGAGGGAACTCGGTGAACTCATCTGCGCCCGCTGCGCCGAGTTCGGCGTCGAGGGCACGATCGAGGGCATCAGCCCCGGTCCGGTCATCACCGTGTTCGAGTTCCAGCCGGCGCCCGGCGTGAAGGTCGCCCAGATCGTCAACCTCCAGGACGATCTGGCGCTCTCCCTGAAGGCCGAGGCGATCCGCATCGAACGAATGCCGGGCCGATCGACGCTGGGCATCGAGGTTCCGAACAAGCACCGGACGATCATCCCGCTCGGCAGCCTGCTGGCCGACTCCGGGTTCCGCGACGGCAAGTCTCCGCTCACCATGGCGCTCGGGCGCACGCTCCGTGGCGAGCCGTACTTCGCGGACCTGGCCAAGATGCCGCATCTGCTGGTTGCGGGAGCCACCGGCGCGGGCAAGAGCGTTGGCCTCCAGGGCATGCTGACTTCCATCCTGTACCGCTCGCGGAGCGACGAGGTCCAGTTCATCCTGATCGACCCGAAGCGGATCGAGCTCGGGGTCTACGCGGACATTCCGCACCTGAAGACCGCCGTGGTGGTGGAACCGAAGCAGGCCTCGAACGCGCTGCGCTGGGCCGTGGCCGAGATGGAGCGCCGCTACCGTCTGTTGGCTGAGGTTCACGTCCGATCGATCGACTTCTACAACCGGGCAATCGCCGATCCGGAAGTGGCCAACCGTCTGCGCCTTCGGGACGAGGAGGTGGACGAGCCCGCCGAGCCTCGCAATCTCGAGCCGCTCCCGTACTACGTGATCGTGATCGACGAACTGGCCGACCTGATGATGGTCGCCTCGTCCGAAGTCGAGACATCGATCGCCCGCCTGGCGCAGATGGCGCGGGCGGTCGGCATCCACCTGATCGTCGCCACCCAGCGCCCTTCGGTCGATGTCCTGACGGGCACGATCAAGGCGAACTTCCCGTGCCGCATCTCGTACGCCGCGGCAACCCGGCACGATTCGCGCACCATCCTCGACCAGGTCGGCGCCGAGAAGTTGCTCGGCAAGGGCGACATGCTGTTCATGCCGCCCGGCAGCGGCCGCATGCTCCGCCTTCACGGCGCTTTCGTGACGGAGCAGGAAACGGCGGCTCTGGTCCGCTGGCTCAAGCGACAGGGCCAGCCCAACCTCGATCCGGCCGTGCTCGAGCCGCCGCCGGAGGATCGTTCGGCCGCCGCCGGGGAGAACGGCGGCGGCGATGTGCTCTACGACGAGGCGGCCCGGCTGGTCGTCGCGGAACGGATGGGGTCCGCGAGTTTCCTCCAGCGTCGGATGAGGGTGGGCTTCTCTCGCGCGTCGCGCCTTGTGGATCTGATGGAGCAGGACGGCATCCTGGGCCCCGCCCAAGGCAGCAAACCGCGGGAAGTCCTCGTGCCGCCCGATTACTTCGAAGAGATCGACCAGTCGCAGATCGCCTTCCAGTAGTTTCGGCGGACGATGTCCGCGCGGCCGAGATTCAAGAGGATCGCTTTCTTCGGCACCCCGGAGTTCGCGGTGCCGTCGCTGGCCGCTCTGGACGGGGCCGGCCGGCGCCCGATCGTCGTCGTCAGCCAGCCGGCGCGGCGGGCGGGCCGGGGAGGCGGGGTGGTCGAACCGCCCGTGGCCCGCTGGGCGCGGGCGCACGGAGTCTGCGTGCTGCAGCCGACACGGGTGCGGGACGACGGGTTTCTCGGTCGACTCCGCGCCATGGAGCTCGACCTCGCGGTGGTCGCCGCCTACGGCAGGATCTTCCCCCGCAGCCTGCTCGACTTGCCGTCGTGGGGTTGCCTGAACGTCCACGCATCCCTGCTGCCGGCCTGGCGCGGCGCATCGCCGATCCAGGCCGCGATCGCCAACGGCGAGAGGGTAACGGGCGTGACCACGATGGTCATGGAGGAAGGTCTCGACACGGGGCCGATTCTGCTGCGCGAAGAGGTGACGATAGGACCGCTTGAGACGGCCGGCGAGCTGGCGCCGCGCCTTGCTGAAACCGGCGCCCGGCTTCTCGTCCGTACGCTGGACGGCCTGGAGGCCGGCGATGTCGACCCCCGGCCGCAGTGCGAGGCGGCGGCGAGCTACGCGCCGATGCTCCGTCCGGAGGACGGCGTCGTGGACTGGGACCGGGAAGCCGGCGAGATCGTCTGCAGGGTACGCGCCTACGAGCCGTGGCCGGGATCCCGGACGTGGCTGCGGGGCGAAGCGGTTCGGATCCTGGCGGCGCGGCCCCTGAACGTGTTTGAGGGGCCGGACCGCGGCAACAGTCGGGATCGGCCGGGTGCGTTCCTGGGGTGTCGCCAGGTCGAGGGGCTTGGCCGGGCGGCGGTGATCCGCTGCGGTGGTTCGTCGGCCCTGGCGCTCGATCGGGTGCAGCGCCCGGGCCGTCGTCCTGTCAGTGGCATCGACCTGGCGAACGGCCTCCGTCTGGCGGTCGGCGAGCGCTTCGGCGTGCAGGCATGACTCGCCGACGACCGATTCGGAACCTCGGCTCCGGCCCGGGCTGGCGCCGTCGCCGAACCGAAGCGCCGCTCACGGCCCACGCGAAGGTCAGGGAGTCGGCTGCCTTCGTTCTCGAACGGACGCTCGAGTCCAGGGCGCCGGTTTCGACCTTCCTCGACGGTGCGCTCGAGCGTTGCGATCCGAGGGACCACGGGCTGTTGCGGGAACTCGTGCTGGGGACGCTGCGCTGGTTGCGCTTCATCGACCACGTGATCGTGTCCGCGTCCGGACGGCCGCTCTCCCGGATTCAGCGTGCGCTGCTGGCTCCGCTTAGGATGGCCGTGTACCAGCTCTTCTTCCTGGACCGCGTTCCCGCCCACGCGGCGGTCAACGAGGCGGTGGAGCAGGCGGCGGGCCGCACCCATGCCGGCGGCGCCAGCTTCGTCAACGGCGTGCTGCGACGGATTGCCCGTTCGCCGCGCCGTGACGCCTGGCCGGTCGAAGAGGGCGACCCGGCCGTCCGGCTCGGCATCCTGCACTCGCACCCGGATCTGCTGGTCGAGCGATGGCTACGCACGTACGGCGAAACGCGGACCATCGCCATCCTGACCGCGAACAACCGTCCCAAGCCGCTGCATCTGCTCGCGTTCCGCGAGCGGGGAGGCCGCGCTCCGTTGGCGGAGCAGTTGATCGACGATGACGTGGGCGTCGAGCCGTCCGTGCTGGCGCCGCACTGCCTCACGGTTCAGTGGGGCAACCCGCTGTTCTCGGAGGCCTACCGCCGTGGCGCCTTCTACGTTCAGGACGAGGCCAGTCAGTTGGCGGCGATCGTGCCCCCGCCCGCGCCCCGGGAGCGGGTGCTGGACGTTGCCGCTGCCCCGGGCGGCAAGACATTCGCGTTGCTCGCCGAGCAGCCGGATGCTCTCTGCGTGGCCAGCGACGTGTCGCTCGAGCGCCTGCACACCATGCGCCGCAATGCCGCTCGCCTGGCCCTGGCGCCGTTGCTCTGCGCCGCGGACGGCGCCGCTCTCCCCTTTCGCGACGGTTTCGACCGGGTCGTCGTCGACCTCCCTTGCAGCGGCACAGGTACCCTGCGCAAGCACCCTGAACTCAAGTGGCGAATCAGCGCGGCGGAGATCGAGCGGCTGGTGGAGCAGGCCGGTTCACTGGTCCGTGGCGCGGCGGATTGCGTGCGGCCGGGCGGTTTGCTCGTCATCGTCACCTGCTCGATCGAGCCGGAGGAGAACGAGGACGTCGTCTCGGCCTTCCTGGAGTCGCGATCCGACTTCGAGCTTCGGGACCTGAGCGCCGATCTGCGCCGGCCCGCAGCCGACCACATCGAAGCACCGGGCCTGTGGCGACTGCTTCCGGCCGAGGGTCACGACGGCTTCACGGTCCAGGCGCTCCAGCGCGCGGCCGGCTGAAGCCCCCGCGCACACAGCCGGAAGTGTAGGCGAACATTGACAATACGGGGCCTTCTGGCATAGATTTCCGGGGCTTCGTTGGTTTCATGAGGAAAACCGACAAGTATAACCCACTTTGAAGGAGTACGTTCGATGGCCGGAAAGGCAGACATCGTAGACGCCGTTGCCGAGGGCGCGGGTCTCAGCAAGAAGCAGGCGGCGGATGCCGTCCAGTCCCTGATTGACAGCATCTCGATCCACCTGCAGAACGGCGACCGCGTGCAGCTTCCGGGCCTCGGAAGTTTCTCCGTGTCGCACCGCGGCGCTCGCGCCGGCCGGAACCCGAAGACTGGCGAGGCGCTCATGATCGCGGCCAGCAACGGCGTTCGGTTCAAGGTCAGCCGTCCGCTGAAGGACGCCCTCAACTGAGATAGAGGCAATGCGTGTGGCTGGAGCGTCGATCCCCTTCGATGTTTCGGCCGAAGCCGGCTCGGGATTCGCCAGGCACGTCGCTGCGGAGCTCGCTCCTCTGGGGCGGGCCGAGAGCGGGTCCCGAGCCTCGCTCAGGCTGATCCGGAGCTACGGGCGGATCCAGAACCCACAGGGCTCTCCCATTGCGCGGTTGTCGGCACGTCTCGACAGTTGACTCAAAGCGAGTAGTATGGGCTCTAGAAGAGGAGAGAGCCTGATGCCTCAGGACGAGGAGACGATCGAACGTAAGGGTGGCGCCGAACTCGATTCCCAGGTGAAGGATCGCAGAGAGGCGGACGAGGACGTCCACCAAGTGATCCCCGAGGAGGCGTTCGAGGGGGTCAAACACCACCGCCGCCCGCTTCGAAGGGCCGCGTCCAGCCGCGGCGTAGTTGCTGAACCACAGCCTTTCCGCTTCTTCGGGACGAGGATCCAGGAAGCGGTCCGTGTCTTCAAAGGCTGAACTCGGTCGCCTTTACGCGGCGATTGCCGTCTCGGTCGTGGTCCTCGGCGCCGCGCTCTACGTGATCCTGTCGGGCAACTACGAATCGGACTACTCGAAGTGGGCCTTCGGCACGGTCGGCGTGGTCCTGGGCTACTGGTTGAAGTAGCCCAGCCCAGGAAGCCGTGGCCGAGGCGGTCGGCAGCGCCGGCGTCGTCACACGGGAGTACCGTGACCCCCTCCAGGCCGACGAAGAATCCGCACGACGTCGGATGGGCAAGACGAGGCAGCGGTTCTACTCCGAGCGAACGGGGGAGCTTTCCGCCGGCGACATTGCTCGCATAGGCACTGCCCTCGAAGCCTCGATCGCGCCCTACACCGCGAAGGCCTACGGGGCCGCCCCCGCTCGCTTCGCTGAGTGGCTCGCCAACCGGCCGGCGACGGGCGCCACCGTCGCGGCCTACGTCGCTCACCTCCTGATGGAGGATGGGAAAGCCCCGGCGACGATCAAGCAGGCGGTCGCGGCGTGGACCTCGAGCGGCATCTACGAAGGGCCGGCCTTGGGAGACGCTTGGGTTCCCGCAGGACCGTGGATTTCCCGACGCTGGTGCACAAGCGACAAGTACGCTGATGGACGAAGCGACGGTTCAATGCTATGTTGCCTGCGCCCCCCATCACCTGATCCGCCCCCATCAGCTGATCCAGGTTCACGAGCGCCGCGAAGGGGAACGGAGTACCGACGTTCCCCGGGCGCCGGGGAAACGGGGTGCCCGATCCAGATTGGAGCGGCGCGACACCGAAGGAAGCAACCGACACGAAACCGACCCGCAGAGGAGGGAGCAAGTCCATGATGGATACACAGACAGCCGAATCGGTCGATCCCGGCCAGGACTCTTTCACCGTGAACATCGACCCGGCCAAGCTCGATACCGAGAAGCTCGAGACTCTCGGGGGCTTTCTCGACGACGAAGCTCTGGAGAAGCTGGCTGGTGGCGAGAGTTACAGCGTGACCCTTCATCGGACGACCCAGACCGACCAGGAATGGGAGAACTGGAAGAACGCCGTGATGGCCGCGGCGTTCAGCGGCGGCTGATAAGGCCAACGACCGCGCGGGAGCCCGGAGCAGCGTCGACCTGCAGGTCGCGTTGGTGTGAGGGGGCGCAGCCGTGCCACCGGCAAGCGAACGGGAGCTGAGAGGGGTCGAGCGCTTCGACCGGGCCATGCACGTCGTCACGCCCCGGGGGAGGCGAAGACGGCCTGGACGTGCTGATGTACGTGCCGGCGGGCGAGGGCAAGCGGGTCGAGCCGGGCATGCGGGTCCTGATATCGCCCACGACGGTGCGGAGCGCGGAGTACGGTTACATCACCGGCGCCGTGGCGAGCCTCTCCGAGTTTCCGGCCAGCGTCGACAGCATGACCGCCGTCCTCCAGAACCGCGAACTGGCGGAGGCGTTCTCGAGCGACGGGGCGCCCTATGCCGGCCGCATCGCCCTGACGCCCGATCCGGCTACCTCCAGCGGCTTCGCCTGGACATCCTCCAAGGGCGGGGAGGTCAACGTCACCGCGGGCACGCTGGCCGAGTTGGAGGTCGAGGTCGAGTCTCAACCGCCCATCTCGCTGGTGGTGCCGATGCTCAGGGAGTGGCTTGGCTACTGAGCCCCGCTAGTGCTAGCGGCGCGCCGGGGACCGGGGCCGAACGTCCGTCCCGTGCCGCCGCCGCCGGCCGTAGGGTTGCCGCCGTTGGACCTGCGGCTGGAGCGCGGGCGCAGCTGCCGGGTCGGCAGCGCGCAGTGTAGGAGGTATCCCTGCGGGAAAAGCGGGAGGTCCTGGCAAAGCCACGGCCTGGTTCGCCCGGGAGACGGGACCGAAGGGCCTTCCGGTTCATGAGGGCGCACCAGGCGGAGTTTCACGTCGCCACGATGGCCCGGGTGCTCGGTGTCTCCCCGAGCGGGTTCTATGCGTGGCTCAGGCGACGGCGCTCGGCGCGGTCGCTGTCGGACGACAGCCTGTTCTGGCAGGTGCGGGAGATCCACCAGCGCAGCCCGGGGGCACCTACGGCGCGCCGCGCATCCACGCCGAGCTGATGGAATCGGGCGTCTGCGTAGGCCGCAAGCGGATCGCTCGCCTGATGCGAGAGGCAGGCTTGGCCGGGAAGAACTACCGAGAAGCTGCTCGATTCCCTAAACTAGACTGTCCACGAAACCGGGGCAACTCCACATGGGCGTGGTCCCGCAGAACGGCCAGATCGTCGCCGGCAACATCTACGAGAACATCGCGGGCATGTCGCCGCTCGGCGAAGAGGGCGCCTGGGCGGCGGCGCGCGGCGCGGCGCTCGAGGAGGACATTCGGGCCATGCCGATGGGCATGCGGACGGTGCTGGCGAGTCAGGGCTCGGCACTGTCCACGGGTCAGAAGCAGCGGCTGCTGATCGCCCGCGCCCTGGCCCGCCGTCCCCGCATTCTCCTGTTGGACGAAGCGACGAGCGCGCTCGACAACCGGGCCCAGGCCACTGTGCAGGCGTCGCTAAGGCAACTGAGCGCGACGCGCGTGGTCATTGCCCACCGGCTCAGCTCGATTCGCGACGTGGACCGCATCTACGTGATGGACGGGGGCCGCATCGTCGAGAGCGGCCACCACGACGATCTGATGCGGCGCGGCGGCGTCTTCGCCGCCCTGTCCCGCCGCCAGATCATCCAAGGTTAGAGCACCTAGCGCACCAGGGGGTAGAGGCCTGCCAGCCTTGCCGGTTTGACGCCGGCGGCGAACAGCGACCAGATCAACCAGTTCGTCGCCACGGTGCGGACAATGCCTCGCTCGGCGAAGCGCCGGGATGAAGTGGTCGCGCGCTGCTCCAGGACCGAGATCGGTCCCTGACGGCGGAGGCGACGGACGAAGTCTAGGTCCTCGAGGATCGGCAGGTCGGAAAAGCCGCCGCAGGCGATGTAGGCGGCTGTCGTAGCGAACTGGGCCTGATCGCCGAGCGGAGTGTGCAGCCAGCGGGTCCGGATGTCGACCAGGACCCGGCCGCACCGCAGCAGCGGCGGCGCGGCTTCGAAGTCGATCAGGAAGCCCCCGCCTGCAGCGCCGGAGTTCACCGCGCGCTCTATCCCGAGTCTTGCCGCCGGCGGCAGTCTGGTGTCGGCGTGGAGGAACAGCAGCACGTCGGCTCCGGCCTCGATTGCCAGGCTGGCGCCCGTTCGCAGTTGGAGGCCCCGGCCTGCCCGGGGCAGGGTTTCCAACCGGGCGCCCGCGCCGGCGGCCAGCTCGGCGGTGCGATCCCTGCTGCCGCCGTCGACGACGATGAGTTCGTCGCAGTGGGCGCGCGCCGCGGCGATGGCGGTCCGCACCCGCGCCGCCTCCTCGAGCACCGGCATGACGATGGCGAGGTGCATCGCGAACTCTCAGGCAGGCGAGCGATCCGGGTGGCGCGCGGCGGTGGCTAAGTGCATTCGGGCTGCTAGGTTAGCGAGCGGGGATGAGTTCCGGGACCTTCAGTCACCTCGATCGCCGCGGGCGGGCTGCCATGGTCGACGTCTCCGCCAAGGAAGTGACGCGGCGGGTGGCCGAAGCGTCCTGCCGCGTTCTGCTCTCGGGGCAGACGGTCGAGCGGCTGGAGAGCCTGCCCAAGGGTGATGCCGTGACCGTGGCCCGGATCGCCGGCGTTCAGGCCGCGAAGAGCACGGCGACCTGGGTTCCCCTGGCCCATCCGCTGCCGCTCGACCAGGTCGAGGTGGAGGTCGAGCCGGTGGAGGGCGGCGTCAGGATCCGTAGCCGCGTCGTGGCCACGGCTCGCACGGGCGCCGAGATGGAAGCGCTGACGGCGTGCGCCGCGGCGGCTCTCGCCCTCTACGACATGGTCAAGTCGGTAGAGCGCGGCGCGGTGGTCACGGACCTGTTGCTCGAAGCGAAGAGCGGCGGTCGAAGCGGCGACTACCGGCGCGGTTCAAGTTCCTAGCGGTTCGCCGATCATGCCGATCCGGTCCGGCCTCGACCGCCTGCTCGACGACGCCGGCCGCATCAGGGGCCGGCGCTACGCGTTGCTGTGCCACCAGGCGTCGCTGAGCCTGAGCGGTGTCCACGCCCATGTGGCGCTGGACGCGGAGCAGCCGGCGGTCACGCTGCTGGGACCTGAGCATGGCTTCTACGGTGTCGAACAGGACATGGTCGGGTCCGCGGACGAACGCGATCCGTGGACCGGCCGCCCGGTCGTCTCGCTGTACGGCGGCGACGCCGGCAGCCTCCAGCCGTCGCCGGGGGTCTTTGACGGCTGCGACCTCGTGGTGATCGACCTCCAGGACGTGGGCTCGCGCTACTACACGTTCGCAGCCACCGCGGTGTGGGCGGCCGAGGCGGCGCTCGTGGCCGGCTGCGAGGTCTGGGTGCTCGATCGGCCCAATCCGCTGGGAGGCCTGGAGGTGGAGGGCAATTTCCTGGATCTCGACTTCGCGTCGTTCGTCGGCGCGTTCCGGATGCCGCAACGGCATGGTCTGACGATGGCGGAGATTCTCATGCTGGAGGGGCGCCGGCGCGGCTGGGACAACGGTGCGTTGACGGTGTTCGAAGTCGAGGGCTGGCGCCGGCGGCAGGCGTGGCGGGAGGTCGGCTGGCCGTGGACGGCGCCTTCGCCCAACATGCCGACGCCGGAGACGGCGCATCTCTACCCCGGCTTGTGCCTGTTCGAGGCGACCACGGTCTCGGAGGGGCGGGGCACAACGAGGCCGTTTCAACTCCTTGGCGTTCCCGGCGCCGACGCGCCCGCGCTAGCCGGCCGCTGCGCGGAACGCCTGGCGGCCGCCGGGGTCGCCGGGGTTTCCGTCGTGCCCGCGATGTTCAGGCCGCAGTTCCAGAAGCACGCGGGCGCTGTCTGCGCCGGAGTCGAGCTGCGGCTCGAGGACGCCGGTTCGCTGCGGCCGGTCCGGCTGGGCTTCGAGCTGCTCCTGGCGTTTCGCGACGTTCTCGGGGCGGACTTCGGCTGGCGGAGCGAGCCGTACGAGTTCGTCGCCGACACCCCGGCGATCGATCTCCTGGCGGGCACGGATCGTTTCCGGACCGGTCTCGACGTCGGGGATGCCGTGGAACGCTGGTACGCCACATGGGAGGACGATCAGCGAGAGTTCCGGGCCGAGCGCGATCCGGTCTTGCTGTACTCCTGAAGCGCTGCAACAATCCGCCCCCAATGCAGCGGGTTCTGATTGCCGATTCGCTGGCGCCGGCCGGCGTCGAAGTTCTCCGCCAGAGCGCGGAGGTCGATGAACTGCGGGACGCGGACCGGCCGCGCCTGGCCGAGTTGATCGCGGACTACGACGCCGTCATCGTGCGCAGCGGAACGCAGATCACGCGTGAGGTGCTGGAAGGCGGTGATCGCCTGAAGGTCGTCGGCCGCGCCGGGGTCGGTGTCGACAACATCGACATCGCCGCCGCGACACAGCGGGGCGTGCTGGTGATCAACGCGCCGACGGCGAACTCGCTTTCGGCCACCGAGCACACGTTCGCCTTGCTGCTGGCGCTGGCGCGGCGGATTCCGTCCGCCGACGCGTCGCTCAAGGCGGAGCGCTGGGAACGCAAGAGGCATGTCGGCAGCGAGCTCCACGGCAAGACGCTGGGAATCATCGGCTTCGGCCAGATCGGCCAGCGGGTCGCCCGGCGCGCGCGCGCGTTCGAGATGGAGGTGCTGGCCTACGACCCCTATCTGCAGGCCGAAGTCGCCGAGCGCCTCGATGTCCAGCCGATGTCACTCGACGGCCTTCTGGCGGGTTCGGACTTCATCACCTTCCACACGCCGCTCACCGATCAGACGCGGAACATGCTGAACCAGAGGAGCATTGCCTCGATGAAGGACGGCGCCGCGGTCATCAACGTCGGCCGGGGCGGCGTCGTCGACGCGGAGGCGCTGCTCGAAGCGCTCGACTCGGGCAAGTTGGCGGGCGCGGGCCTCGACGTGTTCCCGGAGGAGCCGCCGACGGACTACCGGCTGGCGGCGCATCCGAAGGTGGTCGCGACGCCGCACATCGGGGCCCAGACCTCGGAGGCGCAGGAGCGAATCGCCACCGAGACCGCCCGCATGGTGCTTGCCGCGCTCGGCGGCTCGCTCGCGGTGTCGGCGGTGAATCTGCCGTTCCGTTCCTCGGGTTCTCGCGGAGAACCCTTCCTGCGCCTGGGCGAACAGCTCGGCCGGCTGGCCGCGGTCGCCCTCGGCGGCAGCCTGCGGCGGGTCCAGGTCGATCTCTGGGGCATCGACAGCGAACTGCGGAAGTCGGTCGCCGTGGCGGCGCTCAAGGGCGCCCTGGTCCCGTCCTGCGGTGAGGGAGTGAACTACGTCAACGCCGAGCGGATGGCCGCCGACCGCCGGGTCGAGCTCGTGCAGGCCACGCACAGCGACCAGGCCGCCTTCGCCCATCTGGTGCGGGTGCGGGCGGTCGGCGCCGGGCCGGCGGCCGGAGCGTGGACCGCCGACGGCGTGGCCGAGGTCGCGGGCACGACCTACCGCCACGGCGAGATCCACGGCGATCTGCGGGTCGTGTCCTTTGGCGGGTTCCGGATGGAGTTCAAGCCGCAGGGTCTGCTGCTTGTCGTCCGCAACCTGGACGTGCCCGGATTCGTCGGTCGCCTCGGCACGCTTCTCGGGGACGACGGCATCAACATCGCCGACATCCACCTGGCCCGCGAGCCCGGAGGGCACGCCCTGGCCGTCCTGCGGCTCGACCAGCCGCCGGACGACGAGTGCCTGGCCGCGCTCCTGGCTCTGGAGGAGTCGATCTCGGTCGACCTGTTCGACCTCTCCTGACGACCCCGGCGCGGCCCTCTTCAGCCCACGAGAAACGCGGCGATGCCGGCGTCCTTCAGGCGTTGCAGCACGTCGTCGGCCGCTTGCCTCCGCCTGCGCTCGATCTGGACGCGATGCACTCCTCGTCCTCGAGTGATCTTCACGTTGTCGAGGTCGAGTTCGCGACGGAGGCGGCGTGCCAGCGCCACGGCAGTGCTGCGTTCGCGGAAGGCGCCGGCCTGGATCGTGAAGCCGCTCCGGCGGTCGCGGTTCGCCTTGCTGTTGCGGTTCGCCTGGTTGTCGCGCCAGCCGCGAGCCGGGTAGGAGATCGGCAGTTTCCGCTTCTTCGGGGGCAGCCGCACGACCTTGATGCGTACGTTTGCGAGACCCTGGCCGAACATATCGAGCTGTCTGGCGGCGGCGACCGAGAGGTCGATGATCCGGCCCTTGATGAAGGGACCGCGGTCGTTGATCGGGACCCTGAGCTTCTTGCCGTTGTCCTGGTTCTTGACCAGCACGACGGTTCCCATCGGCAACTGCTTGTGAGCGGCCGAGATGCGGTTCATGTCGTAGATCTCGCCGCTGGCGGTCGGCCGGCCGTGAAACTTGGCGCCGTACCACGATGCCAGACCCCTCTGGCTGGTTCCGCGGTTCGGCGACTCGAGGCCCCTGGTCGAGGCGCAGCCGGCCAGCAGGCCGGTGGCGAGAAGAGCGGCGAGCGCCGCTGTGAGCGGACCGCGCGCGCGTTCGGAACGGAAGCTCGGCTGGCGCATGGGGCGGCTACACCCTCGGCGCCTCGACCGCCGCGGCCGGGTGCCGCGTCAACGCCGGCTCGACCGCCTCGGCCAGGAACTCGTCGACCTGCTGGGCGGAACGGCCGGTAAAGGAGTCCGCGTCGACCAGGGACTCGAGTTCGTCGCTTCCGAGCCCGAAGGCCGGGTCGCCGGCGATCAGGTCGATCAACGGATTCGCCTCCCCGGCGGAGACCCGCGCGTACGCCTCGAGACTGTGCCGCCGGATGCGCTCATGCAGTTCCTGCCGGTCGCCGCCGCGCAGCGACGCCTCCATCAGGAAGGTCTCGGTAGCCATGAAGGGGAGTTCGCGCCTCACCCGGGCCGCCGTGGCCGCTTCGTTGACCCGCAGTCCCTGGGCGATGTTCGCGGCCAGGAGCAGCACGGCATCCACGGTCAGGAAGCAGTCGGTCAGCACCAGGCGCCGGTTCGCCGAGTCGTCGAGACTTCGCTCGAGCCACTGCGTGCCGGCGTTGAGCGCCCCGTGCAGTGAGTCGCTCATGACTCGCCGCGACAGGGAGCACATGCGCTCGGCCCGTACCGGGTTGCGCTTGTACGCCATCGCCGAGGAACCGACCTGGTTTTCGTCGAACGGCTCGGAAAGCTCTCCCACGCCCTGCAACAGCCGCAGATCGCCGCCGAACTTGTGGCAGCTTTCCGCTGTTCCGGACAGCGTGTGCAGAACCTGGCTGTCCTGCTTGCGCGGGTAGGTCTGGCCGGTGATCCGCCAGCTCGCCTCGAAGCCGAGAGCCGAGGCGACCCGGGCGTCGAGTTCGCGAACCTTGCCGTGGTCGCCGCCGAACAGGGTCAGGAACGAGGCCTGGGTGCCCGTGGTGCCCTTGGCGCCCCGGCAACGCAGGTGGTCCCGGCGGTCGGCGACTTCCTCGAGGTCGGTCAGAAAGTCCTGGAGCCAGAGGCAGGCGCGTTTTCCCAGCGTCGTCAACTGGGCCGACTGGAAGTGGGTGTAGGCGAGCGCGGTCGTAGCGCGTTCCCTGCGGGCGAAGTCAGCCAGCGCGGCGACCGTGGCCGCCAGTCTTCCCGCGACGAGGTCGAGCGCTTCCCGAACGATCAGGGCGTCGGTGTTGTCCGTGATGAACGCGGACGTCGCGCCCAGGTGCAGAATGCTGCCCGCGTCGCCGCTGACCTCGGCGAAATGCCGCAGGTGGGCCACTACGTCGTGGCGCGTTTCGCGTTCCAGCGCGGCGACGCGCTCCAGGTCGAGTTCGTCCGCGTGTTCGCGTAACGCGTCGAGCTGCCGCTCGCTGATCGGCAGCCCCAGGACCGCCTGGTTCTCGGCCAGACAGATCCAGAGCCGCCGCCAGCTTCTGAACCGGTGCCGGGCCGAAAACAACCGCGCCATTTCCGCGCTCGCGTAGCGCTCGTGAAGCGGATTCTGCGGCGCCTCCCTGGCTTCGGCCATGTCCGTAGTCTACCAGCGTAAGTCGTTGGTGAGCTTGCGCTTACCGCCAGTCTGTCCGCTCTTCTACGCGCGGTCGAGGAGGCGGAGCATGACGGCCTTCTGCGTGTGCATGCGGTTCTCGGCCTGGTCGAGGACGCGGCTCCGGGGGCCGTCGACGACGGAGGCCGTGACTTCCTCGCCCCGGTGGCAGGGCAGGCAGTGGAGGTAGATCGCGTTGTCCCTGGCCCTGGACATCAGGTCGTCGTCGACGGTGTAGCCGTCGAAGTCGGCGAGACGCTGCTCGCGTTCCTGCTCCTGGCCCATCGAGGTCCAGACGTCGCTGTAGACGGCGTCCGCGCCGGCGGCGGCGGCCCGCGGGTCGGTCCCGGTGTCGATCCCGGCGCCGGTGCCGGCGGCGAGTCCTCCGGCGAGATCCAGGTACTTGTCGGCAACTTCGTAGCCGGGAGGCGAGGCGAAGGAGAAGTCGACGCCCGCGCGTGCGCAGGCGATCATCAAGGAGTGGGCGACGTTGTTGCCGTCGCCGATGTAGGCGATCCGGCGGCCACGCAGGTCGCCGAACTCCTGGTGCACGGTCATCAGGTCGGCGAGCGCCTGGCAGGGGTGCAGCTCGTCGGTCAACCCGTTGATCACGGGCACCGTGGCGTGCTCGGCCATCTCGACGACGGTACTGTGCTCGAAGGTGCGCAACATGAGGAGGTTCACGTAGCGAGACAGGACGCGCGCGGTATCGGCGATCGTCTCCCCGCGGCCGATCTGGAGGTCGCGGCTGGAGAGGAAGATCGGCTGGCCTCCGAGCTGCGCAATGCCCGCTTCGAAACTGACCCGGGTTCGCGTCGACGCCTTCTCGAAGTAGAGGCCGATCGACTGGCCCCTGAGGGCGTCGCGGTGGGCCTGTGGCCTGGCTTCGAGTTCCAGGGCCAGTTCGAGGATCGACTCGAGTTGGCCCTCTTCGAGGTCGGCGATCGAGATCAGGTGTTCGGGCATGTGAGGCCTCTCTCCGTTGGGCCGGACTTCATGGGGCGGGCTACACTGCCTGTCCCTTGGCTCTATCGGCGCGAATAATACACCACGTTGACGCACGACTATTCACGCGGGATCCAGGCGTCGAACGGTGAGCGGCGGGGATGCCAGCCAGCCGCCGTGGGTGCTGGTCACCGGCAACGCGAACAAGCGCCGCGAGGCGGAGCGGATCATCGGCCGCCGGTTGGAGACGGCGGCGATCGATCTGCCGGAGATTCAGTCGGGCGACCTGATCGAGGTGCTGCGGTTCAAGGCGGAGGCGGCCTGGCAACGGCTCGAGCGGCCGGTCGTGGTCGAGGAGACCGGCCTCGAACTGGCCTGCATGAACGGTTTCCCGGGGCCGCTGGTCAAGTGGATGCTGGAGGCGGTGGGCGATGAGGGCATCGCGAACGTTGCCATTCGTGCCGGCGACCCCGGGGTCGTGGCCCGATGCGCCCTGATGCTCAGGGATGGCGACCGGGAAGTGATCGCCGAGGGCGCGACGACCGGCCGGCTGGTGCTGCCGCCGCGAGGTGAGGGCGGCTTCGGCTGGGATCCGGTGTTCGAGCCTGATGGACTCGAGCGGACCTACGCGGAACTGGGCGATGAGGTCAAGGATCGGATCGGCCACCGGGGGCGTGCCTGGCGCGAGTTTCTCCGGGCTCTCGACTGGCCTGAGAGAAGCTGATCAGGAGCGCTGGGCGTGGCCCCTCAAGGCGGCGTGGACGGCCTCGACCCGGCTGCGGAGCTCAGCCAGGCTTCCGGTGTTCTCGATCACGAAGTCGGCGGCGGCACGGCGTTGCTCGCCGGTAGCCTGGGCAGCCATGCGGGCCTCCGCCTGCTCGCGGTCGAGTCCGCGTTCGACGGCGCGGTCGAGGCGAACCTGCGCCGGGGCCTCGACCGTCACCACGGCGTCGTAGCGCCCGCGGCTGCCGCCCTCGGCTAGCAGCGGGACCTCGAAGACCACGACGGCCCCGTCGCCGGCGGCCTCGAGAACCTCCAGGTAGCGCTGGCCGACGAGGGGATGAATCGCCTGTTCCAGACGCTCTCGGCTTGCCGGGTCCGCGAACACGAAGCGTCCCAGGGCTTCCTTGTCGACGGAGCCGTCCGCCCTCAGCATGTCCGCGCCGAAGAGCTCCGCCACCGCGGCGGCGCCGCGCTCACCGGGTCCGTAGAGGTCGGCAACCAGGGCGTCCGCGTCCGTGACGACGCAGCCCAACTCGCCCAGCATCGCGCCGACCGTCGACTTGCCGCTGGCGATGCCGCCGGTGAGACCCACCTGTAGAGGTGTCATGAGGTGGGTGAGGATACGCGGAAGAGGCGGTTGACGGACCGGCGTTCGTCTTGACAAGGCCCGCCCCGGACTCTACGATCCCCGTTCCTCTGCGCGGGGAGGTTCCGCTAGGAGTATGCCCGCTCCTGCCGGCAGCCCACGCGCAAGGGAGCGCCGGCATCCGGAAGGCATCTGGAAAGTAAGGGCCGGCCAGCGAGAGTACGAACACAATGACAGCGATCACCAAGGCGAGGACGCCCAACCGGACCTACAGCCCCAAGGCGGGGGAAGTGGAGCGCCGGTGGTACGTCGTCGACGCGGCGGGCGTTCCACTGGGACGTCTGGCGACGCGTCTGGCGCGCATCCTCACCGGTAAGGACAAACCGACCTATGCCCGCCATGTCGACGTCGGCGACTTCGCCGTGGTCGTGAACGCGGAGAAGGCGGTCCTGACGGGCGGCAAGGACGAGAAGAAGATCTACTACCGGCACAGCGGGCAGCCCGGAAAGCTCAAGACCGAGACGGCCGGACGCCTGCGCGGGCGCCGGCCGACCCGGTTGGTCGAGCTGGCGGTCAGGGGCATGCTCCCCAAGAACCGTCTCGGCCGTCGCCAACTGCGGAAGCTCAAGGTCTATGCCGGCGCCGAGCATCCGCACGAGGCCCAACAGCCCGAAGCGATGACGATCACTCGAGAAGGGAGCGCGAGTTGACGGAGACGAGCTATGGAACGGGCCGTCGCAAGACGGCCACCGCGCGGGTGTTCCTGCGCGAAGGCACCGGCGAAATGACCGTCAACGGCGTGGGGATGGACGACTACTTCGGCAGCGAAGTGCTGAAGATGATCATCCGCCAGCCGCTGCAGGTCGTCGAGAAGGAAGGCGAGCTCGACATGTGGGCCACCGTCCGCGGAGGCGGCGGTTCCGGTCAGGCGGGGGCGATCCGTCACGGTCTGTCGCGGGCGCTGGTGGAGTTTGAACCGACGTTTCGCGAATCGCTCAAGACGGCCGGGTTCATGACCCGCGACCCGCGGCGCAAGGAACGCAAGAAGTACGGTCAGAAGGGTGCGCGTGCGCGCTTCCAGTTCAGCAAGCGATAGCGGGGGCAGGTTCTTGGCTCAGGTCACGATGAAGGAGATGCTGGAGGCCGGGGTGCACTTCGGCCACCAGACGAGACGCTGGAACCCGAAGATGCGCAGCTACATCTTCGGCCGTCGCAACGGCATCTACATCATCGATCTCCAGCAGACGCTGGAGCGCTTCCGCCAGGCGGCGGACTACGTCGAGCACATGGCTCGCATGGGACGCCGGCTGCTCTTCGTGGGCACCAAGCGCCAGGCGCAGCAGGCAATCGCGGAAGAGGCGCGCCGCTGCGGCCAGTTCTACGTCACCCATCGCTGGCTTGGCGGTACCCTGACCAACTTCGTGACGATCCGCGCTTCCGTGGAGCGTCTCCAGGAGACGGAGCGGAAGCTCGCCGACGAGGACAGTCTGCTGACCAAGAAGGAGATCCTCCGGCTCGAGCGCGAGCGGGACAAGATGGTCCGCAACCTCGACGGGATTCGCGACATGGAGCGGCTGCCGGATGCGCTGTTCGTCGTCGATCCGCGGCGTGAGCACATCGCGATCGCGGAGGCGAACAAGCTGAACATCCCGGTGGTGGCCATCGTCGACACGAACTGCGACCCGGAACTGGTGGACCACGTGATCCCGGGCAACGACGACGCGATCCGGACGATCCGGCTGTTCGCCGGCCGCATCGCCGACTCCTACATCGAGGGGGCGGCCGCGTGGAGCAAGGATGGCGACGGCGCGGAGGCGACCGAGCCGCTGGAGACTGCTGCTGACGTCGAGGCCGAAGCGGAAGTCGAGGCCGAGGCGACGGTAGAGGCTGCCGCCGAGGCAGGCACTGAGGCTGAGCCTGACACTGTGTCCGAGCCGGAAACCGTGTCCGAGCCGGAAGCCGAACCCGATGCGGTCGAGACTGCGGGCGAGGCGGAGGCGGAGTCCGAACCGGCGGCGGAAGCGGAAGCCGAGTCCGAGGTCGTTGCGGAAGCCGCCGCCGAGGCGGAGGCCGAACCCGAGTCCGAGACCGGTGAACCGCCAGCCGAAGACGAGCAGGCCGGCAGCGACGCCGAGGTCAACTGACCGCGGCACCCGCGCACCCGACCGGTGCGGCGTCGGAGATCAGATGAAGTTCGAGTCCGAGGCGTTGACCGCCTCGTAGGGGAGCAGGAAATGAGTGCGACAGTGACGGCCGGCATGGTCAAGGAGCTCCGGGAGCGGACCGGCGCCGGCATGATGGACTGCAAGAAGGCGCTGGTGGAGACCGGCGGCGACCTGGAGGCGTCGATCGACGCCCTGCGGAAGAAGGGGCTGGCATCGGCGGCCAAGAAGGCCGGCCGGACGACCAGCGACGGCCTGGTGAAGTCCTACATTCACGCCGGCGGCAAGATCGGCGTGTTGCTCGAGATCAACTGCGAGACGGACTTCGTCGCGCGGACGGAGGACTTCCAGCAGTTGGCCCACGACCTCTCGCTGCATGTGGCCGCGAGCCAGCCGCGGTTCATCGGCCGCGACGAGGTGACGGACGACGTGCTCGAGCGGGAGAAGAGGATTCACCGGGAACAGGCCCTGGAGTCCGGAAAGCCCGAGCAGATCGTCGAACGGATCGTCGAGGGGCGGATGTCAAAGTTCTTTGCCGAGAACTGCCTGCTCGAGCAACCCTTTGTCAAGGACACTGGACGGACGGTCGAAGAGGTGCTGAAGGAAGCGATCGCCAAGCTGGGCGAGAACATGCGGATCTGCCGGTTCGCCAGGTTCCAGCTCGGCGGCGACTCCACCGTAGCGAACGCCTCCGCGCCGGCCGCCGATCCATCCTGACGGTTCAATGACCGAGCCGGCCTACCGCCGCATCCTCCTCAAGCTGTCGGGCGAAGCCCTGATGGGCGACAAGCCCTTCGGTATCGACGAGACGGTGGTTCGCCGGATCGCCGGCCAGATCCGGGACGTGTTCGAACTCGGGGTCGAACTCGGCATCGTCGTCGGCGGCGGCAACGTGATCCGCGGTCTGGCGGCGAGCCATCGCGGCGTGGAGCGAGCGACCGGCGACTACATGGGCATGCTGGCGACCGTGATCAACAGCCTGGCGATGCAGGATGCGCTGGAGAAGGCCGGCGTTGCCACGCGGGTACAGACGGCGCTCGAGATGAAGAGCGTCGCCGAGCCGTTCATACGTCGCCGCGCGATCCGGCACCTGGAGAAGGGACGGGTGGTCATCTTCGGCGCCGGCACCGGCAATCCCTATCTCACGACCGATACCGCGGCCGCGCTGCGCGCGAACGAGATCCAGGCCGAAATCCTGCTGAAGGCGACGCAGGTGGACGGCGTCTACAGCGCCGATCCGCGTCGCGATGCCGGAGCGGAGCGCCTGCCGGAGGTGACCTACCAGGAGGTCCTGGAACGCAACCTCGGGATCATGGACGCCGCGGCGATCAGCCTTTGCCGGGAGAACGACCTGCCGATCGCCGTGTTCGACTTAGGGGTTCCCGGCAACATCCGCCGGGTGGTTCTTGGCGAGAAGGTCGGTTCGCTCGTCACCTGAAGCCCGTTACATAGAATCCCGCCGGGGAGGCTGAGCAGATGCAGGAGCTGTTCTTGGAGATGGAGCTCAAGATGAAGGATGGCGTCGACCACCTTCACGCGGAGCTCAAGACGCTGCGCACCGGCCGCGCCTCCGCGGCGATGCTCGACGGCGTGACGGTGGAGTACTACGGCACGCCGACGCCCCTGAACCAGCTCGCCAGTCTCTCGGTTGCCGACGCCACGCTGCTGGTGGCGCAGCCGTTCGACCCGACGCAGATCGCGGCGATCGAACGGGCGATCCTGGTCGCCGACCTGGGGCTGAACCCATCGAACGACGGCAGGATCGTCCGCATCCCCGTACCCCCGCTGACGGAGGAGCGGCGCCGCGAGATGGTGAAGCGTGCCCATGAAATCGCCGAGCGCTTCCGCAACACGGTTCGAGGCGTCCGTCGCGAGGGCAACGAACGCCTGAAGCAGATGGAGAAGGCGAAGGAGATCTCCCAGGACGACGAGCACCGGGGCGAAAGCGAGATGCAGCGGCTCCACGACCACTACATCGCCCAGGTGAACCTGGCGCTCGCGAACAAGGAGAAGGACATCCTCGAGGTCTGAGGTCGCTCCCGGCCGGGCCGTCCTTCTCCAAACCTGGCCGATTCGTGACCTGCTGCGCCATCGTCCCGGCCGCGGGCGATGGCCGGCGCTTCGGTGCCGACCGGCCCAAGCAGTTCGTGCCGATCCTGGGCCGACCTCTTCTCGCCTGGACGGTCGAGCGGCTGCTGGCGGCGCCTGAAGTGGAGCGCCTCGTGGTTGCGACGCTGCCGGGACTCACGAGGGAGACCCGGGCAATGCTGGCGCGGGAGGTCCCGTCTCGGCCGGGGGTTGAGATCTCCGCGGTCGAGGGCGGACGTCGCCGCCAGGACTCGGTGAGAGCCGCGCTCTCGGCAGCGGAAGTCCCCCCGTCGGACTGGGTAGCGGTCCACGACGGCGCCCGTCCCTGTCTGGCCGCGGCCGACCTGGCGTCGGTGCTGCGGCAGGCAGCCGGCAGCGGCGGCGCTGGCGCGGTGCTCGGTCGCCCCGTGAGCGACACGCTGAAGAGGGTCAAGATTGGCCGCCTCGACGAGACCGTCGACCGGTCCGGCCTGTTCCGGGCGGAGACGCCGCAGGTCTTCCGGGCTGGGGACCTTCGTGAAGCGCTGGACCGCGCGGAGCGGGAGGGCCTGGAGGTCAGCGACGAGAGCAGTCTGTTCGCGCCCGGTTCGGTGTCGGCAGTCGCCGCCTCCCATCCGAATCGGAAACTGACTGATCCCTCGGACCTGCCCGCGATCGAGGCCCTCCTCCGGTCGGAGCGCGAGGCCTCGCCGGCGCTCGAGACGGCCGTGGGGCATGGCTACGACGTTCACCGGCTGACCGCCGGACGCCCGTTGATCCTGGGCGGCCAGCGCATACCGCACGAAACGGGCCTCGACGGCCACAGCGACGCCGACGTCGTGATCCACGCCATCGGCGACGCCCTGCTCGGCGCCGCTGGCCTGGGCGATCTGGGAGCCCACTTCCCTCCGTCCGACAAGGCCTGGCGCGGCGCGGACAGCTCGGAGCTGTTGCGCCGGATCGTCGCGATGGTCCTGGAGCGGGGCTTCAGCATCCGGAACTGCGACGTGACCCTCATCGCCGAGCGTCCGTCGATGGCGCCGTACCGTTCGGCGATCGAAGAGCATGTCGCGGGGCTGCTTCATATCGGGCCGGAACGGATGAACTTCAAGGCGACGACTCACGAGGGGCTCGGCCCGCTGGGCAGGGGCGAGGGCATGGCGGCTCATGCGACGGTGCTGATCGAACGTCCGCGGGCTGGTGCATGAGCGGACGGTCGGTCGTGCCTGAACGTCGC
This sequence comes from Candidatus Multivorans sp., assembly GCA_965208755.1. Lineage (GTDB taxonomy): Bacteria > Acidobacteriota > Thermoanaerobaculia > Multivoradales > Multivoraceae > Multivorans. Next base: position 2,089,389 of record OZ242353.1, on the reverse strand, counting down.
GAGGAAGGTCGGTGGCGGCTGGGGTTCCAGCCGGTGCGGGAGATCCTGCGGAGCCAGCCGCATCGGGTCGGCGAGGTGCTGATCTCGCGCTCCGCGGGCGACCGCCGCCGGACGATCGAGGGGCTTTGCGAACGGCATCGCGTGCCGGTCAGAAGCGTCGCGCCCGCCGAACTGCGGGCGCGTCTCGTGGAGGCCGGCCAGGACCACTCGGCGGCACGCGGCTTCGCGGCCAGTCTGGTGGATGCGGAACGCGGCGGACCGACGGCGGCCGCGATCGACCCCGGCCTCGTCGTCCTGGTTGAGGATGTCCAGGATCCGCGGAACCTGGGTGCCCTCCTTCGGGTCTGCGAGGGCGCCGGTGTTGGCCGGGTGCTGATCCGCGACCGTGGCGCGGCGCCCCTGTCTCCGGCGGCCGCGGGCGCGGCCGCGGGGGCGGTCGACTGGCTGACCATCGAACGGATCACCAACAGCGCCCGTGAGATCGAACGCCTAAAGCGGGAGGGCTTCTGGGTCTACGGAGCCGACGCCGCCGGCGAACCGCCGTGGACCGTGGACCTGAGCGGTCCGGTCGTCGTCTGCATCGGCGGCGAGTCGCGGGGACTTCGGCGGCGCACGAGAGGTCTTTGCGACGGCCTTGTCGGGTTGCCGATGCGTGGCCAGGTCGAATCCCTCAACCTGTCGACGGCGGCGGCCGCGCTGCTCTACGAGGCGGTGCGTCAGCGTCTTGTCAGGCCGGAGGGCCTGGCGTAGACTCCGGCGTCGCCGTGGCGCCAAGCGCTTCGTAGCGAGGGCCGGCATAGCTCAGTGGTAGAGCAACTGCCTTGTAAGCAGTAGGTCCTCGGTTCGAATCCGGGTGCCGGCTCCACGGAGGAAGTTGCCGGAGGTGTGGCCGAGCGGTCAAAGGCAACAGACTGTAAATCTGTCGGGCAACGCCCTACGGTGGTTCGAATCCATCCACCTCCACCACTTCCTTCCCTCGCGGGGCGCGCGGGAGTAACTCAGGGGTAGAGTCACAGCCTTCCAAGCTGTTGGTCGCGGGTTCGAATCCCGTCTCCCGCTCCATACCCGCGCGGAGCGCGGGGCGTGGAGCGGGAGACGGGATTCGGCGTTCGGCGCGCGTCTCGCGCGCGGAGCGCGCGAGGAAGCGCGTCTCGGCTAGCCTGAAGTTCTGAGTATCAAAGCTGGAAATCCCTTGCAGGCAGGGGACTTTCCGTGGATTCGGCTTGTACGGTACTGGGTACGGCTCGTTCAGAGTCGGACGTCGAGGAGGCTGAGAGCCGTTTCCTGTAGTGGCGTCGGCCGCACGAGGACGTTGGCGGTCTCCGCTTCGCCGCCGGGCACCCTGACGCGGTTTCTGGTGAGGGTGGCGAGGTCTTCGAGCAGCGTCTGGAAACTGTGGACGGGGAGCCCGTCGTCGGTGCGGCGTGAGTTGGCCTTGCGTCTGGCGTCGTTCGATTTGGTCGCCGCCTGGACGGGCGACTCGCGGTCGTCGGTCCTCTGACGGTCGTCGAAAAGGATGGGCGCGAGTCGTCTTCGCATGTGCCACTCGACGTAGTAGGCGAGGGTGCAGAGGAGGACGTGGGCTCGTACGCGGCCGGCGAGCCAGTGGTGCACGGGGCGCACCTTGAGGTCGACGCTCTTGAGGCTGCGGAAAGCGCGTTCGACGCGGCTGAGGCTCTTGTACGAGCGGACGGCGCCCTCGGCGGGCATCTCGTCCTTCGGGACGTTGGTGCGGATGACGTAGAGGCCGTCCAGCGCCGCTTCCTCGTCGATGCGATCCAGGTTGCGGCGCCAGGTGAAGCCGTCGTCGGCGATCTCGATGTCGTAGTGCTTGCCGACCTTGTACTTGCTTTTGGCGCGGTCGGCGCGCACGGCGATGTTCTCCTTTCCTCTCAGGGGCCTGTTCCGGCGCTTCGCGGCCTTCTCGACGTCTTCGAGGAGGCGGTCGGTCATGTCGAGGAGTTCCAGCCGCTTGCGGGTCCGCTCGGCGGCCAGGAGCGGGTTGCGGCAGACGATCAGGCGTTCTCCGGGGTACAGCTCCGGGGCGCTGATCTCCGCCATGTCGCGCTGGTCGAAGAGCGACAGTTGCAGATGGCCCTGCTCGGCGAGCGTGCGGATCGCGGGCGCGCGCAGGGCGCTGATCCAGGCAAGACCGGCGGGTTTCAGGTCTTCCTCGACGCGGGCGTTGGTAACCAGTCCGCGGTCTCCGACGACGACGACCCGGTCGAGACCGAAGCGGTCGCGGAGCTTCTTCACCTGGCTGCCCAGCGCGGCGGGGTCGGCGGTATTGCCGCGGAAGACCTCGACGGCTGTCGGGCATCCGTCCCGGTTGCAGAGCAGGGCGAGGACGATCTGGAGCTTTCCCCGCTTCCTGTCCCTGGAGTAGCCGTGTCTGGCCAGCGAGCACTTGCGGCCTTCGAGGTAGACCGAGGTCAGGTCGCAGAGGACGAGCGAGCCGTCTTCGAGATGCCGTCTGGCGAGTCCGCGTTCGATCTTCGGCTGGCGTTCCAGCAGCCAGTCCATGGCGTCGTAGAGGTCCTCGGCCGAGGCGTCCTCGACGCCGAGTTCCTCGGCGAGGGTGTGGTTGGCGGTTTCGCTGGCGAGACCTCTGGCGGTGGCGAGCTTGGAGCGGGGATCGAGGATGCGCGCCGCGATCATGGCGACGACGAGGTTTCGCTGGGGCGAGGGCTTGCGGTCGAGCAGCCTTTCGAGGCCGACCTTTCTCAGCGTGCCGAGCACGGCGGCGACATGCCCGTGCGGCAGGGCGCGGAGGATCTCGAAGGGGGCGTCGAGAGAGGGCAGAGCGACGCCTCCCTTGAGCAGGGTTCTGAGTCCCTCGACGAGTTCGTCGGGCCACTTGGAGAAATTGGCGAGGGTGCGTTTCTTGACCTTTCCGTCCAGTCGGTAGGACTCTCGCAGCAAGACGGCCGGCGGGGAGTTGCGGTTGGGTACGCGCTCGATGTACATGGCTTCCGATTGTAAGCCAGATACACTCGATTGTCTACTTACTCCACCAGATCTACATGGCTACACACGACAGGCAATCAAGCACCTCCGAAGCGAGAAAACCCAAGCGACGCAAGGCACTTCGACCCATCGAGAGCCGCGAACGGCTCAGAACCTCGGGCTAGCGAATCCCGTCTCCCTCTTGCTGACGCCGTAGCTCTGGGTGCGCGGGTCTTCCGACCCGCTGCCGCCGAAGGCGGCGAAGGAACGCGCCGGCCGTAGGCCGGCACAATTGCCTACTCCGCAGCCACCACCGCCGTCGCCTCCACTTCGATCAACAACGACGGGAACACCAGCCCCGTCACGCCAACCCAGGTAGCGGCCCGCGGCGGGTCGAGTTGCAGCACCTTGGCCTGGGCCCGGCCCACGGTCTGGACCTTCTCCGGGTCGATGTCCTTGATGAAGACGGTCGTCTTGACGATGTCCTCGGCGCTGGCTCCGGCCTGCTCGACGCGCTTGACGACGTTGGAGAAGGCGATCTCCGCCTGCTCGGCGAGAGTGGCCGCGGGTGCGTCCGCGCCGTCGGCCATGCCGACCTGGCCGGAGATGCGGATCGTGGTGACGCGGTTCGCGGTCGTCCTGGCGATGTGGGAGAAGCCCTGCTGCGAGCCGAGAAATTCCGTCTTCAAGTCTTGTGCCTCCGTGGTGGCGGTCGCGAGCAGGAGCACACCGAGGAAGAAGGCAAAGTGATGCGGTTGTCTCTTCATTTGAGGCTCCTGGAGTCGTGCCGGGTTTGGTCGGTTTGAAGTAGCGGTCGAGTGTGGGGGGTGCGTACGATAGCGCGCTGGTACGCTGCCGGCGGAGGTTCGGCTCATGAAACGTGATCTCTCAGTTCCCGGCCTGTTGGCGCTTTTCGCCTCGGTGATCATGTTCCTGCCTGCACCCGGACGGGGCAGCGACGCCCAATGGGTCACTTACCCGGGCGGCGACGGACCCGGAGCCGGCTACAAGGTCGTCCTGATCGCCGGCGACGAGGAGTACCGCTCCGAGGAAGCGATGCCGATGCTCGGCAAGTTGTTGTCGGTGCGGCACGGCTTCGAGTGCACGGTCCTGTTCTCGATCGACGCCGAGACCGGAGCGATCGATCCGGAGGAGCAGACGAACATCCCGGGTCTCGAAGCGCTCGCCGACGCCGACCTGATGGTGATCGCCACCCGGTTCAGGGAGCTTCCCGACGGGCAGATGAAGCACATCGTCGACTACGTCGAATCGGGACGGCCGATCGTGGGCTTGCGGACCGCGACCCACGCCTTCTCTTACCAGCGCAATCCGGACAGTCCGTACGCGCACTGGCACTTCCGCAGCGAAGAGTGGCCGGGCGGATTCGGCCAGCAGGTGCTGGGCGACACCTGGATCAACCATCACGGCCGTCACGGCCAGGAAAGCACGCGGGGCGTGGTCGCGCCGGGCGCGGCGGACCATCCGATCCTGCGTGGGGTCGACGACGTCTGGGGTCCCACGGACGTCTACGGCCTCAGGAACCTCGGCGACGACGCGAACGTCCTGCTGCTCGGCGCGGTCCTCGCCGGCATGTCGCCGGACGATCCGCCGGTCGAGGGGCCGAAGAACGACCCGATGGTCCCGATCGCCTGGACGCGCTCCTACACCGGCGCCGGCGGCGCGGCGTCGCGGGTGTTCACGACGACGATGGGCGCTTCCACGGACTTCGAGAGCGAGGGTCTGCGCCGCCTGCTCGTGAACGCCGTGTACTGGGGGCTCGGCATGGAGGACCGGATCCCGGAGCGGAGCGACGCCCGGGTCGTCGGTGACTACGCGCCGACGGACTTCGGCTTCGGCAGCCAGGCCGTCGGCGTCATGCCGTCGGCCCACGAGCTGCCCTAGCGCGCAGCCGATCCCAGATCGTAGAGGAACTCACGCCGCCACCACTCGGCCCCGGTGCCGGGTTCGCTGAACCGGTAGTCGTAGAGACGGAGCCGCACGTAGCGCGGAGGCTCGGCCTGGCGGCTCGCTCCGCCGAGCAGCCCCAGAACCGCCGGTTCGCCCGCGAACAGGCGCTCGACGAACGCACCCAGCCAGTCCGCTCCGGCCGGGTCCAAAGCCGCGAACCACATCTGCCAGTCGAGGCGCGGCATGTGCGGGAATGCGGCCCGGGGCGGGCGCTCGAGGTCGCCCGGTTTGAACCGGAACGCGAGTTCGCTCCAGGTCGCGCCGTCGACGCTCGTCTCCACGACGATCTCCGGGCGGGACGTCGTCATCGCGCGGAAGAGGCCGTAGCCGTTGATCGAGCGGAAGGGCGCCATGGCGCGCAGCAGGGGTGCCGCCGGATCGACCAGGACCCGGTCGACGAGGTCCGCCAGTCGGACCGTTGTCGGCGGGGTGTCCGGTCCGCGCGGCAGTGAGCGGGTGAGTTCTCGGGCGGTGACCGACAGGCTGAACAGAAGGACCGTCGTGGTGACGAGCCAGCGGATACGCGTCCCGGCAAGGCCGGCCGGAAGGTGTGGATCGGCCGCGCTCACGGCCTGTGGTCTGCGCCGTCGCAGCGGACCTGCAAAGGGCGGACGGTCTAGCCAGGACAGGCACAGCACCGCGGTCAGCAGGTTGAAGAAGCCGTAGTTGCCCGTGGCGGCGATCAGGAACTGGAGCGCCAGGAGGAGCCACATCCCGGGCTTCCGCAGCCGGCGTGAGAAGACAAGCCAGGGCACGACCAGTTCGACCCCGAACATGATGAAGACTGATAACCGATGAAACCAGTCCGGTAGATGATGGACGTACCAACTCGCCGCGACCGGCAGCGGCTGGGTGAAGTAGTGGACATCGAGCGCGGTCAGACGCCACCAGGTCGGGTCGAGACTGAGCAGCTTGACGGCGCCGGAGAGGAACATCAGCTTGACCACCAGGAGCCGGAAGAGCCACATCCCCGGTCGGGCGGCCGCGAAGTCCGGCGCGACCTTGAACGCGGCGCGAAGGGACGAAGCGAACGGCCAGCCCAGGGGCGCCAGCACGACGGCGCACAGGGTCGCCTCCAGCAGCAGCGTGTCCCACTGGAAGGCGAGGAAGGTCTGACCGCCCCAGACCAGTGACAGGTAGCAGATCCAGAGGGCAGCGAAGACCGGCGCGGTCACCATGCCGGCGATCGCGAGGAGCGACAGAAGGACGCCGGCCGCGCAGAGCAGGTGGAGTGCACCGTCGCCGGCGCCGAACCAGAGCAGTGACGGGACATTGACGAACCGGTCGAATGCTCCGGCGCCGAGCACCCGTTCGAGGTAGGCGAAGAAGTCCCGTGCCGGGAGAATGCCCCGCGATCCGATCAGGCCGTCGATCTGGACCCACAGGGAAACGAAGGCAACCAGGTGAACGCCGGCCAGGAGTCGCAGAAGCAGTCGCGGCACGGCATCTATCCTGCACGAAGCGGTGGCATACTGCGGCGCCTGACGACGGACCCACCCGGCTAGGGGAAGCACGATGGAGATGGAGACCTTCGATCTGGAGCGGCAGCAGTCGCTCTGGGAGCATCGCGTCGACATCAACCTGAGCGAGAGCGGCGTCGAACCGCTGACGCTGAACGGCCTGGCGGAGCTGGGGTTCGATCTGGAGGCACTGCACTCGGCGCCGCTCGAGTACATCCAGTCGAACGGCACGCCGGAGCTGCGCTCGCAACTCGCCGGGCACTACGCGGGGGCGACGATCGAGAATCTGCTGGTGACGACCGGCTCGGCCGAGGCGAACTACGTGGCTGTGCAGGTCCTGGTCGGGCCGGCCGACGAGGTGGTGGCGATCGTGCCGAACTACCTTCAGGTAGGTCTGGCGGCCCGTGGTCTCGGGGCGGTGGTGCGGAACATACCCCTCCTCCCCGGCGCCGACGAATCGACCTGGTCGCTCGACTGGGACGCGTTCGAGAACGCGGTCGGCGAGCGGACGAAGCTCATCTACCTGAGCCATCCGAACAACCCGACCGGTCACGTGTTCACGCCGTCGGAACTCGACCGCATCGCCGCCGCCGCGGAACGGGTCGGGGCCTGGTTGCTGTCGGACGAGGTCTACCGCGGCGCCGTGCACGACCTCTTGCCCGGAGAGGAGACCCCCGGCATGTGGGGCAGGGGCGAGCGGGTCGTCGCGGTTTCGAGCCTGTCCAAGGCATACGGTCTGCCGGGTGCACGCCTGGGCTGGATGGCCGGTCCGCCCGAGTTCGTCGAGCGCTGCTGGGCGAGGCGGGATTTCACGACGATCGCTCCCGCGGCGCTTTCCGACCCGATCGCCCGTTTCGCGACCGAGCCGTCGAACCAGGAACGCCTGTTCGAACGGGCGCGGCGGATGATGGGCACGAACCGCGCGACCTTCCGCGACTGGACCCGCCGGCAGAACGGCGCGATCGCCTACCGGGAGCCGCGGGCCGGCGCCTACGGCTTCGTGCCGCTACTGGAGGACGGCCGTCCGGCGGACTGCGCCGCCTTCGCGGAACGGCTCCGGCGGAACCGCAGCGTCCTGCTGGTCGCGGGCCGCTGGGCCGGCATGCCGGGCTACCTGCGCTTCGGTCTGGGTGTCGAGCCCGAGGCCTTCGCGGAGGGCCTGCACCGCGTCGAACTGGAGCTCCGCGACGGAGGCTAGAGTCACTTCGTGAGCAGCACCCGGCTTCGGCGCGCCGTCCACTTCGTTCCGGGCGGCAACGAACGCATGCTGGCCAAGTCTCTTGGTCTCGAGGCCGACACGCTGATTCTCGATCTCGAGGACGCGGTGACGCCGGATCGCAAGGTTGAGGTGCGCCGCGAAGTGGCCGGCTGGCTCGAAGCGACGGATTTCGGCGGCAAGGAGCGGGCAGTACGGGTCAACGACCTGATGACGCCCTGGGGCCGGGAGGACGTCGAGGTCACGATGGAGCACCCGCCCGACGCCTACGTCGTACCGAAAGTGAGCGGCGTCGATGACGTGCTGCGGGTGGATCGGCTGGTCGCCCAGCTCGAGATGGCTCACGGCCACGACCTGGGCGGCATCGCGCTGATCCTGATCGCCACCGAGACGGCCGGCGGCGCGCTGAACCTCGCTCACCTCACCGCCACCAACCGCGTCTCGGCGCTGACCTGGGGCGCCGAGGACCTCTCCGTCTCGATCGGCGCGAGCCGGCGCCGGGACGAGCGCGGCGAGTACCTGGACGTGTTCCGCTACTGCCGGTCGATGACCCTGCTGGCCGCCCGTGCCGGCGGCGCCCAGCCGATCGACAGCGTGTTCACCGACATCGGCGACCTGGACGCCCTGCGCCTCGACTGCCAGCGGGCGGCCTGGATGGGCTTCGAGGGCAAGATGACGATCCACCCGAACCAGATCCCGATCGTCAACGACGTGTTCACGCCGAGCGAGGAAGAGATCGCTTCCGCCGCTGCCCTGGTTGCCGCGTTCGAAGAGAATCAGGCCCAGGGCCGCATGGCCTTCCGCTACGAAGGGCAGATGGTCGACGCTCCGCACCTGCACCGGGCGGAGCGCCTGCTCGACCGTGCCCGCCAGGCCAGCGCGATCCGGAGCGAGTGAGACGGTTTCGTCGGCGCTGCCTGGCCGTTCCGTTGCTGGCCGCGTGTCCGTGGCTCTCGGGCTGCGGTCCCGGTCCGGTGGCGGTCGACGTCGCTGATCTCGTCTCGGAGTTCCGGTACGCCGAGGTCAGACGCGAGCGGCCGCTGATCGACCTGGGGACTCCGTCGGCTGCTGCTGCCCTGGTTGGCGGCTGGTCGTGGAACGAGACGGACCCCGCCGGCAACACGTTCGTCTGGGCGGTCGGTCCGCGCTCGGAGGTCGGCGTGTTTCTGGCGTGGACACGGGACCTGGAGGTCCGTATGAGGTGCCGCGCGTTTCGCTATCCGGGTGCGGCTCCGCAAGTCCTGCGTGTCTTCTGGGACGACATGGAGATTGCGTCTCTGGAACTCGCTCGCGGTTTCGGGGAGCAGTACTTCACCGTTCCGGCGGAACGCGCGACTCCTGGCAACCACCGGCTTGGCCTGGTGCCGGCGTACTTTGGACGGCCCGCGGTGACGGGCGGCGCGGGCCCGGCGCCCAGGCACCCCCGAAAGCTGTCCTTCGCTTGCGACTGGATAGCGATGGGGGACGGCCCCAGCGCCGGCGAGGCGCGTGGAGAGGGCGAGACGCTCTGGATCCCGGAGGCCAGCGAGGTTTCGTTCTTTCTCGAACCCGAGTCGGAACTGGACCTGCGCTGGGAGAGCGTCGCGCCGCGGGGCGTCGACGGTCTCGATGTCGTGTGGGAGGTCGAGGGCGCGTCGCCGGTGACGGGTGTCATCGCCCAGGAGTCAGACCCGCTTCTGCACCTCCCCTTGCCGCCGGTGAGAGAGCTGAGGCCGGTTGCGGTTGCCGAAGAGCGGCTCGGGTCGCTCCGGCCGGCGCGGCTGACGCTGCGTGTGGCCGGGGGCGTGACCGTCTTCGGTGAAGGGGAGGCCGGCGTCGTTCTACGCCAGCCACGGCTGACCGGTGACGGGCGTGGTCGGCGACCGCCGGACCGGGCCGCCGACGTTCCGCCGTCCCCGGGCGACCAGACGGCGCCGGCGCGCGACGAAGTGAACCGGGAGTCCATCCTGCTCTGGATCGTTGACACGCTGCGCGTCGACCGGCTTGGCTTCCATGGTCACGAGCGGCCGGTGTCGCCCAACTTCGACGCTCTGGCGGAACACTCGACGGTTTTCGAACAGGCCGTGGCGCAGTCGTCGTGGACCAGGCCCACGGTCGCGACCTTGCTCACCGGCGTCGGCCCCGAGCGGCACGGCATTCGCGAGCTGAACCATGGACTCGACGGCTCCTTCGCCACGTTGCCGGAGCGCCTGCGGGAACTCGGTTACGTGACGGCGGGCTTCTCGGCGAACGCGAACGTGACCGGCGACACCGGCTTCGAACAGGGCTTCGACCGTTTCGAGTACGGCGCCGTCGACGTCGACACCCTGGCCGGGTGGGCGCTCGACTGGCTTGACGACGTCGCGGTCGAGACGCCGGGCCAGCCGTTCTTCCTGATGATCCTCAGCGTCGAACCGCACGCTTCCTTCGATCCGGCCGAACCGTTCCGCGAGCGCTTCGCGGCCGACGTTCAGGACAGGGGCCTCGGCACGGTGGAGCACATGAGGGCGTTGAGCAACAGGCGGATCCCCTCGACACCGGAAGTCGTGGACCAGTTGTTTCTTCTCTACGACGCGGAGATCGCCTGGAACGACCATGTCTTTGGCGAATTCCGGCGCGAACTGGACAGCCGGGGCCGGAATCCGTCGATCGTCGTCGTGTCGGACCACGGCGAAGCGTTCGAGGAAAGGGGGTCTTCGGTCACGCCTGGGACCTGCACCGGGAGGTGCTCGACATTCCCTTCCTGATCCACCGGAGCGGTCAGGGCGCAGGCCACCGCGTGTCGGTGCCGGTTCAGCAGGCCGACCTGCTGCCCACGCTGATCGAGCTCGCCGGCGGCGAGGCCGGGCCGGGGATCGAAGGCGACAGCCTGCTGCCGCTGCTCGAGCCCGGTGCCGCCGCGGGTCGGTCCGAGGGCCTCGCCGACCGTCTCCTGCTGTCCACCATGGACACGTTCCGGCGGCCCGCCGCGTCGCTCGTCCGCGGCCGGTACAAGCTGATCGAGCTGCGTCGTCCCGGGCATGCGCCGAGCCGGCAACTGTTCGACCGGACGGCCGATCCCGAGGAGCTGCACGACCTCGCGGCGGAGCGGCCGCTGCTGGCCGGCGTCATGGCCCGGCACCTGCGTGAGCAGCTGGACCTGGCTGCCGGTTCGGCCGTGGACGCGGTGACCGTCGAGCTGGATGAGGACACCCGCCGCCGGCTCCAGGCCCTCGGCTACATCGAGTAGCGCCGTTGCTATAGTCCTCTTTCGCGTGAACAGGTCCTTCCTCTCCGCGAGTTTCCTGCTCGCGGTCGCCTGGTTTCTCTCCGCCGCCGCCGCGGCGGCTCAGCCGGCCGACCCCCCGCTGGAGGTGCTGATGCGCGCCACCGACGACGCGATGCGGGGCGACTCCAGCGAGAGCCGGATCACGATGCGGATCAAGACCGAGCGCTGGCAGCGCGAGTTGCGTCTCCACGTCGTCTCGGAGGGCACCGAGACGGCGCTGGTGCGGATCGAAGCGCCGGCGAAGGAGCGCGGCACCGCCACACTCAAGGTCGAGCAGAACATCTGGAACTACCTGCCGAAGGTCGACCGGACGATCAAGGTGCCGGGGTCGATGATGCAGGCGGCGTGGATGGGCAGCCACTTCACGAACGACGACCTGGTCCACGAGTCCCGGTACAGCGAGGACTTCGAGTGCGCCTACCGGGAGCGGCCGGCGGACGGCTCCGGGCATTGGCTGGTGCGCTGCATCCCGCTGCCGGATGCGCCCGTCGTGTGGGGCGCGATCGACGCCCGGTTCAGGGCGCGGGACATGCTGCTCGACCAGGCCGAGTACTTCGACGAGCGCGAACGGCTGGTCCGCACGATCCGCTACGAGGACTTCGGTCCCCTGGGCGGCAGGACGCTGCCGCGGCGGATGCGGGTGATTCCGGCGGACGATGCCGACGAGTTCACCGAGATCGTCTACGAGGAGCACGCGTTCAACGTCGATTTGCCGCCGGGTACCTTCTCGCTGCAGTCGTTGCGGCAGTAAGGTCTGTTCGAGGTCGGGCCGGATGAAGATCCTCCGCATGGCCTGGCGCAACCTGTGGCGGAACGGCCGCCGGACGCTGGTCACGGTCGCCGCGATGACCCTTGCCCTGTGGAGCATGGTGCTCTACACCTCATTGATGGAGGGGATGCTGGGCAGCATGGAGACCACCCTCCTCGACGTGGAGCTGGGGGAGATCCAGGTCCACGCCGACGGCTACCGGGAACGGCCGTCCATCTGGGAACGGATCGAAGATCCGGATGCGCTGCTCCGGGCCCTGGACGAGACCGGGCTGCGGTCGACCGCGCGCCTGCTCGGCGGCGCCCTGGTCGCTTCGGGCGATGTCTCGACCGGCGCCCTGCTCAAGGGCCTGCGCCCGGAACGCGACGCCCTGGTCAGCGAGGTCCATCAGCGCCTCGATCGGGGAGAGTGGCTCGACCCGGCGGATGCGAAGGGCGTGGTGCTTGGTTACCGCCTGGCCCGGACGCTGGCGGTCGAGGTCGGCGACGAACTCGTGGCGCTCAGCCAGGCTACCGACGGCAGCATGGCGAACGACCTCTTCCGGGTGCGCGGCGTGCTCCAGAGCCTGAGCGAGGAGACCGACCGCGCGACCGTGTTCCTGCTCGAGGACGAGTTCCGCAACTTCTTCGCGCTGGAAGACGGCGCCCACCGGGTCATCGTTCGCAGCTCCGAGGGTCAGGATCTCACCGCGGCCGCGGGCCTCGTCGAGCAGGCCGCGGCCATGAGCGCGCCCGGCGTCGAGGTCAGGAGCTGGCGCGACCTGCTGCCGGGCCTGGCGAACGTCTTCGACTCGGCGCAGGCCGCCGTCCAGGTCGTGGCGTTCGTCGTGTATGTCGTGATCGCGATCCTCATCCTGAACGCGATGCTGACGGCCGTCTTCGAGCGGATCCGGGAGTTCGGCGTGCTGAAAGCGATCGGCGTTTCGCCGCGGCGGGTGCTGGCGCTGATCCTGGTCGAGGGTGCGCTGCAGTCGGCGCTGGCGATCGGCATCGGTCTGGTCGCCAGCCTGCCCGCGCTCTGGTTCGTCACGACGCGGGGGATCGACGTCGGCGGCCTGGGCGGCACGGCGATCATGGGCGTCGCGATGGACCAGATCTGGACCGGCGCGGTCTCTCCCCTGACGATTGCCGGGCCCGTCTTCATCCTGCTGTTCGTCGCCGGGGTGGCGGTGCTGTTTCCGGCGATCAAGGCGGCCCGGATCAATCCGATCGAGGCCATCCACCACCAGTAGCGGGGCGTGGGAAGAGAGGAAGCAGCATGAACGGACCGAACGTCGCGACCCTGGCCTGGCGCAACCTGTGGCGCAACCGCCGTCGAACCCTGCTGACGCTGGGTTCGATCGTCTTCGGCGTGTTCCTCGCCGTCGTGTTCACCGCCATGCAGGACCGCAACTGGAAGGACATGATCGACCTCGCCGCCAGGCTTGGAGGCGGTCACGTCAGCCTCCAGCATTCCGAGTACCTCGACAAGCCGACACTGACCCGCACGGTCGTTCGCGGCGAAGCGCTCGAGGCCGCGCTCGAGGGGGAGGCGCGCAGGATCCAGCACGCCGTCGACCGGGTGATCGGTCCCACCATGCTGGCGACGGCGGGCGAGACCTTCAGCGCCGCTTTCATCGCCTTCGATCCGGAGGCCGAGGACGAGACGACGCTCTCGATTCTCGAGGCGATCGACGAGGGCTCGGCCCTCGAGGCGGGCGACCGGAACGGCGTGATCCTGGGCCACCGCCTGGCCAGCAACCTGGGGATGGAGCTGGGCGACAAGGTCGTCTACACGCTGACCGACAAGGACGGAGAGATCGTGAGCGGCCTGGCGAGGTTGCGGGGCACGCTCCGGACCAACGCGCCGACGGTCGACGGCGGCTTCTGCCTGCTGCCGATCGACACGGTGCGCGACCTCCTCGGCTACGGCGAAGACGAAGCGACCCTGGTCGCCGTGTTTCTGGAGGATCAGCGGCGAAGCGCCGGCGTCGCCAGGCGTCTCGGCGGCGAGCTCGGCGAGACGGCGGCCGCGGTTCCCTGGAACACGAGTCAGCCGCAACTGGCGGCGTTCATCGCGCTCAAGGTCGGCGGGGCGGTGGTCATGGAGATCCTGATCGCGATCCTGGTCGCGGCCGGCATCTTCAACACGATGTTCGTCAGCGTGATGGAGCGGCTCCGGGAGTTCGGGATCATGCTGGCGATCGGCTGGAGCCCCGGCCGGCTGTTCCGGATGATCATGATGGAGAGCGCGTGGCTTGCCGTGCTCGGTCTGGCCGGCGCCTTCCTGATCACGCTGGGCCCCTACCTCTACCTGTCGTCAACCGGCCTCGACATGACCGCGATCTACGGCGGCACGGTGGAAGTCGCGGGCGTCGGCCTGGATCCTGTGCTGAAGGTCGGCATCTTCCCGCGCAACGCGGTGCTGATCGGGCTGTTCGCGGTGCTGGCGACCATCGCCTCCGGGATCTACCCGGCCTGGCGCGCCGGACGGGTGCAGCCGGTCGAGACGATCAAGGTCGTGTGACGTGGACGCCGAGCCCATCATCTCTCTTCGCGAAGTCACCAAGGTCTACCGCCAGGGCAGCGTCGACGTGCATGCCCTGAGGGGCCTGACGATGGACGTCGAAGCGGGCGAGTTCACGGCGATCTGCGGGCCGTCGGGTTCCGGCAAGACGACGATGCTCAACCTGATCGGCGCCCTCGACGCGATGACCTCGGGCTCGATCGTGCTCGAGGGACGGGAACTGGCGAGACTGAACAAGAAGGAGTTGAGCGAACTCCGCCGCGACCGGATCGGCTTCGTGTTCCAGGCCTACAACCTGATGCCCGTCCTGACCGCCTACGAGAACGCCGAGATGGTGCTCTGGGTTCAGGGCGTCGACGGGCCGAGCCGGCGCGAGCGGGTGATGGCCCTGCTCGAGCAGGTCGGGCTCGAGGGGATGGAGAACCGGCGACCCTCGGAACTCTCAGGCGGTCAGCAGCAGCGGGTCGCGATCGCCCGCGCCATCGCCAGCAACCCGGTCGTGGTGCTCGCCGACGAGCCGACCGCCAATGTGGACTCGGAGACCGCGGAGACGCTGCTCGACCTGATGGAGGAGCTGAACCGGGAGCAGGGCGTGACCTTCGTGTTCTCGACCCACGACCCGCGGGTGATGGAGCGCGCTCGCCGGGTGGTCCGGCTGGTCGATGGAAGGGTCGCGAGCGACGAGCGGCGGTGAGCTGTTGCGGCTCGCCGCCGCCGGTGCGCTGCTGCTTCCTGGAGCCGTGTCGCCGGCCACCGGGCAGACGGTGGTGGGCGGGGACGTGCGCGTCTTCGCGTTCCGGGTGCTGGAGGAGACGGACCTGGCCGGCGACGCGGAGCCGGCCGAAGAGGACGGCGCGGCGGCGGGCGCCGGCGGCGTCGAACTCGGGATTCTGAGGCTCAAGCTCGACTCGCGCTGGCAGGCTTCATCCGGGGATCGCTTCCGTTTCGAGTTGCACGGCCTGGCGCAGGCCACGTCGCCGCCCGGAAGCGGAGCGGTGACTTCGATCGCCACCGGCGGCACGCGGCGTTTCTTCGATCTGGAGCGGAACTCCTTCGGTGGCGGCGATCTGGCCGGAACGACGGAGATCGACCGCCTGAACCTGCGCTGGGACCGGCCCGGGTTCCGCATGGTCGCGGGCCGCCAGGCGATCACCTGGGGGGTGAACTACTTCTGGCCGGTCCTCGACCTGTTCGCGCCGTTCGCGCCGCAGCGCATCGACCGCGACTACAAGCCCGGAGTCGACGCGCTCCGCTTCACCGTTCCGGTGGGCGACTTCTCCGAGGTCGAGGTCATCGCCGCCGGCCAGGGCACGCGCACGCCGGACGATCTCAGCTTCGCCTCGCTCGGCCGTTTCCACAGCGAACTGGGCGAGGGCCCATCCAGCGTCGACTTCGGCTACGTGGTGGGCGGCTTTCACCGGGACTTCGTTCTCGGCAGCTTCTTCGCGGCCGATGTCCGCGGCACCGGCGTGCGCGGCGAGGTTTCCTGGACCAGTCCGGGTTGCGATGCGGAGAGCATCCACCCGGCCTTTGGCTGCGGTGACTTCTGGCGTTTCACTGTGGGCGTCGACCGCCTGCTGACGCCGCGGCTGACCCTGATCGCCGAGGCGAGCTGGAACGGCTTCGGCGCCGGCGGGGCGAGGGACTACGAGCGGCTGGCCGAGGCGGACCGCGTGCGGCGGGGCGAAGTCACCTCGCTCGGCCGGCGCTACGCCGGGATCTCCTTGGGATGGCAGGCCCATCCGCTGCTGAGCGTCAGCGGCGCCGTGCTCTACAACCGGGACGATTCCTCGGCCCTCTTCCAACCCGGCATCACCTGGTCCGTGTCCGACCACGTCTCGATCGGCGCGGGCCTCATCGCATCGACGGGACGAGGCGTTCGGGACGGTGTCCTCGGCAGTGAGTACGGAGCGGTCCCCGTCGTGGCCTGGTCGTCCCTGACGGCGTACTTTTAGGTCGCGGATCTTTACGGGTTGTTCACGAACCGTCGGCTACGCTCCGCAGGCGTGGAGCACCTCGAATTGCACGGACTTCCAGCCATATGAAGACAGTGGAACCCGCCTTCGCCTCATGCGCTCTGGCGCTTTCCGCCGCCCTGGTCATCGCCTGCGGCGGTGGGGGCGGTTCGCGCAGCGTGATCCAGAACAAGGGCTCCGACACCCTGGTCAATGTCGCTCAGGCGTGGGCCGAAGAGTACGCCGCGTTGAAGCCCGGCACGGCGGTCGCGGTGACCGGCGGCGGTTCGGGCACCGGTATCGCGGCCATGATCAACGGCACGGTCGACATCGCGAACTCGAGCCGCAAGATGAAGGACTCGGAGATCGAGCTGGCCCGCGGCAACGGCAACGAGCCGATCGAGTTCGTCGTCGGCTACGACGCTCTGGCCGTGTACGTCCATCCCGACAACCCGATGGACGAGGTGTCGCTGGAGCAGTTGGCCTCGCTCTACGGCGAAGGCGGCGAGATCGAGTCCTGGAGCCAGTTCGGCCTCGAGGTGCCGGGCTGCAGCAGCGACGAGATCGTCCGCGTCAGCCGCCAGAACAACTCCGGCACCTACGTCTACTTCCGCGAGGCGGTGCTGGGCGAGCGGCGTGACTTCAAGCTGGGCTCGCGGGACATGCACGGTTCGAAGGACGTGGTCGACCTGGTCGAGAACACGCCTTGCGCCATCGGCTACAGCGGCGTGGCCTACGCGACGGACCACGTGAAGATGCCCTGCGTCAGGAAGGACGAGGACGGTGACTGCGTGTCTCCCTCGGTCGAGACCGCGATCGACGGTTCCTATCCCATCGCGCGTCCGCTGTTCATGTACACCGCGGGTCAGCCGGAGGGCGCCATTCGCGAGTACATCGACTGGGTGCTGAGCGACGAGGGTCAGTGCATCATCTACGACAAGGGTTACGCGCCGCGCACGGACGTGGACTGCTCCTGAACGGGAACAGGCTTCCGGGAATGACGCGGCGTCTCTGGTTCCCCGGCGGCCGGTTTGCCTGAAACAGCGCACGCCGCGGACCGGCGGGATACCGCGTGGTGGATCGACCGCGCGGTGCAGATCCTCGTGCTGGCCGGAGGGCTGTCGGCGATCGTCTTCATCGCCGGCATCTTCGTGTTCATCACCCGCGAGGGCGCCGGTTTCGTCTTCGACCGTTTCGACTTCCGCGAGTTCTTCGGTTCGCCGCGGTGGACGCCGACTTCGAGCCACAACCCGACCTACGGCGCGCTCGCCCTGATCGCCGGCACGGCCTCCGTGACCGGACTCGCCATGGTCGTCTCCGTACCGTTCTCGCTCGGGGCCGCGATCTACATCGGCGAGTTCGCGACCGGCCGCGTGCGCGAAACGCTCAAGGTGCTCGTGGAGCTCCTGGCCGCGATTCCGTCCGTGGTCTGGGGCTTCATCGGGCTGTCCATCATGAACCCGCTGATCATCCAGGTCTTCGACGTGCCGGTCGGCCTGAACGTTCTGAACTCCGGAGTCATCCTGGGGTTGATGGCGGCCCCCATCATGACGACGATCGCCGAGGATGCCCTGAAGGCCGTCCCGGACACCTATCGCGAGGCCGCGGAAGCGATGGGGGCGACCCGCTGGCAGGTGACCTTGAGGGTCGTGCTGCCGGCGGCGCGCAACGGTCTGGTCGCCGCGACGCTGCTCGGCGTGGGCCGCGGCTTCGGCGAGACGATGGCGGTGCTGATGGCGAGCGGCCACTCGATCAACCTGCCGACGAGCCCCTTCGACTCGGTGCGGGCTCTGACGGCGACGATCGCCGCCGAGCTCGGCGAGACGGCCGCCGGCTCCGACCACTACGGGGCGCTCTTCACGCTGGGCATCTTCCTGTTCCTGGTCACCTTCGCGATCAACTTCGCGGCCGACGTCTTCGTGCGTGGCGGCCAGCGCAAGCACCGTCGCCGGGGTCGCCGGCCGGCCGCGTCAGCGAATCCGTAGCGAGGCGCCATGTTCGAAGCGACTGCACAGAACCGCAACAACCGGAAGGTCGAGGGGCTTTTCCGCCTCCTCTTCCTGTGGATGACGTGCATGCTCATCCTGCCGGTCGCCCTCATCCTCGGCGTGCTCGTCTACCGGGGCGGTCCTGCCATCTCCTGGGAGTTCCTGTTCACCCAGCCGCTCAACAACATGACCGCCGGCGGCATCCTGCCGGCCCTGGTCGGCACGGTGTGGCTGGTCGTCGTCGCCCTGATCGCCTCCGTGCCGGTCGGCGTGGCGGCGGCGCTCTACCTGAGCGAGTACGCGCCGGACAACCGCCTCACCCGGGCCATCAACCTGGCCATCATCAACCTGGCCGGCGTGCCGTCCATCGTCCACGCGTTGTTCGGCCTCGGCGCCTTCGTCATCTTCTTCCGCTTCGGCACCAGCATCCTGGCCGCCAGCCTGACCCTGGCGGTCATGACACTGCCGGTGGTCATCGTCGCCACCCGGGAGTCGCTCCAGACCGTACCGCTGGCGTTCCGCGAGGCGTGCTGGAACATGGGCGCGACCCGCTGGCAGACGATCCGCAAGATCGTGCTGCCGAATGCGATCAGCGGCATCCTGACCGGCGTCATCCTGGAGGTGTCCCGAACGTCTGGCGAGACGGCGCCGATCATGTTCACCGGCGCCGCGGCCTTTGTTCCCTTCCTGCCGCAGGGTGTGCTCGACCAGACGATGGCGATGTCGCTGCACCTGTTCGTCATCTCGACCCAGGTGACGGACGTGCCGGAGCACCTGCCCTTCGGCGTCGCCCTGGTCCTGATCTCCATGGTGCTGGCGATGAACGGGATCTCGATCGCCTTCAGGGTCTACCTGCGGGGCCGAAAGAAGTGGTGAGGGCCGCCGTGGCCGCGAGCGGGGTTGCGGACGACGTGCGCGAAGGAGCCGACTACGCGATCGCGGTCGACGACCTGGCGATCCGTTACCACGGCAAACCGGCACTCTCGGACGTCACGCTGCGGGTGCCGAGCCACGAGATCTTCGGCATCATCGGGCCGGCCAACAGCGGCAAGACATCCTTCCTGCGCGCCATCAACCGGATGGACCTGATGACGGCGGGCATGGAGGTGTCCGGCAGCGTGCGCGTCGAGGGAAGGGAGGTGCGCAGTTGGCGCAACCCCTACGCGTTGCGGCAGCGGATCGGCGTTGTCTTTCCGCTGCCGGTGGGACTGCCGTTGACGATCTACGACAACGTCGCTCTGTCGTCCCGGCTGCGGGGCATGCGGAAGAAGGCCGACCTGGACGTGATCGTCGAACGCTGCCTCCGCCGGGCGGCGCTCTGGGACGAGGTGAAGGACCGGCTCGATTCCCTGGGCAGCCTGCTCTCCGGCGGCCAGCAGCAGCGGCTGACGATCGCCCGCGCCCTGTCGCAGGATCCGTCGATTCTGCTGCTCGACGAGTTCTCGATCGCGGTCGATCCGGTGACGACGATGCGGATCGAGGAGGTGCTGGCGGAGCTCAAGTCCGAGATGACGATCGTGCTGGTCACGAATCTCGTCCAGCAGGCGCGACGGCTCGCCTCCCGGACCGCCTTCTTCCTGACCGGCGAGCTGGTCGAGGTGACCGAGACGGAAACGATGTTCGAGGGCGGCGCCCAGGATCCGCGCACGACGGCCTACGTCGAGGGGAAGTTCGGATGAGCGCGGAGCCGGCGACCCCGGACACCGCCGACGCGTCGGCGGCGATTCTGGTCGAGAAGCTGAACCTCTGGTACGGCGACTTCCAGGCCCTGCTCGACGTGGACCTCCGGGTACGAGCCGGCGCGATCACCTCCCTGATCGGCCCTTCCGGCTGCGGCAAGACGACGCTGCTCCGGTCGATCAACCGGATCAACGAGCGTCTCGGCTACGTGCGAACGACCGGCAGCATCCGGCTCTGGGGCCTCGACGTGCTCGATCCCTCGGTCGAACTCGCCCAGCTTCGCAAGCAGGTCGGCATGGTCTTCCAGCGTCCCAACCCGCTGCCGTTGTCCGTGCGGGACAACGTCCTGTTCGGGACCCGCGTCCACGTGCCGGACGGGCGACCGCCGAACCGGGCCGAGAGCGACCGGATCGTGGAGGAGGCGCTGCGCGAGGTGCTGCTCTGGGACGAGCTGAAGGACTCGCTCGACCGCCGCGGCACCGAGCTCTCGCTCGAGCAGCAGCAGAAGCTGTGCATCGCCCGCCTGCTGCCGGTCAAGCCCAAGCTGCTGCTGATGGACGAGCCCTGCTCGGCGCTCGACCCCGCCGGCACCCAGGCTGTCGAGGAGCTGATCTGGAAGCTCCGCGGCGACTACACGATCCTCATCGTCACCCACAACATGGCGCAGGCGCGCCGGGCCAGCGAGGAATGCGTCTTCATGCTGCTCGGCGAGATCATCGAGCACAGCGACACGGCGTCGATGTTCCTGAATCCGGCGAACAGCCAGACCGCGGCCTACATCGAGGGGCGGTACGGGTAGCGGAGGTCAGCGCCGGCTGCGTGGTGACTCGGCGCCTTCCAGCCTGTTTGGGGATTGAGGAAGATGTCGTGTCTTCGGCCGTGTCGCCTTAGCTGGGCGGGTCTTGCTCCAACACCAATTCGAGAGCGTCCCGGATGTTGAGTTTCAGTTCAGCGAGCGTCTTCCCCTGGCTGAAGATCCCGGGAACTTCCCTGAGTTTGCCGACGTACCAGCCATCGTCGATCCAGTAGTCGAGTGTCAAGGCAGCCACGAGCAGTCTCCTTGCGGGGCTAGTCCGTCCGACCGAGCAAGGCTACCTTGACGCGCTGCCGTGGAGCTGGACCACGCCGGTGTCGAAGCGCGGCAGGGCTGCTTCTTCGCCAGCAGATCGAGTGAGAGCAGGGCGCCCGCTCCGCATGCCGACCGGCGGCCGGACGATGATGTCCGGCAAGGGCGCCCGCGTGCTTCCGGATCACTTCCGGCCGGCCTTCGAGAATCGAGGGCTCGGGCCTGAGTAAGGCACCGCAGGGTGAGGGGCAACGGCCGTCGGGCTCGCCTTCAACTCCGAGGCTCGTGGGATTGACAACGGCCGCCTCTACCGCTATCTTGCTCGAAGTAGCCACGCTTCGGCGTGCATTGCCGACCCCATGTGGGCGGCGGATCCTATGGCCACCATCGGTGGCCATAGCTTCGTTTGGGGCCTTAGTTGCATCTTTGCTTCATCGACGAAGCCGGAGATCTGGGAGTACTTCGCAACCCACCGGCACCGAACGACCAACCCGTCCTGGTCGTCGCTGGCCTCTTCGTTGACGCTGGCAGGCTCGCTAGCCTCACGGACGACTACGTTGATCTCAAGCACCGTTTCTTTCCGAACCTGAACTACCCCTCAGCTCGGCGTCTGGACCGAATCCTGCCGGAGATCAAAGGAGCGGAAGTCCGCAAGCACGCGATCCGGGGGACCGCGAGGCAGAACCAACATGCCATTGGTTTCCTCGACCACATCATGGGCCTGTTGCGGCGACACGCCGTCAGACTCGTCGCGCGTATCTGGATCAAGGCTCCAGGCTCCCCGTTCAAAGGCACTGCCGTGTATACGTCCTCGATTCAGGGCTTGTGTACGTACTTCGATCACTATCTGACTCGGTGCGACGAAAGCGGCCTGTGCATCGCCGACAGCCGCAGCAAGAGCAAGAACCTGCGGGTCTCCCACTCGATCTTCACACAGAAGTTTGGCACGGTCCCGAACTATGAGCGCCTGGTCGAGCTTCCGACCTTTGGGCATAGCGATAACCATGCCGGCCTTCAGATATGCGATGTTGTCTGTTCGGGGTTGCTGTACCCGATCGCGTGCTTCGCATACTGCACCGGACATGTGAACAATGTGCATGTGCAATCGGGGGCCTCGCGGCTCAGGAGTCGCTACGGCCAGCAGCTAAAGGAACTCCAACACCGCTACTACGATGTCGGGACGAAGCGCTATGTCGGCGGTGTGGTGGTGTCTGATTACGTCAACCACAACAGCGGTGCGTTGATGTTCGGCAGCAGATAGGGTGGGTCCCCGGAAGTTGGAGAACGCTCAGCTATCGGCGCCTTCGAGGCGAGCCTTGAGCGCCTTGAAGTCGGCCTCGGTGCTGGCTTGGACGGGGGCCTTCATCAACTGCGGCAGCCACTTGCCCAGCAGGTTCTTGGGACGGATCTCCAGCCGGATCTCCACCTGCGTCCGGCCTTCGCCCACCGGCGTGAGCGTGTAGATCGAATGCCACCGCGCTCCGGCGCCGTTGGACATGTAACGGACTCGCCGGTGGGGCTCGTACTCGATGCACGTGACGACGTTCTGGTGCAGCTTGGCGAACTTCGCGAACGCCACCTGGATGGGGGTCCAGTCCCGGATCTCGCGGAACTGCGCGCCGACTCCCATCGTCTTCTCGGAAACGAACTCCACGCTCTGCATTTCGGGAATCGCCTCCCCGTGGCGGCCGCCGTGGGCGAGCGTGGCGAACACGGTCTCCTGGTCGGCGTTCCAGGTGTCGATCATCCTCGCCACGAGGATCGGCTTCGAATCCCCGACCTCGATCCCCGGGTCCGGCTGCCCCGAACCTGCGTCCGAATCAGGCATGTTGCTCCCCTGCTTGTAGGCGGCTCGAGTCCCGCCGCTCGTGAACGTCCGCCGTCCACGGCCCGACGACGCCGACGGCCGTGTCGTTCCGGTTCGGCGGATCGGTGGACCGGGGCTCCAAACGGAGCCGGTTGGCCAGAGACGCCATGCCGAACACGAAGATCCTCCGGGCGATATCCATTCCCTGGCAGAAGTGGGGGCCCAGCCCGAAGGGTATGTAGGCATGGGCCGGACAGGGTGGGCGCGGATTCTCGAGCCAGCGCTCCGGCCTGAAGTCCGACGGCCGGTCCCAGTGCTCGGGTCTGTGGTGCAGGGCCCTCATCGCCACGTGAACGAGCGTGCCCTTGCGAATCAGGTAGCCGCCGAGCACGCGATCCTCGGTCGCCTCCTTGGGCAGCATGACAGCGGTCGGCGGATCGATCCGGAGCACTTCGTCGAGTACGGCGCTGGTGTACGGCAGCCGGTCGAAGTGGGCGGGTTCAATGCTCCCGCCATTCAGGACGGCGTCCGCCTCGCGCTCCACCTTCAGGCGGACGTCGGGATTCCTGGCCAGGTAGTGGACGCCGAAGGTGAGGGCGCTGGTCGGCGCGTCGATGAAGCCGGTCAGCAGGATGATCAGCTCGTCCCGGATCGCCTGGTCGGAGTCCAGACCGCCCGCGTCGCCCTCGAGGTCCAGGGCCCGCACGTACTGCGCGACGACGTCCCTGCCGGAGTAACCGGAGTCGCGGGCTCTCTGCATGGCGGCGTAGATCGCGGCGTCGACGAGCCCGACGCTTTTCCTGCCTCTTCGGAGGACCGGCAGCGGCAGCGACTTGAACAGTCTCGGCCCGGGCAGGATGTCCAGCAACAGGTAGGTCTTCTGGAGCGTGAGCGTGTCCTCTCCCAGTTGACGGGGCAGCTCGACGCCGCGGCCCAGGACGATCTCGACGATCGCGTCCCAGGCGAAGCGTTCGAACGCCTTGACGAGGTCGACGGCCTGGCCGGCGGAGAGTCGTTCTCTCAGGACCGTCGCCTGTTCGGCGATGACCTCCGTGTAGGCACCCTCCGAGTCGCCCGCGAAGACCGACGTCATGAACTCGGCTCTTCGCCGGTGCTCATCGCCCTGGTGCAGGGAAATCGAGCCGTGCTTCCAGTCGTCCGACAGATCGCCCGGGAACCAGGGTCGGAAGTACGGCTGCTGCGTGACCAGGACCTCGCGAACGAGTTCGGCGTCGAAGACGACGCAGCACTTCATGAAGGGAAGCTCGAAGGAGACGACTTCTCCGTACTCGCGACGGAGTTCGTCCGCGAACGCGCCGTAGTTCTCCGTTCGCTGCCGGAGGTTGTGGAGCCGGCGGCCTTTCGGCCCCGGGGGCAGCTTCATTCCGGTTCCCCTTGAACCCCTGCAGTGGTGCTGGTGCGCATGTTGGAGGCGAGACCGGAGTGAGTCTATCTCCCGTTTGGGAGGAAGATAAGCTCGTTCGGGCCATGCAGCAGACAGCAACCAGGCCGGACCTCCAGCTTCCGCCGGGCCCGCCACGGAAGAAGTTCCAGACCATGCGCCGGCTGGCGGCCGACTACACCGGTTTCTTCCACTGGCTCCACGAACACTGGGGCGACATCGTCTACTTCGAGGTACCCAACGGCGGGCACTGCGCGGTCTTCGACCCGGACATCGCCGAGGACCTGGTGCGGAAGCCCGAGTTGTTTCAGAAAGACACTCCGGCGTTCGCCTTCGAGGTCATTCAGTCCGCCTGCCTTGCCAGGACGCCGTTCGGCGACGAGCACCGACGCCTCACGGACCTCACGGTCACCGCGTTCACTCCCGAGCGGACGGCGGCGTTCAGGCGAATCGCCGTCTCGGAAGCGTCGTCCTTCGCCGAGGAGTTCACGGCGGGAAGCACCGTCGATTTCCGGGCCGAGGTCGAGCGCTACACGTGGAACGCGCTGACGACTTCGATGCTCGGCGCCGGGCGTGAACTGGGTCCGGGGCCGGGTCTGGCCATGCTGAGAGCGGCCAAGCTCAGCTTCATCGTGTTTGCCATGCCCGGATACAGGCTGATCAGGAAACTGCCCCTGCCGCACGATCTGAAGGCGCGCAAGGCGATCAGACCGCTCGATGCGGCCGTGTACGACTCGATCCGGAAGGCCAGGGATCCCGACAGCCGGGAAACGAGTCTGATCGCGCACTTCGTCCAGGCGACGGAGCGCGGAGAGTCGGACTGGTCTTTCGGCAGTGACTCGGAGATTCGCGACGAGGCGTACGCGGCTTTCGTCGGCGCATGGGATCCGGCCGTCCATGCGATGGCCTACATTCCGCACTACCTGAGCCGCAATCCCGGGGTTCGGGCGCGGCTCGAGGAGGAGGTGGATCGCGTCGCCGGCGACCGGCCGCTCTGTGCCGAGGACCTCGAGCGGCTCCCCTACGCCGAGGCCGTCTTCAACGAGCTGCTTCGTCTTCAGCCCGCGGCGCCGCTCCTGGTGCCCCGCAGGGCGGTGCGGGACACGTCGCTCGGCGGCTACTTCATCCCGAGGGGCACTCTGGTCGAGGTCGTCACGCACGTGATGCACCGCCGGGTCGAGTACTGGGAGTACGGCGAAGAGTTCAGGCCTGAGCGCTGGCTGGAGGGACAGGCATGCCCGCGGGGGGGCTACCTGCCGTTCGGCCTGGAGCCGAGGGGCTGCAGGGGCGTGCCCCTGGCCATGGCCGTCCTCGTGTCCGGACTGGCCGCTCTGGTTCGGAGATGGCGACTGGAACCTGAATCCGACGAGTTGCCGGCCGACGGCCTGGAGGTCGGGATCCTGAGCGGCCCCATCCGGACCAGGGTGGTGTCCCGAAGAACCGGGTAGCGCAGGTCGGCAAGCGCATGGGTACCTGGCCTCTGTGGCATCATCGGCGGCTGTTCCCGAACCGCGGTCGAAGGAGAAAGGCATGGGCAGGTACGGTCTGACGGACGAGGTGATCGAGCTCCGCGCACGGATGCGGGAGTTCATCGACGGCGAGGTGATCCCGGCCGAGCCGGAGCTGGACTCCGAGTCGGGAGAGGACCGCACGCGCGGCCGGCTGGCCGAGCTCAAGGCGCTGGCCAAGCAGCGGGGCCTGTGGGCGCTGGGTCATCCGGCGGAGATCGGCGGCGGCGGGCTGCCGCTGATGCCGTTCGTCTACCTGAACGAGATCATCGGCCGTTCGCACTACGGGCAGATCGCGGTCGGTTCCGCCTCGATGCAGGACTCGATCATGCTCCACCTCTACGCCAGCGACGAGCAGAGGGAGCGCTGGCTCAAGCCGCTCGTGGCGGGCGACATCTACCCGTCGGTCGGTCTCACCGAGCCCGAGGTCGCCGGCTCCGACCCGACCCTGATGCAGACCCGGGCGGTGCTCGACGGCGACGACTGGGTGATCAACGGCCACAAGTGGTTCACCAGCGGCGCCAGCCGGGCCGCGTTCACGACCTGCTTCGCGTTGACCGAGCCGGAGGCCCAGGGGCACCGCAAGTTCTCGTCGATCATCGTGCCGACCGACACTCCCGGCTACGAGATCGTGCGCGCGGTGCCGACGATGGGGACCACGTCCGGCCAGCACTGCGAGGTGCGCTACAACGACGTTCGGGTGCCGAAGGACAACCTGCTCGGCGGCCGCGGCGAGGGCTTCGTCATCGCGCAGCGGCGCCTGGGCCCGGGGCGGATCTTCCACTGCATGAGGTGGCTGGGCCAGGCCCAGCGGGCCTTCGAACTGATGTGCGATCGGGCCAAGTCGCGCTGGGCGCACGGCTCCTACCTGTCGGAGAAAGGCGAGATCCAGCGCTACATCGCCGAGTCGGCGGCCGAGATCCAGGCGGCGCGGCTGATGACCCTGGATGCCGCCGAGGCGATGGACCGGGGCGAGCAGGCGCGGGTCGAGATCTCCCTGATCAAGTTCTGGGGCGCGCGGATGCTCCACAACGTGATCGACCGGGCGATCCAGGTCCACGGCGCCCTGGGCGTGACCGGCGACACGCCGCTCGAGAAGATGTACCGCGAGGCGCGCTACGCGCGGCTCTACGACGGCCCGGACGAGGTTCACCGCATGGTCGTGGCGCGGCGCATCCTGCGCGATCCACTGGGCCGGGTGCCGTGGGGCACGTTGGGCGGTGGCGAGAACTAGCGGGCGCCTGCGCTTGCGGCCGACTCTCGCAGCGGTGAGCCTTGCCGTTCTCGGAGTTGGCTGCGTGAGTCCGTCGCCGATGACCGCCCAGTTGCGCGCCGGCGCGGCCGCGGTCGAGATCACGCCGCCGGCCGGCTCGCTGCTCTACGGCTATGGCGCCCGAGGAACGAACCGGTCGACGGGAGTTCACGACCCGCTTTACGCGCGGGCGCTCGTTCTCGAAGCGGGCGGTGAGGCCGTCGCGCTGGTCACGCTCGATCTCGGCTCGATCCGCAAGGAGAACACCTTGGCCGTACGGCAGGCGGTCCTGGATGCCGCCGGCTTCGACCACGTTCTGCTGAACGCGTCGCACACCCACTCCGCCCCGCTGTTCGAGGCGGACTTCCCGAGCGCCGGGGGTCCGTGGGTGGAGGAGCTGGAAGGGAAGATCGTCGACGCCATCCTCGAGGCACACGCCGCCCTTCGCCCGGCGCGCGTCGCGGTGGGCTGGGGCCGCGCGAGCGAGGGGCACAACCGGCGTCGCGTGCGTGCCGACGGCAGCGTCGAGATGTTCTGGCGGAACCGCGAGCGGCTGCCGACCGCGCCGCTCGACGAGTCGGTCGGCGTGCTGGCGGTCGACGGCGCGGATGGCGAAGCGATCGCCACGGTGGTCAACTTCGCCGTTCACCCGGTCATCCTGGGGCCCGAGAACATGCTCGTCTCCGCCGACTATCCGGGGGCGATGGCGGCCCTGGTCGCCGAGCGCGGCGGCGGCGTGCCGATGCTCCTCCAGGGCGCCGCCGGCGACATCAACCCGTTCTGGGACAAGACGCCGCCGGCGGAAGGGGGCTTCGAGCAGGTCCGGATGGCGGGAGAGCGGCTGGGCCAGGAGGTGCTCCGCGTCCGTGCCGACCTGGCGGCGGCGGCGGCGTTCCACGATCCGGCGGCTCTGTCCGTGAAGCGCCACCTGGTGACGCTCGATCCGCGCTGGGACCTCGACTCTCCGGTGGTCGAAGAGGGCTTCCGGCGCCACGGGCTGGAAGCGTCGCTTCAGAGGTACCGCGCGCGCTTCCCGCGCGAACGGGAGGCCGAAGTGAACACGCTGGTCCTCGGCGGGCGCGGCGCGGGCCAGTTCGCCCTCGCCACCTTCCCGGGCGAGTTCTTCGTCGAGCACCAGCTCCGCCTGCGGACCGAGGCCCACGTGCCCCACGTCTTCTTCGCCGGCTACACGAACGGCGAACTCGCCTACTTCCCGACCATCGCCGCGGCGGCGCAGGGCGGCTACGGCGGCAGGGAAGCGACGATCGTCGAGGTGGGCGCCGGCGAGAAGCTGGTCGATCTGGCCGCGATCTCGATCCTCGAACAGGCCGGTTGGCTGCACGACGCGCCCCCTTGAGGCCGGCCGCTTCGGGTTTGCCGGTTAGATCCTATCGGTAGGGCGGATAGAAGGCGCTCGGATTGGTGGCTCGGTCACCTGTAGCAGCCGGCGCCGGACCTCCATGGGCGAGGCCGTGAGGTCGACCGTGGCGAAGCGGATGCGATGGCCCTGGATGTGGACGCTCTCGTCGACGTCGACGCCTACGCTCGGGTACAGGAGCAGCCCTTCGGCTCGATCGTCCAGAGCCCGTCCAAGGCCAACCTGGGAGCGGAGGTAGGCGTAGATCTGAAAGAGATGATCGCGCTTCAGGGTCTCGTCCCTTCTGTAGCCTTCGGTCGTGATCGCGGTGAACTTCGTGTCCACCACGATGCGAGCTTCGGGCGACGGGCGGTCGAGGACAATGTCTGTCTGCATCCTCGGCAGGAGGCGCTCTACTCCCGGCGTAGCCTCCTCGGACGGCCAGTTCAACCATCGGCCGGTCTGGACTCGCCAGCCTTGGGGTTTGAGAACGACCCGGTAGAAGCCGCCGACGGCCTTCTCAAAGAGGCGCCGCGCCCACCCTTCCTCCCGTTTCGGGCACGGCAGCGCGTGGACGCCCGCGCTCTCGGTTGGCAATGCGAGATCCAGTGCGAGCCTTGCGGCGGCCAACATGTAGCGATCGTGACTGTCGTGGCGTCCGAGTCGGTGCGAGCGGAGTCGCCGAGAGTCGGACGGCGCTCTCGACACGCCCAGTCGCCGCAGGCGCCCCGCCATCTCGCGACATCTGTGCGCGAGTTTCTGGCGTTGAACGCGGCGTGCGATCGAGTCCAGGGCAGCGAGGACGAAGCGGTTGCGCGGCGTGTCCATCGTGAGTTCGTCGAAGCGGCAGGCGATCAGACCGCGGTCGAGCAGGCGCCGGCGCTCCGTCTTGAGCAGATCGACCCGCCCCCGCACGCGGTTCAGGTCCAGGCGGCGTTCCTCGTAGCCCAGACTCAGTCGTCGCTGCAGCCGCTGTTCGACGGCATGGGCCAGGATCTCGGCTAGCAGGTCGGGCAGACGGTCCGGACTCTCTTCCGGGGATACATCCTTCGAGCCGGTTTCCGCGAAGAGGTCAGAGGCGTAGAGCAGAAGGAGCCAGAGATTGCGAACGGGTATCCGGCCGACGTAGCCGGGACTGGGCGCTCCGGTGTCCGGTGTTGTAGGGACGATGTCCGTCACCAGTCCTTCAGGATCGTCTTGAATCGCGCCTCCGCAGTCTTCGGCGAGTCGAACCAATACTCGTCGAGCTGGGGCCGGATCTCTGTCTTTGCGACCTGCTCGAACCACTCCCTGGTGCCCCTTGCTCCGCCGACAAGCCGCTCCGTGGGAGTTACGTAACTGTGACCGAGCCGGAACTGCTTGCCGAGGCTCTCCTCACTCCCCTCACTCGCCTCGCCCGCGATTACGGCGTTCAACTCTTCGATGCGACGCCGGATGTCTCGGGCGAGTGCTCGGTCCACTCCGCGCTGCTCGACGATCCAATCCAGCCACCTGTCTCCGAGTTGCGGTTCGAGGTCGGCGAAGGCGAAACGGCGGCGGAGGGCGAGATCGACGAGGGCGAGCGAACGATCGGCGAGGTTCATGGTGCCGATCAAGTAGAGGTTTGGCGGTACGTGGAACGGCCGATTCACACCGTCCTCCGGGTCCGGGTACGAGAGCTCCAGAGCTTCGCCGGGGTTGCGTTTGTCCGTTTCCAGGAGCGTCAGGAGTTCGCCGAAGATGTGCGCCGGATTGCCGCGGTTGATCTCCTCGACTACCAGGACGAAGTCGGATTTCGGATCGTCGTGCGCTGCTCGCGCGACCTGCATGAACACGCCATCGACCAGGGCCAGCCGCCCCTCGGCGGACGGTCGGTAGCCACGCACGAAGTCCTCGTAGGAGAGGTTCGGGTGGAACTGAACGGTTCGTACAAGGCGTTGATCCTTCTGCCCGACGAGCGCGTAGGCGAGGCGTCGAGCGAGCCAGGTCTTTCCCGTGCCCGGCGGCCCCTGAAGGATCAGGTTCTTCTTGGAGCGGAGGCGTTCAAGCAGCGACTCGACGTCTGGGCGTTCGAGGAAGCAACCATCGTTGGCAATGTCATCGACGCCGTAGACGTCCGCCAGAGGCTCGGTTCGGGGCTCGGCGAGCTTGTCGGCGTCGGACGTCTGCGGTCCCGGGTCGTGCGGTGGCGGCGGCAGGACCGGCTCCTCGCCGTGCTTCGCGCTCCAGAGCCAGGCTTCGGCACACATCTCCGGAAAGCTGTGCACGGGACAGTCGTCCCTTCCGAAGAGATCGTTCAGTTGATCGATCAGGTCGACGTAGCCCCTGCCATCGACAACGAGCCTCGGAAGCTGGATGTGGAGGCGGTCGGCCACATAGGCCCGGCCCTTCTTGTCGAGACTCGGGAATGTCCAGGGATGTGGGCCCAGTAGAGAGCCATCGAGAGGTTCCAGGCAACGTGCCGGACTTCCCTGGCCCCGTCGTAGGCGGCGATGAAATCCTCCCGAGTTCGGGTTTCGGAGGGCGAAGCACTGAAGTCCCGGGCCGCGGAAAACGCCTCCCAGAGCGAGTCGATATCGCCTTCCCGGCGGATGCTGGCGAAACCGAAGAGCCAGCCGTTCTGCGGAAGGAGGGGGGGAACGTCAACGGCGTCGAAGTCCAGGGGAACCGGGACTCGAACGCCGAGGAAACGTGCGAGCCCGGAAGCCATTGCTCGCCGGTGTTCAGCCTTCATGCTCCGATTGAACGTCCCCATGACGGTGAAAGGGCAGATGTCCCTCAAGGGGCCGACGCTTCCGTCGCTGAAGCGGTCGCCTTCCAGGTCGTTGACAACGGGCAGCTTCGAGGCAACTCTACGGAGTTGCTCGATCAGTGCGGTCCGATCTTCGCGGTAGTCCAGGAGCTTCTGGGCGACTTCCTCGTAGAACTCGGTCCAGGCGAATGGACCGGCTCTTGTCCTAGTTTCTGGCACGGCGATCCTGCGAGTCTTTCGAATCGGTTCGGGAGTCAGGAATCGGGCCCCTAAACAACCAGATTCTCCGGCGCATCGTAGCCGACCCGCGAGCACCTCCCTCCTGTGGGAGCGTGTGCAGCGCACCGCCGGGAGCTTCCGGTTCTGGGCAGGATCAACCGTTCGGCCCCGACTTCGCCTGTTGAAATCCGTCAAGGTCCGTAGACGGGGCGATTGGTGCGTCCCGGAACCACTATGGAGTTCCTGACGATGTCTCAGCCGCTACACTCTCCGCATGAACGAGGCGCGGCCTCATCCCGACTGGAGCGCGCCGGACTCGACCCGGCCGTGGCGGCTGCGGTGGTAGAGGAGATTCATCGCAGCGAGTCCCGTTTCGCCACGAGGGATCAGGTCGCGAAGATCGAGGTTGCCCTTGCTCGCCTTCAGGGCGATGTTCGGGCGGTGGAGAGCGGCCTTCGCGAGGTCGAGGCTCGCCTGGGCGGCCGGATCGACGTGCTGGCGGGCGAGATCGACTCACTGAGGACCAGCTTTGGCGGCCGGTTCGAGGCGGCCGATGGCCGGTTCGATGCCGTCGACAGGAAGATCGACGGCCTGAGGGATGAGCTGCTCGGGTGGATGGACGGGCAATTCAGTGCGCTTCGGCGGGAGAACCGGCTGCTGTTGCTGTTCTTCTCCACGATGCTGGGTTTGTTGATGGCTCTCTTCCGGTTTGGCGTTCTCTGAGGTGCGGATATGGTGCGGGTATGGAGAGCAACACAGTTTCGATTCCTCCGTGTGTTCTCGTGGCCGCGGCCAGCGAACGTTCGCCTGGCGCAACCGCGAGCGGCTGTCGACCGCGTCGCTTGACGAGTCGGTCGGAGGGTGGCTTGGATCAGGCCGGTTGGCTGCACGACGCGCTCTCTTGAGGCTGGCCGCTCCGTGTAGCATCCGACGGAAGGCTACGCCGCTGGGGTCGATGGAGAAGAACGTGACGCGCAACTGTGGGGTCTTCTTGAAGCGGCGTCGCGCCGCGCCGCCGGTCCCTGAGTTGATCGACGACCCTGCCACAGGAGCACCAATGACCGAGAAGGGCCATGGCGACTGCGTGGCCGCGGTGGTGGCCATGGTGCTCATCCTGGTGGCCGCGTGGACTGCCCCTTTGGCGGCGCAGTGGTCCACCATCGATTCCGTGAACGAGTATGGCGAAGTGACCGGCAAGGCGGCGGCATCGGAGTGGACTGCACCCGTACGTCAACTCGCCGCTCCGTACGAGGAGGTGATGGCCCGCGTGGTCGTCAACGACTTCGGGGTTCTATTGGAGTTCACGGCGCCGCCGAACCTCGTCGGCGGTCAGACGAACGACGGCTACGACACCCACTACCTTCGGGGCCGGTGGGACGGGGTGCCGGTGTCGAGCTTCATGGTCGATCAGCGGTGGGGCGACACGTCGCTTCACTTCTACGCGGACAAGAAGAAGGTCAGGCGAATCCTGCGCCACGAGACGCTATCGGTGGCGATGGACTGGTACGGGGCCGGGCCTGCCGCTTGGAACTTCTCGCTCGCGGGCGCCAGCGAGGCGTTGACGGAAGCCGCAGGAGCGGAGCGATGAACCACGTGGGCATGGCGCCGGTTGCGGCCGACTTTGTGGAGTATCGCTCTCAAGCGGGCGGTACGTTGGCGAGATTGGTCGGCGACGCGTGGCTTTGTCCCGGCTGGAGCGCGATGAACTTGATCCGCTCATGTCGGCTGCCGTGAAAGAGGAAGTCAATCGCGGCGAGTCTCGGTTCGCCACAAGCGAACGGATCGCGAAGATCGAGAGCCGGGTCACGAGGATCGAAGACCGGATCGCGCTTGAGCGCGTGGACGCCATGTTCGCTGCGCATAGACGGGAGAACCGGCTGGTGTTGTTGTTCTACTTCACGATGCTGGGCTTGGTGATGGCTCTCTTCCGGTTTGGCGTTCTCTGAGAAAGGACCTCGCGCATGAAGGACAGCTCTGCCTCGAACCTCCCCTGTTCCGGCGGAAGCCTGCGGCTGGCTGTGCTGGCGGCCGGAACCGTCGCGATGCTGGCCTGCGCCGGTGAGCCGGTGGCTCGAGAAACGGCCGTCTACAGCGCCGCCGCGTTCCACAACACGACGTCATACAGCGGCGCCTCGTTCTCGGTCGACGAGAGCAGGCTGCTGATTTCCAGCGACGTGAGCGGCGTCTGGGCTGTCTACAGCATGCCGGTCGCCGGCGGCGAGCCGCGGCGACTGACGGACAGCGCGGGTCCCGTGTTCGCGCAGAGCTACTTCCCGAACGACGACCGTTTCCTCTACACCGGCGACGAGGGCGGCAATGAGCTGAACCACCTGTACGTGGGGTCCGACGGCGCCGGGGACGTCCCCGAAGGGGCGGTGGACCTGACGCCGGGAGACAACGTCCGCGCGTCCTTCGCGGGCTGGCGGAGCGACGGCGGGGCGTTCTTCGTGCGGACGAACGAGCGCACGCCGTTCGCGATGGATCTCTATCGCTACGAGGTGCCACCGCCGGGGACGTGGGACTTCGAGCGCGAGCTCGTGTTCGAGAACGACGGCACCTTCAACCTCGGTGACGTCAGCGACGATGGCCGCTGGCTGGCGCTCGACAAGCTGACCAGCAACTACGACAGCGACGTCTACGCCTACGACCTGATGGCGGGTCACCTGGTCCACGTCACCGAGCACGAGGGCGAAGTCGAGCACGGCTCCGGCGGCTTCACTCCGGACAGCGCGCAGCTCTACTACGGGACGAACGAGCACGGGGAGTTCAACCAGATCTGGTCCTACGACCTCGCGGACGGCTCTCGCGAGCTCGTGCTCGCCGCCGACTGGGATGTCTTCGGCGTGTCCTTCTCCGAGACCGGGCGGTACCGCGTGTCGGCGATCAACGAGGACGCCTCGACCTCGGTCGAGGTGCTGGATACCGAGACCGGCGCCCCGGTCGCGCTTCCCGACCTGCCGGCGGGTGACATCGGGGCAGTCCGCTTCTCGGCCAGCGACCGGCTGATGGCCTTCTACCTGAGCAGCGACCAGTCGCCCTCGGACCTCTACGTCTACGACCTCGAGCAGGGCGGCGAAGCGCTGCGCCTGACGCAGAGCCTGAACCCCGAGATCGACCCGGGCCATCTCGTAACAACCGAGGTGATTCGGTACCCGAGCTTCGACGGACTCGAGATCCCGGCCATTCTCTGGCGGCCCCACGGGGCGTCGGCCGACAACCCGGCGCCGGCGATGGTCTGGGTGCACGGCGGCCCGGGCGGCCAGACCCGGCGCACCTACCGCGCCGACATCCAGCACCTGGTGAACCAGGGCTACGTCGTCCTGGGCGTGAACAACCGCGGTTCGTCCGGCTACGGCAAAACCTTCTTCCACATGGACGACAAGAAGCACGGCGAGGTCGATCTGCAGGACTGCGTGTGGGCTCGCACCTGGCTCGAGTCCCAGGACTGGGTGGACGGCTCCCGCGTCGGCATCATCGGCGGCAGCTACGGCGGCTACATGGTGGCGGCCGCGCTGGCCTTCGAGCCGGAGGTCTTCGATGTCGGCATCAACATCTTCGGCGTGACGAACTGGATCCGGACGCTCGAGAGCACGCCTCCTTGGTGGCAGGCCCAGAAGGTGGCCCTGCTCGGCGAACTGGGCGATCCGGCGACCGAGCGCGAGCGCCTGGAACGCATCTCGCCGCTGTTCCATGCCTCGAACGTGGTCAGGCCGCTGCTCGTCGTCCAGGGCGCGAACGATCCCCGGGTGCTGCAGGTGGAGAGTGACGAACTGGTCGAGGCGGTGCGGGCGAACGGCGTTCCGGTCGAGTACGTGCTGTTCCCGGACGAGGGTCACGGCTTCCGGAACCGGGTCAACCGGATCGAGGCGTCGGAGCGCTACGCGGCCTTCCTGGCCCAGCACCTGGGCTCGTAGGCGCCGAAGACAGGTCCCGCGCGGTCCGC
Organism: Candidatus Multivorans sp.; assembly: GCA_965208755.1. GTDB lineage: Bacteria > Acidobacteriota > Thermoanaerobaculia > Multivoradales > Multivoraceae > Multivorans. Next base: position 2,054,370 of record OZ242353.1, on the reverse strand, counting down.
TGGCGCGGCGCCCGTGCCGCGCCTCAGAAATCGAAGTGCAGGAACAGGCCGACGTGTTCGACCGATCCGGCGCCGGTTGGGTCGGTCGACACGTAGTTCGCGAGCACTCGCAGGTTGTCGCGGAGGTACCAGTTGAGGGCCAGGGACAGGCTCTGCTGGCTGCCGCCGAGAACGGAGCCGCGGCTCAGATCGATGTGGTCCCAGCGCGCCGCGAGTTCCCATGCGCCCCTGCCTTCGGGTACGGGCGCTTCCGGCCTCAACCGGGTGAAGCTGCGGGAGCTGCGGCTGTAGGGCTTCCTCTCTCCGGTGAGGAACCAGCCCGCTTCGATGTACTGGGCCTCGAACCGGGCGCTCCGGCCTTCCGGCGAGCCAACCGGCAGCAGGTCGACCTGAGCGGAAAGCACCTCGCCCTGCAGCCAGAACCAACTCCGGGCGAGCACGAACTCGGCGCCCGCCAGTCGCATGCCGTCGGCCGGCAGCCATCCGGTGTCGACCTGTCGCGGCGCGAGCCGTACGCCGGTGCGGCCGCGCAGGCGGACGGCGTCCGCGCTGGGCTGGCGGTGCGAGAGGGCCACGCCGAGGTGGAGCAGGGGATCGTTTCCTTCGTCTCCATCCAGGGCGATGCCGGTGAGGCGGCCGGTCAGGCTCCAGTCCGACCCGGGCCGCTCGTCGTAGCCGTCGCTGTCGCGGAAGGCGCCCACCGCCCAGGCGACGCGGTCACCGGGAAGCCGGTCGTGGACCATGAAGCCGAGGTTGCGACCGGGCGCCAGGGCGGTGACCGCGGCGGGACGCGCGATGAAGGAGTGGGAGTTCGACGACTGCTGGATCGAGAGGCTGAACGGCTCCTTGAAGTGGCCCGCGCGGAACGTGGCCGCGCCGTCGTTGGGCGTGGCCTCGATGAAGACGTCCGTGGGCACGATGTCACCGCTCGCGATGTCGTGCTCGATCTTGAACGTGAACCGGTCGAGGAACTCGCCGTTCAGCACGAGGCGGGCTCGCCGCCAGTCGACGCCGTCCTCGAACTCGAAGCGCTCTTCCAGGGCCGGGTCGGGAGAGGAGGTGCTGGCCTCGACGTGGACTCGCCCGCCAACGGAGATGTCGAAGGCTCCCTCTTCGGCCTGTGTTGTCTTGGCCGCGCTGAACAGAATCAGCGGGGCAAGAGCCAGGCAACGGAACATTCGTACTCCTCGCTGGGTCGGTATGGGTCTGGGTGGCCTCGTCGAGAGCAGCCGGCCCGGCGGCCGCTCGCGCCGCTACGTTCTTAGGAAGGCGTGAAGAGACCGTGAAGATGGGCTTTATCGCCCGTTCACGAAAGTCTGGCTAGCCTAGGAGCGTGCGCCGTAGAACGCAGCGGAAGCGAGTCCTGAGGCGCACGCTCCTAGGGAGGTGGGGGCTGAGGCCAAACATGGAGCTTGCAATGGGAGTCGGCGGCGCTACGCCGCAAGGATGCCTACATCCTGGAACTACTGGCCCCAGGGGCGCTGTAACCCCTTGGATGGAGCTTGCGACAGGTTTGGCGGCGCTAGGCGCAGGTCAAACCGTGCTGAAGGTACCCGACGTTTCATGAGCGCCACGAAGGTCGTCGTCATCGAGGACGAACCCGACATCCTCGAGTTGATCGAGTACAACCTCCGGCGGGAGGGCTTCGAGGTCGCGACGGCGACCACCGGCCGAACCGGTCTTGCCGTGATCGGTCGCGAAAAGCCGGACATCGTGCTGCTCGACCTGCTGCTGCCCGGCCTGGACGGTCTGGATGTCTGCCGTCGCCTTCGCGCCGTGGAATCGACGCGCGACCTGCCGGTGATCATGGTCACGGCTCGCGGCGAGGAGGGCGATGTCGTCCTGGGTCTTGGCGTCGGTGCCGACGACTACATCCACAAACCCTTCAGCCCGCGTGAACTGGTCGCCCGTGTCCGGGCGGTCCTTCGGCGGGGGCCGATGCGCGGCAGCGATCCGGATCGGAGAGTCGTTCGTGGGCCGCTCGCGATCGACCCGGTCAAGCACCGGATCAAGGTCGACGGCCGGCGTCTGGAGCTCACGCCCACCGAGTTCCGCCTGCTGCACTTCCTGGCCTCGCATCCAGGCCGCGTGTTCACCCGCGGCCAGCTCCTGGACCGGGCGGTCGGCGACCGGGCCGTGGTCATCGACCGGAACATCGACGTCCATGTCCGCGCGGTGCGCAAGAAGCTCGGACCGCACCGCGGCCTGATCCGGACCGTGCGCGGCATCGGCTACTGCTTCCGCGACGAAGAGGCCTAGCGGCGGATCGGCCCGGGTGTAGGTTGTAGGGAGCCGGCTCGGTTGCTTCGCTGCCGCCCGGGACCTTCCATGACTCGCTCACCTCTGTTCTGGCGCCTGTTTCTGGGCGGTATCACGCTGCTGGTTTCGGGGTTCCTGCTGGGCGGAGCGGTGGCCTCGGGCTTGGTCGGCGCGGTCCTGGTCTGGACCGCGGCGCTCCTGGCCGGCGTCGGTGTGGGGCTGGCCGCCGGACGACTGGCGAAGCGGGCGCGGCGTCTGCTGGCAAGGGCCACGGCGCTCGGCTACCCCGCGCAGGCAGGAGATGGCGGCCGTGGCGACGAGTTCGCCCGCCTCGAGGTCTTTCTCGAGGAGAACGAGGCGCGCTTCGTGGAGCAGGTGGAGCAGCTCAAGGCGGAGCGCAACCAGTTGACGGCGGTGCTGGGCGGCATGGTCGAAGGGGTGGTGGCGATCGATCGCGACCGGCAGGTGCTGCACCTGAACGCGGTGGCCGCGAACTGGTTCGGACGCCCGGCGCCGGAGTTGGCGGTCGGGCGTCCGATCTACGAACTGTCGCGGCAGCCGGAGCTCTCGGGGGCGCTGATCGAGGCGATGGAGAAGCGGACGCAGGTGAGCCGGACCTTCGCGCTGGTGCGGCTGGCCGGCGAGGACGGCGGCCCAAACGCGTTTGGCGCGTCCGCGCGCCAAACGCGCACGGCTTCCGACGACCGGCTGCGGGCCGCGGAACGGAACAGGTTCGAGCTCAACGCGTCGCCCCTGCTCTCGTCCCGGCGGGACGGCGAACCGGTCGAAGGGGCGGTGGCTGTGATTCACGACATCACGGAGCTGGAGCGGCTGGAGAGTGTGCGCCGCGACTTCGTGTCGAATGTCTCGCACGAGCTGAAGACGCCGCTGACGGCCATTCACGGCTACGTGGAGACGCTGCTGGACGCCGATCCGATCGACGACCCGACGCGGGGTCGCTTCCTGCGCAAGATCCGCAGGCAGAGCAACCGTCTGGGCGCGCTGGTGTCCGATCTGCTCACTCTGTCGCGGATCGAGTCCTCGGCCGAACCTCCGGAAGGGGTCCTCGATCTGCGGTCGCCGGCCGGCGAAGTGTTGAATCTGCTCGGTCCGGCGAGTGAGGAGCGGGGTCTCGAGCTGATCGCGGAGTTCCCCGAGGAGGCGGTCGAGGTCCTGGGCGAAGAGGAGGCGATCCGGCAGGCGCTGTCGAACCTGGTCGACAACGCGGTCAAGTACTCGTCGGCAGGCGGTCGTGTGGTCGTGCGGCTGCAGGCGCGGAACGGGCGGGCGGTGCTCGAGGTCGAAGACCGGGGACCGGGCATCGCCAGCGAACACCTGGACCGGATCTTCGAACGCTTCTACCGCGTCGACCGCGCCCGCTCCAGGGAACTCGGCGGCACCGGCCTGGGCCTGGCGATCGTCAAGAACGTCGCCCGACGACACGGCGGCGGAGTGGAGGTGGAGAGCGAGCGGGGACGGGGCTCCACGTTCCGGCTCTGGTTGCCTGCGGCAGAATGAGGCGTACTTCACGCATTCTTCACACGGCTGCGTGACATTCCTCGGCGAGGATCAAGGGTTTGGGAATTCACCTGCAGCGCGATCTGGACGAAGTGACGCGGTCGCTCCTCGAGGTGGCCGCGATGGTCGAGGACATGATCGCGAAGTCGCTGCAGGCGCTCCGGGAGCGGAGCGTCGATCTGGCCCATGAGGTTCAGCGTCAGGACCGCGTCATCGATGCCCGGGAGATCGAGGTCGAAGAGGAGTGCCTCAAGATCCTGGCCCTGCACTCGCCGGTGGCGTCGGACCTCCGGATGGTCGTGACCTGGCTGAAGGTGAACAACGACCTCGAACGCGCGGGCGACCTGGCCCGGAACCTCGCCGAGCGGGCGGAAAGCCTCGCCGTGGCGGAGCCGGTCCAGATCCCGCGCGAGATCTGGACCATGGCCGAGCGCATCCCGAAGATGCTGCGCTCAGCTCTGGATGCGGCTGTCGGCGGCGACACGGAACTCGCCCGCTCGGTCATTGCCGAGGACGAGGTCGTCGACCGAAGCCACGAGGCCATGTACGGCGTGGTGGCGGCGATGATCGACGAAGAGCCCGGGTCCGCGGCGGTCTGCATCCAGTTCCTGTCGATCTCGCGCTACCTGGAGCGGATGGCGGATCTGGCGACCAACATCGCCGAGGACGTCGTCTTCCTGGTCGACGGCGAGGTGGTGCGCCACCAGGCGCTCTAGGGGGGGTTTACGGCTGCCGCAGAAGCGGCTAGACTCCGCCCCTTCCCCGCGAAGCACCGCAGGAGTCAGCTCCGAGGTGCGGGTCGCATTGCGTGTCGAGGGTCGACCTGGGGAGCGGAAACGGGGGTCCCGAACACACCAGAGACTTGAAGGCAGGGAAACCTGAGACGGCTGCCCACGTGGCTCAGGGGTAGAGCACTTCCTTGGTAAGGAAGGGGTCACCGGTTCAAATCCGGTCGTGGGCTCCAGACAGGCTTATCCAGGCAGTACACAAACACGGACAGTTGATCCGCTGAGGCGGGAGAGGCAACGAGCGTCATGGCGAAGGAGAAGTTCGAGCGTACGAAGCCGCACGTGAACGTGGGGACGATCGGTCACGTGGATCACGGCAAGACGACGCTGACGGCAGCGATCACGAACATACTGGCGAAGAAGGGCGGCGCGGATTTCGTGCCGTTCGACGAGATCGACAAGGCTCCCGAGGAGCGTGAGCGGGGGATCACGATCGCGACGGCTCACGTGGAGTACGAGACGGAGAACCGTCACTACGCCCATGTGGACTGTCCGGGTCACGCTGACTACGTGAAGAACATGATCACGGGCGCGGCGCAGATGGACGGGGCGATTCTGGTGGTGTCGGCCGCCGACGGTCCGATGCCGCAGACTCGTGAGCATGTGCTTCTGGCCCGTCAGGTCGGCGTGCCGTACATCGTGGTGTTCATGAACAAGTGCGACATGGTGGACGACGAGGAGCTGCTGGACCTGGTGGAGCTTGAGCTTCGGGACCTGCTGTCGTCGTTCGAGTTTCCGGGCGACGACATTCCGATCGTTCGCGGTTCGGCGTTGAAGGCGTTGGATGACGGCGATCCGGAGAGCGAGTGGGGTTCGAAGGTGGTGGAGCTTCTGGCCGAGGTGGACTCTTACGTGCCGACTCCGGAGCGCGCGGTGGACCAGGACTTTCTGATGCCGATCGAGGACATTTTCACGATTTCGGGTCGCGGCACGGTGGTGACGGGGCGCGTGGAGCGCGGCCGTGTGACGGTCGGCGACACGGTGGAGATCGTGGGCATTCGGGACACGGCGTCGACGGTGGTGACGGGCGTCGAGATGTTCCGCAAGCTGCTGGATTCCGGTGAGGCGGGGGACAACATCGGCGTGCTGCTTCGCGGCACGAAGAAGGACGAGGTGGAGCGCGGCCAGGTGCTGTCGAAGCCGAAGTCGATCACTCCTCACACGAAGTTCAGCGGTGAGGTGTACGTGTTGAACAAGGACGAGGGCGGTCGTCACACGCCGTTTTTCGACGGTTACCGTCCTCAGTTCTACTTCCGTACGACGGACGTGACGGGCGTGGCGAACCTGCCGGCTGGTACGGAGATGGTGATGCCGGGCGACAACGTGGCGTTGAACGTGGAGCTGATCGCTCCGATCGCGATGGAGAAGGGCGTGCGCTTCGCGATTCGCGAGGGCGGCCGCACGGTGGGCGCCGGCACCGTCACCGACATCGCCGAGTGAGACGGTACCGGCTCGAGTTGAGAGGTTCAGGCCAGTAGCTCAATTGGTAGAGCATCGGTCTCCAAAACCGAAGGTTGGGGGTTCGAGACCCTCCTGGCCTGCCAGACCTTCCTTCGGAGGACGTAGAGGGCAAGGCAGTTCGGGCGTCCGGATGAGGCGGAGGCGGATTTCAGGGAACAGGTAGGGAGTCGGAGGAACGCAGATGGCCAGTGTCCGCAGGCTCGGTGTCTTCCTGGGCGAGGTGCGCACCGAGATGAAGAAGGTGACCTTCCCCTCGCGGGAGGAGGTCGTGGGCACCACGGGTGTGGTGCTGATCACGAGCGTCATCTTCGCCATCTTCCTGTGGGTAGCCGACGTCGTCATCCTGCGCCTCTACAACGGCCTCAACAACCTTCTCCTGGGGCAGTGACCCGAGACCGGGCGACGGTGGGGAGCACGCGATGAGCGAAGTCGAAACGGCAGCCATGGGCAGCGCAGAGGCCGCGGAGGATGTCGCCGGGGAGGCCTCCGAGCCGCGGCGGCAGTGGTACATCGTGCACACCTATTCGGGATACGAGGAGCGGGTCCGGGAAACGCTGCGGCAGCGTGCCGAGGCTCATGGCATGGGCCATGCGTTCGGCGAGGTGCGTATCCCCACGGAGACGATCGTCGAACTGAAGGGCGGCAAGAAGCGGGAGACACAGCGCAAGTTCTTTCCCGGCTACATCCTGGTCGAGATCGAGTGCGAACCGCGCGGCGACGGGCGGCTGAAGATCTCCGACAAGGCGTGGCACGTGGTCAAGAACACGCCCAAGGTGACCGGCTTCGTCGGAACCGGCAAGGAGCCGACGCCGCTCGGTCAGGACGAGGTCGACGCGATCATCGAGAAGGTGGTCACGGCCAAGGAGAAGCCGAAGCCGAAGTACCTGTTCGAGAAGGGTGAGCTGGTCAAGATCGTCGACGGTCCGTTCAACAACTTCACGGGCACGGTGGAGGAGATCAACCTCGAACGGAGCACCCTCAAGGTGATGGTCACGATCTTCGGCCGGCAGACGCCCGTGGAACTCGAGTTCCTGCAGGTCCAGAAGACCTGAGGGCCAGAAGATCTGAGGGAGCGCGTCCGGAGTGGACGGGAAGCCTTGAACAGGTTCGGGTGAAGAACAGGTAGGTACGTAGAGATGGCGCAAAGAACGACAGGCAAGCGAGTAGCGGGGCAGATCAAGCTGCAGATCCCCGCCGGCGGAGCGACGCCGGCGCCTCCGGTCGGCCCCGCGCTGGGTCAGGCGGGCCTCAACATCATGGATTTCTGCAAGGCCTTCAACGCCAGGACGCAGGGCGAAGCCGGGCTGATCATCCCGGTCGTGATCACCGTCTACGCGGACCGCTCCTACTCGTTCATCACGAAGACGCCGCCGGCCGCCGTCCTGCTGCTCAAGGCGGCGGCGCTGGACAAGGGATCGTCCGAGCCGAACCGGGACAAGGTCGGCACGGTGACCCAGGCCCAGCTCGAGGAGATCGCTCGCACCAAGATGCCCGATCTGAACGCGGTGGACCTCGAGGGCGCCTGCCGGATCATCGCCGGCACCGCCCGCTCGATGGGCCTGGAGGTCGTCGCCTGAGCGGCGCGGACGGGTCGAGAACAGAGGGTTAAGGGAGAACGCGCGTGGCCACTCGAGGTAGCAAGTACGGGGAAGCAAGGGCGGCGGTGGAAGACCGGCCGTACGGGCTGGAAGAAGCGCTGCAGCGGATCAAGGACGGCAGCTTCGCGAAGTTCGACGAGACCGTCGAGATCGCGATCCGGCTGGGGGTCAATCCCAGGCACGCGGACCAGATGGTGCGCGGCACCGTGGTCCTTCCGCATGGCACCGGTCGCACCGTGCGGGTACTCGTCTTTGCATCGGGCGAGAAGTTGCAGGAGGCCGAATCGGCCGGCGCTGATCACGTGGGCGGCGAGGAGCTGGCGAGCCGGATCCAGGACGGCTGGCTGGACTTCGACGCCGTGGTGGCGACCCCGGACATGATGCGGGTCGTGGGCCGACTCGGCCGCGTACTCGGGCCGCGCGGCCTGATGCCGAATCCGAAGACCGGCACCGTCACTCCCGACGTGACGAAGGCGATCGAGGACATCAAGGCGGGAAAGGTGAACTTCCGTGTGGACAAGGCGGGCATCGTTCACGCGCCGCTCGGCAAGGTCTCGTTCGACACGGAGAGGCTGGTGGAGAACGCAACGGCGTTGCTCTCCGAGATCATGCGCGCGCGTCCGAGCGCCGCCAAGGGCACGTACCTGCGCTCGGTGAATCTGAGTTCGACGATGGGGCCGGGCGTGCGGGTCGACTCGTCCGAAGCCGCCGCGGTCGAGGCCGCCTAGCCTGCCGGTCCTGTCACGAGGAGGTCGAGAGAGATGGCACTGACACGGGAGACGAAGGCCGAGTTGCTGGCCAGCTACCAGGGCGACATGGCGGCAGCGCCGCACGCGTTTCTGGTGGGCTTTTCCGGCATCACGGTGGGACAGGTCAACGATCTGAGGCGCCGCGTGCGAACGGCGGGCGGCAGGTACTCGGTGGTCAAGAACCGGATCGCCAAGCTCGCGTTCGAGGACAGCGGTCTCGGGGCACTCTCGGATCACCTCGTCGGGCCGACCGCGATCGCCTACAGCGACGACGATCCGGTGGGGCTGGCCAAGACGCTGACCGAGTTCGCGGACGACGTGCCGGTGCTCGAGTTCAAGGCCGGCCTGGTGGACGGCCAGCAGGTGTCGGCGGAGGCGATCAAGGAGATCGCCAGCCTGCCCAGCCGGGAGGCGCTGGTGGCGAAGTTCCTGTTCCTTCTCCAGTCGCCGGTCGCGCGGCTGGTGCGAGGGCTCGGGGACATCACGCCGCAGTTGCTCCGCGCATTGAACCAGGTAGCAGGTCAGAAGGAAGCAGGTCAGGAGAGTGGGGGCTGATTCAGGCCCTGTCAAGGAGGTTTGGAAACGCGGCGCCGAGCCGGCGCCGGTGAACCATAAGGGGAGCCAAGAAGATGGCAGTAGCAGCAGAGGATCTGATCAAACAGATCGACGAGATGACCGTCCTGGAGCTCAACACTCTGGTCAAGGAGCTCGAAGAGCACTACGGCGTTTCGGCGGCGGCAGCCGCGGTCCCGATGGCGGGCATGGCGGGCGCCGGCGAAGTCCAGGAAGCCGAAGAGAAGACGGAGTTCGACGTTCAGTTGACCTCCTTCGGCGACAAGAAGATCGCCGTGATCAAGGTCGTGCGCGAGGTCACCAGCCTGGGTCTCAAGGAGGCCAAGGACCTGGTCGAGTCGGCGCCGGTCGCGGTCAAGGAGGGCATCTCGAAGGAAGAGGCCGACGAGGTCAAGGGGAAACTCGAGGAGGCCGGCGGTCAGGCCGAGGTCAAGTAGCCATTTCGGCTGGCGATCTTCCCCGGGATCGGCGTAGAATCGGGCTGGCGAACCTCGACCCGGCGCCCAGGCTTCTTCCTGAAGCGAGCGCCGGGGCGGCATTCGTGCGTTTCCACCTCGAGCAGTGGATCTGACGTAGAGGACATCGAAGCATGACGGACACTTCAGTTGCGCAGAACAGTCACCGCAACGGCAACGGCAACGGGCGGATCGACTTCTCGACCATCGAGACGACGCTCTCTATTCCCGACCTGATCGGGGTTCAGCGTCGCTCGTACGATCGGTTCCTGCAGATGAGCCTGCTCCCGGAGGAGCGGGCGAACCACGGCCTGCAGGCCGTCTTCACGGGGATTTTCCCGTTCTGGGACTTCCGGGAGACCTGTTCGCTCGACTTCGTGAGCTACTCGATCGGCGACTGGCAGTGTCGCTGCGGCGACCTGAAGGGGCTCGAGTATCTGCGCATGTCGTGCACCAACTGCGGCTCGAAGATCATGACCGACCACCCGCTCGAGGACAGCGTCAGCTGTCCGAGCTGCGGTGCGGTCAACGCCAACCGGGTGACCAAGTGCGACACCTGCGGCGGGCCGGTCGAACTGCAGCTCAAGTACTCGATGCCGGAGTGCCGGGAACGGGGCATGACCTACGCCGTGCCGCTCAAGGTCACGTTCAGGCTCTTCGTCTATGACAAGGACCCCGAAACCGGCCAGAAGATGATGCGGGACGCAAAGGAGGAAGAGGTCTATTTCGGCGAGATCCCGCTGATGACCGACACCGGCACCTTCATCATCAACGGCACCGAGCGGGTGATCGTGAGCCAGTTGCACCGCAGCCCCGGTGTCTTCTTCACCCGCGACAAGCGCGTCTACCTGGCGAAGATCATCCCCTACCGGGGTTCCTGGGTCGAGTTCGAGTACGACCAGAAGGACATCCTCTCGGTCCGGATCGATCGCAAGCGGAAGTTCTACGGCACCGTCTTCCTGCGCGCCCTGGGCCTGGAGACGAACGAGCAGATCCTCCGTCAGTTCTACACCGCGCTGCCCCTGAGTATCGAGGGCGGCGGCGTGTACCGCCTCGGCATCGGTCCCCAGGTGCTGGAGCGCGAACGCCTGCGGGAGCGCTCGAGCCGGGGCGTCCGTCACCGCTACAGCGTCTTCGCCGGTCTGACGCTGGACGAGACGGCGATCGAGCGGCTGGACGCCGGCGACAACATCGAGGCTGAGGTCGGGCCGCAGGAACTCGAGCCGGCTTTCCTGATCGCCGACGTGATCGACCAGGACACCGGCGAGGTGTTGCTCGAGGCGAACGAGCCGATTCCCGAGGATCTCGACGAGCGGCTCGACGGACGCAACCACAGCGAGCTCGAGGTGTTCTTCCCCGACTGGGAGCTGTGCGGCGCCACGATTTCGAACACCCTGGCCAAGGACACGACCCGGGACACCAAGGAAGCGCAGATCGAGATCTACCGGCGCATGCGTCCCGGCGATCCGCCGACCCACGAGAGCGCCCGTTCACTGTTCTACGGGATGTTCTTCGACGCCAAGCGCTACGACTTCTCCCGGGTGGGCCGCTTCAAGTTCAACATCAAGCTCGAGAAGGAAGTGCCGGTCGACCAGAAGACCCTCTCCGCGGAGGACTTCTACCGGGTGATCGAGTACCTCCTGCAGTTGCAGAAGGACGTCGGTCGCGTCGACGACATCGACAACCTGGGCAATCGCCGGGTGCGCGCGGTCGGCGAGCTGCTCGAGAACCAGTTCCGGGTCGGTCTGGTGCGAATGGAGCGGGCGATCAAGGAGAAGATGTCCGTGCACCAGGACATCGACTCGGCGATGCCGCACGACCTGATCAACTCCAAGCCGGTCATCGCGGCGATCAAGGAGTTCTTCGGTTCGTCCCAGCTCTCGCAGTTCATGGATCAGACGAATCCGCTGTCCGAGGTCACCCACAAGCGGCGGCTGTCCGCCCTTGGTCCCGGCGGACTGTCGCGCGAGCGCGCGGGCTTCGAGGTCCGCGACGTGCACGCCTCCCACTACGGCCGCATCTGTCCGATCGAGACTCCCGAGGGGCCCAACATCGGCCTCATCTCCTCGTTGGCGACCTACGCCCAGATCAACGACTACGGCTTCATCCAGAGCCCCTACAAGAAGGTGGAAGGCGGCCGCGTCATCGACCACTTCAAGGTGATCAAGCCCGGCGACGGCACGTTCGCCCTGGGCCAGATCGTGTCGGCCGACGAACTTGTGGCGGAGAACAACCGCCTCAAGCGGAACAAGAAGCGGCAGGTGGAAGCCGAGCCGCAGGCCTTCTACCTCACTGCCTGGGAGGAAGAGAAGTACATCATCGCCCAGGCCAACGCCAAGATCGACGACAAGGGCTTTCTCGAGAACGAGCGGCCGGTGGCGAGGGCCCGCGGCGACTTCGTGACGGTCGACCGGGAGCGCGTCGACTACATGGACATCAGTCCGAAGCAGCTCGTGAGCGTGGCGGCGGCCCTGATTCCCTTCCTCGAGAACGACGACGCGAACCGCGCCCTGATGGGTTCGAACATGCAGCGTCAGGCGGTACCCCTGTTGCGCTCGGACTCGCCGATCGTCGGCACCGGGCTCGAGGGCATCGTCGCTCGCAACTCGGGTGCGGTGGTGCTGTGCCAGCGGGCCGGCGTCGTGGACTCCGTGGACGCCGACCGGGTGATCGTCCGGGTCGAGGGTGCGGATCCGGAGACCGGCGAGCCGCGTGAGTTCGGCGCCGACATCTACCAGTTGACCAAGTTCCGTCGATCGAACCAGAACACCTGCGTACACCAGAAGCCGATCGTCGACGAGGGCCAGCGAGTGGCCCGGGGAGACGTCCTGGCCGACGGCGCCTCGACCGAAGAAGGCGAACTGGCCCTGGGGCGCAATGTCCTGGTCGCGTTCATGCCCTGGCGCGGCTACAACTTCGAGGACGCGATCCTGGTTTCCGAGCGCCTGGTGCGGGACGACGCCTACACGTCGATCCACATCGAGGAGTTCGAGATCGAGGCGCGCGACACGAAGCTCGGTCCCGAGGAGATCACCCGCGACATTCCCAACGTCTCGGAGGCGGCGCTCGCCGATCTCGACGAGAGCGGCGTCATCCGGATCGGCGCTTCGGTCAAGGCCGGCGACATCCTGGTCGGCAAGGTCACGCCGAAGGGCGAGACCCAGCTCACGCCGGAGGAGAAGCTTCTGCGCGCGATCTTCGGCGAGAAGGCCGGCGACGTGCGGGACGCCAGCCTGAAGGCGCCTCCAGGTATCGAGGGCACCGTGGTCGAGGTCAAGATCTTCGCTCGCAAGGGCGTCGAGAAGGACGAGCGGGCGCTCGAGATCGAGGAGCAGGAGGTCGGACGGCTGGAAAAGAACATCCGCGACCAGACGCGCATCATGCACGAGGAGCGGAACAAGAAGATCGCCGATCTTCTGGTCGGTCTCAAGCCCACCGCCGGGGTCAAGGACCGGGAGGGCGAGAGCCTCCTGAAGAGGGGCGAGAAGATCGAGTACGAGCACCTCGAGCGCCTGACCCGACGCGAGATCCTGGCGCTGCCCCTGAGGCAGAAAGCCCTGCTGAAGGAGGTGTCGGAGATCTACGAGCACACCGACTCCTACATCGAGGTCATGCACCGGGTGAACGAGGAGAAGATCAAGCTCCTCCAGAAGGGCGACGAACTGCCCCCCGGCGTCATCAAGCTGGTCAAGGTGTTCGTGGCGATGAAGCGCAAGCTCCAGGTCGGCGACAAGATGGCCGGCCGTCACGGCAACAAGGGCGTCATCTCGCGCATCCTGCCGGAAGAGGACATGCCGTACCTGCCGGACGGCACACCGGTCGAGATCGTGCTGAATCCGCTCGGCGTGCCCAGCCGGATGAACGTCGGACAGATTCTGGAGACGCATCTGGGCTGGGCCGGCAAGTGCCTGGGCGTCAAGTTCGCGACGCCGGTGTTCGACGGCATCCGGGAGTCCCGGCTCAAGGAACTGCTGGACGAGGCGGAGCTGCCGTCTTCGGGCAAGACGACGCTCTACGACGGCGTCACCGGGGACGCCTTCGAGCAGAAGGTCACGGTGGGCTACATCTACATGCTGAAGCTGTCTCACCTGGTGGACGACAAGATCCATGCGCGGTCGATCGGTCCCTACTCGCTGATCACCCAGCAGCCTCTCGGCGGCAAGGCCCAGTTCGGCGGGCAGCGCTTCGGGGAGATGGAGGTGTGGGCGCTGCAGGCGTACGGCGCCGCCTACACCCTGCAGGAGCTGCTCACGGTCAAGAGCGACGACGTCGAGGGACGCAGCCGCGCCTACGAGGCGCTGGTCAAGGGCGACGTGCCGGAAGACCCGGGGCTGCCGGAGTCGTTCAACGTACTGGTGCGCGAGCTGCAGAGTCTGTGTCTTGACGTCGAGTTGATGAAGGTCTAGGAGGTCGCGGGTGCAACCACTGTCAAGTTTCGAGAAGACGCAGTCGGCCAAGGACTTCAACGCGATCAAGATCGCGCTGGCCTCCCCGGAGAAGATCCGCTCCTGGAGCTTCGGAGAGGTCACGAAGGCCGAGACGATCAACTACCGCACGTTCAAGCCGGAGCGGGACGGCCTCTTCTGCGCGAAGATCTTCGGGCCGATGACGGACTGGGAATGTCTGTGCGGCAAGTACAAGCGGATGAAGCACCGCGGCGTCGTCTGCGACAAGTGCGGCGTCGAGGTCACGCGCTCGCGGGTGCGGCGCGAGCGGATGGGGCACATCGAGCTGGCCAGCCCGGCCAGCCACGTCTGGTTCTTCAAGGGCCTGCCCAGCCGTATCGGTCACCTGCTCGACCTGAGTCTGCGCAACCTCGAGCGCATCCTCTACTTCGAGAGCTACGTGGTCATCGATCCCGGCGACGCGGACCTCGAAGAGAACGAACTCGTCTCCGAGGAGCGCTACCGGGAGCTCCGCGAGGAGTTCGGCCCGGACGGTTTCGACGCCAGGATGGGCGCCGAGGCGATCAAGGAACTCCTGGCCCGCATCGACATCGATGAGCTGGCGGAGGAGCTGCGGATCGTCATGCGCTCCGACACCAGCCAGATCCGCCGCCTGAAGGCGGCGAAGCGGCTCAAGGTGGTCAACGCCTTCCGGCGCAGCGGCCACCGTCCGGAGTGGATGATCCTGGACGTCATTCCGGTCATCCCGCCCGAGCTGCGGCCGCTGGTGCCGCTCGACGGCGGACGCTTCGCGACGAGCGATCTGAACGACCTCTACCGGCGCGTCATCAACCGGAACAACCGGCTCAAGAAGCTGCTCGAGCTGCGCGCGCCGGAGGTCATCGTCCGCAACGAGAAGCGGATGCTGCAGGAGGCCGTTGACGCCCTGTTCGACAACGGCCGCCGCGGCCGGGTGCTCAAGGGCTCCAACAACCGTCCGCTCAAGTCCCTGTCCGACACCCTGAAGGGCAAGCAGGGCCGCTTCCGCCAGAACCTGCTCGGCAAGCGCGTCGACTACTCCGGGCGTTCGGTGATCGTGGTCGGTCCGGACCTGAAGCTGAACGAGTGCGGACTCCCCAAGAAGATGGCGCTCGAACTGTTCAAGCCGTTCATCTACAGCTGGCTGGAGGAGCGCGAGTACGTCGGCACGATCAAGGCCGCCAAGGAGATGGTCGAGCGGGAGGAGGAAGTCGTCTGGGACGCCCTGGACGAGGTCATCCGCGATCATCCCGTGCTCCTGAACCGGGCGCCCACCCTTCACCGTCTGGGCATCCAGGCGTTTCAGCCGGTCCTGATCGAGGGCAAGGCGATCCAGATCCATCCCCTGGTCTGCGCGGCGTTCAACGCGGACTTCGACGGCGACCAGATGGCGGTTCACGTGCCGCTGTCGCCCAAGGCCCAGATCGAGAGCCATGTGCTGATGCAGGCTTCGAACAACATCCTGAGTCCGGCCCACGGCCGGCCGCTGGCGGTGCCCAGTCAGGATCTGGTGCTGGGCGGCTACTACCTGACGATGCCGCGGCCGGGCGCGCGCGGCGAGGGGCGGACCTTCGCCAGCGTCGACGAGGTCCTGTTCGCGCTCGAGGACGCGGTGGTCGAGACCCAGACGCCGATCCGTCTGCGTCTGAGCGGCCCGTACGTCGATCTCGGGGCGCAGCACGACACGCAGGACATCGTCCACGCCGAGCTGCAGCAGCTCGACGACGAGGTGGTCGAGACCACGGTCGGCCGGGTCATCCTGAACGACCACCTGCCGGACGAGCTGCCGTTCATCAACGGTCTGCTGCGCAAGCGCGGCCTCCAGGATCTGGTCGGCTACAGCTTCATCCGCCACGGCGCCGACCTGGCGGTCCGGATGCTCGACGAGATCAAGGAGATCACCTTCCAGTACGCGACCCGGGCCGGCATCTCCTTCGGCGTCGACGACATGGTCGTGCCGTCGACGAAGGAGAAGCTGATCGAGGAGGCGCGCGGCGAGGTGCTCGAGATCGAGAAGCAGCGCAGCGCGGGCGTCATCACCGCCGGTGAGCGCAAGAACAAGATCATCGACATCTGGCATCGGGTCACCGAGAACGTCTCGAGCGAGATGTTCCGCGAGATGAAGGACGTCGAGGCGGAACGGGGCGAGTTCAACCCGATCAACCTGATGGCCGACTCGGGCGCCCGGGGTTCCCGTGAACAGGTCCGGCAGTTGGCGGGCATGCGCGGTCTGATGTCCAAGCCGTCGGGCGAGGTGATCGAGACCCCGATTCACGCGAACTTCCGCGAGGGCCTGTCCGTCCTTCAGTACTTCATCTCGACCCACGGCGCCCGCAAGGGTCTGGCTGACACGGCGCTCAAGACCGCCGATTCGGGCTATCTCACGCGCCGCCTGGTCGATGTCGCCCAGGACGTGATCGTCACCGAGGAGGACTGCGGCACGATCGACGGGATCGTCGTCGGCGCGATCATGGAGGGCGGAGACACCCTCGAGCCGCTGCGCGACCGCCTGGTCGGACGCGTCAGCCAGGAGGACATCTTCGATCCGATGACCGGCGACCAGCTCCTCTCGGTCGGCGACGCGATCACCGAGAAGATGGCGAACAACCTCCAGGCGGCGGGAATCGAGCGGGCGAAAATCCGTTCCGTGCTGACCTGCGAGACCCGTCGGGGCGTCTGCGCCGCGTGCTATGGCCGCAACCTGGCGACGGGCCGCAGCGTCGACCTCGGCGAAGCCGTGGGCGTCATCGCCGCCCAGTCGATCGGCGAACCCGGCACGCAGTTGACGATGCGCACGTTCCACTTCGGCGGCACCGCCAGCCGCGTCTCGGAGCAGTCACGCCACGCGGCCCGGAACGAGGGCTGGGTCAAGCTCATCAACGTGGCCACCGTCGACAGCCGCGAAGGCGCGCTGGTCGTGGTCAACCGGAACGGCAAGCTGGTTCTGGTCGACGAGGCGGGCCGCGAACTCGAGCGGCACCCGCTGACCTACGGCTCCCACCTGCTGGTGCATGAGAACCAGGAAGTCAAGCCCGGGACCGACCTCGTCGAGTGGGATCCGTTCACATCCGCCATCCTCTCCGAGGTCGGCGGACACGTGGAGTTCCACGACATCGTGGAGGGCGAGAACGTTCGCGAAGAGACGGACAAGGTGACGGGACTGACCGAGCGGATCATCGTCGAGGCTTCGCAGAGCGAGAGGCGGGCGCCGGCGTTGGTCGTCGCCTCGAGCGCTGTTCAACGATCCGAGACGGGCGCGGATTCGGGCGAGAGCAGGCGGTACTCGTTGCCGGTTGGCGCGCACCTCGTGGTCAACGACGGCGCCGAGGTTCATCCCGGCGACACGCTGGCGAAGATCCCGCGGGAGACGACCAAGACCAAGGACATCACCGGCGGTCTGCCGCGGGTCCAGGAGCTCTTCGAGGCCCGCAAGCCGCGGGGTGAGGCGGCCGTCGTCGCCGACATCGACGGCGTCGTCCGTCTGGGCAAGGAGTTCGTCAAGGGGAACCGGGTGATCACCGTCGAGAACGAGGCGGGCGAGGCCCAGGACTACACGGTCGCGCGCAACGTCCACGTCAACGTGCAGGACGGCGAGTTCGTCAATGCCGGGGACGTCCTCGTCGGCGAGACGATGAACATCGATCCCCGCGACATCCTCAGAGTCAAGGGCGAGAGGGAACTTCAGCGTTACCTGGTCGACAAGATCCAGGAGGTCTACCGTTCCCAGAGCGTGGCGATCAACGACAAGCACATCGAGGTGATCGTCCGCCAGATGATGCGCTCGGTCGAGATCGAGGAGGTCGGCGACACGGACTTCCTGATCGACGAGCAGGTCGACCGCTGGCGCTTCAAGGAGGAGAACGAGCGGGTGACGGCGGCCGGGGGCACCCCGGCGATCGGCCGGCCGCTGTTGCTCGGGATCACCAAGGCTTCGCTTTCCACCGAGAGCTTCATCTCGGCGGCCAGCTTCCAGGAAACCACGCGGGTGCTGACCGAGGCCGCGATCAGCGGCAGGGTCGATCATCTGCGCGGGCTGAAGGAGAACGTGATCGTCGGGCGGGTGATCCCGGCCGGTACCGGCATGGACCACTACCACGACTTCCACATCGAGGATGTGGTGTATCCGACACCGGATCTGGTGGCCGACGACCTGTACAACTACGACTACCCGGAGGAGTTCATCCGCACGATGCCGCAGGTGCTGAGCGAAGGTGAGAACTGAGGCCGGGGAGTTGCCCAGGTTCCCTGGTTTCTGCTAACGTTCGCGCCCTTGTGCGGCTCGCGCGGGGCGAGCCAAAAGATAGTCCCAACTTCACTCAGCGAGTCAGGCTCTGAACCGGGTGTTCGCCCGGTGCCGCGCGCTTCTGGCGCCTAACGCGGTCGGCTGGCCTGCTCGTTTTTCGGTCGCCTCGGGTAGCCCCGGGTCGGCTCAGGCTGGCCCGCGCCGCGCGTGGCGACAAGAGAGTCTGCTGGAGCAAGAGCACCCATGCCAACCATCCGTCAACTGGTCCGAAAGGGCCGCCAGCGCCAGGTCGCGAAGACCAAGAGCCCGGCGCTTCAGGCCTCGCCGCAGAGGCGGGGCGTGTGCGTTCGCGTGTACACGCAGACGCCGAAGAAGCCGAACTCGGCGTTGCGCAAGGTGGCGCGGGTGCGCCTCACGAACGGCATCGAGGTCACGACCTACATTCCGGGAGTCGGGCACAACCTCCAGGAGCACTCCATCGTTCTCATTCGCGGAGGCCGGGTGAAGGACCTGCCCGGCGTCCGTTACCACGTCATTCGCGGCACCCTGGACGCGGTCGGCGTCGACGATCGTCGTCGAGGACGCTCCAAGTACGGCGCCAAGCGCCCCAAGGCCTGATTCACCGGAGTCTCCTCATGCCTCGACGCCGCGAAGTTCCGAAGCGCCAGATACTCCCCGACCCGCTGTACCACTCCCAGCTGGTCAGCAAGTTCGTCAACGTCCTGATGAAGGACGGCAAGAAGTCGGTCGCCGAGCGCATCCTCTACGACGCCCTGACGACGATCAAGGAGCGGACCGGGGAAGAGGATCCGGTCGCCGTCTTCCAGAAGGCGATCGACAACGTGAAGCCCGCGGTCGAGGTCAAGTCGCGGCGTGTCGGCGGTTCGACGTACCAGGTGCCGATGGAAGTGCGGCCCGCGCGCAAACTCGCGTTGGCCATGCGGTGGCTGATTCAGGCGGCGAAGGGCCGGGGAGAGAAGACGATGAGACTGCGGTTGGCCGGCGAACTTCTCGACGCCGCCGAGAACCGCGGAGTTGCGATCAAGAGGAAAGAGGACACCCACCGGATGGCAGAAGCGAACAGGGCTTTTTCCCACTACCGCTGGTAGCGAACGGTTCGGGATCCGCCGGGTGCGGGCCCCGATCGCGTTCTCCGGCCGCCGGTTGTCCACGGCCCGTCCCGTTGCGTCGCCGCCTTCCCGCAAGGCGGCGACTCCCGCGTTGAACCCACAAGACCCCTCACGAATCCGCCCGTCACACGTCGCCAATCCATCCGCCAACCTGATTCACCGCCAACCGTTCGATTCCCCGCACCATGTCCACCGCCACCGCCAAAGCCACCTCCAGAAGGGTCCCGCTGGAGAAGACCCGAAACATCGGGATCATGGCGCACATCGACGCGGGCAAGACGACCACGACCGAGCGCGTCCTCTACTACACCGGCGTGAACTACAAGATCGGTGAAGTGCACGAAGGCACCGCGACGATGGACTGGATGGAGCAGGAGCAGGAGCGCGGGATCACGATCACGTCGGCCGCCACGAGCTGCACCTGGCAGGACCACCGGATCAACATCATCGACACGCCGGGCCACGTCGATTTCACCGCCGAAGTCGAGCGTTCGCTGCGCGTGCTCGACGGCGCCGTCGCGGTCTTCGACGCCGTCGCCGGCGTCGAGCCGCAGAGCGAGACGGTCTGGCGGCAGGCGGACCGGTATGGCGTGCCGCGGATCGCGTTCGTCAACAAGATGGATCGGGTCGGCGCGGACTTCGACCGCTGTGTCCGGATGATGCGCGAACGGCTCGGCGCCTCGCCCGTCGTTCTCCAGTTGCCTCTCGGCCGCGAGGACGCCTTTGCCGGAGTCATCGACCTGGTCGAGATGTCGTCCTACATCTACGAGGACGAGAGCCTGGGAGCGCAGTTCACGATCACCGACATTCCCGAGGAGTACGCCGACCTGGCGCTGGCGGCTCGCGAGGCGATGGTCGAGGCCGTGGCCGAGACCGACGAGGAACTGCTCGAGAAGTACCTCTCCGGCGCTGAAGTCACGAGCGATGAGCTGCGGGCGGCCCTGCGCCGGGCGACGGTGGCCAACAGCCTGCAGCCGGTGTTCTGCGGTTCGGCGTTCCGCAACAAGGGCGTGCAGCCCCTGCTTGACGCGGTCCTCGCCTACCTGCCCTCGCCGCTCGACGTGCCGATGATCGAGGGGGTCGTCGAGGGCGACGGGAGCGCCGTCCGCGAGCCGTCGGACGACGCGCCGTTCAGCGCCCTCGTGTTCAAGATCATGACCGACCCGTTCGTCGGCCAGCTCGCCTACCTGCGCGTCTACTCCGGCCGGATCGAGACGGGACAGTCCGTGCTGAACGCGAACCGTGGCGGCAAGGAGCGTGTGGGCCGCCTGCTCAAGATGCACGCGAACAAGCGTGAGGAAGTCAAGCGTGTCTGGTGCGGCGACATCGTTGCCGCGGTCGGTCTCCGCAACGTGACCACGGGCGACACGATCTGCGAGCCCTCGGCGCCCATCGTGCTCGAGTCGATGGACTTCCCCGAGCCGGTCCTGTCCGTCTCGATCGAGCCGAAGACCAAGGCGGACCAGGAGAAGCTGGGTCTCGCGCTCGAGAAGCTGATGCGCGAGGACCCGACCTTCCGGGTTCACACGGATCCGGACACCGCCCAGACGCTGATCTCAGGGATGGGCGAACTCCATCTGGACATCATCACGGACCGGCTGATCCGGGAGTTCCGCGTCGGCGCGAACATCGGCCGGCCGCAGGTGGCCTACCGCGAGACGATCACCCTGGAGGCCACCGGTGAAGGGCGCTTCGTGCGCCAGTCCGGCGGTCGGGGCCAGTACGGTCACTGCCTGTTGCGGGTACGCCCGTTCGAAGGCGACGGGATGGAGTTCGAGGACTCGACCAAGGGCGGCGTGATTCCCAGGGAGTTCATCCGGTCGATCGAGCGGGGCATCGCCGAGGCGCTCGAATCGGGTCCTCTGGCGGGTTATCCGGTCACGGGCGTCGCCGCCGAGGTCTACGACGGCAGCGCCCACGAGGTCGATTCGTCCGAGATCGCGTTCAAGATCGCCGGTTCGATGGCGTGGCGCGACGCCGCCAGGGACGCCGGTCCAGTGCTGCTGGAGCCGGTCATGGCGGTCGAGATCACGACGCCCGAGGAGTACATGGGCGACGTGATGGGGGACATCAGTTCGCGCCGGGGCAAGGTGCTCGGCATGGAGATGCACGGCAAGACGCAGATCGTCAACGCCCGCGTCCCTCTTGCGGAGATGTTCGGCTACGCGACCGACCTGCGTTCGGCGACCCAGGGCCGGGCGAACTACTCGATGCAGTTCGAGTCCTACGAACCGACGCCGCGCACCGTGAGCGAAGAGGTCGTGGCCAGGGCCACCGGCTGAAACGATGGCAAAGGGAACGCTGAAACAGGCGCACTGAGTGAGATAGCGAGGAGCTGAGGCATGGCGAAGGAGAAGTTCGAGCGTACGAAGCCGCACGTGAACGTGGGGACGATCGGTCACGTGGATCACGGCAAGACGACGCTGACGGCGGCGATCACGAACATACTGGCGAAGAAGGGCGGCGCGGATTTCGTGCCGTTCGACGAGATCGACAAGGCTCCCGAGGAGCGTGAGCGGGGGATCACGATCGCGACGGCTCACGTGGAGTACGAGACGGAGAACCGTCACTACGCCCATGTGGACTGTCCGGGTCACGCTGACTACGTGAAGAACATGATCACGGGCGCGGCGCAGATGGACGGGGCGATCCTGGTGGTGTCGGCCGCCGACGGTCCGATGCCGCAGACTCGTGAGCATGTGCTTCTGGCCCGTCAGGTCGGCGTGCCGTACATCGTGGTGTTCATGAACAAGTGCGACATGGTGGACGACGAGGAGCTGCTGGACCTGGTGGAGCTTGAGCTTCGGGACCTGCTGTCGTCGTTCGAGTTTCCCGGCGACGACATTCCGATCGTTCGCGGTTCGGCGTTGAAGGCGTTGGATGACGGCGATCCGGAGAGCGAGTGGGGTTCGAAGGTGGTGGAGCTTCTGGCGGAGGTGGACTCTTACGTGCCGACTCCGGAGCGCGCGGTCGACCAGGACTTTCTGATGCCGATCGAGGACATTTTCACGATTTCGGGTCGCGGCACGGTGGTGACGGGGCGCGTGGAGCGCGGTCGTGTGACGGTCGGCGACACGGTGGAGATCGTGGGCATTCGTGACACGGCGTCGACGGTGGTGACGGGCGTGGAGATGTTCCGGAAGCTGCTGGACTCGGGTGAGGCCGGGGACAACATCGGCGTTCTGCTTCGCGGCACGAAGAAGGACGAGGTGGAGCGCGGCCAGGTGCTGTCGAAGCCGAAGTCGATCACTCCTCACACGAAGTTCAGCGGTGAGGTGTACGTGTTGAACAAGGACGAGGGCGGTCGTCACACGCCGTTTTTCGACGGTTACCGTCCTCAGTTCTACTTCCGTACGACGGACGTGACGGGTGTGGCGAACCTGCCGGCTGGTACGGAGATGGTGATGCCGGGCGACAACGTGGCGTTGAACGTGGAGCTGATCGCTCCGATCGCGATGGAGAAGGGCGTGCGCTTCGCGATTCGCGAGGGCGGCCGCACGGTGGGCGCCGGCACCGTCACCGACATCGCCGAGTGAGACGGTACCGGGTGCGTCAGGCGATCGAGGAAGGTTGGGATTCGAGGGAACGATGAACGAGAAGATTCGCATCCGGCTCAAGGCCTTCGACTACCGCATCCTGGACACGTCGACCCACGAGATCGTCGACACCGCCCGGCGCAGCGGCGCCCGTGTGGTGGGTCCCATTCCGCTTCCGACTCACATCGCCCGCTACACGGTGAACCGTTCCCCGCACGTGGACAAGAAGTCGCGGGAGCAGTTCGAGATCCGCACCCACAAGCGGTTGCTCGACATCTTCGAGCCCACCAGTCAGACCGTCGACGCGCTGATGAAGCTGGAGCTTCCCGCCGGCGTCGACGTCGAGATCAAGGCGTTTGGTGCCTGAGGCGCCAAGGGACTGAGGCGCGAGACTGAGGAGAACGGGCGGTGAGCGGTAACAACAGCCAGACCAGGGGACTGCTGGGTCGCAAGATCGGCATGACCCAGATCTACACGGAGGACGGGGACGCCGTGCCGGTGACGGTACTCGAGGTCGGTCCCTGCCGGGTCGTGCAACGCAAGACGGAAGCGTCCGACGGGTACGAGGCGGTGCAGATCGGCCTGGTCGAGAGTCGGCCGCCCAGACGGATCACGGAACCTCGGCGTGGTCACTTCAAGAAGGCCGGAGTCGATCCGATGCGCCATCTGGCCGAAGTGCGGGTCGACGCGGCGGACGAGTCGCAGCCGGGCGACGAGATCGAGGTCTCGATCTTCGAGGTCGGTTCCCGGGTCGACGTGATCGGCACCGGCAAGGGCAAGGGGTTCCAGGGCGTCATGCGCCGCCACGGCTTCGGCGGCGGCCGCGCCACCCACGGCTCGATGTTCCATCGCGCCCCGGGCTCGGTCGGGCAGTCCGCGAGTCCCTCCCGCGTGTTTCCCGGAATGCGGTTTCCCGGCCGGATGGGCGGCAAGCGGGTGACGACCAAGAAGCTCGTGGTGGTCAAGGTGGATGCCGAGAACCGGCTCCTCTATCTGCGCGGGGCGGTCCCGGGCGCCCGCAGCGGCCTGGTCATGGTTCGGAGTTCGGGCTGATGCCAGAGATCGCTGTCAGGAGTCTCGACAACAAGGCCGTCGGCAAGGTCGACCTGCCGGAGGAGGTCTTCGACTATCCGTACAAGGAGCACTTGATCCACCTGGCGGTGGTCGCGGTGCGGGCCGCGTGGCGCGCGGGTACCCACAAGGCCAAGGGCCGGCACGAAGTCCGGGGCTCCGGCGCCAAGCCGTACCGCCAGAAAGGCACCGGCCGGGCGCGTGCCGGCAGCATCCGCTCGCCGCTCCGGCGTGGCGGTGGAGTCGTGCACGGACCTCATCCCCGGAGCCACAGCAAGAAGCTGTCCCGGAACGAGAAGCGGAACGCTCTGAAGTCGGCGCTGTCGCGGAAACTCCTCGAGGAGCGGATCATGGTGATCGACTCGCTCGAGCTCGAGAGCCACAAGACGGGCGCCTTCGCGGCCCGTCTGAAGGACCTCGGCATCGACGGCAAAGCGCTGATCGTCGACGACCACGGCAACCGGAACCTGATGCTGGCCTCGCGCAACCACCCGCAGATCAAGGCGGTCGATGCGTTGGGTGTCAACGTGTACGACGTCGTCGACCGGGGCTACGTGCTGTTCAGCGAGAACGCGATCGGGCGGCTCTCCAGCGTGCTCCAGCGGCGCAGGCAGCGGAACGGGAGCGAATCATGCCCCGGCGGGAGTGAAGAATGAGAGTGCAGGACGTGCTGCGGCGCCCTTTGATCACCGAGAAGTCGACCGAATTGCGGGACGGGAGCAACATCATCGCCTTCGTGGTCGACTCACGGGCGAACAAGATCGAGGTCCGGAAGGCGGTCGAAACCCAGTTCGCGGGCGTGAAGGTGGCCGAGGTCCGGATCGCGAACGTGCACGGCAAGGTCCGTCGCCGCGGCCGCTTCGTCGGCCGAACCCCCGATTGGAAGAAAGCGTACGTACGGCTGGCCGAGGGCCAGATCGACCTCTTCGACAACGTGTAGCGAGAGCCGCGATGGCGATCAAGAAACTGAAACCGACGAATCCTGCCAGCCGCTTCCAGGAGTATGCCCGGCGGGAGGAGGTCACGACCGACAAGCCGCACAAGCCCCTGGTCGAGGGCAAGAAGCGGATCAGCGGCCGGAACAACAAGGGCTGGCAGACGATCTGGTTCCGCGGCGGCGGCCACAAGCGCCGCTACCGGCGGATCGACTTCCGGCGCGACAAGGTCGGCGTGCCGGCGAAGGTGGCCAGCATCGAGTACGACCCGAACCGCAGTGCGCTGATCGCCCTCTTGCACTACGCCGACGGCGAGAAGCGCTACATCCTGTATCCCCAGGGGCTCAAGGTCGGGGCCACGGTGCAGTCCGGAGAGGGATCGGAGATCGATGTCGGCAACTGCCTGCCGATCCGGTTCATTCCCCTCGGCACCGTCATCCACAACATCGAACTGAAGATCGGCGCGGGCGGCCAGATGGTGCGCAGCGCCGGCGCCGGCGCCCAGTTGATGGCGAAGGAGGGGGCCTACGCTCAGGTCCGGCTTCCTTCGGGAGAGGTGCGGCGGGTCCACATCGACTGTTCGGCCACGATCGGACAGGTCGGCAACTCGGAGCACTCGAACATCTCGCTCGGCAAGGCGGGCCGGAATCGCTGGCGGGGTCGACGGCCGCACAACCGCGGCGTGTCGATGAACCCGGTCGACCACCCGATGGGCGGCGGCGAGGGCAAGGCGTCGGGCGGTCGGCATCCGACGACGCCCTGGGGCAAGCCGACGAAGGGTTACAAGACGCGGAGCAACAAGCGCACGACCGGGATGATCGTCCGGCGGCGGGGACGCCGCAAGTAGGTCGGCGGCAGCACGGAGCAGAGGAAAAGCATGGCACGTTCACTCAGGAAGGGCTTCTTCATCGACAACCACCTGTACGACAAGGTGGCGGCGATGAACGCGACCGGCGATCGCCGGGTCATCAAGACCTGGTCGCGCCGGTCGACAATCATCCCCGACATGGTGGGGCACACCGTTGCCGTCCACAACGGCATGAAATTCATACCGGTCTTCGTCAGCGAGAACATGGTCGGCCACAAGCTCGGAGAGTTCGCCCAGACGCGCACCTTCCGGGGTCATGCGGGCGGCAGGCGGGAGCGCAGGGCGCGTCCCCGCTAGTTCGTCGAGATCCCCAGAGGCAGAAAGAAGACAATGGAAGCAATCGCCCGACTCAAGTACCTGCAGGCGTCGCCGCAGAAGGTGCGCCTCGTTGCGGACCTGATCCGCGGCCGGGATGTGGAAGAGGCTTCGACCCTGCTGCAGTTGAGCACCAAGTCGGCGGCGCGGCCGGTCTACAAGTTGCTGCGCTCGGCGGTGGCCAACGCCGAGAACCGGGAGCCGGGAGTCGATGTCGGCGGTCTCTACGTCAAGGAGATCTTCGTCGATGGCGGGCCGACCCTGAAGCGGCTGCGCCCACAGCCGATGGGCCGTGCCTTCCGCATCCTCAAACGGCAGAGTCACGTCACGATCAAGATCGATTCCCGCGGCGGTCAGCCAGAGCCGAGTCAGGACTAGGAGCGTTCATGGGTCAGAAGACACATCCCTACGGTTTTCGTCTGGTCTACAACCAGGGCTGGCATTCGCGTTGGTACGCCGAACGCGACTACGCCGGCACCCTGAAGTCGGATATCGAGCTGCGCACCGGCCTGAAGAAGCGGCTCATGCATGCCGGCGTCAGCCAGATCGACATCGAACGCGCCGCGGACAAGCTGCGGGTGACGATCTACACCTCGCGTCCGGGGATCATCATCGGCCGCAAGGGCGCGGAAGTGGACAAGCTGCGCGACGATCTGAGCCGGCAGATGGGGCAGGAAGTTCACATCAACATCCAGGAGATTCAGCGCCCGGAGCTCGACGCCCAACTCGTTGCCGAGGGGATCGCCAACCAGCTTCTGCGCCGCATTGCCTTCCGCCGGGCGATGAAGAAGGCAATGGAGTCCGCGTTCCGTTTCGGCGCCAAGGGCGTCAAGATCATGGTGTCGGGCCGCCTGGGCGGCAACGAGATCGCCCGTACCGAGTGGTACCAGGAGGGGCGTCTGCCGCTGCACACCCTGAAGGCCGACATCGACTACGGATTCGCCGAGTCGTACACGACCTACGGTGTGATCGGGGTGAAGGTCTGGGTCTACCGGGGCGATCTGTCGCGGGAGCGCGGCCGCCGGACGGCGGCCTAAGGGCCGAAGCACCGGAATCCGAAGGAGTAACTAGCGATGTTGATGCCGAAGAAGGTCAAGTTCCGCAAGCACCACCGCGGCCGCCGCCGCGGCCTGGCGAAGGGCGGCAACGTGGTGTCCTTCGGCGAGTACGGGCTGCAGGCGCAGGAGGCCGGCTGGGTCACCGCGCGCCAGATCGAGGCCGGACGAATCGCGATCACTCGTCACATCAAGCGGGCGGGCAAGGTCTGGATCCGGGTCTTCCCGGACAAGCCGATCACCAAGAAGCCACTGGAGACCAGGATGGGCAAGGGCAAGGGCAACCCCGAGGAGTGGGTTGCCGTGGTACGTCCCGCCCGCATTCTCTACGAGCTCGAGGGTGTGTCGCCGGAGCTCGCCAAGTCGGCGATGCGGCTGGCTTCCCACAAGCTCGGAATCAAAACCAGGTTCGTCGCGCGCCACGGCGTGCAGATTTGAAAGTGGCGAGGCGATGAAGGCAAGCGAACTCAGGGACCTGACGCAGGAGGAACTGCGCCAGAAGGAAGAGGAACTGGCCGATCAGTTGTTCGCTCTGCGGCTGCAGAAGTCGATCGGACAGCTTGAGAAGCCAAGCAGGATCAGGAATGCCCGGGTCGAACTGGCGCGGGTTCTGACGGTTCTGCGCGAGAAGGCGAAGTGAATGACATGAACGCTGAGCAGGAAACACAGAAAACCCAGGCGCGAGAGGGTGGCCGCCGGCAGGTCCGGGTCGGCAAGGTCGTGAGCGCGAAGATGGACAAGACGGTCGTGGTGGCGGTCGAGAAGACGGTCATGCACCGGCTGTACCACCGGCTGATGAAGAAGTCGTCCCGGTTCGTGGCCCACGATGAAGCGAACGATTGCCGCGAGGGAGACGTCGTGTCCCTCGTCTCGACCCGACCACTCTCGCGCCGGAAGCGCTGGCGTGTGCAGCGAGTCGTCAAGCGGGCGGAAGGGTAGGCAGGGCCATGATCCAGATGGGAACAATGCTCGATGTCGCCGACAACTCGGGAGCGAAGCGCATCTCGTGCATCCAGTTGCGCGGCGGTTCCTCGGGCCAGTACGGCGCGCTGGGCGACGTGATCACGGCTTCGGTCAAGGAGGCGACCCCGGAAGGCACGGTCAAGAAGGGCCAGGTCGTCCGCGCGGTCATCGTGCGCACCCGCAAGGAACGGCGCCGTCGCGACGGCAGCTACATCCGGTTCGACAACAATGCAGCGGTTCTGATCAACGAGGCGCGCGAGCCGATCGGCACCCGGGTTTTCGGGCCGGTTGCTCGTGAGCTGCGTGAGCGGCGCTTCATGCGGATCGTCTCGCTGGCGCCGGAGGTGATTTGACATGCGCCCAGGCAAGAACAGGAAGAGACTCAAGATCAAGAAGGGCGACGAGGTCCTGGTCATCGCGGGCCGCAACCGCGGAACGCGCAGCCGGGTGCTGCGGGTGCTCCCGGGTTCCGAACGAGCCATCGTCGAGCGCGTGAACATGGTCAAGAAGCACGAGCGGCCGAACCCGCAGCGCCAGGTCCAGGGCGGCATCCTGGAGCGGGAGGCGCCGATCCACATCTCGAATCTCAAGGTGATCTGCCCGGACACGGAGAAGCCGACGCGAGTGGGCCGGCGTCGCCTCGAGGATGGCAAGCTGACCCGGTACGCGAAGGTCAGCGGCGCGGTGTTGAGCTGATGGTTCCCCGACTCAAGACCCTGTACCAGGAGGAGGTCACGAAGAGCCTCCAGCAGGAGTTCGGCATCGCCAACCCGATGGCGGTGCCGCGGCTGGAGAAGATCGTTCTCAACATGGGCATCGGCGAAGCGATCCAGAACATCAAGGTGCTGGAGAACGCCGTGCCCGAGCTGGCGCTGATCGCCGGCCAGCAGCCCGTGATCACCCGCGCCCGGAAGTCGATCGCCGCCTTCAAGTTGCGCGCGGGAATGCCGATCGGCTGCCGGGTCACCCTGCGTCGCAACCGGATGTGGCACTTCCTCGACCGTCTGATCACAGTCGCGCTGCCGCGGGTGCGGGACTTCCGGGGCATTTCGGACCGGAGCTTCGACGGCCGGGGCAGCTACACCCTGGGCATTCGCGATCACCTCATCTTCCCCGAAGTCGACTACTCCAGGAGCGACGGCTCCAAGGGCATCAACGTGACGCTCGTGACGTCGGCGGAGTCGGACGCCCAGGCGCTGCATCTTCTGCGGGGCCTGGGCATGCCGTTCGCGAGTTGAACGTCTGCCAGCACGAAATGAGCAAACCAGGCAATCCAAGGACGGATCGATGACCGTAACCGACCCCATCGCGGACCTTCTGACGACGATCCGCAACGCTCTGATCGTCAAGCACGATCGCACCGAGGCGCCCGCCTCGAAGCTGAAGATCGCGTTGTGCCGGGTGCTGCGCGACCAGGGCTACATCAGTGACTACGAGGTGTTCGACTCGCCTCCCGGCCGGACGTTGCGGATCTTCCTTGCCTACGACAGGGAGGGTGTGCCGGCGATCACGAGGGTGCGCAAGATCAGCAAGCCGGGACGCCGCGTCTACCGCGCGGCCGACGATCTGAAGCCGGTGCTGAACGGCCTGGGAGTCGCGATCCTCTCGACCTCGCAGGGCCTTCTGACCGACGCCCAGGCGCGACGGCAGCGGGTCGGCGGCGAGGTCCTCTGTGAGGTGTACTAGAAGATGTCACGGGTAGGAAAAGCGCCGATTTCGTTGCCGGAGAAGACGACCGTCGCGGTCAACGGCGGCACGGTGACGATCGAAGGGCCCCGGGGCAAGCTGCAGCAGCCGCTCCAGCCGGGTATCGAAGTGCGGGTGGAGGACGGGGTGGTGACCCTGCACCGTTCCGGCTCGACCGGAGAGGAGAGAGCCCGGCATGGCCTGGCGCGGGCGCTCCTGGCGAACGCGGTGGTCGGCGTCACGGAGGGCTACCGGAAGGAACTCGAGATCGTCGGCGTTGGCTATCGGGGACAGGTCAAGGGTCGCGAGGTCCACCTGGCGCTTGGGTACTCCCACCCCGTCGTCTACCCGGTTCCGGATGGCGTTGAAGTGGTGATCGACGAACGGGCGAATCGCATCACCGTCTCCGGCAACGACAAGCAGCAGGTGGGGCAGGTCGCCGCCGACCTGCGCAGCCTGCGCAAGCCCGACGCGTACAAGGGCAAAGGCATCCGCTACCGCGACGAGGAGATCCGGCTCAAGGTCGGCAAGGCGGCGGCGACCGCATAGGGAACAAGGCATGAGTGACTTGCGCAGAAAGAGAACGCTTGACCGCGGCCGCCGGAGGCAGCGGGCGCGATACCGCGTCCGCAAGAAGCTGCGTGGCTCGGAGGAAAGGCCTCGCCTGGCCGTGCACAAGAGCCGGCGTCACATCTACGCCCAGTTGATCGACGATCGGTCGGGCAGTACTCTCGCGTTCGCGAGTTCGCTCGAGTCGGGCCTCAAGGGAGGCCTCGAGGGCTCGACGGGAAGCTGCAAGGCGGCGCAGGCCGTGGGTGAGGCCCTGGCCGAGCGCGCCAGGGAAAAGGGCTTCCGCGCGGTCATCTTCGACCGCGGCGGATTCCTCTACCACGGCAGGATCCAGGCGCTTGCCGACAGCGCGCGCGAGGGAGGCCTCGAGTTCTGATGGACCGGAGGCGGCAAGAGAGCAAAGGAGTGAACAGTGGCTAGGGACACGAACGGTGGCGCTGGGGGAATGAACAGGACTGGGGACACGGGCAGTGGCTAGAGATATAGATCTCGACAGCGAGTTCTTCGAGCAGGTTGTCGACATCAACCGCGTGACGAAGGTCGTCAAGGGCGGCAAGAACTTCTCGTTCACGGCCCTGGTCGTCATCGGCGACGGCGCCGGCCGCGTGGGCTACGGCTCGGGCAAGGCGAAGGAAGTGCCGGCCGCCATCCGGAAGGGAATCCAGATCGCCAAGCGCAACCTGGTGCAGGTGCCGCTGGCCGGAACCACCATCCCGCACGAGACGGTGGGCGTGTTCAGCGCCGGCCGCGTGATGTTGAAGCCGGCCTCGGAGGGGACCGGCGTGATCGCCGGCGGAGCGGTGCGTGCCGTGGTCGAGGGCGCCGGGATCCAGGACATCCTGACCAAGTCGCTGGGGACGACGAACCCGCAGAACGTGGTCAAGGCGACGTTCGCCGGGCTCATGTCGCTGCGCAACGAGAAGCAGGTTCGAGCGCTGCGGGGCCTGGAGTCGCTCGACGGCCCGGCGGGCGGTTCGGTGAATGGAGGCAGTTCAACAAGTGGTGATCGGGGAGGTGCCGAAAGTGGCAGGCAAGACGATACGGATTCAGCAGGTGCGGAGCGCGATCGGGAGGCCGAGACCGCAACGTGAGGTGCTGCGCAGCCTGGGTCTGAGGCGTATCCGCCACGTCGTCGAGCGCGAAGACACCCAGGCAGTGCGTGGCATGGTGCGGAAGATCCCGCATCTGGTCCAGGTCCTGGAGGACTGAAATGAAGCTGCACGATCTCAAACCGGCGAAGGCCAGCCGCCGCCCGCGGAAGCGGGTCGGCCGTGGTCCGGGTTCGGGCACGGGCAAGACCGCCGGACGCGGCCACAAGGGTCAGCGTTCGCGGGCCGGCTTCTCCAGGCGCGCGGGATTCGAAGGCGGTCAGATGCCTCTGATTCGCCGGGTGCCGAAGCGCGGGTTCACGAACATCTTCCGCACCGAGTACACGGTGATCAACGTCGGCGATCTCGATGGTCTCGGCGAGACGATCGATGTCGAACTCCTCGTCTCCCGCGGACGGGTGCGCCGCGGCATGAAGCTCAAGGTCCTCGGCGACGGGGACGCGCCGTCCGGGGTGACGGTGCGGGCCCACCGGTTCAGTACCTCCGCGCGCGCCAAGATCGAAGCCGCGGGCGGCGTCTGTGAAGTGATCGGCTGACGGAGTAGCTCGTGGGCGTCGAGAGTTTCCGCAACATCTTCGCGATTCCGGATCTCCGGAATCGGGTGTTGTTCATGCTGGGCCTGCTGGCGGTCTACCGGATCGGCTGCATCATTCCGACTCCGGGCATCGACCCTCTGGCGCTGAGCGAGTTCATGGAGCAGATGCAGGGGACGGTGCTGGGTTTCGTCAACACCTTCACCGGCGGCAGCCTGGGCCGGGTGGCGCTCTTCGCCCTCGGCATCATGCCCTACATCTCGGCGTCCATCATCCTGCAACTGTTGACCGTCGTCGTGCCCTATCTCGAGAAGCTCTCCAAGGAGGGCGAGATGGGGCGGCGCAAGATCACCCAGTACACCCGCTACGGGACCGTGGTCATCTCGATCATCCAGGGGACGACGATCGCGTTCTTCCTGGAGAACCTGACCTCGCCCGGAGGCGCGAACCTCGTCCTCAACCCCGGTCTCGGGTTCAAGTTCGTCACGGTGCTCTCGCTCACGACCGGCTGCGCCTTCGTGATGTGGCTGGGCGAGCAGATCAGCGAACGCGGGATCGGGAACGGCATTTCGCTCATCATCTTCGCCGGCATCGTGGTTGGTCTGCCGGGCGCCGTGCTCGGCCTCTTCGGCCAGCTCCAGAGCGGCGCGATGTCCCTGATCAAGATCCTGCTGCTGTCGGTCTTCATGCTCGTCGTCGTGGCCTTCATCGTCTACATGGAGAGGGCTCAGCGGCGAATTCCCGTGCAGTACGCCAAGCGGATCGTCGGCCGCAGGCAGTACGGCGGACAGAGCACCTACCTGCCGCTGCGCGTGAACACGGGCGGAGTGATACCGGTCATCTTCGCGAGTTCCGTGGTCACCGTGCCTGCGACGGTGGCCGGGATGATCCAGTACGAGCCGATTCAGCGCATCTCCACGGCCATGCAGTGGGGCCAGCCGGTCTACTACCTGCTCTACGTCGCGGCGATCATCTTCTTCTCGTACTTCTACGTTTCGATCATCTTCAACCCGAACGACCTGGCCGAGAACATGCGCAAGTACGGCGGGTTCATCCCCGGCATCCGCTCCGGCCGGCGGACGTCCGAGTACATCGACCGCGTGCTGACCCGGCTGACCCTGGTCGGCTCCCTCTACCTGGCCGGCGTATCCGTGCTGCCCGAGTTCATGATCGCGGGGTTCAAGGTCGGGGGCATTCCCTTTGTCGGCTCGACCCTGGACAACTACGCGCCGCTCTGGCTCACCGAGGGCATGGGGATCAACTTCTACTTCGGCGGCACCTCGCTTCTGATCGTGGTCAGCGTCGCGATGGACACGCTCCAGCAGATCGAGAGCCAGCTCGTCATGCGGAACTACGAGGGCTTCATGAAGCGGGGCCGGATCCGGGGGCGCCGTGGCTGATTCGCTGCGCATCGTGCTGCTCGGGGCGCCGGGCTGCGGCAAGGGCACGCAGGCCGCGCGCCTTGCGGAGACGCTCGGCATTCCCGCCATCTCGACCGGCGACATGCTGCGTGCGGCGGTCGCCGCCGGCAGCGAGCTGGGCGGACGGGTCGAGGGCGTGATGGCTTCGGGCGCGCTGGTCGATGACGAGCTCATGGCCGAAGTGGTTCGGGACAGGCTGAGCCAGCCGGATGCGGACGCGGGCTTCCTGCTCGACGGCTATCCGCGGACCGCGCCGCAAGCCGGAACGCTCGAGGAAATCCTCAACGGGAGCCAGATCGATCACGTCGTGACAATCGACGTGCCGGACGAGGAACTCGTCCAGCGCATCGTTCTTCGCGGCCGCGGCGCGGATGACCGGGAGGAGGTCGTGCGGGAGCGGCTGCAGGTCTACGCGGCGCAGACCGAGCCTCTGATCGCTCACTACGAGGACCTGGGGCTGCTGCGCCGGGTCAATGGCAACGTCCCGATCGAGCAGGTCACGGCTGCGATCGAGGCGGCTCTGACGGGGACGGCGAGGGCCTGACACAAGTAGAATGGAGAGCTGGCGAAGAACGAAGGGAACGTTGGTGTGAAGAAGGAAGAGGCGATCGAGGTCGAGGCCACGGTAGTGGAGACGCTGCCGAACGCAGTCTTCAAGGTCGAGCTTGACAACAAGCATCAGGCCCTGGCCCACATCTCGGGCAAGATGCGCAAGCACTTCATCCGCATTCTTCCGGGAGACCGGGTGCTGGTCGAACTCTCTCCCTACGATCCCGGTCGCGGCCGGATCGTCTACAGGCTGAGAACCTGACGGCCGTCGGCGTTCAGAGGAGTCCATCATGAAAGTGCGAGCGTCAGTCAAGAGGATGTGTGTCAAGTGCAAGGTGGTCAGGCGCCGCGGTGTCATCCGCGTCATCTGTGAGAACCCCAAGCACAAGCAGCGGCAGGGCTGAAGAGGACCAGGAGAGTTCGTATGGCGAGAATCGCGGGGATCGATCTACCGCAGAACAAGCAGGTCGGCATCGGCCTGACCTACATCTACGGAATTGGGCGCTCTCGGGCTCAGTCGCTCCTGACGGAGGCCGGCGTCGAGGCGACGGTCAAGGTCAAGGACCTGACCGAGGACGAGACCGGGCGCATTCGCCAGGTGGTCCAGGATGCCGGAGCCGTCGAGGGTGACCTGCGCAAGGAAGTCACCCAGAGCATCAAGCGGTTGATGGAGATCGGCAGCTACCGGGGGGTCAGGCACCGCAAGAGCCTGCCCGTTCGCGGCCAGCGCACGCACACCAACGCCCGGACCCGCAAGGGACCGCGGCGGGCCACCGTGGCCGGTAAGAAGAAGGTCGGGAAGTAGGCGGGAGAGGGCCAGAGAGGGCGAAACACATGGCAAAGGCGAGAAAGGAGAAGCGCGTCGTGCCCCACGCGGTGGCGCACGTCAACGCGACCTTCAACAACACCCTGGTCTGCATCACGGATCCGGACGGCAACGTCCTGACGTGGTCGTCCTCGGGCCGGAACGGCTTCAAGGGATCTCGCAAGGGAACGCCCTTCGCGGCTCAGGTCGCGGCCCAGGCGGTCGGCTACCAGGCCAAGGACATGGGTGTGCGAACGGTCGACGTGCTGGTCAAGGGGCCGGGCGGCGGCAGGGAGTCCGCGGTCCGGGCGCTGCAGGCGACCGGCATCAGCATCCGGTCGATCCGCGACGTCACGCCGATTCCACACAACGGCTGCCGTCCCCGCAAGCGGCGCCGGGTCTGAACCCGGTTCGCTGCCCCACAGTTCGCTAGCAATCAACGTTTCCATCTGGAACGCAATCGAGATAGGTAGGAGTGAACATGCTCTGGAAGGGATTCCAACGCCCCAAGCGCGTCGAGATCGACACCGAGACGCTGACCGACAGCTACGGGAAGTTCTCGGCCCAGCCGTTCGAACGCGGTTTCGGCGCGACGGTCGGTAATGCGTTGCGCCGCAGTCTGCTGTCGGCGATCGAAGGCGCCGCGATCACCGCGGTGCGCATCGATGGCGCGCTGCACGAGTTCTCGTCGCTCGAGGGCGTCGTCGAAGACGTCACGGACATCATTCTCAACCTGAAGCAGGTGCCGCTCCGGTCTCTCGACGGTTCGACCCGGGTGATCTCCCTGGACGTCACGGGTCCGCGCGAGGTCGCCGCCGGCGACTTCGACACGGATGCCAGCGTCGAGATCCGGGACGCGGCCAGCAAGGTGGCCACGCTCAACGAGCGGGGCCGCCTCCGCCTCGAGGCCCAGGTCAAGAACGGCCGCGGCTACGTCAGCGCTGACCGCAACCTCGAACAGTCGATGGGTATCGGCTGGATTCCGCTCGACTCGGTGCACAGTCCGGTGAAGCGCGTGAACTACCGGGTGGAAGCGGCCCGGCTCGGTCGTACCACCGACTTTGAGCGGCTGATCGTGGAGGTCTGGACCGATGGGACGGTGACGCCCGAAGAGGCGATGTCCCGCGCCGGCACCCTGCTGCGCGACCACCTGACGATCTTCATCAACGCGGAGGAGAGCCTGATCACGGACGCCGTAGCCGAAGAGGAGATCGATGGCGGCGACCTCGGCGTCCTGCTTCACAAGGCGATCGACGATCTGGATCTGAGCGTCCGGTCCGCGAACTGCCTGCGAAATGCGAACATCAACACGGTCGGCGACCTGGTGGTGCGCAGCGAGAAGGAGATGCTCGAGACGAAGAACTTCGGGCGGAAATCGCTCGAGGAGATTCAGGAGGTACTCGACAAGATGGGCCTGTCCTTCGGCATGGAGGTTCCCGAGAACGCGGAGAGCGGAGTCCAGGCCTAGCGGGCCGTGGAACCGTTCTCGAGCTTCCCCGGGAAGGAGCGAAGATGCGTCACGGAGTTGGCTACAAGAAACTCGGCCGGACGACGGCCCACCGCCGGGCCATGTTCCGCAACCAGCTTGCCTCGCTGGTCGAGCACGGCCGCATCCAGACGACCCTGGCCAAGGCCAAGGCCCTGCGGCCGGTCGCCGAGAAGATGATCACCCGCGGCCGCGAGGACACCGTCCACGCCCGCCGCCTCGTCCGCCGCTGGCTACCCAACCGCGACCACGTCAAGAAGCTCTTCGACGAGATCGCCCCACGCTACGCCGACCGCCCCGGCGGCTACCTCCGCATCACCAAGCTCGGCCCCCGCAAGGGCGACGCCGCCGAACGCGCCGTCATCGAGTTCGTCGACACCGACGAATAGCGGTGCCGGCCTTCGGCCGGCTGCGCTTCCGGTTGGTCGTCGGACGATGAGTGGGCGTCGGCCGTCGCTTGCCTCCAGCCCGCAGGGACCCTCCTCCGGTCCGCTGCAGGCTGGAGATCCTCGAGCACCAAGCGAGCGTGAGCGGCCCCTGGGACCCTCTCCGCGGACCGCGGCAGGCGGGTGCCGCCGGGCACGCGCCCGCGCAGCTAGCCGTCTTCGTCTTCCCGCTTCGCCTCGGCGATGATCTTTTCCTGGATCTGGCGGGGGACTTCGTCGTAGTGGGAGAAGGCCATCGTGAAGCTGGAGCGGCCCTGGGTCATGGAGCGGAGGGCGGGGGCGTAGGTGAGCATCTCGGCCATGGGGACGGTGGCCTTGACGATCTGGGCGTTGCCCTTGGCTTCCATGCCCTGGGGGCGGCCTCGGCGGGAGGAGAGGTCGCTCATGATGTCGCCCATGAAGTCTTCGGTCGTGTTGATGTCGACCTTCATGACCGGTTCGAGGAGAGTGGGCGCCGCTTTCGCCATCGCGTCCTTGAAGGCCAGCGAGCCGGCGACCTTGAAGGCCATCTCCGACGAATCGACGTCGTGGTACTTGCCGTCCTGGAGGCGGACCCGGAAGTTGCCGACCGGGTAGCCGGCCAGGTAGCCGCGGCCGGCTGCCTCGAGCAGTCCCTTCTCGACCGCCGGGCGGTAGTTCTGGGGAATGGAGCCGCCGAAGATCTCGTCGACGAACTCGTACTCCTCCGGGGTGGCGACGGGTTCCATCGTGATCGTGCAGTCCGCGAACTGGCCGCGGCCGCCGCTCTGCTTCTTGTGCCGGCCGTGGCCGACGGCGGTCCTCTTGATCGCTTCCCGGTAGGGCACCTTCGGCGGGTGCAGGATGACCTCGACCTTCGACCGGCTCTTCAGCTTGGACACCGCGATCTCGACGTGGAGCTGGCCGGCGCCCGAGAGCAGGAACTCCCCGGTCTGGGGGTCGCGGCCGGCGCGGAGGCTGGGATCTTCCTCGACCAGACGGAGGACGGCTTCGCCGATCTTCTCCTCGTCGCCCTTGGTCTTCGGCTCGATCGCGAACGAGATCGCCGCGACCGGGGCAGAGGGGAAGTCGAGCTTGACCGGCCGCTCCCGGCTCGTGATCGAGTCGCCCGTCGCGCTGGACTTCAGCTTGGCGACGCCGCCGATGTCGCCCTCGACGAGTCGGGGAACGTCCTCCCCGTTCTTGCCCTGCATGTGCATGAGGTGGCCGATGCGCTCCGCCTCCTCGCGCCCGGCGTTCCAGTAGACCGTGTCGGAGCCCAGGTTGCCCGCCACGACGCGCAGAAGGGAGATGCGGCCGGTGAAGGGATCGTTCATCGTCTTGAAGAGGATCGCGCTCACCGGTGCTCCGTCGCCTCGATCCAGTTCCACGGGTTCGCCGCCGAGATCGGCCGCCGGCATCGTCGGCGCGTCCGCCGGCGAGGGCAGGAGCTGGACCACCGCGTCGAGCAGAGCCGAGTTGCCGATGCCGTGGCCGCCGGACGACATGGTCACCGGAAACAGGGCACGGGACCTGATCGCGGCCTTGAGCCCCTGAATCAACTGCTCCTGGGTCAGATCGCCGTTCTCGAAGTAGGCCTCCATCAACTCGTCGTCGCTCTCCGCGACCGCTTCGGTCAGCTTGTTGCGCCAGTCGTCGATCTGGTCCGCGAGTTCCGACGGCGGTTCGGAGGGCTGGCTCCGGCCGGCGCCGTCCAGGTCGTAGGTGTAGGCCTTGCGGCTCAGCAGGTCGACGACGCCGGTGAAGTCCTTGCCGGCGCCGATCGGGATCTGGACAGGCAGGGCCATGCGGTCGAAGTTCTCCTGGAGTTCCGCGATGCAGCCGGTGAAGTCGATGTTGTCGCGGTCCATCTTCGTCAGGTGGAACATCACCGGCTGTTCCATCTCGCCGGCGATCTCCCAGGCCTTTTCGGCCATGACCTGGGTCGGCGAGGCGGCGTTCACGCAGAGAAGGGCGGCGTCCGCGGCGCGCATGCCGGAACTGCTCTCGTGGACGAAGATGCCGGAACCGGGGCAGTCGATCAGATTGACCTTGTGGAGCGCGGCGCCGGCCGACCAGGGCGTGTAGCAGACGGCGAGGCCGATCGAGATGCCGCGCCGGACCTCTTCGTCGTCGAAGTCCGTCACCGTGTTGCCGTCTTCGACCCTGTTCTGCCGGTTGAAGACGCCGCCGGTGTAGAGCAGGCCGGCGAGCAGTGTCGTCTTGCCGGTGTCGTTGTGTCCGACGACGGCGAGGTTGCGTATTTGTTCCGAGTTCTCGAGTTGCATCGACGCTCCCGTCGCAGGCGTGGAAACAGCCGCAGAAGATACCACGCGCGCGGCGCTCAGCCGGCCGCTTGCACCTCGGTCGTTCCGAGCCCCTCGAGCTGGGGCAGGAGCTCGTCCGCGGGGCCGACCGCGACGATCGTCAGGCTTTCGGGAGACAGGTGGCGGCGGCAGACCTCGAGAACGTCTTCGTTCGAGGTCGCGCGAACCCGTTCAGGCCAGCGGTCGTACTCGTCCCGTTCGAGGTCGAAGACGGCGAGCGTCTGGAGGCGGGATGAGAGGCCCTGGATCGTCTGCAGCGTGTAGGGAAAGACGCCGACCATGTAGTTGCGGGCGTCGTCGAGTTCGGACGCAACAGGCGGTTCGGCGCACATCCGCTCGACCTCGTCGATCGTCTTCCGGCAGGCGGCGCCCGCAACATCGTTGGCCACCGCTGTCGAGATGACGAAGGGGCCGGGGCCGCGGCGGAAATCGAAGGCGCTCGAGACGCCGTAGGTGTAGCCGTGCTTCTCCCTGAGAGTGAGGTTCAGCCGGCTCATGAACTTGCCCCCGAGGATGGAGTTCGCCACCTGGAGCCGGACGCGGTCGGGGTGATGTCGCGGCACGCCGGAGTGACCGATCCGCAGTTCGGCCTGCGCGGCGCCGGGCCGGTCGACGACCACGACGCGACGCGCGGGCGGCGAAGGAGACTCGGGTTCGAGGCTTTCGGGCCTGGCGTCGAAGCGGCGGGCGTGGGCCCGGAGCTGCGGTTCGACCGTTTCCTCGATCGCCCGGCGCACGCGGCCGCGCTCCAGATCGCCGACCGCGATCAGGTGGCACGAGCCGGCTGCGAGGGCCCGGTCGTGAAACGCGGCGATGTCCTCGCGGGTGATCGCCGCGGTCGTGCTTCGGTCGCCGATCGCCGGGTAGGCGTAGGGCGTGGCGCCGTAGATGGCGCGGGCAAAGGCGATCCTGGCCTGCGCGGCCGGGTCGCTGCGGCGCCGCTCGATCTCGGCCAGGCGGCGCCTCCGCCGGCGCTCGACTTCTTCGCCCAGGAAGGCTGGTTCGGCGGCGGCTTCGGAGACCAGCTCCAGGCCGGCGGCGACATCGTCGGCGCCGATCGTGGTGCCGACGGCCGCGTTCTCCCAGCCGCAGGAAGTCGAGATGGCGGTTCCGAGGTCCTCCGCGGCGGCGGCGAACTCGAGCGCGTCGCGTTCCCTGGTTCCGGCGCCGCGAAGTCCGGCCGTGAACGAGGCGAGGCCGGCGCGCTCGGGACTGTCGAGTTCGCTGCCGCCGGGCATGAGCAGCACGACGGTGACCAGGCCGCAGTCCTGAACGTCGAGGGTCCAAAGCCGGGTGCCGGACTCGAGCTCTTCGACCTCGAAGTTCGGGAAGGAGCAGCTCTTGCCGGGGCCGGGGACAGGCGGCCGGCCGCGGTCCAGTGTTGCTTGTCCGTTCGCGGTCACGACTTCGGCACCACGATGATGGCGGCGCGTCGTTCCGCGGCGAGGGCGCGCCGGGCCAGGTCCCGCACCTGTTCCCGGTCGACCCGGAGCAGACGCTCGGGTTCGGAGAAGATCCTGGACGGATCGTCGAAGTAGGTCGCCGCGCAGGACAGGCGGTCGGCGCACAGGGCCAGATCCTGCCGGCTGTCGTGGTGTGCGAGCAGCAGGCTCCGCCGCGCCCGCTCGAGTTCCTCGGCGGTCGGACCGGCCGACCGAATCGCTTCCACGTGTTCGAGCACCGCCCGTTCGAGGGTTTCGGCGTTCGCCAGGGGGTCCGGCTCGCGGTTCTGGCAGGTGGCGACGATGGCGAAGGTGGCGCAGATCTCGGTGGGCAGGATGACCGTGGAGACGGACTGCGCGATCTGGCGTTCATAGACGAGGTCGCGATGGAGCCGGCTCATCTTCCCGGAGGCGAGGATCATCGCCAGCAGCTCGCCGGCGTACCAGTCGTCGCTTCCGTAGCCGTCGACGCACCAGGCGGAGTAGGAGCGCGGCAGTTCGATCGAGTCCTCGAGGATCTCCCGTGATTCGCCGCGGGGACCGATCTCGCTCGCCTGTTCGACGGCGGGCGGCGCCGGCAAGGGCCCGGACGGTATCTCCCCGAAGTAGCGCAGGACCTGCTCGAGAGCGGCTTCGCCGTCAATGTCTCCGGCCAGGGTAAGGACCGCGTTGTTGGGCCGGTACCAGGTGCGGAAGAAGTCCTCGACGCTGTCGAGGGTAGCGGCCTCCAGATCGTCCATGTAGCCGATCACCGGCCAGGCGTATGGGTGATTGGCGCCGTTGGGGCGCCGGTAGAGGAGTTCGCTCAGACGTTCCCCGGCCAGGCCGTACGGCTGGTTGTTGACACGCTGCAGGCGCTCGTTCATGACCACCGAGCGCTGGTTCTCGAACTTCGCCTCGGTGAGGGCCTCGAGCAGGAAGCCCATGCGGTCGGATTCCAGCCAGAGGCCGAGCTCCAGGTGGTTCGCGGGCAGGGTCTCGTAGTAGTTCGTGCGGTCGTACCAGGTCGAGCCGTTGGCGACGCCGCCGACCTTCTGGATGTGCTCGAAGTGGCCGTTCTCGGACACGTTCGCCGATCCCTGGAACAGCATGTGCTCGAACAGATGCGCCAGGCCGGTACGGCCCGTCTCTTCATTCTTCGAACCGACGTGGTACCAGACGTTCACGGCCGCCAGGGGCAGCCGCGGGTCCTTGTGGAGAACGACCCGCATGCCGTTCTCCAGTTCGTGTTGCTCGAGGTGCTCCGGCATCGGCCGCGTAGTGTATGCGGCCGGGCAGCGGGGCGGGCGGCGGGGGGCGCCGCCGGTTGTCTTACGCTGTGTTTGCGTCTAGCATTGGTCATTCGATGGACGACTTCCTGACCGAGCGACAGAAGCAGATTCTCGACTTCGTCTGCGAGTTCCACCAGATGCGGGGTATCGCGCCCACCCACCTGGAGATCCGCCGCCGTTTCGGCTACCGGTCCTACGGCACCGTCCACAAGCACCTGAAGCTCCTGAGGCAGAAGGGCTATCTGCGCGGCGGCTGGAATCAGAAGCGCGGCCTGGAACTGACGGAGAAGACGCTGCGTGGCCGGCGTCCGGCCGCGAACTCCATTCCCTTTCACGGCCGGATCGCCGCCGGCAGGCCGATCGAGGCGGTGCCGGGCGTCGACGACCTGCCTGTGCCCGAGCACCTGCTCGAGCGCGGCCCGGCCGGGCGGCACTACGTCCTCGAGGTGGAGGGGGACTCGATGATCGACGACGGCATCTGCGACGGCGATCTGGTGGTGATCGCCGAGCAGGATCAAGCCCAGTCGGGGCAGGTAGTCGTCGCCCTGATCGACGACGAGGCGACGCTCAAGCGGTACTTCCCCGAAGGCGATTCCATCCGGCTGCAGCCGGCGAACCGGGAGATGGAGCCGTTCTACGTCGCCGCGGATCGGCTCCGCATCCAGGGGATCGTGGTCGGATTGATGCGCCGCTACTGATCGCCGCAGTGGTGCCGTAGCTGTGCGGCGACCTCAACTGCCGGCGGTGACGCTGCGCTCGACTCCCGTGCCGGGCACGCCGTAGTAGGACAGGATGCCGTCCACGATCGCCTCGGCGACCCGTTGACGGTAGGCGCGGGTCTTGATCAGGCGGCGGTCCTGATCGTTGCTCAGGTTGCAGACCTCGAGCAGGACCTTGGCGGGTATCTGGTTGAAGCGGAGTTGCGCCGGCACGTAGACGCGGCGTCCGCGCCAGATCCGATCGCGAATCGGGTTGTTGTGATGAACGGCCAGGTCGGCGCGGCGGAAGCTGCCGAGCAGGTGCTCGGCGAGATCGCGCGACAGGCCCTTGCTGGTCGTCCGTTCGGTTCGCGTGAAGGAGACCCGGGGTTGGGCCCTGACCTCGCGGCGGGAGTTGTACACGCTGCCCGACTTTCCGTAGTTGTTCGTGATGCCGACCAGCCCCGGAATGTAGACCATGGCGCCTTTCAGCGAGGGGTGCAGCGAATCCGCGTGAATCGAGATGAAGATGACCTGACCTGGCTCGGCGCCGGCCTGGCGGCGCTGCCGGTAGATCGAGTTCGACAGGTACCACCGGAAGTTCGTGGCCACCGCCGCGTTGTCGATGCGGTATGGGGGGTCCGTGAGCACGGAGTGCCCACGGGAATGTGGCAGCACGTCGGCGTCCCGGATCCGGAACGTGGAGCCTTCGCGCGTGGTCGGCACGACGGTGGCGGCCGTCCGGCTCTCAAGCAGCCGTTTGGTGCGCAGCATGATGTCGTAGACGTACACGCTCTCCCACAGACCGCCGACCGGCGCCCCGGTGTCGCGGCCGCCGTGGCCGGCGTCGAGCACCACCGTGACCCCGTCGAGATCGAGGGCCATCAGCTCGTTCTCGATCTCTTCGGAGGCGGAGCGCTGCGCTTCCCACTCCTGGCGGCGCGGATGATCGGGTGGCAGATAGCGGGCCGAGAGCAGGTCGAGCGGGATTTTGACTTCGTAGCCGACGGGGAGGTCGCGCACATCGCGGATCGTGTTGCGCTCCCTGATCTGGTCGACCAGTTCGTTCACGTCGCTGGCCAGGAGCCGCCCGGTGAATCGCATGACGACGCTGGAATAGAGGGCTTCGCCGGCCTTCAGGCGGTAGCTGGCGTAGTCGCCCTGCCCATCCGAGTCGTAGCGGCCGAAGGGCCCATCGCCGGTGAAGGAACCGGCCCCGGAATCCGCCGCCTCAACCGCCTGGCGGGTCGCGGCGGCGGGCAGCATGCCGATGTAGGGCTCGGAGAGGAGGTTGCGCGGGATGAGAATGACCTGACCGGGTCGGATGACGTTGCTGGTCAGGCTGTTCGCCCGCCGCAGCGTCCCGTGGTTCTCGCCAGAGCCGGTGAACCACTCCGCGATGCTCCACAGGCTCTCCGACCTGGCGCCGCGCGAGGAGGAGGCGACGCGGTGCCGCCAGCCTTCGGCGGTGGCCTGGTCTCTCGGCAGCAGCGCCCGAATGACGGCTTGCCGGTGCCGGGCGGGCAGCAGCTCGAAGGGCACCTTGTATCGGACGCCGCGACGGAGCCGGCGGACGCCTCCGTTCGCCCGGCTCACGGCCGAGGCGTGCCGCGAGCTGCCGCAGAGCCGCTCGGCGAACGCCAGCAGACCTTCGTTCCGCCGGGGCTTCGCCTCGATGTGGATCTTCCCGGAGGCGGCCAGAACCGCGACCGGACTCGGCGATCCGATCTCCGGCACGGCCATGCGTCGCGTGGCGGCGTCGCTCGCCGCGGGCAGGAGCGCGGCAAGGACGAGGGCGACGGTGAGGGAGGCGCGCACGCTCATTGAACCGGCGCCGGGCGGCACTCGAAACCCGTTTCCCGTTCGAACGCCCGGGCCGCCCGCAGCGCCGTGGCGTCCGCGAACGGACGCGCCAGGATCTGAAGCCCGAGGGGAAGGCCACGGCTGTCTAGGCCGCAGGGGACCGAGATGCCCGGTATGCCAGCCAGGCTGGTCGGCGTCGTGAACACGTCCGAGAGGTACATGGCCAGCGGATCGTCGACCCGTTCACCCAGCTCGAAGGCGCCGCCGGGGCTGGTCGGCGTCACCAGGAGTTCGGCCTGCTCGAAGGCCTCCGCGAACTGCTGTCGCAGGGCGCCGGCGATCCGCGCGGCGCGCCCGTAGTAGGCGTCGTAGTAGCCC
Source organism: Candidatus Multivorans sp. (assembly GCA_965208755.1). GTDB lineage: Bacteria > Acidobacteriota > Thermoanaerobaculia > Multivoradales > Multivoraceae > Multivorans. The sequence continues at coordinate 2,009,947 of OZ242353.1, read as the reverse complement.
GAGGACAGGGCGAAGGTCCCGAGAATGATCCGGCGCTTGACCTCCGGGCCGAAGCCCTCGCTGCGGCTGCCGGTGTACATCTCGCCGAGCGAGCGGGCGCCGGCGGCGCGGTGGCCGTAGCGGCTGCCGTCGAACCGGGCGAGATTCGCGCTGGCCTCGCTGTTGGCGAGCACGTAGTAGGTGGCGACCGCCGTTTCGATCAGTGGGACGCTGACCTCGACCAGCTCGGCGCCGCAGCGGGCGAGTGCCTCGAGCGCCTGGTCGAAGCCGCGCGCCGCGTCGCCCTCCAGCGCCGAGGTTCTGACCTCGCGGATGGTGCCGACCTTCAGCCCCTCGATGCCGTCCTCGATCGGTTTCAGGAAGTCACGGACGGGCTCTTCGCTGCAGGTGGAGTCCCGCGGGTCGGGTCCGGCGATGGCGCCGAGCGCGAGGGCCGCGTCGCGCACATTGCGGCCGAGCGGTCCGATCTGGTCGAGCGAGGACGCGAAGGCGACGAGACCGTAGCGCGAGACCCGGCCGTAGGTGGGCTTGACGCCGACCACGCCACAGAAGGCGGCCGGTTGCCGGATCGAGCCGCCGGTGTCCGAGCCCAGCGCGAGGGGCACCTCGGCCGCCGCGACCGCGGCCGCCGAGCCGCCGCTCGATCCGCCGGGCGCCATGGCCAGGTTCCAGGGATTGCGCGTCGTGGCCAGGGCCGAGTTCTCGCACGACGAACCCATGGCGAACTCGTCCATGTTCACGCGACCGACGGGCACGGCGTCCGCAGCCACCAGGCGCTCGACGGCGCCGGCAGTGTAGGGCGCCCGGTATCCGGCCAGGATGCGCGAGCCGCAGTTCAGTTCGTGCCCCGCCAGGGACAGGTTGTCCTTCAGGGCAGTCGGTACGCCGGCGAGCGGACCGAGGGGCAATCCTCCGTCCCGCCGGCTGTCGATGTCGGCGGCCCGCTCGGTCGCTTCATCTCGCCAGAGTTCGAGAAAGGCGCCAACGGAGCCGTCGACCTCGTCGATGCGGGCGAACGCTGCTTCGACGGTGTCGACCGCACTCCGCTCCCCGGAACGGATCGCGGCTGCCAGCCCCTCCGCGGTGGTCGGTTGCATCAGTCGTCGCCGCCCGGCGTCGCCTTGACCTGCGGTACGAGCAGAAAGCGGTCGAGGGAAGCGGGCGCGTTGTCCAGGAACTGGTCGATCAGCGCATTGTCTTCCGGGTCCGCCGGGCGGGGAAGGTCGTTGTCGGTGGCGTCACTGGCTGTCGCGGCATCCTCGAGGGAAGCCGTGCCGTCATCGAACTCCCGGAGCTGATCGATGTAGTCGACGATCTCGGAAAGCTGACTGGCGAACGTCGTTTCTTCGCGGGCCGAGATCCGCAGTCTCGCCAGCTCGGCAATCCGCCGCACCTCGTCCACGCCTAGAGACACTTCGCTATAAGTCTAGCAGGTGCGCGGGTCCTCTGACCCGCCGCTGCCGCAGGCGGCCAAGAAGCGGGCCGGCCGTCAGGCCGGCTCTATCTTGGTGGCGCTACGCCAGGCCGGCCCTAACCGCCGGCTGGAAGCGCTTCGATCGCGCGCAGAGTGAAGGTCTCGCCGTCCAGCTCTACACGTGCTCCGGGCTCCGACCCCAGCAGACGGCCGCCGAGGTCCGACTCGTACGAGATGATGCCCCGCTCCGGTGCGCTCTCCCAGGGACCGAGGATGGCAAGGGTGCGCTGTTCGCCGCTGTCCGACTCGAGTGTCGCGCGGTTGCCGATCCGCAGTCGGTCGCAGGCCGCGCTCGCGACGTCGATCGGCGTCGACCGCTGCAGATCCTGCTGCAGTTGGGTCGCCAGGGCGGTGAGGTACTCGTGGCGTTGCCGCGCGGACTTGTACTCGAAGTTCTCGCGCAGATCGCCGAGGGCGCGCGCCTCCTCGATCGCCTTGCGATTGGCCGGAATCTCCTGCTCGACCAACTCTCGCAGCTTCTCGCGCTGCGCTTCGATCGATGCCGGCAGCGCGTAGAGGTCGTCGCTGTCGTCGTCCTGGTCCGCCTGAAGGTCGGGGAACTTCAGGTGAAGTGCTGCCAGCAGCGGTTCCCGGCGGTAGTCCTCGAGCGCCGCATGACGGATCGCGACATCGGCCTGGCGGGCCTCGTCGAGGGTCAGCTCCGGAAGGAGCCTTGGCGCCGTGCCGCCGGAGTCGAACAGGGCCTTGATCCGGGCCCGGAAAGGTGAGAAGGCATCGTGTCGCAGCGCCTGGATCAGCAGGTTCAGGAGACGGCTCTGCCGACCCTGCCGCAGCGACGGTTCGAAGGCTGCCCGTTCGACCAGCCAGGTGAAGGCCGCGGGGGTGCGGTGAGGCTGGACCTGGGCGCGAGCGGCGCAACGGCTCAACGTCTCCTCGTCCAGCGCCGCGGCGATCGCGTCGATCGCTTTCGTGTCGGTTTCCAGGAGGAAGCGTCGCTCGAGCACCTCGAGCCAGTCGTCCCGGCAGGCCGGGAGCAGGGCGTAACCCTGTTCACGAGCGGGGCGCTGGTCGAGTGACGCAAAGAACTCGAGCGGATCCGGCAGGTTCCGCAGCAGGTCCTCGGCCGGCCAGGAGGGCTCGGCACCGAAGCGCTCGAGGGCGTAGCGGACCTCGAAGGCGAGCGCGGGCTGCTCGCCGGTGAGTGTGCGGCTGATGCGATCGAGCTCTTCCGTCATCCGCCCGCGAAGTTCCTGCGACTGGTTGGCCGCCCGCCGCAGGAGTCCGACCTTCTGGCGGTTCGGTGCGTCCTCGAACTCTCGCCACAGCGACTCCTCGGCGTCCGTTGCTTCAAGCCACTGGTAGGTCTGCCGGGGACCGCCGGACGACAGCACCTGCGGCTGCTTCCGCGCGCTGGTCCACCAACTCGACCACCGGCGCTCGGGGATGATGCCGACGACGATGACCTTGACTTCGGCGCCGGTCAGCGGTCGGTCGTAGCTCTTGAGGGTTCGTTCCAGCAGTTCGGTGGGCTTGAGTCCCTCGAGTTGCTCCGGTCCCTCCAGCTTCTGGCGGAGCACGTGCCCTTCCGGCAGCAGTCTGAGCATCTTGCCGGCCGCCCGAAAACCGACCGACACCCCCTTCGCTTTCTCCAGGTCCACCTTGAAGACGTGGAGTGGCATGTTGACTTCGGCGATGCGGCCGGCGCCCCGGCCTTCCATTTCCACGATGTCTCCAGGCCGGAACGCGAGAAGGTTGCGCAGCCGGTCCACCTTGTCCCAGAGCTTGCTCGCGTGCCCGCGTCCCTGATCGAGGTTGAGTTCCTGCAGCAGGTCGTTCAGGTCGGACTCGCGGTCGCGGTAGAGCTCGTGCAGCGTGTCGAGAACGGTGTCGTAGACCTGTCCGCTGCGCACGAAGTAGTGCGCGGCGCCGCGGATGAGTTCCAGGCGTGCGGCCCACATTCCGCGTTCCCGGAGCTGATCGTCGAGCAGTTCGAGGAGCGTTCCAACCCGATCCTCTTCACCCAGTCGCACCAGGCCCTTGGTGATGGCGAGGAACTGCCCGACCTCGATCTCGCCATCGATCGCGACCAGCCAGTCCGCTTCTACTGCGTCGATGTCACCGCGCGCCAGGCTGTCTTGAGTGCTTTGCGGAATCCTCATGCGGTAGCCGGCGCGCCCGGGCGCTCGTGAAGAGCATCCACGGCAACGATGCGTCAACAGGACCGCTGATCGTATCAGCCGCGGTAGGTGTGAAGTGGTCCGCGACCAGCCGATTCTCTTCACGGAGTACAATGGTGCGGAGCGAATGCCACGCTGGGCAGAGGCGGCGAGATGAGCGAGCAGGATCCGGCGCCTGAGGAACTTCAGGCGTCCGAGCAGGACCAGGCGCCCGAGGCCAGATTCGAACGGGAGTCCTTCGGCTCCTGGCTCCGCGGCCAGCGCGAGGTCCGCGGCGTCGACCTGGAAGCGATCGCGCAGTCCAGCAAGATCAACATCCGCTACCTCGAGTTGCTGGAGGAGGACCGCTTCGACCTGCTCCCGGCCTCGATCTTCGTCCGCGGTTTCCTGCGGGAGTACGCCCGGATTGTCGGCCTCGATTCTGACGAAGTCCTCAACTTCTACCTCGTCGCCTCCGCGGGCGGCGAGTACGAGGGGTCCACGGAAACGGCTGGAGGCTCGGCGTCGACCTGGATGGTCGGACGAACGGTAGCGATCCTCGTCGGTCTGGCGGTGGTCGCGGCTGCGATCGTCTGGCTTGCCACGATGGACCGGGATCCCGGCGAGGAGGTGGAGACGATGGCGCCCCCGCTGACCGAGACGGTGCCGGAGCTGCCGTCGGCCGAACCACAGGCGGAGCGTGCCTTGCGGGTCACGATGGAGTTCCAGGGGACGAGTTGGGTCGACGCCTACGCGGACGGCGATCGAACGGTCAGCGAGTTGCGGGTGCAGGGAGAGTCCCTGACCGTCACGGCCGACGAGGAGGTGCGGCTCACCCTGAGCAGCGTGGCCGTGACGACGATCGAAGTGAACGGCGAGCCCTTCGAGCACGGAGCGGTCGACGACGAGGAGATCGTGATCTCCGCCCTGGAGCAGGACGCCACTCCGTAGCGCTTTCCTGGTGGATCACGGAACGCTGGACTTCCGGGCTGGCTAGCCGTATTCTGCGGCGTCGGTGCGGCGGGGCGTAGCTCAGCCTGGTAGAGCGCACGGTTCGGGACCGTGAGGCCGGAGGTTCAAATCCTCTCGCCCCGACCATGTCATCGGCCGCTTGCGGTCAAGTAGACTGTTGGCGATGAACGCTCCGAAGCTGGCAGGTTCGGCGCGGCTGATCCTCGCCTTCGTCCTGATCCTTCTCCCGCTGGCGCTGCTCGCAGCCGGACCGGGGGCGGAAGGAGAGGAGGGCACGCCCGTCGAACCGGCAGGGGACGCGGCCGACGCCTCCGACCTCGAAGCGGAGGCCGGTCCGGAGGCCGTGCCGGAAGTCTACGTCGCGAGGATCGACTCGGCGATCCAGGTCGTCGTGGCCGAGTTCATGGAGCAGGTGACCGCGGAGGCGGACCTGGCCGGCGCCGAGGCGCTGGTCGTGGAACTATCGACGCCGGGCGGCGAGATGCAGGCGATGCGAGCCGTCTTCACGGCGTTTCTGGAGGCCGACACGCCGGTTGTCGTCTACGTCTCGCCGAGTGGCGCCCAGGCGGCGTCGGCCGGTTTCTTCATCCTGCTCGGCGCCGATGTTGCGGCGATGGCGCCCGGCACGAACACGGGCGCCGCCCATCCGGTGGCCGGCGGCGGCGGGGACATTCCGGGCGCGATGGGCGACAAGGTGACCCAGGACGCGGCGGCGACCGCCCGTTCGCTCGCGGCCCGCCGCGGCCGCGACCAGAAGCTCGCCGAGGAGGCGGTCACGGAGAGCAGGTCGTTCTCGGCCGAGGAGGCGCTGGAAGCCGGCCTCGTCGATCTGGTCGCCCCCAGCCTGCAGTCGCTGCTCGTCGAACTCGACGGCCGCGTGGTCGAGAAGCGCGGCGAGGAGACGGCGCTCAGGACCCGCGACGCCACGGTCCGCCGGGTCGAGATGTCCGTCTTCCAGCGGATCCGTTCGACGATCGCGCACCCGAACATCGCCATCCTGCTGATGTCCCTGGGCTCGATCGGCCTCATCTTCGAGATCACCCACCCGGGTGCGATCTTCCCGGGCGTGGTCGGCGCCATCTGCCTGATCCTGGGACTCTGGGCGATGTCGGTGCTGCCGATCAACTACGCCGGACTGGCGCTGCTCCTGCTTGCGGGCGTTCTCTGGGTGCTGGAGATCAAGATCCCGAGCTTCGGCATGCTCACGCTGGCCGGCGCGATCTCGTTCTGTCTCGGGGCGATGATGCTGTTCCGGGACGCCGATCCGGCGCTGCGGGCGAGCCTGAACCTGGTCATCGCGATCGGCATCACGATCGGGCTCGTGACGCTCGCCCTCGGCCGTCTGGCGCTCAAGGCGCAGTTCAGACGGGTGGCGACCGGCAGCGAGGGACTGCTCGACGAACTCGGGTTGGTGAGCACCGGCATCGCCGTCGGCGCGTCGGGAAAGGTCCGCTTGCACGGCGAACTCTGGAACGCGGAAGCGGACGTTGCCGTAGCCGAGGGCGATCGCGTTCGCGTGGTCCAGGTGGACGGGATGACCCTGCGCGTGGAACCGGTTCGCGATTCGTGAATCACTCTCCAGAAAGGACCTGAATCCGTATGACCACCCTTCCGTTCATTGGCTTCCTCGTCGTGGCGGGCCTCTTCCTGCTCACCCGGTGGATCAACATCATGGCCGAGTACGAGCGCGCCGTCGTGTTTCGGCTGGGCCGGATCCTGGAGAAACCGAAGGGCCCCGGCCTGGTGCTCATCCTCTGGCCGATCGACCGCATGGTCAAGGTCTCGCTTCGCACGGTCGTGCTCGACGTGCCGCCCCAGGACATCATCACCAAGGACAACGTCTCCGTGAAGGTGAACGCGGTCGTCTACTTCCGCGTGCTGGAACCGACCAAAGCGATCGTGGAAGTCGAGAACTTCCTGTTCGCCACCAGTCAGTTGGCGCAGACCACGCTGCGTTCGATCCTCGGCCAGACCGAACTCGACCAACTGCTGAGCGAGCGGGAGACTTTGAACGACCAGCTCCAGACGGTGATCGACCAGCAGACCGACCCCTGGGGCATCAAGGTCTCCATGGTCGAGGTCAAGCACGTCGACCTGCCGCAGGAAATGCAGCGCGCGATGGCCAAGCAGGCCGAGGCGGAGCGCGAGAAGCGCGCCAAGGTGATTCACGCGAGTGGTGAGCTCCAGGCCTCCGAGTCGCTCGCGCAGGCGGCCAATGCGATCAGCGCGAATCCAGTGACGCTCCAGCTGCGCTACCTGCAGACCCTCTCGGACATCGCGACGGAACGGAACTCGACCATTCTCTTCCCGCTGCCGCTTGAGCTGCTGAGGGCCTTCGGCTCCTTCATGAGCGGGAAGCCGCAAGAACCCAAAGAGTGAGTCGCGAACCCTACGAACCGTATGAGGTCACCCTCAGCAACACCCAGATCGCGGCGTTCGTAGCACTTCTGGTCCTGGCGGTCGTGGGCGCCTTCGCGGCGGGAGCGTGGTGGGGTCAGTCGAACGCCACGGACGTCGCCGGAGTAGAGGAAGAGGAGCCGGCGGTCGCCTCCGAGCCGGCCCTGCTTCCGGCGAAACCTCCTGCCGTCGCGGCTGAACCAGAGCCGGCCGAGGTCGTCCGGTTCTTCGGGGCGGCCGAGGATGAACACGCCGGCGCCGCCGATGCTCCGCGTCAGGCTGTGGGAGCCGCCCTGGTCGTCCAGGTGTTCTCGAGCGCGGACGTCGAGCAGGCGGTGTCGGTGGAGCAGAAGCTGCGGGCGGACGGCCACAACGCGTTCGTGTCGCCGCAGACGCTGGACGGTCAGGTGATGCAGCGGGTACGGGTGGGCCCGTTCGACGACCAGACCGCGGCCGCGGCCGCGGCGGAGCAACTCGCCAAACAGTACGGGCTCGAGACCTGGATCACGCCGAACAACTGAACGGCGGCCCGGTCGAGCCGCGGCCAGCTCCGCGGGACGGACGGCCGTTGCCGCTCCGGTCGCTCTGGTTCCAGCTCGCCCTGAGCGCAGGCGGTGGTGTCTGGTGGGCCTTCTGCTTCGATCAGCGGCCCGGGCTGCTGCTGCCGCTGGCCGTGGCGGCGCCCCTCTTCGCCATCGCCGCCGTACCGAGTTCCTGGCGACGGCTGTGGCTGGGCTGGCTGCATGGCGTCGTGGGGTGGCTGGTCGCCATACCGTGGATCGCCGGTACGCTGGAGATCTACGGCGGCTTGCCCGGCGTCGCGTCGGCGCTTCTCCTGGGGCTGCTGGCCCTCTACCTGGGGCTCTACCACGGCCTGTTCTGCTGGCTCGCGGGCCGGCTGCTCGCCCGCGGCGATGTGCTGTCCCTGCTGCTGGCGCCGGCCGGCTGGGTCGCTCTGGAGTGGGTTCGGGGGCTGGGGCCGTCGGGCTTTCCGTGGAACCTGCTGGCGTACGCCTGGGTGGACGTTCCCGGGGCTCTCGACGTGACCCGCTGGATCGGGAGTCACGGTGTCTCCTTCCTGGTCCCCGCCGCCGGTCTCGCCCTGTTTCGCCTCGTTGGCGGGGAGAGCCGTCGCGGAGCCGTAGCCGCCCTGGCCGCGGTCGCGGCCCTTCTCGCGATCGCGCGCTGGACCAACCTGGATCGACGGCCTGGGGATGAACGCCGCCTGGATGTGGCGGTCGTTCAGCCGAACATCCACATGGCGACGGCGGCGATGGCTGACGGAGGACCGGACGAGCAGTTCGCCGACCTCGCCTCGAACTACGAACGGCTCTTCGCGCTCAGCCGGGAGGCCTGTGAACCCGGGCGGCTCGTCGTCTGGCCGGAGAGCGCCGGCTGGCCGTACCAAGTGGAGCGGGACGGCCGGTTCGCCGCCGATCTCGAGAGAGTCGTTGGCGGGGGCTGCTCCCTGCTGCTCAACAGCGCGCGCTGGGACCAGTCAGGCGACGAGGCCGAATCCAGAGAGGAGACGCGAGCGTTCAACGCGGCCTATCTGCTGACGCCCGGTCCGGGCCGAGCACAGCGCCAGACCTACGACAAGATGCACCTCGTTCCATTCGGCGAGTACGTGCCGTTCGGCGGCTTGCTGCCCGCCGTACGTGAGTTGGCGCGTCAGGCCGGCGGCTTCTCTCCCGGCGACGAGGTGCGCCTGCTCGACGCGGATCCCGCGCGGCTGGGAGTGTCGATCTGCTTCGAGATCGTCTTTCCGCAACAGGTTGCGGCGCGGGTGCGGCGCGGAGCGAGTGTCCTGGTGACCATCACGAACGACTCCTGGTACGGCCGAACCTGGGCGCCCCACCAGCACCTGCGACCCGCCCGTTTCCGCGCGGCCGAGAACGGCCGGCCGCTCGTCCGGGCGGCGATCACCGGCATCTCGGCCGTGATTGACCGGCGGGGCCGGGTGCTTGCCGACACGCCGATCGACGAGGCCATGGTCATGCGGGCGCAGATCGTTCCCCTGAGCGGTCTGACTCCCTTCACCCGGGCGCCGCTGCTCGTGCCTCTGCTTTGCGTGGCCCTTGCCGGCTTTGCCATACTGCGCCGATGATTGCGGCCGACGCGAACCGCTCGCTCTCCGATCTGAGGATCCGTCTGGACGGCCTGCGGAGGTATCTTTGACCCGGCGGAGGTCGAGGAACAGCTAGCGGCTCTCGATCACGAGATGCAGCAGCCCGGCTTCTGGGACGAGCCGAGGAAGAGCGCGCCGCTGCTGCGCCGTCGCCGCGCTCTCGAACGCCGACGGAGGACTCTGGAACGGCTGAACGCCGACCGGGACGAGATCGACGCCTGGCAGGAACTGCTGGCTGAGGATGCTCTGGGAGCCGAGGACGACACCGAGCTCGGTTCCTTCATCGAGCGGGTCGGGCGGGAGTCGGCGGCGCTCGACCTGGAACTCAAGCTCTCTGGGGAAGACGACGACCGTAGTGCCCTACTCGCCATTCATCCCGGGGAGGGGGGCACGGACTCGCAGGACTGGGCCGAGATGCTCCTGCGGATGTACCTGCGATGGGCCGAGCAGAGCGGCTTCGACGTCACGCTGCTGGAGCGGCTCGACGGCGAGGAAGCGGGGCTCAAGAGCGCGACCGTGGCGGTTCGGGGCGAGTACGCCTTCGGCCGTTTGCGAGGTGAGAGCGGTGTCCATCGGCTGGTGCGCATCTCGCCTTTCGATGCGGCGAAGCGGCGCCACACCTCGTTCGCTTCCGTCTACGCGTACCCCGAGGTCGAAGACGACATCGACATCGAGGTCGAGGACAAGGACATCCGGATCGACACCTTCCGGTCGTCCGGGGCCGGCGGTCAGCACGTGAACGTGACGGACTCCGCCGTGCGGATCACCCACATGCCGACCGGCATCGTGGTCAGTTGCCAGAACGAGCGCAGCCAGATCAAGAACCGGTCGATGGCGATGAAGATCCTCAAGGCGAGGCTCTACGACAGGGAGGTGCAGAAGCGTCGCGAGGAACAGGCGGAGCGCGAGGGTCAGAAGATGGAGATCGGCTTCGGATCGCAGATCCGCAGCTACGTGCTGCATCCGTATCGCATGGTCAAGGATCACCGGACCAGGCTCGAGGTGTCGGCGGTCGAGAGGGTGCTCGACGGCGACCTCGATCCCTTCATCGACGCCTGGTTGGGCCAGCAGCTCGAAGCTCCCGATGGCGGTCAGACGTAGCGCCCCGGCGGTCGACTTCGTGTCGCCGCTGCCGCCGGTCAGGTCGGGGATCGCGGATTACAGCGTCGATCTGCTCGACGAGCTCGCACCCTTATGCGACCTGCGCCTGATCCGGCTGCCGGGGCAGGAGGTCGCGTCCCAGGTCATGGACCGCTACGAAGTGGTCGAGGCCGAGTCGTTCGACGCAGGGACCCTCAATCGTGGCGGACGGTTGCCCTTCTACCAGATGGGCAACAACCTCTACCACGAGGGCGTCCGCCGGCTGGCCCTGGATTCGCCGGGGGTCGTGACCGTGCACGACCTGCGCCTGCACCACCTGTTGGTGGAGTCGACCCTGGCCTCCGGGGATCTCGACTCCTACGTCAGCGGCCTCGGCGAGGAGCACGGCTGGGAGGGCGCCGTGGCGGCGCTGTCGATCCGCTGGGGCGGCCACGGCCGGGCGCGACTGTTCGAGATGCCGGCGCACCGGTCCCTTCTGCTCCGGCAGCGCGGCCTCCTGACCCATAGCAACTGGGGTCTCCGGTTTCTGGAGGAGGAGCTGGGCCAGGAGAGGGAATCGGGGCTGCGGGCTGAAGGCCGGCTGCCGCCGATGCGCCGGGTGCCGATGCCCATGCCGACGCCCGACCTCCCAGACGCCGAGCAGGCGGCGGCCTTTCGGCAGCGAACCGGCGTTCCTCCTTCGGCCGTCCTGATCGGCTCTTTCGGCTTCCAGACCCCGATCAAGCGCACGGACGTGCTCCTGCGCATTCTCGCCGAGCCGGGAATGGAGAAGGTGCATGCGCTGGTGGTAGGAGATGTCGCGCCGGAGCTCGATCTCGTCGCCCTGGCACGGGATCTCGGAGTCCAGGACCGGGTCACGATGACCGGATTCCTCGACCCGGCCGCCTTCCCGACCGCCATCGCCGCCTGCGACCTGTGTCTCAACCTGCGCTACCCGAGCGCCGGCGAAACCTCGGCCTCGCTGCTGCGCATCCTCGCTCTGGGCCGGGCGGCGGTGGTCTCCGACTACGCCCAGTTCGTCGAACTGCCGGACGACATCGTGGTCAAGGCCCCGCTCAAGGACGATCCGGGCGCGGAGGCCGGCGCGCTCGCGGGCTTGCTGCGGGAGCTTCTTGGCGCGCCGGACCGGCTGGTCGGGATGGGCGCCGCGGCGCGGGCCTTCATCGAGCGGGAGCACCGGCCGGCGTCGGCGGCGCGGGCGGTCTTCGAAGCCCTGGACGAGTGGTCGCGCCTGCCGCCCGGAGAGCCGCCGCCGCTGCGGTCGCCGAGGCCTCCGGCCCCCACCTCGCTGACCTGGGGCTGGCTGCCGGGGCGGATCGAGGTCGAGGGCTGTGACCCGCCCTGGCCGGACGGCGAGCGCCGTTCGATCGTACTCGTCGTCTCGAACACGGGCTTCGCCACCTGGCTCTCTGGCCGGAACCAGGACGGCGGCGTGGTGCTCGAGCCCCAGCTCTGGAGCGGTGGGCGGGACCTGTTCCGGGGCAGGCCGTGGATTCCGCTGCCGCGAGACCTGCCGCCGGGCGACGCGTGCCGGATCCACCTCAGGCTCCGGCGGCCAATCGGCCGGGCGCGGCTCCGGTTCGAGCCGCACCTCTTCGGCGGTGGTTCGATGACGCTCTGCGGTGCGACCGCCTTCGACAGCGAACTGTGATCTCCAGTCCCGGCACGGTCGCGCGGCGGTGGTCCTGGATCCTGCTCGCCGGGCTGCTGCTCGCCCTGTTCGCCGCGACGATGCGGTCGGATGCCGTCGTTGCCGGGGAGCGGGAAACCACGTTCCGGATGGCGGCGCTGAGCCTGGCCTGGGATGGCGACCTGACCTACGGTCGCTCGGACTACGACCGCTACGTCCGGCTCTTCGGGGGCGAGCCTGAGGCGATCGCCCTGGAAAGCAGCACCGGTGGCGCCCGGATCGGTTTCGCGCGGCCGCCGGCATACGCCGTGCTGGCGGCGCCCTTCGTCCGCCTCTCTCCCCGGCGAGGGCCGGCATTGCTGAACTGGCTGCTGCTGGCGGTCGCGGCGGCCTGCTCGGCCGTGGTGCTCGAGCGTCGCGTCGGTCCCTGGGCGCCGGCCTGGATCGCCGTGTTCGTCGCCGGCACGACGGCCTTCACGGTGTTGCCGTTGCCGTCGCCGGGGATGCTCCGCCTCGCGACGTCGGCTCTGGCATGGGCGCTCGTCGTTCACGTGATGCCCGCTGCCAACCAAACGCGCGGAGCGCTGCGAGGCGAGGCGTTTCGCTGGTCTCTCGTCGGCTTCCTCCTCGCGCTTGCGACCGTCGCTTCGGTCGACGGTCTGAGCCTGTTGCCGGCCCTCGTGGCGGCGGCCTGGCTGGCGCTGCATCAGTCGCGTCGGGGGACTGCCCTTCTCGCCCTGGCGCTGGGGGCGGTGCTGACCGCCGGAGCGTCTCTCGGGGCCTCGGCATTGGCACGCGGAGGTTTCACGGAGGTGGAGCGAGCGGTCTTCGATCCCTCGACCGGCTTCCCGGCAGTCGACTTCGAAGCGGAGGAGTGGCACCTGGATGCGGCATCGGCCCAAGCATGGTCGGCTCGTCCCGCGCCGGGCCTCCGGGCCGCCGCCGGCATTGGTCCGGAGACCCTGCTTCATGCAGTCGCCGGCCGAACGGTCGGGATCGCGCCGTACTGCGCGCCACTGGTGTGGGCGGCGGTCGGGGGCCTGTTCGCCGCCGGTTGGCGCCGGGCGCTGCTGCTTGGCGCGGTCGCGTCGGTCGCCGCGCGCGTCGTCTTCTTCCCCTTCGACCTTGGCGATGAGTCCGCGCTCGTCGGACCCGGAGGCGTCGGCGCCGTCGTTCCGATGTTCTGGTTCCTCGCCGGCCGGCTCGGCCCGGCCCGGCTTGCCGCGGTGGCGGCATCCTCGGCGCTTTTCCTGTACCCGCTCTGGTTGCGGCCGGCCGAGGTGGTCGGGCCTTCACCGGCGCCCGAGGGCGCCTTGCACCGGTTCCTGCCGGTTGAGACCGGCCAGCGTCCGCGAGCGGGAGAGCCGTCGGACCTGCTCGCCGGCGAAGTCTGGCTGCGGCCCGTCGCGGGTCGGGTCACTCCGTTCGGCGAGTCGGGGCTCCTGATCGAAGGCGGGTCCGCGGAGTTTCTCGTCGCATGGGAACCGGACGTATCCGGCGGCCTGGAAGCGGGCCACGAAGTGCGGCGGTCGCGGCTCCGGATTCTCCTGGAGCGGGAGGAAACGGCCCTGGAGGTCGTGGGCGGCGAAGTCGAGGAGAAGAGGTCTCTTCCGTCAGGGCGCACATCGGTGCAACTGCTTCTGGACCCGCCGATAGCGCGCCACCGGATGTGGTGGTCGAGTGGGTCCGTCGATCTTTTTCGACTGGGCCTGACCCTGGACGGAGGCGAGGATCCGACCTCGCACCACGTGCTGGGGATAGGGTCGGTTCCGTGAGCTGGATTCTCCAGGTTCAGCGTCGGCTCGAGCTTTCGAAGCGGCTACCCGCGGCGCCGGACGGCGAAGGCGCCAGCGTCGCCGTCGTCGTGCCTCTGTACGTCGAGTCGGCGGAACTCTGGACCTTGCTGCGCGAAGAGCCGAACGAGTCGCCTCCGCTCAGTTTCCCGGCGGCCACCTTCGAGGGCGACGACCCCTGGCCGACCGTAGCTCGGCTCGGCAGCGTCGGTCTCGGTGTCGACCCGTCGCGGATTCTCCGGCTCGGTGAGCTGGACGAGGTTGGCGGCAGCGGCGGCTTCCGGTTGCGGGCATGCGTGGTGGCGGTTCCGTCCCCCGAGGACGATGGCAGCAACACGGAGGCGCCCAGCGTGCGGCTCCCGCTTTCGGCGCTTAGGCACCCCCGGCTGGTGGAGGAGCGCACGTTCGAGATCGAGGGGCAGCCCGTACCGCTCGCTGTCTACCACCTCGGACGGCACCGCTTGTGGGGGCCCGCTCTCGACGTGCTGCTCCAGCTTCTGGAACGGCTGGAGCGCCCCGAAGCAGTGCGGGAACCGCAGGCCGCCAGCCTGAACTGACGTCCTCGGCGCGCGCCTCCGGGCGACGCTAGAATGCGCCCGATCCGACCCTCCGGGTCTCTGAACCAGGGGAGAACATGGCCGACATCGCGCGCATCGAAGAGCTTCTTGGCAGCGAGGGGGAGAGCCTCCTCGGACACGTCTGCACCGGAATCCCGAAGGACTACTTGACGGTGCCGGGGCCCGACATCGTCGACCGGGCGTTCGGCCCCTCCGACCGGAACAACCGCACCCTGGCGAGCCTGGAACGGCTGCTCGGGCACGGCCGTCTCGGTGGCACCGGATACGTGTCCATCCTGCCCGTGGACCAGGGAATCGAGCACTCAGGAGCCGCTTCGTTCGCTCCGAACCCGATCTACTTCGATCCGGAGAACATCATCCGGCTGGCGATGGAGGGCGGCTGCAACGGCGTCGCTTCGACCCTGGGTGTGCTCGGCAGCATCGGCCGGCGCTACGCCCACCGGATCCCGTTCATCGTCAAGATCAACCACAACGAAAGTCTGACCTATCCCCACACCTACCACCAGGTCCTCTTCTCGCAGGTGGAGCAGGCATGGGATCTCGGCGCCACCGCGGTGGGCGCGACGGTGTACTTCGGCGCCGACGTCTGCCGCGAGGAACTGGTCGAGATCGCCGAGTGCTTCCAGCAGGCCCACGAACTCGGCATGGCGTGCATCCTCTGGTGCTACCTCCGCAACAGCGCCTTCGTCGTGGACGGCGTCGACTACCACGACTCGGCCGACCTGACCGGGCAGGCGAACCACATCGGCGTGACGATCGAGGCGGACATCGTCAAGCAGAAGCAGGCGACGAAGAACGGCGGCTACCCGGCGGTCGGCTTCGGCAAGACCCATGACCTGGTCTACAGCGACCTGGTCTCCGACCACCCCGTCGACCTCGTGCGCTGGCAGGTCGCGAACTGTTACATGGGCCGGGTCGGACTGATCAACTCCGGCGGTTCCTCCGGCGGCGCCGGCGACCTGGCGGCCGCGGTGCGCACGGCGGTCATCAACCGCCGCGCCGGCGGCCAGGGACTGATCTCCGGCCGCAAGGCGTTCCAGCGGCCGATGGCGGAGGGGGTGGAGCTCCTGAACCACATCCAGGACGTCTACCTCTGCGACGACATCACGATCGCGTAGTCGCCCCGCTCAGCAGGGCCGCGATTTCGCCGTGACGCGCTTCAGCGTCCCTTTCTCCTACGTCGATCAAAGCGCGAATGTAGTCGGGCTGGAACATCAGGAGACTGAGCAGGTCCGGGCTCTTCGTGTCGCGGGTGCCGAGACCGCGGGTCATGAAGCGGAACGCCTTCGGCAGCCGGGGCTCGAACCGGCTGGCTAGCCGGCCGAGGTCTTCGGAGGGCCGTAGCAGCACCAGGTCGACGAGCCGGAGCGATCCACGTTCCGGCTCCGGCAGCCGCGCCAGCAGGCCGTTCACGAGTTCCATCCGGTTCGCGTCCTGGTCGAGCTGATCCAGGAAGACGGCGTTCAGGAGCACGCCCGCGAACTGGGCTGGCGGCGGGTAGGCGGCGGCCGCCGTCCTGGGCGCCAGGGGCTCGTGGCGCGTGGACACCGCGATCAGGCGATCGCAGCCCAGGTGCAGGGCCGGCGATAGCGGCGAGGTGAGGCGGACCCCGCCGTCGCCATGCCAGGCGTTGCCGATCCGTACCGCCGGGAAGATCAGTGGCAGCGAGGCGGAGGCGAGGACGTGGTCGAGCGTCAGCAGCGCCAGTTCCGAGCGGCGCTTCGGCCGTTCCCAGGTCTCGATGTCGCGGCCCTGGACCCAGGTCACGGTCTGTCCCGTCGACCACTCGACGGTGGTCACGGCGACCGCGTCCAGCCGGCCGCGGGCCAGGTTCCTGGCGATTCCCGGCAGGACGCGGCCGTTCGCCGCCTCGACGCCGAGGACGTTCGCGAGGTGACTGCCGAGCGGTGAGGTGTCGACCAGGCCGCGGACCTGAGGCCGGTAGCGCAGACCGCCCGAAGCCAGGTTCAACAGCCAGCGGAAGACCATCTTCCCCAGCGACCAGCCGTCGTCCCGGAACACGTGATCGGGCGTCAGATCGAGCCAGGTGCTCATGAGATCCTCGGTCGCTTCGTCGGCGCTTCCCGTGTGCGAGGCGAGGAAGGAGGCGTTGATCGCGCCGGCCGAAACGCCGGTCAGTACGTCGAAGTGGAACTCCGGAAGCCGCTTCGCCAGGTGCCGGACCAAGCCGACCTGGTAGGCCGCCCGCGCCCCGCCGCCGGTGAGGACGAGGCCGATTCGGGGCTTCCCGGCATCGTGCCCGCGGCCGCTGCCGGCGGACTGGCGCTCGGGTATTCCTCGTGTTGGCAGCGGCACGCGCTCAGCCCTCCTGCTCTCCGGCAGCCTCGTTCAGATCAGTTCGATGCGGCCTTCGAGCCCCGGAGCACCGGCAAGTCTCCGATCCGCCGTCAGCAGGCTGGTGGAGAGGGCTTCGGCCAGGGCCACATAGACCGCGTCATACGCCGAGACGTTATGCCGGAGTTCCCAGATGCGGTCCAGGAATCGACGATGCTCGTAGCGTTCCGCCCGAAGGTGGCGCCAGCGCCGCAGGGCTCGGGTTCCCCGGGCGGCGTCGAAGGCACCTTGGCGCACGTAGCGCCGAAGCGCGTGCGCGATCTCCAGGTCCACGACGTGAGGAACGTGGATCTCGACCGACTCGGCCGCGAGTCTCGAGCTCAGGCGGCGGCCGGGCGCGGTGTCCAACAGCATCTCGACGGCCGCGGAGGCGTCGATCACCACCGGCGGGATTCTCTGGCCTCCCTCACGACATCAGCCGGGGTCTTGTCGAGCGCCACGGGGGGTTCGCTGCGAATGGCGTCCAGTACTTCCCGGCGGCTTGGCCGGCGGACGATCCGCTCGATCTCGCGCAGCACGAAGTGGGACATGGAGACTCCTTCCAGCGCGGCGCGGCTCTTCAGAAGGCGGTGGGTCTCTTCGGGGACGTTCCGGATCTGGAGCATCTTGGACATGCCTGAAACACTAGTTTCATGTCGAAGACATGTCAACCGCGCCTGTGTTTGTTGATAGAGAAGAGTTGACTAATAGTGAAGATTTTACTACAGTTCCGGAACCGAAACCATCGGACCCTGGAGGGAGGGCGCTTTCATGATGCGAGTGTGTGTCGGGAACGGAACCGGCTTCGGTCCCCTGGTACTGAGTTCGGTGCTATTGCTGCCGGCGGCGGCACCAGCTCAGGAAGACGAGAAGACGGAGGGTGAATCGACGCCGCCGGCCATCATCAGCGAGACGATCGTGGTCACGCCCCGGGCTCGGGAGGAGAACCTCCAGGAAGCGCCCGTCGCGGTGACGGCGATCACGTCCGAGGTGATCGAGACCGCGGCGGTGCGCCGCGCGACGGACTTCATCGCTCTCACGCCGAACGTGACGATCGCGGACGCGCAGGATTCCGGGAACGTCGCGATCAACATCCGGGGCGTCGGCCAGATCCGGAACGGCGAGACCCCGGTCGCTATCTCGGTCGATGGCGTACTGCTGGCCAGTCCCCTCCAGTTCAACCAGGAGCTCTTCGACATCGAGCAGATCGAGGTTCTTCGGGGACCGCAGGGAGCGCTCTACGGGCGCAACGCGATCGCCGGCGCGATCAATGTCACTACGCGTCGGCCCGGGGACCGTCGAGCCGGCGCGCTCAGGCTTGGCGCCGGCGCGGGGAGTTCGGCCAACGCGTCCCTGTCGCTGGGCGGACCGGCGAGTGAGAACCTGTCGCTGCGCGGCGGGGTCGCTTGGTCCAGGTCGGAGGGTCTGATCGAGAACGCGGCGACTGGCGATACCGTCGACGACTTCGAGGACGAGACGGTGCGGTTTCGCGCCGACTGGAAGGCATCGGAACGGGCGAATCTGGACTTCCGGGCGTTCGCCAACGCGCGCGAGGGGGGCGCAGCGTACTTCGCTCGTCCCTTGCTGCAGGCTTCCGGCGTCCCGTTCCTGGATCCGCCGGTCGATCTCGAGGTGGCGAACGTCGTCGTGCCGCCGGAGTCCAACGTCGCCGGGTTCGACGACCGCGACCTGTTGGACTTCTCTCTCAAGTTCGACCTCGAGACGCCGGCCGGTCAACTGCGGATGATCGGGGCCTGGAGCGAGGTGGACCACCTGGTCGCCTTCGACGGATTCGACTACTCGGACAATACGAAGTGCTACCTGTACGGCTTCAGTCTCGTCTCGGACGCGCTGGTTCCGTGCGACCGGCCACGGCTCCTCTTCCTGGGGCCGAGCGGCGACCCGGACGGGGACGACGCGCTGTTCCCGGCCGGCTTCAACACGACCTTCCAGGACAACGCGATCCGTTCGTCCAGCCAGGAGATCCGGCTGACGTCCGCCGGCGACCGGCGGGTTCGTTACATCCTGGGCGCCTACGCCCTGCAGCGGGACCGCTCCCTCGTGACCGGCACCAGCGAGGACCTCGGCGGCGCCATCCTCACGTCCCTGGACTTCGACCCCGCGACGCCGCAATCCACGCGCTCCTACTTCGCGGAGGAGAACGACGACGCGGCCTTTGCCCTGTTCGGCCAGGCCAGCTTCGACCTGGGTGAGGACGTCGAGCTCACCCTCTCGGGCCGGTACGACGAAGATCGAAGGGAGCAGACGGATCCTCGGCCGGATGGGTACAGGGTGGACGGCTACGGCATCCCGATCTCCGGGCCGGCCACGCGGGAGGCGACGTTCTCGAAGTTCCAGCCCAAGGCGACTCTGCGCTGGACCACTTCGGACTACTCGACCCTCTATCTCACCTACGCCGAGGGCTTCCGCTCCGGCGGCTTCAACGCGCCGGGAACCGAGATCGCCCCGTTCACCGGCGAGCCCATCGCCGATTCGGTCTACGAACAGGAGGAGTCCCGCAACCTGGAGGTCGGCTTCAAGACGGTGTGGCCCGCGGCCAACCTGATCCTGAATGGCGCCGTCTTCGTCGCGGAAGCCGACGACCTGCAGACCTTCAACTTCAACGGCGCGGTCAATGCGCAGATCGTGAACAACATCGACGCGGTGGAGATCTCCGGCGCCGAGGTCGAGTTCACCTGGCTCGCGGCGACGGGCTTTTCCGTGCACGGCGGCGTAGGCTGGAACGAGGCGGAGATCGTCGAGTACGCGGCGAATCCGCTGGCGGTCGGCAACCAGGTTCCGTACACCGCGAAGCTGACGTCGAACCTCGGCTGGCAGCTCGAGCGCTCCCTGTCGGCGACCGTGGACCTGACGGCGCGGCTCGACTGGGAGCGCCGGGGCAAGACCTGGTTTCACGAAGGCGGGACGATCGTCGGCGTCCCTGTTCGGGCTCCCCTCGACCTGGTCGCCGCCCGGCTCGCCTTCCGGAGGAGCGCCTGGAGCTTCGCCTTCTGGGGCAAGAACCTGCTCGACGAGCATTACTACGAGGAGGTCGTGGCGCCCGACTACAACTACCAGGGCCGCCCGAGGTCGTATGGCGTCGAGTTCTCCTACGACTTCTAGCGGGACGTGGGCCGTCGGCGCAGGTCGGCCCGCGTGGTCCTGGAGAATGGATGCCCGCGGCTTGGTCCTCCGGAATCTCCGGCTCCCGCGCTCTGCGGCGTGTCCACCGAGGTTGGCGACTTCCGGCTGGCCATCTCGATCGGCCGAGCACCGATCACGTCGGCCTACTTCATTGGGCTGGTCCAGGCGGGCGGACTGGACGGGTCCTCCGTCTACCGCATCGCGACCCGGAAGAACCAGAGGGGTCAGGCGGCCTGTCCGATCGAGATCATCCAGGCCGGTCTGTCGGCCGAGGACGTCCCCGTCCGGCCCGTCATCGGCCACGAACCGACCGTCGCGACGGGGCTGAGGCACGAGCGATGGTCCGTCTCCATGTCGAGATTCGAGGCCGGCGAGCCGTACGGCAGCTTCTTCGTCTGCATGCGAGACGAGCCGGAGCTGGACTACGGCGGACGCCGCCAACCGGACGGACAGGGGTTTGCCGCCTTCGGTCGCGTGACCGCCGGTTTCTCCGTCCTCCAGGCGATCTACGCGCGAGCCGAGGAATCGGAGTTCCTCAGCCGTCGCGTCCGGATCATCCGCGCCCGGATGCTGGGCTACGAGGGATGATCGCCTCGGCTGCTACTCGCCCTGACCGAACACGCTTGGCGTGCCGACGTAGAGCAGCTCGACCTCGGAGTCCGACAGGTTGCTCGCGTTATGGACGGTCCGCGCGTTGAAGTGCATCGAGTCGCCTTCCGACAGAGTCACCTTCTCGTCCCCCAACTCGCAGTAGAGCTCGCCCTTGATGACGTACAGGAAATCCTCTCCCTCCCGCTGGTCGTCTGGAAAGACGTGGCCGGGCGGTATCTTCATGAAGATGGCGTCCATCTGCTGGAACCGCATGCAGGCGCTCAGCTGGTGGTACTCGACAGGCGAATCGACTTCGATCTGCTGTGGGTCGGAGCGGCGACGCACATGCGCCTCGCCCGCGGGAACCTCCATGAACGTCGAGACGTTGACCTCCAGCGCCCGGGCCAGGTTCACGAGGGAGACAAGCGACGGAACCGCCTTGTTGCGCTCGACGAGAGAGATGAAGGCCGGGGAGAGACCGGCCATCTCACCAAGTCGCTGCAGCGTGAGCCCGAGCTGGACGCGCCGCGCCCGGATCATCTGCCCAGCCTGCAGGAGATCCCGTGAAGCCGCCTTGCCGTCTCGCTTCAGCATCGTTGCCTCCGCCTTCGGACCCTACCAACGGACGCGAGAACCGGAAGCGCGACGGCCTCTCCCGATCGGACGCGAGTTCCGATGATCCGGGTCGCCACGGATGTCGGAGGCACCTTCACCGACCTCGTGTACCTGGACGATCGGGGCCTGCACCTCGCCAAGGCGCACACCACGCCGCCGGACTTCGAGCGGGGACTGCTCGCGGCCATCGACGGTTCGGGGCTCGACGGCAAGGACGTCGAGTTCTTTGCTCACGGCACGACGGTGGTGATCAACGCGCTGCTCTCGCGCCGGGGTGCGAAGACCGCTTTGGCGACGACGGCCGGATTCCGCGACGTGCTGGAGATCGCCCGCGGCAACAGGCCGGACCTGTTCAACTTCGCGTTCGCGAAGCCGCGACCGTTCGTGCCCCGAGCGCGCCGCTTCGAGGTCGATGAGCGGATCGATTACCAGGGGAAGGTCAAGCGGCCGCTCGGCGACGACGCCCTTGAAGCGCTGGCGGAGCAGATCGCGCGCGCGAACGTCGAAGCCGTCGCCATTTGCTTCCTCCACGCCTACCTGAATCCGGCTCACGAGATCAGGGTCGAGTCCTTTCTCCGCCAGAGGCTTCCGGAGCTGTCGGTCGTCAGCTCGTACAGCGTCTGCCGAGAGTGGCGCGAGTACGAGCGGACGAGCACCGCCGTTCTGTCGGCATACGTTCATCCGCTGGCGACGTCCTATCTTGGGGCCTTGTCGACCGAACTCCGGGTCCGTGAAGTGGAGTCGGAGCTGCTGGTTATGCAGTCGAACGGCGGAGTCGCGACCGTGCGGGGCGCCTTGAACAACCCGATCTCCATGGTCGAGTCCGGCCCGGCGAGCGGGATGCTGGGCGCCGCCGAACTCGGCCGCCAGATCGGCGAGCCGAACGTTCTCGCCCTGGACATCGGCGGCACGACGGCCAAGACGGCCCTGATCGCGGACGGGGAGGTCCGCATCTCGTCCGACTACAGGATCGAGTGGGATCGAACGAACCCTGGCTATCCGATCCGTATCCCGGTCGTGGATCTGGTGGAGATCGGCAATGGCGGGGGCTCGATCGCCTGGATCGACGAGGGTGGCAGCCTGCACGTCGGTCCGGTCAGCGCGGGCGCGGAACCGGGTCCGGCGGCCTACGGACAGGGCGGCACGGAACCCACGACGACCGACGCCAACCTGCTGCTGGGGCGGATCAACCCGGACCTGTTCCTGGGCGGAGAGCGACGGCCGGACATGGAAGCCGTCGAGAGAGCGTTCGCCGGTCTCAGGCGGCGCCTGGGCGGCAGCCTGAAGGATGTGGCTCGGGGGGTCGTACGGATTGCCAACGCCAACATGGTGAACGCGCTCAAGCTGGTCTCGCTCAACCGCGGCCGGGACACGAGGGACTTCGCGCTGGTGGCGTTCGGCGGGGGCGGCGGCATGCACGCCGCGTTTCTGGCCCGGGAGCTCATGATCCCCAAGGTCATCGTGCCCGCCCAGTCGTCCGTGTTCTCGGCCTGGGGCATGCTGATGTCGGACCTGCGGCGCGACTTCGTCCGGACCCGAGTGGAGAACCTGAGCAGGCTTCCCGTCCGCTCGGTGAGGAAGACCTTCCTGACGATGGAGGCGGAGGCTCTTCAGCAGTGCCAGAGCGAGGGAATGCCGCTTGAGGACTGTTCCACGGCGCGGTTCGCCGATCTCAGGTATCGGGGCCAGGAGCACACGGTCAAGGTGGCCTTTCCCTCGGGGAAGATCGACGAAAGCGCCGTCGAGGAGGCAATGATCCGATTCCATGCGGCGCACGAACAGGAGTTCACGTACCGGCTCTCGAACCCGGTCGAACTCGTCAACTTTCACGTCGTGGTGACCGCCCGGGCAGGCAGGTCGGAGTTGCCCCGGCTTCCCGCGGGCGAGATGGACGCGGACGCCGCCCGTACCGGATCGCGCCTGGTCGACTTCGATCAGGACGGCGAATGCATGGCGGACGCCTACGACTGCTCCCGCTTCCGGCCCGGTATGAGGATCGAGGGGCCGGCGGTGATCGAGGACGGCACGGCCGCGGTGCTGGCGCCGCCGCGCAAGAAGGCCGCGATGGACGGCTTCGGCAACATCCACATCGACATGCGGGCGGGGCCGTGACGGACGGAGCGCGGCAGGATCCCTACGACCAGGAGATCATCAGGAACGCCCTGGTCGCCGTGGGCGACGAGATGTTCGATGTCATGGCGCGTACCAGCATGAGCCCGATCATCTACGAGGCTCTGGACTACTCGGTCGGCGTCACGGACGGCAGGGGCGATCTGATCGCCCAGGGAAACGGAACGACCGTCTTTCTCGGGATGATCGACTCGTTGGTGCGGGACATCCTCGCAAAGTTCGGCGAGCGGGGCGACATCCGCCCGGGCGACGTCTTCATCAGCAACGATCCGTACGAGGGCGGCGGCACCCATCTCTCCGACATCGCCTTCGCGAAGCCCGTTTTCTGGGAGGGGGAACTCATCGCCTTCACGGTCAACAAGGCCCACTGGGTGGACGTCGGCGGCATGTCGCCCGGGAGTTTTACGACGGATGCCACCGAGATCTTCCAGGAGGGTCTGCAGATCCCGACCGTGAAGCTGATCGACGAGGGCCGGGAGCAGGAAGCGGTCTTCGAGATCCTCCGATCCAACATCAGGCTTCCCCAGGACTCGATGGGCGACCTGCGGGCGGCCACGGCGGCCTGCTCCGTGGGCGAAGCGCGTCTTCACGGTCTGCTCGACCGCTACGGGCGTGACGCCGTGCTGGCGGCGATGGCGGGACTGCTCGACCACGGCGAGGCGATGATTGCCGCCGAGCTCAGGAAGCTGCCTCAGGGCGTCTTCGAGGCGGAGGACTGGATTGACGACGACGGTTTGAGCGACGAACCCTTGGAGGTGCGGGTCCGCATCGAGATCTCGGAGGACAGGTTTCTCGTCGACTTCAGCGGCAGCGCGCCTCAGGCGCTAGGTCCGATCAACAACTCGAGGACCGGTCTGGTTTCGGCGGTGCGGACGATCTTCAAGGCCCTGACCAATCCACAGATACCCGCCAACGGCGGCTGCTTCCGGGCGCTCGAGGTCGTCTGCCCGGATGAGACGGTGTTCACCGCCCGACGTCCGGCGCCTGTTTCGACCTATTGGGAAACGATGCTGTATGCGGAGGATCTGATCTGGAGGGCCCTTGCCGAACTCGTTCCTGACCGTCTGACGGCCGGGCATGTGCTGTCGGTTTGCGCCATCATCATCGCGGGCGACCATGCCGATACCGGCGAGCCCACGATCATGGTCTGCCCCTTGGTGGGCGGTTGGGGCGCGATGCACAACCGCGACGGGCTGAACGGCCAGTTCTCGGTGGCTGACGGCGAGACGTACAACATTCCGGTCGAGATTACGGAGGCTCGCTACGGGGTCCACGTCGAGGAGTACGCGTTTCACAGCGAGCCCGGAGGGGAGGGTCGCCATCGTGGCGGCAAGGGCGTCGTGCTCGCCTACCGGATTCGCTCGGAGAGGGCGACGTTCACGGGCAGTTTCGGTCGCTTCAAGTTCCCGCCTTGGGGGGTTGCGGGTGGGCGCAGCGGCTCTCGCAACTATGTGGAGATCCTTCGGCAAGGCCAACGCTCCGACCCACCGGAAATCTACGGCAAGGCGGCCCGGCTTCCGCTCGGGCGGGGCGATGTCGTTCGCTGCGTGACGGCGACGGGCGGCGGCTGGGGCAAGCCCGAAGATCGTCTGCACGAGTCGATCGCGGAGGACCTGCGAAACGGCTTCGTGACGGAGGAACAGGCTTCCAGCTACGGTGTGTAGCCCGTCCGGACTCCGACGGAACTCCGCTGCCAGTGATAGGAATGAGAGCGGCTGTCGTGGCGTTTGAGTGGTCACTACCGGAGAGGACTCGAATCACCTCATCGACGATGAAACTGGGCAACGGCGCAACGATCCGCTCCGTCTATCTCGGGCGAGTGAGCTATGAGGCCGGTGTCGAGCTTCAGCACCGCCTCCGGCGGCAGCTTCTGGACGGCGCACCCGATGCCTCGGATACGTTGCTCCTGCTCGAGCATCCGCCGACCTACACGGTCGGCCGGAACTGCGACCGGAGCGATGTCCTGGCGGACCCCGACTGGCTGCGGCAGCGGGGAATCGCGGTCGCCGAGTGCGACCGCGGCGGACGCGCGACTTACCATGGCCCGGGACAACTGGTCGGTTACCCCGTCATTGATTTAAGGGCGGATCGGCGAAACGTCCGCGGCTATGTCCGGGACCTGCAGGAGGTCCTGGTTCGCACGTTGGCGACGTTCGGCGTCGCCGCGGTGGGCGGCGAGGAGCGGGAGCGGATCGGCGTGTGGGTCGATCGCCGGAAGATCGCTTCGATCGGCATCCACCTCCGGCGCTGGGTCACGACGCACGGCTTTGCGCTCAATGTCTGCACCGACCTGGACGACTTCGCCGGCATCCTTTCCTGCGGCTTCGACGCCGGTGTGATGACTTCGATCGAGGAGCTCACCGGTCGGCGGCCTGCTCTGGAGGACGTTGCCGGGTGCTGCGCGGAGAACTTCGCGCGCGTCTTCGAGCGCCGTCTGGTCTCCGTGGAGCCGGCCGGGATCGGCTTCGGGACGGCGTTGCGCACCGGTAGGATCCGGAGCGATACGCGGCCGCTCGAGAGTCGGTCGCCCGAGTTGTAACGCGCATGGACGAACTCGTTTCCATCGGCGCTCCGCCGCCCGTCGCCGGCGTGTCGCGCCTGCCGCGGCCGGACTGGCTGCGCATCCGGCTCAGCACGCCGGAGCCCTATCACCGCGTTCGCCGGCTGATGGAAGGCCTGAACCTGAACACGGTGTGCGAGGAAGCGCGTTGCCCGAACATCTACGAGTGCTGGGGCGAGCACGGCACGGCGACGTTCATGATCCTGGGCGACACCTGCACGCGCCGTTGCGGGTTCTGCGCGGTCCACACGGGCCGACCGGCTGCCGGTGTCGACGGGGGCGAGCCGGCCCGGGTGGCGGAAGCCGCAACCGCCATGGGCCTCCGGCATGTCGTCGTCACCTCGGTGGATCGGGACGACCTTCCGGACGGCGGCGCCGGGCACTTCGCTGACACGATCCGTGCGATCCGGGACCAGCTTCCGGAGGCCGCGGTCGAGGTGTTGACCCCGGACTTTCGGGGCGTGGAGGATGCGCTCGACATCCTGCTCGCCGAGCGCCCCGAGGTCTTTTCGCACAACATGGAGACCGTTCCCCGGCTGTACCGGCAGGCGCGGCCCGGCAGCAGCTACGAGCGAAGCCTGGCGCTGCTGGCGGAGGCGGCGGTCAGGCGCGATGGCGGCGGCTACGAGGGCAGGGTGAAGACGGGTCTGATGGTCGGCCTGGGCGAGACGACGGTCGAGCTCGAAGCGACGATCCGGGACATCCGGTCGGCGGGAACCGGGATCCTGACCATCGGCCAGTACCTGCAGCCGACCCGCGACCACCTGCCGGTCCACCGCTACGTGCACCCGGACGAGTTCGCCCGGCTGCGCGGCTTCGCTCTCGGCCTGGGCTTTAGCCACTGCGAGTCGGGTCCGCTCGTGCGCAGCAGCTACCACGCCCACGAACACGTCGGCGCTCCGCCTGCCAGCCCCTGATGGAGCCGCCATGACCGTCTTCTCGAGGGTCGTCGGCTGGTCCCTGCCGCTGGTGCCGCCGCCGCTGGTGCGCTGGGCGGCCGCGCCCTACGTGGCCGGCGACGAGCCGGCGGACGCCCTCGACTGCGCCGCCGCGCTCAACCGCCGCGGACTCGCCGGCACCCTGGCGCTGCTGGGCGAGGAGATCGACAGCCCGGAACTCGCCGCCGAAGGAACGGGGCTCTATGTCGACCTCGTCGACGCGCTGGCCGACCGCGGTCTCGACTGCAACGTGTCGGTCAAGCTCACGCTGCTGGGCCTCAAGGTCTCCCGCGGCCTCTGCCGCGACCATCTCTTCGAGCTGGTGACGCGGGCGGAGGCCCGTGGCAACTTCGTCCGCATCGACATGGAGGACCATACCTGCACCACGGCCACCCTGGACCTCTACCGGGAGGCCGTGGCCGCGTCCCGAACGCGTGCCGCGGTCGGAGGACCGACCGGTTCCGGCGCCGGTGGCGACGCGGTCGGCGTCGTGCTCCAGTCCTACCTGCACCGCACGCTCGCCGACATCGCGGCGCTGCCCGAGCGCGCCAACGTACGCCTGTGCAAGGGCATCTACGTCGAGCCGCCAAGCGTGGCGATCCAGGACTACGGCAGGGTGCGCCGGAACTTCCTCGCGGCCCTCGAGGCTCTGTTCGAGCGCGGCGCCTACGTCGGCATCGCCACCCACGACGACTACCTGCTGCGGGAATCGGCGGCGATGATCGAGCGCCGCGGCCTGGCGGGCGACCGCTACGAGTTCCAGATGCTGCTGGGGGTGACCGAGGAGCGCCGCGACCGGCTGGCGAGGGCCGGGCACCGCGTGCGCATCTACGTGCCCTACGGCCGCCAGTGGTACGCGTACTCGACGCGCCGCCTGCGCGAGAACCCGAGCATCGCCGGCCACGTGGCGCGGGCGTTCTTTCTGCGCCTGATGCGCGGGCAGACGGGCGCTGACTGGGGCAAGTAGGGCAGAATCGTCGCCTTCCGCGGGCGCGCCTGTTCCGCGGTTCATCTCAGAGGGAGACGGGAAGGTGACTGCGAGTATCGACAGGGACGCTGCCCGAAGCGGCGAAGCCCGCGTCGCCGTGATCGGCGCGGGCGAGATGGGCCGGACGTTGATCGGCGGCTGGCTGGATGCCGGCGCCGTCGCCGCCGGGTCCATTTTCGCGACCGCCGGACACGAGGAGCGGATCGCGGCCGTGGGCGAGAAATTCGGGATCGAGGGCGCGGTCGACAACCGCCGCGCCGCCGACTTCGGCGACATCGTTCTGCTGGCGGTCAAGCCGCAGACGGCGGACCAGGTGCTTCAGGAGATCGGCGACCTGCTCCATCCTGGCCAGGTCCTCGTCTCGATCCTCGCTTCGGTCCGAACGTCCTACATCGAGGATCGCGTGCCGGCCGAGGTTCCGGTCGTGCGCGCGATGCCGAACACGCCGAGCCGGGTCGCCGCCGGCATGACCGCTCTGTCGCCGGGCCGTTTCGCGTCCGCCGACCACGTGGCGCAGGCGGAACGCCTGTTCCTGCCGCTCGGGCGTACCGTGGTGGCCGACGAGAAGCACATGGACGCGATCACCGGCCTGTCGGCTTCGGGCCCGGCGTTTCTCTACATCGTGATCGAGGCGCTGGCCGAAGGCGGCGTGAAGGCCGGCCTGCCGCGGAAGATGGCGATCGAGCTCGCGGCTCAGACCTGCCTCGGCGCGGGCAAGATGGTGATCGACACGGACCGGCACCCGGCCCTGCTCAAGGACGAGGTGACCACGCCGGCGGGCTGCACCGTCGACGGCATTCTGCGCCTGGAGGAGGGTGGCCTCCGGGTGACGCTGATCAAGGCGATCATCGAGGCCGCGGCGCGCGCCCGCGAACTGGTGCCCGACGAGTAGGGGCGGCCATGCTTCGCTCCCTGCGCGTCCGGAACCTGGCCGTGATCGAACGGGCGGAGCTTGAGTTCGGCCCCGGGCTGAACGTGGTCACCGGCGAGACGGGAGCCGGCAAGTCCCTGGTCGTCGATTCGCTCTCGCTGCTCGCCGGAGGGCGCGCGAGTTCGGAGATGATCCGCACGGGCGCCGGCACGCTGGCGGTCAGCGGCGTCTTCGAGCCCCCGGGCGCCGCGTGGCGCGGTCAGCTCGAAGAGGCCGGTGTGCCGGCGGACGGCGAGGAACTCCTGGTGCGCCGGGAGGTCACCCGGGAGGGACGCAACCGGGTGTTCGTCAACGACCATCCGGTCACCGCGAGGCTGCTTTCGACGGTCGCCCACGGTCTGATCCGCATCTTCGGCCAGCGGGACGAACTCGGCATGCTGTCGGCCGACCTCCAGCGGGCCTGGCTCGACCGCTCCGGCGGCGACTCGCTGGCGGCGCTGGTCGATTCATGTCGCGAGGCCTGGGGCGCCTACCGGGAGGCGGCGGACCGGCTCGAGCGGCTCTCCCTGGACGACCAGCTTCGCCAGGAACGGATCGACCTCCTGAAGTTCCAGACCTCGGAGATCGACGCCGCGCGTCTGCTGCCCGGCGAGGACGAAGAACTGCGGGCCGAGCGCGATGTGCTCCGCCATGCCGAGGCGATCGCGGGCGCGCTGCACCGGGCGATCGCCCTGCTCAGCGACGACGAGCTGGCGGTCGACGGTCGAGTCGCGCAGGCCGGGAACGCGCTCTCGGACATTTCGCGCTGGCAGCCGGAGGCCGGGTCCTGGGTCGAGACCCTGGCCGGGGTCGGCGCGAGCGTGAACGACCTCGCGCGGGAGTTGCGGAGCCGGGCGGCCGGCTGCGAGTCGGACCCGGCTCGCCTGAACCAGATCGAGGAGCGGTTGAGCGTCATCGAGCGTCTGACCCGCAAGCACGGCGGCAGCAGCTCGGATGTCCTGGAGCACGGCCGCCGCCTGGCGGAGGAACTGTTCGAGCTGGAGACCGCGGATGTTCGCCGGGAGGAGGTGGAGCGGGAAGCCGCCGAGCGCCTCGCCGAGTACGCCGGGCGGGCCGAGGCGCTCTCCGCTGCCCGGCGGGAACGGGCCGGCGCCCTCGAGCGCGAGGTCCACGGTCATCTCCTGGACCTGGCCTTTGAGCGGGCGGCGTTCGAGGTCGAGATCGCCCGGGAGCTTCGCGACGGCAGCCCGCTCGAACTTGATGGCGAGCGGGTTGCCTTCGACGCCCAGGGCGTCGACCGGGTCGCCTACCGGTTCAGCGCGAATCCGGGCGAGGATCTGCGGCCGCTGTCGCGGGTCGCTTCGGGCGGGGAGCTGGCGCGTCTGTTCCTGGCGCTCCAGACCGCGGTTCGCGGCGGCGGCCCGGCCGAGGGCTCGACCCTCGTGTTCGACGAAGTGGACTCCGGCGTCGGCGGCGCCGAGGCGGCGATCGTCGGACGGAAGCTCCAGCGGCTCGCCGACGGCGGCCAGATCCTGGCGGTGACCCACCTGCCCCAGGTGGCGTCCCGCGGCAACCGCCACCTCGAAGTGAAGAAGGAGGTCCACGCCGGCCGCACCCGAGTCGACGTCCACCGCCTCGACCACGAGCACCGCATCGAAGAAGTCGCCCGCATGCTCGCCGGCGAACACGTCACGGACGCCTCCCGCTCAGCCGCCGCGGAACTGCTCGCCGCCGGGACCGAGTAGCGGAGCCAAGTCGCTAGGCTCACCAGCCATGCTCGACGTATGGCCCTGGGATGGCGACCTGAACGAGGTGAGAGCGGCCCTCTCCGGAGGGCGGATCCTGGCGATCCCGACTGAATCCTCCTACGGCCTGGCCGTCGATCCACGTTCGATAGCAGGCGTCGAGGCGATCTACCGCCTCAAGGAGCGGGAACGCGGCAAGCCGCTGCCGGTCGTGGTGGCCAGCCTTGAACAGGTCATCGACCTCGGCGTCGAACCGAACGAGGCGATCCGCTTTGCCGAAGCCCACTGGCCGGCGCCGCTCACCGTGGTGGCGCCGCTCCGCGCCGGCGTGTCCCTGCCGGCGGCCGCCGGAGGAGACACGCTCGCGGTGCGGGTGCCGGACGACGACCGACTCCGTGCGCTCCTTCAGGCCCTCGGTCATCCGCTGACCGCGACCAGCGCGAACCGGAGCGGCGAGCCGCCCGCGTGCGACCTGGCCGACCTCGAACCGATCCTCGACGCCACCGGCGCGCTGGTGATTGGCGGCGGGCGGACCCCCGGGGGGCTGGCATCCACCGTGGTATCTTGGACTTCCGCCGGTTTGCGGGTGTTGCGCCGCGGGCGCTTCGAGTTCTGATCCCGCGGCCCGCGCAGTCGTCAGGTCCAAGACTCAAAGACCGTGAGCCGATCCGCCGTCTCCCTCGTCGCGATCCTTTGCGCCTGGAATCTGCCGCAGGCGGCGCCGGTAGAGGCTCAGGAGCCGGTCGCCGCGTCACGCACCGCGGGAGCCCCCGCGGTCGACCTGGACGGCGACGAGATCGGAGTCGACGAAGTCTCCCGCGGCCAGACCGGCTACGGCCTGTCCGTGTTCGCTGGCAGCGAGCCGGAGCGTTTCGGCGTCGAGGTCGTCGGTGTCCTGCGCGAGATGGACCCCGGTACGAGCTTCATCGTCGCCCGGTTGAGCGGCAAGGGGCTCGAGGAGTCGGGCGTGGTGGCCGGAATGAGCGGCAGTCCGGTCTACATCGACGACCGTCTGGCCGGCGCCGTGGCCTACTCCTGGGCGTTCACCAGCGAGGCTCTGGCGTTGATCACGCCGATCGCGGCGATGCGGCAGTTGAGCTCGCTCGATCCGGGCGAAGCGGCCGGCGGCTCGCTTGGTCTGTCCGCTCCGGGAACTCCCGCGCCGTTCGAGCGCTCGGTGCGGCAGATCCTCGAACCTCCGGAGGACGTGGCCGAAGCGGTCCGTGAAGTCGTGGCCGAACAGCTCGGAGCTCTGCTGGCACCGGCCGACTGGGGCGGCCGCGGCGCCTCGATCGCCACGCTCGGCTTCGGCGAGCCGGTGCGCCGGATGCTCGCCGCCGCTCCCGCCGGGCGCGCCGAACCCTCCGACGCACCCGACCTCGGCGCGGGCAGCGCGGTCGCGGGCGTCCTGATCGACGGCGACCTGAAGCTCGCCGTCGGCGGCACGGTGACCCGGGTGGAGGATGGTGAAGTGCTGGCCATGGGCCACCCTTATCTCGGTGTGGGGCCCCTGGGGGTGCCGATGGCGACGGTCGAGGTGGTCGGCGTTGTCCCCCGGCTCAACAGCTCGACCCGGCTGAGCAACATCGGTCCGGTGGTCGGCGCCTTCGACCAGGACCGCTTCGCCGGGCTCAGGGGCACGCTCGGCGCCGAGGCCCGGACGATCCCGATGACGATCGACGTCGAGACCCCGAACGGGGAGTCTCGCCGTTTCGACCTCCGGCTCGCCGACCTGCCCATCATGTTGCCGTCGCTGGTCGGCATCCCGACCATGCAGGCGCTCGATTCGGCCTCGTACGGCGCCGGCGAGAGCAGCCTGGACATGACCGGCGTTTTGCGGCTGCGAGGCCACGCCGACGTGCCGCTGCGTCAGGTCTTCGACGGCTCGAACCCCGGCACCCGCGCCGCCTTCTACCTCATCGCCCTGGTGGGCGCCCTCGTCCACTCGGACTACGAGGCGGTGGAGGTCGAGGGCATCGACCTGACGCTGAGCCAGGGCCACGCTCCGCGCACGATCACGATCGAGCGGGCCCAGGCATCGTCCAGCCGGGTCCGCGCGGGCGATACGGTCCAGGTCGTCTTCGACCTGCGCCGGCACCGCGGCGACCGCTTCCAGGAGACGCTGGACGTGGTGGTGCCCGAGGACCGCCGCCCCGGCCGCTACTACCTGTTCGTGGGCGACGGCGTCAGCATCGACGCCGCCCGGCTCCAGCTTCAGCCGGGCAAGGCCTCCTCTCTTGAGGACGAGCTGAAGCTGTTGCGGTCCTTCAGGTCCCAGAGCCGGCTCTCCGCGCTCGGCGTCGTGCCGGCGCGCGGGCTGATCGTCGAAGGTCGGCCGATGCCGGACCTGCCGGCCACCGTGCGGTCGATCTGGCAGGCGTCGCCGCTGCAGGGGGAGCCGCGGGCCCTGAACCTGGCGATCGTCAGCGAAGACGGTCGCGATCTCGGCACGCCGCTCGACGGTCTGTTCCGGATCGACCTCCAGATCCTGCCGGGTACCACGCCGTGAGGAGCCGGCGCCGCAGCGCCGCGGCGATCGCCGCGGCCGGAATCCTGCTGCTCGCCGGCGCCGGGACCACCGCCGCCTCGGAGGTCCAGATCTGGCGCGCCGACAGCCAGGCCGCCTTCCTCGCCGGTGAACTCGTCGACGTCAGCGTCGATCGCCTGGGCATTCTGAGGCTGGCGCAGCGCGCGGAGCAGTTCGCCACCCTCTCCGAGCCCTTCCTGTTCTCCTTTGCCGGCGCGAACGGCCGCTTCGCCGCCGGGACCGGCAACTCGGGCAAGGTGCTCGAGATCGGCGCCGGTGCCGACGCCGGCTCGGTTGCCGAACTCTTCGCGGCCGAGGAGCCGGAGATCTTCGCGGTCTGGGTCGATGGCGACGGTGCCGTCTACGCCGGCTCGTCGCCTGACGGCAAGGTGTACCGCAAGCGCCCGGACGGCGAAGTCGAGGCCGTCTTCGACCCGGAGGCGAAGTACATCTGGGCGCTTCTGGGCGACGGTGAGGGCGGTCTGTTGGTGGGCACCGGCCCGGAGGGCAAGCTCCATCGTGTCGACCTGGGAAGCGGCGAGTCGGCGATGCTGTACGACAGCACGGATCTGCACATCCGCTCACTGGCCCGTCGCGCCGACGGAACGCTGTTCGCTGGCACGGCTGGCGAGGGTCTCCTGCTGGAGATCGACACCGGGGGAGCGGCCCGCACCCTCTACGACGCGGCCGGGCCGGAGGTGCTGGCGATCGTTCCGGGCGAGGAAGGCGCCTTCTACGCGACCGCCCTGGCCTCCGAGGCGAGCTTCGTCGACCTGAGCAGCGCGCGTCGATCCTCCTCGAGCGGCTCGTCGAGCGGGACCACCAGCCGTACCGGCGGCAATGGCGGCAGTTCGACGGAGTCGAACGATCAGCCGACCCAGGTTACGGCTCAGGCGGGGGCGATTTCGGTCGGCAGCCGCGCCGCCTCGTTCAAGGGGCCGCGCTCCGAGGTGCTGCGGATCGATGGGAGCGGCTCGGTCGAATCGATCTGGAAGTTTGAGGCCGAGACCGTGTACGCCCTGAGCTACCAGCAGGGCCGGCTTTGGGTCGCTACCGGCCAGGAGGGCAAGCTGTTCAGCTACCAGAACGAGCAGATGGTGCTGGAGAAGGACCTCGACCAGGGCCAGATCGTCGGACTCGCGGAGGGGCCCGCGGGCCCCGTCTTCGCGAGCACGAACGCGGCGGCCGTCTACGGCTTCGTCGGCGGCGGGTCCGCCGGGCTGGCGGAGCGGGGCACAGTCACCGCCAAGCCGCTCGACGCGTCGTCGGTGGCGAGCTTCGGTTCGATCCGCTGGCGCGGCCGCGCCGCCGACGGAGTCGAGGTCGCGCTCTCCGCGCGCAGCGGCATGAGCTCGACGCCGGACGAGACCTGGTCCGGGTGGACCACGGCCTCCGCGGCGCGGGAGGCGCCGCTCTCCGACCTGCCGCCGGGCCGCTACCTGCAGTGGCGGGCCGAACTTCGCGGCAGCGGCGACCGGACCCCCGAGGTCGTGGCGGTCGAGGTCACCTACCGCCAGCACAACCGCAAGCCGGAGATCAAGAAGCTGGACGTCCTGCCGGCGGGCACGATCCTGGTGCCGACGAACTTCAACCCCTCGAACCAGGCCTACGAACCGGCACACCCGAACCGCGACCGCATCTTCACCGTCGTCGGCGATCCGGCGCAGACCCAGAGAGGCTCCACCAAGACCCTCTGGAAGCTCGGCTACCGGACCCTGCGCTGGGAGGCCGAGGATCCGAACAAGGACCGTCTCCGGTACCGGCTCTCGTTCGCCCGCGAGGCGGCGCTGGCCGCAGCCGGGGAGGAGGCGGGCGATCCGGAGGCGCTGTGGCTCGAAGTGGCGGACGACCTGAAGGCGACGTTCTTCAGCTTCGATGCCACCGTGCTGCCGGACGGCGTCTACCGCTTCCGCGTGGAAGCCAGCGACCGGCTCGACAACGGCGCCGGTGAGGCGCTGCAGGCGGAAGAGGTGTCGGCCGCGGTGGTCGTCGACCACAGCCCGGCCCGGCTTGTCTCCTCGACTCGCGACGGTGACCGGGTGACCGCGGTGGTCGAGGACGCCTGGAGCCCGCTGCGCGAAGCGGTGATCAGCGTCGACGCGGACGAGTGGCGTTCCGTCCGGGTCGCGGACGGCCTCCTCGACAGCCAGCGCGAGACGCTCTCCATCGCGGCTCCGGAGGGCGCCCGGCTGCTGCTGCTGCGGCTGACCGACGCCGCCCACAACGTGACCACGATCGACCTTTCAGGTCAGCTCGGGAGCGGCCAGTGACCCAGAGAATCGGTGTCTTCCCGGGTTCCTTCGACCCGGTCCACAACGGCCACGTCGATTTGATCGAGCGCGCTCGCCGGCTGTTCGACGTGCTCTACATCGCCGTCCTCTACAACGAGCAGAAGCAGGCCCTGTTCTCGGTGGAGGAACGGATCGATCTCCTGCGCGACCTGGTCGGCGATTCGGGCGAGTGCCGGGTCGAGAGCTTCAGCGGCCTCCTCGTCGACTACGCCCGCGAACGGAACGCAACCGCCGTCGTCCGCGGCCTCCGCTCAGGCGCCGACTTCGACTACGAGTTGCCGATGACCCTGATGAACCGCCGCCTCGCCCCCGGCATCGACACGATCTTCCTGCTGCCGGCGCCGGAGTGGATCTACCTCTCGAGCCGGCTGACCAAGGAGGTCGGCAGCCTCGACGGCAACCTGTCGGGCGTCGTGCCGCCGGTGGTGCTGGAGGCGCTACGGCGGAAGCTGGGCTGAGACGGCGCGCGGCCCGCCGAGGCCCCTAGCGCCCCGAAACCCCTCGCGGGCTCGGTGTTTCGGCCCATCCCGTCCGCACGGCGGAGCCTGCGCCCCGAGACTCGCTTCGCTGCGTCTTGCGGCGCAGGCTCCTAGATCGACTTCGGACCGAGCTTCCCGGTCGAGGTCAGGTTCGTCCCCGTCAAGGGGTCGTGCACCGTGATCACGTACGAGTGTTCGCGGCGGCGGAGCTCCAGATCCGTCTCGTAGTAGAAGATCTGGCCCGGCTGCGGTTCCTGGGAGCCGGCGATCGGGACCTTCTCGAAGGACACTTCGGAGCGGTTGCCGGCGCCGTCCATCGCGGTCACGCGAATCTCCACCACGCTCAGCCACTCGCCGGCGACGGGCAGGAGCTGGATTTCGTCGAGGGGGATCGCCACCTCGACGTGCACGGACATCCTGCGGCGGCCGGCGCGTACCGGTTCGGAGAAGTGCACCTGGAGCGGCAGGGCCTCGGGCGGGTCGCCGAACAGCAGAGCCGCCTTCGCGGTCATGTCGAGTTCGTGGTCGCGCGACATGTCCACGTAGCCCTCGCGTGTGCGGGCGTTGAGGTCGGCTCGGCCTACGAGGCGTACCTCGATCTCGTGGAACCTGTTGTTCTCGCGTCGTTGGGGTTCGAAACCGAGCCAGTAGTACGAGCGGGTGTCCGCCACCACGCTGGCCAGGGCCAGGTCGCGGCGCGCGTTCATCAGCGGCACGCCTCCTGTCGAGGAGGCCAACAGGTGCAGGGCGCTGTGGATGGTGTCTTCCTTCTCGAGAGTTCCCGGCGCCGCTCCCGTGCCGTCGGGCTGAGCGTTGGCGCCGAACCCTCTCGACGCGTCGCCGAAGAAGTCTCTGGTGAGGCCCGGCAGATCCACCGGGTAGAGCGAGAAGCCGATCAGGTTCGCGGTAGACACCAGCGGACCGTATAGCTCGTGCTCGCTCATCACTCTGCGGTCGACGGGGAGGGTACTGCCGGGCAAGCGCTCCCTGGCGAAGATCTCGACCGATCTCGGCCAGCCTCCGGCGAGTACCAGCATCACCTTGCGGCCGGACCGGTTGGCGAACTGGCGCATGGTGGCCATTGCCGCGAGCACGGAACTCTCCAACTGGTTGCTCGTCTTTTCCCGGTACGAAAGGCCTAGTCTGGAGTTGTCGCCGCTCAAGCCCGATGAGACCTGCTGCCCGGATTCGAGTAGGCCGCTCTGATCCCTGCCTGCTTCGTGTTCGGCCATCAGTTGCTGGTCTTGTACGACCTGGTTCCGTGCCGAGAGTTGCTGCAGACCGTGGGCTGGCCGGGAGCGGGCCCGGTCCATCGCGTCTTTGAACTGGCCTGCCGACTTCGTCCAGGCCGTTAGCGTTTCCACGGTCTGGCCGTCGTAGGCAACCGCGGCGATCCGGTCTGCTGGACCGAGTTCGCCAATGTCGTTCGCCAGGCGGTCGAGCACCCTGTTCCGGTCCCGCTCGATCGAGAACAGGTCGTCGATGAAGATCAGGAAGTTCGTGCCCACCGGCGCGTTCGGGTCCACGCTCGGCACCGCGGCCATATCGCCATTCCGGGCCCCCAGGGCGAGGCCGTCCTCGATCTCAGTGAAGTAGTCGATCGGCGTTGGCTTGCCGTCGACCAGGAGTTCGAAGTCCGGCGGTTTCAGGCCCTGGACGCGGTTCCCCTGACGGTCGGTAACGACCACCTCGACGTTCACGACGCGCACGTCGATCGTCTCCGAGAACACCTCCGGGATCTCCACCTCCTGGCCCGGTGCCGGCGCAGCCTCCCACACGAAGACCGCGAGAAGCCAGGCGACCGGGAGGGTTCGCCGGGACTTCACAGAGGTCCGCCGCCCGCCTCTAGTTTGCGCCGCGGTGGACGTTGCCGCCGGCGTCGACGGTCCAGGTGTCCGTGCCGTGGATCAACTGGTCGAGGGTCTGCGGCCGCGCCGTCGTCAACTCGTCGATCTGGTCGATGACGCCGGCGTCGTACGTGGGGGCATCGATCGCGCGGAGGACGCCCAGGGGGACCGGGAAGTCGCCGAGGCCGTCGCCGGTCGAGATGCTTGCCATCTGGAACGCCAGGGACGGATTCGTGTGCTTCTCGTCCCACACGAGGCAGTCGTCGGCGGTCCTGCCGTTGCCGAGTTCGATGACTTCGAAGTCCGTTCCGGTGAAGCGCAGGCCCTTGTCCTGGTTGTCGCCGAAGACGAGAGGCTTGCCGTGCTCCAGGTAGAGGCCGTTCTGCTGCCGGCCCGTCTTGTCGGTCAGGGCCGCGAACGCCTTGTCGTTGTAGATGTTGCAGTTCTGCATCACTTCGACGAAGGCGGAGCCCTTGTGCGCCGCGGCCCGCTTCAGCACGGCCTTGAGATGGGGCATGAAGACGTCGACGCTCCGGGCGACGAAGGTGGCGCCGGCGCCGATCGCGATGTTCAGCGGGTTGAAGGGGAAGTCGACCGAGCCGTCGGGCGTCGACTTCGTCCGCTTGCCGAGCTCGCTGGTGGGCGAGTACTGCCCCTTCGTCAGGCCGTAGACCCGGTTGTTGAACAGCAGGATCTTGACGTTGACGTTCCGGCGCAGGGTGTGGATCAGGTGGTTGCCACCGATCGACAGGGCGTCGCCGTCGCCGGTGACGACCCAGACGTCGAGGTCGGGCCTGGTCATCTTGATCCCGGTCGCCACGGCCGGCGCCCGGCCGTGGATCGAGTGGAAGCCGTAGGTGTTCATGTAGTACGGGAAGCGGCTGGAGCAGCCGATCCCGGACACGATGACGAACTTCTCGCGGGGGATTCCCAGCTCCGGGAACACCTGCTGGACGGCGGAGAGGATGGCGTAGTCGCCGCAACCGGGACACCAGCGGACTTCCTGGTCGCTCTGGAAGTCCTTCCGGGTCAGCGGGGTTGCTTCGGTCACAGGCATCGCTTCAAGCTCCGGCCATCTGCTGGATCCGATGGAGGATCTCGTCCCGCGTAAAGGGCTTGCCTTCGACCTTGGAGTAGGTCTCGATGTCCTTCAGGTAGCGGGCGCGCAGCAGCAGGGCCAACTGGCCCAGGTTCATCTCGGGCACGAGGACGCGCTCGAAGCGATCGAGCACGTCGCCCAGGTTGCGCGGGAAGGGGTTGAGGTGCTTCAGGTGGGCGCGACTGACCGTGAGGCCGTCGGCCCATGCCTGGTTCACGGCGCCGGTGATGGCGCCCAGTGTGCTGCCCCAGCCGAGGACGAGGAGCTTGCCGCTCTGTGGTCCTTCGATCTCGATCTCGGGAATCTCGTTCGCGATCCGGGCGACCTTCTCGGCGCGGAGCCGCACCATGTGGTCGTGGTTCTCCGGTTCGTAGTTCACGTTTCCGGTGACGTCTTCCTTCTCGAGACCGCCGATGCGGTGCTCGAGCCCCGGTGTGCCCGGGATCGCCCAGGGTCGAGCCAGCGTGTCTTCGTTCCGCATGTAGGGCATGAAGCCCTCGGCGTCCTGGTGGAAGTCGACCCGGAGGTCGGGAAGATCTTCGACCTCGGGGATCCGCCACGGTTCGGCGCCGTTCGCGATGTAGCCGTCCGAAAGCAGCACGACCGGAGTCATGTAGCTCGTCGCGAGGCGCACGGCCTCGAGCGCCGTATCGAAGCAGTCGGCGGGCGAGGAGGCGGCGATCACCGGTACGGGCGACTCGTTGTTGCGTCCGAACATGACCTGCAGCAGATCAGCCTGCTCCGTCTTCGTGGGCAGACCGGTTGACGGCCCGCCGCGCTGGATGTCGCAGATCACCAGTGGCAGCTCGACCATCACGGCGAGGTTGATGCCCTCGGCCTTGAGCGCGATGCCCGGGCCGCTCGAGCAACTGACGCCGAGCGCCCCGCCGAAGGACGCGCCGATCGCGGAGCAGACCGCGGCGATCTCGTCCTCGGCCTGGTAGGTGGTGACGCCGAAGTGCTTGTAGGTCGCCAGCTCGTGGAGCACGTCGCTCGCCGGCGTGATCGGGTAGGCGCCGAGGAACAGCGGCAGGCCGCTCCTGCGGCTGGCGGCGACC
The DNA here is from genome assembly GCA_965208755.1 of Candidatus Multivorans sp. GTDB lineage: Bacteria > Acidobacteriota > Thermoanaerobaculia > Multivoradales > Multivoraceae > Multivorans. The sequence goes on along the minus strand of OZ242353.1, from coordinate 1,970,540 downwards.
AGACCGATTGCCAGCGCCGAGTTGCCGTGGATGCTGCGGTAGGTGCCGGGCTCGAGCTTGGCCGGCTCGACGTCGTACCGCACCTGGAAGGCATCGGTGATGTCGCAGAAGTTCCAGCCCGCCTTCATCACCTTGACGTTCGCCTCGGCGATCTCGGGCCGGCGGCGGAACTTGACCCGCAGCCAGTCGATCGTCGGTTCGAGCGGCCGGCTGAACAGCCAGTAGATCATCCCCAGGGCGAGGAAGTTCTTGCACCGGTCCTTGGAACGGACGTCGAGCTCGCTCTCCTCCAGCGCCCGCCGGGTCATCGTGGTCAGGGCGACCTGGTACAGCCGGAAGGCGTTCAGGCTGTCGTCCTCGAGCGGGTTCGACTCGTAGCCGGCTCGCTTCAGGTTGCGCGGCGTGAACTCGTCCGTGTTGACGATGATCACGCCGTTGTCGCGCAGGTCGCGGAGGTTCGCCTTGAGCGCCGCCGGGTTCATCGCGACGAGCACATCCGGCGCGTCGCCGGGAGTGTGGATGTCGTGGTCGGCGATCCGGACCTGGAAGGCGGAAACGCCAGGCAGCGTCCCGGCCGGGGCCCGGATCTCGGCCGGGAAGTCGGGCAGCGTCGACAGGTCGTTGCCGATCAGCGCAGACGTGTTCGTGAACTGGGTGCCGGTGAGCTGCATGCCGTCGCCCGAGTCGCCGGCGAAGCGAATGACGACGTCGGAGACTGTGGCCTCGGCGGCCTTGCCGGCATCCGTCTGCCCTGCGATCGGGAGCGTCATGGTGGTTCTTGGGATGTGGCAGCCGGGCGCTATCGGGGGCGGAACTTCTGCCCGCCGCCGCGCCTGCGGGCTCCGTCCGCGGGACAGTCTGGAGGCAGATAGTACCATGACGCTGCCCCGCGGATCGGCGAGAACCCCAGGTGCCCAGTCGCGAGAAAAAAGCGAGCCGAAGCAGGCCATGGCGGCGAGCCGCGTGGCTGTCCGGGGCGGCTCTCGCGCTGGTGCTCTCGATCGTCACGGTGTCGGTTGCGGCGCCTCTGGCCCTCAAGCTGCTCGCGTGGACCGTGATCACGGTCGTCGGGGGTGTAGTCGGCTGGACACTCCTGGTCTGGCTGCAGCGCCGGTTGCTGTGGCGGGTGGGCCGGCGACTCGCCTTCAGCTATGTGCTCCTGGGTCTGCTGCCGTTCCTGCTCAGCCTGGTGCTGGTCATCGTCGCTGCCTATCTGCTCTCGGGCTTCTTCCTCGGCCATCTCTACCGCGACGCGGCGATCGGTCTCCACGAGGAACTCGAAGCGGTGGCCGGATTCCTTATCCAGCCGCTGGAGATGGGGCTTCTGGATCCCTCCTCTCTGCCTGCCGCGCAGGGTGGCGCCGCGCTCGCCTACTACCAGGGCGACATCCGGGCGGGCGGGGATCCGCGGGCGCCGGCCTCCTTTCCGGCGTGGCTGGAGACGGACGGGGCGACTGATGGCCAGAGGCGGCGGAGCAGGGTTCCGCCGCTGGTCGTACTGCCCGACGGTTCGGCCACCTTTGCAGCGGTTTTTCGCAGGGGGAGCTCGGGAGTCGTTGCGTTCTACGACCCGGCAGCCAGGGGCCTGCTGGAACGGGAGCTGAGCCGGCGAAGCGATGTCTGGACCTTGCTCCGCGGTCCGGGCGAGACGGATGGCGCGGGTTGGACGGTCCAGATCGGCGGGGGCACGCAGTTCGTGCTGCAGCCGTTGGTGCGGACCGGCGGCGGTGCGGAGCGGGAGGCGTTCTTCGAGTCCCTGAACGCAAGCTCTCCCTTCAGCATCGTCGGTGTCGAGATGGCCGGGCCGCTCCATGCGTTCGCCGACGGCGCGCCGGTCTCACCGCCGGCCTCGGCGTCTCTGGCGGCGACCCAGCCGATCGTCTTCCGCCATCTCTTCTCGGCCTCGGGCCAGGTCGACACGCTGGGCTGGTTCTTCTTCGTCCTTTCCGCCTTCCTGCTCTTCGACGTCTTCGTCGCGGCGACGGTCATGGCCATGTTCATGATTCTCGGGCTCAGCCGGGCCGTGAACCGGTTGAGCGCGGCCACCGGGGCCGTGCAGGCGGGAGACTTCTCGGCCCGCATTCCGGTGCGGCGCAAGGATCAGCTCGGCGCTCTGCAGCGGTCGTTCAACGAGATGGCGGCGGGCCTCGAGCGCCTGATCGCCGAGCGCACGGCCCGGCGGGCTCTGGAGCAGGAACTCGAGTTCGCCCGCGAAGTCCAGAAGAACCTGATTCCGGGCCAGGGACTGCAGGTGGAAGGGGTCGAGTTCGCCACCTTCTTCGAACCCTCGGCCGCGATCGGCGGCGACTACTTCGACATCCTCGAGCTTCCCGGTGAGTGGGAAGGGGACAAGGGCCGGCTTGGCGTGGTCATCGCGGATGTGGCCGGCCACGGCCTCTCGGCCGGTCTCCGCATGGCGATGCTCAAGGCCGGCCTGCTCACCCTGGTGGAGGAGGGCAAGCCGGCGCGGCAGTTGCTTCCCGCTCTGGACGGCCTGGTGCGCAAGGAGAGCGATCGCGTGTTCGTCACCGCGAGTCTCTCCCTGATCGACGTGTCGACCGGCGTGGTCGAGATGACGAACGCCGGTCATCCTCCCGCCTACCTGTTGCGGAACGGCGAGATCGAGGAGATTCTGCTTTCCGGGTCCCCGCTCGGCGCGCTCGGCGCTGACTACGGCTTCCGGCGGTTCGAGCTTGAGCCCGGCGACGTCATGGTCTGGCTCTCGGACGGCTTCATCGAGGCCGCGGACGCCGACGGCGAGGTTTTCGGCTACGAGCGCACGATCGACTCCCTCAAGGGCTCGGCCGACAGCGCGATGGAAGTCCGGGACCGCATTCTCGGTGACATCCGCCGCTACACCGAAGGCGTGGGCGCCGAGGACGATCTGACTCTGGTCGTGATGCGTTACCAGCCGGAGGCGGCGACCTCCGAGACGCCGGTCGACCAGGAGCTGCTGCGGGCGGCCGGCGGCTGAGGAGAAGCGGTGCGCTTCGTCGTCCGGGTCGCGCTGGCGGCCGCGGTTCTGCTGGCCGGCGCGGCGGCGGCCGGCGCCGAACTAGCGATTCTGACCAACGGCCACCACTACAAGGTCACCGGCTGGGAAGTCCAGCACCGTGGCGAGTCCGTGGGCGCCGAGCGGATCCGGCTGATCCTCGAGGGCGGCGGCACGGTGACCCTGCCGCTGATCCAGGTCGAGCGCATCGTCGATGACGAGATCGTCGAGGAGCCGCCGCCGGACTCCCCGGCTGAACCCGGTTTCACGTTCGACTACCGGCCCGGACAGACGGCGCCGGCGACGCCGTACGGGGAGCTCTTCCTCGAGGTCGGTCGCGAGCACGAACTGAATCCCGATCTGCTGGCCGCCCTGGCCAGGGCCGAGTCGAACTACGACTCGGGCGCCGTGTCCTCCAAGGGCGCCCGCGGGCTGCTCCAGTTGATGCCGGCGACCGCCGAACGGTTCGGAGTGTCGCCGCGCGAGCTCCACGACCCGGCCCGGAACGTCCTGGCGGCGGCCCGCTACCTGACGTGGCTCCGCCGCCGCTTCGAGGACGATCTGCCGCGCGTGCTCGCCGGCTACAACGCCGGTGAAGGCGCCGTCGACGCCCACCACGGCGTGCCGCCCTACCGCGAGACCGTGACCTTCATCGGCCGCGTCTACGGCTTCCTCGGCCTGTGAGTACTGGGTGCGCGGGTCTGCCATCCGTGCGCCCGATGACGGGCGCACGGACTGGGACGCTGGCGGCGCGGGGACGCGCCGCCAGGGTGCTGACCCGCATCAGGCGCGATGCCGCGAAGCGGCGAGCGCGAGCTGCTCGGCGCCTTTACCGCGCCCGCGGGTGGTACTGGTCGTACAGCGTCCGCAGGCGGTGCTCGTGGATGTGGGTGTAGATCTGCGTCGTCGTGATGTTCGCGTGGCCGAGCATCACCTGGACGGCGCGCAGGTCGGCGCCGTGCTCCAGCAGATGGGTGGCGAAGCTGTGGCGCAGCACATGGGGGGAGAGATCGGGTATCCCGGCCCCCAGGCCGTAGTTCCTGAGCAGCTTCCAGAAACCCTGCCGGGTCAGTCCGCTGCCCCGATAGCTGACGAAGACGACATCGTGGCGGCCCTTCGCCATCACCGGCCGCACTTCCTTCAGGTACCGGTTGAGCCAGTTCTCGGCCGATTCGCCGACCGGCACGACTCGTTCCTTGGCCCCCTTGCCGAACGCGATGAGGTAGCCGGCGTCGAGCTGAAGCTGGGTCCGTTCGAGGCTTACCATCTCGCTGACGCGCAGGCCGGTGGCGTAGAGCAACTCGATCATCGAGCGGTCGCGGACCCCCGGCGGCCGGCCTGTGTCCGGGGCGTCGAGCAGCGCCTGGACCTGATCTTCCCGCAGCACCTTGGGTAGCCGGCGCGGCAGTTTGGGCGGGTACAGGTTGACCGCCGGATTGTCGCCCCGGTCGCCTTCGTTCACCAGGAAGGCGTAGAACCGGCGCATCGAGACCAGGGCGCGGCTCACGGAGCGGGGCGACAGCCCGTCCCGGCGCAGGCGCCGCAGGTGCTGCCCGAGCTGATCGACGGATGCCGTCAACAGGTCGCCGCCGGCGTCCTCCACGTTGCCCGCCAGCCGGAGGAGGTCGCGCCGGTAGGCGTCCACCGTGTGTTGGGAGAGGCCGCGTTCCACCAGCAGCCCGTCGAGATAGCGGTCCAGCGTCCGCTCGCTCTCGGACACGTGGGCGGGCCTGCTCAGCGTCTTCGTAGCGGCCATTCCTATAGCCAACAATCTATCAGTCAAACACTGGGTGCGCCGCATGTCGGTGCGCCGGCCTTCCGGCCGGCCTGTAGCCGCGGGTCTTCTGACCCGCGGGAGAACTGTCGCGAAGCGGCGAGCCCGAGTCGTGCCGCGTTACGATTCCCCGATGATGAGTCGAACTTACGCCCTCACGCTTTCCCTTCTCCTCCTCGCCGCCTGCGGACAGCCGGCGCCCGACACCGCGACCCAGCTCGCGACCTGGATCGCCGACCTCTCCGACGACGCGATGGAGGGCCGCGGGCCCGGTACCGCCGGTGACGTCATGGCCCGGCAGTACATCGCCGACGCGATGGCCGGGATGGGCCTCGAACCCGCCGCCGCGGACGGCGGCTGGGAGCAGCCGTTCGACATCGTCAGCATCGACTCCACGGTGCCCGAAGCCTGGACCTTCACTTCGGGAAGCGGCGACACCGCCGAGTTCGCCTTCTGGGACGAGTTCATCGCCCACAGCGGCGTGCAGTCGGAGCGGGCCGCGATCGAAGAGGCCGAGGTCGTGTTCGTCGGCTACGGAATCCAGGCGCCCGAGTACGACTGGGACGACTACGGCGACGCGGACCTCACCGGCAAGGTGCTGGTCATGCTGAACAACGACCCGGACTGGGATCCGGACCTGTTCGAGGGCGACCGCCGGCTCTACTACGGTCGCTGGACCTACAAGTACGAGAGCGCCGCGGCTCAGGGCGCGGCCGGCGCGATCATCATCCACACGACGCCCTCGGCCGGCTACCCGTTCCAGGTCGTGCAGACCTCCTGGACCGGCCCGCAGTTCGAGTTGCCCGATGAGGGAGAGCCCCGCACCCAGATTAACGCGTGGCTGACGGAAGAGGCGTCACGCCGCCTGTTCGACCTCGCCGGCGTCGACTATGACGAGACCCTGGAATCGGCCCGGAGCGCCGACTTCAGCCCGGTGCCCCTCGGCCTGTCGACGAGCTTGGCGCTCACCAGTACGGTCAGCAGCGAGCAGACGGCCAACGTGCTCGGCGCGCTGCCGGGCAGCGACCCGGAACTCGCCGACGAGTGGATCGTCTTCACGGCCCACCACGACCACCTCGGCGTCTCGCCGGACGAGAGTCTGGAAGACCGCATCTACAACGGCGCCCTGGACAACGCGGCCGGGGTCGCCCAGGTGCTCGCGATAGCCAGCGAGCTGGCGGCGCAAGAACCCGGCCCGAGCCGCTCCATGCTGTTCGCGCTCGTCGGCGCCGAGGAGCAGGGCCTGCTCGGATCCGAGTACTACGCGGCCCACCCGACGGTACGCCCCGGCAAGATGGCCGCGAACATCAACTACGACGGCGGCAACCAGTGGGGCCGCACCCGCGACGTGACCTACATCGGCTACGGCAAGTCGAGCCTCGACGCCGTCGTCGAGGCAGCGGCCGCCGAGCAGGGCCGCACCGTCCTGCCCGACCAGTTCCCCGCCAACGGCTACTTCTACCGCTCGGACCAGTTGAACTTCGCTCGCATGGGCGTGCCGGCCATCTACCTCGACAACGGCACCGACTTCATCGACCAGCCGCCGGAATGGGGCCGCGAGGTGCTGCAGGCCTGGACCGAGAACATCTACCACCAGGTGTCCGACGAGTACGGCGAGGACTGGAACTTCGACGGCATGGTCGACGACGTCGAACTCGGCCTGGCCTGCGCCCGCGCGATATCCGAGAATCCCGAACTCCCGGCCTGGAACCCCGGCGACGAGTTCGAAGCCGCGCGGCTGGCGGCGCTTGCCGTCGTTGCCGGAGAGTAGCGGATTCCCGCGGCGATGATGTCGCTGCTCTGGGCGCGCGGGTCTTCCGACCCGCTGCCGCCGAAGGTGGCTAGTAGACGCGCCGCGAAGAACGTCCGCGATCACTGTTCTCTGCTCGCACGCTGGGGACTGTAAGTGACTCAGCTTGTACACCCCGACCTCGAAGCGGGCGCTTGTCGGCAGTGGCGGGCGGCGCTCCGCCAGCCGGAAGGCCGGCGCCGCGAAGCCTCAGCGCGGCGGGTAGCCGGACTGGACCTCGCCGACCGCGACCGCAGCCGGCTGGTGCCGTTGCTTGCCGCCGCCGTACCGCCGCTCCCGGGTGAGGTGTGGGGCGGATGGTCGGTGTACCGGGTCGCCCGACGGCGCGGCTTACGTCGGGATCACCAGCCTCCCCATTGCCGAACGGCTGGCGCAACACCTAGGCCTCGAGGACTCACTCGACCTCGATGCGCCGCCGCTCGTGCGGCGCCAGGCGATTCGTAGCAACGGTGCGGTTCTCCGGCGCGCCGCAGCGGGAGTCCAGTATCGCTTTCGGTGCCTCGCCTCCGGCCTCGACGAACAACAGGCCCGGGCGCTCGAAGACGCCGCAATCCGGCGGCTGAAACGACCTCTCAACAGAACCGAGAACGCGCGCCGGTGGCGTGACCCGCTTGCAGACAACCGGCTCGCCGAAGACCGGGCGCGCGGCGCGGTCGCTCGGTTCTGGCGTCGGCGGGACCGCAGCGAGCGGTCCGGGTCTCGACCTTGACCTCCTCAGGGCGGCCAGTCAGAAAGCGCTTGACGAGGCGGGTCGAAAGCTCCCGGCACTGCGGGCTTCGTCGCGGCCTTGGTGCTGTTCGTCATCTGATGTCCAAGACCGAGATTCACCGACAGCCAGAAAACGCTGGTTTCCGATCAGCGTGTCCAGGGCAAGAAGACCAGAAGGTTGCGCTGGTTGCTGTTCGGGCTGAGCGCGGCTGTTTCCGAGGCGTTGAGCATCTTCCATCTTGTCGCCTCGGAGTTTGAGTTGGTCGAGCGATTCCTGTCACTGTTCCGCAACGGGTAGAAAGAGTTCAGGAGTTCGCGACGAGAAACTTTGGAAGCGCATGGCGTGTGGGGTCTGCGCTGTACTTCTTTGATTCGCAAAGGGCTATCTCGTAGTCCTCTTGCCTGCCGTCGCAATGGCGGTTTTCACACTTAACGATCCCTTGAACACTGTCAGCCTTCATCTCCGTGGGCGCTACGGTCGCTCGCTGGTTGCAACCGGTGCAGTCGAACTCCGAGTAGAGGTCCATTGTTGGGGGATTATACGCTAGGGTTGACAGGAGCCGAGAAAGCTGTTACCGTCTGCTGGACGAAAGGGGATGGCTATGGCTTACAAGGCACCGGGGAAGTCTCATAGGCGCGGGATCTCACTGCTTGAACTGGCGGAGATGTTCCCGGACGAGGAAACGGCTCGCAAGTGGTTTGAAGCCATTGTGTGGCCTGATGGAGAGAGGTACTGCCCGCACTGCGGAACAGACAACAACTATGAATGCAAACACGCCAAGATGCCGTACAGGTGTCGGGATTGCAAGCGCTACTTCAGCGTCAAGACCGGAACGTGCATGGCGCAGTCTCCGATCCCGCTTATCAAGTGGGTCTATGCGATCTACCTTGAGCTTACGTCTCTCAAGGGGACTTCGAGCATGAAGCTGCACAGGGACTTGGGAGTGCGTCAGGCTACGGCGTGGTTCATGCTCCAGCGTATCCGCGAGTCGTTCGCGGAGGACGGGCCGAATGTCCGCTTTGACGGGCCGGTGGAAGTGGACGAAACCGGCATCGGCGGACTAGAGAAGAACAAGCACGAGCACAAGAAGCTCAAGGCCGGTCGCGGCACGGTTGGAAAGACTACGGTTGTCGGCGCGAAGGACAGGAAGACTGGCAAGGTGTCGGCCAAGGTGGTCAAGAACAGGGACAAGGATACGCTACAGGAGTTTGTAGCGGAACACACTGCGGACGATGCATCGGTCTACACGGACGATTGGGGCGGCTACAAGGGCCTGCCGAACCACGAGACGGTCAAGCACTCCGTTCGGGAGTACGTCGCTGGACACGTCCACACAAACGGGATCGAGTCGTTCTGGTCGATGCTCAAGCGGGCGCACAAGGGCGTGTACCACAAGCTCTCGCCGAAGCATCTACAGCGCTACGTCAACCAGTTTGCCGGTCGGCACAACATTCGAGAGTTCGACACTCTCGCGCAGATGGTGGCCGTTACCGAGGGACTGGCGGGTAAGCGCCTGACCTACGACTCGCTCATTGAAGATAACGGCCTGTCGTCCTTCGCACGGGAGACGGCGGCATAACAATGGAGACTAGAACGTGAACGATATAATCAGAAGGGAGTTGACGGAAAGAGAGTTGCATAGACTGGAGTACGGAGTTGGGCAAGACTACGTGTTGGGCAGCATCTACCGCAAGCTCGAAGAGATACGGGACGAGGCGGAAGAAGCGATGAAAGAACTGCTCTCCGTCAATCTGGCCGCACCGCGAACACCCGATGAGCCTTGGCCTCCCCTTACGAGGAAGGAGTGGGCCGATGCGGTCCTTACTCTGAATCGGGAGAGGCGAGAAAGAGAGCAGAGTGCTTCTTGAGTACGTCCGTAAGATCGTCTATCGCGGTTTTGAGGGCCGTTCTGGTGCTCGTCAACCCATAGAACGACAGTGGTTCCTTCGTGTCATTGGAACGCGCACAGCCAGATAGGTCACAGGAGAGAGTCCTTAGTTGCTTCTCGGCTCCCTTAAGAGCGATTCTGACGCCACCCACAGTGTTGGCAAGGTTATCGGCTTCGCTTGATGCGCTCATGTAGAGTTCCTGTTGTGAATCTAGATCAGAGTTCATCGGTTTGCTCGATTGGATCGCCGACCGCGAGCCGGATACTGTCTTGTATCGCTCTCTCGGCGTATCCGAGAGACTCACAATCTGACCATCCGTAGGTGTTGTCCGTGAGGATGGATTCTTCAAACCCTCTAGCACGTATGTTCGCAGTCACTTCAGTCATATCGCCCATGTCTCTAACGACAAAGCTCATTCTGACTCTCACGTCCGTCATAACGGTAGTGAATCCCGTGGGGCAATCGAACCGCCAGCCGTCTCCTACGGAGGCGTCCTCGATACTCAACAGGCCGCTGTCCTTTTCCAGCGTGGCTATCGGCCAACCGCTGTCCGAGGCAAGCCGGATGAGGGCTTCCCACACTTCGTCGAACGGCGCGTTGATGGCTACGGTACGATCCCAAGGCGGATGGACGATTGGGCCGGTGCTGGCGCAAGACAGGGAGACTAGGGAGAGGACGATCAGAGGGATGATTCGAGGCATGGCTAACAACTCCTTACGGATTGCCCGCTCCCCTATTGGAGCCGGGCCGTGTTAGCCATGCGTGACAGACACGTTGGTTCCGCCTATTCGTCCCCGGCTTGGCTAGCTACCCCAAGCCCGGATAGCGGGACTGTTGTATTCAGCGGCGACCCGACGCATAGGGTCTGCCACACGATGGCTAACGGCGGGAGGTTAGCACAGGCATGAGCGGGGCCAAGAAGAAGGGCATCCCTATGGACGCGGTACGCCGTGCGCTGGAGGACGCCGAGCGGCGCACCGGCAAGCGCCTGACGGGCCACAAGGCCAACTACGGCGACGCGACGATGGAGGACGTGGCGCGGGCCATGCTGATGAAGGACCGGGTACCGTTCAAGAAGAGCAGGGAGAGGCCGAAGTAATGGGCGTGGAATCGAGTGTGATGGAGAGCGTGTTGTCAGGCACCGTGTCCGGTGTGTCCGCTGGCTTGATTGTAGCGGCACTGTTGGCGCTCACTGGCTGGATAAAAGGGCTGGCACTAAGGCGCAAACAGATTGCAGGACTTAGAGAGACTATCAAATGGGGTAGAGCCAAGATTCTTGCCGCTGAAGACGAGTTTGGGACTCCATACCGCGATGAGCAGAGCGCTCATTGGTTTGCGATGAATCAACAGTTGAAGATGTCGTTAGAGAACAGCACGAGCATGTTGACGTTCAATGAGGTACAGTCGGTGAGAGAGCGAACGACTGCAATCGACGGTCTTCTGAGAGAAACCACTTTGGGCACTAAGCCGGGGGTTTATGCGGAGATCTTCCGGTCGTTGCGTGACCTGAAGTGGCTCAAACTGCCTGATTATGAGAAGGGCGCTTGACAGGGTCATCAACCGTAGCGTATAATCCCCCATTGTTGTGTCTCCTTTGTTGGCACGTTTCCTGGGCATCCATGGTTTCAAGTACGCCCCTAGTTCTTGCAATGCAGTTAGTGTCTTTAGGGAGGTCCGCTCCCACCTAGAGTTGGTCCCTTGCAGCAACGCAGTCACCCGCCACGGCGGACCATTCAGATCAACGATCACCGGAGCGCTCGACGGCCAAGTCTGGTTGCGAAGCTCCGCGAGTTGAGCTCGGTACTCTAGGTCGACGCGGGCGCAGACGACGGAGTCGACCACCTTCTCGCTGCCCAGTAGCAGTTGCAGCCTGGATGTGGGCGGCTCATGGATGTTGAACTCGTAGTTGAAGCCGGGATCCCAAGGCTCTTTGTGGAGGTACAGGTCCTCGAAACCGGTCGCACGGAGTTCCCGCAGTCGTCGCTGCTCCTCTCGAGTCCGGTTCAGAACACGCTTGGCAGGTGGTACATCGGGCAGCACGTTGAAGTCACCGCACAGCAGGCTGCAGTCCGAGGCCATCCGCCTAGCCTTGACGTGTGTGGTCAACCGTCTCAGCCAGGCGATCTTGAGCTCCAAGGCGCCAGCGAACCCGTTCGTCTTGGGGTCGCCGTAGGGCGCATAGACGGAGGAGACCACCAAGTCGCCTACTCGGGCGGTCAGGAACCCATCGTCCTGACCATCACCGCCTGGCAGTCCCCGGTCCAGAACGTCGGGCTTCGGCAGATCGCTTCGGACCAGCAGGGCGACACCGAAGGACCGTCGCCGGCAGAGAGACTCGGAGCGGTAGTCGACCTGGCGAAGCGCATCCGCCGGAAAGACCGGGTCCGGCGCCTGGATCTTCTGCAAGGCCACGACGGCCGGCCGCCGCCGTTTGAGCCATTCCCGTAGCAGGTCCTGGTGCCCTCGAACGCCTCCGATACACCAGGTCGCCACCCTCATCGGGAGTCCGTCCAGACGCCAATGTGATCCGACAGGTACTGCTGTTCGCTTCGGGAAGATCCCGATGGCTTCTCGGGCTCCACCACCGCCAAGTCTCGAGAATGCGCGATGTGGTCTATGAGCTGGTCCCGGGACTTCGGGCCGTCTCCGAGAGGAGCGCGCCAGACGCCAGCTTGTGGCAGACCGGCTGCCCGATCGTCTTGCTTCACCCACGGGAAGTAGCCGGTGGTTGCCACCTGAAGACCCTCGAACGCCCCCAGCAACGCCGCATGAACGTAGTGGGGCACCCAAGAGTGCGGGATCTTCTGGTTGAAGTCGCCGAGCACGATGGTTCGGGAGCCGGTGGCATACGAGAGGCTCCTGAATCCCTCGAGCCAACCAAGATGGTCGTCCCACGACTTCTGGTTCTTCTTGCCGCTCTTGACGTGCGACCCGCGCCAGGGGATGCAGACGCCGGCGATCGTCAGTTCACCGATGGGAGTCTCGGTCACGCCGGCGGCGAATCTCCCCGCCATGCTCTCGGCGCCGCGCTCGATCTTCCTCCAGGGCCGTTCGCTCCAGAGAAGGACCTTCCGGCGCCCTGGGACGATCGGGTACCCCCAGTCCGTACCCCCGTCGATTAGGTGGCCACCGCTCGGCAGCAGGTCCGCTCGGCCCTCGGTGACGCACAAGACGTTGCACTTCGGGGCCTGCAGAATGGACCGAATGCGGTTCGCTCGGGCGGGGTCGGCCCATGCAGTGTTCCAAGTGCCCACCCGGACACGGCGAGATCGTTCGGCCATTGGTTCGCTTGAGTCTCCGCTTTGAGCGCCGGGAGGCTAGTCCCGCTTCCGCGCCGTGGTCAAGCCGCTAGCGCTCCACGCTCCATGGCCGACGAGTCCCTAAGCCGCAGCTCTGGATGCCTGGACCGGTCGCGACCGTGCTGGTGTTAGGGGCAACTGTAAATGTCCCATTCGTGGCAACCGAAAACGGCACAGTAGACGGCTTGCCGTAGGCGGCTTGTCGCTCGATGCTGGTGGCTTCGCCAACAGCCATGGAGCGACGCTCAGATGCACGGATGGGAGACGAGGATGTTGTTGAGGCACTACCTGGAGCAGGGGCTCTCGAAGGCGGAGTTGTCGAGGCGCTTCGGCGTCAGCCGGCGGACGATCCACAGATGGATCGAGTCGGGCCGGTTGGACGTGGAGCCGTCGTCGTCTGCTGCGCGGTACACGCCGCGGCCTCGGCCGCCGCACAAGCTGGACCCCTACAAGGAGTTGATCGCGGTTCGTCTGGACGAGTTCCCCAAGCTGTCGGCGAAGCGCCTGTTCGACGAGGTGCGCGCTCTGGGCTACGACGGCGGATACAGCCGGGTGCGGGACCATGTGCGGGCGGTGCGGCCTCGGGCGCCGGAGGCGCCTCTGGTGCGGTTCGAGACACCGGCGGGTCATCAGGGCCAGGTGGACTTCGGGAGGTTCAAGCTGTCCTGGGGTATTCGCCACGCGCTGCTGGTGGTGCTCGGCTACTCCCGGCTTCTGTGGCTGCGCTTCTACTCCCGGCAGACGATGCCGGTCCTCTTCGAGGGGCTCGAGGCCGCCTTCAAGCGCTTCGGCGGCGTGCCGCGGGAGCTTCTGTTCGACCAGATGCGGCCGGTCGTGGTGTCGGACGACCGTTCTTCGGGCGGCGGCCTGGTGGTCAACGCGGAGTTTCTGCGATTCGCGGCCCACTGGGGCTTCGTGCCTCGCGCCTGCCAGCCGTATCGCGCGCAGACCAAGGGCAAGGTGGAGCGTCCGATCGGGTACGTGCGGACCGGCTTCTTCTACGGTCGGGAGTTCATCAACGACGCGGACCTGAATGAGCAGGCGGAGCGCTGGGTCGAGGGCACGGCCAACGTTCGCCTTCACGGCACGACGCGCGAGCGGCCCACAGACCGGTTCGAGAGGGACGAGCGCCAGGCGCTTCGGCCCCTGGCGCTCGCGCCTTATCGGCGCCTGGGCAGCCCGCCGGCGACGGTCGAGCCGTCGCGCCCGGTGCTGGCGACCACGGTGCAGGTGCAGCGGCGGCCGCTGCGCGACTACTCGGAGGCGGTCGGTTGAAAGCGCTGGCCGGAGACCGCCGGACCCGGCTGCGGGCGATGCTGGCGGACCTGAAACTGCCCGGAGCGCTGGAGGCCGTTGACGGCATCCTGGCCCAGGCGGACAGCGGCGCGGTGACCGCGGGCGAGGCGATCGAGGAGCTGCTCAATGCCCAGATCGTCCTGCGCAACAACCGCCGACTGCAGACGGCGATGCGCTCCTCGCGGCTGCCTGCGGTCAAGACGCTCGACCAGTTCGACTTCAGCTTCCAGCCGAGCATCAAGCGCGAGCAGATCGAGAGCCTCCACGAGCTCGGCTTCCTGGAGCGCGCCGAAAACGTGATCCTGCTGGGACCGCCGGGAGTGGGCAAGACGCATCTGGCCATCAGCCTGGCGATCGCCGCCGCGGAGTCGGGCCGCAGGGTCTACTACGGCACGCTGGCGGCGCTGATCGAATCGCTGACCGAAGCCAAGGCCGCCGGCAACCTCTCGCGGCGGCTCCGGGTGCTTACCCACCCGGCGCTGCTGGTGGTGGACGAGATCGGCTACCTGCCGATCAGCCAGGACGGCGCCGTGCTCTTCTTCCAGTTGATCAACGCTCGCCACGAGCGGGCCTCGACCGTCCTGACGTCCAACAAGGGCTTCGAGGAATGGGGCGGCGTGCTCGGCGACGAGATCATGGCCGCGGCGCTCATCGACCGCCTGCTGCACCACTGCCACATCGTCAACATCCGGGGCAACAGCTACCGGATGAGGGCCCACCAGGACCTGCTCCGGACTGCCGCCGACGAGCGGGCCCGGGAAAACGGGCCATGACGAGCAGTCCCCTCCCCTCGGCGCGCGTCCGGTGTCGGCCTCCGGTCGCTCCGCTCCCTCCGGCCGACACCGGAGCCCATGGGGACAACCGCACCGCTGCTACTGCCCCTCCAACCTCACGTGGAGTGGGACATTTTCAGTTGCCACAAGTGGGACATTTTCGGTTGCCATTGACAGCTGGCTGGAATCGACTCCAGGGTAACCGGATTTCATCCGGCGGACGTTACGCTTGGCGAGCGCCATGCTGGGCAACGTTGGACGACCAAGGGAGAAACCACAATGACCGAAGCTCGAATCGCCGCCCTCGAACCCGCCAAGATCGAACTTGAGGCTGGCACCTACTGGTGGTGCCGCTGCGGCAGGTCTGAGAACCAGCCTTTCTGCGACGGCTCTCATCGCGGTACCGAGTTCGAGCCGGTGCGCCTCACGCTGGAGGCCGATCGGCGGGTCGCTCTTTGTCAGTGCAAACGCAGCGACAAGATGCCGCACTGCGACGGCAGCCACCGGTTCCTGGACTGAGGGTGTCTCTGGCATGAAGGAAGAACGCCATCCGCTGCTTTCCTCTCTTGTAACCCAGCTTCCGCTATCGGCGAGTACGAGAGAAACTCTCCGAGAGCAGGGCATAAGCGAGGTGGGCGATCTCGTACGAAGGACCGTGGCTGAGCTTCTAGCACTACCAGATCTCGGCGTTCTACACCTTCGTGAGATCGAGAGTGCGCTCGCGGACTGGGGCTTGCGACTCGCGATGAGCGACCGAGAGGTCGCGGACGAGTTAGTCCGAAAGGACCGCGCCGCGATTGGTGAGCTTCAGGCGTTTCTCGATGCCGTGCGAGCGTGCGGTTTTGAGCGGATCGCCGGCCTGCTTCAACAGCGCGCGGACCAGCTTTCGTCTGCGGCTGAAGTTGACCAGCGCACGATCGAGGCACTTGAGGCTGGCCTGCGTCGCTGGGAACTGTCGCTCGGGCTGCCATCCCGGAGCAGTCTCGGGGATGAGGACGAAGCCTCGCTGTCTAGCCAAGTGACTCCGACTTTCAGGGATGAGCTTCTGAACATGATCGCGACGCTTCTGGAAGGCAGCGCGGCGCAGGCAAACAGCTTCATTCTGCAGAAAGGTCTAGCGGGAGCACCGCGCTTGAAGCTCGATGCGATCGGCCAGGACGGTACCAGGTACGGGTTCGCCAAACCGGAGGTAACGAGGCAGGCTGTACAGAGCGCTCGGAGATTGGCCGAGAAGAAGCTGAGGCGGAAAGCTGACGGCGTGCGCTTTCTTCACTGGGAGCCGGCCGCAGAACAGGCGCAGAGTGAGTTACCCGGATCGTTGACGACGTTCTTGGGTCTGTTCGGCTACGAGGAAGTTGCCGATCCGGCGGGTCTCTTCGAAGCGCTGAAGGAGGTCGCCGGCCTCTTCGGCCTGGACTTCCCGTTCCAACTCGAGAATCTCGGCGCCGGCGACCATATGGTCTTCGTAGCCGACAAGGAGGTAGACGACTGGGTCTCAGCGTTGGCCGACGTGTCTGGTGGCGCGTACACAGCATTCCAGGTCGCCGTCGAGACCTTGGGATGTACGGAAAGATGGCTACGCCGCACGATCGTCTCCAGCGGCAAGCTTGAGTTCCTCGATCCCGGGCAGCACTACTTCTGGAGACGACCGAATCTGCCGCCGAGGAACTTCGGACACACGATGAACTCGGTTCTGACCAGTCTATGCAAGGTGTTCTCGGCTACCGATCATGCTGAAGCTGCGGAATTGGCGGTTTCGGTGGGACGGGACCGGATGCTTCGCCGAGATGGCCCTGCGCGTGTGTTGCCAGTCGAAGTAGTGGAGGGTATCGCCAGACGGTCGGGACTGTTCAACGTTCAAGGTGGACGCATCGAGAGGAAGCCGGACGTTGAGAGATGGTGCGTGATCTCCGATCGAGACCTCCGACTGCTCAGCGTGGGAGCGAAGCTGGGTCCGGTTGTATCGAGCAAGGATCTGTATCCGGGCCTCGAAGCGGAAGGACTGACGCCTGGTAATGCGAATCAAGTGATTGCCTTCAGCCCGTTCCTGATTCACTCGGAAGCTGGAGTTGGTGAGTCGGAGGGGATCTACAGGTTTGTACTGGACCCTCGGCGCATTGACCTAGATTCGTTGGCGCGCACTTCCGAAGAGCACGGCGGAGCCGGACTGTCAGGATAGGTGGGTCGGCTTGGCCCGAGCGCCCTTCGAGAAGGGACTATAGGCTTCAGTCAGAACCTGGGTGCTCCTGGAGGACCTCGCGCAACATCCAGGCCGGAAGCTCCTCGATCTTCCTCATCGTCGCCGGCTTCTTGGTCAGCTTGAAGGTGACACTCTGTCCCTCCGCCATGCGGACGAGAGTTCCGGCGGAGCCTTCCGACACCGCTCCCTTGCGCCAGGCATCGAACAGGATGGAATCCGGGCGAATTCCGAGACAGAAGAGGTAGTCGTAGGTTCGGTCGAGCCGCACATGGTTGAACTGGAAGGCGCCTCCTTTGTCTTCTGAGGCTGTCTTGACCTCGAAGAGCTTGCCGCCGATCTCCAGATCCGCTGCCGAGATCCGGGAGCCGACGCGGTTCGCGACGATTCCGTGGCGGTGCAGGTAGCGCTGGACGAAGTCTTCGCCGATGTCGCCCCGGTTGGTGTTGGCTACTCGGCGGAACGGCTCAAGCGGGGCATCGGTCCAGATCGTTTCGGGCGTGTGCTCCCGGATGACGAGGAGCATCAACTCGACCGGATTCACTCGGGCGCCGTCCACAAGGCGCCGGGCCGGTCTCGCTTCCAGAACACGAGGAAGTAGGAGTGGTTCTTGCGGGCGTGAACCTGCCTGACCGCGCGGCTGACGCCGGGGCGGTTGGTCCTCACCACGACGAAGAGGTCCTCCGCGACGAAGCCGAGCTCCTCGTAGGCCTGAATGATCTCGACATGGGTGAAGCGCTGCCTGTTGGAGCAGACCTCGTCCTGGCACTTGACGATCATGACGCCGCGAGGACGGAGGACCCGGTAGGCCTCCTTGCCGCCGTCCTCGTACAGGGCCAGCACAGCCTCGTGGTACTTGGCCTTCGTGCGGTTGCCCGTGTCGTTGTTCCTGTAGTAGCGCTCGAAGGGCTGGTGGGTCGAATGCGCCGTCCCGCCCGGCGTGTGCATGTAGGGAGGGTCGAACACGACGCAGTCGATCTCGCCGTCTTTGTAGGGCAGTTCACGGCAGTCGACGCCTGTCTGCAGGTCCGTTGCCAGCAGGTTGTAGAGGTCTTCGGGGACGTTCCGCCAGAACACGCCCTTGCCGTAGGTGACATCGGCGATCGTGCTGCCGGGCGCGACATAAAGATCGAGGATCTCCGGAAGTACCGCCTCGTTGCCGCCGACGTAGGCGCTGAGGACAAGGTCGTTTGTGGCGGCCCCATTTCGCACGACGCGCCTTTGCCGGGGCTTCGGGGCGGCGCCGGAAGAAGTGGAAGCGGCCTCCGCCGACGGCTGGTCATGCGGCGAATCGAGGATCAACTGCCGGCGCCCTCCGGCCTTGGGAGCGACATGGGTTGAGGACCGGGCCATCGGAGTTCCTCCGCGAATTGTGGGGCTTGGGCGCGTCCGCACCGCGCGCCTTGAAGGGTATCTGAGTCGGACTGGCGCAGCTACTCGGCTCCTCGCGGTGTCGCCCCGGTCTCGCTGAGTCCGCGGCTAGCGGAAGCTTCGACCACCTTGGGCCGAGCGGCGGGTCGCCCTCTGTCAGTGCAAGCGAAGCGACAGGATGCCGCACTGCGACGGCAGCCACCGGTTCCTGGACTGAGGTTGGCGGGAGGGCGGTCTTAGCGGCAGACCGCCGGAGGAGTCGTCGGTAGCTGTGCGCGGCCGATGCCCAGACTCTCCCACGCGGCGTACTTCGCCTTCACGTAGCCCTCGACCAGCTCGAGCACGCCGGCATGCGCGTCGGCGCGAACCAGGGACAGAGCCGGATTGACGAAGAAGTTCTGGATGAAGCCGGTCTGGGTAAGCCGTACCTCAGTCAGCCCGCCAGTTTCGGGATCGCGCCTGACCCGACTGACCATGTACTCGCGGCCGCGCAGGGAGGTGTACTCCTCGTTCGTGACCATGCCGCTCCTTGTCGTCGCGGTGCGCCAACCGGATGCGAGCGACCCCATGCGAGCCGGGCCGGAGTGGATGAACACAAGGGCTGCTCCCGAGTTCCAGATCTCGGAGAACGCGGAGTTGTAGTCGTAGCCATACTCGGTGGTGCGAGCACCATCACAGGCGCGTCGGTAGAGCGCCTCCTGATCGCCGGCGAGTCGCTCCAACCGAGCCACGAGGTCCTTTCGTTCAGACTCTGGAAACAGCATCAGGGCCAGCGCTTGGCCCCTCCAGGGGACCGCAATCGGCGCGGCCCACACGGTCATCGCGGTTCGTTTGACGGTTCCGCGATACTCACCGGCCAGTTCCCGGACGGCGTTGGGCCCCGTTGGCTGCGCGTTCCCGGCAGCGGCCGCCAGGCATAGAGACGCCAGCCACAGCGCCCTGCGTACGTGGTGGGCGTAGTTCGTCATGCGGCCCGTTCCGGCCCGTTGACTGCGCCTCATCCCGCCACCACCTCCGCATCGTGCCCGCACCACACGAGGCCTGACACCAGCTTCGGCAGGAAACGGGTCGATTTGGGCGGCAGCAGGTCGCCGTCTTCGGTGGCGAGCGCGAACTGCTTCGGGGTCATTGGCGGCAGGAAGACGCCGGCGGTGATCTCCGAGCGCTCCAGCAGGGCGACGATGTCTTCAGGATCGGCCTCGTAGGCGATGCTGCCGTCGGTGGCGGACTCGATCGGTACGCCCGTGGTCTTCAGCAGGTGATGGTGGAGCAGGACGGCGGGCAGGTTTGCCTTGCGGCCGGGAGTCTCGGCCGGGGCGGCGTCCGGGTCGAGGGTCCAGAGCTCGGGGGCCTCGTCGCCCTGGAACCACACGGCGAGCGCCGGCTGGGGGGCAGCGGCGACGCGGGCGGCGATCTCGGATCCCGCCGTCGCCTTCAGCGGCTCTCTGACCAGCGGCAGGGCGGACATCGCCTCGCGGTCGACGGGAACGCGGACGCCTCGATGGACTGGGTCGATTCGCAGGTTGGCGGAGGCCAGGCTGGTCAGCACGACCATCTTGCACGCCGCGGCGGTGCCGCTTGCGGCGGCCGCTTCGGCGGCGTAGGTCTGCGCCACCTGGGTACGGTGATGGCCGTCGGCGATGGCGGCGCGGGCGCCTGACAGCGTGCCGGCGTAGGCGGCGATCCGCTCGGGATCGGTGATCCGGTAGAGCGAGTGGACATCGCCGGTCCAGGGATCGGTGTGGCTGACCAGGGCGTCGCCGCTGGCGCCGCCGCAGTCCTCGGCGAGCAGGCGTTCCAGGGTGCCGTCGTCTTCGGCGAGGTAGAACACGGGCTCGATGTCGATCCGGCTGAGCCGCAGCAGGTCCAGGCGCTCGGCGATCGACTTCGCGACGGTCTGCTCGTGGGGCCAGAGGTCGCCTTCGCGTCCGGGCTCGACCCCGACCAGCGCGCACAGGCCGAGACGGCTCGAGCCGTCGGGCTCGGTGATCGCGTACGGGTAGACGGACGGCGTTTCGTCCCTGGTGACGACGCCCTGCTCGAGCCACTCGCGGTGGAGCGCCGCCGAACGCTCGTGCGGCGTCCTGCCTTCCTCGCCGGCGGGCTTCGTCACCCGGGCGAACTGGTTCGGCGACTGCGCGTGCAGGCGGTCGCGCAGGGTCTCGTCGATCTGGTCGAAGGGGGGCGCCGCCTGCGCGGCGGCATCGACGACCGCGGAGTTGTAGCGGTAGCCCTGGAAGGCGTAGAGCTTCATGTCGGTTCCTGGCAGTCCGTGGTAGAAGTCCGCGTCGCACCGAGAGCGGCAAGGCGCCCGTCGGGCAAGGCGCGACGAGGGAGCATACCGGGCCGTATTCGACCGAGGAGTAACGATGCCGGGCGGGATGCATGGCCGCTCGAATGCAGCGCGACTTCTGCCACGGACTGCCACCAGTTCGGGCGTGGAGGGTGCTGTTTCAGGCGGCGCGGTTGCCGTCGCTGGTCGCGTCGGCCGAGCCGGAAGCGGACTCGCTTCGGATCGCGAGGCTACCGTCCTCCACGTCGATCAGCACGCGGTCGCCGGGGCCGATGTCGCCGCCGACCAGGGCGCGGCCGACGCGGGTCTCGACCTCGCGCTGCAGGTAGCGCTTGAGCGGCCGCGCGCCGTAGACCGGGTCGTAGCCGGCGCGGGCGGTGAACTCGCGCGCCGCCGGGCTCAGCTCGAGGCCGATGCCCTGCTCGCCGAGCCGCTTCGCCAGGTCGGCGGTCAAGAGGCCGACGATCTGCTCGATTTCGGAGACGGTGAGCGGCGAGAACAGCACGACCTCGTCGATCCGGTTGAGGAACTCGGGCCGCATGGAGCGGCGCAGCTCGGTCATCACCGCGTCCCGGGCGGCTTCGGTGATCTCACCGGCCGGCGTCACCCCTTCGAGCAGGATGGGCGAGCCCAGGTTCGAGGTCATGATGACGACGGTGTTCTTGAAGTCGACCGTCCGCCCCTGGGAGTCGGTGATCCGGCCGTCGTCCAGGACCTGGAGCAGCACGTTGAACACGTCCCGGTGGGCCTTCTCGATCTCGTCGAAGAGGACGATCGCATAGGGCTTGCGCCGCACGGCTTCGGTCAACTGACCGCCGTCCTCGTGGCCGACGTAGCCCGGCGGCGCGCCGACCAGCCGCGACACGGTGTGGCGCTCCATGTACTCGCTCATGTCGATGCGGACGATGTTGTCCTCGGTGTCGAACAGGGCCTCCGCGAGAGTCTTTGCGAGTTCCGTCTTGCCGACGCCGGTGGGGCCGAGGAACAGGAAGGAGCCGATCGGGCGGCGCGGGTCCTTGATCCCGGAGCGGGCGCGAATCACCGCGTCCGCGACCAGTTGGACCGCTTCGTCCTGGCCGATCACCCGGCGGTGCAGGATCTCGTCGAGTCGCAGCAGCTTCTCGCGCTCTCCTTCGACCAGGCGGGTGACCGGGACTCCCGTCCACTTGGACACGATCTCCGCGATCTCGTTGTCGGTCACCTCTTCCCGCAGCAGGCGTCCCGCTCCGTCCGTTTCGCCAGCGGCCTGCTCCTGGGTTTCGAGCTTCGCCATCAGGCCCGGCAGCACCCCGTGGCGGAGCTCGGCGGCCCGGTTCAGGTCGTACTGCCGCTCGGCGACTTCGATCTCGTGCCGAACCTGCTCGACCTGCTCGCGCACCTTCCGCTCGTCGTCGATCGCGGCCTTCTCACTCTCCCACTGACTGCGCATGGCGGCGGCTCTGGTGCGCAGGTCGGCGAGTTCCCGCCGCAGCGTCTGCAGCCGCTTCCTGCTCGACTTGTCGGTCTCCTTGTTGAGCGCCGCCTCCTCGATCTCGAGCCGCATGACGCGCCTGGTCGCTTCGTCGAGTTCGGCCGGGAGAGAGTCGATCTCGGTGCGGATGAGGGCGCAGGCCTCGTCGACGAGGTCGATCGCCTTGTCGGGCAGGAACCGGTCCGAGACGTAACGGTCCGAGAGGGTGGCCGCGGCGACCAGGGCGTTGTCCTGGATGCGAACGCCGTGGTGGACCTCGAACCGTTCGCGCAGGCCGCGCAGGATGGACACCGTGTCCTCGACCGACGGCGCGTCGACGAGAATCGGCTGGAAGCGCCGCTCGAGCGCCGCGTCCTTCTCGACGTACTTGCGGTACTCGTCGAGTGTCGTGGCGCCGATGCAGTGGAGCTCGCCCCGCGCGAGCATCGGCTTCAGCAGGTTGCCGGCATCGGTGGAGCCCTCGGTGCGGCCGGCGCCGACGATGTTGTGGACCTCGTCGATGAACAGGAGGATGCGGCCCTCGCTCTGGGCGATCTCGTTCAGCACCGCCTTCAACCGCTCCTCGAACTCGCCGCGGTACTTGGCGCCGGCGAGCAGGGATCCGAGGTCGAGCGAGAACACGCTCCGGTCCTTGAGCCACTCCGGCACGTCGCCGCGGACGATGCGCTGGGCCAGCCCCTCGACGATCGCCGTCTTGCCGACTCCGGGTTCGCCGATCAGGACCGGGTTGTTCTTGGTCTTTCGGGACAGGATCCGGATGGCCCGGCGGATCTCGGAATCGCGGCCGATGACCGGGTCCGTCTTGCCGCTGCGTGCCTGGGCGACCAGATCGACGCCGTACTTCTCGAGCGCCTCGTAGGCCGTTTCCGGGTGGTTGCTCGTTACCCGATGCGATCCGCGCACGGCCTTGAGCGCGTCCAGCAGCGGCTGGCGGGACAGGCCGGCCTCCGCGAGCGCCCGGGCGGCGCCGTCCTTGCCCTCCAGGGCCGCCAGCAGCAGGTGCTCGACGGAGACGTAGTCGTCGCCGAACGTCTTCGCTTCGTCTTCGGCCCGCGCGAGGAGTTGCTCCAGGTCGGCCGTGATGTAGATCTTGCCGGCCTCGCCGCCGCCGGTGGAGATCTTGGGCCGGCGCTCGAGGTCGCTCTGAATCCTGGTCTTCAGCGCGCCGGCGTCGACGTCGAGGCGATTCAGGATCCGCGGCGCCAGACCATCCTGCTGCTCGAGCAGAGCCAGCAGGAGATGGTTCGCGTCCACCCGCTGGTGGCCGAGGCGCCGCGCCCGATCCTGGGCCGCGGCGAGCGCTTCCTGCGACTTGATGGTCAGCCTGTTCGGGTCCATATCGTTCAGGTACTCCTGGAGGCGTCATAGGCCGGCTCGAACGCGGACGTCTCGGCCAACTGCTCGAACAGGGCTTTCTCCTCGTCGGTCAACTGGGTGGGAACGACGACCTGGACTTCGGCGAGCAGATCGCCGTCGGGTCCCTTCAGGTTGGGCAGACCGCGGCCCCGCAGTCGCATCTTCCGCCCGGTTGAGGAACCGGCGGGGAGCCGCGCCTCGGCGGTTCCGCCCAGCGTCGGAATCCGAACCTTGCCGCCGAGCGCCGCCGTCCACGGTGCGACCGGCACGTCGCAGTGGAGGTCGCGCTCGCGGCGCCGGAAGACCGGATGCGGCAGAGCCTCGACCCGGAGCAGCAGGTCGCCGTCCGGTCCGCCGGCGCCCTTTCCGCCCTGGCCGCCGAGCCGGATCGACTGGCCCGGCAGCACGCCCTTCGGGATCCGGACCTCCAGTCTCCGGGTCCGGCCGTTGGAACGGTCGAGGAACTCGATCGTCTGCGGACCGCCTTCCGCCAGGTTCTCGAGGCTGAGCGGCAGGGAGACCTCGTGGTCCCGCCCCCGCCGGGGAGGGGACCAGGTCGACTGCCGGCCGCCGCCGGGGAAGCCCTGCGGTCCCGCGCCGCCGAAGAGCATGTCGAAGAACGAACTGAAGCCGGAGCCGCCGCCGGCACTCCGGAACTCGAACCGACTGTCGCCGCCGCCTAAGTCGCCTCCGTCGCCGAAATTGAATCGGAAGCCCTCCCAGCCGGGGGGCGGAGCCCCTCCGGTCTGGACCTGCTTCCAGGCGGCGCCGTACTGGTCGTACTTGCCGCGCTTGTCCGGATCCTTCAGCACCTCGTAGGCCTCGCCGATGTCCTTGAAGCGGGCTTCGGCGCCCGCGTCCTTGTTGACGTCCGGGTGGAACTGGCGCGCCAGCTTCCGGTACGCCTTCTGGATGTCGGCGGCCGTCGCTTGCTTGTCGACGCCGAGCGTCTGGTAGTAGTCCTTGTACTCCACGTGCTTCCCTGTTCTGAGCGTGGGCCTGAGCGATTCCGACCCAACTTCGGCAGATAGTTTAGTCTAACTCACTCAACTTTGGAAGCGCACCCAGTCCACATGTACGAAGGGCGCGACCTGCGTCGCGCCCTCTGGAACTCGCGTGGATCGGGTCAGCCCGTCACGGCGGGTCGAAGCCGAACGCCGTGTAGTTCAGCGCGATGTACTTCTCCTGGCCCTCCGGGACCTCCTCCTCGGGCAGGATCGCCTGCACCGGGCAGGCGTCGACGCAGAGGCCGCAGTCGATGCACTCCTCGGGGTGAATCAGGAGCAGTTCCCAGTCGTCATCGTCGTAGATGCAGTCGACCGGGCAGACATCGACGCACGACGTGTCCTTCACGCCGATACACGGTTCGAAGATGATGTGGGTCATCGGACTCTTCCTCGCGGGCCGCGCGCCGCCCGGGGCTCTTGCCTGGGCGGCCTTGAAACGCGGCAGACAGTAACAGAGTCGCCCTCAGGAGCAAAGATGCCCGGCGTCCGAAAAGCGGCCGGGGCGCATGACTTCCGGGATGGCCAGCCAGGGGTCGTCGGGCCGCTGGCCGAGCACCAGCGGGGCGATCATTCTGGCGGTGAGCGGGGCCAGCAGGATGCCGTTGCGGAAGTGGCCGGTAGCGACGTGCAGCCTCTCGCTCAAGCGGCCGACGATGGGCCAGGGGTCGGGCGTACCCGGCCGCAGGCCGGCCCAGTGCTCGACCGGCTTGCGGTCCTTCAGCGCCGGCAACACGGCGGCGGCCCCAGCGGCGAGGTCCGCGCCGACCTCGTCGCTCAGGCTGAGATCGAAACCGGCGTGCTCGACGGAGGCGCCGATCAGCAGGCGCCCGCCCGCCCGGCGCACGGCATAGAACGCCGGCGTACGGATGGCGCCGGTGAACGGCCAGTCGACTCCGTCGAAGGCGATCATCTGGCCCTTGACGGGGACGATGGGGAGGGCCGGCAACCCGTGGACTCGCGGAGTCCAGGCGCCGCCGCAGATCACGACGGCGCCGGCGGCGCGTTCGAAGCCATCGCCCGACACGACGACTTCGCCGGGCGCCTCGGCGACCCGCTCGACCGTGGCGCGGTGGACGACGACGTTCCGGTGGCGCAGCGCCGCCGCCGACGCCGTCGTGGCCAGCCGGTTGTCGACCCGGTGCTCCCCCGGCAGCAGCAGCGCTTCCTCGATCCCGGGGCGCAGATCGGGCACCAGCTCGCGCAGCTCGGCCCGGTCGAGATCCCGGGCCGCTTCGCCCAGGCCGAGTGCCCGCGCCCTGATCCCATCGAGGACCTTGCGACCGGCAGGATCGAGGACCGGCAGGATCGAGCCGGAGTCGTCGTAGTCGATCGACATACGGCTCTCGTCTTCGAGCGCGGGCGCCACATCGCGCCAGAGGTCGCGCGACCGAATCGAGATCCTGGCGAACGCCTGGTCGGCGATGCTCTCGGCGATCGGCGCGATCATGCCGGCCGCGTTGGGCGACGCCGCGCCTTCCTGGCGGTCGTCGACGACCTCGGCCCGCGCGCCCGCGAGCGCGAGTTCGCGGGCGATCAGCAGCCCGATCAGGCCGCCTCCGACCACGAGGACATCGGGCCGCGGCCCCGGACCCGAGGCATCCCGCCGCGCCATCAGTTGTCGGCCAGCGCTTCCGCGTGCAACCGGGCGCGCGGCGCGATCTCCGGCCCGGCGTCGGCTCCGAGCCGTCCGCGGTCGGTCGAGGCGAGCGCTTCGAAGACGTCGCGAGCCCGCGGCCGGTACTCGTCCCGTCCCTCCTCCGCGAGGAGGGTCAGCGCCAGTCCCAGCATGTACTGGACCGTGTCGCGGCCGAGTCCGCTGCGGCCGGGGGCCTCGATCGTCCGGAGCTGGCGGACCGCCTCCGCCGGGTCGCCGCCGGCCAGCAGCAGGCTCGCCAGATCGAGTTCCAGTAGCCACCGCGGGATGTCTCCGGCGCGCTCCAGCTCCTGGTGCAGCCGGGCCACGACGGCCGCAGGCAGCAGGTCAGGATGGAAGGCGTCGAGCAGGGTCCAGCCCCATTCGGGTTCGACGCTGCGGACCGTGACTTCGGCGTGACCGCGGGTGACGAGTTCGATCGCGTCGCCGGGTTCGAGGCGTTCAACGGCGTTCGTCAACTGGATCGTGGAGGAGGCCGGTTCGCCGGCGATCGTGACGACTTCCATGCCGGGCACGAGCCCCGCCGCCGCGGCCGGACCGCCCGGCTCGACCGTGGCCACGATCGGCACGCCTCCGGCCCGGGAGTCGATGCCAGCTCTGGAGTCGATGCCAACTCCGGAGTCGATAAGCGTGGCGCCGAATCGGGGCGTCAGTCGCCCGAGGTCCGGATCGAGGGCCGCTGCCAGGCGCTCCAGCGCGTCCTGCTCGAGCCGCCGGTTCTCGATCCGCAGAGTCCGTACGTCGGGAGACGGCGGTCCGGGGACGGCCGGCCACCACCACAGGTCGACCGCGTCAGCGACCAGGTCGTCGTTCAGGACCGCGGCGACGTAGAGCGCCGCCGGCAACCTCGCCTGCACCCGCTCCTGGATCGCTGCCCAGTCCAGTTCCCGTTGAGCTGTGGTCCGGGCACGCAACGTGCCGGCGTCGACGCCCAGTTCGGCGAGCAGGCCTGTCCCCTCGGCGTTGCGATCGAGGACGGTGTAGGTACCGGCGCCGCGGAGCGCGTCGAGCGCGAGCTCGACCGCGCGGACCCCGGTGGGATCGTCGCCGAACACGCCGAGATAGACGAGCGCCGGCCGGAGCTGGACATCGATGTCGACCCTGCGCCGGTCCTCGGCGACCACCGAGGTCTCGAAGTAGCCGAGAGCGCCGTGGGTCACCGACAGGTCATACGCTCCGGGCGGCAGGCGAACCTGGGGCGGGGACCTGGACCAGTCGGGCCGGAGCGCGCGACCGTTGCCGAGGACACTCGCGCCTTCGGTCAGGCCAACCAGGCCGATCACCGCCTCCTCGCGCTCGAGGACGATCGGCGGCAGGTCATAGTCCACCAGGTCGGGAAGCTGAAGGCTGGTGCGAAAACTCCGGAAGCCGTCCTTCTCGATGTCGATCCGGTAGCGGCCGGCCGGCAGATCGTCGAGCCACAGTTCGCGCGAGAAGTCCTCGGGCGGGTGGTTCGCGGCGGCCCCCTCCGGCCGGAACCAGGGCTCGGCCTGACCCTCGGTCAGTCCGCGTTCGATCCCGTTGACGAGCACCGCGGCGCCGGTCGGGGCGGTGCGCAGGCGGACGACCGCGCTGTCGCGCTCCAGTTCGACCTCGACCTCCAGATCCCTTCCCCCCGCGATGGCGAAGGCGGCGGTGGTCTGCAGATAGCCGGGGCGGGACACCTGTGCCAGGTAGGAACCGGCCAGCATCGCGGTGGGCTCCGGCGGCACGAACGGTTCGGGTTCGTCCTCGGACTCGTCTGCAACGTCGCCTTCGACGGCCGGCTCCTCCTCCGCGCTTTCGCTTTCGGCTGCGTCTTCCTCGCCGGGCGGCGGCTCGGGGGGCGGCGCGGCGTTCTCGAAGGTCCGGTACCCGACGCGGATCTCGGCATCCAGCGGCGTCACCAGGAAGGAAACCCGGCCGACGAGTTCCTCTTTCCGACCCTGCAGCCGGTCCGTCAGTTGCCTGCCGGCGGTCTCCGCGTCCAGTTCGAACAGCGGGTCGAGCCGAATGATTCGGTCGAGCGCCTGATCGGCGCCTTCCCGGTCGTCCAGCGTCCAGCGGGCCGCTGCCAGGTAGAGCCAGGCGGTGCGCAGGGTCTCGAAGAGCCGCGGGTCGTCGTTGGCGAGGTTCCGTCCGCCTCCGGCGCCGGCGGCAAGCGGCTCGAGAGTGTCGATCACTTCCTGCAGCAGCGGAACGGCTGCCTCCGAGTCGCCGCCGGCGTAGATGTCGCCGGCCTCGCTGAGAGCAGCCGCGGTCCGGGGAGGCAGCCGTGTCGACCGCTCGATCTCGAGGTCGCTTCGGCCGATCTCCTGGACGCCGATTCGCTGCGCGGACGCCGCGGCGCAGAAACCGCCCAGGATCGTCAGGACGGACGCGGCGGTGAGAAGGCGACGGGACATCCTCGACTACTCCAGGACCAGAACCTGGCCGAGCCGGCTGTCGGCGATGAAGATCCGCGCCTGACCGTCGACCGCGACGTCCTCAGGGGTTCGGAGTTCCTGGCCTCCTGGCAGGACGGGCCCGAGGGCGGCCAGCGGCGTGGCGACCGGATCGTAGACGAGGACCTGCAGCGTGCCGGCGTCGAGCACGTAGCGGTTGCCGAACGCGTCGACGTCGAGCGCGACGGGTCGCCTCCAGTCGGCCCGGAAGGCCTCCTCGAAACGCCCGTCGGCGGCGAATCTCAGCACCGAGGGCGGTGTCGAGCGGGCACCGGCGTCGAGCACGTGGATGGCGCCGTCCCGGCCCACCGCAACGTCGATGGGCTGGGTCAGCGCGGCGACGCGCAGGGTCTCAAGTGGCCGGCCCTGAGGGTCGTAGCGGAGCACTTCGGATGAGCGTCGCGAGAGCACCGTCCAGTTGCCGAAGTCGTCGCGGTGTGCGGCGACGATGCGGTCCAGAGTCCCGCCGCCGATCCGGTCGAAGGAGATGGTCCCGGGGTCCTCGATCCCGGTCACGCCGTCGGGGGTGATGACCCTGGGGGCGCCCGCCGCGGCGTGGCTCGGCCGGACGGCGCCGCGCAGGTCGCGGGCGGAGGCCGGTGCTCCGTCGGCGTCGAGGATCGCTGCCCGGTTCGTTTCGGTGACGACGAGCTGGCCGCCGGTCCCGGCGGCGACGCCGCGGGGGCGCTCGATGCCAGCCTGGGCCGGCAGGTAGCCGCGGGAATCGAGCCAGCGCTCCTCGCCTGTGAGTGGCCGCAGGATCAGGCGATGGATCAGGGTCATCCGTTCGAGCGCGTCGCCGGCGACGTCGCCGAGCCGGCCGGTCCCGGCGAGCGCGCCTTCCCGGGCCAGCCGCAGGTGCCGGGCGGCGTTCTGCCAGTCGCCTCGCATCAGCAGCAGGTCGCCGAGTTCGAAGTGGGCGCGCGGCGTCCACTCGCTCCCGGCTTCGCGCTCCAGCACCCGCAGAAGCTCACCGGCGGCTTGCCGTTCGACGCCGGTCCGGCGGCCGAGCGCGGCGGCTTCGACCAGCGCCCGGCCGCGGAGCTGGAGCCGGGGGTGCTCGCTTCGCGGGAAGCGCCGGGGAATCTCCAGGAAGTGCTCGCGCGCCCGCGCGAGATCGTCGACGCTCGCCGCGTCACGGGCGGCGGCAAGCGCGACCTCGACGAGCGCCGTAGCTTCCCGTTCGGTGGCTTCGTCCTGCGCCGGCAGGACCGCCGTGAACAGGGTCAGGCCGACGGCCGCCCCCGCCCGGAAGCGGCCTGCACCCCTAGGCGTCGAGCTCTTCTTCGAGCCGCTCGTCACTGAGCCGTCGGGCGGTTGGCGAGAGGGGGGCGTGGGTGAGGATCTGACTGGCGCGCGCGATCGCCTTCGCCGCGTCGCCCAGGTCCTGGTAGATCACCATCTCCTTGTAGAGCAGGTCCGCCAGCTGGTTCAGGCGCTCCTCGACCTCTTCGGCGTGGGGCCCTTCGGGGAAGCGCTCGAGATACTCCGAACCGCTCGTGATGTCGTCGTAGCTGCCGGCCAGCTTGCGCAGGCGATCTTCGGCCCGCTCACCGAGTGACGGGTCGCGCTCCTGGAGGGCCAGGTGTTGCAGGGAGCCGAGGCGGGTGAGCACCGGCGTCAGGTTGTGCAGTCCACGCTGGGCGGCGGCGGCGGGACTGTCGCCGTCCTCCGTGATCTCACTCGCAGCCTCCGATTCCCAGGCCTTGAGGAAGTTCTCCACGGCGTCGGTCTCGCGGCCGAGCCGGCTGTAGGCGGTGCCGAGCAGCAGCGCCACCCTTGGTGCGCGCGGGGAGTCGGGGTAGTTCGAGAGGAAGGCTTCGAGAAACGGGGTCTCGAACACACCGCGGTCGAGAATCCCGATGGACTGGCCGTACAGGTCCTCGCTCTGGCGCCGGAGTTCGGCGAGTTCCTGGGTGAGCACGGCGAGGAAAGGCGAATCGGGGGCCAGGGCGCGAACGGCCTCCATCTCCCGGCGGTAGGCGGCGGTCAGGCGGCCGTAGTCCCTTGACGTTGCCAGCCGTTCGAGTTCCCGGCCGCGCAGTTCGTGCAACGTCTCCAGCCGCAGCGACTCGGCTGCCGGCCCGGCGGGCCAGGCGTTGAGCGCCATGGTCTTCACGAACCGCAGCGCCGGCGGCACCCGCGTCGACTCCGGTGGGCCGGGTCGACCGAGCCGTTTCGACGGGTTCGCCGCGAAGTCGAGCAGACTCTTCTGGGTCGCCTGACGGTAGGCCTCGACCTCCTCGCCCGGCGCCGCCTCGAGCGTCGCGAGATAGCGACCCCGGGCCCTGGCGGCCTGGACGCGGGAGTCGAAGAAGGGATGAGTCTGCCAGTAGCCGTACGCCTTCGACTGCGGGATGCGTTCGCCCATCCTGGCCATCAGCAGGCTGAGCGCTTTCGGATCGTAGCCGGCGGCCGCGGCGAAACGCTGGCCCTCCTCGTCGCTCTCGTCCTCGTGCTCGCGCGAGTAGCTGCGCATGACGAGTTCGGTGATCGCCATGCCGCCGACCAGCGCGGCCTGGGCCGCCGCCTCGGTCGGACTCTGGTCGCGGGTGTAGCCGTAGGGCCCGACGTATCCGTCGTCGCGGTCGGAGGCGCTCGCCGCGATCAGCCCCACTCCGAGAAGCGAACTCAGGAGGTTGAGTCTCGTCGCCCGCTTCTTCTGCTTCAGGAAGTGCTCGGAGGTGACGTGAGCGATCTCGTGGCCGAGCAGGGTGGCGAGCATGTCGTCGGACAGGCCCAGGTCGAGCATGCCTTTGGTGACGAAGATCTGGCCTGCCGGGAGAGCGAAGGCGTTGGGGATCGGCGTATCGACGACGGCGAAGGTGAAGGGATAGCTGTCGAAGTCCGCGTGGTAGGCGACCTCGTAGCCGATCCGGTTGACCCGTTCCTGCGCTTCCGGATCGTCCAGGAGCCCGTACTGCTTCACTGCCTCCGCCGCGGCCGCCACGCTCTTCTCGAACAGGGCGGGATTCTCGATCTCGACCGCCGGCGCGGCGTTCGCCGTGGCCAGAATGAAGGCCAGCGCGACGGCGGTAGCGGACCGCGTCACGCTGCCGGTTCGGGACGATTCGTGTGCGCGCTTCATGGGGGGACCAACGGGCGCGGAGCCTGGCGGATTCCGCAACGCCATAGGATACCCCCGTGGCGGCGTCACAGGCGCGGGAAGCCCTGGCGGCGGCGGCCCGTAGCCGCCGCGGTCATGAGCCGTGGCTGTTTTACCCGCGGGACGGTCACTGGCGCTGGTGGTCCTTCGAGCGCGGATGGACCGAAGTCGAGCGTTGGCGGGCCGTGCTCGAGCGGGGCGAAGGGCCGGCCCCCGGCACCGTTCCGGCGCCCGAGTCCTCGCCGGAGGCTCTCTGCTTTCACGTTGCGAGGTCGGCCGTTGATTCCGAAGAGGCGATCGCCGCGTTCGACCGTCTGCTCGCGCGCGTTGCTCCGGCGCGGGAGATCGTCGTCGTCACGCCGCCACCGGCGGACGCCACCGCGCCGGCGTCGCCGGTTCGTCTCGCGCGGCTGTGGCTCGACTGGTGCTGCGCCAACCTGGCGGTGCTGGCGCTCGAGCCGAGCCGCCGTGCCCTGGTCGGGTCGGTGCTGTGGTGCCGTCCGACGACGATGCTTGTGGACGCGGAGCAGGAACGGTCGCTGGCCGCGGCGGTCGTGCAGCGGAGCGGGGGACGGGATCGCAGGGCGGCCGGGCTGCTCGACCGGTTGCGTTTCCTGCTGGTTGCCGCGGGTGACGGGGACGACGACGGCGAGGCGACGTCACCGGCTGCCCGTTGGCGGGCGTGGGGTGTCGAGCGCCTCGTAGTCGGAAAGCGCGAGATCGGCCGTTGATACAGTGCCGGCTGGTGAACACTGTCAGGCCATTCGTCCGGTTCCTGCCGCTGATCCTGATCGCGGCGTTCTCCGCGCAGCCTGCCGCCGGCGCCGGCTTCGCGGTCAAGATGGCGACGCTCTCGCCCGACGGCTCGCCCTGGGACGGCTTTTTCGAGACGATGGGCAGGGACTGGGAAGCCGGTACCGACGGCCGGGTCACTCTCACGATCTATCCCGGCGGCGTCGCGGGCGACGAGCCGGACATCCTGCGCAAGATGAAGATCGGCCAGTACCACGCGGCCGCGCTCTCGGTCAGCGGTCTGGCCGACATCTCCAAGGACTTCACCGTCTTCGAGATCCCCCTGTTCTTCCACGACGAACAGGAGATGTTCCACGTGCTGCGGGAGCTGACGCCCGGCCTGCGAGAGACGTTGGACGAGGAGGGCTTCGTGCTTCTGGGCTGGGGCTACGTCGGCCAGGTCCACTTCTTCACGAACGAGCTGGCGCGCACGGTCGAGGAGATGCAGCGGCTCAAGATCTTCACCTGGGCCGGCGACGAGGCGATGACGAGCTGGTGGCGCGAGGGCGGCTTCAAGCCGGTGGCGCTGGCGGCCACCGACATCGTCACCGGGCTCCAGACCGGCATGATCGACGCGCTCGCCGTGCCGCCGATCTACGCGATGCAGGTCCAGTTCTTCAAGCAGGCCAAGTACTTCGCCGACATTCCGCTGATTCCGATGATGGGAGCGATCCTCGTCACGAAGCGGGCATGGAACCGGATCTCCGAAGAGGACCGCAAGGTGATGGTCGCCGCTGGTCAGCGGGCCGAGGACCAGATCTTCGAGACGATTCCCGCGATCGAGCAGACGGCGGTCGGGCTGATGGGCGGCCAGGGTCTGGAAGTCGTACCGATCGTGGGCACCGAGGTCGAGGACGACTGGGTCGAGATCGCCAACGACTTCGCGGCCAGCATGCGCGGGAACACCGTTCCGGAAGCGATCTTCGACCGGGCCACGGCGGTTCGGGACGCCTATCGCCGGCAGTCTTCGGTTGACTGAGAGCGACGCCGCGGTCCGCTCCCGGGCCCCGGTGCGTTTCCTCCACCGGCTGGAGGACGGTGTCTCGATCGTTCTGCTCGGCGCGATGGTGCTCCTGCCGCTGGCGGAGATCGTCGTCCGCCAGCTCGGCACCGGCATTCCGGGCGCGCTTCCGTTCGAGCAGCACCTGACCCTGTGGGTCGCGTTCCTGGGGGCGGCCCTGGCGGCGCGGGAAGGACGCCTGCTCGCTCTGGCCACCGGCAACCTCCTGCCGGAAGGCAGGTTTCGGGCCGTCGCCGCGGTGTTTACCGGCGGCATCAGCGCGATGGTCGCGACCATCCTGGGCACGGCCAGTCTCGACTTGGTCCTGATCGAACGCGAGGGCGGCATCGAGATGGCGGCCGGCGTGCCGGTCTGGGTGGGGCAGGCGGTCATGCCGGTCGGTTTCGCGATCCTGGCCCTGCGCCTGGCCTGGAAGTCGTCGGATCTGTGGGCGGGCCGTGCGATTGCCGGGTTCGGCATCGTGCTCGGTCTTTGGATCGGCGCGAACGCGGACTCCTTCGCCGATCGAGCGGCCACGCCGTGGTTGGTGCTGATCCTGGCTTCCACTCTTCTGGGCGGCCCCATCTTCGCCGCCCTCGGTGGCGCGGCGGTGTTCCTGTTCCTTTCCGACTTCGTGCCGCTCGCGGCGGTCCCGGCGGAGAGCTACCGGCTCGCCGTGTCGCCGACCCTGGCGGCGATCCCGCTGTTCACGCTGACCGGATTCCTGCTCGCCGAGGGCGGGGCGTCGGAGAGGCTGCTCAGGGTGTTCCGCGCCCTGTTTGGCTGGGTGCCGGGAAGCACTCCGGTCGTGTGCGCCGTCGTCTGCGCGTTCTTCACTGTTTTCACGGGCGGTTCGGGCGTCACCATCCTGGCGCTGGGCGGCGTTCTCTTCGCGGCGCTGTCGGCCGATGGTTACCGCGAGCGCTTCTCGCTCGGCCTGTTGACCTCGTCCGGGTCGCTGGGTCTGCTGCTGCCGCCAGCCCTGCCGCTGATCCTCTTCGGCATCGTGGCGGAGGTGCCGATCGAGGACCTCTTCATTGGCGGACTGCTGCCGGGCCTGCTGTTGATCGCCCTCATCGCGGCCTGGGGAGTAAGGGAGGGCCTGCGCCGTGGAACCGGCAAGGCCCGGACTTCCGTGGTGGAGGACGACGGCGGCATCGCGCGTGCGCTCTGGGCCGCCAAGTGGGAGCTGCTGCTGCCCGTCGTCATCCTGGGCGCGTTCTTCAGCGGCTACGCGACCCTGGTCGAAACGGCGGCCCTGGCGGCTCTCTACGCCTTCGTCGTCCAGTGCCTGGTGCATCGCGACGTGAGGCTGGGCAAGCCTCTTCTGGCCGTCTTCCGGCAGTGCGCCGTGCTGGTAGGCGGCGTCCTGATCATCCTGGTGGCGGCCATGGGCCTTACCAGTTGGCTGGTCGACGCCCAGGCGGCTCAGGCTCTCGTCGAACTGGTGCAGAACAACATCGAGTCGAAGATCGTCTTCCTGCTTGCGCTCAACGTCTTCCTGCTGCTGGTCGGCTGCCTGATGGACATCTTCTCGGCCACCGTCGTCGTCGTGCCGCTGATCATCCCGCTCGGCCTGGCCTTCGGCGTCGACCCGATCCACCTCGGGATCATCTTCGTCGCCAACCTGGAGCTCGGCTACCTGACGCCGCCGGTGGGCCTCAACCTGTTTTTGGCGTCCTACCGCTTCGAACGGCCGCTGCTCGCGGTCTATCGGGCCGCCGTTCCGGCGCTGGTCATTCTCGGCTTCGGCGTCCTGCTGATCACCTACGTGCCGGGGTTGACCCTTGGTCTGCTCGACCTGCTGGGCAGAACATAATGGAGCTTCGAGCCTGCAGATGAACTGGAAGCGGTTGCAGAGCATCGCCGTCGTCTGGTCGGCGGTCTTCCTGGGTCTGGCGATCCTGACGATCGTCGGGGTCCAGCTCATCCCCCGAGACATTCCCGGCCTCGTCTGGGTCCTGCACGTGCTGGTGGCTGCGATTGGCTTCGTGTCCGGCATCGCGGCGACCCGGCGCCGGGCAGAGATCGACATCGAGCGGTGGAAGCTCGTGGAAGATCCCGACCTCACGTCGGGCGAGCGGGAACACGCTCACCGCGAGGCCGAGTCCAAGTTGCGACGGGCCAGCGCGCAGTTCCTTCTCGCCGGCGTGACCTTCGGCGGCTGGCTCGCCTACCAGTTGCGCTCCGAGCGCCCCGAGGCGGGCGCGGCGGTCACTCGGGTTCTTGGCGGCGAGACGCCGGACGTTCCGTCCCCAAACCAGACCCTGACCGAGGCCCTCGCGGCCGAGCCCGTGTACACGCTGAGCCCCTCCGATCTGCTGATCGTGACGCCGCTGATCGCCTTCGGCCTCGGCATGCTGTGGGCGCGCTACCAGGCTGGTCGATCCGGTGAGCGGGGCAGCTCGTAGACGAGGAGGGGCGGCCGCTCGCGTGTCTGGTTTCTAGCGCAGCCGCGCCACCGTGGCGCCCCAACCGCCACCGCCCGGCCCGCCACTCCTGAACGAGACCACCCGCGGATCCCGCTCCAGCACCTTCCGAACGATCTGCCGCTGCACACCGATGCCGCGCCCGTGGATGATCCGCACCTCGCGAAACCCCTTCTCGTACGCAGCATCCAGGTAGCTCTCGACGACA
This sequence comes from Candidatus Multivorans sp., assembly GCA_965208755.1. GTDB lineage: Bacteria > Acidobacteriota > Thermoanaerobaculia > Multivoradales > Multivoraceae > Multivorans. The sequence goes on along the minus strand of OZ242353.1, from coordinate 1,934,691 downwards.
TCCTTCACTTCCCGCGGCTGAAACGGATGCAGGTCCATCTCATCCCCGATGGGAACTTCTACGACGTCGTCGGGCCCAAGTTCATCCTCTGGGTTCATCTTGTTGAACAGGTGCGTGCTGGGGGTTGTTCGAAGAGACTCGCGCAGTGAGAGGATCGGGAGGGGAGGCTCCCAGCGGGCTGGAGCCAAGCGACTCCCGACGACCTTACGGCAACCGCCGTCCTGACGGAGCGCCGGCGACCGAAGCGAGCGCTGACTTTCCCTCTACCGAGAGAGCGCGAGCGTCCGATGGGAGCCTCCCCTCCCGATCTCCTCACTGCTCCGCTTAGAACAGCTTCAGCACGGCGATGAAGGCGCTCCAGCCGTCGTCGGGGCCGGCGAGGGCGTGGCCGATGTCCATGTTGACGACGGTGCCCCAGGGGCCGATGAAGGTGCCGACGATGCCGGCGCCGGCGAGGAGTTCGCGGTCGAGGCCGGAGGCGGGGTCGGTGGCCCAGGCGGCGTCCCCGACCAGGTCGACGCGGAAGATCTCGCCGAGCTCGAAGCCGTAGCTCACATGGGCGGCGGCGGCGCGTTCCGCGCGCACCTTGTCGCTCTGGTAGCCGTGGACGTTGACGTCCGAGAAGAAGCCGAACTCGTACTTGCTGAAGCGGTCGAGGTCGCTCCCGTCGACGTACTCGAGGGCCACGCCGAACTTCTGGAACTTCGGCAGGTGCCAGGTCTTGGCGACGCCGACGTTCCAAAGCGTGTAGCTGTCCGGGGTGAGGTTGGCGGCGCCCAGGCCCCAGGGCTGCCACTCGTCGCGCAGGTTCCACGAGCCGCCGGCGACGAGCCGGTAGCCCGACCGGATGTAGCGGACGATGGCGCCGACGCTGTGGCTCAGGTGGTCCGAGGGAAGAACGAAGTGCTCGCCGGTCTCGTCGGCGCGCTGGAAGTTGTTCCAGGACAGCTCGTAGCGGAGGTCGAGCTTGACGAAGCTGCCGAGCGGCCGGCCCAGGCTGAAGTCGATGTTCGGACGTAGCCGCTCGACGTTCTCCGTCGGCGATTCGACGCCTTCCCGGTAGAGCACGTCCTCACCGGCGAAGGCAAGCGCGAAGACGTCGACGCCGGCGTCCCAGCGGGAGCCGAACAGGCTCGGGTTGGCGATGTCGGCGAGAATGAGCGGTCCGGCGATGAACAGGTCGGCCTGGGTGCCCGTGCCCCGCCAGTCGAAGGACAGCCAGTTCACTCCGCCCAGCGGCAGCGGACCGTCCTGGGCCTCGTCGTAGAAGGCGCCGCCGAGCAGGAACATCCGCGTCTTGTCGTCCTCCTTGACCACGCGTTCGCCGGTCTCCCGGTCGAGTTCGAGGTAGCGGAGGCCTGCCTCCGTGTCGCGCACCATCGTCGTCTCGGAGGCCAGGGTCGCGTCGCGTCGCGCATCGAAGTCGGACGGGTTGATCCGGATCCCGGTCAGCTCGATCTCCCGTTCGACGATCGTCGTCGCGTTCAGGACCGAGAACAGCTGCTGGCCGATGACCCGGGTCGGCAGCCAGTACGAGGATCGCTCCCACGCCGCCGGCTCGCCGCCGGCGTCGACCGGGGTGTAGAACGTGGTCTCGTCGTTGGACAGCACGTCGCCGGTCAGCCCGAGCTGAACCGCGCGCGTCTTCACCCGCGCGTAGATTTCGCGGTCCACCCAGACTGTGCCGCGAAACAGGCTGCGGCCCTCGGTCAGAGCCTCCGCCGGCTCGAAGTCGACGACCCAGGTGTCGCGGCCTTCCACCGTTGCCGTGCCCCGCAGGCGGTAGCGGTACTCCCTGGTGAACGTGATCTCGGCCGGCATCGCCGCCGCCTTCTCCGGCTGGATCAGGGGAATCTCGGGGATCCGCTTGCGGCGCCAGCGGATGCCGTTGACGAAGAAGTTGTCCCAGGCCCAGTCGAAGCCCGCGTCCTGGCGGAAGAAGAAGGGACCCTGGAAGGTCGCGTCGACCGACTGGACGCCGGTGCCGAGCTGGAACCGGAGCGACGTCGTGTTCGTGGCGCTGTAGTTTGCGACCCGGCGCGACTGATCGTCCTCGAAGGCCTGCAGCCGGCGCAGGATCTCGCCGACCGGGATGCGGCGGGTGTCGGCGACCGTCAGCGCCTCCTCGACGCTCTCGGCGCCGTCGAGCCCGACCGCCAGGTCCCGCTCCAGGCGGAACACGAAGGGCTCGGCGGCGTCCCTCAGTTCGAGTTCATAGCCGTTGCGGGTGCGGCGTCCGCCGAAGACGAGGTCCGACTCGCCGGTCGCCGGGTCGAAGCGCGCCGGCGACCCGATCTGCCGGTCGCTGAAGCGAAGCGTGAACGGTCCGCCCTCCGCGGGAGGCGACACGACGATCCGCAGGCTCAGGTCTTCCCCCCGAACGAAGCTCCAGGCTTCGGCGCCCGCGGGAGTGGAGTAGGGATCGAAGGTGACGTCGCCCGAGAACTCCTGGGCGATCAGCCGGGCGGCGCGAACCGTCGCCGCGTCGGCGCCGGCCTCGCCGGAGAGCGGGAACAGGGAGAGCGAGGCGCCCGCCTCGGCCTCGGCCGCGGCTCGCACCAGCGTCGCGCCCTCGCCGCTCGCGGCTGCCGCGTTCGCCTCGAGTGCGACCAGGGCGTCCGGGTCGAGTTCCCGGATGAGCTGCTTCAGTTCGGCGACGCCGGCTGCGGCGCCCGCCCGCCCGGGCCCGAACGCGACGCCGTCGAGGTAGGCGTCGAGTTCCTGGGCGTACAGGGCCCGGATCAGCTCCGGGTCGGGCGGCAGAGGCTCGGTGACCACTGCGGCGTCCGGCTGCGCGCCGGTGACGGCGACCGACGCCCGCTTGAGCGCCAACGCGTACTCCTGGACGGCCTGCGGCTCGTTCAGAAGCTCGCCCGGCCAGACGAGCTGGAAGATGGAACCGGCCGCCGCGGTGCGGGCGAGGTCCGCGAGCCGTTCGAGCTCCGGCGTCAGTTCGTCGCCCGCCTCGGCCGCCGGCGGCGGCGCGGCGAATCGAACCGCGTACCAGGGGGCAGCGCCCGCCGCCCGTACAGCCTCAGCGGCGTTCCGCGCCGCCTGCACCGCGGCGTCATCGACGAGTTCGACCGGCCACTTGACCACCAGGACAGCCTCTTCTGGAAGCGCCGGAAGCGTCGCCAGCAGCTCCGCCGTTGCCGCCGGATCGCCGGTCGCCAGGCCGACGCAGGGATTGCAGGGCAGTTGACCGGCGGCGGGCAGGGCGACCGCGAGCAGAAGCAGGACGAGGAACGTGGCGGGGGTCCGTCTGAGCATGGGTGTTTGGGGGCTTTGTGGCGGTCGACGTGAGGCTAGCCGGGATAACAACGGATCGGAGCGCAGATTCCCGGCGCGCCTGCCGCCCTGCCCTCCTACGACAGTCCGCCGGCCCGGGTTTCGGCGGCCCGGCGCCAGAACTCCTCCGTCAGGTCGCCGGCCAGGACGATCTCAGGACGCAGTTCCACGTTGAAGCGGTCCCGAACGGCCCGGTGGGCCGCAACCATCAGATCGAGGACATCGCCGGCTCGGGCCTTCTCCCGGTTGACGATCACGTTCGCGTGGCGCCGGCTGATCTCGGCGCCGCCGCTGCTCGCGCCCTTGAGACCGCAGGCTTCGATCAGCCGGCCGGCGAAGTCGCCCTCCGGGTTGCGGAACACGGAGCCGGCGTTCGGCTTGCCCGACGGCAGACTCTCCCAGCGCCGGCGGTTCAGTTGGTCGATCCGCTTGAGCGCCGCGTCGCCGTCTCCCCGGCGGAGCCTGAATTCGGCGCGCGTGACCACCGCCTCCGTTCCCTGGAGGCTCGTCGTCCGGTAGGCCGGCTCTAGGTCCGCGGTGGCCAGGGTCTCCACGGGACGGCCGGGCCGTGCCACGCGCACTTCGGCGAGCACGTCCCGGATCTCCGTGCCGTAGCAGCCGGCGTTCATGACGACGGCGCCGCCGACGGTCGATGGAAAACCCGACAGCGCCTCGAGACCGAGCAGACCCTGCTTGGCCGTGTCCCGGGCCAGCCTCGCGAGGGTGACGCCGGCGCCGGCCCGTACCGTTTCACCCGCCACCTCGACCTGTTCCAGTTCCCCGCGGAGGCGGCAGACGACGCCTCGCATGCCGCCGTCCGGGAAGAGGACGTTGGAGCCGTGGCCATGGAGGTGCATGGCCAGCGATGCCTCCCGGGCGACGGTCAGCACTGTGGTGAGCGCCGCCTCGGACTCGACCCGCACGAAGAACTCCGCCGGGCCGCCGATCCGCAGCGTAGAGACCGAAGCGAGGCGCACTGCCTCGCGGACCTCGACGCCTGGGATCGAGGCGAGCCGACCCCGGGTTTTCAGGTTGACGCCCTCGGGGGGCTGCAATACGCTGACCGCGCCCTTGTCGATGCCGGCTGTCACGTTCCTCTACGCCACGTCACCGAGCGTCCGCGGCGGTCAACTCCCGACCTTCGTTCAACCGACTGACGATCCAGGGGAGCGCCGAACCGGTCGCGCGGGAGTATAGCCACGCGCGCTCTCCGGCCATGCCGCCGGCTCGTGCCGATGGCCGTCTCCAAGGCTCTTCGCTGGCAACCCCAAAGGTCCGCCAAGCCTCCATCAGCTACTCAGGAGAAAGCAACCCATGAAGCAGAGCCGCGCGAACGCGAAGAAGGGAGCCGGCCGGCAGGAGGCCATCTCGGGCGCGCTCACCCAGATCGAACGGCAGTTCGGCAAGGGCGCGATCATGCGCCTCGGTGAACAGGAGAACCTCGGCATCGAGTCGATCTCGACCGGATCGCTCGCCGTCGACCATGCCATCGGAACCGGCGGTTTCCCGCGGGGCCGCGTGGTCGAGGTCTACGGCCCCGAATCGAGCGGAAAGACGACGCTGGCCCTCTCGGTCACGGGGCAGGCCCAGCGCAGCGGCGGCACCGCCGCCTTCATCGATGCCGAGCATGCCCTCGACGCCGAGTACGCCGAGAAGATCGGCGTCAACATCGACGAACTTCTCGTCTCCCAGCCTGACAGCGGCGAGCAGGCGCTCGAGATCGCCGAGATGCTCGTGCGCTCGAACGCGCTCGACATCGTCGTGATCGACTCGGTCGCCGCGCTCGTGCCGCGGGCCGAGCTCGAAGGCGAGATGGGCGATTCCCACGTCGGCCTGCAGGCGCGACTCATGTCCCAGGCACTCCGCAAGCTGACCGCGATCGTCGCCAAGTCGAGGACGACCCTCGTCTTCATCAACCAGATCCGCGAGAAGATCGGCGTCATGTTCGGGTCGCCCGAGACCACCACCGGCGGCCGCGCGCTGAAGTTCTACTCCTCCGTCCGCATCGACATCCGGCGCATCGCCGCGCTCAAGGACGGCGACCAGGTCGTCGGCTCGCGGGTGCGCGTCAAGGTCGTCAAGAACAAGGTCGCCCCGCCTTTCCGGGTCGCCGAGTTCGACATCGACTACGGCGAGGGCATCTCCCGCGTCGGCGAGTTGATCGACCTCGGCATCCAGCACAAGCGCGTGATGAAGAGCGGCGCCTGGTTCTCCGCCGGCGACACCAGGCTCGGCCAGGGCCGCGAGAACGCCAAGCAGTTCCTCCGCGACAACGCCGACCTCGCCGACGACATCGAAAGCCACCTCCGCTCCGAACTCGGCCTGCCACCCATCGTCGTAGCCCCTTCCGGCGACCAGGCCGCCGCTGCCGGGTAGCGGCGCCGGCGCAGGCTGGTCGGTGTCGGACACGCTATTCTCTAGCGCAGGCGGAGTGATTCCGGATCGAGGGAAGGGAGAGGGCATGAAGAGGATTGAGGATCGGACATCGCGGTGGCAGTTGGGTGCGTTGGCGTTTGCTGTGGTCGCCTTGTTCCTGCTGGCCGCTTGTGCGGGCGAGGGAGGCGTTTCCGGTGCCCGCGCCGGGTACATCGCGGAGATGGGGTCGTTCTCGGTTGTAGCGCCTGCGATGGCCGAGGAAGCGGCGGAAGACGCCGAGGCCGACGCTGAAACCACTGAAGAGGCTGCTGCACCGGCTGAGCCCGCGATGGTTACCGTTCTGCTCGACTTCCTGATTCACAACGAGGGCTCCGGAACGCTCGACGGCGTGACGGTCGACCTCACGATCGCCGACCCGGACGGCAACGAGAAAGAACGCCATCTCCTCTGGGTCGACACCACCGGTCTGACCAAGGGTTCGCAGCGGCAGGTCGCCCATGAACTGACCGATGTCGCCTACGTTGAGGGCGACGGCTTCCACGTCGAGGTTCGTCACCCGATCCCGATGGAGGAGCGCGGCGACTACGCCGAGTTCGACGCCGAGAACTAGGAAGCAGCGCTCATGAGGAGCGCGCCCAGCCGAGCCCGCAGCCTGACTGCGGCGCTCCTGACCTGCGCCGCCTACGGCGGCAGCCGGCGGGGACGCCGGCGCACCCAGTGTGCGACAACGCAGTCTGACACCGACCAGTCTGCGGCGGGATGCGGGGGGAGGGTCCCAGCGGGCTGGAGGCAAGCGACTGCCGACGACTTCCATCTACCACCAACCTGACGAAGCGCAGCCGACCGAAGCGAGCGCTGAACCCCCATTCACCGAGAGAGCGCAAGCGTCCGCTGGGACCCTCCCCCCGCATCCCGCCGCAGACGGGCCAAACCGCCGTCGCGCCGTCAGTAAGCGTTCTTCGTCAGGCCGCGGCGGACGGTGAGCCAGAGGATCTGGAGGTCGAGGCGGAGGCTCCAGTTTTCGATGTAGTAGAGGTCGTACTGGATGCGTTTGCGGATGGAGGTGTTGCCGCGCCAGCCGTGGACCTGGGCCCAGCCGGTGAGGCCGGACTTGACGCGGTGGCGGAGCATGTAGTTCGGGATTTTGTCGCGGAACTCGCGGACGAAGGCGGGGCGTTCGGGGCGGGGTCCGACGCAGGACATGTCGCCGAGGAAGATGTTCCAGAGCTGGGGCAGTTCGTCGATCGACCAGCGGCGCAGGAAGGCGCCGATGCGGGTGCGGCGGGGGTCGTCCTCCGTTGCCCAGACGGGGCCGGTCGAGGACTCGGCGCCCACTCGCATGGAGCGGAGCTTGAGGATCATGAAGGAGCGTCCGTCGAGACCCATCCGCTCCTGGCGGTAGAAGAGCGGTCCCCGGTCCTCCAGCTTGATCAGCAACATGACGACCGGCAGGAACGGGAGGAGAAGGATCATCGCGGCGGCGGAGAGGACGATGTCCATCGTGCGCTTGGCCAGGCTGGACCAGCCCTCCATCGGGACGTGCGAGAGATTGATGACCGGCGTGCCGTCGACGTCTTCGATCTCGGCGCGCAGCGTCGCGTACTGGAGAACGTTCGGGACGAGGCGGATCTCGATCAGTTCGTTGCCGATGCGGTCGAGCAGGTCGAGGATCTTGCGATGGGCGGCAAAGGGCAGGGCGATCATCACCTGGTCGACGCCGTGTTGCTCGATCGTCTCCTCCAGGTCGTCCAGGGTGCCGAGAACCTGCACGCCGTCGCCGATCTCGATGTTCAACTTGTCCGGATCGTCGTCGAGGAATCCGACGACTTCGTAGCCGAGCTCCCGGTGACGGACGAGCTTGGCCGCGATCTCCTCGCCGCTGTCGCCGGCGCCGACGATCAGGATGCGGCGCACGTTGTGACCGCGGCGGCGAACCGTGCGCAGGAAGGCGCGGGTCGTCAGCCGGAGGAAGGCCACGAGGAAGATGTCGGTGACGACGAACAGGGCGAAGAACGCCCGGCTGTAGGAGAAGGGGTCGTCCGTGCCGGCCTGGGTCAGGCGGTCGAAGGTCAGGGTCGAGGTCAGGATGACCAGCGCCAGCACGGTGGCGACGACGATGCTGATCATCTCGTCCACCCGGCTGTGCCCGCGGCGGATGCGGTAGAGGCCGTGGAAGTAGTAGACCGTGGGCCAGATCAGGACGATGAACGGCAGCATCCTGAGGTAGGGCTCGAAGTCGGGCACCGCCTTCGTGATCTCGATCACGGGCTGGACGAACCGCAGGTACCAGGCCAGGAAGAAGGCCCCGACGGTCGCGGCGACGTCGCCGCCCAGGTTCAGGGCGGCGGTGACGCGAAGTTGCCTGTGAAGCACGGTCTTCAGTCCTGCGAGGCCGCCGCCGCTCGATCGCGCGGGCGCCGGATGCTACCAGCGTCCGCAACCGCAAGGCTGCCCTGTCGGTGCGCGGGTCTTCTGACCCGCTGCCGCCGAAGGCGGCCAGGAACACGCGCCGCGAAGCGGCTCCGTTTGGCGAGTTCGCTGCACGGCAGCGCCGCCTCAGTCACCGGCCTCCCGCAGGACCTCCCGGTAGATGTCCAGGGTGCTCTGGGCTGCCTCTTCCCACCGGAAGCGGGCCGACCGTTCGGCGGCGCGGCGGGCCAGTTGCCTCGCGTGGCTGCGGTTGTCCATGCAGCGTTCGATCGCCCTGGCGATCTCCTTCACTTCCAGCGGGTTCACGAGTTCCGCGTAGCCCCGGGCGATCTCCTTGAGCGACGACGTGTTCGACGTGATGACCGGCACGCCCGAGGCCATCGCCTCCACGACGGGCAGTCCGAAGCCCTCGTAGAGCGTGGGGTAGAGGAACAGGCTCGCCCCCTGGTAAAGCGCCGGTAGAACCGCGCCGTCCACATGGCCCAGCAGGCGGATGTGATCGGCGATTCCGTGCTGGCGGGCTCGCCGTTCGAGCTTGAAGTCGCTGCCCGGCCGGGCGCCGACGCAGACGAGCGGAGCATCGAAGCCGGCCCGTGACCGGGCCCGCGCGTAGGCCTGGATCACCCGGTCGAGGTTCTTGTGAGGCTTCGGGTTGCCGACGAACAGCAGGTAGGGCCGGCGTACGCCGACTTCGTCAAGGGCGGCGCGGAGTTCGTCTTCCGTCAGCGGCTGGCGGAAGCGGTCCTCCACGCCGTTGTAGACGACGCGGACCTTGTTCTCGTCGACGCTGGAGTAGTCGAGGACATCGTTGCGCGTGTTGTTCGACACGGCGACGATCCGGTCCGCCCGGGCGACGCTGTGGCGGAACATCCCCTGGGCGTAGAAGGACGCGGCGCGGTTGGGCAGGAAGCCGGGATAGAGCAGGTGAATGATGTCGTGGATCGTGACCACGGTCGGACACGGCACGACGGCCGGCAGGACGTAGTGGGTGGCGTGGTAGAGGTCCAGTCGCGACCGCCAGATGCGCCAGCTCATCATTCCGATCTCACGCAGCGAGTACACGGGCGAACGTTCGACGACGCATCGGAAGTTCGGCGGCAGGTCGGCCGCGAAGTCCCGGTCCTCGTGCCGCACGAACAGGACGTACTCGTTGCCGGCGGGCGTGTCGCTCGCGCCTTCGATGCGGGCCAGACCGTGGATCAGGTTCGTCACGTAGACCCCGATGCCGAAGTCGCGGACTTTCCGGGCGTCGATTCCGATCCTTGCCACGGGGCAAGCCTACGCCGCTTTCGCTGGTGGCGCGGAACTCTATCGCGGGCTAACGACCGTTGCCGCGGCGAGCCTCGGGGCTCGCGGTTTCGTCCGGCCGGGGCATGCGGTAGCCGACGCCGCGGACGTTGAACAGCCAGGAGGGATCGGCGGCGTCGTCGCCGAGTTTGTTGCGGAGCTGCTTGACGAAGGCGCGGACGACTTTGGTGTCGTGGCTTTTGCGCTCGCTCCATACCTGCTTGAGCAACGCCTGGTAGGTCGTGACCCGGCCGGCGTTTCGCGACAGCGTGTACAGGAGCTCGTACTCCGTGGGCGTGAGTTCGACCGGGCTTCCGGCCAACGTCACCCGGCGCAGGTCGTAGTCGATGGCCAGGTCGCCCAGCACGAAGGGCGCCGAACCGGCCCGGCGGCGCAGCACGGCTTTGATGCGCGCCACCAGCTCGGTTGGCGAGAAAGGCTTGACGATGTAGTCGGCCGCGCCGGCTTCCAACGCCCGCGACATCGTCTCGTCCCGTCCGTAACCCGAGATGAAGATGACCGGCAGGCCGGCGAGTTCCGGCACGGTCCGCATCAGTTCGATGCCGTCGGTGCCGGGCAGCATCAGGTCGAGCAGCACCAGGGCGGGCTGCTCGACCTGGACGATTCTGCCGAGAGCGTCGTGGTCGCCCGTGACCACCGGGGCGTAGCCCGCCTCGGTCAGCACTTCGCGCACATGCCGCAGCGTTTGCGGGTCGTCGTCGACCGCGAGGATGCGCTGGGGCTCGCCCTCCGGCGGCGGTTCTTCGGTTTGGACCGGGACGGCGCCGATTGCGTCGCCCGCGGCGGGCAGCGTGAAGGTGAAGCGCGCGCCTCTGCCGAGCCCGTCGCTCGCGGCCCGGATGCGCCCGCCATGCGCTTCGACCAGGCCCTTGCAGATGGAAAGCCCGAGGCCCGGGCGGCCGGTCAGGCCCTTCCCTTCCTCCCTGCGGCCGCCGAATCTGGAGAAGAGGTTCTTCAAGCGCTCCGGTGCGATGCCGCGGCCCTCGTCGACGACGGTGACCGCGACATGTCCGCCCTCGCGGCCGGCCCCGATACGGATCGGTGAGGACGGCGGCGAATGCCGTGCGGCGTTGGTCAGCAGGTTGTTCAGCACCTGCCCGGCCCGGTCGCGGTCGGCCAGGACGCCCGGCAGGTCGGGCGGCAGGTCGATCAGCAAGGTGTGGCGCCCGCCGCTCGCGACAAAAGTGTTGCGTGCCTGGTCGAACAGAAGGGCCATGTCCGTCGGCTCCGGCGAGATCGACAGTGCACCGGCGTCGATGCGGCCGGCGTCGAGCAGGTCGGCGATCAGCCCGATCATGCGGTCGGCCTGCTCGTCGACGATACGGAAGAACTCCCGCGTCTCGGCCTGTCCGAAGGGCCGTGCGCGGTTCAGCACGGCGGCGGTCGAGCCCTTGATGGCTGCAAGCGGGGTGCGCAGCTCGTGGCTCACCATGCCGAGGAACTTGGCCCGCATGCGGTCGATCTCCTCGAGCGGGGCCAGGTCCTGCATGGCCACGATGAGCGACGTGATCGTCCCGGCCGTGTCGTGGACCGGCGTGGCGTTGACCAGCACCTTCACGCTGCGCTTGCCGGGCGTCGAGAGCTGGATCTCCTCGGCGCGCACCCTCTCGTCATCGCTGAACGCCTCTGTCAACGGCAGTTGGTCGACGCCGAACTCACGGCCGTCGCCGCGTCGTAACGTGAGGTTCTCAAGCAACTCCTCTCTCTGGCTGCCGGGCGTCCGCAGGGGTCTCGTGATGCGCCGCGCCTCACGGTTGAGCGAAGTGGGCTTGGCGGTCTTGGGATCGAACATGGCCACGCCGACGGGCGTGGTTTCGATCAGGGTCTCCAGGGCGCGCCGCGTCGCGAGCTCGTGGCGGTACCTGTTCGCGTTGGCGATCGCCGCGGCGGCCTGGGCGCCGAACAGGAGGAGAAGGTGCTCATCCTCGTCGTTGAGCGTCTTCTCGTTCCCCGAGAACAGGTAGAAGTTGCCGAGATGCTCAGCCCGGTACTTTAGCGGTAAGCCATGGACGGCGACCTGGGGCAACGGGATGGGGGATAGGCCGAGCGAGCGCACTAAACTCCACAGGTCGGGGACTCGGACCGGGACTTCCAGGTCGCGAATGTGCTCGAAGTACGTCGGTCCGTCGGGCCAGTTGAAGAGCGCCCGCCGTTCTTCCTCGCTGAGTCCCGAGCTCAAGAATCTCGGGGACAAGCCGGCCTCGCCGACCCGATGGATGGTGGCGTAGCGCGCGCCGGTGAGCATACGGGCACCGTCGACGATCTCTTGGAGAATGGCGTCGAGGTCGAGCTGCGAGCAGATCTTCAGACTGGTCTTGCAGAGCCGTTCGATGCGCTCGCGGAGCTTGGCGACCTCGCGGCGCAGCTCGTCGGAAGTGCCTGGCTCGGCCGGCGCCGCGGATGTCACCGCCGTGCTCCGGGATGGCGGCGCTCGCCGATTGTCCGGCCCGCGTCGCCGGTCGCGCTCGCCGCGCAGACCGCATTCACGGAACGGCTCACGGAAGCTGACGGGATATTCACCATATCCATAGACTCCAGACAGGCAATTCACCAGAAGTTCACGATAGGGAACCATAGCATGACCAAGGAGTGTCGGATCTTGGTGCATTGGGATCGCGTGCGCCCGCGGTGTTATCGCGGGGCCCTCTCCTCCTCGTCCTGACCCTCGGCTTGTTCGTCGCGCCGCCGGTTCAGGCGCAGTTCTCTTTCGGCTGGGCGTCCTTGAGCGACGCCACCGCTGAGGAGGGAGGCACGCTGAGGTTCCGGCTCGACCTGAACTCGTCTAGTGGCGGGACGTTCGATTGGATCGCGACGGGCGTCACCGCGACGGCGGGTGTGGATTGGCCGACCACCTCGACCTCGGGCAGCGTGACCGTGCCGGGCGGAGAAGCGGCGTTCATCGAGATTCCGACCACCGAGGACGTGCTGGCCGAGAACGACGAGACTCTGACGTTGACCGTGCTCCGAAGGGGCGCCCGAGACCTCACCGCCACCGGAACGATCACGGATGACGATCCCATCACCGTGGCGGTGGAAGCGGACCAGCAGACCGTGGTGGAAGGCAATTCCGCTCTCTTCACCGTGTCCCTCGGCGGCGGCGCGCGCACGGAGGCCGTGACCGTGGAGTTCAACGTCGGCGGTACCGCCACGGCGGGTGAGGACCACGCCTTTCCGACCGGCGACGTCTTGCTGACGATACCGGCCGGCGCGTCGCGGGGCGCCATCTCCGTCGAGGCGCTGACGGACACGGTCAATGACTCGGGCGAGACGATCGTCGTCGAACTGACGAGCGCTCGGACATCCGCCGGTTCGGTGTCCATCTCCAGCGCGTCGGACTCCGCCCGGACGACGATCCTGGACCCGAGCGCGTCCTTCACCGGGGTTCTTTCCGACGCTTCCGTGAGCGAGGGCGGCGTCCTGGAGTTCCGGGTGACGGTCCATGTGGTCGGCGCGCCGGAGACGATCGTTCTCTTCTACGAAACGTCGGACGGCACGGCCTCGGCCGGCGAGGACTTCGAAGCCGGGACGGGTGCGCTGACGATGCCGGGCGGGACTACGACTTCCACCATCCGAATCCAGACCACCGACGACACGCTGATCGAAGCCGACGAGACGCTGACCTTGAGGATCGTCGGAGGATACAGGGATGGCGGCTTTGGCATCGCGCCCATGACGGCGACCGGCACGATTCTGAACGACGACCAGGCGTCCGTGTCGATAGAAGACGCTACTGCCACCGAGGGTTCGACCCTGGAGTTCCCGGTGACCCTCTCCGAGGCGTTGTCGGAGGACATCGTGCTGGATTGGAGCACGGAGGGCGTGTCCGCGAGTTCGGGCGGCGACTTCACCGAAGGGTCCGGCACGCTGACCATCGCGGCGGGCGAACTCCGCGGAACGATCGAGGTGGCGACCGTCGACGACGAGCTGGTGGAGGCCGTCGAGGCGATGACCGTCGGTATCCGGGGGAACAACCTGACCCGCTACGCGACGGTGACCGGGCCGGAGGCCGTCGGCAGCATCACGGACAACGACGAAGTCACGGCATCGGTGAGCGCGGACGCGCCGACCGCGGCCGAAGGCGGCGTCGCGACGTTCACGGTGACGCTGGCGGGCGGGCGGACCACGGCGAATGTGCTCGTGGACTTCTCGGTTACCGGATCGGCCTCGAGGCGCTACGACTACATCCGCCCCGCCACCAGGCTGTCGATCCCGGCCGGAGAGCAGGAAGGGCAGATCGAGATCCCGATCCTGATCGACGCCTTGGAGGACGCGGGCGAAACGGTCATCGTGACGCTCACGGGCGCGTCGACGGAGGGTTCGGCCTCGGTGGACGCCGCGCCGGCGACGACGACGATCGAGGACGGCGTGACGGTGTCGGTGGGCGACGCCGTCGCGGTGGAAGGCGGGGCGCTGCTGTTCCCGGTCACCGTCGCTTCGCGTTCGGCTGTCGAGTTGCGCTGGACGACCGAAAACGGGACGGCGATGGCCGGCCAGGACTACACGGCGGTTTCGTCCGGTTCGTTGACGGTGGGCGTCCGGGAGATTCACGCCACCCTGCGGGTGGAGACGGTCGAAGACACGTTCGCGGAGCCGGACGAGTCGATGACCGTGCGGATCACCTCGGCGACGAGCGGCGGAGCGACCCTGGGTGCCGGGGTCGCGACCGGCACGATCATCGACGACGATGCCGGGATCGTGGTCCTCAACGTGGAAGGAGAACGAACGACGTTCCAGGAGGGCGAGTCCGTCGTGTTCCAGATCACGAGGCTGCCCGCGGCGAAGCAGTTGCGGGTCGGGATCGACGTCAGCGGACATGCGAAGATCATGAGCTCCGCCACCCGCGTCATCGCCTCGGACCCCACGGGCGCCGAAGTCGTGATGGCGGCCGGCGTCAGCACGGCGAGCCTCACGTTGACGACCGAGGATGACAACGTGAACGAGGGGGACGGCGTCATCGGCGTCGCCATTCGGCGCCTCACGTTGGAGAGTTCGGACGGCAGCCATCCGCTGCTCGCTCCCAACGGGGTCGATACGAGAACGGAGGCGGAGGTGTACGTCGTGGACGACGACATCCTCCCCGTCTCGCTCGAGGTCGACAACGAAGAACTGACGGTGGTCGGGAACGAGTGGACCGGTACGGTCGTCGAAGGTACGCGGGTCGAGTGGAGGGTCGCGTGCCGGGGGGACGTGGTTCAGGGAGGAAGCACGGCGCCCGACAGGCACGTCGTCGCCGTAGCGGAGCAGCGGTACCTGCCGCACGTGCCGAGCGACTTTTCCTTGCATCAAGTGGGCTTCCTCCGCTGCGGCGCCTCCTGGCGTCATTCGGCGCCTTACGTAGCCGGCGTGCCTCAGGGGGAGATTCGAATGGTCCTGCTGCCCTTCTCGGCCATCGAAAACGGACATGCAAGCCACACGCACACGATGACCGGCGCGGTGGCTACCACCGACGAGTCGAGCGGTTGCTCTGAGAGCGAGGACAGGTTCTGCCCAAGGTACACGATCAGCGGACCGTCCACCATCCGCGCCGCGATCCTCAACCGGAATCCCCGGATCTCGGTCGAGCCCGTCGAGGCCGAGATCGATGAGGGCGAAACCGCCCGGTTCCGGGTTCGTCGGGCGTGGGTCGACGACTTCCTGAACCCTCCCGAGGTCGACCTGCTGACCGACCCGACGTACTACGAGACCCACGTCGAGTACCGGACCGCGCAGGAAGAAACCTATGCCGAATCGGAGCTTCCGGGCGGCGAGTTGACCTTCGCGCCTCGCGCGACGGAGGTGATCGTCGAGATTCCGACCGTGGACGACGACCTCGTCGCGGAGGACGGGAGCATCACGTTCGAAGTGAGCGAGGGCTCCGCGGTCGTCCAGGCGAAGAACCGCGCGGCGAGCTACGAACGCGTTTCGCCTTACTCGGCCGCGGTCGTGGTCAGGAACACGGACCTGGCTGCGGTTTCCGTGGGCGACGCGACGGCCGAAGAGGGTGAGACTCTCGAATTTCCGGTCACGCTGAGCGCCCCGGCGCCGTCGGACGTGGTGCTGGGCTGGACCACGTCGGACGGGACGGCGACGGCGGGCGACGACTACACGCCGGTGTCGGACGGCACGCTGACGATCGCGGCCGGCGAGACGACGGGCACGTTGTCGGTGTCGACGATCGAGGACGCGCTGGAGGAGGACGACGAGACGTTCACGGTGACGATCACGGGCACGACGCTGCCGGCCGGAGTGGAGATCGCGGAAGACGGCGCCGCGGCGACGGGGACGATCGAGGAAGGCAAGTCGTTCAGCGTGTCGGTGGCCGACGCCGAAGCGCCGGAAGGCATGGCCTTGGAGTTCCCGGTGACCTTGAGCGGCGAGGCGTCGTCGGACGTGCTGCTGACGTGGAGCACGTCGGACGGCACGGCGGTTTCGGGCGACGACTACACGGAGGTGGCCGGCGGCGTAACGGCGATCCGGGCCGGCGAGACGGAGGCGACGCTCCGGGTGCCCACCTTGCCGGACACGCTGGCCGAGGGCGACGAGACGTTCACGGTGACGATCGTCGGCGACTCGTTGCCCCGGAACGTCGAAGTCGCGGAAGACGGCGCCACGGCGACCGGCACGATCGTCGACGACGACACGGTCACGCTGGCGGTGGCCGATGCCGAAGCGCCGGAAGGCATGGCCGTGGAGTTCCCCGTGACCTTGAGCGGCGAGGCGTCGTCGGACGTGGTGCTGACGTGGAGCACGTCGGCGGTCACGGCGACGGCGGGCGACGACTACACGGAGGTGACGGCCGGCACGCTGACGATCCCGGCCGGCGAGACGTCGGGGACGCTCTCCGTTCCGACCGCGCAGGACACCCTGGTGGAGATCAGGGAGACGTTCACGGTCACGATCGCCGGTGAGCTGCCTCCGGGCGTCGAATTCGCGGAGGACGGCGCCGCGGCGACCGGCACGATCGACAGTGACGACTTGCTCACGTTGTCCGTGGCCGACGCCACCGCCGAGGAGGGCTCGGAACTGGATTTCCCGGTCACGTTGACCGGCGAGCTGTCGGAGGAGATTCTGGCTCGCCTTCGACAAGGTGAAGATAACGCGGGGATTGACGTGACGCTGACCTGGAGCACGTCTGACGGGACGGCGACGGCGGACGACGACTACACGCCGGTGTCGTCCGGCACGCTGACGATCCAGGTGGGCGGCGCCGCGGGGACGCTGTCGGTGTCGACGATCGAAGACGCGGTGGCGGAGGGCGACGAGACGTTCGAGGTGACGATCGCGGCCGATTCGCTGCCTTCGGGGGTGACGCTGGGGACGTCGACGGCGACGGGGACGATCGAGAACGACGATTCGGCGACGGTGTCCGTGGGCGCTGCGTCGGCATCGGAGGGTTCGCCGTTGGAGTTCCCGGTGACCTTGAGCGGCGAGGCGTCGTCGGACGTGGTGCTGACCTGGAGCACGTCGGACGGCACGGCGACGGCGGACGACGACTACGCGCCGGTGTCGTCCGGCACGGTGACGATCCCGGCGGGCGCCACGTCGGGGACGCTGTCGGTGCCGACGATCGAGGACGCGGTGGCGGAGGACGCCGAGACGTTCGAGGTGACGATCGCGGCCGATTCCCTGCCTTCGGGGGTGACGCTGGGGACGTCGACGGCGACGGGGACGATCGAGAACGACGACTCGGCGACGGTGTCCGTGGGCGCTGCGACGGCGGAGGAGGGTTCGCCGCTGGAGTTCCCGGTGACCTTGAGCGGCGAGGCGTCGTCGGACGTGGTGCTGAGCTGGAGCACGTCGGACGGCACGGCGACGGCGGACGACGACTACGCACCGGTGTCGGACGGCACGGTGACGATCCTGGCGGGCGCCACGTCGGGGACGCTGTCGGTGCCGACGATCGAAGACGCGGTGGCGGAGGGCGACGAGACGTTCGAGGTGACGATCGCGGCCGAGTCCCTGCCTCTGGGGGTGACGCTGGGGACGTCGACGGCGACGGGGACGATCGAGGACGACGATTCGGTGACGGTCTCCGTGGGCGCTGCGACGGCGGAGGAGGGTTCGCCGCTGGAGTTCCCGGTCACGCTTTCGGGCGAAACGTCGTCGGACGTGGTGCTGACGTGGAGCACGTCTGACGGCACGGCGACGGCGGACGACGACTACGCGCCGGTGTCGTCCGGCACGGTGACGATCCCGGCGGGCGCCACCTCGGTGACGCTGTCGGTGCCGACGATCGAGGACGAGGTGGCGGAGGAGGACGAGACGTTCGAGGTGACGATCGCGGCCGATTCCCTGCCTTCGGGGGTGACGCTGGGGACGTCGACGGCGACGGGGACGATCGAGAACGACGACTCGGCGACGGTCTCCGTGGGCGCTGCGACGGCCGAGGAGGGTTCGCCGGTGGAGTTCCCGGTCACGCTTTCGGGCGAAACGTCGTCGGACGTGGTGCTGACGTGG
Source organism: Candidatus Multivorans sp. (assembly GCA_965208755.1). Classification (GTDB taxonomy): domain Bacteria; phylum Acidobacteriota; class Thermoanaerobaculia; order Multivoradales; family Multivoraceae; genus Multivorans. Next base: position 1,916,853 of record OZ242353.1, on the reverse strand, counting down.
AGCACGTCGGACGGGACGGCGACGGCGGACGACGACTACGCGCCGGTGTCGTCCGGCACGCTGACGATCCTGGCGGGCGAGACGTCGGCGACGCTGTCGGTGTCGACGATCGAGGACGCGGTGGCGGAGGAGGACGAGACGTTCGAGGTGACGATCGCGGCCGATTCCCTGCCTTCGGGGGTGACGCTGGGGACGTCGACGGCGACGGGGACGATCGAGAACGACGACTCGGTGACGGTCTCCGTGGGCGCTGCGACGGCCGAGGAGGGTTCGCCGGTGGAGTTCCCGGTGACCTTGAGCGGCGAAACGTCGTCGGACACGGTGCTGACCTGGAGCACGTCTGACGGCACGGCGGTTTCGGGCGACGACTACACGGCGGTGTCGTCCGGCACGGTGACGATCGCGGCGGGCGCCACGTCGGCGACGCTGTCGGTGCCGACGATCGAGGACGCGGTGGCGGAGGAGGACGAGACGTTCGAGGTGACGATCGCGGCCGATTCGCTGCCCGCGGGGGTGACGCTGGGGACGTCGACGGCGACGGGGACGATCGAGAACGACGACTCGGCGACGGTGTCCGTGGGCGCTGCGACGGCCGAGGAGGGTTCGCCGCTGGAGTTCCCGGTGACCTTGAGCGGCGAAACGTCGTCGGACACGGTGCTGACCTGGAGCACGTCTGACGGCACGGCGGTTTCGGGCGACGACTACACGGCGGTGTCGTCCGGCACGGTGACGATCGCGGCGGGCGCCACGTCGGTGACGCTGTCGGTGCCGACGATCGAGGACGAGGTGGCGGAGGAGGACGAGACGTTCGAGGTGACGATCGCGGCCGATTCGCTGCCTTCGGGGGTGACGCTGGGGACGTCGACGGCGACGGGGACGATCGAGAACGACGACTCGGCGACGGTGTCCGTGGGCGCTGCGACGGCCGAGGAGGGTTCGCCGGTGGAGTTCCCGGTGACCTTGAGCGGCGAGGCGTCTTCGGACGTGGTGCTGACGTGGAGCACGTCGGACGGGACGGCGACGGCGGACGACGACTACGCGCCGGTGTCGTCCGGCACGCTGACGATCCTGGCGGGCGAGACGTCGGCGACGCTGTCGGTGTCGACGATCGAGGACGCGGTGGCGGAGGACGCCGAGACGTTCGAGGTGACGATCGCGGCCGATTCCCTGCCCGCGGGGGTGACGCTGGGGACGTCGACGGCGACGGGGACGATCGAGAACGACGACTCGGCGACGGTCTCCGTGGGCGCTGCGACGGCCGAGGAGGGTTCGCCGCTGGAGTTCCCGGTGACCTTGAGCGGCGAGGCGTCGTCGGACGTGGTGCTGACCTGGAGCACGTCTGACGGCACGGCGACGGCGGACGACGACTACGCGCCGGTGTCGTCCGGCAGGCTGACGATCCTGGCGGGCGAGACGTCGGCGACGCTGTCGGTGCCGACGATCGAGGACGCGGTGGCGGAGGACGCCGAGACGTTCCAGGTGACGATCGCGGCCGATTCCCTGCCTTCGGGGGTGACGCTGGGGACGTCGACGGCGACGGGGACGATCGAGGACGACGACTCGGCGACGGTGTCCGTGGGCGCTGCGACGGCCGAGGAGGGTTCGCCGGTGGAGTTCCCGGTGACCTTGAGCGGCGAGGCGTCGTCGGACGTGGTGCTGACCTGGAGCACGTCGGACGGGACGGCGACGGCGGGCGACGACTACGCGGAGGTGTCGTCCGGCACGCTGACGATCCCGGCGGGCGCCACGTCGGGGACGCTGTCGGTGCCGACGGTCAATGACGCGCTGGTCGAGGGCGACGAGACCTTCACGGTGACGATCGCCGGCGCGACGCTGCCCGCCGGCGTGACGCTGGGGACGTCGACGGCGACGGGGACGATCGAGGACGACGACTCGTTGACGGCTTCGGTGTCGGCGGCGGCGGACACGGTGACGGAGGGTCCGGGCGCGTCGGCGGCCTTCACGGTGACGCTGTCGGGGGGCGAGAGCACGGCATCCGTGGAGGTGACGTACAGGGTGGACGGCACGGCGGCGTCGGGGACGGACTACGCGGCGCCGTCGGGGACGCTGACGATCCTGGCGGGCCAGGCGTCGGGGACGATCTCGATCCCGGTGCTGGCGGACGAGGTGCTGGACCCGGGGGAGACGGTCGTGGTCTCTCTGACCGGCGCCTCGACGGCGAAGGGCTCGGTCTCGGCGGGCGGCGAGGCGACGGTGACGATCCGCGACCCGGCGGCGTCGAGCAACAGCCACCGGGTGTCGGTGGGCGGCGCCAGGGCTTCGGAGGGTACGGCGCTGGAGTTCCCGGTGACGCAGACGATCGCGGCGTCTTCGGACACGGTGCTGACGTGGAGCACGTCTGACGGCACGGCGGTTTCGGGCGACGACTACACGGCGGTGTCGTCCGGCACGCTGACGATCCTGGCGGGCGCCACCTCGGGGACGCTGTCGGTGCCGACGGTCGATGACGCGCTGGTCGAGGGCGACGAGACGTTCACGGTGACGATCGCCGGCGCGACGCTGCCCGCCGGCGTGACGCTGGGGACGTCGACGGCGACGGGGACGATCGAGGACAACGATTCGTTGACGGCGTCGGTGTCGGCGGCGGCGGACACGGTGACGGAGGGTCCGGGCGCCGCGGCGGCGTTCACGGTGACGCTGTCGGGCGGCGAGAGCACGGCTGCGGTGGAGGTGACGTACACGGTGGGCGGCACGGCGGCGCCGGGGACGGACTACGCGGCGCCGTCGGGGACGCTGACGATCCTGGCGGGCCAGGCGTCGGGGACGATCTCGATTCCGATCCTGGCGGACGAGGTGCTGGACCCGGGCGAGACGGTGGTGGTGACGCTTTCGAGCGCCTCGACGGCGAAGGGCTCGGTGTCGGCGGGCGGCGAGGCGACGGTGACGATCCGCGACCCGGCGGCGTCGAGCAACAGCCACCGGGTGTCGGTGGGCGGCGCCAGGGCATCGGAGGGTACGGCGCTGGAGTTCCCGGTGACGCAGACGATCGCGGCGTCTTCGGACACGGTGCTGACCTGGAGCACGTCTGACGGCACGGCGGTTTCGGGCGACGACTACACGGCGGTGTCGTCCGGCACGGTGACGATCGCGGCGGGCGCCACGTCGGGGACGCTGTCGGTGCCGACGGTCGATGACGCGCTGGTCGAGGGCGACGAGACGTTCACGGTGACGATCGCGGCCGCGACGCTGCCCGCCGGCGTGACGCTGGGGACGTCGACGGCGACGGGGACGATCGAGGACAACGATTCGTTGACGGCGTCGGTGTCGGCGGCGGCGGACACGGTGACGGAGGGTCCGGGCGCCGCGGCGGCCTTCACGGTGACGCTGTCGGGCGGCGAGAGCACGGCGTCGGTGGAGGTGACGTACACGGTGGGCGGCACGGCGACGTCGGGGACGGACTACGAGGCGCCGTCGGGGACGCTGACGATCCTGGCGGGCCAGTCTTCGGGGACGATCTCGATTCCGATCCTGGCGGACGAGGTGCTGGACCCGGACGAGACGGTCGTGGTCTCTCTGACCGGCGCCTCGACGGCGAAGGGCTCGGTTTCGGCTAGCGGTCAGGCGACGGTGACGATCGCGGAGGCCGGCATGGCGACGGTGTCGGTGGGCGCTGCTTCGGCTTCGGAGGGTACGGCGCTGGAGTTCCCGGTGACGCAGACGATCGCGGCTGCGACCGACACGGTGCTGACGTGGAGCACGTCTGACGGCACGGCGGTTTCGGGCGACGACTACACGGCGGTGTCGTCCGGCACGGTGACGATCGCGGCGGGCGCCACGTCGGGGACGCTGTCGGTGCCGACGATCGATGACGCGCTGGTCGAGGGCGACGAGACGTTCACGGTGACGATCGCCGGCGCGACGCTGCCCGCCGGGGTGACGCTGGGGACGTCGACGGCGACGGGGACGATCGAGGACGACGATTCGTTGACGGCGTCGGTGTCGGCGGCGGCGGACACGGTGACGGAGGGTCCGGGCGCGTCGGCGGCCTTCACGGTGACGCTGTCGGGCGGCGAGAGCACGGCGTCGGTGGAGGTGACGTACACGGTGGGCGGCACGGCGTCGGCGGGGACGGACTACGCGGCGCCGTCGGGGACGCTGACGATCCTGGCGGGCCAGTCTTCGGGGACGATCTCGATCCCGATCCTGGCGGACGAGGTGCTGGACCCGGGGGAGACGGTCGTGGTGACGCTGACCGGCGCCTCGACGGCGAAGGGCTCGGTTTCGGCGGGCGGTCAGGCGACGGTGACGATCCGCGACCCGGCGGCGTCGAGCAACAGCCACCGGGTGTCGGTGGGCGGCGCCAGGGCTTCGGAGGGTACGGCGCTGGAGTTCCCGGTGACGCAGACGATCGCGGCGTCTTCGGACACGGTGCTGACCTGGAGCACGTCTGACGGCACGGCGGTTTCGGGCGACGACTACACGGCGGTGTCGTCCGGCACGGTGACGATCGCGGCGGGCGCCACCTCGGGGACGCTGTCGGTGCCGACGGTCGATGACGCGCTGGTCGAGGGCGACGAGACGTTCGAGGTGACGATCGCCGGCGCGACGCTGCCCGCCGGCGTGACGCTGGGGACGTCGACGGCGACGGGGACGATCGAGGACGACGATTCGTTGACGGCTTCGGTGTCGGCGGCGGCGGACACGGTGACGGAGGGTCCGGGCGCGTCGGCGGCCTTCACGGTGACGCTGTCGGGCGGCGAGAGCACGGCGTCGGTGGAGGTGACGTACACGGTGGGCGGCACGGCGTCGCCGGGCGCGGACTACGCGGCGCCGTCGGGGACGCTGACGATCCTGGCGGGCCAGGCGTCGGGGACGATCTCGATCCCGGTGCTCGCGGACGAGGTGCTGGACCCGGGGGAGACGGTCGTGGTGACGCTGACCGGCGCCTCGACGGCGAAGGGCTCGGTCTCGGCGGGCGGCGAGGCGACGGTGACGATCCGCGACCCGGCGGCGTCGAGCAACAGCCACCGGGTGTCGGTGGGCGGCGCCAGGGCTTCGGAGGGTACGGCGCTGGAGTTCCCGGTGACGCAGACGATCGCGGCTGCGACCGACACGGTGCTGACGTGGAGCACGTCTGACGGCACGGCGGTTTCGGGCGACGACTACACGGCGGTGTCGTCCGGCACGGTGACGATCCCGGCGGGCGCCACGTCGGGGACGCTGTCGGTGCCGACGGTCGATGACGCGCTGGTCGAGGGCGACGAGACGTTCACGGTGACGATCGCGGCCGCGACGCTGCCCGCCGGCGTGACGCTGGGGACGTCGACGGCGACGGGGACGATCGAGGACGACGACTCGTTGACGGCTTCGGTGTCGGCGGCGGCGGACACGGTGACGGAGGGTCCGGGCGCGTCGGCGGCCTTCACGGTGACGCTGTCGGGGGGCGAGAGCACGGCATCCGTGGAGGTGACGTACACGGTCGGCGGCACGGCGGCGTCGGGGACGGACTACGCGGCGCCGTCGGGGACGCTGACGATCCTGGCCGGCCAGTCTTCGGGGACGATCTCGATTCCGATCCTGGCGGACGAGGTGCTGGACCCTGACGAGACGGTCGTGGTCTCTCTGACCGGCGCCTCGACGGCGAAGGGCTCGGTTTCGGCGGGCGGTCAGGCGACGGTGACGATCGCGGAGGCCGGCATGGCGACGGTGTCGGTGGGCGGCGCCAGGGCTTCGGAGGGTACGGCGCTGGAGTTCCCGGTGACGCAGACGATCGCGGCTGCGACCGACACGGTGCTGACCTGGAGCACGTCTGACGGCACGGCGGTTTCGGGCGACGACTACACGGAGGTGTCGTCCGGCACGGTGACGATCCCGGCGGGCGCCACGTCGGGGACGCTGTCGGTGCCGACGGTCGATGACGAGCTGGTCGAGGGCGACGAGACGTTCGAGGTGACGATCGCGGCCGCGACGCTGCCCGCCGGGGTGACGCTGGGGACGTCGACGGCGACGGGGACGATCGAGGACGACGATTCGTTGACGGCGTCGGTGTCGGCGGCGGCGGACACGGTGACGGAGGGTCCGGGCGCGTCGGCGGCCTTCACGGTGACGCTGTCGGGGGGCGAGAGCACGGCATCCGTGGAGGTGACGTACACGGTCGGCGGCACGGCGGCGTCGGGGACGGACTACGAGGCGCCCTCGGGGACGCTGACGATCCTGGCCGGCCAGTCTTCGGGGACGATCTCGATTCCGATCCTGGCGGACGAGGTGCTGGACCCGGGCGAGACGGTGGTGGTGACGCTTTCGAGCGCCTCGACGGCGAAGGGCTCGGTTTCGGCTAGCGGTCAGGCGACGGTGACGATCGCGGAGGCCGGCATGGCGACGGTGTCGGTGGGCGGCGCCAGGGCTTCGGAGGGTACGGCGCTGGAGTTCCCGGTGACGCAGACGATCGCGGCTGCGACCGACACGGTGCTGACGTGGAGCACGTCTGACGGCACGGCGGTTTCGGGCGACGACTACACGGAGGTGTCGTCCGGCACGGTGACGATCCCGGCGGGCGCCACGTCGGGGACGCTGTCGGTGCCGACGGTCGATGACGCGCTGGTCGAGGGCGACGAGACGTTCGAGGTGACGATCGCGGCCGCGACGCTGCCCGCCGGGGTGACGCTGGGGACGTCGACGGCGACGGGGACGATCGAGGACAACGATTCGTTGACGGCTTCGGTGTCGGCGGCGGCGGACACGGTGACGGAGGGTCCGGGCGCGTCGGCGGCCTTCACGGTGACGCTGTCGGGCGGCGAGAGCACGGCATCCGTGGAGGTGACGTACACGGTCGGCGGCACGGCGGCGTCGGGGACGGACTACGAGGCGCCCTCGGGGACGCTGACGATCCTGGCCGGCCAGTCTTCGGGGACGATCTCGATTCCGGTCCTGGCGGACGAGGTGCTGGACCCGGACGAGACGGTCGTGGTCTCTCTGACCGGCGCCTCGACGGCGAAGGGCTCGGTCTCGGCGGGCGGCGAGGCGACGGTGACGATCCGCGACCCGGCGGCGTCGAGCAACAGCCACCGGGTGTCGGTGGGCGGCGCCAGGGCTTCGGAGGGTACGGCGCTGGAGTTCCCGGTGACGCAGACGATCGCGGCTGCGACCGACACGGTGCTGACGTGGAGCACGTCTGACGGCACGGCGGTTTCGGGCGACGACTACACGGCGGTGTCGTCCGGCACGGTGACGATCCCGGCGGGCGCCACGTCGGGGACGCTGTCGGTGCCGACGGTCGATGACGCGCTGGTCGAGGGCGACGAGACGTTCACGGTGACGATCGCCGGCGCGACGCTGCCCGCCGGCGTGACGCTGGGGACGTCGACGGCGACGGGGACGATCGAGGACGACGACTCGTTGACGGCGTCGGTGTCGGCGGCGGCGGACACGGTGACGGAGGGTCCGGGCGCGTCGGCGGCCTTCACGGTGACGCTGTCGGGCGGCGAGAGCACGGCGTCGGTGGAGGTGACGTACACGGTGGGCGGCACGGCGTCGCCGGGCGCGGACTACGCGGCGCCGTCGGGGACGCTGACGATCCTGGCGGGCCAGGCGTCGGGGACGATCTCGATCCCGGTGCTCGCGGACGAGGTGCTGGACCCGGGGGAGACGGTCGTGGTGACGCTGACCGGCGCCTCGACGGCGAAGGGCTCGGTCTCGGCGGGCGGCGAGGCGACGGTGACGATCCGCGACCCGGCGGCGTCGAGCAACAGCCACCGGGTGTCGGTGGGCGGCGCCAGGGCTTCGGAGGGTACGGCGCTGGAGTTCCCGGTGACGCAGACGATCGCGGCTGCGACCGACACGGTGCTGACGTGGAGCACGTCTGACGGCACGGCGGTTTCGGGCGACGACTACACGGCGGTGTCGTCCGGCACGGTGACGATCCCGGCGGGCGCCACGTCGGGGACGCTGTCGGTGCCGACGGTCGATGACGCGCTGGTCGAGGGCGACGAGACGTTCACGGTGACGATCGCGGCCGCGACGCTGCCCGCCGGCGTGACGCTGGGGACGTCGACGGCGACGGGGACGATCGAGGACGACGACTCGTTGACGGCTTCGGTGTCGGCGGCGGCGGACACGGTGACGGAGGGTCCGGGCGCGTCGGCGGCCTTCACGGTGACGCTGTCGGGGGGCGAGAGCACGGCATCCGTGGAGGTGACGTACACGGTCGGCGGCACGGCGGCGTCGGGGACGGACTACGCGGCGCCGTCGGGGACGCTGACGATCCTGGCCGGCCAGTCTTCGGGGACGATCTCGATTCCGATCCTGGCGGACGAGGTGCTGGACCCTGACGAGACGGTCGTGGTCTCTCTGACCGGCGCCTCGACGGCGAAGGGCTCGGTTTCGGCGGGCGGTCAGGCGACGGTGACGATCGCGGAGGCCGGCATGGCGACGGTGTCGGTGGGCGGCGCCAGGGCTTCGGAGGGTACGGCGCTGGAGTTCCCGGTGACGCAGACGATCGCGGCTGCGACCGACACGGTGCTGACCTGGAGCACGTCGGACGGCACGGCGGTTTCGGGCGACGACTACACGGCGGTGTCGTCCGGCACGGTGACGATCCCGGCGGGCGCCACGTCGGGGACGCTGTCGGTGCCGACGGTCGATGACGCGCTGGTCGAGGGCGACGAGACGTTCGAGGTGACGATCGCGGCCGCGACGCTGCCCGCCGGGGTGACGCTGGGGACGTCGACGGCGACGGGGACGATCGAGGACAACGATTCGTTGACGGCTTCGGTGTCTGTGGGCGCGGCGTCGGCTTCGGAGGGTTCGCCGGTGGAGTTCCCGGTGACCTTGAGCGGCGAGGCGTCTTCGGACGTGGTGCTGACCTGGAGCACGTCTGACGGCACGGCGGTTTCGGGCGACGACTACACGGCGGTGTCGTCCGGCACGGTGACGATCCTGGCGGGCGAGACGACGGGGACGCTGTCCGTGTCGACGATCGACGATGCGGTGGCGGAGGGCGACGAGACCTTCACGGTGACGATCGCGGCCGCGACGCTGCCCGCGGGGGTGACGCTGGGGACGTCGACGGCGACGGGGACGATCCTCGAACGCCAATCACGCGGCACGTCGCAACAGGCGTCTCTCCAGGTCTCCCCGGCGACGGTCCGTGAGGGAGAAGGCGGCGTCACGATCGAGGTTGCAGCGGTTCTTGGAGGCGCGCCCCTGGCTTCAGACGTGGAGATCACCGTGACGGTGGCGGGCGGGTCGGCGACTGAAGGCGCCGACTTCGAACCGGTTCCGGCCTTCGTCGTGACCATCGCGGCAGGCGAATCCAGCGCGACGGCCGCCTTCGCGCTGACGGCAATCGACGATTTCCAGGAGGAGCCGCCCGAAACCGTAGTCCTGACAGGCGCGGCGGGTTCGCCCGATCTGGTCGTGCAAGGCACGAGCATCGAGATCGTCGACGTTCTGCCGAGCGCCCCGACTGGCGGCGACTCGGGCGGCAGCGTCTTCATCGAAGGGACCACGATCGTCGGCGCCACCTTGACCGCGGTACCGTCGCTTCCCAACTCCGCGGAGAACGTTGACCAATGCACTGCCGTGTGGAGCGCCGATTCCGAGGTGATCGAGGGCGCTGCCGGCCTGCAGTACGTCCTGACTGAGGCTGAGGTCGGCACGATGATCCAGGTGACGGTCGGGTGCATCGATCCAGACGGCAACGAGGTGCCGCTGACGTCCGCTCCGGTGGGACCTGTCCGATCGCGGGCGCAACCTCCGCCTCCGCCTCCGCCGATACTGACCATCGCGCCGGCGGCGAGTTCGGTGGTCGAGGGTTCGACTGTCGAGTTCATCGTCACTCGTTCGCATACGGCAACGGAGTTGGCGCCGTTTTCGGTTTCGGTCAGTGAGACGAACAGCGTACTGGCAGCCGCTTCACCGGCCCAGTTGCGCTTTTCCGCCGGCGCGGCGACGACGCTGCTGGAACTGGCAACGGTCGACGACGAGACCGACGAACCCGCCAGCACGGTCCGCGCGGCGCTCCTGGAGGGCGCCGACTACGAACTGGGGGCCGAGAGTGTCGCCACGGTCAGTGTAAGGGACAACGACGCGCCGCCGATGCTCACGGTCGCCCCGGCCGCCGCCATGGAGAGCAATTCCTCGGTCGCCTTCGTGGCGCGTCTCGAGCGGCCTTCCGCCTATCCGATAAAGGTGGCCTGGTCGACATCGGACGGCGCCGCCGTTGCCGGCGTCGACTATGTGCGGTCGGCGGGTGAACTGGCGTTTCCGGCCGGCGCCGCCGAGTTGATCTTCTCCGTCCCGCTGATGGACGACGACATCGCTGAAGCCGACGAGGACTTCGCAATCACGCTAGGCGATATGGAGAAGTGTCGGGTCCATGCAGTCCGGATCTCCGCGATGATCACCGATGACGACGCGCCGCCGTCCGAGATCGTCCTGAGTCTGGACCGTGAACGGCTCTCGGAGAACGCGGGACCGACTGCCGTGTCGGTGGCGGCGACCCTGTCCGGCGGCATGTGGGACAAAGAAACCCGTATCGATGTCGAACTGTCCGGCAGCGGGGCTCCGGGATCGGTCGGCTACACGGCCGCGGACAGGCTCGAACTGACGATTCCCGCGGGGGAGCTGTCCGGCTCGACGATCTTCACGCTGACGCCCATCGACGACGACGTGGACGAACAGGACGAGATCATCCAGCTCTCCGGGAGCTCGTCGCTGCCCGTTCAGCCCGCTTCCCTGCTGATCGAGGACGACGACGAACCATCGACGTCGATCGTCCTCTCCGTCTTGCCGGATGCGGTCCAGGAGGACGCGGGACCGACCGTCGTGACGGTCACCGCGGCGCTTGACCGAAGCACTCGGACGAGCGACACAGCCGTACGGATTGCGTTTGCCGGCACGGGTCTTCCGGAAGCGGTCGACTTCACGGCCGTGGACAGGCTCGAGTTGACGATTCCCGCGGGAGAACGGTCGGGCTCGACGAGCTTCACGCTGACGCCCATCGACGACGACGTGGACGAACAGGACGAGATCATCCAGCTCTCCGGGAGCTCGTCGCTGCCCGTTGAGCCCGCTTCCCTGCTGATCGAGGACGACGACGAACCGTCGACGTCGATCGTCCTTTCCGCCGTACCGCGGGTGATCCAGGAGAACGACGGACCTACCATCGTGACGGTAACCGCGGCGCTGGACCTGAGCACGCGCACGAGCGCAACTTCCGTGCGAATCACCGCGTCCGGCAGCGGTGCAGCGGATGCCGTCGGGTTCGAGCCGGTGGACGCCTTTACGGTCACCATCCCGGCCGAACGAACCAGCGGCTCCGCTACCTTCCGGCTAGCGCCGGTGAACGACAGGATCGAGGCCTCGCCCGAGACGATTACCCTGAACGGCGCGGCCGAGCTGCCCGTAAGCGCGACGTCGATATCGCTCGTGGACGACGATGATGCGACCGCCGCCAGAGTCTGGCTGAGCCGGTTCGGCAGAACGGTCGCCAGCCAGGTCGTGGACATGGCGGAGCAGAGGATCGAGGGCAGATCGACGAGCGACCATCTGACCCTCGGCGGCTACTCCCTGCTGAGCGGCCACGCCGCGGGCCCGGGCGGAAGCCGCCTGGGCGCGTCCCCGTTTGCGAGTTCCGGCTGGTCCGGAGGAGCGCAAAACGGCGCTCCGCTTCAGGCCGGCCCCCTGCCGGTGGGCGCCACGTCCGGCGGCGCGGGCTGGCTGCAGGGGCACGGGCCATTCGCCCGAGCGGGCTACGGTTCCGGGCCGGCGATGCTGGGCGGCCGCCTCGGCGGCGGCTCACTCGGCGGCGGCTTCGCGTCTTCCCGGCAATCCGGATCGGCTTCCGGCTGGGGCCGCCAGGCGCCCGCATTCTCATTGAGCCGTTATGGGCCGGACCAGCGCTGGGACCTGCTGGCCCGAAGTTCCTTCAGCCTGTCGTCACGGGACGAGCAGGCGCTGGAAGGAGAAGCAGGCGAGGCCGGTAACTGGACAGCCTGGGGTCGGGGGGCGACGACGAGCTTCCGCGGTTCGGACGACTCTCTTTCGTTCCAGGGCGATGTGGTGACGGGTCTGGTGGGCGTGGACTACGAGCGCGGTCGATTCCTCGCCGGACTCGCCGTGGGAAGCAGCCGCGGCAAGGGCGATGTCGGCGCCGACGGGCGGCCAACGGCCGAGGCGACTCTGACCGGCGGCTATCCGTACATGCGTGTGCAGGTGAGCGAGAAGCTCACCGTGTGGGGAATTCTCGGCCACGGCCGCGGCGGTTTCTCCCTGCTCGGGGATGGTATCGGCAAGGAGACCGACATTTCCCTGACCATGAGCGCCTTGGGCGCTCGCCGCGGACTCGCGGCCTGGGCCAGCGGCTTCGGACTGGGTATCAAGTCGGATGTCTTGCTGGTTCGAATCGACTCGGAGGCCGCCCCGAATCTGGCCGCGGTCAGCCGGGACGTGAGTCGTGCCCGGCTTGCGCTGCAGGCCTCCTACAACCGTCCGGTCGGCGCCGGAACGCTGGCGCCCTCGCTGGAGGTCGGCGTTCGGCAGGATGGCGGCGACGCGGAGAGTGGCCGCGGCCTCGAAGTGGGCGTCGGCCTTCGTTACTCCAATCCTGACCGCGGCTTGACGGTTGATCTGGCCGGCCGGTCCTTGCTCACGCACCAGGCGAGCGACTTCCGGGAACGGGGTTGGTCGGCATCGATAGGACTGGATCCGGGCGAACACGGGCGCGGACTCGCGGTCGGGCTCCGCTCCTCGGAGGGTGCGGCCCACGGCGGCATCCAGCAGTTCTGGTCGCAGCAGCAGACCTTCTATCGCCCGGGCGGCCCGGGGCTTGATCAGGGAGGCCGGACCGAGGTCCAAGTCGGCTACGGTCTCGGCCGTGCCGGCGGTCGCTATCTCCTCAGCCCCTATGGAGTCGTGTTGCTTGCCGGCGAAGGAGAAGGCGGGACGGGAGCAGGCGTCCGCTACGACTTCGCCCAACAGTTCAGTCTGAGCCTTGAAGTTGCGCGCCGGCGTGGCCGCGGCGAGGCGCCGAATGACGCCGTGATTCTGCACGCCACTCTGCGCCGCGGACCGCGGTCGCAGGCCCCCGGCTCGGCCGTCCGCCGCGCTGTCCCGCCGGAGGACCGGACTTCGAGCAACCACGGACCGTTGACAAGTGGCGGTAACGATTCGTAGCCTCTGGGGTTTGCGCGGTTGCGCCTAGCCGGAGTCGCGGCGGCCCACGGGGTGGCGTCCCATGGAAAGCTGACTCGCGGTTCGAGACGGCGAACGCCTGACGGTGAAATCGGATGCACCTGCAGCTCGACCAGGCCCGTAACGGCCCCCTCCGTTGGCGCGATGCCGTCAGCGTGGCGGCTCCGGACCTGCGCCGGGACGAGGCGCTCGTTCCGGGCAGCGTCGACTGCGAGGGCAGCCTGACCTTCACCGGACCGGACTTTCTGCTCCAGACGCGGCTGCGCTACCGCCATCGGCTTCGCTGTGACCGTTGCCTGACTCCGTACGAGGAGGATGTCGACCTGCCGCTCGCGTTCGTCGTGACGGCCGACGGCGGGGACGGCCCGGCGGCTGCCGACGGCGCCGGGGACGCGCATGGCGGCCGCGAGCTGGAGCCGGAGGATCTCTCGACGCTCGTCGCGGTCGATGGCGCCGTCGACCTGTTCCGGCTGGTCTGCGAACAGGTCGAACTCAACGTCCCGATGAAACCGACGTGCGACGCCGCGTGCCGGGGCCTGTGCCCGCAGTGCGGAGTCGACCGGAACCGGGAGGCCTGCACCTGCGCCGCGGAGAGCGTCGATCCCCGCTGGGCCGCCCTCGAAGCGGTCCGCGAACGGCTTACCGATAGTCTGACTTAGCCAGCTACCAAGCCAGGAAAGGAATAGAAGAAATGCCCAATCCCAAACGGCGGCACTCGAAGGCGCGTCGGGACCGGCGACGGTCCCACGACTTCCTGAAGCGTCCCGCCGGCTCAATCTGTCCGAACTGCGGCGAAACCAAGCTGCCGCATCGCGCCTGCATGCACTGCGGTTACTACCGCGGTCGCGACGTGATCGACGTCGAGGACGTTCTCTAGGAGCCCGACGCCGGCGGCGCCGCGGTCCCGATGACGAAACGACCTCCTGCACCCGACCCGACGGTGATCGCCGTCGATGCGATGGGCGGCGATCACGCTCCGCGGGCCGTGGTCGAGGGGGCGCTCCTGGCGGCGCAGGAGAACGGGCTCCGGTTGCTCCTGGTCGGCCGGCGGGATGCGCTGGAACGGGAGATCGAGGAGCTCGAATCCGTGGCTTCCGACCTCGACCGGATCGAGATCGTTCACGCCCGCGAGGTCGTCGGCATGGGCGAGTCGGCGCTGGCGGTGCGTCGGAAGCGCGACTCCTCGGTGCGGGTCTGCGCCCGGCTGGTCAGGGAAGGCCGTGCCGCGGCGATGCTGACGGCGGGCAACACGGGCGCCGCCCTGGTCGCCGGCAAGATGGTGATCGGCGTCGCGCCCGGAGTCGACCGGCCGGCTCTCGCCGTCACGCTGCCGCGCCGCGACGGCAGCACGATCCTGCTCGATGCCGGCGCCAACGTGGATTCCAAGCTCCACCAGCTCCGCCAGTTCGCGGTCATGGGCCACTACCTCGCGGAGCAGCTCCTTGGCCGGGAGTCGCCGCGGATCGGGCTGCTGTCGATCGGTGAGGAGGTGGGCAAGGGAACGGAACTCGTCCGCGAGGTGTTCAAGGCGCTCGACGCCACGGGGCTCAACTTCGTCGGCAACGTCGAGGGCGGCGACGTGTTCAACGGCACGGTCGACGTCGTCGTCTGCGACGGTTTCGTCGGCAACGCGATCCTCAAGAGCGCCGAGTCCCTGGGCGAGTTCGTGGGCGGACAGTTGCGCCACGAGATGGGAAGCACCTGGCGAGCGCGGTTCGGCTATCTGCTGGCCCGGCCGGCCTTCGAGCGCTTCAAGCGCCGCCTCGACTACAGCGAGTACGGCGGCGCGCCGCTGCTCGGGCTGCGGGGCGGCTGCTTCGTCGCCCACGGGCGGTCTTCCGCCCACGCGATCCACAGCGCCGTGCGGCGGGCGGTAGAGTTCTGCGAAGCAGGCATACACCTCAAGGTCAGCGCGAAGCTCACCGAGGTCGCGTACGAAACGCGGTCGAAGGCGGTGGTGGCGGGATGACGAACGGTTTGCAGGGAGATTCCTCGAACGGGATGCGCCGGGTCCGGATCGCCGGTACGGGCCGCTCGGTGCCGGAGCGGATCCTGACCAACGCTGATCTCGAGCGAATCGTCGACACGTCGAACGACTGGATCATCGCGCGCACTGGCATCGAGGAACGCCGGGTCGCGTCCGACGAGGAGTACACCTCGGTCTTTGCCGTCGACGCCGCCCGCAAGGCGATGGAGATGGCGGGGGTCGAGGCGTCGGACGTGGACCTCGTCCTGATCTCGACGGTGACGCCGGACATGCCCTTTCCGGCCACGGCCTGCCTGGTGCAGGAGGAACTCGGCGCGAAGGACGCCACCGCGTTCGACCTGAACGCCGGCTGCACTGGCTTCGTCTACGGCCTCTCCGTGGCCCGCCAGTACGTGTCGAGCGGCGCCGCCTCCACGGCCCTGGTGATCGGGGCCGAGTCGTTGACGAAGTACACGGACTACGAGGACCGTTCGACCTGCGTGCTGTTCGGCGACGGCGCGGGCGCGGTGGTGCTGCGCGGCGAGGATCCTCCCAATCCCTCCAGCGAGAACGGGCTCCCGGGCATCCTGTCGGTGGCGATCCACAGCGACGGCTCGCTAGCTCACCTGCTCGAGATGCCGGGCGGCGGCAGCCGCAATCCTCCGAACCGTCCCGAGACGCTGGAGGCCCGCCTGCCCTTCATCCGGATGCTCGGCAACGAGACCTTCAAGGTTGCCGTGCGCACCCTGGCGGAGGTTTCGGGCGAGGTGCTCGAGGGCGCCGGACAGCGTCCCGAAGACGTCCGGTGGCTGATACCCCACCAGGCAAACCGCCGGATCATCGACGCCGTCGGCCGCAGGATCGACGTGCCGGCCGAGCGCGTCTACGTCAACGTCGAGCGCTACGGCAACACATCGGCCGCTTCCATCCCCATCGCCCTCGACGAGTTGAACCGCGACGGCCGGATCGATCCCGGCGACCTGGTCCTGATGGCGGCCTTTGGCGCGGGCCTCACCTGGGGCGCGGCCGCGGTGCGTTTTTGAGCGCGGTCGCATACGTCTTTCCGGGCCAGGGCTCGCAGCGGGTCGGCATGGGCCGCGCGCTGGCCTCGGCCTTTCCCGAGGCGCGGGCGGTGTTCGAGGAGGCCGACGACACGCTCGGCTTCTCGTTGTCTGGGCTCTGTTTCGAGGGTCCGGAGGACGAACTCCAGTTGACCGCGAACACCCAGCCCGCCATCGTCGCGATGTCGGTCGCCGTGCTGCGCTGCTACCTGGCGCGGGATCCTCGGCCGGCCGCTCCCGCCTTCGTCGCCGGTCACAGCCTGGGCGAGTACTCCGCCCTCGTGGCGGCCGGCGCCCTCGAACTCGCCGACGCCCTGCGGCTGGTGCGGGCCCGCGGGCAGGCGATGCAGCAGGCGGTGCCGGTCGGCGAGGGCGCCATGGCCGCGATCCTCGGGCTGAGCCAGGAGGATACGGCTGCGGTGGCGGCCCAGGCGGCGAGCGACACCGGGGGCGTCTGCCAGCTCGCGAACCTGAACGCGCCGGGGCAGATCGTGATCGCCGGGGCGGCCGGCGCGGTCGACAGGGCCGCGGAGCTGGCCGGCGAGCGGGGCGCGCGGCGGGCGATCCCGCTGCCCGTGTCGGCTCCCTTCCACTGTGCCCTGATGGCGCCCGCTCGCGTGGAGATGGAACCCCTGATCCGGGACGTACAGATGGCGGATCCGGAGGTCCCGGTCGTCTGCAACGTGGATGCGGGGGAAGTGACGACCGCGGCGGCGGCGCGGGACGCGCTGGTCCGGCAGATCGACGGCGCCGTGCGCTGGTCGGAGTCGGTGGCGCTGATGGCTTCCCGGGGCGTCGAGAGACTGGTCGAGATCGGCCCGGGCAAGGTGCTTTCCGGCCTCGGGCGACGCATCGAGCGGAGCCTGAAGGTGCGGGCGATCGCCGAGCCGGAGGACCTCGCCGCGTGACGGTCTTCGACCTGAAGGGCAGAACCGCTCTGGTCACCGGCGCCTCGCGCGGCATTGGCCGTGCCGCGGCGCTGCTGCTGGCCCGGCAGGGCGCGCGGGTCGTCCTTGCCGCCCGCGACGAGGGACTCCTCGACGAGGTTGCCGGCGCGGTGCGGGAGGGCGGCGGCGAGGCCCATCCGATGGCGCTCGACCTTGGCCATCACGAGTCGATCCCCGCGGCGGTACGGGGTCTGCCATCAGAGTTCGCGGCCATCGACATCCTGGTGAACAACGCGGGCATCACCGCCGACAACCTGCTGGCGCGGATGACCCTGGAGCAGTGGCAGCGGGTGCTGGACGTGAACCTGACCGGCGCCTTCGTCCTGACCAAGGCTCTGGTCCGCGGCATGATGCGGCGCCGCCACGGCCGGGTGGTGTCCGTGTCTTCGGTGGCCGGGGTGGTCGGCAACGCCGGCCAGGCGAACTACGCGGCCTCCAAGGCGGGCCTGATCGGGTTCAGCAAGTCGCTTGCGCGGGAGCTCCTGAGCCGCGGGATCACGGTCAACGTGGTGGCGCCGGGCTTCATCGAGACGGACATGACCGCGGCCCTGCCGGACGGGGCGGGCGAACGCTTCCTGGAGCAGCACGGCCTGGTCCGGCTGGGCACCGTGGACGACATCGCGGCGGCGGTGCTCTACCTGGCGAGCGACGAGGCGTCCTATGTCACGGGCGAGGTGCTGAGCGTCAGCGGTGGCATGACCTAGCGGAGTCGATCCCGGCCGCGGGCCTGGCATTGGACGGATGGCCCCCGTGGTGGCATAGTCTTCCCTCTGCCGCGGGGTCCGAAACGCCAAACCTGCCCTTTACCCTCGAGAGGAACCAGAATGTCCGTAGTCGAAAAGGTCAACAGCATCATCGTCGAGCAGCTCGGAGTCGATGCCGACGAAGTCACTCCGGAGGCCAGCTTCACTGACGATCTCGGTGCAGACTCGCTCGACATCGTCGAGTTGGTCATGGCCTTCGAGGAGGAGTTCGGCATCGAGATTCCGGACGAGGACGCCGAGAAGATCGGCTCGGTCAAGGAGGCCATCGACTACATTCAGGCCCACGGGTCCTCGAACTGATCTCTCTTTGACCGGCGCGGGCCGGTCCGGAAAATGAGCGACCGTAGGCGCGTCGTCGTTACCGGCGTGGGGCTGGTGTCCCCGCTTGGCGTGGGCACGGAAGCGACCTGGTCCGGCCTGATGGAGGGGCGGAGCGGTGTCGGTCCGTTGACGCGGGTCGACGCCGACCTCTACACGACGAAGATCGCCGCGGAAGTGCGGGACTTCGACGCTCAGCGGTTCATGGAGCGCAAGGCGATCCGCCGGGTCGACCTGTTCATCCAGTTCGGGCTCGCCGCCGCGACGCTCGCCCACGAAGACGCGGGGCTTGTGATCGACGACGGCAACCGCGACCGCGTCGCCACCGTCGTCGGTTCCGGCATGGGCGGCCTTCCCCTGATCGAGCACATGCACGGAATCTGGCGCGACCGCGGCCCGCGCCGGGTGTCGCCGTTCTTCATCCCCGGCCTGATCGCGAACATGGCCTCCGGCCAGATCTCGATCCGCTTCGGCGCGCGCGGGCCGAACACCTGCCCGACGACCGCCTGCACGACCGGCCTGCACGGCGTCGGCGACGCGTTCCGGATGATCCAGCATGGCTACGCCGACGCCGCCTTCGCCGGCGGCACCGAGGCCACGACCTCCGACCTGGCTCTGGCCGGCTTCGGTGCGATGAAGGCGCTGTCGGTGCGCAACGACGAGCCGGCGAAGGCGTCGCGGCCATGGGACAAGGACCGCGATGGCTTCGTGCTCGGGGAGGGAGCCGGGATTCTCGTCCTGGAGGAGCGTGAGGCGGCGCTCGAGCGCGGCGCCCACGTCTACGCCGAGATCGTCGGCTACGGCATGAGTTCCGACGCCTACCACGTCTCGGCGCCGGAGCCGGAGGGCGACGGCGCCGCCCGGGTGATGCTGGCGGCGCTCGAGGACGCGGGGCTGGCGCCCGAGACGGTCGACTACGTCAACGCCCACGGCACGTCCACGCCGCTCGGCGACATCGCCGAGGTCCGGGCGGTCAAGCGGGTGTTCAAAGACCACGCCTACCGCCTGGCCGTGTCCTCGACCAAGTCCTCGACCGGCCACCTGCTGGGCGCCGCGGGCGGCGTCGAAGCCGGCATCCTGGCGCTGGCCGTCGACCGGCAAGTGCTGCCGGCGACGCTGAACCTCGACGAGCCCGGCGAGGAGTGCGACCTGGACTTCGTGCCCCACGAGCCGCGCGAGGCGAAGGTCGACGTGGCGCTGACCAACTCCTTCGGCTTCGGCGGCACGAACGGCGCGCTGATCATGGCCAGGGCCTAGCTGGCTGCTAGTATCAGTTCACATTCCAGTCTCAGCAGGTGCCGCGCGCCAGAAAGGAAGTGGTCATGGCCCCATCCACTACGTCGAACCCCGTCACCAGGCAAGGAGGGTTGGCCCTGATCGTCGGTGTCATCCTGCTGGTGCTCGCATCGCTCCTCTTCCCCGGGGGCGTAGTGGACCCGGTGGACCAGACCGACTTCCCGGCCGCCCTCGACGCGGCGGCGGCGAACGCCAGCCTCGCGCATCTGGCGTCCATGCTGTCGATCATCGGGATGTTCCTCTACGGGTACGCGGCCTTCACGTGGCTCCGCCTGGCCCAGCAGGGTTCCGGTGGCTTGTGCCTGCGGCTGGGGGCGTATGTCAGCGTGTTCGGATGGAGCCTCTACGTCGTCGCGATGGGCATGCGGCAGTTCAGTGTCCACCTGATGCAGCGCGGCATGGAGGACCTGGCCCTCGGCACCTACGTGTCGATGGCCGGCATCGTCATCGCGCTGGTTTCCGTCTATCCCATCGGGTCCATTCTGGTGGGCCTCGGCCTTTCCGCCCGCTTCGGCTCGACGAACATCTTCAAGCTGGCCTCCTACGGATTCGTCCTCCTGGGGGTCCTGGCAATCATCAACTTCCTGGTCCTGCAGCACGTCTCGGGGATCGAGCCCCGGACGCTTCTCACGAACGACAACGCCATGCAGGCGTTCGGTTCGCTCTGCTTCGTCATCATCGGGGTGGGGATGTACAAGGGCAGGAGCGAGCTTTCCTCGGAGTCGTAGCAGGCTTGCTTGGACTTGGCCGCCTACTGGGTGCGCGGGTCTTCTGACCCGCTGCCGCCGAAGGCGGCGGGGAAACGGGCCGGCCGCAAGGCCGGCTCCGCTTCGGCGGCCAGGTCCAAGCAAGCCTTGACAGTCCGCACCTTCCGGTGCAGTATCCGGCGTCCCGGAGCCATTCCGGCCCGTTCCGCCCGCACCGCGTCATGAACTCACCGGACAGCACTTTCGCTTTCGTCGCTGCCTCCGTCGCTCCGGCGACCGGAGTCGTGGCGACTTCCTGGTGGGCTCACGGTCACGGCAAGGGCTGAACCCGGGCCAGGTCCCGGTACGCACGGTCCGGGACGAGGGTGAGCGAAGAAGACCTCCTTCCGGATCGAAGGAGGTCTTCCCGTTTTGAACCCGACAACCGACGAACTTCGGATCGCCACCCCTACGGAGGTCGCTGCGAGCGCGACCCTGGTCGCGTCGTTGACCGAGGCGCCTGGCGCGTCCGGCGACGACGTGCGCGCGCTGTCGGAGCTGGCGGACTGTCTCGAGGTGCGGGCGGACCTGGTCGGCGACATCGGCGTCGACTGGTTGCGGGAACGCTTCGCCGGCCAACTCCTCTACACGCTGCGGAGCGAAGCGGAAGGCGGCCGGGGCACGGTCGAGCCGGAGCGCCGGGCGGCGCTGCTCTCCGCGGCACGCGGATACGACCTCGTTGACATCGAGGCGGACCGCGATCTCGGCAGGGCCGTGCTGGAAGCCGTCGAACCCCGGCGTCGTGTCGTGTCGTGGCATGGCCGGGCGCGGAACCTGCAGGTCCTGCGGGGCCGCTTGAGACAGGTTGCCGGAGTGGAGGCGCGGCTCTACAAGCTGGTGACCGAAGCACGGAGCTCCGGTGACGAGCTGGTGCCGCTCGAGTTGCTACTCGGCGCGCGCCGGCCCGACGTCGCGGCCTTCTCCATGGGCGCCGTCGGCGCCTGGACCCGGCTGGTCGCGCCGCGTCTCGGCGCGCCATGGATCTACGGCGCCGCCGGGCCGCTGGCCGCGGCGCCCGGCCAGCCGTCCATCGAGCGGTTGCGGATCGACTACGGTCTGCCGAACCTGCAGCGCGCGTCGAGGCTGTTCGGCGTCGTCGGCCACCCGGCGGCGCACAGCCTGTCGCCCAGGCTCCACAACGCGGGCTACCTTGACCGTGGCGAGGAGGCTCTCTACGTCGCCTTCGATGCGCCGAGCTTCGAGACCTTCTGGCGCGAGGTCGTGCTCTCCGACTTCTTCGACCGGGCCGGCCTGCCGCTCTCGGGCCTGAGCGTGACCGCGCCGCACAAGGCGGCGGCGCTCGCGGCGGCCTCCGAAGCGGGCGACCTGGCGCGCGGGACCCAGGGCGCGAACACCCTGTTGCCATGCCGGAATGGCGCTGCGAGCAAGCGGTGGAGGGCGGAGAGCACGGATCCCGAGGGGGTTGTCGGTCCGCTTCGCCGAGGCGGCATCGAGCTGGAGGACCGCGACGCGGTGGTCATCGGCGCCGGCGGCGCCGGCCGGGCCGCCGCTCTCGGTCTGGCTGCGGCCGGCGCCGAGGTCGCGCTCGCCAACCGCACGGAGTCGACCGGACGGGCGGCAGCCGAGTCGCTCGGCGTCGCCTTCGTGCCGCTCGAGGAGCTGGAACCCGGCGACTTCGACATCGTGGTCAACGCGACTTCTCTCGGCCACCGCGCCGACGATCCGCCGCCCTGCGACCCGGCGGCGCTTCGTTCCTCGGCGGCCGCGGTCGAGCTGGTCTACGGCGGCGGTCCGACGCCCTGGAGCAGGGCGCTTTCGGCCAGGGGTCTGGTGGTCGTCGACGGCCGCGAGGTGCTTCTGCATCAGGGCCTCGCCCAGTTCGAGGCGATGACGGGTGGACCGCTGCCGTTTGAAGTCGGAGCGGCGGCGCTCGGACTGGAGTCGACACGATGAAGATCTCCGCTGGCTTGCCAACCGGCGTCTCGGCCGTTCTGTTCGACAGCGCCAGACGGCGCCGGCGGCTCGAGGCGCGCCTTTCCGCTCTGCTTGAGGAGCGTGGTTTCGCCGAGGTCCTGCTGCCGATCCTCGACTACTTCGAGCCCTACCGGCCGTTGCTCACGGGTCGACGGCTGGAGCAGCTCTACCGTTTCGTGGACCGCGACGGTCAACTCCTCGTGCTGCGGGGCGACTTCACGCCGATGCTGGCGCGGCTGCTGGCGCCCCACCTCGACGAGCTGGAGTTGCCGCTGCGCCTCTACTACCGGGGCGATGTCGTGCGTCACCAGCCCCTGCGGCCGGGCCGGATGCGCGAGTACTCCCAGTTGGGCGCGGAGCTCCTCGGCGGCGACGAGGCCGAAGCGGACGAGCAGATGTTGACCCTGTTCTTCGACCTGCTGCTCGAGGCGCGCGGGGAGGCGCCCGCGGCCGCCGACGGCGAGGAGCACACCCTGCGCGTCGTGCTCGGCGTGGCCGGAGCGCTCGACGAGGCTCTGCTGGCCGCCGCCGGCGAAGGGGAAGCGGCCGATCTCGCGCTACGCATCGCCAGTCGCGACAGGACCGCGGCGCGCCGGGCCGGTCTGGCCGACATCGTCGAACGCGGCTACCCGACGGATCTCTCCGTGCTGGGCGGCGCGGGAGAGGCGGTGTCCAAACTGCTGGGTCTGCGCGACCGGCTGTCCTCCGCGTATCGCGGCGCGGCCATCGAGATCGAGGTCGACCTCGCCGAGTTCGCCGCGGCCGCCCTCGACCCGCGTATCGGTGTCGGCGACGGCCCGCGCGGTTACTACGACGGCCTGATGTTCGCCGCCTACGCGCCGGGGACCGCCCTGGCTCTCGGTGTCGGCGGCCGCTACGACAAGGTGTTCCGGTCGCTCAGCGGCGATTGCTCGGCGGTCGGCTTCTCGCTCGGACTCGACCTGCTGCTGGAACTCGGAGTCGCGGAGGCGCGGTCATGATCACGTTCGGCCTGCCCAAGGGACGGAACCTGGGCCCTGCGCGCGCCGCCCTCGCGGCCGCGGGACTGAATCTCGACGGCCTCGATTCCTCGCGGCTGCGCCAGCGTTTCGCCGACCAGAAGGTACTGGGGACTCCGGTCGAGGTCCTGCTGCTCAAGGACTGGGACCTGCCGCTCTACGTCGAGCACGGGATCGTCGACTGCGCGATCGTCGGCTCGGACGTGCTCGAGGAGACCCAGCCCGACGTCTTCCGGCCGCTCCAACTGAAGGACGGCAGGAGCCGCCTGTCGTTGATCGCCGAGACTCCCGAGCTGCCGAAGCGGAGCGGGCAGCTCCGGGCGGCGACCCGCTATCCGGCCTGGGCGGCGCGGCTGCTGGCCGCCCGGAGCCTCCATGTCGAGGTGATCCACCTCACCAGTTCGATCGAGCTTGGACCGCTGCTCGATCTGACCGACGTGGCGGTGGACATCGTTCAGACCGGCGGCACGCTCCGGGCCCACGACCTGCACGAAGTCGAGGTGCTGGCGGCCGTGGCGCCGACGTTCGTCGTCAACCGGGCGTCGTTTCACGCCCACCGCCGCCGGCTGAGCGGGCTGCTCGGCGGGCTCGAAGAGACGGAGACCGGCGGTGACTGAGGCCGGCGGCAGCGCGCTTCGAATCCTCGCGGCCGGGGGTTCCGCTGGACGGGAACGCCTCGAACTCCTCGACCGGCGGGGCCGCGGCGGCATCGCGGCGGAGATCCGTCAGGCGGCCGCCGAGATCGTGGACCGGGTGCGGACCGGCGGCGACGCCGCCCTGCTCGACGCGGTGCGCCGCTTCGACGGTTACGAGGCAAGGACAACGGGTCTCCTCCGCCTGTCGGTGCGCGGGTCATCTGACCCGCTGCCGCCGAAGGCGAGTGGCCCCGGGTCTTCTGACCCGGGGAAGAAAGGGCGCCGGCCGCGGGCCGGCTCCGCTCCAGCCGTCGATGAGGTCGAGCCGCCAGTCCTCACCGCCATCGAGCGCGCCAGGGGAGCCATCGAGGCGTATCACCGCGCCCTGCTGCGCGGGCCCGGCGTTGAGCGAGTCGACCGGGACGGCGTCCGGATCGAGGAGCGTCGCATCGCGATCCGCAGGGTCGGCCTCTACGTGCCGGGCGGCCGCTTCCCCTATCCGTCGACCGTGCTGATGACCGCGGTGCCGGCCCAGCTCGCCGGCGTGGAGGAGATCGTCGTCGCCACGCCTCCCCAGGCCTACCGGGACAGCCCGGTGCTGCGGCACGTTCTGGACCTGGTGGGGGTGGACGAGGTCTGGGGCATGGGCGGGGCTCACGCGGTCGCGGCGCTCGCCTACGGCACCGAGTCGATCCGCCCGGTCGATCTGATCGCGGGGCCGGGCAACGCCTGGGTGGCCGCGGCCAAGCAGCACGTCGCGTCGGATGTCGGCGTCGACCGGGACGCCGGTCCGTCCGAGGTCGTCATCGTCGCCACCGCCGGCGCTCCGGCTGAGTGCGTCGCCGCCGACCTGCTGGCGCAGGCGGAGCACGATCCGCTGGCGGTCGCGGTCCTGGTCACCGATTCCGCCGAACTCGCGGAGAGCGTCCGCGCCCAAGTCGACTCGCGGCTTGCGGAGCTGCCCACCGCCGAGACGGCCGCGGCGGCCCTCGACCGGCACGGCGCGGCCTTCGTCGCCGCCGACCTGGACGAGGCGATCGCGCTCGCCGAGCACATCGCCCCGGAGCATCTGCAGTTGATGGGCGAGGCGGCCGAGGGGCGGGCCGGCGAGGTCCGCAACGCCGGCGCGGTGTTCGTCGGCGCTTCGTCGCCGGTCGTGTTCGGGGACTACGTCGCCGGTCCCAGCCATGTTCTGCCCACGGGCGGCAGCGCGCGCTTCGCCTCCGGTCTCGGTACCGACGACTTCCTGCGGCGCAGTCACACCGTCAGGTTCTCCGCCGCGGCCGCGGCGGCCTGGGCCGGCGCTGCCGAGACGCTGGCGACGACGGAAGGTCTGTCCGCCCATGCCGCGGCGGCGAGGCTGCGCCGTGTGTCAGACGACCGGGAAATCAGGCGATGACCGGCCGCGCCGAGCGAGCGGCGGCCCTGGTGCGGCCGGAGGTGCGCGAACTGTCGCTCTACTCGCTGCACCAGGTCGAGGCCCGCTACAAGCTCGACCAGAACGAGGCGCCCTGGGACCTGCCGCGGTCGCTCAAGCGGGAGGCGCTGGCCCGGCTGGCCGATCGGCCCTGGTCGGAGTACCCGGACTTTCACGCCGACCGGTTGCGCCGGCTGATCGGCGACCTGCACGAGTGGCCGATGGACGCCGTCCTTGTCGGCAACGGTTCCGGTGAACTGATCACGACCGTGCTCGAGGGAGTCGTCCGCCCCGGTCAGGAAGTGCTCATCTGCGATCCGAGCTTCAGCCCCTACAGGACGTTCGTCGGCCGCGCCGCCGGCGTGCCGCGACACCTGCCCCCGGCTCCCGGCCTGGGGCTGCAGATGGACGAGCTCCAGGCCGAAGTCGACCGCGACCCGCGGCGGCCGGTGCTCCTGTGCACGCCGAACAACCCCACCGGCGCGGCGGCGGATCCCGAAGCGGTGGAACGTCTGGCGCGCTCCCTCGACGCGGCCCTTCTGCTCGACAACGCTTACGGCGAGTTCTGCCGCCACGACTACCGGCCGCTGGCGCGGGCGAACCCGAACGTCATCCTGTTCCGGACCCTGTCCAAGGCCTGGTCCCTGGGCGGCATCCGTCTTGGCTACCTGCTCGCCGCGCCGGAACTCGTCGCCCAGTTGATCAAGGTGAAGCTGGCCTACAACGTCGGCCACGCCGCGGCAGTGATTGGTGAGGTGGCGCTGGAACACGCCGGCCGCTTCCCGCGCCGGGTCGCGGTCGTGCGGGCTCGCCGGGAGCAGTGGGCGGCCATGCTCCGGGAGTTCGGCTTCGAGGTCTTCGACTCGGAAGCGAACTTCCTGCTCGCTCGCCACCCCCGCTGCACCGGGATCCGCGACGGTCTGGCGGCGGCCGGCGTACTGGTCCGGGACGTGAGCCGCTACCCGGGACTCGCCAACTGCATGCGGATCGGAATCGGCGCCGGGCCGGCCCTGCGTGCGACCCGGCGCGCCCTGGGTGGGATCCTGGCGTCAACTTCGGGAGGCGGGACATGAGAGCAGCGTCGATCGAGCGGAAGACGTCCGAAACCGAGATTCGCGCGGACCTGTCGCTGGACGGTGGAACCCGCCGGATCGCCACCCCGAACGGGTTCTTCAGCCACATGCTGGACGCGCTGACCCGCCACGGCGGCCTGGGACTCGACCTGGCGGCTCGCGGCGATGTCGAGATCGACCTCCACCACACGGTGGAGGACACCGGGATCGTCCTGGGCGACGCCCTCCGGGAAGCGCTCGGCGACCGCGCCGGGGTACGCCGCTTCGCCTACGCTTTCGCGCCGCTCGACGAGGCGCTGGCGCGCGCCGTGGTCGATCTCTCCGGCCGGGGCTCGTTCCACTTCCGGCTGCCGCCGGCCCTCGAGCAGGCCTGGGTCACGACCGAGTTCCCGCTCATCCTGGTCGGTGACTTCTTCGGCGCCCTGGCCGACCGCGGCCGGCTGACCCTGCACCTGGACGTGCTCTGCGGCCGCAACCCGCACCACGTGGCCGAGGCCGCGTTCAAGGCCGTGGCGCTCGCCCTGCGCGCCGCGGTGTCGCTCCGGGCCGGAGCGGGCGCCGAGGTACCGAGCACGAAGGGGAGCCTCACCGCATGACCGGCACGGAAGCGACCGTGATCGACGCCGGCGTCGGCAACATCGGCAACCTGGTGCGGGCGCTCCGGCATCTGGGCGCCGAGGTTGAGATCACCTGCGACCCGGCGACGATTCGCGCCTCCCGCTGCCTGGTGCTGCCGGGAGTCGGCGCCTTCCGGCCGCCGCGGGAGGTCCTGCGCGGCGCGCCCGAAGAGGCCATGCGGGCCGCCCTCGACGACGGCGCCACGCTGCTCGGCATCTGCATCGGCTACCAGCTCCTGTTCGACAGCAGCGAGGAGTTCGGGACCACGGACGGCCTTGCCCTGCTCCCCGGCGGCGTCACGGAGCTGCCCGGCGGCGTACCGCTGCCCCACATAGGCTGGAACCGCGTCTTCGCGGTCAAGGATCACCCGCTGCTCGCGGGCGCCACGAACGACGACCACTACTACTTCGTCCACTCCTTCGCGCCACAGGACGTGCCGGAGGAGTGGGTGCTCGGGCGTTGCCGGCACGGCCGGAGCTTCCCGGCGATCACGGGTCGCGGGCGGATTGCCGGTACCCAGTTCCACCCCGAGAAGAGCAGCGCCGCGGGTCTGCGGTTGCTGAGCAACTACCTGGCCTGGGCCGATGACCTGGCCGCCGGCGTTGATGGAGGAGCCCCGGAGGGCCATGGAGGAACACGTGCAACTGCTGCCGGCCATTGATCTGCGGGGCGGCCAGGTCGTGCGTCTCATGCGCGGCGACGACCGGCGGCGCACCGTCTATGACGCCGATCCGGGCAACGCGCTCCGCCGCTACCGGCAGGCTGGAGTCTCCCGTATCCACGTCGTCGACCTGGACGCGGCGTTCGGCGGCCCGCCACAGCGCGGCGTCGTTCAGGAACTGGCACGGCAGGCCCGCGATTCCTCGAACGGCGGCGGCGGCATTCAGCTCGGCGGCGGCCTGCGCGATCGCGAGGCGGTCGAGTGGGCCTTCGCGGCCGGCTGCGAGCGGGCCGTCGTGACCTCGCTCATCATCCGCGACTTCGACGTGTTCGCCGATCTCTGCCGCCGGTACCCGGAACGAATGGTGGCGGCGCTTGACATCGACGGCGGCGAGGTCCGCCTGGCCGGCTGGACCGAATCGGCCGACCGTTCGCCGGCCGCGCTCTGCGCCCAGCTCGCCGATCTGCCCTTGGCCGCCGTTCTTGTGACCGACATCTCCCGCGACGGGATGATGCGGGGCCCGAACATCGACCTGGCCTGCCGGATCGGCGATCTGGCCGGCGCGCCGGCGATCCTCTCGGGCGGGGTGCGTTCGGCGGCCGATCTCGAAGCGGCGGCGCGGCGGCCGGAAGTCGAAGCCGCGATCGTCGGCCGGGCCCTCTACGACGGTTCGCTTGGCCTGGACGAGGCGATGGCCGCCTGCGGGAGCGCTTCATGAGAGCCACCATCGAACCGACCGGCTTGACGCGCCGGATCATCCCCTGCCTGGACGTGGCGGCCGGCCGCGTAGTGAAGGGCGTCCAGTTCAGGAACCTGACGGACCAGGGCGACCCGACCGAGGCGGCGGCGCGCTACGCGGCGGAGGGCGCGGACGAGATCGTCTTCCTCGATATCACCGCCGCGCCCGAGCGTCGCGACACGGACCTCGACTGGGTGCGCCGGACCGCCGAGCAGGTGTTCATTCCGCTGAGCGTCGGCGGCGGCGTGCGCAGCGTCGACGACGGCCGCAAGCTGCTCCTCGCCGGCGCCGACAAGCTGGGGATCAACACCGCCGCGGTCGCCGAGCCGGAACTGCTCACGCGCCTTGCCGAGCGTTTCGGCAGCCAGTGCGTCGTGCTCTCCGTCGACGCGAAGCGGCGGCAGGCGGCCGGCGCGGAAGACCAGAGCTGGGAGGTCGTCACCCACGGCGGCCGCACCCCGACTGGGCTCGACGCGCTGGAGTGGATCGAGCAGGGGATCGGGCGCGGCGCCGGGGAGATCCTGCTCACGAGCATCGACAGCGACGGGACGCAGGCGGGCTACGACCTGGAACTGCTGCGGCGGGCGTCCGCGCTGTCGCCGGTGCCGGTGATCGCGTCGGGCGGCGCCGGCACTCTGGAACATCTCGCCGACGCCCTGGAAACGGGCGCCGCCGCCGTCCTCGCCGCCTCGATCTTCCACCAGGAGACCTACTCCGTGGGCGCCGTCAAGGAGTACCTCGGCCGGCGCTACCCGATCCGCATTCAGACAGGAGCAAACAGGTGACGAAGACGACGATCGATCCGGCCGCGCTCACCTACGACGACCGGGGCCTGCTGCCGGTCGTGGTCCAGGACGTGCTCTCGGGGGCGGTGCTCATGCTCGCCTACGCGAACCGCGAGGCGGTCGAGAAGACGCTCGAGACCGGCCAGGCCCACTTCTACAGCCGGTCCCGCCAGGAGCTCTGGCGCAAGGGCGCGACCTCCGGCAACACGCTGGCGGTGGTCGAGGTGCTCCAGGACTGCGACCGGGACGCCCTGCTGGTCAGGGCGCTGCCGGCGGGGCCGGCCTGCCACCTCTACACGCGGAGTTGCTTCGAACCGAACGTGGCCGAGTTCGAGCTCGGCTGGCTGCGGCGGGTGCTCGCCGAGCGGGCGTCCGCGCCGCCGGACGAGAGCTACACGGCGCGCCTGCTCGAGCAGGGCGTCGACCGGATCGCCCGCAAGGTGGCGGAGGAGGCGGGGGAGACCGTGATCGCCGGAGTCCGCGCGGACGCCGAACCGGAGTCCGCCGCGCGCCGCGACGACCTCGCCGCCGAAGTGGCCGACCTCGCCTACCACGTGCTGGTCCTGCTGCAGGCGACCGGCGTCGAGCTCACGGATGTCGCCGCGGAACTCGGCCGCCGCCACCAGGAAGCGGGGAGAGTGCCGTCATGAGCCGGCCCGCCGCGGCCATTGCCCATACCCGGGAGTTTCTCGCCGACACCTCGACCCCGCTCGGGGTCTACGGCAAGCTGGCCGCCCACGCCGACGGCGATGCTTCCGCGCGGCGCTTCCTGCTCGAGAGCGTCACCGGCGGCGAGCACGTGTCGCGCTACAGCTTCCTGGGCGCCAGCCCGTCCCAGGTCTGCCGGGTACACCTCGACCGGATCGAGATCGAGGATCTCCGGAACGGCGGCGGCGTCCGGGTCGAGGCGGGCGAACCGTTGCCTCGGCTGCGGCGCCTGCTCGACGGCGTGGCCGCCGATCCAGGGCCGCCGCTGCCGTTCGCGGGCGGCTGGATCGGCGCCTTCGGCTTCGACGCGATTCGCCTCGCCGAGCCGTGTCTCGTCGATCACGCGGCCGGCCGGCCGCGTGATCCTTTCTCCCTGCCCGTCGCCATCCTCGCCCGCTACGACGACATCCTCGTCTTCGACCACGCCCGCCAGCGGATCGTCGCGGTGGCGAACGAGATCGAGGGCGAGAACACCGCAGCCGACGCGGAAGCCCGGCTCGACGTGCTGCAGACGGTGCTCGAGAGCCGGGGCGAGGCGGTGGCGGCGCGGGTCGAGGACCGGGGGCTCAAGGCGAAGACGGCCGACCCCACCCTGAGCGATGAGGAGTACTTCGGCGTCGTCAATGCGGCAAAGGAGTACATCGCCGCCGGCGACATCTTCCAGGTCGTGCTCGCCCGTCGCTGGGCGCTCGATCTCGACGTGCCGCTGACGACCGTCTACAGGGCCCTGCGCCTGGTCAACCCGTCGCCCTACATGGTGCTGTTCGAGTCGCCCGAGGTGTCGCTGATCGGCGCCTCGCCCGAGATGCTCGTGCGCCGGACGGGGCGCCGGCTGGAGATGCGGCCGATCGCCGGCACCAGGCCGCGCGGCCGCACCCCCGTGGAGGACCGGGCGCTGGCCGAGGAGCTGATGGCCGATCCGAAGGAACGCGCCGAACACGTGATGCTTGTCGACCTCGGTCGCAACGATCTGGGCCGGGTGGCATCTCCGGGCGGGGTCTCGGTCGAGGAATTCATGGTGATCGAGCACTACAGCGACGTGATGCACATCGTCAGCTCGGTCGAGGCGGAGCAGGCGGCTGGGGCCGGCAACGGCGCCGGTTCGGCGCTCGACGCCCTGCTGGCCTGCCTCCCGGCCGGCACCCTCTCGGGAGCGCCGAAGATCCGCGCGGTCGAGATCATCGATGAGCTGGAGCCGGAGGCGCGCGGCATGTACGGCGGATCGGTCGGCTACTTCTCGTTCGGCGGCGACATGGACACTTGCATCACGATCCGCACCCTGGCGCTCGTTGACGGCGAGGCCTCGATCACGGCCGGGGGCGGCATCGTCGCCGACTCGGACCCGGTGCGCGAGGCGCAGGAAACGCGCGACAAGGCCGCGGCCCTGCTGCGCGCGGTGGCGCTGGCGCGTGACCTGGAGGGCCGGGCGTGATCCTCGTCGTCGACAACTACGACTCGTTCGCCTACAACCTGGTCCAGATGCTGGGGGGGCTCGGCGCTGAACTCGAAGTCGTGCGCAACGACGTCGAAAGCGTGCCGGACCTGCTTGCGCGCAACGCCGGTGGGATCGTCCTGTCGCCGGGTCCGGGCCGCCCCGAGGACGCCGGCGTCTGCATCGAGCTGCTCCGGGCCCGGCCCAGGACGCCTCTGCTCGGGGTCTGCCTCGGCCATCAGGCGCTCGGTTCTGCGTTCGGCGCCACGGTCAGCCGGGCGAAGACGCTGATGCACGGCAAGACGTCCAAGGTCGAGCACCGGGGAGTGGGCCTCCTGGACGGCCTGCCGTCGCCCTTCGTCGCCACCCGTTACCACTCTCTCGCCGTGGAGGAAGGTAGCCTGCCGCCCTCGCTCGAGCCCCTGGCCTGGACCGAGGACGAGACGTTGATGGCGATGCGGCACCGGGAACTCCCGTACTGGGGAGTGCAGTTTCACCCCGAGTCGGTGTTGACCGACACCGGCTCGCAACTCCTTCAGAACTTTCTCGACTTCTGCGAGGCGACGGATGACTGATCTCGACCTTTCGGCCCTGCTGCGAACGGCGATCGCCGGCGAGGATCTTCCGTCAGAGACCGTGGAAGAGCTGTTCGGCCGCCTGATGGACGGCGAACTCTCCGAAGTGTGGAAGAGCGCGTTCCTCGTCGCGCTAGCGGCGAAGGGGGAGTCCGTCGGCGAGATCGCCGGCGCCGCCCGGGCGATGCGGGCGCGCGCCGCCCGGGTCGAGCACTCGAGCTCCGGTGTGATCGACACCTGCGGCACCGGCGGCGACGGCCGGGGCACCTTCAACATCTCGACCGCGGCCGCGCTGGTCGCGGCGGCGGGCGGCGCCCGGGTCGCCAAGCACGGCAACCGGGCGGTGTCCAGCCGGTCCGGCTCGGCCGACGTCCTGGCCGCGCTCGGCGTGAGGCTCTCCGGCTACACGGAGGCCCTCGGACGCTGCCTGGACGAGGTCGGCATCGTGTTCCTCTTCGCGCCGATGCTGCATCCGGCGATGGCCCAGGTCATGCCGGTGCGCAAGGAACTCGGTGTGCGCACCCTGTTCAACGTGCTGGGACCCCTGACGAACCCGGCGGGGGCGAAGCGCCAGTTGATCGGCGTCTTCTCGCCCGACCTGGTCGAGCCGATCGCGCGGGTCCTGCTCGATCTCGGCAGCGAGCACGCCCTGGTGGTTCACGGCGACGGCCTGGACGAGATGACGACCACGGGACCGACCGCCGTCGCCGAAGTCCGGGACGGCGAGGTCAGGACGTACGAAGTCCGGCCGGGGGACTTCGGCATCGCCGAGGCGCTGGCCGAAGCGCTGGCTGGCGGCGACCCGGAGCGGAACGTCGAGTTGATGCGCGGCGTGCTTGACGGCGGGGGAGGGGCTCTGGCCGACATCACCCGCCTGAACGCCGGGGCGGCGCTCTACGTGGCGGGCAAGGCGGACAGCCTCGCGGCCGGTGTCGCCGCGGCGTCCGAGGTCCAGGCTTCGGGCGCGGCCGCCACGAAGCTGACCGAGTTGGTCGACTGGACCGGCTGGGATGATGGAGACGGCGGAGACTGAGACCGTGCCCGAGGTTCCCGACATCCTGCGGCGCATCTGCGAGGAGCGGCGCCGGCGCGTGGCCGGCGGAGACGCGGGTGTGTCGCCCGCGCGGCGCCTGCCCGCCGGGGCGCCGGGCCGCCGTTTCCTCGACGCGATTTCCGCCAGGCGCGGGCGGGCCGTGATCGCCGAGATCAAGATGGGCTCGCCCAAGCTGGGCGACCTGCGAGGTGGTTTCGATCCGGTCGCCCGCGCCGTGACCTACGCGGATGCCGGGGCGGCTTGCCTGTCCGTCGTCGTCGAGCCGGCTCACTTTCACGGCGGTTACGACCTCCTGGCCGAGTGCGCGGCCGCGTCCGGGCTGCCCGCGGTGGCGAAGGACTTCGTCGTCTCCGATGTCCAGCTCGCGTGGGCGCGGGACGCCGGCGCCTGTGCGGTGCTGCTGATCGCGGCCCTGTACGACGCTGCGGAGCTGCGCCGGCTGGCCGGGCTTGCCCGTGGCCTCGGGCTCGTGCCGCTGATCGAGACCCACGACGACGCCGACTTCGAGAAGCTACGCCCGGTGGGCGGCGGCGAGGAGGGGTACTCCGACTGGGAACTGGTCGGCATCAACAACCGTGACTTGCGCACCTTCGCCGTCGACCTGGAGCGCAGCGCCGACCGCATCGGCCGCCTGCCGTCCTCCGCCCTCAAGGTCGCCGAGTCGGGAATCCACACCGGCGCCGACGTGGCGAAGTTGCGTCGGGCCGGTTTCGACGCGTTCCTGATCGGCGAGCGGCTCGTGCTCTCCGGCGACCCCGCCGCTGCACTCTCCGAGCTACTGGGTGCGCCGACGCTCCGGCAGGTGACCCGATGAAGGTCAAGATCTGCGGCGTCACGACGCCCGCCGACGCTCGTCTCGCCGTCGATCTGGGCGCGGACTTCATCGGCCTCAACTTCTACCGTCCGAGCCCACGCTGGATCGACGTCGACGAGGCGGCCCACATCCGGCGCCGCGTCGGGAACCGGGCCCGGACCGTCGGCATCTTCGTCGACCCCACGCGCGAAGAACTCGAGACGATCGACCGCAAGGTCGGCCTCGACTACATCCAGTTCAGCGGCGACGAGAGCCCGGAACTGGTCGCCGAATTCAGCGACCGCGCCATCCGCGTCCGCCGCGTCGGCGGCGCCGCGGCCCCGGCCGCGATCCCTGACGAGGAGTGCTCGGCGAGCTGGGACGATTGCTGGGCGATCCTGATCGACCGCGCCCACGAACGCCTCTACGGCGGCTCCGGCGAGAGCTGGGACTACGCGGCCGCGGCCGAACTCGTCCGGACACCGGACGGCGACCGTGAGCCGCGCCGCGTGTTCATCGCCGGCGGCGTCCGCCCCGGCAACGTCGCCGCGGTGGCTGCGGCGGTGCCCGGCGCCTACGCGGTCGACACCTGTTCGGGCGTGGAGGCCGCGCCCGGCCGGAAGGACCGCGCCAAGCTGGAGCGACTGTTCGCCAACCTCAGAGCGGGAGCAGCACGATGAAGGTAAGGACACCCCTCTCCGCCGCGGCCATGGAGCCGGACGAGGGAGGCCGCTATGGCGTCTACGGCGGGCGCTACGCCCCGGAAACGCTGATGGCGCCGCTCGAGGAGTTGAGCCGCGCCTACGACAGGCTGCGCCGGAAGCGAACCTTCCAGCGCCGGCTCAACCACCTGCTGGAGCACTACGTCGGCCGCCCGACGCCGCTCTACTTCGCGGAACGGCTGACGGAGCACCTGGGTGGGGCGCGCATCTACCTGAAGCGCGAGGACCTGCTTCACACCGGCGCGCACAAGATCAACAACGCCCTGGGTCAGGTCCTGCTGGCGAAGGAGATGGGCAAGACGCGGATCATCGCCGAGACCGGCGCCGGCCAGCACGGCGTCGCCACGGCGACCGCGGCGGCGCTCCTCGGCCTGGACTGCGTCGTCTACATGGGCGAGGAGGACATGCGGCGGCAACGCCTGAACGTCTACCGGATGCAGCTTCTGGGCGCCGAGGTGGCGCCGGTCGATGCCGGCAGCCAGACGCTCAAGGACGCGATCAACGAGGCGTTCCGCGACTGGGTGGCGAGCTTCGCGGATACCCACTACGTGCTCGGCACGGTGACCGGGCCGGAGCCGTATCCGCGCATGGTCCGCCAGTTCCACAGCGTGATCGGAGCCGAGGCGCGACGGCAGTTGCGGCGGCTTGCCGGCACGCCGGACCCCGACGTGGCGGTTGCCTGCGTCGGCGGCGGCAGCAACGCGATGGGCCTGTTCTCCGCGTTCCTCGACCGTCCGGACGTGCTGCTCGTCGGCGTCGAAGCCGGCGGCCGGGGGCCCGAACTGGGCGATCACGCGGCCCGGTTCTCGGGGGGCACGCTCGGCGTGCTTCACGGCGCCCGGACGCTGGTGCTCCAGGACGAGGAGGGTCAGGTGGTCGGCACCCATTCCGTGTCGGCGGGGCTCGACTATCCGGCGGTCGGCCCCGAGCACGTGTTTCTGCACGGGGAAGGGCAGATCGAATTCACGTCCGCGACCGACCAGGAGGCGATCGAGGGGTTCCACCTGCTGTCGGCGACGGAGGGCATCCTGCCGGCGCTCGAGTCGGCCCACGCGATCGCCGAGGTGACGCGGCGGGCGCCCGAAATGGAATCCGAGCAGGTCATCCTGGTCAACCTCTCCGGACGCGGCGACAAGGACGTCGAGTCCGTACTGGAGTACGGCGCCGAATGAGCCCCCGACGCAAGCGCCGCTCCCGAAGCACCATCACCGCCGCGTTCTCCCGCTGCTCCCGGCGAAAGCGCTCCGCCTTCGTCCCCTTCCTGGTCGCCGGCGACCCGTCGCTCGAGGCCACGCCCGACCTGCTGCGCGCCCTCGTCGCCGGCGGCGCCGACGTGATCGAACTCGGCGTCGCCTTCAGCGACCCGATCGCCGACGGCCCGACCATCCAGCGCGGCTCGCACCGCGCGCTCGCTGGAGGCTCCTCGCTCAGCGCCGTGCTCGGCATCGTCGAGCGTCACCGCGAGGAACTGGGCGTCCCGATCGTCCTTTTCACGTACTACAACCCGGTTCACGCCCGCGGAGTCGAGGCGTTCGCCGCCCAGGCCGCCGGCAGCGGTGTCGACGGCGTCCTCTGCGTCGACCTGCCGCCCGACGAGGGTCTGCGCGAACTGCAGCCGGCGCTCGAGGAGCGCGGCGTCGATTCGATCTACCTGATCGCCGCCACCAGCACCCGCGAGCGGATCGACCGCGCCGCCGCGGCGTCGAACGGCTTCGTCTACTACACCGCCCGCTCGGACGTCACCGGCGAGCGCGAGGACCTGATCCCCACTCTGGCCCGCGAAGTGAAGCGCGTCCGCCGGCGGGTGCGGCTTCCCGTCGCCGTCGGCTTCGGCATCTCGACGCCGCGGCAGGTCGAGGAAGTGGCGAAAGTCGCGCACGGCGTGGTCGTCGGCAGCGCCCTGGTCCGGCTGGTCGAGGAGAACGCCGCCGAGCCCGACCTGGCGGCGCGCCTGGAACGCCGGGTCCGGGAGCTCACGGCGCCGCTTCACCGTTAGCGAACCCGAGTCGTAGACTGGTGCGGGATGGAAGCCGGACGGTCGAAACGAAGGCCCGAGCGTCGGCGCCTTCGGCTCGCGCACGTGGCGCTGGCGGCCCTGATCGCCGCCGTCGCCGCGCTGCCGCCGCCGGCCGCCTGGGCGCAGGCCGGGGACGACGTTGAACTCACGGTTCGGCTGGGCGCCATCGTGTCGAGCGACGAGGCGCCGTCCGGTGACGTGATCATCGAGTTCTCCGACGCATCGACTCGCGAACCAGTGGCCTCCTACGTCGTCGAGGCGTCGACCGAGGAGCAGGGTTTCGTGGTTGCGGTGCCGCTGCTCGAATCCCGGTCGGGCTGGTTCGTCCGGGCGCGCTCGCCGGGGTGGTGGGGGCCGACGGCCTACGTCGATCCGGACGCTCGCGACGTGGAGCTCACATTCGTGCCCGAAGGAGTGGTGCGCTTTGTGGTCGACGGCACGGATACGGGTGTCGACCTGTTGCGCACGGGCCAGGTGTGGATCGCCGGGCGAGTCGGCAATCGCGGCGTGCGACTCGATCGCGGCGTCTACGGAGGGCCGTGCGAGGTCGACCGGGAGCCGGACCGCCGTGACGTGCTCATCTTCTGTCCGTTCGCCCGGGACGAGACGGTCGACCTGCGTGTGCGATTGGGTCCGTTCCTGCCGCTCCTGGAATCGGACGTGACGATCGCGGCCGACCTGGATCTCGGGTTGGTTGAGCCGGTTCGGGGCGCCGTGGTGACCGGCAGCCTGCCGTCGGGCGACGGTTCGAGTCACCGGTTCGGCCTGCTGCAGCCGGACACCTGGTCTTTCGCGTGGTCCGCATGGACCGACTCCGGTGGGTTCTTCGCGTTCGAGGGTCTGTCGCCCGGGGCCTACGAACTCCGTCTGGCCGGCTCCGACGGCGACGGTTGGCCGGTGAGGATCGAGGCGTTGACGGACCAGATCGACCTCGGCCAACTCGTGTCGGCCGCCGCGAACGTGCTCGCTGTTTCTTTCCTCGTGCCGAGCGGGGTCGATCTCGACGACATCAGGCCCGAGGTCTGGGAAGCGACACTCGGCCCCGATGGCGCAGTCGAGGATCGCGGCCGCCGATTCGAGTTCGAAGAGCGGGGCCGCGACGGCTCCTTCCTCTGGCGCGGCCTGCCGACGGGCGACTACGAAGTAGGCGTCGAGGACAACCGCGGCAACCGCTGGCACCACGAGGTCATCCGTTTCTTTGGTCAGGATCACCACTACATCGAGCTCGACGCGGTGCCGCTGGTCGGCCGGATCGAACTCGGGGGAGAGCCGCTCGAGAACGTGATGGTGTGGTTCGGCGGCATGTACGGGTTCGAGCGGGTGTCCTTTCGTAGCCGTGAAGAGGGGCGTTTCAGTGGTTTTCTCCCGCGGGAGGGCTACTGGCCGGTCGAGGTCACCCCGCCGCCCGACTGCGATCCCTGCGACGGTTCATGGGATGGGGACGGCTGGGGCGATTTCGACAGCAGCGAGATCAGCGGCGGCGGTTTCTTCGAGATCGAGGCGGACTCGGACGGCATCGCGCGCATCGAGATCGCTCTCTCGGCCGCCGCGCTCAGTGGGCGCGTCGTGAGACGAAACCGGGAGAGCAGCCAGCTCGAGCCCGTAGCAGGGGCTCGGGTCTGGGTGCGCGCCGTGAGCGAACTGGCGGGCGAACGACACGACTCCAGGCTGCCGGAGAGCTGGCGTCGGCGGACGGACGCGTCCGGGACCTTCGAAGTCACCGGTTTGCCCGAGTGGCGGTACAGCGTTCACGCCGAGGCCTGGGTTGATGAGCGGGAACTTCAGTCGGTTCCGTTGCGTATCGAGGTTGTCGGTGACGATCGGATCGAGGATCTCGAGCTTCGGCTCGTCGATCAGCGACTCGTCACTGTCGTCGTCCGGTCCGGTGGCGTGCCGTTGGCGGGCGCTCAGACCTTTGTGCTCTATCCGGCGGGCTCGGGGCTGGCCCGCGGGAACAGCTACACCCGAGGCGCGGGAACGGCGAGCCACTACCTCCCGTCGGATGTTGAGGTCGTCGACGTAGTCGTTCGCGCGGAGGGGGTCGGCATGAAGGGCTGGAGCTACGACGTGAGTGACGGGGCGGCGATCGAGATCGATCTGTTGGCGGACCGCGGGTCGCTCCGCGTGCCGAAGTGGCAGGGCGGTCCCGGTCCTGAAGAGTCTCTCTTCTTTCGAGACGCTCGCCTCTACACGCCTGGTGGCGCCGCCATTCGGATCGGTACGCTGGCGGCAGTCAACGACAGGGGCCAGATCCAGGAGGACGGTGACGAGGCGATCGTCAGGGATCTGGCGCCGGGGACGTACCGATACTGCCCGAGAGATGACGTCTGCACCCGGGTCGACATCCTGCCCTGGGCCGAGGCGAGGGTCCGCGAATAGCCCTACCGGCTGTCAGAAGGGGTTGACGATGGTCAGCGATTCGATCGCCTGGCCGTCCTGCAGGTCTTCGCTGTAGAGGACCTTGCACTTCGCCTCGAGCGCCGCCGCGACGATCAGCGAATCGTAGAAACTCAATCGCCACCGTTCGTGGAGTGACACCGCCGCCTCGTAGAGGGAGAGGCTGGGGAAGACCGAGCACAGGGGGTCCATCACGTCACGCAGATAGCTGAGCGCTTCTCCCTCTGAGAGAGGCCGCTCGAATTTCCGCAGGGCCACGTTCAGGAACTCCTGCACGACCTGGTAGCTCACGACTCCTTCGCCGGTGCCCAGCGCCTGCTCCACGAGGCTGCGCGCCCCCGCCTGCTTCTCCGGCTCCCGGCGATCGAAGGTGTAGACGAAGATGTTCGTGTCGAGGAAGAACTCAGCGGGCATTCATCTCATCCCGCGAGAACCGGCGGCCGCTCGAAACCTCCGCCATCGCATCCATGAGGCGGCGGTAGTCCCTGATCCGACGTTCGCTCTGCTGACTTCGGGCGTACTGTCCGAGCCAGGTACGGAACTCGGCGTTCAGAGTGGTCTTTCTTCGCCGGGCTTCTTCGCGAGCCGCGTCTATGAGCTTCTCGTCAGCGCTGAGGGTGATGTTTCTCACGCTGGCTACCTCACCGGTGCAGTGTACACGAGATAGAAGTGTACACGACTCCAGTGCGCGTTTTGCGCGACGGCGCCAGCGCGACTTCCGGAACGGACACGGGTTCGCGAATCAGTGAGGTCAACCCCGTCGTCTCGTCCCGCACACCGACGGCGACCTGGAACCCGCCCTCGGGCAGGTTCATCGCCACTTCGACGCGGTAGCTGCCGTTCACGGCCTGGATGCCGGTTTCGCAGCCGACGGCGATCATCTTCTGCCGGACAGTGGTCCGGGCGCCCTTCTCGTCCTCGACGGCTACGAGCCACAGCCGGATCCGGGCACTCGCGTTGCCGGCCTCGCCATCCTTGCCGGGCAGGGTCACGATCGCGTCGGCAGGAACGCTGACATTGACCGTCAGTTCGTGGGCCTTCTTCTCCAGCGGCGTCGTGCCGCCGAATTCGACGCTGGCGCCGAGCGGATTCTCGGCAGCGCCCAGGTAGGCGACCGACAGCAGCCGCTCGGCGAGCCGTTCGTCCAGCGGCTTGTCACGGTAGGTGCGGCGGTACTCGATGCGGCGGCCCCGGGCGGCGCCGGGCGCCAGCAGAACCCGGATCTGCCGCACCCGGTCCAGCCTGGGTTCGCCGGCGACGAAACCGAGGGAGTACGACGCGGCGAGCTGCTTCGAGACGTCGTCGAGGAGGATCGCCAGGTCGTTGGCGTTGATCAGCGCCTTGCCGCCGGTCTCTTGTGCGAGGAGATGAAGCCCGCTCTGCGCGTTCATCGAGCGCAGGGTGACGTTCTGGAAGCTGGGCCCCATCGCTGGATTGTCCAGCGAGATGTCGCCACCGGCACTCCGGACGCCGCCGGCGTCCAGCCCGTAGAAGGTGACACGGTTCGCGTTGGCGTGAGCCGCTATCCGGTTGAAGCGGCGGCTCTCGTCGTACTGGGTCATCTCCGACATCGTCTCGGAGGAAGCGCTGGGCCGGAGGTCCCTGCAAAGCTCGTTGCCGAGATAGTCCAGAACCGAGATCCCCGGCCGTTGGGGCAGGCCATCCGTGACGTGAACGACCGCCTGCTTCCCCGGCACGCCGGCGAGCGTCGTCATCAGATCGGCGAGGCCGTCGACGGCGATTGCCGCGTTCGTCGCCTGCTGGTCCGCGTACTGCCTCGCCAACGACAGCATCTCGCCCCAGTTGTCCTGACATGGCCGGCAACTCAACGAGATCGCGCAAGCCTCGTAGCTGTCGATGATGCTCCTGATCGCGAACCGCCGGGCGCCTTCGCCGTTCTGGATCGCGCGTGGCGATCCCTTGGGCACGGTCGCGGCGCCTTCGAGGATCGCGTCCAGGTCGGGAGTCGGCGGCACGAGAACCTCGAGCCGGTTGACGAACCGCGCGAGCATGAAGCTCGCGTCCATCGACCGCCACGGTTCGACCGCGGCCTCCAGGCGCCGCAGCAGCCGGGTGCGGTGCGACGGGAAGATGTTCGCGTCGTCCAGGTAGAAGACGACGGTCAACGGCCCGTCCTGGTCGGCGCCGGGCCTTGCCTCGCTGCGGACGATGGCGCGTCCCTTGTCGCGGCGGCCGGTCCGTTCCTCCACCGAGATCGCCGACTCGAAGAAGTTCGTGATCTCGACCGGTTGACCGTCGACATAGAGCTCGAAGTCCTCGCGCGCCAGACCCTTGACCGGGCGCCCCTTCCTGTCCGTGACGACAACGTCGACCTCGACCACCTGGACATCGACCGAGTCGACGAACGGTTGGCCCGGCTGGGCCGGCAGCGCTGCTGCTCCGGCTAGCAGCAGGAGCAGTGCGAGCCTCGGCGTCACGCCGACTACGATACAGCCTTGTCCGCGAGTCGCTCCAGATGACGTCCCGCTCGTCCGCGGCTCTCCAGGCGGTGGTCGCCGGCATCCTCTTCTCGACCGGCGGCGCGGCGGTCAAGGCGACGGAACTCGACGGCTGGCAGGTCGCCGGGACACGCTCCCTGATCGCGGCCGTCGTGATGCTGGTCGCGATTCCGGCGGCGCGGAGGTGGACTGGCGCTGCGGGTCAGTCGAGTCCGTTGGGTACGGCGGCGTGGTGGCGCGACTCGTCGCGGCGCCGGGCCCTTCTTCTCACGCTGGGGACCGGTTGCAGCTACTGCCTGACCCTCGTGCTGTTCGTCCACGCGGCCAAGCGCACGACGGCGGCCGAGACGATCTTCCTGCAGTCGACGGCGCCCCTGTTCGTCCTGCTGCTCTCGCCTCTCCTGCTGCGGGAGCGACCGACCGCGCGCCAGCTCCTGTTCGTGCCGCTGTTCGGCGCGGGCCTGGTGATGGCTCTCTATGGCGGCGCCGACGCGGCTGCGTCCGCGCCCGATCCCCGCACCGGCAACGTTCTGGCCGTGTTCTGCGGACTGGCGTACGGCCTGACCCTGATGGGGCTGCGCGCAGCCGGCCGGCCGCGGCCCGAGGGAAGAGGTGCCGCTGCACCCGGGATCGCGGCCGCTGCCTGCGGCAACGTGATCGTCTGCCTCGCGTGTCTGCCGACGATGTTCCCGTTCCGCTCCGTCGAACCGGGTGACCTCGTCATCGTGGCGTATCTCGGGCTGTTCCAGGTTGCTCTCGCGTATGTCTACGTGACGCGTGCCGCGCGCGTTCTGCAGGCCCCCGTTGTTGCTCTCCTGCTGCTGCTGGAGCCCGCGCTCACTCCGTTCTGGGCGATGTGGTTCCACGGGGAGCAGCCGCACCTGCTCACCTGGCTGGGGGGCGCGGTCATCGCGGCGGCGACCGTGCTGCTCGCGACGGTGGTGGGGGAGCCTGAACGATAGCGAGGAAGGGCCGGTCTGCTAAACAATCGTCCTTTGCGGCGTCTTCACCACTGAACCCATCCGGGCGCCGGCGTCGAGCCGGCGCAGCCGGAGCCAAGGAGACGCCGTTTGACGATCGCAAGCGTTTCGATGACCGAAGGGCCGCCCGCAGTGCCTCCCGCCACGCCGGACGCCGTCGTGGACGGGCTGCAGGGCCTCTTCGAGGAGCACCACCGGCTGATCTTTCACACGGCCTACCGCGTCACGGGCAACGCGTCCGACGCGGAGGACGTGCTGCAGACGATCTTCCTGCGGCTGCTCAATCGGCCGCCGGAGTCGCTCGACACCGCGAAGGCCGGCGGCTACCTGCGGCGGGCGGCGATCAACGCCTCGCTCGACCTGCTCCGTTCACGCAAGCGCTCGCGCCTCGTGGCGATGGACCAGCAGGTCCTCGAGGAAGTAGGACCCTCTTCCGCCGTGGAGAGCGATCCGGCGCGGCGCTTCGCCTCGCTGGAGCTGCGCGACCGGCTGCGGCGCGAGCTGGCCAACGTGAACCCGCGCGCGGCCGAGATGTTCGTGCTGCGCTACTTCGAGGGTTACCGGAACTCGGAGATCGGGCCGATGCTGGGTACGTCGCGCATGACGGTGGCGGTGACGCTGCACCGGTTGCGCAAGCGCCTGGGCGCGGCGCTCGCGGAGGAAGACCAGAACGACCGGAAAGACCAGGAAGACCAGGAAGAAACGCGGAGGGTGCCGCAATGAGCGACCGCAACCAGATGAACCGGACTCTGATCGAAACCGCGCAGGCGATCGCCGCGGAGCGGCCTGCCGCCGACGTCGAGGATGCCGCGGCCGAGCGCGCGCGGCAGGCCCTGGCCGCCGCGGCTGCCGGCGAAGCCGCCGGGACCGAGACGCCGGATGCCAGTATCGACGCGAACTCGACGCTGACTTCCTGCGCCGACTACCAGGCGCGGATGCCGGCCCTGGTCGCGGGCACGCTGCCGGAGGCGCAGCGCCTTCTGGTGGAAGACCACGCGCGCGAGTGCATCCCCTGCCGCAAGCACCTGCAGGCGGTGCGGGCCGGCCGCGCGGTGTCCGATGCGCCGGGAGGCCCCGCGGCGCCGGCGCGGGTCGGCCGCTACTACGCGGCTGCCGCGGCAGTGGTCGGTGTCGCCGTCGCGGGCGTCTGGCTCAGCCAGCGCGTGCTGCTGCCGCCCCAGGACGGCATCGTGCAGGTCCGGAGCGTCGATGGCCGCATGTTCATGGCCGGCGACGAACGTGGAGCGGATCTCGTCCCGCTCGGCCCCGGCGACGCCGTCGATGGCGGCGACCGCATCCGCACCGGCGCCGGCAGCCGCGCGGTGCTCGAGCTCGCGGACGGTTCCCGGGTCGAGGCCGCGGGACTCACCACGTTCCGCGTCGATGCCCGGCGCAGCGGCCATCGCGTCCGCGTCGACCGCGGCAGTGTGATCGTCCAGGCCGCGCAGCAGGAGAACGGTTCGCTGATCGTGTCGACCGAGGAGATGCTGGTGGCGGTCAAGGGCACGATCTTCGCCGTCACCCACGGCGTCAAGGGGTCGCGGGTGTCGGTGATCGAGGGCGAGGTCGAGGTCGAGAAGGGCCGCGAGCGCCACAGCCTGCTGGCCGGCGATCAGTTCCGCAGCCGCCCGACCCTGGTGGCGATGACGTTGCAAGAGGAAGTCGGCTGGAGCCAGGACGCGGACCGCTATCTCGCCCTGCTCGAGGAGTTCAAGTCGCTGCGTAGCGAACTGAACCAGTTGATGGGGGCTGCGCCGGCGCGCCACTCGACCCGTCTGCTCGATCTGATGCCGGCCGACACGAAGATCTATGTGGCGATGCCGAACGCCCCGGCGACGCTGAGCGATCTGTTCGCACTCGTGCGGTCGCGCGTCGAGGCGAGCGACCTGTTCGCCGAGTGGTGGTCCGAGTTCGAGGCTTCCGGCGCGGTCGGGACGATCGACGACGTGATCGGGTTGCTGGGCGAGCTCGGCGAGACGATGGGCGACGAGACGGTGGTCGCGCTCGCCGGCGGCATCGCCGACAACACGGCCCGCCCGCTGATGGTCACGGAAGTGTCGGATGCCGCGGCCCTGCGCGAGGCCCTCGAGGGACACCTGGAGGAGTTGGGCGACGCGATGGGCGAGGAGGGCACGCCGGTCATCGTCGACGATCTCGATGCGGCGGAAGAGTCGGACGGCGCACTCCTGGTCTGGATCGCCGACGACCTCGCCGCGGCCTCGCCTTCCCTCGCCGCGCTTCGCACCGTGGCGGCGAACCGGGACGGCGCCGCCAACCCGTTCGTCGGTTCGCGGCTGCACGGCCGGCTCGCGGAGCGTTACGCCGCCGGAGCGGAGTTGCTGGCCGCGGTCGAACTGGCGACGGTAGTGGCCGAACTGGCGGACAGCGAGGAAGCGGACGGCGACGACGGGGACGGCGATGACGGGGATGCCAACGGCTTCGC
Source organism: Candidatus Multivorans sp. (assembly GCA_965208755.1). Lineage (GTDB taxonomy): Bacteria > Acidobacteriota > Thermoanaerobaculia > Multivoradales > Multivoraceae > Multivorans. The sequence continues at coordinate 1,872,162 of OZ242353.1, read as the reverse complement.
GTTCAGCGGGCTCGATCGCGTCGAGGATCTGGTCGCTTCGCGGACCCAGGACGGCGACCGGGCGAACGTCACCGCGACCCTGAGCTTCGACGGCGAGCGGTCCGGGATGGTCTCCTGGCTGTCGGAGCCGGGAACCAACGGCGCCCTCGACTTCTTTTCTCCCGACGCGTCCTTCGTCACCGCCGGCGTGATCGAGGATCCGCTGACGATCTACGACGAGTTCCTGGAGTTCATCGCCGGGCTGGGCGGAGAGATGGACGCGCCGCCGGCCGAGATCGAGAGCGAACTGGGCATGTCGATTCGCACCGACTTCCTCGAGCACCTGGGCGGCGAGTACGCCGCCGGCATCGACGGCCCCGTGCTTCCGAGGCCGACGTGGAAGGCGGTGGCGTCCGTCTACAATGCGGAGGGTCTGCAGAGTTCCATCGAGACTCTGATCGAAAAGGCGAACGACCGGTTGGCGGCCGGGGGCGTGGGAGCGGCGGCCACGCTCGAGGAGCAGGAGTCGGGCGGCCGCACGGTCTACCGTCTGGCGGTCGCGATCGACGACGCGGACGGCGACGGCGAGGAGGCGGACGAGGGCGACGACGAGGACTCCCTGGAGGGCGTGCTCGAGAGCCTGGTGGAAACTCCCGAGATCTTCTTCACGTACTTTGATGGGTACATGGTGAGTGCCTCCAGCGTGGCAACGATCGATACCGCGATCCGCTACCGCGGCAGCGGCGCGTCGCTGACCTCGAGCCAGCAGTTCCTCGACCTGCTGCCCGAGAACGGCTACGCGGACTTCTCCGCGGTTGTCTACAACCGGCTCGCCGAGACGGCCGGCGAACTCTTCGACCTGTTGCCGACGGAGGTCGTGGGTGACGAGCAGCAGGCCGTCGTTCAGGCGATCGAGGAGTCGATTACCAGCCAGGGGCCGTCCCTCTACACGGTGTACGCGGGCCGCAGCGAGATCGTCGTCACCTCCAGCGGTCCCAGTTTGCTTGCCTTCGCCGGATTGGGACCGCTGCTCGGAATCCCCACGCTTCTGGAGGGGCTGGAGTCGATGGACGAGGCGGCGGAGCCCCAACCGGAGGCGGAGACTGGTCCCGATGTCGATGTCGTCGCCGGCCTGGCGGCCGGCGCGTTGTTCTCCGCGGGTCAGCACCCTGGCGGCGCGTCGCCGCGCCGCCAGCGTCACAGTCCGAGCGCCTGTCCGCAGGCGGTCGGATGTCAGACCCGCGGTCACAGGCCCGCCGCCTGATGGGTGGGGCGGCGCCGGTCATCGACCTCGACGGTCTCGGGGTTCGGTTCGGCCGGCACCAGGTACTGGACGATCTGCGCGGCGCCTTCTCGGGCCGCGCGATCGGCCTGCTCGGTCCCAACGGCGCCGGCAAGACGACGCTGCTGAACACGCTGCTCGGCTTCTACCGGCCGACCGCCGGCACGGCCCGCCTGTTCGGCATGGACATCACGGCCCAGGGCCGGGAACTGCGGCGCCGGGTCGGCTACATGCCGGAGCGGGACGCCTTCATCGCCGGCATCTCCGGCGTCCGCTTCGTGCGGCTGATGGCGGAGGTTTCCGGGCTGCCGCCCGAGGCGGCGCTGGAGCGCGCGCACGAGGTTTTCTTCTACGTCGGTCTGGGCGAGGCGCGCTACCGCAACGTGGAGACCTACTCGCTGGGCATGAAGCAGTTGCTCAAGCTGGCACAGGCGATCGCCCACGGTCCGAGCCTGCTCTTCCTCGACGAGCCGACGAACGGTCTCGATCCGCCGGCCCGTCTGCGCATGCTGCGGCTGATCCGGGAGATCAGGGACTCCGGCAAGGCGCGGATCGTCGTCTCGTCGCACCTGCTCCGGGACGTCGAGGAGTGCTGCGAGGAAGTGCTCGTCCTGAACCGGGGCAGGATCGCCACCTACTGCAACCTGGCCGAGGAGCGCCGCGCCAACCGCCGGTTCCTCGAACTCGACCTGGCCGCGGAGCGCGAGGGCGCGGGCAGCAGCTTCCGGGCCGCGATCGAGGGGCTCGGCTGCGAGGTTGCGGTGGTCAACCGCCGCCGGATCAAGGCCGTGCTGCCGCCGGGCGTCGAGGTGCGCCACATCTACGCCTCGGCGATCGAGCAGGACGTGACGATTCGCCGCCTGGACTACAAGCGCACTTCGCTCGAGGACATCTTCCTCCAGGCGATGGAGGGCGACGATGGCCGTCTATGACCACGGTTACAAGGGCTACGACGGCCCGCTGATGCCGGCGCGGAGCCGGTTCCTCGTCATCAGCCGCTACGGCCTGCGCGAGGTCTTCGCGTCGCGGCTCTTTCTGGCGTTCTTCGCCTTCTGCTTCGCCTGGCCGCTGGTGCTGCTGGGCGCCATGTACCTGCGCTACAACGCGGAGGCGCTGACCCTGATCAACCTCGATTCGGCCGACCTGCTCGAGTTCGTCCAGGTCAACACCTGGTTCTTCCAGAGCGTCTTCCTTCGGAACCAGTTGATGCTGGGCTTCGTCGTCGTGCTGGTGACGGGGCCGTCGCTGGTGTCGGCGGACCTGCGCAACCGCGCGATGCCGCTCTACCTTTCGCGCCCGCTGACGCGAACCGACTACGTTCTCGGCAAGCTCGTCGTCCTCGGCGTCCTGGTCTCGGCGATCACCTGGGCGCCGGGACTGCTGCTGTTCGTGATCCAGGCTTCGCTCGGCGGTCGCGAGTGGTTGCTGGAGCACTGGCGGATCGCGCCGGCCATGGTCGTCGTGTCGGCGGTCTGGATTCTCTGCATGTCGCTGCCGATGCTGGCGATCGCGGCCTGGGTGAAGTGGAAGCCGTGGGCGCGGATCGTGTTCCTGGGCCTGATCGTGAGCGGCTCGGCGTTTGGTGAGTTCTACAAGGAGTTCTACGACTCCTGGCTCGGCAGCATGGTGGTCGCCTTCGACGTGGCGGACGCGCTCTCCGCCTCCGTCTTCGGCACACAGGGAACGGTGCAGATGCCGGATACGGCGGCCTGGTTCGCGGCGGCCGCGCTGGCCTCGCTGTCGGCGGCTCTGCTGTACCGGCGCGTCCGCGCCTTCGAGGTCGTCAAGTGAGTGACGACCGCAACATCGTGATCAGCGACGTCTCGAAGTTCTACGGCGACGTGCTGGGCGTCAACCGGGTCGACCTGGAGATCGAACCCGGCATCACCAGCCTGGTGGGCCCGAACGGGTCCGGCAAGAGCACGCTGATGAACCTGCTCGCGGGCCTGCTACGGCCGACGCGGGGCGAGATCAGCATTCTCGGCCTCCCGGTCACCAGGCCGCAGGATCTGTTCCGGCGCTTCGGCTACTGCACCCAGTACGACTCCTTCCCGCGCGGCGCCACCGGCTGGCAGTTCGTCTTCTCCTACCTGCTGCTGCACGGCCTGGACCGCGGCGAGGCGGAAGGCCTGACCGCCCGGGCGCTGGAGCGGGTCGGCCTCGTCGAGTCGGCGCACCGCCGGATCGCGGGCTACAGCAAGGGCATGCGGCAGCGGATCAAGCTGGCGCAGGCCATCGCGCACGGGCCCCAGGTCATGGTGCTCGACGAGCCGCTCAACGGCCTCGATCCGATGGTCCGAGCCGAGACGATCGAGCTCTTCCGGCAACTGGCCGGCGAGGGTCAGCACGTGCTCATCTCGAGCCACATCCTGCACGAGGTCGACCTGCTCTCGGACCGGGTGATCCTGATCTCGAACGGCTACATCGTCGCGGAAGGCGAGGTGCCGGGCATGCGGGCGGAAGTCGAGGAAGTCCGCGAGCAGCCGCTGCAGGTCTTCGTGCGCTGCGATCGCCCGCAGTGGCTCGCCGGCCGCGCCTTCGAGCTCGACCACGTCACCGAGGTCCAGCTTCACGACGACGGCGGCGGCCTGCACCTGCGAACCCGCGACGCGGACCGGTTCCTGCGCCTGGTCGCCGAACTCGTCGCCGAGGGCGGCGTGGAGGTTGAAGCTGTCGGCCCGGCGGACAGCGACCTCCAGGCCGTCTACCGCTATCTGGTTCATGAAGAGGAGGAGCCGTCGTGACGGTGGCTCAGGAGGCGGCGGCGCGGCCGCGCCTCGACTGGGCGCTGCTGGCCCGGCAGGTCGGTGGACTCGTACGCCTGGAGCTGCGCCGGCTGCTGCTGACCCGCAGAGCGGTGATCCTGGGGCTCGCGTCGGCGGTTCCGGTGGCGATCGTCCTGCTGGTCGGCTCGATACCCATCGGCGGCCAGACGGTGCTGGAGCGGTTCGGCAACCGCATCGTCTACGAGACGATCTTCGAGACGGTCTTCCTGGGCGCGATCCTCTTCTTCGGCTGCCTGTACGTCTTCTTCAACCTGTTCCGGGGCGAGATCCTGGAGCGCAGCCTGCACTACCTCCTGCTGACGCCGCTTCGCCGCGAACTGGTCGTGGCGGCCAAGTACGTGGCCGCGGTAGCCGCCGTGGCGGCGCTGTTCATGGCCAGCACCGTGTTCAGCTACATGCTGATCTACCTTCCGGTGGGCTTTTCGGGGGCGATCGAGGACCTGACCGCCGGCCCGGGCGGCCGGCATCTCGTGGCCTACCTGGGTGTGACCCTGCTCGCCTGCATCGGCTACGGCTCGCTGTTCACACTGGTCGGCATGGTGTTCCGCAACCCCATCATCCCGGCCGGCGCCCTCTACGTGTGGGAGATGCTGCACTTCCTGCTGCCGCCGGCGCTCAAGAAGCTCAGCGTGATCCACTACCTGAAGGGACTGCTGCCGGTGCCGCTCTCCGACGGTCCGTTCGCCGTGGTCGTCGAACCGCCTCCAGCTACTGTCTCCGTCCTCGGCCTGCTCGCCTTCGCCGCCGTCGTGCTCGCCGTGACCGCCCTGATCATCCGTCGCATGGAGATCCGGTACACCGACTGATGGGTGCGCGGGTCTTCTGACCCGCTGCCGCCGCAGGCGGCGGTAAGGCGCGCCGGCCGAAGGCCGGCTCCTTTCCGACATCTGCCACCATTGCTCCCATGGCCACGATCGACATCGGCGGCCTCACGATCCCCGAACGGGCGCTGACGTTCAAGTTCGTCCGCGCCTCAGGCCCGGGTGGCCAGAACGTGAACAAGGTCGCAACGGCCGCGCAGTGCCGTCTGGACCTCGATGCGGCCGGCATAGAAGGCCCGTTGCGTCAGCGCCTGGAGGCGTTGGCAGGGAAGCGTCTCACCGCGGCAGGCGAGATCGTGGTATCCGCCGATACCCACCGCACCCAGGCCCGCAATCGGGCCGAGGTCCTCGCACGGCTCGGGGCGATGATCGAAGCGGCCCGCACGGAGCCGCGGCCGCGCCGCTCGACGCGGCCCTCAACCGGCGCCAGGGAGAAGAGGCTTGCGGCCAAGAGGCAGCGCGGCGCGACGAAGCGGCTACGCGGTCCAGTCGGCGCCGACGAGTAGGCCTTACCTCAACCCACCTCGGCACGAGACCGTCGTGAACCGGCCGCGGTCCGCCGTTTCCAGGTCGATCTCGATGTCCTGACCGCGGGTCAGTTCCTCCCAGACCGGATGGTCGAGGGGCGGACAGGCGATCTCCGCCGTCATGCGCTCCCTCTGGCGACCGGGCATGATCATGAGGTCGCCGGCGAACTCGGGGATCACGATGACGCGATGGATGAGCGTGTCCACACGTTCCAGCTCCCTGCCGACCCAGACCCTGGTCCATCCCTGGCGCAGCCGTTGCGGCGACGGGAAGTCGAGGCTGTGCCGGTAGACGAGGTCGGCGCTGACGTGGGGCGGAGAGCCGCACGAGACGGGCGCCAATGCGGCGACGATCAGCGGTAGAAGCAGGCGGCGCATCGCGGCGGACAAACTACCGCACTCCGCAGGAACGTGACAGTGCAGAAGGCTAAGCTCCTCCCATGCGCGCCTTCGCCCTCTCCGTCCTCACCCTCGCCACCGCCGCACCCGCCCTCCACGCCGACGACTGGCCGCAGTGGCGGGGCGACGAACGCCGCGGCGTCTGGCACGAGGACGGCATTCTCGAGCGCTTTCCCGAAGACGGCCTTCGCTTCGTCTGGCGGATGCCGATCGGCCCGGGCTACGGCGGCCCGGCGGTAGCCGGAGGGCGCGTGTTCGCGACCGACTTCGAACGTCTGTCGGGCAACCGGGGCCGGGAGCGCCTCCTGGTGCTGGACGAGGCGACCGGCAAGCAGCTCTGGCAGCACGCCTGGGAGACCGGCCTTGCCGGCCTGATGCCCGCCTACTCGAACGGCCCGCGGGCCACGCCGACCGTCGATGGAGACCGTGTCTACGTGCTCGGCTCGGCCGGCTACCTGGCGGCGCTCTCTGTCGAGGACGGCCGCGTGCTCTGGCGGCACGACCTGGTGGCGGACTACGAAGCGCCGGTGCAGGCCTGGGGCTTCGTGGGCGCGCCACTGGTGGACGGCCGGCAGATCATCACGCTGGTCGGAGGCGAACCCGACGCCATGGTCGTGGCCTTCGACCGGGAAAGCGGCGACGAACTCTGGCGCTCGATGGAAGTGGGCAACGAGCCGGGCTACAACCCGCTGGTCATCTACGAACTCGACGGCCGGCGGCACCTCATCGTCTGGCACCCGAAGGGCATCGCCGGCCTCGATCCGGATGGCGGCGAGGTGTTCTGGCAGTTCCCCTGCGAGGTGGAGTACGGGCAGACGATCGCCACGCCGATCCAGGACGGCGACCAGCTCCTCGTGTCGTCCGCGTCGCACGGTTCGACGCTGATCGAGGTCGCCGGCGCGTCAGGCGGCAAGCCCGAGGCCAGGATCGTCTGGAAGGGCAAGAGCAGCAGCAAGGAGAACCTCGACGGTCTGCACGCCTTCAACTCCACGCCGGCCTTCGACGGCGACATGATCTACGGCGTCGGCGGCCAGGGCGCGCTGCGGGCCATCGACCGCGCCACCGGCAAGGAGGTCTGGGCGACCTTCGAGCCCAGCGAGGACGCCCGCATCGCCACTGCTTTCCTGGTCCGGAACGGCGACCGCTACTTCATCAGCAACGACCGCGGCGAACTGATGATCGCCCGCCTGAACCGCGACGGCTACGAAGAGATCGACCGGACCCGTCTGCTCGAACCGACCACCCGCAGCGTCCGCATTCGCCGCGAACTCGGCAAGCTCCTCTGGGTGCACCCCGCCTACGCGAACGGCCACATCGTGCACCGCAACGACCGGGAGATCGTCCGGGCCTCGCTGCTGGCGGAGTAGGCCGACTGTCGGCACGCTGGCCGCGTCACGACGCCGCTTCGCTGACGCACCGCTCCACGAACGGCATCATCGCCGCGACACACTCCGCCGGCTGCTCAAGCTGGAGCAGGTGTGTCGTGTCCGGCACGAAGTCGTAGTCGAGGGCCAGGATCTCCCTGAGGTCCACCGTGGGGAGAAACGAGAAAGGCACCGTGGGGTCGGAGCCGACGATCTTCACGGGGCACGAGACACGGCTCAGATCCGCTGCTCTCGCCCATCGCGGGCCTTCCAGGGAAACCCTCGCTTCGTACTCTCGCGGGCAGCGCAGTTCGTAGCCGTCGCCGTCCGCGGCCGGCCGGAGCGTGGCGCGCGCGATGAGTTCGGGCGCTCCCGGGCAGAGAAGCTGGAACCCGGGCGAGCGAAGGACGCGCTCCATGAACTCCTCGAGGCTTGCGAAGCGTTCGCGACGCTTCAGGGCGGCCTGGCCCAGTTGGCCGAGCACCTTGTCCACCTTCTCGACATCCTCGGGCCGGCAGCCCGGCGGGCAGACGACCGGGTCGAACAGAACCAGGGCCGAGTAGGCCGACTCACGACTGGCATGGATGAGCGCCGACTGGGCCGACACCGAGTGGAACACACCGATCTTCGGCTTGTCGCTGAAGTTTCGATCGATCGCCCGCCCGATCGTCGCGTGGTCTTCGACGAACGTGCCGACGTGGTGATCTTCGCCGCTGCCGACCGGGTTCCATCCGTGGTTGCGGAGGTCGAACAGGACGACGTCGAACCTGTCCGTGAGCAGCGACCAGAAGGGGTAGTAGGCGTCCGCGGCGAACCCGTTGCAGTGACTGAGGACGAGCCTGGGACCGCCGGCGTTGCCGTGCCGCCTGAGAACGATGCGGCTGCCGTCGGCCATGCGGGCTTCGGCCGTCGCCAGGGGCTTCGGCACTACCCAGCGTTCCGGTTGGCTCATGGATCGGACAGGCCAGGCGGGAGGGCGTCGGTCTCCGCCGTTTCCTTTCGCCGCCGGCGATACTGATCCACCAGCGGCATGGCCGCAGCGAACGCCATGGTCAGGAGCGGCGCGAGGAGCCACCAGGTCGCTTCGCCTGAAGAGGGGTCTGCCTCGATCGACTCCAGTCCGAACCGGGCCATCTCAACGGCGCCGAGGACCGCGCCCGGGACGACGAACCATGGGTCGCGGAAGACCGAGGGGGCCTTTGGCGCCGGGTCCTGTTCCTCCCTTGAAGAAGCCTCCAGGTGCGTCCTTTCGAGGCTCACACGCTTGCTGGCGCTTACGGGTACGACCACGGACATTGCTGCTACGCAGACCAGGAACAACACCGCCCGAACGGATGCCGGGGGATTCGCTGCCAGGTCGATGACGAGCTGACAGAGGAGAACGAAGACGCAGTAGATCGCGGGGATCTGGTACCACGGGTCGGTGAAGAGCCTGGCCTCGTGCCACACCGGACCGGTCCGGGGCTCCGCTATCGGCGTCGGCTCGCTCAGATAGCCACGCAGCTTCTGAAACGCGAACACCAGCACTCCCAGCCCCATCACGGCGAGGGCGACGGCGTAGGACTGCGCCAGCGGCGACGTACGCAGGGCCTCCGGCGACAGGAGGCCGTCGGCGAGCTGGAACGTGACGAGCCCCATCAGGATGGCCACTCGGGCCGAGAGCTTGGACTCGTCGTACTTCCTGGCGAGGGACTTCATCGTGTGGTTTGGGGCCGAGTTTGATTCCGGCACGTCGAGCTTAGTTGCCGCCTCTTCAACGAGGGGAACCCCGGAACACCTCGCGGCGATGCCAGTCGACGAAGCCAGGTGCCGGCCGCTGTTCGTTCCGTTGGGGGTTTCGAACTCTCTTTCCGTGGTGGCAAAGGAGATGGCGGAACGCGTCGCTCTGCCCGTTGACGACATCGGAGACGAGCAGACGATAGCCGTCGGTGGCCCTCTCAAGCCCGATGGCTCCCCGGTCGAGGGTTCGATGGTGCAGGATGCACAGCGCCAGCCCGTTCCGGACGTCGTCAGGCCCTCCGGCGGCGTGCCATCGGATGTGTGCGGCGTCGAGCGCCACCAGGTCGTCCTCGATCCTGAGGTCGAAGTCACAGACTGCGCAACGTCGCTCGTACGCGGTCAGGACTGCATGACGGAAGTTCGGGTCCCGGCGGCGACGCGGCTTCTCGCTGACCTCAACGTGCCGGTCCAGCCCCACCGCGTCGCAGATGGACTGGTGGAGAGACGGTGCGAAGTGACTGTCGAGGATTCTCTGCGCGGCGGTCTGGACGAGACTCGGGTCGCCCTCCAGGAGCCGATGTACCGGTTCAGGCAGTCCCCCATGCACGGCCAGATCGGTCAGTTGGCGGTCCGAAGGTCTGGCTGCGCTCCCGCCCTTGATAGTGGCCAGTTCCTCGTCCGGGATCTCCCAGAGTTGATCGGAACGGAGATGCCAGAAGGGGAATTCCGGATGGTAGCGCCGCCGCTGCGGTCCGAAACTCCGCAACAAGTCGCGGAGGCGATCACGGATGTCCAGTTCGTAGAGGGCCAGACGTTGCTTTCCTTGTTGCAAGCGTCCCAGCGCAAGGAGTAGCAGTAGCGGCTTGTGCGGCGCCCGTTGGCCGTGCCGTCGCCAGACGTTGATCTCGTCGAGGCGGCGAAGAAACTCTCCCTGATCCATGTCGGTTTCGCGACACTAGCCGAGAGAGGCTGTCCCCTCGCGGAGTACCTCAGAACCGGTACCGCAACCCCGCCGACACCCCCACATACCCGATCCCATCGAACCCCAGGTCGCTCGTGAACGGGGTCGTGCCGTCCGCCTGGACGGGTTCGTGGCTCCGGATCACTTTCCACAGGTCGCTTCCGCTGAACTCGTCGAACCGGGCCCATCGCGCCTTGATCGTGAACGATGCGTTGTCGCCGAGAGCGTGGTCCAGGCCGGCGAGGACCTGGTAGCCGGAGAGCGTCTCGCTGAACTCGCTGTCGAAGAGGCTGATCGTGCCGGCTGCGGCCGCTGGACGGTCGGCGAGGGTGAGCGGCGGATCGATGTCCTGGTAGCCCTGTGCGAGCGTCTTGCGCAGGAGGCGGGTGCTGTAGCGGAGGCTGACGCGGGCCTGGCCGACCCCCAGGCCGACGAAGGGGGTCCAGGACGTGGAGTTTTCGAAGTCCCAGTAGGCGTTGACGAAGAGTTCGCGGGAGTCGAAATCCGAGACGGTCACGCTGGGAGGATCCACGGGGCTCCATTCGGACATCTTGTTGTCGAAGGTCGGGTCGCCGGTCGTGGACAGGAAGTAGATCGTGCCGCCGTCGTGGTGCCGGGCCGTGTGCTCCACTTCGATGCGCAGTCTGCCCAGGTCGTATCCGATGCCGAGGCTGCCGGTGAACCGGGAACCCAGGTCGAACCGATTGGTGACGGTGGGCGACGAGCCCGGTCCGCCGCACGCGGGGTCGCCGGTCGGCGCCATGGCCGGATCGGGGTAGAGCAGGACGTCGCACCTCGTCGGATGGTCGGCGCCCGAGATGGAGGCCTCCAGGGTGGATGCGTCCACGAGGCCGGCCTCGAAGGCGAGGTAGAAGCCGCGGTCCGGCTGGGCGCCTGCGGCTCCGGCGGCGCCGAGGAGGCAGACGTTGAGAGTAAGGACGAGAAACCGTGGCACGGTTCGGGGGCGGTGCGTCGCCAAGTTCAACCGCAGGCTAGCTGTCGAGAGTGACGAAAGGACGATTCTCGCGTGACATGAGGGCGACCTTCGGCCGAAGACGTCCGTTCTGCTACTCCCGTTTGCAGACGAACAACTCGTACTCGCCCGGCTCGATCTCCGAATGGTCGCAGGGCACCGCTTCTGCGTCGAACCCCACGTCGGCCAGGAGGTCGAGCCAGTCGGAGCGGCGGAAGAGGCCCGTGACGTGGCGGTCATGCACGACCTCGACGCTGCCATCCTGTGAGCGCAGCACGAAGGCGTAGTCGGTCGTGATCATCGTGTCCCCGGGGTCCGGGTCCCAGGTGTTCTCGAGGTAGTGGGCGCTACGGTCCTCTCCGTCGCAACCGCCGCAGTCGGTCCTGGGCTGGAAGTTCTCGCGCAGGTGGTCGGGCGCGAAGAGGGCGGCGCCGCCGGGCCGGCAGTGGACCCAGGCGGTCTCGATGGCGGCGCGCAGGTCCTCGAGCGTCGTCATGTAGTCGATCGCGTCGTGGACGAAGACGCAGTCGAAGGTCCGGTCGAGCCGAACGGTCCGCATGTCGCCCTCGACGTGCCGGCACTCGGGGTTGAGCTGCCGGCTCATCGCCAGCATCCCGGGCGACAGGTCGACCAGGGTCATCTCGAAGTGCGCCTTGAGGTGGGACGCGTTGTGGCCGCCGCCGCTGCCGAGTTCGAGGACGGTCCTGGGAGCGGCGTCGCACGCGTCGAGCAGGTGTCGGCGGTAGATGCCGGCTTCCTCTTCGTACTCCTCGGGCGGTGAGATCAGCGGCCACCAGGGCGCGACTTCGGCGTAGAGCTTGGGCAAGGTCAGCTGGAGTTCGAAGAGGTCGAGGAGGCGATGATGGCGGGCATGACGGCCGCCGCCATGACGGCGGCCTGCGCCGCTTCGACGGCGCCCGCGGTGGCGCGGCCGATGACGTCGCCCTTCACGAGGCTCTTCAGACGCTGCTTGCGGGGCCTCAGTTCCCCGCGGCCGAAGGTCGGGTTGAGCAAACCCACCGCGTGGGCGAGCGCGGCCAGGACGACTGTTCGCGGCTCGACCTCCCGGTCGTCGCTGAAGATCGCAACCCGCAGGCGTTCGATGATCTCCCGTTCCGGCCCCGGGTCGATCTCCGGGAAGACGCGTCGCTTGAAGATGAGCAGGATCTCCTGCTCGTCCGCCCGCAGGATGCGCCGTGCGCAGAGTTGTTCGGCGACCCGGTGGTGGAGCTTCCTCATGGAGGAGAAGCGTGTGATCCAGGTCTGGATCGAGGCCCGCCGCTTGGCGGACCGGACTCTCTTCAGGCACTCGTTGAGGATCGAGTCGTCGGTGCTGCTGATGTCGCGGACCTCGACCAGTTTCCGCCAGCGGCGCGATTCGTCGATGCGGATGCGTTCCTGGAGCAGGAGTTCGGCGGCTATGGCGCCGCCGAGTCCGATGCTCGTGTGGGCGCCGCCCAGGGTGCCCTTCGTGTCGTGCAGGGCGAGGAGCAGCAGTTCTTCGTGGAGGTGGAGTTGGTCGGCGTTCATGCCGTGACTCTAGAACGCCTCGCTCCACGGCCGGCTGAGCCGCAGCGCCGAGTTGATCAGGCCGACCATCGAGTAGGTCTGGGGGAAGTTGCCCCAGAGTTCACCGGTCTCCGGATCGAGGTCCTCGGAGAGGAGTCCCACCGGGTTGCGCCGTTCGAGCATCTGCTCGAAGAGCTCGTGGGCTTCTTCGCGGCGGCCGAGGGCGTTGATCGCGTCGATGTACCAGAAGCTGCAGACGGCGAAGGACGTGGCCGGGGCGCCGAAGTCGTCCTCCCTGTAGCGGAAGAAGTTGTGGCCGGCGCGCAGCGGTTCGAGCGATTCGACGGTGGCCGCGAAGCGGGGGTCTTCGGCGTCGACGAAGCCGAGGTCGTGGAGAAGCAGCAGGCTGGCGTCGATCCCTTCGCCGTCGAGGGTGGCGGCGAGGCGGCCTCCGGTCTCGGCGTTCTCGAGGATGTGCCGGCGGATGGAGACAGCCCGGTTCGTCCAGTGCGTGTCGCGGTCGGTGAGGCCGAGGACTCTGGCGATGCGCGCCAGGCGGTCGCAGGCGGCCCAGCACATGACGCTCGAGAAGGTGTGTACCGCGCTCCGTTGCCGGAACTCCCAGAGGCCGGCGTCGGGCTGGTCGAACAGGCCGGCCGCCTGGTCGCCGAGCTGCTCCAGCCAGCCGAAGACACGCCGGTTGCCGGGCTTGACCAGCCGCCGGTCGAAGAAGCTCTGGGTGACGGAGAGGATGGCGCTGCCGTAGCTGTCGTTCTGGAGCTGGCGCCAGGCGTCGTTGCCGACTCGTACCGGCCCCATGCCGCGGTAGCCCGGCAGGCCGTCGACGGTGCGTTCGGTGAGCTCGCGCTCGAACTTGATCCCGTAGACCGGTTGCAGCACGCCGCCCTCGGCCGCAGCGGCGAGATTCGTGATGTAGCCGAGGTAGCCCTCCATCGTGCGGGTGGCGCCCAGGCGGTTGAGCGCCTGCACGACGAAGTGGGAGTCCCGCAGCCAGCAGAAGCGGTAGTCCCAGTTGCGCCCGCTGTCCGGCGCTTCGGGAATCGAGGTGGTCATCGCCGCAAGCACGGCCCCCGTCTCTTCGAAACTGCAGAGCTGGAGTGTGATCGCGGCGCGGATCACCGCCTCCTGCCACTCGAAGGGCACCGCCAGGTGGCGCACGAACTCGCGCCACCAGGTTTCCGTCCGGCTCCGGAACTCACGCGCCACGGAGTCCACGGGCTCGGTCAGGCTCTCGTCCGGCCCGAGCAGCAGGGTGAGCGGCTGCTCCAGGACGAAGGAGATCTCGTCGGTGACCAGCGAGACCGGCGCGTCGGTAGTCAACCGGAGCGTCAGAGCCGGTCCGACGTAGCGGATGTGGTTGCTGCCACGGGTCAGTTCGGGGCGGCGCGAGCCGTGGTCGAAGCGCGGCCGCAGCCGGATGCGGATGCGGGGTTCACCGGCGACTCGTTCGATGGTGCGGATGATCATCGTCGGCCGGAAGGAGCGACCGAACTGCTCGAACCGGGGCGCGAAGTCGGTGATCCGTATCGCGGCGCCGTTGCCGTCGCGGAGCGTCGTCACCAGGATCGCCGTGTTCTCGATGTACTGCTGCTCGCTTTCCCGGAACCCCTCGAGCAGGATGTCGAAGAAGCCGCCGGTCTCCGGATCGGCATCGCGGTCGCCGTTCCCGCCCAGGAGCGAATGGAAGACGGGGTCGCCGTCGAAGTGGGGCAGGCAGGCCCAGCAGATCCGGCCGCGCGGGTCGATCAGCGCTCCGAAGCCGCAGTTGCCGATCACGCCGCCGTCGAGCGGCCGGACGTCGTCCCTCGTCATCGGCTCTCGAGCCTCTCGCCGAGGGCCTCCAGCCAGCGGTGCAGCTCGCGCACTCCGCTCAAGCCGTACCGGGCGTTGCTGGTGCGACCGGTCTCGCGCTGGAGTCCCACCACGATCGCGGCGCCGCCGTAGCCCTGCGCGGCGGCGAATCCGTCTTCGTCCGTGATGTCGTCGCCGATGAAGACGGGCACGCGGTCGCGAAACGGCGCCTCGGCCATGAAGTCCTCGACCACGGTGCGCTTGTTCGGGCGATGGGGCTTCAACTCCAGCACCATCTTGCCCTCCTGGACTCCGTAGGCGGGGCCCAGGGAGGCGCGGACTCTCTCCATCACCTCGCGAGCCGCCCTCTCGGCGCCGGCCGCGCGACGGTAGTGGAGCGCCAGGGTCGCGGACTTGTCTTCGAGCAGGGTGCCCGGGTGCGCGGCGGCGAATCGCTCCAGTTCGCGGCGGGCCGGGCCGAGCGCGGCGGCTCCGTCCGTCCGGTTCACGTGGCCGTCGGCGGACCTGCGTTCCAGACCGTGCAGCCCGGCCGCCGGCAGCTCCAGCGGCGCGAAGAAGCGGTCGAGAACGTCCAGGGGGCGTCCGCTGGCAAGCGCCAGCGCGCCGTCGAGCCGGCTGCGGAGTCGTTCGAGCAGGCCGCCGATCCGTTCGTCGACGTGGACCGCGTCGGGTTCGTCCGCGATCTCGATCAGCGTCCCGTCGACATCCAGGAACAGCGCCCACGATGCCGGCGGGGGCATTTCGGGACCCGCTTTCAGGAGGTCCCATGCGACGTGCGGAGGATGCGCTTTCTGGTTCACACGGGAGAGCCTCCGAGATCCCTTACGATACTGAAACCGATGGGTTCCCAGGATCTTCCGGCTGCCCAGCAGTCGGAGCTCGTGATCGTCGCGAACACGCTCCCTGTGCGTCGCGAGGAAGTGGACGGCGAACTGGGCTGGGCGCAAAGCCCTGGCGGTCTCGTGAGCGCCCTGTCGCCGATCGTGCGCGAGGCGGGCGGGTGCTGGGTCGGCTGGACCGGCGGCGCCGACGACGCGCCCGAGCCGTTCCGCCACGAGGACATCCTGAACGTGGCGGTGCCGGTGTCGGAGGCGGAAGTCGCCGGCTCGTACCAGGGGATGTGCAACTCGACCCTTTGGCCGCTCTACCACGACGCCGTGCGGCCGCCCGAGTACCACCGCCACTGGTGGAACCCCTACGTCGCGGTCAACCGGCGCTTCGCCGAGGAGGCGGCGCGCCGGACGGCGCCCGGGGGCCGCGTGTGGATCCAGGACTACCACCTGCAGCTCGTGCCGCGCATGCTGCGTGAGCTGCGACCGGATGTCAGCTCCGGCTTCTTCCTCCACATTCCGTTCCCGCCGATCGAGCTGTTTCTGCGCCTGCCCTGGCGGCGGGCGGTGCTGGAGGGCCTGCTAGGCGCCGACGTGGTCGGCTTCCAGACCCAGGCCGGCGCCGACAACTTCACGCGGCTCGCCGACCGGCTGATCGAGGCCGAGCCGCAGGGCGAGACGATTCGCTACCAGGGGCGCGACATCCGCGTCGGCGCCTTCCCGATCTCGATCGACACGGACCGCTACGCGAACGCGGCGCTGTCGCCCGAGATCCGGGAGCGGGCCGAGGAACTCCAGCAGTTGCGCCGGGGTCGGAAGATCATCCTGTCGGTCGACCGCCTGGACTACACGAAGGGCATCGACCTGCGGCTCAAGGCGTTCCTAGAATGGCTGGGGCGCGAGGACCGGTCGATCCGCGATGCGGTGATGGTCCAGGTGGCCGTGCCGAGCCGGGAGCGCATCTCGGAGTACCAGATCCTGCGCCGCGATGTCGAGGAACTCGTCGGCCAGATCAACGGGGAGTACGGCGAACTCGGCGTCGTTCCGGTGCAGTACTTCCGGCGCAACCTGCCGTTCGAGGAACTGATCGCCTTCTACCTGGTCGCCGACGTGATGCTGGTTACGCCGCTCTGCGACGGCATGAACCTGGTTGCCAAGGAATACGTCGCCACCCGGCTCGAGGACGACGGCGTGCTCGTGCTGAGCGAGTTCGCGGGCGCGGCCGCCGAGCTGCCGGACGCCCTGCTCGTGAACCCGCACGACGTGAACGCCATGGCCGCGACGATCGAGCGGGCGGTCACACTCGACCCGGAGGACGGGGCGCGACGGATGAAGGCCATGCGCGAGGTCGTGCGCCGGCATTCCGTCCACGAATGGGCGGCGCAGTTCATCGAGGCCCTGGTTTGATGCGCATGGAACGGCGGGGCGTACGACCGTGACGGCCGGGCCGCAGTCCGGAGAGCGCCCCGTCAGCGATGCCGAAGCGGGGTTCGAGGTAGGCGAGGGTTTCGAACGCTTCTCCCAGAAGGACGACGTCTTCTGCCGCTCGTTCTGGGACCCCGAGGTGAGGACCTCCCGCTCGGACATGTTCTACGAGACGTACCGCACGCCGGAGCTGCGCTGGCGCCCGGTCGAAGGGTTCACGCGGCGCGATTACGCGCTTCGCAACGCCTCCTGGCACGTCACCGATCTGTTCGCCGAGTTCCGGGAAGGCGCCGACCGCCGCGAGGGCTTCCTCGACCCCTACACGGTGCTCCGGGACGGTCCGGGCCCGCCGGACGAAAGCGACGAACCGGAGGAGGTCCTCGCCGCTCGACTCGCCGTCGACCTCAAGACGGCCGCCCGCGCACTGGGCGCCGACTTGGTGGGCATCACCGGGAACGACGAGCGCTGGGTGTACACCCACGCTTACTCGAGGGAAACCGACACGGAGAAGCCCCAGGAGCTTCCGGGCGATCTCTCCAACGTCGTGGTCATTGCGCAGGCGATGGACCGGGAGCTGGTGCAGACGGTGCCGTCGGCCCTGAGCGGGACGGCGACGGGAGTCGGTTACAGCAGCGACACGGTGGTGCTGCTCGCGATCGCCCAGTACATCCTGAACATGGGCTACGCCGCGGTGCCGACGATGAACGACACGGCCCTGGCGATTCCGCTCGCGATCAAGGCGGGGCTGGGCGAGTACGGCCGTCACGGCCTGCTGATCACCAGGGAGTTCGGC
The DNA here is from genome assembly GCA_965208755.1 of Candidatus Multivorans sp. Classification (GTDB taxonomy): domain Bacteria; phylum Acidobacteriota; class Thermoanaerobaculia; order Multivoradales; family Multivoraceae; genus Multivorans. Next base: position 1,854,961 of record OZ242353.1, on the reverse strand, counting down.
CCCAGGGTGCGGCTCGGGAAGATCTTCACCGACATGCCTCTGGCGCACGACCGTCCGCGGCGCTTCGGCGTGCGCGAGACCTGCGAAGTGTGCCGCGCGTGTTCGGATGCGTGCCCGCCGAAGGCCATCGCGATGGACGCGCCGTCGGACCGTGTCTACAACATCTCCAACATCCGCGGCGTCAGGAAGTGGACGACGGACGCCGAGAAGTGCTTCCGGTTCTGGTCGAACCAGAACACCGACTGCTCGATCTGCGTCCGGGTCTGCCCGTACAACCGGGACTACTCGAAACGTCTCAGCCAGCTCTGGCGGTGGATGGCGGGGACGCCCCTGCGCCGGCTCGCCCTCTGGCTCGATCGTTTGAGCGGGCGTGGGCGAAGGGTCGCGCCGAACACGTGGTGGGGCGGTGTCCGGCTGGTAGGCTTGAACGTAGCGCCCGGCCGCGAAGCGCAGGAGAACAGGAGGAAGCTCCGAACGGAATAGCGACTCTGGCCGTCCCGTTCGGATCCAATGCGATGTGGATCAAGAAGTACGACCCCGCCCGTTACCTCCCCTCCGACTCCGGCATCGCGCTGCCGAGCCGCGAGGCGACGCCGCGGGATGTTTACATGGACCGGCGCAAGTTCGTGGCCGCGGCCGCGGTCGGCATCGCCGGCGCGTCGCCCCTTGCCGCCCAGTTCCGCCTCCGCCAGCAGGTGCCGGCGCCGCCTCCGGCGCCTCCGATCGAGGACAAGCTGAAGCCGGCGCTCGAACGGCCTGACGTCTACGGCGCCGAGCTCAGCGCGCGCCCCAAGCGCAACACGAAGTTCGCGGGTCCGCCCGAGAGCGTCGGCGGCGACCTGACGCCGCGCGAGGCGGCCGGCAGCCACAACAACTTCTACGAGTTCCTGCCCGGCCGCGGCGGTCCCGTGTGGAAGTTCGCCGGCAAGTTCACCGTCGAGCCGTGGAAGGTCGAGGTCACGGGCCTGTGCGACAACCCGATGACGCTCGATCTGGACGACATCTTCGGTTTCGAGCACGAGGAGCGCCTGTACCACTTCCGCTGCGTCGAGCGCTGGGCGATGAACGTGCCCTGGAGCGGCTTCCCGCTCAGCAAGCTGATCGAGAAGGCCAGCCCGAAGTCCTCGGCTCGCCATGTGCGCTTTTTCACCGCGCTGAAGAGGGACCAGATGCCCGGTATCCGGGAATCGGAAGTGCGCGGTTTCGGCTACGACTGGCCTTACTTTGAAGCCCTGAGGCTGGATGAGGCGATGAACGAACTCGCCTTCGTCGCCACCGGTATCTACGGCGAGCCCTTGGTCAAGCAACACGGTGCGCCGCTGCGCATCGTAGTGCCGTGGAAGTACGGCTACAAGAACCCCAAGTCGATCGTCAAGATCGAGTTCGTGGCCGAGGAGCCGAAGATCTTCTGGCAGGTGCAGCCGCACGAGTACGGCTATCTCTCGAACGTGAACCCGAACATCCCGCACCCGCGCTGGCGCCAGGACATCTCCCACTGGCTGGGCAGCAACGAGCCGTTCGAGACGCCGATCTTCAATGGCTACGGCGAATACGTCGCCAAGCTCTACCCCGACGAGCCGACGACGATGCAGCGTGCGCTGCGGACGGGCCAGGTCGCGCGCTAGCCCTAGGGTTCGTTACTTGCCGCCGCAAGTGCGGCTCCATCTCCATGGCGTGCCGCCTGCACCGCCGCGGCGAACAGTCCGATCGCGGCGCTGAACGCGATCAGGCCGGCCAACTGGATCCAGCCGAACATGTCGGACGGGGTTGCGATCGCGAGCAGCGCCGATCCGAATCCGAAGTCGGCGAACTCGCCGGCGCGCACTGCCTCCAGGGCGGCCAGACCCGTGAGCAGGAGGGCGCCTCCGGCCAGCGTCAGACTGCCGTACGTCAGGCCGTGGGCAGCGAGTTGCGCCGGCGACCGCGGCGGCAGCGCCTCCTGGCGGCGGACCTGGAACGCGGGCTCACGCTCGCCCGGCTTGACGAAGCGGCTGAGCATGTAGAGGCCGGGCAGGCCGAGCGGGATCGTCAGCAGGAAGAAGTTGGACCACCCCACCGAGTGGACCATGAAGCCGGCGATAGGCCCTGAGACGATTCGTCCCATACCGAACAGGGTGGAGAACAGCGCGTACTGAGTGGCCGAAAAGCGCTTCTGCGTCATGCGCAGCAGCAGTACGGAGAAGGCGCCGGTGCCAAGTCCCTGGCATAGGGACTCGAAGCCCATGGCGCCGTAGAGGAGGCCCGGCTGCATCGGCAGGTTCGCCAGCAGGATGTACCCGACGTTCGAGAAGATCTGCAGGAACCCGAAGATCCACAGCGCCCTGCCGAGGCCCATCACGTTGGTCCCCAGGCCGCCGGCGATCGATCCGACGATGGTCGCGGTCGTGCCGACCGTGGCCAGGGCGACGCCACGATGGTCCGCTGAGTAACCCATGTCGACCAGGAAAGGGCGGAGCAGGCCCTGGGCCATGTTGTCGCCGAACTTGAACAGGATGACGAAGGCGAGAATCTCGACCGCTCGATGGCGGGAGAGAAAGCCCAGGAAGGGCTGCCAGACAGCATCCCGGAGCGTCTTCGGAGCCGGTGGCAGGTTCTTCGGCTCGGGTGCCCGAATGGTGATTGCCAGCATGGGCAGGTAGAGCACCGCCAGGCCGACGCAGACGAGTGGCCAGGAGGTTCTGCCGGCAACCGTGATGGCGGTTCCGCCGGCAACGAGCATGGCTAGCCGATAGAGGCCGATGCGGGCGCCGACCGCCGCGCCCTGTTCCTCCTTGCGGAGCACGTCCACGGCGTAGGCGTCGACCGCGATGTCCTGCGAGGCCGCCGCCATGGCGATCGCCAGGGTCAGGGCCAGGGCCAGCCAGGGGGCGTCCGGGTGATCGCCGACACCGGACAGGCCGAGAGTGCCGAGAAGCAGACCGACCTGAGCGATCGCGGCCCATCCCCGTCGCCGGCCGAGGAAGGGCGGGGGGAAGCGGTCCATCAGGGGCGCCCAGACGACGTTGAACGTCCACGGCGCCTGGGCCAGGGTGAACAGGCCGACAAGCCGGATGTCGATGCCGGCGTCGCGCATCCAGTCCGGAATCGCGATCCAGACCAGGCCCAGCGGCATCCCGGAGGAGAACGAGAGCAGGACGACCGACAGCGTCCGCCAGGATCGGACAGCCTGTGCAAGGCTCCGAAGTGTTCCGAGCCGTTCCGGAGCCTGCTCTTGCTCGGCCATCGGACTCATCCTATGCGTAACCGGCTATGAGTCGGCCGAACTGGCGACCTGGAACCCAGGTCGTTCAGAATCCGTAGTTGAACGTGAGCAGTGTCTCCCAGGAGGAACCGACCGTGACCGCGACAGCCACCCAGTCCCGCCCCCTTCATCGTTCCGCCTCCAACCGCCTGATCGGCGGCGTCTGCGGCGGCATAGCCGCCTGGCTGGGCTGGAACCCGACCGGCGTCCGTCTGCTCTACATCCTGGTCTCCATCCTCTCGGTCGCGTTCCCCGGGATCATCGTCTACATCCTGCTCTGGATCGTGATGCCGCTCGGCGACTGAGCCGCCCCGGGTTGGCAGCGGCACCTTGCCGCGGCGTTGTAGGCTGATCGTCGACTCATGACGACAACCGACGCAGCGGACTTCCTCGACGCGCTGACGCGGCGCCTCGGCCCTGACCGGGTCCTCACCGGCGCCGCCCCCATGGCGGCCTACGAGTCGGACGCCCTGACCGCGTTCCGGGCCCGCCCGCGGGCCGTCGTGCTGGTCGATTCGGCGGAAGAAGTCGTCGACGTGGTGCGGCTCTGCGCCGGCGCGAACGTGCCCTTCCTGGCGCGCGGAAGCGGCACCAGCCTTTCCGGCGGTTCGCTGCCGGTCCACGACGGCGTGGTCATCGCGATGAACCGGCTCAACCGGATTCTCGAAGTGGACCCGGTGCGCCGGACGGCGGTGGTCGAGCCGGGGGTGGTCAACCTCGCTGTATCCGATGCCGCGGCGCCCTACGGCCTCTACTACTCGCCCGACCCGTCGAGCCAGTCGGTGTGCACGATCGGCGGCAATCTGGCCTTCAACTCCGGCGGCGCCCATTGTCTGAAGTACGGGATGACGAGCAACCACGTGCTCGGTCTCGAGGTGGTGCTGCCGGACGGCGAGGTAATCGAGATCGGCGGCGACAGCCTGGAGGGTGTGGGGCCCGATCTGGTCGGCCTGTTCGTCGGCTCCGAGGGTCTGTTCGGGATCGCCACGAAGATCACGCTGCGCCTGCTGCCGAAGCCCGAGACGTACTTCACCCTGCTGGCCGCCTACGACTCGCTGTCGGCGGCGGGCGAGGCGGTGGCCGCGGTCGTTGCCTCGGGCCTGCTTCCCGGAGCGATGGAGATCATGGACAACCTGGCGATCGAGGCCGCCGAGGCGGCGGTCGGCGCCGGCTATCCGCTGGACGCCGAGGGTCTCCTGATCGTCGAACTCGAAGGCGAGAAGCAGCAGGTGGCGGCCGAGAGCGAGCTGCTGCTGGAAGTCGTCAGGCGATCGAGTCCTTACCTGGAGCACATTGCCAGCGATCCGGACGACCGGATGCGCATCTGGAAGGGCCGCAAGAGCGCGTTCTCGGCGGTGGGGCGGCTGAGCCCGGACTACATCGTGCAGGACGGCGTCGTGCCCCGTTCCCGCCTGGGCGAAGCGCTGACGAAGATCCAGCACCTGGGCGAGCAGCACGGCATCCGGGTGGCCAACGTCTTCCACGCCGGCGACGGCAATCTGCACCCGTTGATCCTCTTCGACGGCCGCGTCGAAGGCGAGCTGGAGCGCGCCGAGGAGCTGGCCGGCGAGATCCTCCGGCTCTGCATCGACCTCGGCGGTTCGATCACCGGTGAGCACGGTGTCGGCATGGAGAAGCGGCAGTACCTCGGCGAGATGTTCGGCGAGGCCGACCTGGACGCGATGCGCCGCATCCGCATGGCGATCGATCCCGGCGAACTGGCGAACCGGGGCAAGATGTTCCCGGACGCCGAGGCGCCGGCGCTGCTGAGCCACGGTCCGCATCCGCTGGAGGCGGCGGGGGTCATCTCACGCGAATGACGGGAGCACCCAGCCGTCCGGGTTCGGCGGCCGTGGTTGCCGAAGCCGTACGCGGCGCGGAGTTGGTCCTGCCGCGTGGCGGCGGCACGAAGCCAGCCTTGTGGTCCGTCGACGGCGCCGACGTGGTCGACCTGTCGGCCCTCAGCGGCATCACGGAGTATCTGCCGAGCGAGTACACGGTGACCGCGCTGGCCGGCACGCCGCTCGCCGAGGTCGAAGCGCGGCTGGCGGCTGAGGGCCAGTACCTGCCCTTCGATCCCCTTCTCGTGGCCGCCGGCAGCACCGTCGGAGGCGCTGTCGCCGCGGGCGCCAACGGCCCCGGCCGGCTCCGCTATGGCGGGCTGCGCGACTTCCTGCTGGCCGTGACCTTCGTTGACGGCCGCGGCGAGATCGTCCGCGGCGGCGCCAAGGTGGTCAAGAACGCCGCCGGCTTCGACCTGCCGAAGCTCATGGTCGGCAGCCTGGGTCGCCTCGGCGTCCTCACCGAGTGCACGTTCAAGGTGTTCCCGCACCCGGAGAGTTGCGCCACCCTGCGCGTCGCGGGCATGGCTCTCGACGAGGCCATCGAGGCCGCGGGCTGCGTCGGGGCCGGTGCCGTCGAAATCGAGTGCCTCGACCTGGCCCATGGTCTGGCCGGCTGGGACCTGGAGATCCGGATCGGCGGCCGCAGCTTCGCCCTGGACGCTCGTCTGAAACGCGCCGCCGATCTTCTCGACACGGACGTCTCAACTCTCTCGGGCGACGCCGATGCGAGGCACTGGCGCGCACGCCGCGAGTTCGGCTGGGCTTCGACGGACGCCTCCGTGCTCAAGCTCCCCCTGACTCCGGCCACGGCCGGCGCCCTGGAACAGGTCCTGGCCGACCTCGACGCATCCCAGGTGGCCAGGGTCTACAGCGCCGGCATCCAGCAGGCTTTCGTCGCCTGGCCCGCCGAACGCGTCGCCGACCTGCCGGCCCTGGACCGCGCTCTCAGCGAGGCGAAACTGACTGCCCTGGCGCTGCGCGCGCCGGCCGAGGCCGCGAACCAGCCGATCCTCGGCTGCCGCACCGGCGGCGAGCTGCTACGCCGCGTCGAGCAGGCACTCGACCCGGCCGGCCGCTTCGGCCGGCTATAGACCAGCCACACGTTGACGCGCCGGCAGTGCCGCCGTAACGTCAGGAGTGCCCCGCTTGCTGCGACGGAGAAGCGAGCGCGTGACTACCCAATTGTTCGACACCTTGGCTGCTGCCCGAGAGCTACAGGCCGCCGGCATCGGCGAGCGGCAGGCTGCTGCCATCGTGAATGCGATTCAGGGGGCCACCGGCGACCACCTGGCAACGAAGGCCGACCTTGAGCATCTCGGCACGCGAACCCGGGCCGAACTCTACAGAGTCGCCATCGGCATCGTCCTGGCCAACGCCGGTCTGACGGCTGCGATCATCCAGTTGCTTCTCTGACCCGGTCCGGCTACGGTGCAGGCCCGCCGCTGCCTCAGCTCGCCTTCGGCAGTGCTCCCATCACGGCCTTGACCTCGAGGAATTCCTCGAAGCCGAAGTCTCCCCATTCGCGGCCGTTGCCGGACTGCTTGTAGCCGCCGAAGGGGGCGCCGAAGTCGGCGGGGGCGCCGTTGATGTGGACATTGCCGGCGCGGATCCGGGAGGCCACGTTGCGGGCGTGGTCGAGGTCGCCGGACTGGACGTAGCTCGACAGGCCGTAGACGGTGTCGTTGGCGACCTGGATCGCTTCCTCCTCCGTCTCGTAGGGGAGGATGGAGAGCACGGGGCCGAAGATCTCCTCGCGGGCGATCGTCATGTCGTTGCTGACGCCGCCGAAGACGGTGGGACGGACGTAGTAGCCGCTGTCGAGGCCCTCGGGGCGGTCGGTGCCGCCGGTGACGAGTTCGGCGCCCTCCTCGATGCCCTTGGCGATCAGGCCCTGGATCTTGTCGTACTGGATCTTGCTGACGACGGGGCCGATGGCGACGCCTTCCTGTCCCGGAGGACCGACGGCGGTCGCTTCAGCGGCGGCCTTGGCTACCTCGAGCGCGCGGGCGTGCGAGGCCGCCGGCACCAGCATCCTCGTCGGCGCGTTGCAGGACTGGCCGCTGTTCAGGAAGCACTGCCGGGTGCCGGCCTTGACCGCCTTGTCGATGTCGGCATCCTCGAGGACGATGTTCGGCGACTTGCCGCCGAGTTCCTGCGAGACCCGCTTGATCGAGTCAGCGGCGGCCTTGGCGACCGCGCGGCCGGCCCGGGTGGAGCCGGTGAAGGACATCATGTCGATGCCGGGGTGAGCCGACATGGCGGCCCCGACCTCAGGCCCTTCGCCGTTGATCAGGTTGAAGACGCCCGGCGGGACGCCGGCATCGTGGAGGATCTCGGCGAGCAGGATGGCGTTGAGCGGCGCCACCTCGCTCGGCTTCAGGACCATCGTGCAGCCCGCGGCGAGCGCCGGGGCGACCTTGCAGGCGATCTGGTTGATCGGCCAGTTCCAAGGCGTGATCAGACCGCACACGCCGACGGGTTCCTTGACGATGTTCGTCGTGCCGCGCGTCTCGACGAAGTCGTAGCCCTTCAGCACGTTCAGGGCGCCGGCGAAGTGGCCGAGGCCGGACGGGGCCTGGGCGGCCTTGGCGAGCCACGCCGGGGCGCCCATCTCCATCGAGATCGTCTCCGCCATCTCACCGATCCGCGCCTGGTAGCCGGCGACGATCCGGCCCAGGAGTTCCACCCGTTCTTCCTGGCTCGTTTGCGAGAAGGACTCGAAGGCGGCCCGTGCCGCAGTGACGGCCTTGTCGACGTCGGCCGCGCTGCCGAGGCTGATCCGGCCGATCGCTTCTTCCGTCGACGGATCGATCACGTCCATCGTGCTCGGGGTCACCGGGTCGACCCATTCACCGTTGATGTAGAACTGCAGTGCTTCCTTCATGGGGACTGTCTCCGAGAGTGTTGTGCTGTTGGAACGGGTGAGTGTAGCCCGGTTTGACGCTCAGTTGAGCAGTTCACGCGCCGCGCTTTCGCCGCATTCCGCGCCGACCGCGATGGCGCGGCTCAGGCCAACGCCATGAAGAGCGTTGCCAGCCAGATGGAACCCCGCGATCGGGTCCAGGGCCGCTTCGATTCTGGCCACGCGCTGAGGGTGCCCCGGGGCGTACTGCGGAATCGCGTGCGGCCAGCGCGCGACGCCCGTCCAGGCCGGTTCCGCGTCGATGCCGGCCGTCCGGCGCAGTTCGCTGAGGGTCAGGTCGACGAGCTGAGCGTCGCCGAGGTCGGCCGCTTCGGGATCGACGCTGCCGCCGAACAGGGAGCGGGCCAGGAACGTGCCATCCGGGCCGCGGCCGCGGAACGTCGCGGTTTCGTACTGGCAGCCGAGCATGCGGATGCCTTCGCCGCGGGCGACGAGGAAGCCGTAGGCCGGCTCGATGTGGGCCGCGGCGGCGGCCTCGAAGGCGGTGTGGACGATCGCCATCGGGGGCGACTCGATCTGCCTGAGTTCGTCCCCAGCCGATGCCGAGACACCGTCGACGAGGTCGGCGGCGGCTGGCAGGTCTGCGGCGACGACCACCGCATCGGCGGCAACGTCGCCGGCGCACGAGGCGACGGTGAAGCCCCTCCCGCCGCGTTCGATCGCGGTGACGCGTTGGTTGCAACGGACCTCGATCCCGGGCAACGCGGCAACCGCCCGGGGCAGGCTCTGGATGCCCTGAAGAAACGTCCGGTGGCCGGGCGGCGGAGCGCCGCGCCTGCGGCCGGCGCGCATCGCCTTGAACAGGGAGCCGTAGGCCCGTTCCATCGCGACCAGCCTCGGGAACGCGGCCGCTGCCGAGAGCTTCCGCGCGTCGCCGGCGAAGATGCCGAGCACGACCGGGGAGATGAGGCGCCGGGCGGCTTGCCGGCCCATGCGGCGCGCGGCGAAGTCGTGGAGGGACTCGTCATCGCCGGCGCCGCCATCCGTGTCGCCGTCCTGCCGACTCCGCACCAGGGGCTCCATCGCCAGCCTGGCCAGACCGATGGGACCCAGCAGGCCGCTCCTGGCGAACGCCAGCGGGCTGCGCGACAGCTCCCGCAACCGGCCGCCACGGTAGATGTAACGGCGGTTCGCTGCCGGTTCGGGCGCCAGCACTTCGCCACTGAGGCCGCAGGCGTCGATCATCTCGCGCAGCACGGGCTGATCGTCGAGGAAGCCCTGCGGGCCGGTCTCGATCAGGAGGTCCGCGGCGTGCTCCGTGCGGGCCTTGCCGCCGACCTCGTCCTCCGCCTCGAGTACGACGATCTCCAGCGATGCGCCGGCGCGAACCGCCTCGACGGACGCCTTCCAGGCGGCGGCCAGTCCGGAAGGTCCGCCGCCGACGACAACCAGGCGACCGGCCGCCGGCGGTTCGCTCAAGCGTCCTCCGCCTCGGCGTGGATACTCTCGACCAGGGTCTGCACCGCCTGAAGCGGAGTGTCCGGCAGCACGCCGTGGCCGAGGTTCACGATGTGGCCGCGTCGCGGCATGCTGGCGAGCAGGCGTCCGGCCTCGCGCCGGACGGCGTCGTCGCCGGCGAGCAGCACCGCGGGGTCCAGGTTGCCTTGCAGGCAGAGGTCCGGCCGCCGCCGGCGCAGCGCGCCGAGGTCGGTGCGCCAGTCGACGCCGAGCGCCTCGCAGGGCAGCCCGGCGTACTCGTCCACCAGTTGAGGCGCGGCATGGAGGAAGAGAATGCGCGGAACAGCGGTCTCGCCGAGCCGGACCAGCAACCGTTTGAGATGCGGCCGGACCCGGCGCCGCCACTCGGCGCGCGGGAAGAGGCCTGCCCAGGAATCGAAGACCTGCACCGCATCGGCTCCGGCGCGGTGCTGGCTCAAGAGGTAGCGGGCGCAGAGCCGGCCCAGACGGTCGAGCAGCGCGTCGAAGGCCGCCGGCTCCTCGTAGGCGAATGCCCGCAGCCGGGGAAAGTCGCGAACGCCGCGGCCTTCGACGAGGTAGGCCGCGAGGGTCAGCGGCGCGCCGGCGAAGCCGAGCAGCGCCGTTTCCGGGGCGAGATCGGACCGCACGATCCGCTGGGCGGCCGCGACCTCCGGAGCGATCGCGGCTTCGTCGAGTTCGTCGGGATCGGGCAGGTCGGCGACGTCCCGCGCGCTTCGAATCGGCTCGGCGACGACCGGGCCGGGGTCGAAGCGGAAGTCGACGCCGAGCGCCGGTAGCGGCGACATGATGTCGGCGAAGGTGATGGCGGCGTCCAACGGGAAGCGCCGGAGCGGCATCAGGGTCACTTCGGCCGCCAGCTCCGGGTCGCGCGCGAGACCCGCGAAGCCGTGGCGCTCCTTGAGCGCGCGGTACTCGGGCAGGATGCGTCCGGCCTGGCGCATCATCCACAGCGGCCGCCGCGGCGTCTCCTCGAATCGAAGGGTTCTCAGCAGTAGCGGCCCGGCCGGCGGGCCTGCGCTTCGGGCCGGGCCGGCAGCCTGCCCGGTCGCCGTCGTGGGTGCGGCGCTCACTCGCCGGCTGTCCCGTGGGTCGATGGCTCGGTGGGCCTGCCGGCACGCCGCTGTTCGAGGAGCTCTGGCGCCGCGGCGGCGAGGAAGGCATCGACGCCGTCCTGGCCGATCTCGATCGCCACCGCGCGCAGACCCACGACGGGCAGGTGGCTCAGCCGCTTCGCCATCACGGCGGTCCATTCCCGGAGCGCCTCCCGCTCGGCCTCCGAGAGGCCCTTCAGGTCGCTCTGCAGCAGGCGGTCCAGGTTGACGCCCAGCGAGTCCTGGTACTTGGCGCCGATTGCCCGGATGGCGCCGGCCACCGAGCGGGTGGCCATCGCCTCGCGGTAGGCGTCGAGTTCTTCGTCGACCAGCACCCGGGCCTCGGCAGTGCGCTCACGCCGGTCGCGGAGGGTCTGCTGGGCCAGTTCATTGATCCGGTCCATGCCGATCCGTTCCAGGCCGGCCTCTTCCGCGTCGCCGGGGGCCACATCGGCCGGGATCGCCATGTCGATCACGAACGGGGACGCTCCGAACCGGGCGCGACTCCTCTCCGCGAGGTCCAGGAGAGAGCGCCGATCGACCACGGGGCCGGGCGCGCCGGTCGAGAACAGGGCCGCGGTGACCGCCGGGGGCTTGCTCCGGAACTGGTCGAGGCTCATCGTCTCGACCGCCTTTGCGGGTCCGTTCGGCGGGGCCGTGCCGCCGGTTCTTTCCGCGAGGTCTTCTGCCTTCGAGCGGGTGCGGTTGACGAGGACCAGGGGGATGCCGCGAGAGCGCAGCCTCTCCGTGCAGGTCTCGGTCATCGCGGCCACACCGACGAGGGCGACGGGGCCCGGGTTGTCCGCGGCGCGCTCGGTCAACAGGTCGGCCGCGATTTCCGAGAGCGACGTGCGCCCGGCGCCGACACCGGTTTCCCGATGTACGCGCTTGCCGGCCCGGAGCGCCGATTCGACCACGCGTCGCAACTCCGGGTCGACCGTGCCGGAGGCGGTCGCCTCCTCCAGCGCGTCGCGCAGTTGCCCGCGGATCTCCCGCTCGCCCGGCTGGGCCGAGTCGAGGCCGGCCGCGACCAGGTACAGGTGCTCTACCGCGCCCTCACCCTCCCAGCTCCGGAACACCCGCCGCGCCGCGCCCTCGCCGGCCAGTAGCCGCAGTAGCTCTCGCCGGCACGAGGCGAGCGTCGCTCCCGGCTCGGCCGAGAAGATGAAGGCGGCCCGATTGCAGGTGGCGAGGTAGATCAACCCCTGGGCGCCAATCCGCTGCTTCAGGCGCTGTGTCTCCGCGGCCCGCCGCTCGTCCGGCAGCGTGTACCGCGCGATCTCTTCCGCGCTGGCGTAACGCCAGGTCGCCGCGACGACGCAACAGTTGTCCATCGGGAGATTCTGACTCAGTTCCGCGTGCCGATTGTCACAGGCTTGTCAGCCGTTGCGCCACTCGCGAGTGTTGCGGAGGATCAGATCGGTGAGCGCGTCGAGATGGTCGGGGCGGTCGTTGAGACAGGGGATGTAGCGGAGGCGCTCCCCTCCGGACTCTTCGAAGTAGCCGCGGTTCTCGACTTCGATCTCCTCGAGGGTCTCGATGCAGTCGGCGGAGAAGCCGGGGCAGGCGACGTCGACGCGGCGGTCGCCGGCTCGGGCGAGTTCACGGAGAGTGTCGTCCGTCTTGGGGAGGATCCACTGCTCCCGGCCGAACTGGGACTGGAAGGTGCTGAGGACACGATCTTCCTCTACGCCAAGCTCCTCCACGAGCAGCCGCGTCGTCTCCAGGCATTGGCACTGGTAGGGGTCTCCCTGGTCCACGTAACGCTGCGGCACGCCGTGGTACGAGAGGACGAGCTTGTCCGGCTGATCCTCTCGCCATGTTTCGCGGATGCTGGCGGCCAACGCCCGGATGTAGCCGGGTTCGCCGTGGTAGCTGTTGATCGTGCGGATCTCGGGAACGCGGCGCCAGGACCGCGCCTCGCGATGCAGGACGTCGAGTGCCGAGGCGGTGGTTGCCGCCGCGTACTGCGGAAACAGCGGCAGGAAGAGGATGCGCTCGGCGCCCGCGCTCCTCAGGTCGGCTAGCGCTTTCTCGATGGACGGTTCGCCGTAGCGCATGCCGACGGCGACGTGGAACCGCGGCTCGCCAGCGCTACGGGCCTCCGCGAGCCGGGTCGCGATGCCGGCAGCCTGGCGGCGTGAGATGGCGAGCAGGGGCGAACCGTCATCGGTCCAGATCTTCGCGTAGAGCCTGGCTACGCGCTGCGGTCGCGTCGTCAACACGAAGAGGTAGAGAATCGGCAGCCACTTCCAGGGCGGCTGCTCGGCGATGCGGGTGTCGCTCAGGAACTGACGCAAGTAGGTGCGAAGCGCCGGCGCCGTCGGCGCGGAGGGCGTGCCGACGTTGGCGAGCACCACTCCTATGGCGCGCCGGTCCGTCGAACAGACGCCGCAGGAATCGTTGCGACCCAGGAGGCAGCAGGCGGGCTCGGCCGAGACGGAAGGTTCAGGTCGATAGGGCACGTGGTCTCAGAGTCCTTCTGAATGGCGAGGGTCTGCTCGTACGCGGGGCTTGAGTCAGGAGTTGCTGGACGCCGAAATCCAGTCGCGACGGACCAGAAACTCCGAGGCGAGGCGGGCTTCGGGTGATCCGGCTTCGGGCGCGTAGTCGTAACGCCAGGCCGCCAGCGGCGGCAGGGACGCGAGAATCGACTCGGTGCGCGCCCGCGCCTGCAGTCCGTAGCGGGTGCCGCGGTCGTACACGAGGTTGAACTCAACGTATCGCCCCCGGCGGTAGAGCTGGAAACCGCGCTCCCGGTTGCCGTATCGCATGTCCTTGCGACGCTCGAGGATCGGCAGATAGGCGGGCAGGAAGTGGTCGCCGATGCTGCGCCCGAAGGCGAAGCAGCGTCCGAACGGGTCGAGTTCGGCGGGCCGCTCGAGCCGGTTCAGATCGTCGAAGAACAGGCCGCCGACGCCGCGCATCTCCTGCCGGTGGGGAAGGTAGAAGTAGTCGTCGCAGGCGGCCTTGTAGCGCGCGTAGAGGTCATCGCCGAACGGTGCGCAGGCTTGAGCGGCGGTGCGATGCCAGTGGACCGCGTCCTCCTCGAAGCCGTAGTACGGGGTCAGGTCGAAGCCGCCGCCGAACCACCAGCCTTCCTCCTCCTCCTCGTCCCTCGTTCCTCCTGGCGAGCGGCCTTCCGGTGGATGGGCGATGAAGAAGCGGATGTTCGCGTGGCTGGTCGGCGCGTAGGGGTTGCGCGGATGGACGATCAGCGAGACCGAGGTCGCCTCGAAGCTCCGGCCCGCGAGTTCCGGCCGGCGTTCCGTCGCCGCCAGGGGCAGCGAGTCGCCGCGGGAGTGGCTGAAGTTGACCGCCGCCTTCTCGATCACCTCGCCGTCGGTCAGTACCCGCGGCCGGGCGACGCCGCCGCGCTCGCCGCGTAGCTCGCGGGCGTCGAAGGCGCCGCCGTCGACCTCGACCAGGGCGTCGCAGATCCGGTCCTGCAGCTCCCGGAAGTAGGCAGCGACCGTCTCGGCGCTGGGCTGGCCCGCCGCCGGCGGGGAAGTCACGGCGTCGGGATCTCCGCCAGCGCCTCGCCGACCGCGCCGGCGAAGCCCGTCAGCGCGTCTTCACCGTGGGCGAGCGACAGGAAGCCGACCTCGAAGGCGGACGGGGCGAGCATGTAGCCCCGGTCGAGCAGCCCGCGGTGGAGTAGGCCGAAGACCTCGGCCGTGTTCGGGTGGAAGCGGTCGGCCCTGCGCGGCGGTTCGCCGTCGCCGTAGGCGAGCCAGAAGATCGAGCCGCAGCGGACGAGCCGGTAGGGGTGGCCGCTCGCTTCGAGGACGGGGCCGAGCCGGCCTCCGAGCAGCGCGCCCTGGTCTTCCATCCGCTTCCAGCCGTCGCCGGCTACCAGTTCGCGCAGGGTGGCGAGCCCGCCGGCGACGGCGAGCGGATTCCCGGACAGCGTGCCGGCCTGGTAAACGGGTCCGAGCGGCGAGAGCTGGTCCATCAGCCGCGCCGGACCGCCGTAGGCGCCGACAGGCAGTCCGCCGCCGATCACCTTGCCCAGGGTGACGAGATCGGGTTCGATGCCGAGCTGAGCGCCGACGGTGACTCCTGGGACCCGGAACCCGCACAGCACTTCGTCGAAGATCAGGAGAGCGCCGTGCTCGGTGCACAGACGGCGCAGAAGACGGAGGTACTCCGGCCGCTGGACCAGCAGGCCGTTGTTCGCCGGCAGCGGTTCGATGATCGCGGCCGCGAGCTTCGGGCCGTGGCGCCGGAAGGCACCCTCGAGCGCCCCGTCGTCGTCGAGCGGAAGGACGATCGTGTCGCGGGCGGTCGCCGCCGGAATGCCGGCGCTCGAGGCGATTCCGAACGTGGCAAGACCGCTTCCGGCTTCGACCAGCAGTGCGTCGACGTGACCGTGATAGCAGCCCTCGAACTTGAGCACGAGGTCGCGGCCGGTACAGCCGCGGGCGAGCCGGACCGCCGACTGGGTCGCCTCGGTGCCGGAGTTGACGAAACGGATCTTCTCGATGAGCGGTACGAGCTGCTTGACCATTCGCGCCAGCTCGACCTCGCCCTCGTGGGGCGCCGCGAAGGAAGTGCCACGGGCGGCCGCCTCGCGCACGGCTTCGACCACGGCTGGATGGCTGTGCCCCAGCACCAGGGGCCCGAAGGAGCCGACGAAGTCGACGTAGCTCGTGCCGTCGACCGAGCGCATGACCGCTCCTTCGGCCTCGGCGATGAAGGGCGGCGTGCCGCCGACCGCGCGGTAGGCGCGCACCGGGCTGTTGACGCCGCCGACCAGGTGGCGCTGTGCCTCCGCCCACAGATCCTCGCTGCTTCGTCCGGCGCTCATCCGTTCTCCCTCGGGTCGCGATTGACTTTCGGCTGGGCGCCCGCTTCGTCGAGCCACAGGCGTTCGATGCCGGCGGCGGTCGGTTCCTGTGCGCACTTCACGTTGCCGGCTCCGGCGCTGCGGAGCGCCGCGGCGGTGGCGGCTCCGATCGCCCAGCAGCTTCCCGGCCAGCCCAGGCCGGACGCTGCGAAGGCGGAAACCGCCGATGGAGCGGTGAAGAGTACGCGGGCGCGGGCGGCTTGCCAACCTTGGGGCCAGTCGAGGTCGTCGTTCGGATGCACGGTGTAGGCCGCCCAGGCAGTGACCTGGCGGCCCGCCGCCTCGAGCGCTTCGACGAGCGACGCTCCGCCGCGGGCGGAATGCGGTACGAAGATCGGGCAATGCGGGTCGAGCACCCGGGCCGCGTAGCGAGCGAACTCCCGACCGCCTGAGGCCCGGGCGGCCAGGTTCGGCGGCACGCCGGCCGCGAGCAGCGCGCGGGCGGTGCCTTCGCCGAGCGCGCACCACGGCAGCCGGCCCCAGGCCGGTTCGCGCACGGCTCGCGCCGCGACGACGCGAGCGGCGGTCGGCGAGGAGACCAGCAGCCAGGGCCACTGGCGGCGGGGGCGGTTCAGATCGATGCGGTCGGTCGGCCACGGAGTGTCGAAGACTTCGACCGTAGTCGCCGGTAGAGCCGCGACCTGGATGGCGGGGTCGAGCCGCCTGGTCAGGCGCTGCACGGTCGCCGGACCGGAAGTCACAACGAGGTCCGGAAGCCCCACACTGGGTGCGCGGGTCCTCTGACCCGCTGCCGCGGAAGGCGGCTTCGTAACCCCGCCAGCCGCAAGGCCGGCGTCTACTTTGGCGAGACCCCGTTCAATCCGCCCAGCCACGACATCGAGATCGACCGCCCCGTCCTCGGTCGAAGCCGCGGCGTGAACGACGCGGGGCGCCTGCCCGGCTCCCGCGGACTCGCGCCAGTCGTCTGCCGCGATCAGCGCATGGACCTCGTTCAGCACCGCCCCTTCCGCGCCGGCGGCGCGAGCGTCCGCCCAGGCGCCGAAGGGTCGCAGGCAGCCGCCGCCGAGCCGTCCGAGCAGGGAGCGTTCGGCAAAGGCGGCGGCTCGGCTCGGGGCGTCGTCGAGCGCGGCCATTGCGGGGTGTCCGTCCAGCCGGCCGCCGCGCAGAATCTGCACGGCCAGGGCGCCCTGTCCGGGAGCGCAGGGCCAGGAGCGGAGGTCGAGCCGGTAACCCCGGATGGCGGCGGCCGCGTCGAGCTCTCCGCTTCGCGCCAGGCGCAGGACGCCCGCCTCCGCCGCCAGCAGGGCGTCGATCGCACCGCTTTGAAGCCACTCGAGCCGGCGGCCGACGGAGCCGCGGACCGCGCAGCAGACGAGGTCCGGCCGGATCGCCAGCGCGCCGGCCTGCCGGCGCGGGGACGAGGTGCCCAGGCGCGCGCCCGGGGGCAGCGGCGCGAACGCATCGGCGGCCGCCGCCACGCTCCGGCCGGCGGCGTCCTCGCCGGCGTCGAGCAGTGACGCGAGTTCCGGTGTCGCCTCGCTCGCTCTTCCCTCTCGGCCGGTCGTGAGGCCCGGCGCGAACAGCAGCAGATCGAACGGCCGCTCGCGCTCCGGCACCGCCGCGATCACCAGGTCGGGCTCGTCCTCGACCGGCAGGTCCTTCAGCGAGTGGACGACGAGGTCGACCGAGCCGTCGCGCAGGGCCGCGGTCAGCTCGCCTGTGAACACGCCCTTGGCCTGGGCGAAGCTGCCTCCGAGGCTGCGGTCGCCCTGGGATGACATGGCTCGGATCGCCGTGTCCACGCCCAGTGCACCGAGCCGACGTGCAACGAGGTCGGCCTGGATCCGCGCCAGTGGCGTCGCCCTGGTGCCGATGACGATCGGGGCCATCGGACCGGGATTCTACGGAGCCGCGCTTCGGCGTGCCGGCCCGGAACCCTGACATAGAGTCGATGCCAGGTCCGGCTGCTGGCCGCCTGGAGCTGATAGGGCCCTGGAACCGATTGGGAGGACTCGCTGTGTCGCTGATTGCGCTTCAAACCCGACTGCGTCCCTTCTACCTGCCCCTGGCCGCCGTGGCGGCCGTCTCGCTCGCCGGCTGCGCTGGCGAAGCGCGGCCCTCCGCGGCCGAGTTCACCGCGGCCGCCGAGGAGACCCTTCTCGAGCACTACTACGACGGCAGCCGCGCTGCCTGGGTGCAGTCGACCTACATCAATGAGGACACGACCGCCCTGGCGGCCCGTGCCGGAGCCGAGGCGCTCACCCGCGCGATCGACTTCGCGCAGGAGGCGGCGACCTACGACGAGGCTTCGGAGGCGGACGAGGTGGCGCGCAAGCTCAACCTGCTGCGCGGCGGACTGACCGTAGCCGCGCCCGCTGATGAGGCGAAGATCGAGGAACTGAGTCAGATCACGACCGGGATGGAGGCGGCGTACGGCGCCGGCGAACACTGTCCGAGCGGGCCGGATTCCTGCCGCACGCTCGATGATCTGGAGGACGTGATCGACAACAGCCGGGACGCCGGCGCGCTGCTCGACGCCTGGGAAGGCTGGCGGACGATCTCGCCGCCGATGCGGGCGGACTACCAGCGCTTCGTCGGGCTCTCGAACGAAGGGGCTCGGGGCCTCGGTTACGACGACACCGGCGCGATGTGGCGCTCGGGCTACGACATGGCGCCGGATGACTTCGCCGCGGAGACGGACCGCCTCTGGGAGCAGGTCAAACCGCTCTACGACGACCTGCACTGCCACGTCCGCGCCGAACTCGCGGAGGAGTACGGTCCGGACGTCGTGGATCCCGAGGGCGCGATCCCGGCTCACGTCCTGGGCAACATGTGGGCGCAGTCGTGGTCCAACGTGTTCGACCTCGTCGTGCCGGAGGCGGCCGATCCCGGATACGACCTGACGGAGATCCTCCGGGAGCGCCAGACCTCCGAGCGGGAGATGGTCGAGATCGCCGAGGGCTTCTTCACCTCGCTCGGGATGGAGCAACTCCCCGACACCTTCTGGCGGCGCTCCCAGTTCCTCCGGCCGCGGGACCGCGACGTCGTCTGCCATGCCAGCGCTTGGCAGCTCGACCTGGACGAAGACGTCCGGATCAAGATGTGCATCCAGATCAACGCCGAGGACTTCTCGACGATCCACCACGAACTCGGCCACACCTACTACCAGCTCGGCTACCGGGAACTGCCACCCCTGTTCCGGGACAGCGCGAACGACGGGTTCCACGAGGCGCTGGGCGATACGATCTCCCTGTCCGTCACCCCGGGCTACCTCGTCGACATCGGTCTGCTCGACGAGCAGCCGCCGGCCGAGGCCGACCTCTCCCTGCTCATGCGGATGGCGCTGGACAAGATCGCCTTCCTGCCCTTCGGCCTGCTCGTCGACCGCTGGCGCTGGGGCGTGTTCTCCGGCGAGACGCCGCCGGAGGAGTACAACGCCGCCTGGTGGCGGCTGCGAGAGGCCTACCAGGGCGTCGGAGCGCCGTCCGAGCGCACCGAAGAGCACTTCGATCCCGGCGCCAAGTACCACGTGCCGGGCAACACGCCCTACACGCGCTACTTCCTGGCCCACATCCTCCAGTTCCAGTTCCACCGTGACCTGTGCGCGGCGATCGGCTACGAGGGACCGCTTCACCGTTGCTCGATCTACGGCAACGAAGTGGCCGGCAGCCGTCTGCGCGACATGATGGCGATGGGTCTCAGCCGCCCATGGCCGGACGCGCTCGAGGCGATCGGCGGCGGCCGCGAGATGGACGCGACGGCGATCCTCGACTACTTCGCCCCGCTCGCCGATTGGCTACGGAAGAAGAACGCCGGCCGCTCCTGCGGCTGGAGCTAGCAGCTTGCTGATCGCCACCTGGAACATCAACGGCCTGGGGGCGCGCTTCGACTTCCTCGTCCACTGGCTCAGGGCCCGGCGGCCCGACGTCGTCGGTCTCCAGGAACTGAAGGCGACCGCCGACAACGTCCCGGTCGAGGCGCTCGAGGAGCTCGGCTACCACGCTGCCGTGTGCGGCCAGAAGGCCTGGAACGGCGTCGCCGTCCTCTCGCGCGAGCCGATCGAGAAGGTTCAGTCGGGCCTTCCCGGCGAGGAGGAGGCAGGCGCGCGGCTGCTGCGGGTGAAGACCGCTGGCCTCGACTTCACGACGGTGTACTGCCCCAACGGCAAGGACATCGACCACCTGGACTATCCCCGCAAGCTGGCCTGGTTCGACTCACTCCGCGACTATCTCGGTGGTTCGCTCGATCCGGATGTGCCCGCGGTCCTCTGCGGCGACTTCAACATCGCGCCGACCCGCCTCGACACCCACGACGAAGAGCGCCTCGCGGGCGGGATTCACCACACCGAAGCGGAGCGGGCACGGTTTCGCGCACTTCTCGATCTCGGGTTCCAGGACCTGTTCCGGGAACTGCACCCGGACACGGTCAAGTTCTCCTGGTGGGATTACCGGTTCGGCGCCTTCCACCGCAACCTGGGCCTGCGGATCGACTTCCTGCTGGCGACCGAAGCCGTCCGGGAGCGGGTCGAGGAGGTCGAAACCGACCGCGACTACAGGAAGAAGAAAGAGGGCCTCATCGCCTCCGACCATGCACCGGTGATGGCAAGGCTGAGGTCATAGCCGGTCAGGCCGCTTCGACCACCTCGCCCGCGGCCTGCGCGCGCTCGATCCGGCTGCTCTCCTCGGCGGCCACGCTGCGGCCGGCGAGCCAGAAGAAGATCCCGCCGAGGACATACGCGCCCAGGCTCGCCACCATCGCCAGTTGCAGGGAGCGACCGGAGTCGGCGCCGCCGGCCTCGAGCGTGGTGCTCAGCCAACCCATGAGGAAAGGTCCCAGGGCGAGACCCACGAAGGTCACCATCAGGATGTAGAACGCCGATGCGGTTCCGCGCATCCTGGGCAGCACCAGGTCGTTGGCCAGGGCGACGGCCGAACCGATCCATGCCGATCCGATGACCGTGTAGACGAAGTTGACGACGTAGGCCGTGGTGACGCTCTCGGTCAGTACGAAGAAGGCTCCCAACGGGATCGAGGCCAGGGCGATGATGAGCCCGCAGAGCGGCCGGGCCTTTGCCGTCTTCTGCTTCATCCAGTCGGAGAAGTAGCCGCCTCCGGCGACTCCCATCCAGCCCGCGACGGCGGCCGTTACTCCGAGAATCAGGCCGGCTTCGCCGGCGCTCTGGTCGTGTACCCGCCGAAAGTAGGTCGGCGCCCAGAAGCCGAGGCCGTAGCCGACGAACGCCATCCAGCCGAAGCCGAACATGCCGTAGATCATCGAGCGCGAGCGGTAGACCAGCTCGAACGTGGGCCGGTCCCTCAGCCGCAGCCCCTGGACCCAGGAGAGGAAGGCATAGGCGCCGATCGCGAGGGCGATCCACTGCACCGGGTTGCCGAAGATCTGGATCAGGCCGAAGGAGACAGCGGCGCATCCGACCGCGATCAGCAGATTCCGGGCCACCGTCCGGGCGCCGCCGGCACGCTGCAGGGAAAGCAGGGTCAACGGCGGCAGAATGGCGGCCGTCTCCTTCCCCAGTTCCTTGAACGGCGCGGGGTGATCCCTGGTGACGATGCCCTCCTGCAGACCGCGGATCGGCTCGCGCAGGGTCCATACCCAGATCGCCATCAGCAGGCCCGGCAGGCCCACGGCGAAGAACGCGACCTGCCAACCCGCGAGGCCGAAGGGCGCACCGCCGTCCGCGTAGGCGTTGTTCCACCTGTCGACGATCTGACCGCCGATCAGGATGCCGAGGCCGGCGCCGATGTAGACGCCGCTCGAGTACATTGCGGTCACCGTGGCCCGGAGCCGCGGCGGGTAGTAGTCGCCGAGCATCGAGAACGCCGCCGGCCCGGCGCTCGATTCGCCGATTCCGACGCCGATCCGGTAGGCGGCGAGCGAGACGAAGCCGCGGGCGGTGCCCGACAGCGCGGTCATCAGGCTCCAGGCGGCGAGGCCGACCGAGATCAGACTCTTGCGGGTCCACATGTCGGCCAGACGGCCGAGAGGAATCCCGAAGATGGCGTAGAAAACGGCGAACGCGGTGCCGTAGAGGAAGCCGAGTTGAGCGTCGCTGACACCGAGATCGTTGCGGATGTCCTCGGCGAGGATCGAGAGGATCTGGCGGTCGATGAAGTTGAAGACGTAGACCAGGACGAGGACGCCCAGGACGTAGTTGGAGTACCGCCGGCTGGGCGCCTGCGGGGCTGGGGTCTGGCGATCCTGGTCTGGTGGCGTCATTCGACTCCCTTGGTCATTCGGCTGCGTCCGCTCCCGGTTCCGCCATGGCGCCGGGCACCGTTCCCTTCGCGAGTTCCTGATCGATCATCAGCATGCCGACGCCGTCGCCGCCCACCAGGCGCAGCCGGCCAAGCAGTGTGCGGGCGACGTTCTCCTCCTCGACCTGCTCGTTGATGAACCACTGGAGCATGATCGAGGCGGCGCGATCGTGGACCTTCTCGGAGAGATCGTAGAGTTCCTCGATCGCCCTGGTGACCCGCTGCTCGCTGTCGAGAATGTCGGCGACGGCGGCTTCCGGCGACTCCCACTCGGTCGGCTGGGCCGGAATCTCGGGGATCTTCACGAGGAGATCGCGGTCGGCGAGGTGATCGATGATGCGGTGGGCGTGGCCGAGTTCGTCGGCGGACTGGCCGCGCAGCCAGGCGCCGAAGCCGGGCAGGTCGATGCGCTCGAGCCAGAGCGCCATGGACAGGTAGCGGTGCGCGGCCTCGAACTCGAGTCCGAGGTGCGCGTTCAGACGATCGTGGAGGGTCTGGTCCATCGTGTCCTCCGTGGCGGGCGATTGGTTGCGATGGGAAGCGAACGCCGCGAGCATAGCGCCGCCCGATGGAGAGCCGCTGAAGCCGGGACCGGCGGTGCCGGCTCGGCTACGGCAGGAGCTCTTCGACCCCGGCGCGTTCCTCGAACAGCTCGTTCAGCGTCGCCTGCATCCGGCCCTGGCTGAACTCGTCGACGTCGAGGCCCTGGACGATCGAGTAGTCGCCGCTGCTGCAGGTAACCGGGAACGAGTAGACGACGCCCTCGCGGGCGCCGTAGCTGCCGTCGGCCGGGATCGCCATGCTGACCCAGTCCCCGTCGGCCGTGCCCTGGACCCAGGTGCGGATGTGGTCGATTGCGGCGGCGGCCGCGGAAGCCGCCGACGAGGCGCCGCGCGCCTTGATGATCGCCGCGCCGCGCTGCTGAACGGTGGGGATGAACTCCTCGCGGGTCCAGGCCTGGTCGACGAGTTCCGGCGCCGGCCGGCCGTCGACCAGGGCGTGGTTGAGGTCCGGATACTGGGTCGCCGAGTGGTTGCCCCAGATCGTCATGCGGCGCACCCGGGTCGTGTGGGCGCCGGTCTTCTCCGCGAGCTGGCTGATCGCCCGGTTGTGGTCGAGCCGGGTCATCGCCGTGAACTGCCGCCGGTCGAGGCCCGGCGCGTTGCTGGCAGCGATCAGCGCGTTCGTGTTCGCCGGGTTTCCGACCACGACCACCCGCACGTCGCGGCTGGCGTGGGCGTCGAGCGCCTTGCCCTGAACGGAGAAGATCGCTGCGTTCGCCTGCAGCAGGTCCTTGCGCTCCATGCCCGGTCCGCGCGGCCGCGCGCCGACCAGCATGGCGATGTCCACGCCGTCGAACGCCTCGTCGGCGTCCGAACTCGTGACGATCTCGTGCAGCAGGGGGTACGCCGAGTCGCGCAGTTCCATGACGACTCCGGCCAGCGCGTCCATGGCCGGCGGGATCTCCAGCAGGTGCAGGCTCACGGGCTGATCCGGCCCCAGCATCTCGCCGGCGGCGATGCGGAAAATCAGTGAATAGCCGATCTGACCGGCGGCTCCGGTCACGGCGACTCGAACGGGTGTCTGCATGGCCTGGTTTCCTCCTCGATCCGGCGCGGGATCGTAGCACCGCCCAATAGACTCCACGGCATGGCGGAGCGGGTTCTGGTCACCGGCGGAGCCGGCTTCATCGGCAGTCACACCTGCGTCGAGCTGCTGGCCGCGGGCTGGGACGTTACGGTCGTCGACGACCTCTCGAACAGTTCGCCCGAGGCGCTGCGCCGGGTCCAGGAACTGGCGGGCCGAGGCCTGCGCTTCGTCGAAGGGGACGTCCTCGACGAGGTGGTTCTCGAACGGGCGTTCGACGACGGCGGCTGCGCGGCGGTCGTCCACTTCGCTGCGAAGAAGGCGGTGGGCGAGTCCTGTGCCGACCCGCTCGGCTACTACCGCACCAACGTAGGCGGCACGCTCAGCCTGCTACGGGTGATGCGTCGCCATGGTGTGCGCCGTCTGGTGTTCTCGTCGTCGGCGACGGTCTACGGCGATCCGGGTCCGGGCGCCTGCCCGCTGTCGGAGAGCGCGCCGCTCAGGCCGTCCAATCCCTACGGCCACACCAAGCTCTGCGTCGAGCGGATGCTGCGGGATCTCGCGGCGTCGGAGGAGGGCTGGCGGATCCTGTCGCTCCGCTACTTCAACCCCGCCGGCGCCCACCCGAGCGGCCGGATCGGCGAGGATCCGCGGGGCCGGCCGGAGAACCTGCTTCCTGGCGCCATGCAGGTCGCCGTGGGCAGGTTGCCGCAGCTGCGGGTGTTCGGGACGGACTATCCGACCCGGGACGGCACGGCGATCCGGGACTACCTCCACGTTGTCGACGTAGCGACCGGGCACCTGCGGGCCCTGGACCGCCTGGCGGCGGTCAGCGGCTGCGCCGAGTACAACCTCGGCACCGGCAGCGGAGTTACGGTACTCGAGGTGCTGGAAGCCGTGAGACGGGCCAGCGACCAGGAGATCCCGACCGTGCTCGAAGGACGGCGGCAGGGTGACGCGACAGAGGTGTGGGCGGACCCGGCGCTCGCGGGCCGCGATCTCGACTGGACGGCGGAGCGCGGCCTCGACGACATCTGCGTCGACGCCTGGCGCTGGCAGAGCGCCAACCCCGAGGGGTTCGGGAGTTGAGCGAAGACGGCACGCCGGCCCGCGGCGACGTGCCGCTCGAGGTGTTCGTCTACTACGACTTCGCCTCCAGCCTGAGCTACGTGGCGCACCGGGTGCTGGCCCGGATCGACGAGCCGCTCGCGGCGGAGCGCGTCGACCTGCGGTGGAAGGCGATCGACCTGACCGGGGTGGGGAACTTCCAGCGCGGCCGGCTCCTCGACCCGGCGCGGCGGCAGAGTCTGCTGAGGGTGGCGGCGGCGCTGGACGTGAAACTCGCTCCGCCCGAACGCTGGCCCGATTCGCGCCTTGCCGGCGAGGTCGCGGTGCTTCTGGACGAGCGAATCGACCGCGGACACGACCCGAAGCTCGAACGGAAATGGCGGGAGGCCGCGTTCGCGGCGTGCTACGAGCAGCGGAGCGAGATAGCAGACCTCCTGGAGGACTTCGGACGCCGCGTTCCCTTCCCGCTCGGCGCCGCCGACGATCTCGCCGCCGGCCGGCGGCTGGCCGAGGTCACGCGCAGCGCGGTGGCGGCCGGAGTCGAGGGCGTGCCGACCCTGATGCTCGACGTCTTCCCGCTCTGCGGCATCCACGACGAGGAGACGATGCTGGGGATGATCCGCCGCTACGCGCGACGGCGCCGCCGGCTGGAGGCGGACGCCGCTGCCGGAGTCAATTGATGCGTCCCGTCGCCCTGGCTGTGGCCGCAGCCGCGGTTCTCGGTTGCGCGTCGGAGGAGGGTGCTTCGGATGCGCCCGCACCGCCGTCGTCTGAGCCGCCGACGGCAATGGGCGTCCGCTACGTCGACGTGACGGCCGAAACCGGCCTCGACTTCGTCCACGCGACCGGCTCGGCGGGGACGTTCCCGATGCCGGCGATCATGGGTGGCGGCGTGGCGGCCTTCGATGCCGACGGCGACGGCCTGCTCGACCTCTACTTCCCGAACGCGGGTAGCGGCGTTGCCGGCGAGCCCGGGAGCAACCGCTTGTATCTGCAGCGACCGCGCGGCCAGTTCGTTGACGCGACCGGAGGCTCGGGTTTGGACAACCCGGGCTACGGGATGGGCACAGCCGTCGCAGACATCGACAACGACGGCGACCTCGATCTCTACGTGACCAACTTCGGCGCCGACGTGCTCTACCGGAACGAGGGCGGCGGCCGCTTCGTCGACGTGACGGCCTCGTTCGGCGTCGCGACGCCCGGCTGGTCGACCTCGGCGGTGTTCTTCGACGCGGACCTCGACGGCTGGCTCGACCTGTACGTGGCCCGCTACGTCCAGTGGAATGAGGGCCGCGAGTGCCAGGTGCAGGGCGGGCGGGTCGACTACTGCGGCCCGCAGCAGTTCGAGGGCGAGGCGGATGTCTTCTACCGGAACGAGGGCGGCCGGCGCTTCGTTGACCGCAGCCGCGAGGCCGGCGTTTCGCTGATCGAGGACGCCGGCCTGGGCGTCGTCGCCGCCGATCTCGACGAGGACGGACTCCCCGACATCTACGTCGCGAACGACGCCGACCCGAACCAGCTCTGGATCAACCAGGGCGGCGGGGTGTTCGAGGACGACGCGGTGCTGCTCGGCGCGGCCTACAATCGGTTCGGTGTAGGCGAGGCGGGAATGGGACTGGCACTGGGTGACATCGACGGCGACCGGGACCTCGACCTGTTCCTGAGTCACCTGATCGAGGAGACGAACACGCTCTACGTGAACCTGGGCGGAGCACCGGGGGCGACGGACGGCTTCGAGGACCGGGCTGCCGAAGCCGGCCTGGCGGCGCCAAGCACGCCGTACACGGGTTTCGGCACCGCCTTCTTCGACGCCGACAACGACGGGGACCTGGATCTCGCCGTGGTCAACGGCGCGGTCAAGCGGCGCCCGGAGGTGCTCTCCGAACGTGGCGACTGGTTCTGGCGCGGCTACGCCGAGCCCAACCTGCTGATGCTCGGCGACGGTGCCGGCGTCTTCGCCGATGCCAGCGCCGCTTCGGGCGACCTCGGGACGGCGCTCGAGGTGAGCCGCGGCCTCGTGCCCTTCGACCTGGAGGGCGACGGCGATCTGGACTTGCTGGTCAGCAACCTGGAGGGTTCGGCGCGCATCTACCGCAACGAGACGATTGCCGACCCGGCGGCGGCTGGAACTGGTGCCGGCTGGGTGCGGCTACGGGTGATCGACCCGGAACTGCGGCGCACTGCGATTGGCGCCTCGGTCGTCGCGTGGGTCGACGGCCGCCCGCTCCGGCGCCTCGTGCTGCCGCTCGGCGGCTACCTGACCGGCGGCGAGGCGCCGGTCCACATCGGCCTCGGCGACGCGACCGCCGTCGAGCGCTTCGAGGTGACCTGGTCCGGCGGTGCGGTAGAGACCTTTGACGGTGTTGCCAGCGGCAGCGAGTTGACTCTCCTCCGCGGAGAAGGCCGATGAGGAGCTTTGCCGCGCTCATTGGCTTGATCGCCGCCGCTGCGTCTGCCGCCGAACTCCCGTCCCCCGACCTCACCGCCGTCGAACCGCGCGTACGCGCCGCCATCGAGAAGGAACTCGCCACCGCGGCTCGCGAACCCGGCTCGCCCTCCACCTGGGGCCGCCTCGCCATGACCCTGCATGCCCACCAGTTCGACGACGAGGCTGCGGCCGCCTACGCCGAGGCTTCACGGCTGGCGCCCGGCGACTTCCGCTGGATCTACCTGCGAGCGAACGTCGAAGAAGCGAGCGATCCAGCCGCGGCGGCGGCGCTCTACCGCCAGGCAGTCGAACTCGACCGCGCGTACGCGCCTGCCCGCATCCGGCTCGCGTCTGCTCTGGAGAAGGTCGGACTTGCCGCCGACGCGGACGAGCACTACAGGGAAGCCGCGCGTCTCGAACCGGACAACGCGGTGGCGCACCTCGGCCTCGGCCGGCTCGCCCTCGCGCGCGGCGACGTCGATCAGGCCACGCGGCACCTCGAACGGGCATACGAGTTGAGCCCCGAGACCCAGGCGGTCGTCGCCATGTTGTCGCGCGCCCGGCACCGGGCAGGCGACCGCGACGGCGCGAGGCGGCTCGCCCAGGCCGCGCGGGAACTGCCGCCGCTGCTCCACCAGCGCGACCCGCGTCGCGCCCAGGTCGATCTGCTGGCGGTGGACTCCGAGAGCTTCCTGCGCCGGAGCAAGACCTACCGGGAGACGGGCCAGTTGCAGGCTTCGCTCGGTGAACTGCGGCGGCTGATCGAACTGGAACCCGGCAACGCCCAGGCGCACTTCGCGGCGGCCGGCGTCCACGACCGGATGAACCGCCCACAGGAGGCGGCAGTGGCGGCCCGGCGTGCCCTCGAACTCGACCCCGATCTCGCCGGCGGGCGAGCCGTGCTGGCGGGCGCCCTGTTCAAGCTCGGACAGTTCGGGGAGGCGGCCGTCGAGGCGGAGCGCGTCCTTGCCGAAGACCCGGCCGACATCCACATGCTGCTCGTCACGACGATGCTGGCGATGCGTGAAAACGACGTGGCGCGGGCTCTCGAGCGGCTCGACCGCGCGGCCGCCGCCGGCGTCTCGGATACGCGGATGCGGGACCTGATGGTCCAGCTCCAGCTCGAGCTGGCCGATGCCCTGGGGGGCGCCGGCCTCTACGATGACGCGGCCCGCCGGATCGAGCAGGTGGTCGAGACGCTGGAGCGGGCCGGCGCGGGCGAGGGCGAACTGCAGCCGTACCGCAGCCGGCTTGTTCGGTATCGCGAGAGGGCACGCGGATGAGTACGTCTGGTTCTGGAACCGTCGCGCCGGTACGGGTCCGGGTGGCGCCGTCGCCGACCGGCGACCCCCACGTCGGCACCGCGTACCAGGCGCTGGTCAACCTCGCCTTCGCGCGCAGCCGCGGCGGCGTCTTCGTGTTGCGGATCGAGGACACGGACCGGGCCCGCTCGAGCCGCGAGTCGGAGGCGGCGATCCTCGAAGCCCTGCGCTGGCTGGGCCTGGAATGGGACGAGGGCCCCTACCGGCAGAGCGAGCGTCTGGACCTGTACCGGAGCGAGGTCGACCGCCTGCTCGCCGCGGGCAGCGCCTACCGCTGCTTCTGCACCCGGGAGCGGCTCGACGAGATGCGCCGGGAGAACCGCGCCCGGCAGCGTTTTCCGGGCTACGACCGCCGGTGCCGGGACCTGCCGGTGGCCGAGTCCGAGCGCCGGGCCGCGGCGGGCGAGCCCCACACGATCCGCCTGGCCATGCCGACCGAGGGCGAATGCGTCATGCAGGACCTGCTACGCGGCGAGATCCGCCGCGAGTGGGAGCTGATCGACGACCAGGTGATCCTCAAGGCCGACGGCTACCCGACCTACCACCTCGCGTGCGTCGTCGACGACCACGCGATGGGGATCAGCCATGTGATCCGCGGCGAAGAGTGGATCAACTCCCTGCCCAAGCACCTGCGCCTGTTCGAGGCGCTGGGCTACGAGCCGCCGGTCTTCTGTCACCTGCCGCTGCTGCGAAACAACGACGCGAACCGGTCGAAGCTCTCGAAGCGCCGCAACCCGACATCGATCACCTGGTTCCGGGACGCCGGCTTCCTTCCCGATGCGCTGCTCAACTTCCTGGGGCTCATGGTGTCGAGCCGGGCCGAGGGCGAGGAGAAGTTCGGCCTCGACCAGCTCGTGGACGGTTTTCGCCTCGAGGACGTCTCGCTCGGCGGCCCCGTCTTCGACCTCGACAAGCTCCGCTGGCTGAACGCCCGCTACCTGCGCGAGGACTACGACGCCGACGGCCTGGCGAACCTCGTGCGGGAGTGGTCGATGGGCCGGGAACGGCTTGCCGCGATCGCGGCCCTCGCGCAGCCGCGCCTCGAGACGCTCGGCGACTGGGGCCGGCTGACGAACTTCCTGTTCGTGGACGCGCCGGAGATCGAGCGGGAGAAGCTGGCCGTCAAGGGTCTCGAAGAGGCCCAGATCGCCGAGGCGTTCCAGTTCATGCTTTGGACGCTGGAGCGCGAGCAGGAGTTCACCGCCGACGTCATCCAGGGCCACTTCCGGCGCCTGTCCGAAGCGCTCGGACTCAACCTGCGCGACCTGACCCGCCCCTTCTACGTCGCCATGTCGGGCGAGACGTCTTCGTTGCCCCTGTTCCAGTCGATGGAGATCCTCGGCCCTGACCTCGTGCGCGTCCGCATCCGCCGCGCCATCGAGGTGCTAGGCGGAATCTCCGGCAAGCGGATGAAGAAGCTGCAGAAGCGGTTCGAGGGCTTTGGCTAGCTGAGCTAGCGAACAGTGACCGGGAAGCTAGGGGTCGCCCTTCAGGAAAGCCGCCCTTCATCGTCGATGAGAACGACCCTGGCCGGCGGTTCGGGACCCCACGTCCAAAGCACGAGATTCAAGTCGTCCACACCTGCCCCGCGGGCGAAACTCGGCACCAACATTCCGACCTGCCCTGCAGCGATCAGCCGATCCGCCAGGACCTGCGACGGAGGGACTCTTCCGTCAAGCATCTCCGACTCCCAGGTCTCACACCGCAACTCGGGCTCGGTCACGCCGAAGGCCGCTCGCTCGGCTTCTTCCCGTGAGTCCAACACAGGTTCCGCGTCGACCTCGTAGGCGCAGAGAGTCAGGGGTTGCATTGGTCTGCCGAGCGGCTGCGCTTCTCGGATCGCGGTCAATGGCGTGAGAGACGTATAGAGCGCTGGCACACCGCGACGATTGAAACGGCCGCCATGGCGGCGCGCGCCTCCACCTGAGAGCGGGGCCCAGGACCACTGAGGATTGTGAGCCCGATAGACGAGCCCTCGGAACCGCATCGGCAGGCGAAGCCCTAGGCGTAGCCGCCTGCCGCCACCCTGTCGAGATAGGCGTGGACCTGCTCGGCTCGGCCTTCCCGCAGCAGGAGGTCCGCGGTGGCTCCACCGAAGCCCGGCAGTGGTTCCGCCCGGAACCAGGCGTAGGCCGCAAGCGGTGAGCCAGTCTCGACTTCGACGCGGTTCAGGATCTCCAGCATCTGGCGGAGACGGACCTGGGTCTTTCGGGCTCTGATGCGTGAGGCACGAGAGAGGGCGTCACGCCCCAAGCCAAGTGTGCCGGCGATCTCTGCCTTCGTGGTGCGCAGCTCAGCGGCGATGAGCACCGGAGAGAAGACCTGATCTTCGACGAGTTCTTGGAAACGCATGCCGGGACCTCACGGTTCGTGACGGACTATAGCGTGATTCTACGTGTGACCGGTGCTTCGGCCGGCCGATGCGGCTGGTCGAGGACCTCGTTGAGGCAGAATGGAGGCCTAGCCATGAGGCACAAAGCCATGGATACGCCGTCGTGGGTACCTTTCGCTGTCGCCGCCCTCGCAGGCTGGCTCGCCGCAAGTCCGCTGGCCGCCCAGGACAAACCCACGCCCAAACCCCTCACCGTTCAGGAAAGCGCCGGGCTCCCGCCCGGTACCTTCAAGAAGCCCCTGGCCAAGCCGCGAAACCGGATGCCGACCTATACGGCGGAGGCCCGGGAGGCCTGCATACGGGGTGTGGTTATCCTCTCTATGGTCATCGATGAGCGCGGAAGGGTGGAGAACGTCAAGGTGCGGAAGCCCCTGAGCCATGGCCTGACCGAGAAGGCCGTCGAGGCCGCGCAACGCTTCAAGTTCAAGCCCGCGAGGCTCAACGGCAAACCTGTCTCGGTCTGGTACCACAGCACCTTCAACTTCCAGCCGCCTACGGCCTGCCGGATGCCCAAAGCAGGCGAAAGACCGATCTTCACGCGAAGCATCGACGACGACCGACAACCGCCCAGTTCCGCGCCGCCCGAGCCTCCACTGCGCTAGCCAGGACGCTAGCGGGCCGCTGTCTTGATCAACGCTAGATTCCTTGAACAAGGGGCGTCTTCACAGTTGAGTCAAGTTTGGTCGAGGCTTGTCCGAGGGGATTTGTCTTGGTCGGGGTTGGTTTCATGCTGCGAGTCGCAGTCCTCGCCAGGCTCTTTGGACCTCGCGGTCGTAGTTGGCGACGGTGGTTCGGAGCCGGGCGTTGGATTCCGGGTCGAGGGTGGCTGAGAGGACGGGGCCGAGCACTCGCGCGTGTGTCCGGTGGTAGGCGAGGGCCACGCGCAGTCCGTGGTCGGTGAGCCGATACCGGTGGGTGCGCGGCAGCCGTTCGATGATTCCCCGCAGTCGCAGACGGCGCAGGTCGTAGGTCATGCGGGAGGGTCCGTAGCGGTCCTGCGGCAGTCCGCACAGAGCGGCGACCGCGGGCCTCAGGTCGCGGTTGCGGAAGCCGTTGGGCAGGAGGCTGAAGCGCAGCAGGGCGGCGAAGAGACCCTGCACCCTGCGGTCTCCGAAGCGAAGCGCCGAAGCGCGCTGGCCCGAGACGCATCTCGGACGGTGCAGGTCGTCGAGCGCCTCGGCGCCGAGCAGACAGTCGTGGCTGAGAGTTTGGACGCCGAGCAGGCGTCGGTTGGCGGCGAAGCCGATCTTCTTGAGATCATCGAGGTTTCTCAGCAAACGGCCGACGTCGAAGTCGTAGGTGTCGTTGATCACCGTCTCGGTGCGCAGGGCGCGACCTTCCTTGTGGTACTGCTTGATGCGCGAGTGCTTGTAGTCGACGTGCAGCGACGGGGAAACCCCGTCGGTAATGACGCGGGTGCGATACCGCGAGGGGGTGCGCCGCGTGACGCGGCGTTCGAAGATCAACTGCACATGCTCGGGACGCCCCATGTCGAGATGCTCGCGCAGCACCTGCTCGAAGAAGACCCGGCCCTGCACGGGGCGGTCGAAGACCTGGGTCAGGGCGAACTCCGCCTGGAGGATCGAGATGTCGTAGCGGATGCCCCGGCGCCGGTCGTCGGCGGAGAACGGATGCGGCAGGCGAGCCAGCCACTTGCGCAGCAGCGCGTCGATCCGGTCGGCGTCGAGTCCGTCCGCCAACCGCTGCATCGCCTCCGGGTCGGAGCAGTGCAGGATGCCGTTGTCCAGCGACTCGAACGCGATGCCCCGCTTGGTCAACTGGCGCTTGAGGTACTCGTGCCCGTTGATGCACAGCTTGGCGTTGTAGGGGAAGTACGAGCAGAACTTCAGAAAGAACGGACCGAAGTCGTCGTCGAAGATGTAGAAGTAGTACTGGTTGACGATCGCCGTCGACTGCGCCAGCCACGGATAGCCCGCGCCGGTCGCCGGGTCCCGGCGGCGCTCGGTGCGCACCACCCGAGCCTTCTCCTGCGCCTTGCCGACGTACAGCACTCCCTCCCCTCCAGGCCACCGGCGAAGGTACTCGCGGGTACGGTCGTCCTTGCGCTCGCCCC
Source organism: Candidatus Multivorans sp. (assembly GCA_965208755.1). Lineage (GTDB taxonomy): Bacteria > Acidobacteriota > Thermoanaerobaculia > Multivoradales > Multivoraceae > Multivorans. The sequence continues at coordinate 1,822,469 of OZ242353.1, read as the reverse complement.
GCCGAAACGGGACGATGTCGATCCGGTGCTGCCGAGCGTAGCCCTTGATCGCCGCCACGAACCGCCTCGTCATCGGCGCCATCAGCACCGACGAAGGAACCTGGTAACCCCGCACCTCCCGGAAGAACCACGCCGCCCCCGCGCCCCGCTGAAGCAGCGGAACGTAGACGTTGAGGTACATCCGATCGACGCACTCCAGCGTCAACGACACATGCTCCGAAACAACCTCGGCTGCCGTGCGTGCTACTTTCATCAGCGGACTCCGGTCGATGAGCTCCTCACCGGCCAGCATAGGCCACCTTCGCCTCTGAGCGACCATGAACGCGGACTCGCTCCGCAGATGCGAGCAGCGACCGGAGTCCGATCAACGCCTACACCCGAAACCCACCACCGCGAGAAACATGCTCGTCGGTCTGAGGCGAAGCCTCGCTAGCTATAGCTAGCCAGGTTGAGCATCCCTCGTCGCTGGGCGGGGCGGAGAGGCCTTCTGCGCCCGCTCGATCTTCGCCCACGTATCCCGTAGCGTCACCGTCCGGTTGAACACCGGCGCGCCGGGCGCGCTGTCCGGGTCGACGCAGAAGTAGCCGAGCCGCTCGAACTGGACCCGGTCGCCCGGCTCGGCTTCGGCGAGGCTGGGTTCGAGCCGGCAGTCGTTCAAGACCTCCAGCGAGCCGGGGTTCAGGTGATCTTCGATCTCGCCGGGAGCACCGCCGGGGTTCGGGTGATTGAACAGCCGGTCGTAGAGGCGGACCTCGGCCGGGATCGCGTGCCCCGCCGACACCCAGTGCAGCGTCGCCTTGACCTTGCGACCGTCCGGCGCGTCGCCGCCGCGCGTGGCCGGATCGTAGGTGCAGCGGAGTTCGACGACGTTGCCGTCGTCGTCCTCGATCACGCCGGTGCAGGTGATGAAGTAGGCGTAGCGGAGCCGCACTTCCCGGCCCGGCGCGAGCCGGAAGAACTTCCGCGGCGGGTCGCGCCGGAAGTCGTCCCGCTCGATGTAGAGGACCCTGGAGAAGGGCACCTTGCGGGTGCCGGCCGAGGCGTCCTCCGGGTTGTTGATCGCGTCGAGTTCCTCCACGAGGTCGTCAGGGTAGTTCTCGATCACGACCTTGAGCGGCCGCAGCACGGCCATCGCCCGCGGCGCGGTCCGGTTCAGTTCGTTGCGGATCGCGAACTCGAGCTGGTTGAGGTCGACGACCGAGTCGTTCTTGGTCAGGCCGACGCGGGCGCAGAGGTCGCGGATCGCTTCGGGCGGGCAGCCGCGCCGTCGGAGCGCGGTCAGCGTGGGCATGCGCGGATCGTCCCAGCCGTCGACCAGGCCTTCGTCGATCAGCCGCCTCAGCTTGCGCTTCGAGGTCAGGGTGTAGGTCAGGTTGAAACGCGCGAACTCGATCTGCACCGGCAGGTGGATGCCGTCGATGTGGTCGAGGAACCAGTCGTAGAGCGGCCGGTGGTCCTCGAACTCGAGGGTGCAGAGCGAGTGGGTCACGCCCTCGATCGCGTCGGACTGGCCGTGGGCCCAGTCGTACATGGGGTAGATGCACCAACTGGAGCCCGTGCGGTGGTGGTCCGCGTGGAGAATCCGGTAGAGCACGGGGTCGCGCAGGTTCATGTTCGACGAGGACATGTCGATCTTCGCGCGCAGCGTGTGCGCTCCGTTCGCGAACTCGCCGTTCTTCATCCGTTCGAAGAGGTCGAGGTTCTCCTTCACGGAGCGGTTGCGGTAGGGGCTGTCGCGGCCCGGCTCGTTCCAGCGCCCGCGGTAGGCGCGCGCCTCCTCCGGACTCAGGCTGCAGACGTAGGCCTTGCCCTTGCGAATCAGTTCGACAGCCCACTCATAGAGCTGGTCGAAGTAGTCCGACGCGTAGAGCGCCTCGTCGCCCCAATCGAAACCGAGCCAGCGCACGTCACGCTCGATGGCCTCGACGTACTCGGTGTCCTCCGCGGTCGGGTTCGTGTCGTCGAACCGCAGGTTGCAGTGGCCGCCGTGCTCCTCGGCGACGCCGAAGTCGAGGCAGATCGCCTTCGCGTGGCCGATGTGCAGGTAGCCGTTCGGCTCCGGCGGGAACCGGGTGACGACCTTGCCGCCGTGCTTGCCGGCGGCGACGTCGGCCCGCACCCGCTCGCGGATGAAGTCGAGGGGCCTGGAAGTGGCGGAATCGTCGGTCATGGCGGGCGGCCGGGGTGCTTTGCTGCGAGGCAGCGGAGGTTATCGAATCGCCGGCCACGGCTTTCAGTCGTCAGCCGTCGAACCGGTACCCCAGCCCGTGCACCGTGACGAGGAACTCGGGCCGGCCCGGATTCGGCTCGATCTTCTGACGCAGCGACGACACGTGGACGTCGACGGTGCGGGTCGTCGGCGTCGCGTCGTAACCCCAGACCTCGTCGAGCAGGCGGTCCCGGTCGTGGACCTCGCCGCGGTGCTCGATCAGGAACCTGAGCAGCCGGTACTCGAGCGCCGAGCAGGCAACCTCGGTCTCGGCGCCGTCCTCGCCGCTGCGCCACACCTGGGCGCGGTCGAAGTCGACGCGGACGTTGCCGAAGCGGTAGCCGTGGAGGGCTGGCTCCCGCGGCGAAGTCGACGCCTGTGCTCCATCCCGCCTTCGTCGCAGCAGCGCCTCGATCCGGGCCAGCAACTCCAGCGTCTCGAACGGCTTGGCGAGGTAGTCGTCGGCGCCCAGTTTCAGCCCGAGGACGCGGTCGACGAGTTCGTTTCGGGCCGTCAGCATCAGGATGGGAATGTCGATGCCGTCCCGGCGGAGGTCCCGGCAGACATCGAAGCCGTTCTTGCCCGGCAGGTTGACGTCGAGCAGGGCGACGTCGAAGCCGCCCTCCCGGGCCAACCGTTCACCCGACGGACCGTCGGCCGCGAGGACGACTTCGTAGCCTTCCGCGGCCAACCGGTCATTCAGGGTGCGGGCGAGGCTGGGTTCGTCCTCGACAAGGAGCAGACGTGCGCTCATGGAGCGCTTGCCGGAAGCGAGACGCAGAAGGTCGTGCGTCCGGCCTCGCTGTCTACCGTGATCGAGCCGCCGTGCTCCTCGATCGTGACGCGCGCGAGGTTCAGGCCCAGGCCGGAACCGGGCAACGTGCTCTCGGTTGCCGCCCGGCCGCGGACGAAGGGATCGAAGACGCGCTGCTGCTCGGCCTTCGGGATGCCGGGACCGCGGTCGGTGACGGCGACGGTGACCCGTCGGCGGTCGGCGTCGGAGTTCGCGTCGACCCGTATCCGCGCGGTGCCGTCGGCGCTCCGGCCGTACTTCGCCGCGTTGTGCAGGAGGTTCAGGAAGACGCGGATCAGGGCCGCGCGGTCTCCCGTGACCGTCGGCAGGCCGTCCAGCCCGTCCAGCTCCAGCTCGACGCCGTTGTCATCCAGGAACCAATTCGACTCGGCGACCGTCGTGCGCAGGAGTTCTCCGAGGTCGATGTCAGCCATCGCGTTCCGCGCCGAACTCCGGCCGATGCCGGCCCACTGGAGCGCCTGCTCGACGAGCCGGGTAAGCCGGCGTCCCTCGCGCTCGATCATCTCGCCGTAGCCGCGGACGTCGTCGGCCCGGTGGACGATCCCGGTGCGCAGGTTCTCGCCCGCCGAGCGGATCGCCTGGAGTGGCGTGTTCAGTTCGTGGGAGACGCCGGCGACGAAGTCGACCTGTTGAGCAGCCAGTGCCTGGGCGCGGCGGGCGGCGATCAGGATCAGGACGACGGCAACGCCGATCAGGAACAGGGCGCCGGAGCTGTGGTAGAGGTTTCGTCTGCGTGCCGCACTCGTTACAGCCTCGAGCGATCCGCTGCGATGCGTGATGCGCACGAGCCAGGGGCCGTCGAGCTGGCCAGGCGTCGGTTGCGGGCCGCCGGCGCGGCCGTTCCGGTCTCGGGTGGGCGGTCCGAAGCGCCTGCGGCCGTCGCGGCCGATCGTGCGAAACGCCGAGAACTCGATGTCGGCAGGCCCCACCGCGACTTCCGCGCCGTTTGGAGCCCGGTCGCCGGATGGGGGATAGAGACGCCTGGGCGGGGAACTGGTCGTGTCGGTCACGGCGACGAGGTACTCGGGTGCCGCACCGCCCGTTGCGGAGCCGAAGTGCAGCTCGATCAGGGCGGGCAGCATCTCTTCCTCGATCGCGGCGGTGTTCAGGGTCGCCGCGATCAGCCCGGGCGGACCGCGTTGCCCGCCGCCTCGCCCCCAGGCGGGAATGGGTACGATCAGCCGATCGTTCGGCGGCGCCAGCACCGGATTGCCAGGGCGGCGCAGCAGGCCGGCAAGCTCGTCGAGGATGCCGGCGCCGTTTTCAGCCAGGAGTTGGCCGCTCCCTTCGTCGAGTCGGAAGATGCCGCGCGAGCCGGGGCCGCGGTCCGCCACGATCACCCACGTCTGGTCGAGGATTGCCGGAAAGTCCGCATTCTCGCGCCAGTCCTGGAGCCCCCGCGAGAGCGCCTGTGCGAGTTGCGCCGATCGTTCCTCGCCACGTGCTGGCCTTGAACCAGTGAAGGCTGCGGCCCGCACGAGGGTCCGTTGAAGCTGTGAGACCTGGGCGTCGATGTCGTTGGCGAGCAACCGGCTCGATTCCTCGAGGTTGGCCCTCAGTCGTCGGTTCGCGGCCTCGCTCAACTGGCCGATCCAGTGGTACTGGAGCACTGCCAGTGTGGCCAACAGGACCGTGGCGAGCAGTGCTACGGCAAGCAGCCAGCGGCCGCTCGAGCCGGACCCGCGACGGGAGATGCTCCGGACAGCCATCGAGGCAGTGTAGCTAGAGGCAGTGTCGCGGAAACGATGTCGGCGACAGGCTTTACAAGCGTTACAAACATCTTGCACCGGCTTGATGACAGGCCGGGCCAGGGCTCCGTACTGTCTCTTCACGTTTGATCCCTCACACCCCTAAGAGGAGGTGCTCGAAATGAAGACAACCCTGAACCGTTCGATCCGCATCGCCCGTACCCTGCTGCCCGCGCTGCTTGTCGCGGCCGCGACCGGGTTCGCGGCAGCCGAGGAGGGCGAAGGTCGCCAGTCCAAGCGAAGCGCCCGCGGCGACTTCGCGGAGCGCGACGCCGAGCGCATGGCTCGAGTGCTCCAGTTGACTGAGGACCAGCAGGAGGAGTGGCGCCGTTTGCGCGAGGAGCACGAAGCGAGCGTGCGGCCTCTGCTGCGCCAGATGCGCGACATCACGGAGCGTCTCGAGACCGAGGCGAAGCTCGAGAACCCCGATCCGGCCGTCGTCGGCCAGTTGGAGCTCGACCGCCGTGCGCTTTCGCGTCAACTGAGAGATTCGAGGGTGCAGGCTCATGAGGACGCGACGCGGTTGCTCGACCGTGACCAGCGGATCCGCTGGGAGGCTCTGCAGGAGAATGGTCGCGGCGGCTTCCGGGGACTCTTCGGCCCAGGCGGCCGCGGTTCTCGTCCTCGGAACTAGGGCTCCGGGCAGCCAGCCATCGCTCCTCGGGCGGGCGTCCTTCGGGCGCCCGCCCGTTTCGTTTCAGGGCCGCTAGGATCGCGCCTCATCGATCAGTTCGGGCAGCGCGATTCGCGGCCTGGGGAGGTGGGTTGTATGGCAGACGTTGCGTTCGTCGGACTTGGAGTCATGGGCTATCCGATGGCTGGCCACCTGGCGGCAGCGGGGCACCGCGTGACGGTGTACAACCGCACGGCGGAAAAGGCGGAGCATTGGGTGGAGGAGCACGGCGGCAGGAGCGCCTCGACCCCGGCCGAGGCGGCAGCCGGCGCGGAGTTCGTCTTCTGCTGCGTCGGCAACGACGACGACGTGCGCGCTGTGACGCTGGAACCCGGCGGTGCACTGGAGGGCATGGCCACGGGCAGCGTTCTCGTCGACCACACGACGGCGTCGGCGCGGCTCGCCCGCGAGCTCGCGGGTGCTTGCGCCGAGAAGGGTTGCGGCTTCCTCGACGCGCCGATCTCAGGCGGTCAGGCCGGTGCCGAGAACGGCGTGCTGACCGTCATGTGCGGTGGCGAACTGGAGGTGTTCGAGCGGGTCAACGCGGTGATCGACTGCTACAGCCGTGCGGTCACCCTGCTCGGCCCCGCCGGCAGCGGCCAGTTGACCAAGGCGGTCAACCAGCTCTGTATCGCCGGCATCGTCCAGGGCCTGTCGGAAGGCATCCACTTCGCGGAGAAGGCCGGCCTCGACCCGCTGGCGGTGATCGGCGCCATCTCGACCGGCGCCGCCGGGTCGTGGCAGATGGACAACCGCGCCGAGACGATGGTCCAGGGCAAGTTCGACTACGGCTTCGCGGTCCAGTGGATGCGCAAGGACCTCGGCATCGCGCTGGAGGAGGCGCGCCGGAACGGAGCGCACCTGCCCCTGGCTGCGCTCGTCGACCAGTTCTACAGCGAGGTCACCGCGCTCGGCGGCTTGCGCTGGGACACGTCGAGCCTGGTCGTGCGGCTGCGCGCCATGAGCGGGGACGGTGGCTAAGGGTCAGGCGCGCGGTCCCCTGGACACGTTCGGGTCACCGGCGACATAGAACCGCCAGAGCCGGTTCGGGGCGCGTGTGATGCCAATGCGGCCGCTACGTCCCGGGTTCTCGGGAGGCGGCGTGCCGTCGTCGGCGATGAAGATCGACTGGCGGCTCCGGGGATGAGTGGAGGCGCCGACCAGGTCGCCGCCGTCGTCGCGGCGGTCGAGGCCGAAGGCCTGGCACAGGCGGGCGGGACCTGAGCAGAGGTCGACCAGGCGGAACGGCTCGGTGGAACGCCGGCGGCTGGCCGCGTTGCGGGCGCGGCGCATGATGCTGGTGCCCGTCAGCGGTACGCCGGCGCGCAGCAGGGCGGCCGAGCAGGCGCCGTCCTCGCCGCAGACGACGTTGGCGCAGTGGTGCATGCCGTAGGTGAAGTAGACGTAGAGATGTCCGGGCGGCCCGAACATCGTCTGGGTGCGGTCGGTGGGACCCCGGTAGCCGTGGCTGGAGGGGTCGTTCGCGCCCTCATAGGCCTCGACTTCGACGATCCGGGCCGCGCGGCTGCCGCGGACGAGAACCTTGTTCAGGAGCCGGGGCGCCACGTCAAGCGCCGTGGGCGTGTAGAACGAGCGGGGGAGCGGCGTGAGGCGGGAGGAGCCGGCGCTCAGTCGGACACCTCGGCCAGGTCGGTCTCCGGCCCCATGTAGGCGCGGATCTCGGCGGGCGTCTCCATCTTCGTGTACTCCGGCGCGTGGACACTCACGTAGAGGACTTCGGCGGTGAAGATGAGCCGTCCTTCGTGGCTGCCGCGGTAGCCGAGGCTCCAGGACGTGCGCCCCCAGTGGCGTATCGCGAGGTCTATGTCGAGCAGGTCGCCGTCGGTGACCGAGCCCAGGAAGTCGATCGTCGTGCGGCGGAGCATCATCTCCCAACCGAGCTTCGCCCGCACCTCCCGGATGCCGAGCAACCAGTTCTCGAGCGCGTCGTCCATGTACGCCATGTAGTGGGCGTTGAAGACGACGCCCTGCTTGTCGATCTCGCCGTAGCGGACGCGGATCGTGTGCCGGTAGGGCGTGGTCACGTGCCGGAGCGCGGCTGGAAGCTCGGTTCGAGGCCCAGCGCCCAGGCGGCGAAGGCCCACTGGTCGGCGACGTCCTCGATCTGCATCCAGGTCGGCTTCCCGGCGCCGTGGCCGGCCCGGGTTTCGACCCGGATCAGGACCGGGTTGTCGCAGCCCTGGCCGCGCTGCATCTCGGCCGCGTACTTGAAGCTGTGCCACGGCACGACGCGGTCGTCGTGGTCGGCGGTGGTGATCAGGGTCGGCGGGTAGCAGGCGCCCTCCTGGACGTTGTGGAGCGGCGAGTAGGCGTATTGGGCCCGGAACTCGTCCTCGTTCTCGGAGAGGCCGTAGTCGGTCGACCAGTTGCGGGCGTTCGCGCTCGGCAGGTGGTAGCGCAGCATGTCGAGAACGCCGACCGCCGGCAGGGCCGCCGCGAACAGGTCGGGCCGCTGGTTGAGGGTCGCGCCAACCAGGAGGCCGCCGTTGCTGCCGCCCTGGATCGCGATGCGTCCGGCGCTCGTATAGCCCTCGGCGACCAGCCATTCAGCGGCGGCGATGAAGTCGTCGAAGACGTTCTGCTTGTTCTCCTTGGTGCCGGCGAGATGCCACTCGCGGCCGTACTCGCCGCCGCCGCGCAGGTTCGGGATGGCCAGCACGCCGCCCATCTCGAGCCAGGCCAGGCGGGACGAGGAGAAGCCGGGCGTCAGCGAGATGTTGAAGCCGCCGTAGCCGTAGAGGAGCGTCGGATTGTCGCCGTTCTTCTCGAGCCCCGCGCGGTGCGTGATGAACATCGGGATGCGGGTGCCGTCGCGGCTCTCGTAGAAGACCTGTTCCGTCTCGTAGCCGTCGAGGTCGGCGTCGATCGCGGGGCGGCGGATCAACGTGCTTTCGCCGCTGGCCACGTCGTAGCGGTGGATCTGGGACGGCGTGCCGAAGCTGGAGTACGAGTAGAAGGTCTCCGTGTCCTCCCAGCGGCCTCCGAAGCCGCCGGCGGTGCCGATCCCCGGCAGCTCGACCTCGCCGGCCGGGGCCGCGGGTTTGGCGCGGTTCGGTTCGGCCAGACGCACGACGGTGCGCGCGTCGTGCAGGTAGTTCAGGACCAGTTTGCCGCCGACCGCCGAGGCGTACGAGAGGGTGTCCTCGGCTTCGGGGACGACCTCGTGCAGCGTGGGGTCCCCTTGGGGCGATCCGTCGTTCAGGTCGACCGCGACGATCCGGTTGCGCGGCGCGTCCTTGTTCGTCTCGAACAGGAACACCGGGCCCACGTTGACGATGTAGCCGTAGAGAGCGTCCCACTGGTCGAGTAGTGGGCGGATCGCCGAGTCCGGCTCATTGATCTTGCGGTAGTGGACCGCGTTCTCCAGGTATCCCTCCTGGAGGTTGACCAGCAGGTACTCGCCGTCCTCGGAGACCGAGGCGTACGGGTTGCGGCGCGGGTGCTCGGGCTGGCTGAACACGAGCCGGTCCTCGCTCTGATCCGTGCCAAGGGCGTGGAAGTAGACGGAAACCGCCTTCGAGCCGTCGCCCCTGCTCGGATCGTCCTCGCGCGGGGGGTAGCGGCTGTAGAAGAAGCCCGAGTTGTCCGGCATCCAGGAGATTGACGTGAACTTCGTGAAGTCGATCAGGTCGCCCGTGTCCTCGCCGCTGTCTGTGTCACGGACCTTCCACTTTCGCCAGTCCGAGCCGCCATCCGACTGCGCGTAGGCGACGTAGCGGCCGTCCTGGCTGGGCGCGAACCCGGCCAGCGCCACCGTCGCGTCGTCGCTCCAGGTGTTCGGGTCGAGCAGGACGCGTCCGGGCGGCTCATTGCCTTGCTGGTCCATGGAATCAGCCACATAGACGACGCTCTGGTCCTGGAGTCCGTCGTTGTGGTTGTAGAAGTAGCGCTCGCCACGCTTGCCGGGCGTGCTCCAGCGCTCGTAGTTCCAGATCTGGCGCAGCCGCTCCTCGATCGCTTCGCGGCCGGGAAGCGCGGCCAGGAATGGCTCCGCGACTTCGTTTTGAGCAGCGACCCAGGCCGCCGTCTCCTCGCCGTCGAGGTCTTCCAGCCAGCGGTACGGATCCGCGACCTGGACGCCGAAGTAGTCGTCGACCTGGTCGACCGTCCGGGTGTCCGGATACTCGACCGGCCCGGGGTCGAGGGTGTCGGAGGAACAGGCCAAGAGGGTCAGGACGAGAGCCGGCAGAAGCCGGCGAAGAGTCGGTTTCATGATGGGGCCGGATTATAGGCGGCGGTCAGAGGCCCAGCACCTCCCGGCACCACTCGCTGACTGCCTCGGCGACCTCGTGGTCGACGTCCCCCTGCCGGCGGCCTGATCTCTTCAGGACCTGCAGGCTGTGGTCGCCGCCTTCGATCTGGTGGAGGGTCGCGCGGGAGCCGAGCCGACCGCAGACGCCGGCGAGCAGCTCCGGGTCGGCGAGCCGGTCGCGGGTGCCGTTCAGGAAGAGCATCGGCTTCTCGACCTGCCTCAGGTGGTCGGCGCGCGATGTTCCGGGCTTTCCCGGCGGGTGCAGCGGGAAGGCGTGAAAGACGAAGCCGGCGACGTCGAGGTCGTCGGCCGCGTCGGCGCCGGAGGCCATGCGGCCTCCCATCGAGCGGCCCCCGGCAAGGAGCGGCAGTTCGGGCCGCATGTTTCCGGCATGCGCGACCGCCGCCCGAACGGATCGCTGCAGGACAAGCGGTGGGTCTGGACGGCGTCGACCCGCTTCCGTGTAGGGAAACTGAAAGCGGAGGGTGGCGATTCGAAGGTCGGCGAGGCCTCGGGCGAAAATCTCGATCGTGGCGTGACGCATGCCGGCGCCGGCTCCGTGGGCGAAGACGAGGAGACAGCGGGGCGCTTCGGGCTCGAGCAGCAGGGCGCTGACCCGCCGGTCGTTGCGGACGGCGATGCTGGTCTCGCTGATCAGGGTCACAGCCCGAACGTCTCCGCCGCCCGGTCGGCCAGCGTGTCGCCGATGGCCAGCGACGCCGTCGCGCCGGGTGACGGGGCGTTCAGCACGTGGAGCATCCGCGGACTCGTTTCGATGGCGAAGTCGTCGACCAGGTTGCCCTTGCGATCCAGGGCCTGGGCACGGACGCCCGAGCCGCCGGGCAGCAGGTCTGAGTCGCTGAGGTCGGGGACGAAGCGGCGCAGGTCGCGGGCGAAGCGGGCGCGGCTGCCGGAACGCGCCATCTCGCTGATGCCGACCTTCCAGAAGCGCAGCGCCATCTTCCAGAAGCCGGGGTAGCTCAGGCTGCTCCAGGTGTCGCGGGCGTCGAAGCTGCCGCGATCGTAGCCCTCGCGCTTGAGCGCCAGTACCGCGTTCGGGCCGGCTTCGACCGAGCCGTCGACGCGCCGGGTCAGGTGCACGCCGAGAAAGGGGAACCGGGGATCGGGGACGGGGTAGATCAGTCCGCGCAGCAGGTGGCGGCGCTCCGGAGCGATGTCGAAGTACTCGCCGCGGAAGGGGACGATCCGCACGTCAGGATCGAGGCCCGCCATGCGTGCCACGCGGTCCGATTGGAGGCCGGCGCAGTTGATCGCGTGGCCGGCCTCGAACTCGCCGGAGGTGGTCTCCACGACGACTCCGTCAGGCCGCGGCGTCAGACCGGTGACGCGGGTGCGCAGGTGCAGGGAGACGCCGGCCGCCTCGAGCTCTTGGGCGTAGGCGCGGGCGACGGCCTTGTAGTCGACGATGCCGGTCTCGGGAACCCAGAGCGCGTCGACGCCGGTCGCGTGCGGCTCGAACTCGGGGATCCGCTCGGACGGCAGGCGCTCCAGGCCGGCGAGGCCGTTCGCCTTGCCGCGGCGCTCCAGTTCGTCGAGGCGGGGGACCTCATCCGGATCGGTCGCGATGACGAGCTTGCCGCAGATCTCGTAGGGGATTCCGTGCCGGTCGCAGTAGTCGATCAGCCGTTTTCGGCCGCCGACACAGTTGCGCGCCTTGAGCGAGCCGGGCTTGTAGTAGAGGCCGGAGTGGATGACGCCGCTGTTGTGGCCCGTCTGGTGAACGGCGGGTCGGGGCTCCGCCTCGACCACGTGGATGTCGATCTGACCGAAGCGGCGGGCGAGGCTCCGGGCCGTGGCGAGACCGATGATGCCGGCCCCGATGCAGACGACGTCCGCGCGCTGGGGCAAGGCGGGCTCAGGCGCCTTCCGCCGCCGCGTCCTTGGCTGGCCGCTCGGCGGGCGCTGGCGGCAGCGCGCTCGGGTAGGTGCCGAGGATGCGGAGCTCCTTCGCCTTCGCTTCGATCGACTGGAGCGCTTCGGTCACCGGCACCGAGGCGGCGTGCCCCTCGATGTCGAGGTAGAAGCAGTAGCGCCAGGGCGTTGCCGGGATCGGCCTGGACTCGATCTTGGTCAGGTTGACGCCGCGCCGCGAGAAGCTCCGCAGCACCTCGCCCAGGTCGCCCGGTTGATGCCCGGTGACCAGAAGCAGCGAGGTCTTGCACGGCACGTCGGGCGGACAGGGCGCCGCTTCCGCGGCCACTTCCACGAAGCGAGTGAAGTTCCCGGCCTGGTTCTGGATGCCATGGGCGAGGATCTCCAGGCCGAAGACCCGCGCCGCCGGCTCGCTGGCGATGGCGCCGATCGTCCGGTCGTTGCCCTCGCGGACGCGGGCGGCCGCGCCGGCGGTGTCGAACTCGGGTTGTGGCCGCAGCCAGTCGTGGTCGTGGAAGAACTGGTCGCACTGGCGAAGCGCCTGCGGGTGAGAGAGCACGAGCCGGAGGTCCTCGATCTCCGTGCCGGGCAGCGCGAGCAGGCAGTGCGCGACCTTGCTGATGACTTCCGCGGTGATCACCAGACCGCCTTCGGCCAGCAGGTCGTAGGTTTCGTTGATGCTGCCGGCGGTGCTGTTCTCGATGGGCAGCAGGGCGATGTCGTGGCGGCCGTCGCGAACGCCCTCGGCGGCCCCCCGAAACAGCTCGTAGCCCTGCAGCACGACGCCTCCGGGCCGGCCGGCGTACTGCCGCTGGGCGGTCAGGTGGCTGAACGAGCCCTCGACGCCCTGGTACGCGACGCGGAGCGGCGCCCGGTCGAGGTCGCGGATGTAACCCTGCTGCGCCGCGATCGACATCTCGATCAGCAGCCGGAAGATGCGCTCCGTCTGGTGAGGGTCGAGGCCGAGGTCGGCGGCGATCGTCCGCACCCGGGTCAGCAGTTGCTCCTCGCGCAACTGGTCGCGGAACGGAAAGGCGGCGGCGATCTTGGCGCCGGCGACGTCGCGCGACAGTTCGAGCCTGTGCCTGAATCCCTTCAGCAGCTCTTCGTCGACCCGCTCCAGCTCCTGGCGGACCGACTCGAGGTCGGGCAAGAGGTCCTTCTCGGCAGCGGCCATGAGATGCTCGACTTTCGCGGCCTCTGGTGGCCGCGGGGCGCAGTATACGGCGCTCGCGGATAAGCGCCTGGGTACGCGGGTCCTCTGACCCGCTGCCGCCGCAGGCGGCCAGCTATTCGTTGGAATGCGGCCGAATGGCGACCTTCAGGGCGTGGCGGCCGATCATCAGGTCGAGTGCCTCCGTCAGCTGGTCGAGGGGCAGCTCGCGTTCCACGAGCGCGCCGTAGCGCTCCGGCGCGCCACACAATCGGTCGAGCGCCGCCCGGAACGAGGAGGGCCGATGGTGGTAGACGCCAAGCAGAGTCTGTTCCTGGTAGTGAACCCGCTCCGCGTCGATCACAAGCTCGGTTCCCGGGCGGCAGCCGCCGAACAGGGCGGCGACCCCTCCGGGAGCCAGCGACTTCACGGCGTGATCCCAACCGGCGGGCGTACCGGTCGCGTCGATGGCGAAGTCGAAGGGATCTTCGACCGCCGTGCCGTCGCCGTCTCCAGCGCGGCCCAGACGCGTCTCCGCGGCGCCGAAAGGGCGTGCCGCTTCGAGGCGGTGGCTGTTCGGGTCGAGGGCGCAGACGTGAGTCCGCATGCTGTGGAACAGGTCGATCAGCATGAGTCCCAGCGGTCCGCAGCCGATGACCAGGGTCCGCGCCTCGGTGGGCGGACCGCTCCAGGCCCCGAGGCAGCGTTCGAGGCAGTGGACGGCGCAGGCCAGTGGTTCCGCCATGGCGGCGACCACGGGTTCGAGTCCGGCCGGCCGCGGGTGGACACTACGCTTCGCGACGGCTTCGGGTATCAGCAGGTAGTCGGCGAAGGCGCCGTTCAGGTAGACGAGGTTGCGGCAGAGGTTCTCGCGCTTGTGCCGGCATGGCTGGCACTCGCCGCAGGAGGCGCTGTTGGCGACGACGACGGCGTCGCCTTCGGTGTGTACGGCCCCGGCGGCGGCCCGGACGACGGTGCCGGTGACCTCGTGGCCGAAGGGCGATGGCAGGGCCAGCATGGTCGGATGGCCGCCTCGACGGTAGACCTTGACGTCGGTGCCGCACGTGGTCGCGGCGTCGACCCGGATCAGCAGTTCGCCGGCGCCCGGTTCGGGCATCGGCAGCCGCCTCAACTCGACGCTCCCGGGGCCGGTGAGAAAGGCCTGCGTCTGGTGCTCCGGGATCATGGGTGCAACAGCACCTTCAGGGCTTCCCGCCGCCGGCACAGTTCGACGGCTTCGGCGGCGCGATCCAGGGGCAGGCGGTGGGTGACCAGCGGCGTCGGGTCGAGCGCGCCCTCGTGGAGCAGTTTGAGCACGCGGGTCTGTTCGGCGGGGGAGCCCGAGTAGGCGCCGATCACCTGGCGCTCGGACCTGAAGACCGCGTTGATGTCGAAGGTGACGCGGGCATCCCCGGCGGCGTGCGCGAAGAGGACGACACGCCCTCCTGGCCGGCTGACCTGAAGGGCCAGCTCGAAGGCCTCCTGGCCTCCTGCCGTGTCGAAGACGGCGTCGGCGCCGCCTTCGGGCAGGCTTCCTCGAGCCATCCCGGCGGCTTCCGCGGGGGGCGCCGCGGAAGCGGCGCCCAACTCGAGCGCCATCGCCCGGCGCTCCGGCGCCGGCTCCGCGACGACGACTTGGGCGCCGGGAAAGACCGCTCTCAGCACCAGCAGATGGAGCAGGCCCATCGAGCCGGCGCCGATCACGACGATCGCGGGTGTCTTCCGGGCAAGGCCGGCGCGATCGATTCCCCGCAGCACGCAGGCGGCCGGTTCGACGAACGCCGCCGCTTCGTTGGCGAGCCCGTCATCGAGCTTGCGCACGGTGCGTTGAACCGCCCGGGCCTTGAGCCGCAGGCGCTCGCTGAAACCTCCCGGGTCCAGCAGGTTCTCCGCGAACCGGGAGCACATCGTTTCGGCGCCGGACCGGCACAGTCGGCAGTCGCCGCAAGGGGCGTGATGTGGAGCGATGACCCGGTCGCCGGGCGCAAGCGAGTCGGCGCGGCTCGCGATCACCCTGCCAACGACCTCGTGCCCGAGCACCTCTCCCGGCGTCCGGCCGGCGTCGGCCAGCTTGTAGAGATCGGTTCCGCAAAGGCCACAGTAGACGAGCTCGATCAGCGCCTCGCCGGTCTTGATCGGCGGCTCCGGCGCCTCGGCAAGTTCCAGACTCCCGCCGGCGGTGGTGCGCGCAACCTTCACTTGTCTGCCTTGATCCGGTTCGAGCGCGGCATGTCGTTCCCGAGGGGCATTCTAGTGAGCCGAGGGGCAGGGCCGGCTTTGACTCGGAGGTCGGGGTCGTGTAGGTTGCGTTTTCCGCCGGGTCCAGCTCGCAGTCCCCTGGTCGCCATTGCGACCGACAACGCTCGATTGCCGCGCCAGGGTTGATGCAGCGGTGGACATGAGTCCTCGCCCCTGCTTGCTCGCCCGCGCCAAGACCGCCTCATCACTATCTCCCGACCCGAGGAGTTCGTTTCCCTATGCCCAAGAAGTCTCGCTCGACCGGCCGGCGTCCGTCCGGTCGAAGGCCGCACGGCCGGCGTCCATCCGGCCGAAGGCCGCAGCAAACCCACGATGCCGTCTGCACCGAATGCGATAGCCCGACGACCGTTCCCTTCAGGCCCGAGCCCGGCAGACCTGTCTACTGCCGCTCCTGCTTCACCAAACGTCGTGACAGCGCCGGCGCGCCGGCCAAGGCCGCTCCTGCCAGCCGAGCGGTCAACGGCAGCCATCGCCCGGTCGAACCCGCGGCCGGTCGTGGAGAGGACACCCGTTCCGACGCCGTCTTCGCCGGCATTCCGCTCACGCGCGCAACCAGGGCGGCGATCGCGCGAATGAACATCTCCGCGCCGACGCCGATTCAGGAGCGGTCCATCCCCTCTCTGCTGGCAGGGCGGGACCTGGTCGGACAGGCTCAGACAGGATCGGGAAAGACGCTGGCTTTTGCCGTGCCCATCGCCGAAGTCTGCGATCCGTCGGTCCGGCGTGTTCAGGCGCTCGTACTCGTGCCGACGCGGGAGCTTGCCCTTCAGGTCGCCGAAGTTGTCTCCGGTCTGGCTTCATCGCGGGGTGTGTCCGTGACGCAAGTCGTCGGGGGCCGGCCGATCAGGCGTGAGCAGGCGGCGTTGAGACGAGGAGCCGATGTCGTGGTCGGTACCCCGGGGCGCACGCTGGACCATCTGCGACAGGGGTCCCTGGACCTGGGCGCCGTGCGATTCCTCGTCCTGGACGAGGCCGACGAGATGCTGGACCAGGGCTTTGCCCGCGATGTCGAGGCGATTCTCAGCCACACGCCCGATGCACGACAGACGGCCCTGTTCTCGGCCACCATGCCGAACTGGGTGGCGAACACGGCGAAGCAGTACCTGCGCAACCCGGTCAAGGTCGAGATCGACGACGGCCTCCGGGAGCCGGCTGTGGAGCATCTGGTCTATTCGATTCAGAGGGACGACAAGATGAACGCTCTCCGGTCGCTGCTGGATGGCCGCAATGGCGACCCGATCCTCGTCTTCGGTCGCACCAAGCACGGCGTCCGGAAGCTGGCGAAGAAGCTCGACGCGCTGGGCTATCCGGTTGGGGCGCTGCAGGGGAACCTCAGCCAGGGCGCCCGAGAGCGCGTGATGAGGGGCTTTCGTTCCGGCGCCGCGCCGATCCTCGTGGCGACGAATGTGGCCGCCCGGGGGTTGGACGTGAACGGTATCGGCCAGGTCATCAACTACGACCTGCCGGACTCGGAGCGGCTCTTCACGCACCGCGTCGGGCGGACTGGCCGCATGGGGCGTTCCGGAGAGGCGGTCACGTTCGTGACGCCGGACGAAGAAAGGAAGTGGCGTGAGATTCAGCGCGGGCTTGGCCGCCGGTTCCCGCACCGGCCGTGGCGGGCGCGGTCTTCGTCAGTCGGCCGCGGGCTCGGCTAGCCGGGGTTGCCGCGAGGGCCGCCCTTCCTTGATGTAGATGTCGTGCTTGCTGTACGGGATCTCGATGCCCGCCTCGGCGAACGCCGTGATCGTCGCCTTCACGAGTTCGTGGGTGACGATGCCGCGGAGCACCGGTTCCTCGACCCAGCACAGCAACTCGTAGTCGATCGAGGAGGGTCCGAAGCCCCGGAACCGGACGCGGGGTGTGGGCTCCTTGCACACCTTCCCGTTGTCGTCGGCTACCTGAAGCTGCAGGGCCTCGACCTTCTCGACGTCGCTGGTGTAGGCCACGCCGACCCGAACGCGGATCCGGTACTTGACGTGGGGCCCGCCACTTTCGTTGTTGATCTTGGCGTTCCCCATCACCGCATTGGGGATCGTGACCTCGATGTCGTCGCGGGTCAGCAGCCGGGTGCTGCGGATGCCGATCTCGGTGACCATGCCGCGTTCCCCGGTGTCCAGCGTGATGAAGTCGCCGATCTTGTAGGGCCCGTCCGCGAAGATGAAGATGCCCGCGAAGAGGTTGGCCAGGGTGTCGCGCGCCGCGAAGCCGACCGCGAGGCCGGCGATGCCGCCAGCGGCGAGGAGCCCCGAGACGTCGGCGCCCCAGGCGTTGATCACCAGGTAGGCCCCCAGGATCACGATCGCGACCTTGGCCAGGTTCTCGAACAGGGGCTCGGTGTGCCTGGACACGAGAGCGCCGTCGCTCCGGCGCCGCGCCAGGGCCCGTAGCAGGACGCCCGAGGCACGCAGCGCCGCGACGACCCAGAACAGCAGCGCCACGGTCTGCAGCGCGTCGACGATCCGCTGCTCGGTGATGTCGGCGAGCTGCAATCGAGCGACGCCCATCCGCAGGCCGATCAGGAAGACCGAAACCCAGAGCGGCCAGTGCGCCGCCTCGAGCAGTCGGTCGTCGACTTCGGTCTTGGTCTTCCCGACGAGCTTCGTCGCGCCGAACTTGAGGATCCACCAGACCACCCAGGCGCTCAGCGCGGAGGCGAACGCGATGGCCAGCAACTGGAGCCACGCGCCCCATGTTTCGTGCACGTAGACCGGAAGGAGCTCAGCGAGCCGTCCTTCCAGTGCGGTCAGTTGCGCGTCCACGGGTCCAGTGCCCACGCCCGATCACGGGCGTACCGGTTGTTACGATAGCCGACGCCCGGAGGAGGCCGCCGTAGTGAACTGGCTGTTTGTGGGATTGTTGATGTGTGCCGCCTCGGTGGGGGCGGGGGCCTTTGGCGCGCACGGCCTGCGGTCCGCGCTCGACGCCGAGCACCTGGCGCTGTGGGAGACGGCCGCCCGCTACCTGATGTACGGCGGCGTCGTGGTGGCGCTGCTCGGGCTCGCCGCCCGGGGTTCGAACGTCGACCTGCGGCTCGCCGGCTGGCTGCTGTTCGTCGGCTCCCTGATCTTCTCCGGAACCGTCGCGGTGATTGCCGTTGGCGGACCGCGATGGCTGGGCGCGATCACTCCGATCGGCGGCACGCTGCTGATCGTCGGCATCCTGGTTTTCGCCTGGAGAATGCTGGAAGGTCAGGGGACCCCGGCCGGTTTCTGAGAAACGGGGAAAACCCGCCCCCCGCGGTTTATGCTGCGGCCCCGACCGCGCCTCCGCGGTCCTCACACTCCAGGAGATCAACTGAAATGCCGAACGGCACTTTGCAAGTACCCACACCCCGCAACGAACCCGTCCTCGACTACGCTCCCGGTTCCGCCGAGCGGGCCGGTCTCGAGGCGCGGGTGAAGCAGATGCTCGGTGAGCAGGTCGAGATTCCGGTCCTTGCCGGCGGGCGGGAGATCCGCACCGGCCGCACACAGGACGTCGTCTGCCCGCACGATCACGGTCATGCGCTCGGCACGTGCCATCAGGCCGGCGCCGCCGAAGTCGAGGCGGCCGTAGCCGCTTCCCAGGAGGCCTGGCCGGCCTGGTCCGCGATGCCGTTCGAGGAACGGGCGGCGATCTTCCTGCGCGCGGCCGAGCTTCTGGCCGGTTCATGGCGGTCGACCGTCAACGCCGCCACCATGCTGAACCAGTCGAAGACCTGCTACCAGGCCGAGATCGACGCCGCCTGCGAGTTGATCGACTTCCTGCGCTTCAACGTCGCGTTCGCGGAGGAGCTCTACGGCCAGCAGCCCGTCTCGTCGCCGGGAATCTGGAACTACGTCGAGTACCGGGCCCTCGAGGGCTTCGTGTTCGCGGTCACGCCGTTCAACTTCACCGCGATCGCCGGCAACCTGCCGACGTCGGCGGCGATCATGGGCAACACCGTGCTGTGGAAGCCGGCGTCCACGGCGCTGCTTTCGGGCTACTACGTGATGAAGCTGCTCGAGGAGGCCGGGCTGCCGCCGGGCGTGATCAACTTCGTGCCCGGCCCGGGCGCCACGGTCGGCGATCCGGTCCTGGCCAGCCGCCATCTGGCGGGGATCCACTTCACCGGTTCGACGCCCGTGTTCCAGCGCATGTGGCGGACGATCGGTGACCAGATCGAGAGCTACGAAACGTACCCCCGGATCGTCGGTGAGACCGGCGGCAAGGACTTCGTCTTCGCGCATCCGTCGGCGGACTCCGCGGCGCTAGCCACGGCGCTGATCCGCGGCGCCTTCGAGTACCAGGGCCAGAAGTGCTCCGCGGCTTCGCGGGCCTATGTTCCCGCTTCGCTCTGGGGCGAGGTGCGGGAGCGCCTGTGTGACGAACTGGCGACCGTGAAGATGGGCTCTCCCGTCGACTTCTCGAACTTCATGGCCGCGGTCATCGACCAGTCGTCCTTCAACAACATCTCCGGCTACCTCGCCGACGCGGAGGGTGATTCGGCTTACGAGATCGTCTCCGGCGGCGGCCGCGACGACGCGGCCGGCTACTTCGTCGAGCCCACCGTCGTCCGCAGCGAAGATCCGCGGTCTCGCCTGATGAGCGAGGAGATCTTCGGGCCGGTGCTGACGATCTTCGTGTACGAGGACGGCGCGCTCGACGAGGCTCTCGAGCTCTGCGACACGACGAGCCCGTACGCGTTGACTGGAGCGGTGTTCGCCAACGACCGGACGGCGGTGGCCAGCATCGGCGCCCGCCTGCGCAACGCCGCCGGCAACTTCTACATCAACGACAAGCCGACCGGCGCGGTCGTCGGCCAACAGCCCTTCGGTGGGGCCCGCGCGTCCGGGACCAACGACAAGGCGGGCTCCATGGCCAACCTGCTGCGCTGGACTTCCCAGCGGGCTGTCAAGGAGAACTTTGCGCCGCCGGTGGACTACCGGTATCCGCACATGGGCAGATGAGCGGAGCCGGCCTTCGGCCGGCGCGTTTCCTGGCCGCCTTCGGCGCGCTTTGACCGTGGGTCAGAAGACCCACGGCAACAAGACCTGCGCACCTATCGGAGGCGGTTCACCGCCGCCATCATCGACTCGAGGTCGGTGTACTTCTCGCGGACCTTGTTCTGCTCCTGTCCGAGCCGAACCTCGTCCTCGTCGAGGCGGTTCCAGTCGTCGAAGCTCACGAAGTCGACGCCGCGTTCGCGGAGCAGCTCGACGATCCTCTCCGGGGCCCTGGCGGGGTCGGCCGGGGCCGTCACGCCGTCGATGTCCTCGAGCATCTTCTTGACCGTGGCGGTCGAGTCGGGGCTGTTCGTTCCGATCAGGCCGGTCGGGCCGCGCTTGGCCCAGCCGACGACGTACTGGCCGGGCACGACCTCGCCGTCCGGCTCGGTCTGCAGGCGGCCTTCGTCGTTGGGCAGGATGCCCCAGCGTTCGTGGAACGGGACGCCCGGCAGCGGCACGCCGCGATAGCCGACGGCCTTGAACACCAGATCGACATCCAGGGTTTCGGTCTCGCCGGTGCCTCGGGGCCGGGGCGTGCCGTCGTCGGCGGCGTAGAGCTCGTTCTTCTCGATCACGACCCGGCTCACCCGACCGTCGTCGCCCGCCTGAAGGTCGATGGGCGAAACGAGGAATCGGCAGGTCACGAGGCGGTCGTCGTCGCCTACCGCTGCGCCTGCGACCTCGGTCAGATACGTCACGTTGCGGCGGGCGCTGGGCGCGGCGCTCTCCTCGAGCCAGGTGCTGCTGATCTCGTCGAGGTCCATCTCCGCTTCGGACACCAGGAGGCTGACGCCTTCGAGCGATCCGACTTCCTTGATCTCCTGGGGCGAGAACGCCGCCTGCGCCGGTCCCCGACGTCCAAGCAGGATGACCTCCTCGACCCCGCTTTCCCGGAGCACGGCTAGCGATTCGGAGGTGATGTCGGTGGGAGCGAGCTCGTCCGGGCTGCGCGCCAGCACCCGCGTCACGTCCATCGCCACGTTGCCGTTGCCGACGACGGCGACGCGCCGCGCCGAGGCCAGGTCGAAGCTGCGATCCTGGAAGTCGGGATGTCCGTTGTACCAGCCGACGAACTCGGTCGCCGAGTGGACGCCGGGAAGTTCCTCGCCCGGGATTCCCATCTTGCGGTCCGACTCGTTGCCCGTCGCGTAGACGATGTGGTCGTAGTGCCTGAGAAGGTCCTCGACCGAAACATCGCGGCCGAGCTCCACGTTTCCGAAGAAGCGGAAGCGGTCATGCTGTGCGGTGCGGTTGTAGACCCGGATGACGTTCTTGATCTTCTGATGATCGGGCGCGACACCGCCGCGCACCAGGCCGAAGGGCGTGGGCAGGCGATCGAAGAGATCGACATCGGCCTCGAGGCCGTCCGCCTTGAACAGCGCGGCGATCGCATAGAAGCCGCTGGGACCGGAGCCGATCACGGCCACGCGCAGCGGTCGTTCACTGCTCCCGAGAGGCCAGCTTCCTGAGGTCTCGTGCACTTGTTCCTCGCCTCCGCGCCCGGCAGACGCGGTCTTCGTTCCGGTGTCGGGTGTGGTCGATCGGTCGGGAATCATAGCGTCGCGCCAGCCGGTGCCGTTCCAGGGCGTGGCAAGGCTGGTCGGCGGCATTTGTCAACGTGGCTAAGTGTTGACATGATTAGACATACGCCCCCCCGGCCCGCTCGGTCAAGCGGACCGCGGTGGGGAAACTCTGGGGGAGAATGCCATGTCCCATCGCCGTTGGCTCGCTGAGTACGCCGCCGTCCGCACTTCGACGCGGACGACCTCCGTCCTGTTCCTCCTCGCCGGCCTGATCCTGGCCGCGCCGGTCGCCGCCCAGCTATGCGAGGGCGCGTCGTCGATCACCCGTCTGGGAGGCGCCAACAGGTTCTCGGCGCCGGTCGAAGACCAGGAGTCGCTGCAGGCGCTGTTCGTGAATCAGCGCGAGGACATCCTCTCGCTGCTGGGGCAGGCGAACTGGTCGGGCGCCCCGGACGATCTGTTTGCCGCCGTCGCCGCCTGGCGAGGCGTCACGTCGACCACCTTCGACCCCGGCCAGCGAGTCCAGTGGATGTTCTTCCGCGAGCGCGGCCAGACCCCGACGCTCGGCACGAACCTGTGCTGGGCCGGCGGCGAAGCGTTCGCGGCCTGGGAGATCCGTTTCAACTCGAACGGGCGCTGGTACTCGATGATCGTGCCCGAGTCGTGCGGCAACCTCGCGCTCCTCGCCGAGCAGCCGCTGCCGAAGGTCACCCTCGACCTGGACATCGGCGGCCTCTCCTGCAGCGACCGGACGTTCGACTTCCAGAGTTCGTGCGCCGACGGCGAGAGCGCCGTGACGGTCCGGATGCCGGACGGCGGCGAGCGTTCGGCGGCTGCCGGCGGCGCGTCCTTCCCGTTCACCGCCGAGGGCGACTACACGGTCACGGCGACCTGCTCCGCGATGTCGTCCCGTGGCGACCGCCTCGAGGAGTCGGTCAGCAGCACGATCGCCGTCGGCTGCCCAAGCTGCAGCGTGACGGCCGCACCGGCCGAGGTCGACCTGGGCGAGTCGTCCACGTTGACGGTGATGCCGAAC
This sequence comes from Candidatus Multivorans sp., assembly GCA_965208755.1. Classification (GTDB taxonomy): domain Bacteria; phylum Acidobacteriota; class Thermoanaerobaculia; order Multivoradales; family Multivoraceae; genus Multivorans. The sequence continues at coordinate 1,799,921 of OZ242353.1, read as the reverse complement.
GCCGGCCACGGCGCGGAGGTGTCACGGGTCCTGCTTGACGGCCGGCCGCTCGCGTCTCCGTACACCCGGGAGATGACCCACGACGGGGCCGACGCCTTCACCCATTCCGTGACCGTCGAGACCAGCACCGGCCAGAGCGCCCAGTGTTCGACCGGGATGAAGGTCGCGCCCACGGTCACGATGTCGATCGAGCCGGACCGGGTGCTGGTCCGCCAGACGGCCGTCGTCACGGTGGCGCCGGAGAACGGCAACGGAGCGCCGGTGACGGTCACGCTGGACGGCCAGCCGCTGGACCAGCCCTACCGGCGCGAGGTCGTTCACGCGACCGATGGCGAGTTCACCCACACGGCGATGGTGGAGAACGCCGGCGGCAGCAACGAGGCCTCCGCGACGATGAAGGTCGATCGGCGGTGGACCCTGATGCCGACGCTCAGTTCGCTGAGCGGGGACGACGTGCATATCTCGGTGCTCGGTCCGGACACGCGGGACCGGCTCAAGGCCTGCGTCGACGGAGTCGGCGTCGGGCTTGCCGCCGAGTACCGCCTGAGCTATCCCGTGGGAATCATGTTCGGGGCGAACACGATCAACTGCGAGGTCGACTGGTGGCTGCACCCTGGCGGCCGGACCGGTTACGCCGGCGCGGACATCGAGATGAAGAAGTTCTTCGTCGGGCTGAACATGCACCTGACCCGCCCCGGCAGCCGTGTCGACTGGTGGCTCGGTCCCGTGATCGCCCAGCTCGACTACAGCTCTCCCTCCCTCATCCCGACCGGGATGGACGGCGCGTCGGTGGACGCCGTCTATCGTCCCGAGTGGTCCGGGGAGACGGTTCTCGGCGCCAACATGGGTCTGAAGATCCCCTTCAAGACGGATTGCCCGGTCGGTCTGTATCTCGGCGCCTTCTGGTTCGACTCCTCGATGAAGGCGAAGAGCTCGGAGATCCGGGGAGATGACGGAGCTCTCGCTCCTGCGTTTGAACTGCGCAAGACGCCGGTCTACGTCCACGCTGGAATCTCGATCGAGTTCTGACGGTTTCCAGCACTCCGCGGCAGAAGTCGCGCTACATTTGAGCAGGGAACCTGCGGTGAAGCCGACGGAACTGGAAGCGCGATACGGTGCCCGGAACTACGCGCCTCTCGACATCGTGATCGACCGCGCCGAGGGCGTCTGGGTCTGGGACATCGACGGTCGCCGCTACCTCGACTGCCTCGCCGCCTACTCGGCGGTCAACCAGGGGCACTGCCATCCGCGGATCGTTGAAGCCCTGATCCGGCAGAGCCGGAAGGTGGCGGTCACTTCGCGGGCCTTCCACAACGCCGAACTCGGGGCGTTCTTTCGGGATGTCTGTGAACTGACCGGCTTCGAGCGGGCGCTGCCGATGAACACCGGCGCCGAGGCGGTCGAGACCGCGATCAAGCTGGCCAGAAAGTGGGCCTACACGCGTAAGGGCGTGCCTTCGGGCGAGGCGGAGATCCTCGCGTTCGCCAACAACTTCCACGGCCGCACGACGACGATCGTCGGCTTCTCGAGTGAACCGCAGTACCGCGAGGGCTTCGGTCCCTTCACGCCGGGGTTCGAGCTGCTGCCCTTTGGCGACGCCTCCGCGGCAAGGGCGGCGGTGGGTCCGAACACGGCGGCGGTGCTGGTCGAGCCGATCCAGGGCGAGGGCGGAATCGTCGTGCCGCCGGACGGTTTCCTGACGGAGTTGCGCGAGGTCTGCAGCGAGCGGAACGCGCTCCTGATCGTCGACGAGATTCAGTCCGGCCTGGGGCGTACGGGACGGATGTTCGCGCACGAGCACGACGGCATCCGGCCGGACGTGATGCTGCTTGGCAAGGCGCTCTCCGGCGGCCTGTATCCCGTGTCGGTGGTCGTGGCGGACGCGGAGATCATGGACGTGTTCGAGCCAGGCGACCACGGTTCTACCTACGGCGGCAATCCCGTGGGGGCGGCTGTGGCGCGCGCGGCTCTCGCAGTGCTGCGGGAGGAGCGGCTGGTCGCGAACTCGGCCCGGCTCGGCGAGTACGCCCTGGGGCGGCTGAGAGGCGTCCGCTCACCGCTGGTGCGCGAGGTCCGTGGGCGCGGACTGTGGATCGGTATCGAACTCCATGAATCCGCCGGCGGCGCCCGTCCGTATTGCGAGAAACTGGCCGAACTGGGCCTGCTGTGCAAGGAAACCCACGATCACGTCATCCGATTCGCGCCGCCGCTGGTCATCGGGGAGGAGGAGCTGAACTGGGCGCTGGACCGCATCGAGGAAGTGTTGACGGCGTGACTGTAGACGTCGCGAGCGCGGCCTCGCCTCGGCCCGAGACCGCCGACGATCGGGTGCGGGCGATCCGCCGTCCCCATCCCAAGCTGCTGCGCTACTACGTCCTCTTCTCGTTGATCACCGGACCGGCGTTCCCCGTCGTCTTCACGATCCTGTTCCTGCGCTATCGCACGTTGAGGTATCGCTTCGACGACGAGGGCGTGACGATGAGTTGGGGCGCCGTGTTCAAGCGCGAGATCAGCCTCACCTACAGCCGCATCCAGGACATCCACGTGCAGAGCAACGCGGTCGAGCGCTGGCTCGGCCTTTCGCGCCTGCTGGTCCAGACCGCGAGCGGTTCGGCGAAGGCTGAGATGAAGGTCGAAGGCCTGCTGGAGCTCTCGGCGGTCCGCAACTTCATGTACAGCCGGATGCGTGGCGCGCGGACGGCAGTGCCGGCCGCCACCGGCGCGCTTCCCGCTCCCCCTGCCGGGGACGATGCCGCCGCTCTCGCCTCGACTCTCCGGGAGATCGCCCGCGAAGTCGCGGCAATCCGGAGCGCACTGGAGCGCGGCCGATGACGACCGGCAGCAGCGAAGGCGCGCCCAGCGGCCGGATGCCGGCGGGCCTGAAGCGTTTGCTGCTCAGGCTGTTCCGCGTCGACGAGCGCCCAGAGCCGCCGCCCGGCTCACCTGAGTCCCTGCGCACCTTCCGCGCCTCGCCGCGGTTCTTCCGCTACAGCCTGCTCAAGTGGGGTTTGGGCCAGGGTGGCGCGCTGATCGGCCTGATCGTGTCGACCGCCGGCTTCGAGTTCATCGAGTTCGGCGCCTGGAGAGCCGCTACCGGCTACCTCGGGCCGTTCGTGAACGCCTTGGGCCCGCTTCTGATCGCCCTGTTCGTCCTTCAGGTGCCGCTCTCGTACCTGGTGCTCCGTCTGGGCTACGAGATGCGCTGGTACATGGTCAGCGACCGGGCCCTTCGCATCCGCTACGGCGTCTACAGCGTCAGGGAACAGACGATGACGGTTGTGAACATCCAGAACATGGCGGTGAAACGCGGGCCGCTGCAACGCCTGTTCGGGATCGCCGATCTGGAGATCCGTACCGCCAGCGGCGGCGGTTCGGACGATGACGACGAGGACAGCCTGAGCCGGGGCCTGCTCCAGGGACTGGACAACGCGGACGAGCTGCGCAACCTGCTGCTGGCCTCGCTCCGGCAGAGTCGGGACGCCGGTCTGGGCGATCCCGAGGACCGGCAGGCCATTCCCGCTGTGCCGGCGGCTCCAACGAAGGCCCGTGCTTCGGGCGGAGCGGAGAACGCTTCGGTTCTCGCTGCCGCCGGCGACCTGCTCGCCGAGTGCCGGGCTCTGCGACGAGCGGTCGCCGGGACCGCGGAAGCGCCGTGACCCGCTCGACCCCAGTCGGCTCGTAGCCTCGCATGCCCGAGCTTCCCGACGTCGAGGTCTACTGTGAGGCGATCAAGCAACGCGTCGGGGGCCGCGAACTCGTCCGCGTTCGCCTGCGGAGTCCCTTCCTGCTCCGTTCCGTCCACCCGCCGCTTTCCGAGGCGGAGGGACGCACGGTCGTCTCCGTGCGCCGGGTCGGCAAGCGGGTCGTCTTCGTCCTGGAGGGGGAGCTGTTCCTCGCCATCCACCTGATGATCGCCGGCCGGTTCCGCTGGGCAGGGCCGTCGGCGAAGGTGCCGGGCCGCGTGGGGCTGGCCGCGTTCGACTTCGGCTACGCCACCCTGCTGCTCACCGAGGCGGGGAGCAAACGCAGAGCGGCGATGCACCTGGTCGCGGGTGAAGACGGCCTGGCTGCCCTGGACCGTGGCGGGCTGGAAGTGCTGCTGGCCGGTCCGGAAGCGTTCAGGGAGCGGCTCAAGGCGGAGAACCACACACTGAAGCGGGCGCTCATCGACCCCCGGTTGTTCAGCGGTATCGGCAACGCCTACTCGGACGAGATCCTGCATCGTGCGTGCCTGTCGCCGATGCGCTGGACCACCCGGCTCAGCGACGAGCAGGTCGACCGGCTGTATCGGTCCACGGTGGACGTGCTGACGGAGTGGACGGATCGTCTCAGGGCGCAGACCGGGGGTCGGTTCCCCGGCAAGGTGACCGCCTTCCACAAGGGAATGGCGGTCCATGGTCGCTACCGCGAACCGTGCCCGCGTTGCGGTGCGCCGGTCCAGCGCATCGTCTACGCCGAGAACGAGTGCAACTACTGTGCGCGCTGCCAGACCGGCGGCAGGCTGCTCGCCGACCGGGCGCTTTCGCGCCTGCTGAAGAAGGACTGGCCGAAGACAGTCGAGGAACTTGAGGAGCGCCTGGGCGTGAGCGTCGCGGCCCCGGCCGACTGATGGAGGTATCGCCCGAGCTGTCGGGCCTGACCGACTGTCACGCCCACCTGTGCGACGGCTCGTTCGCGGGCGACCTCGACGAAGTGCTCGCGCGGGCCGGCGCCGCCGGCGTCGGGACGGTGGTCGCGGTCGGCGAGACGCACGCCGACGCGGAACGGAATCTCGAGTTGGCGGAGGCCTATCCGGGCGTCGTGCGCCCGACCGCCGGCCTCTACCCGACCCATCTCGATCTTGCCGAAGCGGAACGGGTCGCCGGACTGGTCCGCCGGGAGCGCCTTCGCCTGGCCGCCATCGGCGAGGTCGGCCTGGACCGCTGGAAGGTGCGGGACGAGCGCGACCTCGCGGTCCAGCGCGAGATCTTCGCGTCGTTCATCGACCTGTCCGTCGAACTCGACCTGCCGCTCAACGTCCACTCGCGCTCCGCCGGCCACTATGCGATCGACCTGTTGCGAGAGCGGGGGGCGAGGCGAGTGCAACTCCACGCCTTCGACGGCCGTGCCGCCCGGGCCGAGCCGGCGGTGGAGGAGGGCTACTTCTTTTCCGTGCCGCCGTCCGTCGTGCGTTCGCCGCAGAAGCAGAAGCTGGTGCGGCGCCTGCCGCTGTCCTGCCTGTTGCTGGAGACGGACAGCCCCGTGCTGGGGCCGGATCGGGACCACCGCAACGAACCGGCGAACGCGGTCGTGTCGCTCACGGCCATCGCGGAGATCAAGGGCCTGCCGGTGTCGGAGGTGGCGGCGGCCGTCAGAGAGAACACGGCGCGGCTCTACGGCTAGGGTGCAATGGCGATCGAGGCCGGCTCGCCGAGCCACAGCGCCGGGTCGACCCGTTCGCCCTGCCAGCGGATGCCGAAGTGCAGGTGCGGGCCCGTGGATCGTCCGGTCGAGCCGACGGTGCCGATTCTGTGCCCGCGGGACAGCTCGTCGCCCTGCTCGACGAACACCTCGTGCAGGTGGAAGTACATGCTGATCAGGCCGTTGCCGTGGTCCAGAAAGACCGCGTTGCCGGAGAAGAAGAACTCTCCGGACAGGGCGACGACGGCATCGTCGACGGCCAGGACCGGCGTGCCCTGGGGCACGGCGTAGTCGGCGCCCGTGTGGGGCGAGCGCGGCTCGCCGTTGATGATCCGCTTCGCGCCGAAGCGACCGCCGGCCGGCATCTTCTCGAGCGGTGCCCCCAGGGGCAGAGAGAACCTCGGTTTGCCCTGCCGTCCCCACAGCTTGCCGATCAGGGCGTTCTCGCGCTGCACGCGAGCCAGGTTCTCGGGCGACAGATCCACGCGACTCCGGTCCTTGATCTCTAGTCGCTGCACCGAGTAGGGGTACTCACCGAGACCGATGTGCAGCCTCTCCCGCCGGCCATCGAGGTCGCGCTCCGCGATCACGTCGGCTGTGCGGGTCAAGCCGACCGGCACCAGGCATCCGGGTTCTCCGCCGACCACGGTGGGCGCGAAGGCGCGGTCGCCGACCAGGCACCGTTCGATGCCTTCGCCCGGCCAGTGGAGGAGGCTCCCGGGAGCCGCGGTCTGAGCGAGCAGCGGATGGGCGCCGGCGGCGGCGAGGACGGCGGCTGCGCCGAGTACGGCGATGAAGCGGAACGGGTCCATGGAGCAATCATAGCCAATGGTGCATAGGTCGCGCCGGCTCGAGGCCGGGCAGGCCGGAAGGACGCGGTACGCTTACCCCTTGCCGGCGAAGCAAACTGCCGGCCCTGGAGGGTGCTTTGAGTCTGAGAGCGACGTACCTGGCCAGCGACGGGTTGGCGCTGGCCGAACTGCTGCGGGCCGGGGAGCTGGGGCCCGGTGAGGCCGTGGAATGCGCGGCCGCGATCGCTTCCGAACTCGACCCGGAGTTGAACGCGGTCGTCTGCGCGGACTTCGAGGGGGCCGCGGCCGCGGCCCCCAACGTCGTGGCCGCGGGTGGGCCGTTCGCGGGCGTGCCCTACCTGCTGAAGGATCTCTACGCCAACGCGGTGGGCCTGCCGCTCACGAACGGCAGCCGTCTCTTCGAGGGCAACGTGCCGGACCACGATTCGGAGATGGTGAAGCGCTACCGGCGGGCGGGGCTCCTGATCGCGGGACGGACGGCTTCGCCCGAGTTCGGGCTGACGACGAGTGCCGAGTCCGCGGTCTTCGGCCAGACCCGCAACCCCTGGAATCTCGAGCACATCGCGGGCGGCTCCTCGGGCGGCGCGGCGGCGGCGGTCGCCGCCGGCATCGTGCCGGCTGCCCACGCCAGCGACGGCGGCGGATCGATCCGCATCCCGGCCTCGTGCTGCGGGCTGTTCGGGCTCAAGCCGAGCCGCGCCCGGGTCTCGCTGGCGCCTGACGCCGGCGAGGGTTGGGCCGGATTTTCGGTGCAACACTGCGTGAGTCGCACCGTTCGCGACAGCGCCGCGCTTCTCGATGCGGTTGCGGGCCCGGTCGCGGGAGATCCGTACTGTGCGCCGCCCCCTGAACGAAGCTTCCTGGACGAAACCGGGCGCGAGCCGGGAAGGCTACGGATCGCGCTGGCCCTGGAGGCCTTCAACGGCGCCCCGGTCGATGAGGCGTGCGTCGCCGCGGCCCGCGGCGCGGCCGAACTCTGCGCGGAACTCGGGCACGAGGTCGCTCATGCCTCGCCCGAGATCGATGCGAACGCGCTCGGCCTCGCGACCCGCCTGATCGTCGGGGCGAACGTGCGCGCCACGATCACGGAGCGCTGCGAGGTCCTCGGCCGCGAGGCCCGGGACGACGAGCTGGAGCCGCTCACCTGGGCGACAGCGGCAACCGGAGAGCAGAGCGACGCCGCCGCCTACGCGCGGGCGACCCGCACGGTTCACGCCGTGGGCCGCCGGCTGGCGGCGTTCTTCGACCAGGGCGTCGACGTGCTGCTGTCGCCGACGATGGCGGCGCCGCCGGCGAAGCTCGGCGTGCTGTCGCTTTCGAACCGGGGCGACGACTACCTGCCGGCGTTGCTGCAGACGATCGGTTTCACCCAGTTGATGAACGTGTGCGGCAATCCCGCCGCCTCGGTGCCGCTTGGCTGGGGCGGGGCGAACGGAGACCTGCCGATCGGCGTCCAGATCGCCGCCCCGCTGGGCGGCGAGGGAGTGCTGCTCCGGTTGGCGGCACAGCTCGAACGGGAGCGTCCCTGGATCGACCGGAAGCCGCCCTGCTCGGCGTGGCGGAGCGGCTAGCGACCCGTGGCGACTCAGCGGCGGACAACCCGGAAGCTGACGAATCTCTCGGCGCCCGCGCTCCTTCTCGCCTTCGCATGGCCGGCCGCGGCCGCCGACCCGCCCTGGCAGCGACTCGAGTTCCAGGCGAAGAAGCTCTTCCTGTCGGCGGACGCCGCGGTCGAGTTCGATCCCGCGGCGGAGCTTCCGCCGGACGGGCGCTGCGAAGGCAAGCCGCCCATGCCCGGTTCCGCCGCGCGGATCCGGATCGAGTCCGCGATGCTCGGCCGTCGCTCGGAGTCCTCCCTGTGGTTCGATCCGGGCAGCCTGAAGGCCCATCTTCGCGTCCAGGAAGAGCGGGGCAGCCGGAACCGGTACAAGCGGTACACGTTCTGTCACGCCAGCGTGGAGGCGGAGCGCGCGACTCCGAATGCCGGCGAGGCCGGCCTGCCCGTCGCGGAATGGACCCATCGCTATCCGCTCCATCATCCCGTGCCGCCCGGACTCGAGGCGCCGTTGTCCGAGCCTTCGGCGCTGCTTCACTTGGTCGGGCGGCTGGCGGCGCTTCCGTCCGGGGCAGGGGAGGAAATGTCGTGGACGGTGCCCATGTTCTCGAACCGGAGGGTGCTGGCGGTGCGGATCGAACGAGACCTGGAAACCGTGACGGCGTCCCCCTCGTTCTCGGTGGCGGGCGGCCAGACGCCAGCGCAGTTGACCCTGGTGCGCTTCGCGATGACGCCGGAGGTCTACGGACCCGAAGGCAGCGCGCAGGACTTCGAGTTGCTGGGGCTGGAGGGCGCGATCGAGATCGTTGCGGCGAAGGAACTCCAGGCGCCTGTGTCGATCAGTGGCCGGCTTCCGCCCGCGGGGAGGGTCACGGTCCGGCTGCGTCACGTGAAGTTGCGTTAGGGTGCCGATCGTGGGGGTTGAAGGCGCCGAGAATGTGGATCGGGTTCGCGAGGAGTTCGTGCAGCTCTGGGGCGCCCTGGGCACGTTCTGGGGTGTGCCGCCGACCACCGCGCGCGTCTTCGGCTGGCTGATGTCCCGCAGCGAGCCCGCTGACGCCCAGGAGATCATGGCCGGGCTGGAACTCAGTCGCGGCGCCGTCTCCATGGCCTGCAGGGAGCTGCGCGAATGGAAGCTCATCTCACCGGAGCGCGTCGCCGGTGCGCGCCGGGTGGTCTACCGGCCCGAGACCGACCTGGAGCGGGTCCTCCGCAACGTCGTCGAGATCCGCAAGCGGCGGGAATGGGACCCGATCCGTGAGAACATGCGGGACTGGATTCCGGCCCTGGAGGACCCATCCTCTCCCGGCAAAGCAGCCTCTCCCGAGAATGCGGTCTTTCTCAGGCGCCTGCGCGCGATCGATCAGGTCATGGGCCGGGTGGACTCGATCGCGGAGTTTCTGCTCAGCGGCGGCACGGTGACGGACTTCGGGCTTAAGGCCCTGCTGGGAGCGGGAGCGGTCGCCGCGCGGCTGGGCAATCTCGCCCGCCGCGAGGCGCAGTCCTTCTCGGGCAGGGCGGCCCCGCCGGCGGAGCCGGTGCCGGACCTCGACCCGGAGGAGCAGGAGAGTTGACCGTGCTCACGGATCGCCCGGCTGGGCCCCTGTCGGGAAGCACGGCCGCGGAAGACGAGGTGCTCGGACGCCTCCGCGACCTCTGCGACGTCGGCGGGCTCCCCGACCTTGCCGCGACGATCGACGATCTGGTTGGATTCGTCCGCGACGATCTCGCCGCGGTGGAGGAGGGGTTGGCGACCCTGTCGACGGCGGACTCTCTGGTCGGCGAGGCCGGAGCCTCCCTGGTTCACCTCGGCGGCAAACGGCTGCGTCCGCTGTGCGTCGTCCTGGCGTCGCGGGTCGGGTATGCGCGGGCTTCGGCGGTGCGCGATATCGCCGTGGCGGCCGAACTCGTTCACAACGCCACGCTGCTTCACGACGATGTCATCGATCACGCGGACCGGCGTCGCGGGCGGCCGACGGCCCGGCTCGAGCTCGGCAACGCGGCCTCGATCTTCGCCGGCGACTACCTGCTGATCGAGGCCCTGCACAGGGTGCAGCGAGCCGGAGTGCCGGGCGTGATGGAAGGCCTGCTCGAGACGATCGCCGAGATGATCCGCGCCGAGTCCCTTCAGCTCGAGAACCGCGGCTCTCTCGATGCGTCCGAGGATCTCTACTTCCAGGTCGCCCGGGGAAAGTCGGCGGCCCTGTTCAGTTGGGCGTTGGGCGCCGGCGCCTTGAGTGGTGGAGCGTCGCCTGAACTCTGCCGGGCGCTGCGAGCGTATGGCGATTCGATCGGGGTCGCGTTCCAGTTGATCGACGACCTGCTCGATCTGGTCGGACACCACAGCAACACCGGCAAGACTCTGTTCAGCGACCTCTCGGAGGGGAAGATCACGTATCCGCTGATCGTCGTGCTGGATCGCGAACCGGCGCTCATCGAGACGATCCGCGCGATAGCGGCCGAAGCGGCTTCTTCGTGGGGCGGCGATGGCGTCGCGCTCCCCGGCTCGAACGGGGACGGTTCGGGGAACGGACACCCGGGTGGTGCGAACGGGGCTGGCCGGGAGCGTGAGCGCGTTCTCGAGGCGATGGTTCGCCACAACGTCGAGGGGACATGCCGCGACCTTGCCGCGAGCTACATAGACGAGGGGATCGAGGCGTTGGCCGAGGTCCCGGACGGCCCGGCGCGCCGCGCGTTGACTGTTGTGGCCCGGGCGAGCGTGCTGCGGGAACGATGATGGCCCTGGCCGAGCCCCTTGCGGGCCGGAGCGACGGCTCGGGCGCGATGTTCGACCGGATCGCCGCCCGCTATGACCTGCTGAACCGGCTGAACTCCCTGGGCCTCGATCGGGCGTGGCGCCGGGTCACGGCGGAGGCCCTGGCGCCGGCCGCGGCCGCCGACCGGCCCCTGCGCATGCTCGATGTCGCGTCCGGCACCGGAGATCTCGCGATCGCGATCGCGCGGCGGTTTCCGTCAGCGGTCGTCAGCGGTGTCGACACGTCGACGGCGATGACCGTGATCGGAAGAGGGAAGGTGGAACGCGCCGGTCTCGCGGACCGCGTCACGCTGGCCGCTGGCGACGCGCACGACCTTGGCTTCCCCGATCGCTCCTTCGATGCGGCGGCTATCGCGTTCGGCATCCGCAACGTTCCCGACCGGGTCCGGGCCCTGCGCGAAATGGCGAGGGTCACCCGGCCGGAAGGCCGGGTCGCGGTACTGGAGCTGAGTGAGCCGGCTTCAGGCCCGCTGGCCGTGCTCGCTCGCTTCCACATCGGTGTCCTCGTGCCGTTGATTGGAAGGCTTCTGGCCGGAGGCGCCGAGTACAGGTACCTGCGACGGTCGATCCGCGCCTTCCCGCCGCCGGACGAGTTCACTCGAACGATGACCGCTGCCGGCCTGGAGCCGGTCGAAACGCGGCCGCTGACCTTCGGCGTGTGCAACCTGTTTCTGGCCAGTCCGGCCGTGGGGCGTGGCACGGGAGGCTCCGGTCCATGACCTCTCCCGTGATCAGGCCGCTTTCGGGTCGGGAGACGCGGGCTCCGCGCGCCGGCCTCCTGACCGTGACCGCCGAGGCGCCGCGAGTGGCTCCCGAGGAGTTTCTCCGGCGGGCTTCGCGGAGCTTCCGCGAGATCGGCCCGGTGGGCCACCTGTGGTCGCCGTCCGGCGGGATGCAGTCCGCCGGCTGGGGCGTGGCCCGGCGTTTCGAGATTGCCGGAGACGCCCGGTCTCCCGGTTTCGCGGGCGGAAACGGTGATGGCGGCCACAGGATGCATGCCGGCGGCGTCGCGCTCGACCAGGTTGCGGCGCAGGCGTCCGGGCTGTTTCGCGAACTGGCCGGCGCGGAGGAGGTGCCGTTGCGGCTCTTCGGTGGGCTTGCGTTCGATCCCGGGCCGGACAGGCCCGGCTCGGGGCCGTCCGACTGGGACGAGTTCGGCGCGGGCAGCTTCGTGCTGCCGCGGCTGGGATACGTTGCCGACGGCGACGCCGCCCATCTCTATGCGGTCATCGACGCGACGGGGGTGGGGGCTGCGCCGGAGTGGCGGCGGCGTCTGCAGCGGCTGGCCGAAGACCTCGACCTCATCGGCGGCCCCGGCAGCGGCGCGAACGGTAACGGACACCTGGGAGAGCTGGCGGAAGCGGCCAACACGCTGGAGGCGCTGCCGGGGATTCGGCGGAGCTTGGATCGCCCGGCCGCTTCGGAGTGGCTCCGGCGCGTGGAAGAGCTGCGCGGGGAGGTGCTCTCTGAACGCCTGCAGAAGGTGGTCGCCGCGCGCGCCGTCGAGCTCGACCTCGACCGGCCGTTCGGCATCGACGACCTGGCCTGCATCGCCGGACGCCTGCGGCACAGCATGCCCACCTGCACTTTCTTCGCCTTTCTGCGAGGTGGCTCGATCTTCTTCGGCGCGACGCCGGAACTGCTGGTCCGTCGCCGGGGCCGCCGGATCGAGACGCAGGCGCTGGCCGGTTCGATTGCCAGCGACCCGACGCCAGTCCGGCGGCGCGAACTGGAGCGGCGCCTGCTGGAGAGCCGGAAGGACCGGCTGGAACACGATGTCGTGGTCCGTTACCTGGTCGAGCGCCTCGACCGTAGCTGCGGCGGGGTGGCGCCGCCCGCCCCTCCGGAAGTCCGTGTCTTGCCGAACGTGATGCACCTGGAGACGCCGATTCGCGCCGCGCTGCCGGAGACCGTCGAGCCGCCGCACGTGCTGCGGCTGGTGCGGGCACTCCACCCGACTCCCGCCGTAGCCGGTAGACCGACGGCTCTTGCCCTGGCCGCGATCCGGCGCAGCGAAGACCGGGACCGGGGCTGGTACGCGGGCCCGGTCGGCTGGTTCGACGGCAGCGGCGATGGCGAGTTCTCGGTCGCTCTCCGTTCCTGTCTCGCGACCCGGCGTCGAGGCCTGCTCTACTCGGGCAACGGCATCGTCGCCGACTCCGATCCCGCACGCGAGCTGGCTGAGACGAACCTCAAGCTGGACGCGATCCTCGGAGCATGGAGCTAGGAGCGGGCGAGGCGCAGTTTCAGCGCGCGCGGCTCCTGGTCGGCGCCCTGACGCAGGCCGGCGTCCGGCGAGCGGTCACGAGCCCGGGGTCCCGCTCGACGCCGCTGGTGCTGGCGGCGCTCGATGCCGGGGCCGCCGGGCTGGACGTCGCCAGCATCATCGACGAGCGGGCGGCGGCGTTCTACGCGCTCGGCCAGGCCCGTGCCACGGGCGTGCCCACCGTCCTGATCTGCACTTCGGGGACGGCGCCGGCGCACTACCTGCCGGCGATGATGGAAGCCCGCGAAGCCGGTGTTCCCCTGATCGCCCTGACCGCCGACCGGCCGATCGAGTTGATGGACTGCGCCGCGCCCCAGACGACGGACCAGACGAAGCTCTTCGGCTCGGTCGTCAACCACTTCGCCGAGGTCGATCTGGCGGGTCCGGTCGATCCGCTGAGCCTGCGGGCGATCCGGCGAACCGCCGCTCAGGCCGTGTTCCGTTCCCGTTGGCCCCGGCCGGGAGCGGTCCACCTGAACGTGCGGGCGCGCAAGCCGCTCGAGCCGGAGGCGGGCGCCGGTGACGGTTCGCTCGCGGCGGCGGTTGACGCTTTGCTCCGTGAGCCGATCGAGGCGGCCGTGCCGGCGGCGCGACCGGATCCGGCGGCGCTCGATCGGGCGGCGGCGCTGTGCCGGCGAGCGGAGCGTGGCCTGATCGTCGCCGGGCCGCTGCCCCTGCCGCCGCCGGCGGCTCGTGAGGCCGCCGCCGATGCCTTCGGCCTCGGGGAGCTTGCTCGGCGGACCGGCTTTCCGCTGCTCGCCGAGGCGACCAGCCAGAGCCGTTTCGTGGAAGGGGACGCTGCCGACAAGGCCTTCTGTCTCGCCGATTGCCTGGGTGCCGCCTGGGCGGCGGACGGCGGGAACGCTCTGCCGGTCCCGGACCTCATCCTGCAGGTGGGAGCGCCGCCGGTGTCAGCCGGGACGCAGCGCCTCCTGGAAGCCTGCAGTGCGCCGCAGGTCGTGGTCTCGGATGGACCGTGGACCGACCCGGCCGGACACGGTTCTACTTTCCTGTTGGGCGATGTCGGGAGCACCGTCGCCGGCCTCTGCTCCGCTCTGGAGCCAGCTTCGCCTGCGGCGGCAGTGGCTGCCTGGCGCCGGGATGTACTGGACTTCTGCAGTCGCTTCCACGGAGAGGTCGCGAACCTGGTTGCCGGGGCCGGACCGGGAGCCTTCCACGACGGTGAGGTCACTCGCCACGCGGCAGCGGCGACACCGTCGGGCGCGCTCCTGATGCTGGGGAACAGTCTTCCCGTCCGTCTCGTCGAGACCTGGGCGGGGCCGCTCGGGCGCCGCGTCTGGGTAGCCAGCCAGCGTGGACTGGGTGGAATCGACGGCCTGGTTGCGGGTTTCCTGGGATCGCTTTCGACCGGTGAGTTCCCGGCTGGAGCGCTGGTCGTCGGCGATGTCAGCCTCCTCCACGATCTCGACGGTCTGACGGCGGCCTCCGGGTACCAGGACGGGCCGCCCGCGGTGATCGTCGTGATCGACAACCGGGGCGGTCGGATCTTCGAGCGTCTTCCCATCGCATCGTCCGAGGTGTTCCGGGGCCCGGAGGGACGGCACTGGGTTACTCCCCACCGGGTCGATTTCCCGGGTCTGGCGCAGGCATTCGGCCTGCCTTGCGATCGTGTCGACACGGCGCCTGCGCTTGAACGCGGGTTCGCGGCGGCGCTGGGCCGCCGCGGTGTCTCGCTTATTGTCGCCCGGACGGTGCCGGGGGCGCTCGCTCAGGGCGAGGAAGCGCTGAGTCGGGCGATGGCCGCGTTCCCTGGCTCCTGATGACGACGGCTGTTCTGATCCACGGATTCGCCGGTAGCTCGGAGAACTGGCGCCGTGTCCGCTCCAGGCTCGACATGCCGAGCTGCGCGCTCGTCGTGTACGGCCATGGTGGGGTATGTCCGACGGCTCCGGGCGCACTTCCTGGCGCCTCGTTCGAGGCGGAGGTGGATCGGTTGGCGTCGGTGGTCGCCGAGACCGTGCCGGCTCCGCGGTATCTGGCCGGCTACTCCCTGGGCGGGCGCCTGGCGTTGGGCCTGCTGGTGCGGCATGCGGGTCTGTTCGCGGGTGCTGCCCTGATCGGCGCCAACCCGGGCATTGGCGACGACCGCGAGCGGGCCGAGCGCCGCGAGGCGGACGGGCGGTGGGCGCGCCTGATCGAAGAACGAGGCCTGTCGGCGTTCGACCGTGAGTGGTCGAGGCTGGCTTTGTTCGCGAGTCAGGCCGGGCTTGCCCCCGAGGCACTCGAGGAGCAGAGGAGGATTCGGCTTGGTCACAGCCGGGCCGCCCTCGCTTCGGCGATGAGGACACTCAGTCTGGGCGCGATGCCGGACTTCCGGCCTTTCCTGCCCGCGGTCTGCTGCCCGATCCAGTTGATCGCCGGTAGTTTGGATACGAAGTTCAGTGCCCTGGCGCGCCAGATGGCCCGACTCCTGCCGGCCGCCACGGTCCACATCGTCGACGGAGTTGGCCACAATGTTCCCCTGGAGGCGCCTTCCCGCCTGGCGCGGCTTCTGAACGACTTGGCGATGCGTACGGCCGTCGCTACCAGAGGACCGGTGCCGGATAGGCGGCCAGAACGCGGTCGCGACTGATCAGTGTGAACCCTTCGCACGCCGCTTGCGCCGCGAGCATGCGATCGAACGGATCGCGGTGATGCCAGGACAGCGAGGCCACGCGCTCACAGTGAGCGGTTTCAAGTTGCAGCCAGTGTGCGCCCAGGGCCCTCCGGCCGTCCTCGATCATGTTCAGCCAGTCTGGAGCGAGTTGAAGCCGACCGATGCTGATCTTGATCGCGATCTCCCACAGACTGACCACGCTGATCGAGACGGCGTTCTCTTCGTCGATGAGCGCCTCGCGCGCGTCTTTGCTCAGCCGATCTGGCGCGTTGAGCGCCCACAGGAGCACATGAGTGTCGGCAAGGAGGCGCAATTCACGAGTAGTCGTCGAAGTCCTCGAGCGGCGCGTCGAAGTCCTCGTCCATCCGGACGATGAGCCCAGGCGCGGTGCCCAGTCGGCGGGCGCCGCGCGCTTCGGGAAGCACGTCCAGCCGAACGAGAGGGCGGTTGCCCTTGGCGATCACGACCTCCTCGCCGTCCAGCGCCTCTCGAATGAGGCGTGAAAGGTGCGTCTTCGCTTCGTGGATGTTGACCTGGTGCATTGGGCGGCAGAGGGGAACCGGTGAGTTGACTAATCTACATGACCAAGTCGGGGCGTGACAACCCGTTCCCACGATGGGAGCCGTTGTAGTGTCGCCGATCGAAGGAGGCGTGGGGGGATGAGCGGAGAATCGCACCAGGAATGGCGGAGTGGCGGTGACTACACGGACATCCGCTACGAGAAGTCCTATGTCGACGGCGAGCCGGAGGGGATCGCCAAGATCACGATCAACCGGCCGGAGGTGCGCAACGCGTTCCGGCCGCTGACGGTCCAGGAGATGAGCGCGGCGGTGGACGTGGCCCGCGACGACGGCGAGGTCGGCGCGGTGATCCTCACCGGCGAAGGGCGAAGCGCGTTCTGTTCGGGCGGCGATCAGCGCATCCGGGGCGATGCCGGCTACGTCGGCGACGACGGCGTACCGCGCCTGAACGTCCTCGACCTGCAGCGCCAGATCCGCACGTTGCCCAAGCCGGTCGTGGCGATGGTCGCCGGCTACGCGATCGGCGGCGGCCACGTGCTGCACATGGTCTGCGACCTGACGATCGCCGCCGACAACGCCCGCTTCGGCCAGACCGGGCCGCGGGTGGGGAGCTTCGACGGCGGCTACGGCGCCTCGTACATGGCGCGGATCGTGGGCCAGAAGAAGGCGCGGGAGATCTGGTTCCTGTGCCGCCAGTACAACGCCCGGCAGGCGCTGGACATGGGTCTCGTCAACACGGTCGTGCCGCTCGAGCGGCTCGAGCAGGAGACGCTCCAGTGGTGCCGGGAGATGCTGGCTAACAGCCCGATGGCGCTCCGCTGCCTGAAGGCGGCGATGAACGCGGACTGCGACGGCCAGGCCGGCCTGCAGGAGCTGGCGGGGAACGCGACCCTGCTGTTCTACATGACGCAGGAGGGGCAGGAGGGCCGGCAGGCGTTCCTGGAGAAGCGGAAGCCGGACTTCTCGAAGTTCCAGCGCTACCCATGAGCCCGGGCTCGGTCGGCCCGGCGACCGGGGACGATCGGCCGGGCAAGCTGGCCGCCTGGCTCGAGGCAGTCCGACCGAAGACGCTCTGGGCCGGCGTGACGCCGGTGCTGGTGGGGACCGCGTGCGCCGCGTCGGTGGGCGGTTCGCGCCCGGGTCCGGCGCTGGCTGCGTTGGGAACGGCGCTCGGCCTTCAGATCGGCACGAACCTGTCGAACGACGTGCTGGACTTCGACCGCGGCGCCGACACGGAGAAGCGCGTCGGTCCACGGCGAGCGGTTCAGTCCGGCCTGCTTGGTCGCGGCGAAGTCTGGGGCGGCGCCTGGTGCGCGTTCGGAGCGGCCGTAATCTGCGGCCTCTATCTGGCGTCAGTGGCCGGCTGGCCTGTGCTGGCGGTGGGCGCCGTCGCGATCGTCTCCGGGCTGCTCTACACGGCCGGTCCCTGGCCGCTCGCCTATGTCGGCCTGGGCGACGTGTTCGTACTGCTCTTCTTCGGTTTCGCGGCGGTTGTCGGGACGACGTGGGTGCAGGCGCTCTCCGCGCCGCCAGCGGCCTGGTGGGCCGGCCTTGCGGTGGGCTCGCTGTCCGTGGCGATTCTCGTCACGAACAACCTCCGCGATGAGGAAACGGACGCGGCAGCCGGGAAACGGACCCTGATCGTGAGGTTTGGCCGCCGCTTCGGTCTCAACGAGTACGCGGCGTTCCTCAGCGTGGCCTTCCTCGCCGTCTTGCCGACAGTGCCGGTCCTTGGTCCGTGGCCCATGCTTTCGTGGCTTGCCCTGCCGTTCGCGGTCGCCGTGCTGCGATCCGTGTGGCGTGGTGAGGGCGCGGTCCTCAACGTGGCGCTGGCGGCGACCGCCCGCCTGCTCCTCCTGTTCGGCGTGCTTCTGTCGATCGGCATCCTTCTGGGGGCCCGGCTCTGAGCGGCGAACTCTCGGTTCGAGCGGCAGTGCGTGAAGCGCGCGGGCCGGCCCTGATCGACGGGGGGCGCGAGGTCGGCTGGAGGGAGTTCGCTCAGCGGGTGGATCGGACGAGAAACGCCTTGCGGCGGCGGCTGGACGGCCTGACGGCGCCGGTCGTCGCCGTCGTCGGCGGCGCGGGACCCGGGACAGTCGTCACGCTTCTCGCGCTGCTGGAGGACCGGGTGTCATTCGTGCTGATCCATCCCCGCTGGACCCGCGCCGAACGCGACCGGGCGATCGCGATGGCCGGGGCCAGTGTTTGCGTTGAGAGTGGCGGCGCGCTGGCAACCGTGCCGTCGACTGCCGCGGCTGGCAACCCGAGCGTCAAGCGCGGCGCGGGAATCGTCTTCACTTCCGGCACGACGGGTCAACCCCGGGGCGCCGTCCTCAGTCGGGAAGCGCTCCGCGCTTCGGCGCACGCGCACGCGCGGGTCATGGGTTGGCGCGCCGAGGACCGCTGGCTGCTGAGCCTGCCAACGGCTCACGTGGGCGGCCTGATGATCGTCGTCCGTTGTCTCCAGGCGCGACGGGCGTTGGTCGTGGGCGGGCGCCGCGCGTCAGGAAACTTCGACGCCGCCGAGACCCTCCGGGTCGTCGAACGCGACCGGGTCACGCTGCTGTCCGTTGTGCCGACGATGCTCGCGCGGCTGCTTCAGGCGACCAGGCGCCCGCCGTCGAGCCTGCGGGCCGTGCTCGTAGGCGGCGCCGGCGCTCCGGCGGCGCTGATGGAGCGGGCAAGAGAACGCGACTGGCCGGTGCTCGCGACCTACGGGCTGACGGAGGCCTGTTCCCAGGTCGCGACGGAGCGGCCGGACGAGACGCCGGGAGGCGTCGGTGTGCCGCTGCCCGGGGTCGAGGTGCGCGTTGCGGCTCCGGACGGGTCCGCCGGCACGATCCAGGTGCGGGGCGACGCTCTGTTCGACGGCTATCTGGACGCGGAACCGGGCGCGCCGCTCGACCGGCCCTTCGAGGCGGACGGGTGGTTCGACACGGGCGACCTGGGCGCGATCGGCGAGGACGGCCGGCTCCGGGTCGTGGGTCGCCGTTCCGACCGGATCGTGAGCGGCGGAGAGAACGTCGATCCGGCGGAAGTCGAAGCGGCCGTCGTGGAGTGGCCCGGCGCGGCGGACGCCTGCGTCGTCGGCCTGGAGGACGAGGAGTGGGGCGAACGGGTGGGCGCCGTCCTCGTCCCGGCCGCGGGTTTCGAGACCCATGGGGGGCTCGCCGGCCTGGGGCGTCACCTGGGTGGACGGCTCGCCGGGTTCAAGCGGCCGCGGTGCTGGAGCGTCGTTGATCGTCTGCCCGTGGCCGCTTCGGGCAAGGTGGACCGAACTGCCTGCGCTCGCCTCCTGGTCGAGTCACCGAGCTCGCGGGCCGGGGAGGCCGACCGGTGACCGTCGACGCCGCGGTGGCGGAGTTCCGGGACCGGCTCGACCTCGAGCGGAGGCTCCGGCCCTTCGAGGCCCTTCGCTACCGGGTGAGCGACGCGGGGACCAGAGCCATTCATCTGGACGACTTCGCGGCGATTCCGTTCCTGGATGGTGTGAGCGGCGTCGAGCACTACCAGCACCGGGCCCGGTTGCGGGCGCGGGGCGGCGACCTCTATGTGGCCTCGACGCCCGTGTCGCCTGGCTACGAGCGCTACTGCCGGGACGTCCTCGGCCTCGGCGCGGTGGAACTCCTGGCCGTCGACCCCGGCGACGACCGGCTCGCGATCGCCCGCGCCTGCGTGACGAACCGCGCGCTCCTGGACCGGGTTGGGACGCTTGCCCGCGGTTGCGGCCTGGTCGTCGAGCCCTTCCTTGGTACCGAGGCGATCTGGGATCTCGCGGCGGCCGTTGCCGCAGACACCGGCGCCCGGGTGCGGGTACTCGCGCCGCCGCCGCCGGTGACCTGGATCGCCAACGACAAGGCGAACTTCGAGGACCTCGTCACCGCGGTCCTCGGTCCCGGCTTCCTGCCCGAGAGCCGCCGGTCGGCTTCGGCGGAAGCGCTGGCCCGGGAGCTGCTCGAACTCTCGGAAACGGCCCCTTCAGTGGCGCTCAAGCGGTTGCGCTGCGCTTCGGCGATGGGCAACGAGGTGTTCGAGTCCGCGGCGATCCGTCGCCTCGGGTTTCCGGGCGTCCTGGACATCGTCCGGGGTTTCCTCGAGAGGACCGGCTGGGAGGGCGACGAGGACGTGCTCGCGGTGTGCTGGGAGCGGGCGACATCGTCGCCCTCGACCCAGTGGTGGCTGCCGCCGCCTGGTGGCGGCGAGCCCACGCTCGGCGGCGTCTACGAGCAGATCCTGGCCGGTGAGGAGGGCGTCTTCGTCGGCAGCCGGCCGAGCGGCCTGGCGGCGGAGGTGGAGGAGCGGATCGTGTCCCAGTCAGGCCAGTTAGCGGTCGCCCTGCAACGCCTGGGCTACGTCGGCCGCTGTTCGTTCGACCACCTGGTGCTGCCGGATGACCGGGTCGTGTTCACGGAGTGCAACGGACGCTGGGGCGGCACCAGCACCCCGATGAACCTGGTCGACCGTCTCTACTCGGGCGGCCGCCCGCCGTACCAGGCGCAGGCCCTCGTTCACCCGGAACTCGTGGGGCTCACGTTCGAGCAACTCCTGGCGCGGCTCGGCGACACCGTGCATCACCGCGGCTCGGAGGCTGGCCGGTACCTGCTCTACAACGTCGGACCGCTGAAGGAGTTCGGCAAGTTCGATGTCGTGGCGCTGGGCTCGAGCCGCTCCCACGTCGACGAACTGATGACTGTGGAGCTGCCGCGCCGTCTGGCGCTGTCCTGACCGCGGTCCCGCCGCGTCAGACGGGGACGCCGTCGCTGCGGAGGCTGCGGTCGAGCGCCTCGCTCATCTGGCGCAGGCGCTCCGCTTCGGCTGGCGACAGGACGCCGCCGTCCTGGCAGGCCTCGATCGTCGAGGTCATCTCGTTCAACCGGTCGAGCGCCTCACCGGACGCTCCGCGCCGCTCCGGTGACGCGTGAGCCGCCGCGAACAGCAGTGTCGACAGCGTCAGGGCGAGCCGGCGCAGCCGCTGCCTCGGCGGCGCCGGGGCGGACTCCGGCTCGGCGGTCGCGTCGTAGACGTCCGCCAGCAGGATGCGCGAGATCGCGTATGCGTCCTTCATCTCCCTGGTCGCTTTCTCCCCGGTCTGGCACTCGACCCGGCCCGGGAGTCTCCACTGGTTACAACGAACGGGAGGCCCGGTTGGTTTCCGGTTTTCGAGTTGACCTTTGACCGCTGGTCGCTACCAGTGGAACAAGCCGCGCAGGAACAGAACATAGCCGGACCGCAGGTGACCGAAGCTGGCGCGGTGGGCGCCTTCGAAGTCGAGGTCGAGGGCGTCCCAGAGCCGGAAGCGGGCGCCGAGGCGGAACGCATGCCCCGACTCATCGGAGAGTCCGGCGCCGACGTACGGCATCAGCACTGCCCGATCGTTCAGCACGTGCAGGCGGTAGCCGAGATCGACCTCCGCCACGGAGTGCATCCGCATCGGGCCGTGGGCGACGGAGGTCAGCCCCTGCTGCTGCTCCCATAGCCGTCCGATGCCGCTGAACGCACTGCCAAACGAAGAGCGGAGGCTGAACGACAGGCCCCGGCTGGAGGACACCGGGTCGACCCGGAGAGCGCCGGAGACACCCCATTCGGTCAGCTCGCCTGAATGGTGGGTCAGCAGCGAGCGTCCCTTCAGCTCGACCTGCAGACCCCGCGGCGGATTCGCGTAGCGCAGGCCCGCGCCGAACTCCATGCCGCCGCCTGTCTCCGCGTCACCGCCGTCGTAGCGGACGCCGACCTCCGCGGACGGCACTAGCAGCGCGCCCGACTCGAACCTCCGGGTTCTCGATCCTTCCATCGTGAGGCGCGCGCGGCTCACGTCCCGCGACAACGCGGGCAGGGCGACGATCTCGTCCGAGGTCGCGTTCAGCACCAGGAGATCCGACTTGATGGCAAGGTCGAGAGGGTTGCTCCGGGAAGCGTTCCTCTTCAGGTCGCGGCGGAAGCCGAGCGCCCCCATGTTCATCGCGATATCGGTCTCGATCGAGCCGAGGCCCTCCTGGCTCAGCGTCATCGTGCCGCGGCCGTGGCCGAGCGCGCCCCAGATCGACATGTTCTCGCCGAGCGCGATCCTCAGGTAGGGGAGGCCCGTGGTGAGGGTGCTCTCCATGTCGGTGTCACGGCTGAGGTGACGGCCGGCGCCGTACTCCAGGACGTCGCCTTCGCCGTAGGTGTGGGAGGCGGCGACGCCGAAAATCACGCGACCGCGCGCGAAGTCGATGCCGACTGTGCCGGTCGTCACGTCGCCGTCGATCGAGAGGTTGCTCTCGACTCCCCCGAAGCGCGTCGCGGCGCCGCGGCCCCAAAGCGACCAGCCGTAGCTGCCGGCGGCCAAGGCGTCGGCATCGCCGCCGTCGTCCGCCTGGAAGCCGGAGAACAGGAAGGAACTGTGCTGAAGCAGGTAGCTCACGTCGGCGCCGGAGTTACCGTAGCTCCCGGCCCGACCGCCAGGGACGTCGGACGATCGGTTCGGCGGTCCTCGCAGGCGGCCGTCCGGGTCGAGGCCGGCGACGCCCGGATCGGTCCAGGGCGCGGCCGCGATGCCCGCCGCCCGGCCGGACAGGTCGAGCCGGTGACCCGCGAGCGTGATGTGCGAACTCTGATCGGGGCGCCGCGACATCCGTTCTTCCAGCGCCTCGAGCGCATGACTCGCGGCGGTACGGGAGAAGCGGGCCAGCCAGGCCTCGGTCAGTTCGAGGCCGTCGTTGTCTTGGATGACGCCGGTTGCTTCCGCCGCGTGCAGCGTTGCGTTCACCGGCTCGGAGAGCGTGAGCCGGAAGATCTCCGCGCCCTCGTGCAGCAGGTCGTCGAGCAAGGTCACGGGAATGTCCGCGGATGTCTGGCCCGGCGCGAAGATCAGCGTTCCGCTGCTCTCAACGTAGTCGAGACCGGCTGTCGCCGTTCCCGCCGATGTGGCCCAGCGCACCGTGCTCGTCCTGGTGGCTGGTCGGTCGAGGGTCGCGGCGAAGACGATCTGTCCCGCCGACTCGATCGCGGCGCTGTCGGTGATCCGGATCTCGGGCGCCGCCCCGGGAGCTTCGTCGTTGTCAAGGATGGTGCCGGTCGCCGAGATCGTGCGTCCGTTGATCCTCGCGTTCATCGGCTGGCTGAGAGTGAGCGTGAGCGACTCGTCCCGCTCTGGCGTCGCGTCGTCGAGTAGCGAGACGGTGATCTTCCCGTTCGTCGCGACCGGCCCGAGGATCAGGGTGCCGCTGGCCTCGACGTAGTCCTCGCCGGGTTGCGCCGTGCCCGCTGACGTGGCCCACTCGACCGAGACCGACTGCACGCTTCGTCCCTCGAGCGTGATCTCGAACTCCAACTCGCCTTCGTTTTCGGAAGCCGAGGCGTCGAAGATCAGGAAGCGGGGGGAACCGTCGTTGTCGAGGATCGTCCCGGTCGCCGTTTCCTTGCCGCTGGCGATGGTTGCATTGGTCGGAGCGCTGAGGGTGACGAGTACGGTCTCGTCCTCCTCCTTGATCTTGTCGTCGCGCACGGTTACGTGCAGGGTGCGCGCCGTCTGGCCGGGCATGAAGGTCAGGGTGCCGCTCGCTTCGGTGTAGTCACGGCCCGGACCCGGCGTAGCGGTGCCCGCCGAAGTCGCCCATTCGACCGCAACGGGCGCGTTGCGTTCGGCGCTCAGCGTGACGGGGAACGCCAGCACGCTCGCCGCTTCGGAGGCTCGAGTGTCGGCGATGCTCAGTTTGGCCTCGCCGGTGTCGCCGTCGCCGTCATCGCCATCTCCGTCGCCGTCGCCGTCCCCGTCATCTCCGTCGCCGTCGCCGTCCCCGTCATCTCCGTCGCCGTCGCCGTCCCCGTCATCTCCGTCGCCGTCCCCGTCATCTCCGTCGCCGTCCCCGTCCCCGTCATCTCCGTCGCCGTCGCCGTCCCCGTCATCTCCGTCGCCGTCATCGCCATCTCCGTCGCCGTCGCCAGTACCGCGATCTCCGTCGCCGTCGCCATCTCCGTCACCGGTACCGCCATCTCCGTCTCCGTTGCCGGTATCGCCACCGCCAACGCCGCCGTTGCCGCCGTTGCCGGTATCGCCACCGCCGTTGCCGCCGTTGCCGCCGTTGCCGCCGTTGCCGCCACCGCCAATGCCGCCGTTGCCGTTGCCGCCACCGTTGCCGCTACGCCAGCCGTACTCGCAGTTCGTCGGTTGATTTGGGTGCGGCACGATCGTTCCGGAGACGCAGGCCCCTGCGCTGCTGTGGGAACAATCGGAGGCGCCGCCGGTGATCGTCGCACCCTCGGCCCACAGGAGTTCGAAGTTGAAGACAACTCCTTCCGGCGGAACGCAGATTCCGGGACAGACGCGGACGTGAACCGGTATCTCGACATCATCGCTTCCTGCGGGGAAGGTCAGCTCGCCGCTCGTGTACTCGAAGTGCCCGCGTTGGGCTACGGCCTCGCTGTTGTTTGCGTCCAGTGTGCAGCGGTCCATTCCGGTCGGCGGTACACCAGCGATTGGCGATCTACGACCGGTGCGGCCGTTGTCGGCTCGGAAGAAGGTCTTGACGGCACCGCTCTGAGCGCCTCGGGTCAGTTTGACCCCCATTGTGACGCCAGTCCCTTCGTGGCCTGAACCCCCGACGAGCGAGAGTTCCTGCGCCGCGAGGCCGGACCCAAGAAGGAGCGCCAGGGGAAGCAAGGCCCCGGCGATCCGCCCGCGGCGTCGGGGTGTGCCGGCACGGCGTGTGGCCGTGTCGACGAACGGGTAGCCGGTCAGGCCTTCGGGCGCGTGAACCGGGGTTTTCAACCTATTGACCCGTTTACCGGCAAGCCGGCTTCGGGAAGGTCTCGGCGACATCTCGGTGCTCTTCCCGAAGCACACCAACATATAACATTACATACGCATAACGCTATTTCTCGATTTTTCCCGGGATGTCAATCCTCAATCTGTCGATAGTCGCTAGAGCTAGAGCCACCAGACCTGTCGCAGGCTCCATGTTTGGCCCCAGCCCCCACCTCACTGGCACCCTGCGTCGCGGAACACGCTTCGCTGCGTTCTGCGGCGCAGGCTCCTAGCAGTCGGACTGACCTTCCTGTACGACCCGGCGGTCGTCGAGGCGAACTGCGGTGAGCCGACCGCCCCAAACGCAGCCTGTGTCGAGGGCGATGAGATCGTGCTCGAGATGTAGTCCGAGGGCGGCCCAATGACCGCAGACAATCGTGCGTTCCGGACAACTCCGGGGGGAGACGCGGAACCACGGTGTCAGTTCTGATGGCGCCTCCCCGGGTGGGCCGCTCCAGTCGTGCGGCCTGGATCCGGAATCGAGCATTCGGGTGCGGGTGAAGGTGGCCAGCGCGGCCCGACTCCGGGCCCCGGGCCCGGCCGTCGCCAGGGGACGCGTTGAAGTTGGGCGGCGCTGGCCATGCACGAAGTCGCTTTCTCGACGAAGCAGGAGTTGAGCGCCTTGACCCGTGAGCAGCTGTTTCAGCCGTCCGCTCGCCTCCAACGTGTCCTCTGGCGACCAGCCCGGCCGTAACCCGGCGTGAACGAGCACGTAGTCGCGGCCGGCTATCCGTTCAAAGTGGACGAAAGGCCGCCGGCGCAGCCAGTCGACCAGCTCGGGCGCGTCCGCCGCCTCCAGGACATTCTTCAGGGTGTCGCGTGGTCTCGCGGCGGCGACCCCCAGGTGGCGGGCGACCAGGTGCAGGTCGTGGTTGCCGAGGACGACCTGAAAGCGATCGCCCATCTCGTCCTCAATGGCGCGGGCCCAGCGGAGCACCTTGAGCGAGCGCGGCCCGCGGTTGACGAGATCGCCCACCATCCAGAGGCGGTCCCTCCGGACATCGAGTTTCATCTGGCCCAGCAGGGCCTGGAGCGTCCGGAAGCAGCCGTGGACGTCGCCGATCGCCCAGGTCGCCACCGGCGGCTCTAGTCGATGATGGCCTGGTACGTCAGGCTCTGCAGGTCCTGGCGGATGTTCAGGTGGGTGTAGGGCCGGACCTGGGTCATCAGGATGCCGATCAGTTCCTCTTCGGGATCGACCCAGAACACGGTGCAGAAAGCCCCGCCCCAGGAGTAGGACCCGACCGACGCCGGCATCGCCGAGGCGCCCTTGTCCGTCACCACGCTGTAGCCGAGGCCGAAGCCGTAGCCGGGACCGCGCAGCCAGAGGCCGTGGTCGCCGGTGTGGTTCGAGGTCATCAGTTCGACCGTCTTGCGGCCGAGGATGCGATCGCCGTCCAGTTCGCCGCCGTTCAGCATCATCTGGTGGAAGCGGTAGTAGTCGGCCGCCGTGGAGACCAGGCCGCCGGAACCGCTGAAGTACTTGTGCGGCTCGCGTACGTGCCGGGCGTTCACGTCCGGCGCCTCGGTGAGGACGATCTTCCCGTCCTCGCCTGGCCGGTAGAGCGCGGAGTAGCGGCCGACCTTCGACTCGGGCAGGTAGAAGTACGTGTCGACCATGCCCAACTGCTCGAAGATGCGCTCCTGCAGGTACTCGTCCAGGGTCTGACCCGACAGCACCTCGACCATCCGGCCGACGACGTCGACCGACGGGCCGTACTGCCAGGCGTCGCCGGGGTGGAACTCGAGCGGCAGCTCGGCGAGGGCGGTGACGAAGTCGCCGACCGTCCACTCGGGGTCCCGGTCGTTGCGCAGCTTCGCGTACTCGGCGCCGAGCAGCCCGCGGTAGCTGTTCGCGAAGCCGGCCGTGTGAGTCAGGATGTGCTGGACCGTGATCGGCCGCGCGGCCTGGATGAGCTTGTAAGGGGCGCCCAGGTACTCGTCGGCGTCGGGCACGGTCGCGACCTGCATGTCGGCGAACTCGGGCAGGTACTTCGCGATCGGATCGCGTAGCTGGAACCGGCCCTCCTCGTACAGGGTCATCAGCGCGACTGAAGCGATCGGCTTGGTCATGGAGGCGATCCGGAAGATCGTGTCCCGGGTCATCGGGACGCCTTCCTCGGACCAGCGTTCGCCCTGGGCCTCGAAGTGGACGACCTTGCCGCGTCGCGCGACCAGGGTCACCGTGCCGGCGACCTGCCGGCGGTCGATGTAGGCGCCGACCGCCTCGGAGAGGCGCTCGAGCCGCTCGCTCGACATGCCGGCGCTCTCCGGTTCGGCGATCGGCAGCGGAGATGCCGCCGTCTGGTCGGCGGCGGCAGGAGGCGCGCCCGCAGCCCCGCTTGGCAGCAGCGCCAGGAGGGTGAGCAGGAAGGCGAACGGGCCGGTGGGACGATTGAGGTTCATCGGGGCCTCCTTGGGTTCAGCGTCTCGCCCGCGGCGTCAGCGTCGTCGTGTGACGTTCGCCGTCGCGCACGTAGACGACTTCGATCGGCTCGTCGATCTTCACGGCGTCGAGGGCGTAGGTGTAGTCGTAGATGTTGGCGATCTCCTGGCCGGCGAACCCGACGATCACGTCGCCGGCCTCAAGACCAGCCTCGGCGGCGGGACCGCCCTCCATCACGCCGCCCAGCAGCAGGCCTTCCACTTCGCTGGCGTAGTCCGGGATGGTGCCGGTGTAGGCGCGCACGGTGTCGCGGCTTCCGCCTTGCTGGAGAGTCCGCTCGACCCTGGCGAACTCGAGCGGCTCGTCCTGGTTCGCGGCCCGGCGTGTCAGCAGGGCGGCGAAGCGGGCCACCCGCTCCAGGTCGTCGTAGTTGATGCGGTCCGCCGTGTCGGTGGGCCGGTGGTAGTCCTCGTGGGATCCGCTGAACAGGTTGACGGTTGGAACGCCGGCATTGTTGAAGCTCGACGTGTCGGTCGGCAGGTACGGGTCGGTCTGCACGCCGAGATCGAAGCCCACCGGGACGTTGGCGCCCTCGACCAGCCCCGTCCAGTCGGGACTCGAGCCGACCGCCTGGACGGTCAGCCGGTTGTCGCGGACCCGGCCGACCATGTCCAGGTTGACGTAGGCCGCGATCTGATCGACCGGTATGACGGCGTCGTCGACAAAGTCCGCCGAGCCCAGCAGCCCCAATTCCTCGCCCGACCAGAAGGCGAGCGCGATGTTCCGGTCGTGGCCCAGCTCGCGCAACTGACGCGCGGCTTCGAGCACCGCCGCCGTGCCCGAGGCGTTGTCGTCGGCGCCGAAGTGAATCGCGTCCTTCTCGTCCGGCCGCGCCAGCGAGTTGCCGCCGCGACCCCGGCCTAGGTGGTCGTAGTGGGCGCCGACGACGACCCACGGCTTGGCGAGGCTTTCCGCCTTGCCGCCGGGCAGGACGGCGACCACGTTCCGCGCCGTGCTTCGCTCCCGCTCGATCTCCGTCTTCAGGGTGACGCGGACGCCGGGAAGCTCGAAGCCCGCGTTGTGCGGATTGCCGTCGTCGAAGCTCTTCTGGATCTCCTCGAGGTCGCGGCCGGTGGCGGCAAACAGCGCGTTCGCGACCTCGCCGCCGATGCTGGCGGCGGCGACGCCGGAGCCGGCCGCCGCGGTGTCGAAGGCCATGGGGATCGTCTCGCCGGCGTTGGGCGAGCGCGGCCCGGTCAGGATGAGGAGTCCCACGGCGCCCGCTTCCCGCGCGGTCAGGGCCTTGTAGCGGAGTCCCGAGTAGCGGTTGAGGATTGCCCGCGCTTCGCCCTCGAGGTCCTCGGGGACGTAGCGCAGGACGACGGCGATCTTGCCGCTGACGTCGAGCGTGGCGTAGCTGTCGTAGCCGAAGTCCTGGGAATCCGGCACCCGGATGCCGTAGCCGGCGAACACCGCCTCGCCTTCGACCTCCGTCGAGTCGGAGAAGCCAAGCGCCTGGATTAGCGTCTGGTCGCTGAACGCGGTGGCGCCGCCCTCGGTCTCGATCTGGATCGTCGAGCCCGTGTCGCGGGCGCCGGAGGTGAATTCGAAGTCGAGCAGCAGGTCGTCTTCGCCGGGCAGCGGTTCGGCGCTGAGCGCGGCAAGCTGCTCGGCCAGGTACGCGGCCGCTCGCTGCTCCCCTTCCGTGCCCGTCAGCCGGCCGCCGAACTCGGGCGAGGCGAGAGTCGTGACGTGGCTCTCGAGCGCCGATCGTGGATCGGCCGGCGGGCCGGAGGCTTCGCGGTCCGGCGAGGCGGCGAGGGCCGCGAGCGCGGCCTCGTGGTTCCAGTCGGCGATGTAGAGCTGACCGCCGTCGCCTCCGTGGCGGCTGGAGGTCCAGACGAGCTGGCGGCCATCCGGCGACGGCACGGGCAGGCCGTCGAAGCGGTCGGTGTAGGTGACGCGGACCGGTTCCTTCGTTCCCTCGGTGTCGACGATGAAGACCTCGAAGTTCTCGAAGCCGAGCTTGTTCGAGGCGAAGAGGATGTACTGCCCTGAGGGGTGCTGGTACGGGGCCCAGCTCATCGCGCCGAAGTCCGTCAACTGCCGCTGGTCCGAGCCGTCCGGATTCATCGACCAGACGTCGGCGACCAGGCCGTCCTCGCTGAAGCGCCGCCAGACGATGCGGGAACCGTCGGCGAAGAAGAAGGGACCGCCGTCGTATCCGGGCACGTTCGTGAGCCGGGTCTGTTCGCTGCCGTCGGCGCGCATGACGTAGATCTCGCCGAAGTAGGCGGGATCTACCTCGAGCAGGTTCGATTCGCGCTCGGAGAGTTCCCGGTTGAAGGCGTCCCGGGTAGAGGCGAAGACGATCCACTCGCCGTCCGGAGAGTAGGCGCCTTCGGCGTCGTAGCCGCGCGCGTCCGTCAGCCGGCGCGGCTCGCCTCCGGCCATCGGCACGGCGTAGATGTCCATCTCCGGGTCGTAGTCCCAGGCGTAGCGCCGCTCCTGGCCCGAGGCGCGAAAGTCGAGTTCCTGCCGTTGCAGTTCGGCCGAACGCGGGTCGTGCTGGGTCGACCCGTACAGGATCTCCGAGCCGTCCGGACGAATGAAGGCGCAAGTCGTCTTGCCGATTCCGGTCGAGACCTCCCGGGTGTCGCCGGTGGCCAGATCGAGCAGGTAGATCTGGTAGAACGGATTCTCGGGTCGCCGTTCGCTCTGGAACACGAGCAGCCCGCCGTCGGCGGAGAAGTAGCCCTCGCCTGAGCGCCTGCCCTCGTAGATCAAACGCCGGGTTCGTTCCAGGAACGTGCCTTCCTCGAGCTCGCCGTCCGAGGCCTGGACCGGGGCGGCGCTGACGGCGAGAGCCACCGCTAGCAGTGCGGCGGTTACGGACTGAGGTCTCGGCACAATGGATCTCCCTCGCCAGTTCTCGACGGGCCTGCGAGGCCAGGAGATCCCGCCGCGGAACGAAGTCGGGCGAGTCTACTAACGGTGCTCGCACACGCCGGGATCCGTGCCATACTCAGGAGGCCAACTCGCCGGTTCTCCGGGGCGCCTCGTGGAGGCAAAGTGACATGACGACCGCGAACGTGACGACCGCCGATCCGCCCCGGACGGACGACTGGGTTGCGTGGCGCGCCCGGATCGACGAGCGCATGCAGCACATGGCGACCAAGGCCGACCTGGCTGATCTCAAGGTGTGGATGCTGAAGACCATGGTTACGACGATGGTCACGACGATGATCGGCTTCGGCGCCTTGATCGTTGCGGCGATCAGGTTGCTGCCGTAAGCCGCCTGGTTGGGGCACCACGGCTAGCCTGACGGTGGTGGCCAGCGGCCGCCGCAACTACTACGGCGGCGTCAGCGGGGTCAGGGCGAAGGCGCGGCTGGCGATGTCGATGGCTTCCTCGATGTCGTCCGGCTGGTGCGCCAGCGACAGGAACCAGTTGAGCCGGGGGTGGAAGATGGCGCCGAGCCGGGCCGCTTGGCTGCCGAAGATGCGGGCGCGCTTGGCCTTCACATCGCCGCGAAAGAGAAAGGTGGGCATGGTCGGCGGCCCGGACATGACCACATCCTCGTGGCCGTGCGCCCGTCCGGCGGCGACGATTCCCTCCCTGAGCCGCGTGCCCATTCCCACCATGTGCTCGAAAACGTTGTCCCGCTCGTAGATCTCGAGCGTCTTCATGCCGGCGCGGAAAGCGACGGCGGAGAACATGTACGTCGCGGTGAAGGCGATCCGTTCCGCGCCCTCCCGCAGTTCGTTGCGGCCGAGCACGGCCGAGACGGAGTAGCCGTTCGCCAGGGGCTTGCCCAGGCAGACGAGGTCGGGCTCGAGACCCATGCCGAGGTGGGAGCCCTTCGGGTGCACCCGGAAACCGGCGCGGACGTCGTCCAGGGCCACGCGGCAGCCGGTCCGTTCGCGCGCGGCGTGAATCGCCGCGACGATTTCCGGGCTCGCCTCCCGCGTCTCCTGGCTCGGGTTCTGGTCGAGGGGGCTGATCATGATGCCGGCAAGGCGGTCTTCGAGTTCTTCCACCGCGCGTTCCAGGGCCCCGGCGTCGTTCCAGGGGACGCGCGCGACGTGCCGCTGCTCGCCGGTGGCCGGGGTTTCCGGCTGGAGGGCGATCTCGGCCCCGAAGCCGTGGTAGGAGTCCCGAAACAGGATGACGTACGGCCGGTGGGTCGAGGACCGCATGGTGCGCAGCGCGAGGTTCGTGCTGTCCGATCCGTTCTTGGTGAAGATCGTCCAGTCGAAACCCGCCACCGCTTCGAGCAGTTGCTCGGCGTAGAGCGGCATCGTTTCCGGGAAGAAGGCGCTGAGGTCCATCGCGCCGGACTGCTCGGCTGCCGCGGCGTCGACTTCGGGGTGACAGTAGCCCAGGATGTTCGGCCCGTTCCCGCAGTTGAAGTCCAGGTAGGAGCGGCCGTCGGCGTCCTCGATCCGGCACCCCTTCGCCGAGCGGATGAACCCCGGCAGCACGTCCCGGCCAGCGAAGCGCGCGGACCGGGTCAGGTAGATGCCGCCGCGGGGTATGACCGCGTCCGTTCTCTCCCACAGTTCCCGGCCTCGCGGACCGTCGACGGAGTCGTTCATCGGGTCAGGCTCCTTCCGTTCCGGCCTCGGTGGCGCGCGTAGCCTCCGCTTCTTCCGCGTGGATGTCTCCCTTGACGCCGGGACCGGCTCCTCGCGGCGGGACGTGAGGGCACTTGGCGACGGAGATGTGGTAGTCGCGCATGAGCCCGTTGATCGGCTCCGCGATCCAGGTGTTGGGTTCCATGATGTCCCACTCTTCCTTCGGGTCCTGCTCGACATTGAACAGCTGGGGGTTGTTCAGCGAGATGCGCGTGCGCCGTCCCGCTTCGGGCTGGAACTCCACGAAGTGCATCTTGAACTGCCGCCACTTGATGGCCGCGAGTTCGTCCTTGATGAAGCACAGAAGGTGCTCGCGCGGTCCCTTGTCGGTGTTCCCGAGGAAGACCTCGGACTGGTCCACGCTGTCCAGGACCCGGTCGTCCGGTACCAGGTTCCCGGCGTCCGCCAGGTGGGCGAGGGTGCGGTAGAAGTCCATGACGCTTACGATCTGATCGCTGACGGCGCCGGACGGCACCCGGCCGGGCCAGCGCAGGATGCAGGGGGTCCGCAACTGGCCTTCGTAGGCGGTGCCCAGGCAGCCGCGCCAGGGGCCCGAGTCCGCCTGGGGGCCGAGACTGGGGATCAGCACCGGCCCGTTGTCGCTGGCCCACACGACGAGCGTGTCCCGCGCGATGCCGGCCTCCTCGATGGCCTCGAGGACCTGGCCCGAGCGATGGTCGCACTCCACCATGCAGTCGGCGAAGTCGCCGCCGCGGGTCCGGTCCTTGAAGTCGGGGTGCGGCATGGCCGGATGGTGCACGAGCGAGTAGGGGATGTAGAGGAAGAAGGGCTTGTCCCCGCCCGCGTGTTCGTGGATGTAGGCCACGGACTTCTCGGTGATGATCGAGTCGACGAACGGGCGGCTTTCCAGGTTGTAGGGCTGCACCGGCACACACGATTCGCCGAGGCGGCCCTCCCACAGCATGGGATTGTCCATCTCGTCCGGATCGAAGCCGATCAGGTCGCCGTAGATGGCGGGCGCGGTGCTGTCGCGTACGCCCCACCACTCCTCGAAGCCGAAGCGGGTGGGCATGCGCGTCTGGACGTTACCCAGATGCCACTTGCCGAAGATGGCGCAGCGATAGCCGGCATCCCGGAGCAGCTCGGCCAGGGTGTACTCCCAGGGCGCCAGCCCCTGCTTGATGCCGGGTGGAATCACCCGGTGGCAGCCGGTGCGGATGGGCATTCGACCGGTGAGCAGGGCGGATCGGGTCGGCGTGCACTCGGCTTCCACGTTGAAGTTCGTCAGTCTCAGGCCTTCGGCGGCCAGTGCGTCGAGGCGGGGAGTCGGGGCGCCCCGCGTGATGCCGCCGCCGTAGCAGCCCAGGTCGCCGTAACCGATGTTGTCGGTCAGCATGAAGACGATGTTGGGTGGTTTCATGCCTGCCTCTCGTTCCTCGTGCGGTGGCTGCCGCGAGGTGTCGCCGTGCGCCGCGCTGCCGGATGCGGACTGATCCTGCCACGGCGACTGCTAGCCTGACGGCCCATGTGGGCCGGCCTGCCGATCTCGACCTGGGCTCTGCTCGCGGTGTCGGTCGGCGGCGGACCGGCTCTGGTCCTGCTGCGGTGGTGGCTTGAGCGGCGTGGTCGCCGCCGCGGTCACGGGACCGCGCGGAGCGGCGCGGCGTGACGGCAAGCGCGCTGGTCCTCGTCCCCCTGGGCCTCTACATGCTGGTCCTGATCGGGCTCGGCCTGTGGGGCCGGCGCGAGGGCGGGAGCCTGGAGGGCTACTACGTCGCCGGCAAGAAACTGCCCTCCTGGGTCATCGCCTTCAGTTCGAACGCCACCGGCGAGAGCGGCTGGCTGCTGCTCGGCCTGACCGGGATGGGCTACGCGGTGGGCTTCCACGCGCTCTGGGTCGTGTTCGGCGAGGTGATGGGCGTTGCGATCGCCTGGACCCTCGTTTCGCGGCCGTTCAAGGAGTACACCGACCGGTACCGGGCGATCACCGTTCCCGACTACCTGGAGCAGCGGTTCCGCGACCGCCGACAACTCCTGCGCAAGCTGAGCATCGCGATCATCCTGTCGATGGTCGCGGTCTACTGTTGCGCCCAACTGGTCGCGACGGGCAAGGCCTTCTCGTCCTTCCTGGGGTTCAGCTACGTCACCGGCGTCTTCCTGGGCGCGGGTGTCACGATCGTCTACACGGCGGTCGGCGGCTTCAAGGCGGTGGCCTACTCGGACCTCGTGCAGGGGCTGCTCATGGTGGGCGGGCTCGTCATGCTCCCGATCGTCGGCATCGCGGCCGCGGGCGGCTGGAACGAAGTGATCGGCGCGCTCGAGACGGCCGATCCCAACCTGCTGCGCGCGATGGGCAGCCACGGCGCGACCTGGGCCGGCGTGCTTTCGGCTGTGAGCTTCGCCGGCATCGGGCTCGCCTTTCTTGGCGTGCCGCAGCTTCTGACCCGGTTCATGTCGGCGGCTTCCGGCCGCGAACTGGTCCGCGGCGGCCGGGTAGCAGTCGTGTGCATGGTGCTGTTCGACGTCGGCGCGGTGTTCACGGGGATCGCCGGGCGGGCCCTGTTCCCGTTGCTGGACGATCCGGAGACCGTGATGCCGACGATGAGCGCGGAGCTGTTCCCGGCTCTCTTCACCGGCATCTTCCTGGTCATCGTCCTGGGCGCGATCATGTCGACCGTCGATTCCCTGTTGATTCTCGCCTCGTCGGCCGTCGTCAGGGACTTCGGGCAGAAGATCCTCGGCGCGGCGCGCGGGGACGGTCGCCTGTCGCGTTACGGGCGCTACGTCACCGCGCTCGTGGGCCTGGTGGCGATTCCCTTCGCCCTGTTCGAACCGCCGCTGCTGTTCTGGTTCATGCTGTTCGCCTGGTCGGGCCTGGGAGGCGCCTTCGTTCCGGTCGTCCTCTGTTCCCTCTTCTGGAAGCGGACGACGTTGCCGGGCGCGTTGGCCGGGATGGCTACAGGATTCGCGGTGACGGTGGCCTGGGTGGTGCTGTTCAAGGCGTCCTACTACGACCTCTACGAACTGATCCCGGGGCTCATCGCCGGGACGGCGGCGACGGTGATCGTCAGCCTGCGAACAGAGCCGCCGGAAGGCGTCGCGGCGGAGTTCGAGGACGTTCACGCGACGGTAAGGGGTTCCTAGGGCTACACTGCCCGCCATGCGCAGACTGCCCTTTGTTCTCCTGCTGGCCGCTTCGTTGGCGCTACCGGCAACGGCCGAAGAACTCACGTACTACCTGCCGGACGCCGGGAGTCCTTCAGCCTACGACCCGGACGTGCCCCGGCCGTCCGCGGTGTTGGCCTACGAGGTCGGCGAGTGGCACGTTCGGCCCGATCAGCTCAATGCCTACATGCGGGCCGTGGCCGCGTCCTCGCCGCGGGTGACCGTCTCGATGCAGGGGCGGACCCATGAGCAGCGTCCCCAGCCCCTGCTCACGATCACGTCGCCGGAGAACCACGCTCGGCTGGACCAGATCCGCGAACAGAGGCGCGGCCTGGTCGATCCGCGGCTGCCCGCGGCGGAGCTTGAGGATCTGCCGGTGGTCATCTGGCTCGGCTACAGCATCCACGGCAACGAGCCGAGCGGCGCGAACGCCTCGATGCTGGTTGCCTACCACCTGGCCGCGTCCCGCTCGGACGTGGTGGCCGAGCAACTGGAGCAGGCGGTCATCCTGATCGACCCGAGCCTGAATCCGGACGGGATCGGCCGCTTCGCGCACTGGGCGAACACGAACCGGGGCATGGTGCTGAATGCCGACCCCCGGCACCGGGAGCACCGCGAGCCGTGGCCGGGCGGCCGCACGAACCACTACTGGTTCGACCTGAACCGGGACTGGCTCCTGCTTCAGCACCCCGAGTCGCGGAACCGCATGGTGACCTGGAAGGCGTGGCAGCCGAACCTCGTCGGCGACTTCCACGAGATGGGGTCCGACGCCACTTTCTTCTTTCAGCCGGGCGTGCCGAGCCGGCGCAATCCGCTGATTCCCGAGCGCAACGTGGAACTGACCGAAGCGATCGCTGCCCACCACGCCGCCGTGTTCGACGGCGTGGGCCGGCTCTACTACACGCAAGAGGGCTTCGACGACTTCTACCTCGGCAAGGGATCGACCTACCCGGACGCGCATGGGGCGGTTGGCTTTCTGTTCGAGCAGGCGAGCGCGGAGGGGCACCGGATCGAGACGGCGAACGGCGAACTCGCGTTCGTTTTCGGGATCAAGAACCAGTTGCTGGCCTCCCTGTCGATGGTCGAAGGCGGGGTCGCCAAGCGCCTGGAGCTGCTCGAGCACCAGCGTGACTTCTTCCGCGACGCTCTGGCAGCGGTCGAGACCGAACCCGCGGCCTACGTGTTCCACCTCGAGGGCGACCGCGGCCGGGCCCACCGGATGCTGGACCTGCTGCTGAGGCACGAGGTCGAGGTCTACGGGACGACCGAGGAGATCGCCGTCGCCGGCCGGGTCTACACGCCTGGCACGTCGTGGCTGGTGCCGCTGGCGCAACCCCAGTCGACGCTCGTGCGCTCCTTCTTCGAGATCGTGACCGAGTTCAATGACTCCGTGTTCTACGACGTCTCGGCGTGGACTCTCCCGCTCGCCTTCGGCGCGGAGTACGACCTGCTCGAGGGCGCCGCCTACCGGCCCGGGTTGCTCGGCGCGGCGGTCACCGACGCCGCGATCGAGCCGGGCGCGTTCGGCACTGCTCCCGGAGACACGTCGACCTACGCCTACGCCTTCTCCTGGGACGGCTACTTCTCGGCCCGCACCCTGAACCGTCTGCAGCGGGCGGGCGCGCGGGCACGGGCCGCGACGGGCTCGTTCATCGCCGAGACGCCGGATGGCCCTCGCGCTTTCGAACCGGGAGCGATTGTCGTGCCGGTGGGCCGCGAGGACGAGCCGGGCGCCAACGCGGAGGTTGCCCTGGAGGCGATCCTGGCGGAGGCGGCGTCCGCGGACGGCGTCGACGTCCATCGTCTGATCAGCGGCCAGGCAGCGGCCGGGATCGACCTCGGCAGCCCGAGCCTGCGGCCATTGGTTCCGCCGCGTCCCCTGCTCGTGACCGGCCGGGGCGTTCCTGCGTACCGGGTCGGCGAGGCCTGGCACGTTCTCGACGAGCGCTTCGGCGTCGAGGCGTCCCTGGTCGACCTCGGAGCGCTCGGCAGTATGGACCTGGACCGCTACACCCACGTCGTGCTGGCCCTGGGCGGCTTCGGCGGCGGGGCGCCGCGGGAAGAGGTTCGGGATCGCCTCCGGACCTGGGTGCGTAGCGGTGGCGCGGTCGTGGCCATCGGCGCGGCGAGCCGCTGGGCGAGCGCCGAGCTCCTGGGACGCGAAGGGGCAACCGGGGATGCGGTGGCCGACGACGAGGACGCGGGTGCGTCCGAAGCGTCGGTGCGGCCTCGTTACGCCGACTACCGTGACCAGCGCGCCGAGCAACTCATGGCCGGCACGATCGTCGGCGTCGAAATGGACCTGACCCATCCCCTGGCCTACGGCTACAGACGGCCGGACCTGGCCGTCATCCGAACCGGCGAGTGGGTTCTGCCGGCCAGTCCCGATCCCTTCGAGAACGTCGCCCTGTACCAGGACCCGCCGCGTCTGTCAGGCTGGATTTCGCCGGAGAACCAGCGTCGCCTGGGTGGCCAACCGGCCGTCATCGCCAGCCGGATGGGCCGCGGCGTCGTGATCCAGCTCCTCGACAACCCGAACTTCCGCGCTTACTTCTACGGCTCGAATCGTCTCTTTCTGAACTCGATCTTCCTGAGCGGCCTGATCGACTCGACGTCGGCGCCGGACACCTGGTAGAAGCGCCGCCCTGGCGGGAATCTTGCGTCGATTGTGCCGCTGTGCTGAGATCCCGCGGGCCCAGTGGCCCGGTGCGTAGTCGTCAACTGTCCACGGAGAACGACGATAGTGAGCGAAGATGGCGAAGTCCTGATCGCGGTCAGCGACCTGACCAAGCACTACGGAGCCATTCGCGCCGTCGACGGCATCAGCTTCGAGGTGCGCCGCGGCGACGTGCTCGGCTTCCTTGGACCGAACGGCGCCGGCAAGACGACGGCGATGAAGATGATCACCGGCTTCCTGGAGCCTGACCGCGGTTCGATCTCGGTCGCCGGCATCGACGTCGCGGCGGATCGTCTCGCCGTCAGCCGGCGGATCGGCTATCTGCCGGAGGACGCTCCCGCTTACGGCGAGATGACTGTCGAGGCTTTTCTGCGCTTCATCGCCGAGGCCCGGGAGCTTGGGGCCGCGGAGGAGGCGATCGAGAGGGTTCTCGAGACGGCGCACCTGCGGAGCGTGCGCGGGCAGACGATCGAGACCCTGTCCAAGGGCTACAAGCGCCGGGTTGGTCTGGCCCAGGCGCTGATCCACGATCCGGACGTGCTGATTCTCGACGAGCCGACGGACGGCCTCGACCCGAACCAGAAGGCGGTGGTCCAGGACCTGATCTCCAGCCTGTCCTCCGACCGCTGCATCGTGCTCTCGACCCACATCCTCGACGAGGCCGAGCGTGTCTGCAATCGCGCGGTCATCCTCTCCGAGGGACGCATCCTGATCGATTCGACGCCCGAGGACCTCGTGAGTCAGGCGCCCGGCCACAACGCGGTCCGTTTCCGGGTCACGCAAGGGGACGCCGCCGAGGTGGCGGCGAGGCTGGCCGAGGCCGAGTGGTGCGCGTCGGCTCGCGTGTTGCCGGGCGGTGAGGTCGAGGTGGAACCGAGGGACGGCGAGAACCGGTTGAACGACGTGCTGGCGGTGGTCGGCGAGCAGCGGGTCGCCGATGTCAGGGTGCGGGAGGGCCGGCTCGACGAACTGTTCCGCGACGTGACGAGGGGGGTGGCGGCATGAGCGGCCTTGCGCGCCGGTTCACCGGGTTTCGAGCGGTGCTCCGCCGGGAGTTTCACGGCTACTTCGCTTCGCCGCTCGGCTACATCTTCATCGTCATCTTCCTGATCGCCAGCGGCTATCTCATGGTGTCGCGGGACTTCGGCCGCTTCCTGGAGCTGCGCGAGGCGAATCTCGACGCGCTCTTCAGCTACCTGCCGTGGATCTTCGTCGTCCTGGTGCCGGCGGTGGCGATGCGGCTGTGGGCGGAAGAGCGCCGTTCCGGCACGGTCGAGCTGCTGCTCACCCTGCCGATCACGCTCGAAGGTTCCTATCTCGGCAAGTTCCTGGCCGGGTGGGCCTTCCTTGCCGTATCCGTGTTCCTGACCTGGCCGGCGGTCTTCCAGGTGGCCCGGCTCGGCGACCCGGACTGGGGCGCGATCTTCGCCAGCTACGTGGCGACGCTGCTGGCGGCGGCGGTGTTGCTGGCGATCGGCCTCCTGTTCTCGGCGCTGTCGAAGAACCAGGTCGTCGCGTTCATCCTGGCGGTGGCGGCCTCCGTCGGCTTCCTGCTGATCGGCGTGCCGCAGACCCAGGAGTTCGTGGGCAAGTGGTTCGGCGGCTACGTCGAGCGGGTCGTTTCCTCGCTGAGCCTTCTCGATCACTTCGAGGCGCTGACCCGGGGCCTGCTGCAGTTGAACTCGTTGCTGTTCTTCGTGTTGTTCACCGTCGGGTGGCTCGTCTGCGGCATGTTGGTGCTCGGCCAGACGAAGACGAACTGAGGGTTGGCAGATGGCTGATGAAGCGAAGCTGATGACCGTGGCGCGGGGCCGGACGGTGACCCTGGTCCTGATCGGGCTGATGACCGTGCTGTCGATCCACGTCGCGAACGAGTGGTTCGAGGGCCTCCGCGTCGACCTGACCGGCGACGATCTCTACTCCCTCACGGACGGATCCCACGCCATCCTCGACCGGATGCAGGAGGAGGGCGTCAAGCCGCTCGACATCCGGCTCTACTTCTCCGAGACCACGGGCAAGACGCTGCCGAAGTTCGTCAAGGACTTCATCGGCTACGAGCGCTACCTCCGCAGCCTGCTCGGCGAGTACGAGAGAGCGGCGGCGGGGAAGATCCAGGTCGAGTGGATCGACCCGATTCCGGACAGCGACGCCGCCGACCAGGCCGCCGAGGACGGTCTCGACGGCAAGCTGATCAACCAGAACGGCGACCTCTTCTACTTCGGCCTCGCCCTCGAAACCCAGACGGGTAGCCGGGAGACGATCGAGTTCCTGTGGCCGCAGGAGCAGGACAACATCGAGTACGAGATTTCGAAGAAGATCCACGGCCTGCTCTGGCCGGCGCGCCAGCGGGTGGGAGTCCTCTCGAGCCTCGAGGTGTTCGGCGGCGCCCAGGATCCGATGATGGCCCAGATGCTGGCCGCGCAGGGACGGACGCCGTCGCAGAAGTGGATCCTGATCCAGGTTCTGGAAGACCTGTACGACGTCTCCCAGGTTTCGGCCGACGTTGACGAGATCCCGCGCGAGGACTACGACCTGCTCGTCGTGATCCACCCCAAGGCGCTGCCGGACAAGACCGTCTTCGCGATCGACCAGTGGGTGGCCGGGGGCGGCAACACGCTGCTCTTCATGGATCCCTATGCCCTGGGCGACACGCCGCCGCAGAACCCGCAACAACCCTGGGCGGCG
This sequence comes from Candidatus Multivorans sp., assembly GCA_965208755.1. GTDB lineage: Bacteria > Acidobacteriota > Thermoanaerobaculia > Multivoradales > Multivoraceae > Multivorans. The sequence continues at coordinate 1,759,678 of OZ242353.1, read as the reverse complement.
CTTCAGTACCAGCCGGCCTCGAACATCGCGCCGTTGCTCGATGCCTGGGGCCTGGAGCTTCTGGAGAACGAGTTCGCGGCCGACTTCGAACTGGCGGCCCGGCGGCCGATGAGCCAGTTCGGCGCGTCGGAGTCGGTGATCATCGACCTGGTGGTCGACTCGACGCAGCACGACGACGTGCTGGATGGAGAGAGCCCGATGCTCCGGGGCCTCTCCGAACTGCGCTTCTTCCTGTCCGGAGTGCTGCGCGAGACCCAGGCGGAGGCTGTCGCGGAGGTCGAGGCCGGGGAAGGGGAGGACGCGGTGGAAGTCGCCGAGGAGGGCGGAGACGTGGAGCTTCGTCCCCTGATCTCGACCACGGCCGCGGGCAACACCCTCGAGGTGCTGCCGGGCTTCGGCGGCGGCGATGCTCTGGCCTACACGGACCTGAACGACGGGGCCAAGCTCCGCGACGCCTTCACGCCGGGCGAGGAACCCCTGGTCCTCGCGTACGTCGTGCGCGGCAAGCTGCCGACCGCCTTCCCGGGCGGCGTGGACTATCCCGACCGGGAAGCGGTGCGGCCGCCGAACCTGCCGCCGGAGATCGAGGTCCCGCCGCCCGACAACGTGGAGATCATCCACCGCGATCCGCTGCCCGAGGAGGAGCGGGAAGAGGCGGCGGTGGTCGTGTTCGCGGACGTGGACTTCGTCCACGACCAGATCGCCTTCCTGCAGAACCCGTTCGGGATCGTTCAGGCCCAGAACGACAACCACAAGGTCGTCCTCAACAGCATCGACTACCTGCTCGGCTCCCAGGACCTGATGGCGGTCCGTGCGAAGAGCGGCATGAGCCGGCCCTTCCTCCGTTTCGACGAGATCGAAGCCCAGGCGGAGCTCGACACGCTCGACCGTGAGCGGCAGATCCGCGAAGAGATCGAGAGCTTTCAGGAGGAGCTGCGGGAGAAGCAGGGCGAGATCACCCAACGGAACGCGGCGCTGTTCGAGCGGAAGCTGCAGGAAGAGGTCGACGAGTTGAACGAGCGGATCCTGGAGGCGAACCGGGAGCTCAGGGACATTCGCAAGGGCCGGCGCGAGGCGCTGGAGCGCGAGGAATCGGCGGTGCGGTTCGCGGTGATCGGGTGGATGCCGATCGTCGTGCTGCTGGTCGGCCTGTACCGCGCCCGCCGGCGCTGAGGATCGGTAGCAGCCCGTGGAGGAAGTCGCGTTGCATTCGAGCGGCCATGCATCCCGCCCGGCTTTGTTGCTCCTCGGTCGAATACGGCCCGGTATGCTCCCTCGTCGCGCCTTGCCGGACGGGCGCCTGACCGCTCTCGGTGCGACACGCACTTCCACCACGGGCTGCTAAGGAGTCAACCGGCATGAACCAGATGAACCAGCGACTGGCGGTGGCCGCCGTTGTGCTGCTCGCCCTGTCCGTCTTCAGCTACTGGAACAGCGTGTCGCGCGCGGAGCGTTTCGAGAGCGGCCAGAAGTTCCTGCCCAACCTGAACCCGGACGAGATTGCACAGGTGGCGGTGATCCAGGGCGGTGAGCAGGTGACGCTGACCCGGGACGGCGACCGGTACGTCGTCGAGGAGACGCACGACTACCAGGCCAGGAACGAGGGAGTGAACCGGCTGGTGCGCAACCTGCTCGACATCGAACTGGCCAGGGAGGTCGGCTCTGGCGAGAGTCTGGCCGCTGAACTCGGGATCGAACCTCCGGGTGAGGAAACGGTCGAGGTGGCTCTCAGGAACGCGGCGGGCAGCGACATGGTGCGGTTGCGGGTCGGCGACCGGTTCGCCGATGGCAGCGGAAACTACGTGCAGCGTCTCGACGGCGAGGACAACCCCATCTACCTGACCGAGGCGACCGTGCTGATCGACAGCGCCGCCGACCAGTTCCTGCAGAAAGAGATCGTCGATGTCGCTTCAGGCGACGTGGTGCGCATCGAGGGTCCCGACTTCACGTTCAGCAAGGATGGCGAAGAGGGAGCGGAACTCGCGCTCGAGCGGGTGCCGTCCGGGCGGCGCGAGAAGACGGGCGAAGTCGGCCGGGTCAAGAACTTCCTGTCCCGCTTGCGATTCTCCGAGGTCCACCTTGCCGACGCCGGGGAAGTGGCCGATCTCTCCTTCGACAACGAGTTCCGGTACGAGTTGGCGGATGGTTCCGGCTACGTCGTCGCGGTCGCCGGCCGCGAGGACGATCGCTACATCCGCATCGGCGGCTACCACACGGTGCAGCAGGTGGAGATCGAGCGCGACACCCCCGAGGAGGAACTCCAGGAGAAGGCGGACATCCTGAACCGGGCGGAGGAAATGCAGGAGTTCAACGAGTACCACGGCTCCTGGGTGTACAGGCTGGACAGCTTCACGGGCGAGAAGCTCGACCTCCGGCGCACCGACCTGATCGAAGACGAAGACGACGAAGACACCTAAGGAGATCGATTGATGATTGGTTACTGCACGATTGGCGTGAACGACATGGACCGGGCCTCGGCCTTCTACGATTCGCTGCTCGGTGAGCTGGGCGCGAAGCCCCAGTTCGACATGGGCCGGATCAAGGGCTACGGCGTTGGACCGGGACAGCCGATGCTCGCCATTTGCATCCCCTACAACGAGGAGGCTCAGTCGCCCGGAAACGGGAACATGGTGGCGATCCCGGCGGCTTCGCAGGAGCAGGTCGACCAGCTTCACGCCAGGGCACTGGAACTGGGCGGCACGGATGAGGGCGCGCCCGGAACGCGGGTGGCCACGTTCTACGGCGGCTACGTTCGGGATCTCGACGGCAACAAGCTCTGCTTCTTCAACATGGGCTGAGGCGACTGAGACGTTTTCTCTTCTCGCAGTTGACTTTTCGTAGAGACGAAAAGTATGATTCGCCCCGGTGGAAACGTCGAGGAGAGAGAGCGGGAGGCCAGGCGCAGCAACCGCGGCAGCCGCAAGCCTGTGGGCGGTCGTGGCGTCGCTGGCCGCGGCTCAGGTCGGGGCCGCCGACTGTCCCGCGGACGCAGGCCTGCACGGCACGGTGCGCTCCCTTTCCGGGAAACCCGTGGCCGACGCCGCGGTTACGCTGACGACTTCCTCCCGGACCGTCACAACCGGAGAGGACGGGCGATTCTGTCTCTTCCCGGTGGAACCGGGCGAGCACCGGCTGGTCGTCTTCGCGGACGGCTACGGCGTCGCTGAACAGGAGTTCCTGGTCGAGGAGCAGAGCGCGACCCAGGTCGAGATTCGACTCCGCGCCGCGTTCGGCGAGGTGGTAGTGATCAGTGCGACGAGGACGGGGAAGCGCCTCGCCGATGTGCCGCTCCACGTGCAAACGGTGCGGCGCTCCCAGATCGAGGGCGTCGTCGCGCGCACGTTGGCCGACGCCGTGGAGTGGATTCGGGGCGTGCGCGTCGAGTCGAACTGCCAGACTTGCAACACCTCCCAGATCCGGTTGCTCGGTCTCGAGGGCCCGTACTCCCAGATTCTGGTCGACGGCCAGCCGACCGTGTCGTCTCTCGCGATGGTCTATGGCATCGAGCAGTTGCCGGCGCGGCTGATCGACTCGATCGAGGTGGTCCGGGGCGGCGGTTCGCCGGCCTACGGAGCAGGGGCGGTGGCCGGCGTGATCAACCTGGTTCCGCACCATCCCGACCACACCCACGTGGAGGTGAGCGCGCGCTCGAGCCGGATGGGGGGCGCCGACGGCACGGCGCGGAGCCCCTCTTACAGCCTGGTCGCCGACCTGATGCCCGGTTCGTCCCGGGCGGCGACGTTCTACGGCCAGGTTGACCGGGAGGCGCCGGTCGATGTCGACGGTGACGGTTTCACCGACGTCTCGCTCCGAGACCTGGATGCTCTCGGAGCGCGCTACCACGAGTTTCTCTTCGACGGCGCGGCGCGGCTCGCGGTGGACGTCAGCCACGTCAGCGAGTTTCGGCGTGGCGGCGATCAACTGCACCTGCCGCCCCAGCACGCTCAGGTCGCCGAGCAACTGGACTCACGGCGGACCGGCGCCACGGCTTCCTGGCTCCAGACCGTGACGCCGCGATGGGACTGGCGGGCGACCGTGTCCCATGCGGCCGCCGAGCGCGACAGCTACTACGGGGCGGGCGGCGACTCGAGCGCCTTCGGGACGACCCGCAATCCGCTTTGGATCTTCGACGCCCACGTCGACCGCGGCGGCGAGCGGGGCACACTGAGTTTCGGCCTGCAGGCTTCAGACGACGTCATCGACGATCGCCAGCCGGCGTACGGACGGATCATCCGTGAGGGCTACCGCTCGACCGCGGCCTTCGTTCAGGACGACCGGACGATCGCCGACGGCGTGACCCTGCTCTACGGGCTGCGGGTGGACCGCCACAGCGCGGTCGACGGATCGATCGTCTCGCCGCGGGCGGCCCTGATGTGGACGCCGCGGAGCGACCTGACCCTGCGCGTGTCCCACAGCGCCGGCTTCCGTCCACCCTCGGTGTTCGACGAGCAACTCCACATCGCTCTGCTCGGGGGCGAGGCGATGGTCGTGCGGGACGATCCCGGTTTGCGGGAGGAGACGTCCGTCTCGCGCATGCTGAGCGTTGAGTGGAGGCCGATGGTCGGCGAGCGCACGGCCATGGCGTTCGATTCGACCTTCTTCGATACCACCATCGCCGATCTGTTCCACAACCGCGAGGCGGACGATCCGGCGACCCCGGAACTCGAGTTCACGCGCACGAACTTCGGTCGTGCACGAGTCGCCGGCGTGGAGGTTGGCTGGAGCCTGAGGCCCGGCCGCCTGGCCGTGGACGCGGGCTACGGATGGCAGCGGGCGGAGTTCGGCCATCCCGAACCGGACTTCGGCAGCACCCACATGTTCCGAACGCCCGAACGCTACGGCACGGCGAGTGTCAGATGGCCGCTCTCGGGCGGGCTCGATCTGTTCGCGGGCATTCGCTACACGGGACAGATGGCGGCGCCGCACTACGCCGGCTACATCGCCGAGGATCGACTCGAGCTGACCCCGGGCTTTCTTGCTGTCGACGTTGGCGTGTCCCGGAGGTTCGTGCTCGGCGGGGACCGCGGCATCGTCGGCATGTTCGCGCTCAAGAACCTGACCGACGAGTACCAGCAGGACCTGGACCGGGGACCGCTGCGGGATGCTGGCTACGTCTATGGACCGAGGTTCCCGCGCAGCGTGGTCGTCGGCGTCAAGGTGGACCTGTAGCCGTGGGGAGACTCGTGTTCTCTCCAGGATCGGTCCTGGCGGCGCTGCTGACGCTCGCATTGTGCGCGCCGGCAGCGGTCGCTTCGGATGGGGGACCCGCGCCGGCGAGGGCGGACAGGCCGGAGTTTCCGGCGAGTCAGGGCGCCCGGCTTGCCGATGTGTGGGCCGATCTGGCCGCGCGAGACCTCGATGGCCGGGTATGGACCGCTGCCGACTTCCAGGGTCGCGTCGTCCTGCTCGAGTTCTGGGCGACCTGGTGCGCTCCCTGCCTCGCCGACTTCCCCCATCTCGAACGGGCGCGGGCCGGCTACGGCGATCGAGACCTCGTGATCCTCGCCATTTCCCTCGACCGCTCGGGGCGTGACGATCTGCGGAGCTTCCGGCGCCGGCAGGCCATGACGTGGCCCGTCCTCTTCGACGGACTGGGCGCTGCCGGGGCGGTGGCCCGCCGCTTCCAGGTGGAGTATCCGCCACGGTCCCTGCTGTTCGACCGGCGCGGCCGGTTGGTGGCCCTCGATGCCCGCGGGCACACGCTCGATGCGGCCCTGCGGGTTCTTTTCGCCGCGGATTAGTTCTCGAGGCTTGCTAGCCTGACCGTCGGTGTCTGGTGTAGCGATTCTTCTGCTCATCGCGTTCGCGCAGTCCGGTCCCGGCCAGACCGCCTCTGATTCCAGAGACCCGGTCGAGGCTTTGGCGGAGGCACGCATGGCTGTCGAGCGTGAGCCCTTGGATTTCCGGCCGGCAGTGGCGCTGGCCCGGGCGTTGACGGCGCTTGGCCAGGCAGATGACGCCCTCGCCGCGTTTGCGCGCGTACGGCAGCTTGAGCCGGACGTTTCGGATCGCGTCGCGGCTGGCGCGGCAGAAGAGATCGCCTCTGCCTACTTGGTGCCGGCGCTGTTGCTGCGAGACCTCGATCGCACCGGCGAGGCGATCAGCTTGTTGGAGGAAGGCGCGACCCGGCGGTTGGGCAACGCCGACGTGTACGAGCAGTTGGCCCTGCTCCGGCTGGCGGATGGGTTGACGGATCAGGCGCTGGCCGCGCTCAACACGGCGGCGGCCGAGAATCTAGAGAGCCCTGGCCTGGATCTCGCGCGCGGACTGGCTTTGGCCCGCGATCCGGTTCGCCGTGGAGAAGCGCTCGACTATCTCCAAGGCGCTCTTGACGACGGAGTCGGCGACCCCGTCGTGATCCGTCTGGAGACGGCCGACATCTTGTCCGCCGGTGGTCGCTATGCGGAAGCGATCGAGCACCTGCGCGCCGCCGAGAAGATCGCATCGGCGGAACCGGAGGTGTTCTACCGCCTCGGACGCACCCTCGCAGCCGCCGGCGACCGGGAAGCCGCACAGGCTGCTCTCGAGCGGCACCGGTCGCTGCAAGGCGCCCTGGAGCGCGCTGCCGAGATCGAGCAGGCGGCGTCGGCCGACCTGGCAGCCGCCTTGTCCGAGGCGCAGTCGCTGGCCGAAGCAGGCGATCTCGAAGCCGCGCTCGAACGCTTGGCGGGCCTGCCAGGACGCTGGGGAGACTCGCGGGCCGGGGACGTTCACTCCCTGCGGGCCAAGGTGTTGTTCTCCATGGCCCGCGTCGACGAGGCCGCGGCCAGTGCCGCGGAAGCACGCCGGCTTGAGCCGAACCGGGTTGAGCACCACTATCTTGAGGGGATGTTCCTGCACACCGGTGGGCGCGCCGAGGACGCCGCCGTTGCGCTCGAGCGCGCTCTGGCGCTCGATCCCGGTCTCGGCGAGGCCCAAGCGCTCCTTGGCATGATCGCCGCTGAAGCTGGCCGCTCCGCCGAAGCCGCCGACCGGATGAAGCGGGCGCTCCAACTCGGGCTCGACAACAACGCGCCGCTCCGTTTCAACTACGCCCGGGTGCTCGAGATACTGGGGCGCAGTGAAGAGGCGGCGGTGCAGATGGAGGCGTTCGAGCGGTTGCGAGCAGAGGCGCCGCCGTAGCTGCGGCTCTATTCACGGAGAGTCGAACGGATTCAGCACTGGCACACCCGCCGGCTCAAAGTGCCGGACGTTGCGGGTAACGACCGTCAGGCCGTGTTCAAGCGCCGTGGCGGCGATCAGGAGATCGACACCACGATGGCCGATCGCCTGCGAGACGCTGCCCCAGCGGCGGGCCGCCCTGAGATCGATCGGGAGGATGCGGCCAGCGTAGAACTTGATCAGACCGTCGAGCCACTCAGCCAGCAGTCTGGCGAACCGAGGTTCCCGATGCCTCGCTCGTGCGATTCCTCGCTCGATCTCGCCAAGTGAGATGACGCTCACATGGAGATCGCTGCTCCTCTGTGTTGAAACCCAGCCCATGACGCTGGTGTGGCGCTGTTGTCTGCGCAAGGCGGACAGCACGTCGGTGTCGAGGAGGTACGTCAAAAGTCGAAGTCACGCGGTCTGAGCGGCAGTCTCTCGAACTCTCCGTCGTCCTGGGGCATTGCGAGGAGATGTTCGACGAAGGTAGGCGCCTTCGCTTTCTCCAGGTGGCAGAGGCGTTCGTACTCCTCGTCTGCGAGTATGACGACGGCTGGTTTGCCTCGTCGCGTAACGCGTTGGGGTTCGCCCGCCAAAGCGGCTGCGACGACGGCGCTGAATCGGTTCTTCGCGTCTTGCAGGGGCCATTCGGGCATGTCGTCCTCCTCTTCGGTTCTAGCCAGATGGTCTGTCTAGATTGTTCTTCTGGCCGAAGTCGCTGTCAAGTGCTCGCGCGGTCCCTATTCGTGTTTGCCTTGGGCCGTTGAGCACGGCCTAAGTTTGAAGCGAGCCTACTCGCAGGCGAACGCCTGGTTGTCGGCGACCGGCTGGAACGCCTCGCCCAGCGGACTCGTGATGACGTGTCGCCGCTGGGTCACCGGGTCGGCGACCTCCAGTTCGACTTCCAGGTCGGTTAGTCCGGTGGCGTAGAGCCAGTACCGGTCGTTCAGCGAGCAGGCGTTCAGGACCTTCAGCACGATCTCGACGTTCGCCGGATCGAAGAAGGTGAAGTAGCCGGTGTCTCCGGTCAGGTGGGTGCCGGTCGCCGGGGCGCCGTCCTCGCCGGCCGCGGTGGCGAAGCGGGCCCGGACCCGGAAGCGGCCGTCGTTGAGACAGAGGGTGGTCGCGTCCGGGACGCATTCCTCGATCGGCTCGGTCGGAGCGTCCGGCTCGTCCTCGATCGTGACCACCATGCGGCGCTCGCCAAGAGCCGCGCCACCCAGCGGGTCATGGAGTTCGAGTTCGATCGTTTCCGTGCCCTCGCCGGCGCCGTCATCGAGGAGCCGGAGCGTGAAGGTCCGGCTGGCCGAATCGCCGTGAGCCCAGGCGAGCGTGCGGGCGATCGGCTCGTAGTCGGTCCCGGCCGTGGCGGTGCCTCCGGCGGTCCGCACGGAAACGGCGACCGCGCCGTCGCCGCCGCCGGCTCGGACGACGCTCAACGCGACCTCGCCGTCCGCTTCCTGGGCCGTCACGGACGGCAGGGAGAAGCCCAGCGTGCCGGGATGCTGCCCCGGCAGGTCGCCCGCCAGGGAGAGGGCGACGAGTTCGGCGTCGGAGGATCCGGCGCCGACCGCGACGGCGACGTACTGGCGGCCGGCCACGGTGTAGCTCATCGGGCCGCCCGAGGCTGGCGCCGGCAGCGGGATCGCGCGGAGCACGTCGCCGTTCGCGGGGTCGAGGACGGTCAGCGAGGGCCGGGACCGGTTGGCATAGAAGAGCAGGTCCTGGGTGGCGAGCACGGACGGCGTGCCGGCGTAGCCGTTCACACCGTCATTGGCCCGCTGCCAGAGGATCTCGCCGCGGTCCAGGTCGTACGCCGTGACGTGCCCCCAGGGCGGCTTCAGCAGATAGCGGTTGCCGGAGGCCCACAGAATGCCCGAGTCGTACAGGTAGTAGCCGGAGATTGCGGTTCGGTAGAGGCGGATCCAGAAGGGAACGACACCCTGGACCGGGACGTACAGCCTCGATCGGGTCGGATCGAAGGCGGCGCCGCCCCAGTTCGCGCCGCCGCCGAGACCCGGATAGATGACGGCGCCGCGGGTGGACAGCGGCGTGTAGATCGGCCCCCAGTCGAGGTCGGCGAGAACTTCCTCGGCGCCGTCGTCCAGATCCTCCTGCGCGATGCCCAGCCGGTCGAAGGGCGGCGGTTTCGTTGGCCGCGGCTGGGTCAGCGCGGTGCGCTCGCCGGGCACGCTCGACTGGGGGACCGGAACCTCGTGGATCGGCCACACCGGCCTGCCGTTTCGCCGGTCGAACACGAACACCCAACCCTGCTTCGTGACCTGGGCGACTGCCGGGATCTCGCGCCCCCCGACCGTGATGTCGACCAGGTTGGGCGGCGAAGGCAAGTCGAAGTCCCAGATGTCGTGATGGACGATCTGGTAGTGCCAGACGCGGCGGCCGGTCCGCGCGTCGAGGCAGACGATGCTGTTCGCGAACAGGTTGTCACCCCGGCGGTGGCCGCCGTAGAAGTGGTTCGACGGGGCGCTGACCGGCAGGTAGACATACCCGAGCTCCAGGTCGGCGGTCATCGGCGGCCAGACATTGGCGCCACCGACCCGTTCGGCGGAGCCGTTCTCCCAGGTCGAGTAGCCGAACTGGCCGGGGCGCGGCACGGTGTGGAAGGTCCACAGCAGCCGGCCGGTGCGGGCGTGGTAGCCGCGGACGTCGCCGGGCGGCCACTCCGGCTGCGGCGCCCAGTCCATGACCGAGGAACCGACGACGACCACGTCGCCGACCACGGTCGGCGGCGAGGTGTGTCCATACTGGTCGGAGCTGCCGTTCAGCGAACGGATGCCGGCCTTGAGGTCCACGGTGCCGCGGTTGCCGAACTCGCGCCGGGGCGTTCCGGTCGCCGGATCGAGCGCGATCAGGCGCGCGTCGCCGGTCGCCAGGTACAGGCTCTCCGTCTCGCCGTCCGTCCACCAGGCGAGCCCGCGGTGGAGGAAGCCGTTGTTCGGAGGGCGTCCCGACTCGTAGCTCCTCGGATCGTGGACCCAGAGCTGCCGGCCGGTCGCGGCGTCGACGGCGGCCGCCTGGCTGAACGACGTGCTCGTGTAGAGGACGCCGCCCTTCATCAGCGGTGTCGCCTCGAAGGCGACGATCTCGAGACCGGCGTCGGGGTCCGCGATCGCGTTGTCCGGCGAATCCCAGCGCCAGCGGATCGCCAGATCCCCCACGTTGCCGCGGTGGATCTGGCCGAGCGGCGCGTACTTCGTGCCGCCGGCGTCGCCGCCGTACTCGCGCCACTCGCCGCCGATCGCGCCGTGCTGTCCGGCCGCCGGCGCCACGGTCGCCGCCGCGGCGAGAAGAACGGCGGCCGGCGACCTTGGGGTCACGGCGAGTGGAGCACGTAACGGATCAGATCCTGGACCTCGGACGGCTGGAGGGTGCTGAGCAGGCCGCTCGGCATGGGCGAGAGGGAGGACTCGTCGAGGCTCTCGATCTCCTCGCGGGGAATCGTCTCGACATGGTTCGGGTCGAGCGGGTTGGAACGGAGACGCACGGCTTCGTCGTTCGATTCGACCAGCAGTCCGGAGTAGAAGCGGCCGTCGCGGGTCTCGACCAGCCAGGTGCGGTACTCGTCGGTCACCTCCTCCGAGGGCTCGAGGATGTGCCGCAGGGTGTCCAGCGCTCCGAGACGCTCGCGCACGTCGTCGAGGGCCGGGCCGATCTCACCGCCGGCGCCGCCGAGCTGGTGGCAGGTGGCGCAGCCGGCCTCGAGGAAGAGCCGCCGGCCGCTTTCGAGTTCCTCGTCGCTTGCGGGCGGGGCGGCTTCCAGGGGAGCGACGTCGGTCTCCAGCATCTCGTAGCTCCAGTCGGCGACGAAGGCGCGCTGCGGAACGTCCGGGGCGAGCCGGGGGGCGGTGTAGCGGGTGACCGCCGTGCCGTCGAGCCGCTCGACCACCCGCATCGTGCCCTTCATCAGGATCCAGTGTCCCGGGAAGGTGCAGACGAAGGGATAGAGGCCCGGTTCCCTCGGGGCGTTGAAGCTCAGTACCTCCGTTTCGCCCGGTTGGACGAGGCCGGTCCGGAACAGGACCAGGGGCGTCTTCGGGACGTAGCCGGACGCCTCGGCCCCGGCCGGGTTGCGTTCCGCCTCCGCGTCGGCGGCGCGGCCGACCTCTTCGAGCGCCCCGGGCCTGGTGACGACGACGTTGTGGGGCATCACGTCGCTGTTCTCGAACGTGATCTCGACCGGTCCACCCGCCCGAACCGTGAACTCCTCGAGATCGAAGAGCATCTGGTGGGGGACGGGGCGCAGCGTGACGATCGCGGCGCCCAGGTTGACGATCTCTTCCCGGAGATCGCCGCCGCGCTCGCCGCCGCTGCGATCGATTCGCCGCTCGGCGATGCGCAGGCCCAGGTCGTGGATCCGCCGGTAGCGCGGCGAGGTCAGTTCGCGCGGCGATGCGTCGCGGAGCGCGGCGAGGATCGGCTCGGTCAGAGCGTCCCCGTCGCCGCCGGGCCAGGCGTCGGGAGCTTCGGCGGTCAGTTGGCCGAGGCCTTCGAGCGCCGCCAGCCCGATCTCGGGATCGGAGACGAGATCGGCCAGTCTCGCGAAACTGCGGCCGGCGTCCCGGGTGATGCCTGCGAGCGTCCGCACCGCCGCGTCGAGGACGCTCCGGTCGCGGCCGCGGCGTTCGTCGAACAGGGAAGAGACGGCAGGGTAGGCCTCCCCCCGGAGCGCGGGCGGCAACGAGTCCACGGCGCGCAGCCAGTCGATCAGCCGGTCGTCCGTCCGCCGGCGAGGCAGCACGTTTCCCGGCGACGGGTCGCCGGTGGCGACGATCAGGGCGGCGATGGCGGCACTCCGCGTGGCCTGCCGGACGCCGTTCCCGGCCAGTGCTTCGAACTCGTCGCGGGCGGCGAGCAGGGAGGCTGCGTCCTGTTCCATCAGGTGCAGGGCGATGCGGTCGAAGCGTTCCGGGTCGGCGGACTCGGCCTGGTCCAGCTCCGCCAGCTCGCCGGCCAGGAGCATGGCCGGCGTTTCCCCGCTGCCTCGCTCGCCGCTGGTCAGGCCGGCAAGCGCCTGGCGCTGGCGCTCGACGCCGGCGTCGGCGCGACGGAGCACGGCGCGGTCGGTGAGCGGGTGGGCGGGCAGGCGCTCGAGCTTGCGGGTCGAGAGGCGGCTCAGCAGGTAGCCGGCCAAAGGCGGCGCCAGGGTGTCGAGCAGCGGCGGTTCGCGGTCCGAGTCGAGCGCCGGGAGCCAGAAATCCTCCAGGGTGTCGACGGTCTCGCCGAGGACGTAGTCGAGGTAGTAGTCGGTCTGCTGGTCCAGCGCCTTGAGGGCCGCCAGAGCCGCCGGCTCCGATTCCAGGTAGCTCAGACCGAGCAGCGCTTCCAGGCGGGTCCGCGGAAAGGAGTCCTCGGTGCGGGCGGCCAGGATGGCCAGGGGATCGTCCAGTTCGCGACGCCAGAAGCGGGCGACCCGGGTCGCGGCCGCGCGCGCCCGCGGTTCGGGCGAGTCGAGCATGCGGTCGAGCAGTTCGGGTTCGACGACGTTCAGGTTCTGGTAGAGCCACAGGCCTTCCAGGCGGTGGTGCTCCAGATCGGAGACGTTCGCGTCGTCGCCGGCGTTCCGTTCGCGGGCGTCGATGTCGTCCAGCCACGCCCCGACCGCGGCAAGCACCTCGTCGCGCGGGCGTTCCCGGAGTTCGCGGCGGACGCGGTAGCGGGTGCGGTCCTCGTAGCTCTCCAGCAGCCGGACGAGCGCCGGCGTCGACGCGCCCGCGATCTCGGGCGGCTCGAGCAGCGGCCGCGAGCCGTGCCGCACGCGCCAGATCCGGCCGTGGTCGTGGTCGCGGCGCTCGTCCCGGAGCGAGTACTGCATGTGGCCGATCAGCGGATTGAACCAGTCGACGACGTAGAGCGAGCCGTCCGGTCCGAACTGCAGGTCGACCGGTCGGAAGTTGATGTCGGTCGAGTAGAGGAGAGGTTCGACCTCCTCGGAGGTGAAGCCGGAGTCCTCTTCGATCACCCGGTGCTGCTTGATGCCCTGGAAACCGATCGTGTTGTTGATCAGGAAGTTGCCCTGCGCCTCGTCCGGGAAGTGGCGCGAACTGACGATCTCGCAGCCGGAGGTCGGCCTGACGATCGAGGTGAACACCTTCATCCGCCGCCGCTTCGTCGGGTAGGGCGCGTTGCCGGTGATCGGGGCGCCGAAGTAGTTCGAGCCGCCGGAGGCGTCGGCGATGAAGTTCTGTCCCCAGCGGTCGAAGACGTGGCCCCAGGGATTGGCGAAAGGGTAGGAGACGAACACTTCCAGGTGGAACCGCCGGGGCTTGTAGCGGAAGACCCCGGCGTCGACCAGCCGCACCGGCCCGTACGGCGTCTCGACCTGGCTGTGATGGAACACGCCCTCCTGGAAGTAGAGCGCGCCGCCGGGTCCCCAGGTGAACGCGGAGATCGAGTGGTGACTGTCTTCGGTGCCGAAGCCGTGGAGGATGACCTCGTAGCGGTCGGCCACGTCGTCGCCGTCGGTGTCTTCGATGAACATCAGGTTCGGTTGCTGGGCGACGTAGACGCCGCCGTCGCCGAGTTCGAAGCCGGTCGGCACGTGCAGGCCGCGGGCGAAGACGGTGTGATGATCGGCACGGCCGTCACCGTCGCGGTCTTCGAGGATGATGATCTTGTCGTCGGGTTCCTCGTCCGGGAGTCGCTGGGGGTAGGAGGGCATGGTCGCCACCCAGAGCCGGCCGCGGGAGTCGAAGGCCAGTGCCACCGGGTTGCCGATCGGGAAGTCCTGCTCGGAGGCGAACAGCGAAACCTCGTACCCCTCGGCCGGGTGGAGGTGCTGCAGCGCGAGCGCCGGGTCGCGGGCTTCGTATCGCGGCTCGCCGCCGCGGTTCGGTTCCTCGTCGGCGACGTCCTGGGCGAGCGCCGAGCCGGCAGTGAGGGCCGCCGTCAGGAGCGCGAGTAGCGGGGCGCGTTTCATCGGTCGACGCGCTCCAGGCGCCAGACCTCGTCCGACCGGGCAAGCTCCGCGGCCTCGCCGTCGAGTTCGCCGACCAGTTCGTCGAAGCGGGCCATCTCGGGCGGAAACGAATGAACGCCGAAGGGCTCCTTGCGGCCGCCGTAGATGTAGTAGCCGTTCACGGCGCGGTAGCGGTCGAAGAACAGGCGGCTCTTGCGCAGCACCACGCGGCGCAGGCCGTCGCCGGCTTCCATCAGCGCGGTGATGGCCGACGCTGCCTCGAGGTCGAGTCCGTTCGCCCACTCTCCGTCGCTGGCGGAGGCCAGGGTCTGCTCGCCGCGCCGCAGCGCGTAGTAGCCGGGAGCCAGGTCGCGGACGCTGATCCGGAGCCGAGCCGGATTCCCGCTGGGCCCCGGCGGCAGAACCGGCGGACGGATCTCCAGTCCCGCGCCGCCTTGGGCCGAGGCGACGACCGTACCGGGCGCCGAAGCGCCGAGCGCTTCGAGAAGCACCCGGGAGGCGTGCCAGTAGCCTGCCTCGTTCAGATGCACGCCGTTGACCGTCAGCGGCGCCGACTCGCCTTCGAAGGCAGCCGCGACGCCGTCGAAGATGTTGAGGAAGGACACGCCGTTCTCGGCGGCGACGGCCTCGGCCGCCTCCGCATAGGCCCGGAGGTCGACGTTGCGTCGTTCGACCGCCGCCGCGTCGAGCCCGTGGCCGGAGGGCAGCGCCTGCTGCGGTATCGGCGAAACGATAGCGATACGCGCTGGCTCGGCGCCGTTGTAGAGCTGCTTCGAGACATGGCGGAGCAGTCGCCCGAGGTCGTTCCTGAACGCCGGCAGGCCCTCGTCGCCGGCGAACGACTCGTTGGCGCCGTAGAACAGCAGGACGACGTTCGCGCCCTGCGCCTCGAGATGACGGTCGACCGCGCCGAAGTCGAGCGGCCGCGGCCGCAGCGCCGTCTCGTCCGCCGACCACGCGAGGTTTCGCACCGACAGCTCGAAGTCCGGGAAGGCGGCGAGCAGTCCGCTCTCGAAGTAGCCGAAGAGCTGGAATCTCTCCGCGAACGTGTTGCCGACCAGGCAGATCCGGTCGCCGTGGCGAAGCTGGAGCGTGGAGGCTTCCGCCGCGGAGGCGCCGGCCGCGACGATGGCGAACAGGAGAGCGGGCAGTTTCTTCACGCGCGGTCGGGAATCGTAGCAGCCGGCAGGCGGCCCTACTCGTCCACCGCGCTTCGATAGGGTTGCCGCTTCCGATGAGCAGAATGCGACTGGAGTGGATCGCGTCCGCGCTGCTGGTGCTGGCCTCGTTCGTCGCCTGCGCGCCGCCCCAGGACACGCGGGAGCAGCTCTACGCGCTGTTCGACGAGGACTGGGCGGCGAGGCTCACGGAAAGCCCGCAGTTCGCGACGAGCGTCGGCGACCACAGCCGGAACGACGAACTGGCCGACGTCAGCCTGGAGGCGATCGAACGCCGCGTGGAACGGCGCCGCGACGTGCTGCGGCGGTTCGAGGAGATCGACGTCTCCGGGCTCAGCGCGGCGGACCGGATCAACGCGCGGATGTTCGAGCGCCAGCTTCGGAGCAGCGTGCAGGGCTTCGAGTTCCGCGGCTACCAGATGCCGCTCAACGCGGACTCCGGCTTCCACATGGGGTTCGCGCGAATGTACCGTCCGATGCCCTTCCGGACGGCGGACCACTACGACGACTACATCGCCAGGATGAGGGCGATCCCTGCCTACTTCGAGCAGCAGCAGGGCCACATGCGCGCGGGGATCGAGCGCGGCTTCACCCTGCCGCGGGTGACGCTCGAAGGCTACGAAGACACGATCTCCGCCCATATCGTCGACGACCCGCGGGACAGCGCCTTCTGGGCGCCATTCGAGGAAGTGCCGGCGTCGGTGGGAGAGATGGACCGCGAGCGGATCCTGACCGATGCCGAGGCGGCGATCACCGAGGCGGTGGTGCCCGCCTACCAGGGGTTCTACGACTTCTTCGTCGGCGAGTACCTGCCAGGCGCCAGGGAGACCGTCGGGGCCTCCGACCTGCCGGACGGCCAGGCGTACTACGCGGACCAGGTGCGCTGGTTCACCACGCTCGACGTGACGCCGCAGGAGGTGCACGAGATCGGACTCAGCGAGGTCGCGCGGATCCGGGCCGAGATGGCCGAGGTGATCCGCGAGACCGGCTTCGAGGGCTCCTACGCCGAGTTCCTCGACTTCCTGCGCACCGATCCGCGTTTCTACCCGGAGACCGCGCAGGAGCTGCTGGAGCGCGCCGCCTGGATCGCCAAGACGATGGACGGCAAGCTGCCGTCCCTGTTCGCCACCTTGCCGCGCGTCCCCTACACGGTCGAGCCGGTCCCGGATCACATGGCGCCGAAGTACACCGCGGGCCGCTATGTGTCGGCCCCCTACAACAGCACTCAGCCCGGCATCTATTGGGTCAACACGTACAACCTCCCGAGCCGGCCCCTCTATGCGCTGGCGGCGCTCACCCTGCACGAGGCGGTGCCCGGTCATCACCTCCAGAACGCGATTGCGGCCGAGATCGACGCCGGCCCCGAATTCCGCCGCCACGACTACCTCTCGGCCTTCGGCGAAGGCTGGGGCCTCTACGCCGAGTACCTCGGCCTGGAGGCGGGCATCTACGAGGATCCGTATAGCAACTTCGGCCGCCTGACCTATGAGATCTGGCGCGCCTGCCGGCTGGTGGTCGACACCGGCGTGCACGCCATGGGCTGGACGCGCCAGGAGATGCTCGACTACCTGGCCGAGAACACGGCGCTCTCGCTGCACGAGGTCACGACCGAGACCGACCGCTACATCAGTTGGCCGGGCCAGGCGCTCGCCTACAAGATGGGCGAACTGAAGATCCGCGAGCTGCGAGGCCGGGCCGAGGAGTCCCTGGGCAGCGACTTCGATGTCCGCCGCTTCCACGACGCGGTGCTGGCCAATGGTTCCGTGCCGCTGGACATTCTCGAAGAGCTGATCGACGCCTGGATCGAAGAGCAGCGCCAGTAGCGCCTCGGCGGGGTGATCGACTTTCTGATCTGGCTCGAAGAGACGCGCCCGTCGACCTGGATGCGGGAGTCGGGTGGGGCGTTCTTCTCGAGCCTCGTCTTCCACTCGATCGGGATGGCCTTCGTGGCCGGCATCCACGTGGTGACGGACCTCCGCATCCTGGGCGTCGCCCGAGGCGTGCCCCGGTCACTCATGCGGCGCTACCTGCCGGTGCTGTGGGCGAGCCTCCTGGTGGTCACGTTGTCCGGACTCGCGCTGCTCCTGGCGTACCCCGCCAAGGCCCTGACCAACCCGGTCTTCTACTTCAAGCTGTCGGCGATCGTCGCGGCGCTCTGGATCATGAAAGCGCTGATGCGGGGCGTGCTGGGGGACTCACGCTGGGACACGGCGCCGGCGCCCGGGAAGGCGAAGGCGCTGGCCGCGATATCGCTCGTTCTCTGGGTCGCCGTCATCACTTCCGGCCGCTTCCTCGCCTACACCGCGAAGGTCATGCTGGCCTCGCACCTGCTGTACTGAGACGGGAACGGGCGAGGCCATGGAAGACCTGCTGTACTCGATCGGCCAGAAGAGCGGCATCTACAGCTTCATGCACACCTCCTGGGCCTGGCCGACGGTGGAGTCTCTCCACTTCCTGGGCCTCTCCCTGCTGATCGGCTGCATCGGCCTCTGGGACCTCCGCCTGCTCGGGGTTGCCCGGGGCATCCCGATGGACGCGCTGCACCGGCTCGTGCCCTGGGGCGTCGGCGGCTACGCCCTCAACCTGTGCACCGGCTTCCTGTTCGTGGTCAGCGCTCCGAACCAGTATCTCTACAACCCGGCGGTGCAGATCAAGTTCTCGCTCATGGCGATCGCCGGTTTCAACATCCTGGTCTTCTACCGTTTCGCGTATCGCCCGGTGAAGGCGGCCGCCGCCGGCGCCGCGGCCCCGGCTCGGGCGCGGACCGCGGCGGCGATCTCACTCGCCTGCTGGGTCGGCGTGATCGTCTGCGGCCGGCTGATCACCTACTTCCGGCCGCCGTATCACTGGTGCTTCTGGTGCTGACTACGACCCGGGCGGGTCGTCCGGCTCCTCGTCGATGAAGCGGAACGGCGGTCGATCTTCGGGGTCGCCTTCCCTGGCGGGCGCCCGCTCTTCCGGTTGCGCCGGTTCGTTGGCATTGGCCGAACTTCCGGGCAGGGCGGCGAGTTCGGCTTCGACTTGTTCGATTAGTTCTTCCGCGGGTAGGGCGGCCAAGCTCTCTTCGATCAAAGCCAGTAACTCGTCAGTACTCAAGTCTTCGATGTTCGCAAGGTCGTTGGCGCTTGTCGGCGACTTCAAAAGAGAGGTGGTTTCTCCACGTTCCGTCCGCGCTACGGCGGTCGTGGCCGGCTGGGGCGTCGCCGATGAGGCTGGAACTGGTGCCTGGCCAATCAGAACACCAGTTGTGGAGGGCGGTAGCGCAGTGGCCCCGAGCGCAACTTCTACGAGTTCTTCCGATTGGCGTACTTGGTAGGACGGAATGACCGATCGCAGGTCAACGACCACCCGCAGAAAACCGGGATGCTCGCCGGTCCGGACCTCGTAGCTAGAGCTGCTTGAGGGCGATGCCGGCATCTCCGCGATTGACCGGTCGATTCCAAAGAGGTCAACTACTACGCGTGGCGGGCTCGCTAGCGGAAAGTGACGGACTGTGTGAGGGTTCTGCGACAGCTGAAGCCGTAGCACTTCGTCCTCCAATTGAGCGGATTTCAGGTGCGGTTCTTGGGCTCCTGCAGCGATCGGCGTGAGCGCGAGTGCGAACAGGGCCGCGATTCGCAACTTCGTGTGTGAAAGCTCGTTCAAGACCTTGCCAAAAGGAGAAAGTGTGGCCCGAGTGTCGAAACCGGGTTTCGCGTTTACGATGACGGCGACCTTCCGTTCTGCCTTCTTTTGCGTCTAGTACTCGTTGAGGCAGTAGTTCCTGTAACGATCTACTGCGCTCCGGCATCTCTGCAGCTGATTGCGGCAGAAGCTGAGGTGGTTCTCGACGGCCGTTCGGCCTGCTCCCGTGAGACCGAGTTCAATGGCGTCCTCCAAACAGGCAATGAACTCGTTCTCACACGCGCCTCCGAGCACGCTAGCAGCCCAGTCGCAACCCATGCCTGTGATGATCCCCAAGAGATCAATGAGCCAGTGTTGTGCCGACTTGATCGACCGAAGTGAGCCCGGTTCGAGGTACTCGGAGTCCTCGATCTGGTCTGCCGCCCTCCGGAGGGCCGTGACGATGTCTCCCGGCAACGTCTTCGCCGTCAACGCAGACGCAAGGCGTTCAAGGTCCGAATCTAGGTAGCCAAGCTCGTCGGTCTGCGTTGCAATGCGTTTGAGTGCGTCGACATCTCCGGCGGCGTAGGCACGCTCGACTTCGTTGATGGCCTCTATTCGCAGTTGGAAGGCGTCCGTGTCTACTTGCTGTGCGAAGGCCGGCGTAAGGCCGAAGAGCGCCGCGCAGACCGGAAGCCGCCATGTAGATGCTGGCATCGGCTATCATTCTCCCTGTGCTCGAAGGGTATCCTGCTGTTGGCGAGAGCCTATGCGCTCTCGGCCCGCTAGTCTAGTCGGAGCTTCTTCTCGTCCCACGGTCGACCTCGGCCATGCCGCTCTCTGCACATGCTGTCTTGGTTCTGATGCTGTTGGCGTCGGGGGCTCTGCCGGCGCAGGAGACACACCCGTTCTCGGTCCACGACATGCTGGCGATGGAACGGCTCTCCGACCCCCAGATGTCACCGGACGGCTCGGCGGTCGCCTTCACGGTCCGGACGACGGATCTCGATGCGAATCGGGGGCGGACGGACCTCTGGATCGCTTCTTTCGACGGCTCGGAACCCCGCCGTCTCACCACCAACGAGGCGGCCGATTTCCATCCCCGCTGGGCGCCGGACGGCGACGCCCTGTTCTTCCTGTCGACCCGCTCCGGCAGTTCGCAGGTGTGGCGCCTGCCCTCCTCCGGCGGCGAACCGCACCAGGTTACCGACCTGCCGCTCGACGCGGGCAACCTGGTCGTGTCTCCGGACGGCCGCCGCATCGTCCTCACGATGGATGTGTTCGTTGACTGCGAAACGCTGGACTGCACGGCGGAACGGTTGGAGGAGCGTGCGTCCGGCAAGACCACCGGCGTCGCCTACGACGGCCTGTTCGTGCGTCACTGGGATGTATGGAAGGACGGCCGGCGGTCGCACGCTTTTGTCCTCGAACTCGACGACTCGGGCAGTGGTGCCGGGGAACCGGTCGACCTGATGCGGGGGCTCGACCAGGACGCCCCGCCGAAGCCCTTCGGCGGCGCCGAGGAGATCGCCTTTGGGCATGGCGGCGACGGTGTCATCTTCGCCTCGCGGCTCGGCGGCACGGAGGAGGCCTGGTCAACGAACTTCGATCTCCATCTGGCGCCGGCGGACGGGAGCGCTCCTCCCGTCAACCTGACCGCCTCCAACCCGGCCTGGGACAGCCACCCGGTGCCATCGCCGGACGGCGACACGCTGGCCTGGCTGGCGATGGAGCGTCCGGGCTACGAGTCCGACCGGTTCCATGTCCGGCTCGCCCGGCTCGACGGTTGGCGGCTCGCGGACGAGCGGGCGCTGACCGCCGACTGGGACCGTTCCGTGTCGGGCCTCGCCTTCGCGGCCGACGGCGAGACGCTGTACGTCACCGCGGCCGACCTCGGCCAGCGGAGCCTGTTCGCCGTCGACGTGGCCAGCGGCGAGGTGACCCGGCTGCACGGCGAGGGCTCGATCGCCGGCCTGGCGGTGTCGGAGGACCGGCTCGTGACGCTGCACAACGACCTGGCCGGCCCGTCGGAGCTCTACGTGAGCGCGCCGGACGGTAGCGGCCGGAGCTCGCTCACCGCGATCAACGCGGGGCAACGGGCGGCGGCGCGGGTGGGCAGTTACGAACAGTTCACGTTCGCCGGCTGGAACGGCGAGACGGTGCACGGCTACCTGGTGCGGCCGGTCGACTTCGATCCGGATCGTCGCTATCCGGTCGCGTTCCTGATCCACGGTGGACCGCAGGGCTCCTTCGGCAACAGCTTCCACTACCGCTGGAACCCGCAGGCCTACGCCGGCGCGGGCTACGCCGCGGTGATGATCGACTTCCACGGCTCGGTCGGTTACGGGCAGGACTTCACGGATTCGATCCGCGGCGACTGGGGCGGCAAGCCGCTCGAGGACCTGCAGAAGGGTCTCGCCGCGGCGCTCGACCGCTACCCGTTCCTGGACGGCGACCGGGTGTGCGCGCTGGGCGCTTCGTACGGCGGCTACATGGTGAACTGGATCGCCGGGGCCTGGCCGGAGCGCTTCCGCTGCCTGGTCAACCACGACGGCGTGTTCGACCTGCGCTCGATGTACTACACGACTGAGGAACTGTGGTTCGTCGAATGGGATCACCTCGGGAGCTACTTCGCCAACGCGGACGGCTACGAGCGCCACAACCCGGCCATGCTGGTGGACCGGTGGCGGACGCCGATGCTGGTAATCCACGGCGCGCTCGACTTCCGCGTTCCCGAGACCCAGGGACTGGCAGCCTTTACCGCGCTCAAGCGCCGCGACGTGCCCGCCCGGTTGCTCTACTTCCCGGACGAGAACCACTGGGTGCTCAATCCGGCGAACAGCATTCAATGGCATGAGGAGGTGCTGGGATGGCTCGCACGCTGGCTCGAACCGTGACGCGGGTCGGAGCCCGGGGACGGCGCGGAGCGACGGCGTTGGTCGCCCTGCTGGCCGCGCTGGCGGTTTCGCTGCCGCCGGCAGCGGCCCAGACCGCGGACGAGCCGGGCACCTACAAGGGCCGGAAGATCGCCGAGGTCATGTCGTTCCGCGGCGCCGGATGGCTGGAGCGGGCGACGCGCATCGAAGAGGAAGACCCCGACGCGCTGATCGCGGCCCTGCCGATCGAGAAGGGGATGCTGGTCGTCGACATCGGCTGCGGCTCGGGCTACCACGCACGCCGTCTGGCCGTTGAGGTCGGCCCCGAGGGCATGGTCCTGTGCAACGACATCCAGCCGCGGATGCTGCGCATCGCATCGGAACTCGCGGCTCGCGAGGGGATCGCGAACATCAGCACGGTGCTCGGCACGGAAGACGATCCGAAGCTGCCTGAGGGCGAGGTCGACCTGATGCTGCTCGTCGACGTGTACCACGAGTTCTCCCGGCCCGAGCCGATGCTCCATGCGATGCGGGAGGCGCTCGCGCCCGACGGCGTCATCGCCCTCGTCGAGTTCCGCCTGGAGGGCCGCAGCGCGGCTCACATCAAGCTGGACCACCGGATGTCGATCGAGCAGGTGATGGAGGAGTGGATCCCGGCGGGCTACGAACTCGTCGAACGGATCGACTCGCTGCCGACCCAGCACCTGTTTCTGTTTCGCGCCGCCCGCTGACGGCGAGCCCGCAGGGGCCTAGCGACTCATCGGCATCGCCGCCGAAACGGACTCGCGCCAGGCGTGGAGCCGGTCACGCAGCTCCGCGGCCCTTGCGGACTGTTCGGCGGCGAGGTCGCGCTGCTCGCCGAGGTCGTTCTCCAGGTCGAAGAGCTGCACCGTGCCGTTCTCGAAGTACTCCAGCAGCTTCCAGGCGCCATCGCGGATCGCGCCGCCGGGGCTCTGCATCCCATGATTGCTGTAGTGGGGGAAGTGCCAGTAGATCGGTCCGCGTTCGAAATCCTCGCCCTTGAGCGCGGCGGCGAAGCTCACGCCGTCGACGTGCTGTTCGGGCCTGGCGGGCAGGCCGGCCATCTCAAGCAGCGTGGGATAGAAGTCGGGGCTGATGACCGGCTCGTCGTGGACCGCGCCAGTCTGGCCCGCACCCGGCCAGCGCACGATCAGGGGCACCCGGATCCCGCCTTCGTACAGCCAGCCCTTGGCGCCGCGCAGCGGCAGGTTCGATGTGGAGTACGCGACGTCCAGCAGGTCGGGCGGTACCACCCTCGCGGGATTGCCGAGGTTGGCCGCGGACATCCCTCCATTGTCCGAATAGAAGACGACGATCGTGTTCCCGGTCAGCCCCAGCCGATCGAGGGTGCTCTGCACCCGCCCCAGGCTGTCGTCGATGGCGGTGACCATCGCGGCGAACTCGACGTTGTCCTGGTGCTGCTTGATCTTGACGGTGTTCTGGGGCAGTACCCGGTGCTCCTGATGCGAGGGCTGTTCCAGCAGGGCGTTCAGTTGTGTGCGCGAAAGCGGCTCGGAATCGTCGGGATTGCCCTCCAGGAGGAATGCCGGTCCGTCCGGAGACTCCACTCGCTCCGCCTTCTCGCGGTACCCCAGGACCAGGTCCGGACGTCCCTCGATCGGGTCGTGCACGGCGAAGTGCGACAGGTAGAGGAAGAAGGGGCCGTCCCGGCTCTCCTCGATGAACTCGACGGCGAAGTCGGTCAGGCGGTCGGTGAGGTACTCGTCTTCCTCGCCTTCGACGACCAGACCGGCCATCAGGTACGGCGGGAAGTACCCGCCGCGAGGGGTCGAGCCGGCGAAGTCCGGCTTCTGCACGTCGAAGCCCTGGTTGAGCGGGCCTGCCTCGTTGCCGCCTAGGTGCCACTTTCCGAAGATGCCGGTGCTGTAGCCGTGTTCCCTGAGCGCTTCGGCGAGCGTGACTTCGTCCAGCGGGAGGGCCGCCAGCTTCTCGGCGCTCAGCAGCCGCTCGAAGGCGTGCTCCCTTCGGCCCGGCAGCCAGTCCGTCAGGCGGAGTCTCGCCGGGTACTTGCCGGTCAGGAGGGAGGCGCGCGTGGGCGAACAGACGTGCGTCGCCGCGTACGCACTGGTGAAGCGCACGCCCCGCTCGGCGAGGGCGTCGATGTGCGGCGTTTCGTAGAACGTGCTGCCGAAGACGCCGACATCGCGCCAGCCCATGTCGTCGACCAGGAAGAAGACGATGTTGAGCGGACTTTCCGTTGCGGTGGTTGGCGGTCGCTCCGCTGCGGCCACGGCTTCCGTCGAGGACGACGGAGCCTCCGGTTCCGCCGCGCAAGCTCCCAGCGTCGCCGCAACGCCTAGCGCGACGAGGCACGCGGCGAGCAGGCGGCGCGTCACGGGTTGTCCAGGACTTCGGCGCAGCGCCGCGCGAAGTAGGTGAGGATCATGTCCGCCCCGGCGCGGCGGATCGCGGTCAGCGTTTCCAGCATCAGGGCGTCGCCGTCCATCCAGCCGTTGGCGGCGACCGCCTGGATCATCGCGTACTCACCGCTCACCTGGTAGGCGGCGACCGGCAGGTCGACCGCGTCACGGACGGCGCGGATCACGTCGAGGTAGGCGAGGGCGGGTTTGACCATGACGATGTCGGCGCCTTCCTCGACGTCCAGCCGCGCCTCGCGCACCGCCTCGCGGACGTTCGCGGGGTCCATCTGGTACGTCTTCTTGTCGCCCGCGCGGGGCGCCGAGTCGAGGGCGTCGCGGAACGGGCCGTAGAAGTGCGAGGCGTACTTGGAGGTGTAGCTGAGGATCCCGACCTGGTCGTGGCCGGCGGCGTCGAGGGCGGTGCGGATCGCCCGCACCCGGCCGTCCATCATGTCGGAGGGGGCAATGACGTCGGCGCCGGCGTCGGCCTGGGAAACCGCGGTGGCGGCGAGGATCTCGAGCGTCAGGTCGTTCACGATCTCGCCGTCCTCGACCAGGCCGTCGTGACCGTCGCTGGAGTACGGATCCATTGCGACGTCGGTGATCACCAGCATCTCGGGAAGCGCCGACTTGAGCTCCCTGACCGCGCGCTGGACCAGACCATCCGGGTCCAGGGCGCCGCTGGCGGTGCGGTCCTTCAGCTCGTCCTCGACCGCAGGGAACAGCGCCACGGCCGGTACACCGAGCGCGTGCGCGGCACGGCTCTCGGCGACCAGACGGTCGATGCTCAGCCGCGCCTGACCCGGCATCGAGTCGATCGGTTCGGTCTCGTCGCTGCCCTCCATGACGAACAGCGGGTAGATCAGCCGATCCGGTCCGAGGTCGGTCTCGCGGATCAGTGATCGGATCGCCGCCGAGCGGCGGTTGCGCCGGGGACGAATGGGCATCGGCTGCATGGCCGGGGGATTCTACGCCGGCCTGCCCGCAACGGTGGTGACTCCTATACTTGCGCGGATGGGTCTTCAGCAGATCTGCTCCGGCGTCTGGTGCGCCGAGCATCGCCAGAAGTTCGGGTTGGGCTTCGTGGTGCCGTGCCGGATGACAGTCGTGCGGCTGGCCTCCGGAGGGCTGTGGATTCACTCGCCGGGGCCAATGGACGACGCGCGGGCGGCCCAGATCGGCGAACTGGGTCGCGTGGAGTACCTCGTCGCGCCGAACCTGTTCCATCACCTGCACCTGCCGGCGGCGGTCGAACGATTCCCGGAGGCGGAGGTTCACGCGGCGCCGGGACTCGAAAGAAAGCGCCCGGACGTGACGTTCGCCGGGACGCTGGGGGTCGCCGCGCCCTGGGGCGACGAACTTCAACCGATCCCCATCGAGGGCATGCCGACGTTCAGGGAGGTCGTTTTCGTCCACCGTCCGAGCGGTTCGCTGCTGGTCGCGGATCTCCTCTTCAATCTCAGGCGGCGGCTGGGGCCGGCCGTCATGACCTACTTGCGGCTGACCGGGGCCTACGGCCGGGTGGCGCAGAGCCGCGTCTTCCGACTGGCGGTGCGGGACCGGCCCGCGGCCGCGGCAAGCTGTCTCCGCATGCTCTGTTGTCCGTTCGACCGCCTCGTCCCGTGCCACGGCGAGATCGTCGAGCACGGCGCGAAGCGGCAGGTCGAGGAAGCGCTGTCCTGGCTCCTGCGGGATCTGGAGCGACCGCCCGATGCCCAGTCGGTCAACGTCCCGGTGCCCGAGGTCTGATTCCGGCCCATGTCACTCCCCCTGGCGGACCTGCGGGTCCTCGACCTGACGATCGCCCGCGCCGGGCCGACCGCGGTGCGGCAGCTCGCGGACTGGGGCGCCGACGTTGTGCGGATCGAACGCCCGCCGGCGCCCGGCAAGGACATCGGCATCTCCCGCCGGCTTGGCCACGACTACCAGAACCTCCACCGCAACAAGCGCTGCCTGACCCTGGACCTGAAGAAGGACGAAGGCCGCGAAGTGCTGCTGCGCTTGGCCCGCGACGCGGACGTCCTGGTCGAGAACTACCGCGCCGACGTGAAGCGCCGGCTCGGCTTCGACTACGACACGGTGCGGGCGGTCAACCCGCGCATCGTCTACGCCAGCGTGTCCGGCTTCGGCCAGACGGGACCCTACCGGGAGCGGGGCGGCGTCGATCAGATCGCCCAGGGTCTGGGCGGGCTGATGTCGGTGACGGGGTTGCCCGGTCAGGGTCCGGTGAGGGTGGGCACGGCGATTTCGGACCTGGCGGCTGGTCTCTACCTCGCCTTCGGCATCATGGCGGCCCTCCGCGAGCGCGAGCGGTCGGGCGAAGGGCAGTGGGTGACGACCTCGTTGCTCGAGGCGATGATCGGCATGCTCGACTTCCAGGCCGCGCGCTACCTGGTCGAGGGCGAAGTTCCCGGCCAGCAGGGCAACCACCACCCGACGATCGCGCCCATGGGGACCTTCCCGGCGGCCGACGGCTGGGTCAACATCGCGGCGACCAGCAACAGGCACTTCCGGGGCATGTGCCAGGCGCTCGGTGGCGAGGAACTGCTCGAGCGGCCGGAGTACGGGGATTCCGCCGGCCGCGTCGCCAACCGCGCTCGGCTCGAGGGGGAGGTCGCCGACCTGACGCGGCGTTTCGACGTGGAGGAGATCGTCGAACGCCTGAACGACGCCGGTCTGCCGTGCGGTCCGGTCTACGACCTGGGCCAGACCTTCGCGGACCCCCAGGTCCAGCACTCCGGGATCGCCGTGCCGCTGGAGCACCCGGACCTGGGTCCGGTGCGGCTCGTGGGCCAGCCGGTCCAGCTCCGGCGGACGCCGTTCGAGCTGCGGAGCCGGGCGCCCGGTCTGGGCGAGCACAGCGACGAGATCCTCGCGGAAGCGGGGCTGGAAGACACCGAGATCGAGGCTCTGCGAGCCGCGGGGGTCGTCACGTGAACGCGATCGAACTGCCAACGACGAAAATCAGGGCGAGGATCGAGGATGGCGTCGGCTGGCTCACCTACAACAACCCGGAGCGGCGGAACGCGCTCTCGTTCGAGATGCAGGTTGCGCAGGCGGCGGTCCTGCGCCGGTTCCAGGAGGACGACGCGGTGCGGGTCGTCCTCCTGCGTGGAGCAGGTGACCGGGCGTTCGTCTCGGGCGCCGATATCTCGGAGTTCGAGAAGCTGCGGACGACCGTCGAGGCGCGCGAGCGCTACGACCAGGCCGGCCGTGAGACCGGCCGGGCCTTCGCCGCTCTGGAGAAGCCGCTGATCGCGATGATCCGCGGCTACTGCCTCGGCGGCGGTCTGGCCACGGCGCTCAACGCGGACCTGCGCATCGCCTCGGAGGACTCGTTGTTCGGGATTCCGGCCGGCCGGCTGGGCGTGGGCTACGGCTTCGCCGGGATCAAGGTGCTGGTCGATCTCGTCGGGCCGTCCCGCACCAGCGAGATCCTGCTGACGGCGCGGCGGATAGGCGCCGCCGAGGCTCTGCACATGGGGCTGATCGACCGGGTGACCGCCGTCGATGACCTCGAGGACACCGTCCGCGATCTGGCCGGCAGGATGGCGGCCAACGCTCCGCTGACGCTCCGCGCCGCCAAGTTCGCGATCAGGCAGGCCACGAAGGACCCGGAACGCCGCGACCTGGACCGGGTGAAACAGCTCGTCGAGGCCTGCTTCCGCTCCGACGACTACGTCGAGGGCCGGAAGGCCTTTCTCGAGAAGCGGCCGCCGCGGTTCCGGGGCCGGTAGTCCTACCCGTGTTGTCCAGGGGCCTAGCCGACTAACGGCTGCGCACGACACCTGGACGTCACCAATCAAGAGCCGCTGTTTGCGTTAGGGTCGCTCCGGCCCATTCTGGGAAGGCGACGAAGCGACACGACCACCCGGCTAAGAGAGGAGAACTCCCCTGACCGACGCCACGCCGCTCCTGAGAGTCCGCTTCGATGGCGAGGCCGTGGGATCGGCCAGGATTCCGGTCCCGCATCTCTTGGCCTTCCTGACGACACTCAACCAGGTCTTGCAGCGCACAGCCCGCGTCCTCCAGGATGGTGGGGACAGTGTGCGGCGGGGACAGCCACCGCAGGCACTGCGTCAGGAAGTGGCTCTCTCTCTCGTAGAACTCACGCACGGAAGCGACGCAGCCGTGCTTGGCTTCGACCGCGAGACGCGAAGCCCGTTCCTCCCGGAGATGGATCTCGGACTCGAAGCGATCGACAGGGCCGTGAGAGGGCTGAATCTGGCGCAGGCCGGTGACTTGGACGAGGAGTTGCCACCCGGTTACGACGCTGGCGTATTGGAGGCGTGGCGTGACGCAGGGCGACTCTTCAACCAGGGTGTCGACAGAATCGAACTCACGCTAGCTGGCGAGGTGCAGCCCGTGTCCGCATCGCTGACTGAAAGCGGAGTCACTCGCTTGGGACGGCGACTGCGGGAACCGGTCTTGGCGGTCCGTACGGTGGAAGGCCGGCTGCTTATGGGTGACTTCAAGGAGAGCGTGACCCGCTGTCGAGTACATCCGGCTGCGGGCGACCCCGTTGAGTGTGTGTTCGATGACACCCAGAAGCAGCAGATCCGGGAGAACCTCATGCACTTCGTTCGGATCACTGGCAAAGCGAATGTGGACGCGGATACGGGGAAGATCCGGAACCTCGCGATCGAGCGTATAGAGGGTCTTCGGGAGGACGAGGACGGGCCTCCGGCGGAGGCGTTTTGGCGTTCGCGGTCTTTGGCAGAACTCGCGCAGTCGCAAGACGTGCATCCGATGGCGGACATCCAGAAGCTCTTCCACACCTGGCCGGGTGAGGAAGATGATGGGTTCGAGCAGGCGGTGGATGACTTGCGGCATGCAGGCAGCGGGATCGCCGATCTCGAATGACCGCGCCAGCACGGCTTCTCGATACGAACATCGTCTCCTACTTGATGCGGGGTGACGCGCTCGCGAGGGCCTACGAACCGCACATCCGCGACTGTCTACTAGCTGTCAGCTTTGTAACAGTCGGCGAGTTGTACTTCGGTGCTGACAAGGGTCGTTGGGGCGAGAGGAGGCGGAGACGGCTAGAGGAGACGCTGCGCAGCTTTGTCGTCATCCCCTATGACGACGAAGTTGCTCGTTCTTACGGACGGCTCATGGCTGAACGTCAAAAGGCCGGACTACCGATAGCGCCGAACGACGCTTGGATCGCCGCATGTGCCCTGAGGCATCAGGTGCCACTGGTTACACACAACTCGAAGGACTTTGCGGACATCGCGAATCTTGAGGTGATTACGGAGTGGCAAGGGCCACCTGCTTGACCCGACCTGCGGCTGTGCCCTAGCACCGGTGCCCTTCTCTTTGCTGGAACTCGCGAACGTCACGGTCATTCGTGGCGGGCGGCGTGCGCTCGACGGGGTGACGCTCTCCATACCGCGCGGGCAGCACACGGCCGTTCTCGGCCCGAACGGCGCCGGCAAGTCGACCCTGTTGCGGATGCTGAACGGGGAGTTCTTTCCGCTTCGTCGGCCCGGCGTCCGGATGCGACTGCTAGGCCGGGACCGGTGGAACGTTTTCGACGTGCGCCGGCAGCTCGGTGTCGTGTCGCATGAACTGCAGGCGACGCACCACGGCTGGCTCTCGGGCCTCGACGTGGTGTTCTCCGGTTTCTTCGCCGGCGTCGGCGTCTACCGGCACCAGAAGTTGACGGACGCGCAGCGACGCAAGGCCGAGGTGGCGGCAACGAGCCATGGAGCCCGCGAACTGCTGAGACGCCGTTTCGACACGCTGTCCTCCGGTGAGCAGCGCCGCTTACTGCTGGCGCGGGCCCTGGTGCACGAACCCCACACCCTACTGCTCGACGAGCCGGCGACCGGCCTCGACCTGAAGGCCGCGTTCGGGCTGATGGAGCGGCTTCGGGTGCTGGCGGCGGCTGGCACGACACTGATCATTGTCACCCATCACGTCGACCAGATTCCGCCAGAGGTTGACCGGATCGTGCTGCTCAAGGCCGGCCGGGTGTTCAAGGACGGACCGAAGGACGAGGTCCTGACGAGTGCGACATTGTCCGACCTGTTCGAGGTCGCGGTGCGAGTCGTGGAACGGAGCGGCTGGTTCCAGGTACTGCCCGGTTAGGCGTCGTACTACGATGCGGGCGAGTGTTTCCCCAGCCAATGTCCCTTCTCCCGAAAGCCGCGGCGCTTCTCGCTGTCGCCGCGCCCCTTGCGGCCGCCGACAGCCCGGGTTGCTCCTCGAACTCCGGCCTCGCATCGGCCGCCACGCCTGGCACCAGCGTCGACCTGGAGCTATCACACGGCGGCTTGGTCCGCAGCTACCGACTCCATCTGCCCGTCCGCTACGACGGCGCCTCCCCGACGCCGCTCTGGCTGCACGTGCACGGCTACACGGGCAGCGCCCGGCACAGCGACGGCTGGACGGGCCTGTCGGAACTCTCGAACCGTGAGGGCTTCGTCCTCGTGTTCCCGCAGGGCACGTCGTTCGAGGCGTCCGTGGGGCCGCCGGGCCAGAGCCGAAACGCCACGATCACGTCCTGGAACGATCTCGCCTGCAGCGCGCCGCTCCAACCGGAAGCGCCGGCCTGCCGCGAGGACGCCGATCCGTACCCCTGCCCGCCGGAATGCGGGACCTGCGGACAGTGCAACTGGTGCTCCTGCCACGATGACGTCGGCTACATCGCCGCCCTGATCGATCACCTCTCGGCGGAGCTCTGCATCGACACGGACCGCGTCTTCGCCTCCGGCTACAGCAACGGCGGCATGTTCGTTCACCGCTTGGGATGCGCTCTTGGCGACCGCCTGACCGCGATCGCGCCCATGCACGGGTATCTGGCGCGCGGTTTCAACTGCGCCGCGAAAGCGCCCGGCCCATCGATGCTGCTCGCCGGCGGGACGACGGACCGTACCGTACCGATCGACGGCTCAACCGCGAGCGACGGCTACGTCTACACATCGCAGCAGGAGGTGGCGGAGGCGTGGGCCGGGGCGCAGTCCTGTGGCGCCGAGCCGGTCGCTGTTGAGACGCCCTGGGACGGCCGTGTAGAACTGAGTTGCGTCGAGTATCTCGGCTGCACCGGCGGCCGCGCCGTCCGCAGTTGCTCGTGGAACGGCCCCCACGTCTGGCCTCGCGACGGCGCGGGAAACTTCGGCGGCGAGCTACTGTGGGACTTCTTTAGCGAGGCCGAGCGCTAGCTCGGATTGGAGGTGACGTCGCGAGTTCAGCGTTGGAGTTTGGGGAATCCGGGGTACTCGGGAGAGTGGTCGCCATCGTGGTTCGGGAAGCCGGGCTTGGTCAGCACCTTCGGGCCGCCGGGAACGAAGCTCTCTATTCTCCGCGCGGGGTTCTCGTGCCAGCGCAGGTTGAATGCGGCGTAGACGGGATAGAAGGTCATGTCCGAGTAGGTCAGGTTGTCGTGAATCCACCAAGCGAGCGCTTGCCAGGGAGTGCCTTCCTCATAGTGTTCGGCGAACCACGGAATCACGATGCACGCGGTCGCCCCCATCTGGCCGTTCTCGTCCAACCTGTCCCAGACGTGGCGTGAGTGGTTCCACTCGGTTGAAGCACACGTGTACCCCTTCTTCCCCTTCTTCGCCTGTTCGTTGCAGTAGTCGTTGACCGCCACGCACCTGAACGCGGAGCGAATCGACACATGCCCGAAGGTCGCGTGCAGGGGCTCGAGCAGTTCCTCACACAGCCGCTTGCCGACCTCGACAGCCAAGTCGGGATGATCGGGGATGTTGGGAATCCCGTGGAAACTCGCGACTTCGCTATGGAGCATGTCGCGCATGAAGAAGTGCCTCGATAGACGTACGCGACCGAGCTTTGTGAGCGCTTCAACTGATCCCGGCTTGTTCATGAACTCCCTTTCGTGACGGACGTGGTTGGCTGTCGGCCCGCGATCGCTTCCAACCGCTCGGTCTCCACACCCAGCCGTTCTCCGGCGGCGACGATCTGCCGCCAGGACTCGGCGTCCACCGGGATCGCGTCGGCGCGTTCGATCCGGCTGGCCCGCTCCGGGTCGCCGGGTACGAGCACCGGCTCGTTCGGGTCGGCGGCGGGCGACGCCTTGACGTGGGCGACCAGGGCGGCGAGCTCGTGCTCCATCGCTGAACGAGGGATCAACCGGTCCGGATCGAACACGATCATGAACATGTTGTTGCAGATCGTGCCCTCCATCTCGTGCTCGGGCTGGGCGGTGCGGCCGCCGCTCAGCATGCCGCCGAGGAGTTCGCAGAAGACGGCCAGGCCGTAGCCCTTGTGGTCGCCAAAGGAGGTCAAAGCGCCCGCCGGCTGCCGGAAGAGAACGCTCGGGTCGCGGGTCTTGCGGCCGCGGTGGTCGATCAGGGAGCCCTCGGGCGTCCTCTCGCCCTTGTTGTGGGCCACCCGCGCCTTGCCGTGGGCGATCCGGCTGGTCGCCATGTCGAGAAGGACCGGCGGTTGCGCGTCGTTGCCGGGCAGCGACAGGCAGATCGGATTCGTCGAGTAGCGGGCGTCGGTGCCCCGGTAGGGGGCGACCAGGGCCTGGTGGCCGACGACGTTGACGAAGTGGAGCGAGGCGAGACCGGCGTCGGCCACCTGCTCGCCGTAGGTGCCGATCCGGCCCAGGTGGTGGCAGTAGCGGACCGGCGCCACGACCACGCCGGTGCTCCGGCAGCGCTCGATCGCCGCCGCCGTCGCCTGGCGGCCGACCACCTGGCCGTAGCCCATGCCGCCGTCGAACATCATGATCGCGCCGTTGTCGCGGGCCAGCTCGACGTCCTGGTTCGGATTCAGGCTTCCGTTGCTGAGGCTCCGCTCGTAGGCGGGGAGCATGCCGACGCCGTGGCTGTCGTGCCCCGAGAGGTTCGCCAGCACGAGGTGGTCGGCGACGATGCGCGCTTCGTCGCCGTTGCTGCCGCCGGCTTCGACGATCATCGTCGCTGCTTCGCGCAGCGCCCTTGGATGAATGTCGATCGAATCCAGGGTTGCCTCCTCCCGCTCGCCCGAGGGCTGGAAGCGGCGATCCTATGCGGGCAGGGCGCGCTCCGTCAGCGCGCGAGCCCGAAGCGCGGCCCGGCGCGCCGGGTGCTAGCCTGCGGGGAGATGGTCCGGCGTTTGGAGTCCGTCCATGCCCGCTGGCCTTCGGCTGGGAGGCACGTGACCGCGTCGACGATGTCGCGCAGGTTGTCGGTCCCCTGGCTGCTCGTGGGGCTGGGGCTGCTCGCCAGCGGCGCGCCCGCCCAGCAGCGGCCGCCGGCGGCCGTGTTCGCGGACGCCGTGGACGTCCGCATCGTGAACGTCGAGGTCGTCGTCACGGACCGGCAGGGCAGGCGGGTTCAGGAGCTCGGCCCCGACGACTTCGAGTTGCTCGTCGACGGCGAGCCGACGCCGATCGACTTCTTCACGGAGGTCGTCGACGGCGCGGCGAAAGCGCGGGCGGCCGGCGGGGCGCCCGGCGTGCCGGGCTTCTCGCCGGAAGAGCCCGTTGGGATCGCCTTCCTGATCTTCGTGGACGATGCGTTCTCCATCGAGGCGGACCGCAACCGGGTGCTGGACGGGCTTGGAGACGGTCTCGCGCCTCACTTCGGCCCGGCGGACCGAGTGGCGGTCGTCGCGTTCGACGGCGCTCGCATGGAAACACTGACGCCCTGGACGAACTCGCTCCACGACCTGGACGATGCCTTGGACCGGGCACGCGAGCGGCCCGCCTACGGCATGCATCGGCGGGCGGAGCGCCTGGCGAGCGAGGGAGATCGGAAGGCGCAGGAGGAGGTCGACGCGCTGGGCCGGGTAGGGCTGCTCGGCGCCCTCGATTCAGGAGGCGTCTCCTTGACTGAAACCGTACGGCAGAGAGCCGGGCGGCTGAGGGCGCAGCGGGAACTCCACGAGATGACGGTGGAAGAGAAGAGCGGCCTGCTCGGCGCCCTGCTCTCCCCGATGGAGCGGACGTACGCGGATGCCCTGACGACTCGTCTGGAGCGTTCCGTGCTGGCCGCGGTCGCGGCCCTCCGCGGCCACGCCGGCCAGCCCGGCCGGAAGGCGATGCTGCTCCTCTCCGGTGGCTGGCCGGCGTCGCCGGCCCAGTTCGCCGTGGCGCGCGGCGCGGAGCGCACGCACGCCGTCGCCAGCGCGGCCGACGGCCGGCTCGCGACAGAGGACGCTATCTACCGGCCGTTGATCGAAGCTGCGAACCTGATGGGCTACACCCTCTATCCGGTCGACGTGCCGGGCTTCGATCCCGGCTGGCGTGGCGCGGCGTCCGAGGAGGGCCGTCGCACCGTGCAGGGGGCGACGACGACGGTCGATCTCGGGCAGAACGTTCGCGGTACGGGCGCCCTGCCGGGACCGGTCGAGCGCGAGACTCTGCTTCACGGAACGCTCGAGAGCCTGGCCCGCGCGACGGGCGGCCTGCCGATGATTGACGCCCGGCGCGACGCGGCGCTGGCGAAGGGCTTCGAGGACGTCGGCTTCTTCTACTGGCTCGGCTTCCAGCCGAAACGGCGCGAGGACGACCGGCGCCGCGACATCCAGGTCCGGCTCGCCGGACGGCCGGGCCTCGACGCGAGAGCTCGCGAAGGCTATGTGGACATGTCGCGGGACCGCGAGTTCGAGATGACGGTCGAGGCCGCGCTGCTCTTCGGCGACGTGCCCACCGCCCGGTCGCTCGGTGTCCGATTCGGCGAACCGACGAAGGCGAAGCGCGGCAGGATGGCCGTGCCGGTCGAAGTCATCATCCCTCTCGACGAGGTTCTCCTGGTCCCGGTCGGCGACGAGTGGCGAAGCGAACTGGAACTGCGAGTTGGCCTGATCGACGAGGCGGGGAACCGCTCCGCCGTGCCCGGGCAGACGATCACGATCGCCGGACCCCATCCGCCCGGCCCCGGGCAGGCCTACCTGTACGAAACCGGGCTCGTGCTCCAGCGCAAGCCGCACCGGTACGCGCTGACCGTGTTCGATCCGCTTACTGGCGCGATCCTCACATCGACCGGCACGATCAGTCCTTGACCGTCCCGGCCGCCCGGCCGGTCCCGACCGGGCGGCCGCCGGGTCGCTCCTTGCGTTACTGTCGGCGAGACCATCTCGGACAGGGGACGAACGGTAGCGACGGCAGGTTGATGACGGTGC
Source organism: Candidatus Multivorans sp. (assembly GCA_965208755.1). Classification (GTDB taxonomy): domain Bacteria; phylum Acidobacteriota; class Thermoanaerobaculia; order Multivoradales; family Multivoraceae; genus Multivorans. The sequence continues at coordinate 1,724,460 of OZ242353.1, read as the reverse complement.
GCCAGGGCGGGGTTCGGTGAGGCAGGCCATGTGGTTCGCGCTCTGCCTGTTCCTCGGCTTCCTTGCCGCTTCCGCCGCTCCAGCTCAACGGGAGGCGCCCTTCATCGACACCGTCGACGTGGTGGTCGTCGAGATCGACGTTCAGGTGTCGGATCGGAGGGGACGTCCGGTCCGGGGTCTGAAGCGGGAGGACTTCGAACTGACCGTGGACGGCTGGCCGGTCGAGGTCTCGAACTTCCTGGAGTATCGGCTTCCGGGAGTGCCTTCCTCGGGTGCGGGCGCGAACGGCGGCCCGCCCGTGGACGGGCGAGAGCCCGGAGGGGGAGAGGCGCCCCCGGTTCCGCTCACGATCGTCCTCTACATGGACGACGTGAACACCCACCCCGCCCACCGGGCGCGCCTGCTGGCGCGGTTCGCGGAAACGGTGGAACCGTTGCGCCGCGCAGACGCCCGCTTCATGCTGGCCGCGTTCGACGAGCACATGAAGATCCTCGTGCCGCCGACCCGCGATCTGGACGCGCTGCTGGAAGCAGCGGCCGATCTCCCGAAGAAGCCGCGAGCAGCTGAGGCGTCTCAAGTCGCGAGGGCGAACGCGATTCGCGATATGGCCCGCAGCGACGAAGACTGTGAGAACTCTGCCTTTTGCAGACCTTGCATCGACAACTGGGGCGATCTGATGACAATCGTCAGGACCTTCGCACGCGCCGAAGCCCAGCGGGCTGCGATCGCGACCGACGGGCTGGCGGATCTCGCGACGACGCTTGCCGGCGTCGCGGGAAGGAAGGCCGTCGTCTACGTCAGCAGCGGGCTGCCACAGGAGGCCGGCGTGTCCACCTTCGCCTACCTGACGGAGCAGGTCTGTCCGCCGATCAACTCGGAGATCATGCGGAACAGCAGCGACGCTTCGCTGGTCTCGATGGGCTTCAATCAGGCGAGTCGATTCAACCTCGTTTCGGCCCACGCCAATGCGAACCGCGTCACGATCTTCCCGCTGGACGCGGCCGGTCTCCGCGCTTCGACCGGGGACACTTCGCTGGCAAGCGGCCGGCTCTCGCAGGGCGGCCGCGCGGAACCGTCTCCTGGCAACGACCAACTGTTCGCCACGAATGCCCAGAACGGGCTGTTTCTGTTGGCGGAAGAAACCGGCGGCAAGGCCCTGGTCAACTCGAACGACATGGGTGAACTCCTGGGCGAAGTCTTCGGGGAAGTCTCGGCCGGCTACTCTCTCGGCTTCCTGCTCGCCGACCGCCGCCCCGAGCAGGTGCGGCAGGTCGAGGTTCGGCTTGCCAAAGGCGCCGCGAAGGGCGGACGCTTGAGGTACCGGCGGAGCTTCCGGGACAAGACGCTGGAGGAGCGCCTGGCCGAACGGTTGCTGTCCGTCGCGTACCTCGGCGGGGAGGAGAACCCCTTGGGGGCCGGTCTTCGCTTCGCTCCGTCGGAGTCCGGCGAGCGCGAGACGCACGGCGTGATGGTCGGAGTGGTGGTGCCGGAAGACTCCGCGACCTTGCTCCCTTCCGCGGGCGGTCGGGAGGAGGGCGGAGTCAGGCTCTGGTTGCTTGGCGTCGAGGAGGGCAAGGGCATCCGGACCACCGTTCGGCAGACGATGGCGCGCGTCGGAGGCAGCGGCGTTCAGGCGACCGCCGGGGCCTACCGCTTCGAGGTCGACGTGGTCGTGCCGGAGGGCGCCTGGGTTTTCGCCGTCGGGGTCCGCGACGAAGCGACGGGCACCCTGTCGCTCCTGCGGGATGCGGTTGCGGTGCCGGTGGTGCCGTCGGCGCCCGTGTCGGCGGCGGACTCCTCGCCGTTTGCGGGAGCACGGGCAACCCTCGCTCGACCGGCGCCAATCGAGGGCGGGACCGCTTCGGCGCCGGTCGAGAGCGGAACCGCCCCGGCGCCGGTTGCCGTCCGCGCCGCCGCGCCGGCGGCCCCGGCGCGGCCCGCCCCGCCCCGGCCGGCTCCGGCGCAGGTCGCCTCGGCGGCCTTGTCCCTCCTGCTCGGGGCGGCGCAGGCAGCCGTCTCCCAGCCGGCGTCGATCGACGCTGAGACGAACACGGTGCTGGCTGCCGCCCGGACCGCGACGAGTGCCGAGGAACTCGAGGCGGCTCGCGGCGAACTGCTGAGCCTCGCCATGCGCTCCCCGCGCGACCTGCACCCCGAGTTTCCGGACCGCAGCCGGGCCCTGGTGGAGGCCGCGGCTCTGGGACGCCGATTGGGCGCAACGAACGCGGCTGCCGGCGAACTGCTACAGGTCCTGGAGCGCGAACCGGAGAGCGAGTGGACGCCGCGTGCGCACCTCGAACTGGCCGATGTCCTTCTCGACCGGGGCGACTGGCGGCTCGCGGCCGATCATCTGCGGCAGGCCCGCACCGGCGCCCTGGCAAGGAACGAGGGAGCGATTCCCGGCGCCTCGATCGTCGATGGATCGGGCGTCGACGTGGCCCGGCTGGCGCTTGAGCGGATGACGCGGATTCATCGACTGCTGCTCCGGCCGCTGGCCGGTCGAAGTCCGTGGACGAGGAGCGACATCCACCTGCCGCCTGACTACCTGCCGGATCCGCTGAAGCTGAAGCGGCCTCGGACGATCGCCGCCGGACCTTGGGGCGAACTGCTGGCGGCCGACGGCGATCGGGTGGTGTTGCTGGGTCCGGGTCGCGAAACGGCGGCGAGCCGGGAGATGCGCGGCATCGAGCGGGCGAGCCTCGTTCCGTCGGGCCCCTTGGGGGGTAGTACCGCCCTGGTCGCGACGGCGAACAGCGTGCTCCGCGTAGAGGCCGCCGGCGGTGCCGCCGCCGTCAGCTTCCAGCGGCCGTCCGGCGGCAGGCTCGATCAGATCGTTGGCGTGTACCGAGGACCATTCGGTCGCTGGGTCGTCCTCTCGCGCCGGCTGGATGTCGTTCTCCGCTACGACCGGAACGGGCGACTGCTGGACTACAGTCCGTCGACGCTTGAGCAGCCCGTCGACCTGGCGCCTGGCCCGGGGGGCACGTTCCACGTACTGGACGCCGGTTCCAGGTCGTCGCCGCCTTCGGTGCTCATCTTCCGGGACGACTGGGAGTTGGTCGGGACGGTGACCGGCGCCTGGCAGCGTCCGGAGGCTCTGGCAGTGGACGCCTTCGGCAACAGCTACGTGCTGGACCGGGCGGCGCGCCGCGTTCAGGTGTACGACCGCGAAGGCGTGGAACTGGCGGCCATCGGCCCGGTCCTGCCGGGTGGGGGCCTCGAGCTCCGAAATCCGATGGACATCGCCGTCGACGGCATGGGCCGCGTCTTCATCGCCGAAGGCCGCATGGAAACCGTTCTGGTCGTGGAGTAGCGGCGTGGCGACGCGCTACGCGGCGGCGTGCGCCTTGGGCCTCCTGGGCTGGGCGGCGGCTTGGCCGCAGACGTTCGATGGCGGAGAGGAACGTCCGGTCGACCTTGGCTTGGCCACGTTCGCCGTCGAGCCGGCGGACGCCGCCGTTCGGCTTGCGAGCCTGGAGTCCGTCGTGACGCTGGCGCCGACTCTCGAACCGATCGACCCGTCCGCTCCCCTTCCGTTGGCGGCCGGCAGGTACCTCCTGCACGCCGCCCGTCCCGGCTACCGGCCGGCAACCCTGATCTTCACCGTGACGCCAGGCGAGGTCGCCCAGGCGACGGCGAGCCTCGAGCGCGTCAGCGCGGTCCTCAAGCTGCGTTCGCTGCCTCCGGGAGCGCGCGTGCTGATCGACGGCCAGGAGCGGCGCGGCGTTCCCGGCGGGTGGGGGTCGGTCCAGGCGCCGCCGTCGGCCGACTCCTCCGCGGTGTGGATCGAGGAGCTGCGGCCCGGAAGCTACGAACTGGAGGTGGCCAGCGCCGGCTTTCGGAGTTGGCGCGCCTCGCTGCACGTTCCCGACCTGCGGGACATCGAGTTGCCCGCCGTCTCTCTTGAGCGGCGTCAGGCTGCGGTCGGTTTCCCGGGTCTTCCGGACGACGCGACGGTCACGGCCGGTGGGTTGCTTGTAGACGTGGATCGCGGGGCGACGCCGCCTCAGGCGTTTCTCGCGCCGGGCGGATACGACCTGGCGATCACTCACGGCACGGCGGGTTACTTCGAGACGTCCGTCCTCGCCGAGGATCGGCGCCGGGTCGATGTCGAGGCCAAGCTGCGGCCTGCCATCGCCTTTCTGGGCGTCCTTGGCGGCGATGCCGCTCAGAGCGAGGCGGTGCGCGCCGCTCTGGAGTCCTTCCGCGAGGAGGGCGCTTGGCTGTTTCGGGATCTTGCCGAAGTGAGCGTCGGCCTGCTGCGCGACGCCGGACTCAGCGGCAACGCCGTTCCGGACTGGGCGGCCTTTCGCGAGCGCCTGGAGGCGGCTGCGCCGGCCGCTCTCTACCTGGCCGTGCAACTGAGCGATGCGCCGGAGGCCGACGCGGCCCGCTTCTGGTGGTGGTCCGCCGCGCCAGGCCCCAGTCGGCCCGACGTTCGGAGCGTTCCGATCAGGGAAGGCCGGCTCGATGCCGGCTCGCTTGCCGAGCTCGCCGGGGCGCTGAGTCCGTCGCCCAGGCGCCAGACGCCGACGATTGGCGCCACCGTGATCGAGTCGCTGGTAGGCGGCGGCCTGGTGGTCAGCGGGGTCGAGCCCGGCTCGCCGGCGGACCTGGCCGGGCTCACGGCGGGCGCGGAGATCGCCGGCCTTCGCAACGCGGCGGGCGTTGAGTTCGAGACGTGGGAGGCCGCCGTCGCTGCCCTTCGGCCTGGCGACGCGCTGGAGGTCTCTCCCGTCGCCGGGAGCGGCGCGGTCGAGCCGATGCGGGTCGAGCCCGTCTGGGGATGGTCCATGCTCGATCCGTTCGACCCGGAGCTTCTGCCAGCCGCCGAAGCCGCTCATCTCGTCCGTCAACTCGAGCAACCGGACGAGGACGTTCCCGCCTGGTTGCTGGAACTGGAACTAGGCGCGATTCTGCTCGCGCGCGGCGACCTGGAGGAGGCGGTCAGCAGGCTGCGTGCGATTCAGGCGCCGAGGCGAGGCGGCCTGAGTCAGGACACGGTGGAGTACCTGATCGCCCTGGCCCTGACCGAGTTGGGGGAGCGGGGCCGCCCGGAGTACGCCGACCAGGCGGTCGCCCTCTTCCGCGATCTCGAGTACGCCGAGCGCAGCCGTCTGGCAAGCGACGGAGGCCCGTCCATCGCGGCCCGGTCCCGGCTCCATGCGAAGACGTCGCTGGCGCTCGTGCCGCCCCAAAGCGAGATCGTCATCGGGAGCTTCCGCGCCGACGTGCTGGCCAGCGGCGCGGAGATCGTGGCGGTTCGTTTCCTCGTGGATGGGGAGCTCCAGACGACGCAGGCCGGGTCGCGTCCCTGGGCGATGCTGCGCCTGGCGCGCTACCCCACGCAGCAGGTCATCCGCGTCGAAGGTCTGAACGCGGAGGGCAAGGTCGTCGCCTCGGACGAACTCGTACTGAACCAGCAGCGCGGCGACCTCCGGTTGCAGATCGACGAGCCGCCGGAGGGCATCGGCGTGCAGGGACCGGTCGAGGCCCGGGTGTCGCTCGTCGTGCCCGAGGAGCGTCAGGTCAGCGGCGTGGAGTTCCGCGTCGGCGAGCAGGTCCAGGCGGTCCTGCAGCGCCCGCCTTGGAACGCCGAGATCGCCGTGCCGGCGCCGGAGAACGAGGGCGAGTTGATCTACCTCACGGTCAGGGCGACGCTGGACGACGGCACAAGCGCGGAGGACGTGCGGATCCTGACATCTTCGGGGATCACGGAGAACGTGGACGTCGATCTCGTCGAGCTCTACACGACGGTGGTCGACCGCGCCAACCGGCCGGTGCTCGGGCTGCGCGACTCCGACTTCAGCGTGTTCGAGAACGGGCGTCGTCAGGACCTGGCGAAATTCGAACTGGTGGAGGACCTTCCCCTGACGGTCGGGGTGGCGATCGACGCGTCCGCCTCGATGGAGGACGTCCTGGACGAGGCGAAGGAGGCGGCGGGGCAGTTCCTCACCCGTCTGATGAAGCCCAGCGACGCCTGCTTCGCCATTGCGTTCGATTCGCGGCCCCGGCTCCTGGCTGGCCGCACGGCCGACGTCGGCGACGTTGTCGACACGCTGGGCGATCTCCGCGCGACGGGCCGCACGGCGCTGCACGACGCCTTGATGATGGGGCTCTACTACTTCCGGGGAGTCCGTGGCCGCCGCGCTCTCGTCCTGCTGTCGGACGGCGCGGATACGTCGAGCAGCGCGAGGTACGACGATGTCCTTGAGTACGCCCGCTACTCGGAGATCGTCATCTACACGATCGGCCTGGGTATCAGCCGGGCGGAGCCCCTCCTTCAGGGCAAGCTGGAGGAGATCGCGACGGAAACCGGCGGCCGCGCGTTCTTCATCGAGGCCGCCAGGGAACTTCGGCCCGTTTACCGCGAGATCGAGCAGGAGCTGCGGTCGCAGTACCTGCTGGCCTACAACTCGAACCAGGAAGGCGCCGGCGACGCCTTTCGCCCGGTGGAGGTCCGCGTGGGGGGCGGCCGACGGGCCCGGACGATGAGCGGCTACTACCCGTGAGAGCGCAGCCACGGCAGCCGGATCCGACAGCCCCGCAGCGAAGTCCCAGTGGACGAGGGCGGTTCCAGTCAAGGGGCTGGCTGGTCGAGCTTCCCAAGCTAGCTTGCCCAGGCGAGTGTGATGTTGTAGGTTCTGCTTTCGTTTCGGGGACAGTGTGGGGTTGGCGGTAGCTTGTTTAGAGGTGAGACCATGGTCATGAAGTGTTCCGGCTTGGGAGAGTCAGCTCGTGGCGCGGGCGACGGTCGCCACACTTGCCCCCCCTCGGATCTAAGCGCCTTCTAGTCAGGTTTCTTTCCGCGACCGGCTTCGGCCGTAGACGGAGTTGCGTGCTGGTCGGGCTGTTCGTGCTGTCGATAGCGTCCGCGACGGACCGCTCGGCGGCGCAGGAACTGCCGGTGCCCGGGGGACCGAGTCAGCCAGGGCAGGATTCGTCGGACTGCATGCGGGCCTGCTTGGGCCGGGCGTCTCGGCGGGCGTGGACCTGTCCAAGCGGTTCACCCTGCGGGCCCAGGTCCAGAGCTTCGACCACGACTTCGACCGCGCCTATGCCGGCAACGACTACGCGGCCGAGCTTTCCCTTTCGTCGGCGGCGCTGCTCGCGGACTGGCATGTGGCCGGCCCGTTCAGGTTGACGGTCGGCGCGGTCGCGAACGACAACGAACTCGGGGCCCGAGCGGGCACCCAGGCGCTCCAGATCGGTTCTGGGGTCTACGACGCCGACTTGGCGGCCAGGGTGGCCTTCGACTCTCCCGTGCCCTACCTTGGGTTCGGCTGGAGCACTGGGCGGGTCCGGAGCGGCTTGGGCGTCACCGTCGATCTCGGCGTCCTCCTGCAGGGCCAACCCGCCGTTTCCGCCTCCGGCGAAGTTCGCACCGTCCTGGGCGGCGCGCCCGTGAGCTGCGGGATGTCCGTCGGCGAAGACGGGACGGCGGCCGTCAGCGGGGCCTCGCCGGCCTGCGACCTGTTGTTGGACCTGCCGAGCGACGTCATGGAGGAGCATCGGCAACTCACGGCCGACCTGGACGAGTACGAGCTCTATCCCGTTGTGGCGTTCGGCCTCATCTGGCGCTTCTGAGCCGCGAGTCACGAACCCTGGAGGAGCAGTTGGCGTGACAAGGCTTCATCTCGGCCCCTTCCTGACCGCTGCCCTGGCGGTGGCGGCGGTCCCTGTGCCCCTCTCCGCCGAGGAGGCGTTTCCCCTGCGCGCTTCCATACCCGCTTCGTCCCGGTCCGTCGCGGCCGACCTGCCGGGCCCGCCCTCGGGCCGGGGCTACACGGACTGCGTTCCGAACTCGGTTCCGCTCGTGTTCGACGGCGGCTTCGAGGTGCGGATGTGCTACGAGACGCCCCAGGGGGACAGGGGCGAGGGCAAGGGAGGCATCTGGGCCTCCGGCGAGTCCGGCCTCCTGTGGTTCTTCACCCGCGACAACGCCGAAGTCCTGATCAAGGTGCTGGATGGCTGCCAGGTCAACGGCTCGCGCTGGGTGTCCGTCGCGCCGGTCACCGACCTCGCCTACAACCTCTACGTCACTTCCCCCGCCGGCACCCACTGGCGCCAGCACAACCGCCAAGGGGTGCGGGCCAGCACCGCGGGCAGCGTCACCGCCTTTCCCTGTCCGCCGCGGCCGGGACAATGCACCGCGGGCTGGGTCTGCCTGGACACTACTCCCGGTGAGGTCCATCGTTCGACCAGCGCAAGGCCGAACCGCGAGTTCGGCATTCCCGTGCCGGCGGGCACCTATTCTCGCGCCCGCTTCCACGTCCGCATCCGTCACGGGGGCTGGCGCCCGGGCAACACGCACTTCCGCCACCAGCTCTTCTGGTTCGCGCGCGAACGTCATCAGACCGGCCTCTTCGGCTTCGCCATGGCCACGGGGGAAGGCGGTCCGAACAAACCCCACGTCGTCTTCCGCTCGGGCTTCAACCAGATTCACGGGGACAAGGGAAAGTACGCCGAAGATCTTCTTCTGCGGGCCGGACAGACGTACGAGGCGGTCTACGACTTCGATGCCGCCAACGACCGGACGCTGCTCACCCTGAGGGATTCGAACGGCAGACAGGTCCTGCGAGTGGAGGGGAAAGCGAGCGTGCTGCACCCGATCACGAAGGCCCGGCAGCGGGAGTTCGTGTTCAGTGGGAGCAACGGCCCCGGCGGCGTCGAACGGCGCTCGATGCGAGCCGGTTTCGGCTTCGCCGGCGCGCCGGGAGAGGCCCGCACGCCGCCCGGATGGATTTGGTCGAACCTCCATATCGAACTGCTGCCGAAGTAGCGAGTGAATCGAATGAAAGACGCACTGCTCTCTTTCTTGAGGAAAGGATGGCTTCAAATGAAACCGCGCCTAGCCCTAGTTCCCGTGCTCGTCGTCACGCTCGTGTTCCTCGCTTTGACGTCGACGGCCTCCGGTCAGGCCGACGGCGCCGAATCGAGTTCGATCGCCGAGTGGTCACCGGCTGTCGGCTTTGGTCGGATCCTGGACTCGGTGTCCGCTGTCAGCGACTCGGCGTCCAGCGGCCCATGCGAGCCGTCCATCGATGAGAACAAACATGCATGCCTGAACGAGAGGCGCTTCTCGGCGGCGATCTTCTACCACCTCGAAGGCGAAGAAGGCAGGGCGACGCCATTGGAGGAGATTCCTGCTTTCCTGCCCGATTCCTCAGCTCTCTTCTACTTCTTCGAGCCCGGTAATCCAGAGGTGTTGCTGAAGGTACTCGATGGATGCGCCATTAATGGTCACTACTGGGTATTCGCGGCGGCTGCGACGGACCTGCGGCACGTCGTGTACATTTGGGACCTTCACCATGTGGTCGATGGTGTAGCCCAAGGGCTCGGGTGGGAGAGTGACGGCCGGGGAAACGTGTTTGGACAGAATGGCTTCGTAAACAGCACCGGGGTTCTTAACGACCACTGCTGTCCCACAAACCGGGTTGAGAAAAGGGCCTGAATCGTCCGGTGCTGTAAGGTTGGTCTTGGTCGAAAGTCCAACTACAGCAAGGAGATCCAGGCTCATGGCGCATCATAGCACCGTGCTCGGACAGTTGCTCAGGCTGGTGTCGAGACATGAGTTCGAGCGGGACGCCCGGAGGCATCACAAGGGGAGGAAGCTCCGTTCCATGAGCCGGTGGAGCCAGTTCGCGGCGATGGCGATGGCGCAGTTGTCGGGGCGGTGCAGCCTGCGGGACGTCGTCTCGAATCTGGAAGCCCAGAGACGGAAGCTCTACCATCTCGGCGTCGGTCGGGTCGCGCGGTCCTCTCTGGCGCGGGTGAACGAGGAGCAGCCTCACGAGCTCTTCGAGTTGCAGTTCAAGCGCCTTCTGGACCGCTGCCGAGGCTTGGCGCCCGGCCACGGGTTCCGGTTCAAGAATCCGCTCGTGTCCCTGGACGCGACGTACATCGACCTGTGCCTCTCGTTGTTTCCCTGGGCGAAGTACGGCAAGAGCAAAGGGGCGATCAAGGTCCACGTCGGTCTCGACCACGGCGGGAATCTGCCGTCCTTCCTGAGCGTGACGGACGGGAAGGGGTCCGACATCGACGTGGCGCGGACGCTGCGCTTGCCAGTGGGGAGCATCGTCGCCGCGGACCGGTTGTACCAGGACTTCAGTTGGTTGAGATCCCTTGACGAGCAAGGGGTTTTCCTGGTCACGCGGCTCAAGCGGGGAGTCCGGTACGCGGTGCGGGAGCGCCGCTCGTACGCGCCCGGCCGCGGCGTGACCTCGGACCAGCTGATCGAGCTGACGAGCAGGAAGGGCCGGAAGGACTGCCCGATTCCGCTGCGGAGGGTCGGCTATCGCGACGCCGCGACCGGCAAGCACTACGTGTTCCTCACCAACAACTTCGCGCTCGCGCCGAGGACCATCGCGGACATCTACAAGGCGCGCTGGCAGGTCGAGCTCTTCTTCAAGTGGATCAAGCAGAACCTCCGGATCAAGAGCTTCCTCGGCACTTCCCGCAACGCCGTGCTGACGCAGATCTGGATCGCCATGTGCGTCCACCTCCTCCTCGCCTACCTGAAGTTCTCCAATCGCCTCAAGTGGACGCTCAGCGAGATCCTCCGTCTGCTCCAACTGAATCTCTTCGAACGACGCCCACTCAATGACCTGTTACAGACACAACGCGACCCGCCGCGCCCGAGAAACGATCAACTGCAACTCGCCCTGCCCTGAAGTTTGTGGGACAGCAGTGCTTAACGACATTGCGGCCTTTGCCTGCGAGCCGGGAGCAGCACGGGCTCAGTAGTGCCGGACTGCGACGGGGCTCCGACCAGTCAGATAGAGGGAAAACAGACCGATGAGGCGTGAACGAAGGAACTACAGCCCCGTTGTCCGGTGGATCGCCGGAAGCGCGGCGGTTCTTGCCCTGTCGGCCGGCGCCGCGCATGCGCAGCCGCTCTGGAGCGTGAGTGAAGCGCAGCGGGCCTTCGATGACGCGGCGGGCGTGACGCTGCCGTACTACCGCAACAGCGGGAACCCGCTGATCAACGACGCCGCGGCGTTTCCCTGTAATCCGTAGCGGGCGGCGGCTCGATCAACCGGCGCTGAGCTGCGCCAGGCCGGCTTGTCCCAAGGGCGCGGAGACCGTCAGACCAGAACGGCGCGGAAGAGAAGGACCATCAGCGAGACGGTCGTCGCGGTGTAGAGCGTCAGGCCGATTCCGATGAGCCAAGCGAAGATCCTCAACCGCGCCTCCACGCTCTCGAACCGGGCGTTCATCTCTTCCCTCAGGCCGTCGAACCGGGCGTCGGTCACGGCGCGAAGTTCGGCGATCCCGTTGCGGAGCTCGGCGATTTCGCCGCGGACTTCGCTACGGACTCCCGCGATTTCTCCTCGGAGTTCGCTGCGGAGTTCCGCGATCTCGCCGCGGAGTTCGCTGCGGAGTTCCTGGACCTGGCTCTTGATCCGCTCCTCCGAGGCGTCGAGGCGGGCGACGATCTCGTCCCGGAAGCTGTCGAAGCGCTCGTTGAGCGAGTCGGCCTGCCGTTTGAGAACGGCCACATCCTTCGTCAGGTCGGCCACGTCCGCCTCGATCGCGAGCGCCCGATTGCCGGCGTCCGTCACTGGCGATTGCACCTGTTCATCGTCGAGAGCCGCTTCCCGGAGTCTTCGCTTCGGTCTCCGCTCCGCCTGCGTTGCGCTGGATTCTACCGCCACTTCCACCTCGCTCGTCGAGTTCCTCTTTCGCTCCTTCGCGGCGCCGCGCGCGCGGCGCCGGCCATCAAGGACTCAGACGGATTCCCGGATCCGAGGTTCGCGCCGGTGGCGAGCGTGGCGGCGGTTGCTCGGCGGTGCTTCGGTGCAGTCGGCCGGGTGCTCACCACGGGGTAGAGTAAGGCATGGTTCCCATGGGCGGTAGAGCCCCGATGCGAGCGCTCGTTGCCTTGCCGACGACGCCTTCCGCTCGGTTGAGGTCCAGGTGACGGAAGGCGGCCCCACGGGGACGATGAGCGGCTGCTACCCGTGAGGGCACCGTTCGGCGCCGCTCGCCGGCGGGCCGTCGCGATTCGTCCTTGCCGCCTGATCGCGGCGTGGTTCGCGCTCTGCGGTGTCGCCTCCGCTGGCGTCTCTCAGCCGCCCGCGCAGGCGACCGACGAGATCGCCGAGTCCTTCGGCCGAGTCTTCTTCTTCGTCACGCCGGTCGACGCGACGATCCGGGTGGGACCGCTCGAGTTCGAGAACTCCGGCCCTGCCCCGGCGCCCGCCTTCTTCCTGCCCGGGCTGCCCGCCAGCGGCGTTTCCGCCGTCGGCCCGATCCCGCTGGCGGAGCACGGTCCCGTCTCGCCGCCGGCACCCGCGCCGCTGCCGGCCGGCGACTATCTGGCCGAGGTTTCCCGGCCCGGCTACCGGACGGCGTTCGCGGCCTTCACGGTCACCGCCGGGGAGGACGCGGAAGTCGATGTCCGCCTGCGACGCGAAAGCGCCGCCCTCCGGCTGCGCACCGCGCCGGTGGGCGCGATCGTCCTGATCGACGGCTATGAGCGGGGCCGCACGAGAGGTGTCGCGGAGGCGGGCTTCCGCCCCCAGGGAACGTCGTACCGCACGGAGCGCGAGGAGCTCTCGCGTGAACTTTGGATCGACGATCTACCCGAGGGACCTTGGCTGGTCGAGGTCAGGAAGGAGGGCTATCGCACCTGGTCGGCGGACGTGCGAGGTCGTCGTCTCGGCGACGAAGCGCTGCCGCCGATCGTTCTCGAGCCGGAGCGGGGGACTGTCGGCCTCAAGGGGCTGCCTGAGGATGCGGATGTGCTCGCTAGCGGGCGGGCACTGCAACCGGACCGGGAACGGTGGACGCCGGAGATCTTCTTGCCGCCGGGAGTCCACACGATCACGATCAGCCGCGGCATCCACGGCTACTTCGAGACCTCCGTGACCGTCGAGGATGGCGGCCGGACAGAGGTCGACGTCGAGTTGCGCCCCGCGCTCGCGTTCCTCGGCATCTACGGCAGCGACGAGGCGGGTCGCCGGGCCATGGCGTCGGCCATGGAGGTTCTCCGCGACGAAACCGCCTACATGGTGCTGGACCGTGCCGCGGAAGGCGCGGCCCTGATGGACGAATTCGGTGTGGAGCCCGCCGCGCTCCGATCGAGCGCGGCGTCGGCCCGGCTGGAGTTGGACTGGAAGGCGATTCAGCGGCGGTTTCAGGCACGCCTGCCAGCCGCCCTCTATCTGGCCGCCGTGCTGGACGACGACCTGGTGGCCGAAGCGGTCGATCTGTGGTGGTGGGCGCCCGCTCCCGGTCCGGCCCGGCCGGATGTGCGAAAGGCGCCGATCGAGAACGGCCGAGTGGAAGCGGGGCCACTTTGGCGGTTGCTCGCTTCCCTGGACCCGGAACCGGCCGGCCGGGTGCCGCATGTCGGCGCCGTCGTCGTCGAGTCTCTGGCTGGCGATGCGCTGGCCGTGGCCGCGGTGGAACCGGGAAGTCCAGCGGCGTCGGCCGGTTTACGGCCGGGGATGGAGATTCTCTCCGTTGGCGGCAGGGAGGCGTCCGCGCTCCAGTTGAACGCGGCCCTCGGCGAACTGAGACCCGGCGGCGCGGTGGAACTGGAGGTTCTGGCCGAGCAGGGCGCGGCGGCCGTCACAGTCTCGCCGGAGTGGAGCTGGAGACCGTTGGACCCGTTCGACCCCGAGCTGTTGCTGGCCGCCGCGGCCAGCCGCCGCCTGCGCGAGCTGGACGGGGAAGGCGACGTGCCGCGCTGGCTGCTGGAACTCGAGCTGGCGACGCTGCTGCTGGGAACCGGCGAAGCGGCGGAGGCAGCCCAGAGGCTGGCGGCGATCGACCTTGACGGCCTTGAGGAAAGGGACGCCCGGCTGGTCCGCTACACGCTCGGTCTCGCCCTTGCCTCCGCCGGTGAAGCGGGCCGCGATGAACTTCGCGCGCGCGCCCGGACGGTCTTCGAGGACCTGGCTTCGTCCGAACGGGAATCGCTCCTCGCCATGAGGGCGCGGCTGCGGGCGGACGCGCTACGGCAGTAGGTTCCAGTCCACCTACGGCGGACGAATCTCTCCCGTGGCGGTCAGGATCGCCCCGGCCACTGGATCGTAGAGGGCAAGAACGTACCTGTGTTCGCGCCGGCGGAGCTGGAGGTCCGTCTCGTAGAAGAAGGTCTGGCCCGGCTGCGGCTTCCGCGGACCTGCTATGGGGATCGTCTCGGCCGCCATCTCGGAGCGTGCGCCCTCCATGTCCATGGCGATGGCGCGGAACTGCAGTTCGTTCCGCCACATCCCGGCGACGGGAAGAAGGCCGACATCGTCCAGCGGAATGGCAATCTCGACATGCACCGACATCCGTCCCCGGCCGGCGCGTACCGGCTGGGAGAGACGGGCGTCGAGCCGTTGCGCCCCGGGGGCTCCGTCGAACATCAGAGCCGCTTCGACCGTCAGGGCGATCTCCCGGTCGCTGGACATGTCAACGTACCCTTCTCGTGCCCGTGCCCTGAGATCCGGACGACCGGCCAGACGCACCTCCACGTTGCGAAACGCCTCGTCCTGGCGCCGTTGCGACTCGAAGCCGAGCCAGTAGTAGGAGCGGGTGTCGTCGAAGGTCCGGGCGAGGGCGGTATCCCGCTGGGCGTTGATCATCGGCAAGCCGCCCGTTGATCGCGCGAGCTGTTCCAGGGTGCCGTGGAGCAGGTGCTCCCGGTTGATCGCCCCGCGCCGGGCGCCGTCTCCGGGGTTCTGCTGCTGACCGGCGACCGACCGCGACGCGTCGCCCGCGAAACCGGCGCTGACCCCCGGCACGTCCACCGGATAGAGGGAAAAGCCGATCAGGTTGGCGGTGGAGACCAGGGGACCGTAGAGCTCGTCCTCACTCATCAGGAGGCCGTCGGCGGCAACGGCGAAGTCCGCGAAGTTGCCGCCGTCATCCGCCACGGCGAAGAGCGCGGGCGACCGCGGCCAGCCGCCGGCGAGGATCAGCATGACCTTGCGACCGGGCCGGTTGGCGAACCGGCGCATCGTGGCCACTGCCGCCAGCACGGAGCGCTGCAACTGGTCGTCGAGCCTCTTCGCGTAGCGGAGTTCCGCGGTCGAGAGGGTCGTGCCCAGGATGTCCTGCAGCAGGTAGGCGTCTTCCCCTGCACGAGCTTGGATTTCCGCGGCGCTCGCCGCCGCTTCCTGGCTGGCCGCCACCTTCAGTCGGTCCAGCGCCGCGCGTTCCTCGATCTGTTCCCGCGCGGGATCCTGGTCCGTGGTCGCTTCCAGTCGCGCCTGGAGCCGCCGGTCGTCGGCGCTCTGGCTCAGTTCGCTCAGCCGATGAACGCCGTAGGCGGGACGCGCTTGGGCACGCTCCAGCGCCTCTTCCCAGACATCCGGCTCGTTCGTCCAGGGCGTCAGCGTCTCGGTGCTCCTCCCGTCGAAGGCGACGGCGGCCACATGGTCCGCCGGAGCGAGATGCTCCCAGAGGTCGTCCCCCAGTCCATCCAGCACCCGGTTGCGGTCCCGCTGGATGGCGAAGAAGTCGTCGACGAAGAGAAGGAAGTTCGTTCCGGCCGGGGCGTCCGGTTCGAGGCCCGGCGGTGCCGGAACGTCGTCGCCGGTCGTCCCGCGCGCGATGCCGTCTTCGATCTCCGTGAAGAAGTCGATCGGCGTCGGTTCGCCGTCGACCAGCAACTCGAAGTCCGAGGGCTTCAGGCCGTGGACACGGGTGCCGTCCCGGTCCGTGACGACGACTTCGATGTTGACGACGCGGACGTCAATGATCTCGGCGAAGAGCGCCGCCGGGTCTTCCTCCTGGGCCTGGGCCGCCGCGGCTACCAGCGTGAGCGCCGCGATTGGCCAGCCGTTCCTTCTCACGGCGCTGATGTTAGCGTTGATGCGATGCGCCCCTCTCTCGTCTCGGCGTTCCCGCCTGCTTGTCTGCTGGTCCTCCTTGGTGCGGCGACAGCCGGGCTCGCCCAACCTGATCCCGATTCCGGTTGGGTCGACCTGACCGCCGGCGGCCTCGAGCAGGGATGGCGGCAGCTCGGCGGGGCGGCGGAGTACGCCCTCGACGGTGACACGATCGTCGGCACCGCCGTGATCGAGACGCCGAACTCCTTTCTCGCCACTACGGAGGAGTACGGGGACTTCGCCCTGCAATTGGAGTTCAAGGTCGATGAAGGGCTGAACGCGGGCGTCCAGATCCGCAGCCACAGCGACCCGGACTACTGGGACGGCGTCGTGCACGGTTACCAGGTGGAGATCGACCCCAGCGAACGCGCCTGGAGCGGGGGCATCTACGACGAAGCCCGGCGCGGCTGGCTGTTTCCTCTGTCGCTGAATCCGGCGGCGAGGCAGGCCTTTCGCCAGGGAGACTGGAACCACGTCTACATCGAAGCGATCGGCTCGGAGATCCGCACCTGGCTGAACGACGTGCCGGCCACTTACCTGATCGACGAGATGGCGCCGAGCGGCTTCGTCGCCTTGCAGGTCCACTCGGTCGGGCCGGAGCAGGGCGGACTGAAGGTCCGCTACCGGAACGTGCGCCTGCGCGCGGACGATCTCGTGCCGCGGGGTGGTGAGTTCCCCTACGTCGTCGACACGTGGCCGAACCGGCTGTCCGAAGCGGAAGCGGACCTGGGCTGGGAGCTGCTCTTCGACGGCGAGAGCACGGAGGCCTGGCGCGGCGCCCACCGCGAGGACTTCCCCGCGACCGGCTGGAAAGTGCGAGACGGAGAGCTGACAGTACTCGCCTCGGAACCCGGCGGACCGCGAGGTGGCGGGATCGTGACCCGGGAGACGTTCTCCGCGTTCGAGCTCCAGTTGGAGTTCCGGATGACCGAGGGCGCGAACAGCGGCATCAAGTACCCGGTCACCGAGGGCTACGGCTCGGCTCCCGGTACGGCGGTAGCGTTCGAGTACCAGATCCTCGACGATTCACGGCACCCGGACGCTGAGGCCGGTCGCGACGGCAACCGGACGCTCGCCTCGCTCTACGACCTGCTGCCGGCGACAAAGCAGTTCCGTTTCGTCCATGGACCGGGCCGCTACAACCACGCGCGGATCGTCGTCCGCGCCGACGGCACGGTAGAGCACTGGCTGAACCACCAGTTGGTGCTGGCGTTCGACCGGAACTCTGCGGAACTCGACGAGGCGATCGCACTGAGCAAGTTCGCCGGTCGCGACGGGTTCGGAAAGTGGCCGGAAGGCCGCATCCTCTTGCAGGACCACGGCGACGAGGTGGCCTTCCGCAGCATCAAGGTGCGCCGTCTCGACGGCAGCGAGTAGGGCACGGCGGCTTGCCGGCTTTCGGCGACGGTGGATCGGACGTCGAACACGCCCACGCCGCGCCCCGCCGGCGCGTAGGATGCGGACGATGCGGGTGCGCCTCGCCTACGGTCGCAGCGGTCTTGAGATCGACGTCCCGCGCGAGCGGACGACGGTCATCGAGCCGGTGCAGGCGCCGGCGTTGGAGGACCCGGGCGCGGCCCTGACCGCGGCCCTGCGCCGGCCGGTCGCGGGGCCGCCGTTGCGGGAACTGGCGAAGCCGGGACAGACCGTCGCGATCTCGGTCTGCGACATCACCCGGGCGCAGCCGCGGCGGGAGATGGTCGCCGCGGTGCTGCGGGAACTCGACGGCATCGTGCGACCGGAAGACGTGAGCATCTTGATTGCGACCGGCACCCACCGGGCAAACACGCCGGCCGAACTCCAGGCGATGTTGGGCGACGAGATTCTCGGCTCCTGCCGCGTGATCAACCACGACGCCCGCGACGACTCCTCGCTCGTCGACCTGGGGGATACCGGCAATGGCGTCCCGACCCGGCTCTGCCGCCACTGGCTCGATGCGGACCTTCGGATCACGACCGGTTTCGTCGAGCCGCACTTCTTCGCGGGTTTCTCGGGCGGCCCGAAGATGGTCGCCCCGGGGCTCGCCGGCCTCGACACGGTGCTCACCCTGCACGACGCTGCCCGCGTCGGCGATCCGCGATCGACTTGGGGGATCATCGACGACAACCCGCTCCACAGCGACATCCGGGCGATCGCGGCGCGGCCAGAAGCGCGTCCTCACTTCAGCATGGACGTGCTGCTGGACCGGCAGCAGCGGATCACGCACGTCTTCGCCGGCGAACTCTTCGAGATGCACCGGCGGGCCTGCGCGGCCGCGAAGCCGATCGCCATGCGGGAGACCAGCCACCGGTTCGAGGTGGTGGTGACGACGAACTCCGGCTATCCGCTCGACCAGAACCTCTACCAGGCGGTCAAGGGGATGTCGGCGGCCGCGCAGGTGGTGGTCGACGGCGGAACGATCCTCTGCGCGGCCGAGTGCAGCGACGGCATTCCGGACCACGGCCGCTACGCCGAACTGCTCGGTCGCGGCGGCTCGCCCGAGGAGTTGCTCCGGCAGATCGAGGCCCGTCCCGTGACCGAGCCGGACCAGTGGCAGGTCCAGGTCCAGGCGTTGATCCAGCGTCGCGCCCGGGTGCTGGTCAAGGCGGACGGGCTGAGCGGGGAGCAGCTCGCCGCCGCTCACTTCGAGCCGGCTCCGGACCTCGATGCCGCGCTCGCCGAGTGCGTGGCGGCACGCCCCGACGCGCGTATCTGCGTGCTGCCGGAGGGGCCGCAGACGATTCCGTACGTCGCCGGCTGATCGTCGCCACTTCGGTGCTGGTCATGGCCGGCCCCTACGCAGACTGCTCGGTCGCGGCGGTTCGCCCGAGGAACTGCTCCAGCGGATCGAGGCCCGCTATGGCGCCGACCGCGGTGATAGCTTGAAGACGATGGCTGAGCCGGTCCAGACTGCGGTGTCCGCGGCGAGAGCCCGGAGTTTCGACGATCCCGAGGAGGCGCCGCTCGATCTGGCCGATTTCCCCGGTTGCCGGACGGAGCGCATCTCCCGCGAGGAGATCGGGGACTACGACGGCCGCGTCGAGTACTGGGAGGCGCGTACTGAGACGGCGGTCATCGTGTGCGAGCCGACGACCCGGTTCCACGAGCAACCTTCGCAGCGACTGGCCCGGCTTGCGGAGCGGATCGCCGCGTCGAGAGGTGCGCCGATCGAGACATTCGGGACCACGGACCTCGTGCGCTACGACCCGTCCGGGGAGCGCAAGGTGCTCATGCAGGCGGACCAGATTCTCTACCTGCACCCGCTTCAGTACGACGTTTGGACACGCGACGTCGACATCGGCAGCCGCGAACGGCCGGAGATCGTGCTCGAAGTGGACTATTCGACGGACGTCAGGCGGCGGAAACTCTGGATCTACGAGGCGTGGGGCTTTCCAGAAGTCTGGGTGGACGTGCCGGATGCGGCGTCGCCGAGCCGGCCGAAGTCCCGTCGCTCCGGCCTGACGATCCACATGCTGGAGGACGGCAGGTTTCGGGAGACTTCGAGCAGCCGGGCCTTTCCCGGCTGGACGGCTGAGGAGATCCACCGCGCGCTCAACGAGCCGGCGACTTCGCCTGAGACTCTCGCGGTCCTGAGGCGCGTGGGACGTGCATTGGGCGCCCCCGAGGGCACGGGGCCGGACGACGATCCCTGGCTGCGGAGCGAGCGCGATGAAGGCAGGGCCGAGGCTCGCGCCGGGATGGCGCTGGCGATTCTGGAGTCGCGCGGGCTCTCCCCGAGCGCGGGCCTTCGGGAGCAGCTCGCGGGCCTCGCCAACCTGCCCTCCGCCGAGCTGGCGAGGGCGGCGCAGGTCTGCGCGAACGAGACCGACTTCCTCGATCTGGTGCACGGGAGTCCACGAAGGACGGAGTGACTCCGTCGTCGCGTTCGAATCGGCGGCACCGCGAAGAGGCGATCTCTCGATGGGACTCGTCTACTTTCTTGAAAATCGTCTCTTGACGGAGTGATTTTCAAGAAAGTAGGCTCGGGACCGTGAACATTGACCGTGAACTCGCCGCCCGACGGATCGAGCGCTCGTTCCTGGTCCATCCGGCGGTCGCGGTCGTCGGACCGCGACAGTGCGGGAAGACGACCCTTGCCCGAACCTTGTTCGACGAGGCGCCGGAGAAGGGCCGCTACTTCGATCTGGAGGATCCGGTCGACCGGAGGCGTCTCGCGACGCCGATGCAGACCCTGGAGCCTCTGCGCGGCCTCGTCGTCATCGACGAGATTCAGCGGCAGGCCGAGGTGTTCGAGATTCTGCGGGTCCTGTGCGACCGGCCGGAGGAGCCGGCTCGCTTCCTCGTCCTCGGCAGCGCATCTCCGGCTCTCGCTCGCGGCGCCTCGGAGACTCTGGCGGGCCGGGCCGGGCAGATTCGGCTCTCGAGTGCCTCGGGCTGAACGGCAAAGAAGCGCCAGGCAGCCTACCGCTCCAGCGACGAGACCCGTTGCGACGCCGGGCGCGGTGATAACTTCGAGACGATGGCTGAACCGGTCCAGACCACGGTGTCCGGGACGAGGTCCGGGAGTCCGGGCGATCCCGAGGAGGCGCCGCTCGATCTGGCCGACTTCCCCGGTTGCCGGACGGAGCGCATCTCCCGCGAGGAGATCGGGGACTACGACGGCCGGCTCGAGTACTGGGAAGCGCGCACTGAGACGGCCGTCGTCGTGTGCGAGACGACCCGGTTCCACGAGCATCCCTCGCAGCGGCTTGCGAGGCTGGCGGAGCGGATTGCGGCCACGCGCGGCTCGCCGATCGAGACCTTCGGGACCACGGACCTGGTGCGCTACGACCCGCCCGGCGAGCGCAAGGTGCTGATGCAGGCGGACCAGATTCTCTACCTGCATCCGCTTCAGTACGACGTCTGGACACGCGACGTCGACATCGGCAGCCGCGAACGGCCGGAGGTCGTGCTCGAAGTGGACTACTCGACCGACGTCCGGCGGCGGAAGCTCTGGATCTACGAGGCGTGGGGTTTCCCGGAAGTCTGGGTGGACGTGCCGGACGCGCCGTCCCCGAGCCGGCCGAAGTCCCGCCGCTCCGGCTTGACGATCCATGTGCTGGAAGACGGCAGGTTCCGGGAGGCGTCGAGTAGCCGGGCCTTTCCCGGCTGGACGGCGGAGGAGATCCACCGCGCGCTCAATGAACCGTCTACCTCCGAGGAGACTCTGACGGTGCTGCGTCGTGTCGGCCGTGCACTGGGCGCCGCCGAGGGCACGGGCCCGGATGACGATCCTTGGCTGCGCAGTGAGCGTGCGGAAGGCCGCGAAGAAGGCCGTGCGGAAGGTCTGGCCGAAGGCCGCGCCGAGATGCTGAAAGCCGTCGTGGGGATTTTGCAGGCGCGCGGGATCGCCGCGAATCCGGACCTCACGGACCGGCTGGCGAGGCTTGACGACCGGCCGGCCGATAAGTTGATTGGGGCCGCGCAGACCTGCTCAAGCGAGTCGGAGTTCCTCGTGCTGGTAGGTGCGAGGCCGCCCGCATGAAACGGCTTGACGAGTGCCTGCTGGTGCTGCGTACGGCGGATGAGAAGCGACCGAAGGACGCCGCAGCCTCCTTTCTAGCAGCCATCAGATCGACTGCAAGCCGACCAACACGCTAAAGAGCACCCCGAGGCCGGCGAGGATCGTACCGACGATCCAGCGAACCAAGCGGGTTTCCATCGCCGCTGTCTCGCGCCGTCCCTGCTCGAAGGCAACGGTGGCCTCCGAGCGCGAACGCTCGATCGCGACCGCGTTCTCTCCGCGGACACGCTCGATCTCAAGACGCACATCCGTTACACGGCGGTCGACTCCCCCAACCTTGCCGCTCAGCCTCTTGAGGCTGTTCCGCGCCTTGCCGATCTCGTCGTGTACTTCCTCGAAGTCGTCGCTGATAGCGGTGGCAGCACGAGCACGGCGGGGCGGCATTTGGGGGGGATCTCCTTGGGCGCTTGCTCCGCGATTCTACACCGAGAACTAAAGAACGGTGCGGAGCGCGAGGAGCTCCGTCGCCTGCGTCGCGAGAATCGCCGGCTGCGGGAAGAGCGGGAGATTCTGGTAGAAGCAACGGTCTGGTTCGCCCGGGGGACAAAGCCCGAGAGGTCTGCGGGTTCATGAGGGCGTGCCAGGCTGAGTTTCGGATCGCCGCCATGGCCCGGGTGTTCGGCGTCTCCACGAGCGGGTACTACGCGTGGTGCAAGCGGGTTCTGTCGGCCAGGGCCCGGGCAGACGCCGCGCTGTCCGAGCGGGTTCGGTCGATCCATATGGCCAGTCGGGGAACCTACGGAGCTCCCCGGATCCAGGCGCAGTTTGGGGCTCCAGGGGAGCCTGTGGTTGGCGGGCCGGTTTCAACCACGAAAGGAGCAGCCATGGGCAGTTATTGTCGATGGCAACCTCGTCGCCATGGTCGCCGAGCCCTTGATCGAGATCAGCGGCGTCCGTAACTCGAGTCAGAGCACGAGTAGTATTCACAGACGGAACTCAGGTAAGGAAACGCTGCCTGATCAAATCGCCGCTCCACAGCTTTCGGCAACATGTCCACTGAAACTCGGGTCAAGAGCTCCGCAGGCAGCCACAGTTCTGTCGTTTGTCGTCAATTCAGACGAATCCGCGTGAGGAGACTCGTGCCGTACCATTCCTGTGGAGCCAGTATTCGTCGGCCCCGGCCCGGCCAAGGATCGCGTACAACTGCGGCCTTCACGTCAACGGCCCCCCACTGGTTCCGAAGGTACGTCAGCGACGTCAAGACCATCGCATGTCCCTGGGTCCCGATGATTAGCGGCATGTCCTCTGCGAGGTCATGAGCCGCCGTCGCCGGATTCGCGCTGTACACGTCCCCGGCGACACGAAATCGTCGGCCGCGGTCATCAATCCACGGCCGATTCAGATTAGCCAGAATCTGGCCGGGAGAACCAGGGAGATTCACGATACCACCCCACGTTTCTTTCACGATTCTTGCTTGCGAGACCCTGAAGCCGTAGTAACGAAACACCATGGAGATGCACGCCGCCCAACACCACTGCGATTGGTACTGGGGGCCCGCCCTCAAAGCCGTAATGTGCGCGAAGTAGGAGTCGATTCCCGCTTCGCAGGTCCGAATGCCTTGAGAACTGGGGCGGCCGCACCGCCGGCGAGCGTAAGCGGAGTTTGGCACGGCCAGAGAGAACATCGAACTCAATGCAAAGAGTAAGTGGCGACGTGTCAAGTCTGCACTCCCTTCGAGCTGGATTGTCTTGTTGATCCGGCAAGTCGCGGCTGAGCTACTGCCAGAAGTTGTGGATCCGGTGATGTAGATCAGGCGGCGTATCCTCCTGGGTGTTCAACAAACGCCCGGTTGGATGCCGGGAGAAAGGACACGCCGCCCGATGCTCAAGCTACTGGAAACCGCTCCGGAGGGGAAGGTCCCCTCGACTCTCGACGAGTTCGCCCGCGAGGGGGCTCGCCGGATGCTGATGGAAGCCCTGAACGCCGAGGTCGCCGACTACGTGGAGAGACACCGGGGTCTGCGCGACGACGACGGTCGTGCTTTGGTGGTGCGCAACGGCCGTGGGCGACCGCGGCAGGTGACGACCGGGACTGGCACGATGGAGGTGCAGGCGCCGCGGGTCAATGACCGGAGGTCGGGTCACCGTTTCACGAGTTCGATCCTGCCGCCGTACATGCGGCGCTCGCCGAAGGTGCAGGAGGTGCTGCCGGTGTTGTACCTGCGCGGTCTGTCCACGGGCGACTTCAAGGAAGCGCTCGGCGCTCTGCTGGGCGAGAAGGCCTCGGGCCTGTCGGCATCGAGCATCGCTCGGATGACCGCGGCCTGGGAGGAGGAGCACAGGCGCTTCAGGCATCGGGACCTGAGCGAGGAGGACTACGTGTACGTGTGGGCCGACGGCGTGCACTTCAGGGTCCGGCTCGAGGACGACCGCCTGTGTACCCTGGTGCTCATCGGCGTGCGTTCTGACGGGAGCAAGGAGCTGATCGCGGTCGAGGACGGCTACCGGGAGAGCACGGAGAGCTGGTCGAGCGTGCTGCGAGACCTGAAGCGCCGCGGGATGCGTCCTCCGGTGCTGGCGATAGGCGACGGCGCTCTGGGCCTCTGGCGGGCGGTGCGCGACGTCTGGCCCGAGACCAGGGAGCAGCGCTGCTGGGTGCATCGCCTCGCCAGGGTCCTCGACAAGCTGCCGAAGCGGCTCCAGGCGAAGGCGAAGCGGGCGCTCCACGAGATCATGTACGCCGAGTGTCGGGAAGACGCCGAAGCGGAGATCGAACGCTTCGCCGAGGACTACGGCGCCAAGTATCCGAAGGCGGTCGAGTCCCTGCGCCGCGACCAGGACTGCCTGCTCAGTTTCTTCGACTTCCCGGCCGAGCATTGGCAGCACCTGCGGACCACCAACGCCATCGAATCGACGTTTGCCACGGTCCGCCTCCGCCAGCGCGTCACCAAGGGCGCAGGCTCACGCACCAAGGCCCTGCTGATGGCCTTCAAGCTGCTCGACATGGCCCAGAAACGATGGCGACGAGTCAACGCCCCGCACCTCGTCGCCCGGGTCAGAGAAGGAGTACCATTCAACAACGGAACTCAGGTCAGGAACGCCGCCTGATCGAATCGCCAATCCACAACTTTCGGCAATACCTCGTCGCGGCTTGCTCCGGCGCTCTAGCGAACGCGTCGACGTTGCGGTCAAGGCACTGACCCCTACGCTGAAAGCTTGTCTCACGGCGGCAGCTGGTTGGAGGACAGCCGGGAAGGTCTGACTCGTCAGAGGTGGGGGTCTTGCGGTCCACCTTGACCGAGTCTACATGGCGAGGGCGCGAGCTTGTGGAAGACGGGCCGAGGAGGACGGTCCGTTGCAGCGCCGACGCGCCGTGGTCGTGCGATGCGGCGCGACTGCGACGGCGGAGTTGAGACAAGGAAAGGGCCTCCCCGTCGCCGGGGAGGCCCTGAGTCTTCGGCCACGGCCTCAGGCGCCGTGGCTTCTTCTGGAGGCGATCAGCCTAGAAGCTGAACCGGCCTCCGATCTGCAACCGGCGCGGCCGCGTCAGGCCGTTCAGCGAGCCCGGGATTCCGAAGTCGTCGGGAACGTTGCCGTTCCGGATGTTCCGCTGATTGAAACCCACGTTGAAGCTGTGCTGGTCGAACAGGTTGAACGCCTCGACGAAGACATCGAGCCGCATGCCGTCGCCGAAGCGGAAGAACTTGCCGACGCGCACGTCGACCGTCTGGATCGACTCGTTCCGCTCCGTGTTTCGGCCGACGACGAGGCCGTCCATGACCGCACGGTAGTCCGGGCAGTTCCAGCCAACGGAGCTGCAGTACCTGAAGTCGACACCGTTGTCGACCAGCGTGTACGGCCGGCCGGACTGGTAGTTCAGGATGCCCGAGACCTGGAAGTCGGCCGGCAACTGGATCATGCCGGTCACTACCAGCCGGTGCTCAACGTCGCGGTTCGACAGGCCCCAGTCGTAGTCCAGGTTGCCCGTGTCCGAGATCGTGACGCCGGTCGCCGAACGTTCGTTCGAGTCGGTGTCGCGATCCTTGCCCCAGGTGTAGTGGGCGTTGAACTGGTAGCGGCCGGTGAAGCGCCTGTTCACCTTCAGCGTGACCGCCTGGTACTCGGAGTCGCCGCGCGACTGCCGGACCAGGATCTCGGCGCACTCGACGCCGTCGACGCCCGGGCATCCGCCGGTGCGTCCGTTCCACATGGGCCGGCCGTACTCGTCGTAGCCGGCGAAGACGCGGTTGAAGTCCGTGTTGCGCTGGAGGCCGGTTGCCTCCGCGTACACGGCGTCGATGCCGCCGCTCCAGCCGCCGCCGAGTTCCCGTTCCCAGCCGAGGCTCGCGCGCAGCGTCTGGGCGTCATCGAACTCGGGGTCGACGTACGAGATCGCGGGGATGATGCCCGGTGGTGGGTTCTCGTTGTTGATCGGCGTCCCGAGCGGCACATAACCGTTCTCGCCCGGACCGACGGTGATCCGGCCGTAGTTCGGCGGCACGCCGTTGGCCTGGACCTGGTTGGCGAACAGCAGGGTCGGCGTGCGACCGAAGAAGAAGCCGATGCCGCCGCGGAGGACCGACTGGCCCTCATCCTGGCTCATGGCGAAGCCGAAGCGCGGCGCCAGGTTCTCGGTGTCCGGAATCTGGCGGCCGTCCGGATGCAGGTGATCCAGGCCGTCCGGGTTGTCCGTGGACGTATACCGCAGACCGTAGTTCAGCGTCAGGTTGTCCCGCTTCAGGCTGTCCTGGCCGTAGAAGGCGAGCGCGGTCTGGGTCTCGTCGTAGTTCGGGTACGTCGAATCGCCGAACCAGATGCGGGCGGCGCTCGCGTTGTTGGACAGGAAGTCCTCCGGCGAGCGGAAGTCGTAGCGGCCGTCGCGGCTACCGGCGAAGAGTTGGGCCAGGTCGTCCTTCGAGTAGTCGACGCCGAACTTCATGTCGTGGGCGCCGAACAGGTACGAGAAGTCGTTCTTCACCTGGAGCTGCGACTCCTCGACGAAGATCGGCAGGAAGTCGAACTTGCCGACGGCGGCGCCGTTCCAGCGGAAGCGCACCTGCGCTTCGATCGGCGTGCCGACCCGTAGGGACAGGCGGTCCAGGTTGTCGTCAGCTGTCTGGAATCGGAACTCGTTGACGCCACGGCTGCCGACCACCGAGGTCATCGAGGCGATGATGGACAGGGTGTCCTCAGTCTTCAGGGATTCCTCGTCGAGGTAGTCGCTCGTCCGTTCGAAGTCCGTCCAGTTCGCGCGCAGGGTGATCAGGTTCGCGTCGCTGATCTGGTGGTCCAGCTTGCCGAACAGGATCTGGTTGCTCACGGAGCGCGTGAAGAGCCCGGTGGCGGAACCGTCGGCGTTCCGATCAAAGCCGTCGACCAGGGCGGCGAAGGCGGGCTCGCTCTCGGCCCGCTGCATGATCAGGTCGTAGACGCTACCGCCGCGGTTGGTCAGGAACCGAGTGAACGGAATGTCCTGGTCGCGCTGGTCGATACCGAAGTAGTAGTGGGTGCGATCCTGCTTGAATGGACCGCCGATCGAGAAGCCGTAGTTCTGCGTGTCGAACGTGTCCACCGGCCGTGAACCGTCGCGGTCGTTGAAGTCGTCGAGCGGCGAGGACGGCAGGTCCTCGGCCAGGCTGTCGTCGCGGAAGTAGTAGAAGGCCGATCCTCTGACTTGGTTGGTGCCGGACTTGGTGACGACGTTGACGAAGGCGCCGCCGTGCCGGCCGTACTCGGCAGAGAAGCCGTTGGTGATGACCTGGAACTGACGGACCGTGTCCTGAGCGATGATCAGGCCGTCGTTCTCCGTCGCCTCACCGCCGCGGCCGTAGCCGAAGAAGGTGCTCTTGTTGTCCGCGCCGTCGACCGAGAGGCCGCTGTACATGCCGCGCTGACCCGCGATGGTCAGGAACCCGCGGGACGTGTCGCGCTGCACGCCCGGGGTGAGAATCGCGAAGTCCGTGAAATCGCGGCCCACGGTGGGCAGGCTCTCGATCGCCACCTCGTCGATGTAGTTGGCGGCGCCGGAACGGCTGACCTCGATGATCGGCGCTTCGGAGGTGACGGTGATCACCTCGGAGGTCGACTCGACCTCGAGCGTCAGGTTGACGTCCTTGATCTGGCCGACGAGCACGGAGACGTCGGCTTGCTGTGTGGTCTGCATGCCGGAGAGTTCGGCCGTCACCGAGTAGGTGCCGACCTGGAGCGCCTTGGCGCTGTAGAAGCCGTTGGCGTCCGAGATCACGGCACGGGCGATGCCGGTGTCCTGGTTCGTGACGGTCACCGTGGCGCCGGGAACGGCGCCGTCCTCGACATCCGAGATGTAGCCCTGGACGGTGCCGGTGATGGTCTGGCCGAAGCCGGCGCCGCCGATCAGGAAGGCGCAGGCCGTAGCCAGGAGGATCGCAAGAAGACGTGCCCGCGGGCGGGTCGACTGCATGGTTGGGTTTCTCCTCTGTGTCTGAGTAGGCGCCGTCGAACTCAACACGAATTCACCGGCGTGCGATTCACGCGTGGAAGGTTTTGGATTGTCCGGGTGGCTGGCGGTGGTGGGGCGCTCGCGCGCAATGCCACGGACCGGGTACGACTATAGAGATCGCTGCGCCCTTCGTCAAAGTACGGCCGGCTGCTTCAAGATGTTGAATCGGCCCGGTGCCCGCTTCGCCGGGTCGTTCTCGCCCCGGGGACCGGATTGGCCCCTGGAAGAGCCCCCACGCCCCGGCGCGGCGGCGGTGGGAGCCTGGACCAAGGCCCTGCATGTCTGGTCCGTCAGCTACTGCACCAGGAACGCGCCCCAGGCCTCCATGACTTCGCGCCGGCGCTCCAGCACGTCGCTGCGCGCATAGCACTGCTCGACCTGACTCCCGACCGCGTGAGCCAGGGCCTGTTCCGCCAACTCCCGGTCGATCCCCTCGTCGGAGCACCACGACCGAAACGAACTGCGGAACCCGTGCGGGCTGCAATCGATATCGAGGTCTCTCAGCAGCCGACCCAACACAGACACCCCGACCATCTTCCCCTGGACGCCGGGAAAGACGAGCCCTCTGCCCCGACCCCGGAGGCCGTCGGCCCGCCCAAGGACCGCAAGGGCCGCGCTGGAGAGGGGAATCCGGTGCTCACGGCGCGCCTTCATCCGCGAGGCGGGAACGGTCCACGTGGCCGACTCCAGATCGACCTCCCGCCACCTCGCTCCACGCACCTCGCCGGAGCGCGCCGCCGTCAGCGCCAGAAAGCGCATCGCCAAACGCGTTCCGATCCATGCCCCGGAGTCCTGTACCTTGACCAGTGCTTCGCGCAACTCGTCGGCGGGCAGGTAGCGATGGTGCTTCCGCTGCTTCCGGCCGGCCGGCAGGACCGCCGAGAGAGTGCTCGTCGGATCGTCGGCCCGGTAGCCCGCCGCCACGCTCCACGCCATCACGCCGGCGATCCTCTGCCTGAGCCGCTGCCCGGTCGGCCTCTGACGCCGCCACAGCGGCACCAGAACCCGCATGACGTCGGCGGTCTGGATCTCGTCTACCGGAAGGTCCCCGAAGCCCGGAAACGCATGGCGCTCCAGCATCCTCCGAACCTGGCGGGAGTGGTCCTCACCCCAGTCGGTGGACTGGATCTCCAGATACAGCGCGGCGGCTTCCCTGAAGGTCGGAACGTCGGAGGACACGGCCGCTCTGGGATCGCCTCCCAGTCTCGCCGTCTTCGTGTTCTCGAAGGCGACTGCCCTCGCCTCCTTCAGCGACCGGAAACGCGTCGAGCCCATGCCGACCTCGATCCGCTTTCCGTTGACGACGCCTCTCCAGACCCATCGGCACTTGCCGGCGGCCGTGACTCTGAGCATCAGGCCGTCGCGGTCGTACAGCTTGAAGGGTCTGCCGGTGGGTCTGATGGCGTCGACTTTTCGTTGGGTAATGGGCATGGCTCGAACATAGCAGGGACGCCCGTACGGTACTCCCTCACCGTGTCCCCCATTTCATCCAATCCTGCCGTCGATTTGCCGCTCTGCCGTCACCCGCTCCCGCAGCCTTTGGCAACGTGTCGAAACCTCCACAAGTGACCGTGTTTAGATGAGTTCTAGGTTGTTCCCACACTCTCGCCTGCTCCTTAGACCTTCATGGAACTGAAGTCCGACCAGTGAAAGGCATGTACAGCGGCCTTTCCGTCGACGGCGCGGACAACAAGAGTGCCTTCTTCGGCTACGGCCGCGGCGGCGAAGCGACGGAGAACGACGGCCTGATCATCGCTCAGGACACCGTTCGCCAGTTCCAGGTCATCACCAACGGCTTCTCGGCCGAGTACGGCCGGCACGGCGGCGCATTCGTCAACGTCGTCACGAGGTCCGGCACGAACGAGATTAGGGGTTCGACCTTCTACCAGTTCCGCGACGACAGCATGGCCGAGGACATTCCTTCGTCGCCTCTCGACGACTTCCGGGGCCGTGACGGCTCGCGACCGGTGGACGAGTTCGACACCCGGAACTACGGCTTCTCGATCGGCGGTCCGTTCAAGCAGGATCGAACGCACTACTACTTCGGCATCGACCTCCGCGACCAGGACATCCCGTTCTCGCACTCGCTGCGCTCGACCGGCGTCAACAGCACCTACGACCTGATCATGAAGAGGGCGGAGGTCGAGCCCGGATTCGCGGCTCTGGTCGACGGCTTCTAGCGCAACGCCGACGGTTCCGCCACCGGCCTGTTCCTGCGCTCGGTGAGCAACCAGATCCTCTTCGGCAAGTTGGACCACCAGATCAACGACTCGAACCTCATCACCCTGCGCGCCAATGTCACGGACTTCGAGCGGGAGAGCGACTACCTGGACGAGGAGTCGCTGAAGACGGAGGACACGTTGTCCATCATCGCATCGATGACCTCGGTCGTCGGCAGCCGCGGCGTCAACGAGTTCCGGATTCAGTCCGCCACGGACAATCTGGACCGCCTGTCCAAGCGGGTCGGCACGCCAATCGAGGCGCAGGTCCGCTTCTTCTTCGACGAGTTTGACAGCGTTGGCAAGTTCGACTTCCTGCCGATCTTCGTGGAGGAAACGCAGCTCCAGGTGAAGAACGACTTCTCCTACCTGTTCGGCGCCCACGATATGAAGTTCGGCGTCGACTACTCGAAGGACGACTTGGCCCAACTCTTCGCCGGCAGCCGCGACGGCCGCTATGACTTCGGCTCGCCGGAGGACTTCTTGAGCAACGAGGCTTTCCGGGCGCGAATCTGGTTCGGCGATTCGACGTACCCGAACTACGACGAGACTCAGGATGCCCTCGCCTTCTACGGGCAGGACAGTCTCAAGCGGGACAACATGACAATAAGTTACGGCCTCCGCTACACGTCCACGGACAACCCGGACGGCCTGGATCACCTGCACCCGGACGGCCGCCAGATCCCGGACACCGAGAACCTGGCGCCCCGCTTCGGCTTCGCCATGGCCCAGAACGAGGGCCGGTCCGTGCTTCGTGGCGGCATCGGCTTCTTCTTCGGACGGACGCCGACTCTGCTGTTCGCCAACCAGGTTCAGGCCAACGGCGTTCCGCCGAACTACGGACGCATCACCGTTGGTCCCGGCCAGAACGGCTACGTGCCGCTCGGCGTCCCGATCAACAACGAAAACCCGCCGCCGGGCATCATCCCCGCCATCTCGTACGTGGACCCCGAGTTCGACGACGCCCAAACTCTGCGCGCCAGCGTCGGCTGGGAGCGTGAACTCGGCGGCGGCTGGAGCGCGGGCGTCGATGCCGTGTATGCCGAGGCGACCAGCCTGCAGCGCAACACGGATAGTAGGTAGCGATTATACGGCACTTCCTCTTGACAAATCAACGGTTATCGAGTATGATCGAGCAACCAAATCAGAGAGGGAAGTCAGAATGAGCGAAGCAACAGTACTTGCTTTCCGGCAACGGAAGGCAGAGGAACAAGACCGCGTAGACGTACTACGCGACATTACGGGGATCGAAGGTGATCGGGTACACGTCACCTTGGAAGCGTCAGGACTCGCCAAGCGTTCAAAGAGCATCTACAGGCGAGCGATTGAGCGGTTCGAACAGTGGCACGGGGCAATGGAAAGCCTCGATATCGAAGAGTACGATGCCATTCTCGCCAAGTACGCTTACCACTTGCACAAGAGCAACCTTGCTCCGAAGTCTGTACGGCTGCAAACTACCTGCCTCCGGTTCTTCCTCAAGCAGTGGTATCGCCTAAATGGTCCCTGGCCGCTACTGGAGAATTCGATGCGCGTAATCAACCGCGAGGGACGTAGCCGGGGCAGGAAGCAGAGAGACGGCATTAGCTGGCAGGACGTAGAGCTAATGGCTAGAGTCTCGTTGGCTCCGGGCAGGAAGCGCTACAACGCAGTCCGAGACGCTGCAATGGTCAGGGTAATGTCTGACGGCTTGCTCCGGGCATCCGAGCTAGTCGGCATCAAAGTGGAGCATCTAACCTTCAAGTCAGACGGTACGGCTACCCTGTTGATTCCATTCTCCAAGAGCGACCAGGACGGAGAAGGCAAAGTCAAGTTCCTAGGGCAGCCGACAGTCAAGGCACTGCGGGAATGGATGCTCTTCTACCTGATTGAAGAGGGTTACATCTTCCTCTCCGTAGGCGGGAAGTCAACGGGCAAGCCTATGTCCGTTCAAGCCGTCCGTAACGCGGTCAAGTCCCTGGCGGCGCTTGCCGGTATCGAAGGCGAGATCGGCAGTCACTCATTCCGCATTGGCTCCGCTCAGGAACTTGTACGGGCAGGCGCTAGCCTCTTGGAAGTTCAACAGGCCGGAGGATGGGC
The DNA here is from genome assembly GCA_965208755.1 of Candidatus Multivorans sp. Taxonomy (GTDB): domain Bacteria; phylum Acidobacteriota; class Thermoanaerobaculia; order Multivoradales; family Multivoraceae; genus Multivorans. Next base: position 1,692,415 of record OZ242353.1, on the reverse strand, counting down.
AGACAGTGCCATGCCGTCTCTCTACACGCGCAACGAGAAAGCCAGTCTGACCGGCGTTGCCCGCGTCAAGTACGGACTCTGATACAGTCGAACCAAGAAGGGAGAAACCAATGATCGTCCTGTTCATCGTCGCGCTACTCGCCGCCTTCCTCGCTATGCCCGTCTTCCTCGCTACCGTCCTAGGGTTCGTCGCGCTGAACGCTGCCCGCGATGAGTCCCTAGACGAGGTAGAAGAGAAGATCGAGACTCCCACTCCGGTAGTCGGCAGCATGTTCTAGCCTCTCCACCGGCAGAGACAAGCCCCGGCAGGCTCTACAGTGGCTTGCCGGGGCTTTCTGCGTCTGCGGAGGGTATCCCCACGCGGGAGAGTCCCTACGGCGATTCTAGGGCGATTCTAGCAGCCGACTCAAGAGAAGCGGCGCAGTCTCATCACTCTCCAGAGTCTCTACGAGGCGCATCATCACAGAATCGTCTCCGGCGCTATGTCCTGCCGCGAGTGCTTCCCGCATAGCCATAGCTAGCGCACCAAGCGCCGCGAGCGCATCTTCCCGCGTGATTCCCCGTTCCTCAAGCAGCATCGTTTCTGCCGATTCCCGGTCTTCCGGGTTCACTGGACTACTCCACACTAAAGAAAGAGTCAGTGCATGATGTCTTCGGACTAGCGGCCAGTTCCGCAGGGTTCGGAGCACGATTGAACCCTACTCCGGCAGCGGACAATATCGGCAAGATTCCCGTTCAGCGAGCTAACGGATACGGACTTGAGGATCTGCCCCACCTGGACGGACTGCCTAGGGTTGCTTCCCTTCCTACGCATCCTGCTAGCCGTTCGGAGCGCTTCGCTGTAATCGAGAATCCCTACCACACTGGCACACCTGCCCCGTTCACTATGACGGTTGGCTATGACGCGGTTGGTTTGGCAGGGTACAACCGAATAGCAGGCGCAACCCTTGGAGCGGTTAGCTTCAACAACCAAGAGATTGACGCTCCGTTTACACGCATTCTTGGAGGCGCTTCTAGCGTTACCGATTGGGGCATTGACGACTCGATCACGTTCCAGAACAAGTCAGTAGCAGACGAGTTCGACGAGATAGAGATAAACGGAATCGGCTACACGCTTCTACCGTCCTTCCTTGAGAATGGCGGATGGACTAGGCGCATTCAGAACGGACCACGCTTCACTGATGATATCTCAAGTGGAACGGTAACCCTACAAGTCAACCTGCTACGTTCGGATAACTCGGCATATCAGAATGCGGTAGGTGTTTCCAACCTGATTGTTCCCGGTGTTTACCAGTACATCTATGACGGACCAACCGGCAACGATGGGCAATGGGTGAGGCTAGTTCCTGACGCTTTAGTACACACTCACACCATCGGAGCGCCTACCGGAGATCCACTGCCGGACGAGAGAATCCGAACCACGGATGACGGACACGTTTACCCTGTAGGCGGCGAGACTCACATTACGCACGTAGACGCGCAAGGCACTAGCGAAGCCTTTACCGACCCTAAGTATGTCCGCTTCCCTGGAACGCTAACGGAAGTCTTTGCACTTGGACCGGGCGGCTTCTACTTTCCTCGTAACGAGATAGCGCGAGCGTTCCAGTTTGGTAACACTCAAAGCGACCAGTTCCCGTCAGAGTCTTGGGCAGAGGTATGGCAGAGAATCATTGACCTGACTTCTCCAACCGGCGCTAGGTTGACTACGGTTACAGGCTATCGAGATTCTACCTTCCTAGGTGGACATAGAAGCGCTGTAGAAGCTGCCAACCATATGACGCAGATTGGAGTAACTCCAACTCAGTTCACGGCAGGCAACTACTACTACGGCGCTTCAGGTTTGTGTGTGGGCACGGAGTGACTCGGGCGCCATGTCGAGTCCGCCGAGATGGAAGTAGATGGCGAGGCGGAAGTGCTCTCGATTTCGATAGCCGTTCGCTCTTCGCTTGATTTTCTGGATCGTCGCGTTGATCCCCTCGGCGTTGGCGTTGGAGATGCCGGACACGGCGGCGTTGATGACGGCGTCCCAGTGGCCCCTGATCATCCTGGCCACTTTCCTGATCGGTTCCAGCCGACTGCGGATCGCCCAGTCGTACCAGTTCTGCCAGCGCCGCTCGGCCCAGCCGCGGCGCGCGTAGCCCCACGAGTCCCGCGCCATCTCCTTGATCGCCCAGGCCCGCGCCACGCGAAGGTGACTCGCGCGAAGAGCAGCGAAGCGCCGCTGCTGCGGGCGGGTCATTCGCCCACTCCCCATCAACCACAGGTAGCGGCTCCGCTTCAGACCCGGGTCCCCTGCTTCGAGCAACTCCCGCTGCTCGGCGCGTCGAACCAGGTCCACGGCGTGATTCAGGTGCGCGACGATGTGGAATCGGTCATGAACGATGGCCGCGTCCGTGTACTTCTCCACCGAGGAAATGTAGGCCGGCCACATGTCCATCGCCACCTGCTCGATGCCAGCGCAGCCCGTCTCGCCCAACTCCTCGAAGTAGCCGTCAATGGCGGCCCGGCCACGACCGTCGGCCACGTGAGTCACCACGCCGCGCTCCAGATCGTTGACCACCGTCACGTACTCGTGGCGCCGCCGAAACGACGTCTCGTCCACGCCCAGCAACCGAGGCGGCTCCAACTGGCGCCGCGCGAGACCCCGCTCCACCGCGCGACGCTGAATCCCCGCCGCCTGATCCCAACTCAGACCCATGCGGCCCGCCACCGCGTGAACGCTCGCCTCGCGAAGCCATTCGATGGCCTCTGCCTCGAACAGCGCCGTGAACCGCGAACTCTCGTCCGCCCAAGGCACCTTCAACTGGTGGACGCCATGCTCCGAGCAGAGCACCCGAGGAACCTCCGCGTGAACCCGCGTCTGGTGCTGCATCGTGTCCAGATGACGCCAGCGGCGATGCCGGCTGTCGTAGCCCGGACAAGCCACGCCGCACTCCGGGCAGAGAGCCTCCCCATTGTGCTCGACGTGGATCTCCACCGTCCCGCCTACCACCGGACCGCGACGGCGCGGATGCGGCTCGTCCATCCGAAGCACCACCGCACGCACACGCCAAGGCGGCTTGATACCCAACAACCTCTCGAACGTCCTGGCACTCTTCATCCCGCCAGTCTAAACCCGCAAGCCAGCCACCAAACCCGCAACCACCCACACAACAGCCTGAAGACCCACTACTACTTGGACCTGACCACGGGTAACAGTTTCGGAATCCGCCGTATGACTGCCTACACTCCGGGCAGCACTACCGTAGTCACTGAGCGCCACTTCCTAGGAAGGCTTGCGACATTCAGCGAGCTAACGGAAGACGTAGACGCTATCGACGCAAGGCTAGATGCGCTTGAGGCAGGCGGTGGAGCGGGCGCAACGGTAAGCCGTTACACCGTGAGCGGCGGCACCTACAGCGTCGGGGCAGCTAACCCCCAGTGGACCTTTGCCTATCCAACGGGACTAACGGCGGAATCCGCTAAAGCCGCCATGAAGACGGCTTACGTTTACGGCAGTGAAACGGTGCCGCTCCTAGACGCACTTGCCAATACATGCGTAGAGTTTTCAGATAACAGAATGTTCAGTTCCAACCGCGACGTTCAAATTCACTTCGGCTCATCCATAACGCTCACGTGGCTCGGCTCTACTGCCGAAGTCCCGGAAGACGATAGGGACCAAGTGAGTATCCGCTTGGTAACAGTGGGGTAAGGCATGCCAGGACTAGACAGGATAGTGCTGCTTGAGGTTGCGAATTGGGAAAGCGACATCTTCGCCGACCCGATGCCGAACACGGACACTGTAACTTTCTCTGAGAGGGTTTGGGCGAACAAGCGCGACCTTGGAGAAAGCCTGTATGTTGTTGGTAACCCTGACCCGCACGTTGCAACAATCAGGCGAGTAGAGTACACAATCCGCACCATACCGTCTTGGGAGAATTACCTACGTGCTCAAATCGTCAACCTTCAATTCGGCATTCCGTATCACTGACGGAGACTTGCGCCTGATTGTTACAAGCGCTTCCGAGATAGGCAGGGAAAGATTCCTCGTTATACAAGCGCGTACTCCGCAGGCTGGCGAGGCTGGCTCTAACGATGATTGGCGCAGCCAGGGATTCTAGTAAATGCCTGCCGGTTTCAAAATCGAAGGACTAGGCGAGGTTCTAAAGAATCTAGCGTCTTTGGCGACTTTCGCTAATCGACTCGATCAGCAGTTGGCCATAGCCATTGAAGAAACCATCCTTCCCGGTATTCGTGCTCAGACGAGGGTACGCACGGGCAGGACTCGCCGTAACTGGAGGGTTCGGCATATTAGGCGCTTTGAGTATGAAGTATCTAACGAAACTCCCTACGCTGCGTTTATTCGTGGTCGCGGGGACACTCAGAGGTTCGGACCTGTAGCTATCGACTACATACGCAGGGAGTTTCCTAACGCGGTTCAAGTGGCACTAGCCAGGACTCAACTTCTCTAAAATGTTCAGCACTGACCAGAAAGACACGGCACGCTTTGCCGGTATGAACGGCAGCCTAAGCCTGTCTGTAGGCTCCAAGCGAGCCGGTAAGACGACTGCGGCAGTAGGTGCGTTCTATGCCTACACGCAGGCGCTAGAAGAGCCGTACAAGCACTGCATAGGCGGTAGGAAGCTGCGAGTGATCGAGGGAGAGATACTGCCCAAGATTGAGGCTGCTGCAAAGGTGCTAGGGACTCCCTACACCTACAACCGTGCGGACAATATCGCCTACGTTGGCAACCAGCGCTATGACTGCGTAGCGGGCAACGATGAGAATTCCGAAGCACGTATCCGAGGGTTGACGCTTCACTCTGCCTTGTGCGACGAGGTTACGGAAGTTCCACAAAGCTACTGGAACATGCTCACGTTCCAGATGACTCACGAAGGCGGTAAGTGTTGGGCAATGACAAACCCGGCAGGACCGCTTCACTGGCTAAAGAGAGACTGGCTAGACGAGGGTAAGTTCCACCAACACGTTCAGTATCACTTGGATAGAGCGCACTTCATACCGGAGGAAAGAAAGCAGGCTTACCGGGATATGTACTCAGGCGCTTTCTACCTTCGATTCTACGAGGGAGAATGGGCAGCTAACGAGGGTCTTATCTTCCCTGACTGGACGGTAGCTTCGCCGCCTGCCGACGCTCGCCTAGTTCTAACCGTGATCGGAGTTGACTACGGTATTGCCAGTCCTTCGGCTTTCGTAGTGCTTCAACAGTACCGGCAAGGCAACTTGACTACGTACCACGTTCCCAAGGTGGAGTACGTCGAAGCGCCGGAGACGGATAGCCAGCTAGCCAAGCGGCTGCTAGAGCTATCTAGCCAGTGGAATGCCAAGGCGGTAATCCTCGATCCTTCCGCACTGTCTCTGAGGCTTGAGCTACAACGTAGTCCAGGCAGGCGCTTTGCGGTTAGGAAGGCAGATAACGCAGTGATCCCCGGAATCCGCCTGACTCAGAACGCACTAGCTCAGGGAAAGATCACGATAGGACCGGAGGCTACCGAAAGACTACAGCTTGAGTTTGGCACTTACGCTTGGGAGCCAGAAAGGGACGATACACCAATAAAAGAGAATGACCACGCTTGCGACGCACTTCGCTACGCTTCAATGAACATAGTGAAGACTCCGGCGCTTGAGACGGTGAAGATACCGCCAGGAATGTAACATGGCTTTGAGAAACCTACAGGAACTTGTAAATCACGGCAGCTTGACTCCGAACAGTGAGGCAGGCCGCATCAACGCAATTGTGGCTAACCGCAGACTGTATGAGGGAGACTTTACGGCGTTGAACCTTGGGACGGTGGACGAGGGTATCCCCGGAATCAGCATCAACTGGTTTCTCATTGCGAGCAACTTCTATAGCCGCTTTGTGTTGAACCCTAGGCCGGTTGTCACTATCGAAGGGCAGCCGCGAGCGCAGGAATGGGTAGACACGATCAACCGCGACGTATGGCGAGTTATGCAGACGGCTTTGCTAGACGCTATTCGCTACGGTTACGGAGTGCTTACCACGCATCCTATGGACCCTAGCCAGCCGTGGTCAATGGAGCCGGATGCTCACTACGTAGTAGTTGACGCTCAGGGAAAGACTACGCAGGATCTCTTTGTTCGCAAGCGTGCTGCTAGCTCAAGCGAGGCGGAACAAGGTAGGCGAGTGCAGAAAGACTTGCACGCAGACAACGATACCGTTCTAGATATCTACGTCTATGACATTGACGGAACGGTAAAGCGCCGCACCTACGGCTATGCCTCTGGAGGTTTGGGAGTGTTCCTAGGCGAGACTGACCTACCTTCTAGGGCGAAGGGCAGGCAGGTAGTAGAGCTAAGCATCGACGATCAGCGAACGTCCATGTTCGACGTACTCAAGCCGCACGTATCAGCTATCGGGCGAGCACTTACCGGACTAGGCCGGGGAGTGAAGAGAAACAGTAGGCCGCACTTGTCAGGACCAGTCGGCAACTTGGCAGTAGGCAATGACGGTAAGCGAGTGCTTGACCCTGACGGGCAGCTATTGGAGCGCAGCAACGATGATCCCGCCTGGGAGTACGTAGAATGGACCAACGACCCTATTCCAGTGCGTGCGGACATTGACTTGCACACTGAGGGAGTGTTCGCTAGTTCAGGACTAAGCCGATTCCTGTTTAGCTCCGATGGAAGGCAGAACATCTTTAGGGCGAGTGCTACCAGCCTTCGCCGCCTAATGGTCCCTTTCGCAACCCGCGTAACTGAGATGAGAGACGCGGTAGAAGATGCCTACGAGCGCGAGCTAGACATTCTCAACCGCAGTCGCGGTAGCGAGATATTCGCTATCCCTAACCGTGATGTCTCTATCTACTTCCCTTATGAGGAACTTTGGCAGTCAGACGACCCACAAGACAACGACGATGGCGGCGACCTAAACGCTGGAGGCGAGAATGGCAGGACAGACTAAGATAACTCGATCAATGCTCCGGGATAGGCTTTGGCAAGCCGTGCTCGATCCCACCAACGACGATCCCCGCAGGATCGTAAAGGCTATCGAGGTACTTCTACAGACCATGCCGGAGTCCGATAATCAGATCGGCAGGCCGGATAGGGCGAGAGACTACATGGACGCTCTAACCCGCTAGAGCTATGCGCACGGGAATAGGCGGAATCCGTCAATCCCTTGTAGGCTCTACACTTTCCGGCTGGACTTGACTTCAGCGCGGGGAGTCCTGTACCATGCTCCGCAGTGGCCGCGAGAGGAAGCTATCCCGTAAACACTGCCGCTATCCCTACAACACGGACTTCAACCGGGTCTTCGGCGGCTACGACCCGTACGGCCGCCCGATGTGGGCCGGCCGCAATGACGAGTGCCCGGGTCTCGATGGAATCCAGTGCGCCGAAGTCCTCGTTCGCCAGTCTCGGGGCCAGTCCGAGTATCAGGCGGTCACGCTCAAGGCGAGCAAGCGCTTCACCGGTCGCTACCAGTTCGGCGCCCACTACACCTGGGGCAAGGATCGCGACACCGACTCGAACGAGCGTTCGGCGACCGGCGTCACGATCTCCGACACCGGCAACCTGGACTACGACTGGGGCCTCTCGGACCGTGACGTCGAGCATCGCCTGGTCGTCACCGGCATGATCCAGTTGCCGGCCGACTTCCAGATCTCGGGCATCCTGAACTACCAGTCGGGAACGCCGTACACCGCCATTGATGTGAATGACCGCGACACACCCGTCCGGGGCTTCGACAGCATCGGCTGTGGGCGGCCCATCTTCAACTGCCCCGACTACCGCGCCATCATCGATGGTTCCGTCGTAGGACGAAACACCTTCAGGAACGAGTCGATCCAGACAGTCGATGTCCGCGTCGGCAAGTTCTTCCGCTTCGGCGACGACATGCGGCTCGATGTCTTCGTCGAGGCGTTCAACCTGTTCGACGAGCACAGCTTCGCCGTGGGCTTCAGCCAGCGGAACGTAGAGGGCGGCGTGGTTCCGGAGGACCTCGGGATACCGTCTGGGCGAGTCACGAGCTGGCGTCAGTTGCAGATTGGAGGCCGGTTCAGCTTCTAAGCTGATCTTCTTCAGCTGATCTTCTTCAAGAAAAGCCGCGGCGCCAGCGGCCGCGGTGGAGAGAATCAGGGGCCTCCCCCGCAACGGGGAGGCCCCTGTATCAGGCAAAGTCACCCAGCCAACCCTCCCGTCGGGTCCTTCCGGCGACACCGTAGTTTAGGCTGGTCCCCCAATCCGGCCACCCTCTGACCGCTCCAAAAGTACCGCCAGACCCCACACGAGCGCACCCCGATACGTCATCACATGCGTCGCCTTGGTAAAGACCAACCGCTCATCGACCGCTCCCTCTGTTTCGGAGGAGTCCACTCCCTCTGGAGCTTGTCAGCCGGAACACTAGGTCTTCTCACCTTGGCCCTTTCTATCCTGAGTCAGGACCTCCAGCAAGCCGCCGGCGACGACTTCGTCTCCCACTACCGTCGACCCGCGCTGGGTGTCTTCTGGCTTCCCTTCGGCGCCCTGCTCTTGCGGCGCTTCAGGTTTGTGTGTGGGCACGGAGTGACTCGGGCGCCATGTCGAGTCCGCCGAGATGGAAGTAGATGGCGAGGCGGAAGTGCTCTCGATTTCGATAGCCGTTCGCTCTTCGCTTGATTTTCTGGATCGTCGCGTTGATCCCCTCGGCGTTGGCGTTGGAGATGCCGGACACGGCGGCGTTGATGACGGCGTCCCAGTGGCCCCTGATCATCCTGGCCACTTTCCTGATCGGTTCCAGCCGACTGCGGATCGCCCAGTCGTACCAGTTCTGCCAGCGCCGCTCGGCCCAGCCGCGGCGCGCGTAGCCCCACGAGTCCCGCGCCATCTCCTTGATCGCCCAGGCCCGCGCCACGCGAAGGTGACTCGCGCGAAGAGCAGCGAAGCGCCGCTGCTGCGGGCGGGTCATTCGCCCACTCCCCATCAACCACAGGTAGCGGCTCCGCTTCAGACCCGGGTCCCCTGCTTCGAGCAACTCCCGCTGCTCGGCGCGTCGAACCAGGTCCACGGCGTGATTCAGGTGCGCGACGATGTGGAATCGGTCATGAACGATGGCCGCGTCCGTGTACTTCTCCACCGAGGAAATGTAGGCCGGCCACATGTCCATCGCCACCTGCTCGATGCCAGCGCAGCCCGTCTCGCCCAACTCCTCGAAGTAGCCGTCAATGGCGGCCCGGCCACGACCGTCGGCCACGTGAGTCACCACGCCGCGCTCCAGATCGTTGACCACCGTCACGTACTCGTGGCGCCGCCGAAACGACGTCTCGTCCACGCCCAGCAACCGAGGCGGCTCCAACTGGCGCCGCGCGAGACCCCGCTCCACCGCGCGACGCTGAATCCCCGCCGCCTGATCCCAACTCAGACCCATGCGGCCCGCCACCGCGTGAACGCTCGCCTCGCGAAGCCATTCGATGGCCTCTGCCTCGAACAGCGCCGTGAACCGCGAACTCTCGTCCGCCCAAGGCACCTTCAACTGGTGGACGCCATGCTCCGAGCAGAGCACCCGAGGAACCTCCGCGTGAACCCGCGTCTGGTGCTGCATCGTGTCCAGATGACGCCAGCGGCGATGCCGGCTGTCGTAGCCCGGACAAGCCACGCCGCACTCCGGGCAGAGAGCCTCCCCATTGTGCTCGACGTGGATCTCCACCGTCCCGCCTACCACCGGACCGCGACGGCGCGGATGCGGCTCGTCCATCCGAAGCACCACCGCACGCACACGCCAAGGCGGCTTGATACCCAACAACCTCTCGAACGTCCTGGCACTCTTCATCCCGCCAGTCTAAACCCGCAAGCCAGCCACCAAACCCGCAACCACCCACACAACAGCCTGAAGACCCGCTCTTGCTTCGCACCGTCGCCAAGCGGCTCCACTGTCACTCCCCTGACTCCGCACGCTCCTCCTTCTTCAGCGCGTACGGCCCACTTGGGATAGCCCTCGTCCTAAACTTGCTCGACGCTCACTCAGAACTGCAAAGTCTGCGACTCGAAGCGGATCTCCAGTACCTTTTCTGGAGTTTCTTCTACCTGACGCAGTGGCTAGCCGCAACATTCTCTATCCGCCTCGCCTTCTTGCTCTTTCAGTTCAATACATCGGTTCTTCGCTCGCTTTCCGATGATCCGGCGTCGGGGCAAGCGACCCGGTGGACGGGATCTGATGGGGGTTCCACTTTTCCGTTTGAGGTTCAGGCATTTGGAGTCTTGACAACTGGCGCTGCAATCATCCTCAGCAGCCGGTTTCACTCCAGCCCAGGTCCCGCCAAGCAACCGGCAGAGGTCTGGGAGTTCTTTAGCAGCGTTATCAATGCACAGATCGGTGACCTCGGGCAGGTCTTCCTCTTTGTAGGCTGGACATCTATGGCTGCTGCGTTGTTCATTCCGGGCCTTGTGAGGCTCGCTCCCCTCTTTTGCTTGGCGAGGCACATGGGAGTCGGGAGGTTCTCCCGCCAAGCAGTTCTTGGTGGGCAGTTCCGTGTCAACGAAACCCAAATCGTCGATAGCTCGGAAGGCAGTTGGCCCTGTCCAGACGGTCGAGCAGAGCTTCTGTTCTTCCTTGTATGGGCCGTTTGGCTGTACTTCTTGTTGCCGGCGCCGCCGACGCCTACCAGGGGCTTTCTCGCATTCTTGATTGTGTTGGCGATCCTGGCTGGCAAACTCGCGGCTTTCTCTGTTCGGGCACCCAGGAGAGTGCTTGATTGGTTCTCCCTTGAAGCGGAACGGCTAAGGGGAGAAGGTGCGGACTAATGGGCTGTAGCGGCAAGCTGTAGATGATCTGATTCGGTGCATGGCCGAGTGCAGTCGTTTTGTCGGATCCTCAGGCTGTTGTGTGCCTGGCGTCAGGAGTAGGCCGACTGCCACGAGTTGGTTGAGGAACCAACCATAGCGCCTTCAGAGCGACGACGGCAGGGGTAGCTCGGTGGCCCCGGTCAGGTACTCGTCGATCCGGGCGGCAGCGCCGCGTCCCTCGTTGATCGCCCAGACGATCAGGCTTTGGCCGCGGCGGCAGTCGCCGGCGGCGAACACTCCTTCGATCGAAGTGGCGTACTGCCCGGGATCGGCCGCGAAGTTGCTGCGCTCGTCGGTCGCCAGACCCAACTGCTCTCCGAGCGTGACCTCCGGTCCGAGGAAGCCCATCGCGAGCAGCACGAGTTCGGCCTCGAAGGTCTCCTCGGTGCCCGGCACCTCCTCCATCGTGAAGCGGCCGGCGCCGTCCCGATGCCAGGCGATGCGGACCGTCTCGATACCGGCGACGCCGCCGTCGCCGTCGTCCACGAAGCGCTTCGAGAGGACGGAGAAGACCCGCGGGTCGGCGCCGAACCTGGCCGCGGCTTCGGCGTGCGCGTACTCGACGCGGAAGATGCGCGGCCATTCCGGCCAGGGGTTGTCGGGCGCCCGGTCGTCCGGCGGCCGATCCAGGAGCTCGAAGTTGACCAGCGAAGCGCAGCCGTGCCGGACCGCGGTCGCGATGCAGTCGGCGCCGGTGTCGCCGCCGCCGATCACGATGACATTCCTGCCTGCGGCGTGGATCGGCGCTTCGACCGGATGGGCGCCCCCCCCTTCCCTGGTGTCGCTCGGAAGGTCAGCATCGAGGAGCGCGCGGGTGTGCTCGGTCAGGAAGTCCATCGCGAAGTGGATGCCCGAGAGCTCGCGGCCCGGAATCTCCAGGTCGCGCGGCCTGGTGGCGCCGCAGGCGAGCAGGATCGCGTCGTGGTCGCGGCGCAGTGCCCCGACATCGACGTTCACGCCGACATGGGCGCCGGTCACGAACTCGATGCCCTCCGCCCGCATCAGGTCGATCCGCCGGTCGACGACCAGGCGCTTGTCGAGCTTCATGTTCGGGATGCCGTACATCAGGAGGCCGCCGATCCGGTCCTCGCGTTCGAACACGGTCACGGAGTGGCCGACGCAGTTCAGTTGCGCCGCGGCGGCGAGACCGGCGGGCCCGGAGCCGATGATCGCCACCTTCCTGCCGGTTCGCTTCGCCGGCGGGCGGGGAACGATCCAGCCCTCCTCGAAGCCGCGGTCGACGATCGCGTTCTCGATGTTCTTGATCGTCACCGCGGGGTCGGTGATCCCGAGCACGCAGGCGCCTTCGCATGGCGCCGGGCAGACACGGCCGGTGAACTCCGGGAAGTTGTTCGTCTGCTCGAGCCTCCGGAGCGCCTCGCGCCAGCGGCCCTGGTAGACGAGGTCGTTCCACTCCGGGATCAGGTTGTCGATCGGGCAACCGTCGTGCGACTGGCAGAACGGCACGCCGCAGTCCATGCAGCGGGCGCCCTGTGTGGCCAGGTGCTCCTCCGGTACCGGCTGCAGGAACTCGCCGTAGTGGGTCAGGCGAATCAGCGGATCCTGGTAGGGAACCGCGACCCGCGCGTACTCCTTGAAGCCGGTGTCCTTGCCCATGCCCTGCCTGTCCGCCGCCTCCGCCGGCCTCAGGCCGCGGCCTCGGCCTTCGCTACGGCCCGGTCCTCAGTCTCGCCCTGTGCCAGGAGGACGCGCCGGTAGTCATGGGGCATGACCTGGGTGAACTGACCCACGGCTTCGCTCCAGCGCTCGAGCAGCCGGCGCGCCACCGTCGAGCCGGTGAAGCGGGCGTGCCGCGCGACCAGTTCCCGGAGTTCGCTCCGGTACTCGCCGCCGACGGGCTCGAGCCCCACCATCTCGAAGTTGCAGTTGTGGGCCAGTTCCTTGTCCGGATCGAAGACCCAGGCGATGCCGCCGCTCATGCCGGCCGCGAGGTTGCGCCCGGTCGGTCCCAGGATCACCGCGCGGCCGCCGGTCATGTACTCGCAGCCGTGGTCGCCGATCCCCTCGATGACCGCGTGGGCGCCCGAGTTGCGGACGCAGAAGCGCTCCGCCGCGCGGCCGCGGAAGAACGCTTCGCCACCGGTGGCGCCGTAGAGCGCGACGTTGCCGATCAGGACGTTCTCTTCGGCGACGAATCGGCACCGGCGCGGTGGGTAGAGGATGAGCCTTCCGCCCGACAGCCCCTTGCCGACGTAGTCGTTGCCGTCGCCCTCGAGTTCGATCGTGATGCCGGGCGCGAGGAAGGCGCCGAGGCTCTGGCCGGCGCTGCCGGTCAGCGAGATGTGGATCGTGTCGTCGGAGAGGCCGTGCTCGCCGCGCGCCTTCATCAGCTCGTGGCTCAGCATCGTGCCGACGGTGCGTTGGGTGTTGACGATGGGCAGGTCGATCCGCACGCGCGCGCCACGTTCCAGCGCCGGCCGGGCGCGGTCGATCAGTTCGTTGTCGAGGGCGTACTCGAGCGCGTGGTCCTGTTCGATCGTGTGCACCACCTCGACGCCTTCGTGCCTGCGCAGCGCGGGTTGCAGCACGGCGGAGAGGTCGAGTCCTTCGGTCTTCTCGTTCCGGACCGCGAGTTCGGGCAGGAAGAGGTCGGTCCGGCCGACGAGTTCCCGCATCGTCGCGACGCCGAGGCTCGCCATGAGCCGCCGCGTCTCCTCGGCGACGAGGAAGAGGTAGTTGACGACCTCCTCCGGCGTGCCCTCGAACTTGGCGCGCAGTTCCGGATCCTGGGTGGCGATGCCGACCGGGCAGGTGTTCAGGTGGCACTTGCGCATCATGATGCAGCCGATCGTGATCAGCGGCGCGGTGGAGAAGCCGAACTCCTCGGCGCCGAGCATGCAGGCGACGACGACGTCGCGGCCGGTCTTGAGCTGGCCGTCGGTCTGGAGGATTACCCGCGAGCGCAGGTCGCTCAACACCAGAGTCTGGTGGGTCTCGGCGATGCCGAGTTCCCAGGGCAGGCCGGCGTGCTTGATGCTGGTGAGCGGCGAAGCGCCGGTGCCGCCGTCGTGGCCCGAGATCAGGATGTGGTCGGCGTGCGCCTTGGCGACGCCGGCGGCGACCGTCCCGACGCCGACTTCGGAGACGAGCTTCACGCTGACCCGGGCGCCCGGGTTCGAGTTCTTCAGATCGTGGATGAGCTGCTTCAGGTCCTCGATCGAGTAGATGTCGTGGTGCGGCGGCGGCGAGATGAGGCCGACGCCGGGAGTCGAGTAGCGGGTCCTGGCGATGATCTCGTCGACCTTGTGGCCGGGCAGTTCGCCGCCTTCGCCCGGCTTGGCGCCCTGGGCGATCTTGATCTGCAGTTCGTCCGAGTTGGTCAGGTACCAGGAGGTGACGCCGAAACGGCCCGAGGCGACCTGCTTGATGGCCGAGCGGCGAAGGTCGCCGTTGGCGTCCGGGGTGAAGCGCGACGGGTCCTCGCCTCCCTCGCCGGTGTTGCTCTTGCCGCCGAGGCGGTTCATCGCGATGGCCAGCGTTTCGTGGCTTTCGGCCGAGATCGAGCCGAAGCTCATCGCGCCCGTGCAGAAGCGCTTGACGATCTCGCTCGCCGGCTCGACCTCGTCGAGCGGCAGCGGTTCTCGGTCTGTGCGGAACTGGAGCAGGCCGCGCAGCGAGCACTTCCGGGTCGTGTCCTCGTTGGCGAGGCGGGCGAAGCTCTCGTAGGCCTCCGTGCTGTTGGTGCGGGCCGCGTTCTGGAGCCGCGAGATCATCCGCGGGTTCCACATGTGGCTCTCGCCGCCGGCGCGCCAGTGGTAGTCGCCGGGGTTCCCCAGCTCGGCCACCCGGTCGCGCTCGTCCGCCGGGAAGCCGCGGGCATGCCGGCGCAGCGCGTCCTTCGCCAGCCGTTCGAGTCCCGCGCCCTCGATCCGGCTGGCGGTGCCGGCGAAGCAGCGGTCGATCACTTCGGTGGACAGCCCGACCGCCTCGAAGATCTGGGCGCCCTTGTAGCTCTGCAGCGTGGAGATGCCCATCTTGGCCATCACCTTGAGCATCCCCTTCCGGACTCCCTTGCGGTAGCGGTCGACGACCGCCTGGTCGTCGGCCGCGGCCGGCAGCCGGCCCTGGCGGCGCGCCTGCCAGAGCGCCTCGAAGGTCAGGTAGGGATTGATCGCGTCGGCGCCGTAGCCGACCAGCAGGCAGTGATGGTGGACCTCGCGCGCCTCGCCGGTCTCGAGCAGGAGACCGACCCGGGTGCGTTTGATCGTCCGCAGCAGGTGGTGGTGGACGGCGCCGCAGGCGAGCAGGGTCGGCACCGGGACGCGATCGGGTCCGGCGGAGCGATCCGAGAGGGCGACGAAGCCGCAGCCGTCGTCGACCGCCTGCTCGGCCTCCGCGCACAGGCGGTCGAGAGCGTTGCCGAGGCCCGAGGCGCCCTCTTCGAGGGGCCAGGTGGCGTCGAGGGTGCGGCAGGAGAAGCCGGCTTCGCCGGCGTCGGCGAGCGCCGCGAACTCCCGGTTGCTGAGGATCGGATGAGGAAGGCGGACGCGCCGGCAATGGTCGGCCGTCGTCTCCAGCAGGTTGCGCTCGGGGCCGATCGTGCAGTCGACCGACATGACGACCTCTTCACGGATCGAGTCGATCGCCGGGTTCGTGACCTGGGCGAAGAGTTGCTTGAAGTAGTCGTAGACCGGGCGGTCCTGGTCGGAGAGGAAGGCGAGGGCGGTGTCGTTGCCCATCGATCCGATCGGATCGCGCTGCTCCTCGATCAGGGGGCGCAGCATGAAGCGCATCGTCTCGCCGGTGTAGCCGAAAGCCTGCAGGCTGCGGGTCAGCGTGTCGTCGTCCATCGACGCCTGGTTCGCGGGCGCGCTGCCGTTACTTTGGGCGTTGGCGACCAGGTCGGCGAGGTCGGTGCGGTTCTCCAGCCACTCGGCGTAGGGCCGCCTGCCGGCGAACGTGCTCTTCAGCTCTTCATCGGCGACGATGCGGCCGAGATCGAAGTCGACCAGGAACATCCGGCCGGGCTTGAGCCTCCCCTTGCGCAGCACCCGCTCCGGCTCGACCGGGACGACGCCGGCCTCTGACGCCATGATCACAAGGTCGTCGTCGGTGACGTAGTAGCGGCTCGGGCGCAGGCCGTTGCGGTCGAGCACCGCGCCGATGTAGCGGCCGTCGGTGAAGGCGATCGATGCCGGCCCGTCCCAGGGCTCCATCAGGCAGGAGTGATAGTCGTAGAACGCCTTCTTCGTGGCGTCCATGTGCGGGTCGTTCTGCCACGCCTCCGGGATCATCATCATGACCGCCTCCTGGAGGGTGCGGCCCGTGAGCAGCAGGAACTCGAGCACGTTGTCGAAGCTGCCCGAGTCGGAGCAGTCGGGCTCGACGACCGGGAAGGCGAGGGGGAGATCGTCACCGAACAGGTCACTCTCAAGCACGCCTTCGCGAGCGTGCATCCAGTTCATGTTGCCGCGCAGCGTGTTGATCTCGCCGTTGTGGCTCATGAAGCGGTTCGGCTGGGCGCGGTCCCAGGACGGGAACGTGTTCGTGGCGAAGCGCGAGTGGACCATCGCCAGGTGCGATTCGTAGTCCGGCGCCGCCAGATCCGGGAAGAACGGCACGAGCTGCCCGGAGGTCAGCATGCCCTTGTAGATGATCACTCGCGTCGACAGCGAGCAGACGTAGAACATCTGCGCCTGGGCGAGCGCGTCGTTGCCGCGCAGGCGGATCGTCGCCTGCTTGCGGATCAGGTAGAGCTCGCGTTCGAAGGCGTCCTGGTCGAGCCCGTCGGCCGCCCGGATGAAGAGCTGCTCGATGACCGGCATCGAGTCGATTGCCGTGACGCCGATGTCCGCGACCTCGGGGCGGGTCGGCACCTTGCGCCAGCCGATGAGCTGTTGGCCACGGTCCGCGACGATCTCCTCCACGACCCGCCGGCACAGCTCGCGTTCGCCGTCGTCCTGAGGCAGGAAGAAGACGCCGGCGGAGAAGGTGCCGGGCGCTCCGAGTTCGGCGCCGAACTCGTCGTCGGCGACGCGTCGAAGCAGGGCGTGTGGCAGCGCGGTCAGCATGCCGGCGCCGTCGCCGGTGTTCGGCTCGCAGCCGCAGGCGCCCCGATGGTCCATCTGCGTCAACATGTGGGCGGCCTGCTGCATCAGCCGGTGGCTGCGTTCGCCGCGGACGTGGGCGATGAAGCCGACGCCGCAGGCGTCGTGCTCGTAGGCCGGGTCGTACAGACCGATCTTGCCGGGACGGAACTTCATGCCGCCTCTCCGCGCTCTGCTATTGCCTCGTCGTCCGCGGGCATCGGCCCGGCGTTCTCGGTCAGGAAGGCGGCGAATTCTTCGGCGGCCTGACGGAGGCGGCCGCGGGCGTAGACGATTCCCACCGGCCGCTCGAGCGGCGGGTCGAGCGGCACCGCGGCGAGCAGTCCCGCGCGCACCTCTGCGTGGAACGTTCTGAGCGGCAGGATCGCGGCGTAGTCGGTCGCCTGCAGCATGCTCTTGAACGTGTCGATGTTGTCGAGCCGCTGGGCGAACACCGCTTCCGCGCCGTTCTCGACCAGGTAGCTGCGAATGTGACGCGCGGCGGGGAGTTCGTGGGTGAAGTGGATCAGCTCGCGGCCGTCGAGGTCACCGGCGAGCACGCGCTCGGCGCCTCCCAGTTCGTGGTTCACTCCGCAGGCCAGGCACATCCGCTCCTCCCGTAGCGGGCGCGACTGCAGGCCGGGCCACTGCTCCGGGTAGGAGACGATGCCGAAGTCGCAACGGCCGGTACGCGCAGCCTCGGCCACCGCGGCGGGCGGCTCGTACTCGATCTGCACTTCGAGCTCCGGCCGTTGAAGCTGGAACTCGGCCCGCAACTGGTTGAGCAGGGCGATTCCGGCGGAGTAGATCGCGTGGACTCGCACGGTGCCGCCGCGCCCCGGATCGAGGCGGGAGACGCTTCGCGCCAGCGCGTCGTAGCGGGCGACGAGTTCGCGCCCCTCGCGGGACACGAGTTCGCCGGCGGGAGTCAGCACGAAGGGCCGCTTGGAACGGTCGAGGAGTCGCGTTCCGAAGAGCTCCTCCAGGTGCTGGATACGTTGGCTGACCGCCGACTGGGTGATCCCGTGAAGCTCCGCTGCGCGGCTGAAGCTGCGCAAGTCCGCGACATCGCAGAAGATCCTGAGCCCTTGCATCGTAAGGGCGGGATCTTACATTAGGTTGATCTCATGGAGCAACCGCAGAACATTAGAGAAGCTGATGCTGGTGCGACCCACACTGGGACTCCCCACCATTTGGCAAGTGGGGTAATCGGCCTCGATTGTCGGTGCGCGGCGTTGGGTTTTCCGCAGTCACGTTGAGTGTTCAGACGAGTCGGTGCCTGCGTTGATGTGGTTTCGCGATTTCGTGTTGGCGGGTGTTCCGTCCCGTGGGGTTGAGGTTCCGGTCTGATGGTGGGTTCGGGGATTCGGTCCGGGACGGTCGGGGTTCGGGCGTGTCGTTTTGGCTGGTGTTTGCTCGGCCTCGGTAGGCGCGGCGGCTTCTTCGGGGTGGTTTCGTTGTCCGTGCGGCGCCTGGAAGAGGGTCCGGTCTCGGAGCATGGCGCAGGCGATGCGGAGGAGCCGGTCGCCGACGATGCGCAGTGCGTGTCCGTGGGTTTTGCCCCTCTTTCGGGCGCGGTCGTACCTGGCGCGGGATTCGGGGTCTCTCTGGACGGCGACTCTGGTCCAGTGGTAGACGGCGTCGGCGAGTCTGTGGTTCCTGGCTCGTCGCTGGCGGACGGTCTTCCTGTTGCCCGAGCTGACGGTTATGGGTGCTACTCCGGCGAGGCATCTCAGGGCGGCGTGGTCGCGTTGTCGTATGGCCTGTTCGGCTTCGGTGAGGAGGGTGGCGAGCACGTGGTTTCCGATTCCGGGTATGGAGTCGAGGATGGCGGCGTCGCGGAGTTCGTCGTCTTCGGTCTTGGTTTCCTTGGCCTGTTGGAGTGTTTGCTGGAGCTGGCGTCTGGCCTTGTCGATCTGCTTGTTGTACTGCTCGAGGATCGGCAGCAGGCTCAGGATGCGGTTTCTGGCGCTTTCGACGCTGGCGTCGCGGCGCTTGATCGGCTGGGCCTTCAGGCGTTCTCTGAGTTCGTCGGCGTCGATCCGGCGGACGCGGTGCTTCTTGAGCAGCTTGGCCAGTGTGGTCTTCCTCGTGCGCCGGGCCTTGTCCGGAGTGGGCACGCGCTTCCACAGGTCGATCGCCCAGGGCGTCGTCACGTCGCCATCGGTCGCGTCGAGAAACTGCGGGTAGTAGTCCACGAGATGCTGTCGGATGCGATTCGCGATCCCGTTGCGGTCTTCGACGAGTTCCTTCCTGGCGCGGGCTTTGCCGCGCATCTCGATGACGTCGTCGTCGGGTTCCGGGACCGGTCTGAGGCATTCCGGATCGGTGCGCAGCGCCGAGGCCAGCGCCTTGGCGTCGCGCCGGTCGTCCTTGGCGCCGGCGGCCGAGAAGCGGTCGCGGAAACGGTCGAGCTGCATGGGGTTGATGGAGTGGACGGGAAAGCCCGATTCCATCAGGGTTTCGACCACGGGTCCGTGCGGCACCTCGATGGCGACCCCGATCCGGTCCGCCGGGCGCCGGGCGCGGTCGAGGAGCCAGTCGCTCATGGCGGCGAGGCCCCTGCCGCCGTGGTCGAACGCCCGCTCCTTGACCACCCTGCCCCGGTGGTCCATCAGGCAGACGTGGTGTTCTCGGCTTCCCCAGTCCACGCCGGCGGTGTACGTCGTCGTCATGTTGTCCTCCCTGGTGGGTTAGCGTTGGCTGGTCGGCTCACCGCGATGCCGTTCGGTACCTGTACTGGCGCTCATGGCGCATACTCCCCACTGGATGTTCATCGCGGTGCAGGCAGCCAGGGCACAAATCCCAGCAGGGTGCTCGATGCACAGTGCGCCGTTGGTGCTCCTGGCTGCCCGCCGACTTCACGAGGCTCCGGTCAGCGTCGCGGGAGGGCCCGCCGCGGCGCCGGCCGCGGAAGCTGCCGGTCCCGCGGAAAACGGCAAGCCGTTTCCCGCCGGACCTTGGAAAACCGGCGGACCGGTTTCCCACAGCTACCGCGGCCTCGGCGGCTGCGGCGGATCGGTACAAGACGGTGACCGGATTCAACCCCGGAAAGGTACAGGTGCGCCGGCGTCCCCGCCGGCCGCCGCCGCTGGCGGCTTGAGAACGCGCCGGCCGTCAGGCCGGCTCCGCAGCCCGCTACCCCAACCGCCAGTAGAACACCGCGAGATACCCCGCGAGCAGCACGACGACCCACAACGCCGTTGGTGTACTGCTGCGCCAGCGGTCACTTCGGTTCGCGACGGATCGAGCGGACGACGCACAGGGATCTCGGTGTGCGCTATGTGGCCGCGAACTCTACATACGGACCACGACACGATCTGCTCGTTTCGGC
The DNA here is from genome assembly GCA_965208755.1 of Candidatus Multivorans sp. Taxonomy (GTDB): domain Bacteria; phylum Acidobacteriota; class Thermoanaerobaculia; order Multivoradales; family Multivoraceae; genus Multivorans. The sequence goes on along the minus strand of OZ242353.1, from coordinate 1,672,258 downwards.
GCAACAACCTGGGGGCGATCGGTTCGGCCTTCGAGCAGGTCCTGTTGATGGCTCGTGAGTTGAAGCTGTTGCGGGCGGGGATGGTGAGCGTGGACGGCGCGAAGGTGGACGGGAATGTGAGCAAGGGGAACAGGCCGCTCTACGGCCGCGTGACGGAGCTGCGAGAGCAGTTGCAGAAAGAGATCGCGGGTCTGATGGAGGAGGCGGAGCGTGCTGACGGGGGAGGCCGTCGACGAGCAGAGCTTGCCGGAGGAGTTGAAGCGCCGGCGCCAGTTGAAGGAGAAACTGGACCAGGCCTGCGCGACGCTGGAGCGGCGCGCGGAGCGAGAGCGAGCCGAGTACGAGCGCAAGCTGGCGGAGCAGGAACCTGGCGGGCCAGGACAGCGGCATGACGAAGAAGAGCCGGGGCAGCGAGTGGCGGCAGTCGTACAACCCTCAGGCGGTGGTGGACGCCTGTGGTAGTCAGTCGGTGCTGGGCTCCGGGGTGAGCGGCTGCGTGAACGACCAACAGGAACTCGTCGCGGACGTGGACTCGATGCCGGAGACTATGGATACGGTCGAGCGGGCGCTGGTTGGCAACGCTTTCACGAGCGGCAGTAGTCCGAGTGGGCAGGGAAGATGCAAGAGAATCTGGTCCAGGACGACAATCCGCAAGAGGTACCGCCTGCGCAAGCAGACCGTGGAGCGGGTCTTCGGCATCGTCAGACAGGCCTTGGGATTCGGACAGTTTCACCTGCGCGGACTGACCAAGGTCGACGGGGAGGGGAAGCTCGTCATGCTGGCGCACAAGCTGCAAACTCCTGCACAACCTTCTGGCCGCTTGAACCCATTCGTGGCCGTCCCGTCCCCAGTTTCCCGAGCGCTCAACGGCACTCGCTGGCGAGCGCGGACCCTGGCAGTCGCCGAACACCACCGAACGACCGCTCAGCCCGCGACGGCATCGCTCACGCCACGCCGCCCGGACTGTGTTGCCGGCCTCAGCGAACGACTCCGCGACAACCCAAGTCCTGCAGATTGCTAACCTCAAGGGGAAGACCTCGTACTTGGACCTTGATGGAGTTTTTCCCGGTGGGTCCCTTGGTTCGGTCCCGCCCGAGAACACGAGCGTCCTGCTTGGAGGGTCGGGCAGCTCGACAATGCCCCTTCATCGACTTCAACCGCCGCAGCTGACGCCGGTCGTGTTATCACGCTCCCAGGTGGAGTAGGCCCCTCGTGCCGGCGTTCGGCTTTCAGACCTTCGGGACGGCGCACTTGGTCGCGCTCGGTGTGACTGCCGGCCTCCCGATCCTCCTGGCGACGCTCGCGCGGCGGCGCGCCTCCGAGCGGTTGGCTGTCGGGATCGGCTACGTCTTGGCGGGCGTGTTGGCGATCAACGAAGTGATTTACTGGGGCTACCGGCTCGCCGTGGCTGGTTTCGGGTCATTCCTCCAGGACCATCTGCCGCTCCACGTTTGCGGAGTCGCGGTCTGGCTTACGATCGCCGCACTGGTTCTTCGCCACGAGCAGGCATACGAGGTCGCCTACTGCTGGGGCTTGGTCGGTTCCCTCAACGCCGTGATCACCCCGGGCGGGCTCACAGTCGACTTTCCCGAGTACCGGTTCTTCCAGTACTTCGTTTCCCACTCCGGCATCGTCGTGGGGGTGCTCTACGCCACCTTGGGCCTTCAGATGCGGCCGACGCTCGGGGGGCTGGTGCGCGCCTTTCTGTGGCTCCAGGTTCTGGCGACCGCGGTTGGGATCGTGAACACACTGACTGCGTCCAACTACATGTTCTTGTCGAAGCCGCCTTCGGGCACGGTATCGCCCTTCTTCTTCGCCCCTTGGCCCTGGTACCTTCCGATCCTCGATCTCTTGGCACTCGGGTTCTTCTTCCTCGCCCTGTCGCCGTTCGCCTTGAGCCGGTGGTGGTCCGCTCGCTGTACCGGCGGCACGAGGAACCCCGCACCCTGAGAGGCGAAACCCCGTACGCCTCGCCGCCGCCCCCGACCAGTGCGCAGGCCGGGTAGCTTCGCTACGGTGCTGTGCCGTGGACGCCGTTGCTTCCGACACGACCCGCTCCCACTCTCGCATCGCGGCTCCACGACCGCCGCCGGCGACCGTCCTCGGGCTGCTGGCCTGCCCGAGGACGGCCGGCGCGACTTGCCCCATTCCGAAAGCCCACTTTCTTCCGAGGCCGGCGGCTGGCCGGTGAACAACGCACAGGAAGGTCCGTTGTCAAGCCCTTATGGGTGGGCTGTCAATGAACAAGCGAAAACTGCACACCTCTGGCAACTGAAACTGCACACTTGTGCAGGGGCGGTCGGGAGCCACGAGGTTGGCAGTCACGACGGTTCCACCTCTCCGCGGCGCCTCTCCTGTGCGGTCCGGAGCAGGTCCTGGTGCGCTCTTCATCCGGTAGCTGTTGCCGCGGATGTTGACGATGTGGCAGTGGTGCAGCAGGCGGTCGATCAGCGCCGCAGCCATGATCTCGTCGCCGAGCACGCCGCCCCATTCCTCGAAGCCCTTGTTGGAAGTGCGCCTAGCTCGCCATCTCCTTGAGGTGCAGCCACGGCTAGAACGGCACGTTGATCGCCTACTCGGCGTCCTCGGGGTTAAGGAGTCTCTCGGCGTCCGGAACGAGCGCCCTTATCGAAACTGCTCGGCGGCGATTCGACGACGTTTCAAGGGACGGTGATCTGCGCCGCCACGTTGGCTGTGATGTCGACCCGCCGCATGCCCCGAACGCCATCCACCGCCAGCGCCCATACGCCCTCGGGTAGCCGGTCAAGGGCGAACTGCCCCCTGTCGTCCACGAACGTCGTGCGTACGACTCCGAGCGCTCGGGCTCTCTCGCGGTTGGTCAGCATAGGCCAAACGTGCACTGTGGCTCCGGCCAAGGGTTGGCCAGTTCGCCTGTCAAGGGCGAAGCCCTCAAGCCGGCCGGACCGTAGGTCGATCGTCAGGTCAGAGTCTTGGCGAACGGTGAGGGTTTGGGTTTCCGCACCGGCTGCGACATCGTATGTGCCGTCCGCCAAATCGGGAAACCGGAACGATCCGTCGTAGCCTGTCCAGACGCCGCGGGCGCTGGCGAGGTCACCGTCGGCGGCCAGCAAGACCAGTGTCCCGCTCAGCGGTTGACCGTCAAGCAGGACGGTACCGCGCAGATCGTTGAGGCGCTCGAAAGCGAGTTCGATCCGTTCGTCCGTCTCATCCAAAAGGACCCTTCGCTCCGCGCGCCGAGCAGAGTTTCCGACCGTTGCCACTACCGTCCAGCGTCCGGAATCCAGACCGCTGATCGAGAAGCTCACAGCACCTGCGGCTGCTCCAGCTAGAGATGCCTCGCCGTCGCGAACCGCGAGTCGGTCACTCACGGCTTCCACCTGGAGTTGAGCGACTTCCTCGGACGACAAGCCGTAGATCGTGCCGGTCACGCGGAGATTGCGACCGAAGCGCACTACAACCCTGGAGGCACGCTTCCCGACTCGGACCGTGTTGCGGGATTGAACCCAACTTCCGTCGCGCTGCGTTGTCACGAGATACTCGCCTTGGGGGAGCCGAAGGGCGAACGTTCCGTCCGGTCCGGTCATCGTGCGTCCGCCGCTACTGCCGTTGTCGGCGACCGTACGAAAGGAGATGGGAGCGCCCGCCGCTGGCGATCCATCGCCTAGAACGGCGCGGCCCGAAATCTCGTACCTGCTGAAGTCGAAGTCTAGGCGTTGCGATTGCGAGCCGATGACAACGGTCTTGCGCAGTAGCGTCTCTCCTTCGCCGGGCCCGCTGCGACCTCGGTCGGCCGTGACGAAGGCGAGACCCGCCGGAAGCCCGGCAATAGAGTAACGGCCCTCCGCGTCCGTCATGGCGTCAAGACCTGCGACGTGGATTGCCACACTTGGCAGGCCGACGCCTCTATCCGCGACCCTGCCGAAGAGCTGCCGATCGCCAACTCCCAACTCCAACTCGACTTCAACCACCTCCCCCGAAGGAACCGTGACGGATGTTCTGACGTCCTCCGCGCCATTTGCCGCGTCGGAGAGCAGTGTAAGTCGTTGTCCGGCTCTCGGGCGAGCCAGCACTTGCGCGCCGGGAGGGTGGGCAATGAGGTCGAATCGTCCTGCAGCGAGCCCGGAGGTTCTGAAAGTGCCGACGTGATCGGTTGGAAATGGAACAGAGCGGCCTTCTTCGTCCAGCACATCGACCCGTGTAGCCACACCTTCTCCGTGCCATGTGACACGCCCGGAAATGACTGCCTCGGGGTCGAGCGTGACTTCGATCAGGTCGTCATGCGTTGAAGGCACGTCCGACAGCCGTTGAGTGGCGAAACCCGGTGCCGAGATCTCAAGATCGACCGAAGAACCCGCGCTCAAACCGCCAACGAGGAACCGACCTTGAGCGTCGACACCGAGTCCAACGCCGAAACCTGAACGGGAGCCCGTCTCCGGTGGTGGTCCTGCGAAGACACTGGACCTAGTCGATCCTGCCGCCCAGACGGCGGCCTCTGGCAACGGGCGGCCGCCGGGATCCAGGACCACACCGCGAACGAGCAACTCCGCGCTAAGGCCTATGTCCCCCAAGTCTAGGCCTGTTGCCGGGATCCTCAGATTCGGCGTCATGAAGAACGCCTTGCCGGGTGCTCGCACTACGAGGTCGTGACGGCCGGGCCAAGCGTTTATCGCGAACTCGCCCGAGAGTTCTGAACGCGCCGTGCGCACTTGCTTCCCGTGCATTCCAGTGTTGAGGTCTAGAGGTCCGAGAACCAGCGATCGGTTCCCGTGGGCTCTGAATCGCCCTAGGCCGACTTCGGCGCCGGCAACGGGTGCGCCCGTCTCCGCATCGACGACGCGACCCCGAATCGTTGCGCCACGGTGAAGGACGATCCTGTAGACGTCCTCCTCCGAAGCGAACTCGTCGAGACCTTCATCCCGCACCGGGAGGTAGCCTGGCCGCTCAACGTTCACGCGACGCCCAGAGAATGAGTTCGCGCCGAAGCTCATGAGCGCCAACGGAACGTGGTCGCCGACGAATCGTCCCGAAGAGTCGCTCCGCGTCAGGGCGCTGCCCATGTATCGCCGGGTGGCGCTGACGATCGTCACGTCTCCTCGACTCAGGGGCCACTCGAGGTGAAGTTCGGCATCGGGTAGCGGTGTTCCGACCTCATCTACGACTACGCCTTCAATCCGGGGCGCGAGTTGAAGGGTCGGGCAGGCGCTCTCCGCGCTCCCGGCTCTCTCAGCGGAGCCGAGGTCGGGGTCTGGGCACGTCGCGTACCCGGTGCCGGTCGCCGCGAACCAGAGTGCCTCGCCCGGGAGGGCACGGGCTCGATACTCTTCGCGTTCCAAGTGGACCAGTGGAGTCGCGGCTTGCGGATGGATGCCGGCCCACGGCCACTTAGGCTGTCGCCACATCCAGGTGGATCTGGTTCTTGTTGGCGCTCGTTCGGTGGCATTCTCGAACTGGACTACCCCCGCGCGGACACGAGACAGCTCGACAGCAGTCAGGATGTCCGGTGCTTGCCTCTCTGCTTCATAGACGGCGCCGTTGGCAGTTTCGAACCAGATCGTGGCCCCGGCCGCCTTGGCCGCATTCTCGGCCAGGTCGATGTTCCCTTGCGCGTCCGAGATCGAGAGCGGCGTCCCGAGATGATCCCTTGCCAACGCTTCGCGTAGAGGCTGACCGAGATGGTCGACGACGCGGAACGTCACAGCCGGTGTGGGCGCAAGGCGGATCGAGACCGGACGTCTCGTTTGACACGGCACGGCTTGGCTGCGGTAGCCGGCTGCCGAGACATGAATGTTGACGCTACCGTGGGTCGGAATCCCAAGTGCCACCTTTCCATCGTTGTCCGTGAGCCGAGGTGGCAGCCAAGGTCTCCACGCCGGAAACAGCGCGGGAGAGTTGGTCCTAGGCAATCGGAGTGCCGGTGGCGGGTCCTTCAGGACGGGCGCGGCCAGAGCGCCGCCGATGGCGTTTTCGGCTTCATTCGTGACCTCGATGACGCACGATGACATCTCGATGAACGGTGGGGGCGGCAAGTGGCCGTTCGCTAAGGGGGGACGCCACGGCATAGCCAGAGGCAGCCCACCGTCGGGCTCAATGACCACCCACCACGAATCGCGCGGTTCCGGCTGAGTTGCTCGGGCGATCACGCTTCCCCCGCCTGAGCCTTTGGCGCGTAAGACCAGTTTCGGAGTCATCTGAGGACCCGAACCAAGGAGGACACTCCCGCACTGCCAAGAATCGCAAGTCTCGAACAGGAAGATGTCGGTCCCCTCGCCGGCCGATGACGTGGCGGGTAGCCGAACTGTGAACTCCGACGCAAGTATGGGCTGAGCCGCAAGCACGGCAAGAAGCATGGCGGCCAATCTCAGAAGGCCGTCAAGTGGAAGCGTCATCCTCAGCACCGCTCGCCCCGGGGCCGAAGCCATTAGCAGGTAAGCACTGCGACTATTCCGCCGTCTCCATCTTTGCAGGTGATGGAAACGCCCGGATCCTCCTCCACGGTCTCTCCCGCACAGTGTGCCCCCGGGGGCTCCGTGCTCGAGTCGGCGCCATTGCACCAAATCCCACCCCTCCACAGATCGCCGTGGCGGACCACGCCGGTCGTAGTGCCGCCGTTCGTACTGCATGTTACGTTCACAAGGCTGCCGACGAAGAGAGTGGCAGCGCCCAAGAGCCACTTGACCTTGGTACCGTGGACAAACTGCAGCATGGGGAACTCCTGGTTGCGGGGAACCCTTGGTGGGGAACCCCTGGTTGCGGAGCACTGCTGTCCCACAAACCGGGTTGAGAAAAGGGCCTGAGTCGTCCGGTGCTGTAAGGTTGGTCTTGGTCGAAAGTCCAACTACAGCAAGGAGATCCAGACCCATGGCGCATCATAACACCGTGCTCGGACAGTTGCTCAGGCTGGTGTCGAGACATGAGTTCGAGCGGGACGCCCGGAGGCATCACAAGGGGAGGAAGCTCCGTTCCATGAGCCGGTGGAGCCAGTTCGCGGCGATGGCGATGGCGCAGTTGTCGGGGCGGTGCAGCCTGCGGGACGTCGTCTCGAATCTGGAAGCCCAGAGACGGAAGCTCTACCATCTCGGCGTCGGTCGGGTCGCGCGGTCCTCTCTGGCGCGGGTGAACGAGGAGCAGCCTCACGAGCTCTTCGAGTTGCAGTTCAAGCGCCTTCTGGACCGCTGCCGAGGCTTGGCGCCCGGCCACGGGTTCCGGTTCAAGAATCCGCTCGTGTCCCTGGACGCGACGTACATCGACCTGTGCCTCTCGTTGTTTCCCTGGGCGAAGTACGGCAAGAGCAAAGGGGCGATCAAGGTCCACGTCGGTCTCGACCACGGCGGGAATCTGCCGTCCTTCCTGAGCGTGACGGACGGGAAGGGGTCCGACATCGACGTGGCGCGGACGCTGCGCTTGCCAGTGGGGAGCATCGTCGCCGCGGACCGGTTGTACCAGGACTTCAGTTGGTTGAGATCCCTTGACGAGCAAGGGGTTTTCCTGGTCACGCGGCTCAAGCGGGGAGTCCGGTACGCGGTGCGGGAGCGCCGCTCGTACGCGCCCGGCCGCGGCGTGACCTCGGACCAGCTCATCGAGCTGACGAGCAAGAAGGGCCGGAAGGACTGCCCGATTCCGCTGCGGAGGGTCGGCTATCGCGACGCCGCGACCGGCAAGCACTACGTGTTCCTCACCAACAACTTCGCGCTCGCGCCGAGGACCATCGCGGACATCTACAAGGCGCGCTGGCAGGTCGAGCTCTTCTTCAAGTGGATCAAGCAGAACCTCCGGATCAAGAGCTTCCTCGGCACTTCCCGCAACGCCGTGCTGACGCAGATCTGGATCGCCATGTGCGTCCACCTCCTCCTCGCCTACCTGAAATTCTCCAATCGCCTCAAGTGGACGCTCAGCGAGATCCTCCGTCTGCTCCAACTGAATCTCTTCGAACGACGCCCACTCAATGACCTGTTACAGACACAACGCGACCCGCCGCGCCCGAGAAACGATCAACTGCAACTCGCCCTGCCCTGAAGTTTGTTGGACAGCAGTGGTATCAGGGTGGGCATGCGAAGTAACCGCCAGCAGTACCGGGAATTCATCCCCTTCCTCTCTGGTCGTGGTCGTCCTGTTCTCCTAGCGAGCGATTGGATGTCGGAGAAGGCGCCTGCACCCCCTTGCAGTTCGCCCGCTTCCCAACCAAGTAGACAAGAGCTCCGCCCACGGCAACGAAGACTATGCTCGTGATCTGGGCCTCTGTCAGTCCGCCGAGAACAGGTACGTTGAGTCGGAATACCTCAGCGATGAATCGTTCAATTCCCGCCAGGATAAGCGCGGCGCCCGCAAGCCAGCCCGGCGTCTGTTCTCTTTTCTTTCTAATGGACCACAGCGAGCCGAAGGCGGCCAAGGACATCGCCGTTTCATAGAGAGGTGTCGGATGGACCCGAACGGATGTCGGTACGATGCCGTTGGGGAATGCCATCGCCCACGGCACGTCCGAGGGTGGCCCATAGTCCCCATCCCCGGCGAGGAAACAGCCGATTCTCCCGATGCCATATCCAAGCAAGACCAACACGGCAAGCGTATCGAGCGTCGGGAGAATAGGGTTGGGGGACCGGTAGATAACAAAAAGAACAGCAGGGAGGGCGCCAATGACACCGCCATACCAAACCAACCCGCCGGTTGAGAGCAGCTCAATGAGTTCGATCTTTCCATCTTGAAGTATCGAGTGCAGTTTGGCTCCGACAATTCCCCCGACTGCGGCCGCGCACACTATCTTCGATGTGGGGCGTGGACTTAGGCCTTTCCTGGAGAACTCCCGTTGTGAGATCGACCAAGACAAAAGAAAAGCCAAAGCCACCATAAAACTATAGCTATGCATCGACACGGGGCCAAAGTCAACGAGAGTTGGGTGCATTGGAATTCGAATTGTATACGATGTTGGCCGCCCGGGGGCTATTCAGGGGTGGTTGCCAGCGTCGGCAGCCGCCAGGGTTCCCAGCAGCCTCCGCAAAGCCTCCACAGGCGGGTTGATGTCTAGCGGACGCAGCCGAAGGGCGTAATCTAGGTGCGGCGGTGTTGCACAGGCGCCCAACAGGAGCTCACGGCGCTGTCGCGGGTTCCCTACGCTACCCCAACCGCCAGTAGAACACCACGAGATACGCCGCGAGCAGCACGGCGACCCACAACGCCATCGATGCCGTCAGCCAGGAACGGCCGAGCAGCCCCGGCGGCCCGAGGTGCCGCCGGGCGAGGCCGAGGCCGGTGGCCGCGAGGCGACCGGCAGCAGCGTAGCCGGTGCGGTGAAGAGCCACGAAAGCAGGCGCGACACCGTCCCAGATGCGAAGACCGACCCGCCGGTAGAGCCAGTCGGCGTCCAGGTTCACCGAGCGCAACTCGGGCGGATAGAGGCCGGTGCGCATCAGCGTCGCGAAGGCGAGCGCCGAGAAGAAGAGGAGCTGGCTCTGGGTGATGACGTGGGTCGTCGTGTACACGTCGTAGTCGACCGGGTAGGGCAGCAGCCCGTAGAAGGGGTTCGCGACGCCGAACCACATCTCGGCCAGCGGGAACAGGCCGATCGCCATGCTCGCGGTGGCCGCCAGGACCATCGCGACGATCATCGATCGCGGCGCCTCCTTGCAACGGATCCCGGTGTCGTGGTGGAAGAAGGCGAAGAAGGGGATCTTGATCCCGGCGTGGTGAAAGACGCCGGCGGACGCGAACAGGAGCACCAGCCACAGCCAGAAGTACTCCTTGTACACGGCGGCGCTCATGATCAGCGACTTGGTGGCGAAGGCCGAGAACAGAGGGAAGGCGGAGATGGACGCCGCGCCGACGATGCAGAGCCCGGTCGTGATCGGCATCGACTTGTAGAGGCCGCCCAGGTCCGAGCCGTTCACGTGGCCCACCCGGTAGAGCACCGCCCCCATCGCCATGAACAGGAGCCCCTTGAACAGGATGTCGGCGAAGGCGTGGGCGACGGCGCCGTTGATCGCCAGTTCGGTTCCGATACCGATGCCGACGACCATGAAGCCGAGCTGGTTCGTCATGCTGTAGGCGAGCACCCGGCGCAGGTCGTTCTCGATCACGGCGAAGAAGATCGGGAAAGCGGTCATCAGCGCGCCGATCCAGATCAGTTCGGACTGGCCTGGGAAGGCGCGGGCGAGGGCGTAGATCGCGAACTTGGTCGTGAACGCTGACAGGAACACGGCGCCGGCCGGTGTCGACTCGGGATACGCGTCGATCAGCCAACTGTGCAGCAGCGGGAATGCCGCCTTGAGGCCGAAAGCCAGGAAGATGAGGGTCGCCGCCAGGTTCGAGAAGCCAAGCCCGCCGTCCTCGAGGAAGCCCGTCAGGTTGCGGAACTCCGCCCAGCCGGGGCCCGCGCCGACTTCGTGGCGGAGCAGCACGATGCCGGCGAGCAGCAGGACGCCCGAGACCATCTGCATCCCCAGGTAGCGGAGGCCGGCGCCGGCCGCCCTGCCGCTCCGCCGGACCCAGACCAGCAGCGCCGACGAAACGGCGGCCACTTCCCAGAACAGGAACAGCGTCCAGAGATCGCCGGCCAGCACTACGCCCAGGGCCGACCCGGCGTAGAACACCCCGACGAGCGGCTGGAAGTTGTCCTTGACGTAGAACGAGTAGATGCTGCCGATCAGCGCCGCCAGGTGGAAGATGACGACGAAGATCCGGCTCAGCGGATCGATCCGGACGAGCGTCAGGGTCTGGCCGAAGAGTTCGAACTGGGCGTAGTCGCCGAGGTCGAGGCCCCAGAAGCGCCAGAGGGAGTAGATCGGCAGGGCCAGGAGCAGCGCGCGTAGGGCGGTGCGCGGCAGCACGTTGCGCGGCGCCGCGGCCAGGACCACGCTGCCGAGCATGAGCAGCAGCGGCGGCGACAGCAGGAGTTCCGTCATCCGGGACTCAGGGAGCTCCGCCGTCGCGGCGCCGCTCGTAGTAGTCCTCGGACCGCATCAGCACGCGCCGCATCTGCTTCGCGGCCAGCACCAGCAGGAAGGCGCCGACGAAGCCGTAGACGGGGTAGAACCCGAATCCGCCGTCGGCCCAACCACCCCAGGCGTCGAACTCCGCCTTCTTCTTGTGGAAGAAGTCCGCCGCCAGCCACAGGACGTCGACGGCGATCAGTGCGTAGAACACCTTGGCGACGTTTCGTTTACTGTCGAGCCAGTAGCTCCTGCCGCCGTGCTTGCCGTGGTCGTGGTGCGCCATCGCTGGGCGGCGAGGTTAGCAGCCGGACTCGGGCTCCACGGGGTCGCGCGCGGCGCGTAGGATGACCCGTGGACTCGTTCTCGGAACCGGTGCGCCGGTGGTTCGACGACTCGTTCCCCGGTCCCACCCGGGTGCAGGAACTCGGCTGGCCGGTGCTGACCCGCGGCGGAAACGCGCTGCTGGTGGCGCCCACCGGCAGCGGCAAGACGCTTGCGGCTTTCCTGTGGGCCATCGACCGGCTCAGCCTTGGCGACGAACCCGATACGCCGGGCGTGCGAGTCGTCTACGTTTCGCCGCTCAAGGCCCTCGCCTACGACATCGAGCGCAACCTGCAGGCGCCTCTGGTGGGCGTCGTCGAGGAGGCTCGCAGGCTCGGTGCTCCGGTGCGGCCGGTCAGCGTCGACGTGCGCACCGGGGACACGCCGCCGGCCGACCGGCGCCGCCAGCTACGAAAGCCGGGCGAGATCCTGGTGACGACGCCCGAGTCCCTGTTCCTGGTGCTCGGCTCGAGGGCGGCGGCGAACCTGCGTACGGTCGAGACGGTGATCGTCGACGAGGTTCACGCGATGGCGGCGACCAAGCGCGGCGCCCACCTGGCGCTGTCGCTGGAGCGGCTCGCGGAGCTGGCGGAAGGCCGGGATCCGCAGCGGATCGGCCTCTCGGCGACGGTGCGGCCAATGGACCTGGCGGCCGGGTTTCTCGGCGGCGACCGGCCGGTCGAAGTCGTCGACGCCTCCGAGCCGCCGAACATAGACCTCCAGGTCGTCGTGTCCGTGCCCGACATGGAGGCGCCGCCGCCGGCGCCCGAGTCTCTTTCCTCGGGCGAAGGCTGGCCGCGCAGCTTCGAAACATCGGGGCTATGGCCGTCCGTCTTCCCGCGCATCCTGGAGGCGGTCAAGCGCCACCGCTCGACGATCGTCTTCGTCAACAGCCGTTCCCTTTGCGAACGGCTGGCCCAGCGCCTCAACGAGCTGGACGACCGGACTCGCGCCGCCGCGGACGACGAAGAAGCGGACGACCGCGAGCCGCTGGCCCGCGCCCACCACGGCAGCATCTCCCACGAGCGGCGGCGGGAGATCGAGGGCGCGCTGAAGGCCGGCCGCCTGCGCTGCATCGTGGCGACCAGCTCGCTCGAACTGGGGATCGACATGGGCAGCGTCGACCTCGTGCTCCTGGTCGAGGCGCCGGGTTCGACGGCCAGCGGACTGCAGCGGGTCGGCCGCTCGGGGCACGCGGTCGGCGAGCGCAGCCGCGGTCTGATCTTCCCCAAGTTCCGTGGCGATCTCCTGGAGTGCACGGTGACGGCGATCCAGATGCAGCGCGGCGCGATCGAGTCGATGAAGCTGCCGGAGAACCCGCTCGACGTGCTGGCGCAGCAGATCGTCGCGATGTGCTGCGGCCGGGAGTGGACCGTTGACGGGATCCTCGCGCTGGCCCGGCGCGCCCGGCCCTATCGCGGTCTGACCCGCAACCTGCTCGCGGCGGTGCTGGACATGCTGGTCGGCCGCTTTCCGTCGGAGGAGTTCGCCGACCTGCGGCCCCGGTTGTCATGGGACCGCGGGCGCGACGTGTTGACCGCCCGGCGCGGCGCCGACTTCCTGGTGCGCATGAACGCCGGCACGATTCCGGACCGCGGCCTGTTCACGGTGCATCTGGGGCCGGAGGGTCCGCGGGTCGGCGAACTCGACGAGGAGATGGTCTACGAGTCGCGCGCCGGCGACACCTTCCTGCTCGGGGCCTCTGCCTGGCGGGTGACCGAGATCACCCGCGACCGGGTCATCGTACGGCCGGCGCCGGGCGAGCCGGGGCGGATGCCCTTCTGGCACGGCGATGGCCCCGGCCGGCCGCTGGAGCTGGGTCGGGCCCTCGGTGCCTTCGTGCGCGAACTGGGCCAGAGGCGGGGTGAAGCGGCCAGACGCTGGCTCGCAGACGAAGCGCCGCTCGACCCGCATGCCGTCTCGAACCTCTGCGCCTACGTCGAGGAGCAGCGTGACCGCACGGGCGCGCTGCCCACCGACCGCGCCGTGACCCTGGAGCGGTTCCGGGACGAGATCGGCGATTGGCGGGTGTGCATCCTGACTCCGTTCGGCGCCCGCATTCACGCGCCATGGGCGATGGCGCTGGAGCGCCGGATCGGCCGGCGCTTCGGTTTCGAGGTGCAGACTCTCTGGACGGACGACGGACTGGCGCTCCGCTTCGCCGACACCGACGAGTTGCCGGCGGCGCGGGAGTTCCTGCTCGCCCCCGACGAGGTCGAGGACCTGGTTGTCGAGCAGGTCGCTTCCTCGCCGATGTTCGCGAGCCGGTTCCGCGAGAACGCCGCCCGCGCGCTGCTGCTGCCGCGCAATCGTCCCGGCAAGCGGACGCCGCTCTGGCAGCAGCGCCAGCGCTCGAAGAACCTGCTCTCCGTCGTCCGCAGGTACCCCGACTTCCCGATCCTGCTCGAGACCTACCGCGAGTGCCTGAGCGATCTTCTCGATCTGTCGGGCCTGGTCGAGCTCATGGCGGAGGTCGCGGAAGGGAACGTCCAGGTCGATGACGTGGAGACCCCGGCCCCGTCTCCGTTCGCCCGCTCCCTCGTCTTCGCCTACGAAGAGCGCTTCCTCTACGACCAGGACGCCCCCGCGGCCGAGCGCCGGGCCCAGGCGCTGACTCTCGATCGGGAGCTCCTGCGGGAACTGCTGGGCACGGCCAGTCTGCGGGAGTTGCTCGACCCGGAAGTGATCCGTGCGGTCGAAGAGGAGTTTCAGGGGCTTTCGCCGGACCGCCGCGCGCGGCACGAGGACGACCTCTACGATCTGCTGAGGCGAACCGGGGGGCTGACCCGGGAGGAGATCGAGGCGCGGGCGCCCGGCGAGGCGGACGAGTGGCTCGCGGACCTGGAGCGGCAGAAGAGGGCCGTCGAAATCGAGTTCAAGGACGGCGAGCGGATGTGGACGGCCGCGGAGGACGTGGCGCTCTACCGCGACGGCCTGGACGCGACGTTGCCCGAAGGCCTGCCGGGCGAACTGCTGGCGCCGCGGCCGGAGCCGCTCGAGAGTCTGCTGAGACGCTACGCCCGGAGCCGGGGTCCGTTCGCGGTCGTTGACGCGGCGGCCCGCTTCGGCCTGCCGGAGGGGGCTGTCGATCCCTTGGTGACGGGGCTCGAAGATGCCGGGCGACTCGTCAGGGGCGAGTTCCGGCACGAGTCGCGTGACGGTGCGTGCGGCGTCGAATGGTGCGACCGGGAGGTACTCCGCCGGATCAAGCGACGGACGCTGGCCAGGCTACGCCGCGAAGCCGAGCCGGTCGACGGAGCGGCCCTCGCGCGGTTTCTGGGTCGCTGGCAGGGCGTCGACACGGCGGCGGCGGTTCCGACCCGTCCGGCGATGCGGGACCGCGGGCGGGCAGGGATGCCGGCGTCGTCGGATCGCGCCCTGGTTCGCCTTCGGGAGGCCGTGGCGCAACTCGAAGGAGTGCCGCTTTCCTGGCGGACCCTGGTCGGCGACGTCCTTCCAGCCCGCGTGCCGGGCTTTCGTCTCGAGATGCTGGACGGACTCGCGGCGGCCGGAGAGCTTCTCTGGCTGGGTGACGGCAGGCTCGGCTCGAGAGACGGCCGGGTAGCGATCTACCGTCGGGAGCGGTTCCACGTCCTCGCGCGCGGGAGCGAGCCGACCGAAGCCGCGGATGAGGCGCCGACCGGGACACTGCACGCCGCGGTCCTCAAGCGGCTGGAGGAGCGCGGCGCCTGCTTCACGTTCGACCTGGTCGGCGGTGTGGCCGGTGATGGTGACTGGGGCGAAACGGAAGTCGAAGCGGCGATCTGGGACCTCGTATGGGCCGGCCGGATCACGAACGACACCTTCCTGCCGCTCGCGTCTCTCGGCAAGCGGCGACGGTCGACCGCCGGGCGTGCGCCCCGCGGACTTCCTCGCGGCTGGCGTCGCGGGCCGCGGGCCGGGACCGCGCCGGCTGCCATGCGGGCCGGTGTGGCGGGCGGCCGTCGCGGCCGGGCCGGGATGCTGGCTGGCGGCCGGTGGTCTCTGGTGAGCGATCTGGCCGCGCCGATCGGGCGGGTGAGCGACACCGAGTGGGCGCACGCCATGGCGACGCTGCTGCTCGACCGCCATGGCGTGGTCGCCGCCGAGACGGCGCGCAACGAGAACGTGCCCGGCGGGTTCGAGGCCCTCTATCCGGTGCTGCGCGAGATGGAGGAGGCCGGCCACATTCGCCGCGGCTACTTCGTTCACGGCCTGGCCGGCCGCCAGTTCGCTCTGCCGGCGGCGGTCGAGCGCCTGCGGCGGGAGCGGCAAGGACCGGCGAAGCGCGGGCCGATCGGGATCCTGCCCGCCGTCGACCCGGCGAATCCGTGGGGCGCCGTGCTGCCCTGGCCCCAGCTCGGAACCGAGATCGATCCACGAAGGCGCGGCCCACGCCGCGTGCCCGGCGCCTGGGTCGTCCTCCGGGCCGGCTCCCCCTGTCTCTACCTCGAAGCCGGCGGCCAGGGCGTCTGGACGTTCGCCGCTCTCGGCGGCGACCCGGAACCCGGGGACGCCTGGGCCGGGCTGCGTGACCTCGCCGGCCGGCGCCGGCGCCGGACCCTCCGTCTGCTGCGGATCGACGGTCGCCCGGCCCGCGAGTCTCCGTGGACCGCGATCCTCGACGCCTGCGGCTACGAGAAGGACCTCGACGGCTACCGGGTCAGCCGGCTGCTGCCGGCGGTGTGACCGGGGCCTCGATCCTCTTCGCGCTCTGCATGGTCGGGCTGGTCGTCGCAGACAGATTGGGCGCGTGGAACTTCCTTGAGTCGGCCCTCGGCGGCTTCTTCCTGGTCGCCATCGTTGGTCTCGCGGTCGCGTGGGTCTGCTGTGTTCTCGGCGTCGCGAACCTCGTCCTCGGCGCCCTGTCCGGCCTCGGGCGGTTGGGATTTCAGGACCGCTGACTCACGATCCCGCCCTTCTCTTCGCTTTCCGCTGACAGGCGGCCCGATCAGAAGCAGCCTTCGCGGACCCGGTCCCGCTTCGGGCCGAGTGAAACAACGTGCCTTTCCGTCGTGGGCACCTTCTTGTCGCCCTCCTGAGGTTCGTGCCCTTCCTTGACAAGGCGCGTTGCGACGCTGTCCAGACGCGCCAGCGTTGGCGCTCCCTTGATGGCCTTCAGGTCCTCGTCGTAGTACTCGAACCAGGGGAGTCCGGCACGGTCGTACTCTTCGGCGGTCGGCGGTTCGTGCGGCGGTCGGCACCCCGTGACCCCGCGGTACTGGGCCGAGTTCAGGATGTGGACGAAGCAGCGCGATCGGGCCCCCGTGTCCCAGGCATCGAGGCCGTAGTCGTCCTCGTAGATCTCCTGGCGCATCAGGCCGCCGGGCGCGAGTCCCATTTCCTGAACCGCGCCGGGGCGCTCGCAGTACACGATGAGGGACGGATCGTCGAACCGCGCCCGTAGTAGCTCGTAGCGCGACGCTTTCATCGGATACACGACAAGCTGCAGGCCACCGTGTTCGGCCTTGCCGGTCAACTGTTCTTCGGCGGTGTAGCCCCCGCCCAGAGGCATCGCGACGAACTGCCGGATCAACCCTTTGCGGACGCAGAATCCGTCTAGCCAGGGTTGGTCGGGCAGAACGACGTAGTCCTGCTTCTCGTGCAGTTCGTTGCGAAAGCTCTTCCCGGTCACGGCGTCGATCTTGCCCGCCGCCACCTTGATGGCCATCGGATAGCTGCCATGGCGCGCGCTGAACAGGATCCACAGGGCCTCGGCCTGGCACATCGGCAGGAAGACGCCGCCGTGACGCCGCCAGGCAGCCGGACCCGGCCCGCGTAGTCGTCCACATGGTGCAGCGAGAAGCGGTTGAAGCCGGGCGGCAGCGGATGCGACCGGTTGTCGTCTGGAATGCGCAGCGTGCGCATGAACGAGATGGATGCGTGCGCATCCGCGTGGACTTCCGGGAAGCTGAATCCGAGTTCGTTGTCGCGCAGTTCGATCACTTGGTTCTTCTCCTGTCGTCGTTACCAGTCGCCGTCTCTCACTTCACGGACGATCCGCAGCAGCGCGTCGTCGGGCGCTCGCCGAAGCTGACGCAGCAGTTCAGCGAAGAGTTGAGGCCGGCGGATGATGATCTCCTGAAGTTCCCGGGATACCTTGCCCGCCATGGCGAGGAGGAGATCAGGCTCCTCGCCCAGTTCCACCGCCAGACGTCGGATGGTCGCCTCGGAAGGGGGCGCGACCTGACCGCGCTCCACCTTGCTCAGATAGGCGGGCTCGATGCCGACCCGCAACGCCACTTGACGCAGTGAGAACGAAGAGTCGCGTTCTCTTAGCGACTCGCGCCGTACCCTGACCTGCCCGAGCGCCGTCAGCCTGCTGCCGGTTGATCGCCGGGCCGGTTGCCGAGCGGTGAGGCCGGCTCAATCTAGCGACGCTAAGTCCTCATCGCCCGCATCGACTAGGAATTCCTGGACTTCTTGCCAGAGGAGGTCCAAGTTGTGTTCGCTGTTCTTCTCCAGGGAGCGCTTGGCGCCTCGGATGCACGACTTCAAGTACAGTTCCAGGCTGTGCCTGTAGCACATCAGAAGCGGCGGCACGACCTGGTCATCGTAGTGCTCCACGCACTGCTTCGCGAGGACGTCTCCCGCCCTCCGATACTGCATGGCCAACATGAAGTAGTCGCGATGATTGAGATAGGTGGAGTAACCACGACCGAAGATCAAGCCATCCGCCGTCACCGAAGCAACTCCCCTGGGCAGCCGGTCGCCTCGGTGTTCATCGCGGGTCTTCCTTCAAGGGAGGGCCAGAGTCGTGGCCACCCGCAGCCTGAACGAAGGTTGCCAGATCGGCAAGCCGGAACGCCCAGAAGAGCGAGAGTTCTTCGTCCTGGGCGGTCGCCAGGTTCTCGGGCTTGAACACGCCGCCTAGAACGGCCGCCGGGACGATCTGGCGCCTTCCGAAGTCGGAGAGCCAGGAACGCGCCTTGCCGACGGCCTCATGGTTCACGCGCTTGTAGGAGTTGACGGCGCTGTTCGAGACCTTGCATTCGATGGCCAGTAGCCGCTGATCGGCGAGGCGAGCCACGACATCGGCCTTGGTTCGGCCCAGCTTGCTCTCGCTCCTGAAGTGGTTCGGCGCCGGAGCATCGACGATGGTCTCGATGTCGGGCCGGGAAGGATCCTCGATGAAGCCGCAGGAGCGAAGCACCTCCTTGACGGCGTCTTCCTGGACTCTGCTGGCGCTCCGGCGGGAAGTTGAGACCTTCTGCGCCGCCACGAGGGCGGCTGAAGCGACGACGGCGCGTTCGACTTCATCGCTTGTCGGCAGGCGGCTCTCGGCGACCCAGGGGAAGCGGTGGGGATCGAGGAGACGGAAGACGAGGGAGGCGACTCGACGGGCGTTCTCGGGAGTGCTCCGCAGCTCTGCGGCGGAGAGCTTCGTCTCCGCGAGAGTCTTCAGGTCGTCTTCGGACACCGGTGGCGCCGTGAGGTAGCGAAGAGCAGTCCGCGCGTCCTTCTCGCTGAAGATCTCGATGATCGCCTCCTCCGAGTCTTCGCCGTGCGCGAGCACCGGCAGGCGGTCGACGAGTTCCCGGAAGACGGTGGCGAAGCGCTCGAAAAACTCCGAGTACTGATGCAGCGGCTCGCTGAGCCGCTCTTCGCGAAAGACTGACTCGCCTTCTTCGGCGTCTCGTTCAAGCTCGGGGAGGGTCCACCGCCTCGGTTCGATCATCCGAGATCTTCAAGCCTTGGGATCGGGAGCCGCTCGACCTCTTTCGGCTCGAACTTCGTCAGACCCTCGGCATAGGTGCGACCCTGGTCGGTGTCGACGTGCCGGTTGAGCCATTCCGTGAGCGCCGCCAGCTGGGCTTCGGAGAGCTCCCGCCACGGGTAGAGGCCGTGGGCGACGTTGATGTGGCGGGCGTCGCACGCGTTTCGCACGAACGCCGGCGGGCGGCGCGCCATGTAGGTGCAGAGAATCGGCGCGGGCGCGCGCAAGCCGACTCTCCACCATGGCTTCCGGTGGCGGGCGGTGTAGGACTGGTGCGCCCCCTGCTCTTCCGCCCACCAGAGGAACTCGTCGATCAGGTCGCGGTCCGAACTGGTGAGGCTGTCGAGGTCGCGCGGCAGGTCGACGACGCGGCGAAGATCGTCCGTATGGGCGAGAACTGGGCCTGCCGAGAACAGCTCCCGGGCGCGTGTGACGGCCGGAAAGAGGACCCTGGGCGGCAAGTCCCCCTCGTACTTCCCGGCGATCCACACTCCGTTGGCGCCAGTGACCTGCCCGCGGTGAACGCGGCAGATCTCACCGAGTTCGATGGCGCCGCTCCGCTTGCGGTCGCAGGGCTTGATGATCGTCGACCACCGGTGCGCCTTTCGGAAAGTGCTCCAAGGCACCGACCGGCGCGCCCGCAGACCGTCCAGCCGGTCGGTGCGTTCGACCGACCGCACCGCGACGGAAGGACCATGGTGGCCAGCTTCCCAGCACGTGATGGCGGCCGACGTCAGGGCATCGGGGAAGGGCTCCGCCGTCGGCGCAAGGAGGTGGAGAGCCAGACCGCCAAGTCCGTTGGCGAGGGCATGACGTAGCACCGAGCCATAGTTCACGTCCAGCCACTCGGCCGCCGTGATGTAGGCGCCGTAGTCGCCGGGCCTGGCCAGTTCCAGGTTCTTGACGAAGAAGTGAATGTGGAGCCCGGCCAGTTTACTCGCACGAAGGCCGTGCTTCGCGGCCGTACTGACGAACCAATCCTTCCACGTGGCGTCGATTCGATGATGGCGGACGTAGGGCGGATTGCCGATGAAGAGCGTCGGTCCATCGACCGCCGGCAGCGACAGGTCACGGTAGTCGGCCGCTTCGACCGTGAGCCGCTCCGAAAGACCCAGAACCTGCGCGTTGGCTCTCAGAATCAGGATCGCGAGCGGGTCGGTTTCGACCGCGATCAGCGCGGCTTCCGGGAACCGCCGTCCAGCGGCCAGAATGAAACGTCCGGAGCCGGCGCCTGGATCGACGACTCTCGCCGGCGACTTGTGCTCCGCCGACCATGCGAGCATGTTCTCGACGATCTCTGGCGGCGTGTACGTAGCTCCCTGATCGCGACGTTCCAGCGGGCTTCGGATTCTGCAGAAAGCCTCGCCTAGCGGGTCGCCACCTGCTCGGATCTGGTCTCGGAGTTCCTCCGCGAGACCCTGTACGGGGGACTTGGCTGCCAGCGGTCTTCTTGTGCTTGCCAGTTCTGCCGCGACGGTGCCGAGTTCCCGTTCGGTCTGGAGAGACTCGGCGGCGTTTCTCGGCCGGCTAGCAGGAACGCTCACAGCGCGAGCCTACCGCTACTCGCTTTGAGGCGGCCCGACCGCTTCCCGCCGCCGGTCAGTTGTGGCCGGGTGCGTCGCCCGGGGGAGCTGGGAGCGCTCCTCGCCTGGACCACGGATCGCGGGGGATGCGTCGCTCGTCCTGGAGTTCGCCCCGGACGTAGATAGCTTCTTCGAGGACGTGACCGACGTGGTCGCGGATCCGCCACCTGCCGTGGACGCTGTCGTCCTCGAACCGACCGATGACGCGGTTGCCGTCGGTGAGGTGGACGGACCAGCGGCCGTGGCGCTTGCCGTTCCGGCAGCGTCCCTTGATGACGCTTCCGTCGCTGAGTCGGGCGGTCCAGCGGCTGCGGGACCTGGCGTTCAGGCACTCGCCGGTCCAGTCTGCTCCTCCGGTCGTTTCGAGGTCGGAGAGGATGCGGACCAGGGTGGTCTCGCTGTGAGCGGCGGATTCCTGGTCGATTGGAGCGGCGGTCGCGAACAGCAGCAGGGCGGGGATGCTTGACGTCAGGCTCATGGATGCTCCTCCCACCGACTCGAACAAGCAAGTTCTATGCCGCGTCCCCGAAGGCTCCGCGCAGCGCCGCGCAGGCCTCGTCGACCGCCTTGCGGCCGCCGCTGAGGATCGGTGAGAGCTGGAAGAAGACGTGGACCTGGCCCTCGTAGTTCGTGAGGGTGGTCGGTACACCGGCACGCTGGAGGGCCTCGGCGTAGTCCCTGCCTTCGTCGCGGAGCGGGTCGAACTCGGCGGTGATGACGAGCGCCGGCGGCAGGCCGCTGTGGTCGGAGGCAAGCAGCGGCGAGGCGCGGAAGTCGGCGCGGTCGGCGTCTGAACGCAGGTAGTGGCCGCGGAACCAGATCATGTGGTCCCGGGTCAGGACGTAGCCGTCCGCGTTCTCGTCGATCGAGGGACGGCTGAAGTCCATGTCGACGGCGGGATAGACGAGGAGCTGGAGGACGAGCCGCGGACCGCCGTTGTCGCGGGCGAGCAAACTCATCACGGCGGAGAGGTTGCCGCCGGCGCTGTCGCCGCCGACCGCGATTCGGGCCGGGTCGCCGCCGAGGCTGTCGGCGTTGGCGGCAACCCACTGCAACGCGGCCCAGGAGTCGTCGACCGCGGCCGGGAACTGTGCCTCCGGGGCCAGGCGGTAGTCCACGGAGACGACCAGGCAGCCGGCGCCGGCGCAGAGCTCGCGGCAGGCGTAGTCGTGGGTATCGAGGTCGCCGATCACCCAACCGCCGCCGTGGTAGTAGACGAGAATCGGCAGGGCGTCGGCGGCATCCCGGGGCCGGTAGATCCGGACAGGAATGTCGCCGGCCGGGCCGGGCACGGTCGAGTCCTCGGTGCCCACGTCCGGGCCCTGGCCGAGCATCTCGGCGACGGCGAGATAGCCGGCGCGGGCCATCTCCACGGTCTGTTCGGTGATCGGCGGAACCTGGTTCTCAATCGCGGCCTGGGCCTGCGCTTCGAGGAAGGCCTGTACCTGGGGGTCGACTGGCATCTGCGCGCTCCGTGGGTCGTGAGACGGAGCGCGTAGCCTACGTCAGCCCTCCTCGGCTTCCTCCTCCGCTGCCTCCGCGGCCTCCGTCGCCTCCTCGGCGTGCTCGACCGCCTGCTCGACCGTCTCGCTGACGAGGTCGGCGAAGCCGCTCCAGTCGGCGCCCTCGACGCTGGCCGCGATCAGTTCCGCCAGTTCGCCCATCTGCTCGCCGAACGCTCCGATCGCTTCGCCGAAGGTCTCCCAGTCGGCGCCTTCCATGGCCCCTCCGAGAGAGGTGCCGAAGCGCTCGCCGAACTCTTCCCAGAACTGTTCGAAGCGATCCCAGTCGACCTCGCCGTCCTGGTTCTCCATGTCCTCGAACTGTTCCGCCCAGGCGTCCCATTCCTCCTCGTCGAAGGCCTGCTCGAAGGACGCGGCGAACTGCTCGCCCCACTCCTCCCAGCGCTTGCCGACCTCTTCCCAGTGCTTGCCGTGGGACTCCCAGTCGGCGTTCTCGAAGCTGCGGCCGAAGCGCTCGCCCCACTCCTCCCAGCGCTGACCGAGTTCTTCCCAGCGCTCGTCGTGGTCTGGAGCGGCGTGCTCCTGGGCCAGAAGCGCTCCGGGAAGGAAGGCGATCAGGAGGGCGAACGCCAGGGTCGCGCAGCGATGGCGGTGAAGGTCTTTCATGTTCGGTCTCCTTGCAGATACGGAGGGGGCAGGCGGCCTGACGGGCCGTACTTCTCTACAACGTCGCGGCGGCGCGCGAGTTTCAGGAGCGAGCGAATCGGAAGACGGGCACTCGCGGCGGCGTTCCTGTGGTCAACTAGCCGCACGACAAGAGTCATCCGATGGACGTAGCCGCACACATGCCTCGATCCCAGTTCGTGATCGAGGGCGGTCAACCGATCTCGGGCACGCTGCGGGCGCGCGGCAACAAGAACGCGGCGCTGCCGCTCCTCGCGGCCGCGCTCCTCACGGACGAGGAGGTCACGCTCCGCAACGTGCCCCGGATCCGCGACGTCGAGGCGCAGATGGGGTTGCTGCGGCAACTCGGCGCCGAAGTGGCGTTCGCCGGTAGCGACACGGTGCGTGTCCGCGCCGCGGGTCTCGGCGACGACGATCCCGACCCTGATCTCTGCCGGGCGATCCGCGCCTCGATCCTGCTGGCGGGGCCGCTGCTGGCGCGACGCGGACGCGTGAACATGCCGGCCCCGGGCGGCGACGTCATCGGCCGGCGGCGGCTCGACACGCACCTGCTGGCCCTCGAGGGCCTGGGCGCCGGCATCGAACTCTGCCCGCGCGGCGGGCTTCAGTGTCGCATCGAGGGTCCCGGGGAGCGCCTGCGCGGCGCCGAGATCTTCCTGGACGAAGCCTCGGTGACGGCGACCGAGAACGCGGTGATGGCGGCTTCGCTGGCCGAGGGCGAGACGAGGATCCTGAACGCGGCGAGCGAGCCTCACGTGCAGGATCTCTGCCGCCTTCTGAAGGTCATGGGAGTGCCGATCGAAGGTGTCGGAACGAACCTCCTCGTCGTCCGCGGCGTGGAGCGGCTGGGCGGGGCGGAGTTCGAGATCGGACCTGACTACATCGAAGTCGGGTCGCTCATCACGCTGGCGGCGGTGACAGGCGGCGAACTACGCATTCCGAACGCCCGGCCGCGTGAGCACCGGGCGACGCGGATCGCCTTCGGCCGGCTGGGCATCGACTTCGAAGTGCGTGGCGACGGCAGCGACCTGTTCGTGCCCGGCGGCCAGGAACTCTCCGTGCGCACGGACCTTCAGGGTGCGATCCCGAAGATCGAGGACGCGCCATGGCCCGGTTTCCCCGCCGATCTCACGTCGATCGCGGTCGTGGGCGCGACCCAGAGCCGGGGCTCGGTGCTGATCCACGAGAAGCTCTTCGAGTCCCGCATGTTCTTCGTCGATCGCCTGGTGGCGATGGGCGCCCAGATCGTGCTCTGCGATCCGCACCGCGTCGTCGTCAGCGGGCCGTCGAAGCTCTACGGACGGGACATGGTGAGCCCGGACATCCGGGCCGGCATGGCGATGCTGATCGCCGCGCTGTGCGCCGAAGGCCGCAGCGTCATCGACAACGTGCAGCAGATCGATCGCGGCTACGAGCGGATCGACGAGCGGCTGCGGTCGCTGGGCGCCAGTATCGAGCGCGTGGCTGATTCACTCGGCTAGGGTTGCCGCATGGCGGGCCTCTACTACGAGCAGTTCGAAGTCGGCCAGCTCTTCGACCACGCGTTGCGGCGCACGGTGACCGAGGCGGACAACGTCTTCTTTACCGCGATGACCCACAATCCGGCCGCGCTCCACCTCGACGCCGAGGCGATGAAGAACAGCGAGTTCGGCGAGCGGATCGTCAATAGTTGCTTCACGCTGAGCCTGATGGTTGGCATCTCGGTCGGCGACACGACCCTCGGCACGACGATCGCCAACCTTGGCTGGAACGATGTCGTGTTCCCGCGTCCCGTGTTCCACGGCGACACCCTGCGGATCGAAACCGAGGTGAAGGACAAGCGGGAGAGCCGCTCACGGCCCAACGCCGGCATCGTGACCTTCGAGCACCGCGCCTACAACCAGCGTGATGAGCTTGTCGCGCGCTGCATCCGTCTCGGGCTGATGCTGAAGCTGCCGGAGGGCACTGACTCGTGAAGTTCGTCGAACTCGCCACCTTCGATTCCCGGCTCGAGGCCGAGACGATCGGCCACGCCCTGGACCAGTATGAGATTCCGTTTCTGGTGCAGAGCGCCGGAGTCGGCATGTTCGGCATGGGGATGATGGGCAAGTCCCCGGTGCCGGTGAAGCTCTGCGTGCCGGACAACCGCCTGGACGAGGTGAAGGAGTTGCTGAGCTGTGTCGCTGGTCCGTTGGAGGAAGGCGACGAGTCGCCGGGAGGCTGAGGACCGCCCCCGGCGGATGCCGGCCAGGGGGCCGGCGCACCGACACCTCGGTGGGTCGGCGGTCTAGCCGGCGAGCAGTTTCAGGGCCTCGGGCAGCAGCCGGCGGGTGGTGCTGAACGCCCGGTCGCCGTGGATTGTCTCGTTGCCGTCCCAGTCGCCGAAGTAGCCGCCGGCTTCGCGCAGGATGACGGGGAAGGGGCCGCAGTCCCAGGCGCTCATCTTCGGATCGACCATGAGTTCCAGCCGGCCGGTGGCGACCAGGGCGTGGCCGTAGGCGTCGGACCAGCCGACGCGGTAGGCGGTGCCATCCATCATCCGCTGCCAGGCCATTCGGTGGCGGGGGTCGGCGAAGAGCCCCGGGTCGCCGAAGGAGACGTAGCCTTCGGCCAGACTGGGCGTTTCGCGGACCCGGGCCGGCTCGCCGTTCAGCGTGCAGCCATGGCCGGAGGCGGCCGCCACGGTTTCGCCGATGCCCGGGAAGTGGGCGACGCCGACTTCGACCCTCCCATCGACCTCCAGGCCGATCAGGATGCCGTAGAGCGGTACGCCGCGGACGAAGGAACGGGTACCGTCGATCGGGTCGACGTACCAGTGGCGTTTCGAAGCGGCTTCCGAGGCAGACTCGCCGCCACCTGCCCCGAACTCTTCGCCGACGACGAGGTCGCCGGGAAAGGCCTCGGCGATCCGTGAACGGATCAGTTCCTCGGCGCCCCGGTCGGCCTCGGTGACCGGCGTCATGTCGCTCTTGAGTTCCGGGTCGACGCCGAGACGGAAGAACTCGAGCGTCAACTGGCCGGCGATCCAGGCGGTCTCGACCGCGAACTCGAGTTCGGCTGCGTAGTTCGTCACGGTATGAGGCTAGCGCGGCCGCCGGGCGCTGTGCGCCGGATGAGGCCAGGACGCTGCGTTTTCCAGGGCCTCCAGGGAGCGTCTAGAAGTTCTCGATCGTCCGCTCGTCGCTGTTGGCGGGCAGCGCGATGTGCATGCCGTCGGCGCCGACCACTGCGTCGTTCGGAGCGTCCTCGGCACGGTCGCGCATGAACACGCCCTCTGCCTGCGCCGCGGGCAGGGGCGGTACCAGGTGGCTCAGCACCAGGAGCTTGACCTTCGCGTCGGCGGCGAGGGCGTGCACGTCGGCGGGGAAGGTGTGGTAGTCGAGCGTGTCACGGAGCATTTTCGCGGTCCGTTCATTGCCGGCGCTCTCGAGTGCCTGCGCCGCCCCGCCGATTAAGGCGCCGGACAGGACCTCGTGGACCAGGACGTCGACGCCCTGGCTCGCCGCCTCCACGTTCGCCGAGCGGATCGTGTCGCCGCTCACCACGACCGAGCGGCCGCCGTAGTCGATGCGGTAGCCGAGCGCCGGCGAGATCGGTTCATGCTCGACCAGGAACGCGGTGATCCGGAGACCGTCCTTGTCGTAGAAGACGCGCGAGGGCGCGTCCTCGGCGAGTTCGATCGCGTGCCCGTTCGCCTTGCCGCCGGCCGGCGCGAGCAGGTCGGCGCCGTGGTGGGCGACCCGGTAGGAGACGTCGAGCTCATAGGCGGCCTGGAAGCCGGCGACGACCTGCTCGACGCCCACCGGGCCGTAGACGTCGAGGGGCACGGCCCGGCCGCCGGTCCAGCTCGCGAAGACGACCTCGCCGAGTTCTCCGATGTGATCGGAGTGGAAGTGGGTCAGCAGAACGCCGGCGAGACTTCCCATCGGCAGTCCCCAGAGCCGAAGGTTCTCGGTCGACCCGGGGCCGACGTCGATCAGGAACATCCGCCCGCCGGCGATCACCGCCGTGCACGGTCCGGCACGCTCGACGCTGGGAAGCGGCGACCCGCTGCCGCAGATGACGACGTGGAGGGCGCCGTCGTCGAGCAGGGACGACCGGTTGGGCGGCCGTGCCCCGAACTGGGCAGCGGCGACGGAACTCAGAAGCAGGAAGGTCGCCGTCAGCGCGGACACGATGGCCGCTGTGCGATGTTTCATGGGCGAAGCTCTCCTGGCTGGTCAGGCCCGGGATGGGTGGCGCCGGAACAGGTCTAATGACAGACATTAGCACACGGGTCCCAAGCCGGCAGCCAGACGCGACGCTAGCCCATACACTCGCCGGCGATGGCTGAGCCGGCGCTGATCAACGACCCGACCGCGCTGCTCGTCTTCTTCGCCGGCTTCGTCGCGCTGATCTTCGTGCTGGCGCAGACACGGCCCTTCGACCGGCTCTTCAGGTACCTGCCGCCGATCGTCTGGATCTACCTTCTGCCGGTGGTGCTCACCACCGCCGGCATCACGCCGGCCGAGTCGGCCTTCTACGACTGGTGCACGGACTACCTGATGCCGTGCTCGCTGCTCCTCCTGGTGCTGGCGACCGACGTGCCGGCGATCAGGCGCCTGGGGCCGCTGGCGGCGGCGATGCTGCTGTCGGGGTCCGTCGGCATCGTGATCGGTGGACCGATCGCGCTGGCCATCTTCCAGCCGTTCCTGGACGACCCGCAGATCTGGAAGGGACTTGGAGCGCTGTCCGGCTCCTGGATCGGCGGCCTGTCGAACATGATCGCGATCAAGGAGGGCGTCGGCGCTCCCGACGACGTCTTCGCCCCGATGATCATCGTCGACTCGGTGGTCGGCTACGGCTGGATGTCGATCATCATCCTGCTCAGCGGCTACCAGAACCGGATCGACCGCTGGAACCGGGCGCGCCGCGAAGAACTCGACGCGCTGAACCAGCGGCTGCAGCAGGTCCAGGCCGAGAACGCGCGGCCGATCACTCTGCCTGCCTTCGCCTCCATGCTCGGCGTCGGCCTCGTGGCGAGCTGGCTCTGCATGCGCGGCGGCGAGCTGCTGCCTCAGGTGGGCTCGGTGCTCTCGCACTTCACCTGGGGCATCCTGCTGGTCGTCGCGGTTGGCCTCGCGCTGTCCTTCACGCCGGTTCGTCGTCTCGAACATCGGGGAGCCACGCCGGTGGCCTACGGGGGTCTCTACCTCATGGTCGCGACGATGGGCGCCGGCGGCGATCTCGCCGCCATCGCCGAGGCGCCTTTGGTGCTGGCGGTCGGCGTCGTCTGGATCGGCATCCACGTCGCCTGCCTGTTCCTCGCGATGCGCCTCCTGCGCGCGCCGATCTTCCTGTTCGCGACCGGCAGCATGGGCAACGTCGGCGGTGTCATCTCGACCCCGGTTGTCGCCGGCGTGTTTCAGCCCGCGCTTGCGGCGGTCGGGGTGCTGATGGGCGTCCTCGGCAACCTGGTCGGCACGCCGCTCGGCCTGCTGTGCGCCCAGCTCATGGCCTGGGTCGCGCGGGCTTACCACGGCGCGGCGTCGCTGTAGCTCCAATGCGGGCGGCCATGTGGCCGATGTCCGCGCGATCAGCGCCGGAGCGGTTCGCCTTCGCGGATAAGATCCACGGCATGACGGTGGCCGCGCGAAGAACGAGGGAGGAGGGGACACCGGCTACTGAACCCGCCAGACGGTTGTTCACGGTGGACGACTACCACGCGATGGCGCGGGCGGGAATCCTGAGCGAAGACGACCGGGTCGAGCTCATCGAAGGAGAAATCGTCGTGATGTCCCCCGTCGGAAGTCGCCACGCGGCCTGTGTCGACATCCTCGCCGAGTTCCTCTTCGGCGCGGTCGACCGCCGCGCCTCCATCCGGGTTCAGAGCCCGATTCGTCTCGATGACGCCACGGAGCCGCAGCCCGACGTCTGCGTGCTCGTCAGGCGCGACGACGCGTACAGCCAGAGTCTCCCGCGGCCCGAGGACGTGCTCCTCGCCATCGAGGTCTCGGACACGACCCGAGACTACGACCGCCGGGTCAAGGCGCGGCTCTACGCCCGCCACGGCATCCGGGAGTTCTGGCTGGTCGACCTGGGCAGTCGTACCGTCGAAGCGTGCAGCGCGCCCGGACCGGACGGCTATGACGAGCGCTCCGTCCACGATGTCGACGATTGCCTGAGAGCGCCTGGCGTGGAGATTGACCTTGAAGTGCGGAGGCTGTTTCCGTAAAGGTGATCGCGCCGTTCCTGGCCGCTAGGGTGCTGCGGCGGGAGAGACGGAATCCGGTTCCGGTGTGTCGTCACCTGCGGTTACGGCCCGGAACAGGTCGATCTCGGTCTTGCAGGTCTTGACGACCCAGGCGATGACCGCGGCGTCGTCGATGAAGCCGGCCACCGGGATGAAGTCGGGGATGACGTCGATCGGGATGACGAAGTAGAGGACCGCGCCGGCGATCAGGATCAGGGTCTCCTTCCGGAGACGGTAGTCGCCGCGCGCTACCGCTCGGAGCAGGTCGAACATCGTCTTCAGGTCTTCGATCACACCGCTGAGCGGGCTCGTGGCGCCGCCAGCGGAGTCGGCCTTCTCCCTCGCTTCAGCGACCATCTCACGGAGCTTGTCCGGGGACCGGACGATCTCGGCGGCGCGGTTCCGGGCGTGGAGAGGGAGCTCCATCTCGCCGGTTTCGGGTGGCGCGGGGGGCTGCCCGGACGTTCCCTCGACCGTGTCGCCGGTCAACTCCCGATCGGATGCCATGTCGTCTTCACTTCCTGCAGGTCGGTGATCTCGTAGGGACTCTGGACGTCGGCCCAGTCCTCGTGAGGCCGGACCGCGACGCGTTTGAGGTTGTGGACCGCTTCGACCTCGGCGGACCTGGCGACGTTCGGGTCCGGGGAGCAGAGAAGCAGGGCGTCGACATCGCGGTGCGCGGCGAGCGGCGTGAGCATCTCGTCCCGGCGACCGGTGAGGATGTTGACGACGCCGCCGGGCACGTCGGAGGAGTTCAGGACTTCGCCGAAGGTCGTGGCCGGAAGCGGCTGGCCGCCGGTGACCAGGACGACGGTCGTGTTGCCGCCGGCAATCGCGGGGGCGATGGAGGAAACGAGGCCGAGCAGCGGCGACTCGGGCGCGAGCACGCCGACGACGCCCATCGGCTCGAGGATCGAGAAGTTGAAGTGCGAGGTGGCGACCGGGTTGACGCTCGAGAACACCTGCTGGAACTTGTCGGTCCAGCCGGCGTAGTGGAGTAGCCGATCGGTGGCGGCCTGGACTTCGGCCGCGGCTTCGTCCGGCGCCGTGCCGCCGGCAGCCAGCAGGGCCTCGAACTGACCGCTCCGGCCCTCCAGCATCTCGGCGATCCGGTAGAGGATCTGGCCCCGGTTGTAGGCGGTGCGGGCGGCCCATCCGGCCTGTGCGGCGCGGGCCGCGGTCACGGCGTCCCGCACGTCCTTGCGCGAGCAGCGGCAGATGTTCGCGATCGGCGTGCCGTCGGGCGCCAGCGCCCGGTCGAAGCGTCCCGACTCGGAGCGCGGGAACGTGCCGCCGACGTAGACCTTGTGGGTCTTGAGCACGGGGAGCCGGTCGGCCGCGGCGGCGGGTCGTCGCTCGCTCATGCCGCTGCCTCCGGTTGCAGGTAGGCGTGGAGGCCGGCGAGCCCGCCCTCCCGGCCGATGCCGCTCTCCTTGTAGCCGCCGAACGGGGCGGTCGGATCGAACTTGTTGTAGGTGTTCGCCCACAGCACGCCGGCCCGGATCCGGCTGGTGACCCGGAACGCCTTGGCGCCCTTGTCGCTCCAGACCCCGCCCGAGAGGCCGTAGGGCGTGTTGTTCGCCATCGCGATGCCTTCGTCCACGGTGCGAAACGTCTGCACTGCCAGCACCGGACCGAAGATCTCCTCCTGGACCACCCGGTGCGACTGGGATGCGTGCAGGAACAGGGTCGGCCGGCACCAGTAGCCGCGCTCGGGTACGGGGCACGAGGTCTGGAAGGGCTCGGCGCCCTCCGCTTCGCCGATCTCCAGGTACTCCTCGATCTTGTCGAGCTGGGCGCGGGAGTTGATCGCGCCGATGTCCGTGTTCTTGTCGAGCGGGTCGCCGACGATCAGGGTCTCCATCCGGTCCTTCAGCTTGGAGATCACTTCGTCGGCGACGGACTCCTGGACGAGCAGCCGGGACCCGGCGCAGCAGACGTGGCCCTGGTTGAAGAAGATGCCGTTGACGATCCCCTCGACCGCCTGGTCGACGGCGGCGTCCTCGAACACCAGGTTGGCCGCCTTGCCGCCGAGTTCCAGGGTGTAGTGCCTGCCGCTGCCGGCGAGCGCGCGCCGGATCAGCTTGCCGACCTCGGTGGAACCGGTGAAGGCGACCTTGTCGACGTCGTCGTGCTGGACGACCGCCGCGCCGGTCTCGCCGGCGCCGGTGACGATGTTGACCACGCCCGGCGGTACGCCCGCGTCGCGGATGATCTCGGCCAGCTTGAGCGCGGTGAGCGGCGTCGTCTCCGCCGGCTTGAGCACGACCGTGTTGCCGGCCGCGATGGCGGGCGCGATCTTCCAGGCCGCCATCAGCAGCGGGAAGTTCCAGGGGATGACCTGGCCGGCGACACCGAGCGCGCGGGCGCCGCGGCCAGGGAAGGCGTAGTCCAGCTTGTCGGCCCAGCCGGCGTAGTAGAAGAAGTGCGCGGCAGCTAGCGGGATGTCGACGTCCCGCGACTCGCGGATCGGCTTGCCGCCGTCGAGCGACTCGGTGATGGCGAGTTCGCGGCCCCGCTCCTGGAGCACCCGGGCGATTCGGTAGACGTATTTGCCGCGCTCCCGCGGCGCAAGCTGCGACCAGACCTCCTCGTAGGCGCGGCGGGCGGCCGCCACGGCGCGGTCGACGTCGGCGTCGGAGGCGAGGGCGACGTCCGCGATCTTCTCCTCGGTGGCCGGGTTCGCCGTCTCGAAGGTCTGGCCGCCTTTCGCGTCGGTGAACTCGCCGTCGATGAACAGGCCGTAGCGGTCGCGGAGTTCCACGTGGTCGGTCGACTCGGGCGCCGGAGCGTAGTCCCAGCCGTCGTCGTCGCCGTCGCGGTTGCCGAGGCGGAGCTTCGGAGCGGTGAGTCCGGTCGATGGAGTGGAATCGGTCATGGTTCTGGAAGTCGCGCGCTCAGAGGGAGAAGTCGTCGAACGACTGGTAGATACCGCTTCGCTGCTTGACGATCTGCCGCAGAACGTCGTTCGCCAGGGAACTGGCGCCGAACCGGTACAGGTCGGGATCGAGCCAGTCCTGGCCGAGCGTCTCACGCACCATGACGAGGTGCCGGATCGCGTCCTTGGCGGTCGAGATGCCGCCCGCCGGCTTCATGCCGATCTTCTCGCCGGTGCGCAGGTAGTGGTCGCGGATCGCCTCCAGCATGACCAGCACGACCGGCATCGTGGCGGCCGGCTTGATCTTGCCCGTCGATGTCTTGATGAAGTCGGCGCCGGCGCCCATCGCGAGGTCCGACGCGCGGCGCACCGCGTCGAGAGTGCCGAGTTCCCCGGTCTCGAGAATCACCTTGAGGTGGGCCTCGCCGCAGGCTTCCTTGACCGAGGCGATCTCGTCCGCGGTGTAGGCGAAGTCGCCGGCCAGGAAGCGGCCGCGCGAGATCACCATGTCCACTTCGTCGGCGCCGGCCTCTACCGCCTTCCGCACCTCCAGCAGCTTGATCTCGATCGGCGCCTGACCGGCCGGGAAGCTGGTGGCGACCGACGCGACGTTGATCCCGCTGCCCTCGAGGGCCCGTTTGGCGACTCCTACCAGCGCCGGATACACGCAGACCGCGGCCACATGAGGCAGATCGGGCAACGCCGCGTGAAGCTGGAGCGCCTTGGCGCAGAGCTGCCGCACCTTGCCCTCGGAGTCGGCGCCCTCGAGCGTCGTCAGGTCGATCATCGACAGGGTCAGGTGGAGCGCCTGGAGCTTGGCGTCCTTCTTGATCGAGCGCGAGCAGAGCCTCGCGACCCGCTCCTCGACGCCGACGGCATCGATTGGCGGCGACTCGAACGACGCGGTGGCAGTCGACGTCTGCATCACCCGTCAGTCTACGCCGGTTCGGCTCGCGGCGGGGCTGTGGCAGAGTCCTCGTGTCATGGCTGGGAACACGTTCGGAACCGCGCTGCGGCTGACCACGGCCGGCGAGAGCCACGGGCCGGGCTACGTCGGCATCCTGGACGGAGTGCCGCCGGGCCTCGAACTGTCCGAGGCGGACCTGCAGCCGGACCTCGACCGTCGCCGGCCGGGGCAGTCGAAACTGACCACGCAGCGCATGGAGCCGGACGAGGCCCGCATCCTGTCCGGCGTGTTCGAGGGCAGGACGACCGGCACGCCGATCGCCTTCCTGATCGAGAACCGCGACCAGCGGCCCAGGGACTACAGCGAGATCAGGGAGAAGTACCGACCGGGCCACGCCGACTACACGTTCGACGCGAAGTACGGCTTCCGCGACTACCGGGGCGGCGGCCGTTCGAGCGCCCGCGAGACCTCGGTGCGGGTGGCGGCCGCGGCGGTGGCGAAGAAGCTGCTGCGGGAGCGCTGGGGCGTCGGGATCGTCGGCTACGTGAAGAGCATCGGCGACATCGAGGGGCGGATCGACGATCCGGCCGCGGTGACCCTTGAGCAGGTCGAATCGAACCCGGTCCGTTGTCCGGACCAGGAGGCCGCGTCGCGGATGGCGGAATTGATCGAGCGGATGAGGTCGGAGCGCGACTCCGTTGGCGGTGTCTCTGAGCTTGTCGCTACGGGCGTGCCGCCGGGCTGGGGCGAACCGGTGTTCGACAAGCTGAAGGCGGACCTGGGCAAGGCTCTGTTCAGCCTGCCGGCGGTGCTGGGCGTCGAGTACGGGGCCGGGTTCGGCGTTGCCCGCGCGCGTGGCAGCGAGAACAACGATCCGTTCGAGATGCGGGGAGGCAGCGTCGCCACTCGCGGCAACCGCCACGGCGGGATGCTGGGCGGCATCTCGTCAGGTCAGCCGATCGTGCTGCGCTGTGCCGTCAAGCCGACCAGCAGCCTGCCGCAGCCCCAGGACACGGTGACCCGTGCGGGCGAGCCGACGACGATCGCGACCAAGGGCCGCCACGACCCCTGCCTGCTACCGCGTTTCGTGCCGATGGGCGAGGCGATGATCGCCCTGGTCCTGGCCGACCACGCCCTGCGCCAGCTCGCGGCTACGGATCGATCTTCGCGGTGGCCCTCCCCATGACCACAACATCCCCATCCTGGTTCACCGTCGTCACCGACAGGTCGACGAGGCTCTGGCCGTCCTCGTCGCGCACCGCGTCGACCTTCGCCGTCGCGGTCAGCGCGTCGCCCGGCCATACCTGGCGCGTGAAGCGGACGCCGTAGGCGGTCAGCCGGCCGTCGCCGACGAAGTCGGTCACCATGCGGCCGGTCATGCCCATCGTCAGCATGCCGTGGGCGAAGACGGTCGGGTACTTCGCCACCTTGGTGGTGAAGATCTCGTCGGAGTGGAGCGGGTTGTAGTCGCCCGAGGCGCCCGCGTACTGGACGATCTGGGTCCGGGAGAGGTCCTCGGTGAGCTTCTGGGTGTAGGTGTCGCCGACCTGAATCTTGCTTGCCTGAAGTGCCATTCGTCTCTCCTCAGTCGCTCTCGACGACCTTCTCGGTGCGGACGCCGACGCCGGTGGCGCGCACGACGAGTTCGCCGGATTCGTCGTAGTACTCGGTGATGTTCTCGCTGAACTTCAGGTTTCCACCGCGCTTGCCCTGCCGTTCCCAGCTCTTGCCGGGCCGGGTCTTGAGGGTCAGCGTCTCGCCGGGGCTCACGTGCCGGAAGTACTCGAATCGCTGCTCGGCGTGGAGGCCCGTGCCGCCGTCACCTCCGGTCCGCGTGGGCGGCACGCCGGTCGGCTCCTTGCCGGAGCCGAACCACGGCTCGCCGATCTTGGGGCGCAGGAAGTAGTCGGGGTCGAACTGGGCCGAGGCCTGGTAGAAGGTGGGCGGCGCGATGGTCTTGCCGGGTTCCGTGTCCGCTGCTGCCTCGGCGTCGTGATAGATGGGGTTCGGGTCGCCGACCGCGCGGGCGAACATCATGATGTGGCCCGCCTCGACCGGGAACTTCTTTGCTGCCATTCCGGTTCCGTCCTCCTCTTCGAGTGGTCTCTGAAGCGCAATTCTGCGTCGTTTGAGCGCGTGACTGTAACAGCATGAACCTGCTTCTGTTGGAGGATGGCGACCTCGCACCGGGGAGCGGCGCGGCCCGACGCGCGGTGGTGGGCGGCGAACGCCTCCAGCACGTCCGCAAGGTGCTGCGGGCGAAGGTCGGCGACACGCTGGAGGTGGGTCGGCTCGGCGACGGCATCGGCCGCGGGAGGATCGTCGAGTTGAGCCGCGAGCGGGTCGTCCTGGAGCTCGGGTGGCTCGACCGGGAGCCGCCGGAAGCGCTACCCGTGACTCTGGTGCTAGCGCTACCGAGGCCCAAGTTCGTGGGTCGCATCCTGCAGGCAACAGCGGCGATGGGCGTCAAGCGGATCCTGCTCGTCCACACGGCGCGGGTGGAGAAGAGCTACTGGAACAGCTCGGTGATGCGGCCCGAGTCCCTGCGACGTCACCTGATGCTGGGGCTGTCGCAGGCGAGGGACACGGCGCTGCCGGAGATCGAGTGCCTGGGAGGGCCGCGGGACTTGACCGAGGCGCTGCCCGGCCTGGTTCAGGACCACGAGCAGGTCCTGGTGGCCGATGCCGCCGGTGAGGAGCCGTGTCCGCTGGGCGTCGATGGCCCGACGGCGCTGCTGGTCGGTCCCGAAGGCGGCTTCCTGGACGAGGAACTCGCCTCATTTGGGCACGCCGACACCACTGTTGTGAGTCTCGGCCAGCGGGCGCTGCGGGTTGAGCATGCCGTGGTCGCGTTGCTCTCGCGGCTCGGCGTGGATGGGTAGTTCTCTATTCCCGGAGCCTGGCGCCGACCGATCTCTCCACCTGTCCCAGGATCCGACGGCGGAGCTTCTTCACGTCCCGGTCGCGCAGTGTGCGGTTCGGAGCACGGAACGTGAGGTGGTAGGCGAGGCTCTTCGAGCCTTCGCCGATCGCCTCGCCGCGGAACACGTCGAACAGCTCGACGGCGCACAGCAAAGGCTTTCCGGAGGCGAGGAGGGCGGCCTCGACGGACGCTGCCGGCGTCGCTTCGTCCACGATCAGGGCGAGGTCCTCGCGTACTTCCGGATAGACGGGCACCGGCTCGACCTGGAGGGAATCGGGGACGTGCTCGAGGATGCGGTCGAGGTCGAGTTCGGCGGCGAGCACGGGGCGACCCTCGGCGGGCTCGAGATCGAAGTTGGCGGCTACCGCCGGCTGGACTTCGCCCAGCCAGCCGATGGGCTTCGAGTCGGCGCCGATCTGGATCGCCGCGGCATGTCCTGGGCGGAAGGACGGTGGCGCGTCCGTCGGTGACGCCGTGTACTGAACCTCGAGTCCGAGGCGGTCCAGGACCGTCTCGACCACGCCCTTGATGTCGAAGAAGTCGAAGCAGTCGTCGCTGGCGCCAGCCGCCTGCCAGTGGTCTGCCCGGCGCGGACCGGTCAGCACGACGGCAGCCCACTGCCGCTCTTCAGGCAGCGAATCGCCTTCGTTGACCGGGAAGACGCGGCCGACCTCGAACAGGGCGAGCCGGTCCGTGAACCGACTGTTCGACGCCGCGGCTTCCAGCACCGACGCCAGCAGGCTGCGGCGCATGACGACGCGGTCGAGCGTGGAGGGGTTGGCGAGCCGGACGTAGGGTGGCTGCTCGGTGTCTTCGAGTTGCAGCTTCGCTTCCGCCTCCGGCGTTGTCAGCCGGTAACTGACGATCTCCTGGAGTCCCAGGTCGGCGAAGGTGTCCTTGACGCGGTCTTCGAAGGACTGCTCGCGGTTGCCGCGCTGGGGCGGCAGGACGTCGCTGAGCACTGTGGACGGGATGCGGTCGTAGCCGTAGATGCGGCAGACCTCCTCGACCAGGTCGTGCTGACCTTCGATGTCAAGGCGATGGTCGGGCACGGTGACACGTAGATCGGCGGAGTCGTCCTCGATCTCCACCTCGAACTGGAGGCGGCGCAGCAGGTTCGCCGTCTCTTCCGCGTCGAGATCGAGGCCGCTGAGGCGGCGCAGGTAGCCGAGGTCGAAGTCGACGGTGACGGTCGGCGCCGGTTGGGTGTAGTGGTCGACGATCCCTTCCGCGATCGTGCCACCGGCGTGAAGCCGGAGCAGTTCCGCGGCCCGGCGGGCCCCGAGCAGGGCCTGGCTGGGATGGACGCCGCGGCTGAAGCGGAAGCCGGCTTCGGTGTGGACGCCGAGCTGGCGCTGCGCGCGCCGGATGCTTCGCGGCTCCCAGGCCGCCGCCTCCAGCAGCACGTTGCGGGTTTCGGGACCGATCTCGCTGTCCCGGCCTCCCATCACGCCGCCGACGCTGAGCGAGCCGGCGGGGTCGGTGACCATGATCTGGTTGGTCCGCAGCTTCTGCTCGGCGCCGTCGAGGGTCGTCAGACGTTCACCCTCGTGGGCCAGCCGCGTGACGATGCGCACCGGGCCGCCGTCCGCGTAGCCGTCGGCCCGCTGCCGCAGCAGGTCGTAGTCGAAGGTGTGGTTCGGCTGGCCGATCTCGAGCATCACGTAGTTGCTGATGTCGACCACGTTGCTGATCGGCCGCTGCCCGGCGAGCTGCAGGCGGTGCTGCATCCAGTACGGAGACGCGCCCTGCTCGATGCCCTCGATCAGCAGGGCGACGAACCGCGGATTGACCTCACGGGTTTCGGTCTCGATCTCGACCCGCCCGGCGATCGGCGGTCCGGCCATCGTCAGCGGGACGGTGGGCGGCCGGAACGCGGCTTCCGTGAGCGCCGCGACCTCGCGGGCGACCCCCAGGATCGAGGCGCAGCGGGCGATGTTGGGAATCACGTCGATGTCGAGCACGACGTCGCCGAGCACTTCCGCAAGGGGCCGCCCTGGCTTGAGCGCCGGCAGTTCATCGGCCGGCTCGAACAGGATGATCCCTTCGTGGTCTTCGCCAAGCCCTAGCTCGGCCGCCGAGCAGAGCATTGCGTCGCTGGTGATGCCGCGCAGTTTCTTCGGCTTGAGCCGCGTGATCTTCAGGTCGCGGTAGGGATTGCGGTAGCTGGCCCCGGCGAGCAGCAGCGCGCCCCAGAGGTCAGCCTCGCCCAGGTCCTCGCCGAGATACGGGAAGAGGTTGGGCGCACCGGTGATGACCTGCCGGGTAGCGTCGGCGCCGTAGTCGACGGTCGCCAGCACGAGGCGGTCGGCGTCCGGCACCGGGTCGACGCGCAGGACCTTCGCGGCCATGACCAGGTCGGCCGGCCACGGCAGGTCGGCGCCGTCGACGCCGAGGCGTTCGATCGCCTTGACCTCGAGGCCGGCGTTGGTGAGCAGCTCGGCGAGGTCGTCGGGTGAGAGGCCCGACTCGACGAAATCGCCGAGCCAGTTGAGTGGAACGCGCATCAGACGAATCTCTGGAACTGGCGCAGAAAGCGCAGGTCGTTCGACCAGAAGTAGCGGATGTCGCGGATTCCGTGCCGCAGCATGGCGATCCGCTCCGGCCCCATGCCGAAGGCGAAGCCGCTCCATTTCTCCGGGTCGTAGCCGCCGTTTTCGAGCACGGTGGGGTGGACCATGCCGCAGCCGAGGATCTCGAGCCAGCCGGTCTCCTTGCACAACTGGCAGCCCTCGCCGTCGCAGAGGAAGCAGGCGATGTCCATCTCCGCGCTTGGTTCCGTGAACGGGAAGTAGCTGGCCCGGAAGCGGGCGCCGCGGCCTTCTCCGAACAGGCGGCGGGCGAACTCGGTCAGGGTGCCCTTCAGGTCGGCGAAGGTGATCGCCGGGCCGACCGCGAGCCCCTCGATCTGGTGGAACTGGATCTCGCTGCGGGAGGTGATCTGCTCGTTGCGATAGCACATGCCGGGCAGGATGACCCGTACCGGCTCCGGGTGCTGTTCCTGCATCGCCAGGATCTGGCCGCCGCTGGTGTGGGTGCGGAGCACGACGCTCGGATCCGTGGTGTAGAACGTGTCCTGCATGTCGCGCGCGGGGTGGTCGGGCGGCATGTTCAGGTCGCCGAAGTTCAACTGGTCGGTCACCACGTCCGGGCTGCGGTAGGTCTGAAAGCCCATGTCGCCGAAGATCCGTTCGATCCGGCGCATGACCAGGGTCGACGGGTGCAGGCCGCCGAGAGTGGGCCGGCGGCCGGGCAGGGTGACGTCGAGGCGGTCCGCGTCGCCGTCGGTTTCGTGCGCCGAGCGCTTCAGTGCTTCCTGGCGCGCTTCGAATGCGGTCTGAAGGGACGTCTTGATCTCGTTGATCCGCTTGCCGAACGCGGGCCGGTCGGCGGGGTCGATCTCGCCCATCCGGCGGGTCAGAAGCTGCACCTCGCCCTTGCGGCCGATCGTCGCCCGTCGCCACTCCTCGAGTGCGTCCAGATCGGCCGTGGCGTTCAGTGCCGCCGAGACCCTCGCTTCGATGTCGTCGAGCTGGTCGATCATGGCGTCAGGCGGATCTTCGTTCGGCGCCCTGGCTGCGGCGCGGCGCGGCGCCCGACTCTACAAGCCCGCGCCGGAGAGCTGCGGCGAGCGCGTCACTTGGGTCAGGCGCGGGTGGCGGCCAACAGGATCTCCAGGATTGCGCCCAGGAAGAGCAACAGGGGGAGAATCGCCGCGAGCAAGGCCGCCTTCGATGCCTTGATCCCCTGGATTGCGTGAAGGCCGATCGCGAAGAGTCCTGCGCTTCCGACAATGGCCAGAACGTCACCGGCAACGGGGATGGCTCGGAGCAAGAAAGCGACGGCTGCGTAGCAAGCGGCTACCCATGTGCCGCGAAAGCCCTGCGGCCGTGGCGAGCGGGTGACGATCAGAAGCAGGTGCAGGAATCCGGCGCTGATGAGCGGTCCGAGCAGGCTGAGGACGAAGACGAACGGAAGGGACAGCAGGAGGAGTTGCAGACCGATCAACGGGACAATCCGCGCGAGAAGGGGATTCCCTTCCAGGCCGGAAACGTCCGCGGTCTCGCCCAGCAACTCCATCCGGGTGACCAGTTCCAGTGTCGCATCGGGCAGCGTCAGCGCGAGGACGAAGAGGACCAGGCCGTCCAGAAGGACGCCCAGCATGCCGACCAGGCCGGCGAAGAGAAGTGGCCCCCACCAGCCCGCATCGACTTTGGTTCCTCCAAAGAGCCCGCGGGGAGAGGTAGCCAGGAGAGCCACAGTGGAAACCAGGGCCGACACCCGGCCACGGTCCTTCCGCTCCTCCCACGGATTGACGACGTCGACGCTTACATCAGCGCCGGTGCTATCGTCCCCGGAGTTCACGAGGAGCACCTTACCGGAGCGATCCTGATGGCGGACGCCCGACAGCAGCGAACGGCGGCAGTACGCGACGTCGGCGCCGGCGCCGGGGCTCTCGTGGTCGGCGTTGCGGCGGCCAGTGCGTTCAACGAGTTCGTGCCGGAAGGTCACCGGCCGGAGGACGTTCTGCCCGGTGCTCGCAGCGTTGTCGTCGCGGGGAACCAGGGGCCGACGGCGGGTGCCTGGCGCAGTCCCGATCACCGGGTGATGGAGATCACGGGTTACGACTTCCGCGAGAACGTGGCGGTCCACGTGATGTGCGACTACATCGAGCGGGAGCACGGCCACCGCGCCCTGCAGGCGCCGTCGCTTCCGACTGCGGGGCACAACCCGCCGATGAGCATGATGCTGGCGGCCGTGCTGGCCGGCCTGGGAACCCGCTCGCTGGCCGCGAACATCATTCTCCATCCGCGCTACGGCCTGCTGTACTACGCCGCCCTGGTCACGACGCTCGACCTCGAGCCGGACCACCCGCTGGAGGAGGACGTCTGCCCGTCCAAGCCGTGCATCCAGATGTACGAGAAGCTGGGCACCACGCCCTGTCTCGCGTCGTGCCCGAAGGATGAAGGCGGCTGCCTTGACGGCGCGCTCGACGAGGACGGCAGGATCAGCTACTCGTACTACGACCGCGAGCGCTGCACCTCGCGGTCGATGAACTTCGGTATCGGCTCGATCCAGAAGTCCCTGGTCCAGATCACCACGGAGGAGGACCGGGAGCAGCGTAGGTCGATGATCTACTCCGACTTCTTCACCCAGTCGCTGTCGTCGCTCAGCTACTACAAGGAGAGCGTCGCGCAGTGTTTCGAGTGCATGCGGGTGTGTCCGGTCGGCATGCACGAGAGGCGCCTCCAGTGACCGTGTCCGCGGCGGCGGCTCCGACCGCGGAAGAGGCCGCGGCAGCCCGCGATCGACTGGCCGCGATGGTGGATCGGGGCGGGGCGCTGGCCTGGGGCGTCGCCGCCGCCGACGCCTTCGACGAGGCGCCCGAAGGCTTCCGTCCCGGCGACCTGCTGCCGGGCGCGCGCCGCGTCGTGGTCGTCGGCGGCAGCCCGCCACGGGCCGCGGACTGGGCCAGCCCGGTTCACGAGCACCTGGAGACGATGGGAACCAGCGACCGGATCAACTCCCTGGGCCTCAAGACGGCCAAGTTCATCGAGGCCGAGTTCGGCTACTACGCGCTGTTCGTGCCGCCGGGCGTCCGTCGCGGCAACCGGCCGTTCCTGAGCGTCGCCCTGGCCGCGGAGCTCGCGGGCTGCGGATCCCGCAGTCTGGCCGGGCCCGTGTTGCATCCCGAGTACGGCCTGCTGTTCTACTCGGCGATCATCACGACCTACCCGTTCCCGTTGACGCCGCCCCTCGCCGAGCCGGCCTGTCCGGCGCCGGCCTGCGTCGAGATGTGGGAGGCCGAGGGCGCCACACCCTGCACCAGGGTCTGCCCGCTGGGCGACGGCGGCTGCCTCGACGGGCGGATCGAGAACGGCCGGCTGGTGGAGCGGCGGTACGACGCGGCGCGCTGCACCTCCCGCGTCTACACGCACTGGATCCCCGGCTTCCAGAAGGGGCTCGAACTCGCCCTCGACCAGGACGATCCGGAGGCGCGCAAGATGGTCCTCTACTCGAGCCACTTCACCAAGACCCTGTGGTCGATGACCTACGCGGCGCAGAGCCAGGGCCAGTGCTGGGAGTGCATGCGGGTCTGTCCCGTGGGCGCCGAGTTCCGGCAGAAGGCGTAGACCCGAGCGAGGAACGGAACATGGCTTTCTTCTTTGTCGATCCCGAGATCTACCGCCGGCATCGCGAGGAGATTCTGGAGCTGTCGAACTCGATCCAGGTCGACATCCACGAGCACCTGCCGGGCAAGAAGCGGCGCCGGGGGCTTTCGGACCGCGAGATCGCGGAACGCCTCGACCTCGACGAACGCACGGTGCGCGAGATCCGCGTCGTCGCCGAGCGCGACTACTACGACATCGAGGAGTGGGACAAGGCGGTCGAGTTCAAGGACAAGGCTTGCCGCTCCTTCGCGGAAGACGGCCTCTCCTACGTGTTCAAGGACCGCCGCGACGTGTGAGAAAGTAGCGCGCCGATGAAGACCGCGGTGCTCCAGTTCTTCTCGTGGCCCGACCGGCGGATTCCGCTGGAAGAGGTCTACCGGCGTTCGTTCCAGCGCATCGACATCATGGACCAGAACGGGTACGACGCCGTGTGGCTGGCGGAGCACCACTTCAGTTCCTTCAGCATCTGTCCGTCGATCCACATGATGGGGGTCGAGGTCGCCGCCCGCACGAAGAACCTGAGGATCGGCACGGGTGTGTCCCTGGCGCCCTTCTACAACCCGCTGCGCCTGGCTGAGGAGGTGGCGCTGCTCGACGTGCTTTCCGGCGGCCGGGTCAACTGGGGGGTCGGCCGCGGTTTCGCGGAGGGAGAGTTCAGGGCTTTCGGCGTCGACCCGCGCTACAGCTACCCGGTCTTCCGGGAACACGTGCAGGCGGTGGTCGGCGCCTGGACGAGCGAGCAGCTCACCTTCGAGGGAGAGCACTTCCAATGCCGCGACGTGGAGGTGCTGCCCAAGCCGGCACAGAAGCCGCATCCGCCGGTGTGGCTCGCTTCGTCGTCGCCTGAGTCGATGACGTGGGCTGCCCGGAACGGCTTCTCGATCATGCTCGACCCCCACTCGGCGCACAGCCGGATCGCCGAGAAGCGAGAGCTGTACCGTGAGATCCTGGAGCAGCACGGTCATTCGATCGAGGGCCGGGAGATCCCGATGGCGCGCCTCATCGCCTGCGCGCCGACACGGGCCGAAGCGGAGGAGATCGCCAGGCGTGGCGCGCTATGGACGGTCAGGTCCCACAGGCAGAAGGGTACGCGGGCGGTCGCGACCGATACGCGGCGCAACCTCGAGCGCCCTGAGCTGGCCGCGCGACCCTTCAGTCAGGCCGGCGAGGAGGGGGCCGCGGTCGCTCGTTACCTCGACGGTGTCATCCTGTACGGCACGCCGGACGAGCTGGTCGACGAGATCGCGCGTCTGAAGGAAGAGATGTTCCTCGACTACCTCCTTTGCGCGCCGCTCAGTCACAGCTCCTTCGTGCTCTTCACTGACGAGGTCCTGCCTCGGATCTGAGTTCGCCCATGGCGCCCGCCACCGATCCATTCGACCGCTTCCGCGACCTCTTCGAACGCGCTTCGGCCACCGGTTTGACCGAGCCGAACGCGATGGTCCTCTCCAGCGCCGACGAGGAGGGCCGCCCGTCGTCCCGGGTCGTGCTGCTCAAGCACTTCGACCACAGGGGCTTCGTCTTTTATACGAACCTCGAGAGCCGCAAGGGCAGGGAGACTCTGGCGCGCCCCGATGTAAGCCTGAACTTCTTCTGGCGCGAACCGAAGGAGCAGGTGTGCATCTTCGGTCGTGCGGAACGGGTCAGCGACGCCGAGGCCGACGCCTACTTCGCGACTCGGGACCGGAACAGTCAGCTCGGCGCCTGGGCCTCTCGGCAGAGCCGGCCGCTGGCAAGCCGTGAGCAGTTGCTCGCCGACTTCGAGCACGTGACCGAGCGCTTTGCCGGCCGCGAGGTGCCGCG
Source organism: Candidatus Multivorans sp. (assembly GCA_965208755.1). Taxonomy (GTDB): domain Bacteria; phylum Acidobacteriota; class Thermoanaerobaculia; order Multivoradales; family Multivoraceae; genus Multivorans. The sequence continues at coordinate 1,628,712 of OZ242353.1, read as the reverse complement.
CCCCCCGCACTGGACGGGGCTGCGGGTCGTGCCCCGGCGCTTCGAGTTCTGGGTAGCGCAGGAGCACCGGCTACATGACCGGACGTTCTACGAGCGGGACGGTGACTCGTGGCGGACCGGCCTGCTGTATCCGTAGCGCGGCGCTTGTACCATTCCTTCCGATGACTGGCACCGGCTTCCGGCAGGTACTGCACCACATCCGGTCCGTCTCCGAGTCCGAGGCGCACAAGGGCCGCCTCTTCGAGCGGCTGATGAAGGCCTACTTCGGGAAGGACCCGCTCTACGCCGATCGGTTCGCTGGCGTCTGGATGTGGTCGGAGTGGGCGTCCTCCCGGGCCGACTTCGATGGCGCGGACACGGGCATCGACCTGGTGGCAGAGGAGCGCGACGGCGGTTACTGCGCGATCCAGTGCAAGTGCCACGCACCGGGCACGACGATCTCGAAGTCGGCGATCGACTCCTTCATCTCCGCTTCGGATCGGGACCCGTTCACGGCCCGGATCGTCGTCGATACGGGTGACGAGTGGGGTCGGAACGCGGTCAACACGATCAAGGACCTCAGGACGCCCTGCACCGTGCTGAGGTTCGGAGACCTGGCCAGCAGGCCGTTCGACTGGCCGAACCTGGTCCGGGAGCGGCCGGAAGACCTCGCGCTGCGGAGAGAGCCGTTCCGCCTGCGCCCGCATCAGCAGAGGGCCTTCGACGAGGTGCTTGCCGGTTTCGCGGAGGACGACCGCGGCAAGCTCGTCATGGCGTGCGGCACGGGGAAGACGTTCACCGCGCTGCGCATCGCCGAGGAAGTCGCGGGTGCGGGCGGCCGCGTACTTTACCTCGTGCCGTCGATTTCTCTGCTTCAGCAGTCTATGAGGGAATGGGCGGAGCAGAAGGCCGTACCGCACCGCTACGTAGGGATCTGCTCCGACACGCGGGCCGGGAAGACGGACGAGGACGCGTCGCTGCACGAGCTGGAGATCCCGGTAACGACGGACAGCGCAGCGATCGCTAGCGCGCTCCGGCAGCAGCGACCGGCCGCGATGACCGCCGTGTTCTGCACCTACCATTCCCTGCCGCTGATCGAGCAGGCCCAGGCCGACGGCTCTCCGCCGTTCGACCTCATCCTCTGCGACGAAGCCCACCGCACGACCGGCATCGAACGGCCTGACGACTCGACATCGCCCTTCGTTCTGGTGCATGACACGGAGCGAATTCAGGCCGCGAAGCGTCTCTACATGACGGCCACGCCGCGGCTCTACACGGAGGGCGCCAAGCGCAAGGCGGCGAGCCACGAGGTCGAGGTTTTCTCGATGGACGACCCGGAACTCTACGGCCCCGAGTTTCACCGGCTTCCGTTCTCACGGGCGGTGGACCAGGGTTTGCTCTCGGACTACAAGGTCGTCGTGCTGGCGGTGTCCGAAGAGAATGTCACGCCGGCCTTGCAGGCGGTGCTCGCGTCCTCGGGGGGCGAGATCAACGTAACCGACGCGGCGAAGATCGTCGGTTGCTGGCGGGCGCTATCGAACCCGGAGAACGCGTCGCCCGACGACGGGCCGATTCGCCGCCTGACGCGGGCCATCGCCTTTACCAACACGATCGCCGTGTCGAAGAGACTGGACAGGCACTGGGCGGACATCGTCGAGCAGGAGACGGCCCGGCTGCCGGATGGCGAGCGGGACGATGCGCTTCGCTGGGAGACCCGCCACGTGGACGGTCAGCACAACGCACTGAACCGGAAGGCCCGCATCGAGTGGCTCAAGGGGGACGCGGACGGCGCCGCCCGCATCCTGTCCAACGCGCGCTGCCTCTCCGAGGGGATCGACGTGCCGGCGCTGGACGCCGTGCTGTTCATGAGTCCGCGGAACTCCCACGTCGACATCGTGCAGGCCGTGGGCCGCGCGATGCGCAAAGCGTCAGGAAAGGCATACGGCTACATCGTACTGCCGGTCGCCGTGCCGGCGGGCGTCGATCCGGCGAAGGCCCTCGACGACAACGAGCGCTTCGCTGCAGTGTGGAGCGTGCTCCGTGCTCTAAGGTCTCACGACGACCGCTTCGACGCGGAGATCAACAAGATCGACCTGAACGACCGGCCGACGAATCGGATCATCTTCAGCGGCGGCTTCGAGCGGAGCGAGTCGACCCGCGATCTTCCGTTCCCGCCTCTCGACCTTCCGCCGGGTGCCATCTACGCGAAGATCGTGGAGAAGTGCGGGGACCGCAAGTACTGGGAGACTTGGGCAAAGGACGTCGCCGACATCTTCCAGCGCCTGGTCTTTCGTCTGGACGAGTTGCTCGGCGATCCCCGCAACCGGACGCTCCGCCAGTGGTTCGACCATTTCGTCGAGGAGCTCCAGGTATCGATCAACGACACGGTGAGCCGCCGGACAGCGGTTGACATGATGGCGCAGCATCTGCTGACTCGTCCCGTGTTCGAGGCGTTGTTCGAGCACTACGACTTCGCCGGGCAGAACCCGGTATCGAGAGCGCTCGATTCTCTCCGGGAGGATCTGGCGGAGTTCGGCCTGGAGAGCGAAACCCGCGACCTCGAGCCGTTCTACCGCAGCGTCCGTCTGCGCGCGCGGGGGCTCGACAACAGCGAGGCCCGGCAGCGCGTTCTGATGGAGCTCTACGAGAAGTTCTTCGCGGTCGCGCTGAAGAAGGATGCGGACCGCCTCGGCATCGTCTACACCCCGACGGAGGTCGTCGACTTCATTCTCCACAGTGCAGATCGCGTTCTGCGCGAGGAATTCGGCCGCGGCCTTTCTGACGAGGGCGTTCACGTGCTGGACCCGTTCACGGGCACGGGGATCTTCCTCGCGCGCCTGCTCCAGTCGCCCGAACTCGTCCGGGACGCCGACCTGGAGCGGAAGTACCGGAAGGAACTGCACGCGAACGAGATCGTGCTGCTGGCGTACTACATCGCTGCGGTGCACATCGAGGAGGCGTTCCACGGTCGGCGGGCTGCGGCTGCCGCCTCGGGAGGTGCTTTCGCTGGCACGGCTCCTGAGGAGAGAGAGAGTACGAGCCCTTCGCCGGCATCGCGCTTACGGATACGTTCAACCTGCGGACCGACAAGACGAGCGGGTTCCCGCGCTCCTGGCTGCCTGACAACAGCGAGCGCGTGGAGCGTCAGCAGAACGCGCCGATTCAGGTCATCGTTGGCAATCCGCCGTGGTCGGCGGGGCAGCGCAGTTCGGCGGACGACAACCCGAACGTCGACTATCCCGATCTGGAGAAGCGGATCGCCGACACATATGCCGCTCGTTCGAAGGCGACTCTGAAGCGCGGGCTCTACGACACCTACAAGCTGGCGATCCGCTGGGCCTCCGACCGTATCGAGGAGCACGGTGTCATCGCGCTGGTGACGAACGGTTCCTGGATCGACGGGAACGTTGACTCGGGCGTTCGGGCTTGTCTGGCGGAGGAGTTCTCGTCCGTATGGGTGTTGAACTTGCGGGGGAATCAGAGAACCTCGGGTGAACGCTCCCGCCGAGAGGGTGGCAAGGTCTTCGGCCAAGGTTCCCGGGCGCCGGTCGCCGTCACCCTCTTGGTTCGCAACCCGGACGTCGACCACGAGGGCTGTCGCATCCTGTATCGGGATGTCGGCGACTACTTGAGCCGGGAAGAAAAGCTCGGCGTTCTCAAGGATGCCGGCTCCTTGGCCAGCATCGCCGACTGGCGCGAGATCGAGCCGGACCAGCACCACGACTGGATTGGACAGCGAGACCCGGCGTTCCGGAAGCTGTTCCCGGTCGGGTCGAAGGCGGTGAAGGCAGGGAAGCCCGGCGAGGCCGTGTTCCGGCTCTTCAGCAACGGGTACAAGACTGGACGGGATCCTTGGGTTTACAACTACTCACCTGAGAACTGCGCTGACGCCGCCCGCAGAATGGTCGAGGACTACCTTGGCGCCCTGAAGACACTGGAAGAGTCGCCGGGAACCGAAGTCCGAGAAGTGACGGAGGCGCACTCTGCCCACTCCCACTGGGACGAGAAGACCGTCGGCCGTGTGAGCGGCCTGTTCACCGCGGAGTTCAGCGACCAGCACCTGCGTCCCGTGGTCTACAGGCCTTTCGTGAAGACTTGGCTGTACGCGGACCGTATGTTCGCCCAGCGTCCGGCCAAGACCGGCGAAATGTTCCCTGACGACGGAGAGGAAAACAACCGTGTCATTTGTGCGACCGGCATCGGATCGACGAAGCCGTTCTCTGCATTGATCGTCGACACGATGCCTGACCTTGAACTGATCTCCAAAGGCCAGTGCTTCCCGCGCTATCGGTTCGAACGACGGCGGGAGGCGCAATGGGACCTTCTCGCGGCCGACGGCGTCCTGGAACGGATCGACAACATCACCGGCATGGCCTTGCGCGCCTTCCGCGTCCGTTACGGCGACAGCGCCATCACGAAGGACGCGATCTTCGACTACGTCTACGGCGTCCTCCACTCCCCGATCTGGCGCGAGCGATTCCCGAACGATCTGACGAAGGAACTGCCGCGGGTGCCGTTTGCCGCCGACTTCCACGCTTTCGCGGAGGCTGGCGCGTTCCTGGCCGAGCTTCACCTGGGCTACGAGAACTGCCGCGAGTATCTGCTGGAACTGCGCTTCGCCGGAGAGGGCGTGCCGCAGCCCGAACACTTCCGGCTCGGAACGAAAGCGATGAAGCTGGAAGACGGCGGCGCCGTTCTTCGCGTCAACGAGCGCGTGCGCCTGACGGGCATTCCCGCGGAGGCGCACCAGTACGAGGTGAACGGCCGGACACCTCTCGGCTGGTTCATCGACCGCTACAAGGTCGTGCGGGACAAGCGAAGCGGCATCGTGAACGACCCGAACGGCTGGTTCGAAGAGCCGCGCGACTTGATCGGCGCGATCTGCCGGATCGTCCATGTGAGCGTCGAGACGGTCCGAATCGTCGAGGGCTTGCCTACGATCGACGCGTTAAGGGGGACCCACAAGTGACGAAGAGGCCGCTTAGCCCTCCGTCCGAAGAAGCGTGCGGCGCAGTCCCGAAGCCGGGACAGTCCAGCACCGGTTGGTCAGCGGCGGTAAGTGTCCTTTTCTCGACGGCGCACTCGGTTGACGACCACTCGCCGCTCGTGATCATCGATCAGGTAGATCACGCGCCAGCGGCCAACGCGAACTCGATAGACGTCGTCCCAGAGCTTGACGACGCCTCCTGGACGCGGGTTCTGCGCTAGCAGGCCTATCCGTTCCTTAAGCCGCTTCCAATCAGCCTCCTCCGTACGTGCTAGGTCCCGTTGGGCCTTTCGGTCGAGCTCCAGTCGGTACTCATCTCTTGGCTTCAAGCCGGTCCGCCCGGAACTGCGTGAACAAGACGGTATCCGTGAGTCCGTGTTCCCGGTGCTCCCTCATGACACGCTGAGCCGTACGAAGATCCTCGAGGAACTCCTCGTGCTCCTCCTCCGTAAGCAAGGAGCCCTCGACATTGTCAATGATCGAAGGACAAGACCAGCCTCTGATCACAGCGTAGGCGCTTGTGGAGGACAGAGGCTCCTGCCCCTCGACGACGGGCACGTGGTCACGGAGTGTATTCCATTGATAAGCGGAGTAGACGACGCCACTCCGCTCAGTGGTCACCTCGACGTTCATCTTGTCTCTCCTTGTATTTCCTTCCTTTGAATCCACTTGAGTCCTTCCGAGCGTGTAATCGACGCTACTTCGATCGAGCCGCCGACGCCGCGGACTCCTACGGACAGCCTCTGAGCGTCCATCGTCGTTCTGATCAGAAAAATCGCAAGGTCCACACTGTCTTGGAGCGGCAGCACTTCGTACGGGATGTTGAAAGGCTGTATGGACTTTAGACGAGCTTTCAGGACTTCCAGGTTCTCTTCGGGAACTCCCAGATCATCTTTCAGGAGATGGAGAATGGCTGGGTCGTAACCGTGGAGAATCCGGGTTGCGATCTCGGGCTGCCCACCCCACGTGACGCCGAAGTTGCCGTCGACGTGGCGAGGGTTGGGCTCTGGCTGACGAGGAACGTTGAAGGAGTAGACGCAACCGTAGGGCTGGTCCTCGTCGTAGCCGCCGACGACGAAGTTCATCCCTGGGTTCGCGTCGCTGTCCATGTCGGCCTTCTCCCACTGGCTCTTGTAGAACGCGCTGAGTAACTCAGCGTACTCCCCGACCGAGCAGCGTTTGTCTTCCAACTCCAACTCGAACTCGGGCGTGAAGCTGTGTGCGGTACGCCTACCGATCAAGGCATCGCCGTAGGTGACGGCCGCAACGAACGAATGCGGTTCTCCGAACGTGAGGAGCTTGGTCGCGTTGTCGTAGTTGGCGAGGAGCGGCGGTTCCGTATCGTCTCGACGGGCGTAAAGCGTGATTCGAGTGTCCGCGGCCAGCGCGATTCCCTCGGGGCCTTTGACTACGACACCCAGAGACATGGTGCTTCTCCGATTGGCTCCACGAAGATCGCCCGTTCGGGAGCGGATTCATCGACGCGGAGATCGAGGTCGTTCCTTAGCTCGCCCTGGCGGACCCGCTCGCGCGCGGACTCCCACCTCGCTCTACACCGTGGGGCATCCGTCTCGAAGGAGTCGTCAGCCTCCCGGCGGAACTCCTCTACCGTTGCGGCGCCGGTCGCGACGTCGATCAGCACGTAACGCAGCGACTCGACCACATGTTGGTAGGCCTCGTTCAAGGTGCGGCCGCACCCGAGAAGGCTCCCCGGATTCACGCCGCCCAGCACGAACTCGCCGTCGTCCTCGTTCCGGGTCACCAGAACGCGGCCGCGGACGGCCACCGAAACGGGGTAGTCGTCGCCGAAGATCGGCCCGCCGCTCTCGAACAACAGCGGATACTCCTTCATCGTCGGGTCCTCCATGAGCCGTGGGGTGTAGCTGTGGCCGACGCGCGCCGCGAGCGGCAGGGGTCCGCGCACCGGTTGGGCGAACCGTAGATCTTGTAGTGCTGGCGTCTGCCGGTCAAGGCTACACCGCTTCCTCTGGTCTGTCGGGCAGGCGCGCTGCCGCTACGCCTCGGCCAGCTTGACCCACTCGAAGTCGCCGGGCTTGTGGTTGATCCGGATCCTCGGCTCCGCGATCCAGGAGGCGTAGTGGCCGGGCCGGAACTCCGGCTTCATCAGGGACTCGATGAACGCACGGTCGCTGTCGTCCGGCAGCCACTCGTGTCGCCGCCGCGTCCATTCGCCTTCCGGGACGATCTCGCCGTCCGGCGTGGCGTGCAGGTCGCGGTAGACGCCGATCTGCCGGTGGAAGGCGACGTGGGGCAGGGTGATCTCGAAGTCCACTCCGGTCTGCCGGATCGTCTTGTTCCAGCGGCCGACGCCCAGGTTGCAGTCGTCCGTGAAATCGTCGCGCAGGCGGGCGTTCAGGGCGTTGAGCGCCGGGTGCTGGACGACGTGCCAGCCGCCGTTCGAGGTGGCGCCGTTCGACGGTTCCAGGATCCCGTAGGTGTCGTCGAGCAGCCGGTGGTCGTCCTCCAGCCGGTGCTCGCGGAAGCGGCCCTTGAGCCCGGCGTTGAAGAAGTTGGCCGAGTTCGTGGACAACTCGGAACCGAACAGGTCGAGGGTCAGGGAGTAGTGGAGGTTGACCTTCTTCTGGATCGTCGGCAGGTCGATCACGCCGAGCGCGCGCACGGCCTCGATGTCGCTGGGGTCGTCCATGCCGGCCGCCGCCATCGCCTCGCAGGTGCGTTGGACGATCCGGGTCACGCCGCTCTCTCCGACGAACATGTGGAAGGCCTCTTCCGTCAGCATGAAGCGGCACGTGCGCGACAGCGGGTCGAAGCCGGACTGGGCCAGCGATTCGAGCTGCATCTTGCCGTCGCGGTCGGTGAAGAAGGTGAACAGGAAGAAGGAGAGCCAGTCCGGCGTCTCCTCGTTGAAGGCGCCGAGCATGCGCGGGGCGTCGTCGGAGCCGGATCGGCGGCGCAGCAGCTCGCCGGCCTCCTCCCGGCCGTCGCGGCCGAAGTACTTCTGGAGCAGGTAGACCATCGCCCACAGATGCCGCCCCTCCTCGACGTTGACCTGGAAGAGGTTGCGCATGTCGTAGAGCGAGGGCGCGGTCTTGCCCAGGAAGCGCTGCTGCTCGACGGACGCCGGCTCGGTGTCGCCCTGGATCACGATCAGACGCCGGAGCATCGCCCGGTACTCGCCCGGCACCTCCTGCCAGGCCGGTTCGCCGACGTGGCGGCCGAAGGGGATCGTGCGGTCTTCGGCCTGGGGCGCGAGCAGGATGCCCCAGCGGTAGTCGGGCATCTTCACGTAGTCGAACACCGCCCACTTGTCCGCGCCCTTCGACTCGACCCGGACCGCCGTGCGCAGGTAGACGTCCGAGGTCTGGAAGCCGTCGGGGCCCATGTCCATCCACCAGTCGATATAGCCGGGATGCCAGCGTTCCAGGCCGCGGCGGACCCGGGCGTCCGACGCCAGAGCGACGTTGTTCGGGATCAGGACGTCGTAGTCGACGGTGCTGTCTAGCGTTGTCATCGGTTGTTCCTAGATGCGTTCGCTGTCGAAACGTGGTCGGCGGCCGGTGCCGTAGAGCCGGAGCGCCCCCTCTTCTCCGACCGCGTTGGGCCGCTGGAAGATCCAGTTCTGCCAGGCGCTGAGGCGCCCGAAGATCTTGCTCTCGAGCGTCTCGGGACCGGGGAAACGAAGGTTGGCCTCCAGCGCGGTCAGCGCGTCGGGCGAGAAGCTGGCCCGCTCCTCCAGGGCGATCCGGACCTCGTCCTCCCAGTCCAGGTCGTCGAGCACCTCGGTGACGAGCCCGGCCTCGTCGGCGTCTTCGGCCTGGAGAGGCGTGCCGATGAGCGTACGGAGGGAATCGATCGCATCCGCCTCGCCGAGGAACCGGGTCTCGAGGCGGCTGAGCCCGTTGGGCGTCGGGAAGGTGCCGAAGTTCAGTGCGCCGAGCTGGATGGACGGCGCAGGCTGACGGTCCTCGCTCTCGCCCTCGAACATGTAGGCGCGGTCGGAGGCCAGCGCGAGTTCGAGCAGCAAACCGGCGAAGCAGCTTCGCGGCGTAATCAGCGTGAACACGCTGCGCGCGGTCAGGTCGAGGCGCTTGAGCGCCCGCTTCCAGTACAGCAGCACCTCGCGCACGAACCAGTGCTCGCGTTCCCGATCGAGGAACGCGTCGAAGGCGGCCGCCGCGCCCAGGTCGCCTTCGGACTCGATGACGAGCTGCCCAATTCGCGTCTCGTTCAGGCGCAGGTGGAGCAGGGCGTCGTCCAGTTCGCGCGCCAGGACGAGAGGCCAGAAGCCGGCGCTCCCGGCCAGCGCTTCCGACGCATCGCCTGGCGGCGGTTCGGTCGGGCCGAGCACGGTCAGGCGAGCGGCGCCGAGGGCGCGGTCGAACTCGATACGGAGCGTGGAGTAGACGATCGAGTCCGCTTCCAGCTTCGGCTCGACCTCGGGCCAGACGGCGCCGCCGGGCTCGGCCGGTCGGTCGCTCGAGGCGGCGAGTTCCAGCGCCCGCACCTTCGCGCCGTCGTCGAAGGACGAGCGCGGCAGCAGTTCGTCGACCAGGTTCCAGTCCACGGCGCGCCGGCCCTTGACGCCCTCCTCCAGGGTGCAGAAGAGGTCGGCCCGGTCGCGGCGGACGCGGCGCTTGTCGAGCAGACGGGTCAGTCCGCCGGTGCCGGGAAGCACCCCCAGGAGCGGCACTTCGGGCAGCGAGACGGCCGAACTGCCGTCGTCGGCCAGCAGGATGCGGTCGCAGGCGAGCGCCAGCTCGTAGCCGCCCCCGGCCGCCGTGCCGCGCACCGCGCAGAGGTAGCGCTGGCCGGAGTGCTGGCAGGCGTCCTCGATCGCCAGCCGGGTCTCGTTCGTGAACTTGCAGAAGTTCACCTTCAACTGGTGCGAGGAGGAGCCGAGCATGCCGATGTTGGCGCCGGCGCAGAAGATGCGGTCGCGGTCGGAGCGGAGCACCACGGCGTGGACCTCCGGATGCTCGAAACGCAGCCGCTGGGTGGCGTCGTAGAGCTCGAAGTCGACGCCCAGGTCGTAGGAGTTCTGCTTGAGCTGGTAGCCGGGCCGGAGCCCCGCCTGCTCGTCGACCTCCAGGGTCAGGAAGGCGAGCGGCGGCTCGATCCTGAGCCGCCAGTGCCGGTAGCGGTCAGGATGAGTGCGGAAGTCGAGCGGCTCTTCGCCGACGGTTCCGGCGGCCTGGTGCCCGGAAGGTCCGTCCGCGGTGGCCTGCTTGGACATCTGGTTGGTAGGGGAGCCCTGTTCCGGTTGGTGAGTATAGTCACCGCTCGTGAGCGTCCCGACCCCTGACGATCGCGGCGAGAACCGCGTCCCGCACGTCGAGTTCGAGGGCGTCGACAAGAGCTACGACGGCGAGAACCTGGTCGTGCGAGGGCTCGATCTCGCCGTGGAGCGAGGCGAGTTTCTGACCCTGCTGGGGCCCTCCGGCTCCGGCAAGACGACCTGCCTGATGATGCTCGCGGGCTTCGAGGCGCCGACCGCGGGAACGATCCGGATAGCCGGCCGGCCGATCCAGGATCTGCCGCCGCACAAGCGCGGGATCGGCATGGTGTTCCAGAACTACGCCCTGTTCCCCCACATGACGGTGGGCGGCAACCTGGCCTTCCCGCTCGAGGTCCGCGGCGTCGAGCCGGCCCTGCGGCGGGAGCGGGTCGAGCGGGCTCTCAGCCTGGTGCAATTGGAGGGGCTCGAGAACCGGAGGCCGGCGCAGCTCTCCGGTGGTCAGCAGCAGCGGGTGGCGATCGCCCGCGCGCTCGTGTTCGAGCCGGAGATCGTCCTGATGGACGAGCCGCTCGGTGCTCTCGACCGTCGCCTGCGCGAGGAGATGCAGTACGAGATCCGGCGTATCCACTCCAGCCTGGGGGTGACGGTCGTCTATGTGACCCACGACCAGCAGGAGGCGATGACGCTGTCCGACCGGGTGGCCGTGTTCCACAATGGCGAGATCGAGCAGGCGGCGTCGCCGGAGGTCCTGTACGAGGAACCCGAGAAGGCCTTCGTGGCCCGGTTCATCGGCGAGAACAACCGGCTCGACGGCGTCGTGGTCGGCGAGGAGGACGGCGTCTGCGAAGTCGATATCGGCGGCCAGTCGATCCGGGCGATGAGCCTGGGTCTGTGCCCGCCGGGCGCCCGAACCACGGTCGTCATCCGGCCCGAGCGCGTCGCGGTGGCGCCGCCGGACGGCCGCTACCGGAACGAGATCGAGACGCGGATCGACGACATGATCTTCCTCGGCGACCATCTGCGCCTTCACATGACGGTCGGCGGCGCCTCCGACTTCATCGCGAAGATCCCGAACGTCGTCGGGCACGGCGCCGTGCTGCCGGGCGATACGGTGCGGGTCGGCTGGGCTGCGCTCGATTGCCGGGCCCTGGTGCCCGAGAAGCTGGCGGAAGGCGAAGAAGAGTGGTGAGGGCGGCCGCCGTCGCGGTCGCCGCGATGCTGGCCGGCTGCGCGCAGCAGGCGGGAGATGGGACGGAGCCTGGCTCTTCGGCCCCCGAGGCGAACGAAGAATCGATCACCGTCGTCTCCTACGGCGGTTCCTACGCCCGCGCCTGCGTTCTCGGCTACCACGAGTCCTTCACCGCCGAGACCGGCATCCAGGTGAACCTGGAGGACTTCAACGGCGGCCTCGCGCAGATTCGCGCCCAGGTCGAGGCCGGCGCCGTCCACTGGGATGTCGTCGATCTGGGCGTCGCCGATACCGTGACCGGTTGCGACGAGGGCGTCCTGGAGCTGATCGGCCCCGAGCTGCTGCCGCCTGGTCCGAACGGCGAGGCGCCGGCGGACGACTTCCTGCCCGAGACGAACACGGAGTGCGGCGTGGGCACGCTGCTCTACTCCACGATCTACGCCTACAACCCGGAGACCCTGCCGGGTCCCGCGCCGACCGCGCTCGCCGACTTCTTCGACCTGGAGCGCTTCCCCGGGCGGCGGGGCATGCAGCGGAAGCCGGAGGCGAACCTGGAGTTCGCTCTGATGGCCGACGGCGTGCCGAAGGAACGGATCTACGAGTTGCTCGGCACGCCGGAGGGCCTCGATCGCGCGTTCCGGAAGCTGGACACGATCAAGGACGAGGTCGTGTGGTGGGAGGCCGGCGCGCAGCCGCCGCAGCTCCTCGCCGACGGCGAGGTCATCATGAGCACCGCCTGGAACGGACGGATCTTCAACGCCCAGGTCCTTGAGGACCAGCCGTTCGTCATCGTCTGGGACGGGCAGATCATGGACCGGGGCCAGCTCGTGGTCGTGGCCGGCACTCCGCACCTTGAAGGCGCCCTGCGCTTCATGCGCCACGCCGCCCGCTCCGAGTCGATGGCGGGCGTCGGGAAGTACATCGCCTACAGCCCCGCGCGCCATTCCGGGCAGGCGCTGATCGACCGCCACGCGGAGACGGGCGTGGACATGTGGCCGCACATGCCGACGAACCCCGCGAACATGAAGAACTTCCTGATGGCCGACTGGGAGTGGTGGGCCGACCACAGGGACGAGATGCAGGAGCGGTTCGCCGCCTGGCTGGCGCGATGAAGGGCTCGGGCGCAATCGTGCTGAGCGTCGTCCTGGTCGCCGGATGCCGGCTGGCCGCGGACCCGCCTCCGGGTTCGGCGCCGGGCAGCGAGGCGGGTGAGCGTTCGATCACTGCCGTTTCCTACGGAGGCTCCTACGCCCGCGCAGTCGTGCGGGGGTACCACGAGTCCTTCACGGAAGCGACCGGCGTTCGGGTCGACCTCGCCGACTTCCAGGGTGGACTGGCCCAGGTCCGGGCCCAGGTGGAAGCCGGTGTTGTCCACTGGGATGTCGTCGATCTCTCCGTGGCCGAGGCGGTCAGCGGTTGCGACGAAGGCGTCCTGGAGTTGATCGACCCCGCGATGCTGCCGGTGGGTCCCAACGGCGAGCTGCCGGAGGACGACTTTCTGCCCGAGATGAACACGGAGTGCGGTGTGGGCAACCTGCTGTTCTCCTCGATCTTCGCGTACAACCGGGAGGTTCTGACGGGACCGCCGCCGACCCGGCTTGCCGACTTCTTCGACCTGGAACGGTTTCCCGGGCGGCGTGGCGTGAGGCGGTCGCCGGAGGCGATTCTGGAGATGGCGCTGATGGCGGACGGGGTCCCCAAGGACCGTCTGTACGACGTGCTGAGTACGCCCGAGGGCCTTGAGCGGGTGTTCCGGAAGCTGGACACGATCAAGGACCAGGTCGTGTGGTGGGACACCTCCGCCCAGGCGCCGCAGTTGCTGGCGGACGGCGAGGTGCTGATGACGATGGCCGCGAACGGGCGCATCTTCAATGCTCAGGTGCTGGAGGGGCAGCCCTTCGTCATCGTGTGGGACGGCCAAGTCCTGAACCGGGGCCAGCTCGCGATCGTCGCCGGTACGCCTCGACTCGAGGACGCGATGCGATTCGTCCAGCATGCGGCCCGCGCCGAGTCGATGGCGGGAGTCGGCCGTTACATCGCCTACAGTCCGGCGCGCTACTCGGCGGAGGAGTTGATCGATCGGCACTTCGAAACGGGCACGGAGATGTGGCCGCACATGCCGACGAACCCCGCGAACATGAAGAACCACCTGATGACCGACTGGCAGTGGTGGGCGGACCACGGCGACGAGATGCTGGAGCGCTTCACCGCCTGGCTGGCGCGGTGAAGGTCGGGGTCGAGCCGTGACGTCCCAGGAATCCCCAAGCGTCAGCCAGCCGCCTGCGCGGCCGCTGTGGCGCCGGGCGCTCGGGCCTCGGCTGCGCGCGGCCGGTCTCGCGCTGCCGCTGGTTGCGTTCGTCACCGTGACGTTCCTTGGCCCGATGCTCAGCCTGCTGACGAAGAGCTTCCATGATCCCGAGGTCGCTGACGCGCTACCCGAGACGCTGGCCGCCTTGCGTGACTGGGACGGTCAGGGCGCCCCGTCCGACGAGGCGTTCGCGGCCGTCGCCCGCGAGTTCGTCGCGGCGCGGACGGAGCGCAACCTCGGACGAACGGCGAACCGCGTCAACCGGGTCGCGAGCGGCATGCGCAGCGTGATCATGGGCAGCTCGCGGGAGATGGTCGAGGCCCGGACGGCGGCCGAAGCGGCCGGCGCGGCGACCGACGGCGCCTTCTGGCGGGAGACGATGATCGCGATCGACTCCCGCTGGGGCGGCCCGGAGCCGTGGCGCGCGCTCGAGGCCGCCGGCCAGCGGTTGACGGCGCGCCACTACCTCAAGGCCCTCGACTTCGAGCGCGGTCCCGACGGCGGCTACCAGCGAGCGCCGGAGGTGTGGCGCATTTACGTGCCCCTGTTCTGGCGAACGTTCCTGGTCAGCCTGGGAGTCACCCTGCTCTGCCTGGTCATTGGCTATCCGGTGGCGCACATGATCGCCAACGCGCCGCCGAAGCGCGCCAACGTCCTGCTGCTGCTCGTTCTGCTGCCGTTCTGGACGTCGTTGCTCGTACGGACCACGTCGTGGATCGTCCTGCTCCAGAACCAGGGCATCGTGAACGACTTCCTGGTCGCGATCGGACTGATCGGCGACGACGGCCGGATCGCGATGATCTACAACATGACCGGCACCTTCATCGCGATGACCCACGTGCTGCTGCCGTTCCTGGTGCTGCCGCTCTACTCCGTGATGCGGGCCATCCCGCCGGCCTACATGAACGCGGCCGTGTCGCTGGGGGCGACGCCGTTCCAGGCGCTGCGCCGGGTGTACTGGCCGCAGACGCTGCCGGGTGTCGGCGCCGGCTGCCTGCTCACTTTCATCCTGGCGATCGGCTACTACATCACTCCGGCCCTGGTCGGCGGCCAGAGCGGACAGCTGATCTCGAACATGATCGCCTACCACGTCCAGACCTCGCTCAACTGGGGTCTGGCGGCGGCGCTTGCGGCCCTGCTGCTGGGCGGCGTGACCCTGCTCTACGTGGTGTACGACCGCCTGGTCGGCATCGACCGGATCGGGCTCGGATGATGGCGGCCACGGCAGTCAGTCCCGGCTACCGGGTCGCCCGCTGGGGCTACGTGGCGTTCTGCGTCGCCGCGTTCGTCTTCCTGATCGCGCCGATCCTCGTGCTCGTTCCGCTCAGCTTCAACGCGGAGCCCTACTTCACGTTCACGGAAGGCATGCTTCGGTTCGACCCGGAGGCGTACTCGCTCCGCTGGTATCGCAGCATGTTCGACGGCGACGAGTGGACGCGGCCGCTCGCCAACAGCCTGATCATCGGCATCTCGGCGACCGTCGTCGCCACCGTGCTCGGGGCGGCCGCGGCGCTGGGCCTCGCCCATCCGGCGATGCCGGGCCGCAAGATCGTCACGGCGCTCCTCATCTCACCGATGATCACGCCGGTGATCATCGCCGGCGTCGGCATGTTCTTCTTCTACTCGAACCTCGGCCTGGCGCAGACCCACATCGGGATCATCCTCGCGCACGCCGTGTTCGGCGCGCCCTTCGTCGTCATCACGGTCAGCGCGACCCTGGCCGGCTTCGACTGGACCGTCATGCGCGCGGCCGCCAACCTGGGCGCGAACCCCCTCGTCGCCTTCCGCCGGGTGCAACTCCCGCTCATCCTGCCCGGGGTCATCTCCGGCTCCCTGTTCGCGTTCGCGGCGTCCTTCGACGAACTCGTCATCGTCCTGTTCATGGGCGGCCTCGAACAGCGCACCCTCCCGCGCCAGATGTGGTCCGGTATCCGCGAGGAGATCAGCCCGACGATCCTCGCCGTCGCCACCTTCCTGATCGTCTTCGCGCTGCTGGCGTTGAGCACGGTGGAGTGGTTGCGGCGAAGGGGAGCGGCTGGGGGGCAAAGGGCGGCTTAGGACCAGAAGTGAAGATCTGGCAGCCCTTGGCTTCCCGGAGGCGAGTCGGCGACGAGGGTCGAGGCCATGGGCCGTTCAGGTTGCAGCCGGTTCGACTTGGCCGTCCACGGCCTTCCGCATTGATGCGAGAGGCCGACAGGTCTTCGGTGCACCCCGTCGCGTTGGCCCAGGTAGTCGTTGGGGGGGCGGGCGTCTTTACGCTCTTCGCGGTGTCCTACTTCGCGGTCTGGCTATCCAGGAATGTGGCTCTGGGAGCCCGCTACGTAACCCCGAACGACGGGGCGACACTTCAGGTAGCTGTCTTCGAGCCTGGCGGGTTTGACTTGCTTCCGACCTTCAGTGTGATGGTTCAGGTACCGCGCCATCACTTCGTAGCGGACTGGCGGAGAGAGGACGCGTATGCCGCGAAGTCCCTGCCGATCGGCTCGGGCCGGACGATTCCGGAGCCGTTCATCGTGGCGTTGATGACGTATCTCGCGGCGCCCGGGCGTGGACACAATGTGCTGGAGATCGGCACCGGTGCCGGCTACCAGACGGCCGTGCTGTCCGAGATGGTCGAGCACGTCTACACGATCGAGCCCGTTGAAGCGCTGGCGCAGAAGGCCGCCGCCACCCTCGGCGACCTCGGTTACGGCAACGTGACGGTGAGGGTCGGCGAACCCTCCGAGGGTTGGCCGGAGTTCGCGCCGTTCGACTCGATCGTCGTCAAGGGGCCGGTCGACGCCGTGCCGCAGCCGCTGATCGACCAGCTAGCCCTGGGCGGGAAGCTTGTGGGGCCCGTGGGATCTCCGGAGGGGCCGCAGGTACTCCAGGTGCTGGAGAAGCTGCCTGACGGCTCGGTGGTAGTGAGATCGGTGCTGGAAGTGCACTTCCCACCGCTGACCGGCGACGACTGATCGGCGTCGTCGTCTGAGGCGACACCGAAAGCCCTCGCTTGGGCTACTGCCTGCTGTGCGCCAACTCCTCGATGCGCTCCGGCAGCGACGGAATCGCGGTCGCGGGTAGGACGGTGATGTCGTTCGCCGCCGGGTAGGCCTGTCTGGTCGGGCAGACGACGAAGAGGTGGTCGAGACCGAGGGCGCTGGCGATCTCACGGGTCGTGGCGCGGACCCGGGGCGCCTCGCTGAACTTCATCTCGAAACCGATCCGGCGGCCCCGCAGGAGGAGCAGAAGGTCAATCTCGCCCAGCCCGTGCGCGGACCAGAACCAGGGCGTCGGCTGGCCCAGGGCGCTCAGGATCTGCTCCATCGCGAAGCCCTCCCAGGACGCGCCGACGCGCCGATGGCCGAGGAGTTCCTGGTCGTTGTCGATGCCCAGCAGGGAGTGGAGGAGCCCTGTGTCGCGCACGTAGACCTTGGGCGCCTTGACCTGACGCTTGCCGAGGTTCTCGAACCAGGGTTGGACCTGGCGGACCATCCAGGCGCCGGTCAGAAGGTCCAGGTAACGGCGGGCCGTCTTGTCCGAGACACCGATGGACCGGCCTAGATTCGCCGCGTTCGCAGTCTGACCATGGTGGTGGGCCAGCGTGTTCCAGAAGCGCCGCATGGCGACCGCCGGCACGGGGACGCCAAGCTGAGGCAGGTCGCGTTCGAGGAACGTGCGGATGAAGCCGCGGCGCCAGGCGACGCTCTCGGCCTCCGAGTCCGCGAGCCAGGAACGGGGAAAGCCGCCGCGTCGCCACAGCCTCCTCATGTCGGCTGCGCCGGTTTCCTCCAGGTCGAAGCCGCTCATGTCGATGAACTCGACGCGGCCCGCCAGGGACTGCGAGACGCCGCGCACGATCGTTGGAGAGGCGCTGCCGAGGATGAGGAAGCGCGTGTCCGCGTCCGGCCGGTCGACCAGGACGCGAAGAACGTTGAACAGCCCCGGCAGAATCTGAATCTCGTCCAGGAGGACGAGCCCCCGCAACTCGCCCAGAACGAGTTCCGGGTTGGCGAGCTGGCGCACGTCCGCTTCGGATCCCAGATCGAACCGGGTCGACTCCCGCGTGGACGCGAACTCTCGGGCCAGGGTCGTCTTGCCGCACTGGCGAGGGCCGAGGAGCGAAGTCACGGGCGCCCGCCCGGTGGCGGCAGCGATGCGGTCGAGGTAACGGCGACGTTCGATCATAGGGCTGCCATTGTAGCCGGGATTCGCCCTGGACTCCGAGATTTCAATGTCTATACTCCGGGATTTCCGTCTGTAGACTCCGAGATTTCAGGGATCGGACTCCGGGATTTCGAGGGCGGAACTCAGGGATCTCGGACCTGTGCCCGCATCCGGCCCGCGGGGCCACCTGGGTTGTCCGGCTCGCCTGTTCCCGCCGGTAGAGTCCACGGCGGTGAGCAACGACGAGCATGGCATCACGCTGGAGGCAGTCGAAGAGACGCTTGCGCTGATCGCTCCTCACATCGTTGAAACGCCGGTCGTCGAGTGGTCGGGCCCCGAGATGCGGGCGATCCTGCCGGGGGGCAGCCGTGTCCACGCCAAGCTGGAGCTCTTTCAGCGCTCCGGTACGTTCAAGGCGCGGGGGGCGTTGTCGAACGTCCTGGGACTGAGCGCCGAACAACTGCGCGCCGGCGTAACGGCCATGAGCGCGGGTAATCACGCGGTCGCCGTGGCGTATGCGGCGAAGGCGGCGGGGACCAGCGCGAAGGTCGTCATGCAGCGATCGGCCAATCCGGCGCGCGTCGAGCTGGCCAGGGCGCTCGGCGCCGAGATCCTGATGGCGGAGGATGGCCCCAGTGGATTCGAGATGGTGGCCGGGATCGCGGCCGCGGAGGGCCGGGCAGTGATCCACCCATTCGACGGCGTGGCGACGGCCCTCGGCGCCGCGACGCTCGGTCTTGAGTTACACCGGCAGCTTGGAGACCTCGACGTGCTCATCGTCGCCATCGGCGGCGGCGGTCTGGCCGGGGGCGTGTCGGCGATCACGAAGCGACTGAATGCCGATTGCCTGGTCGTCGGCGTGGAACCCGCCGGCGCCGACGCCATGCACAGGAGCTTCAGGTCCGGCAGACCGGAGCGCCTCGAAGGCGTGGACACGATCGCGGACAGTCTGGCGCCGCCCATGACCGAACGGTTGCCCTTCACGCTCTGCAGGAACAACGTGGATCGGCTCGCCCTGGTCACCGACCGCGAACTGGCTCAGGCCATGGGGCTCATCTTTCGGGAACTGAAGCTCGCCGTGGAGCCAGCCTGCGCCGCCACCACCGCTTCCCTGCCGGGTCTCGCCGAGGAGCTCTCGGGCGCGCGTGTGGGGCTGATTCTCTGCGGGTCGAACATCGACCGGGATACATACGATCGATACTGCGAGCTCGGCGGGGGTCGACTTCGTTCCTGATCAGCGCTCGCGCGTCACGGCGTCAGGTCGAGCGATACCGCCACAGCCCCGTGGCGGCCATGCTGTAGACAAACAGCAGCACGGACGCTGCCATGCCGGGGACCAGGCCGGCCAGGGCGCCGTACACCTCGACGATCCAGCCCAGGATGACGGCGCCGATCAACGGGGCGCCCAGCAGACCGATGCCGAAGACGGCCATGACACGGCCGCGGGAAAGCGGTTCGGCGGCCTCCTGGACGATGGCTCGGGCCAGGGTGGTCGTGACGCCCATGTTGAGTCCCCAGGCGATGACCGCGGTGACGACCAGCCACCAGGCCGGCTCGATCCAGATGAGGAAGAGGACGACGACGCGGGAGAGCTGGAACAGGACGAACCAGCGGCCGGGCTTCCGGAACGGCATGAACCGGAGCATGATCAGGTTCGAGACGACCGCGCCGGCGAAGAAGACGATCATGAGCAATGAGAGCAGTTCCGCGTCGCCGTCGTAGACCTCCCGGACGATGAAGGGAAAGGCGGTCAGGAAGCCACCGGCGTTGAAGATGCTTGAGACGAAGTTGACCGTCATCGCGTCGAAGACCGGCCGCTGAAGGTAGGAGGCGCGGAAGCCGTCGCGGATCTGGCGCCAGGCGGGCTCGGTGGGCCCGTCCTTGGCGGACTCGTGCGAGCCGATTCGCCGGATCCACAGTGCCGCTACGACCAGGCACAGGCACTGAACCAGCAAGACCTGCCGCAGACCGATGCGGTCGAGTTGACCGGCGGCGCCGATCCCGATCATCGTGGTGAACATCGTGATGGCGGTGGACGCGGTCACCGCCCGCTGCAGATCCCGGCCCGCGATGCGGCTCAGCACGGACTGCTGGGCCGGTCCGGAGAACGACAGGGCGGCGCTGATTCCTAGGCCCCACCCGGTAACGGTCCAGACGCTGAGCTCTCCGAGTTCGAGCACCAGAATCAGCGCGAGGGGTACGAGGGCCGCTGAACCGAACACCCGAGTCAGCGTTGCCCGAGCGTCCGTGCGGTCGGCGCTGGCGCCGCCCCAGAGCATGATGATCACGCCGGGGAGGCCGACGGCCGCCTGCAGCGGGCCGACCTGGCTGGCCGGCAGGGAAAGCGCGCTGATCAGCAGCCAGGGCAGAAGGAGCTGGTACATGCCCAGGCCGGAACTCGAGCAGGCGAGTGTCCCCATGTACGCTTGCAGGCCCGGTCGGTTCCGGAGACGGTTGGGCGGAGTTGGGGGGGAAGCGATGACGACTACCTCGGTTGGCGGCGGTCGGACGGGATGGCGAAGGCTACACGCGGCCCTTCGGCGGCGCGCGGCGCGGGGCCTGTGGTCTGGTGTCGCCGCGACGGCCGTGGTGGGCGCCGCGAGTTGTACGGTTTCTGCCCAGGAGACGGTCGACTTCGCGGCGCTCCGCCGGCAGATGGTGCGCGACACGATCGCCGAACCCCGCGACGGCAGGCCGCCGGTGCTCGACGTGCGCGTCATCGACGCGATGGAGAGGGTCGAGCGCCACCTCTTCGTGCCGGAGGAGATCCGCGAGTGGGCCTACCGCGACTCGCCGCTGGGGATCGGCTGGCGGCAGACGATCTCCCAGCCCTACATCGTGGCGCTGATGACCGAGCTGGCCGAGCCCGACCCGGAGGACAAGGTGCTCGAGATCGGCACCGGCTCGGGCTATCAGGCCGCGGTGCTGGCGGAGATCGTCGATCAGGTGTTCACGATCGAGATCGTGGAGCCCCTGGGGCTGCGGGCTGCGGCGGCGCTCGATGCGGCCGGGTACGGGAACGTGACGACCCGGATCGGCGACGGCTACCTGGGGTGGCCCGAGGAGGCGCCGTTCGACGCGATCGTCGTCACGGCAGCGCCGGACCATGTTCCGCAGCCTCTGGTCGACCAGTTGGCGGCCGGCGGCCGGCTGGTGCTGCCGGTCGGGCCCGATGGCGGCCGGCAGGAGCTCCAGGTGCTGGAGAAGCAGGCGGACGGGTCGGTGGAGCGGACCCGCGTGATCCCGGTGCGCTTCGTGCCGCTGACCCGGAACCGCTAGCGGCGTCTACAGCGGCACTTCCTCGCCCTGGCCTTCGACGACGAGCCCCAGGGTCACGTCGCCGAGGGGCACGGCCAGTGTGGGCTGGTCGAGGTCGTTCCAGAACATGGTGGCGCTCTCCGTGCCGTCGTAGTTCTGAAACAGGGCCATCGTCATCGGGTGGGTGGCGCCCTCGATGATCGTGATGCTGGCCTCGACGAGGGGTTCCTGCTCCGGGAAGCCGTAGGGATCGAACGTGTCGAGCGCGACCGGGATGAGAATCAGGAAATCACGGAACCAGGTCTGCCCGGTGTGGTCGCCGTCGGCCGGCTGCACGGCGTACCGGAGCGTGTAGGTGCCGGCCGGCACGATCTGTTTCTTGTAGGTGCTCCAGTGGTCCGTCGTGCGCATCAGGCCGACCAGACCGCCGGGAGGCAGGGTCGGATACTCGACACCGAGTTCGGCCGAGGGGTCCTGCATCGGCAGCGCGGGCGGGAACCAGAATTCGATGGGCT
Organism: Candidatus Multivorans sp.; assembly: GCA_965208755.1. GTDB lineage: Bacteria > Acidobacteriota > Thermoanaerobaculia > Multivoradales > Multivoraceae > Multivorans. The sequence continues at coordinate 1,607,112 of OZ242353.1, read as the reverse complement.
GGCCTTCGTCCCTCACGACCTTGTAGCCGGCGGGATCGAGCAGCGGCGCCAGCCAGTCCGGCAGATCCGGCGGCAGCGCCTCCGTGCGCTCGAGTGCGGGATCGGCGGCAAGCGGCGCGGCGAGCAGCAGCGCGGCGAGCAGCGGCCCAACGAGCGGGAGACCGGCCCTCTTCACTCGAAGTTGATGAGGTAATGGCGGAAGTTGTCGGACCCCACCTCGTCCAGCATCTGCAGGAACAGCACGAGAGGCTCGATGTCCGCGTCCGAGATGTTGATCTCGCCGAACAGCGGGTCGACGCCTTCCTGTTCGCTGTCGGCCGCTTCCGCCAGCGCCATGTGGGCCCGGATCGCGTCTTCAAGGGTGGCGGCGCTGCCGTCGTGCAGGTACGGGTCGGTGCGGGACAGGTTCCGGAGCGGCGGTGTCTTGAAATCCCCCGCGCCGGTGCCGTGGAGCGCGTAGTCGCTGAAGGTCGGCGGCACGTGGCAGCGGACGCAGTTCCCGACCGATTCGACGTCGAAGGCGCGGAAGAAGGTCTTGAAGCCCTCGTAGGCCGTCTCGGTGAACCCCTCCGGCCGCCGGATCAGGTTCCGCCCTTCCTGGTTGAAGATCCGGCTCTCGATGCTCGCCGCGTAGTTCAGCATGTCCTCGTCGTCGTTCGGCTGCTTGCGGAACCGGTTCTGCTCGGCGAAGGCGTCCCAGCGCGCGGTCATCGTGTAGCTCAGCGTGCGGGTGTAGTCGGCCAGCGCGCGGGCGGCGGCCGCGGCCACCTCGGGCCGCGGCAGGGACTCCAGGTCTAGTCCGTAGACCTCCTGGAACTGGTCGAGATAGGGCACGCCCGAGATCGCGTTGTGTCCCTCGTTCAGCAGCACGTAGGCCGCGTTGTCCATCCCCGCGTCACGGTCCTCGTCGTTCCAGCCGTACTGCTTGCCGACCAGCTTGTCGAGGATCATGTCCTCCATCGAGTCGTAGGCGCCGTCCCAGCCGAACACTTCGGCGCGGGAAGCGTCGGCCAGGGTCTGCGCGTTCCGCTCGGTCGTCTCGCGGTTCGCGGTCAGGCTGGTCGGCGTGTGGTCGGCGTAGTAGCGCTCCGGCTTGCCCGGCACCGACTCGCCGAGGGCGTGGCACACCGAGCAGGCGATGGCGAAGCCCGTGCCCTGGTTGTTGAACAGGAGTTCGGCGAACAGGTCGTTGCCGAGCTGTTGTAACGCTGGTGACGGTTCTTCCTGGGCGGCGGCCGCAACGCCGAACAGGAGAGCGGTTGCCATGGCGAGCGCCGCCGGACCGATCACGTTTCTTCGCTTCATTGTCGTCCTCCGTTGGTGTCGAGAATAAACGATCCGATCAGTGGCACACTAAGCCGCCATGGCGAGAGCGCGAACGGTTCCCTGGCCGGAACTCGACACGATCTTCTTCGACGCCGGCAACACGTTCCTGTCGATGGACTTCGACCGGGTCGCCGCCGTTGCGGCCAGCCTCGGCGTCGAGTGCTCGGGACGGCAGTTGGAGCGTGCCGAGGCGGCGGCGCGGCCGGTGCTCTCCGCGGCCCTGGCCGAGCGACGGACAACTGAGGGAGGCGGGGCCTTCCGGTTCTACCTGGGTGCGACTCTCGAGCGGCTGCCGGCGTCCTGCCGGGACGACGTCGAGCTGGAGGCGGTCGTCTCCGGGCTGGCGGAGCGGCTCTTCTCGCCCGGCCGCAACGATCGGCTCTGGAACCGCAGGCTGCCGGGCCGGAGACAGGCGCTCGAGCGAATCCGCGCGCTCGGCTATCGCATGGTGGTGGTCAGCAACTCGGACGGCAGCATGGCGCGGACCCTCACCCGGATCGGCATGGACCATCTCTTCGACGGTCTGGTTGACTCGACGGTCGTGGGCTTCGAGAAGCCGGACCCGCGGATCTTCGAGGTCGCGCTCGATCTGGCCGGCGCGCCTCCGGAACGGACGGTGCACGTAGGCGACCTGTACGCCGCCGACGTGGTCGGCGCCTGGTCCGCCGGCGTTCACGCCGTCCTGCTCGATCCCTGGGCCGACTGGCCGGAGATGGACTGCCCGAAGGTGGCCGACCTGGACGAACTGGCGTGGCTGTTGCCGGGGCCGGCGGGGCGCGCGTGAAGCGCGCGGACGTTCGCCGGCACCGGCATCGGTTCTACGAGGCGGCCGTCCAGGACGTGGAAGTGGATCTCGACTTCGTCGAGCGCATCTACCGCCGGCTCAACGGTCGGCTTCCAGGAACCCTGCGGGAGGACTTCTGCGGCACCGCGTCGCTCGCCAGCGCCTTCGCCGCGCGGCGGGCTGACAACCGTGCCTGGGGTGTCGATCTCCACCGGCCGACGCTGGCCTGGGGCTGGCGCAATCGGGTCGAGGCAAGATGCGTCGAGGACGGAGTGGAACTCGAATGCCGCGACGTCCGTCTGGCCGGCGGCCCGGCGGTCGACGTGCAGGTCGCCTTCAACTTCTCCTTCTTCCTGTTCCCGGGTCGGGGTGAGATGCTGGATTACTTCCGGGCGGCGAGGCGATCGCTCGAGCCGGGAGGCCTGTTCGTTCTGGACGCCTTCGGCGGCACGGACTCGTTTCAGGCGACGACCGAGGACACGGCGATCGAGGCCTCGGTAGGCGTCGACGGAATCGCCTTGCCGGCCTTCACCTACAGTTGGGACCAGCTCGCCTTCAACGCCGTCGACCACTGGATGCGCTGCGCGATGCACTTCACGCCGGCGGGCGGCGAGAAGGTGCGCAACGTGTTCCGCTACGCGTGGCGGATGTGGACCCTGCCCGAGATCCGGGAGCTGCTGGCAGAGGCCGGTTTCGACGACGTCGAGGTGTATGGCGAGGGCTGGGATGGCGGTACGGGGGAAGGAAACGGCATTTTCCGGCGACGCACGCGGATGGGGAACGAGGGTAGCTGGGTCGTCTACCTGGTGGCGCGCTAGGGACTGCCTTCACTTCCGGCCATTCGCAGCCAGTCCTCGTCGCGGACGTCGTTGGCCAGGGTCAGGCCGCCGTCGGAGCCGACGAAGATCGGGTCCTTGACCACGCGCACGCGTCCACCGCCCAGTTCGGCTAGCGCGCTCTGCAGGGCCGCGCCAAGGCCGCGGATCAGCCCGGATCCGCCGGTCAGGATCACGTTGTTGCGGACCTGGGCCTGGTACTCGGGTTCGACCCTGGCGACCAGGTCGAGCATCGTCTCGCGCAGCGGTTCCAGGAGACTCTCGCAGGCAGTGCGCATCGGCTCGGTGATGTCGATCCGGGTCGGTCGGCCGCTCACCGGCGCATCGACCACGACCGGACCGCCTCCGCCCACGAAGGAGTGCTTCTCCTTCCACGCGCGAGCCATGTGGATCGACACCGACGCGTCGGGAAAGCGCTCCTCGATGCGCGAGTGCAGGCGATGGTCGACGGCGTCGCCCGCGACGGTCAGGGTCCGCTGGTCGCCCTCAGTCGGAAAGCGGCCCATGAGAACGCAGAGATCGGTCGTGCCCGCGCCGATGTCGACGACCATCGTGTGGACCAGGGCGTCGAGGCCGTAGGCGACGGCGAACGGTTCCGAGACGATCATCGTGCTCTTGACCTGGCCGTCGAGGATGCGGCGCAGGTTCTGGCGGTTGACCCTGAGCGTCTCGGCCGGCACGCCGACCACGGCGTGGATCGCCGGCTTCTGATTCCGCCCTTCGGGGACGGCCAGTTCGAGCAGCCGGCGGACGATCTCGCGCACCGCCTGTTCGTCGCGGGCGGACCCTTCCTTGATCAGGCCCCGCTCGAGCGGCCGGCGCAGATCGAGCATCGGTCGTTTCTCCAGGGCCTCGATACCCACGAGCACGTCGCGCTTGAGGACCTTTCGGGCGACCATGTCCCGCGGCCAGCCAACGTAGCTCCGGACCATGTGGCGCTCGCCGTTCGCGGCGGAGATCGAACTGCGCGACGTTCCCAGGTCGATGCCCACCTTGAGCACCGGCGGATCGAGCATGGCGGCAGTCTGCGTGGTCATCCCTGGGCCTCAGGCGCCGGACAGCTTAGCCTTGGGCAGCAGAGACTCGGCATAGCTCTGGATCCCCTCGTCAAGGGCTTCGGCGATCGACTGGAGGTAGTTCCCGTCGCGCAGCCGCTCGATCTCTTTCGCGTCGGAAAGGCAGGAAACCTCGGCCAGTATCGCCGGCATCTCGGCCCCGATCAGGACCACGAAGGGCGCGGATTTGACGCCGCGGTTCAGCAGGTCGGGGTTCTCGGCGCGCAAGCGCCCGAAGAGCGACTCCTGGACCGCGGTCGCCAGCGCCCGGCTGCCGTCCTGCCGGGCCTGGGCGTACAGCCCGTCGAGGAACCGGCGCAGGTCGCCGAGGGAGTAGCCCTGGGCCTCCGAGTTCTCGCGCTCGGCAAGCGCGGAGAGCTCGGGATCGTCCGTGGGGCCGAGATAGTAGGTCTCGACGCCGCAGGCCCGGTTCGCCGGCAGCCAGTTCACGTGAATCGAAACGAACACGTCGGCGCCCGCCCGGTTGGCTATCAGGGTGCGGTGGTCGAGGGCGACGTTCATGTCGGCCTCCCGGGTCATCGCGACCCGGTAGCGGTCGTCCAGCAGGTTGCGCAGCCGGTAGGCGATGTCGAGAGCCAGGGCCTTCTCCGTCAGACCGCCGGCGGCCGTGCCGGGAGAGGAACCGCCGTGGCCGGGGTCGAGCACGATTCGCTCCACGGGTAGTGGGAAGACGCTCACGTCGACGGCCTCCGGGGGGCCGGTGAAGCGGATTTCAGGTACCTGGAGGCCCCCATCCACTTCGGCTTCGGGCGGAGGGCCCGGCTCCGGGCGGTTCAGCTCCAGGTAGGCGAGGGCGATGGCAGCGGCCACGGGAAGCAGCATCAAGAGGCTCCATGGCGAGGCTCTGCGCCGCCTGCGCACGCGCCCGGCGAGCGGCTCGTCGCGCGGCCCCGGCGTCCTGCGGCCCAGGGCCTCGTTGTCGCGCACAGCGGCCTCGATCAGGCCGCGTTTGAAGTGCCGGCCGGACATGAAGCGACGCTACATGATCGTTTCCCGGCCAACGCCTCAGGTTCCAGCGCCTCAAGTAGTCTCGCGAGCTGGTGTTATGAAATGAGCGTTCCCCGACTTTCCAGGGCCGCGTTTGGCCGGCGCCGCGTCTGGCGGGCTCGGCTCCTGGCGGCCGGCGCCCTCTCCCTGCTGGGCTGTAGCGGGGCTCGGACGCCGGAGCTCGAGGCGCCGGCGCCGGCCGGCTACGGTGGTGATGCGCGCGCTTCGGAACCAGGGGCAGAGGCTGGTTCCGTCGGCGCCGAGTGGTGGACTGCGTTCGGCGATCCCCTGCTGTCGCGGCTGATCGTCGAGGGTCTGGAGCACAACTCCAGCCTCCGTGCCGCGACCCTGAACGTCGATGTCGCGCTGGCGCAGGCCCGGCTCGACGGCGCGGCGCGCAACCCCGAGGTGGAAGCGGCACTCGATCCCGGACGGCGCAAGCAGAACACGGCGCAGAGCGGGCTCACCGAAGCGATCCCGATTCCCATTCCCGGCTTCGAGCCCGGCGGCGTGCGGAGCTTCGCCTTCACCTCCTACGGTCTGGCGCTAAACGTCCGCTGGGAGGTCGACCTGTGGGACCGCCTCGGCGCGCTGACCGCCGCTTCTCTTGCCGAGGCGGCCGCTTCCTCAGCCGACCTCGACGGCGCCCGGCTTTCGATAGCCGGCCAGCTCGCGAAGGTGTACTTCGGCACGGTCGAGGCGGTGCAGCAGGTGGAACTGGCCGAGCGAACCCTGGCCAGCCGCGAACGCACGCGCGACCGTGTCGAGGCCCGCTACCGCCGGGGTGTCGCGACGGCGCTCGAAGTGCGGCAGGCGCGAACCCAGGTCGCGACCGTGGAGGCCTCGCTGGCGGCACAGCGGCAGACCCTCGACGGTTTGCGCCGGCAGATGGAAGTGCTGCTCGGTCGCTATCCCTCCGGTGAAATCGAGGCGGCCGCGGGGCTGCCCGAGCTTCCGCCCCTGCCGGAAACCGGAGTTCCGGCCACCCTGCTGGCGCGGCGACCGGATCTGCGGGCGGCGGAGTACCGGGCGGTCGCCGCCTCAGAGCGGCTTCGCGCCGCCCACCGGGCGCTGTATCCGAGCTTCACGCTGAACGGGTCGGCGGGTACGTCGAGCGGCGAGCTCCGGGACCTGCTGGACGGAGACTTCTCGGTCTGGAGTCTTGCCGCCGGCCTGCTCCAGCCCCTGCTTTCCGGGGGCCGGCTGCGCGCCGGGCGCGACCTGGTGGAAGCCGGACTGGGCGCCGCGGAAGCGAACTGGCTGCAGACGACGCTTCAGGCTTTCGCCGAAGTGGAGTCGGGCCTCGCGGCCGAACGCATGCTCGAGGACAGGACGGCCGCGCTCGAGCGAGCCGCGACCGAGAGCCGGGAAGCCGAACGCCTGGCGGAAGGCCGCTACCGGGAGGGGCTCGTCGGCTACCTGCAGGTCCTCGACAGCCAGCGGACGTCGTTTCAGTCGGAGAGCCAGTTGCTGGCGGCTCGCCGCCAGCAACTGGAGTCGCGGACGGATCTGATCCTGGCGCTGGGCGGCGGCGTCTACGAGGAACCGGGCGCGCCGGCTGCGAGCGGGGGACCCTGATCGTGATGAAGTGGGCCCTGCCGGCCGCGATTCTGGCGGTGGCCGCTCTGGTGGTCGTCGCTCTGGTTCGGTCCAGGCCGGTGGTCGAGACGGCGCCGCGCGAGATCGCGCCGCCGCCGGTCCGCGTCCTGACCGTTACGCCGACTCAAGTCGACCTGGGCGTTCGTTCGCAGGGGTCGGTCATTCCGGTGACCGAGGCGGATCTGGTCTCGGAGGTCGCGGGCACGATCGTCTGGACGTCGGAGAGCTTCGAGGTCGGCGGCTTCTTCGATGCCGGCGAGGTCCTGCTGCGGCTTGACCGGCGCGACTACGAACTGGCGGTGGCGAGCGCCCGGGCCGCGCTCGCGCAGGCGGGAGTCGGGCTGGCTCGGGAGCAGGCGGAGGCCGATGTCGCGCGCGAAGAATGGGAGGAACTCGGAGCCGACGGTGAGCCGGGGCCGCTGGTGCTGCGCCAGCCGCAGTTGGCCGAGGCGAGGGCGCACGTGGAGGCGGCGCTCGCCAACAAGAGGCGCGCCGAACTGGACCTCGAGCGGACCGCGATCCGGGCGCCCTTTGCCGGCAGGCTGCGCGCCAAGAGGGTCGACCGCGGCGAGTTCGTGAACCGCGGCGTGCCGCTGGCCACGATCTACGCGGTGGACGCCGCCGAGGTCGTCCTGCCGGTTCCCGACTCGGAACTCGCCTTCCTCGATCTGCCGCTCGGCAGCGAGCTGGGTCACTCCGGGCCCCGGGTGCTGCTGCGAGCGCAGTTCGCCGGCGGCCGGCACGAGTGGGAGGGCCGGATCGCGCGCGTCGGCGGCGAGATCGACCCGGCGACCCGAATGGTGAACCTGATCGCGCGGGTAAACGATCCGTACCGGGCGTCCGGGGACCGGCCGCCGCTGTCGGTGGGCCTGTTCGTCGACGCGGAGGTGGTCGGTCGATCGGTGGAATCCGTGTTCCAGGTGCCGCGCGGGGCGCTGGTGGGAGCGGACCGGGTGTGGCTGGTGGAAGACAGCAGGCTGGTCCTGCGTCAGGTCGGCATCCTGCGCGCGGACCCGGAAGTCGTGATCGTCTCCGACGGCCTGTCGGCGGGAGACCGGATCAGTCTGACGATTCTCGAGAGCGCGGTCGACGGAATGCGGGTGACGCCGCAGCCGGAGCCTGAGGATCCCGGGACCGGCGGGAACGCGCCATGAACGGGATGATCGCCTGGTTCGCCCGCAACGGCGTGGCGGCGAACCTGCTGATGGTCCTGATCGTGGCCTGGGGCGTGCTCGCGCTGACCGGAATCCCGATCGAGGTCTTCCCGAGCATGGAGACCCAGAGCATCACGGTGAACGTCCCCTACCTGGGCGCGGCGCCCGAGGAGGTCGAACAGGGCGTGTGCCTGCGGATCGAGGAGGCGGTACAGGACCTGGAGGGAGTCGACACGATCCGGTCCACGGCCGCCGAAGGTTCCGGCACGGTCGTGATCGAACTGGAAACGGACGCGGATACCCGCGAGGTGCTGGATGAGGTCAAGTCGCGGATCGACGCGATCACGACCTTTCCGGTGGAGACCGAGAAACCGATCATCCAGGAGGCGCTGATCCGACGGCGGGTGATCACGGTCGCCATCTACGGCGACGTGGAGGAGAGGGCGCTCAAGGCGGTCGCGGAGGAGGTCCGGGAGGGGCTCTCCGACCTGCCGGACATCACCCAGGTCGAACTCGACGCGGTGCGGCCCTACGAGATCTCGATCGAGGTCTCCGAGGACACCCTTCGGCAGTACGGCCTCACCTTCGACGAAGTCGTGCTCGCCGTCCGCCGTTCGTCGGTCGACCTCCCGGGCGGCGCGGTGAGGGCGCGGGGCGGCGAGATCCTCCTGCGCACGATGGGCCAGGCGTACCGCGGCGCCGAGTTCAGCGACATCGTGCTGCGGGCCCGGCCCGACGGCAGCCGCCTGGTTCTCGGCGACATAGCCGAGGTTAGGGACGGCTTCGCCGAGACCGACGTGACGTCGCGGTTCGACGGCCAGCCGGTCGCCCTGGTCCAGGTCTACCGGGTCGGCGACCAGAGCGCGTTGCGGCTCGCGCGCCAGGTCAAGAGCTTCGTCGCGGAACGCCAGGCGGCGTTGCCGCCCGGCCTGTCGATGACGACCTGGCTCGATGACACGGTGCCGCTGCAGGACCGCCTGCGGGTGTTGATCGAGAGCGGTCGGCTGGGTCTGCTGCTCGTGTTCCTGGTGCTGGCGCTGTTCCTGAAGTTCCGGCTGGCGCTCTGGGTATCCGTCGGCATCGCGGTGTCCTTCATGGGCGCTCTCGGCCTGCTGCCGCTGGTCGACGTTTCGATCAACGTGATGTCGCTGTTCGCGTTCATCCTCGTGCTCGGCATCGTCGTCGACGACGCGATCGTGGTGGGCGAGAACATCTACCGCCACTTCGAGATGGGCAAGTCGGGCCCGCGCGCCGCGGTCGACGGCGCGCGCCAGGTGGCGACTCCGGTCACCTTCTCGATCCTCACGACGCTGGCGGCGTTCTCGCCGCTGATCAACTCCATCGAAGGCCCGTCGGGAGCGATCGCGAGGACGATCCCTCTCGTCGTCATCGGCTGCCTGGCCTTCTCCCTGATCGAGTCCATGCTGGTGCTGCCGAACCACCTCTCCCACCTGACCCACCGGCACGAGGAAGGGAAGGGCGGACGGTCTCTCTGGGGCTGGGCCCTCTTCCAGGGCTTCTTCGCCAACCGGATGAAGTGGGTGATCGAGCGCGGCTACCGGCCGCTGATCGAGCGGGCGATCGACTGGCGCTACTCCACGGTTGCGATCGGTCTGGCTGTCCTGTTCATCACCGCGGGCTACGTGTTCTCTGGTCGGATGCGGTTCGAGTTCTTCCCGGACGTCGAGGCCGACAACGCGGTCGTCCTGCTGACGATGCCGCAGGGGACGCCGGCCTCGACCACCCTGGCCGCCGTGCGCCGCATCGAAGCGGCCGCGTTCGAGCTGGAAGCCGAACTGGAGGCCGAGGGTCACGCCGGCCTGTTCCGCCACGTGATGGCGACAGTCGGGTCGCAGCCCTACGCGGCGCTTCAGCAGGCGAGCGGACCGACCGCCAACTTCGAGGTGGCGGTCGCGGCGCCTCACCAGGGCGAAGTGAACATCGAACTCGCGTCCTCCCAGGAGCGGACGATTCGAGCCACGGAGGTTGCCCGTCGCTGGCGCGACAGGGTGGGACCGGTGGCCGACGCCGTCAGAGTCGAGTACACGGCCAGTCTGGTCAGCTTCGGTTCGGCCGTGGACGTGCAGCTCACCGGCCGGAACCTCGATCACCTGCGGGCGGTGGGTGAGGAGATCAAGGCTCGTCTCGCCGACTATCCGGGCGTGTTCGACATCTCGGATTCGTTCCGGGCCGGCAAGCGGGAGATCCGGCTGGAGCTCGACCAGCGGGCGGAAGCGCTGGGCCTCAGTCTCGAGGATCTGGGCCGCCAGGTGCGACAGGGTTTCTACGGCGCCGAGGCGCAGCGAATACAGCGCGGTCGCGACGACGTACGGGTCATGGTGCGCTATCCGGCCGACGAACGAGAGACGCTGGCGTCACTCGAGGACATGCGGATCCGGACGCCGGCCGGGGCCGAGGTTCCCTTCTCGTTCGCGGGCCGCGCCGAGTTCGGCCGCGGCTTCGCGACGATCCAGCGGATCGACCGGCGGCGGGTGCTGAACATCACGGCGGACGTGGACCCGGCCGTCGTGACCGCGAACGAGGTCGTCGGCGACCTCGAGGCCAACGTGCTGCCCGCGATCCTCGCGGGCTACCCCGGCGTTGACTTCTCGTTCGCGGGTGAGCAGGAGGAACAGCGACAGACCTTCGAAGGCCTGTTCCGGGCCCTCGGCCTGGCGCTGATCGTGATCTACGCCCTGCTCGCGATTCCCTTCAAGTCCTACCTGCAGCCGCTGATCGTGATGAGCGCGATCCCCTTCGGCCTGATCGGCGCCGTCCTCGGTCATCGGCTGATCGGCATCAACCTGACCATGCTGTCTCTGCTCGGGCTGATCGCGCTGACCGGAGTCGTCGTCAACGACTCCCTGGTCATGGTCGACTTCATCAACCGGCGGCTGCAGATCGGCATGCCGGTCCACCAGGCCATCCACGATGCCGGCGCCGCCCGCTTCCGGCCGATCGTCCTGACCTCGCTGACGACGTTCGTGGGCCTGCTGCCCCTGCTCCTGGAGCGGAGTTTCCAGGCCCAGTTCCTGGTCCCGATGGCGGTGTCGCTCGCCTTCGGGGTCCTGTTCGCGACCGCGATCACGCTGCTGCTCGTGCCGTCGCTCTACGCCATCCTGAACGACTTCCGTTCCCAACTGGCGATCCACGGTGCGAAGCCCCCGGCGGCCCCGCCGGCGGACGCCGAGCCTGCGCTAGGAGCCTGATATGCCCTTCGCTCACACGACCCGACTTGCCTCGTGTCGGTGCGCGGGTCTGACGCCCGACCGCCCGCAGACGGGCGCTCGGAACGTGACGCTGGTGGCGCGTGGACGCGCCACCAGGGTGCTGACCCGCTGCCGCCGAAGGCGGCCAAAGAGACGCGCCGGCCGTCAGGTCGGCTCCGTTCTGGCCGTGGCCGCTCTCGGCCTGGCCTGCACCGCCGAGCAAGCCGGCTACGACCTCGTCCTCACCGGCGGCCGCGTGATGGACCCGGAGACGGGTCTGGACGCCGTGATGGATGTCGGCATCTCCGGCGGCACGGTGCGGGCGATCTCGGCGGAGAGTCTCGAGGGGACGGAAATCGTCGACGTTTCCGGCCACGTCGTGGCGCCGGGGTTCGTCGACCTCCACGCGCACGGCCAGGACCCGTTCAGCCGCGACCTGCAGGTGCGGGACGGGGTGACCGCGGCCTTCGAGCTCGAGGGTGGCGCATACCCGGTCGACGAGTGGTACGAGGAACGGGAGGGCTCCTGGCGGATCCACTTCGGCGCGACGGCTTCCTACGGCGCGGCGCGCGTGCTGGCGTTCGGAGAGGACGAGCGCGCGGCGACCTACGAGGCGGCGAGCGCGGAGCAGATCGAGGCGATGCAGGAAACCCTCAGGGACGGCTTGGCTGACGGCGCCCTGGGCATCGGCCTGCCGCTCCAGTACCAGCCGGGCGCCTCGAGGTCCGAGATCTTTCGCATGTTCCAGACCGCGGCCGAAGCGGGAGTGACCGTCTTCTCCCACATCCGCTACGCGGGCGTCGTCGAGCCGGAGAGTTCGATCGCCGCCGTCCAGGAGATGATCGCCGACGCCGCCGGCTCCGGGGCCTCGGTCCACATCGTCCACATCGGTTCGAGCGGGCTGGCGCAGATGCCGACCGTCATCGAGATGATCGACAGGGCGGCCGCCGGGGGCGTCGACGTGACGACCGAGATCTACCCCTACACCGCGGCCTCGACCGACATCCGCGCCGCGATCTTCGATCCCGGTTGGCGGGAACGGCTGGCCGCGGACTACGGCGACATCGAGTGGGTCGCCACCGGTGAGCGCCTGGACGAGGCCAGCTTCAACGAGCGAAGGGCCCTGCCCGCGTCCGAGGAGGCGCGGATCATCGCGCACATCATTCCGGAGCGGGAACTCGGCGACGCGATCGCGCACCCCGCCGTGATGATCGCCAGCGACGGCGTCGGCTACATCGACGGCCGGGCCCATCCCCGCGGCGCTGGCACCTTCGCCCGCGTGCTCGGCCGCTACTCGCGTGACGAGGGTCGGCTCAGCCTGATGGAGGCGATCCGCAAGATGACCCTGGCGCCGGCCCGCCGGCTCGAGGACGTGGCGCCGGCGATGCGGAGGAAGGGCCGCCTGAGCGTCGGCGCCGACGCCGACATCACGGTCTTCGACCCGGAGACGGTGATCGACCGGGCGACCTTCGCCGAACCGGCTTTGCCCTCGGCGGGTATCCCGCACGTGCTGGTGGACGGCGTGTTCGTCGTTCGGGACGGCGAGCTGGTCGAGGACGCGCTACCAGGCCGTGGAATCCGGTCCGGCGTCGTCGACGCGGACTGAGGTCACTGCCCGAAGCGCGGATCCCGTTTCTCCATGAACGCGCGCACGGCCTCCTGGTGGTCCGCCGTTCGCACCGAGCGGACCATTCCTTCGGCCTCAACGGCGAGCGACTCTCGGAGATCGCTCAGCACCGCCCGGTTCACGTTGCGCTTCATGTAGCCGAGCGCCTCCCGGGGTCCGTTGGCCAGCTCCAGCGCCAGACTCCGGGACTCCTCGGCCAGGTCGTCGAACGGCACGATCCGGTTGACGATTCCGAGACGGAGGCACTCCTCGGCCGGGATGCGGCGGCCGGTCATCAGGAGCTCCTTCGCCACGGCGGGACCCACGAGGCGGGTCAGGAACCAGCTCGACCCGTAGTCGCCGGACAGCCCGATGCGCCGGAAGGCGGTCGTGACGAAGGTGTCGTCGGCCATGATTCGCAGGTCGGCGGCGAGCGCGATGGAGAGGCCGGCGCCGGCCGCTGGCCCGGGCAGAGCGGCGACGATCGGCTTGTCCAGCTCCGCCATCCGCAAGGTCAGCGATTCCTGCTTCTCGATCAGAGAGGCCACGGCTTCGTCGACCGTTGGGGGCGCCTTCGGCGCGTCACCGTCCTTCCCGCGGTTCGCCCCCATGCCCGAGACGTCGCCGCCGGCACAGAACGCCCTGCCCGCGCCGGTCAGCAGGATCGCGCCGCAGCGCTCGTCCGCTTCGAGGGTCAGCAGGATGCTCCGGAGGGCCGGGGTCAGGATGTCGCCCAGCGCGTTCCGCTTCTCCGGTTTGTTCAGCGTCACCGTGGCGACGCCGGCCTCGAGGTCGCAGAGGAGTTCGTTCGTACCGGTGTCGATCGTGGTCATCACTACGCCTCCTGGAACGCTGGCTGGTCGGATTCGCGGGCCACGATACCGGCGCCGGCGCCTACGCGGCAGGTGTGGATCTCCGGCCGCCGGCCGAAACGGTGCTCGAAAGCTGTCACCGTCTGCTCGCGCACGTGGCCGGCGGCGGCTTCCCTGGTGATCGCGGTGACGCAACCGCCGAAGCCGGCGCCGGTGAGGCGGGCGCCGTAACAGCCCTCGGCGCCGGCGGCGGCCTCCTGGAGCACGTCGAGTTCCTCGATGCTGACGTCGTAGTCGTTGCGGGAGCTGCGGTGCGACTGGGCCATCAGGTCGCCGAGCGCGTGCAGGTCGCCTTGCCGCAGCGCTTCGGCGCCATCCAGCACGCGGCGGCACTCGGTGACGACGTGGCGGGCGCGGCGGTCGAGCGGCGGTTCGAGCAAGTGTCGCAGTCGGTCGAGGTCGGCCGGTTCCAGGTCGCGGAGCGTGGAGAGCCCCGGCAGGTGGGGCCGCAGCAGGTCGGCGGCGCGGAAGCACTCGGACTTCCGGTCGTTGAAGCCGGTGCCGGAGGCGAGGGCGCGGCGGACACCGGTGTCCGCGACCAGGAAGACGAGGTCTTCCGGGGTCGGGATCAGTTCGTGCTCGAGCGACCGGCAATCGAGGAGCAACGCGTGTCCTTCGCGGCCGTGGACCGAGGCGAACTGGTCCATGATGCCGGACTGGACGCCGACGTACTCGTTCTCGACCTGCCGGCCGATGCCCGCTCGCTCGATCCCGTCCAGTTCGAAGCCGGCGAGCTGCTCCCAGGCGACGAGGAACGCCATCTCGACGGCCGCCGAGGAACTGACGCCGGCGCCGATCGGCAGGTCGCCGCCGAAGACGGCCTCGATCGGCGGCACCTCGATCCCGCGCCGGCCGAGCGCCCAGGCCAGGCCCTGCGGATAGTCGACCCAGGAGGCCGGTCCGCCGCGCTCCGAGACGGGTAGCGTGGGCTCGACGACGTCGAAGGTGGCCTCTTCGCCGAGGTCGAGCGCCGCGAACCGGGTCTCCGCGCCGCGTGCCGGTCGAGCCGCGACCCACACGGCGCGGTCGATCGCCGCCGGCAGCACCCAGCCCTCGCTGTAGTCGACGTGCGCACCCAGCAGGTTCGCCCTGCCGGGCGCGCGGGCGACGACGTTGGGCTCGGCCCCGAAGCGATCGCGGAACGCGTCGACGAGATCGTCGACCTTCACTCGGGAGTCTCTTCCGTCAGGCCAGGAGGTGGTACATGTCGGTGCGGCGCTTCGCCGGGTCGTCGTGCCAGTCGCCGTAGACCTCCCAGCAGGGACCGGCGAGGGCGAGGTTCTGCTCGGCGCACCATCGGTGGATCGCCTGGTGGACCCTCGGGATCTCGCTGTAGTCGCCGTGGAGCACGGCGTGGGCGCACCGGCCGGCCGGCGTCGCCGAGCGGACGAGGCCGTCCGCCGCCTCGGCCGAGGCGGCAACCTGGACGGCGACGTCGACCTCCATCCGGTCGCCGCTGACCTCGCGGTAGAACCAGACGTTCTGACCGGCGCCCTCGACGCTGTGTTCCCGCACGAAAGCGCCGACCCGCTCCATCAGCGGCAGGAGCCTGGCGGGAACCTCGGTGAAGGTGGCGCTGGTGCGCACCGCCAGCAGGGGCTGTTCCTCGACGGTGACGATAGTGATGTCGGTCACTTGGTGTTCTCCTCGGGCGCGCGCGGTTGATCAGGTCGTCCCGGGAGGCTAGATCGTGCCTGCCTTGCGATCAAGAGTCGAGGATGGCCGCCGCTCGCAGCAGGAGGTCCTGCGATTCTCGCAGGCCGCCCTCGCGGCTGGTGGCGAGCCAGACGTCGGGGAGGTCGCCGGCGATGTCGCGGAGGTCGGCGCCGAGGGTGGCGCGCACCTTCGTTGGGAGCTGGCCGGCCAGCAAACCGCGACCGGCGGCGAGGCGCGCGACACCCAACTGGCAGCACCACGTCGTCATCCGGCAGGTCCAGTCCAGCGCGGCATGGTTCGGATCTCTCTCGACCTCGTTCAACCGGTCCCTCGAGGCGGCCAGCCGGGCGTACGTCCGCTGCAGTGTGCCGATGGTGAGCCGCCGGAAGCGTCGGTGCGTGAGGTCGTCGTCGATGAACCGGAGCAGGTAGAAGAGAGCGGTTCCGTTCATCGCCGGGCCGCCGCAGTCCAGGTCGATGGCGCCGAGATCGATGACGGTGCGAGCCAGCGTCTCGTCTCCGTCGTAGACCAGGCGGGCAGCGTGGTGGAGCCAGGCCTCCTCGTTCCGCTCGGGGCCGCGTGCCGCTTCGCGCGCCGCCTCCACCGACCAGGCGAATCCGGCGCCGATGGAAAGCGGCAGTTCGGCGATCGCTGGCGGCTGCAGGTGTCCGTGGTCGCCCCAGTCGGTGATGAGGAGACCCTGGGCGCCGGCCTCCGAACCGGCCGTTGCGGCGAGAGCCAGGTTCCCGACGGCGTTCTGTAGCCGGCCGCCGAAGCTGTGCCAACTGCTGGTCCCCGGGCACACCCAGAACTCTCTACCCGAGGCGGCCAGCCGCGCGCACTGGTCCTCGAAGGGGTGGCTCGCCTCGTAGCCCCAGCAGAGCGCGACCGCGTCTTCCGGGACCTGGTCGATCACTTCGGGGTGCTCGAGGATGATGTCGCCCCAGAACAGCATCTGCCGGCCGCGCACCGTGACGAGATCGTGGACCTGGCGCAGGAAGTCGAGGTACACGGCCGGCTTGCCCCGTTCCTCGCACGCCTCGGCCGAGCGTCCGCGGCCCAGGTCGAATGTCTCGTCCAGGCCGACGTTGAAGCGCAGGCTGCCGAACTGGGGTAGCAACTCGTCGTAGAGACCCGCGAGCAGTTCCACGACCCGCGGGTCGGTGGCGCAGAGGCTGAACGGCTCCGGGTCGATGGAGAAGGGGTGCTGGAAGCCCTCGGGCACCTCCGCCAGCGGCCGGTACCGGTCGTGGATCAGCCAGCGGTGGAAGTGGCCGAAGCTGTTCTGGTTCGGCGTCAGCTCGATGAATCGCTCCCGGCAACAGGCGTCGAGCTCCCGGATCTCCGCGGCGGTGAATGGAGAAGCATCGCGCCAGACGTCCTCGTGGTTCGCATAGGCGTAGGTGTGTTCGACATAGAGCTGGAGGTGGTTGATCTTCCAGTCCGCGAGCCGGTCGACGAGTCGTTCGAGGTACTCCATCCGCGGCACGCGGTTCCGGCTGACGTCGAGCATCGCGCCGCGGATGGGGAAGTCCGGCCGGTCCTCGATCTCGACGACCGGCGCCTCGAAGCCGGCGGCTGCCGGCCGACCGTGCAAGGTGAGCCACTGCTTCAGGGTGGACGCCGCCCGGAACACGCCAGTCGGCGTCGCGGCCTGGATGGCGATGCCGTCCGGGCCTGTGCGCAGGCGATAGCTCTCGTCGGTCGGAAGGTCGACGCGCGAGGCTCTTTCCGCGCCCCGCGAGTCGACCGCGATCCGGCAGGCGATGGCGTCGCCCGAACCGTTCCCGGCGCCCGCGGGGAGGAGTTGCTGCCCCGTGGTTGCCAGTGCGCGCCGCAGGCCCGCGATCGCGAACTCGAGTTCCTCCGAGGCCTCTGCCGGTTCCGCGCCCGCCGCGGTCACATGGAGCGCAACGGGTGCGCTCGGCGGCAGGACCAGGGGATCGGCGGCGTCAGGGACCTCGACCCGCCGCGGCGGCGGCCAGAGATTCACGGCCGGCGGTCTAGCAGCCCGTGGAAGAAGTCGCGCTGCATTCGAGCGGCCATGCATCCCGCCCAGCGTCGTTGCTCCTCGGTCGAATACGGCCCGGTATGCTCCCTCGTCGCGCCTTGCTGGACGGGCGCCTGACCGCTCTCGGTGCGACACGCACTTCTCCCACGGGCTGCTAGGTCCCCCGCACCTGGATGTCGACGCCGGTCGGGCTGGTATGGCGTCCGCCGCCGGCGCCCGAGGTCCACGCGAGATGGTCGATCGCCCGGCCCGCGGTCGGCTCCAGTGCGTCGTCGGTCTGCCGGAACAGCACCCGCATCGTGCCGTAGTTGACGGCGAGGAGGACGTCCTTGAAGGTCTCGGCCGGACCGGGTGCGCGTTCCATCAGCCACGAGCGGTCCTCCTCGCAGTCCGGTCCCAGGATGTGGACGTGGTGGAAGCCGGGATGGGCGGAATCCTCGAGGAGTTCGATCTTCGCGCCCCAGGGATCCGTCACGAAGGAGATGTAGAGCTTCGCCGGCCCGAAGTGCCGGGGTTCCCAGAACTCAGTAGCTCCGTCGGCGAGCATCGCGGCGTGAAGTTCGTCCAGGTTGTCGACGGACCAGCCCGAGTGATCGAGTCCGGTGCCGATGCTGGGGCCTGGGGCCCCGGCGCGGTGCCAGTGGAGGTCTGCCGTCCCGCTACCGGCCCGGAAACGGGCGGCGGCGCCGGCGAAGCCCTCCAGGAGTTCACCGCCGAAGTGCCGCGCGTACCAGTCGGCAGCCGCGGCGGGATCGGAGGCGTTCAGCGCGAGGCTGTCGAATCGGCAGGTGGCGGTCATCTGGGGTGAGCTCCTCGGGCTTCGGTCTGGGCGGAGAGGGAAGGGCGGTGATTGTGTCACCTGCGTTGGCGGGGGGCGCCGGCCCGGCGCGTACGATCTCCGTCGTAAGCTGTAGTGCGTGAGGGAGTTGGCGAGCGGCGCCGAGGTTGCGGAACCTTGACGGAAGCCGTGGAGGAGCGCAAGGCGCTTTCCGGGGTCGTCGAGCGGGTCGTCTTCCACAATCCGGGGAACGGATTCGCGGTCCTCAGCGTCCGCGTCCAGGGCGAATACCAGCCCCTCACGGTCGTTGGGCACCTGCCTGTTGTCGCGTCGGGGGACACGATCCAGGGTTCCGGCCGCTTCAGGAGAGACCCGAAACACGGGCGCCAGTTCCGGACCGACCGCCTTGCGGTGTCGCCGCCGGACTCGCTCGAGGGCATTCGGCGCTACCTCGGTTCGGGGAAGGTGAAGGGCGTCGGGCCGAAGATGGCGAAGCGCTTGGTCAAGGCGTTCGGCAAGGACGTGTTCGAGGTCATCGAGAGCGAGCCGAAGCGGCTCACCGAGGTGTCGGGTATCGGCCCTAAGCGTGCGAAGAGTCTCAGCGAGGGCTTCAAGGACCAGAAGGCGGTGCGGGACGCCATGGTCTTCTTGCAGGATAACGGGCTTGGGCCCGCCCGGGCGGCCCAGATCTATCGCTTGTATGGGGCTGACACCCGGGCGCTCGTCTCAGACGATCCCTACCGTATGGCGCGTGAGATTCGGGGCGTTGGTTTCCGTATCGCGGACAAGGTCGGCGCCAGCCTGGGCAAGGACCGCGAAGGACTGCCGCGGGCTCGGGCCGGGCTCACTTACGCGCTGGAGGAGGCTCGCTCGGCCGGGCACTGTGGCCTGCCGAAGGAGGATCTGCTCGAGCAGGCCGGCCAACTCCTGGAGATCCGGCAAGAGATTCTGGTTCAGGCGCTGGACCAGGAAGTGCGGGCGGGCCGGCTGGCGGCAGTGAGCCTGGGCGGCGCTGAGGCGATCTTCCTGCCAGTGCTGCTCGAAGCCGAACGGGCGATCGCCCGCCGGTTGGCCGAGCTTTGCCGGGCCGATTCACCGCCATGGTCGGACATCGACCCGGCGATCGCGCTTCCCTGGGTCGAGAAGCGGCTCCAGGTTGCCCTGGCGCCGTCCCAGCGAGCCGCCGTGGAGGCCTGCTTGCGATCGAGGGTGACCGTGATGACAGGCGGTCCCGGGGTCGGCAAGACCACCCTCGTCAACGTGGTGCTCCAGATCCTGAACACGCGGAACGTCCGCTGCGATCTCTGCGCGCCGACCGGCCGCGCCGCCAAACGGCTGGGGGAAAGCACCGGCCACGAGGCGAAGACGATCCATCGGCTGCTCAAGATCGACCCGAAGACCGGCCGCTTCCAGCGCAACCGGCAACGGCCCCTCGAATGCGGCTTGTTGATCGTTGATGAGTCCTCGATGGTCGACATCGAGCTAATGGCGGCGCTGCTGCAAGCCCTGCCCGTGGAGGGGTCGTTACTGCTGATCGGCGACGCGGACCAGCTCCCCTCGGTAGGCCCCGGCCAGGTGCTTCGGGACCTGATCGACTCGGGCGCGATCCCGGTGGCCCGACTCGTGGAGATCTTTCGGCAGGCGGACGACAGCCGAATCGTCCGCAACGCCCACAGGGTGAACAGGGGCTACCTGCCGGACTTGGAGTCAAGGTCGGACGAAGTGAGCGACTTCTACTTCGTGCCGGCGGAGGGTGCCGAGGATGCCCAGCGGAAGATCGCCACCGTGGTCGCCGGGCGGATTCCCGCCCGCTTCGGTCTGGACCCGGTTCGCGATGTCCAGGTGCTCTCGCCGATGAACAGGGGGCCGCTGGGTTCCCGTGAGCTGGCCGCGATCCTGCAGGAGGTTCTGAACCCAACGCCCGCGGAGGGAACGGTGGAGATTGAGCGCTTCGGCTGGAAGTACCGGCCCGGTGACAAGGTGATGCAGACCGAAAACGACTACGACAAGGACGTCTTCAACGGCGACCTCGGCCGCATCCTCTCGATCGATCCCGGCCAGCGGCAGATGACGATCGAGTTCGACGGTCGGCCCATCCCCTATGCGTTCACCGACCTGGACCGGGTCATGCTGGCCTACGCGGTGACCATCCACAAGTCGCAGGGCTCCGAGTACCCCGCGGTTGTCGTGCCGATCTCGACCCACCATTACGTCATGCTGCGCCGCAACCTGCTCTACACGGCGATCACCCGCGGCCGGAAGCTGGTCGTAATCGTCGGCCAGAAGTGGGCGCTTCAGAAAGCCGTCGAGGAAGCCCCCGACATGCGCCGCTACTCGACTCTCCGGGAACGCTTGGCCGTGCTCGTCTGAGTGCTGCTCCTCCTTCTGCTTGGTTCCGCCAGCGAGGCGCTCACGCGGGCAGCAGGTCCGGCAGCCTGAACAGCGCGAGCGGGGTTCCGACGCTACCTAGGCAGACGCGAGAGCAGCCGCGACTCCAACGTGGCAAGGTCGGCACGGAGCCTCGGCTCCAGGCCGTCCAGATAGGAACGTGCGAGCGGCGCGTCTCGGCCGGTAAGGAACGTCAGCCTCCGCCACGGCGGGCGCTAGAGTAGCGGAGTGGAGGTTGGAGCCCGTCTCGGGAACAGGCGCGGGATCCTGGTTTTGGTTGCCGGCATTTTCTTGGCCTTCGGTTGCGCGCGACCAGCGGACAGCCCGGACGACCTGCTGAAGGATCTGGAAGCGCTGGGAGCAGAGTGGCGGGAGATTGATGCTAGTGCAGAGACTGCGGCGACTTCCGGTGATCTGGAGAGAATCTGTAGGCAGGTGAACCGCTGGCTCGGGCGCTTCGATCGAACGGACCGGGCGATTCTCGACCACCTTCAGAGTCTCGGCGACCCACCGGCGGAGGCGCTAGACCGTCAGCGAAACGCTGGCCAGCAGATGCGATCCGCCGTCGATGCCGTGCGGCGCCAGGCGTGTGAGGCCTGACCGGGCCCAACGCAGGTGACCACGCCGCTGCGATCTTGCGAAGAGGGGCGATCCGGCCAAGCAGGTCAATGGTCGTGGGGGTTTGCCAGGGGATTCACGATGGTGAGCCCTTGGATGGTGCGGCCAGTTTGGAGGTCTTCAGTCAATAGGGTGTCGCATCTCGCTTCGAGTGCGGAAGCCACGATCAGGGAATCGTAGAAGCTGAAGCCGTACCGCCTCGCCAGATCGACGGCGGCGGCATGGGTTTCGACACTGACGGGCCGGACGGGGTCGAGGGTGATCCGTACGTCGGCTACCGCCTGCGCAATCTCGTCCCAGTCGCGCTTGAACTTGCGCCGGAGGACGGCCGCGAACTCGTTCAGCACCTGCACGCTGATGACTCCGCCCGCCAGGATGGCCTGCCGCGCTGCCGCGGCCTTAGGGTCCGAGGTCTGGGCGTAGACGAGCAGATTCGTGTCCAGGAAGGGCCTCACGTCCCGTCATCTCTCGTGCATCGCGTTCCGGTCGAAGGTGTAGCCGTCCGGCAACGCCCAGGCCCGTCGTCGCATTCGTTCGACCGCTCGCTGCCGACGTAGGTCTTTCGCGACGACCAACTCTCCCGGCTCCTTGGCTACGACTTGAACCTCGTCGCCGATCTTGAGACCAAGGTTCTCGACAAGCGCCTTGGGAAGGCGGACGGCCAGACTGTTGCCCCACTTCGCGACGCGCATGATCAGCCTCCCGATGATATCCATGGTGGGGCATGTGTATATCACGACGGTGCCGTTGCCCGCCTGTCCATCAGTGCAGCCGTGAGTTCGCGAGAGTGTTTTCCAATACGGAGATGATCGTGAACGGGCCCGGTAGAGAGGGTCGATTCCGATCCGGTCCGGGGTAGTTTTCCGGCAGCGGCAGCCGGCGCCCGGCGCCGGCTGCCGCCTAAGGGTAGCCGCTGGCGGTCGGCGGCTGGGTTCGGCGACGGAAGCGTTGGTGTCGAGGGCATGGCGGTGGGCGGTGGAGACTCAGGCGCTGCGCCGGTGGCGGGGTCCGGATTCCCTGTCGATCAGGGCGAAGAGCCGTGCCCGTGCCTGATTGAGGGCCGCCGCGGCTTCGAGGTCGGTCTGGGCGCTGGCCCGAGCTTCGAGATCGCGGAATGCGATCCCGGGCTTGAGGTACTGCTCGGCCTCGGTCAGGGACTTGAGCTTCTCGAACGGCGTCATCGTGTCCTCGTAGCGGTAGCGCGTCCGTGTGCGCCCCTGGGCATCCACGAAGCGGGTGGGGAACAGGCAGGGGCGGTGGAAGTTGAGGAAGGGGGACAGCACGTCTCGGGCGAAGGCGTTGACTTCGCGGTCGAACGTCTTGGGGATGTGCTGGTAGCCGAACTGCTGGCGGACGACGTTGCCGTTCTTGCTCTCGACCAGGGCGTTGTCGTTGCTGCGCCGGGCTCGTGACTTGGTGAACTCGGGGATCTTGAGGCTGTTGAGCATCTCGGCCACCCGGTGGTTGATGTACTCCGAGCCGTTGTCGGCGTGGAAGCCCAACACCTTGAAGGGACAGGACTCGATCAGCTCCCGCAGCACCTTGATCAGGCAGTTCTGGGAGATCGCCCGCACCGTGCCGACATGCTCCCACTGGGTCACCTCGTCCACCAGATTGACGTGGAAGACGCCCTTCTCGCCGTCCTTCTCGCCCTGGTCCACCGTGTCCACGCGCAGGAAGCCCGGCCGCCCCTTCGGCCGGGGCTTGCGGCGCTCGCCGATGGCGATCCGTCTCCCGCGGGTCTTCCTGAACGTCGTCCGGCGACGCCTGTAGGTCTTCGACTTGCGCAGGTTGTAGAAGTGACCGTTGGAGATCGAGGCCAGGCGCTCGAAGCGCTCGTCGCCGTACTCCTCGACCATCCGCCGCATCACCGCCCGCGTGGCGTGGCCGCACCTCTGCCCCAGCGCCGCGTCGACTTCGGCCAGCAGACCGGCATCCGCCTTGGTGTAGCGCCGGACGAACGCACACGCCGGAACGCCCCGGCGATCCCGGACGCGGCCCGTCTCCCGGTGCTGCCGCACCAGCCGCTGGACCTGGGGCGGCGACTTGCCCGTCATCTTGGCCAGGTAGCGCAGGATCACGCCCTTCTCAGCCTTCGACAGACCGTGGTACCGGAAACGGACCAGCGTCTCCTCGGTGAACCGGTAGACCGATTCCCGGTCCGGAAGCACCATGTCCACGGCCTCGCTGCCGGCCACGAAACCGCGCACCTCGTCCAACGTCTGCAACCGGTGGGTCTGTAGAGACAAGATCATCCTCCGATGATCCCCGATGACCGAATCTCACGATCACCTCTCGTTGGATTGACCAAACCCGTTCACGATCACTTCTCATTGGACAGCACTGCGAGTTCCCGCAATGGGCAGTAGGTGCTACGGTACAGCGAGACGATGAAGCTGCAGGTCGTGATTCACGAGGCCGAAGAGGGCGGATACTGGGCGGAAGTGCCGTCGATCCCGGGGTGCGCTACCCAAGGGGATTCCTTCGAGGAACTGCTGACCAACCTCTACGAAGCGGTCGAGGGCTGCCTTTCCGTGGAGATCGACGAAGTTCCCGTCGCCGACACGGATCGGGTCATCGAAATCGCTGTGTGAAGGCGCTCACCGGCAAGCAGTTCTGCTCGCTGCTCGAGTCGCGAGGATGGCAGTTGAAGCGGATCCGGGGGAGCCATCACATCTTCGTCAAGCCGGGTATCGCGGTCCGCATCTCGGTCCCTGTCCATCGGGGCACGCTGAAGGTCGGCCTTCAGCGGCACCTGATGAAGCTCGCGCAGATCGAGGTCTCGGAACTGTAGCGCTACTCGCGCTTCCGCCGCCGTATCGTAGCGCCGCCGCGAGGCCGCCCGCCGCCACGGAGGGGCGGCGAAAGGATGCCGCCGCCGGTGATACTCTCCGTCGCCCCTTGTCGGTCTCCTGAGTCAGGCCTTGGAGGCGCCGCCCCCGGCCCGCGGTACCCGCGCTCCGCTGCGAAATGAGGCGAGTATGACGACGACGGACCCCGAAGGGCGCGAGGAAGCGCCGACGCTGGAGACGCTCCAGGAACTCACGAGGAGCATCCGAGAGCTCAGAGAGCTCCAGCGAGAGCGGATGGAGGAGACGGATCGCCGGATGGGCCGGCGCTTTCGAGAGACGGACCGGCGGATGGACCGGCGGAGCAACGGCGACAGCTACCAGGTGGACATCGTCGCCGTGAACGGCCGCGAGGTCGTGGTGGTCGAGGTGAAGACGACCCTGCGGCCGGAGCACGTCGGGCGCTTCGGTTCCAAGCTGGAGCGGTTCAAGGAGTGGTGGCCGGAGTACGGCGACCGCCGCGTCTACGGCGCGCTGGCCTATCTGGAGTCATGGGACAACGTGACCGACCACGCCGAACGGCAGGGTTTCTTCGTCATCCGGGCCACTGGCGACAGCGCCTCCATCATCAATGCCGAGGACTTCGAGCCGCGCGTTTTCGCCTGAGCGGCGAGAGACTCGCGAGCGGCCATTGGCGCCGGGTGCTCGCCAGCTAAGCGGCGGCGATACCTTGGCCGCTACGTAGACTCGGCGGCGCGCTCTCGGGGTAACCGAATCTCGCTGACCAACTGCTGCACTTCATCCGGCGGCGGCTTCGTGAACCGGCTGACGATGAGCGCCAGGGAGAAGTTGATCAGCATGCCGACGGAGCCGATGCCCTCGGGACTGATGCCGAACAGCCAGTCCTCGGCGGTCGCATCCGGCCGGATCAGGCGGAAGTAGACGATGTAGGCGCCGGTGAACAGGATGCCGCTGCTCATGCCGGCGATCGCCCCCTCCTTCGTCGTGGTGCGGGTGAAGATGCCGAGCACCAGGACGGGGAAGAAGCTGGACGCGGCGAGGCCGAAGGCGAACGCGACCACCTGCGCGACGAAGCCGGGCGGCGAGATGCCGAAGTAGGCGGCGACGACCACCGCGACGGAAGCGGTCACGCGCGCGAGCAGGAGTTCCCTGCGCGAACTCATGTCCTTCCACAGGATCGACTTGCCGATGTCGTGCGAGATGGCCGATGCGATGACCAGCAGGAGGCCGGCAGCGGTCGACAGCGCCGCCGCGAGTCCGCCGGCGGCGACGAGGGCGACCACCCACGCCGGCAGCTCGGCGATCTCCGGGTTGGCGAGGACCATGATGTCCTGGTCGACGGTCAGCTCGTTGGCCCCGTCGGACATGTCGATGATCCCGTCCCCGTCCTGGTCGTCGAAGGAGATCAGGCCCGTGGTCTCCCAGCTCTTGAACCACTCCGGCACCTCGCTGTAGCTCGAGTTGTGGAGGGTCGAGATCAGGTTGACGCGGGCGAAGGCCGCGACCGCGGGCGCCGTCGTGTAGAGCAGGCCGATGAAGACCAGCGCCCAGAGCGCGCTCCAGCGCGCCGCGCGGGCGCTGCGCACCGTGTAGAAGCGGACCAGCACGTGGGGGAGCCCTGCGGTGCCGACCATCAGCGCCAGCGCGATCGCGGTGACGTCGATCATGCTCTTCTTGCCGGGGACGAAGGCGGCCGTGTACTCCGGCAGCCGGAGTTCCCGGTGCAGCGCGTCCAGGGCCTCGAGCAGGAAGACGCCGGCCTGCTGGCCTTCCTGGACCGTACCGCCGAATCCGAACTGCGGAATCGGATTCCCGGTGATCTTCCACGAGATGGCCGCGGCCGGTATGAGAAACGCGACGATCAGGACGCAGTACTGGGCGACCTGGGTGTAGGTGATGCCTCTCATGCCGCCGAGCACGGCGTAGAAGAAGACGATGACCACGCCGATGATCACGCCCCAGTGGACCTCGACCTCCAGGAAGCGCGAGAAGACGACTCCAACGCCGCGCATCTGCCCAGCGATGTAGGTGAAGGAGACGAAGATCGTGCAGGCGGCCGCCACCAGCCGGGCGGCGTCGGAGTAGTAGCGGTCGCCGACGAACTCGGAGGTCGTGAACTTGCCGTACTTGCGGAGGTACGGGGCGAGCAGGAGCGCCAGCAGGACGTAGCCGCCGGTCCAGCCCATCAGGTAGATGGTGCCCGTGTAGCCCATGAAGGAGATGAGGCCGGCCATCGAGATGAACGAAGCCGCGCTCATCCAGTCGGCGCCGGTTGCCATGCCGTTGGCCACCGCGGGGACGCCGCGTCCGGCGACGTAGAAGCCGGATGTCGTCCTGACGCGGCTCCACCAGGCGATGCCGATGTACAGCGCGAAGGTCGCGGTGACGATCAGGTAGGTCCAGGCCTGAACGTTCATCGCGAGGGTCGGCGGGCGTCGGAGTCGGGCGTCTGCGACCGGCTCAGTCGACGCCGTAGCGGCGATCGAGCCGGTCCATCGTCGCCGCGTAGACGAGGATCAGGACGATGAAGACGTAGATCGACCCCTGGTGCGCGAACCAGAACCCGAGCGGGAAGCCGCCGATTCGGGTGCCGTTCAGCGGCTCGACCAGGAAGATGCCGAGGACGTAGGAACAGACGAACCACACGGCGAGCAGGATCGCCATCAACCGCAGATTCGCCCGCCAGTAGCCGGAAGGGTCGGGTTGTTCGCTCAAGAGCCGGCATAGTACACCGTCGCCACTTACACTCTTGTGCTGACATGACCGATCGCACCACCGGGGCCTTTCTCCATGCCGTCTCCTGGCTGATCCGCCTGCTGCCGGCGGCACTGTTCGGCCCCGCTTCCGGCCTTCTCGCGCACCTGCGCGGCGTGACGCCGCGGGACGTCCGGTTGATGCGGCAGAACCTGGCGGTCGTGTTGCGGTTGCCTCCGGGGTCGCCGGAGGCGCGCGACCTGGAATGGCGCTGCGTGCGACACCAGATCGTGGCGGCGCTCGAGACGGTCAGGATCAGCTTCGACCGGAAGCGGCTCGACGTCGCGTCGATGGCTGGCTTCGATGACCTGCGACAACTGATGACCGAGGCCGAAGGGCACGGTCGCGGTCAGGTGCTGGTCACCGGGCACCTGGGCGGCTGGGAACTGCTGGCGCAGAGCACCGTCCGCGCCTCCTCGTCGCCGGTGTGCGCGGTGGCGAAGCCATCGCGGGCCAGGGCGGCGTCGGCCTTCGTGGAGCGGATGCGCGCCCGGGCCGGGGTCCGGGTGATCTGGAGCGGCCGGACCTCTCTCCTGCGGGACATGCTGAGCTGTCTCAAGCGGCGGGAGACGTTGATCATGGTCGTCGACCAGAGGCCGGACCAGCGGCGCGGGCCGGAGGTCGACTTCCTGGGCCGCCGGACCGAGTTCGTCGGCGGCCCCGCGGCGCTGGCGGCCCGGCTCGACTGTCCGCTGATCGCGGCCTTCTGTCTCCGCGAGGGACCTTTCTCCTACCGTCTGGAGAGCGAGGTGCTGCGCCGGCCCGGCGGCTCGCGGGATCCGGTGGAGTTGTCGCAGCGGATCGCTTCGGCGATCGAACGAAGGGTCCGGGAGCAGCCGGAGCAGTGGATGTGGAACTACCGGCGCTGGAACTACGATCGGGAGGAACTGGCCGAGGCCGGCCTACGATAGACCGGTCAGGGAAACCGGGACAGAGGGGGATCCAGATGACGATGAACCGACGAAGACGGCTACCTGCGCGCTTTCCGGGCCTCGGAGCGGTCCTGCTCGCGATGTGCGGAGCGGTTCTGCCGGCGACGGGGCCCGCGCGGGCGGCCGAGCGGCCGAACATCGTCTTCATCCTGATCGACGACCAGCGCTTCGACGCCGCGTCCGCACTGGGCCACGCCTTCCTCGAGACGCCGCACCTCGACCGCCTGATCGAGCGCGGCGTGCTGTTCGAGAACGCCTTCGTGACGACCTCTCTGTGCTCGCCGAGCCGCGCTTCGATCCTCACCGGGCAGTACGCCCACCGGCACGGCGTGCTCGACAACCGCACCCGGTTGAATCCGGACACGCCGACCTTCCCGCAGGAACTCCAGCGTGCGGGCTACCGAACCGCCTTCGTCGGCAAGTGGCACATGGGGGGTACGTCCGACGCCCCCCGGCCCGGATTCGATCGCTGGGTCTCGTTCCCGGGCCAGGGCCTCTACTACAACCAGACCTTCAACGTCGACGGCGAACGGGTGCCGCGGCAGGGCTACACGACGGACCTGATCACGGACTACGCGCTGGACTTCCTGGCCGGCGCCGAAGGGGAGGAGGCGCCGTTCCTCCTCTACGTTTCGCACAAGGCCGTGCATGCGTCGTTCCGGCCGGCGGAACGCCACCTCGGCAGCTACGCCGGCCAGCGCTATCCGCCGCCGGCGACGATGCCGAACCGGCATGACAACTACGAGGGCAAGCCGAACTGGGTCGAGGCGCAGCGACGGAGCTGGCACGGCGTCGACGGGTTGTACGACAACTCGGTCGACTTCCAGCAGTTCGCCGTGGACTACGCGGAGACGATGCGCGGCGTGGACGACAGCGTGGGCCGGATCGTCGGAGCGCTGGAGGAGCGGGGCCTGCTGGAAGAGACCCTGCTCGTCTTCACGTCGGACAACGGCTTCCAGTTCGGCGAGCACGGTCTGATCGACAAGCGGACGATGTACGAGGCGTCGATCCGGGTGCCGCTGATGGTGATTGCGCCCTGGCTCGACGGCGGCGCCGGAGGCCTCAGGCGCTCGGAGATGATCGTCAACCTCGACTTCGCTCCCACCTTCCTCGAGGCCGCGGGAGTGGAAGTCCCGGACACGGTCCAGGGCCGGTCCTTCTTCGGCCTGCTCGAGACCGGTCCCGGCGAGGAGCCGCCGCCGTGGCGGGACGCTTTCCTCTACGAGTACTTCTGGGAACGGGCCTTTCCCCAGACGCCGACGGTGCTGGGCGTGCGCACCGACCGCTACAAGTTCATGCGCTTCCACGGCGTGTGGGATCGCTACGAGCTCTACGACGTGCAGGCCGACCCGGAGGAGCGGCGCAATCTCCTGGGCGGCTTCATCACCCGTCACGGCGCCGGCAACGTCGAGGCCCGGCTCCGGGTGGCTGCCGCGTCCGCCGCCCGGAATCCTCGCGACGACTGGGCGCGCGAGGTGCTGGAACTCAAGGCGATCTTCGACCGGCTGTCGGGGCGGCTCGACGAGCTCCTGGACGAAACCGGGGCCCTGCGCGAGCCGAGCTGGCTGCCGTCCCGGTAGGGCGGCCTAGAGCTTGCGCAGGCGGATCCGCCGCACGGCGTGGTCGGGCGCCTTCTCCAGGATCAGATCCGCGCGCTCGCGGGTCGGCATGATGTTCTGGATCAGGTTCGGTTCGTTGATGCTCTTCCAGATGCCGCGGGCGGTGTCGATGGCGTCCGTTTCGCTCAGGCTGGCATAGCGGTGGAAGTAGGCGTCCGGATCCCGGAACGCGGTGTCGCGGAAGGTCAGGAACCGTTCGACGTACCAGCGCTCGATGACTTCCGTCTCGGCGTCGACGTAGATCGAGAAGTCGAAGAGGTCGGAGAGCATGAGCCGGCTGTTCCGCGACGGCGACTGCGAGCGCGCCTGCAGTACGTTCAGGCCCTCGAGGATCAGGATGTCGGGCTGGTCGACGACCTCGGTGACACCGGGCAGGATGTCGTACGAATGGTGCGAGTACACCGGGTGCTCGACCTTCCGCTCACCCGACTTGACCTGGAGCACGAAGTTCACCAGCGTGCGCAGGTCGAAGCTCTCCGGGAAACCCTTGCGCTCCATCAGGTCGCGCTCTTCCAGGACGGCGTTGGGATGGAGGAAGCCGTCGGTCGTCACCAGGTCGACCTGGGGATGGTTCGGCCAGCGGGCGAGCAGCTCGCGGAGGATGCGGCCGGTCGTGCTCTTGCCCACCGCGACGCTGCCGCCGATTCCGATGATGTAGGGCACCTTGGCCGTCAGGCCTCCGAGAAACGTGCTGCTGGCCCGGTAGAGATCCTGGGTGGCGCCGACATAGAGATTGAGCAGCCTCGACATCGGCAGGTAGATCTGCGCGACCTCTTCGAGCGAGACCTGCTCGTTGATGCCGCGCAGCCGCTCCAGTTCCTCCTCGGAGAGCGGCAGGGGCGTCTCCGCCCGCAGCTGCCCCCACGCCTCCTCGTCGAAGGGGACGTAGATCGAATCGGTGAGGCTGTCGACCCTGTGGTTGGTCAAGAGACCCCCAGGCTGAGGACGGCCGGGCGACTCAGCCGAGCTGTTCGAGGACCGCGCCGGCGCCGCTGACGCCGACTTCGCCCGCCGGCTCGACGCCGAGGTAGGTCAGGACGCCGTCGTCGACGATCGCGGCGTAGCGTCGCGACCTGGTGCCCATGCCGAAACGCGACGCGTCGAGTTCAAGCCCGACCTTCGAAGTGAACTCGCCATTGCCGTCCGAAAGCAGGACGATGTCGTCGGGGATGCTCCGCGCCTTGCGCCACTCGTTGATGACGAAGACGTCGTTGACGGCGAGGCAGGCCACGGTGTCGACATTGCCCGACTTGATTGCCTCGAGGTTCTCGATGAAGCCCGGCATGTGGACCTCCGAGCAGGTCGGGGTCATTGCGCCGGGCACGGCGAAGAGGACGACCTTCTTGCCCTCGAACAGCTCGCGGGTCGAGATGTCGACGATGCCGTCCGGGGTCATCTGCTTGAAACTGGCTTCCGGGATCGCGTCCCCGGTCTTGATGCTCATCGAAGTTTGCTCCCTGGCTTTCTTTGTCCTGAGGGGGCGGCAGTATAGCTTCGATCCCGATGCCCGGTCCGCCCTCAACGATCGGTGCCCGGACGGCGCTCAGCCTGGCGATCGTCGCGGCGATCACGGTCTTCGCCTGCGGCTGCGCTTCCGATGTGTGCGTCGAGGGCGCAGGCGGCGCGCCTCTCGACCTGGAGGGCGACCATGAGCACTACCTCGAGAGCGTGGAAGGCGCCCGGCTCGAACTCGTCGAACCCGGCACGGACGGCGCCTGGCGCGAGATCAGGGGCGCCGGCAGGGTGGTCCGGTTGGCGGCGCCGCCCGAGCGGATCGCCTCGCGAACGCTGGCGACCGACGAGATCCTGCTGGAGATCGCCGAACCGGAACGGATCGTGCTGCTGTCGCCCTTCGCCGGCGACCCGCAGTTCAGCGCCAGCGCCGACGAGGCACGGAGCCTGGGACGCGTCGGCGGCTTCAGCACCGAGGAGATCCTGGCGGCTTCGCCCGACCTGGTGTTCGCGGCGGGCTTCAACACCCAGGAGACGCTGGCTCAGTTGGAGGCGGCCGGTGTGCCGGTCGTCGTCCTGGTCGACCACGAGGATCTTGCGGCGATCGAGCGGAACATCCGAACGGTCGGTTTCGCGATCGGGCGGGACCGCGAGGCGGAGCGGCTCATCGAGTCGATGCGGCTGCGTCTGGAGGCGGCGCGGGCACGGGCCGGTTCACGGGCGGAGGGTCTGCGCGTCGTCCACTGGAGCGGCGGCGTGGTGCTGGGCGGCCGGACCGTGTTCGACGACGCGCTCCGCCACCTGGGGGCCGTGAACCTGGCGGCGGAGAACGGTCTGGAAGGCTGGCCGCGGATCAGCGCCGAGCAGGTCGTGATCTGGGACCCGGACGTCATCTTCACGGACTCCTATGTGGCCGGCGATGTCGCACCGGGCGCGCTGGACGGTACGCGCGCAGCCAGGCTCGGCAACCTGGAGTCCCTCGATGGGCGGGACATGGCGGCCATCTCGCACCATGTCGCGGGCATGGTCGAACGGCTCGCCGACGCGCTCGTGCGCGCCTCCGAACGGATCGAAACCGCGGGCCGCCAGAAGCGAGTGGTCGCAACGGAATGAGAGTCGCGTTCGGCGGCTACCGGGCCGGCTTCTGGTGGTACATGGCCGCCGGTCTGGCGCTGCTGCTGGCGTTCGCCGGGATCGGTCTGTTCCGCGGATCGGTGCCGTTGGATGGACGCGACGTGCTGGCGGTGCTGGCGCGGCATCTGTTGCCCGGCGAGCACGGCCCCGCCGACCCGCGAGTGGACGCGATCGTCTGGTCGCTCCGCGCGCCGAGAGTGGTGGTGGCTGCGATGGTCGGCGGCTGCCTGGCCCTGGCCGGCGCCCAGATGCAGGGCCTGTTCCGCAACCCGCTGGCGTCGCCGGGGATCGTCGGCACCAGCACCGGCGCCGCGACCGGCGCCGTCTTCGCGCTGACTTTCGGACTGGCCGGTGGCTTCCTGCTCGCCGCGCCGCTGTTCGCGGTCGGCGGTGCTCTCCTGTCCCTACTGATCGTGACCCGGATCGCCACGCGCGACGGCTACACGCCGGTTACGACGCTGTTGCTTGCCGGCGTCGCGCTGAACGCCCTGCTCGCCGCCGTCAACTCCTGGCTCATCGCTCGCTCCTGGGAGCAGTACGAGGCGGCGCGACGGATCGCCTACTGGATGATGGGCGGCGTCACCGACCGCGGCTGGGTCCACGCCGGGATGATCTTGCCGGGAATGGTCATCGGCTGCGCGATCGCGGTCTGGTTCGCGCGCGACCTGGATCTGCTGCTCGAGGGCGAGGAGGTGGCCGCCTCGCTCGGCGTCGACATCGAACGGGCGAAGCGGGCCGTGCTCTGGAGCGCGGCGATCCTCACCGGTAGCGCGGTCGCGGTGAGCGGTGTCGTCGGCTTCGTCGGGCTCGTCGTGCCGCACCTCGTGCGTTTGCTGCTGGGACCGGTCCATCGCCGGCTGCTGCCGGCCGCGTTCCTGACCGGCGCCTGGTTCGTCGTCGGCGCCGATCTCCTGGCCCGCACCGTGGCGGCTCCACAGGAGGTCTTCCTGGGCGTCGTGACGGCGTTCGTCGGCGCTCCGTTCTTCCTGTTCCTGCTGGTGCGCCACGAAGGAGAAGTGGCGGTGTCCCGATGACGGCGGCGCCGGCCGTGACCGCCGCGCCGCGGCTCGAGCTCGTGGGCGGCGGCGTCGAGCGGCGGGGACGGTGGCTCCTGCGCGGTGTCGATCTGGTCATCGAGCCGGCCACGCTGATCTCGGTCGTGGGCCCGAACGGCGCCGGCAAGTCGACCCTGTTGCGGCTCCTGAGCGGCGCGTGGCGGTTGACCGAGGGCCGGACGCTGCTGGGCGGCTTCGACCTGGCGGCCCTGCCGCGGCGTCAGGCGGCCAGACGGGTGGCCTATGTGCCGCAGACCGTGCGCCCGACCTTCGAGTTCACGGTGCGGGAATTCGTTACTCTCGGCCGCTACCCGCACGAGAGTCGCCTGTTCGGCACCCGTTCCGCCGACCGCGATTGGATCGACCGCTGTCTGGACGACACCGACGTGTTGGCGCTCGCCGAGCGACGGGTGACGACGCTGTCGGGAGGCGAGTTGCAGCGGGTGCTGATGGCGCGCTGTCTGGCCACGGAGGCGGAGGTCCTCCTGCTCGACGAGCCGACCTCGAACCTCGACCTCGCCCACGGTCTCGACCTTCTGGGGCTGGCGCGCAACCTCGCCCATGAAGGTCGCTCGGTCGTCCTGGTCCTCCACGACCTGAATGCCGCCGCGCGTTTCGCCGATCGGGTGGCCGTGCTCGACGCGGGCGCTCTGGTCGCCGAGGGACCTCCGGCGGAGGTCCTCAGCCCGGATCTGCTGCGCCGGGTGTTCCGCGTCCGCGCCGTGCCTCTGGCTGGGTCCGCGTCGCCGGTGTTCGACTTCGAGCCGCTGCCCTAGGAGCCTGCGCTACAGCCGCACGAGGTAGCTCTGCCGGCCCTCCAGCACCCGTTCGCCCCGCTGGTTATCGATCTCGCTCTCCAGCACGATCACGCCGGTCGTCCGCTGGCGCTTCAGCTCCGCGATGCGCAGCATCGGGTACAGGGTGTCGCCAGGGTACACCGGCTTCAGGAAGCGGCATGACTGGTCGATGTACCCGATCATCGCTCGGCCGACCACGTCGGCGAACGTGCCTGCGCCGGCCGCCGTAAAGCAGAGCACCTGGAGGCCGTGGGCGACCAGCCCAACGTGGCCTTGCGACTTGCAGTACTCGATGTCGTAGTGGATCGGGTGGTTGTCGCCCGAGATCGCCTGGAAGGCGGCGAAGTGGGCTTCGGTCACCGTGCGGCTGGGCAGCGGAAAGGTTTCTCCCACGCGTAGCTCGTCGAACGGCCTGACCGGGACCAGGCCGCGTTCGCTACCCACCGAACACCCGGACCAGCGCTTCGGCCGCCTGCGCCGTCTCCTCGGGGCTCACGTCGCGGTGGGTGACGAGACGGATGTGGACCGGGCTAACGTCCAGGCACAGCACGTTCTCCTTCCGGAGCGCGTCGACGCACTCCGGGGCGCTGCGGCCCGTGCCCTCGACCGAGAAGATGAGAATGTTGGTCATCTGTTCTGCGATCAGTGCGACGCCGGGAAGATCGTTGAGAGTGTCCGCGAGCAGCCGGGCGTTCTCGTGATCCTGGACCAGCAGCGGCGGGCTCTCGTCGAGGGCGACCTCCGCGGCGGCGGCGAGCACGCCGACCTGCCGCATCTGGCCGCCGCACATCTGCCGGTAGCGCCGGACGTTGCGGATGAAGTCGCGCGAGCCGACGACGATGGAGCCGACGGGCGCGCCCAGGCCCTTCGAGAAGCAGAAGGAGAGCGAGTCGACCGGTCCCGCGGCCTCGGCCGGCGTGCAACCAAGCGCGGTCGCGGCGTTGAAGAGGCGCGCGCCGTCGAGGTGGACGCGCAGACCGCGGCGGTGCGCAAGGTCGCAGAGCGCTCGCGTGCGCTCCGGTTCGTACACGGTCCCGCCGGCGTGGTTGCAACTGTTCTCCAGGCAGAGCAGCCGCGTCGGAGCCGCGGTCGGGTGGTCGGGCTGAATCGCCGCCTCGACCTGTTCCGGCGCCAGGATGCCGTCGACCTCGGCCTTCACCGCGCGCGGCAGGAGGCCGCCGATGCCCGTGATTCCGTTGTTCTCGTGGTTGATGATGTGCGCGTTCGACTCCAGCAAGACCTCGCTGCCGCGGGGCAGCTCGTGCCCGAGCAGAGAGGAGAGATTGCCCTGGGTGCCGGAAGGGACGAACAGGGCCGCCTCCCGTCCGAGCATGTCCGCCACGCGTTCCTGCAGGCGGTTGACCGTCGGGTCTTCATGGAAGACGTCATCGCCGACTTCCGCCGCGGCCATCGCCTTGCGCATGGCCGGAGATGGCCTGGTCATCGTGTCGGAGCGAAGTTCCACCGGCATGGCGACGGATCATACTTGCGCGCGAATGGCCGATTCGCAGCACTCGCTCCCTCTCCCGCCGCAGGATCCGGAGGTGGTCGCCGCCGCCGACCTGGGCTCTAACAGCTTTCACCTCGTCGTGGCCGAAGTACGGGGCGGCCAGCTCGTGTTCGTCGACCGCCGCAAGGAGTTCGTGCGACTCGCCGCCGGACTCGATGAGCGCAAGCGCCTGACTCCGGAGGCAACCGCGCGTGCGCTGGACTGTCTCGGCCGCTTCGGCGAACGCGTGCGCTCGTTTCTGCCGGGAACGGTTCGCGTTGTGGGCACGAACACGCTGCGCCAGGCGCGCAACGCCCGCGATCTGCTGGAAGCCGCGCAACGATCGCTCGGCCATCCGGTGGAGATCGTGTCGGGCCTGGAGGAGGCGCGGCTGATCTACCTGGGCGTATCGAGGAGCCTGGCCGGCGACGAACGGCGTCTGGTGGTGGACATCGGCGGCGGCTCGACCGAGCTGATCATCGGCGAGGGCTCGCGGCCGCTCGACCTCGAGAGCCTGTACATGGGTTGCGTCAGCTTCAGCCTGCGGCACTTCCCGAACGGCCGCGTGAAGGAGAAGCGGTGGCGCCGGGCGGAGATCGCGGCCCTGCAGGAGCTGGAACCGGTCGAGCGCCGTTTCCGGAACGGCGCCGGCTGGCGCGTGGCGGTGGGCTCGTCGGGGACCGTTCGCTCGGTGGCCGAAGTGGTGCAGGCGGCGGGCTGGTGCGAGCAGGGAATCACGCTCGAGGCCCTGCTGCGTCTTCGCGAACTGCTCCTCGAACGGGGAACCACGGTGCAGGGCGAAATCAAGGGCCTCAGCGACGGGCGGGCGCCGGTGTTTGCCGGCGGCGTCGCCGTACTGCTGGCGGTGTTCAAGGCGCTGGGCATCGAGCAGATGCGGGTTGCTGGCGGCGCCCTGCGGGAGGGCGCCCTGTATGACCTGCTCGGCCGTCTGCACCACGAGGACACCCGGCACGCGGCGGTCGAGTCGATGGCCCGGCGCTACCACGTGCAGCCGGAGCAGGCCGAGCGCGTGCGCGAAACGGCGCTGCAACTTCTCGAACAGTGCGCCGAGGCCTGGAACCTGACAGGGCAACTCCCGTGGCTCATGCTCTCCTGGGGGGCCCAGTTGCACGAGGTCGGCCTGGACATCAACCACGCCGGTTTCCATAAGCACGGCGCGTACATCGTCGAGAACGCGGAGATGCACGGGTTCTCGCTCCAGGAACACCTGCTGCTGGCTTCGCTCGTGCGCAGCCACCGCCGCAAGTTCCCGCGCCAGATCTTCGATCGCCTCCCCTCGGGATGGAGGCAACCGGCGCGACGCGGCGCCGTCCTGCTGCGGCTTGCGGCGGTGCTTCACCGGAGCCGGCGGGACGAACCACTGGCGGTCAAGCTCGAAGTCGACGGGCGCGATCTGAGACTCGTGCTGCCCGCGGCGTGGCTGGAGAAGTCGCCCTTGACCAGGGCCGACCTGCGCCAGGAGGCCAGGTACCTCGCCGCTGCGAAGTACCGGTTGACGGTGGAGGAGGACGGCTGAGGGGCGCCGTCCGCGGTTCGGCCCGCTAGGCCCCGGTGCTCGCGCACGCCGCTACGGCGGCGGCCATCTCGCCCATCGAGAAGAACACGAAGTCGGTGGTCGGCATCGTCTCGACACGTTCGGTAGCACCCCAGCTTCCGCCCTCGGAGAGGCGTTGCCGGTCGATCCAGGCGTTGGCGAGCCCGAACCGGTTCGCCGGCACATGGTCGTGGTGGAGGCTCTGCGCGGTGTGCAGGATGTCGGACCGGTCGAGTCCGAAGTCGGATTGGAGGTGCGCGACCAGGTACTCGAAGTTCGCGTCTGCCGGCTTGTAGGAGCCAATGTCCTCGGCCGTGTAGATCGCGTCGAACTCGACCCCGAGCTTGCGGTTCGAGCCGGCGATGCCGTCCTTGTGAACGTTGGAGAGAATGACGAGCCGGAAGTGCCGCTTGAGGACCCGCAACGCGTCCGCCGTATCCGGGAACGCCGGCCAGTCGGGAACCGAGGCGCCGAATGCCTCGTCGAGTTCCGGGGCCGGTTGCATGCCGAGGCAGTCGGCGATGCGTCCATGCACGCGGGCCAGCAGGTCGGAGTAGAGCAGATCAGGCGTCTCCCGCTCCTGGAGGCTCTCGCACTGCCCGAACGCAAGCAGCGCGGCGTCACGGGTGACCTCGGCTTCGCGGTTCCGCATGATCAGCGGTTGCAGCGCGTCCCAGATGCCGGTCTCCCAGTCGATCAGGGTGCCGTAGCAGTCGAACGTCAGGACGCGGTAGTCGGTGAGTCGTCGCACGGTTGGTCGAGGCTACATGGGATCGAGGTTCTCCAACCTGCCGCCGGCGCTTCTTGATGCGAGGGAGCGCTTCGAGTAGGGTGGTGCACCGTACTATGAGATATGGGGACCCATAGTGAAGACCACGATCGAGATCTCGGACGACCTGGCGAGAGAGGCGAAGGCCCATGCGGCGAGTGAGAACATCACGTTGCGGGAGCTGTTCGAGCGTGGGTTGCGGATGGCGATCAAGGTTGACCGGGAAGCCGCGGGCTTTACGCTGAGAGATGCAAGCGTCGACGGCGACGGTCTGGAGCCCGAGTTCCAGGGTGCCGATTGGGCTCGCATCCGCGAAGCCATCTATGAGGGCCGCGGGGGTTGATCGCCACCGACACGAACATCCTCGTCTACGCCCACCGCGCCGACTCCGAATGGCACGAACGGGCCAAGGCGTGTGTGTCGGCCCTTGCCGAGGGGCGCGTGGCATGGGGACTGCCGTGGCCGTGCGTTCACGAGTTTCTGGCCACGGTTACGCGCCCAGGGATCTACCGCCCACCTTCGACGTTGGAGACGGCGATCGAGCAGGTGGACGCCTGGCTCGAGTCCCCGGTGGCTGAACTCCTGACGGAGACGTTCGCCCACTGGGAGCTGTTGAAGGACTCGCTCCTGCAGGGCCAAGTCAGAGGGCCGATGGTCCACGATGCGCGCGTGGCTACGCTCTGTCTCGCGCACGGCGTCACCGAGTTCTGGACCGCCGACCGTGACTTCGGCCGCTTTCCGCGCTTGCCGACCAGGAATCCGCTGCAGGCCTGAGAGACAGGGGCGCAGCCGGTGCCCTTGACAGACAGGACCAAATAACTCGGCCACTGTTCGCGGTTGGACCCTGCGGCGGCTGACAACGTGTCGGCCGCGGCCTCTGTTCCCAGAGAAGGAAGTAGAAGATGAGGACTCACACTCTTGCTCATGTCGCCGCGCTGATCGGTGCGTTTTGCCTCCCCGCCATCTCCCAGGCGCAGGGGATTCTGTTGCTTGCCCACGGCGGCCGCGAGGACTGGAACCGCGAGGTTCTGGAGCTCGCCTCGAGGGTCGACGAGGAACGCCCGGTGGAAGTGGCGTTCGGCATGGCGAACAAGCGTGCCATTCAGGATGCCGTGAATCGGTTGGCGGAGCGGGAAGTGACCGGCGTCGTCGCGGTTCTGCTCTTCATTTCCTCGCACAGCAGCGTGATCCGGGCTACGGAGTACCTCCTGGGCAAGCGCGAGGATGCGCCGCCGCAGATGGAGGCGTTCGCCCGGATGAGCGCCCGCCGGGCCGAAGCGGACGGTGGAACCGATCCCGACTTCGACTGGACGACGCCGATCGAGACGTTCCTTCCCGTCGAGCTGACCGGAGCATTGGACTCCCACGCCACGGTGGCTGAGATCCTCATTGCTCGCGCTCTCGAGGTCAGCGAGACGCCGGCGGACGAAGTGGTCGTGCTGGTGGCTCATGGACCGTCCTCCGAGGAGGACAACGACCTGTGGCTCCAGCACATGAGCGTTCTCGTGGAGCGCATGCGCGATTCCGCCAGCTTTAGCCGAATCGACCACCTGACGGTAAGGGACGATGCGCCGGCCGACGTCCAGGCGAAGGCGACGCGAGAACTGCGAAGCGCCGTCGAGTGCGGCGCTCAGGAAGGGAAATCCGTGCTGATCGTGCCGCTGCTCCTCTCCTACGGCGGCATCGAGAAGGGCATCCGCGAACGCATCGAGGGCCTGGACTACCGGATGGCCTCCCAGGGTTTGCTCCCCGACGACCGCCTGGCCGCCTGGGTGCTGGCCCAGGCCGGCGCGCGGTAGAGCCTGGTCGTTCGACTCACGCCGTTCTCCTGGGGACGATACGTTTGGCGTAGTACGCCATCTGTATTACGATGTTGCGGTGATACGGTCCTTCGCCGACAGCAAGACTCGGCGGCTGTTCGAGGAGGATCGCCGACGAGGATTCCGTGGCTTGGACTATGACCGCGCCTTGCTCCTGCTGGACACGCTCGATGCGGCCCCCTCTCTCGATTCGCTGCGGGCGCTCCGGTCAGTCCGGCTGCACGCCCTCAGCGGAAAGCGGAAGGGTACGAGTGCCATGACGATCAACGCGCGTTGGCGACTGACGTTCCGGTTCGCCGGCGGGGATGTCGCGGACGTTGCGATCGAGGACTACCACAAGGGGTGACGATGACCAGACTGAGAAGCCATCCGGGACAGACTCTCAAGGCAGAACTCGAAGCTCGAGGATTGACGGCCAACCAACTGGCGCTCGCGCTCCGGGTTCCAGCGAATCGAATCACGGCAATTCTCCGCGGGGAGCGAGCTGTCACTGCGGAGACGGCGGTTCGTCTTGGTCGTTACATGGGCACGGGCGCGGTCCTATGGATGAACCTCCAGGCTGCGTACGACGTGTCCGTTGTCGAGGCCAGGCAAGGGGCCGCGATCGACCGGGAGATACTGCCAGCTTCGGCGGTCTCCTCCGAGAGCAGATTGGCCGGGGCCAATCGCCGAGCTTAGTCGGAACGCCTCGGGGATCATGAGTTGTTGCTGTGCGGTGCACTGAATGCGGGGCCGGCCTGCGGCCGGCGCGCTAGCTAGCCGCCTGGGGCGGCAGCGGGTCGGAAGACCCGCGTACCCAGAGCTACACCGTCACTCGACGGGCTCTCTACTGGATGCGGTGAAGATCGCCGCGCGCGGATGCCGGCCAGAAGGCCGGCGCACCGGCACTGACGCGTCGTGGCATCGGGCTGAAGTCCTCCAGCCTGAACCGGGCCGAGGGGAGGGTCCCAGGGGGCTGGAGGCGAGCGACTGCCGATGGCCTCTCAGTAACTGACGTCCTACCGGAGCGAAGCCGACCGAAGCGAACCCCCACCCTCACATCCCCCAAGAAGGGGTGAGCGTCCCCTGGGACCCTCCCCTCGGCCCGGTTCAGGCGGGTGTGACCGGCGCCGTCGTCGTCAGGGCCGGAACTGCGTCGCCCGCGGCTTGAGTCGCGACGGCTGCGAGACGATGTTCCAAGCCATGTCGAGCCACTCGCAGATGAGGGCGCGGGTATCGCGCGGGTCGATCATCTCTTCGATCTGGAAGCGGGATAGAGGGCCGACGGGACCGCGGGCGCTTTCGATTCGGGCCATCAGCTCCGCCCGGAAAGCCTTCGGGTCTTCGGCCTGCGCGAGCTGGCGCTTGTAGGCCGCTTCGATGCCGCCTTCGGGCGGGATGCCGCCGGTGTCGGCGGCGGGCCAGACGACGCGCATGGAGGGTTGGGCCCGTGGGGTCGCGTAGTTGTTGCCGGCGACGCCGAAGCTGCGGCGCATGATGACGGTGAAGACCGGGACGGTGGCCTGGGCGAAGGCGATCATCCACTGGCCTCCCCAGCGGATCGTGCCGGTGATCTCGTGTTCGAGGCCCACGGCGAAGCCGGGGTTGTCGACGAGGTTGAGAACCGGCAGGTGGAAGAGGTCGCAGAGGTCGAGGTGGCGGATCAGCTTGCGGCAGCCGTCGGCGGTGAGCGCGCCGCCGTTGGCGTGCTGGCTGTCCGAGGCGATGACTCCCATGGGACGGCCGGCGAATCTCACGAACCCGGTGACCTGGTCGGTGCCCCATAGCGGACCGATTTCGAAGAACGAGTCCTGGTCGGCCATCAGGCGGATCGCGCGGCGGACGTCGAAGGTAGCCGTGCGCTTGCGCGGGATCAGGTTGAACAGCTCTTCGTCGCGCCGCTCGGGCGGGTCGTTCGGGTCCGGCGCCGCCGCGGGAGGCGTCTCGAAGACCGAGGAAGGCAGGTAGGAGAGGAAGCGCCGGGTGAGGACCGTCGCCTCCTCTTCGGTCTCCGCCAGGTTGTCCACCGAGCCGTTGCGGCAGTGGATGTGCCAGCCGCCCAGGTCCTCCTTCGTGATGTCGTAGCCCATCGCGGGGCGCACGACCGGCGGTCCGGCGACGAACAGTTGCGCGATGTCGCGCACCATGACCGAGAAGTGGCCGAGCACCGCCTTGGCGGCGCCGATGCCGACGACGCTGCCGAGCAGGACGTTGACGACCGGCACGGTGCCCAGTTGCTCGGTGTACATCGTGCTGCCGAGGTGGCCCGGCAGGAAGGAGCCGCCGCCGCCCGCGACCCGGGGCCGCCCGGCCTTGATCGCGCCGCGGCTCTCCTTCGCCTTGCTCTCGCCATCCTTCTCCTGTTGCGGCACCATCGCGGCGACGCTGCCGCCGCCCGATGAGCCGTCGAGCAGTCGGATCGAGGGCGCGCGCATCTCGAGGGCCAGGCGGTCGAGATAGCTGCTCTTCGCGCCGATCGCGCCGTCCGCGTGGCCGCCCCGGGAAGTGAAATCGTCGGCGCAGACGACCGCGGTCCGGCCTTCGATCCGGCCCCATCCGCCGACGTGGTTGGCCGGCGTGAAGGCCGTGATCCCGCCGGCCTCGTCGTAGGACGCGAAACCGGCGATGCTGCCGATCTCGTGGAAGGAGTCTTCGTCGAGCAGGAGGTCGATTCGTTCCCGGCAGGTCAGCTTGCCGCGGCTGCGCTGGCGGACGACCCCGGGATCGACGGAGCCCGGGGCGAGGCGTTCGAGGGCCAGGGCCTGCATCGTGGCCACGTCCTCGAGCATCGGCGCCCACGTGTCGTCCCGATGCGCGGTGACCGCTTCGCCGGTCGCGTCCCCGGCCGGCGCGACGACCGCGACGACCTGGCCCGCCTCCACCGTGTCGCCGGGTTGCAGCGGCTGCAGGGCGGCCACCCGGCCGTCGCAGGGCGAGGTGACGGCGGACTCCATCTTCATCGCGCTGACGACGAGCAGCGTCTCGCCGGCGGCCACCTGCTCGCCGTCCGTCGCGCGCACCTCGAGGATCGAGCCGGCCATCGGGCAGGCGACGGCCTGCTGGCCGGGTTCGACGTCGAGTTCCGCGGAGGTCGTCCTCGCCGCGGGCTGCGTGCCCGCGCCGCTCGCGACCGAGAGCCCCATCACGGTCGCCTGTTGCCGCAACAGGGTCATGGCGCCGTTGGCGGTCGCGACGCCGGCGTCGGCCGAAAGTAGCGCCGGGTTCTCCTCCAGCAGCGTCGTCCGGGCGTCGCCGGCGCGGACGGAGGGATGGGCGAGGATCGCCTTGAGCTGGTCGAGGTTCGTGGCGAGTCCGCCGACGTGGAACTCCGAAACCGCGCGCCGCGCACGCTCGACGGCGGCGGTGAAGGACGCGGCGCCGGGACCGAACGAGGAAGAACTCGTGGCCGTCACCTTGGCGAGCAGGGGGTCGAACTGGGGCGGCGGCGAGTAGCCGACGTAGCCGCAACCGTCGACCCGCACGCCGGGACCGGCGGGTTCCTTGTACGCGCTCAGCGTTCCGGCGCCGCGAGCGACCACGCGGGCCTGGACGGCGAAACCCCGCGGTTCACCGACCGCAGTCTGGTCGCCGAGACCCAGGGAGTCGAGGCTGGCGCCGGCGGCGAGTCGAAACTGAGCCTCGACGAGGTCGAACCCGGTGACCTGCTCGGTCACGGTGTGCTCGACCTGGATGCGGGCATTGCACTCGATGAAGAAGTGTTCGCCGGTCTCGGGGACGACCAGGAACTCGACGGTGCCGGCGTTGACGTAGCCGGTCGCTTCCATCAGCCTGACCGCGTCGGCCAGAAGCCGCGTGCGCAAGTCGTCGTCCAGGCCGGGCGCGGGGGCCGTCTCGATCACCTTCTGGTTGCGCAACTGAACGGAGCAGTCCCGTTCGTGCAGGTGGACGGCGTTCCCGTTCGCGTCGGCGAGGACCTGGACCTCAATGTGTCGGGGCCGCTCGATCAGCTTCTCGACGAACAGCGCGCCGTCACCGAACGCGGCCGCCGCTTCGCTTCGGCACCGCTCGAGAGCTCCGTCCATCGCATCTCTGGAGCGCACCGTGCGCATGCCGCGGCCACCCCCTCCGGCCGCCGCCTTGAGCATCACGGGATAGCCGAGCAGCTCCGCGAGCGCGGCGCCCTCGTCCGCGGATTCCACCGGTCCGTCGCTGCCGGGAACGACCGGGATATCGAGCGAAGCCGCGAGCTGGCGGGCGCGCACCTTGTCGCCGAACAGGGAGAGGACGGCCGGCGGCGGGCCGACGAAGACGAGGCCGGCCCCCGCGCAGCGCTCGGCGAAGTCCGCGTTCTCGGCCAGGAATCCGTAGCCGGGATGGACGCAGTCGCAGCCGCTGGCAAGGGCGGCGGCGACCAGATCCTCGGCGTCGAGATAGGCGGCGACGGGATCGTCGGGGACGCGGTTGCCGATCTGCAGCGCTTCCGTCGTCAGCCGCGTGTGGAGCGACAGCGAGTCGGCCGCCGGATAGACGCCGACCGACTCGATGTTCAGGGCCTCCGCCGCCTTGGCGATGCGGATGGCGATTTCGCCGCGGTTGCTGATCAGGACCCGTTCCAGATTGGGCATTCTGCGCTGATCCCCTGAGGTGGTGAAGAGGGACAGGAGGATACAGGCGGGCGCTAGCATCCCGCGCCATGGCATTCACCTGGCGCTACGCCACGGCCGCCGACGCCCCGGCGATCGTCGCGCTCGTCAACGACGCCTTCGAGGTGGAGGCGGACGTGCTGACCGGCGAGAGGATCGCACTCCCGGACGTGATGGACCGCCTCGAGCGCGGTTCGTTCCTCGTGTGCGACGCGGAGACGGACGAGCTGGCCGGCTGCGTCTACGTCGAGTTGCGCGGCGAGACCGGCTACCTCGGTCTGGTGTCCGTCGCATCGACGCGACAGAGTCTGGGGCTGGGCCGCGACCTGATGGCCGCGGCGGAGGACTGGCTGCACGATGCGGGCTGCAGCGTTTGCCAGCTCTGGGTGCTCAGCAGCCGGCCGGAGCTGCTCGCCT
Organism: Candidatus Multivorans sp.; assembly: GCA_965208755.1. Lineage (GTDB taxonomy): Bacteria > Acidobacteriota > Thermoanaerobaculia > Multivoradales > Multivoraceae > Multivorans. The sequence continues at coordinate 1,563,026 of OZ242353.1, read as the reverse complement.
GGTACGGCCGGCGGGGATATCGGGTCGTCCGGAAGGAGCCGTTCGAGGCTGTCAACCCGCCGCCGACGAGAAAGCCCCTGCGCCCGGTCCACTTCGAGATCATGGAGCGCGATCTGGCTACTGCTCCCTGAGCGCGTCGTAGAGATCGAGCAACTGGCGCCGGAAGCGCCGCTCCTGGATCTGCTCCTCGAGCAGCCGCCTGAAGTCGTCCCTCGAAGCCAGGTAGCGGCCCATCTGCGAGACGAGCGAGAACTTCTCGGTGTCGGCGAAACGGGCGTCGAGTTCGAGCAGGGCGTCGTAGTAGTCGAAGTCGTTCTTGATCAGGTCCGTTTCCCCGGCTTCGGCCATGACCAGGGCGACCCGGTGGTAGGGGGCCACCAGCGAGCGGGTCGATCCAGGCGTTTCGTGGGCGACGATCTTCACTTCGTCGCCGACGGCGAAACGGTCGCGTAGCTCGCGGGCGGTGAGCGGCCGTTTCGCGCAGTCCTGGTCCGTCGTCTCGACGGTCACCGCGTAGCGCGAGCGGGGCCGGGGCAGGTGAACGGCCTCTTCGACCTGGACTTCGAGCTGGAAGGCGCCGCCATCTTCCAGCGGCAACGCGGCGGCTTCGGTCACGAAGCCGCGGAAGACGTAGATGTCCTGGGGAAAGAGGCCGTGGAGCTCGGGGCCGGGGCAGTCCTGGGCGGTCGCGTTGCTAGCGGTCAGGGCCGCGCACAGCGTGGCAACGCGGAGCAGGGCTTGACTCATGCGGGTTCAGGCGCCTCAGCGGCGGCATCCACCGGCAGTTCGCCGCCGGCGGCGGACGCGCCGAGCGGGGACTCGCCGCGGCCGATGCTGGCGATCGCCTGGCGCAGTCCGGCCGCGAGCCAGGCGAGCGCGACCGAGGCCGAGATGACGGTGCCGATCAGGGACGAGTACCAGACCCACTGCACCGGTCCGCGCAGCCAGAAGGTCGCAGCCCAAGCCAGGGGAGCGCTGATCAGGATGACCCGCAGCAGGGACAGCCAGAGCTCCGGGGAGCCGCGGCCGAGGCCCTGCAGGCTGCGGCCGGTGAGGATGGAAACCCCGATGAAGGGGTAGGCGAAGACGACCACCCGCAGGTAGTCGACGCCCAGTGTGTGGATGCCGGGACTGTCGGTGAAGAAGGCCACGAGGCCGGGCGCCAGGACATAGAACGCCGCGGCGATCGCGATGCTGAGCAGGATCGTCCGCACCATCGCGTAGCGGACGATCTCCCGCAGCAGATCGCCGCGGCGCGCACCGTAGAACATGCCGACCAGGGTCACCAGGCCGGAAGCGACCGCGACCTGGGGCAGGATGACGACGTGGTCGAGGCGGCTGCCGATCTGGAGCGCGGCCACCGCGTCCGGCGTGTGCTCGACCAGGATGCGGTTGAGCACGCCGCCGCCGAGCGACATGACCAGGAACGACAGGGAAGCGGGCAGGCCGATGACGCAGATGCTGCGGATGATCGCGCTGTCGTGGCGGAAGTTCGCGAGATCGAAGCGGACGTAGGAGAGCTTGGCCACGAAGAGCAGGTAGACGAAGACCAGGGCGGCCACCGCCTGGCTGACGATCGTCGCCAGGGCGGCGCCGGCCACGCCCATGCCGAACGTGAAGATGAAAAGCGGGTCGAGGGCGATGTTCAGCACGGTGGCGGCGCCCTGGACCATCACAGGCGTCTTCACGTTGCCTTCGCCCGAGAGGATCGATCGGAAGAAGACGGCCAGGATCATGAAGGGGTAGCCGCAGGCCAGTACGCGGAAGTAGCTCCAGGCCTGGGGCACGAGTTCGGCCGGCACACCGAGCGCGTGGAGCAGGGGGATGCCGAAGACGAGCGCCGAACCCGTCGTCAGTGCGGCGACCAGGGCGCCGATCAGGACCGAGTGCTCGGCGGCGCGGTCGGCGCGCACCCGGTCTCGGGCGCCGATCGCCTGCGCGATCACCGCGGTGATGCCGGTGCCCAGGCCGAAAGTCACGCCCATCGCCAGGAACACGAGCGGCATGTTGAAGGCGAGCGCGGTCAGCGCCTCCGGGCTCACCCGGCCGACGAAGAACATGTCGACGATCATGTAGAGCGTCTGGATCGACATGCCGATCAGGATCGGCATCGCCAATAGCCACAGCGCCCGCCGCGGATTCTCGGCGAAGCGGTCGAGACGGTCGGCCCCCGGACGCTCCTGCATCGGCGGAGATTACATCGGGGTCCCGGCGCTCGCGCTTCGAGGAAGCGGACAGGGCCTCGTCTTGTATAGTCCCGTCCAACTGCACCCCAAGCTACCCTCAAGGAGGCACAGGAGGTCCCATGTCCCGAGCCGCTCCGTCCCTGGTCGCAATGACCAGCTTCGCAGTCCTCGCGCTCGTCGCGTCCGCGACCGTCGCGGCGGCCCCGAACGCAAACAACCTCGACGCACCGCTGACCGTCTACACGGGCTCGGTTGTCGGCAACGACGGTGAGCCGATTCGCGGCGCCACCGTGTCGCTGTTCTCGACCGACGAACAGCGCAGCATCTCGGTCTACAGTCAGCCGGACGGCACCTACAAGCTGCCCGCCGTCCCCTCCGGCAAGTACAAGCTCCGCGTCCGCCTGACCGGCTGGCTCGACGAGTGGAAGGACCTCAAGGAGACGACCGAGCCGACCCCGATCCAGGTCCGGCTGCGCCAGGCCGAGGGTTGGGCCCTGCAGTCGCAGCGCCCGGCGCACGACCTGATGAACATGATGGAGTGGGAGGACGAGGCGGACGCGCTGAACTTCAAGATGATGTGCGCCTACTGCCACCAGGTCGGCACCGTCGGCTTCCGTTCACCCGAAGAGCCGGTCGACTGGGAGGTCATGCTGACCCGGATGGACGGCTTCCAGGGTCTGTACAAGCACACCCAGGACATCCTGGTCGACAAGATCGTGGACGTCTACGGCCGCGACGCGGAAGAGAACTGGACGAACTTCGAGCCGCCTGCGGCGCCGTCCGGCGAATCGCTCAAGGGCGAGGTTCGCGAGTGGCTGATGGGTGACCAGGCCGGCGCCGTGATCCACGACCTCGAGCTGGGCGACGACGGTCTCGTCTACACCGTCGACATGGCCCAGGATGTGATCGAGACCCTCGACCCGGTCACCGGCGAGCGGGCCTTCTACACGGTCCCCGGCGGCAAGGACTACCTCTCGCCGTCCAGTCCGACGACCGGCATCCACTCCATCGAGAAGGCCGAGGACGGCAACATGTGGGTCACCCTCGCCTACTCGGGCCAGATGGGTGAGTTCGACGTCGAAACCAAGGAATGGCGGCTCGGCTCCGGCCGCACCGCTCCGCGCCCGCGCGGCGGCTACCCGCACACCCTGCGCTTCGCGCCTGACGGGATCCTCTGGTGGACCGACGCCGGAAGCCCGAACGGCGTCGGCGTCATGTCGCTCGATCCCGAGACCTGGGACGGCAAGCGGTGGGAAGTCACCGAGTACAAGCTGCCGACCAAGGACCAGGTCCGCGGCGGCGGCGCCCGCGGTGAGTCCCGCGGCGTGACACCGTACGGCATCGACGTGGCGCCGAACGGCCACGTCTTCTACAGCAAGCTGAATGGCCAGCGCGTCGGCCGGATCCGCCCGCAGCTCGATGCCGGCGATCCGGAGCGGATCGTCGAGTGGCGGCCGCCGGTGCACGGTCCGCGCCGTCTGCACGTGGCCCCCGACGGCATCGTCTGGGTGCCGGGCTGGGCTTCGGGTGACGTCGCGTCGTTCAACGAGGAGACGGAAGAGTGGAAGGTCTATGACCTGCCGCACGGCCCGAACTCGCTGCCCTACGCGCTGAACATCAATCCGACGAACGGTGAGGTGTGGATCACCGGTACCGGCACCGACTCGATGCTCCGCTTCGATCCGAAGACGGAGAAGTTCGTCGAGTATCGGATGCCGATGATGGTCACATACACCCGCGAGATCGAGTTCGACGAGGAAGGCAACGCCTGGACCACGAACTCGAACGCTCCGTCCCGTCACGCCGAGCACCGCCAGGGCTCGGTGCTGATGATCTCGTCGGGCGGCGGCGAGTAGGCGGCTCGGCCAGACGCAGTTCGACGGCCGGTCCTTCGGGGCCGGCCGTTTGCGTCTGGCGCCTCCTTGGTCGCCCGGCGCGGCGTCTTCTTGGCTACGCTGGACCGCGCGTTCGGGCGGGCGGCGCGACGGGTGGGTGTTGCGACGCTGCCGGCCTGAGGTCATTGGGCGGGCGCCGGTGCTACCGTAACTGTCGTGACTTGGGAGAACGCCAGAGTCCCTTCGGAGAGCGAGGACGCGGGATTCGTGCTACGCGTGACGCGTAGCGCGCTTCCGCGGTTGACCGCATGGAGACGGGCCCGGCAGAGGTCGCGCGAGATGTCGCCGGCCATGCGCTGGACGATGGTCGTCGTCATGCTCTCCGTGATGGCCTTGTGGACCGTGAACTCGGCGCTGTCGCTACGTGACTGGCGCCCGCCGTTCCTTGCCTTGGCCGGCGTCGGCATCCTGTTCGTCGGCGCCGTGGTTCTGGCCCGTGTGAACCGGCAACCTGGGCAGCAGCGATCAAGCGGCCTTGCGGTGTGGCTCGACGGTTGCCCGAGATGGTTCGAAGGTGTCGTGTTTGGCCTGATCGTTGTGGCCTTGGGAACCGCCCTTTTCCGCTTTCTACGGAGCCTTGATGAAACGGCTGCAACAGCGCGTGGCTGGGGCTTTGACCCGCTGCTGGTCTTCCTGTTCGGGGGCCTTGCCCTCGTGTTTCTGCTTCAGATGCGGCAGGTCGGCCCGGTGGAAGACGAACGGTGACGGGGCTGGAGGGAGCAGTGGGTCGAGAGCGCCTGGATCCGAGCGCGCGATGGTGCGCGTTCTGGCTCTTCGTCGCCTGCTACGGCTCGTCGGTTGTCCTGGCTGTTCGGGGATCGACCGAGCCCCGTCTGGCTGCTTATCTGCCGCTCGCGGTACTGACCTTTGTGGCCGCTGGCGTAGCGGCCATGGCTTGGCGAGCGCGCCGCGCGTTCGCTCAGAAGCCCTCGGAACTGCTGGCCTGGCTCGATTCGATCCCCGACTGGCAAGTGCAGTGGCTGCACTTGACCGGCTTGGTCGTTCTGGTCGGTTCGCTGGTCGCTGTCTGGTCCGGGGGAACGCGGATGACGCAGCTTGAGGCGACCGGGATGCTCGCGGGCATGGGCCTCTTGATACTGGTCATGTGCTGCGGACCACGGCCGCTCCGCTTCCGCCGTCGCTAGCTCGAACAGGCCGGAACGACCGCGAGAGGCGACTCCTGGACTGGCTGGATGGGAAACGGAGCAAGCAGCGCGACTCCAGAGAGCGCCGGTCGGCCGCAGATACAGGGGCCAGCCTGGATCAGGCTGTGGTGCGTCGCCGTGTGGGGTCTGCTTTGCGTCGAGTTCATTTGGGGCGGCTTCCCTGATCGTCCCGAGGGTGTCACCTGGCTGGAGGCCAGAGGTCCGCTGATCCCCGTCGGAGCCGGCGTGCTCGCGCTTATTGTCTTGGCGGCCGTTCAGGCCAAATGGAGCAAGAGGAGAGCGTGGGAGAGTGCAGGGGTCGGGAGGCTGGGGCTCGGTCGCTGCCCGGCGTGGTTCGAGTACGCGGTCCTCGGCCTGTTGATCGTCGGCTCTGTCCTCTACGCATACGCCGGCTTCCGGTCTCTGGGCGGGGAAGCCGGGCTCTTTGTCTTGCAGCGGCGGGCTGCGATTCTGATGCTGCTCGGTGCCTACGTGTTCGTCGAGTTGATTTCGTGGTTGTCAGACGGAGGTCGCCAAGAAGAAGTCCGGAAGGACGATGAAGCGCTGGAGAGCCCAGGCGATCTCGCTCCCTTCAGGCGCGTTCTTGCTCTTGCCTTCATGGTTCTGCCATTGGGTGCGTTCGTTGCCCTGGCGCTTGCTGGAGGGCGCGCCAGCGGTCTGGCTGTAGCGCTGGCAGCCCTGGCGGGCCTGTTTACGGTGGCGCACGTCCTGTCGTGGTGGAACCGAGGTGTGGGCCGTGCTCCGTCTGGTGCCATCCTGCCCTCGCTTCAGTCGTGTCCGCCATTGTTCGGTTACCTGGTGTTGGGCCTGACGATGGTGTTGAGCATGTACTTCCTGTACGTCGCCTTCTTCACGCCGAACGAACACGTAGGAGATGCTCCCCACGTTGTGGTCCGGTTGGCGCCACTGGCGGTCTTCCTGATCGGCTCCGTGTGCCTGCTGCTACTGCTTCCAATGCGGAAGCGTCCGACCGACCTTGGGCAAGCTCGGCGCCGACCGGCGTGACGCTCAGTGAAGCGCGGGCTGCCGACGCAGGTAGTCGCCGACCGCGAAATTGGAACACCAAGACGACCTTCTCGGTGGCTCGAACCCTCCTCCGGGGGCTCTACCGCTGTGCTTCGGCTCGATTGAGGGCATGTAGCGGCGCGGTCGTTAGCCGTCTTCACCATCGTGGCTTTCGCTCGAGAGAGCGACTCGGGAGCGAGTCCGAAACCGTCCTGAGTTGATAGCTTGCCTCCATGCGGCTGACCCATCTGACTCTGCGTAACTGGCGGAACTTCAAGGAGGCTGACTTCCCGATTCAGGATCGGCTGGTCGTGTTGGGCCCCAACGCGTCGGGCAAGTCCAATCTGCTGGACGCCTTGCGCTTTCTCAGACAGGTGGCTTCTCCTGGAGGCGGCTTCCAGGATGCGGTACAAAGCCGGGGCGGCTTACCCCGGGTGCGTTGCCTCGCGTCGAGGAACTTCAATCACGGTCATGTGACGATCGGCGTCCAACTCGGGGACAGCGACAGAGGAGATCGATGGTCCTACGAGTTGACGTTCACTCGAGAGTCTCGGGGACTGCATCGGCCGATTCTCTCGGGCGAAGTCGTGAAGCGAGCTGGAGAGGTTATTCTCGTACGCCCTGGCACCCAGGATGAGGCCGACACCGAGAGGTTGACCCAGACGTACTTGGAGCAGGTCAACGCGAACCGGGAGTTCCGCCCAATCGCAGACTTTCTCCGCACCATCCGTTATCTCCACCTGGTTCCGCACTTGCTCAGGGAGCCCGGCCTCCATACGGATCGTCTCGATGACCCGTATGGAAGCGACTTCCTGCTTCGGATTGCCAAGACTCGAGTGGCAACTCGCGATGGTCGTCTCCGCCGGATCGTTAACGGCCTGAAGGCTGCTGTACCCCAACTGAGTCAACTTGAACTGGTTCAGGACGAAGCAGGTCGGCCCCACCTGGAGGCTCGCTACGAGCATTGGCGGCCTCAACCGGCGAGGCAGAATGAGCGCGATTTCTCAGACGGCACTTTGCGGCTGATCGGGCTCTTGTGGTCTTTGCTAGAGGGCAGGAAGGACGCTGGGCCGGTGCTGCTAGAGGAGCCTGAGCTGTCGCTGCACTCCTCCGTAGTCCGGCAGCTGCCATCGATTCTGAGCCGATTCCGTGGCGCTGGCGGCCCACAGGTTCTGCTCACGACTCACTCTGAGGAGGTTCTCAAGGACCAAGGACTAGGGCTCGACGAAGTCGTCGTCCTTCAGCCCGGTGCAGAAGGGACCGAGGCTTTGCTGGGAACGTCTGTCGAGGGCGCTTCCCGTTTGCTCGACAGCGGCCTCAGTCTGGCCGAGATACTGGGTCCTCGCACTAGGCCCAAGCGCGTCGACGAACTTTCGGGTCAACTGTTTCTTCGGTGAGTTTCGTCAACCTCGCCGTCGAGGGAGACACAGATGTGCCGGTAGCGGAGCGTCTGGTTGGTCTGGTCGACCTGGAGCCCAACGCTGTCGTGATCGGGCAGGGTTCCCCGAATCTGGATCCTCGGATTCCTGAACTCAACCGTTCAGGTAGGCATGTGAACTGGCTAATCCTGCGCGACCTTGACCATGATGCAGAGTGCCCTGCCGAGCTAGTTCCTCGCCTCCTACGGGGGCAACCCCTAGCTTCGCGTGTGGCCCTTCGAGTTCCCGTTCGCGCAGTGGAGAGCTGGTTGATGGCAGACCGCGAGGGCTTCGCTCGTGAGTTCAGCGTAAGGCTCGAGGAGTTACCTAGGGATCCTGACTCCCTGTCCGACCCAAAACGGCAGTTGATCGACATCTGTAGGAGGTCGCGACGCGCCGATGTACGGAGAGGGATGGTGCCGAGAGAAGCTGGCGGCCGGACAGTCGGCCCCGAGTACACGGTCCGCATTGTGGCGTTCGCCCGTTTCGTGTGGAGCCCTCAGCGGGCGGCCGAAGCCTCGGAGAGTCTTCGTAGATCGCTAGGGGCTTTGCGGCGGCGCGTGGACGACGGTTCTTGGGACTGACGACCTTGAGTTCGGATTCAGCCCGGAGGCGCCCAGTTCTCCCTAGAACGAGTACCGGAGCGAGTTCGACAGCACGACATCCGTCTCCTTGATCCCGGTGGGCGGCTCGCTGTCGTGGGCGACGTTCAGGTTGATCGCCAGGGCTAGGCGGCGGAGGAGCTGGATCTCGAACGAGGTCTCGGACAGTACGCGGTAGTCCTCGACCCGGTCGAACCGGGTCTGTAAGTAGAGGGTTTCGACCAGACGGAGGCGCTCGTCCTCGCTGTTGTAGCGGACCGTCAGGTAGTTGGTGGAGCGGTGGTGTTCGCTGCGCCGTGCGTCGGCGAGTTCAGCGGGGAGGTCCAGGGTCTCCCGCTCGAGCATGTAGCCGGTGCCGAGGAAAACCTCGGCGCGCGGCGTCTCGAGCACCTGAAAGCGGCCCCCGCCGCCGAACAGGAGCCGCTGTTCGAGCCGGGTGAACTCGTTGAACTGGTGCTGGCCGAACACCTCGTACGAGAACCGGCCGCTGTGCTCGCGGATGAATCGCAGGTGACTCAGCGCGTTGTTGACGAAACGGTGCTCGTTCAGCCGGGTGAAGGAGTAGTTCGTGGTCAGGAAGACGACGTTGGTGGGACGTTGCGAAGCGTCCTCGCCGTCCGTCGATTCCGTCTCACCCGGGTCGGACGTGCCGTTGGGGTGGGTCCAGGCGTACTGAACGCGGGCGCCGGCGCCCAGGACTTCTCGCTCGGTGTTGCCGCGCTGAAGGGAGGAGCTCAGGTCGATCGTGCTGGTCCATCCGGGCTCCCCAGCGCCGACGCGCATGCTTTCCGTGTTCACCTGGGCCGCGGCGGGCAGCGTCAGTGCGGTTGTCGCCGCCAGGGCGGCAAGCAGGCGCACGGCAACGGCGCATCGGCGTGGTCGTTTCATGCGGCGCAACCCTACTGGGGCCCTGTCGCCCGGTTCGTTCCGCTCCGCGGCCCTGTCGCCCGGTTCGTTCCGCTCCGCGGAAACGCCGACGTGTCGGCGAGGCCGCAGAATGCGCGGCTCGGATTCGTGTACGTGCGCGAGGCGCCGGTGGCCTTGTCCGCCACCGTCAGCCGGTAGTCGACGTCGGTGAGGCCGGCGGCGAAGACCCAGAAGGCGTTGTTGTGCGTCCGGCCGTCCAGCACCTTCACCGCGAGTTCGATGTTGCCGGGCGAGAAGAAGGACATGTAGCCCGTGGCGTCGGTGCCCGGCGAGGGCGAGGCCGCGCCGGTCTCGCCGTCGGCCTTCGTCCAGACGGCGGTGATCTCGAACCGGCCGTCGAGCAGGCAGAGCGCACCGGGCGCGCAGTCGCCTGCTGTCTCGCCCGCTCGAGCCGGGACCTCGGCCGGACTGCCCGCCATCGAGGCGCCGGTCGCACCCGCGGGTTCGGCAAAGGCCATCGTGTCGCCTCGGCCGCACACCTCGCCGGGCGGATTGCGGTAGACCACGACCCGGTCCCGCAGCGTGTCGGTCACGGTCAACCAGTACTCGACGTCGGAGAGGGCGCCGTAGAACACCCAGCGGTGGTCGTTGATGCGGCTGCCGTCGAGGATCTTCACGACCAGTTCCACGTTGTCAGGGGAGAAGAAGGTGGCGATGCCGCTCTCGTCACTCAGTCGGCTGAGCGAGCCCGTGCCGCGCTCGCCGTCGTGCTGGGACTCCCACTCGACCTCGACGCGGAAGCGACCGCCGGCAAGACAGAGAGCGTCCTCGCTGTCGTTGCAGCCCGGGCCGGCGGTCGTGTCTTGGATGACACCCACGGCGCGGGCCTCCGGCAGGTCGGCGCCGCCGTCGACGTCGCTCAGCGTGAAATCGAACAACTCGCTTCGCTCGACCTCGCCGTCCACCATGAGCGGCACGGTGACGTCGCGCGGTCCCGATTCGCCGTGCCGCCAGGTCAGACGGCCGGAGACGGCGCCGAAGTCCGCTTCTTCGGCCGAACGGGGCGCCGTGCCGTAGTCGACCGCCGCGTCGCCTTGCGTGCCGCCGCGCCGCTCGACCGTCACCGTGGCCAGGCCGCCCTCCCGGCCCACGAAGGCCGGAGCGGTGAACTCGATCGAACCGGCGGGGTTCCTGGGCTCGCCGCCCGGATCGATCCAGATTCTCATGCGTCGGGGCGCGTCAATGCCGCCGCTCGTCGCCTCGAACTCGAAGCGGAGGTCGCGCGGCTCGATACTGGTGACGTTCGGGAGCAGCGGCACGCGGACGGTGCGGGGCGACGCGTCGCCGTGCTCCCAGCGAAGTTCGCCTTCGGTACGGCGAAAGTCGCGGCCGGCGCGGGCGCTGCCGTTGCGGGCGCGGTAGGCGAGAGTCGCCGCTCCGTCGCTGCCGCCCTCCCGCCTGACCTCGATCGTGATCGCTCCCGGACCGCTGCCCTCGGTCGAGGCCGCGGCGATTGCGGTCAACCGGCCTCGCCGTTCCGGCCTGATCGCGGCCCGGGCCAGGTCCTGCAGTTCCTCGAAGTAGCTGCGGAACGTCTCCTGGGGCCGGGGCGAGCGCTCCGAGAGGGTGATCATCGTCATCACGATGTCGGCTTCCGGATCGACGCCGATGTACTGGCCGTTGTAGCCGTGTGCGAGGTAGCGCCCCCGAGGCCTGATCCACCACTGGTAGCCGTAGCTCGGCGCGCCGGCGATGCCGCCGGTCTGGCTGCCTGTGGACTCCGCGATCCACTCTTGGGAGACGAGGCGCCGGCCCTCCCAGAGGCCTTCCTGCAGGGCGAGCTGGCCGATCTTCGCCATGTCGCGGGGCCGGATGCGGAGTCCGGTGCCGCCCCAGTGGCGGCCGCTGAGATCCGGGTCCCAGGTTGCAGTGTGGATGCCCAGCGGCCCGAAAAGGTGTTTCCGGACAAAGGCGAGGTGGGTCTGCCCGGTGGCGCGGTTGTTCACTTCGGCGATCACGTGTGAGAGGCCGCTCGAATAGAAGAACTCGGCGCCGGGTTGGGCCACCACGTCCCGTGTCAGCACGTAGTCGACGCTGTCGGGGTTGTTCCAGAACACCTGGTCGGTGTCGTTCCAGGCCAGGCCGGCGGTCATCGTCAGGGCGTGACGCAGCGTCAACCGGTTCTTCGGCGCTTCCGAGAGGCGGTGAGCGTAGTGCGGAATCAGGTCGGCCAGCCTGGCGTCGACGGAGGGGAGGAGACCGCGGTCGAGCGCGATGCCGGTCGCCAGCGAGGTCACGCTCTTGCTGACGGAGTGGACGTTCTTGAGCGTCGTGTTCGTGAAGCCGCCGAAGTAGCTCTCGGCGACCAGCGTCCCGTGGCGGACGATGACGATTCCGCGCACGGTCTGGAACTCGGGGAGGGCGCCGACGCGTTCGAGGATGTCCTGGACGGCTCCCTGGTCCAGACCCTGGTGCGCCGGGACGGAGCGGGCCCAGTCGTCGCCGATGTCCGGCGGCGGCTGGGCCAGACCGGGTTGGGCCGCAACCGCGAGCAGGACGACGAAAGCCGTGGCCGCTGCTCTTCCTGGATCAAGGTTGGACATGGGGTTCGGAATGGGCGCTATTCTTGGGCACTGAGCTTAGTCACAGGTGGAGCAACAGAGTCCGTGTCGCCGGCGTGCGCGGAACCGGCTGGAAGGAGTTCCATGATGAACCGAAGAGTGTCCCCGATTGCAGCCCTCCTCGTAGTCCCGATCATCTGGCTGGCGGCAACCGGTTGCGCAGTCAGCGTCGGTTCGGAGGCGGAAGCCTCGACCGACGTGTCCGACTTCGACGCCTCGGTCGACGTGGGTTCGATCGACTTCCCGACCTCGGCGGGCGAGGAGGCGCAGAACCACTTCATCCGCGGCGTCGCGATTCTGCACAGTTTCGGTTACGAGCAGGCGCGTGAGCAGTTCCACGCCGCGCAGGAGATCGAGCCCGACTTCGCCCTTGCCTACTGGGGCGAGACGCTGACCTACAACCACCCGCTGCTGCCGGAACGGGACCTTGAGTCGCCGCGCGAAGCGCTGGCGCGACTCGGCGAGACCCGCAAGGATCGGGCGGCGAAGGCCGCTACCGAGCGCGAGCGGGGGTTCCTCGGCGCGGTGGAGGAACTGTTCGGTGAGGGCGAACTCGCCGAGCGGCGCATCGCCTACATGGAGGCGATGCGCAGCCTGTACGAGAGCCATCAGGACGACGACGAGGTGGCCGCGTTCTACGCCCTGTCCCTGCTGCAGGCGGTGGGCCCGCTCGGTGACGACTCTTTCCGGCTGAACGTCCTGGCCGGATCGATCGCGCTTGGCGTCTTCGAGCGCAACCCGTATCACCCCGGCGCGGCCCACTACATCATCCACGCGTTCGACGATCCGGTGCACGCGCCACTGGCGCTGCCGGCGGCCTATCGTTTCGCCGACATCGCGGCCGCCGTCTCCCACGCCCGGCACATGCCGTCGCACATCTTCATCCAGCGCGGGATGTGGGACCGGGTGTCGAAGTCGAACGATTCCGCCTACGAGGCGGCGGTGGTCCTGTGGGATCCGGGCGAGCGAGTCGGCGACATGGTCCACTCGCTGGACTGGGGGCAGTACGGCGACCTGCAGCGAGGCGACTACGCCAAGGCCCGCGAGTGGATCGCGGAACTCGACGACCTGGTGGAGCGCACCGGCGACGAGGGTCGCGGGAAGAGCACGGTGCCCCTGGTGCGGGCCCGCTACATCGTGGAGACGGAGGAATGGGAGACGCGCGAGATCACGGACGACACCTCCAGTTCGGAGTTGCTGGCAACCGGGATCTCGGCGGTCCATACCGGCGAACTCGACCTGGCCCGTGAAGCCGCGGCGCGGCTCAAGAAGGCGGGCGAGCGGCAGAGCGGCGACAGCTCGACGTTCCAGCGCGGTCCCAAGCCCGCCCAGGTCATGCACCACGAGGTCGCCGGCCTGATCCGGCTCGCCGAGGGCGACGGCGACGGCGCCGTCGAACTGTTCGACAAGGGGCTGGCCATCGCGTCGACGATGGGGCCGCCGCGCGGCGCGGCGTCGCCGATCAAGCCGATCCGCGAACTCTACGGCGAGGTGTTGCTGCAGCTCGACCGCCCGGAGGACGCGATCGCGCAGTTCGAAGACCAGTTGCTCTACACCCCCAACCGGCCACGCACCTTGCTGGGGCTGGCCCGCGCGCGGTCCGCCGCGGGCGACAGGGCGGGCGCCTCCGAGTCGTATCAGAGGCTGCTCGAGATGTGGGCCGGCGCGACCGAGCCGAAGGAGCTTGCCGAGGCGCGGGAGTTCGTCGCCGCCTCCATGTGAGGTCGGCAGCTTGACCTTCGAGACCGAGTTCGAGACCAGACACAGCGACTGCTTCGCGGCGACCGGCTTCGTCCACGCCGGCGTGCTGCTGGCGCTGACCGAGATGGCCTACGCGCGGTTCGAGCAGCACCGCGGCATCGATGCCGGACTGAAGCCCGAGCACGTCTACGCCGTGCAGCGGTCGTCGACGGCGACCTACTACTCACCGCTCCGCTGGCAGGAGGGAGCGCGGATCCGCGTCAGCACGACGGAGGCGACGGAGCGCGGGTTCGACCAGGATTTCGTGGTCCTCTCCGCTGCCGACGGCCGCGAGGTCGCCCGGTTCACTCATCGCTGGGTGCTGCTCGACACGCGGGCCGGACGCCCGGTGTCTTTGTCCGAGGACCTTCGACAGCGGCTGCTGGTCGAGGATTGAGTACGTGCCTGGAAGGGAGTTTTCCATGAACCGCACACCGCATTGTCGTTTCATGGCCGCGATCGTCGTGGCCGCAGCCGCCTGTGGCGGGTCGGGACAGCCTGGGGCTGAGGCCCCGGATCTCGTCGTCAGGACTTCGTCAGGTCTGGTCGAGGGCGCGGCGGTCGACGACGGCCGTGGCCCCGCCGGCGACGTGCTCGCCTTCCGCGGAATTCCCTACGCTGCGCCGCCGGTGGGCGACCTGCGCTGGCGGCCGCCGCAGCCGCCGGCATCCTGGGACGGTGTGCGGCCGGCCCTGGAGTCCGGCGCGCCGTGCTGGCAGCGGATCAGTCCCGACACCTCCATCTGGAGCCGCGGCGAACTCGACCGCAGCGAGGACTGCCTCTATCTCGATCTTTGGACCGCGGCGGCTGACGACGCCGGTCCGCGGCCCGTCATGGTCTGGTTCCATGGCGGCAGCCACGAGGTCGGGCACGGGTCTTCGCTCATCTTCGACGGCGCGGCGCTTGCCCGCAAGGGCGTCGTCCTGGTGTCGATCAACTACCGGTTGGGCGCCTTCGGTTTCCTGGCCCATGGGGCGCTCACGGCCGAGTCGGAGCACGGGTCGTCCGGCAACTACGGCCTGCTCGACAAGATCGCCGCGCTGCGATGGGTGCGGGACAACGCGGCGGCGTTCGGCGGCGACCCGGAACGAGTGACCATCTTCGGCCAGTCGGCGGGCTCGATGAGCGTCTGCAGCCTGGTCGCGTCGCCACTGGCGGCCGGTCTGTTTCATCGCGCGATCGGTCAGTCCGCCGGTTGCTTCACTCCGCTCGAGGGCCTCGAGCAGGCGGAGCGTCGCGGCCTGCTGCTGGCCGAGGAGCTGGGCGTCGCGGAGGATGCCGCCGCTGCTGAGATCGCCGTCGCGATTCGGGCCGCTTCGGCAGAGGACGTGCTGGCCGGGGCCGGCAGTTCCGGGTGGTCCGATGGAGCGAAGACGGTGGTCGACGGCTGGTACCTGCCGGACCAGCCGTCGGCGATGTACGCCCGCGGTGAGCACAACCGGGTGCCGATGATGGTTGGCTTCATGGGCGACGAGTCCCGCGCGCTGTTCGCGCCCGGTCCGCCGCTCGAACGCCCGGCGCTCGAACGGCAACTGGAGGAGCAGTACGGCGAGGCGGGCGCCGGGCTCCTCGCCGCCTACGCCGCCGAGGCGGAGATGGCGCCCGGGGCGGTGCCGAGCCTGATCTTCTCCGACACGATCTTCGGCTGGGGCAGCCGCTCCTGGGTCCGCTACGCCGCGGCGGCCGGCGGCGACGCCTACCTCTACTACATTCCCCACGCGCCGCCGGTGTTCCGGCTGTACCTGCCGGACCGGCCGGACCTGGGCGGCGAAGGCGGTCCCCGCCGGATGGGCGCCTACCATTCCGGCGATCTGGCCTATGTCTTCGGCAACACGGACCTGGTGGGGATCAACTGGGAGGACTGGGACCACGAGATCGCCGACCTGCTGTCGAGCTACTGGACGAACTTCGCGAAGAACGGCGACCCGAACGGCGGGCGGCTGCCCGAGTGGCCGCGATACCAGTCCGAAACTGATCAGGCGCTCGTCGTCGGCGACACGATCGGCGCCGAGTCGGGAGTGCTGAGAGAGAAGCTCGACGCCCTGGACCAGGCGCTCGGCGGCTAGTTTCTCGCGATGACCGCGATTGCCGAGCCGCTGCCGCCGGAAGTCGAAGATCTCCGGCGGCGGACACTGGAGTTCGCCGAGCGCGAGGTGTTGCCGCGTCACGAGCGGCACGGCGCACTGCTCGACGATCCGCGCGAGCGCTACGACGCCGGCGGGCGGCTCCAACCCACCGTCGTCGACCTGATCCGGGAAGTCCGCTCGGCGTCCGCCCGCGAAGGGATTTTCACCGCCTGCGTCCCCGAGGAGCTCGGTGGCGGCGGCCACGGCCATCTCGCCTACTACGCCGGTTGGCAGGCGCTCTTTCACCGCCTGGGGCCGCGGCCGTGGCTCCTTCTGCACGTCATGGCGCACTGGGCGTTCGGCCCCAGCCGGCTCCTGTCGCAGCTCTCGGACGAAGCACGCGGGCGCTTCCTGCCGGGGCTGATGGACGGCTCGAAGATCATGTGCTTCGGGCTGTCGGAGCCGGGCGCCGGTTCCGACCTTTCGGCGCTAGCGACCAGAGCGGAGCGCGACGGCGACGGCTGGCGGATCACGGGCCGCAAGATCTGGACCACGCACGGACCGATCGCCGACTACTGCGTGCTCTTCGCGCGCACCGGCGAGCAGGGGATCACCGCCTTCATCGTGCCGACCGATGCCCTAGGATTCAGGCGGGTTCGCGTTGTCGAGCTCTTCGGCGACATCGGCGGCGACGAGGCCGAGATCGCTCTCGATGGCCTCTACGTCGAGCCGTGGCAGGTCATCGGCGAAGTCAACAAGGGTCTGGCCGCGGCGCTCTACGGCGTTTCGCTCGGCCGCGTCTACAACTCGGCGCGGGCGGTGGGGACGGGCCGTTGGGCGATCGAGACCGCGCTCGCACACGCCCAGAAGCGAGAAGCCTTCGGCTCCCCGATCGCCGAGTACCAGGGCGTGAGCTTTCCGCTTGCCGAGTCGGCGACGGAACTCCACGGCGCCCATCTCATGGGGCGAAACGCCGCCCGGCTGCTCGATGGCGGCAGCCGCGCGATCAAGGAGCTGAGCATGACGAAGGCCTACTCGGTCCAGGTGGGTCTGCGCGCCGTCGACCGGGCGATGCAGACCCACGGCGCCCTGGGCTTCACGAACGACCTCGGCCTCACCGAAGCCTGGAAGGCGCTGCGGGTCGTGAACGTGGCCGACGGCTCGAACGAGATCATGAACCGCATGATCGCGCGGCAGTTGCTAAGGGGCGACACGGCCCTGTAGCGAAGGTGGCCTCGTCTGTAGACTGTCGCGCCAGTCCGAGCGCTCCGGGTCGAGCGCACCGATGACACCCGAACGGGAGCTGACATGAGCCTGCCCGCAACCGCCGCATCGCCAACCGTCACCGGCATCGCCGCCCGGGACGTCGAGACGGTCCTCCACCCGACGACCCACCTGGCGGATCATCGCCGCAACGGTCCGTTCGTCGTCGCCCGGGCGGAGGGCATCCGGGTCTGGGACGAGCAGGGCAGGGAGTACATCGAGGGCCTGGCCGGCCTCTGGTGCACGGCCCTGGGCTACGGCGTGGAAGAGCTGGCCGAGGTGGCGGCGGAGCAGATGCGGGACCTCTCCTACACTCACCTCTTCGCCGGCAAGAGCCACGAACCGGCGGTGGCGCTGGCGGAGAAGCTGCGGGAGATGGCTTCGATCCCCTACGCCAAGACGTTCTTCGGCGTTTCGGGCTCCGACGCGAACGAGACGCAGATCAAGCTCGCCTGGTACTACAACAACGCCTTGGGCCGAACGGAGAAGAAGAAGATCATCAGCCGCCGGCGGGCCTACCACGGCTCGACGCTCGGCGCCGGCAGCCTGACCGGCCTGCCGACCTTCCACAAGAGCTTCGATCTGCCGCTGCCGGGGATTCTCCACGTCACCTGCCCGCACCACTACCGCGAGGCGGAACCCGGCGAGACCGAGGACGAGTTCGCCGAACGGCTGGCCCGCGAGCTCGACGACCTGATTCGCGCGGAAGGCCCCGAGACCGTGGCGGCCTTCATCGCGGAGCCGGTTCTGGGCGCGGGCGGCGTCGTGGTGCCGCCCAGGGGCTACTACGAACGCATCCAGGCGGTCCTGGACGAGCACGACGTGGCGCTGATCGACGACGAAGTCATCTGCGGCTTCGGACGGCTGGGCACCCGCTTCGGCGCCGAGGCGGTGGGCATGAAGCCGACGACGGTGAGCCTGGCCAAGGCCCTGTCCTCCGCCTACCTGCCGATCAGCGCGGTGCTGGCGCCTGACTCGATGGTCGACGTGCTGGTCGAGGCGGGCGAACGCTGGGGCGTGTTCGGGCACGGCTACACGTACGCCGGCCATCCGGTGTGCGCGGCGGTGGCGCTGCGCGCCCTCGAACTGATGGAGGAGCGGGACGTCTACGGCAACGCGGCCCGCGTAGGGAGCTACTTCCAGGAGCGGCTGGCGCGCTTCGACGATCACCCCCTGGTGGGCGAGACCCGCGGCATGGGCATGATCGGCGCCTGCGAACTCGTGGCGGACAAGGCGAGCCGGGCGGCCTTCGCACCGGAGCGAGGCGTCGGCGCCCATATGGAACGCCGCTGCCTGGAGCACGGCGTCATCCTCCGCGCGCTCGGCGACACGGTGGCGTTCTGCCCGCCGCTCGTGGTCACCGAGTCGGACATCGACGAGATCCTGGAGAGCTTCGGCAGTGCTCTGGACGACACCCTGGCCTGGATCGAGGCGGGTGGAGGAGCGTCCTGATGGCGGTGCTGAGCACGTTGAGCCGGTCGGTCGAGGGCCTGACGGCGCTCATCACGGGCTGCGCCTCCGGCATGGGGCGGGCGACGGCCAAACTGTTCGCGGCCGAGGGCGCCAACGTTGCCGCCACGGACATCAACGCGGAGGGTGTGCGGGCGACTGTGGCCGAGATCGAGGCCGCCGGCCGGGAAGCCACCGCCTGGACCCTCGACGTGGGCGACGGCGAGGCGATCGAGCGCGTCGTGGGCGAGGTGGCCGACCGCTACGGCAGTCTGGACATCCTGGTGAACAACGCCGGCATCTCCCGCGGCGGGCCGATCGACGCTGACGAGTACGAGGCGCGCTGGCAGGAGACGGTCAACGTCCTCCTCACCGCCCACCAGCGGACGACCCGGGCCGCGCTGCCCTGGCTCCGCAAGTCGGACTCGCCGCGGATCGTCAACATCGCCTCGACCGAGGGGCTGGGAGCGACGGCCATGAACAGCGCCTACTCGGCGGCCAAGACCGGAGTCATCGGGCTGACCCGGGGTCTGGCGGTGGAGCTCGGCAAGGAGGGCATCACGGTGAACTGCATCTGCCCCGGGCCGATCCGCACCGCGATGACGGAGCGGATCCCCGAGGAGCACAAGCAGATCTACGCCCGCCGGCGCACCGCGTTGCGTCGCTACGGCGAGCCCGAGGAAGTCGCCCACGGCACGCTGCACCTCTGCCTGCCAGCGTCGTCCTTCATTACCGGCGTCGCGCTGCCGGTCGACGGCGGATTGACGGTTCGCCGGGCCTAGTCCAGGTAGCCGAGCGCTTCGAGCGCCCGGCGCTGTTCCGGCGGCATGTCCGGTTCCACACCGGGTTCGAGTTGCTGTCGCGATCCACGGCGCATGAGTCTGCCGATCGCCCGGAGGTAGCCGGCCCAATGCGGCTCCCTCGCACCCAGATTGCGCAGTTCGGCCGGGTCGCTGGTCGTGTCGAAGAGCTGGTGAGTCTCTCCGAACGAGGCGCTCCAGTAGTCGATCAGCTTGCGGCGGGGCTCGTCGTCCTGCTCGAGCAGTAGCGCATCCACGGCCTCTCCGTCGTTGCGGAGGTCGGACATGGCGATCCGGTGCTCTACCCGAGCGCCTCGGGATCGCATCAGAGGCAGCAGCGACCGGCCGTCGGCCTCGATCAGGCCGGAGCGGCCGATCGCTTCCAGAATCGTCGGCACGATGTCGATCTGTTGCACCTGTTCTTCGACTACCGAGCGTTCGACCTCCGCACGGAGCCGGGCCGGGAGCTGGACGATCAGGGGTACGTGGATCTGCTCACGGTAGAGGTTCGAACCGTGGCCGTGGTTGCCGTGGTCCTGGAACTCCTCGCCGTGGTCGGAAACGAACACGACCAGAGTGTCGTCGAGGAAGCCTCGCCTGTCGAGCTCTTCGAGCAGGCGGCCGAAGTGCTCGTCCACCGAGGCGATCTCGGCGTCGTAGACGTCGCTCAGATGAGGGATCTCGAAGGGCTGCAGCTTGCCCATGTTCTGCCCCAGGGCGCCGGCGGGAGCGTCAGGCGCGAAGCGGGACCGGTGCGGCTCCGGGGGGTAGTAGGGCGCGTGCGGATCCATCGCGTGCATGAACACGAAGAAGGAGTCTTCGGGACCTATCCGTTCTAGCCATTCCAGCGTCTCGTCGACCACCCGCCACACCGGAACGTGGATGCCGGGGCTCGAGAGGTTCTCCGGCAGTTGCTTGAAGTGGCTGAAGCCGCGGCGGAACCCGAAGGTCGGTCCGGCGATGCTGTTGCTGGACACGCCGAGCGCTCGATAGCCGATCGAGCGGAGGACCTCGGGCAGGTAGGTGACGTCGCGGGCCAGAACGTGGTTTCTGCTGCGGGCGCCGTGGTTGTGTGGATAGAGGCCGGTGAGGATGCTGGCCGTCGACGGCCGGGTCCAGGAGGACTGGGCCACCGCGTGCTCGAACCGAACGGCTCCGGCCGCGAACCGGTCGATGTTCGGCGAGGTCGGACGGTCGTAGCCGTAGCAGCCGAGTCGATCGGCCCGGAGCGTATCGACGAGGAAGATGAGTACGTGAGGAGGCTTCGCCCCGGGGCTGTCGGCGTCGCTTGCCGGTGCGGAAGCCGCGGCCGTCGGCGCCGCGGCGGCGGGTGAAGCCGCGTGCGGCCACGGATTGCCCCCGCTGTGCAGTGCGCCGGAGAAGCGGAATCCGGCCTCGGCCTGTGGCAGTCGCGCGCCGGCCACCGGCTCGATGCGGACCCTGATCGGGAGGTGGTGCGGTCGCAGACGGACGCGCCCGCGTTCCTCCGTGATCGTTTCGCTTACCGCGGCCGGCGCCGCCGGGTAGCGATGGACGGAGACCAGAAGCGCGGGGGCAGGCTCGGCGTTCCGCCAGGCGCCCTGGGGACCGTAGAGCGCGATGTCGTCCAGTTCGAGGGAACCGCCTTCGGGCAGCATCACGTAGAAGTCGAGCGCCGTTCGGAAGGGCAGTTGCAAGGCCCCGTCGCCGGCCGTCGCCGGTTTGACGCCGACGCCGGCGCCCTCGACCCGGATGCGACTCCAGGCGACTTCCGGCGGTTTCGCGGAGGACGCGTCGGCAGTGGAGTAGTCGAGGAGAATCGTGTTGGCGCCGATCCGCTGCAAGTCAAGCGGCACTTCCAGCCGGTGGTCCTGCACTCCGGCGCCCGCGGTCAGATGGAGGTCGCCGAGCGGTTCGCCGTTCCAGGAAACCGCCAACGTCGTCGGCGTACCGTTCGCGGTAGCCATGGAACGGCCCGCGAGCACCAGCTCGAGCGGTCGGGTCCAGGCGAGACGCCAGACAATCTCCGACCTCGGTCCTTCGTTCGTGGCGAAGGCGCCCTCAGTATCCTGCCTGGGTGGGGACCAGCCGACCATCAGTTCCCGTCGCTGGTCGTAGTCTCCCGGAACGACCTCGCTCGACTCGGCCGTGAGGTCGGCAAGATCGAGGTGCGAGACGAGATCGGTAACGACCGGCGGCGAGTCGCCGCCTCCGCAGGCGAGGAGCGCCAGGGCGACCACGCCCAGGGCGCGGCGGGGCTCGAACATCGCCATCGTCAACGGCTGCCGCCGTCGATTCGCAGGATCGCCCCCGTCGTGTAGCTCGAAGCGTCGGAGGCGAGGTAGAGCGCCGCGCCCACGATCTCGTCCGGCTCCCCGCCGCGGCCGAGCGCGATGGAGGTCTCCGCTCGCCGGTTGAACGCTTCCAGGTCCCACGCTTTCGAGATGTCGGTCAGGAACGGCCCGGGCATGATCGCGTTGACCCGGACCTTGGGGCCGTAGGCGTGAGCGAGCGACTCGGTCAGGGCGTTCAGTCCCGCCTTGGCCGCGCCGTACGGTTCGGCATTGGCGCTCGGGTGGATCGCGGCGGTGCTGGTCACGTTGATGATGCTGCCGCCGTCGCCTTCGGCCATCCGCGAGCCGATCACGGCGGCAAGACGAAATGGCCCCTTCAGGTTGACGCCGACGACCTTGTCGAACAGCTCTTCGCTGACTTCGGAGAGGCTCGGGTAGAGCGGTGACATGCCGGCGTTGTTGACCAGGACATCGACCTTGCCGAAGCGCTCGTAGGCGGCGTCGATCAGGGCGTCCAGCTCGATCCAGCGACCGACGTGGCAGGCATGGGCGAGGCCGCTACCGCCCATTGCTTCGATCTCCGAGACGACGGAGCGGCAGGAGTCGACCTTCCGGCTGGTGACGACGACGTTCGCACCGGCGGCGGCGAAGGCGAGCGACATCTCGCGGCCGAGACCGCGGCTGCCGCCGGTGACGAGGGCGGTACGCCCGGACAGATCGAAGATGCGTCGTGCGTCTTTGGCGTTCATGGCCGGCGAGATTACAACTCCGGCCGGGGCCGGGGTAGATTCCGCGGACGATGAGCGACGGCGAACCGCGCCTGATCCAGATCCAGGCCGGACCGATGGCGAACTTCGTCTACGTCCTGGCCGACCCGTCGACCCGCCGCGCCTGGGTCGTCGATCCGGCCTGGGAGCCGGTCGGCGTCGTCAGGATCGCCGAGGAGCAGGGCTACGAGGTGGTCGGCGTGCTGGCGACCCACTTCCACCAGGATCACATCGGCGGCGACATCTTCGGCCAGCACGTTCCCGGGGTGCGCGAGCTGCGCGTCGAGTTCGACCTGCCGATGCTCATTCACGAGGTTGAGGCGGAGCGCGGCGCCGAGATCGCCGGCTGTCCGCCCCACCGCGTGGAGTCGTTCCGGGACGGCGAGGTCCTCGAACTGGGCGACCTGGCGGTCGAGGTGCTGCACACTCCGGGCCACTCGCCGGGCAGTTGCTGTTTCCGCGCCGGCAGCCACGTCCTGACCGCGGACACGCTGTTCGTGCAGGGAATCGGCCGGATCGACCTGCCGCACAGCGATGTCGACGCCATGTATCGCTCCCTGCAGCGGCTGAAGGCCCTGCCGCCGGAACTCGCGATCTACCCGGGCCACGACTACGGCCCCGAGTCCAGTTCGACGATCGGCCGCGAACTCATGTGGAACGCCTACCTCCGACCGGACAGTCTCGAGCAGTGGCGGGCGATGCTGGGCTACGTTTGAGTCCCGAAGAGGCGATCGGGGCGGCTGCGCCCGTTACGCAGGGGGCCCCGGCCCGCCTCGAGACCCGCGGACTGCGTCGCGAACTGAGTTCAGGGGAGCGCACCCTGGTCGTGGTCGACGACGTCGATCTCGAAGTGGCCGCCGGCGAGTGCGTTTCCGTCCGGGGCCCTTCCGGGGCCGGCAAGTCGACGCTGCTTGCGCTGCTGGCCGGGCTCGACCGCCCTACCGCCGGTAGCGTTCTGATCGACGGCCAGCCGATCGAGCATCTGAGCGAGGACGAACTGGCCCTGCTGCGGCGCGAGAAGATCGGCTTTGTCTTCCAGGCGTTTCAGTTGCTCCCCAACCTGACCGCGCGCGAGAACGTGCAGTTCCCGCTCGACCTCCTGGGACGCAGGCGCTCCGGCCGGCGGGCGGAGGAACTGCTGGCGGAGGTCGGCCTGGCGGAACGCGTTCACCACTATCCGTCGCAGCTCTCGGGCGGGGAGCAGCAGCGCGTGGCTCTGGCCAGGGCGTTCGCCGCCGAGCCCCGGATCCTCCTGGGGGACGAGCCGACGGGCAACCTGGACTCGGTGACCGGCGCGGCGGTCCTCGACGTGATGATGGCGCTGCGGGATCGATTCGGATCGACCCTGGTGCTGGTGACCCATGATCCGGCCGTGGCCGCGCGCGCCGACCGCGAGCTGGTCATGGTTGACGGCCGCGTCGCGGAAGCAAGCGGCCGGTGAGCCCGCGGGTCGCGTTCCGGTACTCGCTGCGGGAGCTCCGAGGCTCCCTGGGGCGAGTCTGGGTCTGGGTGGCGTGCCTTTCGGTCGGAGTCGGCGCCGTCGTTTCGGTCGCCGGACTTGCCTCGAGCGTCGACGGCGCGATACGGGGAGAGGCCCGGAAGCTGTTGGCGGCGGATCTGGCGTTTCGCTCGCGGGGTCCGATTCCGGAAGAGGTGCTGGAGACGATCGATGGCGTCCCCGGGGCGGCTCGCGCCGAGGTGCGCGAGATGGCGGCGATGGTGGGCCGCGCCTCGCCCCGGGCAGCGTCGCCGGGAGCAGCGTCGCCGGCAGAGGTGGGCGGCGAGGGGCCGTCGAGTCTGCTGGCTGAACTCAAGGCCGTGTCGGGCGGCTATCCGTTCTATGGCGAACTCGTGACGGAGCCGCCGCTACCGGCGGGAGCGAGCCCGGCGGACGTCCTGGGGGACCACTCCGCGCTCGTGTCGCCGGAGGCGCTGTCCCGGCTCGGTCTGGAGGTCGGCGACGATCTGCGTCTCGGCGGGCGGACGCTGCGGATCATCGGTTCCCTTGAAGGGGAGCCGGACCGGCTGCCCACCGGCTTCGCGTTCGGGCCGCGGGTCGTCGTGGGCGTCGCGACGCAGGAGGCGGCTCGGATCTTCCCGTTCGCCGGCTTCGGCGGTTACCGGGTGCTGGTGCGGCTGCCCGGTGAGCACTCGCTGGAGGAGCTTGAAACACGGGCGAACGCCCTCCGGGAAGAAGTCGAATCGAGCGGCGAGGTCGGCGACAACGGTGCGGTCCGCGTGGAGACCTACGCCGATGCCCAGCCCGGCATTCGCGAGGACCTCGAACGACTCTCGCGCTACCTGGGGCTGGTCGCGCTGCTGTCGCTCCTGGTCGGCGGCGTCGGCGTGGCCCAGGGCATTCGCGCCTGGCTGACCCAGCGCCTCGACGCGCTGGCGGTGCTGAAGTGCCTGGGGGCCCGGCCGCGCGATCTGATGCGCACGTACGTCGTCCAGGCGGTCCTGCTGGGCCTGGTGGCCGGGGTGATCGGCGGTGTGGTAGGGCTGCTCTCCATCCTCCTCGTGCCGGCGATCCTGGGCGGCGCGCTGCCCGTCGAGGCGGTTTCGATCTGGCAGCCGTGGGCCTTCCTTCGCGGAGTGGCCCTCGGCATCGGCGTATCGACCGCGTTCTCGGCGCCGGCGCTGCTCGTCGTGCTGCGCGCGCCGCCGGTGCGCGTGTTCCGCAGCGGCGCCGAGCCGTTGCCGGGTTCGCGGCTCGCGAGCGCTCTCTCCGTGTTCGCGGTAGGCGCCGGCGTGGCGGGTTCGACCGCGCTCCAGGCCGGGTCGCTGTGGCTGGCGCTCCGGTTCATGGGCGCCGTGGCCGCGGCAGTCGTCGCCCTGATCCTGGCGGCGCTGGCGTTGCGGAGCCTGGCCCGGTTCCTGGCGCCCAGGTGCCGCTCCTCGTGGCTCCGCTACGGCGTCGCGGCGCTCTCGCGACCTGAATCGGGCACGTTGGCGGCTTCGGTCGCGCTGGGAATGGGCCTCATGGTGTTGCTCGCCATGTTCGTTGTCCAGGGGCACCTCCACGACGAACTGGCCGCCGGGCTTCCGGACGAGGCGCCGAGCGCGTTCCTCCTGAACGTGCCGGCGACGGGCTGGGGTGATCTCGCCGGGCTTCTGGAGCGCCAGGGGGCCCGGAGGGTGCAGTCGGCGCCGGTCGTGATGGCCCGTGTCAGGGCAATCGACGGAGTCCCGGTGGCGGAGCGGCTGAACGAGCGCAACCGCTGGGCCCTGAGGCGGCAGTTGCGGTTGACCTTTCTCGATGAGCTGCCCGCGGACAACGTGATCCTCGAAGCTTCGGGGCCCGCGACGGCGCCGCGGCCCTGGGTCGATCCCGCGCTCGGCGAGGTCAGTGTCGAGCAGGACTTCGCGGAGACGATCGGAGTGAGCGTGGGCTCGACGATCGACCTGGAGGTCGGCGGCCGGGAGGCCCGGATCACCGTGACCAGTCTGCGCCGGGTGGACTGGGAGGGGTTCGGCATCAACTTCTTCCTCGTGGTGGAACCAGCTGTGCTGGACTGGGCGCCGCACACCCGGCTCGCGGCGGCCTGGTTGCCGCCGGAGCGGGAACAGCGGATCCAGGACGAGATCTACCTCACCTATCCCGGTATCGCCGTGGTCCGGATCCGGGAAGTGCTCCAGAAGGTGGTCGACCTGGTCGGCGATCTCCAGGTCGGCGTGCGGGTTCTCGGCAGCTTCACGGTGGCCGCGGCCCTGCTGACGCTGGCCGGCGCGGTCGCCGCGAGCTCGGCGCGGCGCGGCCGTGAGGCGGCCCTGCTCAAGACGATCGGCTCGACTCGCTTCGACGTGTTGCGCGCCTTCGCGGCTGAGTACGCACTGGTCGGCCTGTCGGCGGCGGTCGTGGCGGCCGTGCTCGGCTCGGCCGCAGCCTGGTGGCTGGTCACCCGGGAGCTCGAACTCGTCTGGTCGTTCAGGCCCTGGGCGGTGTTCGGGGCGCTCGTCGCGGGCAGCCTGCTCTCGCTCGGGACGGGGCTCCTGGCCAGCGTCGGCGCGCTGCAGAGGCCTCCGATCGACTCCCTGCGCGAGGCGCGTTGATGCCGCGCATCTCCACGCGGTGGCAGATCGTCGGAGCCTTGTTCGCGATGATGATGTTCTCGTCCGGCCTCGGCTTCTACAACCAGTCGGTGCTGCTCGAGGCGCTGACGCGTGAACGCGGCCTGACCGTCTTCGCGGCCTCGCTTGCCCCGACCATCTTCTTCGCCGTGAGCGGTTTCGCCGGGCTCGCCGTAGCCAGCGTGATCGAACGGGTCGACGCCCGCTGGTCTGTCGCGGCTGGCGTCGCGATCTGCGCCGCGTCTCTCGTCCTGATCGGTCGTGTCGAGACGACGCTGCAGATCTACTCGGCCTTCGCCCTCTTCGGCTTCGGATTCTCCGCCACGAACATGCTGACCGCGAGCACGGTCGTCACGCGATGGTTCGCGCGCCGGCGGGCCCTTGCCCTGTCGGTGGTGTTCACGGGGCTCTCGGTCGGCGGCATCGCGGTCGCGCCGTTCGCCGCCTGGGTGATGGGTGAGTACGGTCTGCGGCGCGGCAGCGAGATCGTGGCCGTCGTCTACGTCGTGGGCATCCTGCCGGTGTCGCTGTGGCGACTGATTCCCCGGCCGCGCGGAGACATGGACCGGATGGGGGAGTTCGAGGGCGCTGAGGAGCCGGGTGTCGGCGCCCGGGAGGCGTTCCGCTCGCGCTACTTCCTGGGTGTCGCCGGCACGTTCTTCTTCGGCCTGATGGCGCAGGTCGGCGCCATCGCCCACCAGTATCGCCTGGTCAGCGTCCACGAACCCGGGGTGGCGGGCCTCGCGGTCTCGGTGCTGGCCGCCGCGAGCGTGGTGGGACGGCTGGCCTCCGGCGCGTTGCTGGGGCGGATTCCCTACCGTGGGTTCGCGTTGGTCCTGCTGGTTCTCCAGGGATTCACGCTGGTCGTTCTTGGATCGAGCACGAGCGTGGCGGGCCTGCTGATCGCGTCGGGCGCCTTCGGGCTCACCATCGGCAGCTTCCTCATGATGCAGCCGCTCCTGATCGCCGAGGCTTTCGGTACCCGGAGCTACGCGCGGATCTACTCGGTGAGCACCTTGCTCGCCTCGATCGGCGTCGCGCTGGGACCCTTCCTGCTGGGATGGGCTCACGACCTGGCGGGCGGCTATCGGAACGCCTACGTGCTGGGAGCGGTGATGTCCTGGCTTGGCTGCGCGGCGCTATGGGCCGCCGGTAGGGACTTCGTACGCCGGACAGCGTGAGATCGGCGGTTGGTGGCACCTATCGAAGATGGAACAATGGTGGATCGACTGTAGACTGCCGCGACCTCGGGCGGACAGGTCGCGGGCGAGGAGGTCCCTTGGCGGGTAGAAGAGAACAGAACATGCGCCGGCGCAAGCGGCGGATCCTGGAGGCGGCGACGAAGCTGATCTCCAATGGAGGCATCGAGGCGTGCACGATGCGCGAGTTGGCCCGAAGGTCCCGGCTCGACGTGACGACGCTCTACAACTACTACGGCTCCAAGGAAGAGATCCTCGAGGCCCTGCGGCGATCGGGCGCCAGGAAGCTCGAACGCCGGATTGCGCAACTTGACGAAACGGATCCCGTCGATCGCATTCACGCGATCGTCGATCTGATGCTGGGGGTGCGGGAGTCGCCGGCCGGTCTGGCGAGGCCCATCAATCTTCCGGGGCCGCGACGCCGTCCGGGCACCGGCCCGATCGAACTGGTCGCGAAGGCGCAGCTGGAAGACGAACTGAGGCGGGCCAGCGCGGCGGGCGACCTGGTCGCTTCCGTCGATCCGGAACAGTTGTCGTTGGTGATCCTCGGCCACTCCGTCGTGTGGCTACCCTTGTGGGCGCGGCGGGTGATCGACGCCGAGGAGACGGCGGCTCGGGTCGGGCATCTCGTGAGCCTCTGCCTGCTGGCGGTCGCGACGGACCAGTCGCGACCACGACTCGAGCAGGCGATGCTCGAGAGCCAGGGCCGGCTGTCTGCTCTCGACGTGGAGCTTGAAGCCGCGGCGGTCTGACGCGGCTCGAAGCAGGCTCCTGGCGCCGCCTCCTAGCAGTCCGTGGTAGAAGTCCGCGTCGCACCGAGAGCGGTCAGGCGCCCGTCCAGCAAGGCGCGATGAGGGAGCATACCGGGCTGTATTCGACCGAAGAGCAACGATGCTGGGCGGGATGCATGGCCGCTCGAATGCAGCGCGACTTCTGCCACGGACTGCTAGATCAGCCCGGTGTAGGCGCCGCCGTCGAGCAGGATGCTCGTGCCGGTGATGAACCTGGCCGGCTCCGAACAGAGGAAGGCGACCGCCTTGCCGAAGTCCTCCGCGGTTCCGAGGGTGCCGGTGGGCACCCGCTGCGCCACGACATCGGTGTTGCCCAGGGACTTGATCCGGTCGGTTGCGTGAATGCCGGGTTGGGCCGAGTTCACCGTAACGCCGTCCCGGGCCACCTCAGCCGACAGGGTCTTGAGGAAGCTGCTGACGCCGGCGCGGGCGACCGAGGAGGCGGCGAGGTTGCCGATCGGCTGGCGGGCGCCGATCGACGTGATCGCCACGATCCGTCCCCAGCCGCGCTCGCGCATGCCGGGTAGAGCCGTCTGGCACATGACGATCGTCGACAGCAGGTTCAGATCGAGCGCCTCCCGGTAGCCGTCGATCGAAGTCGTGGCCGGCGAGCCGGCCGGCGGACCGCCGGCATTGGCGACCAGGATGTCGACCTGGCCCAGCTTCTCGGTGGCCTGCTCGATGAAGGAACGCGCGCCCTCCTCAGTGGACATGTCCGCGACGATCGGCACGGCGCCGGCGCCCAGCCTGGCGGCGGCTTCCTCGATGCGCGCCTCGCTGCGGCTGCAGATCGCGACTTTCACACCGTCCTCGAGCAGCGCCTTCGCGCAGCCGAAGCCGAGTCCGGTCGATGCCGCGGCGACGGCGGCCTTCCTTCCCTGGATTCCAAGGTCCATCCTTTCCTCTCCCCTTCGTTGTCGTTCCCTGTCTTGCTGCTCTAGCGCCGGCGAGCCTGCGCCAGTTCGGCCATGCGGGTGAACAGTTCCTGCATGTCGGTACGGTCGCCGGCGCTGCCGCTGAACTCCCGGTACAGTGAGTCGACGTTGATCGCGATCCGCTCGCTGTCGCCCCACGACTCGAAGTCGCCGAGAGCGATGTCGAACGCCGCGTCGCGCGCGGAGAGTCCCGCGTCGTAGCGCTTCCTCGCCTCGTCACGCATGTAGACGAGGTAGGCGCGCATGGCTTCAACACCACGGTTGTCCGTGATGGGACCGTGGCCCGGCACGATTGTCTCCAGGTCCCAGTTCAGCAGCAGGTCGCAGGCGTCGATCCAGTTCTGGACAGGTCCTGCCCAGATGATCGGAGCGCCCTCGATGAACAGGATGTCGCCGGTGAACACGGTCCGGTCGTCGGGGATGTGGACCATGATGTCGCCGCCGGTGTGGGCCGGGCCGACTTCGGTCAGCTCGACGCGTTTGTGCCCGACCGTGAGCGTCAACTTCCCGTCGAAGGTCCGGTTCGGCAGCGTGTGGGTGATTCCCTCGAAGTCGAAACTGCCGAAGCACTCGATGAGGAAATCGCCGACCAGGCCGCCGTTCTCACGGGCGCCGCGCATCAGCGCCGCGAGGCCCGCCGGCGTCGTCGCTTCCATCTCGGCGGCCGCGGTCGCCGACGCGACGATCTCGGCGCCGGCGACGAGTTCGTTGCCGTGGGTGTGGTCACCGTTCGAGTGGGTGTTCACCAGCCGGTCGATGTCGGCGGCGGCATCGTGCGCCCGTTTCATCGCGTCGAGCATTTCGCGCGTGTTGGGGAGGTCGAACAGCGTGTCGACGAGCAGGGATTCGTCACCGCTCACGATCAGGCCGGCGTTGCTCCAGCCCCAGCCGCCGTCCGGCTGGAGCCAGGCGAACGAGTTGTTGCCGAGGTCGTGGAGACCCCGTTCGAACGTGAACCGTGGACTTCCTAGCCCGGTCCAGGGCGACGCGTGAGGCATTGGCGCACTTTAGCCAAACCCCTCCGGCATGGATACGATTGCGCGATGACTGCCCCGACCGCGGTCGAGCGTTCCCGGGCCACGCTCGATCTCGACGCGTTCTGGAACTGGCTCGTCCTCCATCCAAACTGCGTCATCCGGGCCGGATCGGTCGACGCCCTGCTCTGCGACGACGAGGACTTCCACTGGCAGTTCGTGTCTGATGAGAACAGCCTCCTGATCGCGCAGCTCGTCTACGGCAAGCGCCTCGTGGGAGAGATCCTGATCGACCGCGAACGGGTGGCCTACGTCCAGTCGTTCCAGGGGGAGCAGGAGAATGAGTACGTCTTCGAGTTGATCTCGGAGACGGAGCGTGAGTGCACTGCGGCGTGGGTCTTCGTCATGTCCCACGGCCTGGACGACGAACCCCAGGAGTCGGCTCATGCCACTCCGACGCTGGTTCACTGATGGCCGCGCGGGCGAAGCGGTGAGTGGCGCGGGCGGCCGGGGCCCCTGAGTTGACGCTGCGCATCCTCGGCGTGGTCGACCTGCACTGGTCCGGCAAGAGGCCGCCACGCCTGCCGGACCCGTCCGGCTTCGACCTCGTGCTCCTGGCCGGGGACCTCACGAACTTCCTCGGTCCGGACCATGCCCGCCGGATCGTCGAACCGCTCCGGGACGCCGGCGTTCCGGTGCTCGCGGTGTGCGGCAACTGCGACCAGCCGCCGGTGGACGACTACTTCCGCGAGATCGACATCGACCTCGATCGCCGCGCTCGCGTGGTCGACGGCGTCCGCTTCGTCGGCCTCTCCGGCGGTCTTCCCTTCGGCGACCTTCCCTACGAACGGACCGAGGGAGACTACGAACGAGTAGCCGCCGAGGCCTTCGAGCAGGCTGCCGCGGTCGAGGGGAAGCCCACCATCCTCGTCTCCCACCAGCCGCCCCACGGCACCGCCTGCGACCTGGCTCGCGGCCAGCACGTCGGCTCGAAGTCACTGCGCGCCGCCGTCGAGCGCCACCAGCCCGACCTCGTCTTCTCCGGCCACATCCACGAAGCGATAGGCGAAGACACGATCGGCTCAACCCGCCTCGTCAACCCCGGCCCCTGGTTCCAGGGCCGCTCCGTTGTCATCGAAGCCGACCCGGACGCCGGGACCGTCGACTTCGAGATCCGCGCACAGGATTAGCGGTTCGGGCCGCCTGCCGGCGGGACCGGAGGAGAGGGTCCCAGCGGACGCTCACGCTTGCCGGATGAATGGAGGGTGAGCGTTCGCTGCGGTCGGCTGCGCTCCGGTTGGGTGTCGGTGTATGGAAGGGCGCTGGGCGTCGCTTGCCGACAGCCTCGTTGGGATCCTCCCCTCCGGTCCCGCCGGCAGGCTGGACGGCGCTGGGCCGCGTGGTGTCGCTCGGGTCGTAGCCAGTCAGTAGCCGTTCGCAGCGTCGGGGACGGGGTACGGGCCGGTGCTCTAGCGGAACCAGTAGCCGAAGTCCCTGCGGAAGAGTTCCTTGCGCAGTTGGGGATTCTCTATGTCGGGGAACCAGTCGGGGTGTTTACGGCGTGATGCGACGTGGGCGTCCCAGCCGCCCCGAGAGTTGGAGAAGACCTTGGAACAGCCTGGGATCGGGCACCGATGTGTGACCTTCCGTGGTTCTGGTGGGCGCAGTTCCTTCCTGGGAACGGCAGCGGGGGACAGTTGGAACTTTGCCTGAGCAGCCTTGTCGGACCTGGAGATGGTTCTTGACCTGCGGGTCGGATCGACGGGACCGGCCAGGAGCATCGCGCCCTCGGCGACATGGCATATCCAGTCTGGGGTCGCCAGCGGCGTGTGTTCAAGGGCGCAGCGCAGAACGGCGGCGGCAGTCATCAGTGCATCGAAGTCGTCTTCGTCGGTTCGCGCGCTGTCGATGTCGTCGAACTCCACGCCGTAGGTCGCCACCCATTTCGCGTTAGCCAGCAGGTCGCAGGCGTCGTTTCGCGGTCGGTGTTTCGTCTTGCTGACCGCGATCCGTCCGGTAGGTAGTTCCTCGGCAAGGGCGGCCGCATAGGCGAGGCCGGGGTAGGTCTCCGCCAGCGCGATCCTGTTCGTGCAGAGAAGCTCAGCGAGCTCGCCTTCGAAAGGCCACACCCCGAACTTGCGGTTCGTGCTCAGGCTTGGAGCCAATTCTCGCCAGAAGTCACGGGTCCCGGAACCCACTGTTCCGGGGATGCCACTCACCGCGAACAGAGGCTTGGCACCGGTGGATCGGTCAATCAGGCGGAGGAAGCCGTCGTCGGCCCTCTTCTTGAACGCGGTCAGAGCACCCTTGCCCTTTGGCACGTGAAACCAGGGCCGATCGACGCGCCACCGGTCGTGGCTTCTGACCGTGTTGGCGGGGTCGAAGAAACGGTCGTGTTCGCTGAGGCGTCCGAGCCAGTCGACGAAGTTGCCGGGTTGGTCGTAGCGGTCCTCGGTTTGAAGCAGCTTCCAGTAGCTCCGGGGCACTCCCAAGACCACGTCGACGCCGACCAGCACGGAGCCCGACTGGGCGAGCTGCGTTGCCAATGCCATGAGGCTCCCCAGCGCCCAGTCCGGTCGCGCTTCCCGGTAGATGAGGCACTTGCTCAGATCGGCAACGTAGACCGAGCGTTTCCTTGTGTCCTTGCTCCAATCCGCGGAGACGAAGAACCTGGGCTGGCGCACCATGCTCGCGTCGTTCATATCGACCGACGACTCGCGGTAGTTGGGCTAGTGGGGCGGGATTTGCCGCGATGCAGCGGCGATCAGTCCCACGGGTTGATCAGCTCCGCGCCGGATGCCTCGAATCCGCCGATGTCACGCGTCGCAACCTGCATGCCGTGCACGAGGGCAATGGCCGCGATCTGTCCGTCAGCGATGTTCAGCCGCGTGCCGTCCCGCTCGGCTTGGGCCGCCACGTCTCCGTAGACTTCGGCGGCGCGCTCATCGAACGAGAAGATCCGGCCCCGGAAACGGTCGCACGTCATGCGCCAGAACCGAAGCAGGCTCGACCGCCTCCGGCCACTTGGCAGTCGGGCGATCCCGTAGCGCAACTCGGCGAGGCTTATCGCCGGAACGGCCAGCAGAGGCTCGTTCGCTTCAAGCCAGGCGACAACCCGAGGCGAGGGCCTCGTCTTCGTCAACTCCGACAGGACATTCGTGTCGAGGAGGATCACTGCAGGTGGATCGGGACCTGCGGCTGGTCGTGATCCCGGAGGAGCGGTTCGATCTCCTCGCCCGGTTCGATGACCGCGATGAGGTCATGGGGAAACCCGGTCGAGACGATGGCCTCTTCGGCGGCGCGGTCCAGGATCGACCGAACCAGGGCCTCAAGACTGCATCCCCGTCGAGCGGCGCGGCGCCGGAGCCGTTCCTTGGACTCCTGGGACAGATTGCGGATCGTGATGCTGGCCATGGGTTGTTCTCCTGCGCGTTGCGCTCACGTTCACCCAATGATTGCACGCAATCACTTCCTCCGAAAGAGCTCCAGCCGCTCGACCAACTCGTCGATCGCCGGCAGGTCGACGTTGGCGAAGGCGAGGCGGAGGTAGCGGTCCTGGCCGGGGCCGAACATCGAGCCGGCGAGGCAGAGGATGCCGTGGTCCTCGGCGAGGTTGCGGCCGACTTCGACGGAGGAGCGGTCGGTGAAGGGGTGGCGGAGGTAGACGAAGTAGCCGCCGGAGGAGACGACTTCGAAGCCTGTGTTCGCTTCGCGGAGGCGGCGGGCGGCGTAGGCGACGCGGTCGCGGACGGTGCGGCGGTACTCGCGTTTCCAGGCGTCGAGGTGTTCGAGGCAGAACGTCGCCGCCAACTGGCCGATATGGGACGGGCAGAGGGCGACGCAGTCGGCGATCTTGAGCGTCTCCCGGAGCAGCGCGGGGTTGGTGGCCATGCAGCCGATCCGGTAGCCCGCCATGCAGTAGGCCTTGGAGAAGCTGTACAGGTGGATCAGCGTGTCGCTCCAGTCGGGACGCGAGAAGAGCGTGTGCGGCGGTTCGGAGTGCTCGCGGAACTCGCGGTAGGTCTCGTCGATCACCAGGACCAGTCCGCGGTCACGCGCGAGTTCGAAGAAGCTCTCGATGAGGGCCGGCGGGTAGACGGCGCCGGTCGGGTTGTTTGGCGTCACGAGGACGATGGCGCGCGTCCTGTCGGTGATGGCGGCCGCGGCCTCTGCCGGGTCCGGGACCATGTCGGGGCCGGGTTCCAGGTAGACCGGCTCGACATCCTGGGAACGCAGCCACATGTCGTGGTTGAAGTAGGAGGGCACGGGCAGCAGGACCTCGTCGCCT
The DNA here is from genome assembly GCA_965208755.1 of Candidatus Multivorans sp. Classification (GTDB taxonomy): domain Bacteria; phylum Acidobacteriota; class Thermoanaerobaculia; order Multivoradales; family Multivoraceae; genus Multivorans. The sequence goes on along the minus strand of OZ242353.1, from coordinate 1,528,650 downwards.
GGTTCGGTCAGCGCCATCATCGCCAGGCAGAAGGCCTGGTTGCAGCCGGCGGTGACGGCCACGTGTTCGACGGCGACCGGGGCGTCGTAGTCCTCGGTCAAAGCACGGGCCAGCGCCACGCGCAGTTCGGGGACTCCCTGCTGGTCGGTGTAGGCCGCGGTGGCCGGGCTCTGCGCCTGGGCGGCGATGTGGTCGCGCAGTTCCTGGGCGGGCGGGTAGGTCGGCGCGGCCTGGGAGACGTCGATGAGGGGCAGCTTCCGGGAAGCGTTGTTCTTCCACCGCCCGACCTGGGTGATCGGCGAGTCGATCACCCGATGCACTACCTCCCTGATACGCATGGGTACCTGGAGCTTGCGCCCCTGAACGCAGCGGAGCGAGTTCTGGGGCGCAAGGTCATGGTGAGGATGGGATGGGCCGAGATGCCGAGTCTGCGAGGCATCTTGGGGCGGTAAGCTACCGGATCGATTCGGCGGCGGCTGCGCGGCTGGCCGGGAAGGGGGAAGGCGGACGATGAAGTACCTGCACACGATGGTCCGGGTCGCCAGCCTGGAGGAGGCGCTCGACTTCTACTGCGGCAAGCTGGGAATGGTCGAACTGCGCCGCTTCGACAGCGAGCAGGGACGGTTCACGCTCGTCTTCCTGGCCGCTCCCTCCGACGTTGAACTCGCGCGCGAGCGGACCGCGCCGTTGCTCGAGTTGACCTACAACTGGGATCCGGAGGACTACACCGGGGGCCGCAACTTCGGGCATCTCGCCTTCGAAGTCGATGACATCTATGGCACCTGCCGCTCGCTGCAGGAGCAGGGGGTGACGATCAACCGGCCGCCGCGGGACGGCCGCATGGCGTTCATCCGGTCGCCGGACGGGATCTCGATCGAACTCCTGCAGGCGGGCGGCTCCCTGCCGGTCGAGGAGCCGTGGGCCTCGATGCCGAACGAGGGCACCTGGTAGCGGCCGATCAGTAGTCGGCGTAGTCCTTCTCTTCGACGAGTTCGGAGCCCAGTAGCTCGTTGATGCTCCGTTTGGCCGCGGCGCGCCGGTCGTTCGTGCGATACACCGCCCGCGCGAGTTCGATGAAGCGCTCGCCGAAGTCGCCGTTCCGCTCGCAGTCGCGGATGTCGTCCTCGATCTCCCAGAGACGCTCGTTGATCCGGCGAAGCTCCGCGGTGAAGCCGTCGAGTTCCGGCGAGGGCGCCAGCTCTCTCTCGCGGGTCGCGGTCAGGCTCCGCAGTTCCCGGTGGACGTTGGCCAGCTTGCCCGGGTCGGCGATCCGCTCGGCCTTGATTTCCAGGATCGTGATCTTGTCGATGAGCTCGCCCGGCGACACTTCGACCTGAAGAACGGTCCCCACGACGGCGCAGACACTACAGCAGTTCGAGCTTCCGTCTCGGCTTCTCAGGCGCGCTCGCGCCGGACCAGTTCGGTTCCGGTTTCGATGACTTTGCCGGCAACCTGCCGCCAGTCGTAGCCGGCCGCGCGCTCCAGGGCCGCGCGCGAGGCGGCGGCGACTTCCGCGGGCGCGTCGAGCAGCCGTTCGAGCAGGCCGGCCAGTTCGCCCGCGTCGGGGTCGACGGCCCATCCTTCCCGGCCGTCGCGGACGAGTTCCGACACCGCGCTGTTTGACGAACGGCAGTGCACCACGGGCACGCCCGCGGCCATCGCTTCGAGCGGGAACAGACCGAATCCTTCTCTGGCCGACGGTTGCACCGCGAGCGCGGCGCCCGCCACGGCGCGCCAGACGTCCTCGTTCTCGGGCAGCCGGCCGGCGAAGTCGACGACGCCGGAGAGGTTCCGGCGCTCGATGTGCGCGCGGATGTCGTCCTCCGCCGGGCCGCCGCCGATGATCCGGACCAGGGCGCCACGTTCGGTGGCGAGCCTGCGCCCCGTCTCCGTGGCCGCCAGTGTGGCCGTGGCGTCGAGCAGCAGGTCGATCCGTTTCTCCGGGATCAACCGGCCGGCGTAGACCAGCGGCGGAGCGTTGGCGTCCGATTCCGCCGCGAGGGCGCGGATTCTCTCGAACGGAATGCCGTTGGGGACCACATCGACCGCCTGGCCGCGGACCCCGGAGACACGATCCGCGGTGAGGCGGCTCACCGCGACCGCCTGGGTGCCGAAGCGCGCCGACCAGCGTTCACACAGGGCGTAGAAGCGCCACATGCCCGGGCTGAAGCGCCCTGGAGGCCGGTGCTTCCGCCAGTAGCGGCCCCAGTGCTCGTGCCAGGTGACGAGCAGCGGGATGCGCCGCCTCCGGCAGCGCCGGGCGAGCAGGGGCAAGTGCAGGTAGGGGATGTTCGCGGTCTCGACGATGTCGATGCCGTCCAGCGGAATGTGGCGCACCTGGGAGGCGAGCGTCAGTGCTTCGATGCCCGATCGCCGGCCGCGGGCGAGATAGCGGCGGCTCGCCTTCGCTACCGGTTCGACGCGGACGTTCACGTGGGGTGCGCCGGGACCGTTCGCCCAGCCCGACAGAACGACTTCGTGTCCGAGTCGGCCCAGTTCCCGGGCGAGTTCGTAGTTGCGGTGTTCGACGCCGCCGACCGACTCCGGGTAGATGCAGTCGTAGAAGAACAGCCATCGCAGCGGGCGTTCCGTCATCGAGGAAGCGTACCCGTCGGCCGCCGGACGGGCGCCGCCCACAGCCGCGCTGCTAGCGTCGCGGCGTATGGGATGGCTGGTACGGGACCTTCCTCCCCGCGAGCGGGCTCTTCGCATCGCCGGGCTTTTTGCTCTGGGCTGGGCGTTGGTCGCCACCATTCTCGCGGTGGGCCCCGAGCGGGTGACCGGCTGGTTGTTGGGACGGCCGGCGCCGACGCCGCCCGAGGTCGTGGCGGTGGCCGTCTACGGTCCGCCGGTCGAGGCCGCTTCTCTGCCGGGCTGGACCGGTGACGATGTGTCGGAGGCCCTGCCGGCCCTGCTCAGGAGTTGCGATCGACTGCTGGCGCGGCCCACGGACCGGCAGTTGAAGCCGGTCGAGCTGGGCGGCACGCCCGCCGACTGGCGGCCCTTCTGTGGCGCCCTGGACGGTCTGGCGGCGCCGGCCGGCGAGGGCGGTGTGCGGGCGATCGTCGAACGCGAACTCGTGGCGGTGCCCGTGTCCCGAGCGGACGCGGGCGGTGCCGACGGCCGGCCCGGGAACGCCTCCGGCTGGCTTCAGCGGGTCGGTCTCTTCACTGGCTACTTCGAGCCGCATCTCCAAGGCAGCCGGCGACGCAGCGATCGCTACAACGTGCCGCTTTACACCCACCCCTCCGATCTCGTCATGGTCGACCTCGGCCGCTTCCGCGACGACCTGCGCGGCCGCCGCGTGGCCGGCCGTGTGCGCGGTGGAAGCCTCGACATCTACGACGACCGCCAGGCCATCGCCGCGGGTTCGCTGGCGGGCCGGGGCCTGGAAATCGTCTGGGTCGACGACGCGGTCGACGCGTTCTTCCTCCACATCCAGGGTTCGGGCCGGATCGAACTCGACGACGGGACGGTACTGCGCGTCGGCTACGCGGCCCAGAACGGTCACCCGTACCACGCGATCGGTCGCACCCTGGTCGACCTGGGCGAGATGGAACTCGCCGAGGTCTCGCTGCAGTCGATCGATGCCTGGTTGCGGGCGAACCCTGGCCGTGCCGGCGAAGTCATGGCGACGAACCCTTCCTATGTCTTCTTTCGCGAGATTCGCGGCGAGGGGCCGGTGGGGGCGCAGGGCGTCGCCCTGACGACGGAGCGTTCCCTGGCGGTCGACCGCCAGCACGTCCCGCTCGGCGTTCCCGTCTGGCTCGACGCGATGATCCCGGCCGCATCGCCCGAGGGGCCGGACGAGCGCCGGCAGTGGCTGCTCGTGGCCCAGGACACGGGCGGTGCGATCCGCGGCTCGGTGCGCGGCGATGTGTACTGGGGCTCGGGCGAAGGTGCGAAGTCGATCGCCGGCCGCATGGCGCACCGGGGCCGCTACTGGGCGCTGGTGCCCCGCGGTCTGGCGTCGCCTCCGTAGCGTTCTCCGGCGCAAGCCCATAGGGTTGGCGCATGGAGACGGTTCGCAACCTGCAACCGGCGGATGCCAGCGGCGGCATCGGCGTCGTCGAGACCCGGTTCGAGCACTTCGACGAACCGCTCGAGCTCCGCTGCGGCGACACGCTGTCCGGTTTCACCCTGGCCTGGGAGCAGTACGGCGAACTCAACGCCGAGCGCGACAACGCGGTGCTCCTGTTCCACGCTCTCACCGGCAGCCACCATGCGGCGGGCACCAACCACGGCGTGCCCGGCCTCGGCGACGCCTGGACCGACGAGATGGTGGTCGGCTGGTGGCACGAGTTCATTGGACCGGGGCGGGCGATCGACACGGACCACTTCTGCGTCATCTGCGTCAACTACATCGGCGGCTGCTACGGATCGACGGGTCCGCTGTCGATCGACCCGTCAACCGGCAAACGCTGGGGGCCGTCCTTCCCCCGGGTGCGCTTCTCGGACTCGGTGCGCGCCGCGATGCGCCTGGTCGACCGGCTGGGAATCGACGTGCTGCACGCCGGGATCGGACCCTCGACCGGCGGCATGGCGGTGCTCGATCTCGCGGTCATGTTCCCGGAGCGGATGCGCAACGTCGTCATCGTCGCCGCCGGCATGGAAGTGACGCCGCTTCAGCGGATCCACAACTTCGAGCAGATCCAGGCGATTGCCAACGATCCGCGGTTCGACGGTGGCAACTACCCGCCGGGGACGGAACTCGAGGGGATGAAGATCGCCCGCCAGATCAATCACAAGACGTTCGTGTCGCTGCGCACCTTGCGGCGGCGGGCGCGGAACATGGTTGCCGAGGCGTCTGGCGTGCCCTGGTACGGCGTGAACCACCCGATCGAGTCCTACATGAGGCACCAGGGCCGGAAGTTCTCGGCCCGGTTCGACGCCAACTCCTACCTGCGGATTCTCGACGCCTGGAGCCAGTTCGATCTGGCCGCGGCCGCCGGCGCCGGCTCCCTCCGGGAAGCCTTCGAGCGCTGTCGGGACCAGCGCTTCCTCATCTTCTCGATCAACTCCGACGTCTGTTACTACCCCGAAGAGCAGGGCGAACTGATGGCCACGCTCGAGGAGGCCGGCGTGAGTTGCATGAGGATCATCGTCCACTCCGACAAGGGTCACGACTCCTTCCTGCTGGAACCGGCGCTGTACCACCCGCACCTGACCTTCATGCTGGAAGGGCGGGGTACCTGGCCGGAGTCGTAGCACCCGTTTACACAAGGAGATTCGTCATGTGGTTGCGCTTGCGGCAGATCTGTCTGGTAGCCGAGAAACTCGCCCCGGTCGTCGACGACCTGGAGGCCGTTTTCGACATCGAGGTCTGCTTCAACGATCCCGGCATCGTTCGGTTCGGGCTCGAGAACGCCCTGTTGCCGATCGGCAACCAGTTGCTCGAGGTCGTGGCCCCGATCGAGGAGAACACCGCGGGCGGCCGCTACCTGGAGAAGCGCGGCGGCGACGGCGGCTACATGTTCATCACCCAGTGCGACGACCACGCCCCGCGCCGGCGCCGGGTCGCGGAGCTGGGAATTCGCCTGGTCAACGAGTTCGAGCGCCACGGTTTCCAGAACATGCAGCTCCATCCCAAGGACACCGGCGGGACGTTCTTCGAGATCGACTGCCAGACGAACGGCCTGGAACCGGACGGACCGTGGGAACCGGCGGGAGAGAACTGGCAGCGTTGCCGCCGGACCGACGTCGTCGACGCGATCGTGGCGGGGGAGATTCAGACCCCGGATCCGGACCGCCTCGCGGCCCGCTGGAGCGAGATCGCGGAGATCCCGCTGCGCGATGTCGACGGCGTGCCGACGATTCCGTTCGAGAACGCCGACCTGCGCTTCGTGCTGCCGACCGACGGCCGGCCCGAGGGGCTCGGCGGCATCGATCTGCGCGCGGTCGACGCGGACCGCGCCCGTTCAGCCGCGAGCGAGCGGGGCTGCCTCGGCGACGACGGGGTGATCCACATCTGCGGCACCCGCATCCGGCTCGTCGACTGACGGCTTCGCGGCAGCGGGCCCGTCCGGTCCCGCGCCGTTGCCGGCGTCGAGGAAGGCGGATCTCCGCCGGCTGCCGTCCCAGCGGATATCGGGGAGCAGCACGTCGCGCCTGGCCGCGATCCGGTCGTGGTGCGGCAGGAGGTCCTCGAGCATCGCCCGGATCTCCGAGTCCATGTCACGGGTCGGCTGGTAGCCCAGGGCCAGCAGATGATCGTGGTCCGGGTTGTAGTGATGCTCTTCCATTTCCTTGCGCGGGTTCTCGATGCGCCGGATCTGCGGATCGAGACCCATCCCGGAAGCAACCGCGGCGACCTGGGCGGCGAGCTCCGAGATCGTGTAGGTCTCCTCGAACTGGTTGAACACCCGGTAGTCGCCTGCTTCGGGCGGGTTGTCGACCGCCAGGGTCAGGCACTGCATCGAGTCGCAGATCGGCAGGAAGCCGCGGCGCTGGTTGCCGAGCCCGAACAGGGTCAACGGCTCGCCGATCACCGACTGGCAGCAGAAGCGGTTGAGCGCGGTGCCGAACGCCTGGTCGAAGTCCAGCCGGGTGTGGAGCGCGGGGTCGGCGGGATGGTCGGCGGAGCTGCCGAAGAAGCGGGTGCCGTAGACGACGCCCTGCATCACGTCGGTGGCCCTGAGCCCGAAGATGCGGCAGGCGAACATCACGTTGTTGCTGTCGTGGACTTTGCTCCAGTGGTACCAGGAGCCGGCTTGCCGCGGGAAGGGCAGGCGGTCGCGGCGGCCGCGGTACTCGACCTCGAAGAAGCCCTCGGGAATGTCCAGGTTCGGTGTGCCGTACTCGCCCATCGTGCCGAGCTTGACCAGGTGCGCCTCGGGCGCCAGGTCGCGCATCGCGTAGAGCACGTTCATCGTGCCCTCGATGTTGTTGCGCTGCACCCAGATTGCGTGGTCCGCGTCCATCATCGAGTAGGGCGCCGAGGGGCATTCGCCCAGGTGGACGATCGCCTCCGGCCGGACGTCCTCGAACAGCCGGTAGACGACGTCCCTGTCGGTCAGGTCGTCCTGAACCAGGTGCGGACGCCGGCCGTAGACGGACTCGAAGGCATCGAGCCGTGCCTCGACGGACGCGACCGGGAGAGCGGAGCGGCCGCCCATCTCGGCGACCCACTCGCGGCGGAAACCGGCATCGATGCCGGAAACCTCGTGACCGCGGGCAGTCAGATACTGCGCCAACGGCCAGCCGAGGTAGCCGTCGATGCCTGCTATGAGAACGCGCGTGATTTCACCCCCTGTTGCACTGTGCGGGGATCAGACCGCGTTCTCGGGTGCGAACCGGGAAGATTCCGTGAGGAAGTCGATTCTACCAGCGAGAGGGCGGGAGGCTGGCTGTTGCGGCCTTGACTGGGCGGGTGCTACCTTCCGCCCGCGTGCTCTGGTCCGGAACAAGACCGTCCGCCAACCCGGCATGAGGATTCTGTACGGGGTACAGGGCACGGGTCACGGCCACCTGGTGCGGTCGGCGGCGATGGTGGCAGGCCTGCGGAGCCGGGGCCACGATGTTCACTGCCTGCTGACCGGGCGGTCGTCGGCGGCGTTCGCGGATCCCGAGATCCGGGCCAGCCACACGCTGCTCGAGGGGTTCACCGGGCAGGCGGCCGGCGGGCGAGTGCGCCTGCTCGGGACGATTCGGCAGTTGCGGGTGGTTCGCTTTCTGCGCGACGTGCGCAGCTTCGATGCGTCAGGCTTCGATCTCGTGCTGACGGACTACGAGCCGGTTTCCGCCTGGATCGCTCGCCGCTGCCGGCGGCCCAGCATCGGCGTCGGTCACCTTTACGCATTCCACCGGCGTCTGCGACTGCCCGGGCGGACCGGGCCGGCCCGCTGGATGCTGCGCCTGTTCGCTCCGGTCTATACGCCGGTTCGGACCGCCGTGGGTCTGCACTGGCATCGATTCGGCGGCACGAATCTACCCCCGACGATCAGTCCCGATCTCGTCGCGGCGGTGGCGGACGGTTCGGCGCGTAGTGATGGCGAGCGGTTTCTCGTCTACCTGCCCGCGGAGAGCGAACAGAGCATCGTGGATCTTCTGGGCCAACTGCCGCAGCGGCGGTTTGTCGCCTACCGGCCTGTGCCTGAGCCGGTCGAGCGCGGCAACGTCTCGATTCGCCCCTACGACCGTCAGGCCTTCGTGGCCGATCTGGTCGACTGCGCGGGAGTGATCACGAATGCGGGTTTCTCGCTCGCCAGTGAGGCGCTGCACCTGGGCCGCCGTCTGCTGGTGCAACCCATTCGCCGCCATCCGGAGCAGTTCCTCAATGGCCGGGCGCTCAAGGCTCTGGGTCTCGGCACCGTCGTCGACCGCCTGACGGTGGAGCGGATCAAGTCCTGGATCGATAGTCCGGAGCCGGCTCCCATGAACTATCCGGACGTGACCCGCCATCTGGTCGACTGGATCGACGGGGGCGCCGAGCGTCCGCTCGGCGACCTGGCAGCCGACGCGTGGGACGAAGTCTCGTGGCGGCCGGCATGAGCAGATCGCGAGCGGCACGTCCGGCCGATCCGGACCTCGACTTCACCCTCGCTCACTACCGGGAGATCCTGGCCCGGATCACCTCGACCCACCGCACCTTCTCGTTTGGCGAGGCGGCTCCCCTGGGGGAGGCGCTGCTCGAAGTGGAGCGCTTCGTCCTGATGCGGCACGACGTCGAGTTCAGTCTCGACGCCGCGCTGACCCTGGCGCGGGCCGACCACGACGCGGGCGTGCGCTCGACCTTCTTCGTCCAGATCGGTTCCGACTACAACCTGTTCGAGGCCGACGGCGCCAAGGCGGTCGAAGAGGTCCTCGACCTCGGACACGATCTCGGCTTCCACTACGACCTCGGACTGCTGGAGCGTTCTGGCGGCGACCCGGTGGCGCTGGCCGGCCGGGCGATTAACCTGATCGAGGACTTCTTCGACACGCGGATCCGGGCCGCCAGCCCCCACATGCCGATGCGGTCGGGCCGGACGCTACGGATTCCCGGCGTCGTCGACGCCTACGACCCGCTCTACTTCGAGCGGATCAAGTACCTCTCCGACAGCACCCAGGTCTGGCGCGAGGGCGTGGTGACGTCGCTGCTCGACCGCTACGACCAGATCCAGCTCCTCACCCACGAGTACCACTGGGCGGAGGAGGGCCTGGGTTGGGACGAGCTGCTGTTGCTCGAGGCGGAGTTCAAGTACCGCCGGCTCAGGACCAGGGCCGAGGCGAACATCGAGCGCTTTCGGGAGGGGCTGCGCCTGCGGGCCGAGCGCGACGAGGCGTTTCGGGCAGGGCGCGGCGGGTCGAAGTAGCCTTCGGGTCGATGGATCGGGTGCGTACGGTTCGGGACGTCCTGCTGCGCCCGAGCACCGAGAGCGAGCTCCCTCGTCTCTCCGAACTGACCGAAGTCGTCTACGGCGTCCGGCGCGAGCCGGAGGTGCTGCGCTGGCTTCTCTTCCATCCCGGTCCGGGGCCGGAGGTCGAGTCTTCCGTCGCCGAACGGCATGGCCGAATCGTCGGCCACGTGGCTTCGTTGCACTGCCGCTACCGGATCCATGGCGGAACGGTGACGGGTGCTCACCGGATGCTGTGGATGGTTGAACACGCTGCGCGAGGCAGAGCCGGCGTCCCCCTTGCCGGCCGCACGCCCGACACGGACTTCGAGGTCGTGCTCGGCGGGACCGCCGCCACCAAGGCGATGCTGGTCATGCGCGGCTTTCGCGAGGCTGGCGAGGCGCTCGAAGTGCGTCTGAGCACCGCGGCGGCGGGTGTCGCAACGCCCAGGCCGACCGGCCTGGAGCTGGTCGACTTCGATCCTGCCGCGGCCGGCCCGGTCGCTCCTCCGGACACGCTGGTCAATCTCGCCGAGCCGGACCACCTGGCTTGGCTGGCGGCCTGCCCGGAGCACGACGGACTGCTGTTCACCCTGGAACGATCGGGGAAGCCTCTCGGTCCGGTTCTGCTCTACGTCAACCGGGCGAACGATCCGCCCACCGGCCGGATCGTCCACATGCCATGCCTGGAAGAGGATGCGGATCTGGCGCTACTTGCCATCCTCGACCGGCTGGGCCGGGAGGGCTGCGCCGAGGCGACCGTCCTGACCACGGGAGAGGGCCTGTTGCGGGCCACGGAGTCGCTGGGAGGCGAGGTCTTCTACCGGCGTCCACTCTGGTTCCGCAACCCGAACGGGGAGATCGAGCCGGCCCGCTTCTATCTCACATACATGGAGGGGGATCTCGCCTATCGGCGGGTGTGAGGCGCCGCGTTAGCGCCGCCAAACCCGTCGCAGGCTCCGTCTTTGGCCCCAGCCCCCACCTCGCCAGGAGCTTGCGCCCCTGAACTCACGACGTGGCGTTCTAGGGCGCAAGCTCCTGCCCGTGCGGCGTCACGAGGAACTTCTCTCCGGTCGCCTGCTTGGCGTAGATCGCGATGGACGCCGGGTCGAGGGCTTGGCGCAGGGTGACCGTCCTGGCGTAGCTCGACGCGAAGGTCGTCCTGATCTCCGCGGCGACTCGCTGCCGGAGGCGTTCCGAGGCCTCGTAACCGACGCGGCGCAGGAAGTGGGGCAGCAGCCAGCCGCCAAGGCCCCAGGCCATGCCGAAGTTGCGGGTCAGGACGGTCTGGCTGCGGTCGAGCCCGCCGTAGATGTAGACCTGCTTGAGGGTCGCCGAGCCGTAGCGGCTGTACTCGGGGGCGCTGGCGGAGAGTGCCGCCTCCATCGCGGTCAGGATCTGGCCGGCCAGCTTGCCGCCGCCGGTGGCGTCGAAGCCGAGCGTCGCGCCGGTGTCGGTGATCGCGGTGACGAGGTCGGCCATGAAGGTCTCGGTACTCAAGTTGACGACGTGGGTGGCGCCGATGCCGCGCAGGAGTTCCTCGTGTTCCGGCCGGCGGACGACGTTGACCAGCGGCACGCCGTCCGCGGTGCAGATCTTCTGGAGCATCTGGCCGAGGTTGGAGGCGGCGGCGGTGTGGACCAGGGCGGTGTGGCCCTCGAGCCGCATCGTCTCGACCATGCCGAGGGCGGTCAGCGGATTGACGAAGCAGGAGGCGCCTTCCGCGGGTGTCGTGCCGTCGGGCAGCGACAGGCACTGCCGGGCCTCGGCCAGCCGGTACTCCGCGTACATCGAGCCGCCGAGGACGGCGACCGTGCGGCCGATCAGGGCCTGGGCGGCCGGCGACGAACCGGCGGCGATGACCACGCCGGCGCCCTCGTTGCCGGTCGGTATTGCCTGGCCGAGGCGACCGGCCACGAGCCGCGCCAGTCCCCTGGGGAGGTCGGCGACTACGACGGGGCCGTGTTCTCCGTCCGACGCGCGGGCCGTGGAGACATCGGCCGGCCCGAACAGTACGCCCAGGTCGGAGGGGTTGATCGGCGACGCCTCGACCCGGATGACGACCTGGTCCGGACCGGGTTCCGGCACCGGGACCCTGACCAGCGCCAGTTCGACGGTGCCGCCACCGCTGTCATCGGCGCGGATCGTGGAGCGGATTGCGAGGCCGTCGGCGGGGAGTTCGGTCATGGTCGGTTTCCGGTTGGTAAAGGTGTGAGCGGCGGCGAAGGCTATCGCGGCTCGTGGACTGTGGCGGGCATCCAGAGCAGGCTCAGTGCCCTGTGGCCCGAGCGCCCGAGAGCGACCGGTTGCCGCTCCGAGACGCCGCGGCGCCGCCCGATGACTATGCTCCGGCCGATGTCCCGCACGATCCTCTCATCGGTGGAGCCCTTCTGGGAGCCTTGCGACCTGTGCGGCCTGCTGCAGTTCTTCGCGGCCCGCGCCTTGCCGGGCGTCGAGGCGGTCGATCCGGAGAACTTGCGCTACCAGCGCACGATCGACCTAGCGACGCTGGTGGGCGGCGGCGACCGGGCTGAGGCCGCGCCGGCGGTCCTCCGCGTCGAGTTCGGCACGTCGTGCGCCGTGGAGGTGTCGGTCGCCGACGAATCGGCACGGGAGACGCTGGCCTCGCATGATCGGGAAGCCGTTTCGGCAAGAGTGCGGCGCATGTTCGATTTCGAGACGTATCCGCCGGACGTCGCATCGCCGCTGAGCCGGACTTCGGAGTTCGTGGCGGAAGGTTACGGCCTGATCGCGCTTCGTATGCCCGGCGCGTGGGACCGGTTCGAACTCGGGGCGCGGGCAGTACTCGGGCAGCAAGTTTCGGTAGCTGGCGCTCGCACCCTGGCCGGCCGCCTGGTCTCGGCTCTCGGTTCGGACCTTCCCGCCGACCTGATCGTGGACGGCCTGGAGAAGACGTTCCCGAACCCCGCTCGGGTTGCGGCGTTCGATCCCCGCGAGATCGGCCTCCCGGCATCCAGAGCGAGCGCGCTTCGGGACTTCGCGGCCGCGGTCGCATCGGGCGAGTTGCGGCTGGATGCCGACCCGGCCGATGTCCGCCAACGTCTGCTCGCCATCAAGGGGATCGGCCCCTGGACGGTCGAGTACATCGCGATGCGCGCTCTGGGCGACCGCGATGCGTTTCCGGCCAGCGATCTGGGACTGCGGAAGGCGATCGACCGCGCCCAGCCGCCGAGCGCCGCCGAACTGGAGGTGATGGCGGAAGCCTGGCGCCCGGTTCGCGCCTACGCCGCGATTCTCTTGTGGCGCCGGGCCGGCGGAGGATGACGCGATAGGCGTGCCGGCCGCCAGGCCGGCGACCGCTTGGACGGACCCGTTCAGGGCTTGCTGACGTCGATGACCCGAACCGCGATCTTGCGCCGTTGTTCGTGCGGCAGTTGTCTGGCGACGCAGGCTTCGAGCCGCTCGCGAAGTTCTTCCGGGCTGCCGGGGCGAGTTCCCGTCTCGTCCAGCGGCGCCTTGTCGGCGCCGCCGAACCAGAGTGCCAGGAAGATCCCGTGGCCGCCGGTTGCCGGATCCTGTGTGTACTTGGCGACAAGTTGGTCGCGCGCCGAGCGATACAGGGCGGGATGGGAGCTCCTCTTGATCTCGATGGGCAGGTGGAAGTCGGAGCAGGACAGACGAATGTCGGCGCGCCGATTCGCGGCGTACTGGCCCTCGGGTTGCGCGTCGACTCCGTCGGGCAGGCGGGGCCGCAGATCGCGGAGCAAGGCGTTTCGGCAGTCGTTCTCGGCTTTGGGTCGGGTCGGTCTGCCGTGCCCGTCCTGATTCCAATACTGGCCCCAGTCGTTCGTGTTCGTGGTACGGACCGAGCGCGCGAGTTCGTCGAGTCGCTCGAGGGCGAGGGCGGCGAGGTCGGCGGCGTTGGCGGGCGCGAGGTTGTCGAGCGTGGCGCGGATCTCTCGAAGTTCGGGGCGGCGGTAGGAGTTGTCGCGGAAGATGACCGCCTGCCGGTCGCGAGCCTGGCGAAGGTGGTAGCGCCAGCGATGGAGCGTTTGGTCGTTTGCCAGTCGGTCCAGGGCGACGCCGGCTTCGGGTTCCGGCGAAGCTGCAAGGGACTCGATCAGCTCGGGGATACGCCAGAGCACCGATTCGGGCTGCGCGTTGTGCTGTCCTCTACCCGGTCTCTCGCCGATCCCCGGCTTGTCCATCAGCTCGGAGACTCCGTAGGCGGCGCCCGACTGCCGGATCAGGATCTCCAATACGTAGGGCGGCAGTGCGGCAGGGCGAAACAGCTCGGGGTGTTCCAACCATAGGAACCTGGCGAGCTGCCGCGCCCGCAGTTCCCTGCCGTCGATGAAGTTGTCCAGTCGCTCGGCGAACGCGTCGGGCGCCGCGATGGTAGCCGCGGCCAGCCAATGGACGCGCTGGTTGACAGTCATGCTTCCGGCCGCGAGCTTCTTCTCCACGAGGTCGAGCAGCGCTTCGTGGTCCGCATGTTGCAGCGCCGTCCACAGCAGACGCGTCAGGTTGTGCAACTGCCGGGCGTGGCAACGCACCGGAACGGCGCGCAGGAGGGGCAGGCAGACGAAGCGAGCAAGCTCGGCGTGGTCGTCGTCGTGCGCCAGGTCCCACAGGCACGGCACGTTCTCGGTGCCGCGTCGCAGTTCCTGGCGAGCCAGCGGGAGCAGCACATCCGCGACCAGCTCGACATCCCGCTCAAGCAGACGCCGGTACCAGTTCGGATGAACGCTGCGGCTGATCAGTACGGTGAAGTAGAAGGCACAGGCTTGGCGCTTCTGCCGCTTGCTCAGCCCGTCGACGAATCGCGAGTCGGCGAGGTCCTGTTCGTCGAGCGAAACGAGGAACGGCGTCGCGAGGTAGTGCGTCCGGTTCTCGCCATGGAGACGCAGGATCTTGCTCGAGTCCGGCACGTCCTCGCGTTCGACGACGCCGTGCAGACCGGTGACAGTCGCCTTGGCCAGGTCAGCTTGATTGCCTAGCTCTCCCGCGAGCCAGCCGCGGAGGGAATCTGGCTGTTGGTCGTACCGCTGAAGCCACCCCGTCGCCAGGCGATACAGAAGCCACGGTGCACCTCGGTTCTGCTCCAGGGCGGGCGCCTCGGCGCGAACAGCGTCCAGCCACTCCTGTTCTTCTCGCCTGCGTTGATCCTGGAGGGTCTTGATTGTCGCGTCGTTCTTGCGCGACAGTTCCCGTAACTCGTTGGCCACCTGGGGATCGGGCGGCCGCGACCGCAGCGAAGGCTGTTCGCAAGCCGCGTCGTCGATGAGTTTCCGCGACAAGCCCTCTTCGCCCTCGTCAAGGCGGTTGCGCGCTTGAGTGAAGAGCCAGCGCGCCAGTTCCGGCTTGGCGTCGGCGGCCTCGCGGGCCTGCGTCAGGCACCAGAGTCCAAAACCGGTCGGGGGCTGTGCCCCCCGCAGCCGCTGGTCAACCAGATGCACCTTGCCTTGCAAGTCCGCCTCGTCGGCGTACTGGCGAACGCCTTCCAGGAAAGCGGCTTTGTAGGCTTCCGGGTGAGCCTCCAACCAGGAACGCACGGTCCTTGATGGGGATTCCGTCGACTCCGGCTCGGCTGCGCCGGGCTCCGGGTACGTCTGGAGGAGTTCGAATGCCGCCTGCCACGCGCGTTCGGCGCTCCGCAGTTCGTGGAACTCCTCGTCTGTCCGGGCGGGTCCGTTGAGCCACGCGGAGAGTCGTTGCGGCGTCAGCGTGTCGCCGTGAACGGCGAGTGCGCGCGCCAGGAGGCTCTCTGCTGAGGCCCGGCCTTCGCCGAAACCGTTGTCGACCAAACCGAGGTCGGGCCTTTGCGCGGCGAGTGCGTCGACGAGTATGGCGATGTCCTCGTCCGTCGTCTTTTCTTCGAGCGTGCGCGTCCAGAAGAGCCGGTGGCGTCCGTAAACGCTCGTGGGTCGACACCGGTCGAGGTGCCCCCAGATCTCCGCCGGACCGATGGCATCGGGATAGAGCTCCTCGAGCACCGTGGCGGTCAGTTCGTTGTGCACGTCGCGCAGATCACCGCCCTGAACTTCGGAGAGAATCCGTTTCAACGTGCTGGTTCGCTCTTTCGGGTCCGCGCACTGGCGGATGAAGGCATCGAGCGCTGCCCAGGCGACGTCTGGCGGCCATCCGTCGTCGTAGAGGATCTTGAGGATCGAAGCCGCGAGCCCAGGCATCGGCGTGCCGCGGCTCAGCACTCTGAGCACGAACTTGAGCGCGAACTGGTCGTCCTCGCTTCGCCCCGCCGCGGTCAGCAACGCGACGAAGGCAGTTTCGAGCGCCGGCACGGCAAGGGACGCGAAGGCTGCCGCGTTCGGGTAGCCAATGTCGTCGAGTCTCCGTCCTTCGCGGATTAGCGCTTCGAGCAGCAACCGCTTCTCGTCGTCCGAGAAGCCGGCGATGTCGCCGTAGAGGCCGACGCCAATGGGGTCGCGGTCGATCAGTTCCGCCCTGGCTGGCCTGGAGTGCACCGCCAGCCAGGCCGAGAGTCCACGATGGGCGGTGACTACGCCGCCATCGCCCGTGGTGGTCAGCGCGATGACCCGAGCCGGCGGGAGACCCGCGTCGATGCGCTCCGCCAGGTAGCGGCCGCCGAGGAACTCGGCGATGTGGCGGTGTATCGGCTCGAAGCGCCGGGGCTCTGGAGAGCTCGCCATCGCCGAGGCAAAGAGCCGGCTCGCCAGAACCAGTCGCTGTCGGCGCGCCAAGACCTGTCCATCGCGTGGCGAGGGGCCGGCGAACGGCGGGCCGAGATCGGCGAGCACCGGATGGGCCGCACCCTTTCCCTCCGCCGCGGAGTCGACGCCTGCGCACCCCGATAGCAGGAGGAGGGCGCATATGTGACCCGCAGCCTCCAGGAGCAGCGTGTCGGCCGGCCGGTTCCGGTCGGCGCCTCGGTGCTCCGGGTTCACTTCCTGGACCAGTCGCCGGCACGCGTCTTCGAAGAGCTCGCGACGGTTCCTGGGCCATCTTCCGTCTCCGTCGGCGACCGCCTCTACCAGCAGGGTCAGGTTCTGCGGGTTCTGCAAGAAGCTGCCGAGCCCTCTCGTGTGAGCCTGGTGGAGGAACGCGGTGGCATCGCCGACCTCGCTGTCACCGAGGATCGTCGCTGCGTCTGTCTCGGTTAGCGGGTCGAGGCGAAGGACGGCGAGTCGGCCTCCCGGGGCGACGGCCTCCAGCCTGGTTCGATCGTTGCTTCCGAGCCAGTCGGCTTCCCTGCAGGACAGCCGGAAAGTGGGTTTCCTCAGCCGGTCCAGTTGCGTGCGAACCCGGTCCAGAGCCGGGCGCGGGTCGTCATCGCCGGCACGGATCTCGTCCAGGCCGTCGATGAAGAGGGTTCGGTCGCGCCATTCCGGGTGGCGTTCCGTGTCGAAGGTGACGAAGTCGCGCGCCGGAACGAGTAACGCGTGCTCTCCCGGCACCGCGCACTCCTGCTTGAAGCACGTCGTCTTACCGGCGCCGGGGTCGCCCAGGAGCACGAATGCGGCCTCGGACCGGTACTCCGACAATGGTCTGGAGACGGGCGGCTGCTCGCGCCCAGCGACGGGTTTCGGAAGCTCCGTGCAACTGCGGTCGACGAAGGTCATTCGGCGTTCTCGAACCAATCGGTGGCAGGCCGGGAGAGAAACTCGACGAGAGGAATGGTCCCAGACCCCGAGCCGTGGGTGGCCACAAGGATGACGCGTTCGGGTCGCACCTTGCGCTCGAATGCGGCCATCCCGCGGGTCCTCCCGTGCTGAGCACCGCTCTTGACTTCGATGCCGACAACGCGTTGGTACCAAGTGAGGACGAAGTCCACTTCGTCGTTGCCCTGTCGCCAGTAGTGGACATGCATGCCTGACTGGGCGGTGTTCAGCAGATGGGCGCCTACCGCCGTCTCGACGAGTCGGCCCCAGTACGTCCGGTCCTCGCGCGCGGCTCGGAAGTCGTAATCCGAGTTCGCGGTCATCACCGCGGTGTTCATTGCCAGGAGCTTGGGTGGCGACCTGCGGCGCCGTATCGCGCTCCCGTCGTACTTGGACAGCCCCGCGAACAGGCCCACTGTCCCAAGGAGTTCGAGGTAGCGTGCAAGAGTCGTCGTGTTGCCGGCGTCCTGCAGTTGGCCCAGGAGCTTGGCGAGCGCGACGATCTGGCCCGAGTAGGAAGCGCCGGTCTCGACGAGCTGTCGTAGCAGAGCAGGCTTGTCGATTCGGGTCATTGCCAGCACATCCTTGGTGATACTCGGCTCAATCAGGGAATCCAGGATGTACTGTCGCCAAGGGGACTCGTCCCTTGGTTGATCCAACGGGAGAGACGGGATCAAGTGTGCAGCGCCGGGGTAGCCGCCGAAGTAGAGGTAGCCAGGAAGGTCGACGCCGAAAGCTTCGGTCATCTCGGAGAAAGACCAATGGGTGCAGCGGATCAGCTCGAAACGCCCGGTCAGGCCCTCGGTTAGGCCAGCCTGAATCGCCAGCGGCGCCGACCCCAGGATGACCGCGTGGAGGGGGCGCCGGCGCCGTCGGTCGGCATCCCAGAGCCCCTTGACGACGCTGGTCCAGTGGTCGATGTTCTGAATCTCATCGAGGACCAGGACGCAGCTACCGTGTCGGTCCGCCACGTCCCGGGCCTCGCGCCAGACGTCGACGAGCCAACCGCGATCCCGGTCCACGCCGGTCATGCCTTCCGGCTCCACGACGGGCGTCGCGGGGGCAAGCGTGCTCCAGTCACCGGTTCCGGCCTGGTCGATATCCTTGTAGATCTGAGGTCCGGCGACCGTGCGGAGCGCCTGCGTTACAAGGGTCGTCTTGCCGCTTTGCCTGGGGCCGCTGACGACCGTGATCGTCCTCGGAGGCTCGGCGAGTCGCTGGCGCAGCGCCGTGACCTGAGGGCGTTCGTACTCTGCCATGCGCGGAAGATTACTCTAGTGAGTTGGTTTACTCAATAGCGAATTGAACTGGCGCAACCACGGGTTCCCGACCCCTCGACTTGGGTGGAACCGCTTCGTCCCGGTCCCGCTTCCGAACGCTAGACTGGGCTTCTGACGGTGCGCACTGCGCAAGGAAGGAGACCGACCGATGCCCGCGACCTACCACGACCTCGACACCCCAATCGGCGCTCTTCGCCTGGTGGGCGGCGAAGACTCGATCGACCGTATCGAGCTGCCGAACCGGACGGCCGAACCCCCGGATCCGGCGTGGGTGCCGTCGAACGGCTCCCTCCCGGCGGCTCTGGCGGAGACGAGACGGCAGCTCGAGGAGTACTTCGACGGCAAGCGTCGGGAGTTCGACCTGCCGCTCGGCGCCGGGGGCACGGAGTTCCAACAGCGGGTCTGGGCCGAACTACGGCGCATCCCGTTCGGCGAGACGATCTCCTACGGCGAGCTCGCGGCCAGGGTCGGCAATCCCTCCGGGTCGCGTGCGGTCGGCCAGGCGAACGGAGCCAACCCGCTGCCGGTCGTCGTGCCCTGCCATCGGGTCGTCAGCCACGACGGGAAGCTCGGGGGCTACGGCGGAGGCCTGCCGACGAAGCAGGCGTTGCTGGATCTGGAGCGGCGGGTCGTCGGGAGATAGCGGGGTCTGGCGCGGATGCCGGCCGGAAGGCCGGCGCACCGACACTTGGTTGCCGGTGCTAAGCTGACGCGTGTTCTCGAACGCACTGGTACGCCATAGCCACCTCCGCCTGGAGATTCCCATGCGCACACTTCGCTTCGTGTTCGCGGCGGCCACAGCCGCCCTCCTCTTCGCCGGCGCCGCCCTCGCCGCGCCGCCGGCCTCGGAGAACTGGCCGGCTTTCCGCGGCCCGGATTCGATGAGCGTCGCCGCCGACGACCCCCGGCTGCCGGAGAGCTGGAGCACGACGGAGAACGTGGCCTGGGTCGTCGACGTGCCGGGCCTGGGGTGGTCCTCGCCCATCGTGCAGGGCGACCGCGTCTACCTGACCACAGTGTGGAGCGAGGGCGAGGTCGAGGAGCCAAAGAAGGGGCTCTACCTCGGCGGAAACCGGATGCAGCCGTCCGCGGACCAGCACCACTGGTCGGTCTACTGCCTTGACGCGGAGACCGGCGAGAAGTGCTGGGAGCGTGAGGTCCTGGTCGGGGCGCCGGACTTCCCGCGCCACCTGAAGAACACCTACGCATCCGAGACCCCGGTCACGGACGGCGAGCGGATCTACGCTTACTTCGGCAACGTCGGCGTCTTCGCCTTCACGCTGGACGGCGAGCCGCTCTGGGAGCAGCGCTTCGAAGTGGTCCGGACACGCTTCGGTTGGGGTACGGCGGCGTCGCCGGTCGTACACAACGGACAGCTCTACGTCGTGAACGACAACGAGGACCAGTCCTTCCTGATGGCCCTCGACGCAGCGACTGGCGAGGAGCTCTGGCGCGACGCCCGCGACGAGGGGAGCAACTGGGCGACGCCCTTCGTATGGGAGAACGAGCTCCGCACGGAGGTGATCACGCCGGGTACCGACCAGGTGCGCTCGTACGACGAGCAGGGGAACCTCCTGTGGCACTTCGGCGGCATGTCGTCCATCGCGATTCCGCAGCCGTTCTCGAAGTACGGTCTGCTCTACGTCTCGTCCGGTTACATCGGTGACCAGGTCCGCCCGGTCTACGCGATCAAGCCGGGCGCCGAAGGCGACATCACGCTGGAGAAGGACCAGCAGAGCAACCGCTGGGTGGTCTGGTACCAGCCCCAGGCCGGCGCCTACAACCCGACGCCGCTGATCTACCGCGACCGCTTCTACACGCTGCTCGACCGGGGCTTCTTCACCGCGCATGATCCGAAGACGGGTGCCGAGGTCTACGGGAAGCATCGGATCGAACGGGGCTCGGGGGCCTTCACGGCTTCTCCCTGGGCCTATAACGGCAAGGTCTTCGTGCTCAGCGAGGACGGCGACACGTTCGTGATCGAGGCCGGTGACGAGTTCAAGGTCGTCGGCAAGAACTCGCTCGACGAGATGGCCATGTCGACGCCGGCGATCGCCGACGGCAGCCTCTACATTCGCACCCGGAGCAAGCTGTACCGGATCACGAATCAGGCGGGCGGCGCGAGCGGACCCTGAACGCCGGGCCGGCGGCGGCCGCGCTCTGGTTCGGCCTGACGGCGCTCGCCCAGCCGGCGACCGCGGTCGACTTCGACACGGTCGCGGAGGTGTTCCGGAGCCGCTGCGCCGGTTGTCACACGGAGGGCGGCCCGGCGCCGTTCGCGCTACGGACGTTCGAGCAGGCGCGCGCCTGGTCGTCCTCGATCCGCAGGGCCGTCTCCTCGGGGGCGATGCCTCCATGGCACGCCGACCCGCGCTACGGCGAGTTCGCGAACGACCGGCGTCTGCCGGCGGCGGAGAAAGCGAAGCTGCTGGCCTGGATCGACGGCGGCGGCCTGCCCGGGCCGGCGTCGCGGGAAGCGGTGGCGGTCGAACGGCCCGCATCTTCCGGGAGTACCGACTGGAGCATCGGCGTTCCCGATCTCGTCTTCGAGCTGCCGGAAGAGGTGACGGTGCCCGCGGCCGGTGATGTTCCGTACCACGGCTACCGCGTGGAAACCGGTCTGGCGGAGGACGCGTGGATCCAGGCGGCGGAGACGCGGCCCGGCAACCCGGCTGTCGTCCATCACATCATCGTGCAGGCGTTCCCCGGCGCGGGCGGCGGCCTGGACAGCCCCGGCGGCGATCCGCGCACGGCGGGGGATCTCGGCGGCTACGCGCCGGGCACCGGGCCCCTCGTCATGCCGCCGGGGGTAGGCCGCCGGCTGCCGGCCGGCGCTGTGCTCGACTTTCAGATGCACTACACGCCGACCGGAAAGGAAGAGACGGACCGGAGCCGGATCGGCCTGGTCCTGGCGGTCGAGCCGCCTCGCCACGAGTCCCTCACGGCGCTTTGCTCGACGCCCTTCCTGTGGATTCCGGCGGGCGAGCGGGACGTACGGTTCGAGGCCGAGCTGACTTTCCCGCGCGCGACCCGTCTGCTGTCGCTCAGGCCGCACATGCACCTGCGCGGCGACACGTTCGAGTTCCGGGCTGAGTACCCGGGCGGACGCGCCGAGATTCTGCTCCTGGTCACCGGCTACGACTTCAACTGGCAGACCACCTACCGCTTCGCCGAGCCCAGGCTGCTTCCCGCCGGGACGCGGCTTCGCTGCACGGCGACCTACGACAACAGCGGCGCCAACCCGCTGAACCCCGATCCGACCCGGGACGTCTCCTGGGGACGCGAGACGACGAACGAGATGATGATCGGCTTCGTCGACTACTACGAGGTGGAGGACTAGCGGCTAGGCGGGGTTCCACTCGCCGCGGGCGACCGCGGGCACGAACTCGTCGAGGCCTTCCGGCGGGTAGTCGACGGCCCGGCCGAGCTCGGCGCTCATGTAGGCGGCCATCAGCAGACGGGTGACCTCCAGGCCGTCCTCGAAGGTCTCCCGCGGCCTTTCGCTGCGCCGGAAGCTCTCCACCATGTGCCGGTTCTCGGCGTCGTAACCGTAGGCAGCCGGCTCGTTCGGGAGCACCGGCATGAGGCCCATCTCGGCGTTCTGCTTCTCGACGAGATCTTCGCCGGTGTGCTGCTCCAGGCCACGGCTGAAGAAGAGCTCGAGTTCCGTGTCGAGGCTGTTGGCGCGCATCGAGTACTCCGGCCCCAGTAGCTCCATCGACAGGCGCAGGCCGGCCCCGACGTAGCTCCACGAGGTCGTCGCCTCGACCACCAGGGGCGTGCCGCCTTCGTCTTCGTACTCGACCATCGCCCGAGCGAAGTCCTCTGCCGGACGCCGCGCGTAGTCGACGGAGTCTCCGTACTGGTCGCGCAGCTTGCGGGCGTACTCCGGACGCTGCCACTTCAGGCAGTGGATCTGTGCATGCACACGCTTCGGGGTCAGGCTGCTGCGCGGCTTGCCGGGTTCGGTGAGCAGGAAGCGCGCCGCCTCGACCGAGTGGCACATCATGTCGTTCAGCACCCCGCCGCCCTGGAGTTCGCCTTGCCAGAACCAGGCGTTGTGCGGGCCGGAGTGTTCCTCGGCGGCACGCGCCAGATACGGACGACCCGCTGCCCGGGCGCCGCGCTCCCAAGCCAGTTCGCGGCCTCTGACGACCGCGGGGCTGAACACCTGGTTCTCGAGGTAGCCGTCGAGGACGCCGATCTCGCTCGCGAGCTCCACCATCCGCAGCGCTTCGCCCGCGTTGCGTGCGAGCGGCTTCTCGCAGGCGATGCCGACCAGGCGGCCGCGGCCGCCGGCGACGGCCTCGGCGATCTCCTCCATGTTGGCGATCCGGCGGTCATTGCGGCCGCAGATCCAGATCGCGTCGATGCCGTCGTCCTCGACCATGGCCGCGATCGACTCGTAGGCCCTGGCGTCCCCGACGTCGAGTTCGGCGGCGAGGTCCGCCGCGGATTCGGCGCTCTCGCGGTTCGGGCTCCACACGCCCCGGACGTCGGCGCCCCGGACGGCGGTCCAGGAACGGATGTGGAAGCGGGTGATGAAGCCGCTGCCGACGAAACCGATGCCGAGAGGTCGCTGAGCGGGCACCGAGTGCGCGGCCTCAGCGGGCCGCCTCCTTCAGCTTCTTCGCCTTCACGATCCAGCGTTCGACCATCGACGCCGATGGCGCGCGGCGGCTCAGCTTCTTCTCCGCGTTGACGGCGCTCACCTTGAGTGCGAGGTTCAGGGGCCGGCGGCGGCTCAACTCGCGCACGGTGCGGACGCCAGAGGCGACGAGCAGTTCCGCGAAGTCTCCGCCGACGCCGCGAATGCGCATGAGGTCGGCCCGGTTGACGAACCTCTGGATCTGGCGCTCGGGCAGTCCGGTTCGTTCCGAAAGGCGCCGGCGTTCGCGGCGGTCGCGGCAGGCGGCGAGGAGACCGTCCGTGGTCCGGATTCCGGCCTTCGCCAGTTTGGCGGCAACTGCGGGACCGACGCCTCCGATCTTCCGGACGCCGTAGGGCATCAACCCACGGAGTGGAAGGGCGTCTTCACCTACTCGACGCCTTCGAAGGTGAGGTTCAAACCCTCGACGTCGGTCGTGACTTCGACTTCAACGGTCTGTTCACCGAGCTTCTCGTGCCAGAACACGAGTTCGTATGAGCCGGCGGGAAGCGCGTCGATCCGGTACTTGCCGTCGTTGCCGGTCGTGGAATGGAAGGAGTGTTCCATGACGAAGACATAGGCGGACATCCAGGGATGGACGTCGCACTTCACCTGAATCGGCTTCTCGGGCGCGCGGAAGAACTTCGTCCTCGTGCCGCGCGCGGGTTGGCCGATGTTGAACGGGCGGTTCGCCTTGGCCAGGGCGCGGACGTTGTGGAGAGTGGGATCGTCGTTGACGATCTCGATGTTCTGCTCCACGCGAACGCCGATGATCCTGGGCGTGTAGAGGCAGCCCCGCTGTTCCAGCCGGACGGCCTCTTCGGGCTTGTCGCCGGCGGCGCCTTCGGGGGCCTCCCTGAGATAGACGAAGACGTTCTCAACCGCTCCGTCGTCGCCGACCAGGCTGTCGCGCGAGAGAACGCGTTTCCCGTCGTACATCGCGGCGCAGTTCGGGTCGGCGTCCATGCGTAGCGGGTAGCGCTTGAGCGGTTCGCCTTCGTAGGTCACCGTGCCGCTGATGCTGAACTCCGCGGCGGCACCGGGGGCGCTGCCGGAGAGCAGGATGGCGCCGGCCAGCGTCCAGGCGGCGATGACCGGGCCGGAGATGAAAGGGCCCGAGCGGCGGGCGCGCAGGTGGAGCATCGATCGTCGTTCCTCGCCCGTCAGCGCGAGTAGAACTCGATGACCAGCGGCACTTCGCACACGATCGGGACTTCGTCCCGCACCGGTGTGCTGCGCAGGGTCGCCTGATAGCCGGTCTCGTCCGTCTCCACGTACGTGGGGACCGTCACGCCGCGCGGTTCGTTGAAGCAACGGAGTTTCCGGCTCTTCTCGCGCACCTCGACGACGTCGCCTTCCTTCACTCCGTAGGACGGGATGTTGACACGCCGGCCGTTGACCAGGATGTGGCCGTGGCCGACGAACTGGCGCGCGGCGAACACGCTGGGCGCGAAGGCCCGATGGACGACCGAGTCGAGACGGGTCTCGAGCAGGCCGACGAGATTGTCGCCGGTCACGCCCTTCAGCCGCGTCGCGCGCTTGTAGTAGTTGCGGAGCTGGCGCTCGCTGACGTTGTACTGGTAGCGCAGCCGTTGCTTCTCGAGCAACTGCCGCCCGTAGTTGCTCTGGCGGCGCCGCCGCTTGAGGCCATGCATGCCCGGGGGATGGCCCTTCTTTTCCATGTACCGCGCGGCCTTGGGCGTCAGTGGTATGCCCAGCTTGCGGGAGAGCTTGACCTTGGGCCCGTTGAACTTCACCTGCTTGTATCTCCGAGTGTTCTGTGCCGAATGTCGTAGGGGTCTGCGCCGTCCGATCCGCGCGCGGGCACCTGAGCCGATCTCTTGTCCCGATGGGTCGGTTCGACCGGCGTCGTGGCCCCTGGTCGCCTGGCCGGGGCTGGCTGGCGCCTGCAGCGGAGCGCGGATTGTAGCAGCGAGTCGCCGCCGGCCCAAGCCCGGATCCGGTCCGGTTTTGTTTCAGGGATGCGCCACCGGGCCGGCCGCTTCGTCGAACAGACTCCGCTGGTCCGTGCGGCGCCGGAACGCCGCCGTCGACGGGCTGCCGGTGCGCCCGTTTCCACCGCCGCCGAGCCCGACGCGGCGGCGAACCGTCTCGAACAGTTTGCCGATCTGTTCCGCGTACTCCCCGCCGCCCTTCATGCGGTGGTGGAAGCGGGGATCGTTCAGGTCGCCGTCGCGCGCTTCCCGCAGCCGGTTCAGCACCCGGTCGCGGCGATCCGGGAAGTGGGTCGCGAGCCAGTCGGAGAAGAGCTCCCTAAGTCCGTGGGGCAGGCGCACCAGGATGTAGCCGGCCCGGCTCGCCCCGGCTTCGGCTGCGGCTTCCAGAATCGCGGGGATCTGGTCGTCGTTCAGGCCGGGGATGATCGGCGCGGTCATCACGCCGCAGGGGATGCCGGCGGCGCTCAGTTCACGCAGCGCGTCGAACCGCCGCCGCGGCGTCGAGGCCCGGGGTTCCATTCGCGCCGACAGCGAGGCGGAGACCGACGTGATCGAAAGGTAGACGCCGCAGGCCTGGAATCGGTTGAGTTCCTGGAGCAGGTCGAGGTCCCGGGTGACGAGGTGGTTCTTCGTGATGATCGCCACCGGGTTGCGGAACTCGGCGAGGACTTCCAGACAGCGCCGGGTGATCCGGAGCTTCCGTTCGATCGGCTGGTACGGGTCGGTCACGCCGGAGAGCACGATGACCTGGGGCTTCCAGCGCGGGCTCAGGAGCGCCTCCCTAAGCAGCTCCGGGGCACGCTCCTTGACCAGGATCCGGCTCTCGAAGTCCAGCCCGGCGGAGAAGCCGAGGTACTCGTGTGTGGGACGGGCGTAGCAGTAGATGCAGCCGTGCTCGCATCCGCGGTACGGGTTCAGGCTGTATTCGAAGCCGATGTCCGGCGAGTCGTTGCGGGACAGGATCGTCTTCGAGTGGTCCCGGAACAACTCGGTCGGCGGCGCGTCGCCGCTTTCGGCCACGCTCTCGCCCGGTTCGAAGTCGATATCGATCCGTTCGAAGCGGTTGCGGGGGTTGGCGGCCGTGCCGCGTCCGCGCACCGCTTCGGAGGGCGTCCTACGGGGCTTCTCCCGGCGATCGGAGGAACGGTCGGAGACGTTCACGAGGAAGGCAGCCTACCACGACTTACGCCCTGTTTGCGGTCGGTGCGCGGGTGCCGACCCGCTGCCGCCGAAGGCGGCCGGGAACGTCGGGCGAAGCCGGTCGATTCTGCGCCGTCAAGTCAGTACCAAGCGTCCGTTCCCGGAGCGGGCGGCTCGTGCGCGAGCGATCACCGCGGCGCCATGGAGGCCCTGAGCGTTCAGATCGCTCAGGAGGACGTCGATACACTTTGGAGAGACCGCCGCCACGAGCCCGCCGGCCGTCTGGGGATCGAAGGCCAGCTCCAGGCGCGGTCCCGGGGCGGTCAGACGCTCGACTTCGACCGGCAGCCGGGTGTTCTGATCGTGGCTCGTGCTGCGCTCGCCGCGGCCCAGCAGCTCGAGCGCGCCGGGAAGAGCGGGCAGGGCGCCGACATAGACCTCGAGATCCACGCCGCTCGCTTGCGCCATTTCGCCCAGATGACCGGCCAGGCCGAAGCCGCTGACGTCGGTCGCGGCGGTCACGCCGGCTCGCCTGACCGCCTCCATCGAGCCACGGTTGCTCGTCTGCATCGAGGCGAAGCAGGCCCGTAGCCAGCGACCGGGACAGAGCCCCATCCGGTCGGCGGCGAGCAGTACGCCGGAGCCCAGCGCCTTGGTCAGGACCAGCGCGTCGCCGGGACGGACCCGGCTCTTGAGCAGCAGGTCACGGCCGTCTTCCGGAACACCTTCGACGTGGAAGCCGACGACCAGTTCAGGCCCTGTGTTGGTGTGGCCGCCCAGGAGCTGGACGCCTTCCGGGTCCAGCGCCGCACGGGCGCCTGCCAGGACCTGGATCAGGAGTTCCTCGGCGGTCGCGCCGTCGGCCTCCTGTGGCAGCGTGACCAGAGCCTGGGCGAACCGGGGCGTCACCCCGGTGGCGTGGAGATCGGAGCAGGCGTTGACGGCGGCTACCCGGCCCACGAGCCAGGGATCGTCCGTGAAGGCGGGGAAGGCGTCCAGCGAGGCGACGATGCGATCTCCCGCCGGCGTCCGGTAGGCCACGGCGTCGTCCGGCGTCCCAGTGTCCAGAATGACCTGGTCCGGTAGGACCTGGTCTCCTTCCGCCTCCGGCCCGGCGTTCAGACCTGCGCGCGCCAGGGCCCTGTCCAACCGGTCGGGTCCCACCTTCGCCGCGCAGCCGCCGCAGAACATGGGTGTCGACTGGGGCTTGCCGTTCGCCCCGTGCGCTTCGGGACCCGGCCTCATGGCGCCGAACCCGGGCAGCGCCGCGCCCTCCGGGTCTAGCGCCTGGAAGCGCTCCATGAAGCGGCGGTCGATCCGGTCCTTGAGCCGCATGACCCAGCGACCTTCGAAGGCTGCGCCCCACTTGGCGCCGGCCGCGCGCCCGTCGCCGAGGTTGAGCAGAGCCAGAAAGTCGCTCTGCGGCCGGTACCGGCGGAGTCGCTGCCCTGTCTTCAGGCGCTCCAGGTTCTCGATCAGGTAGGGCCCCATGCGCACCGCGTAGACGCCCGCACGAGGACGGTTCGGCTGGTCGATCAGGGTCGCGCAGTCGCCGACGGCGAAGATGTGGTCGTGGCCCTCCACCTGCAGGGTGGGCCGTGTGCGGGCGAAGCCGCGATCGCAGAGGGGCAGGTCGGAGCCCCGGAAGATTGGCAACGCGGCGGCGCCGGTCACCCAGAAGGTCAGGTCGGAGTCGAGCCTGCTGCCGTCTTCGAGCTGCACGCAGTCCTCGTCGACGGCGGCGACGGTCGTGTCGACCAGGGTCCGGAGGCCGCGCTCGCGTGCCGCCGCCTCGATTCGCCGCGTCAGCGCCGGATGGTAGCCGGGCAGGATCCGGTCGCCCGCCTCGACGATCGTGACACGAGGTTCGAGGTCCAGACCGCGCAGCCGGGCGTCGATGCAGAACGCAAGTTCGATGCCCCCGGCGCCGCTGCCGACGACGACCACGTTCGGCTGCTGGCTGGTCAGGGCTTCGACGCGTCCGGAGATCGCCGCCGCCAGCCGGTTGATCGGCCGCGTGGGGACCGCGTGATCGCGCACGCCGGGCAGCTCGAGGCCGGCCACGGTCGATCCAACGTCGAAGGAGGCAACGTCGAAGGAAAGGGGTTCCCGGCCCTCGACGAGTACACGCCGGTGCGCCGCTTCGACGCCGGTGCAGGGCGCGAGAACCACGCGGACGCCGGCCCGGCGCGCCAGGGGCACCGCGTCGATCTCCAGTTCATGCCGCTCGTACTGTCCGGCAACCAGCCCTGGCGCCATGCCGGAGTAGACGGCAATGGGCGTGTCGACGACGAGAGTTGCCTCGATCGCCGGGTCCGGGTGCATCATCCAGTGGCGGAGGACCTGGATGTGGGTATGCCCGGCGCCGACCAGGACGACCTGCGGCATCAGTGCGTATCTGCTGTGTCCGCGGCCCGCACCGCGCCGGACGCTTCGAGACCGGCAATCCTCTCCGCGCCGTAACCCAGCTCGGCGAGGACTTCGCCCGTGTGTTCGCCGAGACGCGGGGCGGGCCTTCGGATGGTCCCCGGCGTCTGCGAGAAACGCCAGGGCACGCCGGCCATGCGCAGGTTGCCTAGTTGCGGGTGCCGGACGACCTGGCTCATCGCCATCGCCTCGACCTGCGGATCGTCGAAGAACTCCTCGGCCGAGCGGACGGCGGCGCAGGGAACGCCGACCGCGACCAGCTCCGCCTCCAGTTCCCGCGCCGGTCTCGAGGCGACGATCGGGTCGATCTCGGCGCTCAGCTCGGCGGCGCTGCCGACCCGTTGGGGGTTCGTCTCGTATCGCGGGTCACTGGCCAGGTCGTCGCGGCCGATTGCCCCGCACAACAGCCGCCAGAACTTGTCCGTACCGGCGGCGATGAAGATCGGCCCGTCGGCGGCGGCGAACATGCGGTAGGGGAAGATGCCGGGAGGCCCGGTGATCTCGGCCTCGAGCGGCTGGAGGTAGGACTGCGCCTGGGCGGTCATGATCGCCTGCAGCAGAGAGGTCTCGATGTACTGGCCCTCGCCGGTGCGTTCGCGGTGGAGGAGGGCGGCGTTGATCGAGCACACCGTGAGCACGGCGGCCATGTAGTCGGAGACCGCCACCGGGCAGATGGCGGCGACGCCGTTCATGAGCTGCTGCAGGTGGGCGGCGCCGGCCATCGATTGCAGCACCGGGTCGTAGCCGGGTCGCTGGGCGTACGGCCCGCTGCCGCCGAAGGCGCTGGACGAGGCGTAGACCAGCCCCGGGTTGTGGCGGCTCAGGGTGTCGTAGTCGATGCCGAGCCTCGCGGCGACGCCTGGACGGAAGTTCTCCATCGCCACGTCGGCGTTCCGGGCGAGGTCGTAGACCACCTGCCGGCCCTGCTCCGTCTTCAGGTTGACGGCGATGCCGCGCTTGTTCCGGTTCCAGGCCTGGAACATCCGGCTCTCACCCTCGATGAAGGGTCCCCAGTGGCGGGCGTTGTCGCCGCCAGGCGATTCGATCTTCAGGACATCGGCGCCCATGTCGCCGAGCAGCATGGCGCCGTAGGACCCGGCGATGAAGCTCGTGAAGTCGAGGACCCGGATGCCGTCGAGCGGACCGCCCGAACCGGACTCGGGCGAAGGCGTCTCAGACATTCGGCGATTGTAGCCGCGCCGAACCTCCCCGGGCCTAGTCCACCAGCTCGACGTTGTCGATCTCGATCCAGAAGGCGCCGAGATGCGTCGGCCCGCCGATGAAGAACGCCCAGGCACCCGAGGGATCGAGACCGCTGAACGAGGACAGCGGGATCTCGATCCGACCCCATTCCTCTCCGGCCTCGAAGGAGGCGGCGGCCGGCTGCATTCCCAGGCTCTCGGCGAACGCCATCGCCTGGTAGGTCGCGCCCTCGCCGCGGGCGTCGAAGGCCAGGGCGCGGATGCCGCCGGCGTCGACCGGGTCGTTGAACCGGGCACCGAGCAGGACCATGACCCCGGACCAGGGGAAGGCGAAGCCCTCCTTGATCTCGCCCTCGATCCGCAGGGCGTTGCCGCTCCCGTCGCGGGACACCGCGCCGGTTGTCACCGTCGACTTGCCGCCGGCGAAGGCGTCGGTCGAGTGCGACCACTTGGGGGGCAGCGTACGGGCGGCCAGGTCCTCGAAGTCGCTGAGCAGTGTGGGTTCAAGGCGGGGCCGGCCGGTCGTGGGTCCGGCCTTCGTGCGCTCGAAGCGGGTCCCGTCCTTCCAGATCGCCGCGATGTCGCGAGTGGCGCGCACGTCCGCGGTCGCGTCGCCGCGAACCAGGATCAGGTCGGCCTTGAGGCCTGCCGCGATCCGGCCGCGGTCGCCCAGATCGAATGCGTCGACGGGCGCGGCGGTGGCTGTCCGCAGGGCCTCGACCGGAGTCAGGCCGGCGCGAACCAGCAGCTCGAGTTCCCGATGGACGCTCGCGCCATGGGTGGTTCCAGGATTCGGCGCGTCCGAGCCGGCCAGGATCGGCACTCCGGTGGTGTGCAGCGCTCCGACGTCGGCCAGGATGTTCGCCATCAACTCGAGGTCCGGTTCCCGGCCGAAGTTCCGCCCCAAACCACCTCGTTGCTCAGGCGTGAGGAAGGGAGCGATCAGCGGATCCGCGGCCAGCTCCGGACCGCCCCCGGTGGCCGCGATCGTCTCGAGCACGGCGAGCGTGGGGACGACGAAGATCCCCGCTTCGCGGGCCGCGTCGACGATCTCGCCATCTCCGGCGCGGTCGAAGTACATGTGGACCAGGCCGTCGGCGTCCGCGGCGATGACCTCTCCAGCCGCTTCCGCCGTGCTGATGTGGAAGACGGCCAGCAAGTCGTGACTGTGCGCGGCTGCCACGATCCGGGGCAGGGTCGAGACCGCGAATGTGGGTAGCGGGCGTCCGGCGGTTCCGGCTTCGTAGATCACCTTGATGAAGTCGGCCCCCGCCGCCATCCGGTCGGCGATGAAGGCCTCGGTCTGCTCCGGGTCGTCCAGAGTGGGCAAGGCGACGCCGAACTGCGTGCCGTGCCCGCCCGCGACGGTGACGGGACCGCCGGCCAGGACGTCGGCCCGGCCAGGAACCGCTCCCGCTGCCTGCTGCCGGCGCCACTGCGCCGCCATGGCCTCCGCGGTCAGCATGTCCAGAACGGTCGTGACGCCGAAGTTCAGAGCCTGCTCCAGCGCCGGCCCGAAGTTGTGGGTATGGCTGTCGATCAGCCCCGGCAGCAGGGTCATTCCGGCGCCGTCGACGACCTCCGCTTCGGCGCCGGCGGCCGCCGGAATGTCGGTCCCCGGCGTCACCGACTCGATCGTGCGGCCGCGGATCACGACGGTGGCGGTCGGGAGCACTTCGTCGCCCGTGAAGACGCGCGCGCCCCGGATCACCGTAGCTTGCGCGAGGGCGACGCTGGCGAGAACGGTCAGGCCGCAGACCGCGACGGCTGCGACGCCGAGAAGGCGGAACGACTCGCGGCGAGAGGCCCCCATGCGGCGTATGCTAGCGGCGCTAGCGCAGGTCAGACCAAGGGAGAACCCGTGAAGATCAAACTCGATATCGACTGTACGCCCGAAGAGGCGCGCGCCTTTCTCGGCCTCCCCGACGTCGCCGGAGTCCAGAACGAGATGCTGGAGAAGGTTCGCGACCGTATGGTCGCCAACCTGAAGTACGCCGACCCGCAGGAGATGTTCCGGTTCTGGTTCCCGGGCGCCGCGGCGCGCATCGCGGCGCGGAGCGGCTCCGGAGCCGACTCCGAGGACGGCGAGTAGGGGCGCCGGCTAAGCGCCCGCCCCCGCTTCCAGGCCCGTCACGTCGTACGACATGAGGATCAGGTCGTGCGTGGCGTCGTTCGGGTCGATGACCCAGTCGGCCAGCAGGGCCTCCACCGAGAAGCCCAGGTTCTGGAACATCTGACGGGCTCCGCGCTGCTCGCGGGCCATCTGGGCGACGATCTTGGTCAGCCCGATCTGCTGGGCCAGATGGAACACGTCGTGCGCCAGTTGGCCGCCGAGGCCCGCCTGACGGACCTCGGGCAGGACCATGATCCGGATCTCGCCGAGGTGCCTCATCCAGGACGACTCGCGCCGGTTCAGGCTGCCGTAGCCGACGAGACGATCGCCGAGATGGGCCAGCACGGCGACGCGGGTTCCGGCCGTGGCGCCCTCGACCCAGTGGTCGACGACCTTCGGATCCGTCATGTCGACGCGCAGGAAGCGGAGGTCTTCCTCCGGCAGCGCCCGGGCAAAGGCGAGCACGTCGTCGCGGTCCGCCTGCCTCAGAAGGCTGAACTGGAAGGACTGGTTCTTGAGGCGGACCGTCCGCGGGTACTGGGTCGCCATGTCGTTCACTCGACTGTCTCCTCTTGGGCTTGGGGCTCGGGTGGGGCTTGTTCGGTTGCCTCGTCGCCGGCATTGCCGTCGGCGAGCCGGTCGAGGTAGGAAGTGACGGCATCGAACGATCCGTCGATCGTGTTCTTGAACTGGCGCTGACCCTCCTGGGCGGCGCCCCGCCAGGTCTGGATCAGATCACGCGCCTCGTCGG
The DNA here is from genome assembly GCA_965208755.1 of Candidatus Multivorans sp. GTDB lineage: Bacteria > Acidobacteriota > Thermoanaerobaculia > Multivoradales > Multivoraceae > Multivorans. The sequence goes on along the minus strand of OZ242353.1, from coordinate 1,496,216 downwards.
GGAGGTTCGGGACCTGGTTCATCATCCGGTCGGCGAGTTCGAGCTGACGGTCCTGGAGGGCGACGATCGCGTCGTAGCCGTTCTCGAACGCGGCTCTCTGAAACTCGAGGACCTGCCTCTGGAAGGCAAGCACCTGTCTGGGAATGTTGCTCGGGATGTTGGCTCGGTTCATGGGGTGTCTCCAGGTTATGGAACTGCCGCGGTTCGGACGGGGACGGAAACGCTGCGCGTCCGGCGGCGGGGAGCGCGGCTTGCGGCTTCGAGGAGTTCGTCGAACGACTCCGCGAGCAAGTCGGGCAGCACGTCGGTGTCGGGACAGGCTCGTTCGTCCACCGTGACGCCGACGTGCAGCGCCTGGTTGTAGGCGAAGAACGCACAGGAAAGGCCCTGGCCGTAACCGACAGGCCAGGAGGGCGTGTACCCGGCAAGCGGCCGGCCGGCCAGAAACTGGGGGATCTGGGGTCCGTTCGCGTTGGCGACGGTGAGGTGGAACGGCGGCCGCACCGAGGACGTCATCGCGGTCGCGGCCGCCGCCAGCGGGCCGGCGGCGCCCTGCACGCCGGCGAACCGCGACAGCACGTCGGCCACCCGGGCTGTCCGCATCAGGCGCGCTAGCTGGTGAACGGTGCGCAGCCGGTCTCCGGCACCGATGCTCAGGGGAACTTCGATGGGCAGCAGGCTTCGCCGTTTGCGGTCGCGTTCGGGAAGGTCGGTGGCCAGCGCCACGCGCAGACTTCGGCCCCGGGTCGAGACGCCTCTCAGGTCCAGATAGCGCTCGAGAGCGCCGCCGGCCAGGGCGACGACCACATCCGAGAGCGCGCCGCCGAGCCGGGCACGGATCCTCCGGATGTCCCTGTAGGAGAAGGCGCACCGGATCAGGCGCCGCCGTCCGCCCAGTCTTCGGTTGAACGGCAGGGGCACCGGAGGCAGTGCGAGATCGGGCATCGTCTCGTTCAGCGTCAGGAGGGCGGTCCGGGTGTCTTCCGAGGAGAGCTCCTGGAGGGCTGCCGCCAGATCCTGGCCGATCCGTGTCCAGTTCTGGAGCCACTCCGCCCCGCGCGCGCCGCAGCGTGCGCCGCTCGAAGCCGGTTCGCCGGCCTTCTTCTCCTCGACCGTCGTACCGCTCGCAAACAGCGCGTGGAAGAGGTCGCCGGTGGCCAGCCCGTCGACGGCGACCAGGTGGGACTTGATCAGCAAGGCGTCGCCGCCGTCGTGGTAGCCAGGCGCCAGGTGGAACTCCCACAGCGGCCGGCGGGGATCGAGCGGCTTGCCGAGGGCTTCGTCAAACGCGGAAGCAGGGTCGCCGTTCGCGATGACCTGGAGGTGTTCGTCGAGTTCGAGCGGCGCCGTGCGCCAGCGCGGGGGGCCATAGGGCGGCCCGTCGACACGGAGGCTGAACCGCGGCAGCCTGCGCAGCCGACCCATCCAGTGCAGGAGTTCCTGCCGGTCGATCTCGCCATCGACGAGCGCCAGACCCGCGACGTGCAGTCCGGGGCTGCGGCGCTCGAGGTTCCACAGGACCGCCTGGTCGGGCGCCAGGAGGGTGTTGGATGCGGTCACGTGGCGGCCTCCGCGGTGAGCGCGGGGCTCGGGTGGCGCTTCAGAAACCGGGCGAGGTGGTAGTAGGCGAGAGCGTTGGCGGCCAGGCCGGCATGGGTGCCAAGGACTTCCCGGTTCCGGGATGGGTCGTGGAGCCGCGTGTAGCGCCAGGCGACGATACCGTCCCGCCGCGTGAAGATGGCGAGTTGCGGCACCTGTTCCGGGAACGGGCTCTGCACCGAGCGCACCAGGTCGCAGCGGCAGTCGCCCGAGAAGCAGGCGGGTTCCCGGGCGTCGTCCCGTTCGACGATGCGGCGGCGCACCGCCTCCGCCAGCCGCATCACCATGGGATGGGAGCGGACACCCCGGATCGGTGAGCCCATCGTCGTGACGGATGCGACCAGATCGGGACGCAGGCTCGTCACACCGCGCGACAGCATGCCGCCCAGACTGTGGCCGACCAGGTGAACGCGCCGGCCGGTCTCGTCCGCCGCCTTCTGGAGTGTTCCGATCAGCCGGTTGCCCAGCCGGTCGAGACAGTCGGCGTTCTGCCCGATGGCCGAACGATAGGGCCGGTAGCCGATGCGGCCGAGCCAGCCGCGCATCGGCCCCAGGTAACCGTCGGTGCCGGTGAAGCCTGGAACGACGACCACCGCGGCGCGGTCGCCGCGCGGCACGCCGATGCCGTGGTAGATCGGCGTGAACGGCAGGAAGGCGAACTCGGCGGCCGCGAACGGTTCGCGCCACAGTGGCAGCGCGGCCGGCACGGAGTCCCGCAGGAGACGCGGGTTAGCGCTCCAGATCGGATTGGCCTGGCGCCGCCGGGCCGCCGCGGTCACTAGGCGACTCCTCGCAGTGACGAGTCGGAGTCGGGAGCGGCGGCGGCCTCTTCGGCCTCCGGCAACTCGACCTCGGGTGCCGCCGCCGCAAAGCAGAGTGCGCCGGTCGGCTCCTCGCCCTCGACGCCGGCCGCCTCCCGCAGTTCGGCGTAGGACTCTTCCAGGCACTGGGCGAGGAACCACGGGTCGGGGATCAGTTTGGCGTCCACCGTCATTCCCAGGGTGATGCGCTGGTTGTAGCTCAGGATGGCGACGAACAGGCCGATGTTGTTCGAGACGATACCGAGCGGCAGCCAGTCGACCAGCTTGTGAGGTCCGAAGTAGAGCGGGATCATGGGACCGGGCACGTTGGTCGAGACCGTGTTGAACAGGGTCTGGGAGAAGGGCATGGTCGCGGCGACCGCGGCCATGAGGGGCGGCACCCGGTCGCCGAACTGGGTCAGTTGGTAGAAGGCCTTCGCCTGCCCGGCCTCCTTCAGCTTGTTCATCGCGTCGCGTTCCCTGCCGAGGCGCTCGACCGGGTCGTCGACTCCCACGAAGAGCGGAGCGATCATGTTCGAGACGAGATTCCCGAGCTGACCCCGTTCGTCCTGCTGGCGCATGCTGACGGGGCACATGGCGCGCAACTCGAGTCCCTTCGTATCCTGGCCGCGCTCGCGCAGGTAGCGACCGATGCCGCCGGCGAGCAGGGTGAGCACGACGTCGTTCACGGTGCCGCTCAGGGCCGACTTGACGGCGCGCAGTTCGGGGAAGGAGAACTGGGCCCATGCGAAACCCCGTTCCTTGCTGACCGGCCGATTGAAGACGGTGCGCGGCGCCGGAGCGGCCGAGACCGGCAGGCTTGCGGCGCTGGCCGCCGCCATCTCACGCATGCGGTCAGCCATGAGGCGAGGGCGCGCGGCGTCGAAGGCGGCGTTCGTCCAGGACTCGTTGAGCTGTCCGAGGCGATGCTGCATCGCTTCCTGGAGAAGGCTCAGGGAGTCCGGCAGCGGCTTGGGCGCCCAGGACTCGGCGGGCGCTTCCGGCAGCTCTTCGGTGGGTGAGAAGTCGCTCAGCACCATCGACAGGTCGACGCCGGAGACGCCGTCGACCATCGCGTGGTGGATCTTCCACACGACCGCGGTGTGTCCGGGGATCCCGCGGAGCAGAATCCCCTTCCAGAGCGGCCGGTTACGGTCGAGCATGCCGCTGTACGCCTCGGCGGCGGCGCGGGCGAGTACCTGGTGGTCGCTGTCCTCCGGGATCCAGACCTCTTCGACGTGGTTCTCCAGGTTGAACGCCGGGTCGTCGACCCACACCGGGTGGGAGACGAAGAAGGGCGGGAACAGCACGCGCTGGCGGTAGCGCGGCAGCAGGTGCATGCGGGCGGCAAGCTGTTCGACCATGTACTCGCGGGAGAACTCGCCTTCGTAGACCATGCAGCCGCCGATGTGCATCGTCTCGTTGGGGCGTTCGACATAGAGGAAGGCGGCATCGAGAGGGGTCAGGAATCGGTTCAGTTCCGTGGCCATTTAGGGGTCTCCAGAACGGGCGGAGCGCATGTGGGGAGGGACTTTGCTGCGCTGCTTGCTGCAACGCAGCAGAAGCCTCGCACAGAAACATGCGATTGGCAAGGGCCGCCCCCCTAGGCAGGCCGCCGCCAGCGGAACGTGGTGACGTCGATGACCTCGCGCGCCGGCTCGACCAGGATCCGTACCGGCGACTGCGGTACCTCGAAACGCGGAGTCAGACAACGGCGCCGTTCCCTGCCTCTCTGGGTGTGCCGGCAGGGCAGCGGATTGCCGTCGACTTCGATGGAGATTCCCACCGCGTCACGTGAGGGCGTGCGTACGGCGATCTCCAGGGACACGAGGGTTCCGGCCGCCTCGGCCGCGTCGGCTTCGGCGTGGAGCGCAGCCGGGTCGACGTCGTAGAGTCCCTCGCCTGTCTGGGAGAAGGCGGTGGGTGCGGGTGGTCCCAGGGCCGCGTAAGGCCGGCGGACGAGGACTACCGGATCTCCGCGCAGCCGGAAGAGATTGGGTTCGAACAGTTCGACGGTGGCGCCGGCCTGATCCGCGGTCAGTTCCTGGTAGACGGTGTCCTGGCCGGGCGCGAGGCGTGACGCCGGGAACAGCAGGACGTCCGCGGTTCTCCGTTCCGACCCGGACTCGGCCGCGATGCTGTCCGTGCGGATCAGTGTGGCGACGTAGTTCCCGTTCCAGATTCGGGGGTCGAAGTCCTGGATCCCGAGCGGCAGTTCGCTGATGAAGGTCCGTCCCCTGAGTGGCTTCGGCCTTCCGGCCGTTCGGGCGGCCTCCGCCGAAGTCAGGGGGACGTTCTCTTCGTACACCGAGGCGTGGAGGAAGCCAGCCTTGTCGAGTCCGGCGAGTCCGGCGACGACAGCCAGGATGGCGAGGGCGACGAGCGTCAGCCGGCGTTCCGGCAGGGCCCGGGCGACGCGCACCAGCTTGCCGAGGAACCAGGCGCCGGCCAGGGCGACGACCGGCGCGACGATCAACCAGTTGGGCGGTTTGGGATACCGCGTGACGACCCACAGGGAGACGACGTAACCGCCGAAGAAGACGGCCAGGATGAATGCGTCCGCCACCGTTGCGCCGAGCCGCTCGCCCGGCAGCGGTCCCTGGATCTCGCGCCGGGCGCGCAGGGCGAGAACGAGCATCCACACCAGGCCGAGGAGCCCGCATGCGCCGAGCACGGGGCTGAAGTAGACGCCGCCTGCGAGGCTGGTCACCGCGTTCAGCGGCTGATCGAATAGCCCGGCGCCTGCCTCGGCGAGTCGCTCCCGGTAGTGGTTGACGGTCGACCCGAGATGGCGGCGGTACATCTCGGGCGCCAGCACCAGCCAGGGATTGAGCAGAAGCAGTACGCCGGCGCCGCCGGCGGCCGCGGCCGCGGTACGGCGGACCAGCAGACCGATGTCGCGGACGCCGCCCAGGGCGATCGCGACGAGCAGGGGCAACGCCAGCGCCGCGCCGTTCCACTTGGCGGCGGCGGTTGCGCCGACCATGGCGCCGGCGATCGCGTACCCTCGGAGACTCTCGCTTCGCCGCGCGGCGAGGATCGCGTAGAGGGTCAGCACGGCGGTCAGGACCAGCATGATGTCGGGCTTGAACACGCCCGACTGGCGCATGTGCCAGGGAGCGACGGCGAGCAGGAAGGTCGCGCCCAGACCGACCCAGGGGCCGAACAACCGCCGGCCGATCAGGAACACGACGAACAGGGAGGCGGTGCCCAGCAGGGTCTGGATGATCCGGGAGACCCGCACGGCCATCCGGGTGAGGTAGGGCCGCCCGTCCGGTGCGATGCCGAACGTCGTCGGCAGGGAGGAGAGCCATGGCAGCGAGCGCGCGGTCTCGTACACCTTGAGGGTCGCCGCGTGGGGCAGGTAGGAGAGCGTCGGGTAGTGCGTGCGCACCGGTCGCCACTGGTCCTGGGCCAGGATCGCGGCGACGTTGCCGGCGTTGTAGCGCTCGTCCCAGAGCCGGTTCATCGTCGGGTCCGGCCAACTGAAGAGAACGCGGACGGCAAGCGCCCACAGGAGCAGCAGCCCGAGCAGCCATTTCTGCAGGCTCGTCGGCTCTACCGCGCTCATCCCAGGATGGGAAAGCCGCTCACGGCGGTCAGCTCGCGGAACAGACCCTGCAGCCGCTCGAGCACCGGCCGCTCGGTGCCGCCGATCGGGCGGCCGTCGACCTCGGCGACTGCCACGAGTTCGCCCATCGTGCCGGTGCAGAAGACCTCGTCGGCACGGTAGAGCTCGGCCTGCGTGAAGTCGGCGACTTCATGGGGGATGCCGTTGTTCCGGCAGAGTTCGAGCACGGTCGAGCGGGTCACGCCCTCGGGGCAGGCGTGGCAATGGCTGGTCACCACGACCCCGTCGCGCACCAGGAAGACGTGGGTGGCGTTCGTTTCCGCCACGAAGCCCTGGCGGTCGAGCATCAGGGCGTCGTCGGCGCCCGCGGCGTTCGCCTCGATCTTGGCCAGGATCGACTGGATCAGGTTGTTGTGGTGGATCTTCGGATCCATGCAGTCGGGCGGAAAGCGGCGGATCGAGGACGTCATCAGCCGGATGGCCTCTGAGCCGTAGACCGGCGGCTTGTGCTCGGCGAGGACGATCAGCGTGGGCCCGGCTGTGTTGAGCCGCGGGTCCATGCCGGAGGTGATCTTGACGCCCCTGGTCAGGGTCAGGCGGATGTGGACGTCGTCCCGCATCCCGTTCGCCTCCAGGGTGCGGCGGATCTCCTCGATGAGCTCCTCTTGCTGTGGGATCTCCTCGAAGGCCAGCGCCAGCGCCGAGTGGCGGAGACGGTCCAGGTGCTGCTCGAGCCTGAAGATGCGGCCGTCGTACAGGCGCAGCCCCTCCCAGACGGCGTCGCCGCCCTGAACGGCGGAATCGAAGGGGCTGATCCCCGCCTGATCGCGGTGAATCAGCTCGCCGTTGATGTTGATCAGCAGGTCCCGGTTTCTGGGGTCGGCCTTCTGGAGCATGACGGGTTCGCTGGCGGTTGGGGGCGGCTCAGAAGAGCAGGCGGTGCGTGGCCAGGTGATGGTAGTGCTCCTGGCACTCCTCGAGCACACCGGCAAGGAACTCCGGAACCGGCTCGTTCTTGGGACGGTACGGCGCGAAGCCGGTGCTCTTCTCGACCGCACCGTACCAGTGCGGCGCCCAGATGCCGTCCGTCTCGCGGCGGCCGGGCGGCCAGTTCAGCATCGCTTCGTCGAAGTCGGCGCCGACCGCGCGGCATAGACACCCGAGGCCCGTGCGCGGGTTCCGCAACATATCGGCCGAGTCGATGACAGCCGGGGCCCGGCCGAGCCGCTCGCATTCCAGGTCGAAGAGCTCCCGCTGCTGGGGAAGGCCGGTATCGGACAGCTTCGGTTCCGGGAGGATGTGGATCAGCGACGTCAGCATCTCCGCCGGATCGCGGATCAGGAAGACGTTGATGAGCTTCGCCACCCAGGACCGGTCCGTTTCCGGCAACAGGTGGTGCGCCATGTGCTTCTGGTAGAAGACCGTGCGGTCAAAGGACGTGTCCTCCGTCAGCCAGTGGACGACGCGCTCCAGGTCACTGTCGTGGTGGGCGAGGATCTCGTCCCGGCCGGGGTGGTCGAGCCCGTGCTCGAGCAGGTAGTTCGCGTAGAGCGGCTCGTCGCACACGAAGGTGTCGTCGCGGTTCCCCCAGGCACGCAGCATCGCGGTCGAGATGTTCCGGGGGCCGGACCACATCGCGATCCTCAGCACCTGTCGTTCGCCGGGCACTTCGTTGTTACGAAGGGGCTGCCGCGGTCGCTTCGCCGGCCGCTCCGTATCCGGCCCGCATCCTGGCGAACAGGGCGGTCATGTCGTCGTGGGTGGCCTCGGTCAGGAAGCGCTGGGTCCACATGATCCTCGGCGCTGCCGACACGTTCGGAGCGGGTGAGTGCAGCAGACGCATGTCGATCAGGTAGACGTCGCCGCGCTTGCCGGTCAGCTCGACGACCTGGAGGTCGGCATCGCCGCAGCGCACGGCGTCACGCAGGAACCGGCCTCGGGCCTTCACCCGCTTCGACATGAGTTCCCGGAAGTAGCTCTCCCGGCGAAGGCGTTCCGTGATCTGCCGGGAACCGAGCCACGGAATGTCGTACAGGAGCCGGTGAGCGCCCTGGACGACGACCGTTCCGCCGCCACCCGCCTCGACCGTGTCGAGCATCGCGAACGCCTGCACGCCGGGCACGGTCCGGCGATTGGGCAGCTTCGGCAGGTCGACATGCCAGGCGATCTCGGGCAGGGACCAGGCGCCCGGCTCGGGGAACGAGAAGAGGAGCTGCGGCCACTTCAGCAGCGGCCTGATCGGGCCGCCCGCCGCCGCCTCGACCGCCGCCTCGAGTTCCGGGGTCACCAGGTCGGCCAGCACCCGGGCATGTCGTATTCCCTCGAGCAGGCGCTTGTTGTGGCGCTGGACAGGCTCGTCGGTCAGTTGGTCCAGCAGCCAGACGCCGTTCCGGCGGACTCCCGCCTCCTCCGACTTCTGGTAGACGAGCTTCAGCGCGCGGCTGGTCAGTTCGTCCGGGAGAAGCCCGGGCAACTTGACCAGTCCGGTGGCCTCGAATCGTTCGCGGTCGGTCCGGTTCATGGCGTCCTCAGGGCAAGCATATGGCGGTCCGACATCCGACCGCCCGAAGGCGGGCGCTCGGACCTTGACGCGGGTGACGCGAGGACGCGCCACCCAGGTGCCCGGTGATAGCTTGCGCCGATGAGCCGGCGGGCCGAGTTCGAGGCTGAGCACCCGGAAGTTCACGTCCTGTCGGCCGACCAGGCGGGTCGGGTGGACCTGGTGATGGGTGCGGTTGGCTGGTTGGGCGACGAGGAGCAGGTCACGACCTGCGCCTCCCTCGGCGGCGAGTCGAGCACCGTGATGCGGGTCGAGCTCCAGGAACTGCGCGGAGGGTGGCGCACCGCGGTCCTGAAGCAGTCGCTTCCCTGGCTGCGGCGTGACGAATCCGTCGCGATGCCGTCGGGTCGCTGGCACGGCGAGCGCGCGTTCTATGCGGAGGTAGCTCGTGTACCCGAGGCCGCGGCTCACATGCCGCGTCTGATGGCGGCCAACGAAGCGAGGTCCCTGTTACTGCTCGAGGACTTCCGCGGCGCCTCGAATCTCGCGTCGATCTACCGGGGCGGCTCGCTTGCCGATGAGGCGGCGCAGGCCCTGGGTGCGTTCCTTCGGGCTCTTCGCCTCGGGACGCGCGGCGGGGAGGAGCCGGACCTTGCGAGCACGGGCATGAAGGCCCTGAACCACCGGCTGCTGTTCGAGACGCCGTTCGCTTCGGTGATGGCGGGCGGCGATGGCGTCGGACCTGACGGTTCGGCGCCAGGCGATGCCGCCCTCGACGTGACCGAACCGGGACTGGGCGAGGCGGCGGCGGCCCTGCGGTCGGATCGTGCGTTCAGGGAGGCCGTGTCGAAGCTGGGCGGCCGCTTCCTCGGCGCCGGCGCCTGCCTGGTTCACGGCGCGTTTCATCCCGCCAACTGGCTGCTCCTGCCGGACGGCGGCGTTCGCGTCGTGGACCCGCAGTACGGTGGCTGGGGCGATGCGGAGTTCGACATCGGCACCGGGCTTGCCCATCTGCTGCTCGCCCGGCAGCCGGAGGAGGTCGTCGCGGCGTTTCTGTCGGCGGCCGTCGGCTCGGAGGAGGCCGAAGACTGCGAATCCGGCGTCGACCGGGAGCTGATCGCCCGCTACGCCGGAGTCGAGATCGTCCGCCGGCTGATCGGCGGTGGCCAACTGCCGCTCGAGGCGGCTGAGCTTTCCGGCCCGGAGAGCGGCTTTCGCTGCGGTCTGCTCGAGACGGCCCGGAAGGCCGTCCTCTCGGGGCACCTGGAGGTACTGGAGACATGAAGCGATCCCATGCACGCCGGCTGATCGCGGCGTTCGGTTTGTTCGCGCTGGCCGCTACGCCCGTTCTCGCCCAGAGGGCCAACTTCGGACAGGGACGGGTACTCGACGGCCCCGGCCACGTGCTCCCGCATCGGGACCGCGTGGAGCCCTTCAACCGCATGCTCGAGGAGCGGCTGAACGAGCTCCTGCCGCGGCTGATGCGCGAGACCGGGATCGACATGTGGCTGGTCATCAACCGGGAGTACAACGAGGACCCGGTGTTCTTCAGCCTGGTGCCGCGACCCGTCTTCGCCGCCCGGCGGACGACGATGCTCGTGTTCTTCGACCGCGGGCCGGACAACGGCGGCATCGAACTCCTGACGGTGAACCGCTACCCGTACGACGCGCTGTACGAGTCGGCCTGGGAGGGCGGCGATCTGGAGGAACAGTGGCTGGGACTGGGCGAAGTGATCACCGCCCGCGATCCGAAGCGAATCGGCGTCAACGTCTCGCGCCACTGGCCCGTCGCGGACGGTCTCTCGGCGGCGCTCCACGAGCGGCTGCTGGAGGTGCTCACGCCCGAACTCAAGGAGCGGTTGACCAGCGCCGAGGAGCTGGTCGTCCGCTGGATCGAGACCCGCAGTCCGCTGCAGATGGAGGCCTATCCGCAGATCGTCTCCCTGGCCCGCGGCGTGATTGCGGAGGCGTTCTCGGAGCGGGTGATCACCGCGGGCGCCACGACCACGGACGATGTCGTCTGGTACATCGCCCAGCGGTTCGAGGATCTCGGTCTCGATATCTGGTTCCTGCCCTCCGTCAACGCCCAGCGCCGGGCGTCGGACGAGGACGAGGCCTGCGACCCGGGCGAGCCCTTCTGCGGCGGTAGCGGCGAATTCGTGATCCAGCGCGGCGACGTCCTGCATACCGACGTCGGCATCTGCTACGTCGGACTGTGTACCGACACCCAGGAGATGGGCTACGTGCTGCGTCTGGGCGAGAGTGAAGCTCCGGCGGAGCTACAGGAGGCTCTCGCCGCCGGCAACCGCTGGCAGGACATCCTCACCGGCGAGTTCCGGACCGGCCGCACCGGCAACGAGATCCTGGCCGCGACGATCTCGGTCGCCACGGACGAGGGTCTCCGTTCCAGCACCTACACCCATCCGCTCGGCGTGTTCGGCCACGCGCCGGGGCCGACGATCGGCATGTGGGACAACCAGGGACCGACGCCGATCCGGGGCGACTGGCCGCTGTACCCGGACACCGCCTACGCGATCGAGGGCAACGTCAAGGTCGAGCTCGAGATGTGGGGCGGCCAGGACGTCCAGATCAAGCTGGAGCAGAGCGCCGTCTACGACGGCGAGCAGGTGCTCTACCTGGCGGGCCGCCAGACCGAGTGGCACCTGGTGCGTTAGAAGATCGCGCTCAGCAGACCGAAGCCGGCGCAGACGGCGGCCACCAGACCGCCGACGACCAGCAGCACGACGCCGACGGCGATCGTCACCGGAAGGGCCACGATGGCGATCGGAATCAGGACCGCGGCCAGCAGGGTCGCGGCGATGAAACCGATGATCTTGAACGGCAGCAGCACCAGCTTGAACGCGATCTTCGCGACGAAGGCGACGACGGCGAAAACGGCAAGCAGTCCGAGGGCGATCGCCCCGAGAGTCAGGATGGTCAGGACTTCCATTTCGAGTTGCACTCCTCCTGCCTCAGGACTACGGAGATCAGGCGTAGAGGTTTCGTGGCGCGCTACACTGCCCGGATGAAGATCGACCGCAGACGTTTTCTGCAAACCGGCGCCGTGCTGGGCGCCGCTGCCGCTGCCGGCTGCACGGAGGGCGACGCCGGTTCCGGAGAAGAGGCGACGCCGGCCGCCGAGGCCACGGTCGAGCCCCTCTACCGCATCTCGCTGGCCGAGTGGTCCTACTTCCGCGAGCTGTTCGGGCCGTCGCTGAGTGCCCTGGCCGACGGCTCCTTCGGCGAGGTCCTCCAGACCGACCCGCGCTCGCTCTACCAGGGCGAACTCGATCACCTGGACTTCCCGGCCCGCGCCCGCGGCCTGGGCATCGAAGCCGTGGAGTACGTGAACACCTTCTTCTTCGACCGCGCCCGCGACCAGGAGTACCTGGCCGACCTCAAGTCGCGCTGCGACGGCGAGGGTGTGACGAGTCTGCTCATCATGTGCGACGCGGAGGGATCGATCGGTGCTCCGGACGCGGCGGAGCGGGCCCAGACGGTCGAGAACCACCACAAGTGGGTCGAGGCGGCCGCCTTCCTCGGCTGCCACTCGGTGCGGGTCAACGCCGCCAGCGCGGGGTCCTTCGAGGAGCAGCAGAAGCTGGCGGCGGACGGCCTGCGCCAGTTGTGCGAGTACGCCGACGGCTATGACATCGACGTCCTGGTCGAGAACCACGGCGGCATCTCGAGCAACGGCGAGTGGCTGGCAGGCACGCTCGCCATGGTCGATCACCCCCGCATCGGATCCCTGCCCGACTTCGGCAACTTCCGGGTCTCCGAGGAGCCCGAAGAGTGGTACGACAGGTACCAGGGCGTCACCGAGCTGATGCCCTTCGCCCGCGCCGTCAGCGCCAAGAGCTACCGCTTCGACGAGAACGGCGACGAGACGACGACCGACTACGCACAGATGATGCGGATCGTCCTCGACGCCGGCTATCGCGGCTGGGTCGGCATCGAGTTCGAGGGTCCGATGGCCGCCGATGCAGGCATCGTGAAGACGAAGGAACTGCTCGAGCGGCTGCGCGAGGATCTCGCGCCCGAGTACGCCTGAACCTCCGCGCGTGCGCTTACACAGTCGGAGAGGCTCCTCGCCCGCCAGCCTTGAGCGAGCCGCGGTGGCGGGGCTATTCAACCGGAGAGCCGCGGATCAATACGATGCCGGGACCGTTCTCACCAATCCCCCGACCGACTCCTATAGGCCCTGGAGCCTTCGGAGGAGGTTCTGGCAATGCTCGTTGGTTGGCTCGCGCCGGGCTCCAATCCTGGCGACGGAGAGTGCCCGATCGGAGTTTCCCACGTTGAGATAGAGCCACGCCAAGCGAGAACAGTCAGTCGCCGAAAGCACGCCGAGTTCCTTCTCCATCTTCTCGATCACGCGGCCAAGTAGCTCGCGAACTTCCCCTGACCACGCGGTCTCGATGTTCCGTTCCTTGAGATCACGGACGCGCTGATTGAGTCGGTTCGCCAGCCGCCCAACGTCCTCCTTTCCGGATGTGGGAAGAAGGGCCGCCTCGCACAGGGCATGGACCTCGCCCAGCGCGTCGCCGCTCGCAGCACAAAGGTCCGCCAACTGTAACCATCCATCTAGCAGTTCCGCTACATCGGCAGATCTCAGGAAACTCCTCAAGTAGCCCTTGGCTCGTTCGACTGCCAGATCGCTGTGGCTAACTTCGCTCACTAGGACAGCTAGACGTCGGTACGCTTGGGGTACTCTGGAGGCCAGATACTCCAGAACCGGCAGGTACTGCTCAAGGGTCTCTGGAGTGTCGTCCGCTCTTCTGGCCACAGTCTGGTAGAGACTCTCAATACGAGGAAGGACTCCGCGGCGGACGTCCTCTGCTCGACCCGGCCCAAACTCCATGAGGATCTTGCGGTCCTCCTCAATCGCGACTCTAAAGGTGCTGACTTTCAGTTCGCTCCGTCCGAAAATGGCGGCCGCCATCGGGACGGCCACAAACGCAGCTGCATCGGAGTCTGCTTCTTCGACTTCTGGCTCAAGGTACTCAACAAGGGAGAACCTTCGAAGTTCATCTAGAGCGCGGGACACGTCGAAGCGCTCGGTGCCCGGACGAAGCGAAACGGCTTCGATGGCGATCTCTGGCACGACGGCACGCCAACTGCAGAGGAGCAAGAAGACGCGCTGGCCTGCGGGGCTTAGTGCGTCAAAGGTCCGCTTGAACAGGGCGCCAAGATGGCGGTCCGCAGTCGCCACCGCCCGTCGCGGCTTCACGGCGCGTTGCTCTTTGGCCACTTCGCCAAGGAGGATCTTGAGCACGTACGGATGCCCGCCGGACTCTCGAATAAGCTCTTCCTTGTAGTTGCGGTTCAGTAGTCTGAAAACGCCGAGCGATTTGGCGTGTTGATCCACAAGTGCACCGGCTTCATCGTCTGACATACCACCCACTTCTACCCAGTAGTCGCCGCGAAAGTCCCTGAAGCGGGTCGTGATCAGCACCTTGTTCGGTGAGCGGATGTGAGCGTCTAGCCATCTGAAGGTGTCGGCGGGGTCTTGTATGGTCTCGAAGTTGTCCAGAACGAACAGCGTCGGACCCGCTCCACCTTTGCGAAGACACTCCTCAAAGAAGCTCTGAGGAGAGAAATCGGAGTCGTGTCGTTGACGTGGCTCTAGGCGCTCCACCGCTAGGCGGGAGATATCATCTTGCGACAAGACGGCCTGAGTGACGGGCTTAGGGCCGGCCTCAAGAAGATCTACATCTCTGGCGCTAATCCAGAGGACGGTGTCATACGGCGGGTCGTGTGTCTGGGACAAGTCCCGTATGGCGGCTATCGCGACGCTCGTCTTTCCGATGCCGCCCGGTCCGGTCAGTGTCAGGATGCGATGTCTGCTGACTTCCTTGAGTTCATCACGGATTTGTCGTTCAAGCGTCGGGCGCCGGATGTAGGTGCGATCTTGAGGTGGGACGTTGGCGAAGATGCTTCCGAGGGGTTCGAGGGTCGCTCCGCCCTCCGTTTCGCTCTTGGGGAGCCGACTTGGCGGCACAGTCCAAAGGGATCCATCTTGACGCTCGTCTGTATTGCTGACATAGGATAGGACTTCGAACTGATCGTTCTTGAAGTTCCCGTTGGGAAGGCGGATCTCAAGGAGATTAGGGTCGGTGAAGATCAACCTCACCGCGAGTGGACGAGCTGGCCGGCCGTCGGAATTGAGTCCGATGTACACACCGTTGGCGTGGTGCTCGGTGGCGGTGCGCTTCAAGTAGTCAAACGCCGACGAAGAGTTCAACAAGGGCGAGACGCGGTACTTGCCGGAGAGGTTGCGATGAAGGTGTACCCAAGGTAGCTGGAAGAGCTCGGTCCGGTCCACGACTAGGTCTAAGGCTTGGGCAAGGGGTAGGCAGGCGGCGCTGTATTGGGCGGCCGTTGGGGCGCCGTGCGCGCGGCTCCGGTTTCGCAAACGCACGCCGAGGTGGAAGAACTCCCGCAAGGCCACCTTGTGGGGCAGCCGGTACTCGACACCTACTGCTCTGGCTGCTGTTGCTAGGCACTCGACGGCGCTGTGGCGCCAGTCGGCTGCACTCACTCGTTGGGTGAGATCTCTGATGAAGGGCCGCGCTTCGGTAAGAAGGAACTGGGCGGGTGGCCCGGAAAGGGCCTGATCGAGCACTTCAGTCCAGGTGCCGAGAGAGTCTGCGCGAACGAGGCGGTACTCAAGGGAGTAGCGGTGACGATCGACGTCGTCGGCTACAACTGCGACCACTCCGGAGACTAGGACCTTAGTGAGGTACTCAAGCTTGAGTGAGAGCGAAGTGAAGTACGCATGGTCGCCCTCTTCCTTGTCGAGACTGAGCCGGTTGTCGAGTTTCTCGAAGAGAGGTTGGGGATGTCGTTGGGTGGAGATGGCATTGGGGCGCTGCTTGTCTATGGTGGGGTTACAGGGGTTTGGAGGAGTGCGTGTGATGTGTGAACGGTTGTAGAGGCCGAGGCAGCAGGGCGCACGTGGCCGCCGCGGCTGCGCGACAGGAATGCCAGTAGGACCCAGGGGAAGATCGGGGCCCTTGACGTGTTCCGCGACTTGGGTTCAGAGGCCTAAGCCAGAGAGGTGGTGGCGGGGTCGACTGTGATGGCGGGGCTTGGATTGACGGGGGCGGACGGATTGGCGCGACCTAGGGCCTCCAGTGGTTGAGCGGCGAGCGCGACGCTATCTGGTGCAGGGGTCTGAGTCAAAAGAACTTGACCGTGCGGAGGTAGCGGCTAGTCGGGAGTATCGACGGCCGGCTCTAGCACGCGGCCGGAGAAGCGCGGAGACACGCTCGGGGCGCCCCAGCACTTGATTTCGTACACCGCTTCGCGATCAAGCTCGCGACGGGCGAGCAGCACTTTCGCCCATTTGGGCGGGTCGCCGAGGGTGTGCGGGCGCTTCTGCCGGCCTCCGGGTGAGCCGGAAGGCCGGTCTATCCCGGCAGCCGTACGCTGGCGTTCGTGGGCGTGCGCGTTTCGGGCGCGCCCTCCGCTTCGAACACTCTTCCAGGATTGAGGATGCCCTTCGGGTCGAGGGTCCTCTTCAGAGTCTTCATGAGACCGATCTCCTCCGCCGTGCGGCTTCGGCCTAAGTGAGCCCGTTTCTCGAAGCCGATGCCGTGCTCCGCGGACACCGACCCGTTGATCGGCTCAAGGTGTCCGTAGACGATCTCCTCGACGCCAACGCGTGCCTCCGGGGAGCCATCACCGACAGAGACTACGACGTGAAGGTTGCCGTCGCCGAGATGGCCGAAGACCACGCACCGGCTGTCCGGCCACCGGTCCGCCAGGGCCGTCTTGATGTTCGCTACGTAGGCCTTCATGTCGGCGATCCGCAGGCTGACGTCGAAGGTGAAGATGGGGGCCAGGTGGTTGAGCTGTTCAACGTCGTCGCGCAGCGCCCAGATCTCGTCGCGCTCCACCTTGGACCGACCGAGCACTGCGTCGCCGATCAGACCGGCCTCCATGCACTCGCCGAGCGCCTCCTCGAACTGTGCAGCGTCCTGCTCGGGCCGCGTACCGAGCGACTCGACCAGCACGTAGTAGGGGTCGCCGTGCGGAATCGGGGGTGCCGTCCTCGCCTGTGGTCCCGTCACCAGCTCGTAGAACTCGCGCCACATGACCTCGAAGGCGCTCATCGAGCCGCCGATCTCCTCTTCCAGCCGGCGCAACAACTCGACTACTTCGGTGAACCCCGGAACCGCCAGCAGAGCGCAGTCGTGGCTGCGGGGCCGCCGCTCCAGGCGCAGGACGACGCGGGTGACGATTCCCAGGGTGCCCTCGGAACCGACGAAGAGGTGTTTCAGGTCATAGCCCGCGTTGTTCTTGACCATCTTGTTCAGACTCGAGAGCACCGTGCCGTCGGCGAGCACGGCCTCCAGGCCGAGCACCGAATCGCGGGTCATGCCGTAGCGGATCGTCCGGTTGCCTCCGGCGTTCGTGGCGACGTTGCCGCCGATCGTGCAGGAGCCGCGGGCGCCGAGGTCGAGCGGGAAGAGCAGACCCTCCGCTTCGGCGGCCTCCTGAATACTCTGCAGCGCCGCCCCCGCCTGGACCGTCATCGTCCGGCCAACGGGATCGATCTCTTCGATCGCGGTCATCCGTTCCAGGGTAATGGCGACCTCCAGATCACCGGCGACACCGCCGCCGACGAGACCGGTCAGCCCGCCCTGCGGCACCACCGGCTGGTTGGCGCGATGGCAGACCGCCAAGGCTGCCGAGAGCTGCTCCGTCGTGCGTGGCCGAAGCACCGCCC
Source organism: Candidatus Multivorans sp. (assembly GCA_965208755.1). GTDB lineage: Bacteria > Acidobacteriota > Thermoanaerobaculia > Multivoradales > Multivoraceae > Multivorans. Next base: position 1,479,012 of record OZ242353.1, on the reverse strand, counting down.
GGGCCGCGCATGGAACGGTGCCCGAGCCGTCGCCAGCCCGAGCCGTGACCGCCTCGCCGGTGAGGACCACGTCCTCGCCCACTGCGGCTTGCAGTTCGGTGATGAGAGTGTCGGTCGTGTTTGATTCGGAGTCGTTCATGCCAGCTCGAACCTCACCTCGCCGGACCGCGAGGCCGACGACGGATCATACCGGCCTAGTCCTGACTCTGGCGGCGACTGCGCTTCCCGGCCTCGGACGCTGGCTGTCGCCTCTCCGCCGACACCCGTCCGGGCCCGGGCTCTTCGGCTACTCCGAGGCCCAAGTGAGCTAGGGCCTGTTCACACTATCTCAGCGCATCGACGATGAGCACGAAGACGACGAAGCCGAGGAAGATCACGTCGAGTTTCTCGAATCGAGAGAAGATACGACGAAACCCCTTCAGGCGACGGAAGAGGCGCTCGACCTCGTTGCGCCGCTTGTACATCTCCCGATCGTACTCCCAGGGGTTGAGACGGTTGCTCTTCGGCGGCACGACCGGCACAAAGCCCAAGTCCAGGGCCAACTGGCGGGTTGCGTCGTCCTCGTACGCGCGGTCCATCACCAGCGCCAGATTGGCTGTCGGCTGTTCCGCCGCCATGCTTCTCAGGAGCTCGCGGCCCTGCGGCGCGTCGTGCGCTTGGCCGGGGGAGAGAGAGAAGGCGACTGCCGTTCGAGCATTCGCGGCAACCAGATGAATCTTGGTGGTCCAGCCGCCACGCGACTTGCCGATCGCTTGCGGGCCGTTTTTTTTTCTGCGCCCGTGCCGTCCGGGTGGACCTTCACGCTGGTGCTGTCCAGTCCCAGCGCTTCCACCTTGATGCGGATGATCTGCTCTCGCTGCAGGTACTCGAACACGCGGTCCAGCACACCGCTCTTCGCCCAACGATTCATCCGCACGTAGACGGTGTGCCAGTTGCCGAACCGTTTCGGAAGCCCCCGCCACTTGCAGCCGTGCTCCGCCACGTACAAAATCGCGTTGAGCACTTGCAGATTCGGGAGTCTCACGTTGCCCCGCTGCCTCGGAAGCAGCGGCGCGATCCGCTCGTACTGCTCCTCCGTGAGTTCCATGTCCTTGATCCTCCTCCGTTTACGACGTTCAAGACGACGCAACGGAGGATACACGGATTTACCTGCTAGTGTGAACAGGCCCTAGCTGCTAGACGCTGCCTGCGGACCGAGGGCTTCCCGAAGTTGCTTCCTCACCTCGCGAGGAAGGACGATGTTCTGGAGCGACCAAGCGCAGAGTTCCACCGCGTGCGCTGCCTCGTCGCTAGTCGACGCCTGCTCGAGCGGTTTCAGAATCAAGCGCCCGATGACAGAGCCACGCCAAGCCATCACGCTTGGCATATCGCGATGAGAAAAATCACTAGGACCGAAGGGCACGTTGAGGTTCAGAAGGACGTCACGTAGCTGTTCGCCGCGATTGCCATTCACCGTTCTTTCGAGATTGCAGTCCAAGGACACGACCCACGTTCTTGGTTCCTCGATCAGCACTTCGCGATGCGTCTGGTTCCTCCTGCCCGGCCGCCGCCTGCCCAGGAAGTGAGCATCCAGCGGCACACAAAGCCGGCGCAATGCGAAGGCCATCGCATCAAGCTTGAAGAGATCCTCCTGGTGGCGCAAGAAGCCGAAGATCTGGTATCGGTTGTGGGCGTTGCCGGTACGATAGAGCCTCTCAAGAGGGTCTTCAGGCTGTTGTGTGGGTGGTTGCGGGTTTGGTGGCTGGCTTGCGGGTTTAGACTGGCGGGATGAAGAGTGCCAGGACGTTCGAGAGGTTGTTGGGTATCAAGCCGCCTTGGCGTGTGCGTGCGGTGGTGCTTCGGATGGACGAGCCGCATCCTCGCCGTCGCGGTCCGGTGGTAGGCGGGACGGTGGAGATCCACGTCGAGCACAATGGGGAGGCTCTCTGCCCGGAGTGCGGCGTGGCTTGTCCGGGCTACGACAGCCGGCATCGCCGCTGGCGTCATCTGGACACGATGCAGCACCAGACGCGGGTTCACGCGGAGGTTCCTCGGGTGCTCTGCTCGGAGCATGGCGTCCACCAGTTGAAGGTGCCTTGGGCGGACGAGAGTTCGCGGTTCACGGCGCTGTTCGAGGCAGAGGCCATCGAATGGCTTCGCGAGGCGAGCGTTCACGCGGTGGCGCGCCGCATGGGTCTGAGTTGGGATCAGGCGGCGGGGATTCAGCGTCGCGCGGTGGAGCGGGGTCTCGCGCGGCGCCAGTTGGAGCCGCCTCGGTTGCTGGGCGTGGACGAGACGTCGTTTCGGCGGCGCCACGAGTACGTGACGGTGGTCAACGATCTGGAGCGCGGCGTGGTGACTCACGTGGCCGACGGTCGTGGCCGGGCCGCCATTGACGGCTACTTCGAGGAGTTGGGCGAGACGGGCTGCGCTGGCATCGAGCAGGTGGCGATGGACATGTGGCCGGCCTACATTTCCTCGGTGGAGAAGTACACGGACGCGGCCATCGTTCATGACCGATTCCACATCGTCGCGCACCTGAATCACGCCGTGGACCTGGTTCGACGCGCCGAGCAGCGGGAGTTGCTCGAAGCAGGGGACCCGGGTCTGAAGCGGAGCCGCTACCTGTGGTTGATGGGGAGTGGGCGAATGACCCGCCCGCAGCAGCGGCGCTTCGCTGCTCTTCGCGCGAGTCACCTTCGCGTGGCGCGGGCCTGGGCGATCAAGGAGATGGCGCGGGACTCGTGGGGCTACGCGCGCCGCGGCTGGGCCGAGCGGCGCTGGCAGAACTGGTACGACTGGGCGATCCGCAGTCGGCTGGAACCGATCAGGAAAGTGGCCAGGATGATCAGGGGCCACTGGGACGCCGTCATCAACGCCGCCGTGTCCGGTATCTCCAACGCCAACGCCGAGGGGATCAACGCGACGATCCAGAAAATCAAGCGAAGAGCGAACGGCTATCGAAATCGAGAGCACTTCCGCCTCGCCATCTACTTCCATCTCGGCGGACTCGACATGGCGCCCGAGTCACTCCGTGCCCACACACAAACCTGAAGCACCTCTCAAGAAAGCCGGCGGGCGTTTCGTCACGCCAAGAATCGACCCTGAGTTCTGCCGGCTGCTCTAGTCTGGCCGGCAGGAGCTCCGAAGAAATGCGCTCGATGTTCTTATAGAGAAGCCTGATGTCATGACCAATGCACCTGCAGTTCCCATCCTCGTCGCGGCCGCGTTTGCCTGATCTCCCGTTCAACAGCAGAGCCGCTTTCATGTACTTTTCAAGCGTGTGAACGGCGAGCCAAGAGTAGTCGATATTCATCCCTTCCGCGAAACACCAACGGGCAGTGATGTAGTTGTCGTCCGCTGTATCGATGAAGAGCTCCCGAACGATGCGGGACTTCCCTGCGTGAAGCCGTCGAAGTTTTTGCGCCATGGGCTCAGTTGCTACGGTTGGTGAGAGACCCGTGGAGGCCGTGCGCCCGACTAGCCAGGGCCTGCAGGTCGGCCAGGAGATCCGGGCCGCGAGGATTGTTGAGCAGTCAGTAGCTCCAGTTCTCGTGGGCCAGCGGTTCGCGATTGAGTTCCTCGCGCAGACTTCGCCAGTGCGGCAGCAGCGCGTCCATCCGCTCCATGAACTGCTCGTTGTGACTCCGCTCGAAGAAGTGGACCATCTCGTGGACAAGGACGTACTCCACGCAACGCGGCGGTTTCTTGGCGAGCTCCAGGTTCAGCCAGATGCGTCGGGCCTTCGGATTGCAGCTTCCCCAGAGCGTCTTCATCCGACGGATGCGGACTTCGACCACGGTGCGTCCGACCCGCGGTTCCCACTTGTCGAGCAGCGGCCGCACCTGTGCCCTGAGCTGACCGCGATACCAGCGTTCGAGGGTGGCTGCGCGGACGTGCCAGTCGCTCCCCGGGCGAACTCGGAGTTCGAGCCTGCGGCCACCGGCGAGGCGCACCCGAGGCCGGGCATGTTCTTCGGTCACGTCGAGCCGGTACCGGGCGCCCTGGAACCAGTGGCTCTCGCCGGTGACAAGTTCCCGCTGCGACTGGCGCGCCTGCCTCTGGAAGGCCGCCTGCTTGCGGCGAATCCAGCCCAGACGAGAAGCGACTGCGGCCCGCACGACGTCGTCGTCCAGGTGGGCCGGCGCCGAGACGCGGACCCGGCCGTCCGGCGGGCGAACCGTCAAGTGGAGGTGCTTGATGCTCTTGCGAAGCACGTCGACGTGGATACCGGCGACCTCGATTCCCGTGTGGCCGAGTTCGAGATTGGCGTGGCTAGTACTCACGCTGCGCCTTCACCAGTTTCAGGAGATCGGCTGCGCGGTCGTCGGTCGGATCGCCGAGCGCCTCCAGGATCGCTATCTGGACTTTGCGTTCCTTCATCACGTTGCCGCGCCAGTCCGCCTCCGCGGCGTTGCGAACGCACTGGTCGATCCGGATCGCTGCCGCCTCCCGGAGTTCGTCGTTGTCGCCGCCCAGGTTGTCGTACAGCGCCTTCAACGGAAGGGTGTCGATGGCCGGCGGATAGACCCCATCGCCGCCGCCGAGCATGTGCTCGGCCAGGTCGCGGACCCTCTCCAGATACTCCCGGTACGCGAGTGCCTGCCGGCGGCGCTCCTCGACGAGGTCATCCAGAAGGGTCGACATCTTCTCGTAGTACTTCGGGTTGACCGCCGTTTCGTCCACGATGATCCGCCGCACGTTGTTCTCGATCGTCTCGGCGACCGCTTCCGGGCTGCTGCGTATCCCCTCGGGCAGAGCCCCGATGGCCTCTTCGCCGCGCTCGACGAGCATCTGGACGACGCCCAGGTCGTCGAAGGCGGAGATCTTCTCGCTTTCTCCAGCACGAACGTAGGCGTCCAGCAGGTGACGCATCGCCGGCTCGAACGTCTTCAGTTCGACGTAGTCGCCGCTAGCGAGCTTCACTTCCTGACGGACCTTCTCGTAGTGGTTCGCGCTTTGCCGGATCTTCGCCGCTTCGGTTTCCGTGTAGCCGGCTTCCGCGATCTCGTTGGCCAGGTTCGCCCATGCGCGAACGTAGGCGGCGACGAGGCGATAGAGCGTCAGGCGCTTCCGTTCGCGTTCCACCTGTTGCTCGGCTCCGGGGGTGCCCGAACCGCAGAAAAAACGAATGTAGGCGGCAGTGTCGCGGGGAGGCTCGACGCCCTCGCACAGCGCCTCGACCGCTTCGCGCGCTTCCTCCAGTCGCTCGCGTCCCAGTCTCAACCGGCTCTTGAGGAGTCCCTGGACATCCTCCGCGTCGTAGCCCGCGAAGGCCTCGCCGGTGTAGTCCCCGACTGCTTTCTCCAACGATCCGAAGAGGTCCTTGTAGTCGACAACGTAGCCGTACTCCTTGTCTTCGCCGTCCAGCCGGTTCACGCGGCAGATCGCCTGGAATAGTCCGTGGTCTCGCATCTGCTTGTCGAGGTAGAGGTAGGTCGCGGACGGGGCGTCGAAGCCCGTGAGCAACTTGTCGACCACGATGAGCAGCTTCATCTGGCCCGGCGCCTTGACGAAGCGCTTCTTCACCTGTTTCTCGAACTCCTCGATCCGGTGCATTGCCTGGTCTTCGGGCTGGTCGAAGTGGGTCGCGAGCATCGCCCGGTAGACGTCGTACTTCAGCAGGCGTTCGTTCTGCCCTTCGCCTGCGTCCTCGCCCTTGATGTCGGCGGCTTGCGGTCGATAGGAGGTCACGATGGCGCACTTTCCGGCAAGCGGCGTCCGTTCGAACACACTGCTGTCCCACAAACTTCAGGGCAGGGCGAGTTGCAGTTGATCGTTTCTCGGGCGCGGCGGGTCGCGTTGTGTCTGTAACAGGTCATTGAGTGGGCGTCGTTCGAAGAGATTCAGTTGGAGCAGACGGAGGATCTCGCTGAGCGTCCACTTGAGGCGATTGGAGAATTTCAGGTAGGCGAGGAGGAGGTGGACGCACATGGCGATCCAGATCTGCGTCAGCACGGCGTTGCGGGAAGTGCCGAGGAAGCTCTTGATCCGGAGGTTATGCTTGATCCACTTGAAGAAGAGCTCGACCTGCCAGCGCGCCTTGTAGATGTCCGCGATGGTCCTCGGCGCGAGCGCGAAGTTGTTGGTGAGGAACACGTAGTGCTTGCCGGTCGCGGCGTCGCGATAGCCGACCCTCCGCAGCGGAATCGGGCAGTCCTTCCGGCCCTTCCTGCTCGTCAGCTCGATCAGCTGGTCCGAGGTCACGCCGCGGCCGGGCGCGTACGAGCGGCGCTCCCGCACCGCGTACCGGACTCCCCGCTTGAGCCGCGTGACCAGGAAAACCCCTTGCTCGTCAAGGGATCTCAACCAACTGAAGTCCTGGTACAACCGGTCCGCGGCGACGATGCTCCCCACTGGCAAGCGCAGCGTCCGCGCCACGTCGATGTCGGACCCCTTCCCGTCCGTCACGCTCAGGAAGGACGGCAGATTCCCGCCGTGGTCGAGACCGACGTGGACCTTGATCGCCCCTTTGCTCTTGCCGTACTTCGCCCAGGGAAACAACGAGAGGCACAGGTCGATGTACGTCGCGTCCAGGGACACGAGCGGATTCTTGAACCGGAACCCGTGGCCGGGCGCCAAGCCTCGGCAGCGGTCCAGAAGGCGCTTGAACTGCAACTCGAAGAGCTCGTGAGGCTGCTCCTCGTTCACCCGCGCCAGAGAGGACCGCGCGACCCGACCGACGCCGAGATGGTAGAGCTTCCGTCTCTGGGCTTCCAGATTCGAGACGACGTCCCGCAGGCTGCACCGCCCCGACAACTGCGCCATCGCCATCGCCGCGAACTGGCTCCACCGGCTCATGGAACGGAGCTTCCTCCCCTTGTGATGCCTCCGGGCGTCCCGCTCGAACTCATGTCTCGACACCAGCCTGAGCAACTGTCCGAGCACGGTGTTATGATGCGCCATGAGCCTGGATCTCCTTGCTGTAGTTGGACTTTCGACCAAGACCAACCTTACAGCACCGGACGACTCAGGCCCTTTTCTCAACCCGGTTTGTGGGACAGCAGTGGTTCGAACATCTCGAAGAACCGACAGGCCGAGTAGATGCTGTCGGAGACAAGCAGGACGTTTCCGCGACCGCTCTTCAAGCGGTCCCGGGTTCCCATGTCCATGAGGATGTCCGCGACGATCTTCCCTAGCCGATCTCTTGCGGACCGCAGCGCCTGCATCGTGCCCCAACGTTGCTTGAGCTGGGCCTTGGCCACGTCCGTTAGTTCGCGCGTGTGCGCCTCGAACCACTGATCGACCTTCTCCGGCGCGGAGATCCGCTGATCGATGTCGCGCGCTTCGTAGCGCAGGTCCAGCACTACGCCGTCTTGCACAGCTTCGTCGTACTTGTAGGTGTGGATGTAGGGGCCGAATGTCTCGATTGAGCGTCGCTTGTCCGCCCTGAGAAGCGGGGTGCCCGTGAAGCCGATGAGAGTGGCGCCGGGCAGCAGCTTCTTCATCGCGGCGTGCAGCTTGCCGGACTGGGTGCGGTGGCACTCGTCGACGAAGACGAAGAACGTGCCCGGCGGGTTGAAGCCCGCCGGCACGTGTTCTTCAAGCTCGTCCTGGTAGCGGCCGACGTCGCCTTCCTCCGAAGCCCCGAACTTGTGGACCAGCGAGCAGGCCAGGTCGTCCACTCCCGCGTCCAGGACCTTGACTAGGTCGGCGCCGCTTGTCGTTCGCCGGATGTGCTCGTTGACTCCCTCGAAGACCATCTCGATCTGCTCGTCGAGCTCCTTGCGATCGGTAACGATGAGAACGCGGGAATCTCCCACGTTCTCCCGTATCCACTTCGCCAGCCACACCATCGTCAGGCTCTTGCCACTGCCCTGCGTGTGCCAGAGAATGCCGCCCTCGCGCTTCAGAATCCGCTCTTGGGACGCCTTCACGCCGAAGTACTGGTTGGGGCGGCAGATCTTCTTCGTCCCGGCGTCGAAGACGACGAAGTCGTGGATCACTTCCAGGAGTCGTCGCTTGCTGCAGAGTTGACCCAGTTCCTCGGGCAAGGGGTTGTACCCTGCCGACGGCGCCGCCCCGGCCTCCTTCCAGCGCAGCCACTGCTTCTCGGGGGTACCGATCGCGGCGTAACGGAGGCCCTCCGTCTCGTTTCCAGCCAGCACGAGCTGCACCGTGGAGAAGAAGTGCTGGATGAACTCCTTCTTCTGGCTGTCCAGGTTCTGCCTGATCCCCTCGGCTACGGAAACCGTGGACCGCTTGAGTTCCATGACGGCGAGGGCGATGCCGTTCACGTAGAACACGATGTCCGGCCGCTTGTTCCGCTTCCCGGTGACCGTCACTTCCTCGGCGACGGCGAAGTCGTTGCGATCGGGATTCTCCCAGTCGATCAGCCAGACCGTCTCGTGGTTCTCGCCGACTTCCGGCCTGACCTTTACTCCGTACCTGAGGAGGTTGTAGACCTCGCGGTTCGCTTCGTAGAGCGTCCGAGCGCCTCCGAACTCCGCGGCCCCGCGGAGTTTCTCGAGCGCTTTCCCCGCGAGCCCGTCCGTCAGGTGTCGATTCGCGAGCCAGGCCCGTAGGCGGTCTTCTTCGACGTTCGCGTTGGCCTCGCGGTTCTTCCAGTGGCCCAGGTACTCGTAGCCGAGAGCCTGGAGGCGGACGATCACGCGCTTCTGGGTACGGCTTTCCCGCTGGCCGACGGAGGTCATTTCGCTGGAAGCCCTGCGGGTCTCACTTCAGCACGTCCCATCGACCCGCCGTCGACGAGCCAATCCGGCGGATGAGGCCGGCGGCCTTCAGCACTTTGATGTGGTACTTGACCCCGTTCCTTGTCAGGCCCACTCGTTCGGCGAGTTCGCGCTGGGTCAACTGCGGATCGGTTTTCAACAAGGCCAGGATGCCCTCTCTCGCGGACATCGGGGTAGTGGCCGGGGTAGTCGGGGTAGTGGCCGGGGTAGTCGGGGTAGCGATCGGGGCAGTCTCGCCGTCTGGGCGAGTTTCACTGGTTGCTGCGCGGTTCGCAGTGTCGGCGGCCCGGTACGCCGCCGAAAACGGGAATCTCAACCACAGACCCTCGCCTCCTGGTTCCAGTTCCCAGACAGGCTGTGGGTTCCCTGCCTCCTCACACAGATCGAGAATCCGCTCGATGCCTCGGCCCCATGCTTCGATCAACCCGGCCCTGAAGAACGAGTAGGCGATGCGCGGGTTGTGCGGCTTCGACGACAGCTTCCGGGCGAGCTGGCTCTCGCCCCACTCGGGAGGCAGGTCGACCGCGTTCCAGATCGCGATCCGATCGTCGTACACGCGAATCTGAATCGTGGTTGGCCTAGCGTAGTCGCGGTGGATCACGGCGTTGATCAGCGCCTCCCTCATGGCCTCGCGCGGCACCGGGAACGTCTCGACGCGGTAGATGCCGTTGTAGGAGATCAGCCCCCGCGTGTACTTCGTGTAAAGGAGGTCCATCGTCCGGTCGACCTGACCAAACAGGTCGCCATCCACGACGTCCTGGAACAGAAGTTCCGAGCCCCGGAAGTAGCCGATCTTGACGTAGGCATCCACCACGAATCGCTGGGGCGCCGGATGAAAAAGGAGGATCGCGGCCCGCTTCAGGAGCTCGGCTTCCCGCAACTGGAGCTTGTCGATCACAGCGTCGTCGGTGTCCTGCAGGATGCTGTCTGGCAACCGTTGGCTGCCTGCGCCCAGCCGGCGATAGTCCTCCAGTTTCCGCGCGTCCAGGTCGCCAAGCGCCACGCCGGGTGACGGAACGTCGTCCCAGGTCCGCCCGTAACGCTGCAACAGAAAGCGGCTCAGCGCTACGCCCCGAAGAACCTGCTTCGTGCTGCCGCTGCGATAGTGGAACTCGCCCCGATAGCTGATCGGGTTTGGGTGAGGGTCCACCACGATCTCCAGGTACTCCTTGCCCGACTTCGACCTCAGATCGACTTCCGCGACGATACCGAGCAGGGACTGGACCTTGTTCGGGATGTCCTCAAGCAGTCTGAGCGGTTCCTTGAGGCCGACGACCTCGCCCCGATCATCCTTGCCGATCTCGAGCACGCCGCCCTGGGCGTTCGCGAAGCCGCAGATCCACTTCAGGTGTTCGTCTCGCCAGGATCGCTTCCACTCCCTGGTCTGGGACTCAGGCATCTGCGTGGCCCTTGTCGTGACGGCCCTCGCTGTCGAGTGGCAGCCGGATGCGGCCGGTGAGGAGTTGTTGCATCGCGCCCTGCTTGATCGCGCGGGTCTTCGCGAGACGCTGTTCCAGGGATTCGAGCTCGCTATCCATGTCGGAGAGGACTTCGGCGATGGCCGTTCTCTCGGCGGGGTCAGCCGGAACATCGATGGCGAAGCCTGCGATTTGGTCTGCATTTGCCGCAAGGAATGTGCTTCCCTGCTGGACTTTCGCCCACCGCGACTCGGCGTGCTGTAGCGCTAGGTACAGGAATCTCGTCCCTAGAGTAGTGCTCAATCCACACACGCCCCGTCCTAGGCAAACCTCGGCGTGTGCGCGTGCGACAGCGCCTACAGGCGCCCGCACCGTCAGAACGATGGTGCCTTCCGAGCAGCGCTTGGCGGGGCGAGTGGTCCATACCTGGGCAGACGTTGTGTGCCCGACCAGATCGGCTTTTCCTTGAATGAGGGGAAGTCCGTCTCCGACCGTGTTGTATGACGTCGAAGGAGGCGATTGCCCCATCGAAACTGCGGCGAGTTCGCCGACGTGCCTTGACTCCCACGCTCCGTCGAACCCTGGAAGCCGAGTCCGGCCGGTGAAGAGCTGCTGCATGACGCCGCGCCGGACCGACCGCTTTTTGGCGATTAGTGTCGCCAGCGACTCGATCAACAGATCCATGTCGCAGAGCGCCTCGGCGATGGCGTCTTGTTCGGCCTCCCGCTCAGGCCAGAGTAGCTTCAGCTTCTCCAGGCGTGTCGCGCCAAGGTGGGCGATAGATGTTGTTTGGAGGGCTATACGGGCGAACGTACCCTCCTGCTGCGAGTAGCGAAACAGATGTGCAGCGAACTCGGCGGAAACACCGGGCCGCGCGCGAAAGCGGAGCAGCTGATTCTGCATCGCACAGGGTTTCGCGTTCTCGTCCCGATACACCGCACAACGACCGACCAGTTCGAGGCTCTGTCCCTCGTTGAGGAGAACGTCCCCAGGAAGGACGCGATAGCGCTCGAACTCGGCGTCGGTCATCGGCATCGTCAGAACGTCGTTGGTGACGATACGACCGTCGAACACGTTCTTCGTGCGCAGGTAAGGGCGCTGCTTGCCGGGCGCTCTTGCGGCTAGCGCCTTGCCTGTGGTGACATCGCCCTTCGTCTCCACTGGTTCTAGCAGCCATCCTAGGGGCGTGTTCACTCCCACGTCAGGCCCATCCGCGTCAGATGACCTCCGACTTTGGTGGCCAGGGTTTCGGTGTCGAGTTCAACCATCGGCAGAGGCTCTGCGTAGCGGCTCGCCAGTTGTTCAAGGCGATCGGCGAGTAGACCGGACATCGCTTCCACCTCGACATCGACACAGGTGCGAAGACTGTTCAGCCACTTGTCTTGGACGGTCAGGCTCCTAACTTCGCCCATGGTCAGGCTGGCGTACCTTGAGTACGTTGCGCTCTGGAGTTCTGTTCGCCTCGCGCCCAGGTCCTTCTTGAGCTTCGTCTCTGCCGCGTGGTGCCGGAGCCAATCGTGTAGCGCGTCGAGCTCCCTGAACAGCCCATCCGGGTCCTCGGTTCCGCGCGTCCAGGGCTTGGTGCCGAACGTCGTCTTTCTGATGGCGGCGGCCTGCCGGTAGCGGCTCGTCCCGAGCGCGAACGACTTCAGAGCCGCGTCGCGAAGAACCATGACGCGATTCTGCACGTTCCCCTTGGTGATGCCGTTCTTGCCTTCAAGGCCAGCCAGAGCGCCCTCGTCCCCGCCCTCTTCTTCCTCCAGCGCAGCGCGCTCGGCTTCCGCCTGACCGTGCCGCTCCTCAAGGAGCTCAAGTTCGGACCTTCGGGGGGGGAAGAACCGTGCGATTAGGATCGAAGCGGGGAGCAGGTCGGCGATGTACTTCAGTGTCTTCCGGCCGTTCTTCAATGCCAGGTCCGGGGTCTCGCCCTTCTCTGCGAGACGCACCGCGCGGCCAGCCTTCTTCCAGCCTTCAGCGACGATCAAGTGGACGTCGTCCTGCATGACCTCGGCCCAGTAGTCCATCAGCCTCTGGTAGGGGTCGTACGGGTCCAGCAACGGTACGTCGGCGAACCTCGTCAGCACGTCCTCGGAGAGGTCGCGGATCAGATCCGCGGGGCGGGTGTCGGGGCCGATGCTCTTGAGCGCGGGCTCGTGGGCCGCGCGCCAGCTCTCGAAGGTGGCGCGGACGCGTTCGGCGAAGCTCTCGTACTCCCGGTGGCCGAGGATGGCGGAGCGGAGCTTCTCTGGCGCGACGCGCAGTTGGACGTAGTCTGGTCGTCCGACGGTCTCGACGAGATCGTCTCGGAGGCCCGGAAAGACGTTCCAGTACTGCTGGAGCGCGTCGATGTCCCGCTCCGGGATGCCGCCGTTCAGGTGGGCGTCGAGGTCATGGATGTCCTCGGGCTTGCTCGAATCGATGTAGCGGGAGATGTTCAGGTTGCAGTCGTTCGCCTCGGACTCGATCTCGGCCAACGGGACCATTCGGGAGTAGCGCGGCTCCTCGCGACGGTTCGTGAACACGTCTACGATGCGGTGAATGTCGCGCTCGCGCAGGCGGTTCTTCGCGCCGTCCTTCGCGAAGCCCCGGCTCGCGTCGACGAGGAAGATGCCCGTTCGCGCGGCCGCGTTCTGCTTGTCGATGACCACGATGCAAGCGGGGATGCCGGTGCCGTAGAAGAGGTTCGGCGGCAGGCCGATGATCCCGGAGATCAGGCCGCGACGGACGAGGACCCGGCGGATGACGGCTTCTCGATGCCCCCTGAACAGGACGCCAAGAGGGAGGATGATCGCGCCAGCCCCGTCGGTCCTGAGCGACCGGATGAAGTGCAGAAGATAGGCGTAATCGCCGTTCTTTGCGGGAGGGACGCCGGGCTCGAAGCGTTGGAAGGGGTCGTCGTCGAGCTGGACGCCGTTCGACCACGCCTTGTCGGAGAATGGCGGATTCGCAACGGCGAAGTCGAACCGCTTCAGGTTCCCGGCGTCGTCCGTGAATCCGGGAGCGGCGAGCGTGTTGCCGCGTTCGAGTTCGGCCGTCGGGTGCCCGTGCAGGATCATGTTCATGCGCGCCAGGGCCCAGGTCGCCACGTCCTTCTCTTGGCCGTAGATCGCCAGGTTTTCGACGGCTGCCTCGTCGGCGGCCTTGAGCAGGAGCGAGCCGGAGCCGCAGGTCGGGTCGAAGACCGTGGGCTGATGCCGTTCGCGGGCGCGGCCGATGCCGATCACCTGAGCCATGATGCGGGAGACCTCGGCCGGGGTGTAGAACTGACCCTTGCTCTTCCCGCTCTCGGTCGCGAAGTGGCGCATCAAGTACTCGTAGGCATCGCCGAGTAGGTCGTCGCCCCCAGCCCGGTTGGCACCCAGATCGAGGTTCTCGAAGATCGCGACCAGCTTCGTGAGCCGGTCGACCATCTCCTTTCCTGCGCCGAGCTTGCCTTCGTCGTTGAAGTCGGCCTGGTCGATCACTCCCTTCAGGTCGTTCGCCTCCGCGAGCCTGCCGATGATCTTGTTCAGCCGATCCCCGATCTCCTTGTCGCCCTTGCAGGCGATCATGTCGTCGAAGCCACCGCCGTCCGGCACGACGACGAGCGCGTCCGGCATGTCGGCGTAGCGGTCGGACACGTACTTCATGAACAGCAGCGTCAGGACGTAGTCCTTGTACTGGGAGGCGTCCATGCCGCCGCGGAGTTCGTCGCAGCTCTTCCAGAGGGACGAGTAGAGATGGGACTTCTTCAGGGCCATTCGGGAATGGGGTTCTGAGGCGCCTAGTGTTTCGCTGACAGCGTGGGCTCGACTATGTCCCCGAGCTCGACGACCGTTCCCTTCAGTTCGTGCTGCGAGAACTTGGCCTTGAACTGCGGCACCGGACGTAGCTCAGCGACTGGCTGGCCTTCCTTCAGAACGACCACGGGTTCGCCGGTTGCGGCTACCCGATCGAGGATCGTCAGGCAGCGGACCTTGAAGTCGATGGCATCGATTGTCTCCATGTGACCAGTCTCCGAGTCCGGTGGAACGATGTCAACCCGCTCGACTCTCACCCCGCGACGCTGTGCTCCCGCTCCCGCAACCGGATCAGGCACTCCTGGCTTGCCGAGGCGACGAGTTCGCCGTCGCGGTTGAATACGTGGCCGCGGACGAAGCCGCGGGCGCGGGCGGCCGTCGGGCTCTCCTTGCTGAAGAGGAGCCATTCGTCGGCGCGGAAGGGGCGGTGGAACCAGAGGGCGTGGTCGAGGCTGGCGCCCTGGATTCGGTAGCCCTTCATCGACGGGCCGTGCGGCTGCATCGAGACGGCCATGAAGTCCAGGTCCGACATGTAGGCGAGGAAGGAGAGGTGGACGGTGCGGTCGTCGGGCAGGCGCTCCCGGCAGCGGAGCCAGGTGTTCTTTCGCGGTTCCTTGGCCTGACGGCCCTCGCGGGGCAGCATCTGGATTCCCTCGACCTGGCGGCTGTCGATCACGTCGAAGCGGTGGGCGAAGCGCCTGTAGGACGGGTCGTCCTTCGCCATCTTCCGGTAGATGTCCCCGTCGGAGGCCAGATCGTCGGGCGGCGGCACCTGCGGCATGTCGGACTGGTGCTCCAGGCCACCTTCCTCGACCTGGAAGGACGAGGACATGTTGAAGATGGCTCTGCCGTGCTGGATGCCGACGACGCGGCGCGTGGTGAAGCTCCTCCCGTCGCGGATGCGATCGACGTCGAACAGGATCGGCCGCTCCGGGTCGCCGCGGCGCAGGAAGTAGGCGTGGATGGAATGCAGGTGACGGTTCTCGACCGTCTTCGAGGCGGCGACGATGGCCTGGCCCAGCACCTGGCCGCCGAAGACGTGGTTGCCCGGACCGTTCTGCGCCCGGAACAGGTTCTCCTCGATCTGCTCCATCTGGAGCAGGTCGATCATCTCCTGGACCGCGCTGTTCATCGGGGCGGGATGGTAACGGTGCGGCGAAGCCAGTCGACGAGTTGGTCCAGATCGGTGAACACGCGCGCGCCGGCCGCGGCCGCGGCGGTCGACTGGTCGCTGTCGCCGGGCGGACGGTCGAGGAGGGCCAGCGGCCGTTCGTAGCGGAGCGACAGCTCGATCTCGCTCCAGGTGCCGGCGCTGCCCGGCAGGGCGACCACGGCGTCGGCGGAGAGGACGTTGATGTGGTTGCGTGAGAAGGGGCCGGTGCCGGACGCGCCGGACAGCGGCAGGTGAGTGCGGATCACCACTTCGACCCACGGGTTCGGGTAGCCGGCAGGCGAGCCGTCGCCGTCCTCCTGGCTCGGAACGACTCCGAGGCACAGTCCCTCCCGGTCCTCGGTCTCGGCGAAGGCGCGGCTCGTGGCCGTCATCGTGCCGCGGCCGGCGCCGGTCAGCAGATGCCAGCCGTTCCCGGCGATCGCCCGGCCCAGGGGCGCGGCGAGGTCCTCGTGGCTCTCGGCGCCGGAACCCATCACGCCGACGATGGGGCGTCGCTCGACTACTGGGACTTGCCCCGGGCGCTGATCGGCCACAGCTCCTCCACCCGACCGTCCCGTACCGGGTAGTACACGTCGTAGAGGTTGACGGTCGGGTCGCAGTGGGGCGTGATGCAGCGGAGCCGGTCGCCGAGTTGCACGGGCCTGGACGCCTCGGCGATCCGGAGTATCCCGTGCTCGTCGCCGCCCCAGCCGTAGACCACGCCGCCGAGGTCGGCGAGCTGCGGGCGGTCCGCGTCCGAGGCGAACGCCTTGTAGCCGCCGTCGGTCGTGATCAGTTCGGGCACCGGCTGGCTGATCGCCGTCACCTGCACGAAGAGCGAGGTCTCGAAGTCGTCGAAGACGTCCCCGTTGCGACCGCCGATTCGCAGGTACTGCTCGTCCATGAACAGGTAGGAACCGACCTGCAGGTCGGTCATGCCATCGACCTCCGAGTCGATGTCCCAGGTGCCCGTGCCGCCGCCGCTCAACACGCTGACGGAGAGGCCGTCGGCCTCGATCAGCCGCCTCGTCTCGACCGCGGCCGCGAGTGCCTCGAGCGACCGGGCCTGCCGCTCGGCGTGGCCGTGGACGTGCATCAGGTGGCCGGCGTAGGCCTGAAGACCGCGCAGGTCGAGATGGGGCAGACCGTCGATCCTCCGCGCCAGCTCGAGCGCCGGTTCGCCGGTGGCGACGCCGGTACGCCGGGTGCCGACATCGAGATCGACCAGGACGCGCTGCGTGACGCCCTCGGCGACCGCGGCCTCGTGGAGCCGTTCGGCCGCGGCCCTGTTGTCGACCACCAGGGTGACTTCCGGGCTCTGCGTCGAGAGTGCGACGACCCGCCCGATCTTGTCGTCCGTGACGACCGGCGAGGTGATCAGGACCTCGTCTATGCCTGCCTCGACCATGACCTCCGCCTCACTGACCTTGGCGCAGCAGACGCCGACCGCGCCCAGTTCCATCTGGCGTTTCGCCAGGAGCGGGCACTTGTGGGTCTTCGTGTGCGGGCGCAGCGAGATTCCCCGTTCCTCGGCGTGGGCGGCCATCTTCGCCAGGTTCAGCTCCATCCTGGCGACGTCGATGAGCAGCGCTGGCGTCGGCACGTTCTCCACCGGGAGTGGCGTGTCGAGGGGAATCGGCTCGTGGCTCAACGCGGGCTCCGCGGAACGGACGGTGACACCGGAACCGCAGGCGACGGTTGCGCCGCCGGCCGCTCCGACCGCGCCCAGGAACGCGCGTCGCGTGGTGTGGTGCGCCATTCGAAGCTGCGACTATAGCCCGGTAGTCTGGTCCGGCCCATGAAGTTCACCGCCGGTTTCCTGGTCCTGTTTGCCGCGGCCCTTCCTGCCCAGCCGCCGCCGGACCGGACCTTCACCGACGCGGTCGAGGTGGCGGAGTCGTCGGTCGTCATCGAGTTGCCCCGGCTGCGCGGAGTGAAACCGTCGGACTTCGAGCCGGGCGACTTCGTGGTGGAGGTCGCCGGCGAGCGGCGCCGCGTGACCGGTGTGTCCGCGCTCGATCTGAAGGCGAATCCGCGGCCGGTGCTTGTCTATGTGGACGCCGTGCTGGCCAGGGCGGCGACGGTCCGTCTCGGTGCGGAGGCGCTGGCGCGGCACGCGAGGCGGCTGGTGGCGCTCGGGCCGGTCGAAGTCGCGTTGGACGACGGCGCGCCCGGAGGCGCGGAGCAGCGGCTCGTCGCGACCACCGAGCCGGGCGCCGTCGAGGCGGCGCTGGAGCAGATTGCCGGCGAAGGCCTGGGCCGCGACGCCTACTTCGAGGCCGGGAACCGTCCGGCGGACCTGCCGACCTACGCCGACGTGGTGCGTGAATCGGCGGCGCGCCTCCTGGCCGAGACCACTCCCCGCTGCGGCGACCCACCGTGCTTCCTGTTCTGGCTGAGCGACGGGTTTCCCGCCCTGGACGATGCGGGCATACGAGCCGCCGGCGACCTGGAGGCGGGACTGGCCGCGGACGGCTGGATCGTCATTGCCATGGCGCTTCACCTACCGGCGCCGGATCCCGACGTCGGCGAGCCGAGGCCCGTGAGCTACGAGCAGTGGAAGGCGCTGACGCCTGGGGTCAAGATGGCGCCGTCGCCGGGCGAGCTCAGCCGACTTCAGGGGCTGTCCGCCAGTAGCTTCGACTTCTACGTCGAGCCGCGGTACGAACCTCTGCGGCGCGCGGCGATCGCCTCCTGTGGAGCGGCGCTGCGCGTCGAACACCAGCTCGCGGCGGAGTTCGAGCGGCTGGAGCGGAGACTCCTGCTGCGCTTCGCCTCTGAGGCCGGGGGGACGGATCGGGAGGCACTGGCGGCCCTGCGATTCCTGCCGGTGGAGGTCCGGCTGGCGGAGGTGTCGCGGTTCGCGGACCGACGGAGGTTCAAGCGGTGGCTGGGGCTCGTGCCGGCCGAGGAGCGGCTGCGCCACGGGCAGTGGATTCGACCCCGCTAGCCAAGTCACACACTGGGTACGCCGGCGTCCCCGCCGGCATCCGGCGCGTAGCGCCGGCTCTCGGACTTCTGCCGCCCCCTAGAAGCTGAGCAGCGACGCCAGATCACCGGCAACGAAGAACAGCGCCAGCGACAGCAGCGCCGTCAGCACCAGCGGGGCGACGCAGAGAAACGGCGCTTCGGCGATCGGCTTCCGGTCGCCGCCGGCGCTGCCGCTGGTGCCGGCTGTGGGCGAGGTCGCGAAGAAGCCGCGAACGACCACGGGCATCAAGTAGAAAACGGCGAGCAGGGAGCTGACCATCAGCACCACCAGAAACGCGGCTTGCCAGGCGAACCCGGTCTCGAGCGCGCCGACCATCAGGTACCACTTGGCCCAGGACCCGCCCAGCGGCGGGATGCCGATGATCGAGAGCGAGGCGAGAAAGAAGGCGGCGAACGTCCAGGGCATTGTCCGGCCGAGCCCGTCGAGTTCGCTCACCTTCTTCTTGTGGGTGGCGACCAGAATGGCGCCGGCGCAGAAGAAGAGGGTGATCTTGCCCGCCGCGTGCATCGCGATCTGCAGGCCGCCGCCGAGGACGCCCGTGGCCGTGGCCATCGCGGCGCCGAGGACGATGTAGGCGAGCTGGCTGATCGTCGAGTAGGCGAGCCGCGCCTTCAGGTTGTCCTGGCGGATGGCGATGACGGCCGCCATCAGCATCGTGAACGAGGCGATCGTCATCAGCGCGAGTGACCCGTTGCTTCCGGCGAGCAGGTCGAGGCCGAAGACGTAGACGACGACCTTGAGGATCGCGAACACGCCCGCCTTGACCACCGCGACCGCGTGCAGCAGCGCGCTGACCGGGGTCGGCGCCACCATCGCGTTCGGCAGCCAGCGGTGGAAGGGCATGAGCGCCGCCTTGCCGGCGCCGAAGGCGTAGAGCAGCAGCAGCACCGTGACCATCCCGGAACTTGTCTCGGCGCCCAGGATGCCGCCCGGCGTGAACTCGATCGTGCCGGTCAGCCGCCAGGTGAAGAGGATGGCGAACAGCAGGAAGGAGATCGAGGTGAAGAGGAGGATGCCGAGATAGACGCGCCCGGCGCGCCTCGCCTCGTCCGTGCCGTGGTGGGTGACGAGCGGGAAGGTGAGAAGCGTCAGCGCCTCGTAGAAGAGGAACAGAGTGAACAGGTTGCGGGCGAAGGCGATGCCGAGCGCGGCGAAGATCGAGAGGGCGAAGAAGGTGAAGAACCGCGTCTGGTTGTGCTCGTGGTGCCCGCGCATGTAGCCGACGGCGTAGATCGAGGTCACGATCCACAGGCCGCTCGCCACCAGGCCGTAGACCAGCCCCAAAGGCTCGACCTGGAACGCGAGTTCCACCCCCGGCAGCACCTCGAACAGGACGAGTTCCGGCCGGCCGCCTCGCAGAACGTCGCCGCCGAGTTGCCAGACGGCGGCGAACGTGCCGGCGCCGATCAGCGGCGTGGCGACGTCACGCAGGTTCGGATGCCCGAGGCGGCCGAAGATCTGGCACGAGACCGCCGCCACCACGGGCAGCAGCAGAGCGACCAGAATCGTCGTCCCGGAACTCATCGTCGACTCAGATCCCGCCCGCGAGCAGGAGTTCGGCGGCTTCCCTCGCGACACCGTAGGTCCAGTTCGTGGTCAGCCCGAAGAAGACCGCGGCCGCAGCGAGCGCCCAGGTCGGCGCGAGCATCCCGAAGGGAGCCTCCCGTACATGGTCGATCGGCTGCGTCTCGGGCGGCTTGCGGAAGTAGACGACTTCGACCACCTTGCCGACGTAGACCAGGGCCAGCAGCGAACTCAGCAGGATGAGCACCGCGGCGGCGGTCCAGCCGCGCTCGAGCACGCCGGACACCAGGTACCACTTGCTGACGAAGCCGACCGTGCCCGGAACGCCGATCAGGCTCAGGCCGCCGATGACCAGCGCGGCCGAAGTGAGCGGCATGCGGCGGCCGATGCCGGCGAGGGCGTCGATGTGGACCGAGCCGACCCGGTAGAGCAGGCAGGCGACGACCAGGAACAGTCCACCCTTCATCACCGCGTGGTTGAACAGGTGGACCAGGCCGCCGGCCAGACCGGTCGCGTTCGCGGTCGAGAGGCCGAGGGTCATGTAGCCGATCTGGGCGACGCTCGAGTAGGCCAGCAGCCGCCGCAGGTCGGTCTGGAAGATCGCGGCGCCGGAGGCCAGGAACATGGCGAGGATGGACAGCGGCAGCAGCACGGCCTGGAGGCGCAGCTCCTCGAACACGAAGGGCGCGCCGAAGATCGTGAACAGGATCATCGCGAGCAGGTAGAAGGAGACCTTGGTCGCCGTCGCGGCCAGGAAGGCGCTGACCTTGGGCGGCGCGAACGAGTAGGCGTTGGGCAGCCAGTGGTGCAGCGGGAAGACCGCCAGCTTGATCGAGATGCCGACGACCAGAAGCGCCAGGGCGAGCACGGTGCCGCGATCGTCGAGCGACGGCTCGAGGCGGGCCGCGATGTCGCGCAGATTCAGGGTGCCCGTCACCTGGTAGAGGAGGCCGACGCCCAGCATGAAGAAGACGCCGCCGATCGTGCCCATGACCAGGTAGTAGAAGGCGGACAGCACGGCGCGCCGGTGGCCGCCGAGGCTGACCAGGATGTAGGACGACAGCGACGAGATCTCGAGAAACACGAAGATGTTGAAGGCGTCGCCGGTGATCGTCATGCCGAGCAGACCGGAGATGCAGAGCAGGAACACCGCGTAGTAGAGGTGCCGGCGCTGCTCCGGCACGCGCGGCGGACCGCCCCGCGAGTCGAAGCTCATGACCACCAGGGCCATCGCGGTGACCAGGGCGAGCAGATAGGCGTTGACGGTCGAAACCCGGTGCTCGATTCCCAGCGGCGGCGGCCAGCCGCCGAGCTGGTAGGAGATCACGCCGCCGCCCCGCACCTCGAGCAGCACGGCGACCGCGATCGCGAAGCAGGCCGCGACGACGCCGAGACTGAACAGGCGGCAGAAGCGCGGGTGGCGCACCAGCACGCAAACCGGCGCGGCGAGCAGCGGCAGGACGACCTCGAGGACGACGATCTTCTCGATCACGACGATGCTCTCGACCCCGGGAAGCGCCTCAAGTGTGCTCCATGTCGTAGATCGCGGCCTCGTCCTCTTCGGCGGTGCCGTAGTCGCCGTGAATGCGCACGGCCAGCGCCAGCGCCAGGGCGGTGGTGGCGACGCCGACCACGATCGCGGTCAGCATCAGCACGTGCGGCAGCGGGTTCGAGTAGAGGATCTCGTGTCCTTCATGGCCGCCGGGGTGAGCGGGATCGTGCGGCACGATCGGCGCGGTGCCCCCGGTCACCTTCGCCATCGTCACGTAGAAGAGGATCGCCGCCGCCTGGAAGATGTTGAGCCCCATCACTTTCTTGATCAGGTTGTCGCGGGCGATGACGATGTAGAGCCCGACCATCATCAGCGCGATGATCAGCCAGTAGGCCCAGAGCCCGGAGAACGACTGGACCGAACTCACGGCGTCCCTTCGCCCGGTTCGGCGCCCAGGGCCGGCTCCGTCGCTTCACCGTGACCGTCCGCGCGGCGGCCGACGAAGGCGTAGTAGACGCGCATGATCGTCGCCGCGACGGCGATGCCGACGCCCAGTTCGATGGCGATGATGCCGAGGTGCTGGCCGTGATGACCGGTCGTCAGCGGATCGAGCGCCGAGTAGTTCAGGAACTCCCCGCCCAGGAACATCGCCAGCACGCCGACCGCGCCGTAGAGCAGCACGCCCGCGGCCATCAGCCGCTCCGTCAGCACGACGGAAACGACCTGCCGCAGCGCCTCCACCCCGAAGGTCAGGGCGAAGATGATGAGCCCCGCGGCGAAGATGACGCCGGCCTGGAAGCCTCCGCCGGGGCCGAAGTCGCCGTGGAACTGCACGTAAAGACCGAACAGGAGGATGACCGGCACCAGAGCCCGGGCGATGACCCGGAGGATCGGCATCTCGCGGACTCTGGACGGCGGCTTCACGACTCCTCCTCGGTGCCGGCATCGCGGCGTCGCAGACCGAGTCCGCCCAGAAGCAGTGCGACCCCGACGCCGGCCGTGAAGATCACGACGACTTCACCGAACGTGTCATAGCCGCGAAAGCTGGCGAGGATCGCCGTGACGATGTTCGGGATGTGGATCTTCTCCTCCGTCTCGGCGATCAGGTCCGGCGCCAGGTGGTGGTGGATGACGGCGTCGGGATCGCCATAGGCCGGCATGTCCCAGGTGCCGTAGATCAGGGCCGCGCCGGTGGCGACCACGATCACGATCGGCAGGATCCGCAGGATCCGCGTTCGCTCCTGCTGCTTCTCGCGCCGCGAGGTCAGGCTGAGCGCCCCGAGGAAGAGCACGGTGCTGACGCCGGCGCCGACCGCGGCCTCGGTGAAGGCGACGTCCACGGCGTCCATCAGGACGAACAGACCGGCCGCGAGCAGGCTCGCGATCCCGGTCAGCATGGCGGCGGCGAACAGGTCCTTGAGTCGAGCCACGACGATGACGGTGGCGAGCAGCAGCAGCATGAGGAGGAGTTCAACCGGCGGCATCGCCGTCCCTCCCCGGGTCGTCCAGCTCGAGTGCCAGTCCGTGGCCGTGAGCGGCCTTGACGAGCGCGTGCGCGATCGCCGGGCTGCTGAAAAAGAGGAAGGCGAGCACGAGGACCAGCTTCAGCGTGACCATCGACAGGCCGCCCTGGAACATCAGGCCCAGGAGCATCAGGCTGGCCCCGGCGGTGTCGGTGACGCTCGCCGCGTGGGTGCGCTGGTAGAACTCGGAGAAGCGGTGCAGGCCGATGCCTCCCACCACGCAGAAGAGCCCGCCGGCGATCAGCAGGACCGCGGTGACGATGTCGAGCGCGCCGTTCATGACCGGTCGGCCTTGCGGTCGTCGCGAGCCAGGTTTCCGAAGCGCGCGAAGCGCAGCACCGCCAGCGTGCCGGTGAAGTTGACGAGCGTGTAGACGATCGCGAGATCGAGCCACTCGGGCCGCCCGGTGAGGAAGCCGGCCACCGCGATGAGCAGCACCGTCTTCGTCCCGAACATGTTGACGGCCAGGATGCGGTCGAACACGGTGGGGCCGATCGCGGCGCGTGCGAGCGCCAGGAACATCGTCACGACGATCGCCGCCATCCCGGCCAGGTACATCAGTCCGAGCCTCCTTCGAGGCGGAGCACGTCACGGTCCATCGAGCCATCCACCACGTCCGCCTCGCTTTCCGCGTCGAGGGCGTAGACGAGCAGCTCGTCGTCCCGGAGGTCGAGGGTGATCGTCCCGGGCGTCAGCGTGATGAAGTTTGCGTACAGGACCTGTCCGAAGGAGGTCTTCTGGCTCGCGGGCACGCGCCGGAGGCGGGGCTGGAGCTTGATCTTCGGCGACAGGATGAGCTTCGTCGTGTGGAGGTTGGCTGCCGCCACCTTCAGCGCGAAGGCGACCAGGAAGCGCGGCAGCCGCAGCCAGGAGGAGGCGCGAAAGAACTCGGAACCGCCGCCCGCCGCCCGATCAAGGGCCAGGTAGAGGCGCCAGACAAAGGCTACGGAGACGACGCCGAAGGCGAAGATCAGCCACTCGTGCAGCGTGTACGGCCCGGACAGGGACAGCCACACCGCCGCCAGCAGCGCGAGGACGCCCAGTCTCACGGCGGCGTCAGCTCCGATCGACTGAGCCCGCTAGAGCCGCCAAACCTGTCGCAGGCTCCATGTTTGGCCCCAGCCCCCACCTCGCCAGGAGCTTGCGCGGCAGCACTTGCTCGCGGCGTTCCGCCGCGCAAGCTCCTAGCCGTCGGCATACGACTGCTTCCCCTTCAGGATGGTCAGGCTCCACTTGCCGGTGGCCCGGATCTGGAGCGTCTTGACACCCGCTTCGGGCACGAAGAAGGTGGTGATCCCCGACCAATCCTCGGCGTTCTGCGAGATGTCGACGGGCGGTCCCACGGAGAACACACCGCGGTTGCCCTCGACGGAGGCGGTGGCGGTGTGGTCGCCGCCGGCCATCTGGAACCGTACCGTGGCGTTGCCTTCGCCCTCGATGCAGCCGACACCGCAGGGCTTCGGCGGCGGCGCCGGCGCGGGCGGCTTCCACGTCGGCCGTTCGACGACGGGCGGAGCGGGTTCGACGGCGTCCTCCGCGCATCCGGCGACGGCCAGCGCCAAACAGCAGGCGAGCACGCGGACGCCCGCCCCGGCAAGCGGGGAGGCTCGTTTCACTCTCCGCCGCCCGTCGACTCGGCGTCCGGGGTGGGCGCTTCTTCGCCGGCGTCGTCGCCGCTCTCGGCCCACGGCAGGTAGTCGGCGTAGTCGATCTCGTGCGGCGGCGGGTCGCCGCCGGGGCCCTTCAGATAGTGCTCCATCCAGCGCAGCGTGCGGAGCATGTAGTCGAGGCGGGCCGCCGAGCGCCGGTTGCCGTGGCCCTCGCCGGGGTAGAGGACCAGCCGCACGGGCGCCTGTCCGAGGGTCTTCAGGTGCCGGTGCAGCTCCAGCGACTGGGCGGGATGGACCCGGGGGTCCTCCTTGCCATGCAGGATCAGGGTCGGCGTGCGGTTGCGCTTGACGTAGTAGATGGGGCTGCTCTTCTCGAAGTAGTCCCAGTCGTCCCAGAGCGTCGTGCGGTGATGGACCAGTTCCATCTCCAGCGGAATGTCCGTCGTCCCCAGCTTGGAGATGTTGTTCGAGATGCCGACGAAGGGAATCGCCGCAGCGAAACGGTCGGAGTAGTAGGTCGCGCCCCAGGCCGAGGCGTAGCCGCCGTAGGAGCCGCCGGTGATGCCGACCCGGTCGCGGTCGACGAGGCCGATCTCGATCAGGTGGTCGACCGCGACGATCAGGTCGTCGAACTCGGGGCCGGCGGCTGCGTGCTGGCCGAGCTTCGAGAACTCGACGCCGCGCCCCGTGCTGCCGCGGTAGTTCGGGAAGAAGGAGGCGAAGCCGCGGGCGGCTGCGAGCTGTGTGAAGCTCGAGTAGCTGGTCAGCCATCCGTTGCTGTGGTGGCTCTCCGGGCCGCCGTGGACGAACAGGATCAGCGGGTAGCGCCGGCCCTCCTCGTAGTCGAGCGGGTAGATCAGCAGCCCCTCGAGTTCGAGCCCGTCAGGCGCTCTGTGCCGGACGACCTCCTGGCGGGCCAGGTCGACGTCGTCGAGCCAGGGGTTCGAGTTCGTCATCCGCACCGGCGGCGTCTGCGGCGCCGCCGGGTCGTAGCGGTAGATCTCCCTCGGGTGATCGGGGCTGTCCGCGACCAGCGCCGCCGCGCCTCCGCCGCGCGGCAGTCTGAAGCTGAGGCCGATCGGGCCGCCCGGTTCGATCAGCGTTTCCGCTTCGCCGCCGGTGGATACCCTGCCCAGGGTGCTCCAGACGCCGACGGAGGCGGCGTACAGGAGGTGCTCGTCGCCCTCCCAGGCGAACGAGGCGACGTGGCCCTCGAGTTCCGGCAGCAGGTCGCTGAAGCTGTCGGCGCCGCCTATGAGCATCAGCCGGCCGGCCGCCGGGTCGTGCTGATCGGCGGCCGACACGGCGGCGACCTGCTCGCCGTTCGGGCTGAACTCGACCTGGCCGAGCTTGCCGATCGCCTCCACCCTTGACACCACGGGGAAGTCGTCCATCGACGCGTCCACGATCACGACGGACTTGCTCGTGTAGGAGTCGTCGATCAGGGCGGTCGGCGTGGTCACCGCGGCGAGGCGTTCGCCGCCGGGACTCCAGACGGCGGAGATGACGTGCCCGTCGACCGACTCGACCAGGACGGGCTTCGACTCGTCGTCGCTGCGGTCCGCATCGAGCGCGGGAACTTCCGCGACCCAGAGCCGCGTCAGGGGCCGGTCCTCTTCGTAGATCTCCTGGTTGAAGCCCTTCTCGCGGAGCGTCTTCAGTTCCTTCGCGGTTTCCTCGCGGGCCAGGAAGGCGACCCGGCTGCCGTCCGGCGACAGGACGTAGGAGCCGACGCCGTTGGCGTGTTCGACCAGCTTGCGGCTTTCGCCGCCGCCGACCGGAATGCCGTAGAGGGCGGAGGCCAAATCCTCGCCGCGGCGGGAGGTGAAGAGAATCTCGTCGTTGCCGCGGAAGCTGGGCCGGCCCACGTTCACCGAGCCGGCGACGAAGGGCCGGGAGGACCCGGGTTCGGCCATGTCGAGCACGTGCAGCTCGGTCCACGAGCCGCCGCTGTCCTCGTCCAGCGGCCGCCGGGGGACGCTCAGCAGGTAGGCCGCCAGACTGCCGTCGGGCGACACCTCCACCGTGCCGACGCTGCGCAGGGTGGCGATGTGGTGCGGCTCGATCGGGTTCGTCTCCTGGGCCGTGACCGCGAACGGCGCGGCCAGCGCGACGAGGACGATGCAAGCGATGTTCCGGTTCATGGTCTCTCTCCTGTCATTGGACCGCCGCGGCCTGCCGCTCTTCGATCGCCGCCAGCCGTTCCCGGATGTCGGGCGACAGCTTGACGCCCAGGTGCGTGATCGTATCCGCCGCCATGGCGATGCCGATCTCGCAACAGGTGCGGATCGGCAGACCCCGCAGCAGGCCGTAGAGGAAGCCGGCGGCGAAGCAGTCGCCGGCGCCGGTCGTGTCGACGACGTCGACCTGGTGCGCTGGAACGCGGTGGCCTTCGTCGCCGCGGCGCACCCAGGCGCCCCGTACGCCGTCCTTGACCGCGACCACTTCGATCGTCTTCGCCAGCTCGCGGGCCGCGGCTTCCGGCCCGAGACCGGTCATCATCCGCGCCTCCTCGGCGTTGGCGAACAGGATGTCGAATCCGTGCTCCTTGTGCCGCATGAGGTGGTCGCGCGAGCGGCGGACCGCGAACGGATCGGCGACGTCGATGGCCAGTTTGGCCCCGGCAGCACGGGCGACCTCGATGGCGTGTTCGATCGCGTCGATCTGGTTCGGGGTGTCCCAGATGTAGCCCGTGGTGAAGAAGATGCGGGACCTTCGGATGTCGTCCTCGGGCACGTGCTCCGGGCGGTACTGGCGGCAGACGCCCAGGTGCGTGTTCATCGTCCGCTCGCCGTCGGGCGTCACCAGGACGACCGAGGTACCGGTGACGCCGTCGATCTTCGCCAGCCGGTTGCGGACCCGGCTGGCGTTCAGCCCGCGTTCGAACAGGCGGCCGGTGTCGTCGGCGGCGACCGCCGAGCTGTAGCTCGCGTCGACACCCAGCAGGGACGCGGCGCGCAGCACGTTGGCGCAGGAGCCGCCGGCCTCGATCTCGGGTTGCAGGATCTCGCCGTCGCGGTTCAGCACGTGATCGAGGATCGCCTCCTGCTCCTCCGCGGTGACGAGCTTCATGATCCCCTTGTCGAGGCCCATCTCGTCGAGGTGCCGGTCCTCTACGCGGACCAGCAGGTCGAGGATCGCGTTCTCGATCCCGACCAGTTCCGGGTCAGTGTCCCGCGGCGGCCCCGCCACGGCGGTCTACTGATCTCCCCAGCGGTCCTTGACCGCCGCGCGGTCGACGTGGTCGCCGCTCCGCGGCAACTCGCTGGTGAAGATGACGTCGCGAGGCCGCTTGAAGCGGGCGATCCGGGAGCCGACGTGCTCGCGGACCGATTCCTGGTCGAGACCGGCGGAGGCGGCTCCTGGAGCAACTTCGAGGACGGCGCGGATCGCCTCGCCCCAGCGGTCGTCGCTGACGCCGAAGACGCAGGCGGCGTGCACGGCGTCGATCTCCAGGATCGCGGCCTCCACCTCGGCGGGGTAGACGTTCTCGCCGCCGGGCTTGATGAGTTCCTTCTCCGGCTTGCGGGCGACGTAGAACAGGTTGCCTTCCTCGTCGAAGCGGCCGATGTCCCCGGTGTGGTGCCAGCCGCCGCGGAAGGTGTGGGCCGTGACGTCGGGCTGCCCGTCGTAGCCCAGGAAGACCAGGGGTCCGCGCACGACGATCTCGCCGTCCTCGCCGGCAGGCACTTCGCGGTCGTCGTCGTCGACCAGGCGGACGCTGCACAGTTCGGCCGCCTTGCCGGCGCAGCCGAGACGCTCGCGGGCGTTCTGGATCGTCACGAAACCGCTCGTCTCGCACTGCCCGAAGCCGGCCCAGAAGGTGGCGTCCGTTTCGTCATGCAGCCGCTGCATCGTGTCGGGTGAGTCGAGGCCGGTGACATGGCGGAGGCTGGCGAGGCGGCTGCCCGCCTCGGCTGCCGCGTCCAGCAGGGTGGTGAGCACCGGCGGGAAGTCGCTGATCATCGTGATCGCGTAGCGATCGATCAGATCGACCGCCTGGACCGGGTCGTACTTCGCGGTGATCACGTTGGCGCCGCCCGCGTGGAAGACGCTCAGCAGGTGGCCGAGCGCCGCGATGTGGAAGAGCGGCAGCGCGACCAGATTGCGGTCCGAGCCGTCGAGGCCGAGCGACGCGATCTCCTGCAGGTTGGCCCAGACCAGGTTCGAGTGGCTGAGCAGGGCGCCGCGCGGGATCACGTCGACGGCGGCGGTCGCGATGACGGCGAACGGCTCGCCAGCGGAGACGTCCGGCCGCGGCAGGTCGTTCGCCGCGCCGGCGTAGAGCGAGTCCAGCGAGGCGTAGCCTTCGGCTGGATCGTCGCCGAACTGGAACCAGTGGGGGATCGCGTCGTCGCCGGGGCCGCCAGGTACGGCGTCGAGGAAGTCGCTGCCTGTGACGAACGCCCGGGGCTTCGCCCGCTCGCGGACGAGCATCTCGATCTCGCCGGGCTGCAGCCGCCAGTTGATCGGGTAGACGATGATGCCCTGGCGGGCGCAGGCGAGGTAGAGCTCCACGTAGGCCGCCGAGTTCTGGGCCAGCACCGCGAGCCGGTCGGAGACCTCGAGCCCCAGGCCGTCCAGCCCCGCGGCCAGCGCGTCGACGCGTTCGCGGAGCTCCGCGAAGCTCCGTTCCTCGCCATCCTCCGTGACGAGTGCGAGCCGATCGCCGAACGCCGTCGCGTTGCGGACGAGAACGTCGTAGAGCGTGAAGTTCTGAACGTGGGACACGTGTCGCCTGACTTCCGAGACGGCCGCGGACTCTATCAACGCCGGCTGGCGTAGCGGCGTCGGTGTTGACCCCCCCGGCTCCACGCGGGCTGGACGCCGGTGCGCCGGCCTTCCGGCCGGCATCAAGCGCGATCCGGCGAAGCCGGGAGCGCGAAACGTATCCGTCGCTACACTTCACCCATGCCAACACGACGATGGAATCCGATCGCCTCCGTCGCCCTGCTTCTCCTGCCCCTGGCTGCCCCCAGCCATGCCTGGAACGATTTCGGCCACGAGGTCGTGGCCCGGATCGCCTGGCAGGAACTGGAGCCGGAGGTCCGGAGCCGGGTCCTGGCCCTGTTCCGGCAGGCGCCCAGGGACAGCCTGATGCACTGCCTCGATCTCAACCAGGACCGTCGCCGCGGCTGCGGCCGGTTCGCGTATCGCCTGGGGGATGCCGAGAGCAGCGAAGACGGCGACCGCATCCTGTTCGAGCGGGCCGCCTACTGGCCCGACCTGGCGCGCCAGCTCGACAAGTACGACCGGCCGACCTGGCACTACATCGGCTGGACCTGGCGTCAGGGGGCCGACGGATCGGCCCACGACACGGATCTGCCGGTGCCCGTGCCGAATGCCGTGAGTCAGTTGGTCGAACTGGCGCGGTCCGTCGCCGATGCGTCCGGCCGGCCGGGCAAGCGCGCCGTTCACCTTGCCTGGATCTTCCACTTGGTCGGCGACGTCCACCAGCCGCTTCACGCCGCGTCCCGGGTCACGGAGCGGCGCGACGAACGGGAAGGCGACCGCGGCGGCAACGGTTTCGGTCTCGACGAGTGGAACCGCAACCTCCACGCCTTCTGGGACGGCGCCCTCGACGGCCGGTTCAGGGCTCAGTACAGGGATGGGGCATTGGCTCGACTCGACGCCCCGTCCGACAGGTCACCGCTGCCCGACCGGTTCTGGAGATTCTTCGGAGAGGCCCGCGACCGAGAGTACGAGGCCCACAAGAACCGGGTCGCGGCCGAGGCTCGCGCCCGCCATCCCCTGGACGACACGATCCGGGCCAACCTCAAGTCCGGCGACTTTGAAGCGTGGGCGACAGAGTCCAACCAGATCGTGCGAGGCGGCCTGTATCCGCCTGATCTGAAGCGCGGCGAAGCACCGCCCACCGCCTACGCCGACCGCGCCTACGACATCTCCCTCCAGCGCGCCGCTCTCGCCGGCTATCGCCTGGCTGACCTGCTCACCAACCTGCTGGCGCCCTAGCGCCGCCAAACCTGTCGCAGGCTCCATGTTTGGCCCCAGCCCCCACCTCCCTGGGAGCTTGCGCCTCGGAACTCACGCCGTAGCGTTCTGCGGCGCAAGCTCCCAGGCTTACCCCGCGATCGCTTCGGTGCGCGGCCGCGCAACCACGGGCTGCGAGGAGTAGACGCGAGTTGCCCCGCCTGTTCGTTGCCCTCGACCTGCCTCCGGAGTTGAAGGCGGGTGTCCGAAGCCTGCAGTTCGGCCTTCGCAACGCCCGCTGGCTGGACGACGCCGGTCTGCATCTCACGCTGGCGTTCATCGGCGAGGTCGACGGTTCGGCGGTGGAGCGGGTCGAAGATGCTCTGGCCGAAGTCGAGGCCGAGCCGATCCGTATTGAACTACACGGCCTCGGTTGCTTTCCGGGGCGCGGCGACCCGCGAGTGCTGTGGACGGGCGCGGCGCCGAAGGCCGAGCTAGCAGCCCTTGCCGCGGCCGTCACGCGGGCTGTCCGGCGAGCCGGCGTGGCCCCGAAGCGCCGGCGATTCAATCCCCACGTCAGTCTGGTTCGATTCCGCCGCCCGCCGCCGCGCGTTGACCTGGAGAGGTATCTGTCCGTCCACTCCCTGTTCCGGAGCCCGGTCTGCGAAGTCGAGTCGTTTCACCTGTACTCGAGCATCCTGCACCCGTCGGGGGCGCGTTACACGATCGAGGCAAGCTATCCGCTGGAGCGAAACGACCGATAGACGGCGCTACGGCAGCCGATCCAGGAACCGGCGGATAGTGGCCACGAGCCGGCCCGGGGCGTCGTAGTGGACCATGTGGCCGGCGCCTTCGATCTCTTCGTGCCGGCCGCGGCGAAAGAGGGCGACGCGGCGGGCGATCTCTTCGGGTTCAGGCGTGGCGTGCTGTTCGTCGATGCCGCGGCGGCTGCTCCAGAACTCGTTGGCGAGGGCCGCGGTGAGGATGAGGGTGGGGCAGGTGACCCAGCTCCAGCGTTCCTCGGAGGCCTCCGGCACGTTCGACATCCACGTCGTCACCACCTGGGGATCCCACTTCCACTCCAGGCCGCCTGAGGCGAGGGGGCGAGTGCCCAGGTCGACGAACTCTCGGGCACGGTCCGGGTCGAGGCGGGGATGGACACGCTTCAGCAGGTCCCAGGCGTGGTCCTTGGAGGAAACCATCCGGTGCTTGCGCGGGTGGGTCAGCGACTCGACCCCCATCCTGGCTCGCTTCTGCTTGACCTCTTCGGGGAAGCGGTTCAGGGCGTAAGGCGGACCGAGACCCTCGATCAGCACGATGGCCCGTGGCAGCTCGGAGAAGATGCCCGCCCATTGGGCCACGACCTGGCCTCCGAGGCTGTGGCCGATGACGATCGGCCGCTCGACTTCGCAGTCGAGGAACACGGCGTGGAGGTCGGCGATGTGGTGGGCCATCGTGTAGATGCCGGGATGCGCGCTCTCGCCGTGGCCGCGCAGGTCGTAGGCGATGACCCGGTGCTCGGCGGCGAGCGCCTCGGCGACCGGCGCGAGCGTCAGCGCGAAGTCCTGGATGCCGTGCGCCAGCAGGATCGCGGGGCCAGAGGCTCGGCCCCATTCGTAGATCTCGAGCTCGGTGCCGCTGGCTTCGATGCGTCGCTGCCGGTGGGTCGCCGGCTCGAAGCGGGGCGGCGGTTGGGATGCGGTCAGGGTCAACGAGGGTCCACCAGCAGGAAACCGCTGTCGGCGAGCGTCCGGTTCAGGTCCGCCAGCGGGCCGGCAAGAGTAGCGTCGAAACGGTCTTCCTGCGCGGCGAGTTCGTCGCTGAGCATCCGCAAGACCGCGGCCTGCTGATCCGTCGGCCGCGCGTCGGCCTGACCGACCGAGCGCGCCAGGTAGGTGAGTCGGGCGTAGAGACGGCGCGGCCAGCGCAGGGAGTCCTGGCCGGTACCGGTCAGGCGGAGGTCGAAGAACTCCCCCTCGATTGCGCGAAGCTCCTCGCGCAGCGTGCCGGCCTGGTTGGTGGCTCTGAAGACGTCGATATCGCCCCCGCTCTCCGACAGGCGATCCTCGATCTGCCGCAGGTCGCGGCGGAGGCGCTCGACCTCGTTGATGAGGTAGGCGGCGCGTTCGATGCCGTCGCGGATCTGGACGAGCAGGGCTTGCTGCGCGGCCAGGTCGCCGGCCAACGCGGTGGAGTCCGGGTCGAGCAGGAGGTCCATCTCGACCGTTGACACCGGCTGGGTCTCCTGCGTCTCGTCGTCGCCGGTTGGGAGCACCAGCTCGAGCAGGTAGCCGCCCGGAGCGGCCAGCATCGAGAAGCGGCCGCCGTCGGGCAGCGGGCGCCAGCCCCGCTCGGGCATCTCCCAGTCGGGTCGCTCGTCCGGCTTCGAGCGCAGCCGGACCTCGGCCGTTGCGTCGTGGCGCAGGTCCCAGGTCACGCGATGGAGACCCGCCGTCGCGGGCAGGTCGTCCAGGGTGCGGACCAGGTCGCCTTCGGCGTCGCGGATGCGGATCGCGGCCGCGCCGTCGCCGGCGGTCGATCCCGGGATCCAGTAGTGGAGCAGCGCGCCGTAGGGCGGGTTCGTCCCGGTCGCCGGCACGTCGGGTTGGGCCATCGGCGCGCCGCGGGTGCGGAAACGATAGGTGATCCGTGGCGCCAGCAGCGCCGGACCGCGGCTCGTCAGACCGCGCGCGATCTCGCGCAGCGGCGTCAGGTCGTCGAGGACCCAGATGCCGCGGCCGTAGGTGGCGATCACCAGGTCGTCGAAGTGCTCCTGGACCTCGATCCAGTGGACGGGCGCCGGCGGCAGGTTCGCGGCGCCGTCGCTGCGCCGGGACAGGCTTCGCCAGTTTGCGCCATCATCGAAGGAGACGTGGAGCGCGTTCTCGGTGCCCAGGAACAGGAGCCCGGCCTGCTCCGGATCCTCACGGATCGCGTGGACGTTCGCGAGCGGTCCGCGCGGCAGGCCGGCCGCGAGACCGGCCCAGGTTTCGCCGTAGTCGTTCGTCCGGAACGCGTAGGGGGTCGTGTCGCCCTCCTGGTGACGGTCGATCGCCACGTAGGCCGCGCCGGCGTCGACGTCCGACGGGTCGATGTTCCTCACGGTGCCGAGAGGCGGCAGGCCGGGGAGGTTCGCGGTCACGTTGGTCCAGGTCTCGCCGCCGTCCCGGGTCAACTGGACCTGGCCGTCGTTCGTGCCGGCCCAGATCAGCCCGGGCTCGAGCGGGCTCTCGGCGATCGCGAACACGACCGGCGCGATCGTCGGTCCGGCGTCGTCGAGGGTCAGGCCGCCGGTGCGCCGCATCAACGTCGGGTCGGCGGTGGTGAGATCGGGCGAGATCCGCTCCCAGCTCTGGCCGCGGTCGCGGCTCCTGTGAACGTACTGGCTGCCGGCGTAGACGGCCTCCGGATCGTGCGGCGAGGTGGCGAAGGGGGCGGTCCACTGGAATCGGTACTCGAGTGCCGAGGCCGGCGAACTCTCGATCGCCAGCGGCCAGACGCTGACGTCGCGGGACTGGCCCGAGCGAAGGTCGTAGAGCTCGAGCTGACCGTCGTAGCAGCCGGTCCAGACCAGGTCCGGGTCGGCGCGGTGGACCATCGAGAAACCGACCTCGCAGCCGCCGACGGAGTGCCACTCGCCGACCGGGATGCCCTGGGTGCGTCCTCCGTAGAGGACGCGGCTCGGCCCGCGCATCGACGGCCCGTCCTGGCGGTTGCCATAGACGTAGTACGGCACCCGGTCGTCGGTCGATACGTGGTACATCTGCGCGATCGGCAACTGGGGCCGGTGCCAGGAGCGCTCCCGGTCGGTCGTGATGCTGACGCCGCCGTCGTGGCCGACGATCCGCCGGTCGGCGTCGAGGGGGTCGATCCAGATGTCGTGGTGGTCCCAGCCCGGCTGCTCGTAGCCCTCGCTCTCGACCGTGCGGCCGCCGTCTAGAGAGACCGACTGCCGGGTGGCGGCGAAGCTGATCTCGTCCGCCCGGTCGGGCGCGGCCGCCATGCGCGTGTAGTAGAGCGGCCGGGTGATCAGGTTGAGGTCGCGGCTGATCAACCGCCACGAGTCGCCGCGGTCGTCCGAGCGCCAGAGGACGCCGGCGAAG
Organism: Candidatus Multivorans sp.; assembly: GCA_965208755.1. Classification (GTDB taxonomy): domain Bacteria; phylum Acidobacteriota; class Thermoanaerobaculia; order Multivoradales; family Multivoraceae; genus Multivorans. The sequence goes on along the minus strand of OZ242353.1, from coordinate 1,444,815 downwards.
GGATCGGAGGGAGCGAAGTCGCGGTTCGAACTCGTCTCGATCAGGGCGTAGACGCGGTCCGGATCGTCGGCCGACACGGCGAGTCCGATCTTGCCGAGCGGCGGCTCGGGCAGGCCCGCGCCTTCGAGACGCAGCCAGGTGTCGCCGCCGTCCCTCGAGCGGTAGAGGCCGCTGCCTGGGCCGCCGCTGGTGCGGCCGGACGTGCGGATCTCGATCTGCCAGGCCGCGGCGTAGACGAAGCGCGGGTTGTCGGGCGCGAAGGCGAGGTCGACGACGCCGGCGTCCGCGTCGACGAACAGGACGTGCTCCCAGGTCGCGCCGCCGTCGGACGTGCGGAAGACGCCCCGGGCTGCTTCGTCCTGCTCCTGCGGCCCGTAGGCGTGGCCGAGCGCGGCGACGAGGGCCGTGTCCGGATCTTCCGGGTGGACCAGGATGCGGCCGATCCGGCCGCTGGCTTCGAGTCCCAGGTGTTCGAAGCTGTCGCCGCGGTCGGTGGAGCGGTAGACGCCGTTGCCGATCGAGATGTTGCTGCGGATGAAGCTCTCGCCGGTGCCGACCCAGACCACGTTCGGGTCAGAGGGGGCGACCGCGATCGAGCCGATCGAGGCCGCCTCCTGCTGGTCGAAGATGGGCTGCCAGCCGACGCCGCCGTCGGTGCTGCGCCAGAGCCCGCCCGAAGCGGCGCCGGCGTAATAGATCCCTGGATCGCCGGGGACGCCGGCGACCGCGGAAACCCGGTTGCCGATCGGTCCGATGTGGCGGAACGCGAACGCGTCGAGAAGCTCCGGCGGCGGCTCCGCCGCGGGTTGGGCGGCCGCGGCGGCGGTGCAGAGCAGGAGGGCGAGGGACGTTCTGTGACGCAACCTCCTAGTAGCCGACCTGCTTGTTGACGACGTTGCGCAACGGCCTGCCGGTCGCGAAGCGGGTGATGTTGTCGCGCAGGAGCCGCGTTCGCCGCTCCTCGAGCCGGTCGGAGATCGTCGCCAGGTGCGGCGTGATCGTCACGTTCGACATGGTCCACAGCGGGTGGCCGGTCGGCAGTGGTTCGGGATCGGTGACGTCGAGGCCGGCGGCGCGTACCTTGCCACTCTCGAGCGCCGCGACCAGGGCGTCCGTGTCGACGATCTTCCCGCGTGAGATGTTGATGAAGTACACGTCCTGTTTCATCAACTCGAACTGGCGGGCGCCGATCAGGCCCTCCGTGGCCGGCGTGTGCGGCACGGACGAGAAGACGACGTCGGCCTGGGGCAGCAGGTCGTCGAGCTCGTCCGGCTTGCCGACGTAGGCGACGTCGCGGTGGATCGGGATGTCCTTCGGATCGACGCCGATCACGGTCATGCCGAAGGCCGCGGCCCGCTGCGCGATCTGGGTGCCGATGCCGCCGAGGCCGATGACCAGCGCCGTCTTGCCCCGCAGCTCGATCATCGGCAGCTCGCGGTCCGTGTTCCAGCCCTCCGCCATCCGGGCGTTGAAGGCCTTCAGGTTGCGCGTGAAGTTCAGGAGCAGGGCGAAGGCGTGGTCGGCGATCTCCGGGCCCTGGATGATCTTCGCGTTGGTCAGGACGATGTCGCTGTCGCGCAGGTCCGGGATCTCGAGGAAGCCCTCGACCCCGGCGGAGTTGCTCTGGATCCAGCGCAGCTTGCTGTCGGCCGTCAGGTACTGCTCGACTCCCCGATAGCCCGCGATCAGCCCGTCGCAGACGTTGGGGTCGAGGTCGTCGTCGATGCCGATCAGGCGGAGGTTCTCGTGCTGGTCCTCGAGGTCCGCCAGCCCGTCCATGAAGAACGCGGGCATGCACACGGTGACGGGCTGGGCGATGGCGCCCGAGGCCGCGAAGAGGAGGAGAAGAACGGCGAGCAGAACCGGTCGATGATCCAGCGCTGGACGGTGGAGCATGGGCGTGTCTCCCTGGGGCTGTGAACGATGGCGATGAGGGGAGGACGGAGCGTACCAGCGCGCACTACGGGCGCCCGATTCAGGTGCTACGATGCCGCCGCCCTCGGCCCCTGAGACTCACCCCAGGACCCACAGGAAGCGAGCCAGATGACCACCGACGCCCTCCGCGAACGCGGCGATTCACTGGAGGATGCCTTCTTCCGGAACATGGACAGGAAGCTGATCGACGACCTCCGCGCGAAGAAGGAGCGTGAGGAGCAGCTCGACGAGCTGGCCGCGGCTTCGGGCATCGCGCACCGTGAGGTTCTCGGCGCCCTGCTCGATGCGGGCATGCACGGCGAGGCGCTGGTGGCAGCGGGTCTGGTGCCGTTGATCGAGGTTGCGTGGTCGGACCACGCAATGGACGCCGCGGAGCGTGACGCGATCATGCAGGCCGCGAGGGATGCAGGAGTGACCCGTGGGTCGACCGCGGCCGAACTGCTCTCCGCCTGGCTGGAGCGGCGTCCTGGAGCGGAACTGCTCGAGGCCTGGAAGGGCTATGCCGCCGCGCTGGTCGCGGAGCTCGACGAAGCGGACGCCGCGGCGGTGCGTGACGACATCATGAGCAGGGCGCAGGCCGTCGCTGAAGCCGCCGGCGGCTTCCTCGGCCTCGGCAGCGTGTCCCGCGAGGAGCGGCGGATGCTCGCTGAGCTGTCCGCGGCGCTCGGCGGCTGAAGCCCTACCAGCTCGCCTTGATCACGCCCGGGAGCTCGCCGCGCAGCGCGAGGTCCCGCAGGGCGATCCGCGAGAGACCGAACTTCCGGTAGTAGCCGCGGGGCCGGCCGCTGACGGCGCAGCGGTTGCGGATGCGGGCCGGGCTGGAGTCCCGGGGGAGCTTGTTCAGCAGACGCTGGGCCTCAAAGCGCTGGTCGGGCGGCAGGCGCTCGTCCTTCGCCAGCGCCCGCAACTCGTCGCGGCGCTCCTTGTGTCTCTCGACGATCTTCTTGCGGCGGTCGTTCTTGGCGACTGATGCCTTGGTGGCCATCTCTTCCGTGTTCCTCTGGGCTGATACCGATGCCGACGTGGGCTGTCCGGCGCGTCCGCCGTCGCGGCGCGCAGGGAGCGCGTACCTTAGCAGGTTTGGCTACTTCCCGGGGTCAGGCCGTCAGGGCTCGATCAGATCGACCAGTTCCCGGACGCCGCCGTCGAAACGCTCGAACGCCCGCTGCGCCCGGGCGCGGTCAGCCAGGTCGCCGCTGCGGTCGAGTTCGGCCGCGCTCTGCATGACCCGGCCGATCGCCTGCCGCGCCTGGCCCCGCTCCCGGGCGCTCAGGCCGTCCAGCCGCTCGAGCAGCGCTTCAGCGAGGTCCCGCGCGTCGAACGCGGGCACGTAGAGCGTCAGCCACTCGCCGTTCTCGATCTGGGACCGGACGCGGTCGCGCTTGAGCGCCATCAGCGCGGTGATCGCGACCGGGTATTCGGGGATCGTCATCGGCGGCCGCTCGTGGCTGTGCGGCCCGGCGCGAATGGCGCCGCCGCCGCGGGAAGCGCCGCCGACCGGCTCCACCGTCGTCTCCTCGAAGTAGAAGTCGTAGCGCTGCTGTTCGCCGGCGAGCCAGACGTGGGCGAAGAACTCGCTGGGAAGTTCTTCGGGAATCTCCGAGATCAGGTAGTCGCGGCCGATCTCCGGCGCCATCGGATAGCGGGTCTCGTCCCAGTCTTCGGTCTCCTCGTTCCAGGCCTCGAAGACGACGTCGCCGCCGAAGTTCCGCGGGTCGACCGGCTGCTTGAAGTCGTCGTAGATGTAGAGGCGGAACTCGCCGGCGCGCGGCAGCGCTCCCTCCAGGTGGTGGTAGTTGTTCGCCGCCATGAAGAACTGGCCGCCGTGGAGCGGGTTGTGATCCATGTGCGCGGCGGCGTTCGGGTCGGCCGGGTTGGGCGCGCTCCCCGGTACGCCTCCGCCTTCGCCGCCGGACGGCAGGTCGGCGCCGCCGAGGCCGGCGGCCAGCATGCCGCCGCGGGACTGGGGCTCGTCGCGCGGCACGAAGATCTCCGGCAGGACGAGGTGGTCGTCGAGCTCGTAGTCGACCTGGAGCGCGAAGGGCTGGGCGATGGTCTCCTTCGCCCTGCCGACGTCGAATGACCCGATCAGCTCGATCCGCGTGCCCGGCGGTGCGTGAATCGCCTCCTCGAACAGGTAGCTGGCCGGAAACTCGGGGTCGTACGCGGGGACGTAGAGCACGGTCTGCACGCGTTGATCGGGGAAGTGGACGCGAACCTCCATGCTGTCGAGCCGGTCGCCGACGTGAGGATGCAGGCCGATCAGGCGGGCGCGTTCGGAGAGCGTGAGGCTGGCCGTCTGCGGCCGGCCCGCGCGCCGACCCTTCAGGGCGACCTCGCCGCCGGCCCGGGCGCTCTCGACCCAGAGCTCGACCTCGTCCTCGGTCTGGTTGAGGAACAGGCCCAGGCTCGAACGGTCGCGCACCTCGATCCGCGAGTCGTCGTTCGGACGCCGCCGGTACTCGACGACGAGTTCGACCTTCGAACCGGTCCGGAGCCGCTTGCCGGCGCCGTCCGGGAGCAGCACCGGGTCGTCGCCGCGCAGCCACTGGCCGAGGAAGTGCGGGCCGGGCCGGCCGGTGCGCATCCGGGTCGGCTCGGGTTCGTCCTCGTCGCGGAAGGGGTCGTAGGGAACCTGGACCTCGACCTCGAGCTGCTCCGGCTCGATGTCCTCCGGCTCGTGGACCCAGGCCGCCATCCGGTAGACGACGCCGGGGTGCTGGGGACGGAACTCGTAGCCGGTGATCCAGGCGTCCTCCTCGAGTTCGACGGCGAGCACCTCGCGGTGGGAGGCGGTCTGCCTTCCCGGTTCGACGACCGTCTCGGTTGAGGGCTCGAGCACCAGATCGGGGTAGCCGAGCACCCACTCCTCCTCCGTGAACTCCAGCGGCGGCGGCAGGTTGCGCCGGGGCCCCTGAGGCCCGCCGCCCTGGACCCAGGCGACGACGATGTCGATCTCCTGCTGGCTCATGCGCCGCGAGTTCCGGAAGTGGTCGTAGCGGGCGTCCGCCGTCCACGGCGGCATGCGGCCCGTCATCAGTTCTTCTTCGATCGCCACCGCCCAGGCGCGGGCGCCGGGCTTCGCGTCGTTGCCGTAGGTGGTCAGGTCGATGTAGTCCGGCGCCGAGCCCTTCGGGCTGTGGCAGGGCATGCAGTAGCGGCGGAGGATCGGACGCACGTCCTCCGCGAAGTTGATGTCGGTCGTGATCCGGACGTGGGCCGGGGCCGGGTCGGTGGCGATGGCGGTCAGTGTCAGCGCGGCGAGCGCGACGGTGGCCGCGGCGGCGACCAGGCCCCGGCCGGTCTGGGTCGCTCGTTTCCGCCTCATCGTTCGTCTCCCGAGTAGAGCGTCAGGTCACCCTCGTTGTCGGCCACGAACAGCGGCCGGAAGTCGTAGCCGCGCCTGCGCAGACGTTCGCCTCCACCCTCCTGGCGGTCGACGACCGCCGACACCGCGGCGACTTCGCAGCCTTCGGCCTCCACAGCCTCGATGGCGCGCAGGATCGAGCCGGCCGACGTGACGACATCGTCAACCACGGCCACCCGGCGGCCGGCGACGATCAGCTTGCGTCCGTCCGGGTGGTACGAGGCGTCGATCCGGGCGCTCGTGCCGTGGCCCTTCGCCTTGTTCCGCACGAGAAACCCGAAGAGCGGCCGCCCGTCCAGGTCGCTCGCCACCGATGCCGCGGTCGCCAGATAGGCGCCGCCGACTTCGGGCCCGCCGACCGCGTCGACTTCGAAGGGTCGCAACTGCTCGCAGAGGGCTTCGCCGATCAGCCGCGAGCCCCGCGGCGACAGCACCGTCGCCTTCGTGTCGCAGTAGTAGTGCGAGCGTGCACCGGAGGTCAGCACGAAGTCTCCCTTGGCGATGCTCCGCTCCTGGAGCAGCGCCCTCAGCTCGTGCAGTCGCACGTCCTGATCCTGACCTGGCACGGGTCGGGACAGTATCAACGGCAGCACGGTCTGGTGGTCGTGGCGGCTGAGGCTGGTAGTCTCGCGAAGCCCTTGCCGCGGCTCTCCGGGCAGCCTCGCGCTCCCATCAGACAAGGGCAATCGAATGACTAGTCGAATCGACACTCTCGCGACCCATCGGGCCTTCGAGCGGGCTGGCATCAAGCCGGCCCACGCTGAGGTCATCATCGATGCGATCAACCAGGCGGATGACCGCTTCGCCACGAAGAAGGACCTCGCGGTGCTGCGATCCGACCTGATCGGCGAGATCGGTGTCGTTGGGGGTCAGCTTCGTGCGTTGAAGTCCGAAGTGGCCGCGCTCAAGTGGGTGCTGGGGATCAACATGGCGATGACGTTCGCCATCCTTGTGCGACTCTTTGGCGTCCCCTTCCCTTGACCGCCAGTCGCAACGCTGCCGACCGTCTTTGACCCATGGGCGCTTCGGACTGTCTGGAGGCCCGTATCGGCATCGTGACCGTTTCGGACCGCGCGTCGCGGGGCGTGTACGAGGATCGTGGCGGTCCCGCGATCCGCGACTACCTGGCGGAGGTGTTGACCTCGCCCTGGGAAGCCTGCGCGCGGGTGGTCGAGGACGAGGTCGAGCAGATCGCGGCGGCGCTCAGCAAACTGTGCGACGACGAGGGCTGTTGTCTCGTGGTCACGACCGGAGGCACCGGCCCTGCGCGGCGCGACGTGACGCCGGAGGCCACCCTCGCCGTGTGCGAGAAGGAGATGCCGGGTTTCGGCGAACTGATGCGCCAGGTGTCGCTCCTGGCGGTGCCGACGGCGATCCTGTCGCGGCAGACGGCGGGGATCCGCGGCTCGTCGCTGATCGTCAACCTGCCGGGGCAGCCGAAGGCGATCGGCGAGTGCCTGGACGCCGTGTTTCCAGCGATCCCGTACTGCGTCGACCTGATCGGGGGGCCGTATCTGACGACGAACGAGGCGCGGATCAAGGCGTTCCGGCCGAAGTCGGCGAAGAAGCCGGCGGACTGAGGAGGATCGACGTGGAGAAGCGAGGCATCTGGCCGGTGCTCGGGACGACTCTGACCGTGCCGCTCTTGGCGCTGGTCGCGGCCTGCGGACCGCCCGGCGGAGGCGGCGAGGAAGCGACGGTCTACCGGGACACCTGGGGCGTTCCCCACATCTACGCCGAGTCGGCCGAGGCCGGTCTCTACGCCTCCGGCTGGGCGATGGCGGAGGACCGGCTGTCGCAACTGCTCGAGAACTACCTCTTCGGACTCGGCGAGTACGCCGCCGCCTTCGGACCCGGCAACAACGACGCCTGGGTGCGGTCCGATCTCGAGTCGCGGATGTGGGACCACTACGGCACGGCGAAGCGTCACTACGAGGCGAAGCTGAACCCGGAGCTCCGCCGGCACCTGGCGGCGTTCATCGCGGGCATCAACGACTACCTCGAAGCGCATCCCGACGAGGTGCCGGACTGGTGGGGCGACCGCCCGGTCGACGTCTACATGCCGGTCGCTTTCAGCCGCCAGTTCATCTGGAGCTGGCCGGCGGGGCAGGCGCGCTCCGACCTGCGGGCGGTCGGCATCGAGCCGAACTTCGACGTCGACCTGCGGGCGTCCAACGAGATCGCGCTGGCGCCGGATCAGACGACGTTCGGGGCGGCGGCTCTGATCATCGACCCGCACCTTTCCTGGCTCGGCCGCCACCGCTACTGGGAACTGCGGCTCCACGCCGGGGACATCCACATCAGCGGCTTCGCCACGGCGGGCTTTCCGTACGTCAACCTGGGCCACAACGAGCACGTCGCGTGGGCCCACACGACCGGCGGTCCGGACACGGCCGACGTTTACGAGTTGACGCTCGACCCGGACGACCCGAGCCGCTATCTCTACGACGGCGAGTGGCGGCAACTGGAGAGCCGTACGGTCGAGGTCTCGGTCGCCGGCGAAGCGAAGCCGCGGGAGGCGACCTTCTGGTACTCCCACCACGGTCCGATCGTCGCCCGCGACGACGACCGCGCCTACGCCGCGGCCCTCGCCTACGAGGACGAGATCGGCTACCTCGAGTCCAAGTACTGGTTCATGGTCGCGGAGGACTACGAGGGCGCGGCCGCGGCGCTGGACGTGCGCCAGATCATGCCGCAGAACGTGATGATCGCGGACACCGGCGGCAACATCTACTACCAACGGACCGGCCGGGTGCCGATCCGGCCGGACGGCCATGACTGGAGCCGTCCCGTCGACGGATCGACCTCCGAGACCGAATGGCTGGGCATCCACCCGGCGTCCGACCTGATGTCCCTGCTCAACCCCGAGCGTGGCTACATGCAGAACAACAACATCGGCCCGGACACGATGCTGGTCGATTCGCCGCTCGTGCCGGAGCGCTACCCCGCGTATCTCTACAACCAGCCCGCGCTCTACACCCATCAACGGGGCGCTGCCGCGGTCGCGCTGCTCGAGGCGAAACGGGAGGCCGGCGCCAAGTGGAGCGAGGAAGAGATCGTCGAACTGGCGCTCAACCGTTCGGTCTACCAGTTCGAGCGCTGGGTCGAGGAGCTGAGACGTGCGCAGCCCGCGGTTTCGGGCCGGCGCACGCCGAAGCATGGGGTCGTGATGAGCCCGATCCTGCAGTGGGACGGCGTCGTCGAGCCCGACTCCCGGGGCGCGCTCACCCACTTCCGGTGGCGCGAGGCGCTGCGCGGCCTGGCCGGCGATGAACGAATGAACGAGATGACATCGAGGGTCAACGACTACCTGGAGCTGTTCCGCGAGGCGCCGGAACCACCCGGCCTGCGGGACGAAGACCTGCCGTTGCTGGTCGAGGCGGTCGACATCGCGGCGGAGGCCTACCTGTCAGGCCCGGGCGGTCAGCGTCCGGTCTTTGGCGACGTCTTCAGGGTCGGCCGCCAGGACTCGAACGACGAAGTCTCCTGGCCGGTCGGCGGCGGCTCGCTCGGCGAAGCGGGAATGGCGACCATGCGCTCCGTCGGATTCAGCCAGCCGCGCGCCGACGGCCGCCGCTGGGGCAACCGCGGCCAGACCTCGACCGAGGTCGTCATCCTCAGCAACCCGATCCGCAGCTACACCCAGCCCCCGATCGGCCAGAGCGACCGGCCGGACTCGCCGCACTACCGCGACCAGGCCGAGAAGCTGTTCTCGGTCGGCGCCATGAAGCCGAGCTGGTTCGCCCGTGAGGAACTGCTCGCCGACGGCGGCAAGAACGTCCTGTCCGAGATGCGGCTCACCTACCGGCCGGAGGAGTAGGAGCCTCGATGCGCGATCTTCGAAGGGCCTGGTGCGCAGTCGCGGTCGCCGCGATGGTGGTCCCGGCAGCCGCGTCGGCCCAGTCAGGCCAGAACCTGGAACGTCCCGAACACTGGAAGGTCCGCTACGACGGCTCCGACGAAGCAACCGAAAGGAACTTCGTCGTCATGCGACCCGGCTGGCACGTCTACGCCGGCCCCGCTGGCCTGCTCTGGGACCCGGGCCGCTTCGCCTCGGGCAACTACGCCGTCAAGAGCACGATCTACCTGTTCCCGAAAGGCGACCCGGAACGATCCGGCTCGACCCGAGTCGACACCCCCTTCGGCCTCTTCCTCGGCGGAAGCGACCTCGAAGGGGACAAGCCAACCTACGTCTCCTTCCAGATCGACAACACCGGCCGGTTTCGCATAGCCCGACACACCGGCGACGAGATGCAGGAACTCGCGCCTTGGACGGCTCACGACCGGGTCACCGTCCTCGACGACCCTGCCACTTCGCCCGCGGAGAACGTCCTGGAAGTCGACATCCGGGGCGAAAAGGGGTTCTTCTACATCGGCGGCGAGGCCGTCGCCGAGCTTCCGTCCAAAGACCTCAGCCCAGCCGACGTCGTCGGCTTGAGCGCCGGCGAAGGTCTCAGCCTCCACATCACCGAGATCGCGATCGGCCCGAATCGGCGCGACAAGTAAGACGGTTGGTGCGTTGTCGGCTGAGTTGGCGCACCAAGGACTGCCAGCGCCGGCCGAAGTGGTCCAGCCAGTCCGGGCGTCCGCGGGGGAGGGGCTCCCAGCGGACTCGAAGCGAGCGACGCCCGGCGCCCGTCCATCAAACGACGACCGACCGAAGCGAGCGTAGTGGAGCGAGCGCCGGCCTCTCACTCTCTTCTTGAGCGTGAGCGGCCGCTGGGAGCCCCTCCCCCGCGGACGCCCGGACTGGCGGGTGCTACGCCACCTACCGGCCGCTACTCGCCGCCGGTGCTACGCCACCTACCGGCCGCTACTCGCCGCCGGTGCTCGCCGCCTTGCCGGCGCGCCAGTCGTCCTCGAGGATGCGCGCGCCACGTAGCGTGCCGCCCATCGAGTAGTTGCCCTCGTGGCAGGCGTACTCGTAGACCCGTTCCTGGTCGCGCTTCCAGATGTACTCGCCGGACCAGGGGGCTTCCCAGGTGGCCGGATCGTTCATCGTGAAGTGGTAGAGGATGTTGCCGTCCGGCTGCAGCGTCAGGCGCTCCGTGACGTGGAGGTCCTTGGTCGCGCCGCGCAGGAACCCGTCGGGCCGGAAGTGCACCGAGTCGATGACCAGAGTGTCGCCTTCCCACCAGCCGACCGAATCGCCCAGCCACCGCCGCTCCTCGGGACTCGGGTGCTCGTCGTTCAGACGGATGATCCGGGCGTCATGGACCATCTCGATCAGGATCATGATGTGGTCTTCGGTCTGCACGACCCGCTTGTAGTTGTTGTAGCCGCTCGGGAAGGTCGGCGTGGCGCCGGTGAAGCCGAGGATGCAGCGCTCGCTGATCGGCAGCGACTCGGGGCCGTCGTAAGGGCCCGGGCCGTCGAGCTCCAGCCACCAGGCGACGCCCTCGTTCGGACGCCGCAGCTTGGCGCGCTCCGCGAATCTCGCCTTCGCCGCCTCGGTCGTTTCCGGCATGCGGCCGTTCGGCGGATCGATGATGATCGAGGTGCGGAACTTGCCGTCCACCGCGAACGTGTCCGTGCCCCGGTCGAGCCAGAAGCTGTTGTAGCCGCCGACGTTGCCGGCCGCGCCGGGTGAGCCGTCTCCACCCTCCGGCGGCGCTTCGCGGTTCGGATCGGAGACTTGGTGGCGTTCGGCGCGCCCTTTGGCCGCGTCGGCCGCGATCTTCTCCGCCTCTTCCGGCGTCAGGTACAGGTTCTCGCCGTACTCCTCCGGCCGCTGGAGCGGCGTCAGGGTGGCCGCGTCATAGGTGCCGGTCAGGTCGGGCTTGCCGTTGGCGGCCCGTTTGATCTCGCCTTCGGCCGCGAAGGCCGGCGCCGCGAGCAACAGCACGAGGATGGCGGTCGAAGCCGCGGTGAATCGGACTCTCATTCTGCGTCCTCCTGTTTCGACTGGATGCCGAGAGTCTAGCCCGAGGCCCGAAACAGCAAGGGCTGCTCCGAAGAGCAGCCCTTGAGCCGACAGCACGTTGCCGGCGGGTATCTGCGTGGAAGCTACCTCTACCTGGCAGACGACGCAAGCGAACTGAACGGCCTCATGGGAGCGGCCAAGGGCCGCCGCGGAGATAGAATCTGCTTTGCGGGCTGCCTGGATGCATGGGTGCTTGCGACGAACGTCTTCGCAAGAGGAGCCGGAGGAAGTGCAGGAGTACACCGCGATCGTCAAGCGGGCCGGTGACTGGTGGATCGGTTGGATCGAGGAGGTGCCGGGCCTGAACTGCCAGGAACGGAGCTGCGAGGAGTTACTGGACACATTGACCATCACTCTGAGCGAGGCGCTGGAGTTCAATCGCGCGGCGGCGCTGGCCGCGGCGGGTGAGGGCTACACGCTGGAGAAGGTCGTCGTTGGTACCTGAAGCGCAGAGCTCTTCTGCGCCATCTTCGAAGACAGGGCCGCGAGCTGGTGCGGGAAGGGCGACGGCGCTCCTGGTGGTGGAACCGCGCCGACGATCGCCGTAGCGCCATTCCACGGCATACCGAGATCAACCGGATACTGGCGCGGAAGATCTGCGCGGATCTGGGGGTCGAGTCGATCCCCTGAGCTGTTGCTCTCAGTGGCTTCCCCGCCACCACAGGCTGCCAGGGTACGGCCACATGGCCGGTTGGCATTCGGTTCGACTGTCTAGGTATCCGGGTGGTCGAGGAGGCTCCCCTGCCCCTCGCTTGCGCGCCCGCGCCGTACCGTGACCGACGCGTCGAAGGCTCCGTTGGTCCGAAGATCGTCGGCGCTCAAGAGGGGGCCGTCGCAGATTCGGCCGAGAAGATCGGCCTGTCGAAGTTCGAGCGCGACCAGACGACCGAGCACATGCAGTACGTTGATCAGTTCCGTGGTGTACTCAGCGAGCCAGCGGTCGGCCTGGACCTCCTCAAGCGCGGACGGCGGTCGCCGGTCGCCGATGAGGGGCCGGGAGCGATCACGCCGGCGGTAGCTGAACCATTGGGGGAGCACCTGTTTGCCCGAGACTTCGTACTCCCACACCGCTGGCGGCACGTTGTCGATGAAGCCGTCGCCTACCGTCAGGCGGCGGAGTGTGGCGATGTAGTCGAGGCGTTCCGGGAAGTGGTCCGGGTGGGTAGAGATCGCGCCTTCCGCCGGGATAGTGGGCCGCTCGTGCTGTGGCATGCGCGGCGGGCCGTCGGGTCGTCCTGCATCGGCGTCGGCGAACCGCTCGCCGAAGCAGTGGAGCCAGACAATCTCTCGCCCGATCTCGACTGCGTCGGCGAATAGCGAGGCGTCAGCGGTCAATGGAAACCGCAAGCCGGGCTGCACTAGATCGGAGCGGAAGTGCGCCGTGTACGCGGGGTGCGCCGCGACCGCCGCGAAGTAGGCCATGAGGTCGGGGGCGCCGACGGCAACCCCCTGGACATCGGCCAGTTCCTGGAGCAGGCCAGCCTTGAGGTTGGGCGTCCGGCAATCGCGGTCGGCCCAAAGAGGGAACACACGACCGCCCCGACCGTTGTAGTGGTGCAGATCGGGTATCGCCGCGGCGAAGGTGACAGCCGGCCCCGCAGAGATCGTGTGCGCCTGTAGTGCCGTCATCCAGACCTGCCGGTTGGACTGAGAGCCCCAAAGGGTCGGATTCGGCCGATTGATGAGCCGCCCATCCGGGATGATCCACTGACGATCAAAGGAGCGGTGCCCGTAGAGGACCGGCGGGATCACGGCTCCGGTGTCCGAGGCGACTGGGCCAGAACGAAACTCGTGGCCATGGAGTCCCCGCCGCAACGGCTTGTGGACGTGCTTGTCCCCTTGCGGATGCGGGTAGAAGAGCGCCTCCTTGGTTCCGGTGTCGGCTTCGGATTGCAGCGCCTTCCAGCGTCGCTCCAACGAGTCGCGATCGGGAGCGATCACCCAAGTCCGTCCGGGCATGACGCCGGAGCCGTCGTAGTCGAACAGGTCTTCCAGAGCCGCGAACTCCCCCCAAGTCCCGGCTGGTTGGGGCAAGAACGAGGCGCGGGGTTCCGCCCGCGATTCAGTCCAACCGTCGTCGTCGAGCGCAATCTGGCCAAGCGCCGCGAACTTCTCGGTTCGATGTCCGGGCGGCAGAGACCGGTAGCGGACTCGCGCCGGTTCGACCGAGCCCGCGTCGGTGCTGCGAACCGCCATGACGATGCAAACCGGCTGCTGCACACCCTGGAAGATGCGAGTCCTTACTTCCGGTTGATGCCCCTCCGGCGAGCAGTCGATGACCCAGATCTCGTCCGCGTCCCGGCGGAGCTCCGCCCGCATCTTCTGAAAGCCGGGCCCGTTCAGAAAGCCCGCCACGGTGATGAAGCAGACGATGCCGCGACGATCTGTCGGCCGCGCGCCTTCTGTCCGTGACCGGTTGCCGTCTTCGGTGCGGTTCGGCCCATGATCCTCAATGCCCGGCAGGTTGGCGTCACCGAAGACCTTCCACGTCGCCCAGCGCCAGAAGTAGACGTAGAGGTTTCGCAGATGCTTCGTATGGGTGCCGACCCTCCACTCCACCGGAGGCATCCACTGGCGGAAGGGAGCGGCAGCCTCCCTGCCCGGCGAGCCGCTCTCGATCCAGCCGCCGAGTCCCTTCGCTTTTTCCTTGTAAGGCGGATTGCCGATGACGACCCTAATCTCCTCCTCCCGCTTGATGGCATTTGCGCGCTGGCGAGACTCGCCGAGGGGCGTGAGGATGTTCGGCAGGTACTCCTCCTCGGCATAGGGGTTGCCAAGCGTGTCGGTCACGAACAGCCGCGTCTCGGGCACCGCGTCCGGGTCACCGAGGAGCGATCGCAACTCCGCGAGGAGGCGGAGTTGCGCCACGGCGAAGGGACCGAACTGCATCTCGAATCCGATGAGTCGGGATACGGCCTCCTCGACCACGGCGGGCGGCCCACCGGGCCCTTGGTCGGCCGCGGTCGTCTGCGCGATGCGCCGTAGAACCCCGAGCAGGAAGGTGCCGGTCCCCGTCGCCGGGTCGGCGATGGTCACGTCCGGGGAGGCGAGCCCGCCGTGCAGACCGAAGCGCTGCCCGGAGCACAGGGCCTCGTCGACCAGCCGCACCATCGCGGCGACCACTTCGGGCGGCGTGTAGTACGAGCCTGTCTTCTTGCGAAGCTCGTTGTCGTACACGCCCAGGAAGTCCTCGTAGAAGTACAGCCAGGCTTCCGGTTCGCCCTTGCTGACGGTGAGCCAATCGACTGCGTCGAGCACTCTCGTCAGGGTGGCGAGCGAGGTCTTGAGCGCCATCTCATTGTCGGCGTCGTCGGTGAGGATGCGGAGGGCTGTACCGATGAGCGTATTGGTGTCGCGCAACTCGCGGGCGACTCGATCGAGACCCTCGGCGAGCCTGATGTCGCGCGCTCGCGCCATCAGGAGCCCGAAGGTGACAGCCTGGGCGTAGCCGTCGGCGAAGGCTTCATCCGTGGCCCTCGGAAAAAGGAGCTTTCGCCAATCCGTCGCGAGATTCGTGAGCGAGGGTGAACCGCGGCCCAACTGTTCCGTTACCTCCTCGCGCAGCAAGCGACATAGCCGGGCCGTCGTGCCGGCCAGCTCCTTGGCCGAACGGGGCGGCAATGGCTCCCACTGGAAGAAGTTGTCGAAGACGGACAAGAGGTTGTCGGGGGCGGAGAGCTGTCCGCCGGAGGTCGCCACGTCCCCTTCCAACTGAACGACCTGTTCCACCAACTCGCCATTCCGCCAGAGGCTGAACCCGTTGCCGTCCGTGTAGATGAGGTTCGGGAGAGACTGGAGCTTTGCCCACTGCTCTTGATCATGCGCGTCACGGAAGCGTCGGGGATCCGCGCCTTTCCCTGGCGCCTTGACTTCGATGAAGCCGATCAGGGCGTTACCGCGGGTGACGGCGAAGTCGGGCCGGGTTCTGATGTCGGCAAGCGATGTCTCGCCAACCAGGACCACTGCCTCTGGACGCAGGCCCAGCAGTCCGGCCAGATCCTTGACGAGCATATTGAGCGGCGCGCGCAACTGTTCCTCCGGCGCGCCGCTCGCGACCGGATTCGAGAGCTTGGCTTTGGCTTCACGTCCGAAGTCGGAGACCGCTTGTTGTTGGAGTGACATGGCGTTCAGGCAACCCTGTGCAGGGCCCTATCGTTCCACAATACGAACGGGGCCCGCGCCCGACTCACCGTTCGCCCTCGCCGCAAGAAGCGGAAAGGCAGGCGCTGCACTGTGCTCCCGATGAAGCCCGGACTTCCGATGGTCCCGCAGTTCGGGCGCCGAAGCCGTAGCGGCATCCGCCGTCGCCGGTGGCGCCCGACGACCTTGTCGTCACCCACGGGCCGGACCTGTGGTTTCGGCCACGGACTGATGGCTGTCGGTCCGGGGTCCGGCTGCGCCACCCTCGATCGGCGAGCCAACCGGCGGCCAGAACGAGGTCCCGGTTCCTCCCTCGGTCAGGAACACTGACTCGTGGACGCCGACTAGATGGGGCAGCCGGACTGCGCCGGTTCCGCCTTGGCGCCTTGCCCGTCAACTTCTCCGTTACCTGAGTGCACTACATATAGTAGCTATAGCTGGTCGGCGGCCTCTCGTGCTCGTCCACATACTTGAGGATCTGGCCGACCTGTCTGGCACAATGAACCGTGATCGGAGGCTTCCCGTCCAACTGGGTGTTGTTCCAGTTCATCTTCGTTAGCGCTAGGAGCTCCTCGCATATCGTCTTTGGAGACGCCTCCGCGTGCTCGGTAACAATCTTCAGCGGCTGTGGCACGTAAAGGCCCGGGTAAGTCCTGTAGTAATCAACCGAGCCGCGAGTGTAGAGCAGGTGCTCGTTGCTGGACAGCGAGACCATAGAGCCACGATGAGGCGGATAAAGGCCCTGGCGGAACAACCTGACATCCGTGTCCTGCACCGTGATGCAGTCGAGAGTGGACACACCAGCCGCTGCCGTAGCGGATTCGAAGCCCTCAAGCTCCTGTGCTCGAATACGCGACGTCCGATGTAGCACCATTCGCGCCGGGGCGTGTCCCAGAGCATCCCTGTACTCCGCCAGCGCTCTTGTGAGGAGTTCCTCCGCCTGATCACCTCGCAGGAACGGCCGTCGGTCCCTCTTGTCGATGCCGACGGGCGTACCACGGAGTATCACGCTGTTGCCGAGCTCGTCAAAGATCTGAGCGAGGCTAGTGTGCAACACCTTGGCATCCCGGCTCCTGAAGAACCCGATGCCGGCGTAGCAGGTACGCGGCATGTTGGGATCGGGAGGGAGTCGCCACGGTACCGTCCTGTTCGCCTTGTAGTAGAGGGCCGTGCAGAAGTTCCATGCCCTCGTCGCGTCATCCTGCAGGCCAGGCGGATCGGGTTGGAGGGACTTGGAGCGGATCAGTTGTAGTGGAACACCCAGGTGGAGACATTCGGCCTTTAGAGCCCTCCGAAAATCCATCTCGATCAGGTCGTCGACGTCCGGCTTCTCCAAGTGCTTTTCTGGACGCGCGGTGTGCCTCTTTGAGATTCTGTCGTAAAGCTCGTCGGGAATGACGCAGACGACCACATCGACGTTCCGGTTCTGGCAGAGGAACTTCGCGTGAGGGGAGAACAGTCGGACGGCGGCCGCAACTCGCTCGTTGAAACCTTGGATCTTGGTGACGTCCTGTATCTCCTTCCTCTGGAGGGTCCTAGAGATCTCGTCCTCTAGTGATATGCGTGCGCGGAAGCCGACGTTCTCGTTGAATCCGCAGAAAGCAGGAAACAACGTCGGCTGCCGCGCGTTGGGCTTCGCCGGGATGGGCTGTTGGCAGCGGCCCATCCAGGTGGAGAGGGCGTCTATGTCGGTGCTGGATCCTATGGCGCCGATCCAGAGTTGCTCACGGCGGACAGTCATGACCGAGTCATACACATCGTATTCGTAGATGCCGGCGCGCGGACAGATGTGTAGGCCTCGTCCGAATTCAAGCTGAGGCTCCGGCAGGAATCGGAGATTCACGTACTCTCCGAGTCGAGCGGAAGGACGCCGTCTGGATCCTGAAGTTTCGCTCGATCCTTCTCTGGCTCGCCAACTCGCCATGCGTCGTCTTGGAGTACGGGAAGGCCCCGGAGCGACGCCAGCGGTTCGAACGTGAGAAACGGGTCGGCGGGAACGCGGCCGAAGAGATCTGGCTGTTGCCGGAGGAAGCGGGCCAGGAACTTGACATGATTGAAGGCCGCCTGGTTCTTCTCGAGGCGTTTCAAGAACTCGATCTTCTCTGCGCTCCAGGGCCACGGCCGATAGCCGTCAGAGCTGAAGAACCAATCCGGCTTGATGGACAAGTACCAGGCCGAGTCGAACACATGAAACGACGCCTGGAACGCAAGATGCTTGCAGTGGTAAGTCTCGTCAGGCGCGTCACGTTTGGGCACTCTCTTGAACACCTCCCGGGTCGGACCGCGGCTGGCAGACCAAGACTCAACGCGGCTATCGTCTCCCT
The DNA here is from genome assembly GCA_965208755.1 of Candidatus Multivorans sp. Lineage (GTDB taxonomy): Bacteria > Acidobacteriota > Thermoanaerobaculia > Multivoradales > Multivoraceae > Multivorans. The sequence goes on along the minus strand of OZ242353.1, from coordinate 1,427,126 downwards.
GTCTCCTTGGCCCGAAGCAGAAGAGGCGAGCCTTGTGCTGCCAGAACACGCCTCGTTTGTGGAGTAGCTGCTGCAAGCAGAACCGCAAGAGCGTCTTGAAGGCCCGACGATAGTTGTCGTCGATACCGTGATACTCGTCGGTCGCGAGCTCCATGACGGTTCCCGGGTCAACAAGTCGGGCCAGAGGAAGGTGCGGCCGGCGAAGATCATGGAACGTCACAATTTGACCTTCGTAGGCCGTCCAGTCCGCGGAGAAGTTGGCTCTCTGTTGAGCCAGGTGCTTCTTGGCCCAGTACCGGGGGTTTCGGTACGGCCCGCCCTTCTTCGGTTGGGCGGCCGGGATGATCTCACCGAGGTAGAGCCGGGATGGAAAGCGGAGTGGCAGTAGATTGAGCCACGCCGACTCAGAAGCCGACGTGACGGAGTTGGGTGGCGAGAGGGCGGCTCGTATCCCGATATCTTCTTCGAGTGCCTCAGCGACCCCCAAGAGGTCGACTCTGTCGAGCTTTGCGAGGGATTTCAGTACGTCAGTGTAGTCGAGAACGTCTGACTGGGGATCGAAGGTCATCCTGCCGTCGAGCGCCTCTTTGACGTCTAGCCGGTAGGAGGCTTGCTTTGCTGTGAGAACGAAGAAGAGAAGACGAGGATACGTGTCGTAGATACGGTGTTTGATACAGGTTCTGATCGTTCTCCTGATCTTCGGGGCGTCAGCGCGAGCGGTGACTTGGATGCCGACGCCAAGAGTGGAGTCACCGAGATCGATACCAGGGTAGTTCTCGTGTTCTGCGGTATTGAGGTTGCGGAGGGCGGGAAGGTGGAGGACGGTCTTTAGGATGGGGCAGATGACCGCCTCCGAGAGGCGATGAATGTCCGTCTGACCCATCGCCGAGGCACCCTTGACTGTGGCGGAGAGGTACGCGAGTCGATCTCGGACCCTGTTATGGAGTTGTTGGAGTTCCATGTGGATGGGCTTAGCGCGTGTCGCGCTAGTCGGGCTGAGGCAGAGGATGCTCAGCCAAGATCCCCACTCTGCCGGGTGGTCTCCGGTAGGAGCTAGTGGCCGCGGGTTGCGAGGGTGGCCCGAGGAAGTAGAGGCACGGCGTCAGCTCAGGCTCCTCAGAGTTGGGAGTCTATCCCAGCCGTGTTCGCCGGTCGTCAATCCCTGCCGCGCACGATGAGACTCCCGGAGGGGGGCAGTTCCCGCCGCTAGTCCGCGCTGCCGCCGCCGGTGCTACCGGCCTTCGCGGCCGCCGCATCGGCCTCGAGGATCCGCGCGCCTCGCAGCGTGTTGCCCATCGCGTAGTTGCCCTCGTGGCAGGCGTACTCGTAGACGAGTTCCGGGCGGTTCCTCCAGATGTACTCGCCGGACCAGGGTGTCTCCCAGGTGGCCGGATCGTCCATCGTGAACTGGTAGAGGATGTCGCCGTTCGGCTGCAGGGTCAGACGTTCCGTGACGTGAAGCTCCTGGGTCGATCCGCGCAGGAACGCCCTTGGGTGGAAGTTGACCGAGTCGATGACCAGGGTGTCCCCCTCCCACCAGCCGACCGAGTCGCCGAGCCACTTCCGTTCTTCGGGACTGGGGTGCTCGTCGTTCAGGCGGATGATCCTGGCGTCGTGGTTCATCTCGATCAGGATCATGATGTGGTCTTCGGTCTGCACCACGCGCTTGTAGTTGTTGTAGGCGCTCGGAAGCGTCGGCGTGGCGCCGGTGAAGCCGACGATGCAGCGTTCGGTGATCGGCAGCGACTCGGGGCCGTCGTAGGGGCCGGGGCCGTCGATGTCGAGCCACCAGGCGGAGCCGTCGTTCGGCTTGCGGAGCTTGTCGCGTTCGGCTCTTCTCGCTTGGGCCGCGGGGGTCGTCTCCGGCATACGCCCGTTCGGCGGGTCGACGATGATCGACGTCCTGAACTTGCCGTCCACCGAGAAGGCTTCGGTGCCGATGTCCAGCCAGAAGAAGTTGTAGCCGCCGACGTTGCCGGCGCCGCCGCCTGAGCCGTCTCCGCCGACCGGCGGGGGTTCGCGGTCCGGGTCGCTGACCTGGTGGCGGTCGGCGCGGCGCTTGGCCGCGTCGGTCTCGATCTTCTCGGCCTCTTCCCTGCTCAGGAACAGGTTGTCACCGTACTTCTCGGGCCGCTGCAGCGGAGTCAGCGTGGCCGCGTCGTAGTTGCCGTGCAGGTCGGGCCGGCCATCGGGCATGCGCTTGATGTCGTCCTGGGCTCCGGCCAGGGGCGCCACGAGCGGCAGCAGGACAATGGCGGTCAGGGCCGCGAGGAATCTCATTCTCTTTCCTCCAGGGTTCGATCAGTCGCCGCTGCCGGCGCCGGTGCTGGCGGTCTTCCCCGACAGCACGTCGGCCTCGAGTACGCGCGCCCCGCGCAGCGTGCCGCCCATCGAGTAGTTCCCCTCGTGGCAGGCGTACTCGTAGACGTCCACGGGGCTGCGCTTCCAGATGTACTCGCCGGACCAGGGGACGTCCCAGGTTGCCGGATCCTCGATCGTGAACTGGTAGAGGATGTTCCCGTCCGGCTGTAGCGTGAGGCGCTCCGTGACGTGGGATTCCTGCGTGGCGCCGCGCAGGACGGCCTTCGGGTGGAAGTTCCGCGAATCGATGACCAGGGTGTCACCTTCCCACCAGCCGATGGAGTGACCGAGCCACTTCCGTTCCTCGGGACTCGGATGCTCCGCGTTCAGGCGCACGATGCGGGCGTCGTGGACCATCTCGATCAGGATCATGATGTGGTCCTCGGTCTGGACCACGCGCTTGAAGTTGTTGTAGAGGCTGGGGAAGGTCGGCGTGGCGCCGGTGAAGCCGACGATGCAGCGCTCGGTCACCGGAAGCGTTTCCGGACCGTCGTACGGGCCATGGCCCTCGATGTCGAGCCACCAGGCGGAGCCGTCGTTCGGCCGGCGCAGCCGGCGGCGCTCGGCGGATCTCGCCTGGCCGGCCTCGGTCATCTCCGGCATGCGGCCGTTCGGCGGATCGAAGATGATCGAGGTGCGGAACTTGCCGTCGACCGCGAACGCCTCGGTGCCGGTCTCGACCCAGAACCTGTTGTACCCGCCGACGTTGCCGGCGCCGCCCGTCGTCCCGTCGCCGCCGACCGGCGGCGGCTTGCGGTTCGGATCGGAGACCTGGTGCCGGTCGGCTGCGTACTTGGCCGCGTCCGCCTCGATCTTCGCCGCGTCCTCGGGGCTCAGGAAGAGGTTGTCGCCGTACTTCTCGGGCCGCTGGAGCGGCGTCAGGGTGCCGGCGTCGAAGGTGCCGGTCAGGTCGGGCTTGCCGTTGGCGGCGCGTTTGACGTCGCCCTGGGCGGTCAACGCAGGGGCCGCGATCAGCAACGCGAGGACGGCGATCAGCGCGGCGGGGACTCGGACTCTCATGTTGGGTCCTCCGGATGACGGTGGGATGGGCGGAGTGTAGCGGAGTGGGACGGCTGGCTGATTGGTGCCGGCTTGACGAGGGTCGAGACGAGATGCGAGCATGGTCTCGCAATTGAGATACGGGAGGCGCGGATGACCACACAGAGTTCGATGCTCCACGTCCGGATGGACGCAGAGATGAAGCGGAGAGCGACCGAGGCGCTCACGGCGATGGGCTTGACGGCGTCGGAGGCCGTGCGGTTGTTGTTCCACCGCATCGCCGTCGATCAAGCCTTCCCGCTTGAGCTCAAGGTGCCAAACGCGCGGACTCGCGAGGCCATGGCCGAAGTGGACGAGATGGTGCGAGACCGCGGCGCGCGGTTCGCCAGCGCTGACGAGGCGTTTGCGGAGCTTGAAGAAGCCGGCGGCCAGTAAACGGGCCAAGCTACCCCGCCGCGTCGACTTCTCGCGACAGTTCCTGAGGGACTGGCGGCGGCTCTCCCGGTCCGGCCGCTACGACATGCGCCGGCTGAAGGCCGTGATGCTCCTCCTGATTGCCCACGATGCTCCGCTCCCACCCGAGCGAAGGGACCACGCGCTCAAGGGCTCGTTGGCGAGCTTTCGGGAGTGCCACATCGGCGGCGACTTCCTGCTGATCTACCGGATTGACGACACGGGCGGCCCCAGCGGTTCGGTCTACTTCGCCAGAGCCGGCACTCACGCGGACTTGTTCGAATGACCGCGTCAAGACCATCCCGTCGGTCTCCGGTCAGGTGTGCCCTTGGCGCCACTTCTACCGGCGACAGCGGAAGTCGCCGTAATGCTGCCGGTAGGGCCGTCGGCGGTGGCTCTTCCCTGTCGCCTGTGCCGGTTGCCAGCGCGAGTGCGACTGGTGCGATCCCGCTATCCGTGAGCCAGTGTGCGATCCAACGAGATCAGCACCGCGGATACCGTGGTGTTGCTGCTGACGAGACGGGGCATGAAGGCCGCGAGGGCAGGGCGTTTCCACCGGTTCGTGATCAGTTCCTCCTGTCGAGGAATCTCGACACCTGGTTGGCGTCCCGGGCGCGCTGCGTCGTCGGCAGGTGGTTCCGGGCAGCTAGGAGTTCGACTCGATCCAGGATCTTGACGATGGGACGGTTCTCGATCTTCCGACGGGATCGCGGTGACATGATGGTGTCGACGAGAATCCCGGCTAGGCGGATCTTGTCCAGTTCATCCTTGGCTCTCTTCCGGTACAGGGTCTTCAGCGCCGATCCGGGATGGCAAGCTCCCCGGGCGTCTCCAACGTCCCTCACGTTGAACTCCGCAGTGCCGTGTGCCAGTTTCGTGAGCGCCGCGGCGATCTCGGTGCAGGACAAGTTGTCGAACTCAAACGAGTGTTTCCAGAGCCGGATGTAGTCGCGCCGGGTCACATATCGTCCGTCGCCGTGAATTGATTTTCTGTGACGCAGTGCCTTCTCTAGTTTCTTCGCGTAGCCCTCGTTGTCGAGGATGAGGAAGGCAAAGGTCTGATGATGATGCAGATAGTCAATCAGACGGATGATGGCGCTGAAGCGGTCGTCCTTCCTGTTTCCTGTGGCGACGCTCACGCTGCCCAACGGGATGATCTCGATGCCATATCGGCCGGGATGTACGCCGTAGTACTCCTCGAATAGGCGTGTGACGGCAGTTTCCTCGCTGGGACCCTCGACAAAGGGGTCTTCAGGCTGTTGTGTGGGTGGTTGCGGGTTTGGTGGCTGGCTTGCGGGTTTAGACTGGCGGGATGAAGAGTGCCAGGACGTTCGAGAGGTTGTTGGGTATCAAGCCGCCTTGGCGTGTGCGTGCGGTGGTGCTTCGGATGGACGAGCCGCATCCGCGCCGTGGCGGTCCGGTGGTAGGCGGGACGGTGGAGATCCACGTCGAGCACAATGGGGAGGCTCTCTGCCCGGAGTGCGGCGTGGCTTGTCCGGGCTACGACAGCCGGCATCGCCGCTGGCGTCATCTGGACACGATGCAGCACCAGACGCGGGTTCACGCGGAGGTTCCTCGGGTGCTCTGCTCGGAGCATGGCGTCCACCAGTTGAAGGTGCCTTGGGCGGACGAGAGTTCGCGGTTCACGGCGCTGTTCGAGGCAGAGGCCATCGAATGGCTTCGCGAGGCGAGCGTTCACGCGGTGGCGGGCCGCATGGGTCTGAGTTGGGATCAGGCGGCGGGGATTCAGCGTCGCGCGGTGGAGCGGGGTCTCGCGCGGCGCCAGTTGGAGCCGCCTCGGTTGCTGGGCGTGGACGAGACGTCGTTTCGGCGGCGCCACGAGTACGTGACGGTGGTCAACGATCTGGAGCGCGGCGTGGTGACTCACGTGGCCGACGGTCGTGGCCGGGCCGCCATTGACGGCTACTTCGAGGAGTTGGGCGAGACGGGCTGCGCTGGCATCGAGCAGGTGGCGATGGACATGTGGCCGGCCTACATTTCCTCGGTGGAGAAGTACACGGACGCGGCCATCGTTCATGACCGATTCCACATCGTCGCGCACCTGAATCACGCCGTGGACCTGGTTCGACGCGCCGAGCAGCGGGAGTTGCTCGAAGCAGGGGACCCGGGTCTGAAGCGGAGCCGCTACCTGTGGTTGATGGGGAGTGGGCGAATGACCCGCCCGCAGCAGCGGCGCTTCGCTGCTCTTCGCGCGAGTCACCTTCGCGTGGCGCGGGCCTGGGCGATCAAGGAGATGGCGCGGGACTCGTGGGGCTACGCGCGCCGCGGCTGGGCCGAGCGGCGCTGGCAGAACTGGTACGACTGGGCGATCCGCAGTCGGCTGGAACCGATCAGGAAAGTGGCCAGGATGATCAGGGGCCACTGGGACGCCGTCATCAACGCCGCCGTGTCCGGTATCTCCAACGCCAACGCCGAGGGGATCAACGCGACGATCCAGAAAATCAAGCGAAGAGCGAACGGCTATCGAAATCGAGAGCACTTCCGCCTCGCCATCTACTTCCATCTCGGCGGACTCGACATGGCGCCCGAGTCACTCCGTGCCCACACACAAACCTGAAGCGCCGATGGAGTAGTAGCCTTCGCAGGCCTGATCCCCGTCTGACGGTACTTCGTAGCTCTGAGGCACCGCAGTCGTATCGTGCGCCCATCTCTTGGTGAACCAGTTGTTGTCCTTCCTCAGAGGGATACGGAATCGAGCGGTTTGCCTACGAGGGGCCCTCACTCGGAAGACTGGAGCGAATAGACCTAGTCGTTCCAGACGAAGAAGGCGGCGGCGATCAATGGCTAGGCCCCGATGAGCGCAGGACCGCGTGAAGCGATCGATGCCCAGCAGTGGGCAGGCGAGCATGGCGCCGTCTTCGACGATGGCGCGCCCGGCCATATCGGGGACTGTCAGGGGGGTCGTCATGGTCGGCGCCGCGTTCCGTGGACCGGGCCGCTGGGCGGGCCTAGGTGTCTGCGGTTCGGGTCGCTCCGGGTACTGCAGTGCGCTGCCGGTGCAGCGATGCACCGCTCGCGTTGCGGGGCAGCCTCACACTACGAGAACCTCGTCCCGAGCGAAGTGTAAACGGATCAGCTTAGGCCGCGGCATGGTGTCGTCGAAGTAGCAGTCGATGGCCTCCTTGACGTTCCTGCGGAGTTCCTCGACGGAGTCGCCCTGTGTGTGGATGCCGTGCCCGAGGGCACTGGCTGAGTAGCCACCGTCCACTTCGTCTTCCGTGACTTCGAAGATGATCTCGGTCATACATCGTTTCCCGTTCTGTTCGCCGGCTCGTTGCTTACGGTGGGTTCTCTGGAGAGCTTTCGGCGCCACTCTGCGAGCTGGGCTTCGTCGGCATCCAGTGCCATCGCCGCTGCTCTATCGATGACTCGCCTTGCCATGCACTCTTCCGCTTGGCGCATGGGCAGCAACTCCAGTTCGCAGGCCTGAGTAAAGGCGGCCGCCAGGCCGTCCCAGGCCGGGCTGTCAGGCTTGGGGATTCGAATCTCGCGAAGGTGCTCGAGCTGCCAGACTGGGTAGGTGAGGGTTCGGGCACGCCGATTCAACAGCATCAGGTGCACCGGAGTGGAGTTGCACCAAGCGGCGAGCGCCTGTGCCGAAAGCCCGTCGCTGACTGCCACGGGGACCCACCACCCGAAGGATGGCGAGGGTGTCCAGACTGCAGTGAGCCGGCCGTTGGTGGTTCGGAACCGCATCGGAAGGAGGAGTTGACTCCTCTGGCCCAGATACCTCCTCGCGAGGCGGTCCTTCCCCGGCTTGGGCTGATACCAGACGTCGTTCCGCCCATTCATGGTTCGTCGAAGCTGAGTGCTTACCGAGTGGAAGCCTTCGACCGCGCCGGGAGCGTCGGGTTCACACCTGCGAAAGGCGTCCTGAATTCGTCGGCCGGCAGGCCCTACGGCGTGCCGGGCGGACAACGGTTCGAGCTCGGGCGAGTCTTCGATTTGCCTGGCCGCTTCAGCTAAGGAACCGTCCACTGCTGTCCCACAAACTTCAGGGCAGGGCGAGTTGCAGTTGATCGTTTCTCGGGCGCGGCGGGTCGCGTTGTGTCTGTAACAGGTCATTGAGTGGGCGTCGTTCGAAGAGATTCAGTTGGAGCAGACGGAGGATCTCGCTGAGCGTCCACTTGAGGCGATTGGAGAACTTCAGGTAGGCGAGGAGGAGGTGGACGCACATGGCGATCCAGATCTGCGTCAGCACGGCGTTGCGGGAAGTGCCGAGGAAGCTCTTGATCCGGAGGTTCTGCTTGATCCACTTGAAGAAGAGCTCGACCTGCCAGCGCGCCTTGTAGATGTCCGCGATGGTCCTCGGCGCGAGCGCGAAGTTGTTGGTGAGGAACACGTAGTGCTTGCCGGTCGCGGCGTCGCGATAGCCGACCCTCCGCAGCGGAATCGGGCAGTCCTTCCGGCCCTTCCTGCTCGTCAGCTCGATCAGCTGGTCCGAGGTCACGCCGCGGCCGGGCGCGTACGAGCGGCGCTCCCGCACCGCGTACCGGACTCCCCGCTTGAGCCGCGTGACCAGGAAAACCCCTTGCTCGTCAAGGGATCTCAACCAACTGAAGTCCTGGTACAACCGGTCCGCGGCGACGATGCTCCCCACTGGCAAGCGCAGCGTCCGCGCCACGTCGATGTCGGACCCCTTCCCGTCCGTCACGCTCAGGAAGGACGGCAGATTCCCGCCGTGGTCGAGACCGACGTGGACCTTGATCGCCCCTTTGCTCTTGCCGTACTTCGCCCAGGGAAACAACGAGAGGCACAGGTCGATGTACGTCGCGTCCAGGGACACGAGCGGATTCTTGAACCGGAACCCGTGGCCGGGCGCCAAGCCTCGGCAGCGGTCCAGAAGGCGCTTGAACTGCAACTCGAAGAGCTCGTGAGGCTGCTCCTCGTTCACCCGCGCCAGAGAGGACCGCGCGACCCGACCGACGCCGAGATGGTAGAGCTTCCGTCTCTGGGCTTCCAGATTCGAGACGACGTCCCGCAGGCTGCACCGCCCCGACAACTGCGCCATCGCCATCGCCGCGAACTGGCTCCACCGGCTCATGGAACGGAGCTTCCTCCCCTTGTGATGCCTCCGGGCGTCCCGCTCGAACTCATGTCTCGACACCAGCCTGAGCAACTGTCCGAGCACGGTGTTATGATGCGCCATGGGTCTGGATCTCCTTGCTGTAGTTGGACTTTCGACCAAGACCAACCTTACAGCACCGGACGACTCAGGCCCTTTTCTCAACCCGGTTTGTGGGACAGCAGTGGGAACCGTCGTACCATTGAACGGGCGTCCAGTCGCCGGCCCGCATCCGCTCCTCCGGCCAGAACGTCCGGCTGCCCCAAGCTCCGCTACCCGTCGCGATGGCGTCCGCCACCTCGATGGCTTCCTTAGCCGAAGCCGGCATACGACGGAGCGACACGAACTCCGACGGTGCGTCTTGTGTCGTGCGGCCTCGTCGGCGGCAGATGAGAAGAGACTCATGGATTCCGGTGTTCTCGGAAAAGTTGATCCGCTTCGGATCGTGTGACGTAACGATGCGCTCGACGTGGAACCGCTCAGCGAAGAACCGCCGCTCGGGCTCGCCGGAGGCTCCTATGCAGGCGGTCGAGGGGAGGACCTTGGCGATGACGGCACGCTCGTCTCGCAGCACTTGATCGGCGAGCGGCGTGAAGAACGTCCTGATGCTGTTCGTGTTGATCACGGCGCCGGCTTCTTGGTCTCGGTCCGACAGCCCGTCCCGGATCCGAAGCTCGTGTTCCTGCATCCGCTTCTTGGCTTCTCCCGTGAACTTCTGGCCGCGCTTGTCGTTCGCGGTGAACGGCGGGTTCATGATCACCAAGTCGACGTCGTTGAGCGCGAAGTCGCTGCCAGTTTCGTCCGCCACCCATCGTGCGCCCAAGGTGTCCGTCCCTTGGAGCTTCGACGCCATCTCGAAGAGCGCCGGCTGTGGGCCGTCCTTCCGCTGCCTCAGGATCTCAAGCGATCCCGCTCGCACGGTCCCGTCGTCCTGAGGCCCATGCTGCATGGTTTGCAGGTTCATCCGTCCGTAGTCCACCGAGGGCGCGCCCAGCGTGAGGTTGCAAGCGGCAAGCTGAACACCGTGGCGGTTGATGTCGAGTCCGCACAGGACATCCTGGACCAGGTTTCGGTGTAGCTGCTCGTCGCTCCCTTCGCCCAGGGCGCCCGCCTCGCGCATCCGCGCCTTGATGGTGCGAAGCGCAGCCATCAGGAGCGTGCCGGTGCCGCAGGCCGGGTCGATGATTCGCAGCTTCTCCACGGCCCGCGGGTCGCTCCAGTCGACGAACCTCTCGTCGAGTGCGAGCCGCGCTAGCAGGAGGGCCGAGATGTTGTTCGTGTAGAACGCGCCGTCGCTCTTCGCCGAGCCGAGGATCCGGTGGTAGAGCGGCCCGGCGTGGTCGTAGCCGAGGTCGTTCAGGCTGTCCGCCAGGTTGTCCGCGCATTCCGACAGGCCGCGCAGCGCGCTTCGGATTCCCGCGTTCGCGGGCAGGGCGTTGAGCGTCGCGAGCGCCGGCTCGAAGATTGGCTTGTAGTCCAGGTCGAGGATCGTGCTCCACGACGCCTTGAGCACGCTCGACGGGTCATCGGTTGCACCGACGCGGCCAAGACCGGGCAGCATTCGCATCTCGGGCACGTCGCGCAGGCGGCGGTGCATCAGGCAGGCGTTGCATAGGAGCAGCGCGGCGACCGTCCGGACTGCCTTCCGGGCCTGTTCGTTGTCCGCCGGCAGGTCGAGAGCGTCGGCTAGTGGTACTTCGACCTCCTCGTTCTGGAAAGTTTCGGCCGCCCGCTGCACGGCCCAGGCGATCTCGTCGGCGACCAGCTTGCCGGGCTGGCCCAGGCCTGACGCCGCGGCGACATGGGCAAAGATGCCCTCGTCGGCCGGCTCGAGTTCGAGATCGTCGAACAGGCCGGGCGGGCTGTCCCTCGGGTCGCCTGGTGCGTTGGGGTTCGGCTTCGGTTCGTAGACCTGAACGAAGCGCGCGATGTCCTCGTGCAGCCGCTCGTCGTGCGCCTGCAGGGCCCGCAGCACCTTGCCCAGGGTGTGGTAGCCCTCGGGGCTATTCCGCAAGGCGTCGGCGACATCCATGCCGGGCTGAACGACCACCGGCACAACGATGTAGCCGAAGTTCTTGTCCTCCGCCCTGCGCATCACGCGGCCAACCGCTTGGACGACATCTACCTGACTGTCGCGCGGATCGAGGAAGGCGACGGCGTTGAGGCTTGGGACGTCCACACCCTCGGTGAAGAGCTTCACGTTGCAGACGACCCGGAGCGTGCCGTCCCCGCCCGCCGAACTGAGACGTCGCAGCGCCTGGCTTCGGTCTAGCGCGCTGGCCGAGGCGTCGAGGTGCTCGGCCTCCACGGCCCAGGCTCGCTCCTCGCCGTGGAGCCGGCGCGTTGTCGCCGCCTTGACCTGAGGGTCCATCAGCGAGGCGGCGAACCACTTCGAACGCTTGATGCTGTTCGCGTAGGCCATGGTGCGGGGCAGCCGATCCGGACGCTCGATTCCCTTCCCCTCGCTCAGTCCGTTGATCGCCAGAGACACGCCGAGCACGCGGGTGATGTCGTTCATCGTCGGCTGGCTCTTCCTGTCGCCCTCGGCGAGGCCTTCCAGCCGGGTACGAAGGCTGGGCGTAACGCGGGACTGGTCCACTCCGAGCACGATGACCCGGTAGTCCGAGAGCTTCTCGTCGTCCACGGCCGTCTTGAAGCGCAAGCGATGAAACTGGGGCCCGTAGGTCGCTTCGTCGCTCATGTCGACGACTTCGATCTCTCGCTTCGCCAGCCGGCTCTTCGACTTTCTGGTGTAGATGCGCGGCGTGGCCGTCATGTACAGCCGCTTGTCCGTAAGCAACCGTTCAGCATCGTGGACGAGCTGGAAGTCGACTTTCTCGCGCGGGCGGTTCAACACGCCGGTGGTGCGGTGTGCCTCGTCGGCGATGGTGAGGGCGAAGGGCGCGGCTCCCGAACATTTCTGGGCTTCGGTGACCCGCATCAGCGACTGGTAGGTGCAGAACACGACCTTCGTGCGAGTGGCGCTCTTCAGCTTGGCCGCGATCTCCTCTGGATTCGAGATAACCGGGCACTCGAGTTCCGAGATTCGGATGTCCTCCTGCTCGTTCCTGCCGCCCGCGTACGGGTCGGAACAGACGACCAGCGAGCTCAGGGGCCGGGTCGTGTGGGTAAGCCACTCGCGGCGCGCCTGGGAGACGAGCGCGATGGTCGGAGCGAGGAACAGGATGGCTTCGCCGTCCGGCACGAACCGCTCCGCGATGCGCAGCGCCGTGAACGTCTTGCCGGTGCCGCACGCCATGATGAGCCGGCCGCGATCATGATGTTCGAGGCCCTGCAGCGTGTCCTCGATCGCCTCCCGTTGCAGCCGCCAAGGTTCCCGGACCGGACGCTCGACCTCCCTGGCGGTGATCCGCCGGTCCCGGTAGTTGCGAAAGTCGATCCGGCGGACGTCCGTGCCCAGGATCAGTTTCTCCGCCGTCCGGCCCCAACGAGACGTGGTGACGATCCACCGCAGCCCGAAGACCCCTTGCTCGGGGAAAGCCAGGAAACTCTGCACGTCCGCCTTCGTCACGCGGTGGTGGGATGCGTAGCACTTGCACTGGATGGCGATCCACGTCCCGTCCCGGTGGAGTGCTACCAGGTCCACGCCGATGTCCTGGCCGGACAGGCCGGTCAGACGCTTGCGTTGTGGCCACTGGGCCCAACGCCAGACGCCTTCGAGTTCGAACTCAGGCTCGTTCCGCGCTAGCTGTGCGAACAGGTTCTCGAACCACTGGCCCTTCTCGGCTTCTGTGCGGCTCGTGTTCCGAATGCGTCGAAGCAGTTCACCGGCCGTGAGATCGCCCCAGTCGAGATCCTGATCCGGCGGCGGAGCGCCCAGATCAATGGCCGTCTGCACCGGGAGATCTTGCGGTTTCGTCACTTGCTCGGGCGCTGAGGCTTGGGATCTACCGCGAGACGGCAACGAGCGGCTCGACTCGCCTGTCCGTGCCCGGATCGTGTTGGCAGTGTATACGTTCGAGCCCGGCGCCGCCCGAGTGAACGGCAGCTACTACCATCCTCACGACGGGGAGCTGTGCAACGCCATGCGTAGCGGCGGTCGCCTGCTGGGGCCTAGCCTGTGCGCTCGAGCGTCGCGAGGCGCCATGGCTGCCTACCGAAACGGACTAGGCGGCGCACTTCGCGAACCTGCGGCCCATCGGTCCGGCGTTAGTGGCGGCTGATCGAGTTCAGATTCCGTACCGGTCCCAGGAGATTGCTCGCCAGCCCTCCAAGCCCAACCAGTGTCTGAGTTCTCTGTTTCTCTCTAGGACGATTCGTTTGTCCACGCCGATCTCGTGTAAGACGCACAGCTTCAACAAAGCCTCTCCCTGCTTCCAAAGCCTGTGCAGACTAAGGTCGGGGTTCTCGGGTATGTCCGAACCATGGGAGATAGGATTCCTCGCTCCTACGAGTTCGTGGACTAGCTTGTTGACCTGGTCTTTCGTCATCACGTGACGCAGGTGCTTCCGGGCTAGCTCCAGCAGCCTCTTCCGCAGCGTAGGTTCGAGAAGGTACGGTCCTATCTTTCCCGACCACCACGTCCTATGGTCCTTTGGGACGACTTCCGTTGTGGCTACGACAATCTTCTGGAACTCCTCGTCTGTCATCACGGGCTGTGGGCGGTTCTTCACTCGGTGCAGTTCCTCAAGCGCTTGGACTACGAGAAGAAGGAGATTCTCCAAGTGGTCCTGACCGACGGCAGAGGCTCGAAGTCGCTGCAGCGCTGATGGTGCCGACTCATAGAGTGCGAACCAATCTCGAATGACATCCTCGGGTGAATTGACAGCCTCTTCCCGCGCCATGAAGAGCGCATATGTGCTTGGGTGTTCCTTCGGGGCCTGAGTATCTGATGGCGTGATGCCGTCTCGATAGAAGACGTTCAGGTGTGCTTCTTGGCCGTTCCCTGCTTCTGCCACGGCTGTGATGGACTCGACGCAGCATCTCGAATCTAGGCCGAAACAGAGGAGTTCCTGGAGGGTCTTGAGTTGTCTGAGGAAGTCGTCTAGCGGTGCCTCGTCATCGCGTTCGATGACTGCGACAGCAGATTGACCAATCTTGACGGCGTGGCCTTTTTCGATGCGGCGAGACCCTCCAGTTCGGGTGGGTTGGACCTTGATCTTCCAGCCACTCATCTCTACCTGTATCGGTTCCGGCAACTTAGACCGGAACGCGATGTCAGGAGAACCAAGTTCATAGTCCTCGCGCCAACGAATGGCGTCTGTGAGCCAACCGATGAGGCCGTCCACTTCTGCGCTAACACCGGTGACTGTTAGGGGAGTTTCCGGGTCGGCGTTCTCGTCATAGGACGCGCCGATGCAGCACCGCCTAGCGCGGTAGGTGATTCTCGAGGAGATGTTCGGAGCGAGGGATGTCGATCCTCCGATAGCACGGCAGTCCTCAAGGATGAGCCTCTTGGTCAGGTCGAATTCTCCGGTGAGGAGTGGCCAATCGCGGGCGCCACGGGAAACTTCGTAGACACCGAACGGCTTCTGGCTGTTGGGTAGGGCCAACACACCGGCGGCGAACTTGTTCATGGCCCATACTTCGAGTCGGACGTCCCCAGAGGTCGATACGGTGAAGGTCCCTGGGAGGCGGTCCCCAGGCCGGTCGGGAGGCCAGAAGTACCCGGTGCCCGTAACTGGAGCATTCAGTTTCATCGCACTGGCGGGTAGTCTTCGTGGACGGTCAGGCGTTGAAGGTCGGAATTCAAGGGCAGTAGGCCACGAGCGGGCGCGGGACCGAGGGTAAGCTCCACTCTACGGTGTGCCAAGCTGGTCAGGAATCGGCTGCGCAGGTCTTCGAGAGGGAGCCGGAGGAATGCAGGAGTACAGGGCGGTCGTGAAGCGGGCCGGCGACTGGTGGATCGGCTGGATCGAAGAGGTGCCGGGCGTGAACTGCCAGGAGCGGAGCCGGGAGGAGTTGCTGGAGACCTTGACCATCACTCTGGGCGAGGCCCTGGAGTTCAGCCACGTCGCTTGAACAGGACATGGGCGGCGAAGGCTCGCCGGGCCTTTACTCCGACTGCCTCGAAGTCCCTGATCGCCGCTTGGGCGTCGCGAATGCGGTCTTCGATGTCGGACTTGAAGCAGGCCCAGATCGGATCATAGTCGGCCTCGTGCCGCTCGTCCTGCAAGTCCGCGAAGAGGCGCGCGAAGCGCCGCACCCCCTTCGGAACGTGCGTATCTCGTCGCTCCGGCGGCACGCTCTCTGAGCTTGGCGATGTTCGAGTGTCCGGTACGTTCGTCGCCAGGGCGTGGTCTTCGTCTCCGTCTTGCCGATCAGCGTGTCCGCGCAGCACTTGGCCAGACAGTGGAACAAGGCGTAGTAGACGGTGCTCAGCGACCGCCGCAGGTCGGATTCGAGGGGGCGGCCGCGTCCGGACGGAAGCTGTCTCTGGGCCGTGGTCAGGAAGTCAGAGGCCTTCAGGACGCCAGTCTCCCGCTTCCGCCTTCATGACGAAGTGCGTCTTGGGCAGAACGTCCAGACCGCGATCCCAGAGCATGTCCTGGATTCGAGTGCCGATCGAGAGCTTGTCCGGCGTCTTGTGGAGGTCGTCCACCACGCCGTCGTAGATAGCCCAGATGTCCACGACCTCGTCGCCGTACCAGGACGTGCCCGGTTTCACCCAGATGTTCGTGAAGTGGATGTGGGGCAACGCGGCCTTGACGATCTGTTCGATCTTTTCGGTTACGTCGGGTAGCTGTTCTGAGAGCGTTTTCATCTCGCCACCTCGGGTTGCTGGCGCCGCTGCCAGCGTCCTTCAGGCCTCAAGGTTCACTCTGCACCGATCCGTCGTCGCGGCAGCGGCCGCTCCGGCACGTCCTCCAGCAGACCGCCGTGGCCGAGCGACGTGATGTCGCGCCGCGTCAGGCGGTCGCCGACGAGCAGGCGGGGCAGCACGAGGTCCACGATGTTCCGCTTCGGACTGCGGGCGCAGCCGGGGGCGCCGAGGACCGGGGTGCCGTCGAGTTCGGCGAGCAACAGCAGGTTGCCGGGGTCGACCGGGGCGCCGTAGCAGATGACCGAGCCGCCGGCGGTTTCGATGGCGGTCGGAGCCAGGTCGTGGCGATCCTGGATCGCCGTTTCGCCGGCGAGGATCAGGAGGTCGACATCCGGGGCGAGTTCGGACGCCGTCGCGGCGAGTTCCTCGGTCTCCTGCTTCCGGTCGATCGGCACGAAGCGCACCTGGGTGAGTTCGGCGCCGAGAGTGCCGAGCCGTTGCCGGAAGGCCTTCTCGAAGCTGGCGACCAGCCGTTCGCGGCCGGCGGAGCGGCCGGCGGCGACGGTCCCGGAGACGATCAGTCCCGCGGTACTCGGCGGCAGCGGGTCGAGCCGGATCAGCGGGCTCACGGCGACGCTCTCGGCCGCGGCCACCGTCTCTTCGGGCAGAGCGTAGGGGAGGATCTTCGTCGTCCCGACCATCTTGCCCTCCCTCGCCACGCTCTGGTTGGGCAGGGTGGCCAGGGTGACGCCGTCGCAGTCGTTGATGCGGTCGAGAGCCGCACCGTCGACGCGTAGTACGCCCAGCGTCTGCGCGTGCAGGTTGACGCGGCCGGTCGTCGGTCCCCGCAGGTCGAGACCCGTTCCGGCGACGGCCTCACTGACCCGGCGGGCGGCCTCGTTCTCGTCGACGTCACCGGGTTCCAGCCGTGCCGCGAAGACCCGGTCGCGGCCGAGTCCGGCAAGCAGCGCCAGTTCCTCGTCGCCGAGCGCGCGGCCCTTGCGCAGCACGCGGCGGCCGTCGTTGTCGTAGACGTTGTGGCCGAGGATTGCGCCGTGGGCTTCGGTGAGCGGAGTCGCTTCGAACTTCATCGCTGGGCGTGAAACTACACCGGGACCTGCGGCGGTAGACTTCGTCGCTCATGGCCTCCGACAACTACGGCCGGATCGACGGCTGGCGCGACGAACTGACCGAGTGGCGGCGGGACTTCCACCGTCACCCGGAGCTCGCCTTCGAGGAGGAACGAACTTCGCAGATCGTGACGGAACGGCTGCGGTCGTTCGGCATCGAGGAGGTCCATTACGGCATCGCGAAGACCGGGGTCGTCGCGACGATCCGCGCCGGCAAGTCGGATCGCGCCGTGGCGCTGCGGGCCGATATGGACGCGCTGCCGATCCATGAGCAGAACCACTTCGGGCACTGTTCCACCGCGCCCGGAAAGATGCATGCTTGCGGGCACGACGGCCACACCGCGATGCTGCTGGGCGCGGCCCGCTACCTCGCGGAGACCCGGAACTTCGACGGCAGGGTGCAACTCATCTTCCAGCCGGCGGAGGAGAAGGACGGCGGCGCCGGGGTCATGGTGCGGGAAGGGCTGTTCGACCGCTTCCCGGCCGACAAGGTCTTCGGGCTTCACAACTTCCCGGGCGTGCCGACGGGCGCCTTCGCGACGAACAGCGGTCCCTTCATGGCCGCGATCGACCAGTTCGAGATCGAGATCCGGGGCCGCGGAACGCACGGCGCGTGGCCGCACAGCGGCATCGACCCGATCGTCGCCGCGTCCCAGGTCGTCCTGGGGCTCCAAACTCTTGTGTCTCGCAACGTCGATCCCCGGCGCCGGGCCGTCGTGTCCGTGACGATGAGCCATGCCGGCGAGGCGTTCAACGTGATCCCCGAGACCGCGTACCTTGCCGGGGGCGTGCGCTCCTTCCTGCGCGAGGTGCAGGACACCCTCGAACTGGGGCTGGAACGGGTCGTCCACGGCGTCTGCGCCGGCCATGGCGCCTCGGCCAAGGTGGATTACGAGCGCTACTACCCGGCGACCGTCAACGCGCCGCGCGAGACGGAGGAGATGACCGCCGCGGCGCTCAGCATGGGCTGGGAGGTCGACACCGAGATGGAGCCGCTGATGGGCTCCGACGACTTCGCGTTCCTGGCCGAGGAACGGCCGGGGTCATTCATGATGATCGGCAACGGCGACAGCGAGATGCTGCACACGCCGAGGTACGACTTCAACGACGAGCTGCTGACCATCGGCGCCAAGTACTGGGCGCGGCTGGCCGAAAGTCAGCTTTCCTAGCGCCTCCCGGAAACAAAGCCGGCGGCCGGGGCGTATTCCCTGATGACGCGGGCGGTTGGCCGGGTGAAAAGGCCCCGGTTTCTCAATACTCTCTCCAAGGAGCTGGTCGCCGCCCGCGCACAGCCCCCCAAACACCTGAAAGAAAGCCATGAGACTTGCCCATACCTTCAGGATCTCGACCGCCCAGGCCGTCGCGGCGATGGTCCTTCTGTTCTTCGTGGCCGGCTGCGCGTTCGACAGCGGCGTGGCCGGCGAGCCGCCGGCCTCCGAGGCCGTGACACCGCCCGCCGACGATGCGATTCCCGTCGCCGCGCTGCCGATGTTCCGCGGCCGGATCGAGTCGGTGCTCCGGTTCTCGACGAACCTCGAGGCCGAGAACCGGGTCGACGTGCTGGCTGAGGCCGAGCGGCACGTGACCGACCTCCTGGTCGAGGAGGGCGACACCGTGCGCGCCGGCCAGACCATGCTGCTGCTTGAGGACGAGGCGCAACGCACGGCGCTCAAGAGAGTCGAGAGCCAGCTCGAGCGCTCCCGCCTGGAGTACGAGCGCCAGAAGCGTCTCTTCGAGCAGGACCTGATCAGCGAACAGGCCTACAACCAGGCGCGCTACGACATGGAACAGCTCGAGCTCGCGCTCGAGGACGCCGAGCGGGAACTGGGCTATGCGACGGTCACGGCGCCGATCTCGGGCGTCGTCACCGAACGGCTCATCAACGTGGGCGACCACGTCGAAACCCACGCCAAGCTGTTCGAGGTCATCGACTTCGACTCGATCGTCGCGCGGGTGTTCGTGCCCGAACGGCAGTTGGCGGGTCTGTTCGTCGGCCAGCCGGCTCGGGTGCTGGCCCAGTCGCTCGCGGGTTCTCGGGAGGCCGGGATCGAGCGCATCTCGCCCGTGGTCGATCCCCAGAGCGGCACGGTCAAGGTCACGCTCGGCATCCCGGGCAACCAGGGCCTGCTGCCCGGCATGTACGTCGAAGTCGACCTGGTGGCTGCCGCCCTGGAGGACACGTTGCTGGCGCCGAAGCGGGCGCTGGTCTACGACCAGGAGCAGGTCTTCGTCTTCCGGGTCGCTCAGGGCGATGACGGTCCCCGCGCGGAGCGACTGCTGGTCCGGATTCTCGTCGAGAGCGAGGACGTCGTTCATCTGGAGGGCGACCTGGCCGACGGCGAGCGTCTGATCGTGGCCGGGCAGGCCGGGCTGAAGGACGGCGCCCGGATCCGCTTGCTCGACCCGAGAGAAGCGCTCGGCTCGGGGGCCGAACTGGGCGCGGCATCGACCCCGACCTACCAGCCCGCAAGCTGACCCGACACGCGACACAGAGATAGGAGCGCGGCATGAAGGCTGCGAAGTCGTTCCTTACCCATCGCCCGGTCGCGGTGTCGATGGTCTTCCTGGCGGCGGTCGTGTTCGGCCTGCTGTCCTACCAGGGATTGCCGGTGACCCTGATGCCGGAGCTGTCCTACCCGACGCTCACGGTGCGCACCGAGTACCCCGGCGCGGCGCCGGAGGAGGTCGAGAACGACATCTCGCGGCGGATCGAGGAGCAGCTCGGCGTGGTCGGCGGTTTGCGGCGGATGAGCAGCATCAGCCGCGCCGGCGTTTCCGACGTCGTGCTCGAGTTCGCCTGGGACACGGCGATGTCCGACGCGGTGCAGGAGACGCTGGAGAAGCTCGATCTCGTCCTGCTGCCCGATTCGGCGGAGCGGCCGCTCATCCTGCGTTTCGACCCGGGACTCGATCCGGTCCTCGAGCTCTCCCTGTCCGGCGAGGACGAGCGCTTCGAGGGCGAAGAGGGCCTGCGCCGTCTGCGCCGGCTGGCGGAGCTCCAGGTCAAGCGGGCGCTCGAGCCGATCGACGGCGTCGCCGCGGTTCGGGTCCGCGGCGGTCTGGAGGAGGAGATCCACGTTCTCCTCGACGCCCAGGCGCTGCAGCGCTCCAGGCTGTCCGTGCAGCAGGTGATCGACCGCCTGGGCCAGGAGAACATCAACGTCGCCGGCGGCACGCTCAAGGAGGGGCGCACCGAGTACATGGTGCGCACCGTCAACGAGTACGTGAACCTCGATCAGATCCGGGCCACGGTCGTGGCCACCGTCGAGGGACGCGAAGTCCGGGTCGGCGATCTGGCCGAGGTTCGCAGATCCCATCGGGACCGCGAGATCATGACCCGCACCGACGGCGGCGAGAGCGTTCAGCTCGACGTCTACAAGGAAGCGGACGCGAACATGGTCGCGCTGGCCGACCGCGTGCGGGAGCGGGTCGGCGAACTGGACCTGGAAGCGGAGCGGGCGAGGGCACGCGGCGAGACGGTGGAGCGGCCCCGAAATCTGCTGCAACGGCTGACGGGACGCTCGGGGGGTGCGGGCGGCAGGCGAGGTCCCTCGCTCGGCGGAGCGACCCTCTCGACCGATCTCTACCGTTCGGAGGGAGCCGTGCTGACGGTGGTCTCCGATCGCTCCGAGTTCATCGAGGGGAGCATCGCCGAAGTCCGCAACACGGCGATCCTGGGCGGACTCCTGGCCGTCATCGTCCTCTACCTCTTCCTGCGCAACCTGGTCACGACGCTGTTCGTCGCGGTGTCCATCCCGATCTCGCTGCTGATCACGTTCGCGCCGCTCTCAGCCGCCTCCGTGTCGCTCAACATCATGTCCCTGGGCGGTCTGGCCCTCGGCATCGGCATGCTCGTCGACTCCTCGATCGTCGTGCTGGAGTCCATCTTCCGGTGCCGGGAGGAGGGGGACGACCTGGTCGCGTCGGCGATCCGCGGCGCGAAGGAGGTCCGTTCGGCGGTGATCGCCTCGATCCTGACCTCGATCGCCGTCTTCCTGCCGATGGTGTTCGTCGAGGGAATCGCCGGCCAGGCGTTCGGCGACCTGGGCCTGGCCGTCGTCATCTCCCTGCTGGCCTCGATGGCCGTGGCGCTTGCGTTCATCCCGATGCTCGCCAGCCGTCGCGGCTGGACGTTGCCGGAGCGGGGCGGCACGGTCGCCCGGCTGCGGCGCTACGCGGCGTGGGGGGCGTTCCGCCGGGATGCGGCCGCGCTGCTTGGCTGGGCGCGGTCGAGGAATCCCCTGGTCGGCTGGCCGGGCCTGGTGCCGGCGCTGGCGTTCGTCGGCGTCCGCCTGGTCGTGGGCAGCGTGCTCGAGCTGGTGGCCAAGGCGATTCTGCTGGTGCTGGCCGGGCTCGCGTTCCTGGTCGTGCGCCTGATCGGGCCGGTCCTGGTCAAGACGTTCACCTGGCTGAGCCGGGGGCCGCTGATCGTCGTCCGCCGCCTGCTCGAGTGGCTCAGCGGGGTCTATCCCGCGCTTCTCGACCGGTCCCTGCGTTACCCCGTCGCGGTCGTGGCGGTGGTGGCGGTCACTCTGTGGAGTTCCTGGTGGCTCCTGGGGCGCCTCGACAGCGAGCTGCTGCCCGAGGTTCGCCAGGGCGAGTTCACGATCGAAGTCTCGCTGCCGGTGGGTACGCCCCTGTCCGAGACCGAGCGCACGCTTGCGGCGGTGGAGAGCGCGATCCTCGAGGAGGAGCGCCACATCGACCGGCTGCTCGTGACCTACGGCTACGACGTGACGAACACCCAGCGCTCTGACGAGGGCGAGCACACCGCGAGGTTCAAGGTCTTGCTCGCGCCGGTTCAGGCGGCGGTCGAGGACGAGGTGGTGGAGCGGCTGCGGCGTCGCTTCGAGTCGATTCCGGACGCTTCCTCGCGGGTCTCGCGTCCGGTCCTGTTCAGCTTCAAGACGCCGATCGAGGTCGAGGTCCACGGCGAGGACCTCGATCGCCTCCAGGAGTACGGCGATCGCGTGCGTGACCTGATGGCGGCGATGCCTGAGCTGGCCGACGTCGAGACGACGTTGAAGCGCGGCGCGCCCGAGGTGCAGATCGTCTACGACCGGGCGATCCTCAACCGCTACGACCTCCAGACCTCGGTCGTCGCCCAGATGGTGCGCAACCAGATCGAGGGCTTCGAGGCGACGCTCTACAACCTGCGGGACCGGCGGATACCGATCGTGGTCCGGCTCGCCGAGGAGGATCGCCGCTCGACGGACCAGTTGAACGGTCTGGTCGTGAACCCGGGCGGCGAGCGCCCGATTCCGCTCCACGCGGTCGCCGACGTAGCCGTCGGCGAAGGGCCGTCGGAGGTGCGGCGGATCGACGGCAAGCGGGTGGCGGTGATCGAGGCCAACCTGGGCGCTGCTTCACTGGGGGGCGCCGTGGAGCGGATCGAGGAGGTGCTGGCGAACGGAATCGAGTGGCCGGCGGACATGAGCTTCCTGGTCGGCGGCCAGAGCCAGGAGTGGCAGCGGTCGAGCGCCAGTCTCTGGCTGGCCCTGGGGCTGTCCGTGTTCCTGGTCTACGTGATCATGGCGGCCCAGTTCGAGTCCCTGCTGCACCCCCTGGTCATCATGTTCTCGATCCCGCTTGCGTTCTTCGGCACCCTGGTCACCCTCTACCTGCTGGACGTAAACCTCTCGATCGTCGTCTTCCTCGGCATGATCATGCTGGCGGGGATCGTCGTGAACAACGCGATCGTCCTCGTCGACTACATCAACCGGCTCCGCGCGCGCGGTCTCCCCCGCCGGCGGGCGATCGTCGGCGCCGGCCTGGTGCGGCTGCGGCCGATCCTGATGACCACGGCGACGACCACGCTCGGCCTGCTGCCGATGGCGCTGGGCCTGGGCCAGGGCGCCGAGATCCGCACCCCGATGGCGCTGGCCGTGATCGGCGGCCTGGTCGCCTCGACGGTGCTGACCCTGATCGTCGTGCCCACGATCTACGAGATCTTCGAGCGGTTGCGGGAGGCGCTGGCGTTCTCGCGTAAGCCGGTCGCCCGTCCGGCGACCGCCTCGGCCGAGGTCACCAGACCGGCCGGAGCGGTGGCGCCCCAGGTGAGCCGTCCATGATCCCCGGCGGACTCGGCAAGTCCCTGCCCCGGCTCTCCCTGGAGCGCCGTGTCGGCGTCCTCGTGGTCGTCGGCGCGGTCCTGGTCATGGGGCTGGTCGCGGCCCTGTCGCTGCCGGTCGAGCTGATCCCGTCCGGCTACAGCTCGCCCTTCCTGCGGGTGACCGTCCCGTGGCGGGACGCGCCGCCTCAGGAGGTACTGGACAAGATCACGATCCCGCTGGAAGAGGAACTGGCGACCATTCGCGGGCTCGAGAACCAGTACTCGTTCTGCGCCGTCGGTTTCAGCCAGGTCTTCCTGAGCTTCGCGCACGGGACGGACATGGACGTTGCCTACCGCGAGGTACGGGACCGGATCGAACGCGCCCGGGCCCGTCTGCCTGAGGACGTCCAGCAGGTCTTCATCCGCAAGGACGACGACACTGGAATGCCGGTGGCGATGGTCGGCGTCCTCGTCGACGAGGGGACGGCCGACACGTACAACCTGATCCAGAACGAGGTCATCCTGAAGCTGGAGCGGTTGCCCGGCGTGGCCTCGGTCGACGCCCAGGGCCTGCTCGAGCGGGAAGTGCTGATCGAGCTCGACCGGCAGCGGGTGGAGGCGGCGGGCCTCAACATCTTCGAGATCGCCCAGGATCTGCAATCGGACTACTTCACCCTGGCGTCAGGCAACGTTCGCGCCGGCGATCGCAAGCTGCTCCTGCGGTCGGTAGCGGGGTACCCAGCGCCCCAGAACGTCCGCGACATGTGGATCACCGACACGGTGCGGCTGGGCGACATCGCCTCCGTGCGCTACGCCGTCCCCGACGACGAGTTCCGTGTCCGCGTGAACGGCCTGCCCGCCTACGCGATCCGGGTGCAGAAGGAAGGCGAGGCGAACGCGCTGGAAGTGGCCCGCGAGGTCGAACGCGTGGTGCAGGAACTGGCGGCGAATCCGCGCCTCGGTGCAATCGAGGCGGACGTGATCATGAGCTCGGGCGAGATCATCCGCGAGTCGATGGGGGTGCTCCTGTCTAGCGGGAGGATCGGGGCGATCTTCGCGGTGATCGTGCTCTTCTTCTTCCTCCGCCGGCTGCGGATGAGCCTGATCATCGCCTTCTCGATCCCGCTCTCCATGGTCGTGGCGGTGGTCGCTATGTACTTCTTCGGCGAGACCTTCAACGTGATCTCGCTGCTCGGGCTGATGATCTCGGTCGGGCTCCTGGTCGACAACTCGGTGGTGGTCGCCGAGAACATCCACCGCCTGCACCAGAGCGGCGTGGGGCGCCGTCAGGCGACGCTGCAGGGGGCGGGGGAGATCGCGCTGGCGATCACGACGGCCACCCTGACCACCGTCATCGTGTTCCTGCCGGTTTCGCTGGTCGAGGGTCAGGGTCAGTTCATGCTGCTCCGGCTCGTCATCCCGATCACCGTCTCCCTGCTCGCTTCCCTGGTGGTGGCGCTGGTGGTCGTTCCGCTGGCCGTCTACGTCACTTTGCCGTCGCGGTCGTCGAGTGAAAGCGGGGCGCTGCGCCATGCCCGGAACGCCTCGAACGCCGTCCTGCGACGGGCCTACGAGGCGACCTTCGGTCTCCTGAACCGCGCCTACAGCGGCATGCTGGCCTACGGGCTGCGCCGGCGGCTCGACGTCGTCCTCCTGCTCGTGGCGGCGCTGGCGCTGACCCAGGTCGCAGCCAGCGGCCGGGTCGAGGTCGTCCCGATGTCGGAGGACGACCAGGCGTTCTTCAACGTCGAGGTCCGGTTGCCGCGCAACATCTCGTTCGACGAGACGATCGAGTACTTCGCGCGCGCCGAGGAGAAGATCGACGGCTTGCGCGACGAACTCGATCTCGACTACCTCGTCTTCTTCCACGAGCGCACCTGGGGCCAGATCCAGGGGATCATGGCGACCGGCGCCGACCTCAAGATGCGCGAGGTCACGGAGCGGGTGATCGACCTGATGCCCGAGATGCCGGGCGTGCGGTTCCACACCGGCTTCGCGTCGGAGCAGGAGACGACCGACAAGGCGCTCGAGACGCTGACCCTGTTCGGCGAGGACGCCGAGGTCCTGGAAGAGGTGGCGATCGGCGTCGAGGACCGGTTGGCGCGCGTTCCGGGCGTACTGGCCGTCAAGAAGTCGGCCGACGAGGCCCCGAACGAACTCGCGCTGGTCCTGGACCGCGATCTGGCGATGCGCCAGCAGGTCAACCCGCGGACCCTGGCGGTGATGGTCGGCTACGCGCTGCGCGGCCAGGCGCTGCCGCGGATCTACTACGGCGGCCGCGACATCCCGGTCCGCATTCGCTTCGAGGAGGAGGACCGCCAGAGTCTCGCCGAACTCCGCGACTTCTCGGTGCCGACCGAGACAGGTGAGGCGCTCGCCATCGGCACCCTCGTCGACGTGCGCCAGCAGCCGTCCGCGACCCGCATCTCCCGCCGTGACAAACAGACCGCGCGTCGGATCACGGTGGAGCTCGAAGAAGGCCGGGAGAGCGAGACGCGGCGGGCGGTGCGCGCCGTCGCCGCGCAGACCGAGCTGCCCGAAGGCGTGGCCTGGGCGCGGCTCGTGCGCAACGTCGCCGCGGAGGAGACGCGGAACCTGATGATCGCGGCGCTCATGTCGATCGCCTTCGTCTACCTGCTGATGGGCTTTCTGTTCGAGAGCTTCCTGCTGCCGGTGGCGATCCTGGTCACCATTCCGCTCGCCAGCATGGGGGTGACCTGGATCCACCTGCTCGCCGGGCGCGACCTCGACTTCCTCGGGCTGGTCGGCCTGATCATCCTGATCGGGGTGGTCGTCAACAACGGGATCGTACTGCTGGACTCGGTCAATCGGCTACGGGCCTCGGGCATGGAACGGGCCGACGCTGTCCTGGAAGCTGCCAACCGGCGTTTCCGGCCGATCATGATGACGGCGCTGACCACGATCGGCGGCATGGTGCCCCTGCTCTTCGGTCAGCCGACCCAGATGGGGCTGAGCTACAAGAGCTTCGCCCTGACCCTGATCGGCGGCATGGCCGCGGCGACCCTGTTGACCCTGCTCGCGGTGCCCGTGTTCTACACGCTGATCGAGGACGGCAGGGCCTGGGTGGGGCGGACGCTTGCCGGTGCTCTCGCGCCGGGGCGGCGATCGCAACCAGTCCCGTGAAGATCCATTCGGTTGGACCGTTTGGCGGAGTTCTGGCGAGAGAACCGTGAGGATTCGGCTTGCCTGCAACAGTGTTGTAGGCTTCCTTCGCAAGCCACAGATAGCTCTCTCCGGCTTGGGCAGCCGGGTTCGGATGATCCAGGCGACATCCGAAGCTCTTCCATCCGATTCCACCGGCTTGGCCCTGCCCCTGGGGAGTCGGAAGAACCGCCACTCTTACTGGCTGATCAGCCAGCAAGAAAGAGGAGGACAGTTCATGAAGCGCACCCTGCCTCTGATCGGAACCCTCGTTCTCTTCGGTCTCGCGCCGCCCGCCGCGGCCGACAGTCCGGAAACCGGCATCGTCGTCGGAAGAGCGGTCGACACGAACGGAGACCCCGTTCCCGGAGTAACGGTCACCCTCGCCGGCGAGCGAGGAGACAAGGTCGCGATCGCCGATGCGGACGGTGCGTACCGATTCGCTCTGGTGACGCCTGGGCCCTACACGGTGAGAGGCGCCCTCGATGGCTACGGGACCGCGGAGAGCGCGGTGCAGGTGACTCCCGGCACCCGCTCGGAAGTCGCACTGACGATGCGGCTCGAAGCGGAGGGCGAGATCACGGTCATCGCCGAGGCGCCGGTGATCAACCGCTTCGAGTCGACCTCCGCCGGCACGGTCACATCGGAAGTGGCGGAGAACGTGACCTCGCTCAACTCGAACTACTACAGCACGCTCGCGCTGCTGCCGGGCGTCACGTCCGACGGCGATCTGGCCGACGAGTACCCGGGGAGCAACGGTTCGCGATGGATGGAGGCCGCGGTCTTCGTCGACGGCGTCGATACGACCTACACGCGGCGGGGCGGCTCCCGTCTGTATCTGCCCACGATCGCCGTGTCCTCGACCTCCCTGCAGTCCACCTCCGGCAGCGCCGAGTACGGGCGCGCCACCGGCGGCGTCACCAACGTCACCACCAAGTCGGGTACGAACCGGTTTCACGGCGACTACTACGCCCACCGGCAGCAGGGCGACTGGGTGTCGGAGTTCAAGCACCATCCGGAACTCACGGAGCGAGTCACGTGCCAGGTGAGGAGGGTCGTCAGACCTGATCTCCTTGCCCGCTCCCCTTACTGCAATCCGGACTTCTTCGTCCGTACCGAGGAGCAGAAGGACTACTCGGACTTGACGCTGCAAGGGTCGCTCGGTGGTCCGATTGCGCGGAACCGGGCCTGGTTCTTCGTCGCGGCCGCCGACACGAACACGTTCAGCAGCCAGGAGACGTACGGCGGCGACATCGTCGACAACAGCGCCTACGTCGGCAGCCGAATCGCCAAGCTGAACTTCCAGCCCAGCCCCTCCCATGCCCTTGCCGCCTACTACACCTCGTCGCCGCTCGACGTCACGTTCATCCTCGGCGACCTGCCGGCGGACAGGTACACGGCCACGCCGCATATCTTCGGCGGTGAACTCCTGACCGGCAACTGGAACTGGAGCGCCAGCCAGGACCTGTTCATGGAGTTCAAGCTGGCATTCCATGATTCCAGCGAGCACAAGCCGCTGAACGCGGGCGACGGCTACGACCTGGAATCCGCCCTTCTCGAGAAGCAGCAGGATCCGCGCTATCCGCCGAGCAATCTGGGGCCACACAACCCGGGCAACAACTTCCACGGCTACGTCGGCTTCGACGGGCAGGATCACTGGTGGAACGGCTGGATACTGGACAACGGTTTCGGCCGCAACGACTACCCGCGGGACCAGGCGAACGTTCGCACCACCTGGTTCGCCAACGACAACCACGAGGCGCTGTTCGGGGCGGACTGGCAGAGCGTCGGCTGGGTGCAGAACCTGCAACGGAACAACATCTACGTCGGGAACGAGTTCGACATCAACAGCCCGTCGGGCTTCGACGTCTGCAGCATCATCGCGCTGGGTTATCGCCTGTGCTACCTGGAGGACTACTCGCCCGCCGACATGGTGGGCCAACCCGTCCTCGACGGCACCAGGTCGTCGAACGTGGCGTTGTTCGCCCGTGACAGGTTTTCCGCGGGCGATCACTGGACCTTCAACCTGGGGCTCCGCTACGAAGATCAGGTGCACAAGAACGACGTGCGCCGTACGGTGATCGACGCGCAGGACGTCTCTCCCCGGCTCTTTGCCGCCTACGACTTCGGAGGCGACGGACGCACGCTTCTCAGCCTGAATCTGGGCCGCTCCTACCAGCACATGCCGCAGGATCTCGTCAACAACCACCTGCTCGAAGGATGGAACGGCACCAATGCGTGGGACCGCCTCATCTACTGCGATGCGGCCGCGGCGTTCTTCCTCTCGTACGTGTGCAACGGCGTTGGCTACACGGGCCTCGTCGGCAGGCAGCGTCCCGGCGCCATGTGGCGGCAGATCGATGCCGGGGTGATCCCGAACATCGACATCGAGCCCTACTTCAAGGACGAGATCGACCTGAGTCTGCGCTGGTCGCTGAACCCGAGCTGGTACTTCCAGGCGAGCGCCATCTACTGGACGTTCCAGAACTCGATCGGCACGACGCAGCAGCGCCTGCCCAACGGCGACTTCTTCACCTTGACCGAGAACTACAAGGACTACGAGGAGATTCTCGGCGCGATCGGCCTGGCGGATCCGGAGGTGCTCGCGAACTTCGAAGAGGGAAGACGCACCTACCGGTCCCTCCAGTTGCAACTCAACCGGAACTTCCGCAACGACTGGGCGCTCTACAACAACCTGACGCTGGCCGACGCCAGGGGCCACTTCTGGGGCGGGTTGTTCGACAACACGAACTCGGACTACGGGCGGAACCTGGATGTCGTTCTGACCCAAGGTCACATCGATTCGTGCGCCGGCGGTCAGCTCGTCAGGAGTGGAGGGCAGCCCGTGATCGGAGCCGACGGCAACGAGATCGTCAGGCCGTACCCGGTCGACTGCGAAGCGGCGCTCTCGGGATTCCTGGGCCAGGCGGTGTCGACGATCAACCGCTACGGTACCGTCGGCGAGAACAACGAGCTCACCTGGAACAGCTTCGGCTTCAAGACCTGGGATCTTGGGAACACCGGGCAACGGTTCATGCTGGGCGGCTCGTTCTCATGGCGTTCCGGCAAACCCTGGCAGCGGACGGCGGGCGCGGGTCTTGGAAGCTGCGGCAGTACCTTCGACGGCTGCGATCCGGTGCAGGCCGCCTTCAGTTCGGGCACGGCCCTCTACCTCGAACCTCGAGGCACCCGCGATCCGCACAACTCGAACTGGAACATCAATCTCACGTTGGACTGGGAGTTCCCGATCAAGGGGGAGGTCAGGGGCAGTCTCCGTCTCGACGGGCGCAACGTTACGAACAACCAGGAATCTCTGCGATTGTCGAGCCAGGGCGAGGTGAACACCTCCCGCTACATAGGCTGGCAGGCGCCGCGACGGTTTGCCCTGTCGGCCACACTGAGCTTCTGAGGCCTACCGGCGGAACGCGGCGCTCGCCGGCCGTGCCCGCCAACCGAGAGGAGTCCGGCTTCGGCCGGGCTCTCGCTCTCTCCCTACCGAGGCCCGACGGTGCCTCTTGCCGACAGGATCCCGCCGGTCAGCGGATCGTAGACGGAAGCGACATACCGATGCTCAGCGGAGCGGAGCAACAGTGTCGTCTCGTAGACGAAGGTGGCGCCCGGGGGCGGTTCGTTCTGGCCGGAGATCCGGATCTTCTCGATGGGCGTCTCGGACCGCTCGCCACCCTCGTTGATCACGGTGACCCGGAACTCCAACTCGTTCATCCACTGGTTGCCGATCGGTAGCAGGTCCACGTCATCGAGCGGGATCGCGATCTCCATCGGTACCAGGATCTTGCGGCCCCGGGTGGGCTTCGGCGCGCCGAGTCGAACCCCCAGCGTTTCCTTCCCCGGGGCGCCGCCGAACAGCACGGATCCTTCCACCATCATCGTCACTTCGGTGCTTTTCGACAGGTCGAAGTAGCTCCGCCGCGACCTGACCCGGAGGTCCGGGCACCCGGCCAGCCGCACCTCGATGTCGTGTAGCGCGTCGTCCCGGTTTCGGGGTGGCGCGAAGCCAAGCCAGTAGTACGAGCGGGTGTCGGTCGCGGTCTCGGCGAGTGCGCTGTCACGGAATGCGTTGATCATCGGCAGCCCGCCGGTCTCGTGCGCGAGGTAACAGAGAGCGGCCTCCTGGTACCACTCGAGGTTGAAGCCCGCGGAACGGCTGAATGGGGGCGGTTCAGTTGCACCGCTGGTACCCCTGCCGGGGTCGTAGTGACCGACGGACGCGTCGCCTACTCGCGTCGCGCCGGCCTCGAAGGCGGGGCGAAAGCCGGCAAGGTCGACGGGATACAGCGTGTAGCCAACCAGGTTCGCGGCGTGTACGAGAGGTCCATAGAGGTCCTCCACGCTTGGGGGCGAGCGAAGGAGTTCGAGCTGGCCGGAGTTCCAGGACGGCGTGCTCCAGCCGTCTACGAGAACGAGCATGACCTTTCGGCCGGGAGCGTCGGCGAAACTGCGTACCGTGGCGACGGCCGCCAGTACGGATCGTTGGATTCGTTGCTCCCGTCGGCTCAGGGGCCAGGTCGAGGCCGCGTTGCCGGCGCCCTCGAGCGGATCCTGGTCGGCTCTTCTCATCAGGCCGAGGGCCTTGCGTTCCCGGGCCGCCGCCAGTGCGTCGCGCATCCGGTCCTCCGAGCCGGTCCAGTCGGTCAGTTGGGAGACGTTCTGACCATCGAACGCGACGACGGCGACGCGATCGTGCGAACCGAGCCGGGTCAGGTCCTTTTCGATCCGTTTGAGCACCCGGTCGCGATCCCGCCTGACCGCGAAGTACTCGTCGATGAAGACGAGGTAGTTCGTGCCGACCGGCTCGTTCGACCGCAGTGAAGGGATAGCCTGGATACGGTCCCCCTCCCCCTTCGCTGCTTCGCTCGAACGAGCGATCCCGTCGTCGATCTCGGCGAAGTAGTCGATCGACACATGCTTGTCGTCGATCCGGAGTTCGAAGTCGGACGCCTGAAGTCCGCGAACCCGTTCTCCCTTCCTGTTTGTGACGACCACTTCGGCGTTCACGACCCGGACATCGATCACGTCCGAGAACAGGTCGGGCACGGGCTCTTCCTGCGCCGTGGCGGGGAACGCGACCACGGCCAGCGCGAGCAGGGAGACGGCAGGGAATCTCAGGCGGGCTTCTCCTTCTTGGCCGACGCTACTTCGGCCCGACGGTGCCTCTGGTCGACAGCAACTCGCCAGTGAGCGGGTCGTAGACCGCCGCCACGAAACGATGTTCGCGCTTGCGGATCTTGAGGTCCATCTCGAAGATGAAGAAGTCGCCGCGCGTGGGTTCCTTCGGGATGACCACCGGGACCTTCACCGCGGGCGGCGTCGCCTGGTCGCCCCACTTGTTCATCAGGCGGATCCTGAACTCCAGTTCGTTCATCCACTGGCCGTTCACGGACAGCAGTTCCACGTCTTCAAGGGGAAACGCAATCGTCATCGGCACGTCCAGCCGTCGGAATCCCGCTTTCTTCGGCTCGCCGAAGCTCACTTCGAGCGATTCGTTGCCGGGGGAACCGCCGAGCAGCAGGGCGCCCTCGACCAGCATCTCGACCTCCGTGGCCCTGGACATGTCCAGGTAGTGCTCCCGTGTTCTCACCCGGAGGTCGGGATGGCCGGGTAGCTGCACGGCGATGTCGTG
This sequence comes from Candidatus Multivorans sp., assembly GCA_965208755.1. GTDB lineage: Bacteria > Acidobacteriota > Thermoanaerobaculia > Multivoradales > Multivoraceae > Multivorans. The sequence goes on along the minus strand of OZ242353.1, from coordinate 1,395,518 downwards.
AAGCCGGTCGTCCTCGTTGCGGGGAGGTTCGAAGCCGAGCCAGTAGTAGGAGCGCACGTCCTCGGCGGTCTCCGCGAGGGCCTTCTTGCTGAAGGAGTTGATCATCGGGAGTCCGCCCGTCTCTGCGGCCAGAAACTCGAGGACGTTGTGGAATCGCCGCTCGGGTATGCCCCTCCACATCGCGTACCCTCCGAGGGAACCGGCTGGCGCTACGCCTGCCGTGCCGAAGCCGGCGATCGGAGAGCCTGGCGCGCCCTGGAGCCCGGGGAGGTCGATCGGGTAGAGGCTGTAGCCGACCAGGTTCGCGGCGTTCACCAGAGGCCCGTAGAGCCGGTCCAGCGTCACCCCGGCGGATGCCGCCGCGTAGGCCGACCTGAAGTTCCAGGTGTCGGACACGGTGGCCCACCCCTCGATCAGGAGCAGCATGACCTTGCGGCCCGGCGCGTCGGCGAAACTGCGCACGGCGCCGGCGGCGGCCATCACCGATCGCCGGGTCTTGTCCCCTTGGTCGTAGCCCATGCCGTACCGGTACAGCAGACCGTACTGCTTGCGTTCGCTTGCCTCCAGCAGAGCGGTCTCGATGCCGGTGCGGTCACCGGTCCAGTCCGTGAGCAGGGTGAGCTCATGGCCGTCATGGGCCACGACCGCCACGCGATCGGCCGGTCCGAGCCGGACCAGATCTTCTTCCAGGCGCTTCAGCACCCGGTCCCGGCGTTGCTTGATCGCGAACAGGTCGTCGATGAAGACGAGGTAGCTCGTGCCCACCGGTTCGTCCGGGGTCAGGACGGGAACGCTGCCGACGCCTTCGTCGGACGCCTCGAGCGCCCGGCCCTCGTCGACCTCGGTGAAGTAGTCGATCGGTACCGGTTCACCGTCCACGCGCAGCTCGAAGTCGTCCGGCTGGAGCCCCCGGATGCGGTTCCCGCTCCTGTCCGTGACGACGACTTCGACGTTGACAACGCGAACGTCGATCACCTCGGAGAACAGGTCCGGCAGCGGACTGTCCTGCGCGGCGGCAGGGAGCGCAGTCAGGATCAGGGCGGCAGCGGCGAATGTGCGCAGTCTCAAAATCGCTCTCCTTGGTCGTGGCTTCCTACTCGGGTCCCACCATCTCGCTGGCCGACAGGATCGTGCCGCTCACCGGGTCATGGACGGCCACGACAATGCGGTGTTCCCGTTTTCGGAGCACCAGTTCCGTCGTGTACCACCAGTGCTGGCCGGGCTCTGGTTCGCTGGGGCCTGAGATGCGGACCGTCTCGACCGGCGTCTCGGAGCGGTCGCCGGACTCGTTGATCACGCTGACGCGCAACTCGACCTCGTTCATCCACAGGTCGCCCATCGGGAGGAGGGTGATGTCGTCGAGCGGAATGAACACCTTCATCGGCACCAGGATCTTCCGGCCCCGGGCGGGTTGCGGGGCGCCGAACTCGACCGTCAACGTTTCCTTTCCCGCTACGCCGCCGAACAGCAGGGATCCCTCGACCATCATCGTCACTTCGGTGCTCTTCGACAGATCGAGATAGCTCCGCCGCGACCTGACCCGAAGATCGGGGCGGCCGACTAGTCGCACTTCGATGTCGTGGAGCGTGTCGTCCTCGTTGCGAGGCGGTTCGAATCCGAGCCAGTAGTAGGAGCGGGTGTCGGTCGCGGCCTCGGCCAGGGCGACATCGCGAGAAGCGTTGATCATCGCCAGCCCGCCGGTCTCGCGGGCGAGATAGCCGAGGGCGGCTTCCTGGGACCATTCGCTGTACAGATCGGTCGGCAGGGCGGAGAGGTTCGGTTCCAGCCCCAGGCTCGGACTTGGGGTGTACGTCGCGGACGGGTCGCTGGTTCCGGCGGGGGCGTTCGTGAAGGCGGGATCCAGGCCGGGAAGGTCGACGGGGTAGAGCGTGTAGCCGACCAGGTTGGCGGCGTGGACAAGGGGGCCGTAGATGCTCTCGATGCTCGGAGGCCGCCAGTCGACCGGGTCGAAGTCGTTCCTGTTCCATTCGGGTGCGCCCCAGCCGTCCGCCAGCACGAGCATCACCTTGCGGCCCGGTGGATCCGCGTAGCTTCGTAGGGTGGCCGTCGCGGCGAGGACCGACCGCTGTATCTCGCGCTCCCGTTTGTTCAGATTCAGCGTCGACGTCGCTCGCCGGATACCTTCGCGCGACCGGACGAGAGCCGGCGATGCCCGGTCCGCCAGGGCCGGTTCGACGACGGCCGGCTCGATGTCCACGATCCGCATGATGCCCAGCGCATCGCGCTTGCGCGCTTCGCCAAGAGCGTCACGGAGTACGTCCCGCGAGTCGGTCCAGTCCGCCAGTTCGGAGACGTTCTGGCCGTCGAACGCGACCAGGGCGACGCGATCGTTCGCACGGAGTTTCCCCAGGTCGTGCTCCAGTCGGTCAAGTACCCGGTCGCGGTCCCGCCTGACCGCGAAGTACTCGTCTATGAAGACGAGGTAGTTCGTGCGCACCAGCTCGCCGGGGACGAGGGAAGACACCGTCTCCGTCGCAGCCCCCCGGGCACTCGTCAGGGCGATTCCTCCGTCGACCTCCGTGAAGTACTCGACCGGCACGCTCTCGCCGTCCACCCGAAGCTCGAAGTCTGCCGCGCCCAGGCCTTGTACCCGATTGCCGTTCCTGTCGGTGACGACCACCTCGACGTTGACCACGCGGACGTCGATCGTGTCGGAGAAGAGCTCAGGCAGCGGGGGCTCCTGTCCCCAAACGGGGACGGCTGCGATACAGAAGGTGACAGCGGCCGCGGAGACGCGCCTCATTGACGACGCTCCCGTTCTCTTGCTGGTCTGCACAGGGTACTGAGCAGCAACACGCGTGCCAGGCCTCGCGTTCAGTTAAGGGGCCTCAACGCGAATCTGTGCGGCGAACGGGGCGAAGTCGCGGACGTTCCAGGTGAGAATCGTTGCGGCGTCGGCCTTGAGCGCCGCTCGGGCGATGAGCGCGTCGTACGTCCTGCCGCCACTCACTCCAACCTCTGCGGCTGCCCTGAGGGCGGTCCAGGTCTCGGTCGCGGTCAGGTGGACCACCCGAGCCGTGCGCCAGTTCGCCTCGATCGCCGCGAGGGCGTCTACAGGCCGCAGTCGCCTCGCCGCTGGCAGTCGCGTCAGCACGGCGTAGGTCTCCGCGAGTGAGTGAGCCGCCAACACGAGCGTGTCGCCCCGGTTCGATCGCCGATCGAGTTCCGCCCGGGTGCGTTCGTGATGCTCGTGCCAGGAACTGATCGCTGCCACCAGGCAGGACGTGTCGCAGAGGTACCGGGTCAATCGCCAGGACGCTCGCGGTCCTGCCGCGTGCGGATTTCATCGATCACAGTGGCAACTTCCGATGCGGTCAGCGGAGCCGGTGTCTCCCCGGTTGGAACGGCGACGACCACCGAGCCGCGGCGTTCGAGTTTCACCTCGAGGGGCTCCGGCTCGATCTGAACGCAACCGCCGGTCAGGCGAAAGCGAACCTGGGTGCCTGGATGAAGATGCGCGGCGTCCCGGATGGCCTTGGGTACGACCAGGCGGCCCGCTTTGTCGATCATCGTCATGGCAGAGAAGCTACCATTCTCTCTGCCAGGAAGCGACCCATAGGACGAGCTTAGCGGCGAACCTGCGCGAGCCTCCTGCGAAGTCCGGCCGCCTCGGGACTTCCCGCTTCCTCGGCCAGGTCGAGCGCCTTCCGGAACTGCCCGGCGGCGGCGTCCGGCAGCCCGCTGCTCACCATTGCTTCTCCGACGTTCGTTAGCAACCGGATCAGGCCGTCGCGGGTGGGCGGATCCTGGGGCCGCTCCCGGTAGGCGCGATCCAATACGTCGACGGTGCGGACGACGTCGCCACGCTCGGCGCTGACCAGGGCGACGAGCAGCATCATGCTGACGTCGCTCGCGTCGAGTCGCAGAGCCTCTTCGGCCTTGGCGAGCGCCCCGCTCAGGTCGCCGGTCTGAAAGAGCGCCCGCGCCAGAAAGGGCGCCACGCCTTCGAGCTCCGGATGCAGCTCGTACGCGCGGCGCGCGGCGGCGAGCGAGCCCGCCGGATCTCCCGAGGCGGCAAGCACCTCGGCTAGCGCGAAGTGGAGCTCGGGCCTCGAGGCGTCGACTTCGATGCCCGCCCGCAGTTCGCGGCGCGCGAGGCCGAGTTCGCCGTGGACGCGGTGAGCGTTGGCGCGTCGCAGGTAGCTGCGGGCGTCGAGCGCCAGGTCGTGGACGCTCGAGCGGATGGGATCGTTGCGGTAGTTGATTCGTCCCAGCGAGCGCGCGGCGTCGGCGATCCGCTGGCCGCGCTCGCGGTCTCCGGCCCGCGCGTACGCCTGGGCCAGGGTGACCGCGAAGGAACGGTTCTCGGTTGCGAGTTCGCGGGCTCGGGACAAATGCCGAACGGCGGCCTCCGCGTCGCCGTCGGCGAGAGCGAGACGGCCCAGCCCGGCGTGGGCGTGGGCGTTGGCCGGGTCGAGTCGGACCGCTTGCGCGTACTCCTGGTTGGCGGCGTCGAACTGCCCCGAGCGTTCAAGCGCTTCGGCGAAGCGGACACGGGCGGGCGCGTAGTCCGGATCGAGGGCGAGGGCCGCGCGAAAAAAGGGCAGGCTGTCGGCGGCCGAGCGCTCGTCGACCAGGGCGGCGAGCAGGTAGGGCCATCGGAAACTCCGCCGCGAGAGCTGGTGCGCCTGCCGGTAGGCAGCGATCGCTTCGTCAGTGAAGGTGTGCGCCTCGAGGGCCATGCCGTAGCGACCCCAGGCGTCGCCGTTCCCGGGGTTGGCGCGGAGGTCGGCCTGGAGAGAGGCGAGTCGCTGGCGGACGGCGGGCTCGGCGCCGTCGATCAGGGGAGTGGGGATCGGCTGGGCGCCGGCGGGCGCCGCCGTCGCTGCGGCGAACAGCAGGAGAGTCAGCCGTCGCGCGATCACTTCGGCTGACCTTCGCCGCGGATGAGCTCGACGACCTGGTTGACGGCTGCACCGGGGAAATGCTCGGCGAGGCCGTCGGGCCAGACGACCTCGAAGCCCTGGACGGTGTCGGCAGCGCCCAGGCCGAGGTGAGCCGTGGCTGGCCCGGCGGAGAGGTAGCTGCCGGGCGGCAGGGCATGAACGAGCCGCGCGCCATCCGGCGTTTGGACCGTGATCCGGGCGCCGATCGCCTCGCGGCGCAGCCCGGGATCGAAGACCCGGATCCGCAGCCAGTTCGAGGCGGTCGCGTTCGGATCGGCGGTGCTGGCGTCGATCGTCAGGTTGCGCAGCAGCCGCGGCGGTCCGTCCAGGTTCGCGATGACGAGGTCGAGGTCGCCGTCGCGGTCGAGATCGGCGGGTACGAGCGCCCGGCTGAGGCTCAGCTCGGTCCACGGCGCCCGGGCGGAGGCGTCGACGAAGCGGCCGCCGTGGTTGAGCAGGAACAGATTCGGCTCGACGTAGTCAGACCAGAAGGGGAGTGGGGCGGTTGCGCCGCCGGGCGCGGCCAGCGCCGACGGCCGCCGCTTCACCGCTCCGTTCGCCACCGCCAGATCGAGGTCGCCGTCGTTGTCGGCGTCGAAGAAGGCGGCGCCGAAGCCGGTCAGATCGAGGCTTGCCGCGCCGAGTTCCGTGTCGATCGTCGCGTCCTCGAAGCCGGGCAGCATGAGGTTGCGATAGTAGGTGTTCGTCTCGGTGATCAGGTGGGTCACGAACAGGTCCAGGTCCAGGTCGAGGTCGGCGTCACCGACGGCGATGCCCATCCCCGCCTCGCTGTTGCCCCAGCGGTTGAATGCCGAGCCCTGCAGGACGCCGTCGTTGAGGAAGCGTCCGCCGCCCTGGTGGATCCAGAGGTTGTTCGGGTCGGCGTCGTTCGCGACGTAGATGTCCACCTCGCCGTCGTGGTCGAAATCGGCGGCGACGACGCCCAGGCCGGCGTCTTCCACCGCGGTGATGCCGGCGGCGACGCTGACGTCGGCGAACCCTGCACCGCCCAGGTTGTGCAGCAGGACGTCGCTCAGGCCCTCGAACTCGGTGGGGCCGCAGAAGTCCCGCCGCCCGCCGTGCTGCGAGCAGACGCGCGCCGGGTCGAACGCGACGTAGCGAGCGACGTAGAGGTCGAGGTAACCGTCCCGGTCGTAGTCGAGCAGGGCGGCGGAGGAGGACCAGCCGGGAACGGCCGCGTTCCAGGCCTCGGAACGGTCCGCGAACACGCCCCTGCCGTCGTTGAGGAACAGGCGGTCCGGGCCGACCCGCGTCAGGTAGAGGTCGAGGTCGCCGTCGTTGTCCAGGTCGCCGACGGCGCAGCCCATGCCGTCCCCTTCCAGTCCGGCGGCCGTCGTGGCGTCGGTGAAGCGGCCGCCTTCCTGTTGCAGGTAGAAGCGGTTGCCGCCGGGCGCCGGGGCGATGACGTAGAGGTCGAGGTCGTCGTCGCCGTCCGCGTCGAACACCGCCAGGCCGCCGCCCATCACCGCCGGCATCGGGTAGGTCGAGTCCGTGCCGCTCGGCAGGACGTAGCCGATGCCGCTTTCGGCCGTGACGTCGACGAACCGGACGACGGGCGCTGCCTCCGCGTCGGCTGCCGGCGCTTCGGCCGGTTCGACGCTGCTTTCGGGGGGTGCCGCGCAGGCGAGGCCGAGGGCCAGAATCAAGCCCGCCATCGTGCCCTGATGCGGGCGAGGCGCCCGCCTTCCCATGGCCGCTACTGCCAGACCCCCTGGATCGCGCCGACGATGGCAAGGCCGATCGTCATGTGTCCCGCGTTGATCAGCCAGAACTTGAGGGATCGTTGCTCGAAGAGATAGTTGACGCCCATCAACACCGACGCGATGCCCAGGCCGAGCAGCAGGCCGGTGTGGATGCCGACCATGAGGCCCTCACCCATCTCCATCATCACCATGCCGACGACGATGGCGGCGATCAACTCGAGGACGAACCCGCCGCCCATCGTCTTGACCACGTTCGATTCCGGCGGGTTCTCCATGTCGATCCCCATCTCGGCGGCCCATACCTTGCCGAAGAGGGCAGAGGAGTACCAGATGGCGCCCAGGGCGAAGAAGGCGACGGTGGACACGACGACGGCAAGCCAGTTCAGGTCGGCTAGATGCATGTGACTGCTCCTCTTGTGATTGGGGACGCTTGCCAGTGTAGCGCCCGGCGTTCACTCCTCCGGCGCACCGAAATGCTCGATCATGTAGGCGTCGTAGGGCCCGGCCAGGAAGTTCAGGAAGACCTCGTTGACGAGCTTGACGGCCTTGCCGGCTGCGTACGCGTAGTCCCCGTCCAGGCAACGGACCTCGATCGACACCTTGCCGCCCCGGTTCCGGCAACGGCAGCTCGCCTTCGCCGGGTCGATCCGGCGGTGGGCAGGCAGGTCGTCGCTCGATCGCCCGGCAACGAAGGCCCTGAGCGCCCGATCCATCTCCGACGGATAGGGCACTCCGGGCAACAGATCGACGAAGACCAGCGCACTACGTCGCGGCTCGAACCGCAACCGATGCGGCTCCGGCGCATGCCACAGGAAACGGCATTCGAGATTGCCTCTGGGTCCCCCACTGGCTCCGAATCCCCGGAACACACCCCGATCCGCGTAGCTCCGTAGACAGCTCAGGACAGTTTCTCGCGGCGGCGTCATCTCAATCCACTAGTCCCCGCGACGATTCGGTTGTGCGCAATGCGGTCGCCGCTTCGCGGCGCGCTTTTCTGGCCGCCTCCGGCGGCAGCGGGTCAGAAGACCCGCGCACCCAGAGCACCGCTTTCGGTTCTCGGCGACCTCCAGCTGACGCGGGGACCCTCCACACCCGTCCCCGTGCCAGCGGGTGCCCGCCACCGCCACGGCCGCAGTCCGTGCGGGTTCAGTGGTAGTACGCCATGCAGCCGGGTTCGACCTTGCGGGGCAGGCCGGGCGGGTACTCGTTGGTCCAGAACTCCTTGATGGCCTGGCAGTTGATGAGGGTGGAGACGCCGTCGTTGGCGGCCATCTCGTAGCTGCGGGGCAGGGCTTCGCGGAGTTGTTCGGGGGAGGTGACGTACTCGCCGCGGGCGCCGAGGCCCTCGGCGATCTTGTCGTAGCGCAGGTTCTCCTGGAAGAGGTACATGTGCATCGACCGCGTGGCGCGGCGGGCCGATCCGTAGACGCCCCAGGCGTTGTTGTTGTAGACGATCATCACCGCCGGGATCCTGTACTTCGCCAGGGTCTCGAACTCCATCCCGGAGTAGCCCATGCCGGCGTCGCCGGTGATCCCGAACACGGGCGCGCCGCGGTACGGCTCCTGGGGACCGACGCCGTTCATCACCGCGGCGCCGGCGCCGACCGTGTAGCCGACGTCGGGTCCGATCGCGCCGTACTGGTAGGCGCCGTTCAGGATCTGTCCTGGACGGTGCGCTCGCAGCCAGCGCCGGGTGTAGCGGGCGATGCCGTAGCCGCCGGAGACCACGGTCGTCTGCTCTCGTGGCAGGTCGCCGGAATAGAGGAAGTTCGAGAGTTCCTGCGCGATCACGGCCGGATGGACGGTGTCGGTGGCGGCGCTGTGCTTCAGCCCGAGTTCGACCCACTCCGCGTTCTGCTTCTCGAAGGCGTCGCGGGCGGCAGCCAGCTCGGCGCGCCAGGCGGGGCGCGATGCCGGGGGCAGCGCCTCCGCGAGAGCCTCCAGGCCGCCGCGGGCGCTGGCGACGAGGCCGAGATCCACCGGCAGGTTGCGGCCGATGTCCGCCGCGTCCGGGTCGATGCGGATCACCCTGGCGTCCGGGTCGAAGGCGACCTCGCCGACGTTGGGCATGGAGTACTGGCCGGCGAAAATGACGAGATCGGCCGAGAGGAGCGCGTCGGGACCGGTGCTGACCGACAGGGGATGGCTGTCGGGGAAGTGGCCCCGCATCGGCCCGGATTCGACGACCGCGATGTCCGCCCGCTCCGCCACCGTGCGCAGCACGTCCCAGGCGCGGTCGTAGAACACGCCGGTCGAGGCGACGATGATCGGCCGTTCCGCCTTTCCGATCATCTCGACCGCCTTCTCCGTGTCAGCCTTCGAGGGATGGGGCAGGGAGTCGGTGCGGTACGCGCTCTTGTCGTGGTAGTAGAGCAGGTCGTCGGGAGTGTCGAACCGGGCCCGCGCGACCTCTCCCGTGAAGTCGAGGTGGACGGGCCGCGGCACGCCGGTGCGCAGGTGACGGAAGGCGTAGGCGGCGTACTCGTAGACGCGGTTCGGGGTGATCAGCCGCTTGCCGTACTTCTTGAGGCCGGTCGTCGTCGGCTGCTGGTAGCCGCGCTGGATGCCGCGCTCCGTGTCGTCGCCGCCGACCGTCATGTTGCTCGCCAGCACCAGCAGCGGCGTGCGGGCGGCGTTCGCGGCGCCGATGTTCATGATCATGTTCGTGAATCCCGGCCCCTCGGTGCCCGAGCAGGCGGCGACCTCGCCGGTCACGCGAATGAAGCCGTCGGCGGCGGCGCACATGCCGCCCTCCGTCCGGCCGCCGTAGGTGGGGATGCCCTCCGCCGCGATCGCGTTGATCACCTGGTAGTTCCCGGGCGCGCAGAACAGCGCCTCAAGCCCCTCGTCGGCGCAGGCGCGGGCGAACACCTGGGCGCCGTTCATCGGGAACTCGGGCGGGTCGGGGGCCTCGTTCCGGGTGCGGGGGATCTCGTCGGGAACGCTGATCGGCCGATCCTCGCGGTCGGCGGCGGCAGCCCGTGCCTGCTGCGCGAACAGGGCCGCCGCTCCCATTCCGGCGGCGCCGGTCGCGACGAAGCTGCGGCGGGAGAGGCCGGAGTCGGCGCCGGCAGCGTCCGCGGGAGTTTCCTCGGGAGAGGGCGTGCGGGACGGGCGTTGCGGTCTGTTCATGGTTGATTCTCCGGTTCAGCCGCCGCGCGGTACTCCTCTGGGCCGAGGCCGCGCAGGTAGTGGACGAGTTCCCAGATCTCCGTGTCGTCGAGTTCGGCCTGGAACGGCGGCATGTCGAGGCCGGCGCCGAACTTGGTGGAGCGGAACAGGTCGCCGTCGGTGGTCCCGAACCGCCAGCGCTCGGGGTCGGTGAGGTCGGTGGCCTCGAAGTCGATGTTCTCGAGCGCGCGGCCGTCGAAACCGTGGCAGATCTGGCAGTGGCGCAGGTAGTGGGTGCGACCCCGCTTCTCGGCGGCCTGCGTGTACGGCGTCGGGTTGACGGCGGCCACCGCCGGATCGTCGGCCGGGCCGGTGTCTTCGGATGCCTCCGACTGGCCGGCCGCGGCCGCGGTCAGGCCGAGCGACAGGAACGTCGCAAGGCGGAGCGCTCTGGTGGCTACTGTCATCGGGATGGCCCGGACAGTGTAACCGCGCCGCAACCGCGCCGGCCTCGGCTACTCCGCGGGAGCGGGAAGCAGCTCGATCCGCGTTTCCGCCGCTTCGAGGATGGCGGGGCGGGTGTAGAGCAGGGGAAACGCCTCGTCGTTGGCCCAGGGCTCGAACAGGTCCCGGTAGTGCGGGCTCCTGGGATCGCCGGACTGGCCGGGGTTGTTCATCGCCACGGAGGCGTCCCAGTTGCCGACGTCGATGACCATGCGGAAGGAGGCGCCGGAGCGCTGGTTGAAGTCGTCGCCGTAGCTGGTGTTGCCGACCGTGTCGCCGGAGCCGCCGCGCTCGGCAGGGCCGACGTCGGCGAGTCGGCGGACGCCGGCCGGAAGGTGCGCCGAAAGTGGATGCCGCAGTTCGATCTGGTGCAGGTCGCCCCAGCGCCAGGCGACGGAGTCAGGGCCCAGGCGCTCGCTGACGTCGACGTACGCGGCCCGTAGACTGTCGAGCAGCGCTTCGTCGCGCGCCCGCCGCGGCCGGTCGCCGAGCCGCGGGTCCATCGCTTCGAGCATCCGGAGCAGGTGCTCGTCCTGGACCGGGAGCGGGTCCTCGCCCGCCCCGAGAGCGGCCGCCATCCGCCGGCCCACTTCGGTCTCGAGGTGCCGTCGCCACCAGACCTCGAAGAGGGCGGCCGCGGCGCTGTCCGCGGCGAGTTCGGCGTTCCAGCCGCCCAGGAGTTCGAGCGCTGGCCCGGCCTCCGGTGTCGGACTTGCTCGTCCCAGCAGCGCGTGCAGGCGGCGGGCGGGAATCGAGACGTAGTCGGTCTGGAGCCGGACGGCGCCCTCGACCGTCATTGCGTCCTCGGCGTTCAGCACCTCGCCGATCCGCTGCCGCCGGTACGGCCCGGCCCACTCCCAGCCCAGCGGCACGTCGTAGCCGGCGGGCAGGTTCATCTCGTTGGCGGTCGCCACCCAGCCGCGCTCGGGGTTGAACTCGACCGGCAGTTCGTCCATGTCCCGGTAACCGCTCCACTCGTAGCGGCCGTCGCCCGGCACCGGCAGCAGACCGTCCCAGTTCGGCCGGACCGGCGCCAGGCCGCCCGGCTTCCAGCCGATGTTGCCGTTCGTGTCGGCGTAGACCTGGTTCTCGGACGGCGTTCCCCAGCGGTTCATCGCTGCCAGGAACTGGTCCCAGTTGCGCGCCCGGATGTACTCGATCGACCCGAGATAGGGCGCCATGCCGGGCTCCAGCCAGGCCGCGCGCAGACCGATCGCCAGGTCGCGGTCGGGGTCCCGGTAGAGCACGGGACCATGGTGGGTGAAGCGAAGCTCCACCGTGCGGGCGTCTCCGCCGCGAACCGGGATCGTCTCCTCGATCGTCTCCATCGGCAGCCAGTTGCCCCGGTGCTCGTAGAAGTCGGGTTCGCCGGGCTTCGTCCGGTAGATGTAGAGGTCTTCCTGGTCGATGCTGAAGATGGTCAGCCCGAAGGCGATCGTGCCGTTGTGTCCGATCGAGATGCCGGGCAGGGCGGGCTCGCCGGCGCCGATCAGGTCGAGGTCCGGCGAGCTGAGGTGGACGATGTAGCGGAGTGATGGCACGGCCTGCGTTCGGTGCGGGTCGTTGGCGAGCAGGGGCCGGCCGGTGGCGGTACGCTGCGGTGAGATCGCCCAGTTGTTGCTGCCCTGGGATGCCGGGTCGACCTCGGTCTGAAAGCCTGGTTCGAGGTCACCGAAGCGAACGCCGCGGGTGCCCAGCCGGTACAGGTCGAGTGCCTTGGGGGCCGCCTGGAAGACGTCGAGATCGAGGCCTTCGGGTACGGCCAGCCGATGGTCCGGCTGGTACCGGTCACGGAGGGCCAGCGCCGCGGCTCCGTGCTCCGCCAGGAACCTCGCCCGCGCGAACTCGCTGGTTGCATTCCGCAGCAGACCGTGACTGCGGATCCGCGTCACGGCTTCCGGAGTCCAGTGCGACGGCTGGTAGGCCAGCGCCTCGAACTCCGGTGGCATCAGCTCGGGGTGCGCCAGCACCAGGTCCACGTAGGCATTGACGCCGCGGGTCCAGGCGGTGACGATCCGTTTCGTGTCCGAGGCGTAGGCCAGCCACTCGGCGTGCATGTCGCCGCGGTAGAGCAGCAGCCGGGCGGCCTTGTCCTGCTCGACGAAGCGGGGCCCGAAGACCTCGGAGAGCGTCCCCTCGCCGCGCCGTCGCCAGAGGTCGATCTGCCACAGCCGGTCGCGGGCCGCGTTCCAGCCCTGGGCGAAGAACAGGTCGTCCTGGCCGCCGGCGAAGACGTGGGCGACGCCCCAGCGGTCGACCAGGATCTCGACCGGCGCGTCGAGCCCCGGGACCTCGAAGCGGGTCGTCTCGATCTCCTGGGCCGCCGTCGTTCCGGCGAGGAACAGGGCGATCGCGGGGGCCGTCTGGCGCAGCTTGAGCATTGACGAACGGGCACGATACCAACGGGCCGCTCGGCTAAGCTCTTCGCCCGTGATGATTCAGACCTCCTGGTCGAAGGCGTGTCGTGCGATTGCTGTCGCGGCGCTCGTGATGCCGGCCGCGCCAGCTCTCGTCGCGCAGGACGAGGCGGCGGACGCGGCGGATGCGGGAGATCAGGACGGTTCGGCTCCGGAGACCGTCTTCTACGAAACGGCCACGGTGCGGGCCCGGGCTCTGGAGGGCGCGACCGCCTCGGTCCAGGTCGTCGACGCGGACGAGTTGCGGCACCTGGCGATCCGCGACGCGGCAGAAGCGCTGCGGCTGGTGCCCGGCGCCTGGGTGCTCGGGAACGACTCCAGCGCCGCTCTCGCGGGCGTATCGCTGCGAGGCGGCGACGCGAACTTTTCCCTCGTTCTGATCGACGGCGTGCCGATGGCGGACAGCACCGACCAGTACGGTGGCGCCTTCCCGCTTGGCAGCGTGGGCGCGGCCGAGATCGAACGGCTGGAGGTTGTCCGCGGACCGCTTTCCTCGTTCTACGGGTCGAGCTCGCTGGCCGGGGCGGTGCAGTTGATCACCGCGGCGCCGCGCGACGAGGCGCCCTTCCTCGGCTGGAGCGCGCACGCGGGAGATCACGACCACCTGAGCAGCCGGCTCTCCTGGGGGCGCGCCGGCGAGTCGTCGCACGGTTCGATCAACGCGGCGGTTCGCGAGGAACAGGGCCGGGTCGGCGAGGACGCGCTGGAGCAGCAGACGCTCAGCGCGCGCTGGGGCCGGAACCTGGGCGAGGCGTCCGCGCTTCGCCTCTCGGGGCGCTTCTCGGACTGGCAGGCGGACGACTATTCGGACGGCTCCGGCGGCCCGGTCTTCGGCAGCGGAGACCTGCGGGAGTCCGACCACAGCGATCTCGGCCTCGCGGCGACGGTCGACCTCGGCGCCGGGGAGGCATGGAGCCACACGCTGCGGTCGACGTTCTACGAACACACCCTCGACAGGACGAGTCCTCCGATCGTTCCGCTCGTGCCGCCGATCACCGAGTCGACGGAGTTCAACGACCTGCGGGTTGCCTGGACGGGCGCTTTCGCTCCGGCCGGCGGCGCTCCGTACGACGTCAGCCTGGGCGTCGAGGGCCTCTCCGAGGAGGGCCGCAACCAGAGTCTTCTGCTACTGCCGCCTTACTTCGGCGGGCCGCTCGCCGGCGACTACCTGATCGAGCGGGAGCGAGTGGGCGCGTTCGCGGAGTGGCGGTGGAGCCGCGGCGGCTTCGTGGCCGAACTCGGCGCGCGGGCCGACTTCTTCGAGGGCGAAGGTGAAGAAGTGAGTCCGCGGCTCGGCTTTCGGTACACGCCGGAAGGTGGGACTTGGTCGGTGCGGGCCTCGGCGGGCGAGGCGTTCAAGCTGCCGAGCCTCTACGCGCTGGCGACTCCACGGGCGATCGGCGGCAACCCGAACCTGCAGGCCGAAACGAGTGCCGGGGCGGACCTGGGAGTCGAGTTTCGGGCCTCCGACGCTTCGGTGAGGGGAGGCCTCACCCTGTTCTCGAACCGCTTCGAGAACCTGATCGACTTCGACTTCGACACATTCCAGATCGTGAACCGGAGCAAAGTGGACGCCGAAGGCGTGGAAGCGTTCCTCGTCTGGAACCCGTCGGCGCGCGTCGGGGTCGATGTCCGCCTCACGTCGCAGGACACCGAGGACCTGGCCACGGGACGGACACTGCGCCGCAGGCCCGATCTCTACGGCGGCGTCGGCTTGCGGGTCCACCTGAGCGAGTCGGTCCGGCTCGGCCTCGAGGCCCGGCATACCGGCTCCTATCTGGACGAACAGATTCCGGCGCCGTTCCGGACCTCGGTCGCCGGCCGGGACCTTGTCGGCCTGTCGTTCGCCTGGCAGGCCGCGGACCGGTGGCGGATCAGCCTGCGCGCTGACAATGCCTTCGACGAGTCGTACGAGACCCAGGTTGGCTTCCCGGGTCCTGAACGGTCCGTGAGGATCGGCATTCGCTATGGGCAGTAGGAGGATGAACGGATGAAGACGATGTTGACGGTTGTCGCTGCAATGCTGCTGGTGATCGGAGCGGTCGCCTGCGTCGAGATCCGGGTAGGCGCCCCGGATGACGCCGAAACCGAAGAGGTCGCGGTCGATCCGGCCGCGACTCCCAACGAACTCAGCGCCGAGGAAGTCGAGACAGGCTTCCAGTCGCTCTTCGACGGCGAGTCACTGGAGCACTGGCGCGGCTTCAAGCTGGACCAGGTGCCGGCCGGCTGGTCGGCAGCCGACGGCGTGGTCCACTTCCTGCCGCCTGAAGGCGACGACGCCGGGCCGCGGGCCGACCTGCTGACCCGGGAGCAGTACAGGAACTTCGAGTTCCGCTTCGACTGGGCGGTGACCCCGGGCGGTAACAGCGGCGTGATGTTCCACGTCTCCGAGGACGCACCCGCCTCCTACTCGACGGGTCCGGAGTTCCAGATCCTGGACGATGGCGGCCACCGCGACGGCCAGCGGATGGAGACCTCGGCGGCCTCGAACTACGCGCTCCACGCGCGCCAGGGCGGTGAGCTGGTACCGGTAGGCGAGTTCAACACGAGTGCGCTGCGCGTGGAAGGAAATCAGGTCACGCACTGGTTGAACGGCGAGAAGGTGGTCGAGTACGTGCTCTGGGACGACGACTGGAAGGCGCTGGTTCAGGCCAGCAAGTTCGCCTCGATGCCCGGCTACGGGATGATGGAGACCGGTTACATCGCGCTCCAGGACCACGGCAACGAGATCTGGTTCCGCAACCTCCGCATCCTCGTCCTGCCTGACTGATGGATGACTCCGGCCCCGCCTCCGGCCTGACCTGGTTCAAGGTCGCCGACCTGGACGAGCTGGCCGAGAACCGGGTCAAGACGGTGGTGGCGGGCCGGCGCTCGATCTGCCTTACGCGCCATGACGGGCAGTACGGCGCTCTGGACAACCGCTGTCCGCACCAGGGCGGTCCGCTGGGGGAAGGGTCGATCGAGAACGGCTGGCTGCGTTGCCCGTGGCACGGCTGGGACTACTGCCCGCTCACGGGAAAGTCGCCGGCGGGCTACGACGAGCGGGTGCCGACCTACGCGGTTGAAGTCCGCGGCGACGGCATCTATGTCGGTCTGGAGAAAGAGGTCGAGCGGCCACGCACGGTGAGCGACGCGATGGTGGAGACTTTCGTCAACTGGGGGGTGACGCACGTCTTCGGCATGGTCGGCCACTCGAACCTCGGACTGGCCGACGCGATCCGGGCGCAGTGCGAGGCCGGCGCCCTCCAGTACGTCGGCGTCCGCCATGAAGGCGCGGCGGCGTTTGCCGCTTCGGCCTACGGCAAGTTGACCGGCCGGCCCGCGGCCTGTCTGACGATCGCCGGTCCGGGCGCCACGAACCTGCTGACCGGCATGTGGGACGCGCGGATGGACCGCGCGCCGATCCTGGCGCTGACCGGCCAGGTGGACACTCAAGTCCTGGGCCCCGGGGCGTTCCAGGAGGTCGACCTTTCCGCCGCCTTCGCCGGGGTCGCCGCGATGAGCCATGCCGTCTACCGGGACAGCCGGCACGTCGAACTGGCGAACCTGGCCTGCAAGAACGCGATCCTCAAGCGCGACGTGGCGCACCTCATCTTCCCGGACGAGGTGCAGACACTGCCTTCGGACACTTTGGCCGGATCGCCGGAGGGTCGCCTGACTCCATCCGGAATCACTCCTCCGCCGGAGGCAACGGAACGCGCCCTGGAGTTGATCCGCGGCGCTCGGAGACCCGTCATCATCGTCGGCCACGGCGCCCGGTTCGAGATGGACGGCGTCAAGGCTCTGGCGGAGCGCCTGAACGCGCCGGTGGTGACGACCTTCAAGGCGAAGGGGCTGATCTCCGACGATCATCCCCTCGGCTGCGGCGTCCTCGGCCGTAGCGGCACGCCGGTCGCGAGCTGGTTCATGAACGAGAGCGACCTGCTGATCGTCTTCGGCGCCTCGTTCTCGAACCACACCGGGATCACGACCTTCAAGCCGGTCATCCAGGTCGACTTCGAGGCGATGGCCCTCGGCAAGTTCCACGCCGTCGACGTGCCGGTCTGGGGCGAGATCGGGGTCACCGCGCGGCTGTTCGCGGAGGCGCTCGGTGAGGGCGCCGCCGACACCGTGGACCAGCGGCCCGAGGTCGCCGAGCGCTGGCGGATCTGGCGGCTCGAGAAGGAACGCCGTCTCGCCGATGTCGGCGAGGCCGGGGTGAGTTCCGCCGCCGTGTTCGCAGCGCTGAACCGGCGCCTGCCCGAGGACGCGATCATTGCCGTCGACGTAGGCAACAACACGTACTCCTTCGGCCGCTACTTCGAGTGCCGGCGCCAGGCGGTGCTCATGTCGGGCTATCTCGGGTCGATCGGGTTCGGCTATCCGGCGGCGATGGGCGCCTGGGCGGCGACGCGGACGGCCGACGAGCGGTTCGCCGGCCGGCCGGTCGTGGCGATCACCGGCGACGGCGGCTTCGGCCAGTACCTGGGGGAGGTGATGACCGCCGTCCACCACCGGATGAACATCACCCACGTGCTGCTCAACAACAGCGAACTCGGCAAGATCTCGAAGGAACAGCGGGCGATCGAGCTGCCCGTCTGGATGACCGATCTGACGAACCCGAATTTCGCCGAGTTCGTGACCAACTGCGGTGGCCTCGGCATCCGGGTCGGGGACGCCGGCGAACTCGACGACGCGCTCGAGCGGGCCCTGGACCACGATGGGCCGGCCACGGTCGAGGTCATCGCCGACCCGCTGCTGGTGTAGAGTCCGCGACGTTTCTGCGCCCGCAGTCCGGCAGGGTGATGCCGAGTGCTCGCAGAGGCCAGGTGAGCCAAAGCAGCCGGATGGCGATTCCCACACATGGCCCATCGTGCCGGACTTGGACTTATCCGACGGCTTGCTGGGAATGCGGCGAAGCCATCCAAATCCTGCAGTGCACCTGTGGCAGCGTCGTGCTGTTGGAGGCCATGGGCTGGCCATGGCCACGGCACGACTGCCGTTCCCATAGTTCCGCATCCGGGGGTGTCGGCGGTAGCGGGCTGAGCGGCTGGACGGCAGCTAACAAACTGCGGCGCCTGGGGATCCCCATCACCGATGCTGCCATGGAGAAGATCTTCCCGGAAGAGAGATCAGGACCGCAAGTTACTCGTCCAGTTGAGGACACGAAGAAGGTCGACCCCTCGGGCCATGGGACGAAGGACCTTCTGGCCGTCTTGCGGGAGTTGCAAGAGAGGACACGTCGCACGGCGCTCATAGAGAGCCTCCCGGTGGTGGGGAAGAAGCTGCTTGGCCTTGAAGCTCACGTCCGCTACTGGCAGGTGACGCTGGTTCGAAACGACGTGCAGCCGAATGAGAGCTACACGGCTTTCATTCCAGCGCCACTCGTGCGGACTCTACGGAGGGGCGTGATGGTCGCAGCGAAGATCGTGGCCCGTGGGCACGGCGAACAGGCGTGCTGGCTCGTCTCGGCCATCCGGGTTGTGTGATCCCGGTGAAGTCTAGGAGCGATCCGTGAGAGCGACCAAGGCCTCTTGATCCAGTCCGTGATGCGTGACTTCAAGCGTGGTGCAGGCTTCAAGCTCTCTCGTGGACGGAAGGGACACATCGAACGGGAACATGTGGGGACCGTGTAGCAGTGCCCTGGCTTGCTGCGGTCGATCTCCCGTGGCTGCAAGCACCGCCTGGATGGCCCAGGCGGCGAGTTGATCCCGGTTCCCTACGACGCGCTTCGATGTCGCGCTGTAGACGCCCTTTGTACCGCTCTCCTGAAGGACATCCCAGTCGATGAATGTCCGCAGAATCCGCCTTGTGGCGCGGGCCACCGTTTCGCGTTCACCGAACTGCTCACGGACGCGGCGCTGCACTTGGGCGGCACCAGCCGTCCCCTGTAGGCGCAAGAGCCGACCGGTCTGGTGTGCGACCTGCCAGAAGAATGGGTAGGCCGCCATGCACATGCACCAGTGGACGAAAGTACGTTCCGCTGCCGACGGACGTTGAAGCAAGTGGATCCCCTGGTCTCTCAGCCTCACTCGGTCTCTTGGGACGTTGGCCCACACCTTTGTCAGGATCGTGATCGCCTTGTGCCGGTTTCCCCGCTTCGGTTCGTTGCCGACGGACAGCTTCTCCCGCAGGCGTTCGTTGAGCTCCGAAGCGATCTCGGCCTTCGTGTTGTCCGCGAGAACGAGGTTTACCGTGTACTCCAGCCAGTCGAGCTGGATGCGCTGGCTGAAACCGATCTGACCGGCTCGGTTCATTCTGCTTTTCGCCTGATCTCGATCAAGGGGACGACGAGCTCTTCGAGAGAGACGCCGCCGTGCCCGACGATCCGGTCGCCTTTGTGCGCAAAGGCAGATCTGCCAGGCGCCAAGAGAGCGTGACAGTCGGTTGGAAGACCGGCCCCCGGCCACGCGACGGCGTCTGGGAACTGCTCAAGCACGCGGTTTCGCAGGGTCGGATCTGGATAGACGCGCGCACGCTTTCCCCGCGTGCTGACAAGCGCTCCCTCAGCGGGCCGGCCGTAGCCGCGCGCCTCGACGTTGCCATGGTCCGACGTCAGAAACACGGCGAAACCAGCTTCCAGGAGCGATTCCACGATGGACACGGGCTGACCTTCCTCGGCCCACTGCCGGACCTGGTTGTGCATGCCAGCGACGCCCAGTTCCATGCCGTGCATGATGTCGTCTACCTTGTTGAGGACGACGCCGAGTACTCGCAGTCCACGCACGGAAACGCGTTCTCGCAACTCGTTGACGCTGTCGTGGCTGCCGTCCTTCAGATACTCGACTTCGTACTCGTTCAGGCCATGTTCGGCCCAGAACCTATGCCACAGCGAAGGTTCTTTCTCCGTCGTGTGGATGCTCGACTCGAAGTAGAACGGCGGTGTGCCGGCGAAGATGGCCTGGCGTGACACTGACGTGATGGTCGGCGCCCAGGCGAAGAGTGCATCTGACCGGAAGCCGAGTGTTGGGCGTTGGTCTTCAAGAACGTCGCGGAGCACGAGCCACTGGTCCAACGCCAGTCCGTCGACCACGACCAGGGCGACTCTTCTTCCCGGCCCGTCTTCTAGCCGTCGGGCGATGTATCGTGGCAGATGATGGACCATTACCGGAGGGTCGGGCGGTTGGTTGTGCAGCCCTGCGTAGCGGCTCTCGACCCAGACGAGGAATGCCGCATCCACCCGGTGACGGAGGTCGGCCAGGCGACCGCTCAACTCCTGGCGAGCCGGGGCTAGGGTGGACCACCACAGGACGCCCAGTTCCGCCCATAGCCAAGCGAACGACAGCCACTCCGGGTGTCTTGCACCGGACTGAGGCACGACGCGATCGACGTGCCCCAGCAGCTTCTCAAGCCGGCGCAAGCGATCTGCTTTGAGATCGCTACGGATTCCAACCGAGACCCAACCGCCGCGCGGGCTCAGTTCCGACGCGTGGGGAACAGGGACGAGTTTCCCTTCAAGGAACAGGTTGTCGATGTAGCCCCGGACATCGGGGTGGTCGAACGGCAGGCCGGGTGGTCCGTTCAGGCTCAGGCGAGGCTCTGCCTTCATTTGGCCATCTTCACCCGCGGCGTCCAGGAAGACGGGCCAGCGCTCCTGCAGGAAGGCGAAGAAGGCCTCTCGCTCCGGGACGATGGTCTCAAGTGGCCACGAAGCGAACGCCTCGTTGCGTCGGAGCACCGCGACTAGTCGTTCATCCAGCAGCCGCGGCAGCCGGATCTCGCGGTAGTGCCGTCGCAACAGAGTGTGCAGGAGGTCGGCCGGACTCTTGATCTCTGTAGCGCGAGTGTCGAAGGCGTGCCGAAGCACGAAGTCCATCGTCGCGTTCTCGCCAAGTGCCTTGGGCTTGCGTCCCCGGTTTATGTGATCAACCGCGTTCAGGTCTGCGGTGTTCAATGCTGCAAGAACCGCATAGCTGAGGTTGGGGAACAGCTCGGAGAGGCTGAAGCGTAGAGGCCTTCCAGTCTGGAGGAGATCGTAGGGGGCGGTCGCAAGGGCGTCGTCGTCGAATCGTAGGAGTAGCTCCGCGTTGCCGTTCGAGGCACGGCCGTGACGGAACCGCACCTCGTGTGCAAGGCGGAATGTGACCGGATCCTCGAAGGTGAGAAGCTCAAAGCCCCGGCCGCAGATCGCCTGGAGCAACTCTTCGTCGAGCAGGAGTCCGTCTGGGTCGGCCGCAAGTGTTACGGGCGCGATTCCCGGGACCAGTTCGGCGAGGACCCGCTCGCGCCAACCGTATGGCTCTGCCATGACAGCCTACGTGACCGTGGTGCGGTACCCGCCGAGCCGCGTTCTGCGGAGTCCGACGAGGAGCGTGTCGTTCTGCTCCAAGAGATGGGCGACTGTACTAGCGTGGGTGACTTCTGAGTGCTCGCCGCCGGCAATCAGTTCGAGTTCTTCCCTCCTGCTCATTCCTCAGAATCCGTACTTCCGGCGCCGGGTCTCGAAGGCGTCCTTGCCTCCCTCAAGGAGCTCCTCAACCAACTCCCGGACCGGCCGGGAGTCGATCGATCCTCGATGCTGTGGCTCGATGCGGGCGAGTCCGCCCTCTGCGTCGCCCGTGGCCGACAACCCGAGGATCAACTCGGCGTCGCCCAACACCGGGATGTTCGCGTTGTGCGTCGAGAAGATGAACTGCCTCCGTTGTTTCTCCGCTCGCATGCGAGGCACGACCCCTTCGGTGATGAACCGGTTGTCGAGGTCGTCCTCCGGTTGATCCACGATGAGCGGTGCGTCCGACTCCAGGAGAAGGAGAAGCAGGATCGCGGTCGCCTTCTGGCCGGTGGAGAGATCGTCGAGAGCCTGCCAAGAGGGTGGCTTTCCCGCTGGCGCCGTGTTCAGGCTGATCGCCGTGGTCGAGCCGAGCTCCAGCTCTTCGATGCGCATCAGAACCTTCGACTCCGCCTTGGCGAGCCGCTCTGCCTGGCCCGAAGGAATACCGTAGATCTTCCGCAACGTCTCGGCGCCGGATCGACAGGCGTCGACAAATTGCGTTAGAGAGAGTTCCGGCTGCGAGCGCAAACTCTCAACAGCCTCCGAAAGGCGTCCTCCGACGTTCTCGCGCAGCAACTCGAAAAGGGGCTCGCGGCCGCCACCTGACCTGACCTCGACCCGCACGCGGTCGCGGAGTCTCCTGTTGACCTTCCTGGCGGCACGGTCGAGAGCGTGAAACTCGCCGGCCTTGACATCTTCCCATTCTGCGAGAAGCGTGCGTCGGCGGTTCTCCTGTTCCCGCTCGAGCTGTCGCTGTCGTGTCAGGCTCTCCTGAAGCGGCCGCAGCTCCTCCACCTGACGACGGAGGCGGATGAACTCCTCGGCGTCCACGCTTGATCGCTTGAGTGCCCGCAGGATCCGCTCGTACTGAGCCTGGACTTGCCGCCTGCGAAGACGCCAGTCCGCATTGACTCGCTCAAGGTTTTCATCGGCACGCTCCAAGGCCTCTTGCAGTTTGCTGGATACATCTAGGAGGTCGCCTTCGAGCTTCGCGAGGACTTGGTTCGCGCGTGCCAGGACCTCCTTGGCGGGCAGTTCCTGAAGCGCTTTCGCCGACAGAAAGGTCCGGTCGATCGGAACCTCGCGGTGGAACATCTCGAGGGCCTCCCGGAAGGGAGCGATACGTTGGGGAACGGCGCCAAGAACGCCGTCCTCGCGTACTAGCAAGCTCTGCTCCCTCAGCCGCTCTTCGAGCCCTGCCTCTCGAAAGCGCCGGAGAGTCTCCTCCAGCCCAGGAAGCGCGTCCAGACGCTCTTCGGCCGTGTCGATCGCTGTGTAGGCATCACACAGGGCACGGCGGTTCTTTACGAGCGCTTGGCGGAGCGATGCCTTGCGTCTGCCGAGTGAGTCGTCTCTTTCTATGAACCGGCCAAGCAAACTCGTGAGCTTGTCGGGGCTCTTCGAGAGCTCCGAGATCTCGTGCTGGCCGTAGACCTCGATCTTCGGCAGAACGTCGGTTGGCGTCAGATGCGACACGTCGCCGCCTTCCTCGCGCACCAGGGGCGGGTTGGGGATCGTTCGCTCGACCCGGTAGACCCGACGGCCCGGGCGGCGCACGCGGACACGGAGAGAGATCTTCGTGCCACTTCGCAACACCTGCCGCACGATGCCGTCATGCGCCTTTCGCGCTTCGTTTCCGGCAGGCTCGAGTCCGAGTGCGCTGCGAATACTCTCGATGACAGTGGACTTGCCGGTGCCGCGTCCGCCGATCAGTACGTTCAAGTTCGAGTTCAGATGGACGGTTACTCCATCGAGAAAGCCGCCTTCCCAGCCCAGTTCGCGTAACTCCATGTGTTCGTCCGAGTCCTCATCGCCGATGTCGGAGTTCAGGCGAATACGCGAGCCGGGATCGAGGAACGCCTGCCTGAGGCCTTCGATGCCTATGTCGTCCATTTTGATCAGACACGTTGCGGCGGGATCTTCGAGGTCTTTGGGCGTCGCCACGTCCTTCGAGTTGAGGACTGCTAGGGCAAGTCTCTCTTCGGGCGCTTGGGCGCGGCGGTAGTCCGCGTTACGGTTCTCGACGATCGGCCGGATGTCGGATGGCAGGTCGCCAACGGGCCCGGGAATCTGGGCGGCGAGCAGATTCTCGTCCCGCCATGCGCGGATTCGGGACTGGCCGCTCATGACCTTGAAGAGACCACCGTCGTTCGTCACATGGGCCGCTATGGCGATCCCGCCTTGGCTCCTGATGACCGACAGCGTTTCGCCGAACGGCTTGTCGGCGATGTCTGAGGACGGGTCCGTATCGCGAATGCCGAACTCACCGAGGTAGCGTTCAAGCCTGTCGTCACTCGTGTCGAGTGGGTACAGGCAGAGGACGTGAACGCCTTCGCTCGAGGACAGTTCGAAGCCGGGGATGATGTGGACCGGTTGATTCTCAGCAGCCGCGCGAAAGGTCGCCACGTCGCGCACGCTGTTGTGATCGGTCACGGCGATGGCTTCGATGTTGAGATCTACTGCCTTGGCAAGCACCTCCATGGCGTGCGCGGTCGCGTCACCGGCGGACGGTTGACCACGGAACGTGGTTCGGTAGTGATGAGGATTGACCTGAAGGGCGCACTTGTAGAACCGGGCGCCGCGTTGAACGTTGGCGTCGCGAGTCATGAGGCCGCGGTGTGGGTTACCGCTTGGTCGTACCAGAGCATTAGTTTCTGGTCCTCTTGCAGGACGGTGGGTGGGAGTTTCTCGGCGACTTGGATGATCGTGTCGTATTCACGGTCCTGGTGGGCTCGAAAGAAGCCAGCGCGGACGGCCTCAAGGCGGAAGAGCTTCAGGCGGCGCTGAGGTGCATCGACATACTCCTTGAACTCGCGGAGGAGAAGCCCGTTGCGGCGCTTCTCCACGTCGGCAGCCTTCTTCGGGTCGGGTACGTACCAGCGACCGGCGGCCTTCGCCTTCAGAGCAGGGTCGTCCTTCGGGAGTTTGCGAAGGTCCTTGTAGTTCGTCGAGAGATAGGAGTGGATCTGGCTGGGGACATCACCCGAGCCGCCGTAAACGAGGAAGTTCTGGTCTAGCATGTCGGACAGTTCGGGCAGCTTCTCGTGCTTCAGTTGACCCCGCAGTTCGCGCAGGAAGTGCGGGTGGAGATCCTGAAAGCTCTGAGGTTTGTGGAGCAGTTGCTGTCTCAGCCACTGGATCGCCGTCGCCTCGTCGCGGACGAAGATCTCCAACTGAGCCACGTCGCTGGCTGCCATTCTCTTCCGGTCGTATTCCGTGACCTGGTCGGGCAGGAAGACCATGCCGTCGCGTTCGGGGTAGCGCTGGCTGACGCCGACGAGGAACTCGCCCACGGACAGTGGTACGGCGACCTCGCGAAGGACATGGAAGGCGACCATGCGGTCGAAGAGGATGTGAGGCTGCCGCTCGTGGACAATCTCGGTCCGGCCGTCCTTGGCCACGAACACCGGAAGTTGCTTCAAGTGCGTGCGCAGGAAGTCCCAGGCGGCGTCCTCAGTGCCTTTGGTCAGCTCAAAGCGCCCTTCCAGGCCGTCGCTTGGCTTGTACGCTGAGATGATGAGGTCCTGTTTGACGGCTGTGCTCGTTACCTGTTTGAACGATCCCTGGCTCTTGTCCATGGTCCGCACGTCGGCGACGACAAAGCCTGCCGCGAGCAGCCCTTCCTGAATCGCCGTCCAGACGGCGTTGCTGGAGTTATGGAAGACGACAGTAATCCACCGACCCGGCTTGAGGACACGTCTGTACTCCTCGAACGCTCGCTGCATCAGGCGCTGGTAGGTAGGCAGGCCCTTGGCTCTGACGCGGTCGACAATTGCCTCTGGCGCTGCGTTTGTCAGCACGCCGTGCCAGGATTCGATCAGGAAGTTCAGATCTGCGTAGTAGATGTTCTCGCCGAAGGGGGGATCCGTGAAGATGTAGTCGACGGAACTGTCGGGAACGTTGAGGGCCGCCGCCGTTCCCGCTGCCACGATACATGGGGCCCGTCCCTTGTCGTTGGCAGCGAACGCCTTGGCAAGCCGGGACAGCTTGTTGCCGAGGTTGTACCTGGGCGACACTTCCGCGATCTGGGAGCCTACATAGTACACACCAGACAGTTGACGGTTCACCTGGGAGAAGTGAGTTGGGCCGTATCGATTCAGTAGCGACACTCCCCAGACAGCCTGCTCGACGAAGTAGAGCAGCATGTGGCGGAGTCGGGGGTCGGAGTGGGACCCGGCGCGTCGCCAAAGGGCGGCTAGAGCGTGTGCAGCCCTGGGTAGGTAGAGGTGATGCACGGCGGTTGTCTTCGTTGTCGCCATCCGCCCGACCCGAGTCATCTGGCATTCGGGAAGCGAATTGACTGGGAAGGCAGCCGGCAGCGGCATGGATGCGATCCGCTCGAGCAGGGCGGTGTCCGCTGGTGTCGGGGTCTTTTCGTACCGTTCTCCGCCCACTCGATAGTGAATCAGGGCGGGTACACGTTTTGGACGTTGTCGCACCTCCCCGGTCGCAGGATCGACGTAGTTCTCCAGGCGGAGTTCCATGTTCTCCTTACGGGCGACGGCACTGCACTGGGGACAGGCGATGTTCGGGTCGGTACGGCCTGTGGTCCTGTCTAGAGCTTCCAGCACGAAGACGAGTTCGGCGCCGCAGTTCAAGCAGCCGAAGACCTCGCTCCAGACCGTGTAGCTGATTCGCCCCTTCGTCCGCTCGTCCGTGTGCAGCGTCTCGTACATCCAGCCCAGTTCCGCATCGACCTCGTCGAGCAGTTTGCGACCAGCCTCGGTGAATTCGTCCACGTCGATGGGCAGCGTGTAGTTCGCCGCGATGAAGCCTGCGAGCGGGGACAGGTCGTTCAGGATGGCCCGGCGAGCGCCCCATTTTGGCTTCCCCAGGCCCTGCTCCGCCCACGTCGCTTCGAGACGGTGGCGGTAGCTCTTCGGTGCCGACTCGCACCATTGAGCCGCGACGCCGGTCATCCCGGAGCCGGAGAAGCCGTCGAGAACGAGATCGCCCGGTTCGGTGTAGTGGAGCAGGGAAGGGAGGATCGCTAAATGGGGCACCTTCGTGTGGTAGCCATGCGCTCGGTAGACGGCGTGTGTCTTCCCTTCCTTGACGTCGACGGCGAAGGGTGTGCGGCGGTATGGCTCGTCAGGGTCGTAGGGCTTACCGTACGTTGCTACGAACTCGTCCAGAAAGGGATTCGGACAGGCGGTGTGCAAGGGCGGGTCGGACAGATTCAGGATGTCCTCGATTTCGCCTTCGGGGAAGCCGACCTCGTCCTTCCAGCGCTGGAGCAGGCCCTTGGTGCGATCCGCCGAGCGCATCCGTTCGGCGAGCGTGCGGAGTTGCGCTTGGCTTCCCATGGGCCAATGCCGAATGGCCGAGAGCCGAGCCACGGCGTGCTCGGCACCGTCCCAGGGAACACCGTCGAGCCGAGTGTGGAGTTCCTCCAGCCCCTTTCTCAGCCTGCCCAGAAAGTGCTCCCGGCGTTCGTCGTCGCTCTCGAAGGTCAGCCCGAGGCATTCGACCGGGCCGTCGTTGGAGCCGTTCGTTGAGGAGGCCTTGTACAGCTTGTCTTGTGTGGGCGGCTCGGCGCGGCCACCGCGCACAGCGCCCGTCCACATGTCATTGGGCATCGGGGCGCTCTCCTTGGGTCGTTGCTGCGCTCTTGGCAGAGGCGCTCAGACGACGAGCCTTGATCGCGATGCCAGCCGGAGTGAGTACATAGGCTTGACGCGGATGGTGCGGCTGATCCGGATGAGTCATCTGGAGAACCCCCGTGTGCAGCAGGGGGTCCAGATGCTGCGCCTTGAAGTAGCCCCGGTTCTTCATTTTCGCTGCCGCCATCAGCTCGGCCAGGCGGCGGGGCGTATCGCAGAGCCGGATGATCCGATCCTGAACGGCCGTTAGCTCCGCCAAACCTGGACCTTGTGCAGTGGACAAGTTCGCCGTTGGCTGGCCGGGTTGTGCAGTGGACAAGTCTCCGGGCGGTGGTGCGGAGGGAGTGTCCGAGGACCGGAAAGCTCCGGCACGACCTAGTTCGCCAAGCTGCTCCTCAAGGTGAGCGGCCGGGACGAACAAGGGAGCCTCGGAGCCTTCAAGCGGCGAGATCAGCGCCTGAGCCGTCAGCCTGTTGAGGACGGCCATGACGTCGCCACCGGAGAGACCCGTCACGGCCCGAACATCGCCAGGGCGCAGACGTCCTTCGCGGCAGGCGAACGCGAACGCCCTGGACTCCGGGTCGCTCAAGCGAACCCCCAGACTCGCCTGAAGGAGGAGTTGCCGTTCAGAGACGAGCTCCTCCTTGAGGAGAGTGATCTCGAAGGTCTTCTCGACCCTGTCGCTGGCGATCACGGGCGGCACGTGGCCGAGCTGCCGCTGGTTGCCGAAGATGGCGCGAAGTCCTGAACCTGCCTGCTCACTCAGACCGATGCGGCGGAATGCCGTGACTATCCTCGGGTTGCGGACTGCCGTCCCTCGCGGTTCCAGGAGGGCCTCCGCCGAGACGAATGCGTCTCCCGGGTTCCACAGCGACGTGCGGTCGTCATGCGAGTGGATTTCCGCCTTGCGCGAGTGGTCGGCATAGTCCTGATGGATCAGCAGGTTGATTGCCGCTTCGCGGAACGCCGCGTAGTCCGGAGGACGATCGGCTCGTTGCAGCGTTTCCGGGTCGACAGAGAATGGGACTTCTGCGCGTTGGAGATAGCGATTGTGAAGCGCCTTCCACGCTTCTATGAGGTTCGACTCGATGACCAGCCGGTCCGTCCATCGCTGGTCGTCGAAGCCGTCGGACCAGTCCCCGCGGTGCCACTGCCAGTCGACAACCGGTCGCGGCAGGAGTTGGTGGAAGGCCGATGCGCTACCGAACAGGAGGACCGCCGCACGGGTCGGTGCGAGGCGGTCGCCTGTCTCGACTATGAGGCCCCACTCAAGAAGGAAGTCCGTGTCTGACCATTCCGGATCATGGCTCAGGGTCCGGTCTTCAAGGAGACGCCGGTACCAGCGGACGGAGGATACGTCGAAGCACCGCTCGGGGTCGAGGTCCACCGCGACGCTGTCATAGGTGACGTCCGCGGCGTCGCGCAGCAACCGTTCGATCTCGGCTGGCGTACACCTTTCGTCGGTCGCCCCGCGGCGAAGAAACGAGAGTTTGATGTTGCCATTCAGATAGACAGGTTTGTCCTGTCTCCGGGCTTCCGGAATGTAGAAGACGATCAGCGTCTTGCCTTCATCCTCCAGGAGCTGACCTTCGGCTTCGATGGCTCGGTTGAACTTCTGGCCGGAGCGCAGAACTGTGAGGAAGTCGTTCTGCACTCTGTCCACTTCAATGACACCGACGACCTCAAGGTCGCCGTCTTGGTCCCGGACGCCGAACACGAGCCGGCCGCCTTGGGTGTTGGCGAACGCGGAGACGGTCGTGTAGGCCTCTCCGGGAACGCCACGTTGGGCGGCCTTGAACTCCAGGTCTTCCCACTCGTAGCCCTTGAGGCGCTGGATGAGTTCTTCCCTGTCCATTCGAAGCTATTCGAGAACGATCCGGACCTTGGCCGGGTCCTCTCCCTTCGTGAGACTGTCCACGTACTTCGCGAACCGCTGCTTCATCTCATTGGGCGCAGCGGGCGAGCCGCCGTCGAGCAGGGCGGTGCGGACGGCATCGATGTTCGTTTCCACCTTTACTAGCCCGGCAAGTACGGCGCGGGCGCCGTCGATGAACTCAGGCGCCAGCGGCTCGGGCAACTCTCCGGACCGCAGGAGAGCTTCGACGGGCGCCCGGCGTTCGGGATCGAGCAGGGCGATGTTCTCGCTAGTCGAGGGGTCGTCGAGGTTCGCCAGCAAGGTCTCGCACCATGTTCTCAGCATCCCATCGAGGCGGTCGTCGACGCTCGCCAGAGTCGTGGCCGCGCCTGGAGAGGACTCCTCCATTGAAGGCCTGAACTCGCAGTGGGAGCATGTCGGCTTGGCGTCCAGGTCTTCCTTGGTGAGTGCGAAACAGGTCTCTAAGCGCTCAAGCTCCTTTCGCAGCTCGTCCAGCTGCCGAGTCGGCAGCAAATCGATGGCCGAAAGCGTGTCGAGTCGGGCGAATCGTTCGTCCCGCAGCAGGGCCGCCTTCCGGCGATCGTCGTTGACACCGAGTCTAGCCTTCGTATGGAGGGCGAGGTACCGTTCGATGTAGTCCCGCTTCAGGTCGTCGAGCGCGCTTAACACTCGCCGGCGAACCGTAGCGGTCTCATGGGTCGAGCGGTTCGCCAGTTCCATGAGGATCGCTTTCCGTGTCGTCTGCAGCTGACGCGTCCATTCTTCGGAGGATGGGCCCGAGTTGGAGAGCGCGGCCTCGGCCGCGGCGAAGTAGGCCTCCGCGGGCGCAAGTTCCACAGCCAGACGTTGGGCGCTCTCGGCCTCGTCAAGAGCACGGATCGCCGCCTTGTGGCTCCTGACATCACGGGCGTCCGGCGTGAAGTTCTTGAGCTTTCCGGGCGTGTTGAAGGCCTGGACCGTCTCCAGGAAGTTCTTAGTCCGTGCCAGGTTGAACACCGGATGCGCGGTGTCTTCCTCGCGGACGAGCGTTTGCCCCCAGAACTGAAGGCCGCCCCGAACTGCGTCTTCGGCGCGGACCAAACGGTCGATCATCTGTTGGACGCCGACTTGAAGTTCGCGAACGGGCGCCTCCCTACCTTGGGTGACGAGCGCGGCGACGCCCGGGCTCTGGCCCAGCAGTTCGAACAGGGCGCGGAGGCCCGGGACGTTCCATTCCTTGGGTGGCTCGACATGCTTGAAGCGGGCCAGTTCATCGACCGAGATGGCGGCGATGGTCGAGACGTCCGAGGCATCGAACTTCCTGCCTGACACTACGAGGACGAGAGCCCCGGCGTGCACGAGCGCCGCAAGCAGCACGACAACCCACTCGGGTTCCAAGCGGAGGGTTTGCGGGGCCATGTACTCGACGCCGAGTAACTCCTGGATCAACTCGGACCGGTTGACGACCTGGCCCTGGCCCTTTCGGCCCAGGGCGTCCAGAATGTGTCGTGCGTACCGCGAGTTGTCGGGGTCCAGGCGTTCGCCGTCGAGAAGCTCGAGCGCATCCAGCACGGCGGCAGCCTGCCTGGTCCTGGATGCTCCGGCTATGCGCCGCAACGCGTCCTGTGCTGCCTGCGGACGGTTCTCCGCGGTGACCAGCACGGAGAAGCTGGGATACTCCGGTGCCTGATCGGCGAAGTGGGCCTCCAGACAGATGCCGGCAACTGCGTTCATCAGGTCGCGCAGGTTGATCCGTGAGGGAATCGTCGTCGTGGAGAGCCCGGGAACAGCCTGACCCTCTGCCCATGCGAGCAGCGGCTTGCGCCGACCCCGATGGACCACTTCAAAGGCCGAGTCCGTGTGCTCTTGCAGCCAGACGACCAAGCTGCGAAGAAAGCCGGAGGCCTTCGACTCGTAGGTGGCTTTCGCGTGGCCGGAGGAGGTCGAGGCAAGTTCGGCTGCCGCCGCATAGCTGCGCAGGATGTTCTGGAACTCGTCGTCCGCGCCCGTCAGATAGACAAAGACCTCGTCATCCTTCTTACCGTCCTTGAACGACGGTGGCTCGTTGGGTTGAATGAAGTAGATGTAGAAGTCTCGCGGCGGTACCGCCGTGGACCGCTGGTTTGGAGAACCAAAGAACAGGTAGCCCTGACGCGCCGCCTTTCGCGTAGGCCATTGAAGATCGTGCTCCCAGATCCGGTAGCCGGGAACGTGCACCGGGTCATCGGTGCGTTCCATCGCTTGACGAAGCGCCTGATAGTAGTACCGGTCCAAGCTTGGCCGATCGAGGCTCTCTGCCCGCCGCTCGATCAGGGCGTCGAAATCGTCCGTCTTCTTCAGGTCGAGGTAGTACTGGCCGTTCTCCGGGTTGGACGAGATGAACTGGCCGCTGACCGTCCGGTGGATCTCCCGGAGGACGGTCGCTACTTGAGAAACCAGGTCGTCGGCGGGGACGCCCCCCAGGTCTTCGATGCCCTCCTGGTAGAGGCAGAGGCTGTCCCGCAGTTCAGCCGGTGTGGCGCCGAGAGGAGTGTCCAGACCTCCGGTAGTCAGTCGGTGGACTGAGAGCGCATGGATGATGCGAAGCGCCATCGGCTTGTAGTTCGGTCTGCCGAACGCCTGCTCCACTCGGGATTCGAGTACCTGACTGCAGTCGATGACAGCCTTGATGTCGGGAATGGTGCGGAAGGACGGGTTGCCTCGCAGCGTGGACCAGTAGTCGTCGTAGGCGATCAGGCCCGGGTGTTTCGCGGGCAGTTCGCACGCGAGAAGTCCCTTGATCGACAGTGAAAGGGTCTTCAGCACCTCCCGCTTCTCGGCTGCGGTTACGCGCTCGAACGTGTCCACATAGTCGGGGTGAACAGGGAACAGGTCGACAAACTCGTCCAGCCGTTCGTTCATCCGTTCGTAGAAGCGGGTGAAGGGCGAGAGGTACTCGCGGATTCGGGCGTGTTGCTCGCCGGACTTCCGCAGCAGGCGCTGCGCGACGACGTACTTCACGTCCTGTCGGGCGATGTGGACCTGTTCGAAACGGTCGCGAACGCGCCGTACGCTTTCGCCGATGAAGGCGAAGCGGTGATGGTCGAAGACAGCCTCTTGAACGCCGGCCACAAACCGGAATCGGAGGTCCTTGCAGACTTCGCCAACCTCGCGCAGGAAGTTCAGGTCGAGGATGATCTGCTGATCGTCGCGGCTGCGGAGGTAGTCCAGCAGTTCGTCGACCACCAACAACAGACCGTGATCGGGATGCTCTGCTAGGAAGGCCGTGAGCATCTCCTCGAAGGCCCGTTTGCTGCCCGAGACCTCGGCGACGCTCGGGAAGGAGTACGCGACCCCGAGGGCGCGGAGACCTTCCTCGAGGGTGTCGACCACGATGTCGCGCAGAGGCATCGTCGTGGCCCCGATCTCCGTTCGAACGACCTTGAACCTGCCGGCTATTGCGACGGCCTGCTCTGAGACACGGGAGTGGGTGAGAACCTTCGCCAGGTCCTCATGCTCGGCAACACCGGAGATGACGGACATAAGGTGGGATTTGCCGGTGCCGTAGTTGCCGACGATGAGGATGCCCTTGTTGTCGGCGGGCGTGTTGTACTGAAGCTGCGGAAAGACCACGGACGTGAGCTTCTCGGCCATCTCGTCGGAGATGACGTACGTGCTCGCGAGGCGGCGGGCAGCTTCTGTCTCGTCGGCGTCGCGAAGCTGTACGACGGTCTCGATCGGGTCGAACTGGACGAGATCCTCGTACTTCATCCTGCAGCGGCTTCGGCGTTGACGATCTGAACGTCGTTGATCGGATAGTGGCGGTACTCGGGATGGCCGGGTTCGGCGTAGCGGACGTGGTTGCCGTCGGTGACTCCGCTCCAGGCAGCGACCACGGTCCATTGGCGCGAGAGGTCCTTCAGGAGGCGGAACGGGTTCTGACGGAGTGCGGTGTCGAACAGCAGCTCCAGTCTGTGGAGCAGAACGACTTTGCTGTCCAGTTCGGCGAGCACTGCACCAAGCAGTCGCCCGACTTGGCGGGGACGCTGTGACGAGGCCAAGTGGAGAAGACGGCGAGAGAGTTCCAGGTTCACGTTGACGAGGGGAGCGCCGGCCGCTTCTGCGACTTCCTCCAACACGGCGGTCTTGCCTCGGCCGTTGGAACCGACGAGAAGGACGAGACGCTCGCTTCGTTGCTCGGCGTGGTGTATCGCCTCTGTCACTTTCCGGGCGAGATCGGTGGTCATCAAGCGCTGCCGGTTATCGGGTCTTGGGGGCGACGACGATCATCGCGGGACTCTACACGCCGACGCACTGTGATTGGGTGCGGTAGCCTGACCTCGATGACGATCGACGGCCGCGAGGATCTGGAGGCCCTGCGCCGGGCGGGTCGGGTCGCGGCCCGGTGTCTGGCGCGGATGGGCGAGGCTCTCGAACCGGGCATGACGACCGCCGAGCTGGATCTGATCGGCCGGGAGTACATGGAGGCACGCGGCGCGCGTTCGGCGCCCGAGTTCTGCTACGACTTTCCGGCCGCCACCTGCATCAGCGTCAACGAGGAGGTCGCGCACGGCATCGCCGGCGAGCGGCGGATCGATGCCGGCGACCTGGTTCACATCGACGTGTCCCTCGAGCTCGACGGCTACTTCAGCGACACCGGCGCGGCGTACCCGGTGCCGCCGGTGAGCGAAGAGCGGCGGCGCATGATCTCGGCCACCCGGCGGGCGCTGCGGGCGGCGATGCGGCAGGCCCGCCACGGGCGGCGCCTGCGGAACATCGGCCGCGCGATCGAGGAGACGGCGACCAGGGCCGGTTTCGGCCTGATCCGCAACCTCGGCTCGCACGGCATCGGCCGTTCGCTCCACGAGGACCCGAAGTTCGTGCCTGGCTTCGACGACCCGAACGACGACCGCTTCCTGCATGACGGCATGGTGCTGACGATCGAGCCGTTCCTGACCAACGGCCGCGAGCAGGCGAAGACCGCGAAGGACGGCTGGACGCTGCTCAACAGGCCCGGAACGACGACGGTCCAGTTCGAGCACACGATCGTCGTCACCCGCAAGAAACCTCTGGTGATGACGCTACCGTAGCGGGTGGTGCGGGGATGAGCGAACGGCGGCGAAGCGCGATCGGCACGGTCCTCGGCCTGAGCCTCGTTCTGGGGGCCGCCGTTTCCCATGGCCAGGAACCGGACGGACCCGCCGGCCGGCCGGCGGACGAAGTGGCCCCCGTCGTGCTGAAGGCTGTCGCCTACCGCACGGTCTCGGCTGAAGTGACGCTCGTGGCCAGGAACGCGGAGGGCCTCGAGCAGGAGCTGTCCGTGGTGAGCGGCCAGCCGTTCCGGGTGTTTCTGTTCGAGCCCGGACCCTGGAACGTCCGGCCGGCGCCCGGTAGCGGTTTCTGGGGTCGTGAGGTCTACGTCGACCCCGATCTGGAACCGGACGATCCAGGCGGGGTGCAGCCGGAGGGCGACGGGACCGAAGAGCCTGCCCCCTCGGTGGTGCCGGTCTATGAGGTGCCGGTCTTCCCGGCGGTTTCCGGTTCGGGACGGGTGGTCGGCCCGCGGCGACCGGTGTCGGAAGTCCTGATTCTCCTCGGCGATGTCGACTCCGAGCGGCTGGACCCGCGCTTCAGCCTGAAGGGAGCGAGGATCCGATGCCCGGTGGCGGACGACGGCCGATGGTCCTGCGAGCTGCCGGGCACCCTGGTTCACATGGTGTTCTGGCTGCCCGGACACTCGCCGGAGTACCGCTGGGAAACGCCGCTGTTCGGCCGGCGCCAGCTTCGCATGGGCGACCAGAGGCTCGTCCCCGGCGCCAGTCTGGCCGGTTTCGTCGCCGCGGGGCCCGGCTTCAGGGAGTTGATCGAGCGCTGCGTCGTCCACGTGGCGAAGGCGGATCCCGCGTTCTGGACGACCGGTCTCGAGGATGTCGTGACGACGGTGGAAGTGGCCCGGGACGGTTTCTTCCAGGCGGCGGGACTGGGCCCCGGCCACCACTGGATTCAGGTGGACTGCGACAGCCGGGTGGCCGCGCGCGCGGGTCCCTACACGCTCCAGAGGAACGCGGAGGTGTTCCCCCGCAAGCGGGTTCCGCTCATGCGAAGTCACCTCCTGGAGCTCTCGGTGCTCCCGGCCGATTCGCCTTACGACAGCCACTGGGTGGCACGCTTGAAGCAGGTCGAGCCGGAGAACCCGGTCGAGTTCTGGCGCCAGTATCGGCCCGGGGACTATCCGCAGCAGAGGGCGTTGGTCGAGAACGGCCGCGTCCAGTTCTACGTGCCGGGCAACGGCGCGTTCAGTGTGGAGATCACGGACGAGGCGGGCGGGCGGTTCGGCGGACTGGACTACCTCGAGGTCGTGAACGATCTGAGCGCGGCGGTCGAACTCGACCTCGTGCCGGTCGTGGGACGTCTGATGCTGGACGAGGTTCCGGTGCCCGGGCTCGTGTTCTTCGGCGGTCGCCAGACTTCGCCCGAACTGACCTTCCGGAGCGACAACGAAGGCTGGTTCCGGGGGGCTCTGCCGGGACGGGAGGGCTGGCGGGTCGACGCGGTGGCGCCGGAGTACGAGTTGATGCAGTTCTTCCACGATGTCGACATCCCGGTGGACGAGCCGCTGGTTCTGGAACTCGCCGACATCGTTGTCCAGGGCCGGGTGCGCAGCGCGTCCACGGGTCAGCCGGCGGAACGCGCCATCATCCGCTTCGAGTCCGCGGAGGGGCAGCTCGTTCACCAGGCGACCGCTGGCGAGGACGGCTCCTACTCCGCTCGCGGCGTCCCGCCGGGCTGGGTCCGAATCTCGGTTCGGCGCTTGACTCCGGACAGTTGGGAGGTAAGTGAGGCGTTCGAGACCACTCTGAATCCTCGGCAGTCTCTGACCGTGGATTTCGTGTTGCGGGAGTTAGCCCGCTAGTCGCGCTTGGCGCAACCCCCGGACCGCGACCGGCTACGCCGAAGAGGAGTTAGCCGGCCGCGGTGCGGGTGGCGCGGTTGTTACACGGGCGGGGCTACGGAGCTACTGCCAGAAGTTGTGGATCCGGTGATGTAGATCAGGCGGCGTATCCTCCTGGGTGTTCAACAAACGCCCGGTTGGATGCCGGGAGAAAGGACACGCCGCCCGATGCTCAAGCTACTGGAAACCGCTCCGGAGGGGAAGGTCCCCTCGACTCTCGACGAGTTCGCCCGCGAGGGGGCTCGCCGGATGCTGATGGAAGCCCTGAACGCCGAGGTCGCCGACTACGTGGAGAGACACCGGGGTCTGCGCGACGACGACGGTCGTGCTTTGGTGGTGCGCAACGGCCGTGGGCGACCGCGGCAGGTGACGACCGGGACTGGCACGATGGAGGTGCAGGCGCCGCGGGTCAATGACCGGAGGTCGGGTCACCGTTTCACGAGTTCGATCCTGCCGCCGTACATGCGGCGCTCGCCGAAGGTGCAGGAGGTGCTGCCGGTGTTGTACCTGCGCGGTCTGTCCACGGGCGACTTCAAGGAAGCGCTCGGCGCTCTGCTGGGCGAGAAGGCCTCGGGCCTGTCGGCATCGAGCATCGCTCGGATGACCGCGGCCTGGGAGGAGGAGCACAGGCGCTTCAGGCATCGGGACCTGAGCGAGGAGGACTACGTGTACGTGTGGGCCGACGGCGTGCACTTCAGGGTCCGGCTCGAGGACGACCGCCTGTGTACCCTGGTGCTCATCGGCGTGCGTTCTGACGGGAGCAAGGAGCTGATCGCGGTCGAGGACGGCTACCGGGAGAGCACGGAGAGCTGGTCGAGCGTGCTGCGAGACCTGAAGCGCCGCGGGATGCGTCCTCCGGTGCTGGCGATAGGCGACGGCGCTCTGGGCCTCTGGCGGGCGGTGCGCGACGTCTGGCCCGAGACCAGGGAGCAGCGCTGCTGGGTGCATCGCCTCGCCAGGGTCCTCGACAAGCTGCCGAAGCGGCTCCAGGCGAAGGCGAAGCGGGCGCTCCACGAGATCATGTACGCCGAGTGTCGGGAAGACGCCGAAGCGGAGATCGAACGCTTCGCCGAGGACTACGGCGCCAAGTATCCGAAGGCGGTCGAGTCCCTGCGCCGCGACCAGGACTGCCTGCTCAGTTTCTTCGACTTCCCGGCCGAGCATTGGCAGCACCTGCGGACCACCAACGCCATCGAATCGACGTTTGCCACGGTCCGCCTCCGCCAGCGCGTCACCAAGGGCGCAGGCTCACGCACCAAGGCCCTGCTGATGGCCTTCAAGCTGCTCGACATGGCCCAGAAACGATGGCGACGAGTCAACGCCCCGCACCTCGTCGCCCGGGTCAGAGAAGGAGTACCATTCAACAACGGAACTCAGGTCAGGAACGCCGCCTGATCGAATCGCCAATCCACAACTTTCGGCAATACCTCGGGGCTACGGACCGGGCTGTGGTCCTTCCCACGGGCCAATACAGGCGGCAAACTCGCGGGCGCAGACGAGGCGGGGCCGGGCCTTCTCAAAGACGCAGCGGTACAACTCGTCCGCGCATGTCTGCGGGGTCGGCGCGGGGATCACACCAACCCCGCAGACAGGAACGTCAAACGGCGGCGCGCCGAACAGAATCAGCGAGACCGCGACCAGGGCGCGGTGAACCACCGTTTAGAGGCGTCGTCGTAAGGAGGCGTCGTACTTCTCAAGCGCTCGACTGCGCGCCAAGAGCAACCCGCCAACGGCAACCGCCGCAACAACCGCCAACGTTCCCCATTCGGCGTCGTTGATCAGATCCACGAGGTGCATGCCGAGGAGCACGAGAAGCGGCAAACAGATGACGGCTCGCCAGTAGTCCTTCATCGTCATTTCCCTATGAGAGAACATCCTGCCTCCGCTGCTTCAAGGCCACCCTTGATTATCACGAACAGCACCGGGCTTTTCTTCGCTATCGCCAAGATAGCCGCGATGATCGTTCCCGCGTCTTCTCCGTTCCGTATTGCCTCGCACAAATCGCCCATCAACGCGTCGATTGCATCCCAATCTTCCGCTGTGAGTCCTTGATCGCCCGAAGGCGGCGGGTAGTTTGATGGAATGGGAGTCGGGGGCGGCGGTGGCGTGTATGGCGGAACATAGATCGGCACGGTGTAGTTGTGATCGTTCGGATTCTCGCCTGTAACAGTAGTGCTGTCGGAGCAGTCCATGCCCTCGCACTCCATGTTGTCAGGCGTTCCCTGTGCTGTCGCCGGTACTGCCGTTGCGAACAGCGTCACGCCCCCGAAGATCAGCGCGCTCAGCAGCGCGCCACGAACCCAACTGTCTTCCCTCATGGAGGACCTCCTGTTGTGGAGGACCTCCTGTTGTGGAGGACCTCCTGTTGTGGAGGACCTCCTGTTGTTAGACGGTCCTAGAGCTACCACAGTCTCTTCCGCGTGTCAAACCAAATGCCTGGCCGAGACCCGTGCTAGCGGGCGGATCCGGCAGTAGCTCCCCTGCGAAAGAGGGAAGGACTCGATGCGAAGCGTGAGGGTGAGAAGGTGAACCCCGAACGTCCGCGTTCGGGACCGTTGCGAGCTCGGCCGTTCCGTCCGGTTCTGTGGGGACGGCTGGTACCCTGCGCCGCCATGGGTCCGCTCGACGGCTTGCGGGTGATTGAACTGGCGACGATGGTCTCTGGGCCGATCGCCACCATGCTGCTGGCGGATCAGGGCGCCGAAGTGATCAAGGTCGAGGCGCCCCCGGGCGGCGACATCATGCGCCGGCTGGGACCCCAGCGTGGCGGCGTCACGGCCGGATTCGCGACGATCAACCGGGGCAAACGGTCCCTCGTGCTCGACCTGAAGCACGAGCGTGGCATCGGGATCCTGCTCGACCTGGTCGGCACCGCCGACGTCTTCGTTCAGAACTTCCGGCCCGGCGTGGTCGACAAGCTGGGACTGGGCGCCGAGCGCCTGCGCGAGCGGAACCCTCGTCTCGTCTACGTTTCGATCAGCGGCTTCGGGCAGGAAGGACCGTACGCCCAGAAGCGCGTGTACGACCCGATCATCCAGGCCCTGTCGGGATTCGCCGACATCCAGGCCGATCGCGTCACGGGTGAGCCGAAGATGGTGCGGACGATCATCCCCGACAAGGTGACCGGCCTGACCGCGGCCCAGGCGATCACCGCGGCGCTGTTGGCCCGCGAACGGACGGGCGAGGGCCAGCACCTGGAACTCGCCATGCTCGACGCGACGATCTCCTTCACCTGGCCCGAGGGCTTCGTGCGCCAGATTCTGGTCGGCGGCGAGGTCGCGCACGGCCGTCCCGGCTCGACCAGCGACCTGATCTACCAGACCGCCGACGGCTACATCACGGCGTCCACGATCTCGGACGCCGAGTGGGAGGGCATGGCGCGGGCCACCGGCCATCTCGAATGGCTGGAGGACGAGCGGTACGACACGGCGGCGGGCCGGATCTCGAACGCGGACTCGCGCCTGGGCATGGTCGGCGACGTCCTGCGGCAGCGCACCTCCGCGGAGTGGATCGCCGCGCTCGAAGCCGAGG
The DNA here is from genome assembly GCA_965208755.1 of Candidatus Multivorans sp. Taxonomy (GTDB): domain Bacteria; phylum Acidobacteriota; class Thermoanaerobaculia; order Multivoradales; family Multivoraceae; genus Multivorans. The sequence goes on along the minus strand of OZ242353.1, from coordinate 1,356,465 downwards.
ACGTGCCCTGCGCGCCGATCCTGACTCGCAACGAGGTGCTGACCGACCCGCAGGTGGTCGAGAACGAGCTGCTGCGGGAGGTCGATCATCCGCAGGTCGGCCGCATGAGGGTGCCTCGTCCGGCGGCGAAGTTCTCGGGTACGCCGCCGGCGCCGGTCGCGCCGTCGCCGGCCCTGGGCGAGGGCGCCGACGACCTGCTGGGGGCGTTGGGCATGACCGCGGCCGAGATCGACGAACTGCGTCGTCAGAAGATCGTCGGCTGAAGCACAGCGAGGTATTGAGGTCGCCGCTTCGCGGCGGCGTTCTCCCGCCGCCTGCGGCGGCAGCGGGTCAGAACCCGGCTGGCGCGTCCCCGCGCCAGCCGCGTCACAGTCCGAGCGCCCGTCATCGGGCGGTCGGATGTCAGACCCGCGTACCCAGGCGTGCGGCTGTGCGGATAGAGTCCGCCGGTCGTGCGCTGGCTGCACTACTACCTCCGGTTGCTGGCCGCGGCGTCCCTGCTGCTGATCGCGGCCGGCGGCCTGGTCACGAGCACCGACTCGGGACTCGCCGTTCCCGACTGGCCGAACACGTACGGCTACTTCATGTTCGCCTTCCCGTTCTCGAAGATGGTGGGCGGCATCCTCTACGAGCACGGCCACCGCCTGATCGCGAGCGTCGTCGGCCTGCTGACGATCGGTCTGGCGGTCTGGGCCTGGCGGGTCGAGACCCGCGCCTGGGTGCGCCGGCTGGCCTGGACGGCGCTCGCCGCGGTCGTGGCTCAGGGACTGCTCGGCGGCATCACGGTGATCTACCTGCTGCCGAAACCGATCTCGATCAGCCATGCCGGCCTGGCCCAGCTCTTCTTCGCCCTCGTCGTGAGCCTGGGCGTGTTCACGTCACCGGGTTGGCGAGCGGGCTTCGGACGTTCGGAACCGCTGGACGACCCGCTGCTGGCCCGGCTCTCGCTGGCGGTTCCGGCTCTCGTCTACGTCCAGATCCTTCTGGGCGCGACGATGCGTCACAACGACGCCGGGCTCGCCATCCCGGACTTCCCGCTGGCCTTCGGCCGGCTGCTCCCGCCCGAGTGGAGCCTGGGCATCTCACTCCACTTCGCGCATCGAGCGGGCGCCGTCGCAGTGACCGTCGCGGCAGTGGCCCTGATCGTGCGCGTCCTCAGGGTCCATCGGCGCCGGCCGGAACTCGCCCGCCCGGCCCTGCTCCTGAGCGCCGTGCTGCTGGCTCAGGTCGGCCTCGGCGCGTGGACCGTCTGGAGCGGCCTGCAGCCGCACATCAACACCGCGCACGTGGCGACCGGCGGCCTGTTGTGGGTCGTTTCGGTGGCGCTGGCGCTGCGGGTTCACCGCGCCTGGTTCGGCGACGCTTCGGCAATCCGGGCGACCCGCGTCGCGACGAGCGCCGGCGACGCCCCCGGGCGGGCACCGGCGTGACGCTCCTCGCCGCGGAAGCGGCAAGGCCCCGCCGTGCGGCCTTGTGGCTGGCGCTGGCCAAGCCGCGGCTCAATGCCCTCGCCGTTGCCACCGTCGGCATCGGCTACTACCTAGGGGCCGGCGCGCTCGACCTGGGAGTCCTTCTCTCCGTTCTGGCTGGCTCCGGTCTAGTCGCCGCCGGCGGCGCCGCGTTCAACCAGGTTGCCGAGCGCGACCTCGACGCCCTGATGATCCGCACCCGCTCCCGGCCGCTGCCCCTGGGCGGCATCTCGCCGGCGGCGGGCCAGTTATTCGCCACCGTTCTGAGCATCGCGGGTCTCGCCGTCCTTGCCGTCGGCGCCAACCCGCTTTCCGCTGTCGTGGCGCTGGCGACTCTCGTCAGCTACGCGTGGATCTACACGCCGCTCAAACGCCGGACGCCGTTGGCCGTCCTCGTCGGCGCGGTTCCCGGCGCCCTGCCGCCGGTCATCGGCTGGGCCGCCGCAACCGGCGCCCTGAGCGTCGAGGCCTGGCTTCTATTCGGCATCGTCTTCGCCTGGCAGCTCCCGCACTTCCACTCGCTGGCCTGGCTCCACCGCGACGACTACGCCCGAGCCGGCTTCAAGGTGCTGGCCGCAACGGATCCGGACGGTCGCCGGACGGCGGCGCACTCTCTCCTCTGGGCTCTCCTGCTTGCCGCCCTCTGTGTTCTCGCGTCCGCCGTCGGCCTCACACCTGTGGCCTTCGCCATCGCCGCCACTGGCTTCAGCGCTACCTTCGTCTTGCTCGCCGCCCGCTTTGTCTTGGACCGCAGCCACGCCCGAGCACGGAGCCTCTTTCTCGGTTCCCTCATCGTGCTGCCGCTGATCTGGACCGCCTTGGTCGCGGGCCACGCGACGCTGTAGCGGGCTACCTGAGGAGGACGATTCGGTTGTCGCCAGCCCCCGACACCGCGGCAGTCGGAATCGAATCGTCGAAAGTGATCAGCACGCCGCCGTGGTGAACGGCCAGGGCCAGAAGATAGACGTCCGTGATCTGGCGATAGCCGCGAATCGAAGCGGCGATGAGATGTTCGCGTCTTCGGTCAAGGTTCGTCGTCCCGAAGAGCGTTGACTACCGCGAGCGAGACAGGCCGGGCATCGTCGCGCGGCGGCAGGAGATGTATGCCGTTTCTCGTCACGGTTCGACCTTCTTTGGGTGCCAAGCCCTTTCTGACCAACTCCGAAACAACCTGACCCATGGGAACGCCGCGCTGCGCGGCGAGTTCCTTGACAGCCCAGAGGACATCTTCGGCGAGGTTCAACGTGGTACGCATGGCGAGAGCATCGCGCATCAGGCATCAGATGTCACCCGAGAACTCGGCTCGGATCGTCGCGCCGTGTTCGTCGAGTTCAGGCACGGGCGGCAGGCGTCTTCCCGGTTCGTTGGGGGCGGCGGCGGGAGCGACCATGTCGATCTCGGTGCCGTCGGGGAGAGGTTGTCTCGCCCGCCGGAGTTGCGGATGCTCCGACAGGGCGGCCACGTCGTTGAGGAAGCCGTAGGCGATGCGGGCCTGGTTCAGAGCGGCTTGGATCGAGGCCCTGTCGTGGCGCAGGAAGACAGCGCCGATCACCCCTTCTACGGCGTCGCGGGCGTTGGCGCGGTCCACGTTCCGCGGGTAGGCCTCGGCCAGTTCCGGCTGGTCGAGAACCTCGTTGCACAGCCGCACGAACTCGCGGTCGTTCTGGACACCGATCAGGACGGAGTCGCCGTCCCCGAGCCGGAACAGTCCGTAGGGCACGATTGTCGGATGGCCGAGCCCGACGCGCGGCCAGTCGAGCCCCTGCTGCTCGAAGCGCAGCAGGGGCACGGCCATCCAGTCCGCCATCGTGTGGAACAGGGTGGCCTCGACGTTGCGGCCGGCGCCGGTGCTCTCGCGCTCGATCAGGGCTTCGAGGATGGCGGAGTAGGCGTAGATGCCGGTGGCGAAATCGCAGATCGACACGCCGACCCGACCGGACTCCGCCGGCGAACCGGTGATCGATGCGACGCCGCTCTCGGCCTGGACCAGCAGGTCGTAGGCGCGCATCGACCGGTACGGACCCTCCTCGCCGTACCCAGATATGTCGCAGGTGATCAGCCGGGGATGACGCTTGCCGAGGTCCTGCGACCCGAAGCCCGCGCGCGTGGCGGCGCCCGGAGCGAGGTTCTGGATGAACACATCCGCGCGCTCGACCATCCGTTCGAGTAGGGTCCGGTCCCGCCCGTCCTTGATGTCGAGAACGATGGACTCCTTGCCGCGGTTCAGCCAGGCGAAGTAGGCCGAGACGCCGCCGCTGCCGTCGTAGCCGCGGGCGAAGTCGCCGCCTTCGCGCTCGATCTTGATCACCCGGGCCCCCGCGTCGGCGAGCCGGCAGGTAGCCAGCGGCGCCGCGACCGCCTGCTCGACGGCCACCACGAGGACGCCGTCGAGAGGCCGGCCCGCGGTCATCGACGTCAGCGCCAGGCGAAGACGGGCTGCTCGTAGTGGGCCACGCGGACTTCGTTGCCGCGAAGCACGACCTCGAGCATCTGGTAGACGATCGCCGCGGTCGGCGAGTGGACGAGGCCGCCGCGGATCGGCATGGAGAGCACGGGGTTCTCGCTCTCGGGTATCTCGCGAAGCACGGGCACGTCCGGGCGGTCCAGGTCGATCAGGGGGATGCGGTAGGCCCTGTAGACCTCGGCCGGATTCGGCTCCAGCTCCCGATAGCCGCCGCACCAGAAGACGACCGGCGTGATGACGAAGCCGGAGCGGGTGCCGAAGTCGTCGAGTCGCCCGAGGACGGCGGACGAGTCGAGGTCCAGGCCGACCTCTTCGTGGAGCTCGCGGAGCGCCGCCTGCTCGGGTGTCTCCGCCTCGTCGATCCGGCCGCCCGGAAGAGCCCACTGGCCGCGATGCCGCCGCAGCCGGAGCGACCGCCGCGTGAGCAGGAAGCAGCCGCGGCCGCCCTTGTCGGGTAGCAGCGTCACGGCGACCGCGGCGTGCGCGTTGGCCGGCGCCGCGCCGGTGTGGCCTGAAGCCTCCGCCGCCCGCGCCGCGGCGGCTTCCGGGTCGAGCGCGCGCTGCTCGAAGCGTCCCAGGTTCCGCTCGGCGTGGGCGAGGAGTTCCGTGCCGTGCCGTGCCGGGAAGCTCATTCTCCCCTGGAGGTCTCCTTGCGAACCAGCTCCAGGAACCGGCCCAGGGTGTCGAGCCGCTCACGGACGGTGCTTCCAGCCGGGTTGAGGCGCAGGGTGGTCACGCCGGCGTCGCGGTAGGCGCGAATGCGCTCCCGCACGCGGCCGTCGTCGCCGATCAGGGTGTTGCCGAGCACCATCTCGTCCGGCACCCGCGCCGCGGCCTCTTCCCGCTTGCCGGAGATCCAGAGAGCCTGCACCTCGCGGGCGGTTTCGATGAACCCGGCACGGCGGTAGGCGTCGTTGTAGAAGTTCGTCTGCGCCGAGCCCATGGCGCCAAGGGTGAAGGCCATCGCCGGCTTGCGGCGGGCGGCCATCCGTTCCAGATCGTCGCCGAACTCGACGTCGCCGCCGACCTGGATGTCGATGTCTCCGAATGATCTGCCGGCGCGCTCGGCGCCCGCTCGCATCGACGGGAAGAAGGCGTCGGTGTGCTCCGGGATGAAGGACGTGCCGAGCCAGCCGTCGGCGACCTCGCCGGTGTACTCCAGGGACTTCGGACCGAGGGTCGCGAGATAGATCGGCAACTCGGGTCGCGGGGGCTGCGACATGCGGATCGCCTTGCCCTCGCCTCCCGGCCGGGGCAGCGTGTAGTGCCTGCCGTCGTACGCGATCTTCTCTCCCGACAGGGCGATCTTCAGGATGTCGACGTACTCGCGGAGGCGGCCCAGCGGCATGGCGAAGGGCACGCCGTGGAGACCCTCGACCACCTGCGGGCCGCTGACGCCGAGACCTAGCACGAAGCGGTCCTTCGAGATCGACGCCAGCGACATCGCTGTCATGGCGGTCATCGATGGCGCTCGCGCCGAGATCTGCATGATGCCGGTGCCGAGGCGGACCCGCTCGGTCCGCCCGGCGAGAAAGGCGAGCGGAGTCACCGCGTCGGTGCCCCAGGCCTCGGCCGACCAGACGTCGTCGATGCCCATGCGGTCCGCCTCGACGACGTACTCGGCCAGGGCGTCCCAGTTCGTTCCGGAGGCGTACGCGCTCCCTATGCCGATCGCTGTCCGCATCGTTGCTTGCTCCGTGGTCGGTTACTGGACGGTGGTGGCGCGGGTGTAGATGAACTTGCGGATGTCCGGGCGTCGGTCCGGGATCCGGGTGTGCATCGTCACCTGCAGTTCGCTCCCATCCTTGGACAGTTGCCAGGTCTCGGTGACGTCGAACTCCCCGAACGGCCCCTGCGTGGTGTAGGACACCGCGAGCTTGTCCTTGCGCCACCTCACCCGCGTAGTGCGCTTTCCGCCGCGGAGGCCGGCGGTCTCGTGCGGCTTCCCGTCGGTGACGAGTTTCTGGGTCACGTGGGCCGGCGCCGGCGCGTCGTCGCGCCGCAGCGTGTAGCTCATGACGACATCTTCGCCGTCCAGCGCAACGTCCAGTTCGACGTCAACCGAAGGCTGTTGTTGCTGCTGGCCGCGGCGACCCGGAGCGAGCGAGTCGCTGCGCTCGAGATCGAGTTGCCAGATGCCGGCGAAGTCCGCGTTCGCGGCGGAGAGCGGCGCGGCGCCCAGCGCGGCGAGCGCGAGGGCGGCTGCCGCGAGGGCGGTGGGCGCGATCGCTCGGTGTCGACTCGGGTGGGAAGGGGTGGCTCCAGTGAGCGCTGGCTTGTCGTTCATCACTGTTCTCCTCGTGTTCAGCGTTCGGAATCAGTCGCCCACCAGGTCCGCGAAGTAGCGGATCGTCTTCTCCAGGCCCTTCTCCAGGTCGATCCGGGGCTCCCAGCCGAGCAGGTCGGTGGCCCTGCCGATATCGGGCTGGCGCGTCTTGGGATCATCGACCGGCAGGGACTGGAACTCGATTTCACTCCGGCTCCCGGTCAGGCCCTGGATCACCCGGGCGAACTCGAGCACGGTCAGTTCGCACGGGTTGCCGAGGTTGACGGGGTCGGTCTCCGAGGAGTTGAGGAGCCGCCAGACTCCCTCGACCAGGTCGTCGATGTAGCAGAAGGAGCGGGTCTGGCTGCCGTCGCCGTAGACGGTCAGCGGCCTGCCGGAGAGGGCCTGGCGGATGAAGTTCGGCACGACGCGGCCATCGCGGAGCCGCATCCGCGGTCCGTAGGTGTTGAAGATGCGGACGATCCGGGTGTCCAGCTCGTGGATCCGGTGGTAGGCCATGACCATCGCTTCGGCGAAGCGCTTCGCTTCGTCGTAGACGCCGCGCGGACCGACCGGGTTCACGTTGCCCCAGTAGGACTCCGGCTGCGGGTGGATCAGCGGATCGCCGTAGACCTCCGACGTGGAGGCGAGCAGGTAGCGGGCCCCGTGGTGCTTGGCCAGACCGAGCGAGTTGTGCGTGCCGAGCGAACCCACCTTGAGCGTCTGGATCGGCAGCTCCAGATAGTCGACGGGGCTGGCCGGGGAGGCGAAGTGGAGCACATTGTCGACGTGAGGTCCGACGTAGACCGGTTTACTGACGTCGTGCTCGATCAGGGTGAAGCGCTCGTTGTCGCGCAGGTGTTCGATGTTCGCCGGGCTGCCGGTGATGAAGTTGTCGACGCAGTAGACGCCGTGACCCTCGGCGAGCAACCGTTCGCAGAGATGAGAGCCGATGAAGCCGGCGCCACCGGTGACGACGGAGAGAGGTTGGCTCATCCGGCCTCCGATCCGAAAGCGGCACCGGCTGGAATCGCCGATGCGGGCCGTCGTTGACTGTCGGGCGCTCCGTCGGCCCTGCCGAGCGAGGCGTACCGGAAGCCGGCGGCGGCCACTCGTTCCGGCTCGTAGAGGTTGCGAAGATCGACGATGGACGGCTCGCGCAGCAGCGCGCGGAGACGGTCGAACTCGAGCGCGCGGAACTGGTTCCACTCGGTGAGGATGGCCAGGAGGTCCGCGCCCTCCGCGGCTTCGTAGGGGTCGCCGCAGTAGATCGCGTCGGGACGGAGGCGGCGGGCGTTGTCCATCGCTGCCGGATCGTACGCGCGAACCGTGGCGCCGCGGGACAGGAGTCGGTCGAGCACGAACAGCGCCGGGGATTCCCGGATGTCGTCCGTATCGGGCTTGAACGAGAGACCGAGCATGGCGACGGTTCGTCCCCTGGGGTCGCCGAGCGCCGACTCGATCTTGCCCAGCATCCGCTCCTGGACCCGGCGATTGACCTCGAGCGTAGCCTCGACGATCCGGACCCTGGCGCCCGCGTCCCGAGCCATCGACGCCATGGCGCGGGTGTCCTTCGGGAAGCAGGAGCCGCCGAAACCCGGTCCCGGTCGCAGGAACAGCGGCGCGATCCGGCGGTCCAGACCCATGCCGTGGGCGACCACCTGCACGTCGGCGCCGGTCCGCTCGCACAGCTCAGCCACCTCATTGATGAACGAGATCCGGGTGGCGAGAAAGCTGTTCGACGCGTACTTGATCATCTCCGCGGTCTCGACGTCGGTGACGACGATCGGGACGCCGCGGGCGCGGAGGGGTGAGTAGATCTCCAGCATGATGTCCGTCGCGCGCTGGTCGCGGCTACCGATGACCAGGCGATCCGGGCGCATGAAATCCTCGATGGCGGAACCCTCGCGCAGGAATTCCGGATTGCTGACGACGGAGAAGCTGCGGCAGCGGCCGGAACCCACGATCTCCTCGATCATCCGGCCGGTCCCGACCGGTACCGTGCTCTTGGTGACGATGGCCTTGTAGCCGCTGATCTGGCCCCCGATCGCCTGGGCCACGTCCCGCACGTAGCGGAGGTCAGACGAGCCGTCCTCCCGGGGCGGCGTGCCCACCGCGATGAACACCGCGACCGCGGACTCGAGCGCTGGCGCCAGTTCAGTGGTGAAGCGGAGCCGGCCGGCCTCGTCGTTCTTCGCGACCAGGGTCTTGAGCCCTGGTTCGTAGATCGGAATGTCGCCGGCCTGAAGGCGGGCGATCTTCGACTCGTCCTGGTCGACGCAGACGACATCCATGCCGAAGTCGGCCAGGCAGGCGCCTGTGACCAGGCCGACGTAGCCGGAGCCGACGACGCAGATTCTCATGTCAGCCTCGGCTTGCGTGTGGCGGTCATATCGTCCGGGCTGGGGATCGTCCGGGGCGGGTTGCCGGTCGGCCATTGCCGGCCTCGCCCGGGGACGGTACGGCTGCTATGTTACAGGGCTCGAAGCGCTTCGTTTGCCCGGCTGCGGCCGGCGGGCGAAACGAGAACATGCGAAGGACCGGCAGACGAAGGACCACGGTGAGTCGATGAAGGGCGGACGAAGGCTGAGCAACGCGATCTCGACCCGCAAATCGGTGGTTACCGCGCCGCGGCGCTTCAGCAAGGTGCAGCGCAACGAACCCTGCCCCTGCGGCAGCGGCCGGAAGTACAAGGACTGCTGCTTCAACAAGGGCGAGGCGTTCCTGCGGAAGCTGGAACGCCAGCGCTTCAAGGAGCAGCAGAAGGCCGACGGAACGCCCTGGTACGTCCGCTGGCTGACCTGATCCGGCGCCAGGAAGCGCGCTAGACCGGCGTCGGCTCCGCCTTCTCGTCGACCGCCGCGTCGTGGTCCTGCTTCGCCTTGAGGAGCTGCGGCATGATCAGGTCGATGTCGCGGTTGTCCCACATGCCGTCCTTGCTGAACTTCCGGATCACCTTGGGCTGCTGCATGATGCCGACCCAGCCGCGCATCACGTCGATGATCTGGGCGGTCATGTCCGCGCCCGCGTCGGATGCCAGCCAGGCGCAGACCGGCGCGATCTGATTCGGGCTCTGCTCCGGCGCGTCCTCGTCGATCTTCATGCCGCGGCCGGCTCGCAGTTCGGCCGTCATGCGCGTCGTCGCGCCCGGCGAGATCGTGTTTACGGTGCAGCGGTACTTGGCCAGCTCCAGCGCCAGCACCCGGGAAAGACCGGCGATGCCGGCCTTGGCGGCGGCGTAGTTCGACTGGCCGAAGTTGCCGTAGAGGCCGGAAACCGAGGAGAAGTTGATGATCCGGCAGCCGGGGCGGTTCGTCTCGCGGATGTAGCGGGCGAACGGCCGGCTGCAGCAGTAGTGGCCCTTCAGGTGGACGTCGAGCACGGCGTCCCAGTCGGTCTCTTCCAGGTTGAAGATCGTCCGGTCACGCAGAATGCCGGCGTTGTTGACGAGGATGTCCAGACCGCCGAACGAGTCGATCGCCGTCTGAAAGATGTTCTGACCGCCCTCGACCGTGGCGACCGAGTCGTAGTTTGGTACGGCCGAACCGCCGGCGCTCCGGATCTCCTCGACTACCTCGTCGGCGATCCGTGAACCGCCGGTGCCGTCGGTTGCGCCGCCCAGGTCGTTGACCACGACGTTGGCGCCTTCTTCCGCGAACTTGAGCGCGATTCCCTTGCCGATGCCGCGGCCGGCGCCGGTGACGATCGCGGTCTTGCCGTCGAGGATTCCCATCTCTTCCTGTCTCCGTCGGTAGTTCCAGTGGTTGGCGGGCCGGTACTCTACGCGACGACGGCCACGCCCTGGCTCACAGCCTCCTGGCCCTTCGCGTTGAGGACCCGGAAGGCGACCTGGAGCCCGCCGTCCCCGGTCTCGCCGGCAGTCGCGTGCTCGACCGTGATCGATGTACCGGGGATGACTATCGCGCTGAATCGGCCGCAAAGGCGCCTGAGCCGCAGGGGATCGCCGCCGCCGTAGGCGCGGAGCACCTCGCGGCCGGCGAGAGCCCACGTCGCTGTGCCGTGGAGGATGATGTCGGGCAGACCCGCGCCCAGCGCCACCTCGCGCTCCGTGTGGATTGGATTCCAGATCCGGGCGCATTCCGTGTAGACGTGAGGCATCTCCCGCGGCACGAAGATCTCGCTCCGGGCGCGGCCGTTCCCGCCGAGGCTGAGTCTGGGCGGTTCGGGGACAGGTTCCGTCTCGGCGTTGGGACCGACGGTATCGACGCCGCGGAAGATCGAACGCGACCAGGAGGTCGTGACCGGCCGGCCTTGCTGGTCGACGGTGTCGAGGCGGGTGGTCAGCAGCACCCCGGCGCGGGTGCTCCGGATGCCGACGTAGCGGCCGCGCGTGGTCAGCGAGTCACCGGGGCGGATGGGACGGTGGAAGTGGGAGTCCTGGCTGGCGTGGACACCGCGCCGCAGCTCATGCGGCTCCCCTCCCAGGATCTCCGACCCCCGGCCGCGGCTGACGACGGGCCACTCGAGGGACACGCAGTACGGAGGCGGCGCCGCGACGCCGCCGTTTCGGGCGTCGTCGAACACGGCGTCGCTGGTTTCGCCGATGCCGGCCGCGTACGCGAGCACGTCGCGGACGGTGACGTCGATCGTCGAGGACGTGAGTTCGCTGCCGGCGGCGGCGGTCGACAGGGGCATGGCTTCGTATGTCCCGGACGGGTCAGTCGGGGGTGTCCGCCAGGCGCCGCTCGAGATCCTGGAGCCGACTCTTCAGTTCATCGAGTTCGGCACGCGTGGCGTCGCCCTTCGTCTGGCCGGTCATCTGTGCCTGCATCTCCTTCGCGATGGCGCGAGGGTCCCAGAGGCGCATCCAGGACGGGTCCGGCGCGAACGGGCTTCGCCGCACTGTCTCACTCATCCGTTCGTAGACCTCGCCGGCGCTCTTCAGGTACCACTGGAAGAAGTCCCGGCCCGCCTGGTCTCGCGCCCGGACCAGGTCGCGAAGGAACTCGAGCGGCGGTCCGTGCTCGGGGTCCTTCGCGCCGTCGACGATGATCTGGGTCAGAACGTGGCGGGTCACGTCCTCTCCCGTCTTCGAGTCGACGACCTGGATGTCCCGGCCGCCGCGGACGAGTTCGGCGACGCCGTCCAGGTTCACGTAGCGGCTGCTGTGCGTGTCGTACAGCCGGCGGTTCTCGTACTTCTTGATGACGATCGGGTCGGTCATGCGGAGGGGGGTTGACACAGCGCAGCATAATGTGCAGCATTCTTGCTGCACTGCACAAGACGGGCGCCGTCAACCGAAGCGACCGTCACCGGTGCAATCTTCGAAACAGGCTTGCGAGCCGAAACCATGTGGGCCATCCGAGCAACGGATCGTACCACCCAGGAGACCTCAGATGACGACCAGCACAACCACGGCGACGACCAGCCCGAGCGTGCCTTTTCGCGGAGCGATGATCGACGCCAACCGGCGGGCGCTCGACTTCCAGAAGCGGGTGTTCGATACGAGCTTCGACATGGTGGCTTCCATGCAGGAGCGCCGCGAAGGGGCGATCAGCAAGTGGACCGAGAACTCCGAGCGGCTCCCGGCCGAGGCCAAGAGCCTGGTCCAGGAGTGGATCCGCCTGTTCCAGGACGGCCGCAACTCCTACCGCTCCGCGGTCGACGCGAGCTTCGGTCTGGCGAACAGCTACCTCGACTCGCTCACCGCGCAGGCGGAGGAGTCGTCGTAGGCTAGTTGTATGGCCGACGATCGCCCGCCTTCGAAGCCGCCGCCCGACCCCTTCGCCGCCTGGCGCGAGTGGGTCACCCAATCCGAACACCAGATGAACAAGGTGTTCAACGACATGATGGGCACGGACCAGTTCGCTCGCGCTTCGGGCGGCTGGATCGAGGCGATGACCATGTTCCAGCAGACGATGAACGAGGGCGCGCAGCGCTACTTCCAGGCGGTGAACCTTCCGACGCGCAACGATCTCAGCGAACTCGCGGAGCGCTTGACCGCGGTGGAGGAGAGGCTGTTGCGGATCGAGGGGCTGCTCGCCGAGGCGATCGGCCGGAAAGGCGACGCGAAGCCGGCGCCCCGGCCGGCTCGCACTCGCCGTCCCCCGTCCGAGCGGAAGGCGGAATGACGACGGCGTCGGCCGGCCCTTCGGCCCGCAGCGCGACGCCCGTGCTGGACGCGACCGCCGGGGTCGCGGACAGCGTGCGGCGCGAAATGGAGCGCGCGTTCCGCCGGAGCGTCAAGGGCCTCGAGTACATCTCGACGGGCGATCCGGGCGTTGGCCTGACGCCGAAGGACACGGTCCACAGCCGGGGCACGCTCCGCCTGTACCACTACCGGGCGCGGGTGGACGAGGTGTACCGGACACCGATCCTGCTGGTCATGTCCCTGATCAGCAAGCCGTACATCCTCGACCTGGCGCCGGGCCACAGCCTGATCGAGTTTCTGCTCGACCGCGGCTTCGACGTCTACATGATCGACTGGGGCACGCCCCGGCCCGAAGACAGCCGGCTACGGCTCGAGGACTACGTGCTCGACTTCATTCCCGAGTGCGTGGAGATCGTTCACGAGCGGAGCGGCGAGCCGGACGTCTCGATCGTCGGCTACTGCATGGGCGGTCTTCTGGCCGCGCTGCACGCCGCCCTGCATCCCGATGTGTCGTCCGGCGGTCGGTTGCGCAACCTGGCCTGCTTCACGACGCCGGTCAACTACGACGGGATGGGGCTGTTCAGGACCTGGACGGACCCTGCCCACTTCGACGTCGACCGGATCGTCGACCGGCTGGGCAACGTCCCGCCGCAGATGCTCTACGCCTCCTTCAACGCCCTGCGGCCGGCATCACAGGTCGCCGGCCGGGTGCGGCTCTGGGACAACATGTGGAACGACGAGTTCGTCACCTCATACCGCCGGCTCCAGCGCTGGGCCGCCGACCAGATCCCCTTCCCGGGCGAGTGCTTCCGTCAGACGACGAAGGAACTCCAGCAGCAGAACCTGCTGATGAAGGGCGAGTTCCGGCTGGGCGGCCGGCTCGTCGACCTTTCGAACATCAAGGTGCCCTTCATCCACGTCGTCGCGGAGCACGACCACATCGTGCCGTACGAGGCGGCCCGAGACCTGGTGGGAATGGTCGGCTCCGAGGACAGGCAGGAACTCATTCTGAAGGGCGGCCACGTCAGCCTGGTCGCCGGGGCGAACGCGGTGCGCCGCCTGTGGCCGCGCCTCGAGGAGTGGCTGGCCGAGCGCTCGGTCTAAGGGGAAGAACGAGATGGCAGACCAGAAAGACCGGGTCGCGGACAACGATCCCGTATCGATAGCGCCCGTCGACCGGGTGGCACGGCGGCTGAACGCCCGCGAGCTGACGGTGCGGCCCATGGACGCGGACGACCGGTCGACCGTGCTTGCCTTCGCCGAGGGTCTTCCGGACCACGATCTCCTGTTCCTGCGCCGCGACATCCGCGACGCCGAGGTGGTCGATCAGTGGATCGGCGAGATCGAATCGGGCCAGATGAGGACGTTGCTCGCCCTGGCGGACGCCGAACTGATCGGCTACGCCTCGATCGACCGTAGCCAGTTGCAGTGGTCCTCCCACGTGGCCGAGATCCGGGTGGTCATCTCCGAGTCGGCGCGCGCAAAGGGTCTCGGCCGGTTGCTCGTGGAGCAGGCGTTCCAGGCGGCCGTCGCGGCCGGCATCGAGAAGGTCGTGGCGCGGATGACGCCGGACCAGAAAGGCGCCGTCGCCGCCTTCGAGGGGCTCGGCTTCCGCCCCGAGGGACTGATGCGGAATCACGTCCGCGATCTCTGCGGCGAGAAGCACGACCTGCTCGTCATGGGGCTTGACATCGTCGCCCTGCACGGGACGCTCGAGGGCTACGGTCTCGACGAGGCAGTAGCCGCCGCCGGCGAGTAGGTTGCCGCGTTACGATCCGGCAACTCGCTGAACGCCCGAGGAGACGAACCCATGCGAGACAACGCCGGACTCATCCTGACCAAGCGCGCCTCCCTGTCGCCGGACATGGAGGGCTTCGTCGACGTCGAGAGCGACCGCCGCTTCACGTTCACGGAGTGGAACCTCCGCTCGAACCGGACCGCGAACGCGCTCCGCGAACTCGGCGTGGGCAAGGGCGACCGCGTGGCGCTGCTGCTGATGAACAGCGTCGAGTACATGGAGACCTTCTTCGCGGTGGCCAAGATCGGCGCCGTCTGCGTGCCGCTGAACTGGCGCCTCACGCCCGAGGAACTCTCCTTCATCATCCGCGACGCCGGCGCCGGGACGGTCGTCTTCGGCGACGAGTTCCACGCCCAGGTGCTGGACCTGATCGCGCGCGGCGGCGGCGAGAACGGCACGAACGTCACGAGGTGGGTCCACGTCGGCCCGGACGAGCAGCGGCCCGACGGCTGCCTCTCGTACCTCGACGCGACGACGGCGGCGAGCGACGACGAGCCCGCGATAGCGGCCGCGGGAAGCGACCTGCTCTGCATCATGTACACGTCGGGGACGACCGGCCTGCCCAAGGGCGCCGTCCACACGCATGATTCCGCTCTGTGGGCGTCCCTGACGATCATGGCGACCACGGATTTCCGCTACGGCGACCGCTTCCTGGTCTCCCTGCCGCTCTTCCACGTCGGCGCCCTGACCCCAGCGACCTGCAACGTGCACGCCGGCTGCACCAGCGTCGTGATGCGCTCCTTCGATCCCGTCCGCGTCTGGCAGTTGGTCAGCGACGAGAAGATCGACATCATGCTGAAAGTCCCGGCGATGCTCAACTTCATGCTCCAGGTCTACGACCCGGAGCGCTGCAGGCACGAGCGGCTCCGCTGGTGCATGAGCGGCGCGGCGCCGGTGCCGGTCAGCCTGATCGAGGCCTACGAGAAGCTCGGCATCGAGGTCCACCAGGTTTACGGCCTGACCGAGACCTGTGGCCCTGCCTGCATGATCTCGCCCGAAGACGCGATCCGCAAAGCCGGCTCCACCGGCAAGGCGTTCTTCCACACCTCGGTGCGGATCGTCGACGACGACGGCAACGACTGTGCGCCGGGCGAGGCGGGTGAGGTCCTGGTCGCCGGCCGCCACCTGATGAAGGAGTACTGGAACCGGCCCGAGGCCACCGCCGAGACCCTCGTCGATGGCTGGTTCTACACCGGCGACGGCGCGGTGATGGACGAGGACGGTTTCGTCTACATCCAGGACCGGCTGAAGGACATGATCATCTCCGGCGGCGAGAACGTCTATCCCGCGGAGCTCGAAGAGGTCATCGGCCGCCACCCGAAGGTCCTCGAAGTCGGCGTCATCGGCCGCGAGAGCGAGAAGTGGGGCGAGTCGCCGGTCGCCATCGTCGTCCGCTCCGACGAGAGCCTGGAAGGCGAGGAGATCCTTGACTTCTGCCAGGACAAGCTGGCCCGCTTCAAGCAACCGGTCGCGGTCCACTTCATCGACCAGTTGCCGCGCAACCCGTCGGGGAAGATCCTCAAGCGGTTGCTGCGCGAACAGTTCAACTGAGTCGGCGGCCCCAGCTCCGCGTCGGGCAGGACAACATCACCCCGTTCGGGCTCGACATTCACCACCCGGTGTTCGTCGTCTCGGGTGCTGTGATCGTCCTGTTCGTCCTCGGCACGCTGGTCTTCCAGAGCCAGGCTGCCCAGTTCTTCAGCTGGTTGCTCCCGGCGATCATCGGCGCTTTCGACTGGTTCTTCCTGTCGGCCGGCAACGTGTTCGTTCTCTTCGCCCTGCTGCTCGTGTTCCTGCCGGTCGGCGGGGTGCGGCTGGGTGGCCCGGACGCGAAGCCGGAGTTCTCGTACCTGGGCTGGTTCGGGATGCTGTTCGCCGCCGGCATGGGGATCGGCCTGATGTACTTCGGCGTTTCGGAGCCGCTGTCCCACTTCGAGGCGGCCTTCGACGGGCCGGTCATGGGCGGCGACGGTCAGCGCAGTGACGCCGCGCCGCTGGGAGGCGCCGCCGGTGACGCGATGGCCGCGCGCGACCTCGCGATGGCGGCGACGATTTACCACTGGGGCCTGCATCCGTGGGCGATCTACGCCGTGGTCGCCCTGGCGCTGGCGTTCTTCGCCTACAACCACGGCCTGCCGCTGACCCTGCGCTCGGCCTTCTACCCGATTCTGGGCGACCGCGTGCGCGGCTGGTGGGGACATCTGATCGATGTCCTCGCCGTGTTCGCCACCCTGTTCGGCCTGGCGACGTCGCTTGGATTGGGGACCACCCAGGCCCTGGCCGGTTTCAACCTGCTCTACGGCTGGGGTACTGGCGGTCTGGCCGCCGTGGTGCTGATCGGCGTCATCACGTTGCTCGCCGTCGTCTCGGTGGTACGCGGCCTGGACCGCGGCATCAAGGTGCTGTCGGGAGTCAACATGACCCTGGCCCTGGTCCTGCTGCTCGCGGTCATTGCGATCGGCCCCACCGGCGAGATTCTGGTCACCGCCGCCAGGGGTGCTCTGGCCTACGGTGCGAACCTCGTGCCACTGGCGACGCCGCTTGGCCGCGAGGATACGGGCTTCTCGCATGACTGGACCACGTTCTACTGGGCCTGGTGGGTGTCCTGGTCGCCGTTCGTGGGCATGTTCATCGCCCGAGTCTCTCGCGGCCGAACCGTGCGCGAGTTCGTCGTGTGCGTGATTCTCATCCCGACGCTGCTGTCGATCGTCTGGATGGCGGCCTTCGGCGGCACCGCGATCTCGCAGACGATCGCGGACAGCACGGCGCCGGTGGCGTCCGCGGCGCAGGAGGTCATGCTCTTCCGGATGGTCGAGCAGTTCCCGCTCAGCGCGATGCTGTCGCTCGCCGGCATCGTCCTGGTGCTCGTGTTCTTCGTCACCTCGTCCGACTCCGGCTCGCTCGTCGTCGACACGATCACCGCGGGCGGCAAGGAAGATGTGCCGACCAGCCAGCGTGTCTTCTGGGCCACGCTCGAAGGTGTCGTCGCCGCGGTCCTGCTCCTGGTCGGCGGCACCGGCGCGCTGGACGCCCTGCGGGCGATGACCGTCTCGACGGGCCTGCCGTTCACACTCGTGTTGCTGGCGATGTGCTACAGCATCTGGGTCGGCCTGTGGGCCGCGGTGAGGGAGAAGAAGGGCGTCTGAGGGGTGTCGGCGAGAGCGGTTCGGCTAGGGTTCGGCTTCGACGAGAAACTCTGCACGGCTTTGCCGCTGCCACCGATTCGAATGGAGCTGCGGCGAGTCCTTCCACCTTCGACTCCACACGCGGAGTCCGAACTTCTTCTGCTGTTCCATGCACTTTCGAGAGGAGCTTCCGTCGGGCTGCCCGCCGGACGATGCTGAGGAGATAGGCCAGCCACGCGTGGTCTTCCGACTGGCTCGGACCCTTCCGCCCTCGGAGGGCGACTTCACGTCTCAGCGCGCGGAGAAGCCGGAACGGAGCTTCTCTGGGGTCTCGGAATGTCAGGTACGGGGACTGTCGGTCCACGAAGAGCGGG
Organism: Candidatus Multivorans sp.; assembly: GCA_965208755.1. Lineage (GTDB taxonomy): Bacteria > Acidobacteriota > Thermoanaerobaculia > Multivoradales > Multivoraceae > Multivorans. Next base: position 1,338,857 of record OZ242353.1, on the reverse strand, counting down.
CCGACTCCGAGCGGGCAGCGAAGCTCCCGGCGTTGCGCGGACGCCATGTCTGTAGACTGCTTTTGAGCGCCGGTGCGGGCCGCATCCTGCAGACAGGCAAGCCGTCGCACTACACTTGGTGGCCCTACGCCAACTACGATGTCCTGGCCTGCTTTGAGGGTGACAACTCATGACGAGCATCAGCCACAGGGCAACCCTCTTCTGGTACGACGGCCCTCAGGTGTTCGAGGCGCGCGATCCGATTGGCGGGCACTACGTTGCCGTGGCTATCGAGGAGCCACCTGGGACGAGTCGCTATCTCGTCGTGGGCGTGGCTCCCGAGGAGCTGCGTCGTCTTCGGTCCGGGATCGTTGATCTGCGATCCGTGCTGCTCGATGCGAGCGGCGAGAGGTGGTATCTGACATCCGCCGATGCTGATCCCTCAGGAGCACTCGGAATCGCGCAACAGACGGGTGCCTTGGCGGAGACTGAGTTTCTGCCGGAAGCTGGTTTCTTCCTGCATTCCAACCTCACGGATGACTCGACGCTCGTGGAGTCTCGACAGCGAAACAGGCTTGTGGTCGAGCTAGTCACGGAACCACCGGAAGCAGCGGATGAGCACCGTATCCGCCTCGAAACGCTGGTCGACATCCTTGGCGGAGTCCAAACGATGGTCAAGCATGCGTACGGGGTTGCATGGCGAGGCCTGTCGAAGGACTATCGGAGCATCCTGGACAAGGGTGCTGAGCCATTGCTGGATGTGGTCGTTCCGGCGGCGCCTGGTTCCTTCCGCGTTCTCCTTGAAGCCGCCCAGATGCCGAACCTGATTGGGGAGAGCGAAGTCGCTCGAGCGCTTCGCCGTGTTGACGCACTCTTTGAGCATGTGGCAGACGCTGACCGGGCGCTGGATACGGTGCGCGGCTACAAGGGCCACCTTGCCGGTGCCTATCTGCGGCTGATGCGTCTCCTGGCGGACCGCGACACGTGTTTACGCTACTCGTGGGCGGAACCAGCCGCAGCGGACGTGGTTCACCGAGGCGTCACGGCCGCCGAAGCTGTACGCTTGGTCCCGCTTCTCACGGACGTGGCGAATCTGAGTACGGAGTCAGTTTCCCTGGTTGGCGAGTTCGAGAGGTTCCATCGCAAGACCGGCCTGTGGGGTTTGCTCACGGAAGGCGGTAAGGTCTCGGGGAAGATCCGTGACGATGGCCCACGTCTTGACGGTCTCCGGGTGGGCGGTCGCTACCGGTTCTGGTGCGTCGAAGAGATCGAACTGATCCGGGGCACAGGCCGAGAGAAGCGCACGCTGTATCTCACCAGCCACGAACCCGCCTGACGACACCGGCCGACGGGGCTGGTCGGAAGCCGGGGAAGTCCGTGCCCTTTCTCCCCGGCACGGATAGCGGCGCTCCAACGCAGGCAACTGTAGAGAACTTCGTGGCCGCCTTCTAGCTCGGGTGTGCTCCTGAGAGGCCATTCACCCGCCGTCCAGCACAGAGCGGAGAGACCGCGCCTCAGTGCATGAGCTGTCGGTGTCCTCGCTTTCTTCGACCTCAGGGGCAACGCGATCCGGTGCCTGGAACAGCGGATTGCCTGGCGACCACATCTCCATACTCTCCGAGTGGTCCTCGTAGTACGCTGGGTCGGTCGTCACTCTGAGCGCCTCCCGCATCCCGGGTGCCGTGAGGCTGTATTCGCGCGCCCCCATCGGCTGCACTTCGACTCCGGGAGGCATCAGGTCGGGCCGTGAGATAACGCGGTCGAGGTCGGCCATGGTGAGGGGCGAGTCGGGGAGCACGGGCAGCTCCAGGTCTTCTTCGAGCACTTCGTCGAGATCGAAGCCGCCTGTTTGAGCTTGGTCGATCTGCCCTTCCAGGCGGTGGGCGAGAGAGTCGGCGGAGGTCCGACTGGCGAGAACTTCGGCCGTGATCGAGCGTGGTAACTCCGCCAGGATCGGTTGCAGTCGGCCGACGACGGCCTGGAACAGACCGATGCGGTCCCGCAGTGCCTGATACACGTCTGTCTCCACCGTGTCTTCGTAGTGCAGGTTGACGATCTGGATCGTCGGACTCCGCTGGCCCAGGCGGTCGATGCGACCGATGCGTTGCTCGACCCGCATGGGATTCCACGGCATGTCGTAGTTGACGAGAGCGCCGCAGAACTGGAAGTTGAGGCCTTCCGAAGCCGCGTCGGTGCATAGCAGGATGTCCGCGTCGCCCTCGCGGAAGCGTCGCTTGACTTCGTCGCGGTCGATCTTGCGCCAGCCGCCGTCGGCGGTTGGCGCTTCGCCGCCGCGGCCCGAATAGCACATGAGCTTGGCGCCGGCGAGCGCTTCCCGCAGGAAGTCCATCGTGTCGGTGTACTGGGTGAACACCATGGCCTGCCCGTAGCCCTCGTCGCGCAGGCGGTTCAGTTCGTCCTTGAGTGCCCCCAGCTTGCTGTCGGGTGGCAGTCGTTGCGTCCAGTCGAGAAGCTCGGCGATCACGGTCTGCTCTTCCGCCTCCAGGGTGGCGCGTTCCTTCTCGGCCAAGTCCTCGGCGTCCCAATTCTCGGCGCGGATCTCGTCCTCAAAGGCGTCTTCGTCCAGGTCGGTACTACGTGCGCGCTCAGGGTCCGCGAAGGCCTCCAGCCGATCCCGGAGCGTGTTGCGGAGCGCCTGGAAGCTGCTGGCCAGCCGCCGCCGGTAGGTGGTCATCACGAATCCGACCGCGTTGCGGTCGCGGGCCTCGGCCCGGTTGTAGGCGCTGGAGATGTACGTCCCGACCGCTTCGTAGACTCGCCGTTCCTCGGCGCTCATCGTCACCAGGCGATCCTCGACGTTCCGGTCCGCGACCGACGCGTCCACCATGCCGCGTTCACGGTATCCGCGCAGCAGCCTGCGCGTATGGCGGGACACGAGGCGGCGAATCGGCGTGTTGGCCCGCGCGACGGCGATGGCGGCTCTTCGTTCCGGTGCCTGCAGGTGTCGGCGAGCGATCGAAGAGGGGCTCCTCAAGGCTCTCAACACCTTGCCGGCACCGAGTGCGCGAAGCCCGCTCGTGCGCTCGGCCACTGCCTTTCCGGTCGTTCCGTAGCGGGCCTCGCTGGCCCGGAACATCTCCGCGATTCGGTCCAGTGCCTCGTGCGAGGGGTTCGGTTCCTCGATGTCCTCGAAGAATCTCAGGAACCGCTCCTGCGTCCATTCGGGCGGCAGGCCGAGGAGGGCCAGCAGATCCCAAACCTCGACCGGATGGACTTGCATCGGCGTCGCGGTCAACAGGACCAGCCCCTGGGTTCTCTGCGAGATGGCCTGAAGCAACCCCAGCATGGCGTTCGGCCGCTGCGCGCGGCGGCTGCCGCCGAGTTCCCGCCGGCGAGCGTGGTGAGCCTCGTCGACGACGATCAGGTCCCACCGCTCGGCCTGATCGAGCAGGCTTCGGGCGCGGTCGCTCCGGCGCATCAGATGGCTCGACACGATGACCGCGGGCTCCTTGTGCCAGTCGTCCCGGCCGACATCGCGTTCGTTCGCGCCCCGGAGCGCCGGTGAGGGATAGCGCACCAACCGTCTACCATCGTAGATCGGCCAGTTCAGGTTGAACTTCTCACGCAACTCGATCTGCCACTGCCGACACACCGCCTTGGGCGCCAGCACGAGGATGCGCTTCGCGCGCCCTGCGAGCCAGGCCTGCCGCAGCAGCATGCCGGCCTGGATCGTCTTGCCCAAGCCGACCTCGTCGGCGATCAGCAACCGCGGCGGCCATTCGGCGTAGAGTCGCTCGAAGGCCCGGACTTGGTGTGGCCAGGGAGTCACTGCCGCGGTGGCTTCGCCGACCCGTCGGCCGCCACCCGGCTGAGAAGGTGCCTGTTGGATGAAGGACCACACGCGGCTCCTCAGGTCCGGCTCGGCCTTTGTTGGCGGGGCGGGCGGCTCGGTGGCGGGCGCTGGCGGCTCGTCCGGCGCCGCGGCCAGCTCGGCCTTCTTCAACCGGGCTGGCTTGTCGCTCTCCGGCATGAAGCGCAGCAGATCCCGGCGCGCGGCCTCCGGCGCGTCGAGTACGACGACATGGGGCGACTCGTCGGCCCACAGGCGATCGAAGTTCGTCTGCTCGCGGATCACCCGCTCGGGCTCCGACCCTTCGCCCCAGCTCTTGAAGACGCTGATGCTCTCCCAGTTCTGGCGCCAGCCCGCCGCGGTCTCGTTGAGGCTGCCGGTCCAAGCGATCCGGTCTCCGACCCGGTCTTCGATCACACCCGACTTCTCGTGGAAGATGCCGTCTGCGGGGATGGGCCGTCGGTTCACGTCGCAGGGCACGGCGACCTTCACTTCAAGGTGGCCGCCCGCGACCATCCAGGCCAGCAGTTCCAGGGCGTCGGTCGATTCCTGGTCCGTGGGTTCGAGCGGGATGGCGCCCAGGTGCTGCTCGACGGCGTCTCGCAGGTTCTCGCCTCGCTCGATCGCGTCGATCTCGGGCGGGTCCAGGGTGCAGCCCACGAGCAGTCTCATGCGGCCGGCGTTGCGGACTAGCCCCTCGATTCCCCGCGCCGCCAGGGTCAGCGCGCCGGCCTTGAAGTACCCCGTCAGCCGGTCGTAGCGCTCGGCGTCCTCAAGTGCCGGCAGATAGAAGAGCCGCACAAGGTCGCCGTCGTCCGGCGTGTACTTCAGGCGCCAGTCGTGGTCCGAGAGCATTGCGTCATGTCGCGCCTTGCCGCCAGATCGCGAGCTGCTCCGGCTCGTCGATCTGGTCCGCGAAGGCAAAGCGCCGCAGGTTGTAGAGGGCCTCGAAGTCGTTGCTGGACGCGCCGATCTCGCCTTTCAGCGTGACACCAGTGAAGGCGGCGGACAGCGGGAGCACCTCGAGAACGGCCTCGAAGGCGGCCAGGAAGAGCGGGTTTTCGTCGATTTCAAGCCGTGCGAGGAGGTCGCGGGCCTCCTCCAGCGAGCGGTTGCGCGCCATGTGCGCCGCGTGATGGAGAGCGTCGATCATGCCGCGGGAACCGTCGGCGGGCCCGAGGGCCCCCCGCGCGGCCCGGCGCTCGCTGTCCCAGAGTTGAAGGTTGCCGCTCTTCTTGAGCGCGAGGCGTCCTACGATGTCGCGGTCCAAGTCGACGCCTGTCGCGCGGGCCAGCCGCAGCGCCTCGTCGTAAGAGAAACCGGGCGCCTTGAACGCGTCCCAGGCCAGAACGAAGAAAGCCGTCGCCGGGTCGAGGTCGACGTTGGCCTTGAGGTGGGTCAGTTGCTCCAGCCTCCAGCGCTTCACTTCCCGGCGGGCCACGTCGAGCGCGTCCTCGGGGGTCACTGCGTAGGGGTCCGGCTCTTCAAGCTGCAGCTTTGCCTGATGGCCTCGCCTTTTGGCGCTCGTCGGAAGCTCCCGGGGCGTGCCGCGCCGTAACGGCCAATGCTGGGAGAAACGCTGGAGCGCTGGGCCGAAGCAGGCAAGGTAGAGGTCTACACCGCCGATGCCGGCTTCCTGGAACTCGCCGACGCGGGCGCGGACCGCCTTGGCTACTTCTGGCTCCACGTCTTCCCAGTAAGTCGTGCCCTCGCGGAGTTCGGCCGCGTCGCGGTCGTCGGGAGGCCGACAGACGAGGAAGATCGTACTCTTCGCGGCCGCCTTGTCCTTGATGTGCAGGCTGCCGGCCGCCTCCGTGTTAATCGGCCAGGAGGCGGTGATCTGGAAGCCCGCTTCCATGAGTCCAGTCGTCAGCGCGTCCCAGGCGCCGGTCGCTTTGTGGGTGAACATCAGGGTCATGATGCCGTCTGGCTTGAGCACCCTGGCGCACTCCCGGAAGATCGCGGCCATCCGATCCTGGTAGTCGCGCCCCGCCAGCGCGCGTGCGCCCTTCTTCTCCTTGAATCTGGCCGGATTCGCGACCGCTTCGTTCTCCTTGTCCGTCAGGCGGCGGCGGAATAGCTCCGGGTAGACGTGCCCGGCGGTGCGCTTGAGCCAGACGTAGAAGAAGTCGGCGAGCTCGGCGTACATGACGTTGTCGTAATAGGGCGGGTCCATGACGACGACGTCGATGGAGTCGTCCTCGAGGTGGTCGAGACTCTCGGCGGGCTTACAGGTGATCGTGACCGGGTGCGCCGGTTCGCCGCCGTCGGGGCGTTCGGGTGCCTCCAGCCGCATTTGGTTAGAGGATCTGCGAGAGCCGCTCGAACCGGCCTCGCCATGGGTGAGGTCGACCAGTTCCCGGATGCTCTTGGCGGTCTGACTGATCGCCCAGTCGTAGCCGCGCCCAGTGATCAGCGGAGCCATCTCGCCGTAGGACCACTTGAAGGAGAAGTCGTGCCGGTCAAACGTGCCTGCAAGGACCTCGCGACCGGCATGCCACCGCGTCATTCGCGCGCTGTAGTTCAGGAGCTTGTCCAGTGCGAGAGCCAAGTAGGCATACGCGGCCTTCGTTGGCCCGTCCAAGCGACGCGCCGCTCGGTCCGCGTCGAGCATCTCGCGGAAGATCTCGACACCGGTTCCGTGGCAGAGCAGTTGGCGCGGTGAGAACAGGTCGCGCCATTTGGTCATCCCGAAACGGATTGGCTCGGAAGTCTTTGTCCCATCGGGGATGCACTCGCTCGGCAAGATGTCGAACGCTTCCCAGGTTGGCAGCTTTTCGGCGAGGCGCTGGGCGATCTCCGCTGAGTTGTCGTCCTCGGGACATGGTGCTCGATAGCCTCGTATCCACTTCTCGCTGACCTTGCCCGTCTTCGTGCGGGTTTCCGTGCGCTGCTTGAACGCGACGGCGTAGAGCTGTTCCCCCATGCGGCCAGCTTGCGCTTGGCGCTTGATTTCGCCGCCGTCGACCACACGCCCGCAGTCCGGGAAGGGGCATGTACCGTCACCCTGCGCGACAGTGCCCATGGACTGTTCCTGGGCCGATTCGACGATCTCGAACGAGCACCTGCGACCGGGCGACCCGGGACCGTCGCTCACGTTGGGCAGAAGGCGCACCCCCTTGCCACCAGGGCCCAACCGCCAGTTCGGCGACAGGGGTACGAGGCCCTCGCAGTAGGGGCAGGCGACGGTGCGGGCCCAGACGTAGCCTTCGATTCGGATGTCTGCCGGCTCTTCGGGGAAGACGCCGCGATAGCGTGATTCGGCCGTTTGGACGAACCGCTTGCTCAATTCCTGGAACTCGTCGAGGACGCGGACGCCGTACCGTTGCGGCCAGTCTACGGTTGCGCCGAGAATCAGACCCGCTACCGCGTTCAGGTCGTTGGCAACCGGATCCAGGCCCAGTCTGGCAGTCTCGAAGGGAATACTCCCGCCTCCGGCCGTGGGATCGAGTATTGAGCTGGCTGCTTGCTCAGCCTCCACTTCGTTCGCGATCCAGTCTCGTTCCGTCGCGTTCGGCGCGTAGCTGAAAGCACGTTTGTAGCCGTATGGATTGGGGCCCAGGTTGACGCCGTTCCTCTTTGCCTCCTCGATTCGGCGTTTCGTACCGACTGGATCACCATGAATCCCAAGTGTGTGCAGGAACCGCCCACGGTCGGCGTCCTCAGGCAGCAGCGATGCGAGCACCGCAGCGCGCGAAGCGACCAGTGGCCGGCGTGCCCACCACACATGCAGATAGTAAACTGGCGGAAGAGAAGTCATCGACCGTCGTTCGCGGTCGCATTCCTCGCCGAGTGCGGCGATCGGCAGCCAACGTTCGATCAGGCGGGTGTCGGTCATTACTTCAGATCCAGCCTCGCGGACGCTCGGCGAGGACGCGTTCGCCGAGGGCTCCGAACCAAGTCCGCCCAGTCGTGAAGAAGGCGGCCAGACGCCCGCTCTCGTCCGGCAGAAGGACCTGCCTGGCCGCTGCGCTCGCCAGACTCGGATCGTCGAGCCAGTCCGCCCAGTCCTCGCCGAGCTTTCGCCAAGCCTTGCGGCGGGCCCTGCGCAGGCGGCGCACGTTGAGGCCGAGGATCTCGATCGTCCGCTGGACGTGAGCGACGGGGACTCCCGCTGACCGGCATGATTCTGGGTGGGGGTCGAGATGGCCGTCGCGGCTGACCCGGAACAGGGACACGGAGTCCGGTAGATCCCGCGGGTCCAGTAAGTCGGGGTCGATCGTGTTGGCCTTGGCTTGGCCGCAACTGAGATTCCGGGCTACGGGCTGAGCGTATCTGTCCTCGTCGGCCAGGCCGTTGGTGGCGAAGGAGCGGGCCGACCCGCCCTTGCAGCAGGCGACGAGGTTCGAGGGTTGGAGAGCTTGGGCCTTGCCGCTCCCGGACGCGCTGCGCGGTATGACGTGCTCGATCTGGCGGTCCGACCCGAGCAGCGCGATCTCGCAGTAGCAGCACAGGCCATGCTGGAGCGTCACGAGACGTTCGCGGAGCTCACGGTAGGACTTGCCTGCCTGGTAGTCGCGGAATCCGTTCCAGGTCGCGGCGTTACCTTCGCTCCGCAGGTAGTCGACGAGCCCTTGCGGAGCGGTTTCCAGCGCCTTGATCGGCTTCACGAAGTGTCCGCCATCGAGGCGAACGCCTTCTGGCGCCTGATCTCAAGGTCCGCCTCATGGAGCGCCGGGTCCGTAGGCGACAGCCGTTCGAGTTCCGCTCGCAGCGCGAGAGCGTCGGGCGACTCGCCGTCGCCGGCGTCCACGAGCCACGTGTACCGGTTCAGAAGTTCGACGAACTCGTTCCGCGGCGGGCGTTCGTCGACTCCCATCACCGCGTCGAGGACATCTCCGGCCTCCGCGCCGAAGGTGTGCGCCGAGGGCTCACGGATCGTCACGCGACCGTCTTCCACGACGAGTTCCCGGATGTGCTCCGGGGCGACCGTCGTCAACACCTGCGGACTGTGCGTGGACACGATGAACTGAGCGTTCGGGAACGTCCGCCGCAGGTCGCCCAGGATCCGCTGCTGCCACTCAGGATGAAGATGCAGCTCGATTTCGTCGATCAGGACCACTGCCTCGGACTTCAGCGGATCTTCAAGGTGCGGATTGCCTTGGGCCATGCGCCTTGCGAGGTCTGCTGCGAGAACCAATACAGCCCTGTAGCCGCCGCTGAGCTGGTCGAGCGCCAGGTCCTCCACAAATCCCGGTCGGGTCTCGACTGACACCACGAATCGGAGCGGATTCTCCTCTATCCGTGGGTCCGTGACGCTGCCGACCATGCTGGCGATCGCGGAACGGACTGCACTTAGCTCTCGGACGCCAGCGTCGCCGCTTGGCTCCCATCCTGTGCCGCTTCGACTTCGGAATGCTCTGAGTTCGGCGTTCTCCTTGGCGTAGAACCACTGAAAGAACTGCCTGAAGTCCGTGCGCAGCGACAGCGAGCCGTCCAGCGCGCCGAACCGGTCGAACTCGTCGTCGAAGCCGCGTCGGCGTCTCGGCGAATCGAAGACGACCCGGTCCGTGTCGTAGAACGTCACGATCGGCAGGTCGACAGTCTCGCCCCTCGCATCTCGGAGTCCGACCTCCGTGAGTTGCCGGCGCAGTTCATTCCGCCCCGCTCTCTTCTCGGTGATCTTGGCGAAACCTCTACCGGTCTCCTCTCGCGACCAGGCGAGGCCATCTGCTGACGTCAGACCGATGCGGATGGGTCCGGCCCCCGCTCGACGATCCGTCTTGACGAAGTTGAACCCCTTCGTGGCGACGAAGACGGCCGAAACGGCGCTCAACCCGGTGGCTATCCCGCTAAGAAGGCTCGTCTTGCCGCACCCGTTCGCGCCGAACAGCACCGTCAGCGCTGGATCCGGTTCCAGCACCAAGTGTTCGATGGCCCGGTAGTTCTCGATCTCGATGGTGGCCAGTTTCACGGCAAGCACCTCACCGGCGGGTGATCTTCTGGCCGATGTACACGACGTAGATAGGCGGTTCCGGCCAGGAGAAGTGAATGCGGAGTTGCTGGATCTTGACCTTGCCGTGCCAAGGGCAAAACAGGCGCTCGCCGGGCCTGTCCGGATGGCGGAAGGTCATCTTGGCGCCGAAACCGGTCTTCTCCTCGCGGGAAGAGTCGGAGAACCACGCCTTCCTGCCGCGAAAGTGCTCTTGGTGGAGCCTACGCCTTTCGTCGGCGGCGGCGCCCGTCTCACTTTTGAGGCTGGCCAAGCGATTCAGAACGTCGATCCGCCTGAGGATGTCGCGGGCGGCGCCGTCGCTAAAGGGAAGGCCTCGAAGAGGGTCCAGGCAGTCGCGACTGAAGTGCAGGTTCGGGTAGCGGCGGATCTCGCGGCGGAGGTCCTCCCAAGCTCGGACCCTCGGCCGTGCCTTGCGGAGGCACTCATCAAGAGCATCCGGATCCCTCCAGTTCGGCAAGTCTGCGTGTTCCGCGAGTGCGGTGTCGTCCTCCCGGCGAAGGAAGACGCGCACCGGGGTGTAGTCCCAGTCCGATGGCCTCAGGCTGACTAGCCCGCAGTTGGATCCCGAGAGTGCGCGGAAGGCGGCCTCGCCCACGGATGAGTCCGTCACCAACTCCCCGCGGCATTCGAGCCATTCGTCAGGACGATGACGACGGGAGTCGTCCCAGAACGGGCCGCCGCGAGTCAACCAGGACAAGAAGGGGCGCAGCTCATCGGGCCGAGCAGCGCGAAGGGCGGGTTGAAGACGAACCCCGGGTCGCGGCTCGACATCGAGAAAGCGGCGCGCGCAGTAGATCTCGTGGCCGTTTCGCTGCGCGACTTCTCGCATTCGCATCAGGCCACAGATAGCGTGCCAGAAGGAGGCGTCGTCGGGAAACTGCCCGTGAACGGAGAGTTCGTTCGCCAAGACATCCACCGGCGGTCAACTCCAACCCGCCAAGGCGCCCAGGTCCTTATCGAACTGGTCGAAGAAGCCGTCAGGCCAGAAGTCTAGGCCCCCATCGGCGCCCATCGTCGGTGTCTGAACTTGTGGCGCGTCGACGGAACGTGGCGAGAAGAAGTGGAGCGCGGTGTCCTCCGGTTCCAGAATCTCAGCCGTGACGGCGCGCCGAACGCCGTTCAGGAGGTGGTCGCTATGGCTCTCGACGAGCACCTGGACGCCCGCTGCCGCGATTTCGGCGAGGAAGGTGCCCATCCGCGCCTGGCCTGCGGGGTGAAGATGAACCTCGGGGTTCTCAATCAGCAAGAGATCGTCGGGACAAGCGGAAAGGGCGGCGACGACGATGGGAAGCACTTGGGTCAGTCCGAAACCGGTATGCACGGGACGATGGAAGGCAGTTTCGTCGGAGGTCCTGATGCCAAGCGTAACGACACCGGCCGCCGGGACTTGGTGCACGTTGAGCACGCAGCCGGGAAAGAACGAGGCCATGCGCGCCTGGGCTTGGAGCAAGCGAGTGGGCGGCACCCCGGCCACGACCAGGCCGGGCAGGACTTCTTCGTTTCCACCCGCCTCAAGGAGCGCGGCGGCGTTTTCCCCGGCGGGGCCGATGGCGGAGTCCCCCTCCGAGTCTCTAAGCCGGTAGGAATCACGCGGTCCGAGGCGCTCGGCTGTCAGGTAGTTCATGACCTCAAGCCTGGGGATGAGAGTGCCGACCGCCATCGCGCCCAGCATCACCTCGGGCATCGGCGACTGCCGAGCCGAGCCATCGTGGAAGCGGGCCGCAGTGAGCTTCAACGACCGGTCCGCGGGCTCGCCTTCGAAATCCCAGGCGTAGAGGACCTCCTTCGTTCCCCTCGTGGCGTCCTGAATCTCCGGCCCGCGGGACTCGTCGGTGACGGAATCCAGGAGGGTGATCGAGCATGATCGCCTTCCCTGAACCTGATCGATGACATCGGCGGTCCGTCCCAAACGCAGCACGGGCCCGTTGAGCCGCAGTCGATCGGCCCAGAACCCTAGGTCCTTGAACGACTGATGAAGGAGTCCAAGTGCCTGCAGAACCGTGCTTTTGCCGGATGCGTTGGCGCCAGCGAGCAGCGTCAGGGGCGCGAGCGGCAGCTTGAGCAGTTCAAAGCACTTGAAGTGCCGGAGTTCGATCTGCGTTAGCATTCGAGGTGCCCTGCGCCGAGCGCCTCCCTGAACATCTGGCGGGCCATCTTGAACCGTCGGCGGACTTTTCTCGCGTCGTTCGGGCCGTAGGTGATCGCTTCGTTGAACTTCTCGTTCCGCAGCAGCTTGAAGAAGGCTGCTTGGAGGGCTTCGTCCCGCTCCCACACATGCGTCACTTCATAAGGGGCCAAACCAGTCGACATCACGTCCCACAGCGATGCGTTGATGACGCCTCTCCGGTCCTGGTCGGGCTTGTGTTTCCGGAAGGCCTGTTTCCCAAAGACGCAGTGATTGTTCGCCAACGTTCGGTGAAGAGCCTCGCGGACTTTCTGGAGTGACTCGTCGCCTGCTCGATTCATGTGGTCTAGCGCCTTTGCAAGGAAGTGGTCCATATCCCCGTCGTAGTTCTTGAGGGACAAGAGGTGGAAGGCACAGAAACGGTTCACGAACTCCCTGTCGCGCATAGTCTTCTGCTTGAGACTGCCTCCCGTTGCCTGCCTGAACAAGTCCGTGCTGGCTTCTTCCGCCAGGAATCGGGTGGCCGGGCCCATGTAGAGGCAGTTCCGCATCTGCTGGCGCGTCAGTGCAACGCCGCTGTTCACGCGGTCGAAGATGTCGAGCCGGGCGCGCTCCGGCACCTTCGAGTCGATGGAGTAGAGAGTCAGGCCGCAGTCTTCAACGCGGTTCTGGAGCTTTTCGGAGAGGTCTGAGAACCGCTTTCCGTGCAAGTCCGGCCGATCCGGGAGGCGCAGCCTCAACTCATCGTCCAGAAAGCGTTGAAAGGTGCCGAGGCGCTGCAGGCCATCCACGACGACCACTTTGCCGTCGTCGTTCTCCGCCAAGTAGAGGACCGGGAGGGGAATCCGCATCAGGATGGACTCGATCAACTTGCTCTGGGTTCGTATGTCCCAGATGAAGTCGCGCTGAAAGTCCGGGTTCAGGATGTAGATCTGGCGCTTGATCCGGCGCACCACATCGTGGACGGTCCGGTGCTCATGCCGAATCAGGAGCGAGTCGATCGGATAGTCGCCCCAGGGAGCGCCCCTCTCGTCCAAGCCCTCGATCTCCTCGTTTGCTGACGCGGCGCGCGCCGAAGCCTCCTTGTTGCCCGGAACGCCTTGGGTTTGGGCGTCGGGCGGGGCCTCGGAAACGGTTTTCCGGTCGAGACTCGACGTCGTCCCTGCTTCTTCCGTGGGTGCCGCCGACGCTGAGCGGTCTTGGGAACCTGAGGCTTCGCCGTCCGACATCGGCGGGAGCCTAGCGCACCGATCAGCCTTTCACCGGCCCGGCTCCGTCAACAGCATCCGCAACGCTGCCAGCACCCGTCTCGGCCGCCGCCGGTGCATCGCCATGCCGAGCCAGTAGGCGGCCTCTTCGCGGTCCATCCGTTCGATGCCCTCGGCTACGGCGCGCATCCGTTCGCGACTTCGCATTGGCGCGAGAGCGCGGAACATGAGGCCGAGGTGGAGGGCGAGGTCCTCGCTCAAAGTGAGACCGGGCATGGGTTGGTCCGCGGGGCGTGCGAGCTTGATGCCGGCTTGAGAGAGTCGCCGGAGGACGCGGTGTTCGACCAGTTCCAGGTTGCGGCCCTTGAGACCGGCTACACGAGTCGGCGCGGAGATATGGGGCGTCGAAACCGCCGGGAGTTGCCAGACCTCGTACATGGAGAGAGCCGCGCCCAGTCTGCGGACTCGCAGTTCGTAGCTGGGGGCCGAATACCGGGGGTCGGTGGGAGCGAACCGGGCCGTTTGCTGCGGGCGGGGTGTCATGCCGCGTCCCCGTGGTCGTCCGGTCCGTCGTCTTCCGATGCCTGGTCCGCCGGCCGGGCCTGCGCGGACGCGGAGACGTGCGCGGCGCCCCCGGCGAACCGGGTCAGTTGGTCGGCCAGTTGCTCAGGCGCGTCGCCGCCCAGCGGCAGGCCGTCCGCGAACTCCAGGCGGAACGCCGCCTCAATCGTCGATTCGGGGGCGTCCCGGAACTGCGGTTGAAGGAACTCGCGTACGGGCTGCGCGTCGGAGGGCGGGCCGTTGAACTCCAGTTGGAAGGAACCGCCGTCGCGGGTTTCGTAGCCGCCTTCGAACCCGATCGTCTTGGCCGCTCCGGCCACAGCGTTGACGGCGTTCACCATGGGGAACGCGTCGCGCGCCTCGAACATCGAGATCGTCACGGTTGAGAGCGCCTCGACCTTCCTGTCGCGCGCCTGCTCCCAGAGCTTGATCAGCGCCTCGCTGAACGGCCCCTCGGCGGAGAACTCGGCGGGCGCCGTCGTGAAGGGGAAGCCCGGTTGGGGCGAAGGCTCTGGGTCGTCTGGTTTGTCCCGGATCTCGCTGGGCGTGCCCGGCTCCAGTTCTTCGTTGGTCGGCCGCGGCCAGATCAACTCGTTTCTGGCATAGGCCATGGTGAAGATCATCGACTGCTCGTCGATCTCGATCGTCGGGGCCGGGTCGCTGGGACCGTAAAGGAGATCTCCGCGCTGGTAGACGTACTCGCCGAGTTCGACGCCCCGACGGATTCCCCGTATGAAGACATCGTTCCCCGAGAGCATGGGGAGTCCAGGGTCGCGACGGAACTCGTCGCGAAGGGCGCCGGTCGAGAGTTGTCCCTTCTTCAGCGGTGTGCGGTCGCGAACGTAGGCGGGGGAGTCCGGCTGATCCTCTGAGAGCCGCAGCTTGCCGAGGTCCCGCAGTGCGCGGACGATCTGCCGCTGGCCGGCGCCGGGGCTCTCCGAGGACGACTGCATGTCGATGGCCGTGTGCGCAAGGTCCACGAGATGGCTTCCGAGCCGGTTTCGGGACGGGTAGAAGACGTGCCGGTAGGCCTGTTGAATCGCCACCGCGAGTTCCTGCTCGGAACGGCGGTGCTGTTCGCGCACCTGGTCCTGCTGGTGTTCGGCCAGCTCAGCCAGACGTTCCGGCTTCTTCAGTTCGCGCAGCGCCAGCCGCCGGCGGCTCCGATCCTGCATGTTCGACTTGCGCGCTTCCTCGGCCGCGACGAAGACCAGGTGATTCCGAAGAGCCCGTAGCGAGAGGCTCTCCGCACCCTTCCGCGAGTAGATCCGTTCCACCAAGTCGGGCACTTCGTCGACCGTTGCCCCAACGGATACCGCGTCGTAGGAGACGACGACGAGCTTGGGGCAGCCGTCGCCCACTTCGTCCGGCACGTCGAAGGGGCCACCCGGAAAGGTGATCGCGTCGAAGACCGGACCGTCGAAGATCCGGCGGATGCGGTCGTTCAGTTCGGCGCGAGCCTCGGCACTGTCGACGTGCTGTTCCTCGCGCCGGATGATCTGGCTCAGGTTCGCCTCGGCGAGGAAACGCAGCGGCGCGGCGGGCCGGTCGTCCAGGTAGGCGGACTCGGCGACGAAGTTCTTGCGCGCTTTCTCGATGAAGCTGATGTCCAGCCCAGGGCCGAGCATGGAGTAGCGCAGCTGGTCGGGCGCCAGTCCCTTGAGCGGCTCGTTGAACGCCAGCGTATGCATGAAGATCGTTCGCGCCGCGTACTCCGCGTACGGTGGCAGGCTGCCGTGATCGGTGGCATCGATCTCCTGCGCGAGCGATCTTCTGCCGGCCGGGCCCGCAATGTCGTTGGCGATGGCGGGTGCGTAGGCGTCCTGGCCCAAGCGGGTGAGTATCTCCTGACGAATCGGCTCGTGCCCGGGATCGATGTGGTGGAGGTGGATGGCCGTGGCGTCGTCCGGCTGCTCTTCCCACAATTGGCCGACCGTGCGCGCCAGCAGCCGCAACATGCCGCGCACACGCTGGAAGGTCGCGAGGGTCGCCGTCTTGCCGGTCAGGGTCTCCAGGACTTCGGGGTGCAGGGGATAGCTGGCGGCGAAGGTCTCCGCGTTGGAGGACGGGTTGACCGAAGGCGGAAGTGAGTCGGCGTGAGTGGACCAGAGCCCGCGGTACTTGCCGGCGACTTCTACCGCCGCGTCCGGATCGATGCTCTCGAAGAGGCGACGCCTTAGCACCTGGATCGTCTCGTCGTCCGCGGTCGGGTTGAGCAGCGTCGCCTTGCGGGCGGAAACGCTCTCGGCCTCGGCCATCTGGTCGGCGATGAAGCGGTTCTCCTCGCTGTAGGCGTCCGGCGCCCCGCCGTCTACCTTGCCGATGGCCAGCGTGTAGACCAGGGCCGCGTTCGGGGCGTTCTCGATCGCCTTGAACAGTGAGGTCAGAAAGGCGGTCAACTGGTCCCGTGCATCGTCGAGCCGCCGGACCTTGCGCAGGTATACGGAGAGCTCGTCGAGCAGGATGAGGGTGGGCTCGTCGCCGAACAACTCCTGGAGCGTTCCGGCCCCAGGCGCCGCCCGCATCTCGTCGCTCTTGCGCACGCGCTCGTAACCCGGAGCGCCGGCGAGGGCGTAGGCGATCTCGCCCCACGGTGTGTAGGCCAGGACGCCGTCGCCCAATGCCCGCCCGTTGGCGGGGTCTGCGTTCTCGCCGTCGAACGCCGCTACGCGCACCTTGTCCGCAGGCAGCAGCGAAGGGTCCAGGAACTCGGAGGCGTCGGCGACGCCCTGCATGCCCTGCGCCGCGTGGACCAGCGCGATGAGGCCGTGGGTCTTGCCACCGCCGTAGGATGTGTCGAGCCGGAAGATCGCCGCGGCCTCGCCGCCGGCCCCGCTCAGGCGGCGGCAGACGTTCGCGAGCAGATTCTGCAGGCCGCGCGTGGGGTAGGTGTTGGCGAAGAACCGGGCGGGGTCGGCGTAGGCCGGACTGCCGGAACCGCTCACGACCGACGCGAGATCGGCAGCGAAGTCGGCGTCGGTTACCGCTCCGCGAAGGATGTCTTCGCGGGGTTGGCAGGTCCCGAAGATCGTAGGGGCGGCCACTTCGGCGGAAGGATAGCGCCACAGCGAAGAGTTCGCAGAGCGCCTCTTGCGTACGCGCTGGCTGTCATGCGATCCCTTCTGGCCGTCGAAGCGCCTGGGCGCCGTCAGGAATCCAGATGGCGCTTCAAGTCTTCGAGAGGGGTGCCGCCGTTCGCCCGATGGTCCGCCAATGCGTCGAGGGCATCGAGGAGATCGAGCCGATCCTCTATTGCTTCCAGGGTCTTGAGGTCTTCGGGTGACACGAGCGCGGCCACCGTCTTGCCGCCTATCTGGACCGCAAACCGGCTTCCGGTGGATTGGACCTGTCTGGCCAGTGCCTCAGCGCGGGCCGCAAACCCGGTGATGGAAAGCGTGTGCATGCCGACTCAAGCTCTCCCTGCGGACGGGAACTCCTCCAGGAACCAGAACTCCCCTTCGAGCGCGCCGGCTTCCTCTCCGACCGCGGCGGCCTCGGGCGTCGCCATGTAGGCCTCGGCCCTGGCCCGGTCCTCGACGCTGAGGATGAAGAACACCTCGTCGTCCGTGTCGGCCGAGCGCCACACGCGCTCGACGGACAGTCCGGCGGCCATCCCGGCGGCCTCCTGCTCGTCGAAGCGGCGCTTCCAGTGGTCGATTTCCTTCGCGCCGTTTCGGACAAGCAGCACCATCGTTCCGTTCTCCTCTTCCGGGTCATCCCACTCGACGCGACGAAGAGCGCGCTCGGCTGCCGCAGCAAGGAACGGGTTCACGGTCTCCATAGGCGTCTCCCTACTCTTCTCGCTCCACCGCCCACGCCCTGAGGGCGGAAACGAACCCAGTGCCGCCCGGACGCCTCTTGCTCGACGCCGGGGAGCATCGCCGGGTGGGCTACCAGGGCTTCCGCCACAGGTTGGGCTTGAGGTCGGGCTCTCAACTAGGAGGGGGCGGCCGTTCTGCCAGAAGGTGGGGTTTGGACCGAAGCGCGCATCGCGCCGATCACTCTTCGGGTCTTCTCGAAGAGTTCGTCGAACGCGACGATGCTAACGGCACCCACCTGGGAGCGAAAGAGCTCAAAGCTGCTCCGTTGAGCGTCGTCCAACTCGCCCACGGTGCCCGTGATCACGGTACAACCCGGTTCGAAGGCCTCGAAGAGCTTGGCCTGTCCCTTTGAAAGAGAGTGGTAGTCCTTCAAGAGGCGGTCCCTATAGCTCAGAACTTGGACGACTGCTCCTGACAAGTCAGACGACGGGGGCCACACGCCGTCTCGGTAAGAGCTCGAAGCTAGTAGTGGTGTCTTAGGCGTCTTGATCTCGACGAGAGCTGCGTTCTTCGTGAGTTGATTCCTGACGAGAAAGTCGACAATTCCTCCGCCACGGTCCTGAACCGTCTTTCCGCCGACATACGCCCTACTCTGGACGATCGTGACCGGCCATGAGTAGATCTGCTCCAGGACGAAGGAGTGGTCGGCAAGTGCCTTTTGCCAGAAGCCTTCTTTCTCTTCGTGCAGCCGACTCTCCCAATACCGCAACGTCGTTTCAAGGGTGCTAATGCCGGAGGCCGTCCGGAGAGCGTGGAGTGCCTCTTCTTCGAGTGGCTCAAGATACTCAAGAAGACCGCTGATGTCTGGCGTGGAGGAGACCCACGTCAGAAGGCGGTTGAGGAGATTCGCTCCGACCGCTCGGTGTGCGTCCAAGAACGAACGGAACTCGCTCCGGTCCAGGTTCGAGAGGCCTTGGAGGCTGTCGGCAAGTTGGAGGAACCGGACTTCTCCTTGGGGAACGCCGTGTTCGCCATGGAGCCCGTAGAGGGCGTTCAGTTGCCGGACAAGGGGGAGAAGTTCGCCGGACTTCAGTTCAAGGCGATACCCCTCGTCCTTCTTCAAGGAGCTAAGCGGGATGGTAGCGAGATCCGACCAATCGTCCTTCGGGCCCTTTCTCTGGTAGAGGAACGTACCCTTTACTGCCGCGCGCGGATCATGTTGATTCTCGATCAGCATCGGACGAAAGAGCAGCCTAGTCGTACTCGTAGTCCGGACGACGATGTCGGAGCACTCCGCTGACGACGCGGATGTGGACTTGACCTTCATGTGTGTCTGCTGGTGGCGGTCGGTGCACGTTCAAGGTCCGTCGAGCACCGGTCCAATGGGCCGCTCCCCGGAGCCTACAGAGAGCGGGCGGCCTATGCCAGGGGCTCGGCTTGGGGATGACGCGGACATCGGTGCGAGGCGGATTCGACGGGTGGGTGGGGGCCGCTCTCGGGTGTCATGGCGACTGGCGGATACGTGAGGAGGACAGGGGCCGGGCTTCGTTTGGGACCAGGCGAGGGCGGGATCGGACTCGATGGGCCGCTTGGTCGGCTTTGGCGTGTGCTTGTTGTTGAGTTTCCAACTCAGTCGTGTTTCGCAGCCGGGAACTCCTCCAGAAACCAGAACTCCCCCTCTAGCGCACCGGCCTCTTGGCCGACCGCGGCGGCTTCAGGCGTCGCCATGTACGCCTCGGCCATTGCCCGGTCCTCGACTCCGAGGATGAAGAACACCTCGTCGGTCTTGTCGGCCGAGCGCCACACGCGCTCGACGGACAGACCGGCCGCCAGCCCGGCGGCCTCCTGCTCGTCGAAGACGCGCTTCCAGTGGTCGATGTCCTTCACGCGGTTGCGAACGAGCAAGACCATCGTCTACTCCTCCTTCTCAACCCACCACGCCCGCGTGCCGGGGACGAACGCGGTGACGCCCGCCGGCCCCAGTTCGACGCCGCGCATCCTCTTGCTGAATCCCCAGGTCGTGCTGTAGTTCCACAGGAACAGGGCCGGCTGGTCGGCCTGGACGTGGGCCTGCAGTTCGCGCAGCAGTTCGGCGCGGCGGTCGCGGTCGAGTTCCATGCGGGAGCGATCGAACAGATCGTCGACCTTGGGGTTGCTGTAGCTGTCGTAGTTGCGGCCGTTGTCGATCGCTTCGGTGTGGAAGAAGTTCCGCCAGATGTCGGGGTCGGCGAAGACCTGGTAGGTGTCGACGTGGGCGATCATCTCGTGCTGGATCAGCAGCGGCGAGCGGCTCGCGTTCTCCTGGATCTCGGTGTCGAAGGAGACGCCGATGCGGCGCAGGTCGTCGCGGTAGATGTCGACCATGCGGCGGGCGTCGACGAAGGACTGGGGCAGGTTCATCATGAAGTGGAAGCGGACCTGCTCGCCGTCGATCTCCTTGTAGCGCCAGCCGTCGTCGGGGCTGGTCAGCCAGCCGGCCTCGTCGAGCAGCGCGGCGGCCTTCTCGAGGTCGTACTCGAGCGGCTTGACGTCGGGATTGTGGCTCCAGTGACTGGGCGGGAACATCCCGTTCGAGCGGGTGTAGACGTTCCAGCTCACCTGCCGCAGGACGCGCTCGGCATCGTAGGCGTGGGCCATCGCGCGCCGCACCCGGACATCGCCGAAGAAGTGGTTGTTGCCACCCTGCTGCCAGCCGATGTAGGCCTGCATCCAGCGCGGCCCCCAGGCCTTGACGCCGGCGGCGTGGAACTCCTCGTCGTTGGTCTGGCTGCCGTGCTGCTGGACGGTCAGCCAGATGTCGTCGAGCTGTCCCTTGCGGAACTGGAGCAGGGCGGCGTTGCGGTCGCTGTGGGTCGTGATTGCCTGGCGGCGGATGGGTGGCTTGTCGTGGTGATAGTCCTCCCAGCGTTCGACAACCACCCGGTCGGCGTGGATCCACTCGACGAAGCGGAACGGCCCGTTGCCGATGCCGAGTTCCCGCAGATAGCGGTTGTAGTAGGGGCTCGTGCGCAGGGTCGGGTCGGCGGCTCGCTCCTCGGGGTGGTTCAGGATGTGCGCCGGGACGACGGGGAAGTAGAGGTTGTCGATGCGGAGCGCGGAGACCTGCCGGTGGACGACGTCGAATGTGATCTCGTCGATGATGCGGATGTCTTCGATCTCGGCGACCTTGTACTTGTAGTCGACCGCCGGCACGTTGTCGTCGCCAATCGCCTCCCAGGTGAAACGGACGTCCTCGGAGGTGACCGGCGCGCCGTCGTGCCAGCGCATTCCGGCATGGAGCTTGATGCGGTGGACGAGGCCGCCCTCCAGCTCCTCGACCTCGTCCACCATCGCCGGGTTCCACTCCGCGGTGAGGTCCGGGGCGCGGTGGGCGATGGGGTCGAACAGCAGGCGGTAGAGGAAGCCGTCGGTCCAGGCGCGGATGAAGAGCGGGTTGAGCGAGGTCGGCTGGTCGAGCGAGTAGCGGTTGATCGTGGCTTCGGTGTCGGCCCGCTCCGGGTCGAACGGCGCGAACAGCGACTCCGGGTTGGTGATCGGATCGGCGCCCGGGTCGTAGTCGAACATCGCGCTCCGGGCCGGTGCGGCGGGGTGGCCCAGGCAACCCGTCAGCAGCAGGGCGGCGATGCCGGCGGCCGCGAGGCGCGTGGTTACCTGCATTCGGCGGTCCCGGTTCCGTTCAGTTGGACCGGACGCCCGCAGAACTCCTGCGCGCACATGTCGCGCAGCGTGTCCCGATCCTCGACGTTGGCCCAGCCCCTCCGGCCGTCCGGCAGGCGGCAGGCCAGGTGGGCGACGGTGGGTTCGAAGCTCGGAGCGTCGCGCTCGCCGTAGGTCGAACGGTACGAGGTCGACTTCGCGCTGCCGCCGCCGAACATGACGGTGTAGGACTCGATCTCGGCCGGCCCCGTGTAGTCGGCCACGGCCTCGCGCTTGGGGAGCGCGTGGACTTCGGCGGTCAGGTCCTCGTGCCGGTAGGGTCGATCCGGTTCCCCGGCGCTGTAGACACCGAAGGAGTGTTTGGTCAGCATGCCGCCGTTCGCGGTGACGAGCGCGCGGCCGCCGTCCGTTTCGCGCAGGAGTTCGGCGGTGCGCGCGATCGAGTGCATCACGTAGCTGTTGAGCGGTCCGCCGCCGAACGTGAGGCCGCCGGTGACGGTGAGCGGGCGCTGCGGATCGAGCCCCAGCTCCCTCGCCGCCACCTGCACCGAACTCGGGAAGCAACTGTAGACATCGACGAAGTCGAGATCGGCTGCTTCGACGCCGGCGAGTTCGAGCGCCCGCTTGCCGGCCAGCCGGATCGCCGGCGACGAGTGGAGATTGTCGCGCTCGGAGACGAAGTAGTGGTCGACTGCGTCGGCGCCGCTGACCGGAAAGACCATCTTCGACCGCGGTACGCCCAACGCGAGCGCCACATCCAGCGAGCAGAGGACGAGCGCCGCCGCCATGTCGACGCGCATGTTCGCGTTCATCAGCTTCGTGTAGGGGAAGGTCACGGCGCGGTTGGCCGGCGACACCGTGCCGATCTCGGCAGCGGACAGAGGCGTCCGGATCCACGCGTTGGGATTCTCCTGAGCCACCCGGTTGAATCCCGCCCAGAGTTCGGCGATGCGGGCGAGGTGGCCCTCGACCGTTTCGCCGCCCTGCTTCCGCAGCGCGATGTCGAACAGGGAGTAGTACTGGACCGCCTGCTGGATTCCGCGGTCCATCTCCATCTCGTGCCGCGTCCAGCGGGTGTCGCCGTAGCTCGTGTCGGGGAGCTTGGGAGGGTCGTCGTCCTGCAGCCAGTCGAGGTCCATCCCCATCTTGCGCGCCCGGCCCATCGTGCGGCCGCACTCGGCCGCGCAGAGAACGATCGCCTCGCGACGGCCGCTCTGGATGTCCAGGGCGCTCTGGTTGAACACCGTCTGCACCTGGTTGCCGCCCACCACGGAGAGTCCGGTCTCGACCCGTGCGAGGCCGAGGGCCTCGATCACCATGAGCGCCGGGTTCTGGTAGCCCCACACGCCCTTCATCGCGCGCACCGAGTCGATCCGGTCGCGCAGGCCGGGCGCCTCGGCGTCCTCGATCGCGCCCCGTACGGCCTCCAGCATCAGTTCGATCGGCGGCCGGGCTTCGGCCGGATCGTCGGCACGCTGAAGCACCTGTGCGATGCCGACCAGAACGGGAGTGCGTTTCGTCAAGAGAAGGAGTGCTTTTGTTGCGCTGGAGATGGGACGGCCGTGAGTCGGGCCAAGCGAGTGTAGCGCTGCGCTAACGTAGCCCGGTCTCCTCACCGGCCCAGCGCATGCTCACCAAGCTCACGATCCGCAACTTCAAGCGCTTCGAGGAGGTCGAGATCGAGCTGGGCAGCGCTGTCGTGCTGATCGGCCCGAACAACTCGGGCAAGACCTCGGCGATGCAGGCGCTGGCGCTGTGGGACATCGGTCTGCGGCGCTGGCTCGAACGGCGGTCGGGCGGCAGCGCGCCGGAGAAGCGTCCCGGTGTGACGGTCAACCGCCGCGACCTGGTGGCGATACCCGTTCCCAACGCGAACCTGCTGTGGCGCGACCTGCACACCCGGCACGTTCAGATGGTGGAAGGCCGGCAGCGGACGGACAACGTCTGCATCGACGTGGTCGTCGAGGGCAGGAGTTCCGGGCCGCCGGCTGACGGCGGCCCGGAGCAGGGCGGAGCGGAAGGTGGTGAAGCCGGGCGTCCCTGGCGTTGCGGGCTCGAGTTCGACTACGCGAACCAGGAGTCCTTCTACTGCCGGCCGCTGCGGCTCGAACGGGGGCCGTCGCCACCGCGGATGCCGGTACCCGAGGAGGCCATGGCGGTGAAGGTCGCCTACCTGCCGCCGATGTCGGGAATGGCGTCGGCGGAGACGCGCCTCGATCCGGGGTCGATCAATGTGCGCATCGGCGAGGGCCGCACGGCCGAGGTGCTGCGCAACCTGTGCTTCCGGATCCATGGCGAGAGCCCGGACGTCTGGGCCGACCTGAAGGAACGGATCGACCGGCTCTTCGGCGTCGAACTCGACGAGCCGCTCTACGTCGAGGAACGCGGCGAAATCACGATGCGGTACCGGGAACGGGGTATCTGGCTCGACCTCTCGTCCAGCGGCCGGGGCCTCCAGCAGACCCTGCTCATCCTCGCCTACCTGTACTCGAACCCGGGCGCCGTCCTGCTGCTCGACGAGCCGGACGCCCACCTGGAGATCCTCCGTCAGCGCGAGATCTACGCTCTCGTCCGTGAGCTGGCCGAAGCCAGCGGCAGCCAGATCGTGGCCGCCAGCCACTCCGAGGTGCTGCTCGCCGAGGCGGCCGGCACGGACACGGTGATCGCCTTCGTGGGCAAGCCGCACCGGATCGACGACGGCGGCAGCCAGGTCGCCAAGGCGCTCTCGCGGATCGGCTTCAACCAGTACCTCCAGGCGGAACTGGTCGGTTGGGTGCTCTATCTCGAGGGGTCGACGGATCTGGCGATTCTCAAGGCCTTTGCCCGGCGTCTTGGGCATGAGGTTGCCGCGCGAGCGTTGGAGCGGCCGTTCGTCCAGTACGTCGGCGACCGGCTCTCGAGCGCCGAACTCCACTTCCACGGCCTCCGCGAGGCGTGTCCCGCGCTGCGCGGGATCGCACTGCTCGACAAGCTGCCGGAGAAGGTGGGGGCGGATGACGGGCTGGAGCGGCAGGCCTGGCGGAAGCGGGAGATCGAGAACTACCTGTGCTCACGGTCGGCCCTCGAAGGCTGGGCCGCCGACAGCGCCCGGCGAGAGGCGTCCGGCCCGCTGTTCGAGGAGGCCGAGGCGGAGCGGCGGGTGGAGGCGATGCGGGCCTCGATCGCGGAGGTCGAAGAGGCGTCGGCCAAGAGCGGCCGGCCGTCGCCGTGGGACGACGGCGCCAAGGCCAGCGCGGAGCTCATGGCGCCGCTCTTCGAGGCTTACGCCCGCAGGCTCGGTCAGGCGAACCTGATGTCGAAAGCGAACTTCCACCGGCTGGCCGAGTTCGTGCCGGAAGACGAGATCGATCCGGAAGTGGTGGAGAAGCTGGACGCGATCGCGCGGGTCGCGACGGCCGGTTCGTGAACGTGAACCGGCAACTGGCGGTCGCGGCGCTGGTAGTGCTCTCGTGCGCTCCTCGCGCGGCCCACGAGCCTGCCGCTGACGCCGAGCTGCAAGAGCCACGGCCCAATATCCTGTTTCTGTTCGCCGACGACCAGCGCGCCGACACGATCCGCGCCTGGGGCAACGAGCTGATCGACACCCCAAGCCTCGATCGCCTGGTGGCCGAGGGGTGGAGCTTCCGGCGAAACTACGTGTTCGGCTCGAACAGCGGCGCCGTCTGCGTGCCGAGCCGGGCGATGGTGCTGACCGGCCGGAGCTGGATGCGCTCGCCGAACAGAATGCAGGGCGTCCCCACGTTGCCGCGCCTGCTGGAGGCCGAGGGCTACCGGACGTTCATCACCGGCAAGTGGCACAACGGCGAGGAGGCGCTGCTCCGCGCCTTCGACCGCGGCACGGCCATTTACCTCGGCGGCATGGCGGACCACACCCAAACCGAGGTGCAGGACATCGAGAACGGCGGCATGGTGCGCCGGCGGGTGGGGGAGACGTTCTCGAGCGAGCTGTTCGCCGACGCGGTCATCGAGTTCCTCGACGAGCAGGCCGGGGCGGAAGCGAGCGGTGAATCGGAGGTGCCGTTCTTCGCCTACGTTCCCTTCACCGCGCCGCACGATCCGCGCCAGCCCCCGCCCGAGTACCGGGAGCGTTACTACGAGCGCGACCTGCCGCTGCCCGCCAACTACATGCCCCAGCACCCCTTCGACAACGGCGCGCTCATCCTCCGCGACGAGAACCTGGCGGCGTGGCCACGGACCGAGGACGTGATCCGCGACCAGGTCGCCGAGTACTACGGCCTGATCACCCACCTTGACGAACAGGTGGGACGCGTCCTCAACGCCCTGGACGAGAACGGCCAGGCGGAGAACACGATCGTCGTCTACGCCGCCGATCACGGGCTGTCGATCGGCAGCCACGGCCTGCTGGGCAAGCAGAACCTGTACGAGCACTCGATGCGCTGCCCTCTGATCATCCGCGGCCCGGGCATTCCGCACGGCACGACCGACGCTCTCACCTACCTCTACGACATCTTCCCGACCTTGCTCACGGCCGGCGCCGTCGAGGCGCCGCCCGGCATCGACGGCCGGGACCTGGCGCCCCTCTGGGCCGGCGGCGATCCCACGTGGCGCCAGAGTCTCTTCCTGCCCTACCGCGACGTCATGCGCGCCGTCCGCGACGACCGTTACAAGCTGATCGTCTACCCGAACGTGAACCACCGCCAGCTGTTCGACCTGGCGAACGATCCGGACGAACTCGAGAACCTCGTTGCCGATCCCGAACAGGCGGAGACCGTGGCTCGGCTTGAAGCACTCCTCGAAGGCTGGCAAACCGCCATGGGCGATACGGTGCCCCTGTCCGTCCCCGATCCGGCCCCGCTGCACCGCGACCTCACCGGTACCGAACGCGAACCCGACCGCTGGCAGCCGGATTGGATCGTGGAGAAGTACTTCGACGGTTAGCGCGAGCGGCCGCAGGAGCCAACCCCCGCTGCCCCTCCCGGGTGGGTATGCGACTAGCGAGCGCCTTCGGCCTGGGCGCGGCCGCGGGCGCGGATGCCGGCGAGCCGCTCGCCGACTTCTTCGGGCTTGGGCCCCCGGTACATGCGGTTGACCTCGATCTCGTAGTCCATCGCGTCGCCGAGGGTGAGGTCGAAGCCGCGGTCGATCATCCGTTTGTACTGGAACATCACGTCGCGCTGGCAGGTGAGCATGTCGGTCGCCAGGGCTCGGCAGGTGGGGAGCAGTTCGTCGCGCGGGACGACGCGGTTGACCAGGCCCCATTCGCACGCGCGTTCGGCCGAGAGGTAGTTGCCGGTCAAGGAGAGTTCCTTGGCCCGGCCGGGGCCGATGGCCCGCGACAGCCGCGCCGAGAGACCCCAACCGGAGAGCAGGCCGACCCGGGCGTGGGTGTCGGCGAAGCGCGCCTCCGGGGTCGCGATCAGGATGTCGCAGGAGAGCGCGATCTCGAAGCCGCCGGTCACCGCGATGCCGTTGATCGCGCCGATCACGGGTTGATGGAGCGAGCGGAGCAGCTTCGGCGGATCGGCGATCGCCCTGCGCTTCCGGTCCGGATCGCTCATCTCCTTCAGATCGAGACCCGCGCAGAAGGCGCGGCCGGCGCCGGTCAGGATGACGACGCCGATCCCGTCGTCTCCGCGCAGATCCTCGATCGCTCCGGCGAGGTCGTTGCGCAGTTCCTCCGAGAGGGCGTTCAGCACGCCCGGCCGGTTCAGCGTGAGGGTGGCGATGCCTTCGGACTTCTCTACCAGCAGGACCGGTTCCGACATGCTCGAGTTCTCCCTGTTTCGGTGGAACGGGTGCGGCATCTTACGCGGTAACCTCTTCGCACACGTGCGAGGGGAGGAAGCGATGGGAAGAGTACTCGTTGGAACGGCGGACCTGACCCTGAATCGCCGGACCCTGCTGGCCGCGGCAGCCGGTGGCGCGGCCTTGGCGATCGGCTGCGGACCGGGGACCAGGCCCGAGGGTTCCGCGCCCGCTGCCGTCAACGCCTGGACGCCCCCGGACGATGAGCGACGGCGGGCTCTAGTGGCGGCGGCCCGGTTTGGGCCCAAGCAGGCGGTCCGGAGTGCTTCCGGCCTCGCCATCTGCACCCACCCCCTGGCGTCGGCCGCCGCCGCCGACATGCTAGCTCTTGGCGGCAACGCCTGCGACGGGGTGCTCGCCGCCAGCATCGCCCAGGCCGTCGTCGAGCCGCACATGACGACCCTGTCGGGCTGCCTGTCGATGCTCTACTACGACGCCGCCTCCGGCGAGTACAGCTACGTCAACGGCATGATGGCGGCGCCGCAGGCGGTGCCGGACGTGCGGAACATGGACGTGGCCGAGTTCGGAGCGCTGATGACGAAGACCGACGGCACGCTCTGCTTCGTGCCGGGTTTCTGGGGCGGCTTCGAGGCCGGGCTCGAGCGTCATGGGCTTCTACCGCGGGCCACCGTGATGGCCCCGGCCATCCACTACGCCCGCGACGGCTTCGAGATCCACCCTTTCCTGTGGGGTGAGATGTTCGTCGAGTCGGCGGTGCTGGGCCGGGAGCTCTTCAGCCGGGAGATCTACTTCAACGGCAGCACGCTGCGCGACATCGGCGACAAGCTGGTGCAGAGCGCCCTCGCCGACACGCTCGAGCGGCTCGCCGAAGAAGGCGGCGACCACTTCTACCGGGGCGAGTTCGGCCGCCGCTACGCCGAAACGGTACAGGCGAAGGGCGGCCTGATCACCGCCGACGACATGGCGGCCTACGAGGCGTTCTGGGACGAGCCGGTGATGGGCACGTACCGCGACTACGGCGTCGTCGGTTCGCCGGCGCCCGACTTCGGCGGCCAGGCCCTGGTCGAGATCATGAACATGGTCGAGCTGCTCGACCTCCAGCAGATCGGTCCCGCGTTCGAGTCCGGCGAGACGACGCTCAGGATGATGCAGATCATCGGCCGGGTCTACGCCGACGCGGTGGGCGGCCGCTTCGACGGCACCCTGCCCGACGTCGAGCGGGCGATCTCGAAGGAGTACGCGGCGGAGCGGTTCGCCGGGCTCGAAGGCAAGCCGGCCAGCCCCAGCGACCGGTACGAGGCACTGGGCGTGGTGCCGCCGCCTCCACCGGGCTCGAACCACGTCACGGTGGTCGACGCCGCGGGCAACGTCGCCACCGTGCTGCACTCGGTCATGTCGATGCCGTTCAGGACCGGCATCTACGTCGACGGCGTCTACGCCTGCGCCTCCGGCGTCCACCTCGGCTCCGGTCCGGTCGAACCGGGCGGCCGGGCGCACGCGCGCATCTGCCCGAACATCTTCACGCGCGACGGCAAGCCGATACTCGCATCCGGCTCGCCGAGCGTGTCGCTGACGGAGAACATCGTCCAGAACTCGACCAACCTGCTCGACTTCGGCCTTGACCTCGAGAGCTCGGTCCACAAGCCGCGGTTCGGCGGCTCGTCGATGAACGTGCCGGGCGCCCTGATCGTCGAAGCAGACCTGGCCGGCGAGCCGGTCGGACGGCTCGAGGACGCGGGCGCCGCCGTCGAAGTGGTCAATCCCTGGAACTGGCTCTGCGGCTCGTTCGAGGGCGTCCTGATCGAGGAGGACGGCGCCGTCGCCTGCGGCGACCCGAGGCGGACGGCGCAGGCGGCCGCGGCTTGACCTCGGCCCTGCGGTTCGCTCCCGCGCTTGCGCTGGTGGCCGCGGGCGCCTTCGCCGGGGAGGTGACGGTCGCGGTGGCGGCCAACGCCGGCGAACTCGTCGACGAGCTCGCAGCCGAGTTCGAGCGGCGGACCGGACACCGGGTAGCGGCGACGGTCGGCTCGACCGGCAAGCTCTACGCGCAGATCCTCCATGGCGCGCCCTTCGATGTGTTCCTGGCCGCCGACCAGGAGCGCCCGCGACTGCTGGTGGAGCAGGGATTGGCGGTCGAGGACTCGCGCCGGACGTACGCGGTCGGACGACTGGTGCTGTGGAGCCCGGATCCCGAGGCTGGAGGCGGTCCCGCCGCCTTGCGCGAGGCGTCCTTTCGCCGGCTCGCGATAGCGAATCCGCTGCTCGCACCCTACGGTTCCGCGGCCCGGGACGTGCTCGTCGATCTCGGCGTCTGGGAAGACCTGCAGCCTAAGATAGTCGTCGGTGAGAACGTCGGCCATGCCTTCGCGATGGTTGCCTCGGGCAATGCGGAGTTCGGCCTGGTCTCGCTTTCGTCCGTCCTTGGCTTCCGGGGGCGGGCCGATAGCCGGTGGCGGGTGCCGGGCCATCTGCATCCGCCGATCCGGCAGGATGCGGTCCTGCTCGAGCGCGGAAAGTCGAACCGGGCGGCACATGCGTTTCTACGGTTCGTCGGCAGCCCCCGGGCGCGCGAGGTCATCGTGTCGCTGGGCTACCTGGTGGAGTAGGTTCGCGGCCGATTCGTTATGGAAGCGGAGTTGGATGTCCCCTGGAGGCGTGCCGTGCCGCGGTTTGCGGAGCAGGTGCGGGTCGATGATCGCTGCCGCGGCGTCCGTGGCGGCGCTTGCCCTTGGCCCGACGCCTGTTGCCGGTTGGCAGGAGCAGGATAGCGACGAGGAATCGCAAAGCCGGCCGAACATCCTCTTCCTGTTCGCCGACGATCAGCGCCCGGACACCATCGGCGCATGGGGCAACTCGGAGATCGACACGCCCAACATCGACGAGCTGGTAGCGGACGGATTCAGTTTCCGCAACACGTACACGTTCGGTTCAAAAACCGTCGCCGTATGCCTACCGAGCCGGGCGATGTTGATGAGCGGCAGAACGTGGTTCAGCATCCGCTCGGATCTCCTGGGCACGACCACACTGCCGGAGAAACTCGGGGATGCCGGCTATCGGACGTTTGTTACGGGCAAGTGGCACAACGGCGGGGCGAGTCTGCGGCGCAGCTTCGATGTCGGCGAGGCGGTGTTTCTGGGCGGCTTCTCGAACCATCTCAGCGTGGACGTCGCCGATCTCGAGGGAGGCAGGATGGTGCGCGAGCGCACGTCGACCACCTTCTCGAGCACATTGTTCGCGGATGCGGCTATCGCCTTTCTCGACGAGCAGGCCGAAGCCGCTGCCGGCGTGGAAGAGGGCGAGGATCCTCCTCCTCCGTTCTTCGCCTACGTTTCGTTCACGGCGCCCCATGACCCGTTTCAGGCGCCGCTCGCCTTGCGCCAGCGGTACTACGAGCGGACTCTCACGTTGCCCGCGAACTTCATGCCACAGCATCCCTTCGACAACGGGATGCTCGTGTTGAGAGGCGAGAACCGGGCTGAATGGCCGCGGCGGAAGGAGGTCATTCGCGATCAACTGGCGGAGTACTACGGTCTGATCAGCCATCTGGACCAGGAGATCGGGCGGATACTGACCGCTCTCGAGGAGAACGGACAGGACGAGAACACGATCGTCGTCTACGTCGCCGACAACGGGCTGGCGGCCGGGAGCCACGGACTGCTGGCAAAGGCGAGTCTCTACGAACACTCGATGGGCGTTCCCATGATCATCAAGGGGCCGGGGATTCCGCATGGTTCGACCGACGCGCTGACCTATGTACACGACCTGTTTCCAACGGTGCTGGGTTTCGCGGGCGTGGACGTGCGGTCGTTCATCGACAGGTCGGACCGGTCGGACCTGTCCGTGCTGTGGTCGGAAGAAGAGGAGGCGCGATGGCGGGAGAGCCTGTTTCTGGCGTTCAGGGCCGTCGGGAACAGAGGGATCATGAGGTCCGTCCGCGATGCTCGCTACAAGTTGATCGTGTATCCGGACGTGAACCACCGTCAGTTGTTCGATCTGCAAGAGGATCCGGATGAACTTCGGAATCTCATCGAGGTGCCGGAACACGCGGAGACGGAGAGCCGGCTTGAAGGACTCCTTGAGCAGTGGCAGAAATGGGTAGGCGACGAAGCCTCGCTTGAGGTTGCGGAGCCCGACCCTCTTTTCCGGGATCTGACCGGTCGTGAGAGAAACCCGGGCAACAAACAGCCCGAGTGGGTCCTGGACAAGTACTTTCGTCCGCAGGTGATCGCCGTCGAACGCCGCGAGCCCCGGTCGGAAATCGCGATCGGGGACACGTTGCGCTGGAGGCTGACTTTCCGCAAGGACGTGAGCAACGTCGACGGTTCGGACTTCCAGGTGCGCGGCGAGGGAACCGGCGAGCTCTCGCTCACTGCGAATCCGGTGGAGCAGAGCGAGCGCGTCTACGACGTGGAGGCGTCGGGCGGCAACCTCGGGAGTCTCCAGGGAGTCGAGGTCGTCCTCGACTTCGCTGACATTCACGACATCAAGGACGGCGACGGAGGTCTCGTTCCCGGTCATTGGGTCTCGGGTGCTCCCAGGAGCTTCACCGCGGGCCTTCGCGAACCGCCTCGCATGACGGTATCGCCCTCGACGATTCGTCTGGAAGAGGGGGCGAGCGGTTCATACACGGTCGTGCTGACGACCGAACCCGCGGCCGATGTGACGGTCTCGATCGCGGCGCCCCAGGGCTCGGACGTGTCGGTGGACAGCGTCTCGCTGACCTTCACTCCCCAGGACTGGAACACTGTGCAGACGGTGACGTTGACGGCCCAGGAGGACGCGGACGCGATATCGGATCCGGCGGTTTCGATCGAGCACCGTGCATCGGGCGGCGGCTACGATACGGCGCCGACCGCTTCGGCGGAGGCGGTCGTGGTCGAGAACGATGCGCCGGTGGTGAGCGCCGAGCCGTCGAGAGCCGTCGAAAGCGAAGGCGTTCTGCGGTTCAGGGTGACCTTGAGCGTCGAAAGCCGTTTGCCGGTCCAGGTAGCCTACGCGTGCGCCGACGGCTCGGGCGTCTCCGCTGCGAGGGAGGGGGTCGACTACATGGCAACGAGCGGCACGATCGCTCTGGCGGCCGGGTCGCAGGCGGCCGAGATCCTGGTGCCGCTTCTGGACGACGACAAGGACGAGGAGGAGGCGGAGACCTTCCTGTTCGTGCTGAACAGCGTGACGAATGCGTCTCTCGCCGGCGGAAAGGAGAGCCTTGAAGTCGTTGGAACGATCGAGGACGACGACGACCCCGAGGTGGAGGTGTCGTTCGGTTCCGAGGACTACTCCGTCTGGGAGGGCGGAACTGTCCGCGTTGCCGTTCGGTTGAGCCGGCAACCTGAGAGGGCGGTCGGGATTCCCCTGCTGCGGAACCACGGCGGCGGGGCGGGGAGTTCCGACTACTCAGGCGTTCCTGACGAAGTTCTGTTGGCGGCCGGCGAGACCGTGGCCGAGTTCACCTTGAGGGCTACGGACGACGAGGAGAACGATGACGGTGAAGAGCTGGCGTTGCGGTTCGGTTCGCTGCCGCACAGAGTCTCGGGTCATGGGCAGGCAACGATCGCGATTCTGGACGACGATGAGGCGGTGGAGCCGCCGCCGGGCTCGGAACCGACGCCGCCATTTCCGTCGCCGCCGCCTCCGGCCGGGGGACCGGGGGGCCCGCGTCCGGGTCCGCCGGCCTCGCCGACCGAGCCGCCGGACGAGGAGGATGGCGGAGGAGGCGGGGATAGCGGTGGCGGCGAGCCCCTGCTGGCCGCGGTCGAGGTGGCCGCGGACTGCGAGGGGGGCCTGTGCCGCGTGAAGACGGGAGTTCCCCTGACGTTCGTGAATGCCGGCAGGGGCAGTCCGACCTGGCGGTCCTGGGAGTTCGGGGACGGCAGGACGGCCCGGAGCCAGGTCGTGAGGCACCAGTGGTCGCAGCCGGGCTTCTATGAAGTCACGTTGCGGGTGGCGGCAGGCGCCGCGGAGTCCAGGGCGTCGATGCGGTTTCTGGTCGAGGCCGCCGACCCCGCGGGCGATTGCGTCTTCGATGGCCGGACGCTGTGCCTGCGCGACTCACGGTTCTCGGTCGAAGTCGATTGGTGGACCGTCGATGGCGAGAGCGGCGCCGGGGAGGTGGTGCACGAAGGAACGAACGAGTCCGGTGTGTTCCACTTCGTCGCCCGGGACAATTGGGAGCTGCTGGTCAAGGTGCTGGACGGTTGCGGTCTCAATCGACATGTGTGGGTGTTCGGCGTGGCCGCGACGACGCTGGGCTACTCGATCCGGGTGACCGACACGGTGTCGGGGACGATGCGCGAGTACACAAAGGAACCGGGACGGCCCGCCGCGGCGATCGTGGACGACCAGGCCTTTCCGGAAGGCTGCGGGGAAGGCCTGGAGGCGGCCGGCGGGGCCTGAGCGATCGCGACGATGGATCTGCCGGAACTGGCGCCGCTCTGGCTCAGCCTTCAGCTCGCGGCGTCGGCGACCGCGGTGCTCCTGGTTCTCGGAACGCCGCTTGCCTGGTGGTTGTCCGGCACCCGATCGCGGCTGAAGCCGGTGATCGAGGCGGTGACGGCCCTCCCTCTCGTGTTGCCGCCGACGGTGCTGGGTTTCTATCTCCTGCTGCTGATGAGCCCCCGGTCGTGGCTGGGCGGGCTCTGGGTGGAGGTCACGGACACCACGCTCACGTTCTCGTTCACGGGCCTTCTGATCGCTTCCGTCATCTACTCGCTGCCCTTCATGGTCCAGCCGCTCCAGGCCGCTTTCGAGTCGCTGGGTCGGGGTCCTCTGGAAGCCGCGGCCGCGCTTCGGGCCTCGCCGCTCGACGCCTTCCTGACGGTCGCTGCGCCGCTGTCGCTGCGCGGGTTTCTGACCGCGGCGGTCCTGACCTTCGCCCACACGATCGGCGAGTTCGGCGTCGTGCTGATGGTCGGCGGGAACATCCCGGGCAAGACGCGGGTCATCTCGATCGCCATCTACGAGCACGTCGAGACGTTGCGCTACGCGGAGGCGCACACGCTTGCCGCCGGTCTGCTGCTGTTCGCGTTCGTGGTGCTCGTATTCGTCTATGTGTTCAACCGGAGGCTGCCGGTCCATGTCGCCTGACCGCGAAGGCACGACCCTCGAAGTGGACGTTCAGGTCGCCTTCAGCGGCTTCGATCTCCAGGTTGAGCAGGCGATCCCGGCGGCCGGAGTTACCGCGGTGTTCGGTCCTTCGGGGAGCGGCAAGACGACCCTCCTGAGGTCGCTGCTCGGGTTCGAGGCGGGAAGCCGCGGCCGCATCGCCCTGAACGGCGACGTGTGGCTCGACAGCGAAGCCGGGGTCGCGGTTCCGCCGCACCGCCGCCCCGTTGGTTGCACGTTCCAGGATGGACGGTTGTTCCCGCACCTGGATGTCGCCGGGAATCTGCGCTACGCCGAGCGACGAAGCGCCGGAGCGAGCGCGGTGTCGATCACCCACGACGATGTCGTGGACGCGCTGGACCTGGAGCCCCTGCTCGACCGGCGGCCCAACACGCTTTCGGGCGGTGAGCGCCAGCGGGCCGCGCTGGGCCGGGCGCTGCTCAGCCGGCCGCGGTTGCTGCTGCTCGACGAGCCCCTGTCGGCGCTCGACCGGCGCCGCAAGGCGGAGATCATGCCTTACCTTCTCGCGCTGCATCCGCGTTTCGGCATTCCGACGCTCTACGTCAGTCACGCCGTGGATGAAGTGGCGCTCCTGGCGGACCGCATCCTGGTCCTCGCCGAAGGCAGGGTGCAGGCGTTCGGAGGAACGGTCGAAGTTCTCGAGCAGCTTGACCTGGCGCCGCTCACAGAGCGCTTCCAGGCCGCGGCGGTGCTCGAAGCGCGCGTCAGCGCACACGACGACGAGTACCGCCTGACCTGGCTCGACCTCGACGGCCAGCGGCTCAGCGTGCCGCGGATCGAGCACCTCGCGGTCGGTGAGTCGGCGCGGCTGCTGGTGCGCTCCCGGGACGTCTCGCTCGCCACCGAACGACCGTCGCCGACCAGCATCCGCAACGTCCTGTCCGGCGTCCTCGTGTCGCTGCACCAGGACGGGGCGACCGCGTTCGCCGAGGCCACGATCGATCTCGGTTCGTACCGGTTGCGGGCGCGGATCACGCGGGCGTCGGCGGCCGAGCTGGGCCTCGCGGTCGGTTCGCCGGTCTTCGCGCTGCTCAAGAGCGTCAGTCTGGACACCCGGGCCGGACGGTAGAGGGAACCCGAGTGGGGGGTTTCGCGCCACTCGTGGCAGAACAATCGGGCCGCACTTACGTTCTACGGTAGGTAATCTCCCTCGCCTGAACGTTCAACGCGCGGAGCAAGCCGCTCCTGCCCCTGGAGACACATCGATGAAGTGGACGAACGAACACGCCCCCAAACTGCTTGTCGGCCTTCTCGTCTGGCTGCTCCTGGCACTGCCCGCCCTGGCTCAGGACCTGCCGGACGGCGTCACCAGAGTGGCGTCGGTGGAGGGGATCACCGAGTACCAGTTGAAGAACGGGCTCCGGTTTCTGTTGTTCCCGGACCAGAGCAAGCAGCAGGTCACGGTCAACATCACCTACCTGGTCGGCTCACGCCACGAGGGCTACGGCGAGACGGGGATGGCGCACCTGCTGGAACACCTGGTCTTCAAGGGCACGCCGAACCACCCGGACATTCCCGCTGAGCTGACCGAGCATGGCGCCTTTCCGAACGGAACGACCTGGTTCGATCGGACGAACTACTTCGAGACCTTCCCGGCGACGGACGAGAACCTGGAGTGGGCGCTCGATCTCGAGGCGGACCGGATGGTCAACTCCTTCATCTCGGCCGAGGACCTCGAGTCCGAGATAACCGTGGTGCGGAACGAGTGGGAGAGCGGCGAGAACCAGCCTGTGGGCGTGCTCCGCAAGCGGGTCATGTCGGCCGCCTTCGACTGGCACAACTACGGCAACTCGACGATCGGCGCGCGGGCGGATCTCGAGAACGTGCCGATCGAGCGGCTTCAGGCCTTCTACCGCAAGTACTACCAGCCGGACAACGCGATCCTGGTGGTCGCCGGGCGCTTCGAGGTCGATCGGGCGCTCGAACTGGTGGCGGAGAAGTTCGGTCCCATTCCGCGCCCCGACCGCACCGGCGCGAACACGCTTTTCGACACCTACACGGCCGAGCCCGCGCAGGACGGCGAGCGGACGGTCACTCTGCGGCGGGTCGGCGACACGCAGCTCGTGATGGCCGTCTACCATGTGCCGCCGGGCGCCCATGAGCAGTACGCGGCGGTCGAGGTGCTCAGCCACATCCTCGGCGTCGAGCCGGCCGGGCGTCTGTACAAGAATCTCGTGGAACCGGGGCTGGCGGCCTCGGTCTTCGCGTCCGCTCTTCAGTTGAACGAACCGGGCGTACTGACGGCCAACGTCATGGTGAGGGAGGAGGACTCCCTGGAGGAAGCAGCCGAAGCGTTGTTCGCGACTCTCGACGAGATCGCGACGGAGCCGCCCACGGAAGAGGAAGTCGAGCGCGCCAAGAGGGACTACCTGTCGAGAATCGAACTCGCGTTCAACAATCCGCAGGGCATCGCGCTTCAGCTCAGCGAGTGGGCCTCGATGGGCGACTGGCGGCTGTTCTTCCTGCACCGCGACCGCCTCGAGCAGGTGACGGCCGAAGGCGTCCACGAAGTCGCCCAGACCTACCTGCGGGACTCGAACCGCACGGTCGGGTACTTCTATCCGACGGACGAGACACCGGAGCGGGCCGAGATCCCCGAGCCGCCCGACATCGCGGCCCTGGTGGCCGACTACGCCGGGCGCGAGGCGGTCGCCGAGGGCGAGGCGTTCGATCCGACGCCGGCGAACATCGATCGGCGCACACGGGCGCTTGAACTCTCGAACGGCGTCAAGGTTGCGCTGCTGGCGAAGCAGACCCGGGGCGAGTCGGTCAGCGTCAGCTTCGGTTTCCGGCACGGCACCGAGGCAGCGTTGATGGGCCGCGCGACCGCCGGCGACCTGGCCGGTTCCATGCTCATGCGTGGCACGAAGAACCGGTCGAGACAGGAGATCAGTGACGAACTGGATCGCCTGAAGGTGCAGGGCGGCGTCGGCGGCGGTGCGCTGATTGCCAGCGGGTCATTCACGACCGTGCGTGAGAACCTCGTCGCCGCGCTGCGTCTGGTGGCCGAGATCCTCCGCGAGCCGGCCTTCGACGCGAAGGAGTTCGATCTGCTGCGCGAGGAGCGTCTGGCCGGGATCGAGTCCCAGCGGTCCGAGCCGATGGCCCAGGTGCCGATGGCGATGGGCAGGCACTTCAGCCCGTGGCCCGCCGATCATCCCCGATACTCGCCAACCTTCGATGAGCAGATCGAGCGTCTCAACGCGGCGACCGTCGAGGAAGCGAGGGAGTTCTGGGCATCCTTCTACGGCGGCGAGGGCGGCACGATCGCGATCGTGGGGCACTTCGACCCGGACGAGGTGGCGGGCGCCCTGGAGGAGCTGTTCGGGGATTGGCAGGCGTCCGAGCCCTACGAGCGGGTCGCCGATCCGTACCGCGAGGTCGAGACGGTCAGCGTCGACCTCGAGACGCCGGACAAGACGAACGCGGTGATGATGGCGGTCACCAGTTTCTCGATGCGCGACGACGCCGAGGACTACCCGGCGCTGGTCATGGCGAACGAGATGCTGGGCGGCGGCTTTCTCAGTTCCCGGTTGGCGACCCGGATTCGCCAGGAGGAGGGACTGTCGTACAGCGTCGGCTCTCAGGTCGCGGCGCCATCGATCGACGACAGCGCCATCTTTCTGACGTTCGCCATCTTCGCGCCGGAGAACGCGGACAAGGTGGTCAGCGCCTTCCGCGACGAGGTGCGGAAGGCGCTTGAAGATGGCTTCACCGAGGAGGAGTTCGAGGCTGCGCGCCGGGGCTTCCTCGACAGGCAACAGAACGGACGGTCGCAGGACCGCGCGGTCGCGTCGATGCTGAACAACAACCTGTTCATCGGCCGGCCGATGGCCTTCGCCGCGGCCCAGGAGCAGGCGATCGCAGAGCTGACGCTGGACGAGGTCAACGAAGCGCTACGCAAGGTCATCTCGCTGGACGACATCTCGATCTTCCGGGGCGGGGACTTCGCCAATAAGCTGAACCAGTAGGCGACTACAGCGTCGCCACCAGGGCGGCGATCGATTCCGGGTTCTTGAGCGTTCCGACGTTGACGGCGCTCTCGACCGGTTCACCGGCGAGGATCCGCTTGATCGGCACTTCGAGCTTCTTGCCCGAGAGCGTTGTCGGGACTTCGGGGATCGCGCGGATTTCGTCCGGTCCGTGGCGCGGCGAGAGTCGGGTGCGGAGGTGGCGGCGAATGCGGCCGGCGAGCGCTGCATCGAGGGCGATGCCCTCCTCCAGGACGACGAACAGCCACAGCTCGCCCTCGCGGTCCAGGCTGCCCGTATCGACGATCACGCAGTCCTCGACTTCCGGCAGCTCCGCCGCGGCGCGGTAGAACTCGGAGGTGCCCATCCGCACGCCGCCCCGGTTCAGCGTCGAGTCGGAGCGGCCGTAGATGACGGAGCTGCCGTCCTCGTCGAACTCGATCCAGTCGCCGTGGCGCCAGACGCCCGGCCAGTGGTCGAAGTAGCTTTCGCGATACCGCTCGCCGGATTCATCGTTCCAGAAGAAGAGGGGCATGGACGGTAGCGGCTCGGTGATCGCGAGTTCGCCGACCTGGCCGGTGACCGCGCGGCCGTTCTCGTCGAACGCCTCGACCCTGGCGCCCAGGGAGCGGCACTGGATGCGGCCGCGCCGGACTGGTTGCAGGGGGTTCGGGCCGACGAAGCCGGTGCACACGTCGGTGCCGCCGGAGAGTGAGCCGAGCCACACGTCGGACTTCACGTGCTCGTAGACCCAGTCGAAGCCCTCCGCCGGCAGCGGCGCCCCGGTCGAGCCGACGGCGCGCAGGGCCTCGAAGCCGAACTGCCTGCCGGGTTCGAGGCCCGCCGCCCGGCAGGCCATCAGGAAGGGAGCGCTGACGCCGAAGCAGGTCACGGCCTCCTCGTCCGCCAGACGGTAGAGCGCCATCAGGTCCGGCCAGCCGGGCGAGCCGTCGTAGAGCACGGCGGTCGCGCCGACGAGAAGCCCCGACACCAGGTAGTTCCACATCATCCAGCCGGTCGTCGTGTACCAGAAGAAGCGGTCGCCCGGGCCGAGGTCGGTGTGCAGCGCCAGTTGCTTCAGGTGCTCGACGAGGATGCCGCCGTGGCCCTGGACGATCGCCTTCGGCAGGCCGGTCGTGCCGGAGGAGTAGAGGATCCAGAGCGGGTGCTCGAAGGGCACCGGCTCGACGGCGAGTTCGTCGCGGTGGGCGATCAGTTCCTCCCAGGACAGGCGACGCGGGGCGCCGTTCGTGTCGGCGGATGTGCCCCCGGCCGCTCCCACGACGACCGCCGCGTTGAGCGTCGATAGCGAACCGACGATCCGGTCCAGGTCGGAGCTGCGGTCGTACACGCGGCCGTTGTAGTCGTAACGATCGACACCGATCAGGACCTTGGGCTCGATCTGCCGGAAGCGGTCGAGCACGCTGTCGACCCCGAACTCGGGCGGACAACTCGACCAGATCGCGCCCAGACTGGCGGTGGCGAGGAA
Organism: Candidatus Multivorans sp.; assembly: GCA_965208755.1. Lineage (GTDB taxonomy): Bacteria > Acidobacteriota > Thermoanaerobaculia > Multivoradales > Multivoraceae > Multivorans. The sequence continues at coordinate 1,299,490 of OZ242353.1, read as the reverse complement.
GGCGATCACCGCTTCGGCGTCGTTCGGAAGGTAGGCGACCACCCGGTCGCCGCGCTTGACCCCGAGGCGGACCAGACCGGCCCTGGCGGCGGCGACTTCGCGGCGCAGGTCGTTGCGGCTGAACTCGCGCCGTGTTCCCGTCTCGCCCCTGCAGATCAGGGCAGGCTCGCTGCCGTCGTTGCCGAGTGCGTGCTCGGCGTAGTTCAGTCTGGCGCCGGGAAACCAGCTTGCACCGGGCATCGCACGGTTCGCAATCACACGTTCGGGCGGTGTAGGGAACCTGACGGCGAAGTAGTCGGCGATCGAGCCCCAGAAGGCCTCCAGATCCGTGACGGACCAGCGCCAGAGTTCGTCGTAGCCGGCGAAGCGCAGGTTTCGCTTGTTCTCCAGCCAGCGCAGGTAGCGCGTCAGGTTGCTGGCCTCGACCTGTTCCGCGCTGGGGCGCCAGAGAATGTCGTGGCCCGTCACGTTGTTTTCCTCACAGTCTGAAGCGCGACGCTACGCTGTTGTGGCACCCACAGAACACAAGGAGGCTAGACGATGAAGCATCTTCCGACGATTGCGCGCATTCTGCTGGGGCTGCTGTTCGTGTTCGGCGGCGTGACCGGCCTGTTCGAACTGGTGGAGCAGCCCGAGGTGGGGGAGGAGGCGGCGGCCTTCATGGGCGCGATCATGGACACGGGCTACCTTTGGCCGGTGATCAAGGTGACCGAGATCGTCTGCGGCGTTCTGCTGATCCTCGGCATGTTCGTACCGCTGGCCCTTGTCGTGCTGGCGCCGGTCGCGCTCAACATCCTGCTGTTCCACGTCTTCCTGGAGCCTTCCGGTCTGGTCTTCGGTCTCGTCCTGCTGGTGTTGGGTCTCTACACCGCCCACCAGCACCGGGAGAGCTTCAGCGCCATCCTGCAGCGCAAGGCCTGACCGAGCTACGAAACGGGCGCCGACCGGGTAATGGGATGGTCCGCCCCGCACCCATACGGCCTCTTGAGGGCCAGAATGGTGTTTTCACCAATCACCAAGGAGGAGGCGGACCGTGGAAGAGATTACTCGAGTCGGTATCGATCTGGGCAAGCACGTGTACCAGGTGTGCGGTATGGACGGTTCTGGGGCGGTGGTGTTGCAGCGTCAGGTGAAGGCGCCGCGGTTGATGGAGTTGATGTCTCGGTTGAAGCCTTGCCTGGTGGGCATGGAGGCGAGCTGCGGCGCCGGGGGGCGAACGTCGCCACGGTGGCCGTGGCGAACAAGCTGGCGCGGATCGCCTGGGCGGTGCTCAGACACGACGAGAGCTACAGCGACGCGCTGCACGTAGGCGGTCGAACGAAGGCGTCGCGGGCCGCCGAAGGCGGCCTGGATTCCGCGCCGGCCGCAAGGCCGCCTCCGCTCTGGCGGCCTGTTCCGTACGGACCCGCGCCGAACGACCGTCCGGCAGCTTCCTCCCAATGTGCTCCGAGAGCAACTTCGCCAACTCGGCCTCCACCGCATCCGCGATCGACTCCCTGGCGCCGGTCCGCGGAAGGTCGGTCAGTTCGTCCCTGAACGACCCTCGCCGGTCCAGCGAAACCGCTGTTGTACTGTTCGTCACGGCGTGCCTCCTTTGCTGCTATGGTCGATTTCGGAAAACCGATCTGAGCAGGACACGGCGCCTCGTTCAACCCCCTGACACGAGTATTCGGCCATAGCTCGATGGGCTCTGCGGTTCCCTCGTGTCGCTTTGCGGTACGGCGACTATTGGCTCGGTCGAAGCTTGCGCTTCTCGTTGCGGTGGCGGCTTGGGGCACCCCCGCCGAGACTGTTGGCGAGGAGGCAGCGCAGCCCAACATCGTGGTCTTTCTGGTCGACGACATGGGTTGGAATCAACCCGGTTTCAATGGTGGCTGGGGAGTGGAGACACCCCACATCGACCGGATCGCCGAGGAGGGGGTCAAGCTGACCCGGTTCTACGTTCAGCCGGTCTGTTCGCCAAGCCGCGCCGCATTGCTCACCGGCCGCCATGCCTGGAAGAACGGTATGTGGTTGCGGCCAACGAGGAACTCCCAGCGTGGCATGAATACGGATGAGCGTACGATCGCGGAAGCCTTGGGAGACGCCGGCTACGCGACGTGGATAGTCGGGAAGTGGCACCTGGGTCACTGGCAGTCACACCATCTGCCCCTGCAGCGCGGCTTCGACCATCACTACGGCCTCTACTCGGCGCAGTTCGACTACTTCACGCACTTGCGCGGCGGGGTTCTGGACTGGCACAGGAACGGCAGGCCGGTCGTCGAATCGGGGTACTCGACATTCCTCATGGCCGACGAGGCGACTCGGCTCATCGAGCGTCACAATGGCAACACGCCGTTCTTCTTGTACATGGCCTTCAATGCCGTCCACGTGCCTTCCCAGGCGCCTGCCGAGTATCTCGACTTGTACCGGAACGAGGCGAGCCCCAAGCAGCGAGCAATGTTGAAGGCCCTGGACGATGCCATCGGCCGGGTACTGGCCGCGCTTGAGCGAACGGGTGTACTCGACGACACGCTCGTCATGTTCATGAACGACAACGGGGGGACTTCCGCCAACGGCGGGAACTGGCCGTACCGCGCGGGCAAGTCCTCCTTCTACGAAGGCGGTCTGCGTTCTCCGGCGGCGCTTCGCTGGCCCGGCAAGATCCCCGCCGGGTCCCGGAGTGACGCCCTGCTGCATGTCGTGGACCTGTTCCCGACCTTTGCCGGTCTGGCGGGGGCGGATACGGACGCCGGTCCGCCGCTTGATGGCGTCGATGCATGGGCCGCCATTGCCGAGGGCGGGGACAGTCCGCGGAGCGAAGTGGCCTACTCCCTCGATGTGATTCGGGTCGGTGACTGGAAGTTGCTTGAAGCTGACGCCGCGTACTACGGGTGGCGTGCCGGTAGTTTGCAACTGTACAACCTGGCGGAAGATCCTTACGAGGGAACGAATCTGGCGGCGAGTGAACCGGAGAAAGTCGCGGAGCTGCGCGCCCGGCTGGCCGATCATGCGGGCGACGCCCGGGACGGAGAAGACGAGGAGGAGATTCCCGGCTACCCGCCGGTCGTCTTCGGCTCGGAGGAGAACGCCACGTTTGCCCAGGAGGTCGCGAAGGCGCTGGTGCAGCGGGAAGCGGGCACCCTGCTGGCCCTTCTGCGCCTTGAGGTGGATGAAACCACCGTCGAGCTGGTCTTCAACAAGACGCTCGCTACGGATTCGGTACCCGCGCCGGACGCGTTCAAGGTCGTTCTGAACCCGGGCTACAGGCCGGCTACCGTGAACAGCGTCGAAGTGAGCGGACGCTCCGTCGTGCTGCAGCTCGTGGACAAGCTCGTTTGGGGTGACGCGGTCGGCCTGTCCTACGAGGTGCCCGCCAGCGACCCACTCCGCGACCTGGACGGTGTCTCCGCGGCCGAATTGGTCTGGGAGACCGCTATCGCGTCGATCCCGACCGTCTCGGTGGCGAACGCGGAGGCTTCCGAGAGCGCTGGCGAGTTGGTCTTCAATGTCGTGTTGAGTCCCGCCCCGGAGCTGGAAGTGACGGTCGACTACGCGACATTGAGTTCCTCGGCGGCAGGGAGCGCGTCGGCCGGCTCGGACTACACGGCGCTGTCGGGGAGACTCACCTTCGCGGCGGGAGTTGTCGGCGAGCAAGAGCTTCGGGTCGCGATTCACGACGACACGGTGGACGAGGCCGGGGCGGAGACGTTCACGCTGACGCTCCGCAACGCGACGAACGCGACGCTTGTCGGCGGCGTATCGGAGCTTCAGGTGACGGGCACGATCATCGATGATGACTTCGCGTCGCCGCCGCCGCCCCCGTCGCCGCCGCCGTCGCCGCCCCCGTCGCCGCCGCCAGCCCCGCCACCGACGGCGGAGACGCCGCCCCCGCCACCGCCGCCGCCACCCGAAGGCGAGACCGACGGCGGAGACGGCGGCAGTGGACCGCTCGCGGCCTCCTTCACGACGGGCTCGGAGTGTGCCGCCGGTCTGTGTCGTGCCCGCAGCGGCGTGTCGCTGACCTTCGACAGCACGAGTGCCGGGTCCGTTCGGCGGGTGCTTTGGGACTTCGGGGACGGGACGACATCTCGTCGCCGGCGGGTGGAGCACGAGTGGTCGGAGCCCGGGTTCTACACGGTGACGCTGTGGGTGAGCGACGGTGTTCAGGAGTCCACGATGTCGCTCGAGTTCCTGGTCGAGTCGAGCGATCCCGCCGGCAGTTGCGAGCCGGGCGGGGAGACGGCGTGCCTGCGGGATTCGAGATACGCGGCGAGTGCGACGTGGCGGACGGCGGACGGTTCGGGCGGCTCGGCGAAGGTCGTCCACGAGGGAACGAACGACGCGGGGCTGTTCTATTTCTTCGAGCCGGGCGGCAACTGGGAGATTCTGCTCAAGGTGCTGGATGGCTGCGCCCTGAACGGCCACGTATGGGTCTTTGCCGCCTCGGTGACGGACGTGGGGCTCGACCTGGAAGTGGAGGACACGGCGACGGGCACCGTGTGGACCCACACGAAGGAGCCCGGCCTGCCGGCGTCGGCGATCACGGACGTGGTGGCGTTTCCGGCGAGTTGCGGGCGCTGAACCGAGCGGGAGCCGGTCCAGGGTTTTCGGTGCGATCCGACCGGGAGCCTACGAGTCTTCGCCGATGGCGAGCAGGTGACGGCGGGCCCGGAAGTAGATGACGCCGTCAGAGATCGCCGGCGTCGCCATCAGCGTTTCGCCGAGTTCGTTGACGGCCACTTCGTTGAGTTCTTCACCGGCCTCCAGCACATGGACGTCGCCGTCCTCGCTGTTGAAGTAGATGCGGTTCCCGGCTGCGACCGGCGAGGCGGTGAACCCGGAGGCGCCGCGGCCCAGGCGCTGCTGAGCGACCCGCTCGCCGCTCTTCCAGTTGAACGCGGTGACGACGCCGTTGTCGAAGCCGAAGTACGCGAGGTCGCCGACGACGATCGGCGTCTGCATGTAGTTCCCGAGCCGCTCGTGGAACCAGAGCATCGCTTCGTGCCCGGGATCGATTCCGCCCGCGGCGTCGGGATCGATCGCGTAAACCGGACGCATCGGGCCGTGGGCGCTGGTGATGAGGATCGGACCGTCGTCGCCGGCACGAATCGGCGTCGGCACCGGGATGTCGCCCCCGCCCTCCAGACGCCAGAGCTCCTCCCCGGAATCGAAGTCGTAGCCGCCGATGTGCTGGTAGCCGTTGACGACGATTTGGCGGCTGCCGTCGCTCCGCGGGAACACGGCCGGCGTGCTCCAGGTGGGAATCTCGTCGCGCCCGGTGCGCCAGAGTTCCTCGCCGGTGGCCGCGTCGAGCGCGGCGAGGAAGGAGTCGCCCTGGACGTCGACCTGGATGATCACCCGGCCGTCGTGGACCAGGGGCGAACTCGCGAACCCCCACTGCGCGGTCTTCACCACGAAGTAGCCCGAGTCGAGCACGCCGAACTGCCGGTTCCACATCGGCTTGCCGTCCAGGTCGTAGGCGTGGAGCCCTTCCGAACCGAAGAAGACCACCAGCACCTCGCCGTCGGTCGCCGGCGTCGAGTTCGTGTGGGACGCCTTGGTGTGGCGCTTGATCGCCGGCGTGCCTTCGAAGGCCGTTTGCTGCCAGAGAAGTTCGCCGCTTCGCTTGTCGTACGCCAGCACGACGTAGCGCTGCGGCGGCTCGCCCACGACGGGTGCGATGTCGCCGTAGAGCCCGACCTTGAGCGACGCCTCCTCGCCTTCGGGCACGGACGAGGTCAGGAACAGACGATCGCCCCAGATCACCGGGCTCGAATGCCCGAGGCCGGGAACCGCGACCCGGAACACGATGTTCTTGCCGGTCTCCACGTTCCAGGTCGCCGGGGGCGTGCCGGTACCGTTGCCGTCCGCGGCCTGGCCGCGGAAGGACGGCCAGTTGTCCGAGGCGGCGACCGGGACCGCGGCTGCGGCGACGAGGGCGGCCGGAACCACCAAGCGTCGGATCTTCAGAGCGGTGGCTTGCATCGTCATGGCTGAAGGCATCGTCATGGCTGAAGTATGTGCGATCATCCTCAAGACTACGTCCTCACGGGAACAGAGTTTGTGGAGGCAGTGAGATGAGTTCGCCGATGAGCGTCTTCTGGGACCCGCGGTGTGAGGAGCACACGGTGCCGAGGGGGTTTCCGGAGCGGCCGGAGCGTCTGCAGTTGGCGCTGCCGTATCTGAGAGAGCTGGGCTGGGATCTGGTGGAGGCCGGTTCGGACGGGGCGCCGGGTGGAATGGCGGGCCAGGCCCGACGGCTGGCGGCCCTGGTCCACGATCCCGACTACATCGTGCGGATGGAGGCCGCCGTCGCCGAAGTCGCGGCGTCCGCTGCGGCCGGGAACTTCCCCCTGCGGCCGACGTCGATGCTCGACACGAACGACAACCCGCTTTCGCCCGGGACGGCGGACGCCACCTGGGCCGCGGTCGATGCCGCGCTGGCGGCGGGCGACCACGTCATGCTGGGCGCTGGCCACCGTGCGATGAGCGTCACACGGCCACCCGGACATCACTGCGAACGGGACCGGGCGATGGGCTTCTGCTATCTGAACCAGATCGCCATCCTTGCCCAGGGCCTGATCGACGTGCACGGCGTCGAGCGTGTGGCAATCCTGGACTTCGACGTCCACCATGGCAACGGGACCCAGCACCTCTTCGATCACCGGGCCGACGTGGCCTACCTGAGCGTCCACCAGTACCCCTTCTACCCCGGTACCGGGGCCGCCAGCGAGCGGGGGATCGGCGAAGGCGAGGGCACGACGGTGAACGCGCCGCTGCCGGCCGGCAGCGGCGACGACGTCTACGGCGAGGTCATGGCCGATCTGCTGCTCCCGGCGGTGCGCTCGTTCGACACGGACGTGCTGCTGGTGTCGGCAGGCTTCGACGCCTGGCGCGACGACCCGATCGCCGGCATGGAGCTGACCGAGGAGAGCTTCCACCGCTTCGGCGTCGACCTGGCCGAACTGGCGGAGGAGATATGCGATGGGCGGCTCGTGTCCGTGCTCGAAGGCGGCTACGACCTGAACGCCCTGCCGCGGTTGATCGACGTCTATCTCCGGGGCACTGTCGGTACGTCGCGGGATGCGTGAGGAATCTCGCCCGTCTCCCGGTGCGTTGTACGATGTGACACAGGAACGGAGGGGCCCAAGCGTTGAGAACCAAGCCGAGCTTCCCGATCAGAATACGCACCCAGAACGTCCAGTTGACCGATGACCTGAAGCAGTCGATCGAGTCCGAGGCGGCGGCGCTGAAGCGCTTCAACTCCCGGATCGTGGACTGCGAAGTGACGATCGCCGGTCCCGGCCGGAATCACCGGGGCGGCCTCGCGTTCGACGTCGTGGTCAAGGTCGCCCTGCCCGGACCGGACGTGGTGGTCCATCGCTCGGCCGCGGCCTCCATCCCGGTCGCGATCAACCAGTCGTTCGCCACCGCCCGCCGACGCGTCAAGCGCCAGGCCCATCTCCGCCGCCGCCGCGTGCCGTTCAACCGCACCTCCGGCGTCGGCCGCCGCGGCCGGCCGCGCCGCGGGAACGGCCGCCGGCTCGCGCGGGCGTAGCCGCTGTCGACTGGACGGCGATGCCGGGTGGGCTCTAGCCCAGCACGATCTCCGCCGCTTGTCGTAGCTCCTGCTTGCTGGCGGCGCCGACCATCAGTGTCGTCACGTCGCTGTCTTCGAAGGCCTGGAGGCGGTCCCTGATCCGGTCGGGTGGGCCGACGAGGGAGATCTCGTCGGCGAAGTCGTCGGGGACGGCGGCTACGGCTTCTTCGCGCTTGCCGGTCATGAAGAGCTCCTGGATGCGGAGGGACTCTTCCTCCCAGCCCATGCGGGCCATGAGTTCGCGGTGGAAGTTGCGGTTCTTGGCGCCCATGCCGCCGACGTAGAGGGCCAGGGACTGCTTGATCGGCAGGAGGGCTTCGGAGACGTCATCGTGGACGCGGAGTCGGGCCCCGTAGGCGACCTCGAAGCCGTTGCCGCGGCCGGCGAGCGATTCGGCGTAGACCTCGGGCCGGTAGGGCGAGTAGTAGAGCGGCAGCCAGCCGCTACAGAGTTCGGCGGCGAGGGCGACGTTCTTCGGCCCTTCGGCGCCGAGGAAGATGGGCAGATCGGAACGCAGAGGGTGGACGATGGAGCGGAGCGGCTTGCCCAGGCCCCAGGAACCCTCGCCGGTGTACGGGAGCGGGTAGTGCTCGCTGTGCTGAGTCACGGGTTCCTCGCGGGCGAGGATCTTCTGGATGATCTCGATGTAGGCCCGTGTACGGGACAGCGGCTTGCCGAAGGGCTGTCCGTACCAGCCTTCGACGACCTGCGGCCCGGAAACGCCGAGACCGAGGATCACCCGGCCCTGCGACAGGTGGTCGAGGGTCATCGCGTGCATGGCCGTCGACGCCGGCGTGCGCGCGGAGATCTGGGCGATTCCGGTGCCGAGGCGGATCTTCGAGGTGTGGGCGCCGATCCAGGCCAGGGGCGTGAACACATCGGAGCCCCACGCTTCCGCGGTGAAGACGCAGTCGTAGCCGAGCGCCTCCGCTTCGATGGCGGTTTCGAGGAAATCGGGACGCGGCCCCGCGCCCCAGTAGCCGAGTTGAAGTCCGAGTTTGAGTGCCATGCGGCGGAAGCTAGCAGGTATGGAACTGGCCGCGGCCGGGTTGATAGCTTGCGTCCGTGCCGCTGAAGGAGCAGTTCGACAACCTCCGGCTCAGGGACCTGGAGGCCCGCACCGGGTTCAAGTGGAGCCGCTACACCGCCAACGGTAGCGGCATCCTGCCGGCTTGGGTTGCGGACATGGACTACCCGATCGCGGAGCCGATCCAGCGTGTCGTGCGCAGTCTCGTCGAGAGGTCCGATCTCGGCTACTGCGAGCCGCCCGAGATCGGCAATCTGCCGGAGATCTTTGGCCGGCGGATGGAGGAGCAGCTCGGCTGGCCGGTGGAGCCGGAGCGGATCCGCTTCCTGGTCAACGCGCTCCAGGGCCTCGATCTCGCGGTCATGCTGGGCGCCAGAAAGGGCGAGGGGGTCGTGATTCAGACGCCGATCTACCCGCCCTTCCTCGAGGCGGTCTCCGGCACCGGCCGGCGGCTGGTCGAGTCGCCGCTCCGGCGGGGGCCGGAACGGTTCGAGATGGACCTCGATCTGTTGCGAGCGACGATCGACAGGGACACTCGCGTGTTCATGCTCTGCAATCCCCACAATCCGAGCGGCCGCGTCTGGACTCGAAGCGAACTGGAAGCGGTGGCGGAGTTGGCGATCGAACACGACCTGATCGTGCTGGCCGACGAGATCCACAACGAACTCGTGTTCCCGGGCCACCAGCACACCGTGTTCGAGACCCTGGGGCCCGAAGTCAGGGAGCGGACGGTCACGATCACGTCGGCCACCAAGTCGTTCAACCTCGCCGGCCTGGAACTCGCACTATTGGTGTTCGGCAGCGAGAAGCTCAAGAAGCGGTTCGACGAACTGCCGCACTTCGTTCTCGCCCATCCCGGCATTCTCGGCGTCGAGGCGGCCCGTGCCGCGTGGCGTGACGGCGGGCAGTGGCTCGAAGAGACAGTCGCCTATCTCGACGCGAACCGCGCCTTTCTGACGGACTTCCTGAACCGGCGCCTGCCGGGAGTCGTGCATGGCCCGCAGGAGGCGACCTATCTCTACTGGCTCGATTGCGGCGGGCTCGACCTGCCGATGGCGGCCTCCCGGTTCTTCCTGAAGCGGGCGAAGGTGGCTCTCAACGACGGCGCGGAGTTCGGTCCGCCGGGCTCGCCGCTCGGATTCGAGCGCTGCACGCGGCTCAACTTCGCGACCTCGCGAGCCATCCTCGAAGAGATCGTGGAGCGGATGGCCGCTGCGGTGGAGAACGCCTGAGGGAGCTGGCCACGGACAGGAAGCCCGACCGTCTACCGGCCGCCCTCTGCTTGCATTGGGGGCTTCTCGCCGGTTGTCTGCTTGCCGGGCTCCTGGCTCTGTGCCCGCCGAACCCGGTCTCCGCGCAGTCGTCGGCCGAGGCAGGCGGGGAACTCCCTGACCTCGAGTGCCTGCGTCTGATGCGCCGGGCGCGAATCGCAGAGCTGACCTCCAGGACCGCCTCCGAGGTCGAGTGGCTCAAGCGGGCCCGAGAGGAGTGCAATGAGCCGACGGCGGCACTGGTCGGCCTGCTTCGGGCCGATCGGCGCAGCCCGTTGCCCGAGGGAGAGACTCAGGAGTATAGGCGGGAACTGATCGCCGCCATCGACGACCCGGCTTCCGCGCCGCCACCGGGGGTCGTGGAGTTCATCGCTCGCAGCGAGGAAGCGGACGAGGCAGTGCTGCGTGCGGCTTTCGGCCTGGTCGATCGGCTGCTGACGGACGGGGGCACGGACCGGAAGCGCCTGCTGCGTCTCAAGGCGCTGCTCGACCAGCGTCTGGGCCGGCCCGCGGACGCGACGGCGGCCCTCGTCGAGCTGCGAAGCCTCGAACCGGCAAGCGAAGAGATTTCCTGGGCGCTGTTGCGCCTGTTGATCTTCCAGCAGCGGTGGGACGCGGTCGCGAATCTGCTGGGCGAGATGGCGGAGGAGGGCGGCGCGTCCATTCGGTCGCTCTATGCGCGGGCGCTGGCCAGGGCCGGCCGCGTTGACGACGCGAACAGGCAACTCGAACTCTTGGCGGTAGAGATCGATCCGAACGATGCCCTGGCGCTCGGCGACTACGCTGCCGACGTACTGGCGGCGGCGTGGAGTCTCCGGGACTCCGGCCGTCTCGTGGACGCGGAAACGCTGTTCCGGCTCGCGGAGAGGCACGCCCCGGCACGGAGCTGGGCCAGAGTCGAGGCCCGGGCAGCGCTTGTCCATCTGTACGGTACCGCCGAGGAACGGGCCGCCCACGATCGGGCCGCGGCGAATCGGTGGCGGTACGTCACGGACCCCCAGTCGCTTCTGAACGAAGGCGCCAACCAGTTGAGCGCCGGGAACTTCGACCAGGCCATCGAACTGTTGAAGCGCGCCGCGGAAGAGCTGGGGCACTTCGAGGCGGTCTGGTACAACCTCGGCTTCGCGGCCTATCGGGCCGAGCGCTGGGAGGAGGCGTTCCAGGCTCTCGACCGGGCCGCTGAGCTGAACGATCAGCGTGCGGACAACTTCTTCTTCAGCGGTCTGGCGCTGATCGAACTCGAGCGGTGGAACGAGGCGGTTCCACGGCTCCTGCGGACGGTGGAACTCGATCCCGAGCGGCGGCTAGCTCACTACAACCTGTGGGTTTGCTACCGGGTGCTCGGCCGCGCGGCGGAGGCGGCTCGCCACCAGGCGGCATACGACGCACTGGGCGGGCTCTAGCGGATCTACAGTCCCCGTACGTAGCGCTCGAACTCGGCCTGGATCTCCGCCGGCGTGGTTTGGAACACCGCTTCCAGGGCGTCCTGGCTGGGGTAGCCCTCGGCCAGGTAGAGCAGCATTCTGGCGAAGGACTGCCCGCTCTCCCAGTCTTCCCGGCCATGGTGCAGGAAGTGGGTCAGAAGCCAGGAGAAGCTGTAGTAGTGCTGCGCCCGCTCGCCGTAGAACGTGTCGGCGGTGGTTTCCATCAAGTCGGCGATCTCGGGCGCCTCCCCTCTTCGCAGCGCGGACTTCGCCTCTTCCAGGTTCCAGGTCGTCAGGCTTTGCAACCGGACGGGCCCCCTGCCGCCGTGCGAGATCGCGTACCGTCCGCGATCGACCGCGCCCGGAATCAGCGTGCCCCGCTCGATCTTCGAGTTGCCGAAGTACTCCGCCATGCCCTCCTCGGCCCATCGCGGCAGGTCCGACCCCGGCCCCGTCAGGTAGGTGTCGCTGAAGGCATGAAACGCCTCATGGAGCATCGTGTGCAGCAGTTCATCGAAGTACCGGACCTCCTGGTGAAAAGCCAGCAGGCCCGGTGAATGGTAGAAGCCGGCGCCGGGAAGTCGGCCCCCGAGTTCCTCCTGAAGCCGCCGGAGGTTGTCGCGTCTGCTGAACAGGTAGACGACGACCTTGAAGCGTGCCGGCAGCGGCTCGATGTGCGGATCGAACAGGTCGTGGAGGATCCGGAACACCGCCTCCATGTTCCCGGCCAGAATGTCGACTGTCGACTCATCATCCGCGTCGCTGATCAGGATGAAGCGGTCCGTTTCGCGGCGTTTTCTGCGCTCGCGGTTGATGTACTTCTCGGCGACTTCGATCGTCCGGTTCAGGATCCGGACCCGTTCGGCGAGAGTCGGCTGCGGCATCGGACTGGGGAGAGCCCCGGCCGACACCAGGACATCGAGTTGCGGATCGAAACGCCTGCGGGTCGGAGCGTTCCGCTCTTCCTCGGGGCTCTGGAACTTCATCCTCCACGACAGAGTGGAGGCGACGGCATTGCCTTCACCGTCGCGGGCCGGGCCGTAGCGCCAGCCGCCGACGCTGCGCTCGACCTGGAAGCGGAGGAGGTCGTCGAACTCGGACGAGGGCTCGATGGCGAGGACCTCGACCCGGGACACCGCTCCGGCGGCGTCGATCTCGACCCGGATCTCGACTTCCGGATCGATGCCGCTGCCGGCGAGCTCGTGCGGTACGAGGAGCTGGTGGCTGCGGATCGCTACTGGGCCGGTGGCGATCTGGGCGGCTGCGTCCTGGGCAGCCGCTCCACCGGCCGTCAGGAATCCAACGGCGGCAATCGAGGCGAGCTTCCCGAAACGTCGGAGACCGGCCACTCTAGTACTCGGCGGGTACCGGATGTCTCGCCTCCGTCCACGAGGGCCTGCGGGCCGCGTGTCGACGCATCGGGCAGGAAGGAGCGCAGCCAGGCGGTGGCCACGACCTCGGCGATGCCGAGGATCTCGCCGCGGTTGGCGCGGGAGTGCGCCGCCGCGGTTTCCACCAGATCGATGAGATCGCGCTCGGCGTCTCCGGTGGGGAAGCCGAAGACCCCGGACAGACGCCCGGCCTTTTCGTTCTCCAGCGTGATGACGCGCGCGCCGACCAGGTCTCCCTCTTCCAGTGGATCCATCGCGGGATGCGGCTCGACCCGGACACGCTCGCGGCTGGTCACCTCGTCGAGAGGGATCAGGTCCCCCTCCAGGCGGCCGATCCGGTAGAGCTGCAACGTGCTTCCGACCAGCGCTTCGAGCCATTGGCGCTCGGTGACCTCCAGCAGCAGGCCGCCCCGACCGAGCAGCTTCTCGGCGAAGCTGAAGGAACGGCAATCGCCCTCCTCGGCGTCGGGCTCGAAGCGTCCCTGGGCGAGGATGCAGCTCATCGCGTTGGCGAAGAAAGTGGACTGGTCGCGGCTGCTCCGGGCCTGGAGTTGCTCTTCCAGGTCGATCCGCTCCTGGTCGTCGAGGCCGATCAGGAACTGGTCCTCGATCGCCCATTCGACTTCCTCGCCGTAGCGTTCCAGCAGCCAGCCGCTAGCGCGTTCCACCGCGCGATCGAGCGCGGAGACGCCTACGGAGAGGGGAGCAACTTGCTGCTGTTCCATGCCGGGATGCTAACTGTGTTTCGTTGTAAATACCACAAAATGCGGAACTTAGCGAAATCGGCACGTCTTCCCCGGGTCCTTTCGCCTCATGCGGAATCGGTGTTTTCGGGGTCTCCGTCGCCGTCCATCCTGCTGTACGCCGTCTGGACGCAGTGGATCTTGAGGGCGTCCGGCGCGGTGGCCAGGAACCCCTGCCACTCAATCTCGGCGATCGCCTCCTCGGGGCTCAGGCCCTGTTCGTGGGCGGCGGACGCCTGGTTCCAGAAGTCGGCCAGGAACTGTCTGAGGGCATCGACCTGGGCCATGTCGCTGAAGGTCGCGCCGTGGCCGGGAAGGATGAGGTCGAACTCGAGCTCCTCGAAGCGGTCGAGGGTGTCGAGCCACTCGTCGACGTAGGCATCGCCGATGTAAGCGGCGCCGGCGAGGACGAGGTCGCCGGTGAAGACGAGCCGTTCGTTTGGCAGCAGGACGACGACGTCGCCGCCGGTGTGGCCGCGGCCGAGGTGGAGCAGCTCGATCGGCCGGTCCCGGCCCTCGAAGGTGCGGTGAATCGTCATCCGGCTGGTCAGGGTGACGTTGGGCGGCGTCGGTTCCGTCTCGCCGACCGCCACGTAGTGGGCCTCCTGGATCCGGATCGCGTTGTGCGCCTGGTCCTTCTCCTCTCCGTCCTCCATCGCGTCCGCCGCCTCCTTCATCACGGCGATCTGGTTCGGGATGTTCCCGGTGAAGATCGCGGCGGTCGGCTGGTCCATCACGTCCGTCATCAGCATCGCGCGGGTGAACTCGTGGCCGACGATCGCGACGTCGTCAGGGAAGACCTGGTTCCCGTGCGCATGGTCGAAGTGGTAGTGGGTGTTGACGAGGTGCGTGACCGGCTTGTCCGTGACTTCGGCGATCGAGGCGAGCAGGGCCCGTGCCGCGGCCGGCGTGACGTGCGAGTCGACGACCAGGGCGTCCTCGTCCGTCACGACCAGCATCGCGTTGCTCTGGACGAAGATCACGTCGTCTCGGCCGAGGATGAAGTAGACGCCGGGCGCGACCTCCTCGAAGGAGTGGGTGTCGGTCAGGATGGTGCCTTCGGGCAAAGCCTCTTCCGCGGCGCAGCCGGCGAGGCCGATGGCCAGGAACGCGGCGGCGAGGCAGATCGTTGCGAGTCGGTGGTTCGGGCGCATGGGAACTGCTCCTCTCCGGTTCGGTTCACCCGTCGGTCGAAGGGAATCATAGATCCCCGGATGGCTCGGCATCACAACTCCAGCCGGCGCATCCGCCGCACCGCGTAGTCGCAGGCGCGGGCGGTGAGCGCCATGTAGGTCAGGCTTGGGTTCTGGCAGGCTGACGACGCCATCGCGGCGCCGTCGGTGATGAACAGGTTCGGCACATCCCAGGACTGGCACCAGCCGTTGAGCACGGACGTCGCGGGATCCCGGCCCATCCGCGCCGTCCCCATCTCGTGGATGGCGAAGCCCGGCAGGGAGTTTCGGTTGAAGGTGCGGATGTTCCTGGCGCCGAGCGCTTCCAGCATCTCGGCGGCGCGAGTCTGGATGCTCTCGCGCATCGCCTCTTCATTCTCGCCGTAGCTCATCGTGATCCGGGCCGCCGGAATTCCCCAGCGGTCCTCGAGCTCCGGGTCGATCGTCACGCGGTTGTCGGGGTTGGGGAGGTTCTCGCCGAAGCCGCTGAAGTTGAGACGCCACGGTGCGAGCCCGCGCAGGCTCGCCTTGTAGTCGGCGCCGAAACCCGGCTGGCCGATGCCGCCCTGCCACAGGGTTCCGCGGCGGGCGCCGCACTGGTAGCCGAAGCCGCGCAGGAAGCCCTTCTCCCGAGTGGCCTCGGCCCGGTCGCCGTCGAGATTGACGAAGCGGGGCAGGTAGCAGGAGTTGGGGCGCCTGCCGAAGGTCGTCTTGTCTTCCAGGCCGTCCAGGTTCCCGTTCGCGCCGACCTGGAAGATGTGGTCCATCAGGTTGCGGCCCACCTCGCCGCTGGAGTTCGCGAGTCCCTCAGCGAAGCGGGGGGTCTTCGAGTTCAGCAGGATGCGCGCCGACTCGATCGTCGACGCGCACAGGAAGACGATGCGGCCCCGCACCTCGATCGACTCCATCGAGTCGGCGTCGATCAGGTGAACGCCGCTCACCCGGTCCGTCTGTTCGTCGTAGACCAGGTTGCGGACGACGCTGTTGGGGCGCACGGTCAGCCGCCCGGTCGCCTCGGCCGCCGGCAGCGTCGCGTTCAGGCTGGAGAAATAGGACCGGCTGATGCAGCCGCGGCGGCAGATGCCGCAGTAGTGACAGGCGCGGCGGCCCAGGTGGTGTTTGGTGAGCACCGCGACCCGGGCCGGCGTGAACCGGCGCGTGCCGCCGAAGGCGCGGTCGAGACCTTCGCGGACCCGCTCCTCCATGCAGCTCTGGGCGATCGGTGGCAGGAACTGCCCGTCCGGAAGCTGGGGCATGTTCTCCGGCTGGCCGGCGATGCCGACGAACGACTCCACGTGGTCGTACCACGGCGCGAGGTCGCGGTAGCGGATCGGCCAGTCCGTGCCGTAGCCGTCGCGGGCGTTCGCTTCGAAGTCCAGGTCGCTCCAGCGGTAGCTCTGGCGTCCCCAAAGCAGGGACCGCCCGCCGACGATGCGGGCCCGGATCCACAGGAACTCCTGGCCGCCCTCGCCGATCGAGTACGGGTTGTCGATGTCGTCGACGAAGAACTTGCCGGACCACTCGTCGCAGGCGCCCGCGCGGCTCTGGACCGGCTGGCGTTCGGCCTGGTGCTTGCGGTCCCTCAGTCCCCGGTACGGCATCTGCCAGGGCGGCGTGTGCTCGCTGTAGTCGCGCTCGGGAACGACCGGCGGGCCGGCCTCGAGCACCAGCGTCTCCAGGCCCTTCTCAGTCAGCTCCTTCGCCGCCCAGCCGCCGGTGATGCCGGAACCGATGACGATCGCGTCCCAGGTCTTTCGCTCGATGATCTGCACCATGGTTGCAGCAGGCCTCAGGCGTCCTCGATGTCGACGCAGGGGTCCCAGCGTCCGGGAACGATCCGGTAGCCGAGTTCTGACTTCATCCCCGCTTCGGAGGTGTAGTAGCCGAACAGGGTGAGCCATTTGACCAGGTCGAAGAAGGGCTGCTCGTGGAGCCTGTTCACGTTACGCGAGAAGCCGCGGCCGTCTCGTTGGGCGATCGCTTCGTCCTGGGCCTGGGTCAGGAGTTCGTCCTGCGCCAGGCCTTCGAGGTCGCGAAAGCCTCTGGCCTCGGGATCGTGCTCGCGGACGCGGGCATCGAACCGGTCGAGTTCGGCGAGCAGGTGATC
Organism: Candidatus Multivorans sp.; assembly: GCA_965208755.1. Classification (GTDB taxonomy): domain Bacteria; phylum Acidobacteriota; class Thermoanaerobaculia; order Multivoradales; family Multivoraceae; genus Multivorans. Next base: position 1,282,773 of record OZ242353.1, on the reverse strand, counting down.
CCGCGCCGCGTCCGGCAACCAGCCCTCCAGCAGCCGGTCGACGAAGGACGGGATCCCGGCGTCGCCGGCGCCTGGGGTGTCGGTCGCCGGCAGGATGCGTTCGGCGATCGCGTCGAGAGTGCGCGCCTGATGTTCCGAGAGGACGGCGAGAGGTTGCGGCTCGCCGTTGGTCGCCTGCTGTGGGTGCAGGTGAAGATGCGCGACGTGTGGATTCGCGAACAACTCCGTCGGCAGGAACGGCAGTGCGGCAGCGCCGCCGATCACCCGAAGGGCCCGCCGGCGTCCGACGGTCTCAGCCTGTTCCTGGCCTGGGGAGCGTGTCATCGCGGTTGATGCTAGCGGCGCCGCTGCGCTTCGAGCTTCTTCTCGAAGCAGAGGCTGTGCGGGTCGTAGGCGTACTCGTTGTAGCAGGGGATCTGGACGTAGCCGAACGAGCGGTAGAGGCCGATCGCGGCCGGCTGGCGCTCGCCGGTCTCGAGACGCAGCGACTTGTAGCCGAACGCGGCAGCGCGGGATTCGAGCTCTTCCAGAATGCGGCGTCCCAGGGCCTGCCGGCGGTACTCCGGGACTACGTACATCCGCTTGATCTCGGCCTGCTCGGCGCTCAGGCGGCGCAGCGCGCCGCAGGCGACGGCCTCGCCCTCGGCGTTCCGGCCGAGGAGCAGGCAGCAGCCGGGGGCGTCGAGCTTGTCCGGCTCGACGCTGTAGATGCTGTCTGCGGGGTAGAGCTCACCGAGTTCGCGGTCGAGTGCTTCGTGCAGACGTGCGAAGGCCGGGTCGCCGGGGTCGCCGGGTTCGATCCGGATGACGTCCGTGGTCACTGAAGTTCCGGGGCTTCCCGGAGCATCTGGTCGCGCAGGGTGCGCTTGTGGATCTTCTCGGTGGCGCCGCGGGGCAACTGCTCGTCCTGGAGCCACACGTAGCGCGGCACCTTGAATCTGGCCAGGTGCTCGGCGACGTGTGCGCGGACGCCGGCCGCGTCGAGCTCGGTACCTTCCTTGGGCACCACGACCACGGCGAGTTCCTCGCCCAGCCGGTCGTCCGGGACGCCGAAGGCCGCCGCCTCGTAGACGGCCGGATGCTGGTAGACGACCCGTTCGATCTCGGCGCAGTAGATGTTCTCGCCGCCGCGGAGCACCATGTCCTTCTTGCGGTCTCGGATGTAGAGGAAGCCGTCCTCGTCGATCTCGGCGATGTCGCCGGTGCGCAGCCAGCCGTCCTGGATCGTCTCGGCGGTCGCCTCGGGGCGGTTCCAGTAGCCGCGGATGTTCATCGACGACTTCATGATCAGCTCGCCCTGCTCACCCGATGGCAGTTCGTTGCCGTCGTCGTCGATGATCTTCAGCTCGACGATCGGGCATGGCTTGCCGCAACTGTCCGGCTTCTCGACCAGGCCCTCGTCCGTGTTGCCGGCGCCGCCGGCGTTCGTCTCCGTCATCCCCCAGCCGAAGGACCAGTGCTTGTCCGGCATCAGGATCTGCAGGCGGTCGACCATGCCGCCGGGGATCGGCGCGCCCCCGCCGGACACGGCGATCAGACTCCGCAGGTCGCGTTCCTGGAGAGACGGCGACTGCAGCATCTCCCAGGTCATCGTCGGCACGCCGTTGAAGGACGTGACGCGTTCGCGCTCGATCAGCTCCAGGCCGAGTTCCGGGTTCCACTTGTACATCATCACGATCTTGCGGCCGGCGCCGAAGGAGGCGAGCAGGCCCGCGTGGCTGCCGCTGACGTGGAACAGGGGCAGGGGCATCAGGATCGAGGGCTGGAACTCCGGGTTCTCTTCCGGTTCCTCCAGCAGGCCCATGGCGATCCGCTGGGCGCCGTAGAAGCCCCAACTGCCGATGCCGCTGAGCACGCCGCGGTGGGTGGAGACGGCGCCCTTCGGGAACCCGGTGGTTCCCGAAGTGAAGAGGATCGTCACGTCGTCGTGGGGGCCCAGGTCGACGTCGGGCATCGGCTGACCGGCCGCTTCACGCCAGACTGCCTCGAAGTCGTCCACGCCGTCGGGGAGTTCCTCTTCCCAGCGCACGCCGATGCTCACAACACCGAGCTCGGGCAGCTTGCTCGCCACCCGCTCGTAGCGTTGCTGGTCGAAGAAGGCGAGCCTGGCGCCGGAGTCCTTGAAGCCGTACTCGAGCTCCTCGCCCGACCACCAGCCGTTCAGCGAAACCGAGATCGCGCCGGAAGACGTGATCGCCATGAAGGCGATCACCCACTCCGGGTAGTTCCGCATGCCGATCGCCACCCGGTCGCCCTTCTTCACGCCGTAGCGGTGGATCAACTGGTGGGCGAGTGCCGCCGCCCTTTCGTAGACCTCGTTGTAGGTCAGCCGGGTGTCCTGGAACACCAGGAAGTCCTTGTCGCCGTGGTCCTGGCACGCCTGGTCGTAGACGTCGCGCAGGGTCGGCGGCAGGTTCTTGAACACCTGGTAGTCGACCCCACGCACCGTTTCCGTCACCAGCTCCCAGTCCGCGCCCGGCGCGGTCAGATGGGCGACCGACTCGTCGTAGGTCATCTCGCCGTGGATCGGCTCCGTCTTCGTGTCACGCATGTCGTTCATGCCATCGCCGCCCGTTCTTTCTCGTACGCCTCCCGCTCCTTCTCGTAGCCCTCGAAGGAGTGCTTGAGGGTCGCGTTGTTCAGGATCATCTCGGCCCGCGGCTCCTTCGATTCCGCGTCGAGAAAGGTCGTCCTGACCCAGTTCGATTCCGTGCGCCGGCTCTCGCTCAGGGCGACGATCTCGCGCTCCAGGAGGTAGTCCTGGCCGACGAAGAGAGGACCGTCGATCATCCGGATCTGCTGGCCGGCGAACAGACCCAGTGCCGGTCCGCGGGTGGGGAAGCCGGCCTGGCGGTTGGAGTAGCCCCCGAGGACGCTGACCATCTCCAGCGGGATGATCGCGCGGCCCCAGGGCGATGAGGCGCCCTCGTCCGCCGTGTACCAGGGTGAGGGCTCGGTGATCTTGGCGAGCTTCTGATTCAGAGAGAAGGGATAGAGCTTGCCCATGTTCTGGTCGAAGTCCATCCGGACCTCCTCGAGTCCCTTGCCCTTCATTCCCACCTCGAGGTCACGCAGGACGACCAGGGGCCCGGGCGGCCGCAGACGGGACATCCGGGTGGCGAGCTCGGAGGACTCGATGTCGCCACGGATCGAGGCGGTGCCGATCAACACCTCCGTGCCGTCCTCTTTCTCGGCACGGATGCGGACCTGGGTCTGCCCGTTGGCGGGCTGTTCGACGAGGGCCCGCACCTGCTCGCCCTCGACCACCATGTTCCGGTAGTGCGCGCTCAGGCAGCCGGTTTCGAACCACTCCTGTCCCCAGAGGTCGTGCAGCAGGGGCACGAACTGGCTGAAGTGGGTCGGTCCTTCGATCGGGCCGCCGGCCTGGAAGCCCATCTTCTCGGCCGTGGAGTCGTCATGGATGGACAGGTGACCGCCGTACTCCTGCTCTGCCAGCATCTGTCTGGGGGTGCGCAGCGGTCCGCGGATGTAGGTCGGCGTGTCGAATGCCTCGGCCATTCGGTTCTCCTCTGTTGGGAAGAGCGGAGTCTAGCTCCAGGCGCCCCGGCGCCCGGACCGTGAGATGATGAGGCGTGGCGAAGATACCCGGCGAGGATGTGGTCATCCGGAGCGTCGAGTCGGCGCTGGAGGGCAAGGCAACCGAGGTCGCCCGTTGTCCGAATTGCGGGTCGGAGCAGGTGGAGAGCTTCTGCGCCGCGTGCGGTCAACGCGCCGGTGATCTGCACACGACGGTCGGCCAGTTCATCCGGGACGCACTGGACGGACTCTTCTCATTCGACTCGCGCGTCTGGCGCACCCTGATCGCGCTCGTTGCCCGCCCGGGCATGCTGACCGTCGAGTACTGGCGGGGGCGGCGAGTCCGCTACGTGGCGCCGCTGCGGCTCTACCTGTTCGTCAGCTTCTTCACCTTCCTTCTGCTTGCGCTCTTCGCGCGGGGCAACGTCGTCGACATGACCGGCGAAGACCGGGCCGCTCCCGTCCGGATCACTCTCACGGAATCGGAAGCTGCGGATGAGGACGCGGGTTGGTTCGTTGATCGCGTGCTGCGGCCGATCATGGAGGACAGCGAGGGCTTCGAGGCCCTCTTCGTCCGGCGGCTGCCCTGGATGTTCTTTGCACTCGTGCCGTTGTTCGCGACGTTCCTCCGAGTGTTGTATCGGCGCCGAGAGCGTTTCTACGTGCCGCACCTCGTGTTCGCACTCCACTTCCACGCCGCGGCATTCCTGGTGACCAGCGTGGGACGAGCCGGGGCTTTGCTCTGGGAACCGCTGTCCGGCCTGGCCTTCCTCGCCGTCCTTGTCGCGCTCTTCCTGTCGCTGCGGCGGGCGTACGGAGAGGGATGGTTCAGAACGATCGTCAAGCAGGCGTGCCTGCTCTTCGTTCACGGACTCAGCATCGTGATCGCCATGGGTGGGTTGATGATCATCACGGGATTGGCGTTGTAGAGAGTGGGCGGGCCCGGCGTCCGTCTGGCGATAGGCTTTCGCCATGAGTCGGCTGGAGGTGCTTCTCGATGCAATGCGTCCGCTTCTGGAAGAGCAGGGCGCCTGCGGCGCCTGGCTCTTCGGGTCGCAAGCGCGGGGCACGGCAGGTGCGGAAAGCGACATCGACCTGATCGTCGTGCAGCCGAGCGACGAGCCGAGGCCCCTGCGCCGACTGGCCTACTCCGATGCGGTCGAGGCCGCCGGTGGTGCCGTGGATCTTCTCGTGTACACGCCCGAGGAGTTCGAGTCGATGAGGTCGGCGGGCAGGCCCTTCCTGGTGGATGCGTTGCTGGAGGCGAAGCCCGTTCACCTCGGAACCCCCTGGGGCGAACTCGTCGAGCGGGAACTCCAGGAGCTTCGTGGCGCGGGGGCGGCCTCCTGGCCGACCCCGCCGGAGGTGGCGCGGGCTGAAGCCGAGCGATGGCTGGGCGCGGCCGAGTACGACTTCGGCTTTGCCCGCTACGCCTTCGACGGAGGGCACTACAACCAGGCCTGCTTCTTCGCCCAGCAGGCGGCGGAGAAGGCGGTCAAGTCGATCGCCTACGGCCTGGGCGAGCGCCGTGTGCGCACCCACTCGCTGGTGGAAATGATCGATCGCTACGCGGAACGAGCCCCGGACCTGGTCGCGCTGCGTGGTTTGGGCAGGGGCCTGGACGTTCACTACGTCGAGGCCCGCTACCCGAACGGCCAGGACAGGGGCATACCGGCCGAGACCTACACCCGACAGATGGCGGAGGAAGCCCTCGAAGCGGCGGAACCGTTCGTGGCGGCGGCGTCCGGCCGCGTGCAGGCGGAACCTGATGCCGATCAGGCCTAGCTGTCGGCCGTGATTCCCCGGGCGACCGCGGCGCGCACGGCCGCGCCCGCGCGCTTTCCGGAGACGGCGTCGACGGCCTGGAAGTCGAGGTTGCGGCCGCGTTCCACGTACTCGACCCAGTACGGGTAGGCGCACGGTTCGGAGCGAATCAACCTGCCGCGTTCACGGCGGCGCTTGCCGCGAGCCGCCATCAGCAGCACGCGACCTGCGAAATCGGCGGCCCGCTCCTCCGCTTCGGCGGGTTGGAGCGCAGGCGGAAGGGTCGCCGGTCCCGGTACGACCTCGAGACCGTCCAGCCGGATGTGCGCCGCCTGCCCGCTGAGCCGGCAAACCAGGACGGCGAGCTGGTCGCCTTGCCTGGAGCTGCTGCCGGGCGTGGGTGTTTCCGCGGCAGCTTCCAGCGTCTCGTAGACGACGAGCCAGTGGGGCAGGTAGAGGAGTTCGAAGGCGACGGGCCGCCCGCTTCGGAGTCGTCGCGGCCGGCCTCCCGCCAGGCGCCGCCGTGCTTGGTCTTCCGAGACGGTCGGCGTGATCGCCGCGGCCGGCTGCTGTGGCTCGGTCAGCGTTTCCCGGCCCCCTTCGCGCGGCCGCGGCTGCCGTAGAGCATCAGCACGGCGGCCGCCAGCAGCAGGGCCGCGCCGGCGGCGGTGCCGAGCGCGAGGTCGATCGTCTGGGCGGCGGAGAAACCTCCGATCAGAACGGGGATCGACAGCACCGCGAGGAACACCCCGAGGATGCGGGCAGTGGAGCGGTCGCGGCTGGTGTGGTCCGTGGTCATGGCGGTCTCAGGAGCGGGCGTTCTAGGCCAGCAGGAGGTAGATCACGAGGTAGGGCACGATGAACAGCGCCGCCCAGATGCGCAGGTCCCGCCACTTCGCGCGATCGGGCGCGCCGCGGAGCACCCAGTCGCGGCTGAGCCGCCACACGGCGATCGCCGGCAGGATGAGCAGCAGAGCCACGGCGACGCGAGCGCTCCAGAGCGGCAAGGCGCCCATCGCGGCGTTGATCGGTCCGAGGACGAACTCGAGGATCGTTCTCATCGGGTATCGCCCTCGTCCTGGAGCCGGGCGACCCGGTTTCGCAGCGCCGCCTGGACGGCTTCGTCATTCCGCACCTCGCCCCAGACCAGGCCGCGGAGGCGTTCCGGCGGTTCGGGCGGCGTCAGCCGGCTGACGATCCAGGTGACGGCGAGGGTGAACACGAAGGACCACCAGGCGACGAACAGGAACGGTTCTTCGGACGGGAACAGCCCGTCCATGGCAGGGCTGTTCAGCAGCAGGCAGAGCCCGACGCCCGAGACCAGACCGGTGGCCCCGCCGTAGCGGTTCGCCCCGCGCCACAGGATGCCCAGAAGGAGTACGGCCAGGGTCGGCCCCTGGATCAGCGAGAAGACGGTCTGGATCGCGTTGTAGATGTTGCTGAAGCGCTGCTCGATCTCGGGTGCGATGAACGCGGCCGTCAGCAGCAGGACGGCCGACAGGATGCGTCCGAAGCGGAGCTCCGCCGCGGTGCCGAGCTCCGCGCGGCCCAGGCGCCGCCGGAGTCGTCCCAGCAGATCGCGGCTCCAGAGGGTCGCCGCCGAGTTCAGGTTGGAGTCGACGCTCGACATCAGCGCCGCCAGGAAGGCGGCGAACATCAGGCCCCGCAGGCCCGGCGGCAGCAACTGGGCGATGAGGCTCGGCACCGCCTCGTCGGCATTCTGAAGGTCGGGCACGATCAGGATGGCGGCCAGCCCCGGCAGGGCGACGAGCAGCGGAATGAACAGCTTCAGGAAACCCGCGAGCAGCACGCCGGCCTTCGCGTCCCACTCGCTGCGCGCGCCGAGCGCCCTCTGCACGATCGTCTGGTTGCCTGTGTAGTAGGCGATGGAGAGGACGATGCCGAGTCCCAGGACGATCCCGGTCCAGGGGAAGGGAGTCGTCGTGTCGTGCGGCAGGTAGAGCGAGAAGTGGTCCGCGTACTGGGCGCCCTGGTTCAGCACGCCGTCGCGGAGCGCTGCCAGCCCGCCGACCTCGTAGAGAGCGCGCGCGACCAGGGCGGCGCCGCCCACGAACATGATGATGAGCTGCAGCACGTCGGTCATCACGACCGCGGCCAGGCCGCCGCTGATCGTGTAGATGCCGACGATTGCCGTCGTGATCCAGATCGAAAGCTGTGGATCCCAGCCGAGCACCGTCCGCATGAGCAGAGCCGTGGCGTGGATCATGATCCCGAGGTTCAGCACCAGGATGACGCCCCAGGCCAGGGCGAGAAAGCTGCGCACACCGTCGCCGTAGCGGCGTCCGAGGAACTCGGGCACGGTGTAGACACCGCTACGCCAGTAGAAGGGAACGATCAGGAACGCGGCGATCAGGAGCGCCGGCATCGAGCCGAGCCAGTCGAAGTTGGCCTGGGCGAGTCCGTAGCGGTAGGTGCCGCCGGCGACGGCGATGAAGTCCGTGGCGCCGATGTCGCTGACCACGATCGACATGCCGATCGCCCAGAAGGGCAGGGCCCGGCCCGCCAGCAGAAAGTCGCCGCTGGTCTTGACGTAGCGGCTGAAGGTGGTGCCGATGACCAGGATCCCGGCCAGATAGACGAGGACGATCGCGGTGTCGAGGCCCGAGAGACCCCAGGTCATGGCGCGTCGCCTTCCGTCGTCGCCGCGCCGATCGCGGTCGCCGTCCGGAGGTGCCTGAGACTCACCTCGATGTCGTGCTCGGGCGCTCCGTCGGCTTCGGCGGTCTCGTCCTGCTCAACGACGAACAGGCGCACGCCCGCGCTGAGCGCGGCCTCGACGCAGCCGGCGATGTCCACGTCGCCCTCGCCGAGCGGCCGGAACCAGCGCTCGGAGGTAGCCTGCCCGGCCGCGCGTTCCTCGGCCGGTCCGGGGAGCAGGCCGTCCTTCAGGTGGAGGAGTTGCACCCGGTCGCCGAGTTCCCTGATCAGAGCCACGGGATCCGAGCCGGCGAAGGCGGCCCAGTAGGTGTCCAGCTCCAGTCCCCAGCCGTCCTGGGAGCGGCAGGAGACGAGCGCGTGCAGGCCGTCGCGGCCCAGGCGTTCCGGTTGGCCGTCGTCGAACGGGAGCAACTCGAACTCGTGGTTGTGGTACGCGAAGCGGAAACCGCCGGCCCGGAACCGATAGCTCAGCAGGTCGAGGCGGCGGCCGAGTTCCATGTAGTGCGCGCGGCTGCCGTCACCGCGCTGGTCGGTGTCGAGCCAGGGGCAGACGAGCACCTGGCAGTGGAGTGCGCGGTAGGTGTCCATCACCCCGGCCGGATCCGCCTCCAGTTCGGAGAGCGGCACGTGGGCCGCGAGGAGCCCGAGGCCTCGTTCCGACAGAAGCGCGCGGAGGTCCTCGGCCGTGCGTCCCCGGAGGCCGCCGAACCACTCGATCTCGTCGTAGCCGGCCTCCGCCGCCTGACCGAGGGCGGCTTCGAGGTTCTGCTCGGCCTGCCGGCGGAGAGTGTAGAGCTGGAGCGCCACCCGCGGGGCGCCGGCCGCGCCTTCCGTCAACGCGGCGGCTCCGGCGGGGCGTCGCCCGACGTCTCCTCGATCAGCTCGTGGTAGAGGCCGAAGTAGTACGGCAGAAGGAAGCTGGCGCCGTCGGCGAGGTAGCGGCCCTGGCCGCCGTGGTCGAGCCGCCAGGGGTCGTGATTCCAGTGGTTGACGAAGCGCTCGTTGATCGGCAGCACGCGCCCGTCCAGCAGGTGGCCGCGCGTGCCGCGGCGCGCCTCCTGGGTGCGCAGCAGGACGACGTCGAGGCGGTGACTGTTCGAGAGCGCCCAGTCGAAGCGGTCGAGCGGGTAGAGGACCAGGCTCTCTACCGCGTCGTCGAGCGCGTAGTCGCCGCGGCTATAGGTCTCGTCGTCGAAGGCGTCGCGGTAGCTGCCGCCGTCGATGGCCGCGGCGTGGATGAAGTCGAACAGCGGATTCCGCTCCGGCTGCAGGACCTTCCAGTACTGGCGGAGCGAGTGGGCGGCGACGCTCCGTACCGCCTCATCCCGCTCGTACTTCAGGAGGTGGTAGTAGTTCATGAACGCCATCTCGTCGTCCGACTGGTTGCCGGTGCCGGGGCCGCTCTGGACTTTCGGGTTGCGCAGATTGGCCAGATAGGCGTGGTCGTCGAGGAGACTCCGCGCGGCATCGGCGTAGCGTTGCGGGCGCCGGGCCCCGGCCTCGGACCCCGTGTCGCTCATGTGTTCGGCGATTCGCAGGTAGGTCAGGTAGGAGAGTGAGTTGAGCCCCCGCTCCTCCCACCAGTCCTGGTCGTAGTTCAGTTGCTCCGGGCCGAAGACCGCCCAGCGGGTGCGTTGCCCGTCATGGTCGATGAGAGCGCCGCCGCCGTCGATCAGGTGGTCGACGATCGCGAGCACGGTCTCGCGGACCTCGGCACGCTCGGCGTCGCTGTCCGCGACCAGGTCGTAGTACAGGCCGTAGAAGAAGAAGTGGCCGTCCAGCTCGTCGGAGCTCGTGTCGCTCTTCCAGTACCACTTGCCGTCGGCGCTGGTGGGCCAGCGGGGGTCGATGACCTTCCACAGGCCGTCCCGCTCCTCCCGCATCCGGCGGTCGCTCTCCAGGCGGCCTTCGTTCGGGTCCGGCCCGTCGGTTGGCAGGATGGTGCGCGCCACGAAGCCGGGCTCGGCGGGAGGCGTGCCGCCCTGGGTCACGAGTTGCAGGAAGCGCAGCGCCTCGAACGCCTTGCGTGCGTTCTCGCGAGCTTCCGGTTCGCCGGTGACCGCCCAGCGCAGGCATTCGGCGGCGCCGTACATCGAGGTCCACAGGCCGTCGTTGTCGCTGTCGGACTGGCGGAACGCCGAGGTGTCGCCGGGGCGCTCGAGCGCGACGCCCAGCACGTAGCCGTACGGCGTCCGCCTGTGGAAGCGGTCGATCGCCTCGTGAAAGCGCTCCGCCTTCTGGCGCAAGGTCATCGCACGCAGGTGGATTCTGCCGGGCCCGGCGGGGGTCTCGACCCGCACCGTGCCGTTCCGGTCGACCTGGACTTCCAGCACGTGGTCGTGAGGCAGCCAGCGCCGTCCCTGCCGGTACTGCCAGCGGGGCGGGTCGTCTGCCGAGGCGCCAGGGATCAGACGGACGAGACCGCGCGTCGTGCCCGCCCAGATCGAGCCGTCCGGCGCCGCGGCGAGGCTGGTGAAGTCGTTCCAGGGCAGACCGTCGGTGCGGTCGTAGAGCCGCCACTCGCCGGTGATTTCGTCCAGAGAGCCCAGGCCCTGGGGCGAGGCGAACCAGAGCCGGCCCTCGTAGTCGAACTCGACCGCTCGCACGTCGACCGGTGCCCAGCTCCGGTCGCCGTCGCGCGGGAACAGGCGTCGCCAGGCGGTCTCGGAGCCGGTCCGCACGTAGAGGCCGTCCGAAGATGCGACGGCGATGCGGATCGCGGCGTCCGTGATGACTTCGCGCACATCGCCGGGAGCGTCAATGGTGTGAGTAGGGGATGGGGCCGCGGGTGAAACGCCGGCGTCGCCCGCAGGCGGGTCGTACTCCGCGACCTGCTGCCGGAACGGCTCGACGAGGACCGGCAGTTCGGTCTGGGCCGCCAGGGCGAGCGGCGAAAGAAGGGCACTGAGGATCGAGGCTGTCGGCAGATTCACGCCGGAAGACTAGCCTGCGACGGTCGACTCCGCCTTCAGGCCCGAACGGTCCGGACCCCGTACAGTGGGAAGTGCGTGTCGCGCGTGACGACAGTCAGTCCCTCGACCTGGGCCTGGGCGATCAGGAACCGGTCGAAGGGGTCCTTGTGGTGCCGTGGCAGGCGCGCTGCCAGCTCCGCGTGATGGAACGTCAGCGGCAGGTGGGCGAGTCTCTTTTCGTCGACCATCGCGGCGAGGTTGTCAGGGGCCTCCATCTTCCCTTTCAGCCGCTTGACCGTGATCTCCCATGCTGTGACGGCGCTGACAAAGATCTCGTTGCGAGGGTTGGCTATCGCCGCATGGGCGCCTCTCCGGAGCATCGACTCGTCCGAGATCCACCACAGGAACGCGTGCGTATCGAGCAGCAGACGCTCCACCGTCAGGTCTCGTCCGGGAAGATCTTCGGGTTCATGATCTCGTCGAAGAGTTCCTCATCCGGCTCGTCGAAGTCCGGCGCCATCCAGATCTTCCCTTCCAGACCTCCCGGCTTGCGGGGTTCCAGCTTCTCCTCGCGATAGGGCTCGAGCCGCAGGTACGGCTCTCCCGCCTTGGCGATGACGATCTCTTCGCCCTCCCAGGCCAGCTTGCCCAGGCGCGAGAGTTGTGATTTCGCTTCGTGCATGTTCACCTTCATCCGTTTTCTCCCCTCCGGAATGCGGCCTGGCTAAGTCTGGCTAAGTCTCGTTCCGCCGTCAAGCAGGCTGGGCGTCTCGCATGGCAAAGTCGCCGTCATGGCGGACGCGCGACTCCGAACCCTCCGCGCCCGTGAGATCGAGCCTCTGCTCGACCTGCTGGAGGGCTGGCCCTTTCCCGACGGCCAGAGTGGCCGTGAGTTCTTCCGCCGCTACATCGAACTCGATCCAGCGTTCGAGCCGCCGAATGTCTGGGTCGCTGAGTATGGCGGCGAGTTGGTGTCGTGCGTACAGATCTTCCCGCGCCGGGTGCGGATTCGCGGTCGGGTGCTGCCCATGGGTGGGATCGGCAGCGTGTTCACCCGACCGGACCACAGGCGTCGCGGCGTGGCCGGCGCCCTGCTCGAGCGGGTGATTGGCGCGATGCGTGAAAGAGGGATGGTGCTCTCGTACCTCCTGGCCGAGCGGCTGCGCTGGTACGGACAATACGGCTACCGGCCATGGTCGCGCGGCTGGCGCACGCTGCACTGGCCCGGGGTTGACGGATCGCTCGCTGGCGGCGCTCGCCGCTACGACCCGGCGGCCGACGCGGGCGAACTGGAGCGTCTCTGGAGCGTCTATGCGGGCGGCGCCGCCGGCGCGCCACTCGACGGCATCGTCGACCGCGGCTCCGCCGAGGATTGGCAGGGAAGCTTCAGGCTTGCCGGCACGCCGGAGGAGGACATCTGGATCGCGGACGGCGGATCTCGCGCCACGGCCTACCTGCGCGTCGCCGACTTCAACGGACGGCTGCGGGCGCTGGAGTGGGGCCGGGAGGCTGACGGCGCCCCTGCCTTGTGCGAGCTGCTGGCCGCTGCCATGACCGGGCGGAGAGTGAAAGCGATCCGGATGCCCCTGATGCGCGACGAGGCTCTGGAAGGCCTGCTGGCGGCCGGCACCCGGATCGACACCCAGCCGGCATGGAACGAAGTGCCGCCCGACGCGACGCCTCCCGCCACCTGGATGGTCCGTAGTCTCGACGACGACGCATTGGCCAAACGGCTGGGTACGGCGAACACCGGCGATCTCCTGGCTCGCTTTCTGCCGCCCCAGCGTTTCGCCTTCTGGGAGTCGGACCGGTTCTAGGGCCGGTTCTAAGCCCGCTTCACGGAGTAGACCAGGCCGACCGTGCCCGTCTCCTTGTAGATGTCCTGCGCCTTGAGCTCGAGCTTGATCCGCGGCGCCGGCTCGGCAATGAGCGGAATCCCGCCGCCGAGAATCGTCGGAATCACCGCGACCTCCACCGTATCGACGAGACCCGCCTCGGCGAGGCTGCGGAACAGCGATCCGCCGCCGAACAGCCAGATGTCCTTCTTGCCGTCCTCCTCGCGCAGGGACTCGACGACCTCCTTCCAGTCGTCGCCGACGATCGTGAGGTTCTTGTAGTCGGCCCGCCGGAGCGTTCGCGAGAACACGTAGGTCCGGACGCCGGGCATCGAACCCCGGTCCTGCCCGCCCGTGCTCTCGAAGGTCTTCCGGCCGATCAGGTAGGTGTCGAACTCTCCGTACAGTTCGGCGAAGTCGTAGTCCGGATCGATGACGATCCAGTCCGCTTCGCCGTCGGGCCCGGCGATGTAGCCGTCCAGGCTCATGGCAACGCAGTAGCGAACTCGTCTCATGGCTGTCCGACCTTGGAAGCCGTCAGCATGGTTCGACCCAACGTGCCAACCGGTGGTAAGAGTCAGGCATGGCGGAAGAGAACAGCGCAGAGCCTAATCTGTTTACCCGTTCCATCGTGCTTCGTGATCCCGCGGTAGAGGCCGTGGACGTGATCCGGGATCAACCTTGGGGAGACGAGCGCGCGTTCGATCTGTATCGGCCTCTGGACGCCTCGGAGCCGCCGCCCGTGGTCGTCTTCGTGACCGGCTTCCCGGATCCCGGGTTCCGTGCGTTCGCCGGGTGCGCGTTGAAGGACACGGCGCCCTATCGCTCGTGGGCCCGTCTCCTGGCGGCGTCCGGTCTGGCTGCAGTGACGTACTCCAACGTCGAGCCCGTCGCGGATGCAGGCGCCATACTCGACTATCTTCACCGGCACGCTGGCGAACTCGGCATCGACGCTGGGCGCTGCGGTCTTTGGGCGTCGTCCGGCAACGTACCGAACGCCCTGGCGGTGCTCGGCCACGCGACCCGGTTGTCCGTCCATTGCGCGGTCCTCTGCTACGGCTACATGGTCGATGGCGATGGGTCCACTGCCGTCGCGGATGCGGGCCGACAGTTCGGGTTCGTCGTTCCGGAGATTACGGTCCATCAGATCCCGCCTCACGTGCCGTTGCTGATCGCGCGCGCCGGCGCCGACGCCACTCCAGGTCTGAACGACTCGATCGATCGCTTTGTCCGGTGCGCGGAATCGCGAGCCCTCGAGGTCGAAGTGATCGAGCATCCGACCGGTCCTCACGCCTTCGACGTGATGGAGGACAGCGAGGCTTCACGTCGTGTGATCCGGCGGATTCTCGAGTTCCTGAGGCGGTGTCTGCTGGCCTGACGGTCAGGCTTCGCGGCTACACTCCGAACCGTGCAGGTCCTCGACCCCTCCTGGGAGGGCTCCCCGTCGCCGCTCTTGCCGGCGCCCCGGCTGGAAGGGCTGGCAGGCGTCGATGTTGCCTTGCTCTCGAACGGAAAGGCCGGCGTGGCTCCACTGTTCGACCACGTGGAGTCGCTAATGCGCGAACGCTGGAATGTGGCCGCGGTCGAGCGGGCTACGAAGGGGAACTACAGCGCTCCGGCGGAGCCGGAACTGGTCCGCCGGCTGGCGCGGCGGCGCCTCGTCGTTACCGGTGTCGGCGACTGAGGGAGTTGCTCGTCGTGCAGTCTGCACGACGCCGTCACGTTCGAGCGGGAGGGTGTGCCGGCGGTCGGCGTGATGACGTCGGCGTTCGTCGACGGCGCCGAGTTGATGAGTCGGGCCTGCGGCGCTCCAGGCTACGGGTTCGCGGTGATCGAGCATCCGATCAGCAGCGCGACCGACGCGGAGCTCCTGGAACGGGCGGGGGAGATTGTGAGGCAGGCGGAGGAACTGGTGCTTGCCGCGGCGCCGGAGGGCTCGCCGTGATGGGTCGGCGGTGGGTTGGCGTCGGAGTTGTGGCGTTTACCGTGCTGCTTTCGGCACCGGCTGCGGGCCAGGACGGCGTCGTGCTGGCCGAGTTCATCTTCCACGACGCGCCCCACCCCGAGTGTCACGCCTCGACGATTGCCGAGACGGCTTCCGGCGCCCTGGTCGCTGCCTGGTTCGGCGGGACCGCCGAGCGGAACGCGGACGTCGGCATCTGGTTCAGCCGGCTCGGCGTCGACGGCTGGACGTCCCCGGTCGAAGTCGCCAACGGAGTTCAGCCGGACGGCGGCCGCTATCCGACCTGGAACCCGGTCCTCTACCAGCCGCCCCGCGACGGCGCGCCGCTGCTCCTCTTCTTCAAGGTGGGGCCGAGCCCGCCTGAGTGGTGGGGAGTGGTCATGGAGTCGGAGGACGACGGCCGCACCTGGAGCGAAGCCCGGCGGCTTCCGGAGGGCATTCTGGGTCCGATCAAGAACAAGCCGATCACCCTGCCCGACGGCAGTCTGCTCGCCGGCTCGAGTATCGAGGATGCGCCGGAACCTCCTGCCTGGCGGGCGCACTTCGAGCGTTCGCCCGATCTGGGCCGAACCTGGGCTCGTAGCGAGCGGCTGGCCGGCCGGACTTCGGGCGGTGAGGACTTCTGGATCATCCAGCCGACGATCCTGGAACTCGGCGACGGCGAACTCCTGGCGCTGTTTCGGTCCAAGCAGAGTCGAATAGCGGCGTCCCGCTCAGCGGACGAAGGCCGCACCTGGGGGCCGATCTACGCTACCGGCCTGCTCAACCCCGACGCCGGGGTCGATGGCCTTACGCTGGCCGACGGCCGGCACCTTCTCGTCTACAACCACAAGGTGCGCGTGGATGGTGCCTGGGCCGGCTCCCGGTCGCGCCTGAACGTGGCGCTCTCGGACGACGGCGACACCTGGAACGCTGCCCTGATGCTGGAGGACCAGGACGGGGAGTACTCCTATCCGGCGGTCATCCAGAGCAGCGACGGCCAGGTCCATGTGACGTACACGCACCGGCGCACGCGCATCCGGCATCTGGTCCTCGACGCGGCTCTGCTGCCGCGGCACCCGATGTCCGGAGTCGAGTGGCCGGCGGAAGCGCCGGTCCTGCCTCCCGAGTGACCGCGAGCGCCGATCTCGTCGTTTTCGTCGCCTACCTGGCGGCGGTGGTGGTGCTCGGGCTCTCGCTGGCCAGGCGGAGCGGAACGGCGCGCGGGTTCATGGTCGCCGGCGGAGCGCTGCCGGGCTGGGCGGTCGGCATGTCGATGTTCGGCACGTTCCTTTCCAGCAACACGTTCATCGGGGTCCCGGGGCAGGCGTACGGCGGCAACTGGAACGCGTTCGTGTTCTCGCTGTCCCTGCCGGTGGCGGCCTTCCTCGCCGCGCGCTGGTGGATCCCGTTCTATCGCCGCGGCGACTCGGTTTCGGCCTACCACCACCTGGAGGAGCGGTTCGGCCGCTGGGCGCGGACCTACGCCGTTGCCTGTTACCTGCTGACCCAGTTCGCGCGGGTCGGGTCGATCCTGTTCGGCGTCGCCCTGGCGATGAACGCCCTGACCGGCTGGCCGGTGGCCTGGATCATTCTGAGCACGGGCGTCGTCGTCACGGTCTACACCCTGGTCGGTGGCATCGAGGCGGTCATCTGGACTGATGTGATCCAGAGTGTCGTGCTGACGGTCGGCGCCCTGATCGTCGTCGGGCTCCTGATCGGGGACGCGCAAGGCGGGTTCGGCGGACTGCTCGAGGTGGCGCAGGCGGCGGAGAAGTTCTCCCTCGGCAGCTTTGCGTTCGAGTTCACGACTTCGACCTTCTGGGTCGTCCTGGTCTACGGACTGTTCATCAACTTCACCAACTTCGGCATCGACCAGAGCTACGTCCAGCGCTATCACGCGGCGGTGAGCGACCGCGCCGCGTCTCGCTCGGTGTGGCTGGCGGCCGGCCTCTACCTGCCCGTGTCGGCCGTCTTCTTCTTCATCGGCACGGGACTGTTCGTCGTCCTCCAGGCACAGCCCGAGGCGGCCGGGCTCGCCGCCGATCAGGCCTTCCCGCACTACATCTCGACCAGGCTGCCGTCGGGCGCTGCGGGACTGCTGATCGCGGCGCTGTTCGCGGCCGCGATGAGCAGCATCGACACCTCGTTCAACAGCTCGGCCACGGTGTTCCTGTCGGACATATACCGGAGCTACTTCCGGCCTGAGCGGGGCGCCGATGGCGGCGAGGCCGAGGATCTGAGGGTGTTGCGCCGGGCCACGGTCGTCATTGGCGTTCTCGGCACGGGCGCGGCGCTACTGATGATCGGCGCCGAAAGCCTGCTGGACGTCTGGTGGACGGTTTCCGGCATCTTCGCCGGCGGACTGCTGGGACTCTTCGCGCTCGACCGGCTGGCGCCGCGGGCCGGGCGAGCGGCGGCCCAGGCTGGAGTGGCGGTGGGTGTGCTGGTCATCGTGTGGATGACCGTGTCGCCTCAACTTGAGGGCGGCCTCGCGATGCTGCGGATTCCGCTACACAGCTACATGATCACAGTCATCGGCACGCTCACCATCTTCGGTGTCGGTTTGCTGCTGGCGAGCCTGCAGCGGAGCCGCGGTGCTGCGATAGGGTGAGGTCTGTTCACACCGTTCCTCGATGTCCGCTCCAGATTCTCCGCCGATTCCGCGCTCCAGCCATCCGCGCCGTCTGGCGGTCCTCCTGGCCGCCTCGCTTCTGCTCCTGTCGTTCGGCGGCTGCGACAACCGCGGGGATCTCCTGGGCGTGGAACTCGTCGTCTTCACCCTCGGCGAGTGGGCAGGCACGGGGCCACAGGGAGAGGAGTTCCGTTTCATCCTGGAACGCGACGACGACGACGTGAGGCTCGCCGCCTTCCTCGTCAATCTTCCGGGACTCACGGACGCGGCCGTCGGCGAGCCGGAGGCCTGCGCCACACTGGTCAATGCGTTCACCAGGTTCGGGAACTCCAGCGCGAACATCCGGATCCGCGACGCCGGCTTCCGGTTCCGCACGCCGAACGACGTCCGTGTCGACCAGGACGGTCTGATCGAGGCGGTGATCACCGGCTCGTTCGATTCGTCAGAGAGCGCGATGGTGGACGCGGAGATCGAGATCGACGCCACCCGCTTCCTGCCTTGCCGCATCGAGACGATGGTCAGTTGGCAGGTGGAGCCGGTCGGCTCCTGAGGCGCGGGCAACGCGGGCGCGAGGCGGAGGATGTATCCCGGCAGGTACGCGCGCGAAACTCCGGACAAGCCGGCGGTCATCATGGCCGGAACCGGCGAGACGGTGACCTACCAGGAGCTCGACCGGCGGTCGAACCGGCTGGCGCAACTCTGGTATGCGCAGGGCTTGCGGCCGCGCGATCACGTGGCGATCTTCATGGAGAACCACCCGCGGTACTTCGACATCTACTGGGCGGCGATCCGGTCCGGCCTCTACCTGACCACGGTGAATCGTTACCTGACCGCCGAGGAGGCGGCGTACATCGTCAAGGACTGCGGCGCGCGGAGCATCGTCGGTTCGGCGAAGCTGGCCGAAGCGTGCGCCGAACTGACCGACCTGATCCCGACCTGTCCAAGCCGGCTGATCGTCGACGACGACGGAATGGGAACTCCGACGGGCTGGGACGACTACGGCGAGGCGACGGCCGCGTTCCCGGCCGAGCCGCTCGCTGATCAACCGCGCGGCAGCACGATGCTCTACAGCTCCGGCACGACCGGGCGGCCCAAGGGCATCCTGCGACCGCTGACCGGCCTGTCGGTGGAGGAAATGCCGGACCAGCGCTTCGAGGTGCTGACCACGATCTACGGCATCGACGCCGACTCGATCTACCTGTCGCCTGCGCCGCTCTACCACGCGGCGCCGCTTGGTTTCACGGCCGGGACGCAGACCCTCGGCGGCACGGTGGTCGTCATGGAGCGGTTCGACCCGGAACTCTCGCTCAAGGCGATCGAGGACTACGGGATCACCGTCAGCCAGTGGGTGCCGACGATGTTCAGCCGCATGCTCAAGCTCCCCGACGAGGCGCGCACCCGCTACGACCTGTCGAGCCACAAGCGGGCGATTCACGCCGCCGCTCCCTGTCCGGTCGACGTCAAGCGGCGGATGATCGAGTGGTGGGGGCCGATCGTCCTGGAGTACTACGCCGGCTCCGAGGGCAACGGCATGTGCGCGGTCGAAACCGAGGAGTGGCTCAGGAAACCGGGCACGGTCGGCCAGTGCCTGACCGCGACGGTCCACATCTGCGACGACGAGGGCGAGGAGTTGCCGGCGGGGGAGCCGGGGACGATCTTCTTCGAACCGCCCGAGGACGCGGACCTGTTCGAGTACCACGGCGACAGGGAGAAGACGCTCGGCTCCCGGCACCCGCGCCACGCTCGCTGGAGCACGCTCGGCGATGTCGGTTACCTGGACGGGGACGGCTACGTCTTCCTCACCGACCGCAAGGCGTTCATGATCATCTCGGGCGGAGTCAACATCTATCCCCAGGAGATCGAGGACGCTCTCATCCTCCACCCGAAGGTCGCCGATGTGGCGGTGATCGGCGTGCCGAACGAGGACCTGGGCGAAGAGGTCAAGGCGGTCGTCCAGTTGATGCCCGGGTTCGAAGAGAGCCCGGACGTTGCCGAAGAACTCCTCGCCTACGCGCGGGAGCGGGTCGCGCACTACAAGGCGCCCAAGTCGATCGACTTCGAGGAGCAGCTCCCGCGGCTTCCCACCGGGAAGCTCTACAAGCGCCTGCTGCGCGACCGTTACTGGACTGGCCGTACGTCGCGGATCGTCTGAGACGGACGGCGACCGGCTTGCTGACCACGATCGCGGACGAACTCGCCTCGGCGGTCGACGATCTCGGCTTCGGCGCGCCGGTCGCCCACGTCTACAACCCGCTGGTCTACGCCCGCGCGGCGCACCACGCGTACCTGAAGCTGGCCGGCGCCGCGCCGGGCAGGGTGGTCCTGCTTGGAATGAACCCGGGTCCCTGGGGCATGACGCAGACCGGCGTTCCGTTCGGCGAGGTCGCTTACGTGCGGGAGTGGCTCGGCATCGACGTTCCGGTGGAGGCGCCGGCTGTTCAGCACCCGAAGCGGCCGATCCTCGGCTTCGACTGCCGGCGGAGTGAGGTCAGCGGCCGGCGGGTCTGGGGTTGGGCGGAGCAGCGTTTCGAGGGTCCGGCGGCGTTCTTCAAGCGGTTCCTGATCTGGAACTACTGCCCGCTGGCGTTTCTCCTGGAGAGCGGCGCCAACCTGACCCCGGACCGGCTGCCGGCGCGCGAGAAGGCGCCGCTGTTTCAGGCGTGCGACCGGGCGCTACGGCAGGCCGTCGAAGCGCTGGAACCGCGCCTGGTAGTGGGCATCGGCGCGTTCGCGGAAGAGCGGGCGCGGCGCGCGCTCGCGGACCTGAACGTGCCGGTCGGCCGGATGCTTCATCCGAGCCCGGCCAGTCCGGCGGCGAACCGCGGCTGGCGGGAGCAGGCGGAGCGTGATCTGCGCGCCCTGGGCGTGGCGCTAGCGTAGTTCGACTGTCGTGTCGTCGATGGCCAGGACAACCGCGTCGTGGATCGCCGGCCGGAGCCGGCGGATCGCGATGTTCTCCCGGGTCGGATGGACCCGGTTGGTCAGCAGGACGACGATCAGCTCGAGGTCCGGGTCGATCCAGAGCGAGGTCCCCGTGAAGCCGGTGTGGCCGTAGGAGCGGGCCGAGAAGTAACGGCCGGCGGAGCTGGGGTCGGACGGCGTGTCCCAGCCCAGCGCCCGGCTGCTGCCGGGTACGAGTTCGGCCCGGCGCGTGAAGAGGGCGACCGTGTCGTCGGCGGTGATTCGACGGCCGCCGTAGGCGCCACCGTTCAGCATCGCCTGGGCGAACGCGGCAACGTCGCGCGCGGTGCCGAACAGGCCGGCGTGGGGCGCGATGCCGCCGAAAGCGTGGGTGTTCTCATCGTGGACTTCGCCGTGGGGCAGACGGCCGCGCCAGGAGTCGTACTCGGTAGGAGCGATCCGTTCTCGTACGGAATCCCCGGGTAGGTAGCCGGTGTCGGCCAGACCCAGCGGAGCGAGGATCTCGTCCTGGACGAGCCCGGCGAGGCCATGGCCGGACTCACGCTCCAGGATCTCTCCGAGCAGCAGCACGCCAAGGTCCGAGTAGATGGACCGTTCGCGGGGCCGGACCTCCAGGTCGGTGGCGGCGATGTGCTCCAGGTAGCGGGCGCGGGCCTCGTCGCGGTCGAGATCTTCCCCGAGCTCCCGGAACAGCTCGGTGCAGCAGGGCAGGCCGCTCGAATGGGCGAGGAGATCCCGGAGCGTTGCGCCGCCGACCGGCGATCCTCCGAGCTCCGGCAGGTAGGAGGCGGCCGTGTCGTCCAGGTGGAGTGCGCCGGACTCGACCCGGCGCATCATCAGGGTAGTCGTCGCGATGACCTTGGTCAGCGAGGCCAGGTCGTAGATCGTCGATGGGCTGACGGCGGGGGCGTCGTCATCGTAGGTCAGGCGGCCGGCCGCCCGTTCGAGCGCGACCGTACCGCGGCGCGCGACCAGCAGGACGCCGCCCGGAGTGACCCCCTCCGCCACGGCCCTCTCCAGCAGGGCGGCCGCATGCTCGAGCCGCTCCGGGTCGAAGCCGGCCGACGCGGGCGCGGCGACCTGGAGCGTGGTGGCGGTCGTAGCCGGCTCGGCCGATCCCGGTGAAGACACGTTTGCCGCGGGTCTTGTCGATTGACAGGCTAGGGAGGCGGCGAAGAGCAGAAGAGTCGCTGGTAGCCGAACCGCCGGCGCATTGGTAGGTCCTCGCACGGCGTCCATGGCGGGCGAAGAAGGCAACGTCACGAGGATACCGGTTGCTATCCTGACTCGCGCCGTCCGGAATCGGCGGTTGGACACGAGGAGGTAGACCATGAAGACAGTGCTGGCAATGGTGGCTGTGCTGGTGGCCGTGGGTTGCGGTTACGGCGACGGCGGGGAAGCCGAAACGACGATGGAGGAGGCAACGGAAGAGATGGAGAGCGACGGCACGGTGCTGCGCAACGATCCGGCAATCGACGACCTCGTGCCCGCCGACGCGGTGATCGAGAAGGTTGCGGACGGCTTCACGTTCACCGAGGGTCCGGTGTGGGTTCCCGGCGACCCCGACCGCCTCTACTTCAGCGACATCCCGCAGAACAAGGTGTATCGCTGGTCCGAGGGTGAGGGCGCGGTGGTGTTCCTCGATCCGGTCCTGCCGGACGATGCCGACACTGGCGGTACCGGCGGCTCGAACGGTCTGGCGCTTCACCCGGACGGCAGGCTCGTCCTGTGCGAGCACGGCAACCGCGTGGTGTCCGCGATGGCGCTGGACGGCGAGCGGGTGACCCTGGCCGACCGCTACGACGGTAAGCGCCTGAACAGCCCGAACGACATCGTGTACCACTCGAGCGGCGCCGCGTTCTTCACCGATCCGCCGTACGGTCTGCCGAACCAGTCCGAGAACAAGGAGCAGGACCACAACGGCATCTACCGCCTGGACCCGGACGGCACGGTGACCCTGCTCGAGACCGGCCAGACGCGTCCGAACGGCCTCGGCCTGTCCCCGGACGAAAAGACGCTCTACGTGGCGAACTCCGACGCGCCGCCCAACCGGTACTGGAAGAAGTACGCGGTGAACGACGACATCACCCTGGGCGAGGGCGAGATGTTCTTCGACGCCAGCGACATGGAGGCGCCCGGCGCGCCGGACGGTCTGGCCGTCGACGTGGACGGCAACGTGTTCGCGACCGGGCCGGGCGGCGTGATGGTCATAGCACCCGACGGCCGTCACCTGGGCACGATCGCGCCGGCCGAGCTGCCGGCCAACACCGCCTTCGGCGGCGACGGCAGCACGCTCTACATGACGGCGCGCTCCGGGCTTTACCGCGTCGCCACGAGCACCCGGGGTCTCGTGTACCGGGGCGAGTGATTCACTCGTAGGCCGGCATGGGCCTTGGCGGCAGCTTCG
Source organism: Candidatus Multivorans sp. (assembly GCA_965208755.1). GTDB lineage: Bacteria > Acidobacteriota > Thermoanaerobaculia > Multivoradales > Multivoraceae > Multivorans. The sequence continues at coordinate 1,260,140 of OZ242353.1, read as the reverse complement.
GCCTTGCCGACTGGCTGATTCTGCTCGCGCTGTTCGCCGCCATCACGGTGATGGCGCGCTCGCTGTCGCGGCGGCAGAAGACGGAGCGCGATTACTTCGGCGGCGCCCGGAACCTCCCCTGGTACGCGGTGGCGGCCTCCCTGGTCGCGACCGAGATCAGCGCGGTCACCTACATCAGCCTGCCCTCGATCGTCCATCGGCCGGGCGGCGATCTGACGTACCTGCAGATCGGGCTGTTCGGCTACCTGGCCGCCCGGCTGCTGGTGGCGTGGCTGCTCGTTCCCGCCTACTACCGCTACGACGTGATGAGTCCTTACGACCTGATCGAGCGGCGGCTTGGCACCGCGGGGGCCTCCGTGCGACGGACGGCGACCGGCATGTTCTGGCTGGGAGGCGTTCTGGCCCAGTCCGCCCGGGTCTACCTCTCCGCGGTCGTAGTGGGCGTCCTGCTCCACCGGGAGCTGGGATGGCTGGAACGGACGACGGGTGTGCCGCCTCACGTGGCGGCCGTGGCGGCGGTGGTCGTCATCGCCGTGGTCTGGACCTGGCTCGGCGGCATCGCCGCCGTGGTCTGGACCGACGTGGTCCTCTTCCTGCTGTTCGTGGCAGGCGTCGCGGTCAGTCTGGGTGTTGTGGCGTGGGAACTCGAGGCGGGCATGGCGCCGGCGCTCGCCGCGGCGTGGAGCGAGGGCAAGTTCACGTTGTTCGACCTGTCGGCGTCCCTGACCGCGCCCTACACGCTCTGGGCCGCGCTGATCGGCGCCACGATCGGCGGCGTGGCCGCCTTCGGCACGGACCAGTTGATGGCGCAACGCCTCTTCTGTTGCCGCAGCGCCCGGGACGCTCAGTTGGCGGTGACGGTCAGCGGCGTCTCCGTCCTCGTCTCCCTGTCGTTCGCTTTCGTCGGGATCGGTTTGTGGGCCTACTACGAGCAGGTGCCGCTTGCAGGCGTCGCGGCCGAGATCGTGGCCGAGCAGCCCGACCGGATCTTCGCCGTCTTCGCGGTCGAGGCGGTTGCCGTCGGCCTGAAGGCTCTCGTCGTCGCCGGCGCGCTGGCGGCGGCGGTTTCCAGCCTCGATTCGATCCTCGCGGCGCTGGCGCAGACAACGTCCGCGCTCCTGCGCTCACCTACGCGCCCGGGGAACGGCGCGCGCCTGCCTCGGCTGCTCGTCCTCGGCTGGGGTCTCGTGCTCGCTCTGACTTCGCTCGCGATGGACACGGTGGCGGCCCGTTACGACGCGCTGCTCGACCTCGCCCTGGCGATGGCCGGATACACCGGGGGCGCTCTGCTGGCAGCCGTGGCTCTGGCTTTGGCGCCGTTCGGCCGCGACGGGCGGGGCTTCCTCTGGTCCGGGCCGTTGTCGGCGCTCGCCGTCTTCGCCGCGGTCTGGCATCAACCGGCCGCGGGCTGGATCTGCCTGCTCGGCGTCGTCGTGCTGTTTGCTGCCTGGCTGCGCATGGACGGCCGCGGCCGCCCGGGCGCCAGCCTCCTCCTGGCCCTGGGCGGCGCCGGTGCGCTGGCTCTGTGGCGCTGGGCGGAGGGTCAGGGCGGCGAGGTTCTGGCCTGGCCGTGGTACGTGCCGCTGGGGGCGGCGGTGGCCTGGCTGTGGGGGCTTGGGCTGAGTCGCCGCGTGCCTGCTAGCGTGGAAGGGTGAGCGAGAGCGAAGGCACCACCCGTCGTCAGGTGATGGCCGCGGCGGGGGCGTTGGGTGCCGCTGCGGTGGCCGGCTCGGCTTGCGCTCCCTCCGACCGTGACGCGGACCGGCGGCCAGGGGACGGGCCGGCGGCGCAGGTGGGCAGCTTCGAGCTCGAAGAGGTGACGATCGCCGAACTGGGGCGCCAGATGAGCGAGGGGGAGCGGACGAGCCGGGAGATCACGCGGCTTTACCTCGATCGCATCGAGGCCCTGGATCAGCAGGGTCCAGCGCTGCGCTCCGTCATCGAGACGAACCCGGACGCGCTCGAGATCGCGCAAGAACTCGACCGCGAGCGCGCCGACGGAAACGTGCGCGGCCCGCTGCACGGCGTTCCGATCCTGCTCAAGGACAACATCGCCACCGCCGACCGCACGACGACCACCGCCGGTTCCCTGGCGCTGGAGGGGTCGATCCCGCCGCGGGACGCGTTCGTCGCGGACCGACTCCGTCAGGCCGGGGCGGTGCTCCTCGGCAAGGCGAACCTCAGCGAGTGGGCCAACTTCCGCTCCAACCGGTCCAGCTCAGGCTGGAGCGCCCGCGGAGGGCAGTGTCGCAATCCCTACGTCCTCAACCGCAATCCGTGCGGTTCCAGCTCCGGTTCGGGCGCCGCCACGTCCGCGAATCTCTGCGCCGCTGCGGTGGGCACGGAGACCGACGGCTCGATCATCTGTCCGTCGTCGTCGAACGGCCTCGTCGGGATCAAGCCGACCGTGGGTCTTGTAAGTCGCAGCGGCATCGTGCCGATCTCCGCGGCGCAGGACACCGCGGGCCCGATGGCGCGAACGGTCGCCGACGCCGCGGCGTTGCTCAGCGGCATGACGGGGCGGGATCCGCTGGACGAGGCGACCGGCGGGTCGCCGGCGCCGACCGATCTGGGTCGCCATCTCGGCGAGGTCGGCGCGGCCGACCTGAGCGGCGTCCGCATCGGCATCGGCCGCCAGTTCTTCGACCGCGACAGCCGGGTCGACGCGGTGATGGAGGAGGCGGTCGAGACGCTCCGGAGCCTGGGCGCCGGGATCGTCGACCCGGTCGAGATCGCCCATCGCCAGGAGGTGGGACGGCACGAGTACGAAGCGATGCTCTACGAGTTCAAGGCCGGTCTGAACGAGTACCTTGCGGGACTGGGGGACGACGCTCCGGTGAAGACGCTGGCCGACGTGATCGCCTTCAACGAAGCCAGGGCGGAGCGCGAGATGCCGTACTTCGGCCAGGAGATCCTGATCGAGGCGGAGGCGAAGGGGCCGCTGACCGACGCTGCCTACCGGACGGCGCGCGACACGGCGAGCCGCCTGTCCCGCGGGGAGGGCCTCGATGCCGCGCTCGCCCCGCATCGTCTCGACGCCATCCTGGGCCCGAGCGGCGGCCCAGCCTGGGTAACCGACCTGGTCCACGGCGACACCTTCTCGGTCGGCAGCTCAGGCGCGGCGGCGGTCGCCGGCTACCCGAACGTCACGGTCCCGGCCGGCCACGTCCACGGTTTGCCGGTCGGCGTCTCGTTCTTCGGCGCCGCCTGGAGCGAGCCGACACTGATCCGCGTCGCCTGGGCCTTCGAGCAGGCCGCGCCCCACCGCCGGCCGCCGCGGTTCCGCGCCGGCGTCGACGAAGCCTGAACGCGCTCCCCTGCGGCCGCGGCGCCAAGGCGTCCGTCAGGTTCGGACCCGAATCCTCGACTCCTCGACAATCCAGAGTTCGCCATCGACGAGTGAGTCGGACAGCGCGGGAACAAGTCGCATCCCGGTAGCGAGAACATGCGCACGGGACTGGCTCTCCAATCTGAGGACGATGACCCCAGACGAGGCCTTCGGAGGGTACGTCCGGATGTCGGCGAAATCGGTGTCGAAGGTGATGAGGATGCGGCCCTCCTCGGTGCAGCGTGATGCGAGTTCAGAGTCTCCGGCACCGCCAAGCCCTTGGTCGAGAACCGTTGCGGCATCGTGCCCCGACCGGCGGAGCAGGGTCGCGAGTTCGATGGGCAGGTTCTCGTCGAGCTTGAAACGCACCCGGGAACCTATCCGGAGAGAGCGACAACTCTCTCCTTGGCCAGCTCCGCCGCGTAGCAGATGGCCGCTCGTACCGAGCCCGTTGTGATCGAGGGGTAGCTCCGGACGATCTCCTCCGGGGTAAGGCCGGCCGCCACGTTGTCCAGTATGGCGGTAACGAGTACTCGCGTACCGGCAATGCAGGCCTGCCCGTGGCAGATGCCCGGGTCGACGGTGATGTGGTCACGCCAGTTCATGTATGCATGCTAGCGCGTCATCGCTGCGCCGCGGCCGCGACAGCCCCACGATCCGGCCCGTCTCCCGGGTACTGCCGGATCAACCGCTGAACCTGGGCTCTGGACGCCGAGCTCCAGGCTAACTTCCCGTTGGATTGCGGTACCCCGTTTAGGCTCCACTTCTAGTGGACAGCTCTCCGGGTTGACCTTGCCGATGAAGATGCGCTAGCTTGCGCGACGTTCCAATCAGGAGCAGTTCTCCTATCAAGGACAGTGGTGGGTAACGGCTGATGCAGGTTGACGAGCGGATGCTCGGCTACGGCGATGCGACAGGGTTCGGATTGACTCGGGCGAATGTGGACCGTCTGATTTCCGCTCGGTTTACCCCCCCCCCCCCCCCCCCCCCCGAAAACCTGACAACCTCGTAGTCAGATCGAAGCGACCGGCGAGTTGCCGGACCGCCGGGGCGGCCCGAGGGGCGGCGTTCGGTCTGGATCGCGCGCGCGGCTGCGGCCCTTGGCTGCTGGATCCCTGTGAGAACGCGTCGCGTTCAGGGACCAGAACCATGCATGGCTCGGCAGCGGTGGCGAGTCGCGCCAGGTCGCCCAACGAAGAGATACAGGCCGCCCGGATGGCGCGGCCAGGAGGACGTGTCGATGGCCGGGAATAGCCGGAACGAGGGGCCGGGAAAGACGCCGCTGGACTGGCCGTGGCAGGGGCAGTTCCTTCTGTTCGTGCTGGTTATCGTCGCGGCGACGCTGATCTTCATCTTCCCGCCGATCTTCGTTCGATTCGTCGGTCTTTCTCCCGTCGGCGAGACCAGCGAATCGTGGATTGCCTCCTACGTTGCGCTGACCGCCGTGCTGATCAGCGGCATCTTCGTGTTTACGACTTTCCGGATCGACCGCGGTGCCAGGCACGAAGCTCGGGAGGTGGCTCGCGAGGAGGCTCGCAGGGAAGCGAAGATGCAGGAACTTCGCGACTGCGCCAAAGCAGCCGTCAAGGAGGCGGAGCGGTGTCGTGACGAGGCATGCGCCGTCGCGGCGCAAGCGATGCGCGCCCGCGACAAGGCGGACGAGGCGAAGAAGGAAGCGAACGGCGCGCAGGCCGCAGCCGTGGTCGCCAGACGCGGCGCTGAGGGCGCTCGCGTCGCCGCCGAAGACGCCAAGGATGGCGCGGAGAGCGCTCGCAAGACGGCCGACGAATCGAAGGAGGCGGCGGAGGTTGCCCGTGCCGCGGCCGACGAAGCCGGGAAGGGGGCCGAGAGCGCCAGCGATGCGGCCGACACAGCCAAGAGCGTCACGGAGGAGGCCCGCGATGCCGCATTGGCCGCCACCGATGTGGCCGAGGACGCTCGCGACGCGGCCCAAGCCGACCGGGACGCCGTGAAAGCCATCCGTGAAGAGGTGGAACGGCATCGCGATGCCGCGGAGGAGGCGCGCGATGACGCCGCGAACGACGGTCCGCCTGACGATGAGCGTTGAGCGGGGTGCTGCCGATGAGCCCTGAGTCGAAGAAACCAGCCGGCCCAAACCCCGGAAACGGCAACGACACCCGCATACCCGAAGATCAACTGAAGCAACTGACCTTCTGGAGTTGGGTCGTCTCGCTGGTTTTGGTCCTTGCGGTGGGCGGAAGCCTGTTGGCGCTCAAGAAGCTGGAGCCTCTGGAGCCCCGGCAGCCGCGTCCCACGAAGAGCTCCGTCGTGGTGAATGTGGAAGGAGGCGCCGGGAAGCCCGAAACACCGCAACCTCAGACTCACAGTGCTCTTCCGGGCGTGGTGCTCGACCTCGACGTCAACGCGGTCGCTACGCCACCCCTGGCCGGTGGGTGGAACGGCTCCGGCAACCCGGGGCCCGGCGCGACGCAGACCGTGACCCTGAGCGGCGCGCCGGTCACCGTGCGGGCCTCCCACGGGGGAAGCCTGGCCAACCTAGTGGCTGGCCCGGTCGTTGCAAGCGCAGCAACTGGAAACGGCGAGTCCGAACACCCGCTCTGCACGAAGCCGGACGCTCCGCCCGGCGCTCCCGGACCGTGCGCGAAAGCCGAGTTCCTCGACCGGGTCGAGTTTGAGGAGGACAGCCGGAGGATTCACTCCTCAGCCTCGGAGCCGGACCGGATCGTAGCCATCGCGAGGAGGCTCGCCGGGCGTACCGGCACCGTGCTCGTGATCGGCCACGAAGACACTTGCGGACCGTCGATCCTCGCGGGCCGCCGGGCGAAGAAGGTCCGAAGAGCATTGCGCCGTCTCCTGAAGAGCAGTGCGGAGTGGAGAAGCGGAGCGCTTCGAATCCACGCACAGGCTGCGGGAGAGGACCCGGGCGCACCCGAGGCGGCCTGTGTTCACGGCTACTTCGGTACGGCCGGTGTCTATCTGGTCGAGGGCTTGAAGTGAGCCGCGGCTCGTGTAACCGGTGGGAGAAGAACGTCCTGAGGAAAGGGAGAAGGTAGATGCGTGGAGACGCTGGGGACGATTTGGGGAACGCAGCGGTCGGTTGGAGTGATCCTGAGAGGTTGACGGGGCTCGGTTCGGAGCGGACGATGCGAGGCGGGGGCAGGAAGGGTAGGAAGCGGAGTAGCTCGGGGTCCGCCTTGGCCGCGCTCGGGTTCGCTGTCCTTGGCGCGGCGTTCGTCCTGCCGGTCGCGCTCGGCCATCTCTCTACTTCACAGCCAGGGGACGCCTTGGTGCACCACCGGTACGTCGTCGGCGCGGAGACACATGGGTACACCGCCGAGCACCACATCTTTCGTCCTTCTCATTCGGAAGACGTTTTCCGTCCTACTCACTCGGAAGACGTTGTCCCGCTTCAGCGAGCCGTCCCGGACGAGATGTACGTGATCACGATTCTGTTCTTTTACACGGATGGCTTCGCGGATGACTTCGATCGGCTGGGTGTTTCGATGGAAGAGCAGATCCGAGCTTCCGTGGAGATGTTGAACGAGGCACTCGCTAACAGTCGGGTCAACGCGGAGCTCCGGACGGTGGGCATCGAGCGGCATCCGGCGATGCCAGCAAGGCAGAGCCGCGCCATGGACTGGATAGCGAACGACCCGCGTGCCAAGAGACGCCGCAATGAGCTAGGCGCTGATCTGGTCTATGCGCTCGTCGACGACCCGTCCGGCTACCTTGGTGTGGCGAATCAGCCGGCATACTTCGAGGCGTCTTCCACCGGGTCGTGGGGGTTCATAGGCTCCATCAACAACTTCTGCGGTGCCGGCGGCTTCGGATGCGACGAAGTTTGGAGGACGGTGCTCCGCCATGAGGTTGGGCACAACCTCGGTATCGCACACAGTCCTGGGTTCGGCGGTGACGCGAAAGATCGGGTCGAGGTCCACACGAGTGATGGCCAGCGAAGAGTCGTGACTGGCGCCGTGGGGTTCACGAACACCGAGGAGTCGTGGGGCACCGTTATGGGGTGGAACAACAGGCCTGTGTTCTCCAGTTCATCGTACCGCTACGAGGGTCGTCTCGTGGGTGAGCGTGGCGTTCACGAGGCTGCAGGGGCGCTGCGGCTCACGGTGGATGCAGTCAGCAACTACCGTGCGGCGGCACCGCCGACGTTCACTGGCGGAACGACGATTCCGGACCAGCGCTGGACCGAGGGTGCGATGATCGAGCCGCTGGAGTTGCCAGCAGCGGGCGGTGGCGATGGCGACATCAGCTACTCGCTCAGGCCTGCGTTGCCCAGGGGAGTCGTGTTCGACGACTCCTCACGGATCTTGAGCGGCCGCCCGACGGCGGTTTCGGGGCCCGCCGAGTACACCTACACCGCGACCGACGCCGAGGGCGGGAGCGCGTCCCTCTCGTTCACGATCGAAGTGGTCGAGCCGGAGGGTAACTGCCGGTCGACGGCCGCCGCGACGTGCCTGCAGGACTCCCGCTACGAGGTGACGGTCGACTGGTGGACCGCCGACGGACAGTCCGGCGAGGCGGCGGTCGCAGGCGTTGGAACGGCGGATTCCGGTCTCTTCTGGTTCTTCAGTTCGACCAACTGGGAGCTGCTGGTCAAGGTGCTCGACGCTTGCGCGGTGAACGATCACCATTGGGTCTTCGGCGCCGCGACGACGGACCTGGGCTACCGGGTGAAGGTGACCGACACCGAGTCCGGTAGCGTACGGGAGTACCAAAACGAAGCGGGCCAGGCGGCGCCGGCGATAGCCGATGTCACGGCGTTTCCCGAGGCTTGTGCCGAGACCGGGGCGACCGTACTCAGCCGTGTGCCTGAATCACTGGATCCACCCGGATCTCCACGGCCGCTCGAATCGGGGCAGACGGCGGGCTCGAGCCTGGTGCTGCAGGAGGGTCGCTTTGATGTTCGGGTCCAGTGGACGACCGAAGACGGGGAGACGGGGCCGGCGTCGGCGGCCCCGGAGCGCACGGTGGACTCGGGGCTGTTCTGGTTCTTCGAACCGTCGAACTGGGAGATGTTGGTGAAAGTGCTGGACGGCTGCGGGGTGAACGGTTACTACTGGGTTCTGGCTGGCTCGGCGACCACGCTGGGTTTTGAGATCAAGGTTACGGACACGCAGGCCGGCGCCGCTCGGCACTACACCAAGACGGACCGGCGTGAACGAGCAGCTGCCTTCGTGGATTCGGCGGCGTTTCCGTGCAGCCGCCCTGCGTCGAAGGAGGCGAAACATGCCCAGGAAGCGGATCGTGAGTTGCGTCGATGGGGCCTGGCGCAGTGAGATTGCTCGGTCCACGACGAGGACATGGGGGCCGGTCTCGGTTCCGCCGAGTCGGGAACTTGGTCTCCGTCGTTTTGTGGCAATCGTCTTTGCGGCCCAGCAGTCGCGGAGCGCCGAGGAGGCCGCGCCGAACCGCTCCGACTTCGCGCTGGCGAACGGGGAGTACAGGGACTGCCGCCCTACGACCGCGACGCTCGTGCTCGAAGGCGGCTCCGCCGCCGCGTGGCCCGCGGCCCGCGCCGCCGGTTCGCAGGTGGCACTCCTAGCGGCAGCTGGCCAGTCAGAAAGACTGCGGCCAGTTTGGTGACTTGCCGGGATGACCAAGAAGATCCAGAACGGGAACACCAGCGGGCGAACTAGGGAAGCGTCATCCGACGTACGCACACACTGTCCCCCTTCAGCGCACGAACCGGTCGAACGGTGGGAGGGCGCCCTCAAGAACATCGTGCTCTGCTTCGACGGAACCTGGAGAGACGCGCGCCGCTCGCGGCCAGAGAGTGAAGCGAAGGAGACGAACGTGTCGAAGACCTACGACGCGATCCGCGTGGGAGAGCACGAATCCGTCAAGGTCTGCTACTTCCCTGGTGTGGGAACGAAGCCCGGTGAACGCATTCTAGGTGGCGTGCTGGGCTTCGGCCTAAGCAGAGGAATCAGGGCCGCCTACGCTCACGTCGTCAAGCACTCCTCGCCAGGCGATCGGCTATATCTGTTCGGTTACAGTCGGGGCGCCTACACCGCGCGTAGCTTGGCCGGCTTGATCGATCTCTGTGGCATTCCGAAGGCAGGCGAGATGAACTCGCAAGAGATCGCTCGGAAAGCCATGAAGATCTACAGGATCAGGAACAGAAAGAGACGCGAGAGTCGTGCCTGCGACTTCAGACGCGATCACCCGTCGGGTTCTTCGGAAGCAGGTGGTTCCGGCGGGAAGACCGAAGTGTGGTTCGTGGGCGTCTGGGATACCGTCGGGGCTCTCGGTATACCGATAAACGGCGTCGATTCTCTGCTCTTCGGATGGCGAGACCGTTTTCACGACGTTCAACTCGGGGAATCCGTGCGGCATGGCTATCATGCATTGGCGATCGACGAGAAGCGGCGGCCCTACATGCCGACGCTTTGGGACCACCCTCCGAAGAGCGGACAGTTCGTGGAGCAGGTCTGGTTTCCGGGAGTTCACGGCGATGTGGGGGGAGATGCCGAATCCGACGCGTTGTCGGGCGTGGCGCTGCACTGGATGTGGTCCAAGGCGGCCGAGGCGGGTTTACCTCTGGATCCAGAAGGCAACATCGACGGGCCCGAGGAGTGTACCCATGGCGAACTGAAGCACCGCCGGCCGTTTCTTCACTGGTTCACTCGCTACGTGCGGCCGATCGGGAAGCTCAGGAAGGGCGAGCCGGTGTCGGCATGCGAGGCGGTCCACTTCTCGGCCTACGAGCGCCGGGACTGCGAGCGCTGCGAGTACGGCACCGACCGCATCGGCGCCAACTTCGCTGAGGCGGTGTCTCGGAGGCGAGTCAAGAAGGCAAGGCTGCGATTCGCTGGGAGGACGGGTCGGCCGCCGGCGCAGGGCACGGGACCCGAAGCGCACGGAGAGGAAGAGGAAAGAAGGCCTGTTGCGATCAAGGGGGTCAAGGTTGAGTGTGCTAAGCCGCCCACCTACCCAAGAGCGGAACAGGAAAGGAGGTCGCTAGGAGCTCGAGAGCTGCGGAGACTTGGCGTCGACCAGCGTAGCGATTCTGAGCGTGAGCGCCGTGAGATTTCCGCGCGTGTGGCGCCCCTGCGGCGGGTGGCCGGGCGGCTAAGGCGTTCGCTTGCGGCCGCGTGGCGCGGCATCGTAGCCATCGGTTTCGGCGTTGCCTGTTTGGTTGTCAGCGTCCTCGCCGGCGTCCTGGCATTTGCCACTACGTATCGGCATGTGCACGAGATCGAGTTTCTCGTAGCAGCCGCAGCCCTCGTGTCGTTCGCGTTCGCCTTTCAGATGATCTTCCTGTTCGGCCAGCGGCTCGTGGAGGTTCTCGGCCGGCTCTGGGAGGTGCTGGCCCGGACGCTGCGGGATATCGGGCGGGCGTGGAAAGAGACACCGGCGGATTGAGAGGAGTGTAGATGGCCTCAAAGCCGATCATGAGTTGGTCTGCTGGACTGCTCGTCGCCTTGTCGACGTTCAGCGCAGCCTTCGCGTTGGTTCTTGTCGCGGTGAAGGTGGCAGAGGAGGAGGCGGAGGCGTCTCTTGTACCGGTTGCCGATCTGTTTGTCAGCGGCCCTCCGGCATTTTCAACCACGCAGTTCTTTTCCGGAGAAGCCAGGATCGAAGACTGGAGGGCCGGCAACTGCGATGTCGGCCGGCCAGTTCTCGACGGGGCGCGCATCGAGGAGTTCCTGAGGCCCCTTGAAGGTTGCGCTCAAGGAGGGCAGAAGGTCGAAGTGCGAGTCTCCGGCTACGCGAGTTCATCGCTCGCTGGCGGGATGGTCAGGGACTTCGACTTGCAATGCGACGACTGTCCCAAGCTGTGGAAGCGCTGTCTCGAGGCGCAGAAGTGTGAACGGTCCGCCAGTGAGGGGGCGAGGCGCGTGTGCGTAGGCAAGGCGTTCAATCTCTGCGTGGCGAACGAGAGAGGGCGGCTCGCGGCAGTCGTGGTCAGGGAGCGGATGGCGGGATCGGAGCATTGGTTGGAAGTGATATCGCGTGAGTGGCCGAAGTACGAGCTCATGGCGAAGAACCGGTCGGTGGAGGACCGGCGAGACGGACGATACGATCCGGTCCGAGGCGTGGTGAACCTGCAGGCGCGACTGGAGGTCGTGGGAACGGGGAGGTGCCTGGTGGCGGCCACGCGGGAAAAGGGCGTCGACTCGACCTGGGGCGCTTGGGCTAACCGGGAGTTGCACTGCCTGAACTGTCTTCTTCGCCTTGAGACGGAGCCGCCGGTAGATTGCGGCGAGATCCCGCCGGGGCCGGGGATCTGTCCGACCGTCGAAGGTTGGATGGTGGCCTTGCGCGATGGCGTCCCAAGCTTGACTGGCGGAGACTCAGATGGAGAGAGTCGAGCGGGGTTCCCGGTTGAGGGGAAGCTGAAGAAGCTCGACGGCTGCAGTGTGGCCGGCAAGTACTCGGTGTTCGGCTCCGCCGCTACGGATCTCGACTGGTCCGTCTTGGTCACGGACAACGCCACCCGCGTGACGCTGCCGTATCGCCGCAACAGCCGGAACCCGTTGGTCGCCGACGTGGCGGCTCTTCCGTGTCATCCGTAGCCGTAGCCTGGCCAGCTAGAGGCGAAGGCAGAATTCGGAATTGCCGCGTTGAACTTCTGGAGGCGAAACAACCTACGAGTGTGGCGCAAGAGGCCGAGCGACAAGCTGCTTGACCGGCTCTCCCATAGGCTACGCCGCCTGTTGTTCCGCGGCCCCCGCAGCCGGGCCAGGATGAAGCGCAGGTGGGTAGCGGCATGGGAGCGGATGCACTCGATGGCTGAGGCTTTCAGGACCTTGCGAACGCTCGTCTCTTTGTTTCTGCTTGTGGTTCTGGTCGCCGCCGCGGCGCTCGGGTCGCGAGGTTGCGGTTCCTGAGCGGCCGCGGAGCGCATCGTTGCGCCTCGCTCTTCCGGCCTCGGTAGGCAGGCGACTATTCGAGAAGCTCGATGAAGTCGCTGCGGCCCAATCCGGTCTGCCGGAGAATCGACGCCAGTGGTCCGCGCTTCAGATCCCTGCGGTGCATGGGGATGACCACGAGGCCGCTCAGCCCCGGTCGGGTCAAGTGGAGGTGGGAGCAGCGCTGGCGGAGTCCGGAGAAACCGGCTCGTTCCAGAGCGCGCCTGGCGTGGCGCGGCCTAACGGAGGGCAGCCTGGGGGACTTCGCCACCTGGCAGCAACCAGATCGGGATGTCGAGCCAGGGAGCCTTGCGGTCTGGCGCCGCCGTGCGAAGAACCGCCGCTACGGTTGGCGTCGGGCGCTTCTCGTCCAGCACCTCCCACGGAGCGCCGAGTTCCGTGAGGCACTCGAAGTAGCCGATCAGGGCTTTTCCAGCATCTTGAGTACGTGCTCCCTGGCTTCGCCTTGGCTGGCCACGTCCCAGGGCCGGGCAGACGGCAACCCCCACGCGTTCCGCGTGCCGCCCCGCCTCGTCCTCGCAATCCAGATAGGCCAGCGCGCGGAGATCGTCAGACGAGGACGGCGCGGAAGAGAAGGAACATCAGCGAGACGGTCGTCGCGGTGTAGAGCGTCAGGCCGACTCCGATGAGCCAGGCGAAGACCTTCAGCCGCTCGTCCACGCTCTCGAACCGGGCGTTCATCTCTTCCCTGAGTCCGTCGAACCGGGCGTTCGTCTCTTTCCTTTGCGCTTCGAACCGGGCGTCGGCTGCGGCGCGGAGTTCGGCGATCTCGGCGCGGAGTTCGGCGATCTCGGCGCGGACTTCGCCGCGCAGTTGCTGGACCTGGCTCTTGATCCGCTCCTCCGAGGCGTCGAGGCGGGCGACGATTTCGTCGCGGAAGCTGTCGAAGCGCTCGTTGAGCGAGTCGGCCTGCCGTTTGAGAACGGCCACATCCTTCTTCAGGACGGCCACGTCCGCCTCGATCGCGATCGCTCGATCGGCGGCGTCGGTCATTGGCCTTTGCACCTGTTCATCGTCGAGCGCCGTTTCCGGAGCATTCGCTTCGGTCTTCGCTCCGTCTGCGTTGCGCTGGATTCTACCGCCACTTGCACCTCGCTTGTCGAGTCCCTCGTTCGCTGCTTCGCGGCGCCGCGCGCGGCGCCGGCCATCAAGGACTCAGACGGATTCCCAGGCCCGAAGCTCGCTCAGGCGCCGACCAGGCGGTGCGGCGGTGGCGGGGCCGCCGTCGCATGGTCGAGCGCGGCCGGCCTCTACGCCTTCATCGCGCGGAAGCACTTCCGCAGCTCGTCGACGAAGGTGTCCGGCACCTCGAAGGCGGCGAAGTGCCCGCCCTTCTCGAGCCGGTTCCAATACACGAGTTGCCGGTAGCGGCGCTCAGCCCAGCGCCGGGAGGAGCGGAAGATCTCCTTGGGGAAGATGCTGCAACCGACCGGGATCTCGACCGGATCGCCACCGCCCTGGCCAAAGCTCTCCCAGTAGAGGCGCCCCGAAGAAGCGCCGCAGCCGGGCAGCCAGTACATCATCACGTTGTCGAGCAACTGGTCGCGCGTCAGCACGTTCTCCGGGTGGCCGTCGCAGTCCATCCAGGACCAGAACTTCTCGATGATCCAGGCGGCCTGCCCGGCCGGTGAATCGACCAGGCCGTAACCAAGGGTCTGAGGCCGGGTCGACTGCTGCTTGGAGTAGCCGGAGTCCCAGTCCTGGTAGTACTGGAGCCCGGCGAGGGCGTCCTTCTCGATGTCCGTCAGGTCGTCCATCGTGCTCCGGTCCACCCCCGAGGTCGGCATGTTCAGGTGGATGCCGTGGCAGTGCTCGTGGTCCTGGATCGCGATCGCGGTGCTCACCGCCGCGCCCCAGTCGCCCCCCTGAGCGAAGTACCACTCGTAGCCGAGCTGCGACATGAGTTCAGCCCAGGCGTCGGCGATCTTCTCGACGCTCCAGCCGGCTCTGGTCGGTTTGTCCGAGAATCCGAAGCCCGGCAGGGCGGGAACCACCAGGTGAAAGGCGTCCTCCTCGGAGCCGCCGTGAGCGGTCGGATCGAGTAATGGCTCGAGCACCTCCAGGAACTCGACGATCGAGCCCGGCCAGCCGTGGGTCATCACGAGCGGCGCCGCGCCCCGGTGCTTCGAGCGCAGGTGGAGGAAGTGGATACCCAGCCCGTCGATCTCGGTCCTGAACTGGTCGAGGTCGTTCAGGCGGCTTTCCAGGCGGCGCCAGTCGTAAGAGGATGCCCAGTACTCGCACACCTCTTTCGTGTAGGCGAGCGGGATTCCCTGGGTCCAGTCGTCGACCGTCTCGCGCTCGGGCCAGCGGGTGTTGCCGAGCCTCTGGCGAAGGTCGGTCAGTTCCTCTTCGTCGATCTCGATGCGGTAGGGCGTGATGTCGGTCATGCGCGGACGCTAGCACTAGCGTCGCGACCGCCCTAGAAGCCCACGCGGGCTCCGACCGAGACGGTCTCGATGTCGCCGCCGATGGACTCGAAGCGTCCGACCAGGCTGAGACGGCCGAGGAGCTGGAACTCCGCGCCGACGCCGTACACCAGGTCTTCCTCGTCCAGGTCGTCGAGGGTCACGTCGAAGTCGTCCAGGGCGTCCTCCAGGTCGGCGCCCCACGACACGATGCCGACCTTCGCGAAGATGGAGATGCGGCCGGTGATCGCGTACTGGGGCACGATGGCCAGCGACAGGACGCTGATCTTGCCGCGGATCGGAATGTCCGAGCACGGCACGCCCTCGGCGCAGGGCCGGACCGCGCCGTCGACTTCCGACAGGTCGTAGTAGGCGGCCTCCACGGCGAAGTTGTCGTTGAACTTGAAGCCGACTTCGTAGGCCCGCGAGTTGCCGTCGCCATCGAGGATCTGGTCGAGAGCGTCGTCGGCGTTGACCTCGACGTCCGTCCGGCCGAGGTGGAAGCCGACGTAGAACTCGCGCTCGGCGGCTGCCGGAGACGCGGTCAGCAACATCACGACCGCGAGCGCTCCGGGCGCCGCCGCGGACAGAAGACGGGGCATCGAAGAACGGCGTTCCATCATTGTGGCCTCCCGGGAAGACGGCGCAGTGAGTCGTGCCCGGAAAGCATACAGGAATAGCTATAGGTCTGTTGAGCAGAACCGGAGCGCCTTCTACCCCATGGAATGCAGTAGCGTCGGCGGCCGATGAGCGATCCTGTTTGCCTGATCTCCGGGGTCGGTCCCGGTACCGGGGCGGCGCTCGCCCGGCGGTTCGCCTCCGGCGGTTACCGGGTGGCGATGCTGGCCCGCAACGAAGACCGGCTGCGAGCCCTGGAGTCCGAGATCGAGGGCTCGCGCGCTTATGTCTGCGACGTCTCGGACCCCGAAGCCGTGCGCACGACCGTCGCTCGGGTCCGGGGCGACCTCGGCGTGCCCACGGCCCTGGTCCACAACGCTGTCGGCGGGGCCTTCGGCGACTTCCTGGAGGTCGAGCCCGAGCAGTTGCGCGCGAACTTCGAGGTCAACGTGATGGGGCTCCTGTACCTGGCTCGGGCGCTGGCGCCGGCGATGATCGAGGCCGGGCGTGGGGCCATCATGGTCACCGGCAACACCGCCGCGCGCCGCGGCGTACCGCGCTTCGCCGGCTTCGCGCCGACCAAGGCGGGGCAGCGCATTCTGGCGGAGTCGATGGCGCGGAGCCTGGGGCCCCAGGGCGTTCACGTCGCGTACTTCGTGATCGACGCGGTGATCGACCTCGAGTGGACGCGGCGGCGGATGCCCGATCAGCCGGACGACTTCTTCATCAAGCCGGAAGCGATCGCCGAGAACGTCTGGTACGTGGCCCACCAGGATCCGTCGGCGTGGAGTTTCGAGGTCGAACTCAGGCCCTACGGCGAGCACTGGTAGAGGCCCGTTCGGTCGGATCGGCATGGTAACTTGGACCGGCACATGACACGTTCCCTCCTGGTTCTCCTGAGCGCACTCTCGATCGCTTTGGGCGCCGTGGCATGCGGCGGCGAGAGCACGGCGCCGGCGCCGGTCGAGGCTCCTGAAGCCGACGTCGCGGTGTCCGCGGACGCCGAGGACGACGGCTGGGGACTGCGGAACGACCCTGTGGCGCAGCGGGTCGAGCCGTTCCAGATCTTCGACAACCTCTACTACGTCGGCATCGAATGGGTGTCGTCCTACCTCCTGGTGACGACGGACGGCCTGATCCTGATCGGCTCGTTGTACGGCGACTTCATCGACAACGTGATCGACGGTGTCCGCGCCGTGGGATTCGATCCTTCGGATCTGAAGTACGTCCTGGTGACCCACGGCCACTTCGACCATGTCGGCGGGGCGGCGAGGTTCCAGGAGACCTACGGCGCGCGGGTCGGCATGACCGAGGCCGACTGGGAGCTGGCCGAACAGCCGCCGAGCGACCCCCGCTACGAAATCGACGTTCCGGTGCGCGACATGGTGATCGCGGATGGCGACTCCCTGCAGCTGGGCGACACGGAGATCCGGTTCTACGTCACCCCCGGTCACACCGAAGGCGTCCTCTCGATGGACTTCCCGGTGCGGGACGGCGGGGAGGAGCACCGGGCGTTCGTCTTCGGCGGCGTGGGCCTCAATTTCGAAGGAGTCCACCGGACGAACCTCTACCTGGACAGCGTGGCCAGGATCCAGAGACTCGCCGGGGAGGAGGGCAATCAGATCGAGGTCAACATCACGAACCACGCCGGAATGGGGCGGGTTTTCGAGCGTGCGGAGCAGTTGGCGTCGCGGGGAGCGTCCGATCCCCACCCCTTCGTTGATCCGCAGGGCTTTGTCGACTGGCTGGCGGAGCTACAGCGAAACGCTGAGCAAAAGCTGGTTGTTGAACGCGAGCTGGCCGGCGAGTAGGTGAAGAGCTTCGAGTTGATGCCGCGTTTCCAGAACGCGGTGGCGGGGTTCGATCTGTTCCACCGGGAGGACCCGGCGACGGCGACGGTGGACGGCGAACAGGTGCCGAGGGAGCTGGCTTACTCGCGCCGGATGGCTGCCTGGGTCGAGCGGCTCGATCCGGAGGCCGGTGAGATTCTGCTGCTCGCGGCCCACTGCCAGCACCTGCGCCGTTTCAGCCTGCCGCGGACGGACTATCCCGAGGGACGCAAGGGCTACCTCGCCTGGCGGCGCGCGGCCGCGCTGGAGCACGCCAGGCTTGCGGGCGCGGTGCTGCGCGATGCGGGCTACCGCCGGGAGCAGATGGAGCGGGTCCAGAACCTCGTACTGAAGCGCGCGGGCCGGAGTGCGGCCGCGGAGGCGCAGACTCTGGAGGACGCGGCCTGCCTGGTGTTCCTGGAGCACGACCTGGAGGCGCTGGCCGGTCGTTTGGGACCGGACAAGACGGCGGCAGTGCTCGCCAGGACCTGGCCCAAGATGTCGGACGCCGGCCGCGCCGCCGCGGCGGCTCTGGAACTGAAGCCGGAACTGCGGGCGCTCGTCGACCGCGCACTGGGTGCGCCGGCTTGACTGTCGGTGCGCGGGTCTTCTGACCCGCTGCCGGCGTAGCCGGCGGTAGATCGTCGCCGGCTCTGCCGGCGTCCGCTCAGTCGCTTCTAAGCGTCAGCCGCTCGCGGGGCTCCCCGATCCGCTTCACCTCGACCGGTGTATCACCGGCGCGGACGCCGGCCTCGGCCAGCGCCCGCCGGAAGGCGCCGGCGAGCGTCAGAGCCGTCTCCTCGTCGGCAGGAAACAGCCGGTCGTTGACTCGCAGCTCGAGCCTGTGGCGGTCGAAGGCGACCCGGCCGCCGAACTGAGGCTCGGCCTCGATCAGGTCGCAGGCGCGGAAAGCGGAGTCGAGCAGCGACTTGAGCCGGCGGTCGAGGCTGCCGATGCCCAGGAGCTCCGCTCCGGATTCGTGGCGACGGCTGTAGAGCAGGCCCGGCTCGCCCCGGCTCAGGTCGTACGCGTAGATCGCGTCGTGGCCCACGAGCAGCACGCCCGGCCCTTCGTGGACGTGGCTGTAGTCGGCGACGTCGATCAGGAGTTCGGGCAGCACGCGCTCGGTGATCCAGCGGTGGAAGACCGGGATGAACTCCTCTGCCTCCACCTCCGGGGCGCCGGCCGCCAGCACCTTCAGGTCGAACTTGACCAGAGTGTCGAGGTTGGAGATCTGTGCGCCTTCCATGCCCATCAGGCCACCCTGGCTGCCTGGAGCTCGGATATCCGCTGGTTGCAGGCGTGAGCAGCCTCGATGAACAGCTGGGCCTCCTCGATCCGTCGATGCGCTTCCTCGCCGGAGTCGGTCTCGGCGTCGCCGTGAACCCGGAACAGGTAGTTCGCGAACTTGGCGCCGGCGTAGGGATCGAAGAACAGCTCGGTGTCATGGAAGCGGGTGCGGAACTCGCCGACGATCTCCTCCGGAGCCGTGCCGATGTCGATGTTCTCCGTTGTGATCAGCGCGCGCGCAGCCTGGAGCATCGCCGCGTATGCCTTCTCCGCGGCAGCTTCGGCAGCGCCCCGGTCGAGTTCGAGCAGACCCTGGAAGACCTCGCGCTCGGCGGCGGAGAGACCGAACTCGACCGCGGTCACGACCTCGCCAGCGCACTCGCCGACGCCGAGGTCGCCGATCGTGTACTCGCGCGGGTCACCCCAGTCGGAGTAGAGAGTGCGATCCTCGAGGTACGTGGGCAGCTTCGTCAGGTCGTCGAGCAGTTGCCGGATGCGGGCTTTCCCGACCCGGGCGATGAAGCTCTGGAAGCTCTCGCCTTTCTCGCGCTCGGCGACGTACAGACCGGTGATCCGCTCGACCGCCTCGGGAATGCGCTTGGCCGGCACCGCGACCACCGCCAGCCCGTACGAACCCGCGTTCTCGGTCCACTGGCCGCCGAGGATGACCTGGAAGTGGGGGATCGTGCGGCCGTCGCTCTTGCGGCTGACGCCGTAGAAGCCGATGTCGGCGACGTGGTGCTGGCCGCAGGAGTTGAAGCAGCCGGAGACCTTGATCCGCAGATCCTTGACCGCCTCGTCGGCAAGCACGCCGGTGGTCCTGATCGAGGTGGCGATCCGCTTGCGCAGTTCGCCGGCGAGTCCGCGTGACGCCGAGATCCCCAGTTTGCAGGTGTCGGTGCCGGGGCAGGCCGTGACGTCGACGAGCGACGACGCGCCGGGCTCGCCCAGGCCCTGCTCCCGCAGTTCGGCGTAGAGCGCCGGCAGGTCCGCCTCGCTGATGTTTCTGAGCAGGATGTTCTGCTCGACGGTGTTCCGCACGTGGCCGCCGTTGTACTGCCGGGTCGTGTCGGCCAGCGCCCGCAACTGGGTCGAAGTCAGATCGCCGAGAGGCAGGTTGATCGCCACCGCGACGTAGCCCTGCTGGCGCTGCCGCTGGACGTTCGATCCCAGCCATTCGGCGAAGCCCTCGGGCCGATCGCCGGGCGACAGCGCTGCCGCCGGTCGAGTCGGCTCCTCGTCCGTTACGGAGAGGTCATCCAGATACGCGCTCCAGCGATCGTCGGGAGGCAGGATCGCCAGTTCTTCGTCGACGAGGCGGGTGAACTCCTCGATGCCCAGCTTGGCCACGAGGAACTTGACCCGTGCCCGTGCCCGGTTCCGTTTCTCGCCGAGCCGCCCGAAGACGCGGCAGACGGCCTGGGCCAGAGGCAGGAGTTCGTCCTCGCGCACGAACTCACGGAGCACTTTCGCCTGGTGCGGCACGGCGCCGAGTCCTCCGCCGACGTAGACCTTGAAGCCGCGTTCCGTGCCGCTGCTCGTGCCGTTGCCGGTCGGGCGGACCTGGGCCACCGCCCCGAGGTCGTGCATGTTGGCGAGTCCGCAGGCGTGCTGCGCGCAGCCGGAGAAGGCGATCTTGAACTTGCGGCCGAAGTCCTGGGCGTCCTTGTGGCCGAGCAGGAACCAGGTCAGCGCGTGGGCGTAGGGCGAGACGTCGAACGGTTCGTCGCGGCAGACGCCCGCCAGCGGGCAGGCGGTGACGTTGCGCACCGAGTTGCCGCACGCCTCCTGGGTCGTGATGCCGGCGGCGGCCAGACGCCGCATGATGTCCGGGGTGTCGTCGATGTGGATGAAGTGGAGCTGGATGTCCTGGCGCGTGGTGACGTGGGCGATCCCGTCCGAGTACTCCTCGGCGAGGTCCGCGAGGACCTCCATCTGCTCCCCGTTCATGGCGCCGAACGGGATCTTGATCCGCAGCATCCCGGGGGCGTCCCATACGGTGTTCGGCCCCTTCGTCAGGTCGCCGCAGGGGTACTCGAGGGCTCGGCTCGCCGTGCCGTCGTGGCGTTGGCCGTTGTCGTAGCGCTGGCCGTAGACGCCGCGGCGTAGACGGGTCTCGGCGAAGACCTTGTCGTCGATCTTCCCCTGGCGCTTCTGGGCGATCTGGGTCTCGAAGATGTCGATCTCTTCGTCGAGACGGGGCGGGACGCGGCCCTCGAGGCGCTGCTTCCAGGTCGCGGTGGAGTCCACGGTTAGCTGGCTCATCGATCGGTTCTCGCTTGCTCTTCAGGGGTTGGCCGCCCGCTCCAGAGCGGGGGATGGGCGGGGCCGGTGTATTCGTGACCATAATGGTCACATTGGTCATCATTCTACGCTGATCGCCGCCCAACGTTGCAACCGCGATGGTCACGACGAGAAACGGCGGCCCCTGCTGACCGAGCCGCCGGCCCTTCCGGTCGACTACATCAGGTCAGTGAAACGGACGGGCTCAGGGAAGTCGGCGGAGGCGGCGCGGATCTTCTCGCCAATGGCCGCCACGTCCCACGGATCCTGGTCGTTCGGCCGGCTGGCGATCTCGAGCGCCTGCCAGGCCAGGAGCGACACCTTGTTGCCGCCGACCGCGAAGATGCGGCCCGTGATGTCGGCGGCGTCGTCGCTGCACAGCCAGACAACGGCCGGCGACACCTTCTCGGGCGCCAGCGGCTCGGCGGTCGCCTCGGGCATGATGTCCTCCGTCAGGCGGGACCAGGCGGCGGGAGCGAGCAGGTTCACCGTGACGCCGTACTTCGCGCCTTCGAGCGCCAGGCAGCGCATGAAGCCGGCCATGCCCGCCTTGGCGGCGCCGTAGTTGGTCTGGCCGAAGTTCCCGAGCAACCCGGAAGTCGAGCTCGTCATGACGATCCGGCCGCCGGACTCCTGCTCGATCATCTGGTCGTAGGCGGCCTTCGTGACCAAATAGGTGCCGCGCAGGTGCACGTCGAGGACGATGTCCCACATCTCGTCGGTCATGTTCTTGAACGACTTGTCCCGGAGGATGCCGGCGTTGTTGATCGCGATGTCGAGCTTGCCGAACTCGTCGACGGCGCGCTGGACCATCGCCCGGGCGGCATCGGCGTCGGAGACCGAGCCGTAGTCGGCGACCGCTTGACCGCCCGCGTCGCGGATCTCCTGGGCCACCTGGTCGGCCATCGCGGTGCCGGCGCCGGTGCCGTCGCGCGCTCCGCCCAGATCGTTGACCACGACCGCGGCGCCTTCCTGCGCCAGCAGGAGCGCGTGCGTGCGGCCCAGACCGCCGCCAGCGCCGGTAACGAGTGCAACCTTTCCGTCAAGCAGACCCATGATGCGTATCCCTTCCTTCGTCTCTTCGTGTTTCGCTGTGCCGAAGCGCGCGAAGTGTACCCGGTAGAGTCCGATCGATGCCCGTCTCGGCAACGGGGAGGCTCGCAGGAGCGCTCTTGATGGTGTGCCTTCTCACACCCGCCTTCGCTCAGCCGACCCAGGAGCGCGACGAGCCGAGCGCGGCGATGCTCGTCCGCCAGGCGAGCCTCCACGAGTCTCGTGGCGACTACGAGGCCGCGATCGCTGGCTATGACCGGGCGATCGAGGTCGAGCCGCGGAACTGGCAGCTCTATCTCTTCCGGGGATCGGCGCGGTTCAAGGCCGGGCAGATCGAGGAGTCCATCGAGGACTTCGATCAGGTGGTGGTTCTGGAGCCTTCACAGGACCCGTACCTGTGGCAGCGCGGCATCTCGTACTACTACGCCGGGCGGTTCGGCGACTGTCGCGGCCAGTTCGAGCGGCACCGGCTGGTCAATCCGAACGATGTGGAGAACGCGGTGTGGCACTTGCTCTGCGTCGCGGCCGAGGAGGGTCTGGAGGCTGCACAAGAATCGATGCTGCCGGTCGGTCCGGACGCGCGCCGGCCGATGAAGGAGGTCGACGCGCTGTTCCGGGGCGAGGGGAGTGTCGCGGAGGTCGAGGCCGCGGTGCGGGAAGAAGGTTCCGGCGCGCGCTTCTACGCCGATCTGTACCTGGGGCTCTACTACGAGCTCGTGGGCGAAGCGGAGAAGGCCGCAGTCTCGATCGAGCGCGCCGCCGCGCTACCGAACCGCGGGTACATGGTCGAGGTGGCGCGGGTGCACCGCGGCCTGAGTCCCTAGCCGGACTCGCCCGCGATCGCCCACAGGTTCCCGTCGGTGCGGATGTACCAGACGCCGCCGACCAGGGCTGGCGATGCGATCGTTCGTTCGCCGATCCGGTTGACGTGGAGGAGCTCGAAATCGGGCCCTTCCTTGATGACGAACGTCTCGCCGTTGTCGTTGGTGAAGAAGATCTTGCCGCCGAAGGCGACCGGGGCGGCGGAGAAGCCCTCGCGCATCCGTTCGCCGAGGCGTTCCTGCCAGAGCACCTCGCCGGTCTTCGCCTCGTAGACGGTGATCACGCTGGCCATGTCGTTGACCATGTAGAGGTAGTCGCCGACCAGCATCGGGGCGACGACGAATGGCGATCCCTTGGCCGCGCTCCAGACGATGCGGCTGTCCGTGACGTCGCCGTTGCCGCCGGGGCGGA
Organism: Candidatus Multivorans sp.; assembly: GCA_965208755.1. Classification (GTDB taxonomy): domain Bacteria; phylum Acidobacteriota; class Thermoanaerobaculia; order Multivoradales; family Multivoraceae; genus Multivorans. Next base: position 1,237,225 of record OZ242353.1, on the reverse strand, counting down.
TCGCCAGGGTGGGGCCGGCGCGGCCGGAGGTGCTGAACAGCAGGTCGTGGCCGACCACGGGGCTCGGGATGACCTCGAAGGTCGTGCCGCCGGCCCGCCACAGCTCGCGGCCGTCCTCGGGCGCGTAGGCGATCACGTGGTGCTGGCTGTTGACCACGATCTCGTCGCGCTCCTCGCCGTCGTCGGTGGTGACCGAGATCGCGGCCGGCGAACTCCAGCCCACCTGGGTGTCCCGTTCGGTGCGCCAGAGTTCCTCTCCGGTGCGGCGGTCGAAGGCGGCGATGAAGGACGCGGCCCGCTGCTGCTCCTGCACGATGATCAGCCGGTCGCCGAGCAGAAGTGGCGAGGAGGCGGTGCCGTGAAAGGCGTTCAACTCGCCGAAGGACTTGTGCCAGACGATCTTGCCGTCCGTGTCGAGCGCCAGAAGGCCGTGGTTGCCGAGGTAGGCGTAGACCCGTTCGCCGTCCGTGGTCGGGGTCGAGGAGGCGTGGCCGTTCTTGGGATAGGCGCGTTCAGGGCTCGCTGCCGGCGCTGTGGTGGTCCAGAGACGCTTCCCCGTTGCCCGGTCGAATGCGAGAACCGAGCGCCTGGCGCCTGCGGCTTCGGCGGTGGTCAGGAACAGCGCATCGCCCCAGACGATCGGCGAGGAGTTGCCCTTGCCGGGGACGGCGACCTTCCAGCGCACGTTCTCCTCCGGGCCCCAACGGTCGACGTAGCCGCTACCCGCGACTTCGCCCTGGCCGCTCGGACCGCGCCACTGGGGCCAGGTGGTGGCCGGGTCGGCCTTCGCCGGCGTCATCCGTGCGCGGTCATTCGCGGCGGCGACGGGGGCAGCGGCAAGCGCCGTGAGGAGCAGGGCGGCGGCAAACAGGCGAATCAGCGTCGTGTAGCTCATACCGGAATGATAGAACCTGCCGCGAGTCGGAACCACTGGGAGCAGCATGGAAATGAGCGAGACGTTTCGAGCCGTGGTGGTGGACAAGATCGAGGACCGGCACAAAGCCGGGCTGCGCGACCTCGCCATCGATGACCTGCCCGAGCACGACGTGCTCGTTGATGTCGAGTACTCCACGCTGAACTACAAGGACGGCCTGGCGATCACCGGCGCCGCGCCGATCTGCCGCTCGGTGCCGATGGTCTGCGGCATCGATCTGGCGGGGACGGTGACGGAATCCGCATCGGACTCGTTCTCCCGGGGCGACCGCGTACTGGTCAACGGCTACGGGCTGAGCGAGAGCCACTGGGGCGGCTACTCCCAGAAGGCGCGGATGAAGTCGGAGTGGCTCGTTCCGGTGCCGGACGCCTTCACCAACCAGCAGGCGATGGCGATCGGCACCGCCGGGTACACCGCGATGCTGTGCGTGATGGCGCTGCAGGATCACGGCGTGACGCCGGAGAGCGGCGACGTCGTGGTGACCGGCGCGGCCGGCGGCGTGGGCTCGGTGGCGGTGGCGCTGCTGGCGCGGGCTGGCTACCGGGTGATCGCCTCCACCGGCCGCGAAGCGGAGCATGACTACCTGCGCAGTCTTGGCGCCGCGGACTTCATCGCCCGCGACACGCTGGCCGCGAAGCCGCGGCCGATCGGCCGGGAGAACTGGGCCGCTGCGGTCGACGTCGTCGGCTCGTCGACGCTGGCGAACCTGATCGCCCAGACCCGTTACGGTGGCTGCGTGGCGGCCTGCGGACTCGCCGGCGGCATGGACCTGCCGTCGAGCGTCTATCCCTTCATTCTGCGCGGGATCGTTCTCGCGGGCGTGGACTCCGTCATGGCGCCAATGGACCTGCGCCGGGAGGCCTGGCGCCGGCTCGCCGCGGAGCTTCCGGCCGACCTGCTGTCCGAGATGACGACGGTCGAGCCGATGAGCCGAATCGAGGAGTTGGCGGCGTCGATCCTGGCGGGCCGGACGCGCGGCCGGGTGGTCATCGACGTCAACGCGTGAGCGACCGAGCGGGACTAGAGTCGCGGCGTCCGCGCCGCGCTGAGGCTCAAAGAGCATGTTGTTGCATACAAGTCGAATGAACCCGGGAACGCGGCTGGGGGTCCTGGCGGCGGCCCTCTGCCTTGCCGGAGCCCCCGTTTCGATCACCGCCCAGGACAGCGAGTGGCCGGTGACCACCGGCGACAAGGGCGGTCAACGCTACTCGCCGCTCGACCAGATCGATGCGGACAATGTTGGCGATCTCGAGATCGCCTGGCGCTGGTCGTCGCCCGACAACGATCGGGTGGCGGAGGATCGCCGGCTGCGGAGCCGCCGGATGCAGCCCGGCGGCCACCAGGTCACGCCGATCAAGATCGGCGACCGCCTCTACGCGACCACCGGCCTGAGCCAGATCGCCGCCCTCGATCCGGCAACCGGCGAGACCGAGTGGGTCTACGATCCGGAGGCCTACGACGCCGGCCGTCCCACGAACCTCGGCTTCGTGCACCGGGGCGCCAGCCACTGGCCGGGAAGGCCAGCCGCGGCCGGCGCGGAGCCGGTGCCGGCGCGACTCTTCTACGGCACCGGGGATGCCCGCCTCCTGGCGGTCGACCCGTTCACCGGCGAACCGGTCGGCAGCTTCGGCGACGGCGGGGCGGTCGACCTGACCCAGGGTCTGCGCCGCGAGGTCAGGCGGCGCCGAGCCTACGCCGTCAGTTCGCCGGTCATGGTCTGCCGCGACACCGTGATCGTGGGCGCGTCGATCTCGGATGCCCCGAACCACCCCGACGCGCCGCCCGGAGACGTCCGCGGCTTCGATCCGGTGACCGGCGAGCTGCGCTGGACCTTCCATTCGATTCCGCAGCCGGGGGAGGTCGGGCACGAGACCTGGGAGGACGAGTCCTGGCAGTACACGGGCAACGCGAATGTGTGGACGCTGATCACGGCGGACGAGGAGCTCGGGCTCGTCTACCTGCCCTTCGGCACGCCGACCAACGACTGGTACGGCGGCCACCGGCTGGGCGACAACCTGTTCGCGGAGAGCCTGGTGGCCCTAGACTGCGAGACGGGCGAGCGCAAGTGGCACTTCCAGGCGATCCGCCACGGTCTCTGGGACTACGACCTGGTCACGCCGCCCATCCTGGGCGAGGTCGAGGTCGACGGCCGTGACCTCAAGGTCGCGGCGCAGCTCAGCAAGCAGGGCTTCGTCTACGTCTTCGATGCGGACAGCGGCGAGCCGGTTTGGCCGATCGAGCAGCGGCCGGTGCCCCGGAGCACCGTTCCCGGCGAACGCTCGGCGACGACCCAGCCGTTTCCGACCAAGCCGCCCGCGTACGAGCGTCAGGGCATGCACGAGGACCAGTTGCTCGACTCCACGACGGAGATCCTGGAGCGTGCGAAGGAGATCCTGGAGCGGTACGACTACGGCCCGCTCTACACGCCTCCGTCGCTGCGGGGTACCTGGCAGGTGCCCGGATGGGGCGGCGGCGCGAGTTGGCCGGGCGGCGCCTTCGACCCGGAGACCGGATGGCTCTACGTGCCGTCGTTCACCCGGCCGGTGGTGCTGACGATCAAGAAACCCGATCCGAACCGTTCGTCCTTCGACTACATCGGTTCGATCCAGACCACTCCGCCCGGTCCCTTCGGCCTGCCGATCGTCAAACCGCCGTATTCGCGCATGACGGCCTACGACCTGAACCGGGGCGAGATCGAGTGGATGAGGCCGCTGGGACAGGGGCCGACCGGACATCCGGCGATCCGCGATCTGGACCTGGAGCCGATGGGCTCGGGCTCCCGCGCCCACGTGCTGCTGACGCCGGAGCTGCTGTTCGTGGGGTTGGAGGCGACCGTCCATCCGGATGCCGAGATGGAGACCGAATCGCTGGACCTTGCGTCCACGGCGCTAGAGGAGCTGGCCGTGGCGAATGAGGAGCAGGCCGCCGCGCTCGCCGAAATCGCGGCGAGCCGCGACTGGCGTTTCGAGCCGTCGACCTTCTCGGCCATGGACAAGACGACCGGCGAGACGGTCTGGTCGGTGGAGATCGAAGCCGGCGTCGGCGGGTCGCCGATGACCTACCTGCACGAGGGCCGCCAGTACGTGGTCCTCGCCGTGGGCGGCAGCGGTGTGCCCTCGGAGTTGATCGCCTTTGCGCTGCTGGGAGAAACAGGCTGAGTTTCCGCGCGTACAATCCCTCGGGCACTTTCCCGTACCGAGCAACGAAGGAGAACGAAGATGTGGCGAGTTGGCGAACGGACGAACCGACGGCGACTGGCGGCTGTTGTCGCCTGTGCCTTCCTGCTGGCATCGGTAGGGGGAGCGGCGATGGCCAGTGACCTGATGGATCGCGTGGAGCACGGCTACGCCGACTCGAACGGCGTCAAGATCCACTTTGCTTCGATCGGCGAGGGGCCGCTGGTCGTGATGATCCACGGCTTCCCGGACTTCTGGTACTCGTGGCGGCACCAGATGGAGGTTCTTTCGAGCGACTTCCAGGTCGTCGCGATCGACCAGCGCGGCTACAACATGAGTGACCAGCCCGACGGCGACGAGAACTACGACATGCGCTACCTGGTCGGCGACGTCGCCGCGGTGATCCGCCACCTCGGCCGCGATAAGGCGACGATCGTTGGGCATGACTGGGGCGGCGCGGTCGCCTGGCAGTTCGCGTTCCACGTGCCGCAGATGACGGAGCGGTTGATCATCCTGAACCTGCCGCATCCGAACGGCATGGGCCGGGAACTCGCGAACAACCCGGAGCAGCGGCAGAACAGCGGCTACGCCCGCAAGTTCCAGGAGGGCAGCCCCAGCGACCCGGACATCTTCTTCGGTATGCCGATGACGCCGCAGACGCTCTCCGGCTGGGTGCGCGACGAGGACGCGAGGAAGCACTACCAGGCGGCGTTCGAACGCTCCGACTTCGACGCGATGCTGGCCTACTACAAGCGGAACTACCCGCGCGAAGGCGGTGGCGGCATCGGCCAGGCGGAGGGCCAGGAAACGCCCCGTTTGGGCATGCCGGTGCTTCAGTTCCACGGCCTGGACGACACGGCGCTGCACTCGGACGGCCTGAACAACACCTGGGACTGGCTCGACAGCGACCTGACCCTGGTCACCGTGCCGGGCGCGAATCACTTCGTGCAGGAGGACGCGGCCGACCTCGTGTCGACGACGATGAAGTGGTGGCTCCTGTCGCGGGTGGAGTAGGGCTGCCGACGACCGCCGCGGGTGCTACCAGCGCGGTCGCGTGCTGACGTAGGCCGGATCGTCCGTCAGTTGCACGACCTGGCCTGACTCGATCTCGATCTTCCAGATCTCCCAGTTCCCGGAGCGGTCCGACTCGAAAACGATCCAGCGGCCGTCGCGGGAGAACCAGGGGTGGCCGTCGTTCGCGTCGGACACGGTCAGGCGGCGCTGGTTCGAGCCGTCGATGTCGGCCAGGAAGATGTCGTCCGTCGGTCCGGTCTGGTTCGTCTGCCAGGCGATCGTCCGGCCGTCGGGTGAGACGGCGGGTCGGCGATGGCGATGGTCCCGGTCGGTGAGCGCGGTGTAAGTGCCCTGGCCGTAGCCGTCGAAGCGGATGATCGCGATCTCCATCCGTCGCTCGCCGTCGACGGCGTCGCCCTCGGCCTGGAACAGCACGGCGCGCTGGAGGCCGACGCCGTTGCCGACCCGGAGCGCGGTCGTGTTGGAGGCGTCGAGCTGGCGTCGGTCGCTCACCTCGAGGATCAGGCCCTGGTCGAAGCCGTCGCCGTCGGGACAGTTCCGGGCGTAGACGAGCTGCCGGGTGATCGGCGAGATGCTGGCGTGGTGGACGGCGCAGCCTTCGACCTCGCGCAGTACCTCGCGCTCGCCGGTCGAAAGATCCTCGCGGAAGATCCGGGCGCCGGCCTCGACGCCAGCGTCGGCGTCCGTGAACTCGGCGTAGACCACGCTCCTGAGGTCGAAGGTCAAGGAGGGGTGGTCCAGGTGCTGGGGAACGCCCTTGCGCACCAGGCGCACCCCGCTGCCGTCGCCCTCCATGATCCAGATGTCGGCGCCGCCATAGAAGCCGGGGACGGTGGGCGTGGCGCCAGTGTTCTCGAAACGCTGGAAGACGATCGGTGCCGTGAACTCTGGAGCCGCCACCGGCCCCGAGGTGCCAGCGTCCTCGGCCGCTGGGGGCGCGCCGGGGGCGCCGCAGCCGAGCGCCGTCGCCGCGAGAGTCAGGGACGCGACGACGGCGGCCGGCGGGCGGGTCACTGCCCGGCGGGACCCGCCGGTGTCGCTGCCTTGGCGGCGCCGCTGTCGGCGGCGACGTAGTCGATGAAGCCGATCAGCATCTCGTCCGTCGACTCGGCGCCCCAGGTGACGTCGACCGTCGGGTCGGGGTTGTGCGGATTGTCAGGCGAGTTGTCGAACGAGGCCGAGACTTCGATCCGGGTCCCGGCCGGCAACCGGAGCGGCTCGGCAAGGTCGTAGGACGTCTGCCAGTTGAAGTCGTAACGGCTGACGCTCAGCAACTCCCGCTGCTCGCCGTCGGGCAGGAAGGCGGTGTAGGTCATCGACTTGCCGCGGTAGTGCATGTGGGGCGTCAACGAGCGGACCACGACGTCCTGGTCGAAGACGTGGGTCGCCTGCGCCCGGTAGTCCGCGTCACCGGCCGGAATGTGGAACGTGTTGTTCACGATCCAGAGATTGACCAGCTCCTTCTCGATCTCCTCCGGTTTGGCGAACCAGAGGCCGACGCGGGTCCGGTCGGTCGCGGCCTTGCCGGTCGGGTGGTAGTGGAAGTCGCCGATCAGGTCGCTGCCCGCGGGCAGCAGGCGGCCGGTGCCGGGTGGGAAGTGCTGGGGCGCGAAGCCCGCGGCCCAGGCGCCGACCCAGCCCTCCTGGATCCGGCTGTTCTCACTCGCCCGCCAGAGGATGAAGTGGTGCAGCACCGTGCGATCGCCGGCCTGCACCTCTATCGCGCGGATCCAGCGATCCTCCTCGAACCCGGTTTTGATCGGGATGTCGAGGAACTCGTCCGGGCCTTCGGCGGCGACCTCGTGGGGATCGAACTCGAAGACCCAGTCCGGCTCGCCGAACGTCCACTCGCTCCCGGTCTCGGGCTTCTCGTAGACGGGCTCGTCGCCTTCACCGCGGGGCGCGCCGTTGGCCGCCCAACGGGTGATCGCCGCGATCTCGTCGTCGCTGAGGCTGATGTCGTTCGCCCACGGTCCGTAGCCCGGATCGGCGTCCCAGGGCGGCATGTCCCGGTTCTCGACCGCCCTCGCGATCGACCGCGCCCACGGGCGCGCTTCGCGGTAGGTGCGCAGCGACATCGGCGCGATCTCGTCGGGCTGATGGCAGGAGGCGCAGTTCTCGTGGAGGATCGGCGCGACGTCGTCGACGAAGGTGGGCTGGTCGACGTTCACGCCGGCGGCGATGGCCGGCGCCAGCAGGAGGACGGTCGCCGAGGCGGCTGCGAGGCGAATCGGGCGGGGGGCTCGGTTCATCGGGTGCTCTCCGGAACTGTTCGAGATGCGGCCCGGATTGTAGCCGGGACGCCCCCCACCCTGCTTCCGGGCTTCTGGCCCTTCCTACCCGGTGGGCAGGGTAGCCGGAGTCTCGTTCTCGGCCGGCGTGCCGATCATCTCGCCCGGACCCATGTCCATCCGCAGGGTGCCGTCCTCCTGGATGGAACCCTTGAGCTGCATCGTGTTGCCGGGCGTCTCCGCGGTGGCGGTCACGTCGTTGCCGTCCCAGACGATGTCGACGATCGGCGCCGGCAGCACGAGGGTGCCGAACTGGACGAACCAGCCGCCCGGGACGCCGCCGCGGGGCAGGAGCATGGCGGTCGGCTCGGGCCCCTGGCCAGGCTGGCGTTGTACATCGAAGCGCCACGCCTGGCCGGGATGGGTCTGGGCCAGTTCCGCCAGCTTGGCGAGCACCGGGCTCGCGGGCTTGGGACTGACGCCCTCGGCGGCCACGAAGTCGACGAATCCGATCAGCATCTCGTCGGTCGAGTCGGTGCCCCAGGTGACGTCGATCGTCGGATCGGGGTTGTGAGGATTGTCGGCCGAGTTGTCCCAGTGCGCTGTGACTTCGATCCGGGTACCGGCCGGCAGGGCCACCGGCTCGACGAAGTTGTAGCCGGTCTGCCAGTTGAAGTCGTAGCGGCTGACGCTGAGCAGGTCCCTCTCGCCGCCATCAGGCAGGTGCGCGGTGTACGTCATGTCCTTGCCGCGGTAGTGCATGTGGGGAGCCAGCGAGCGAACAACGACGTCCTCGGTGAACACGTGGTTCGCGCGCGCCTCGTAGTTGGCGTCGCCGGCGGGGATCCTGAACGTGGAGTTCATGACCCAGAGGTTGATCAGTTCCTTCTCGACCGCCTCGGGCTCGGCGAACCAGATGCCGATGCGGGTCTTGTCGGTCGTGGCCGTGCCGTTCGGGTGGTAGTGGAAGTCGCCGAGCAGGTTCTGGCCCTTGGGAACCAGGCGTGCTGTGCCTGCCGGAAACTCGTTGGCCTTGGCGCCGGCGGCCCAGGCGTCGAGCCAGGCGTCCTGGACCTCGCTGTCGGGAGCGGCACGCCAGAGGATGAAGTGGTGGACGACCTCGCGGTCGCCGGGCTGGACCTCGACCGCCCGGATCCACCGGTCCTGGTCCCAGCCGGTCTCGACCGGGATCACGGCGAACTCGTCGGGCCCGTCGGCCGCGACCTTGAACGGGTCGAACTCGTAGACCCAGTCCGGCTCGCCGAAGGCCCACTCGCCGGTGCTTGCCGGAGACTCGTAGACGGGTTCGTCTCCGTCGCCGCGGGGAGCGCCGCTACCGGCCCAGCGGGTGATCGCCTCGATCTCCGCGTCGCTCAGCGAGATGTCGTTCGTGAAGGGGCCGTAGCCCGGGTCGGCGTCCCAGGGCGGCATGTCGCGGTTCTCGACCGCCCGGGCGATCGAGCGCGCCCAGGGGCGCACCTCGCGGTAGGTGCGCAGCGACATCGGCGCGATTTCTTCCGGCTGGTGGCAGGAAGCGCAGTTCTGGTGGAGGATCGGCGCGATGTCGTCGACGAAGGTGGGCTGTTCCAGGTTCAGGGCGTGGCTCGCGGCGGGGATGGCGAGCACCCCGACGGCGGCGACCATGGTCGCGTGGCGGAGCAGGGGAATCCGGTTCATATCCAGGTCCTTGAGAGCGGGTGTGAACGTGTTGATGGAAACACGGCGGCCGCCGGATGCGTTTACAACTCAGGGCGTTGCACCCCGTGACCGCGATGGTTTCGACAGTACCCGACTATACGGCGCTCAAGGCTTCGGGTTTCGGCTTCCGGCCGGATCGCGGTGCTACGCTCGATGGCATGTTTCGGGTTGAATCGGCACGCAGGCGATGGTTCCTTCCAGCGGCGATTCTCCTTGTGTCGAGCCTCTTGTGGGCCGACGGTCTGGCCGCCCAGAATGTGCTTTCCAGGGCGCTCCAGGAGCGTATCCAGGAGAATCCGCACACGACCGAAGCGGACGTCGATGCCGGTGCGCGCGTGTTTCGCCGGAGTTGCTCGCTCTGCCACGGCGCCGACGGTACCGGCGGCGACGGCCCCGACCTGACGCGCGGCGTGTTCCGTCACGGCAGCAGCGATGCGGCGCTGTTCCGCAACATCCTGACCGGCATCCCGAACACGGGCATGGGCGGCATCTACCAGCCGGACAGGTCGATTTGGCAGGTCGTGTCCTACGTAAGGTCGCTCAGCCGGGCCGTTGGCGAGGAAGAGGTGCCGGGCGATCCGCGACGTGGACGGATGCTGTACATGACCCGCGGCTCCTGCTCCGACTGTCACCGCCTGAACGGCTCGGGCGGCCGGCTCGGTCCCGATCTGTCCGACCTGGGCTGGCGGCGGGCGCCGGACCACATCGGCGCGTCGATCACCGATCCTTCCGCGGCGATGGACGCCGACTACCGGACGGTCGAAGTCAGGACCAGGGACGGGGGGATCGTCCGGGGCGTGTTGCGCAACGAGGATCGCTACTCGATCCAGTTCCTGGACGAGTTCGAGAACCTCCGCTCCTTCCAGAAGACGGATCTGGCAGCGATCGACAAACCCGAGGAGTCGCTGATGCCGCCCCTCGCCAGCTTCTTCCGCGGCCGGGATCTCGACGACCTGGTCGCCTACCTCTACTCGCTGCGGCCGGAGTAAAGATGACGATCGGAACCAAGACCGCGGCTCTCGCCGCGTCCTTCCTGCTTGCGGCCGGGGGCGTGTCCGCTCAGCGTGGCGTGTCCTACGAACGCCTGCAGGCCGCGGCCGACGAGCCGGGCAACTGGCTCATGTACTCGGGTCAGTACGACAGCCAGCGCTTCAGCCGGCTCGACGAGATCGATCGCTCGAACGCTGCGAATCTGCAGCTCCGCTGGGTTCGTCAGATGCCGACGCTTGGTCGCCTGGAAACGACGCCCCTGGTGATCGACGAGGTGATGTACGCGACGACGCCGGACAACGTGGTCATCGCGCTCGACGCGCGCACCGGACAGCAGTACTGGTCCTACGCTCAGGAGCTGCCGGATCAGCTCGCGCTCTGCTGCGGAAAGCAGAACCGGGGCGTGGCCATTCGGGGCGACCGGCTCTACATGGGCACGATCGACGCGCACCTGGTCTCCCTGGACGCCAAGACCGGCGCGGTGATCTGGGACACGGAAGTGGGCGAGCCCCGCACGGGGCAGTCGATCACGGCGGCGCCGATGATCATCCGCGATCTGGTCATCACCGGGATCGGGGGCGGCGAGTACGGCATCCGGGGCTTCCTCGACGCCTACGACGCGGACAGCGGCGACCTGCGCTGGCGTACCTACACGATTCCCGGGCCGGGCGAACCCGGCAACGAGACCTGGGAGGGCGACTCCTGGAAGACGGGCGGCGCGCCGACCTGGATGACGGGCTCCTACGACCCCGAGCTCGATCTCCTCTACTGGGGAACCGGCAATCCGGGGCCGGACTGGAACGGTGAGGTCCGCGAGGGCGACAACCTGCACTCGGATTCCATGCTGGCGATCCGGCCGGACACGGGCGAGATCGTATGGACCTTCCAGTTCACGCCCCACGACGTCCACGACTGGGACGCCTGCCAGGTGCCGATTCTGTTCGACGCCGAGTACCAGGGCGAGCAGCGCAAGCTGATGGCCTTCGCCAACCGGAACGCCTTCTTCTACCTGCTGGACCGCGAGACCGGGGAGTTCCTGTTCGCGCGCGAGTTCGCGCGGCAGACGTGGGCCGAGGGAATCGACCAGGACACGGGCCGGCCGATCCGCGTGCCGAACATGTTCCCCAGCGAGGAGGGCACCCTCGTCGCACCGACGATCGGCGGCGCCGCGAACTGGTTCTCGCCCACCTACAGCCCCGACACCGGCCTGTTCTACATCCAGGCCTACGACGCCGAGATGCTCTACTACATGGCCGAGGCCGAGTACGAAGAGGGCGAGCTCTTCGTCGGCGGCTACGGCAAGCCGGCCGGGCCGGCCGACCAGTACGTGAGCGCGGTGCGCGCGATCGATCCGCTGACCGGCGACAGGAAGTGGGAGTACCAGGTCCAGCCCCGGTCCACGTCAGGCCTGCTCGCGACGAAGGGCGGCCTGGTGTTCGGCGGCAGCGTCGCGGGCATCTTCTACGCCCTCGACGCCGAGAGCGGCGAGGAGCTCTGGCACCGTCGGCTCGGCGGCAACGTCTTCGCGGCGCCGATCAGCTACGAGGCGGGCGGGCAGCAGCACGTGACGATCGCCGCCGGCCGGGCGCTGTTCACGTTCGCGTTGCCTGCCGAGTAGGGGCTCTGCCAGCCGGCGATGAAGGTCTTCCCGGAACTGCTGATCGAGGATCTTCGCGCGGAGATCGAGCCGGAGCGGCTGGGACGTCAGGCGGGAGAGCGGGGCATGCCGCCGCTGAACGCGACGGACGACCCCGGCCAGACGGAGATCGAGGAGTTCATCGAGGCGAAGAAGAACGACGCGGTGAGGATCCGCGACGAGCAGCTCGAACAGGTCGACAGTCACCTGGACCAGCTCGACCAGGCGGTGCTCGCCGGCGACCTGGAATCGTCGGCGCGCAAGGCCGCGACCGAGTTCAGGGAGGTCGAACAGAGCGAACTGCAGGCGCTCAAGGCGAGCCTGCACGAGTTCGAGCGGAAACGGAGGGATTTCTTCGACTTCAAGCACCGCAACGGGCTGGACCGCGAGCCGGACTACGTGAGCCAGCGGACGACGCTGTTGCTGGTGGGTCTGATCGTCCTGCTGTTCGTGATCGAGAGTGGGTTGAACGGAGCCTTCCTGGCGGTCGGCAGCGAGGGCGGTCTGGTGGGCGGATGGGGGCTGGCGCTGGGCTTCAGTGTCGTGAACCTGGTGCTGCCGGCGCTCTTCTTCGGACCCGTCAGTCGTTACGTGAGTCACATCCACATGCTCCTGAAGGCTGTGGGAGTGCTGGCGATCCTGGGGTGGCTTGGGACCGCGCTCGTGCTCAATCTCGGACTCGCGCACTTCCGGGACGCTTCGGCCGATCTGATCGAGAACATCGGCGCCGAGGCCCTGAGCCGCTTCCAGGCTTCGCCGCTGGGGCTGCACGACGCGGAATCGTGGCTTCTCTTCGTGCTCGGCTTCTTCTTCTCCGGCGTCGCCTTCTTCGACGGTCGCAAGCTCTTCGGCGACTCCTATCCCGGCTACTCCCGGAAGCACCGCAAGATGGAGGACGCACGGGCCGACTACGACGACCTCTGGCAGGACGTGGTGGAGCAGTTGCGCACCATCCGGGAAGACGGCCTGGACGCGATCCGGCGCACGGCGCACCAGGCGAAGAGCCAGCCGGTCGAGCGGCGGCGCGCGCTCGAGAGCGAGGCGAAACTGCTGGCCGCCTTCGATACCCATGTCGAGCAGTTGCAGCGCTTCGGGACGATGCTGATCGAGGAGTATCGGGAGGCGAATCGTTCGGTGCGTTTCGACCGCGGCGTGCCCGAGGCGTACGGCAGGCCCTGGGGCATGGATCCGCCGGGGCCGCATCGGCGACGCCGCGAACCGGATGCGGTCGAAGACGTCGATCTGGAAACCTTGAACGAACAGTACGAGTCGGCGCTGGGCCGCGTACACGGGGAGTGGGAACAGACCCGGGCGCGTTTGGACCTCGAGGGCTCGATGTCCGGTCCGGCGGAGCCCGTTTCCGCGAATGGCGGCGGTTCGTAGACGGCGGCGTCGCCGTTCGCGCCGGGGCGATCTCTCGCCGCGGGATCTGGCGATCGGCGGAGGTCTCGCGGTCACGGTACTCGTGCTGCTGGTCGTGGCCGGGCGCTTCACGGTTTTCGCCCCGAAGCCGCCGGATCGGGACCCGGAGACGGGTTGTCCCGAGGCCGGCCCCGCGGCCCTGACCGCGATTCTCATCGACGTCACGGACCAGATCGGCGCCATCAGCCGCGCCGATGTGCTCGCGCACCTCGACGAGTACGTCGCAGGCAGCCGGGAAGACGAGATGGTCCTGGCCTACGAGGCGAAGCCGGTGGGGAGCGAGATCGGCGACCCGCTGCTCTCGGTCTGCCATCCCGGCGATCCCGACGAGGCCAGCGAGTGGACGGAGAACCCGCGGTTGATCCGGCGACGCCTGGAGGAGCGGTTCGAGCGGCCGCTCGAGCAGCTCTTCGCAGAGCTGCTCGGCCGGGATGCGGCGCCGACTTCGCCGCTGATGGAGAGCGTGCAGAGCGTGGCGGTATCCGTCCTTGGCCGACACGAGTACACCAATCTTCCGAAACGTCTGATCCTGGTCTCCGACCTGATGCAGAACACGCGCAACCTTTCCTTCTTCCGCCAGGCGGTCGACTATGGGGCCTTCGCCGCCACGGCGGGCGGCGACGCGCTGCGCACGGATCTTCGGGGAGCCGCGGTCGAGGTCCTGTTCGTGCAGCGGACCGCCCACCAGCGTCTGGACGGCACCCGCGGCCTGATCGACTTCTGGCAGCAGTGGATCGAGGACCAGGGAGGCACCCTGAACCGGGTCGTGCGCGTCGACGGCGTGAACTGATGCCCGTCGTATTGCGGCGGCGGTCGACGGATGCCGAGCGGAGCGGCCGCGGGCTGTTCCTGGCGTTCTTCGTCGGCGGGGGCGTCCTCATCCTGCTGATGAAGTCGTTGACGGCCAGCCCGCTTCTCGCCGTGCTGCTCCCGATCGGGCTGATGGGCAGCTACGCCTGCCTGCTCGTGGAGTGGCCGGACATGCGGCCGAAGGTCGACTTCGCTGGCGACAACTTCTACTACCTGGGCTTTCTCTACACGCTGATCTCGCTGGCCATCTCGCTGTACCAGTTCAATACCGACGGGGCGACGAGCTCGATCATCACGAACTTCGGGCTGGCGCTGACCAGCACGATCCTCGGTCTGGCCGGACGCATCCTCCTGAACCAGCCGCAGGACGAGGAGGAGGCGGAAGCGCGGGCGCGCGACGACCTCGCCCGGGCGAACCGACGGCTGCGGGCCGAGATGGAGTACTCGATCGACGAGTTCCAGCAGTTCCGGGCGGAAGCGAAGCGCGTGTTCGAGCAGCTCGACCGGGGCGTAGCCGCCGCGGGCGCCGCGCTGGAACGGCAGCTCGAACACCTGGAGGACGGCGCCGCCCGGTTCGGCGCGCTGCGGCAGCGCGTCGCCGAGGTCGATGAAGCCGCCGCCGGGGCAGTCGGCGACATCCAGGCGCAGCGGGAGCGCTTCGTCTCCGAGTCGCAGGCCATGAGTGACTCCCTTCAGCAACTGCTCGCGAACTTCCGTTCGGTCGACTTCCGGCGGGAGGTCATCGAGGAGTTGATCGAACCGACGTCAGAGCAGTTCCGGGGATTGACGCGGGAGTTCCTGTCCGTCGCGGAGGGTCTGCGGCGCATCGAGGCGAGCCAGTTGCGGGTCATGGAGCAGAACCAGAGCGCGGTGGCGCGGTTGACGGAGATCCTCGAGGAGAACCGCCGCTTCTCACAGGCGAACGCCCGGGCGGAGAACGGCTTCCGGAGTGCGACCGATGCCCTGGTCTCGCTGCGGGCCCACATCGACCGGTACAGCGAGGGCACGCGGGCGGTCGTCGGCGAACTTTCGGCGGCGCGGCGGCAGTTGCACGACGCGCCGGAGCGGATGGAAGCGATGAACAGGTCGCTGCTGCGCATGGCGGACAGGCTCGACACCGTCGCGGAGGAGGGCGCCCGGCGGCGGGAGTTGCAGCGCTGGGGTCTCTGGTGACGGAGCGCGGTCGGACGTTCCCGCGCGGTCTCGTCCTCGGCCTGACGATGGCCGAGATCGCCATCCTGATCATCTTCGTTCTGCTGCTCGCCGTCGCCGCCCTGCTCGCGCGCGAGGCGGACAGGCGGCAGGCCGCTGAGCGGGAACTCGTCCGCTTCGAGCAGATCGAAGCGCTGTTCGAGGCGGAGGCCCTGCCGGAGGACCCGGTGGCGCTCGGGGCGGTGTTGCGTGAGCGGGTGGATGATCACCGGGACGCGGACAGTTGGCGGGAACTCGTGCGCGAGATCGAGGCGACGCCGGGCGAACTGCGCGAGATGGCGGAAGCGATGAACGCGGCGGCACAGCGGGGCATGTCTCCGGCTGAAGTGCGCGACGCGATCGAGAGCCGGCAGGTCGGTGGCGGCTCGGACCATCCGAGCTGCTGGTACGACCGCGACGGCACGGTCGCCTACCTCTTCGATGTAGCTCTCATGGCCAGTGGTTTCGTGGTGGACCTGGCTCGGGCTCCCCAGCATGAGGCCGAGCGCGCTCTGCTCCCCCTGGACCTTGTGCAGACCGGAAGCATGGTCTCCCAGGCGCAGTTCCTCCGCCAGACCCGTCCGGTGTACGAATGGAGCGTCGAGCGGGGGTGCCGTTTCTTCGTTCGCGTCTTCGACGTGACGGCCCCCAGTCAGAAGGACCTCTACAAGCGCCGGATGCGTGTGCTCGAGTCCCGGTTCTACAAGAACGCGAACCCGACTGGCGGCCTGCCGGCGGGTCTTCGCGCCGCGCGCTGAAAAGGGGTTCCGCGCCCTGCGGAGCGGCGCTACTCCGGGTACTCGGCGAAACCGGGAATGCTCTCGTCGAGAGCGCTCCACGGCGCCCTGGAGCCGACGAAGATGTTCACGGCCGGCTTGGCGCCCGGGTCGGCGTCCAGCGAGCCGGCCGGAATCTGCATCCCGCCGGGATCCCGTAGCCGCGGTACGAGACTGCCGCACTGCCGGCAGAAGGCGGTGCCCTTGATGTCCGCTTCCGGCATCTTGTAGTCGACGACCGCGTCCCGGCCGCCGAGCCAGCGGAAGACATCCTCCGCGACGAAGACGAACGTGCCGTAGGCCGCGCTCGTCTGGCGGCGGCACCGGGAGCAGTGGCAGTTCACCATGCGTTCCGGCCGGCCGTCGAACTCGTAGGTCACGGCGCCGCAGAGGCAGCTTCCAGGAGTGGCGCCCGGCGTGGCGGCATCCCGAACCGGCCGCTCGATGCCTTGCGGCGCGCCCCAGTCGGGCGGATACTCCGCGTGTTGGGGCAGATCGTCGACGATCGTGTGCCAGGGCGCCTTCGAGCCGGCGAAGATGTGCAGCGTGGGTCGGATGCCCGGGTCCTCGGTGACGCTGCCCATCGTGACCAGGGCGACCGGGCCGCCCTGGGGGTTGGCCGGCACACCGGAACCGCAGCGCGGGCAGAAGTGCCGGACTCCGTGCGGCGAGGACCGGTAGTGGACGATCTTCTCCACGCCGCCCGTCCAGCGGAAGAACTTCGGATTGACCGCGCCGAAGGTGGCGTAGGTCGAACCGTGGAACTTCCTGCACACGGAGCAGTGGCAGTGGGCGATCTCCATCAGGTCGCCATCGACTTCGAATGCGACCTCTCCGCAAAGACAGGCACCGGTGAGCATGCCTCAGCGATCCGTGCCGTACGGTCGGTTCCCGGTCAACAGACTGTGCAAGTGCGTGTGTGCCTCGTCGCGAAGGTCGGGGTCGGAGCCTGCGAGCGTACTCCGCTCACCTGATGGTGACCCGACTCCGCTACCAAGGCGGTGGCGCACCTTCCCCGGGCAGGCACGAGGGCTGCCCGCAAGGGGCATTTGGAAGTTGCGCCGGTCAGAAAGTTAGCACGCTCTGCCGAGTTGACACCCTGGCCGGTGGCCCGCTAGGTTCCCGGAAACGTTACCGGGGGCGGCCGTGGCTGAGCCAGCAACGAGAAAGACATCCAAGGAGCGGGTGAGGCGCCACCGCCGCAAGGCGCTGGCCGAAGGCTCGAAGAGGGTCGAAGTGACGGTGCCGGCCGAGGACGCGGAGCTGATCCGCGAAGTCGCGCGCACGCTGCGGAACGGCGGCCGGTCCGCCGAGACTCTGCGTGGACGGATCGCCGCCGCGGTTGTGCCGTCCCAGGCGCGAACCGGAAAGGAACTCGTGGCCTTCCTCCGTTCGTCGCCGCTGGGCTGCTTCGAGTTGGACATCGAACGGGACCGCTCCCCGGGGCGCGAGATCGATCTGGAGTGACCTACCTTCTCGACACGAACGTCGTCAGTGAGGGCATGAAGACTCGTCCTGAACCGCGGGTGGTGGCCTGGTTCCTGGAGCATCGGGCGGCGGAGGTCTACATGTCCACGCTCACGTTGGGTGAACTGGTGCGCGGTGCGCGCAAGCACCCGGATGAGGGCAGGAGACGCGTTCTCGAGACCTGGATTCGCGACGACCTCGCGAGGCAGTTCAAGGGTCGCATCCTCCCCTTCGATGCGGAGGCGGCGGTGATGTGGGGTGACTTGCTGGCGGCCGGGGATCAAGCGGGGTTGCGGCTTCCAGCCGTCGACGCGCAGATCGCGGCGGTCGCGCGCCGCCACGGCATGACGGTCGTAACGCGGAACGTCCGCGACTTCTCGCTGATGAACGTGCCGCTGTTGAACCCCTGGTCGGAGCAGGGCGGCTAGCGACGCGTCCCGACCGGGCGCCGTGACGCCTGGCTTGTCCCGCGGGACCTGACTCTCCTTACGGTAGGTTCCCTCCATGCGGCGTGGACTTGTAGCAGCGGCGTGCCTGTCTAGTGCCTGCCTGCTGCCGCTGCCGTTCGCGGTTGCCGACGACGACGCGCACGTCGTCGTTGCGTTCGCCGCGGAGCCGACGCAGATCGACCCCACGCGGACCTCGGCCGGCGTCGACCAGTACTTCATGGCGCTGTTCTACGAGCAGCTACTGACGGCGGGGCCTGACCTGAAGCAGCGGAACTGGCTGGCCGAGTCCTGGCGGCTGTTCGAGCGCGACGGAGTGTGGCTGGTCGGCGTCGAGTTGCGGCGAGGTGTCCGGTTCCACAACGGCGACGAACTGACGGCGCACGATCTCCGGTACAGCTATCTCCGCCAGAGGGATCCGGGCCTGTCGCGGCAGGCCGGGCGCTGGCGGCACGTGGCCGACGTGCGCGTGCTCGGCGACTACGAACTGGAGATCGTCTTCAAGGGGTTGCCGGACTCGGCGCTGCTGCCCCTCAACCTCGACCTCTGGGCGATCCCGCGCCGGTACTACGAGGAGGTCGGGAACGAAGGCGTGCAAGCGCATCCGATCGGCACCGGACCGTGGAAGTTCGTGTCGCGCAGCGTGCGCGAGGAGATCGTTGTCGAGCGGTTCGACGACTACTGGGACGCCGATTCGCTGCCGGGCATCCGCCGGCTGACGATCAAGATCATCCCTGAGGACACGACCCGGGTCGCCGCCTTCAAGACGGGCGCGGTCGACTGGATCGACGCAGTGCCGCCGGCCCAGGTCGCCGACTTCGAGCGCACGCCCGGCGTGAAGGTCGCCTCGCTGCCCACGAGTAACAACCTGTTCCTGGCGCTGAACGCTCTCGACCCGAGAAGTCCGCTGGGAGATGTCCGCGTACGACAGGCAGTGGCGCACGCGATCGACTTCGACGCGATCATCCGGTACATCCTCCATGAGCAGGGCATCCGGACAGTCCAGGTGACGCCGGGGGCGCCGGGGCACGACCCCGCGCTGAAGCCGTACGCCTTCGACCCGGACCGTTCCCGCGAGCTGCTGCGGCAGGCCGGCTACGGCCGCGGCATCAACGTGAACTGCTACAACCTGACCACGCCGCGCGAGCCGTACCTCAAGGAAGTGGGCGAGGCGATGTTCGCCTACCTGACAGCGGCGGGCATCCGCTGCCGGATCGTCCAGCTCGAGTACGGCGCCTGGATCAACCTCGGCCGCCGGGATGCCCGCCCCGAGATGGACGGCATCGCGAGCTGGATGTGGGGGCACGGCGCTCTCGGCGATCCGACCGACCCGTGGGGTGGCCACCTGCACTCGTATGGCGACGGCTGGGGCTGGTACTCGTACCACGACGACCCGGAACTGGACGGGATGGTTGAGACCCTGCGCGTGACGGTCGAGCCGGAGGCGAAGGAGGCTCTGATCCGCGAGATCGCCCGGCTCAAGCACGAGCGGGTGGCCGGCGGCGTGCCGACCTACCGGCCGCTGGTGACCCTGGCCTGGCGCGACACCTTGCGTTTCGTGCCCTGGCCACAGGCGAATTGGCGAATGATGCGGGACATCAGGCCGGCGGACTCGCCGGTCCCTTGAACGCGACGAAGCCATGCGCGCCTACCTGATCCGCCGGCTCTGGCAGGGTGCGGTGGCGGTGCTCGGCGCGCTCGTGATCGTCTTCGTGGCGCAACGTCTGGCCGGCGATCCGGTGGCCCTGCTGCTGCCGATGGACGCCTCTGAGGATGACTTCGCGGCGATGCGCGACGCCCTGGGGCTCGACCGGCCATTGCCGATCCAGTTCCTCGTCTTCCTGCGCGACGCGTTTACCGGCGACTTCGGCGAGTCGTACCAGTGGCAGGCGCCAGCGATGGCGCTGCTGCTCGAGCGGCTGCCGGCGACCCTGGAACTGGCGCTGGCGGGGCTGGCCTTCGCGTTGCTCCTCGCCGTGCCGCTGGGTGTGATGTCCGCCGTCTACCGTGGCCGGTGGGTCGACCGTCTGGCGAAGGTGCTGGCGCTTCTGGGCCAGGCCATGCCGGGGTTCTGGGTAGGCCTCCTGCTCATCCTGTTCCTGGCCGTGAGGCTTCAGTGGCTGCCAGCCTTCGGCCGCGAGGGACCGCTTCACCTCGTTCTCCCGGCGATCGCTCGGGGCTGGTACCCGGTGGCCGCGATGACGCGCACGCTGCGCTCGTCGATGCTCGACATTCTGGACAGCGACTACATCCGCACCGGCCGGGTGATGGGGCTGCCGGAACGCACTGTCATCTGGCGCTATGCGTTGCGCAATGCCGCCGTGCCACTGGCGACGATGATCGGCGTCTACTTCGCGAACATGCTCGGCGGCGCGTTCGTCATCGAGGTCGTGTTCGCCTGGCCGGGCGTCGGGCGTGCCGTGGTCGACGCTGTCTTCGCGCGCGACTTTCCGGTGGTGCAGGCAGGCGTCCTGTTGTCGGCGGTCATCTTCGTCGTCGTGAACCTCCTCGTCGACCTGAGCTACGGGTTGATCGATCCGCGGATCCGCCATGGCTGAGCGGCACGAAGCGAGGGTGCCCGTCGTCTCCTGCGTGGTTCTCGGCCTGGTCCTGCTGTGCGCCGTCGCGGGGCCATGGTTCGCGCCTCACGAGGCCTCCGAGATCGCGCTTGCCGAGTCGATGACGCCGCCGTTCTGGCGGTCCGGCGGCAGCCTCGACTACCCGCTGGGAACGGACATGCTGGGGCGCGACATCCTGAGCCGGATCATCGCCGGCGCCCGCGTCTCGGTGACGGTGGCGGTGTACGCCATCGCCCTCTCCGGCGGCATCGGCGCCGCGTTGGGCATCTCCGCGGGCTACTTCGGCGGGATCGTCGACGCCGTTATCTCCCGGCTGATCGACATCCAGATGTCGATCCCGTCGATTCCGCTCGCCATGCTGTTCGCCGCCGTGCTGCCGCCCGGCGAAGGGATGGTGATCACGATCATCGTCCTGACCTACTGGACCTGGTATGCGCGGATCGTCCGCGGCGAGGTGCTCAGCCTGCGAGAGAGGGACTTCATCACCGTGGCCCGAGTGGCCGGAGTCTCCAACCCGATGATCCTGATCCGGCATCTGACCCCGAACGTCCTGAACACGCTCCTGGTCCTGGCGACGCTCCAGTTCGGCAGCGTGATCGTCTTCGAGGCGGGGCTGAGCTTCCTTGGCCTCGGCATCCAGCCGCCCCAGGTGTCGTGGGGTGGGATGCTCGCCGACGGCCGCAACTTCATCGAGGTCGCCTGGTGGCTGATCACCATGCCGGGTCTTGCGATCATGGCGTCTTGCCTGGCCTCGAACCTGCTGGGCGACTGGTTGAGGGACACGTTCGATCCGAAACGGCGGTTGACGTAGTGGGCGGCGTGAACGAAGCCGGACTGGAAGCCTGGGGCTGGGCGCCGGACTTCGCCGAGTCCTGCGGCCGGTTCCTGGAGTCGGCGGTCGCGCCCGAGCACCTGTTCCCGGCGCGCGTGGTCTCGATAGCGCGCGGGGTGTTTCAGGTCGCCGTCGCGGAGGGTGAGATCGGTGCGCGTGTATTGAAGCGTGTGCGGACTTCGGACACTGGCGCGCCGGCAGTCGGCGACTGGGTGGTGGTCGAGTCTTCCTCCGTTCCCGGCGTCGATTCGAGGATCGTCCACGTGCTCGATCGCCGGAGCCGACTCTCACGCAAGGCGGCCGGCGCGCGGACACAGGAGCAGGTGGTGGCCGCGAATGTCGACGCCGTGTTCCTGGTGATGGGTCTTGACGGCGACTTCAACCCCCGCCGCCTCGAGCGCTTCGTCGCCATGGTCAGGGAGAGCGGCGCCGAGCCCGTCGTCGTCCTGACCAAGGCGGACCTCTGCACCGATCCGGAGGCCGGGCGCGCACGGGCCGAGCAGGCGGCGCCGGGAACGACGGTCGTTGCGGTCAATGCGCTCGCGGGCGAGAACCTGGAACCGCTCGCGGAGCATCTGGCAACCGGCAGCACCGTGGCAATGGTCGGCTCCTCGGGCGCGGGCAAGTCCACCCTGCTCAACGCCCTCTGCGGCGAGGTGGTGATGCACACCGCCCCGGTCAGGGAGAGCGACGACCGCGGCCGCCACACGACGACGCACCGGCGACTCGTTCAGTTGCCGGGTGGCGGTCTCCTGATCGACAACCCCGGAATCCGCGAGCTCCAGCTCTGGGCCGACGACGAGGGCAGCCTCGAGGAGACGTTCGACGACATCGAGGAACTCGCGCTCCGCTGCCGGTTCCGCGACTGCGGCCACGAACGGGAGCCCGGCTGCGCGGTCCAGGCGGCGATCCGGGACGGCTCACTGGATTCGGCCCGGCTGCGCAACTACAACGACCTCCGGGAAGAACAGCGCCGGCTCGAGCAGCGCCGCGACGAAGCGTCTCGCCGTGCCGGGGAGCGAAAGCTGGGCGCTTTCTACAAGTCGGTCCAGCAGGCGAAGAAGAACCGGCGCTGGTAGGCGCCCGGGGCTACCAGGACGCGAAGCGCCGGCGCACGAGGGGTGCGGTCAGTGTGGAAAGGGACTCCCTCTGCACGCCTTCCGCGTCGAAGTTGCCCGGCGCCAGCCAGCGCTCGTAGCAGGAGAGCAGTTCCTCCCAGTCCCGGTCGATGATCGCGAACCAGGCCGTGTCGCGGTTCCGTCCACGGAAGATCGTGGCTTGCCGGAACACGCCTTCGAAGGTGAACCCGAGGCGTTCGGCGGCGGCGATCGAGGCTGCGTTCAGGCGGTCGCACTTCCATTCGTAGCGCCGGTATCCGAGCTGGAAGGCGTTCCGCATCATCAGGATCATCGCTTCGGTGGCGGCCGTGGCCCGCTGCAGACGGGGTGAGTAGCAGATGTTCCCGACCTCGATCGAGCCCACGGCAGGGTTGATCCGCAGATACGACGCGACGCCGGCCGCTCGCCCGTCCGCTTGGTCCACGATGGCGAAGAAGAGCCGGTCCTCGCGTGCCGCCGCGGCTTCGGCCCATGCCCGGAGGTCGGCTCGTGAGCCGAACGGACCGTAGCTGAGGTAGGTCCAGACGCGGCCTTCGACATCGGCCGCGGTCGCCTTGTACAGGTCTTCGGCGTGGCGCGCGGGATCGAGGGGCTCAACGCGACAGTGGCGTCCCACCAGCGAACTGCGGGAGGGAGGCGGCGGGGCGTTCCAGCCGTCGAGCGCGAGCCCGACCGGCTGGCCGAGCGGATTCGGGTTCGACTGGCTCATCGGTCTTATCCAAACAGCCCCTTCGCCGCCTTCGCCTCCGGCGCCAGCCAGGCCGCGGCGCAGTAGGCGGCAAAGGAGATTGCCATTGCCGGGAACACCGCGTGCATGCCCTGGATGTCGAGCAGCATCCAGAGTCCGAGGGTCACGCCGCCGGCAGCGAAGGAACACAGAGCCGCCGCGCCGTTGCCGCGGCGCCAGGTCAGGCCCAGGGCGAGCGAAGGGAGGAAGCAGGCGGCGTAGAGGGCCCCCGAGAACGACGTCAGCTCGACGATGCCGCCGGGCGGGTCGATGGCGAGAATCGCGGTGATGGCGGCGAACAGCACGACGCAGACGCGGGTGTTGCGCACGGCGTGACGGTCGTCGGCCGGAACCAGCAGGCCGAGCAGGTCGCGCTGGAAGGTCGACGCCATCACGAGAAGGACGCTGTCGAGTGAGGACATGGCGGCGGAAACGAGGGCGAGAAACAGCAGCGCCTGCACGACCGGCGGGAAGATCGCCGGGTCGCTGAGCATCATCGGGATGACCTGGTCGGTGTCGGCGATGCCCTGGCCGACGACGAAGTGGGCGTAGAGCCCGAGCGGCGCCAGCAGGCTGAACACGATGAGGAAGCTCAGCGTTGACACGACCAGGCCGCTCCTGGCGGCGGTCTCGGTCTCCAGGGCGTAGAAGCGCGAGAGCTGGCGCGGTTCGACGATCAGCTTGACGGTGGAAGCGAAGACGACGCCGATCAGCATCCCCAACGGCTGTGCCGTATCCCAGCGGACGAGAGAGCCGTCGCCGATTTGCGCCAGATCGCCAAGCCGACCGATGCCCCCGGCGGCGCGGGTGATCAGGAAGAACATGAGCACCGCAGCCATCGTCATCAGCATGCCCTGGACGAAGTCGGTCCGCGCCACGGAGTGGAAGCCGCCGATCATCGTGTAGAGACAGACGATCAGGACGACGACGAACAGCGACAGGCCGTAGCTCAGGTCCAGGAGTTCGACCAGCAGCGAGCCGATGCCTTTGAACACCGCGGTCATGTACAGAAAGCTCGAGAAGATGACGATCAGGGCGGCGACGAAGCGGGCCGGCCGGCTGTTGAAGCGGAAGCCGATGTAGTCCGGGATGGTCACCGAGCCAAGGGTCTCGGTCACGCCGCGCAGACGCGGCGCCAGCCACGCCCAGGCGACGAACGACAGGATGACTGCCGTCGGAATGATCAGCAGCCAGGCGATGCCGGAGGCGTAAGCCCGGCCGGCGAAGCCGATGAAGCTGTTCGTACTGGCGTAGGTGGCGAAGAAGGAGACGCCCAGGATGATGCCGCCGAGCGACCGGCCGCCGACCAGGAAGTCGGCGAGATCGCGCGTCCGCCGCTGCCCGATCAATGCGTGGTGGACCAGGACACCCGTGTAGAGGGCGAACAGGACGAGGATCAGCGCGTGTTCACGGAGCCACATGATCGGACTTCAGTCGTGCCGGGCAGGCAGCGGCGTTCGCGGCTGCTCGAACGCCGCGATCACAGGCCCATTTGATCGAGATACCAGCCGTCGAAGATCTGGAGGCAGGCCTCGCTGCCTTCGTAGGTGGTGGGGCGGTAGCCGCGCGAGGCGACGCCCAACTGCGTAAGGGCGCATACCTCCCAGTCCTGGCGGTTGACGAGATGCCAGAAATCGACCGCGTCGCTGGGATCGAAGTCCGGTGCGGCGGCCACCTCCGGGTCGAACAGCCATTCACACACCACACGCGTTCGTCCAGCCTCGATCGGCCACAGCGTGTGGGTCACGACATAGTCCCGGTGCAGGCTGATCAGCAGGTTCGGGTACACGTGGTAGTACTGCACCGAGGTCCGGTCGGTGACCTCGATCGCCGGCAGGTCGGGGCGGTTGCTTCTGCCGGTCGCCGACATCGTGTTGCAACCGTCGTTCAGCGTCATCGGGCCGCCGACGTAGTAGCGGCCGACCTCCAGGTTGCCGCCGTTCCGGTAGTCCGACACCCGGTTCAGCTCCGGGTGGACGACCGCGCAGTGGTAGCACTCGTTGTAATTCTCGCACAGGATCTTCCAGTTCGCCTGCGCCTCGTACTCGTGACGGTCGCCCCGGACCAGCCGCCCGGGGGTGAAGCGGGACAGATCCGGGAGGTCGGCTGAAACCTCGGCGAGCGGCGGCCCGTCCGCCGCCATGGAGAGGAAGAAGAAGCCGTCCATCGCGTCGATCCGAACCGGCACCAGGCCGGCGCTACCGGCGTCGAAGTCGTTTCCCATGTGCGGGGCGCCGACCAGCCGGCCGTCGAGGCCGTAGGTCCAGGCGTGGTAGGGGCACTGGAAGACCCTGGCGGTGCCCGCACACTCGTCGACGACTCGCGACCCCCGGTGACGGCATACGTTGAAGAACGCGGCCAGTCCGTTGGTCGAGTCGCCGACGGTGGCGCCGCCGTTGGGTCGGACATCGTCGTCGGCCGCCGCGGTGCGCACCGCGATCACCGACTCGCCGCCGATCTCGCGGGTCACGAAACGCCCCGGTTCGTCCAGTTCCTCGAGCCGTCCTCCGCACATCCACATGCGCGAGAAGATGCGCTCCATTTCCTGCTCGAAGACCGCGGGGTCGGTGTACAGCCCGCCGTCTAGCGGACGGGGAGCCTTGCGCGGGATCATGGGCCGAATCCTACAGCCCGCTTGTGCCATCATCCGGCCGTGCCGCGTCTCTTCCTGCTTGCCCTCCTGCTCGGCGTGTCCGCGGCCCCCGATGCGATCCACGCTCAGGAGGCCGGGGAGACGGCGCCGCCCGCGGAGGAGCCGGCCGCGGAGTTCGACGAAGAGCTGGTGGTGGTCGGCAGCCGCGCGCGGCCGCGCTCCGTGACGGAGTCGTCCGTCCCGATCGACGCCATCCCGATCGACGACGTCGTCAGCCAGGGCGCCAGCACGCTGGACTATCAGTTGCGGAACCTGGTGCCTTCGTTCAACGTCGCGACCCATCCGATCAGCGGCGCCGCGTCGCTGGTGCGGCCGGCCAGCCTGCGCAATCTGGCCCACGACCACACGCTCGTTCTCGTGAACGGCAAGCGCAGGCACCGGTCGGCGATCCTGGTCTGGTTCGGGGGCGTGACCGACGGCACGCAGGGGCCGGACATCTCGACCATCCCCGCGACCGCGCTGCGCCAGGTCGAGGTGCTGCGGGACGGCGCTTCGGCGCAGTACGGCTCCGACGCGATCGCCGGCGTGATGAACTTCCTGCTCAAGGACTCGCCCTCGGGCGGCAGCCTGGAGGTCAAGAGCGGTGTCTACGGCGCGGGCGACGGCCAGGCGTACGCGATCGCCGGCGACATCGGACTGCCGCTGGGCGAGAACGGCTTCGCCCATCTGAGCATGGAGTACGGCAACGCCGACCCGACCAGCCGTAGCGTGCAGCGCGCCGATGCGGCGGCTCTGATCGCCGCCGGCAACACGCACGTCCGCGACCCGGCGCAGATCTGGGGCGACTCGGAGTACGAGGACGACCTGAAGCTGTTCGGCAACTTCGGCAAGCTGCTCGGGAACAGCGCGCAGGTCTACGGGCACGCCAACTACGCCGAGAAGACGGCGACGCAGGGCTTCTACTACCGGAATCCCAACACGCGGGCCAACATCTTCAGCCTGGACGGCGGCCGCACGCTGCTCATCGGCGACGTGCTCGACGCGCAAGACGGCGTCCGCGACGGATCGGCGGGCTGTCCTACGGTGACGATCACCGACGACCGGCCGGACCAGGACGCGCTGGCGCAGGTGTTCGCTGACCCGAACTGCTTCTCCTTTCAGGAGATCGCTCCGGGCGGCTTCACCCCGTACTTCAGCGGCGTGATGACCGACATGTCGGCCGTGGCTGGGGTGCGCCGGAGCACGAAGAGCGGCTTCACCTGGGACGCCAGCGCCAGCTACGGCTCCCACGAAGCGGACTTCTTCCTCTTCAACACGGTGAACGCCTCCTTGGGTCCGGCGAGTCCGCGCGACTTCGACCCGGGCGTCTACCGGCAGGCCGAACTCAACCTGAACTTCGACGTTTCCTACGCGGTTTCCGAACTCGTTCACGTGGCCGGCGGAGCCGAGTGGCGCGACGAGCGCTTCACCATCCGCTCCGGGGAGCTGCCGTCGTGGCAGGTGGGACCGTACGCGGCGCAGGGTTTCGTTTCCGGCTCCAACGGTTTCCCGGGCTTCCCCGACTACACGGCCGGGACGTGGACCCGCGCCAACACGGCGGTGTACGGCGACCTGGAACTGCGGGACCCGGAAGGCCGATGGACGCTGGGCGGCGCGCTGCGGTTCGAGCACTTCGATGTCTTCGGCGAGACGACGAACGGCAAGCTCTCGGCCCGCTACGCGCTGACGGACGCCGTTTCCGTGCGTGGCGGTGTCAGCACCGGCTTCCGGGCCCCGACGCCGGGTCAGCAGAACGTGTTCAACGTGCAGTCGACGATCAACCCGGAGACGCTCGATCTGGTCGACAGCGCCACGGTGCCGTCGACCTTCCGCGCCGCGCAGTTCCGGGGCGGCCAGCCCCTCGAGCCCGAAACCTCGACCAACGTGACGGCGGGGCTCGTCGTCGACACCGGGCCGTTCACGCTGACGGCGGACACCTACCACATCGACGTGGACCGGCGGCTCGCCCTGTCCCAGTTCTTCACGTTGGCCGAAGAAGAGCGCACGCTGCTCCTTTCGGAAGGCATCACCTCGGCGCGCACCCTGTCCTCGTTCCGGTTCTTCATCAACGACTTCTCGTCGCGGACCCAGGGCATCGACATCGTCTCGACGTGGGCGCCGCCGGCGCTGGGTGGCAACACGGTGTTCAGTCTGGCGCTGAACCACACGGAGACGGAGATCACGAAGGACTCCGAACTGCTCGGTCCCGGCGACGTGCTTGCCCTGGAACGGGGCGTGCCGGAGACGCGGTGGAACCTGGCCGTCAACCACGGAATCGGGCGGGTCGGCCTGCTCGGACGCCTCCATTACTTCGGCTCCTGGGTGGACCACATAGACGCCCGTTCCGTACGCCGGGCCGATGCGCCGGTACTCGGCGGGCGGTACATCCTCGACCTGGAGGTCAGCGTCCCCCTGGTGCCCGACACCGCGCTTTCCGTGGGCGGCCAGAACGTCTTCGACACGTTCTCGGATCGGATGGACCTGTTCGCCGCGCGGTTCGGGCTGCCTTACAGCCAGTTCACGCCCTGGGGCCTGGGCGGCGGGTACTACTACGCGCGGATCAACTACCGCTGGGGCAGATAGGAGCAGCGGTTCATGCCGCGGCGGGCTCCGCAGGGAACGCAGGCCGTTCAGCGCGCGCTGGCGCTGCTCCGCTCGTTCACGCCCGAGGCGCCGGAGCACCGCCTTTCGGAGCTCGCGGCGGCGCACGGGCTCCATCCGTCAACGGCGCATCGCCTGCTCGGCGTCCTGGAGGCGGAGGGGCTGATCGGACGCAGTCCGGACAGCCAGGCGTACCGGTGGGTGCCGGGCGCGCCCGGCGCCGGAGATGCCGGGCCGTTGCCCCGCCACAACGGCCTGCGGCCGCTCGAACCAATGCGGACGCCGTTTCACCGGCGGACGGCGACCCGCTGCGAGAGCGGCGCGTGGCGCGACTGGTCGGGCTACACGTGCGTCGAAACCTACGAGCCGACGCCTGAACGCGAGTACTGGGCGGTCCGCAACGCGGCCGCCCTGATCGACGTGTCGCCGCTGTTCAAGTACGAGATCGCGGGCCCTGACGCGGAGCGGCTGCTGGATCGGGTGATGACCCGGGACTTCTCGAAGAGCCGCACGGGCCGGGTGATGTACACGTCCTGGTGCAACGAGGAGGGCCACCTGCTGCAGGACGGCAACGTGCAGCGCCTTGCTCCCGAGCGCTTCCTGGTCAGCGCGGCGGAGCCCTGCCTGCGCTGGTTCGAGGACTGCGGCTGGGGCATGGACATCGAGGTGCGGGACGTCTCGGAAGAGATCGGCGTGCTGGCGCTCCAGGGACCGCGGGCGCGGGCGATCGCGGAGGCGGCCACGTCGGGTATCGACTTCGGCGCGATGCGCTACTTCGACCTCGCGGCCGGTGAGGTCGGCCCAGGCGCCAGAGGCGCCCCGGTGACGGTGACCCGGACGGGCTACACGGGGGATCTCGGCTACGAGTTCTGGGTGGCCGCCGAGCACGCGGAGGCTCTGTGGGACGCTCTCGTCGAGGCGGGCCGGGGTCACGGACTGCTGCCCGCGGGGCTCCTGACGCTCGACATGGTGCGGATCGAAGCCGGTCTGGTGCTGATCGACGTCGACTACGTGTCGGCGGCCCACGCCGAGATCGAGGTGCTGAAGGTGACGCCGGCCGAGGCGGGACTTGGTTTCACCGTCAAGGTCGACAAGCAGGCCGATTTCGTGGGCCGCCGCGCGCTCGAGCTGGAGCGCGACCGCGGATCGGCCTGGGCCGTGGTCGGCCTCGAGGTCGACTGGTTCGAACTGGAGCGGCTGTGGGCCGAGATCGATCTCCGCCCGCAGGTCGTGGGCCAGCCGGCGTCCCGGGAGCCGACACCGGTGTTCGCGCCTGGAGGATGGCAGGTCGGCCAGTGCACGAGCCGGTTCTTCTCGCCCCTGCTCAAGAAGTACATCGGCCTCGCCACGGTGCACGCCGACGCGGCCGCCATGGGGACGGAACTCGACGTCGAGGTCGCCGTCGGCTATGGCCGGCGCCGGGCACGGGCGCGAGTCGTCCGGCGGCCGTTCTTCAATCCGGCGCGCAAGACCGCGGTCGATCCGATGCCCGGGGTTGACGGATGACCGATGCGATCGTTGTCGGCGCTGGCCATAACGGCCTGGTTGCCGCGGCCTACCTCGCCCGGGCTGGTCTCGACGTCGTGGTGCTGGAGTCCTCGCCCGGGATCGGCGGCGCCACCCGCAGCGAGGAGGCCTTTCCGGGCTTCCGGTTCAGCGTGTTCTCCTACCTGGTGTCGCTGCTGCGGCCGGAGGTCATCCACGAACTCGACCTGGTGCGCCACGGCCTGTTCCTCGTTCCCACCGCGAGCACCCTGAACCCCCTGCCGGGGGGCGACTGCCTGTTCCGCGAGGCGGATCCGCAGCGGACCTACCGCCACGTGGCCCGCCACTCGCGGCGCGACGCCGAGGCGCTGTTCGAGTACAAGCTGGAGATGCGCCGCATGGGCCACCTGATGTATCGGCTGCAGCGGGCGGCGCCCGACGAACTGGCCGCGGCGATCGGTGACCGTGTCGCCGAGAGTGCCCAGGAAGGTGGTCATCAGCACCTGGACGTCGACGTGTCGGCGGAGGTCGCCGACATCGCCCGTTACTTCCTCGACCTGCCGGCGGCGCGGTTGCGCTCCTTCGTGCAGATGCTGACGATGAGCTCCGCCGACTTCCTCGGCCAGTGGTTCGAGTCCGACGTGCTGAAGGCCGCGCTCTCGAGTTCCAGCATCATCGGCTCCATGCTGTCGCCCCGCACGCCGGGCTCGGCCTACGTGCTGCTGCACCACTACATGGGCGAGGTCGACGGGGTGTACCGGGAGTGGGGCTTCCAGAAGGGCGGCACCGGCGCGGTGGCGGCGACGATTGCCCGGGCGGCCCAGAGCCACGGCGCCGAGATCCGGACGCACAGTCCCGTGGCGCGAGTGCTGGCCCGCGACGGCCGGGCGGACGGCGTCGTGCTGGCGAACGGCGACGAACTGCGTGCCGGCGTCGTCATGTCGTCGGCGGCGCCGCAGATCAGCCTGGGCCGTCTGCTCGACCCGGAGGACATCCCGGGCGGCGTCGGCGCCGGACTCGTCGAACGGGCGGCGCGGTGGCAGAGCCGCGGTTGCGCCGGCAAGGTGAACCTCGCCATCTCCGGCCTGCCACGGTTCGAGTGCATGCCGGAGCCCGGTCCCCACCTCTCGGGCGGGATCACGATCGCCCCGGGTCTCGACTACGTCGACCACGCCTACGACGAAGCGAAGTACGGCGGCTTCTCGGAGCGACCGTTCATCGACATGATCATCCCGTCCGTCCTCGATCCGGACATGGCGCCGCCGGGAAAGCACGTCCTGTCCTGCTTCGTGCAGTACGCGCCGTACGAACTGGCGGCCGGCCCCTGGGACGACGGCCGGCGCGAAGCCTTCGGCGATGCCGTGGTCCGCGTTCTCGCCGAGTACGCGCCCGGTATCGAGGACCAGATCCTGCACCGGCAGGTGCTCGTGCCTCCGGACATCGAGGCGATCGCCGGTATCCCGGGCGGCAACATCTTCCACGGCGAGTTGCGGCTGTCGCAGTTGTTCCTGTTGCGCCCCGACCCGGCCGCGGCGGCCTTCCGGACGCCGTTGCCCGGCTACTACCTCTGTGGCTCGTCGACGCAATTCGGCGGCGGCATCTCCGGCGGTCCCGCGCGGCTGGCCGCGCTCCGCGCCCTGGACGATCTGCGGAGTGCGGGGGCAGCCGCCAGCGGGGGTGCGGAGACGCCTTGAACGGTCGCGTAGCCATCGTCGGCGGCGGCCACAACGGACTGGTCGCCGCGGCCCTCCTGGCGCGCACCGGGCGGGACGTCGTTCTGCTCGAGGCGCGGCCGGAGCTGGGCGGGCTGGCCTCGACGCGGGAGCTGATTCCCGGCCACCGGGTCGATGCGGGCAGCCACGATCTGGGGATGTTCCGCCGGTCCGTGATGGAGGAACTGGAGCTTGCCGCGCATGGCCTGGAATTGATCGAAGCGCCGGCGGTAGTCGCGGTCCCGGCGACCGCCGGTTCGAGCGCGGTCGTCCTCTGGCCTGAAGTCGGGCGCACCGTGGAGGGGTTGGGCCAGGTCAGCCGCCGGGACGCGGCTGCCTGGCCCGGCTTCGTGTTCGAGATCGCCAAGCGCGCGGCGGCGCTCGAGCCGCTCCTTGCCAGGCCGCTGGAACTCGCCGACATGGGGCGCCTCCTCATCGCGCCGGAAGTCCTGCGGGCGCTGTCCTCGCCGCTCGACGAGTCGCTGCGCGAGCGGTTCGAAACCCCGTCGCTGCTGGCCGGGCTCTGCGGAGTGGCGCTCCCCGCGACCGGCCTGGGGCCCCGCGCCAACGGCACCGGCTGGCCGTTGCTCTTCCACTGCGCCCTGAGCAGTTCCGACCGATTGGCGCCGGTGGTCCGCGCTCAGGGCGGCGCCGGGGCTCTTGCCTCCGCCCTCGCCGCTTCGGCCGCGGCGTCGGGGGCGGAGATCCGGACCGGCGCTGCCGTCTCCCGGATCCTGGTGGACTCGGGCCGCGTCGTCGGCGTGCGGTTGGCAGACGGCGAGCGGATCGAAGCCGGGGCCGTCATCTCGACCGCGACGCCCTCCGTCACCTTCCTCGATCTGATCGGCGCGCCGCTCCTCGAACCTCGCTTCGTGCGTCGCCTGCTCAACGTGAAGTACCGCGGCGCCGCGGCGAGACTCGCTCTGTCGCTCGACGGTCTGCCGGCGTTCCGCGGGCTGGAGCGGCCGGCGCTGACCGGTCGGATCGTGCTGGCGGAGCAGCCGGACGACATCGAGCGGGCGGCCGACGCCGCGAAGTACCGCCGGCTGCCGGACCGTCCGTGGATCGAGGCGGCGCTGCCGACGGCGCTCGATCCGTCGCTGGCGCCCGCCGGGCGGCACCTGTTGCTGGCGACGGTCCACCACCTGCCGTTCGATCTCGAAGGCGGTTGGCAGGCGGGTCGTCCGGAGCTCCTGGCCCGAGTGGCGGACGAACTCGAGCGGTGGGCGCCCGGCATCGGCGGCCTGGTCCGCGAGCACGCGTTGCTGCTGCCCACGGACTTCGAGGCGGACTACGGCGCGACCGCCGGCGGGCTCCATCACGGCGAGATGAACCCGTCCCAGAGCCTGTGGCTTCGGCCGACGGCGTCGGCCTGGGCGGGCGAGCCGCTGCCGGTCGCCGGCCTGTGGCTGGGCGGCGCGGGTTGCCATCCCGGCGGCGGTCTCACCGGCCTGCCGGGAACGATCGCTGCGGTCTCCCTGCTCAGGCGATAACCTCGCGCGACCTGACCTGGAGATCATCGATGAAGAACTTCCTTCCCTTCGTGTTCGCGCTCGGCACGGCGCTCTGCTGGGGCCTCTACGGCCCGGTCCTGGGCAGGGCGCGCCTGGTGGACGAGACGATGTCGCCGTTCAAGCCCTATGTCGGCATCGGCATCGCCTATCTCGTCATCGCGATCGTCGGCGGCCTGATCGGCATGAGAGTGATGGGCGACAGCTTCGAACCGACCGGGCCGTCGGGCATCTGGGGGCTCTACGCCGGCACCCTCGGCGCGTTGGGAGCGCTCTCGCTGACGCTCGCCATGTTCAGCGGCGGGGCGCGGATTCCCTACGCCGTCATGCCGGTCGTGTTCGGCGGCGCGGTCACGGTCACGGCGCTCTACACGCTGTACCGCGGCCGGGGCCAACTCGAGGTGAGCCCCCTGCTCTGGGTCGGCATCGGCGGCATGCTGATCTCGGTCATCCTGATCACGACGAACACGCCGCACCCCGGGCCGCCGGGCGGCGGCCACGGCGACTCCACCGAGCATGCGGCCGCAGCGGACGGCGCCGGCGGCGACAGCGGACCGGCAGGCTAGTTAGGCGGTCGCCGACCGCCGAGAGCGACCCGGAGCGGCTTCACCATGTGGGCGCCGTAGCCGACGAGAAACAGCGCCGACGTGCTCAGGTGCAGCGTGATCCAGGTTTGCCGCCAGAGGTCGCCGACGGCGGTCTGGATCAGGTACCCGGAGACGATC
Organism: Candidatus Multivorans sp.; assembly: GCA_965208755.1. GTDB lineage: Bacteria > Acidobacteriota > Thermoanaerobaculia > Multivoradales > Multivoraceae > Multivorans. Next base: position 1,203,491 of record OZ242353.1, on the reverse strand, counting down.
ATCGGGGCACAGCCCGCCAGCAGGGAAAGGCCGCTCCGGCGGCGGTCGCGCACCCGGCGCCGGTAGTGCCGCCAGACGTGGTCCCGCCAGATCAGGCCGACGGCGAACACGAGCAGGGGCGCCGTCCACAGGTGCAGGTGCTGGACGTGCGGCTGCCACGGGTGGCCGACGACCGCGAACTCGTCGGCGGGTTCCGTGAAGTAGCGCATCCACGCGTACACGAGCCCCGTACCGCCGACCAGGGCGGTCGACGTGTGAACGGTCCAGGCGGTCAGGCGGTTCATGGCACGAGCTCGCCGTCCCGGAACGCGTCCCTCCTGAGCACCCGATCGAGCGCCAGGATCCTCCGCACCGCGTCCGTTGTGGCGCGCGCGGTCAGAGTGGCGCCCGTCACCGCGTGGATTGACCGCTTCAGGCGCAGTCTCGAGTCGAGCCGCAGGCTGAGGAACTGGTCGTACCAGCTCCGGCGGGGGATGTACTCCTCCGGCTCGAGGAAGGACATGACCTCCAGGCGTGCGACCCGGCCCTCGGAGTCGACGACGACCATCACCGTCTCGGCCAGCGTGCGGACCCGGTGGGCATCGAAGTAGGCGATGCCTCCGCAGTCGGAGCGGTAGCGAACGACGAGCCGTGAGTCGACCCTGGCGCCGGCCAGGTCGGCGGCGCGTCGTCGTTCGTCCTGGGTCAGGTAGAGGGTCTCGCGATCGACTTCGCAACCCGGGAAGGCGAGTTCCAGCGCTTCGTCGCGGGTCAGGAACACGCCGCCGGCAGCGGGTTGCGGCGCCCACAGCGACAGCGCGAAAGCGCCGGCTGCCGCGGCCGCGAGCGAGGCGCGGCGGCTGGTCGCGTCGAAACTCACGACGTTCCGTTCCTGCCGCGCGCTAGAAGAGGTAGCCCATGGCCAGGTTCCACTCGTCGAACCCGGTGCCGCCGGGGTTGGTCCAGTCCTGATAGCCGACCTTGAAGACCAACCGGTCGATGGGCTGCCAGGCGGCGCCCCAGGTCAGGATCTCGCGATCGTAGATCGGGTCGCTCTCGAATCCGGCGGGCACGCGGACCTGAGTGTCGATCGACTCGATCCGGACGAAGGGTGACAGCGAAGCGCGGCCGCCGCGGCGGGCGAGCACGTCGTATGCGAGTTCGAGGTAGTGCCCCTCCAGCCGCTCGCCGATCGAGTCGCTGCCGGTGATGCCCAGCGCCGCGTTGAGTCGGGCCGCGTCGTCGACGTCGCCCTGGGCCCACAGGCCGCGCAAGCGGAAGCCCCGGTGGCTCCAGTCGAAGTGGAAGTCGAGGATCTCGGTGCGGGCGTCGATCGTGGCGCCGGCGGGGTCGAGGAGTCCCTGGCCGGAGTTCCCGATGTAGGCGGAGACGCCGACGATCAGGCCGGGCGTCGCGGTGTAGTCGAGTCGCCCGGTCCAGGCGAAGTCCTCCGCCTGTGCCCTGGCGCCCTTCTGGCGCCCGCCGCGGAGGCCGTTGGAACTGAAGCCGGCGCCCTTCAGGCCGTTGACCACGTAGCTCCGGTAGGAGAAGGGGCCGATGTCGCCGAAGATGCCGGCGCCGTTCTCGCGCCAGGTACTGGGGATCAGGACCTGTTCGACGTAGGGGCGCTCCGCGCTCGGGAAGAGGGTCGGCTCGTGCAGTTCGTTGAGCCAGCCCATGGGGAGCAGCAGGATTCCCGTGCGGAAGTTCAACTGCGGCTTCCACAGGTAGTCGATGTACGCGAACTCAACCGAGGCGCTGCCGGACTTCGATGTCGAGGCGTGTTCGAACTCGATCTCCGAGTTGAACACCCACCGCTCGTCGAACTTGTAGCCGACGTAGACGATGGCGCGCAGGAAGTCGATCGTGTCGCCGAAGCCGGTCGGTTCGCCGCCTTCGCGCTTGCTGGCGTAGCTCTCGAAGACCATCTCGCCGTAGCCGCCGATCGACAGGCCTTCCTCCACTCGGTAGACCTTCGAGGCGGCGATGCCCAGGCCGTACAGGCCTTCATCGGCCTCGGCTCCTCCGGCCGCCGCGGAGCCGAGGTTGAGCTTCTCGATCTCCTCGGCGAGCACCTCGATCTGCCGTTCCAGTTCGGCCACTCGTTCGTCGGGCGTCTGGGCAGCCAGGTCGGCGATGGCCCGCCGCAGGGTCTCTATCTGCTCCTCAAGCCTCGCGATGCGTTCCTCGGTGGCGTCCTGCGCCACCGCGGGGGCGGCCGCCAGGACGAGGGCCGCCAGTACCGCGAGCAGCACCAGTGATCCCGTTCCGGCCGTTCGAGAGTTGGTCTTCATCCGCTACGCCCGCCCTTCGGCTTCGCCAGCCAACGACGCTGCCTTTCGACGAGTCCGGAGATAGTGGATCGTTTTGGTCCTATTTGTCAAGCACCGGGCAGGCAGTGCCGGACTGCCTGCCGGCTTCACCATGCCGGCGTGAGCGAGAGAACCCGGGCGGCGCTACTCGACGACGCGGGTGCCGGTCGTCTCCATGTCGCCGAAGTCGGTCGCGAACACGCCCGTGATCGCGTCGCCATCGATCGTGCCGGTGAAGACCATGCGGAGCTGCTGGCCGCCGGCGTCGATCTCCGCCGTGAAGCCCAGGGTGCCGTCGTCGTTCCAGGTGACGTCCGTTCCCTCGACATCGCCCTGCGGCGAAGTCATCACCGCCGTGAGAGCGCTGGCGTCGCCGCCCACGACCAGGGTGGGCTCCTGCGTTCCCAGCGGCGTCTCGATCGAGAGGTTCCAGGAACCGACGGCGGCGGGCAGGGCCGGCGCGCCGTAGCCGCTGCAGGCGAACGTAAGCAGGGCGGCGATGAGGGCCAGGAGCAGGGTGGTGCGGAGTTTCCCAGTTTCGAGGGTCATTGTGGCCTTTCCGGTCCCCGTCGGGACCCGTGTCGTTCGAAGCGTGGTCTGGAGCGTCCGATCGCTCCGTAGTCAAGATCGCGTAGGCGGCGAATGATAGCCGAGGAACGGGTTCGGCGGCGTTACTCGTTCTCCAGTTGGCGGCGCATGTCGTCGAACATGGCCAGGTCGGCGAGCGATGGTTCCGGGTTGTGCAGGTCCAGGCTGGCGAGCCTCTCGCGCACGATGTCGGCGACCGCCCAGCGCATGTACGGCTTGCTGTCGGCGGGAATCGCGTACCAGGGCGCGTGGCTTCTGGTCGTCGACCGGATCGCTTCGCCGTAGGCGCTCATGTAGTCGTTCCAGAACCCGCGTTCGCGGACGTCGCTGATCGCGAACTTCCAGTGCTTGTCCGGGCGGTCGAGGCGGCGCAGGAAGCGTGCCTTCTGCTCGTCACGGGAGATGTTCAGGAAGAACTTCAGGATCACCGTGCCGTTGCGCGCCAGGTGCCGCTCGTGTTCGACGATCGACTCCATGCGTTGCTGCCACAGGCCGTTCGGGTCCAGGTGGGGCAGGTTCTGCTTCTCCAGCAACTCGGGATGGACCCGTACGACGAGAACCTCCTCGTAGTAGCTGCGGTTGAAGACGCCGATGCGGCCGCGCTCGGGCAGGCTGCGGGCGGTGCGCCAGAGGAAGTCGTGATCGAGCTCTTCGCTGGAGGGCTGCTTGAAGTTGAACACCTGGCAGCCCGCCGGGTTGACGCCGGTGAGCAGGGCGTTGATCGTGCTGTCCTTGCCGGCGGCGTCCATGGCCTGGAAGACGAGCAGCAGTGCGTAGCGGTTCTCGGCGTAGAGCAACCGCTGCAGGCGGCTGATGTCGCGCACCGATCGCCGTCGCAACTTTCTGAGTTCGTTGTGGCGGGGCGCGTCCGGCGGCGGCGCCGTGGCCCACTTTCGCGGATCGAAGCGTTTCGTCCCCTCGGGAACCAGGTAACGCTGAGCCGGCTTCACGGTCTCGTGAAGAACGCCTTCGGGGCCGTCTGTGGACATGAAGCGCCTAGGATACTCGTACAGATGAGCCGGGTCAGGAGGTGATCGTGACGAAGCGAACCCATCGACGCGAGTTCCTCAAGACCGTGGGCGCGGCGACGGCCGGCGTGGCCGTCGCGTGCAGCCTCCGGTCCGAGAGGGATCTGGACCGGACGCCCAACGTCGTCTTCATCCTGGCCGACGACATGGGCTACGGCGACATCACCGGTCTGAACCGTGACTCGCGGATTCCGACCGCGAACATCGATCGGCTGATCCGCGAGGGCCGGTACTTCACCGACGCCCACTCGCCTTCGGCCCTATGCACACCCACCCGCTACGGCGTGCTCACCGGCCGCTACTGCTTCCGTACGCGAGTGAAACGCAGCGTGCTTTGGGGCTACAGCCGCCACCTGATCGAATCCGAGCGCACGACGGTCGCTTCGCTTCTGAAGGAACTCGGCTACCGGACCCACTGCATCGGCAAGTGGCACCTGGGGATGGACATGCCGGCGCGGGGTGGCGGCGGTTTCGCCGAGGGCGACGAGGTCGTCGACCAGCGCTCCTACACCGGCGACGTCGACTGGGCGGGCCGCATCGAGAACGGACCGGTCGCCAACGGCTTCGACACGTTCTACGGCATCTCGGCTTCCCTCGACATGCATCCCTACATCTACATCGAGGACGATCGCTTCCTCGGGGAGTGCACCGTCCAGAACGACCTGCTCTTCACAACCGAGGACACCCGTGAAGAGCGCTACGGCGACAACCTCGGCCCGGCTCATGCCGACTTCCGCGCCGACGAAGTGATGCCGAAGCTGACCCGGCGCACCGTGGAGACGATCGAGGCCCAGAGCCCCGACGCGCCCTTCTTCGTCTTCCTTGGTCTCACCGCTCCCCATATCCCGATCGTTCCCTCCGGGAGGTTCCGTGGACTGAGCGAGATCGGTCCCTACGGCGACTTCTGTCTCGAGGTCGACGACACGGTGGGACAGGTGCTGGACGCCCTGGATCGCGAGGGACTCGCCGACGACACCCTGGTCATCTTCACCGCCGACAACGGGTGTGCGCCCTACATCGGGGTCGAGGAGATGAACGAGCAGGGGCACTACCCCAGCTACGTCTACAGGGGCTACAAGTCGGACATCTACGAGGGCGGCCATCGCATCCCGTTCGCCGCCCGCTGGCCGCGTCGGATCCCGGCGGGAACCCGCTCTGACGAGATCATCTGCCTGACGGACCTGCTAGCGACCTGCGCCGGCCTCACCGGCACGAGGCTCGGGGAAGGTGCCGGGGAAGACAGCTACGACATTCTCCCGGCGCTCCTCGGCGAACCTCTGTCCGCACCGATCCGTGAGGCGACCGTGTACCAGGCGGGCGACGGCTCGTACGCGATCCGCCAGGGCCGCTGGAAGCTGGAGGACACACCGAGCTCCGGCGGCTACTACCGCGTGTCACGCGAAGAGGCCCGCGAGGCGGGCCTGCCCGAGATCCAGCTCTACGATCTGTTCGCGGACATCGGGGAACGCACGAACGTCTACGCCCAGCATCCCGACGTCGTGGAACACCTGATGGCCCTGCTCGACAAGTACAGGCGCCAGGACCGCAGCGCACCCGTGCTCTAGCGCCGGCAGCTACTCCACGTTCGTCGTGGGAAGGAACCCTGCGAGTTCGTCGACTACGGGAGCGTACTCCGGCACGGAAGCCAGGTTGGTCCACTCGTTCGGGTCGGTGTCGTGGTCGTACAGCTCCCGGCCGCCGTCGTGGTACTCGATGTAGCGCCAGCGTTCGGTGCGGACGGAGTGGTTCCTGTAGCCGTATGTCGTCAGTACGGGTCGTGGCCACTCCGACTCGGGGTTCTCGAGCAGGGGCACGAGGCTCTGGCCGTCCAGCCCGCGGCGGCTGGGGACTCCGGCTAGCTCGACCAGAGTCGGGTACAGGTCGATCAGGCTGACCGGGCGTGGACTCGTGGCGCCACGCCGGGTTGACGCCGGCAGGGAGATGATCAACGTCGTGCGGGTAGCCACTTCCCAGAGTGCGTGCTTCCGCCAGTGCTGCTTCTGGCCGAGATGCCAGCCGTGGTCTCCCCAGAGCACGACGATCGTGTTGGCGGCGTGCTCGCTCTCGTCCAGGGCGTCCAGCAGCCGGCCGACGTGCGCGTCAACGAAGCTGATCGTGGCCAGGTAGCTCTGCACCGCCCGGTGCCACTGGTCGTGCTTCAGCACCATGGCGTGGTCCTCGCCGTGCCGGCTGAAGTTGCGGGAGTCCGAGACCGCGTAGACCTCCGCCGCGAGCTTCTTCCCGAACGCCGGAAGGTCGTCCCGGTCGCTGTCCAGGGTCGCCGGCAGTTCAACGTCCTCCAGTGGGTGCACATCGAAGTACTTCCTCGGCACGTACCAGGGCAGGTGGGGCTTGGTGAAGCCGCAGGCCAGGAAGAAGGGCTTCTCGTGCGGCTTGTTCAGCTCGCCGATTGTCCAGTCCACGATCTTGACGTCGAACATCTCGGCGTCGTCCACGTCGAGCGGTCCCCAGGGCGCCCAGGCTGACTCGGGGACACCTTTCTGCCGTTCGCCGATGTGCCGGGCGCCGCCCGGCCGGGGCGGCGTGTAGTACTCGTCCCAGGAGTCCGGGTCACCGGCGCTTCTGCCGTGGAAGATCTTGCCGCCGCCCTGGGTGGAGTAGCCGTAGGCCTTCAGATGCTGCATCAGGGTCACGGCGTCGGGCAGCTTCTCGCGAAACCGTTCGCCGTTGCCGTAGACGCCGGAGTTCGACGGCAGGACGCCCGACAGCAGGCTGACCCGGGAGGGGTTGCAGAGGGGCGCGGGCGCATAGGCCCTGGTGAACGACACGCCGCGACGCGCCAGGCGATCGATGTTCGGCGTGCTCGCCTGGGGATGGCCGGCCAGGTGGCCGACCCAGTCGTTCAGGTCGTCGACAGCGATGAAGAGAATGTTGGGAGGCCGGTCCTGCGCAAACGCCGGCGCGGCGACGAGCACCGCCAGAGCGATGAGCGATGCAGCGACTGGGAACCTGTGCATGCTGCCTCCCGACGTTCGAGAACCCGCCCTACTATAGGGCTGGATCGAGCCGCTAGAGTCATGGCGTGAAGCAGACCCGTCGTACCTTCCTGGCCTCTTCCGCTTCGATTCTGAGCGCCGCGGCCCTGCCCGCCGCGCGACCGCAGGCGGGCAGGGCTCCGAACATCCTGCTCTGCATCTCCGACGACCAGTCCTGGTTGCACACCGGTGCGGGAGGCGATCCCGTCGTGCGCACTCCGGGCTTCGACCGGGTGGCTTCGGAGGGGGTTCTCTTCACGCAGGCCTTCTGCGACGCACCGACCTGCGGGCCCTCGCGGAGCGCGCTCCTTACGGGTCAGCCGATCTGGCGCCTCGAGGAGGCCGGGAACATCCACAGCACCCTGCCGGCGGAGTTCGCCACTTACACGGAGATGCTGGAGGAGGTCGGATACGCCATCGGCCACACGCTGAAGGGTTGGGGTCCGGGGCGGCTGGAGCCTGGCGGCAGGACGGGGAACCCGGCCGGGAACCGGTTCGGGAGTTTCGAGGAGTTCCTCGACTCGCGAGAGGAGGGTCAGCCGTTCTGCTTCTGGCTCGGCAGCTACGACCCGCACCGGCCGTACACGGCGGGATCGGGGCAGGAGTCGGGCAAGGATCCGGCGAAAGTCGACGTCCCGCCGCACCTGCCCGATCATCCGATCGTGCGCGACGACATCCTCGACTACTACGTCGAGGTGGAGCGCTTCGACGGTACGGTCGAGGCCGCGCTCGGGCTCCTCGAGCAGGCGGGGCAACTCGAGAACACCTTGGTCGTCGTCACCAGCGATCACGGCATGCCGTTCCCGCGGGCCAAAGCCAGCCTGTATGACTACGGCAGCCGGGTTCCGCTGGCGGTTCGCTGGGGCGATGCGATTCCCGGCGGTCGGGTCGTCGACGACTTCGTCAGCCTGAGCGACCTGGCTCCGACCTTCCTCGAGGCGGCCGGACTCGAGCCGGCCGCGGAGATGACGGCGGGCAGTCTGTTGCCGCTACTCACCTCTTCGGCAGGCGGCCGCGTGGAGCCGGACCGCGACGCCGCCTTCATCGCGATGGAGCGGCACGACGGCTGCCGCCGCGGCGGCAAGGGCTACCCCTGCCGGGCGATTCGTACCGAGAGCCATCTCTACATCCGGAACTTCGAACCGACGCGTTGGCCTTCAGGCTCACCGAACGCGAAGGACTGCGCCCGCGGAATCCCCTACGGCGAGATCGATTCGTCGCCGACCAAGACCCTGATGATGGAGTCGCGAGACGAACCGGGAATCGATCATCTGGCGGAGCTTTCCTTCGGGACCCGGCCCGAGCACGAGCTCTACGACTTGCGGAGCGATTCGGGCCAGTTGAACAACCTCGCGAGCGACGTCGCGTCGCAGCCGGTCCTGGAGCAATTGCGGGATCGCCTGATGGACCATCTCGCGGCGACCGGCGATCCACGGGCCTTGGGCCTGCCCGCGCCCTGGGACTACTACCCTTACTACGGTCGGAGGGTGAACGAGAACTGGGAAGTCGACGCGCCGCCGGGCTAGAGTCGCCTGAACCGACCCGACAGGAGAAAACAGATGAGCAGAGTCGACTGGTACTACCACCGCAACGGCTGAACGAGCTGCAAGAGAGCGTCCAAGTTGATGGACGCACGCGGCGCGGAGATAGCGGACAGGACTCCGGCGAGCCGGAAGCTGGGGAGGGCCGACGCCGAGGCGCTACTCGCCGACGCGCGGACTCTCTACGTGGCCAAGGGGCGAAAGCACACGGAGCTGCCGGCCTCGGATCCGGGCGCGGCCGACCTGATGCTCGGGCCCACGGGCAACCTGCGGGCGCCGGTCGTCAGGGTGGGCCGTACGCTGATCGTCGGCTACCACGAAGAGGCGCTGAGCCAGGCGCTCGGCTGATCAGTTGTAGCTCAGGGGCCTGACGTCCTCCGGGTCGTCGCCCTCGAACAGCAGGCGGCCGTCGACGAAGCGGGCGCTGGGCAGCGCGACCGCCAGCACCTCGCCCAACTGTTCGACGGCGTGGACCGTCAGCGTCTCCAGGACGTCGGCGGGCAGGTCCTCCAGGTCGGCCTCGTTCTGCTTCGGCAGCACGATCTCCCGGATGCCGGCGCGCACCGCGCCCAGCACCTTCTCCTTGACGCCGCCGATCGGTAGCACGCGCCCGGAGAGCGTGATCTCTCCCGTCATGGCGATGCGTGCCTTCGCCGGCCGACCGGAAAGCGCCGAGACCAGGGCGGCGGCCATCGTCACCCCGGCAGAAGGCCCGTCCTTGGGGATGGCGCCGGCCGGAACGTGGACGTGCACGTCGGTCTCAAAACTCCCGGGCGGGATCCGCAGCGCCTCGGCGTTCGACTTCGCGTAGGTCCAGGCCGCCCGCGCCGACTCCTTCATCACGTCGCCGAGCTGGCCGGTGAGCTGGAGTTCGCCCTTGCCGCTCGTCGTCTCGACCTCGACGAACATGATGTCGCCGCCGACCGGCGTGTAGTACATGCCGGTGGCGACTCCGACCGCGTCCCGTTCGAGGGCCCGCTCCGGCCGGACGCGAGGACGGCCCAGGAACTCCCGCACCTCGGCGGCGCCGACGTTCGTCGTCGCGCCCTCTTCCGCGGCCTCGTCGGAGCCGTCGCCCGGCTCGTCCGGCGTTGACGCAAGTTTGCGCGCGACCTTGCGCACCATGCGGCCGAGTTCCCGCTCCAGTTGCCGGACGCCGGCTTCGTGGGTGTAGTGGGAGATCACCTCGCCCAGCGCCTCGTCGCCGACTCCAATCTGATCGGGCGACAGGCCGCCGTTGCGCACGGCGCGGGGCAGCAGGAACTGGCGGACGATGCCGAGCTTCTCCCGCTCGGTGTAGCCCGAGAACTCGACCGTTTCCATCCGGTCGCGCAGCGGTGCCGGGATGTTCTGGGTGAAGTTCGCGGTGGCGATGAACAGCACCTGGCTCAGGTCGTAGGGGACCCCGAGGTAGTGGTCGATGAAGGCGCTGTTCTGCGCCGGGTCGAGCACCTCGAGCAGGGCGGCCGAGGGGTCGCCCTGGAGCGATGCGCCGAGTTTGTCGACCTCGTCGAGCAGGAACACCGGGTTCTTGACCCCGGCCTGTTTCATGCCGTGGAGGATCCTGCCCGGCATCGAGCCGACGTAGGTGCGCCGGTGGCCCCGGATGTCCGCCTCGTCGCGGGCGCCGCCGAGCGAGACCCGAACGTACTCGCGGCCCATGGCGCGCGCGATGGACTTCGCGATCGACGTCTTGCCGACGCCGGGGGGTCCGGCGAACAGCAGGATCGGGCTGCGGTTGGTGCGCGGGTCTTCTGACCCGCTGCCGCCTGAGGCGGCTGGGAGATCGCCGCCGGCGCCAGCCGGCGTCCTTTCCGCCGCCTCGGTCTCTCCCTCCACTTCCGGCTCCTCCCGCCGGGCCCGCCGGTCGTGCATGACCCGCACCGCCAGGAACTCGAGGATGCGGTCCTTCACGTCGTCGAGGCCGTAGTGGTCTTCGTCCAGGATGCGGGCCGCGTCGGCCAGGTCGAGCCGTTCCTCGCTCAGCTCGCTCCAGGGCAGCTCGCACACCGTCTCGATGTAGGTGCGGATGACCTGGGACTCCATCGATTCGCGGCCCATTCGCTCCAGCCGGCGGAACTCTCGTTCGACCTCCTTGCGGGCCGCCGGCGGCAGCTCCAGTTCGTCGACGCGGGCCTTGAGTTCCTCGAGATCGTCCGCGCCGTCGTCGTCGCCGAGCTCCTTCCGGATCGCCTTCAACTGCTCGCGGAGGTACATCTCGCGCTGGCGGTCGCCGAGTTCCTCCTGGACCTGGGTGTTGATGTCCTCCTGGGCGTCGAGAACCTTGATCCGCCGCTGGACCAGCGTCAGGACACGGCGCATCCGCTCCTCGACCGCCAGGGTCTCGAGCAGGGACTGGTGATCGTTGGCCGGGAGTTCGAGGTGACCCGCCACCAGGTCGGCGAGCCGGCCGGAGTCGGTGACCGCGCGCAGCGTCTTCGTGATGACGTCGTTCGGGATACCGGACCGGGCGCCCAGCTCGGCGGCACGGTTGCGCAGTTCCTCGTCGAGGGCGACGAAGGCGAGGTCCTTCGGGTCGACCGGCAGCAGTTCCTCCGCCGGCGACACGGTGGCCACGAGGTGCTCCTCTTCCTCGTCGATGCGCAGCAGGATGCCGCGGTGGAGCCCGACGACAACTGCCTGGGTGCCGCGCAGGCCGTGCTGGAGCTGGACGACCCGGGCGACGACGCCGATCGTGTGCAGGCCGAGAGGATCGACCTCCTCGCTCTTCTCGCGCTGGAGCAGGGCGAAGAACGTGCGCTCGGGATGCTCGGCGGCGGCCTGGATCGCGCTCAGCGTGTCGGCCCGTCCGATCTCCATCGGCATCGTGACGCCCGGGTAGACGACCATGTCGCGGAGGACGATGACGGGCAGGTCCGGCTTGGGCCCCTTCGCCCGCGTGGCCAGCGGCGCTTCGGGCAGCGCCTGTTCCTCGCTCGGCGCGTTCGTCTCCGGCTCGTGGTTCTCGTGCCGGTCGTCGGGTTCAGTCATGAGTCGGGTGCCTCTCGGTTCGGGGCGGTTGTCGTGCTTGTGTCCGCCGGAACGGAGCCAGCGCGGGATCTTACTCCATTTAGCTTAGGTTGTACAGATCTTAGTGTTTCTTCATAAAGATCGGCGATCCAGCCACTCCTCCTTGCGGCGCCAGCGGTCGTTCAGCCAGTTCCTCGCCTCGCCCGGGTCCACTGTAGCTATCGGAAGCGTCTCCCACGCCATCTCCACCAACCCCGCGGCGCCGCCGAGGAACTCCCAGAAGCTGCAGGGGCGCGGGTAGGCGAGCGTCAGGTCCACGATCGAGCCGCCGCCCGGGGCGAGCGCTTCGATCATGGCGGCGAGGCCGCCGGCGCGGGGCGGCAGCAGGTGCTCGTACTGCGGAGCAGTCCCGGACGCTGCGCGCCTGTCGAGGGCGTCGCGCCCGTTCGCATCCCGCTTGGCGACGGTAAAGCGCGTGCCCTCGGCGAACGAGAGGATGGCCGCGGGGGACTCGAGCAGGGCGGCGGCTGCTTCGGTCACCCGGCGGCGGTCGTCGCCGCGACGGGTCCCGGCGTCGACCCCGCGCTGGGCGCGGCGGCGGAGGACGGGGAAGTCAAAGGCAAGGATGATCAGGCCGACGATTGGCAGGTAGAGGAGTTCGCGCTTACACAGGAACGTGACGATGGGACCGCGGGTGGCGATCAGACTCTGGACCAGGAAGATGTCGGCCCAGGAGCGGTGGTTCGAGAGGACGATGTGGGGCCGTGTCGGGTCGAGCCTCAGTGCTTGGCCGCGCCAGCAGGCGCGGGAGATGCGCCGCAGCAGCACGTTGTCGACGCGCACGGCGGCGCGGTAGATGCGCGCGGCGGCTCGCCGGAACCACGGTCGCGTCGGCGGCGCCGCCTTGGCGGGCAGCAGGACAAGCAGCAGCAGCGCCCAGAAGGTGAGGTTCAGCGTGATGGCGGCGAGGCAGGTCGCCGCCCTCAGGTGCTGCGGCGCCGTCAAGTCCTGCGCGGCGGCCAGGGCAGCAGCGTGTTCGTGCGGCGGACGTAGTTCCGGTAGCCGGGATCGTCGCGCCACTTCCGGTTGGCTCGCGCCTCGAGCATGCGGACGCCGCTGATCCGGGTCAGGAGCAGCCAGACGAAGATCGGTGACACGAGCGTGGCCAGTTGCCAGGCCTCGAGCGCCGGCGCCGCGATCACCGCGATGCCGATCCACAGCACGATCTCGCCGAAGTAGTTCGGGTGGCGCGACCAGGCCCAGAGCCCCGATGTGATGTAGCGGTCCCGGTTCCCGGGCACGGCGCGGAAGCGGGTCTTCTGGGCGTCGGCGGTCACCTCGATCAGGAAGCCGAGAATCCACAGGACGAGCCCGGTCGCGAGGGTCCAGTCCGGCGGCGTGCTCTCGGTCGCGAGCAGCGCCGCCAGCGCCGGGGCGGCGGTTAGCGCCACCCATAGGCCCTGCAGCGTCCAGGTCATCAGGAAGACGGGAAAGTTCGGCTTGATCTGGCGGAAGCGGCGATCCTCGCCGTCCCGGCGCACGCGCAGGAAGAGGAACGGACCAAGCCGCAGCGCCCAGACCGCGATGGCCGCGGCGATGACGAGCGATCGCGGGTCGAAGCCGCCGCGGATCAACAGGGCGCCGACGGTCAGGACCAGGAACGTGATGCTCCCGGTCAGGTCGAAGAAGCGCTCCGTCTGGAGGAACCAGGCCGGAATGAACGCGAGCCACTGGACGGCGAAGGCCGCGGCCACGACGATGGCGAAGGCCGGCAGGCCGCCCACCTCCACGCCGCGGCTGCCGCCGGCGGCTGCCATCAGCGCGCCGGCAACGAGCGCCCCGGCGATGCCCAGGTAGGGAAGGGACTTCGGCACGAAGGGAACCTAGCAGCCAACGCCGGGTGCGCTAGTACGGCATGTCGTCGTCGCCGAGACCGAAGTGGTGCCCGAGTTCGTGCACCAGGGTGTCGCGCACCTCGCGCACGACATCCGCCTCCGTGTTGCAGATCCACAGGATCGGCAGGCGGTAGATCACGACCCGGTCGGGCAGCGAGCTGTAGCCGCTGCCCCGTTCGTCGAGCGGCACCCCGTGGTAGAGCCCCAGCAGGTCGTCCTCCTCCGGGTCGAGCCCGACCAGGCGCAGGTCCTCCTCGCTCGGTTCCTCTTCGACCACGACCGCGACGTTGTCGATCAGCTCGGCGAACGCCGGGGGCAGCGTGTCCAGGGCACGCGACAGCAGGTACTCGAACCGTGGCAGGTCGACCTCGATCATGGGCGGCAAGCCTGTCAGGCGTCGTCCCGGACTGCTAGGGTCCCGCCGGAAAGAGCCGAGCGCTTCCGTGACCGATCCCAGACGACGTCCCAACATGCGCGACGACCCGCTGGCGCCGGGAGAAGCGGCCAGGAACGCGCTGACCCTCCACGAACTCGTCGTGGCCGCGCGCCGGAACCTGGACGGCAACGTCTGGGACTACCTTGTCGGCGGCGCCGAGACCGAGACGAGCGTCAAGCGCAACCGGCAGGCGCTGGACTCCGTGGCCTTCCGGCCTCGCGTACTGACCGACGTTTCGGAAGTCCGTGCCGGCGGATCGCTGCTCGGCCACGACCTCCGCATTCCCGTGATCCTGGCGCCGATCGGCTCGCTGCAACTGTTCGAGGAAGGCGGCGGCGCCACGGCGGGGAAGGCGGCCGAGGACTTCGGGATCATCAACTTCGTCAGTTCGGTGTGCCTGCCGGGACTCGAGGGCACCGCCGAAGCGTCCGACTCGGCCAAGGTGTACCAGCTCTACCTGGCCGACGACGAGGACTGGATGCGGGGATTGATCCGCCGGGCGGTCGCCGCCGGCTACAACGGCTTCTGCCTGACCGTCGACACCCAGGTCTACAGCCGCCGGGAGCGGGACCTGCTCAAGCGCTGGCGTCCGCCGTCGGTCGGCGAGGCGACCACCCGCGTGGCGCCGCTCAACTACCAGGCGCGGATGACCTGGGACCTGGTCAAGCGGATCAAGGACGAGTTCGACATTCCGTTGATCCTCAAGGGCATCGCCACCGCGGAGGACGCCGGCCTCGCGTGTGAGCACGGCGTCGACGTGGTCTATGTCTCGAACCACGGCGGTCGCCAGCTCGACCACTGCCGCGGCACCCTCGACACCCTGCCGGAGGTCGTGAAGGAAGTCGACGGCCGCAGCGAGGTCGTCGTCGACGGCGGCTTCATGCGTGGCACGGACGTGGTCAAGGCCAGGGTTCTGGGCGCCGACGCGGTCGGCATCGGCCGCCTCGAAGCGATCGCCATGGCGGCCGGCGGCCGCGAAGGCGTCGTCCGCATGCTCGGGATCCTCGAGCACGAGATCGTCACCTGCCTCGGCCTGCTCGGCGTCACTGGCTGGGACGAACTCGACGCCTCCTGCCTCCACCGCGCCCTGCCGGTCGATCCTCCGGACGTCCTCGGCGCCTTTCCGTTCCTGGACCTGGACTACCCGTATCCGTAGCCGGGCTGCATGGAAGAAGCCCTGCTCCTGCGGCGGATACGGGAGGAGTTCCCCAACCTCACTTGGACGTCGCACCGGTACCTGACGCACGGCTGGGACCATGACGTCCTGATCCTCGACGAGGCGCTCGTCTTCCGGGCTCCCAGGACCCAGGCGTACCGGGTTGCGCTGGCGAACGAAGCCAGGTTGCTTCGCTACCTCCAGCCGAGGGTCGGCGTCGGCATTCCCGACTACGTCTACGAGTCCGCCGACGGCTCGTTCGCCGGCTACCGACTACTCGCCGGTCGGGAGCTGGACGTCGCCACGTTCGGCCGGCTCTCCGGTTCGGCAAGGGAACGGATAGCGGAACAGCTCGCCGCCTTCCTCGGCGCGGTCCACAAGACCCCGACGTCGGTCGCCCGCGAGTGCGGCGTGTCCGAGCAGGACCCGCGGAAGGACCACGAGGACCTCGTTCGTGACGTCGAAACGCTCGTGCTACCGCGCCTCGCATCGCGCGAAGTCGAGGTCATCCGTGCCTTCCTGGCCGAGCTGGCCGCCGAAGTGAAACCGACCCGCCCGACGGCGCTCGTCCACGGCGACCTGGCCGGCGAGCACATACTCTGGGACGCGGACCGGCAGCAGGTCAACATCATCGACTTCAGCGACCGCTCCATCGGAGACTCCGCCCTCGACTTCGCCGGACTGCTCGCCTACGGGCAGCAGTTCGCTCAACGCGTCGTGGACCAGTACCGCGGACCGAAGGATGAGAGGACGCTGTGGCGGGCGCGGTTGTACTTCCGCCGGATGGCGCTGGAGACGATGGTTTACGCGCAGCAGGGCTACCCGTGCACGTTCGAGGAAGGCCGCGCGGAGTTCCGGGCGAAGTTCCGGGTGTAGCCCAGAGTCCGCCGCCGCGCTACGTCGTCGGGCTAGCTATCGAGCAGGAGGTCGGGAAGACCGGATAGACGACAGCGTCCGTTAGGCTCGCGAGCCAACTCGACTACTTGGTGGGGGTTCCAGTGATGTTCAAGCGCATCTACATCGACAACTACAAGTGCCTGGTGAACTTCGATCTACGGCTTCAGCATCTGACGTTGCTCCTCGGCCAGAACGGGACGGGGAAGACGGCGGTGTTCGACGTGGTGCACGCCTTGCGGAAGTTGCTCGAAGGTACGGCCAAAGTCACCGACCGGGGTGTACTTCCTCCTTCGTCCCTAACGAGATGGCAGGACAGGGACGTCCAGTCTTTTGGACTGGAAGTGGAGCTAGGGGGAGACGTGTTCCACTATCACCTCGAGGTGGAGCACGACCGTCGAGAACGCCGTGCCCGGATCATCCGCGAGACCTTGTCCAAGGGTGACGGTCTTCTGTTCAGCTTCGTAGGAGGCGACGTGCAGTTGTACCGTGACGATCACTCGAAGGGACCAAGCTTCAAGAGCGATTGGAGTGAATCCGCGCTCGCCCGCGTGGTGCCTATCGAGAAGAACTCCGCCCTTACGCGTTTTCTCGAGTTCGTGCGCGGTGTGTTGGTTTGCGGGCTCAATCCGCCAGCTCTCGCGTCCGAGGCGGCCGGCGAGGACCTGATCCTGACCAGGGACGGGCGGAACTTCGTCGATTGGTACCGGCACCTCCTGCAAGAACGGCCGCAAATGTACCCCGAATACGTTGACGCCCTACGCAACGCTCTCACCGGACTGCGAAGTCTGTCCCTAGAGAAGGTCGGCGTCGATACGCGAGTGTTGTCTGCGGCTTTTGGCGAGGCTGACGTGGTCCACCCGTACAGATTCCACGAGTTGTCGGACGGACAGCGTGCCCTAGTCGTCCTCTACGCCATCACAGTTCTCGCTGTGGAGGGGACGGCGCTCATCATTGACGAGCCAGTGAACTACGTGGGGCTGCGAGAGATCCAGCCGTGGCTGATTACGCTTGCGGACGCATGCGGGGATCAGATTGCTCAGGCGGTACTGTGCTCGCATCACCCGGAGGTTATCGACTATCTGGGAGGCGACCGTGGTGTCTTGCTATGGCGTGACGGAGTCGGTCCGACAAGAACGGAGATTCTGGCCGAGAAACCAAAGGACTCCGAGCGTGACTCGGCGCTAAGGCTCTCCCAGCTAATGGCGCGAGGTTGGGAACGGTGATGAGTCGTCAGAGGGTGCAGTATGTGCTTGTATGTGAGGATCAGCAACAGGAGGCATTTGCACGCCGGTTTCTGAGGCAGGCGGGTGTCGTCAAAGATCTCCACCAGTTGCGCGTGGAGCGAAGCCCAAGTGGCCGCGGCGCCGCTGACAGGTTTGTTCAAGAAACGTACGTCGTAGAACTCGACGCTGGCCGCCGATCTCATGTTGCTTCGACGTTGCTTCTTCTAACCGATGGCGATGCGATAGGCCTTGAGGGTAGACTGCGCCGACTGGACGAGGCATGCAAACGGCATGGCGTGGCGGCTAGGTCACCGACCGACAGAGCGGCCGTATTCGTACCTACCTGGAACATCGAAACGTGGCTTGCCTACCTGGACGGCGAGACCGTGGACGAAAGTCGGAAGGACTACCCGAGGTTGCCGAGGGCGAGAGACTGTCGGCGACACGTTGGCGTGTTGGTGGAGATGTGTCGGCAGGGAGCAGTGCGTCAGCCGGCGCCGAAGTCCCTCGAGTTGGCATGCGACGAGTACAGTGCGCGTGTCAACAGTTAGAAGTCGTCGTGAACACGGCGAACCGAGGCCGTCGTCGACGGTGTCCTGGTTTTCCGAAGCGCTGACCGCCCGGTTTGGCCGTAGTGCGCCCGTTGAGGAGCGGCGAGGAAGGACAGTCTGGCTCCCCAAACTCGCTCTGGCCCTACTCGCCGTCTGCGCGTGCGACACCCAGCGGCCAGACCCCGGAGCAGCCCAAGCCGCAGCCTTGGCGGCGAGTGCCGCCTACGACGCTCTGGACGATCTCGGTGCTTTGGACAACCCCGATGCCCCTGGCGCCCGGGACGCTTTCCGCGGCGCCACTGTCGATGCTCTTGAGCGCGCGGTTGAAGCACACCGAACTGCACGCCGCGCCACCTCAGAACCTCACCGCCGCAGCCTCCACGCCGCGGAGCTTGCCGATCGATTCGGGCTTGCCATGGCGGACGCTCTTGAAGCGCGCGCCGTCTTGGAAGTCGCCGTCGCTGACACCCTGGAAGCCAGGCTCATACTCCAAGAAGCCGCCCACAGTCAGGCCGAGGTCGCGCTCTTGGCCGCCGAGGATGAGGCCGCTCGACGCATGGGCTTTAGCGACGCAGAAGCGCTCGGGAAGGCCTACGATGACGCTTCCCGCCGCTTCCTCGACCGGCCAGCTCTCCGCAACGGTACACGAGCCGAACGCTACGGCGGTCTCAGCCTTCCAGCCATGCTCAATAGAGAGACGGAAAGCGAGCGCCTTGAGGTCCGCGCACATTCGCGAGCCTTGGGCGAGCTTCAGAAGGCCTACAGAAACAAGCACACTCAAGAGGAGTATCGAAGGCTCTTGGACCGGATGTACCCCGGCCGCCGGCAGCACGCGCTGGAGGAACTCGAAGCAATCGAAGGACGCGAGCGGGACCCTGGTCAAGCAGAACTGAGTCGAAGCCGGCGCGAACGGCGCCGGCTCTTCCCAGGTCCTGCCGAGGCGGCACTGGAAGGCGCGAAGGACCGCATTGAGTACGCCGCCGCCGCTCGCGAAGACGCCTCCGCAAAGCAGGCCGTTGCGGAAGACCTTAGACGACAGGCGATGACCGCCTACCGCGCTGCGGCCGACGCTTGGCGTGCAGCACTCGTCGCGAACTGAACAGGCCAGCGTCCGTAAGCCTCGCACGACGACAGGCACGGGATGGCTACAGGCGTTGAGCTATAGTCAAATTTCGTGTACGGGCGGTTGAGCATCAGGCGGCGTTCCTGGTCTGATCGGCGTCCTCGGTTTGTTCGATGCCGTCAACGAAACGGACATCGCGGATCACTTTGGCGACCTTGTCGAAGCCTCGGAGGCGGCGCCACCGTCGCTGAGCGCAGGTTCCGAGCTTGAAGATCATCGCCAGCATGGTGTTGCGGCTGACGCAGCCCTTGGTTCGGGCGGTGCGGTGACGGATCGTGGCGAAGGTCGACTCGATGGGATTGGTGGTGCGCAGATGCACCCAGTGCTCGGCGGGGAAGTCGTAGAAGGCGAGGAGTTCCACGCGGTCCTTGAGGAGGCAGCGGGTCGCCTTCGGGTACTTGGCCTCGTAGGTCTCGAGGAACGAGTCGAAGGCCTTCTCCGCCTTCTCTCGGGTCTCGGCCATCCAGATCTCGTGCAGGGCTTGCTTCGCCTTCGCCTGGGACGACTTGGGCAGGTAGTTGAGGACGTTGCTCGTCTTGTGCACCCAGCATCGCTGAGCCCGTGTGTTCCCGTAGACCTCTTCGAGCGCCTCCCAGAAACCCATCGCGCCGTCGCCCACGGCCAGCTTCGGAGGGTCGACCAGACCGCGGCGCTTCAGGTCCAGCAGCACCTCGCGCCAGCTCTGGGTGGACTCGCGCACGCCGTCTTCGACCGCGAGCAGGTGCTTCTCGCCGCGTTCGTTGACCCCGATGATCACCAGCACGCAGAGCCGCTCCGACGTCTTGCGCAGACCGCTGTGGATGCCGTCCGCCCAGAGGTACACCCAGCGATCGACGCTCAGATCGCGCCGAGACCACGCCCGGTGCTCCTCCTCCCACTCCCGCTTCAGCCGGCTCACCACGTTCGGCGACAGGCCCTTGGCGTCGGGACCGACCAGCGCCGCAAGCGCCTCGCTCATCTCGCCCGCGGCGACACCCTTCAGGTACAGCCAGGGGATCGCGGCGTCCAGCGAGGCGCTACGGCGAACGTAAGGAGGCACCAGCGCCGAGCGGAACGTCACCGGCGACCCGTCCCGGCTGCGCACACGGGGAATCCGCACCGGCACCGGGCCAATCCCGGTCACGATCTCCCGCTCCGGCTGGTACCCATTGCGTACCAGCGCCGAACGACCGTCCGGCAGCCTCCTCTCCCCGTGCTCCGAGAGCAACTCCGCCAACTCGGCCTCCACCGCATCCGCGATCAACTCCCTGGCGCCGGTCCGCAGAAGGTCGGTCAGCCCGTCCTTGAACGACCCTCGCTTCTCCGGCGAAATCACTGTTGTACTGTCCGTCACGGCGTGCCTCCTTTGCTGCTGTCGTCGATTCTGGAAAACCGATCTCAGCAGGGCACGCCGCCTCACTCAACCCCCGTACACGAATTTCGACCATAGCTCGGCGTTCGCGGCTCTGGCCAGAAGGGACGAAGCTCTCGTGCCGAACCGTACCCCTCGCGCGACGGACCTACAGCCGTAAACTCCAGCTTGGCACTTGCACGGCGGCGAGTGATATGCGTTCGCTGGACGTGAGCCGTCAGGGATTCCGCTTCTGCTCCAACTGTTCCATGCCGTGGAGGGCTCTACGGATCGAGTCGGGGAGAGCGTCCTCGCGGATGGGCGCTTTGCCATCAAGTCTCCGACGGTCCATAAGGAAAGAGGCGAACATTACTTCGTCGACAATGCCTGCCGGCGAAACCTCACCTCCCTGCTCGTCCACGACGACTAGGCGACCGCGCGTGACCACCCACTCGGACCGTTCTGGCGCCCTCACTTTGTCAGGCACTCGAAACCGCCGCACGGCTTCCGTATTCGAACTCACGCGCGAAACCCCTGCACGAACAGACCCCGTCCGTCAGATCCGCCTCGGACATCGAGCCGAACCGACCGTACTGAACTCCACCAACTCTCGCCCTTTCCTAGATCACGGCCTCGGGAGTTCGCCAAATCCAGGCGGATACAAACGAGAACTCTCGGGCGGCGCTACGCGGTCGGATCGTCGCTGATCTGGACCACCATCTTGCCGGTGTTCTCGCCGCGGAAGAGGCCCATGAACGCCTCCGGGGCGTTCTCGAGGCCGGAGACGATCGTCTCGCGGTAGGCGACCTTGCCTTCCGCGATCCAGCCGGCGACGTCGCGGACGAAGTCGGCGCGGCGGTCCATGTGGTCGGAGACGATGAAGCCCTGCATCCTGAGGCGCTTCGGAATGATCGAGATGAGGGTCCTCGGTCCCGGTCGCGGCTCCTCGTCGTTGTAGTGGGCGATCATCCCGCACACCGGTATCCGTCCGAACATGTTCATGTGCAGCAGGACGGCCTCGAGCGTCGGTCCGCCGACGTTCTCGAAGTAGACGTCGATGCCGTCCGGGCAGGTCTCGCTCAGGGACCGGTTCAGGTCGTCGTGGTAGTCGAAGGCGGCGTCGTAGCCGAGATCGGAGACCAGGTGCTCGACCTTGTCCGGTGAGCCGGCGCTGCCGACCGCGCGGCAGCCCTTGATCTTCGCGATCTGGCCGACGAGGCTGCCGACCGCGCCCGCCGCGGCCGACACGAACACGGTCTCGCCTTCCTTCGGTTCGCCGAGGTCGAGCAGGCCGACGTAGGCGGTCATCCCGGGCATGCCGAGCACGCCGAGAAAGGCGGACAGCGGCGCGCCGTGGGTGTCGAGTTTCTGCAGCTCCGTCGCGTGGGCGGCGAAGTGGCTGCGCCAGCCGAAGCGGCTCGACACCAGGTCGCCGGGCGAGAGGGCGTCCGTGTTCGATTCCTCGACGACCCCCACGGCGCCGCCGTCGAGCGCCTTGCCGATGGCGAACGGCGGCGTGTAGGACTTGATGTCCCGCATGCGACCCCGCATGTACGGGTCGACCGACATGTAGACGTTGCGCACGAGCGCCTGACCGTCGCCCGCGGCGGGCATCCCGGTCTCGGCGAGTTCAAAGTTGGCCGCCTCGGGTTCGCCGGCGGGGCGGGAGGCGAGGCGGATTTCCTGGCTGCGGTCGGACATTTCTCGTCGTGCTCCGGAAGGGTCAGTCGATGATCGCCTGGTAGGCGAGGTTGCGGAACTCCGTGCCGTAGGTCAGGCCGGCGTGGGGGAGGATCTGGATCATGAACACGGCGACCATTTCCTCCTGGGGGTCGATCCAGAAGCGGGTGCCCGCGGCGCCTCCCCAACTGTAGTCACCGGGAGAACCCAGTGCGCCGTTGATGCCCGGGTTCGTGTTGACCCGGAAGGTGAGCCCGAACCCGTCGCCCGGCCCCATCAACTGACCGACCCGCGGCATGTCGCCAATGTGGTCGGAAGACAGCAGCTTGACGGACTTCGGACTTAGCAACTGACCGCCGTCGTAGCGGCCGCCGTCGAGCAGCATCTGGACCATCCGGTAGTAGTCGGTGGTCGTCGAGACGAGGCCCGCGCCGCCGTAGAAGATCTTCGGCTTCTTGAGATAGGAGTCCTGCGGCGGCGCGCTGGAGCGCATGACCGTGCCGTCGCCCGCCTCGCGGTTGGGCGTGTAGAGCACGGCCAGCCGGTCCTCGGTGCCCGGTCGGACGTAGAAGGCCGTGTCCTTCATCCCGAGCGGCTTGAAGATCTCCTCTTCGAGGAAGACGTCGAAGGTCTTGCCCGAGATCACCTCGACCAGGCGGCCCAGGACGTCCATGCCGTAGCCGTAGCGCCACACGGTGCCGGGGTGGTCGTGCAGCGGCGACTGGCCCAGCTTGTCGACGAACTCCTCCAGGGTCTGGTCGCGGTTGCCGACGCCGAGTTCGGCGTAGTACATGCCGCCGCGCGCGTTGCGCGGACCGCCGTAGCTGATGCCGGCGCTATGGGTCAGCAGGTCCTGGACCGTCATGTCGCGGTTCGCGGGGACGAGTTCCATGCGCGGATCGCCTGTCGGGCCGACGGCCCATTCGGTGACTTCCAGATCGCCGAGCGCCGGAATCCAGCGCGAGGCGGGCGTGCGCAGCGGGAAGCCGTACTTCTCGTGGAGGATCATGACGGCGACTCCGGTCACCGCCTTGGACATGGAGTAGATGCGGAAGAGCGCGTCCTTCGGCATCGGCTCCTTCGTCTCGAGGTCCCGGTAGCCGTAGGTGTTGAAGTAGGCGATCTCGCCCCGCCGGGCGATGAGGCCGGTGGCGCCGGCGATTCTGCCCGCTTCGATGTAGCCGTTCATCGCCACGTCGATGCGGGCGAGCCGCTCGGATGAGAGGCCGACCTGCTCCGGCTTCGAGATGGTGACCTCGGGGTCGGCGGCCGTCAGCGGCGCCGCGGCGGCCAGGGTCAGGGCGAGCAGCGCTGCGACCGCAGGCCGCCATGGTGAGAGCATCCCTCGCTTCATCGTCGTCTCCTCCTGCGTGGATGGTGAAGTGCGGCCGATCGTAACGTCCGGCGCGGCGTCGCGCGAGCCCGAGCCCGTGAATCTCGCTGCTACAGTGGCGCGGAATCCCGACCAAAGCAGATGCCGGTACCCATCCCACCGCTGCGCGAGGAGAACCTCCCGGAGCGCAAGCTCTCCTTCTGGCAGCTCGCCGGGCCAGGCGCGATCATGATCGGCCTCGCGATCGGCGCCGGCGAGCTCGCGGTCTGGCCCTGGGTGACGGCCAAGTTCGGCGCGGTGATGATCTGGGCGGCGGCGCTGGGCGTCTTCCTCCAGCTCTGGATCAACATCGAGATCGGCCGCTGGGCGGTGGTCACGGGCGAGCACCCGTACACGTCGTACGCGCGGATGTCGATGGGAGTCATCTACGCCTTCCTGTCGCTCGGCTTCGTCGGTCTGTTCCTGCCGGGCTGGGCGCGGATGTCGGGAGCGGCGCTCAAGGCGCTCTTCTTCGGACCCGACGGTCCGGGCCCGGAGTGGTTCTGGACCGCCGTCACGTTCGGCCTGATCGCGCTCATCCTGTTCGGTCCCAAGCAGATGTACAAGGCGGTGGAGCGGGCGATCGGGATCATGGTGCTGGTCATCACGATCGGGCTGATCTACGTCGCCTTCTCGGTCGGCACCTGGGACGCGATCAAGGAGATGGGCCGGGGCCTCGTCAACTTCGGCCACATCGAGCTGGACGACCAGTTCACCTTCGCCCGCTTCTTCGGCGCGGTCGTGTTCGCCGGCATCGGCGGCGCCGGCAATCTCTGGTACGCCTTCTACCTTCGGGACAAGAACATCGGAATGGGTGGCCGCATCCCGGTGCTGGCGAACCCGTTGCGCGTCCACAAGACGGCCGAAGTCCAGACCGGGTTCCGCTACATAGAGAGTCCCGAGAACGCGAGCCGCTTCAGGCGCTGGATGCGCTACGTGATCCAGGACCAGGTCATCTTCTTCTGGCTCGGCAACACGTTCACGATGTTCCTCTTCATGTTCGGCGCGCTCACGGTGCTGCGCCCGGCGGGCATCGTTCCCGAGGAAGGCCAGATCGTCTGGGACATGTCGGTCATCCTGGAGACCAGTCTCGGCACGTTCGGTCGCTACGTGTTCCTGCTGATCGGCATGGCGGCGCTGTTCAGCTCCCAGCTCGGCGCCGTCGACGGCGGCGCCCGCACCTGGTCCTACATGCTCGGCTCCATGTTCAAGTTCGGCAAGAGGCGGACCCAGAGCCAGTGGTACCTGACCTTCGCGATCATGTTCATGGTCGCCGGCACCGCATCGACCGCCTTCTTCGAACTCACCGGCGTCTCGGCGCTCGGCTTCATTTTCAACTCCGCCCTGCTGGGCGGCTTCGCGATGGCGATCTACGTCCCGCTGACGCTCTACGTCAACCTGACGAAGTTGCCGAAGTCCGCCCGGCCGAAGCTGCTCAACATCGTGATGATGCTGATCGCGTCGGCGGTCTACGTGTCGTTCACCCTGTTCACGATCTGGGGCCTGATCTTCGGGTGATCCGATGTCCTCGGCAGGGCTGGTATCGTCGCTCTAGCGACGATCACGCCACGAGGCGGGGTACGGAATGACGGATTGGCGAAGGTGCTCTGCAGTAGAACGGCATCCCGACAAGCTCAGCGGAGCCTGGGTGTTTCGGGGGACGCGCGTTCCCGTCGCCACGCTGTTCGAGAACATCAGGGACGGCGCATCGGTAGAGCAGTTCCTGGACTGGTTCCCGGGCGTGGCTGCGCCAAGCGTCAAGGCCGTCCTTGACTTCGAGGTCCGATCGTTGGCGGAGGCCGAC
The DNA here is from genome assembly GCA_965208755.1 of Candidatus Multivorans sp. Lineage (GTDB taxonomy): Bacteria > Acidobacteriota > Thermoanaerobaculia > Multivoradales > Multivoraceae > Multivorans. The sequence continues at coordinate 1,178,610 of OZ242353.1, read as the reverse complement.
TCGCCCCGTTCCTCGGCGGACGTCGCAACGTCCCCGCCGGCGTGAGAATCCTGTTCGACCAAGGCACTCCGGCGCCGCTGCGGCGGCACCTGCACAATCACGAGGTGGATACCGCCTTCGAACTAGGCTGGTCCAACCTCCACAACGGCGAACTCCTCGATCGCGCTGAGGCTGCCGGCTACGAAGTGCTGGTGACCACAGACCAGCAACTCCGGCATCAGCAGAACCTCGACGACAGGAGGCTGTGCGTACTGGTCCTCCTCACGACATCCTGGCCTCGACTTCGCTCCCATGTGGACCTTGTTCGTGAGGGGGTCGACGCGGCCCGGCCGGGCGAGTACCGGGAACTGGCGATCCCCTAGCGCGATCCACCGCCGGGCTCAGCTCGCGCGGAGCGCTGCCTTGACCTCAGGCAGCGTCAGCTCCCGACCTTCCTCGGCGCTTGCTAGCGCTTCCACCACGGCGTAGAGGAAGGACCGCTCGTCCTGCGCCTTTTCGTACTCGGCCAAGGACTGAAGGACGGCGAGTCCGCGGCCTCGGGATGTCAGGAACACCGGTCGACCTGACTCCGTGGCTCGTCGGACGACTGCACCAGGGTTCACCTTGACGTCGCGGAGCGGCACGACATCTTCGGAGAGTCGGGTCGAGTGAGTTCGAGGCGGACTAGCTTCCCTCATGGTCCGTGAGTGTAGTCCGAGCCCATGACCGACATCCTCATGTCGATCAAGCCGCCGTACGTCGACTTGATCGTGTCGGGCTGCAAGACGGTCGAGATCCGGAAACGAGCAGTGCGCGCACCGGCGGGGGCGCGAATCTGGATCTACGCCACGAGTCCGCGCCAGCAGGTCGTAGCGTCCGCCCGGCTCGAAGCAGTTGCCCTCGACACGGCGGACGGGATCTGGAGCGCGTTCGGAGAACGGGTCGGCATCGACCGCCGGGAATTCGACGCCTATGTCGGCGAAGCCGAAGTTGTCGCCGCACTGTGCCTGACGGAGGTCACGGTGCTGGACGCACCTGTATGCCCGCAGGGCGAAGCGCCGGCCTTCCGGCCGCCGCAGTCATACGCGTTCCTTCACGATCCCGAACTCCTTGCGGTGTTGAAGGCGAGGTGTGGCACGGAGTGTTCGGCCGACGAGACACCAGGCACCATCCCTCGACCCAACTAGGCTCCTCGGACGACCGTAACCTCAGCCGTTGAGGCGGCAAAACTCAGCTCGCGCGGAGCGCTGCCTTGACCTCCGCCAACGTGATTCCTCGGCCTTCCTCGGCGCTTGCGAGCCCTTCGAGAACGGCGCGCCGGAAAGAACGCTTGTCCTGCGACGCCCCGTGTTCTCGGAGACTCCGGCCGGGCGTGTGCGGCGCTGCTGGTTGCTTCTCGGTCATGCCGCGGACTCGGCTTGGCGGGCTTGCGCCAGATCGTAGGAGCCTTGCATTCGCACCCAGTGACCGGCGTCGCTCCAGCCGAGGCGCTCCAAGGCGAGCGCCAAGCGGGGCGAGATGCCTGCCCTTCCGTTGAGGACGCGCGACAGGGTATTGCGGGCCACGCCCATTCGGGAAGCGGCATCCGAGACCGTCCACCCTTCGGCTTCGATCGCATCCCGGAGAAGCTCACCGGGGTGTGGCGGGTCGTACATGGCGGACATGGCGGGCTCCTTCAGTGGTAGTCAGTGAGGTCTACGTCGACAGCCTGGGAAGCATCGAACCGGAAGACGATGCGCCAGTTCCCGGATACGCGAACGCTCCAGAGGTGGCGTCGGTCGCCTTTCAGCCGATGCAGGCGCAGGCCAGGCAGGTCCATGTGATGTGGCTCCGTGGCGTCGTCCAGGGCGGCCAGAATTCGTCGGATGCGGGCTACCAGGTCGGGATTGATTCGTCGCGGGTCTCTTCGCTCGTAGAGCCGTTGTAGGCCGCGATGAGCGAATCTCATCGGCGGACTGTAACGTGCAACGTCCCACGTTGCAAGCTGGTAGGGTTGCGGCGTGATCCCGACCAGGAAACTGACTGCGGCGGTCGAGGCGTACTTCGCTGACCTGCGGCGGCTTCGCGCATCGGGGGGCGCGACTGGGGAGCGATCGAGCTATCCGCCACTCGCGAACCTACTGAACGCCGTTGGCGGATCGCTCAAGCCGAAGGTGTTCTGCGTCGTCGAGCTGGTGGACCAGGGCTCGGGCCATCCCGACATGGGGCTCTACGCGGCGAAACAGGTTCGGAAGCGAAAGCCCCGAGAGGGGCAGGTTCCCGAGCGCGGGGTCGTGGAGGTGAAGTCGGCCAAGGTGGCCCTAGGCACGAGTGAAGTACGCGAGCAGGTGAACCGCTACTGGTCCCGCTATCGCCTCGTACTCGTCACGAACTTGAGAGAGTTCGAACTCGTCGGCCGGCGTTCCTCGGGCGACGAAGTCAAGTTGGAGGCCTTCAGTCTGGCTGCGACAGAGGCGGACTTCGAGCGTCTCCTCGAAAGGCCGCGGGCATCGGCGCAGAAGGTCGGAAGGGGCTTGGGCGAGTACCTTGCGCGAGCCCTGTCGCACAGGGCGGCGCTGGCCGATCCGCAAGATCTGGCTTGGCTGCTGGCGTCCTACGCACGCGACGGCCTTGAGCGGGTCGAGCGAGCGGGGGATTCACCGTCGCTTGGAGCCGTTCGCTCGGCGCTGGAGGAGGCGCTTGGGGTGAGGTTCGAGGGCGAGAGGGGAACGCGGTTCTTCCACTCGACGCTGGTGCAGACGCTCTTCTACGGGGTCTTCTCCGCCTGGGTGCTGTGGTCGCGGCAGGCGCCACGGGGCGGCGTGTTCGACTGGCGCACCGCCGTTTGGCATCTGCGAGCGCCGGTTCTGCGGGCGCTCTTCCAGCAACTTGCCGATCCGGGACGCCTCGGACCGCTCGGCTTGATCGAAGTGCTGGATTGGACGGCAGCCGCTCTGAATCGGGTGGATCGCGCGGCGTTCTTCGCCAGCTTCAACGAGGGCGAAGCGGTTCCCTACTTCTACGAACCGTTCCTGCAAGCATTCGACCCGGCGCTTCGGAAGCAGTTGGGCGTCTGGTACACGCCGGCGGAAGTTGTGCAGTACATGGTCGCTCGGGTGGACAAGGCGCTCCGCGACGACCTGGACATTGCCGACGGCCTGGCGGCGGACAACGTCTACGTCCTCGATCCCTGCTGTGGAACGGGCGCCTATCTCGCCGAGGTGCTGAGGCGGATAGCCGCGAATCTGGAGGGCCGAGGACTGGGGGCACTCGCCGGCGCTCGCGTCAAGCAGGCCGCCACGGAGCGCGTCTTCGGCTTCGAGATCATGCCGGCGCCTTTCGTGATCGCTCATCTACAGGTCGGCCTGACAATGCAGGACTTTGACGCTCCCCTCGCTGAGGACGGGTCGGAACGCGCAGGTGTGTTCCTGACCAACGCGCTTACGGGCTGGGAGCCGAGAACCAACAAGCCGCTTCCGTTCCCTGAGCTGGAGGAAGAGCGCGACCGTGCGGAGAAGGTGAAGCAGGAGGCGCCAATCCTGGTCATCCTTGGCAATCCGCCGTACAACGGCTTCGCTGGCGTCGCGGTGGAGGAGGAACGCGAGCTTTCCGAGGCCTATCGCTCGACAAAGCGCGTGCGTCGGCCCGAGGGCCAGGGGTTGAATGACCTGTACGTTCGCTTCTTCCGCATGGCAGAACGGCGAATCGCGGAGAAGACTGGGCAGGGGATCGTGTGCTTCATCTCCAACTACTCGTGGCTGGACGGCCTGTCCTTCACCGGAATGCGGGAGCGCTACGTCGACGCGTTCGACGCGATACGGATCGACTGCCTGAACGGCGATAAGTTCAAGACTGGCAAAGTCGCCCCTGACGGTTCACCCGACCCGAGCATCTTCTCGACCGAGAACGACCCGGTTGGTATACAGGTCGGCACCGCTATCGCGACACTTGTCCGGCGGGCGGCCCATGCGCCATCTCAGGAGATCGGCTTCCGGCATCTCTGGGGTCAGGCTAAGCGAAGAGAACTGCTTGGGACGGCCTCCTCAGAGCCGGATTTGCTCTACGATGCGGTCGAGCCGTCGTTGCCGCTTGGTCTGCCGTTCGTCCGAACCGCGATGAACGATCGGTGGTTTGATTGGCCGGCGCTGCCGGACCTGTTCCCGGTGTCCTTCTCAGGTGTCAAGACGGCGCGAGACAGCTTCCTGGTGGACACGGACCTCGCGCGCCTGAAACAACGAATTGGAGAGTACCTCAGCGGCGACTTGAGCCACGAGGAAGTTGGACGCCGATATCCGGTTGCCATGAAACCAGTAGCGCGCTTCGACCCCGTGTCGGTGCGGGAAGCCCTGCTTGCTCGTGGCGGCCCGGACGAGAGCAGCTTCGTGCGGTACGCGTACCGCCCCTTCGATACGCGATGGCTCTATTGGGAGGCCGAGACGAAGCTGCTCGATGAGCGCCGCGCCGAGTACAGACCGCATGTATTCGAAGGCAACCTCTGGCTGTCCTCGTCTCGGCGAATTCGGAAGGGCGAGTCCGAACCGCAGACGGCCTTTACTCACTCCGTCGCGTCCTACCACCTGATCGAGCGCGTCTCCAACTGGTTTCCGGCCTGGCTGCGACAAGACAGCGTGGGAACCGGCGGCAGCGGTAGCCAGTTAGTGCCGAATCTAACGCCGGCAGCGAGACGCTACCTCGAACGTCATGGACTGGCAGTGGAAGATCTCTTCTACTTTGTCTTGGCGACCCTGCACGACCCCGCCTATCGCGAGACGAACGCTGGCGCCCTCAGGATGGACTGGCCCCGGATCCCGCTTCCTGGTTGGTCGGAGGAAGGACGAGAAGACGCGGCAACGCTCACGGCAGTGACGGCGGCCCGCGGACGGGAACTCGCCCGGCTTCTTGACACGGAAACTCCGGTGGACGGTGTGACGACCGGTGCTCTGCTGTTAGGGGCAACTGTAAATCTCCCACTTGTGGCAGTCGAAAACTGCACACTTCGCGGTGTGTCGGGGGTCGCAGGCCGTTCCATGCTGGTGGCTTCGCCAACAGCCATGGAGCGAGGTGCGGATGCACGGATGGGAGACGAGGATGTTGTTGAGGCACTACCTGGAGGCTGGCGTCTCGAAGGCGGAGCTGGCCAGGCGTTTCGGTGTGAGTCGCCGGACGATCCACTCGTGGATCGAGTCCGGACAGTTGGAGCGCGACCTGTCGTCGGGCGGGAGCCAGTACTCGCCGCGGCCCCGGCCGCCGCACAAGCTGGACCCCTACAAGGAGTTGATCGCGGTTCGTCTGGACGAGTTCCCCAAGCTGTCGGCGAAGCGCCTGTTCGACGAGGTGCGCGCTCTGGGCTACGACGGCGGATACAGCCGGGTGCGGGACCATGTGCGGGCGGTGCGGCCTCGGGCGCCGGAGGCGCCTCTGGTGCGGTTCGAGACACCGGCGGGTCATCAGGGCCAGGTGGACTTCGGGAGGTTCAAGCTGTCCTGGGGTATTCGCCACGCGCTGCTGGTGGTGCTCGGCTACTCCCGGCTTCTGTGGCTGCGGTTCTACTCCCGGCAGACGATGCCGGTCCTCTTCGAGGGCCTTGAGGCCGCCTTCGAGCGCTTCGGCGGCGTGCCGCGGGAGCTGTTGTTCGACCAGATGCGGTCCGTGGTGGTGTCGGACGACCGTTTCTCGGGCGGTGGCCTGGTGGTCAACGCGGAGTTTCTGCGATTCGCGGCCCACTGGGGATTCGTGCCTCGCGCCTGCCGTCCGTACCGGGCGCAGACCAAGGGCAAGGTGGAGCGCCCGATCGGGTACGTGCGGACCGGCTTCTTCTACGGTCGGGAGTTCATCAACGACGCGGACCTGAATGAGCAGGCGGAGCGCTGGGTCGAGGGCACGGCCAACGTTCGTCTTCACGGCACGACGCGCGAGCGGCCCACAGACCGGTTCGAGAGGGACGAGCGCCAGGCGCTTCGCCCCCTGGCGCTTGCGCCGTATCGGCGCTTGGGCAGCCCGCCGGCGACGGTCGAGCCGTCTCGCCCGGTACTGGCGACCACGGTGCAGGTGCAGCGCCGGCCGCTGCGGGACTACTCGGAGGCGGTCAGTTGAAGGCGCTGGCCGGCGACCGCCGGGCCCGGCTGCGAGCGATGCTGGCGGACCTGAAACTGCCCGGAGCGCTGGAGGCGGTTGACGGCATCCTGGCCCAGGCGGACAGCGGCGCGGTGACCGCGGGCGAGGCGATCGAGGAGCTGCTCAATGCCCAGATCGTCCTGCGCAACAACCGTCGCCTGCAGACGGCGATGCGCTCCTCGCGCCTGCCGGCGGTCAAGACGCTCGAGCAGTTCGACTTCAGCTTCCAGCCGAGCATCAAGCGCGAGCAGATCGAGAGCCTCCACGAGCTCGGCTTTCTGGAGCGCGCAGAGAACGTGATCCTCCTGGGACCGCCGGGAGTGGGCAAGACGCATCTGGCCATCAGCCTGGCGATCGCGGCCGCGGAGTCGGGCCGCAGGGTCTACTACGGCACGCTGGCGGCGCTGATCGACTCGCTGACCGAAGCCAAGGCCGCCGGCAACCTGTCGCGGCGGCTCCGGGTGCTTACCCACCCGGCGCTGCTGGTCGTCGACGAGATCGGCTACCTGCCGATCAGCCAGGACGGCGCCGTGCTCTTCTTCCAGTTGATCAACGCCCGGCACGAGCGGGCCTCGACCGTCCTGACGTCCAACAAGGGCTTTGAGGAATGGGGCGGCGTGCTCGGCGACGAGATCATGGCCGCGGCGCTCATCGACCGCCTGCTGCACCACTGCCACATCGTCAATATCCGCGGCAACAGCTACCGGATGAGAGCCCACCAGGACCTGCTACGGACTGCCGCAGACGAGCGGGGCAGGGAAGCCGCGCCGTGATCGACCGCCAAACCCCCAGCCGCGCCGCGCGTCCGGTGTCGGCCTCCGGTCGCTCCGCTCCCTCCCGCCGACACCGGAGTCCTGCACCACTACCCCGGACGCCTGCTCCAACCGCTACCGCCCCGGAACAAGTGTGCAGTCTTCAGTTGCCACAAGTGTGCAGTTTTCGGTTGCCATTGACACTCTGCGGAGCGATGCTGCAGCCATCGCCGTCCCGGCGACGCTCGACGGCCACCAGATGACCGGCGACGACTTCGCTGTCACCGCCGGTTGGGGCCACTTTGGTGCCAGTCAGGCCGTGATGCCCGGCCGAGGTCGGGCCGTGGAGCGTTCCTACACCGCTGAGGAGCGGATGGCCCTCGGCGATGCGGTCTCCGCGCTGGGCGAGAGCACCTTCGACATCTACTTGAACTCCCGCGCGTACTGGCGCAACGTCCCCGCCGTCGTCTGGACGTACCGCCTCGGCGGTTATCAGGTCTTGAAGAAGTGGCTCTCCTACCGGGAGCGCGACGTCCTCGGCCGTCCGCTGACGCTTGACGATGTCCAGCACTTCGTGGCCGCATCCCGCCGCATTTCGGCTCTGTCGGTCATTCTCGCTGCTCGGCTTGAGAGCTGCGCCGGCTAGCGAATCCGCGAAACGCCCGGTAGCAGGCGCGTGGGGCTAAACGCGATCCGGTCAGTCGATCTGAGCTGCTCCAAGGAACGGGATCGGGGTTTGCCGTCGGGAGCCAGAACCTGGATCTCGCCCTCCTTCATCAACCTCAAGACCACCGCGTCCAGGTCCTCGAATCGGGCGGCAGTTCTGTTGGCGAAGATGTGATGCACTGTCTCTACGGCTATCGGCGCGTCGGCAGTTAGGGCGAACAACTCTTGGGCGAGAGAGTCTGCAAGCTCATCGAGCATGGTCTGTTTGTCGTCCTTCTGAAACGCGAACAGCGGCAGATTCGTCGATTCCCTGAGAGGATCCCAACCCATCATCTCGAGGCCTCCGGAACCGTCGTGTTCAAACGTGTTCTGAATCTCCCAGTGTTGCCGGATCATCACGTCGCGGGCGGTAGGATGCCTCGACAAGTGGAGAAACCAGAGAGAACGCCGGGAACCCGCGGGCCGAATGAAGAAGGGCGTGTCGTACGTCGCTCCAGTGGTCTCCAGGATGTGCGGTCTCAGCGTCCGCTGAAGGAGGGCGCGCTCTCCGTGCTTCCTGTCCCGGATCAGTTGTTCGATCTGGTCGTCGGAGAGTTCGAGACTTGCCACGGCCTGTATCATCCTGCGCGTCTCCGAGAGATGGTTGACCAGAGCATCTACGGCTAGCGTCAGGATGACCTCGGCGCGCGGAAGGCGGCCGAGGACACGCGCAACGAGTCCAAGGTCCACTTGGGAGAAACCGGTCTGGTCGAGGAGAAAGATCGCACGACCCGCCCGAGGTTGCCGGCGTCGAATCTCGCGAATGATGCCGTCGAGGGCGTGCTCGAAGGGCGCGCATCGTACGACGAAGCGGTCATCGCCCCGGTCGTAGCCGCGTTCGTCCAGTGTCATCTTCAGGTGGTCGATGTGCGCCTGTTCCTTGTCGACGAGGTAGAACTTGCAGTCAACCCGAAGCGGCTTGGCCCTTCCCCGGTTCAGCCGCTTCTCGGCGGCCACGGCCTCTTCGACCATGATCAGCGGCGAGCCCGGGACCGTCTCGCCGTCTGAAAGGAAGACCCCACCACCGCAGAAGCCGTCGACGAGGTCGAGCTTGAACTGCTCGCGATGCGGGTTGACGTTTAGGCGGTCAAAGTAGGCGCGTAGATAGCTGCGCAGTACCTGGAGCTTGGCCTTGCTGTGCTCTTCGAGCCTTGGAGGCGGCTCGCCGGGCCGCCAGGTGAAGTCAGCCATTTCCTCATTCCTTCCAGGCCGGCATTTCGTTGTACTCGTTTCCTTGAAGCTGGCGCCCGCCGGACTTCGGCCGGACCCCGCCCCATTGCTTGAAGAAGAAGGGGACGTCCCGAGTCCGGCAGGCGTCCCGAATCGACAAAACCCACTCCTCGCGCATGGGGCGGGCTCCTGGACCGCTCTCTCCGCCGACGATGACCCAGGCGATCCCGTCGAGGTCGAGGTCGCCGACCGGGCCGAGGAGCGGTTCGACGGAGAGAAAGCGGACCGGCACCGGTGCCTCCCGAAGGTGCCGGATTCTCACAGCTGCTGCTTGATCCTCGACAGAGACGCCGCACCAGATGTGCCTTGGTGCCATGCGGGAGCGATAGCGGCGCTGCAGGTACTTCCGCATGAGGGAACTCCGCTTCGTGAGGAGTTGGTAGACGTGCCAGTCTGCTGATTCCATCGTCTCGAAGACGCGGTCGACGAACCAGATCGGTACGTCTCTGTGGAACAGATCGCTGATGGAGTTCACGAAGATACGCCGGGGACGCTTCCATGAGAGCGGTTGCGAGAGGCGGTTCGGGCGAAGCGTCAGGTCGAAGCCGTTCTCGAAGGGGTGGCCAGGCGTGCCTCGGAATCTCTCGGTGAACCGGGCGGCGTAGCAGTTGTCGCAACCGCGGGCGATCTTGGTACAGCCGGTGACAGGGTTCCAAGTCGCGTCCGTCCATTCGATGGGCGTGTTATCGCCCACGGGTGGATGCCCGTGTAGCAGTGGCTCGTGCGGGGGACGCCTGGTCGTAGGCCGCCTGCATCCGCTCCCAGTGGCCGGCGTCGCTCCAACTGAGGCCCTCCAGCGCGAGTGCCAGACGTAGCGAGATGCCCGCTCTCCCGTTGACGACACGCGAGAGAGTGCTGCGGGCGATCCCCAGGCGGGCGGCGGTGTCCGAGATCGTCCATCCTTCGGCCTCAATCGCGTCCCGGATGATCTCGCCCGGGTGCGGAGGGTCGTACATCGCTGGCACAGCGGCACCCCCTTTCGTGGGGTTCATCGGGGCGGCCGAATCGTAGCCGCTCGCGTTCCGAGGGCGCGGGTGAGCGGGCTGCCCGCCCTTCCCCGATCGCCTCCTCAGCCGGTAAACCGGAGCAAAGCCGCGCCCCAGTGGAAGCCGGCGCCGAAGGAGGTCAGCAGCACCAGGTCGCCGGGCGAGATGCGGCCCTTGGTGTGCGCTTCCCACAGCGCCAGGGGAACCGATGCCGAGCCCGTGTTCCCGTACTCCTGGAGGTTCGTGTAGACCTTCTCCATCGGCACGGACAGGTTCTTCGCGACCGCCTGGACGATGCGCAGGTTCGCCTGGTGGGGCACGATCATTGCCACGTCCTCGAGCTTCGCGCCCACGGCTTCCAGCACGTCGAGGCCGACCTCCGACATGCGATGGACGGCGTGACGGAACACCGCCCTGCCCTCCATGATGAGCTTCAGATGCTCTTCCTTCTGTGCGTACTCGAGGCTGAACGGCTTGCGGGTGCCACCGATCTCCAGAGTCAGAATGCTCCACTGGCTGCCGTCGGTGCCCGTTTTGGCGCCGAGGATCTCGGCCATCTGCGGTCCGCGCTCGACGATCACACCGGCCGCGGCGTCGCCGAACAGCACGCACGTCTCGCGAATCTTCCAGCTCACCAGACGCGTGATCAGCTCGACGCCGATGACGAGCACCCGGCGGGTGCCGGTCAATACCCGCGAACGCGCGACGTCCATTGCCTGCACGAAGCCGGCGCAGCCGCTGCCCCCCAGATCGTAGGAAGGCACCTGGCGGGCGCCGAGCTTGCGCTGGACGAAGGAGGCCGTGTCCGGGGTGTAGACCTCCGGCGTGTCCGTGGCCACGATGATCTCGTCGATCTCTTCGGGTCCGATGCCGCGGCTCTCGAGCGCCGATCTGGCGGCGGCCGTCGCCAGGTCGGCGGTGGACTCATCCTCGGCGGCGACGCGCCGCCGGTGGATGCCGGTGCGTTCAACGATCCATTCGTCGGAAGTGTCTACGTAGCGGGTCCAGTCCTCGTTCGTCATCACTCGCTCCGGCACATAACCGCCGAAGCCGCTGATGCCCACAGTCTTGTCGGTCAAGGGGCGTTCCTCTCGTGGCCAGAAGTTGGCAGGGCTTGGCCGCACCGTACCACCTTTCCCGGTCGCGGCCCGTGGCCCGTGCCGGGCGGGCCTCGGCGGGAATAGACTCAACTCGACCGGATTCTCGGTCGGTGGCCCCAGGCACCGGAAGCCGGGACGAACCGCTGAAGATGGACAGCTCAGATCGTGGCCAGCATCCTCCAGATCAACCTCGACGACTTGCTCCACTGCCGAAGCGTGGAGTCGGCGCGCGTGGAGTTCAAGGAGTCGTGGAATCCGGAGACCACCGGACCACAAGTGCTGCGGACGATCTGTGCGTTCGCGAACGATCTCCACAATCTCAACGGGGGCTACATCGTCATCGGCGTCGGTGAAGAAGGGGGCCACGCGAACCTGCCGCCGTCGGGCCTCCCGCCCGAGAAGGTCGAAGCGGCACAGAAGTGGATTCGCGGCAACTGCCAGCGACTCGATCCGCCGTACTCTCCCATCCTGTCGCCCGAGACGTTCGGCGACCGGCTCCTTCTCGTCGTCTGGGTTCCGGCAAGCGACATGCGCCCACATCGAGCGCCCGTCGCCGACGATCGGCGCGGTCGGTACTGGATTCGCTTGGGCGCCGAGACGGTCGACGCCGAGCAGCGAGGCGACATGCTCCGGTCGCTGGTCGCGCAGACGAACCGCGTGCCTTGGGATGACCGCGCGGCCCGCGATGCGGAAGTGGAGGACATCCGGGCGATCAAGGTCCGTGAGTACCTGCGGGAGGTTCGCAGCGGTCTGCTGGAGGAGCCCGATGAACGGGAAACCTATCGGCGGATGCGGATCACCTCCCGGGTCAACGACCACGAAGTGCCCAGGAACGTCGGCCTGCTTCTGTTCGGGGCCGACCCGATGAACTGGTTTCGCGGCGCTACGACCGAGGTCGTGCAGTTCGCGGATCGAGCGGGCGACGTGTTGGAGGAGCGCGTGTTCCGCGGCGGACTCCTCGACCAGCTTCGCGATTGCCTGAACCATCTCGGGAATCTGTCGGTAACGCACTTGCGGAAGCGGCCGGACCGCATCCAGGCGCGACGCTGGGTCGACTATCCGATGACGGCACTGCGCGAAACCCTGGTCAACGCGGCCTATCACCGCGGTTACGACGTCGATCAACCGGAGCCGGTCAAGGTCTATCTCTATCCGGATCGGATCGAGGTCATCAGCTATCCGGGCCCAGTGGCCGGCATCGAGCAGAGTCATCTGGCAGCCGACGCTCGGATCAGCCCGGTTCCCGCGCGAAACCGCCGGATCGGCGAGTTTCTGAAGGAGCTGAGGCTTGCCGAGGGACGACTCACGGGTTTGCCGAAGGTGTTCCGGGCGATGGCGGAGAACGGGTCGCCGCCGCCGGGTTTCGACTTCGATGACCAGCGGACGTACTTTCGGGCAACCTTGCCGAGGCACCCGGATTAGCGGGCGCCGCCGCCGCTCAGTCGTCGTCGCCCGGCAGTTCCGCGATCACTTCGTCCGTGTCGGCGCCGCACACCGGAGGGGAGCGGCGGTAGGTCACCGGCGTCTCGGACATCCTGATCGGGTTGGCGACGAGGGGCACGCTGCCGCGGCCGGCCAGTGGATGCGGCATGTCGATCGTCATGCCGCGGGCCTCGGCCTGGTCCGATGCGAGCGCTTCGGCCAGGTCGTGGATCGGGCCGCCAGGGATGCCGCGAGCTTCCATGCCGGCGAGGATCTCCGCGCTGGTCAGCCGGCGGAGAAGCCGTGCCAGCGCCGCCACGAGTTCTTCACGGTGGGCGAGCCGGCCGGCGTTCGTCCGGTAGCGCTCGTCCGACGCCAGTTCGGGCGCCCCGAGCAACTCGCAGAAGCGCTCGTACTGGGAGTCGTTGCCGACCGCGACGATCACGTGCCCGTCGGCGGTCTCGAAGACGCCGTAGGGGACGATGTTCGGGTGCTCGTTGCCGCGCCGCTCCGGCACCCCGCCGGAGACCAGGTAGTTCGATCCCTCGTTGACCAGCCAGGCCATCTGGGCGTCGACCAGGGCGACGTCGATGTGCTGGCCCCGGCCGGTCCGGTCGCGGTGCCGCAGCGCCGCCAGGATCGCGGTTGCCGCGTACATTCCGCACATGATGTCGGCGATGCCGACGCCGACCTTCATCGGTTCGCCGTCCGGCGCGCCGGTGAGGCTCATGATGCCGCCGTAGCCCTGCGCCAGCAGGTCGTAGCCGGCCCGGTGCGCGTTCGGTCCGGTCTGGCCGAAGCCGGTGATCGAGCAGTAGACGAGCCCCGGCAGCTCGTCCTTCAGATCCTCGTAGCCGAGACCGTAGCGGCTGAGCGCGCCGACCTTGAAGTTCTCGATCAGGACGTCGGAGCGGGCGGCGAGCCGGCGGACCAGGCCGGCGCCCTCGCTGGTCGCGAGATCGATCGCGACCGAGCGCTTGTTCCGGTTGGCGCACAGGTAGTACGCACTCTCGCTCGTGTCTTCGCCGTTCGCGTCCTTCACGAAGGGCGGACCCCAGCCGCGCGTGTCGTCGCCCCGGCCGGGACGTTCGATCTTGATCACGTCCGCGCCGAGGTCGCCGAGCAGTTGGGTGCACGTCGGCCCGGCCAGGATGCGGGTCAGGTCGAGGATCCGGAGTCCGTCGAGGGCGGGCATGGCTGCGGCGCGTCCACCGGTCGGCGCCGGACGCGGATGGCACCCGTAGCATACGATCCTCTCTCTATGCGGAAGTTCGATGTGGTCGTGGTCGGAGCCGGGTTTGCGGGGCTCTACATGGTCTACTGCCTGCGCGGCCTGGGGTTCACGGTCCGGGCGTTCGAGGTCGGCGACGATGTCGGCGGCACCTGGTACTGGAACCGCTATCCGGGCGCCCGCTGCGATGTCGAGAGCCTGGAGTACTCGTACCAGTTCTCGGAGGAACTCCAGCAGGAGTGGTCGTGGAGTGAACGCTACTCGGGCCAACCGGAGATCCTCCGCTACGCGAACCACGTGGCCGATCGCTTCGACCTCCGGCGCGACATCGAGTTCGGCCGCCGTGTCGTGTCGACCCGCTTCGACGAGGCGGCTTCGGGATGGCGGATCGAAGTTGCGTCGGCGGATGCGTCGACCTCAGCGCCCCTGGAACGCGACGGCAACGGCAACCGGGCCCCGAACGAGATCGTCTTCGCCCGCTTCGTCGTCATGGCTACTGGCTGCCTGTCGGCGGCCAACCTGCCGGAGTTCCCCGGGATCGACGACTTCGAGGGCGCGAAGTACCACACCGGCGCCTGGCCGCACGAAGGCGTCGACTTCACCGGGCTCCGGGTGGGGATCGTCGGCACGGGGTCATCGGCGATCCAGGCGATCCCGGTGATCGCGCAGGAGGCGGCCCACCTCACCGTCTTCCAGCGCACGCCGAACTACTCGATTCCGGCCCAGAACGGTCCGATGGACCGCGACCGCGAGGCGGACGTCAAGGCCGAGTACCCGGCCTTCCGGGCGCGCAACAAGCGGATGCCGGCTGGACTCGGAGCCGACATGAACGCGATGAACGACGCGTTCGCGGAAGTTCGTCCGGAGGAACGCCGGCGACGCTTCGAGGAGCGTTGGGAGTACGGCGGCTTCTCCTTCATGGCCTCCTTCGCCGACATGCTGGCGAGCCAGGAGGCGAACGACGCCGCCGCCGGGTTCGTGCGCGAGAAGATTCGCGGCATCGTCGACGACCGCGAAGTCGCCGACCTGCTTAGCCCGCACAACGTGATCGGCTGCAAGCGGATCTGCCTCGACAGCGGCTACTTTGAGACCTTCAACCGGTCCAACGTGACTTTGGTCGACGTCAGCTCCGCGCCGATCGGGAAGATCACGAAGTCCGGGCTCCGCACGGGCGGCCGGGACTACGAGCTGGACGCGATCGTCTTCGCAACGGGGTTCGACGCGATGACCGGCGCGCTCACCCGCATCGACATTCGGGGCCGCGGCGGGCGGAGCCTGCGCTCGAAGTGGGAGGACGGCCCCCGCGCCTACCTCGGCCTGGGCGTGGCGGGGTTCCCCAACCTGTTCGTGATCACCGGCCCCGGGAGCCCGTCCGTGCTCTCCAACATGCTGCCGTCGATCGAGCAGCACGTGGACTGGATCGCCGACTGCATGGCCTGGATGCGGAATCGCGGCCACGTCGCGATCGAGGCGACCCCGGAGGCCGAGAACGACTGGGTCGCCCACGTCGGAGAGGTCGCCGGCGCGACTCTCTATCCCACCTGCAACTCCTGGTACCTGGGGGCCAACGTGCCGGGCAAGCCGCGAGTGTTCATGCCCTACCTGGGCTTTCCTCCCTACGTGGAGAAATGCGACTCCGTCGCGGCCAACGACTATGAGGGGTTCGAACTGTCATGAGATGCAGAACCTGCCTCGTTTCCTGTTCCTTGGTAGCGCTGCTGGTCGCGGCGACGCCTGTCACCGCCCAGCTGCAGACTGAGCCCGCCGCCGGGGTCATCCAGGACACAGTCGACGTCGAGGTCGTCAGCATCGACGTCCACGTCACCGATCGGCAGGGCGCGCCCGTCACCGGGCTCGAGCTCTCCAACTTCCAGGTGTTCGAGAACGGCGAACGGGTCGAGCCGGTGAACTTCTATGAAGTCGTCCGGGAAGACCCGGACGCGAACGCGCCGATCTGGCTCGTCCTCTACTTCGATCAGCACAACATGCTGTCCGCGAACCGCGACCGGGCGCTCGCCGAACTCGAGGTCGGCCTGCCGGCGGTGCTCGAGGATCGCCGGGTGCGGATCATGGTCGCCGCGCACGACCAGGAGCCGCGTGTGATTCAGGGCTTCACCCGGAACTGGGGAGGGATCCGAAGCGCCCTGAACGGTTTGAAGGGTCAGGAGACGGTTGGCGACCAGAGGGACGGCCTCCGGCAGAGCGCTCAGCTCTCCGTCACGGACATCTTCCACCGGATGCGCAGCCGCGATCGGCTCGACCGCCAGAACGCGGGCCTGGCGATTGACGCCCTGCTGGGCGAAATGAGGACGTACGCCCGCGAGGTCTACAACGATTCGGAGGCCAGCTTCGAAGCGCTCGGGAACTTCGTGCGCACGCTGGCCTGGCTCGAGGGCCGCAAGGCGCTGGTGTTCGTGTCCGACGGTGTGGCGGAGCGACCCCTGGGGACTCTGATGGAGCATGTCCAGGACCTGCTCACCGGTGGCGCCAGTGACGCCGGCGCCCTGGTCGAGAGGGCGGGCGGCGGCCAGGCAGGCGGCACGCCCGGTACGGGCGGCCTCTTCGACCGCGACGCGAGCATGGAGGTCGGTCGCCTGCAGCAGGAGGTCGAGCAGTACCGGGCGACCGCGACGATTCAGGCCATCGTCGCCGAGGCGAACACCTACGGCGTCACGCTGTTCGCGGCCAAGCCGCCGCCGGGCGACGCCGCGACGAGCGCCAGGCGCTCAAGGGGCCGGGGCGCGTTGCTGGAGGTCTCGGACCGCCGCGAAGCGCTTCACAACCTGGCCGAAGGGACCGGCGGGTTCGGTCGCACCGGCGGCGGAAAGCTGACCGGCGTACTGGCCCAGGCCGTCGGCGGCATGCAGTCGTACTACTCGCTCGGACTCTCGTCGGCGAACAAGGTCGAGGGCGAGTTCACGTCGATCGAGGTGCGGGTGCGCGGAGTGAGGGGCGCCTCCGCCGACTACCGGCGGAGCTACGTCAAGAAAGGGGTCCGCTCGCGCATCTCGGAGCGGGCGCTGGCGGCGGCCTACGTCGGTGAAAGCGACAACCCGCACCGGATGGAAGTCAACGTCGACGCGATCATGCCCGTCGAAGGCCAGGGCCTCTACGACGTGCAGATGTGGATCGAGTTTCCGATCAACAGCGTGGATCTGGTCGAGATCGACGGCGTTCACCGCTCCGCCACGCGGCTGGTGGTCGTGGCCATGGACGACGAGGACGAGCTGACCGCGGCGCAGCACCTGGAGGTGCCGCTCGAGGTGCCCGCGGAAGCTCTCGCGGACGCCCTGGAAAGCCACTACCGCGCGGGTCTGAGAATCCGTCTGCCCGGCGGTCGCCACCGGATCGCGCTCGGACTCTGGGACCAGGCGGCCCGGTCCGGGTCCGTGTTGACCGACGCCTTGACTGTGGGGGGATAGCGATGAAGAACCTGTTCGACGTTTCCGGCAAGGTGGCGGTGGTCACCGGCGGCTCCCGCGGCATCGGGGCGATGATCGCGCGCGGCTATGTCGAGAACGGTGTGCGCACCTACATCAGTTCGCGCAAGGCGGCGGTCTGCGACGCGATGGCCGAGGAACTGAGCGCCTACGGGGACTGCATCTCGCTGCCGAACGACCTGTCGACGATCGAGGGGGTCGAGCGATTCCGCGCCCAGTTCAGGGAGCGCGAGGAGCAGCTCCACATCCTGGTCAACAACGCCGGCGCCGCCTGGGGGGCGCCGCTCGAGGAGTTCCCCGAATCCGGCTGGGACAAGGTGATGGACATCAACCTCAAGGGCCCGTTCTACCTGACCGTCAAGCTGCTCCCCGAGCTGCGCGCCGCGGCAACGGAGGACGATCCGGCGCGGGTGATCAACATCGCCTCAATCGACGGCCTGCACGTGAACCCGCAGGAGCACTATCCCTACAGCGCCAGCAAGGCCGGCATGATCCACCTGACCCGGGCCCTCGCGCGCCGCCTCGCGTCCGAGGACATCACCGTGAACGCCGTCTGCCCGGGGCCGTTCGAGAGCAAGATGATGGAGTACAACCTGCGGAAGTTCGGTGACGAGATCCGCGCGCGCAACCCCCGCAAGCGAATCGGCACGCCGGAAGACATGGCGGGGGTTTCGATCTACCTGGCGTCCCGCGCCGCGGCCTACGTCACCGGCGCCGCCATCCCGGTCGACGGCGGCATCTTCGCGGTGAGTTGAGGGCGAGTAGCAGGCCACGGCCTCGGCACACAGTTGTGCTACGGTTTGTGGGCACAACCGGTGAACTCGCAATGACTGCACTTGGCATCTTCAGCGTACGAGACCTGCGGCAGCGTTCGGGTGAACTGCTACGGGGCGCGGAGGAGGGCCGCCTCGCGCTCGTCACCAAACACGGACGCCCAACGATCTTGGCAATGCCGTTCGATGACCGGCTTCTCGGTCATGGTGCTCACCGAGCGCTGGCATTGCATCTCTTCGAGAACCGCCATCTTTCGCTTACTCAGGCTGCCAAGGTGGCCGGGGTAGTGCCCGAGGACTTTGTCGCTCTGCTGGGTGAGGTCGGGATCGTCGCGGTTGACTATCCGCCCGAAGAACTCGAGGAAGAGATCGCCGCGGCCGGGTGAGTGGGGCGGTCGTCGCGGACGCGGGTCCACTCATCGCACTGGCGCGCATCGGTCAGCTTGATCTGCTTCGACGGCTGTATGGCGGCGTGGCTGTGCCGCCGGCCGTCGAGTCCGAGCTGGCGATCGGTTCCGAACGTCCTGGAGCGAGAGCTCTGGAAGGTGCGCTCAAGGCCGGCTGGATCCGGGTTGACGCCATCCCGGACGGAAGTGCGATCCAGGACCTCTTGATGCTGCTTGGCGCGGGAGAGGCCGAAGCGATCGCCCTTACTACTCAACGGCAGGCTCGCTTTCTGCTCATCGATGATGCGAGGGGGCGGAGGATCGCCCGCAGTCGTGGACTGCCGGTGGTGGGAGTGGCCGGCGTACTCCTGGCGGCGAAGAACCAACGGGAGGTGGAGGGGGTAGGCCCGATCCTGCGAGCGCTCTCGGACGCTGGCTACAGGTTGGCCCCTCCGCTCGTGGCGAAGGTCCTCGCTGCCGCAGGCGAGGACGAGTCTCGGCCGCCTACTCCTTCCTAATCCTCGTCGCCGCCGAGGCTGCACATGCCGTTGCCCTTGGCGGCGATGTAGAGGAACACGAAGCAGAAGAGAACGGCGGCCTCCCCGCGGTTCACCAGCGGGAACAGGTAGTGCAGGATGCCGGGGTCTTCGACCGGCCGGAACACGTGGCCGAGGAAGTAGGCGAAGGCCATCAGGCCGCTGGCGAGGAACGCGACGGGGCGAGTGAATAGGCCGACCATGATCAGGGCGCCGCCGATCAGCTCGATCGGTCCGGCGATGTAGAGGATAAAGGCGGGCGCCTCAGGGGTCGGAAGGGGAAAGCCGAGCAGCTTCTGCGCCCCGTGCCAGAGGAAGAGAAAGCCGGCGAAGATCCGCATCGCGGCGTAGGTCTGGGGCTGGCAGTTCTTGAACGACTCGAGCATTGCGTTCCTCCTCGGGCTGTTGTGGTGTGGGGCTAGCCTACCGTCCGGTTCGGGCGTCTACCGGCGACAGGATGTCTTTGTCCCTGGTCGCGATCAGCAACCGGTGCGGCCGGTCCTTGATCAGGCTGCGCTCGAAGGGGATGATGCGGAAAGCCCAGTTGCGAAGGGCCGGGAACGCCTCGAAGTTCCGGTGGATCGTGAAGATGCCGATGGTTCGGCGTTGCGAGATCGCCTCGAACTCGCTCCAGAAGTCGGCGAGCGACCAGTGGAAGCCGGCGGCGTAGAAGGAGTACACGAGGTCGTAGGGACCCGGCAGAGCGTCCAGTCGGTGATGGAGTTCGTGGGCGTCGAAGACGCGGAAGTTCGGCACCTCGTTGTGTTCCAGCACCTGGCGCAACGTCGTGAGATCGCCGCAGAAGGAGCGGTCGGTCCGTTCGCCGCTCCGGGGATAGTCGATGCGCGGACCGTCGCCGTCGTAGAGGTGGAACTCCGTGTCGTTCCAGTCGAGCGCGCGCCGGAAGAAGGCGGTCGACCGGCCCAGGCCGCAGCCGATGTCGAGCGCCTTGCCGGGGCGCGGCATGGCGCGGAGCACGGGCTCGGCGGCGTCGAACTCGCCCCAGCAGGACCCGTTCTGGGTCAGCTCCCAGAACGACCGCGAGGTCTCTCCGGGTGCAAGGTGAAACTGGGGCGACAGGCGGGAGATCGCGGCCACCATCTCCGCGGTCATCGGCGGCGCCCGGAAGTGCCGTTCCCGGTCCCGGAAGCGCGGGTGGATGTCGGCCGCCGAGAGCTCGCGACCGGTGCGCTTGCGCCACTCGGCGCGCAGCCGCGGCAGGAGGAAGCTGACGTCCACCGGCAGGCGGCGCTAGCGGCGGACGCGGATCGGGAAGGGTGGCTTCGCCGGCTCTGCCGGCGGGTTCGCCTCCAGTTGCTCGAGGACCATCTCGATCGCCTTCTCGAGTTGCGGATCGCGGCCGGCGATGATGTCCGCGGGCCACTGCTCGACGTCGACGTCGGGCGGCACGCCGACGTTTTCGACGACGAAGCCGTCCTCCGTCCAGATCGCCAGGTTCGGCGCGGTGACGAAGCCGCCGTCCATCAGGATGGGGAAGCCGAGGGTGCCGACCAGACCGCCCCAGGTCCGCTTGCCGACCAGCGGGCCGAGGCCGAGCTTGCGGAACATCCAGGGCAGCAGGTCACCGCCGGAGCCGGCCGTCTCGTCGATGATCATGACCTTCGGCCCCAGGATCGCGCCGCTGGGCGTACGGAAGTCGGCGCCGTATCGGGTCGCCCAGTGGCTGATGTACGGGCGCCGCAGGTGGTCGATGTAGTAGTCCGCGACCTGGCCGCCGCCGTTGAACCGCTCGTCGACGATCAGTGCCTGCTTGTGGACCTGCGGGAAGAAGTAGCGCTTGAAGTAGGTGTGGCCGAGGGTGGTCGTGTTCGGCACGTAGACGTAGGCGACCCGGCCGTCGGTGGCTTCGTTGACCTTCGCCAGGTTGCCCTCGACCCACTCCCGGTTGCGCAGCGCCGACTCGTTCGCGATCGGGACCACGGACACGGTGCGCGAGCCGGAGCCGTCCGCGTTCGGACCGACCGTGATGTCCGTGATCTTGCCGGCGGTGTTCTCGAAGCGCGCGAAGACGTTGTCGGAGGCTTCGAGGTCGACGCCGTTGACGGCAAGCAGGTACTCGCCGGCGGAAACGGAAACGCCCGGCTCGGTGAGCGGCGCCCGCAGTTCGGGGTTCCAGTTCAGGCCGCCCAGGACGTGGGCGAAGCGGTAGCGGCCGTCGGCGATCTCGAAGTCGGCGCCGAGCAGGCCGCCGCCGACGCGCTCCGGATCGGCTCTCCGGTCGCCGCCGCCGACCCGGTGGTGGCCGACCGCGATCTCGCTGCACATCCAGCGCAGCACCTTGTTCAGGTCGGCGCGGGTGGCGATGTCGGCCAGGAAGCCGCTGTACTTCTCGGCCATCGCCGGCCAGTCGGCTCCGTGCATGCCCGGGTCGTAGAAGTAGTCGCGGTTGATCCGCCAGACCTCGTCGTAGATCTGCCTCCACTCGGCGCGCGGATCGATGCGGACGGTGAGCTTGTCGACCGCCATGGCGCTCTGCGCGCGGTCGATCTTGCCGCCGGCGTTCGCGATGCCGAAGTCGTTCTGGCCGGCGTAGAGCAGCTTCTTGCCGTCGGCGCTCAGCGAGAAGCCGCCGACGCCGGAGAGCAGCACCGTTTCCTCGCGATCTTCCAGGTCGAAGAGGACGAGATCGCCGCCACCCCCGCCGAACCGGCCCGCGGGCTGCGAGCGGAGATAGTAGAGCTTGCCCGCTTCGCCGGCTTCCAGGTTGCTGTAGCCGCCGGCCCGGACCGGCAGGGCGAGGATGCGCTGGTTCAGGCCTTCGAAGTCGATCTCGACCTGTGGCCCTTCGGCGTCTTCACCGTCGCTGTCGGCTTCCGCTTCGGCCTCGGTTTCGTCGCCTTCCTCGGCTTTCGCGTCGTCCTCGTCGGATTCCACGGCCTCCTCGTCGCTCTCCGCGGCAAGCGGCGATTCGCCGTCCCGGCGGAGTACCGCGAGATAGATCGCGCTCGACAGTTCCATGTCCGCGTTCGACATGGCGAACCAGTGCTTCACAGGACCGGCGTCGGTCGAAGCGCGGAAGTACAGGTAGTCGCCGCTCCGGTCGAAGACGGGTTCGCCGACCTCGCTCAGCCCGTCGGTCACCGGGTGGGATGTCTCTGCTTCCACGTCGTAGACGAACACCTGTTGCATGTAGGAGCGCGTGTTCAGCGTGTAGGCGACGTAGCGGGAATCCGGCGCCCAGGAGTGCCCGGGCCGGGGCGGGAAGGAGGGCCCGTAGTAGTACTCGCTCGCCACCTTCGCCACGTCGCCGCTATCGAGATCGATGACGAACAGCGTCATCGAGTTGTCGACGTAACTGATCCTCTCGCCGTCAGGAGACCACTCGGGGCCGTGGTAGAAGCCGTTGCCGCCGCGCTCGCCGCCCAGCTCGTAGCGGCGAACATCGCCGCTCTCCTGGTCGCGGACGTGGAGTCCGTACTCGCCGCCCTCGTCCGAGAAGAAAGCGATGCTGGCGCCATCGGGCGACCAGGAAGGGTCGCGCTCGTGGACGCCGGAAGTGCGGGTCAGGTTGCGGGCGTCACCCTTCCTGGCCGGCAGGGTCAGCACCTCGCCCCGATAGCCGAACGCCGCGCGGGCGCCAGTGGGAGAGATGGACGCGCTGCGGATGTTCTCGGGCCCTTCGACCCAACGAGGCCGGGTCTCGGTCAGGTCGGCCGCGACGCCGATCCGCAGGCGCTGATGACGGTCCGAGGCGGGATCGTAGACGTGCAGGTAGCCGCCCTGTTCGTAGATCACCGTGTCGACGGAACCCGAGAGATCCTCGACGTGGAAGTCCTCGAACTCGGAGTGCCGGACGATCTCGCCGCTGCCCGTGTCGAAGGAGTAGAGGTTGAACTCGCCGTCCCGGTCGGAGCGGAAGAAGACCCGGTTGCCGATCCAGGTCGGGTCCGTGTCGTTCGAACGGCCTTCGGGTTGCGGGATGGTCTGTACCGAGTGATCGCCCGTGTCGTAGATCCAGATTCTCGATGTCGTGCCGCCGCGGTAGTTCTTCCACTGCTCGAAGCGCTCGGGGGTGGGGATGTAGGCGATGCGGCTGCCGTCGGGCGAGTAGCTGGCGCGCAGCCCGTGCGGGATCGGCAGCTTCGCGGGCAGCCCGCCGGTTAGCGGCACGGTGAAGAGCTGGAAGTGACGGTTCGTGAACATGCTGCGCTGGGAAGCGAACAGCACGGCCGAACCGTCGACGGTGAAGCCCTGAACCAGATCGGCGCCCGGGTGCCAGGTGAGCCGCTTCGGCTCGCCGCCCGCGGCGGGCATGACGAAAACGTCGATGTTGCCGTCGTACTCGGCGCTGAATGCGACCAGAGTGCCGTCGGGAGAGAAGCGGGGACCGGTCTCCGTCCCCTCGTGGGAGGTCAGCCGCCGCGCACCGGATCCATCGCGGCCGGCGATCCACAGGTCGCCGGCATAGGCGAACGCCACGTGATCGGCGCTCACGGCGGGCTGGGACAGCAACCTCGTGTCGGAGACGTCGATCGCGTGAAGGGCAGGCGCCAGTGTGCCGGCCGCCATGGCGACGATGGCAGGGGTCAGAAAGCGGATGCTGTTCGCGGTTGGATTCATGTCGGTCCCTCGCAAGTCGAGTCGGTCCTGGCGGTTTGCGGCTGGTACTCTGCCACGATGCGCAACAAGACAGTTGGTTCTCCTGACACTGGCCGGATTCCGCGCCGGCAGTTCCTCGTCGGAGGCGCCGCGGCGGCAACGGCCGCGGCGCTGGGCGCGCTGCCCGCAGCAACCGCGGCCAGGGCCGCTCAACCTGCAGGCGGAGGCGCATTCCAGCTCAAGTACGCGCCCCACTTCGGGATGTTCCGGCACCACGCCGGCAACGACCACATCGACCAGCTCCGCTTCATGCACGACGAGGGTTTCCGGGCCCTCGAGGACAACGGCATGGGCGGCCGCGAGCCGGCGCTGCAGGAGAAGATCGCCGCGGAACTCGACCGTCTGGGGATGGAGATGGGCGTCTTCGTCGCTCACACCTCCTGGGGCGGCGTGAGTTTCGCCTCCTCCGACTCTTCGGCCCGTGAGGCGATCGAGGCGGACATGAGGAAGGCGGTCGAGGTCGGGAAAAGGGTGAACGCGACATGGTGCACCGTAGTCCCGGGCCAGCTCGATCCGGGCCTCGAGTGGGAGTACCAGACAGCGAACGTGATCGAGAACCTGAAGCGGGCCGCGGCGATCCTCGAGCCGGCCGGGCTCGTGGCTGTGCTGGAGCCGCTCAACCACTGGACGAACCACCCCGGTGTCTTCTTGACCGGGATCCCTCAGGCGTACCAGATCTGCAAGGCGGTCGGATCGCCCTCGGTCAAGATCCTCGACGACATCTACCACCAGCAGATCACCGAGGGGAACCTGATTCCGAACCTCGACCGGGCCTGGGACGAGATCGCCTACATCCAGGTCGGCGACAATCCGGGACGCAAGGAACCGACCACGGGCGAGATCAACTACCTCAACGTCTTCCGGCACCTGAAGAGCAAGGGCTTCGACGGCATCGTCGGCATGGAGCACGGGAACTCGAAGCCGGGCCGGGAAGGCGAGCGGGCGGTGATCGACGCTTACCGGGAGTGCGACGCCTGAGAATCGGCTCCCCGCTTGGCGCTCTCGGCGTGCTGCTCGCGGTGCTCGTCGGCCTGTGGCCGGCGGCGGGCGCCGCGCAACCGCGGATGCCCTGGGGCGACCCGGACCTGCAGGGAATCTGGACGAGCGCCACCCTGACTCCGCTCGAGCGTCCGGAGGCGATGGCCGGTCGCGAGTCGCTCAGCGAGTCGGAGGCGTCAGAGCTGGAGCGGACCACGGTCGAGAACCGGATTGCCGCCGACGGCACTTCCCGGCCGGGTGAGGTGGGCGGCTACAACCTGGTCTGGTTGGACGCGTCGACCCGGGTGGACGCCGATCGCCGCACCTCGCTCATCGTCGATCCGCCGGACGGCCGGATCCCGTGGACGGAGGCGGCGCGCGAGGCGAGCAGGGTGGAGCTGGCGCGCTACGGCAACGGGCCGTACCTGGACCACACCGATCTCGACACCGGCGAGCGCTGCATCACGGACGGCCTGCCGCTGATGGTCCCGATCCAGCCCTACAACATGAACTTCCTGATCCTGCAGACCCCGGACGCGGTGGTCATGCTGCACGAGATGTACCACGAGCTCCGGATCGTGCCGCTCGACGACCGGCCGCGCCTGCCGGAGACGATCGGGCTCTGGCTGGGCGACTCCCGCGGCCGGTGGGAGGGCGACACCCTGGTCGTCGAGACGACGAACATCGCCGACAAGACGGAGCACCACTGGAGCCGCCTGTGGCGGGCGGCGCGGCCGACCATGCGGCTCGTCGAGCGCTTCAGGCGCATCGACGAGCGGACGATCGACTACCGGTTCACCGTCGAGGATCCGACGATGTTCACCGCCGCCTGGACGGTGTCGGCGCCGCTGACGAACGACCAGGCGTCACGGGGAGTGACCGTCGGCGGGCTGTTCGAGTTCGCCTGCCACGAGGGCAACCGGGCGGTCACGAACGTGCTGAGCGGTGCCCGGGCCGAAGAGGCCCGGGCCGCCGCTGAGGACTGAGAAAGCCGGGAGCTACTGGCCGACGCCGAAGGGCAGGACGCCCATCTGGTTGTCCCACATGACGATGATCGCTCCGCCGGCGTCCGAGACGTCGGAGAACAGGATCGTCATCTGGTCGATGGAGAACTCCTCCGTCGACGTCATCATCGGCGCGCGGACGACGTCATGGTCCGCGTTGTAGCCGTAGGCGCCCCAGGTCAGGCCTTCCGCCATCTTGGCCCGGTCGAACGCCTCCATGTAGGGCTGCTTCGAGATGATCGCTGTCCAGGCGCCGTCCTTCAGGTCGATGAACAGGCTGTACTCGCCGGCCGGGACGGTGCTGCCGCCGATCATCAGATCGGTCTCGGTGTTGATCCGGGTCGTCACGTTCGCCCCGGCACGCCAGACGGGTCCGCCGGCGAGAAGGGTCTGCCCGTACTCTTCGCCGGAGCCGAAGACGCCGTTCCGACCACGCAGGATCGGCCGGCCGTAGGTGATGTCGATCCAGGCGTCGCCGATCTGGGTCGAGGCGGCGCCTTCGGGGCTGGCGGGGCGGTCGCCCTGGGCCACGACGGGTGCGAATCCGATCACCGCGAGGCAGAAGCTGAGAATGAGAACGCGGCAGGCAGTCTGTCGGTACATTGTCGCTGGGTCTCCTGAGGTTCTTGGGAGTGCTGGTTCTTTCGCGAACGCGGACTCTAGCAGCCCGTGGCGGGAGCCGGGCCGCGTTTGACCCGGAGGGTGTGGAGTAGTCTCCGATAGGTCAAGGGGCTGTCATGATGCGCTCGTTTCCGACCGTTCCGCTTCGCCGCCGAGCCGCCCGAATCGCGGCGGTCACCCTGGTCGCGTCCTTGGCTGCGGGCGCGTTCGCCGTCCCCGCCGCTGCCGCCGACAGCGACGCGGTGGTCTTCAGCCGCGACGTGGCGCCGATCCTGATGCGCCACTGCGTCGGCTGCCACCGGCCGGGCGAAATCGCGCCGATGTCGCTCCTGAGCTACCGGGAGACGCGGCCCTGGGCCCGCTCGATCCGGCGTGTCGTCGTCAACGGCGAAATGCCGCCGTGGTTCGCGAACCCGGAGCACGGCGTGTGGGCGAACGACGCCCGGCTGAGCAAGGACGAGATCGAGACGATCGCCGCCTGGGTCGATGGCGGCGCCAGGCCCGGCGATCCGGCGCTGATGCCCGAGCCGCCTCGGTTCAGGGATGGCTGGCAGGTGGGCGAGCCGGACCACGTGATCGAACTGCCGCCGGTAACCGTGCCGGCGAACGGGCCGGACCTGGTTCCCACACAGCTCGTGCGGCTGGACATCCCGGAGCGTCGCTGGGTGCGGGCCGTGGAGTTCCAGCCCGGCGACCGCACCGTGAATCACCACCAGATCGTCTTCAGGGGTGGATTCGGCGGGACGGATTCGCCTGGCGGTGAGGAGCGGCCGGTCGATGACCGGCAGCGCGGGGAAGCCGGCACCGTCGACGTGAACATCTTCGCGGTCTGGGCGGCCGGGGCGGCGCCGACCGTGTTCCCCGACGGCGCCGGACGCTGGGTGGACCCCGGGGGCTTGCTGATGGTCAACCAGCACTACCATCCGAACGGCGACTCGGAACGTACCGACCGGACCCGGATCGGCCTCTACTTCGGCGAGGGTCCACTGGAGATCGAGGTGGAGGCGATCTTCGCGAGCAGGATGGACTTCACGATCCCGGCCGGCGCCCCGAACCATCGAATCGTGACCCGCCACGAACTCGGGAACGACTCGCGGATCGTGTCCTACTTCCCGCACATGCACATGCGCGGCCGGGCGATGTCGTTCGTCGCGGTCTACCCGGACGGCAGCCGCGAGATCCTCCTCGACGTGCCGGAGTTCGACTTCGACTGGCAACTCTTCTACTACCCGGAGGCGCCGAACCTGCTGCCGGCGGGGAGCGTGGTCGAGGTCGTGGCGCAGTACGACAACTCGGCGGCGAACCCCTACAACCCGGATCCGACCCGCGATGTCGGCTTTGGCTTTCGGTCGACGGACGAGATGATGGTCGGCATCTTCGAGCTGATCGAAGTCGGTCCGGGCGAGGGCGCGCAGTCAGCCGCGACCGGCGGCAGGTGAGTAGCGTCGGCCAGACCGTTGGCGTCAACGGGATCGCGCACATCCAGTTGACGGTCCGGGACCCGGAACGGTGCCTGCCGTTCTGGGAGCGGCTTTGCAACTTCCTGGAGATGAAGACCCTGATCCGGGGCGAGGAGGTGCTGTACTGCATCGGCAGCCGGACCGGCATCCTGGTCCGCGCGGCGCCGGCGGACAAGCGGGACCGGCCGTTCGACCAGGACCGTCCCGGGCTCCACCACCTCTGCTTCCGGGCCCGCAGCCGCGGGGACGTCGACGCGATCTACCGCTTCATCGAAGCCGAACTGGACGCGACTGTCGTCCACGGCCCGGAGGCGGGTGACCGGTTCGCGCCGGGCTACTACTCGATCCTGGTCGAGGACCCGGACGGCATCCGGGTCGAAGTGAACCATGTGCCGGGCAAGGGCCACTTCGGTGAGGGCGGTCGCCTGGGGCCGGACGGGACGGGGCCGGCCTCGACGTACGGCGATCACGGCCTGGGCGACTAGTCGAGGTCGATGACGTAGACGGTGTTGGCGGCGTCTCCGGCGACCCAGGCGGTCTCGCCGTCCGTGGCGATGCCGTTGAACAGCATCGTGTTCGGGAAGGCGCCGCTGGCCGGCACATGCAGTTCGAGGCCGTCGGCGACTGTCGTCGACTCGCCGCTCGCAGGGTCGATGGCGACCACCCGGCCGGCGCCGGCCTCGACGACGTAGATCGAACCGTTCGCGGCGGCGAGACCTTCCGGCTGGTCGAGGCCTTCGGCGACCGTCTCGACACCGTCGTCGCCGATGCGCAGCACCGTGCCCGCGAGGTTGTCGGAAACGTAGAGTGCGCCGTCCGCCGCGGTCAGGCCGGCCGGTCCCGAGAGGCCCTCGGCCAGCACCCGTTTCCCCTCGGGGTTCCCAGGGGAGAACGCGATCACGTTGCCGGCGCCCCACTGACTGGCGACGATGTCGCCCTCGAACTGGATCGCGTCGATCGGGGCGGCCAGCTCGCCGAAGATCTGGACCAGTGCGTCGGCGGCCGGATCCCAGAGTCGCACCGCGTTGTCGAACCAGCTCGACAGCACGAGGCGGCCCTCGTCGGCGGTATGAACGGACATGGACGTGCCGATGTCCGAGAAGCCGATCACGTCGCGCACGACGCCGAGTTCGTCGCCGGTTGACGGATCGAGCTGGCGCAGGGCGAAGAAGTCGGCGACGACGAGCCGGGTTCCGTCGCCGCTGCCGATGAGCGCCACGCCGCCCGGCATGTTGAGTCCGCCCTCGAGCACCGTGCGGTTCTCGTCAGGCGACAGGGCTTCGACGATGAAGCCGTCGGCGAAGCTCGAGATGAAGAGCCGGTCGTCCGCGTCGAAGGCGAAGTTGTCGAGCCCGGGCTGGACGCGGGCGACGACCTCCTTGCCGCCGTCGTCGCCGACCCGGACGACCTCCCCCCGGAACGAGTCGAGGACGTGGAGGACGCCTTCGCTGTTGAACTTGACGGCGGCCGGCACCTCGAAGCCGCTGGCGACCGTCTCCATCTCGCCGCTGTCGACGTCGACGCGGACGACCTCGCCGCGGAACCAGCGCGGGCCGTAGAGCCTGCCGTCGGCGGAACCCCAGTCCATGCCGTTCAGGCCGCAGCCCGGCCCGAGATCGTCACGGATGAGCCGCGGCTCACGCTCGCCCGCCGGGTCCAGCTCGTACAGGTTCGTGTCCATGAAGCACTGGGAGACGAACAGCCGGCCGTCGTCCGAGAAGGTGATCGGGTTGACGCCGACGCCCGGCGAGGCGACCACGCGGGTCTCGCCGGTGGGCGTCCGCATCGTCACGTCGCCGTTGCTGATGTCGGTCCAGTAGACCGAGCCGTCCGGGCCGAAGGCCAGGTCGTCGGGCGACTGTGCTCCATCGTCCAGCCCCCAGTTGTCGAGGATTTCGCCGCTCTCGGGGTCGAGTCGGGCGACCGCGGGGGTCACCACGGAAGTGAGGTACAGGTCGCCGTCGGGTCCGAACAGGATGCCGTTGATGCCGCGGAAGCTGGCACTTTCACCGATCGTTCGGACACCTTCGGTGCCCTTGTCCGCCACGTCGGCGTCCGGGGAATCGCATCCGGCCAGCAGGGTCAGGGCGCCAAGACATGCGGCGAGGCGGGACGGTCGTAAGGACATGGTTGCTCCTCAGTTGAGAAATGGCTCGAGGACCACGTAGCGGATGACGAATCCGACCAGGGTCAGCTCGATCAGGAAGATGGTCCAGATCCCGGCCCGGATCCCCCGGCCCGGCCGAATGCGCGGGTCCATCCGCTTCTTCTGCAGCCAGAGCACGGCGCCGCTCTGAATCGGCAGGAGCATCCCGGCGACCAGGGAGCTGATCGTGATCAGCAGTCGCGGGTTCTGGACCCACATGTAGACGATGAAGCAGAAGATCGGGACGACCGTGCAGTAGCCGCGGATCCAGAATCTGCGGGCCGCCAGGTTCTGCCGCTTCAGGTAGCCCAGCTCCATGATGTAGTCGGGGATGTAGCGGGCTTCGCCGGCGATGAACGAGATCATCGTCGAGAACAGGATGCAGAAGGCGCCGACGCCAAACAGCCACAGCGACCAGGGGCCCAGGGTCTGGGTGAACATCTCGGAGAGCATGGAGATCGTCTCCAGGCCGTCGGGCTCCTTGCCGAGTTTCTTCAGCACACCGGCGCCGAGCATGTAGAAGGGCACCGTCGCGCAGGTCAGCAGGACCAGCGTGACCCAGACATCCGTCTGCATGACCTTGATCCAGCCCCGGGCTCGCGTCTCCCACCCCGGCGCATCGCTGCGGCCGATGAAGTTCGGGTAGCCCTTCTCGACGCACCAGTACTGGTAGGCGGAGGTCTCCGCGGAGTTGACGCCCGAGTAGCCGTAGACGGCCATGGCGGCGACGATGAACTCGGGAGGAAAGCTGAAGGTGAAGCCCGACGCGAGCTCGGCCCGCGTGACCGCGAACTCCGTACCCTGCATCAGGATCGCGCACACGAGCGTGGCGCCGGTGAAGATCATGACCAGCGCCAGCATCACCTTCTCCAGGATCCGGTAGGAGCCCGTGGTCAGGACGGCGATGGTGATCACGGCGAGCAGTCCGGCGGCCAGGGTCGACGGCACCTCCGGGACCAGCAGGGTCAGAGCCTGACCGGCGCCGCCGATGATGCCCCCCATTCCCAGCAGTCCGGGAACCAGGGCAATCAGCGTGATCGCGACGGCGAAGCTGACGTGGCCGCGGCCGATCCGGATCCGGAAGGGGAGGCGGTTCATCGCCCGCACGTAGGTGTCGCCCGAAACCAGCGTGTAACGGGCGAGTTCCGCCTGGATCAGGGACTTGATCCAGCAGGAGAGGAGCACCCACCAGAGCAGGACGAAGCCGGCCGCGGCGCCCAGGGCCGAGGTGAGGATCATCTCGCCCGAACCGACGATCGCGCCGGAGATGACGACGCTCGGGCCGAGATAGCGAAGCCGCGTTCGCCAGCTCGTCGGCGGTGGTGTGGCGCCGCCCTCCCGGACGGTGTAGGGATCGCTCCCCTGTTCGACGTAAGTTACTGAAGACATTGGACTTAGTGCGATCGCGGTCGTGCGTCGCGTCCGACGTCGTTGCCCCTCAGCCGAAGACCACGTAGCGGATGACGAACCAGGTCATGACCAACTCGACCAGGAAGATGGCCCAGATCCCGCCCCGGATCCACCTGCCGGGACGGATTCGGGGATCCATCCGGTTCTTCTGGAACCAGAGCACCGCGCCGCTCTGGATCGGCAGCAGCATGGCGAGGGTCAGGGCGCCGATCGTCACCAGCAGCCGCGGATTCTGGATCGACAGGTAGATGACGAAGGAAACGACTGGGATCGTCGCGCAGTAGCCGCGGATCCAGGACCTGCGGGCGACCAGGTTCTGGCGGTTCAGGTAGCCGAGCTCCATGATGTAGTCCGGTATGTAGCGGGCCGCGCCGGCCACCGAAGAGAGCATCGTCGAGAACAGGATGCAGAAGGCGCCGATGCCGAACAGCCAGACGGACCATCCGCCGAGCGTCTCCGTGAACATCTCGGACAGCACGGAAAGCGTCTCGAGCCCGTCCGGCACCCGACCGCGGGCGCGCAGGACGCCGGCGCCCAGGATGTAGAACGGGAGGGTGGCGCAGGTCAGGATGATCAGCGTGACCCAGACGTCGGCCTGGAGCACCTTGATCCAGCCGCGGGCCCGGGCTTCCCAGCCCGGCGCGTCGCTTCTGCCGATGAAGTTCGGGTACCCCTTCTCGACGCACCAGTACTGGTAGGCCGAGGTTTCCGAGGCGTTGACGCCCGTGTAGCCGTAGACCGCGATCGCCGCCACCAGGTACTCGGGCGGGAAGCTGAAGGTCATTCCCGAAAGCAGGTCGGCCCGTGTCACCGCGTACTGCGTGTTCTGCATCAGGAAGGCGCACACCAGGGTGGCCGCGGTGAAGGTCATCACCAGGCCCAGCATCGCGTTCTCCAGGACCTTGTAGGAACCCGTGATCAACAGCCCGATGACGACCACGGCGATCAGGCCGGCGGCCCACGTCGAGTGAAGGCTCGGGTAGAGCAGCGTGAGGGCCTGGCCGGCGCCGCCGATGATTCCGCCCAGTCCCATGATCCCTGGAACGATGGCGATCAGGGCGATGAGGACGGGCAAGCTGATAAGCCCCCGGCCGAGCGGAATCTTGCCCGGCAGCCGGTTCATCGCGCGGACGTAGGTGTCGCCCGAAACCAGGATGTAGCGGCCCAGCTCCGCCTGGATCAGCGACTTGATCCAGCACGAGAGGAGCACCCACCACAGCATGACGAAGCCGGCGGCGGCCCCCAGGCCGGAGGTGAGGATGATCTCGCCCGAGCCGACGATCGAGCCCGAGATGACGACGCTTGGACCGAGGTATCGGAGGCGGGCGCGCCAGTTGGGCGGCGGCTCGACCGCGCCACCTTCGCGGACGGTGTAGGGATCGCTCCGCGGAGAAGGAGAGTCACTCATCTTGGGGGTGAAGGCGCGACTCTACACCGGAGCGCCGCGCTACCGACTCGGTCAGGGGCTGAGCCGAACAGGCTGGTACGCTCGATGTCTGTCGCACGCAGGCACGGACACGGAGATCCATCCGGAAAAAGGACCGACGATGAAGGACCAGTACAGACTTCCAACAGTCGTGGCGTTCGGCGCCGTCGCCCTGCTTCTGGCGCTCGCCACGGCCGCGTTCGCGCACCTCAAGGTGTCGAACACGAGCCCCGAGGACGGCGCGGAGCTGACCGGCCCCGTGCGTACCTTGCGGGTCTGGTTCAACCAGGAACCGGACCTGCCTTTGAGCAAGCTGGAACTGACCGGCCCGAACGGTCCGCTGAGCGTCGAGGGCCTTCACACGATGGGCGAGAAGGACCTGATGGCCAGGGTCTCCGGGCGGATGCCGGATGGTTCGTACACCGCCAAGTGGCAGACCGCGGGCGACGACGGTCACGTCCTGACCGGCGAATGGACCTTCACGATCGACCGCGGCGGTCGCTGAGACGCTGGACGCGGGTTCGTCACTGAGCTGGGAGATGGCCGGCCGTTGGGCCGTCTATCTGCCGCTGCTCCTGGTTTGCGGCGCGACCGGCATGCGCCTGCTGGAGGCGATCGGTCCACGCGACCTGGCGGTTCGCGACCTGGGGATCGAACTGGCCCGACTCGCGCTGCTGTCGTCCCTGCTGCTGCTGGCGGCCTTCCTGCTGCGCGCCGTGTTCCAGTCGATCGAGGTTTGGGGAGTGGGGGAGGCTTTCGCGCTCGACAACCTGCGAGCGGTCGTTCTCGAGAGCCGTTGGGGAGAACGATGGCGCTGGCAGGCTGCTGCGGCGGCCGTCGCGACGCTTGGCGCCCTCGCGGGCTACAGGTCGCCCGCGCTTGGCCTGACGATCACCGGGGCGGGAGCTCTCGGGCTGGCGGCGACGTTGCCGATGACCGGCCATGCGTTCGGCAATCCGCTTGCGTGGACTGCGCAGAGCATCCACGTGCTGGGCGCGGGTCTCTGGGTCGGCACGTTGATCGTCATCCTCGTTCTTCCGTTGATGGTGCCCGGGACGTCGGTTGCGGAAGCGGCGTCGATGCGCCGGTTCTGGCTCGGCGCCTTCTGGCCGCTGGCGTTGGTCGCCGCGACGTTCCTGGTCCTGAGCGGAGTGGTGCTGGCGGTCCTCTACCTGCCGGCCTGGGACACCCTCTGGACCGAGCCGTATGGCCGAATCCTCCTGGCCAAGGCGGCGGGGAGTGTGTGCGTTCTGTTGCTGGGCGCCGTGAACCATCTCCGGATGAGCTTCCGCCCCGATGCCCACACGGATCCGGTGCCGCTGACGGTCGCCCTCGAGGTGGCCTTCGCGCTGGTCGTGCTCGCGGCCACGGGGATGCTCACCAGCACCGCGCAGCCGGACATGCACTGACGTACCCGGATCGGCTGACCCGTCGCGGAATCCCTCTAGAAGCTGATGCGGCTGCTCACCCCGATCGTTCGCGGCTGGTTCGTCAGGTAGCCGACGCGGGCGCGCGTGCCGCGTTCCTGGTCGAGCGCCAGCAGGGCCCGCTCATCGAGCGCGTTGTTGACGAAGAGCGCTATGTCCCAGCGCTCGTTCAGGAAGCCGAGTCGCAGGTTCAGGAGGTCATAGGCCGGCATCTCGGGGTCGAAGCGGAAGGTGGTTTGCGTGAGCGGTCCGCCGACCGGATTCGTTGCGGAGAGAGCCAGCAGGTCGACGGTGCCGAAGCCCGGGGCGTGATCGCCGATCTGGGTGAAGCGGGAACCGACGTGCTGGAACGCCGAGGAGAGGTAGCCGGCCCAATCGCCTGCCTCCCAGCGCCAGGTCGCGGCCACCGCGGCCTGGAACCGGGGCACGGTCGGCAGCCGGTTGCCCTTCTCGATGCCGGAGACGACGCTGGTCGTCCCGTCGGCCGCGGTCGAGGTCAGGGTCGACCCGAGCTCGGAGTCCGCGTAGCTGGCCGAGATCGCGAAGTCGAAGACGGCCGAGGGCTGAGCCGTCAGCTCGAGCTCCAGGCCCGTGCTGCGAGCGTTCGGCACGTTGAACACTAGCCGGGACGAGCAGGAACCGGCCGTGACGGTCGTCTGCAGGTTCGAGATGTCCATCGTGAACGCCGCGACGTTGAACGTGCCGCGGCCGCCCATGATGGTGGACTTCGACCCGACTTCGACGTTCCACAGTTCCTCGTCCTCCCAGGAGTCGCGGCCGCTGAAGGTCGCGAGGTCCTCCGGGGTGCACACGGGCACGTTCAGGGGGTCGTTGATGCCCCCGAGGCGGAAGCCCTTGGAGACCTGGGCGTTGAGTTGCGTGTTCTCGGTCGCTTCGAAGCTGGCGATGAAGCGGGGCGCCACGCCGTCGGCGCTGGTTTCACCCTCGGTCGGTCCCGGATCCGCGAACAGGCCGTCGAAGACCTGGCTGCGGGTCTCCTCGTAGTCGTACCAGCGCGCGCCCGCGGTCAGGTCGAGCCGTTCGCTGGCGGTCCAGGTGATCTCGAAGAAGGCCGCCGTCTGGTCGAACTCGTAGTTCAGGTCGGAGTAGAAGAGCTCGTCGACGGCGGCGCCGAAAGCGCCCGCGGTGGGAATGCCGGTCATCGCCTGGAAGCCGGTGACCGGCAGGCTCTGGCCGTAGTCCCGTTCGCTCGTGCCGTAGAAGAGGCCGAGCACCCAGTGGGTGTACTCGTCCCCGCTCGCCAGCCGGAGTTCCTGGGTGAGGCCGGTCGCGCTCGTCGCGTCGATGAGGGGCGCGTCCAGCGTGTAGACCGCTTCGGGAAGGCCGATCGTGGCGCCGGCGGCGCTCGCGTAGAGGGCCGTCGAGTCGCGCACGACGCGCACGTCGCGGTCGGTGGCCGAGGTGATGGAGGTGAAGTAGTAGCCATCGGGGAGATCGACCACGACCTTGAGGTCGGCGAACAGGAACTCGTCGGTGTAGGGCTCCTCGAACTGGGTGAAGAGCTGGCGCTCGCCGAGCTCCACCGCGGGCCGGGTCGTCGTGTACGGGTTGGCCAGGATGTTGAAGTCGTCGATCCGGTTCCAGCCGTCCATCTCGACTTCCTGGTAGAGGAGGCGCGGCGTGACCGTCACGTTCTCCGACGGCTCGAGGCGCAGAGCCCAGCGGGCGCCGGTGCGTTCGCCCGAGTTCACGTCCTCGTTCACGCTCCGGTCAGGCTGGACCGCGTCCATGAAGCCGCCGAACGACGTGTGGTAGGCGGTCACCCGCATCGCCGAGGTGTCGCCCACCGGAACGTTGACCGCGACCTTCGCATGGCCGCCCATGCCGCCGTCACCCACCGAGGAGATGGAGAGCTCCCCGAAGCCGTCCGAGACGCCGAGCTCCGGCTGATTCGTGATGTAGCGGACCGTACCGGCGAGCGAGCCCGACCCGAAGAGCGTGCCTTGCGGTCCGCGCAGCACTTCGACGCGGGACAGGTCGAACAGGTCGATGTCCGGAGTGAACAGGGACAGGGAGATGACGGACTCGTCGAGGTAGATGCCGACCTGCTCCTTGACGCCGGGCTGGTCGCGGACGATCTGTCCGGCGGCGACGCCGCGCATCGCGACCTGGCTCTGACCGGGACCGAGGTTCTGCACGGTGAAGCCGGCGACGTTGGCCGCGATCTCCTCGAGGTTCCCGGCGCCGCGGCTGCGCAGGACTTCCTCGCTGGGCGCCACGACGGAGAAAGGCACCTCCTGGAGGTCCTCCTCCCTCTTGCGCGCGGTGACGGTGATCTCCTCGGAGAAGCTGCCGGGTGCGGGCTCGGCTTCCTCAGCGGAGTTGGTCTGAGCCGCGGCTGGAACGGAGACCGCGCCCGCGAGAGCCAGCAGGCCGAGTGCCGAGAGGAGTCGTGTGAGAGTTCGAGTCATTGTCAGGGCCGGAGGTGCGGCTCGAGCAGTTTGCCCCATTGTGTGTCGTACGGGTGAACGCGGTCGACCTCGACGTCACCGCGGTACACGGGCCGGCCGGAGTTGGCCCACTCGAAGATCGAGCCTTCCAGATTCCAGACCCGATCGAGTATGTCCGGGTCATGCAACTGGATCAGGTCGGCGACCGCGGCCGAGGAGCGGTAGCCGACGGAGCAGTAGAGGACGATAGGCTGATCGGGATCCGCCGCGGCGACCACTTCGGCGATGTCCCCGCCCTGGGCGTGGACCGCTCCGGGCAGGTGGCTGACTTCGTACTCGAAGGGCTCCCGGACGTCGATCACCAGGGGTGGCGGCGCCTCTTCCAGGCGCCGGTCGAGCTCTTCGATGCTCATCTGGGGCACGCCGGGAAAGCTGGCCCGCACGAGCGCCTTGAGCTGGGACATCGTCGGCCCGCCGCAGGCAAGGACCAGCAGCGTGGCGAGCAGCAGCGTTCCGATGCTCGGGATCCCCGGGTTACGTGTGGACATGGGTGTGGGCCGGCGGCAAGAGTCGTGGCGCGGGCGAGATTCCATTATCATCACGGCTCCGGCTCGCGATCCTTCTCTCCGTGGATGGCCCGCCGTCGATGTGACCCCATGAAGGACTCCGTGGCAACCGTTCCGTCGAGCGCGTATCTGGTTTCCGGATCGCGCCTGGCGGCGTGCGCGGCGGCCTTGTGCGGCCTGCACTGCGCGCTCACACCGGTCCTGGTCGCGGTGGCGCCGGCGCTCGCTCTCTCCGAAGGCGTCGAGCGAGCCGTGTGGGTAGGGAGCGTTCTGCTCGGCGCGGTGATACTCGGCCTGGGCCCGGCCGGCAGGAACCGGGTCGTGATCGTCACCTTTGTTGGAGGGGCCACGCTCTGGGCAGCCTCCCTCGCGGGCTGGCTCCAGCCGCTGCCCGAGATCGCGACGTCGGCCGCCGGAAGCCTGATCCTGGCAGGCGCGATGGTGCAGAGCGCCCGGATCTGCCACACCAGCGCGTGCGCGGTCTGCGCCGACGAGGAACTGGCGGACCGAGGAGGCTGAGGACGACGGCCACGCCGCGCCCCGCCGTCACTCTCCGGCGGCGGCTCCGGTGGCTTCGGTGGACGGCGCCCGCCCGGCGGGCTGGCCGACCATCTTCATCTCGAAGGGGCGTTCCGTGCCGGCGCCCATCGTGATCGTGCCCCGGAGCACTCCCTGCGCATCGAGTTCGCCGTCGATCACGGTCGTGATAGCCGATGCCTCCGGCGTGGGGAAGTGGGTCTTCACCCGCAGGCGGTCGCCCGACCAGTCGAAGTCGTCGAGTGTGACCGTGAACATCTGCAGACCGGATGCGATGTAGAGGATGCCCTCGCCCTCGTGCGGCGCCCAGAACGCGATCGGCAGAAACCCGTCGGCCAGGAAGGAGGTCCCCCGTGGATGCCGGGCGATCAGCTTCGTCAGCTTGTCGACGTTCTCCTTCGGCCGGTGGTAGCCGCCGTCCTTGCGGACGATCTCCATGAAGCCGACGAACATCTCGTTGACCACGTCGCCCCGGTAGATGATCTCGCGCTCCGGATCGGGGTTGGCGGGGTTGTTCTCCGAGTTGTCCCAGACCGCAGTGACCTCGATCCGGCTCGAGGCCGGAAGATCGATCGGCTCGGTGGGGTAGTAGAGCCACTGCCAGTTGTAGTCGTACTTCGGCACGTCGAGCAGGGTCTCGCTGGTTCCGTCCGTGTGAACGATCCGGTAGGTCATCGCCTTGCCCCGAACATGCATGTGGGGACTGAAGGCGAGGATCTGCATGTCGTCGTCGGGCTGGAAGAAGCCCTCCTCTGCGTGGTGACCGGCGCCCGGCGGAATGCGGATGCCGGTGTTCGCCACCGAGACGGTCGCGACCTCCCGCTGCAGCTCGCCTTCGCCGAAGTGAATGCCGATGCGGGTCACGTCGGACGTCGCTTCGCCGAACGGGTGGTAGTGGGAGTCCATCGTGATCGTCGTGCCCGCTCCCAGCACGCGGCCGGTACCTTCGGGGAAGACGTAGGGCGGCATGCCCGCGGTCCAGATCCCGAACACGCCGCTTCCCCCGGCGCCCTCGCTCACTCTCTCACCGGAGCCGATGGGGCCGCTGCTCTCGCGCCGCGGTGTGGTGTACGTGGCCTGGAAGTGGTGGGTGGCGCGGCGGTCGCCGGGGAGGAACTCGATCGCCTGTACCCATCGCTCCTCATCCAGCTCGAGCTCGATCCGTTGCTTGGGGAAGAGATCCGGTCCTTCGGCCGGCACGTCGACGCGGTCGAGCGTCAACACGTAGTCCGGTTCTCCCAGCGTCCAGCCCTCGGGGAACGTCGGCGCCGGCGGCAGGTCGCCGGGATCGCCCTCGGGCGCTCCGCCCGCGGCCCAGTCCGTGATCGTCGCGATCTGTTCGGCCGAGAGGGAGAGGTCATTGCGGAAGACGACGTGTTGCGACTCGGCGCTCCAGGGCGGCATGTCGCCGTTCTCGACCGCCCGCGCCATGCCGCGCGCCCAGGGACGGGCCTCCCGGTAGGACAGCAGGGACATCGGCGCCGCCTGGTTCGGGCGATGACACTGCACGCACTTCTCGAACAGGATGGGCGCCACGTCGCGGCTGAAGGTCGGCGGGTCGGCCGCGCCGGCTGCCGTCGCTGTGAGCAGGACGGTGCTGGCGACGATCGCCGCGAGCGTGTATGGGTGGCGGCGGATAGGGGATCTCGTGAGCATGTTCGTCCCTGAACTGATGGGTTTGGCGATTGCGTTCAGTCTAACAAGCGGCGGGCTGAGGTTCGTTCGTGCGGTAGGCTCGATGGCGCTTCCCCAAGGTACGTGGAGACGAATCGGAGGACACTCCATGCGCATCGATCGAGCCGCCCTCGCCATCTCCCTGTTCGCCGTTTCAGCGCTGCTGGTCGCAGCGCCGGCCATGGCGGCGGGTGAAGACGACATCCCCCGCACCGCCAGCGGCAAGCCCGACCTGACGGGTCGCTACAACATCGCGAGTTCGACGCCGTTCGAACGGCCGTCGGAGTTCGGTGACAAGCTCTTTCTCACCGTCGAGGAAGCGGAAGAGATCATGGAGCGGACCCGCGCGGCGGTGGCCAGGTCCTACGCCGCCAGCGATCCGGAGCGGTCGGCGCCCCCGGCCGGCGGCGACGGTTCTCCCGGCGCCGCGGGCGCGGTCGGCGGCTACAACTCGTTCTGGACCGATCGCGGGAGCGACCGCTTCGCCATCGACGGGAAGTTCCGCACCTCGATCCTGACCGATCCGCCGAATGGCCGGATGCCGTCGCTGTCCGAGGCCGGGAAGGCGCGCCGCGCCGACCTGCACCCGTACGCCTACGAGAACACCGGCAGCGCCTGGTGGCTCGAGACCGGCGATGATCCCTACGACGGCCCGGAGACGCTGTCGGTCCTCGACCGGTGCCTGTACCTGGGCGCGGCGGCAACGCCGGCCCGACCGATCCTCTACAACAACCTGAAGACGATCACCCAGACCGAGGACCACGTCGTGATCCTGGTCGAGTGGATGCACTGGGCCAAGGTCGTCCGGCTCAACTCCGAGCACTTGGCGCCCGAGATGCGATCCCTGGGCGGCGACTCCATCGGCTGGTGGGAAGGCGACACCCTGGTGGTCGAGACGACGAACTTCCTCGATCGGCCCGGCGTGCCGCGTGAGGGTCTCACGGTGATCGAGCGCTTCAGCCGCGAGAGCGCGGACGGCCTGCTCTACGAGTTCACGGTGCATGACCCGGACTACACGGCACCCTACGGCGGCGAGTTTCTCTGGCCGCAGACGGAAGAGCTGAACTACGAGTACGCCTGCCACGAGGGCAACTACGCGATGGGCAACATCCTTCGCGGCGCGCGACTGCTCGAGCGGGAGTACCTCGAGCAGAAGGGTCAGGCGGGCAGCACCGGCTCGGGGGACGAGTAAGTCCCGCGGCACATGCGGACGTTCTCCTACGCGGCCTGGGACCGCCTGCTGGCCGAGGTCGTCACGGAGGACGGCAAGGTCGACTACGAGCGTCTGGCCGGGCGACGGCCGCTGCTGGAGGAGTTCGTGGCCGAACTCGGCGAGACGTCGCCGGACAGCCGCCCGGACCTGTTCCCCAGCGAGGAGGACGGGCTCGCCTACTGGATCAACGCCTACAACGCGTTCACCCTGCGCGCGATCGCTGAGGAGTACCCGATCCGGTCCGTCTGGAAGACGCGCGACGGACAGTTCTTCCAGCGGCGGCGGCACGTCGCCGGCGGTTCGGCGGTCAGCCTCGACGACATCGAGCACCAGATCCTCCGATCCGGATACGCCGAGCCGCGCATTCACTTCGCGATCAACTGCGGCGCGAACGGTTGCCCGGCGGTGCGTCCCTCGGCATATCGCGGCGGCGGCCTCCGTGACGCCCTGCGGCAGGCGACCGAGGCGTTCCTGGCGAACCGCTGGAACTGCCGCGTGGACCACGAAGCGGAACGCATCCACGTTTCCCGCATCTTCCGGATGTACGCAGAGGACTTCGCCGGCGGAGCGGGGACACGCGAGGAGTACCGCCGCGGCGTGCTTGGTTTCGTGGCCGAGCACGCGGGACTCGACCCGGAGCAGATCGCCGGCTACGAGATCGTCTACAACACGTACGACTGGGGTCTGAACGACACGCACCGCGATCCGAACATCGGCCCGATCACGTTCCATGAGCCCGTTGAGCACTTCTCCGAAGCCGACGGCGAACTCCGCGAACTCCATCTCTACGAGGGCAACTTCTGCAATCGGGCGTGTTCCTGGTGCACGATCGACGGCTCGCCCGAGGGCTGGTACGAGCGCTACACGCCGGAGGTCCTGGACCAGGCGCTCAGCTCCCTCGCCGCGGACGGCAACCTGAAGTTCTACGGCGGCGAGCCGACCCTGCACACGCGGGAGATCGTCGCCGCCATGCGCTATGTCCGGGAGCGTGGCTTCACCGGTCTGATTACCGTGTTCTCGAACGGCATCCAGGCGGAGAAGCTGATCTCGATCCTCGAGTCGGATCCGAAGAGCGAGGCGGTACTCAACTACTCGATCTACCACGGCAGGGACGCCGATCCGATGCCGGCCTACGCGCGCGAGCGCCTGGAGGACTGGGCCCGCGCGAACCCGAACCGCATCTTCCAGGGCTACAAGGTGCTGTTCCACGCCGGCGCCGGCGCCGATCAAGAGTTTGCCCGCGACCGGGAGTCGGAGTACCACGGCATGGGCAATCGCTGCGTCCGCTGTTTTCCCGTGCTGACCACGAAGGGCCGGTTCC
The DNA here is from genome assembly GCA_965208755.1 of Candidatus Multivorans sp. Lineage (GTDB taxonomy): Bacteria > Acidobacteriota > Thermoanaerobaculia > Multivoradales > Multivoraceae > Multivorans. The sequence goes on along the minus strand of OZ242353.1, from coordinate 1,137,163 downwards.
ATGCCTGTCCGTTCGCCGCCGAGATCGACTCGCCCCACTTCGACCTCGGCGCCGTCGGCTCGGACTCCGGCACCGTCTTCGAGAACTACCGGACGTTCCTGCGCTGGGTGGACGACGAACTCGATCCCGCGGCGGCGGCGAAGGGTGTCTCGAGCTGCGAGATGTGCCACAAGCACCTGGGCCAACTGCCGGTTCCCGAGTTCACGGCGGGTGAGAGTCCGGCATAGAGCAGCTTCGACGCTGCTCGCCCTGGCCGCGCTCGCCTACGCCGGTCTGTTCACAGCGAACTCCCTGGTCCGCGTGCGGACCTTCAGCGCGGACTCGATGAACTACGTTGATGTCGCGCGCCGGATAGCCGCCGGCGACGGGCTCGTGCAGTCGACTGGCGGCTTCAACCAGCCCTTCTACCTGTCCGGCGATCTCGACCTGCCCTCGGCGTTCACGGCGCAGCCGCCCGGCTATCCGCTGGCGATCGCCTTCGTGTCGAGGTTCGGGTTCGAGGCGCCGGACGCGGCGCTGGTGGTCTCGGCGTTGTCATACGCCGGGGTTCTCCTCCTCGTCTACCTGCTAGGGAAGCGGATCGGCGGCACCCGGGCAGGCCTCATCGCGCTGGGTGGAGCGCTCGTCTTCGTTCCGCTGACACACCTCGGCCGAGCCGCCTTGAGCGAGTGCCTGGCGGTCGCTGCGGTGATGATGTTCTTTCTTCTACTCGACCGGCTCCGCGAGCGGGCGCCGGAGGATTCTCCGCCGTGGCGCGCCCTACTGTGGCACGTCATGCTGGGCCTGCTCGCCGGTGCGGCCTTTGGCGTTCGGTACTCCCTGTGGCCGCTGCCGCTGGTCGGTATCGCGGCACTGTGGCTCGGCGGCTCCGGTCCGCGAGAAGAGCGCCGCGACGCGGCGAGGCGATTGGTCCCGACGTTCGCGGTCGGTGCCCTGGTGCCGGTGGCCTGGATCCTGGGCCGCAACCTGTCGGTCGAAGGAAACCTCCTGCCGGCGGCGATGCCCGCGGTGACGACGCTGCCAGAGAGCCTTGAACGCGCCGTCACCGCCGTCCTCGGCGGCTGGCGCTCGACCACAGTCGGGAACTGGCCAGACGCCGCGGTTCTGGCCGTGGTGCTCGGTTTCCTCGGTGCCTTCGCGATCCGTTCGGTCAGGAACTCCAGCCGTACGCGACTCCCGCCACGGGCACGTCTGCCACTGCTCTCATGGGCCCTTCTCTACCTCGCGGCCGTCATCTGGCGCAGCACGCAGGCGAACTTCGATCCGATCGGCGTTCGGCTGTCCTTACCGGCGACGGTGCTCCTGATTCCGGTGTTCGGAGCCCTCCTGGCCGCGGCCCTCCCTGAGGCGCGGCGATACGCCTGGTTGCCTCCCGCAATCCTCGTCGCCTGCTTCGGCATCGCCTTCGTCCGCGAGACGACGCTCTGGTCGACAGGCCACGACGCTCGGGCCGTCGAGTTCCGAAGCGAACGCCAACAGTGGCTACGCGACCACACAGTGCCCGGCGACCTCGTCGTCGGCGGCGGCACGATGGACGTACCTTTCCTCGTCCCAGGCAGCCACGCGATCTCCTACGCGGGCTTGCCATACACGGAAGTCCTGACCTACCCCGCCCTCGAACGTGTCGCCTCCCGCCACTGCCCGAACTTCAACCGCCTCCACCTCGTCGTCCGCCCCAGCGTCCAACTCGGCGGCGGCCGCTCCGACGAAGACCCCAGCGACTGGCTCGGCTCCTTCATCGCCGAGGCCCGCGCCGGCCGCCACGACCCGTACCCGCTCCTGCAGCCCCTGGCCACTTTGACCGAAACCCGCGTCTACCGGATCACCTGCCCCTGACCCTGTCCATCCGAACAAGCGCGAGCGGCCGCAGGGACCCTCTCCCCGGACCCGAACCGGCGGGTGACCGCCGCCGACGCTACGCCGGCGCTTCGGCGACGCCCGATGACCTGGCGCCGGCCCAGCGGTTGAAGCCGAGGTCGTCGCGGACGTCGGCGGTGCGCTCGAGCATCATCGCGTCGCTGGGGATGCCGGTGGAGTCGGCGACTCGGACGAGGCCGTTGAAGATGCCGACGGTAGCCGCGGCTTCGACGAACTTGGCAGGGCCCAGGGTTTCCAGTGCCCTGGCGCGGGCGGCGTTCAGGTCGTCGGTGGCCCGTACGACGGCTTCGGCGAACGCCGTCAGAACCGCGCCGTCTTCGACGCCTCCCTCAGCGGCGTCCTCCACCGCGGCAGTCAGGTCGACCTCCGCTCCTACCGCCTGGCTGCTCGCCCGGAGCAGCATGGTGTGGGCGGTCGTTCAGTAGAAGCACTGGTTGAGGGCCGAGACCCGGGCGGCTAGCAGCTCGACCTGGGGACGGGCGAGCGGACGGTGGTCCCAGACCATCTTCTCGAAGTCGGTAGCCGTACCCGAGTACATGGCGGCGACCATGCGGAAGAAGGTTCGCACGCCTTCCGGCACCAGGCTCAACGCGCGGGCCACGTTCGCGCGGCTCCAGTCGACGACCTGAACCGGCACCCAGGCGCCGATGTCGCCCATGCCGTCCGGCCGCTCCCGGGTTGGCTCGCCCGGCTCCGGTTCGGGCAGGGGCTCGTGCTCGATCCCCATCGCTTCGCAGAAGGCGTCGGCGGCAACCGTGGTCACGACCACGGAGGCGAGCTCAACGTACGGAGCGTCGCCAAGCTCGGCGATCGCCTCTTCGGCCCATTCGCGGTCGAGGTGCATCGGATCGGCGCCGATCTTCCGCGCCGCCTCGATGGCTTTCTCCGGTAGTGGCGCGCTCGGCTCGCCGCGGTTCCGGCTCCAGGGGGGCTCGTTGCGCTGAACGCGCTCGGCGCGAGCGAGAGCGGCGATGGCGACGCGCTCGGTCCCCGTCCACCAGGTGCCGGCACGGCCGATGTCGGCCCACGACCTGCGCAGCGCGGTCGTCAGGTCCTCGCGGACGGGAACGGGGAAGCGGTTGTCTTCAAAGCTCACGGGCTGCTGTCCTCACCCGTCTTCTCGAGGTGGCGAGCGCCGCTCAGCGTGTTGTAGACCGCCCAGTTCCCCTCGTGGCAGGCGTACTCGAACATCTCGTTGTCCGGGTCGAAGTAGAGCGGGATGTTCACCGTCCAGGTGTCCGTGTAGTTGACCGGATCGTCGATCGTCACCGTCCAGTCCACCGTGTGCTCGTCGACCCGCGTGAAGCGTTCCACCGTGGCGAGCTCCGTGCTGACCGGAATCCCCTTGATCCGGCCCTGGGAGCCGCTGGTGGCGATCCAGCCCTTGTCGGAGAAGTTCTTCGTTTCGACGACCAGGGTGTCGCCGTCCCAGTGGCCGCGGGAGTCGCCGTTCCACAGGTGGAGGTCTTCGGGGATGCGGCTCCGGCCGTCGACCGGGATGAAGCGGACGTCGTTGATCATCTCGGAGTAGATGACCACGTACTCCGGCGTCTGGGCGATCCGGTAATTGTTGTTGTAGCCGGCCGGGAACAGGTGCCCGGGGACGCCGCGGGTGATGCAGCGGTCCCAGACGCTCATGTACTCGTACGAGTCGAACATCCTGACCAGGTTGTCGGCGCGCACCTGCTGCGCCTCCGGCCGCACCGGGACGCGGCCGGTCGGGGGGTCGACGACCAGGGAGGTCCGCCGGCTGCCGACGATCCTGGTACCAAGTTCCAGCCAGTGCAGGTTGTAGGCGCCGACGTTCTGACCGGCCTCCGCCTTCTGCGCAGGCTGGTCGGCGCGATTCTGGATCATGGCCTGCCGCGCGGCTTCCGCCTGCGCGACCTCTTCTTCGGTCAGGAACGCCTTGTCGCCCATCTCGACGGGCCGCTCGAAGGGCGTCAGCGTGGTGTTCGTCCACAGGCCCTGCAGGTCCGGATGGCCCCAGGGAGTGCGAGGCGTCTTCCAGTCGTCCGCCGCCAGAGCAGGCGCCGCGAGTAGTGCCGTCGCCACGGTGAGAGCGAGCGTGGTCCGTCCGATCATCGGTGACTTCCTCCGTCTGCGTTCGGTGCCTCTGTCTGCTTTGGGTGGCTTTGAGGCTATCAAGCGCGCCGCCGTCTCAGTCTTCGCTCATCAGCGCCTGCGCCCGTCGCCAGCGCTCGACGATCCGGTCTTCCCGCTCGTAGTCGAAACGTCCCGTGCCCGCGGCGTAGAGGTCCTTCTCGTCGGGCGGGTTGTCGTGCAGATGGCGAGCCGTGACGCGGGTCGCCGTCTCCGGGTCGACCACGTCGCGGTAGCCGAGCAGGGTGCGGGCCTTCGACATGTCGAGAAGCTGATTGGACTTCTCCGCGAGCGGGAAGACGCCTCGACAGAAGGGCGCCGGGACGCCGATCAGCTCCATCCCGGCGTCGAGTTCGTCGATGATGACCTCCGCCACGGCGCGGCAACTGATCACCCGCTCGTCGCCGGCGTTGAACGCCTCTCCCGCGGCTTCCGGCCTGGTGGCGGCGAGGTAGACGAGCCGGGCCAGGTTCTCGGCGTAGCCGCGCTGGAAGTAGGTCACGCCGTCGTGGGGGAGGATCATGAAGGGCCGCCGGTCGAGAATCCGCCTGACCACCGCCCACTCGTGGTTCATCGGCGTGCGCGGTCCGTAGACGCCCGGGTAGCGCAGGATGACGACCTCGAAGTCGCCGCGGCCGTGCTGCTCGAGGAGCTGGTCTTCGCCCGCGGCCACCTTGCCGGTGTAGTTCTTCGCGTCGTACTGGCGCGGCGCGAACTCCGGTATGGGCAGCGGAATGCGGCCCTCCGGCGTCGGCGGCTGCGAGCCCCTGTAGACCGGCTGGCCGGTGATGCCCACGAGGCGTCTCGTCTTCCCGGCGAGTTCGTCGGCCAGGGTGCGCAGGCGGCCGTACATGCACACCGCGATGTCCCACTCGCGCGAGCCGACCTTGGCGCGGATGTCGTCGCGGTCGCGGGCGTTGCCGAGTATCCGTTCGACCGGCCCGTCGAAGTCGACCGGATGGCGGCCGGAGTGGAAGATCGAGACGTCGTGTCCCGAGCCGAGGAAGCTGTTCACGATCGGCGGACCGGTGGGGCCGGTGCCGCCAACAACTAGGATTCGTGCCATGGCGCGGAGTGTACGCGGGTTGTCGGCGGGGCTGACGCTCCTGGCAGCGGTCGCCGCGGGTGTCGGCGCGCAGCAGCAGGCGGAACCGGAGCGAGTCTTCACCGCCGAGCAGGCGGAACGGGGCCGGACCCTCTACGAGGCGTTCTGCATCGAGTGCCACCTCGCCAGTCTGGCCGGTGCGAACGAGGCGCCGCCCCTGCGCGGCGTGGACTTCCTCGACGCCTGGGGAGCCGGCGGCGCCGTCGATCTCGCGGACACGATCCGGGTCACGATGCCGCCGGAAAACCGCAACTCCCTCACCCCTCAGCAGAGTTACGACCTCGCTGCCTTCGTGCTGCAGCAGAACGGCGCGGCTGCCGGCGATGATTCGCTGGCTGTGGACAACCCGGGTCCTGGCGCGTCGCTGGAGATCGTCACGCCTCCCGGCGAACGGGAGATCCAGGACTTCGAGCCGGTGACGACCGAGATGCTGCTCGATCCGGCCCCCGGCGACTGGCTGATGTTCCGGCGCACCTACGACGGCCAGGGCCACAGCCCCCTCGAGCAGATCGACTCCGGCAACGTCGGTGAACTGCGGTTGGCCTGGTCCTGGGCGATGGCGGACGGCGTGAATCAGCCCACGCCGCTGGTGTATCGCGGCGTCATGTACCTGGCCAACCCGGGCAACATCATCCAGGCGTTGGAGGCCGACACCGGCACGCTGATCTGGGAGTACCGGCGTGGGCTGGAGGGCGATCTGGCGCGCGGCTTCAACCAGCTTCGCAACCTCGCGATCTGGGGCGACAGGATCTTCGTCGCCACGAAGGACGCGGCCATGCTCGCGCTCGACGCCCGGAGCGGACGGCCGCTCTGGGAGACGCGGATCGCCGATCCGGAGAAGCGTTACCGGAACACGAGCGGCCCGATCGTGGTGCCGGACGGCCGTTCCCAAGGCGGTCGCGACGCGGGAGTTGGACGAGCCGCCCAAGGAGATGGGCTCGTGATCAACGGCATCAACGGTTGTATCCGCTACTACGAGGACAGTTGCTTCATCACCGCCCACGATGCGGAGACCGGCGAAGAGCGGTGGCGCACGTACACCATCGCCCGTCCCGGCGAGCCCGGAGGCGACACCTGGGGCGATCTGCCGCTCATGCTGCGGGGCGGCGGCGACTCCTGGATCCCCGGTAGCTACGACCCTGAACTGGAGCTCATCTACTGGCCGGTGGCGCAGGCCAAACCCTGGGTGCCGGCGAGCAGGGGCCTGACGATCGACCACGAGGTGCTCTATACGAACTCGACCCTGGCGATGCGACCCGGCGACGGGGAGATCGTCTTCTACCGGCAGCACGTCCCCGGCGAGGCTCTCGACCTCGACGAGGCGTTCGAGCAGGTCCTGATCGACCGCGGCGGCCGGCGGTTACTGCTCACCTCCGGCAAGCACGGCATCCTGTGGAAGCTCGACCGCACGGACGGTTCCTTCGTGTCCCTCAAGGAAATGGTGTTCCAGAACGTTTTCGATCACATCGACCGCGAGACCGGCGAGGTGCGCTACCGCGAGGACATCGCGTCGGCGGAAGTCGGGGAGTGGGTCTCGGTCTGTCCGAGCACGGCCGGAGGCCACAACTGGCAGGCCTCCTCCTACAGCCCCGCGCACGGGTTGCTGGTCGTGCCGCTGAGCCAGAGCTGCCTCGACATCTCCGGCCGCGAGCCGCGCTTCGAAGAGGGTGCGGGGGGCGAGCGGGCGGACCGGAAGTGGTTCGAGATGCCCGGTACGGAGGGACGGCTCGGCAAGCTCGCGGCCTACGACGTGGACACGATGGAGGAGGTCTGGAGCATCGAGCAGCGGCCGGCCTTCCTCACCGCGGCCCTGACCACGGCCGGCGGCGTCGTTTTCGCCGGCGACATCGACCGCCGTTTCCGGGCCTGGGACACCGCAACGGGTCGAGAACTCTGGGGGACCCGCCTGCCGACCTCAGTGCAGGGCTTCCCGGTCAGCTACGCAGTCGACGGCGTCCAGTACGTGGCGGTGTCGACGGGGCTCGGGGGCGGCAGCCCGCGGTTCGTTCCAGCCCGAGTCAGCCCGGAGATCCGCTATCCGCCAAGCGGGAACGGGCTGTTCGTCTTCCGCCTGCCGTAGTGATGTCGGTGCGCCGGCCTTCTGGCCGGCATCCGTCGCCCGTCGCGGACGGGCGCCTTCGCTATAGTCAGCCATCATGAAAAGGCCCCGCTCGGCCGCGTCGCTAGGCGCGGTGTTGTTCCTTGTTTCGGCCGCCGTCGCGCAGTCGCAGGAGGGCGGCTACCAGGCGCCAAAGACGCCGGACGGCGACCCGGATCTCAATGGCATCTGGCAGGCGATGAACAGCGCGCACTGGGATCTCGAAGCTCACCACGCGCGGCGCACCCCGGTGCCCGAGTACGGCGCCTTCGGGGCGATTCCGGCCGGGCTGAGCGTTGTGGAGGGCGGAGAGATTCCGTACCAGGACTGGGCGCTCGAGCAGCGCAACGCGAACCGGCAGGACTGGTTGAACCTGGACCCGGCGGCGAAGTGCTTCATTCCGGGCATTCCGCGGGCCAACTACATGCCCTTGCCCTTCCAGATCGTGCAAACGCCGAAGGCCGTCTTTTTCGCCTACGAGTGGGGCGGCAACAGCCGCGCGGTTCGGCTCGACCGCCCAGGCACCAGAGCGGTACTGCCGTCCTGGATGGGCTACTCGCTCGGGCGCTGGGAGGGCGACACCCTGGTGGTCGAGGTCACGGACCAGGTCCCCGACACCTGGTTCGACGCCTCCGGCAACTTCCACAGCGAGGAGCTCGAGGTCGTCGAACGCTACACGCGCACTGGACCGGACTCGATGCACTACGAGGCGACGATCACCGATCCGAACGTGTTCACCGAGCCGTGGACGATCAGCATGCCGCTCTACCGGCGCCTTGAAGAGAACGCGCGCCTGCTCGAGTTCAAGTGCATTCCGCTCGGGGGAGAGGACGCGGCCTACGGCCATCTGCGCCGCGGGGCGACGCCAGAGTGAAAGGAGTCGAAGTCATGAAGCACCGACTGTCCGCAAGCACCGTCGTTCTCGTCGTCGCCGCCCTGGTCGTCACCGGGGCCGTGTACGCCGCGGATGAGAAGCTCGTCACGTCCTGGGGCGTTCCCGACCTGCAGGGCACCTGGGACTACCGCTCGATCACGCCGCTCGAGCGGCCGGCGGAGTTCGGCGACAAGGCGACCCTGACCGCCGAAGAGGCGGCGGCCCTGGAGCAGCGGCGCAGGGAAGCGCGTGCCGCGCGCGCGGCGCAAGGCGGCGACGTCGATCCCAGCCAGGGCGATGTCGATGTGGGCTACAACTCCTTCTGGCTCGACCTCGGCGACAAGGTCTCGGGCACGATGCGGACTTCCCTGGTCATCGATCCGCCGAACGGCCGCCTGCCGAAGATGACGGACGGGGCGATTCGCCGGGTGAACGAGCGCTACGCGCTCTGGGGTCAGCCGCCTGCCGGTCCCGAAGAGCGGAACTCGTTCGAGCGCTGCATCGTCGGCTTCAACGCCGGCCCGCCGATGACGCCCGGCGCCTACAACAACATGATGGAGATCTTCCAGTCGCCGGGCTACGTCGCGATCATGACCGAGATGATCAACGACCACCGGGTCATCCCGACCGACGGGCGGGAGCACGCCGACGAGAGCATGCGCTTCTGGAAGGGCGACTCCTCAGGCGTCTGGGACGGCGACACCTTCGTGGTGACGACGAAGAACTACACCGAGCACACTGCTTTCCGCGGCACCGGCCCGAACCTGGTCCTGACCGAGCGCTTCACCCGCACCGGTCCGGACGCCCTGCTCTACGAATACACCGTCGACGACCCCGAGTCCTTCGAAGCTCCCTGGACGACCGCGCTCGAAATGCGGCGTAGCGACGACCCGGTGCTTGAGTACGCCTGCCACGAGGGCAACCGCGCGATGACCCTCATGCTCCGCGGCGCCCGCCACCGCGAGCAGCAGGGCACCGCCGAAGACGGCAAGGACTGGCTGGCTAGCTGGTACGGCGGCCAGAACCGGGTCGACGCGGCGCGGGAGGCGCTGGAGGCGGCGAAGGAAGAGCAGGATCAGTAGCGGCGCCTGACCCTCGGAGACGCCGACCACGCTCGGCGGGGATCGACCTTCCGGACTCCTTGGGAGAGGCGCTTCCGTATGCGGTTGGCGTCTTGCTGGCAGTAAACCTGATTCACAGCGCTCTGAGGACCGAACGTGAGTTCAAGGACGCCGATCGAACCGCGAAGAACAAAGTCCATGTCGTTCGAACGCTGGCGATGATGTCCAGATTCGGTATCAGTGCTTTCCTCTCGTGGGCTGGCGCTCTTGGCGGCTCGGCGCTTGGGGGCGGCCTTCCTGGGTCGCTCATGGGCGGGGTGGCCGGCTTGGGCGCCGGTTGGTGGCTGAACAAGCGCTTTCGCCTGCACGTTCTTGATCTTGCGTTGAACATCACCCAACTAACGCGCGACGATCTCTTCTGCTTCAAGAATCAGCGCCGTATCGACCAACTCGGACTGGCTTTCCGAGAGCGGGCAGATGCACTCTGTGGAGAACGGTGACGGAGGCGCGGTATCGCGTCGCACGGGCCGGCACTCGACGAACCGGACGAGGACCGTTGGCGGAAGCCGCCGGGGACTAGAACCAGCGAGTACTGCCTGCGAGGATCTCACCCCACGGCGTCCGGCATCACTCGCCGCAGATACTCATCGAACATCGGTACCGTAAAGGCCGTGTCCCCGTGAGCCGGGCTGTAAACCATTCCCTTGGCGATCAGGTTGGATCGAATCGGAGCGGCGGATTGCACAGGCCTTTCAAGTGCTTCGGCGACCTTGCCTGATCTGTGAGGCCCAGGGCCGAGTTCTGCCATGGCCCTCAAGTAGAGCTTCTCCTTCGGAGTCAGGCGGTCATAGCGGACACGGAAGAAGCTGGCGTCGAGTTCGGCGGTGGCGGTGACGGTGGCGAGTTCCACGTCGTCGGCATCAATGGGCGAGTCCCCGGCACAGTCCCAGCAGTGCTTGCCCCACTCCTGGAGGAAGTAGGGATAGGACTGGGTGCGTCTCAGGATGGCGCCGACGGCGTCACCTGTGTAGGAGACACCGAGTCGGTGGGCGGGTTCCTCGATGGCCAGAGCTGCGGCAACGTCGTCGAGTCGACTGATCTCGACGAACCGGAAGAGGCGCTCCGCGTAGCTCTTGGCGCGGCCGGTGAGAGCGGCGAGTTGGGGTAGACCGGCACCGACCAGGGTCACGGGAAGCTGAAGCTGCGCTGATCGGTGGAGTGCGGCGATGAGCGCTCCGAGTTGGCTGTTCTCGACGTACTGGAGTTCGTCGATGGCGAGCGTGAGCGTCGTTTCGGAGGCGCGGGCGGCCTGACCGCATGACTGCAGGAGTTCGCTGAGGTCGTGCTGGAGGTCACCGCTGTCGGCGAGACCGGGCTCGCTGCCTAAGTCGACTTCGAGCGCGACGTCCGCAAAGGTGACCTTCATTGAACGGACGAAGCCGCTCAGGGCGCGAAGAGCTCGCTTGGCCGCGTCGGCGGCCGCTCGACTCCGACTCATCTTGAGAAGCGCAGTGCGAAGAGCAGGGGCCAGCAAGCTCGGCAGCGACAGGTTCTCGGTTGCCTCGAGGAAGAGGGTGGTGAAGCCCCTGGACTCGGCGTCGTTCGCGATGCGGTTCAGGAGAACCGTCTTGCCGGTGCCCCTGAGGCCGACGATCATCAGGCTCTTTGCCGCCAGTCGACTCCTGATCCGGTCGAGGGCGATGGCCGCCTCTTCAAGCAGTTCGTCCCGGCCCGCCAGTTCGGGAGGTGGAGTGCCCGCGCCGGGAGCGTAGGGGTTCTTGCGCGGGTCCATGTATAGGAAGGTTACATCGGTTTATCCGATCTGGATAAACCAGGGTAACTTCCCACTAGCTTTCCAGGCCTGTCCCCACTCCGTCCGGGCCCGGGGCCTCCTGTGGCGCGCGGTCGCTGGAGGACGTATGATCCTGGTTCAGGCAGACGCCCACCGGAGTCGCCGACCCCGTCCTCGTTAGAGACCGTGACCAATGACTGATTTCGAGTTCTTCATCCTGCTGGCCGTGGTCTTCATCGGTCTGGAGGTTGTTGCCTCCTTCGGCGTGCTGGACGACGACGAGGAACCGAGCCAGGCCACCGGCGACGGCTGACCTACTGCTCGGTCGGGTCGGCGCCGTCACGCGGCGCGCCGGTGCCGGAAGAGCCCATGAACAGGCTGCGGCCGTCGGGGAGCTTCATGTCGCGGCCGCTGCCGCGGCAGTTCGGCGTGCACATCCTGTCCTTGCTCTGGTAGCCGCGGACGACGACTTCCGTGCCGGGCCTCAGCAGGGTGCGGGTCAGGCCGCGGCGCACCAGGGTGTTGGGCGTGCCGGCCTCGAGTTCCCAGGTCAGGATGTCGCCACTCTCCAGGGTGGTCTGGACGTGGACCCAGGCGTGGGGGTTGATCCACTCCACCTTCGTGATCTTGCCCTCCACCTTGATCGGCAGGTTCGCGTCGAACTCGGCCGAGAAGGCGTGGTGAGCGGGAGAGGGGCCAGTCGCGCTCAGGCTCAGCGCGAGAATGGCGACGGGCAGGACTCGGTGGACTCGTCGGGACATCGCTTGACCTCCTGTTGGGTCATCTTAGTTGACGAGGCGTACGGACGAGGAAGCGGGTCGTCGAGCCGAGGCGGCGCTCTGGCCACTCGAGTACCGAAACCGGAAACAGGTGCGCCCCCCTGACCGTGTATCCTCTAGCGAACAAGCCCCTGCGTTCGCTCGGATACTGGCGGGAGGTCGACACCGCCGGTTCGTTTCGTGCGCGAAGCCGTGTGTGCTCGGGGGACCAGAGAGGAGAGGGATATGCCCGCCAAGATGTCGTCGACCCTTCTGATTCTCATTCTGATTGGGGTTCCGGCAGTCGCGACCGACGCCGACGCCTCGCCGTCGGAGTCCTCTCCGGTTCCACCGGTCGATACGCCCCCGCCCCAGGAAGACGAGGAGCACGACGACGAGGACCACGAGGGTGAAGAGCACGGCGAAGAAGAGGACGTGCTCGACTTTCACGCCCACGACGTGGTCGTCGTCACCGGCTCGGCGATCGAGGAACCAGCCGTCGACCTCCCCTACGCCGTCGAGGTACTGAACCGGGAACTCCAGAAGGAGCAGGGGTCGCTGCAGACGGTCGATCTGATCAAGAACCTGACCGCCTCGTCCGGCGTTATCGGCGAGGCGAACAGTTGGTACAACGACCAGGGCACGGCGGTGCCCGAGAATGTCGCCAACGTGAACCTCCGGGGCCTTGGCGCGTCGCGGACCCTGGTCCTGCTCAACGGCCGGCGCCAGACGGCGCTGCCGGCGCGGCTGTTTGGCGGCCGCTTCGTCGACATCAACGCGTTCCCCTCGATTGCCGTCGACCGCATCGAGGTGCTGAAGGAGGGCGCCGCCGCGATCTACGGTTCGGACGCCGTCGCCGGGGTCGCCAACTTCGTCACCCGCGATGAGTTCACCGGCTTCGAGGTCTCGCTCTCGCACGAGGGCATGGACGGCGCCGGCGACTCGACGGCGGGCGCGATCTGGGGCGGCAAGCTCGGCGGCTCGGACCATCACCTCGTCTTCTCGCTCGAGCGCGCGGAGCGTTCGCATCTCGGCGCCAGGGAACGGGACTACACTCTCCAGGACCGCGCCACCGGCTGGTTCTGGGGTTGGTCCAACACCGGCAATCCGGGCATCTTCCTGCGGCCGAACCTCACCGGCGGCGAGAGTTCTTCGGCGTTCGTCGAGGAACTCGCCCGGGCGCGAAACGGCACGGCCGGCACGGACTACTTCGTCGATCCCGCGTGCAACGGCCTCGGCGGCTACGACCGCGGCTGGACCTGCGCCTTCCGCTACCAGCCGTGGGACAGCCTGATCGAGGCGACCGAGACGAACCGGTTCTTCGCCGAGTTGAACGGTCCGCTGGCCGAGGGCACGACGTACCACGTGGAGGCGCTCTTCGCGGAGTCGAACATCCCGAACTACGTGACCACGCCTTCCTTCCCGCCGGTGTCGCTGCTGGACGGCCTGCAGTTGATCTCGAACGACCACCCGGGTCGCATGGAGTTCTGCAACACCTCCCCTGGGATGGGCGGCTTCGGCTCCGGGGAAGACTGCCTGCAGGACGACTGGTACTTCTACGGTCGCCTGGTCGGCAACGCGGGCCCCGGACGCAGCCTGCGGCGGGGCACGGAGACAACCCGAATCGCGGCCAACATCGACCACGATCTGTCGGTCGGCGGCAAGGCGGCCAACCTGGACGTCGGGGTGAACTACTCGCGTGCGACGGGCAACATGAACCACCCGGCGGAGTACGCGTACCGCAAGTTCCTCGCCTTCCGCGGTTTCGGCGGCCCGAACTGCGGCGTCGGCGTGGTGGCCGACGACACGAGCCCCTCGGGGATGCGGCTTGGCGATACCGGTGGGGCCCAGGCCGGCGCCGGTGACTGCATGTACTACAACCCGTTCGGCCACGCGATCGAGTTCTCCGCCCAGCCGGGCGCGCCATGGGAGAACAACCCGAATCCCGGGTACGTCCTGGGCCTGGAGAACAACCGGGCGATGCTCGACTGGATCAACGAACAGGTGAACGTCGAGAACGAGGCGGAACTCGTCGTGGCCGAGGCGACGCTGTCGGGCAACTGGCTGCCTGAGAGGCTCGACTACGCGTTCGGTTACCAGTACCGTCACGTCGACGTCAGCGCGATCCCGAACGCGGTCGGCAACTACGCACTGAATCCCTGCGTGGTGCCGGGCGACCGGTCGTGTGTCGATCCGGCTACCGGCAGGCAGAGGGGGGCCCGCGCCGGCGCCTTCACGTTCACCTCGGGCTACTACCCCTACGGCGACTCCCAGGCCGTCCATCGGGTGTTCGGCGAGCTGTCACTCAACGCGCTGGGCGGCGACATGCAGTTCGCGGCGAACTACGAGCGCCACGACGAGATCGACAGCTTCGATCCGAAGTTCTCGGGCCGCTGGCAGCTCTCGGCCGGCGAAGGTCACGTGCTGTCGTTCCGCACCTCGGTCCAGACGACGTTCCGGGCGCCCTCGGTCGACGATCTGAACGAGGAGGTCCGCACCACCCTGGAGTACCTGAACACGGTCGGCGTCTACAAGGCGGTCGACGCCTTCGGCAGCCGGTCCCTGCTGCCGGAGCAGGCGTTCACCTACAACCTGGGCCTGGTGCTCTTCGCCTCGGCCGGTATCGACGTCACGCTGGACTACTGGAGCTACGACTTCGACGACGTGATTGCGCCGTTGCCGCAGCAGGAGGTGGTGCGGTTGTACGACGAGGGCTACGCCGGTAACCAGGCGGCGCTCAACGCGGTGATGGGCCGCGTCGTTTGCCCGGGCGGTCTGGCCGACGGTTCCTGCGTCCCCGGCGACATCGAGAGGGTGCGGATCGACCTGATCAACTGGCCGGGCATCAAGACATCCGGCTTCGACTTCCACCTGCACGGCCACGTGGACGCGGGTCCGGGGGAGCTCTCCTTCGGCGTGGACAGTACGTACACGCAGAGCTACGAGCTGAAGAAGCTCGAACGCGACGGCGTCGTCTACCGCGAGCAGAAGGACGTCGTCGGCCTGCTGAACCGTGACACGCCGATCGCGCCGCCGCTGCCGGAGATGAAGACGCGCGCCTCGCTCGGCTATCGCTGGGGTGACTACAGTCTGATCGGTTGGGCCAACCACATCTCGTCCTACGAGGACAGCAACGTGGCCTGGACGCCGCCCGAACTGCTACCGATCGACGAGTGGCTGACGTTCGACCTGACGTTCCTGTGGCGTTTCCCCCGGCTCGGTTTCGACCTCGCGCTGTCGGCGCTCAACCTGACCGACGAGGACCCGCCGCTCGTCTTCTTCGAGCAGTCCTTCGATGCCCTGACCGCGAACCCGAAGGGCCGCCGCCTGAAGGCGGTGATGAGTTACCGCTTCGGCAACTAGCTCGCGCAGTGTCGGTAGGATGGCGGGGCAGAGGCCCCCGCAGGAGATCCGTCGACGATGCCCAACACCTCGCTCGTGGCGGGCGCCCTGGCTCTTGGCCTCCTGGCGCTGCCCGCGGCGGCTCAGGAGGTCGGCGACGACTCGCCGGCCGAACCCTCGTCGCGGGAAATCGTCGACCGGGTACGAGCAGACGTCGACGAGACCTCGCTCCGCTGGCTCGGCATCGCCAGGGTCCGGTACTCGATCCCTCTTGAGTTCTCGGCAGGCGGCGGAGCCGTCCTGGCGCGCATGCCGGCCAGCTACGACTGCGCCACCTTCTGTGAGTATCGGGGGTTCGTTGCGCAGATCGAGCCGGGTTCCGCGGGCGGCCAGCTCGGCATCGGCTATGCCCGCCTGATCGGCACGCACAAGCCGCGTTCTGCCTTCCTGAACAACGTCTACGTCGGCTGGAGCGCTCGCGCCGTTCTGGTTCGCACCTGGGGAGACTCCGAACTGGATCCCGCGCGGCAGACGCTGGCCGGCTTCGAAGGGCAGTTCGCGCTGCCTCGTCTCAGCTTCAATCTGGGCGTCTTGCGGCGGATCAGCTCGGCGCACGAAGGCGCCGACCGCTACGTCTACACCGCCGGCATCGGCTGGGGCTTCTGATGCCGGCAGCGGCCCGACCGGCGCCCCCGCGTTTCGGATCGACCGTTCTGTTCGTAACGCTGCTCTTCGGACTCGGCGGCGCCGGCGCCGCACCGGGCCTCGAGACGGACCAGTTCTTCGCCTGGGGCCGCCACCTCGAGGACATGACCGAGGTGCTGAACGCCCGGGTCAATCTGGAACTCGAGCGCCTGGTCGCGGAACTGAACCGGGAGGGCAGGGACCGCCGGTGCCAGAAGGTACGGTTCCGGTTCTTCAAGCGTCACCGCATGCTGTTCTTCGACGGCTTCGAGACCTGGTCGGTGAACTCGCCCCTGGTCAGCCGGTCGCCTTCGGGACCCGAGGAGCTGCGGGAGTTCGCGCAGAAGTACATCTACGGGGGAACGTCGTCGGTTTTCGACACCGGCCGGTGGATGCCGCCGAGTCCGACGGTGGAGGTCAACGGTGTACGGCTGGGCACGGACAAGCTGACGCACTTCCTGGGAACGGCCTGGTACTACCACCGCTGGTACCGAAAGGCCCGCGCCCGGGGCGCGACGCCCGCCGAGGCCGAGGATCGGGCGGCTCGTCGCGGTTTGCAGCATGAGATCACCATCCTCGGCAGGGCCGTCTCGGGCGTCCTGTCGCTGGCCGACCTGGAGGCGAACTACGAGGGGATGTGGTTCTACGAGCACCTCTGCGCCGGCGACGACCCCCACATCGTCTACGACGAGGGAGCGTGGCGCCTCCGCAGATCGTTCGATCTGCGCGACTACGTGACGCCCGAATGGGACGAGTCCTACCAGCCGAACATCTACGTGCGCCGGAAGTGGAGAAAGGTGAAGCCGCGGATGCTGGGATACTGTCCGATGCTTGAACACCCGCAGGTGAGGGCGAGGCGTCGGGAGTACGCGCGGAGGGACCGGGTCACGGAGACGGAGGAGCTGATCGATGAGATGGTCACTGCCGGGAAACTGCCGGACCCCTCGGGGTTCTCGATCGAGAGCGTGTGCGATGAAGTTGCGAACTGAGGCTCTGTTCGGGGCCGCGCTGCTGGCTCTGGCCTGCGGCGCGCCGACCTCTGAACCGGCCGCGGATACTGCCGCCGCGGTCGAGCCGGCGCTCGAACGGATCGGCGTCGGCTCCTGCCTGAGGCAGGATCTTCCGCAGCCGATCTTCGACGCGATCCTGGACGACGATTTCGAGCTCTTCGTGTTCCTCGGCGACAACGTCTACGGCGACGTCGAGTCCGAGGACCTGCGTGAGTTGCGGGACGCCTACGCGATGCAGGCCGAAGCCGAGGGCTTCAGCCGGCTGCGCCAGGCGGGAGTGCCGCTCGCCGCCACCTGGGATGACCATGACTATGGTCTGAACGACGCCGGCGCCGACTTCTTCGGCCGCGAAGAGGCGCAGCGGATCTTCGAGGAGTTCTGGGACGTGCCGCCGGGTTCCGAGCGTGCCTCGCGCCCCGGGGTCTACGACGCCGTGACTTACGGTCCGCCGGGCCGCCGGGTTCAGCTCATCCTGCTCGACACGCGGTACTTCCGCTCCCCGCTGCGGCCGACCGACGAGCGCGGCGCGCCGGGCAAGGAGCGCTACATGCCGGATCCTGACCCGGACAAGACGATGCTGGGTGAGGATCAGTGGGCATGGCTCGGTCAGGTGCTCCAGGAGCAGGCGGACCTGCGCATCCTGGCGTCGTCGATCCAGGTGATCGCCGACGGTCACGGGTACGAGGCGTGGCGGCAACTGCCCGCCGAGCGTGATCGGCTCTACGCCCTCCTGCGCGAGACGGGCGCGAATGGCGTGGTGATGATCTCCGGCGACCGGCACCGCGGCGGCATCTACCGTCGCGACGACGCGCTCGGCTACCCGCTTCTGGAACTCACCGCGAGTTCCCTCAACTCGGCGTTCACCAGCGAGGAAGAGGCCGGGCCGTACCGGTTGGGTCCGACCTATCGCCCGGAGAATTATGGTGCGTTGTCCATCGACTGGACTTCCCGCTCGGTGACGCTGGAAGTCCGCGGCATGGACGGCGAACCGGCCCTCGAAGAGACCCTCAACCTGGATGACCTACGAGCCGAGTGAGCTTGAGGAGACCGCAAGATGACGACGCTGGAACCCGAAGCCGAAGCCCAGGAAATCAACGGCGTCTCACGGCGCCAGGTCATTCACGCCCTGTCCCTGGCCGGCGCCGCCGGCTTGCTCGCCGGTTGCAACGGCGATGCGACGACTGCCGCGGATAGCGCCGCCGATGTGGCCGCCGGGCCGATGCCCGACGATCTCTGGCGCGCCGGCGCCGGCGAGGTCGCGGCGGCCATCCGCCGCGGCGAGGTTTCGAGCGTCGAGGTCGTCGAGTCCCATCTCGCGCGCGTCGAAGCGGTGAACGGCCACCTGAACGCGGTCGTGCGCGTGCTGGCTGACGAGGCTCGCGCCGCCGCTCAGGCCGCCGACGAGGCAGTGGCGGCGGGCGCCGAGCTGGGGCCGCTGCACGGCGTGCCGATCTCGGTGAAAGACAACATCGCCGTCGCCGGCACCCCGACCACGAACGGCGTGCCGGCATTCGCCGAGGAGAACGCCGAAGAGGACGCGTTGATCGTGACGCGCCTCAAGGAGGCCGGCGCCATTGTCCTGACCCGGACCAACCTGCCCGATCTCGGCCTCAGGGTCCATACGGACAGCTACCTCTACGGCGTCACGCGCAACCCGTGGGCCGCGGACCGCAATGTCGGCGGTTCGAGCGGCGGGGAAGGTTCGGCCCTCGCAGCCGGCATGAGCTGCCTTGGGCTTGGCAACGACATCGGCGGTTCGCTTCGCATTCCGGCCCAGTGCAACGGCATCGCGTCGCTCAAGCCGACGCTGGGACGGATCGCCAGCGCCACGGGAGGCAGCATGTCGGGGCAGTTGATGGCCGTCGACGGTCCGATGGCGCGCCGCGTGGCAGATCTGCGTACGGCCTACGACTTGCTGGGGAGATACCACCGCAGCGATCCGTGGTCGGTCCCCGTTCCTCTCGACCTGGAGCCGCCGGCTGCGCCGGTCAAGGTCGCGCTGGTGCCGGAGCCCAGCGGCGGCTCGACTCACCCGGACATCGCCGCCGGCGTGCGAGCCGCGGGAGCGGCCCTCGAGGCGGCAGGCTACGCGGTCGAGGAGATTGAACCGCCGATGGTCGCGGAGGCCCTCCGGGCATGGGAGGTCCTGCTCGGTTACGAGTTGAGCGTCACGCGGTCGGCGCTGGAAGAGATCATGTCGCCGGCTGCCTTCGACTTCCTGGACCGCGCGCTCGACCTTTTCGCGGTCGAATCGCCGATCGAATACATGGCCGTGTACGGTCAACGCCACGCGATCGCCAGCGCCTGGCAGGAGTTTCAGGAGGACTACCCTCTGATCGTCGGCCCGATCATGACCGAGCCGCCCTTCGTCATCGGCCTCGACCTCGAGGACCCGGGGGCGGTCCTGGCCCAGATGCGGTTCGAGGTTGCGCTCAACCTGCTCGGCCTGCCCGCCGTCTGCGTGCCGACCGGCGTCGCCAACGGCCTCCCCCAGGTGGTCGAGGTGATCGGCGGCCGCTACCGCGAGGGTCTCTGCCTCGAGGCGGCCCAGGCGATCGAGGACGCGCTCGGCATCATCACGCCGATCGATCCCGTTGCGGGATGAGAAGGGGCGCCAGGGAAGGACAAACCCCGTTTGGCGCAGTGGGTTAGCCGAAAGGAAAAACTGGAGTTGCCCCGTTTTCGTGGACAGTTTGTGTATAGGGGATCAAGCAGCTTTGGGGGTAGCTTGTCCTCGGAGCCGGCGGGTGACCGGTCTCCGATCGCGGGGTCCTGCTTTCCTATGGATAGCCTCCGGAGCTTGGTGTCACCTTGACCTTCAGGCCGTTCAGATGAGTGTGGGGAAGATAGCCCTCGTGCTGGAGCCTTCCGACCACGATGCCCGGTGCAATGGAGAGACGTTCGGCAAACGCGTTGACTTCGGCCTTGCTGCCGCCAAAGCCGGCTACGAAGCGGCTCCAGTGCCTTGGTGACACGAGGAAGTCCGCCGCCCACTGGTTTGCTTCCTGTTCCTGCGTTTCCTCCGACGAGAGTGCGTCTCCGTGGTTCACATTTGAGCCGGTGAGGTGACCTTCGACAAAGACCTGTTTCTTGGAGTGAAAGAGAATGTGGGCCGCTTCATGGAAGAAGCTGAACCAGAGATGGTCGTCCGTGCGGTGACGAAGGCTCAACGCGATGACAGGTTTTTTTGGTGACAGCCACCATGTGGCGCCGCTGACGGCGGCGCGAGGCAAGGGTTCAACTTGCGCCAGTGCCACCCCCGCGCCGTTGCAGCGAGTCCTGGCCTTCACCAGCGCCACTTCCGGATCTTCGACGGTGAAGCTGCGAATCTCTTGGAGGGCCGTCAAGAAGTCGTTGCGCTGATAGTCGGGGCATTCTTGCTTCTCCGCCTCGAGCTCTCCAAGCCGGAGCCAGGTTGCCAGCGTCTCAGGCTCACTCTCGAAGCTCGGCGAGTGTCGGTACGAGGCCTGCTCGGTCAGATGCCTGGCGTTCCAAGCTTGGACCGAAGCGACATTGAAGAACGCCAGAAGACCACCGACCGTATCCGCCGGCGACTCTGCCTTCGTTAAGTACCCTCGCTTGACGAGCTCTCGGGCGGGGAACGCCTTGGTCCAGGCGACCTCCGCCTCTCTGGCGGATGCCTCCGCTTCGCGGGCCAGATGCAGCCGGTAGTCGCCCTCCATGCCGAGCCAGATGCTCGCGTCCAGTCCCAAGATCTTCTCGAACTCGATTGCGGTCCTTGGTTCGATCGGTGCCTTGCCGGCCACGATCTCGCTGATCAGCTTCGGCGACCGGCCGCAGCGGCGCGCAAACTCGG
The DNA here is from genome assembly GCA_965208755.1 of Candidatus Multivorans sp. GTDB lineage: Bacteria > Acidobacteriota > Thermoanaerobaculia > Multivoradales > Multivoraceae > Multivorans. The sequence goes on along the minus strand of OZ242353.1, from coordinate 1,116,641 downwards.
CTTGGGAGAAGGCGCGAGCCTCCAAGTACTCCTCCAGCAGATGGCCCGGCGGGGCCGCATGGTCGGGCCGGTAGGCATTGGTTCCGGTGGCCATGTCTTGCTCCAGTTCAGTGGTAGTCGGTGATCTCGAGGACTTTGATGGCGGTGACAAGCTCGAGCGCGATGCCGCCATCGGCACGTCTTGGAATCGGGTCGTGGTTGGCGGTAAACACGAGCCGGTATGGGTGTCCCAGGTCCACGGCGAAGGTGTCCTGTCGGTCGCCTCGTAACAAGTGCCGCAGAACGGGCGGTGTGGTTGGAACCAGGCTCAGGTTCTGGGCGTTCTTCAGCAGACTGAGGCGCACCTCGATCTTCTTCGTGAGCTTGCCGTAGGTCTTCTGCAGCAGGGCGTGGGAGCTACACACCTTCTGGAGCCGTTTCGTCTTGAACACGATTTCCACGGCTCCACCGTTACCTGATGCGTAACGGTAAGCTCGTGGGCAGCGGTTGTCAACCCCCGATTACGCCTTGGCCGGTCTGTACGCCTTGGCCGGTCTGTGTCGCCGGGAAGCGCTTGACGGGCCGGCGACTCAGTGGATCTCCGCCGCCTCGCCCCAGGCGGCCTTCAGCTTCTCGAAGTCGAAGTCCGGCTGCTTGGCGGCGTCGATGATGACCCGTTCGCGCCGGGCGATCAGATCGGCTGCCGCTTCGACCTGGTCGGCGACGTCGGCCGGAACGACGACGGCGCCGTGCTGGTCGGCGTGGATCAGGTCGCCGTCCGAAACCGCCATGCCGGCGACGGTCACCGGGCCGCCGTAGTCGACCACGTGGACGAACGCATGTGACGGCCCGACCCGACCGGCGAGGAGCTGGAAACCCTCGGCGACGTCGTCCAGGTCGCGGATGCTGCCGTCCGTGATCACGCCGAGGCAGCCCAGGCCGCGGTGGATGTTCGAGTTCACCTCGCCCCAGAAGGCGCCGTAGCCGCGGGCGCCGTCGTCGAGGTCCTGGATGACCGTGATCGTCGGGCCTTCGCCGGAAGCCAGGTACTCGTAGTAGCCGACGGAGGCGCGGCGGGCCTGCTTGGGATCGGCCGCGTTCGGGTGCTGGGCGCGGATACGGGCGGTCCGCGCGAAGCCGACGATCGGCGGCAGGTCGGGCCGCGCGCACACCAGCGGATCCACGGTGTAGCCGTGGCCGCGTCGCTTGGGCGCCACGACCTCCAGCGCGTTGCAGACGGTGGGCGTGTCGAGGGAACGAAGAGCGTCGAGAACGGCGGAAGAAGTCATGGGCGCGCAGTGTAGCTTGCATCGCTGTTGACGTGGCGGGAGATCGTGTGTAATGTTGACAACGTCAACAACGCGGAGGAGAAACCGTGAACGAGGAACTGAGCCGATTCGTACGAGAAGCACTGTCGCGGGGCGCGAGCCGCGACGAGATCCGGGAGGCGCTGGCCGATGCGAGCTGGCGGCGGGACGACATCGACAAGGCGCTCAGCGCCTGGGTGGACCGGGACTTCGTCGCGCCGATCCCGCGGCCGCGACCGTATCTGGGCGCCCGGGAGGCCTTTCTCTACCTCGTCCTCTTCGCCGCGTTGTACACGGCGGCGATCAGCTTCGGCAACGTGACGTTCGTGCTGATCAACCGGACCTTCGCCGATGTGGCGTTCACTCTTCCGGCCGCGGCTTCCGCCGAGATGCTGCGCTGGGGGCTGGCCTATCTCGTCATCTCCTTCCCGGCGTTCCTGCTGATCCAACGGATGGTGAGGCGCACGCTGCGCGACGATCCGGACTTGCGCTCGTCACGGATCAGGAAGTGGCTCACGTATCTGACGCTGTTCGTCGCCGCGGGCGTTCTGGCCGGTGATCTGATCGCCCTGGTGTTCTTCGGCCTGGGCGGCGAACTGGCCGTGAGGTTTCTTCTGAAGGTCGGGGTGGTGGCGGCGATTGCCGGCGGCGTGTTCGGCTACTACTTCTGGGACCTGCGCCAGGACGACGTGGAAGTGACCGAAGACGGTCGGGCGCCGAAGCTGCCGACCGTCTTCGCCGGCGTGTCGGCGGTCGCCGTCCTCCTGGCAGTCGTCCTGGGACTGGTTGCCGTTGGCTCGCCCGGCCAGGCGCGCGAGCGCGGACTGGATGTCGCCCGCGTTGGGAATCTGCGGGACATCGTCCGCGGCGTCGACATCTACTGGGAACGGAACGGTTCCCTGCCCGCGGGTCTGGAGTCCCTCAGCGGCGAGCGGGACATCGACATCGTGTCGATCGTCGATCCGGAGACCCGGGAGCCCTACACCTTCAGGGCCACGGGCGACAAGGCGTACGAACTCTGCGCGACGTTCAGCCTCGATGCGCCCACCGATCAGGCGGCGCTACGGATGTACCCCTACCGTGAGCGGTTCTGGAGGCACCCCGCCGGCTACCACTGCTTCGATCTCGAAGCGATCGAGCCCGACGCCCGGCGCTGGTGAGTCGGCGCCGCCAAACCCTCGCGGGCGCCGTGTCTGGCCCGGTTTCACCTTCCATCGACGCCCGGCGGAACCAGGAGGTCCCGCCCTTCCGCGGGTCCGGCAACCGCCGCCGAGGGATCGCGTGCCGGACACACGACGTCGAAGGCGGCTTCCGCGGCGGCGCCGTCGAGATCGTCCGAGTGGCGGATCCGGGGGCGCACGGGATTCAGGGGCCGGCCTTGACCGTCGGTCGTGCGGACGGCGCGCACGCGCACCCTTGCCGAGTGCTGCTCCCCGTCGACCGGGCAATACGCCTCGGACGGACCGATGAGGAGGTCGAGGTAGCCGTCATCGCCGGGGGGCATCTCGAACGCGGTCGCGTCGATGCCGGCGTCTTCCAGCGAAGGGTCCACGCCGGCGTCCAGGAGACCGGCCTCCCATTCCGTGTACAGCGGATGGGCGCCTTCGATGCCCGGCCAGCCGAACGTCAACGGAAACTCGTCGGGATCCCCGTAGACGACGCTGCCCGTTCCGTTCAGCCAGAGCGACACGGCCAACCGCAGGGCGCCCGTCTCGGGTCGCACGACTCGACCGCCCCGAAGCGGCGCGCGGCCGCCCACGCCATAGGTGTGCAGGCCGACGGACGTTCCGCCGTCGCCCATGACGCAACCCGTCTCGCGGGCCGCATGCCGCGGCGAGCCGTCCTCCGACTCACCCTCTTCCACCGGACCGCAAGGCTCGATCCTGCTCTCGGGCTCCGGCAACACATGGGACAGGACGCCCACTCGTCCCGTGCTCAGTTGCTTCACGAACGACGCCGTGCCCGCGCGATTCGGCTCGATCCGGATGTCCGGAGAATTCGGGTTGACGGGAGGCACCTTCCGATTGTCGAGCACGTCTCTCGACAGCAATGGCGCCACCGCCGTGTTCGAATCGTCCGTGAGCCAGTACCAGCCGCCGTCCAGCAGACCCCGAATCTCTATCGTTGCGTCCTCGTCGAGATAGCAGAAGAACGCATCGTGCCTGCCGTCGTCGACGCCGAACAACGTCGACACCACGCCGCCGGGGCCTGGAACCAGCTCCCGCGTAACGACTTTCGTCGTGCCGGCGCCTCGACAAAGGAGAATCGCCAGCACTCCCTCGGAGGGATTGCGCGCTCGACCGACGAAGCCGCCCGTGCCCGTCGCATACGGCACTACGTGGCACTCGCCTTCTTCGCAGTCCACCGTCACGGTCTGGCCTTCCAGCGGACCGGCGGCCATGCAGAAGCAGATGGCCATAGCGGCCGGAACGACGGCGCGCGGGACACCCGCCAGTATTGGAACTCTCATCGACTCCCGCCTTCGCGGCCTGGCGAGGAGACGGGACTCCGCGCCAAGTCCGGCGGGAAAGCTAGCCGCAACCTCGCCGGAGTGCGCCTACAAACTTGCGGGGGCCGGGCGTAGCGCATCGAGGGCGGCCCCGGATCCCGAGGCCGGACTGCCGGTCGCGCCGCCGGCCGGCGTCAAGTCTCGAGCCGTGGAGACCGGCCGCAACCCCTCAGATTTGTAGGCGAAAAGAAGGCCACGATGTTCTAACGTGACTTCCATCAATCCACCTTCGGCCCGTCAGGGCCGGCGAACTGGAGCCAGCAGATGTTGGGAACACGAGAGAGTCTGTCAGACGTGTCGAGGATCGGGGGCGCCCGGAGGGCCGTGCCGGCCGTGGTTTTCCTGGGTCTGTTGCTGCCGGGTCTCCAGGCGGCGCCGCTCGTCGCCGGCGAAGCCGAGGCATCGGAAGAGAGCGCCGCGGCCGATGCCGTTCCGTCGGCCAGCGGCACCTGTGTCGAGAGCAGCACCGTCCTGTGTCTGCAGGAAGACCGCTACGAGGTGACGCTCGAGTTCACGGCGAACGACGACACGCAGTCCGCCAGGGTGGCCCGGCCCCGCACCAGCGATTCCGGGCTGTTCTACTTCTTCGAGCCGAACAACTGGGAGATGCTGCTCAAGGTGCTCGACGGCTGCGGCGTCAACGAGCATCACTGGGTGTTCGCGGCCTCCGCGACCGATGTCGGTCTGAACCTCACGGTTCGGGATACGACGAGTGGGGAGAGCAAGACCTACACGAAGGATCCCGGCGAACCGGCGCCCGCGATCACGGATGTCGGCGCGTTTCCCAACGCCTGCGAAGCCAGTAGCTGAAGCCGCCAGTAGCTGAAGCCGTTGGCCGGGGGACGGCAGACCCCCGGTGCGACGCGGCGCTCGGACCGCCGCGCTAGTCCCCGCCTTCGGCGCCGCAGCTTTCCCGGAACGCGGCGACGTCGGTGATCGCGGCCGCCGGCGTACCGGGGTCGTTGCGGTACTCCCTGACGTCGCCGGTCACCGTGTCCGTGACGTGGACGCGGTAGCCGAGGTTCGTGGTCGACGCCGCGAACACCCAGACGGCGCCGTTCCGCTCGCAGCCGTCCAGGACCTTGATCAGGACTTCCCAGTTGTCCGGGTCGAAGAACCGGAACAGTCCGGAGTCGTCGGTGCCCGCGCGGACGACGTCGGCGCGGCCGCCGTCGCCGCCGTCCGCCGTCCAGTCGACGCCGACGGCGTAACGCGAGTGCCGCAGGCACAGCGTGTTCGCGTCCGGTTGGCAGGTTCCGGCGGGTTCGCTCGCCTCGACCAGGAAGGTGAGGGACGCCGTCGACTCGGTCGCGCCGTCGCCGACGGAGAGGGTCACGTCGTGGAAGCCGGGCACGGTCCAGGCGTAGCGGACGGAGGCGCCGGAGCGGACGGCTTCGTCCCCGAAGTCCCAGCGCCGCGAACGGACGGAACCGGCGCTCGAGTCGGTGAACAGGACGGCTACGCCGGTGCGGGCGCGGCAGAGGCCGCCGGCGCAGTCCGCGTCGACGGTGATCGCGGCCCGCGGCGGGCCGCTTCCGCCGCCATCGCCATCGCCATCGCCGCCGCCATCGCCATCGCCCCCATCGCCGCCGCCGCCATCGCCGCCGCCATCGCCGCCGCCGCCGGGCCCCGGGTCGGCGCCATCGCCGCCGCCGCCGCCCTCGCCCCCGCCGCCCGGAGACGGCGCCGGGACGCCATCGCCGCCGGGAGACGGCGCCGGGACGCCGCCGCCGGGAGTGGCCCCGTCCGCGAGATCGTTGTCCCGGACCGTGATCATGACGCCCTCCGGGTTCGTCGCCACATAGGAGGACCCCTCTGCCCCAGGGGACAGCCGGATCAGGATGACGCCGCCGCCTTCGACTCCCGGCAGGTCTGACGTCGGCAGCGACGTCTCGTAGCTGCTCGTCTCATCAGGGCCGAGCGTGTTCCTGATCGGGGGATCGGGCCGAGGGTCGGCGCCCCCGTCGTAGCGGGAGAGCTCGGGGATCAGACGATCCGACTGGAGAAACTCCAGGTACACGTCGATCTCCGGCCTTTCACCGCCGACCGTCGACCGCTCGAGCACGATCCTGATGTTCTCGCCCTCTTCCACGGAGGCGGGCATCGCCCGGACCGTCACGAACGATGTACCGGGGCCCGGCACGCCGGTCTCGAGTGCATGCGACAGGGTCGCTCCGTCCTCGGTGCAGAACACGCCGGGCGTGTCGCAGGCGCCTCCCGCGGGCAGGATCAACGTGACCGCGCTTGGCGCGTCGCTTACTATTCGCCTCGGCTGTAGCGTCAATTCCACCCGGGAAGGAGACAGCCGGCGGGCCGAGGTCACTTCGCCCCCGCCTGTCGAGAAGACCGCACCCAGGGCCGTCTCCTCCTCCGCCGCGACGACCGGCTCGCTGAACTCGACTTCCACCCTGAAGGGGTCCACGTCGTTGTGGTGCATCGGCGCGGAGGCGAGCCGGGCGGCCAGCCTGTGGGTCCGACCGGAACCCGTGTTCGACCACGGTCCCGCGCCCTCCGCGTTCACGGCCCGCACCTGGACTTCATACTCCGTTCCCTTGACGAAACCCGTCAGCTCCATCTCGGGGAAGACCACGCCCCGCGGCCCCGGCAACCAGTCCGAGGCGCCCGCCTTGCGGTACTGGAGGTCGTACGCGTGCCTCTGCGGCCGGTCCCGGGATTCCGTGGGCCAGGGCCACGAGACCAGGAGGCTGGTCGCGGAACCGTCCACCGGAAGCACGTTCGGAGTGCCGAGGCTGTTTGCCGGCGGCTCGTCGACGTCGACGACCCGGACGGTCAGGTTCGTGGTCGCCTCGGCCAGGGAGTCGGTGACGTTCACGCTCATCGAGTACGACCGGCGTCGCTCGTAGTCGAGTGCCTCGTTGTTCCAGATCTGGGCTGTCGGGTCGATCCAGAACAACGACGCGTCCGGGCCGCCGAGCGTGTACTTCAGTTGGTGGCCGTTGGCGTCGGTCGCGGCAACCGGGTCGCCGATCGGTCCGTTGGGCCCGCTCTCGGGGACGTCCAGCACTGTCGACGCGCTCGGGAACACGGGAGGCGCGTTGGGGCCGGTGGCCGTGTTGGCGAAGGCGGGCGTCGACCAGGGACCGTCGCCCTCGTGGTTCGTCGCGCGCACCCGTACGTAATAGTTGCCGTCGACTCGCAGGTACGGGATCCCGGTCGACGTCGCTGGAACGTCCCGCGGACCGTTGCTCCAGGATTCGGTGCGCCAGTCCCGGTACTGGATGTCGTAGCTTTCGGTCGCCGGCCGGCCGGAGTCGTCCGGGGCGCTCCAGGACGCCTGGAGGGATGAGGGGTCGGTCCGGCTCGGCGTCAAACGGAGATCCGCGGGCGCCAGCGGCGGCTCGTTCACGTCCGTCACCCTGACGGCGAACGCATGGTTTGAGGCGCCGCCGTCGCCGTCGTCGAGAGTCACGATGAACTCGTACGCCCGGTCCCTGCTTTCGTGGTCCAGAGGGCGGCGGGTCCGGATAAGGTGCTTTCCGTCGTCGACGAGCGCCTCGAAGAGACCGGCGTCCGCGCCCGACAGGCGCAAGCCGACCTCGTCCTCGTCCGGATCGTGCGGGCGCAGACGAACGACGCGCGTGCCCGCCGGGAGATTCTCGGCCACCTCGAACTCGAGAGGGGGGTTGGGCAGAGGCAGTGTCGGCGGGCTGTTCGACAGCACCGTTGCGGCAGCGGTGCCGCTGGGCGGGCCGGCGCCGGCGGCGTTGATCGCGGCGACCCGGTAGTGACGCGTGGCGCCGTACGGAAGGCCCGAAAGTTCGTGGTCCACCGGGTCGGAGACCGGCTCGACGCTCGCGGCGACGACTCTCCAGGTCGTTCCTTGGTCGGCGGACTCGTCGATCCGGAAGCCGGTGATCGAAGCGCCCCCGTCGTCCGCCGGGAAGAACCAGTTCAGAGTGACGTGGCCTTTCTTGCCCAGGGGATCGGCGGAGAGACCCGTCGGCGCGCCGGGCACGCCGGGTACCGTGTCCTGGCCCGCCGCCGGGTGCGCGGCGGCCAGGGCCGCGAGCCACATGGCCATGAAGACCGGTCCGAGGGGGCATCGCCGTCTCTCGCTCGCCGACATTTGCTGTCCTCCCACTCCGGTTCTCGCAACCGGGGAGTCTGCAGGCGGGGCCAACCAGCCTCCAAGTAAAGCAGCCGGCGAACGCGCTGTCGCCTACAGAATTCGGGGGGGGGGGGGGGGGGCGGACCCCGCTAGTCGGCGCCGCAGCTTTCCCGGAACGCGGCGACGTCGGTGATCGCGGCCGCCGGCGTACCGGGGTCGTTGCGGTACTCCCTGACGTCGCCGGTCACCGTGTCCGTGACGTGGACGCGGTAGCCGAGGTTCGTGGTCGACGCCGCGAACACCCAGACGGCGCCGTTCCGCTCGCAGCCGTCCAGGACCTTGATCAGGACTTCCCAGTTGTCCGGGTCGAAGAACCGGAACAGTCCGGAGTCGTCGGTGCCCGCGCGGACGACGTCGGCGCGGCCGCCGTCGCCGCCGTCCGCCGTCCAGTCGACGCCGACGGCGTAGCGCGAGTGCCGCAGGCACAGCGTGTTCGCGTCCGGTTGGCAGGTTCCGGCGGGTTCGCTCGCCTCGACCAGGAAGGTGAGGGACGCCGTCGACTCGGTCGCGCCGTCGCCGACGGAGAGGGTCACGTCGTGGAAGCCGGGCACGTTCCAGGCGTAGCGGACGGAGGCGCCGGAGCGGACGGCTTCGTCCCCGAAGTCCCAGCGCCGCGAACGGACGGAACCGGCGCTCGAGTCGGTGAACAGGACGGCTACGCCGGTGCGGGCGCGGCAGAGGCCGCCGGCGCAGTCCGCGTCGACGGTGATCGCGGCCCGCGGCGGGCCGCTTCCGCCGCCATCGCCATCGTCATCGCCCCCGCCGCCGCCATCGCCCCCATCGCCATCGCCATCGCCCCCGCCATCGCCCCCATCGCCATCGCCGTCGTCGCCGGGCCCCGGGTCGCCGTCGTCGCCGCCGCCGCCGCCGCCGCCGCCGCCGCCACCGGTGCCGCCGCCGCCGCCACCGGTGCCGCCGCCACCGGTGCCGCCGCCGCCGCCGGGAGACGGCGCCGGGTCGATGCCCTCACCCCGGATCGCGATCACGACTCCCTTCGGGTTCTTCGGCGCCCAGTTTCCGCGGCTTTCGGTGTCGAAGCGGGCGTTCACGACGCGACCGCCGTAGTCCGGCCCGTCTTTCATCGTCAAGCGGAGCGTGCTTGCCGCTTGCCCGGCGCTCATCTCGACGATGGCGGAGAATCCACTCGCAACGACATCGCCCTGCTGCAGCAGGCTCAGTTCCAACCTTACGGGCGGCAGTTCGCCCGACGGAGTCTCGCGCTCGATCACGAGGTCCGCCTCTCCTCCCGGATCCACCGCGGTCGCCGGCGCTCGAATCGACGCGAACGATGTCGTGGGTCCCGGCAGGAGGAACCACAGGTCGTGCGACGGCCGCCGTCCCTCCGCCGTGCAGTAGACGCCGGCCGAGGAGCAGGCCGGAAGACGCCCCGCCCTGTCTTCGTTCCAGCGGGGCAATCGAATCGATATGCCGCCGTCGCTGCCCCCGGGATCGATCGTCAGCTTGATCCGGGTCGGCGACAGGCGTTCCGCCGATGTCAGCGTGACCCCATCCTGAGCCGCGCCCCCGCCGCCGACCTCCTGCAGCCGGAAACGCTCGCCGAGCGTCGTTTCGTCTTCGACCGTGACCGGCTCGGCGAACTCGACCACCACGGCGACCTCGTCCGTCCCGTTGTGGGACCTGGGCGCCTGCGCCAGCCTCGCGCTCAGATCGTGGGTGTAGGTCTGTCCGAGCTCGCTCGACCATGGACTCACGGTCTCGTGGTTCCTGGCGCGTGCCCGGAAGTCGTAGACCGTTCCGGCCTCGAGACCGTCGATTTCCGCCTCCACGTAGGGCACGTTCGATGGGCCGTTCCGCCACTCGGCGGCGCCGGCGCGGAACTGCACGTCGTAGGTGAAGCGGGTCGAGGAATCGGGGGGAACCGTCGGCCGCGACCAGAAGGCCAGGGCCCTGGTGACGTAACCATCCACCGCGCGTCCGTACCTGACTCGAGGGGCGGGCAACGGATCGGGCTGGTTCAGGATCTCGACCGTGACGTTCACCGCCGTCGCGCTGGCCCAGTCGCGCGCGACGACGAGGACCGAGTACGCCGCCTTCCGCTCGTAGTTGAAGGCGGCTTCGCCCTGTCGTTGGAGGACTCCGGTGTCGGAATCGAAATGGAAGGTCCCGGCATCGGGGCCCTCCAGGCTGTACGTCAGCGAGTCGCCGTCGGGGTCGGTCGCCATGATGGTCTCGCCGAGAGCCGGGCTCTCCGGGTCTTCGGGAACGTTCTCGGGGACCGTGAACGTGTAGGCCGCGCGCGGGAACACGGGCGGCCGGTTGGGGCCGGTTTCCGTGTTCACGCCCGCCGTCGGCGACCAGGGGCCGTCGCCGTCGGCGTTCGTGGCCCGCACTCGCACGAGGTAGCTCACGGCCGCGGTCAGGTTCTCGATGGTCGTCGAGGTCTCCACGACGTTCTCCGGTCCGTTCGTCCAGCTTGCGGCGTCCGCCTGCCGGTACTCCACGTCGTAGTCGACGATCGGCGGGCGGGTCGGCTCGTTCCGGGCGCTCCAGGACACCCGAACGCCGGGCGGGTCCGTCCCGAGCGCCGTCAACGCCGGGGTCCCGGGCGCCAGGGGCGGCTCGTCCACGTTGGTCACGTCGATCGTCACCGGGACTTCAGTCGTCCCGCCGTCGCCGTCGTCGGCCACCAGGGTCAACGGGAAGGAGCTCCGGTCCTCGAAGTCCAGCGGGGCGGCGGTGACGATGTCGACCGCCCGCGGTTCGGTTTCGCTCGTTCTGACGGCGAAGACTTGCGCGCCGGCGCCCGTCAGGCGGAAGGTCAGCAGATCGTCGTCGTCTTCGTCCTCGGCCATGATGGGGTCGCCGACCGCGGTATCCGGCGGGACGTTCTCGGCCACCGCGAACGTGAGTTCGGCGACCAGCGTCGGCGGCGAGTTTCCGCGGGCCGTCGCGACGGCCGCCCGGCTGGGAGCGCTCGTTCCGGAACCGCTGACGGCGAGAACCCGAAAGTGGCGCGTCGAGCCCCCGGGCAGGCCGTCCCGCCGGTAGTCGAGGACCGCCGGGTCGCCGGTGTCCGCAAGGATCGTTCTCCAGGTCGCGCCGGCGTCGGTCGACTCGTCGATCCTGTAGCCGGTGAGGACCGCGGCCTGGAAACCCAACGGGCTTCTCCAGGCGAGGTCTATCCGGTACTTGCCGACGGCGGACGCGACGAGATCTTCCGGAGGGGCCGGCGCGTCGGCGGAGACGGCCGAGCCGTTGACCACCGCCGGTACGCCGTTCATGCCGGTCGTGAAGGCCGCGACTTCGTTGCCGGCGGCGTCCCGCAGCGCGGTCACGGTCGGAACGTAGGAAACCTGAACCGTCTCGCCGCTTCGTATGCCGTTGTAGGAATCGATCCGGATGACGCGCGGCTCACGCTCGCCGCCGGTTGCGAGCCGAAGGGCCTCGGGCACGGAGTCGACCCGAAGGGTGAACTGGGTGTTCTGCAACGCGTCCGCGACCAGGTCCTCGTCGAAGCGCAGGGTTATCGTTCCAAGCGCGTCGATCCGCGCGCTCGCCAGGGCCGGAGGGGTCGTGTCCTGGCCCGCCGCCGGGTGCGCGGCGGCCAGGACCGCGAGCCACATGGCCATGAAGACCGGTCCGAGGGGGCACCGCCGTCTCTCGCTCGCCGACATTTGCTGTCCTCCCACTCCGGTCTCGCAACCGGGGAGTTCGCAGGCGGGGCCAGCCAGCCTCCAAGTAAAGCAGCCGGCGAACGCGTTGTCGCCTACAGAATTCGGGGGGGGGGGGGGGGGGGGGGCGGACCCCGCTAGTCGGCACGGCAGCTTTCCCGGAACGCGGCGACGTCGGTGATCGCGGCCGCCGGCGTACCGGGGTCGTTGCGGTACTCCCTGACGTCGCCGGTCACCGTGTCCGTGACGTGGACGCGGTAACCGAGGTTCGTGGTCGACGCCGCGAACACCCAGACGGCGCCGTTCCGCTCGCAGCCGTCCAGGACCTTGATCAGGACTTCCCAGTTGTCCGGGTCGAAGAACCGGAACAGTCCGGAGTCGTCGGTGCCCGCGCGGACGACGTCGGCGCGGCCGCCGTCGCCGCCGTCCGCCGTCCAGTCGACGCCGACGGCGTAGCGCGAGTGCCGCAGGCACAGCGTGTTCGCGTCCGGTTGGCAGGTTCCGGCGGGTTCGCTCGCCTCGACCAGGAAGGTGAGGGACGCCGTCGACTCGGTCGCGCCGTCGCCGACGGAGAGGGTCACGTCGTGGAAGCCGGGCACGGTCCAGGCGTAGCGGACGGAGGCGCCGGAGCGGACGGCCTCGTCCCCGAAGTCCCAGCGCCGCGAACGGACGGAACCGGCGCTCGAGTCGGTGAACAGGACGGCTACGCCGGTGCGGGCGCGGCAGAGGCCGGCGGCGCAGTCCGCGTCGACGGTGATCGCGGCCCGCGGCGGGCCGCTTCCGCCGCCATCGCCATCGCCATCGCCCCCGCCGCCGCCATCGCCCCCATCGCCATCGCCGTCGTCGCCGGGCCCCGGGTCGCCGTCGTCGCCGCCGGTGCCGCCGCCGCCGCCACCGGTGCCGCCGCCGCCGCCGGGAGACGGCGCCGGGACGCCGCCGCCGGGAGTGGCCCCGTCCGCGGAATCGTCGTCCCGGACCGTGATCATGACGCCCTCCGGGTTCGCCGCCACGTAGTGGTGCCCTTGATCCCCCCCGTGCACTCGGATCAGGAGGAAGCCGCCGCCCGAGTCGCTGCGGGTCGGCAACGACGTCTCGTAGGTCGTCTTGTCCTCGTCGATGCGGTTCCTGAGCGGCGCGCCGGGCAAGTTCGGGTCGCCGCTCGGGAAGTTCGATGCGATCAGACCCCGGTCCGACGCGAGAAGCTCCAGGTATGCCCAGAGAGATGGCAGGTCGGTCCCCAGCGTCGACCGCTCGATCACGATCTTCACCCGCTCGCCCTTTGCCACCGAGGCGGGCGTCGCCCGGACCGTCAGGAACGACGTGGAGGGGCCCGGCACGCCGGTTTCGAGTGGATGCGACAGGCCCGCGCCGTCCGCGGTGCAGAACACGCCGGCCGCGTCGCACGCGCCCCCGGAAGGCATGATGATCGTCACTCCCCATTGCGCATCGCCGACCCCTCCCCTCGCTGTCGGCTGCAACGTGAGTTCCACGCGGGAAGGGGACAGGCGGCGGGCCGAGGCCACTTCGCCCCCGCCGATCGAGAAGCGTTCGGCCAGGGCCGTCTCCTCCTCCCCCACGACCACCGCCTCGCTGAACGCGACCACCACCTTGAAGGGGTCCCTGGCGTTCTGGGACGCCGGCGCCGAGGCGAGCCGCGCGGCCAGCCGGTGGGTCCGCCCGGAACCCGTGTTCGACCACGGACCCGCGCCCTCCGCGTTCACGGCCCGCACCTGGACTTCGTACTCCGTTCCCTTGATCAGACCCGTCAGCTCGGTCTCCGGGAAGATCACCCCCCGCGGCCCCGGCAACCAGTTCGCGGCGCCCGCCTCGCGGTACTGGAGGTCGTACCTGTGCCTCCGCGGCCGGTCGGAGGATTCGCTGGGCCAGGGCCACGAGACCTGAAGGCCGGTCGCGGCGCCGTCCAGCGGAAGCACGTTCGGAGTGCCGAGGTTGTTCTCCGGCGGTTCGTCGGCGTCGAGGATACGGACGGTCACGTTCGCGCTCGTCCGGTCGACCCAGTCGCGCGCGACGACGACGACGGAGTACGTCGCCCGCCGCTCGTGGTCGAAGGCGTCTTCGCCCCTTCGTTCGAGGACTCCGGCGCTGTTGTGGATGTAGAACGTTTCGGCATCGGGACCCTCGAGGCTGTACCTCAGCGAGTCGCCGTCGGGGTCGATCGCGACGGTCTCGCCGAGGGCCGGGCGCGCCGGATCTTCGGGAACGTTCTCGGTGACCGTGAACGTGTACGCGGCGCGCGGGAACGCCGGCGGCCGGTTGGGGCCGGTGTCCGTATTCACGCCCGCGGCCGCCGACCAGGGACCGTCGCCTTCGGCGTTCGTGGCCCGCACCCGCACCCTGTAGTCGCTGTTCGCGACCAGTTCCGCGATGGCCGCCGAGGTCCCGTCCACGTCCTGGGGGCCGTCCGTCCAGCTTGCCGCGCTTCGTTCCTGGTACTGCACGTCGTAGTTCGCGATCGCCGGCCGGCCGGAGACGTCCGGAGCGCTCCACGACGCCCGGACGCCCGGCGGCTCCGTCCGGACGACCGTCAACCGGGGCTGGGCGGGCGCCGGCGGCGGCTCGTCCACGTCCGTCACCGTGATCTCGAACTCGTGGTCGGACGTGCCGCCGTCGCCGTCGTCGAGCGTCAGGGTGAACTCGTACACCTGGTCCATCTCGTCCCTGCTCTCGTAGTCCAGGGGGCGGCGGGTCCGGATCAGATTCCCGTCGCCGTCGTTGAAGATCTCGAACCAGGCGGCGTCCTCGCCCGACAGGCGCCGGCTGATGGAATCCCCGTCCGGATCGCTGGCCGACAGGTAGGGGTCTGCGGGAGGACTGATGATGTGCGTGCCCGCCGGGCTTTCGGCCAGCGTGATCGCGAGGGTGGCGGGGCCGACCAGCGTCGGCGCGCTGTTCGACAGCACCGTCACGACATCGGTTTCGCTGGGCGGTCCGGCGCCGGCGGCGTTGATCGCGGCGACCCGGTAGTGGCGGACGGCGCCGTACGGGAGGCCGCGACGGGTGTGGCTGGTGTCGTCGACGCTCGCGGCGACGACCCTCCAGGTCGTTCCTTCGTCGGCGGACTCGTCGACCCGGTAGCCGGTGATGTCGGCGCCCCCGTCGTTCGCCGGGGCCGTCCAACCGAGAAGGACCTGGCCCTTTATGATACTAGTGCCGCCAAAGCTCTGCGGCGCGCCGGGCGGCAAGATCGCGTTCTGGCCCGCAGCCGGGTGCGTGAAGGCGAGCACAGCAGACCATAGGACCGTCACGGTGAAGCGGGGCATGTCGGGCCTCCGGTCGTTGGGCTGGTTGACTTGGATAGGCGGATGGCCAGTGTCCCACGTTCCGGACTTCGCGTCGCCTACAGCATTGAGGGGGCGACCTGGACCTGAACCCGCTCCGAGAGCCGCGCGCCCAGGAGGCGGGAGGCGTCCGCCACCATTTCGTGGAGGATCTCGCCGGCCGGGCGGGTCTTCCGCAGCATGCCGGAGGCCTGGCCGGCGGCGTTCATCAACAGGTCGTCCCGTCCGGCGGCGCGGATGGAGTGGAGAAGGTCGCGGGTGAGCACGCCCTGGAGCCCCATCGGCAGGGCCCGGATGCCGCTGGCTTCCCAGGCCTGAATCAGCGGATTCGTGATGTTGCGCATCGTCTTGCCGCTGTAGAGACGGGTGACCACCGTGTCCTCGGTGGCGGCCTCCAGGATGCGCTGCTTCTGCAGCGCGGGCTGGTTCGCCTCGTGCGAGACCAGGAAAGCGGTGCCGCACCAGGCGCCGATCGCTCCGGCTGCGATGACCGCGGCCAGTCCGCGACCGTCGGCAACGCCACCGGCCGCAACGACGGGCAGCGGCGCCACGGCGTCCATGACCTGGGGCAGGAGCGCCAGGGTGCCGATCTTGCCGGTGTGACCGCCGGCCTCGGTGCCCTGCGCCACCACGATGTCGGCGCCGCCCTCGGCGACCCGGCGCGCGGCGCGGGCGTTGCCGACGAGGGAGACGATCTTGATGCCGGCGTCCTTGAGCGCCCTCGAGAAGGGCGCCGGGGAACCGAGACCGGAGGCGAACACCGGGACCTTCTCCTCCAGCAGGACTTCCATCTGCGCGCCGGCGTAGCTCTTGCCCTCGGGCACGGTCCAGGTCGGCGCCGGGGGCGGGGACTCGATCCACTCGATGCCCAGGCTCTCGGCCATCTTCCTGAGCGCGTCGCGCGTTTCCGCCGGCACCAGGTCGCGGGTCGGCGCCGTTGCCGAGATCGGTCCGCTGCCCGCCTTCTCGAGGAAGTTCGAAGCCAGCAGCAGGTCGACCCCGAACGGCTTGTCCGTCTTCGCGCGCACCTTGTTGATCTCGGCCCGCAGGTCCTCTGGGCTGTAGGCAACGCCTCCGATCACGCCCAGGCCGCCTGCCTCGGAAACGGCGGCCGCCAGGTCGGCCCTGGCGACGGGTTCCGCGCCGCCCGCCACCGGTCCCATGCCGGCGGAGAACACGGGATACTCGATCCCCAGCATGTCGCAGAGTTCGGTGCGCAGGAAGGGACGGGACATGGCGGCTCCTCTCGATTCCGGGACCGGCGGCGCCAAGGGGCGCCGAGGTCGGCTGCAGTGCGGACGATTGACGGTTGGATTCGTTGTTCGGCCCGCGAGTATACGCGCGCGGCCCGCGGCTCAGAGCAGGTCGAGCTGGGGAATGCGAAGCTGGTTCGCGACCGCTTCTTCAACGGTGTCGAGCCAGCTCTCCCGGTGGCGAGGATCGAGTGCGAGGACGCCGATGCGGCGGTCCTCCAGCTCGTTCCGGAGCCGCTCGTCGATCCGCCGCCGGAAGGCGGGGTCGATGGCGCGGACACCGTCGGGTTGCGCCTCGCTGCCGCGCAGGATCGGAACGTGGACCTTCAGGTCGTACGTCGCGCACCAGGACTCGATCAGGGGTTCCAGCGCCGGCTGGCGGCCGCGGGCGAACAGCAGGTAGACGTAGTTGTCGAGGACGCTGCGGTCGCAGATCACGACCGGCGAACGGGCCTCGGCGGCCAGTTCGTCGGCGATCTGGGAATGGAGGATCCACGACTGGGCCTTGAGAGTCGTTCCCTCGTTCAGCGGCAGCGGGCAGCGGCGCGCCACCTCGACCACGACGTCGAGGTTGATGTCGCGTCGCTTCAGGCGCGCGGCGAGCCCGTAGGCGAGGGTCGTCTTGCCGACGCCGTGGCTGCCGATGAAGGCGATCTTGCAGGACATGGGCCGGCGTTCAGACTACAGCCGTTCCAGTCGTGAGAGGATGCCCGGGTGAGAGGTCGGGGCGGGAGCTGCCGGAGGCCGCCGGGGCGCGAGGGACGTTCCCTGGCCGCATCGTTCTCCGTTCTTGCGACGTTGAGCCTCGTCGGCGCCGCCTGCTCGCGCGCGCCCGCGAACGATCCGGCGGGCGGTGACTGGCCCGATCGTTCGCCCCGGCTCGACATCGTCGAAGAGCTCCGCGCCGACCTGCTGAGACCGCGCGCCGGGTCGGACGGTGGCGGCGCCGCCTCCGTCGAGGAGCTCGGCGGACCCGCGGTCGCGGGCCGGCCCGGAAGCTGGCGGATCGTCTATCGGGCGGGACCGTTGGGGGTCGCGGTGGGCGGGGCCGTCTATCTCCAGGTGTCTCCGTTCTGGGGCTGGAGCACGCCGCGGGTCGAACGCGAGGCGGCCGTCGGCTACACGACGATAGCCACCGACGCCGAGGGTGTGAATCTGTCGGCCGAGACGCTCGATCAGCAGTTGCTGGCCGTTCATGTCGGCGGCCGTCCCTTGCGGGAAGGGGAGCGCATCGAGATCACGTACGGCGCCGGTCCGGCGGGCGCACTCGCGGACCGGTACGCGGAGCGGGAGTCGCGATTCTGGCTGGCCGTCGACGGCGACGGGGACGGGGTACGGGAGCTGATCGCGGAGTCGCCGGCCGTCGACGTGATGCCGGGGCCGCCGGCGCGGTTGCTGCTGCACCTGCCGTCGACGGCGCGGCCCGACGACCGGGTCACGCTCACCGCGGCGCTGGTCGACGCGATCGGCAACGGCTGGCCGGCGGCGGCGGGGAGGCTGGAGCTTCGGTTGCCGGCCGGCGTCGACCTGGTCGACTCGAGGGCCGATTCGGCAGCCGAGATGGAGCGGGTCGTCTCCCTGGCACTCGCCGTGGAGGATCGAGGCCTGCTCGTCGTGCCGCTTCGGCTTGCCAGGGAGGCCGGCGGCGCGATCAGGGTGCGCGGGCGGCTGGTGGGCGCCGGGACCGGGCCCGGATTCGAAGCGGAAAGCAACCCGCTGCTCGTCTCGCCGGCCGGCCGGCGCATCCTGTGGGCCGACCTGCAGAACCACTCGGGCCTCTCCGACGGTTCGGCGACGCCGGACGATCTGCTGCTCTACGCGCGGGAGGTGGCCGGCCTCGACGCCGCGGCGGTGACCGACCACGACCACTGGGGCATGCGGTTCATGGACCGCGAGCCCTCGATCTGGCGGCGGACGCTGGATGCGGCCGACGCCCGCAACGAACCGGGACGCTTCGTCGCGCTGGCCGGCTACGAGTGGACGAACTGGGTCGAGGGCCATCGCCACGTCGTCTTCTTCGAGCCGACCGCCGAGGCCGCGGCCGGCCTGCTTCTCAGCTCGATCGACGAGGAGTACGACGAGCCGCGGGAACTATGGGCCGGCCTCGAGGGCGTGCGGGCGCTGACCTTCGCCCACCACTCGGCAGGGGCTCCGATCGCCACGGACTGGTCTTCGCCGCCGCCCGCCGGAATCGAGCCCGTCACCGAGATCGTGTCCGTCCACGGGTCGAGCGAGGCCGCCGACTCACCGGGCATGGTCGTTCGGAACGCCCTGGCGGGCAACTTCGTGCGTGACGCCCTGGATCGAGGCTACCGGCTCGGCTTCGTGGGCTCGAGCGACGGCCACGACGGGCATCCGGGCCTGGGCCGCCTCGCGTCGCCGAGCGGCGGCGTGGCGGCGATCCTGAGCGAGGAAGTGACCCGGGAGGGGATCTACGAGGCGCTGCTCGCGCGTCGCGCCTATGCCACGAACGGCCCCCGGATCGTGGTGCGCGCGAGCTACGCGGGATGGCCGATCGGCGCCGACATTCCCGCCGAAGCGGCCGCCGCGGGCACGGTCGGCCCGATCGCCGGCGTGCCGCGGACGACCCTGGTCGCGCGGGCGATCGCACCGGAGGAGATCGCGCGCATCGAAGTCGTCAGCCGCCGGGGCGCGACCGGCGCGGGCGCTCTGACGGGCGAGGCCCTCTGCGGGGAAGGTGAGCGGGAGTGCAGTCTCACCGTGCCGCTGCCTGGCTTCCAGGCTGGCGGCTACCTCTACCTTCGCGTGGTGCAGGACGACGGCGGCGCCGCCTGGACCAGCCCGTTCTTCTTTCGGTAAGGGGGCCCTACTCGGCCGCCTCTTCCTCCACGTGCACCATGATGTACTGCGACAGGCCCGGCTCGTCGAGCGTGCGGTGCTCGCCATCGCCGATCTGGAGACAGAGGTAGTGCTCGCCGGGGCTGAGTTCGAGTTCGATCGAGTCTGAGCCGTCGCCGAAGTGGATCCACGGGTCCGCGGTGGGGATCACGATGCCCGGTTCCAGGCACTCCCCGTCGATCGCGATGTGGTAGTGACCCGCGCCCTCGTTGATCGCGCCGTCGCCCACCGGCTCGATGATGAAGTTCTCGGCCGCGAACCGCAGGTCGATCAGGCTGGGGATCGTGGCGTGGTTCTCCAGGTCCACGAAGTAGACGCGCGGCGCACCGTCGCCGGCCGCTTCTTCCGCTTCGTCCATGCCGCCTTCCGCGTGGCCGTGGTCCGCGTGGTCGTCGGAGGCGGCGCCGCCGCCTCCGCACGCGCCAAGCGGGAGGAGCAGGAGGGCTGCCGCCAAGGTGAGGGAGTGGCGGTTCTTCGCGAGGTCAAGGAGCATTTTCCGTTTCTCCGTCGAGTGGCCGGGGCTGAGCCCGGGTGGAAGCACTTGCGGCGACAGTAGCACGGGCCGACTCGGCGCCGCGGCGATCGTCCCGGCAGCCGAAGTCGGCGGCCCCCTTCCTGTCCCCGCAATCTTGTAGGGAGACAAGGCTTCCCGACTTTGTTTAGCTTCCCGCTGTGAAGCGATCGGGAGGCAGCGCTTCCCGATCGGGCCCGGCAATGACGGTCGCGGGACGGAATGAGCGAACACGACGACTTTGAGCGCGGCATCGAGTCGCTGAACGAAGCGATGCTGGACGAAACGAAATGGCCGCAGGCATCCGGTCTGTTGGACGAAGCGTGCGGGGTGACGGGCAGCGGCTTGCTGATCGCGGACGGCGCCGACAGAGGCTTTCGGATCCACTCCGGCGGGTTCTTCGTCCGAGGGCGCCGTCGAGAGGACTGGGAGCGCCTCTACCTCGACGACTATCACGCGACCGACGAGGTCGTGCCGCGCGTTCGTCGGTTGCCCTTTGGGCGCGTGGCTCGCCTGGCGGAGCTCTACACGCCGGAGGAGTTGAAGACCTCGTCCACCTACAACGAGTTTCTGCTCCGCACCGAGCGCCAGGACGGCCTGGTGGTTCGTCTCGCCGGTCCAGGCAGTTGCCCGCACGCCGCCTGGGGGCTTGGGAATCCCGTGGCTCGGGACGGCTGGGGGAGCGACGGCGTCAGGATGATCCAGCGGCTCGGCCGCCACGTTCAGCAGTTCATGCGCGTGCGGCATGCCCTGGCGGCCAGGGGCGCCTGGCGCCGGTCGCTCGACGAGCTGCTCAACGGCGCGGGCCTTGGCGTGATCAAGCTGGACCGGCGGGGGAAGATCGTCGCGGCGAACGACCGTGCCGTCGGGATCCTGAGGGCCGAAGACGGGCTGGCGGACCACGATGGCCTCCTTTGGGCGGTTGTGCCGGAGGACCGGTTGCGCCTCGACCGGCTCATCGCGAATGCGCTGCCCGAGCCCGGGCGGGCGGCGGTGAGCGCCTCCATGGCGGTTCAGCGTTCCGACGCCGCCTTGCCGCTCGTCGTTCATGTGATACCCGTCTCCTTCGGGGAGTTGGAGTTGGCCGTTCCGAGCGCCGGCGCTCTGGTCCTGATCGCCGAGGCGGGACGGCAATCGAGTCCCGACGCCGGCCTCGTGGCCGAAGTGCTGGGCCTTACGCCGACGGAAACCCGTCTGGCGCTGTTGCTGGCGGAGGGAAAGACCGTTGCCGACGTCGCCCGCACGACCGAACGCAAGGAGAGCTCGGTGTACTGGCACCTGCGGCAGATCTACGCCAAATGCGGGATCGGTCGCCAGGTGGACCTGATCCGCCTGGTCCTGTCGGTCGACCCGCTGGAGTGACGCCGTCGGCCGGCAATCCCTGATCGAGCGAGCGCCCGGTCAGGCGTGCGCGGCGCGGGTAGCGCGCAAGCCGAGTCCGGCCACGACCGCGAACAGCAACGCGAAGACCATGTTCGCGATGCTCCCGTCGCCGCTCGCCAGCCCCATCGCCGCGATGACCAGCAGGGCCGCGGCGACGAGGATCGAGAAGACGTTGCCCATCTTCCGGGCGTCCTCCTCGCTGCCGCCCATGCAGCCGATGCGGACCAGGAAGAAGGTCAGGGCGGCGAAGAAGGCGAGGAGGTTCCACCAGGACCCGGCCGCCGCGTCGACCATGGCCTGACTGGCCCACCAACCGGCGCCGAGAATGTACGCGATCGCAAAGAGGAAGTTCTTGAACATGGCGAGCGGAATCTAGCCGATGGCCCCGGGGAACGGCAACCCCTTTCGGCGGCTGGAATCGAGTCGACCGCTTCGCCGGCGCCCCGCGCCGATCCCCTCAGTCCTGTAGGCGACGAACGGGCTGGAGGCGTTTAGCGTTGTCCGAAACACGGAAGCGGGAAGTTGCGACCATACCCGGGCCGATCTGGTGGGCGAAGCGGGTCAGAAGGATTCCAGGGGAACGAGACGGGCCTGGCGCCTGCGATGCGGCGCTCTGGGCGTCTGGCTCCTCGGCGCCGTTCCGGCGCTCGCGCAGCCCGCTCCTCCGGCCGTGCAACGGGTGCTGGGTTCGGACGGCGCGGCGACCATCGTGTACAGGCCGGTGGCGGACGCCACGGAGTACTGGGTCCGTTTCATCGCAAGCGACGCCGCGGACAAGGCTGACGACAACTGGTTCCTGGTTCAGGCGGCCACCAGCTACGAGGTTGGCGACGACGTCTACGGCGTCCAGTTCGGAGGCTGGGCCGACAACGGCGCGGGGGACTGGGTGTGGCTTGCGAACGGCACCCGGTACGACGTGCAGATGCAATCGGGGGACGGCGTCGACTACGGGCCGTGGACGTCGACGATGACGGTGACGCCCGCGGAGCCGGGGTCGAATCAGGCGTCCGCCCTGGCGCTCCCGACCGACGGCGTCGAACTCTACGGTTGGATCTTCGACTCGGCCGATACCGACTTCTTCAGCGTCACCCTGACGGAGCGGAGTTGGCTCACGGTCACCACGTTCAGCGATTCTCCGGACTCCGTCGATCCCGTGGCCGAACTCCAGGACTCGACCGGGACCATCGTCAGAACCTCCGGCGACCGGAGCGCCACGAACGACAACGTCCGCTTCGAGCTGGTCCTCGACGCGGGCGCCTACTACGTCAAGGTCGACGGCGAAACCGGCAATCCCAGCGGCGGCTTCTTCATCAACGCCGTCGCTTCGGCGGCGAGCGCCGACGTGCACGCGATCGCGGCCGTCGGTTCGGGGGACGAGTCGCTGACGGTTCTCTTCGAGCAGTTGGGGGAGGAGTTGGCCTACGAGGCTCGGATCGTTCCGTCGGATTCCGCGGCCAAGCTGGACGATGCGAACTGGCGCGTCTTTCAGGCGGACGAGACCTTCAGGGGGCGCTTCGGGTCGAACCGGCTCATGTTCGTGGACCGGACCGGCTACTACAACAACCGCGGCCGGTTCGTCGACACCGGAGGACTGACCAACGGAACGCGGTACGACGTGCAGGTTCGCGGCTGGTCGGGCGGCGTTCCCGTCACTGCCTGGTCCGCGACGGCAACCGGCACGCCGCTGGAGCCCGGGAGCACGAACGACACGGCCGCGACGATTCGGTCGGATGTCACCGTCGATCACGACATCGATCTTGGGGAGACCGACAGATTCACGTTCACGCTGGCGGAGGAAAGGTCCGTGGTGATTCAGAGTTGCTGCGGCCAGACGGACGTGGACGCGGTGCTTTACGACTCGACGGGGGCGGAGATCGACAGCGACGCGGATGGCGGCTCCGGCCGCCACTTCCTGCTCGTCGAGACGTTGGAGGCGGGGACCTACTACCTTGACGTCAACGAGTACGGCGACGACCACTCCGGCGGCTTCGGGCTGCACTACTGGGCGGTTCGCGATACGGAGAGCGCGGGGGACGCCGATACGTTCCAGGAGGGCCGGTTCTCGACGTTCGGCGAGGCCCTTGGCGTTTTCACGGAGCGCTACGACGATGACGACTATTTCCGTCTCGACGTTCCGGCGGACGGCGATTACGCGATCTACGCCAGATCGGACGGCGCCGATACGCGCGCGACCCTGCTTGCCGAGAACGGAGACG
The DNA here is from genome assembly GCA_965208755.1 of Candidatus Multivorans sp. Classification (GTDB taxonomy): domain Bacteria; phylum Acidobacteriota; class Thermoanaerobaculia; order Multivoradales; family Multivoraceae; genus Multivorans. The sequence continues at coordinate 1,093,564 of OZ242353.1, read as the reverse complement.
AGCTCCTCGATAGCGATCACGGGTGGTTCCCGTCGCAACCGGAGTGGTTCCTGGTGCGGCGGGAACTGACTGCCGGCACCTACTACCTGAAGGTGGATGGCGATACCGGGACGCGCGGTCCGGTTCCGAGTTGCCGCCGGGAAGAGCCGGCGCCGTACGAGCTGTTCGCGCTGCGGTTGACCGAGCCGGGCAACACGATCGCCACCGCCGAGGAGGTCTCCCTGTCCCTTCCGGCCGGAGGAAACATCGCTTCGGCGACCGAGAAGGACTACCTGCGCTTCTCGCTCGACGGGGAGCGGTCCGTGATCATTCTGGGCTGGGGCGGAAGCGCCGACCTCGACGGCGTCCTCGTGAACGGAGCGGACGAACCGGTGACGGTGACCCGCCACCAGGAGCAGAAGTTCACGGCCTGCCGCTACCAGGATTCCGAGGGCATGCTCAGCGCGTGCGACATCGATCCCGAGGGGTTCGTGATCGTCGCCACGCTGAGCGCGGGCGACCACTACCTGAGACTCACGGCCGACCAGGCCACCGCCTACACGGTGCATCTGGAAACGGACTCTCAGGCATCCGTGATCGCGGACTGTTCGGCAAGGTCGTCGTCCCGTGAGGATTCGCTCTTCGGTTGCCAGTGGCAACTGGAGAATGGGGATGCCGGAGTCTGGGACATCGACGTCGGGCCGGCGTGGGCGTCGGGGCGCTTCGGCGAGAACGTGCCCGTGGTCGTGGTCGACGACGGGCTCGATCCCGCCCACCCGGACCTGGTGGACAACGTCGACGCGGCCAGGAATCACGACTACGCGGGAAACGGCCAGGTGCTGTCGCCGCTGGAGGATCATGGCGTCGCCGTGGGCGGAGTGATCGCGTCCAGGGACAACTCGATCGGAGGCCGGGGGGTGGCGCCTCGGGCGAAGATCTGGTCGCACAACTTCCTGACCGCGTCGACGGACGTCAACAGGGTGGACGCGATGACAAGGGGCGCGGCGACGACGGCGGTATCCAACAACAGTTGGGGTTTTCGGGACCGGCCCGGCCTCAGTGCCGTCGGCGCGAGCTGGGAGATGGCGGTCGAGACGGGAGTCGAGACGGGCAACGGCGGCAAGGGCGTGGTCTACGTCTGGGCGGCGGGCAACGGCGGCAACGACGGCGATCAGTCGAATCACGACGAGATGAACAACTTCCACGCCGTCACCGCCGTCTGCGCGACCCTGCAGAACGGCGTGAGGTCGTCCTACTCGGAGCGGGGCGCCAATCTGTGGGTGTGCGCTCCCGTCGACGACGTAAGGACGAACGGCCGACGGAACCTCACGACGACGAACTACAGCCGCTACCAGTTCCTGGGCGGCACGTCGGCCGCGGCGCCCCAGGTCAGCGGAGTCGTTGCGCTGCTGCGGGGGGCGTACCCGAATCTCACCTGGCGCGACGTCAAGCTGATCCTGGCGGCGTCGGCGAGCGAGAACGATCCGGGCAACTCCGGCTGGAGTTCGGGCGCCCTGAAGTACGGCGCCGACTCGGACCGGTATCGGTTCAACCACGAGTACGGATTCGGGCTGGTGAACGCCGGGGCCGCGCTGGATCTCGCCGCCGCATGGACCCTGCTGCCCGCTTTCGTCGAGGCGGACGCCGTCGAGCAGGCTTCCGCCGTGACCGTGGCGGACGGCGGCGCCGCCTCCAGCACGCTCGAAGTCCACGCCGGCGGCCCGATCGAGTTCGTCGAGTACGTGGAGGTGAACACGGACTTCACTGCCGACGCCTTCCTGGATCTGAAGCTGGAACTGGAATCGCCGGCCGGCGCCGTTTCGGTCCTGTCCCTTCCGTACGACGATCCCTGCGGAGACAGGTACGGGCTCCACGAGCCGTTCCGGTTCGGTTCCTCGCGGCACCTGGGCGAGGACCCGGCGGGGACCTGGAAACTGCGCATCGCCGACGAAGTGACGGGCGGCGCCGCCGCCACGCTGAACTCGTGGAATCTCGTGCTCTACGGGCACCGGTCGAGGCCGGCCGCGCCGGCGGTCTCGTCGGTGGACCCGCTTCGGAGGTCCCTGGCCGTCGCGTGGACCGAACCGGCCTGGCCCGGCGCGTCGACGGTGACTTCCTACGACCTGCGCCATATCCGGTCCGACGCGCCCGACAAGACGGACGGCAACTGGAGCGAGCGGACGGAGGCCTGGACGACGGGTCCGCTGAGCTACACGTTGACCGGCCTCCCGGACGGTACGGCGTACGACGTTCAGGTGCGGGCCGTGAACGACCGGGGTTCGAGCCCGTGGTCCGCGACGATGTCGGCCTCCACGCTCCGGAACCGGGCCCCGGTGGCCGTGGGTTCCCTGGTCGGCCCCGACCTCCGGGTGGGCGACCCCGACCGGGTCGTCGATGTCGCGGGCGCGTTCGAGGACCCGGACACGGACGCGCTGACCTACGACGCGTCGTCGTCGGCGCCCGGGGTGGCCGGGGCGTCGGCTTCGGGGGCGCAGGTCACCCTCGTTCCGGTGGCTCGCGGGACGGCCACGATCACGGTGACGGCGACGGACATCGCCGGGTCGAACTCGCCGGCGACCCAGACCTTCGGCGTGAGAGTGAAGGGCCGGCGCGGCGTGACGATCTCGCGCGATGCGCTGACGATCGCCGAGGGGGCGACGGCGACGTACACGGTTGTCCTGGACGCCGAACCGACCGGCCCGGTCGTGGTGACGCCGTCCGTCGCGGGAAGCATGAAGATCACCGTCGCGCCGGCGTCCTTGACCTTCGCGGCGGGCGACTGGGACGCGCCGCGGGCGGTGACCGTGGAGGCCGTGCAGGACGCGGACGCGGTTTCCGATCCTCCGGTGACGATCCTGCACGAAGTGGGCGGCGGCGACTACGGCGCCGTGAGGGCGGCGCCCCTGGAAGTGACCGTCGTCGAGGACGATTCCCCCACGCTTTCGGTGGAGCCGGTCCGAGCCCTGGAGTCGGCGGGTTCGATGACCTTCGAGGTCACCCTCAGCGTTCCAAGCAGCGACGAGGTCGCCGTCGACTACGAGACGTCGGACGGGACCGGAACCGGGGCGGCCCGGTCTCCCTCGGACTACACGGCCGCGGCGGGCACGCTGACCTTCCCGGCGACGACGGTCGCGCGGCGGATCGTCCTGGACATCGTCGACGATACCGAGGACGAGGAGGAGGAGGAGACGTTCCGGCTGCGGCTGCGCAATGCCCGGCACGCGTCGCTGGCCGGCGGCGGTTCGACGCTGGAGGTTCCGGGGACGATCCGGGACGACGACGATCCGGAGGTCGAGGTGTCGTTCGGATCGCCGACCTACGGCGTGACCGAGGGCGGCACGGCGGACGTGGCGGTCCGGCTGGACAAGGACCCGGAGCGGGCTCTGGAGATCTTCCTGGAGTCGGCGCACCACGGCGGGGCGACGATCGCCGACTACTCGGGCGTGCCTCGGAGCGTGACGTTCGGCCCCGGCGTGAGGCGTCAGGAGTTCCTGGTGGCCGCGACGGACGACATCATCGACGATGACGGCGAAGCGGTGGTGCTGAGCTTCGTGTCGTTGCCGCCCCGGGTGACCGGGGACGGTCGCACGACGATCGCGATCGCCGACAACGACGGCGGCGGCGGTGCCGGCGGTCCTCCGTCCGGCGGCGGGGGAGGCGTTGGCGGCGGGGGAGGTCCTCCCTCCGGCGGCGGGCCGCCCCCCGGGGAGGCGGAAGACGACGGCGGTGACGGCGATGGCGGCGATGGCGGCGGCGTTCCCGGCGGGGGCGGGACCGGTGGCGGCGGCGGGCCGCCCCGGGCCGCGATCGCGACGGACGCCGAATGCGAAGGGACGTTCTGCCGGGTCCGCGCCGGCGCGCGGCTGTCGTTCCGGGACGCCAGCGGCGGCGCCGTCCGCTCGCGTCTCTGGGACTTCGGCGACGGCCGGCGGCCGCGCGGCGCGAGCGTGAGCCACGCCTGGTCGACGCCGGGGTTCTACGACGTGACGCTCACGGTGTCGGACGGGGCGGTCGCGTCGATCGCGTCGTTGACCTTCCTGGTCGAGGCGGCTTCGCCCGCGGGGACCTGCGTGGCGGACGACCGGACCCGCTGTCTCCGGGACTCGCGCTACGCGGTCACGGTGGACTGGTGGAATGCGGCCGCCGCCGGCGTCGGCACGGTGGTTCACGCGGGCACGGACGACTCGGGGATGTTCCAGTTCTTCGGCGCGAGCAACTGGGAGGTGCTGGTCAAGGTGCTGGACGGCTGCGCCCTGAACGGCCACGCGTGGGTGTTCGGGGCGTCGACGACGGACCTGGGCTACGTGATCCGGGTAAGGGACACGGCGACGGGGGCGGTGAAGGAGTACCGCAACGAGCCGGGCGTGCAGGCGCCGGCGATCACCGACGTGACCGCGTTCCCGGCAAGCTGCGCCCGCTGAGCCGCCCGGCCCTCAAATTTGCAGGGGCGCTCCCGCCGGTCAATCTGCAAGAGTCGGCGGATGCGGAATCCGGACAGCGGGTCGACGGTTCGAGGACGCGCGGCGCAAGCGTCGCCGTCCTTGTCGAGCATGGCCCTGATCCTGGCGGCCTGGTCGTTCCTGCCGGCGGGTCTGGCGGCCCAGCCCGTCCTCCCGGCGCCGGCCTTGAATCTGGACGGTCTGGCGCCGCTGGAGGAAGTCGATCTGCTCGAGTTGCCGGCGATCAGCGTCGTCCTGAGCCGGTCGATCGCCGAGCTCGACGTCGGTGGGCCCTGGCGGTACGCGGAGCCGTTCGCGGTGGAGAACGGGGATCCCTATTCGCTCGGTCGCTGGGAGACCGTGAACGACGGGCGGACGGCGGTATGGCGTCTTCGGGTGGCTTCCGCCGGCGCGGTGAGTCTCGATTTCGGTTTTACCCGCTACGTCATGCCTCGGGGCGGTTGGCTGCGGATTCACGCGCCCGGGGAGACGGACTCGATCCGGCCGTTCACGTCGGCGGACAACGAGGACCACGGTCAGTTGTGGACGCCGGTGATCGAGGGCGGGGAGGCGGTGATCGAGGTGGTGGTGCCGGCGGCGCGGAAGGGGGAGCTGGAGCTCGAGCTCGGCGCGGTCAACCGCGGTTTCCGGGATCTCGCGCGGGTGAGGTCGCCCAACCACGAGTCCTGCCACATCGACACGGTCTGTTCCCAGGCGGACCCGTACCGGGACCAGGTGGCGAGCGTCGGCCTGATTACCTACGGAGGCGGGAGCTGCAGCGGCGTCCTGCTGAACAACACCGCGAAGGACCGCAAGCCCTACTTCCTGACCGCGCGGCATTGCCGCGTCCCCCCGCCTGGTTATGTCGGCGCGGTCGCCGAGCCCGCTTCGGCCGTCGTCTACTGGGGCTACGAGAGCCCCACGTGCGGCGGACGCGAGGGTTCTCAAGGTAGCTTCCAGACCGGGGCCTACCTCAGGGCGTCGAGCGCGGAGTCCGATTTCGACCTTCTCGAGCTGGACGATGCTCTGGACCCGTCGCACGACCTGTACCTGGCGGGTTGGGACAGCCGGGGGGACGCCCCGACCTCGTCGGCCGGCATCCACCATCCGCGGGGCCACGTCAAGTCGATCGCCCTCGACGGCGATCGGGCCGACATCGGCTACTTCCTCGGGGCCGAAGCTCTCCGGGTGGCCTGGGACGTCGGGAGAACGGAGGGAGGGTCTTCGGGTTCGCCGCTGTTCGATCAGAACGGACGCGTCGCCGGTCAGCTCATTGGTGGCGACAGCACCTGCGACCCGAGCGGTTTCAGCAACTACGGGCGGTTCTCGGTGTCGTGGGACGAGGGCGGCCTGAGCCGTTGGCTCGACCCGGAAGGAACGGGCGATCCCCTGATCGACGGCGGCCGCCTCAACGGCCCGCCCGAAGTGGTGGACATTCTCCACGACAAGGCTCTGAGGGCGTCGGACGGCACGGCCGCCGGTTCGCTGGACGTCGACGTCGGCTACGCCTTTCGCGATCCCTACGGCGACGACCTGAGTTACGGCGCGTCGTCGTCCGACCCCTCGCGGGTGACGGTGGCGGTCTCGGGTTCCACGGTCACGATCTCGCCGGTGGCGGCGGGAACGGCGACGATCACGGTCACGGCGACGGACGATTACGACCCCACCGTTGCCGAGGCGACCTTCGAAGTGGTCGTGGCCGACAACCGCTCGCCGGAGGCCGCGGGCGCCCTGGCCGCGCTGTCGCTCAGGGTGAGCGACGGCGACGTCACGGTGGACCTGGCGCCGGCGTTCCAGGACGCCGACCTGGACGCGCTGACGTACGGCGCCTCGTCGTCGGACGAGGAGGTGGTGTCGGTAGCGGTTTCGGGGTCGATCCTGACGGTGACGCCGCTTGTCGGCCGGTCGGCGGCGGTGACCGTGACCGCGACGGACGAGTCCGGGTCGGACACGACGGTCAGGCAGAGCTTCCACGTTGCCGTGGAGAACCAGCCTCCCGTGGCCGTCGGGACCATGTCGTCACTGGTGCTTCTGCCGGAAGCCGGCTGGTTCCCCGTGAACGTCGAGGGGGCTTTCGAGGATCCCGACGGCGACCCCCTCACCTACCGAGCCTCGTCCTCCGATGGGTTCCTCGGCCTCAGGGTCGCCGGTTCGATCGTCGAGATCGGCCCGGGGCCGTTCCGTGTTTCGGTGGTGACCGTGACGGCGGACGACGGCCGCTCCGCTCCGGCATCGCAGTCCTTCACGGTGACGAGGAGCAACTCGCCGCCGGCGGCTTCCGGATCGGCGCACGTCTTCAGCCTGAGGATGGGGGAAGGCGCCGGAACCGAGGATCTTTCTCTCTTGTTCTGGGACCGGGACCCTCTGACCTATGCGGTGGACTCGGGAGAGCCGTACGCGTCGCTCTTCCTTTCGGACTCGACGCTCACGCTGACGCCGCTCGCGCCGGGGATGAAGGATGTCCTCGTGTCCGCTCGAGACCCCGGCGGCTCGAACGTGGTGACGACGCTCGTCGTGAACCTGCTCGTTCGTCCGGCTCTGGAAGCGGCGGCGGCGCCCGATGCTCTTTGGATCGTGGAGGGCGCGAGCGGCGGCTACCGGGTGTCCCTGAACGCGATTCCGCGCGGCCGGGTCGTGGTGACGCCGTCGGTGGTGGGGAGCGGCGGGATCTCGGTCAGTCCCTCCTCCCTGACGTTGGACAACACGAACTGGGCGTCGGGCGTCGCGGTCACGGTTCGGGCCGCCCAGGACGGGGACGCCGAGGCGAACGCTCCGATCGAGATTCGGCACGACGTGAGCGGTCCGGGCCAGGCTTCGGTCGCGGCGCCGTCGGTGACGGTGACGGTGGTGGAGGACGACGCTCCGACGCTCTTCGTCGCGCCGGCTCGGGCCGTCGAAGGAACGGGTTCGCTCCGTTTCCAGGTGACTCTGAGCGCGTCGAGTCCGTCGGAGGTTTCGGTCGACTACGCGACGGTCGACGGTTCGGGTTCCGCGGGCGCGCGGGCCGGTTCGGACTACGCGGAGACGAGCGGCAGGCTGACCTTCGCGGCGGGTGCGGCCTCGACCCGGGAGATCCTGGTTCCCGTCATCGACGACGACGGCGACGAGGAGGAGGAGGAGAGGTTCGGCCTGATCCTGCGCAACGCCGTGAACGCGGCGCTCCAGGGCGGCGGTTCGTTCCTGGAGGCGGAAGGCGCGATCGAGGACGACGACTTCGCGGCGGTGCGGGTGTCGTTCGAGTCGTCCGGCTTCGTGCTGGCCGAGGGCGAGGCCGCGACCGTCGTCGTGCGCGCCGAGCCGGCGCCGGAGGAGGGGTTCCAGGTCGAGCTTCTGCACGGCTTCGGGGAGGGCGCATCGAAGTACGACTACTCGGGCGCGCCTTCGCGCCTGTCGTTCGCGAGGGGCGTGACCAGCGTGGAGTTCCCGCTCGCCGTGCGGAACGATCACTACCGGGAGGGCGACGAGGTCGCCGTGCTGTCCCTGAAACCTTTGGCGTCGTGGGTTCGTGGCGGCGGATCGACGACCATCACGATGCTCGACGCGGCCGGCGGCGGCGGCAGTGGCGGTCCGCCCCCAGGGGATCCCGGCGGTGGAGACGGCGGCGGCGGTGGCGGTCCGCCCCCAGGGGATCCCGGCGGTGGAGACGGCAGGGGCGGCAGTGGCGGTACGCCCCCAGGGGATCCCGGCGGTGGAGACGGCGGCGGCGGCAGTGGCGGTACGCCGCCAGGGGATTCCGACGGTGGCGGCGGCAACGGCGGCGGCGGCAGTGGCGGTCCGCCCCGGGCCTCGATCGGCACGGACGCCGATTGCGCGGGCGCGTTCTGCCGCGCCCGCACCGGCGCGCGGGTGTCGTTCCGGGACGCGAGCGTCGGCACGGTTCGTACGCGGCGCTGGGACTTCGGCGACGGCGGTCGGCCGCGCGGCGCGAGCGTGAGCCACTCCTGGTCCGAGCCGGGTTTCTACGAGGTCACGCTCTGGACGAGCGACGGGTCGGTGGAGTCGACGGCGTCGCTGACGTTCCTGGTCGAGGCGTCCGATCCCGCGGGCGGTTGCGTGGCGAACGCGGAGACGCTGTGCCTTCAGGATTCCCGCTACGCGGTGACGGTGGACTGGTGGCGGGAAGGCGGCGGCTACGCGGATCACGATCATGGGGTGGTGGTTCACGCGGGCACGAACGACTCGGGTCTGTTCCGTTTCTTCGGCGAGGACAACTGGGAGGTGCTGATCAAGGTGCTGGACGGCTGCGCCCGGAACGGCCACGCGTGGGTTTTCGGGGCGTCGACGACGGACCTGGGCTATCTGATCCGGGTAAGGGACACGGTGACGGGCGCGGTGCGGGAGTACCGCAACGAGCCGGGGGTGCAGGCGCCGGCGATCACCGACGCGAAGGCGTTCCCGGCAAGCTGCGCCCGCTGAGCCGCCCCGGCCCTCAAGTTTGCAGGGGCGTCGGCCCCGGTTGCTCGGCTAGCCTGAACGATGTGGCTGCCCCCGCCGCCCTCGCACGCCGGTTCTCGTCCGCGCTTCTGACGGGGGCGCTGCTTGCCTTGCTGCCGCCGGCTTCGCTTGCCCAGCCCGTCCTCCCGGCGCCGGCCTTGAATCCGGACGGTCTGGCGCCGCTGGAGGAAGTCGAGTTGCTCGAGTTGCCGGCGATCAGCGTCGTCCTGAGCCGGTCGATCGCCGAGCTCGACGTCGGTGGGCCCTGGCGGTACGCGGAGCCGTTCGCGGTGGAGAACGGGGATCCCTATTCGCTCGGTCGCTGGGAGACCGTGAACGACGGGCGGACGGCGGTATGGCGTCTTCGGGTGGCTTCCGCCGGCGCGGTGAGTCTCGATTTCGGTTTTACCCGCTACGTCATGCCTCGGGGCGGTTGGCTGCGGATTCACGCGCCCGGGGAGACGGACTCGATCCGGCCGTTCACGTCGGCGGACAACGAGGACCACGGTCAGTTGTGGACGCCGGTGATCGAGGGCGGGGAGGCGGTGATCGAGGTGGTGGTGCCGGCGGCGCGGAAGGGGGAGCTGGAGCTCGAGCTCGGCGCGGTCAACCGCGGTTTCCGGGATCTCGCGCGGGTGAGGTCGCCCAACCACGCGTCCTGCCACATCGACACGGTCTGTTCCCAGGCGGACCCGTACCGGGACCAGGTGGCGAGCGTCGGCCTGATTACCTACGAAGGCGGGAGTTGCAGCGGCGTCCTGCTGAACAACACCGGCGCGGGGCGCAAGCCCTACTTCCTGACCGCCCGGCACTGCCGTGTCCCCCCGCCCAACTATCTTGGGATCGTTCGCGAGGATGGCGATCCCGCTTCGGCCGTTTTCTACTGGCGCTACGAGAGCCCCACGTGCGGCGGACGTGACGGTTCTCAAGATCGCTTCCAGACGGGGGCCTACCTCAGGGCGTCGAGCGAGGAGGCCGATATCGACCTCCTGGAGCTGGACGATCCGCTGGACACGTCGCACGACCTGTACCTGGCGGGTTGGGACAGGCGCGCGGTTGTCCCGACCTCGTCCGCCGGCGTCCACCATCCGCGGGGCCACGTCAAATCGATCGCCCTCGACGGCGATCCGGCCGACATCGGCAGGTTCGGCGGGGTCGAAGCTCTCTCGGTGGTCTGGGACGTCGGGATAACGCAGGAAGGGTCTTCCGGTTCGCCGTTGTTCGATCAGAACGCGCGCGTCGTCGGTCATCTCAAGGGTGGAACCGGCACCTGCGACGAGGGCGCCGCCAGCCAGTACGCGCGGCTTTCGACAGCCTGGGCCGAGGGCGCTCTGGACCGTTGGCTCGACCCGGAGGAGACGGGGGACTTCTTCATCGACGGCCGCCCCCTGAACAGCCCGCCCGAGGTGGTGGACCTCCTCCACGACAAGGCTCTGAGGGCGTCGGACGACGCGGCCGCCGGTTCGCTGGACATCGACGTCGGCCACGCGTTCCGCGATCCCGATGGCGACGGCCTGACGTTCGGCGCGTCGTCGTCCGACCCCTCGCGGGTGGCGGCGGCGGTCTCGGGTTCCACGGTCACGATCTCGCCGGCGGCGGCGGGAACGGCGACGATCACGGTCACGGCGACGGACGGCCTCGCCCCAATCTCTACCGAGGCGACCTTCGACGTGCTGGTGGCCGACAACCGTTCGCCGCGGGCCGCGGTCGCGCTGCCCGCGCTGTCGCCCAGGGTGAGCGACGGCGGCGTGACGGTGGACCTGGCGCCGGCGTTCGAGGACGCCGACCTGGACGCGCTGACGTACGGCGCCTCGTCATCGGACGAGGAGGTGGTGGCGGTAGCGGTTTCGGGGCCGATCCTGACGGTGACGCCGCTTGTCGGCCGGTCGGCGACGGTGACCGTGACCGCGACGGACGAGTCCGGGTCGGACACGACGGCCCGTCAGAGCTTCCGCGTTGCCGTGGAGAACCGTTCCCCCGTGGCGGTCGGCAGCTTGCCGCCGCTGACGGTGCTTCCGGAGGCGGACTGGCACGCGGTGGACGTGACGGACGCCTTCCGCGATCCGGACGGCGACGCCCTCGACTACTCGGCTTCGGCCTCGAACGGGTATCGCGGCGTCAGCGTCTCCGGTTCCATCGTCAGGGTCGGCACGAGTCCGCGCAAGCCCTACAGAGTGATCGTGGCGGCGGACGACGGCCGTTCCGCGCCTGCATGGCAGGTCTTCACCGTGACGAGGAGCAACTCGCCGCCGGAACGTACCGGTTTGGGGCATTCGCATCTGTTCTCCCTGACGATGGGGGAAGGCGTCGAAGCCATGAATGCGAGTCGCTTGTTCTGGGATTTTGACGATGACCGTCTGACCTATACGGTGGAGCCTGGAGAGCCGTACGCGTCCCTTTCCTTCTCGGGATCGAGGCTGACGGCGATGCCGCTCGCGCCGGGGCGAAGGCAGGTCCTCGTGTCCGCTCGAGATCCCGGCGGCTCGAACTCAGTCGTGACTACTAGCGAGACCCTGCTGGTTCACCCGGCCCCGCGGGCGGCGGCGGCGCCCGAGGCTCTTTGGATCGTGGAGGGCGCGAGCGGCGGCTACCGGGTGTCCCTGAACGCGATTCCGCGCGGCCGGGTCGTGGTGACGCCGTCGGTGGTGGGGAGCGGCGGGATCTCGGTCAGTCCCTCCTCCCTGACGTTGGACAACACGAACTGGGCGTCGGGCGTCGCGGTCACGGTTCGGGCCGCCCAGGACGGGGACGCCGAGGCGAACGCTCCGATCGAGATTCGGCACGACGTGAGCGGTCCGGGCCAGGCTTCGGTCGCGGCGCCGTCGGTGACGGTGACGGTGGTGGATGACGACGCTCCGACGCTCTTCGTCGCGCCGGCTCGGGCCGTCGAAGGAACGGGTTCGCTCCGTTTCCAGGTGACTCTGAGCGCGTCGAGTCCGTCGGAGGTTTCGGTCGACTACGCGACGATCGACGGTTCGGGTTCCGCGGGCGCGCGGGCCGGTTCGGACTACGCGGAGACGAGCGGCAGGCTGACCTTCGCGGCGGGTGCGGCCTCGACCCGGGAGATCCTGGTTCCCGTCATCGACGACGGCGGCGACGAGGAGGAGGAGGAGAGGTTCGGCCTGATCCTGCTCAATGCCGTGAACGCGGCGCTCCAGGGCGGCGGTTCGTTCCTGGAGGCGGAAGGCGCGATCGAGGACGACGACCCCGCGGCGGTGCGGGTGTCGTTCGAGTCGTCCGGCTTCGTGCTGGCCGAGGGCGAGGCCGCGACCGTCGTCGTGCGCGCCGAGCCGGCGCCGGAGGAGGGGTTCCAGGTCGAGCTTCTGCACGGCTTCGGGGAGGGCGCATCGAAGTACGACTACTCGGGCGCGCCTTCGCGCCTGTCGTTCGCGAGGGGCGTGACCAGCGTGGAGTTCCCGCTCGCCGTGCGGAACGATCACTACCGGGAGGGCGACGAGGTCGCCGTGCTGTCCCTGAAACCTTTGGCGTCGTGGGTTCGTGGCGGCGGATCGACGACCATCACGATGCTCGACGCGGCCGGCGGGAAGGCCGGCGGCGGCGACGGCGGCGACGACGGTGGCGGTGACGGCGGCGGTGACGGCGGTGGCGGTGGCGGTCCGCCCCCAGGGGATTCCGGCGGTGGAGACGGCGGCGGCGGCAGTGGCGGTCCGCCGCCAGGGGATCCCGGCGGCGGAGACGGCGGCGGCGGCAGTGGCGGTCCGCCGCCAGGGGATCCCGGCGGCGGAGACGGCGGCGGCGGCAGTGGCGGTCCGCCGCCAGGGGATCCCGGCGGCGGCAACGGCGGCGGCAACGGCGGCGGCGGCGGTGGCGGCGGCGGTCCGCCCCGGGCCTCGATCGGCACGGACGCCGACTGCGCGGGCGCGTTCTGCCGCGCCCGCACCGGCGCGCGGGTGTCGTTCCGGGACGCGAGCGTCGGCACGGTTCGTACGCGGCGCTGGGACTTCGGCGACGGCGGTCGGCCGCGCGGCGCGAGCGTGAGCCACTCCTGGTCCGAGCCGGGTTTCTACGAGGTCACGCTCTGGACGAGCGACGGGTCGGTGGAGTCGACGGCGTCGTTGACGTTCCTGGTCGAGGCGTCCGATCCCGCGGGCGGTTGCGTGGCGAACGCGGAGACGCTGTGCCTCCAGGATTCCCGCTACGCGGTGACGGTGGACTGGTGGCGGGAAGGCGGCGGCTACGCGGATCACGATCATGGGGTGGTGGTTCACGCGGGCACGAACGACTCGGGTCTGTTCCGTTTCTTCGACGCGGCCAACTGGGAGGTGCTGATCAAGGTGCTGGACGGCTGCGCCCGGAACGGCCACGCGTGGGTTTTCGGGGCGTCGACGACGGACCTGGGCTATCTGATCCGGGTAAGGGACACGGTGACGGGCGCGGTGCGGGAGTACCGCAACGAGCCGGGGGTGCGGGCGCCGGCGATCACCGACGCGACCGCGTTCCCGGCAAGCTGCGCCCGCTGAGCCGCCCGGCCCCTCAAGTTTGCAGGGGCGTCGGCCCCGGTTGCTCGGCTAGCGTGAACGATGTGGCTGCCCCTGCCGCCCTCGCACGCCGGTTCTCGTCCGCGCTTCTGACGGGGGCGCTGCTGGCCTTGCTGCCGCCGGCTTCGCTTGCCCAGCCCGTCGTCCCGGCGCCGGCCGTGAATCCGGACGGTCTGGCGCCGCTGGAGGAAGTCGATCTGCTCGAGACGCCGCCGGTCGACGCTCCGGCGCTGACCATGGCCAGCCGCGCCGGGATCGGCGCCGGCGAACCGCTGCGGTTCGCGGAGCCTTACGCGGTGGACGTCGCTCCGGGCAGCCGCGGTCGCTGGGAGATCGTGGACGGCGGCCGGACGGCTGTGTGGCGGCTGCGGGTGGTTTCGGAGGGCGCGGTCTCGCTCAACCTGGGGTTCAGCCGTTACCGCATGCCGGCGGGCGGCAGTCTGCGGGTCTACGCTCCGGCGGGAGACGAGGTTCTCGGGCCGTTCACGGAGGCCGACAACGAGGCGCACGGCGAGCTCTGGACGCCGGTGCTCTCCGGCGGCGAGGCCGTGATCGAGGCGGCCGTCCCGGCGGAGCGTTCGGGCGAGCTGGCGCTCGTGCTCGGCTCGGTCAACCGGGGGTTCAGGGACCTCGCCCCGTCCCGCGTCGCGCAGCCCGGCCACGCTTCGTGCCATATCGACGTCGCCTGTTCGATCGCGGACCCCTACCGCGACCAGGTTCGAAGCGTGGCCAGGTACACGATCGGCGGCGTCAACAGTTGCAGCGGCGCCCTGATCAACAACACCGCCCGGGACGGAAGGCCCCTCCTCGTCACCGCCCACCACTGCGTGTACTCGAACACCCGGGCGGCGAGCGTGGTCGTCTACTGGAACTACCAGAGTCCCGTGTGCGGGAACCGGAGCGGCGGTTCGGAGGAGCAGAGCCAGAGCGGGGCGAAGCTGCTCTACACCGACCGGGGAAGCAGCTACGACTTCAGCCTGCTCGAACTGGACGACCCGGTGGACCGCGGCATGGACGCCTACTTCGCGGGCTGGAACCGCGATACGGCGCTCCCCGCTTCAACGTTCACGTTCCACCACCCCGGCGGCCACGTGAAGTCGTTCAACGCTGACGACGAACCGCCATCGCTCGTCAACGGGGCGCTGAGAGTAGACTGGGACCGCGGAGGCGTGGAGGGGGGCTCTTCCGGAGCGCCGCTCTTCGGCCCGGACAAGCGAATCGTCGGGACTCTGTTCGGTGGGGTTCATTTTCCTTGCGTCCACCCTCGCAGAAGCTACTCGGCGCGGTTGGCTACGGTCTGGACGCGAGGCGCGAAGCTCAGGGAGTTGCTGGATCCGCTGGGTACGGGCGCAACGGCCATCGATGGTCTCGAGGGTTCGAATCTTCCGCCCCGGGCGGTGGGCGCGCTCGACGCGAAGGCGCTGCGGTTCGTCGAGGGCGAGCCGCCGGTTTCGCTGACGGTCGACGTAGCGCGCGGCTTCGTGGATCCGGAGGGCGACGAGTTGAGTTACGGCGTGTCGTCGTCGGACGATGCGATCGTGTCGGCGTCGGTCTCGGGCTCGACGGTGACGCTGGCGCCGGCGGCGGCTGGCGCGGCGACGGTGACGGTGAAGGCGACCGCCGTCACCGGTTGGGGTACGCCGGCGAGCCATTCGTTCGGGGTGACCGTGGGCGCGAACCGGTCTCCGGAGCCTGTGGGCGCCCTCGCCTCGCTGCCGTTGGATATCGACGACGGCGCCGGCACGGTGGACATCGCGTCCGCGTTCACGGACGCGGACGGCGACGCGCTGACCTACGGCGCGTCGTCGGCCCACGCGTCGCTGGCGACCGTGTCGCTTTCGGGCTCGACGGTGACGGTGACTCCGTTGTCGGGCGGCACGGCGAAGATCACGGTGACGGCCACGGACGTGGACGGTTCGGGCACGACGGCGCGGCGGAGTTTCGACGCGGTCGTTGCGAGCCGTCCTCCGTCGGCGGAGGGTGCGCTGCCGGCTCTGTCGATCGCCAACCGCGTGGCCGGCGAGGGCGACGCCGGGGTCGAGCTGTCGGGGGCCTTTCGGGATCCGGACGGCGACGTTCTGACCTACGGGGTTTCGTCCTCCGAGGAAGGGGTGGCGACGGCGCGGCCGGTGGGCAGCGAGGCGGTGGTGCGTCCGGTCTCGGTCGGCACGACGACGATCACGGCGACGGCGACGGACGTCGACGGTTCGAACACGGCGGCGACGCAGACCTTCGACGTGACGGTGACGAACGGTCCTCCGTCGGCGGTGGGCGATCCTTCGCCGAATTGGTTCTGGCGCCATTCGGGCGCCAGGTCGTGGGACCTGGCGCCGTGGTTCGCTGACCCTGACGGCGATGGACTTTCGTACGGGGCGTCGTCGTCGAACGAGGCCGTTGCGGTCGCCTCGGTCTCGGGCGCCGAGTTGACCGCGACGCCGTCGGGTTTCGGCACGGCGACGATCACGGCGACGGCGAGGGACGAAGGCGGCGCCGGCCTGACGGCGTCGCAGAGCTTCGAGGTGACGTTCAGGAACGTCCCGCCGTCGATCATGAGGACGATTCCGCAACTCGAGTTGTCGAAGGCCGACGGCGCCGGGACCTGGGACCTGTCGGAGTGGATTCGCGACCTGGACGGAGACGTCATCACGTGGGGCGCCGCGCCGGTCGATCCGGCCGTGGTGCGGGCGTCGGTTTCGGATTCGATGCTGACGGTGACTCCGGTGGCCGTCGGTTCGACCGTGATCAGGCTGACGGCGACGGACCGGGGCGGTTCCAACACGATGTCTCGGCCGAATCTTCGCGCGAGGGTCGTCAACAGTCCTCCCTCCGTTCCGGACCCGGCGCCGGTGCTGGAACTGCGTAAGGTCGACGGCGCCAGGTCGTGGAACCTGTCGGCCTGGTTCGTGGACGCGGACGGCGACCGGGTCACGTACGAAGCGTCGTCGCCGGACCCGGCGGTGGCGCGGATGTCGCTTTCGGGCTCGACGCTGACGGTGACTCCGGTAGCCGCCGGCTCGACCGCGATCACGGTGAGGGCGACGGACCGGGGCGGTTCGGGCACGGCGACGACCGGCGTGCTCGGCGTGACGGTTCGGAACTCTCCTCCGGCGCCGGTCGGTACGTTGCCCGACGTGCTCGCCCGGCAGCGCGACGGCGACAGGGCGATCGGTCTGGCGGGGGCGTTCTCGGACGCCGATGGAGACGCTCTCGGCTACGAGGCCGCGTCGTCCGACGAAGCGGTCGCGACGGCGGCGGTTTCGGGCTCGACTCTGACCTTGGCGCCGGGGGCGGCCGGCGTGACGACGATTTCGGTGACGGCGCGGGACGTCGGCGGTTCGAACGCGGAGGCGCGGCAGAGCTTCGTCTACAGGTTGCTGGGGGTCTGTCCGGCGCCGCTCGGCGCGCTGCCGACGCTGCGGATGCGGGTCGGCGAGCCCGACAGGGCCGTCGATCTTGTGGGGGCTTTCCTGGATCCCGAGGACGCTCCGCTCACCTGGAGCGCGTCGTCGTCGAACGACGGCGTGGCGGCGTGGGCGGGAAGTTCGCCTCAGGGCATCTTCATCTCGGCCCGGTCGCCCGGGAGGGCCACGATCAGCGTGGCGGCTTCGAACGCGGCCTGCGCCGAGTCGCCGGAGGTGCAGCGTTTCGACGTCGTGGTGGGGCCGGCGCGAGGTCTGGACCTGTCGCCGGCTCTGCTCAGCGTGGAGGAGGGGACGACGTCCAGCTACACGGTGGCGCTGTCGGCCGCGCCCGCCGGAGGGCCGGTGACGGTGACGCCCTCGGCGCCGCCCTCCGTGTCCCTGAGTCCGGCGGCGCTGATCTTCACGCTCGCGAACTGGGACGTGCCGCGGGAGGTCTTCGTCGAGGCCCTGCACGACCCGGACGACCGGGGAGAGACGCTGACGATCACCCACCGGGTCGTCGGCGGCGACTACGATCCGTCGTCCCTTCGGGTGACGATCGAGGACGACGAGGAAGACGACTCGGTCGTCGCGACGTTCGGTGCGGACAGCTACGAGGTCTTCGAGGGGGCCAGCGTCCGGATCGTCGTGCGGCTCGACCGGGACCCGGGGCGGGACCTGTCGTTCGACGTGCTGGCGACCCCCCACGGCGGCGCTTCGCCGGCCGACTACTCGCTGGTGCCGGCGAGCGTGCCGTTCGCCGCCGGCGTGACGAGGCGGGAGCTTCTGTTCACGGCGGAGGACGACGCCGAGGACGACGACGGCGAGGCGGTGGTGCTGAGTTTCGGCGGTCTGCCGTCCGGCGTGACCGGCGACGCCTCGACCACCGTCGCGATCATCGACGACGACGGCCCCGCCGCCCCCGGCGGCGGCGGCGGTCCGCCACCAGGGGATCCCGGCGGCGGCGGCGGCGGTCCGCCGCCAGGGGATTCCGGCGGCGGCGGCGGCGACGGCGGTCCGCCGCCAGGGGATTCCGACGGTGGCGGCGGCAACGGCGGTGGCGGCGGCGGTCCGCCCCGGGCCTCGATCGGCACGGACGCCGACTGCGCGGGCGCGTTCTGCCGCGCCCGGACGGGCGCGCGGGTGTCGTTCCGGGACGCGAGCGGCGGCACGGTTCGTACGCGGCGCTGGGACTTCGGCGACGGCGGTCGGCCGCGCGGCGCGAGCGTGAGCCACTCCTGGTCCGAGCCGGGTTTCTACGAGGTCACGCTCTGGACGAGCGACGGGTCGGTGGAGTCGACGGCGTCGCTGACGTTCCTGGTCGAGGCGTCCGATCCCGCGGGCGGTTGCGTGGCGAACGCGGAGACGCTGTGCCTCCGGGATTCCCGCTACGCGGTGACGGTGGACTGGTGGCGGGAAGGCGGCGGCTACGCGGATCACGATCATGGGGTGGTGGTTCACGCGGGCACGAACGACTCGGGTCTGTTCCGCTTCTTCGACGCGGCCAACTGGGAGGTGCTGATCAAGGTGCTGGACGGCTGCGCCCGGAACGGCCACGCGTGGGTTTTCGGGGCGTCGACGACGGACCTGGGCTATCTGATCCGGGTAAGGGACACGGTGACGGGCGCGGTGCGGGAGTACCGCAACGAGCCGGGGGTGCGGGCGCCGGCGATCACCGACGCGACCGCGTTCCCGGCAAGCTGCGTCCGCTGACTCGGCTTCGGTTCCCTCAGTCGTCAGCGGATAGAGGCGGCGCCCGGCGGCCCCGGCGCGATGGACTACCCCGCAATTGTGTAGGTGCGGAAGACGCGGTGTAGGGGCTAGCGTTCCGTGGGTGAGAACGGTTGACGGTCTGGCGGAACGGGGCGGCGCTTCCGGCCGGTCCGTGCGAGCGTTCCTGGCCGGGATGGCGGCGGTCTCGAGTGTCCTTTTCCTGGCGGGTTCCGAGGCCGGGGCTCAGGTCGTGGAACAGCAAGCGCCCGTGACTCTCGAGGCCGGACCCTCGCAAGAGGTGTCGACCGCCGCTCCGCCGGGTCCGCCGGTAGGCGAGGTCTACACCTGGGACGACGGCGGTCGCACCCGCCGGGCCTATCTCCAGGCGGATCTGGTCGTGTCGACGGACGGCGCCGTCGTCTCCTCGGGCGTTGCGGTCAAGGAAACGGTCACCGGGTCGATCGTCCGCGTCGCCGAAGGGAGCCGGGTCGCCCGGGGGCTGCCGGTTTTCCGCTCTCAGTCGGGCGCGCTGATGACGCTCCCCGGCGGCGTCCTGCTGGTGTTCGACGCCCAGTGGACGGAATCCGGGACCAGGACCTTCTTCGCCTTGAACGGCATTGCGATGGATCGGGTCTCGCCGCTCGGGGAGATTCCCAACGGCTTCGTGATCGAAACCGAACCGGGTTTCCCGTCCCTGGACCTTGCGAGGAGTCTCGCCGGCCGGGCCGGCGTCAGGGTTTCAAGCCCGAACTGGTGGAGAGAGCACGCCACCAGATGACCGCGCGGTGCTGGGTGCTGGTCTCCGGTCTTCTGGCGGCGCCGGCGTTGACTGCACAGGATGTGGTCTTCGACACCAGCCCCGACAAACAGTTCAGCGAGTTCAATGAGGGGCCCCTCACTCCCGTAGAGAGGGGCCTGAAGCTGTCGGGCCCTCCGGGCGGGAGCGTGACGGTCGACATCGTGGCGGACCCTGCTTCCGCCCTGTGGGTGCGGGATCCCGCCTTGACCTTCGACGGCTCGACCTGGGATGAGTTCCAGACCGTCCGCCTCATGGGTCTGTCAATTGAGAGCACCACGGATGTCACGGTCAGCTACAGCGCTTCCTGGTCCGACTGGACCTGGTCGGAAACGGTCACCGTCCGGGACATGGAGACGGACCCGAGGGCGGACATCGAGTTCGACCTGTCGGTACCGACCAGCTCGTGCAGTCACCTGACGGCGATGCTCGGAAAGAACTGCGTCGCGATGGGCGAGTCGATGGACTACGGGGTCAGGATCACATCGGCGCCCACCGAAGCGGTGGAGGTCTCGCTCACTCCGACCAATCGGCGGCTCACGGTCGATCCGCCGCGACTGACGATCGACTCGTCCAACTGGAACACCTACCAGACCGTCACGATCACCGGTCAGCCGCCGATTTCGGGCGACGACTATGTCTACTTCCATCGTCCTCCGCACAGGATCGACTTCTGGCTTACGGAGACCATCTACGTCAGCAAGCCTCTCGACGGCGGTAGTCCGCCCGCCCCCGACGGCGACGAGGACGACGATGACGGCGGCGGAAGTCCCGGCGGCGGCAGCGGCGGTACGCCTCCTCCCGATGAGGACGACGACGACGAGGAAGACGACGAGGAGGACGACGAGGACGACGACGAGGAGGACGACGAGGACGACGACGAGGAAGACGACGACGAGCGCGGTGGCGGCGGCGGTGGCGGCGGCGGTCCGCCCCGGGCCTCGATCGGTACGGACGCCGATTGCGCGGGCGCGTTGTGCCGCGCCCGCACCGGCGCGCGGGTGTCGTTCCGGGACGCGAGCGTCGGCACGGTTCGTACGCGGCGCTGGGACTTCGGCGACGGCGGTCGGCCGCGCGGCGCGAGCGTGAGCCACTCCTGGTCCGAGCCGGGTTTCTACGAGGTCACGCTCTGGACGAGCGACGGGCCGGTGGAGTCGACGGCGTCGTTGACGTTCCTGGTCGAGGCGTCCGATCCCGCGGGCGGTTGCGTGGCGAACGCGGAGACGCTGTGCCTTCAGGATTCCCGCTACGCGGTGACGGTGGACTGGTGGCGGGAAGGCGGCGGCTACGCGGATCACGATCATGGGGTGGTGGTTCACGCGGGCACGAACGACTCGGGTCTGTTCCGTTTCTTCGGGGAGGACAACTGGGAGGTGCTGATCAAGGTGCTGGACGGCTGCGCCCGGAACGGCCACGCGTGGGTTTTCGGGGCGTCGACGACGGACCTGGGCTATCTGATCCGGGTAAGGGACACGGTGACGGGCGCGGTGCGGGAGTACCGCAACGAGCCGGGGGTGCGGGCGCCGGCGATCACCGACGCGACCGCGTTCCCGGCAAGCTGCGCCCGCTGAGCCGCCCGGCCCCTCAAGTTTGCAGGGGCGTCGGCCCCGGTTGCTCGGCTAGCGTGAACGATGTGGCTGCCCCTGCCGCCCTCGCACGCCGGTTCTCGTCCGCGCTTCTGACGGGGGCGCTGCTGGCCTTGCTGCCGCCGGCTTCGCTTGCCCAGCCCGTCGTCCCGGCGCCGGCCGTGAATCCGGACGGTCTGGCGCCGCTGGAGGAAGTCGATCTGCTCGAGACGCCGCCGGTCGACGCTCCGGCGCTGACCATGGCCAGCCGCGCCGGGATCGGCGCCGGCGAACCGCTGCGGTTCGCGGAGCCTTACGTGGTGGACGTCGCTCCGGGCAGCCGCGGTCGCTGGGAGATCGTGGACGGCGGCCGGACGGCTGTGTGGCGGCTGCGGGTGGTTTCGGAGGGCGCGGTCTCGCTCAACCTGGGGTTCAGCCGTTACCGCATGCCGGCGGGCGGCAGTCTGCGGGTCTACGCTCCGGCGGGAGACGAGGTTCTCGGGCCGTTCACGGAGGCCGACAACGAGGCGCACGGCGAGCTCTGGACGCCGGTGCTCTCCGGCGGCGAGGCCGTGATCGAGGCGGCCGTCCCGGCGGAGCGTTCGGGCGAGCTGGCGCTCGTGCTCGGCTCGGTCAACCGGGGGTTCAGGGACCTCGCCCCGTCCCGCGTCGCGCAGCCCGGCCACGCTTCGTGCCATATCGACGTCGCCTGTTCGATCGCGGACCCCTACCGCGACCAGGTTCGAAGCGTGGCCAAGATCACGATCGGCGGCGCCGCTTATTGCAGCGGCGCCCTGATCAACAACACCGCCCGGGACGGAAGGCCCCTCTTCGTCACCGCCAGGCATTGCGTGTCCGAGGACAGCGAGGCGGCCAGTGTGGTCGCTTACTGGAAGTACCAGAGTCCCGTCTGCGGGAACCGGAGCGGCGGTTCGGAGGAGCAGAGCCAGAGCGGGGCGAAACTGCTGCACACCGCCTGGGGAGGCAGCCACGACTTCAGCCTGCTTGAGCTGGACGACCCGGTGGACAGCGGCTTCAACGCCTACTTCGCGGGCTGGAACCGCGACATGGCGCTCCCCGCTTCAACGTTCATGATCAGCCATCCCGGCGGCCACGTGAAGTCGTTCGCCGCTGACGACGAACCGCCATCGCTCACCGAGCGAGTACTCGACTACCCGGGGTCACTGAAGACCGCGTGGGACCACGGGTCGGCGGAGGAGGGCTCTTCCGGAGCGCCGCTCTTCGGGCCGGACAAGCGAATCGTCGGGATCGGCTACCTCAAGCACTTGTCGACCTGCCACACACGTCGCGGCAGTTACTCGGCGCGGTTTGCGACGCTCTGGACGCAGAGCGCGAAGCTCAGGGAGTTGCTGGATCCGCTGGGCACGGGCGCAACGGCCATCGATGGTCTCGAGGGTTCGAATCTTCCGCCCCGGGCGGTGGGCGCGCTCGACGCGAAGGCGCTGCGGTTCGTCGAGGGCGAGCCGCCGGTTTCGCTGACGGTCGACGTAGCGCGCGGCTTCGTGGATCCGGAGGGCGACGAGTTGAGTTACGGCGTGTCGTCGTCGGACGATGCGATCGTGTCGGCGTCGGTCTCGGGCTCGACGGTGACGCTGGCGCCGGCGGCGGCTGGCGCGGCGACGGTGACGGTGAAGGCGACCGCCGTCACCGGTTGGGGTACGCCGGCGAGCCATTCGTTCGGGGTGACCGTGGGCGCGAACCGGTCTCCGGAGCCTGTGGGCGCCCTCGCCTCGCTGCCGTTGGATATCGACGACGGCGCCGGCACGGTGGACATCGCGTCCGCGTTCACGGACGCGGACGGCGACGCGCTGACCTACGGCGCGTCGTCGGCCCACGCGTCGCTGGCGACCGTGTCGCTTTCGGGCTCGACGGTGACGGTGACTCCGTTGTCGGGCGGCACGGCGAAGATCACGGTGACGGCCACGGACGTGGACGGTTCGGGCACGACGGCGCGGCGGAGTTTCGACGCGGTCGTTGCGAGCCGTCCTCCGTCGGCGGAGGGTGCGCTGCCGGCTCTGTCGATCGCCAACCGCGTGGCCGGCGAGGGCGACGCCGGGGTCGAGCTGTCGGGGGCCTTTCGGGATCCGGACGGCGACGTTCTGACCTACGGGGTTTCGTCCTCCGAGGAAGGGGTGGCGACGGCGCGGCCGGTGGGCAGCGAGGCGGTGGTGCGTCCGGTCTCGGTCGGCACGACGACGATCACGGCGACGGCGACGGACGTCGACGGTTCGAACACGGCGGCGACGCAGACCTTCGACGTGACGGTGACGAACGGTCCTCCGTCGGCGGTGGGCGATCCTTCGCCGAATTGGTTCTGGCGCCATTCGGGCGCCAGGTCGTGGGACCTGGCGCCGTGGTTCGCTGACCCTGACGGCGATGGACTTTCGTACGGGGCGTCGTCGTCGAACGAGGCCGTTGCGGTCGCCTCGGTCTCGGGCGCCGAGTTGACCGCGACGCCGTCGGGTTTCGGCACGGCGACGATCACGGCGACGGCGAGGGACGAAGGCGGCGCCGGCCTGACGGCGTCGCAGAGCTTCGAGGTGACGTTCAGGAACGTCCCGCCGTCGATCATGAGGACGATTCCGCAACTCGAGTTGTCGAAGGCCGACGGCGCCGGGACCTGGGACCTGTCGGAGTGGATTCGCGACCTGGACGGAGACGTCATCACGTGGGGCGCCGCGCCGGTCGATCCGGCCGTGGTGCGGGCGTCGGTTTCGGATTCGATGCTGACGGTGACTCCGGTGGCCGTCGGTTCGACCGTGATCAGGCTGACGGCGACGGACCGGGGCGGTTCCAACACGATGTCTCGGCCGAATCTTCGCGCGAGGGTCGTCAACAGTCCTCCCTCCGTTCCGGACCCGGCGCCGGTGCTGGAACTGCGTAAGGTCGACGGCGCCAGGTCGTGGAACCTGTCGGCCTGGTTCGTGGACGCGGACGGCGACCGGGTCACGTACGAAGCGTCGTCGCCGGACCCGGCGGTGGCGCGGATGTCGCTTTCGGGCTCGACGCTGACGGTGACTCCGGTAGCCGCCGGCTCGACCGCGATCACGGTGAGGGCGACGGACCGGGGCGGTTCGGGCACGGCGACGACCGGCGTGCTCGGCGTGACGGTTCGGAACTCTCCTCCGGCGCCGGTCGGTACGTTGCCCGACGTGCTCGCCCGGCAGCGCGACGGCGACAGGGCGATCGGTCTGGCGGGGGCGTTCTCGGACGCCGATGGAGACGCTCTCGGCTACGAGGCCGCGTCGTCCGACGAAGCGGTCGCGACGGCGGCGGTTTCGGGCTCGACTCTGACCTTGGCGCCGGGGGCGGCCGGCGTGACGACGATTTCGGTGACGGCGCGGGACGTCGGCGGTTCGAACGCGGAGGCGCGGCAGAGCTTCGTCTACAGGTTGCTGGGGGTCTGTCCGGCGCCGCTCGGCGCGCTGCCGACGCTGCGGATGCGGGTCGGCGAGCCCGACAGGGCCGTCGATCTTGTGGGGGCTTTCCTGGATCCCGAGGACGCTCCGCTCACCTGGAGCGCGTCGTCGTCGAACGACGGCGTGGCGGCGTGGGCGGGAAGTTCGCCTCAGGGCATCTTCATCTCGGCCCGGTCGCCCGGGAGGGCCACGATCAGCGTGGCGGCTTCGAACGCGGCCTGCGCCGAGTCGCCGGAGGTGCAGCGTTTCGACGTCGTGGTGGGGCCGGCGCGAGGTCTGGACCTGTCGCCGGCTCTGCTCAGCGTGGAGGAGGGGACGACGTCCAGCTACACGGTGGCGCTGTCGGCCGCGCCCGCCGGAGGGCCGGTGACGGTGACGCCCTCGGCGCCGCCCTCCGTGTCCCTGAGTCCGGCGGCGCTGATCTTCACGCTCGCGAACTGGGACGTGCCGCGGGAGGTCTTCGTCGAGGCCCTGCACGACCCGGACGACCGGGGAGAGACGCTGACGATCACCCACCGGGTCGTCGGCGGCGACTACGATCCGTCGTCCCTTCGGGTGACGATCGAGGACGACGAGGAAGACGACTCGGTCGTCGCGACGTTCGGTGCGGACAGCTACGAGGTCTTCGAGGGGGCCAGCGTCCGGATCGTCGTGCGGCTCGACCGGGACCCGGGGCGGGACCTGTCGTTCGACGTGCTGGCGACCCCCCACGGCGGCGCTTCGCCGGCCGACTACTCGCTGGTGCCGGCGAGCGTGCCGTTCGCCGCCGGCGTGACGAGGCGGGAGCTTCTGTTCACGGCGGAGGACGACGCCGAGGACGACGACGGCGAGGCGGTGGTGCTGAGTTTCGGCGGTCTGCCGTCCGGCGTGACCGGCGACGCCTCGACCACCGTCGCGATCATCGACGACGACGGCCCCGCCGCCCCCGGCGGCGGCGGCGGTCCGCCACCAGGGGATCCCGGCGGCGGCGGCGGCGGTCCGCCGCCAGGGGATTCCGGCGGCGGCGGCGGCGACGGCGGTCCGCCGCCAGGGGATTCCGACGGTGGCGGCGGCAACGGCGGTGGCGGCGGCGGTCCGCCCCGGGCCTCGATCGGCACGGACGCCGACTGCGCGGGCGCGTTCTGCCGCGCCCGGACGGGCGCGCGGGTGTCGTTCCGGGACGCGAGCGGCGGCACGGTTCGTACGCGGCGCTGGGACTTCGGCGACGGCGGTCGGCCGCGCGGCGCGAGCGTGAGCCACTCCTGGTCCGAGCCGGGTTTCTACGAGGTCACGCTCTGGACGAGCGACGGGTCGGTGGAGTCGACGGCGTCGCTGACGTTCCTGGTCGAGGCGTCCGATCCCGCGGGCGGTTGCGTGGCGAACGCGGAGACGCTGTGCCTCCGGGATTCCCGCTACGCGGTGACGGTGGACTGGTGGCGGGAAGGCGGCGGCTACGCGGATCACGATCATGGGGTGGTGGTTCACGCGGGCACGAACGACTCGGGTCTGTTCCGCTTCTTCGACGCGGCCAACTGGGAGGTGCTGATCAAGGTGCTGGACGGCTGCGCCCGGAACGGCCACGCGTGGGTTTTCGGGGCGTCGACGACGGACCTGGGCTATCTGATCCGGGTAAGGGACACGGTGACGGGCGCGGTGCGGGAGTACCGCAACGAGCCGGGGGTGCGGGCGCCGGCGATCACCGACGCGACCGCGTTCACCCGGGAGTGCGGCGGACGATGACGATGCGGCGTTGTGCCCACTCCCGCGTAGTCGTTGCCGGACGGCCGGACGTGGACGGGTGGAGGTCCAGCTTCGGGCGGGATTCCGGCGGATGTCCTTCTCGCTGCCGGCTCCTGGCGACGAGTTTCCTGGCGATCCTCGTCGCGACCTTCGCTGCGTCAGCTCCAGCTTCAGGGCAGAACGCGGAACTGACTCCTTCTCCGGACGACCCGGATGTGGCCAACCGTTCGGAGGCCACCTACGACATCGCCTTCACCGGCGCCTGGGACACGACGGCAACGCCGGGCGGAGTGCCTGCCGGGGCGCACTTCTCGCGCCTGATAGGCGGGGTGCACAACGACCGGGTCGTCTTCCTGAAGAGCGGCGACATGGCCTCCGCGGGCGTGGAGTCGATGGCCGAGGTGGGCGGCTACACGACGCTCAGGGGGGAGGTCGAGGCGGCCGGCGCCAACCGGCTGAGCGTCATTCAGGGGACGACCGACAGCATCGGTCCGACGGCGACGAGGACCTTCACCGACGTGACGCTGACGACCGATCATCCTCGGGTCACCCTGGTGACGATGATCGCCCCCAGCCCGGACTGGTTCGTCGGCGTGTCGGGCCAGTCGCTGCTCGACGGCACGGGGGCCTGGCTGGAGTCCCTGACGGTGAACCTCTACCCCTGGGACGCCGGCACGGAGGATGGGGCCGGGTTTTCGCTGAGCAACCCGGCGACCGATCCGCGCGAGAACATCACCAGCATTCGCAACACGGGGCTGTTCTCGAACGAGAGGATCGCGACCCTGACCTTCACCCTCCAGTCTACCGGGCCGGCGGCGCCGACGCTCGACGCCGTCCACGCGGGCGACGGGGGAGTGGCGGTGACCTGGACCGCGCCCCCCGGCGTCACCGGCATCGTCAGCTACGACCTGCGCATCATTCCGACCAGCGCCGACGAAACGGTCGACGGCAACTGGAGAGTGTTCGAGGACGTCTGGAGCGAGGGCGACCTCGTCGTCCCGGTCACAAGCCTGGTCAACGGAACCGGCTACGACTTTCAGGTGCGGGCGGTGACGGACGAAGACGGCGCCTGGTCGCGCACCGTGGCGGCGACGCCGGTGGAACCGGGCGCCACGCGCGACGCGGCCGCCGCCCTGCCGTTCAACGTCTGGCTGCCGGCCGAGTTGGGAGACTACCTCGACGTCGACTTCTTCAGGCTCACGCTGACGGAGAGGGCCGGCGTCCTGGCCTTGACGCGGGGCGACCTTGACACTTACGGGGTCCTCTACGACAGCAACGGCAACGAGATCGCCTCGAACGACGACGGCGACCTCGCGGTCGGTGCGTTGAACTTCGTCGTCTGGGCGACCCTCGACCCGGGGACGTACTACGTCAGGGTCCGGCTCTATCCGTTGTCTCCCATTGGCGGTCCGTACAACGTCGCGGCCCTGCTGATCGCCGACACGACGGGCGCCGGCGACGCGTGGGAGGTCGAGATCGACGGCATTGCGAACGGCCTGATCGACCCGGCGGGCGACGAGGACTACTTCACCTTCTCGCTGGGCAGCGAGACGGACGTCGTCCTTCGTTCAGGCCCTCCGGTGACCGACACGGTGGGGGAACTCCTGAACGGCAGCTTGGCGTCGCTCGAAACGAACGACGACGGCTTTCTGCTGGGCGGGGAACACCAGTTCCTGATCCGCGAGAAGCTGGCGGCCGGCAAGTACTACGTCAAGGTCAGGGGCTTCAATGACGATGACACGGGGCTCTACTCGTTCCATGTCGAGACGGTGACGGAGCCGGGAAGCGATCCGGCCGGCGCCCGGCCGCTGAGCTTCGGGGAGATCGGCGCGGGCAGGATCGAGCCGACGACCGACGCGGACTACTTCACGTTCGACCTGGCCGAGCAGAGGCATATCTTCCTGCGCGGCGTCAGCAACTCGGTGGACATCGACGGGGCGATCGTCGACTCCGACGGCGCCGCCGTTCCGGCGCACGTCCATGAACAGGATTTCCGTTCCGGCGGGCCGAAGGGCTTCACCGTGTCGGACCGGCTGAGCGCCGGCACGCACTACCTGAAGGTGACCCGTTCCGGCGGCGAGAGCACCGGAGGCTACGCGGTGCGTATGTCGCCCGACACCGTGATGGACGAGCTCGTCAACGACTGCTCGGTTCGAACTCCGCGGTTCAGCGATCCGCTGTCCGGCTGCCAGTGGCACCTGCGCAACCGGGGTCAATTCGCCGGCGCCGTTTCGGGCGAGGACATCCGGGTCGAGAGCGTGTGGTCGGGGGGCAATCTGGGCGCCGGCATCAATGTGGCGGTCGTCGACGACGGTGTCGACGGCGCCCATCCCGACCTCGCGGACAACTTCGATGAAGCAAGGAGCCATGACTACACCGGCCACGGGCAGTTCGGGTCTACGGACCACGGCACGGCGGTCGCCGGGATCGTCGCGGCGCGGGACAACGAGCTCGGCGGCAGGGGGGTGGCGCCGCGGGCCGGAATCTACAGTTACAACACATTGCGGGCCTTCGTCGACGAGAACGTAGCCGACGCGCTTGGCCGCGAGTCGGGTTCGGTCGGGGTCTCGAGCAACAGTTGGGGCCTTCCCGACGGGCCGGGTCTCGATCCGGCGCCGACGGCATGGGAGACGGCGCTCGAGACCGGCGTCGCGAGCGGCTTCGGCGGCAAGGGCATCGTCTACGTCTGGGCTGGCGGCAACGGGTACTTCGAGGGCGACGATTCGAACTTCGACGGGATGGCCAATCACTACGGCGTCGTCGCGGTCTGCGCCGTGACCGACGGCGGCGTGCGAGCGCCCTTCTCCGAGCGAGGCGCCAACCTCTGGGTTTGCGGCCCCTCGAACGGAGGGCGGGCCACGATTCTCACGACCTCCCACTACGGCCGCTACGGGAGTATTGGCGGGACGTCGGCCGCCACGCCGATGGTCTCGGGCGTCGTCGCTCTGGTGCGCTCCGCCAACGAGGACCTGACCTGGCGGGACGTCAAGCTGATCCTGGCGGGCGCCGCTCGCAAGAACGATTCCGGCAACGGCGGCTGGCGCACCGGCGCGGCAAGGTACGGCGCGACCGGCAACTACAACTTCAATCGCGAGTACGGCTTCGGCGTCGTCGACGCGAGCGCCGCGGTGAACCTGGCGGACGGCTGGGAGAACGTGCCGGCCTTCATCGAGACGGACGCGGTGGAGGCGAGGCCGAACCTCCACATCCCCGACGCGGTCAACGGCGCCCCCGGCGCGGTGCAGACCAGCACGGTCTCGGTCGGCACGGAGGTCGAGTTCGTCGAGTTCGTCGAGGTGGTCGTCGATTTCGACGCCGACGCCTTCAGGGACCTCAAGGTGGAACTCGTTTCGCCGGCGAACACGGTGTCCTTGCTGGCGCCGTCCGGAAACCACCGGGACGAGAACGGCAACGCCTACGGGATCGGCCGGAACTTCCGGTTCGGTTCGGCGGCGCATCTGGGCGAGAATCCGGCGGGCGACTGGACGCTGCGGGTGGCCGACGAGGTGGCGGGGAACGTGGCGCGGCTCGACTCCTGGAGCGTCAGGATCTACGGTCACCGTTCCCGGCCGCAACCTCCGGCGATCCCGTTCGGGAACGGCGGCCAGCGCAGTCTCGCCGTGTTCTGGAGCGCGCCGGGGTCGCCAGGGGCGTCGGCGATCACTTCCTACGACGTGCGCTGGATCCTGAGCGACGCGGTCGACAAGGCGGACGACCGCTGGACGGTGTTCGAGGGCGTCTCCGCGGCGGGCGCGCTCACCTACACGGTGAGCGGTCTGCTCGACCAGAGGAAGTACGACGTTCAGGTTCGCGGCGTGAACGCCAAGGGCAGGGGCGGCTGGTCCCGATCGGCGACCGTCGAGACCCTCCAGAACCGGGCGCCGCGGCCGGCCGGTTCGTTGACGGCGCCCGACCTGCGGGTGGGAGATGGCGGGGAAGTCCTCGACGTGGCGGCGGCGTTCGAGGATCCGGAAGAAGACAGACTGACGTACGCCGCGTCGTCCTCGGCGCCGGCGGTTGCGACGGCTTCGGTGTCGGGTTCTCTCGTCACGCTGAGGCCGGTCGGGCCCGGCGTGGCCACGATCACGGTGACGGCGACGGACATCGCGGGTTCGAACGTGCCGGCGACGCAGACCTTCGACGTGAGAGTGAAGGGCCGGCGCGGGGTGACCATCTCGCGCGATGCGCTGACGGTCGAGGAGAGGTCGACGGGGACCTACACGGTGGTGCTGGACTCGGCGCCTTCGGGCGCGGTGACGGTGACTCCGTCGGCGCCGGCGAACCGGAACCTGTCGGTGGATCCGGCGTCGCTGGAGTTCACGACCGGCGATTGGGACGTTCCGAAGGTCGTGACCGTGGCGGCGGCCGCGGATGCGAACGCGAACTCCGAGCCGCCGGTGACGATCAGCCACCAGGTGAGCGGCGCGGACTACGGTTCCATATCGGCGGCCTCGGTGCGGGTGACGATCGTGGAGACGGACACGTCGGTGCTCTCGGTGGAAGCGGTGGCGGCGCGGGAGGCCGGCGGCCCGGCGACCTTCGAGGTGACCTTGAGCAAGGAGAGCGTTTCGGAGATCACGGTGGACTACGCGACCTCGGACGGTTCGGCTCGTGCCGGTTCGGACTATGAGGCGGCGAACGGCACCCTGAGGTTTCCCGCCGGCTCGACGGCTTCCCGGCGGATTGCGGTGAACGTCATCGACGACGATGAGGACGAGGAGGAGGAGGAGACGTTCCGGCTGACGCTGCGCAATGCCCGGCATGCGTCGCTGGCCGGGGGCGGTTCGACGCTGGAGGTTCCGGGGACGATCCGGGACGACGACGATCCGGAGGTCGAGGTGTCGTTCGGATCGCCGACCTACGGCGTGACCGAGGGCGGCACGACGGACGTGGCGGTCCGGCTGGACAAGGACCCGGAGCGGGCTCTGGAGATCTTCCTGGAGTCGGCGCACCACGGCGGGGCGACGGTCGCCGACTACTCGGGCGTGCCTCGGAGCGTGACGTTCGGCCCCGGCGTGAGGCGTCAGGAGTTCCTGGTGGCCGCGACGGACGACATCATCGACGATGACGGCGAAGCGGTGGTGCTGAGCTTCGTGTCGTTGCCGCCCCGGGTGACCGGGGACGGTCGCGCGACGATCGCGATCGCCGACAACGACGGCGGCGGCAGTGCCGGCGGTCCTCCGTCCGGCGGCGGGGGAGGCGTTGGCGGCGGGGGAGGTCCTCCCTCCGGCGGCGGGCCGCCTCCCGGGGAGGCGGAAGACGACGGCGATGACGGCGATGGCGGCGATGGCGGCGATGGCGGCGGCGTTCCCGGCGGGGGCGGGACCGGTGGCGGCGGCGGGCCGCCCCGGGCCGCGATCGCGACGGACGCCGAATGCGAAGGGACGTTCTGCCGGGTCCGCGCCGGCGCGCGGCTGTCGTTCCGGGACGCCAGCGGCGGCGCCGTCCGCTCGCGTCTCTGGGACTTCGGCGACGGCCGGCGGCCGCGCGGCGCGAGCGTGAGCCACGCCTGGTCGACGCCGGGGTTCTACGACGTGACGCTCACGGTGTCGGACGGGGCGGTCGCGTCGATCGCGTCGTTGACCTTCCTGGTCGAGGCGGCTTCGCCCGCGGGGACCTGCGTGGCGGACGACCGGACCCGCTGTCTCCGGGACTCGCGCTACGCGGTCACGGTGGACTGGTGGAATGCGGCCGCCGCCGGCGTCGGCACGGTGGTTCACGCGGGCACGGACGACTCGGGGATGTTCCAGTTCTTCGGCGCGAGCAACTGGGAGGTGCTGGTCAAGGTGCTGGACGGCTGCGCCCTGAACGGCCACGCGTGGGTGTTCGGGGCGTCGACGACGGACCTGGGCTACGTGATCCGGGTAAGGGACACGGCGACGGGGGCGGTGAAGGAGTACCGCAACGAGCCGGGCGTGCAGGCGCCGGCGATCACCGACGTGAGGGCGTTCACCGCGTGCGTCCGCTGACGGCGTCTGGCCGCGGGCGGTCGCGGCGGCGTCGCGGCGGGGTGGCGCCGTTGGGGTCGTCATGCCTGCCGCCAGGCGCTCTGGGGCCGGTCCTTGGCCTGGCCGCGACGTTGGCGGTGCTTCCGGTCGCGGCCCGGGCGCAGTCGGACGGCGATCCGCCTGCCCGCCTGGCGCCGCCGGCCGTCTACGAGGACGGCCTTTTCGCGCTCTCGGTGAGCTGGAGCGAAGCCGCCGAGTCGAGCCCTCCGGCCACCGGCTACGATCTTCGTTACCGCGAGAGCGGCGATGTCGACTGGACGGACGGCCCCCGGGCCCGGACGGGCGTGAGCGCGGAGATCGACGGTCTGTCCGGCGACACGAACTACGAGATTCA
Source organism: Candidatus Multivorans sp. (assembly GCA_965208755.1). Lineage (GTDB taxonomy): Bacteria > Acidobacteriota > Thermoanaerobaculia > Multivoradales > Multivoraceae > Multivorans. The sequence continues at coordinate 1,061,237 of OZ242353.1, read as the reverse complement.
GGTGCGCGCCCGCAACTCGGCTGGCGCGGGGGAATGGTCGGAACCGGGGGCCGGCGCGACGGCGTTCTGGGTCGGCATCCTGACGGTCGGTTCCTACGAGCCGCCCGGCGGCTATTGGGGATACGAGCGGAAGCGGTCGGAGACGGACGAGGGGAGCGTGTTGGGCGAGTTGAGCCCGCGTTTCTTCACCTACCACGAGTTCGACTACCACATCGCGATCCTCGCCCAGTTCAGGGGGCGCAGGCAGGACAACGTCGGCGAGCACACGACGGCGCTGGATCTCTACACCCACGACAATCCCCTTCCCGACGGCTGGCTGCTGCGGGTCCATCGCTCCCGCTATCGGACGAAGGAAGCACAACGGTCGACGCTTGCGAGTTTCAACTACCTCTCGCGCTCGCGGTTCAAGGACGAGGAGAAGATCTACTGGCCGCACACCGAGGCCGGTCTGGAACTGGGCGAGCGGTACGAGGCGTCGATCTCCAGGGAGCCCGCGGCGCCGAAGGATGACGCTTTCCATCCGGCCGCGCCGCTGGTCGTCGGGTTGCTCGGCCTGCCGGAAGCGCATGACGGGTTTTCGCCGTTCGAGTTCCGGCTCAGGTTCAGCGAAACCGTCGGCGCGCGGCCGAACGCGTTTCGCGGCGCCGCGCTGGACGTGTCCGGCGGCACGGTGCTGAGTGCAAGCTCGCTCGACTTCCCCGAAGACACCGAGTGGGAGATCGCCGTGCGACCGGACGGCCGGGATCCGGTCACGATAGCCGTGCCGGCGGGGGGAGAGTGCGGCACGAGGGCCGCGTTCTGCGGAAACGGCCGCAAGCGTCTCTCCGAGAGGGTCGAGGCGACGGTCGCCGGCCCGCCGCCGGCCGCGGCCCCGGAGATCGCGGGTCCGACCGATTTCTCCGTGCGGGAGGGGGACCTCGCGGTGGCGACGCTGACGGCGACCGACGAGGACACTCCGCCGTACGCGCTGATCTGGTCGATTCCGGCCGGTGCAAACGGCGGAGCGGACGGTTCGATGTTCTCGATCGACGCTGCCGGAGCTCTCGAGTTCGTGTCGGCCAAGGACTACGAGGCGCCCGACGATGCCGACGGCGACGGCGTCTACGAGGCGACGGTACGGGTGAGCGACGGTGTCTTGACCGATACGGCGGCGATCGCGGTGACGCTGGCCAACCGCAATGAACCGCCGACGGCGGAGGCGGGAGACGATCTGGAGGTTCGGCAGGCCGCCACCGTGACTCTCGACGGGCGGGGCGAGGACCCGGATGCGGGCGACCCGCTGAGCTACTCCTGGACGCAGCTCGGCGGGCCTTCGGTCTCCCTTGGCTCGGCCGCGTCGCCGTCGACGACGTTCCGGGCGCCCGACGGACTGAGCGAGGCCGCGACCCTGTCCTTCCGTTTGCGGGTAGCGGACGCGCGGGGGTTGTCCGACGACGACCGGATGTCGGTCGTGGTCGTCGTCTCGAGTGCCGATGTCGATGACGAGGAAGGCGGCCGCGAAAGGGACAGCGAAGGCGACGGCGAAGGCGACGGCGAAGGCGACGGCGGCTCGGGTGGCGGCGGTGCCGGCTCGGGCGGCGGCGGCTCGGGCGGCGGCGGCTCGGGCGGTGGCGGCGGGGACTCATCGGACGAGGACGACGACTCCGGCGGCGATACGGATTCCTCCGGCGGCGCCGTTCCCGCCGGGCCGCCTCGCGCGTCGATAGCGCTGGAGGCGGAGTGCTCCGCGGAGTTGTGCCGTGCCCGGACGGGGGTTCCGGTCCGCTTCGAGGACGCGGGCACGGGCGGCGTCCGGCGCCGGGTCTGGGACTTCGGCGACGGGTCGACGTCGCGTTCGCGTTCGACGGAGCACGCCTGGACCGAGCCCGGCTTCTACGAGGTCGGCCTGTGGGTGAGCGACGGCCGGGAGGAGTCGAGTGACTCGCGGATGTTCCTGGTGGAGGCGGCTTCGCCGGCGGGGAGCTGCGAGGCGGACGCGGAAACCCGTTGCCTCCGGGACTCCCGCTACGCGGTGCGCGTCAGGTGGTTCGGGGCAGACGGCGGGAGCGGCGCCGGGACGGTGATTCACGCCGGGACGAACTCCTCGGGTCTGTTCTCGTTCTTCGACCGGCGCAATTGGGAAGTGGTGCTGAAGGTGCTGGACGGCTGTGTCCAGAACGGCCGCGTCTGGGTGCTGGGCGCTTCGACGACGGACCTCGGTTACGTGATTTCGGTGAGGGACACGGTGACGGGCGAGGAGCGGGAGTACCGGAACGAACCGGGCCGCTCCGCGCCGGCGATCGTGGACGCTCGGGCGTTCCCGCGGGCGTGTGCGAGTCCGCCGGCCTAGCGGCCCCTTCGGACCGCGGCGCCGGCGCGACTCGTTGCGCCCCACAGTTCTGTAGGCGACAGATCGCGTTCCAGGGATTAGGCTGATTCACATTTCCACTCTTCCGATTGTCCGCGGGCCCATGTCGCGGTGACGTCAGGTAGTCATGTTCGGGAAACTTGAGAGTGCAGCGCGGCTTGCCTTTCTCGTCGTTCTGCCGACTTGCGTTTCGCCTCGCGCTCATGCCGAGACGATGCCGGAGATTCTGTCCGGCGAGGCGGCCATGGAGTTCATCGCTGAGCATTCCATAGCCACGGTGGAGGCCTTCATCGACGCCCTCCCCGACCTGTACAAGAAGCACTTTCTCCTCGTTTTCCGGTCGGAAGCTCTCGATGTCGAGCATGTCTCCGGGGAGCACCCCAGAGTCGTTTCCTGGGGGGCCGACGCCCGTTTCATCCTCAGTTGGTCCACGGATCCGGAGGCGACCCACCATGAGTCCGTCGAGTTTCTCGAGCGGCACGAAACCGGATGGACTCCGGGAGTCATCGACTTTTCCGCCGATCAGGTCGTGCGAACGAGTCCGAGCGAGTGCGGGACGTGCCACGGAACCGTAGGAAAGCCGCTGTTCGGCACGGTGTACGCCTGGGAAGGGACGGAGGAGCCCGACGGGACCGGGGAGTACACGGAGGATTCTCCTCACGTCAAGGCTCTCAGAAACGCGATTCAGTCCACGGATCCGCGGCTGGAGCCCCTGCACTTCTCGGAGGTCACGCCGTACCTCAGACGATATCTGAACTTCGCTCCGGGCGTTCTCTCCGCAACGGTGGTCAGGGAGTTTCATAGTCAACTGGCGATTCGACAGGGAGAAGTCGTCTTCCGAAACCTGATGGACATGGACCGGCGAGGCGAGATCGACTTCGGCGAGGACATCTTTTGCGATGATTCCCTTGGGGCCTTCGATCCCGTCTTCCGGCAGAGGAGCCACTTCAGGGACTACCATCCGATGGTGCGAGCGCACGATCTGGCGCCGGTTCACGGCACATTCAACTCGTGGCGCGGGCACGGCGGCAACTACGGCGACGTTCGGCGTGGCGATTTCGAAGGTGTCAGCAACACGCTGTTTCTCTATCGGCTTCTGCGGACGGACGATCGCATCAAGGAATTGTACCGGAGCACGCCGAGCAAAGAGTTCTTCTTCAAGCCGAACCGAAACGGACTGACCCAGTTCGATTTTCGCGGCAACAACTACGAATACGGGCGAGCGACCTCCGAGGACGAGTTGATGTCCAGCTACAACCTGCACTTCGTCTACCGGGGACGGGCGGCGCTCGATGCGCGGCTGGGCAGCGTGGGAATGCCCGCCGCCAGTTCCGGCGTCGTGCTTCGGTACCATCCGATCCAGGCAAGGAAAGAGGTTTGCAGGATCCTGAGGCAAGGGGCGCCGCCGAAGAAGTTCTGGGCGGCGGACAGCTTCGCCGTCGAGGCGGCGGAGGAAGCCGTCTTTCACGTCGTTCTGGGTCCCGAGAACGACGCACCGGCCACGGTGTACTTCAGCACCGAGGACGTGACGGCGACGGACGGCGAGGACTATCGCGGCGTGGCCGGATCCCTGACGTTTCTGACGGGAGACCGGGAGAGGCGCCTGGCCGTGCCGCTGGTCCACGACTCCCTGGAGGAACGGACCGAGTCGTTTCGTCTGACGCTGACGGACGCCGACGGGGTCGTTCTGGATACGGCGACCGGGACGGTCCATCAGAGCGGCGCGACGGCGGCGGCGGTCGCTTTCCTGGAACGGGAATACACCGTCGCGGGAGGAGCGTCGGTGGAGGTGGCGGCGCGAATTCGGGGCCGGGGCGCGGCGGGCGGCGTCGAAGTGCCGCTCGTCGCCTACGAACGGTTGTCCAGGAGCCCCGACAACGCCGGTGTCCCGGACAAGCTGGTGTTTCCGCGTGACGGCGGGACGACCGGTTTCACGTTCTCGGCGGCCGAAGGTTCGGTGACGGGCGAAGGCGAAGATCTGGAGGTGAGATTCGGCACTCTGCCGGAGGGCGTGGCGGTCGCCGGCCCCACGGCCGCGATGGTGAAGTTGAAGGTCGGGAGCTTCGATGGCCGATCGCGGGTTGCAAACTCGGCGCCCGAGGCCGACGCCGGAGGCGGCGGGACCTTCTTGACGGGCGAGGCCGTGACCTTGGACGGTTCGGGCTCGACGGACGAGGACGGGACGATCGTCCGCCATGTCTGGAGGCAGTCCGAGGGCGAACCCGTGCCTCTTGAGAACGCCGGCCCGGGAAGGGTGCGTTTCGTGGCGCCGGCGACGCCCCGGGCGCTCGAGTTCGTGCTGACGGTCGAGGACGACGGGGGCGCTACGGCCACGGACACGGTCTCCGTTCTCGTCGAGAGGAACTCCGGGGCGCCCACGATCAGGAGCCCCGCGGCGTTCACGGTGACCGAGGGCGTTGTCGCGGTCGCAACCTTGGCGGCCGAGGACGATCGGACATCGTCGGACGACCTGGTCTGGTCGATCCCCGAGGGCGGGGCCGGAGGAGTGGATCGAGGCATGTTCAGGATCACTTCGGCCGGTGCGCTGAGGTTCGTGTCGGCGAAGGACTACGAAGCGCCCGACGATGCCGACGGGGACGGCGTCTACCGGGTGGCGGTGCGGGTGAGCGACGGCAGGTTCAGCCGTAGCGAGGCGATCACGGTGGCGCTGGCCAACCGCAACGAGCCGCCGACGGCGGAGGCGGGAGACGACCTGACGGGAGTCCGGGAGGGCGCCGCCGTGACCCTCCGCGGACAGGGCGAAGATCCGGATGCGGGCGATTCGCTGAGCTACTCCTGGAGGCAGATCGGCGGGCCTTCGGTCGCCCTTGCCTCGCCCGCGTCGCCGTCGACGACGTTCCAGGCGCCGGACGGGCTGAGCGCAACGGTGACCCTGACGTTCAGGCTGCGCGTGACGGACGCGCGGGGTTTGTACGGCGAGGACCGGGTGACGGTTTCGGTGCGGTCGGGAACTGCCGGCGAGGACGACGTGGGCGGTGGCGGCGGCGGCTCGGGCGGCGGCGGCTCGGGCGGCGGCGGCTCGGGCGGTGGCGGCGGGGACTCATCGGACGAGGACGACGACTCCGGCGGCGATACGGATTCCTCCGGCGGCGCCGTTCCCGCCGGGCCGCCTCGCGCGTCGATAGCGCTGGAGGCGGAGTGCTCCGCGGAGTTGTGCCGTGCCCGGACGGGGGTTCCGGTCCGCTTCGAGGACGCGGGCACGGGCGGCGTCCGGCGCCGGGTCTGGGACTTCGGCGACGGGTCGACGTCGCGTTCGCGTTCGACGGAGCACGCCTGGACCGAGCCCGGCTTCTACGAGGTCGGCCTGTGGGTGAGCGACGGCCGGGAGGAGTCGAGTGACTCGCGGATGTTCCTGGTGGAGGCGGCTTCGCCGGCGGGGAGCTGCGAAGCGGACGCGGAAACCCGTTGCCTCCGGGACTCCCGCTACGCGGTGCGCGTCAGGTGGTTCGGGGCAGACGGCGGGAGCGGCGCCGGGACGGTGATTCACGCCGGGACGAACTCCTCGGGTCTGTTCTCGTTCTTCGACCGGCGCAATTGGGAAGTGGTGCTGAAGGTGCTGGACGGCTGTGTCCAGAACGGCCGCGTCTGGGTGCTGGGCGCTTCGACGACGGACCTCGGTTACGTGATTTCGGTGAGGGACACGGTGACGGGCGAGGAGCGGGAGTACCGGAACGAACCGGGCCGCTCCGCGCCGGCGATCGTGGACGCTCGGGCGTTCCCGGACGGTTGTCGGGAGTAGGGAAGCCCGCCAGCGCTGGTCGCGCGGCCTTACCGGCGGCAACCTGTCTGGAACGAGAGCACATCCGTGACTGCTGGGCATGCCGGGCGGACAGCGTCTGAGCCGGTCGAGCGGCAGCAATCTCGGATGGTTCGAGGTCAGCATGCTCGTCGCGAACGAGCGGTAGTCGAAACCCGGCGACCTGTCCGACTCCGCGCCGTGTCCGCCATTCTTCGGTATCTGGACGCTTTCTCCCCACAGGGGACGCCTCAGCGTCCCGTGGCATCGCGAGCACCCTTCCGGGTGAAGAACCGCCACGCCCGCCCCGAGAAATCGAAGACTCCCGCGATCCAGCGGGCATCGTCCGGCGCGTCCACCGCGAAATCAGGTGGGCCCGCGATGTCCGGCGGCGGCGCTCGCGCCTACTCCCGGCAACCGTCCGGGAACGCCTGAGCGTCCACTATCGCCGGCGCGACCTCGCCGGCCTCCGAGGTGTAGGTGCTGCTCACGCCGGTCACGGTGTCGGTCACGGTCAGGTCGAGCCCCAGGTCGGTGGCTCCGGCCGCAAGGACCCAGTGATGGCCGTTCAAGGCGCAACCGTCCAGCACCTTGACCAACAGCTCCCAGTTGTCCCGGCCGAAGAAACGGAACATCCCCGTGTTGTTCGTTCCGGCATGGACCACCCGGGCGCTGCCGCCCTCTCCCCCGCCGCCGCGCCAGCGGATCGACACGCTGTAACGAGAGTCCATCAGGCACAGGGTCCCGGGATTCGCCGCGCAGCTCCCCGCCGGCTCGGCCGCCTCCACCAGAAGAACGCGCGAGACGCTCGACGAGTGAGTACGGTTGGCAACTCTCAGGCGCACCGTGTAGAAGCCCGGTTCCGACCACGAAGCCCGCACCGCTCGGTCATGCCTTTCCGGGCCGTAGCCCAAGTCCCAACCGCGCTCGGCTACCGCGCCCGCGCTCGTGTCCTCGAAGGTCACCATTTGTCCGGTCGAGGCCCGGCAGAGCTCCTCCGAGCATTCCGCGTCCGCGGCGAACGCTGCCTGAAGGGGGCCCTGACGTACCGTTGGCGGCGGCGGTTCCGGCTGGGGCGGCGGTTCCGGCTGGGCCGGCGGGCCGGTGGGCGGCGGTGGATCGGCGGGCGGCGGTGGACCGGCGGGCGGCGGTGGATCGGCGGGCGGCGGTGGACCGGCGGGCGGCGGTGGATCGGCGGGCGGCGATTCGGGCTGTTCGGGGGCGCCGGCCACCGTCACGGAGAACTCCTGGGTGACGGACGCGCCCGCGACGGACGCGGTAACCGTCACCGTCGCAAGTCCCTCATCCACCGGATCGAGCCTCAACTCCGTCTTGCCAAGGTACCTTGCCACCCACGAGTAGCTCCGCCATATTCTGTCCTTTCTCAGGGAGACCCTCACTGCCGGGGACGAGGATTCCGCGCTGTAGCTGAGCGATTCGCCGTACGGTTCGTAGAAGAAGCGGTCGAGTTCGATCGATGCGCGCGCGTCCCGCTCGGTCAGTGAAACCTCCGGGAGCCGGTCGACAAAACCGACCGTGTGCTCGACAGGCGGCAACTCCGGCAATTCCGGCAGCGGGCCTTCCTCCTTCAGTGCCTCGCAGAGGCTGTCTCTGAACTGTGCGACGTGATTGAAGACGAAGTACCAAGCGTCCCTTGGCGGCCGCGCCCGGCGCCTGCGCCGATCCAGAGAATCTTGTCCGCGGCTGCGGATCAACGTGTCGTAGGCGTCCTGGAACTCCTCGTCGGCGTTGACGCCAGCGGATTCGAAGGGCCATCGCAGGTAGTACCCGCTGGTCCGGGTCGCGCCCCTGCTCGGAGTGGAGCGGTACAGGTCGCGGACGCTGTCGACTTCCTCCCGCAGAGCGCCGAACATGAGGAAGCCGATCGCCACCTTCAACGAGGTGTTTCCGCCGTAGTAGCCCCCGTCCCAGGATGGCCAGGTGTTATCCGTGTCCCTCCCCATTCCCTGCACCATCACGGACTCGTCCGCGAGGAGGTTCAGATTGTAGTCAGCCCGAGGAAACATGTCATCCACGTAGTTCACGAAACCGAACCAACCGCGCGTGGAACAGACAACGGAACCGAAATGCTGGTCGAACCCCCGGGCCTTCAGACCTTCGAAAAGAACTTCCGCGTGACGGGCGATCAGCATCTGACCGAACTCCCAAGCGGGGCGAACACTGGAATCGTTGAAGCCCACGGTACCGCGCCAGGCCGGCACCGTGATGCGACGCCTCGAACGGACGCCGTAGTCGCTCACGTCGAGAGGCGCCAACCTCGGATGGTCCGACGTCAGCATGGTCTCCGCGAACGCCGACCAGTCGAAATCGCCCGTCCTGTCGTCCTCGGTGCCCCGCCAGGTCTCGTCCTCGCCCCAGATCGGGCGATTCAGCGTCCCGTGGCAGCGGGCGCACGAATCGGGATGACGGACTGCGGGTTCCTCGGCGGAGAAGTCGAAGACTCCCGCGATCCACGTCGCCTGTTGCGGCGCATGCCGAAGAAACTCCACGCTGTCGCCGAGCGGATCGTCGGGGTTCGTCGACCAGGCCAGAATGAAGCGGGAATCGGCGCCCCAGGAGATGATCCTGGGATGGACGGTCGATGTGAATTCAGCCGACAGACCGGCCGAGTCGTGGACGGCGATGAAGTGCCGCTTGTGAAGCGGCGGCAACGCCTCGATCAACCCCTCGACCGTCGTTATGGCGTGATCGGTCAGGAAGGTCTCGACCACATCCTCCGTCAGTTGCTCGGGGAGAGTCTGACCTTCGACCGCGAGCACCGCAGTCAGCGAGAGACAAATCTGGAACCGCAGGAAGATTCCCAAACGGCAGCGAAGGTTCGCGGCGTGTGTCACGGTAAGCGCATTCTGGCACGCGAAGTCCGGATCGTCTTCCGCGAGACCAAATGGGTCCCGCGATGTCCGGCGCCGGCGCTCGCGCCTACTCCCGGCAACCGTCCGGGAACGCCTGAGCGTCCACTATCGCCGGCGCGACCTCGCCGGCCTCCGAGGTGTAGGTGCTGCTCACGCCGGTCACGGTGTCGGTCACGGTCAGGTCGAGCCCCAAGTCGGTGGCTCCGGCCGCAAGGACCCAGTGATGGCCGTTCAAGGCGCAACCGTCCAGCACCTTGACCAGAAGCTCCCAGTTGTCCCGGCCGAAGAAACGGAACATCCCCGTGTTGTTCGTTCCGGCATGGACCACCCGGGCGCTGCCGCCCTCTCCCCCGCCGCCGCGCCACCGGATCGACACGCTGTAACGAGAGTCCATCAGGCACAGGGTCCCGGGATCCGCCGCGCAGCTCCCCGCCGGCTCGGCCGCCTCCACCAGAAGAACGCGCGAGACGCTCGACGAGTGAGTACGGTTGGCAACGTTCAGGCGCACCGTGTAGAAGCCCGGTTCCGACCACGAAGCCCGCACCGCTCGGTCATGCCTTTCCGGGCCGTAGCCCAGGTCCCAACTGCGCTCGGCTACCGCGCCCGCGCTCGTGTCCTCGAAGGTCACCATCTGTCCGGTCGAGGCCCGGCAAAGCTCCTCCGAGCATTCCGTGTCCGCGGTGAACGCCGCTTGAAGGGGGCCCTGACGTACCGTTGGCGGTGGCGGCGGTTCCGGCTGGGGCGGCGGTTCCGGCTGGGCCGGCGGGCCGGTGGGCGGCGGTGGACCGGCGGGCGGCGGTGGATCGGCGGGCGGCGGTGGATCGGCGGGCGGCGGTGGACCGGCGGGCGGCGGTGGAACGGCGGGCGGCGATTCGGGCTGTTCGGGGGTGCCGGCCACCGTCACGGAGAACTCCTGGGTGACGGACGCGCCCGCGACGGACGCGGTAACCGTCACCGTCGCAAGTCCCTCATCCACCGGATCGAGCCTCAACACCGTGTTCTCGGCCCACCTCGCGACCCACTCGGTGTTCCGCCAGGTCCTGCTGCTCCTCAGGGAGACCCTCACCGCCGGAGACGAGGACTCCGCCCTGTAGGTGAGGGAGTTGCCGTACGGTTCGTAGAAGAAGCGGTCGAGTTCGATCGATTTGCGCGCGCCCCGCTCGGTCAGGGAAACCTCCGGAAGCCGGTCGGCAACCTTGACCGTGGGCTCGACAGCCGGCAACTCCGGCAACTCCGGCAACGGGCTTTCCTCTTCCAGCGCCTCGCAGACGTCGTTTCTGAATTCCCAATTCGCAACGTGCTGGAAAGCGAAGTACCAGGCGTCCCTCGGCGGTTTCGCCCGGCGCCGGCGCAGGTTCAGCGAATTCTGTCCGTAGCTGCGGATCAACGTGTCGTAGGCGTCGCGGAGCTCCCTGCCGGCGTCGACGCCATGGGCTTCCAGAAACCACCGCTGATAGTACGGGCTCACTGCTGTCCCACAAACCGGGTTGAGAAAAGGGCCTGAATCGTCCGGTGCTGTAAGGTTGGTCTTGGTCGAAAGTCCAACTACAGCAAGGAGATCCAGACCCATGGCGCATCATAACACCGTGCTCGGACAGTTGCTCAGGCTGGTGTCGAGACATGAGTTCGAGCGGGACGCCCGGAGGCATCACAAGGGGAGGAAGCTCCGTTCCATGAGCCGGTGGAGCCAGTTCGCGGCGATGGCGATGGCGCAGTTGTCGGGGCGGTGCAGCCTGCGGGACGTCGTCTCGAATCTGGAAGCCCAGAGACGGAAGCTCTACCATCTCGGCGTCGGTCGGGTCGCGCGGTCCTCTCTGGCGCGGGTGAACGAGGAGCAGCCTCACGAGCTCTTCGAGTTGCAGTTCAAGCGCCTTCTGGACCGCTGCCGAGGCTTGGCGCCCGGCCACGGGTTCCGGTTCAAGAATCCGCTCGTGTCCCTGGACGCGACGTACATCGACCTGTGCCTCTCGTTGTTTCCCTGGGCGAAGTACGGCAAGAGCAAAGGGGCGATCAAGGTCCACGTCGGTCTCGACCACGGCGGGAATCTGCCGTCCTTCCTGAGCGTGACGGACGGGAAGGGGTCCGACATCGACGTGGCGCGGACGCTGCGCTTGCCAGTGGGGAGCATCGTCGCCGCGGACCGGTTGTACCAGGACTTCAGTTGGTTGAGATCCCTTGACGAGCAAGGGGTTTTCCTGGTCACGCGGCTCAAGCGGGGAGTCCGGTACGCGGTGCGGGAGCGCCGCTCGTACGCGCCCGGCCGCGGCGTGACCTCGGACCAGCTGATCGAGCTGACGAGCAGGAAGGGCCGGAAGGACTGCCCGATTCCGCTGCGGAGGGTCGGCTATCGCGACGCCGCGACCGGCAAGCACTACGTGTTCCTCACCAACAACTTCGCGCTCGCGCCGAGGACCATCGCGGACATCTACAAGGCGCGCTGGCAGGTCGAGCTCTTCTTCAAGTGGATCAAGCAGAACCTCCGGATCAAGAGCTTCCTCGGCACTTCCCGCAACGCCGTGCTGACGCAGATCTGGATCGCCATGTGCGTCCACCTCCTCCTCGCCTACCTGAAGTTCTCCAATCGCCTCAAGTGGACGCTCAGCGAGATCCTCCGTCTGCTCCAACTGAATCTCTTCGAACGACGCCCACTCAATGACCTGTTACAGACACAACGCGACCCGCCGCGCCCGAGAAACGATCAACTGCAACTCGCCCTGCCCTGAAGTTTGTGGGACAGCAGTGCTCTGCAGGAGATCCCTCAGCGGCTAGGGCGAGAAGCGGGTTCAACGCAACAGGCTATGCTGCGCCTTCCAGCTTTCCTTGCTGGGGTAGATTCGCAACTGAGGTACCGGGATGCCAACACCTTCTCTTCCTCCCCCCGTCATCGTCGTTCCGGGAATCACCGCATCGGTCCTGCGGGACGAGTACGATTTGCCACCAAGCCGCGTGTGGAGCACCGCGCTAAAGCGCGGCTTCGACCGGGTGGCCCTTCACCCGCAGGACCAACGTTACGAAGCGCGAGAGCCAGCTCGCGTGACGCCGAGTCATCCGTTTCCCGTGGCATATGAGGATCTCATTGAGGAACTCAGAGACGGCCTCTCCCCACTGCTGTCCCACAAACCGGGTTGAGAAAAGGGCCTGAATCGTCCGGTGCTGTAAGGTTGGTCTTGGTCGAAAGTCCAACTACAGCAAGGAGATCCAGACCCATGGCGCATCATAACACCGTGCTCGGACAGTTGCTCAGGCTGGTGTCGAGACATGAGTTCGAGCGGGACGCCCGGAGGCATCACAAGGGGAGGAAGCTCCGTTCCATGAGCCGGTGGAGCCAGTTCGCGGCGATGGCGATGGCGCAGTTGTCGGGGCGGTGCAGCCTGCGGGACGTCGTCTCGAATCTGGAAGCCCAGAGACGGAAGCTCTACCATCTCGGCGTCGGTCGGGTCGCGCGGTCCTCTCTGGCGCGGGTGAACGAGGAGCAGCCTCACGAGCTCTTCGAGTTGCAGTTCAAGCGCCTTCTGGACCGCTGCCGAGGCTTGGCGCCCGGCCACGGGTTCCGGTTCAAGAATCCGCTCGTGTCCCTGGACGCGACGTACATCGACCTGTGCCTCTCGTTGTTTCCCTGGGCGAAGTACGGCAAGAGCAAAGGGGCGATCAAGGTCCACGTCGGTCTCGACCACGGCGGGAATCTGCCGTCCTTCCTGAGCGTGACGGACGGGAAGGGGTCCGACATCGACGTGGCGCGGACGCTGCGCTTGCCAGTGGGGAGCATCGTCGCCGCGGACCGGTTGTACCAGGACTTCAGTTGGTTGAGATCCCTTGACGAGCAAGGGGTTTTCCTGGTCACGCGGCTCAAGCGGGGAGTCCGGTACGCGGTGCGGGAGCGCCGCTCGTACGCGCCCGGCCGCGGCGTGACCTCGGACCAGCTGATCGAGCTGACGAGCAGGAAGGGCCGGAAGGACTGCCCGATTCCGCTGCGGAGGGTCGGCTATCGCGACGCCGCGACCGGCAAGCACTACGTGTTCCTCACCAACAACTTCGCGCTCGCGCCGAGGACCATCGCGGACATCTACAAGGCGCGCTGGCAGGTCGAGCTCTTCTTCAAGTGGATCAAGCAGAACCTCCGGATCAAGAGCTTCCTCGGCACTTCCCGCAACGCCGTGCTGACGCAGATCTGGATCGCCATGTGCGTCCACCTCCTCCTCGCCTACCTGAAGTTCTCCAATCGCCTCAAGTGGACGCTCAGCGAGATCCTCCGTCTGCTCCAACTGAATCTCTTCGAACGACGCCCACTCAATGACCTGTTACAGACACAACGCGACCCGCCGCGCCCGAGAAACGATCAACTGCAACTCGCCCTGCCCTGAAGTTTGTGGGACAGCAGTGGTACGGGCTCCTCGAAGCGTCGTGGCTCGACGTCCTGTCGTACACACCGCGAACGACCCTGTTGTTCTTCTGCAGATCATGCAATATGAGAAAGGCGATCGCGGCCTTCAACGAGGTGTCTCCACCGTAGTAGCCCCCGTCCCAGGATGGCCAAATGGTGTCGCCCGGGTATCCCGGGTCGAACTTCCCCACTCCCTGGACCATGGTCGACCCGTCCGCGAGCAGGTTCAGGTTGTAGTCGGCGAGAGGAAACATGTCATCCATGCGATCCATGAAGCGGTGCGGACTGCCCGGGGAACAGACAACGGAACCGAAATGCTGGTCGAAGTCCCGGCTCTTCAGACCCTCGAAGAGAACCTCGGCGTGACGGGCGATCAGCATCTGACCGAACTCCCAGGCGGGTCTGGTACTGGAAGCCTTGAAGCCAGGGGCGCCGTGCCAGGCCGGCACCGTGATCCGGCGCCTCGAACGGACGCCGTAGTCGCTCACGTCGAGAGGCGCCAACCTCGGATGGTCCGACGTCAGCATGCTCTCCGCGAACGCCGACCAGTCGAAAGCGCCCGTCCTGTCGTCTTCGGTGCCTCGCCAGGTCTCGTCCTCGCCCCAGATCGGGCGATTCAGCGTCCCGTGGCAGCGGGCGCACGAATCGGGATGACGGACCGCGGGTTCCTCGGCGGAGAAGTCGAAGACTCCCGCGATCCAGCGGGCATCGTCCGGCGCGTGCTGAAGAAACTCCACGCTGTCGGCGAGCGGATCCTCAAGGTTCGTCGACCAGGCGAGAATGAAGCGGGCATCCGCTCCCCAGGAGACGATCCTCGGATGGGACAGCGACGTGAACTCCGACGACAGGCCGGCGGAGTCGAACACGGCGACGAAATGCCGTTTGTGCAGCGGCGGCAGCGCCTCGATCAACCCCTCGACGGTCGATATGCCGTGGTCGGTCAGAAAGGTCTCGACCACGTCCTTCGTCAGTTGCTCGGGGAGAGTCTGGCTTCGCACCGCGGTCGCCACCGTCATCAACGGTGCGCAGACCAGGAGCGTCCAGACCCGGTACGAAACGCGCGTTTCCATCGCCAGTCTCCCTCAAGGGGGCTCAAGGAGCCGGATATGAGCGTGATTACGTTGATTGTGTCCCGTTAGTCAACGACTTGTGGCCTACAGTTTCGGAGGCTCCGCCACCGGGGCTTCAAGCCCGGCTGATGTCAAAGGCGCTAGTTGGCCGCCACCGCGTGCTCGAGCACCTCGGCGTACTTCTCGTACGCAGCCTGGCGGAGCTTCGGCAGGTGGGTGGTCGGGAAGAGGTCGTCGGTGCCGGCGTACTCCCGCAGGAGCTGCCTCGCCACGGTGATCTTGTGGACCTCGGTCGGTCCGTCGGCGAGGGCCATGTGGAACGAGTCGATGACGCCGGCGGAGTAGGGCATCTCGTTCGAGACGCCGAGCGAGCCGTGGATCATCAGCGCCCGTGAGAAGACGTCCAGGTAGACCTTCGGCATGACCGCCTTGACCGCCGAGATGTCCTTGCGGACCATCCGGTAGTCCTTGTACTTGTCGATCTTCCAGGCGGTCTGGAGCACGAACAGCCGGAACTGCTCGATCTGCGCCCAGGAGTCGGCGATCTTCTCCTGCACGAGCTGCTTCTGCGCCAGGAGTTCGCCCTGGGTCTCGCGGGAGAGCACCCGCTCGCACATCTGGTCGAAGGCGGTACGCACCTTGGCGATCGTCCGCATCGCGTGGTGGATGCGGCCGCCGCCCAGGCGGGTCTGGGCGACCACGAAGCCCTGGCCGCGCTGGCCGAGCAGGTGGTCCTGGGGGATGCGGACGTCCTTGTAGCGGACGTAGCCGTGCGAGCCCTCCTGCTCACCGGCGCCGACCGCGACATTGCGGACGATCTCGACGCCCGGCGTGTCCTTCGGCACGAGGAACATGGACATCTTGTTGTAGGGCGGCGCGTCCGGATCGGTCACCACCATGACGATGAGGAAGGAGGCGTAGCGGGCATTCGAGGAGAACCACTTCTCGCCGTTGATCACCCACTCGTCACCGTCGAGGACGGCGCGGGTCGTGAACACCTTGGGGTCGGAACCGCCGTGCGGCTCCGTCATCGAGTAGGCGGAGACCATCGTGTTGTCGAGCAGGGGCCGCAGGTAGCGGGCTTTCTGCTCGTCCGTGCCGTAGTGGGCGATGATCTCGGCGTTGCCGGAATCCGGCGCCTGGCAGCCGAAGACGATCGGCGCGTGCGGCGAGCGGCCCAGGATCTCGTTCATCAGCGCCAGCTTGACCTGACCGTAGCCCTGGCCGCCGAGGTCGGGACCGAGATGGCAGGCCCAGAGGGCGCGCTTCTTCACTTCCTCCTGAAGCGGCGGGATCAGCTTCCGCCGCTTGGGACAGGACAGGTCGTAGGGGCTGCCGAGGACGAAGCGGAGCGGCTCGATCTCGTTGGTGACGAACTCGTCCATCCAGTCCAGCTTGTCCTGGAATTCAGCGTCTGTTTGAAAGTCCCATGCCATCGTTCTCTTCTCCTCTAGACCCTTGTTTCTGAAGGCCGCATAGCGTACCGGATCGCCGCGTAGACTCGCCGGATGTTCATGAACAAGGCTGCCGGTGCCTCCACGTCCTCCTCGATTGTCGGTGCGCCGGCCCTCTGGCCGGCCTCTGGTTCTGGATGGGCTGTGAGCACAGCTGTCCTTCTGCTCCTGAACGCCGGCTGCGGCAGCGACCCCCACGCGGACGTTCAGACGCCGGTCGGCGAATGGCGTCACTACGCCGCCGACCGCGCCTCGACCAAGTACTCGCCGCTCGACCAGATCAACCCGTCCAACGTCGACCGGCTGCGCGAGGTCTGGCGGTGGACGTCGGTCGAGACCGAGGCCGACACGGAGTACCGGGGCGGCCAGTACAAGAGCACACCCCTCTACATCGACGGCACGCTCTACATCACGACCTCCCTCAGCCAGGTGGCGGCGATCGACCCGGGCACGGGCGAGACGCTCTGGGTCTATGACCCGAAGAGCTACGAGGCCGGCCGTCCGGCGAACGCGGGTTTCCAGCACCGTGGACTCGAGTACTGGAGCGGGGAGGTCGACGGCGAGCCCGTCGAACGGCTGATCTACGCCGCCCACCACCGTCGCCTGATCTCGCTGGACCGCCTGACGGGCGCGCCGGACCCCGCGTTCGGCGACGGTGGCACGGTGAACACGGCCCTGGGCCTGGGCCGCGAGATCAACGAGCGCCAGTACACCCACTCGGCGCCGCCGATCGTCTGCGCCGACGTCATCGTGCTCGGCTCGGTCATCTCTGACGGCCCGCGCGGACCGAAGATGCCGCCCGGCCACGTGCGCGGCTACGACGTGCGCACCGGCGAGCAGCGCTGGATCTTCCACACGATTCCGCAGCCCGGCGAGATCTGCAACGACACCTGGCTCGACGGGTCCTGGGAGTACTCCGGGAACACGAACGTATGGACGATGATGAGCTGCGACGACGAGCTCGGCATGGTCTACCTGCCCGTGTCGACGCCGACGAACGACTGGTACGGCGGCCACCGGCGCGGCGACAACCTGTTCGCCGAGAGCCTGGTGGCGTTGGACGCCCGCACCGGCGAGCGGAAGTGGCACTTCCAGGCCGTTCGCCACGGCCTTTGGGACTACGACCTGGCCTCGGCTCCGAACCTGGTCGATGTCACCGTGGACGGCCGTGAGATCAAGGCGGTGGCTCAGGTCAGCAAGCAGGGCAGCGATCGCCCACCTCGATCTGCCCGACCTGGGCAGCGCTTCCCACGGCATCCTCTCGAACGGCGGTCTGGTGCTGACCAGAGACCTGATCTTCATCATCCAGGCCGACTACGACCCGAGCCGGATGACCTTCATGGGCGACGCCGGCCACATCCGCGCGTATGACAAGCGGGACGGCGCGAAACTCTGGGAACACCGCGTCGAGCCGACGCCGCACGGCACGCCGATGACCTATCTCCACGAAGGGCGGCAGTACGTGGCCTTCACCGTCGGTGCCGGCCGCTGGGAACAAATCCCGGCCCTGGTGGCGTTGGCGCTGGAGTAAGCCTTGTAACAGGGAGGTCCAGCCCCATGACGCGGTGGATTGCGCCGGGCGGCGCCGTCCTGGGTTCGTTGCTTCTTTGCGGGTGCTCGGCGGTCGGTACGCCCGAGCCCGCGTGCCGTCCGTTGGAAGTCGCCGAACTGCCGATGCTCGGCCTGATGCGCGGGACGTGGATGGACGAGGAACGGTTCGTGCTGGTCGATCCCAACGAGTCCCGTTTGCTCGTCTATCGCGTGGCTGACGGACTCGTGCGGATCGTCGACGGCCAGGGAAGTGTGGACCCGGCGCTGAACTTCATGTTCCCGGTGGACATCCAGCCGTGGAGACGAGGGTACGTGCTGGCGGCTCGCCACGGAGATCAAGAGCACGGGCTTGAGAGGGACCAGGAGCGCTTGCTCGAACTGGACCGGCACCTGCGACCGGTTCGGATGCTGTGGGAGACCGACATGGAGAGGGTGACGGGCGGTTGGAGCGGCGACGAGGTGTTTGCCATCGGACAGTTAGCCGTTTCGCGCGACAGGCTCTACGTGGAGGCCATACGGTTGGATGGCCCACGGTTTTCGGAATCGCTCCAGCAAGAACGGGAGTTCGCCGAGTTCGGGCTGGCCTCCGGGCCAGGTGCGCTGCGTGAGGTAGCGGCCTGGCCCGGCTTCCCGGGAGAGCTCGGGTGGGTTGGAACAGCTTCCGAACTCGTGTCGACGGGCGGTCAAGCTGGTTCAGTGTTCGCCCTCCGTTTCGCGCCCGATGATCCGTTTGTCCAGGAACTCGTCGGTGAAGGCCGGCGGCTGCAGGCCTTTCCCAACCTCCCGGCGCCATTCCCAGAGTCGCTTCGCGCCGCCGGAGGCGGTTGGACTGGATGGGGTCCCCTGGAAGCGGGCAGCTATCCAGCCGGTCTCTACGCCGATCGGGACTCTCTCTACATCTTGATGCGGGACGCCACGGGCGACGCGGTCGTCTGGGAGCTGCACCGCATCGACCCGGCGCAGGATGTCGTTGTCGGCAAAGTGCGTCTGCCGACGAACGCGCCTCACGTGGGTCTGCTTCCGGGCCGCAGATACTGGCTGCTCCAGGAAGCGGCCAGCGGTGTGGAGGATCCGTTGCGTCCGCCGATTCGGCTCCTGCTCCTGGATGCGGCAGCGATTCGCGCCGGGGAGTCTGTGTCGTGCGACTGAGGTCTGTTGCGGCCAGCCCGGTCGTCACGTTGCTGCTTCTCAGTGGGTGTTCGGCGGTGCATAGGCCCGAGCCCGCCTGCCGTCCGTTGCAGGTCGCCGAGTTTCCGCTACTCGGTGGCATCCGGGGTACCTGGATGGATGACGAACGATTCGTGCTCGCGGATCTGCACCAGTCGCGCTTGCTCGTCTACAGCACGTCCGAGGGACTCGAACGCATCGTCAACGGCTGGGAAAGCGAGGATCTGACGCTGAACTTCGTGTCGCCAATGGACGTGGAGCTCTGGGGGCGGGGTTACGTGCTGGCTGACTCGGACGTGAGCCGGCCAGACCGGCTCCTCGAACTCGGGCGTGACCTGAGGCCCCGGCAGCTTCTGTGGGAGGGCGATACACAACCAGTTGCGGACGGGAGGAGCGGCAAGGAGCTCTTCAATATCAATGAGTTGGTCGCCTTCCGGAGCAGGCTCTATGCGCGGGGCGGCCGGCGAACTGGTCCGCAGGACGCCAACCGGGAGTATGCCGAGTTCGGACGCGAGCCGGTGGCTGGCGGGAGATCGAGCGCGCTTCGCGAGACCTCCGCGTGGCCCGGCTACCCGGGCGAGTTGGACGCCGGCGGCATGGCGTTCAGCCACTTGGCGGCGGCAGGCACTTCGGACCGTTCCGTGTTTGCGCTCCGCTACTCCCCGGCCGTGTTCATTCAGGAACTCGTGGGCGAGGGTCGGAGCTTGAATGCGTTCCCGGAGCTGCCGACGCCGTTGCCGACGCTGCCTCAAGCAAGCCAGGACCGAATGGCTGGGTTCTACGCGGCTTTGGAGGCGTCCAGCTATCCGGCCGGTCTCTACGGCGACGAGGACAGTCTGTACGTCCTGATGCGGGACGCGACGAGTGGCGAACCCGTCTGGGACCTGCACCGCATCGACCCGCGACGGGATGAGGTCATCGGCAAGGTTCGTTTGCCGACCAGGGCTGCGCACGTGAGTCTGCTGCCTGGTCGCAGGTATTGGGTGCTCGAGGAGTCCAGCAGCGGCCTGGACCGTCCTTTTCGACCGCCGGTCCGGTTTCTGCTGCTGAGTTCGGGCGCCATTCGCTCCGGGGAGGTTCCATCATGCGATTGAGTTCTGTTCTTGCCTGCCTTGCCATCCTCCAGTCACTTGGCGCGGCCGCGGAGGCGCAGCAGGCGCGACCGCCCGCTACAGGCCAGGTCGTCGTGCTGGGAGCGGACGGCCAGCCCGTCGGCGAGGCATCGGTCACGGTGTTGATGCCGGGCCGTGGCGGTGTCTCGCCGGCGGACGAGATCCTGGTTCGGAGCGGGACCGCGGAGGACGGCGTCATCGAGCACGCCGTACCGCGCCTGCACGGCCTGACGCTGGTCGTCGACCATCCGACCCACCTGCCGTTCGTTGGCCAGTACTCGAACCAGCCTCCACCCGAGGAGATCCGGCTGCAGGCTGGGCGGACGGCGAAAGGGGTCGTCCGCGAATCCGCTGGCGGCCGCACGCTCTCGGGAGCAACGGTCTGCACCGCCTGGAGCGACGAGGGATTGCCCGACTGGTTTGGAACCCTGCGGCGCTGTGCGGAGAGCGGGGAAAGGGGCGCGTTCGAGCTGGCGGGTCTTCCGGCCGGAAACGTCCAGGCGACGGCCAATGCGCCCGGCTTCGAGACGGACTCCCGGGCCATCGAGCAGGGGCGGCGGGCTTCGCGTGTCGTCTTCGAACTCGCTTCCAGAGAAGAGCCGGCCACCGAGGCGTCCACTGCTCCAACCGGCGCCGGCGAAGTGCGCGTCGAACTCGTCGGCGCCGCCGGAGAACCGATCCGCAACTTCACGCTACGGACCAACGCCGTCGGCCGGATGGGCGGCGCTTCCCATGACGTCGAGGATGCCGAGGGTCCGGTGCTGGTGCCGATCAGCCCTTCCTTCGGCGGCGACACGACGGTCGACCTCTCGTTCCGCGCTGAGAACTACCTCGAGTCTTCGCTCATCCGCGTCGCGCCCATGCCCGGTGGTGAGATCGAGCTCGGCCTGATCGCCCTCGATCCGGGGTCGGTCGTGCAGGGACGGCTGTTCGACGCGGTGGGCGCGGAACCCGCGGCCGGCTGCCTCGTTGAACTGCTCCCACCAGGCGCGGGCGCCGTCGCGGCCCTGATGTTGCGCCAGCGTCACGTGACCGTGTCCGATCCGGAAGGCGGTTACATGTTCGGCGGCCTGCGGGCAGGCCGCTACCACCTGCGTCTGCAGTGCCCGGAGGTGCCGGTCGCGGATCGGCTGATCGTGCTGGGGGCGAATGAACTCGCCGACCAGGGCGAATCCTGGCTGGATTCCGGCCGCCCGGTCGCCGTGCAGGTCGTGGGGGTCGACGGCGGGACGGTTCGATTGCTGGATCGGTTCCGGGAGGTAGAGGCGCCGATCGTCCAGGCGACGTTGCAGGTGCCGCCGGAAGCGGAGGCGAGGCAGCGCGGTGGCGAGGACTCCAGAGTGCGAGCAGAGTTCATGGCGGCGCCCGACCTTTATCGACTGGAGGTCCTGGACGCCTCGGGCCGGCTTCGCGCTTCGCAGGAGGTGGCCGTTGAGGAGGGGCCGGCCGATGTGCAGACGATCGACGTGGCGATAGCGACTCGGGTCATCCAGAGCGTGCTGGTCATGGACGGTCGCCCGGTGACCGGCGGCCACGTCTCCTTCAGCCGGGTGTTCGAACCCTCGAGAAGCTCCGGGAAGCTCCAGATCGTCTCGCAGCGGCCGGGCGGGTCCCGACAGCAGCGTGTGCTGGGCATCCCGCCTCAGGCAGTAGGTGAGGCCGTAGGCCCGGACGGGGCCTTCGAGGTGGCGGGAGCACCGACAGACCTGCTGTGGATGACCTGGCGTGCCGAGGGCGGAAACGTCGGACGGTTGTGGCCCGAAGGCCCGCTGCCGCGGATGGATCTGAACGGCGTTCGGGTGACGGGCGAATTGCTCGACGTGAACGGCGCGCCGATCGGCGGCCAGGTGTCGCTGATCGGGGACGTCGGGCGTACTGTCGCCTACGCGGAGGCCGGCGACGATGGCCGCTTCGAGTTACCACCGGCGCCGCCGGGCTCGTACCGCCTCAAGGCGTCTGCGGGAGTGTCGCCGACCCGTGTGAGGGAGGGCCGGAGTAGCCGGGCGGGAAACGTGGTTCAGGATCTCGCGCTCGGCACCGAGCCGCCGCCACACCTGGTGTTGCGTGTTCAAGACGCGGAGACCGGCGTACTCGAAGTCGAACTCCAGCGCACTGACGGCAGTCCCGCTGCCGGTGCGTGGCTTCACTTCGTCAACGCCTCTGGCGACATGGTCAACACCAGTCTGGCGTCGGCGGCCGGGCAGGCCAGCCGGAATCTGCCCGCCGGTAGCATCTCGCTGGTCTGGAACGATGGCGCAGCCTGCACCGGCGGCCTTGGGGTCAACGTTGAGGCGGGCCGCACCTCCACGAAAAGGGAATCGCTACTGATGGGCCGCCTGCTCGAGCTGCGATGCCCAGCCGCGGACTGCGGCGGCGAACCCCTCTCTTTCCTCAGCGTTACCACCGAGTCCGGTGCCGAGATCGCGAGCCACCTGACCGGCGCCCGCGAGGCTGTGCGTTTCTCCGACACCGGCCGGCTCGGGCTCGGCTGCGTGACGCCCGGCGCCTACGAGGTCTCCTTCTGGGCCGCGGGCCGCCGCTGGGGCGCTGAGGTCAATGTCGGGAGCAGAGGGAATCTGGAGGAGCCGGTGGTCGTGAACGGCCGCGCGGCGGGGCTCTAGCTTCGCGGCCTACCGCGGCCCCGCAAGCACGGCTTGCAGCACCTGCGCCGGCCGGGCGAAGTCATTCGCCCCGCCGAAGCGGCCGACTTCCTGGCCGTCGCGATAGATGATCGCGGTCGGCAGCCCCGTCACCTCATTGTTCTTGACTTCCGGGTCTTCCCATCCGGCGGGAGGGGAAGCCAGCCCGTAGTACTCGAAGGTGACCTGCGTGCCTTCCAGTCCGGCGTTGACCTGGAGGAGGTTGGGCAGCACCTGCTTGCAGACGCCGCACCAGGTGCCGAAGAAGACCCTGACCCGGGCAGGCTCGGTGTCGTGGAGTGCGGCCATGGCGGCGGCATTCGGCTGGAACGCGTCCATGCCGGCGCGATAGCCGGGCGAGTGCTCGAGCAACTCGCCCAGGGTGCGGTCGCCGATCAGCGGGGGCCGGGGGAGGATCTTCACGTCGCGGCCCTCCAGGGGCAGGACGATCGTGGTCTGGTCCGGCCTGGCCTCGCCGATGTAGGACTTGTCCGGTTCGGCGACCACGTCGTAGCCGGGTCCCGACGCCAGGAGGTCGGAGTCCTGGAGCCGGTCCACGGCCATGCTGCGGGCCCACAGCAGGATGGGGTCACCCAGGGAGTCGCTGAGGATCAGCATCGACGCCGCCCGCTGGGAGAGATAGAGCCTGGCCCCGGAATCGGTTTGCCCGTCGATCTCGAGGATGTAGTCGTCGATGGGAAGGAAGCCGCTCAGGACCGGGTGCGCGGTCTGGGCCGGAAGCTGCGCGGCAACGGCTACCAGCAGGGCCGGCAGAAGCCAGAGCGTTGACGTGATCCGTCGGGTCGTCACGGCGGGGGATCCTAGCGCGGACGCGGCTTCAGGCGACCCTGGAGCCGGCCGGCTCTTCGTCGATCTGACGCTGGAGCTGCCTTGCGCGCGACCTTGCCGTGGCGACCGTGCGCTCCTTGACGTCCTCGTAGCCGCGGATGGAGTCGGGGAGCTCGGCCAGCTCGACGACCAGCGGCGCGGAGTTCGAGTCGAGCCGGTCGAGGGCCCCGTGCACCAGGCCGCGGTACCAGTCGAACAACCCGCGCTCGAGGCGGCGGTGCCGGGTCGCTCCGAAGACGTCGAGCGCGGTGCCGCGAAGCCCGCGCGCCGCGTACAGCAGCCGGAACAGCGAGCGCGACCAGCCCCCCAGGCGGATCTTCCGCTTCCAGCCGAACCGGCGGAGCGTCGGCGGGTGGAGCAGGACCTGGCGGGACAGCGAGCCGTCGTAGTCCCGGGAGACCTGGTTCCAGGTCGGGTCCTGGAGCCACAGGCGCGCGACTTCGTACTCGTCCTTGACCGCGAGGAGCTTGAAGCCGTAGCGAGCCGCCGCCTCGCGCACCGCGGTGTGGCCCGGCAGCTTCGATTCCTCCGCGGCCGCCACGTCGCCGACGAACCCGAGATAGCGTTCGGCGAAGCTCCCTCCGCCGTAGAGCAGCAGGTCGGCGACTCGGCCGGGCAGGAGACGGTCGAGCGACCCTCCCCGCGGCGCGCCGGCGAGCAACCGGTCGAGTTCCGGCCTGAACTTCGGCGCCCAGTGTTCGAGGCGCTCGCGGGCGGCGTCGACGGCCGCGGCCGCCGTCGGCGCCTCGGGCTCGGCAAGTCCGGCGGCGCGCCGGAACCGCTCCGGATCGGCGACGGACAGGCGGCCGTAGCGGAAGGCCTGGATGTTGTCCTCGACGGCGACGCCGTTCGCCACCAGCGCCTGCTCGATGAAGCGCGCCTGGAGCGGCAGCAGGCCCTGCTGGTAGGCGGCGCCGACCAGGAAGATGTTGCCGGTGACGCTGTTGCCGAGCAGGCGCTCGGTGGCGGCCTCGGCGTCCACGAAGTAGCTGCGGTCGCTGTCGGTGAACAGGGCGAGCCGCTTGCGCAGCTCGTCGAGAGGGGGCATCCGCGCGGCGCTGTCCGTGATCACCGCCGCCGGGCTGATGCCGGCGGTGTTGCCGACCACGGCCGTGGTCTCCTGCGAGAACCGCTTCAGGTTGTCGGGTGCGATCGTGGCCAGCAGGTCGAAGGAGAGCGCCAGGTCGGCCTCGCCGTTGCCGAGCTTGTTGGCCCGGGGGATCGGTCCGCGGCTGAGCAGCAGGTTCGACACGACCGCGCCGCCTTTCTGCGCAAGTCCAGTCTGGTCGAGGTGGACCGCGTACCGGCCCTCCATCAGGGCCGCGGTGACGAGAATCGCGTCGACGGTCACCACGCCGGTGCCGCCGATGCCCACGAGCAACGCCCGGAAGGTCGCGTCGTCCGGCAGTTGACGGACCGGTTCCGGTGTTTCGTCCCCGGCGAGCGGCGCCGCGGCGGCGCGGCGAACCGGCTTCGTTCCGTCGCCCAGTTCGACGGTCATGAAGGCGGGACAGTCGCCCTCGATGCAGGAGTAGTCCAGGTTGCAGGACGACTGGTGGATCTGGGTCTTGCGGCCGTACTCCGTCTCCAGCGGCGCCACGGACAGGCAGTTCGACTTCGCCGCGCAGTCGCCGCAGCCCTCGCAGACCGCCGGGTTGATGTAGACCCGCTGCTTCGGCGTTTCCTGGATGCCGCGCTTGCGCTCGCGCCGCTTCTCGGCCGCGCACTGCTGGTCGTAGACGACGGCAGTGGGGCCCTTGATCGCCCGCAGCTCCTTCAACACCTGGTCGTAGTCGCGGCGATGCCGGATCTCGACGCCGTTGTCGTCCCGATGGGGGAAGCGCTCCAGGTCCTCGGTCACCAGGACGACCCGCTTCATGCCCTGGAGCTGAAGCTGCTTCGCCACGCCCATTGAACTGAGCAGCCCCACCGCGTCCTGGCCGCCCGTCATTGCGACCGCGGAGTTGTAGAGGATGCGGAAGGTCATGTGGAGGTCGGCGGCGATGCAGGCCTCGATCGCCTTGCTGGCGGAGTGGGCGTAGGTGCCGTCCCCGACGTTCTGGAACACGTGCTCCTGCTCCGTGAACGGCGCGAGGCCGATCCAGCAGGCGCCCTCGCCGCCCATCTGCGGCAGCCAACTGACGCCCCGGTCCATCCACATCGCCATCGCGTGGCAGCCGATGCCGCCGCCGGCGACGTCCGACCCTTCCGGGAGCTGGGTCGACGTGTTGTGGGGGCAGCCGCTGCAGAAGTAGGGCGTGCGCGGCAGCGCGGCGGGCAGCTTCGTGGCCAGTTCGGCGGACTCGGCGCCGGCCCGCAGGTGGGCCAGCCTCTCGGCCGGCACGGCCTCCGGCAGCCGGTGCTCCAGGTACGCGCCGAGGATCCGCGCCATGTCGTGGCCTTCGAGTTCCCCGTGCATCGGGAACAGCGTGTCGCCGCCGGGCGTTTCCTTGCCGGCGACCAGCGGCCGGTCGGGCAGGTTGTAGAGGACCTGGCGGATCTGGGTCTCGACGAAGCCGCGCTTGTCTTCGACGACGATGATCTCTTCGAGGCCCTGGGCGAACTCACGCAGGCGCCGCGGCTCGATCGGCGCGATGCAGCCGAGCTTGAGCACCCGGATGCCGTGGCGGTCGAGCGCGGCTTCGTCCAGCCCGAGCAGTTCGAGCGCCAGACGCAGGTCGCGGTAGGGCTTGCCGGCCGCGACCAGGCCGATGCGGTCGCCGGGGCTGGCGCAGCGGATGCTGTCGAGGCCGTTGGCGTGGATGTAAGCGAGAGCGGCCGCGGTGCGCTCGGAGAAGATCTGCCGCTCGAGCTCGATCGAGTAGGGGGGCAGCAGCCGCATGTCGAGTTGCTTCTCGAACCGGCGACCGCCGATCGTGAGGTCCGGCAGGACGGGCGGCGCCGTCCGCGGCAGGTCGACGACCGCGCCGCCGTCGGCGACGTTGGTCACGATCTTGAGCCCGGTCCACAGGCCCGCGTACCGGGACAGGGCGATTCCGTGCAGCCCGAGTTCCAGCACCTCGGCCGGGTCGCCCGGATAGAGCACCGGAATCGAGAGGTCGAAGAGGCTGATCGTGCTGTCGCCGGGAATCGTCGAGCTCTTGCAGGCGGTGTCGTCGCCGGCCAGGACGAGGACGCCGCCGTGCTTGCCCGTACCGATGAAGTTGCCGTGGCGGAAGGCGTCGCCGGTGCGGTCGACGCCGGGCGTCTTGCCGTACCAGATGCCGACTACGCCGTCGAAGCGTTCGTGGGGAAAACGTTCCAGGAGCTGGGCGCCGTAGATCGCGGTCGCCGCCGTCTCCTCGTTGATCGCCGGCCGGCAGACCACGTCGTGATCCGCCAACAGCCGGTTCGCTCGCTGAAGCTGCTTGTCGTACTCGCCCAGCGGCGATCCGGGATAGCCGCTGATGAAGGCGCCAACCCGCAGGCCGGCTTCCCGGTCGCGGCGGTGCTGGTCCATCGGTAGCCGGACAAGAGCCTGGACACCCGTGATTGCGACGCGGCCTTCAGTGAGCGTGTATTTGTCGTCTAATGAGAAGGCCGTCATTACCATCCAGTCTATCGCGGGCGCCGGCCGGCATGCGGCTTAGCCCCTGTCGAGTCGTCAGCCGGCGCGGAACCGGGCGAACCAGTCCCGACCGGAGGTTGCGGGTCGCCCGCCGAGGACCGTTTGCTTGATCGCCCGGACGCCCCGCGGGGGATAACCGGCGATGGTCGCGGAAAGTTCCCGAGCGCGGTCGAGCACGGCGTCGTCGGCGACGACCTCGGCGGCGACGCCCATCCTTACGAGTTCGGGGCCTGTGTAGCGGCGGCCGATGATCGCCAGCCGCGCCGCCACGCTCTCCGGGTGGCGCAGCCGCAGCCAGGCCATGTTCATCGGCGCCGCCATCCCCATCTGGATCTCGCCGACGTGCAGAAAGGCCTGCTCGCCGGCAACCACGAGGTCGGCGGCGAGCGCCAGCGCCGAGCCCGCGTTGATCGCGAAGCGTTCGAGCGCGGCGACGATCGGCTTCGGGCAGTCGTAGAGCGCCGCGTGGACGTCGAGCCAGAGGCCGCTGAAGTGCGGCATCCAGTCGGGCGGCGGGTCGGCCCGGAACTCGCCGAGGTCGAGGCCGGAGCAGAAGGCGCCGCCGGCGCCGCGAACCAGCAGGACGGCGACCTCGTCGTCTTCGGTCGCCGCGACGATCTCCTCGCGCAGGCGTTGCGCCAGCGGCCCGGTCACGGCGTTCCTGCGGGCGGGCCGGTTCAGCACGATCTCGGCGACGCCGCCCTCCCGGCCCGAGAGCACCGGATCGTCGGACGGGGTCACGTCAGTCGTCCTGAGCGTCGACGAACCAGTCGCCCGGGAGTGGCTGCCCTTCGTAGAGCCGCCCCTGGAAGCGCCTCATGCCGTGCAGCCAGCGGTCGACGTCGGTCGCCTTGCGCCGGACGTACTCCGCGACTTCGGGGTGAGGGAGGACCCAGAAGCGCTCCTGGCGTACGGCGTCGATGCAGGCGTCGGCGGCCTGTTCGGCCGTGAGGACGCCGTCGCCCGAGGCCACGCCGACGGACAGGCCCTGCCGGCGGTTCCGGTCGGGGCTGTTGGCGCCGATGTTCGTCTTCACCGCCTGCGGGCAGTGCACGGAGACCCGGATGCCCTGGTGGCCATGGGTGATCGCGATCCACTCCGCCAGCGCCACCGCCGCGTGCTTGGTCAGTGAGTAGGCGAGCGAACCGATCTGGGTCAGCAGACCGGCCGCGGAGGCCGTACTCATGATGTAGCCCTCGCCGCGCTCGATCATCGAGGGCAGGACGGCCCGCGCGGCGTAGACGTGGGACATCACGTGGACCTCCCACTGATCGTTGATCTCCTTGTTGGGGACCTCGAGCCCACCCATCGTCACGAAGCCGGCGTTCGACATGAAGAGGTCGATCGGGCCGATGTTCGACTGCGTCGCCGCGACCAGGCCGCGCACCGCGCCCTCGTCCGCTACGTCCAGGCCGACGCCCGTGCCGCCGATCGCGGCGGCGACTTGCTTGGCTCCGGCCTCGTCGCGGTCGGCGACGACGACGTGCCGCGCGCCCTCGCGGTGAAACGCTTCCGCCAGCGCCTTGCCGATTCCGGAGGCGCCGCCGGTGACGACCATGATCCTGTTCGCGATGTCCACTGTGATTCTCCCTTGTGCGTTGGGCTGTACTGTCTGTTGTCCGCTGAGCGGGCGGTAATCCTAGGCGAGACGTGGGAACGGTCCGGATCGCTTGACGAAAAGCCCGCGATCTGTTCGTCTTCACGAACAGTTCACGCGGGTGCTGGCAGCGCCCCCGGGAGTGAGAGGAATGGCGCGGCATCGAACGAGTCTGCTGGTGGCCCTGATCATCGTGGCGATCGTGCCGCAGGCTGCCCACGCCTACCTTGATCCCGCGTCGGGCAGCATGATCCTGCAGGCTGTGATCGGCGGCGTGGCGGCCGCTGCCCTCGCCTTCAAGTACTACTGGCGGCGCATTCTGGCTTTCTTCGGCTTCGGCGGCACCGACGAGTCCGAGTAGTGCGAACGGGGGCCGCGCGCGAGTCCCAGGCCGAGCCTTCGTCCTTCCGCGATCCGGCGGGGCAGGTGATCGAGGGCCGGGACGGCCGCATCTTCCGAAGTGTCGCCCCTGCAGCCGTCGAGGAGTACCGCTTCGTACGGAAGTGCGGCCTCGTCGACGCCCTGGTCGTCGAAGGGGGACTTGTCGCGGCGGAGGAAGTGGACCCGGTCGACGCCGGCGTCCTGCCTCCGCCCGGTGGGCTGGTCCTGGAGCACCCCCGCGTGCCGTTCATCTCCTACCCGTACGAATGGCCCTTCTCGCTCCTGAAGGCGGCGGCGCTTCATCACCTGGAACTACAGATCCGGCTCCTCGACAGGGACATCTCGCTCTCGGATGCCAGCGCATACAACGTTCAGTTCAAGGGCGCGAAGCCGGTGTTCATCGACTGGCTGTCGCTGCGGCGCTATCGCGAAGGCGAGTACTGGGAGGGCCACTCGCAGTTCTGCGAACAGTTCCTGAACCCCCTGCTGCTGGCGGCGGAGTTCGGCGTCCCCCACAACGCCTGGTATCGCGGGATGCAGGAGGGGATCCCGGCTCGCGAAGTGGCGGCTCTGCTGCCGCGCCGGAGGCGCTGGTCGCCGCGGATGCAGGCCCATGTCCTGCTGCCGCTTCGCTTTGAACGGCGTGCCGGTTCGCGCAGCGATGCGGCGCAGCGGACGCGGAAACGTCCGCTGCCGCGGAACGCCTACCGCGGCCTTCTGACCCAGCTTCGCCGCTGGATCGAGAGCCTCGAGCCGAGGGGCACGGATACGACCTGGAGCGACTACTCACTGCTGACGAGCTACGACACGGGCGAAGCCTCGCGCAAGGCCGAATCCGTGCGTTCCTTCGTCGCCGAGGCGCCGCCCGAGCAGCTCTTTGATCTCGGTTGCAACACGGGCGAGTTCTCGGCGATTGCCCTGCAAGAGGGCGTCCGTGACGTGATCGGCTTCGATTCCGACTTTGGCGCGCTGGAGACCGCCTGCGACCGAGCGCGCTCGGATCGCCTGCGCTTTCTGCCCCTCTACCAGGATCTGGCCAACCCGTCGCCCGACCAGGGCTGGTCGCAGACCGAGAGGCGCTCGCTTGCGCGCCGCTCCCGCAGCGCGGGCGCCGTGGTGGCGCTCGCCGTCCTCCACCACCTGGCCATTGGCCGCAACGTGCCGTTGCCGCGGATCGCCTCCTGGCTCGTTTCCCTGGCTCCACGAGGCCTGGTCGAGTTCGTTCCCCAGGGCGACCCGCGGGTCGACGATCTGCTCACGTTGCGGGGCGATCGCTTCGCCGACTACACGCCGGAGGCGTGGGAGGCGGCGCTGGAGCCGTACGCCGCGGTTCGGCGCGTGGAGACGGTGTCGGCGAGCGGGCGGCGGTTGTACACGTACGAGCGTCGGTGAGGTAGAGCGCGCCGGCTACCTGTCCTGCGGCTCGGGCGGGACCGGCTGCAGTCGGATCACCAGCCCCTCCTGGCGCTGCCCCGGGCCGATGTTCAGAGGGATCAAGGCACCCTCGTAGCTGTCGTGCGTGACCCATAGCCGCTCGGCCTTGGGGCCGAGGCGGAGCTCGAATCTTCCTGCGCCCACACTGAATGCGTTGCCGGCAATCACCCCCGACAAGTAGACGCTCCCTTCGTCATCGCCGCTGGCGAGGGCGGCCATGGTCGCTGCGTCACCCGCCTCCAGCGAGACGTCCCGGAGCGGCAGGCCGGTCGTTGCGTCGAGGACGACTCCGGACAGTATCGCTTCTGGCTGAAGATCGATGCGCAGATCTTCCACGTCTGCCAGGACTTCGATTGAGCGGTACTCCACGCCGCCGTAGGGCCTGCTGACTCCTATGCGGTAGGCGCCGGCCTGCAGTCCCTCCATCTCGAAGTGGCCCTGTTGATCGATCTCCGCGTACCGTGGGTCTTCGTGCCCTTGGCGGTGGGCGAGCACCTGCCCTCCGACCAACGGCGCGCCGGCGGCCAGCACCTGCCCGGTCAGGCGGAGTCCGCGGTCGAACGGAAGCTCGACGAACTCCTCCGCACCAGCCCCGGCGATCGTCACGGGGCGTTCAACCGAACGGCCGGCGTAGGAGTCACCGCGCCTGGCGACGACCTGCCAGGTTCCAGGCGCCAGGTTCTCGATGGTGAAGTTGCCTTCGGGGTCCGGCGTGGCGCTTTGCCACCGCGCCTGCCGGGTTGCGGTGATCGTCACCTGCGCCAAGTCCGCCGGCCGCAGGCCGGTCACCACGCCTCTGAGTGAGACGCCGGACTCGAGCACGATCTGCACTCCGGCTACGCTTCGGCCCTCGACCTCGATCGGTTCTTCGGTCCCGCTCTCCGCGTACCCGGCTGCGCGGGCAACAAGGAGGTAACGGCCCGTTTCCAGGCCCGTGAGACGGAAGGAGCCGTAGCCGTCGGCGACCGTCGTGTTCGGCGGATGCACGTACGTGCGTATGCTGACGTCGAAGTTCGTGGATTCCTCGGCGTGGGCTTCGACGGTCGCCGGAATGGGGGCGCCGCTCGCCGACCGGACGGTGCCGTTGATCTCGCCGCCGGGCTGGAGTTGAACCGCCAGCTCGGTGATTCCCGGCCCTACGACGATCTCTCGTGACTCGTCAGGGTGCTCGTGATGCTCGACGGTCAACGAGGCCGGTCCGGCACGGACCTCGAACTGGGCACGTCCGCTGCCGTCCGTGGTATTGAACTCGCTCGACCGGGTCGCGTCCTTCGGCTCCAGCCGAACCCGCGCGTTGGCTACAGGTCGCCCCGAGGATGCAGTCACGATGACCGTCAACTGCTCCTGGGCGTGAAGGTGGAGTTCGATCGTCCGCTCGGATCCGGAGATGAGCTCAAGGGGATCGGTTCGGGCGGCTTCGGCTCCGGCGCTTGCCTCAACGGTCCAGGTACCGGGAAACAGGTGCTCGAAGACGAACCGGCCGTCGCCGTCGGTCCGTGACCTCGTGTCCTCCGATGAGAAGATGCGACCGCTCATGCGGGTCCGGATCTCAGGTTCCAGGTGGACTCTGGCGCCCACTGCGGCGCTCCCCGCGGCGGTCAGTACGCGCCCCGAGAGAGAGGCTCCTCGCGCGAGTTGGATCAGGATCGGCTCCCCGGTCGCTGGTCGCGCACCTCGAAACGCGAACAAGGGGTAGCCCTCCGCCTCAACGGTGAGATCGACCTGCTCGTGGGGAAGTCCGGTGAGCGTGAAGCCGCCTGCCGCGTCGGTCGTGGCCGAGCGTTCGCTCCGATCCGGGCCGTGGTCGCGAAACAAGACGAGTGCACCCTCGACCGGTTCCTGGTCAGGATCGACTACTACACCGAGAATCTCCGCTCCCGGCACCAGCGTGAATTCACCGAGGTAAACGTCGCCCCGCCCCTCGGGCACTTCGATCGGGAAATCGCCTGGGCTGACGTAGTCGGCGTGCGAGACGCGCAGGCCGTACTCGCCGGTCTTCACGCCGGCGATGACGAACGCTCCCTGATCGTTGGTTACGACCGGTTCGGTGGCGTCGGTTTCACGGCGGCTGGCGAACCGCGGCTGCTTCTGTTCCGGCCACCTCAAGCCGACTTCGGCGCCGGGTACGGAACTCCCGTCCGTGTCGACGACTCGGCCCCGGGTCTGGAGCCCTTCGGTCAGCCGGATTCGAATCGGATCGGCGGTCGTCCCAGGCTCGTAGGGTGGCAGATCGACGGCGTAACTTGCGAATCCCTCGGCGCGAATCGTGAGCCGGTAGGGGTTGTTGAAGACGATGCCGGCCACTCGGAAAGAACCGTCGGCAGCCGAAGTCGCGCTCTGGGACCGGATGGCGAACATGGTGGCAATCGGCTCCGTGCCCTGGGGCCGCGCCGAGATGTCGGCGCCGGCAACCGGCTGGTCGGCGGAGTCCGTGACGAAGCCGTACAGGGGAGCTGCCGGTCTCAGTGCGACCGCCGTCTCGTCGGCGACTCCGTACTCCGGGATCGTCGCACTCGCGCCTGTGGAGACGTAGCCGCTGGCCACTACCCACAGGCGGATGGAGTCCTCGCGGGGCCGGGAGTTCACCAGGAACTCGCCGGTGGGGCCGCTTTGCGCGTTCTCACCCGGGGAACCCGCGACCCAGATCGCGGCGTCGGCGACAGGAGTGCCGGAAACACGGTCGACGATCCGACCTGGTATGCGGAGCGGAGCTTCCAGCCGAACATCGACGATTCGTTCGCCGGCGCCGGAGCCGGCGGGAGCGACGTCGGGTTGGGGAACCCGGGCGAAGGCACCGTCCCAGCGGAGAAAGTCGTAGGCGAGTTCGCCGTCGGCGGCGTTGCCGACGATGGCCTCGCCCTGTTCGTTGGTCATCGCCAGGGGCGCCCTGGCGTTGCCGTGGGTTCGGAGAAGGACACCGGGTGCCGGCGCACCGTCGGGTCCGCTGATTCGAAACCGGATACCCGGGTCGGGCGCCAGGACGAAGGCGGTTCGCCCCGCCTCCGTCGTTGCCGTTTCGACGGCGAAACCTGGTGCCGATACGGTGATGTTGGCGGCGGCCGTCGGCATCAGGAAGCGGGCGTTGCCTTCTTCGTCCGTCCGTGCGGCTGTGGACTGGAAGCGGGGGTAGAGGCGTTCGGGCCGCCGGTCGGAGTTTCGGCCTTCGTACCGGGGGGACCTTGTCCGCGTGGGCCTCGCGATGACCAAGGCCCCTTCGATCGGCCGACCGTCGGCGTCCACGACGCGAGCGGCGATGAGGTGGCGATCTGGCAGTTCGTTCGGCTGAAGAGTCTCCGGTGCCTCCAGGGGTGCGACGTCTCCGTAGACGAGTGGTACGACGGCGTCGGGCGAGGCCACCGGCGGCGCGGGCCGGATCTCGAACCGGTAGGGCCCGGGAACCGGTGCCTTGAGCACGAAACTGCCGTCAGGACCCGATCGCGCGCGGTCCACGGCGGTCGGCAGCGCGTCATAGCCGAGCAGATCGAGGTCGAGTTGGTAGGTGCTCGGGTAAGGGCGGAGCACGACCTCGACGCCATCCGCGGAAGCGCCGCGTTCGTCGACGAGCGTGCCGGTGACGGTGAGCGCCGGCACGGCCGACTGGGCGCGAAGTTCGCCGGCGGTGAGTCCGATCAGGCCAGACAGGCCAACGCACAGCAGCGGTCGCAACAGGCGCACGGCTACTGATCCGGCGGTTCGGCCGGCGCCGGTTGCAGTCGGATCACGAACCCTTCGCGGTGCTCGCCCGGCGCGATGTTCAGCGGAATGTGAGCACTCTCGTAGCCGTCGAGCGTCACCCACAGGTGGTCGGCATTCTCGCGCAGCTCGAGGTCGAATCTGCCCGCTTGAGTGAGAACGGAACTGACCCCAACGAGTGGGCCTCCGGTTTCTCCGCCTGCCGCGATAGCGCCAATCGTCGCGGCGTCGGCGGCCATCAGGCTGGCGTAGTCGAGCGGCTGGCCGGTCTCGGCGTCGACGACGACGCCGGCGACCGTTGCCGCGGCCGGCTCCAGTTCGATGCGGACGCCTTCGAGATCGGTCTGCAGGTCGATCGACTGGTACTGCGAGCCGCTGAAGTCCGGCCGGCTGATGTACACCTGATTCGGGCCGGGTTCGAGTCCCTCCAGGGCGAAGCGGCCTTCGCGGTCGGCGCGGGCGGTGACGTCGCCCACCGACAGCCTCGCGCCGCCAAGGGGTGCACCGTCTTCAAGCACTTGACCGGACAGTCGTAGCCCGCGTTCGAAAGGCAACTCGACGGAGACCTCGGACATACCCGGCTCGATCGTCACAGTCCGCTCGACAGTGCGCTCCCAGTCGCCCTTGACCGCCCTGAGCTGCCATGTCCCCGGGCCGATTCCCTGCACGGAGAAGCTCCCGTCCGTGTCCGTCGTGGCGTCGCGGGTTCGGGGCCCCTTCCGGGCGTACACCTGCACCTGGTTCAGATCGGCCGGCGACAGCCCGGTTACGGCGCCGACGATGGATGTCTCCGGCTCCAGCACGATCTCGATGCCGTCGACGGTCTCGTCGCCGATCTCGACCGCCTCGTCCGGGCCGCCGTCCGCGTAGCCGGGTGCGCGTGCCGTGAGGACGTAGCGGCGTGGTTCGAGCCCGGTGACGCGGAAGGCGCCGTTCTGGTCGGAGACGGTGTTTGTACGGTGCGACTCGGCCCCGAAGGAGTACTCGGTTCGGGCCTCCACGGTAGCCAGGGCCAGAGGAGTGCCCTGGTACGAGCGCACCGTGCCGCTGAGCTCCACGCCGGGCCGAAGCTGGAATCGCACCTCGTTGTCGCCCGGCTCGAGTTCGACCTGCCGCGACTCGTTGCGAAGCTCGTCGTGGCTGACCCCTACGGTTGCAGGTCCCGGAGTGATGTCGATCATCGACCGTCCGCTGCCGTCCGTTTGGCCGTAGCCGCTTGGCAGCCGCTCGCCTGGCGACTCCAGACGAATCTGCGCGCCCGCAACCGGTTCGCCGACCTCCGTCGCGACGATGACCGTCAGCCGGTCCCTGATCCGCAGGACGAGTTCGATCTCCCGTTCCGCCCCCGGGATCAGCGCGATTCCATCGAGCTGCGCTCCCTCCGCTCCCTTCCGTGTCAGGGCCGACCAGGTTCCCGCCGGTAGACCGTCGAAGCGGAAGCGACCGTCCTTGTCCGTCACCCGGCGCGGGTACGTTTCCGTCATGCTCCAGAGCCTCGGATCGCCGCTGGCGCGGAAGTCCTGCTCGAACCGAAGCCTGACGGGAACTCCTTGGGCGCCGTTGCCGCCGTTGTCGAGCACTCGGCCGGTCACGGAAGCCCCGGGCTTGAGCTGGATCAACTCGGGGTCGGCGTTGTCGACGCGCACCCCGGGCACGACGAGCAACGGATAGCCGGAGGCTCGCACACCGACGTCGGCGAGATCGGAAGAGAATCCGTCGAGGCGAAATCGGCCGTCCGTGTCGGTCGTTGCCGTCTTGGTGGCCGAGCGGCCCCGCCGATTCCTCTCGCGGGCCTGAATCGTCGCGCGAGCAACCGGCTCCCCGTCGGGGCCGGTCACGATGCCGTGGATCGCTCCTCCGGCCGCCAGTGCGAGATCGCCGAGATCGAAGTCCGATTCGCCGGCTGGTACTTCGACTCGGGAGAGCGGCCGATCGGCGTAGTCGGCGTGGCTGACCCGAACCTCGTACTGACCTGGTCCGGTGGCAGGGAGTGCGAACGTTCCCCCACCGTCGGTCGCCGCGGCAGCGGCCGGGGCTTCGAGCATGGACCGGAAGTCGGACGGGTCGAGAGGCCAGAGCAGGGAGACCTGGGCCTCCGCCACCGGGTTTCCGTCCATATCCACGACTGAGCCAAGGACGCGACGGCCCTTGCTCAGCACGAGATGAACGGGCTCGACGGGTATGCCCGGCTCAAGCGGCGGCAGGTCGAGCGCGGACGGAGCGTAGCCCGCCGCTTGTGCGGTCAAGCGGTAGGTCTGTCCGTACGAGGCCTCCTCCACTCTGAAGGAACCGTCGGAGCCGGAGGTGGCCGGACCGGATCCGAACGAGAAGCTGGGCGGAACTCCGGCGCCGCGGTGTTCGGCCCGGATGCTTGCGCCGGCAACGGGTTGACCGGCCTCGTCCGTGACCAGGCCCCGAATGGGCGCTGAGGGCGTCAATCCGATCCGTACTTCCTCCCCGCCGGCAAGGTCCGCGGCGCCAATGTCGATTCGCTCGGGAAGGAAGCCGGCCGCCACCGCCTGCAGACGCGTTCCTCCAGGAGAGGGCCGGGTGTTCAGGTCGAAGGCCCCGGTTGGGTCGCTGAACGCGTGGTGACCGGGGAACAACTGGACCCAGATTGCCGCGCTGTCGATTGGCAGGCCGGACTCCGCATCGACGATCCGGCCTGGAATCCGGAGTGGGGTATCGAGCCGTACGTCGATGATGTGCTGGCGTTCCTGCGATTCGGCAGGATCTGCCGGCGGCAGGGAGACCTGCGCGAAAGCACCGTTCGCTGCCTCGACCTCCAGGGCGGTTTCCGCGCCGGGCATCCGGCCGAGAACTGCTTCTCCGTCCTCGTCGGTGATCGCCAGAGGCGTGTCGGAGCCGCCGAAAGCGCCGGGTGTGGTGAGGGTCCTGAGGGCGGCGGAGGCGCCGGCGTTCCTGATCCGCTCGCGGGCGCTGGCCGTGCGGATCACCGCACCGGACACCGGTGCGCCGGTTGGACCACGCACGCGCAGTCGGACTCCCGGATCACCTTCCAACCGCAACGCGACCCGGCCGGAGCTGGTCGTACCCTTGCCGAGGACGAAGCCCGCCGCCGAGACCAGGACTGTGGCGTCCGCGGTCGGCATTCCGAGACGCGCGATCCCCTCGGCATCGGTGCGAGAGGCGGAGGGATGGTAGGCGGGGAAGACGTGCTGCGCCGCCGGTGGCGAGTAGTTCCCCGTGCTCAGGGCGCGCGCCATACGGCTAAAGGCAGCGGCGGTGCGAGGCGAGGCCAGGACGGACGGGTTGGCCACGACCAGGGCGCCCGCGATCGGCTGATCGTCTGTGTCCAGCACCCGAACGGCAACGGAATGGCGCTCGGGCACGTCAACCGTCTCGGCGACTTGTGACCCCTTGAGGGGTACGACGGCTCCCTGGACCAACGGCGTAGGGTCGCCCGACTCGTTCGCTGGCGTCGAATGACCGAACTCCAGGCGATAAGGCCCCGCTGCGGGCGCTGAGAGGGAGAAGACCCCGCCCGCGTCGGAGCGGACCCGGTCGACTGCCTCCGGCAGCGCGGCCGAGTGGCCGAGAACGTACAGATCCGCTTCGAAGGCGCTCGGATGCGGTCGCAGAACGACCTCGATGTCGGCGGCCGGAACGTCGCGTGCGTCGACG
Source organism: Candidatus Multivorans sp. (assembly GCA_965208755.1). Lineage (GTDB taxonomy): Bacteria > Acidobacteriota > Thermoanaerobaculia > Multivoradales > Multivoraceae > Multivorans. Next base: position 1,023,719 of record OZ242353.1, on the reverse strand, counting down.
AGCGTGCCGGTGATCGTGTTGGGCGCGTCGGCGATCGGCTGGGGGACAAGAGGACCGGCGGCGAGCGCGGCGAGGCCGAGCAGGAGCCAGGGGCGGGGCATCCGTCTGGTCAGCGGGATCGCCGAGAGCGGCATTCCGGGAGTCTACGGGTTGACCAGGCCGCGACGCGGCGTATGGCTACTGATCGGGAGCATCGGGAGGCGCCGGCTGCAGTCCGATCACGAGCCCTTCGACGTGTTCACCCGGCGCGATGTTCAGGGGAATCTGAGTTCCCTCGTAGCCGTCGTGAGTTATCCACAAGTGGTCTGCGTTCGAACGCAGCTCGAGCTTGAACTGACCGGCGGCTTCACTGAGAACGGAACTGGCTCCGACGAGTAGACCGCGACCCTGTCCCGCCGCGATCGCGCCGACCGTCGCGGCGTCGGCGGCCATCAGTTGGACCCAGTCGAGCGGCTGGCCGGTCTCGGCGTCGACGACGATGCCGGTGAGGGTCGCCGCGGCCGGTTCCAGTTCGATGCGGACGCCTTCCAGGTCGGTTTGCAGATCGATCGACTGGTACTGCGTGCCGCTGAAGTCCGGGCGGCGGATGACCACCTGATTCGGGCCGGGCATGAGCCCTTCCAGCGCGAAGTGGCCTTCGCGGTCGGTCCTCGTGGACTGTTCGCCAACCGACAGACGCGCGCCGCTCATTGGCGCACCGCCTTCGTGGACCTGCCCGGACAGGCGCAGCCCGCGCTCGAAAGCCAACTCGACGAAGACCTCGGCCGTACCCCGCTCGATCGTCACGGTCCGTTCGACAGTCCGCTCCCTAACGCCCTTTCTCGCTTCGATTTGCCATGTTCCCGGGCCGATTCCCCGTACCGAGAAGTTCCCCTCGGTGTCCCTCGTGGCGTTGCGGAGGCGGGGCCCCTTCCACGCGGTGACCCGCACCTGGTTGAGGTCGGAAGGCGACAGCCCGGTCACGGCGGCGACGATCGAGGCTTCCGGCTCCAGCACGATCTCGATGCCTTCGACGGCGTCATCGCGGATCTCGATCGGCTCTTCCGGGCCGCCGTCCGCGTAGCCCGGCGCGCGCGCGGTGAGGATGTAGGGACGGGGTTCGAGGCCAGTGAGGCGAAAGGCGCCGTTCCGGTCGGAGACCGTGTTCGTGCCGTGCCACTCCACGTCGGAGGAGTAGTCGGTCTCGGCCGCCACGGTGGCCAGGGACAGAGGGGCGCCCTGGTACGAGCGCACCGTGCCGCTCAGCTCCAGGCCGCGTCGAAGCTCGAACCGAACCTGGTTGTCGCCCGGCTCGAGCCGCACTTGCCGCGATTCGTCGCGGAGCGCCTCGTGGCTGACCGTGACCGTTACGGTTTCAGGCGTGATGTCGATCACCGCCCGTCCGCTGCCGTCCGTTTCTCCGTAGCTGGTCGAGAAAGGCTCTCCTGGTGCTTCCACGTCGATCTGCGCTTCGGCCACCGGCTCGCCGACCTCCGTCACGACTGTGACGATCAGCCGGTCCCTGGTCCGCAGGACGAGTTCGATCCCCCGTTCTCCGCCCGGAATCAACTCGATCCCGTCGAGCTTGGCCCCCTCGGCTCCCTTTGTCGCCTCGGCCGACCAGGTGCCGGCCGCGAGACCGTCGAACCGGAACCGGCCGTCGCGGTCCGTGACTTGCTCGGGGAGCGTGTCGACGGCGTCCCACAGGCGCGGGTCGACATCGCTGCTGTAGTCGACTTCGAACCAAAGGTAGACGGGAACGCCGGCGACACCGTTGCCGCCGTTGTCGAGGACGCGGCCGGCAATGGAGGCCCCCGGTCTGAGCTCGATCAGGACCGGGTCGGCGTGGTCGACGCGTACGTTCGGCTCAACGTGGGCTGGGTAGCCGCTAGCCTCGACCCCAAGGTCGGCGAGAACCGAGGAGAATCCTCTGAGCCGGAATCGGCCGTCCGCGTCGGTTGTGGTTGTTCTGGCCGGGGCTTCGAACCGATCTCGTTCGTGGGCCTGAAGGGTCGCGCGGCCGACCGGCTCTCCGCCGGGGCCAGTGACGATGCCGTGGATCGCTCCGCCGGCTGCGAGCGTGAGATCGCCGAGATCGAAGTCCGACTCGCCGGTCGGGATCTCGACGCGGGAGGGTGGCCGACGAGCGTAGTCGGCGTGGCTGACGAGGAGTTCGTAGGCGCCTGGCCCGGTGTCGGGGAGTGCGAAGACGCCCCGACCGTCGGTTGCGGCGGCTCCGGCCGGAGCTTCGAGCCCGGACCGGAAGTCGGACTGATCGAGAGTCCAGAGCAGCGAGACCTGAGCCTCGGCCACCGGGTTTTCGTCAGTATCGACGACCGAGCCGAGGACGCGCCGGCCCTTGCTCAGGACGAGATGAAGGGGGTCGACGGGAATGCCCGGTTCAAGAGGCGGCAGGTCGAGGACGGTAGGGGCGTAGCCCGCCGCTCGTGCGGTCAAACGGTGCGTTTGTCCGTACAAGGCCTCCTGCACCCGGAAAGAGCCGTCGGAGTCTGAGATGGCCGGAGTGGATGAGAACGAGAAGCTGGGTGGGACGCCGGCGCCGCGAGGTTCGGCCCGGATGCTGGCGCCGATAACGGGTTGATGGGCGGCATCGGTGACCAGGCCCCGAATCGGTGCGGAAGGCGTCAGTCCGATCCGCACCTCCTCCGGATTGGACAAGTCCGCGGCGCCGACGTCGATCTGCGCGGGAAGGAAGCCGGTCGCCGTCGCCTGCAGATACACCGATCGACTGGTGGGTCGCGTGCTCAGGTCGAATGTGCCGGTGGCGTCGCTGAATGCGTGGTGACCGGGGAACGACTGCACCCAGGTCGCTGCGCTGTGGATCGGCAGGCCCGACGCCGCGTCGACGATTCGGCCTGGAATCCGGACGGGCTCCTTGAGTCGCACGTCGATGACGTGCTCTCGTTGCCGCGATTCACCCGGAGTCGCAGCCGGGAGGGAAACCCGGGCGAATGCACCGTCGGCTGCTTCGACTTCCAGGGCCGTCTCCGCGCCAGGGGGCCGGCCGATGACCGCTTCGCCATTGCGGTCGGTGATGGCCAAAGGCGTGTCGAAGCCGCCGAGGGCGCCTGGCGTGCCGAGAGTTGCCAGGGCATTCGAGGTGTCGGCATTCAACGCTCTGTCGCGAGCGCTCTCGGTCCGGATGAGCACACCGGGCGCGGGTGCGCCGGTTGGACCGCGGACGCGAAGTCGGACGCCGAAACCTCGCTCCAGCCGCAACACGGCGCGGCCGGATCGCGTCTTGCCTTCTCCGCGGACGAATCCGCTCGCCGAAACCACGACGGTGGCCTCGGCGGTCGGCATCGCGACTCGCGCGATTCCCTCGGCGTCGGTGCGAGACGAGGCGGGCTGGTGGGTCGGCAGGATGAACTGAGCCGACGGACGAGAGTAGTTTCCCGAGTTCAGTTCACGGGCCATCCGGTTGAGAACGCCAAGCGTGCGACGCGATACCCAGACGCTCGGGTTTGCCACGACCAGTGCTCCCTCAATTGGCTGATCGTCCGCATCGAGCACCCGGACGGCGATGAGATGGCGATCGGGCACGTCGATCGTGTTCGAGACCTGCGCGCCCTTGAGCGGGAGCAGCTCGCCGTGTAGCAGCGGCATGGCGTCCCCCGGCTCGTTCGGGGGCGTCGAGCGCCCGAACTCCAGGCGGTAGGGCCCGGCCGCGGGCGCCCAGAGGGAGAAGACCCCGTCCGCGTCGGAGCGGACCCGATCAACCGCTTCCGGCAGCGCGTCCGGGTGGCCGAGAACGTACAGATCCGCTTCGAAGGCGCTCGGATACGGTCGCAGAACGACCTCGATGTCGGCGGCGGGAGCGCCGCGTTCGTCGACAACGGCGCCGGAGATCGTGTTGGCCGAGTCGGCGGGTTGGGCGGCGAGGGGGCCGGCGGCGAGTCCGGCTAGGCCGGCTACGCCGAGGCATAGCAGTAGCTGGGGCATGCCCAGGTGCAACCTGCAGCCGCGACAGGTCATTCCGAGAGTCCAGGGATGGTGTTCGCGTTCGCTGCCTCGAACGCGGCCGCGATGGCGAGCGTGATGCGATCGCTGCCCCGGGCGGTCACGATCTGCAGGCCGACCGGCAGCCCGGACGGTCCGACGCCACACGGCACGGAGATCGCCGGGCAGCCGGTGACGGTGATCGAGTAGCAGGAGGCCATCCAGTCGGTGTAGCTCGGCATCAGTTGTCCCTCGATCGCCGTGGGGTACGGCAGGTCGACATCGAAGGGCAGCACCTGGACCGTCGGCAGCAGCAGGGCGTCGTAATGCTCGAAGAACTCGACCACGCGGCAGTGGAGGCGGGTGCGCTCCGCCTGGGCGGTCGCGATGTCCGGGCCAGCGAGCGCCAGACCGCGTTCGATCTCCTCGATCACGGTGTCCTTCATCTGTTCGCGGTGCTTAGGGAACAGCGGCCCCAGCTTGTCGGCGAACAGGTTGGCGCGCAGGGCGCGGAAGATGCTGCCGGCGCCGGACAGGTCAGGCGCGGCTTCCTCGACTTCGGCGCCCGGGTCCCGGAACACCGGCAGGGCCGCTTCGCAGACCTCGACGACCTCGCGTTCGACCGGGTAGCGGCCGAGGTTGGGGGTCCAGCCGAGGCGGAGACCGCGGAGATCAGCAGGTTCGACCGGGTGGAAGGGCGTGGCTGGTGAAGGCAGCGAGATGGGATCTCTCGGATCGGGCCCGGCGATGGCCGAGAACAGAAGCGCCGCGTCGGCCACGTTTCTTCCCATCGGCCCGAGCACGGCGAGGTCGTCCCAGCCCTGCTCGGGCGGCACTCGGGGCACGCGGCCCGGCGTCGGCCGGAAGCCGACGACGCCGCAGAAGCTCGCCGGGTTGCGGAGCGAGCCGCCGAGGTCGCTGCCATCGGCGATCGGCAGCATGCCGCTGGCGAGGGCGGCCGCCGCGCCGCCGCTCGAGCCGCCGCAGGTGCGGCTCGGATCCCAGGGATTGCGGGTCTTGCCGAACACCGGGTTGAAGGTCTGCGAGCCGGCGCCGAACTCGGGCGTGTTCGTCTTGCCGATGACGACCGCCCCGGCGCCGCGTACCCGTTCGACGATCAGGGCGTCGAAGTCGGGTAGGTTCTCCGCGAAGATCGGCGAGCCGAAGGTGGTACGGATGCCCTTCGTCGGCACCAGGTCCTTGACCGCGGTCGGCAGGCCGAGCAGGGGCTTCGCGGCGGCGGTTTCCCGGTCGCGGCGGCGCAGGTCATCGGCGGCCCGCGCCTGCTCGAGCGCGTGGTCGCGGTCCAGCGTGCAGATCGCATTGAGCTCGGGGTTACGCCGGTCGATCCAGCCGAGGTGGGCTTCCAGTACCTCGACGGCGGAGACTTCGCCCCGAGCGAGTAGCCCAGCGAGGTCGATGGCGGTGCGGGAGCAGAGGTCCGGGGCCCCGGATGCGGAGTCAGGCGTCACGCACGCCTCCTGCCGGAAGCCGGCGGGGACGCCGGCGCACCTGTACCTTTCCGGGGTTGAATCCGGTCACCGTCTTGTACCGATCCGCCGCGGCCGGCGCCGCGGCGGGCCCTCCCGCGACGCTGACCGGAGCCTCGTGAAGTCGGCGGGCAGCCAGGAGCACCAACGGCGCACTGTGCATCGAGCACCCTGCTGGGATTTGTGCCCTGGCTGCCTGCACCGCGATGAACATCCAGTGGGGAGTATGCGCCATGAGCGCCAGTACAGGTACCGAACGGCATCGCGGTGAGCCGACCAGCCAACGCTAACCCACCAGGGAGGACAACATGACGACGACGTACACCGCCGGCGTGGACTGGGGAAGCCGAGAACACCACGTCTGCCTGATGGACCACCGGGGCAGGGTGGTCAAGGAGCGGGCGTTCGACCACGGCGGCAGGGGCCTCGCCGCCATGAGCGACTGGCTCCTCGACCGCGCCCGGCGCCCGGCGGACCGGATCGGGGTCGCCATCGAGGTGCCGCACGGACCCGTGGTCGAAACCCTGATGGAATCGGGCTTTCCCGTCCACTCCATCAACCCCATGCAGCTCGACCGTTTCCGCGACCGCTTCTCGGCCGCCGGCGCCAAGGACGACCGGCGCGACGCCAAGGCGCTGGCCTCGGCGCTGCGCACCGATCCGGAATGCCTCAGACCGGTCCCGGAACCCGACGACGACGTCATCGAGATGCGCGGCAAAGCCCGCGCCAGGAAGGAACTCGTCGAAGACCGCAACGGGATCGCGAATCGCATCCGACAGCATCTCGTGGACTACTACCCGCAGTTTCTCGACGCGACCGATGGCGACGTGACGACGCCCTGGGCGATCGACCTGTGGAAGCGCGTGCCCACTCCGGACAAGGCCCGGCGCACGAGGAAGACCACACTGGCCAAGCTGCTCAAGAAGCACCGCGTCCGCCGGATCGACGCCGACGAACTCAGAGAACGCCTGAAGGCCCAGCCGATCAAGCGCCGGGACGCCAGCGTCGAAAGCGCCAGAAACCGCATCCTGAGCCTGCTGCCGATCCTCGAGCAGTACAACAAGCAGATCGACAAGGCCAGACGCCAGCTCCAGCAAACACTCCAACAGGCCAAGGAAACCAAGACCGAAGACGACGAACTCCGCGACGCCGCCATCCTCGACTCCATACCCGGAATCGGAAACCACGTGCTCGCCACCCTCCTCACCGAAGCCGAACAGGCCATACGACAACGCGACCACGCCGCCCTGAGATGCCTCGCCGGAGTAGCACCCATAACCGTCAGCTCGGGCAACACGAAGACCGTCCGCCAGCGACGAGCCAGGAACCACAGACTCGCCGACGCCGTCTACCACTGGACCAGAGTCGCCGTCCAGAGAGACCCCGAATCCCGCGCCAGGTACGACCGCGCCCGAAAGAGGGGCAAAACCCACGGACACGCACTGCGCATCGTCGGCGACCGGCTCCTCCGCATCGCCTGCGCCATGCTCCGAGACCGGACCCTCTTCCAGGCGCCGCACGGACAACGAAACCACCCCGAAGAAGCCGCCGCGCCTACCGAGGCCGAGCAAACACCAGCCAAAACGACACGCCCGAACCCCGACCGTCCCGGACCGAATCCCCGAACCCACCATCAGACCGGAACCTCAACCCCACGGGACGGAACACCCGCCAACACGAAATCGCGAAACCACATCAACGCAGGCACCGACTCGTCTGAACACTCAACGTGACTGCGGAAAACCCAACGCCGCGCACCGACAATCGAGGCCGATTACCCCACTTGCCAAATGGTGGGGAGTCCCAGTGGCAGAGGTCACTCGGCGCCGGTGCTTGCGCCGCCTCCACCTGCCACGTGCTCGGCGAGGAAGGCCCGGATGACCCGGAAGATCTCCTGCTGCTCGTCGGGCGTGAAGTTGCCGTGGCCCTTGCCGGGCACGGTGTGGATCTTGTTCGCTACGCCCGCCTTGTCCAGCTTGGCGTGCAGGTCGAGGGCGTGCTGGTAGGGCACGATGTTGTCGACGTCGCCGTGGATCGTCAGGATCGGCGGCAATCCTGACCGCACGTAGGTGAGCGGCGACACACGCTTGGCCAGTTCCATGCGGTCGCTGCGGGAGCCCATCCAGGCGACCGCGTAGCTCTTCGCGTTGACGCCCTCGAGCAGGTCGCCGACATCCGTGATCCCGAACCAGTTGACGATGGCGGCGACCGGCATCTCGTACTCGTCGGCCGCGGCCCAGCCCGGACGGTCCGCGTCACGACCGGGGCAGAGCCGGTCGAGGCCCGCCGAGGCCGGCAGCATGCCCGTGGTCAGGGACAGGTGACCGCCGGCCGAGGCGCCGGTGACGACCAGGCGGGAGGTGTCGATGTTGTAGTCCTCGGCGTTCTCGTAGACCCAGCGCAGCGCGCAACGGCAGTCCTCGACGGCGCCGGGGGCCAGGGCGTTCCGGCCCAACCTGTACTCGACGTTGACCACCGCCCAGCCCATCTCCAGGTAGGGGAGCGCCCGCAGCACGCTGGACTCCTTCGTGCCGCCAACCCAGCCGCCGCCGTGGATGTAGATCAGGGTAGGCACCGGCCCCTGGCCGCGGGGGGTCATCACGTCGAGCTTCGATTCGTAGCCGTCAGCCGTCAGATAGGTGATGTTCGGAGCGACGCGATAGCGGCTCATGATGTCGACCGTCACCGACTCGCCGTCCTGAGCGAAGGCGGGGACCGGTGGAGTGAAGAGCAGGGCGGCGATGGCGATGGCCGCCGCGACCGCGGCGCTGCGCGACGTTCGGCTGAGTCGAGTCACTGTGGACCTCCCTTGTCGGATCGGGATGTGGTTGATGAGGACGAAGTGTAGCGATCAGGCGACGATGCCGCGGCCACGGCAGGCGGCGATCTCGTTGGCGGAGAGCCCGAGGACGTCGCTGAGGACGATGTCGGTGTGCTCGCCGAGCAGGGGCGCCCGGCGAGGGCTGATGTCGTGGCCTTCGATACGGAACGGCGGACCGACGAGTTCCAGGTCGCCCCACTCCGGGTGCTCGACGGTGGCGAAGGAGCCGCGGGCTTGCAGGTGAGGGTCGGCATACAGATCCCGGGCGTCGCGCGACGGAGCGGCGGCGACGCCGGCCCGCAGGAGTTCGCGGGCCAGCCAGTCGCGGTCCCGCTCCCTGGTCCAGGCGCCGACGATCGCGTCGAGTTCCGTTTCGTTCTGCTTCCTGGCCGCTGCGGTTGCGAACCGGGAGTCCTCGGCCAGCTCAGCCCGGCCCATCGTCGCCGCGAGCCGAGCGAACTCCTCGTCGCCGTGCACCTCGATGGCGAGCCAGCGGTCGATGCCCCAGCAGCGATAGACGCCGTGCGGCGCCGAGTAGCGGTGCGAGTTGCCGGCGCGTTCCGGGATCTCGCCGGTCATCTCGTACTCGAGCAGAACCTCGCCGAGGATCGAGCTGACGCCTTCGCACTGTGAGTAGTCGATGAACTGGCCTTCGCCGGTGCGGCCGCGGTGATGCAGCGCGGCAACGATCGAGAAGGCGAGCGTGATCGCGTTCATCAGGTCGACGTCGCCGCCGCTGTGAGTCGGGTGATCGTCCGGGTAGCCGGAGATCCAGGCCCCGCCGGCCACGCCCTGGTGGACCATCGCGTAGCCGAGGTACTCGGTCTCCGGGCCGCCGTGGCCGCGGCCCGACGACGAGGCGACGACCAGCGCGGGATTCACCCGGCGCAGGGTCTCGTGGTCGAGGCCGAGCCTGACCATGGCGCCGGGACGCATGTTGTCGTAGATCACGTCGCACTCGCCGGCGAGGCGCAGGGCGAGTTCGCGGCCTTCCGCCTGGGACAGGTCGAGCGCCAGCGACCGCTTGTTCAGGTTCATCGTGTTGAACGCCATGCCGGCGTCCTGGCCGATCTTCTGCGGCGCCTCCTCGGCGCGGGGCCAGACCACGGAGCGGCGGGTCAGATCGAGGCGCTTGGGTCCCTCGACCTTGATCACTTCGGCGCCCAGGGTGGACAGCAGGACGCCTGCATAGGGGCCGGCCCACACCCAGGCGAACTCGGCCACCCGAATGCCCTCGAGCGGGAGCCTGGGGTTGGCGGGGGCGGCGGGCGGGACGCCTCCGGCCGGATTGCCGTTGCCGGCCGTCGAGACCTCGGCGCGGACCTCGTTGGAATGCTCGCCGAGCAGCGGCGCCGGGCGCGAAACACGGGGCGGCGACCCGGCCATCCGGTACGGCCAGCCGGCGTAGCGGCGTTTCCCGGCACGGGGGTGGTTCACCTCGACGAAGTAGTCGCGGGCCAGGTACTGCTGGTAGTCCATCACGTCCGCGGCGTCGTGGATCGGTCCGACCGGGATGCCGAGTTTGGCGGCGCGGTGGTAGAGATCGTCGCGTTTCTGTTCGAGGGCCCAGGCGTCGACCTCGGGAGCGATGTCCATCAGGTGGTGGCTGCGGTAGGCCATGTCCTTCCACTCGTCGCCCTGGCACCACTCGGGATTGCCCATCAGTTCGCGGAAGAGTTCGAAGTGGTGATCGTCGAAGGCGTTCAGGATGACGTAGCCGTCACTGGTCTTCAGCCTGCCCATGGCCGGTGGCCGATCCGGCACCCGTGACCAGGTCGTCCCGTGGTAGCGGGCGCTGGCCGCGAGCGGCGCCACCATGCTGATCATCACGTCCTGAATCGAGACGTCGACCCGGGCGCCGCCGCCGTGGCCGCGCTCGTAGAGCTGAGCGGCGACCGCCAGCGCGGTTACCAGGCCGGCGTGGTACCCGGCCTGATGGCCGCCCAGGGCGACCGGCGCGCGGTCGATGTCGCGTGACCGGGCCGGCATCTGGTTGACCAGTCCGCCGCCGTGAGTGAGCGTCAGCTCGCCGGCGGGCGCTCCCGAGCGCGGTCCCGAGAGGCCGTACGGCGTAACCGCCGCCACGATCAGATCCGGCGGTGTCTCGGCCGGCGGTTCGCGGTCGACAACCAGGGCGTCGGCGGTCTGGAGCAGGTCGTCGAGGGTCGCGCGATCGGCTTCGTCGTCCAGGTCGAGGACGACGCCGCGTTTGCTCGTGTTGCAGTAGAGGAAGAGGGGCGAGCCTTCCGGGTCGGAGCCGTTCGTCCGGCGGGCGTGGTCGCCCGCGGGCGGTTCGACCTTGATGACGTCGGCGCCCAGGTCGGCAAGCAGCTTGCCGCAGTACGGGCCGGCGACACCCTCCGCGAGTTCGACGATCCTGAGCCCGGCGAAGGGGGCCGGTTCCGAGGCGTTCGGTGGAGTCATCGGAGCTTGTAGGCCTCCCTCGCGGATCGCAGCCAGTCGTGCTGGTCCTTGTCGCCGAAGTAGTAGAAGACGGCGCCGTTCGGCAGCATGAGGACGCCGATGCCGCCGTAGCCGAGCATCTGCCGCACCCAGACCTGCTTCGTGCCGGTGCCGTCGGTGACCTGGATCTGCCGCGACCAGATCGAGTTGTTGTACTTGTTCGGGTGGCCGTTGTGGACGGCGTCCAGGCCCGGATCGTCCGCGTCTTCCTGCATCGCGGCGGCCACCATGCCCGGATGGAGCACCTGCCGGTCGCCGATCCGGCCGCGCTGGACGTTCAGCAGGTTGGCGATCTTCAGGATGTCGTCCGGGGTCCAGAACATGCCGTAGCCGCCGAAGACGTAGCCGTCGGTCCGGTTGTCCGTGCGCAGCGACTGGAGCGCCCCGGCGGAGACGCCCAGCGGCCTGTAGACCTCGGTGGCCAGGAACTCCAGCAGGTCGGCGGGCTCCTTTGGCGAGGCGCCCGCTTGCTGGCCGAGGTACCCGCTCATGGCCACGGCCAGCAGGAAGGCGTCCGTCGTGTGGTACACCCAGCGTGCGCCGGGCGACTCCCTCGTCGGGTAGGCGAGGGCGCCCCGCAGCTTGCGGTTCCGGTGCTCCGGCACGAAGAAGTTCAGCTCGGTCGTCGAGTTCTTTTCGTCGTCCTGGTTGCCCGTGTCCCAGTAGTGGCCGGTCGCCATGTCGAGGGCGTGCTCGAAGGTCACGCCGTGGAAGCTGCCCCTGGGTGGCTTGGGCACGTAGTCCCTGAGTTCGAGTTCGGTCACCTCGAAACCGTCCCTCTGCGCCAGCCGCATCAGCGCGACGGCGCCGACGGCGGTCTTGGCGGTGGAGTAGGACGGCAGGCGGATCTGCTCGGGATACGGGTAGTCGCCGTAGCGGGTGTGGACCGGGCCCTGGTAGTGGACCCCGCCGAAGGCGACGCCGAAGGCGGTGAGGTGCTCGCGGTCGAAGCCGCCGCCGAACGCCTGAGGGTAGACCTGGGCGCGCGGGTAGTCGTCCCGAATCTCCTCGATCGGCCGGATCGGGAGCCGGGAGGCGGCTTCGGAGGCGTAGGCCGCGAGTACTACCCCTGCCTCGGGCGGCTCGCCGGAGGTGAAGCGGGTGGGGCCCGCGTCCCAGAGGTCGAACTTGAAGTACTTGCAGGTCTCCTGCGTGGCCTGGAAGGCCGCCGGCGAGGTGGCGCCGCCGTCGAACAGGAAGGACACGACACCGTGGTAGGCGCAGTTCTGGTTGCGCTCGACCAAGGTGATCGGCAACGAGGCCCGGCTTCTGCCGCCGTCGCCGTTCTCGCTCCAGATCCGGCCCGGCCCGACGATGACGTTCCAGTAGGCGTCACCCGTGTAGCGGAGCGCGCGGTTGACGGGCACCAGGTGAGAGCCGCTCTGAACCAGGGCGACATCGAGCCGCGGAATGCGGCGCAGGGCGGAGACGATCGGCGGCTCATCCGCCCGCAGGTAGGTGTCGTGGTGGACTGTCCAGGAGGCTCCGCCGCCGCCGAAGAGCTGCAGCGTGCCTCGCATCTCGTGGCGCGGCGGTGCGGCGTTCTCGGGCAGGCCAAAGGCCGCGTTGTCGACGGGAGTCGGATGCTCACCGGCCAGGAGCTGGGATGCCGGCAGCGCGGTCCGCGCGACGTCACCCGAGCCTGCGAGGGGGTCGCCGGGCAGGTCGACGGCGGCCGCCGCGGGCTGGACGGCGGCCGCGCAGACGGTCCAGAGCAGGGCCGCGAATCGGGTCATGGCGGCTGATGGTAGCTTGCCGGCGTGACCCGGATGCGGCGCCCGCCATGTACGTCCACCTGATCGACGGCACCTACGAGCTCTTTCGCCACCACTTCGGCGCGCCGAGCTATCGCAACGACGACGGGCTCGAGGTGGGGGCGGTGCGTGGAGTCGTCTTCTCGGTGCTCGGCATGTTTCGGGATGGGGCGACCCATGTGGCGGTGGCGACCGACCACGTGATCGAGTCGTTCCGCAACGAGATGTGGCCCGGCTACAAGACCGGCGAGGGGATCGAGCCGGAGTTGCTGGCCCAGTTCCCGGTGCTCGAGGAGGCCCTGGCCGCGCTCGGGGTCACGGTCTGGCCGATGGTCGAGCACGAGGCCGACGACGGGCTTGCCAGCGGCGCCGCGATGGCGGCCGCGGACGAGCGGGTCGTCGAGGTCCGCATCTGCACGCCGGACAAGGATCTGGCCCAGTGCGTCGACGCCGGTCGGGGCGGCAAGACGGTCCAGGTGGACCGCCGGCGGGGCGTGCGCTGGGAGGCCGACGGCGTCCGCGAGAAGTTCGGTGTCGAGCCCGAGTCGATCCCGGACTACCTGGGGTTGGTCGGCGACAGCGCCGACGGTTTCCCGGGTCTGCGCGGCTGGGGCGCCAAGTCGACGGCGACGGTGCTCGCGCACTACGTCCACCTGGAGCAGATCCCGGACGAACCGTGGAAATGGGCGGTCAAGGTGCGGGGACGGGACCGCCTGGCGGCGACGCTGCGCGAGGAGCGGGCGTCGGCGGAGCTGTTCCGGGAACTCGCGACGCTGGTCCGCGACGCGCCGGTCAGTGCTTCCGTCGACGAACTCCGCTGGCGCGGGCCTCGGCCCGAGCTGGCTGCGGTGGCTGGACGACTGGCCGCGCCCGGCCTGACCCAGCAGGCGGAGCGGGTGGCGGCGGACTCGGCGTAGCGCCCCGAAACGCCTCGCAGGCTCGGTGTTTCGGCCCATCCCGTCCTCTCCCAGGGGCTTGCGCCGCAAGCTCACACGTAGCGCTCCGCGGCGCAAGCCCCTAGGATCCGTTTCGTTGTGAAGCTGATCGACAAGTTGCGCTCGGCGATCGCCGAGGAGCGGCCCTTCTACTCGTTCGAGTACTTCCCGCCCAAGACCAAGGCCGGGATCGAGAATCTCTACGCGCGCATCGAGCGGATGGGGCGGCTGGAGCCGGCGTTCGTCGACGTGACGTGGGGCGCCGGGGGCAGCACGGCCGAGCTGACCCTAGAGCTGGCGAACACGATCGAGAACGTGCTGGGTCTCGAAACGATGATGCACCTGACCTGCACCAACATGCCGCGGCGCCGGATCGCGGCGGTGCTGGACGACTGTCGCGCGCGGGGCATCGGCAACATCCTGGCGCTGCGTGGAGACCCGCCCCGCGGCCGCGGAGCCTGGTCGCCGATCGCCGACGGTTTCTCGCACGCCTCGGACCTCGTGCGGTTCATCCGCGAGGAGCATGGAGATCACTTCGGGATCTGTGTCGGCGGCTATCCGGAAGGCCATCCGGAGGCGCCGAGCCGGGAGCGGGATCTCGATCATCTGGCCGCCAAGGTGGAGACCGGCGCCGACTTCGTGATCACGCAGATGTTCTACGAGCCGGAGCTCTACTTCCGCTTCCTGGAGGACTGCCGGGAACGTGGCATCGACTGTCCGATCGTTCCCGGACTGGCGCCCATCAACGGCTACCAGTCCTTTCTGCGGATCACCGGGTTTGGCGCCAGCGCGCCGCCCGAGATCGTCAGCGAGATCGAGGCGCGCCGTTACCACGACGCCTCGGTCCGCGAGTACGGCCAGGACCTGCTGACCGGCATCTGCCGCCGCCTGCTCGACGGCGGCGCCCCCGGCCTTCACTTCTACACCCTGAACCTCGAGCGTTCGGTGCAGGTCATCCTGGACCGGCTCGGCATCGTGCCCGAGCGCACAGAGAGGGTCTTGCCGTGGCGAAGCGCGACGGCGGTCCAGCGCCCCAGGGAGGACGTCCGTCCGATCTTCTGGGCCAACCGGCCGAAGAGCTATCTCGCCCGGACGTTAGCCTGGGATGAGTTTCCGAACGGGCGCTGGGGCGACGCCGGTTCACCCGCGTTCGGCGATCTCGGTGATCACCATCTCGCCTTTCGACCGATCAAGGCGGATGTGGCCCGTGAGCGGTGGGGCCGCGAGCTGCCCTCGATCGACCAGGTGCGCGAGGTGTTCGCGGGGTTCTGCCGCGGCGACGTCGACGGGATTCCCTGGTACGACTGGCCGCTCGAGCTGGAGAGCGAACCGCTGCGCAACGCCCTGGTGCGGCTGAACCTGGCGGGGCTGCTCACGATCAACTCGCAGCCGCGCGTAAACGGCGCTCCGTCCGACGATCCCGCGGTCGGATGGGGCGGCGCCGGAGGCCGCGTGTATCAGAAGGCGTACCTGGAGTTCTTCCTGGCGCCGGAGCAGGTGTCGTCGCTAGTGGCCGCACTGGACCGGCAGCCGAGCCTGACGTACCACGCGATCGACCGGTCCGGAACGGCCTACAGCAACTGCGACACGGTCAACGCGGTGACCTGGGGCGTCTTCCCGGGTGAGGAGATCCGCCAGCCGACGATCGTCGATCCGCGCTCGTTCGAGGTCTGGAAGGACGAGGCCTTCGACCTGTGGCTGTCGTCCTGGGCGGCGGTGTACGAGGAGGAAAGCGAGTCGCGGCGCCTGCTCCAGGATATCCACGACACCTACTTCCTGGTCAACGTGGTCGACAACGACTACGTGGACGGCGACCTGCTGGCGTACCTGATCGAGGCCGCTCAGGCCGACGAACCGCCGTCCATGACGATCGTCGCCCCGGTCACGTAACTGCCCATCTTCGAGGCCAGGAACACGGCGGCGCCCGCGATTTCGTCGGGCTGGGCGTGCCGGCCGACCGGCGTTCGGCTGGCGATCGCCTGCCGCTTCTCCTCGGAGTCGACGAGCACGCTCGCGAAGTAGGTCTCGACCACGCCGGGCGCGATCGCGTTGACCCGGATGCCGTACTGGCCGAGTTCCTTGGCCCAGCCGCGGGTCATGTTGAGCACGGCGGCCTTCGTCAGCGCGTAGGTCAGTTCGTTGGGACCCGGCCGCAGACCGGCGATCGAGGCGACGCTGATCACGTTGCCCGAGCCCTGTTTCTTCATCAGCCGCGCCGCCTGCTGGATGTGGACAAAGTAGCCCTTCAGGTTCACTTCCAGGGTCTTGTCGAAGGCCCACTCCGGCATGTCGATAGCGGGCCCGAAGTAGGGATTCGTCGCCGCGTTGTTGACCAGGATGTCGAGCCGGCCAAACTCGCTTTCGATGCGTTCGAACAGGCCCGCGATCTGTTCCACGTTGCCCGCGTGGCAGGCGATCGGCACCGCCTTCCCGCCGTCGGCCTCGATCGACTCGGCGACCTTGTCCAGACCCTCCTGCTTGCGGGAGGCGAGGACGACGGTGGCGCCCTGTTCGGCGAATCCGCGCGCGATGGCCTCGCCGATGCCGCGGGAGGCGCCGGTGACGAGGGCGATCTGATCGGTGAGGTTGAAGTCGAGGACGGCCATGCGTGGAGTCTCCTGTGTCGTTGCGGCGCGTGAGCATACGTTGAGCGTGTGCGCGACACAGCTACTGAGCCGGAGGGATCGTGAGCTACGTCTTCAACGAGGCCATGACGTCGGAGACCAGACGGTTGAATCTGAGTTCGATCTGCTTCAAGTCGTCCGACGCGAACTCGGCGACGCTCGGAGTCCTGGCATGATGAATGAACGTCCACTCGCTGCCGTCAGGTGTCGAATGATGTGTGATTGAGATGACGACGACGTCACCAGGTCGCCGCCGAAAGCCGGTCAAGCGCCAGCGAACGCGTAGTGAGACGGACTTGGCGCACTGCGGAATCTCATCGTTAGGTCCGGGTGGCCCGAGAGCATCGAGGCTCATCACCTGACCGTCCAGACACTCGACTTCCAGCTCATGCAGGTCGGCTTTGACCAGGCGGAACAGGTCCGAGAGTCCGTGTACGACAGCACTGCAATGCGTGATGAACGGACGCACGACGCCATCTATGTGGTCTCTCGCGCGAATGTGCTCGCTCGGCGTCTCCCCGAGCGACTTCTTGAACAGGTCGATCTCGCGCAGGATGTCTTCCGGTTCCTCGATGGGCTCCCCCCTCGCTGCCCTGAGATGAAGTCTCAGGCTGCCTTCACAGCAGGAAGCGACGAGTTGGGTGAATTCGCTCAAGTCCTCGATCTCGGCTAGGCGTTTGGTCTGCTGGGTTCGCTCCAGGACATCGATGTAACGGTCTCTGTCCTCGCTGCGAATCATGGCCACGGTGTAGCCGTGGCGAATGAGGATCAGGTTCATCAGCAGTCGCGCCATGCGGCCGTTCCCGTCGTCGAAGGGGTGGATGCTGACGAAGCGGTAGTGGAACACGGCGGCCAGTACGATCGGATGCTCTCCCGTACGCTCGCTGTTGCGGTACCAGTCGAGGAGATCGGTCATTTCCGCCTTCACGAGTTCGGGCGCCGTGAAGTAGTGGGTTTCGCCGGTTGTGGTCAGGACGTTGTTTGGAGCCGTCTTGTAGTTGCCGATCGCTATGGGCCGTTTGACTGGGCGCCCGTCCGGAGTCAGGGCGTCCATCTCGTACGGTTCTTTGAGAAGAACGCGGTGCAGGTTGCGAATAAAGACCTCCGTAAGGGCCTCGTGTCTCTGGACAGCGTCTTCGACCGCCTTGACGGCGTCGTCGTGGCCCTGAATGTCCAGATGGTCCCGCAACGGTTTGCCGCGAGCCGTAATGCCGTGGAGGATCAGGCTCCTCGTCTCACCCAGCGTCAGCGAGTTGCCCTCGACTGCGTTGGAGTGGTAGTTCCACTCCAGTCGGAGCTTCTGATTGACGCGGCCGACGACCTCGAGCGGCAACGGTCGGAGAGCGTCGAGTTCCGCCTTGAGTTGGTCGATGGTCTCCAGGATGCTGGCCACGGTGGATTATCGCCGATCCGAGTCGGCGGCGAACGCCTGGACCTACCTACAGGTGGCCGGTGCCGGACCTGCCGTGTCAATCAGCCGGTCGCGGCGTTCGCGACGGCCCCTTCGATCAGCGACACGAGCTGGTCTGAGAGTTCGCTCGTTCTGGCGAGGATCTTCCCGCGGTCGTCGGCGAGTATGTAGGTCGGGAATCGGTCGATTTCGAGTTGCCACTCCAGGGCGCTCTGTTCGCCGACGTGCCAGTTTGCCCAGGGCACGGGCTCTTTGTCGAGGAGTTCCGTCACCACGTCCCAGGTGAAGAACTCGGTAACCGAGTCACGATCGACATCGACGCTGATCGCCAGCAGAGCGAAACGATCGGCCGGTAGGCGGTTGACGAGTTCGCGAAGATCGGGCAGCGCTGCCAGGCAGGGCGCGCACCAGGTAGCCCAGAAGTCGAGTAGCACGACCCGGCCCCGGTAGTCGGCGAGGCTCTCCTCGACGCCGTCGAGCCTGGCCCCGGTCAACCCAGGCAGTGTGCCGCCCACGGTTGCGTGCCGTATGCGGCGGACCAGGTCGGCCTCCGCGTGGGCGAACGTCCTCTTCGCTGCCGTGATGCGGAATCCAGGTACAAGAAACTCCTCCTGTTCCACTCCCGCCATGAGACCGCTGGCCAGCCCGAGCGCTCGGCGCCGCCGCCTTTCACGGTCCTCCGCTGTCAGCTCGAGGACGTTGGCGGAACGCATCACGCTGACTGCCAGGTAGTAGCGGGCGGCGGCCCGCAGCCTGGGATCCTCGGCTTTGGATGCCATCTCCTGGAGGAACGAATCGGTTGCGAGTGGGGCCGATCCGTTGGCCCCTGCGGTCTGATTGAAGCTGCCGATCTCGAACAGCACCTGTCGCCATTCCGCATGGTTGGGAGCATGCGCGAAGAAGGCTCTCGCACCCGCGACCACCTGCTGGTCAACGCCCGGCAGGAGTGTCGTGGTTCGATCGAAGCTGGTCAGGTTGACGAGAAACCTGGCTGCCTCGATGGTCTTCTGGTGGCGACCACCCTCTCTGAGGATCGCCCGGGCGGCGGCGGCGGACCGGTAGACGTCCGCGGCTTCGGTCTGTTCGATGTATGCCTGCACGATTTCCCAGTCCGGGCCGGTGTCCCGAGAGGCGCTGGTCCACAGGTCTTCGGTCCCCGGCGACTCCGAAACGGTGGCGTGTTCGCACGACGTAGCCAGGAACAGGAGCCCTGCGGCGGCTAGAGCGGTCCGAACGCGCGTGGCCGTAGATTCTCTTGAGACCGACCGGTTCATCGCCCGCACTCTAGCCCGTTCTGGATAGCGGCCTTCGGCGGCTGCTACCGTGCCGGTTTCGTGACGGATCCTCCCTGCTCCGACCTGCGCGTGATCGAAGTCGCCGGCTCGCCTGCCGGCGCGTATGCGGGACGGCTGCTGGCGGTCTGCGGCGCCGAGGTGCTGCGGCTCGAGCCGCCAGGCGGCGATCTGTGGCGGCGGGTCGGCGAGCAGTGGAACGGCGCCGGCGCTGAGTACGCGTACCTCAATGTCGGCAAGCGCGGGGCACGGCTGCGGGAGAGCGACGACGGCGGCCGGGCGCAGGTCCTGGAACTGATCGAGCGCGGACGCGTGGACGTCGTGATCGAAAGCGCCGCGCCGGGGACACTCCGGCCGTTGATCGACGAATCCGACGCGCCGCAGACTGTGCTGCTGCGGATCTCGCCGTTTGGCATGGGCGCCGGGGCGCGGGACGTCTGGGGCGAAGACGGTCCTCCGCGTTCGAACGGGTTCACGGACGATGCATGGTCCGGCCACCTTTACCTGAACGGCGCCCCCGACCGGGAACCCATCGCCCGGCCAGGACTCCATTCGTGCTGTCAGGCCGGCGCGCATGCAGCGATCGGCGGCCTCGCCGCCCTGCTGGTGCGGTCCGCGATCGGACGAGGTCAGACCGTCGATGTCTCCCACGTCGAGGCGCTGGCCGCTCTGCACCAGTACACGACGGTGATGTGGACCCAGGCCGGGTACATCCTCGGTCGGGTCGGCAACTCCCAGGGCGGGCCGTGGCATCCGGTCGGCGTTCATCGCTGCCAGGACGGCTACGTTGCCCTCTCGATACCGAGCCGGGAGATGCTCGAGCCCTTCCTCGAGGCGGCGGGCCTGGCTCATGTCCTGGAGGACGCGCGCTTCGCCGAGGATGCCGACCGCGCGGAACACCGAGAGGAGTTCGACCGGGCGATCGATCCCTGGATGATGGCCCACACCGAGGCCGAGATCATCGAGCTGGGCGAGCGGGTCCGCGTGCCGATCGGTCCGGTGATCGACGCGCTTGAGGTGCTGGACGACCCGCACTTCCGGGCCCGCGGTTTCTTCGTGCCGATCGACGGCGACGGCGGGCCGCTCGTTCCGCGTGGGCCGTTCCTTCTGAACGGCACGGTGTCGGCGTCGGCCATCGATTCCTCGGTTGTGGGAACGGCGCCGGCGATGGACGGGGTTGCCGATTGGCAGGCGCGGAAGACCGGCATGGCTCGAAGGTCGTCGCCTTCCGCGTTGACCGACGGGCCCCTCCATGGCCTCCGCGTGCTCGATCTCACCAGGGTCTGGGCGGGACCGTTGGCCATGCGAATGCTGGGCGATCTCGGCGCCGATGTGATCAAGGTCGAGGCCGCCTGGGCGCGTGGGCCGGCGACCCGGTCGGCAAGGATCGCCCGTCTCACGCACCTGTTCCCGGAGAACGATGCCGGGAAACGCTCGTACAACCGCAACGCCGCGTTCAACAAGATGAACCGGAACAAGCGGTCCGTGACCCTTGAGTTGAGCGAGCCGGAGGCCCGAGGCATCTTCGAGGCCCTGGTCGAGCGGGCGGACGTGGTCTGCGACAACTTCAGCCCCAGGGTCATGCCCAGGCTCGGACTCGATCCGGATCGACTGCGGGAACTCAACCCGGGCGTCATCGCGGTCTCGATGCCCGGTTTCGGCAACTCGGGCCCCTACCGGGACCGGCTCGCGTTCGGTCCGCTGATCGAGTCAGCGATGGGACTCACGTCCGCGCTCGGGTACCGGGACGGCGGTCCCCACCGGTCGGGCATTGCCTGGCCGGATCCGATGACGGCTCTTCACACCGCCGTCGGGACCCTGGCCATGTTGTATGGCCGCTCGCAGTCGCCCGAAGGCCGGGGCGGCACGGTCGAGACGCCGATGGTCGAGGCGATGGCCACGATGTTCGGTGATCACATCCTGACGGCCCAGCTTCGCGGGGCCGCCGAACCACGCCGCGGCAACCGGCATCCCGGGCGGGCGCCTCAGGGTTGCTATCCGTGCCTGGGTGAGGACCGGTGGATCGGAATCAGCGTCGAGAGCGACGGGGAGTGGCGAGCGCTGTGCGGGATCGCGGGCCTGTCGGCGTCGCTCCGCTCGATGTCGCTCGAGGAGCGGCAGGCCGACGAGGATCGGATCGACGACCTGCTCGCGAGGTGGACCCGCGCCCGGGAGCGGGACGACCTGGTGGCGAGGCTGCATCGCGCCGGCCTGACGGCGGCCCCGGTCGCCGACGCCCGCGACCTGGCCGAAGACCGGTTCCTGGAAGCGCGGGGCTTCTGGGCCGAGGTCGATCACCCGGAGGTTGGCCGTCGCCGCTACCCGGGCCTGCCGATCCACCTGAGCGCGACACCGCCGACCTACCGCCGCGGCGCCCCCTGTCTCGGCGAGCACAACCGGGAGGTCCTGGTCGAGGTCCTGGGCTTCGACGATGCGCGGGTCAACGAGCTGGAACGCGCCGGGGTCCTTCGCGACACGCCCCCGGACGGCGCAACGGGCCGTGGCATCAGGAAGAGCTAGGACTGCGGTCAGGATTGGCCGCCAGTCGGCTGCTAGGGTGATTCGTCGTCCTCACAGACGACACGCCTTGGCGACCGAACTCCTACGTGCCCACGACCAGCGAGGCGCCAACCGCACCGCAGCCCCTGTGGGCCAAGGTCATCGACCACACGAGTTGCATCGGCTGCCATGCCTGCACGACCGCGTGCAAGTCCGAGAACGAGGTGCCGCTTTCGGTCACGCGCACCTACGTGAAGTCGGTGGAGGTGGGCCGCTACCCGCGCGCCCGCCGCGCCTTCCAGGTCACTCGCTGCAACCAGTGTGAGGACGCTCCCTGCGTCGCGGCCTGTCCGACCGCCGCGATGTACCGCCGGGACGACGGCATCGTCGACTTCGACAAGTCGATCTGCATCGGCTGCAAGGCGTGCATCGCGGCGTGTCCGTACGATGCGATCTTCATCAATCCGGACGACCATTCGGCCGAGAAGTGCAACTTCTGCGCGCATCGGCTCGACGTCGGCCTCGAGCCGGCGTGCGTCGTCGTATGTCCGACCGAGGCGCTGATCGTGGGCGACATGAACGATCCGCTCTCCGAAGTCTCCAGGATCGTCCACCAGGAACCGGTTGCGGTGCGCCGACCGGAGAAGGAGACGCGGCCGAAGGTCTTCTACAAGGGCGCGGATCGCGCGACGCTCGATCCACTTGCCGCGCGCCAGCCGGAGGGTGGACTGTTCATGTGGAGCGAGCAGGACGTTGGAGCCGGGAAGGTGTCGTCCGGCAGTACCGGTCCCCGAAACAGCTCGGCGGCGGCACTGCTCAGCTACGACGTTCCGCACCAGATCCCGTGGGACTTCCGGGTGAGCCTCTACACCTTCACCAAGTCGATCGCCGCCGGGGCCTACCTGGTGCCGCTGCTGTTGGCGGTCCTCGGGATGATCCCCTGGACGTCGCCGGTGTGGACGCTCGTCGGGCCCTTGGTGGCGCTTGCTTTTCTGATGCTGACCGGAGCGCTCCTGGTATGGGATCTGGAGCATCCGAAGCGGTTCTGGATGGTGCTCGCCAGACCCCAGTGGGGCAGTTGGCTGGTGCGGGGAGGCTTCGCCATCACGGCGTACGGCGCGCTCCTGGCCGCTCACCTCGGCTCGGTTGCGGCAGGGCGTCCCGGGTTGGCGCAGGCGCTAGCCTGGGCCGGAGGCCCGCTCGCGGTCGCCGTCGCCGTTTACACCGCGTACCTTCTGGCCCAGGCACGCGCGCGCGACCTCTGGCAGAGCCCGCTCCTGCCTCCCCACTTTCTCGTCCAGGCGCTGCTGGCGGGGTCGGGCACCCTGATTCTGGCTGACCTTGCCGTCGGCGGAGCTCTTGGGCTCGGCGTCGGGGTCGTGTGGGTCTTCCTGGCCTCGCTGGCCGTCCATGTCGCGCTGGTTCTTGGCGAGGCGACGATGACGCATCAGACGGCCCATGCGGCCCTGGCTGTCCGAGCCATGCTTCGTGGCCGGTATGCGGGCCCCTACTGGAGCGGCTTCGTCCTCGCCGCGGCTGCGTTGGTGTTCGTGGGCATGGGCGCGCCCCTCGGCGTGGCCGCGGGACTCCTGGGACTCCTGCTCTACGAGCACGCCTACCTGCAAGCGGGCCAGTCAGTGCCGCTTTCCTGAAAGGACTCGTGGTCGAACGGGACAACCTGGAACGCCTGGAAGGCGTGGTCTCGGCGGCAAGGGCCGACGCCGAAGCCCGCGGAGAGTCCTTCTATCCGGGCGCCAGCCGGGTCCACCTCGCGTCCTTTCCGCCGAAGGAGCGCTGGAACGACTGGGTCGAACTCGATTCGAGGGCATGGCCACGGCGCAAGGAGAAGCGCTACATGCTGGTCCCGACGACGTGCTTCAACTGCGAGTCGGCGTGTGGACTCCTGGCCTACGTCGACCGCGACACGCTGCAGGTGCGCAAGTTCGAGGGCAACCCCGAACACCCGGGCTCACGCGGCCGCAACTGCGCCAAGGGCCCGGCCACGCTCAACCAGATCACGGATCCCGACCGGATTCTCCATCCGCTCAAGCGCGCCGGCCGCCGTGGAGAAGGGAAGTGGGAGCGGGTGTCGTGGGACGAGGCGCTCGACGACATTGCCGCCCGCATCCGCAAGGCGCTGGAGGAAGACCGGCACAACCAGGTCATGTACCACGTCGGCCGCCCGGGTGAGGACGGATTCACCGAGCGCATGCTCGCGGCCTGGGGCGTCGACGGACACAACTCGCACACGAACGTCTGTTCGAGCGGCGCCCGAGCTGGCTTCCACTGGTGGATGGGAATGGACCGGCCGAGCCCGGACCACGCCAACGCCCGCGTCATCGTCCTGGTCAGCAGCCACCTCGAAACCGGGCACTACTTCAACCCTCACGCGCAGCGCATCATGGAGGGCAAGAAGAACGGCGCCAAGCTGATCGTGCTGGACACGCGCCTGTCGAACACCGCGACCCACGCCGACCACTGGCTGTCCCCTTACCCCGGCTCCGAAGCCGCCATCTTCCTGGCGATCGCCAACTGGATGATCCG
The DNA here is from genome assembly GCA_965208755.1 of Candidatus Multivorans sp. GTDB lineage: Bacteria > Acidobacteriota > Thermoanaerobaculia > Multivoradales > Multivoraceae > Multivorans. The sequence continues at coordinate 999,947 of OZ242353.1, read as the reverse complement.
GGAGGGCCGGTACGATCGCGACTTCGTGCGCCGGTGGTGGAACTGGCCGGACTTCCTGGCGGCCCGCGGCGAAGACGGCGCGCCGTTCGAGCGCTTCGAGGAGTTGCTGCGCGACATGTACGCCGAGCACACCTTCGAGTACGCCGCGAGCGAATCGGGCCTCGACGCGGATGAGCTGCGCGCCGTGGCGGAAGTGATCTCGACTGCCGGCACCCGCCTGGCCACCCACAACTGGCGCAGTGCCAGCGCCGGGAATCTCGGCGGTTGGCAGGTGGCCCGCACGCTGACGCTGCTGGGCGCGCTGCTCGGCGCACTGGCCACCGAGGGCGGGACGTTCCCCAATGCCTGGAACAAGTTCGTGCCGAAACCGCCGCGCCTCCCGCGGCGGCATCCGCGGCAGTGGAACGAAGTGCAGTGGCCGCGGGAGTATCCGCTGGCCCTGAACGAGATGTCCTTCCTGATGCCCCACCTGATGCGGGAGCAGGACGCCTTTCTCGAGGTCTACTTCACGCGCGTTCACAACCCGGTGTGGACCAACCCGGACGGCTTCAGTTGGATCGAGATGCTGAGCGACGCGCGCCGGATCGGTCTGCACGTGGCGCTGACGCCGACCTGGAACGAAACCGCCTACTTCGCCGACTACGTCCTGCCGATGGGACATTCCTCGGAGCGGCACGATCTCACGTCGTACGAGCAGTACGACGGACAGTGGCTCGGCTTTCGTCAGCCGGTGCTGAGGGCGGCCCGGGAGCGCCTGGGAGAAGAGGTCGGCGACACGCGGGAGGCGAATCCCGGCGACGTGTGGGAGGAGAACGAGTTCTGGATAGAGCTCACCTGGCGGATCGATCCCGACGGCGTGCTGGGGATTCGCGAGTTCTTCGAGTCGGTCGAACGTCCGGGCGAGAAGATGACCGTCGACGAGTACTACGGCTGGATCTTCGCGAACACGGTGCCCGGGCTGCCTGAAGTCGCCGCGCGCGAGGGCCTGTCGCCCCTGGAGTACATGCGCCGCTACGGCGCGTTCGAGGTCGCGAGGAAGGTCGGGAAGGTGTTCGAGCAGCGCGTTCCGGACGATGAGCTGGAGGATGCCCACGTCGACGCCCGCGACCGCGTCTACACGCGGGCACCGATTCCGGCAAGCCCGCAGGCGCAGGGAGGCACCGCACTCGAGCCGGACGAAGACGGCCGCCGTCGGGTCGGCGTATGCGTGGACGGCGAGATGCTTCGCGGCTGGCCGACGCCTTCGGGCAAGCTGGAGTTCTGGTCGAACACGCTGGCCGAGTGGGGATGGCCGGAGTTGGCGGCGCCCACCTACGTCAAGAGCCACGTGCATCCGAGCCGGCTCGATCCCGGCCGGATGCCGTTGATCTCGACCTTCAGGCTCCCGGTGCAGATTCACACGCGGAGCGCGAACTCGAAGTGGCTCGACGAGATTGCCCACACGAACCCGCTCTGGATCCACCCGACCGATGCCGAACGCCTGGGAGTTGGCGAGACCGGCAGCCTGGTCCGGGTCACGACCGACCTCGGCTACTTCGTGGTCAGGGCGTGGATCACCGAGGGGATCCGCCCCGGCGTCGTTGCGTGCAGCCATCACATGGGCCGCTGGAAGCCGGAGGGGCAGCCGGGCCAGCGCCTCGGCATGATGACCGTCGCGCTCGGCCAGAGCGGTTCGGAGTGGTCGCTCGCGCCGAAGCGGGGCGGTGGCCCGTTTCGGTCGGAGGATCCGGACACGCTTCGGGTCTGGTGGACCGATGTCGGCGTGCATCAGAACCTGACCCACGCCGTGCATCCGGACCCGGTCTCCGGGCAGCACTGCTGGCACCAGGCCGTGAGCGTTGCGCCGGCGGCCCCAAGCGATCGGCACGGTGACGTTTCGGTCGACACCGATCGCTCGCGGGCGCACTTCGAGCGCTGGCTGGAACTCGTCCGGCCGGCCGGCAGGAACTCTCCGGGTGGGATGCGGCGACCCTGGTGGATACTGCGCCCGGTGCGGCCGGCGCGCGAGGCCTACCGGTTCTAGGAGCTTGCGGCTGGAGGCTCGCGATGACTTCGGTCGAGCTACTGCGCGCCCTGTCCATCTTCGCTGAACCGCCGGAACCGGAACACGCCCGGGTCGCCGGTCTGCTCGGCCTGGGTGACGGCATCGACGGGTCGGCGTACGCGGAGCTCTTCGTCTTCCAATTGTCGCCGTACGCCTCGATCTACGTGGGCCCCGAGGGCTGGATGGGCGGCGAGGCACGAGAACGGATCGCCGGTTTCTGGCGCGCGGTGGGCAGGACGCCTCCGGCCGAGCCGGATCACCTCGGCGTCCTGCTCGGCCTGTACGCCTCCCTGGGTGAGGAGCAGGGGCAGGGGGCCGGCCCGGGCGCCGCTCTTGCCGCGGAGGCGCGACGGGCACTCCTGCACGAGCACATCGCGCCGTGGGTCTTCGCCTATCTCGACCACGTCGAAGAACTGGCGGTGCGTGGCTACAGGCGTTGGTCCGAGTTGCTCCGAGAGACCCTGGAGCAGGAAGCCGGACGTGTCGAGCCGGCGGCGGTGCTGCCCGCTCACCTGCGCGCCGCGCCCGGGCTTGCCGACCCGCGGGCGGAGGGTGGTCCCGCCTTTCTCGAGGCGTTGCTTGCTCCCGTGCGCTCCGGCGTCATCCTGACCCGGGCCGCGCTCGGCAAGGTGGCGCGCGAACTCGGCCTGGGCCTGCGCGCCGGCGAGCGGCGTTTCGCCCTCGAAGGCCTGCTGGGGCAGGACGCGCAGGCGACTCTCGGCGCGTTGGCGACGCTTGCTGCGGGCGAAGAAATCGCTCACCGGCGGCGCGTCGGTATGCAGGGCGAGACGGCCCGATTCCTGGCGCGGAGAGCCGGGAACACAGCCCGGCTCCTGGACGTACTGGCGGCGGAGAGCGCCGGCGGCATGCCGCCAAGCGACACCGGGGCCGGTCCCGTCCGATGACACTACGGGCCTGGAGGGTGGCAGCTACACTGCCGTTGTTCATCGGTAGGAGGGCAAAATGTCGAATCGAACCGCGTTTCTCCGACGATCAACTCGCATCCGATCCATCGGTCTCACGCTGGGCTGGGCTGCGCTGGCGTCGGCGCTCGCCTGCCAGCCGGGCAGTTCGTCGCTGGAAGAGCGGCTCGCCGACGGACGCGCGGAGTTCGAGGAGGGCTTCTTCCACGATGCCAAGGCGGCCTTCGCCTCGGTTCTGGCTGACGACCCGGACCACGCTGCCGCCGCCTACGCCTACGCGCGAACCGCGATGGTTCTTCACGAGTACGAGGAGGCGATTCCCGCTTACGAACGGGCGTTGGCCCTTGCTCCCGACGATCCACGCGTACACGAGGAATATGTGTACTCCCTCGGTTGGGGTGGGACGTTCAGGGGGCGGCGGGACTGGTTCGATCAGGCCATCGAGGCCGCGGGCGAGGCGGTGCGGAGGTTCCCGGATCTGGGACCCCTGTACTTCGAGGCGGAGAACGCGGCGGACGGTCTGAACGACGCGGATGCCTGGCTTCAGATCCTTGAGGAGATCGAGCCTGATGTGGGCGATTCGCCTGTGTTCCGGATCCATCGGGCCGGAGCCAGGCTCGAGAAGGCGAAGTCAAGCGGCGACGACGACAATGTGGCCGCTCTCGAAGACGAGATCCGCGCCCAGTTGGTTGAAGCGGCCGAGGCCGCGGAGGGCGCCGCCTCCGAACCGGAGACCGGCCTGCTCCGTTACGTGCTGGTTCACGGCCATTCGCTGCTTGATGACAGGGAGGCGAAGCGAAGGTGGCTGGAGCGACTGGAGGAAGTCCCGTCCGCCCGGCACCTGGCTGCCAACTACGCGCACTTCGACATCTTCTACGAGGACTACTTCGCGGCAAGCGAGGAGCCGGCGGACGTGCAGTTGGAGATCCTCGACCGCTGGTTGGAGCGGTTCCCGCCGCGTTGGGAGAACGAGGACTTCGTGACGGCCACGGTTCCCATGAGTCTCCGGGTCAGTCTGCTCGTCGAGGAATCGGAGCGACGCAAGCGCTCCGAGGCGGCTCCGGCCGAAGGGTCTTCGCCCGACGAGACGACGGGTCGGCTCGCCTCTCTGGCCGACGATGCTCTTCTCGACGAGATCATCGACCTCACCGAACGGCTTGCCCGGCTGGATACGGAGTTTGCGCTCGGCAGCTATGGCGAGGCGATCTACCACCTCCTGGCCGTCGACGAGCGTCCGGACGAAGTTCTGCGCCTTGCCGACCAGGGAATCGCGCGGATCCGGGAGGGCCGGAGCGGCCTCATCTCTCCCGGCACGCGGACGGAGGAGTTCGAACCCACCATGGACAATTGGTGGGCCGGCTTCGAGCGGGCGCGGGGCCGGGCCTTGCACAGGCTGGACCGCGCTTCCGAAGCGGAGAAGGCGTTGCGGTCCGCGGTGGCTCGTTGGAAGCGCGCCGACCGTCTGGCCAGCCTCGGTGAGTTTCTCGTCGAGCAGCAGCGCGACGCCGAAGGGTACGAGATGCTGGTCGACGCCCTGGCGTGGCACGCGGCTGAACGTGGGTTGAGGGATGAACCGCCCTACCGCGACGAAGCGCTCGCCGCGGCAGGCCGAATCGGAAAGTCAGAGACGGAACTGGACGCGGACATCGCCGCAGCCGCCGAACGTGCGCGCGCCGAACTACGTGAAAGACTCGTCGGCTGGCCGCTGGACGCGGAGGCGCCGGATTTCGAGCTTGCCGACACACTGGGGGAGGACTGGCGCCTCTCCGACCTTGCGGGCAAGACCGTGGTGCTCAACTACTGGGCCACCTGGTGCGGCCCGTGTCGCGCCGAGCTTCCGCACTACGCCGAGCTGGCCGGGAGCTATGCCGACCGTGAGGATGTTGTCTTTCTCGCGATCACGACCGATAGGGACCGGTCCCTGGCAAGGGACTTCCTGGAGGAGCACGGGCACGAGTTCACGACCCTGTTCGACGAAGGGAGTGCGACCGACTTCAACATCACCGGCATCCCGGCGACGATCGTCATCGGTCCGAAGGGTCGGATCCAGTACCGCGCGGGCGGATTCCCGGGCAAGGAACGCTACGAGCGGGAGATGCGCTGGCGCATCGACGAGCTGAGCGCTGGCTGATGCCGCGCGCGAGATCGTTGGGAGAACTCGACTTCGTTCTCGAGGCCTGCCTCTACGTTGACGACCTGGACGCGGCCGAGGACTTCTACTCGGAGGTCCTTGGCCTGACCCTCCACTCGAAGCTGGAAGGGCGGCATGTCTTCTTCCGCTGCGGCAGCCAGATGGTCCTCCTCTTCAACCCGGACGCGACCTCCGACCCGGACTTGACCCCGCGGGGCCTCGGGCTCCACGGGTCCCACGGACCCGGTCATCTTGCGTTCGGCGTCACGGAGGATGAGATCGACCTCTGGCGTGCCCGTCTCGAGAGCCACGACGTACCGGTCGAGCAGGAGATCGACTGGGGCGGCAGCCGGGGACGATCGATTTACTTTCGCGACCCGGACGGAAACAGCCTGGAGTTCGCGACGTCCGCGTTGTGGGGGTTGAGCGAACCGCCAGGCCGCTAGGGGTCGAAGGAAGGGTGGCTTGCCACCGGCAGGTGGGGGGCGTTCCCGGACGGTTTGCGCAGACTCAGCTCTTCGAACAGCAGATCGGGGATCGAGACCGATGCGACCTCGCCCAGACCGAGGGCGCTGAACGCGCCCGCCAGGAAGGACGGGATCAACCCACCAGCGGGTGTGTGGGTGAAGCTGTACACGGTCGCCGTATCGGATACGGCCACGATGTCGCGGAACGCCGCTTCGGTGACGGCGACCAGTTCCGCCCTGGGAATCAGCTCCTCCCTGCCGTCCGGGAAGACCCTGTAGGCGAGGCTGGTGTTGCCCAGCCCCGGACCTGCCTGGGGTCCCGAGCGCAGGAGGCCAAGGGCGGCCCCCGGACCGTCTCCGGACTCGGGTTTGCCCATGCGGCGCACGACGATTCCGTAGTCCGCGCCCCGCTCTTCGATCAGCAGCATGAACTCGGCGAGTAGCTCTTCGCGATTCATGCCGCGATTCGAGGCGACGATCAGGTTGCTCGGCGCCGGCCCGTCTCCGCGTCGGTTCGCGGTGCTCTTCTCGATTCCCGGGACCGGATTGCGGGACGTGAGCAGAGACTTGAGGATGCCGTTCTCGACCAGGGCCTTCGGCCTTGCCTCGACGCCGTCGTCATCGACCGCGTAGCCGCCGAGGAAGCCGTCGCCGTCGGCGGAGGGGTCGTCGTGGATGTTGAGGAATCGCGGCAGGACCCTGGCCCCGATCCGGTCGAGGAACGGGTTGCGGCTCTGCTGCAGCATGCGCGCGAAGTTCGGTTCGGCGTCGGGTACGCGGTTGCCCAGTAGTCTGGGCACGAGCACCTGAGCGAACAGTTCGGCGGCGGCCTGACCCTCGAAGAGGACGGGGCCGCTGTATCGGTCCAGGCCCTCGGCCGCACGTCGAGCGGTCAGATTGGCGCCCATGGCGGCAACACGCGAATCCAGTTCGGTCCGGTCGCTGATGTCGTTCCAGGAATGACCGCGGGCCGCGACGGCGTCGTTCAGAACCGTACCGTCCGTGGCCTGGGTGCGCGCCTCGACAACGATCGAAGCGGTGGGGTCGGAGCGGATGAAGGCGGACCCTTCGCTGTTCAGGTAGTAGGTGCGCCGGTTGCCGGCCGAGGCCGAGACGTTCGAACTGAAGATCTCCGGCAGGTCCCGGAACGCGGCGGAGAGGTCCCGGGCGAGTTCTTCGAGGGCGGTCCGGGGCGGGAGGCCGGGGGCGGCCTGGTCGAAGTACGTGAACGGCTCCTCCGATGAGAAGTCGGCGATGTCCTCGGCCCGGGTTTCGTTCTGGAGCACGGCGCGTTTCTCGGCCAGCGACTCCAGCGCGGCCTTGTAGGCCTGATCCGTGGCGAGCCAGAGCTGCCGCCTGATCTCGCGGTAGTCGTTCTCCAGCGGCAGGAATCCCCCCATCGCGAAGCTCGACGGAAAGAGGGACATCGAGCCGAAGTTCGTGTTGTCGAAGGATGGATCGCCAATGCGCACTTCGACGCTCAGTCGCCTGTTCCTGTTCTCCGAACTGGACAGCAGTGCTCCGAAGCTCCCGGCGGCGTTCAGTAGTCCGGTTTCCCGCACGGTGTACGCGAGGAAGTACGGCTTCTCGAGTCCCTCCAGCTCGAGTTGCTCGGTGCTTCGCGCCAACTCGTCGCGCATCGCCTGCATGATGACGTTGAGTTCGGCTTCGTCCTGAGCGTTCGCTGCGGGGAGCGGGACGAGTGAGAGGGCCACGAAGGCGGCCACGAGAGGCGTCGGCGCTGCCGCCGACCTGCGGTTTTGCAAGGACAGGCCCATGGCTAGATGTCTCCCACTGGTGCGGGCAGGATCGGTGGTCGATCCTGGTTCTTCTCCTTTTTCTGCACTTCGATCTGGGATACCAGGATGGACGGTGCGGCCGCGGAAACCGGCACCATGCCCGACTCCGCGCCGCAGAAGCCGTTGAACACGCCGATTCTGTCGTCCGCCGCGACCACGCGGCTGAACGTCGTGAGCGGCGTGCCGATCAGGTCGACGCCGCGGACCAGTTCCTCGCGGCCGTCCGGGTAGACCCGGTAGACGAGGAGCGGCGACACGTTGAACGAGTTGGGAATGACACGTCCCGTGAACGTGAAGCCGCCCTGGATCTCCTCGATACGAAGTCCGAACGGCCTCTCGGCTGCCTCGATCGCCTCGACGAACCTCGCCTTCAGTTCGTCGCTCGTCAGCGGATCGGTTACTTCGACGATCAGGTTCGACTGTCTGGAGACCGGCTTGCGACCGGGCTGCTTGCGGCCGTGACCGTTGGAGTTCGGGAAGCCCTCGATGGGGGAGCGGGACATGAGGAAGTTCTTGAGGATTCCCTTGTCGATCGCGGTCACTCGTTGAGCGGCAACGCCCTGGTTGTCGTAGCGATAGCTGCCGACCAGGTCGGAGGGCCCGTAGGTCCTGATCGTCGGATCGAAGTGCACGGAGAAGCTCTCCGGCAGGACACGCTGGTTCAGTTGGTCGCGGAACGTCTGGCTGTCGTCGGCTTCCTTCAGGCGATGACCCTCGAGCCGGTGTCCCAGGATCTCGTGAAAGAAGACGCCGCTGGCTTCGCCGGACAGGATCGCCGGACCGGTGTACGGCTCCACGAGCGGGGCTTCGCGCAGGGCCAGGAGGATCTCGATCATCTTCCGGACGTCCCGCTGGACGGTCTCGTCGTCCGGTAGTCCGTCGAGCGTGAAGGAGCTGTAGCTCTTGTAGAGCGGCAGTTCCATGCCGTCGTCGGCCTTTGTCATGGCCGAGACGAAGAGACGGTACCTGGTTTCCGAGGTCTGGATCTCGGAGCCCTCGCTGTTGACGAACCAGCGGGTGTCCGTGCCGGCGGTGAGGGATGCCGAGGCCCGCAGGAACTCGCCATGTTCGGCGAACGGCGCCGAGTAGCGCCTGACCCTGTCCTCCCATTCGGCGCGGTCGTACTCAACGGGCCGGGGCTCGTCGACGCCCTTGGACGGGGTCTCGCGGGAGAAGTCGTCGGACTGGTCCTCGGTCTCTACCTTGACCTGCACGTTCGTCTTCACCTGGGTGAGTTGCTCCAGCGCGCGCTTGTACTCCTTGTCGGTCTCGGCCCACAGGACCCCGCGGATTGCGTCGGGGTCGTCGTCGAGGGGCATCTGGGTGCGACCGGAGCCAAGAAACGCTGAGGAGAAGAAGGTGTCCCGAATCGGTCGGGTGTTGTCCAACGAGTAGTCGCCGACGCGGAGGTCGATGTCGAGGAGGCGCTCGCGGCGTTCGTCGCTGTTGGTGAGAGCGCCGAACGAGGCGCCGATGGACACGCTCCGGCTTTCCGAGATCTCGTAACTCAGAAAGTACGGCGGGGTCTCCTCCTCGCCGAGCAGTTCCATCGAGCGGCCGAGTTCCGCCTTCATCGCGTCCAGCACGGTTGATTGGCCGGCCGCCGGCGCCGCCGCGAGAGCGATGCCGCAAAGGCTGATCAGAAGGCGCGGCAGGGGCAGTCTGATCGAGCCGCGGCCACCTTTGCGATTCCACTGAACTTCGGACATACACACGCCTCCCCTCGTTGGTGGGTCCGATTGTTGGTACGGATCTGGTTACCCGCCCGTTTGCTCTGCGACTTCCCTCTCTTCAAGGCGCGCGCCGCGCAGCGTATTCCCGAGGGAGTAGTTCCCCTCGTGGCAGGCGTACTCGTAGAGCCTGTCGTCGGTCGCGGGCCAGGTGAACTCGACGGTGTAGGGCGCTTCCCAGTCGCCGTTCTCGACGGTGAACCGGTAGAGGACGGTGTCCGGGTCCTGGAACGAGAAGCGCTCGACGACCCGCTGGTCGGCTGGAGGCGAGGGGTCGCCGTAGAGGGCGAAGGTCACCCAGTTCTCTTCCTGGAAGTTCGTCGTCTCGACGACGAGCGTGTCGCCTTCCCACCAGGCCACCGAATCGCCGGCCCGTGAGCGGTACTCGGGCGGCGCGTGGCGGGCCGCCTCCCTGGACGGACTGATCGGGATGATCCGCGCGTAGTGCATCCACTCGATCAGGATCATCAGGTGAGTGTCGGTCTGCACCACCGTCTTCAGGTTGTTGTAGAACTTCGGATAGATCGGGATCGTCCCTTCGAGCGAGAAGATGCAGCGGTCGGCGATCGACAGCGACTCCGGGTCGTCGTAGGGGCCGACCTCGCGGTCGCGCCACCACGCCCTGCCCTGGTTCTGGAGGAAGAACCCGTAGACGCCGTCCCGGCGGGCCTTGCCGCGCCCGGTCAGCGGCGGGAACCGGCCGTTCGGCGGGTCGACGATCAGGGAGGTGCGGTACTTGCCGTCGACCTTGACTGCGGAGGTTCCGCGGTCCATGAAGAAGTAGTTGTAGCCGCCCACGCCGGCGCCCGCGGGCGGCGCCCCGCGGTCCGGGTCGCTGGCCCGCGAGGTGAGGTCGATCCTCGCCGCTTCCTGCGACCGGATCCGGTCGGCCTCTTCCTCGGTCAGGTGGAGGCGGTTGCCGAGTTCGGGGCTGCGCTCGATCGGCGTCAGCGTGCTGATGTCGTAGTTGCCGGAGAAGTCGGGTTTGCCGCTCGGCGTCCTGGGGATGTCGTCCGCCGCGGCGGACGCGGCGATTCCGGTCGCGAGTGCGAGGACGCAGGTGAGCCGGGTCCTTTCCCGGATGCTCATCGGGCGCCTCCCACCCGCGACGCAACTTCCCGCTCCTCGAGGCGCGCGCCACGCAGCGTGTTCCCGGTGGCGTAGTTGCCTTCGTGGCAGGCGAACTCGAATAGCTTGTCGTCGGTCGCGGGCCACGTGTACTCGCCGCCGTACGGCGTCTCCCAGTCGCCGCTCTCGAGCGTGAACCGATAGAGGAGGGTTTCGGCGTCCTCGAAGGAAAAGCGCTCGACGACGTGCTGGTCGGCCGGCGGGGACGGCTCGCCGAAGAGAGTCGTCGCGATCCACTTCTCTTCCAGGAAGTTCGTCGTGTCGACGACGAGCGTGTCGCCCTCCCACCAGGCGACCGAGTCACCGGCGCGCGAGCGGATCTCGGAGGGCAGGTGCCGAGCCTCTTCCTTTGACTGGCTGATCGGGATGACCCGCGCGTAGTGCATCCACTCGATGAGGATCATCAGGTGGGTGTCGGTCTGCACGATCGTCTTGATGTTGTTGTAGTTCTTGGGGTAGATCGGGATCGTCGCCTCGAGCGAGAAGATGCAGCGATCGGCGATCGACAGCGACTCCGGGCCGTCGTAGGGACCGACTACGCGGTCGCGCCACCACGCAGGCCCCGTGTTCCGCTTCGAGAATCCGTAGAGTCCGTTGCGCCGCGCTTCTCCACGCTCGGTCAGAGCCGGAAAGCGGCCGTTCGGGGGGTCGACGAGGAGGGAGGTGCGGTACATGCCGTCGACCTTGACCGCCGAAGTGCCGCGGTCCATGAAGAAGTAGTTGTAGCCGCCGACGCTGCCGCCGACCGGAGGCGCCGCCCGATCAGGGTCGCTCGCCTGCGACCTGGTCTCGATGTTTCGAGCCTCCTGTAGCCGGATCTCATCGGCTTCGGCTTCCGTCAGGGTCAGGCGTTCGCCCAACCCGGGACTGCGCTGCACCGGCGTCAGCGAGCTGATGTCGTAGTTGCCGGAGAAGTCGGGTCTTCCGTTTGGGGTCCTTGGGATGTCCTCGGCCGTCGCGGTTCCCGCGCCGGCGATCGCGATCACGAGAACGAAGGTAATGCGGGTGCGACCGTTGGTCATCATCGAGCTCCTCACTGGCGGTGATCCTCGGAGTCTAGCGACGGCACGTACCAGATCGGCGACGACCAGGCCCGTTCCTGGAGCGTCGCCGGCAGGTCCGGCCGCGGTTCGACGCCAGCTCGCAGGGCGTCCCAGGTCGACCAGCGGCAGGTCGGGTTCTCGAGAACGCGGACGTAGTAGAGGGTGTGCTGCGCCGGGTCGAAGCCGGGATCCCGCCACAACGCGCTGAGTTCCGCGGCGCCGACGTGCTGCGGGAAGCTGCAGTCCGAGAGATCGACGGTGGCGCCGTTGTCGGGGCAGCGCGGCGGGTTGCCGGACGGAACGGCGTTGCCGGAGCAGGCGACGTCGACGATCCGTTCGCGGGCCGCGCCGTCCTCGACCCAGCCCTTGACGATCTGCAGGCGCTGGAGCGGCGCGCTGTCCTTGTCGCGCACGGCCCAGACCAGGAAGCGCGGGCTGCGGCCGGCGGCGGCGAGCAGGTCGCCGCCCATCGGCACGCCGCCGTCGTAGGCCTTCTCGACCATCTCCGGGTCCGACGCGAGGTCGTCCGGGTAGTCGTAGCCGGCGAAGAAGCGGATGCGAACCCGCGGTCCCGTGGTGGCGAAGGTCTCCTTGCGGCGCAGGGCGTCGTAGATCGCGTCGCGGGTGTTCTGCTCGGCCCAGACCCCGGTGAGCCCGGAGGCGCTGTAGTAGCGGTTGTTGTTGCGTGCGTACCTCCGGTCGGGCGCGGCCGCGGCGTCGAGCGGCACCGAGCCGCGGCGCTCGGGGGTGTCGTCGCCGGTGCCGATCTTGCCGCGGAAGTTGGATTCCGCGGTCGTTCCGCCCCCGTTGTGTGAGTCCGTCGATCCGATCAGGCCGAACCGGAAGGGGTTGAAGCCGCGCGTCTCCTGGAGCGCGAGGCCGTTGACGTAGGCCTCTCGGACGTAGCCGCCTGGCGCCTGGCTGGGCAGCGTGGTGCCGACGCGGAAGGCGTAGATCTCGAAGTCCGCCCACTCGTCGTTCGGCGACAGCAGAGGGTGAGTGTCCGACGTGCCCTTGATCTGGGTGACCTCGACCAGCGGCTCGTTGCGGTTTCGCTGCTCCGCGTAGGCGGCGTCGAGGTCGCCGCCGTCGAACCGCTCGAGCCGGAACATCTGACCGTTGCTGCCGTTCGGGTTGTGCGGGATCGCGAGCGCCTCGAAGCCCTCGGCGCGGCGCGCGTCCAGCCAGCGCCAGAGGTCCTCGGGGTTGTTCGAGTCATGGGCGGTGAACGGCCTCGGCGGCGCGGCGCCGCCCCTGAAGATGACGTTGCGGTGCAGGTTGCCGCGATCGTCCGAGAAGGCCGTGTACTCGTAGCCGATGAAGGTGGTGAAGCTGCCCGGATCGTTGTGCCGGTCGGCGGCGTCGACGATCTCCTGCCAGGCGCTGCGGCCGTCGCCGGTATCGGAGGGCTTGGGCGCGGTCGACGGATCACCGCCCGGACCGATGGCGGCGAAGAACGGGTTCTCCGGGTCGTCGATGGCCGGCATGTCCGCCAGAAAGGCGCCGTGATCGGTCACGGCCAGGAAGTCGAGCGGGCCGGTCCGGAGCTGGAAGCGGAAGCCATTCGTGTGCTGGATCGGTTCGCCGCGGGCGAACCGGTAGGCCCGCTCCGGATCCGTGCGTACGCCGAAGAGGTAGGCGTCGTAGGAGTAGCCCGTGTGGACGTGGAGGTCGCCGAAGTAGGCGTTCCTCTGGGGGTTCGGCGGGTCGGTGTTCTCCGCGGCGGCCAGCAGAGCCGGGACCAGGGTCGCGCAACAGAGGAGCGCTTGCTGCCTCAGCGTCAGCTCCCTAGCCGCCAGGCACGTACCAGAGCGGCGACGACCAGGCGCGCTCCTGGATCGTTGACGGCATGTCGGGATTCGGCTCGACGCCGGCGCGGATGGCGTCCCAGGTCGACCAGCGGCAGGTCGGGTTCTCCAGTACGCGGACGTAGTACACGGCGTGCTTCGCGGCGTCGAAGTCCGGGTCGGTCCACAGTGCCGAGAGTTCGGCTGCGCCGAGGTCCCGGGAGTAGCTGCAGTCGGAGAGATCGACGCTGGCGCCGTTGTCGGGACAGCGGAGCGGGTCGCCGGACGGGATCGCGCCGTCGGCGCAGGCGATGTCGACGACCGATTCGCGCGGTTCGCCGTCCTCGACCCAGCCCTTGACCATCTGCAGGCGCTGGAGCGGGGCGCTGTCCGCGTCGCGGGCCGCCCAGACCAGGAAGCGGGGGCTCCGGCCCCCGTCCGCCAGCAGGTCGCCGCCCATCGGAACGCCGCCGTCGTAGGCGGCGGCGATCATCTCCGGGTCGGAGGTCAGGTCGTCCGTGTAGTGATAGCCGCCGAAGAAGCGGATCCGCATTCGCGGGCCGCTGGTGGCGAAGGTCTCCTTGCGCCGGAAGGCGTCGTAGAGCGAGTCACGGGTGTTCTCCTCGGCCCAGACACCGGCGAGACCCGAGCCGCCCCAGTACTTGAAGCTGTTCTGGGCGTAGCGTTCGCCGTCTTCGGTGGGTTCGTCGAGTGGCACCGAGCCGCGGCCCTGGCCGGTTCCGTCGCCGACGCCGACCTTGCCGTGGAAGTTGTCCTCTTCCGGCGTGCCTCCCGAGTTGTGGGTGTCGGTCGCGCCGATCATGCCGAAGCGGAACGGGTTGAAGCCCTGGGTCTCCTGCAGCACGAGACCGTTGACGTAGGCCTCGCGGACGTAGCTGCCCTTCGGCTCGCTGTAGAGCGTGGTGGCGATCCGGTAGGGGAAGATCTCGAACTCGGCCCACTCGTCGTTCGGCGACAGCAGCGGGTGGGTCTCCGAGGTGCCCTTGACCTGCGTCATCTCGACCAGTGGCTCGTTGCGCATCCTCAGGTCGGCGTAGGCGGCGTCGAGGGGTTCCCCGCCCACCGTCTCCAGCTTGAACATGTGGCCGTTGCTGCCGTTCGAGTTGTGCGGGATGGCCAGGCCCTCGATGCCCTCGTCGCGCAGGCCGTCGAGCCAGCGCCAGAGGTCCTCGGGATTCCGCGAATCGGTCGTGGCGAACGGCTTGGGCGGCACGTTGCTGCCCTTGAAGATGACGTTGCGGTGCAGGTTGCCGCGGTCATCCGACGAGGTCGTATACTCGTAGCCGACGAAGGTCGTGAAGTTGCCTGGATCGTTGTGGGCCTCGGCGGCATCGATGATCGCCTGCCAGGCGGTGCGGGTGGCATGGTCGACCGCGTCCGCGGGCAGCTCGGCGAACTCGCCGCTGCCCAGGCCCCGGATGGCGCGGGCGAAGCCACCCACCGGCGCCGGCTGTCGCAGATCGGCGCCGAGAGCGGTGTCATAGAGGGCGCTCGCGGGGTTGTCCATCTCCGGCATGACACCCAGGTACAGGCCGTGGTCGGTCACGGCCTGGAAGTCGAGCGCCCCGCTCTGGAGCTGGATCTGGTGGCCGCTCGGGTGCTCGATCGCCTCGCCCTTGGCGAAGCGGTAGGCGTCGTCCGGATTCGTCCGGGTCTGGAACAGGTAGGCGTCGAACGAGAACCGGGTGTGAACGTGCAGGTCGCCGAAGTAGGCGTCCCGGAGCGGGTTCGGCGCGTCGACCGCGCCGGCCGCCTGGCCGCCGCCGGCGTCGTCACCACCGGTGGAGCAGCCGAGCAGGGCAAACGAGAACAGGGCGGTGGTCGCGAGGACCGAAGCAGTCTGGCGCATGAGATCTCCTTTGGAGGGATTGCGCGTAGATTAGCGCGCATGACCGCCAAGCTACGGCTATCGACCTGCGCCGCGGCGGCGGCACTGGCTCTCGCCGCTTCGGCCGCGCTTTCGCAGAACTCCGCGGCGACCGGAACGACGCCCCCGGCCGAGGACATGGCTCTGGCCCGCGCATTGCTCGAGCAGCTCATCGAGATCGACACGACGGACACCGAGAGCGGCGACAACACGCGGGCCGCCCAGGTGCTGGCCGACGCCCTGCTCGAAGCCGGCTTCCAGCCGGAGGACGTCCGGGTGCTGGTTCCGCCCGACTTTCCGACGAAGGGAAACCTGGTGGCCCGGCTTCGCGGCAGCGACCCGGAAGCCGAGCCGATCCTGCTCCTGGCCCATCTCGATGTCGTCGAGGCGCTGGCCGAGGACTGGAGCCCCGACATTCCTCCCTTCGAGTTCCAGGAGCGGGACGGCTACTTCTACGGCCGCGGCACGGCGGACGACAAGGACGAGTGCGCGATCCACACCGCCAACCTGATCCGCCTGCGCCGGGAGGGTTTCGTCCCCGAGCGGGACATCGTGATCGCCCTGACAGCCGACGAGGAGAGCGGCACCCGCAACGGCGTCGAGTTCCTGCTGGAGGAGCACCGGGACCTGATCGACGCCGCCTTCGCGCTGAACGAGGGCGGCGGCGGTATGGAGCGGAACGGCCGCAAGGTTTCGAACAACGTGCAGGCGGCCGAGAAGGTCTACCTCTCCTTCTGGTTCGCGGCGAAGAACCCGGGCGGCCACTCCTCGCTGCCGGTGCGCGAGAACGCGATCTACGAACTGTCGGCGGCGCTGCTGGCGGTCCGCGAGTTCGACTTCCCGGTCATGCTGAACGAGGTGACCAAGGAGTTCTTCGACCGTTCCGCGGACCTCGTCGGCGGCGAGACCGGCGAGGCGATGCGGCGGATCGTGGACGACCCTGACGACGCCGGGGCGCTGACGGTGCTGTCGCGGCAGGCTTCATACAACGCGCGCCTGCGGACCACCTGCGTCGCCACCCTGGTCGAGGCCGGTCACGCTGAGAACGCGTTGCCGCAGTTGGCCCGGGCGAACGTGAACTGCCGCCTGCTGCCCGGCCACGACCCGGACGAGGTCGAGGAGACGCTGCGCCGGCTGGCGGCGCCGTTCGGCGTCGACGTGGAGCGGAGACGGGAAGCGACGCCGAGCCCGCCGTCGCCGCTGACCGGCGAGGTCCTCGGCGCTATCGAGCGGGTGACGGAGGAGATGTGGCCCGGCGTGCCCGTGCTGCCCGTGATGTCGAGCGGCGCTACCGACGGCCTCTACCTCCGCAACGCCGGCATCCCGGTCTACGGCGTCTCCGGCATCTTCGGCGACATGGACGACGTCCGCGCCCACGGCCGGGACGAGCGGATCCGGATCGACCACTTCCACGAAGGGCAGGAGTTCCTGTACCGGCTGGTCAAGGCGCTGGCCGGGGGCGGGGTGCAGTAGCGGCCGGTGCCTGGAGAGGCAACTCGACAGCGGCGCCTCTCAGCATCAGGGCGAAGACCCGGTGGCGTTCGGCGAATGTGGCCGGATCCGGCGCTCCGGGAACGGTGGCGCGGAAGCCGGTGCGCAAGAGCCGGTCGTCGCCGTGGCGCGTGGCGACATCGGATCGCTCCCGGTTGGCGCCGGTGCTGGCCAGGAACTTGCCGTCGCGGTAGATGACGATCTGGCGCGGCCGTTCGTGGCGTTCGAGGTCGGCGGCCCAGCCTTCGATGACGGTGGCCCCGTCCCTGCTGGCCACCAGATCGAGTGAGCCGTCGAAGCCATCGCCCGGCGGTTGCACGGTGAGTCGCCTGCCGTCGGTGATCGGCATCGTCTCAGCGCCGCGCCGTCGACCTTCGAGCGGCTTGTAAGTGAAGCGGAGGCGTGTGGCCTTGCCTCGGCGCGAGATGGCGTAGGCGACGGCGCCTTCCCGACGCAAGGCTTCGGCCAGGGTCTCGTCCGCGCCGAAACGCTGGCGTTCGGAGGCGCCTGTCGGCGGCCGGAGCAGGAAGCCGCTGTGCAGGTGGTGGTCGCCGTGGCGTTCCGCTACGTCTGGCCGTTCCAGAGCGACGGTACTCTGCCCAAACGGGTGTCCAGCCAGGAACGCGACGACCTCCTCGACACCGCCCGGATCCCCGCGGTCGACTGCCCAGCCCTGGAGTTGGGACCAGGTCTCGAAGCCGCCGTCCAGGTTCCCGAACAGACCTTCCGGGTCGGGACGCACGATCCGGAACCGGTCGCGGGAAGCGTCGAGGGCGCTTCTGGAGTGTCGGACCAGCGCGTCGATACGGCCTCGCTCGTCGCGAGAGATGGCGTAGACCGGGTGGCGGACCCTGTGGACATGCTCCAGTTCGATTTCACCGCCGGTGTCGCCAACCAGAAACGCGTCTATCTGATTGAGACCGGAGCGGAGCCCACCTTCCGGCAGGAGCGCAGCGATGCGGATGCTTCCGTCCGGGCCGACGTGGGGCCTCACAGTGGTGCCGATCACGCCGTTCAGAGCGACCGCAACATCCCGGTCGCCCGGAGGGTGCCTCTGGTCGAAGAAGCCCTCGACCAGGGCGGGAACGACTGGTCGATCGGTGGCGACGTTGTCCCAGACCCAGGCGTTGTCGATCTCGATAGCGGACTCGCCTTCGCGGACGTGGAGATCAGCAACGACGCGGCCGTGGAGCTGCGGCCGGACCCCGATCGTCATGGGGTCGTTCGATTCGCCCAGGAGTTCCGCCAACTCGGCGATCCGACCTTGGCGCCACGACCGGCGGTCGGCGGCCATCTCGACGTCGCCGGCGTACTTGCCAGTGGTGGCCGGTTGTCGCGGCTCGCCTTCCGGAAGCGGCGTCGCATTCCGGCTGGCGCCCGCCAGTTCGAGGATCCGTCCGGTCAGCCCGACCAACGACGCGGGCGCATTGTCGACTGCAGGTTGCTGCTGGAGTGGCGCCTTGATCAGTAGCGGGACACTTGCGAGGTCGAGCGGCTGCCCTCCCTCGAGATCGGTGACTTCCAGCAGTCGACGAGATCTGCCAGGCCGGAAAGCGACTCCATGATCCGCGGTGACCACGATCAGGCTGCGATCGAAGAGGCCGACGGCTTCCAGATGCGCTACGAGTTCGCCAACCAGACGGTCCACGAACTCGACCTGCAGCAGATAGCGCTTCCGGTGGTGCAGGACGGGCCAGGGGCTCTCGCTCCAGAACTCTCGTTCAAGCCCATGGACGCCGCCCCAAGGCGTCTCGTAGCGTCGGCCCGAGGGCAGGTACTCCCAGGGTACGTGAGGCAGCATCGAATGAAGGAAGTAGAAGCCCGGTCGCTCGTTCGGGACCTCTATCGCCTGAACGAAGCGACGGAACTCGGCCGCCCGGTCGGTTCGGCTCAGGTGGAACAGGGCGCGCGGAACCGGCTGGTCCGTCGGCGGCGCCACTGCCGTCCGCGGTCCGTCGCGGCCGAAGCCGCTCCAGGTCTGCGTCACATCCGGCAACCGGTCGCTCCAGGGCGACGGCAGGGTGAGTCCGAGCCAGACGAGCGCAAGGTCGGAAACCAGGAGGCCGAGACGCTCGCGGGTGGGTTGCCGGGACTTCGCGAGCAGATTCAGTTGAGGCGGGCACAGCGAAGTGATCGGCTCGACAACGAACAGGTCGTGGCTTGCTGCGAGCAGGGTGAACAGGTTGACCGGGTGCTCGGCGGCCGTCGGGAGTTGCCCCTGCCGGGCAGCGGAACCGGTCAACATCGCCGGTACGGCGAGTTCGGAGACGTCCGCGGCGGCCGTTGCGTTGGGGTACCAGGTGGCACGGTCGGCGAGTGCTGCCAGATTGGGTAGACGCTCTCGGTCGATCGAGCCTGTGCGGTCCAGGATCGAGGTCAGGGACCACTCGTCGAAGATGACGAGGACGATGGGTGCGCGGGCGCCGGTGTCGGTCTCGTCCACGGCGACATCGCGGCTCGCGAAGGCGGCGCTCTCCCGGACGCGGGGGTCGACCACCAGCAGGGCAGGGACGATGACTGCTGCGGCGGACAGGAGCAGGCCGAAGGAGCGGACACCCTGGAAGCGGAGATAGGCCCAGGCGGCGGCCAAGCCCGCGGTGGCCGCGGCGGGAACGGTGGCGGCGGCGGGCAGGTTGTGGAGCGCCTGGAGGCCGATGATCGCGGTCAGGAGGCCGATCGTGGCTGCCGCGGCCGGCCTGGTCCAGGGAGGGCGCAGGACCCGCGCGACGAGGGTCGGTGCGACGAGGACCAGCGTCGGAACGACCGCCAAGAGAACGACGAGCAACAGCAGGTCGACGAGGGAAAGATCCCGGATCGCGAAGAACTCCGGCGCCCGCCGGAGCAGATCGTAGAGCGGTTGCGCGAAGGCGAGGCTCGAAAGCCCCGCGATCGTCGCAAGGCCTGTTGCAAGGTGGCGTTGCGGGCCGCGCCGGTCTGGCCGCTGGCGCTCGGACATGGGCAGTCATGCTACTTGGGTGCTGTAGCCTGCCGCCGTCATGGAGGTTGACGCGCATCGCGGCACGACCCACCCGGTCGACATCGGCGGGGTGGTCGTCGGCGGAGGCGCCCCGGTGGTCGTCCAGTCGATGACCAGCACCGACACCGCGGACATCGAGGCGACGACCGCCCAGGCGCTGGCGCTGGCCGAGGCCGGATCGGAGCTGGTGAGGGTCACGGTGAACGTCGACGCGGCGGCGGTCGCCGTCCCCGAGATCCGCTCCCGCCTCGACGCCGAGGGCTGCGACGTGCCCCTGGTCGGCGACTTCCACTACAACGGTCATGTCCTCCTGGAGCGCCAACCGGCCTGCGCGCAGGCGCTGGCGAAGCTGCGGATCAACCCCGGCAACGTCGGCCGCGGCGGCCGCCGCGATCCGCAGTTCGCGGCCATCTGCGAGGTGGCGCGGCGGCTCGGCAAGCCGGTCCGGATCGGCGTCAACGGCGGGTCGCTCGACCAGGACCTGCTGGTCTCGAAGATGGAGGAGAACACGGAACGCGACCTCGGCAGGACGTCGGAGGAGATCGTCGGCGAGTGCATGGTCCTGTCGGCGCTCCGTTCGACTGAACTGGCGCTCGACTGCGGCCTGACGGAGGAGCAGATCGTCATCTCGTGCAAGATGTCCTCGCCGCCGGACCTGATCGCCGTCTACCGTGACCTGGCGAGCCGCACGAGGCAGCCGCTTCACCTCGGCCTGACCGAGGCCGGCATGGGCCTCAAGGGCCTGATCTGGTCGTCTTCGGCCATGTCCGTTCTGCTGACGGAGGGCATCGGTGACACGATCCGAACGTCCCTGACCCCGCGACCGGGCGGCGATCGCCGCGAAGAGGTCCACGCCTGCCGCGAGCTGCTCCAGGCGCTGGGGCTGCGCGCGTTCGCGCCCAGCGTCACCGCCTGCCCGGGGTGTGGCCGCACGACGAGTACGACCTTCCAGGAGCTGGCGCTCCAAGTGGAGGACTTCATCGACGCGAACATGCCCGAGTGGCGCCGTCGCTACGAGGGCGTTGAGGAACTGAAACTCGCCGTCATGGGCTGCGTCGTGAACGGCCCGGGGGAGTCGAAGGCCGCCGACATCGGCATCTCGCTGCCCGGCACCGGCGAGGCGCCGACCTGCCCGGTCTACGTCGACGGCCGGCAGTTCACGACGCTTCGCGGCACCGCCGCGGAACTGTCGGAGCAGTTCACCCGGATCGTCGGGGAGTACGTGGAGAGCCGGTATCCGGCCAAGGCGTAGGCGGTTCGGCGGGCTGTTGCCGGCCCCTACTTCGGTAGATCGCGGAACTCGGGGCTTCGAAGCCAGTCCCTGGCGAAGCGCTCCGTGATCTCGTCCATCGCGGCCCGGGATCTCGGGTACCGGCCCTTGTCGTCGGTGTCTTCGATCCAGCCTGCCAGCGCTTCGCGCATCTCGTTCAGCACATCGGCATGGGCTGGGTCCTCGGCCAGGTTGACCACTTCGTCCGGGTCGTTCTCGAGATCGTAGAGCTCTTCGGCGACGCGTGGTCCGTAGGGCGCGGCCTGGGCGGGAGTCAGCCTGCCTTCCTCGGCCAATCGCCGGATCGTCAGGAAACTGCTGTCGGCCGGATCGCGTGCGAGGTCGATCATCTCCCGATGGCCCCAGTTGATGAGCGGTCGGTCGAGCATGAAGTTCCTGATGTAGTGGAAACGCGGTCCCACCACCGATCGGACCCGGTCGATGACGTTCGACATGCGATCGGCCGAGGTGAACACGTAGTCGCGGCGGTAGTCCGGACCGAAGATGTCCTTCGCGTCCATGAACTCCGGCACGTCGAGGCCAGCGAGCGCCAGCGACGTGGCCGCGATGTCCATCAGGTTGACGAGATCGGTCCGTCGCGTGCCGGGTCTCACGACCTCCGGTTGTCCCGGCGCGACGACGATCATTGGGATCCTCAGGCCTTCGTCGTAGGAGAACTCCTTGCTCCGGGGCAGATCAGAACCGTGGTCGGAGAAGAGGACGAGGACGGTGCTGTCCCAGAGTCCGTCGGCCTTCAGTTGCGCCACCAGTTCGCCTACCTGATGGTCGGTGCGCAGGATCGAGTTGTAGTGGTCGGCGATGTGCCGGCGCACCTGGGGAATGTCGGGATACTGCGCCGGCACCGCCACGTCCGCCGGACTCACGGGCTTTCGTCCAAGCGCCTCCACCTCCTCGGCGATGTCCGCGACGCTCTTGCCGCCGGCCACCTTCATCTGCCCGAAGAATGGCTTGCCTGCCGGCACGTCGCGCCAGTGCCCACCGCCCGGCGGACCCTTCCAGGACGGGATCTCCGACGGCTCGGGGCCGATCGTGTAGAGCTTCGCGCGGTCGTAGGTGAAGTTGAAGTCATCCTTGCTGGCGTTGTAGGTCTCGTACCCTGCGGCCCGGAACAGTTCGGGAACGGTCACGACCCCTTCCGGCAGGTGGATCCGGTAGCCGGGAACCCGGCCCGAGCGATGGTCGTGCGCCCCGATCCGTATGGCGTAGCTGCCGGTGATCAGCGAGGAACGGGTCGGGCTGCACACCGGCGTCGGCGCGTAGGCCCGCTCGAACAGCACGCCCTGTCGCGCCAGCGCGTCGATGTTGGGCGTCTCGACGAGGTCGTGCCCGTAGCTCGAGTACCAGGGCGACTGGTCGTCGATGTCGATCCAGAGGATGTTGGGTCGGGCGGTGTGTTCTTGCGCCGCCACGGTCGCCGCGAGCAGCGCGGACAGCGCCAGGAAGATCACTTCGCCAGTCGGCCGTCGAGTTCCAGCTCGGCCGCTACGCCCTGCATCGCCGCCAGGACGTTGCCGGCGTGCCGCCAGAGTTCGAGCTCGCCGTCGAAGCACTCGCGGCTGAAGTCGGCGGTGACTTCCTCGACGTGCTCGCGGTCGACTCCGGCGGCGAAGGCTCGCTGCTTCCAGCGCTTGCGGACGGACTTGAGCGGCACGTCGCGGACGTCCTTGCTCGGGCGGATGAGCGCGGCGGCGCTGATGAGCCCCGTGATCTCGTCACAGGCCAGCAGCGCGTAGTCCCGCTTGCTCTCCCGTTCGACTCCGGTCCCTTCCGTGTTGTGGGAGAGGATCGTGCGGATGATGTCCTCGTCCAGGCCGCGTTCGCGGAGGATGGCGGCGCCGTCTGCGGGGTGCTGTTCAAGGGTGGGGTGGATCTCCCAGTCGAAGTCGTGGAGAAGGCCGGCGAGGCCCCAGGACTCGGGGTCGCCGCCGAGCTGTTCGGCGTACCAGCGCATGGCCGCTTCGACCGCCAGCATGTGTTTCCTCAGGCCTGGCGCCTTCACGAACTCCTGTACCGTCTGCCAGCCTGCTTCTCGGTCCATCTCCGTCGCCCTTTCGTTTCAGGTGGCCGGCGATTGTACGCGCTTGCCGTAGCTACAATCCCTGCGCGATGACGATGGGTGGAGGACCGTACGCGCGCAGGATGAGCTTCGGCGGACTCTCGGGTCCCCACGCGCGCGATCTGCTGCTGCTCGTGGGGGTCCTGTTTGCCACCTTCTCGATGCAGTTCCTGCCGGGGCTGGCCTTCGTGCCGGAGTTGATGCGGCTGTCGAGTTCCGTTTGGCAGCAGGGGATGGTCTGGCAGCTCGTGACCTATCCGGCCGCCGGTTGGGGCGGACCGTCGATCTGGTTCCTGGTGGGCCTCCTGATCTTCTACATGTTCGCCAACGATGTGCGCTGGGCTCTCGGCAGGCAACGGTTCTGGAACCTGGTCTGGATGTCGGCCGGAGTCGCGGCGGTGGTGGCCTGCCTGGTCCAGTTGCTGGCGGGCGGCGCCGGTCCGAACGCCTTTGTCCTCATGCAGGGTCAGCAGATGCTGCTGGCGATCGCGATCACCGGGTTCGCCGTCATCCGGCGCGATGCGACGATCATGCTGTTCTTCGTGCTCCCGATCAGGGCGCGGTGGTTCATCTGGATCGAGATCGCGTTCGCCTGGATCGGCTTCCTGGCCACCTCCGACTTCGCCGGCTTCATCGGCATCTGCACCGCGGTCGGCACCGTCTTCGCGTTGCTCCGACCGGGACGCACCCGAGGCCTGATGCGGGAGTCGCGGCTGCGGCTCGAACGCTGGTACATCCGCCAGAAGCTGAACCGCGGCCGCCGCCGGTTCCGCGTCGTTCCCGGCGGCAAGAAGCCGAAGGACGGCGACCGCGTGCGCCGCGGCCCCTGGGTCAACTGAAGGCGGCTCTCGTCCTCCGCTTCATCAACCGGAAGGCCAGCAGGATCGCGAGAGCGGCCAGCAGGTAGTGCCACCAGACCGGTTGTTCGGGCAGGGCGATCCGCTCGACGCGGGCGCTGCCCAGGGCCAGCGCGTTGTGGAGGGCGTGCCAGGCCATGGCGGGGAAGATCGAACCGGACCGGATGACGGTGACGACCAGGAAGACTCCCAGCAGGGAAGTTGGCGGGATGCGGAACAGGTCGACGTGGAAGAAGCCGAAGGCGATGCCGGCGACGAGGACGAGCTGGAAGGTGGTCAGGCGGTTCCTCAGGCCGTGGAGCAGGACGCCGCGAAAGGCGATCTCCTCGAAGATGCCCGGCATCAGGGAGAAGAAGATGAGCATCTGCCAGAGCGGGAGGCCGGCCCCCATGTTCTCGGCCATCGCCTCGATCCAGGCCTCCGGGATGGGCATGGCCAGGCTGGCGAGCCGGATGACGCCATCGGCCAGCACCAGACCCGCCGGGGCGCCGATGAGTACTCCGAGCCACGCTCCGGCCGGCGGCGCCCGCAGCGACAGCGTCTCCCGCACGGGCAGCCGGTAACGGCCGATCATCAGCCAGGCCGCTGCACCGAAGATGGCCATGTTGATGGTGATCAGCAGGCGGCTGTCGATGCTGCCGCCGATGTTCAGTTGCCAGACCAGGAGCAGGGCCCAGAGAACGGCGAACCAGCGCGCGACGCGGCGCGGGAAGAGCGCCGGGCCGCCGGCGAGGTCGGCGGCGTCGAGTTCGCTGGCGGTGATCAGCTTCTCCGCCGACAACGTGCGCAGCGAAGCGCGGGCGAGCAGCGCGGCGGCGCCGCCGGTGACCGCCCAGGCGGCGGCGAGGAGCGGCCAGTCGTACTGGCCGGTCAGGATCTCCCGGGCCGCGACGCCGAGGTTCGCGATCGGCAACAGGACGATCGCGCTGCGCAGCTCGACGCCCGGCAGGACGGGAATCGCCGCGACGGCCATGGCGACGAGCATCACGGGCGCGAACAGCAGTTGCGCCTCCTTGTACGTCTTCGACCGGCCCGAAACGAGCAGCAGGCTGCTCGAGAGAAGCACGGCGGCCGGGGCGTAGAGCAGGAGCAGCAGCAGGCCGGCGCCGACGGGAATGACGAGTTTCAGACCGGCCGGCGCCGCGATCACGTCGAGCTGCATCCAGACCACGATGTTCGCGATGTTGAGCACGCCGGTGGCGAAGGCGACGGCGAGGATCGACAGGTTCTTCGCGGTGACGATCTCGACCCGGCTGGCGGCCGTCGTCAGCAGGGTTTCGAGCGTGCCGCGTTCCTTCTCGCCGGCGAGCGCGTCCGTGGCGACGATCGAGCCACCCGTGAGCATCATCATCACGATGATCGCGGTCAGGAGGCGTCCCAGCAGCAGTCCGGAGGTCTGTTCCTCGGTGGCGGTTTCGATCCGCTCGAGTGGCAGCAGGTCTTCGGGCGGCGACTCGAAGCCGGCGTCCGCGAGCCGCTGTTCGCGGATTTCGGTTCGCGTTCGTTCGAGCGCACGCCTGAGAAAGCCCTCGGCGGAGTCCGAGGCGTCGAGATCCGCACGGTGCGAGAGGACGACGCGCGGTTCCGACAGGTCTTCGCCGCCGCCGGCCTCCCAGGCCACGTGAACGTGGAGTCGCTCTTCGTCGAGCGCGGCCGCGACATCGTCCGGGGCCTCGACTCGCTCGAACCGGACCGCCGGGCCGTCCGTCGGTTCGGCGCCGTCGGCCCGGCCGTCGTCGCCGATGACGGCGAGGGCGCGCTCGAACCACGCCTGCGCGTCGGCGGCCCCCGCGGCGTTGGCCGATTCGTCGGCCACGGCGTACATGTAGGTGCGACTCTCGATCCGTTCCTGCCGGCGCTCCGTGGTCAGTGACGTCAGGAACCACATCAACGGCCACAGGACGAGCGGCAGGGCGACCGCGAACACCAGCACCCGGGGATTGCGGGCGAGCTGGCGCAGATCGTTGACGACCAGCGCGGTGACGGTGCGGCGGTTCATCGGCCCCGCTTCAGCCTGCCGTGTCGTTGCCGGTCACGTAGTGGACGAAGATGTCCTCGAGGTAGTGCTGGGAGGTCGCGGCCCGGAGCCCCTCCAGGTCGTCGCAGGCGCGGATCCGGCCCTTGTCGATGATCGCGATCCGGTCGCACAGGCGCTCGGCCTCACTCATGATGTGGGTCGAGAACAGGATCGCCTTGCCGTCGCCACGCAGCTCCTGGATCGCCTCTTGCAGGTCGAGGGAGTTCAGCACGTCGAGGCCGACGGTCGGTTCGTCGAAGATGAGCACCGGCGGATCGTGGACGACCGTGCGGGCGATCGACACCTTCTGCTTCATGCCGCTCGAGAGTTTCTCGATCCGCGCGCCGGCGTAGTCGCCGAGACCGAAGCGCTCGATCATCTCCTCGACCCGGCTTCTCGTGCGCTCGGCCGGGTACTTGTTGACGCGGGCGAACAGGGTCAGGGTCTCGCGCGCCGTGAGCCGCGGATAGAGCGCGGTGCTCGCGGAGTAGAAGCCGAGATTGCGGCGCACCTCGACCGGGTCGGAGACGACGTCGTGTCCGAGCACGCGGGCGGTTCCGGCCGTCGGCTGCAGTACGGTCGAGATCATCCTGAGCGTCGTCGTCTTTCCGGCGCCGTTGGCGCCGAGCAGGCCGAAGATCTCGGAGCTGCGGCACTCGAAGTTCACTTCCTGGACAGCCTTCACCTCGCCCCGGGACTGATCGAAGAAATTCTTGGACAGGCCCTGGACCTCGACCTGGACTGTGCTCACGCTTTACCTCCCGCCGGTCGGGTACCCGCATGGCGCCTCTGCTGGCGCAGGAACTGGAACAGATTGCCTTCGAAGGAGCCGGTGGCGATCTCCTCGACCCGCAGGATGCGCGAGGCGAGCCACAGGCAGGCCGCGATGGCGGCGGCGTTCGCCAGGACGGTGATTCCGAGCTGAAGCCAGAGCACGTTGCCGGCGATCGCCTGGCGGAGCAGCAGCACGACGTTGACCACCGGGATGCCGGCCAGCGCCGGCGTGAACTCCATGCTTGGGTCGTTCAGCACCAGGACCGGGAAGATGACCAGCAGGATCACCGGCGTGACCATGGACTGACCTTCCTTGAAGGTGCGGGCGAAGGCGGCGAGGATCATCATCGCGGCGGCGATCAGGGCGCCCAGCAGCGCGGCGGTCAAGAGTAGGACCGGCAGCGAGGTCAGGGGCAGCTCGAAGGCGAAGCCGCTTCCGTCTCCACCTCCCATTCGGGCCAGGAGCGACCCGAGGAAGGAGCGGAAGGAGACGACCATGGCGGCCGCGTTGAGGGCGCCGGCGACCAGGCCCATCGTGGCCACGTAGAGGTACTTCGCGGTGACGACATGAATGCGCCGGGTGGCGAGCGTGCTCGTGGTCTCCCAGGTGTTCCGCTCGCGCTCGCCGGCGGTCGAGTCGATGGCCGGGTAGACGCAGCCGTTCGCGATCATGATGACGAAGAAGAGCGGGATCATCATCCCCATCAGGAACTGGCCCATCTGGCGGCCGGTGGCGAGGTTGTTCGAGCGCACGTCGAAGACCTGCCACTCGGCGCCTTCGAGGCCATGCTGATCGGCGATCCGGTCCAGCCAGGCCGATCGTTCCGCCGAGAGCGCCCGTTCCAACCTGCCGCGGGCGGTCTGCGACTGGTCGCTCGAGCCGTCGCTCAGCAGCGAAACCTCGGCGTTGCCCGGAGGATTGACGGCGGGCTCGAAGATCAGGGCGGCGTCGAGTTCCCCGGCGAGCAGGCGCTTCTCGACCTCCTCGCGGTACGCGGTTGCGTCCCCGGCCGGCGGTGCGTCCACCTCCCTGATCTCGACCTGCCCGTCGTCCTCCTCTAGCCGTTCGAGCAGGCCCCGGTGCTCCGCAGGCAGACCCGCGATCTCGACCCGCGAGGCGAAGCTCTCGAAGCGCGCCGTGACGAAGAGGATGCCCGAGAACATCACCCACATCATCAGCGGGTACATCAGGAGCGGGATCAGGATCCCGTTGATCAGAACGGAGCGCTCGCGCAACGCGGCGCGCAGTTCGCTCAGATAGAGCAGGCGAATGGCGGTCCAGTCCATCGGGAGGGCCGGGGCGCGTCGGAGTATAGGGGAGCCCGCTGGCTCGCTGGGTTCAGGCCCGCTGAGCGACTTCCCAGGCCAGACCCGCGGTGCGCGGCACCGACTCGCCGACTTCCCTTGCGTGGGCGCTGGCGGCGGTGCCGTCCCGCACGCGGCCGGCGATGCCCTGGGCGATGCCGGCGCTGCGGAACAGGTTGTAGGCGAGGTAGAAGTTCCAGTGCGGGATGCCGTCGCGGCCGGTTCGCCGGCAGTAGGCGTCGCGGTACGCCTCGAGGGTCGGGATGCCGATCACCTCCAGGTCGCGACCCTTGAGGCCTCCCTTGTCCTTCGGGATCTCCCACTGCATCGTGTGGTAGCTGAAGTCGGCGAGCGGATGACCCAGGGTGCCGAGCTCCCAGTCGAGGATGGCGATCACTTCGGCCCGCTCCGGGTGCAGGATCATGTTGTCGAGCCGGAAGTCGCCGTGGACGATCGTCGTCTCGTCGTCCTCCGGGATGTTCGCCGGAAGCCACTCGATCAGGGCGTTCATCGCCGGGATGTCCCGGGTCTCCGAGGCCAGGTACTGCTTCGTCCACCGGTGGATCTGGCGGGCGAAGTAGTTGCCCGGCTTCCCGTAGGTGGAGAGTCCAACCGCCTCGTAGTCGACGGCGTGCAGGCGGGCGAGGGTCCTGTTCATCGAGTCGTAGATCGCGAGCCGTTCGCTCGGTTCCATGCCGGGCAGCAACGCTTCCCAGAGAATCCGGCCCTTTACGTGCTCCATGACGAAGAACATCGTCCCGACGACGGATTCGTCAGTGCAGAGGCAGTAGGTCCGAGGCACGGGCACGTTCGTGTCCGCGAGCGCCGTCATCACGCGGTACTCCCGGTCCACCGCGTGCGCCGACGGCAGCAGCTTGCCCGGCGGCTTGCGGCGCAGCACGTAGCTCTTGCCGCCGGCCTCGAGCAGGTAGGTGGGGCAGGACTGGCCGCCCTTGAACTGCTGGACCTGGAGGTCACCCGAGAACCCCTCGACGCGCTCTTCGAGGTAGCGCTGCAACGGCGCCAGGTCGAAGCTGAGGCGCTCGGCGACCTCCCTTGTCCCCGAGAACTTCTCCTGGCGGCTCTCCGTCATCGGCGGCGCATGTTAGCGCGGGTACTCGCCGCCCTGGCGCGCTCCTATTTCGCCGGCAGGTAGACCTCGCCGCCGGCCTCGCGGAACTCTCCGGCCTTCTCCTTGAGCCCGGCCTCCAGGGCTTCGGCGTCGTCGAGCCCCTTCTCGGCTGCGTAGTCGCGGATCTGCTGGGTGATCTCCATCGAGCAGAACTTGGGGCCGCACATGGAGCAGAAGTGGGCGACCTTGGCGCCTTCCTGGGGCAGGGTCTCGTCGTGGAAGGCGCGGGCGCGCTCGGGGTCGAGCGAGAGGTTGAACTGGTCCTCCCAGCGGAACTCGAAGCGGGCCTTGGAGACGGCGTTGTCGCGGGCCTGGGCGCCGGGGTGGCCCTTGGCCAGGTCGGCCGCGTGGGCGGCGATCTTGTAGGTGATCACGCCTTCGCGGACGTCCTCGCGGTTGGGCAGGCCGAGGTGCTCCTTGGGCGTGACGTAGCAGAGCATCGCGGTGCCGAACCAGCCGATCATCGCGGCGCCGATGCCGGAGGTGATGTGGTCGTAGCCGGGGGCGATGTCGGTGGTAAGCGGCCCCAGGGTGTAGAAGGGCGCCTCGTCGCACCACTCGAGCTGCTTGTCCATGTTCTCCTTGATCATGTGCATCGGCACGTGACCGGGGCCCTCGTTCATCACCTGGACGTCGAACTCCCAGGCGCGGCGGGTCAGCTCGCCCTGGGTCCTGAGCTCGGCGAACTGGGCCTCGTCGTTGGCGTCCTCGATCGAGCCGGGCCGCAGCCCGTCGCCGATCGAGAAGGAGACGTCGTAGGCGGCCATGATCTCGCAGATGTCGTCCCAGTGCGTGTAGAGGAAGCTCTCCCGGTGGTGGGAGAGGCACCACTTGGCCATGATCGAGCCGCCGCGGCTGACGATGCCGGTGCGCCGCTTCGCGGTCAGTGGCACGTAGCGCAGCAGCACGCCGGCGTGGATCGTGAAGTAGTCGACGCCCTGTTCCGCCTGCTCGATCAGGGTGTCCCGGAACATCTCCCAGGTCAGCTCCTCGGGCCGGCCGTCGACTTTCTCGAGAGCCTGGTAGATCGGCACGGTGCCGATGGGCACCGGCGAGTTGCGCAGGATCCACTCGCGGGTCTCGTGGATGTTGCGGCCGGTGGAGAGGTCCATCACCGTGTCGGCGCCCCAGCGGATCGCCCACACCATCTTCTCGACCTCCTCCTCGATCGACGAGGTGACGGCCGAGTTGCCGATGTTCGCGTTCACCTTGACCAGGAAGTTCCGCCCGATCGCCATCGGCTCGAGTTCCGGGTGGTTGATGTTGGCGGGGATGATCGCGCGGCCGCGGGCGACTTCGGCGCGCACGAACTCGGGCGTGATCGTCTGCGGGATCGCGGCGCCGAAGCTCTCGCCGGCGTGCTGGGCCGCGATCTCGTCGGCGATCTGCTCGCGGCGCTGGTTCTCGCGGATGGCGATGTACTCCATCTCCGGCGTGACCTCGCCGCGCTTCGCGTAGTGCATCTGGGTGACGCGGCTGCCGGCCCTGGCGCGTAGCGGCCGGCGCCCGGCGGTGAAGCGGACGTGGTCGAGCTGGGGGTTCGCGGCCCGCTCGCGTCCGTAGCTGGAGGAGACGTGGTTCAGCTCCTCGACGTCACCACGCGCCTGGATCCAGGGTCGGCGGATCGGCTCCAGGCCGCGACGGACGTCGATCTCGACGGCCGGGTCCGTGTAGGGCCCCGATGTGTCGTAGACAACGACCGGCGGATTATGCTCCTTCGGTCCCAGCGCGGTCAGGCCGCTCGCGGCCGACGGTCCCGCGCCGGCGGTCGTCGGCGACTGGCTGATCTCGCGCATCGGGACGCGGATCGAGGGGTCCGATCCTTCAACGTAGACCTTGCGCGAGTTGGGGAGGGGCTCGCGGCTCAGCAGGGGAGCCGCGGTCTGCGGGATTCGGTCGGCGATCGTCATGGCTGCATTCCCTACGTCGGTGTCAACCGTTTCAGGTTCGAAGGCTCCCGTGCACAGGCCCGTCGGCCAGCACGATCTCAGGCTGTCGTTTCAGCCGCACCCAGCGTGCGGGCCACGATAGCAGCCGATGCGCTTTGCACGGGTCCGGCAGGCGTCGCCCGGCGGCGGCCGGCCCGGTCGGGCGAATAGAATCGAAGCGCCTCGGTGCGCGTCGAGATGGACATGGACCCCACAAACAGGCCAAGGACGGACCCGGCCCGCCAGGACGTCGACCCGGCCGAGACGGCCGAATGGCTCGAAGCCCTGGACGCGGTGATGGAGCGCGAAGGGCCGGAGCGCGCGCACTATCTGCTCGAAACCCTGGTGGACAAGGCTCGGAGGTCGGGCGCCTACCTGCCCTACAAGGCGACCACCGCCTACCTGAACACGATCCCGGTGCAGGCGCAGGAGCCGTTGCCGGGCGACGCGGACATCGAGTGGCGGATCCGCAGCATCGTCCGCTGGAACGCGATGGCGATGGTTGTCCGGGCCAACCATGACTACGAGGGGCTGGGCGGGCACATCGCGTCCTTCGCTTCCGCCGCCACCCTCTACGACGTCGGCTTCAACCACTTCTTCCACGCCCCGTCGGAGCAGCACGGCGGCGACCTGGTCATGGTCCAGGGGCACTCTTCGCCGGGCATCTACGCGCGCGCCTTTCTGGAGGGCCG
Organism: Candidatus Multivorans sp.; assembly: GCA_965208755.1. Classification (GTDB taxonomy): domain Bacteria; phylum Acidobacteriota; class Thermoanaerobaculia; order Multivoradales; family Multivoraceae; genus Multivorans. Next base: position 968,487 of record OZ242353.1, on the reverse strand, counting down.
GCTGAGCGAGGAGGAACTGCTGCGGTTCCGGCGCGAGGCGCGGCCGGGGGGCCTATCGTCCTACCCCCATCCCTGGCTGATGCCGGGCTTCTGGCAGTACCCGACCGTGTCCATGGGGCTCGGCCCGTTGATGGCGATCTTCCAAGCGCGGTTCATGAAGTACCTCCACAACCGCGGCCTGGTCGACACCGAAGGGCGCAAGGTGTGGGCCTTCATGGGCGACGGCGAGATGGACGAGCCGGAGTCCCTGGGATCGATCTCGCTGGCCTCGCGCGAGAACCTCGACAACCTGATCTTCGTCGTCAACTGCAACCTGCAGCGGCTGGACGGGCCGGTCCGAGGCAACGGCAAGATCATCCAGGAGCTCGAGGCGGTGTTCCGGGGCGCCGGCTGGAACGTGATCAAGCTGGTCTGGGGCTCGTACTGGGATCCGCTGCTCGCCCGCGACCGCCACGGGCTGCTGCGCCGGCGCATGGAGGAAGCGGTCGACGGCGAGTACCAGGCCTACAAGGCGAGCCAGGACGGCGGTTTCGTGCGCGAGCACTTCTTCGGCAAGTACCCGGAGCTCAAGGCCATGGTCGCCCACCTGACCGACGAGGACATCTGGCGGCTCAATCGCGGCGGCCACGACCCGCACAAGATCTACGCCGCTTATGCGGCGGCGATGAAGCACGCCGGCCAGCCGACCGTCATTCTGGCCAAGACGGTCAAGGGCTACGGCATGGGCGAAGCGGGCGAGGGGATGAACATCACCCACCAGCAGAAGAAGATGGGACTGCGGGCTCTGATGGGCTTCCGCGACCGCCTCGACATCCCCGTCTCGGACGAGGAACTCGAGGAGACGCCCTTCTACCGGCCGCCGGATGACAGTCCGGAGGTCCGCTACCTGAAGGAGCGCCGCGAGGCGCTGGGCGGCTACCTGCCGGCGCGGGAGGTCGAGGCCGCGCCGCTCGAGGTGCCTGACCTTTCCGCCTTCGACGCCCTGCTGCGGTCCAGTCGCGGCCGCGCTTTCTCGACCACGATGGCCTTCGTGCGGCTGCTGACCCTGCTCACCAGGGACCCGGCGATCCGCAACCGGCTGGTGCCGATCGTCGCCGATGAGGCGCGCACGTTCGGCATGGAGGGGATGTTCCGGCAGCTCGGCATCTACGCCCCCACGGGCCAGCTCTACGAGCCGGTCGACGCCCACAAGATCGCGCCGTACAAGGAAGCCCGCGATGGCCAGATCCTCCAGGAGGGGATCAACGAGGCGGGAGCGCTCTGCTCCTGGATGGCGGCGGGCACCTCGGCCGCGAACCACGGCTTCCACATGATCCCGTTCTTCATCTTCTACTCGATGTTCGGGTTCCAGCGCGTCGGCGACCTGATCTGGGCCGCCGCCGACATGCAGGCGCGAGGTTTCCTGATCGGCGGCACCTCCGGGCGGACGACCCTGAACGGCGAAGGTCTGCAGCACCAGGACGGTCACAGCCACCTGGCCGCGTCGACGGTGCCGAACTGCGTCTCCTACGACCCGACCTACGCGTACGAGCTGGCCGTCATCCTCCAGGACGGGTTGCGCCGGATGTACGCGGACGGCGAACCGGTCTTCTACTACCTGACGACGCTGAACGAGAACTACGAGCATCCCAGGATGCCCGAGGGCGCCGAGGACGGAATCCGGCGCGGGCTCTACCGGATCAGACCTGGTTCGCGGCACCGCAAGCGCGCCACGCTGCTTGGCTCGGGCGCGATTCTGCGCGAGGCGGAGGCCGCCGCTGAGATGCTGGAGGAGGACTGGAAGGTGTCCACCGAGGTGTGGTCGGCGACCAGCTTCAACAGGCTGCGGCGCGACGGCATCGAGGTGGAACGCTGGAACCGCCTCCATCCGGGCGAGGAGAAGAGAGTGTCCTACGTCCGGCAGTGCCTGACCGGGCGCGGCGGCGTCACCGTCGCCGCGAGCGACTACATGAAGGTCTACACGGACCAGATCCGCGCCTTCGTTCCGGGCCCCTACCGCACGCTCGGCACCGACGGCTTCGGTCGCAGCGACACCCGCGAGGAGTTGCGTGCCTTCTTCGAGGTCGACCGATGGCACATCGTGGTTGCGGCGCTGGCCTCGCTGGCTGAGAACGGCGACATCGAATCCGAGGCGCCGGCGAAGGCGATCGCCGCCTACGGCATCGACCCGAACGCACCGAACCCGGCCACCGCGTGAGCGACAAGGTTCCCGTCGTCGTCCCCGACATCGGCGACTTCGATCAGGTCGACGTGGTCGAGGTGCTGGTCGCCGTCGGCGACGACGTTTCCGTCGACCAGTCCCTCATCACGCTGGAGAGCGACAAGGCCTCGATGGAGGTGCCGTCGCCCGCCGCCGGCCGGGTGGTCGAGATCGCGGTCGAGCTCGGCGGCCAGGTAGGCGAGGGCGACCTGATCCTGACGATCGAGGCGGTGGATCCGCCCGCGGAGGAACGGGAAGAGGCGGCCGGGCCGTCCGAAGAGCCGGCGCCCACCGCCGTGGAGGCGACCGCGCCTGCGCCTTCCCCGGCGCCCCGTCCGTCGCCCTCGCGACGGCGGCCGCCGCCCGCCGGAGGCGCTCCCGCCACCCCGACCAGTCCGCCGCACGCCAGCCCGGCGGTGCGGAGGTTCGCCCGCCTGCTCGGCGCCGACCTCACGAGAGTGTCCGGCAGCGGCGTCAAGGGCCGGATCCTGCGCGGGGACGTGGAGGCCTTCGTCAAGGAGGTCATGACGGGCGGTGGACGGGCGGCGGGCGCGGGCATCCCGCCGGTTCCGGAGGTCGACTTCTCGAAGTTCGGCCCGGTCGAGTCGAAGCCGCTCAGCCGCATCCGCAAGCTGTCGGCGGCCAACCTCCACCGAAGCTGGCTCAACGTCCCGCACGTCACCCAGCACGACGAGGCGGACATCACGGATCTGGAGGCGTTCCGGCGCGCCCACCTGGACGAGGCGCGCGAACGCGGCGTCCGGCTCACGCTGCTGGCCTTCCTGATGAAGGCGGTGGCGGCGTCGCTCGCCGAGTTCCCGGAGATGAACTCGTCGCTGGCGCCCGATGGCGAGTCGCTGATCCTCAAGCGCTACTGCCACCTGGGGGTGGCGGTCGATACGCCGGACGGTCTCGTCGTGCCGGTGGTCCGCGACGTCGACCGCAAGAGCGTCTACGAACTGGCCGGGGAACTGGGAGAGGTCAGCGGCCGCGCCAGAGAGCGGAAGCTCCGGCCGGCGGACATCCAGGGAGCCAGCTTCACGATTTCGAGCCTGGGCGGCATCGGCGGCACCGCCTTCACGCCGATCGTCAACGCACCGGAGGTCGGCATCCTGGGCGTTTCCCGCGCCGTGCGGCGGCCGGTTTACATCGGCGCCGGTCTGGCGCCGCGGCTCATGCTGCCGGTCTCGCTGTCGTACGACCACCGGGTGATCGACGGCGCCAGCGCGGTGCGCTTTACGACTCACCTTTGCTCCGCGCTCGCCGACATCCGCCGGGTCGTGCTTTGACCGAACCGATTCGCATCGTCGTACCGGACATTGGCGACTTCGAGTCCGTCGATGTGGTCGAGGTGCTCGTTTCGCCGGGCGAGCACGTCGATGTCGAAGCCGGGCTGATCACGCTCGAGAGCGACAAGGCGTCGATGGAAGTGCCGTCGACGCACAGCGGCGTCGTGCTGGAGGTCGCCGTGTCGCTCGGCGACAAGGTGGGGGAGGGAGACCTGATCGCCGTTCTCGACCCCGGCGACGAGTCGCACCCCGATCAGCGGGTGGAGCGGCCGCGGCATCCGCATGCGCCGCCGGAGCAGCCCGGAGCGACTTCTGGCGCGGCCACTGCGCCTGAACCTGCGGCGGAAGAGCAGGCGGCGCCGGTCGAGGCGGCGACTCCTTCGCCATCTTTCGCGCCGAAGGAAGTGGACGCGGAGGTCCTCGTCCTGGGCGCCGGCCCCGGTGGCTACACCGCCGCTTTTCGCGCCGCGGACCTGGGCCGGCAGGTCGTGCTCGTTGAACCGCACGCCAACCTCGGCGGCGTGTGCCTGAACGTCGGCTGCATTCCGTCGAAGGCCCTGCTGCACGCCGCGCGTGTGGTGGAGGAGGCCGCCGAGTTCGCGGCTCACGGCATCGACTTCGGCGCGTCCGCCATCGACCGGGGCAAGCTGGGCCGCTGGAAGGACGGCGTCGTCGGCCGTCTGACCGGCGGGCTTGCGCAGCTCGCCGAGCGGCGCAACGTGGAGGTGGTGCGCGGCCGCGGCCGCTTCACCGGTCCTCACGAAGTCGAAGTCGAGGACGGCGAGAGAGGCACGCGCGCGTTGAGCTTCGGTCAGGCGATCGTCGCGGTCGGCTCGCGGCCGGCGATGATCCCCGGTCTGCCGGAGGGCGATCCCCGGGTCTGGGACTCGACCGACGCCCTGGAACTCGACCCGGACTTCGAGCCGGGCGGTCGGTTGCTGGTCATCGGCGGCGGCATCATCGGCCTCGAGATGGCGACGGTCTACGCCGCTCTGGGGTATCGCGTAACCGTTGTCGAGCTGCTGCCGGAACTCCTCACGGGGGTCGATCGGGATCTCGTGCGGCCGTTGCAGCGGCGGCTGGGCGCCCGCCTCGAGAACGTCCATCTGGCGACACGGGTCACCGGCGTGAAGGCCCAGAAGAACGGCCTGATGGTCTCGATGGAGGGCGAGAACGCCCCGGGCTCCGGCCTGTTCGGGCGCGTACTGGTCGCGGTCGGCCGCCGCCCGAACAGCGACCGCTTCGGCGCCGGGGCCGCCGGCATCCACGTCGACGAACAGGGCTTCGTGCCGGTCGATGACCAGCAGCGCACGAACGTGCCGCACATCTTTGCGATCGGCGACCTCGTGCCCGGGCCGATGCTGGCGCACAAGGCGACCCACGAAGGCAAGGTGGCGGCCGAGGTGGCGGCGGGGGAGAAGAGCGGCTTCGAGGCGCGGGTCATTCCGTCGGTCGCGTACACGGACCCGGAGGTGGCCTGGGTCGGCCTGACCGAAACCGAGGCGCGCGAGAACGGCACCGCCTACAAGAAGGGCGTCTTCCCGTGGTCGGCGTCCGGCCGCGCGCTGACGCTGGGCCGCGCGGAGGGTACGACCAAGCTCCTGTTCGATCCGGGCACCGGCCGGGTGATCGGCGCCGGCATCGTCGGGGTCAATGCCGGCGACCTGATCGCCGAGGCGACGCTGGCGATCGAGATGAACGCCGACGCCGCCGACCTGGCGTTGACCGTCCACCCGCACCCGACCCTCTCCGAGACAGTCGCCTTCGCCGCCGAGGCGTACGAGGGGACGATCACCGATCTCTACCTGCCGCGGCGCGGGAAGCGGTGACGCCGCGGTCGACGTGAGCCGCCTCGACAAGTGGCTGCAGGTGTCGCGGATGTTCCGCGCGCGTTCCAGGGCGACCGCGGCCTGCTCCGCCGGCCGCGTCACGGTCAACGGCCAGCAGGCCAAGGCCCACCGCCAACTCAAGGTCGGCGACCGGATCGAGTTCAGGATCCGCGACTGGAAGCGGATCCTCGTCGTGCGGGAACTGAGAGACAAACCGCTGCCGAAGGCCGAGGCGTCGCGTCTCTACGAGGATCTGAGCCCACCGAAACCGGAGCCCCGGAAGCGCGATCCCTTCCTGGTGCCGGAACCGGCGCGGAGACAGCGCGGCGCCGGCCGTCCGACCAAGCGGGACCGCCGGCTGATCGACCGCCTGCGCTGACGGAGCGGCGCGCTACAGTTCCCGCACCATGTCCTCCAGATCGTTGCTTTCCCGCTACGCGGCGGGTCTCATCGTCGTCAGTGTCCTGGTCGCGTTCGCGGCCGCCTGCACCGGTCCGCTGCCGGAGCGCTCCACCGGTCCCTCGGGCCCGGCCTACGACCCGGCGACGGACCCGCTCGTCAACCCACCGACGCTGACCGAGCCGTACCCGTTCGACCGGCCGGAAGTCGTGGCGCGGGACGACACGCTGGTGCGTTACATGCTGGGCGATCCGCGCACGCTGAACCCGATCTTCGCCATCTTCTGGGAGGACTACTACCTCTCGGGTGCGCTGTTCCAGGCGCTGACGACGCGCAACGCGGACATGACGACGGTGTGGAACCAGACCATGGTCGAAGAGGGCGTGATGGCGGACGACTGGAAGAGCGCCCGCGTGCGCATCCGGCCGGGGCTGACCTGGCACGACGGCAGGCCGTGGACGATGCACGACCTGAAGTTCACCTACGACATGGTGGCCTCGGACGACGTGCCGGCGGCGATGTACAAGCACGACGTGGACCAGGTCGAACGGATCGACGTGATCGACGACCTGACGGTCGAGTTTCACTTCAAGGACGCGCTGGTCACGAACATGCTGGCGATGCGGGTCCCGCCGATTCCGCGCCACATCTGGAACGACCCGGAAGAGCTGGCAAACGACCCGACGATGCGGAGCAGCGAGTACTTCAACCACTACGCGCGCGAGGAAGTCATCGGCTCGGGCCCCTTCCGGTTCGTGTCCTGGACCCAGACCGACAAGATCGTCGTCGAACGCTGGGACGACTTCCCCGACGCCGCCCGCGTGGCACCGTTCAAGAGGGTGATCTACCGGCCCCAGAGCGACCGCAACCTCGGTCTGCTCCTGTTCAAGAAGGGCGAACTCGACGAGTACTGGTTCACACCGCAGCAGTTCGCCACCCAGAGCAACGACGAGGAGTTCGAGCGGTTCGGCGTCAAGGGCTGGGCGCCGGCGCGGCGTATCTCGAGGATCGGCTGGAACCAGGACGGCAGCAACCCCTTCTTCACCGATGTCCGCGTGCGGCGGGCGATGACCCACGCGTACGACCAGAAGCGTGTGATCCGCGACGTGACCTACGGCGTCTACCTCGAGACCGACCAGCTCTGGGACAAGGACCACATGGGCTACAACCCGGACGTCCCCAAGTACCCGTTCGACCTCGCGCGCGCCGGCGAGCTGCTGGACGAGGCCGGCTGGCTACCGGACCCCGATGACGGCTGGCGCTACAAGGAGATCGACGGCGAGAAGGTCAAGTTCTCGTTCGAGCTGGAGATCGCCCAGACCTTTGCCGACGCGGTGAAGATGGCCGACATCTACCGCGAGGACCTGCGCAGCATCGGCGTCGAGCTGACGCTGCGCATGTTCGAGAACGCGACCCACGAGCAGCACCTGCTGGAGCACGAGTTCCAGGCCCACGCCGACGCCGACGAGGTGACGACCGATCCGGACCAGTGGACGATTCGCCTCCACTCGACGAGCTATGACAATGCCCGCAACTACGTCGGCTACAAGAGCGATCGGGTCGACGATCTTCTGGAGCGCGGCCGGCGCGAGTTCGACCCCGAGGCCCGCGCCGCGATCTACCGCGAACTGGCCTACGTCGTCGCCGAGGATCAGCCGTTCACGATGATGTGGAACTACTCCGAGATCCGGGCTTTCAGCAAGCGCCTCCGCGGCGTCGAGTTCGCGCCCTCCGGCGTTTTCCTGTTCCAGCCGACTCCGCCTCCCGGCAGCGACTGGTGGACCAGCCCCGGCTGGTGGACGCACCGCGACGACGTCGCCGCGTACGCCTCCGGCGGCTGAGGCCTTGGCTGCACACCCGCGCGTGCGGAGACCGTGGAAAGGGGTCCCTGCGGACGCTCGCGCCGGCTTGGTGGATGAGAAGTCGGGCGCTCGCTTCGGTCGACTGCGCTCCGCTATGTCGTGGGCTACTGGGGGTTGACCGGCAGTCGCTTGTCTCCAGCCCGCAGGGACCCCTTTCCACGGCCTCCGCACGGGCTGGAAGCTGTACGCTGCGGATGGCGCTTCGGATGAACACCGGCGAGCCCGTGTAGCGAGCCGCTAGTGCGTTGCATCAGGCACTCAAGTAAGGCAGACTTGCGGAATGAACGCACAACTGCCAACTCGCTTGCCAGAATCCACGATTACTTCCCGGGGCCAAACGACCCTTCCCAAGCAGGTGCGCGACGCGCTTGAGCTGGAGCCAGGAGACAAGGTGCGGTACTTCATCTTCGACGGAGAAGTGCGCATCGCGCCCGTGCGGTCGATCGAGCGACTGTTCGGAATCCTGAAGTACGACGGACCCCCGGTGAGTCTGGAAGACATCGACCGTGGAATCGCGGAGGGGGCGTGTCGTAGTGCTCTTGGTGACGACTGGGAACCCGAGGTGCCGGAGGGTCAGGACCGCCCTGCGACGGCCGGAGGACGTAGCGGGTGATCTCACTCGATACGAACGTCCTCCTTCGATTCCTTGTGCCTGATCGGAGGGACCAGGTGGAGGCCGCTCGAAGGCTGCTGGTGGAGGAAATGTCGGTCGGCCGGCCTGGGTTCGTCTCCCGGGAGGTGACTCTGGAGTTGGCGTGGGTGCTGAAGAGCAGCTACGGATTCACACGGGAGCAGATCGCCACGGCGATGAACGATCTGCTTGTTTCGGCCTTCCTGGAGGTCGAGGCGGCTGAGGACGTGGCCGAATCGGCGCGGGAGTATCGCCGTGGCGGCGCCGACTTCGCCGATCGGATGATCGCGGCCGCGGCGCGGCGAGCCGGGGCGGTGCCGCTCTACACCTTCGACCGGAAGGCGGCGCGGCTGCGGGGCGTCACTCTGGTGGAGTCTGGCTAGCCTGTTTCTCGTTGGTCCGCGCGTACTCGAGGATGTTCATCAGGCCGTAGTTGCCCTCGTGGCAGGCGTACTCGAAAACCGCCTGGTGCGACCGCTTCATTTCTACGCGGGCGCTCCAGCGGCGTTCGAAGGACTCCGGGTCGTCGATCGTGTACTCGTAGAGGAGGGTTTCTTCGTCGAAGCGGGTGAAGCGTTCTGTCAGCAGCATGTTGCCGCCGGAGCCGGCGAAGCTGATCCGGGGATCGAAGTTCCGGGTCTCGACCACCAGGGTCTCGCCGTCCCAGTGGCCGCGCGAATCGCCCTTGAACTGGCGTACATGCTCAGGCAGAGGGGGCTGGTTGTCGAGGGGGACGATCCGGGTGTCGTGGACCATCTCGTTGAGCAGCGCGACGGTGTCCGGCGTCACCAGGATCAGCACGTTGTTGTTGTAGCCGCCGGGGTTCATCGGCGGTCCGGCGTTGAAGCCCATCAGGCAGCGTTCCCAGAGGTTGCGATCCTCGGGACCGGCCGGCGGGCTGGCGCGCAGGTCGCGGCGTTTCTCAGCTCGGCGCCGGCCGTCTTCGGTCATCGGCGGGATGCGGCCGTTCGGCGGGTCGAAGATCAGCGATGTGCGGCGCGACGGTTGCACGTTGCGTCCGTGGTCGAGCCAGTAGGGCGCGTGGACGCTCGGGCTCCGCTTCTGGGCCTCGGCGCGGCGCGCGATCGTGTCGCGTTCGAACTGTGCCGCCTCCTCGACCGTGAAGTACTCCTTCTCGGCATGCGCGGTCGGTCGCTGGAGCGGGGTCGCGGTGGCGAAGTCCCACAGCCCGTCGATGTCGCCGGGCGGGGACCAGGCCGAGCCCGCCTGGGCGCAGAGCGGCGCGCTGGACACCACGGCCAGTAGCAGGACGGCCGGGAAAAGGTTGCGCTTTCTCCTGGTGGGGGACACCAGCGATCAGGATAGCGCCTGCACCGGCCCCGTCAATTCGGTTGCGTGTAGGCTCCGCCGCCCATGCCGCAACCGCTCACCCTCGTCATCGGCAACAAGAACTACTCGTCCTGGTCGCTCCGGCCGTGGGCCCTGATGACCGAACTCGGCATCCCGTTCGCTGAACGGATGCTGAAGTTCGACTCGGAGGACTGGGCGGCGAACATCGATCGCCTGTCTCCCACGCGCCTCGTGCCCGTGCTCTGGGAGGGCGAGCCGGGCAGCGGCTTCGCCACCTTCGACACCTCGGCGATCGTCGAGCGGCTGGCCGACCTGTATCCGGACCGCGGCGTCTGGCCGGCGGATCCGCGAGCCCGGGCCCGCGGGCGGTCGCTGGTCGCGACCTTTCACTCCGGCTACCCGGCGTTGCGATCGGCGATGCCGATGAACATTCGCTCGCACCATCCGGGCAAGGGCCAGGAGCCGGAGGTCATGGCCGATATCGAACGGCTGACTGCCTTCTGGCGCGAAACCCGAGCCGAGTTCGGCACGCGGAGTCCGTACCTCTTCGGCAACTTCTCGGCCGCCGACGCCTACTTCCTGCCGGTCGCGTCGCGGTTCGCGACCTACGAGCCGCCGCTGGACCGGGAAGCCCAGGACTATTGCCGCGCCCTGCTCGACACGATGGCGATGCGCGAGTGGAGCCGGGCGGCCCGCCTGGAGACGGAGTTCGTGCCCGAGGACGAACCCTACGCCGATCCTCCCTGAGGAGACGGTTCGCCGATCAGGGAAGAACCAGGGGCCCCAGCACCGAGCCCCACAGGGCGATGCCCAGGGCCACTCCGAGCAACGGCGGCATGACGGCGCGCAACCTCTGGCCGCGAGGAAACGCGGTCACGAGGAACCAGTAGCTGAGCAGGAAGCAGATGAGGCCGGGCAGAACGGCGAGCGACGCGGGGATTCCCATGATCGCCGCAAAGTTGGCTTCGTCCTGGTTTCCCGTGAATCCGCCGACAAACAGGTCGACGGCGATCACCGGAATCGCCGCTGCGCCCTGCAGTGGCGCGACGAATCCACTTCCGAGAACCAGCGAAAGGGGACCGGGACCGTATCTCCGGACCCAGAGCACGAAGCCGATCGCCGTCAGGTAGGAGACGAGTGGCCCCGCGGCGGCGCTCAGGGCTACCTGCCACGGTTCGGCAATCGCGGCCGCGGCCTCGACGTCTCCCGCACGCCAGAGCCGGCGAAACTCGCTGGAGCCGGTCCAACTGACCGAGGCGTATCGCAGGACGGTGTCGGGGAACCCGTACGCGACGCCGACGGCGAAGTGCCCCAGTTCGTGGAGCTGGATCCCGATGGGAGCGGCGATCGCACCGCCGGCCAGTCCGGCCAGCCACTTGCCGCTTCGCAGCCACTGCCGCAACGGGATCTGCGCGGTTCCCTGACGCTCGGTGTCTGACACGGTTCCGGCTCAAAGAGCCCCGTCGAGTCCGAGCACGAGAGCGACGACCAGGTCGTGAAGGTCGTTCATCGCGGCTTCACTGACGTGCTCGATTGTGTCCCTGCTCGAGTGGATGATCCGGAAGACCTCGGGCATGAAGCCCTCGCGGAGCCCGGACTCGGGCCCCGCGTTCAGGGCGAGCCACATCTGGTGCGACGCCGCGGCGCCGTTCATGGCGAGCGAGACGTTGGGGATTCCCGCGGCCTGGAAGGGACGATCGTCGCTTGGGGGATAGCGGGGGAAACCCATGCACGTGATCTCGCTCGCGGCGCATGCGACGCGAAGGCTGCGGTAGACCGTGTCGTTTCCCTCGTGGGAGGTCGGCCCGTACATCAGCGTGCCTTCGCCGACGACCACGTCGACGTTGACCATGGCGGCGACGCGGCCGGTGTCTTCCACTTGCACGTAGGCCTGAGAGCCGAGGAGCCCGTGTTCCTCGAGGTCGAAGAGAACGATCCGGACGCGGTGGCTCAACTCGTGTCGTTGCAGGGTCTCCGCGACCCTCGTCAGGACCACCGAGGCCGCGCCGTTGTCCACGGCGCCGCCGACGACCGTGCCGTCCTCTAGGCGGACCACGTCGTAGTGCGCGCCGACGACGATGTCGCGAGGCCCCTCGCCGACCGTGGCGATCAGGTTCTTCCCGGTTTCTCTCGGCTGCCGCTCCGTTGCGGTGGCCGGGAACTCCTGTTCAAGGGGTTCGAGTCCGCGCTCCCGGAACATGCGAAGCAGTTCGGCTCCGCGATCCACCGTCTCGCGGCCGACGATCCGACCCAGATCGTCGAGCAGGCCGGTTAGCGGGGCCTGCCGTGGTTCCGCGGGGGTCGGCGGGCTTTCCGGGCCCGGGGCGGCGATGTTCGAGCACGCCAGCGCCAGGCACGCGCACAGAGCGGCGCATGCCAACCGGCTGTGGCGGGCGCGATGGCCGCCGGGGTGTACTGCGGTCGTGAGAACCTCCCGTGTCGTGGGCGTCAGGCGCCCTCTCCCACGATCACGTCCACCTGGTCCTGCGGCGCGTAGAAGTACGAGCCCGGCCGGAAGTCGTAGCCGAGGTCGCCGAGCAGACGGCGCTGGCGCGGCGTGCAGCGCTCAAGGACTTCGGGCGTTGGCTCCGGGTCGTAGGTGCGCAGAAACAGCTGGCAGTAGTTGTACAGGATCGTCTTGCGGGCGCGTGGCGACGCGTTGACGGAGGGGCCGTGCCAGAGCGAGTGCGGGAAGAGAATGCAGTCGCCGGCCTTGCCCTTGAGCTGGACAGCTCCCGGGGTCTTCGGCCCCGGGGCGGGGTAGGGGCGGTCGGGGAACGGGCGCATGTGGCTGCCGGGGAAGACGGTGAAGTTGCCGCTGTCTTCGTCCGTGATGTCGGAGAGCAGGTACATCCCCTTCATCGCCAGTGGCAGGCTGGTTTCGGTGACCCGGATGCGGCGAAGCGCTTCGCCGCCGTCCGTGTGCGTGTAGCCCGGCCACTTGGGGTTGGACGGACGGACGATCGCCTGGGTCATGCTGAGCACGACGTAGGGGCCCATGATGTCCGTGATCAGGTCGAAGACGGGGGAGGCGTCCATCAGGTCGAGGAACGCCTGGTCGTAGCCGAGCAGGACCCGGCGGTCCATGAACCCCTCGGGGTCGCGGTCGACGGCGTGGTCGAGCCAGGCGTAGTGGCCCAGCGGCCCGTCGGGACTGGGTTCCCAGCCGGGGAGCTGGCGGACGCGGTCGAGTTCGGCGTCGAAGAAGGCGACCTGGTCCGGTGACAGCGCCTGTTCGACGCGGATGTAGCCGTCGATGGCCCACTGTTCGCGCTGGGCCCGGGTCAGTTGCTGCATGGCGGTTGTCTCCTGCTGCGAGTTCGGCTGGCGGCCGCGACCCGAAGCGCCTGTGTCGATGGTGGCGCTTGAGCATACGCCGCTGCCAGCCGGGCGGTCATTCCACGGCTTCGGCGCCGCCGGCTCTTTCCGCGGCCTCTGCCGCATTGCGTGCACGCTCCTCGGTGCCCGGATGGCTGGCCAGCCAGTTCGGGACGCCTCCTGCGCCGTGGGCCCGCTCGAGTCGTCGCAGGATGTCGCCGAGGCGAGTCGGTGAGATGTCGGCGCCAAGCAGATAGTCGAAGGCGAAGCGATCGGCTTCGCGCTCGGCGACGCGCGAGTACCGCTGCGCGAGTAGCTGATCCGGACCCAGGAGCGACAGCGCGGCAACCGACACATCGCCGGTGAAGGCGGTCCAGAGGACGAGCATGGACGATCTCTCGGCGACGCGCCGCAGGACATGCCGGCCCGCCACATGACCCAGTTCGTGGGCGAGAACCGCGATGATCTCCTCGTCGTTTTCGGCCAGCTCGACCAGTTCGTCCGTTAGCACGACGGTGCCTCCCGGCAGGGCAAAGGCGTTCGGGCCGAGACCGGCCGCGGAGAAGAAGCCGAGGACCGCGGCTTCGACGCCGGTGTCGTCCTTCATCTCGTAGAAGGCCCGCAGAATCTCGGCCTGCCGGTTTTCGTCGATTTCGGTGGGGGTGAGGGCCTCCAGTTGGAGAAACAGGGTCATCAGGTTCTCGCCGATGACGGCCTCCAGTTCCGGAGGCGTCGCTGCGACCACGAGGCGGGCGATGGCTGGCGCCCCCCACCTTGTGAACGACAGGAGGATCGCGGCCGTGACCGCGAGGGCGGCCGCGGCGCCGCGCCAGGTGCTGTCGAGCCGGTGGAGAAGTTGCTCGAAACGGCGGCCGATAGGTTGGCGACCTGATTCAGCGCGCGATCGCATCGTGTCCAGGGCGTCGTTGTCGCCCACTTCGCACACGGCGCCGTCGGGCAGCAGCACGTGGCGAGGCGTTTCGGCGATCCGGTTGGGAATCCGTACTTCCGCCAGTGAGTAGACGCGGCGCGGTTCGATGCCGTCGACGGCCACCACCACGTTGCCGTCGGTCGTGATGACGATGGAGGCGTCGCGCTGTTCGGTTGTCTTCCCGTCGTAGAAACGGCAGGGAACGGCGCTCATATCCCGATCTCGAGCCCGAACTCGCCCGCCGCTTCGGCGCCCGTTGCACCGAGGCGCTGACTTTCGCTGGCTTCAACGGTGATGTCGCCCACGGGTTGCATGACGAGGAACTGATCCACGACGTAGCGCAGCATGCGAATCCGCGCGAAGGGCGTGAACAAACCGAACGTGCACACGATCGCGACCGTGTTGCTCAGGTAGAGCCAGAACATGGTCCCGAAGGAGAGGTTGAGGATGAAGTCGCTGTCGCCGAGTTGCGTGTTGCTCCAGCGGTAGCTGAGGAGGCGCGTGCGGATGTAGACGATGGAGAACAGGGTGATCACGAAGATGAACACCGGCAGGAGGAATGCCGTTACCGGTGAAGGCTCGGAGGGTTCATCGCTGAAGGTCGTGGTCACGATCGCCGTGCAGGTCAGGAAGAACAGGAGCACGCCCATGATCCAGACCGTGATGTAGACACCGTAGTAGGGCCCGGCTTCACCGTTGAACCGGAACGGCTTGTTGCCGAGGCTGGACTCGTCGATCAGATAGCGATCGCGGCCGAAGACTCTGAAGGGCCAGGCCAGCCCGAGGGTCACGAACGAGGCGACCCAGGTCAACGGGTACCAGACCGCCGCGTCCCAGTACTTGCCCTGGAAGTCGAACGCGATGCCGCGGTACCGGGAATTGCGTAGCTGGAAGGTCCGGGCCTTGACCACGACCCAGGGCACGAGCGGCATCAGGACAGCCAGCGCCGCGTAGTAGTACCAGAGGGAGAACAGGTTGGCGAACCAGAGGATCGTCGCCACGACGGCGACCAGGATCCGGCCTCTCAGGATGGCCACCGGGTTCGCGGTGTAGTCGAAGGACGTGTCACCCAGCCAGACGTGTCCGTAGAGATAGCGCCGCGCGCGCACCTTCGCCCAGGCCGAGTAGATGCCGAGCGTCGCCAGCGTCAGGGCGACATTGACGATCCAGATGCGGAAGTACTCCCAGCCGGTGGCGGTGAAGCGCAACCGCTGTGCCTTCGGACCGTCCTCGACGCTGGGCCGCGTAGCGAGTCCCTCAACCTCGCCGCCTTGGTCGAGCAGAGCGCCCAGTGATTGCGGCGCGGCGTCGTCGCCGGCGCTGTCGGACACCTCGACGCTCTCGCTGACTTCGTCGTGCCCTGGCTGGTTCGTCATCCGTCGGTTCAGGTGGGTGGCAGGCGGGTCGGCCACCATACTAGGTCGTGGCCGGAGCGGCGGTCCCGCCACTGCCGCCGGTCTTGGACGTGGCTGGCCGGGAGGCGTAACTTCTTTGTTCTCAACGGTTGCGTAGACCTCCCAAATCGATATGCTGGGTTCGAAGGCGCTACATGAGCCGTTCTTCGCCAGCCCGGTTCGGGGTATCATGCCGGCACAGTTTGGGGCAGCGAGCCGCCCTGGCGCCCACCGGCGGGACTCGCGGCGGATGGCCAGCGGAGGATGAGATGAAGGGATCTGCACCGATCGGCTCGGCGGCTCGTGTACGGATGGCTCGCTGCGTGACCGTTCTGGCGATTGTCCTGGCGGCGGCGCCTGCCTGGAGCCAGGAGGAGGCCGAGCCCAGCGAACTCGACCGCGTCCTCGCCGCCCACTTCGAGGCGCGCGGCGGGCTCGAGCGCCTGCGCGCCGTCACCGGTGTACGCGGCGCGGCCACGATGTCCATGCAGGGAATGGAGGCGTTGTTCACGGTGCTCCTGCGGGCGCCGAACCAGGTGCGGATGGACGGCGATTTCGGCGGCTTGGCCCTGATTCGGGCCTTCGACGGCGAGCAGGCCTGGGCTCAGCAGCCGGGGGAGATGAAACCGGTTCTGCTCGAGGGAGACCTGGCGGCGGTCGCAGCGGCGGACGCCGACGTCAGCGTGCAGGGCCTGGTCGGCCTCGAGGAGCGCGGCTACGGGATTGAACTCGCCGGCCGCGAGGAGATCGAGAGTGGCGAGGCCTGGAAACTCCTCGTCACGGCGCCGAGTGGCGTCGTCCAGCAGGTCTTCATCGGGGTCGAGGACGGCCTGGAGAGGAAGCGCGTGGCACAGGTGGATCTCGGCTTCGGCCTGCAGGAGACGGCCACCCTGTTCGAGGACTTCCGCGAGGTCGACGGCCTGATGATCGCCCACCGGCACACGATGATCAGTCCGATGGGGGAGATGCCGCTCCAGTTCGAGTCCTTCGAGATCAATCCGGAGATCGACCCCGACGTCTTCTTCATGCCGGGCCAGATGGCCGACGCCGCGCTCGGCCTCGACGATGTACTGGCGCGCTACGGAAGCGCCCGCGGCGGTTCCGCCGCCGAAGTGGAGACGGTGAGCGCGGTCGGCACTGCGGTCCTGCTCGGCTTTGAAGTGCCGATGAAGGCGGCATTCGCCCGCCCGAGTTCGTTCCGCATCGACATCGACCTGCAGGGACTGTCGATGATCCTGGCTTACGACGGCGAGACGCCGTGGACCCTGTCGCCGATGCAGGGAGTCGTCGAGCCCGCGCCGCTGGCCCAGGAGACGGTCGGAGCGGCGGAGCTGCTAGGCGAGTTCCTGTGGGGACTGCTCGCGAGCAGGGAGGAGCGTGGCCTGGACGTGTCGTTCGGGGGCGTCGGGAAGGTCGCGCGCGACGAGACGTACCGGCTCGACATCGTCACCGCGGGAGGCGAGGAGCGCACGCTCCACCTGGGCGGCGAGGACTTCCTGGAGCGCCAGGTCGTTTTCGACGGGGCGCTCCTCGGTTCCACCGGCGAGATCGAAGTGACGCTCGGCGACTACATGGACGCCGGCGGACTGATGGTGCCGGGGACGATCCGGATCGCGGTGGCCGGCCAGGTTGCCGCCGAGTTGAGGATCCGGGAAGCCGATACCGGCGCGGACGTCGACCCGGCGTCGTTTACCATGCCCGCTCCCGCCGACCCGGAAACACCGGGTCCGGCCGCCTAGGAGCTTGCGCATGCCGACTCTGACAACCGCCTCGATCCCGCGAACACTGGCTGGGCCCGCTAGGGGCTCCTTCCTTCACGTCTCCGCGTTCGCCCTGGCGCTGACCGCTTCCGCGGCGCTTGCCGGGTCGGGAGCGGACGACGCCGACAGTACCGAGCCGGTCGAGGACGCCGCCCTGGCCGAGACGATCGTCGTCACCGCCTCCCGGGCTGAACAGGAGCTTGGCCAGGTGACGTCCAGCGTGTCCGTGCTCTCCGGCGAGGAACTCCGGACCAGCGCTTCCCTGGCCCTCGACGACACGCTGCGCCGGGTCCCCGGCTTCAGCCTGTTCCGCCGCAACAGCTCGATGGTGGCGCATCCGACGAGTCAGGGCGTCTCGCTTCGTGGCATCGGACCGAGCGGCGTCAGCCGCACCCTGGTGCTGCTCGACGGCCTTCCGCTCAACGATCCGTTTGGCGGCTGGATCTACTGGGGAAGAGTCGGCCGCGAGAGCCTGGACCGGATCGAGGTCGTGCGCGGGGGCGGCTCGAGTCTCTGGGGCAACTCCGCCCTGGGCGGCGTGATCCACCTGGTCACGGCGACCCCGTCGGAATCGGGGCCCGCGTTGAGCCTCTCGGCGCTCGCCGGCGACAAGGGCGTGCTCTCGGGCGACGCCTGGTTCGGGCAAGGGTTCGAGAGCGCGTCGCTGACCCTGTCGGCGAGGAGCTTCGACATGGACGGCTACCCGGTCGTGCGGAACGATCAACGCGGGCCGATCGACGTCGACGCGTTCTCCGAGCAGACCAGCGTCGGCGGACGGCTGACGTTCTCTCCCGGCGAGTCGGTGCAGATTGCCATCGGCGGCGACAACCTCGCCGAAGACCGCGGCAACGGCACGCCGCTCACCGGCAACGACACGGACCTGACTTCGTTCCGCCTGAGCGCGGACGTGGTGAGCGGCCGGGGCGATACCTGGACGGTCCGCGGCTTCACCCACGAGCAGGAGTTCGCCAGCCGGTTCAGCGCCCAGCAGGTCGACCGGTCGTCCGAGCGGCCGGCCCTCGACCAGTTCCTGGTCGACTCCGAGGCCACTGGCCTCGGCGCGCAGTGGGAGGGCGAAGTCGGATCCGGCCTGTGGGTCGCCGGCGCCGAGTGGCGCAGCGTCGACGGCGCGACGAACGAGGACTTCTTCTACACGACGCAGTTCAACCGTCGTCGCATGGCCGGCGGCGACCAGTCGATCACGGGCGCCTACGTCCAGCGCCGGGCCGACTTCGGCGATCGCCTGACGCTCGAACTCGGAGCTCGCATCGACCGTTGGCAGACGGGATCCGGCAGCCGGCTGGAGATCAACAAGGCCGACGGCTCGATTCGCCGCGACGACATGTTCGAGGACCGGGAAGAGACGGCGGCGTCGCCGCGGATCGGCTTCCTCTACGCCCTCGACCTGGGCTGGAGCCTGCGCGGTTCGGTGTACGGGTCGTTCCGGGCGCCGACCGTCAACGAGCTCTATCGGCCCTTCCGGGTTCGCAACGACATCACGGAAGCGAACGAGACGCTGGAACCGGAGCGACTCTCCGGTATCGAGTTCGGCGCCGTCCGCTACCAGGGTGGTTCGCGGCTGTCGCTGAACGCCTTTCTCAACAGGGTCGAGAACCCGATCGCCAACGTGACGCTCGCCTCGATTCCGAGCAGCCGCTTCTTCGCGCCCTGCGGCTTCGTTCCCGGCGGCGGCTCCTGCCGGCAGCGGCTCAACCTGGACCGCACGCGCATCCAGGGTCTCGAGGCGGAGCTGCGCCAGCGGCTCGGCGACGACTGGCGGCTCGATGTGTCCTATCTCTACAGCAACGCGGAAGTCGACAGCGCGGCCGAGTTCCCGGAACTCGAGGGGAAACGACTGGCGCAGACGCCCGAGCAGGCGGCGAGCCTCGGCCTCGAGTACTCGAACCCCGAGGTCCTCCAGGCGCGTCTCGGACTTCGGTTCGTCGGCGAGCAGTACGAGGACGATCTGAACACGAGGCCGCTGTCCAGTTTCGCCGTCGTGGACCTGAGCGCCGCCCGCGCGCTCAGTGACCGTTGGCATGTCTTCGCCGGTCTCGAGAACCTGCTCGACGAGGAAGTGCAGGTCGGTATCTCCGGTACCGGGCTGGTCACGATCGGCGCCCCCCGCATGGTGCATGTCGGAGTGCGCCACGTTCTGAACCCCTGAACCGAAAGGGGCAGCTTTGGCGAAGCGAGTCACAGCCGAGACCCTCTCCCGCCGCCAGCGGGAGATCTCGGTATCGGAGTTCTTCGCCAAGAACCGGCACCTGCTCGGCTTCGATTCGCTCCGCAAGGCCCTCCTGACGACCGTCAAGGAGGCGGTGGATAACTCTCTCGACGCCTGCGAGGAGGCGGGCATCCTGCCCGAGATCCGGGTCGAGCTCGAAGCGGCCGAAGGAAACAACCGGTACGTCGTGCGTGTGACCGACAACGGCCCGGGGATCGTCGAGACGCAGGCGCCGAGGATCTTCGGGCAACTCCTCTACGGGTCGAAGTTCCACAGTCTGAAGCAGAGCCGGGGCCAGCAGGGGATCGGCATCTCGGCGGCGGCGATGTACGGCCAGTTGACGACCGGCAAGCCGGTGTCGATCGTGTCGCGCACCGGCCCCCGGTCGCCCGCCTATGCGATGCAGGTCGTCATCGACACGAACACGAACAAGCCGAAGGCGGTCGGGAAGAAGAAGCTCGACGACTGGGATCTCGATCACGGAACGCGAGTCGAGCTGGAGCTCGAGGCGCAGTACATGAAGGGCCGCCAGTCGGTTGAGGAGTTCCTGCACCAGGTGGCCGTGGCGAACCCCCACGCGACGTTGCACTACCGGGATCCGCACGGCGCAGAAACGGACTACGTCCGGGGCGTTCAGTCGAACCCGGAGGCTCCTCGCGAAATCAAGCCGCATCCCCACGGCGTCGAGCTCGGCGTGCTGATGAAGATGCTGCAGTCGACCCGGCACGCCACGATCAGCCAGTGCCTGTCCAGGGACTTCAGCCGGGTGTCGCCGCAAATGGCGGTGGGGCTCGCGAAGCGCGCGGGGATCGATCCGAAGGCGCGTCCGAATACGGTCGTGCGCAAGGCCGCCGACGAGCTCTACCAGGCGCTGAACGACTCCGCGACCCGCATCCGGCCGCCGTCGACCGATTGCCTGTCGCCGATCGGCGTGCAGGAACTGCTGGCCGGCCTGACCAGGGGCATCCGGGCGGAGTTCTATGGCGTCGAGACGCGCCGGCCGGCGGTCTACCGCGGCAATCCGTTCCAGGTCGAGGTCGGCCTGGCCTGGGGCGGCGACCTGCCCGCCGACGACCTGGCCAAGGTGCTCCGTTTCGCGAACCGCGTTCCGCTGCAGTATCTCGCCGGTTCCTGCTGCATCACCAAGGCCGTGATGGACGTCTCCTGGCGCAACTACGGCCTGACCCAGTCGCGGGGCGCGCTGCCGTCGGGTCCGTTGATCGTCCTGGTCCATCTCGCCTCGGTGTGGGTTCCCTTCAGCTCCGAGAGCAAGGTCGCGGTGGCGGACTACGACGAGATCCGCAAGGAGATCAAGCTCGCCGTGCAGACCTGCGGGCGCCGGCTCGGCCAGTACGTCAAGCGCAAGGCGCGCGCCAGGAGCGAGGCCCGTCGCCGGGAGGTGTTCAACCTCTACATCGAGGAGGTCGTCAACTCGGTGGAGGCGATCACCGGCAAGGACCAGAAGCTGTTCCGCGATCGACTGCTCGCGATCAGCCGCAGGAAGACCGAGCTGGCGGGAATGCTCGAGGAGCAGGACGTCTCCACCGACGAGCTGGAAGCCTGCGAGAACGTCCTCGTCGTCGATCCGAACGCCGAGGCGCTTGTTGCCGAAGACGCCGAAGCAGTGGCCACCGAGCATTTGCCACCGCCGCTTCCCGTGGAGGCCGAGCGTGATCCCGGGTCGCAGCTGGAGCTGGTATGACGTCTGACCGGCTCAAGATCCCGGCCAGCCTCGACGCGAAGGCCAAGATCGAGCACTTGGCGAAGAAGACGATCGCGATGGCTCGCCGCGAAGTCGACCCCTACGTCGACATCCCGTCGCGGACGCTCTCGAACGTCACCTTCTCGAAGCGCAGGAAGATCATCGAGATGGGCGACGCGACCCAGCGCCGATCGCTGTTCAACCTGAACCAGGCGCGCAAGTACATGCAGACGCTGCTGGTCGCCCGCGGCTGCTCCCAGCTCCTGGACGAGCAGAAGACGACGAGCATCCGCGACCTCTACTACATGAGCAAGCACACGCTGGCTGACGGCAAGGAGAACAC
This sequence comes from Candidatus Multivorans sp., assembly GCA_965208755.1. GTDB lineage: Bacteria > Acidobacteriota > Thermoanaerobaculia > Multivoradales > Multivoraceae > Multivorans. The sequence goes on along the minus strand of OZ242353.1, from coordinate 947,291 downwards.
CTTCGAGGGCCAGGAGGAGTCGGACCCGATCATCGAGGACCTGGAGGTCACCCTGGGCGCCCTGCGCGAGGAGCTCCACCTGTTCGCGGCCAAGCGCGGCTCGGTCGTCGGCCCGTTGACGCTGGTCGACGCCGGCGACGTGATCGACCTGTCCCGGATGGGCTCAGGGGGTTGGTCGGTTCCCGGGATCGTCGAGCCGGAGACGATCCGCTTCGTCGGCCACGGCGCCAAGTTCATCCTCCTGGTCGAGAAGGAGGCGGTCTGGGCGCGGCTCAACGAGGACAAGTTCTGGAAGCGGCACAACTGCATCCTCGTCACGGGGCAGGGACAGCCGCCACGGGGCGTGCGGCGCCTCCTCTACCGCATGGTCCACGAGCTGGAGCTTCCGCTCTACGTCTTCGTGGACAACGACCCCTGGGGCTACTACATCCACTCCGTGGTCAAGCAGGGTTCGATCGGCCTCGCCTTCGAGTCCAGGCGGATGGCCGTTCCCAAGGCCCGCTTCATCGGCCTCTCGAGCTTCGACCCCGCCGCCTACGACCTCTCCGAAGACGTCAGCATTCGACTGAACGACCAGGACCGCTCCCGCGCGAAGGAGATCCTGAACTACGAGTGGTTCAAGGCGAAGCCCTGGCAGAAGGAGATCAAGAACATGCTCAGCGCCGGCGTCAAGTGGGAACTCGAGGCCCTCTCGAGCAAGGGACTCTCCTTCGTCACCGAGGAGTTCCTGCCGAAGAAGATCGCCGACCGCGACTGGATCTAGCGCTTCGGGCGCCGGGAGGCGGTACGTCCGCATCCGTCCGCTTGCGCGCCTCAGTCGCTGCGACAGGCGTCCGGGAAGGCGGTCACGTCGGCTATGGCCGGCGACGGCTCGCCAGGGTCCTTGACGTACTGCCTGATCGCGCCGGTGACCGTGTCCCGCACCACCAGGTTGAGTCCCAGGTCCGTCGCCGCCGCCGCGAACACCCAGTGGTGGCCGTAGCCGTCGCAGGCGTCGAGCACCTTCACCAGCATCTCCCAGTTGTTCGGACCGAAGAAGTGGAACAGACCGGAGTCCGCCGTACGAGGGCTTAGCACGTGGCCGGGCCCCGTTTCGCTCGACTCGTCTCCGGCCGCGGCTGCCGTCGACCACGCCACCGACACCTCGTACCGTCTATCGAGCAGGCACAGCGTCGTCGCTGACTCGGCGCAGCCACCTTCCTCGGACGAGGCACTGGCGCCGACAAGCCATGGGGACGGTGTCGGGTCGACAGGCTCGGGCGCCGGCGATGCGGCGGTTGAACGGCCCTCGCAGATCCCGGCGAATGCTTCGTTGTCCGTGATCGCGTCGGCCCGGCGACCGTTCTCGTTCAGGTACTCCCTGAACGTCCCCGTCACCGTGTCCGTGACCCGGATCCGGTAGCCCAGCGTCGTCGCCGAAGCCCCGTACACCCACGCATGTCCGTTCACGGAGCAGCCGTCGAGCACCTTGATCAGCACCTCCCAGTTGTCGCCGGACTCGAAGAAGAAGTAGAACAACCCTGAGTCGTTCGTCCCATGATGCACGACCCGGCCGGGACCGCTCCGGCCGTCGCCGGTCCACCAGTCCATCTCGACGGCGAAGCGCGAGTCCTGGAGACAGCGGGTTTGGTCGTCCGCCACGCACGTGCCGGCTGGTTCGGCGGCCTCGACCAGGAAGGTCAGGGAAGCGGTCGACTTGACCGACCCGTCGCTCACGAGCAACGCCACCTGGTAGAAGCCCGGTTCGGACCAGACTTGCACCGGGGAGTGGTTCGAGTTGGTCTGGCCGTCGCTGAAGTCCCAGAGCCGGGATTGCACGGACCCGCTGCTAGCGTCGCTGAACGACACCTGCTCGCCGGTGCGGGCGCGGCAGAGCGATTCGTCGCACTCGGCGTCCGTCGTGATCGCGGCACGAGGCGGACCCGTGCGGATGTAGATGCCGGAACCGATGACGGCCTTCTGCTCCGAGTTGGGCACCGAGAAGCTCACGGCGTAGCCGAGCTTCGGGGAACCGGTGTCCTCGTCTCCCATGACGGCGGGGTCGTCGTAGTAGTACTCCAGGAACTTCCGGCCCTCACGCCGCGCACCTCCGATCAGCTCCTCCGCGAACCTCACGCCGTTGATGTCCGTCCGCGTCATGTCCGTGGGCGTGCCTTCGACATCCGGCCTGGTTGCGTGAAACAGGATGATGCCCGAGCCACTCACGACCCACAGGTAGATGGAGCCCGACTTCCAGTCTCCTCCTTCCGACCGGAAGGCGTTTCTGATCCCGGTAAGGGTGGCGTAGCCTTCGGAAAGGACGGCTTCGCGGTACACCCTGGCCGCTTCCTCGACGAAGGTGATGAGCGTCTCGCGGTCCGCGACCTGCGATGCGGTGATGGCCGGCTTCGGCAGTTCCGGGATCAGAACCGGGACATGGGAGACGTCCTGCGAATAGCCGCCGACCAGCACGAATGGCCTTCCGGTGATGCCGGACCTGTAGGCGACAGCGTATGCCGTCTTGGGCTCCCCGTCGTGGTACCTGACGAAGCCGCCGCCTCGGGCAGCGGCCTCGAGGAGGTCCTCGACGACTTTGAGCCCGTTGTCGTCCTCGACAGCCAGCAGGTTCTTGCTCTCCGCGGTGCGATCGTTCCCGTGGATGAAGGGCTCCCCGCTCGGGAGGAAGATGATGAGGAACATCGATCCGGACTTCCAGTCGCCCTCCGTTCTCAGCCTCTCCCTTAGCTTTGCCCCCTCGTTTACGGTCGTGATCGCCTCGATTTCCGCCTTCGCCCCCAAGACGAAGGCCTCGAGGGTGGCATCATCCTCGACCTGGCTGGCAGTCGTCTGGGCCTCGGCAGCCCCGCTCGCCAACGTGATCCATGCCAGAACGGTAAGGGCGAGCGCTCCCCCGCGGTTCAGTCGCATCACTAACTAACTCCCTGTATCCGGCCTGACCTGTCGGAAAGAAGCGATTCTAGACGGGAACCCACAGGACAATCGACGGACTGGCCTCTACCACTCGCCCAGCTCGACCTCCGGTGTCTCGGGCAGTTCGTCGGCAAGCAGCCAGCGCGCGAAGAGGACGCCCTCGTTGTAGCCGGCGGTGCTGATCCAGTTCTTGGGCGCCTCGCGGTGGCTCAGGTAGATGACGTAGCTTCCGTCCGGCTCCGGCACGGCGCTCTGCTTGTTGACGCACACCGGGAAGTCCTCGTAGTTCATCGACTGCATCAGGTAGTTCCACGTCTGGAGGCCCCAGTAGCAGGCCTCCGGTGACCGGAACCGTACTTTCAGGTACTCGTGCTCCTGAAGCCGGAAGCGACAGAAGCAGTAGATGTTGTCGACGGTTCCCCAGCCGCCCTGCTCCGGGTCGAACTCCCACGGATCGCAGAACTCGTTGAACGGCAGGTGGACCGGCAGCGGGGCGATCCAGGTCGTGCACATGAAGAACATCGCCATGCTGCGGATGCGCCGGGCCAGCTCGGCGTCGTCCATCGGCAGCGCCGGCGGCTGCGGGGAGGCGTTCTCGATGCTGAGGATGCTCTCTTTCGACGACGCGCGGTCGAGGAAGTACTCGCGGGTGAAGAGCGACACTGAGTCGGGCTCGATCCGGAACTCGTTCGGACCCTGCGGATCGGGTGTCAGCCTGATCTCGAAAGCCCCGTCGTCCTCGAACGCGATGTCGCGGTGGTTGACGTTGAGCGTCACCCGGTCCGCCAACTCGCCGTTGGGGTCGCCGCCGTAGAGGCAGAAGCTCAGGTAGCAACTGCCGAAGTGCCGCCCCCGGATGACGTACTCCTGGTCCCCCCGGACCTGGGAGAAGTAGTAGACCGAGTCCACGTTGTCGCCGTAGAGCTTGCGGGTCCCGTCGGTGAGCCGCACGAGCCGGGGCCGCAAAGGGTCGTTGTGGAGGTAGAAGTCGACGGTTATCTGCATCAGGTGGAACAGGTGCTGGTAGCCGTCCACGTGGCCCTGGTGGTCGAGTTCCTTCTCGGGATCGAGAAACGTCTGCTCCGCGTTGCGGACCACGTCCAGGAACTCCTGCAGCGCCTGCCGGCTCTCGAAGTCGCGTTCGCTCATCTCAGGGTCTCCGGGCTGATCTCAGGGTTTCCAGAAAGGCGAGATAGCGGGCGTACTCGTTGTCGATCTCGGCCCGTGTCGTGCCGACCTGATCCAGCGAGTACTCGTGGACGCCGTGCTTGCCCCGGCGCTCTCGCTGCAGGAACTGCTCCATCCTGTCGCGGTCCTCCGGCCTCAGGTCCCAGCCGAAGCGGGCATAGATCGCGTCGACGACCGACATCTGGTCCCTGACGAAGTCGTCGAAGAAGACGTCGACCATCTGGTCCTCGCGACCGAGTTCCCGGCGGTCGCGCAGGAACCGCGCGAAGTAGTCGGCCCAGATCAGGAGGTGCTCGCGACCCGTTCGCAGGGTGTCCTCGTGGTCCGAGTAGAACGACCGCATCGACGAGATCAGGCTCCCAACCGACGGCACGACGTCGGCCGGGTGGCGATGGGTCACGATGACCCGGGCATCGGGATAGACCTTGAAGAGAGCCCGCAACCGCATCAGGTGGACGGGCGACTTCAGCAACCAGCGACCGGCGGAGACGCCGCCCGACTGCAGGAACTGCAGGAAGCGCCGATGCCACTGCAGGTTCTTGACCTGGTCCGCCTTCGCGAACCAGTCGTGGTACTCCGGCAACCAGGCCATGGCGACGTACTGGAAGCTCGCGAAGTTGAGCGCCGTGATGCCGATGCACTCCTGCGGCGAGTCGGCGGTCATGTAGTGCTTGCGCCGGAAGTCCGGCACGAGCCGGAAGATCTGGTCGAACTCCTTGCGCACGGTTTCGATCCGCTCGTTGTCCCGGTAGTCGTCCGGATTCGGCGCTGGGTGGGGCAGGAGGCACTCCCAGGACAGCGGCGCCCGGTGGTTTCGGTCCAGGTGCAGCAGAGCGTGGAGGATCGTCGTCCCGCTCCGCGGCATGCCGACGATGAAGACCGGCGCGCGGACCTCTTCGTCGCCGATCTCGGGGTGTTCCGAGAGCGCTCGCTCGACTTGGGAGCGCGAGTCGGCCGAACGCTGCACCGTGCCGCGCGCGGCCAGCCGACCGAACGTGCTCAGCCGCGCGTGCGTCTCGAGCCCGTGCACGAGGCGCTCGAGTCCCTCCCGGAACGTCGGGTCGCGTACCTCGAATCCGCTGACTCGACGCGCGTTCTCCAGAATCCGAGCGGGTGTCAGCGCAAAGGGCTTCAGCCCACATCGGCGGACGACCGCACCGACACGGTTGACGGCCTTGAGCGCGACCGGCTGCCGGATCCGGATCGACGGGTTCGCCAAGCTCAGGTCAGCTTCTTCAGCTTGGCGGCGATCGACATGTCGCCCTTGACCTTGATCTTCCCCGAGGCGACGGCCATGAAGGGCTTGATCTCCTTGCGCTGCAGCTTGCCGAACGTGTCGATCGACATCCGCACCGTGCAGTCGGTCTCGACCTCCTGGCCGGACACCTTCGAGACCACGTTCTCCTCACCCGTCCCGTCGATCAGCATCTGCTCGTCGTCGAGAAGGAAGAGCAACCTCTTCCCAAGGGGATCGATACCTCCCGCCTTCACCGCCATATCGGCAACGAACTCATCGATCGTCATCAGAAGCTCCTGGTCGTGGAATCCGCGAACCCTAACCCACGCTGAGCCGGCGCCGCTGGCTAGTTCAGCGCCGCGGCCGCCTCCGGAAACGCCTTCACGACCTCCCGCGTCATGTCCCAGCGGTCGAAGCCCTGGCGCCCCCAGTCGAGGCCGCGGCGGACGATGACGAGGTCGTGGGAGGGGACGATGACGACGTACTGGCCACGGTTGCCGGCGGTGGAGTAGGCGTCTTTGGGGACGTCCCCCCGTTCGTCGGGGACGAGCCAGAACTGGCCGCCGTAGAAGTTGCCGCGGTCGGCGGTCGAGGGGGCCGGGGAGCGGACGAAGTCAATCCACTCCTTGGAGATGAGGCGTTCGCCGTTCCAGAGGCCGTTCTGGAGGTAGAGGAGACCGAAGCGGGCGAGATCGCGGGCGCTGGTGTAGACCTGACTGCTGAGGATGAAGTCGCCGAAGCGGTCGGTGCTGAGGAGGGTGTTCCGCATGCCGATGGGGTCGAGCAGGCGCCGGCGGGGGAACTCGTGGTACTTCTTCTCGCTGCCGAGGGCGCGCTTCATCGCGTAGACGGCGAGCAGGGTGTCGTAGTTCTCGTAATCCCAGTTGGCGCCCGGCTCGCGGATCAGGGCGCGGCGGCGCGCGCCTTCAACGGAACTGGCGCCGGCCCAGTAGGACATGCCGGAGCCGACGGCGTACTCCTGCCCGCCGTTGTCGACGGTCTGCAGGCCGCTCGACATGTTCAGGGCGTGACGGAGTGTGATCGCGGAACGCGGGTCGGTCTCGGCCGCGGCTGCTTCCCTGGGAAGAAAGTCGAAGCCGAGCGGTTCGTCGAGAGCCAGCTTGCCGTCGTCGACCAGCATCCCGATCAGCGTCGAGGCGATGCTCTTCGCCGTCGACCAGGTGCGCGTGCGGGTCGTCAGGTCGACGCCGTCGGCGTAGCGCTCGTGGACGATCTCGCCCCGATGCACGACGAGCAGGCTCAGCGTGACCTGCTGCGGCGACTCACGGTCGAAGGCCCAGTCCGAGGCGGCCTGGAGCGCGGCGGCGTCGACGTCGGACGGCAGTGAGATCGGACCGGTCCTGTCGCCGTCCGGCCAGGGGATCCTCGCCGCGTCGCCGACCGGTGGCGGCATCTCGATGACCGGCAGGGTGTCGATGTCGTCCAGCGACTGGTCGGGCGCCAGGACGACGCAACCGATTCCCTCGCGGAAGGCGGCCCGCATCTTCGGCACGCCGTGGCCCGAGCCGATCGTCACCGCCTTGTGTTCCCAATCGACCTCGTAGTCGCCGCCCTCCGCGGTTCCGACGGGTTCCGGCAGGTAGGCGAGTTCCTGCTCGAACACTTGCTCGAGGGTCCGGTTCGAGGTGAACAGCCCGTTGCACATGAAGATCGCCTGCTGGCCCTGGCGCACCATCTGTCGCTGCGGCTGCCAGTAGTCGTAGGTTTCCTCCTGCTGCGCGACGGCGGGCGGAGCAGTCAGCAGGATGGAGGCGACTGCTAGACACATGGACTTCATGGGTTGCGATCCTCCTTCAGCTCAAAGTAGCAGCACCGGCGCGAGCGCCCAGCCAGTACAGGTTCTGCCGGCCCCCGGGTCCGTCGGAACGGTAGCGGCCGACTTCGGCCAACGGGAGGCCAAAGGCGAGACGATCGAGTTCCGGTTCGTCGGTGTGGTGGCAGTAGCGGCGGGCCTGAGAGTCGCCCGGCCCCCAGCGCAGCAGGTGATCTTCGGGCTCGAGTTCAGCCGGGCCGACGCCAGCTTCCGAGGTCCAGTCGAGCCGGCGGCGCTCGAAGCCGGGGTCGTCCGCGAACTGCCAGCAGGTGAGGGCCAGGAGGCCGCCGGGCGCAACCGCTGATGCGGCGCGTTCGAGGGTGCGGCGGCGCGTCTCGAAGCCCGGGAGGTGGTGGAGGACGCCGAAGAGGGCGACGAGGTCATGTGTCGCTTCGTCGAGGGCGCAGTTCTCGATGTCGCCGACCTCGAAGCGGATGTGGTCAAGGCCGGCTGCGGCCGCTCGGGCGTGGTCGATCAGCTCGCCGCTGAGGTCGATGCCCTGGTAGGTGAAGCGTCGGTCGCTGAGAAGTTCGGGGTTGTGCTGCAGGAACAGGGCGAAGCGTCCGTTCCCGCAGCCGAGGTCGAGGACACGTAGGGGGCGGTCCGTGGCCCGCGCCGCGGTTTCGACAACCCGCTGCCAGCCCGGCCAGCCGCCCGCATGGCGCGTGCGGTCGAAGTCGGCCGCGTGGCGGCTGTAGAAATCGCGGTTGATCCGGCGGAGGGCGGCTTGCGTGGAGGCGTCCAACCGGCTCTATCCAGAACCCAGGCTGAGCCCGCCGTCGACGGCGAGCAGCGCTCCGGTGATCCAGTCGTTCGCCGGGTCGCAGAGGAAGACGACGGCGCGGGCAACGTCGTCCGGTTCGCCGACGCGGCCCAGCGGCACCTGGTCGCCGAAGCCCTCGAGGAAGGCGGCGGCCTCGTCCGGCGGCATGATCGTCTCGAAGATCGGGGTGCGCACGACCCCGGGAAGCACCGCGTTGACGCGAATCCGGTCGCCGGCGAGTTCGGCCGCGAGACTGCGGGTCAGCGCGTCGACGCCGGCCTTGGCGGCTGTGTAGACGGAGAAGTTGGCGAGGGGCGATTGTGTGAGCGACGATGAGATGTTGACGATCGAGGCCCCGCCGCGACCTGCGCGGAGGTGCGGTACGGCCGCGCGAGTCGCGAACAGCACGCCCTTCAGGTCGACGTCGACGACGAGGTCGACCGGGTCGGGTTCGGCCTCGTCGCTCTCGGTGGCGAGCGGACCGGCGCGGTAGACGCCGGCGCAGTTGATCAGAATGTCCAGGCGGCCGAGTTCGCGTGCCGCTTCGTCCACGATCTGCCGCGCGCCGCCGCCGGTGGAGACGTCGCCGGCGACGGAGGCGGCACGAAGGCCGAGCGCGCGCAGGTCGGCGGCGGCCGCCTCCACGACCTCCCGGCGGCGGCCGCCGAGGGCGACGCCGCATCCGCCCCAGGCGAGGGCGCGGCCGATCGCCAGTCCGATGCCGCTGCCGCCGCCCGTGATCAGGGCCGCCAGCCCCTCGAACAGTGTCCCGGTGGCCGTCTCGCCGGCTGTGATCGTCATCGTCTCGTTGTCCGCAAGTGCCCGGTGCCGCCGTAGTAGGTTCCCGTCATGGCGGCGACAATAGCCCCTAAGCGCTTCTCGTTCGAGCCCGAAGAGCACGCGGCGGAGCTCGACGCGATCATCGGCGCCATCGAGAGCGCTTCACGCTTCGAGGAGCGCGACCTCGACGATCTGCTGCGCCGCCACCCGAAGAACGGCAGGGGTTTCTTCTCCAAGAGCGAGTTGATCCGCGGCTATCGCGCGCTCCGGCCCGGTTCGGCGGGCGAGCAGACGTTCGTCGACCGGGTGCGGATGAAGCCGGTCCGAACGCGGAGCGGCGTGGCGCCGGTGACCGTGCTGACCAAGCCCTTCCCGTGCCCGGGCCGGTGCATCTTCTGCCCGAGCGACGTGCGGATGCCGAAGAGCTACCTGTCGTCCGAGCCCGGCGCCCAGCGGGCCGCCGAACACCAGTTCGACCCCTTCCGGCAGACGCTCTCCCGCCTCTGCTCCTACCGCCACACCGGGCATCCGGTCGACAAGGTGGAGCTGATCGTCCTCGGCGGCACCTGGTCGAGCTACCCGGAGGGCTACCAGGTCTGGTTCATCCTGCGCTGTCTCCAGGCGATGAACGAGTTCTTCGACGTGTCGTCCGGGCCGGCGGCGGATCCGCTGTTGACATTCGCTCCCGCGGTGGACTACCGGCAGCTCGAGGAGACGGTGCAGGGTGCCGAGGTCGACACGTCGGAAGCGACAGGTGGCCGCGGATACAACCAGGTCGTCTCCGGCTGGACCGCCGCCCATCCGCGAGCGGCGGCCGAGGCGCGTGAGCAGAACGCGGACTGGGTCGACCTGCTGGCGGCGCAGCGCGAGAACGAGAGCTCGCCGGTCCGCTGCGTCGGGTTGTCGCTCGAAACCCGGCCCGACCGCCTCGACCGGGCGGAGGCGCTGCGCATGCGGCGGCTCGGGGCGACCAAGGTCCAGATCGGCATCCAGAGCATGGACGACGAGGTTTTGGCGCTAAACGGCCGCGGCCACGACACGACCCGGTCGCGGCGCGCCGTGCGCCTCCTGCGCCAGGCCGGCTTCAAGATCCAGGCGCACTGGATGCCGAATCTCCACGGTTCCACCCCGGCGAAGGACAGGGAGGACTTCGACCGGCTGTTCGCGGATCCCGACGTACGCCCGGACGAGCTCAAGGTCTATCCCTGCTCCCTGATCGAGAGCGCCGAGCTGATGGCGTACCACCGCCGTGGCGAGTGGCGTCCGTACGAGGCGGACGAGTTGCTCGACGTGCTGGTCCACAGTCTGGGCGGCGCGCCGCGCTACTGCCGGCTGACCCGGGTGATCCGCGACATTCCCGGCACGGACATCGTGACCGGCAACCGCACGACGAACCTGCGTCAGGTGGCCGAGGCCGAAGCGTCGGCGCGCGGCGTCCGCTGCCGGGACATCCGTGCCCGGGAGGTCGGCGGCCGCCCGGTCGATCCGGGCCGGCTTCGCCTGCGGCGCACCGACTACGAGGCGTCTGGCGGCCGGGAGACCTTCCTCGAGTTCGTGACCGCGAATGACCGGATCGCGGGGTTCCTGCGGCTTCGCCTGCCCGGGCGGTCCGCCGCGGACGACATCTCGCTCCCGGAGCTGGCAAACAGGGCGATCATCCGCGAGGTTCACGTCTACGGAGCGGTCGTCGGCCTGGGTGAGCGGGAGGAGGGACGGTCGCAGCACGTCGGCCTCGGCCGACGCCTGATCGCCGAGGCGCTGGACATCGCGGCCGGCGCCGGGTTTGGTCAGGTGGCCGTCATCTCCTCGGTCGGCACCCGCGAGTACTACCGCCGGCTCGGCTTCGAGGACGGCGAGCTGTACCAGCACCGGTCGGCGCGGGAGCCGCTGGAGACTCCGACGTGAGCGCGCTCACGACCGACCTCTACCAGTTGACGATGGCCCAGGGGTACTGGCGGCACGGCCGCCACCTGGACCGGGCCAGCTTCTACCTGTCCATTCGCCACACTCCGTTCGACGGCGGCTTCGCCGTCGCGGCGGGCCTCGAGCAGGTCGTGGATTTCCTGGTCGATCTTCGTTTCGAGCCCGAGGACGTCGAGTACCTGCGAGGCCTTGCCGGAAGCGACGGCCGAGCCCTGTTCGCGCGTGACTTCCTGGACGTGCTGCCGACGCTCGACCTCTCCGTCTCGCTGGCGGCCGTCCCGGAAGGCACGGCCGTCTTCGCGAGGGAACCGCTGCTGCGGATCGAGGCGCCGCTGCTGGTCGGCCAGTTGATCGAGACGCCCGTTCTCAACATTTTCAACTTTCAGACGCTGGTCGCGACCAAGGCGGCAAGGCTCTGCCACATCGCCGCGCCGGGTCAGCCGGTGCTGGAGTTCGGTCTGCGACGGGCGCAGGGCTTCGACGGGGGCTTGAGCGCCAGCCGCGCGGCGTACCTTGGCGGCTGCTTCGCGACCTCGAACGTCGAGGCGGGCCAGCGCTTCGGCATTCCGGTGCGCGGTACTCACGCCCACAGTTGGGTCCAGGCCTTCGACTCGGAGCCCGAGGCCTTCGACGCGTTCGCCGAGACGATGCCGAACAACTGCGTCCTCCTGGTCGACACCTACGACGTGGAGCGCGGAATCGAGCATGCGATTGCCACGGCGCGCGCGCTGCACGGGCGCGGCCAGCGGCTGCTCGGCATACGCCTCGACTCGGGGGACATGCTGTCGCAGAGTTGCGCGGCGCGTCGCCGGCTGGACGAGGCGGGACTCGAGGACGTCGCCATCGTCGTCAGCGACAACCTGGACGAGAAGAAGATCCGGGAGCTGCGGCAAGAGGGGGCGGCGATCGACATCTGGGGCGTGGGCACCGCGCTGGTGACGGCTGCGGGAGCGGGCGCGCTGGGAGGCGTGTACAAGCTGTCGGCGATTCGGCGCAGCGGCGAGGAGCGGTGGCGGCCGGTATTCAAGTTCGGGGCCGGGGTGGGCAAGGCGTCCCTGCCGGGGCGGCTGCAGGTGCGGCGCTACCGAGCGGCGGACGGCGGCCTGGAACGGGATGTGATCCACGCGCTCGACCAGGCGGGGGAGGCCTCCGGCCTGGACGATCCGGGGGGCCAGGATCTGCTCGTGCCGGTGCTGGAAGAGGGCCGGCTTCTCGATCCCCTGCCGTCGCTCGACGCCGCTCGCGAGACGGCGGGGCGCGAGGTGGCTTCACTGCCGCGGGCGCTGCAGGACCTCGAGGCTCACGGGCCGCCGCCGGTCGAGGTCACGGCGAGCCTGATAGAGCAGTGCGACCGGCTGGCGGCCTCGCACGCGCCGCCTGCCCGCTCGGCCTGAACCGCCGGAAACGGCGCTTCGGCCGCCGGTCGTTCATAATCCCGCATGGCCGCAAGGTTAGACAGGTCAGCAGTTCGGCGTTTCGACGACCTCTACGAGCACGGCTTCGCCCGGGTCGCGGCGTGCCTGCCGCGCGCCGAGATCGCCGATCCGGCGACGAACCTGGAGCGCACTCTCGACCTGGCGCGGAGCGCGGACCGGGACGGCGCCGTCGCCGCCGTCTTCCCCGAACTCAACCTGAGCGGCTACTCCCTGGACGACCTGTTCCACCAGGCCGCGGTGCTCGATGGCTCGCGCGCGGCGCTGCTGGCTCTGGCGGAGGCCTCCCGGGAACTGCGCCCGGTGCTGATCGTCGGTTTGCCGCTTCAGGCCGACGGCGCCGTGTTCAACGTCGCCGCCGTGGTGCATGGTGGCCGCATTGCCGGTGTCGTGCCCAAGGTCTATCTGCCGAACTACCGCGAGTACTACGAGAAGCGGTACTTCGCAGCCGCCGAGTCGCGGCGGTCGGACGTCGTGTCGCTTGGCGACGAGGATGTGCCGTTCGGCGAGGATCTGCTGTTCGATGTGGGCCCCGTTCCGGGTTTCCGCTTCCACGTCGAGATCTGCGAGGACCTGTGGTCGCCGCTGCCGCCGAGCACCCGGGGCGCCATGGCGGGAGCCACCGTGCTCTTCAACCTGTCGGCGAGCAACGTGACGATCGGCAAGGCGGACTATCGGCGCCTGCTGTGCGCGTCGCAGTCGGGCCGGTCGATCGCAGCCTACGTCTACGCCGGAGCGGGCGCCGGAGAGTCGACGACCGACCTGGCCTGGGACAGCCACGGCCTGATTTGTGAGAACGGAGAGCGGCTGGCCGAGTCCGAGCGCTTCAGCCAGGAGCCCCAGACGATCGCCGCCGACATCGACCTCGAGCGGCTCTCGCAGGAACGGCTCCGCATGTCGACGTTCCGGGACGCGGTGCGCCGGGAGTCCTTTGCCGGGGAGTTCCGGCAGGTACCGCTGACGGTGGACCGGCCACCGGCCGCGGTGGCGCTGCGGCGGGAGATCCCGCGCTTCCCCTATGTGCCGGCGGACAGCGCGGAGCGGGACGAACGCTGCGCCGAGGCCTTCGACATCCAGGTGTCGGGACTGGTTCAGCGGCTGCGGGCCACCGGTCTGGAGAAGGTGGTCATTGGCGTCTCCGGCGGACTCGACTCGAGCCACGCTCTGATCGTCTGCGTGCGGGCGTTCGCGCGGCTCGGGCTGCCGGCGTCGAACATCCTCGCCTACACGCTACCCGGCTTCGGCACCTCGACCCGCACCTACGAGAACGCGAACCGGCTGATGGAGGCGCTCGGCGTTACCGCGTCCGAGATCGACATCCGGCCCCCGAGCGAAGAGATGCTGAAGGCGATCGACCATCCCTACGGGCGTGGCGAGCGCGGCGAAGGCGTCTACGACTCCACTTTCGAGAACGTCCAGGCCGGTGAGCGCACTGCTCACCTGTTCCGGCTCGCGAATCTCCACCGGGGGCTGGTCATCGGCACCGGCGACCTCTCGGAACTGGCGCTGGGCTGGTGCACCTACGGCGTCGGCGACCAGATGGCCCACTACAGCGTGAACTCGTCCGTGCCGAAGACCCTGATCCAGCACCTGATCCGCTGGGAGGTCGAGCGCGGCGAGTTCGGCAGCGCCGCCAGCGAGACGCTGCAGTCGATCGTCGACACGGAGATCTCGCCGGAACTGGTGCCGCCGGAGGATGGCGGGGAGGACGGCAACGGTGAGCCGGCGCAGTCGACCGAGGAGGCGATCGGGCCGTTCGAACTCCAGGACTTCCATCTCTACTACCTCAGCCGGTACGGCTACCGGCCGAGCCGGGTCGCCTATCTGGCCCATCGAGCCTGGGGCGCCCGGGAGCGCGGCGCCTGGCTCGACACGATTCCGGAGGCTGAGCGCCGCGAGTACTCGCTTGTCGAGATCAGGCACTGGCTGGAGATCTTCCTGGTCCGCTTCTTCGGCACCAGCCAGTTCAAGCGGTCGGCGCTGCCGAACGGACCCAAGGTGGGTTCGGGCGGTTCGCTGTCGCCGCGGGGCGACTGGCGGGCGCCGTCGGATGGCGGACCCGCGGTCTGGGTGGAGGAGCTGCGGCGCAACGTGCCGTAGGCGGTCAGCTCCAGTCCGAGGCGTCGTCCTCCGAACTCGCGATGTGGACGCCGGCTTCCTGCCAGCGTTTTATCGAGGCTTCGACCTCGGGTGTGAAGTCGGCGAGGAATCGGCCTGGCCTCACTGGGTCGGGTACCGCGACCGCCGACATGCAGTCGGCGAGGACGTGAAGCCGCCGCGGTGACAGCGCGCGCGAGGCCATCTCACCGAGCAGGTCGTCGACCGTGTAGCGGACGCAGTGGCTGGCGGCCTGACCGGCGACGATCACGGCGTCGGCTTCGAACAGCCAGTCGATCAGCGTCTCGTTGCGCTGATCGAGCTGCTTGCCGTCGTGTCGGACCAGCACTTCGGGCGCGAGCACGGAGTAGTACTCGGTGAGAGGGTTCGTGCCCTTGATCAGGATCGGGGTCTCGGCGCTGCGCGCGTAGCTGAAGAACAGTCTGGCTTCCTGCACGGCGCCGACCAGGCCGTGGCCCTGGCTGCCGAGGAAGCAATGCGGCGGCCACAGGTAGAGGCGGTACTTCCCGGTCGCCTCGAGCCTTTGGCAGTAGTCCAGGGCCTGGCGCCTGAGCCAGTCGTAGGTGCGGTCGCCGAACCAGCCGGCGAGAGCCGGGTTGGGGACCGCCTTGTCGGCTTCGACCTCGGAGGCGAGCACTTCACGGTAGCCGTCGAGCTGTTTGCCGGAGGCGTCCACCCAGAACGAAGAGAAGAAGATCTGCTGCGGCGTGTGGCTGTCGAGGCTGGAGGCGATCTCGGTCAGGTTGCCGAGGTTGCGGTAGATGAAGCGGACCACCCGGTCTGTGTCCTCGATCGCGCCCCGGCCCGAACGGCCGCCGACGTAGAGCGAGCCCTCGGGTACGCAGAAGTCCCGCTGCTCGTCGACCAGCAGCAGGATGCGACGAGTCTTGTCGGTCGTCGCGGGACCGAGGTCGTGGCGGCTACGCCATTCGGCGGCCGCGGCCGCGACCCGGTTCGGGTCGGGGTTGTATGACCAGTCGGCGCTCCGGTAGGGATCGCTCTTCGGACCGGCGCCGGTTGGCAAGGGTAGGAGCGCCATGTCAAGTGGAACGCTAGCAAGTGGCTACGAGAATTGGCCGGGACTGCTGCTACTCTCGCGCCCTTCCATCAAACGGCCATGAAGCGGCCCCGCAAGCGAACAGGAGCAGGCAAGTGAGCTACGAGTTTCTCCAAGTCGAGAAGAACGATCACGTCTGGGAAGTGACCCTCAACCGGCCGGAGCGCATGAACGCGATCCACCCGCCGACGAGCCAGGAGCTCGACTCGGTGTTCAACGACTTCGCGGCCGACGACGCCGCCTGGGTGGCGATCCTCACCGGCGCCGGTGACCGCGCGTTCTCGGCCGGCAACGACCTGAAGTACCAGGCCGAGCACGGCAGCAAGGTTGTGCGGGCCGGGATGAAGGGCGTGCGCGGCGGTTTCGGCGGCATCACGGCGCGCTTCGACCTGCACAAGCCGATGATCGCGGCGGTCAACGGCTTCGCGCTCGGCGGCGGCTTCGAACTGGTGCTGGCCTGCGACATCATCATCGCCTCCGAGAAGGCGACCTTCGGACTGCCCGAGCCCAGGGTCGGCCTGATGGCCGGCGCGCTGGGCGTTCACCGGCTGCCGCGGCAGATTCCCTACCACCAGGCGATGGGCATGCTGCTGACCGGCCGCCACATCACGCCGCGGGAGGCGAAGGAACTCGGGATCGTCAACGAGGTCTGCGCTCACGACGAGCTGCTCGACCGGGCCCGGGCCTGGGCCGCGCAGATCCTGGAGTGCGCGCCGCTGTCGGTGCGTGCGAGCAAGGAAGCGGCGAACAAGGGCCTCGGCATGGCGCTCGAGCAGGCGGCGGGTTCGATCTTCCCGTGGACGGCGCAGATGAACCAGTCCGAGGACCTGATCGAGGGTCCGAAGGCGTTCGCCGAGAAGCGGCCGCCGAACTGGAAGGGCCGTTAGGCCTGGCCGGGGCGGTCCGATGGAGATCGGAGGCAAGGTCGCCGTCGTCACCGGCTCGTCCTCCGGCGTCGGCGAGGCGACGGCCGAGCTACTGGCGAGCTTGGGCGCGTCGGTGGTCGTCAACTACCACAGCGGCGCCGAAGCCGCGGAACGGATCGTCGGCGGCATCCGCGACCGAGGCGGCAACGCCGTCGCCGTCCAGGCCGACATGCGGAAGGACGCCGACTGCCGGCGTCTCATCGCATCGGCCGTCGAAGCCTTCGGCGCGCTGCACATCCTCGTGAACAACGCGGGGATGACCCGTTTCATCGCTCATGACGATCTCGAGGGCGTGACCGACGAGGTCTGGGACGACATCCTCGGCGCCAACCTGCGCGGCGTGTTCAACTGCACGCGCGCGGCAGCGCCGCACATGAAGGCGGCGGGCGAGGGGGCGGTGGTCAACGTCGCCTCGATCGCCGGGATCGGAGGCGGCGGCAGCAGTATCCCGTATGCCGCGTCGAAGGCCGCGGTCATCGTGATGACGAAGTCGCTGGCGCGCGTGCTCGGGCCCGAGATCCGGGTCAACACGATCGCCCCCGGCTTCATCGAGGGACGTTGGCTGCGCGGCGGGCTCGGCGACGAGAACTACGACAAGGCCCAGCAGCACGTGAGCGCGGGGTCGCCGCTCAGGGGCGTGGCGACTCCCGAGACCTGCGCCGACGCGATCCTCGCCCTGATCGAGCGCAACGTGTTCGTGACCGGCCACACGGTGACCGTCGACGGCGGCTGGAGCCTCTAGGCCCGGGAGGCTCGACGCAGCGTCTCCCGCTGCACCGTCAGCGCCTCGATCCGCTCGCGGTCGACCTCGACGCCGAGGCCGGGGCCGTCCGGCACGTCGACCCAGCCGTCACCGTCCATTGTCCACTCGGGCGACACGATGTCGCGCGCCCAGTACCGGTTGCTGGGGCTCACGTCGCCGGGAATCGTGAAGTTCGGCAGCGAGGCCAGGGCGACGTTGTAGGCGCGGCCGATGCCGCTCTCGAGCATGCCGCCGCACCAGACCGGAATGTCGTTCGACTCGCAGAGGTCGTGGATGGCCTTCGAGGCCGTGAAACCGGCGACCCGGCCCGGCTTGATGTTGACGATCCGGCCGGCTCGGAGGCGGATCATGTCCTCGGCGCGGGCGATGTTCGTGATCGATTCGTCGAGGCAGATCGGGGTCCGCATGCGTCTCTGTAGTTCGGCGTGGCGCGCGACGTCGTCCCACGCCAGGGGCTGCTCGACCATTACCAGGTCGAGATCGTCTAGCTGGACGAGGTGGTCCGTGTCGTCGAGGGTGTAGGCGTTGTTCGCGTCGGCCATGAGTGGCGCGTCCGGGCCGAGTCGCTCGCGGACGGCGTGCAGGTAGTCGAGATCCTGGCCGGGCTTGATCTTCAGCTTGATCTTCCTGTAGCCCTCGGCCAGCGACTTCTCGGCCTTGTCGGCGAGTTCCTCGGGCGAACTCTGGATGCCGATCGAGATGCCGGTGCCGATCCGCTTCCTCGTGCCGCCGAGCACCGACGAGAGACTCTGGCCTGCCTTCGTCGCCGCCAGTGCCCAGGCGCCCATCTCGATCGCCGCCCGTGCCATCTCGTGGCCGCGGAGATCCTCGGCCAGGGCGGCCGAGACTTCCTGGGGCGTCTCGAAGCGCTGGCCGAGCACCCGCGGCGCCAGCCACTCGCGGATCGCCAGGGTCGCCGTGTCGATGCTCTCGGGCGAGTAGTTGGGGAAGTCGCCGGCCACGCACTCGGACCAGGTCGAGGCGCCGTTGCGGTCGACGAGTTCGAGCAGCAGGATGCGTCGGGTCGTCGTGACGCCGGACGAGATCCGGAACGGCTCGACCAGGGGCAGTTGGATCTCGCGCAGGGTGATCGAGTCGATCTGAAGGCTCATTGCGTCTCCGTTCCTTCGAGCTTCTCGAGCCGGTAGTAGTAGCGCCGGTTCAGCAACGTGTGGGCGCCGTCGTCGGGACGCCAGGTGAACCCGGTCACGGCGTAGCCGTTACCGAGGTGCTCCTGGAACTGCGCCCGGGTGCGCCGCCGCCAGGCGGAGGCGTCTTCGGGCGCGGAGCGCAGGATCGAGCCGATGTTCGGCGGCACCTCGACCCAGGCAGTGTTGACCAGCGCCTCGTCGACGGGGAAGGGCGGCGTGTCCCGGGTCGGTCCGGCCGCCGGGCCTCCCTCCATCAGGCCCGCGACCCGCTCGCTGCCGATCGCCCAGGCGACGATGAAACGGTCCGTCCCCAGTCCACTGTGCAGGATGCTGCCCGTGTCCTCGCCGTACATGTCCTCGACGTACTCGACCGGCAGCGCGCCGAGACGGTTCAGGTTCAGGTTCGCGTTCCGGGCGACCAGAGGGTCGTACGTCCAGTACACGGTCTCTACTTCGAGTTCCAGCAGTAGTTCGCGCTGGAACGCCTTGAGATCGCGGCCCAGTCCAAGGCCGCGGGCGTCCCGCGCCACCGCCAGCATGTGGGACCAGTGGGCCCGCTCCCCGAAGCGGAAGCCGCTCATGCCGTAGATGAAGCCCAGCATCCGGCCGGCGTCGTCGAAGGCGCCGGCGACCACGCCGCCCATCTTCTGGGAGATCTTCAACATCGGCGGCGGCACCGCGTCGTCGAAACTGTCTCCCCAGGTCTGCCGCTGGAGATCGACGATCGCGGCGTAGTCCTCCTCGGAACTCGCGTTCCGGAGCTCGATGCCGGAAGCCAGCCGTCTGCGCATGGTGGGCGATCGTACAAGCCCGCGCCCCGCGCGCGACGGCTGCCGGGAGCAGTGGGTGCCTGGTGGTTCGTGAGCGCCCGGCATGCGCACGAGATCGGAGGACCGTTTGCGTCTTGGTCAGTGAGGGACGGCGCTGACCGTGTTCAGGATTCCGTCCCTCAGCGAACCCCTGCTGGCGTGAACGGCAGAATCGTTGAACGCAGAAAGAAAGGAACCTTGGAGATGAAGAAAACCGTCCCTATCTTGTTTGGAGTCGTCGTCTTGCTTCTGAGCCTGTGGGCCGCTCCCGCACTTGGGAGCCATCCTGCGGCGGGAGTAGAGGCTCTAGCTGACCTTGACCTCGAAGTCGTTGAGGGCGGGCTGACTGAACGGCAGTTCGGTTGTGGGCTGGCCGTGGCTGGTCTCGTTGTTGCCACGGCTACGCTCGGTCCCGGCATGCTCGTCGCGGTGGGTTGGTCGCTTTCGTTTCACGGTGCGCTCTTTGCGTGCTTCTAGCTTCAGCATGCGCCGCGATGGGCTGACTGTTCCGGCGCGCCGGAGGTCTTGACCTCGCGGGCCTTGGGGCGTGAAGGCCGTAGCTCGGGCGATCTGACCGGAGGAGGAGTGGAGGCCAGGATGAGGCCTGTACTCCTCCTCCATTCCCCGCTGGGCGTCGAGGAGGGGCGGTCTTGCCTGGAAGAAGAGAAGATAGAGGTTGACTGGGAGGTTGTTCGATGGAAAGAAGACGGACAGGGATAGGAACGGGACCGACCGAACGCCGGTTGGTTCTGCAGGGAGTAGCCGGAACGCTGTTGGCTGCGGTCAATGGCGTCCAGGTAGGCCTTCGATTCTGCGCGAGGGACTTCGACTCGGTGTTCTGGGGCGCCTGTGTGCTGGTTGCCATAGGCGTGGCGCTCTCAACGCGGTCCATGCTGAGGCGAGATTAGACTCGCGCGAGTCGGGAAGGAGTAGTCCTATGTCAGTTGGCGCCTCGCGGCTGGGGCTTGCGGGTGGCCTGCGAGCGGTAGCGGCCGTGGTTGGCTTTCGTCTTCGTGCCGGCTGGCGCAAGGCGTTGTCCGAGAAGGGGAAGCTCCTCTTCGGCGCGATCGTTGGCGTGCTCCTGGTGACCAACTACACGTTCAGCGTGCGCGCCATGGAGGAGGCGCCCGGCCGGGAGATCCGCGTAGACATCCTGTTCGGGTTGATTACCTTCTTCGTGCTGCTGACACTGTTCCAGTGGGCACCGCTCGGGCAGTGGTTCAGCCGGCGCGAAGGGGCGCGGTTCGGCTTGACGGCGGGCCGCCGGGCGGCGCTGACCGTCGGTACGAACCTGATTGGGCTGACCATGCTTCTCGTGGTACTGAACGCTCTGCTGGCCCGCGTGTTCTCTGGCGCTGGCCGGCCTCGAGGCCTGGAGTGGGCTTTCGACGGCATGGATGTCGTGAGCGCCGTGATCGCCATGGTGGCCGCGGGTCCGCTCGGCGCCGTGATTCTCGGAGGTCAGGACGGCAGACGCTGGCTAGGCGCGGGCCTGGCCCTCGCGCTCCTTGCTGTACTCGGGGCGAGTACGGTGGAGCCGCTTTGGGCGGGAAGTTCATTGTGGGCCGGGGCATTCATGCATACTGGACGTCTGACTCTCTTAGCGGCGCTTCTGGCGGCGGCCTTCCCGCTCGAACAGAGGAGTCCTGACGACGGTGGGGGCCGGGCGACGAAGAGCGGCGCCCGCGTCGACGCCCGCTCACCATCCGGTTTCTGGTCGAGGCCCACGTTTGTCGTTGCGCTGGCGGAGACGCGGATGATGCTTCGCTTCCGCCAGGTGCGCCTGAACCTAGTGTTCAGTTGGGCCATGCCCGTCGTCATGGTCTTTGTGTTCTGGGGCGAAGAGCTTCCGGGCGGCGGGGGGCAGTTCGCCCTGTGGATGGCGGCCTCAGTCGCGGCCTTCCTCGGCGTGGTTTGGGTCGCGTTCTTCGCCAATCTCCTGGGCTTCACTGCGGATGGGACCAGACGACTCGCGATGTCGGCGGAGAACGCGCTACTTGACTGCCTGCCCGGCAAGGTGTTAGGGGTTGTCTCTGTCGTCGGCGGCCTGGTGCTGGCCCAGACGACGGTCCTGACCGTGCTGCTTGCCGATCGGATTCCGGCCGCCGACCGGGCGCTTCCGTTCCTTGTTGGCGCTATCTCCCTTGTCGGCTTGGCCGGTGCCGGGACGGTAGTTTCCATCCTGTTCCCCAGGAAGCCGGAACTGCACGAACAGAGGGATTTCTTCTGCAGCATCCTGGGTCTGGTCGTGCTGGTGGCCGCTTGGTTCTTCCAGATGGCGGTCGTGGGAAGCGTCCTGGCCGCGGCGCGTAGCTTGGGCGGTTCGAGGGCTGCGGTAACCGCGATGGTGGTGTTGCTGCTCCTGGCGGCGGCGGGCTGCGCGTACCTGGTGGCCGCGCTGGCCAGGGGCGACTGGCTGCGCCGGCGGTTGCGGGAATGGGCGGTGACGGTATGACGACGATGTTGTGGCTGGACTCGGTCGACAAGTCCTACGGTGATCTCGAGGTCCTGCGCTCCGTGAATCTCGAGATCGGGGCGGGGGTCCAATGCCTGGTGGGCCGGAACGGCGCCGGCAAGACGACGTTGATGCGACTCGGGCTGGGCCTGACCGAGCCGAGTGCGGGCACGGTCCAGATGTTCGACTACGACCCGCGACTTCATCCGGAGGTGATGGCCAGGGTCGGCATCCTGCTCGAGGAGGACGAGCTGTTCGACTTCCTGCGGCCGCTTGAGTTCCTGGACTACTGCGCCGCGCTGTACGGTCTGGACGCTGGCAAGGCCCGTACGCGCGCCGTCGATCTCCTGGAGGCTCTGGAAGTGCCCGCGTCGGATCGTCTCTGCCATCAACTCTCGACGGGCAACCGCCGGCAACTGGCCCTGGCTGCGGCGCTGCTGCACGAGCCGGAATTGCTGATCCTCGACGAGCCGTTCAACGGTCTCGACCCGGTCGCGGTAGCGCGCCTGTGCCGGATGCTGCGGGACTTCGCCGCCGACGGCCGGGGAGTGCTGCTGTCGTCCCATCGCCTCGAACTCGTCGAGGAGATCGCGGACCAGGTCTACTTCGTGGCCGACTGTGCGGTGACGCTCTGGTCGCCGGAACGGGTCAAAGCCTGGTACGACGAGTTGAGGGTCGTCGGTGCCGGAGAGCGGCCGCGGGGCGAGTTGACCGCCTGAGCTAAGCGACCTCCGCCTGCTGGAACGCCCTCGCCCGGAACAGGAAGTCGATGATGTTCCCCTCGTGCGGCTGCAGCCAGTTGAGCTGAATCGTCGGCACCGGGCCGAGGTTCAGGCGGTCGACGTGGGTGGCGTCGATCAGTTGGCGGCGCCAGCGCTGGTCGTTCGTGATCGCGCTGCAGACCAGGGTGTCGCCGATCGCGCTCAGCATCTTCTCTTGCGGGCACTCGACGACGGAGACGAAGGGGAACATGTACTCGACGTTCGCCGCTTCGATGTCGGCGTCGGCGCAGTGGAGGACGGTCGGCAGCAGGTAGTCGCAGCGCTCCCGCTCTTCGAGCCGCCCGTTGCCGCGGATCTCGGAGGTCAGGTCGCGGACGCCGGGAACGTCGACCTGCCGCTCGATCATGCCGTCGATCGCTTTCGCCATGCCAGGCACGGTGAAGGCGGCGAGCGGCGATTCGGGATCGTCGGCAGGCTTGGGCAGGACCGGCGCCAGCCGCTCGGCCAGCGCCCGGGCGATGTCCTCCGTGTGGCGCGAGGCCCAGACGCCGGAACAGGAAATGCAACTCCGGCCGCTGTTGACCAGCACGCTGTCGACCATCACGTCGAGGTACTGCTCCCAGTCGTCGACGACGTCGTCGCCGAGCAGGATCTTGCTGAAGCCGGGGCCGTGCGGCTGGACCCGGGGATCGTTCTGGTAGCGGGCGACGGTGTCCGCGCCGCCGAAGATCATGCTCCGGGAGCAGGAGGCGAGAACCGCCGCGCCGATGTCGCCTTCGCCCGGGTAGATCGAGATGGCCTCGCGTGGCACGCCGGCCTGGGCGAAGGCCTCGGTCATCCGGTACGGCGTCCACGGCTCCTGGGGTCCGGGCTTGAACACGAGGCCGATCTGAAGCGGGATCACCGGCATCCACAGCGTGTGCACTCCCGGCGAGTTCGATGGCAGCACGAGGCCGATCACCGGCGCCTGCGCCTGGTAGCTGACCGGCACGCCGCGCTCCTCGACGCCGTGGCCGCGGCCGAGAATGTCCAGGTCGAGACCGCGAGTGAGGGCTTCCAGCACGTCCCCCATGTTCGTCAGCACGAAGTGGTTCTTGTCCATGTTCGCCCGGCACATGTGCTCGGGCAAACCGGTCGTCGCCGACTGGTAGTGGACGAAGTCCTCCGGAGTCTGGCTGCCGCTGCCGAGGGGCAGGTCCGCGTTCAGGTAGAGATCGGCGGCCTCGATCACCATGGAGATCAGTTCGCTGGAGGGGATCTCGCGCAGGATGTCGCGGGCGCGCTGGGCGCGGCGCATGTCGCGCTGGACCAGGCCGGGGTTGGTCTGGTGCAGCGTGGCCAGCTCCTCGCCGGTCTCGAAGTGGACGATCGTCGCCTTCTCGAGCGACTCGTAGGGCTTGCCCCAACGGATGGCGGGGATGTCGATCATGCTGGTTACCTGGTCGCGGCCGGTTGGTGGCCGAAGGATGAATCGAGCGTTGTGAAGCGGCGGAATCGTAGCACCGGGCTGCTAGCCTTCGCCGGCCATGGAGGACCGTCGCACCGTTCTGAAATCGGCCCTGGCGCTGGGTTTGGGTGTGCGTGGCCTGAACGTGCTGCACGCGCAATCCGACGATCCGCGGAAGGCTCGACCGCGGGAAGGCGACCGCTTCGTGTTCGCCTTCGGGCCGCGCCAGGGCGAGACGATCCGGGTCGACGACGTTCCCCTCGCGAGCGAGCAGCTCATCTGCTACGCGATGGACCCGGCATCCGGCGCCGTGCGTGACGGCTCGCGCCTGAACCAGGTGCTGCTGCTGCGCTTCGAGCCCGATTCGCTGACACCGGAGACGCGGGAGGCGTCCGCGGACGGCGTCGTCGCCTACTCGGGCATCTGCCCCCATACCGGCTGCGACATCGAGGACTGGTCCGAGGAGGCGGAGTTCCTGGTCTGTTCCTGCCACGAATCGGAGTTCGACCCGCGGGACGGCGCCGAGGTCATCTCGGGCCCGGCTCCGCGCCGGCTGCCGTCGCTGCCGCTTCGCTCGGAAGAGGGCGTGCTCGTTGCAGCGGGCGCTTTCAGCGCGACGATCCGGTTCGAGAGGGAGTTCTGACGATGATGGATCGGCAAGCAGTTCTGCGACGGACGGTGGCCCTCCTCGTTTTCGTCGCCGCGGTGGCGCCGGCGATCGGCCAGGAGCGCGCCTACCGCGCGGTGACCCAGGAGCGGCTGCTCGCGCCCGAGCCGGAGAACTGGCTCATGTACCGGCGGACCTACGACGGCTGGGGCTACAGCCCGCTCGACGGGATCGACACTTCGAACGTCGCCTCGCTGGCGCCGGTCTGGACGTTCTCGACCAGCATCAACGAGGGCCACCAGGCACCGCCGATCGTCAACGACGGCACGCTGTTCATCACGACGCCGGGCAGCCGCGTGCTGGCCCTCGACGCCCGGACAGGCGAGCTGCTGTGGCGTTTCGTCCCGGAGCTCCCCGAAGATCTGCAGCAGATGCATCCGACGAACCGTGGAGTCGCGCTGTGGGGCGACTTGGTCTACGTCGCCACGGTCGACGCGCGCCTCTTCGCGCTCGACGCGCGGACGGGAAGGGTGGCCTGGGAGACGGCGGTCGAGAACTATGCCCGGGGCTACTACATGACGCTCGCGCCCCTGGCCGTCGAGGGCAAGGTGATGGTCGGCGTCTCCGGCGGCGAGTGGGGTATCCGCGGTTTCGTCGCCGCCTACGACGCGGACAGCGGTGACGAACTCTGGAAGACCTACACGATTCCCGGTCCGGGCGAGCCCGGCCATGACAGTTGGCCCGGCGACACCTGGCGAACCGGCGGCGTGCCGGTCTGGGTCACCGGCACCTACGACCCGGAACTGCGGCTGACCTACTGGGGGACCGGCAACGGCGGCCCGTGGACGGGCGACGCCCGGCCAGGCGACAACCTCTATGCCACCGCGGTGCTGGCGCTCGACGTCGACACCGGCGAGTTGAAGGCGCACCACCAGTACCACTGGAACGACAGTTGGGACTGGGACGAGGTCGACCCGCCGCTGCTGATCGACGTGGAACGCGGCGGCTCGACCCGCAAGGCGCTCGTCCATCCGGGGCGGAACGCGTATCTCTGGGTGCTGGAGCGGAGCGCCGACGCGATCGACTTCCTGGACGCCACGCCCTTCGTCCACCAGGATGTGTTCACTTCGATCGATCCGGAGACCGGCCGGCCGGAGTACGACCCGGAGAAGACGCCCGCCACGGGAGCAGGAGTCGTGTTCTGTCCGTCGTGGTCCGGCGGCAAGAACTGGCCTCCGGCCGCCTGGAGTCCGGACACGAAGCTGCTCTACATTCCGGCCAACGAGAACACCTGCTCCTACCTGGAGGGGGTCGAGGAGGAGTACCGGCCCGGGCGCACTTTCATGGGCATGGAGGGAAGGTTCGTGTCCCGGGAGGGCGCGGAGCACTACGGCGAACTCCAGGCCTGGAACCTCGACACCCGGGAGAAGGTGTGGACGGTCGAGTTCGAGCGCAAGCTCTGGGGACCGGTGCTGACCACCGGCGGCGGTCTCGTCTTCGTCGGCGGCACGAGCGACCGCTACTTCCGCGCCTTCGACGCGGCGACCGGCGAGCTCCTGTGGCGACAGCGGACGAACTCAGGCGTCAGCGGCGTTCCCACAGCCTTCGAAGTCGACGGCGTGCAGTACATCGCGGTCCAGTCGGGTTGGGGCGTCGACGCGCAGCGCGGCACGGCTCACCTCGACGGGGCGATCGGCACGAACACCTACGTGCCGCAGGGCGGCGTGCTCTGGGTCTTCGCGTTGCCCGACTAGCGGCTCCACCGGGGGAGTCGCCGCGGCGGCTGGTGCTGTAGTCTGCCGCCGCTTCAGGCCGCCGATCACAGCAGGACCGACCGATTGGAGTTCGCAGATGGAAGTCGCCAGCGCTGACGCCCAGGCACAGGCCGGGGAACGACTCGATGCCCACGTCCGGGACATGATGGAGTGGCACTTCAACCCGGAGACCGGAACGCCGTTCTGGCTGGACTTCGCCTCGAAGCTCGACTTCGATCCGCGCAGTGACGTCGCCTGCTACGCGGACTTGCGCAAGTTCCCGCCCTTCGAGGACGAGTGGCTGCGTGGCGGTCCGGTGCGGCGCTGGGTGCCGAAGGCAATGGCCGACGACCCGATCTACGTCTTCGAGACCGGCGGCACGACGGGTATTCCGAAGAGCCGGGTGGCGCTCAACGACTTCCGCACGGACTACGAGCTGTTCAGCGCCAGCCTGCCGGACGAGCACTTCCCGCCGGGTTCCAACTGGCTGATGCTGGGGCCGTCGGGTCCGCGGCGCCTGCGTCTGGCGGTGGAGCACCTCTGCCAGTACCGGGGCGGCATCTGCTTCTGCGTCGACCTCGACCCGCGCTGGGTGATCAAGCTGATCAAGAAGGGCTGGATGGAGCACCTGGAGGCGTACAAGGATCACGTGATCGACCAGGCGCTGACGGTGCTCTCTGCCGGTCACGACATCCAGGCCATGTTCGCGACGCCGAAGCTGCTCGAGTCCCTTTGCCTGGCGCTCGAGGACCGCGGCCAGACCCTCGCGGACACCGGGATCAAGGGCATTTTCTCGGGAGGTACGGAATTCACGCCGCAGTGGACCCGCTTCGCGGTCGAGGAGTTGCTCGACGGCGTCTACATGACGCCCACCTACGGCAACACCCTGATGGGCTTGGCCGCCTCGCGGCCGGTCACGGCGGCGGACGGATACACGATCGCCTACTACGCGCCGCAGCCGCGGGCCGTGCTCGAGGTGGTCGATCCCGACGACCCGGACCAGGTCGTCGACTACGGCGCGACCGGCCGGGTCCGGCTCACGACGCTTACCCGCGAGTTCTTTGTGCCCGGTTTCCTGGAGCGCGACGAGGGCGAGCGGGAGCAGCCCTACGTCGACTACCCCTGGGACGGCGTCAGCGGCGTGCGGCCGTTCGCGCGGCTGGCGTCGGCGACGACGGTCGGCGTGTACTAGCAGTCTCCCGCTAGGGCGCCGCGCGGTTCCGGTAGAGCGCCGGATCGACCACCTCGGCCATCGCCCTTTCGTCCAGGCCGTCCACGAGTTCCGCGATTCGCCTTGCCGCCGCTGCGGGGTCCCGCAGCGCCCCGCCATACTCGATCTCGACCCACTCGAACTGCGGCGCCTTCCGCAGGAGGTAGTTCACCCGCCAGAGCTGGTCCTGCCACAGCTCCATCATCCGCTCGTCCGGCGTGTCGTCGGTCTCGCCCCGGCGGTCGAGCATCTTGCGTTGCGAGGCGAGCACCTCTCCGAGGTCGCGCCGCATCAGGATGACCCTGTAGTTCAGGTTGGGCGGCAGGTCCTTCAGCAGGAAGGAGATGACCTTGACCGCGCGGCCGCGTGAGGCACGGAGCCAGGACTTCTCGGGAGCGTTCGCGAGGTCCTTGACCCGTTCGTCTTCGTAGTAACCGCGGGGGTTGTCCTCGTCGGCCTCGCGCTCGCCGTCGGTCACGATTTCCATGCCGCCAGCCTCGAGCATCCGCATCGCCATCGACGTGCCCGAACGGGGCAGGCCGGAAACGACGACGATGGGCCGGCCGTAGCGGAATCGTCTCCAGAGTGTTCTGGCGCTCATGGCGAAGGGGATGCTACCCCCGGCTTGGTATGCTCCGCGGCGCTTCGCGAGCCGCCGCACTCCTGCGCTCGGGCGGCGCCAGCACCTGGAGAAACCGTTGCCAGCTCAGCGTCTCGTAACCGTCGCGCTGGCGCTTCTGGCGGCGCTCTTCGCCGCCGCGCCGGCGGCCGCCTACATCGGTCCCGGGGCGGGGTTCGCGCTCATGTCGTCGTTCCTGGTGCTGCTGGCGACGGTGGCGCTGGCGTTCCTCTCGCTGCTGGCGTGGCCGGTGCGGACCCTGTGGCGGGTCGTGCGCCGCAAGAAGCCGCCGAAGGCGCACGTCAGACGGCTGGTGTTCGTCGGACTCGACGGCCAGGACCCGCGGCTGACGGAGCGGATGATGAAGGAGGGCAAGCTGCCCAACTTCAAGCGCCTGAGCAGGCAGGGCAGCTACCGCCGGATCGCCAGCACGTACCCAGCGCTCTCCCCAGTCGCCTGGTCGACGTTCGCGACCGGCGCCAATCCCGGTAAGCACAACATCTTCGATTTCCTCGACCGGGACCTCCGCAGCTACCTGCCGAAGCTCTCTTCGGCCCACATTGGTCGCGTGGAGCGCTTTCTGAAGCTGGGCAGGTGGAAGATTCCGCTGCAGAAGCCGGAGATCCGCATGCTCCGGCGGTCGAAGCCGTTCTGGACCGTCCTCGGTGAGCGCAACGTCTGGAGCACGGTGCTGCGGGTGCCGATCACATTTCCGCCGGACCGCTTCTACGGGGCCCAACTGGCGGCGATGTGCGTGCCGGATCTGGTGGGCAGCCAGGGCACGTTCCTGCTCTACACGACCCGTCCGGCGACGGACGCGATCCGGGAGGGCGGATTGCGGGTGCCGCTGGGTTCCAACGGTTCCGGCCCCGACCACTTCGACTGCGTGGTCGAGGGGCCCGAGAACAGCTTCCTGGAGGGCGATCCGCCTCCTCCTCTCCGCGCGCCGATGACGGTCGAGGTCGACCGCGAGGAAAAGACGGCGACGGTCAGTGTGGCGGGGGAGACGGTGGAACTCCGGCAGGGAGAGCTCTCCGACTGGGTGCGTCTCGAGTTCCGGGCCGCGCCCGGGATCAAGGTCCACGGCCTGACCCGGATGCTGCTGACTGAAGCCGGCGAGCACACGTCGCTCTACCTGACCGCGATCCACATCGACCCCGAGAAGCCGGCGATGCCGATCTCGCACCCGTCCTACTACGCCCCTTACCTGGCCAGGCGGGTCGGCGACTTCGCGACGCTGGGTCTGGCCGAGGACACGACGGCCCTGAACGAGGGAGTGACCGACGACGCGACCTTCCTCCGGCAGTCCTACGACATCGACCGCGAGCGCGAGGAGATGTTCTTCGCGGCGCTCGAACGCCTGCGCCGCGGTTCCCTGACCTGCGTCTTTGACGCGACCGATCGCATCCAGCACATGTTCTGGCGCTACATGGAGGATGGACATCCAGCGGCCAGGGGTCGAAAGACGGGCCGGCAGCGGCGGACGATCGAAGAGCACTACCGGCACAACGACGCCCTGGTCGGCCGGGTGATGGAGAAGCTGGCCGACGACGACCTCCTGATCGTCCTCTCGGACCACGGCTTCGCCTCCTTCAGACGAGGCGTGAACCTGAACCGCTGGCTTCTCGACCACGGCTACCTGGCGCTGCGCGAGGACGCGGACGGCACGGAGGAGTGGCTGGAGGGCGTGGACTGGACGCGCACCCGGGCCTACGCGCTCGGTCTCGCCGGCGTGTTCCTGAACCTCGCTGGCCGCGAAGCCGGCGGCATCGTCGAGCCCGGCGAGGAGGCGCGGGCGCTCAAGCGCGAACTGATGGCCGCCTGGGACGGTCTGCGCGACGAGGAGCGAAGCGCGGTCGGCATCAACGCCGCCTTCGACGCGGAGGATCTCTACACCGGTCCGTATCGGGGCAACGCCCCCGACCTGATCGTCGGCTACAACGACGGCTACCGGGTGTCCTGGGACTGCGCCGTCGGCGTGGTCGCGGGCCCGGTCTTCTCCGACAACACGAAGGCCTGGAGCGGCGACCACTGTGTCGACCCGCGGCTGGTCCCGGGCATCTTCTTCAGCAGCCGCCCGGTCGACCGCGGCGACGACCTGTCGCTGCTCGACATGGCGCCCACCGCGCTGGCCCTGTTCGGCATCGACAAGCCGGACTACATGGAGGGAGAGTCGGTGTTCGACCCAGCGGGAATGGCGGCGTGAAGCGGCCCCTTCTGGCAGCGGCGGCGCTCGTCCCGATCGTCCTGGCGATCGGATGCGGCGGCGGTGGCGTCGGTCCGTCCGAGGGTCCGAAGGTCATCGTGCTCGGCTTCGACGGTCTGGACCCTGAGCTCACCCGGCAGTTGATCGACGAAGGGAGGCTGCCGAACTTCGCCCGGCTCGAGGCCATGGGCGGCTTCACCCGCCTGGAGACGACGATCCCGCCACACAGCCCGGTCGCCTGGTCGAGCTTCGTCACCGGCATGGACCCGGGGGGGCACGGCATCTTCGACTTCCTGCACCGGGACCCGGAGACGATGATCCCGTACTCGTCGACGGCCGCGGCGTCTACGGGCGGCCGCTTCATGAACGTGGGACCCTGGCAGTTCCCGCTCACCAGCGGGGACTATGTGCAGTTCCGGCACGGTACGCCGTTCTGGGAGGTGCTGGAAGAGCACGGCGTGCGCACGACCGTCATCCGCATGCCTGCGAACTTCCCGGTCTCGGGCACGGCGAGCCGCGAGCTTTCGGGCATGGGCACGAGCGACGTTCAGGGGACGGACGGGACCTTCACCTTCTACACCTCGGAGCTGTTCGCGGACCGGGAGATCAGCGGCGGCGACATCGTCGAGCTCGACATCTACGACAACGTGGTCGAGGCGGAGTTGCTCGGACCCGACAACCCGCTGCTGCGGGAGCCGGTCAAGCTGACCGCGCCGTTCACCGTCTACCTCGATCCGGAGACGGAGAGCGCCAAGATCGAGTTGGGCGGCCAGCAGATCGTGCTCCGGGTTGGGGAGTGGAGCGACTGGCTGGAGGTCGACTTCGAGATGATGCCGACCCAGCACCTGCGCGGCATCTGCCGGATGTACCTGCGCGCGCTCGAGCCGGAGTTCGAGCTCTACGTCAGCCCGATCGACCACGACCCGATGTCGCCCGCGGCGCCGATCTCGACGCCGCCCGACTTCGCGGCCGAGCTGGCGGAGGCGGTCGACCGCTTCTACACGGAGGGGATGCCCGAGGACACCAAAACCCTGACGGAGGGCGTCTTCACTCCGGAGGAGTTCCTGGTGCAGGCCCGGATCGCCGGCGACGAGGTCGCCGAGCAGTACGGCTACGTGCTGGACCGCTACCTGGAACAGCAGGGAGGCTTCCTGTTCTACTACTTTGGCAACGTGGATCAGATCGGCCACGTTCGCTGGCGGTCACGCGATCCGGAGCACCCCGCCTACGACCCGGAAGCCGACGCCGTGCACGAAGACCTGATCCCGACGCTCTACGAGGGACTCGACGAGATCGTCGGGCAGACGCTGGACCGGCTCGAGGCCGAAGCCGGCCTCGGCGACGGAGGCGTGGACGAGCCGCTGCTGATCGTCATGTCGGACCACGGCTTCGCCTCCTGGCGTCGCGCGTTTCACCTGAACGCCTGGCTGGCCGAGAGGGGCTACCTGACGGCGAGAAACCCGGATGCCTACGCGGACGAGGGCTTTCTCCTGAACGTCGATTGGCACGAGACCCGGGCCTACGGGATCGGCTTCTCTGGTCTCTACGTCAACCTGCGCGGCCGTGAGCGCGACGGCACCGTGACGGCGGCGGAGCGCCTCGACCTGGTGCGCGAGTTGAAGCGGGAGCTACTGGCGGTCGTCGACCCGGAGACGGGCAAACCCGCGATCACGGAAGTTCACCTTCGCGAGGACTACGCCTTCCAGGAACAGACGGCGATCGGTCCCGATGTCGTCGTCGGCTACGCCAGGGGCTACCGCGGGGCGACGGAGTCGGCGTCGGGCGAGGTCGTGGGTGACGTCTTCAGCGACAACGACAGCGCCTGGAGCGGCGATCACATGATGGACCACCGGACCGTGCCGGGGGTGCTCCTGGTCAGCCGTCCGCTTGGCCGCCCCGCTCGGAGCATCGTCGACCTGGCGGCCTCGATCCTGGCCGAGTACGGCGTGGAAGAGTTCCCGCCGCTTCAGGGCGGCGCGGCGACGGGCTCGCCCTGAACCGGGTCGGACGACCGCTAGCGCAAGGAGGAGAAGGATGTTTGGCGGCGGCAAGGTCAAGCTCGACAAGGAACTCATCGCGCGGGTGAAGCGTTACAGCGACATCGCGGGCTACTCCTCCGTCGAGGAGTTCATCACCCACGCCCTTGAGAAGGAACTGGCCAAGCTCGAAGGCGCCGAGTCGAGAGAGGAGATCGAGAAGCGGCTCCGCGGCCTGGGGTACATCTCCTAGGGCCGCCAAACCTCGCCAATGTCCCTCCTGAACGCCGCCCTTCGCGCCGTCTTCGACGTGGCGCTGCGGCCCTTCGCGGCCCTGCCGCCGATCGTGCCGGTGACCATCGTGGCGCTGGTCTCGGGCATCTTCGCGCTGCTCGTCTACCGCTGGACGTCGGACCAGGTGGCAATCGCCGCGGTCAAGCGCCGGCTGTTCGGGCACCTGCTCGAGGTACGGCTGTTCAACGACGACCTGCGAGCGGTGCTGGCCGCCCAGCTTCGGCTGCTGCGCGAGAACCTGACCTACCTGCGGCTGAACCTGGTTCCGCTGCTGTGGATGATCGTGCCCTTCATGCTGCTGATTGCCCAGTTGCAGTTCCACTACGGCTACGACGGCCTCGAAGTGGGCGAGCGCACACTGCTGGTCGTCGACCTGGCGCCGGCGGAGCCGGCGGACGCAGGCGGGGATGAAGCCGCGCCCCGCCCGCCGGTCGAACTGGAGGCGCCGGCCGGCGTCGCGATGGAGACGGCCGGCGTCTGGGTGCCGAGCCTGCGGCAGGTCGTATGGCGGCTGCGGGCGGACGAGCCGGGACGACACGAACTCGTCGTGCGCGCGGACGGCGGGGCGTTCACGAAGAGCCTCTTCGTCGCCGACCCGGAGAGCGCAGCGCGGTGGGTACGCCGCTCGCCGACCAGGCGCCGGGCGGCGATTCTCGACCAGTTGCTCTACCCGGCCGAGCCTTCCCTGCCGCGCGGCGGGCCGATCGAGCGGATCGACGTGCAGTACGCCACCGCCGCGATCTCGTTCTTCGGACTGTTCGACGTCCACTGGCTGATCGCCTTCCTGATCCTCTCCCTCGCGTTCGCGTTCGCGCTGCGGAACCGCTTCGACGTCACCCTGTGATCGCGCCGTCGATCGACGTCGTCATTCCCGCCTACAACGAGGAGGAGTCGATCGGCCTGGTGCTTGCCGACATTCCGGCTGACCTGGTGCGCCGGGTCGTCGTCGCCGACAACAACTCGCGGGACGCGACGGCGGCGCGGGCGAGTGAGGCCGGGGCCGAGGTCGTGCCGGCGCCGGTGCAGGGCTATGGCAGCGCCTGTCTGGCCGGGCTCGATCATCTGCGGCGGACCGGACCGCCCGAGATCGTCGTCTTCCTGGACGCGGACTACTCGGACCATCCCGACGAGATGCCGCGGCTGGTGGAGCCGATTGCACGCGGCGAGGCGGACCTGGTCATCGGCTCGCGGGTGCTGGGGAAGGCCGAACCGGGCGCCCTGCTGCCGCAGGCGCGATGGGGCAACCGGTTCGCCTGCCTGCTCGTGCGCCTGTTCTACGGCTACCGCTACACCGACCTGGGGCCGTTCCGCGCCGCCTCGTGGAAGGCGCTCGAGTCGCTCGGCATGCGCGATGCGAACTTCGGCTGGACCGCGGAGATGCAGGTCAAGGCGCTGCGGCAGGATTTGCGCGTGGTAGAGGAACCGGTGAGTTACCGTCGCCGGACGGGCGTCTCCAAGATCACCGGCACGGTTTCCGGCACGGTGCGAGCCGGCTGGAAGATCGTCGCGACCGTTCTCCGCTACAGTCGCGGGCCGATATGAGTGGGATGACGGGAACGGAAGTGAACGCCGCCGGCCGCGAGGTCCCGGCGAGCGAGGTCGACATCGAGGTCCGCTACAAGGAAACGGACCAGATGGCCGTGGTTCACCATTCGAACTATCTCGTGTGGTTCGAGCTCGCCCGCACTCATCACTGCCGCGTCGCCGGCATGGCCTACCGAAAGATCGAGGACGAGGGTTACTGGCTGATGGTCACCGGGGTTCAACTGAAGTACCGGGGCGGTGCCCGCTACGGCGACAGGGTACGCGTCGTCTGCTGGCTCGATCGGCTGAAGAGCCGCGCGATGAGCTTCGGCTACCGGGTGGAGGTCGACGAGCGGGTGCTGGTCGAGGGCCGGACGGACCACGTCTGGGTCGACAGGGCGTCCGGCAACCACTGCCGGATGCCGGAAGTCGTCGTCCCGATCTTCCGCTCGATGGAGGGCTAGAAACAGGCGTAGCCGCCGTCGATCACGAACTCGTCGCCGGTGTGGTAGCTCGACGCCCTGCTCGCTAGGTAGACGGCGATGCCGCTGAAGTCCTCGCCGACGCCCCAGCGGCGCACCGGAACCCGCCGCAGGACCTTCGTCTGGAACGCTTCCGTGTTGATCGCCCGCTCGGTCATGGCGGTAGCGATCCAGCCCGGCAGCACCGAGTTGACCCGGATGCCGTGCCGCGCGTGCTCGACCGCGAGGCCGCGGACCATCGCGTTGAGCCCCGCCTTGGTCGACGCGTAGTGCTCGCTGCGCGGCGCGCCGAAGACCGCCGACAGGCTGCTGGTCGCGACCAGGGAGCCGCCCTCGCCGCGCTCGACCATGTGCCGGATCGCCTGCTGAAAGGTCTGGAAGACGCCCTCCATGTTGACCTGGAAGATCCGCCGCCACTCCTCCATCGACATGTCGATGAATGGCGTGCCGCGGCCGCCGATTCCGGCGTTGGCGAAACAGGAATCGACCTTGCCCAGCAACTCGACCGTCCGTGCGAACGAGGCCGCCACCGCGTCGGCGTCGCCGACGTCGCAGCGCAGCGCCTCCACACGCGTGCCGTGCCGCGCCAGTTGCTTACGCGCGTTCGCGTTCTTCTCCTCGTTCGTGCCCCAGATGCAGACGTCGGCGCCCGCCTGCGCGAGTCCTTCGGCAAAGCCGAGGCCGATTCCGGAGTTGCCGCCGGTGACGAGAGCCACCGTTCCGCTCAGGTCGAATGCGTCGTAAGCCAAGGTCGTCCTCCTTCTTCCGTCCCGTCCGTCGGTCGTCGATGCGGCGCGGAGCATAGCGCCGCCGGGAAGACCGCGGAGGCTCAGCCGAACCAGAGCCGGACCGCGAACAGGATGACGGTGACGGTGACCACGCGCTGGATCCAGGCGTGCCCCTTGAGCACCGTGAGCCGCACGCCCAGCCAACCGCCAGCCATGTTCCCCACCGCGAGGGCGAGGCCGAAGGTCCAGTCGACGCGGCCGGAGAGCGCGAACAGGAGGAGCGACAGGCCGGTGAAGCAGAGGATGCTGAGCACCTTCACCGCGTTGCCGCGGACCAGGTCCAGGCCTGCCAGCGACGTTGCGGCGAGGATGAAGAAGCCGACCCCGGCCTGGACGAAACCGCCGTAGACGCCGACGCCGAAGAAGCCGAGCGCCAGCAGACCGACTCGCAGCGGCGGCGGCTGCCCTTCAGGCTCCGCGCGCCGCGAGATCAGGGTCCAGAGGGTCACGACGACCATAAGGGCCGCGAGCACCCGGCGAAATGCGTCGTCGCTGATGATGAGCGCGGCCCAGGCGCCCAGGCCGGCGCCGGCGGTTGCCGGCAGCGCCGCCCACAGGATCGCCCGCCGGTCGAGGACACCGTGGCGGTGGAAACCCCAGGAGGCAACGACGTTCTGGAGCAGGATCGCGACCCGGTTCGTGCCGTTGGCGACCCCGGGGGGAAGACCGAAGAAGATGAGGATCGGCAGCGTGAGGAACGAGCCGCCGCCCGCGACCACGTTCAACGCGCCGGCGACGCAGCCGGCGAGCGCGAGCGCGGGGTAGACGATCGCCGGCTCGTTCACAGCGGGGAGGTTAACGCTCCGAAGATAGACTCCGAAATGATGGCCGATCAGACGACGCCGAGGCGCGGTTCCAGCAACTCGTCGCTGTTCTCCTTCCTTGGCGGCCTGCGGTTCCCGCAACTGTTCGTCGTTCTTGCGATCGTCTTCCTCATCGACCTGTTCATCCCCGATGTCCTTCCCTTTGTCGACGAGTTGATCCTGGGGCTTCTCACCCTGATGACCGGCACGTGGCGCGATCGCCGGCGCCCGCCGGAGAAGAACGTGACACCGCCGGGGACGTCTGGATGACGATCGGCCGGCTCCTCCTGGTGCTGGCGGTGGTCCTCACGGTCGCCGCCCCGGCGGGGGCCCAGGAGTGGAGCGGCGGCAACGGCTTTCAGGTGGTGGTCACGGATGAAGCCGGGCAGCCCTTGCCGGGAGTTACGGTCGCGGCGTTTCTGGCCGAGCCCGATCGCTCCGGCGGACCGCCGCCGCTGCTGACCGACGCGTCGGGCGTGGCGGAAGTCAGCGGTCTGTCGGCAGGCGAGTGGCAGGTCGAACTGCGGCGTGAGGGGTTCATGATCGTGAGTTCCTACCTGAAGCTGGAAGACGGGAAGCGGCCGCAGGTCGGGTTCACCTCACGCCAGCGTACGGGCCCTTTCTGGGCGCCGATGAACGTCGGCTATTCGAGCCTGGGTGTCGACACGTCAGCGGTTGGCGCGGGCTCGGCGCGGGCGATGACCCGGGCTCAGCGACGCGCCGAACGACGGGCGGAGCAACGGGCGCGCCGGCTGCGCAGTGAGAACGTGGCACGGGTGGTGGAGCCGCCGCCGGAACCGCCGCCGGAACCTCCGGAGGCGCCTGCCGCACAGCCCGTGGCTGTGGTGGAACGACCGGCTGTGGAGCCGCCGGTGGAGAAGCGTCCTGCCGCGGCAGCGCCCAAGCCCGAGCCTGAATCCGAACCCGAGCCGGAACCGGCGGTGGTCCGGCTGCTCCCGAACCGCACTCTGCTGCGCGCCGGCGCCTGCCCCGAATGCGGGCCCGGCGAGTGGTCGGTGGCGAGCAACTGGCCCGCCGAGGCGAGGACGGCCGAGACCGTCGCCTGCGCCCCTGATCTCGCCGCGCGGATGGAGCGGGTGGCGAAGATCGTCGAGGTGTCCTTGCCAGTTGACTTTCGGGTGTACGCCGGGTCGCTCGCCGAGCCAACCGGCAACGACGTGCTGCGGTTGCTGCCGGACGAGGTTCGCGGCGAAGTCCAGAAACTGCTGCCGCCGATCCTCGATCCGGAACGGTCCTGCCAGGTTCTGGGCGTCTTTCTGCCCGAAGGGGCGCGGTTCATCGGCTTCCAGTACGAGGCCGCGGATCTCGAGAGTCGAGGCAGTTGCCTCCCGGAGCAGCCCTGCGAGATCGGCGAGGCTGCCTGGCGGGGCAACCCGGTGATCCACAGTCACCAGCACGGCACGTTCGTCTACGGGGTGTTCGAGAACCTGTCCCCGCAGCGTCGGCGGGAAGCGAACTTCAAGGCGTACTTCCGGCCACCGCGCGGCTGGCTGCCGCCGCGCTAGAGCGGTTCTCCGCCGGTCGCCTGCGCTAGTCTCGGCGCAGCCATTCCATCGCAAGGAGAGCCACCATGCCGTTTCGCCGAAGCGTCTTCAGCCTGTTCGTTGCCCTCGCCTTTCTGTCGCTCCTCGCCTCGCCCGCCGTCGCGGCCGGCGACGACGACGTCCGGCGCACGGCGAGCGGCCGGCCGGACCTGTCCGGCAACTACGATGTCGCCAACCTGACACCGTTCGAACGGGATCCCCGCCTCGGCGACAAGCAGTTCATGACCGCGGAAGAGGCGGAGCGGATCGCCGCGGGGATGGCGGCGGCCAGTGCGGGCGCCAATGCGGTCAGCGATCCGGAGCGCGAGGCGCCCCCGGCGGGCGGCGACGGTTCCGCGGGCGCGTCAGGCGCCGTCGGCGGCTACAACTTCTTCTGGCTCGACTTCGGCAACCAGGCTTACCCGATCGACGGTCAGTACCGGACATCGGTCCTCATCGACCCGCCGAACGGTCGCATGCCGGAACTCACCGAGGCCGGCAAGGCGCGGCGGGCCAGGGTGAATCCGTACCTCTACAAGAACACCGGCGATGCCTGGTGGATCGAGGCCGGGGACGACCCCTACGACGGCCCCGAGACGCTGACTCCCGGAGACCGTTGCATCTACACCGGCGTCGCCACGACGCCGGTCCGCTCACTGCCCTACAACAACCTGAAGACGATCACGCAGACCGAGGGCCACGTCGTCATCCTGGTCGAGTGGATGCACTGGGCCAAGGTCGTCCGCCTGAACGCCGAGCATCCGCCGGCCGAGTACCGCTCGATGGGCGGCGATTCGATCGGCTGGTGGGAAGGTGACACGCTGGTCGTGGAGACGACCAACTTCCTCGACAGCCAGAGCGACCCGCGCGACGGCCTGAAGGTGATCGAGCGCTTCAGCCGCCATGGCGCCAAGGACCTGCTCTATGGCTTCACGGTCCATGACACGGACTACGCCGCCCCCTACAGCGGTGAGCTCATCTGGCCGGGAACCGGCGACCTCCTCTACGAGTACGCTTGCCACGAAGGCAACTACGCGATGGGCAACATCCTCCGCGGCGCCCGGCTGCTGGAGAAGGAGTACTACGAGAAGCAGGCCCAGGGGGCCAGCACGGGCTCGGGCGGGGATTAGGCCGGCGGGTATCGGCGTCGCCCGTCTAGGAGTCCCAACCCGCAGAGTTTCTGGGCGTTTCGCTGCGCCGGCGACGTTACTCGGTTGCGCGGCTCTCCGCGATGTCGAGAAGTTCGTCGAAGACGAAGATCGCTGGGCGGCGACCGCTGGCTGGACGCGCTGCCCGCAGGACGCCATCGTCTCGCAGAGCGTTCAGGATGCGACGGGCTGCTGGTGCCGGCACTTTCTCCTGGGCAACGAAGTCGGTGCTGCTAAAGACCGGGAACTGGAAGATGAAGTCCAGGGCGGCCATCGCGTACTGCGAGTGGGTGAGTTCCGCGATGTGGTGTTTCATCCTTTCGTAGAGGTTGAGGATCTCCCGGGCCTTGGCGGTGTTGTCCTCGGCTTGAGCGCGTACGGCTTGGAGGAAGAATCGGCACCAGCCTGTCCAGTCGTCATCGCGGGAGACTGCTAGGAGTCCTTCGTAGTAGGCGTCGCGATTCGCTTCAAGGAAGGCACTGACGTAGAACATCGGCCGCCGGATCAGGCTCTTCTCGGCCAGGTACAGAGGCACCAGCATGCGGCCCAAGCGGCCGTTGCCGTCGAGGAATGGGTGCAAGGCCTCGAACTCTGCGTGTAAGACGGCAAGTTGGACCAGCCGGTCCCGCGTCTCTTCGTGCAGGTACTTCTCCCACCGGTCCAGTCTGTCGGTCAGCTTGTCGGCCGCGATGGGAACGAAGCGCGCCTCGTTGACGGTGCAGTTCGGTGGGCCGATCCAGTTTGCGACTCGCCGGAAGTGGCCCGGGGAACGCCCCTTGCCGCGGGCGCCGCGGAGGAGAACCCTATGGGTTTGCCGAACGACCTTGAGACACAGAGGTAGGTCCCTCAGGAGAATCTGCGCCTTGCGCATCGCTAAGCGGTAGTTCATCACCTCGACAAAGTCGTCGCGGCGCTCCGGTGAGGAAGGTTCCTGTCCGGCCTGGTACTCCAAGACCTCACGGGCCGTCGCTTGTGTGCCCTCGATTCGGGATGAGAGGACGGCCTCCTGGGTACCGAGAGGCGCGAGCAGGACGTCGGGGTTGGGCACGGCTTCGAGCAAGCCGTCGTAGCGGGCGATCGCAGCCGTCGTGGGGCCAATCAGCGGCACGAGTTCGGCCCAGGCGAGGCGCTCGTCTGGCGGGAAGCTGCCGAGTTGATAGTGGACGGGAGGCATCGTGCTTCTTGGTTCCTGGCGTCGCGCTCTTTGTGGAACGTCTGTGTACGACAAACGGGCTTGTGTCGCACTTGTGGCCTAGAAGTGTTACACAAACCGTGTTGAGGTGCATAGGTGCAACACAACGCCGACATCGTCCAACCTGCGCCGAAGCCGGGAGGGAGGGCCCCAGCGGGCTAGAGGCCAGCGACTGCCCACGCCCGTCCGTCAACCAACGACCTGGCGGAGCGCAGCCGACCGAAGCGAGCGCCCGTCTCTACCTCCACCGGGAAGGCGCGAGCGTCCGCTGGGAACCTCCCTCCCGGCCTCGGCGCAGGTGGGTCTATCCGCAGCGAGTAGCCGCCTACTGCAGCGAGAAGTTGACGGTCAGGTTGATGTAGACCGGAACCGGTTCGCCGTTCAGGGTGGCGGGTTCGTAGCGCCATTCCTGGACGACCTGGACGGCGGACTCCGTGAGGCCTTCCGGCAGGCCCTTGAGCACCTTGACGTAGCCGACGTTGCCCACGGTGTCGACGACGGCCTGAAGGATGACGACGCCCTGGATGCGTGCCTGCCGCGCTTCTTCGGTGTAGTTGGGCAGCGGAGCGTAGGTCTTCTTGGGGGGCAGGACGTCGCCTTCGACCCACATCGTGCCGGGCGGTCCGGCGGGCGAGGGGGCTTCCGGCAGGTCGAACAGGACGTCGGCAATGCCGTCGATCTCCAGTTGCGGCGCCTCGAAGAGCTGTTCCCGGATCAGCGGTTCGGGCTCGTCGGGGGTCGGATCCGGAATGGGGATCTTCTTCGTCTTGCGCTGGGGAATGGGCTCCGCCTTGGCGGGTGGCGGCGGCTTGAAGCGCACGGCCTGGACGACGAACGCCTTCGGCGACTGGGCGGCCTGGAGTGCCCGCGGCCTCATGCTGGGGAAGCTGATGATGAACAGCAGCGCGTGGAAGGCGATCGTGGCGATGACGGCGATTCGCAGCGGGGTCCGGTTCTCGGGCTCCAACTCGTATGGCGATCCGCCGAGATGCAGGGAACCCTGCGCGAACTTCGATCCGGCGGTCTTGCGTCGCTCGAGCTTGAAGGCCATGGTGCTACCGGTTTACAACGCGCCGGGCGCCGTTTCGCTTCCAGGATTCTACGCGTTGGGCAGCAACTCGCGGGCGAGTGCGGCGCTCAGGGTTGGACACCGGTAGGAGAAGCCGGTCTCCTGCAGGACCTTGGGAACGACTCTGGAGCTGGCAAGCAGCGTCTCCTGAGCCATCTCTCCGAAGGCCAGGCGGAGGGCTGGCGAAGGCA
The DNA here is from genome assembly GCA_965208755.1 of Candidatus Multivorans sp. Taxonomy (GTDB): domain Bacteria; phylum Acidobacteriota; class Thermoanaerobaculia; order Multivoradales; family Multivoraceae; genus Multivorans. Next base: position 906,368 of record OZ242353.1, on the reverse strand, counting down.
CCGGGAGCAGCGCCGGACGCCCCAGTGTGCCGGCGATGGCCCTGGTCAAGCCGGCGTTCGTGACCTGCTCCGGGGCGACGAGGTTCACGGGTCCCCGGATGTCGCGTTCCATCACGTGACGGATCCCGGCCACCGCGTCGTCGATGTGGATCCAGGGGAAGTACTGGCGCCCGGATCCGAGCCGGCCGCCAACGCCCAGCCGGAAGGGCGGCAACATTCTGGCCAGCGCGCCGCCGCGGGCCGAGAGCACGACTCCGAGCCGGAGGGTCACGACGCGCTCGCAGATCGCACTCGCCGTCTGGGCTGCGGCCTCCCACTCGCGGCACACCGAGGCGAGGAAGCCGGCCCCGGACGTCGAGTCCTCGTCCAGGAGCTCGTCGCCCCGGTCGCCGTAGTAGCCGACCGCGGAGGCGCAGACGAAGACCCGCGGGGGCTGCTCGAGGCGGCTCAGCGACTCGACCAGCCGCCGGGTCGCGGGCCCGCGTGAGGCGCTGATCCTGCTGCGGCGCGCGGCGGTCCATCGGCCGGCGGCGACGTTCTCGCCGGCCAAGTGCACGATGACGTCAAGTCCGGACGGAGCCTCCGGGTCCGCCAGACCGCGTTCGGGCCGCCATTCGAGCTCATCCGGCCGCGACGGCCTGCGGCGCACGAGCCGATGGCAGCGACTGCCCGAGGCTTCCAGACTGCGGGTGAGGGCGCTGCCGATGAGTCCCGAGGCGCCGCTCAAGGCCACGTTCATCGCACCAAGCTAACAGTCGGGACGAGCGACGGTATTCTCGCGGGCGCCGTGCCCGTGCCGCCGACGCCGCCGACGAACCGCCGCCTGGCGGCGATGCTCCGTCGCATCCGGCGCCACCTGGAGGGCTCGGAGCTGCCGATCGTGACCCTGATCGCGGAGACCGAGCGCGATCCCTTCAAGGTCCTGGTGTCGACGATCCTGAGCGCGCGGACCAAGGACGAGGCGACGGCGGGGGCGACGAGGCGGTTGTTCGAGGCGGCGTCGACGCCGGAAGCGATCGGCAACCTGCCGCTCGAGGAACTGGAGCGGCTCATCTTTCCGGTCGGCTTCTACCGCACGAAAGCGAAGAACCTGAGGCTCGCGATGACGGTGCTGCGCGAGCGGTTCGGCGGTGAGGTGCCTCGGACGGTGGAGGAGCTGGTCGAACTCCCTGGCGTCGGACGCAAGACGGCGAACCTGGTCGTCACCGAGGGGTTTCGCCGCCCCGGCATCTGCGTCGACACCCACGTGCACCGGATCACGAACCTCTGGGGCTACGTGGACACGCAGACCCCGCTCGAGACGGAAATGGCGCTGCGAGCGAAACTGCCGCGCAGCCAGTGGATCGGCCTGAACAAGACCCTGGTCAGCTTCGGCCAGAAGCTGTGCCTGCCGGTGAGCCCCTGGTGTTCCCGCTGTCCGGTCGAGGAGTGGTGCCCCAGGCTGGGAGTCGGGCGGAGCCGTTGACGGCTACGATGCCGCCCGTGACCCGTCCGCCTGGCCTTCGAGCGACCACAGCCGTTCCCACTCGTTGAGCAGGCTGCTGTCGACGCGCGTCAGCAGGGTGTGGAAGTAGCCGAGCTGGTCGAACACCGCGTTCGTCTTGAAACGGTCCGGAACACCGCGACTCAGGACCTTGAACAGCCGACTGAGGTAGCGGAGCACGACGCCCTCGGACCGTTGCAGCTCGTAGCGTCTGATGAAGTCGTTGAAGCTCAGGGAGTCCTCGTAGACCTCGCGGCCGACCCGTTTCGGCCGGATAGAGTCGCCGCGCACCCACGGATGGGAACGCCGGAACTGATCGAAGGTCGGTTCGATCAGGTCGACCAGGGGTCGGGGATGGGTGACTTCCCGCAGCCGTTCCATCCGTTCCTCGAACGGTACGCGTTTCGCCTTGAGCCGTGCCGCGAGTTCGTCCCGCAGCCTGGCGGCCTGACGGCGGAGCACGATCCCGGGATCCTCCAGGATCGCCTCGACCAGGCTGAGCAGGTCCAGGGCGTAGTCCGGGTCTTCGCGGTCGAGCAGTTCCAGGGTCGAGACGAGGTAGAGCGACAGGTTCTGGTGCATGGAGAACTCGATCTGCAGTTCCCGGTCGGCCTCGACCACGTAGCCGCCGCCGGCGCGCGCTGCCATCCGCAGGATGCCGCCGCGGTGCAGGGCCCGCACGAGTTCGGCCGACTGGCCGATCAGACGGCCCCTGGTTGCCGCGGGTTCGTGGCAGGCGGCGATCAACCGTCGCAGCGATGCGAAGTTCGCGTGGCGGCCACCGTCGCGGGACGACTCGTCAGCCTGGATCAGGTCGAACACCATGCCGTGACGGAGGCGGAAGCGGGATTCCAGCGTCTCGGGGGGGTTGGTCACGAGACGTTGGAAGGTGCGCTCGTCCCAGGGCACGAAACCGCGCGGCGGTCGCTTGCGGACCTTCCCGCGCCTCCTTCCCCGCGGCGAGTCCCTCGCCTTCAGGCTCCTGCGCCGGTTCTCGATCTCGTGCGCCGGCGCCTGGCAGACCACCCAGCCCAGGTCATCGAACCCCTTGCGGCCGGCGCGACCGGCGATCTGCTGGAAGTCCCGTACCTTGAGGATCGTGTCCTTCTCGCCGTCGAACTTGCAGAGCTGGCTGAACAGGACGGTGCGGATCGGCACGTTGACGCCCACGCCCAGCGTGTCCGTGCCGGCGATGACCTTGAGCAGCCCCGACTGGGCGAGCTTCTCGACGAGCAACCGGTACTTCGGCAGCAGGCCCGCGTGGTGGACGCCGACGCCGAAGCCAAGGAAGCGCCGCATCTCCTTGCCGTAGGCCGTGTCGAAACGGAAGTCACCGATCTCCCTGAAGATCGCCTTCTTCTCCTCCCGCGAACAGAGTCTGAGGCTGGTCAGGCTCTGGGCAAGGCGCGCACAGTCCTGCTGGGTGAAGTTGACGACGTAGATCGGCGCCCGCCCGGCGCTCGCGAGTTCCTCGATCGTGACGTGCAGCGGCGTCTCGCGGTACTCGTACTCGAGCGGCACCGGTCGATCCCGGCTGCTGACGCGCGCCACGGGGCGGCCGGTCGCGCGCTCCAGTGCCTCGCTGATCGGCGCCATGTTGCCGAGCGTCGCCGACATCAGGAGGAAGGTCGTGTCGGGAAGCGTGATCAGGGGCACCTGCCACGACACGCCGCGCTCCGGGTCCGCGTAGAAGTGGAACTCGTCCATCACCACGTAGTCGACGGGCAGGTCCGCGCCCCGCCGCAACGCCATGTTCGCGAGCACTTCGGCGGTACAGCAGACGATCGGCGCCTTCGGGTTGATGCTGGCGTCGCCGGTCAGCATGCCCACCCGTTCGGCGCCGAACTCGTTGCACATACGGAAGAACTGCTCGGAAGCCAGGGCCTTGACCGGCGCCGTGTAGAAGCCGGTCCCGCCCTCGCACAGTCCCTTCCACAGCATCGCCATCGCGACCAGCGACTTGCCCGAGCCGGTCGGCGTGTCGAGGACCACGTGGCGGCCGGCCATCACTTCGAGCAGCGCCTCTTCCTGGGCGGGGAACAGCTCGAAGCCGAGCCCGGCGACCCAGTCGAGGAAGAGCTCAAGGATGACGTCGGGTGAGATCGTCCCCGCGGTCTCGGGCAGCCGATCAGCCAGGCTAGCGCCAGTCACCTGTGTAGCCTAGGGGGCTGTGCTTCGGGAACGCAACGGTGCCGCGGTGTCATTGCAGCAGCCCGTGATCGTCCTGGTCGGTCCGCAGATGGGCGAGAACGTCGGCGCCGCGGCGCGAGCGATGCTGAACTGCGGGCTGACCGAGCTGCGGCTAGTTGCGCCTCGCGACGGCTGGCCGAACGAGCGGGCGCAGGCGATGGCAACCGGCGCCTCGCGCGACGTCGTCGACCGGGCGCAGGTCTTCGAGAGCACCGCGGCGGCAGTCGCCGACCTGCACCGGGTGTACGCCACGACCGCCCGCCGCCGCGACATGCTCAAGCCGGTAATCGGTCCGCGGGATCTGGCCTCGGAGATCAGAGACCGTGCCGCCGAGGGACTGCGATCCGGGGTGCTGTTCGGTCCGGAGCGGGCGGGGCTCGACAACGACGATGTCGCTCTGGCCTCGCACATCGTCCACATACCGCTCAATTCCGGGTACTCGTCCCTCAATCTGGCCCAGGCCGTGTTGCTGGTTGCCTACGCCTGGTTCGAGGCAGAGACGGGCGCCGCGACGCCCCACGAGCAGACTTCGGCGACAGCTCCCGCGACCTCGGCGCAGCTCGTGAACCTGTTCGAGCACCTGGAGAAGGAACTCGACGCTTCCGGCTTCCTGCGGGTGGCGGAGAAGCGTGGCATCATGGTTCGCAACCTGAGGAGCATCCTCCACCGTGCCGAACTCAGGGAGCACGAGGTGCGGGCGCTGCACGGCGTGGTCAGTTCGCTGTCAGGTCGCCGCAAGGACGGCGGGTTGGTCCGGCAACCGTCCCTCGCGGCCGAGGCGCCCGGGGAAGATGGCGACCGTGGATCGGGTTGAACCGAACGATGAAGCTGCGTAGCCAACTCATCCTCGCCTTTCTGGTGCTGGCGGTTTTGCCGCTGGCCGGCATCGTCGGCTACACGTACGTTTCCTCGGCAAGGGCGTTTCGAACCGCGGTCGAGGCGGAGTCGCTCGAGGTCACGAGGCAGATATCGGTCGGTCTTCTCCGGACCAGGGACGATGTGCAGGGGTACATGCGGAGGCTTGGCACGATGCTGCCCTTCGATGACCCCCAGTACGCTGACCCGGAGGCCCTCGTCGAGTTTCTCTGGAGCACCATGGGCGATGGCGCGGACTTCGTCGATGGGCTCGAACTCGTTCCCGCGGTCACGCCGGAGCGGGGACCGGGCGCCGAGCCGGGCCGGAGTCCCGATGGCCCTGGTCCACGGGGACTCCGGGGCATGGAGGGCCGGCGCGTCTTCTGGTCACGAAGGGGCGGTCCGGAACGTCTGCCGACCGGTGGCCGCCCGGGTGAACGAGCCATGGTCGAAGGGGGCGAGGTGGAGGACGACGAGGCGGACCCCGAGTGGGCACGCAGGGCCCGTGACTGGGCAGCTCGGGTCTTCGGTGGCCCCGTCTCTACTCCCGTCCACCGGGACGGTGACGTCGTGGCGCACCTGGAAGCCGCGATCCGGCCGGAGAACCTGATGCGAAACGTCCTGCGGCGCATTCCGCGCAGCGGCGGCGCGGTGCCGTTCGCGCTGGACGCGGAGGGCGAGATCTACACCTCCGAGCCGGAGGAGCTGGAACTCCTCGAGGAGGTGCACTGCGCCGGCGACGAACCCCTTCTCGAGGCGCTCGCCGCAGGGCACGAGGACCTCTGTCAGGGCATGAGCGAGTGGGTGGTCGCCACGCAGGCTGCCGCGGAAGGCGAGTTGATCTACGGCATCGTGCGTCCGATCGGCCCGTCGCTGGCCGAAATGAGGAACGCATCGCTCCGCAACCTGGGCGTCGGGGTGGGGATCCTCAGCCTGTCCCTGCTGGCTGTGGCGCCGCTATCGAACCGCCTGACACGGAGGCTCAGCCACCTGACCAGGCAGGTCGACCGGCTGGCCCGCGGCGACGCCGCGGCCCGGGCGCGACTCGGCGGCCGGGACGAGGTCGGCAAACTGGGCGAAGCGTTCAACCGCATGGCTCGCGACCAGGAGAAGAGCCGGCAGCAGTTGCTCGAACAGGAGCGGGAGCGCCGTCGTCAGGAAGTCGACCGTCGCCTGCTGGAGGCGGAGAACGAGCGGCAGACGAGCGAACTCGAGGAGGCCCGGAGGTTCCAGCTCTCGCTGCTGCCCGCTGCGTTGCCGGAGCACCCGGACCTGGAGATCGCCGTATTCCTGCGCACGGCCTCGGAAGTCGGGGGCGATTACTACGACTTCAGCCGGCTCCGGCCGGACGGTTTGCTGACCATCGCGGTCGGCGACGCAACCGGCCACGGCGCCCGCGCGGGGACGATGGTGACGGTGGTGAAATCGCTGCTGTCGTCGGCGGATATGGGCCACTTCCGCTCGGTCAGCGGCACGGCCTCGCCGGCGCCCGCGGCGCCCGGTGCTCCCGCACTGCTTGACCTGGCCGACTTCCTGTCCCACGCAACAGCGACGATCCGCTCGATGAACCTGGGGCGGCGGGCGATGGCCCTGGTGCTGGCGCGCTACCGGGACGGGGCACTCGACCTGGCGTCGGCCGGCATGCCGCCGGTGCTGGTAAGCCGCTCCCCGGCGGGTGAGGTCGAGGAGATCATGACGTCCGGCGTGCCGCTCGGCACTCTGGCGAACGCGTCCTACGAGAATCGCAGGGTGCGGCTTGAACCCGGCGATGCGGCCCTGCTGATGAGCGACGGTTTGCCGGAGATGCTCGGCGAGGATGGCGAGCCGATTGGCTACGCGGCGGTCGCCGAGCGCTGGCGGAAGGTAGGGCAACGTCCGGCGGGGGAGGCGGTGATGGAGTTCGAACGCTGGGTGGAGGAGCTGTCGCCGCAGGGAGTGCCCGCCGACGACGTGACGTTCGTCGTGGTCAGGCGCCGGCCGCCGGAGTGACCGCGGAAGCCCGAAACCGGTGTAGAATCAACGGTTACCGTGGCGACCCCGGCAGTTACTTCGATGAATCCGGAAGGTGCGACCGCTGAAGATCTGATCGAACCGTCGACCGCGACGGTTCCGGCCGAACCACTGGAGGCGGCTGAACCATTGGAGGCGGAGGGGGACCCGCCCGCGAAGCGGCAAGTGCCGGCCATCGTGCCTGGTCTCGCCGAGCACTACATCAACCGGGAGTTGAGTTGGCTGCGCTTCAACAGCCGGGTCCTTGAGGAAGCGCAGGATTCCAGGCATCCGCTGCTGGAGCGGGTCAAGTTCCTGTCGATCTACGGCAGCAACATGGACGAGTTCTTCATGGTCCGCGTCGCGGGCCTGGTGCGGCAACTCGAACGCGGCGCGCTGGAAGCGCCGCCGGACGGAATGACGCCGTCGGAGCAGTTGGCCGGCATCCGATCTCACCTCGAGCGCGAACGGCGGCTCGCCTATGTCTTCTGGCACGACGACCTGCTGCCCAAGCTGAAGGAAGCGGGGATCCAGATCGTCTCCTACGACTCCCTTTCGGCCAAGAAGAAGCGCAAGCTGAGGGCGTACTTCAAACGCGACATCTTCCCCGTCCTGACGCCGCTGGCATTCGACCCGGGCCATCCGTTTCCTCACGTCTCGAACCTGAGCCTGAACCTGGCGGTGGTCATCGACGATGGCAGTCACGGTGAGCGCTTCGCCCGCGTAAAGGTGCCGCAGGTACTGCCGCGGCTGGTGCGGGCGCCGGGCAGCAGCCGCGACGAACTCGGTCTGGAGTCGGGGCGGGGCAGGTTCGTGTGGATCGAGGAGCTGATCGCGGCCAATCTCGACCTGCTGTTCCCCGGCTTCAAGATTGCGGCCGCCTACCCTTTCCGGGTCACGCGAGACGCCGACCTGGAGGTGGAGGAGGACGAGGCGGGCGATCTGCTGACGGCGATCGTCGAGGTCGTCGGGCAGAGGCACTTCGGCTCCGTCGTGCGCCTCGAGGTGCGCGAGGACATGCCGAAGCGCATCCGGGCGATCCTGGAGCGGAACATGGGGCTGGCGCGGTTCCAGGTCGACACGCTGCCGTCGCCGCTTGGTCTGGCCGACCTGAGCGAGATCGCGTTCCTCGACCTGCCCGAACTCCGCGACAGCGCGATCCGCCCCGTGCGCCATGCGGCGCTCAGGAGTGACGAATCCGTGTTCGAGGCGATCCGCCGGCGCGATCACCTCCTCTATCACCCGTACGACAGCTTTTCCCCGGTCGTTCGGTTGCTGCGGGAGGCGGCGGCCGACCCGGACGTGATCGCGATCAAGCAGACGCTGTACCGCGTGGGCGCGAACTCGCCGGTCGTCGAGGCCCTGATGGAGGCGCGCGAGAAAGGCAAGCAGGTCTCGGTCCTGGTCGAGTTGAAGGCGCGCTTCGACGAGGAGTACAACATCGGCTGGGCGCGGGCGCTGGAAGCCGCCGGCGTTCATGTCGTGTACGGCGTGATGGGGCTCAAGACCCACGCCAAAATGTGCCTCGTGGTGCGTCGGGAGGCAGGCAAGCTGCACTCCTACGCCCACCTCGCGACCGGCAACTACAACCCGGTGACCGCCCGCATCTATACGGACATCGGGCTGCTGACCGACGACTCCGAGATCACCTCGGACGTGGCCAAGCTGTTCAACGCGATCACCGGATACGCCCGTGAGGAGCACTACAGCCGGCTACTCGTCGCGCCCGATCAAATGCGGCGGGAGCTCATCCGGCGAATCGAACGGGAGATCGAGGGCCACCGGCTGCGCGGCGACGGCCGCCTGATCTTCAAGATGAACTCGCTGGTCGACCGCGAGTGCATCGACGCGCTGTACCGCGCCTCTCAGGCCGGCGTCGAGGTGCTGCTGCAGGTGCGTGGAATCTGCTGCCTGCGTCCGGGCGTGCCGGGCCTGTCCGAGAACATCTCGGTGACCTCGATCGTTGGCCGGTTCCTCGAGCATTCGCGGCTGTACTACTTCCGGAACGGCGGCGACGAGGAGCTGTTCACCGGCAGCGCCGATCTGATGCCTCGCAACCTGAACGGCCGCGTCGAACTGCTGTGTCCGATCCTGGAACCGGGCCTGCGGCAAGCGGCGCTCCAGGACATCCTGGCGCCGCACCTGGTCGACACTGCGAACTGCCGGCGTCTGGAGTCGGACGGCAGCTACACGCGAGTTGAGCCGGAGGTCGGCAGCGAGCCCCTGGATTCCCAGCGGGCGCTGCTCCAGGGCAGCCACGGCTGGCACCTGGAGTAGCGGTCGGCGTCGGCCGTCTCCGCTTCAGTCGACGTCGGCGAAGTCGGGCGCCCGCTTCTCCATGTTCGCCATCACGGCTTCGACCTGATTCGGCGAACCGATCAGGCCGACCTGCAGCCGCTCCTCGGTTTCGAGACCTTCGCGGACGCCGACCCTCGGGGCGGTGTCGAGCACCTGCTTGGCGGCGCGAATCGCGTGCGGCGAGTTGGCGGCGATCTCGCGCGCGAGGGCGAGCGCGTCATCGAGCGGCTGTTCGGAAAGCCGGGTGGCGAGGCCGAGTTCGGCGGCCTCGACGCCGCTGATCACGCGGCCGGTGAACGTCAGCTCCTTGGCGATGTCGGCGCGCACCAGGTGCCGCAGCAACTGGGGACCAGCCATGTCGGGGATCAGACCCCAGACGATCTCGCGCACCGAGAGCCTGGCTTCCGGGTGGACGACACGCAGATCGGCGCCCAGCGCGACCTGGAAGCCGCCGCCGTAGGCCACGCCGTGGACCGCGGCGATGACGGGAACGGGCATCGAATGCCAGCCCCAGGCCGCGAACTGGGCGCGGTTGGCGGGGTTCTCGTCGCTCCGCTGGACCAGCTCGCGTGTCGAGGATTGTCTGTCGCCGCCCTGCTGCATGGCGCGGAAACTGCCGAAGTCGAGGCCGGCACAGAAGGCGCGGCCGTTGCCGGAGAGCACGACCGCGCGCACCGACGAGTCCTCTGCCAGCTCGCGGGCGGTGTCGCCCAGGGCGTCGAACATCGCGCCGTCCAGCGCGTTCAGCTTGTCCGCGCGGTCGAGACGCACGTCGGCGACGCCGGCTTCGATGTCAACGGTGAGGCGGGGGCGGGCGGCTACATCGGTCATGGCGATCTCCGGATGCGTGGTCGGTTCAAGGGGCGAGAGCGTACCGCAGCTACGCCTCGGCCCAGGCCCGCGATCTCTCGACCGCCCGCTGCCAGCCGGCGGCGAGGCGGCGTCGCCCCGCGGGTGTCGATCGCGGTTCGAACTCGCGGTCGAGGGCCCAGTTGCTCGTCACGTCTGCCTGGTCGCTCCAGAAGCCGACGGCGAGCCCGGCGAGGTAGGCGGCGCCGAGAGCGGTGGTTTCGGCGACGACCGGCCGTTGCACGCGCTTGCCGAGCAGGTCGGCCTGGAACTGCATGAGCGAGTCGTTGACCGCGGCGCCGCCGTCGACCCGCAGTTCGCGCATTCGGGAACCGGCGTCGGCCTCCATGGCGCGGACGACATCGAGGCTCTGGTACGCCATCGACTCGACCGTGGCTCTGGCCACATGGCCGGCGGTGGTCGAACGCTCGAGGCCGATGAGCAGGCCCCGGGCATAGGGATCCCAGTGCGGCGCGCCGAGGCCGACGAAGGCCGGTACCAGGAAGACGCCGCCGCTGTCCGGCTCGCTCGCGGCCAGTTCCTCGATCTGTTCCGATCGTTCGATGAGTCCCAGGCCGTCGCGCAGCCACTGGACGGCGGCGCCGCCGACGAACACGGACCCCTCGAGGCAGTACGTGGGCCTGCCGCCCCGCACCCAGCCGACGGTGGTGAGGAGGCCGTTCTTCGACGAAACGGCGCGATTCCCGGTGTTCATCAGGATGAAGCAGCCGGTGCCGTAAGTGTTCTTCACCATTCCGCGCCGGAAGCAGCCCTGTCCGAAGGTGGCCGCCTGCTGGTCGCCGGCGATGCCGGTGATCGGAATCCGACGTCCGAAGAGGCGCCGGTCCGTCCGCCCGAAGTCGCCGCTCGAGTCCCGCACCTCGGGCAGCATGGCGCGAGGCACGCGCAGGATGCCGAGCAGCTCGTCGTCCCAGTCCAGGTTGTGGATGTCGAACAGCAGGGTGCGCGAAGCGTTGCTCGCGTCCGTGGCGTGGACTTCGCCGCCGGTCAGGCGCCAGAGCAGGAACGTGTCGATCGTGCCGGCGAGGATCTCGCCGCGGCGGGCGCGGCCGCGTAGCTTGTGCCTGTCGAGCAGGTACGCGATCTTCGTACCCGAGAAGTACGGATCGAGCACCAGGCCGGTTCTCTTGCGGAACAGATCCTCGTGTCCCTGCTGCTTCAGCCGCTCGCAGAGCGGAGCCGTGATGCGGCTCTGCCAGACGATCGCGTTGTCGATCGGCTTGCCGCTGTCGCGCTCCCACAGCACGACCGTCTCCCGCTGATTCGCGATGCCGATTGCGGTGATGTCGGCGGCGGAGGCGGAAGCTCCCCGGATGGCGGCGCGGGCGGTGGCGAGCTGGGTCTTCCAGATCGCTTCGGGATCGTGCTCGACGTGTCCGGGCGACGGGTAGAGCTGGGGGAACTCCCGCTGCGCCGAGGCGGCGGAGGTACCCTCGTGCTCGAAGAGGATGGAGCGGCTGGAAGTCGTGCCCTGGTCGAGGGCGAGAACGTAGCTCATGGTTGCCGCGGCCTACCAGCCGAGACCGCGAAAGGCCAGGGCGCCGAGCACTCCGCCGGCGAGCGGCCCGGCAACCGGCACCCAGGCGTAGCCCCAGTCGGAGCCGCCCTTGCCCGGGATCGGCAGGACCGCGTGGGCGATGCGGGGTCCCAGATCGCGCGCCGGATTGATCGCATAGCCGGTGGGGCCGCCCAGCGAGAGTCCGATTCCCCAGACCAGGAAGCCGACGAGGAGGGGGTTGATGCCCGTGGCGAAGACCGCAGAGAGGTCGATCTCGCCGGCCAGTTCGGAGGCGTTGGCCGCGATTGCCAGCACGCCGAAGACCAGGACGGCGGTGCCGACCACCTCGGTCACGAAGTTGGCGCCCCGGCGCCGCGGAATCTCCGGAGCGGTACAGAAGACCCCGAGCTTCGCCGCCTGATCGGACGTGACCGCCCAATGGGGGCGGTAGGTGAGGTAGACGACGACCGCGCCGGCGAAGGCGCCGAGCAACTGCGCGCCGACGTAGGTCGGCAGCAGGGCCGTTTCGAGTTCGCCGATCGACCACAGGCCGACGCTGACGGCCGGGTTGATGTGCGCGCCGCTGATCCGGCCGACCGAGTAGACGGCGAGCGCGACGGCGAGCCCCCAACCGGTCGTGATCACGATCCAGCCGCCGTCGTTTCCCTTGGTCCGGGTGAGCACCACGTTGGCCACAACGCCGTCACCCAGGATGATCAGGAGGGCGGTGCCGACCAGTTCGGCGACGAAGATGTCCATTCGGGTCTCCTCTTGTTCTGCGGCGCGGCACCGGAGAATACACTTCGTGCCCAGTTCGCCCCGAAGGCAGGAGGAGCAGTTGACGATGGACCAGTGGAAGAACCCGTTCTCGAGGCAGACCTTCGCCTTTCTGCGCGAACTCGCGGAGAACAACGAACGCGACTGGTTCAAGGCCAACGGCGAGCGCTACGAAGACGTCGTGCGCGAGCCGGCGCTGCAGTTCATCAGCGACTTCGGGACCCGGATCGATGAGGTCTCGCGCCACTTCCTGGCGGTGCCGAAGAAGGTCGGCGGTTCCCTGTTCCGCATCCACCGGGACGTGCGGTTCTCTCGCGACAAGCGGCCCTACAAGACCCACATCGGCATCCACTTTCGTCACGAGCAGCATCGCGACGCCCATGCGCCCGGCTTCTACCTCCACATCGAACCGGGCAGCGTGTTCATGGGCGGCGGGATGTGGCGGCCCCACCCGGAGGCGCTGCGGGCGATCCGGCAGCAGATCGTGAAAGACGCGGACGGCTGGGCGGAAGTCACCGGGACTCCGGGGCTGGGCGGGGAGCTCGAACTGGGCGGTGAGAGTCTGAAGCGGGCGCCGCGAGGGTTCGAGGCGGATCATCCCCGAATCGACGACATCAAGCGCAAGTCCTTCATGGCCGTCGCGCGGTTGAACCAGACCCGCCTGCTCGGCGCCGGCTTCCTCGACGAGTTCACGAGACTCTGTGTCGCCGCCTCGCCGCTGATGCGCTTCGTCTGCCGGGCGACCGGCGTTCCGTACTAGCTCGCCTTGGTGCGGCGGCTGTCGACGGCCGTCGAGAGGTTCTCGAACGTAACCCCGAGGCGTTGGGCGGTGAGCGCCGCGAGGGAGGTCCGGGCGACGCCGCCGGTGAATTGGTAGGTGCTCCGCCGGGCTTCGTCGAGTTCCACCTGGAGAAACTCCAGCCCCAGTTCGTGGTGGTTCTCCTCGAGGGAACGGGCGTGATCGAGGAAGTGAGTCGTGACGTAGGCCACCGGATCGACCCGGCGTAGCAACTGCAGGACCAGAGTGAAGACCTCGATGCCCTCCGACGGGTTGGTGCCCGAGCAGAGTTCGTCCAGGATGACCATCGAGCCGTGCTCCATCTCCTCGAACAGGGTGCGGATGCGTACGAGTTCCCGGCCCAGGCGGCCCTCTACCTGGTCAGCGCTCTCGCGTTCGATCAGGGAGACGAAGAGCCCGTTCTGCACCCGCAGGCGGCCCCGGGCGCATGGTGCGTAGAGGCCCGACTGGGCGAGTAACTGGGCGAGCGCGATCGCCTGGATCAGTCGCGTCTTGCCGCCCGAGTTGGGCCCGGTCACGACGGTGATCGGCACACTGCCGGCGGTACCTACAGTGCAGGGGACGGGCGCCTGCTCCTGATGCAGCAGCAGGGGGTTCCACAGGTCCTGGCAGACGAACGCCGGGCCGGTGTCGTAGTCGGGAAGGAGCTCGGGGATGCACATCGCGAGGCCACGTCCAGCGGCGCGATCCCTCAGGGCGCGCACCGCCAGGTAGAGCTCCATCTGGCCAAGCAGTTGGATCAGCGGGATCAGGGCCGGGGAAAGGGAGACGTAGACCCGCTCGATCACCCGGTTCAGGAGTTCCCGGTTCGTCATCGAGTAGCCGCCGATCCCCAACCTCAGCCGGCCCCAGAAGCGCTTGATCGGCCGCGTCCAGAAGCGGTTGTCGCTGCACTCTTCGAGGGAACGCACCTCGACCCGGCGGATCCGGCCGTCGCCGCCCAGGGAGATGTCGAGGTTCAGTTCGGCGAGCTGGTCCTCGTAGTCCAGAAGGGCGGCGAGGGTCTTGTACTCCTCCGTCTCGTGGATCGCGGCCGCTCCCTCGTGGAGCCGTCCGAGACCGGAGCGGGCGGCTCCGAAGCGGTCGTGCATCAGGTCGATGACGAGGCGGCTTTGCTTCAGGATGTCCAGGTTGTGCGCGGCCGTGTCGACGATGCGGTGATAGCGGGGCGTGCGGTGAAGCGACAGCAGGGCGAACAGCTCGCGGTAGAGCTGTTTGGCCGCCGCCAGGACCTCTTCGTTCTCGTCCATCTCACGCAGGATCGACTGCCGGAACTCGATGGTCTGCAGATCGGTCGGGGTAGCGGAGAGCGCGCGCCGGAGAAAGCGCTCGTTGATCGGATACTGGACGCCGTCCATCGCGATCTCGAAGCTCTCCGCGATCAGGCGGTCGATGAACAGGTCCTGCTCGAAGAACTCCGGCCGCCACGTCGTGGGCGGCGTCTCCGCCTCCGCCATCAGGTCATGGAACTCGGTGCCGATCTCGCGGCCGAGAATGGCGAGGCCGAGCAGGTCCGACAGAGCCGCCCGGTCGATGCCGAGAAAGGGCTCCCGGTTCAGGAGATCCGGGATGGGGATCATGGCGGCGTTCAGCGGCGCAGCGGAGAGCGGCGGCGGCGCTCGTTGAGCGACCGCATTTCACGGTAAGGGGACACTCCCTCGACTTCCCGGCGAGGCAGGGGGTGACCGAGCGCCAGCTCTATCTGGCGGACGATCGGCTTGTCGAGCCAGGTACCGATCGACGACACGACACCTTCGGCGGCGCCGCGGGCGGTGCGGCCGGCGCGGTGGATGTAGTCCTCGGCGGTATCGGGCAGGTCGTAGTTCAGGATGTGTTCGATGCCCTGGACGTCGATGCCGCGGGCCGCGATGTTCGTCGCCACCAGGATGCGATGACGACCGGCGCGGAAACTCTCAAGCGCGTCGACCCGGTGCTTCTGCGAGCGGTCCGAGTGGATGCGCGCGACGCTGTGCCGTCCTCGCTCCAGCACACGGCATAGCCACTCGGCGTCGGACCGACGCTTGGTGAAGACGAGGGTCGATCCGGGGACCGAGTCGAGCAGCGCCAGGGCGCAGCTCTTCTTGTCCTTCTCGTCGACCAGGTAGAGGCGGTGTTCGATTCCGGAAGCGGCGCCGCGCGGCGCCAGGTCGATCCGGAGCGGATCGTCCATGTAGCGCTGGGCCAGGCGTTCGATCGGGGGCGGCATGGTGGCCGAGAACAGCATCGTGTGCCGCCGGCTGGGCACCTGGGTCACGATCCGCTGCACCTGGGGCATGAAGCCGAGATCGAGCATGTGGTCGGCTTCGTCGAGAACGAGTTCCTCGACGTTGCGGAGGCTCACGGTGCCGCGTTCGGTGTGGTCCAGGAGTCGCCCGGGCGTTACGACCAGAACATCGGGGTCCCGGCGCAACTGGTCGAACTGGGGTCCTATCTTCACGCCTCCGATCAGGCAGGCCGAAGTGACTCGCAGGCGGCTCTTGCGGAAGACGTCGAGGAAGGCCTTGGTCTGCAGGGCGATCTCGCGCGTGGGGCAGACGACGAGCGCGCGCACGCCCTTGCCCCGGCCGAGCCGCTGGATGATCGGCAGGACGAAGGCGGCCGTCTTGCCGGAGCCGGTTTCAGCCAGACCGATCAGGTCCTTGCCCGCGATCGCGTCGGGGATCACGTCGGCCTGGATCGGCGTCGGGTGCTCGAAGCCGATCTCGGCGAGCACCTCCAGGATCTCCGGATTCAGCCCGAGGCTGCCGAAGTCCCTGTCGGTCGTCTCGACGTGATGCTGGGGTATCGCCGGCTCTGCAGGTGTTTCACCGGCGTTGTTCGGGGCGCATGTACCGTTCGCCACAGCCGTCATCATACCAGTGCGCCTGGCCCCTGTAAGTGATTGGTAGTCAGTGGTTTCACGCCTGTGAGCGGTCATTGGCGGCGGCGAAGGCCGAGCCGCTGCAGGAACCCGCGCCGCTCGGGTGCGAGTTGTTTCGGCGGGTCGGCGCTCCTGGCGACGCGGCCGCCGCGGTCGGTCGCTTCGGCCCAGAACTGAAGGCTCCGGCCCCCGTGCTCGGCTTGCGTCACCGTCGCCTCGAAGACGATCTCGGCGGTTCTCGCGTCGCCCGCACCGTCCGTGGCGGGAACCGTCCCAGGCTCGACCGATCCAAGTACCGCTTCGACGACGGCGCCTTCCCCGTCGCGGTCGAACCAGCGCCAGAAGAAACGGACCGAAACCACCTCGTAGTCGTCCCGGGCACGAACCAGCAGCACCAGATCCTCGCGGCGGTCGTACTCGACCTGGTCCAGGCTCGAACCGTCCGCGGCCAGTATCTCGACGGTGGGGCTTCCCTGGTCGAGGTCGTCCAGCGTCAACTTGAGCGTGGACTCGACCTGGGCCAGACGACGACGGCTCTCGGGCGTCCGCTCCATGGCGGCGAGGAGTTCCAGAGCTTCGTGCGGTCGTTCCCAACCCAGCACCTCGATCTCGCGGATCGCGGCGTCCAGATCGCTCCGTCGCTGGAACACGGCTTCGATGGAAGCGAGCCTGGCGTCGACGGATGCGGTTTCCCTCGCCGCGTCGCCGCGAAGCGACTTGAGTTCGAGGAGCAGTGTTCGAGCCTCTTCCAGGCGGTTGGCCGCCATCAGCCGCCCGGCCGTGTCCTCGATCGCCTGGGCGGCGCGGTCTTCGAAGGCGAGGCCGGCCGCGAATCGCGGGTGGCGCCGTGCGAAATCCCGGGCCAGCCGGAGGGCTGCCAACCGGTCGCTGCCCAGCAGCCCCTCGATCGCGTCGACCTCCGCGGTCAGCCGCCGCGCGTCGTCGACGTGGCGTGATGCTTGCGGGTCGCGCCGGAGGGCGATCATCCGATCACGCGACAAGGAGCCCAGGGCGCGGCGAAGACGGTCGAGGTCGGCATCCTCGAAGCCGCTCTCGAACTCCAGGGCGGCCAGCAGGACCGGGTCGTTCCCGAGGCGCTCCAGCATCGCGTTCATCGTCTCGCGATGGTCGGGCAGCAGTTCCCCGGCGGCGGGACTGGCGTCGAAGTCGAGCATCAGGCGTTGCGCCTCACGGAGTCTCCCCTGGGCCATCAGGTCGAGCGCATCGCTGAGTTCGCGCGGCAGGGGCGGTGGCGGCTCGGGCTCCGGACGGGCTGGCAGGGGAGACGGGACGCCGCGGAACGCCTCGTCGGAGGCGACGGGCGCGCTATCCGGCGCCGTCCACCGCAGGACCAGCAGGGCCCCCGCGACACCGATCGCTGCCGCCGCCAGGATCTGCTTCGGCCGCGGCGATGCGGCCGGTGCGGATGCGGTTGGCGGCATCCGGCCATCCTATGTCGCTGATAGGGTCGGTACGCCTGTCGCCGTGGAGCGGCGATCGACCCGCGAGGACACGTTGTCGGAGGCCCGCGACCATGCCGAAAAGACTCCTTCTCCCGCTCCTGTTCATCCCGCTGTTCGCGCTGGCGGTTCCCGCTCTGGCCCAGGATCCGGGCCCTGCCAACGTCGGTGCCGACCTGCGCGGCGGCGACGTGACGGGCGCGGTCGGTGGCCGGGACAACACGCGCGTGTTCGGCACGATCCTCGACTCCAGCGGGAACCCGCTGCCGGATGTGGACATCTGGTTCCAGAACGACAACATGCCCGCGCCAAGGCTGCGCGCCAAGGGCCGGAAGACCGGTACCTACCTCCTGCGCAACATGGGCCGGATCTTCAGTCGGGAGGACTACGAAGGGCTCACCGTTCGGGTCACCTTCGAGCGCAACGGCTTCCGTTCGGTCGTAGCGCGCGTCAGGGTTCAGCGCGACGGATCCCAGCAGCTCTACCCGGTCCTCTTCCGGGAAGGCGAATCGATGGAGTCCCAGGGCATCCGCACGGTGCTGGCGGGACGGGTTCAGAACAACCGCGGCAAGCCGGTCAAGGGCGGCGGCGAAGTCACGATCACCTCAGGTGACGGCTCCTTCCAGGCGAGCGGTCCGGTCGAGAAGAACGGGGAGTTCGCGATCGTGCTTTGGGACGCTCCGGAGCGCGTGAACGCGTCCTTCAGGATGACGAAGGGCGGCTCCCGCGACGACATCATCCAGCTGAAGCCGTCGCCGCAGGCCGACGTTGTCGTGGCCCAGTTCTTCTACCCGCAGATGTAGTTGAGGCGCTACCAGCGAGGCCGGCGTTCCTCGCGCGGGCGGGCTTCGTTGACGCGGAGGGTGCGACCTCCGAACTGCTGCCGGTCCAGAGCGGAGATGGCCTCCTGGCCTCCGGACGCCATCTCGACAAAGCCGAAGCCCCGCGGCCGGCCGGTTTCACGGTCGTTGATCAGCGAAACTTCCGACACGTCGCCATGAGCCTGGAACAGCGCGCGAACCGCCTCTTCCGTGGTGTCGAAGGGGAGATTCCCCACATAGATTCTCGTTGCCATCTGCTGCTCCTGTTCTCGGCTCCGGGGTTCCACATCAATCAACGCTCGAGAACAACAGGCGCATCCTGGTTCGCTGCGTGAGCTCTGCACCCACTGCCTTGGGAGCGGCAGGCTAGCACAACGGGCGGTTCCTGGTTGGCTCAGCCGCCGCTGCGCAGGTCCTCGTAGTAGGCGTCGAACGTGTCGAGCCGGTCCTTCAGGAGGCCCTGGATCACGCCGATCTTGTCGCCCAGTTCGAGCACCCCGTCCGCATCCGGGTCGTAGACGGGCCAGTCGGGCAGACCGTCCCCGTTGGGATCGCCGGTGGCGGCGAAGTTCACCCAGTAGCTCGCCATCGTGTCGGCGAGGGCCCTGTCGGTCTCGTCCCAGGCGTGGTTGAAGGGGCCGATGTCGTCCCGCAACTCGCCGCTGAGGTGGAGGTTGTCGAAGGCGTAGGCGATCTCCGCCGCGTGGTAGGAACCGTAGGTGTCCGCCTCGTCCCATGGCGGCACGCGGGAGAAGAAGTACATTCGCACGGGTCGTTGTCCGGTGCGGTTCTGCAACCTGGCCCAGGTTCGCATTTGCCAGGCGAAGAACTGATCGGCCGTGTTCTCGTAGGCGGCGACGCGCGCCTGCTCGTCGTTCTCGGCGGGGTAGACGGCGAACATCGCGTCGGCGTGCTCGCCATAGGTGTCCGCCAGTAACTGGCGGTAGTCGGCGACGGTGGTTCCGGCGGGGCCGGCGAACAGGGCGGTCCCCTCATCGCTGTTGAAGCCGACGATCGTGTCGACGTCGTTCTGCTCGCCGGCGGCGAACAGATTGTGGATGTCGCGCGGGAACACGTGGCCGTCGCTGACGCCGACGAAGACGAGCGGCTCGGCCGCACCGGCCACTTCGTAGACCTCCTCGGCGGTGGCGCCGCGCATTCCGTTGAGGTCGCTCGCGCCGAGGCGCTCCGCGACGCGCGCACCCTCGGATTCCGCGTCTCCAAGCTGCGGCATGGGCCAGAAGATGCCGCCGCTGTGCCCGATCGCCCGGTGGAACAGGCCTGCGGCCAGGGGCGTCGCCGTCAGGTAGTTCACGCTCCAGGAGCCTGCCGACTCGCCGAAGATCGTGACCCGGCCCGGGTCTCCACCGAAGGCGGCGATGTTCGCCTGCACCCACTCGAGCGCGGCGACCTGGTCCAGGATGCCGTAGTTCCCCGACGCTCCCGACTCGTTCTCGGCCGAGAGTTCCGCGTGGGCCAGGAAGCCCATCGGTCCGAGCCGGTAGTTGATCGTCACCAGCACGACGCCGCGGTTGGCAAGGCTCTCCCCGTCGTAGAGCAGAGTGCTGCCGGTGCCGGTCTGGAGGCCGCCTCCGTGGATCCACACCATGACCGGAAGATCTGCCTCGGCGTGTTCGGCGCCGGTCCAGACGTTCAGGTAGAGGCAGTCCTCGCTGCGCTCGATCTCGCCGGTGTCGTAGAAGGAGCCGGGTGGGGACAGCGGTTGCCAGCAGGAGGCGGAGAACTCCGTGGCGTCGCGGATGCCCTCCCAGGCGGCAGCCGGCTGGGGCGGCCGCCAGCGGAGGTCACCGACCGGCGCCGCCGCGAACGGGATGCCGGCGAACTTGAGGACTCCGGACTCGAGTGCCTGGCCCTCGACCGCGCCGAGTGCCGTGTTCACGGTCGTCGTCAGGGGCTCGACCTGCTCGCCGCCGCACGCCAGCGTCAGCGCAAGGCCGACACCCAGGATCGCTCCGCCGGCGCGGCGGGTTGTCGCGTTGGTCGACATCGTTTCAGTCCTCCCTGTCTGGGGCGTTGTGTCCAGTTTCCGGGTCGCTTGCCGGCGCCGGCCGGAAACGCAGGGCGACGCCGTTGTTGCAGTAGCGCAGACCGGTTGGTGCCGGTCCATCGCCGAAGACGTGGCCCTGGTGCCCGCCGCAGCGGGAGCAGTGGTACTCGGTTCGGGGGACGATCAGCTTGAAGTCCCGCTTCGTGTCGACGGCGCCGGCAATGGGCTCGAAGAAGCTGGGCCAGCCGGTGCCGCTGTCGAACTTCGCATCCGACCGGAACAACTCGGCGCCGCAGCCGGCGCAGAGGAAGACGCCGCTTCGGCGTTCATGGTTGAGCACCGAAGTGAAGGGGCGTTCGGTCGCCTCCCGCCGCAGAACCCGGAACTCCTCGTCGCCAAGTCTTGCCCGCCATTCGGTTTCGGGGAGGTCGAGCCGGCCGCTCGCCTGGCGGTCCTCGGTCGTCATGCAGCGGGCATCCTATCTTGCGTCAGAATGGGCACCATGACGACACGACGACCGCCCGTGGACCACATCGTGCGTACGCGCGACCTTTACTCGAGCCTGGGCCACGATCCCTATCGATGGGTTCGCAACGATGATCCGCCTCCGTGGACCGAACTCGCGAAGCCTCTCCGGGACTGCCGAGTGGGGCTGGTGGGCTCCGGTGGCGTCTACCGGTCGGGGCAGGTCGCCTTCCATCATCGGGACGACATCTCGCTGCGGGTGATCGATGCGTCGGTGCCCGTCTCGGAGTTGCGAACGAGCCACTTCGCCTACGACCAGACCGACGCGCGTACGGACCCGAACGTCGTCTTCCCGCTCGACACCTTGCGCGCGCTCGTGGCCGAGGGCGTGATCGGCGACCTGTCGCCGCGCGCGTACGCCTTCATGGGCGGGATCTACTCGGCCCGCCGTGTTCGGGATGCGCTGGCGCCGGAGATCAGTCGCCGGCTCGCGGAGGACCGGGTCGACCTGGCGTTGCTGGTCCCCGTGTGACCGGTCTGTCATCAGTCCGTGGGACTGATAGCGCGTCGGGTCGAGGCGGACGGGATACCGACCACGTCGCTGACCTCCGCTCTCTCGATCACGCGCTCGGTCAATCCGCCGCGCGCTGTCTTCCTCGACTACCCCCTTGGTCACACGGCGGGGAAGGCGAAGGACCCGGCGCTGCAGCGGGCGATCGTCGCCGCCGCGCTCGCGGCCGTGGACGAGCTGGAACAGCCGGGCGCCGTGAAGATGCTTCCGTACCGCTGGTCGGGCGACGACGACTGGAAACGCCAGGCGATGCTGAATGGCGACGCCCGGAGCCATCGATCGAGCAGGCCGGAGTACCAGTGCGAGGCCGACCGGGTGCTTGCGGCGGCCGCGGGGGACTGTCCGACCTGCATCTTCCTGTGAGGCCGGGTACGGAGCGCCGCGCGAGCGAAGGTGGCGCCGGGCGGTACGACACGCTCGCACCACCCGGCGCCGAACGGGTCCGTGCCTTGCCCCTTTGTGGCACGAGCCCGTTCATATGTACGAACAGAAACGGTCGGAGTTCGACCCGGATTCCCGATTCTCGCCTTCGGGGGGAGGCCAGGGGCCTAACCTGTGTCTGACGGGACTCTGACCGGCGCCCCCAAAGGGCTCCCTGCCGGCTCCTCAGAAGGGCTTGTACAGCGACAGGTACGCAGCGACCGCCGCCAGCAGCGGCAGGATGACGACCAGCGGCCTGGCCAGCGCCTGGTTGCGATAGGGCAGCGTGAGCGCGGCGCCGAAGCACAACCAGATGACCAGTTTCACCCAGGCCCAACCGGGCAGGCTGGCGCCGAGCATGCCGAAGCCGGCGACGACGCTCAGGACCAGGCCGACTCCGTGCATGGCGGCGAGCAGGCCGCGCAATTGGTTGTCCTCCCTGCGACCGCCGTTCGCGGCGTGAACCGCTACGCCGCCCGCGGCGACGAGCACCATGACCGCTCCAAGCACGTGCAGGAGCTTGTAGACCGTGTAGGGCACTCTCGGGTCGGATCCTCCCCCTGTTGGTGGGGCGTCGGCCTGTTAGCGTATCGCCAATGGTGCCTCTCGAGCGACTCGACGACTGGGACGACTTCGTTGGTGAGCTCTATCCGACGCCGGCGGAATCGGGCGGCAAACGGCGGGAGGACTACCGGGACTTCGACGCGCCCCCCCGCGAAACGGTGCGCGAGTTCTACCGGCTGAACCACCGGAACCAGACCTGGGACTTCGTTCAGGACAAGAAAGCGGAGTACCTCACCCTCGACCGGGCCGAACTCACGGCGTGGGAGGCGCTCGAGTTCCTGAACACGCTGGTGGACGACTCGGACCCGGATCTGGACCTCTCCCAGCTCGACCACCTGTTGCAGACGGCGGAGGCGATCCGGGCCGACGGACACCCGGACTGGTTCGTGCTGGCCGGACTGCTACACGACCTGGGCAAGGTGCTCTGCCTGTGGGGCGAGCCGCAGTGGGCGGTGGTCGGCGACACCTTCCCGGTCGGCTGCGCGTTCTCGGACCGGATCGTCTATCCGGAGCTGTTCGAGGACAACCCGGACAGGGCGAACCCGACCTACTCGACACCTCTCGGCGTGTACGAAGCGGGCTGCGGCCTGGACCAGGTGCACCTGTCCTGGGGCCACGACGAGTACCTCTACCAGGTGCTCAGCGACTACCTGCCGGAGCCGGCGCTCTACATGATCCGCTACCACTCCTTCTACGCGTGTCACCGCGAAGGCGCGTACCGGGAGCTGATGAACGACCGTGACCGCGAGATGTTCGCCTGGGTACGGCTCTTCAACGGCTACGACCTCTACTCCAAGAGCGACCGTCCGCCCGATGCCGCGGAGTTGAGGCCGTACTACGAAGGCCTGATCGAGCGCTACCTGCCCGCGAAGCTGAACCTCTAGCCGGCTTGCAGACGGCTGCAGGCCCTACTCGAAGCGCACGAGGGCGGCTACAGCGAGCACCGCCATCGCGACCAGGTAGAGCTTGAGGATGGCGGGCAGGATGAAGCGCAGCCAGCGCTGGTAGGGGATGCGCGCAAGGAGCAGCATGCCCATCAGCAGGGCGTTCGTCGGCACGATCAGGTTCATCAACCCGTCGCCGAGCTGGTAGGCCAGCACCGACGTCTCGCGGCCGACGCCGGTGAGATCCGCGAGGGGCGCCATGATCGGCATCGTCACGTATGCCTGCCCGCTGCCGGAGGGGATCAGGAAGTTGCACACGCTCTGTACCAGGAGCATGCCCCACGCCGAGATGACGGCGGCCCCTGAACCCAGGGCCTCTGCTCTTGCGAGCAGTGAGGCGATGCCGTGGATCACCGTGTCGATGACCCGGGCGTCCGAGAGCACGACCTCGATCGTGCGTGCGAAGCCGATCAGCAGGGCGGTTCCGGTCAGTTCGGCGGCGCCGCTGGTGAACGCTCTGGCGGTCCGGTTCGCCGACACCCGGCCCAGGACGGCCGAGATGATCGTCACGCCCAGGAAGAGCGCCGCGAGTTCGACCAGGTACCAGCCATGCACGTTGACGCCCCAGATGAAGACGCCGATCATCGCCGCGAAGGAGACGAGGATGCCGAGCCGGGCCGGCGTGAGTTCGGCTGCGCTCAGTTCATGCGCGCCGCCGGAGTAGTCGATGTCGCGCACGAGGCTGTGTTCCGGGTCGTCGCCGATGCGGCGCGCATAGCGCAGGACGTGGTGGACCCCGACCACCAGCATGACCGCCAGCAGCGCCCAGCGGAGCCCGAAGCCGGTACTCGGGTCCTGGCCGGCGATGTCCTTGGCGATCATCACGGTGAAGGGGTTGATCGCCGCGGTGCCGTAGCCGATCCCGGCGCCGAGATAGACGATGCCGAGGGCGACCACGGCGTCCATCTTGAGCGCGATGCACATGGCGACCAGGATCGGCACGAAGGGCATGTACTCCTCGGCCATGCCGATCGTGGACGAACCGACCGCGAACAGGGCGGTCATTCCTCCGACCAGCAGGACCGGCCGCCCGCCCAGGGTCTTGATCGCCGCGCCGATCGCGGCGTCGATCGCGCCGGTGGTCCGGATGACCCCGATCGCGCCGCCGACCAGGAAGACGAAGAAGATGATCTCGGCCGCGGCTTCGAGCCCGCGAGGCACCTTGGTCAGGGCGGCATGCCAGGGGAGGGGTGCCGCTTCGACGGCGTGGTACGTGCCGGCGAGCACCTGCCGGCCGTCGCGTTCGTACTCGCCGGCCGGCAGCACGTACGTGAGGACCTGCGCCGCCACGATCATGGCGAAGATCAGCACCAGGGCTTCCGGGAACCCACGCGGCGAGTTACGAGCCGCGTGCGTCTCACTCGGCGGGCGCGGCTGCCGCGCGCGTCGATGACAAATGCTTGGGCTGCTGGTCGTCATGACCGTTGTCGCCGGCAGGGCGTCAATTCGCGTGGCGGCGGCTGCGGGCTTCGCGGCGTTGCTGCTGGCGGCTCTCGATGTTGGCGATCGAGTCGTCCGGGACGGCCTCGATCAGGCGGCGTGTGTACTCCTCGCTGGGTGTCATGTAGATCGCCTCGGACGGTCCCTGTTCCACGATCTTGCCGTCGAGCATCACCGCCATCATGTCGGACATGAACTTGACCACCGACAGGTCGTGGCTGATGAAGATGTAGGTCAGGCCGCGCTCTTCCTGCAGGTCCTTGAGCAGGTTCAGCACCTGCGCTTGCACCGACACGTCGAGCGCCGACACGGATTCGTCGCAGATGATCAGCTTCGGCTGGACCGCCAGCGCGCGGGCCACCGATATCCGCTGTCGCTGGCCGCCGGAGAACTCGTGGGGGTACCGGCGGAGATGGCCGGCCTCCATGCCGACCTCTTCGAGCAGTCGGGCGGCCCGGTCGCGACGGTCGCTCCGGCTGTCGCCGATCTTGTGGATCGCCATGGCTTCGCTGAGCATGGCCTCGACGGTCATGCGAGGGTTCAGCGAAGAGTAAGGGTCCTGGAGGATGATCTGCATCTTCCCGCGCAGGGACCTGAGGCGGCTCGACGGGATCGTGGTCACGTCCTGGTCCTCGAACCGGACCGTTCCGCCGGTGATGTCGATCAGTCGCAGCAGCGCCAGCCCCGTCGTCGTCTTGCCGCAGCCGGATTCCCCGACCAGTCCCAGGGTCTGCCCCGGATAGACGTCGAAGGAGATGCCGTCGACGGCTTTGACGTCGCCCACCTGCCGGCGCAGGAAGCCGCTCTTGATCGGGTAGTAGACCTTCAGATCGCGGACCCGCAGCAGGGGTTCGGTGCCGCCCGCGACCTTGTCGCCGGGTCCGGGGTTCTCGGCGTAGCCCAGATCCTGAAGCGCGCTCTGCGGGTGAAGCAGCCGCCCGCGCCCACGCCCGACGAGCTCGTCGAGGGACTCCGGCGTCAGTTCGCGCTCGGTGATCCGGATCTCGCCTCCGTCGCCCTCGTCGTCGACGTCCATGAAGTCGGCGACGGTGGGCAGACGGCGGAAGTCGCGGTCGAGGTGCGGCCGGCAGGCGAGCAGCCCCTTGGTGTAGGGGTGCCGGGGGTTGCTGAACACGTCGGTCACCGAGCCGCGCTCGACGATCCGTCCCCGGAACATGACCGCGATGCGGTCGGCGATCTCGGCGATCACGCCCAGGTCGTGGCTGATGAACAGGATCGACATGCCGCGCTCGTCGCGCAGCCGGCGGATCAGGTCGAGGATCTGGGCCTGGATCGTGACGTCCAGGGCCGTCGACGGCTCGTCGGCGATCAGCAGCTTCGGGTTGCACGACAGCGCCATAGCGATCATCACGCGCTGCTTCTGGCCGCCCGACATCTCGTGGGGATAGGTGTCGATCCGGCGCTCGGGCTCCGGGATGCCGACCTCTTCGAACAGTTCGATCGTTCGCTGGCGGGCCTGTTTGCGGTTCATGCCGAGATGGACGCGAAGCGCCTCGCCCACCTGGTCGCCGACCCGGAACACCGGGTTCAGCGACGTGCCGGGCTCCTGGAAGATCATCCCGATGTCCTTGCCGCGCAGGTCCCGCATCTCACGGTTGGGCAGATGGACCAGATCGCGGCCGAACCAGGCGATCTCGCCGGTCTCGATGTTCGCGGTGCTCTCCAGCAGCCGCATCACCGACAGCGAGGTCACCGACTTTCCCGACCCGGACTCGCCGACGAGACCGAGCGTCTCGCCCTCTTCGATGGTCAGGTCGATGTCGTCGACCGCGCGGACCGTCTCGTGTTTGCCGTGGAACCAGGTCCGGAGTTCGCGTATCTGGAGCAGCGGCGGCGCCGCGGCCGGCGACGAGGACACACCGGTTTCGGTCATTGGCGTGACTCTATCCGGCCCCTCCGGGCTGCGTGTCACAATCCGGCGTTCAGGTGCCAGGATGTCGAGGGAGGTTGTAGCCATGGGGAACGGATCGTGAAGCGGATGCTGACCTGGATGCTCGTGGCAATGTCCTTTGCCGCGCTTGGCGCCTGCGGCGGTGGCACGGACGGGGGCGACGGCAGCGGCGGTGGCACGGACGGGGGCGACGGCAGCGGCAGCGTCACGCGGGGCACGATCGGCTTCTCGGCGATGACGCTCAAGAACCCCTTCTTCAAGATCATCGCGGACAGTCTGACCGCTGAGGCGGAGCGCCAGGGCTTCGATGTCGTGGTCACCGATGCCGAGCGCGACGTGAACCGGCAGTCACAGCAGGTCGACAACTTCCTGGCTTCCGGCGTCGCCGCGATCGTGCTCAACCCGGTGGACCGCATCGCCATCGGACCCGCGGTGCGGCGCGCGAACGAAGCCGGGGTGCCGGTGTTCACGTCCGACCTCCAGGCCGTCGCCGAGGGCGTCGAGATCGCCGGCCACGTCGGCACCGATAACTACCAGGGCGGGCTGCTCGCCGGCGAGGCGATGATCGAGGCGCTCGGAGGGGCCGGCGGCGAGGTGCTCGTGCTGCACTTCAAGCAGGCCAACTCCTGCGTCTTGCGGGTCGACGGCTTCCGTCACGCGATCGGGGAGTACAACCGCGATCGGACCGAGGGCCGGATCGAGATCGTGGCCGAACTCGAGGGCGGCGGCCTGCGCGACGAGGGCTACCGGGCGATGGCGGACGGCATCCAGGCCTATCCGGACCTCGCCGGCGTGTTCGCGATCAACGATCCCTCGGCCCTGGGCGCGCGCACCGCGCTCGAGCAGGCGGGACGCGCGGACCAGGTCACGATCGTCGGCTTCGACGGCGAGATCGCGGGCCGGCAGGCGATCCGGGACGGGAAGATCTACGCCGATCCGATCCAGTACCCGGATCGGATGGGCGTCATGACGGTGCAGAACATCGTGCGCTACCTCGACGGCGAGGACTTCGAGCGCGTCCACCTGATCCCGACGGAGCTCTACCGGCAGGCCGACGCCGAGCAGGATCCGACACTCGACTAGGGCTCGGCCGGCCGGCTGTCACTTGCTCGAACTCCATCGGATCAGCAAGAGCTACCCGGGCGTGGACGCCCTTCGCGGGGTGAGCCTGGCGGTGCGCGCCGGCGAGGTGCTGGGTCTGGTCGGCGAGAACGGCGCCGGCAAGAGCACCCTGATCCGGATCGTCTCGGGCGCCGAACGGCCGGACGGCGGCCGGATCGAGTTCGAGGGCGGAGCCGCGACGTTCGCATCGCCCGCCGACGCGCGCGAAAGGGGCATCGCGGTGATTCACCAGGAACTCAGCCTGGTGCCGCAACTGAGTGTGCGCGAGAACCTCTCTCTCGGCGCCGGCTGGTCCCGGCGGGGAATCCTGCGCCGGCGGTGGGAAGAGCGGGAGGCGCGGCGTCTGCTGGGCCTGCTGGAGATGGACATCGATCCCGATGCCCGTTGCTCGAAGCTGTCGCTCGGCGCCCGCCAGGCGGTCGAGATCGCGAAGGCGCTGGCGCTCGAACCCCGGCTGCTGATCCTGGACGAGCCGACGGCGGCGCTGTCGCCGCGCGAGGCGCGGGCCTTGCTGCGCCAGGTGCGGGAGCTGGCGCGGCGGGGTGCCGCCGTGATCTACATCAGCCACCGCCTCGAGGAGATCGAGGCTGTGGCCGACCGGGTCGCGGTGCTCCGCGACGGCGAACTGGTGCACACCATCGACCGGCGTGGACCGGCCCGCGGTGGTGATGGTCGCCTGCCCCTGGACCGCGACGAGTTGATCGAGGCCATGGTCGGCCGCAGTCTGAGCATGGAGTTTCCCCCTCGCCTCCCGCATGCGATCGCTGAGACGCGGCTCGAAGTTCGTGGGCTGTCGGCCGGACGCCAGGTCCGCGACGTCTCGTTCGACATCCGTCGTGGCGAGATTCTGGGACTCGCCGGCCTGGTGGGCGCGGGCCGGACCGAGGTGGCCCGAATGATCTCCGGCGCGATGGCCTCGGACGGCGGCGAGGTGCGGCTCGACGGCAGGCGGCTCGACCTCCGGTCGCCGCGGCGGGCGATCAGGAGCGGCATCTGCCTGCTGCCGGAGGATCGCAGGGGTCAGGGACTCGTGCTGAGCCGGAGTGCGCGGGACAACTTCGCGCTTCCCAACCTGGACCGCTTCCGGCGCCTGCGGGCTTTGGTCGATCGCCGCCGCGAGGGGCGCGCCTTTGGCCGGTGGAGGGAGCAACTGGACATCCGGCTTGCCCGGCCCGGCCAGCGGGTGGCGACGCTGTCGGGCGGCAACCAGCAGAAGGTCGTGATCGCCAGGTGGCTCGAACGCGGCGCCAGCGTCGTGCTCTGCGACGAGCCCACCCGGGGCATCGATGTCGGGGCGCGCTACGAGATCTACGAGTGGATCCGCCGGATCGCGTCGGAAGGCAAGTCGGTGCTCCTGATCAGCTCGGAGCTGGAGGAGGTTCTCGGCATGAGCGACCGGGTGCTGGTCATGCACGACGGGCGGATTCGCGGCGAGATTCCGGATCCGGCGGGCGCCGACCCGGCCGGGGTGTTGCGCATCGCCGCCGGACTCGGCCTTTCGGAGGAACCGTCCGTTGCCTGAAGGGGTCGGGGAGTCCGCCGCCGGCCGCTGGCGTCGCCGGTTGCTGGACCTCGTGGGCCGCAACCTTTCGGTCGTCGTGCTGGTCCTCCTCTGCCTGATCTCGAGCGCGGCGACCTGGCGCGAACAGAACCCGATCACGAGTCGTTCGGGCGGCGCGGTCGCGCGGCAGGTGCTGGAGGCGTGCCAGGCGCCGTGCTCGGTGCTCGTCGTTGCACGGGACACGGAGGCCGATCGGGTGTTCGTGCAGGCGATCGAACGGGGCCTCGACGTTGCCGGCGTCCGGATCGCCGGCCGCGTGTTCGGCCAGCCGCGCGACGTCCGGCTCGAACTGGGGCGGATCGTCGGGGCCGGCGGTTCGCTCGATGCGATCGCCACCCACAGGATCGCCTCCGAGTGGGGACCGGTGCGAACCGCCGGGACGCCAGTGTTCTCGCCGGGGAGCTACCACTGGCCGACGTTCCTGACGGCCCGCAATCTGCTCAACGTGGTGAACCAGAACGCGGACATCGCGATCATCGCGCTCGGCATGACCCTGGTCATCCTGACCGCGGGAATCGATCTCTCCGTCGGCAGCCTGCTGGCGCTGGCCGGCGTGATCGCCGCGGTGGCGGCACAGGAGTGGTTCGGTGGCGCCGCGGCGTCGCCGGCGGGACTTCTGGCGGCGATGCTTCTGGGTGTCGCGGCCGCGGCCCTGGGCGGTCTCCTCAGCGGAACGATGGTCACCGCGTTCCGGGTGCCGCCGTTCGTCGCCACGCTGGGCCTGATGATGCTCGCCCGCGGCTTGGCCCTGATCCTCGCCGTCGGTCATCAGCGGCGCCTGGTGGGTGGCGGCGCCGAGGGAACGCCGGAAGCGGTGCGGGTCGATGCGGCGGCTTTCGCCTGGCTCGGCAACGGCGCCGTGCTCGGCGTGCCGAATCCGATCGTGCTCATGCTCGTCCTGTTCGTCGCCGCTCACCTGCTGATGACGCGGACCATGTTCGGACGCTACGTCTACGCCGTCGGCGGCAACGTCGAGGCGGCGCGCCTGTCGGGCGTGCCGGTGACCGCGGTGCTGCTCGCCGTCTACTGCCTGTGCGGAGCCTTCGCCGGCCTGGCGGGGATCGTCGATGCCTCGCGCTTCGAGGGCGGACGGCCCAACGCGGGAGAGCTCTACGAATTGCAGGTGATCGCCGCCGTCGTGGTCGGCGGCGCAAGCCTCGCGGGCGGCCGCGGCCGGATCGCGGGGACGCTGATCGGCGCGATGATCATCGCCGTGATCCAGAACGGCCTGAACATCGCGGGTGTCGCGTCCTACGAGCAGAAGGTCGTGTTCGGGGCTCTGATCCTCGCCGCGGTGCTGCTCGACCGGCTTCAGCCGAAGATCGCCTCCAGGCGGGCGCGCATGACCCGGGGATCGACGTCGACTCCGGTCCAGTAGCGAATCCCGCTCACACCCTGATTGACCAGCATGCCGAGACCGTCGAGGACGGTGCAGCCACGAGCTGCAGCCGCGTCGAGCAGGCGGGTCCTGGGGGGATTGGGGATCACGTCGGCGACCACCATCGAGGATCGGAGAGAGTCGAGGTCGAGCGGCAGTTCGGCGTCGACATCCGGGAACAGACCGATCGAGGTGGCGTTGATCGCCACGTCAACCTCCGCGGCCAGCCGATAGACGCCGCGCCAGTGTTCGAACCGGGCCCGGGTCGCCGTGTGTCTGGCGATGTGCGCTGCGAGTTCTTCGCCCCGTTCGCGGGTGCGGTTGACGATGCTGATTTCGGCTGCTTCCGCCAGCGCGAGTTCGACCGCGATCGCCCGCGCGGCGCCGCCGGCGCCGAAGATCGCGACTCGCTTGCCGGCCGGCGGCGTCACTTCCTCGAGTGAGCGGAGGAAGCCCTTGCCGTCCGTGTTCTCGCCGATGAATCGGCCGCCGCCGTCGCGGACGACGCAGTTCACCGCGCGGATCAGCCGGGCTGATTCGCCCAGCCCGTCGAGGTACTCGATCACCGTGACCTTGTGGGGAAGCGAACAGTTGAATCCGGCCCAGCCCATGGCGCGGGCACCGGCCACCGCCGCCGCCAGGCGGTCCGCCGGCACTTCGCAGTTCACGTAGCGCCAGTGCAGGTCGTGGTGACGGAAGGCCGCTTCGACCATCTCCACGGTCGGGTTCTCGGCGGCGGGATCGGCGAAGGAACCGACAATCTGGGGCAGGAAGTCCATGGCGGTTCGGGTCGAGGGCATAGTGTAGGGAGTTGCGGATCAAATCAACGAGGGAGGGCAGCTATGGCCAGACGCTTCGCACTCGCGCTTCTGATCCTGACGCTAGCCGGCTGTGGCGGTGGAGAGGCTGCCGATTCCGGCGCCGGCAACGTAGATGAGGCGGCCGAAGCCGCACCGACTCACCTGGGGGACTGCATCCTGCTCGACCCGAAGGGAGATGTCCCCGAGGACGTCTACCAGCACGGCGACGTGGTACGCACCGATGCCATACCGCCCTTCACCAAGGTACTGCAGGTGTACGGCCTCAAGCTCGCCGCCCGTGACGACATCTCCGACGACTTCATGCGACTGGTCGCGAAGACGATCGCCGAGTCGTTTCCGCGGGACGCCGGCCTCGACGCCGATCTCCAGCGCGAAGTGCTCGCGAATCACTATCGCTACAACGCCCTGATTCCGGTTCCGCTCGGCGACGACATGAGCTTCGCGGAGGAGAACGAGGAGCAGTGGGCCGAGATCGAGAAGAACAACTCGGTGTGCGACATCATCATGCAGGGCACTCCCGTAGGGCCCGAAGGCCAGGTGATGGAGGTGGTCGAGCACATCCTCCACTACGTGACGGACATCGGCCTGCACTACACGTTTCCGGACGTCTGGGGCATCTCCGAGGACTCGGAACTCGCCCGCGCGATGGCGAAGGCCGGGGAGGAAGGCTACTACCAGTTGGACCAGTACCTCGACTTCGAGGACGAGGAAGTCCGCTTCCGGGTCCAGATGCAGGAGTTCGCCTACTGGTTCATTTCGACGGCCTGGAACCTCCAGGCCCCCTACGGCCCCGTGTGGGAGGAGGAATGGACGATCATCGACCAGGAGGAGCTGCGGGAGAAGCTGCCCGAGATGTACGCGGCGTACGAGGAGACGGCGGCACGGGTGATGGTCGCTCCCAGCCTGGCGACACTGCAGGAGATCGGTCCGACCCGGGCTGAGGAACGGGGAAACTGAGCCTCGTTCCGGGCGCGGAGGAATAGCGCCCGGAACCGGCCAAGTTACACGTTGCCGGTCCTTTACCGCCCGTAGACCGGGTAAACTACGCGGTTTGTATGACGATTCTGCTCCAGAGCCAGCCGGAGCCTTCACGAGGCGATGTCGACCCTCTGTTCCGCGAGGCGGAACAGAGGGCTCGGGCGTTCTCCCTGTTCCCGGAGGCGGGTGACAGGCAGGTCGGCGAAGCTGCCGGGCGCATCTCGGGACTGATCTCCGAGCGGCGAATCCGCCAGAAGCTCAAGCGACTCGCCAGGCTGGAGGTCGACGAGTACATTCGCCGGACAGTGGCCCCGGCCGAGGATCCCGGTCGCGTCGGCACCGGCGCCGTGCTGGCCGCGACGAGCTGGGAGCTGGTTGAGGAGAGAAACCATGGCCCGCTCTACGCCGCCGTGTTCGAGACCGGGATCGAGGGCCACAGACGGCGGTTCGGCGTGCTGGCACAGGAACGCTCCGTGCAGAACGGCGTGTGGATGCCGGAACACCACGAGCTCGCGGTCGAAGTGATCCGTTCCTTCGCCCGCCGGGCTCTGCCCGTGGTTGCCTTCATGGACACGCCCGGGGCGGATGCCGGCGAGGAGGCGAACCGCGGCAATCAGGCTCACGCGATCTCGCGGCTGATCGCCGAGATGGCACAGCTTCACGTGCCGACGGTCGGCGTCGTGCTCGGCAACGGCTACTCCGGCGGCGCGATTCCACTCGCCACGACGAATGTCCTGCTGTCGGTGCGCGACGGCGTGTTCAACACGATCCAGCCGCGCGGACTGGCGAACATCGTGCGCCGCTACGACCTGTCCTGGGAAGAGTGCGCGAAGGCGGTCGGCGTCTCGGCATACGAACTCTACGAGCAGGGCTATCTCGACGGCGTGATCGACTTCGTTCCCGCCGAGGGGGGTGACCGGCTGGCCTGTTTCGAGGCCGCCGTCACGACGTCGATCGCTCTCGTGGAGCAGCGGGCGAAGCTGTTCGTGCGCGACGAACCAGCCGTGTTCGAGCACTATCGCCGCAACACGCGACGGTACGTCGACCCCTCCCGCAGCCTCACCGTGCTCGAGGAGTTCGCCGGCCTGTCGCGTCTGCACAGCCCGGCGGAGCAGGCGAACGTGTTCGGCGTCGCGTTCCGGTACCTGCGCTACCTGGGACTGCGACGCCGCCTGAGTTCGACGACGGTGTCTGGCTACGGCCGCCTGGCCGCGGCCGAGGTGCCCGCCGGGGCGGCCAGGGCGCGGCGCGAGCGGCAGCGCCGGCTTTCGTTCGAGCGCTGGCTCGACAATCCACTGGCGGTTCGCTACGACGACGTCCTGAGCAGGACCTACAAGCGCTACGCGGCCGCGCGCGACTCCCTGCACGAAGGACGGGGCCGACTCGCGTCGTTCCTGCTCGGCAGCCGCGAGTACCACTTCAACCGCGCCCGGGCCGAACTGCTCCTGGAGTACGGCTTCCACCTGTACAACCAGTGGAAGGACGGGTCGGAAGACAACTTCGGGCGTCTGCTCACGGTCATGCGGACGGTCGAGGAGGAAGGCCTGGAAGGAGGGAACCCGGCCTCCGAGCCCGGCGACGGTTCCCAGGCCGCCGACCTCACGGTTCTCGACGTGATCCTGCAGCCGCAGCTCCTGCGGCTGTTCCGGCGCGAGTGCGAGAACTTCATCTGCTTCGACCGGCTGTACGACCACATCTTCCTGCACCTGCGCGAGATCGCCAGCGAGGCGCGCGAGGAGAACGTGATCGCGCGCGAGTCGGTTCACCTCCTCCTGCGCCACTCGCTGAACGCGGCGATGGGGGAGCTGACGGCGGGACTCGAAGGTGACGCCGCGGAGGAGGCCGAGGCCCGTCTGCGCAGGCAGTTCCGCTCCTGGTTGCGCCACTTCTCCCGGCACCCGAGGCGCGGACGCCTGCTCAAGGCGGTGGCCGAATGGAAGCGGCTCCAGATGCCGCGGATCTCGGAGCCGCTCTTCGGCCTGGTGACGTTCCTGTTCGAACGCCTGCTGCCGAACTTCTACGAGGACGAGCAGGGGGTTCGCGGCTACGACGGTCGCATCTCGCCGCGCAACATCGGCATCAAGGACTTCTGGAACCGTCTCGACGCGGCCTACCGCGACCTGCTGCTCGAGGACGTTCTGGCCGAGCAGAAGCGGAACACGCCGCGCCGGCCCCAGGCGATCCTCGACCGCTTCTTCTACGACGTGCAGGAAATCGAAGCGGACCGGATGACGGCCGACCCGGTGAGCTTCCCGGGACTGCGGGTATCGATCGAGCGGGCGCTCGAGCAGGGCGTGACGCCTTGCGGGACGGTGGCGGCTCTGGCCCGGATCCGGACCGGCGCCCTGGCCGACGGCGAGGACGGTGGCGGCGCGGGGAACCGGGTCGGCGTCCTGGTTTCCAACCTCGCGTTCCAGGCCGGCTCGTTCGACATGGCGAGTTCGGAGAAGTTCTGCAAGCTCCTGCTCCGCTGCGCGGAGGAACGCCTGCCGGTCGTCTGTTTCATCTCCTCGGGCGGCATGCTGACCAAGGAAGGCGCCGGCGCTCTGTTCTCGATGTCGATCGTCAACGACCGGATCACCCGCTTCGTCCGGGACAACGACCTGCCCGTGATCTGCTTCGGCTACGGCGACTGCACGGGCGGCGCCCAGGCCAGCCTGGTCACCCATCCCCTGGTCCAGACCTATTACTTCTCGGGCACGAACATGCCGTTCGCCGGGCAGATCGTCGTTCCGTCCCACCTGCCGATGGCTTCGAC
Source organism: Candidatus Multivorans sp. (assembly GCA_965208755.1). Classification (GTDB taxonomy): domain Bacteria; phylum Acidobacteriota; class Thermoanaerobaculia; order Multivoradales; family Multivoraceae; genus Multivorans. The sequence goes on along the minus strand of OZ242353.1, from coordinate 871,526 downwards.
CCTCTCGAACTACCTGAGCGAGGTCGAGGGTTCGATGCACGGGCTGGTCGAGCATCCCTTCGGTGAGGAGCTCGATGAGCAGCTACGCCAGGTCGATTCGCAGATCCCGGTCCCGGAAGACACCGTCGGCGCGGTTCTGCGTCGGCTGCTCCAGGAGGAGCGACGCGTCGAGTTCCTGACGGCCCGCCGGCGGCGGCAGGAAGAGACGGAGGTCCACGAGCCCGCGCCTCTTGTGGCTCCGCGCCAGGTGCAGCGGGCGCTGATCCACGCGCGGGGTTGCACCGCGGTGAAGCTCGTGCGGGTTGCGCAGAGGGCCGGCGTCGAAGTGATCCTGGTGCAGTCCGACCCGGACGTCGACTCGCCGGCTGCCACGATGCTGCGCGACCGCGACACGCTGGTCTGCATCGGCGGCAGCACCCCGGACGAGAGCTACCTGAATGCCCACTCGGTGATCCGCATCGCCGAGCGGGAAGGAGCCGACGCGCTCCATCCCGGGATCGGATTCCTGTCCGAGAGCGCGTCCTTCGCTGATCTTTGCCGGGGACACGGGCTGAACTTCATCGGCCCGACCGGCGATGCGATGCGGCGGATGGGCAACAAGTCGAACGCGATCCAGACCGCGGTCCAGGTGGGCGTGCCCGTCGTGCCCGGCAGCGAGGGCATCCTGACCGACGCGGACACGGCGCTAGCCGTCGCCGAGTCGATCGGCTTCCCCGTCATGCTCAAGGCGGTCCATGGCGGCGGCGGCAAGGGCATTCGGCGGGTGGATCGGGCGGAGGACTTCCGGGAAGCGTTCGCGCAGATTCGCGTCGAGGCGGAGAGCGCCTTCGGCAACGCGGACTGCTACCTCGAGAAGTGCGTCGTGTCGCTGCGCCATGTCGAGGTGCAGGTGCTCTGCGACCAGTACGGCACGGTGCGCGTGCTGGGCCTGCGCGACTGCAGCGTGCAGCGGAACAACCAGAAGCTGATCGAGGAATCGGGGTCGACGGCGTTGCCGGAGGCGCTGCGCGAGCAGAGCTTCCGCTACGCGGCGGCGATCGCCGCGGAGATCGGCTATGTCGGCGCGGGCACGGTGGAGTTCATCTTCGACCTCGAGGACCAGAAGCTCTACTTCATGGAGATGAACACGCGGCTTCAGGTCGAGCACCCGGTGACCGAGGCGGTCAGCGGCACGGACATCGTCAAGGCCCAGTTCGAGATTGCCGGCGGGGCGAGAATCGCCGACGCGCCCCTCGCGGAGGACGGCTACGCGATGGAGGTCCGGATCAACGCGGAGCGCGCCTCCCTCTCGGCGGACGGGATCGATCTCCTGCCCTCGCCCGGGACGGTGACCCGCTGCGACTTCCCGGAACGCGCGGATATCGACGTGCTGGCGACGATCGACACGAGCGCCGTCGTGTCGCCCTACTACGACAGCCTGGTCGCCCAGGTCGTGTGCCACGGCAGGGATCGCGCGGACACGATCGATCGCCTCGTCTCCTACCTGGAAGAGGTCGCCATCGAGGGCGTGTGCACGAACCTGCCGTTGCTCCGCCGCGTCCTCGGCGACGACCAGTTCCGGTCGGGCGACTACGACACCCGCTACCTCACCGACTTTCTCGACCGCATCTCCGGCGACGAGCTGGTGGATGAGGTCGAGCGATTCGCGGGCGTCGGGCGAAACATCGACCGGGCCGACATCGAGATCGAAGGCAGCGACGAACTCAAGGTCAAGGCGCCGGCCGGCGGTCTCTTCTACGCCGCCGCCTCCCCGAACGATCCGCCCTTCGTCCGCGCGGGCGACGTGGTGAGCCGCGAGAAGACCCTGTGCCTGATCGAGGCGATGAAGCTGTTCAGGCCGGTGTCGCTCGCGTCCCTGGACACCGGCGCCGAGCTGTTCTCCGGCCATTCCCGCTACGAGGTGATGCGAGTCAACGCGGCGAACGGACAGGTCGTGAACCAGGATGACCTGCTCTTCGTCGTGAGGCCGGCGGAAGGCTGACCGGCAGCTTGCGGCGGGCGCGCCACACACCAGGAGCGTTAGCGGCCGGGAGGTCCGGGTGCTGAACCGCCTCTTCCGTCTCGACCGGCACGAGACGACGGTCAGGAGAGAGGTCGCCGCCGGCGCCACGACCTACCTGACGATGGCCTACGTTGCCGTCGTCAACCCGCAGATTCTCAGCGAGGCGGGGATGGACCGCGGGGCGGTCTTCGTCGCCACCTGTCTCGCCGCGTCGATTGCCTGCGCCGCGATGGGGCTGTACGCGAACTACCCGATCGCGCTGGCGCCGGGGATGGGAATCAACGCCTACTTCACGTACGGAGTCGTGCTGGGGATGGGGCATCCCTGGCAGGTCGCGCTCGGAGCGCTGTTCATCTCCGGCGTCTGCTTCGTCCTCATCTCGGTGTTCCCGGTCCGGGCCTGGATCGTGAACGCCTTCCCGCGTTCCCTCAAGATGGCGACGGCCGCGGGCATCGGCTTCTTCCTCGCCCTCATCGCGATGCGGAACGCCGGCATGGTGGTCACCAACGAGGCGACGCTGGTCGGACTGGGCGACGTGACGTCCTGGAGCGTCATCCTGGCGGTCGTCGGACTCGTGCTCATTGCGGCTCTCGATGCACTGAAGAAGGCCGGCGCCGTGTTGATCGGCATCCTCGCCGTGACCCTGATCGGCATCCTCGTGGGTGAGGCGAACTGGCAGGGAGCGGTGTCGGCCATTCCGTCGCTGGCCCCCACCTTCGGGCAGTTGGAGATTGGAGCCGCCTTCGACGCGGCGTTCGTCGGGATCATCTTCGCCTTCTTGTTCACGGACCTTTTCGACACCTCCGGGACTCTGATCGCGGTTTCGAAGCAGGGAAACCTGCTCGACGGGGACGGCAACCTGCCGCGGTTGAGGCACGCCGTCATCGTCGATTCCAGCGCTTCCGTCCTTGGGTCGGTTCTGGGCACTTCCTCGGTCACGAGTTACATCGAGAGCGCCGCCGGCGTGAAGGCGGGCGGCCGCACCGGTCTGACCTCCGTTACGGTCGGGGCGCTGTTCCTGCTGACCCTCTTCCTGTCGCCGCTGGCGGCGACGATCCCGCCGTTCGCGACGGCGGCGGCCCTGCTTTTCGTCGCCAGCGTGATGATCCGCAACATGATCGAGATCGACTGGAGCGACGCGACCGAGTACGTGCCGGCGGTCGTGCTCGCGGTGACGATCCCGTTCAGCTTCTCGATCGCCCACGGCATCGCGGCCGGCTTCATCACCTACACGGCGATCAAGCTGCTGGCCGGTCGATTCGGTCAACTGCGTCCGGCAGTGGCGGTTCTGGCGGTCGTGTTCATCATCAAGATCGCCCTTCTGGGCACCTGACCAGGGAGACGTTATGGAACGGTCGAGGAGTTGGTTTCTGGTGCTCGTGCTGCTGTGCGGCTCCGCTCTCGTGGTGGCCATGCCACTGTCGGCGCAGGCCGCCGACCCCTGCGAAACGAACGACAGCTACCGGGTTCTGGACTTCCTGCTCGGCGAATGGCGCCTGGTGTCGGGCGGGGAGACGGTAGGCCACAGCCGGGTGGAGAAGCTGGAGGGCGGCTGCCTGATCGAGGAGACCTGGTCCTTCGTCGATGGCAGGTCGGGCCGGACCTACAGTTCCCTCGATCCGGCCGCCAGCGCGTGGCGGCGGTTCAGCGTCTCGAACGGCGGCGTCATGGTGCGCTCGAACGGCACGGTCGACGGCGAGGAACTGGTGTTCGACGGCGAGTACGTTGCCGCGGACGGACGGCGTTCGAACTGGCGGGAACGGCTGAGCCTCGAAGCCGACGGGCGGATCGCCCGGACCGCCGGCACGTCGAGGCGCGCCAGCCGCGGCGACCGCCCTTCGAGGGTGCTGTTCGAGGGACACTACGTTCCCGCCGGCTACTCCGAGCCGCGGTTGTCTCGTCCGGTCGAAACGGCCGTGGAACCGGCCGTACCGCCGGACCCGCCTGCGCGGGTAGCGGCGGAACCGGTTCCGTCCACGCCTCCCGCCGCCGCGCCGGCGGCGGGCGATGTGACGCCCGGTTCGGCCCGCGCCGTCGATGCGGCGGCGATCGAACGCATCGCCATGGCGTCGCCGATGGTTCTCCGCGTGCCGCTGGGGGCGGTCGAGGCACTTCCCGAGGGGTACGGCTGGATCACGCGCGACACCGCTCCCTACCTGTGTGAGGGGGTGACGATTCAGGGTGTGCAGGTCGAACGCCGCGCGCGCCGCGGCCGGGTCGAGCTCGAGGTGGAGTTGGCTGTCCACGGCAGCCGGGCCGCCCGGAGGGTCGACATCGGGGTCGACCTGCGTCGGGCCGGTCGCCCGGACGGCGACGAGGCGGTCGCCTCGGGCGCGACCGCGGGCCGGGTCGGCCGCAACATCCCCGAGCAGATCGAGCACGGCTCGGTGGCGTTCGAGCTGTCGCTGTCGATGGACGCCGCTGTCTTCGACGAGATCGTCGCGGACGCCGAGCGGCCTGAGCTGGTCATCACGCTGACGGTCGGCAGGTGAGTTCGATGGAGCGGGACGAGGAGGAGCGACCCTCCGCGCCGGTGCCGTTCCGCCGGCTGTTCGGACTGGCCCGGCCGTACTCGCGGCCCCTGGCCGCCGGCACGGTTCTGCTCCTGATCGGCACGGGAGTCTTCGTGCTGGTGCCCATGCAGGCTGGCGATCTGGTGGACACCGCGATCGAGGCGGACCTCGAGGGAAGACTGGGCCGGATCGTCGTTTCGCTGGTCGGCCTGTTCGCGATTCTCGGCGTACTCACCTACTTGCAGACCTGGTTTCTCGGCTCGGCCGGGGCGCGTCTGCTGCGGGACCTCAGGGGCCGGCTCTTCAGTCACCTGGTTGGCCTGTCCGTCGACTTCTACGATCGCCGGCGTGTTGGCGAGCTCCTTTCGCGCATGGCGTCGGACCTGACGGTCGTCCAGAATGCCCTGACCGAGCAGATACCGTCCGGCTTCCAGGCCGCGGTGCGGTTTGTCGGCGTTCTGGCCATCCTGCTCGTCCTGCACACCCGGCTCACGGTGGTGGCGCTTCTGGTGGTGCCGCCGGTCGTTCTGTTCGCCATCTTCTACGGCAGGAGGTTGGAGCGGGTGGCGCAGGAGGAGCGAGACGCCGTGGCCGAGACGTCAGCCTGGGCGGAGGAGTCGCTGGCCGGCATACGCACCGTGCAGGCTTTCTCGGCGGAGAATCAGGCGCGGAGTCGGTACGGGGTTCGGCTTGCCGACCTGCTCGGCGTGCAGCTCCACAACGTCCGCCTCTACGGCGCGTTCAGCGGCCTGATGGCGTTCTTCGGTTACACCGCGTTCGCCCTGGTGCTTGGCTACGGCGGGAGCCTGATGCTGGAGGGATCGCTGTCACCGGGAAGGTTGACCTCGTTCCTTCTCTACACGTTCTCGATCGGGATGTCGGTGGGCCAGTTGGGCGCTCTCTATGCCGGCTACAAGCGGTTGCGTGGATCGAGCGCCCGAGTGTTCGAGTTGCTCGACGAGCGGTCCGCGATCGTCGATCCGCCGACGCCGGTGCGGCTTGGTGAAGCCACTGGCGGACGACTTAGTGTCCGTTCAGTGGGTTTCCGCTACGAGGGAGCAGAGCAGCCGGCCCTCACCGACGTCTCGCTCGACATCGCTCCGGGCGAGCTCGTGGCCCTGGTCGGGCCATCCGGCTCGGGAAAGAGCACCCTCTTCGGCTTGCTGCTTCGCTTCTACGAACCCCGGCAGGGGGAGATCCTGATCGACGGCCGGCCGCTTCGCGATGTCGCGCTGGCCGATCTGCGGCGCCGCATGGCGCTGGTGCCCCAGGACATCTTCCTGTTCTCGGGATCCGTGGCCGAGAACATCCGGCTGGCCAGGCCGGACGCGAGCGACGACGAGGTTCTGGCTGCCGCCGAGGCGGCGGGCGCCGCTTCGTTCATCGAACGCCTGGACGAGGGCTTCGGAACGGAGGTCGGCGAACGGGGGGTACGGCTCTCGGCCGGTCAGCGGCAGCGGGTCGCGATCGCGCGGGCGTTTCTGCGCGACCCGCAGATCCTGCTGCTGGACGAGGCGACGAGCTCTCTGGATCCCGATTCAGAGGCGACGGTCCAGCGGGCGATCGAGCAGCTGCTCGAGGGCAGGACGACGATCGTCATCGCCCACCGCCTTGCTACGGCGCGCCGGGCCCGGCGGATCCACGTCCTGGACCAGGGCCGGCTGGTGGCCGCCGGCAGCCACGAGGAACTGTACGAGGCGAACGAGTTGTACCGCCGCTACTGGTTGCTCCAGAGCCTGGAAAGGCAACAGCCGCCCGCGCCGATCCAGTCGGCGGCGGGCGGCTGAGGCAGGTCGAACGCTGAGATCGGGAGCTTCTAGAAGCTCTGACCCCACGCGTAGTTGAAGCGGACGTAGTAGTAGGCCCCGTTGAAGCCGAACGGCGAGAACTGACCGTAGCGGTTGCCGACTCCGTCGGCGGCGCCGGGGTTGTCCTCCGGATAGGTGTTCAGCAGGTTCTGCACGCCGATGGCGATCGACGTGTCGTTCGGCAGCGGGAAGCCGAGTTCGACGTCGAGCAGGAACTCGCCGCTGTAGTCCGGGTATATCGGCGCGTTGTTCCGGCCCAGGAGATTCTGCGCGTCCTCGCTGTCCCACCAGCCGTCGAAGTAGTTCACGCGGGCCATCAGGTTCCAGCGGTCGGCGCCGTGGTTCATCGCCAGGTTGTAGCGGAACTTCGGCAGCCCCTGTTCGATCGTGGCGATGCGGAAGGGGCCGACGGTGTCGGGGTTGTGGTCCGTGACCTCGGTGTCGGTGTAGTTGAACACGAGGCTGAAGCTCGTGTCGCCGCCGAGCTCCGGCGGCGTCCACGTGCCGACCACGTCCAGACCCTGCGTCTGGGTCGCGAAGTCGTTGACGAAGAACCGGAAGTTCTTCAGGTTCCGCGCCTCGACGAAGCCGCCGGAGAGCAGTTGCTCGATCTCCGCGTCAGTCACACAATTCGCTTCCTGAATCAGGGCGCACTGGCGGAAGGTCTCGGACACCGCGAGCCGATCGTCCACGTCGATGAGGAAGATGTCCGCCGTCAGGGTGAACTCGCCCTGGTCCACGACCAGACCGGCCGAGAAGTTGACCGCCTCCTCCGGCTGGAGGTCTTCGCCGCCTCGCAGAGCAGCCGGCAAGGAGGTCGAAGGCACGGTGCCGCTGTTCGACAGGCCGCCGGTCTCGGGGTCGAAGGCCGTCGTCACGTTGAACGCGTTCTGCTGGCCGGGCGTCGGCGCGCGGAAGCCGGTGCTGGCCGCGGCGCGCAGTGACACCGCGTCGGACACCTGGCGGCGACCGGACACCTTCGCGTTGATCGTGTTGCCGAAGCCGTCGAAGTCCTCGACCCGCAGCGCGGCGGTGAAGGTTCCCCTGTCGTCCGGCGAGTCGATCTCGAGGTCGCCGTAGATGGCGACGTTCGCACGGTCCCAGGTACCCGAGTTCTCGGGCCGGTAGCCGTTGAAGCCGTTCGAGCCGGAGCCGAATCCCTGCGCGGCGTAGGGGCCGATCTCCCAGGACGCGGCGTCCCCGGCGCCGATGCGGAACTGCTCGTTGCGCCACTCAAGGCCCGCGGCGAGACTCATGTTGTCGCGCACCGGATAGGTGATGTCGAAGTTGACGTTCGTATCCGTCTGCTCGTAGATGCCGGGGTTGAACGACGTCGGCGTGTCGTAGCCGAGCGAGGCGTTCACCGTGTTGTAGATGAACTGGTCGACCTCGCTGCTGCCGACGTTGACGCTGAGATCCCAGGTCATGCCGCTGTCGAGGTAGCCGCGGACGCCGGCGACGATCGAGGAATCCGTCAGGTCGCCGCCGAACTGCGGCGTGAAGCCGCCGGGGAAGCGCGAGTAGAGGGTGAAGCAGTTCGGATCCGCCTCGATGGCCGCGAGGGCCGCCGGGTCGGGGGCCGTGCCGCCATCGCCGGCCGACACGACCGAGAGCGCGGGACAGCCGCCGGCGCCGGCGACGCCGGTGCTGGCCCAGAGCCGGTCGCCGACCAGGATGGAACCGCCGCTGTCGTTGCTGAACACGCCGGAGCGCGTGTGCGGGTTGCGGAAGTAGAAGCCGCCGGTGGTCGTGCGCGTGGCGTAGTTCGCGTGGCCATAGAACTGGGCGCCGTTGTTGAAGAGCGTGCCGAAGTTGGCGAACACCTTGATGTCGTCCTCGAGCAGAGGCGAGCCCCAGACCTGCGCCGGGTCTCTCACCATGCTGTTGCCTCCGCGGATGACGGACAGCGCGTCGTTTCGCTGGACGCTACGGCTGGTCGGGTCGGCGGCGCCGTACTCCATGCTCAGGTTGAAGAAGCCGTTATCGCCCATCGGCATGCCGAAGTTCGCGGCGACTGCGTAGGAGTTGCCCTTGTCGCCGGCGAAGGTGTACTGGCCGCCGAAGCCGGAGCTGGATCCAGGGTTCGAGTCCTGGAACTGGCCGGTGCGGATCTCCACGCTGCCGCCGGAACTCGCATCCTTGAGCTGGAAATTGAGCACCCCGGCGATTGCGTCCGAGCCGTACTGGGCCGAGGCGCCGTCGCGCAGGACCTCGACCTGCCGCAACGCGATGGCCGGGATGACGGAAATGTCCGGCCCCTGGGAGCCGTCGGAGATGCCGTTGCCCAACCAGGCGATGACGGCGGCGCGGTGGCGGCGCTTGCCGTTGACGAGGACCAGCGTGTGGTCCGGCGCCAGACCGCGGAGGTTGGCCGGACGAATCAGGGTCGCCGCGTCGCTGATCGGCTGCGTGCCGACGTTGTAGGACGGGACGACGGTGCGGATCCGGTTCGTCAGGTCGTTGTTGCCCTGGCTGACCAGCTCGGTCTCGGGAATGACGTCGACCGGTACGGGCGATGCGGTGACCGTGCGTCCCTCCGTCCGGGTGCCGACGACGACGATCGTCTCTTCGAACTCCTGCGGTTCTTCGGCCTCGGACTCGTCCTGGTTGTCCCCCTCCTGCGCCAGAACTGGTGCGGCCAGACAGAGGGCCAGGAACAGGACCAGCAGGTACGATAGGCGGAGGGGCTCGAATTCAGGTTTGGTCATCAATAGGGCTCCTTTGTCCGATTGCGCGTCGACCGGAGTGGAGCCTACCACTCGTTGCGCAGTCTTCGCCTGACCCATGTACACTCCGCCGCCGTTCCGCCGGGACGCGGCCCGCGGAATCCGGCTGCGAGACGGACTTGCGACGAAGATGAAGGAAGGACGAAGGAAGCATGAATCACGCGAACACCCCGCGACGAGTCCATCGGAGACGCAGACAGACCACGGAGTCGATCCTCGGCCTGCTGCTGGCAGTGGCCGTGGCCCTGGTCCTGGCCGCGACGCCGCTCGCGGCTCAGGAGGATGAGACCGACGACGAGGAGGCCGGCATGGCCGGTTTCGGTGAGGAGATCGTCGTTGTCGGTACCCGCGGAGAGGGCCGGTCGGTCGCCGAGTCGATGGTGCCCGTGGACGTGCTGGCCGGCGAAGACTTCCTCGCCCAGGGCGATACGGACGTTGCGAACCTGGTGCGGAACCTCGCGCCCTCCTACAACGTGAGCATGCAGCCGATCAGCGACGCTTCGTCGATCGTCCGTCCGGCCTATCTTCGGAACCTGGCGCCCGACCACACCCTGGTGCTGGTCAACGGCAAGCGGAGACACCGCGCCGCGGTGATCCACTGGCACGGCGACGCCGTTTCGATCGGCGCCCAGGGGCCGGATCTGGCGGTCATCCCGTCCATCGCGCTGCGCCAGGTCGAGGTGCTCCGCGACGGCGCCTCGGCGCAGTACGGCTCCGACGCGATCGCCGGCGTGATGAACTTCCTGCTGAAGGACGCGGATTCGGGCGGTTCGGTCGAGGTTCGCAGTGGTTCGTACGGCGAGGGCGACGGCGACCTGTTCACGGCCGCCGCGAACTTCGGTCTGCCGCTGGGAGGCAACGGCTTCTTCAACCTCAGCGTGGAGTACGGAAGCACGGATCCGACGGACCGGTCGATCCAGCGCCGGGATGCCGCCAACCTGATCGCCGCCGGCAACACGCACGTTCGTCAGCCCAGGGCCCAGATCTGGGGTTCGCCCGAGGTGTCGGACGACATGAAGCTGTTCCTGAACTTCGGTCACCTGTTCGAGAGCAGCGGCCGGCAGTTCTACGGTCATGCGAACTACGCCAGCAAGACGGTGAACGGCGGCTTCTTCTTCCGCAACCCGAACACCCGCGGCGGCGTGTTCAGCAACGACGGCGGCAGCACCCTGCTGATTGGCGATCTGCTCGACGCCCGGGACGGCGTGCTCGACGGCTCCGCGGGTTGCCCGACCGTGGCCGTGACCGACCACATGCCGGATCCGATCGCGCTCGGCCGCGTCATCGACGACCCGAACTGCTTCTCCTACCAGGAGCTCTTCCCCGGCGGTTTCACGCCGAACTTCGGCGGCGACAACGAGGACATGGGCATCGTGGCCGGCCTCCGCGGAGCGACCGCGGGCGGAATCGGCTGGGATCTGAGCGTCAGCACGGGAGAGAACTCCGTCGACCACAACATCAGCAACACGGTCAACGCGTCGCTCGGTCCGGACTCGCCCACCAGCTTCTCGCTCGGGACCTACACCCAGACGGAGACGAATCTCAACTTCGACCTGACCTACGCGGTGTCCGAGCGCGTCAACCTCGCCGGTGGCGTGGAGTGGAGGAACGAGGAGTTCGAGATCGGCACGGGCCAACCCGAGTCGTACAGGATCGGTCCGCTGGCCGCCCAGGGCTTCAGTTCCGGGTCGAACGGCTTCCCCGGCTTCAGCGACATCGCGGCAGGGCGATGGAGCCGCTCGAACTACGCGGCCTACGGCGACGTGGAGATCAATGATCCGGAGCGGCGCTGGGCGCTGGGCGCCGCGGTGCGGTTCGAGGACTTCAGTGACTTCGGCACCACGATGAACAGCAAGATCGCGGGCCGCTACCAAGTGACGGAGCGGGTGGCTCTGCGCAGCAGCCTCAGCAGCGGCTTCCGGGCGCCGACGCCGGGTCAGCAGAACGCGTTCAACGTACAGACGCAGTTCGACCCGGGCATCCAGGACCTGGTGAACAACGGCACCATCCCGTCCATCTCCGCGGTGGCCGCACTGAGGGGCGGCGAGCCTCTGGAGCCGGAGACGTCGCTGAACTTCGCGATCGGCGCGGTCGTCGAGAACGGGCCGTTCGCGATGACCTTCGACGTCTTCCGCATCGATGTGGAGGATCGGATCGCGGTCACGCAGAACTTCCAGTTGACGCCGGAAGAGGCGGCCGCTCTGGTCGCCGAGGGCGTGACGAGCGCCGCGAATCTGCGGAACTTCCGGTTCTTCGCAAACGACTTCGACACGGAGTCGGTCGGCGCCGACCTGGTACTCACGGTGACGCCGGAGTCGATGGGCGGCCGCACGAGCTTCGCGGCGCTGGCCAACCTGACCCGGACGGACGTGGTCCGCGCCAATCCGGTCACGTTCGGCGAACGCCGGATCCGGGATCTCGAGCAGGCGTTGCCGGAGAGCCGCTACAGCGTGACGGCGAAGCACCGGTCGGCCAGCGACCGGGTGCGCTACCTGGCGCGACTGAACTACTTCGACCGCTGGTTCGACCGGGACAACAACGAGAGCTATCCCGGCGAGAACACGCTCGACCTGGAGATCGGCTTCAGGCTGCGCGACGGTCTGCGCTGGGTCTTCGGCGGCACCAACGTCCTGAACACGTATCCCGAGGAGAACTCCTTCGCCTTGAGCGTCGGCGAGCTGTACAGCGAGCGGACGCCGTGGGGATTCAACGGCGCGTTCTGGTACTCGCGCCTGACCTACACCTTCGGCAGTTCGTTCTAGCAGCGTCCGCAGCCGCGAGGCGGCTCTGTCGGGCAAGCCCGGGCGCTTGACCGCGCTCGCTTGCATGGAACTGGCCGCCCGCCAGCGGAGTCGCTTCGCGACCGGAACTCCTGGCCGCCTTCGGCGGCAGCGGGTCAGAAGACCCGCGCACCGACAGGGCGGCCCGTCCCCTGCGCGACAGCGCGGCCTGACGGCTGCGCACGCTGCTAGCGTCTCCGACGGCATGAGTGTTGCGCGTAGAGGCGGGCGACGATGGTCGGCCTGTCGGCGGCCGACCTGGCAGCGGGCCGTGCTCTGGGCGCTCCTGCTCGCGCTGGCGGCCGGAGCCGCCGTCTTCGATCCGTCGGACTGGCCCTACACGGTGGGCGACGAGGGCGTCTACGCGATGCAGGCCCAGAGTCTCGCCTTCGACCTCGATCGGCGCTACGAAGAAGCCGACTTTCGCCGCTTCCAGCGGTTGACGGGCAAGGTGCCCGACCCGCTGATTCTCCAGACCGTCGACGACGGCGCCACGCTCGTCTACGCCAAGCCGGCCTTCTACTCGCTCTATCTCGCGCCCTTCGTCCGACTTGCTCCCCAGCACGGGCCGATCGTGGCGAACCTGCTGCTGTTTCTCCTCGCGGCGTTGCTGCTCGACTGCCTGCTGGCCACGCGGGTCGGCCCCGATGGCCCGCTGGTGGCGGCGTTCCTGCTCTTCTTCTCGGTCACTTTCGGCCATGTGTTCTGGATCCACGCGGACCTCTTCTACCTGGTCGTCACGGCGCTGGGGCTCTGCTGCCTGGATCCCTGGCTCGAGGGCAGGCAACTCCCGCCGGCGCGGCTGGTCGCCGGTGGCGCCCTGCTGGCGGTTGCCGGGGCCGGCCGGCCGTTCTACCTCGCGGTGCTGGCGGCGGTGCTCCTTGCGATCTCGCCGACGTTGCGTCAGGCGTGGGGCCGCCGGGCCGCCGCCCTCGTCGTCGGCGGTGCGATCCTGCTGCTTGCCGGTTCAGCGTGGTTTCACCGCGCCAGCGGCGGCGCGTGGACTCCCTACGTGAGCGAGCGGCAGGGATTCAGCAGCGCCACGGGCTACCCGGACATCGACTTCGAGCGGCAGCGCTGGCCAGAGCTGCTGTCGGTGCGCGGCGATGCGTCCTGGGCTCGCGAGGGCTTCCTGCTGCCCGACTTCGACGCGGCGCTGCTCGGCCACAACGTGGTGTACGCGTTGATCGGCCGGAGCATCGGCATCGTCCCGTACTTTCTGCCGCTGGTCCTGGCCTGCGCCTGCCTGCGGCGCGGGTCGCGGCGGCGCTGGCTGCTCCTCGGCATCGCCGTCGGACTCCTGGCCTTTCTGATCAAGAACCCGTACAACTTCTACGGCGGAGCGGGAGCGATCGCCAACCGCTGGTTCCTGCCGCTGTACGGGGCCTGCTGGTTCCTGATCGAGCGGCCGCCGTCCAGGCGCTGGCTCGCGACCATGTCCGTCGGAGCGGCGCTGTTCGTCCTGCCGCTGTGGCGGACGGCGGCTTCCTTCCCGCTGGAGATCGATCCCGAGCACGGCGCCCGCCGCTTGCGCTACGTATCGGCGTCGGCGAAGGGCCTTCTTCCGCTCGAGACCTCGCAGATTCACCTCGGGTCGGCCCCGGCGGACATCCAGCACGGCGACCTCCGCGTCCGGCTGATCGGCGACGGCGTCTGGCCGCACGGTGCCGACGGAATCCGCTACCGGCCGTCCGCCGACGGCGAGATCCTGGTCGGTTCGCCGGTGCGGCTTGCCCGTCTGGCGGTGACCCTGGCGCCTGTAGGCGAGGTCGGGGGGCAGGCAACGATTCGTCATGTGCTCGAGCGGCCGACCCGGATCGCGCGGCACCGCTACTGGTACGGCGGAATTCCGCTGAACTACTACCGCCTGCGCTTGCCGGAGATGTCCGGAGCGGACCGGGAGGTCACCCTGACGCCGGAGTTCGACTGGAGGTGACACCGGGTGTTCTCGCGTGCGGGTGTTGGTAGTCTGACGCTGTGAGCGGGGCGCGTTCTCTTCCCCGGGTCGGAGGACCCGGGGTCACACGATTGGCGGTTCCGGTGCTTGCCGTGGCCGCTCTGGCCGCCGCCGCGTCGGCGCAGGATCCGTGCATCGACTGCCACGCCGCCCAGGAACTCGACGAGGTGGCGCAAGTCCACCTGCGGCAGTTTCGCGACTCGGCTCACGCCTCGGCCGGCGTCTCCTGTGCGGACTGCCATGGCGGCAACCCCTCGACGTTCGTCGAGTTGCGCGCCCACAGGGGAGTTCTCAACAGCGCCCACAGGGATAGCCCGACCAACCACTGGAACCTGCCGCGGACCTGCGGGCGCTGTCATGACGCCGAGTACGGGGCGCTGCAAGAGAGCGCCCACTACGCGCTGCTCGAGCGCCAGATCCGTGCCGCTCCGACCTGCACGACCTGCCACGGCAGTCTGGCGGCTCAGTCGCTGGGCGTCGAAGGTGGCCTGCAGGCGCAGTGCAATCGCTGTCACGGCCCGGACGCCGATCACGACGAGATCGGCCTTCCGGGTGAGGCAGGCCAGGAAGCGCTGGCGCGGGGCGGTCGCAACCTGGCGCGGCTTCGGGCTCTGGGCCAGCAGCGGGCCGAGGTGAGTCGCACCGTCCTGCGGCTGAGGGACCCCTCGAAGCGCCATGAGGCGGCCGACGCGCTCTTCGCGATCAACGCCTCGTGGGACGAGGCGATCGAGGCCGGACACGCCTTCCACTGGTCGGACTGGGAGAGCGCGCTCGACGCGATGGCGAGCGCGGTCGCCGAGCTCAGGTCGGCGCTGGCGCCCGGCGGCGACCGCTGATCGGTATCGCTGACGGCCGCGAGGGGAGTGTCGGCTTCCCGGGCGGGTCAGGTTCCGGACTCGCGGTCCGTTTCCCGAAGCGAGCGCATCAGGGACACCGCCATGAGCGCTCCGACGACGAGGAGAGGCAGCGAGACGACCAGGGTGGCCGACTGGATGACCCGCAGTTGGTCGTTGCCGCCCTCCTGACCGATGAACATCAGCGTGACTGGCAGCATGCCGACCGCAACGGCCCAGAACAGGCGGTGCCAGCGGGCCGGATGCGTTCCTTCGGGCAGGTTGCGGGTGGCCGACGCCGCCAGGCAGTAGGACGCGGAGTCGTAGGTCGTGGCAATGAAGACGATCGCCACGAGCGCGAAGACGATGAGGACGAGGGTCCCGAGCGGCAGGAAGCCGATGCTCTGGGCGATCGCGGTCTCGCTGCCGGCCTGAGCGGCGATGTCCCGCACGGGGAGCGCTCCCGAAAGGTGCAGGTGCATGCTGTAGTTGCCGAGCACGGCGTAGAACAGGGCGCAGCCGAGCGTGCCAAGGACCAGCATGCCGAGGATCAGTTGCCGCACCGTCCGGCCGCGGGAGATGCGCGTCACGAACAGCCCCATGAAGGGTCCGTAGGCAATCCACCAGGCCCAGTAGAAGACGGTCATGTCCTCGATGAAACCGGTGCGCGCTACGGGGTCCGTCCAGGTATTCAGCCGGATGAAGTTCTCGAGCATCAAACCGATGGAGTTGGTGCCGCTGCGAAGAAGGAAGTTCGTCGGACCGACGATCAGGATGAAGGCGAGCAGGACGATCGCGGCGAGGATCGAGCCGTCGGAGAGGGGCTTGATGCCCCGTTCGAGTCCGAGGTAGACGCTGGCCGCGAACAGGGTGACGCAGACGAGCAGGATCGCTACCTGCAGTCCGAAGGTCTGTTCGATTCCCAGGACTTCGCTGATGCAGGCCGCGACCATGGGCGTTCCCAGCCCGAGCGAAGTGCCGGTGCCGCCGACCAGGGCCAGGATGAACAGGACGTCGACGATCCGTGCCGGGGGGCGGTCGTAGCCCTCGCGGCCGATCAGCGCGTGCAGGCCCGTGCTCAGGCGTAGCACGGGCGCGTGCTGCCGGTAGTAGGGAATCGCGATCGCAACGGCCGGGAAGCAGTACAGCGCCCAGGCCGAGATGCCCCAGTGGAAGATGCCGTAGGTCGCCGCCCATTCGACCGCCTCGGTGGAGTTCGGGGCGAGTTCGAAGGGCGGTTTGTCGAGGTAGGTCACCCATTCGATCGTCGACCAGTACAGGAGTCCGGCCCCGATGCCGGCGCAGAAGAGCATCGCCATCCAGCTGAAGATGTTGAAGTCCGGCCGGCTGTCTTCGTGGCCGAGCCTTCGCTTGCCGTGGTGGCTGAAGGCGAGCCAGACCAGGAACACGGTGACCGCCAGGGTCGCCCACTGGTAGAGGAGGCCGAAGCGCTCCGTCAGGGACTCGTAGGCCTGGACCACGAGGGCGCCGCCAGCCTCGGGCGCCAGCGCGAGGGGAGCGCAGACCAGCACGATCAGCGCGACGCTGACGCCGAAGGCGGTGCGGTCGATGCGGGGTGGGCGGGGAGCCACGCGGTCAGCCGGTGACCGGCAAGGCCGCGGCGAGATTCCTCAGCGCAAGTTCCACGGTGTCGACCGCCAGCAGGTACTCGTTCAGGTCCAGGTGCTCGTTCGGGGTGTGGTCGAGTGTACTGTCTCCCGGGCCGTAGGCGACGATGGGACATCGCCAGACGGGCCAGACGATGTTCATGTCGCAAGTGCCGGTCTTGACGACGAACTTCGGCGCGACCTCCGGACCGCCGACGGCGCGGATGGCGGCGAGAAACGCGCGGACCAGCGGCGAGTGCCGGTCGGCCCGGACCCCGATCTCGTAGCCGCGCAGACTGAGTTCCAGGCCGGCGTGCCCCTGCTCGCAGCGGATGGTCCCCGTGGCCCGATCCGGGTCGAGGTCCGAGAACAGCGGTGCGTTGATGTCCGCCGACGCGTTGCCGAACCAGTTCGTCAACTCGTCGACCAGTGCGGCGACGTCGAAGTCGACGGGGAGCCTCAGGCCGTAGTCGGCGCGTACGGTGTCGTAGAGACCGTCGCTGGTGGTACCGATCGAGCGGAGGCTCGGCAGCACCCGCTCGAACGGTGTCTGGCCTCCGTGGCGCTCGGCCACCTGCTCCAGGCGCCGCCAGAGGTCGAACGCCGTGATGCCGACGCCGACCTCCGGGCCGGCGGTGTGGCTGCTCGGCCGCCGGGCCATCAGGTCGATCAGCAGGCGTCCCTTGTAGCCGAGGGTGACCCGGTGCCAGTGGCTGGGTTCGCCGATGATGCAGAAGTCGGGCGAAGGCTCGTCGCGTCCGTTCAGCCGCTTCAGCAGGAAGTGGGCGCCGCGGGAACTCGCCGCCTCCTCTTCCGTCGCGCCGGCGACGATCACCCGCAGGTCGTGGGCGCGGGCCCAGTCTCCGCCGAGTCGCGCCGCCGCCGCGACGAAGCTGGCGAGCGGCCCCTTCGCGTCGACCGAACCCCGACCATGCAGGATGCCGTGCGGCGATCCGTCGTCCTCGATCCGGACCGGGATGTTCCCGGGCACGGTGTCGATGTGCCCGAGCAGGACGACCAGGCGGGAGGCCGCGGGTTCGCCCAGTTCGCCCACCGCGTTCAGTGCGCCGTCCACGTGGCAGCGTTCGAGACCGCGCGCGGCCATCTGGTCGGCCAGCCAGCCGCTGGCCGCGGCTTCGTGCCGGGACAGCGACGGGACCGCGACCAGTCCTCGCACCAGCTCGATCTCGGCGCGATGCCGTTCGGCGTCCACGGTCGCGGCATCCACGGTCATTCGCCTCCGAGCACGGCCTGGATCGCTTCGGCGCCGCGCCCGAGCTCCTCGTCCGTGACGATCAGCGGCGGCAGCAAACGGATCACGTTGGGGCCCGCGGGCAGGGCCAGGACCCGGTGTTCGGTAGCGAGGCGGGCGATATGGCGGCCCGCGCGTTCCCGCAGGACGATCCCGATCATCAGGCCGCGTCCCCGAATCTCGCGCACCCGCGAATTCGAGGCGAACCGGCTCCTGAGCGAATCGGCGAAACGCGCGCCGATCGCCGCCGCCCTTTCCGGCAGATCGAGGCGCCGCAGCGTCTCGATCACCGCGAGGCCGACCGCGCAGGCGAGCGGGTTGCCGCCGTAGGTCGAACCGTGGCTGCCGGGCCGCAGCGCCTCGGCGACCCGGCCGCCGTAGGCGATCGCTCCGAGCGGGAAGCCGCTGCCGATCCCCTTCGCCATCGCCATCAGGTCGGGCTCGAGTCCGGCCGTATGCCGATGGCCGAACCACCTGCCGCAACGGCCGAAGCCCGTCTGCACTTCGTCGAGGATGAGCAGGGCGCCGTGCCGATCGCAGGCGCGGCGCGCCGCCAGCAGGAGATCGTCGCTGAGGACGTTGACGCCGCCTTCGCCCTGCACGGGTTCGAGGACGACCGCGGCCGTCTCGTCGGAGACCGCCTGCTCGATCGCCTCGGCGTCCGGCTGGACGAATACGGCATCGTGAAGCAGGCCGTCGTAGGGCCTGCGGGCCGCCGGGTTCCAGGTCATCGCCAGCGCGCCCAGGGTGCGGCCGTGAAAGCTGTTGCGGAGCGCTACCGTTCGGTTCCTTCCGGTGGCCAGCGCCGCGAACTTGAGCGCGCCCTCGACCGCCTCCGTGCCGCTGTTGCACAGGAACACGCGGTCGAGGGTCGCGGGCAGGACGGCGGCCAGCGCCTCGACGTACTCCGCCCGGACGGCGCTCGACACGTTGAGCGGACAGAACGTGAGGCGCTCCGCCTGGTGCTTGATGGCGTCGACGATGGCCGGGTGGTTGTAGCCCAGGCAGCAGACGCCGTAGCCGGCGGTCAGGTCCAGGTAGCGGTCGCCGTTCTCCGCGATCAGCTCGCAGCCTTCGCCGCCGACGATCGGCGGGGTGGGCCGGCGGGGCGCCCAGGTTCCGAGACGGCGGTCCTCGGCGCCGGCCGGCGCCGGCGTGACGTGTTCGCTCATCGCGCATTCTCCCGCGGGTCTGGCCTGACGACGACGTGAGTGCCCGCGCCTTCGAGGGCGGCCTGCACGGGCCGTTCGACCCGGCCGTCGGCGAAGATGACCCGGCCGGTCCCGCCCCGGAGCGCTTCGGCGGCGCCGAGCACCTTCTTCTTCATCCGGTCTTCGGCCGCGGCCGCCAGGGGTTCGAGCCCTGAGTCGGGGGCGGCGCCGGAGAGCGCGTCACGGGCGACTTCAAAGCGGGGAATCAGGGAGTCCTCGTCGGGAAAGTCGGCAAGCAGTCCCGGTGCGCCGGAGAGATAGACCAGCGTCGGGGCGCCCAACGCAGTCGCGAGGGCGGCGGCGGCGCGATCCCCGTCCACGTTCACGGCTTCGCCATCGAAGGACGCGCCGGGGGGCGTCAGCACCGGCAGGTAGCCGCCGCCGAGCAGCAGGCGCAGGAGTTCTCCGTTGACCTTCTCGACGGTGCCGGTCCAGTCGTCGCGCAGCACCATTCGCCGGCCGCCGCGCCGGATGCGCAGCTTGTCCTTGCGTCGCCCCTCGAACAGCCGGCCGTCGAGCCCGGACAACCCGACCGCCGGAACGCCCTGGCGCTGCATCAGTTCGACCCAGCGCTTGTTCAGCAGGCCGCAGTAGACCATCTCGAAGATTTCGAGCGTGCGGCGGTCCGTCCGGCGGCTGCTGTAGCCGCTCTCGCTCGTCACGAACTGCGGCGGGTGATCCAACTGCTCGGCGACCTCGTTCGTCGTCTCCGCGCCGCCGTGGACCAGGACGACACGCCGGCCGGCTCGCCACAGGGATCCGATGTCGCCGGCGATCGCTTCGAGGTCGAGCGCCTTGCCGCCGCCGGCCTTGACCACGAGCGGTTCGCCGGAGTTGTCTGGGCTGGTTTCGGCCATCGCGCTAGCGCCGCCAAACCTGGCGCAAGCGCCATGTTTGGCCCCAGCCCCCACCTCTCCAGGAGCTTGCGCCTCGTAACTCACTGCGTTGCGTTTCCACGGCGCAAGCTCCTAGACGGGGTGAAGGCCGAGGAAGTCAAGGCCCCGGGTTTCTTCGTACCCGCACATGAGGTTGGCGCACTGGACCGCGTTGCCGGCCGCGCCCTTCATCAGGTTGTCGATGGCGCAGATGACGACCAGGCGCCCGGTCCTCGCATCGAGGTCGAAACCGACCTCGGCGTGATTGCTGCCGGCGAGGATCTTCGGTTCGGGGTAGCGGTGAATGCCTCGCCGGTCCTTGACCAGGCGCACGAAGGGATGTTGCCGGCAGAAGGAACGGTAGGCGCGGAAGAGCTCCCGCTCGGCGGCTCTCTTGTCCGTCGCGCCGGCAAGGAAGAGGTGGCTGGTCGCGAGAACGCCGCGCACCATCTCGACCGCAGTCACCGAGAGGTGGACGAGGCCCTTGACGTCGACGCCGCGGCTGGCGAACGCCTGTTCGACCTCGGCGGTATGCCGGTGGCCCGTCGGCCGGAAGCTGCGCACGACGCCCGACCGCTCGGGGTGGTGGGAGGCGTCCGACGAGGAGGCGCCGCCTTCGCTGCTGCCGACTTTCAGTTCGGTGACGACTCCCCGGCTCCAGTCGACGAGACCGCTAT
The DNA here is from genome assembly GCA_965208755.1 of Candidatus Multivorans sp. Lineage (GTDB taxonomy): Bacteria > Acidobacteriota > Thermoanaerobaculia > Multivoradales > Multivoraceae > Multivorans. The sequence continues at coordinate 851,285 of OZ242353.1, read as the reverse complement.
CTCGGGTCCCGGATTCGAGCAGGGGAAGCAGACCGAGCAGGGTGGCGGTCGCGTTGCATCCCACGCCGCTGGCGAGGGCGGCGCCGGCCACTGCTTCGCGGTCCAGCTCGGGCAGACCGTACACGAAGCGGTCGAGCCACTCCGGCGCGTGATGAGGGTCTCCGTACCAGTCTTCCCACGCCTCCGCCGACCGAAGCCGGAAGTCGGCGGAGAGATCGACGACTCTCGGCGCGAGTTCGGAGTAGAGGTCGATATCCCTGGCGGCGTTGCCGTGCGGCAGGCAGAGGAAGAGCAGGTCGCAGCGTTCTAGTTCGTCCAGGGTCGAGAAGCGCAGGTCGGTGTGACCCCGCAGGTTTGGGTGGGTGAAGTGCACGAAGGAGCCGGCCAGCCGGCGCGACGTGACCTGCCCGACCTCGAACCCGGGATGGCCGAGCAGCAGCCGAAGCAGCTCGCCGCCGGCATACCCGGAGCCGCCGACGATCGATGCGCGAACAGTCACGGCGCCTGGGCCTCGTCCCAACCCACGGTGGCCACCCGCTCCACGAAGTCGATCATGCGCGCGGGGATGTCGACGCCGGTGGGTTCGATCGAGTTGCGGAACTCCATCGTGTGGTTGACCTCCAGCACCAGCAGACCGTGCTCCGGATCCTCCACCAGGTCGACCGCCAGCAGGCCGCCGCCGACGGCGCGGGCGGCTCGCCGGCAGAGGTCGTCGATCTCCGGTGTGATCGGGCAGTTCTCGGTGGAGGCGCCGCGGGCCGTATTGGTGATCCAGTGCGGCGCCCGGCGGTAGATCGCGCACAGAGTCCGGTCGCCGGCGACGAAGGCGCGGATGTCCCGCTCCGGCTTGTCGACGTAGCGTTGCAGGTAGAAGATGGAGTGCTGGTAGGAGCCGAGCGTGCTCTTGTGCTCGAGCAGCCCCTCGGCGGCGTCGCGGTCGTTGATGCGGGCCACGAGGCGGCCCCAGGATCCGACCGTCGGCTTCAACACGACCGGGTAGCCGAGTTCCTCGATTGCCAGCAGGGCCGCCTCCGGCGTCGAGGCCACCCGGGTTGCGGGTGTCGGCACGGAGGCCGCATGGAGCAGGCTCGAGGTGCGGACCTTGTCGCCGCAGTTCTCGATCACGCAGGCGGGGTTGACGGTGGCCACGCCGCGGTCGGCCAGGACGCGCAGGTTGGCCAGGGCCCGGCTGTAGCTGATCGAGCGGTCGAAGACGACGTCGAAGTCGAAGGACGGCTCGAGTGCGCTGCCGCCGCCGAGCGCGAGGACGACCCTCCGGTCGTCGATCAGCTCGACGTCGGCCGGCCGACGCTCCAGTTCGGCGAAGAGCAGCTTCTCTTCGGGCCGGACCCGGCTGTAGAGGACTCCGATGCGCATCGTTTGCGGCTCCGCTACTCGCCCCAGTCCTCTTCCTCTTCCGGCGCGCGTTCCAGGCTGACGGGGTCGAGCTCGATCACTTCGAGGTCGACGCCGCAGCCGGCGCACTGGACGATCTCGTGCTGCATCACCGCCTCAAGCCTCACGGACTCGAAGCACTCGGGGCACTCGCTGTCGGCGTCGACGGTCTGGAGTTCCATTGCGATGTCTCCTCTGCGGTCAGGAAGAGAAAAGCCGGCTCATCCTTCTGGATGGCCGGCCTCTAGGAGAAGATGCGTTCTCGATCTACCAGGTCACCCAGGATCCTGTCCCGGACGCTTCGCGCCGCGGCAGTGACCCTTGGCGAGGGGAGCGGTCGAGGCGGAAGTGGGGAGAATGAGCATCTTGCTTGTCGGCGTTGAACGGTCGCAGAGGGTAAGGAATCGGTACCTTGCTGTCAAGAGCGGGGCTCCCGGCCGTCCTCCGTTCGCAGCACGGGCGCCTCGGCCTTCTTCCAGGCGGTGAAGCCTCCGCCGATGTGGGACACGGGCGCAAGCCCCATGTCCTGGACCGCCTTCGTCGCGAGCGCGGAGCGCCAGCCGCTGGCGCAGTGGAAGATGAACTCCCGGTCGCCGCCGAAGACTCCCTTGAAGTAAGGGCTGTCCGGATCCACCCAGAACTCGATCATGCCCCGGGGGGCGTGGTAGGAGCCGGGGATGAAGCCGTCGCGGGCCCGTTCGCGGATGTCGCGCAGGTCGACGATGAGCGCTCCGGCCTGCTGGCGCTCGAGCGCAGCCGCGACCGTGACCGTCTCGATGGCGGCGTCGGCCTCGGTAACGAGTTTCCGGACTCCCCTGGTGATCGCCACGGCCGTCAGTCCGTTTTCCAGATCGGGTCGCCGACGCGCGCCGTTCCCGGTTCGACGACGCGGGCGTAGATGCCGCGCAGGTGCCGCGATCTGCCCTCGGGCGTGGCGGTGAACTTGAGCGCCTCCAGACCGAAGCGCTGCCGGTACTTGCTGCAACCGGTGTGGGGGAGGGCCGTGACCTCGATCGTCGCGCCGCCGATGCGGAGCCGGGTACCCGGCGGCAGGTTGCTCTCACTCAGGTCGAGATCGACGTAGAGCTGGTCGCCGGCGAGCGGCCACCGGTCGCGGCCGCCGGCGATCAGGTCGGCGAACCGCGCGTTGGTCAAGGTGATCTGCGCGTCGGGATCGGGTGAGCCGTCGGGAAGGGAGTAGCCGCGACGGGCCTTCCAGGAGTCTCCCTCGAGGCCCTCTTCGGTGGTGAGCAGGCCCTCCTCGAGCGTCTCGCGCTGATTGACTCCGGGCCGCCGGACGATCATCTCCAGCGTGCCGCCGTTGGCGGGTGAGGCCAGGACGTGGCTAAAGCCGGCTTTCAGGTCCGCCTCGGTGAGGTGGGCTGGCTCTGGAGTGGTTTCAAGGTCAGCGCACACTGAATTCTCTCCTGATGTAGGAACCGTTGCCGCCGTTCTCGTCCCAGAGGCCGATCGCCACCCGGTGGCTGCCGCGCGGGATCGGGTACTCGAAGCTGACGGCGAAGAACTGGTCTTTCGCCTGTGCCCAGTCGCCGGCCGGAATGGCCAGAGGCAGGACGATGTGGCTCGGCGCCAGTTGCTCGCCGTCCTCGGTGAGCACGACGGCGACCACGCGGACCTGGTCGGTGCGTTCTCCTGCCTGCTCGATCATGACGAGCTTGTCGAGGGGCACGGAGACAGTGAAGTCGACGTCGTAGAAACCGCCGCCGCCGGTGTCCCACTGGATGCTGTCGATGTGGAGTCCGTGGGGGTTCTCGGTCCAGCCGAGCAGCAGGGCGCCGACCGTCCGCTCGGCCAGTCGCTCGCGGAGAGACCGCGCCACGTAGCTCGTCCGGTGGCGCAGCCGCAGGTTCCGCGGCCTGGTCCTGATGCGAACCTCGTGGATCGAGCCCTCGACGAACTCGTCGAGCACGTAGCCGAGCGAGTAGTAGGAACGGAGATCTTCCGCCACCTGATCGAAGAAGGTCTCCACGTTGCGGCCGGAAACCCAGGCGCGGCCGCCGGTGTCGTGGGCGAGCCCGTTCAGCACGCCGCGGAGGTCGGAGAGGTAGGTGAGCTTCTGCTGGTCCGACACGCGCTCGGACAGCGCTGCCGCGGCGACTTCGACCTCCGGCGGCTTGAAGGCATAGAAGGAGACGCGGTGGGAGTTGGCACGCGCGGCCAGGCCGGTGTAGCGGTCACTGAGATCGAAAGTGGACAGGTGTTGCTGGAAGGAGGTGGCGGTGAGCGCCGCGGTGCCCTGGATGTTCGAGTTCCTCGTGTAGAGGTTGTTCGGTGCGTCGAAGCCCTCAGGCGCGTCGACTTCGCGGTTCTGCATCAGCTCGATGCCGGTTTCTTCCCGGCGACCGGCTACCCGCTTCTGCACGTTCTGGAGAAGGCGGTCGAACGGCCGCGCCGCGAAGCCGTCGCTGATCAGGAAGAAGGCCTTGCGTCCGGGAACGAGGGCCAGCGACTCGACGACTTGCTCGATCGCGTCGGCGGTGCGGGCGCTGTCCTGATGCACGACGCGCGCGTAGGCGAGCAACTCGGCAAGCGTCGCGCGCAGGGCGCCGATGCTGCCGGCCGACTGCTGTCGCCTTGCGTTCAGTTGGTCCATCAACTGCAGGAAACTCTCCTGGGACCTGCGCTTGAGGCCTTGAGCCTCCGTGAACACCTGGTGGGCGGCTTCGGCCCGGTTCAGACCCTGGGCGAGGGCGATGTAGTCGGTCGTCAGGTCCTGGAGCAACCGCAATTCGCCGTCGAAGGCGACCACCATCGCGTAGACGGGAACGCTTCGGTCGCCGGCATCGAGCTGGCCGCGGGCGAAGTCCTTGATCTGATCCATGACCGCGGAGCGGCTGGCGGCGGAGAGATGCGTGTTGTCGAAGAAGAATGTGATCGACAGCGGCTCCCGCAGGAGATCCGGGGCCGCGTCGCCGGCTTCGGCGCCGCGGCCGAAGTAGCTGAGTTCGACCGGCGCGCCGTTGTCGAAGACCCGGAAGTTCTGGCGCGACAGATCGTCCGCCGGACGTCCGTTGCGGTCGGTGGCGACGACGTCGACGTTGACCACGGTCACTTCGACGATGTCGCTCAGTTCGCCGATGCCCCGACCGAGCGGGGCCTCCTGCCCGGCTTCAGCGGGAGTAGCCGGGCCCGGCGGGGTCCCGAGGGCCAGCACTGTGCCGAGCAGAGTCGCTCCGATCATCATGTTGTCTCTCAGGATGGCTCCGGTGTGTGCCGCTCCAGGAAGGCCCTCACCTCGGCCGCCGCGGCGGCCGCCGCCTGTTCGCTCTTCCAGTCGAGGATCATCTCGTTGTTGGGAGAAAGAGAGGCGATCTCCTCGGCGATCGGCCGGGGATGGTAGGCGTCGTCGCCGGCCAGGATCAGGAGCGGCGTCTCGATCCCGGCCACGAAGTCGCGGTCGACGTTGAAGGTGAAGTCATCGCCGTACATTCGTTCGCGGAAGGGGGGCAGCGCCGAAGCATCCACGTCGTCCCGATCCTCGAGGAGAGCGTCGGCCCAGGTATCGAACATGGCGTAGAACAGGTCCTGGTTCTCGTGATGTCCGATCGGGTTCTGGAGCACGGCGGCGCCGACCCGGGAGGCGTCGGCCTGGAGGACACCGAGGCAGTAGGAGGAGCCGATGCAGCCGCCCATCAGGTGACAACGGTCGATGCCGAGATGATCGAGTAGCGCGAGGTGATCCCCGGTGTACGAGTGCCAGCCGTCCGCGGCGGTTACCGGCGCGGTGGATCCGCCGGCGTTGCGCTGGTCCATCGAGATGACCCGGAACGACCCCGAGAGCGCCTCGCGCGGGTCGAAGGGGCTGGTAGCCCAGATGTCGGCAGCCGAGCGCATGCCGCCCGGTGCGAACAGGAGCACGGGGAAGCCGGAACCCACTTCCCACCACTGGATTCGGATGTCGCCCCGTTCAAAGACCGGCATGGAGCAAGCGTACCAGCGGAAAGCCGCCCGGGACTTCGGTCGATCGTGAAGTAGATGGAACCTCGCCGGCCGATCGTGCGTAGAGTGCAGCAGGGAGGAACGATTTGATGGAACACGACGAGATGAACGACGACACCTCTTCCCCTGCAGGCTCCGACGCCGAATCGTCGACATCCGCCGGGCCGCCGGAACCGCCGGAACCGCCGGCGGCAGACACGGGTCCGGGTCTGGCCGGTCAGATTGCCGCCGGTCTGGCCCTCATCGTGCTGGGCGGCGTACTGCTGTTTCTCGAGCGCCTCGACAGCGAGGCCCATGTCCACCTGCTGTTCGTCCTGCTCGGAGGCGTTTTCGTCGCGGGCTACCTGTACAAGCGGGCGTTCGGACTACTCATTCCCGGAGCGCTGCTCCTGGGGATCGGAGTCGGCCTGGCCTTCGAGGATCTTCGCCCCGGCCTTTTCGTCGACGGCGAGAACTTCTCTCTGGGCCTTGGACTGGGCTTCATTCTCATCTATGTCGCTTCCCTGCTGTACGAGCGGCAGAACCGCTGGTGGCCGCTGATTCCCGGTGGATTCCTCATCGTCGTGAGCCTTCCGGACGTCGTCTGGGTGGACGACGTCCTCGACTTCTGGCCGCTCGCCGTCATGGCGGTCGGCGTGCTCCTGCTCTTCCGCGCTGTCGTGTCGCGCCAGAGGGAGGGAGAAGCCCGGCGAGCCGATCCCTGAGAGCCGCTTTCCCCAGGTCGCTGCCGGATAACATCCGCCGCCACGACGACGACGAGGAGGCTGCTTTGGGCGTAGAACTGACGAAGGACTCGATCGATCTGGGCATTGTGGTGCGCGACGCGGAAGCGTCGCTTCACTTCTACCGGGACATACTGGGGCTCGAGGACCAGGGCGAGATGCCGATGCCGGGCGGAACGATGCATCGCCTGCTCTGCGGCACGAGCCTGATCAAGCTCGTCTCGCTTTCGAGACAGCCGGAGGCCGGGGCGCCGCCGGGAGGCATCGGAGGAGCGACGGGCTACCGCTACTGGACGCTGTCGGTCTCGAACCTGGACGAGGCTACGGCCCAGGCGGAAGAGGCGGGCCGCAAGGTCGTCATCTCGCCTCGGGAGATTCGTCCCGGCATCAAGATCTCGATGATCGAGGACCCGGACGGAAACTGGGTCGAGTTGCTTCAGGTCGGCTGACGGGCCGCGGAGTCTTGACGCTTACGGGAAGGGAAGCCGTTCGCCTGGAACCGCGCCGGCGAGGCCGGCCGCCCTGGGCGGCGATCGCGGCGATCCTCGTCGCGATCCTGGTTGCCGCGGGCGCGGTGCTGTGGATTCGCATCGGGCCGGAGCCCGTCGTCACGATCAGGTCCGACCTGCCGGGCATCGGCCCCAGAACGGTCGTGACCTCGGTGGCGGAGGCCGGCGGCCGCGGTCTCGGTTCGATCCAGGTCGAGTTGATTCAGAGCGGTGAGCCGGTTCTCCTCGAAGAAAGAACCCACCGGCCGCCCGGACCGTTCTGGCTCAGCGGCGAGCCGGTCGCCGAGGCGACGCTGGTGGTCGAGGTGGGCAGGGAGTCGACGCCGGGCCTGGTCGAGGGCGAGGCCACGGTGAGGGTCACGGTTGAGCGCCCCGGGACCTTGCTGCGCCGGCCCAGGCCCAGGGTGGCCGAACTCACCCTGCCGGTCCGGTTCCGGCCTCCGGAGTTGAGTTCGGTGCGGGTGACGGCGACGCCCACCCAGTCGGGTAGCGGCGTCCTGCGTTATCTCGTCGGCGACAGTGCGGTGGAGAGTGGAGTCGAGGTCGGGCCTTACCGTTTTCCAGGCCATCCGCTTCCGGGGGCTGGCCCGCGGGAGCGGTTCGTGCTCTTCGGCGTTCCCTACGACAGCGCCGATCCATCGCCCTTCCGGCTGGTCGCGCGGGACGAACTCGGCAACGAGGCGAACGTGCGATTTCTCGGCGAGGTGGAACCGTCGCCGCTCCGGTCTTCCACCATCCGGCTCAGCGACGGCTTCATGGCGCGCGTCGTGCCAGCGATCATGTCCCAGACGCCGGAGCTCGAAGACCGCGGCGGCCTGCTCGACAACTACCTCATGCTGAACGGGGAGCTGCGGCGGATGAACGCCGAACGGATGGTCGAGATCGCGGCCGACTCGGCGCCGCGTCAGCTCTGGAGCGGACCCTTCCGCCAGATGCGAAACACGCAGGTCATGGACCAGTTCGCGACCCGCCGGCAGTACCTCTACGAGGGCCGTGTCGTCGACACGCAGGATCATCTCGGTTTCGACCTCGCGTCACGGGTCCAGGACGACGTTCCGGCCGCCAACTCGGGCGTCGTCGTGCTGACGGAGTACTTCGGCATCTACGGCAACACGGTGATCGTCGATCACGGCTACGGCCTGCAGACCCTGTACTCGCACCTGTCGCGGATCGACGTGGAAGTGGGCCAGGAGGTCGAGGCCGGCGAGCGCCTGGGCCTGAGCGGTCAGACGGGCCTCGCCGGCGGCGATCACCTGCACTTCGCCGTGTTGCTCGGCGGCCTGCCGGTGAACCCCCTGGAGTGGTTCGATGCCATGTGGATCCGGGACCATGTCGGGGCGGTTCTGCCGCTTCAGGGCGACGGCTGAGGCGCCCCAAAGGTGGTAGGGTGTTACAAGTTCTTGAGACGAGTTTCAGCCAGCCCGGTGCGCAGCCTCCGAAGGGGAACAGGGATGAAGCAGATTCGCATTGCGGTCGCGGTCTTGCCGTTCGTCCTGCTGGTGCCAACCGTCTCAGCGCAGGAGACATCGGAGGCCGCCGGGTTCTTCGCGGGCGTGGCGCCGCTCGTGGACCGGTCGTGTGTTCGCTGCCACGGAAACCGGACGGCGACGCCGCTCAGCATCACCCGCCTGAGCCATGACCTGACGGACGCGGAGACGTTCCGTACCTGGCAGCGCATTCACGACCGGATCGCCAACGGCGAGATGCCGCCACCCGAGGCGCCGAAGCCCGAGGCGGAACTGATCGAGGCGGCGCTGGCGTCGCTCGAGGGGGCTCTCACCTCCGCGAATCTGGAGGCGCGGGGCGGCCAGCGCGTTCCGCTGCGGCGGTTGACCAGGCTCGAGTACGCCTACACGATCCAGGATCTGCTCCAGATCGACGAAGCAGTCGCGATGGAACTGAGTCAGTCGCTGCCGGCCGAGGCCGACTCGGGCGGATTCGACACCGTGGCGGCGAACCAGAGCATGTCGCCCCTGCACGTTCGCGGCTATCTCGAAGTGGCGGATCGAGCTCTCGACGAGGCGATCAGGATCGGTCCCCGGCCGGCCACCGGGCGTCGCGAGATCGCCTACGCCGACTCGCAGTACCTCACCTTCATGAGCAAGGCGGAGATTCTGGGCGGCGGGATCACCAAGATGCTGGACGATGCCGCGGTCATGTTCGTCGACGGCGGCTCGACGTACCTCATGCACAGCGAGACCGAGGGGTACAACGTGCCCTACGCCGGCCGCTATCGCGCCACGCTCGAGGGCTGGCCGTATCAGCCCAGAGGACCGTTGACCCTGACCGTGTACCGGGGGTCGAAGCAGGCGGCTGCCGCCTCACTCGACGAACTGATCGCCTACTGGGATCTGGTCGGCGAGGACCCGCGGACGGTGCGGTTCGAGACCTTCCTTCGGCCGGGCGACCTGCTCGCCCCGTCGATCGCCGAGGCTGATCCGCCGCCGGGCGAGTACTTCGACTACTACCCCCCGGACAGGAATGTCGAGAACTACAGGGGCGAGGGGATCGCGCTCCGTTCGATGACGATCGAGGGTCCGCTGTTCGAGTCCTGGCCGCCGCCGAGCGCCCGGAAGCTGCTGGTCGGCGTGGACTTCGACGATGCGGGCGAGGTCGTTCTCACGAAGACGCCGTATCAGCATGTCGTCGACATCGTCGCCGGGTTCGGGCCGCGGGCCTTCCGGCGCCCGCTCGCCGAGGATGAGCTCGAGGCCTACGCCAGCCTGGCCCAGCCGCTGCTCGAGGACGGCCGGCCGTTCATCGAAGCCGTGCGGATTCCGCTCCGCGCCATCCTGAGCGCGCCGCCCTTCCTGTTCCAGACCGGCGATCCCGGTCGGCTGGACGACCACGCGCTGGCGTCGCGGCTCTCCTACTTCCTGTGGCGAAGCCTGCCGGACGATGCGCTGTTCGCCAGTGCGGACGACGGCAGCCTGTCCGATCCGGAAGTCCTCGCGGCTCAGGTCGAGCGGCTGCTCGACGATCCCAGGTCGGAGCGGTTCGTCAAGGACTTCGCGGGCCAAGCGTTTCGCCTCTACGAGATGAAGGCGACGAACCCCGACTCCGGGCTCTATCCGGAGTACGACGATCGCCTGGGACAGGCGATGACCCAGGAGACGCAACTGTTCCTGGCCGAACTGATCGCCGGGGACCACGGCGTGGGCAGCCTGATCGACGCCGACTTCACGTTTCTCAACCGGCGTCTGGCCGAGCACTACGGCGTTCCGGGCATAGAAGGCCAGTACATGCGCAAGGTGACGTTGCCGCCGGACAGCGTCCGCGGCGGGCTGATCACGCAGGCCAGCATCCACAAGATCACCGCCAACGGCACGATCACGTCGCCGATACCGCGCGGCAACTTCGTGCTGGCGAACCTGCTCGGCCAGCCGGCGCCGCCGCCGCCCGAGAGCGTCGAGGCCCTGGAGCCGGATACCCGCGGCGCCATCACGGTCCGGGAGCAGTTGGCGAAGCATCGCAACGAACCGGTCTGCAACAGTTGCCACCGAGTGATCGACCCGCCGGGCTTCGCGCTCGAGTCCTTCGACGTGATCGGCGGCTATCGCACCCACTACCGTGCGGCAGGCGGTGAGGGCACGACTCCGGACGGATTCGTCTATCCGATGCCGTACAAGCAGGGGCCCGCGGTCGACGCCGCCGGCGTGACGGCCGACGGTGAGCCGTTCGCGGGGATCGAGGAGTACAAGGCGTTGCTCGGCAGGAACGTGGAGCAGGTGGCGCGTCATCTCGTGTCCCAGCTCATCGTCTATTCGACGGGCGCCCAGATCGAGTTCGCGGACCGGGACGGCGTCGAGGACGTCGTGGCGAAGCTGAGCGACGACGGGTTCCCGTTCCGTACGATGATTCACGAGGTCGCGAACAGCGATCTCTTCAGGACGAGGTAGCGATGAACCTGACGAAGCCCCTGGATCGGCGAACCTTCCTGCGCGCTTCGGGCGTCGCCCTGGCGCTGCCGATGCTGGAGTCGATGAGCCCGAGGCTGGCCCACGCCGCGGCCACCGGGCCCAGGCGGATGGTCAACATCTGCAACACGCTCGGCCTCTACAGGGAAGCCTGGTTCCCGAAGACAGCCGGTGCGGCCTGGGAGACGACGGAGTACCTCTCGCTGCTCGGAAAGCACCGCGACAACTTCACCCTGTTCACCGGGTTCTCGCACGAGGAGCAGACCGGACGCCAGCCGCACAACTCGGAGATCACCTTTCTGACGGCGGCCCGGCGCCCCGGCCTGGATGGCTTCCGCAACACGATCTCGCTGGACCAGGTGGCCGCGAACCACCTCGGCTACACCACGCGGTTCCCGTCGATCGTGCTGGGCACCGCGGCGCCGCAGAGCCAGTCCTACACCAGGAGCGGCGCCATGGTGCCGGCGGAGACCAGTCCGGCGAACCTGTTCCGCCAGTTGTTCCTGCAGGGGACGCCCGAGGAAGTCGAGCGCGAGAAGCAGAGCCTGAACGACGGAGGCAGCATTCTGGACCGGCTCAAGTCGCAGACCTCGGCGCTGCGGCGGCGCGTGAGCATGGCCGACCAGGTGAAGCTGGATTCCTACTTCGACGCGGTGCGGACCGCCGAACTCGACCTCGCCGAGGTCAAGGCCTGGCAGCAGAAGCCGAAGCCGGTGGTCGACGCCGAACCCCCCGTCGACATTCCGTCGCGCAACGACCTGATCGGTCGCATCAAGCTGATGTTCCGGATGATCCCCCTGATCCTGGAGACCGACTCGTCACGGGTCGTCAGCCTGATGATCCAGGATCACGGCGTGGTGATCGATGTTCCCGGCGTCAACTTCGACCAGCACAGCCTGTCGCACCACGGCCAGGATCCGGCGAAGATCGCGCAGCTCAAGAAGATCGAGACCGAGATCGTCGAGAGCTTCGACGATCTGCTGGTCGATCTGGGGGAGCGCAGCGACGGCAACGGTTCGCTTCTGGACCAGACGATGGTCCTGTTCGGCAGCAACCTGGGCAACGCGAACTCGCACGAGCCGAAGGACCTGCCGATCCTGCTCGCCGGCGGCGGCTTCAGCCACGGCCAGCACGTCGTCCACGAGGGGCGGCACAACGCACCGCTCTGCAACCTCTACGTGACGATGCTGCAGTCGATGGGCGTCGAGACGGATGCCTTCGGCCAGAGCACCAGCGCCCTGACCTGGGCCTAACGGGCCGATCGCGCCTGTCGCAGGCGCCCGACTTCAGCGCTCTCGAGACCGGCGAGGTCACCGGCACCGCGCTGTACCTTGAGCACGGCCTCGACGATGTCGTCGACTTCGGTCTCCGTGCCTAGCAGGAGCTGGTGGGGAAGCCAGACGGACTCCCGGTAGGCAGCCCGTTCGGCGTTCGGACAGTCCGCTGCCGGCCCGACGGCCAGCGCGGCGCTCCAGGCCGGGTAGCGGGACGCGTCGGGACGTAGCAGGTCGCTCACGGGCAGCGACTCGTAGAACCGGCCGTCGGCGGGTACGCCTTCGGCCTGGAGGGCAGCGACGAAGACGTCGCGGTCGACTCCGGCGAAGGCGTTGCTGTCGAAACGGAACACGAACTGGTAGATGGCCTGGGTCGTCACCCGGTCGTCGATCCGGAGATTCTCGAGCCCCTCGATGTCCTCGATCGCGGCCCGCAGGTGCTGGGCGTTGGCGGCGCGGATCTCGTGCTGGCGATCGAGCCGCCCGAGCTGCACCTCCAGGATCGCCGCCTGCAAATCGGTCATCCGGTAGTTGTGGCCGATGACGGGGGCCGGCTCCGCGGCGCCCGGGCGCTGCCGCCCGCAGTTCGCCAAAGCGTGGAGGCGGTCGAGAAGGTCGTCGTCCGAGGTCGTCACGATGCCACCCTCGCCCGCGGTCATCAGCTTCGAGGTCTGGAAGCTGAAGGACCCGGCGTCGCCCCAGGAGCCGACGCCCCGGCCGCGCCAGCGGGCGCCGTGGGCGTGGGCGCAATCCTCGAGCACGCCGAGTCCGTGTTCCTCGGCAAAGCTCCCGATGGCGTCGAGGTCGGCGATCGTCATCGCCAGATGGACGGGCACGATCGCCTGCGTGCGCTTCGTGACCAGGGCCGCAGCCGACTCCACGTCGAGGCACCAGGTCTCCGGGTCGATGTCGGCGAACACCGGCACGCAGCCCGCGAACAGGGCCGCCGAGGCGGTCGCCTCGAAGGTGTAGGCCGGCACGATGACTTCCGCGCCCGGTTCCACGCCCATCGCCTGCAGCGCGACTTCGAGCGAGACCGTGCCGTTCGCCACGCACAGGGCGTGTTCGCTGTCGTGGCGTTCGGCGAAGGCGGCGGCGAAGGCGGCCGAGCGCTCGTTCGGCAGCGGGAAGCCGCCCCAGTCGCCGTCCCGGAGCGCCTCGATCAGGGCCCGCTCCTCATCCGCGCCGCGCGCCGGCCATTGGGGCCACGCCTCGGCGCGGACCGGAGTGCCGCCGAGCAGGGCGAGCTTGGTGGAGGATCCGCGGCCGGCCACGCGGCGACGCTACCAGCGCGCGAAGGAGGTCTGGGTGCCGTGCCGCGTCACGGAGTCGCTGGCGTAGCGGACGCCGAAGGCCGCGGCCTCGTGGCTACCGGAGGTGGCAAGCAGGGCGGCGGCGAAGGCGCCGTTGAAGGCGTCGCCCGCCCCGGTCGTGTCGACCGCGTCGACCTGGGGCGCGGGGATCAGCTCCGCCGGCGACCCCGGCTTCGCGACCAGGACTCCGGCCGGGCCCAGGGTCAGGATCGCGCCGCCGTAGCCGAGCCTGAGCAACTCGGCCGCGGCGTCGGCGGCGCTGTCGGCGTCGATCCGCTCACCGGTCCGGCCCAACAGCACCGCGCACTCCACTTCGTTCGGTGTGACCCAGTCGACGTGTCGGGGATCGAGCCCTGGGTCGCTCGCCTCGTCGATGGGCGCCGGGTTCCAGATCACCGGCACGCCGGCGCCGTGAGCGCGTTTGACGGCGCTCCGGACACCGTCTGCCGGGGTTTCGTTCTGGATCAACAGCAGCCCTGCCTCCTCGATCGGCGCCGCGGCCAGCGCGTCCGCCGTCAGCCGACTGTTCGCCCCCGGCGAGTTCATGATCCGGTTGTCGCCGGTGGCGGCCTCGACCCAGACGACTGAGAGACCCGTGTGGCAGTCGTCGAGGACGAGCAGGTATCGGGTGTCGAGTTCGTCTTGTTCGAAGACCCGCTGTTGAGACGCGGCGTGGGCGTCGTTGCCGACCGCGCCGCCGAAAAGAACGGGCGGTGCGGTGTCGCCGAGCGCGCCGCGGCACCGGACCGCCGCCACCGCCTGGTTGGCGCCCTTGCCGCCGCAGGACTCGAACAGTTCGGCGCCTGTGATCGTCTCGCCCTGCCGGGGCAGGCGCGGATGCCGGAAGATCAGGTCGTAGTTGACCGAGCCGATGACGAGCAGGGGGCTGGTCAAGACGTCAGTCCGCGTTCCAGCGCAGCCGGGAGGCGCCGAAACTGAAGGCGATCACGCCGATCAGCACCAGCACGCTGCAGGGCAGGATCATCTCGACCGGCGTGAAGCCGCGCCAGACCGCGCCCTCCAGCGCGAGCAGGCTCCACTTCATCGGGCTGATGTTGCTGAGCGCCTGCATCCACTGCGGCATCAGGTAAAGCGGGAACATGACCCCGCCGAGCAGGGACAGGGGGAGCATGACCCCCCAGCTCACACCCGCCGTGCCGCCCTCCGTCGAGCCGAGCACGGAGAAAGCCATCGTCAGGCCGCTGAAGCAGATGGCGCCGCACACGACGGCCAGCGCCAGCAACGGGTACGAGGAAGGTTGGACGCCGAAGCCCAGGATGCCGAGGGCGATCAACCCCGTCGTCACGACGACCGAGGCGACCGTGGCCGCCAACGCCTTCGACGCCAGCACCTGCCTGGCGGTGGTCGGCGACACGAGCAGCCGAAGCAGCGTGCCCCGACTCCGCTCGAGGGTGAGCGACAGGCTGAACGAGGCCGTGCCGCCGATCAGCGCCCAGATCATGGCCTGGGGGAAGCTCGCGGCGTAGGGGCTCGTCGGACCCTGCCGTTGGGCCTGGATGGTGGTCTGTCCGACCTCGAGCGGCGTCCCTCCGCGGGTGGCGGCGGTGGTCGCTCCGCCGATCCCCAACTCGTCGAGGAGCGACGAGATGCGCGGCGTCGTGTCGAGGAAGGTCAGGAACTCGTCGCGCGCCGCCGAGGGTGGCAGGGAGGCGATGCCGGTCCGGTTGGCGGCGTTCGCGGCTGCCATGCGGTCCGGATCCCCCATCAGATCGGCGAGTTCGGCGCTGGCCGTTTCCAGCAGGAGGCCCCGGACCATTCCGGCCACCGCCATCTGCCTCGGGTCGACCGCCATCTCGAGTCGTGGCGTGGTGACGAACGGATTGTCGAGGGCAGCGCCGAAGCCGGGTTGCAGCGTCACGAGCACCGGCGCCTGCCCGCGCCGAATCAGATCCAGCCCCTGTTCCCGGGTCACGGCATCGACGGTCAGCCCTTCCAGCTCGCCAAGGCGGGCCGCGAACCGCTCCGAACCGGCGGTCCGGTCTTCGTCGGCGAGGGCGACCGGGACGGCCTCGGGCCCGCTGCTCACGCCGGCGAACATGGCGCCGAAGAAGATGGCCATCGTCAGCGGCCAGAGAATGACGAAGAAGAGGCTCAGGCGATCCCGTAGCAGGAGCCGGATGTCCTTCAGGGCCATCGTCACGATGTTGCTCACGGGCCGCTCCCCGGTTGCCGGTCCATTCGTAACTCCCTCAGTCCCGGAGCGCCCTGCCCGTGAGGTTCAGGAACACAGTCTCGAGATCCGGCGGCAGGTACTGAAAGTGGTCGATGGTCTGTCGTTCCTGAAGTTGAGCGAGCGTGGCCAGAGGGTCCGTCGTCTCGTGGCGTTGCTCGCCGTCGTCCCGGTGAACCACCAGGTTGCCCGGGCCGCCGTGGGCGGCAATCAAGGCCGGGACCGTGTCGAGGGCCATCAGCCGTCCCCGATCGAGGATCGCGACGCGGTCGCAGAGGCGCTGCGCCTCTTCCATGTAGTGGGTGGTGTAGACGATCTGCTTGCCGTCGTCCCGAAGCTGCTCGACCCGGTCGAAGATCGCGTTCCTCGACTGCGGGTCGACGCCTACCGTCGGTTCGTCGAGCAGGATGACCTCCGGGTCGTGAATGATGGCGACCGCGAGATTGAGCCGTCGCTTCATGCCGCCGGAGAACTTCGAGACGGCCTTCTTCGCCACGTCTTCAAGGTCGGCGAAGTCGAGGCACGCCCCGATGCGCTCGTCGAGGTCGGACCCTCCAAGGCCGTGCAGGCGACCAAAGAACCGCAGGTTGTCCGTGGCCGTGAGTTCCTCGTAGAGAGCGATGGACTGCGGCGCCAGGCCCAGCGATCTGCGGTTCTCCGCGTCGCGCGGGTTCCGGTCGAAGGCCTCGTCGGCGAAACGGACCACCCCCTCGTCCGGCTCGAGCAGACCGACCGCCATGTTGATCGCCGTCGTCTTGCCGGCGCCGTTCGGCCCCAGCAGCCCGAAGACCTCGCCCGCCCCGAGTTCGAACGACAGGTCGTCGACCGCGCGCAGATCGCCGAAGCACTTGCTGACATGGTCGAACAGGAGCATTGGCTGTCAGGTTGCTGTTACGCAACGCCGCGGCGCTTGTTGCGCGGGATCGCCGCGGCGGTCCCGCGGCGGGCGCGTGGCGGCGCCGTCAGACGGCGAGCGTATCGCCCGGCGCCATGACCTTGACTTCGACGCCGGCTGGCGCGAAGTGGCCAGGGTCCTGCGCGATCGGCGGCCAGGTCCCGTAGTGGATCGGGATCGCGACCGGCGCGCCGATCAGTTCGGCCGCCTTGGTCGCCAGTTCCGGCCCCATCGTGAAGCGGTCGCCGATCGGCACACAGGCGGCGTTGGGCCTGTAGATCTCTCCGATCAGCTTCATGTCGCCGAAGAGCCCCGTGTCGCCGCAGTGGTAGACGCTCTTGCCGCCCATGTGGACGACGAGTCCGCACGGCATCCCCATGTAGCGGCCTTCGTACGACGACGAATGGAAGGCGTGGGTGAACGCGACCCAGCCGAACTCCGTGTCGATCCGACCGCCCGGGTTGCCGGGATTCACGTTGTCGTGCCCCTGTTCCTGCAGGTAGTTGCACATCTCGAAAGCGGCGATCACGTTGGCCTTGTTGGCCTGGGCGATCGCCAGGGTGTCGCCGAAGTGGTCCGCGTGGCCGTGGGTCAGGGCGATGGCGTCGCACTTCACGTCTCCGGCCGCCATCGTCGCCACCGGGTTGCCGGTGAGAAAGGGATCGACCGCGATCGTGTGGTCGCCGTCGCTCATCAGGAAGCCGGAGTGGCCGAGGAACGTGAGTTCGAGTGTCATGGCGTGATTCCTCTCTTCGGGGGCGGCTCTACTCCGCCTGTTCGGCGGGCAGGTGGACGACCAGGCCGTCCAGTTCCTCGGTCACCCGGATTTGGCAGCTCAAGCGGCTCGTGGGTCGCACGTCGATGCCGTACTCGAGCGTGAACTCCTCCTCGTCGTGCCGGGGGCCTACCGCCTCGACCCAGGCCTCGTCGATGTAGACATGGCAGGTGCTGCAGGAGCAGTTGCCGCCGCAAGCCGCGACGATGCCGTCGACCTCATTGTCGACCGCGCACTCCATGACGGAGTCGCCGATCGGCGCCTCGACCACGCGCGAGCCGCCGTCCTGGTCGATGTAGGTGATCTTCGGCATCTTGCCCGCCCCCTCGTCGCCATGGGGCACTGCCGGCCGCCCGGGCCAACGAACCGGGAGTCTAATCGACCAACCGGCCGGTCGGACGCCCTCGGTCGCGGCGGCGTTCAGTCGACGAACCGCTCGGCGATCCAGCTTCCGATCAGACCGAGAACTTCCGGCGCCATCGTCTCTTCGATCCGCGCGTACTCGGCGGGGGAGCCGGTGACCGCGGTCTGGAACAGGTGGTTCATGTCGGCGAAGCGGCGAATCGTCACGTCCGGGTTGCCCGACGTGGCGAGCGCGGCTTGCATGGCGGACTGGTTCTGATCGGCGTCGACCTGGGTGTCCTTGCCGCCGAACAGGGCCAGCGTCGGCACGGCGAGCCCTCCCAGGGCGGGCCGCGGGTCGTAGCGGATGAAGAACCGGAACCAGGGACTGAGGGTCGATTCGACCGCGGCGGACACGGCGGTTTCCAGCGCCTCGCCGCTCAGTTCCGCCGTCTCGGGCGAGGCGGCCAACTGGTCAATGACGACCTCCCGTAGGGCGGCTTCCGCCTCCTGTGGCGGCATCCCGGAGCCGATGATCTCAAGCGCCCGATCCTGAAGCGCAGCGAGTTCCTCGATCATCTGCGCGGGGGCGCCGTTCGCCGCCGCGATCCGTCGGAGCTGCTGGCGCAGCAGGTCGCCGCCGGGCACCCCCGGTCCGGCCAGCAGCACGGCGTACGCGATCGTGCCCGGTTCGACCCGGTTGAGCGCCAGCGGGGCCACCAGCCCTCCTTCTGAGATGCCGATGAGACCCACGCGTTCCGAGTCGATTCGGTCGTGACCGCGCAGGAAGCGCACGCCAACCAGAACGTCGTTCGCCTTGTCCCGGGATGTCGACTGCGATGTGCTGCCGGTGGAGCCACCGATGCCGCGGTCGTCGACGCGGAGCACGGCGATGCCGCGCCGCGTCAGATGGTCTGCCAGCACGAGGAAAGGCTTGTGGCCCGCGAGTTCGAGATCGCGGTTCAGGGCGCCGCTGCCGCTGATCAACAGCGCCGCCGGGACCTTGCCTTCGCCCGGCGGCAGGGTCAGGGTGCCGGCGATCTTCACGTCGCCGTTCGTGTACTCGACTTCCTCGGCGTCGTAGGGGAAGGGTGGCTTCGGTTCCTGCGGCCGCGACGGCGCCTCGACCTCGACCGCCTCGCGGCCGAGCTTGAAGGGAAGCCGGGCCGGCCCCTGGCTGAACTCGCCCGTGATTTCGCCGCCGGCGAGCGTGCCCTCGAAGGTCGGTTCACCGGGG
The DNA here is from genome assembly GCA_965208755.1 of Candidatus Multivorans sp. GTDB lineage: Bacteria > Acidobacteriota > Thermoanaerobaculia > Multivoradales > Multivoraceae > Multivorans. The sequence continues at coordinate 832,755 of OZ242353.1, read as the reverse complement.
ACGCCGCTGATCGTGAAGCGAACGGTCTCGCCCTCCACGGCGACGCCGCTGAGCGGGAGGTCGACGGCACCCTGGGCGGGGATGTCGATCGTGCCTGACCATGCGCCGTCGGTTTCGGCCAGGTCCACCATGACCACGAGGGGCTGGCCCGGCGCTTCGATCGAGCCTTCCCAGTGGCCGGCGACGTCCAGGGTCTGTGCACCCAACCGGGTGGTGACTAGCGAGAGCGCGATCGAGGCCGCGACCGCTGCAGCGGGCAGGATGTGAAGTCGTGCGTTGCGGGCATTGAGCATGAGGTGTCCTGGTCTGGTTTTAGAGGAGATGCTTGAGGCTGGGCTAGTGGAAGGACGAAGATCGGTTGCGTGGGGTTCGAAGGTCGCCCTCGCCCGATGATCGTCGGATGCGTAACTGTCTGACGGCCCGAAAGTGCTTCAGGTTGCGGGTGACAAGGGTCAGCCGGTGTTCGATAGCTGTTGCCGCAATCAACGCGTCGGGCGTGGCGATGCCCGTCTCGCGACGGATCCTCCCTGCGCGCTCGGCCACCTTGCGGTCTACATCGAGTTCCCGGTGGGGACCCAGCAGTTCCGCTACGAGTGCCGACCCCACCTTTCCCGCGAGCAGCTCGCAACGGGTAACGACCGAGTAGTGGAGTCTGTCTCGTCCGGCCGAGAGTTCCCGGAAACCGCGCAGGTGATCGATGAATACGTCGGTGTCGACGAGGAGACCCGCCACGATGTCAGTCCGTCTTCCACAGCCTGCGTTCCCGCTCATCCCACTCGTTCCGGCTGGGCACACTGGCATCGGGAGCGGCGCCGAACGTGTTCTTGAGCGCGGTGGCCGTATCGGCAGGTGCTTTGGCGAGATAGAGGTCGACGGCCTCGCGGATCACTGACGCGAGACTCAGGCCCCGCGAGCCGGCGATCTCATCGAGGCGCTGGCGCTGCAGAGGCTGGAGGTAGATCTGGGTGCGTGTCGCTGGCATACAGCGCAGTATACAGCACTGTCGGAGACCGAGTCATGGCCCGTTTCGTGGCCGGTCGTCCACCCCGGACTGCCCGCCGACCGCGCTGGGCGCTCGCGGCGGATCCTCAATGCGGTACAGGTGAGTTCCCGTACGGATGAAGAAGGCGCCGTCCGAGACGGCGATGGAGGCGAGAGTCGAGTCGTCAAGTTCGTTGCGGGCCAATTGCCTGAACTCGTCGCCCGGTTCGATGACGGTGGTCACCCCTTCCTCGCTCTGAAAGTAGATCCGGCCACCGGCATGGATCGGCGAGGCGGAGTGGTTGCCGCCGAGCCGGTGCTGCCAGCGAATCTCGCCCGTCAAGGCGTCGATGCAGGTGGCGATGCCGCTGTCGGTCACCGTGTAGAGCTCGTTGCCGACCAGGATCGGCGACACGGTGAGCGGAGCGCCGCGACGGAGCCGCCAGGCGACCTCCGAGTTCGTGACGTTGCCCTGGCCGGTCGGGCGGACGGCGAGCAGGATGGGCTCGTTGAAGCCAGTCGAGAGATAGACGAGCCCGTGGCCGTAGACCGGTCGGGAGACGTTGGAGAAGCCGCCGGGATACTCGACTCGCCAGATCTCTCTGCCCGTCGCCGGCTCGTGCGCGGAGGCGCGGAAGGCGCTGACGTTGACGATTTGTTCGGCTTGGCCGACGCGGATTGCGAGCGGCGTGGAGTAGGCCTGCGAGATGGGCGAGGGCCGCACGGACCGCCATCGCTCCTCGCCGGTTTCGGCGTCCAAGGCGACCAGGAAGGCGGTGTCGTAGCCGTCGATGCTGACGATGACCAGCCCGTCGTGAAGAATCGGCGATCCGCCGTTGCCGTGCTGTGACGTGTAGGGGAAACGAGTTCGCCAGAGAACTTCGCCGGCCGACTCCCCACCCGTGGCAACTGCCGCCGTGCCCTGGGCACCGAAGTGGACGAAGACGCGCTCGTCGCCCGGGTCGATCACCGGCGTCGGCGAAGCGAAGCTGTTCTTCTGGTTGAGGAGGGTCGTGTCGGAGATGGCGAGGACCTCGACGTCCATCGCCACGCCGCCGCTGCTGGTGTCGTAGGCGAGCAACCGCAGCGACGTTCCGGTTTCGCGGTCGGTGACCGCGGTCGTCAGCCAGACCAGACCGCCGGCGATCACCGGCGACGACCACCCGCGACCGGGGACCGCTGTCTTCCAGGCGACGTTCTCCGTCTCGCTCCAGGTGAGCGACACCGACGCGTCCGGCGCGTGCCCCTGCCCGCTTGGACCGCGAAACTGCGGCCAGTCGCCTGCGTTTGCGGCAGCAACCGCCCACAGGGCCAGCGCTGCGCCGAGTACCGTTCGCACGCTCAGCGAGGTCCTTCCGCCAGCGCCCTGCATTCCTTCCACCGAAAGCACGTTGTCGTGTGGTCGTTGACCATGCCGACGGCCTGCATGAAGGCGTAGCAGATCGTGGGACCGACGAACCGGAATCCGAGCTTCCTGAGGGCCTCGCTCATGGCCTCGGAGACCGGTGTCGAGGCGGGGATCTCATCGAGCCCGCGCCAGTCGTTGACGACGGGCGCCCCGCCGCTGAAGTCCCACAGGAAAGCCGACGGATCCACGCCTGACTCCCACAGGTTCAGCCACGCCTGTGCGTTGCCGATCGCAGCCCGTACCTTGAGGCGGTTGCGCACGATTCCCGGATCCTGCAGGAGCGATGCGACCTTCTGCTCGTCGTAGCGCGCGACGCGTTCCGGATCGAATCCGTCGAACGCGCGCCGGTACGCCTCGCGCTTCTTGAGGATCGTGTACCAGCTCAGACCCGCCTGAGCGCCCTCGAGCACGAGCATCTCGAAGAGCTTCCGGTCGTCGCGGACCGGAACGCCCCATTCCTCGTCGTGGTAGACGAGGTAGAGAGGATCCTCGTTGACCCACCCGCAGCGTGTCCGCTCCGACACTACGGGTAGTAGCCGCGAATCGTCCGCGCCCTGGCGCCTCGCTGGTCGACGACGACCTCCACCCGCCGGAAGGCATCGGAGGGCGCGGTGCTCGAGGACTGGTAGGCGAGGAAGTACTTCGAGCGTAACTCGAGGCCGATCTGATCGTAGACGGCGGCGAGTTCGCTGGTGTTCTCCACGAAGAAGGCGCGGCCGCCGGTTTCCAGCGCCAACTGTTCCAGCACCTTCTTCGGACTCTCCTTCGCCTTCTTCGGTAGCGCCAGGCCGATCGCGTAGATGGCGGCTTCCGAGCGGCGGGCGTACTCCAGCGCGTCGTCGAGGTCGTAGCGGCTGTGCTCGTCGACGCCGTCGGAGAGCAGCAGGACCGCGCGCTGTCCTGGCAGACCGTTCAGGTGGTACAGGGTGAAGATGAGGCTGTCGTAGAGCGCCGTGCCGCGTTCGGCGCGGAGCCCCATCAAGCCCTTTGCGAACTCGATCCGGTCGCGGGTGAAGGGCGACGCGAGGTGCGGCCGGTCGTTGAACGTGACGATGGAGAGTTCGTCGCGCTCGGTGATCACCTGCTGGAAGAAATCGGCGGCCGCCTTGACGGATTCCGCGAGCCGTTCCTCCATCGAGGCCGAGACATCGAGCAGGATGGTGCCCACGAGCGGCGTGTCGTCGACGCGCTCGAAGCGGAGGATCTCCTGGGGCACGCCGTCCTCCAGCACCTGGAAGGCGTCCTGGCCGAGGTCGAGCAGCGGCCGCCGGTCGCGGTCGTCGACGGTCGTGTAGAGCTCGACGAAGTCAACCTGGACTTCTTCGAGCGTCGCCGGCCCGTTGATGATCGCCGTGTCCTCAACGAAGGCCGCCGGCCCTTCGGCGTCGAGCAGCTTGCCCACGATCCGGATGATCGTGAGTTCCCGTCCGCCGGGAAGCTCGACCGGGACGGTGAAGGGCTCCTCGTAGAGCGTCGCCACCTGGTCGGCGTTGCGGAAGACCTGGAGTTCCTCCAGGCTGCGGCCCTCGGGAACGGTCACCTGCGCGCGCAGGCGGACGCTGTTGCTGTACTGGTTCCCGGGGATCGGCTCGATGATCCGGACGTCGAAACGGTGCGGCGAGCCGTTGATCAGGAAGGAGTCGCTGGCGATCTGGTTGCCTTCGAGGTCGAACGCGATCGCGCGCAGCATCTGGCTGCGCGGGAGTTCACCCAGCCGCACGTCGACGCTGTAGGGCGCTCGCTTGGTCGTGAACAGGTCCTTGTCGTCCAGGGTGAAGCGGACCCTGTCGACCGGGCCGGTGACCGCCGTGTCGAAGCGCAGGTAGCCCGACACGAGTTCGCCGCCCGGCGGGATGATCCGGATCGTCGGCTCGCCGGAGGCCAGCGAGCGGTTCGCTTCGGCGAAGATCGGCTCCAGGTCGGCCTCCGTCCAGCCGGCGGCCTCTTCCACCCTCGGCACCTCGAGCGGTTCGGCGTGGCGCCAGACCGCGTCGCCGTTCAGATCGTCGACGCGCAGGATCAGCTTGTACTCGCCGGGCCGCAGGTAGCGCTGGGCGACGAGGGGCATGCTCGGGGCCGTTTCGCCGGTCGCCGCGCCGCCTTCGACCGGGAACTCGAAGCGGTAGCGGAAGCTCTCGAACAGGCGGTCGGCAGAGGTCACCGCGTCCGCCCGCAGGACCTCCCCGATCAGTTCGAAGGCATAGGAGCGGGCGCCGGCGAGGTCGGCGAGGGCGGCGCCTTCCGGCTCGACCTGAACCAGGGTCTGGACCACGGTCCGGCTCTCCTTGCGGCCGGGAAAGGAGACATCGAGCGCGGCGGCCAGTTCCGGCGCGCCCGAGGGCAGGTCGGTCGAGTAGGACTCGAACGTGCGCAGCCACTCGTCGGACGGCGCCTCGATCGGCTCCAGTTTCTCGCCAATCATCCGCTCGTAGAAGAAGCCGAGCATGCCGCCCCAGTCGTTGAGGATCCGGATGATCTGGAGCGCGTATCCGAGCTCCTCCTCCTTGCAGCCGGCGCCGAGGTCCTCCCTGCGGAGACCGCCGATGCCGGCGCCCGGCAGGTCGAGCCGGCCACCCGGCTGGAGGGCCGAGATGCTGAGTTCCTCGCTCGGGTACCACGCCCGCCAGGGGCCCACCCCGAGCCGCCGGTAGAAGATGACCGCGTACTGGTCCTGCCGGAGCCGGCGGGAGAAGATCGCGCCCATCACCTGGCTCAAGTCCTCGAAACCGTAGAACCAGGCCTCGATGCTCGTCGCCGATCGCCTGGGACAGATCTCGACGTGGACGCCGGGCGGACCGTTCAGCAGGTAGTAGCGCGCCCGCTCGTCGTCCGTGTTCTCGAACAACTGGCGGACCATGGACAGTCGCTCGCTCCAGTGCTCCCGGAACTCGTTGCGCGCGGTGTCCGGGTAGGGATCGCGCGCTTTCCAGAACTCGGCGATGAAGGCGTCCCGCTGGTAGTCCTGGGACAGGCAGAGGAAGGAGTGGAGCTCCTCATCGCTAAGCAGCAGGGCGACTTCCTCGGTCCATTGCCGGTGCTGGGACGGCAGGGCCTCGACCGTTGGCTGCCGGCCATCCTGGCATGGTGGGCGCTTCTTCTTGGCTGCCGAGGCCGGACCCGCGGCCAGGAAGAGCGTCGCGGCCGCGATGAAGATCCAGACAGGGAGGTTCCAGCGCACGCGCAACTAGAGTACACCGGACACGAGAGTCGGAGGAGAGATGACGACCGTCGAGAACAGCCCTTCACGGATCGCGGCCTTGCAGGAGGAGATTCGCGATCTACGCCGCCAGTTCGATCAGTTGAGGACGCGTGACGCCCATGGCTACCTGCTGTCCGACACGGCGCGGGAGGACTGGTTTCACCGGCGTCGAGTCCCGGATCAAGGTCTGCCCGCCGAGACGGTCCGCCTGATGGTTCAGAACGCGCACTCTCTTGACTTCGATCAGAGGCTGAACACTCCGTCGTACGTGAACGTGGCGGTCGACAAGGACGAAGCCGCGATCGTGCTCATGGGGATGCAGGTGAACCTCGCGGATCAGACCGTGTACCCGCAGTCCTACGAGCTGCACGACACGACGCTGAACATGATCGCGGAGCTCTGGAACTGTCCGACGCCCGTCGACTTCGACGAGTACGGAGTGTTTGCCGGCGCGGGCACCGTCGGTTCGACCGAGGCGTGCCTGCTCGCTGGTCTGGCCCTCGAGTTCCGTTGGCGCCGTTGGTACGGGCGCCGCGAGAAAGCCTCTGAGGACCGTGTACTTGGGGTGAGGCCGAATCTCGTCATCTCGACCTGCTTCCAGGCGGCGTGGCAGAAGTTCTTCAAGTACATGGACGTCGAGCCGCGGCTGCTGGAGCCGTCGGTCGGGAGTTTCGCCCTGGATCCAGACCGCGTTCGGGAGGCGATTGACGAGCGGACGATTGGCGTCGTGTGCATCATGGGCAACCACTACGGTGGACAGTACGACCCCGTCCAGGAGGTGGACCGCGTGGTGGAGGAAATGAACCGGGAACACGGTTTCCGCGTGGGCATTCATGTCGACGCGGCCTCCGGAGGTTTCGTGGCACCGTTCCAGGACGGGCTGCCTCCCTGGGACTTCCGGCTGGACAATGTCCTGTCGATCTCGGCCAGCGGCCACAAGTACGGCGAGTCCTGCTGCGGCACGGGCTGGATCGTTTGGCGTGAACGTCGCGATCTGGCCGAGCACGTGGGGATCTCGGTGACCTACCTGGGCGGCAAGGCGCTCTCCTACACGCTGAACTTCTCGCGGCCGGCGAGCGGCGTCTATGACCAGTACTACAAGCTGGTTCACTTCGGTCGCGAGGGCTATCGCCGTGTTACGGAGAACATGATGGCCAACGCCAGGCACGTCCGCGATGGATTGAAGGCGATGACCCATCAGGGGAAGCCCCGGTTCCTGCTGCTGGACGATGGCGACGAGCATTGCCTGCCCGTGGTCACGGCAATGTTGAATCCTGACTGCGGCCTTGCCTTCGACGCCGTGGATCTTCAACATGCGGTCTCCCAGCATCACTGGTACGTCGGTGCCTACCCGATGGAGTACGACCATCCGGTGACCGGCGAGGGGTTGCCGCTGTTTCATGACGCGGATTCCGAACAGTCGATGTTCCGCATCGTCGTCAAGAGCAACCTGACGCGCAATCTGGCCGGTCATCTCCTGGAGTCCATCGAGCGTGCGCTCGAGGTGCTCGACAGGATCGGAGGTTCCCGGGAACGGGGCTTCGAGTGGCATATGCTGCGCCACAAGGACCAGCGCCGTTTCTCCAATCACTGCTGAGGCGCCGTAACTGGCGCCCTCTTCCTAGGGGCGGTAGGTGAACGCCTGCCGGCCGACGGGCACCGACTCCGCGACGAGGTTGGCCCAGCGGCAGAGGATCGGCCGCGTGTCGCGCGGGTCGATGATCTCTTCGATCTCGAAGTACTCCGCCGACCGGAACGGCGAACGGACGCGGTTCAGGCGCTCCCTGATCCGGTCCAGGTGCGTGTCGTAGTCCTCGGCCTCGGCGAGTTCGGCCTTGTAGGCGACCTCGATGCCGCCCTCGATCGGCAGCGAGCCCCAGTCGCCGGAAGGCCAGGCGTAGCGGAAGTGGTGGCTGCCCGGCTTGTGGTTGGCGCCGCCGGCGACGCCGAACGCCTTGCGGATCACGACGCAGCAGAACGGCGTCGTGCACTGTCCCAGCGCCGCCAGGACCTGCGAGCCGAAGCGGATCGTGGCGGTGTGCTCGGACTCGCGACCGATCAGGAATCCCGGACAGTCCTCGAGGTGGAGCAGGGGCAAGTGGAAGGTCGAAGCCAGGTCGATCAGCCGGGAGAGCTTGCGGCAGGAGTCGGCGTCCCAGCCGCCGCCGTAGGCGTTCACGTCCTCGGCGAAGATCGCGATCGGCCAGCCGTCCAGGCGCGCCAGGCCGGTGATGATGGACCGCCCCCAGTCGCGGCCGATCTCGAAGAAGGAGCCGCGGTCCACGATCCGCCCGAGCAGCTCGCGCATCCGGTAGGTGCGCTTCGGGTCGCGCGGCACGAAGTCGATCAATTCCGGGTCGCGACGCTCCGCGTCGTCGTCGCGCTCCGACTCGGGCAGACGCGGCGGCAGTTGATCGACGTTGGTCGGCAGGTAGGAGAGGAACCGGCGGGCACGCTCGAACGCCTCGGCCTCAGTGTCCACCGCATCGTCGATCGCTCCGTTTGCGGTGTGGATGCGGGCGTGTCCGAGTTGTTCCTTCGGCACCACGCCGCCACCCGCCCATTCGACCAGGGCGGGGCCGGCGATCATCATCTGGGCCGTGTCGCGGACGATGACCGAGTAGTGGGCGGTGCATACCCGGGCGGCGCCGATCCCGGCCACCGAACCGAGAGCGAGGGACACCGATGGGGCGACCGCCAGATGCCGGACGACGACCTCCCAGCTTCGAAGCTCCGGTATGTAGGTGCGGCCTGCCATCTCGATCGTCTTGACCGAGCCGCCGCCGCCCATGCCGTCGACCAGGCGCACGTGCGGGAGCTGCATCTCGAGCGCCAGACCTTCCGACCGCGTCCGCTTCGCGGGGATCGAAGCGTCGGCGGAGCCGCCGCGTACCGTGAAGTCGTCGCCCGAAACGATCGCGGGCCGGCCGTCGATCTCTGCTGTCCCGAAGACGAAGTTCGAGGGCTTGAACGACTTGAGTTCGCCGTCCTCCGTGTACTCCGCGCGGCCGGCGATCTCGCCGATCTCGTGGAAGCTGCCGGGGTCGATCATCGCGTCGATGCGCTCGCGGACGGTCAGCTTGCCGAAGTGATGCTGGCGCTCGACCTTGTCCGGGCCTCCCATCTCCCGCGCCAGCGCACGGCGGCGCTTCAGTTCGTCGATCTCGGGCCGCCAGCTCACCTCGTCCTCCTCATTCCGTTTCGCTCCCGCGTTCCAGGCGCCGCAGCAGGGCGCGCAGGTCGCGCTCCATCTGCGGGAGGCGGTTCAACACCGCCTCGATGCGCAACTGCCGCGACTTCGGCCGGGCCGGATCGCCGTAGAGAACGGCGCCGGCCGGCACGTCCCGGTAGCTGATCGTGTTGCCGCCGAGCATTGCGCCGTCGCCGACCGTAACGCCGTCCGCGGCGCCGGCGCCCCCGGCCAGGACGACGCCGTCGCCGAGCCGGGCGCCCCCCGCCGTTTTGGCCAGGGGCAGGATCAGGCAATGCTCGCCGACGATCGTGTTGTGGGCGATGTGGACCAGGTCGCCGAGCTTGGAGCCGCGACCGATCACCGTCGCGTCGAGCGCCGCCCGGTCGATCGTGACCTGGGAGCCGATCTCGACGTCGTCCCCGATCTCGACCGTGCCGACCTGGGGAATCTTGACGTGACGGCCGCCGCGCTGGAGGTAGCCGTAACCGTCGCAGCCGATCACCGTGCCGCCGTGGACGACGACGCGATCGCCGATCGTCACGTCCTCCATGACGACGACGTTCGGAAACAGGACGGCGTCGCTGCCGATCCGGCTCCGTGGTCCGACGTAGGCGTTTGCGTGAAGCACGGTGCGATCGCCGACCGCGGCGCCGTCCCGCACCGTTACGCCGGCGCCGATGGAGACGTCGGCGCCGAGGGCGGCGCTTTCGGCAACGACGGCGGACGGATGAACGCCCGCGTTCTCCCGCCGGCATTCCCGGTCGAGGTGCTGAAGCACGACGACGAAGGCGGCGAATGGATCGCCGACGACGATCTGGTGTGCAACCAGCCGGGGCGTTGCCTCCGGCACGACAAGCGCGCCGGCACGGGTGTTCGTGGCCTTCAGCGTCCGTTCGTCCTTGGCGAAGGACAGTTGGTCGGGGCGGGCCTGTTCGAGGGAGGCGACCGACCGGCAGATGAACCCGCCGTCGCCGTGCAGTTCGGAACCGACGCCCGCGTCGGCGAGCAGGGAGCGCACCTCGTCGAGCGTCTTCTCCAGTCGTGGCATGAGGACGCCCGGACGAAGCTCCGGTTCAGGGATCGAGGCGATAGACGCGGCGCGCCGTGTCGCGGAAGAGTGCCGCCTTCTCGTCGTCCGAGAAGTCCGCCACGATGCGCTGGAAGGAGTTCCAGAGGAGCGTGTAGGCGCCTCCGGCGCGGTCGACAGGGAAGTTCGACTCGAACATGCAGCGGTCGACGCCGAAGCGGTCGATGCAGTGGAGGTAGTAGGGGCGGTGGGCTTCCGCCGTCTCGGCCGAGGACGGCGGCGCGTCCTGCTTGTGCCAGCCGAAGCCGCAGATCTTCATCGGCAGGCCGCCGAGCTTGACGACGACGTTCTCGCAGCGCGCCAGGTCGGTGATCGACTTGCGCCAGGCCGCCTCGACCTCGCGCCGCCGGCCCTGGTAGGGCCCGATACCGAGCGGCCCGCCGACGTGGTCGAGGATGATCCGGGTGTCCGGAAAGGCGTGGGCGAGATCGGTCAGCTCATCGATCTGCGGGTGGTAGAGCCAGGCGTCGAAACTCAGGTCGAGCGGCCCCAGGCAGGCGAATCCGCTCCGGAAGTCGGAGCGCAGCAGCATGCTCGGCGGCGGTTTGGAGTGGGACACCCGGATGTCCGGGCTGGGGTCGTACGCGGCGGAATGGCGGATGCCGCGGAAGCGGCCGCCGCCGGTCTCGATGTGGGCTTCGAGAACCGCCTTGGCGCCATCGCCCAGGAGCATGTTCGCGTGGCTGACGATGCCGGCGATCGAAGCACCCGCGGCGTCGCTACGTTCGGCGACTTCCAGCACGAACTCGGTCTCGCCGACGACCCGCATCTCCTCGGGTCCGTCCTCGCGATAGCCGGAAGCGCACTCGACGAAGACGGTCGAGGTCACATTGTGGCCGGCTCCGGTGTCGCCGTGGAGCTCCTCCAGCATGTACCGGGATTCGGGATAGTCCCAGAGGTGGTGATGGGGGTCGCAGATCTCCTGCTCGAGGTCGATCGGCTCTTCCCGGGTGCGGGCCAGCCAGGCCGCTTCCTGTTCGTTCATGCGCGTGATTCCTACATTCACGAAGACGGGAGGTGTTCCATGTCCCATCCAGCGGTTGCGGGTGTCAGGAGTTGTCCTTGCGGGTCCGGATCTCGCCGAAGACTTCGGCGTCCGTGGCGCCGGCCATCCCGAGCTGCGCGCGGATGCCCGCGTCGTCGGGTCGCAGGAAGGGGTTGGTCCGCTTCTCGACCCCCAGGTTCGAGGGCACGGTGGGCTTGCCGTCCCGTCGCAACTCCTCGATCTCGGCGACCCGCTCCATCAGCTCCTCGTTGTCGGGGTCGACCGTCACGGCGAAGTGGGCGTTGGAGAGGGTGTACTCGTGGCCGCAGTGGACGATCGCGTCGTCGGGGAGGGCGCGCAGCTTCGCGAGCGACTCCCACATCTGTTCCATCGTGCCCTCGAACACGCGGCCGCAGCCCAGGGCGAACAGGGTGTCGGCGCAGAAGAGCGCCCGGTCGTCCTCGAACCAGTACGTGATGTGCCCCGTGGTGTGACCGGGCGTGTCGAACACCTGTGCTTCGGCTTCGCCGAGCTGGAAGCGGTCACCCTCGCGCACGAGGAGGTCGAGGCCCGGAATGCGGTGCTGGTCGGCGGCGGGACCGACCACCTGGCAGCCGTGCTTTTCCTTCAGTGCGGGCACCGCGGCGATGTGGTCCATGTGGTGGTGCGTGATGACGATCCAGTCGATGCCGAAGCCGCTGGCGGAGAGCGCCGCTTCGATCGGCCCGGTTTCAGGCGGATCGACGACCGCCGTCTTGCCGCTCCCCGTGTCGTGGAGCAGGTAGGAGTAGTTGTCGCTCAGGACGGGGATCGTCTGAATCTCGAGCACGGGGTTCTCCGGCGGAGGGTTGGACGCTTCGGAGTGCGTCGGAGACTGCGGGAAGGCGGACGGGACTATATCCGCCGCTCCCGCAGCACTGCCTGGTTCAGTTCTACGCCGAGACCGGGGCCGTCCGGCACTGCGATCGAACCGTTCTCGAAGCGTTCCGGTGGCAGGACCAGGTCGCCGCGCCAGGCTGCTTCGCCCCACTGCATCTCGAGGATCTCGAAGTTCGGCAGGCCGGCGCAGAGCTGGGCGGAGGCGGCGGTGGCGACGGGGCCGCTCGGGTTGTGAGGCGAGACAGCGATCCCGTCGAGTTCGGCGACGGCGGCGATCTTGCGGGCTTCGAGGAGACCGCCGCAGTGCTTGACGTCGGGCATGATCACGTCGACCGCCTGCTCCCGGCACAGGGGGGCGAAGCCCTCGATCCCGAACAGGAACTCGCCGCCGGCCATGCGCTGTTTGATGGCGCGCTCGATTGCCTTCGTCGCGGCGACATCAGTGGGGGCGACCGGTTCCTCGTACCAGGCGAGGTGTTGGGGTTCGAGCCGGCGGGCGACATCGACGGCAAGGTCGACGTCGAAGAAGCTGTGGCAGTCGATCAGGATGTCGATCTCCGCCCCGACCGCCTCGCGGATCGCCTCGACGCAGGCCACACCCAGGTCGGCGGCCGCGGCGACCTCGGACCCGGGCGCGTCGAGCGCGGGGAAGCCGTCGAACGGAGCGGCCTTGATCGCGGTGAAACCGTCCTCGACCGCCGCGCGGGCGTTGGCCGCGAAGCCATCGGGCGTACGTTCCCGGGTGGCGCGGTTGATGTTTGCGTAGGCCGGCAGGCGGTCGCGGAGGTTGCCTCCGGTCAACCGGTGAACGGGCGCGTCGACCGCCTTGCCGACCAGGTCCCAGAGCGCCTGTTCGATCACGGAGAAAGCGGTCGCCTCGGAGATCCCGCCGGCTGCTGCCCGTTCGCGTCCGGCTGCGCGGTAGGCCTCGATGTCGAACGGCGAGCGGCCGCGAGCCGCCTCGAAGGCTCGCCCGAGCGCCGGCAGCTCGTACCGTCGACCCAGGGAGCACTCGCCGAGGCCGACCAGGCCGAGGTTCGTCTTGAGATGAACGAACATCCAGACCGTCCGCTCCGTTACCCGGACAGAGGTCAGCTCCAGTTCCTCGATCCGCAGTTTCCCTTCGGCCGCGCCGCTGGGCTGGATGCCGAGGGTCGGTGAGACGGTCAGGGGCAGGAGGGCAGCGCCGCCGGCGGCCGCCATCGCCTGCCGGCGCGTGACCGGTGCCGTCGTTGCCCGCGCCCTCTTCATCGACGCGGGCAACGGTAACAACAGGCCTCGGTTCCGCGTGCGCCGGGCTGTTGCCGGCCGGGCGTTCGTGGAACGGACGAACGGCCGCTCCTACCAGTTGTAGCTCAGCGAAGCGACCACGTTCCGGCCGGGACTCGAGTAGAGCAGCAGTCGCGGGTCGTTCGCCTGCCTGCCGCGCACATGCCAGGACTCGAAGTACGCCTCATCCGTGGCATTGAGCACGCCGATGCGCAGCTTCATGTCGGCAGGCAGAGCGAAGAAAGCGACCACGTCAACGACTTCGTAGCCCTCCGGGACGTGCTCGCCGGCGGCGACCTTCTCCGGGTCGCGGTCGTCGACCAGCCGTACCGAGCCGTCGAGGCCCCACTTGGCCGAACTGGACAGGTATCGCAATCCCAGGACCCCCTCGTTGGGTGCGACGGAGGCCAGCGGCACGGAAGTCCCGCCGGTTACGTCGTGGCCGTCGATGCGTGCATAGGCGGCACGGAGCAGGACGTTGTCGCCCAGGCGCGATTCGAGTCGGAACTCGATGCCGGCGATCTCGACCTCGGTCAGGTTCACGTTCTGGAACTCGACCACTCTGAGTTGCCGATTGAAGCCGACGTTCTGGAACTCGATGAAGTCGTCGTAGCGGTTCTGGAACCCGTTGACGCTCCAGCTCGTGCCACCGGCGCTCCAGCGCAAGCCGAGCTCGAAGTTGTCGCTGATCTCCGGCTCGAGACCGGGGTTGGCGATCGTCTGGTAGCCGCCGGCGAGGTTCGTGAACCCGGTGTTGATCGAACTGTAGGGCGGCGCCCGGAAGCCGGCCGCGTACTGGGCCGTCAGCGTGGTCGTGCGGTGGAGTTCGATCGCGGCTCCCAGTTTCGGTGAAACGGCGTCCTCGTCCAGGCTGGCCGCAGGCAGGCCGCCGGCGGCGATGTAGACCGTGTCGGTCGGGTCGGCGTCGACGACGAAGCGGTCGTAGCGGACGCCGGGGATCAGGGTGACCCGGTTCCAGCGGAGTTCGGCCTGGGTGTAGGCGCCGGTCTCTTCCGTTTCGGTCTGCGGGAAGTACTTGCTCGGAAAGACGAGCCGGGTGCGCACGGGCCTGCCGGAGAGATCGTGCTCGACCCGATCGCGCAGCATGTCGAACTCATCGATCAGGAAGCTGCCGCCGAAGTAGATCGCGCTGCTGAAGGAGTCGGCGGTTCCCGTCTCGACGAGGCCGTTCATGTCGGCGCCGAAGGTCTTCTGTTCGAACCATAGATCGCCGTTGCGATTGCTCTCGATCGGCGGGCCGAAGCTTGCGGTCAGCCGGTGTTCTGCGACGTTCTGGGCCGTGTCCACCTTCTGGGCGTTGAACCGCCAACTCCACTGGTCGACGGCGCCGCGACTTCTCACCACCTGCTCGAGCGAAGCGCGGTTGCGATCCTGGGTGTCGTCCGCCAGCACCTCGAGGTTCGTGATCGTGAACGGGCCGAGCCGGCTGGTGCCGAGGGCGGAGAAGACCTCCGTCTCCGCGTCGGTTGAGTTCAGCTCGAAGACCGCGCGGATGGTGTTGCTGGCGGAGATGTCGTAGGCCGCCTTGCCGAGCGCCTGCAGCCGCTCCCGTTCCTGCGGGTTCGGGCGGTCCCTGTCCATGGCGGTTCCGCCGGTCTGCCCCGCGTTGTCCAGTTCGCTGCCGTTGCCCGAACTGACGAACAGGGACGCGCGTCCGGCGTCGCCGCCGCCCGCCAGGGCCAGGTTCAGGTTCGAGTCGTTGCTGCGCCCGTCGAATCCCGCCTTCAGGCCGACGTGGCGATTGCCACCGCCGAGGTAGTCGGAGGGGTTCTTCGTGATCAGCGAGATCACGCCACCGACCGCGTCGCTGCCGTAGAGCGCCGACCCGGCGCTGCGGACGATCTCGGCCGATTTCAGCGTGTCGATGTCGATCGCCTGCTGATGGACGTTGAAGGGGCCGAAGTCGAACTGCTCCGCGCCCGGTACGCCGTCGACCTGGGTCAGGACCCGGTTGCCGCCGATGCCGCGGATGTTGAACCCGTTGAGGCCAAGCCGGGTGTTGTCTCCTTCCACGTAGACGCCGGGTTCGTACTTGACGAGGTCCGCGATGTCCTCGAAGAGCTGATCCTCGATGTCCTCTTCCGTGACGATCGAGACGTTTCCGGGCGTGTCCCGCAGGGAGCTGGGAACGTGATCGGCAGTGACGGTGACTTCGTCGAGGAAGGTCCCCTCGCCGGTTGCGGGCTCCCCGGCTTCCTGCCCTTCCTCGGCCGAAGAAGAAGCAGTTTCCTGGCTCAGGAGCGGTGTGGCGTTCGCCAGGATGCAGACCAGGCCGAGAGCGACCAGGGCGGAACGCCACGGGCCGGCGAAACGTTGACGCCTGGGGGATGAAACGGACATAGGATCGACCTCCGAGCTTCTGGCGGTCTCGTGCCGCCGGTTGTTAGGGGTGGGCGCTTCACCGCTTCGCTTCCACGGCTGTCGCGGTGGAGCGCCCTTGTTTCCATGGTCATGGCTCGCCGCGCACCGCGTGCAGCAGCTTTCCGCTTCTGAGTAGCAACGTGTCGCCGGCCGGGGCGACTCCGGTGAGGTACTCGTCGACCTCGACACGGCTCGTGGCCAGCACCTCGCCGCCTCGAGTGCCGGCGCTGAGGACGTCGGTAGCGCCCTTCTCGCCGAAGAAGAAGACGCGCTCGCCGGCTGCGATGGGGGTCACCCAGGCCGGTTGCGAGAGCCTGCGCTGCCAGTGCGACTTCCCGGTCGCCGGGTCGATGCACTGGGCGACGCCGGCGGCGTTCGCCCAGTAGATGCAATCCCCGGCCAGCACGGGAGAGGCGAAGTGAGCGGTCGATTCGGAGCGCCAGACGATGTCGTCCTCGCCGAGTTCTCCTCGGGCGCCGCGCCGGATGGCGAAGTTGGCGGGCCGCTCCGAACCGGAGACGATGACGAGCTCCTCCGTGATCAGAGGCGACTGGGTGGTGTTCGACTTGACGTTCGGAATCCACCACAGCCGTTCTCCGGTCCTGGCGTCATAGCCCTCGACGGAACCATTCGAACTGACGACGATCTCGCGTCCGTCGGGCGACAGGGTGGGCGTGGTCCAGGACACGCCCGGCTCGCGATCGGCCTTCCAGCGCTCTTCGCCGGTGACGCGGTCGACTGCGAGCAGGTAGGAGTAGGTCTTGCGCGCCAGCAGGACGACTGCATGATCGCCGGCCAGGAGCACGGAGCCGCCGACGCCGTGGTTGCCGGCGAAACTGCCGTGATCGGCGGAGAGATTCCGGTGCCAGAGGCGGTTGCCGTCGTGGTCGGTGGCGAACAGATCGCCGGTGCCGAAGAAGAGAGTGATCCTCTCGGCGTCGATGGCGGGAGTGGGGGCGGCGCGGGCCGTGTACTGGTTGAAGGGCAGACGCTCCGAGGCAGGCCAGTTCCGGCGCCAGAGCTCCTCGCCGTCGGCGATGCGGATGGCCGTGAGCCACAACGTGTCCTTGGCGTCCTCGGCGTCGGCGGTCACCGACGTCACGTAGGCCGTGCCGCGCCAGACGACCGGGCCGGAGTGGCCGAAGGCGGGAAGTTCGACGGTCCAGGCCGGCTCGGTCCAGGCCGAGGGCAGGTCGGAACCTTCGACCGTGCTGGCGCCGCCGTCACGAAAGCCTGCCCAGTCAGTCTCTGTGTCCGGGGGAGCGGTGCCGTCGGCGGAGGGTGAGCCTGAGCCGACGCCGAGAGCCGACAGGAGGTGCCGCTCGACGGAGTTTAGGTGGCCGCTACGGTTCGCACCGCCGATCGCGAACAGGGCTTCACCGTCGCTAACGAGACGGTGGAAGAACCGGTGCTCATGGAGATCGCTGGCGTGGGTCCAGTCGTCGTCGCCGCTACGGATGTTGTAGATCCGACCGTCCGCCTGGCTGATAAGAAGAGCGTCACCTGTCGTGACCGCATCGGCGCCGAACCCATTGAGGCTGCCCGAGGCAGGCAGCTCCGGGCCGGGTGTCCAGGTGTCGGCGGCAGGATCGTAGATGTCGACGCGTCTCGTCGTGTCGCCGTTGTCGTCGAGCCCGCCCAGCACCCATAGTTTGCCGTCGAATCCGACCGCGGCGTTCGCGCGGACGCCGATCGGCGTCTCCGTGAGCACCCGCCACTGGCCGATGGAATCTCCGTCGAGCGTCGTGAGGTCGAGTGCGAACACAGACCGTTCCCAGAGGGGGTCTTCCACGGAGCCTCTCAGTTCCCAGCCGCCGGCCACGACGAGGAGGTCACCCACGACAGCCAGGTCGTGCGAGGACCTGCCCGCCGGTAGCGCCATGAACCGCTGCCAGCGGTTCTCCTCGGGCAGGAAGCGGGCCGCGCTCTTGACGGAGAAGAGCTCGCCGGGCTCCCGTCTGGGATTGTCGGCCCGCATTCCGCCGACGCGGTAGAGGGCGCCGTCGTGCTCGATCAGAGCCGTGCCCTGGAGGGGAGGCCCGGGCGGGAGCGCCAGCCAGCCGGGCGAGGGTGTGTCGCTGTCGGAGTCGATTGGATAGCGCAGGAAGAGCTGGCTCAGGTTCTCGAACGAGTGCACGTGTTGCGTGCCGATGTGGCCGCCGTAGACGTAGAGCGAGCCGTCCATGGCCGCGGCCCCGAAACTCGAGATGGCGAGAGGCAGATCGGCGACCTGCGGCGGTTCGGCGGGCGGAGGGTCCACTTCTTCGGCAACAGCGAGCTGGACAACCACTGTTCCGAGAGCAACGGCGGCCGCAGCGGCGGTGCGGCGAATCCCGCCGCTGAAAGGCTTGGTGTCGAGCATGGGTCTAAACTGAACCAATTAGGTCCTGTTTGTCAAGGACTGATTTGGTGCTCTTTTGCGGAACGTGGATTCTCCCGTGCTCCGGCGGCTCGGGATCAGCCGCAGTCCACGGTGTTCGAGCGCATGTACGCGATCACCTTCCAGATCGTGTCTTCGGGGATCTTGCCCTCGAAGGGGAGCATCTCCGTGTCCGGCACGCCCTGGTTGATCACGCGGTAGAGGTCGGCATCAGTGTCGCCGTGGTCCCAGGCGCAGTCGAAGAGGTTCGGAGCGTCCTTGGTGACGCCCGGTGTCGTCGAATGGCAGTAGCCCGTGCAGACGGCGCGGAACATGCGCCGGCCGGCGGTGATCGCGGCGGGGTCCTCGAGGTAAGCGGCGACCGGCGAGGAAGCGGCTCCCGGTTCGGCGGCCGCGGCCGCGACATCTGCCGCGGCCGGTGCCTCGGTTGCGGCGGCAGGCTCCGCGGCGGTGGTTGCTGTCGCCTCCGTAGCGTCGGCGGCGGCGGTGGCGCCGGGTTCCGCGGGCACCGGCCCGCCTCCGGTGGCGCAGGCCGCCAGCAGCACCGGCAGGGTCAGGACGATCAACGAGGAGTAGCGAGCCTGCACGGCAGGCGGTTCGTTGGTGGTGGGCGGTTCGCTCGTGGTGGGCGGTTCGCTCGTGGTGGTCAGGGCGTTGCTCCTCGAAGGTCAGGGTCCGCCGATGCCCAGCGCGCGGATCGCTTCCGGCGAGGACACGGTGGGGAAGGGTTCGATGCGAAAGATGCCATAGCGCGCGGCCAACCGCGCCAGGGTGCCGTCGCGGCGCAGGTCGTCGAGTACGCGAGCGACTTCGTCACCAAGGGCGTCGCCGGCGCGGACGGCGGCGTGTTCGTTGAAGCGGAGTCCCGGGGGCGGCTCGAAGGCGTTCACGGGGTCCTTGCCCAGGCTGGCCAGGGCCGGGCCGAAGATCAGCGCCGCGGCGGCCCGGCCATCGTCCACGGCGCCGACGACCTCGGCCGCGCTCGGTTGCGAGGTCCAGTCCAGTCCCGCCGCCTGGGCGGCGAAGTGGGCGAGCGACTGCAGCCGCACCGCCACCTTGCGGTTCGCCACCGCTTCTCGCAGATCCGCCCAGTCGAGACTCTCCACGGCCGGCATGTAGATCTCGAAGGCGGCCGCGTAGTAGGGCGGACTCAGATCGATCGCTCCCGCCAGCCGCCCGAGCGCGAGCTGGCCCGGCACGGAGGGCGCGAGATCGCATTCCCGTTCCAGCAAGGCCTCAAGTGGAAGATCCGTGTCGTCGATCTCGGAGTAGGGCGGAGCCTTTGGGCGCCAGACCGGCACGAAGTCGCGACCGAGCCGCTCGGCGGCCTCCCGAAACAGATCGTGGTCGAAGCCGGTGCCTTCGGCCCGGTGGGCTCGCGGCAGGTCGTCCTCGACAAGGCAGACCCGCAACTCCTCGGCCTGGGCGGGAGCGGCCGCCAGAAGAAGGGCGAGCGCGCCGGCCGCGGGCGTCCGCCGCCTCGCTGCCGACACCGCCGCCATCACGAATCGAGTTCGAAGACGAGCAGCATGCTGCCCTCGGGCAGCGACGGCGCGGTGCCGACCGTGGTCTGTACGATGCCGCCGCCGCCGGAGCCGACGGCCAAATAGGTCTTGCCCTCGTACTGGTAGGCAATCGGGTGGCTGCGGATGCCGGAGCCGGTCTGGTAGCGCCAGACTTCCTCGCCGGTCTCGGCGTCGAACCCGAGCAGGTGGCCGGAGGCGTTGCCGGTGACGACGAGGCCGCCGGCGGTGCTGAGCACGCCTGCGAGCATCGGCACCGGATCCCGGTAGCTCCACTTCGTTTCGCCGGTGCTGACGTCGATCGCCGACAGGTGCCCGTAGGACTTGCCTTCGACGGTGTCGCTCGGAATTGGCTCGCCGCCGAAGAAGGGGATTCCCTCGACGAAGACGACGACGCCCTTGCGGAACATCATGCAGCTCTCGATCGTCGGCACGTAGGCGAGGCCGGTCTCCGGACTGTAGGCGCCGGCGTAGGCGGCGTTGTTGCCGCCGGCGAGACCGGGGCAGACGCGCTGCGTCGGCTCGTCCGCCGGCTTCATCACCGGGTCGACGACCGGCCGGCCGTTCTCGTCCAGGGTCGCCCAGTTCAACTGGTGGACGTATTGGCTGGCGTGCAGGAAGCCGCCGTCGCGACGGTCGAGGACGTAGAAGTAGCCGTTCCGGTTCGCCTGGACCAGGGCGGGAATGGTCTGCTCGTTCACCTGGACGTCGACCAGCCAGACCTCGGAGTTGCCGTCGTAGTCCCAGACATCGTGGGGCGTGAACTGGAAGTACCACTTGCGCTCGCCGCTCTTGATGTCGACGGCCAGCACGCTGTCGCTGTAGAGGTTGTCGCCGAGGCGGGTGTCGCCGTTCCAGTCGGGGGACGGGTTGCCGGTGGTCCAGAACAGCGTCTGGGTCGCCGGATCGTAACTGCCGGTCGCCCAAGTGGCGGCGCCCCCGGTCTTGTACGACTCGCCCAACCATGTGTCGACACCGGGCTCGCCCGTGTCCGGCACGGTGTAGTGGCGCCAGAGCAACTCGCCGGTCTCCAGGTCGTAGCCGTCGAAGAAACCCCGGACACCGTACTCGCCGCCGCCGATGCCGATGACCACGACGCCCTCGGCGATGAGTGGCGCGGAGGTGATCGAGAAGCCCTTGGCGTACGGGATCACCTCGGTTTCCCAGGCGAGTTCACCGGTCTTGCGGTCGAAGGCGAGCAGGCGGGCGTCGAGGGTTCCCATGACGACGAGGTCCCCGCCGATGCCGACGCCGCGGTTCACCGGCCCGCAGCAGATGCGCAGATCGGAGGGGTTCTGGTGGTCGTAGCGCCAGAGCAGCGTGCCGTCGGCGGCGTCGTAGGCGAGCAGACGGTTCATCGAAGACGTCAGGTAGAGCACGCCGTCGTAGACCACGGGTGAGGACTCGAGCTGACTCGGAACGCCGGTCTGGGCGACCCAGGCGACGCGGAGGTCGGAGACGCTGGCAGGCGTCAGCTCGGTGATCGGCGAGTGGCGCCAGCTCGCGTAGTTGCCGCCGTAGTGGAGCCAGGACTCGCGCGTCGGCGCCGCCTCGAGCAGCGACTGGTCGACCGGGCCCGCGCCGTCTCCGACGGCCGCCGCCGCCGGCCAGTGGTGCTGGGGCCCTTCGGTGGCGCCCCCCTTCTGGGCTGCGACCGGAAGAGACAGAAACAGCAGGGCGAGAGCACCGGTCGTGATCTGGAGAACCGGCTTCCTGGCGGCGTGGCGGGTGGCTGGCATGGACAATCTCCTGAGACGTTCAGGTGTCGCGAGGACTCCCTGGACGAGGCTGTTCGTGCGGGCGGCGATGATACCGTGCGGCCCGCCTGGGCGCAGCGCAAGCCCACCACGGAGACAGTTAGGAGAAGCCCGAGATGACGGACGACGACAGCGGCACGCAGTCACTCTACGGCCGGCTCGACCCGGAACAGGTCGGCGCCTTCGCCCTGAAGGTGTGGCAGTTCAAGCAGGGCGAACTCGTGTCCCTGATGATTCACCTCGGCGACCGGCTGGGCATCTACCGCGCCCTCCAGGGCCTGGGTCCGGTGAGCCCGGCGGAGCTGGCCGAAGCCAGCGGACTGAAGGAGCGATGGTTGCGCGAGTGGCTGCACGGCCAGGCGGCCGCCGGACTGCTCGACTATCACGGCGCCGAGAACGGCGGCGAGCCGCGCTTCGAGCTCAACGGCGTCGCCGCCGCGGTGCTGGCGGACGAGGAGAACTCCGTGGCCTTCGCCGCCGGCGCGTTCGGCTATCCGCCCGACCACGATGTGATCGACGGTACGGCGGAGGCGTTCAGGACCGGAATCGGCCTCTCCTACCAGCAGCTCGGACCCTGCGCCGCGCATCGCACCGAGCGAATGCTCGGCCCCTGGACGCGCCAGGCGCTGGTGCCGCGGATCGTTCCCGCGCTCGACGGCGTAGAGGATCGGCTGCGGGCCGGGATCGATGTCATCGACGTCGGCTGTGGGGGAGGCGTCGCGCTCCTGTCCCTTGCCCGAGCCTTCCCGGAATCGCGTTTCGTGGGGTACGACCCGTCCGCCCACGCGATCGACATCGCCCGTGAGCGCACCCGGGAAGCAGGCGTCACGAACGTCGACTGGAAGATCGCTCGTGGCGAGGACCTGCCCCGGACGCCGAGCTTCGACTTCGTCGTGACCTTCGATTGCGTCCACGACATGACGCGGCCGGACCTCGTCATCGCGGCTATCCGCGGCGCCATCCGGGACGACGGCACCTGGTTGATCAAGGACATCCGCAGCAGCCCGCGGTTCGAGGACAACATGCGCAATCCGGTGCTGGCGCTGCTCTACGGCTTCTCCGTCTCCGCCTGCATGTCGTCCGCCCTGTCCGAGCCGGACGGCATGGGCCTGGGCACGTTGGGTTTCAACCCGGTCGTGGCGGAGCGGATGGTGCGGAAAGCCGGCTTCACGCGCTTCCAGATGCACGACTTCGAGGACCCGGCGAACCTGTACTACGAAGTCCGGCCCTGACTGCCGCGCTAGCGCCAGCGCAGGTCGACGCGGTCGATCGCCAGGCCGTTCGCCGGCATGGCGTTGCCGCGCGGGACCTCGAGGACGAGTTGCGCGCCTGCGGGCCACGGCGCCGGCGCCATCGTCCGCGTCTGCCAGTCGTCATCGGTGCCTGCGGCGAAGGTTAGGCGGCCGAGTTCCTGGCCGCCGGCATGTGCGACAAGGGTCAAGGGCGCCGCACGGTTCCGGATCACCCGGAGAACGACGACAATCTCCAACTGTTCGCTGCCCGGAATCACCCTCGCTTCGGCGCGGCTTCCTTCGGGAAGCACCCACGCCTCGGGGTAGCGCGTGCGGTCCAGCGTCCAGCGCTCCGGCTCCTGGTTGCCCCCGGTGCGATACACCGCCGCGCTTTCGATCTCCAGGCGCCGCGTAGGCAGGGAGTCGGCGAGCACCGGCAGGGCAGCCAGGAACAGGAGCGGAACGCCGGCGCACGCCGCGGCCACGGTCCTCCGGCGCGCTCGTGCCGAGAGGATGGCCACGGCAACCGCGAGCGCGGGCAGGAGCCACGTCGCCATCCGCGCCCGTGTGGCCGATGGCAGCAGGCGGGCCAGGTCGAGACCGGTGCGCGCTTCCAGGTGATGAAGGAAGTGATGACGGCCGTCGGCCAGGTTGTAGGTCCATCCCGGTTCCACGACGAACAGGACGGCCAGGGCGCCCGAGAGCAGCGCCAGCACCAGGGCGAGGGCGACGATGCCGGCCGCCGGCGAGCGGGTCGCTGAACCCAGGGTTCCCTGGCGCCCAGGGTCTGGCCGCCGCTCGAACAGGGGCACCAGGAGCAGGGCGAGGAACGGCAGAACGACCAGGCCGTAACGGAACGGAGGCGACCAGCCGCCGTACCACTCGCGGCGGGATGCCACCAGGAGCAGCGTGGGCACGGCGACCAGCGCGACTTCGAACAGGAGCCGGCGGTGGCGCCGGAAGCTGGCCACGGCGCCGGGGAACAGGAGCAGCCAGATCGGCGCGCAGGCGATCAGTCCGTAGGCGAGGTCGAAGAACAGCCCGTTGAAACCGAGCGCGAGCTTCGAGACCGGCTGCCGGTAGACCTCGAGTTCACTCCACGAGTGCATGCCGAGCACGGTGCCGAACACGGCGCGGTTCGACCACAGGACCAGGAGGGCGGACGGCACGCCGGCGGCTCCCAGCACCAGGAATCCGCGGCGTCGGTGGGCCGGGGCGAGGCGCAGTACGAAGATCAGCGCGAGCGCGACGCTGATCAGGGCAAGCCGGAGCTTGATCGCGGGAAGAACCGCCAGCGACAAGGCGAGGAGGGCCCACGTGCTCCATTCCGCACGTCCCGTTCCGGTCGTCGGACTCTCGTGGCTGCCGGTGAGGTGGTTGATCCACCGGAACGCTGCGGCCGCGAGGACGACGGCGGCAACCTCGGCCCAGATCTGCTGGCTGTAGATCAGAAACGGTGCGGCGAAACTGAAGATGGCGTATGCGGCAAGGCGCGCCCGAGCGTCGGGGCTGAACGCGGTGAGATCGAGCAGCAGCCAGGCGCCCAGGGCCGCCAGTGCGGCGATGACGACCATCGCGCCCGCCCTGCCGCCAACACGGTACGCGGGAGCCATGACCGCCTGCAGTACGGCGCCGTGGCGTGAGCGGATGGTGCCGTCGCTGGTTTCCGGGTCGCCGGGCTGCGGTTCGATCGCGCGCGGCATGAACGCGAGGGAGTCCTGATTCCGGTAGTTGTTCGCGAGGTCGAGGTCGAGGTCGTACGCGATGCTGTGGGTGGTGAGGAGGAACCAGGGTTCGTCGCCGTCGGGAGCGCGCTCGTGGATCGACCAGGGGATCAGGGCAAGGTAGACGCCGAAGGGAAGCAGCAGGAAGACGAGCGGAGGCCGGCGGGCGCCGGCCGCGCGCTCGAGCAGAGGCTCGAGGGCCAGCACTCGGCAGGTGACGAAGAGCAGGCCGGCGGCCACCGCTCCCGCCATTGCGGCCGGTTGCCAGTCGGTAATGCCCAGGAGCGGCGCGACGAGCGTGATCGCCGCGAAAACGACGGCCGCCCCCAGCGCCCAGGCATCGATTCGGCGGCGAACCATCCTCGCCGCAGTGTAGCGGCGCTCCTGCTTTAGGCGCCGCCGTTGAGCGCTTGAAGCACCCTCGGCGGCGTCATCGGCAGCTCAGTCGGTCGCGCGCCGCAGGCGTCGGCGATCGCGTTGGCGATGGCGGCCGCGGTGGGGACGACCGGCGGCTCCCCGACACCGCGGGCGCCGAAGGGCCCGTGGTCCGACGGCACTTCGACCAGGACCGTCTCGAGCTCGGCCGGACTCTGGGCAAAGTCGGGCAGGGCGTAGTCGTTCAGGGTCGCCGTCAGGAGCTGGCCGTCCTCGCTGTAGGCCATTTCCTCGTAGAGCGCCCAGCCGATGCCCTGCAGGGCCCCGCCCATCATCTGGCCCTCGACCGCGGCCGGATTGATCGCCCGACCACAGTCCTGGATGACGACGACCCGGTCGACGTCGACCCGACCGGTCTCCCGGTCGACGCGAACCTCCGCGAGTTGGGCGCAGAAACCCGGCGCCTGGCTGGTCTGGGCGTGTCGGCCGTGGCCGAAGACGGGCGCCTGCCGGCCGCCGAAACGCATCGTCCGCTGGGCGATCTTCTTGAGTGGAATCGCCTTGTCGGGCGAGCCCTTCACCTGGACGGCGCCGTCGACGATCTCGAGATCCTCGGGGTCCGCCTCAAACGTCTGGGCCGCGAGTTCCAGGGTTTGCTGGCGCGCCTCGCGGGCCGCCTGAATGACGGGCGGGCCGACCGTGTAGATCGTCTTGCTGCCGCCCGAAGCCCCGGCGTACGGCCCTGACGACGTGTCGCCGGTGGCGACCGTGACCTTGTCCGGGTCGAGGCCGAAGGCCTCGGCCGCCATGAGCGCCATGCTCGTGTTCGTGCCGTTGATGTCGGCCGTGCTGATGTGAACCTTCAGCGTGCCGTCCGTCTGCAACGCGCAGGCGGCGGAAGCCGGCTCCGTCCCGCCGGGCCAGGCGCCGAGCGCGATGCCGACGCCCCGCCCTTCGGCGCGCGCCTGCTCGCGGTTCTGCCAGGCGGGGTGCTCGCGGAGAGCTTCCAGGACCTGCCGCTGGCCCATCCCGGCCCAGGGCATCCCGGACGCCATCGGGTTTCCCTTCTCCGAGGCGTTCTTCAGCCGGAACTCGACCGGGTCCAGGTCGAGTTGGCGAGCGAGCTGGTCGAGCACCGTCTCGACGACGAAGGCCGCCTGGGGAGCGAGCGGCGCGCGATAGGCGCCGACCGACGGCTTGTTCGTCGTGACCTCGAAGCCGCCCACCGCCTGGTTCGGGGTCTGGTAGGAGCTTCCCAGCAAGGTCCCGGCAAGGGCGGTCATCGACGAGGGGAAACAGCCGCAGTCGATCGCCAGATCGGCCTCGAGTGCGGTGAGCTCTCCGCTTCGCTTCGCTCCGGCCCGGATCGTGATCCGGGTCGAAGGGGCCGGTGTCGCCGCCAGCATCTCCTCGGTCCGGGTCATCACCAGGCGGACGGGTCGCTGGTGCTGGACCGCGGCGAGCGCGAGGAGGGGCTCGTACAACACGAACTTGGCGCCGAAGCCGCCGCCGACCGGAGTGCCGATGACCCTGACCTGGTCCTGCCGCATGCCGAGCACGCCGGCAATCGCATCGCGAATGAAGAAAGGCGCCTGGGTCGAGCTGTAGACGGTCATTCCGTTCCCCATCGGGTCCGGATCGATCAGGGAAGCGTGCGGCTCGATGTAGGACTGGTGGACGGACGCGGTGCGAAAGACCCGTTCGACGACCGCGTCGGCTTCGGAGTAGCCGCGTTCGAGATCGCCGCGCTCGAAGCGCATCCGGTTCGTCACGTTGGGCGACGAGGCGACCGCCTCTTCTCCTTCCGACACGTCGCCGGCTCCGTGCGCTGCCGCCTCCTCCGACTGGCCGGGGAGGCCGTCGGGCCAGACCGCGGTGGCGTCGAGCGCTTCCGCCTGTTCGATCGTCACGACGGCCTCGAGCGGCCGGTAGTCGACCGCGACGGCCTCCGCCGCGTCCGCTGCCGCCGCTTCGTTCTCCGCGAGAACGAGCGCCACCGGGTGACCGACGAAGATCGCCCGCTCGCGCGCCAGAAGCAGGGTCGCCCGGTTACTCGGCGGCAGCGGGGGAAGGTCGCCGGCAGTGATGACCGCGGCCACCCCCGGCAGCGCCTCGGCGGCGGCGGTGTCGACGCTCAGCACGTCGGCGTGGGCATGAGGGCTCGTGACCAGGCGGGCGTGGAGGAGCCCGGGCCGGTCGAGGTCTCCGCAAAAGCGGAGCGAACCCTTGACCT
The DNA here is from genome assembly GCA_965208755.1 of Candidatus Multivorans sp. Taxonomy (GTDB): domain Bacteria; phylum Acidobacteriota; class Thermoanaerobaculia; order Multivoradales; family Multivoraceae; genus Multivorans. Next base: position 806,148 of record OZ242353.1, on the reverse strand, counting down.
TGGGCGCGCCTTCGAGGAGCTTGGTGGGGGTGCCGATCGTTGTCATGTGCTGTCTCCGCCTTGGGGGGAAGGTGAGTCGGGGACCGTTGTTGGAGTGAGCGATTGTTACGGAACTGGGCCGCGAGGGGAAGGGGCGGCGTCGAGAAGAGAAGAGCCCCGAGGGCTGATGCACCTCGGGGCTCCGGTGACGCTCTCGGACCGCGGTCTGCGCGGCTCGGCTGAGCGTTGTTGGCCGATGGGATGGCGTGGGATTGCTTCCCGGAGGAGATGTCCTACGCCTGGTAGGGGTTTCCTAGGGAGCCGCCACCTCCATCAAGCCGCATCTGCAGTACTCCACTAGACCACCTCCTTTCCGGGCTAATCCACTAATCGGCGGGTCCCACCCCGCCCGGCCACGGGATCGCCCCGACTGACCCCGGGACCGCCGCCACGCCTCATGACGCTGCGGAACGACATGGCCCGATGCTGCTCGATTCTTGAGGCGGTTGTCAAACCCCCTTGTTTTCAGCAGCTTAGGACGGGCCGCCGCTCTCGAACCGCTCAGTTCGTTCCCGTTTCGGCCGGCTGCGGCTTGTCGCCTCCGCCCCCTTCAGGGGCTTTCGACCGTCTCGGTCGCCGGCGTCGTCGACGGCGCCGGCTCGGGCGCGCCGCGCCGTTGCCGCTCGACGCCGCATCGGCCTTGTCGCCCCGGGCGCCCTTGTCGGCGCTGGGAGAATCGATGCCGGGTACCTTGATCGCATCGGTACCCGCGCCGTCCTCGGTGGATCCAGCGCCGTTGCCGCCCGTAGCCGCGCGCTCGGCCGCGGGTGCCTTTTCCTTCGGCCCGGCCTTTGCCTTGCGAGCGGCCTTCGACCGGCGTCTCCGCCCGCCTCTGCGCCGGCGCTTCTTCGGCGCTCCTTCAGGCGCGGCTTCTTCGACCGCGGTGGGTTCGTCTTCCGGTTCTCCCTCCGTGTCGCCGATCGACGGAGTGGCCAGCATCTCCTGCTCCAGCTTCTTCTCTTTCGCCTCTTCCCGCTCGCGTTTCTTGACGTCGGCCAGGTCGCGGGCGAGCCAACTGATCTCCGGCTCCTGGCCGTGAAGCTGAGGCTGTCCCGAGATCTCGATCTCGAGTTCGAACTCCTGTCCCAGCTTGACCAGCGCCTCGCGATGCCGGTTCTGGAGGAAGTCGGCGAGCTCCGGCTGCATCGCGATGCGCACTCCCCGCATGTAGCCGGCGGCGCCGTGGGACTCGATGTTGCGCAGCAGACGCAGCGCGATCAGGTCCGGACTGGCGACCCGGCCGGTGCCTCCGCAACTGGGACAGTCGCCGTGGGTGCGCATCTGCAGGGCCTGGTGGATCCGCTGGCGGTTGATCTCGAGCAACCCGTTGGCACTGATCCGGCTGACCGTGAAGCGGGCCTTGTCCGGCTTCATCGCGTCCTTCATCGCCTTCTCGACCTTGCGGCGGTTGCGCGGACTGCGCATGTCGATGAAGTCGACGACGATCAGGCCGCCGATGTCGCGGAGCCGGAGCTGTCGGCCGACTTCCGCGGCGGCCTCGACGTTCGTGCCGACCGCGGTTTCCTCCTGGCTCGCTCCCTTCTTCGAGCGCCCCGAGTTCACGTCGATGGCGGTCAGGGCCTCGGTGGGATCGATCACGATGGAGCCGCCCGAAGGCAGATCGGCCCGGCGCTCGAAGATGTTCTGGATCTGCGGCTCGAGGTCGTACACCGAGAACAGCGGCCGGCGACCCGTGTAGCGGTTGAGGACCGTCTTGCTGCGTGGCATGAAGGCCCGCATGTACTGCTCGGCACGCCCGTGGGCGGTGTCCTCGTCCACGAGGACTTCCTGGATCGAACTGTCGAGATAGTCGCGCAGTCCCTGCAGGACGATGTCCTGATCGCTGTAGAGGAGTCTGGTCCCCTTCGAGTCGCGCGCGTCGCGGGAGATGCGCTTCCATAGCCGGAGCAGCGCGTTCATGTCCCGGTTGAGCGCCGTCTTCGTCTGCCCAAGGGCGTTCGTGCGGACGATGACGCCGCCGCCGTCGGGGACCGGCAGCGACTCGGCCATCCCCTTCAGCTTCAGACGGACCTCCTCCGTGTCGACTTTCCGGGACACGCCGCAGGTCTTGTCGAACGGCGTGAGCACGAGGTAGCGCCCGGCCAGGCTGAGGTTCGTCGTCAGGGCGGCGCCCTTGTTGCCTTCCGGCTCGCGGGTCACCTGCACCACGATGGGCCGGCCGCGGACGAGAACGTCCTCGATCTTCGGCCGCTTGGACTTGGAGGCCGCCTGGTAGTAGGCGTCCGGTACGACGTCCTGGATCGCAAGAAAGCCGTGCTTCGGCGCGCCGTAGTCGATGAAGGCGGCGTTCAGGCTCGGTTCAATGTTCGCGATCTTGCCGTAGTAGATGTTTCCGCGGGTCAGCCCCCGCTCGGCGATGTCGACCTTCAGGTCTTCGAGCACCGAGTCGTTGGCGATGGCGATGCGGAGTTCGGTGGAACTCCGCGCGTTGATGAGCATTCTTCGGGTCACAAAGTCTCCGGGGGACGGCGGATGCGCCGTCGGTTGAATCGGTGGGGACGACTCCGGCCGCGGGTGCGCCAGGGCGCGGCGCGACTCCCCGAGGGGAGCCAGCGGGCCGGCAGGCCAGGGTTCGCAGCAGATGAAACTGCGCGACCGGGCGCTCGAGCCGGGTCGTCGTCGGAGGCGGCGGGTGTAGCGTAGAGTTCACCACGAACTGTTGTAGCGGCCCTCGGGCGACGCGAGTCGTCTCACGCGAGTTGCCTCAGAGTGGACGAACTGTCGGAAGGAGAAAGGCTGAAGCCAAGCGCTGACTCGTACGATCGAGTTGCGCGGCGCGTGCCGATTGAGGCCAGAGCCGCCGCCACGGCTAAGGATAGCAGTTTCCGGCACTTGGGGCTTGGAACCGGGCCCGGTCGCTGATGAGACCGATCCACGGCGATGTCCGCGGCCTGCGAGCCGCACAGCGCGGAGCGCTCGAAAGGACGTACCGGCGGAAGGTGAGCCCCGACCAGGTCGTCTCGACGGAACTGGCGCGTCACCTGTGCGCGCTCTCGCGCGAGATCGGCCGGCAGGTAGGGGTGCTGCTGACTCGCGACGGCGCGGTCAGCAAGGTGATCGTCGGCGACGCGCGTCAACTCGAGATTCCCGACATCGGCCGGCTGCGCGGCGGTCCCGGACGCTTCCGGCGACTGCGCCTGGTGCATACGCACCTGCGGGGCGAGGGGCTCTCGACCGACGATCTGAACGACCTTGCGCTGCTCCGGCTCGACCTGGTTGCCGTGGTGCAGGCCGAGGCGGACGGCTCCGCCGGCGCGGTCGAGGTCGCGTACCTGGCGCCCGCGGCCGCGGGGGCGACCGGACGCCACGATGTCGGGGAAGACGGCCCGTTCCTGCGCGTCGAGGCGCCCCAGGTCTACGAGCTGGACCTGGACTTCGCGGCCACCATCCGCGAAGTCGAGCGCGAGTTCGGCCGCTACCGCGGCGGCCGCGAAGCGACGAAGGAACGGGCGCTGGTGATCGGCGTGAGGCCGGAGGACGACCACTTCGCCGAGACGGTCGAACTGGTCCGTTCGGCGGACGTCGAGGTCGCCGGGACGCTCAGGCAGCGCCGGTCGCGGGTGCATCCGAGAACGGTCGTCGGGCGGGGCAAGCTGACCGACATCGTTCTTCAGAGCATGCGCGCGGGCGCCGAGGTGGCGATTTTCGACATCGACCTGAAGCCGGCCCAGGCTCGGGCATTCGAGGACGCGACCGGCCTCAAGGCGATCGATCGGACCCAGCTCATCCTGGACGTGTTCGCGCAGCGGGCGCGTTCCCGCGACGGCAAGCTCCAGGTCGAACTGGCGCAGTTGCGCTACTCGCTGCCGCGGCTGACCGAGAAGGACCAGGGCCTGTCGCGACTGACGGGCGGCATCGGCGGCCGAGGCCCCGGCGAGACGGTCCTCGAGGTCGGCCGGCGGCGGATCCGCGACCGGATCCGCAACCTGGAGCGGCAGGTCGAGAAGCTGTCCAGGCAACGGGACGTCGCCCGCAGCCGCCGGCGCGACCGTCAAGTGCCCGTCCTTTCCCTGATCGGCTACACGAACGCGGGCAAGAGCACGTTGCTCAATGCGTTGACGCGGAGCGAGGTCGAGACCGCCGGCAAGCTGTTCGTCACGCTCGACCCGACGAGTCGGCGGATCCGATTCCCGCGCGAGGGCGAAGTCGTCATTACCGACACGGTCGGCTTCATTGCTGAGCTGCCTCCCGATCTCGTGCGGGCGTTTCGCGCCACGCTGGAGGAACTCGGGGACGCGGATCTGCTGCTCCACGTGGTCGACGCGGCCGATGCGGGGTGGCGGACGAAGGTGGAGGCGGTGGAGCGGCTGATCGAGGAGTTGTCGCTCAACTCGAAGCCCCTCCTTGTCGTGCTGAACAAGTGCGACCTGGTGACGGAGGAGCACGCACGACGGATGGCCGGCCAGCTCGAGGCGGTCGCGGTCAGCGCGCGCACGCGGGCCGGTTTCGGCCGGTTCATCGACCGTGCCGAGGAGGCGATGGGACGGGCCGCGCCGCTCCTGCCGGGAGGCCGGCCGGGTCGCGGAGCGGCCGCCGCCCGCTGATACGATCAACTACGCCATGAAGTGCTGTCCCGGGCTTCAGAGGATCGGATGGGGAGCGCTCGCGGTGCTCCTCCTGGCCGGCATGGCGACGCTGCTTGCGCATTCCCTCGCGTCGCCGGCGACTGCCTCCGATTCGCCGCTGGGCCGCCCCGACTTCGAGGGCTGGTACGAAGGGGCCGCAGGGCTGGCCGAGGCGCTCGAGGTCCAGCAGCGCGACCGGCTGCCGCTGTTCCTCTACATCTACACCGACTGGTGTCCCTACTGTCGCCAGTTCGAGCGTGAGCTGCTGACCGACGATGAGGTCGACGGCTACCTGGACGCGGTGCTGGCGGTGCGGATGAACCCCGAGTCCGGGGGCCAGGAGAGCCAGTTGGCCCGGAGATTCGGCGTGCGCGGCTATCCGACCCTGGTCATGTACAGCGCCGACGGCGAGACCGCCTCGTACGTGGAACGGATGGAGATGGTCGACGGTGAACCCCGCCTGATGAGCGGCAGGGCCTTCCTGCGCGTGCTGGACGAGGCGGCCAACCGGTAGGCCGGTCACCGGATGGACGAGCGCCGCGAACGCCGGCCGCCGGGGGCCATCGTCTACTACGACGGTGACTGCGCGCTCTGCAACTGGTCGGTGGCCAGGTGTCTGTCCCGGGGCGTACCGCCCGGTGTCCGGTTCGCGCCCCAGGACGGTGAGTCGTTCGAGCGGCTGACCGCCGCCCGCCCCGATCTTGCGGAGCTGGACAGCATGGTGCTTCAGATCCTGCCGGCGACCCCCGCGGGGGCTACTTCGGACTCGCCCCTGTCGGGCGAGATCAAGGTCCGCAGTGAGGCGGTGCTCTGGTTGGCGGCGCGGTTGGACGGCCCGGAGCGCTGGCTCGGCCTGCTTTCGCGGATCGTGCCGAGAGCCGTGCTCGACTGGGGCTACCGGGTCCTGGCGCGGAACCGGCAACAGGTGGGCCGCCGGCTGGCCGAGTGTCCGGTGCCGACGGCGGAGCAGCGCCGCTACTTCCTGGCGTGAGCACGGCCCGGGGAGTGCCCCCGAGCCTGGTGGGCAACCTTCCCGGCGACATCAGCGCCGCGGCGCGCGAGATCGGTCCGCTGGAGGAGTTGGTCGACGAAGCCAGACAACTCGGCTTCAGCCTGCCTGCCGGCCTCGAGAGCGCCATCGCCAAGCGGCGGCGCGAGTACCTTGCCGGCCGGATCAGCGCCCGCTTCGCGCTAAGACAGTTGCTGGGGCCCGCTGCCTCGGCGGGCGGGATCGCCGCCGACGAAGACGACGTTCCCAGGTGGCCGGAGGGTGTGGTCGGCTCGATCTCTCACGGCGCCGGCTTCGGCTTCGCCGCCGTTGCCGTGGCGGACCGGTACCGGGGGCTCGGCGTCGATGTTGAACGCGTCGTGTCCGCGAAGCAGGCAGGGCGGCTCGGAGCGCGGGTGCTGAACGAGCGCGAGATGAGTCTGCGTCAGGGAAGCGCCGGCGGCGGCCTGACCGAGGCGGAGATGTTCACCCTCGTGTTCTCGGCCAAGGAGAGCGCGTACAAGGCGTTGTTCCCCCGCTACCGGCGGGTGCTCGGTTTCTCGGACATCGAGCTGGAACGGCGGGAGGCGGGCGACCAAAGCGCTCGCTGCGGCGGGCTGCGGCTTCGGACGAGGGTCGCGAGCGTGGGCGGTGCGGTCCGGCGCCTAGTCGGCTGGTACGCGTTGACGGGGACCCAGGCTGACGAGGTCGCAGGCGGCGCGTCGCGCGTGTGGGCCGTCGTCGCGATTCCGTCCTGACCACCGGGGGTGCGCGTTCCCTGAGTTCCCTGCGCGAAGAGGTCCTTGACAGGCGTCAAATGACCGTCGTATCTTCGTCGAATGACGAGAGGCGATGCCGCTGCCGTACTTGCGGGCTACGCGAACCGGGCCGAGTTGCCGACGACCGAGGCTGCCCGTCTGGGGGATCTGCTCGGGATCGAGGATGCCGCCGTCCTGAGTGACCTTGAGCTCGCGCGCCGAGTTGGCGGCGGCCTGCATCCCGACGCGGCTACCGTGCTGATGGAGATTCTCGGCCGTGCGAACGTCGTCGGACCTGTGATCCCCGAGGCCACGCTGCGACGGGCTCGCAACGCGGGCAAGCCGCTGTCGAGAGAGATGAGCGAGCGGCTCTACGAGCTCAGCCGCATCGTCGAGGCCCTCAGCCGCTCGTACAGGGGGGACCGGGAGGGAATCATGGCCTACCTCACGGCACGCCATCCTCTCCTGGAAGGCCAGAGAGCGCTCGACGTCGCGTGCTCCAGCACCGCCGGCGCGCGCCACGTGCTCGAGCTGATTCACCGCGCCCAGTACGGCTTGCCCGTGTGAACGCTCGGGTGCTCGCGTCGCCGATGCGCGCCTATCGCATCGGCGATGTCGACGGTCGGTTTCCGGTGTGGAGCGCGGAAGGGGCGCGCCGTTGCAACGGCCGATGGCATGAGTACGGCGCCGAGGTGATTCACGCTTCCCGGAACTACTCGACGGCGATGCTGGAGACGCTGGTCAACTGGCCGTCGCCCGTACCCTCGAACCAGCACTTCGTCGAAGCAGTCATTCCCGCTGGAACCAGCTACGAGGTCGTCACTGGCGACGTTCTGCCCGGCTGGGAACGGCCGGACTTTGCAGCGTCGCAGTCGTTCGGCCGGACCTGGTATCTGGAACGCCGGAGCGTGCTGCTCTTCGTGCCGTCGGTCGTCGCGCGCCCGGAGTCCAACCTGGTGATCAACACGCGCCACCCGGACTACGAGGGCCTGGGAATCGAGGTCGGTCTGGAGACGCCCGTGTGGTGGGATCAGCGGCTGTTCGCCTGATCCGGATGCACGCCGCAGCGCGCCGGCGCTACGGTCTCGAGACGGTCAGCCGCCGCGCTTTTGGACCGGCACGTCCAGCCAGGAGCCGTCGTCGCCGCCGCGATGGACCGTGACGGTCGGCGCATCGAGGCCTTCCGGATCCGGGTACAGCGCGTGGTTGGCAGCGTCGGCACCGGCGATCGTCAGCCGCAGGCGGTGGCCCTCGTCGATCGTGATCGCCGTTCCCATCAGGTCGATCAGGAGCTCCGCCGGGCCGTCGGGGAGCGGCTCGACGTCTTCCTGGTTGCCCCGGTGGAACGGCAGGTCGAAGTCGTTCCACGGCGCCTCGGCGACCGCCCGGTAGGAGGCGCGGAGCGCTCCCTCCGTTACGTAGTGGGAGCGGCCGTCCTCGTCGACCTCCTCGAGGTAGACGAAGAAGTCGCCGTCGTCGTGGGTCGACCCGACGGAAAGGCGCAGCACCGGGTAGCCCGTGATCGTCATCGCCTCGGCCATCGGCTCCGTCGTGTAGGTGAGGGCCTTGCCGTTCTCGGCTGAGCGATCGTCGAAGAAGGTGGCGCCCGGGCGGTCCTGGCGCCGGGCGCCGTGGCCGTTCATCCACCGTGAGAAGGAGCCCATGGCGGAGGTGTAGTCGACCGTGTACTCGTCGTGGCCTGGGTCGCCGGCGCTGTCGCTGAGAGCGCCGCCGGCGGCGAGTTGGAAGCGCCGCGTGGCGAGCCCTTCCGGTGGCCACGCGTCGGTCCCGATCCAGGTTGTGCCGTCTTCGGACCGCTCTTCGTCCAGGCTGAGTTTGACCGCCGGATCGTCGGGCAGAGTGTGGTTTCCCTCCATGACGTAGTAGTGGACCGGCGGCTCGTCCATCACGCCGGTCTCGATCCCCTTGATCCAGTGGTCGTACCAGCGCAGGAACTCGGCCTTGTGGACGTCACCGCCGTAGCCGCCGCTGTGGATCCAGGGGCCGATGACCATCTTCTGGGGCGTGGCCTCGAGGCTGGCGTAGAGCATCGGTTGCTGGGAGGTGTAGATGTCGTACCAGCCGACCAGGTGGTAGATCGCGATGCCCGATGCATCGATCGCCTCCAGGTCGTCGATCGTCGCGATGCTGTTCCAGTCGGCGCGGGCGGTCTCCGTCTCGTGGACCCAATCGCGGAACGCGGCGGACTCGGTGCCGACCAGGTCCTGCGCCCAAAGGTTGGCCGCGTGCTCGGCGACCGCGGCGTCGCGGAGCGCTCCGTCCGGATCCTCGTCGACCGGAGCGGGCGCCGTCGATAGATCGGCGGCCCTGGTGCCGGCGCCCCAGGTGTCGATGAACTCGTTCTTGTAGGTGCCGCCGCGGAAGACGAAGTCGAAGGCTGTGGGGCCCGCCATTTCCGGGAAGATCGCCTTGAGCGCGGGCGGCGCCTGGGTCGCGGCCTGGTACTGGGTCATCCCGGGGTAGGAGCGTCCCTGCATGCCGACGTTGCCGTCCGACCACGGCTGAGCCGCGATCCACTCGACGATGTGGTACGAGTCGGCGGTTTCCTCGAGCGAGAAGGCGCCGTTGTGGACCCCGAAGGATGCGCCGGTGCCGCGGGCGTCGGCGACCGCGACCGTGTAGCCGCGGTGCAGCATGTGCTGGAGGATCGGATCCTGTCCGCCCTGGGAGACGATCCTGGACTCGCCGTCCTCGCCCTGGACCACCCGGGCACGGGTGTAGCGCGTGTAGTGGAGGATCGTCGGCAGCGGTTCCGACGCCTCGACGCCGCCGGCCGTCGGGATGAAGTAGTCGACCGAGACGCGCACGCCGTCCGGCATCGGCACGTAGACGGAGTACCGATTGGCGCCGTCGTAGGTCGCTTCCCGCGTGTAGGCGCCGAAGCCGGCGTGCTCGCCGCCGGCCGGAAGGTCGCCGCCGGCCGGCGCGCAGGCGAGGGTCGCTGTCAGGAGCGGGAGAGTACAGAGCGTCAGGAATCCAATCTTCGGTTTCATCGGATACTCCTAGATGGGCAGCCGGTAGGCGATCAGCTCGAACGGCGCGCCGCGACCGCCGAGCGCGAACACGAGGTACTGCCGGCCTCGATGCAGGAAAGTGACGGGACTGCCGTCGGTGTGCGCGGGCAGCTCGATTTCGCCGACGAGGTCGCCGGTCGCCTTGTCGAACGCTCGCAGTGCCGGCGTTTCGATCCGCCAGTCGTCGCGTCCGGCGCCCTCCGCCGTCGCCTCCCGGTCGACTCCGCGAAAAGCGAGGGACCGACCCGAGGTCACCAACAGCAGCGTCTTCGTTGCCACGACGTGGCCGCGGGCGCCCGAGCCGAGGGCAGGCAGGTCGAGCCCGGCAATCGCCGGATGGCGGCGCGGGCCGTAACCCAGCGGCACGGTCCAGGCGATCTCGCCGCTGTTCATGTCGTAGGCGGTGATCCGGGAGTAGGGAGGCTTGACCAGCGGCAGATCGCGCGGGCCGCGGACGTCGCTGGTGATGCGGCCGACATAGTCGAAGGACGAGCGGCTCGCGTCCGGCTTGCGAAGCGTGTTCACCACAGGCCAGGTGAAGGACGGCACGTAGAGCATGCCGGTTTCCGGGTCGAAGGCGCCGCCGGGCCAGCTCGCGCCGCCGCCGTAACCGGGCATCAGAAACGTGCCGCGCTCCGTGGGCGGCGTGAAGATCGGCCCGTACTGGTAGCGGCCAAGGATGGCCATCGCCTCGCCGCGGAGTTCCGGCGTGAAGTCGATCAGATCGTCCGGACCGATGCCCTGGCGTTCGAAGGCCGGCGGCCTGGTGGGGAAGGGCTGGGTCGGCGACGTCCGTTCGCCGACGATGCCGGTTTGCGGCACCTCGCGTTCCAGGATGGGCCACACCGGTTCGCCCGTGCCGGCGTCGAAGACGTAGAGGAATCCCTGCTTGGAGAGCTGCATCGCCGCCCGGATGGAGCGGCCTTCGACCTCGATGTCGCCGATGATTGCCGGCGTCGGCAGGTCGTAGTCCCACAGGCCGTGGTGGACCGTCTGGAAGTGCCAGCGCCGCTCGCCGGTCTCGCAATCGACCGCGACCAGCGACTCGGCGAAGAGGTTGTCGCCCAGGCGGTGGCCGCCGTACCAGTCGTTGGTCGGCGTGCCGAACGGCAGGTAGGCAAGACCGAGTTCCGGATCGGCGCTCATCAGGGTCCAGACGTTCGTGTTGCCGCTGTACTTCCAGGAACCGTCCTCCCAGGTATCGCGCCCGGGTTCGCCCTCCTGCGGAATCGAATGGAACGTCCACAACTGCTCGCCGGTGCGGACGTCGAATCCGCGGACATCGCCCGGCGCCGCTTCCGGCGCGCGCGGCCCGTCCGAGATCGAAGAACCGACGATCGCGACGTCGCGGCACAGGGTGACGGGCGAACTGACGCTGTAGACCCGGCGTGAGACCTCGCGGCGCAGGCCGAGGGTGAGATCCACACTGCCGCCATCCCCGAAGGTGGCGATGGGTTCGCCGCTCAGCGTGTCCACCGCGCGCAGGAAGGAGTCGCCGCCCGCCCAGACCAGCCGCCCGCCTTCACCGGGCAGGTCCGGGTCCTTCCAGAACGCCGCGCCCCGGTGGGTGAAGCCGAGATTCGTCGGCCGGCCGTGGGCGTAGGCCCGTGGGTCATAGGTCCACAGACTCGTCCCCTGCTCGATGTCGATCGCCGCGATCTGCCCGTAGCCGGTCGTCACGTAGAGCCGGTCGCCGATCTTGATCGGAATCGCCTCGTGATTCCGCGGCACCATGCGCCGCCTCGTCGTTTCGCCATCCCCGGTCATCAACTCGTTGTCCGGCGACGACCATCGCCAGGCGACTTCGAGCGCTTCGAAGTTGTCCCCATCGATCTGTCCAAGCGGCGCGTACCGCTGACTCGCGTCACTCCCGGTCACAACGGACCAATCGGTGTCCGCGGGTTCCTGGCTAGAAGCCACCGAAACGTACGCAGTCACTCCAAGCACTGCCACCGACCAGGGGGAGAACCGCCTTGGTCGTTTGACAGGTCTTGCGATGCGCATCGCGGAACAGTAGCAGCGGTCCAGCCGACGTCTTCCAGCCCGCGCAGGGCCACAGGGGTAAGGGTCCCAGCGGGCTCGAAGCGAGCGACGCCCGACGACCGAACGCCAGGCAATGCCTTACCGGAGCGAGCGGAGTGAAGCGAGCGCCAACCTCCCCCCATCCGAGAAAGCGGGAGCGGCCGCTGGGACCCTTACCCCTGTGGCCCGGAGCGGGCGGGTGAGTCCGAAGCCGAGCCGCTAGCCGCTGAGACGGCCGCCGGTGGCGGCCGTCTCCCGCAACAGCGGCGCGGCCTGCCACTGGTCGGCGTCGAAGCGGGCGGCGTAGTCGTCCAGGATGTCGACGATGCGGTCGAGGCCGAACTCGTCGGCCCAGAACATCGGGCCGCCGCGGTAGACCGGCCAGCCGTAGCCGTTGATCCAGATGACGTCGATGTCGCTGGCGCGCAGCGCGATGCCCTCCTCGAGGATCTTCGCTCCCTCGTTGACGGAGGAGAGCAGGCAACGGTTCAGGATCTCCTCATCGCCGATCTCACGCTGTTCGATGCCCAGCCGGCCGGCGAGGTCGCGGGCGAGGTCCATGACCTCCGGGTCCGGCGCCGCGGCTCGCGTCGCCGAGTCGTACACGTAGTAGCCGCGGCCCGTCTTCTGACCGCGGCGGTCGCGCTCGCAGAGCATCTCGCGCAACGTGCTGGACGAGGAGGTCTCCGCATTCCAGCCGACGTCCAGACCGGCGAGGTCGCTCATGCGGAACGGACCCATCGGCATGCCGAAGTCGTAGAGCACCCGGTCGATGTCCCAGGGCAGCGCGCCCTCGAGCACCAGGCGGTCGGCTTGCAGGCGGCGCTGGAAGAGCATCCGGTTGCCGACGAAGCCGTGGCAGACGCCGACCAGGGCCGGCACCTTGCCGATCGTCCGGGAGATCGACATCGCGGTAGCGATCGCGTCTGGCGCGGACTTCTCGCCGCGCACGACCTCGACCAGCTTCATGATGTTCGCCGGGCTGAAGAAGTGCATGCCGACGACGTCCTCAGGCCGGCCGGTGGCGCGGCCGATCTCGTTGACGTCGAGGTAGGACGTGTTCGTGGCCAGCAGTGCGCCGGGCCTCGCGATCCGGTCGAGCTGGCCGAAGACGCGCTTCTTCAGGTCCATGTCCTCGAACACCGCTTCGACCACGAGGTCGCACTCCGCGAGCGCGTCCTGGTCCGTGCCGCCGTCGAGCAGTGCCATCCGCTGCTCGACCTGGTCGGCGGTGAAGCGTCCTCGAGCAGCGCTGCGCTCGTAGTTGCTCCGCACCGTGGCCAGGCCGCGGTCGAGCGCGTCCCGATTCTGCTCGACCATGGAGACCGGGAAGCCTGCGTTGGCGAAGGCCATCGAGATGCCGCCGCCCATCGTGCCGGCGCCGAGGACGCCAACCCTGGCGATCTCGCGCAGTGGGGTGTCCCTCGGGATGTCGGGGATCTTGCGCACCGCGCGCTCGGCGAAGAAGTAGTAGCGCTGGGCCCGCGACTGCGGGTCCGCGTGAAGCGTCCGCGACAGCTCGGCCTCGCGGGCGAGCCCGTCGTCGAACGGCAGCTCGACCGCCGCCTCGATGCACTGAATGCAGACCTCGGGAGCATTGAAGCCCCGCGTCCTGCGCGCGATCCGGCGCCGGAAGTCGTTGAAGATCGTCGGGTTCTCGCGCAGCACGTCGCGGTGACTTTCGACGTCCCGGGCCCGCGGCAGGCCGCGTCCCGCGGCGACGGCGCGCAGGGCGAAGCGGATCGCGCCGGCTTCGAGACCGCCTTCCTCTTCGCTGTCGATCACGGCGTCGATGAGTCCCAGGTCGAGCGCCTCCGCGGCGGCGATGTGCTCGCCGCTCGTGATCATCTCGAGCGCCCGCGGCACGCCGACCAGGCGGGGCAACCGCTGGGTGCCGCCGCCGCCCGGCAGGATGCCGAGCTTGACTTCGGGCAGGCCCAGGCGCGCGTCGCGGTCGGCGACCCGGAAGTGGCACGCCATCGCCATCTCTAGCCCGCCGCCCAGCGCGGTGCCGTGAATCGCCGCGACGAAAGGCTTGGGCGACTTCTCGATCATCCGCCTGACTTCGTTCGTGTCCGGGGGCAGGCGCGGCTTGCCGAACTCGCGGATGTCGGCGCCGGCGATGAACGTGCGGCCGCGGCAGACGAGAACCGCGGCCTGCATCTCCGGGTCCCCGGCCACCGCCGGAACCGCGGCCGCGAGACCTTCGCGCACGTGCTGGCTCAGGGCGTTGACCGGCGGGTTGTCGATCCAGATCGCGCCGGCGACTCCGCGTCGCGGTTCCTCGCGGCGTTCGACGGCTACGGATCGGCTCAACTGCATGGCGGTGATCTCCCGTGGGTTGCGGCGCGCGGAGGATACCGCCCGCCCGTATACTCCCGACTCCGCAGTTCCAAGGAGGTCGAGACGATGTCGAGCCCCCGTTTCCGCCGTGTTCTGCCTCGCCGTGCCCTGATGCCGATGATCCTGATGCTGCTCCTGGTCGCCGGAGTGGCGCCGGCGGAAGAGTGGTCCGCGCCGCGCACCGCCGACGGCCACCCCGATTTCCAGGGCATCTGGGCGAACAACAGCGCCACGCCGCTCGAGCGGCCGAAGGCCTTCGGCGAGAAGGCGACCCTCACCGACGAAGAGCTCGCCGACCTCAAGCGCCGCCTCGAGGAGATCCGGGAGGGTTCCCAGGCCGGCGACCTGCTGGGCGACTACCTGATCCAGCGGGTGCTGGAGGATCCCGAGTTCCGCGGTTTCGACCAGGTGACCGGCAACTACAACTCGTTCTGGCTCGTCGACCGGGAGCTCGACAACCGCACGTCACTCGTGGTCGACCCGCCGGACGGCCGCATTCCGGCCCTGACCGAGCGGGCGATGGAACGGATGCGGGCCGCGGTGGCCTACGGCGACGAGGTGCCCGCCGGCCCCGAGGACATGCCGGTCGCAGTCCGCTGCATCAGCTACGGCGTGCCGAACACCCTGGCCGGCTACAACAGCTACTTCCAGTTCTTCCAGACGGCGGACCACGTCGCGATCCTCCAGGAGCTGATCCACGACGTGCGGATCATTCCGCTGGGAGAACCAGCGTCGCTGCCCGACGACCTGCGGCTCTGGCATGGCGGCTCGCGAGGATGGTTCGAGGACGATTCGCTCGTCGTCGAGACGACGAACTACTCTGCCAGCGGCGGCGCCAGTGGTAGAGCGACCGATGGTCTCAAGGTGGTCGAGCGCTTCACGCGCACCAGCCCGGAGACGATCGAGTGGGAGATCACCTACGAGGACGAGGCGACCTGGGTGCGTCCCTGGACGATGATGATCCGGCTCGCCCGCACCGAGGATCCGATCTTCGAGTACGCCTGCCACGAGGGGAACTACGGTTTGACGAACATCCTGTCGGGCGCCCGAGCTCAGGAGCGGGAAGCGGCGGCGACTGGCGGGCAGTAGGCGGACGGGCCGGCGGCGAAACGGAGGCGCCCGACTAGTCGATCCCTGGCAGCGGCACCGCACTGCGCAGCCTCAGCCCGCGCCGGGTGACCCGGATCTCCGGTTCGACCGGCGCTCCGTGAGGCTCGTCGGTGTAGTACGTCAGGACGTGCTGGTGTCGCAGGTCCTCTTCGATCTGGCCGAAGACCCGCTCGATCGGTTCGGCCCACCAGCGCGTGTCGCTGTTGAGCTCCAGGTGAAAGAGACGGCCTCCCGTCTCTTCGGCGATGCGTCGGAGTCGTTCCCGGTTGCGGCGAAGGGCGACGGCTCCGGAAGTGCCCGCGCGGGAGTTGTCCAGCTCGATGAAGTAGATAGGCAGGCCCAGCCGCTCCGCGAACTCGCTGGACTGCTCGGGGTTGGAACGGCTGTGCTGGTCGGCGCCGTCGGTGATGACGACCAGCGCTCGCCGGCCGGGCTCGCTCCCGTACTGCAGGAGGGAGAAGAGGAGTCCGTCGTTCAGGGCCGTGCCGCCCATCGGGATCAGGCGGTCAAGTCGCTCGGACAGCAGGGGTCGATCCGACGTCAGCGGCTGGACCAGTCGCACCGTGTCGTCGAAGTCGACCAGGAAGGCCCGGTCGCCGGGCGTCACCGCGGCTGCCAGGAAACTCCGCGCGATGTACTTCAGCCGGTTCCAGGTAGGCAGCATGCTGTCCGATGAGTCGATCGCCAGCCCCAGCACGAGGGGCACGTCGTAGGCGGTGTGGAGGGCCACGGCCGGTCTGCCCTGGCCGTCCTCGCGTATCTCGAAGTCCTCGGGCGAGAGCCCGCTCATGGGGTTGCCGTCGGGGTCGGTCGCCAGCACCTGGAACTGGGCCAACTGGATGTCGATCTCGCTTTCATAGTCGGCGGCCTGGAGGAGTTGCGCGTCTTCCCGCTCGCGGCCGTCGGCGAGCTTCGCCACGACGCGGATGAAGTCGTCGGGCAGGCCGCCGTCGATCAGCGCCTCGACCTGGATCGCGCGCGGGTCGCCGGCGGCAGCCTCCGGGCCGAAGTTGCGCACCGCCTCGACGAGAAGGTCGCTCCGGTAGAACTCGACCTGCTCGAGCGTGGCGGAGCGGGGCAGCGAAAGGGACGCCTCCACCCGCGTCGCGGCACTCCCGTTCACTTGCAGGCTGCTCATGTCCGCGATGCGGACGGCGAATGGCAGGTCGACCTGGTTGAGGACGAGTTCATCCTGGCCGAGGTAGATCCACTCGTCCTGGCCGAGGTACATGTGGGGCTCGGCATAGGCCAGGACTTCAAGAGTCTGCGCGCGAGGCGGGTGGGCGAGGCGGATGCGGGTCCTGAAGGGCCGCTTCCGAACCCGCTTGACTCGTTCGTCGTCGAGGAAGAACTCGACCTCGGCGACTCGCGGGTCGATGATCAGGGTCTGGATCTCGACCGGTCCGCTGAGCGGTTCGCCGTACCCGCGTTCGGGCGGCACGATGCGGATGGCGGCCAGCGGCTCGGCCGGGAGGGAGTCCGGGGCGGGCGGCGGTCCCGGCCGCTCGTAGACCGTGTCGACCTGGAACGGGGGCAGGCCCCGGGGTTCGATGTCGGTCCACCGAACTAGCCACTCGCGCTCCCGGAAGTACGTGTCGACCTGCCGCCCGTCGACGGCGGTCATCTCGATGGTGAGCGTTTCGCCGGCTTCGAGAACCTGTCCCCTGATGCCGCCGCCGAGGCGGCGCTGCCTGCCGCCGTACGGAACCCTGAGCGTGCTGCCGCGGCTGTCGAGCAGCACGAGGTCGTTCTCGAGAACCCGGATCATGAGAGTGGCGTTGCTCTCGGCAAGGGCCTCCGCCAGCGGGCGCAGCCGCGACAGGTCGTCCTCCGACGCGAGGCCCAGGGCCTCGATGTTCCTCACCGGATGCTGGCTGTGCGAGTCGTTCCTGATCCACGGGCCGAGAAGCGGGGAGAAGGGCAGGTCTTCGCGGGCGCCGGGGATGCCGAGCATCCGATCGCTCCAGACCTGCGCCGCGCCCGGCGTCGGCAGAAGAGCCGTGAGGGCCAGTGCCGACGCTGCCGCCAACCTCGCGGGCCGCCCCCACCTTCGATCCGGGCTCTTCATCCTCGTGGCGCCGCCGTGCCTACTCGATCGCCTCGAGCGGCACCGCGCTGCGCAGCTTGAGTCCTCGCCGTGTCACCTTGACGTCCGGTTCGACCGCGGTGCCCATCGGCTGGTTGCTGTAGTAGGCGAGGACGTGCTGGTGACGCAGATCGTCTTCGATCCGGTCGAAGACCTGTTCGATCCGTTCGGTCCACGTGACGGCCGCGCCGGAGAGCCTGATGCGGAAGAGACGACCGCCGGTCTGCTGGCTGATCCGCCTGAGGCGTCGCCGCGCCTTCTCCCGGTGCAGGCTGGCGTCGGACATCCTCCGCGCGAGACCGACGCCTCGAATCTCGGCGTGGACCTGGTTGTCCAGCTCGATGAAGTAGATCGGCAGGCCGAGGCGCTCGGCGTAATCGGTGGACTGTTCGGGCCGTGACCGGCTGATCCGGTCGAGGCCGTCGGTGACGACCACCAGCGCGCGGCGGCCAGGTTCGTTGCCGTACTGCAGCAGCGAGAACAGAAGCCCGTCGTTGAGAGCGGTTCCGCCGTCGGCGACAAGGTCCCCGAGCCCGCGGGAAAGTAACTGCTTGTTCCCGCCGAGCGGTTGCAGCAGGCGCACCGTGTCGTCGAAGTCGACGAGAAAGGCGCGGTCGTTCGGCATGAGAGATGCCGCGATGAAGCTCCCGGCGACGTACTTCAGGTGGCGCCAGACGGGCGCCATGCTGCCCGAAGAGTCGATCGCCAGACCGAGAATCAGGGGGACGTCACGGGCGGTGTGGAGGTGCTCGGCCGGGAGGCGCTTGCCCTTCTCCCGAATCTGGAAGTCCTCGGGCCGGAGGCCGCTGACCGGGTTGTCGTCGCGGTCGGTGACCAGCACCTGGAGCTGGACCAGTTGAACATCGACCTCGCCGTGAAAATCGCCGCTCTCCAGGAGTTCGGCGTCCTCCCGCTCGCGGCCATCGGCGAGCTGGGCGATCACGCGAACGAAGTCGTTCGGGCCCGCGTCCTCGATCAGCGCGTTGACGGGAATCGTCCGCGGCGCGGCGGCGCTCTCGATGGCAGGATCGAATCGGTCAATTGCCGATACAAGCTGTTCGCTGCGGTAGAACTCGACCCGCTCGAGGGTCGCCGATCCGGGCACCGAGACGACGGCCTCGGCGCGAACTGCTTCGCCGCCCTGCGTCTGAGCGTTTCGGATCCTGGCTATGCGGACGGTGAACGGACCCTCGATTCGGTTGAGCACCATCCTGTCGCTTCCGGCGAGCTCGCCCAGTGCGCCGTAGGCGCGAACCTCGAGCGTCTGCTCGCGTGGCGGGTCGGCCAGTTGGACGTGGCTTGTGAAAGGCGGTTTGCGGAGGCGTTTCGTCCGTTGTCCGTCGAGGTAGAACTCGACCGCCACGATCAGCGGATCGATGATCAAAGTCTGGATCTCGACCCTGCCGCTGAGTCGTTCGCGGTACCCGCGCTCCGGTGGCACGATGCGGATGGTCGCCGGCTGGCCCGTGGAGCCCTTTCGGTCGACCAGGGGAGAAAGCGCCTCAATCGGAGTTCGCGGCCGTTCGTAGATGGTGCGAAACCACACCCTTCCGTACCCACGGCTGCGAAGGCGCGTCATGCGGACGAGTTGATCCCGCTGGCGGTGGAACGTCTCGACACCGATCCAGTCCGGCGTGACGGTTTCGATCGTCAACGTGTCATCGACGATCGATGCGTGGCTGCCCACGGCGCTGCCGAGGCCACTCGAATTGCCCTCAATAGCGAAGACGCGCTCGTCGCCCCGGGCGTCGAGGAGGAAGATCGAGTCGTCCGCGACCCGGATCGAGAGGGTGTTCAACCTCCTGGCCACGGCGTGTGCCTGTTCCTCGATGATGGGCGACTGCCAGTTCCGCTCGCGGGCCATCTCCCGGGTCTTCTGAATGGGATCCTGGCTGGCCTGCTTGTTCCGAATCCAGGAACCTTCCAGGCTGGCTAGAGGAGCCTCAGACTGGGCGGCGATCGGCTGACTCGAGGCGGGGACCTGCGCGTGTTTCGGGTCCGGGACGCCTACCGCCAGTCCCAGCACCAGGATGGTCGCAAGCGCCGTTCTCACGGACTACTCGATCGTCTCTAGCGGCAACGCGCTTCGAACCCGGAGGCCTCTTCGCGTCATCCGGACCTCCGGCTCCACGGCCGAGCCGAACGGACGCTCGCTGTAGTACGTCAGGACGTACTGGCGCCGCAGCTCCTCCTCGATGTGGTCGAACACGTTGGCCATCTGGTCGATCGACTCGATCTGGAACAGGCGGCCGCCGGTCGGCCCGGTGATCAGCCGCATGCTGTTGCGGAGGTTCGCGTCCTCCATCGTTGTCGGGCCGAAGCCGAGGGAGCGCATGGCGACGACGTAGACGGGCACCCCCAGCCGCTTGCCGAAGTCGATCGCGCGGGTCGGGTCGGAGCGGCTGTTCGAGTCGAAGCCGTCGGTTACGACGACCAGGGCGCGGCGGCCCGGTGTCTCGCCGTACTGGAGCAGCGAGAACAGAACCGCGTCGTAGAGGGCGGTCTGGCCCTGAGGGAAGAGGCGTTCCAGGCCGCGCGCCAGCAGTGGTTTGCTGCCGGTGAGCGGCTGCACCAGGCGGAGCGTCGAGTCGAAGTCGACCAGGAAGGCCTGGTCGCGCCACGTCAGGGCGCCGTTCAGGAAGGCCTCGGCGATCGCGTTCGTCTGACGCCAGATCGGCTCCATGCTGCCGGAGGAGTCGATCGCCAGCCCCAGGGACAGGGGGATGTCGTTCGAGACGTAGAGATTCTCGACCTGGCGCCGCTGGCCGTTCTCACGGACCTCGAAGTCGTCCGGCGTGAGATCGCCCACCGGGTTGCCGCTTCGGTCGACGACGAGTACCTGGAGCTGGACGAGCTGGACGTCGATCTCGGCCTGGAACCGGGCGCCCTGGAGGAGTTCGACGTCTTCCAGTTCCCGGCCGTCTCCGAGGCGCGCCACGACTCGCACGAAGTCCTGGGGCGTGACGCCGGAGGTCGGGACGTCGGCCGCCACCGAGCGCACGCCACTGGGCCCGGCCTCACCCTTGAAGTCGTCGAACGAAGCGACAAGCCGTTCCGTGCGGTAGAACTCGACCCGCTCCAGGGTCTCGGAGCGCGGCACGGAGATTCCGGCCTCCACCCTGACACTCGCCTGGCCATCGGTTTCGCCGGGTGTGATGCCGGCGATACGCACCGCGAACGGGGGATCGAGGCGGTTCAGAACGATCCTGTCGGTTCCGGCGTGGGCGTCTCGGGCGCTGGTGGCGCGAACCTCGATCGTCTGCTCGCGGGGCGGATCGGCGAGCCTGATCCGTGCCTCGAACGGCGGCGTCGTAACCCGGGCCGCCGGCTCGCCGTCGAGAAGGAACTCGACGACGGCGATCTGCGGGTCGATCGTGAGTGTCTGAATCAGGACCCGGCCGGTCAGCAGCTCGCGGTAGCCGCGCTCCGGCGGCAGGATGCGGATCGTCGCCGGCCGCGCGCTGCGTGCGCCGTCCGCGCGCTCCGACCGTCGCCCGTCGCGACCGCCCTCGACGGGCGGCAGGAAGTCCGCCTTGTCGAAGCCGTCCTCGTCCTGCTCGGCGGCTGCTTCGCGCGCATGCGACGCCGAGGTCGGAACCGCGACCGCGGGCGCGTCGCCCGAGCGCTCGTAGACGGTGCGGAACGACAGGTCGGCGAAGCGTCCTCCCTGGAGGTCGGTTACGAGAACGAGCCGATCGCCCTCCAGGTAGAAGGTCTCGATCCGCTGGCGCCCCTGGGAGGCAGTCTCGACCTCGAGCGAGTCACCGAGAAGGCGAGCGCGGCTGCGGCCGCCGAAGCCGTCGGCGATGTCGCGCCCGTCGAGGTAGAGAATGCGGTCCTCGCGCTTCGCGTTCCGGATCAGGAGCTGGGGGTCGTCGATGCGAATCAGCAGGACGTCGAGCCGCTCGGCGAGTTCTCGCGCCATCTCGCGCATTCCCGAGGGGCCCTCCTGAGTGGCGCCCGGCTGTCTACCGGCGCGGCCGCCGCCGAATCCGCCACGGCCCGAGCCGCCCTGGCCGCCGCGGCCGAAGCCGCTTGTGCGTCCGCTGCCGGGGTTCGCGCCCGGTGACCGGCCCGGCCCGCCGCCGAAGGTCTGCCCGTAGCTCTCCTCCAGCTTCTCGATCGGGTCCTCGCTCAGCTTTTCGTCCCTGACCCAGATTCCCGGGATGCCGGCGACCGGGTCGTCGACCACGGTGGCGGTCGACGTTTCCGGTGGAGCGGGTTCCTGAGCGCGCGCCGTGGCCGCGGCGGGCGCACAAAGCAGAAGGCCGAGGGCGCTAACGGCAAGCCGCACGCCCTCGGAGCGGAGGCAGAAACCGCGGTTTCGCCCGATGTCGTCGTTCCTCGTCATGGCGAGAGCTTCTTGTTCTTGCAGGATACAGGCCAACGGTCTGCGGTCCGCCAGGTGCCTGTTACATCGCCAGAGAGTCCCGCAACCCCTTCAACACGCACACGGCCCCCAGCGCCAGGATCACCGGCCCGGTGACTCGCCGGAACTGACCGTCGTCGAACCGGTGGAGGAGGCGTGTCCCGATCCGTGCTCCGGCCACGGCGAGCGCCATGCCGCCGGCGATCAACCATGGGGACAGCCGGTCGCCGGGGAACTCCGGCAGGAGCGTACGGGACACCCAGACGTAGTAGCCGATCTTGAGCAGATGACCGACGGTCTGGGTGAACGCCTTGGTGGCGACGATGGTTCGCCGGTCGACCTTCGTTTCGAGGTAGAACGCATCGAGCAGGGGGCCGGAGGCGCCGGCGAGAAGCTGCGCTCCGGTGACGGTCAGGCCGCAGAGCGCGGCCGTGCGCCGGTTGCGGACGTCGAGCCCCCGCAGAGCCGGCAGCAGCCGGGCAATCCAGGGAAAGCTGCCGACGACGATCAGGACCAGCGCCGGGTCGGGCACGAAGGCGATCGTTACGAACAGCAGCACCGCGATTGCCGCGCCGATGCCGTACCACGGCAACACGGACCACATCATGCGGTCGCGGAGAAAGAGGAATCTGGCGCCGTTCGACGTCGCCTGCACGGCGCCGTGCAGGATCATCGCTCCGGTCACCGGCAGAACGCTCGCGAGCATAGCCATCAGGATCAGACCGCCGGCCATGCCGAGCACGCCGGAGATGACGGCCGTGGCGAGAACGGTCAGCAGGATCGCGGCTGCGGTCATCGAAGCGCCTGGCCGCGGCTGCGGGCTAGTCGATCCTGTCGAGCGGCAGGAGGCTCTTGAGGATGAGGCCGTCGCGCAGAGCCCGGACGCTTGGCTCGATCGCCACGCCCACGGGGCGGTCAGAGTAGTACGTCAGTACGTGCTGGCGTCGGAGGTCCTCGTCGATCCGCGCGAACACTTCCTGCAACGCTCTCGCCATCTCGGATGGAGGCAGGCTCGGGTGGACTCGAAACAGGCGGCCTCCCGTGCGCCTGCTTAGCTTCCGCACCAGGCCGCGAGGTGGCTCCGCCCAACCGACGGCGATGAAGTAGATGGGGATCCCGACGCGTTCAGCGAGATCGGTGACCTGGTCTGTCTTGGTCCGGCTGTGCTGGTCGTCGCCGTCAGACACCACGATCAGGGCGCGGCGGCCGGGTTCTCGGCGGAACTGGAGAAGCGAGAAGAGAAGCCCGTCGTTCAGCGCCGTGCCGCCTTCGGCAAGGAGGCGTTTGAGACGGGCCGCCAGCAGATGCCGGTCGCCTGTCGGCGGTTGCAGAAGCCGGACCGTGTCGTCGAAGTCGACCAGGAATGCTCGATCATCCGCGTCCAGTGCCCCCGCGATGAACCTCCGGACGACGGTGTGCAACTGGCGCCAGACCGTTCGCATGCTCTCCGAGGAGTCCATCGCGATGCCGAGAACGAGAGGCACGTCGCTGGAGGCGTGCAGGCTCTCGACCCGGCGCCGTTCGCCGTTCTCGCGGATCTCGAAATCCCCCGGCTGCAGGTCGCTCAGCGGATTGCCGTCGCGGTCGACCGCGAGGATCTGGAGCTGGACCAGTTGGACGTCGATCTCGCTCTGGTAGTCGGCGCCCTGGAGGAGTTCGGCGTCTTCCCGTTCTCGCCCATCCGCGAGTCGGGCGGCGACCCGGACGAAGTCGCCCGGCGAGATGTTCTCGACCGGCGCCTCGACACTGATCGTGCGCGACCCGTCGCGACGCTTCCTCCAGTCCGGCCGGTCGAAGGCGGCGACCCGATGGTCGCCGCGGTAGAAGTCGACGCCCGTGAGAGCGGCCCCCGCCGGCACGGAGACGCGGGCCTCGACCCGGACGGTCGAGGTGCCTTCGTCGGCCACGGGACGCAAATCGGCGATGCGGACCGCGAAGGGCAGGTTCAGGCCGTTCAGCACGATCCGGTCGGCGCCGAGCTGGAGGCTCCCGTCGCGGTAGCCGCGGACTTCGAGGGCCTGCTCGCGCGGCGGATCGCTGAGGCGGATCATCGCCTTGAACGGCGGTTTCCTGGACTGATTCACTCGCCTCCCGTCGAGCCGGAACTCGACCGTGTCGATCAGTGGATCGAGGACCAGCGCCTGGACCTCGACGGGTCCGCTCAGGAATTCGCGGTGTTTGCGCGGCGGCGGCACGATGCGGAGTGCCGCCTGGCCGGCGGATGCTGTCTCCTGGACTCCGAGCGGGCCCGACGGTGACGGCTCGCCCTCGGCGTAGTCGTAGACGGTGCGGAAGCTCAGGTCGACCAACAGGTTCTGAGACTCGGTCTCTTCGACGAGCCGGTCGCCGGACCGGTAGTACGTCTGCCGCCAGAGCCACAGCCAGCCACCTCCCTCAGTGATGACTTCCAGCGCGGCGCCGGCAAGGTAGGCGCTGGTCCTGTCGCCGCGGTTGTCGACGCGCGTCCGCCCGTCGACAGGGAGGCGGAGGATCTCGCCCGCAGCGTTCTGAATGGTGACCCGGCCGCCATCCGCCTGGATGTGGAGGCCGCGACGCTGGTCGGAGATCGAGCGTGCGAAGTCGCGTAGCGGTTCGGGCACGTCGGCGGGCGCTCCGAACACGGCGACGAGCCGGTCCATCGCGTCTTCGCTGAGCTGGCGGTTGCGAACCCAGGCACCCTCGAGCGCGGCGATGGACACCGCATCGGCGTCGGCGCCGGCCGTGGCCCGAGCCGGGCCTGCCTGGGGGTGAACGGCCGCCCCGGTTGCCGTCCAGGCAGCGATAGCCAGCAGAGCCGCGCCTGGAGCTGTTCGTGGACGCATCGGTGGCATCGGCCTGTATTCTCTGACACTTCCCATGAAGACATACATTCTGCGTCGGTTGCTGGCGATGGTGCCGACGCTGTTCTTCGCCAGCCTGATCGTCTTCGTGTCGATGCGGGTGATCCCCGGCGACGTGATCGACCTGATGCTGGCGCAGAACGATGTCTCGACCAGCCTGGACCGGGAAGCGCTGGAGGCGGCGATGGGCCTCGACCAGCCGATGGTCTCCCAGTACGTGCGCTGGGCGGGCAACGCGCTGAGCGGCGATCTGGGTCAGTCGCTCTGGCGGAGCACGCCGGTCCTGGAGCAGATCCTGGAGCGGCTGCCGGTGACGTTCGAGCTCGGCCTGCTGGCCCTGATCATCGCGCTGTCCGTCGCAGTGCCCGTCGGCATCCTTTCGGCGACGCGTCAGGACTCGGCCGTCGACTACACGGCGCGCTCGTTCTCTCTCCTGATGCTGGCGATCCCGGGGTTCTGGCTCGGCACCCTGGTCATGGTGTTCCCGTCCGTGTGGTGGCGCTGGGCGCCGGAGCTCGAGTACACGCCGTTCTTCGTCGATCCGATCGCGAATCTCACGCACCTCATCGTGCCGGCGATCCTGCTCGGCCTCTCCCTGTCCGCGGTGACGATGCGGATGACCCGGACGATGATGCTGGAAGTGATGCGTCAGGACTACGTGCGCACGGCCCGGGCCAAGGGACTGCGAGAGCGGGCGGTGGTCATCCGGCACGCGCTGAAGAACGGTCTGATCCCGGTCGTGACCCTGATCGGGCTGCAGGCGCCGCTCCTGATCGGCGGCGCCGTGGTCATGGAGCAGATCTTCGTCATTCCGGGCATGGGGCTGCTGCTGCTCGAAGGCGTCTACGAACGGGACTACCCGGTGATCTCCGGCGTCTTCCTGGTCGTCGGCGTCGCGGTGCTGCTGATCAACCTGCTCGTCGACCTGAGCTACGGCTGGCTCGACCCCAAGGTGCGCTACGGATGAGCGTGTCGTGACCACCGTCGCCGCAGCCGCTCCGGACGCCCTGCCGGTGCGCGACCGGCCCCGCTGGTGGCGCTTCACGGTCCGCCTGTTCCGGACCAAGCCGCTGGGCGCCGCGGGCGCGGTCGTCTTCGCGATCTTCCTGTTCTCCGGCATCTTCGCCGGCGTGCTCGCTCCCTACGGCATCAACGAGACCGACCTGGCGCACCGGCTGGAGCCGCCGTCCCGGCAGTTCCTGCTTGGCACCGACCATCTGGGCCGCGACCTGTTCTCGCGGGTCCTGATGGGCGCCCGCCTGTCGATGATCGTGGGTTTCTGCGCCGCGGCCCTGGCGACCGTCGTGTCGATCGTGATCGGGGTGCTCTCGGGCTACCTAGGCGGCTGGTTCGACATGCTCACCCAACGCCTGGTCGACGCCTGGATGACGTTTCCCGACCTCGTGCTGCTGATCGTCATCGTCTCGGTGGTCGGCCCGGGGATCACCCAGATCGTGATCATCCTGGGCCTGCTCTACGGGATCGCCGGCTCCCGCATCGTGCGCGGCGCGGTGACCTCGGTGCGCGAGCACGTGTACACCCACGCCGCGCAGTCGGTCGGCGCCGGGACGTTCCACATCCTGCGGCGGCACATCCTGCCCAACGTCATGCCGGTCGTCATCGTGCTGTTCACGACCCGCGTGGGCGCCGTCATCCTGTCGGAGGCGGCGCTTTCGTTCCTGGGCCTCGGCGTGCCGCCGCCGGCGCCCACCTGGGGCGGGATGCTCTCCGG
The DNA here is from genome assembly GCA_965208755.1 of Candidatus Multivorans sp. GTDB lineage: Bacteria > Acidobacteriota > Thermoanaerobaculia > Multivoradales > Multivoraceae > Multivorans. The sequence goes on along the minus strand of OZ242353.1, from coordinate 780,240 downwards.
CGACGGCCGCACCTACCTGTACCTGGGGCCGTGGCTGGCGCTGGCGCCCGGCATCTGCCTGACCGTCGTCGTCTACGCGGCGAACGTCTTCGGCGACGCGTTGCGCGACCTGCTCGACCCACGAATGAGAGGCACATGAGAGACCTGGCTGAACGACGCCTCGGCGGCGTAGCGCTTCCGGTGGCCCTGACCCTCCTCCTCGGCGCCTGCGCCGACCCGCCCCCCTACCGTTCCCCGTCGCCTGCCGGCGGCACCGACATGGGCGCCGACCTCTCCTTTGAGCCCGGCCCGGCGCCCGTGGAGCCGCCCCGCTACGGGGGCGAGCTGAACGTCGGCACGGTCTACGTCACCCTGTCGGCGCTGTCCTGGGACACGACGGACTGGAACTGGAAGCAGAACCACGACACGGGGATGCTCTACGAGCAGCTCTTCGTCGCCGATCTCGACCAGGCGGCCGTCCGGGGTGGCGATCAGCGCTTCGTCTCCGAGGCGTACATGTCCCCCGAGACGATCCGCGGCGAAGTGGCCGCGAGCTGGGAATGGGAAGACCCGCTGACCCTGGTGATCGAGGTCCGGCGCGGCATGATGTTCCCGGCCAAGCCCGGAGTGATGGGGGCGCGGGAGCTCGACGCCCACGACGTCGTGTTCAGCTACGAGCGCCTGCGCGACAGCCCGAAGGCGATCCCGACCTACTTCGACCACATCGACCGCGTCGTGGCCAGGGACGACTTCACGGTCGTCTTCGAGTTCGGCGAGTTCAACGCCGAGTGGGACTACCGCTTTGGCTACGGCTACTTCTCGGGCATCGTGCCCCGGGAACTGGCCAACGTAGACGCCAAGGACTGGCGGAACGTGACCGGTACCGGCCCGTTCTCGCTGGAGAGGTTCATCCCGGGCAACTCCCAGACCTACGTGCGCAGGCCGGACTACTGGGATCGGGCCATGGTCGGCGGCGAGACCTACGAGATTCCCTTCATCGACAAGCTCACCTACCGCACGATCAAGGACGAGGCGACCTACCTGACCGCCATTCGCACGGGCAAGCTGGACATCCTCGAGTACATCCGCTGGATCGCCGTCGATCACCTGAAGAAGACGACCCCCGAGCTACGCTGGTCGCGCTGGCTGTCGACGGGCGGCACCTTCATGGTCATGCGGGTCGACCAGGAGCCGTTCGACGATGTGAGAGTGCGGCGGGCGATCAACCTCGCGGTGAATCAGCGGGAGATCGTCGAGCTGTTCTTCGGCGGCAACGCGGAGCTGTTCGCCTACCCGCAGCATCCCTCGTTCGAGGGCTACTTCGAGCCGCTCGAGGCGATGCCGGCGTCCGTGCAGGAGCTGTTCGAGTACAAGCCCGAGAAGGCGCGCCGCCTGCTCGCCGAGGCGGGCTACCCCGACGGCTTCACCTTCAGGATGCAGGTGTCTGCCAACAACGCGATGCGGATGGAGCTGGCGCCGCTGCTCGCAAGCTACCTGGACCGCATCGGCGTGACGATCGAGATCGAGGTCGTGGAGTACGCGGCCTACCTGTCGATGATGACCACCCGCACCCACGGCCCCGGCTACCTGATGGCCAGCGGCCACGTGAACCCGACGACCACGCTGCGCAAGAACTTCGTCACCGGCCAGACCTGGAACCCGTCGATGTGGTCGGACCCGGAACTGGACCGTCGCATCCACGAGATGTTCCTGACCCGGGACGAGGCCGAGAGGCAGCGGATCGTCAAGCAGATCACGAAGGAGATGCTGGACGAGGCGCCCTACCTCTGGCTTCCGGTGCCGTACATCTACACCGCCTGGTGGCCGTGGGTGAAGAACTACGGCGGCGAGCTCCGGGCCGGGGCGGTGCGCCCGGGCCCGATCTACGCGCGACTCTGGATCGACCAGGAGATGAAGCGGGAGATGGGCTTCTGAGCGCAGTGACGGAGCCGCTGCTGCGGGTCGAGGACCTGAACGTCGCCTTCCGCTCCGGCTTCGGCGAGCGTCCGCCGGTGCGCGCGGTGAACTCGGTCTCTTTCGAGGTCACGGCCGGCGAAACACTGGCGATCGTGGGGGAGAGCGGTTCGGGGAAGAGCGTCACCGCGCTCTCGATCCTGCGCCTGATCCCGGATCCGGGGCGCATCGAGAAGGGGCGGATCCTGTTCGAGGGCCGCGACCTGCTGGCTCTCGACGAGGCCGGCATCCGGGCGGTGCGGGGCAACCGGATCGCGATGATCTTCCAGGAGCCGATGTCCTCGCTCAATCCGGTGCTCACGATCGGCGGCCAGGTTGCCGAGCCGTTGCGCCTGCACCGCGGGCTCAAGCGGCGCGAGGCTCTCGACCAGGCGGTGGACCTGCTCAGGTCCGTCGCGATTCCGGACGCGGAGAAGCGGCTCGGCGACTACCCGCACCAGTTCTCGGGCGGCATGCGCCAGCGGGTGATGATCGCGATGGCCCTGGCGTGCCACCCGCGACTCCTGATCGCCGACGAACCGACCACCGCGCTCGACGTCACGGTTCAGGCGCAGATCCTCGAGTTGCTCAAGGAACGTACCCGGGAGACCGACTCGGCGCTCATCCTGATCACGCACGACCTGGGAGTGGTTGCTCGCTACGCCGACCGGGTGGCCGTCATGTATGGCGGCCGGATCGTCGAGAGCGGGCCGGCCGCGGCGCTCTACGCGGATCCGCGGCATCCCTACACCCAGGGACTCCTGCGCTCGGTACCCCGGCTGGAGGCCGACACCGGCGGCCGTCTCGAGTCGATCGAAGGCCAGCCGCCGGACCTGTCGGCGCTGCCCGCGGGCTGCGCCTTCGAGCCGCGCTGCCCGAATGCTCATGAGCGCTGCCTGGAGGCGCCGCCGCCGCTCGTCGCGCATGATGCTGCACGGGCCTGGGCCTGCTACCGAGCCGAAGAGGAGCCGGCGGCCTGAACGGCGCCGGAAGCGCATGATCACGACGGACGTTGCCGTGGATGCATCGGCTTCCCGGTCATCCCCCGGGAGCGAGGTGTTGCTTCGGGTCGAGGACCTGAAGGTCCACTTTCCGGTCACGGAGGGAGTTCTCATGCGACGGCGCGTCGGCTCCGTCAAGGCGGTCGACGGGGTGTCGTTCGAACTCCGGCGTGGCGAGACCTTCGGCCTGGTGGGGGAGAGCGGCTGCGGAAAGTCGACGACCGCGCTCGCGATCCTCCGCATGCTCGAACCGACCGCCGGCCGGATCGTGTTCGGGGGTGAGGACGTGACGGCGTACAGCCAGAAGCAGTTACGAGGAGTGAGGCGGCGGATGCAGATGGTGTTCCAGGACCCGTTCGGCTCGCTCAACCCGCGCATGCGGGTGGGAGAGATCGTGGGCGAGCCGCTCAAGGTCCACGGTCTGGCGGGCGACCGTCGCCGTTACCGTGCGCGGGTGGCGGAGCTTCTCGACCTGGTGGGTCTTCTGCCGGCGATGGCGAACCGCTATCCACACCAGTTTTCGGGCGGCCAGCGACAGCGCATCGGCATCGCCCGCGCACTGGCGCTCGAGCCCGATCTGGTGATCTGCGACGAGGCGGTGTCGGCGCTCGATGTCTCGATCCAGGCGCAGGTGCTCAATCTCCTGATGGACCTGCAGGAGCAGCTCGGCCTGACCTACCTGTTCATTGCCCACGACCTGTCGGTCGTGCGCCACATCAGCGACCGGATCGGGGTGATGTATCTGGGGAGGATCGTTGAGATCACGGCTCGGGACGAACTGTTCGAGCGGCCCCGGCACCCGTACACGGAGGCGCTGCTCGCGTCCGTGCCGACGCCGGATCCCTTGATCGAGGCGGCGCGGCCCCACCGGCTGATCGCCGGTGAGGTGCCGAGTGTCCGCAAGCCGCCTCCCGGCTGCGCCTTCCACCCGCGCTGCGCGAAGGTGCTCGACCACTGCGACCGGGTAGAGCCACCGCTCGAGGCGGTTGGCCCGGCGCGCGTCGCCTGTCACCTGTACGCCGATGCGTCGCCGGACGCGGGCGGTGCCGGCTAGGTCCGGGGAGGGAGGTGGATTGACCGTTTCGCCCGGATCTCGACGGAAGTTCTACGGCTGGCCGATGGTCGGCATCGGCTTCCTGACTTACGGCCTGGGCATCGCTCCGGCGTACTACGGCCTGGGCATTTTCGCGTCGTCGTTGATCGCCGATCTGGAGCTGACCCGCCAGCAGATCGGCCAGATGTTCGGGGCGTTCACGTTCACGTACGGCCTGGTCAGTCCGGTCGCGGCGGCCGTCATCCGTCGCTGGGGCATCCGGGCCACGGTGACGGCGGGCGCCCTGTGCGGCGCCAGCGGCTTCTGGCTGGTGAGCGAAGCCACGAGCGCGACCGAGATCTACCTCGGCTACTCGCTCGTCGGCGGCATCGGGATCGGCTTCTCGACGCTGCTGCCCGCCCAGGCGATGCCGGTCTTCTGGTTCCGCAGGTACCGGGCGCGGGCGACGGCGATCATCCTGTCGGGCGCCGGGGTGGTCGGCTTTCTGTGGCCGCCGGCGGCCGGGCTCGTGCTCGAGGCGTGGGACTGGCGCGTCGGCTGGCAAATCGTCGCCGGGATCTCCCTGCTCGTGGCGGCGATCGCCGTCCTCTTCATTCGGAACCGGCCGAGCGACATCGGCCAGCGTCGTGACGGGCTGCCGCCGGCCGACGCCGACGATCCGACCCCGGTCGAGCCGGGCCGCCGGGCGGATTCACGGCAGGCGGGCGGCGCCGCCGAAGCGGCTGGCGCGTCGGCGCCGAAGGGCGCCCTGATATGGGCTCTGCGCACGCCCCAGTTCTGGATCGCCACCTTCGCGACGGCGGCGAACACGGTGCCGTGGCGGGTCGTGTCCGCCCACGGCGGCATTCACCTGGAAGATCTCGGCTTCACGACGCTCGCCGCATCGGCCATCCTGGGCGTACGGGTCGGCGCCAGCCTGTTCGGCCGGCTGACCGGGTCGCTGGGCGACTTCATGTCGCCGATGCGCGTGCTCGCGCTGGCCCTGCTGGTCAACGCGGTCGCGCTGTCGGTCTTCGTCTCGGCCGGCTCGGCGGCCGTGGCGTATCCCTGCGTCTTCGTGATCGGCGTTGCCTACGGCACCGCCTACACGAGCGAAGTGGTCGTGTTCGGCCTGTTCTTCGGGCGGGCGGCGTTTGTTGGCACGACCGGCGTTCGGCTGTTCCTGATCGGCGTCATCGGCGCTCTCGGGCCGGTCCTGGCAGGCGCCGCGGCGGATCGAACGGGTTCCTATGCCGGCACCCTCTGGGCCCTCGCCGCCCTGGCGGTCCTGGGTGCGGCGTCGATCTGGTTCTGCCGGCCACCGGACCGGTCCGTGCTGACGGGCGAGTCGAAGACGGATGGGTAAACTGCAGAGACACCCTAAGAAGGAGAGTCGCATGGGCAAGCGAAAGGCGCCGATCGCAGCATTCGCCATCGCCGTGCTGGCCGGGACGCCCCTCGCCGCACAGCAGGACGCGCCTGAGCTGGAGCGCACGCCCTGGGGCGCGCCCGACCTGCGCGGGATTTGGGACTTCCGGACGATCACGCCGCTCGAGCGGCCGGAGGAGCTCGGCGAGCAGGAGCGCTTCGGCAGCGCGGAGGCGGCGGCCGAGTTCGAGCAGCGGACGCTGGCGCGGCGGGACAAGGACCGCCGCACGTCCGACGGCCTTTCGGCCCAGGCCGATGTCGCGAACGCCTACAACCAGTTCTGGTGGGACTACGGCGACAAGCTGACCGAGGACCGGCGCACGTCGCTCATCGTCGATCCTCCCAACGGCCGGATACCCGAGCTGACCGACGCGGCGAGGCAACGGGTCGCGGAACGCCTCGCGGCGCGTCGCCGGCCGGCGCACGGCCCCGAGGACCGCGGGGTCGCCGAACGGTGCATCCTCGGCTTCAACGCCGGACCGCCGATGAGCCCGAGCGCCTACAACAACAACGTCCAGATCTTTCAGACCGAGGATACGGTCGTGCTCCTGGTCGAAATGGTCCACGACTCGCGGATCGTGCCTCTCGATGGGCGTCCGACGCTGCGGGAGGACGTGCGGCAATGGCGGGGCGACTCGCGGGGCCACTGGGAGGGCGAAACCCTGGTCGTCGTGACGACGAACTTCACTGGCGAGACCAGCTTCCGGGGGTCGGGCCCGAACATGCGGTTGACCGAGAGGTTCACCCGCGTGGGGGAGGACCGGCTCGTCTACGAGTACACGATCGACGACCCGGAGTCCTTCGAGCGTCCCTGGACGGCGGTCATTCCGATGAGCAGGAATCCTCTGCCCATGTTCGAGTACGCCTGCCACGAGGGGAACTACGGCATGTTGAACCTGCTGCGCGGCGCCCGGGCGGAAGACGCGGAAGCCGAAGCGGCCGCCAGGGCGGAGACATCGGGCGGTTGACCACGGCCGTCGACCCGCGCGCGTTGCCTTGACGATCGCCACTGTCGGGCTGCTCCATCCAGGAGCGATGGGCGTCACCGTCGGCGCGGCGGTGCGCGAGTCCGTCCGGGTCGTGTGGGCGTCCGGGGGGCGTAGCGGCGAGACTCGGGCTCGCGCTGAAGGCGACGGCTTCGATGATCTGAAGACGCTCGAAGCCGTGACCGAGGCGGCCGACGTCGTGCTCTCGGTCTGCCCTCCCCATGGTGCCCTGGCGCTTGCCGAGGCTGTCGCCGCGACCGGTTTCGACGGCGTCTATCTCGATGCGAACGCGGTGTCGCCCGCCACGGCGCTCAGGATCGCGGAAGCCGCCGCGGCGGGTGGTGCGCGCTTCGTGGACGGCGGCATCGTGGGGCCGCCGGCGGTCCGGCCGGGGACCACGCGTCTCTATCTCTCGGGAGACGCCGCGGCGGAGCTGGCGGCCCTGTTCGAGAAGTCGGCCCTCGAGGCGATCGATCTTGAGGCAGACGTCGGCGCAGCCTCGGCGCTCAAGATGTGCTACGCCGGCTTCACGAAGGGCAGCGCCGCGCTGCTGCTCTCGCTGCGGGCCGCCGCCAGCGCCTACGGCGTCGAGGACGGTCTGCTCGGGGAATGGGCCAGATCGCAGCCGGGCCTGGAGAAGCGAAGCGTGCGTGCCGCCGCCACGGCGGCGCCCAAGGCATGGCGCTTCGCGGGCGAGATGGAGGAGATCGCTTCGACCCTCGAGGCGGCGGGGCTGCCGGATGGATTCCATCGCGCCGCGGCGGAGGCCTACGTGCGGCTCGCCGGCTTTCGTGGCGAGCCGGAGGGGGTGTCGGTCGAGGAGGTCGTCGCGGCCTTGCGGGACGAAAAAGGGCGGCCCCGGAAGGCCGCCCTCAGTCGCTGCCGGTAGCCGGCTTGGCTACATCATGCCGCCCATGCCGCCCATGTCGGGCGCGGGCGGTGCTTCCGGCTTCTCTTCCTTGATCTCGGAGACGAGAGCCTCCGTGGTCAGCATGAGGCCGGCGATCGACGCGGCGTTCTGCAGCGCCGTCGTGGTGACCTTGGCCGGGTCGATGACGCCGGCGGCGATCAGGTCCTCCATCTCGCCGTTGGCCGCGTTGTAGCCGACCGAACCGGTCTGCGCCTTCGCGTCGCGGACGATGACCGAGCCCTCGACTCCGGCGTTCTCGGCGATCTGCCGGGTCGGCTCCTCGAGCGCGCGCTTGACGATCGAGATGCCGATGCCCACGTCGCCGTTCTCGGTCAGCCCGGCGACCGCTTCTATCGCGCGAAGCAGAGCCACGCCGCCGCCCGGGACGACGCCCTCCTCGACGGCAGCCTTGGTCGCGTGCATCGCGTCCTCGACCCGAGCCTTCTTCTCCTTCATCTCGGTCTCGGTCGCGGCGCCCACCCGGATCACGGCGACACCGCCGACCAGCTTCGCCAGCCGCTCCTGGAGCTTCTCGCGGTCGTAGTCGGAGGTCGTCTCCTCGATCTGGTTGCGGATCTGCTTGACCCGGCCGGCGATCGCGGCCTGGCGGCCGGTGTCGCCGGACTCGGTGACGATCGTCGTGTCGTCCTTGGAGAGGACGACCTTCTTCGCCTCGCCGAGGTCCTGCCACTGGACGTTCTCCAGCTTGATGCCGAGGTCCTCCGTGATCACCCGGCCGCCGGTGAGGATCGCGATGTCCTCGAGCATGGCCTTGCGGCGGTCGCCGAAACCGGGCGCCTTGACCGCGGCCGCCTGCAGCGTGCCGCGCAGCTTGTTGACGACCAGGGTGGCCAGAGCCTCGCCCTCGATGTCCTCGGCGACGATCAGCATCGGCTTACCCTGCTTGGCGACCTGCTCGAGGACCGGAAGCAGGTCCTTCATCGAGCTGATCTTCTTCTCGTGCAGGAGCACGACGCAGTTCTCGAGCACGCACTCCATGCGGTCGGCGTCGCTCACGAAGTAGGGCGACAGGTAACCGCGGTCGAACTGCATGCCCTCGACGACCTCGAGCTCGGTCTGCAGGCCCTTGGCCTCCTCGACCGTGATCACGCCGTCCTTGCCGACCTTGTCCATCGCCTCGGCGATGATCTGGCCGATCTCGGCGTCGTTGTTCGCGGAAATCGTGCCGACGTTGGCGATCTCCTCGCTGTCCTTCACGTCCTTGGCGAGGGCGTGGATGGCGTCGACGGCGGCGCCCACCGCGAACTCGATGCCGCGCTTGAGCTCCATCGGATTGGCGCCGGCGGTCACGTTCTTCGCGCCCTCGCGCAGGATGGCCTGCGCCAGGACGGTCGCGGTTGTCGTGCCGTCACCGGCCACGTCTGAGGTCTTCGAGGCCACCTCGCGCACCATCTGCGCGCCCATGTTCTCGAGGCCGTCCTTCAGTTCGATCTCCTTGGCGACGGTGACGCCGTCCTTGGTGATCGTGGGGGAGCCGAACGACTTCTCAAGGACGACGTTACGGCCCTTCGGGCCGAGCGTCACCTTGACGGCGTCGGCGAGCTTGTTGACTCCGCGCAGGACCGCGCCGCGCGCGTCCTCGGAGTAGACGATCTGCTTTGCCATGTATCTGCTCTCCAGTTCCGGCCTATCCCACGACCGCGAGGATCTCGTCCTCGCGCAGGATGACCATGTCTTCGTCGTCGATCTTGATGTCGCTGCCGGAGTACTTTCCGATCAGCACGCGGTCACCAACGCTGACGTCGAGCGCGGAACGCTCGCCGTTTTCCTGCAGCTTGCCGGGGCCGACGGCGACGACCTCGGCCTCCTGCGGCTTCTCCTTCGCAGCGTCCGGGATGATGATGCCTCCCCGGATCTGCTCCTCCTCCTCGAGCCTCTTGACGAGTACCCGGTCATGAAGCGGACGTACACTCACCAGCGATCTCCTCCTCTTGGGTTGGTGTCGGTGGATGTGGTCTGTGTGGCCGGGCGAAGCGCCTGTTAGCACTCGCGCCGGGCGAGTGCTAACAATAGAAACTTGGAGGCCCGAATGTCAACCGTCCAGGACACTTCGCTGCGCGGCCGGCCTGCGGCGCAGGCGGTAGAGTCTGCCGGTCCCGCTGACTCGGTCTCCGGTGCAGGGGACCGGAAAGGAGACTCGCCTGTGATCTGGCCTCAACGAAGCAGTGCCCCTCGGGAAGGAAGAAGGGGCGGCGCGGCGGCGATGTGGATCGCTCTGCTGGCGGCGGCGTTCGCCTGGCCGGTCGGCGGCGCGGCCCAGAGCGCGCCGACCGCGGCCGCCGTGCCGGTCGAGGAGTTCGAACTCGACAACGGCATGCGTTTCCTGCTCGTGAGCCGCCCGGAACTGACGACGGTGGCGGCGGCGTGGGTGGCTCACGTCGGTTCCGCCGACGAGCGGCCGGGGATCACCGGCCTGGCCCACTTCTTCGAGCACATGATGTTCAAGGGGACGCACACGATCGGCACGAAGGACATCGAGCGCGACCTCGAGATCATCGCGGAGCAGGAGGCGGTCCAGGAGAAGATCCGCGCCGCGCTCCGCGAGCAACGCCGCCGCTACCGGCTGGGCGAGATCGACGATCCGTACGACCCCGCCCACCGCACCGACCTGCTGAACGCCCTCCGGGCTGAGTTCCAGGAGCTCGTGGAAGAGCAGCGGGAGCTCATGGTCAAGGACGAGCTGGACAAGGTCTACACGGACGGCGGCGGAACGAGCCTGAACGCCTTCACCAGCAACGACTTCACGGTCTACATCAACCAGTTGCCGGCCAACCGGCTGGAACTCTGGTTCTGGCTCGAGTCGGATCGCCTGCTGAATCCGGTGTTCCGCGAGTTCTACGCCGAACGCGACGTCGTCTACGAGGAACGGCGCCTGCGCACCGAGTCGACGCCCACGGGCCGTTACGACGAGCAGGCGGACGCCATGTTCTGGCAGTCCCACCCGTACAGTTGGCCGGTCATCGGCTGGGCTTCGGACCTGGAGGTGATCAGCAAGTCTCAGGCCGACGAGTTCTTCGCCACCTACTATGCGCCAAACAACCTGAGTGCCGTGCTGGTCGGCAACTTCGATTCGGCCGAAGTGCGGGAACTGGCGGAGCGCTACTTCGGCCGGCTCCCGCGGGCCGAGCGGCCCGCGCCGGACGTCGTCACTCTCGAGGCGGAGCAACTGGCCGAGAAGCGGATGACGGGCGAGTGCGACTGCCAGCCCCAGCTCCAGGTGCGCTACCACGCGGTGCCGTTCGGGCATGGCGACGGCTACGCGCTCGACGTCGTCGCGGGCGTCCTGAACGGCCGCACCGGGCGTCTCTACGAGCAGATCGTGGAGGGCGCCGAGATTGCGTCCAGCGCCAGCGCCTTCTACGAGGCGAGGAAGTACGCCGGCGTCTTCAACCTGCGCGCGGAGACGAAGGGCGCCGCGACGCCCGAGCAGCTCCTTGCCGCCTGGGACGGTATCGTCGCGGAATTGATCGCCGAGCCGGTGCCGGAGGACGAGCTGGCCAAGGTGAAGAACCGGGTGTCGGCCGACACCTACCGGCAACTCCGGGACCCGTTCTTCCTGATGATCCAGTTGGCGGTCATGGACGCGCTCGGCGACTGGCGCTACCTGAACACGGTCGCGGAGCGCACCAACGAAGTCACCGCCGAAGACGTGCAGCGCGTGGCGGCGAAGTACTTCGAGCCTTCGAAGCGTCTGGTGAGCCTGTACTACCGCAAGGAGGGAACCGAAGCGACGGAGACCCCGTCCGAACTCGAGGCCCTGCCGCCGGAGATGCGGACTGCTCTCATGTCCCAGGCCGAGGCGATCGCCCAGATCGAGGATCCGGCCCAACTGGAGATGGTCCTCCAGCAGATGGAGGCCCAGTCGGCCCAGGTGCCGGAAGAGATGCGCCCGGCGCTCGACTGGATGCGGGGCGTGATCGAGGGGCGGCTGGCCGAACTACAGGCCGAATCCCCAGAAGAGAATGGCGAAGGAGGTGAGCAGTGAGCGGACGCGTCCTTGTGAGAATTCTGGTTCTCGTCGCTCTCTGCTTCGGTGCGGCGTCGTCCGTCGGCGCCCAGAGCGCCGACGGGATCGTCGCGCATCCGAGCGAACTGACCTACGGTCCGCTGGACTTCGAGCTGCCGGACGCGGACGGCTTTCGCCGCGAACTGGCGGGAGGCGTTCCCGCCTACCTGGTGCCGGACCGTTCGCTGCCGCTGGTCGACATCACGGTGCGGTTTCGCATCGGCTCCTGGCTGGAGCGCGTCGAGCAGACCGGGCTCGCCTCCCTGACCGGCGAGTTGATGCGGACCGGCGGCGCCGGCGAGCTGGAGGCGAAGGCCTTCGACGAGGCGGTCGAGGCGGTTGCCGGCAACTTCTCGGCGTTCATCGGCAGCACCAGCGCCGGGATGTCGATGAACTGCCTGTCGACGGTGCTCGACGAGTGCCTCGACCTCTTCTTCTCCATGCTCACCGAGCCCCGCTTCGACGGCGATCGGCTGGACCTGGCGAAGGAGAACGAGCTGGAGGGCCTCAAGCAGCGCAACGACGATCCGGTCGACGTGGCGGGCCGGGAAGGCCAGTGGCTTCTCTACGGGCGGGACCACGTGGAATCCCGATTCGTCACCGCGGCGTCGCTGGAGGCAGTTGGGCGCGACGACCTGGTCGCGTTTCACCGGCGCTACGTCCATCCCGGCCACATGGTCATAGCAGGAGCCGGCGACTTCGACAGCGACGAACTCGCGGCGAAGCTCTCGGCGCTGCTCGACCGCTTCGGGGAAGAGGGCCGCGAACAGGCGCCGTGGCCGCCGCAAGCGGCGGCGTACGATCCCGCGCCCGGCGTCTACGTGGCCCAGCAGGACATTCCGCAGGGCCGCGTGCAGATCGGTCACCGCACGTTCCGGCGGGACGACTGGGGCCATCCCGACCACTTCGCGCTGTCGATGATGAACGGCGTCCTCGGCGGCGGCGGCTTCACCTCGCGGTTGATGAAACGGATCCGTTCGGACGAGGGCCTCGCCTACGGCGCCTACTCGAGCTTCGGCATCGGCAACCACTGGCCCGGCAATCTCGGCATCGGCTTCCAGTCGAAGAGCGAGACGGTCGCCTTCGCGGCGAAGATCGCGCTGGAGGAGGTCGACCGGATGCGAACGGAACTCGTCCCGGCGGACGAACTCCAGACGGTGAAGGCGGCCGCGATCGAGACCTTCCCGAGCAACTTCGAATCGGCCGAAGCCATCGCTTCGATCTTTGCCCAGGACGAGTTCCTGGGCCGCCCCCACGACTACTGGCGGACCTACCGCGCGAACATCGAGGCGGTGACGCCGGCCGACGTCAAGCGCGTGGCCGAGCGGCATCTCCTGCCGGACAGCCTGGTCATGTTGATCGTCGGCGACTGGAAGGAGATCGAGCCGGGCGACGCCGACGGCCGGGCCACGATGGCCGAGGTGGCGGAGAAGATCGGCGGTGGCGTGACCATGCTGCCGGAGCGGGATCCCGTGAGTCTGGAAACGGTGAGCCAGTGAGGCCCGGCGCAGCGGTCGGGCCGGCCTGACCCCGATGCTGGCCTCGCTCGACCGGTTCCTGGAAACCGCCGTCGGCTACGCCTGGGGCATGCCCCTGGTCGTGCTCCTGATCGGCTCGGGCGCGTTCTTCTGCCTCTACGTGCGCCTGCGGCCGCTGCTCCACATGGGGCACGCGACCGCGGTAACGCTCGGGAAGTACGACTCGCCGGACGATCCCGGGCACATCAGCCACTTCCAGGCCCTGTCGACGGCGCTGGCGGCCACGATCGGGGTCGGCAACATCGGCGGCGTCGCGATCGCGGTCACCCAGGGCGGCGCCGGCGCGGTGTTCTGGATGTGGGTGGCGGCCGTCGTCGGCATGGGCACCAAGTTCTTCTCCTGCACGCTGTCCCAGATCTACCGCGGCCGGGACGAACGGGGCGCGCTCCTGGGCGGCACGATGTACACGATCGAACTCGGTCTCGGGAAGAAGTTCAAGCCGCTGGCGATCATGTTCTGCACTTTCGGCCTGTTCGGGTGCCTGCCGATGTTCCAGAGCAATCAGGTGGCGGAACTCCTGAACGCCCAGTTCGGACTCGATCCGATCCTGACCGGCGTCGGCTGCGTGGCCCTGGTCGCGCTGGTCGCGTTCGGCGGCGTCGAACGGATCGGCGCGGTGACGGGACGGTTCGTGCCGGTCATGTGTGTCCTGTACCTGGGCATGGCGCTCTGTGTGCTGTTCGTGCGCTCGGACGTGGCCGTCGAGGTGTTCGGCCGCATCTTCCGCGAGGCCTTCACCGGCACCGCGGCGGCGGGCGGCGCGATGGGGATCGGCTTCCAGCAGGCGATGATGATCGGTGTCCGTCGAGCGGCCTTCTCGAACGAAGCGGGGCTCGGCACCGCGCCGCTCGCGCACGGCGCGGCCAGGACGAACGAACCCGTGCGCGAGGGCCTGGTGGCGATGCTCGGCCCGTTCATCGACACAATCGTCGTCTGCTCTCTTACCGCCTTCGTCATCCTCTCGAGCGGCCTCGAGACCGTCGGCGAGATCACCGGCGTGTCGCTGACGGCGGACGCGGTCCAGAGCGCCCTGGGCGCGCCGGGCCGCGCCCTGCTGGTGCTGATCGTGATGATGTTCGCGATCTCCACGATGGTCAGCTACTCGTACTACGGCAAGCGCTGTTTCGCCTATCTGTTCGGCGCGAAGCGGGACGGGCTCTACACCTGGCTCTACCTCCTGGGCATCTTCGTCGGCGCGATCTTCGCCGCCGGCACGGTGATCAACCTGATCGACACCGCGCTGGCCATGATGGCGGTGCCGAACCTGATCGCGACGCTGCTTCTGGCGCCGAAGGTGAAGGCGGCGGCGACCGACTACTTCAACCGGCTGCGGGCGGAGCGAAGGGGTTCTTGAGCGCGTCGGCGGCCGACGCCATCGAACGAGCGGCGGGCGCGGTTGCGGTCTGTCTGGCGTTTGTCGTCCCTCCGGCGCTGGCGATGGACCCATGTGAGGTCGATCTCGGGTCAGCGCCAGAGACGAAGCTCAGCGGCAGTCCTCTGACGTGGGACTTGCCGGCAGTTGGGAAGTGGCGCGTGTCGAAACGTGAAGCAGGCGGCCGTATCGGAGAGAGCTGCGGTCTCGGCGTGATCGAAGCGCCTCTGAGTGCGGTACGGGGCGTCATCGACGCGGCGGCGGACTTCGACCAGTTCATGCCGCGCGTCCTCGAATCCGACGTCGAGCCGGTCTCGCCCGGCGTCTACCTGAACCGGCAGATCCTGGACATGCCGTTCCCTGTCGAGGATCGGCGCTACACGGTTCGGGTGGAGACCGGCGCCGTCGAGACGGGAGCGGGTGCCGGATGGCAGGCCCGCTGGACCTACGTCGAGGGATCCGGGAACGTGCGGGAGAGCAAGGGGTCGTGGACCCTGATTCCCCTTGACGCCGAACGGACTGTCGTTGCGTACAGACTGATGACCGACCCGGGCGGACGCCTTCCGGCGTGGATCGTCGACTTCACCGCGCCGCGCGCGCTGCGGCGCGTGCTGGCGTCGGTACGGGAGCGGGTGCTCGGCCGGAAGTAGGTCGGATCCCTCAGCCCTTGCCGAGAACGATCACCACGTTCTGGCCGCCGAAGCCGAAGGCGTTGACGAGCGCCACGCTGGTGGGATGAGCCCTGGCCCGGTTCGGGACGTAGTCCAGGTCGCAGTCCGGGTCCGGACGGTCGAGGTTGATCGTCGGCGGGATCGTCCCCTCCTCGATTGTCTTGACCGCCGCCAGGGCCGACACCGCTCCGGCCGCGCCGAGCATGTGGCCCACCTGCGACTTGGTGGCCGTGACCGCTACTTCCGACGCCCGGTCGGCGAGCGCCTTCTTGATCGCCAGGGTCTCCGCCACGTCGCCGAGCGGCGTGGCGGTGCCGTGCGCGAAGACGGCATCGACCTCGCCGGGGTCGGTGCCGCTCGATTCGAGGGCCCTGCCCATCGCGGCCGCTGCTCCGGACCCGTCAGGACGGGGGGCGGTCAGATGGTGGGCGTCGGCGGTGACGGCGCCACCCCGGACTTCGGCGTAGACCCTGGCGCCTCGTTGCTCCGCGTGGCGCTCGGTTTCGACGACGAAGGCGACACCGCCCTCGCCGAACACGAAACCGTCACGATCGGCGTCGAACGGCCGGCTTGCCGCCTTCGGATCGTCGTTACGGGTTGAGAGGGCCTGCAGGCGCGAGAACGTGGCGATGATCAGGGGGGTGATACCGGCCTCGGTGCCACCGGCGATGACGGCGTCGACTTCGCCGGAGTGCAGGAGCCGGTAGGCCTCGAGCAGCGCGTAGTTTCCGCTGGCGCAGGCGAGTGTGGAGGTCGTGGTCGGCCCGGTCAGCCCGAGCTCGATCGAGATCAGGCAGGACACGGCGTTCGGCATCACGTCGGTGACCAGAAAGGGATTGGCCTGCTGCGGCCCCCGCGCGACCAGCCGACGGGTGCCGGTCTCCATGCTTCCCAGACCTCCGCCGCCGGTGTTGAAGGTGATGCCGCAGCGGTGCGCCGTGGCGGGTTCGATGGCGAGTTCCGCGTCGGCGACGGCCTGCTTGGCGGAAGCCACGGCGAAATGGGTGGCGCGCGCGAGGCGTCGAGCCGCCTTGCCCTCCAGCCACTCCCTGGGCTCGAAGTCGCGCACCTCGCAGGCGATCTTCACCTTGAACCCTTCGGTGTCGAACGCGGTGATCGGTCCAGCGCCCGAGTCGCCGGCCTTCATCCGGCGCCAGAAGGTGTCGACATCGTTGCCGACAGGGGTCACGGCGCCGAGTCCGGTGATCACGATCCGGCCGTTGTCCGTCGCGGGCATCGCGCGAGGATAGCGCCGCTGCCTGCGCTACGCTCGCCGTTCGCCACTTCAGGTATCCCTGATCAGGGGGTCGAGTATGAGTCGAGAGCCAGCCCTTCGGTTCGCAAAGGTTGTCGTGACGCTCCTTGCCGCGCTGGGGTCGGCCGTCCACGCGCAGTCCGACGAGGACTTCGTCCCCGTCACCGATGCGATGCTGGAGGATCCCGCTCCCGGCGACTGGCTGCACTGGCGTCGCACCCAGAACGGCTGGGCCTACAGCCCTCTCGACCAAATCGACCGGGAGAACGTCGGCGAACTCACGCTGGCCTGGTCGCGCGGACTGGAGGAGGGCAGCCAGCAGGGGACGCCGCTGGTCTACGACGGCGTCATGTACTACCCGAATCCGAGCAGCGTCACCCAGGCGATCGACGCGGCGACCGGCGATCTTCTGTGGGAGTACAGGCGGCCGATCCCGAAGGACATCGCCACCTACGTCGGCGGCCTGGAGACCGTCAACCGGAACATTGCGATCTACGGCGGTCTGATCATCGACACGGCGAACGACGGCTACGTCTACGCGCTGGACGCGGTGACCGGCGAACTGGCCTGGGAGACGCGGATCGTCGACTACGAGACCGAGCCGGCCAGGCACTCGACCGGGCCGATCATCGCCGCGGGCCGCGTGATCTCGGGGCGAAGCTGCCGTCCGCACCGGGGGCCGGAGGCGTGCTTCATCGCCGCCCACGACGCGACGACGGGCGAGGAACTCTGGCGCCGGCCTCTGATCCCGGGGCCGGGCGAGCCGGGGAATGAGACCTGGGGCGACCTGCCGTTCGAGAACCGGCACCACGTCGGATCCTGGATGGCGCCGAGCTACGACCCGGCGATGGAACTCCTGATCGTCGGCACGTCGGTCACGTCGCCGGCGCCGAAGTTCCTGCTAGGCGGCCACGAGAAGCGGCACCTGTACCACAACTCGACCCTGGCACTGGAGGTCGCGACCGGCGAGGTGCGCTGGTACTACCAGCACCTGAACGATCACTGGGACCTCGACCACCCCTTCGAGCGCCTGCTGGTCGATACGGCCGTCGCGCCCGACGCGGAGGCCGTCGCGTGGCGGAATCCCCGGATCGAGGCGGGGGAGATGCGCAAGGTCGTGACCGGCGTCCCGGGCAAGACCGGCCTGGTCTACACCCTCGACCGGGAGACGGGAGAGTTCCTGTGGGCGCGGCCGACGGTGCCCCAGAACGTGATCGAGCGGATCGACGGGGAAACGGGCGTCGTGGTCGAGAACGCGGAGGTCGTCTTCACCGAACTCGAGCAGCAACGGCTGATCTGCCCGTCGCTTCTCGGCGGCAAGGACTGGGAGGCGGGCGCCTACAGCCCGCTGACCAACGCGATGTACTACCCGCTCCGGAATCTCTGCTCCCAGATGACGACCCGCGTCGGCCGCGGCGCCATGCACTACGCGCTCGTCAACGACACCCAGTTCGCGCCAGGGAAGGAAACGCTCGGCACGGTCTACGCGATCTCCGCCGAGACCGGCGAGACGCTGTGGCTGCACGAGCGCCTGCCGGTGACGATGTCGCTCGCCGCGACCGGAGGCGGCCTTGTCTTCGGCGGCGACGTGGGCGGCCGCTTCTGGGCCCTGGACCAGGAGACCGGCGAGGTGCTCTGGGAGATCAACTTGGGTTCCTCGGTGACCGGTTTCCCGGTCAGCTACGAGGTCGACGGCCGCCAGTACGTGGCCGTCGGCACCGGCGCCGAGGGCGGGTCGACGTCGACCTACCGGAGGCTGACGTCGGAGCTCCGGCCGAGCTCGAACAACACGCTGTTCGTGTTCGCGCTGCCCTGACATCAGCGGGGTGCGTTACGCTCGTTCCACCCAAGAACCAGCACGTACCAGGAGGTCGAGAATGAAGATCCGAGCCCTCTCCCTGTGTGCAGCCGCGAGCCTGCTGCTCGTGCCGTGCCTCGCCGGCGAGGACATTCCGCGCACGCCGAGCGGCAGACCGGACTTCTCGGGCAACTACGACGTCTCTTTCCTGACGCCGCTGGAGCGGGACCCCCGGTTCGGCGACCGCCAGTACTTCACCGAAGAGGAGGCAAAGGCGATCGCCAACGGAACGGCGGCCGCCAATGCCCGCGACTTGGAAGTCCGCGACCCGAACCGTGGCGTGATCGCCGGCCTGTCCGAGGATGGTTTTCGGGGCGTGGGCGGCTACAACCTCTTCTGGCTCGATCGCGGCACGGCGGCCTTCAAGGTCGACGGCAAGTACCGGACCTCCGTGCTCACCGATCCGCCGAACGGCCGCCTTCCGCTGAGGACCGAGGAAGGGCAGGCGCGCTTCGACACGCTGCCTCCCTTCGGCTACGAGAACACCGGCACGGCCTGGTGGCTCGAGAACGGCGATGATCCCTACGACGGACCGGAATCGCTCACGCTGGGCAATCGCTGTGTGTTCCACCAGGGGTCGACGATGCCGATCGGTCCCAGGGCGTACAACAACCTGAAGACGATCGTCCAGACCGACACCCACGTCGTCATCATGATCGAGTGGATGCACTGGGCCCGGATCATCCGTCTGGACGGCGAGCACCCGCCGGAGGACTACCGCTCCTACGCCGGGGACTCGGTCGGCCGGTGGGAAGGCGACACCCTCGTCATCGAGACGGCGAACCTCCTGGGCGACTGGGGCTTCCACCGGGCGGGCGCCCGGGTCGTGGAGCGGCTGAGCCATCTCGACGAGGACAACCTGTTCTACGAGTACACGGTCCATGACCCGGAGTTCACGGCGCCCTACAGCGGATCGCTGCCGTGGCCGCGTACCGACGCCCAGCTCTACGAGTTCGCCTGCCACGAGGGGAACTACTCGATGGGCAACACGCTCCGCGGCGCCCGCTACCTGGAGCAGGAGTACGGCAAACAACACGGGCGGTAGCGGGGCCGCGTCAGCCCCGGGAGAGGCCCGGAATCGGTGCCCGTTCCGGGGTTGACCCCATGCGCCTAAGGTGACAGGGTTCGCCCATTCGCTCAGACAACTCGGCGTTTCGCCGAACAGGAGTATGACCAGCGTCATGAAACTCGGAACCAGCGTGTCCTCTCGCATCGCCGTGGCCGTAGCCGCGGTCCTCGCCGTGGCGGTTGCCCCGCTTGCGGCCCAAGACTTCGAGCCGAACCGGCTGTCGGACGGCAAGCCCGATCTGAACGGCATCTGGCAGGCCCTGAACGAGGCGAACTACGACCTCGAGTTGCACATGGCGCGGGCCGCCATGCAGTTGCGCGAGGGTCCGCACGGTCCGCTGCCCGCGGCCGAGGTTCTCAACTTCGGCGCGGTCGGCTCGGTGCCGCCGGGCATGGGCGTGATCAAGGGCGGCGGGAAGATCCCGTACACGGACGCGGCCCAGGCGCTGAAGATGGAGAACATGGCGAACTGGTCCACGCGGGATCAGGAGGTCTTCTGCTACCTGCCGGGCGTGCCGCGGGCGACCTACATGCCGCAGCCCTTCCAGATCTTCCACAGCGAGAACGCGATCTTTATCGCCTACCAGTACGCCGGCGCGGTCCGGGACGTCTACCTGGAGGATCCGAAGCCGGCGCAGATCGACAGCTGGATGGGCATGTCGTACGGCCGCTGGGACGGCGACACGCTCGTCGTCGAGGTCAACGGCCTGCTGGCCAAGGACTGTGCCGAGCGCCCGGAAGACATGCCCGGCTGCGGCGGCTGGCTCGACCGCTCGGGCAATCACTACAGCAACCAGTTGACGGTGGTCGAGCGGTACACGCTTGCCGGCCCCAACCACATCCACTACGAGGCGACGCTGACGGACCCGCAG
The DNA here is from genome assembly GCA_965208755.1 of Candidatus Multivorans sp. Taxonomy (GTDB): domain Bacteria; phylum Acidobacteriota; class Thermoanaerobaculia; order Multivoradales; family Multivoraceae; genus Multivorans. The sequence goes on along the minus strand of OZ242353.1, from coordinate 760,289 downwards.
ACGTACACCGAGCCGTGGACGATCGAGATGCCGCTCTACCGGCGGATGGAGCCGAACGCCCGGCTGATGGACTTCCGCTGCGTCGAGTTCGTGGAAGAGCTGATGTACGGCGAGTACCGGCGGACCCCGCTCCCGCGGATGAAGCTGGTCGACTAGCCGGAGTTCCGGCGCGGCACCACGCCGCCCGGCGGAAGGAGCTGAGCCGATGCTTGAACGCAGGTTGATCGCGTTTGCCGCCGTGGTTCTGGCCGCGGCGGCTGTTCCGATGGCAGCGGCGGGCGACGAGGAGGTTCTACGGACTGCTTCCGGCCGTCCGGACATCTCCGGCCACTACGACGTCGGCACCCTGACCCCGCTGGCGCGGCCGCGAGCCTTTGGCGACAACCTCTATCTCACCAGGGAAGAGGCGGACAGGATCGCGGAGGAAGAGCGCAAGCGGATGCAGGCTGAGGCCCAGGTCAGCGATCCCAACCGCGAGGCGCCTCCCGAGGGCGGCGACGGTTCGCCCGGAGCGGCCGGCAACGTCGGCGGCTACAACGCGTTCTGGATCGACCGGGGAACGGACGTCTTCGAGGTCGACGGCAAGTTCCGCACCTCGATCATCATCGACCCGAAGAACGGCCGCCACCCGCCGCTGACCGAGGCGGCCAGGGAACGATTTGCCGCCCGGCGGGGTTTCTTCCGCGCCAACACCGGCGAGGCCTGGTGGCTGGAGCGCGAAGGGCCAGGCCCCTACGACGACCCCGAGCTCCGACCCCTGGCGGAACGCTGCCTGCTCGGCTTCAGCTCCACCGGCGGACCGCCCATGCTGCCGGCGCTCTACAACAACCTGAAGCGAATCGTCCAGACCGAGCATCACATGATGATCCTGGTCGAGATGGTCCACGATGCCCGCGTCGTCCGCATCGGCGGTGAGCACGCTCCCTCGTCTGAGCGGCGCTGGATGGGCGATTCGATCGGCTGGTGGGAAGGCGACACGCTGGTAGTCGACACGACGAATTTCGCGGACAGGCCGGCGCTTCGTTCGGCGACCCGTGACCTGCACGTGGTCGAACGGTTCACGCCGATGGGCCGGGACCACCTCCGTTACGAGTTCACGGTCGAGGATCCGAACGTGTGGACGGCGCCGTGGAGCGGTGAGTACACCTGGCCGCGGAGCGATGCCCTCCTCTACGAGTACGCCTGCCACGAAGGCAACTACGCCTTGGGCAACATCATGCGCGGCGCCCGCCTGCTGGAGCAGGACGCGCTGGCGGTGGCGGGCGCGGCGGATTCCGGAGAGTGACCACCAGCCGCTCCTGCTAGAGTCGGCTTCCCCCACTTACACCACAACCGAGGAGTGAGAGACACCCATGAGTAAGCGAGCCATGATCATCACGGGGATCAGCCTCGTCGTCGCTGCAATCGCGGTGGCAGTGCCCCTGGCGGCGCACCATGCGTTCGGCGCCGAGTTCGATCCCAACCGTCCGCTGCTGCTGAAGGGCCCGGTCGTCAAGGTCGAGTGGGTCAATCCGCACACCTGGATTCACATTGAGCACACCGAGGAAGACGGCACGAAGCACGTCTGGATGGTCGAGGGCGGCACGCCCAACACCCTCCTGCGCCGCGGCCTCTCCCGGGATGATCTGACTGCCGGGACGGTCATCATCGTTGATGGCTACCAGAGCAAGGACCGCTCACGGCGCGCGAACGGCCGTGACGTGACCTTCGAGGACGGCAGCAAGATCTTCATGGGCTCCTCGGGCACCGGCGCGCCGCGCGACGGCCGCGACCCGACCGAGCCGCCTCGGTAAACCACTGGGTGCGCGGGTCCTCTGACCCGCATCCGGCGCGCAGCGCCGGCTTCCGGGAACGTGGCTGACGCTGGTTCTCGGGAGCCGCGTGCCTGCCGTCAACCTTCCTGACGCCTCAGGCGCGCCGCGTGCCGCCTGAGGCGTTTGGCCGCCGGGACGAGTGAAGAGGCGGAGGAGAACAGCCCGCCCAGCAGCAGGACGACCACGACGATGTCCCAAAGGGGACGCCGGTGGTAGAAGCCCGGGAAGTCGAGCCGGTGCAGGCCCTTGTAGAGCCAGCGGTCGAGCCGGCTCCGGCGCTGTTCGCGGTGGACGATGCGACCCAGCGCCGGGTCGAGGTAGAGCCATGTTCGGTCCGGATCGTCGAAGCGAACCCGCAGGACCGGCAGGGGCAGGAGGCGGTGCCTGCGATCGTCGTAGTAGGCGTCATACTCCTGGAGTGCGGTCGCGTCGATGACGTTCGACTCGGGGACTGCGGCCGCCGCGGCCGCCAGCAGCTCAGGCTGGTCGAACCGCCGCGGAGTGCCGTTCTCGAGTGAGACGAGGCGCTTCTCGAAGGGCTGAACGGCCGAGAGGAAGGCGAGGGGACCGCTCGCGTAGGAGTCCCCATAGGAACGCTCGTCGCCGGGAGGCCGGTACGCCAGGGCGAGAGGTTCGCCGGCGAACTGGAGCAGGTCGAGCTCGCGAGGCGGGAACGATTCCGAGATCGACCCGGCCGCGGTGCGGATCGAGTGCGGCTCGAGGCGGTGAAGTGGAACCGCTTCACCGGTCACGGCGGCCTGCTGAGCGGGACTCGTCGTCCTCCCGGCCTGCCAGCCGAAAGGGTCCATCGACAGGGCGCCGCTCAGCACCCAGGTGAAGGCGGTGGCGCCGAACGCCAGTCCGCTGTAGTGGTGCCAGCGCAGCATGCCCCGGTACGGTGAGCGCTTCCGCCTGATCCGCAGGAGGCCTATCGCGAGGCCGGAAAGGGTCAGCGCGCAGCCCAGGCTCGCCGTCCAGACGATCAACTGGTACCAGAACGCGCTGTGGGTCCTGAGGGGAGTGAAGTAGAGCCAGTGGAAGACCGCGCCCACGGTGCCCCAGAAGCGGGATCCGGGCGTTGTGGCCATGACCACTTCGGCGGTGCGGTCCGAGACGTAGAGCACGTCGTTGCCCGCGCGGACACGGTGTAGCGGCAGCAGAGCCCGTATCTGCAGGGACCACTGGTCGGGACGGGTCAGGTACGCGTCGTACGTGAGGGTGGCTGCCGCTGGCGGCGCTGACGGGTCGTTCCCGGAGACCCAGGAAGAAGCGATCTCGAGCGCCTGCCCTTCGGACACCTGGAGCAGCGGGCTGCCCGAGTCCGCGTACACGGCAGTCCAGCCGCGCGCCGTGCGGAGCCGGTAGACCGGCCGCTCGTCGGCCATGCCGAGCCGGACCTGGACCGCGGAGAGACCCTCGGCGTCCAGACGCGCCGCGGCCACGGCCTGTGCCGGGCCGACCTGCACGGCGTCGAGATCGAGAGGCGGCAGCCGGTTCAGGCGTTCGCCGGGATCGAGCGCCGGCATCCGCGCGTACATCATGACCAGCGCCGAGGCGAACCAGACCACGAACAGCAGGTTGCCGGCGATGCCAAGCCAGCGGTGGAGCAGTGTGAGGGCGCGCCGCAACGCGGTCGGGCCTACTGCCGGAACTGGTTCGGGTCGTTGGCCCAGTACTGTGCGTGGCACCCGGCGCAGGCGAAGTAGACCTGCTCGCCAGTGTCGAAAACGCCCTGGACGTCGCGCGCGTCGGCCGCCTGCATCGCGGCGTCGCCAGCGTCGATCAGGTCCCGGCACCAGGCGATCCAGTCCTCGTCGTCCATCTTCCGGCGGTCCATCATCAACAGGTTGCCCGACTCGGCGACCGTGACCGCGGCGTTGCGGACGAGGATCCACTCCTCGTCCGTCTGAGGCTGGATCTTCTCCTCGCCCTCGGCGCTGATGATCCAGCCGACCGAAGCCCAGAGGTGGTCGGCGGCCGGTTCCATGACCGACGCCATCAACAGCCGTGTACCCGCGACCTCGCGGAAGGGAGGTCCGGTCTCTTCGCTTGCGCAGGACGCGAGGGACACGGCCGCCGCGGCGATAGCAAGCAGGGCGGGCAGTACCCTGGTGTTCCCGGCGACGGTCATGACGGTGGCGGAGTGTAGCGGAGTCGCCTCGCTCGGCCGGCTCACTCGACCCTGGTCCTCCACACGTCGCCGTGGCCGGTGATCTGCACCGCGGTCGGCGCAGCCCAGTGAGTACCGACGACCGTGATGCCGGTGTCGCTGAAGCGCTCACAGAAGCTGCGCCGGGCCGCGATCGCGGCATCGCGGTCGATGTCGGCGATCGAGCACCATTCCGGGTGCGCGCACTGGCAGGGGTGGTGCATCACGTCACCCGAGATCACGCCCTCCTCGCTGCCGGACGAGACGGCGATGCTGCAGTGGCCGGGCGTGTGCCCCGGCGTAGGGAAGAACTGGAGCTCGGGATTGATCTGGTGGTCACAGTCGACGAGGTCGACGAGGCCGGCCTCGAACACGGGCGCCACCGAGTCGCCGAAGACGTCGCCCCAGTTGGCCTCCCCTTCATCCCTCCAGTACTCGAACTCGGGCCGCGCCATGACGTAGCGGGCGTTGGGGAAGGTGGGGACCCACTCGCCGTCGACCTTCATCGTGTTCCAGCCCACGTGGTCGATGTGCAGGTGGGTGCAGACCACGAGGTCGACCTGTTCGCGAGGGAAACCGGCGTCGCGGATCTCCTGGAGGAACGGCCCGTCGAGCTCGTTCCATGCAGGCAGAGCGCGCTTCTTGTCGTTGCCGACGCAGGTGTCGACGACGATCTTGAGTCCCTTCGACTCGACGAGGAAGGCCTGGATGATCATCTTGAGCCGCTCGCCGTTCGGCGTCACGAAGTACGGTTCGAGCCAGTCCAGGTCGGGCGCGAGGTTCTCCGGCGTGGCGTCCGGCAGCAGGAAGGATGCCGGGACCGGGTAGTCGATCTCGATGATGGGGGTGATCGATACGTCGCCGATCTTGATGCCCATGGGCAACGGTCTCCTGTCGTCGTGTGTCCGGTTCAGGAGCCGCCGATCAGCGGGTGAGCCAGGCGAACTTCTGCGGCTTGCGCTGCGCCTTCGGGTCGATCAGTACGTTGACCAGAGCAGGCCGGTCGGATGCAAGCGCCTTGTCGAGTGTCGGCCCGAGGTCGGCGACCTTGTCGACGCAGTAGCCCACGCCGCCGAAGGCCTCGATCACGCGCTCGTAGCGGGCGCCCAGGGTGTACGTGGACGTCGGCAGAGGCTTGCCCGGGATGTACTCGCTGACACCGCCGCCGATGCCGTTGTTGTTGATGACGACGAAGGTGATCGGCATGTTGTACCGGCAGGCGACTTCGACCTCCATGCCGGAGAAGCCGAACGCGGAGTCCCCCTGGACGCAGATCGTGCGGCGGTCCGGGTGGACCACGGCGGCGGCGATTGCCAGTCCCGTGCCGACGCCCATCGTGCCGAAGGTGCCGGCGTCGAGCCGCTTGCGCGGCTCCATGTTCGGGAGCACGGTGCGCGAGATGTCCATCGTGTTCGCTCCCTCGGCAACGAGCATGTCCTGGGGCTCCAGGCGGTCGGCGATCTCCCGCAGTGCCCGGTAGTAGCCCATCGGCTCGCTGTCGTCCTCGAGCATCGCCTGGACCGCCGCCTGGTTCTGGGTCGCGCTCTCGCGCAGCTTGGCCAGCCACTCGTTGTCGGCCGAAAGCGTGAAGGGGTTCGCTTCGAGCGCTTCGTTCAATTGGGCGGTCACCGCCCGCGCGTCGCCGACCATGCCGACCTCGGTCGGGACGTTCGTGCCGATCTCTTCCGCGTTCAGGTCGATCTGGAGCACCCGGACGCCCTTCTTGAACCGCGGCGGCATCCCGAAGTGGAGGATCCAGTTGAGCCGGGCGCCGATCAGCAGGATGACGTCCGCGTTCTGGAGGGCGAAGGAGCGCGTCGGGGCGACCAGGTGGGGATCGTCATCGGAGACGACACCCTTGCCCATCGGCGTCGGCAGCACGGGAAGGTTCGTGCGCTGGACGAAGCGGCGCACTTCGCTCTCGGCGCGAGCGTAGGCGGCTCCCTTGCCCACGATGACCAGCGGGTTCTTCGCCTCACGGAGCACCGCGACCGCACGCTCGACGTCCCTCGGATCGGCGAGCGAGGTCGGCGGCGCCGGGCAGCGAGGGGGTTGCTCGACGTCTTCCTCGTCGACCTGGGCGGTGAGGACGTCGTTCGTGAGGTTCAGGTAGGAGGCGCCGGGCCGGCCGTAGATCGACGTGCGGACTGCCTGCTCGACGTAGAACGGCGCCCGGTGAGCGGCGTCGATCTCGGCCGAGTACTTCGAGAACGGCCGGGCCGCCTCGACCTGCGGGCACTCCTGGAAGGCGCCCTGGCCGTTCTGGTAGCGGTCGTTGGCGCCGCCGAGCAGCACCATCGGCCAGCAATTCTTCTCCGCGTTGGCGAGGCCGGCGATGCCATGCACCATGCCCGGCCCGGACACGGCGAGGCAGGCTCCGGGGCGCCCGGTCAGGTAGCCGACCGCGCCCGCCGCGTAGCTGGCGGCCTGCTCGTTTCGGAAGCCGTAGTACTGGATTCCCGCCTGCTGGGCGGCGTGGGCGACCCCGTAGACGGGGAAGCCGACGATGCCGAACATGTAGTCGACGCCCTGCTGCTTCAGGCTTTGGGCGATCAGGGCGGCACCGGTGGTGGTCGTCATCTCGTGGCGGTCTCCTGGCCGTCGGCGCCGGGGCTGGGCACTGCGCCCAGCACACCGTCCGCGCGCAGCCGGTCGATTTCGGGTTGGGAGAGGTTCAGTTCGTCGGCCAGGACACCGTCCGTGTGGCGGCCCAGAAGCGGCGCCGCCTCGATCTCGACCTGGCTGTCGCTGAGGTTCATCGGAGAGCCGAGGACCCGGACCGGTCCCCGGATCTCGTGCTCGACCGTGCGGACGAAGCCGCGTTCCGTGAGGTGGGGGTCGGAGAAGAGGTCGAGCGTGTCGAGAACGGCGCTCGCCGGCACTCCGGCCGCGCCGAGAATGGCCATCGCTTCGCGCTTCGTGCGGCGGCCGGTCCATTCGGCGATCGCTTCGAACAGTTCGTCGGCGTTCTCGTGCCGCAGCCTGGGCGTGGCGTAGCGCTCGTCGTGGGCCAGGTCCTGGCGATCGATTGCTTCACAGAGCGCCTGCCACATCCGGTCGTTGACCACGAGCATGTAGACGTAATCGTTCGGGCCGAACGGCTTGCAGGGGTACATGTTCATCATCGCGCCGCGGCCGGAGCCGCTGCGCGGGGCCGCCTTTTCGCCGAACTCGCCGCCCATCGCGATCGCCGTGCGCATGAACCAGGTCACCCCTTCCTGCATCGACATCTCGACCAGTTGGCCCTTGCCGGTGCGCAGCTTGTTGGCATGTGCGGCGCATAGCGCCAGGGCCATCAGCACGCCGGTGCCACAGTCGCCGATCGTCGTGCCTGGGCGGAGCGGCGGCCCGTCCGGGTCGCCGGTGATCGACATCGCCCCGCCCGCTGCCTGGGCGACCGGGTCGAAGCACTTGTAGTCGCTGTAGGGCCCACTGTTCCCGAAGCCTTTGATCCGACCGTAGATCACTTCGGGATGGACCTCGCGAATCGCGTCGTAGTCGAGGCGCAGCTTCTCGACGACGCGGGGACCGAAGTTCTCGACCAGGATGTCGAACCGGGGCGCGAGCTTCAGCAGCAGTCCGCGGCCCTCGTCCGTGGCGAGGTTGATCGCGATGCTGCGCTTGTTGCTGTTCCAGTTGAGGAAGTACTCGGAGTCGTCCGTGCTGCGTCCACCGGCCAGACCACGGCCTGGATCGCCGGTGCCGGGACGCTCCACCTTGACCACGTCGGCGCCCAGCCAGGCCAGGGCCTGGGTACAGGACGTACCGGCTTCGTACTGCGTCAGATCGAGAATGCGCAGACCGTCGAGTGCTGGCATGGCTGGCCTCCTGGCTGTGCGTTGCGGGCGCAACGATAACCCGGTTTCAGACCGGGTGCGCCGGCGTCCCCGCCGGCTTCAGAGAACGCTGCGACCGCGACGCGGCGATCGTGCTGCGCTCCAGGGAACACTCCTCCGTCGGAGGTTGTTTTCCTCCGTGCGGACGCCGCCCCGCCGGCCCCTTGGCGCCAGCACTGTCTTGCCGGCCGTTCCGGGCCGCTCGGCTCGCGAGCCGACAACGCTCGCCAAACCACGTTGTCAAGCATCCTTGACGCGCGTCGCGGCGCGCTACAGAAACGCAGCGCCGGCGTGGTCCTCGAAGGCGTTCGCCTGACGGATGTAGCGCATCACCATGCCCGCGTTCTCGTGTCTGGTCACTTCCATGATCTTGTCCAGCCGCGCCGAATGGACCGCCGCGCTCGTCACGAAGCCGGCTCTGAGGGAGTGTCCCGAGTAGTCGGCCGGATCGAGCCCGATGGCGCGGACGCTCCGCTTCACCAGGCGGGCGACGTCAGTCGGGTGCAGGGGTTTTCCGCGCAGGCGACCTCCGCGCCAGAGGGTCTGGAACAGCGGCCCGTCGGCGGGGCCAGACAGCGCCAGCCACCGCCGCAGGCGCTCGACGGGCCGGATGAAGGTCCCCTCCGGGATCGCGATGCTCTGGCCCTTGCCGAACTGGTCCGTCTTTGATCGCCGGACGTGCAGGAACATGCCGCCGGTCTGGCCGGCGCAGTCCACGAACTCAACATCGTCAAGGCGCAGCGCGCAGATCTCCGACCTCCGCAGCGCGGCCGCGAAACCGACCGCAACAACCGCCGCGTCGCGAATCGCGATGGTGCGTCGCTTGGGTCGGGTCGCAAGGCGGTCGCAGCGCGTGAGGATCGCACCGATGTCATGTTCGCGAAGAGCCTTGACCCGGCGGGGCCGTTCGCACGTCAGCCGGCCGAGTCCCCGAAGAACGCTCGTCACCGTGACGTGCCTCGCCGGCGACTCCAGATCCCGTTCCTTGTACTTCAGGTTGATCGCGGCCAGACAGATCCTGACGCTGCCAAGAGCGAGAGGCCGTTGCTCGCCGATTCCGCCTCCAGAAGAACCCGGCCCGGCCGACACCGCGACCAGGAACCCGGCCACGTCGTCCGGGGTCGCTGCCATCGGGTTCAGCCGCTTCCGCTCGCAGTAGGCGGCGAACTTCCTCCAGCCACTCCGATACGCTCGACGCGTGTTCTCCGCGAGCGATGTGCGCAGGGCCTGACTGACCGAGACCGCTCCAGACGAGGCGTGCTTCCTTGAAGGGGCGGTAGACATCTCTCCTCCTTTTAGGGGCAACTGTTGAGCGTGTTCCTCCCCGCTCCCGAGACGCGTTCGACGCCTCGCTGACGGCACCGAGAATGCTCCCTAACGTGGTTAGGGGAGTGTTAGCGTGCGGGATCGTGGAGAGGATGGAGGCTACAGGCGGGGGCTCGCCGCCGGGGTCGAAAGTTGAGGCGCACTGGGTTGGCCGGTTGCATCGATTGAGGGCCCTGTGCCCTGCTCAGACGCCCATGTTGATCCCCGGTCTGCGCCGGGATTGGCGAAGCAGGATCTGCTGGCCTGCGGCGATTCTCGGCGGACTGATGCTCTTGCTCTTGCACGGCTCTTCAAACGCCCAGTCGGTGCCGCCTCCGTCGAAAGCTGATCAGAAGAAGCTCGTTGACTGGCTGGCGGCGTGCGATCTGAACGGTGATCTCACAGCGGTCACATGCGCGGAGATCGAGCATTGCGCCGGCAAGGTGTCGATCCGGAAGAGCGAGCACCCCCTGATCTACGAGTTCATGCGGGACCCGAACCGGAACGGCGTTGTCTGCGAGCACTTCGAACGCGAAGACACACCCGAACCGACGTCCAAGGGTGATGTCGTGTTCGGTCTGGGAATTGCGACGGGAATTCGAGACCGGAACCTGGGTGCCCTCACGACATTGGACTCGGAGGGCAACTGGGTGTCCGCGGACGTTCGCGGTGGAGAAACGAGGCCGGTAGCTACCGCAGCGTACTTGTTCGCGTGTAAGGAAGACGCGAAGGTGCGACCAGGTTTGATGGCCCTGCTGGACGCTGACATCGTCGCTGACGACGGCCTCGTCAGGCCGAGAGGCGTCGGCGTTGGTTTCACCGTAGCCTTCCGAGGAAACGTGGGCGACAACTGGACTCAGGCCTTCGGAGTCGGCGTCGCGTACCTCTGGGAATCCGCCAAGCTCTTGAGTGATGCCCCGAACCCCGTACTCGAAGACCGAACCGTCGACTCAGTCTTGCTGGTCGTCAACTACTCGTTCGGGAAGAGATGGTGGCGGCAGTGAGCGGGGGTCGGCAGGAGACGGCCCGAGCGCGTAAGAGAGAGAGTCGGTGAACGAGAGTAGGTCTGGGCCGGACTGCATGTACCTGCCCCTACTTCCAGATCAAATGGCAAAGGAGCAATCCACTGTGAGCGAACCAGGTTGTGTTGCGTTGAAGAAGATGCTGCGAGTGACTCCCCTCGTTTTCCTGTTCCCGTTGCTGCTCATGGTCGGTAGTGAGAGAACGGCTCACGCCCAGCAGCGACCGACAGTGTTGGACCCGAACTGGTGGCAAGAGGTGCAGCAGTTGCCTGTAGCGGCTTCCTTCTCCCTTAACGCCACGGAGCAGAAGAAGAAGACGCGCAGGACCACTGGATGGGTACTGATTCTACTTGGTGGTGCGACTGCAGTGGCCGCTGCCGATCCGGAGTGCCCTGACGACTGCGAACTGAACGAAGATGGCGTCTGGGTGGAGTCTTCCGACCCTAAGAACCAGAGGCTTCTCGGGTATGGGATCTTCGGCGTTGGCCTGGCTCTCGTGCTCTCCAATCAGCAGGACGGAGATTCGTTCTCTTTCTCGGCCGGTCCCGCGTTCAACGCCCTGGGTCGACCGGACGGGCTAGAAGTAGGTGTCAGGTTTAGGTTCGGGGGACGCAGGCAGCCGTGAAGTCACGCTGCTGGTAGGAGCGGATAAGAGTCACTGAATGCCGAACGAAAACGAACAGCAGGCGCCTCAAGTCCACAACCGACTCCTTGGGTCACCAGAAGAGGATGATCCTGCTGCTGCCGAAGTCTCTTCGCGCGAGCCGCCTCCCAGTGGCTCTGCCCATGGCCATCCGACGGTATGGGAGAAGATCGCCACGGCCGGGCTGCTGCTAATCGGGGCGACCATGGCCTTGGCCCTCCTTCTCATGGCTGTGGGAGCCACGCCGACAGTTGGAAAGGCCGAACCCGCCTCCTTTCTCGTGGCTCTGTTCGGGATCCTCGTAACCGGCGTCTTCGTCTTCGCGACCTTCCGCATTGATCGTGGCGCTCGGTTGGAGGCGCACCAGACTGCGGGGGAGGTGGCTCGCCAAGTCGCCGAGGAAGTCGGGATCAGGGCAGCGGAGAACGCGAGTGAACGGGCTCAGACAACGGCCGAGGAGATTGCCAACGGCGTGGCCGACGCCGCGAGAAGATCGGCGAAGAGAGCTGCGGAGGGTACGGCGCGCGCGACCGCTACTGACGTGGCCCGGAAAGCTGCGGTCCCGGTGGCAGAGGAGGCTGCCAGAAAAGCGGCTGCGGGGGCGGCTGAACGTGCCGCGGAGCTGGTGGCCGAGCGAGTCGCCCGGAAGTCCGCGACTGAGGTGGCGGAGAGGGTTGCCAAGTTGGAGGCGGAGAAGGCTGCCCGTGAGGTTGCGGAGACGAAAGTGACGCAGATAGCTCAGACGCTCTCGACAGGTTTGCAGCAAGTCGGGCTAAGGGTCACCGGTCAATAGCAGTAGCTACTTCGACGGACGTCCGGGTGTGTGAGCTTCTGCTCCACCATACGTAGTGCTTCCCGAAGGTCTGCGTCGGCGTGCCCATGTCGGCAGGAACTGATTCGGGCCTCCAGGCGTCGACTGTCGAGGCCCTGGTGGTTGATGTCTACGCGTGCACTTCCGCCGCTGGAGGCCCGCTGGCGGCCTGCTGCCGTCGCGCCTGGGCTAGCTCATAGCTCGCCTGCATCCGCATCCAGTGGACGGCCGTACCCCAGCCGATCTCCTCGAGCGCCAGCGCCATGGTGGCGGAGAGCCCGGCTCTGCCATTCAGGAGTCGCGACAGCGTTCCCCGTTCGCAGCCCAGACGGGCCGCCGTTTCGGTCACGTTCCAGCCGACGTCCTCCATGCTCTCGCGAATGAGCTCGCCCAGGTGCGGCGGATTCAACATGGTGTCAACGCGATGGTCTCTGGTGCTGCTCATGGCTCGAACTCCCCTCCAGTCAGTGGTAGTCGATCAGGTCCACGTCCACGACCTCGCCGTCCTCAAAGCGGAAGACCACGCGCCAGTTGCCCGAAGCACGGACACTCCACTGGCCCGCGCGGTCTCCTTTCAGCGGGTGTCGCCTGAACCCTGGCGCGTCGGCACTTCGCGGGTCGGTTGCCTCCTGCAAGCGGAACAGGATTCGCCTGAGTCGTGGCACGAGCTTGGCGGGTAGCCGCGCTCGATCGTCTCGCTCGTGGAGCGCCCGCAGTCCCCGATGCCTGACCCTCATGAAGAGACTGTAGCGCGACGCGTTACACGCTGCAACGGACGCTAGCGAGTCCCGGGTGTCGAGCACTGGACTCGCTGCACCGGTCTGCTCACCGTGCCGAAGCGGCGTACACGCTTGGAGGATCGCCTTCGTCGAGAGAAACGCCGGTTGGACGATAGGCTCCGGCGCAACTTCGAAGGGGCTCTCGGATGCAGGTCGTGGGACGTTTCGTCCTCGGGGTTCAGATTGCGGTTTCGGTCACCCTGCTGGTGACCTTGTCGTCGCCGGGAAACGCGCAGGATGAGAACGCAACGGTCGAGTGGCCCGCGTTCGGAAACGGCCCCGACAACACGAAGTACTCTGCGCTCGACCAGATCGACCGGTCGAACTTCCGCGAACTCCAGGTCGCCTGGGAGTGGGAGTCTCCGTCGACTGCCGTCGCCGAGGCGAACCGCGGAGTCCGGCCCGGGCAGTTCAAGCCGATCCCGATCATGCTGGACGGCGTGCTCTACGTCGCCACGGAGGTCTCCCAGGCCGCGGCTATCGACGCGGCCAGCGGCGAGACGCTCTGGTCCTACGATCCCGAGTCCTGGCGCGCCGGCCGGCCGGCGAACGTCGGCTTCCAGCATCGCGGCGTCGCCGCGTGGCGGGGTCCGATCGAACAGGATGGCCGCAGTCGTGACCAGACCCGCATCTTCCTGCCCACGCACGACCGCCGTCTGATCGCGCTCGACGGCATTACCGGGGAGCCGATCGGGGGCTTCGGAGTGGGCGGCCAGGTCGACTTGCTGGCTGAGCGGGGCATGGCGGACTTCGGGCGCCGGGTCAACCCGCGCGCCATCACCCACAGCTCGCCTCCGGCTGTGGTCGGCGACACGGTCGTCGTCGGTTCGGTCGTCAGCGACGGGCCGATTCGCCAGAGCGCTCCGCCCGGTCATGTCCGCGGCTACGACGTGCGCACCGGCGAACTGAAGTGGATCTTCCACACCATCCCGCAGGAGGGCGAGGTCGGCGTCGACACCTGGGAGAACGACTCCTGGAAGTACAGCGGCAACACGAACGTCTGGAACATGATGACGGTCGACGAGGAGCTTGGCTACGTCTACCTGCCGGTTTCGACGCCGACGAACGACTTCTATGGCGGCCACCGGCTGGGGGACAACCTCTTTGCGGAGAGCATCGTCTGCCTGGACGCCGACACGGGCGAGCGGGTCTGGCACTTCCAGGCCGTCCACCACGGGCTCTGGGACTACGACTTCCCGACGCCGCCGCAGCTCGTCGACATCACGGTGGACGGCCGCGAGATCAAGGCTCTCGCGCAGGTCTCCAAGCAGGCGTTCACCTACGTCTTCGACCGGGTGACCGGCGAAGAGGTGTGGCCGATCGAGGAACGGCCGGTGCCGGAGTCCGACGTCCCGGGCGAACGGGCGTCGCCGACCCAGCCGTTTCCTACGAAGCCGCCGGCCTTCGACCGGCAGGGGGTCGGCGAGGACGACCTGATCGACCTCACGCCGGAGCTTCTGGCCGAGGCGAAGGAGATCGCGTCCGGCTTCCGCATGGGGCCGCTTTTCACGCCGCCGAGCACGGGCAGGGGCGTTCTCATGCTGCCGAGCGCGGGCGGCGGGGCGAACTGGCCCGGCGCCGCGGTCGATCCGGAGACCGGCGTCCTCTACGTCCCTTCGTCGACGTCGATCAGCGTCCATCCACTGAGCAAGCCCGATCCCGCGCGCTCGAACCTGAACTACGTCGGATCCTTCTTCGCCCCCACCGGTAGCCCGGGAGGATTGCCGCTGGTCAAACCGCCCTGGGGCAGGGTGACCGCGATCGATCTGAACACCGGCGAGCACATTTGGATGACGCCGAACGGCCACGGCCCGAAGGAGCACCCGGCTCTCGCCGGCCTCGACCTGCCGCTGCTCGGCGGGGGCAGCGGAGCGCCGCTGCTCACGAAGTCGCTGCTCTTCGTGACCCAGCGGCGGGGACGGGGCGAACACAACTCGCCACGCCTCAACGTCTTCGACAAGGGGACGGGGGAGCTGCTGGGCCATGTGCCGCTGCCGGATACGCCGCACGCGAACCCCATCACCTACATGGTGGAGGGCAGGCAGTACATCGTCGTCGCGGTGGGAGGCGGTTCGTTCTTCGCCGATCTCGGCGAGATCGCGGACGATCCCGGCCTGAACTTCAGCGAAGAGCAGATCGCGGCGCTGGCGGCTCAGAAGACGACGCCGAAGCTGGTCGCGCTGGCGCTGCCGTGACCCTTCTCTCGCCGCCATGATCGACGCCGACGTCCACATCCCGAATCCCCGCCTTCGTGACCTCTACCCCCTGCTGCCGGAGCACTGGGTCGAGCACTTCGAGAACACGATGGACAAGGGCGCCTCTCAGGAGTACTACCCGCCCAAGTCGCCCGTCAGCGGTCGCCGCGGTGGCCTCGAGGAGCTGCGCGAGGCCGTCTTTGAACGGGGCGGCGCGGAGGTGGCGATCTCGAGTTGCCTCTACGCGGTCGACAGCATCCACAACCCGGACGTTGCCGCGGTGCTGGCGACGGCGACGAACGACTGGCAGGCCCGGGAATGGCTGGAGCGTGAACCCCGACTGCGGGGCTCCGTTGTCGTGCCGATCGGGCTGCCGGCCGCCGCGGTCGAGGAAGTCGAGCGCGGCGCCGGCAGGCCCGGCTTCGTCCAGGTCCTGATTCCGGTGCGCACCGAGCACCCGCTCGGAAGCCGCCACTACCACGCCCTGTGGAAGGCGATCGAGCAGAGCGGCCTGGTCGCCGCGATCCACTTTGGCGGCGCGCCCGTCATGCCGCCGACGCCGACCGGCTGGCCGTCCTTCTTCCTGGAGGAGTACACGGCGATGGCGCAGGTGTTCGCCACGCAGCTCACCAGCATGATCGTCGAAGGCGTGTTCGACGCCTGCCCGGGTCTGCGGGTCGTGTTCCTGGAGTCCGGCTTCACCTGGATTCCGTCTCATCTCTGGCGCATGGACAAGGAGTGGCGGAATCTGCGGCGGCTGGTGCCCTGGGTGCGCCGTCCGCCCTCCGACTACTTCCGCGAGCACGTCCGGGTCGGCATCCAGCCGCTCGATGCGCCGCCCGACCCGGCGCACCTGTGTGAGATCGTCGATCAGTTGGGCTCGGACGACCTGCTCCTCTACGCCAGCGACTATCCCCACGTTCACGCGTGCGACGCCGGGGATCTCCTGCTGCGGCTGCTGCCGGAGTCTCTAGGGCGTAAGATCAGGTCCGAGAACACGCGCAGCTTCTACCGTCTTTCCGAAGGAGGGTAGCCATGACAGTCACCCTGCTCGATCCGTCGACCGAACCCTCGGTGCTGAAGGCCGGGGCCGAGCCCGAACGGCCGCCGATCATCGACTGCGACTTCCACAACGAGCTCGACTCGATCAAGGATCTGTATCCGTATCTCTCGAAGCGCTGGCGCGATCACCTCGAGACCTTCGGCATCCGCCATCCGAACAGCGGCTACTACCCGCGCTTCATGGACAACCGGGAGGAGGCGCGGCCGCCGTCCGGTCGGAAGGCAGGCTCGGAGGTCGGCTTCGCGCGGGAGGACTATCTCGAGCCGTACAACGTGACCCACGCGATCATGAACCCCTTGACCGCGGTGTCCTCGACGCTCGACCTGGAGCTCGGCGCGGCGATGGCCACCGCCGTCAACGACTGGCAGATCGCCGAGTGGCTCGAGCCGGAGCCGCGGATGCGCGCGTCCGCCGTGATCACCCCGCAGGATCCCGTCGCCGCGGCGGCCGAGATCCGGCGCTGCGGCGCCGATGGACGGTTCGTCCAGGTGCTGTTCCTCGGCCGGATGCAGGAGCCGATGGGCCGCCGACGGTACTGGCCGATCTACGAGGCCTGCGTCGAGACCGGCATGCAGATCGCCTCGCACGCGTTCAGCGCCTACGGTCACCCGATCACCGGCGCCGGCCACCCCTCGTACTACATCGAGGACCACACAAGCCCGCCGCAGGCGGTGCAGGCGAACATCACCAGCATGGTTGTCGAGGGCGTCTTCGACCGCTTCCCGAGCCTGCGGATGATCTCGGTCGAGAACGGCTTCGCCTGGCTGCCGGCGCTGATGTGGCGGTTGGATTCCGCCTGGAGCCTGCTGCGGGACGAGGTCCGCCACCTCGACCGGCTGCCGTCCGAAGTCGTCGCGGAGCACGTGTACGTCACCACCCAGCCGATCGAGGAGCCGCCCCGGCGACAGGACTTCCTGACCCTGATCGAGCACTTCGGCGAACTGGCGAATCACATCCTGATCGCCAGCGACTACCCGCACTGGGACGGCGACAACCCCGACGTCGTACTGCCCTCGGGGCTCGACGAGGAACTCGTCAAGGGCATCCGGATCGAGAATGCCCGCGCCCTCTACGGGCTCTAGGGCGTCCGCGGCGGTTGTGTCGGCTCCGGCGGCCCGCGCATGAAGTACGTCGTTGCCGAGGCGTCCGAGATCGAAGCGGGCGAGCGCAAGATCGTCACCGTCGCCGGCCGCTCGATCGGCGTCTTCAACCTCGACGGCGAGTTCTTCGCGCTTCGCAACCGCTGTCCGCACCAGGGCGGGAAGCTCTGCGAGGGCAAGCTCTGGGGCGTGATCCGCTCCGACACCCCCGGAGAGTTCGAGTATCGCCCGAGCCGCGAAATCCTCTGCTGTCCCTGGCACGGCTGGGAGTTCCACGTCCGCACCGGCCAGTCCTGGTGCGCGCCCGAGCGCCTGCGGGTGCGCCGCTACGAGGTCGTGACCGTCGCCGGCGAGGAGATCGCCGAGGCTGCCGAAGACCCCGACGCCCCGGCCCCGGGGATGGTCAAGGGCCCGTACACGGCCGAGACGTACCCGGTCAGCCGGGAAGGCGAGTACGTGGTCGTCGAGATTCCGGGCTAGAAAGCGGCGGCACCCGCTTGAGGATGTCTGTTCCTCCCGGCTGCCGCGGCACTTCTTCGGCTACTCCGGCTCTTTCGGGGGCTGCATCTCGTTGAGCGCGAGCCCCATCGGACTTCTACTCCACTTCCACGTGAAGATCTTTGGCCTGTTGGCCCGCCTGAACCGTGAAGGTGTTCGTCCCCACTTCGAAGTGTTCGGACAGGAGTATGTAGTCGACTCGCCACCTGGCATTGAAGTACTCGATCGGGATCCACTCCACTGGCTTGCCGTTCACGAAGGTGACGTAGGGAGGCTCGTTTTCGGGCAAACCTCTCAGCACGAGCGGCAGGTGGGTCAGTTCGCTGGTCGGATCGATCGCATCGTACGCGATGCTCACTTCGAACTGGTCTGTCTTGGCGCGATTCAGCTTCAGCGTCGGTACCGCTGGCGATTCGGGGTCAGGGGGCGGGGCAGCAGATGGGCCGGCGTCGAAGTCGACCTGGTTGTAGCCGGCGACGATTTCCTCTTGTGCGGTGTTGACGGCTTCCCGGAGGTTGAACAGGGCCAGTCGGATCGCGTCTCTGGGGCGCTTGGCGATCCGCTCGACGGTGGCGGACCGGATGCCGCGGTCGTCCATGGTCCGCCGGTCTCTCTTCCTGACCCCTGCGTACTGCTCGAGATGCACGCGATGAAGACAGAGACACCTGTCCAGGGCGGAAGCGACCTTCGTTATGGAAGTCAAGTCCTTTTGCCTGATCAGGGCGATTTCAGAGTCGGCGGTGTCACGCAGTTCCAGGCAGCTCATACCTCTGTGTAACTGCTGAGCAACCGGTTCCAGCCCGTTGTCGCGGGCTGTACGGGCTGCCCTGGCCAGGACGATGCGAACTCGCGAGCCGTAGTTCTCGACTGTCTCGTAGCCGGACTGGATTTCGGCGCTGTTGGCGGTCGACCCCTCGGCCAGGTCTGCGAAGGCCGCCAGAGTCTGAGATTGATTTGCGGCTGTCGCGGCTTCAACGAAGAGCTCCACGTCACCGTCCACCGTGGCGAGAGTGTCCGAAACGGCGTCGAGAGCATCGAGGCGATTGGGTCGTGGCTCTTGGGTGAACGTCGGAGTTGCCAGGAACGCGATGGCCAGCGTCGCGAGTCGCTTCATGAGTCAGGTCCCTCTTGGGTGCACTCTCTGGTTGGCGATTGAAGTCAGCGGAAGATAGCAGGCTCATGGGAAGACTGGTCTCGGGACCGACGAGGCCGCAGCTTCTGCCGCTCTAGGGTCCCAACGCTCCAACTGGTATGACTCCCACGTCGTCTTTCCGCACGTAGCCGTAGCCGTCTGGCACGATCACGGCGAGGGCAGACGGCGAACTCGGGCTGTCTCTCATGGCCCGCGGTTTGCGCTGCGCCAGACGACGGAGATTCTTGACGGCCTCGTCGACACGACTGCCGCCCAGTTTGATCTCGAACGCCGCCCACCGGCCGTCGGCCGCCTCGACGATAGCGTCGACTTCCAATCCGCCCTTTTCGCGGTAGTGGAAGACCTCGGCATCATTGGCTTGAGCGTAGACCCTCAGGTCACGAATGACGAGGGACTCGAACAGAAGACCCAAGAAGCGCAGATCGGCGAGCAGACGGTCCGGAGTAGCTCGCAGGGCGGCCACTGCCAGGGACGGGTCTACGAAGTGTCGCTTGGGGGTCTCGCGGAGGATTGCCCGAGATCGGAGGTGTGGCGACCATGCTGGCTGGTCTTCGACGATCATGAGTTGCTCCACTGCGTCGAGGTAACGCGCAGCAGTTTCGGGCTTCATGGGGACCTTGCTAGCTCCAACGTCGGCGGCGAGTCTCGACACGGCGACTTCGGTCGCAGTGTTCCGGGCGAGGGAGCGGAGGAGCCGGCCAACGCGGATTGGATCTGTTCGACGGTCGGCAACCCTGGAGACATCCGTCCGGCGGATCTCGTTCAGGTAGTCGCGGTTCATCCGTAGCGTCTGGCGCGTGGACAGACCCAGGTTCCCAGGCCAGCCCCCGATGGAGACGAGTTCGGCGAGTTCGGGAACCGAAAGGGAAGACGCCGCGGCTCCTTGGTCAGAGCCGTCCAGCAGCTTGGCGAGCGAGATCTCACCGGTGGAACGTTGGGACTCAAGGAGCGACAGAGGCCGCATGCGGATTCGGGTGAACCGCCCGGCGCCTGAATGTCGCGTCACGTCGTCGGATGGAACGGCGGAGCCGGTGAGGATGAACTGCCCTGGGGTGGAGCGGTCATCGACCGCGCGACGAACGTGGTTCCAGATGGATGGTTCCAGTTGCCACTCGTCGATCAGCCGCGGAGTTTCTCCTTGGAGCGCGGTGGCGGGATCCACGCTCGCAAGTTGGCGAGCGTTGTGGTCCACGTCGAGGCGAACCTCGCTCGCGGCCTGCCTTCGGGCAGTCGCCGTCTTGCCGGAGGCCCTCGGACCTTCGATGACGACCGCGCCGCTGGCAGCGAGAACTTCGTCAAGCTCGTCGTCGACGATTCGGCGGAGGTACTTCACTGGCAGTTAGGGGTAGGAGTGTCAAGCAGGGAGTATCTGGAGGAAGAAGCCTTGACAGGGTAGGAGAAGGGTGTCTA
The DNA here is from genome assembly GCA_965208755.1 of Candidatus Multivorans sp. GTDB lineage: Bacteria > Acidobacteriota > Thermoanaerobaculia > Multivoradales > Multivoraceae > Multivorans. The sequence goes on along the minus strand of OZ242353.1, from coordinate 740,511 downwards.
GAGGGGTAAACGGACAAAGTCTAGAGGGGTAGACGGACAAAGTCTAGAGGGATAAACGGACAAAGCACAGAGAGATAAACGGACAAGAGTCGGCCACAGGCGCTTGGGCAGCCACGATGCCGACGGCAGAACCAACCCCCGCTCTCTCCGGGGAAGATCCGACCAAGAACCGTGTCCCGCAGGGTCGTCGGTAGGCCGCTGGTCCGGCGGCCGACTGCAGTCCGATCCTGGAAACCGATGGTGACTGCTGTAGCCGCTAAGTCTGCGGCCGCAGGTCGAACGCCACGGCTTCGCGGTCGTTGCGCACCAGCAGGATGCCCTCGGCGATCGCCGGGTTGTTCCAGGTACGTCCGGAGACGGCTGGTAGCGCGGCGATCTCCTGGTGGCTTTCGGGCGTGGCGCGAACCAAAACGAGGTGCCCCCGTTCCGTCGTGATCAGCAGGTGGCCCGAGGCGAGCAGGAGCTGGCCGTGGCCGTAGCGGCCGCCCTTCCACATGCGGTCGCCAGTTTCGGCGTCGACGCAGGCGAGGATGCCGTTGTCCAGCCCGTAGACGTAGCCGTCGTGGAACACGGAGGTCGAGAAGGTGTTCTTCATCCGGTTGTTGAACCAGATCTCGCTCACCGACGCGGTGTTCGCTTCGAGATCCGCATCGACTTCGAGCACTGCGGCACCGTGGCCGTAGCCGGACGACACGAAGATGCGGTTCGGCGCCACCTGGAGCGGCTGCGCGGCGTTGATGCCGTTCATCGTCGCCCAGGGCCTGCTCCAGTACGTCTCGCTGCCGTCAGTGGCGAGCGCGACCACCTGATCGGCGCCGATCAGGACAATCTGGGAAAGGCCGTCCAGTGTGAAGACCGTTGGCGCGGTGTAGGCGCCCTGGGCATTGAGCGACCGCCATCGAATCGCGCCGGTCTCCAGCTCGTAGGCGATCACGGCGCCGTTCGGGCCACCGGGCGCGGCGAGGACCGCTCCGTCCAGAATCGCCGGTGACGCCGCCATGCCCCAGGTCAGGTTCGCCGCGCCCGAGTCCTCGAGAACGTTCGTGCGCCAGATCGAAGCTCCGGTCGCGGCGTCGAGCGCCTGGAGTTCGCCTGTGGCGCCGAGTGCGACCAGGGTGCCCTCATACAGGGCCGGCGTGGCGCGCGGACCGTCGCCGCCCATGCTCTCCTGGAACCGCGCGTCCCAGCTTGCGCTCCAGCGTTCCACGCCGGTCAGGAGGTCATACGCGGCGACGACCTCCTGTTCCCGCCGCTGCTCGATCGTGTGGGCGAGGCCGTCTCCGACCACGAAGGATGCGTAGCCGCCGCCGACCGGGATGCGCCAGAGTTCCGGCGGGCCTTCGTTTGGCCAGGCCGTGTTGATCGGTGCCGGATACCGGCCGTCCATGTGGAGGCCGCGATAGTAGGGCCAGGAGTCTGCTGACGGCGTTTTGGCGTCCGGCTCCGGCTCGGCGGCCTGGGCGAGGGCAGGCGCTTCGACCCGATCCCGGTGTGTCTCGATGGCCCGGTAGTGGCGGTCCTCGTGATGAAAGTCGAGTTGCGGCATCAAACCGCCCGTGATCTGGAGGTGCATTCCCGTCGTCAGGTTCAGCGCCAGCGCCAGCCCGGCGAGCGCGGCCACTGAGATACCGGTCCACTTCAGGAAGGCGAGAAAGCGGCTTCGTTTCCTGGTCTTGGTCATTGCTGGCATCCTATTCCCTGGCGGTACGGACGTCGCTGCTACTCTGCCGTCCCTCTGTGAAGGCCCCCACGGTCCATCTCCGCTTCTCGCCCGCGGTCCTGCCGGAAGGGGCCAAGAACCTCCGCGCAGAGGTGCGGGAGCTACTCGGAGAGACGCGCGCCGGGGGCCTCTGGTTAGCGGACGGACTCTCCTGGTGGGGCCGCAACCCGGCGCTCAGCCGCGCGCTGGGCGCTGCCGGCTTCATCGGCATGACCTGGCCGCGCGAGTACGGCGGCTCCGAGCGGAGCTACCTGGAGCGCTACGTGGTGACCGAGGAACTGCTGGCGGCCTGTGCGCCGACCGCCTTTCACTGGTTCGCCGACCGTCAGATCGGCCCGAGCATCCTGCGCTACGGCACCGAGGAGCAGAAACAGCGCTTCCTGCCGCCGATCGCCCGCGGCGAACTCTCCTTCGCCGTCGGCATGAGCGAGCCCGACTCCGGTTCCGACCTGGCCTCGATCCGCACCCGGGCCGAGCGGACGGACGGCGGCTGGCGTCTCAACGGATCGAAGATCTGGACCTCCTACGCGCACGAGGCTCAGTACTGCGTTGCTCTCGTGCGTACGGAGCCGAAGTCGGACAAGCGGCACGCCGGCATGAGCCAGGTCATCATCGATCTGAAGAACGCGGACGGGATCACGGTGCGGCCGATCATCGACCTGCCGGGCCGCCACGACTTCAACGAGGTCTTCTTCGAGGACACCTTCGTGCCGGACGACTGCCTGCTGGGCAATCCCGGCGACGGCTGGACGCAGGTCACGTCGGAGTTGGCCTACGAACGAAGCGGTCCGGAGCGCTTCCTGACCAACTTCCATCTGCTGCGCGCACTGGTCGACGCGCTGGATGGGAGCGCGTCGCCGGCGGCGCGGCGTGAGGTCGGGCTGCTCGTCAGCCGGCTCTGGACGCTGCGCGCCGCCTCGGTCTCGGTTGCCGCGGCGCTAGAGGCCGGGGAGACGCCCAACGTGGAGTCGGCCCTGGTCAAGGACCTGGGCACCAACTTCCAGCAGGAGGTGCCGGAGATCGTCCGCCGCGTCGTGGCCGATGAAGGCGTGTCCGACCAGGCGGTCCTCGACATCCTGCGCCAGGTCATCCTGGCCGCGCCCTCCTACACGATCCAGGGCGGCGCGACGGAGATCCTCCGCGGCATCGTCGCCCGGGGATTGAGGCTGCGATGAGCGAGTTGCGGCAGCTTCTCCTGGATACGGCCGTGCGCCTGTTCGAGAAGGCGTCGGAGGACGAGGTCTTCGAGGAAGTCGAGGAAGGCCGCTTCCCGGAGAGCCACTGGCGGGCGATCGAGGACAACGGCCTGGTTGACATGCTCCTGCGCGAAGAGGCCGGAGGCGCCGGCGTCGACTTCGGCGACGCGATGGCCGTGGCGCGGACCGCCGGCGCCTTTGCGCTGCCGTTGCCTCTCGTGGAGACGATGATCGGCCGATGGCTGCTCTCGGGCGCCGGACTCGAGGCGCCGGCGGGACCATTGGGAGTGGTGACCGCCGCGGGCCGACCCGAGGTGGCCTGGCCGGACGACATCGCGGCACTGGTCGTGTCGGACACTACGGGCGGTGTCGGTTGGATTGCCGCTTCCGAGGTCGAGTCCGAGCGCGGCACGAACAGTGCCGGTGAACCGGTGGGGCGGTTGCGCGAGCCGCCGCCGATCCCTCCGGGACAGTCGAGCGGCCTGGGCTCAGGGCCCCCGCCGTCAGTGCTGATGGCCGCCGCCCGCAGCGCCATGATCGCCGGCGCCATGGAGCGCATTCTCGACCTGACGATCGAGCACGTTCAGGGACGGGTCCAGTTCGGACGCCCCCTGGCGCGGTTTCAGGCGGTTCAGCAGATGGTTGCAGTGATGGCGAGCCACGCGGCAGTCGTCGGGGTCGCGGCCGACACTGCGATCGCCGCCGTCGAGGCGACGCTCTCAGGCGACAGCGGCGACGCCACGTTCGCGGTCGCCTGCGCCAAAGCCCGCGCCAGCGAGGCCTGCTACGAAGTCACGCGCATCGCGCACCAGCTCCATGGCGCAATCGGCTACACGCGCGAGCACGATCTGCACCGCTTCACCCGCCGGCTCTGGGCCTGGCGGGACGCCGATGGCGACGAGGGCTACTGGCAGCAACGGGTCGGTTCCATGGCGATTCGGGCCGGCGGTGGCGGTCTGTGGCGGCTCCTGGCCGCTCGATAGTCGATTGCCGCGGGCGATAGGCTCCCTCTTTCTCACGTGCAGTAGAAACAGGGAGAAGAGGATGGACCGGCCGAACGGCAACGGGCCGTACGTTGGAAAGCGGCTGAGCAGCGGGACCTTCGTCGTCGACAACGCCGTGCTCGCGGACTACTACGGCGGCCTGGAACTCACGCCGCCGAGCAGCGGCCTGTTGCCGTCCACGATCGCGAGCGGCCCGGACGGCGACTACTTCCGCGAGATCGCGTTCGCGAACCAGACCGGGCATCTCTGGATGCGCGAGGGATGGGCGCTTTCGGCGCCGATGAAGGCGGGCACCGTCTACACGGTCGATGGCGACATCTGCGACATCTACGACCGGCGCAACCGAGTCGTCGTCGACTACCGGGTCCGCCTTGCGGACGGTGACGGCCGGCAGGTCCTGGAGACCCACCATCACCAGAGCTTCCTGCGCGACCAGGAGTACACCGGGGACGTCGACCTGCGCGATCCGCGAAAGAAGCCGGGGGCGCGACGCTTCGATGTGCCGGAGGGTGAACGGTTCGGCGGCCTCGAGCGCACGATCTCCCTCGAGATGTGCGGCCAGTTCTTTCACGGCAACGCGAACTACCACACCGACCGGGAAGCGTCCCGTGAACTCGGCTTCCAGGACGTCGTGGTCGGCGGCCGGATGACGATGGGCTACGTTGGCCACATTCTGGAAGAGCGCTTCGGCGAGGCATGGTGGCGGAGCGGCTCCTTCGACCTCAAGTTCACGAACCCGGTCTGGCCCGGGGACACGATCACCGTCAACGGTGTCGTGACCGGCCAGGACCCGGACGATCCCGAACGCACCGCGGCCTTCGTGTGGATCGCCAAGGCGGACGGCACGGTGGCGCTCATCGCCCGTGCCGGCGTTGCAGCCTGATCTTCGACATCTCTCCCTGGAGAAGCACCACATGACCACCCGACTCTTCGCCCTTGCTCTGCTGCTGCTCGTTGTTGCGGCACTGCCTCTTGCCGCGAACGACACCCGCCGCGACTGCCGCGGCCTGGTCGGCCTGACCGACCTCGACCACGCGGTCGAGCCCGGGCTGCGAGTCGCGGCTTCTGAAGGTGTGCCGGCGCACTGCCGCGTGCGCGGCGTCGTCAACCGGGCGATCCGCTTCGAGGTCACGCTTCCCGACAACTGGAACGGCCGGATGATGTTCAGCACGGTCGGCGGCGCCGCGGGCTTCATCGGCGACACGACGAGCCTGCTCGGCCGCGGTTTCGCGATGGCCTCGACCGACACCGGCCACGAGGGTCAGGACCGCGACTACGTCCGGCAGCCCGAGGCCCTGCTCGACTACGCCTACCGCGGCGTCCACCTGGCGACGGCAGCCGCCAAGCGGGTGATCCAGCGTTACTACGGCCGCGAGATCGACTACTCCTACGTCAAGGGCTGCTCGAACGGCGGCCGCGCGGCGATGCTCGAGGCGACCCGTTTTCCCGACGACTACGACGGCGTTCTGGCCGGCGCGCCGGCCTTTCGTTTCCAGGAGTTCGTGCCGTGGATGATCGGCGGGGCGCGGCTGCAGGCGAAGCATCCGCTGACCGCCGAGTCGTTCCAGTTGCTCGGCAAGGCGTCCCGGGAGGCGTGCGACGCGCTGGACGGAGTCGAGGACGGCGTGATCGACGATCCGAGGAAGTGCACCGCGGACGTCTTCGACCTGAACGCCCTGCAATGCCCGCCGGACTCGACCGAGCACTGCCTCACCGCGGGACAGCTCCAGACCGCCCGTTACATGTACGGGGATGTCGTCGACGCGGAAGGCAACGTCCTTTCGCCGGGCGTGCCGCCGGGCGCCGAGGACGCCGGCGACTGGGCGACGTGGATGCTGCCGACCGCCCGGCGCGGGGCCCCGGACCAGTCACTGATCGACGGCATGAACGTGCTGCTCGAGGCCCTGATGCGCTTCGAGCCGGACTTCGACATCGAGGCGTTCGATCCGGTCGCCGACCGCGACCTCCTGACAGCCGTCACCGCGCCCCTCGACGTGCTCACGGCGGACCTGTCGGAGTTTCGGGAACGCGGCGGCAAGCTGCTCATGTACCAGGGCTGGAACGACTACCCGCTGCGGCCGCAGCGAGCGATCGACTACCTGCACGACGTGGAGAGCGCCAGCGGCGGCGCCGGCGAGGCGGCGGAGTTCTTCCGCCTGTTCATGGTGCCCGGCATGATCCACTGCGCCCGCGGCCCCGGCGCCTGGGTCGCCGACTACGTCGACCCGCTGGTCGCCTGGACCGAGAAGGGGATCGCCCCGGAGCGGATCGAGGCCAGCCGCCCGGGACCGGAGCCGGAGTTCACGCGCCCGCTCTGCGCCTGGCCGGAGGCGGCGAAGTACAACGGCGAGGGCGACGTGAACGACGCGGCGAACTGGAGTTGCAGGTAGGCGCCGTCTAGGCACACAGGGAGAGGAGCTCGACATGACGACCCGCGAGTGGACTGCTGCAGCAACTCTCGCGCTTGCCGTCGTCATGGCCGGCTGCGGCCTCGATCCCGGCGCCGTTGAGGATTCGATGTCCTCATCAGCTCCGCCCAACGTCATCGTCGTCCTCGCCGACGACCTCGGCTACGGCGACATCGGCGCCAACGGATCGACGGTCATCTCGACGCCGCACATCGACGAACTGGCGGCGAACGGGATCCGGCTGACCGACGGGTACGTTTCGGCAGCGGTCTGCAGTCCGATGCGGGCGGGGCTCTTTACGGGCCGCTACCAGAACCGCTTCGGCTACGAGTACAACCCGACGGCGAACTACGAGCGGAACGCCGATGCGGAACTGGGACTGCCCGAGGACGAAACGACGCTCGGCGACCTGATGCGGGAGGCCGGCTACGCGACCGGTCTGGTGGGGAAGTGGCACCTGGGCTTCCGCGAGCAGTACCACCCGCTGAAGCGTGGCTTCGACGAGTTCTTCGGCCATCTGGGCGGCGGCACGAGCTACCTCGACCCCAACGACCCGGACGGCCATAGCTGGCCGCGGAGGCAGCCCGTTGCGACCGAGCCGAACGCGATACGGCCGGCGCCGGTCACCGGCGACCGCGGCGACGGGCCGCGCGCGATCCTGAACGGCTACGAGGTCGTGGAAGTCGACGAGTATCTGACCGACGTGTTCGCGGACCGCGCCGTCTCATTCATCGAGCGCCACGCGGACGAGCCGTTCTTCCTGATGCTGGCGCCGAACGCGCCCCACACGCCGATTCAGGCCACGAGCAAGTACGTCGACCGGTACGCGCACATCGAGGAGGAAGGGGCCCGGATCTACGCCGCCATGGTGTCATCGGTCGACGACATGGTGGGCCGCGTCACTGCGACGCTCAGGGAGCACGGACTGGAGGAGAACACGCTCGTCGTCTTCATCTCCGACAACGGCTGCATCAACTACATGCCGGCGGTGATCTGCACGAACTCGCCGCTCTCCGGCGGCAAGCGCTATCACCTGGACGGCGGCATCCGGGTGCCGTACCTCGTCAAGTGGCCGGCGGGCCTGCCCCGGGGCGGGGTCTACAGCCGGCCTGCGAGCGTCCTCGACCTGTACGCGACGTTCGCGGCGGCGGCCGGGTCGGACGCGGGTACCGAGGACAGCGTGAACCTCCTGCCGTACCTGCGTGGTGAGATCGAGGGGCCGCCGCACGAGTACCTCTTTTGGCGGTCCCTGCCGAACGCGGCCGTCCGCTCGGGGAAGTGGAAGCTCTGGCGGGTCGACCTGACGGATCAGGACCCCGCGATCGTGCTCAGCCGCGGCGGCCGTTTGCTGCCCGAAGAGGACTACCTGCCGGTGTCGGTCCACGGCCAGATCACCGTGCTCCACGACCTCGAGGCGGACGTCGGCGAGCGGGTGAACGTGGCCGACCAGAACCCCGAGGTCGTCGAACGCCTGGAAGCGGCGTTGGCGGCCTGGGAAGCGGAACTGGCAGAGCCGATGTGGACCAGCAGGCGATCGACGCTGGCGGAGCTGCACGGGCAGGCGATCCAGCTCTACTTCTGAAGGCGGTCGTCGCTATCATCCCCGCCACACGAAAGGACCGACAATGCACGACATCGCGATTCGTAACGGCCGCATCATCGACGGGACGGGCGCTCCGGAGTTCCAGGGCGACATCGCCATCGACGGTGCGACGATCACCAGTGTCAACGGTGGCGTGGGAAACGCGCGCCGGGAGATCGACGCCGACGGCAAGCTGGTCGTCCCGGGCTGGATCGACATCCACACCCACTTCGACGCCCAGGTGTCCTGGGACCCGTACCTGACGCCGTCCTGCTGGAACGGGGTCACGACGATCGTCATGGGCAACTGCGGCGTCGGCTTCGCGCCGGTGAAGCCGAAGGACCGCGACTGGCTGCTCGACCTGATGGACGCGGTCGAGGACATCCCGGCGATCGCGATGTCGGCGGGAATGGAGTGGAAGTGGGAGACATTCCCCGAGTACCTGGACGCGATCGACGACAAGCCGCGGATCATGGACGTGATCACCCAGGTTCCCCATTGCGCGCTCCGCACCTACGTCATGGGGGAGCGCGGCGCGGAGGACATCCAGCCGACGGATGACGAACTGGCCCAGATGGAGCGTCTCGTGCGGGAGAGCATCCGGGCGGGCGCCTTCGGCGTCTCCTCGAACCGGCTCCTGGCGCACCGCACGAAGGAGGGGGAGATGGTCCCGGGGACGTTCGCCCGCTATCCGGAGCTCGAGGCGATCGCGAACGGCATGAGCGAGGCCGGCGGCGGCGTGTTCCAGTTCGTCGGCCCGTTCGAGCGCGAGTGGTTGCTCGGCCTCGGCCGCAAGGACGGGATCACGGTGACCTATCTCTCAGGCGAGGCGGCGCAGGAAGGGTTGACCGCGCTTGAGGCGCGTCGTTACAAGGGGATCCGGGTGTTCCCGCAGATCCGTGGCCGCGGCACGACAGTGCTGATGAACCTCGAAGGGTCGCTGCATCCGTATGTCCTGAACTACGCCTACCGCGAACTGGTCGGCCATCTGCCGATGCCGGAGCGTCTGGAGCGGATGCGCGACCCGGAAGTGCGGGCGAAGATCCTCGCCAGCGACTGGGACATGACGAACGACGCGCGGCGCAACAGCCCGGAGGACGTGGATCACCCGTTCCTGGTCGACGCGACGCCGGGCAGTCTGTTGCCGGGCCTCCTGGAGCTCATGCACTCGCAGCCGGAGGCGGTCTATGTCCTCGGCGATCCGCCGAACTACGAGCCGGATCAGGAGGCGAGCGTCGCGGCACACGCCGAGCGGCACGGCCTTACCGGTCCGGAGGCGTTCTACGATCTTCTGACGGAAGGCGACGGCAGCGCGCTGCTGTTGTTCTACCTGGACGGCTACTCGAAGCGGAACTTCGACTACATGGCCGACCTGATGCGGCACCCGCTGACCTGCAACGGCCTGAGCGATGCCGGCGCCCACGTTGGCGCTGTCAGCGACGCCCACATGCCGAGCTGGAACCTCGCCTTCTGGGGCCGCGACCGAACCCGCGGCGACCGGATCGAGCTGGAGACGATCGTTCACAAGCAGACCGGCGCCAACGCCGCCCTCTACGGCCTGTCCGACCGCGGCGTCCTGGAGCCGGGCAAGCGCGCCGACATCAGCCTGATCGACTTCGACCGCCTGTCGTCCGAGGCCCCGTACCTCGTCTACGACCTGCCCGAGAACGCGAAGCGCTACATGCAACGCCCGGTGGGCTACGACGCGACGATCTGCGCCGGCGAAGTCGTCCTGGAGCACGACGAAGTCACCGGCGCTCTGCCGGGACGGTTGGTGCGCAGCCGGCCGGGCGCGTAGCGGCGTCGGTGCGCCGGCCTTCTGGCCGGCATTCCGGGAGCTGCGGCTAGGTGGGCCTACGGCTTCTCCAAGTACTTCTCTCCGGCTTCTATGGCGACAGGCAACCGATTCCGTGGCGTCGCCAGCGGGCAAGTAGCGAACTCGGTAAAGACACAGGGGTGGGTTGTAGGCCTTGTTGAAGTCGAGGACCGTCGTGCCGTCGGCGCCGGGCAGGGCTGCGGCCAGGTAGCGGCCGGCGGGGTAGGTCGTGTTGCCGGTCGTTGCGTCGGCGAAGACGATCATGAACCCGTCGTCGGATCGGTATGCCTCCAGCGACAGTGACTGTCCCTGGACCTCGAACTCCAGGGTGCCGGGGACGGTCGGCTCCCAGCCGAGGCCTTCGACGACGGTTGGCACTCTGATCGTCCGCGGTTCCGGGTAGGGCTCGAAACGGGCCTCCAGGCGCCAGCTCGGGTCGGCGGGATAGGACTCGATGCCGGCGAATGCCGTCACGGCGGGATGGTCGTAGTCCCGTAGCCGCACTCCGAGCCGATCCATCCGCCGGATCACGGTCCAGGCAAGTGAGCCGGACGTGAGGAGAGTGGCCTCTTCCTCCTGGTCGTCGGCGAGGAGGATTCCGGTGACGGGCGTTTCGCCGTGGAGAACCTTGGCGCCGGGCGCAGCCCGGAAGGTGACCGTGCCGTTCTCGACCAGGAAGTCTCCGAGCTTCGGCGGCGCCGAGCCTTCGGGCGCCACGAGGTCGTTGTCGGCCGCGGCGCCGAAGCTGTTCGTGCCTTCCTTCAGCCAGTACAGGCCTGCCAGATTCAGCCAACCGTCGGGACCGGTGAGGTTCGCCACCCGCTCGGCACGCCACTCGGCAAGGGAATCCTCATACCGGGCGGGCTCTGACTCCTCGCCGGTTGCCGGCTGAACGAGGACGAGCGCGGCCACCAGCAAGGCTCGGATTCGATGGTCGATTCCTGTCACCGTCTGAGATCCTAGAACCCGGGAGTGGAAGGAGCCAAGTGAGTACTCCTTACTGGAGACGCAGTGACCGGCCCGACTGTTAGACTGCCGCTCGTATTCCTGTAGCCAGATTCAGGTCTTCAGCCCGGGAGTTGGAGATTGCGTGACCCACGACCCAGTCGGTGTTGTCGCCCGCGGGCGATTCATGCGGCTGCGGTGTGCGTCGCTCTCTTCCTGGCGCTCGCCGGGGCAACGGCCGCGGCCGGACCGCCTGCGGCGCCTGCGGCGCCGGCGGCTGCCCCGGCCTTCGACGCCGACGCTCCGCACCGCGCCCTGATCTCGCGCCACTGTCTGGGCTGCCACAACGCCCGGCTGAAGACGGCCGGGCTCAAACTGGACGCCCTGGTCGAGCAGCACGAGACCCTCGACCGCGCGACCTGGGAGAAGGTGGCCCGCAAGCTGCGCGCGCGGCAGATGCCGCCGCCGGGCCGTCGTCGTCCGGATGAGAGCGCGTACCGGGAGGCCCTGTCCTCGCTCGAAGGCGAACTCGACCGGATCGCCGCGGAACAGCCCGACCCGGGCCGCACGGAGACCTTCCGCCGGCTGAACCGCACCGAGTACCACAACGCGGTACGGGATCTGCTGGCGCTGGAGGTAGACGTCGCCTCGTTGCTGCCGGCGGACTCGGCCAGTTACGGGTTCGACAACGTGACCGTCGGCGACCTCTCGCCGACCCTGCTGGAGCGCTACGTCGGCGCGGCGGAGAAGATCAGTCGGCTGGCTGTCGGCCGTGTCGACGAACCGACCGGCGTCACGTTCCGGACGGATCCCGATCTGACCCAGGAGAAGCACGTCGAGGGTCTGCCGATCGGCACCCGGGGCGGCCTGCTCGCGACCTGGAACTTCCCGGCCGACGGCGTCTACGAGTTCTCGATCCGGCTCGCACGCGACCGCAACGAGCACGTCGAGGGTCTGCGCGAACCGCACGACCTGGAGCTTCTGATCGACCGGCAGCGGATCGAGACGTTCAGCGTGGCGCCGCCGGACCTGATGAGCGACGTGGCGCTGAACTACCAGCCGTCGCAGGACGACGTCGACGATCACCTCGTGGTCCGCGTGCCGGTGACGGCGGGGCCGCACGATGTCGGCGTCACGTTCCCTGCCCGGCCCTGGGTGCTGCTCGAGACGGCTCGCCAGCCTTACGAGTCACACTTCAACTACTACCGCCACCCGCGGGTGCAGCCGGCCATCTTCTCGGTCTCGATCGTCGGGCCGTACTTGCCGCTCGGCGCGGGCGACACGCCGAGCCGCCAGCGGATCTTCGTCTGCCAGCCGCAGACGGTCGCGGAGGAGGACCCCTGCGCGCGGGAGATCCTGGCCAACGTGATGCGCCGCGCCTACCGCCGGCCGGTGACCGGCGAGGACGTGCGCGGACCGTTCGCGCTCTACGAGCAGGCCAAGGGCGAGCACGGCTTCGAAGCCGGCGTCGAAATGGGACTCGCGGCGGTGCTGGTCAGCCCGGAGTTCCTGTTCCGGATCGAACGAGAACCCGCCGGCGTGGAGCCCGGGGCGCCGTACCGCGTCAGCGACCTGGAACTCGCGTCGCGGCTCGCCTTTTTCCTGTGGAGCAGCATCCCGGACGACGAAATCCTGGAGCTCGCGTCGGCCAGCCGACTGAGCGAGCCAGGTGTGCTCGAGCGGCAGGTCGAGCGGATGCTCGCCGACCCTCGGGCCGGGAACCTGGTCACGAACTTCGCCGCCCAGTGGCTCCATCTACGCAATCTGGACGGTGTCACGCCCGACAAACGCCTGTTCCCGGACTTCGACGACAACCTGCGGCAGGCCATGCGCCGGGAGACGGAACTGTTCGTCGGCAGCATCCTGCGGGAGGGCCGCAGCGCCCTCGACCTCGTGCAGGCGGACTACACGTTCCTCAACGAGCGGCTGGCCAAGCACTACGGCATTCCGCACGTCTACGGCAGCCGTTTCCGGCGGGTGGAACTCGACGACGACAGCGTGCGCGGCGGGTTGCTGCGCCACGGCAGCATCCTGACCGTGACCTCGTTCGCCACGCGCACCTCGCCGGTGGTGCGGGGCAACTGGGTGCTGGGCAACCTGCTCGGCGTGCCCCCGCCTCCGCCTCCACCCGATGTGCCGGACCTGCCGGAAGCGAAGATCATCGCCAGGGAACTGCCGATGCGCGAGCGGCTGTCGGCCCATCGCGACAACCCGGCCTGCTCGGGCTGCCACCGGCTGATGGACCCGGTCGGCTTCGCGCTCGAGAACTACGACGCGATCGGCCGCTGGCGGACGGTCGACGCTGGCTTCCCGATCGACGCTTCCGGCGAGCTGTGGGACGGCACCGTCCTGGGCGGTGTTGTGGAACTCGAGTCGGCGATGCTGGCGCGGCCCGAGCTGTTCCTGACCACCCTGACCGAGAAGCTCCTGGTGTTCGGCACCGGCCGCGGCGTGACCGCGACCGACGCACCCGCGGTGCGGGCGATCCTGCGCCGCGCGGAGGCAGATGACTACCGCCTGTCGTCCCTGATTCAGGCGGTCGTCGCCAGCGATCCCTTCTTGAAGAGAAGGGCCTCCCCCGTGCCGGGGAGCCCCTTGTGATGAGGAGAGCATCGTCATGATTCTGACCAAGAAGTCGCTACCGCGGCGGACTTTCCTTCGCGGAATGGGCGCGGCGATCGCGCTGCCCCTGCTCGACGCGATGGTGCCGTCGATGACCGCCTGGGCGAAGACGGCGGCAAAACCGGTACGGCGGCTGGGCTTCGTCTACATCCCGATGGGTTCCGACATCACGCGCTGGCGTCCGGCCGGCGGCAGCGGGGCGCTCGGTGACCTCTCGCCGTCGCTGAGTCCGCTGGAGGGCTTCAGGAAGCAGATCTCGGTGATCAGCAACCTGGAACTGAAGAACGCCTATCCCGGGACCCACGCGACCTCGAACGCGGCGTTTCTCTCCGCGGCGAAGGCGAAGTGGACCGAGAGCACGGACTACTACCTCGGCACGACGGTCGATCAGATCGCCGCTCAGCAGATGGGCCAGGAGACCCAGTTGCCGTCGCTCGAACTGGCGATGGACCTGATGGACATGGTCGGCCAGTGCGACAACGGCTACGCCTGCGTGTACCAGAACAACCTCTCCTGGTCGTCGCCGACGACGCCGCTTCCCGCCGAGGCCCATCCGCGGATCGTGTTCGAGCGGCTGTTCGGCGAGGGCGGCACGGCGGACGAGCGGCGCGAGGGGCTGAAGCGCAAGGCCAGCCTGCTCGACTGGGTTCACGAGGACATCACCCGGCTCCAGGGAATGCTGGGCCCCGGCGACCGGGTCAAGGTCAGCGAGTACCTCGACTCGGTGCGCGAAGTCGAGCGGCGGATCCAGAAGGCGGAAGCCCAGTCCGACGAAGGCGCTCTGCCCGACGTCGACCGCCCGGCCGGCGTGCCCGCCGCCTACGCCGACCACGCCCGGCTGATGTTCGATCTCCAGGTGCTGGCGCTGCAGGCCGACGTGACCCGGGTCATCACCTTCCAGCTCGCCCGCGAGTCGAGCAACCGGACCTACCCCGAGATCGGCGTGCCGGATCCACACCATCCGACGTCCCACCACGGCAACGATCCCGAGAAGGTGGCGAAGCTGGCGAAGATCAACCAGTTCCATGTCTCGCTGTTCGCCTACTTCCTGGAGAAGCTCGCGGCGGTGCCGGAGGGCGACGGCAATCTGCTCGACAACTCGCTCTACCTCTACGGCAGCGGCATGGGCAACCCGAACGTCCACGACCATGTGGACCTGCCGATCGTCGTCGCCGGCGGCGGCGGAGGCACCGTCCGCGGCGGCCAGCACGTCGTCTACGACCAGCCGGCGCCGATGGCCAACCTGCACCTGACCCTGCTCGACAGCGTCGGCGTGCGGCTCGACTCCTTCGCGGACAGCACCGGCCGGATCGACACCCTGGCCGAACCGGTCCACCTGGCGGGCTGAGGACGAGAGATTGCGTAGCTTCGCCCTCGCGTTCCTTCTTGCGGTCCCGGCTGCCGCCACGACCAACGCCCCCCTGGCCGACGCGGCCGAACACCTCGACACCGCCGCCATCGAGCGTCTCCTCGCCGCGTCTCCGGCGGCCGACGAGATCAACGCCGGCCAGGTCGACGGCATGACCGCCCTCCACTGGGCCGTTTACCACGACCGCGGCGATCTCGTTCGACGCCTGCTCGACGCCGGCGCCGACGCCTCGGCCGCGAACCGCTACGGCGTCGTCCCGCTGTCCCTGGCCAGCGCCAACGGCAACTTCGAGATCGTCGAGGCGCTCCTGGCGGCGGGCGCCGATCCGAACGCGCTGCTGCCGGGCGGCGAGACGGTGTTCATGACCGCGGCCCGGACCGGCCGGATCGAGGTCGTCGAAGCGCTCTACGAGGCCGGCGCCGACGTCCACTTCCGCGAACCGAAGCGGGGCCAGACGGCGCTCATGTGGGCGGCCGCCGAGGGCAACCTGGAAGTCGTCGAACTGCTGCTCGAGGTCGGTGCGGACCCCAACGCGACCCTGGACTCCGGCTTCACGCCGCTCCTGTTCGCGGTCCGCGAAGGACGAATCGGCGTGATGGAGGCCCTGCTCCGGGCCGGCGTCGACGTGAACGCGCCGACGCCAGGCAAGGCGGTGAAGCGCGATCGACCGCTGCCTGGCGGACGCTCCGTGCGCCCTGGATCGACGCCGCTGTTGGTCGCGGTGACGAACGGCCACTTCGAACTCGCGGCGCGGCTGCTCGATGCGGGCGCCGATCCGAACGCGGCCCACTCCGGGTACACGGCGCTTCACATGCTGGCCCGGGTGCGCAAGCCGGGTGCTGGCGACAACAACCCGCGGCCGGACGGTTCGGGTTCCATGGACGGCCTGGATTTCGTTCGCGAAATGGTGGAGCACGGCGCTGATCTCGAGGCCCGGATGGGGGTGAGGGCTCGCCTGAACAACACGAGCTACAACGAACTGGGGGCGACGCCGTTCGTGCTCGCGGCGCTGGTCGCTGACGCCGACCTGATGCGAACGTTTGCCGACCTCGGCGCCGATCCGCTGACGCGAACCGACGACGGCTCGACGGCTTTGATGGCCGCTGCCGGTCTTGGCACCCGGTCGCCCGGTGAGGACGCCGGCACCGAGGAAGAGGTGCTCGAGGCCGTGCAACTCGCTCTCGATCTCGGTGCCGACATCAACGCGGTCAACGCCAACGGCGAAACGCCGATGCACGGCGCGGCGTACAAGAACCTGCCGCGCGTCGTCCACCTGCTGGCCGACAGCGGCGCCGACATCGAGGTCTGGAACCAGCGGAACAAGTACGGCTGGACCCCGCTGACGATCGCGCGCGGCTACCGCTTCGGCAACTTCAAACCGTCCCCGGTCACCGTCGCAGCCATCGAGACGATCATGCTTGGCGAAGGGGTGCGGCCGCCGACGGAAGAGGAAGAGGACGCCAAGGCGGTCGACATCTACGCCAAGCCGGCGCCGAAGCCGCCGGAGCCGGAGGCGCCGGGGTCGACGCCGAAGAAGGACGAAGCCAAGAAGCCGCCGGTGAACTGAGCGGTCTCCCATGCGACTGACCGCACTCCCGCTCGCCTGCGCCGCCACTCTCGTCTGCGCGGTCGCCCTCCCGGCCCAGGAACCTCCGCGACCCGTTCGCAACGACATCGCCCGCGCCGGCGAGGAGTTTCTCGTCCTTCGCCACCAGAAGCTCCAGAAGGGTGCCCACGAGCGCTTCTTCGAGCTCAGCCGCGACGGCGTCTGGCCGATCTTCGAGAAGATCGGCAGCCGCGTCGTGGGACAGTGGCAGGTGGTCCACCCGGAAGGCGGCGGCAGCGCCGACTTCGACGAGGGCTACCGCCTTGCGCGCTATCGCAGCTACAACCACTGGGCCGCCACCCGGGCCTCCGATCGGCTGGGTGGCAATGGCGAGGACTGGCAGGCCTTCCGCGAGGCGCTTGCCGCCAGACGCCAGTTGGAGCTGGGGTCGGACGGTCCGATCTATCTCGTAGGGGACATGGCGCCCGGCGGGCCGTACTACATGCCCGGTCTCGACGAGGACTACGAGATTGCCGAGCCCGAAGGTGAGCCGGATGCCCGCGCCGAACTCCCGGTGCGGAGCGCCCGAGCCCGCCGGGGCGAGGAGATCATCACGCTGCGCTACTTCCGCATCCGCAAGGGGACCTTCGAGGAGTTCAGTCGGCTGAGCCGGGAAGGCATCTGGCCGTACTTCGAGAAGAACGGTGCGCGGATCGTGGGGCAATGGCGCCGGGTCTATCCGACGCCGGAGGGGCTCGATCGCAGTGGAACCGAAGTCGGTGCAACGGAGAGCCCCGACTTCGACGAGGTCTACATGATGGCGCGCTACGCCAGCTACGAGCACTGGCAGGCGACGAGACCCGCCGTCATGACGCGTCTGGGCGGCAACGGCCCGGACTACGACGCGTGCGTCGAGGCGCTGGAGCGCCGCCGCAACCTCACGCTCGACACCTCGGTGCGCTTCCTGCGCGGTCACTTCTACGGCAGCCCGCCGGTCTACCTGCCGCCGCTTGACGAAACGTACCGCCGCGTCCGGTAGCGAGGCGAATCCGAGTCGAGAGCAAGAATCGAGGTGCAATGCTGCGCCGGTCATACGAGGATCCTCCCTATGGCACGTAGCCGCCCGAACGAACGGCCTCTCGCTGTACGGCATGCGGAGGTCGTGGCGGCGGCCTGCCGCGCGATCGAGGCGGCGGTGGAGCCCCCGGACCTCGAAGCGCTGGCGCAGGCGGCCGGCATGAGCCGGTTCCATTTTCACCGGGTCTTCAAGAGAGTCACGGGCGTCACGCCAAGGGCATACGCCGCCGGTCACCGGGGGGATCGGGTCCGCGAGGCGCTGCGGACCTCCCGCACCGTGACCGACGCGATCTACGACGCCGGCTTCAACTCGAGCGGCCGGTTCTACGCGGCGTCGTCCGAGATGCTCGGCATGGCGCCCTCGACGTTCCGCCGCGGCGGCGGCGGAGAGACGATCCGGTTCGCAGTGGGCGAGTGCTCCCTGGGCTCGATTCTCGTTTCGGCGACCGAGAAAGGAATCTGCACCATCCTGCTCGGCGACGAGCCTGGCTGCCTGGTGCGGGAGCTGGAGGACCGTTTCCCGAAGGCGGAACTTGCCGGTGGCGAGCCGGAGTTCGAGTCGTTGGTGGCGCGGGTCGTCGGCCTGGTCGAAGCTCCGGCCCTCGGCCACGACCTGCCGCTCGACATCCGCGGCACGGCCTTCCAGCAGCGAGTCTGGCAGGCGCTCCGGGAGCTTCCGGTGGGCGAGACCGCCAGCTACGGCGGGATCGCCGCCGCCGTCGGATCGCCGAAGGCTTCCCGGGCAGTCGCGAGCGCATGCGCCGCCAACCCGCTCGCCGTGGCGATTCCCTGTCACCGAGTGGTTCGCAGCGACGGCGCGCTCGGCGGCTACCGATGGGGAGTGGAGCGGAAGCGGGCTCTGCTCGCCCGTGAAGCGTCATCCCGGTCGCTGGGGGAAGCCGGGCGCTAGAGCGCAAGAAGAGACGCCGCGCTCCTATGGTGGTTCCACGCCGCGACTGAGCGTTTGGACGCCCGATGCCCGGATGCCGATGGTTGGATGGTTCGGGTGGGGCACGCGACGCTGCGTACCTTCGGGAGCAGTTCCCTATGGAGAGCCAAGTGATCGTGGGCGCGGTGAACGACGAACTCCGACCCCAGGGTCGCGACGCGGAGGCCGACACCGGAGCCCATGGGGCCAACCGCACCGCTGCTACTTCCCCTCGGACCTGCCGTCGAGTGGGACATTTTCGGTTGCCGCAAGAGGGTCACTTTGGTTGCCATTGACAACAGGTCTATCCCCGCGTGTGCGCGGGAACCCTCAGGCCGTAGCCGAGATCAGGCATCTGCTAGCCTCTCCCGCATGGACGTACTGGTCGGAATGTTCGTCGTCGTCGCGGCCGTCTCGTACCTCGTCGGCAGGCTTGCAGCCAAGGTCGTGGTCGTCGCGGCCGCGGACTTCCTGGACAGCGTCGACGACTGGCGCCGCTGAGCGGCCGTCATCGCCGGCTCGTCGGCTGCGCGTCGAGCGCGCCGGCCTCCATCTCCCGCAGGAACCCGAACACCCGCCGCCAGCGCAGTCGCCGACCCCGCCGGGTCTATCCCCGCGTGTGCGGGGGAACCAGGAGCGCAGCGGGCCGGCGCGGGGCCAGGCCGAATCTGCCGCCTGACCAGGAGGGGAAGCTTGCGGGGCAGCCGCTCAGTTCGCATTCGGACCCACTCCTCCGGCGCTGCGCAGCGCCACTCTAGCACCGCTCGCGCGGGTCTATCTCCGCGTGTGCGGGGGAACCCCGTCGCTGGTGTCGAGGCCGGCGTCCCTGAGCGCTCTATCCCCGCGTGTGCGGGGGAACCCCTCGGCCCGCACTGAAGATCTGGCTCAACTGCAGCAGGCTGCCACCAGCGGTCGCGGCCTCCAGGAAGGACTTACCCGCGCGCTCTACCTCCTCACGGACCATGCGCTGGCCGCGCGTCGCGCGGGTCGCGGCGCTTTCGCTGCCGCCAAGCGAGCGGGACAGACGGTCGACCTCCCGACGCGCAAGCCGAATGTCGCCGACGAAGCCCTTGCCGTCCGCGCGCAGCCGCAGGCCGAAGACCAGGTCCCGGTCAGGCATCTGCTAACGTCTCCGCGATGAGCAAGAAGAGGGGCGAACGGTTCGTCGCTGTCGGCCTTGCAATCGGGCTCGGGAGCTTCGTGGCGGCAGATCTTTGGCCCCAGGCGACCATGGCGCTCGGACTGCTTTGGCTGGCAGTCCTCGCCGCGATCGCGACCGGCCTGCTCGTCGGCCTGATCGGGTTCGGTTCGCGCGCTCTGGCCAGACTGATCGACCGCTGACTCACCGCGACCCCTGTGGCCGCCGGCGCCCAAGCTCCGCCAGCGCCTCTGCCTCCATCTCGCGCAGTCCGCCAACACCCGCCGCCAGCGCAGCTTGCGACCGGCTGGGGTCTATCCCCGCGCGTCCGGTGTCGGCGGGAGGGAGCGGAGCGACCGGAGGCCGACACCGGACGCGCGCCGAGGGGAGGGGACTGCTCGTCATGGCCCGTTTTCCCGGGCCCGCTCGTCGGCGGCAGTCCGGAGCAGGTCCTGGTGGGCCCTCATCCGGTAGCTGTTGCCCCGGATGTTGACGATGTGGCAGTGGTGCAGCAGGCGGTCGATGAGCGCCGCGGCCATGATCTCGTCGCCGAGCACGCCGCCCCATTCCTCGAAGCCCTTGTTGGACGTCAGGACGGTCGAGGCCCGCTCGTGGCGAGCGTTGATCAACTGGAAGAAGAGCACGGCGCCGTCCTGGCTGATCGGCAGGTAGCCGATCTCGTCCACCACCAGCAGCGCCGGGTGGGTAAGCACCCGGAGCCGCCGCGAGAGGTTGCCGGCGGCCTTGGCTTCGGTCAGCGATTCGATCAGCGCCGCCAGCGTGCCGTAGTAGACCCTGCGGCCCGACTCCGCGGCGGCGATCGCCAGGCTGATGGCCAGATGCGTCTTGCCCACTCCCGGCGGTCCCAGCAGGATCACGTTTTCGGCGCGCTCCAGGAAGCCGAGCTCGTGGAGGCTCTCGATCTGCTCGCGCTTGATGCTCGGCTGGAAGCTGAAGTCGAACTGGTCGAGCGTCTTGACCGCAGGCAGCCGCGAGGAGCGCATCGCCGTCTGCAGTCGGCGGTTGTTGCGCAGGACGATCTGGGCATTGAGCAGCTCCTCGATCGCCTCGCCCGCGGTCACCGCGCCGCTGTCCGCCTGGGCCAGGATGCCGTCAACGGCCTCCAGCGCTCCGGGCAGTTTCAGGTCCGCCAGCATCGCCCGCAGCCGGGTCCGGCGGTCTCCGGCCAGCGCTTTCAACCGACCGCCTCCGAGTAGTCGCGCAGCGGCCGCCGCTGCACCTGCACCGTGGTCGCCAGCACCGGGCGCGACGGCTCGACCGTCGCCGGCGGGCTGCCCAGGCGCCGATAAGGCGCGAGCGCCAGGGGCCGAAGCGCCTGGCGCTCGTCCCTCTCGAACCGGTCTGTGGGCCGCTCGCGCGTCGTGCCGTGAAGGCGAACGTTGGCCGTGCCCTCGACCCAGCGCTCCGCCTGCTCATTCAGGTCCGCGTCGTTGATGAACTCCCGACCGTAGAAGAAGCCGGTCCGCACGTACCCGATCGGACGCTCCACCTTGCCCTTGGTCTGCGCGCGATACGGCTGGCAGGCGCGAGGCACGAAGCCCCAGTGGGCCGCGAATCGCAGAAACTCCGCGTTGACCACCAGGCCGCCGCCCGAAGAACGGTCGTCCGACACCACGACCGGCCGCATCTGGTCGAACAGAAGCTCCCGCGGCACGCCGCCGAAGCGCTTGAAGGCGGCCTCGAGCCCCTCGAAGAGGACCGGCATCGTCTGCCGGGAGTAGAAGCGCAGCCACAGAAGCCGGGAGTAGCCGAGCACCACCAGCAGCGCGTGGCGAATGCCCCAGGACAGCTTGAACCTGCCGAAGTCCACCTGGCCCTGATGACCCGCCGGCGTCTCGAACCGCACCAGAGGCTCTTCCGGCGCCCGAGGCCGAACCACGCGCACATGGTCCCTCACCCGGCTGTAACCGCCGTCGTAGCCCAGGGCGCGCACCTCGTCGAACACGCGCTTGGCCGACAGCTTGGGGAACTCCTCCAACCGAACCGCGATCAACTCCTTGTAGGGGTCCAGCTTGTGCGGCGGCCGAGGCCGCGGCGTGTACCGCGCAGCAGACGACGACGGCTCCACGTCCAACCGGCCCGACTCGATCCATCTGTGGATCGTCCGCCGGCTGACGCCGAAGCGCCTCGACAACTCCGCCTTCGAGAGCCCCTGCTCCAGGTAGTGCCTCAACAACATCCTCGTCTCCCATCCGTGCATCTGAGCGTCGCTCCATGGCTGTTGGCGAAGCCACCAGCATCGAGCGACAAGCCGCCTACGGCAAGCCGTCTACTGTGCCGTTTTCGGTTGCCACGAATGGGACATTTACAGTTGCCCCTAACACCTATCCCCCCGTCGGTTCATCCCCGCGTGTGCGGGGAACGGGCCTCCGTCCAGGCGCGCCGCTTGTCCGCCTTCGGTTCATCCCCGCGTGTGCGGGGAACGGCCGGGGCAGGTAGGCCGGAATGCGCGGAAAATCGGTTCATCCCCGCGTGTGCGGGGAACGGACCTGCCCTGACTGCGGACACGTCGAAACTCACGGTTCATCCCCGCGTGTGCGGGGAACGGTGCACGGGATCGATCCAGTTGTCTCCGGGCAGCGGTTCATCCCCGCGTGTGCGGGGAACGGCGAACGGCAGGAAAGCATCGACCTCTGCCTGACGGTTCATCCCCGCGTGTGCGGGGAACGGCCGTGCTGCCGACTGCCTGCCGTGCTGCCCGTCGGTTCATCCCCGCGTGTGCGGGGAACGGAATCGAGTATCTACCCGGATCTTCGATTCCCCCGGTTCATCCCCGCGTGTGCGGGGAACGGTACCCTGCCAGTGATACCGGCTGCCGTAGAGACGGTTCATCCCCGCGTGTGCGGGGAACGGCGAACGGCAGGAAAGCATCGACCTCTGCCTGACGGTTCATCCCCGCGTGTGCGGGGAACGGCCTGCCCGTCTCGCCTAGGGGCAGCCGCCAGACGGTTCATCCCCGCGTGTGCGGGGAACGGCCCTGCCCCGGTACGATGTACCGTATCACAGACGGTTCATCCCCGCGTGTGCGGGGAACGGCGAACGGCAGGAAAGCATCGACCTCTGCCTGACGGTTCATCCCCGCGTGTGCGGGGAACGGCCTGCCCGTCTCGCCTAGGGGCAGCCGCCAGACGGTTCATCCCCGCGTGTGCGGGGAACGGCCCTGCCCCGGTACGATGTACCGTATCACAGACGGTTCATCCCCGCGTGTGCGGGGAACGGAGTTCCGAACGGACCACTAAGCGGAGAGATCCACGGTTCATCCCCGCGTGTGCGGGGAACGGTTTCAAGACCGCTTGACATGCCCGTGTCGATTCGGTTCATCCCCGCGTGTGCGGGGAACGGTCGAGAATTGGCTTACAAGTCAGGGGAGAAATCGGTTCATCCCCGCGTGTGCGGGGAACGGGCTGGAGGCTGCGTAATGACTAAGAAATCTGTAGGTTCATCCCCGCGTGTGCGGGGAACGGTTCCTAGGCGGACGATCAACTGCCCGGTTGCTCGGTTCATCCCCGCGTGTGCGGGGAACGGTGGGACGGCGCCCAGGAGTGGATCCTGTGGACCGGTTCATCCCCGCGTGTGCGGGGAACGGAGCGACAGTGCGGACAGGACGCCGATGTACTCCGGTTCATCCCCGCGTGTGCGGGGAACGGTCGAGCGCTGCGAACGAGCGCGCGCGATCGTGCGGTTCATCCCCGCGTGTGCGGGGAACGGTTCCTCGGTCTCGGCCCCGCCGACGAAGGCGACGGTTCATCCCCGCGTGTGCGGGGAACGGCTGTAGACCAGCCAGAATTTCAACTCCTCGCGCGGTTCATCCCCGCGTGTGCGGGGAACGGACCTGCACCTGGCCGGCCGCGGACCGCTGCTTCGGTTCATCCCCGCGTGTGCGGGGAACGGACTAACTGTATCTTGTTGTTGTCAAAGAACTTGCCGGCGGGTCCCTGATCCACGGCCGAAATCGACCACTTTGGAGGCCTGCCACAAGGGTCATTCGGTTCCGTTCTCCGAAGGTGGGGAGAACGTCACCAGCTTCAGTCCGTCGAAGTCATGGGGCATGCGTCGGTTGGTGCCTACGGTGTCGAAATCGAACCCCTGATCGGTCTGGGCTGTCCAGCAGATCAGGCCGTCGCCGTCGTCGATTCCGGCGCAGACCTGTTCCCAGATTCGGTCGCGAACCCGGGCCGAGTAATCGCCTACGTAGACCCCGGCTCGGATCTCCAGAAGCCAGACCGCGAGCCGGCCACGCAGGCGGGGCGGTGCGTTGTTAACCGCGATGACCATCATCGCCGCTTTGTTCCTCGTCGAAGGCTGGCCCCACCGCTTCAGCCGGCGGTTCGGGGCGAGGCAACTCCCCGGCGCTGAGCACCTCGTCGATGGAAGGGATGATCCGCTTCAGCAGCTTCGTTCGGCGGAAGCTGTCGCGGCAACCGAGACGCACCGCCCTCTCGATCGGCATGTCGAGCCTGCCCTTTTCGGCGCGACCGGCTACCCGGAACGCTTCCGGGACGACTGTTTCGAGCTTCCACAGGTCGGCGATGTCGTAGACGAAGCTCCGCGGTTTTCCAGTGTGCAGGAACCCGATCGCCGGAGCGTAGCCGGCCGCGAGGACCGCCGCTTCGCACAACCCGTGCAGGCACGCGGTAGCGGCGGACAGACAACGGTTGGCCGTATCGGCGCTACTCCAATCGCGAGGATCGTAGCGGCGCCTCTTCCAGGCGACGTGGTAGCGCTGCGCCAGTAGCTTGTAGGTCTGGCGAACGCGCTGGCCTTCGATACCGCGGAGTTGCTCGATCGACCGTCTCGACGGTGCTTCCGTTCCGAATCGCAGGGAGTACATCTTCCGTACTACCCGCAACCTCGCAGCAGGGTCCAGTGCCAACTGGGCTTGCCACAGAAGCCGGTCCGAACGCGCCCCGCCCGGTTGGCCGGCCGAGTAGAGCCGCACTCCAGCCTCGCCCACCCAGGTGACAAGGGTTCCGGCCCTTGCGGCCAAGGAGACGGCAGCGTGGCTGATGCGAGCCCCTGGCTCCAGCATCAGACAGGCCAGGCCGCCGATGGGAATGTGCGTTCGCGTGCCGTCGGCGTTGATGGCTACGAATGCTCCGTCCAGCACGTCAACTCGAGCTCGCTCCACGAAGACCAGCGCCGAGCGGTCCTTCAGTGGAATCGGCTTCGGTGGCGGCAGGCCAGGGAGAGTCATCAAGCGCGCCGGACGAGCATGAGGCCGCACCCCCAGGCCTTCGCTCGGCCGAAACCTCTGGCGAGGGCAGGCACGAAGACGTTGGGACTCGTGACCTCTATCGATCCGACTAGATCGAGGATGCCGAGGGTGGCGCCCTGACGGCGACGGCGTCCCAGGTTGATCGTCGAGTAGTTCTCCACTGCTGTGAAATGCGGCCTGAATCCCCTGGAGACGCCCTGGCGCGTCAGCCACTCGCCGGCAGCGTCCCCTGCGATCCTCTCTCGCAGCTCCGACCGGCTGTCTCCCGCGAGTTCTTCGCCGTACAGACGATCCATGACGATGTCGACCCGGCGGTCCTTTCGCTGGCGCTTCGGGCCACGGCTGGCGGCAGCCCTGTCCTTGGTCGCGTTCGCGCGTAGCTTGAACTGCAGCCGATCACCGGGGCGGAGCCTCGGTTCAAAGAGCTTCGTTTCATGCGGTTCGAAGAGGTCGTTCGGTGTCGGCATCCTCGCGGAGAGGCTCAGAAACCGCCCCCTGCTGTCGTAGCGCCACAGGAAGTCCCTTTCTCGTGCGGCACCGTCCGAGAACACGGACCACATCAGCCGGTGGTGCGCGTCGGCGGCCTGGCCCGCTTCTGGTGGATCGAGCAGCGGCATGAGCGCCGCGGTGGGCGCAGTCCGCTTCAGGTTCAGTCGTGAGAAGTAGAGCGTCACTCGTCCACCGGCAGTTCACGGGGTCGGGCGATGTGCACGGTGCGCGGTCCGAAGTGCCAGGCGGTGCGGTCCAGCGGTTCATCCCACCGGACCTGCTCCCGTGCCCCCGGCAACGCTTCGTCAGATGCGATGGACAAGGGACGCCCCGGATCGAGCCGCGACTCGAGGAACGGGGGAAGCCGGATGTGCCGCAACGCCTCGACGGGCGATTCCGCCCCGACCACTCTGGGCGCCATTGGCGCGGCCAGGGGGCAGGACTTCCGGCCGAGGTACGGGACGAAGAAGGGCCGCGTCAGGGCCCTCTGAAGTTCATGGAGGTCGCCGGAACCCCAGAGGGCGACCCCGGAGGCGCAGTCGGTGCGGTAGTCGCGCCTTGTTACAACCGGGTTGTCCCTGCTTCGAAGAGCTCGGAGGGCCTGGCGCCGTGTGGAAGGTCGCTTGATTCGTACAGTCGGCACCGCCTGGACGGTATGGAAGTCGCGGAACTGCCCTCCGCTCGACAGCGTCGAGACCGCGACCCGCCAGTCCGAGAGCCTTTCCTGTCCCGGCCGATCGTCTCGCCTGATACCCAGTGCCGCCCCGACTAAGCCCAGGATCGCGGAGCGCGACGGCGATGCGTCCGAACCCCGGCGTTCGTGTCCCGCGAGGTCCCCGAATGAACCGATTGGCGCGACGAGCGTGAAGACGACGTAGTCAGTCACTCGTGACCGCGCCCTCGGCGAAGGTTCTGAGCGCCGCGAGTGTTCCCTGGCCCGCCGCGACGTTCATGCTGGCGGTCGTGTCGCAGCAGGCCCCGTACGCCGCGTCGAGTTGGGCCGCGAGACTCTCCAGCGCCTCGACGGATGCCGCCAGCAGGTCGTCGCCGTCGACCGGTTTGAAGAAAGCACCCGCCAGACTGCGGGGTTGAGCGTTGCCCAACTCTGCCCGGATGTAGCCTGCCCGGGTCTGATGCGCGAAGCTGTTCCGCTTGCCGGAGGGCGTCGCTGTCCCGAGGGCTTCGGCCAGCGCGCCAACCGACTGCGCGGCGAGGTCCCGGTCGCCGGCGAGATTCTTCACGAGCAGTTTCAGGTCGACGCAGGCGTAGAGGTAGAACAGGCCGGAACCGAAGCCGGCTTCTCCAACGAAACCGGCGCCAGCATCCTCGCTCGGCTCCTTCAGGTCGTCCACGGCGGTGTAGTAGTCATCATCGACGATGGCGCGGTGAGTGGTGAACGCGTGGCTGACCTGCACGGCGGCCTCACGGTTGAAGTCGGGGTCGTCCGCCAGCATGCGGCCGAACATGGCGACATCGGCCGCTCCGTCCGCTTTCCTCAGGACCCGCTTCTTCAACTCCTTGTTGTCTGGCAGTTTCTCGCCGGTGAGTGCCCTCTTCGCCCACTCGATCGCCGCGTCCCGCTCGTCCGGTGAGATGAAGGCAAGTTGCCGTGTGCGGATGTGTCCCTCCTTCTTCGCACCCTCATCTACCTTGCCGAACACGTCGGCCACGTCCCGTGCGACAGCGTCGATCTGCTCATCGTTTTCGGTGAGACCCTTCAGCGTGTCCCGCACGACTTCGCCGATTCGCTGCGTTCGATCACCCAGGTGGCCGGCAAGGGCCATCTCCATCGCGTCGGAGAGGCGGGCAGCGCGCTTCAGGGACTGGCTTGAGATGCGGAGTCGGGGAGCACCACCGAAAATCGCAGTCTTCGGGCGGCCCAGATCGTCCCGATTCGGGTTGGAAATGGGATACACGGTGAGGTAGTGAAGTTGGAGAAAACCGCTCATGCGCTCTCTTTCTCTGAAGTTGGCTTGGCGTCCGCCGCGCCGTGATAGTCGAAGCACCAGTCGGTGCGCACCTTGTCGTTCCACCAGTAGAGGTCGGTCGCCAGGTTCGCCACGTTGACGCTGGCGTCCACCAATTGCAGTGAGCGCACCAGTGGTCGCAGGAGCTGGCCGGGTTCCTTCGCCCTGATGAGAGCGTCGAACCGGATCCCGCTCAACGCCTTCGGGTCACCGCTGCCGAAGCGTCTGGCGGCGCTCTCGGTCTGATGATCGGCGACATGCGCCAGCGCGACGGCGATGAGCGCCAGCCGATCGGGCCCGTCTCTTCGGCGGCGCAGGTCATGCCCGGCCTCGATCAGGCGCCGGTTCAGGTCGTGGGTTGCCGGGAGGCAAAGCGCCGCGGTCGCGCTGGCGGCGCGGCGGAGCTGAGCCCTCGACCGCCTCGCCGGTCCGCCTTCGTCGACGATGCCGCTCCTCCACCAGCTCATGCAGGTTGAGCCTATGGATTGACTCTCGGTCATGCTGCTGTTCCTCCGCTTCGCCGTACCGATGCTGGTTGGAGTCCAAGCGCGTCGAAGATCTTCTTGCCTGCCGCCCCTCGTCCGGCGAAAGCCAAAAGCAACTGCTTGCGGGCGCCGATGGCGGCGATCCGTCGCGCTTCGCTCAGGTCGGCCAGCCCGGGAGTCACTTCCGCATCGAAGATGGCAAGGGCCGCGCGACGTAGCTTCGCGAGCCAGCGTTCAGGGGCAAACGGGGCACCGGCTGACATCCCACCCAACATCTCCTCGAACGCGATCTGCGTGTCGTCGAACAGCATCTCGCGCGCCCTCAGACCGGCACCCGACCGGATGGCGTCTTCGCCGGCCCCGATGCTGACGAGCCTGGCCAGCGTGAAGCCCGCCTGTTCCGCCGCCTCAACGGCCTCCGCGGCACTGTGCTCGTCTTCCCGGCTGAGAAACCGAAAGACAGGCTGTTCGGACCAGACGAAGTCCAGTGGCTTCATGTTGTCCATGGCCCAGCCCGCGACGACGAGGCTGCAATGGCCGTTTTCCACGTCGCGGACGTACTGCTCCAAGGCCAAGGGGCGTCGGCCGCTCTCGCTCTGAAGGACCACACCACGCCAGTGGCGGTAAGCGAAGCTGCCCGGCTTCGGGTGGCGCGGGAGGAAGTCCGTGCCTTGGACGTAGTAGGGCGTAAGAGGATGACGCCACCGCGATGTCGGGTAGCTAGCGCCGTAGGGTTTCTGGATGAACTCCATTGCGAGACCATCGCGCACGACGAGCCTCAATCGCCGCGGCTGGCCGAAGAACACTTCCGGATCCGGTCTCGACCGACTGTCGCTTTCGGGAAACGACTCGGGCGTTTGACCGCCGACCGGCCTTGACACCTTCGTCGGCCTCATCCACGGCAAAGCGTCCAGGTCGCTGGTGCCAAGGGGTTCGCTCCGCGGCACGTTCGCCCATACCAGCGGCCAAAGTCCATCGTCAGTTGGGCGCACAAGGCAGACCATCGGGCCGCCTCCGCGCAGCGATGTGCGATTGCCCGCGCCGCCGGAGGGGGCGAATGCCTGCAGCGTGTAAAGAGCCATCGCCGCCAGGGGCAACGGCAGCGCTCCGTACCGACCGCGCCGGGTCATCAGGTCCTGGTTCTTTCTCGATGTGCTGTCGCCAGCGCTGTCGATGAAAAGGCGCTCTATGGGGGTGCCGCCGCCTTCGAGTGCTTCGAAGTCCTGGAGGAACCGCGGCCCGTCGCCGAGCAGTTCAAATGCCGGCGCCAATGGCGCCAGTGCTTTCCTGAGGGTGCCTGGCCCCGGTGGGTTTACCCGGTCGTTGCTCCCTTGCGGCGGATGAGCCAGGTACACCAGGCCGACCAGGAACTCAAGGCACGCCAGATTCAGATCCGGCCGCGGCCAGTCCGGGCGGAGAACGTCCGGCTCCGCGATCTGATCGGGTC
This sequence comes from Candidatus Multivorans sp., assembly GCA_965208755.1. Lineage (GTDB taxonomy): Bacteria > Acidobacteriota > Thermoanaerobaculia > Multivoradales > Multivoraceae > Multivorans. The sequence continues at coordinate 711,536 of OZ242353.1, read as the reverse complement.
GGATCCGCCTGCGTCCCGACCGGCAGCGCACCGGGATCCAAGCGTCGGTAATCAGGTTCAGCGTCGCCAAGGGTCGCAGCTTCGTACGCGAAGATCGGTCGGTTCAAGAGTGTTGATCGCGTGGAGAGCACGAAAGAGTACTCGATTCGCAGACGGTCCGTGATCTTCGATGGCGACCTTGTGACGGAAGAGCGTCCAGGGCTACGGTCCCAGGCGGGACTGGAGAGTGGCGCTGCCGTCAGCCGACGAACTCGACGCCGAGCTCGCTGTCGTAGCGCAATCCCTCGCAGATGGAGCCGTCGTCCGCGACGGGAGCGACGAACACGAACGCCTTGGTCCACTTCGGCCAGCCTTGGCGCGCTTCCGCGATCTCTGGCCGGTCTTGATCCACTCCCGCGAGGTTCCCGTACCGGTGGGCCGACACCTGCGTTTCCGAGGACTGCCACCCGAAGGCTCCGTTGCCGGCCCAGGGCTCGATCCTGCCGTTCATGTCCCTCGCCAAACGCAGCGTGACCTGCGGGATGCCGAGTCGGGTCGGGAAGCGATCATCGTCGAACACCCGCTGCATCTGCAGTTGGTCGTACTCGTCGTTGGCGTCGAGCACCAACATCAACGCCTGCTGCGCTTCGCTCATCTCCCGGCCCTGGGTCTCGAACTCGGACGGCTCCAACGCCGCGGGCACGGGTTCCTGTTCGTCGCCGTGAACCGCTTCGATCAGGTCACGCAGGCCACTGGGAGCCCGGATCACGCCTCGATCGAACAGAGTGTTGGCGGTGCGCCACTGGACGTCCAGAGGGTAGACCAGCGCCCCCGGTCCAAGAACACGCTTCAACCAGTTCACGTCCTCGACGTGGGCCGGATCGGGCGCAAGGACGTGCAGCGTTGGCCCGGCGACCGGGCGCCGGTCAGCCGGACGCAGATCCATGTGGCGCCAGAGCCGGCCAGCGCGCTGGATCAGTGATCCGATCGGCGCCAGGTCGGAGACCATCAGGTCGAAGTCCAGGTCGAGAGAGGCTTCGACGACTTGAGTGGCGACCAGGACGCGCCCTTCTCTCCCGCTGCCGTCTCGCCCGAAGCGGCCCTGCAGGGCGCGTTCGTGTCTCAGGCGGTCCGCGACGGTGAAGCGCGCGTGGAGCAGGTCGGCCTCGATTCCCGCGGCCCGTAGCGCTGAAACCCCACCAATCGCAGAGTCCACGGCATTTCGCACCCAGACACAAGCTGCGCCTTGCTGGGCACCGTGACGGAGCAGGGCCAGCGCCGCCTCCTCATCGGGAAGCCGGCGCACCGCGACATCGCGGCATGTCGCCGGCACCGGGTCCGGGCTAGAGCTTCTAACGTCGCGCCCGATGAGATGCAGGGCCGGGTAGCTCCGGTCCGAGATTGCCGGTGGGCGACGTACGCCGAGACCTCTCTGGAACGCTCTCGTGTAGCCGTCGCGCATTCCAAGAGGCAACGTCGCTGTCATGACGATCGCCGACCCGCCGAGCCTGGCCTGGAACTCCAACAGTCGCTGGAGCTGCTTCTCCATGTACGGGTCGAACTCGTGGGCCTCGTCCACGATCAGGATCTTCTCGGAAAGAGCTTTGAGCCTGAGAGTGCTGAACCGCGTGGGCAATACAGCCATCAACGCCTGGTCGATCGTGCCGACGCCAACGTCGGCTAACAGGATCCGACGACGATCGTCCGCGAGCCATGGGCCGCAGCTCACGTCGACGCCGGGGTCCGACCCGTCCCGACCGCGGATGCTGCGAAAGAGTTCGTTCAGGTTGGCTCTGCCATGCGTCAGGCCCAGGCTCGGCGTCCCCTCGAAGAGGCGGGGGGCGATCTCCTCGAGTCGTGCCAGCATCGCGTTCGAGGTCGCCATCGTCGGTAGAGCGAAGAAGAAGCCGCGCGCCTTGCCGACTGCCATCATTCGCGCTGCCAGGATCAGCGCTGCTTCCGTCTTGCCGGCGCCCGTCGCGTCCTCGATCAGTGCAAGACAGGCTCCGGCTGGTAGCTCGACATCGGCCACGGCCGACTGCATCGGCCGAGGCCGCTGGGAGCCCGAAAGGACGTACTGCGCGCCCTCCAGGAGGGGGCGGGCGCTCCGCAGTCCTGCCTCGGAGACGGCGGCCTGAGCTCGGCCCAGCGCATCGTCCCAGTACTGGGCTACAGGCGTTGTGGGGTCCCGCTGCTCGAACCAATCCGTGTTCGACCCGATCCAGTCGGCCTGGACCGTCAGTCCGCAGAGCAGCCAGGACAAGCGACGGGCCTCGTACTCGTTCAGTCCGGCCAGAGATGCGTTTGGAAAGAGCTTTCCGACGGCCCGGATCGCCTTCGGCGCCACTTCGTTCGCTTCGGCGCCGATCTCGCGGGCCTGGTGCCTGGCTTTCCGCGCGTCCAAGTGCTCGGGCGGGCCTCCGTGATGGCCGGCTACGGCGGCGTAGAGGATCCTCCGGGCACCTCTTGTTCCCCCAACCAGGCCGTCCACGACGTCATCATGGTTCCGAAGAAGCCGGTAGCTGTGTTGCCAGTGCCTGAAGCCCCAGGGCGGGTTTCCGCGCAGCATCTCGCGGAAGTTCTTGCTGAACTTGCCGATATCGTGGAGGGCAACCAGAAAGACGAACGCGTCATTGAGTGCGGGGTCGTTCGTCAGCGGCGTTCTGGAAGTCAGACACTTGGCGACCGCTCCGACGTCCAGCATGTGCCACAACGCGGGGTGCAGGGCGTCGTCAGTCGTCTTCCCGGGCCAGGCACCGATCTCTTCAGCGGTCAGCAACTTGCCTCACCCCGCGGAGCCCGCTCCGGGTCGCACTCGTCCGGCTCGGCCGACTGGTTCCGTCGCTAGCATTCGACGTTGCATGGTACGCGAGCCGATGGACGCCTTCGTGGCGATCGACTTCGAGATCGCGAACGCCCGCCCCGACAGCGCCTGCGCGGTCGGGCTCGCGGCCTGCAGCGGCGGCCAGGTGGTGCAGTCGCGCAGCTACCTGATCCGCCCTCCCGGCAGACGCTTCACGTTCACCGGGCTGCACGGTCTGGCTTGGGAAGACGTGCGCGAGGCGCCGACGTTCGCCGACCTCTGGCCGACGTTACGGGAATGGCTCGCTCCTGCCCGGTTCGTTGCCGCTCACAACGCGAAGTTCGACCGTCGGGTGCTGAACGCCTGCTGCGCTCGCAACCGCCTGCGCCCGCCGCGCAAGCGCTTCGTCTGCACCGTGGAGCTGGCTTGGGCTCAATGGGATGTCTCGTCGGCCAGGCTGCCCGATGTCTGCCGCCGCCTGGACATCCCTCTCCGCCACCACGACGCCGGCTCGGACGCTCTCGCCTGCGCGCGGATCGTGCTCGCGGCGCAGGCGGCCGGTTGGCGCTTCCGGGTTGACCGGAGGCGAAGGTAGTCTTGCGATTGGCCAAGGCAACTCGTCGGGGGTAGCTACCCATGACTATCGTCAATGTCCATCAAGCCAAGGCCCATCCGACTGCCGGGTCGAGGCGGTGCAGCTTGGTCCTCTAGACGGCTGCCGGCATGGTGACGTCGACAGGGAGCGGCACGTCCACTTCGATGGCAGTGGTCTGAGGCGGCGGCACGGGCTCGCCGTCTTTGCGCAAGCCCTCCAGGTGGAGTTCGACGGCCTCACGAATCAACTCGATGACTTCGTTGCGTGTGTCGGCCGCCGCGCCGCAGCCGGGGAGGTCGGGAGCGTAGGCTCCGTAGCTGTTGGGCGCCTTCTCGATGAGGATGGTGTACTTCATGGTGTCACCTCTTGAGTCCAGCCTGCTTGAGGATGTTGTTCCAGGTGCCGGGCGGCACGTCGGTGCTCAACTTACCAGCGATGGTGACCTTCCCCGGTTTCTCGGGATGTCGGTAGTGGCGGTGGCTGCCTCTGGTCGTGACGAGGCGCCAGCCGTCGCGTTCAACGGCACGTATGGCTTCACGGACCTTGGGCATCGGGCGGGAGCCCGACCGGCAACGGCCGAACCGCCGCCGTTGGTCAGGGCACCCCAAGCGTCTCTGGTCGGGACCTCGCCAGGTCCCTCCCGCGCCAAACCGCACGCTCGTGTACGAGGAGGCGGTTTGCGCATCGAGCCCGGTCGTGCAGGCGACGCTTCGGGCAACCCGAGCCGGAATCCGTCCATGTCCATGAGGGGCGGCGTCTGGCCGTGCCCGCCATGGGCCCGGTGCCGGGGCCTGTAATACGATCGTCTCGACGTCGCGGCTGCCCGACGCGGAAGAGCGAAAGGGATGGGGCCGACGATGACGAGTTCGGAGAGTACGGGAGCGGAACCAGCGTGGACCAGAGGACAGGCGGCTGCCCGGCGCAAGGCGCTGACCGACGCGGGGATGGAGCGCCCGGTCGCGGAGACGCTTGTCGACCTGCTGGATGAACAGGCGGCGCCGATGATGACGAGAGCGGAAGCGGATGCCCGGTTTGCGGCGATGCTGGAGCGTCAGGACATGGCGAAAGCCGAGGCGGACGCCCGGTTCGCGGCGATGCTGGAGCGTGACGATGCGAAGCACGCGCAGCACCGGGCGGAGATCAACGCCAGCTTCGCCGAGTTCAAGGGCCACATGGACGCCCGGTTCGGCTCGGTCGAGGGACAGATCGCGTCGGTCCAGGGACAGATCGCGGGGCTGGCTGGCCAGGTGGGCGTGCTGAAGTGGACCTTCGGCAGCTTCATGGCCTTCATCACGCTTCTTCTCGGCCTTCTGGGCTACACGATGGCCTCAGCGGCTTCCTGAGCGGAAGACCGCTGCTGGCTCGGACGCGCGAGGGCTGGCCCTTCGTAGCCAGCCGCGACCCGATGTCCGCGAGGCCTCATCCCGGTCGCCGGGGAAGACCGGGCGCTAGAGTCCGATTCGGGGAACGTACTCGTGTGCCGAACCACAACGACTGTCGTCGTCCTGCCGCTCCTGCTTGCGGTGACGGCGGCCACGGCGGCGGAACGGCCGAACGTGATCTTCATCCTGGCGGACGACCTGGGATACGGGGATCTCGGTTCGTACGGGCAGCGGGTGATCCGGACGCCCAACCTGGACCGGATGGCTGCCGAGGGGATCCGTTTCACGCAGTTCTACGCGGGAGCGACTGTCTGCGCGCCGTCCCGCAGCGTTCTCATGACCGGGCAGCACACGGGCCATACCCATGTCCGCGGCAACGCCAGGGGAATCGCTCAGTCGCTGCGCGACGAGGACGTCACGGTCGCGGAGGTCCTGAAGTCGGCCGGCTACGCGACCGGCCTGTTCGGCAAGTGGGGCCTGGGCGAAGTCGGCATGGAGGGTCATCCGCTCAGCCAGGGCTTCGACGCGTTCTTCGGCTACCTCAACCAGGTTCACGCCCACAACTACTATCCCGAGTTCCTGTGGCGGAATCTGGAGAAGGTTCCGCTCCGGAACAAGGTCGAGAGGACGCCGCGCCCCTATGGCGGTTTCGAGGGCGGCTGGGCGACGGAGCGCAGCGAGTACTCCCACGACCTGATCATGCGCGAGACACTGACATGGGTGGAGGAGCAGAAGGACTCGCCCTTCTTCCTCTACCTCGCCCTGACGATTCCGCACGCCAACAACGAAGCCACGCGCGCCACCGGCGACGGGGCGGAGGTGCCGGAGTACGGCGTCTACGAGGGGAAGGACTGGCCGAACCCCGACAAGGGTCAGGCGGCCATGATCACGCGGATGGACCGGGATGTGGGCACGTTGCTCAGGCGGCTCGCGGAACTTGGGATCGACGACAGGACGCTCGTCATGTTCTCGTCGGACAACGGACCGCACAACGAATCGAACCACGACCTGCTCCGGTTCAACCCCTCCGGCAACCTGCGCGGCATCAAGCGGGACCTCTACGACGGCGGCATCCGCGTGCCCTTCCTGGCCTGGTGGCCGGGGACGATTCAGCCGGGACAGGTTTCTGAGCACATCGGCTACTTCGGCGACCTGATGGCGACCGTTGCTGAACTCGTGGATGTCGAGGCGCCTCCGGGCACGCACTCGATCAGCCTCGCACCGACGTTGCGGGGACTCGCCGGCGAGCAGAGGATGCACGACTACGTGTACTGGGAGTTCTATGAAGCCGGATCATCCCAGGCGGTGCGACTGCGCCAGTGGAAGGGCGTGCGCAAGCCGATGTTGACGGGCCGCCTCGAGCTCTACGACGTCCTGCGGGACGAGGGCGAACGGTACGACGTGGCCCGGAACTACCCGGACGTGGTCAAGGAAATCGAGGGAATCATGGAAGAGGCCCACGCGCCTCATCCGAACTGGCAGCCACCGTCGAACCGCTAGGCGACGCGATCCGCCAGTGGCCGGAAGCGGCGATGCAGGTGCTAGGTTCCGTGGACCGATGAAGTACACCCGAATCGTCGCCGCGTGCCTGGCGCTGGCGGCCCCGGTCGCGCTGAACGCTCAGGAGAGAAAGCCCGTGGACGTCTCGACACTCGGACCGCAAGTGGGGGAGCGGGTTCCAGACTTCGCCCTTCCCGACCAGCACGGTCGGATCCGGACGCTCGATTCGATCATGGGCGAGAAGGGGGCGATGATCCTCTTCCATCGCTCGGCCGACTGGTGACCGTACTGCAAGGAGCAGCTCGTGGAGCTGCAGGAACGGTTCGAGGAGTTGCAGGCGGAAGGGCTGGGCGTCGCCGCCATCAGCTACGACTCGGAGGAGGTGCTGGCCGCCTTCGCGGAGCGCCGCGGCATCCAGGACGTCCCGCTGCTGTCCGACGACGATTCCGCGGCGATTCGCGCCTTCGGCATCTACAACCACGTCGCGGAGGAAGGCCTCGGCCCGAACGCTGAAGACCCGCAGGTGAAGGCCGACGTGCTGCGGTACGTCGCGGTCTTCGGGGCGCTCCCGATCGCCGTCGGCACTCCGTTCCCAGGCACGTTCGTCGTCGACCGGCAGGGACGCGTGACGGCGCGCTTCTTCGAGGAGTTCTACCGCGAGCGGAACACCGCGGCGAACATCATGCTGAAGCTCGGCACACCGATCTCCGGCATCGCCGGCTCCAGCGGCGAGACGGCGCATCTCGAGATCAGCGCCACGCAGAGCGATCCCGCCATCACGGTCGGCAGCCGCTTTCACCTGGCACTCGACATCACACCCAAACCCGGCATGCACGTCTACGCGCCGGGGGCCGGCGATGCCGGCTACCGGGTCATCGGCTTGACGCTCGATGTGCCGGGCTTCCTCCGGCTTCTGCCGACCGACTACCCGGTGTCGGAGATCTACTACTTCGAGCCGCTCGACGAACGAGTACCCGTCTATCAGGAGCCGTTCCGGCTGGTGCAGGAACTCGTCGTGGAGGGCGACCAGGAGTCGTCGGCGCAACTCGCCGAGATCGACGCGCTGACGCTTACAGGGCGTCTGGACTACCAGGCATGCGACGACAGGATCTGCTACGACCCGGCATCGGTGCCGCTGACCTGGACGTTGACCGTCTCGCCGCTCGACCGGCAGCGGGCGGTCGCGGCGGGTCAGTAGAGGGCCGGTGGAGCGATGTTGCTAGAGTAGTTGGCCCTAGAGGCGGGCGAGTTGGCTGGGAGGTCGACCCCGGTGCCCGAGCCGCCGGTGCGTGTCACTCCGAGGAGCAACGCTGGCCCCATGATCTCCAAACCGGATCGACCTCCACTGAGTCCACACGATGAACTGCCGCCTTTCCCCGAAGGCTGGTACTTCGTAGCCAGCCGTGACTCGATTCAGCGGGAGAAACTGATCGAGAAGACCTGGATGGGCGAGGAGATCGTCGCCTGGTGCGACGAGGAGGGTCGCATCTGCGTGGCCGACGCGTTCTGCCCGCATCTGGGCTCGCACTTGGGACCCACGGTGGGTGGCGTCGTGCGCGACGGTTGTCTCGTCTGTCCGTTCCACGGCTTCACGTTCGATTCGACCGGTCAGTGCGTTGCTACGCCGAACGCTCCGGCGCCGAGCGCCGCCAAGCTGAAGGTCTACGAAACCAGGGAGGTCCTGGGGATGGTCTTCGCCTGGTGGGGATACGAGGGCCGGCCGGCGCACTGGCACTTGCCCGAAGACCCGCCCGCCGGACCGAAGTGGAGCGAACTGCGGTCCTGCGTCCTGCGATTCCGCGGTCATCCCCAGGAAACGACGGAGAATTCCGTGGACGTCGAACATCTGGGCTACACGCATGGCTACAGCGATGTGCGCCCGGTCGGTCCGGCGTTGGTTCAAGGCGCCTACCTGAAGAGTTGCTTCGACTTCGGGCACACGCAGAGGATTGCGGGTCTCGCGGATCTCGTGTTCGATGTCTCGGCCGTCACCCACGTCCACGGGCTGGGCTACTCCTTCGTGGAGTTCCTCGAGAAGTCGATCGGCATGGAGTCGAGATTGTGGGTGCTCGCAACGCCAGTCGACGGCACTCTCGTGGACGTCGTGCTGGTGAGCCAGGTACGAGAGATCCGCAAGCCGGGCCGGTTCTTCGCGGGCTTCGGGTTCCTGCCGGTGAGCCTGCGCCACAGGCTGATGAACCGCATTGCCCTGAGCCAGGAGAAACGGTTCGTCCTGCAGGACGTCGTGATCTGGGAGAGAAAGCGGTATCGGGCTCCGCCGCGGCTAAGCCAGGCCGACGGTCCCGTGGGAAAGTACCGGCAGTACAGTCGGCAGTTCTATCCGGAACTCGAATTCCAGCGCAGGCCGGCCCTGAGCGTCGTCTGAGGCGCCGAAAGCGCCTTGGTCGTCAGGCTCTCGCCTTTCGGAACCTCCAGCCATGGAGGATGCGCCCATAGTGGTTGAAGGCCCGCCGGGCGCCGGAGTCCTCGAACGGGTAGTCCGCTCCGAGTTGCCTGGCCGCGGCCAGCCCGGTAACGAAGCAGGTCTCCTGGCTGTTGACCAGGGTGTGCGCTCCGCAGTGCCACGTCCGTCTCCGACCTTGAATGAACTGGAACAAAGGGACGAGAAGGGAGATGTGCCGGACGTCGTGAACGACGTGCTGGAACCACCGCCGGTGGACGATCTTGCTCTCGTCGATCCGGCTGATCGGGTTGTAGGTCACCAGGCAGGGCTTGTCCGACCGGTTGGCCCACGGCTGTTGGTTGTGCATGATGTAGGTGATCTCGTAGTTGTCCGGCCGGACGCCGTACTGCTCGATGTGGTTGCTCCGCGTCTCGAGCGGCCTGACCTCGTTGTCGGGAAGAACCGAGGAGTCGCTGTGCACGACGGTGTGATTGTGCAGCTCGCTTTCGTAGCGAATGGAGGAGAGGAGGTAGCGCTCCAGCATCGTCGGCCGGTCGAGCATCATCAACGTCTGGTTTGCGTTGCAGGCGAAGATGACGTCGTCGAACGCCTCCCGGACGCCGTGGTGGTCTTCGACCACGACTCCGGACGAGTCCCGGTAAACCTTGCGCACCGGACGTCCAAGGCAGACCTGGTCTCGGAAGCCTGCCGACAGCGCCTCGTAGATTCGTCGGGTCCCCTGGTCCCAGGTCCTCATGGGCGTGGCGCGCTCGATGTCGAAGAACTCGAGATAGCGGGCGAACAGAGCGGCCGGCATGTCGAACACGTTCGTCGCCATCAGGAAGTTGACGAACATCGGCTTCAGAACCTTGTACCGGAAGTCTCCGGACAGTCCGTACAGGTTCAGCACCGTGCCCATGCTGATGTAGTTGAACGGGTTGAGGGCGTTCAGCACTCTGGACCGGGCTCTGGTCAGAAAGGCGAACCGCTTGATTCTCTTCAGTACGCGCTGGAACCTCTCGATTTCGTCATGCAGCTCCCTGCGTATGTCCGAATCGAAGTCGTGGGCATAGACGCCGCCCTGGTACCGGACGCTGTAGCTGAAACGGGTCTCGAGCAGTTCGATGCCGAACTTCTCGAGAAGGAGAACGACGTGATCGTAGACCGAGGGAATGCAGGCCGTGACGGAGATGTCGAACGGGATGGAACTGCCGTCATCCTGCGGCATGTCGGCGGTCACCGCATTGCCGCCGAGCCGGTCCTGCGCCTCGTAAAGGAGGAGGTCGAAGCGGTCTGGAGTCTGGCTGAGAGCCCAGGCGGCGCCGAGGCCGGACATGCCTCCGCCGACGATGGCAATGCGTCGCGCCACGGGATCGTCTCCTAAGCGATTCCGGCTGCCGCCAGTCGAGACGAGGGCGTCAGACGGTTACCTCGCGGCGCTGTTCGACGATCCGGAACTGCAGCTTCGCCCGAGGCTTCATGTTCGGGATGGGATTGAACTGAAGCCTATAGTCCTTGGGAACGACTTCGAATGTGAAGTGGCGGGCGATCATCAAGACATTGATCGCCAGTTGCAGCTCCATCTGCCGAAAACCAAGGCACCTGTGGGTACCCAGACCGTAGGGTGCGTAACCGGCGGTGCGGTGCTCCGCCCGGTCGGGCAGGTAGCGGTCCACGTTGAAGGAGCGGGGATCCGGGAAGACCTCGTCCATGTAGTGCGGCGCGGTCGAAGCGATGAACAGTCTTGAGCCGACCGGGATCTCGTAGCCGTCGATCACGCAGGCGTTCATCACGTTCCGAATGGCCATGGGAACGACCGGGTACATCCGGAGGGTTTCCATGAGGAACCGGTGGGTGACGTCGATCGTGGAGGGGTTGATGGCCTCACTGTTTGGGTCGCCGTTCTCGAAGAGGGTGTCGGCTTCGGCACGGATCTGCTCCCGCAGCTCAGGCTGCGTCGTCATGGCGTAGAGCGCGAAGCTGAGGGCATCACCCAGGTAGACGCTGGCGACTAGTGCCGCCGAGAGCTGGAAGCGCAGCGTGGTCTCCGGCACGAACTGCGGGTCGCTCGCGTGGAGCCCGAGCCAATCGTCCGCCAGGTCGCGGGGTTGGTCGATCCGCTGGGCCGGAGTATGGGAAGTCTGAATGCGTCTCAGGAGCGTGTCGACGGTCTTGGCCTTGCGCTTCATGCCGGGCGTGTTCATCATCATCTTCGGCAGGGCTTGCATTATGTGAACGGCGAGCGCGCGCTCCTTGTAGGCAACAAGGTCGCCAATGAGGTCCTGCGATTCCACTCCGATAGTGAGCGGGGAAAGTTGCGTGTTGACCAGGAGACGGCAGGACCGGGCCGGTATGAGATCCCCCACATCCCAGTCCGCAAGGTACCCTCGGAGATAGGCGTAGAGTCGATCGAGTTGTCCGCCAAGCCTGCCCCGGGAGTATCCAGGCGACATGGCCTTGCGGAGTCGAAAGTGATCCGCGCCGTCCAGGGAAGGCATGACGCCGGACGCTCCGTAGACCTTCTCGAAGTCGTTGAAGTAGTCCTTCGTTCTCAGATGCATGCGCCCGCGTTTGTTGACCCATTGATTCACATCGGTTCCTGCCATGCAGAGCATGCTCTCCCCGATGGGCGGGCGGAGCTCGAACACAGGCCCGAAGTCGCGCGCAAGGCCGGCGAAGAGCGCGGGAAGGTTGCCGTCGCGGGCGTGTTCGTTGAACAGCAGCTTCCGGAATGGAACCCTCGGGATCTTCTTCGTTAGAGCCGAGTGCCGGCGGATCGGCTCCGCGATGTTCTGGGCAACTGCCTCGGCGATGGAACGCCCGATCAGATCCATCTTGCAGACAAGCTCGATCCGTTCCTCCGCCTCTTCGTCGACCTGGAAGATGAAGCGCAGCACGTCGCAGGCGTTGACGATGCAGAGAACGATGATGTCTCGCGGATCGGGGATGTCGTCGTTGAAGATGACGTTGGCGATTCGGTCCCGAATGAACTCGCTCGCCGTCCCTTCTTCGGACTGGCCATGAGTGTCCGCCTGCCAGCCGGTTCGCGGAAGGGTCCAGAAGTCGCCGTCGTGGTGCTGGAGGATCTGCCGCTCCACCAGACGGTGGAGGGTGAGGTCGATGACGTCCTCGGCCTGTGGCGCGAGCCGTTCGATCCAGTAGCGGGCTGTTCGCTGGGCCGGCGCCTTGGCCAGTTCCTTGAGAATCGGATCTAGAGCCTGGTCTCCTGTTTCCGTCGCGTCTACGAGGTAGAGAGCTTCCGGGTCCGTGTCGATGCGCGACTGAAGGGAGAGTTCGGCAAGCACCGCACCGGCAACGGCGCAGTCCAAGTGCCATCCCGGGACCTGATGAAAGTAGCCGTTCTCCTCGTTGAGGAGCATCAGGATAAGTTCCTCTGACAGGGTCAGTGCCGGAGAGGAACTCCTGGTTTGGCTAAGAGCCATCAGCCTTGGTCCTGTCTCAACCCCGACCGCAGAGCCAAGGCGATTCAGAGGCTCCTGGCCTTGGACCGCCGGCGTAGCCGCAGACCTGGAATCAGGCACGGCGTGCTTTCCTGGTAGTCACTGTAGCCGGGATAGCGGTCGGCCGAGATCGACTCGGTGAGCCGTATCGATCCGGTGAAAACCGGCATCAGCAGAAGGAAACCGAGCCCGGTCCAGTTCATCCAGTTGCCGGATGCCGCGACGGAGAACAAGTAGAACACGCACCACATGGCGAGTTCGCACAAGTAGTTCGGGTGGCGGCTGTAGCGGAAGAGGCCGCGGGCCATGAACGGCGGCACGGCCTCGTCGCCGTCGGCAACTCTGCGCTTCTTCTCCTGCTGGAAGGCCCACATCTGATTGTCCGCGACGGCTTCGCCGGCCCAGAACCCGAGGAACAGGAGCGTGGCGACGATGTCAAGCACGCGCAGCGGGGCGTCCTCCGCCAGCCAAGCCAAGTGGATCGGCGAGGTGAAGAGCCAGATGATCAGCATCTGCCCGGGCAGGTTGAAGGTCGCGTTCAGGATCTGGAAGCCGACAGGCCCGAACTGTCGCTGCACGTGGGCCCATCTGTAGTCCTCGCCGCCCTTCTTGAAGCCGCCTTTCCTGTAGTGGTTGTAGACGAGGCGCAATCCCCAGACCGTGACGAGAGCGGTCATCAGATTCACCCGGGCGTAGTCGAAGTTCGAGGCGACCGCGACGATCAGGCAGTAGACGATCGGGCAGAGCTGCCACAGGCGGTCGATGCTGGAGTAGTTCCGGGTGATTACCGAGTGCAGCCAGGCCACTACCGAGACGATCAGGCACAGATCGAGTGCGGCGCCGTAAGGGGTGCCGGTCAAGGGGTGGGGGATGATGTTCAGGCTAGGCATGCGCGTTCAACTGCGGATGCTTGAAGCTGGTTCACTGGATGTCGGCCGCGACCGTTCCCGGGCGTCGAGAGGCTCGTCGATGGTGCTTCGGAGCCAAGTCCAACACTTGTGACCTTGGAGTCTAGTCCCCGTAGCGAGGGCGTTGCAAGTGAAGAGGGCTTCAGCCGCCGGCATGGGAGGAGACCGGCGCCGGGTGTCGCAGCCGGTGCTCGCCGTCATGCCCCGGCTGGGAACGCGGTCGTACGATGACGGATCAACCGTACCCGGCACTTGGGGTGCGGGCGGAGCGACGGGTATGACGTCAGGCGCAGTCGCTTGTCACCAGCCGGGTGGCGTTCGAACTCGGCACAGTGCAGTAGCGTGGCCAAGGTAACCGCCGTCTGGTCGCGAGACAGTGCGTCGCCCAGGCAGGAATGCGGACCGATACCGAACGGAACGAAGGCGCCTTTCCTTTGGGATTCGAGCCGCGGCGGCAGGTGCCGCTCGGGTTCGAAGCGTTCAGGGTTGGGATAGTAGTCTGGATCGTTGTGGACTACGGCCGGCGCCATCCACAGCTCCGTTCCCGCGGGCACCCAGTGCCCCTTGAACTCGAACGAGTTGCACGCGGTGCGTAGGAGGACCGGGCTCACCGTGTGGCAGCGCATGATCTCGGCCAGGAACGCGTAGGTCATTTCCAGTCCGCGAATCTCGCCGGCGTCGGCGAGGCCGGCGGCGAACGCATCGTCGGCTTCGCGCTGGAGCATCTCGGCGTGGCGCGGTTCCGCCAGCAGGCGGAGCAGGGCGAATCCCAGGGTGCCGGCGACCGGGTCCAGGGCCTGGATGTATGGGGCGATGACCGAGGCGATGAGATCGATCTCCGGCAGGAACTGGGGATCGCGCCTGTGCAGAGCCAGAAACTCGTCGATCAGGTCGCGGGGGCATCCCTGGCGTCGTCGCGGGTCGTGCAGGTCCAGAGCCCGGCCGAGGAGTTCCCGGATCCGGGGACGCACCTTCCGTAGCCGATACTCGCGCATGAACTTCGGCCGGTCGCCGCGCATCGCGATGACGAGCGAGTCGAACCAGTAGGTGAGATCGCCGATGTACTCGGTGGGCGCGAGTCCGGTAGCCACCGCCCCAAGCTGCGGGATCGCGATCGCCTGCATTGCCGGATAGACCGAGAACGGCTGGCCGACGGGCCAGGACAAGGCGGCGCGCCGCGCGATGTCCGTGATCTGCGGCAGGTTGTCGCCGACGTTCATCCTGGCGTAGCCGGCCCAGGTGCGGCGTCGCAGTTTGATGTGGTCCTGACCGTCCATCGCGATGATCGAGCGGTCGATCTCCATGGCGTCGCAGAAGTCAGTGAAGGGGCGGTTGCTGCGAATGTGGGTCTGGGAGTGCTGCAGCAGGAATTCGATCACCTCCTTGCCCCCCATCACCACGAGGCGGCGGCCCGGTGCCCGGAGACCGCAGATCGGCCCATGCCGCTTGTACAACCCGTCCAGGTAGGCCTGAAGGTCGCCCGCCATTCCCAGGGCGTTGCCGAGCAGCGGCAGTCCCGGTGCCTCTGGAATCGGCTTGTACTTCTGCCGCGTCGGCGTCCGCGCCGCCAGTTCGGTTTCCGCGGCGAGGCCTGCCGCGCGACAGAGGGGGTGCGGCGACGTCAGCCGGTCGAGCCGCTCCCTCACCATGTCGAACTCGCCCGTGTTCAGGATGACTTCGAACACGCCGCAGGCGTGAGCAAGTCCGATCAGGTCGGCATCGCGGGGCGCTGCCGGCTCGCCCCTGAACAGTGTCCGCATCACCCGGACTCGGACATCGTCGGCGCCGCAGTCGGCCGCTTCGGGGTAGCGGTGCGAACGCGCCACTTCGGGTGTGAGGAAGAAGAGGCCGCCCTTGATCCTCTCGACGATGCCGCGCTCTACCAGCCGTTTGAGGCACGCGTCCGCGATGTCCGGGCCGGACCGCCGTCCCATCCGTCTGATCCAGTCCGCTGGCGAGCAGGGACGTTCTTCGGAGGCGAGATCGGCCAGTGCCGGGTCGACCGTCGCGTCTCCGAGCGGCGAGTCGTCGACCACGGCGAGATCCTCCTCGCCAACCTCGATCCGGTCTTGCCAGGCCAGTTCAAGCAGGGCTGCGGCCACGAGACCGAAGTCCCGCGTTGATCCCTCCAGTCTGCAAAGGCTCCCCGAGGCGTCGTCGAGCATCAGCAGACACAGGTCTTCGGCGAAGCTCAGCGTGGCCATGTACGCGGCACCTCCCTAGGTTGACGTCGGTTCGGGCGCGACGCGGGAACTCTCGTACTCACGGCGCGACGAGACCACACTCAGGTGGATGCTGCACAAAGCGGGAATCAGCATCATCAGGATGACGGTGGTGAACAGGATGCCGAAGCCGAGCGAGGCGGCGAACGGGACCAGGAACTGCGCCTGAACGGCGTCTTCGAAGACGAGGGGCGCAAAGCCGACGAACGTCGTTAGCGAGGTGAGCATGATGGGACGGAACCGCCCCTTCGCTCCCTCGACGATCGCCTGACGCCTTGGCAGGCCTTGCTTCCGCTTCTGATTGATGAAGTCGATCATGACGAGGGAGTCGTTTACTACGACACCACTGAGACCGAAGAACCCCATGAGCGACTGCGCGCTGACAGCGATGCCCAGCACCAGGTGTCCCAGGATCAGGCCGATGAGCCCGAACGGGATCACGGCCATGACGATGAGCGGTTGGCTGTACGAGCGAAGCGGAATGGCCAGAAGCATGTAGATCAGGACCAAGGCGACCGCGAAGCCCCGGTACAGTGAGTCCAGGGACTCGAGCTGCTGCTGCTGTTCACCGCCGATGCGGTAACTCAGCTCCGAGTCGGCGGCGACGAGGTCGGCGAGGATCCGATCGACCAGGACTTCGTTGGCCTCCCCGCCGGAGATCACCGTCGCATCGACTTCCGCGGTTACCGTCACGACACGGTGGCCGTCCCGGCGGCGAATGACGGAGGGCGACCGGCCCGAACTCAGCGACGCCGCCTGGGTCAGGGGAACCTCAGTCCCGGCCGGTGTGCGCAGCAGGTAGCTCTCTAGGTCGTTGACGGAACTGCGCTCGTCCTCGGGAAGGCGCACGTAGACGCGGACCTCCTCGCGACCTCGCTGCAGGCGCTCAGCCTCGACGCCGAAGAAGGCGGCGCGCGCCTGCCCTGCCAGATCACCCAGAGTGAGACCGAGTGTGCGCGCCTCGGGCAGCAGCACGACTCGAACCTCGGGGACGCCCGGAGTGTGGTCCGAGCGAATGTCGAAGACGCCTCCCACCTGGCGGAGTGAGGCCACGACGGCTTCCGCGTTCTCGACCAGGCGTTCTGGCGTTGGATGCGAGAGCGCCACTTCGACCGGACTGCCGAAGTCGATGATCTCGCCGCTGAAGCCGATGCCGCGCACGTAGGGCAGGACCCCCACTTCCTCCCGCCATGCCTGTACCACATCGCCGGTGGAGATCCGCCGCTGGTGCGCGCCGAGCAGCTTGAGCTCGATCGTAGCGACGTTGGCCTCCGGGTTCAGAGTCGGTGCCGGATTGAGTCCTCCGCCCTCGATTCGGGGCCGCTGGCCGACAGTCACTGCCGCTCCTTCCAGCAGCGGAGGCGCTTGGGGGGAGCGGTTCTCGGAGAGCCGTTCGATCGCCCGGAGACCGGCCTGCTCGACGTCCCGGGCCACGTCGGCGGTTCGGTCCGCGGTCGTCCCCTCGGGCATCTCGAGCGTGGCGGTCGCGAAATCCCCCTCGACCGTTGCCGTGAAGGCGGTGGGCACGATGCCCGCCGGCACCAAAGCGCAGCAAAGCACAAGCAACCCGACGATCCCCGCCAGCGTCACTTCGGGCTGGCTGGTCGCGAAGCGCAGGGCTCGGTCCAGGGGACCTTTCAGGAATCTGGTGAACTGGACGTCAACGCCGTTCCGGACATTGGTCAACACCCGATCCGCGACGTTCGTGGGCGACCAATCCGGCCCGGGCAGGTGAGACAGGTGGTTGGGAAGCACCAGCGTGGATTCGACCAGGGAAAAGAGCAGCATGGCGATCACGATCACCGGCAGCGGCTTCCAGATGTCTCCGTTGCCTCCGGGAAGGAAGAGCAGCGGCGTGAACGCGACCACCGAGGTAAGCACGGCAAAGGCAAGCGGCAAGCTGATGCGCCGCGTTCCGCGAATCGCGGCGGCCACACCAGGCGTGCCCCGCTTGCGCTCTTCGTGGATGTGTTCGGCCACGACGATCGCGTCGTCAACCACGATGCCGATGGCCAGGACGAACGAAAACAGGGAGATCGTGTTGATCGCCAGGTCGAGGGACAGCATGACCGCCAGGGCGCCCACGGCCGAAACCGCGAGGCCGACGGCCACCCACAGGGCGAGCCGGATGTCGAGAAAGAGGCCGAGGGCGATCAGCACCAGCAGCATGCCCAGTGTTCCGTTCTTGAGGAGGATGTCGGCGCGCTCCTCGTATGCCTGCGAATCGTCGTTCCAGACGGTGACGCCCACGCCGTTCGGTAGAGACGGGACGATCTTGTTCGCCAGATGCTCGTGAACAGACGTGGCGACGTTCATCACCTGCTCCTGGTCGGCCTTGAAGACCTCGACGAAGACGGCGGGATGCCCCTGGTGGCGGACGATCAGGTCGACGTCCTCGAAACTGTCGCGTACGGCGGCGATGTCGCCGAGGCGCACCGCCGTGCCGTCCTTGCCGGTCAGCAGGATGATCTGTTCGAAGTCCTGCTGGACGTACTTCTGGCCGAGGGTCCGCACTCGCACCTGGGACTCGCTGGTATCGATGCGCCCGGAGGACAGGTCCAGGGAACTGCGGCGGATCGTGTCCGCGATGTCCGTAAGGGTGAGCCCGAACGAGCGCAGTTGCCGGAGCGGCACATCGACCGAGATTTCGTAATTGCGGATACCGCTGACTTCGACTTGGGAAACGGAGGGAAGGGTCGCGAGTTCGTCCTCGATCCGGTAGGCCAGCTCCTTTAGCGAGCGCTCCGGGATGTTGCCGTGGACGATCAGGCGCATCATGCTCTGGCGGTTGGTCATCTCCCGGATCCGCGGACGCTCCGCGCCGGCGGGGAAGGTCTGAATCCGCCCGACCGCGGACTCGACGTCGTCCACCGCCTTCTGCATGTCCGTGCCGGAATGCACTTCGACGCGGACGGAAGCCATGCCGGGCGCCGCGACGGACTTGACCGCCTTCACGTCGTCGAGCCCGCTGACCTGATCCTCGATCTTGAGGATGATCGACTCCTCGACCTCCTGTGGCGTCGCACCCGGATGGGCGATCGAGACCTCGACGTGGTAGAAGGGGAACGTCGGCCAGGCTTCCCGCTGGAGACCGGTCAGCGACACGAGTCCCGCGGCGATGATGGCCCACATCAACAGGTTGGCGGCAACACCGTTGCTCGCCATGTAGGCGATCGGCCCGGGCCGTTCGCCGTGGCTGCTGCCGTTGGAAGTCACTGTGTACGGCTAGTTTACCGCGACGGCGGCGGCGTCACGGTAGCCGCTCGGAAACAACATGGGACGGAAGGGCTCGGGATGAGCTCGGGGATCTCCGGGACTGAGGACTCGATCCCAATTTGCACGGTACAGTTTGCTTCGTCATGAGCGAACACTTTCGGCTTGCCGGGCGTCGCGGGAGGCCGTCGCGACTCGGAATGTACCGGTGTTTGCGCGCCGATGTTGCCGATCTGCGGGTAAGGCTGGGCGGCCTGCCGACGCCGGTTGAGGCGGCAGGTATCTGGCGCGGCATCTGGTACGAGGAGGCCCATCACTCGACCGCGATCGAGGGGAACACTCTGGTGCTGAAGCAGGTGGAGCAGTTGCTCGCCGAGGGTCGGGCAGTCGGCAACAGGGAGCTCCGCGAGTATCTCGAGGTGCAGGGCTACGGTGCGGCGGCCGAGTGGGTTTACCGGCAGGCCGTCGGATTGCCCGAAGGCGATCGGACGGAGGAGCTTCTGACCCTGGCCGATGTGCGTCGGGTTCACCACTTGGCGATGGCGTCCGTCTGGGAGGTGGCGCCTCATCCCGATGCCTCGGCGCGGGAGGCGCCCGGATCGTTCCGCGAGCACGCTGGCCCGGGCGATTCTGGACAACCTGTACCGGAACGTCATCCCGGCAGTAGCGGGCCCCGCGCGGCTCGTGCCCCTGGCGGCGCTGGCCACCAGTGATCTACGCGCATCGGCGCTTCGTGTCGCGGCAATCCGCGGACGTCTCCGAGCGGTGCGCGACCCGGACGGCCGGTGGCGCAGTTCGCGGCGCTGGGTCACCGAGTACAGGAAGCGGCGCTACCGCCGAGACTCGGGTTAGGTGAACGCCGCCTTCCAGAAGGCCATCATGTCCTCGTGGAACGCCCCCGCCTGGTCGCCGGCGGTGCCGATTCGGGCGCCCCTGCGGCCGTAGGGCGACTTGACCTGGTAGATCATCGCGTCGCGTTCGGTGAAGCCGGGATCGGCCTCGCCGGTCACCGGATGCACGAAGGCGCCGTCGTCGCCGATGTAGATCGTCGGAGACCCCGGACTGACGGATGCGTCGGGGACCAGTTCGACCGGCGTGTCGCGGTCGAAGCTGTGGTGCGTATTGGGAAAGAGCCGGAAGCTGGCGTCGCATCCGCAGAGGGTCATCGCGTGCATGTGGGCCTGGACCTGAAGCGGCAGGCACCACTCGTCCAGGTCGCCGATGACGGAGCGTACGATGGTGCGGCCGACGTCCGGCCGCAGGAACTGGAACCCCGACCACGGGTAGGCGGCGTACACGGCGGCGAGTCCGGAAGCCCCGTCAGGGTCGATCAGCGGCGCCAGACAGGCCGCGGACAGCACGGCCGACCCGCCGCGGCTGTGACCCTGGGCGCCGATGCGCGCGGCGTCGACGTCGTCTCGCCGGGCGAGGACCGCCACGGTCGCGAGTACGTCCCACGCGCTGGCCGCGAACGAGTACTGCGCCTGGTTGGCGACGGTGGAGGTCACGCCGCGCGTGCCGAAGGGGTCGATCACGCAGCAGGCGATTCCGGCCTCCGTCAGCAGGTCCGCCTTGGCGACATGCGACGGCGCGACGCCCAGGCTTCCCGGGACGACGATCACGACAGGCCACGGCCCCGTTCCGGGCGGCAGGAACAGACTGCCGAGGATTTCCGTCGTCGGCATGGCGCCGGGCTCGGAGATCGCCTGGTGGAAACTCGTGGGATCGGCGGTGGGGATGGGGAGTGTCTCGCCGGCGATGCCGTTCCCGAGAACCACCGGCCCGTCTGTCAGGCTGACCGTTGCGCTGGCGCTGTCTGTCGTCATGGGGCCGTCTCCTGATTCGTCGGTTGCGTCGCCTGCCGCCGACGGTGCGGGCGGAGGCTACCTTGTGCGCGGCCGCCGCCACGTGTGGCGCCGGTTCTGAGATCATCGAGCCGATGGACGCGGGAGGACGAGCTGCACTTGAAGGCGTCGGCGTTCTCGAACTGGCCGACGGCGTCGCCGCGGCCTACTGCGCCCGGCAGTTCGCCCTCTGGGGCGCCGACGTCGTCGTGCTGGAGCGCGAGGGCGGCTCGCGGCTGCGACGGATGGGGCCGCATGGCGGGGAAGGGGCCGCCAGGGAGTCGCTTCTCTGGCAGTTCGTGGCGGCAAACAAGCGAGCGATGTCGCTGTCCTCCGCGTGTCCCGACGAGGACGCGCTGCTCGACCTGCTGCGGCGCGCCGATGTTCTCGTAACCGACTGGGTCGACGCCGATCTGGAGCGCTGGGGCCTGACGCTGGAGGATCTGCGGGAGCGGCTCCCGGGCCTGGTTCTCGTGTCGGTGTCCCCGTTCGGCCTGGACGGCCCCCATGCCGGCCTTGCCGGCTCGGAGCTGGTGGTCCAGGCGCTATCGGGCTACGCCTTCTTCAACGGTGAGAAGGGTCGAGCCCCGCTCAAGGCGCCCGGCCACATCCTCGGCTACACCTGCGGGGTCAGCGCCTTCGTCGCGGCCGTCGCGGCCCTGATCGCGCGCCTTGGCAGCGGGAGAGGCCGCTTCATCGAAGTGTCCGAGATGGAGACGCTGACCGCTATCCTGCCGCTGCTCCGGGTCGAGTACACCGGCGTGCATCCCGAGCGCGACAGCGGACCCTCGACCGGAGTGCGGGCCCATCGCTGCCGGGACGGGTGGGTGACGTTCGTCCCGCCGCCCGCGGACCAGCTTGGCGAGTACGGCGTGGCGCTGGGTGTCGACGACGGGGAGTGGCCGCGGTCCGTGGAGGGTGAGGACCCCGTCGCGCGTGTCCGGCGGTTGCTTCCGTTCCTGGCGGGCCGCGTCCGCGAGAAGGCGATGGACGAGGTGTTCCACGGTCTCCTGGAGCGGAAGATCGTCTGCGGCAAAGTGGTGAAGCCGGTCGACCTGCTTGCCGAGGAGCATCTCGCTGCTCGCGGCTTCTTCCAGACCCTTGACCATTCGCGGCTTGGAGAGCTGCCATCCGCCGGCCCGGGGGCCAGGCTCGGTCGGATGGACGCGGTGCCGCCGGCGCAGGCGTCAGCGGTCGGTGAACACGTGGAGCCGTCGGCGCTCGATTGGCAGCCGGCCGAACCGCCGGCCGGGGCAGGGGAGGAGAGCGAATCGCTGCCGCTGGCCGGCGTCGAGATCGTTGACCTGACACAGGCCTGGATCGGCCCCTTCGCCACCATGCTCCTGGCCGATCTCGGCGCCAGCGTGATCAAGATCGAGTCCCACCAGCGCCCGGACGTCTGGCGGCGATGGCTGGCGAGCCCGGTACCGATGGCGAATCCGCCTCCGGGCCTCGTGAACTCGAGCCCGAACTACAACAGCGTCAACCGGAACAAGCGGTCGCTCTGCCTGGACCTCAAGACCGAAGAGGGCAAGGACCTGCTCCGACGGCTGGCCGCCGGCGCCGACATGGTGATGGAGAACTTCACGCCGCGTGTCATGGAGCGTTTCGGCCTCGAGTGGCCGGAACTCTCGGCGGACAATCCGGGGCTGGTCATGACGCACTGGTCCGGCTTCGGCAAGACCGGGCCGCTGAGCGACTACAAGGCGAACGGAACCTCGATCGAGGCGCTCGCCGGCTGGGACTGGCTCCACCGCTATCCCGACGGCGATCCGATGGTCATGGGCTTCTACCAGGCCGACGCGATCACCGGCATGCAGATGGCGGCGACCACCCTCGTCGCGCTCTTCCACAGCCGGCGTACGGGTGAGGGGCAGTCGATTGACGGCAGCATGATCGAGGCGGCGGTCGGCTATCTCGGCGAAGTGCTACTGGATGCTGCCCTCGGCGGCGAGCAAACGCCGCCGGGCAACGGTGACCTGGATCTCGCGCCGCACGGCGTCTACCCGTGCGCCGGGGACGACCGCTGGGTCGCCGTGGCTGTCGGTTCCGATGAGATGTGGCGTCGGCTCGTGGCGATCTCAGGTTCCAGGACCCTTGCGGATCCGGCCTTCAGCCGGCACGCCGACCGCATCGCCAGCGCGGAGAAGCTCGACGAGGCGATGGCCGGGTGGACGCGCACTCAGCGGGCGGAGCACCTGATGGAGCGTCTCCAGACCGCCGGCATCGCCGCCGGCGTCTTGCGCACGACCGCCGAACTCATGGCGTGCCCTCATCTGGAACGGCGGCGCTGGTTCCGCAGGATCGAGCACGCGGACGTGGGTGAGCACCGCTACGCCGGGCATCCCTGGCGGATGGAGGGTCTGCTGGAACGCTCCGACCTGCCGCCGCCGCGGCTCGGCGAGCACAGCCGCGAGTTGCTGCGGGAGCGCCTCGGTCTCTCCGATGCTGAGATCGACGACCTGTTCGAACGCGGCGTCACAGGGATGGTCGTGAGCTAGCGCCACCCGCCCACTGGGTGCGCTGGCGTCCCCGCCGGCATCCGGCGCGAAGCGGCGACGACGTACCTTTACGGCCGGTAGCTCGGCCCCGTCGCCGGACCGAGCAGCTCCGCCGCCACCACCCGCCGCGCGTCGCGCACGAAGTCCACCAGCAGCGGCCGCGTGTCACGCGGATCGATGATTTCCTCGACGCCGAAGGCGTGGGCGTTGCGGAAGGGCGATGAGATGGCGAAGAGCCGCGCCTCGATCTCGGCGCGCTTGGCCTCCGGGTCCTCGGCTGCCTCGATCTCGCGCTTGTAGGCGATCGCGGTTCCTCCCTGGATGTGCATCGAGCCGCCATGGGCCGAGGGCCAGGCGTAGCGGCGGTAGAAGCCCTGGCCGCGCCAGTGGAGGCCGCCGGCGACTCCGTAGAGCTGGCGGACCACGAAGCAGATGTACGGCGTCCGGCTCGAGTTGAGCGTCGTCACGACGCGGGCGCCGGCCCTGACGATACCCAGGCGCTCCTGCGCCGGCCCAACGGAGAACCCGGGCTCGTCGGCGAAGTAGACGAGCGGCAGGTGGAACGTCTCGCAGAGCTCCAGCAGCCGGAGCATCTTCTCGCCGGCCGCGATATCCATCGAGCCGCCGTTGAAGCGCGGATCGTTGCTCATGACCCCGCAGGGGATGCCGCCGACGCGGGCGAGGCCGGTGACCCGGGCCTGGCCGTAGAGCGGCCCGATCTCGAAGAAACTGCCCTCGTCGACGACGGCCTCGATGATCGCGTGAGGATCGTAGGTTCGCCGCCGATCCTGCGGCACGACGGACAGCAGCGACTCGGCGCGCCGCTCCGAATCGTCGTCCGGCGCCTGCTCCGGCGGCGCCTCCCAGACGCTCGAGGGCAGGTACGAAAGGAACCGGCGCACCTGAGCGATCGCGTCGGCCTCGTCCTCGGCGAGGTTCATGACGACGCCGTTTCTGATCTGGGTGCGTTCGTCGCCCAGCTCTTCCTTCGTGATGCGCTGGCCGGTCGCCTGCTCGACCACCTTCGGGCCGCCGACGAACACCTGGCTCGTGCCCTTGACCATCACGCTGAAGTGGCAGAGGCACGCCTGCACGGCCGGTAGGCCGGCGACCGAACCGAGCACGGCCGAGACCACCGGAACCGCCTGCAGGAGATGGGTCGACACGTCGGTTCCGGCGCCGCCGGGCAGGTATGTCCTGCCGATCTGCTCGAAGGTCTTGACGCTGCCGCCGGTCGCATCGAGTAGCCGGACGAAGGGGAGGCGGCTGCGCAGCGCGAACTGCTCGGCGAAGCGGCTCTTGTTGCCGATGTTCGCGTCCGACGCGCCGCCCCGGATCGTGAAGTCGCCGCCGGAGAAGGCGACCTTGCGGCCGTCGACGCGCACCGTGCCGACGACCATGTTGGAGGGCTTGAGCGCCGCGACCGCACCGTCTTCCCAGGTCGCCGTGCCGGCCAGCGCGCCGATCTCGTGGAAGGTCCCCGGATCCGCCAGTAGATCGACGCGCTCGCGCACCGTCAGCTTGCCGCGGCCGTGCTGGAACGCGACGCTGTCGGCGCCGCCCATCTGCTCGGCCATGCGGCGCTGCCGTTCGATCTCCTTGACGTCGTCGTTCCAGGTCATTCGCTGCTCCGTGCGGATTGGCGGGATTCTCTCATTCCGTGGTTTGCGTCGGGGGCGGCCTGCGTGTGCATGGGAGAACCAGCGTGGATGCGGATGCCCCCATGAATGTGAAGGGAGACACGTCCGCGGGACCGTTGCTAGCTTGACCACCATTCGACAAACGAACTTGCTGGGGAGGCTTGTCAGTGAAGAGACGGATCGGATTCAGTACTTCAGGACTCGCGAGGAGCGGCGTGTTCGTACTCGCGTTGACGGTGCTTGGCCCTGCCGTCGCCGAGTCGCAGATCCTGGTCATCTGCGGCATCTACCGGGATTCGTATGCCGATACAGAGGCCAATCTCTGTCATGGATCCGGGTCGGGCTGCGCCGAGTGCGTCTTCATTGCGCTCGCGACGAACGGCGATGGTGGAACTGCCGATGGCCCGCGTCAGAGCGTGACCGTAGCTTCGTCTACACCTCGGCTCCTCCAGCGCGCTGAAGAACCCGATCAACCCCTCAGTTTGGCTGTGAACACGGGACTCCCGTTCGCGCCGCCGGGGCAGTTCGGCTGCAACGCCCCGGCTCTCTTCGATCGCGTGCGAGCGCCTCGCAGGGAGCGCGTCTCGCCGGCAACGAAGGACCGCTTCCGCAACCGACTTCCCGCCGAGGTATCGGCGCGTTGACGCGGGCCTTGTTCGCCGGCTTTGCGGTGTGGGCGATCGCCCCGGTGCAGTCGGCGGCCGGCCAGGAGCCTGGCCTCACTCCGCCGGTGTTGGAGGAGCTTCGTCCGTTGAACCCGCCGGGCGAGGTGGCTGCGGCGGAAGATGTTCGGTGGCGAGCTGACGGCGGTTTGCTGCTCGGCCTCCGTCAAGAGGCTGTCTACTTGTGGACGCCGGGGACACCTGACACTCGATTGGTCGTCACGCTGGCGGGCACGAGGTACCGCCGGGCGGCGAGGTACGGAAACTACAGCCGACTTGGCGGTGGACCCAAGGGCGGGCTGGTCTTCGCCGGCGACCTCTTCGGGGTGTATCGGCAGCAGGGCGACCGGATCAGCGCGTTGAAAGCGAACCTGGAGATCGTCGGCGATCTGGATCATCGTGCGGGTTGGACGGTTGCTGTAGGGCTCGCACGACGGGCTGAACCGTCCCCTGGATCCGAAGATATCTGGGAGCCCTACGTCGCTTGGCTGTTCGACGCCGAAGACGGCGCCCGGGGTCTCCTGCCGACCCGCGACGGCGGCATTGCGCTGGACTCCTGCTACCCCGCGGAGCTCTCGGTCAGCCGCTTCGTGGCAGACGACCTCGTTCTCGTGATCCCCGGGGCCGAGCCGGGCGCTTTTCTGTACGGCACGGACGGAGTGCTGCGGGCCACCGTTGATCTTGGGCTGTTGACGGCCAGTCGGCCGGACTGCCGGCCTGATCAGAGGCCGTTGCTCTACGAGGAGAGGTTCCGGACAGCTTGGTTGACCCGACACCGCGTCATTGACGAGGTGGCGGCGAACGACAAGGGCGACGTCTTCTTCTTCGTCCGGCACGTCGATGAGTCGCGGCCGGTACCCTCCAGCCTAGCGCCACCGAACGTGACTCCAACGGCAGGCGGTCGCCACGGAGAGGGTCACGGGTCTGTGGCGGGCGGGGAGAGTGTCGGGGTTGGAGGACGTCCGCCAACGGCCGTGGCGTTGAGTCTGGACAGTCTGCCCGGCCGCGAGCTGGAAGCGTTGCTGGACGAGGCTGGGACGGAAGGCGGCTTGCTCGTCCTCGATGCAGACCAAGCGGCCCGGCTCGTTGCTACTACGCAGGCCCAGCTCACCACGAGCGAGGGCCCCCGAGCTCCCGCTTCTTCCACCTCCAACGTCGCTCGCGCCGGTGTTTGCTGGGACATCGTCCATGCTCGCGTGGAGGACCTCAGCCGAATGTCCACCGCACCGTGCGCTGTTCAATCGGGCTTGGCCGACGCCCGCTTGCGCGTGGACCTCGCTGGCGACCGGGCCGTTCTCCTCGTCAGGGGTGCTACGCGCTTGGCCTCGGCTGGCGTGAACAGGCTTGAGGCCGCCGAGTTTTTCGAGGCTCGGCTCCGCGCCGGAAGCTAGCCCGGCGGAAGGTCTATGTTGCCTTCGCCGCCACGCCACGGGAGCCTTCGCTGCGTTCTCGCTTCGGTCGTTGTGCTCTTCGGTTTCGCCGCCCAGGTGTTCGCGCAGTCTGGCGGAGACGTGCAGCTTGTCTGCCTGAACAGCGATGGCGGTGCCCATCCCGTGCGGTCGACGAGCGCGATGCCCGAGGTAGGCACGTGGCCCGGTGTTGCGGCCTCGGTCGGACCGGACGTCGATGTCCGGGCCTGTTGGGTGTGGAACCAGGTCTGTCCGCCCGTCAAACGCCTGCCCGGCTCCGACCTGGAGCCTGTGTGCGGAGATCCGGCATCCTTTCCGACCGCGACTTTCCGGCCGGGCCTCGAGGTGCGGCTGTTGAACCTCGATAAGGACCCGGCCGGGGCACCCGCAGCCCGGATAGCCGCTGCGCCTTCCGCGATGTGGCGCGAGGTGCCTCGCCGCCTGCTGCCGGTCTGGGAAGCGGATACGGCGGTCGCTCGACTTCCGTACGCCCCGGGTCCGTGGCGGATCCAGGCGTGCGCCAAGCAGCGCTGCTCGCGCTGGACGGACATCCCGGACGGGGCGGGAGAAGTGTCGCTGCGGCTCGACCCGTCCGAGGTGATGAGTTACCGAGCTACGGCGGATGGAGCCCCGCTAGCCGGTGCACGGTTCCATCTTCTTCGTCCCGACCGTGGCGGTCTCAGCCAGACCGAGATCCTCGGCGTGGAGCAGTCCGATGACGACGGCCGTGTCTCGTTCTGGCTTCCGGGCGAACAAAGGCCGGCTGTGGTCGTTTCCGTCGAGGGGCGTCAAGCGAGGGCGTTCCCGACGTTGCGAGACGTGCCCGACGAAGTGGAACTCGAGCCGGGTTTCGTCTTGAGCGGTCGGGTAGTCGACGCGGGAGGAGAGCCGGTCGCTGCCAGGCTGTATGGTCGCTCCTTCGTCAGGAACGGCTTTGGCCTTTCCCAGTTGCAGAAAGCGCGAACCGGAGCCGACGGCCGTTTCCGGCTATCCGGTTTCCCTGCCGGCGCTGCAACGCTGCGAGCGGCTGCGGACATCGATGGCGAGCTGGAGTTCACGCGCCGCTTGGACATCGAAGGGTCGGCCGAACTTGGGGACCTTCTCCTGAGCGACGTGGAGACAGTCTGGGTTCGGGTCGTCGACACGCAGCGCCGCTCACCTGTGGAGGGTGCCTCTATCCGAGCTGCAGACGGTCAGGTGTCGCGGACAGATGCGGACGGTCTCTCGCGTGTGGAAGTGCGCTACGGCAGGGAGCTCCAAGTGGCCGCCCGCGGATACGGGGTCTCCCTTCCGCGGCTTCCGACCGACGTGGGTCGCGTGGCGGTTGAACCGTTCCTGATCGAACTCGAGCCCGCGCTGACATTGACCGGTGTCTTTCTGGCGGCGGATGGAGTCACACCGGCCGCCAATGGCCGGTTCAGCGCCCGGGGTGCCGGCGACCTCCTCCTGAGCGGCGTGATCGGTGCGAACGGGGCGTTTGCCGTGGACTTGCCCGGAGGCGGCGACTGGGAGATCGAGCTGAGCGCCGGCAACGTCGGCTCCGTGCGTCTGGACGTGACCGGCTACGGCGGTGAAACGGTCGATCTCGGAGTTGTCCGAGCGTCGCAGGCAGCCGTCGTCTCGGGCTACGTTGTCGGGGACGACTACCAGCCGCTAGTGGGAGTGTCTGTGAGCTCTACGCCGCCTTCCGAGGTGGGACCGCTTCTGGCACCGCTCCTCGGACGGACGCTCACCGCGGAGTCCGGCTCCGAGGGCTACTTCGAGCTCTACGGCTTGGAGGCTGGACCTGTCGGGCTTCGGATCGCCGCCGAGGGCTACGCACCGCACCGCATCGAAGTCAACATGTACAGAGCTGAACGGGTCGACTTGGGCACGATCGCGCTCGATCGCGGGCGGCGGATCACGGTGCGGTCCGACACGGAAGGCGGCTTGGTCGAACTAGCCGTCGGCGACGCGCTCCCGCCCGAAGAGATGACCGCGGTCATCAAGAGGCGCACGGCAGTCTTTCGGGAGGTGCCTCAAGGGCCGGTTGCGATTGTGGTCTTCAACGAGGACGGGCAGCCCGTCTGCACCAGGAGGCTTCAGGGGTCGGAGGGGGACTTCAGCGTCCGTTGCAACGATCGAAGCGTTGAGGTCACGGGCCGTGTAACGCTGGATGGGGTCCCAGTGGCCGGGAGGCTGCTCTGGCGCTTGCGGAGCTCCAAGGTCGACATGCCTGGCGGCTTCGTCCGCTCCCGAAGCGGCGGTCTGGAGAGGGTCGATGTCGTCTCGAGTGGGCTTCAAGACCTCGGGGCTCCATTGGACGGCGAAGGCCTCTACCGCCTGGCTTCGGTGCTTCCGGGTGAGTGGGACGTCTTGTGGGTGCCAGACGCTGGGGGTGCACAGGAACCGAAGGTCGTGAATGTCCCGAGTGGAGGGGGTAACGTGATTGTGCGGGACATCGCGTACGAGGGCGTTTCCGTGCAAGGGACCGTGTTTGATCCGCGGGGCCGGCCCGCCGACCGGGCGACCGTGGAAGCGTTTCCCGGCCAGCCGCCGGTTGTGTCGGATAGTCAGGGGAACTTCCGGATGCTCGGAGTGCGGCCGGGGCGCTACCAGGTGCGGGCACGTCGGCAGCATCTTCGCTCCGACCTCATCGAAGTTGAACTCAGCCGGCCGGGAGACCGTGGTTCCGTGCAGCTTCACCTTTCCGAGGAGCCGTTGTCGGACGGGCTCCGGCTCGAACTCAGCGATGGCAGCGCGGGATTCTGCTTGGTGGAGACGGACAATGCACCTGGGGGCCAAGTCGTGCAGGTGTACGACGGGGTCGCCGAGGTGCCACTCGACCCGCCCCTGGGCGAGTTGGTCCGGGCCGCCTGCAACGCCGATGGACGTTGGGTGCTCGGCGACTGGCAGAACCTACGCAACGTACTTGAGCGTGGTTTGAGGTTCGATCCGACCGCCTCAACCGGCTCGTTGGCGTTGATCGGCCAGAGTCGCGCCGGAGGCGTCACGATCTCGACACCCGGCGGTTGGGATCTTGGTCAACTCCGCATGTGGTTTGGCGGCTCGCCGACCTTCTCCGTTGGAGAGACGATCCCGAACCTGCCGATCGGCGCGTACCTGGTCCGCTGGGGTGACGGCTCGCGAACGGTTGTCCCAGAGCGGCGACGGGTCACCGAGGTGGAACTGACGGCTGACCGCTGATAGCTCACCGCGACCAAAAGCGCGCCTCAAGTGTTGATTTTTCGACACACCTCGGCTAGCGTGCCACGGCCATGGGGGGCGACGGATCACGGAACACGGGCGGGGAAGGAACTCACGGTGCGTGAGGTTCCGCAGCTCAGCCGACGGGAGCGCGAGGTCATGGACATCATCCATGAGCTTGGCGCGGCCACGAGCGCGCAGGTTCGTTCCCGAATGGCTGAGCCGCCGACCGACGCGGCAGTGCGGTCAGTGCTTCGTATCCTGTTAAGGAAGGGGCATCTCGGCAGTCGTCAAGACGGTGTCCGCTACGTGTACTCACCAAGCGTTCCAACGTCGCGGGCTCGCCGGTCGGCCATGCGGCATGTCGTCCGAACGTTCTTCGGCGGTTCGGTAGAAGGTGCGGTTGCCACACTCCTGGATCTGGAGGACGGGAGCCTCACGGTGGAGGAGCGAACGCGACTGCGTGCTCTGATCGACCGGGCATCTAGGGAGGGCCGATGACCGAGTTCGGCGCGACAACCGGGCTCGCGGGATTGGCCGATCTACTCGTCCGGGCGACGGTCCTGTTGTTCGTGTCGCTCGTTCTTCAGTGGTCAATGCGGAGGTGGTCCGCGGCTACGCGCCATCGGCTGTGGACGCTGACCTTCCTACTTCTGCTGGCGTTGCCCGCACTCAGACAGTTCGGTCCTGCTTGGGACTTGCCGCTTCTTCCTGGGGCCCAACGTCCAACCGATGCGGTCGTTCCGCTTGAGGTGGGGCGCTTGGCCGGGGCGGGGCCTGGGGTGGCGGCTTCATCGCGTTCGGCTCTCGTCACTAATGGGTTTGCGGCGGGAGAGAAGCGGAAGGCGTACTCGCCCGGACCTTGGATTCGGTTGGCGTTGCTCGTTTGGGCGGCTGGGAGTGCCGTGGCGTTCGTCTCGCTCGGTGTCGGTGCTCGGCGGTTCTCCAGACTTGTTCGGGCTGGGCAAGCCGTAGAAGATGAAGCTTGGCTCAGCGAGTTGGGTGCTTTGCGGAGGCGGCTCTGCATTCGCGCCAAGGTCCGCCTCGTCCTTACCGAGGAGGCCGTAACGCCCATGACCGGAGGCATACGTCGTCCGGTCATCCTGCTCCCGATTTCGGCGACCGACTGGTCTAAGGCTCGTCGTCATGCGGTCATGGCCCACGAGTTAGTCCATGTGCGCAGGCGCGACGCTTTCCGCCAACTGCTTGGCCGCTTCGTCCTCGCCGTCTACTGGTTCCATCCCCTCAGTTGGGTGGCGTCACACCTGGCGACGGCGCGGCGAGAAGAAGCCTGCGATGAGGAGGTGCTGGCCGCCGGCGCCCGGCCGTCCGATTACGCGGGGCACCTTCTGTCCCTGGCGGAGAGTGGTTCGCCGCGCCGGCCGGCGCTGTCGCTACCGATGGCACAGCAGTCACAGTTGGAGAGGCGAATACGGGCCATTCTTCGTCCCGGGCGGCCGCGCCCTCGCACGCTCGTTCCCGCGGTCGCCTTGGTCGCCGCCGCGGTGGGGGGCGTGTCGGTCTCCATCGCCAACCCAACGCGCCCCGAGCGTGTGCCGCGTGTCGTCGAAGAGGCTGCTGGTTTCGACGCAGCGGCGTTGCACTGCGTGCCTGCATCGGATGCCGAGGAGCTGTCTGGCTGGGAGTTCGCGCAGGGGCTCGGCGAGATGCTGGTTTGCACGATCCAGGGCGAAAGCGGGGAGACGGCTGGCAACGGTGCGGGCACCATCGGACTTGCGGGGTGGGAGGCGCTGGAGAGTGAGATCCGGAGGCAACTGGAGCAAGAAGGCGTAGCTCCTCGCTAGATCCTGAATTCCCTTTCTCCTTGCCCCAATGCCAGAAGGAACCCCAGCCGCGGCCAGCCGGCCAGGCATGTCGCAGCTTCGAGACTCCAACCCTCGATGGCCTCGTACGGACCGCGAGCCAGGCGCTGGCGGCAACGAGGTCTTGGCAGTAGGTCTCGTGGACCAACGTCAGGTTGGACTGATCGGCCTCAGCAAGAGTGGCGTGATCGTCGAATCCAACGGCCGTGGTCGGGAGATTCTCAGCCGGGATGGCGGCCTCCGCGCCGAGAACGGGCGCCTTAGGGCTTGGAGGGCCGAGGATACGGATGCCTTGCAGAGCATCCTGGAGTTCGTACTCCGCAGTGGCGCCGACGGTAAGGGAGCCGGTCGGACAACGGTCGGTCGCTGGCCGGACGATCGTCCGTTGACGGTGTATGTGAACAGAGTCGACGGTGGTCGGTCCGACATGGCAGCAGTCGTTGTCGTCGTGGACCCTTGGCAACCACTGCTGTCCCACAAACCGGGTTGAGAAAAGGGCCTGAATCGTCCGGTGCTGTAAGGTTGGTCTTGGTCGAAAGTCCAACTACAGCAAGGAGATCCAGGCTCATGGCGCATCATAGCACCGTGCTCGGACAGTTGCTCAGGCTGGTGTCGAGACATGAGTTCGAGCGGGACGCCCGGAGGCATCACAAGGGGAGGAAGCTCCGTTCCATGAGCCGGTGGAGCCAGTTCGCGGCGATGGCGATGGCGCAGTTGTCGGGGCGGTGCAGCCTGCGGGACGTCGTCTCGAATCTGGAAGCCCAGAGACGGAAGCTCTACCATCTCGGCGTCGGTCGGGTCGCGCGGTCCTCTCTGGCGCGGGTGAACGAGGAGCAGCCTCACGAGCTCTTCGAGTTGCAGTTCAAGCGCCTTCTGGACCGCTGCCGAGGCTTGGCGCCCGGCCACGGGTTCCGGTTCAAGAATCCGCTCGTGTCCCTGGACGCGACGTACATCGACCTGTGCCTCTCGTTGTTTCCCTGGGCGAAGTACGGCAAGAGCAAAGGGGCGATCAAGGTCCACGTCGGTCTCGACCACGGCGGGAATCTGCCGTCCTTCCTGAGCGTGACGGACGGGAAGGGGTCCGACATCGACGTGGCGCGGACGCTGCGCTTGCCAGTGGGGAGCATCGTCGCCGCGGACCGGTTGTACCAGGACTTCAGTTGGTTGAGATCCCTTGACGAGCAAGGGGTTTTCCTGGTCACGCGGCTCAAGCGGGGAGTCCGGTACGCGGTGCGGGAGCGCCGCTCGTACGCGCCCGGCCGCGGCGTGACCTCGGACCAGCTCATCGAGCTGACGAGCAAGAAGGGCCGGAAGGACTGCCCGATTCCGCTGCGGAGGGTCGGCTATCGCGACGCCGCGACCGGCAAGCACTACGTGTTCCTCACCAACAACTTCGCGCTCGCGCCGAGGACCATCGCGGACATCTACAAGGCGCGCTGGCAGGTCGAGCTCTTCTTCAAGTGGATCAAGCATAACCTCCGGATCAAGAGCTTCCTCGGCACTTCCCGCAACGCCGTGCTGACGCAGATCTGGATCGCCATGTGCGTCCACCTCCTCCTCGCCTACCTGAAATTCTCCAATCGCCTCAAGTGGACGCTCAGCGAGATCCTCCGTCTGCTCCAACTGAATCTCTTCGAACGACGCCCACTCAATGACCTGTTACAGACACAACGCGACCCGCCGCGCCCGAGAAACGATCAACTGCAACTCGCCCTGCCCTGAAGTTTGTGGGACAGCAGTGCTTGGCAACCGACCCGGTTGAGCTCGGAGCAAGTCGCCAGGTCCCTTCGACTGACACCGGCGGAGAGTCGTGTCGCAGTCGCACTGGCCGAGGGCTTTACGACTGGCCAGATCGCGGAAGCTACCGGCCGAGCGGTGCATACGGTCCGTTGGCTCGTGCAACGGGCGCTTGAGAAGACCTACTGCTCGAGGCAGGCGGACCTTGTCCGGCTGGTTCTGTCGAGTTCCCATTTGCCCGTCGCGCAGGGGGAGTAAGGTGAACTCGTGGCACGCGAGCCGTGCCGTGCCGCCCTCCGTTTGGGTCTAAATCGACTTGCGCGACAAAGCTGGGAACCCGTGGTTCGCGCCCGTGAGTTTGCATGGTGACAGTGTCCGATCTCGCTGTGTAGCGTTCCACCATCGCAAACCTAGAGGGCTCGCAGTTTCTGTAGGGCCCCGGCAACCGAGGAGGAACAACTAGTGATCGACCTGACCGTAGGGAAGCGCGTAGCTCGACTCAACGGAGTCGTCCTTGCCTGCGCATTCGCAGTGGGCGCTGCTCTGACCATGTCCTCTTCCGCGTCTGGCCAGATGGACTGCCGATTCTGGAAGAATGCCGCCATGTACGGCGGAACCTGCATCGGGGGTGGCGGCGGATGCGGGATCTGCATCGACACGATATCTGCGGCACGAGCCAAGACGTCTAGCTGCGTGTCAAGCAAGAGCGGAGAGGTTTCATGCCGCCAGCCGACACAACAGGTGGCCTTGATGAGCTTGTCGTTGGACGAAGAGCGGCTTGATCGCCGGGATTTTGTTGCTGCAGGGCATTCGATTGTTCCAGGGCAAGTCGTCGCGCAGAAGACCCCGGCATGTCGCGGTGGCGCCAGCCTGTTCGATGCTGTGGATCCGAGGAAGCAGCAGACTGCCTCTCCAACCCGGGTCTCGATGCCTGCCGTGGCATCAGTGCCCGCTGAGTTGTTCCTGGGACCGTGAACTTCAACAGGTTCGGGGCTGGCGACGGAATCCGTCGCCAGCTCCCGTTCTTGGTGCCCGCAGCGCTGCTGGCGGTGGCTGTGGCTAGCTGTACGTCGACGGTTGACCAGCCCGTTACTTCGGGCGCGTCCGAGGCAACTGACGAGCCTCACGGGCCAGCGTTGGACAGACTCAGAACGCTCGACTTGCCTGAGGAGATCGCCAAGGCACAGGACGTACGCTGGTGGGCGGACGGTGAGCTTCTTCTAGGGCGCGGTGCCAGCGGAATCTACTCTTGGCGGATCGGCGACGCGCGCGCAGAGTTGGTGGCTGCGCTGGACGTCAAGGACGTAAGCCGGCTTTTCTCCGAGACCGCACGTTCCGGAATCATGCGCAATCTCGGGTTCGAGGACTACAGTTTGGTTGGCGGAGCAAAGTCGCGTGGGGTCGCCTTTGCGGGCTTCGCGCACGGTCTCTTCCTCCAGGACGATCGCGGAATCCGACTCCTGAAGGACATCGCTCTCGTCTACGACATCGACAGGCGGGGCGACCTGACTGCCGCGCTCGGCCTGGCCCAGACGCACGACGAGCGTGACGGAGGTGTGGCCTGGGACGATCACATAGCGTGGCTGTTCGAAGATGGTGCCGAGCCTCGGGGCCTACTTCCGACCCGTGATCAAGGGCAGAGCATGCGACGCTGCTTTAGCGCCCAGCTTTCCGTGGTTCGGTTCATCTCGGAGAACCGAGTGATTGTCATACCGGGTGCTGAGCCGGGCGTGTTCGTGTTCGACGACGGCGGCACGTTGCTTGAGAGCTTCGATGCAAGGACTTTCTTCGCTGACGAAGGCTGTGATGTTCCAAGCGAGGCGCTACTGGCGGAAACCCCCTACCGCGTGGCCTGGCTGAGCCGGCGTCGGGTGATCGACGATGTCGTGTCCGAC
The DNA here is from genome assembly GCA_965208755.1 of Candidatus Multivorans sp. Taxonomy (GTDB): domain Bacteria; phylum Acidobacteriota; class Thermoanaerobaculia; order Multivoradales; family Multivoraceae; genus Multivorans. The sequence continues at coordinate 676,372 of OZ242353.1, read as the reverse complement.
GACGCCGGGAATGTGTTTTTCTTCGTTCGGAATGTGGGGGGGCGTCGTGGTGCCGAGAAGGAGGAGAGTGGTCTCCGTAGAGAAGGGGGCACCTGTTGGGATCTTGTCCATGCCTATCTTGAGGACCTTGATGAAGTGACCAAGTACGCATGTGCCGTCGAATCGGGTCGTGACGACACTCGTTTACATGCCGCTTTGCACGGTCAGAGAGCGGCCCTACTGCTTCAAGACACCATGCGGCAAGAAACGGGACGCCCCTCGGAGCTGCTAGAGGCGCGTCTTCGCGCACCGGGGCTGTAGACGTCGTGTGGGCCTCGACTCCGAGTTCGCTGCGGGCACAGGCTTGCGTTCTGTTCATCGGAACGCTCCTTGTCGCGCCGCCCATGGAAGGGCAGGACGTCGTTGCTGTTGGCGATGCGAGGATGCAGCTGGTTTGCCTCGATACAGGCGGCAGCGTAGCCCTGGAAGAGCCAACTGCCGTGATCCGGCTCCAAGAGATCTGGGGCCGATTGGCCGCTTCGAGTCGCGGTCAGGAGCTAAGTCACTGTTGGGCTTGGAACGAGATCTGCGCTCCGGTCCGTCTTCTTCCGGGCGGGGAGCCGACATGCGAAGGAACTCGCACTACGGCCAGCCGGTTGAACATACGGTTGTCGTTCGGCCACGAAGTAGCCTCCCTCGGTACGCATGAGCCGGCGCAAGTGACCGCGCCACCCCAAGTGACAGCCGCCCCGTCTGAGATGTGGCAGGAGGTGCCACGGAGTTTGTTGCCAACGACGATGGTCTCTGCGGGGCTGTTGTCGCTGCCACGGGGTCACGGCCCGTGGAGAGTTCAGGCTTGGACTGAGGGGCGAGCGTCCGCTTGGCGAGATGTGGCTGCCGGTGAGAACGCCGTCGATCTCGTACTCCTGCCCGGGGTCGAGTTCTCGACCACAATTACCGCGGATGGTGCGCCTCTGGATGACGCTCGTATGTTCTTGGTGAGGCCGAGTTGGCGAGGTCAGCGGTATCCGGCGGAACTGCTCGGATTCGAGGTGGCGAACAGCGATGGCAGAGTGGAGCTGACTCTGCCGGCGCAAGCGCGCCCGCCAGCCGTCCTTTTCAGCGATAGCCGAAGCGCGGTTGCCTTCGCGGAGCTCGGGGACGTTCCGCCAGTGGTGGAACTCGGGCCCGGCTTTACGGTGAGGGGTCAGGCGGTGAACGAGATGGGTGAGCCGGTGGTGGCTGCGGCGCTTGTCGGCCTGTCCTGGATTCCGGATGGTTTCAACTTGATGCAGCGTCATCATGCGCTGTCGGGATTCGATGGCCGCTTTGAGCTAACCGGGTTCTCCAAGGGTTCGGCTTCCCTGCGCGCGACCGACGGAGAGTTGAGCTTCGCGCGACCACTCGAGCTCGAAGGCTCCATTGACGTAGGGCGTGTCGTACTTGCCTCGCCGGAGCTGGTATGGGTTCGGGTCGTGGAGAGGGGAAGCGGCGTATCTGTGCTAGGTGCGCGGATTCAGGTTGGCGGCAGCGAATGGGTGCCCGTGGATGAGAATGGCATGGCTCGAATCTCTCCTCTCCTTGGTCGAGACTTGCTTGCGGACGCCGAGGGGTACCTGCTGGCGCAGTCAGACCTACCTGAGCGGGTTGGATTGAGCGCGGAGCAACCCTTCCTGATCGAGCTTGAGGCGGCGTTCACGGTCAAGGGCACGTATGTCGCCGGCGACGGGACACCCGCGATCGGGGGACGGCTGGCGGCCATTCGTGAAGCCACCAGCAGGAGCATCTTCAGCAGGGTCGCTCCGGATGGGGCCTTTGAAGTTGATTTGAGAGCCGGCTCCTACCGGCTCGAGCTATCGGCCGGCAACGCCGGTGTGCGGAGCCTGAATGTCAACGGGTTCGCGGGCGAAACGCGCGATCTGGGTATCGTAGTGGCCAGCCCCTCGGCTTGGACGTCAGGGACAGTGGTAAGCGAGGCCGACTACAGGCCGGTGGACGGGGCGTCGGTCTCCTACATGCGGCCGTCCGAGTTCGGGCCGCTGATGGCCCCGGCCCTCGGGATTGTCGACACGGTTGCCACGAACGACGATGGGTACTTTGAGCTGCACGGCTTGGAGCCGGGAATCTCGACCCTCCGCGTGGCAGCGGACGGGTTTTCTCCCCGGGAGTTGGAGGTTCAAGCAGCAGCACTGGCGTGGTCCGATGCGGGGACGATCCAGCTCTCGCGCGGCCGCCGAATCACCGTACGTTCTGACGTAAGCGATGGCTTGGTCGAACTCGATCCGAATGGAGCGGGCCGTCCGCGCGATCAGATTCACGGCGTGCTCGTCGAAGGGGAGGCCGTTCTGGAGGCCGTTTCTGAGGACCCGTTTCGTCTGCGAGTGTTTGACGAGCAAACGCTGGTTTGCGAGAAAGAAGAGGCAAGTCCGGGCGATGGAGTAGTGACCTGCGACCGAATGGCGGTGAAAGTAGTGGGGAAGGTCACCGTCGGGGACCGGCTCGGAGATGGCATGCTCTTGTGGAAGCAGAAAAGAGCGAACGCTATGCCTGAAGGCATCATCACTACGGTGGGAAGAGGCCTGCGCCAGACGGAAATCGTCTCTGGGCAAGAACAGGAGATGGAAGCGATGCTCGACGGTGAGGGGCGCTACCAACTGGGAGCGGTGCTGCCGGGCCTCTGGGAAGTCATCTGGGTGCCTGCCGGGGGAGGAATGCAGGAAGTCAGAGAAGTGAGCGTGCCTGATGGCGCGGGTGGCGAGGCGGTTGTTGATTTGCACTTTGAGGGTGTCTCGATCGAGGGCATGGTCGTCATGCCGGATGGTGAGCCGGTCCACCTCGCGTCCGTCGAGGTGTTCCCCGGGCGAAAGGTCGTTGTGTCGGATCGAGAAGGGCGTTTTCGAGTTCATGGCTTGCAGCCGAACGAGTATCAGTTGCGGGCAACGCAGGTGCGCCTCCGGTCTCTCCTAGTGGACGTCGAACTACGGAATCACGGTGATCGGGAGACAGTCCAACTCATTCTGCGAGACGATGCTCCGAGCGACCAACTGGCGATCTCTCTGCATGATGTCGGCAGCGGCTTGTGCTTCGTGGAAACGGAGTCGTCCGTCGCGCAGGTCGTTCGGATCGAGAGTGGTCGGGCCGCAGCGACGTTCTCCCCGCCCCTCGCCGACCGTCTACGCATCGCCTGCCAGGCGGAAGGCCACTTCGTCCTCGGGCCTTGGCAGGACCTCCGGCAGGCCTTGGAGCAGGGCGTCGAGTTCGACCCGCGCGAATCGACCGCGACGCTTGTATTGACGGGCGGATCTTCCCGTGCGGCGATTCAGATCACCGGCCCCGGCGGTTGGGATCTGGGTTCTCTGCGACTTTGGTTCGGAGGTGCGTCGACGTTTTCGGTCGGCGAGTCAGTTGCCAACCTTCCGATTGGGAGGTACACGCTTCGCTGGGCAGATCAAACACGGACGGTGTGGGCCGAGCGGGGACGCGCCACGGAAGTCGAAGTCGACAATAGAGTCTGGTGAAGCAGCTGGCTTCGGGCGCACCTTCGAGCTTCGCGCCGTACCACGAGAGCCTTACAAAGCCACGCTGCCTCACGACGAAACTCGCGAACAACTGAAGGAACTGGCTGCCTCTACAAATCGTCTTCGAGAGGAGCCAGCGGCCGCTTGAGAGCGAAGTACACGAAACTTGGGCCACTGGGAGGAAGCTGATGGCGGACACTGCTTCGGGTGATTGCGAGGGCCTCGCGAGGTACATCAGGGGTGTCGAACTAGATGGTAGTGACTCACTGCTGTCCCACAAACCGGGTTGAGAAAAGGGCCTGAATCGTCCGGTGCTGTAAGGTTGGTCTTGGTCGAAAGTCCAACTACAGCAAGGAGATCCAGACCCATGGCGCATCATAACACCGTGCTCGGACAGTTGCTCAGGCTGGTGTCGAGACATGAGTTCGAGCGGGACGCCCGGAGGCATCACAAGGGGAGGAAGCTCCGTTCCATGAGCCGGTGGAGCCAGTTCGCGGCGATGGCGATGGCGCAGTTGTCGGGGCGGTGCAGCCTGCGGGACGTCGTCTCGAATCTGGAAGCCCAGAGACGGAAGCTCTACCATCTCGGCGTCGGTCGGGTCGCGCGGTCCTCTCTGGCGCGGGTGAACGAGGAGCAGCCTCACGAGCTCTTCGAGTTGCAGTTCAAGCGCCTTCTGGACCGCTGCCGAGGCTTGGCGCCCGGCCACGGGTTCCGGTTCAAGAATCCGCTCGTGTCCCTGGACGCGACGTACATCGACCTGTGCCTCTCGTTGTTTCCCTGGGCGAAGTACGGCAAGAGCAAAGGGGCGATCAAGGTCCACGTCGGTCTCGACCACGGCGGGAATCTGCCGTCCTTCCTGAGCGTGACGGACGGGAAGGGGTCCGACATCGACGTGGCGCGGACGCTGCGCTTGCCAGTGGGGAGCATCGTCGCCGCGGACCGGTTGTACCAGGACTTCAGTTGGTTGAGATCCCTTGACGAGCAAGGGGTTTTCCTGGTCACGCGGCTCAAGCGGGGAGTCCGGTACGCGGTGCGGGAGCGCCGCTCGTACGCGCCCGGCCGCGGCGTGACCTCGGACCAGCTGATCGAGCTGACGAGCAGGAAGGGCCGGAAGGACTGCCCGATTCCGCTGCGGAGGGTCGGCTATCGCGACGCCGCGACCGGCAAGCACTACGTGTTCCTCACCAACAACTTCGCGCTCGCGCCGAGGACCATCGCGGACATCTACAAGGCGCGCTGGCAGGTCGAGCTCTTCTTCAAGTGGATCAAGCAGAACCTCCGGATCAAGAGCTTCCTCGGCACTTCCCGCAACGCCGTGCTGACGCAGATCTGGATCGCCATGTGCGTCCACCTCCTCCTCGCCTACCTGAAGTTCTCCAATCGCCTCAAGTGGACGCTCAGCGAGATCCTCCGTCTGCTCCAACTGAATCTCTTCGAACGACGCCCACTCAATGACCTGTTACAGACACAACGCGACCCGCCGCGCCCGAGAAACGATCAACTGCAACTCGCCCTGCCCTGAAGTTTGTGGGACAGCAGTGGTAGTGACTGGGCCACGTTCGGTGTCGCGGACACGCAGGCACTCTTCGACGATGTTGTGTGGGTATGCAAGCAGATGGCAGGGCAGGACGATGTCCTCATCCAAGATCCGGACGGGCTCCGGAGCCTCGTTCGGGAACTCCGGCAGTTTGCGGAGCAAGTGGAGTCGTTCTCATTCAGAAGCAACCACAACAAGGATCACCGGGACGCCATTCAAGGCGACCTCAGGTCGGCGACGATGCGCTTGGTGAATGAGTACGGCTCCTTAGCGGCGATCTGGGCGCTTCAGAGGTCAAGTAGTCCTTCCGGCCAGGCACGACGAGAACTGGAGAAGATGGGGCAAGTGGCGGAAGAGATGGGGAGCCTTCGGGAGGAAGCGCTCAAGACAGCAGAAGGGATTCGGCAGGCTGCGGCCGAATCTGGAGCCGAGATCTTCACGAAGGAGTTCGACGCGGAGGCGAGGAAGTGTGCCGGCGAAGGTAAGGACTGGGTACGTGGTGCCGCTTGGATGGCGGGCGTCACGGTGTTGATCGTGCTTCTCCTGGTTCTCTTCGACAAGCCATCGACCACTGGATGGGAGTCCCTTTACGGAATCGGCACCCGCTTCTTCGGACTGTCGGTGCTCTTTTACGCAATCGTGTGGTGTGGACGGATGGGATTGGCAAAGGCGCACCTATCCTCTGTGAATCGCCACCGCGCCTTGAGCATCACGACGTTGGTTGCCTTCCGGGGAGCAGCAAAGTCGGAGCAGGCCAAGGATGCTGTGACGATCGAGGCCGCTCGGGCCGTCTACGGACACGTGCCAACGGGCCTTGTGACAAAGGACGTCTCTGAAGGCCCTGCTTCGCGTACGCTCGAAGTGATGAGGCCGTTCGTTCCCGCCTCCGAGTAGGACGTGCGGTCTCTAGTGCTTTCAAGCTGCCGGCGCCTTCCCTGACGACGCGGCTCGAGGTTCTGGCGCATCGTTCAGGAGGTCCGTATCTGGTCCGACATCGAGCAGACCGGAGCTCACGACACGTCTAGATGGATGGACCGGAGCTACGGCGAGCTACGGTGCGGTGCCACTCGCGGCGGTCCGCGGTTGCGGCGGCTGGAGAGGACGGCGAGGGGTGGACGGTCGAGAAGGCCCTGATGCCGGTTGTTCCATGTGCGCCGTTGGTTCCGTGGTTTGATCCGTTCTCTCCGGACTAGCCGAGGACGGCGGTGTTGACGGCAACCTGGAAGATTGGCGGGCAGGAGTCGAAGGCGGCGACGACACGGGGCCGGACGAGGCGGTGACCGCCGAGTGGATTCCGGTCGGGGGCGGGAGCATACCAGCTCTCGGTGTGCATGCTACGTGAGACCGCTGCTGACAACGTGACGGTGGCCTTCGACGACGGCAAAGGCCGGGACACGGAGTTCGCTGACGCCTACCTGGTGGCTATGTCTACCGGGGCCTGGGAGTGCCGGGCGACAGCGAGGTGCAGTCCCGGCTGGGTCGGGGCGGTCCGGGGCTCGGGCCGTTCGGGATGGCGCGCACCTGGGCGACGCCTGGTGCGACCGGACCGAGTTGAAGCGGATTGCCGCCTGCACGGAGCAGCGCGGGGGATCTCGCGGTCCTGCCGGAAACCAGGGCGACCGGAACGTGCGGTGCTTGCGGTCCTCGCGAGTCGGGCGAGATCAAGCTAGCTTTCTTGGGCCTGCTGCTCCAGAGGGCGCCTCAAGTGGCTGCCCTGCATCTGTAGGGGTGTGTTTGCGGGTTGCGTGTCTCGCTCTTGCGCGTCCAGCATCAGTGCCTCAAGGCATTGAAGCAGAAACCGATCCGACCTTGTTTGCCCCAGTTGTCCGGATGTGGCCCGACACGGCGCGTGCGCGTGCCTTCTCGGTTGGGTACCGACAGGAGTTCGGTGTGAGGACCGTAGAGAATGCACGATCGTTCCCCGTCGAAGCCAAACCCCTCCACGCTGACCGCCCTTGTTCTGGCGGGCACTTTGCTGGGTGCCCCCGCACTTCCTCACGGTGGCGGGCTGGACAGCGCCGGGTGTCACAACGACTATGTGAATGGTGGCTATCACTGTCACCGGGGCAGTGACGACGACACCTCGGTCGACAGCGATGTTGTGCTTGCCGTGCTGCTCGCTGGTGGCATCGTCTACTTCGCTCACAAGCTCAAGAAGAACAGGAAGAAGCAGCGGGGCGCGGACCGGTCCATCCGCACCATGGGCTTGGCTCGAAGCGTAGAGGTTCCCAAGCGAGACCCTGTTGGACTCGGCCTCATGCCTGTGACGAACAGTCGGGGCCGGGTTGATGGCGTCGGGTTCCAGCTCCGGTTCAGATTCTAGGAGCCGCAGACGTGGGAAGGAGCTCTCGATACTGCGGGCTCTCTGCAGACCGCGAAGAGGTGCAAGCTCGTCTTCAATGGCTGCCGGGACGGGAGCCGGCTTAGTGGCCCTCCCGCGAAATTGGCGTTGGCATGCGCGGGTCGTACTCCCTGGAGTGATTCTCGCGGCGACCGCTCTGCCAGCAGACGCTCAGTGGTCTGTCGAAGGTCCTTCAGGTAACGCTATTGCGAGGGCGGTTGGCCTGGACGGCCGGATTCGGATCATTGTGGCCTGTTCCCGGAGCAACCACACCGTAACCCTCAGGCTGGCCGGCGACGCCGCCTTCGCGGAAGGCGACGTAGAGACTCGGTGGGACGACGGCTCGACAGAGAAGTACAGCTTTCAGGATGAGGCCGGGGCCCTGAGGGGATCGGTTGCGTCGGCTGAAATCAGGGCCTTCATCGAGAAACTGAGTCAACGTCGCAGTGTGCGGCTGCTGGGAATCAACGCGTTAGGCGAGGAGGTAACGGACCGCATCAGCTTGACTGGATCGGCCCGCGCGATCGACGCCTTGCCATGCAGTCCGTCGGCTCGTCAGGCGGCGCGCCGGGCACCGAGCCGCAGCGATGCCGAGATTCGCCGCATCCTGGTCAGGCAGTCGATTGCCGGGTACTCGGGAAGCTGCCCCTGCCCCTACAACACCGACCGAGCAGGCAGGCGCTGCGGGCGTCGCAGTGCCTACAGCCGGCCTGGGGGTGCTTCGCCGCTTTGCTATCCGGGTGACGTTAGCGATGCGGCCGTTGAAGCCTACCGGGCTCGGACGGGGCGCTGAGGTTCTCCATGGCTCGTCAGCTAGCGCACGTAGCGCAGGTTGAGCGCCTCCTGCGCTTACCGCTCGGTGGACCCGCGTCGTTGCGGTACTCGCAATCGCCTGGTCGATCGTGGCTCTGTGGGCCTCCGTTGAGGTCAGCGCCGCCATCTCGTCTGCTCAACAAGGCATCTCATCGTGGATGGGGAAGTCGATTCTGCGGGTAAAGGGGGCGAAGTCGACTTCGGCGCTTTGTTCGAGTAGAAGGGGGGCCCTACCGCCATGGAAGCAACAACGAAGAGGTGGGCCGAGAGGCTCGTGCTGGTCGTCATCAGCGGTCTCACGACCGCCGTGGCGTTCGCGTTCATCACAGGCGCGGTCAACCTCACCGTCGTCGTCCGGGCCTTGTGAGCACCACCAGAGAAGGGTTTGCCATGGGCGCGCATCGACTTGACGAGCGGCTTCGACCGATGGCGTCGCCGGCTCATGGCTCCCAGCTTTGCGGCGTACGGGAGGCAGGAGCACGCGGTGCAGCCCAGACCCGAAAGGGCGGATTCAATGTCTAGGGAGGCTTACTGAGAGTGCCGGTCAGTAGATCCTCCCCGCGCGTTCGGCAGCTCACAATCTACCTCCTGAAGGAGGAAGTGGCGCAGCCTGTTGACGCGATCGACGTCTCGGACGAAGTCCAAGGCGTGCCCGTGCGCTTCGGTCATCCGGAGGCGACCCTCTTCGTCAAGTCCTCGAAGACGCAGCCGCCCCCTTGGAGAAGTTTCTTCGATCGGCACGTCGATCTTTCCGGAGTGGACCTTTGGAGTGCCAGTTGTGCGGCGGTACTGGTTCTCCCAGTGTCGACCCGGTGGTTCGCCGTTACGTTCGGCTACGGCCGCCACCTGCTGAAGCAGAACATCTGGGAGGCGAACTTCGGGTTGAGGGTGACCCTGAACTCCATCGAGGACTCGAGCATTCGGAGTATTGACCGGAGGAGCTTCGACTCCATTGCACGGCATACGAGAGAGCAGGCGAGCCGTCCTGGACGGATCGAGGAGTTCGGCCTCCATGTTGAGGAGGATCTTCTTCGGGCAGTCGTGGGCAAGCCGACCGACGAGGGGTTAGGGCGGAGACTTGCCGGAATGGACGCACTAAGTGCGACGGTACCGGTAGAGCTGCCGGATCTGCCGGAGAAGCTCGGGCGCTATCTGGAGAAGTTTGGAGACACCAAGTACCGGGAGAGGTATCCGTGGGTCGACCACATTGCCGAGATCCGCGACGGAAAGGTGATTGAGGACCTCGACGAGGACCTCTTCGGACGACTAGCGGCTCACAATCTAGAGCACGCGTGGCTAGCAGTACCGGAGCCCATCGACTGGTCGGAAGTTGGTGGCTTCCGCTTCTCCCCGTCGGAAAGTGCCACAGTGCACAGCGACATACACCTTGACGATCTTCTCGACAGCCTTCGCAAGCCGGAGTCGGTTTCGTCGAAGATGCTGAAGCAAAAGCGCATCTTCTGCCTAGATCCTGACTGGCGACTCGCCTGGCACAGATGGTCCGCCTATCACTGTCTGTACGCTGAACTGCGAAGAGAGGAGGAGTTGTTTCTCCTCACTGGCGGCCAGTGGTATCGGGTCGCCCAGTCATTTGTCCAGCGGGTGGACCAAGACGTGGACGAATTGCCCAAGACCGGCCACCACCTTCCTCGGTACAGGCACGACAACGAGGCCCACTACAACCGATCCGTCGCGGAAGCAAACGAAGCAGCGGCATTGATGGACCGGCAGAACATGCGGTACGGGGGAGGAGCGAGTGCCATCGAGTTTTGCGACTTGTTCTTCGAGAGGCGAGCTCTGATTCACGTCAAGAGGTACGGAGGGTCGGTGGCACTGAGCCACTTGTTCTCGCAGGGGTCAGTGTCCGCAACGCTGTTCGCCCAGGACGCGGAGTTTCGCGCGCGGGTGCGAGAGAGGCTTGATCCTAGCCATCGATCGGGAGTGCCGGAGGGTCACCCGAGGCTGGAAGAGTACGAGGTGGGCTTCGCGATCATCAGTCGCTCTGGCGGCGATCTCGTGCTGCCGTTCTTTAGCAAGGTGAATCTCCGGAACGCTGTCAGAACTCTTAGGGGCTTGGGTTACAGGGTGACTCTGACCAAGATCGGGATGGAGGGAGAGACGAAGTGAACCTCGAGAACGTCTCGCCTCTGCGGTAGACGACGGCTTCATCGGTGCGGTGGGGCCGGCCATCGCGTGTGCAGCCGAACACGAGGACGAGTCGCTATCGGGTAGGACCAGAATCAAGCAAGACAGGAGCTATGGTGTATGGATCTCGGTGAGTCTAGGACTCAGGATAGTGCGAAGCGAACCTCGATCAGGAGCAGGTGGGCCGAGTTCTCCCTCATGGTCGTCCTCGCCGGAATCGGCGTAGCCTTCGTCTGGACCGGTTTCGGCAATGGTGACGGCGTCCGGGAGTTCTTGGGCGTCGACTCCAAGAAGGACGCACTTGAGTTCTTGGGCGTGATCGCGGGTGGTCTCTTGGTTGGACTAAACGTGGTTCTTGCCCATCGCCGCGCAAGCGCTATGGAGACCGTTGCGGCGGCGCAGGCTGACGGCATCAGGCGCCAGGCGAAGGCCAATGAGCTCCTGGAACTGGGCCAACGACAGGAGCGGATGAAGAATGCCATTGACCATTTGGGGAGCGACTCGGCGATTCAGCGTATTGGCGCTGCTCATGAACTCGTTCATTTGGCCAGGGACACACCAGAGTTCGCGGAAACGGTACTCGCTATCGTCTGTGCCTACATCAGGCAGACTACCGGTTCAGCAAAGTACCGGAAGAAGCACAAGGCTGAGCCGTCGACGGAGATACAGAGCTTGTTGACGCTCCTGTTCGTGCGCGAGGCTTCTGTGTTTCGTGGGTTCAGGGCGGACCTTGAGGAAGCGTGGCTAAACGGCGTAGACCTTCGACGGGCGCACGTCCCGAGAGGAAACCTGAGGGGTGTGCATCTCGAGGGTGCTCGCCTTGAGAGTGCATGCTTGAACGGAGCGGTGCTTGCGGAGGCGCGGCTCCGGAGCGCAAAGTTCCAGAAAGCTCACCTACGTGAATGTGATCTCACTCTTGCGTGGATGCAAGGCGCACGGTTGATTGGTGCTCGACTAGAGGGGGCCACCGTGCTTTCTGGGAGTCTTGTTGCGGCATACTGCAGAGATGTCAGCTTGCGAGGGGCGGACCTTACAGATTCGCGCTTGCACGGGGCAATACTGTCTGGAGCCCAAATGCAGGCAGCGAGAATGGACGGCACGTTCCTACAGGGAGCCGTTCTCTCGGGTGCGGATCTTCGGGGTGCCGGTAGCCTGAGGGAGTCCTCGGCTTCGAGCTTTGCGGAGCGCGTTCGGGAGGCCATTGACGAAGAAGACTCGCTTTCACGAGAAGGCTGTAGTGCCTGCTTCGGTGGTGCGATAGAGGATCTTCGAGCCCAGCAACTAGCCGAGGAGCTACCGTCTGAGCACGCGAGGCAAGTGTTCTGGACCCAGATTGGTCCGCATCTCGGCCGGCCCGCTTCCCATCGAGTACCGGAGGACGCCGGAGCAACGCTGGGAGCGTACTCAAGGGCCGAGGCGGAGGCCTGGATTGCTGACCACGACTCCGAGATGTTCTCGGAGGAGTAGCGGGTCTCGGTAGGTGCAGAGGCCGGCTGGTAGCCTGCCTGCACGATGCCAAGACCCGCTGCTGTTCCAGTTCTCGCGCTCCTGGCGGTCGCCCTCCTCGCGGCGTGCGGCGCTGATTCCGAGCCGGCAGAACCCGCCGACTTCGCAATCGTCGGCGCCCAGCTCATCGACGGCACGGGCAGCGACCCCGTCGCCGACGCCGTCATCCTGATCGACGGCGGCCGCGTCCGGGCGGCCGGCCCGAGCGACGCCGTCGAGGTGCCCGGCGGCACGGAAGTCGTCGATGCGGCTGGCAAGACGGTCATTCCCGGGTTTGTCGATCTCCACGCCCACTACGGCGGCCCTGTGGAGGCCACGGAACAGGCGCTCAGATCGCAGCTCTACTACGGCGTCACGACGACCCGGAGCGTCGGCGCCGACGACCCGGACAAGGTCGCTCTGATGCTCGAGGCGAACGCTGGTCGCCCCGACCTGCCGCGGGCGTACACCGCCGGGCTCGGCTTCTCCTACCCGGGCGGCTTCAACTCGGGCTTCACGAACACGCCGACGACGGAGGAGGAGGCGCGCGAGCTGGTGCGCGAGCAGGCGGCTCTCGGCGTCCACTTCACGAAGATGTGGATCAACGAGGTCGCGGAGCCCGGTCTGAAGATTCCGCCGGAGATCCGGGCCGCGATCGTCGACGAGTCTCACCAGAACGGCCTCATCCCGATCGCCCACATCAACGAGGAGGCGGACGGCGTCCAGCTTCTCGAGATCGGTCTGAACGAGTTCATGCACACCACGGTGCGGACGTTCGGGCCCGGCGGCGGCGTGCCGATGGAGGACCCGGTGCCCAGTCAGGCGTTCCTCGACCTGTGCCTGGAGAAGGACTGCGGCTTCGCGCCCACCCTGTCGATCGTTCAGAACAACTGGCACTTCGCCGAGCATCCGGAGCTGCTGGACGATTCGGAACTGCGGGCGGTGATGAACCCCGCGGTGCTGGAGCGGTGGAGCGACGAGGAGACGCGGGCCGCCGTTCTCGCGGCGGACGGATTCGACGGCCGCAAGATCTCCTTCCGGCACATGCAGGACTTCGTCAAGACGCTCCACGACCATGGCATCAAGGTGGCGCTCGGTACCGACAGCGGCACGCCGAACGTGCCGATGGGGTGGGGCACCCACCACGAACTCGAGCTCTACGTCGAGGCGGGTCTCACGCCGATGGAGACGCTCGTCGCCGCCACGGCAACGGGCGCCGGCCGGGTGCCGCCGGTCGGCGAAGCGGACTTCGGAACGCTTACCGCCGGCATGAGCGCCGACCTGATCGTGCTGAATGCCGATCCGCTGGCCGACATCCGGAACACGCTTGAGATCGACCGCGTGATGCTGCGCGGCGAGTGGGTGGATCGCGACGCGCTGTTGCAGTCAGAGTAGGGCGACGCTGCTCTGCGGCTCGCTGGCGTTCGGCGCCTCGTTCTCGTCCGGCGTCGCCGTAGGTCAGGACGAGTCGACCCGGCCGACCCGGACGGCAGTCGTCACGGCCGTGTCGGAGCCGATCCTCCTCGACGGCGTCCTGGACGAACCGGTGTGGCAATCGTCGCCGCGGATCGGCAACCTGGTGCAACGCATCCCGACGGAAGGCGCCGAGCCGAGCGAGCGCACGGAGGTCACTCTGCTGCGCGACGCGGACCACCTCTACATCGGCGTGATGTGCCATGACTCCGAGCCGGATCGGGTCCTCGCGTCGCAGATGGCCCGCGACGCATCACTCAGGCCGGACGACTACGTCGAGTTGCTGCTCGATACCTTTCGCGATCAGAGCAACGCCTACTACTTCTCGACGAACCCGAACGGCGCCCTGGTCGACGGCCTCGTGTTCGCGAACGGCGAAACGAACGAGGATTGGGACGCCATCTGGAACGTCGCGACGCGGCGCTCGGACCGGGGCTGGAGCGCGGAGTTCGCCATCCCCTTCAAGAGCCTGAACTTCCCGCCGGACGGCGCGGTCTGGGGGTTCAACTTCAGCCGCAACATCCAGCGGAAGTTCGAGGAGGCGCGCTGGGCGGGCGCCCGTTTCGACGCGCAGTTCTTCCAGGTTTCGGAGGCGGGGGAGATCTCGGGCCTCGGGGGTTTGGAGCAGGGCCTCGGCCTGGACATCCGGCCGTTCGTCGCGGGGCGCTGGGATCACAGCGCCGGTAGCGGCGACGACAGCCTCCGCGGCAAGCCCGGGCTCGATCTGTTCTACAACGTGACGCCGAACCTGAAGCTGACGGCCACGTTGAACACCGACTTCGGCGAGACGGAAGTCGACGCGCGGCAGATCAATCTGACCCGTTTCTCGATCTTCTTCCCTGAGAAGCGGTCCTTCTTCCTGCAGGATGCCGGCGTCTTCAACTTCGCCACCACCGGGGTCAGCCAGCCGGGAGGCATCCCCAGTACGGGAGCGGAGATCTTCCCCTTCTTCAGCCGCCGCATCGGTCTGCTCAGAGGCCGGGAGGTGCCGCTCGACTACGGGCTGAAGCTGACCGGCAGGGTGGGCCGGACCGAAGTCGGCGTGCTCAACGTCGGCACGCGCGACACCTCGTTCGCCCCTGACCAGAGCATGTTCGTCGGACGGGTCCGGCAGAGCTTCTGGCAGCAGTCGTACGTCGGCGCGCTCGTCACCAGCGGCAACCAGGCCGCCACGACGGACGCGACCACGATGGGGGTGGATCTCCGCCTGGCCACCTCGGATGTCCTGGGCAGCGGCCGGAACTTCGTCTTCAACGCCTGGGGACTCGAGAGCGACAACGAGGGCCCCTCCGGTGAGGGCACTGCGGACAACGATGCGTCCTTCGGCTTCGCGGCCGCTTTCCCGAACGACCGCTACGACGCCCAGGTGCAGTGGCGCGAGATCCAGGAGAACTTCGATCCCGCGCTCGGATTCGTTCAGCGCCGCAACGTGCGGATGCTGCGGCTGGGCGCCAGCTTCAACCCGCGTCCGAAGAACCAGTGGCTGGGCATCCAGCAGATGTACCACGACATCTTCTACACGGAGTTCAAGCGACTCGACAACGGCCTGGTCGAGAGCCGGGACTTCTACTTCACGATCGTCGACTGGCACTTCCAGTCGGGCGATTCGCTGCACAGCCTGTTCGACGTGAACCCGACCTACGAACGGCTGTTCGAGCCGTTCGAGATCTCTCCCGGCGTGGTCCTGCCGCCGGGCGAGTACGACTTCACGCCGCTCCGGATCTTCTTCACCTCGGCGCAGAAGCGCCGGCTCCAGGGGAGCTTCGGAGTCACCTTCGGCAGCTTCTGGTCGGGAGACGCCGAGAGGGTCAGCGTGAGCCTTAGGTACTCCGCGCCGCCACGGTTGACGATCAGCGTGAACACGAGCCAGACCTTCGCGCGGCTGCCGCAGGGCGACTTCGTCGCCAGAATCCACCGGGCCGAGTTCAACTACGCCCTCTCGCCCAGGCTGTCCTTCGCGAACGTGCTGCAGTTCGACAACCGTTCGGGGAATCTCGGCTTCCAGGGCCGGGTGCGCTGGACCCTCGAGCCGGGGAACGACCTGTTCTTCATCTTCGGTCAGGGCTGGGTGCAGGAGGTGGGCGAGCGGGGAAGCGACTTCCGGCAACAGGACTCGAGGCTGGCAGTGAAGGCGCAGTACACCTTCCGCCTGTGACAGCATCGCCCTCATGAGCATTCTGACGATCATCATTCTGGCGGGGCTGGTACTCCTCGCCGTCATCTTCGGCGCGTCGCTGATCGGGACCTTCAACAAGCTCGTCACGCTGAAGAACCGTTACCAGAACGCCTTCGCGCAGATCGAGGTCCAGCTCAAGCGGCGCTACGACCTGATCCCGAACATGGTCGAGGTGGCGAAGGGCTACATGAGTCACGAGCGGGAAACCCTTGAGGCGGTGATCCAGGCCAGGAACATGGCGGCCGGCGGACTGGAGCAGGCGGCCGCGAACCCGGGCGACGCCGCGGCGATTCAGGGTCTGGCCTCGGCGGAGGGCGTGCTCACGGGCACGCTGGGCCGTCTGTTCGCGCTGGCTGAGGCCTACCCGGACCTGAAGGCGAACCAGAACATGATGCAGGTCAGCGAGGAACTGCGCTCGACCGAGAACAAGGTGGCCTTCGCGCGCCAGGCGTTCAACGACTCGGTGACCACGTACAACACGTACAAGCAGAGATTCCCGGCCGTCATGGTCGCCGGGATGTTCGGCCACGGCCAGGACGCGACGCTGCTCGAGTTCGACAGCGAGGCGATCGCCGAAGCGCCGCAGATCTCGTTCGAGTAGTACTCCGGTTTCGCGGGTTCGGGCGACTGCGCGATGGCCACCGACTTCTTTCAGCAGCAGGACACGGCGAGACGGGGTACGACCCGGCTCGTCGTGCTGTTCTCGCTGGCCGTGCTAGCGATCGTGGTTTCGGTCGAGGTCCTGCTGGCCGCCACGATGGGATACTTCGGCCGGGATCCCGACACGGGCGCGATCGACTGGACGGCCGTCGGCGATCCGCGGTTGCTGATTCTGGCGACGCTTGGCACCCTGTTGGTGGTCGGCGGGGGGAGCCTGTACAAGATCGCCCAGTTGCGCGGTGGGGGTCGCGTCGTCGCCGAGGAACTGGGCGGCCGGCTCGTGGATGGGAGCACGTCGGACCCGGTCGAGCGCAGGCTGCTCAACGTCGTCGAGGAGATGGCGATCGCCTCGGGAACGTCGACGCCGCCGGTCTACATCATGGACGGCGAAGCGGGCATCAACGCGTTCGCCGCCGGCTTCGCGCCGCAGGACGCCGTCATTGGCATCACGCGGGGAGCGGCAACGACCCTCGACCGCGATGAACTCCAGGGCGTGATCGCCCACGAGTTCAGTCACATCCTGAACGGCGACATGCGGCTCAACATCCGCCTGATCGGTCTGCTGCACGGCATCTTCCTCATCGGGATGATCGGCTACTTCATCCTGAGGATGTCGTTCTACACCGGGGGCGGGCGATCGAAGGACAACAAGGGTGCGGTGCCGATCCTCGCGCTCGGCGCGGGCCTGGCCATTGTCGGCTTTGCCGGGACTTTCTTCGGCAATCTGATCAAGGCCGCCGTCAGCCGGCAGCGCGAGTTCCTGGCCGACTCCTCGGCCGTGCAGTTCACCCGCCACCCCGGGGGTATCGCCGGTGCGCTGAAGAAGATCGGCGGCTTCGTGACCGGTTCGAAGGTGGAGAATCCGAACGCACCGCAGGCCAGTCACATGTTCTTCGGCCGGGCGACCTCGGGTTTCAGCGCGATGTTCTCGACCCATCCGCCCCTCGGGGAGCGGATCAGACGGATCGAGCCATCCTGGGACGGCGAGTTCCCGGAGCTGCCCGAGGGCGGCGACGGTGCTCCCGGCCTGGCTGGCCCCCCAGGCGCCGCGGGCTTCGCCGGCGCCGAGCCCGGACGGGCACCCAGTCCGAACCTCGCAGACGCGGTCAGCCAGGTCGGCCAGCCGACGCCTGCACACGTCGAGTACGCGGCGGAGTTGCTAGACCACCTGCCGGAACGGGTCGTCGCGGCCGCACACGAGCCCTACGGCGCCCGCGCCCTCGTCTACGCGCTTCTGCTCGACCGCGATCCTGAACCGAGACGGTTGCAGCTTGCCCACCTGGAGGCGGCGGCAGACGACGGTGTCTACGAAGAGACCGTGCGGCTGGCTCCGGTCGCCGAGCGGCTCGATCCGAGAGTGCGCTTACCCGTGCTCGAGATCGCTTTACCCGCGCTCCGCAGCCTCACGTCGCGGCAGGTCAAGCGGTTCCAGGAGAACGTCGTGGCGCTTGTCGAGGCGGACGAGGTCATCGACCTGTTCGAGTGGTCGCTCCAGCGCATCCTGTTGCGAGACATGCAGGCGTCCTTCGGCAGGTCGGGACCGATGCGCGTACGGCATCGTTCGGCCGGCGCGGTGCAATCCCCGTTGGCCGTGCTCCTGTCGGTGCTCGCTTACGTCGGCAATCGGGATCCCCAGGCGGCCGAACGGGCCTTCGCGGAAGGGTGGCGAGCCCTTTCGCTTCCCGAGCAACGGTTGCTCCCTCACCGGGCGTGTGGCTTCACCGCGCTTGATGCGGCACTCGTGGAACTCGACCAGGCAGCGCCGCAAGTGAAGAAGCGGACGCTCGAAGCGGCAGTCGCCTGCATCACCGCGGACCGGAAGGTCACGGTGGAGGAGGGCGAACTGCTGCGTGTCGTTTCGGCCTGGATCAACTGCCCGATGCCGCCGATCCTTACGCCTCCCTGATCCAGCGCAGTAGCTCCCGCGGGCTGGGGCGGTTGCCCTGGCTGAGGATGCCAACCTTGTAGATCCTGCCCGCGACCCAGGACGAGCCCCAGACGGTCAGCGCCATCAGCACGATCGAGACGGCGACCATCCAGACGGGTACATCCCCCATCACGGCTCGGGGGTACATCATGATCGGGCTGAAGAAGGGAAACAGGGCCACCCAGTTCATCCACTGCATGTTGTTTCCCTGGAACGTCATCATCTGCAGCATGAACGGAATGATGATCAGGAAGATGAGGGGCGCCTGGGTCTGGCCCGCTTCCTGGAGGTTCCTGCACATGGCGCCGACCGCGGCGAACAGGCTCGAGTAGAGGAAGTAGCCGAGCAGAAAGAAGACGACGAGCAGCAGAACGGCGCCGGGGCCCGGCAGGTACTGCCGGAATTGAGCCAGCTCTTCGAAATCCGAGGCGGCGGCGATCAGGGTCGGCAACGCAAGGCTGGCCAGCAGGGCCACGCAAGCGATCCAGATCGCTACCTGGGTGAGCCCGACGGCTCCGACCCCCACGATCTTGCCCAGCATGAGCTGCCAGGGTCGCAGCGACGAGATCACCAGTTCGACGACCCGGCTTTGCTTCTCTTCGAGGACCGACTGCAGCGTCTGGGCGCCGTAGGCGAGCATCATGATGTAGAGGATGATGCCGCCCGCGATGCCGGTGATCATTCCGGTGATCCGTTCGGCCTCGGCTTCCTCCGCTTCTTCCTCGTCGAGGCCCACGGGTTCGTACTCCAGCGAGCCGCCCTGGAACAGCCTCCGGACCGAATCGCCGTCCTCCATCTCGCCGAGACGCAGGTCGACGACCTCCTCGACGATGGCCGCGCGCATCAACTGGCTGCGCACTCCGCCCGGCGGTTCCTTCGACCGGTAGGCGAAGACGGCTTCGCTGGCCGTCGTGTCGTCGAGCACGATGTAGGCCTCGAGTTCCTCGTCCAGTACCTGCTGGTCCAGGTCCTCGGTGTCGGTCCCGGGCGCGGCCAGTTCCACGTCGTAGCCCGCCCGATCCAGCGCTTGCTGCACGCGTTCGCCGAGTTGTCCGTTCAGGTCGATCAGGGCGATCTGCCGCTCCGACTGCTCGGAGAGCACCGCCACGAAGCCGACCACCGCCATGATGCCGATCATGAGCAGCGGCATGCCCAGGGTCGAGAGGATGAACGCCCTGGTCTTGACGCGCTCCACGTACTCCCGGCGGATCACCGACCAGACCTGCTTCATGACGCACCTCCCGTCTGCGAAGGGGCATCGTCTTCGGCTGGTTCACCGGCATGGCGGACGAAGATCTCGTGCAGCCGGGGTTCGAGCAACTCGAACCTGCGCAGGCTGACTCCTTCGGAGAGCACCGCCCCCAGAATCTCCTCCGGGCGCACCCCGTCGTGCAGGGACAGGTGGAACGCGTCGCCGGACTCTTCGACCTCCGAGACGCCGGGCCATGTGGCGGCTGAGGGAGCCTCGCCGTCGAACTCCACCGCAACCACGCCCGAGCGCTCGCGCCGCTTCAACTCCTTCAGGTCGTCGTCGAGCACCTTTCGGGACCGCGAGATGAGACAGACCCGCTCGCAGAGCCGCTCCGCCTGCTCCATCAGGTGGGTCGAGAAGAGGATCGTCTTTCCGCGCTCCTTCTCCTCGAGGACGATCTCCTCCAGCACGTCCTGGTTGATGGGATCGAGGCCGCTGAAGGGCTCGTCCAGGATCAGCAGCTCCGGATCGTGCAGCACCGTGGAGATGAACTGGACCTTCTGCTGCATTCCCTTCGACAGCGCCTGCACCTTCTTGGACGCCCATTCGCTGAGTCCCAGGCGCTCGAGCCACGCCTCGGCCCGGGTGCGCGCCAGGGACCGTCCGACGCCGCGGATCTCGCCGAAGAAGACGAGCTGTTCGAGCACCTTCATCTTCTCGTAGACGCCGCGCTCCTCGGGCAGGTAGCCGACCCGGCTGCGCCGGGCGAAGTCGGGCGCGCCGCCGAAGAGTTCCACCGAGCCGCCGTCGGGCAGCAGGATGCCCATCATCATGCGGATGGTCGTGGTCTTGCCCGAGCCGTTCGGCCCCAGCAGGCCGTAGATCGTGCCGGGTTCGATCGCGAGGTCGAAGTCATCGACCGCGGTGTGGGCGCCGAACGTCTTGCGGACGCCGGAGAGGCGTACAACGGTTCCGTTCTGAGTCATGTGGGCCTGCTCCGTTCGTGGGGGCGGAGAGAGGATAGTGCATGGCGCCCGCCCGATAGAGTCGAGCGCCATCCCCATAGCGTGCGCACGACGGAACGGAGGACGCGAGATGAAGAGATCACGGAGAAACCTCGTCGCGGCGGCGAGCCTGGCCGCCATGGCTTTGGCCCTTGTGGCGACTGCGACACCAGCCCTTGCCGAGGAGATTCGCCCCGGCGTCTACCGGACTCCGGACACCCGGTTCGAGAACCTGCCGGACTTCGACTTCGCGCCTCACTACCTGGAGATCGATGGTTATCGCGTTCACTACCTTGACGAGGGACCTGCGGACGGCGAAGTGATTCTGCTGATCCACGGCGAGCCGACCTGGGCGTACCTGTTCCGGAAGATGATCCCCGTTCTCGTCGAAGCGGGCCATCGCTGCATCGTTCCCGACCTGATCGGCTTCGGGCGCTCGGACAAGCCGGCGAGCATGGATACTCACACCTACAAGTTCCACGTCGACGCGATGACCGAGCTCGTTGAGGCGCTCGACCTGCAGCAGGCGACCTTCTTCGGCCAGGACTGGGGGAGCCTGATCGGCCTGCGCGTGGTGGCCGAGAACGAGGAGCGCTTCGCGCGGGTCGTCCTCTCAAACGCCGGTTTGCCGGTTGGCGGGGCGGCCGGCCCGGAGGACTTCCCGGAGAACAGCGCCTTCATCCGCTGGAAGCAGAGGAACCAGGCGATGATCGACGCCGGCGACATCCCCACCGGCCGTATGCTGGCGACGAACACGGGCGACCCGTCGATCGCGGCCGCCTACGATGCGCCGTTCCCTGAGCCCAGCTACAAGGCCGGGGCGTTGATCATGCCGCAGCGGGTGCCGGTCTTCGCCGACGATCCGGCGAACGAGGCGAACCGCAAGGCCTGGGAAGTGTTCGAACGCTGGGAGAAGCCCTTCCTGACGGCCTACGGCGACAGGGACCCGATCACGCGCGGCGGCGAAGTGCCGTTCCAGCGACGGGTTCCCGGCGCCCAGGGTCAGCCGCATGTCAAGGTCGAAGGGGCGGGCCACTTCATCCAGGAGACGCACGGCGAGAAGCTGGCGGGAATCATCAACGAGTTCATCGCCGCGAATCCGGTGGAGTAGGGGCGGCCGAGGACCGTCGCCCGGCGAAGGGATGACGGAGAACACTCACGTTGCCCTGCTGCGGGGCATCAACGTTGGCGGCAAGAACAGGCTGCTCATGAGCGACCTCTCCGCGATGTTCGTGGACGCAGGCTGCGACGATGTCCGGACGTACATCCAGAGCGGCAACGTCGTCTTCAGGGCAGATCCGGAGTTGGCCCGTCTCGTCCCCGACGTCATCGGAGCGGCGATCGCGGAGCGCTTCGAGTACCGGGTGCCGGTGCTGACCCGAAAGAGTGGAGAGCTTGCCGCGATCGTGCGGGAGAACCCGTTCCTGCGGGACGGAGCCGACACCGGGAAGCTCCACGTCGGGTTCCTGGCGGAGCAGCCGGAAGCTGGGGCCGTCGACTCACTCGATCGCGACCGCTCGCCTCCGGACGAGTTCGCCGTGCTGGGCCGGGAGGTCTACTTTCACTGCCCTCTGGGCCTCGCGCGCACGAAGTTCACCGCCCCGTACTTTGAATCGAAGCTGTCGACGATCATGACCGTGCGGAACTGGAGAACCGTGTTGAGGCTCCGGGAAATGACCGCCGGCCTTGGCGGTGGCAGGTGACTGAGGGACCCCTCTCGCGAGGCCTTGGGCGAACCTCGCTTGTGCGGGTTGTCTAGGTTGAGTAGTCGAGATCGGCCGGGTTGCAGTTCCGGTGGTCGGGCTTCGGATCGACCGGGAAGCGCTTCGCGGCGATCGTCGTGTGGCCCTGGACGAGCGCCTTGGCCACCCGGTGCATCCCGTCCATCACCCGGCCGTCCATTCCCAGGATGATGGGGTGCGCGAGGTCCGTCGCCTCCATGAGCGCCATGTGCTCGACCACTGACCGGACCGTCGGCCGGAAGTGGTCGCGGTCGAACCAGTAGACCTGGTCGATCTCGGCGATGTCCGCGAGTGGCACGTCCTCGACGGGCAGGTCGGCGCTCAGTTCGATGAGGCGGCGGACGTCCCAGGCCTTCTGGCCGGCCTCGTCGGGCATGAAGTGGTACTGACGCCGCATGCCCGCAGGCTATCGAGAGTGTGAGGCTCTGCGGGAGCAGCGCGCTATGCTCGCCGGCCTCTGCTGACAGTGAGTCTGATGCTCGGAAAGGAGCTTGGGATGTCGAAGTGGACCGTTCGGGCCCTGGTGTTTGCGGTGTTGTTGTGCGTGAGCGTCCCGGTGATGGCGGGAGACGAGAAGTCCGATGCTTCGTTGGGGCTCGTGGCCATCAACGTGGCGGACCTCGAGCGGTCCGAGAAGTACTACGCCGAAGTGCTGGGCTTCACTCGTGCCTGGCAGTACCCGCCGGACTCGGACGATCCGATCGAGATCGGGCTGGTGGCGCCCGGCGGTGGAGCTGGCCTCGCACTGGCGCACCTGAACGACGATCCGCTCCCCGAGGGCAAGGGCCGGTACGGCCGGATCATCCTCAACACGGCGAACGCCAAGGCTCTGGCGAAGAAGGCCGAGGCGGCTGGTTCCACGCTCCGGTGGGTCACGATCCCCGGTGACAATCCGCCGACGATCGTGTTCTTCCGCGATCCGGACGGTTACGAAATCGAGCTGTATCAGGCGGCGTCGCAGTAGAGGCAGCGCCTCTGCCTGCCGGCCTTAGGGCACGGCAGCGACCAGAGCGATGGTAAGGGCCAGCATTGCCTCGACCAGGATGAAGGCCAGCAAACCGAGGACAAGTGCGACGAAGCGCACGATCAACCCTGCCCAACCGCCGCCGTACACGCGGCGCATCGCCACCACGAGGTAGAGGAGCAAAGCGATCGTCACCACGACCATCGCGATCGAACGCGCAGTCCCCGTCACCAGCAGGGGCAGGAGCGTGACCACGATGAGGAAGGTCCCGTAGTGGCAGCCGAAGGCGAGATGCTCCTGCAGGTATCGCCTCCAGTAGAGAAGCTTGAGCAGCATCATGATGGCGAGTGGGCTGAGCAGGTTCAGGATCGGGAAGGTCGTGTCCAGGCTTCGATTGAAGCGCGCCTGGAAGAGCGGGTCGTGTGGATCGGCTACGGCCTCCAGGGCCTCTTCCAGCGCCGCGACGTTCTCTTCGGCTGCGCCAGCCAGCATCGTCTCGATATCGGAAATGCCGAGCAGGTTCATCGCAGCGAGCACGACGGCACTCGCCGCGACGTAGAGCCGGATCGGCGAGGTGTACGCCAGCCGCCGCCCGGCCACGTACTCGGCGGTCAGGCGTCCCGGCGAGGAGAACAACCGCGGCAACGTCCGCAATAGCCGGATGTCAAGAACGGCGACCTGGCGGCCGAGGTCGGTCAGCCAGTGGTGGAGAGGCCGTAACGGGGGG
This sequence comes from Candidatus Multivorans sp., assembly GCA_965208755.1. Classification (GTDB taxonomy): domain Bacteria; phylum Acidobacteriota; class Thermoanaerobaculia; order Multivoradales; family Multivoraceae; genus Multivorans. The sequence goes on along the minus strand of OZ242353.1, from coordinate 652,689 downwards.
CGGTTCTTCGCGCCGCACCGCGAGCAGAACTTCCCGGCGAGAGGCTCGCCGCACTCATGGCAGAGTGCCTGGAGCAGGTCGCTGGACTGTTCTCGTGTCTCCGCCACTTTGCCGCACGATCATGCCAGACGGCGACGGCGATCGGGGGGGCGGGGCGGTCAGCCTTGGTGGGTCAGGGGTCCGTCGCGTTCTGCGTCGCGGTCTCCGGGATCAACGATCGCGATCAAGCCGTCGAGGTCAGAGATCACCGGCAGGTCGGTCTCCGGCACCTGGCCGTATCGGGAGATGACGATTCCCTTCATGCCGATCTTCTCGGCGGCCGCCACGTTCACGGGTCGATCGTCGACGAACGCCAGGTGCTCAGGCGGGATGCCGATCTCTTCCACGGCCGCCCGATAGATGCGCTCGGCGGGTTTGCTGCTTCCGACCACGGCCGAGATGACGAAGGCATCGAAGTAGCCTCGGAGGTCCATCGTGCGGAACCTCCGGTCGAGTGAGGGCCAGTTGTCGGAGACGATCCCTAGTCTGAGACCTGCGCGCTTGAGCCGTTGCAGTACCCGCACGGTGTCCGAGAACGGCTCCATGCCGACGTCTTCCTCGAAGGGCCGGAGAATGTCGGCGATGAGGTCCTCAGTCGGGTTTGAGATCCCGAGTGCCCGGAGGATGAGGCCATAGGCCGTGTGGAACTGGTCGCGTTCCACTTCCTCCGTGACGGCTAGTGCGTGGCGCTCATTGAGATAGCGGAGTCCGACGTCCAACGCCTCTCTGAACTGGTCCATGTTCGCGTGGGTGATCCCCTGAGCCCGGAATGCGTCGACAAAGTGCTGTCTAGGAAACCACTCGCCTGCTTTCGGCTTCACGAGCGTGTCGCCCGCGTCGAACAGGATGCCTTGGATCTGCTTCAAACTACCGGAGCCTGATGATGTTGCCGGTGACTGTCCGCCCGGCGTCGGCGCACAGCCAGACAATCGCCTCCGCGACTTCTCCTGGCGTTGCAATGTGGTGATGCTCCAGATCTCTCGCCACGAACTCCCGGACCTCCTCTGTAATCCAACCCGTGTCGGTGACTGGAGGGTAGACGACATTGGCGGTGACGCCGTCCCCGGCCATCTCAGCGGCGGCCGAGAGGGTGTAGCTGATCAACGCGGCCTTGCCGGCTCCGTAGGAGACTTCGCCGGGGAACTGGCGACCTTCGCCGGACGTGAGAGTTACGATCCTTCCCCAACTGGCCGCTCGAGCACGATGTCGCGTGATGAACTCGGCCATCAGCAATGCGCCGGCTCGAGCGTCGACGTGGAGCTGGCTGTTGATCGTCTCTTCGTCGACGAGTCGACCCTCGCGGCCGACGGCGTCGGCGCGATCCGGTGAGAAGCTGTCTTTCTGCCAACCGCTTGCGTTGTGCACGAGGACGGAGACCGGTCCAAGGTTCCGTTCAGCCTCATTCATCAGTTCAACCGGGGTCGCGGGGTCTGCCAGGTCGGCTTCAATCGAGTAGCAACGCCTTCCGGTCGCTTGTACGGCTTCGGTGACTGCCGACCCATCTGTCGAGCGGGCCTTGTTGAACGCGTCAGCCTTCTTCGGGTCACCCGTTCTGAGATAGGCGGCGACAACATCGGCACCGCGTTCCGCCAGGGCTACGGCCGTCGCCGCGCCAATTCCGTGGTTGGCGCCGGTAACCAGCGCGACCTTGCCTTGTAACGTTCTGGACCGACTCATAGCGAAGCTCGAGTCAGGCCTGCAGTTCCCTGCCGATCTCCAGAACGCGGTCCAGGATCTGCATGACATCGTCCTCGGTGGTGCGGGTGTTCAGGACGCAGAACCTCAGTGAGAACCGGTCGCCGAGCCGTGTGGAGGCGATCATCGCGAAGCCCGACTGGACGATGCGGTCCTGGATCTGGCGGTTCAGCTCGTCGAGGCGTTCACTCGAAGCGGGTGGCTCCGTGCTGCGGCCCCGGTAACGAAAACAGACCACGCCCAGACTCGGCGGCGCGAGGAGTTCCAGTTCGTCCTCGCGTGCGATCCGATCCGCCGCCTTCGCGGCGATGCCGATGGCCTGGGCGATGGCTTGCCGGTGCGCGGCCAGGCCGTAGCGCTGGACCGACAGCCAGACGCGCAGGGCGCGAAATGCGCGGGTGAGTTGCAGCCCGCGGTTGCAGAAGTTCACCTGCCGGGTGCCGAGATCGGTGTCCTGCATGTAGTCGGGCAGGATGCGAAAGGCGGCCTCCAGACGGGTGACGTCGCGGGCCATCAGGCAGCCCGTCTCGTAGGGCTGCATGAGCCACTTGTGCGGGTCGAGCGTCACGCTGTCGGCCAGTTCGAGGCCCTGGAGCAGAGGTCGGGCTTCCGGATCGAGGACGGCGAAGCCGCCGTACGCGGCGTCGATGTGGTTCCAGAGCCCTTCCGCCCGCGCGATCTCCGCCAGCTCCACGAGGGGATCGATGGCGCCGGTGTTCGTCGTGCCGGCGTTCGACACGAGGCAGAACGGTTCCAGACCCGCCTCGCGGTCTCGACGGACGGCTTCCAGGAGGGTCGCCGGCACGATCCGGAACTCATCGTCGGTGGCCAGGACCCGTATCCGGTCCGGATCGACACCGGCAATCCGCGCGGCGCGCGCCACCGAGCCGTGGGCCTGGTCGGAGATGTAGACCACGCCGCGCTGGGGGTTTCCAGCAGCCTCGCGCGCCGCGACGACGGCCAGCAGATTGGCGGCCGATCCACCGCTCGTGAACAGGCCGCCCGCGCCCTTCGGGTAGCCCAGCCAGTCGCGAAACCAGTCCGTGACCGTGAGCTCGATCTGGGAAGGTCCCGCGGACGCCAGCCAGGTCCCCTGGAAGACGTTGTACCCGCTGATCAGGAAGCTGGCCAGCACGGAGGCCCAGGAGGGGCTGGCGGGTACGAAGGCGAGGAAACGCGGGTGGTCGATCCGCGCCGCGAGCGGCATCACGTCGCGAACTATCGTCTCGAGCAGTGGATCGAGATCCCGTCCCTCCTCGGGAGGAGGTCCATCGAGCAACGCCTCGGTGACATCGCGCGGCGCCGTCTGGAATGCCCTGTCGTTCCCGAGCTCGCTCAGGCGCTCGACGATCGCGTCGACCACCCGGTAGCCGGACCGGCGCATCTCCTCGCGATCTTCAAGGATCGACATGTGTGGTAGCTGAGGTCTCCAGCGCGGAGCGAGTCTGACCCCGCCGCCCGCGATCAGGTCTCCCGCTGCGACGTCAGCTCGATCTGCTTGTAGCCGCCTGCCCGCCGGAAGTGAATTATCAGGTAGAGGAAGCCGAGCGCCATGAACACCGGTATCGCCGCGGTGATCCGCAGGGCGGTCTGACCGCCGTGGAACGACGCGTCGCGCACCGCCTGCTCGTCCGGGGGCAGTGTGATGCTGGAGTCCTTCGCCTTCTCCATGACCGGGCCCGCTTTCGTGCCGTCGAGGCCCTGGACCGGAGCGAAGAACAGGAAGCTGTTCGTGCCCTGGGCCTTGTACTCGTCGTAGACGGCGGGGGCGTTGGCCTGCAGGTCCTGCGAGGCGTGCCGGTCCTGGAGGTAGCCGATGCCGGGGCCGCCCAGCAGTCCCGCCGAGAGCATGCCGACGCCGCCGACGGCGCCCAGCGTCAGGGCGCCGCCGCGCGGGAAGCGCTCCGAGACGACCGCCAGCATGGTCGGCCAGAAGAAGGCCTTGCCGGCGCCGTAGATCGTGGCAGCGATCATGACGGTGACGGCGCCTGCGAGCGAACCGAGCGAATAGAGGCCGATGGCGGCGACGACGGCGCTCACGAACAGCAGGCCGAGCGGGTTGATCCGGTGAACGATCGGGCCGGCGAAGAAGCGCAGCACGAACATCAGGATGGACGTGTAGAGCAGGATGAACAGCCCCTTGCCGCCGAGGACGGTGTCCATGATGTTGACGATCCAACTGTCCGTTCCGAGCTCGACGTAGCCGATGCAGACGTGGAGCACGAGCAGGAAGAGCAGCATGGGCGCGGCGAACTCCTTGACCATGTCGACGAACTTGACGCCCGCGGCCGCTGCCTCGGATTTCGGGAACTTCTCTTTCACCAGCATCAGGACGTAGATGAGGGTCGGAACGAGATAGAGCGCGAGGACGATCTCCCAGCGCACGCGGCCGATCAGGCCGATACCCAGGAGAGAGCCGCAGATCAGGCCGGCGGGCCAGCCGGCGTGAAGGATGTTCAGGTAGTGGGTCTTCTCCTTGCGGTACAGGGTCGCGACGAGCGGGTTGATGACCGCTTCGCAGATGCCGTTGGCGACCGCGAAGATGAAGACACCCCAGAACAGGCAGAAGTAGGCCCCGGCGCGGGCGAAGTCCGGGTCTGTTGCGATCGATCCGTTGTAGACGAAGGTGGCCGCGACGGCCACGATGACCGACAGCACGTGCAGAACGCCCGCGCCCAGCAGGAACGGCTTGTAGCCGTAACGGTCGAGGAAGGCGCTGGCCACGAGAATGACGAGTCCGAAGCCGACGAAGCCGCCTCCGGTGATCTGCCCGAGTTCCGTCTGCGTGAAGCCGAAGGCCGTGCCCCATTCCAGGAGGAGGCCGCCCCGAACCGCCGTGCCAAGTCCGGCGACCAGGATGGTGAGGAAGCTCGCGATCAGTAGTTTCGTCTTGTTCATTGGCCCTCCTGAAGCCGGTCCGATGGTGTGGGGTCCTATGGTCCGAGCGTGAAGCCCGGTAGCCGGATGATCTCGCCGCCCTTCGTGGCGGACTCGTGGGCGCAGATGCCGACGCAGGTCCAGTTGGCGCTCGTGACCGCGTTCGGCCAGGGATCGCGGTCGTCGCCGAGCGCGCTCAGGAACTCGTGGACGAGGTGAGGGTGGGAACCGCCGTGGCCGCCGCCCTGGATGAAGGAGAGGTGCTCCGCGTCGTGGATCTCCTGGGGCAGGGTGAACTGCCGGATCTCCTCCGGCAGAAGGTGCGCGTAGTCCGGGACCTCGATCTTCTGCGGGATCTCCGGCTCGGGCTTCTTCGCGGTGTGCAGGACGTGGGGCTCGTCCTCGATCAGCGTCCACTCGAAGCTCTTCTTCGTGCCGTAGACGTCGAAGCTCTCGCGGTACTGCCGTGCGACGTCGTACAGGAAGCGCCAGATGTGCGCGACCAGGTCGCTGTCCTTGACCTTGATGTGGCAGGTCTCGACGGCGAAGCGGTTGCCGGACTTCTCCGCGATGTCGTCGCGGACGACGCCTGAACCGAAGCAGCTCACGTACTCGGCCAGCCCGTCGACCAGACCCAGGCACGGGCTGACGACGTGGGTCGCGTAGTGCATCGGGATCATCCGTTCCCAGTAGGACGGCCAGCCGTCCATGTCCTGCGGGTGCGAGGCGGCGAGGTGCTGGATGTCGCCGAGTTCGCCCTTCTCGTACAGCTCCTTGATGAACAGGAACTCGCGGCTATAGACGACGGTCTCGGCCATCATGTACCTGAGGCCCGTCTCCGCGACCTTCTCGACGATCTTGCGGCAGTCGTCGACGGTCGTCGCCATCGGCACCGTGCACATGACGTGCTTGCCGGCGTCGAGGGCGGCGAGCGACATCCAGGCGTGGTCCGGGATCGGCGTGTTGATGTGGACGTAGTCGACATCCGGATCGGCGAGCACGTCGTCGTAGTCCGTGTAGCGCCGCTCGATCCCGAACTGGTCGGCGACCTTGTTCAGCTCCGCTTCGTCACGGCGGCATATCGCGTGGACGTTGGCGCCGGGGTAGGCCTGGTAGATGGGGATGAACTCGGCGCCGAAGCCGAGGCCGATCATGGCGACGTTCGTCATGTCCACTTCTTCGGGAACTTGCCTCAGGGCTGCCTCAGGGGCCCTGAGGGTTCGCTTCTTCCTGCGCGGTCATCAGGTACGCCACGAGGTTCGTCACCTCGTCGTCGTCGTAGGGATCGAGCAGTCCCTCCGGCATCATCGAGAGCGGGAAGTAATCGAACGACTGGATATCCGACTGCGCGATGACGACTTCATCCTGGCCGACGACGCGCAGGGTCATGGAGCGGGGGCTCTTCGTGGCGACGGTGCCGGAGTAGGTGCGGCCGTCCCGGGTGGTCACCATCAGGGTCTGGTAGACGTCCTGGATGTCGCCGCTCGGGTCGAGGATGTTCGTGAGCAGGTAGTCGAGTTCCGTGCGGTTGGAGCCCGTGAGGTCGGGACCGATGAGGCCGCCCTCGCCGAACATCTGGTGGCAGACGGCGCAAAGCTCGGTGAACATCTGCTCGCCGTGAGCGGTGTCGGCCCCCGCGATCGCCTCGTCGCTGAGGATCGTCGTGTACTTGGCGATGGCCGCGGCCTTCTCGCTTGAGACCCGCGTGATCGGCCCCCAGACCTCGAGAAAACCGCTGCCGACGACCCGGTGAAGCTGGCGGGCGACGTAGGCCGGCACGTCGCGCCGCGGGACGCTCCCCTCCTTGATCGCGCCCATCAACACTCGCCCGTAGATGGGGCGGGAGGCGAGCGTCTGGACGGCGGCGAGCTTCTCGTCCGCATTGAAGGAGTCGTAGCGCCCGAGCAGCAGGAAGCCCGATTCCCAGCGGCCGTCGAACGCCGCGTAGGCTCGGAGCGCGGCGATCCGCACTTCGGGTTCGTCCAGCAGAGCCGGGAGCCGCTCGAAGAGGGCCTGGTGCTGCTGGTCGGCGAGGCCCTGGATGGCCCGCCGCCGATCTTCGGGCGGCGCGCTCTCGTCGTCGAGAGTCGCGATGAACTGCCGCGCGACCTCGACGCCGCCGAACTGCTGTTCGACCTCGAGGGCGAGGCTGGCCACGTTGCGGTCGCGCTTCAGCCGGCCGTAGACCCGTTCCCAGTTGTCCGGGGGCTCGGCGAAGACGTGCCCCTCGAGCCCGGCGCGCATGCCCCGGAGCAGAGCCGGCCGGGCCTCGGACCGGTCGTCGAGCGAGGTGACGAGGAACCCGAGCTCGTCCGCGTCGACCGCGCGGCGCGCGATGTTCTCCGTGAGCATCGGGATCTGGGAGGTCCTGGCCAGCCGCAACGCGCGCTTCGGGTCCTCCGGAACCAGGGGCTCGATGCCGAACCAGATCATCATCGGGATGTTGTGGTCGTCCGCGTCGTCGCCCTTCATCACGAGGTGCTCGGCGATCGACCAGCGCACGTCGTGGTCGACGCGCTGGAGGGCCGCCGCGAGGTAGAGGCGGACGATCGGCGAAGCGTCCCGGTCCGCCAACTCGACGAACTTCTCCGTCGCGGCGGCCGGCGCGTCGTGGTCTTCGGTCAGGAGCTGGATCGCCCAGGCCCGGACGTGCTGGTCCTCGTCGTCCAGCGCTGTCATCAGCTCGTCGGACGTGAAGCCGTCGGTGACGTGGAGCGCCCACATCGCCCGCAGGCGCAGGTCGCCGTCAGGATTCGATGCGAACATCTCGCGCAGCGCGTCGTGAACCGGGGCGTCGACTTCGCCCCTGGCCGCGCGGCCCTGCAGGACGACCCGTGCCCGCCGAGCGTGCCAGGAGCTCCTCGAGAGCTGCAGCTCGACGAGTTGCTCGTTCGACATGCTCTTGACGTCGTCGTACCGACCCTCCCAGTCGTCCGCCAGGGACTGCTCGGGCGTGATCCGGAAGATCCGTCCGGTCTCCTTGTGCTGGACGTCGTTGCCGCAGATGTCCGCGTCGTGCCAGTCGAGGACGTAGACGTCGCCTCCCGGGCCGATCTCCATGCTGAAGCCGACCCACTGCTTGTTGTTGGCGAGCAGGAAATCCTCGCCGTGGTGCGCGACGAAGCCGGAGCCCTTCGGCTCGAGTTCGTCCGAGAGCACCGCGTGCTCGTGGATGTTCGCCATGAAGAGCCGGCCGTGGTGTTCTTCGGGGAAGGCGTCCGAGAGGTAGACGCGGGCGCCGCCGTGCGCGGAGCGGTGACGGTGGTTGACGATCGTGCGGATGTCGCCGTAGACGTACGGGTTGAAGTGGCTGCCGCCCTGGCGGTGGTAGATGCCGCCGGGGACCACGTGGAACAGGTGGGGGATCACGCAGGCGGTGATGAAGATCTGGCCTTTCGCGTCGTAGTCGATGCCCCAGGGGTTGCTGAAGCCGTGGGCCACGACCTCGAAGCGGTCCTTCGTCGGGTGGTAGCGCCAGACGCCGCCGTTGATGTCGACGCCGTCGTACTCGAAGAGGTCATCGGGGAAGGGGTCGTTGTGGGCGTAGATCGTCTCCTCGGGTCCCGGCTTGCGGATCCTGGACGGCGTCGCGAACCCTTCCAGGCCGTAAAGCCAGCCGTCGGGGCCCCAGTGGAAGCTGTTGATCGTCTCGTGACGGTCGCGGATGCCCCAGCCTGTCAGGAGGATCTCGGCGTCGTCCATGTCGGCGACGTCGTCGCCGTCGCGATCGGGGAGAAAGAGCAGGTGGGGCGGCGCGCCGACGAAGACGCCGTCGAAGCCGACCGCCAGCGCCGCCGGGAACGGGATACCCTCCGCGAAGACCTTCTTGCTGTCGGCGGCGCCGTCGCGGTCCGTGTCCTCCAGGATCAGGATGCGGCTGTCGCCCGAGCCGGAGAAGCCGCGGCCGCGCGTCTCGTAGTCGCGGTTCTCGGCGATCCACATGCGGCCTCGGTCGTCCCAGGCGAAGGCCATGGGCTGGGTAATCATGGGCTCCGAGGCCCAGGCGTTGACCTTGAACCCGTCGCGCACGGTCATCGCATCGACCGCCTCTTCCGGGGTCAGGAACTTCTCCTGCTTCGCTTCCCGCTGGGCGATGCCCCATAGCGATGACGTCGAGTAGGAGCCCTCGGCAGCCCCGGTGTACTCCTCCCAGTCCTCCGTGAGTTCGAGGTCGTTCAACTCGCCGGTGTAGACGATCAGGCGATGACGGATGACCTCGGTCGTGCCCTCCGGGATGTGCCAGTCGCCCATCCGTGCCCGGGTGGGACCGACCCCGAGCTGGCCGTCGACGCGCCAGGTCTGGGGGTAGCCGGCGTTCATCGGGTGATCGAAGATCGCGACGTGCAGGAAGTCGTCGCGGCCCTCGACCTGCATGCCGACATCGACCCACATCGCCCGCTGGCCCTCGGCCTGGCGGTTGCGCTGCCGTGCCGCGTTGACGGCCTCGCCGGGGATGTCCCTGGTCCAGGGCATGCGCAGGAACATGCCGCCGTAGGACATCTCGTTGATCGAGACGTCGGTGTGCGCCTCGCCGGCCCACTCGAGATCGAGGATGAAGCGGTCTTCCTCGGCCCGCATGGACCAGTTCTGGGTCTCGGTCATGAAGGCGTTGCCTTCGGCGTCCAGCATGCCGTAGACCGTCTGCCACTGCACTTCGGTCCCGGCCTCGGTCACCACGGAAGCCGACTCGCGACGCCAGTAGTCGCCGCCCGGGTTGTGGAAGTAGTCGCGGCCGACGGCCCGCGCGATCTCTTCCGGTTTGTCGCGCCGGTAGAACCACTGCCGGAGCTCTCCATCGTCCATCGGCTCGCCGTTGACCCGCGTGAAGCCCCAGTAGAGCCCGGTCTGGTGAGGGTGATGGCCCGGGCTGTACTGCGTCGCCAGTCCCTTGCCGTCGGGAGCGACGATCGGGTGCAGGAACGGCCGGTGCTCCGCGCCGGCGTTCTGGGTGACGATCGGTTCCTCTTCGCCCTCCCGGTAGATCGAGATCGAGCCGGTTTCTTCGTCCTGAACTGCTCTTAGCGGCACGGCGCTCGCGGTTTCCTGGGCCTCCGCTCCTTCGGCGCCCGTGCCCCGCGTGCAGCCGGCGCCTAGCGCCGCCACGACCAGTAGAACGATCGGTACCCATGCCGGCGCGGCCGGAACTCTCATCCGCCTTCCTCCCTCGATCCCTGAGCCTGTCCTGGAGACAAGGGCGCATCCTATCGTCCCGCCGGGAGGCCGGCTCCGCTGTGGTCCCGGTCCGCGCTCGGCATGTACCATTGAGCTCATGGAGGAACGCCGACTCGCCAGCAGTGGCTCCGCCTACACAGCCGTCGTAGAGCGCTGTCCCGACACCGGCTTCTACGTTGGTTACGTGCCGGGTCTGTCCGGGGCCCACAGTCAGGCTGAGACGCTTGAGGAACTCAACGCGAATCTCCGTGAGGTCATCAGCCTGATCCTCGAGGACGGACCTCCTCCCATCACGGGCGAGTTCGTCGGCACCCAGGTCGTCGTGGTCGCGTAAGGACCGCGTGCCGTCGATTCCGGTACTGAAGGCGCGGGAGACCATCCGCGTCCTTGTCGCACTTGGCTTTGAGGAAGTTCGCCAGCGCGGTTCGCACAAGCGGTTCCGCCATCCGGATGGCCGCACGACGACGGTGCCGGTCCACCAGGGCCGCGATATCTCGCCGGTACTGCTCCGCCGGATCGCCCGCGATGTCGGCTTGACGATCCAGGAGTTCGTGGCGCAACCTCGGTGAGGCCGACATGACCAAGGACATCCCTGCTCTGGCGTACATCGAACAGCAGGTTCTGGGCAGAGCCGCCCGCTCCGGGAGTTTGGGTGCCGCCGCCCGAGTCGTGGAAACCGACTACGGTATGGAAGCAGGGTCACTCGGCGTGGGCCTCGTCCGGGCGACGCGAGTTCTCTCGTTGATGTACTGCCTGGTGTTGTACCCGAAGGAGTTTCACCGCTTTGACCGTGGCGACCCTATCTTTCGGAAGATCGAAGACTCGTGGTCGCTCCGCGGAGTCGAAGTTCTCACTCCCGACCCTAAGTTCACGAACTCTCCCTGCTATGGGTTCGTCCGTCGGCTAAGGAACGCAGTAGCCCATGCCAACATCTCGTTCACGGAGACCGGAGTGGAGTTCTGGGACAGGCGCAAGGGCAGGGACGTGTACAGGGCGCGGATGTCGTTCGAAGCGATAGAGGGCTTCCTGGAAACAGTCGGTGCGCTCATGGCCAACGAGCGCAACAGAACGGTTCACTAGGTCGGCGGGAGTGGAGAACGTGACAGTCCTGTTCCTCGTCCGGCAATATGCTCGGTCTTGGTGTCGCCGCTACGAGCCCTCGCCCGGGAAGTAGTACTTCATTTCGTCGAAGTCGATCGTCCACGACCCCTTGGGCCAGAGGTACTGGTGCGAGATCAGGACGTCCGCCATGAAGCCGGAACGCCAGAAGAAGTCACTCTCGACGAAGACGTTGCCCAGCGCTTGCGCCGGTCCGCTGGGCAGACCGTCGAGGCCGTGGGACTCGATCGGGGACCAGTAGTAGGGCGTTCCCTCGATCTCGGTCTTCTCGAGCTCGAGGAACTCGACGGTCTCCTCGACGATGACGAGCGGCATGCTCGCGGCCAGGCCCGAATCCAGGAAGTAGTTCATTCCCGGGTGGCCGTTCAGGCTGCCCTTCGCGAACATGAGGTGGGTGCTCGTCATGTAGAAAGGCGCTTCGACGGGCGGCGTGTCGCCGAACGTCTCCATCACTTCGGCAAGAGCTTCCTCGCTCCGTTCGCGGAAGGTGATGCGCCGACTGTCGTACTCGACGGTGGTCAGGAACTGCTTGAGGATCTGCGTGGTGAGGACGCCGTCGGAGGTCTGGCCGAGGGCCTTCCAGGTCGCGCCGATGACCGGCACGTTGGAGAGCGTCACATCGCCCATCGTGACGGTCGCGGCGATGCCTAGCGGTTCCTCGACCGTCTCGCCCCCTGTGTAGGCGTAGTGGGCCTCGCGGTTCGCGAGGGTCGGCAGGCCGATGCGCTCGTAGATGCCCTTGTCGAGGTAGAGCCGGTCGCCGCCGGTGTCGAGTATCAGGTTGACGGCCTCGCCGTTGATCTCGAGGGTCACGATGGGCAGGGCGCCGGGCTGCGTGATGTCGTTCGTCATCGGGAGGTGGGCGATTCGCTCGTCGCCGGTCCATCCGATGCCGTAGGGCTCGCCCTCGAAGGCCTGCATGAAGGTGAGCAGGCTGGCCGACCCTTCCACCGTGTCCGGCGCGGGAAGCTCCCGGGCCCTCGCGTAGTCGTTGGCCTGGTAGTGGGCCAGGGTCAGCCCGCGGAGGGCCCGGGCATGGAGGTCCGAGCCCTCGTCGGCGAGTTCGAGGAGCCGTTCGTTCAGGGCGACGGCCCGCTCGTAGTCGCCCAGCAGGTATGCCGTTCTGGCCGCGAGCCGCAGGTCGCCCGCGTGGCAGGTCGCTGCCGTGCCCAGGGGCGCGATGACCTCGTCGGCCTCCCAGATGTCGCCCAGTTTGAACAGGACTTCGGCGTAGGCGCGGCGGGCTTCGTCGCTGTCGGGCTCGGCGTCGAAGGCCTGCTGGCGGGAGGGAAGAGCCGCTTCGACGTCTCCCCGGAGCCCCGGGTTCCACTCCTCCACGTCGGTGCCGGACAGTTCGCCGCAGGGAGGGGAGTCCCCTTGACAACTCCAGGTGGTCAACCCCGTTGCCAGGGCGACCATCGTGACGATGAGCGGCGCAACGTTCTTCATGAGCTACATTCCCCGGGTCGGTTTCGTGCCGATTCTACGAACCGTCCCGACCACGGGAGCCGCGCATGACCGAGAACCGCCAGATCATCATCGACTCGTTGCCGACGGACCGGCTCGAGCCCGGCAACTATGCGCTCCGGACCGTCGAGGTGCCCGCGCCGGGCGACGGGGAAGTGCTGTGCCGCACGCTGGCAATCACGATCGGGGCCGGCCAGCGGGCCGGTCTCCAGGGCAGCGCGAGCTACGCCGGTGCGCCGCGTGCCGGCATCGTGATGAGCGGCACTGCCGTGGCCCGCGTTGAGGCGTCGAACGACGACGGGATCCCGGTCGGTTCGCTCGTCGTCTGCCCGGCCGGCTGGCAGGACTACTCGGTGCACGAGGCGAAGAAGGTCCGAGCCGTCGACGAGAGCGCCGGCGCCGGCGACCCGGCTCACCATCTCGGCGTCTACGGCACGAACGGGCTGACGGCGTATTTCGGTCTCTTCGACGTTGGCGAGCCGAAGGAGGGGCAGACGGTGCTCGTCTCGGCGGCGGCCGGTTCCGTCGGCCACCTGGTCGGCCAGATGGGGAAGATCGCCGGCTGCCGCGTCGTCGGCGTCGCCGGCGGCGAGGCGAAGTGTCGCCTGCTCACGGAGGAACTCGGTTTCGACTCTGCCGTGGACTACAAGAGCCCGAATTTCCGGAGCGACTTCAAGGAAGCGACGTCCGATCGCATCGACATCTACTTCGACAACACGGGCGGCGAGGTCCTTGGCAGTGCGTTGCGGCGAATGAAGGTCGGTGGCCGCATCGTCTGCTGCGGCGTCGTCTCCCAGTACGACACCTCGAAGCCGGCGCCGGGGCCGTTCGGCGTCCCGGGTCTCCTGATCAACTTCCGGGTTCGCATGGAGGGCTTCCTAGTCTTCGACTACGCGAAGCGCTATCCGGAGGCCTGGACCCGGATGCGCGAGTGGGTCGAGGCCGGTGAACTGGTCCCGAGGCAGGACGTCTTCGAAGGCCTGGAGAAGGCGCCGGAGGCGTTCGTCGACCTGCTGGCCGGCGGCAACGTGGGCACGCGGATCGTAAGGGTCGCCTCGTGATGGAAGGGAGCGGAGCGATGAACCGAGCTACACACTGGACCGTAGCACTCGGCGCCACAATGGCCTTCGGGTGCGCGGGCGGCCCGGCGAGCGAGAGCGCCGCCAACGGCGACCAGTCGCCCGAGGCGCTCCTCGAGCAGGCCCGCGCCATCCACGAGCGCGTCCTGGTCCTAGACGCCCACGCGGACACCGAGCTACCGGACGCGCCGTCTCCCTACGTCGGCGATGACGGGCTGTCCCAAGTCGATCCGGCCAAGCTCCACGCGGGAGGCGTCGACGCGGTCGTCATGTCCGTCGCGGTCGGTTCGGGGCCGCGCACCGCGGAAGGCTACGCAGCCGCCCGGTCAAGGGCCGACGAGGAGGTCGCGGCGGTGCTCGGGCTGGCTGCGGACCCGGCGAACAACGCCGTAGTCGCCCGGTCGGCCGATGAGATCGTTGCTGCCCATGAGCAGGGCAGGGCGGCGCTCGTCCTTGGCTTCCAGAACGCGATGATCCTCGGCACGGAGGTCTCGGCGCTGGACGAGTTCTACGACGCCGGTGCCCGCGTGTTCGCTCTCACGCACCTGGGAAACAACGACTTCGCCGACTCGTCGCGCCCGGTCTTCGACGCGGCGACGGGGACGCACGAAGCGGCCGAGCACGGCGGGCTGTCTGACCTCGGGGTTGCGGCCATCGAACGGATCAACGCTCTGGGCGGAGTCGTCGACGTGTCCCAGTTGTCGCGGGACGCGGTGCTGCAGGTGCTGGAGGTGTCGACGGCGCCGGTCATCGCGAGTCACTCCAACGCCAGGCAGCTCACCGACGTCAGCCGCAACCTGAGCGACGAGGAGATCGACGGCATCGGCGAAATCGGCGGCGTGATCCACCTCTGTCCGTTCCGGGGCTATCTCTACGACTCGAACGATGCCGCGCTGGACGAGGCGATCCGCGAGGAGCGGCGGGCGGCCGGCGTCCTGGAGGACTACCTCTATCCCTTCGAGTTGTACTGGGAGATCGACGACCCCGACTCCAGGTCCGCCTTCACGCAGTCGATCAGCGACCTCCTCGGCCCCGGAAGCGTCGACTCGATGCTCGACCACCTCGACTACATCGTCGACCGGATCGGCGTGGACCACGTCGGCATCGGATCCGACTTCAACCACGGCGGCGGAGTCGAGGGTTTCGACGACGCCAGCGAGGCCCTGGCCGTGACGGTCGGGCTGCTCGAGCGCGGCTACAGCGAGGAGGACGTCTCGAAGATCTGGGGCGGCAACTTCCTGCGGGTCCTCCGGGCGGCGGAAGCCGCCAGAAGTTCGGCTGAGTAGGTGGCCGCTCGGCGCTGTGTGGCGTACACTAGAAACATCGATCTCAATCTGAATCGGAGGTCCCGAGAATGAAGCGCACCCTGACCTTGCTGTCGGCAGCCGTCCTCCTCCTCGTCCTTGCCCCGGCCCTTGCGGCCCAGGAGGACGGGATTCCGCGAACGGCCAGCGGCCGGCCCGATCTGAACGGAACCTACGACGCCGCTACTCTGACGCCGCTCGAGCGGCCGGTGCATCTCGGCGAGCGGGCGTACCTGACGCCCGAGGAAGCCGCGGAGATCGCCGAGGAAGAGCGGCTGATCCAGGAAGGCGCCGTTGCCCGATCGGACGCGAACCGCGAAGCGCCGCCCGAAGGCGGCGCCAAGGTGGTCGGCCTGGAACACACCGCCGGCGGCGGCAACGAGTTCGGCGCCGGCAACGTGGGCGGTTACAACCTGTTCTGGATCGACCGGGGAACCGACACCTACCTGGTCGACGGGCAGATCCCGACCTCGATCATCATCGATCCGCCGAACGGTCGGATGCCTCCCATGACGGAGGCGGCACAGGCGCAGTTGAGGGCGGCTCTCGCCGGCATCATTCGCGCCAATGACGGCACCGCCTGGTGGGTAGAGCACGACGGCCCCGGCCCCTACGACGACCCCGAGTCGCTGCCAACGAGCGAGCGCTGCCTCGCCGGTTTCACCGGCGCCGCGCCGACCTTCCCGAGCCTGTACAACAACTACAAGCGGATCGCGCAGACCGAGACGCACGTCGTCATCCTGCTCGAGATGATCCACGACGCCCGCATCGTCCGCCTCAACTCCGAGCACCCGGGGCCCGAGGTCACCAAGTGGCTCGGCGACTCGATCGGCTGGTGGGAAGGCGACACCCTGGTCGTCGACACGACGAACTTCCGTGTCGGCGGACGCGGCTTCCGCGGCGGCTCCGAGAACACCCACGTCGTCGAGCGCTTCTCCGTGCAGCACGATGGCAACGTGATCTACAACTTCACCGTCGAGGACGACACGGTCTGGACCGCACCGTGGACCGGCGAGTACCTGTGGAAGGCCGCCGATGGCCTCGTCTACGAGTACGCCTGCCACGAAGGCAACTACTCGATGGGCGGCACCCTCCGCGGCGCCCGCCTCCTCGAGTCGGAGGCCCTGAGCGGAGCCAGCACCGGCGCCGAGTAGACCGGCGACATCGTCGGTTTCACCCGCCCGCCCAGGGTCCGGGGGGAGGGGTCCCAGCGGTCGTTCGCGCTTTCTCGGAACAGGGGGAGCTTGCGCTCACTTCTTCGCGGTCGGAATCGGGCGAAGTAGTCGATAACGCAGGTACTTGCGGGGATCCACGACGACGGTCCGTCCCCCAACATGGTCCCGCTTGCGGTGCAAGCTACCTTCAGCCGGTGGGTCCGCTGATCTGAGCGATCCGAGAAGGGTAATCTCCTAGGCGCCCGGTCAGTCCATTCTCGCTGCTCAGCGCTAGCCTTATCGCGTTGCCCGACCGCTCTGCAGCCTCAGCTTCCCGAACTGACCGCCCGGTTGATCCGCCGATCGTCGCCAGTTCAGAGCTTCTCTGGAAAAACGGGCTCGGGTGGGTTCGCGGGCGCTCTCCCTTGAATTCGGGCGCTCTCCCTTGAATTTCGGGGGTTATGTAGATGACTTGACGGGGGGGTTAGTCCCGCAAGAACTCAGAGCAGGCGTCGACTGCGGCCTCTCTGGCTAGCGCTTCCATGATTCGGGCGGCGGCCTCCGTCCTGGCGATCTCGACTTCTGCGTTGATCGAGAGGGCTTTGGCCAGGTCCTCGAGATCTTCCAAGCCTGCACTTTGGAGGCTGGGCAGGTTCTCCAAGCTCTTGAGGACCTGGGCTGCCGCTGGTTGGGCGCCTGCGGGAGGGGAGGGTGCCACGCCGGTAATCGAGGGTACGACTAGGTTCGCTAGCCCGCCCAGGTGTTTCGACACGTCTTGGCTGCGGGTGCAGGTCACGGCCCCGTTGGGACTCACAACCATCGAACGATGAACCGTGCAGGCCGGCAGCAGGAGTAGAAGGGCGGAGACAGTCAGGGTTCTCATGGTCATTGCGTTTCCTCCTGTGGTCTAGGATCTCGGTCGTGGACGAAGTAGACGAAGTCGGGAGCGAGCCCGCTTTCCGCCCAGGCTGTTCAGCGTGACCTCGAGACCTCCAGTACGGTGTCTGAGCGGACGGTAGATTCGATCTTGCGTCTGGTGAGCGGACTCGTTGGCGAAGTGCTCACTAGCCACCCGGTGGGCCTCTTCCAGATTCGCAGTGCGGCCGCAGAGGGGGCACCGCACAAGGTCGTCGTCACCCTCGACGAGGACGTCTTCTGCGAGCACCTTGCACTCGCGGCAAGCCAACGGCGGGCCAAGCTCTCTGCTCATAGCTAGCTAGAACCGCGGCAGTGTAGCCCGAAGACGGGCTGACGAAAACCCCTCCCTGGCCGGCGTACGCTGGTTAGAAAGGAGGAAGATGAGCGGGACGGCGTTTGGTACAGTCGCGGAACCCACCAGAAGGAGTCCCCGCATGCGAATCCGGATCGTTCTCGCGTGTCTTCTCGCGCTCGCCGTGGTCGTCACCTGCTCGGCCATCGACTACAACATCCAGTACGCCTACGGCTACGCCAACACCGAAGTCCTAGCCTGCGAGCGCGCCCACGAGAACGCCGACGCATTCGCCGGGCGTTGCCACCTTGAGCCATGCACCTACCGCTCCCTGGATGTCATCCCTGACGACATGGATGACTGGGAGGATTGCGAGAAGAGACTCCCCTGCTACCGCGCGGCCATCCTGATCGACTGCCCGGATACGACCTACTGAGAAGCAGGCGTCCGGGAGGGCGCACTCGCCGGTTCAGGTGCCGAAGCGCTAGCCGAGCTTCCTGTCCATCCTTTCGAGCCTCTCGTCCATAGCGACCAGGCGCTCCTCCACCGAAGGCAACCGTTCCTCGATAGCCTCGAGTCGTTCGACGACTGCGACGAGCAGGCCTCTCGATCCGATCCATGCGGGACTCGAGGAACGCCTGCCGCCCGCTACTGGGTAGCGCTCCGATCAGTTCTGCCGACGGATCACGGCATCTTGGACCACGACTCCCGCGTGTGCCGTGAGGCGCTCGCCGTCGCCCTGGAAGTCGAGGTGTTTGAAGCTGCCCCCGGCGCGGACTATCACCCCTTTGCCGAACCGGCTCAGAGCATCTACGTCGTCGAACTCGGCCGTACTCAGAGCCGCGTAGTGCCCCGTTCCGTCGTTCAGCCATGCCAGCACGTTCGTGCCGTGGTCCACATCGAAGTCCTGGGGGACGATGTCGACCGTTCCATCGCCGTTGAAGTCGAAGAACAGATGTTGCCAGTGCCAGCCTTCCCCCGCAGACCAGGCGCTCGGGCCAAGACGGCGTGAGGTCTCGTCAACGAACACCCGTGCGCCGCGGTTCACCAGCAACTGGACCCCCCTCCACGGCCCTCGTTCTTCCTGAAACCACCGGTCGTCATAGCCACCGAGCAGGATGTCTTGCCGGCCATCGCCGTCGAAGTCATGAACCGAGGCGGAAACCACTTGCCCGCCACCATAGGCAGTGAAGAAGACCGGCGCGGTAAGTACCGTCACGTTGTCTTCCTGGTATCGCCCCGCCCCCGAACCCCAGTAGACATAGGACTGGTCGCCCCCATCTTCGCCTCTGGCGCCCGCGAGCAGATCCAGATGGCCGTCCGCGTCGAGGTCCGCCAGCTCGACCGCCCAGGGCCAGAGAGCCCAATGCGGCGGAGACTCGGAGTGCGACCAGGTCCCCGGCAGTCTGCTCTGGTCCAGGACGAAATTGGCACCGCCATCGTTCACCAGGAAGTACGGCGGCGGAAACCGGGACTTGTACAAGGCGTTGGCTACAAGGATGTCGACATCGCCGTCGCCGTCAATGTCGCCGGCCGCGGCGTTGTGCGTGAAGCCGTCCGGATCCGCCGGTAGCCTGTCGGTCGCGTCCAGGTAGCCGTTCGCCGTCCAAAGCAGCAGTTGGTTGTGCCACCCGGGGAAGGGGTCCACATCGTAGCCGTGGTCAGCGATGAAGAAGTCGTTTCTGCCGTCACCGTTGAAGTCCGCCATCAGAACCTCGCGCTGAACGACCCCCCGCGGCCGGTCTCCGCTGGCGACCTCGAACGTGAAGTCCCCGTTGTTGAGCAGAATGACTCCCTCCGCCGGGTCGAGTACGTTGTCCGAGGGGCCAAGGAGTACGTCGTCGTCTCCGTCGCCGTCGAAGTCGGCCGCGAATCGAAGAAAGACGACATCGTCGTGCGTGACGTCGGCCTGCCACACGTTCCACTCGACGGCAATCGACCCCGGCGACACCACTCCCGGCAGTGACCTCACTTCGCAGCTTTCCGGAAACGCCCTGTTGTCGGTGATCGCTGGCGCTGGCCGGCCGGGCTCATTCCGATACACCCTGGCGTCGCCCGTCGCCGTGTCCCTTATCCGGATCTCGTAGCCCAGATCGGTCGTCGAAGCGCCGTAGACCCAGTGGTGCCCGTTGACCACGCAGCCGTCCAGCACCTTGATTAGGACTTCCCAGTTATCGGCGTCGAAGAACCGGAACAGGCCGGAATCCTCGTTCGCCTTCGGCACCACCTTGGCCGGGCCGCTGTTGCCGTCGCCGGTCTGCCAGTCCACGTTCAGCTCGAATCGGCCGTCGTGCAAGCAAAGGGTCTGGCTGTCGGGCTGGCAGGTCTGACCGTGGGTCGCGCTTACCGCCAACAGGACCGCAAGGCCCGCTATCCATCGCTTCATCGTCTGCTCCCTTCCGGCCAGCGTATCCCGGTCAGGGAGGGGTTTGCGTCCGCCCTATCTCGGGGTACGCTGGCTGGATGACACGAAAGCCCGGAGGCCGGGGAACGGATCGGCCTAACCGCCGTGGACCTTCCCAAGGGCGGCTCGCTCGTTTGCTGCGATTTGCGAGACGACGCCAGAACGCATCCTCGTCAAGGGCGACGCGGACCTTCTGCGCTGCCCCGCCTGCGGGCTCGAGGAGGACTTCGTACAGGCTCTCGCCCTCGCCGAGAAGTGCTTGGAGTACGACCTCGCCCGTCAAGCGCAAGACCGCATCGCCAAAACAATCGGGAAGGTAGGGGGAATCGACCTCGAGTTCCCCAGTTTCGGCGGCAGACCACGCGCTCGCTTCGAGATCAGATTCGTCCATGACCGAGAACCCTAAACCACAGGAGGAACGCTATGGAGTTCAGAGACGTCGCGCAGATCGTCACGTTTGCCGGCTTGGTCGCCTTCGGGGGATGGGAGTTCCTCTACCAAGAGAAGGACCTCGATATCGCGCTGAATCAGGTCGAGCTAGCTCACCAAGGGATCACGGCAAAGCAGGTTCAGCTCTGCACGAACCACAGCAAGGCGTTCGCCGAGACGGTGCCTGGCTTCGTCCCAGTCAGCCAGGAACGATGCGAGCAGCTCGTCAAGGACTGGCAGGAAGCAAAGCCTGTGCCGCCGCAGTACGAAAGACTGCTGGCGGGATGGGCTTTCGGGGGCTACGACTCGCCCTCTACCAATTGAGGTCTAGCGCTTCGGCTTCTTCGGAGGCGGCGCCAGGCGGCTAGCGTTCTTCTGCCTGGCGGCCTGCAACGCTTTCGCCTGGGCTGCGGGGGAGGCGCCCTTGTGCGGCCAGAACTTCGGGACCATCTGGCGCTGCTCGAGGTTCCCGGGACTGCCGCGACGCTCGTAGCTCATGGGGAGATCCTACCGCCCCATCAAGTCATCTACATAATCTTCCTCGGTTCTCGGAGGGTCCCTATGTGGACGGGCGGCGGCACGGCCATTGGATCCTGCGAACGCCGACGAGAAACCTGGACGGCAGGTTCTGGATAGAGATTGGCGGCTTGGCGGAAGCCTCATTTGTTGATGGCGAGTTCCACGGTCGCTGGGTCAGGCGCTGGGCGGACGGGGACGTGACGTACGAGTGCTACTCCAACGACGACGACTGCTAGAGGGCTCTCCAGACCAAGAGTCTTCACGGCTCCCCCCGGCCGGCCGTCGAGCTGGTCTCCGGCGGGTCATTCGCTTAGAGCAAACGCCGTCGTTTTCTCGCTGTCGATGTCGCGGGCGGCGACCGCCGCGAGTTCCGAAGCCCTGAGCAAAGCATGTCGCCGTAGCGCTTGCGTCCGCGGCTTTAGATTAGGCTCGGGGGAAGCTGGAGGTGTCCCGATGAGTCGTTCAGTTGCCCGCATCGTCACGGCCTTGCTGCTCCTGTCCGCCGGCCCGGCGGTCGCCGAGACCCTCTACAACAAGGACGGCGTTCAGCTATCGGCGACGGCGCGGGTCATCGATCCCGGGGCCGCGACCTGCCGCATCCGGGAGGAGCGGCACACGGCGGAGCAGTACGAGAAGCTGCAACCCAACCACGGGCAGCCCCTCAATGTCTGGCGCGTGGAACTCGTAGCCGCCAACTACTCCGGCAAGGCGCTGGACTACCTGAGTGCGCACCTCCAGGTGGATTCGGCCTGGCCGCCCTGCGACAACTGGGATGGGCTGGGCAACTACGGCAAGCCGGTCGTCTGGACCGGCCCCCTGATGACGATCTCGGATGTTGGGAGCATCCAGCCCGGCGACGAGCGGCGCGAGGTCGAGTTCGTGCTGGTCTGGCACGAAGAGGAACCGGCGCTGGGGCGCTGGGACATCAACTACGACTTCGCGGCCGGCGGCGTAGCCGCACGGGCCGACGGATCGCCACCCACTGAGCGGCCGGAGGTACCCGTCGCCAGTGAGACTCAACGCGAGCCGACTCCCCGCAGCTTGGAGCCCGCGCCGGACCAGACCTGCGTGGCCGTTGATTTACCGCCGGTGTGGAACCCCGAGAGGGGAGAAAAACGAATCCGCATCAACTGGACTGGCGACTGTACCGGCGGGCTTGCGAACGGCGCGGGGAAGGAGATCTACGACCTCGGCGACCGCGGGAAGGTCGTGTATGAAGGCACCTACGTGGATGGCAAGAAGCACGGCCACTGGACCGAAGACCGGAGCGGCTTCGTGAGTGAAGGCACCTACGTGGACGGCAAGAAGCACGGCCACTGGACCGAGCGGGACCCCGGCGGCTACGTGAGTGAAGGCGCCTACGTGGACGGCAAGAAGCACGGCTACTGGAACGAGCAGGGCCCCCTCGGAGTATCAGAAGGTTCCTACGTGCACGGCGAGCAGGACGGCTACTGGATCTTCCGCCAATCGGGAAAGGGCGATGAATGGGTCGTGTATGAAGGCCTCTTCGTGGAGGGCAGTCGCAACGGTCAACGCTGGACCAGGCGCTGGGCCACCGGCGACGTGACGTACGAGTGTTACGCCGCCAACGGCGACCGGAGGCTGTGCAAGTGATGAACACCCTGCTGCTGTAGCCGCGCGCGCCCGTCGCAGAAGGTGCACACGGCATTCCCCCTGTCCCGGGCGCGCCAGCGCGCTAGCGAATCCAGAAGACGACCGCGACGACCAGGGCGGCGGCGACGAGCCCGCCGAACAAGGCGGCGAAGAAGGCGACGGTGGAGACCCGCTCTGTGGCTTGCCGGTTGACCCTAAAGGCCTCGCTCGCGGTCAGAGCTTCCTCCTCGAGCCGATGAATCGCCGCGAGCGCGGAGCGTTCGGCCTCGGTGAGTTGGGCGAGCACTTCGCGGTTCTCCCGCATCCGGTCTCGGAGGCTGGTCATCGCCCGAACCAGTCGTCCCGGTCGAACGATCGGTCGGCGCGATCGCGCTCCAGCGCCCGCTCCCTTTCCCGCTGGCGTTGCGCCTCCGCAGCCCGCTCCCGCATCCAGCGGCCGACCCGCTCGACCTCGAGGCGGAGTTCCCTGACGCACTCCCGTAGCGCCTCGGCCGTCAAGGTAGCGACTTCCAGACACCGGCGAGCAGCAAGATTCCCGCCGCCACGGTCGAAGCGATGCTAAGCCCGACCATTATCCAGGGCTTAGTCCACCACCCGGTGCCGCCCACCCCTTGCCCCTCGCGTTGCACGTCCCGTTGCACCGTTCGGGAGGGTCGCTCCCGGCAGAACTGATCCCTGCAGGAAGGCTCAGAGACCGGCCGACGCTGGTCTGCGGCCGGAGCCGCGATCATCCACGGGCCCTACCAGTGACCGTCGATCAAGCGCTACACTCCCGCGATCCAGACTGGGGTCCGCGACAATGGGGACGACCGACATCGAGAGACCCGTTGCCGCGGGGAGGCCAATGCCGCTGACGGGGACCGTGGTCGGATACGACCCTGGGGGCAACGGCAAGCATGGGCTTGCCCAAGCGACGGTTCGAGACGGGAGCCTCATCAACGTCACTACGGAGACCCTCCGCACTGTGGAGGAGGTTGTCGCGTCGATTCTCAGGATCGACACACCCTTGGGGCTCGGGATTGACACCCTCACCTGCTGGGGCACGGGCAGGAGTGGCTTGCGTCCGGCAGATCGCTGGCTCCAGCAGCGCTACCGCGCCGTGCAGGGGAGCGTTGTCTCGCCAAACTCCCTCTACGGAGCCATGAGCGTCAACGGAATGGGACTACTGATCGCTGTACGCCGGGCGTTCCCCGACATCTACATCACGGAAACCCACCCCAAGGTGCTGTGGTACGCGCTGCGGAAGCAACGCTACGCCTACACCGACGCCGACGCGTCTGTCATGAACGAGTGCCTCGGCTCACTGCTCGCCGTCGGTGTCGCACCTCGGAACGAGCACGAGTGGGACTCCGCCATCTCGATTCTCGCGGTTGTCCGTGGACTTCATGGGCTATGGCAGCGTGACCTGCACGCTCTGCCGATCTGTTCTGACGAACGTCTCGTAGAGCCGTGCGGTAGGACGGCCTACGTGTGGCCTGAGTAGGAGGTCGGTCGGGGCTCCGGCGTCATGCTGCCCCTGGTCGTCGCCTTCACGTGAAGCGACCGGCGGAGCCGAGGAAGCGCTCCGAGGTGAACGAGAGAGGGCGACTGGTGTCGTTCGGGCCAGTCAGCCGCACCTAGTCGACCAGGAACTCGCCCCAAGCCTCCATGACCTCTCGCCGGCGCTCCAGCACGTCGCTCCCCGCATAGCGCTGCTCAACCTGACTCCCGACCGCGTGAGCCAGGGCCTGCTCCGGCAGCTCCCGGTCGATCCCCTCGTCGGAACACCACGACCGGAAGGAACTGCGGAACCCCGACTGCGACCTGACAGACAGACCACAAGACGAGAGAGAATCCGTGTCCGAGCCTTCCCGCAGGGATCATCTCTGGACGTGAGCGACCCTCCCTTGAGCCAAACCGGCAGGTAAACAAGGGAGACCCTTTCGTGCTGTTAGGGGCAACTGTAAATCTCCCACTTGTGGCAGTCGAAAACTGCACACTTCGCGGTGTGTCGGGGGTCGCAGGCCGTTCCATGCTGGTGGCTTCGCCAACAGCTGTTAGGGGCAACTGTAAATGTCCCATTCGTGGCAACCGAAAACGGCACAGTAGCCGGCTTGCCGTAGGTGGCGCGTCCCTCGATGCTGTTGGCTTCGCCAACAGCCATGGAGCGACGCGCAGATGCACGGATGGGAGACGAGGATGTTGCTGAGGCACTACCTGGAGCAAGGGCTCTCGAAGGCGGAGTTGTCGAGGCGTTTCGGCGTCAGCCGGCGGACGATCCACAGATGGGTGGAGTCGGGCCGGTTGGACGTGGAGCTGTCGTCGGGGGCGGCGCGATACTCGCCGCGGCCTCGGCCGCCGCACAAGCTGGACCCCTACAAGGAGTTGATCGCGGTTCGGCTGGAGGAGTTCCCCAAGCTGTCGGCGCAGCGCCTGTTCGACGAGGTGCGCGCTCTGGGCTACGACGGCGGTTACAGCCGGGTGAGGGACCATGTGCGCGCGGTGCGGCCTCGGGCGCCGGAGGAGGCTCTGGTGCGGTTCGAGACGCCGGCGGGTCATCAGGGCCAGGTGGACTTCGGGAGGTTTAGGCTGTCTTGGGGCATTCGCCACGCGCTGCTGGTGGTGCTCGGCTACTCCCGGCTTCTGTGGCTGCGCTTCTACTCCCGGCAGACGATGCCGGTCCTCTTCGAGGGGCTTGAGGCCGCCTTCAAGCGCTTCGGCGGCGTGCCGCGGGAGCTGTTGTTCGACCAGATGCGGTCGGTGGTGGTGTCGGACGACCGGTCTTCAGGCGGCGGTCTGACGCTGAACGCGGAGTTTCAGCGCTTCGCGGCCCACTGGGGCTTCGTGCCTCGCTCCTGCCGTCCGTACCGGGCGCAGACCAAGGGCAAGGTGGAGCGTCCGATCGGGTACGTGCGGACCGGCTTCTTCTACGGTCGGGAGTTCATCAACGACGCGGACCTGAATGCGCAGGCGGAGCGCTGGGTCGAGGGCACGGCCAACGTTCGTCTTCACGGCACGACGCGCGAGCGGCCCACAGACCGGTTCGAGAGGGACGAGCGCCAGGCGCTTCGCCCCCTGGCGCCTGCGCCGTACCGGCGCCTGGGCAGCCCGCCGGTCGAGCCGTCCCGCCCCGTACTGGCGACCACGGTGCAGGTGCAGCGCCGGCCGCTGCGGGACTACTCGGAGGCGGTCGGTTGAAGGCGCTGGCCGGCGACCGCCGGACCCGGCTGCGGGCGATGCTGGCGGACCTGAAACTGCCTGGAGCGCTGGAGGCCGTGGACGGCATCCTGGCTCAGGCGGACAGCGGTGCGGTGACCGCTTCCGAGGCGATCGAGGAGCTGCTCAACGCCCAGATCGTCCTGCGCAACAACCGCCGACTGCAGACGGCGATGCGCTCCTCGCGGCTGCCGGCGGTCAAGACGCTCGACCAGTTCGACTTCAGCTTCCAGCCGAGCATCAAGCGCGAGCAGATCGAGAGCCTCCACGAGCTCGGCTTTCTGGAGCGCGCCGAAAACGTGATCCTGCTGGGACCGCCGGGAGTGGGCAAGACGCATCTGGCCATCAGCCTGGCGATCGCGGCTGCGGAGTCCGGCCGCAGGGTCTACTACGGCACGCTCGCGGCGTTGATCGAATCGCTGACCGAGGCCAAGGCCGCCGGCAATCTCTCGCGGCGGCTCCGGGTGCTTACCCACCCGGCGCTGTTGGTCGTCGACGAGATCGGCTACCTGCCGATCAGCCAGGACGGAGCCGTGCTCTTCTTCCAGTTGATCAACGCCCGACACGAGCGGGCGTCGACCGTGCTGACGTCCAACAAGGGCTTCGAGGAATGGGGCGGAGTGCTCGGCGACGAGATCATGGCCGCCGCGCTCATCGACCGCCTGCTGCACCACTGCCACATCGTCAACATCCGGGGCAACAGCTACCGGATGAGAGCCCATCAGGACCTGCTCCGGACTGCCGCCGATGAGCGGGGCCGGGAAAACGGGCCATGACGACCAGCCCCCTCTACTCGGCGCGCGTCCGGTGTCGGCCTCCGGTCGCTCCGCTCCCTCCGGCCGACACCGGAGCCCATGGGGCCAAACGCACCGCTGCTACTGACCGCCCAAACTCATGTGGAGTGGGACATTTTCAGTTGCCACAAGTGGGACATTTTCGGTTGCCATTGACACCCCCCGGCAGACGATGCCGGTCCTCTTCGAGGGCCTTGAGGCCGCCTTCGAGCGCTTCGGCGGCGTGCCGCGGGAGCTGTTGTTCGACCAGATGCGGTCCGTGGTGGTGTCGGACGACCGTTTCTCGGGCGGTGGCCTGGTGGTCAACGCGGAGTTTCTGCGATTCGCGGCCCACTGGGGATTCGTGCCTCGCGCCTGCCGTCCGTACCGGGCGCAGACCAAGGGCAAGGTGGAGCGCCCGATCGGGTACGTGCGGACCGGCTTCTTCTACGGTCGGGAGTTCATCAACGACGCGGACCTGAATGAGCAGGCGGAGCGCTGGGTCGAGGGCACGGCCAACGTTCGTCTTCACGGCACGACGCGCGAGCGGCCCACAGACCGGTTCGAGAGGGACGAGCGCCAGGCGCTTCGCCCCCTGGCGCTTGCGCCGTATCGGCGCTTGGGCAGCCCGCCGGCGACGGTCGAGCCGTCTCGCCCGGTACTGGCGACCACGGTGCAGGTGCAGCGCCGGCCGCTGCGGGACTACTCGGAGGCGGTCAGTTGAAGGCGCTGGCCGGCGACCGCCGGGCCCGGCTGCGAGCGATGCTGGCGGACCTGAAACTGCCCGGAGCGCTGGAGGCGGTTGACGGCATCCTGGCCCAGGCGGACAGCGGCGCGGTGACCGCGGGCGAGGCGATCGAGGAGCTGCTCAATGCCCAGATCGTCCTGCGCAACAACCGTCGCCTGCAGACGGCGATGCGCTCCTCGCGCCTGCCGGCGGTCAAGACGCTCGAGCAGTTCGACTTCAGCTTCCAGCCGAGCATCAAGCGCGAGCAGATCGAGAGCCTCCACGAGCTCGGCTTTCTGGAGCGCGCAGAGAACGTGATCCTCCTGGGACCGCCGGGAGTGGGCAAGACGCATCTGGCCATCAGCCTGGCGATCGCGGCCGCGGAGTCGGGCCGCAGGGTCTACTACGGCACGCTGGCGGCGCTGATCGACTCGCTGACCGAAGCCAAGGCCGCCGGCAACCTGTCGCGGCGGCTCCGGGTGCTTACCCACCCGGCGCTGCTGGTCGTCGACGAGATCGGCTACCTGCCGATCAGCCAGGACGGCGCCGTGCTCTTCTTCCAGTTGATCAACGCCCGGCACGAGCGGGCCTCGACCGTCCTGACGTCCAACAAGGGCTTTGAGGAATGGGGCGGCGTGCTCGGCGACGAGATCATGGCCGCGGCGCTCATCGACCGCCTGCTGCACCACTGCCACATCGTCAATATCCGCGGCAACAGCTACCGGATGAGAGCCCACCAGGACCTGCTACGGACTGCCGCAGACGAGCGGGGCAGGGAAGCCGCGCCGTGATCGACCGCCAAACCCCCAGCCGCGCCGCGCGTCCGGTGTCGGCCTCCGGTCGCTCCGCTCCCTCCCGCCGACACCGGAGTCCTGCACCACTACCCCGGACGCCTGCTCCAACCGCTACCGCCCCGGAACAAGTGTGCAGTCTTCAGTTGCCACAAGTGTGCAGTTTTCGGTTGCCATTGACACGTGCCGCACGAGGCGGCCGGAAAGGGGGGTCGCTCACGTCCCAACCCGATCGCCTGGAGCGGTCGGGTTGGTGCGCCCGAGAGGGCGCTTTCCGGGAACGGAGCCCGAGAAACGCCTTGTGTTTCAAGGACGTTCGGGCGGTGTCCTAAAGAGAGGACAACCGAACACGGTAAGCGCCAGAAGGGAAAAGCAGGGTGTGCCGTCCTTTTTTCCTCGTGGTGCGGATCCTGGTACGACCCGCAGTCATGCGAGACCGATGGGGCCGAGGTGCTGAGCGTGATGCGTCGAGTAGCCGTCGATCGCAGGGCCGGACGTACCGCCGGCGACCTCCAGATCGGCCCGCTGGCGGAGGGGGATCAGGATGCGGCGAGCGGCATGGAAGCCGCCCCACTGCGCGAGGGCGGCGCGGTCGGCGGCGCGGAGGGCCACCGAAATGGCGGCCAGGGTTTCCCTCTCCCCCGGGGTCAGCGGCTGGGCGTTCGACCTGGCACTGGTCCAGGCGGCGATCCTGCGGGAGAGCTGGTGCTGCTTGACCACCGTGCGCGCCACAGCGGCGACGCGGACCTCGGTCCCGAGGGCGCGAAGCCACACCCAGAGCTGGCGATGGCTGGCGGCCCAGCTGCGCAGTTCCGTGTCGGTCTCGCGGCCGGGGTCGGCGTAGACGAAGGTGGCCGAACGATCGTCGGCGGCGATCGGCAGGTTCAGGGGGAAGTAGCGCCGGGTCCGCTTGGCCGCACCGCCGTAGATGCGGCTGGAGAGCATCCCGCGGGGGACGCCGTGCGCTTCGAAGTGGGCGACCTTCTCCTCCTCGGTGGCGAGCCAGGGGAGGCGAGTGTGGCGGAAGACGTGGTCGAAACAGAGCAGGCGACGAAAGAGGACGACGTTCTCCTTCGGGTTGCGACGGTGGCGGACGTGCTCGATGCCGAGGGCGCCGTAGAGACGGCGGTCGTGCACGTGGGTGTAGCGGAGCCTGGTGCCCGCTCCGGGCATTGGATGTTCCTTCGCGACACCGGCGCCCTTGAGGCGGTGAACGAACGCGTGGGTGGTCTTGGTCGAGCAGCGGTGGTGCTGGGTGAACTGGGTCCGCGTGAAGACGCCGGAATGGAGGCAGACGAGAGTGAGCCAGGCGGCTTCGTGAGGACGGAAGCCGAACTCGCGGAGCGCGGCGGCGCGGCCGGCCAGGTGAGGTACGGCGGGACGGTTCAGCGTCATGCCGGAAGTCGACCGAGCGGGCGGCCCGGATGCAGGTTGACGAGGATGCCCATGCCTCCGCCCGCTACCGGCCGAGGAACTCTCCCCATGCCTCCATGACCTCGCGCCGGCGCTCCAGCACGTCGCTGCGGGCGTAGCACTGCTCGACCTGGCTGCCGACCGCGTGAGCCAGGGCCTGTTCCGCCACCTCCCGGTCGATTCCCTCGTCCGAGCACCAGGACCGGAACGAGCTGCGGAACCCGTGCGGGCTGCAATCGATCTTCAGGTCGTTCAGCAGCCGGCCGAACACGGCCGCCCCGACCATCTTCCCCTGGATGCCGGGAAACACGAGTCCTCGACCCCGGCCGCGCAACCGGTCCGCCCGCTCAAGGACCACAAGGGCGGCGCTGGAGAGGGGAACCCGGTGCTCCTTGCGCGACTTCATCCGCGAGGCGGGAACGGTCCAGGTGGCCGACTCCAGATCGACTTCCCGCCACCTCGCGCCCCGGACCTCGCCGCTCCGCGCCGCCGTCAGCGCCAGGAACCGCATCGCCAGCCGCGTTCCGATCCACGCGCCGGAAGCCTGCACCTTGACCAGCGCCTCGCGCAGGTCCTCGGCCGGCAGGTAGCGATGGTGCTTCCGCTTTCTCCGGCCGGCCGGCAACACCGCCGAGAGGGTGCTCGTCGGGTCGTCGGCCCGATAGCCGGCCGCCACGCTCCACGCCATGACGCCGGCGATCCGCTGCCTGAGCCTCTGCCCCGTAGGCCGCTGACGGCGCCACAGCGGCACCAGGACCCTCATCAGGTCGGCGGTCTGAATCTCGTTGACGGGAAGATCTCCGAGGGCAGGGAACGCATGGCGCTCCAGCAGCCGTCTGACGTGGCGTGAGTGCTCCTCTCCCCAGTCGGGAGACTGGATCTCGAGGTACAGCGTCGCGGCCTCTCTGAAGGTCGGCGCGTCGGTGACTACGGGTGCCCTGGGATCGCCTCCCAGTCGAGCGGTTCTCGTATGCTCGAAGGCGACCTCCCGAGCCTCCTTGAGCGACCGGAACCGTGTCGATCCCATGCCGACCTCTATCCGCTTCCCCTTGACGACGCCTCTCCAGACCCATCGGCCCTTGCCGGCGGCGGTGACTCTGACCATCAGGCCGTCTCGGTCGTACCTCTTGAAAGGTCTGCCGGTGGGTCTGATGGCGTCGACTTGTCGTTGGGTGAGTGGCATGGCGGGATCGTAGCAGAGACGCCCGTATCGAATTCCCTCACAGTGTCCCCCAATCCCGTCTCAACTGCCGTGCGCTGTCACTCGCTCCCGTCGCCTTTGATAACGCTCCGCAAACCCTCACAAGTGACCGTGTTTATTGGAGTTTCTCGCCATGACTCGACTCTCTCCCGCGCTCTTTAGACCTCATGGGATATCGCCCGAGATAGGCTCACTTCACTCCGCTCGCTTCGGTAGGTCGTCGGTTCGTGGGCTGATGTTCGAAGTCGCTCGCTCCGAGCCCGCTGGGACCCCTCCCCCCGGACCATGAGCGGGCTAGACGGCGTCGGCACTAGCAAGGTCTTTCGATCGGAGTCACGGCCTACATCTGGGTGCGCGCGTCTTCTGACCCGCACGCGGCGGCTACTTCGCCTCGGTTTCGACATAGGGTCCGCCGGACCGAACTGTCGGTACGCCGGCCTTCTGGCCGGCATCCGGTTGGCGGCGAGAGCAGCGAAGCCGAAGTTGGACGACTAGGCCAACTGGCTTGGACTATGGGACTCGGTGCCTCTGCGGGTACATCGCGGGAGGCGCCGCGACTGAACGAGGGAACACACATGAAGCCGATGGCGCCCATTACACTGAAGAAGTTCGCCGAAGAACAGAAGACCCGGACGTGTTCCAGACTTGCCGCCGAGAAGTGCGGCAAGGACGGTCCGGTGGGTACTGCTTGCTGTTCAAGGATCAAGGCCGACCCCAAGGTCGTCGGAGGCTTCAGTGTCCTGAACGCGCTCGACGACTTCGGCCGGGAGCGGCTCTCGAAGCACTACTTCATGCGTGACTTCCTGTACTCGGAGATCGCCTCGGTTCACGGCATTCCGAACGTGCCGGACGACGCTGAGTTGGCCGTCGAGACCGGGCGCGGCTTGTGCGAGAACCTCCTCGAACCGCTTCACAGCATCTTCGGCCACGTCACGATCCGCTCCGCCTTTCGCAGCGTCAGCGTGAACGGCTTCGGCAACTGCCACTTCTCAAGCTGCTCCTCCAACAAGGCGAGCTACGCGAACCACATCTGGGACCACGAGGACAAGCACGGCTACATCGGCGCCACGGCTTGCATCGTCATTCCGTGGTTCGTCGACTGGCTGGAAGAGCACCCGGACCGCGACTGGCGCTCCCTTGCCTGGTTCATCCATGATCATCTGCCGTACTCGGAGATGGTGTTCTTTTCCGAGGATGGGACCTGCAATCTCTCCTGGCGATGCAGCCGCGACGCGCCCGCTCGCTCAAGGTCCGAGGATCCCCGCCACAAGGTCTGGAGTCATTCCGCCCCGAAGGGGACTCTCACGGCGCCGGGGATGAGCAACTACACCGGGCGCCACGATTCCTGCTATCCGGACTTTCCCGACGTGGCCGCTGCCTCGAGTCGAGCGCGGGGGTCTCGATCGGCCCCGCGGGGCACAGAATGGCCCGACTACCTGCACGACGCTTGCGAGCTCAAGGCGAAGGAGGACCAGCAGTTCGACGATCTGCACCGCCAGAAGGAAGACGGAGTAGCGAAGCCCGCATTCGCCGTCTGGCGCAGCCACTGGGTTCGGGAAGTCAACAAGGCGTGGGAGGAGGTCGATCGAGGCAAGGGCACCTTCGGCGAAAGGGAGACTTGGTACGAGGGAGAACTCGCCGATTCACGGAGTTCCGGGGGCAGATGACCAACTCCCGGCGTCTTCGCTGTTTGAGACGGGCGGGGAGGGGATCAACGTGAATGCTGTGGATCGCTGCCGCGGCCTCATGGTCGGCCTAGGCGTCGGTAACTTGCTCGGCGTCCCCCAGGAGGGGTGGCCGCGTTACGCGGTCGAGGCTTCCTACCGCGACGGAGTTCGTGAGATCGAGCTGGATCCCGGCGAGCCCGACGACGACGATCTGGCGCAGGCGATCATCCTTGCCGAGGCGGCCATCGAAGCGGGAGCCGGCGATCTCGACACCGACGAGATCGGCCGGCGGTTCTGGGTGTGGGCAGAGGAGAATGGCCGCGGCATAGGGATTCAGACCGCAGACGTCCTCTCGCTGATCGGCGGCGCCAGACCGCGTTGCGGCCTCGGGGTTGGACATCAAGCGCGGGAACCGACGGGGCTACCGGCAGTGGAGGCGGCGAGGCAGATCTGGGAGGAATCGGACCGCTACTCCGCGGGCAACGGGGCCGTCATGCGGTGCGCGCCGCTCGCCATCCGGTGGCTGCGGGATGACGTTGCCCTTGCAAGGAACACCGCGCTGAGCGCTGTCACGACTCATGCAGACCCGCGCTGCGTCTGGTCCGCTGCGTTGGTCAACGTCACGATTGCCATGTCGCTAAGGGGCGAGGATGTCGCCGTTTCTGAAGTCGTCAGGCGAACTCGCCGCGCGGCTAGTGAACTTGGGGACTCCCTGGCGGCCCTCGGAGTCGCAGGCGCGGTGCCGGAAGCTGTCGTGGATGCGTGCTCGATCGCCGGTGGCATTGCTCCTGCGGATCTGGTCCTTGACGGTCACGACATGGGCTACACCCTGAAGGCCATGCAAGTCGCCCTTTGGTGCGCGACCCAGGCCACCGATTTCGAGGAGGCGCTGGTGGCGGTCGTCAGCGCCGGCGGAGACACGGATACGAACGGCGCGATCGCCGGCGCGGTACTCGGTGCGCGATTCGGGTTGAAGACGATCCCAAGCCGTTGGCGCTGGCGGCTGGCGGAGATCCGACCGGGCAGCGAGACGCTGGAAGTGCTCGCTGACCGGTGCATTGCAGCTAGCGGGTGACCGTCTACTGAGGCTGTGAACGGTGTTTCGTCACGGCTCAGGAGGTTCCCCCGGGGTCATCACAGCCGGAGAGTTCGCGCGCCCTTCGATCCCGGATTCTCCGAACCAGTTGCTCGGCGTTCTCATCTTCACCGGTGTCGAGAGCCGCGCGAACCTGGTCGAGACGTTCTCGCGCCCGTGCTAGCGCTTTAGTGTCCTTGGGGGTGGTGGGCCGAGCCATGGAGGAGCAGGTTACTGATTGCCGCAACTTCATGGCAATCCGGGCAACGAGACGTTGCCTCTAGACTTGACGAGAGTTGCCGTGCGCATCATCAACCGGAGTGCAGCAATGAAAGTCCTGAAGATCATCGCAATCGGCGCTCTCGGCCTGATACTGGCGCTGGCCTCCGCGGTCGGCCTGTTCCTGGCTACTGCCGGCGTCGATAGGCCGGAGGGCCAGGCGAGCCGTGAGGTCCTCGCGCGGGGGCCCTACCAGATCAAGAAACTGGACACCACGTTCGTCGACCGGAGCCGCCCGACACAGGCGAACAACGACTTCGCCGGCTCGGAGGAGCGGCGGCTCGTGGCCTCGATCAACTATCCGACGAATCCGAACGCGCGTGGGGTTGCGCGAGAGGGCCGGCCAGCGAACGGCTTTCCGTTGATCGTCTACAGCCACGGCTTCATGTCCAACCGCTCGGAAGGCCGCTACCTGGCGTTGCACTTCGCCAGGCACGGCTACTTCTTCGTCGCCGCCGACTATCCGCTGACCAACTTCGCGAGTCCCGGCGGGCCGCGTTTCGACGACGTGGCTCACCAGCCGGGCGACGTGCGGTTCCTGATCGACAGGTTGCTGCGCTGGAACGACGACCCGACTCACGAGTTCTTCGGGACCATCGACCCGGAGCGCATCGGCGTGATGGGACTGTCTCTCGGCGGCATGACCAGTACGCTTGCCGCTTTCCATCCGGAGCTCCGGGACGATCGGATCGGAGCTGCCGTCTCGATCGCGGGACCCAGCGCCATGTTCACGCCCGCTTTCTTCGAGACGGCGGAGGTGCCGTTCCTGATGATCGCCGGGGATGCCGACGCCATCGTGCCGTACCCGGAGAACGCGGCCTCGCTGCCGGAGCGCGCGCCGCGCAGCGGGCTGGTCACGTTGCGGGATGGCTCGCACGTGGGTTTTGCCGATATCGCCCGCTACACCTCCCGTTGGTCCAGGCACGGCGACATGCTGGCGTGTGGCGCCCTCATAGGCGCGGTGACGGAAGACGCCGATCTGGGCGATGTGCCCGGGCTCGGAGGCCTCGACCAGGGGGTGGCCCGAGATCAGGGCGGCAGGCTGTGCGATCCCCTTCCGAGCGTGCGGTCGATGCGGCCGGCACGCCAGCAGATGCTGACGATTCTCGCCGCCTTCTCCTTCTTCGAGAGCCGGTTCGCCGAGGAGACAGCCGATCGCAAGAGGGCGGCCGACTATCTCGCGACGGAACTGGCCGCGGAGAACGACGACGTGACGGTGCGACTGCCGGGCGTCCATGACGGCGCGTCGCGAACGGCTGCTATCTGGACGAGCCCACGAGGGCCAGCAGCGCATCGACTTCCTTCGGCACCGCGGCACTCAGGATCTCCGGCTCGCCTTCGGTGAGCAGAACGGTGTCCTCGATGCGGATGTGGATGTTCCGCTCGGGGATCTCGAGGATCGGCTCTACGGCGATCACCATGCCCGGCTCGAAGGGCAGGGAGCTGTCGCCGACGTCGTGGACCGAGAGGCCGACGAAATGGCCGGCGCCGTGGGCGGGCTTGTCCTCGAAGCCCCAGCGGTCGTAGATCTCGCGGCAGATCGCGGTGGTTTCCCGGCGGGTCACGCCCGGGCGCATGGCGGCGATGATCGCCTTCTGCGCTTCCAGCACGGCGCGGTAGGCGCGCTCCTGGACTTCGTCGAATTTGCCCGTCACCGGCCAGGTGCGGGTGATGTCCATCGTCATGTAGGCGAAGGAGGCGCCGTAGTCCATGACGACCAGGTCGCCGTCCTGGAGCTGCCGGTCGTTCTTCACCCAGTGCCAGATCAGGCCGTTGGGTCCTGAGCCGACGATCGCGGGGTAGGCCTCCATCTCGGCGCCGTGCTTCAGGAACACGTGCTTGGCGGCGGCTTCCAGCTCGTACTCCCAGCCGCCGGTGCGGGTGGCGCGGATGGCCGCCGCGATGCCGTCGGCGCTGACCTTGCCGGCACGGCGCAGAACTTCGATCTCCCGCGGCGTCTTGACCATCCGCAGGCGATCGAGGTGCGGTGTGAGGTCCCGCAACTCCGCGTAGGGGTAGCGGCTGCGGATCGTCTCGATCTGGTGAGCCTGCTCGGTCGGCTGGCCGCCCCAGGGGTTCTGTTCGCGGCGGCCGAGGTAGAGGCCCTTCTCGCTGCGGGCGAGGTCGAGTTCGTCGCGTTCGCCCAGCCGCATCCAGAGGAGCTTTCCGGCCTTTCCCGGCATCCGGCCGCGGCGCCGGGCCAGGTGTTCGGGCAGGTAGGCGAGGTGGTCGACCTCGAAGCCGCTGCCTTCGGCCTGCTCGGGGGCGTAGAGCCAGTTCGGCCCGTCGATGAACTTCTCCCGGTCGCCCTGGTGGGGCAGGTAGAGACGGGCCTCGCAGCCGTTGACCTCGAGCAGCAGAACCGCGTTGCGACCCTCGTACCCGGTCAGATAGAAGAAGTCGTGGTCCTGCCGGAAGCGGGCGCCGTAGCGCGGCATCGTCTCCGCGAACATGAGCACCGCGCCGCCGTCCAGGCGTTCGCAGAGGCGCGCACGTCGTTCGGCGAATTCTCCGGGCGGGTAGGTGGCTCGCTGAGCGGTCGCGACTGTGGCGGCGAAGAAAACCGAGAGAAACAGCGCCCGGAAGACGAGTTTTCTGACGATTTTGGCTGTTCGAGTCATTTTCTTGGGGAGAAACAGGTCGTCTTCTAGCTTTTTCTTTCGCCTCCGATCGCTACAGCTCGCGTTTTCTCGAACGGAGAGAAGAAATCGTTCCCCTTGTCGTCGATCACGATGAAGGCGGGGAAGTCCTCGACCTCGATCTGCCAGATGGCCTCCATGCCGAGATCCTCGAACTCGCGCAGCTCGACCTTCCGGATGCTCTGCTCGGCGAGCGCCGCCGCCGGTCCGCCGATCGAGCCGAGATGGAAGCCGCCGTGCCTCTCGCAGGCGCGGCGCACCTGTGGTGAGCGGTTGCCCTTGGCCAGCATGACCATGCTGCCGCCGTGGCTCTGGAACAGGTCGACGTAGGGATCCATCCGTCCGGCGGTCGTCGGACCGAAGGACCCGGACGCCTTGCCTTCGGGTTTCTTCGCGGGGCCGGCGTAGTACACCGGCTGGTCCTTGAAGTACTGGGGGAGATCCTGCCCCGAGTCGAGCAACTCCTTGAGCCGGGCGTGGGCGATGTCGCGGGCGACGACCATCGGACCCGTGAGCGCCAGCCGCGTGGCGACCGGGTACTTCGAGAGCTCGGCGCGAATCTCGTCCATCGGCCGGTTCAGGTCGATGGCGACGACGTGGCCGCTGAGTTCGTCCTCGTCGATCTCGGGCAGGTACCGGGCCGGGTTCTCCTCGAGCTGCTCCAGGAAGATCCCGTCGCGGTTGATCCGGCCCAGGATCTGGCGGTCGGCCGAACAGGACACGCCGAGGCCGACGGGAAGAGAGGCGCCGTGGCGCGGCAGGCGGATGACACGTACGTCGTGGGCGAAGTACTTGCCGCCGAACTGCGCGCCGATGCCGATCCGGGTGCAGAGGTCGAAGATCTGCTGCTCCATCTCCAGGTCGCGAAAGCCGCGGCCGCGTTCGTTGCCACTCGTCGGGAGGTCGTCCAGCGCGTGGCAGGTCGCTAGCTTGAGCGTCTTCATCGTCGCCTCGGCCGAGGTGCCGCCGACGACCAGGGCGATGTGGTACGGCGGGCAGGCCGATGTGCCGAGGGTACGGAGCTTCTCGTCGACGAAGTTCATCAGCGAGATCGGGTTCAGGATCGCCCTCGTCTCCTGATACAGGAAGCACTTGTTCGCCGAGCCGCCGCCCTTGGCGACAAACAGGAACCGGTACTCGTCGCCGCGCGCCGCGTAGAGGTCGACCTGGGCGGGCAGGTTGGTGCCGGTGTTCTTCTCCTCGTACATCGACAGCGGCGCCATCTGGGAGTAACGGAGGTTGCGCTCCTGGTAGGCGTCGAAGATACCCCGGCAGAGTTCCTCCTCGTCGTCGAAGTCGGTGTAGACGTCCTGGCCCTTGTAGCCGAGGACGATCGCGGTGCCGGTGTCCTGGCAGCCGGGGAGCACCCGGCCGGCGGCGATGTTCGCGTTCTTGAGCAGCTCCATCGCCACGAAGCGGTCGTTCGCGGACGATTCCGGATCGTCCAGGACGCGGCGCAACTGCTCCAGGTGGCTTGCCCGCAGCAGGTGGGCGATGTCGTCCATCGCGTCGCGGGCGATCAGCCGCAACGCCTCGGGCTCGATGTGCAGGGTCTCGCGGCCGCCGGCGGACTCGACACGGACGTG
This sequence comes from Candidatus Multivorans sp., assembly GCA_965208755.1. GTDB lineage: Bacteria > Acidobacteriota > Thermoanaerobaculia > Multivoradales > Multivoraceae > Multivorans. Next base: position 615,261 of record OZ242353.1, on the reverse strand, counting down.
GTCCGAGGTCAGGTGGCGATAATCCGGCTCGTCGCCGGCGTGTTCGAAGAGGTGTTGGTGGTGGAAGTCGGTCATGGCTGCCTGCGAGTCTGCGTGACGGAGCGCCGCGAAGCAAGTTCGGTAGTGTGCGTCGTGCTCCATGCGGTCCTTCGTTCTCCTCGTCCTGGTGGCTGCCCTGACGGCTGGCGGATGTTTCCTTGACCCCGGACTCTTCGTGGAAGTGACCAGACAGCCTTGGGGCGAAGTAGACGGCAAGGAGGTCGAGCTGTTCCGCCTCGAATCGCGATCCGGCACCGTTGTCGAGATCGCCGAGTTGGGCGGCGCGATCGTGTCGTTGACCGCCGCGGATCGCGACGGCGAATTCGCCGACGTTGTACTCGGCTTCGACGATCTCGACTCTTACCTCGCGGACACGAACCCGTACTTCGGGGCCATCGTCGGCCGCTACGCGAACCGGATCGCTGGCGGCGAGTTCACGCTTGACGGCAAGACCTACAACCTGCCACGGAACGACGGCGAGAACAGCCTCCACGGCGGTGTCCGCGGGCTGTCTCGGGTGGTCTGGGACGGCGAACCGATCAGGACCGAGGACGGCAGGGGTGTCGTTCTTCGGTACAGGAGTCCGGACGGTGAAGAGGGCTATCCGGGCAACGTCGACTTCGAAGTGCGGTACATCCTGGGGTTCGACGATCTCCGCATCGAGGCGGAGGCAACGACCGACAAGCCCACCGTCGTCAATCTTTCCTTCCACTCCTACTTCAACCTGAAGGGAGAAGGCGAGGGCGACATCCTGGATCACGAACTCGCCCTACTCAGCCTGTCCTACACGCCCGTTGATGCCAGCCTGATTCCCACCGGCGAGATCGCGTCCGTCTTGGGGACGCCAATGCGTTTCGTTCCTCCAATGCGGGTCGGCGAGCGGATCGACGACGACTTCGAGCAGCTTCGGCTAGCGGGCGGCTACGACCACAACTGGGTCGTCGACAGGTCCGGCGCCAGCGCCAGCGAGCAGGTATCGGTTGCGCGCTTGTACGAGCCGGCAAGCGGCAGGGAGCTCCAGGTCACGAGCAGCGCTCCCGGCTTGCAGCTCTACACGGGGAACTTTCTCGACGGTACGCTGGTCGGCAAGAGCGGTCGACCCTATGTCCACCGGGGCGGCGTCTGCCTTGAGACCCAGCACTTTCCCGACTCGCCGAACCAACCTGGCTTCCCCAGTACGGTCCTGCGGCCAGGCGAGACCTACCGGCAGGTGACTGAGTACCTGTTCTATACGGACTCCGTCGGCCGGCGAGATCGCTAGCGGAGCGGCGTAGCGGCGTGGAGTAGCATCGCGACGGTGCCAACCAGGGTTCTTGTGGTCTTTGACGCTGCTTCCGTCGAGGCGTAGACTGCGCATCATGAAGACCACCGTTGATATTCCAGAACGTGAGCTGGAAGATGCAATCAGGTTCACGAACGCGAAGACGAAGCGCGAGGCGATCGTCGGGGCGATCACAGACTTCAACCGCCGGATGCGCATGGCGGAGCTGGTTCGTTACGCGGACACGTGCGACGACCTGATGACGCCCGAGGAACTCCAGGCGCTTCGCCGTCGGGGCTAGGGCGGGTGATTCTCGTCGACACGTCGTCCTGGATTCACCTGCTGCGCCCGGACGGCGACTCGACCGTCCACGCGCGAGTCGAAGAGGCCCTCACGACCGGAACGGCCTGCTGGTGTCCGGTCGTTCAACTCGAGCTATGGAACGGCGCCCGTGGCGACCGCGAGCGCAGGGCGCTTCGCGGCCTTGCCGAGGCACTGCCGGAACTTCCCATCGACGAAGAAGTCTGGCGGACGGCGTACGACCTGGCGCGACGGGCTCGCAGTCAAGGCGTCACGGTGCCTGCGACCGACGTACTCATTGCCGCGTGTGCCGCGCGTCACGACGCTGCGCTTGAGTCCGCGGATAGCGACTTCGACCTTCTGGCCTCGCTGGACGGCCCGACCAGCTAGCGCTGGCCCCCACCCGTTGGCCCGAAGCTCAGCCAGGCCGAAACCATCGCTTCCGCACCGCGTAGACCAGAACCATAGAATGCGCGGCATGGAACGATCGGCCGGCGGCGCCAGTCCGCCGAAGCCAGCGGTGCGCCGGTGAGCGCTCCGGCAAGTCAGGGCGATGGTCCCCAGAACCCGCCGCCGCGGCCGGATCTGTCCATCCTGCGCGACGACGACGAGTACGAATACCGTCCCCGGCGTGGACGCTTCATCAAGTGGGGGATCGTCCTGCTGCTCGCGGCGGCCGCGGTCTTCGCCTTCTATCGGGTGCCCCCCGACCAGTACGTGCCCTTCCTCATGCCCGAGGTCGAGACGACGACGGTTCAGCGCCTTACCCCCGAGCAGGCGTCCACGGTGCTCACCGCGACCGGCTACACCTACGCGCGGGTGCGGGCGGCGGTGGGTGCGAAGATCATCGGCCGGATCACGGAGTTACACGTCGACGAGGGCGACGCGGTGGCGGCCGGCGACGTGATCGCGGTGCTCGACAGTGATGACCTCGAGGCGGCGGTGCGCCGCGCCCAGGCGTCGCTGATCGAGTCGACCGCTCGGCTCGCCGATGCGATACGGGAGGAGGCACGCCAGCGGCGCATCGTCGAGGCGGGCGTTGCGCCTTCCGCCGACCTGGACGCGGCGGTAACCCAGCTTCACGTGACGCGGGCCCAGGTGGGCACGTCGCGGGCGAACCTGGAGTCGATCGAGGCGCAGCTCGCCTACACGGTGATTAGCGCTCCAGTCGACGGGGTGGTCATCGAGCGGACGGTCGAAGTGGGGGAGATGGTCGCGCCGGGAGGATTCACCAGCCAGCAGGCCACCGGCGCGCTGGTGCGGATCGCCGATCCGACCTCGCTCGAGGTCGAGGCGGACATCAACGAGAGCTTCATCGCCCGGATCCAGCTCGGCCAGCCGGCGACGATCAAGGTGGACGCCGTGCCGGACCACGAGTACCACGGCACGCTGCGACAGATCGTGCCGACCGCCGACCGGCAGCGCGCCGTGGTGCAGGTCAAGGTCACGATCGATGACCGCGACGAGCGCCTGGTGCCGGACATGAGCTGCAGCGTCACCTTCCTGCAGGAGGGAGTCGACGAGACCGTGCTCCAGGCGGAACCGAAGATCCTGGTCGCGGCGGAAGCGATAGCGAACGACGGCGGCGTCGACTACGTGCTGCTTCTGCGCGAGGGCCGCCTGGAGCGGCTGCCGATCGAACTCGGCCTGGAGCAGGACGGCAACCAGTTCGAGGTGTTGTCGGGGCTTCGGGGCGGCGAGGTTGTCGTTCGAAGTCCGACGCCGGAGCTCACACCGGGCCTGCGGGTACGCGAGGCCTCCTAGGAACAGCGGGCTGACAGAGTCCAACGAGGGAGCTGATAGATGGCTGAAACCGTCGTCCAGATGCGCGACGTGACGAAGAACTACCGGCGCGACGCCTTCGAGCTGAAGGTGCTCCAGGGCATCACCCTGAACGTCGAGGCGGGCGACTTCGTCGCCCTGATGGGGCCGTCGGGTTCCGGCAAGAGCACGCTGCTCAACCTGCTGGCAGGGATCGACCAGCCGAGCAGCGGGGATCTCGTCGTCGCCGGCGAACAGGTGAGCCGGATGAACGAAAGCAAGCTCGCCAAGTGGCGTCAGCGGCACATCGGCTTCATCTTCCAGTTCTACAACCTGATCCCGGTGCTGACGGCCTACGAGAACGTTGAGCTGCCGCTGACGCTCCGGCGCGGGTCGCGGGCGGCGCGCAAGCGGCGGGTCGAGACCGCGCTCTCGGTGGTCGGCCTGCAGAACCGGATGAAGCACTACCCGCGGCAGCTCTCGGGCGGCCAGGAACAGCGGGTGGCGATCGCTCGCGCGATCGTCACCGACCCGACCCTGCTGCTCGCCGACGAACCGACCGGCGATCTCGACGCCGACTCGGGGCGGGAGATTCTCGATCTCCTCGGTCAACTGAACGAGCAGTTCAACAAGACGATTCTCATGGTGACCCACGACCCGAACGCGGCGGCGAGGGCGAAACGCCTGGTGCGGCTCGACAAGGGACAACTGGTGTCGGGCAACGCGGGAGCTGGAGCATGATCAAGCTGATTCGACGCAACCTGCTGCGCAACAAGCGCCGCACATTCCTGACGATGGCCAGCCTGGCGATGGCGCTGTTCATCCTGTCGCTGCTGGGCGTGGTCAACGACGCGATGGACTTCGCCGACGAGTCGGAAATCCCCGACCGGCTGGTCGTGCGCAACGCGATCTCGCTGACATTCCAGTTGCCCGAGGCGTACGAGCAGCGGCTTCGGACGATCGACAACGTGATGGCGGTAACGCCCCAGAACTGGTTCCAGGGCGTCTACCAGGACCAGCGGCCCGAGAACTTCTTTCCCCGCTTCACCGTCGATCCGGAGACGTTCCGGAGCGTCTTCTACGACTACACCTGGAACGAGGAGGAGTGGGAGGCGTTCGCGGAGCAGCGCACGGCCTTCGCCGCCGGCCGCGAGCTGACCGAGATCCAGGGGTGGTCGCTCGGCGACATCATCACGATCAAGGGCGACATCTACCCGATCGACGTGGAGCTCCAGTTGCGGGCGATCTTCGATTTCGACGAGCCGGGCCAGGAGCGGCAGATCTTCTTCCACCGGCGCTACGTCGAGGAGGCGATGGGCAACCCGGGGGTGAACGGAACGTACTGGCTGCGCCTCGATGATCCGGCGGCGGCGCCCGCGGTGATCGCCGCCGCGGAGGCGATGTTCGAGAACTCGGACAACCAGGTGCGGGCCGAGACCGCCGAGGCGTTCGCCGCTTCGTTCACGGAGATGCTGGGCAACATCCAGTTCTTCTTCACGATGATCGGGCTCGCGATCGTAATCTCCATCTTCCTGATCACCGCGAACACGATGGCGATGGCGGCGCGCGAGCGGACCACCGAGGTCTCCGTGCTTCGTACCCTGGGCTTCCGGCGCAACCAGGTGCTCGGCATGGTGATCGGCGAGTCCCTGGCCGTAGGCGTGCTGGGCTCCGCGCTCGGCCTCGGCTTCACGGCGGTTGCCATTCAGGGCGCGACGCCGTTCCTGGAGCAGATGGGGTTCGGTTTCGGCGGCTTCGCGCTCGATTCCCAGGTGCTGGTCACCGCGGTCGCGATCGGCATCTCGGTCGGGCTGTTGAGCGGCGTCTTCCCGGCGGTTGCCGCCGCCCGGCTCAAGATCGTCGACGGACTGAGGCGGCTCTGATGATGAGCGGCATGCGCGAGGAGGCGGCATGATCCCGATCAAGTACACCTACCGCAACCTGTTCGAGCGCCGGGGCGTGGCGTTCATGACGCTGGCCTCGATCGGCTTCGTCGTCCTGGTTTACATAGGCGTGCTCGCCCTCGCCGGCGGCCTGCGGGCTGCCTTCGCGGACACCGGGGACCCCTCGGTCGTCATCGTGATGCGGGACGGCACCCGGGCCGAGATGGAGAGTTCGTACGCGCAGGAGAGCCACCGCCTGCTGACCGCGATGCCCGGCATCGAGCGAACGGCCGACGGCGCGGTGATGGCTTCCGGCGAGACCGTGACGATCCAGATCTTCAAGCGGATCGACGGCACCGAGACGAACGTGATGGTCCGCGGCGTCGAGCCCGGCGCGTTCGCCATGCGGCCGGGCTTCGAGATCACGGAGGGCCGGGTCTTCGAGCCCGGCCGCGGCGAGATCATCGTGGGCCGCAGCCTGGCCGGCCGGCTCGGCCTGCGGGTCGGCGACGAGCGGAAGATGGGCCGGAACACGTTCCGGGTGGTCGGTACGTTCGCCGGCGTGGGCGCCCACGGCTCCGAGATCTGGGGGGACTACCGCGACCTGGGTGACTCGTTCCGGCGCAGTGGCTACTACTCGTCGACCCGGCTCCAGGCGGCGTCGGCGGGCGCGGCGCGCAGCCTGATCGAGACGGTCAAGGCCGACCAGCGGCTCCAGGTGCAGGCCCTGACGGAACCCGAGTACTACGAACTCCAGTCGGAAACGTCATCGGGGCAGTTCATCATCCTCGGCAACGTGCTGGCCGTGCTGATGGCGATCGGCGCCTGCTTCGCCGCCGCGAACACGATGTACGCGCAGGTGGCCGCCCGCGCCCGCGAGATCGGCACCCTGCGCGCCCTCGGTTTCAAGCGGCGCTCGATCATGGGCAGCTTCTTCCTGGAAGCGGTGCTGCTCGGGGTGGTCGCAGGCGGCTTCGGCGCCCTGCTGTCGCTGCCGCTGAATGCGATTCAGACCGGCACGATGAACCAGGTGACCTTCAGCGAGATCACGTTCCAGTTGCGCACGACGCCGTTCGCCCTCTTCTCGGGCATCTTCCTGGCCACCGTGACCGGCGTCCTCGGCGGTCTGCTGCCTGCCTTCGGCGCCTCGCGGCAGAAGATCACCGACCTCCTCCGCGAAGCGTAGACGCCCTGGGTGCGCCGCCCGCTAACCTAGGGGACCGTGCTTCGTACAAGTCGGCCTTGCCTCGCAGTCACCGTTCTGCTTCTTCTGGCTGCCTGCGCCGACTCACCAACGCCGGCCGTCCCGGCTTCAGCGCCGCTCCCCAACATCGTCCTGATCGTCCCGGACGATCTCGGCCGGCACGACGTCAGCTTCCACGGCGGCGAGGTCGCGACGCCGAACATCGACCGGATCGCCGCCGAGGGCGTGCGCCTCGAGCGGTTCTACAGCGCGCCCGTCTGTTCACCGACGCGAGCGGGCTTGATGACCGGGCGCTATCCGATCCGCTTCGGCCTGATGCGGGCCGTCATCGCACCCTGGCGCGACTACGGGATGGACACATCGGAGGTCACCCTGCCGGAGGTTCTCGCCAGGGCCGGCTACGAGCACCGGGGCATCTTCGGCAAGTGGCACCTCGGCCATTTCGACCGCAAGTACCACCCGCTGCGCCGCGGCTTCACGGAGTTCGTCGGGCACAACACGGCCGTCGACTACTTCACCAAGGAGCGCGTCGGCGAGCGGGACTGGAGTCACGACTACGAGTCGGTCGAGGAGGAGGGGTACGTGACGGACCTCCTCGCGGACCACGCGGTGGGATTCATCGACCGCCACGCGGGCGGCGAGTCGCCGTTCTTCCTCTACGTTCCGTTCAGCGCGCCGCACTCGCCGCTGCAGGCGAAGGAGGAAGACCTGCCGCGCTACGCCGATCTGGAGCCGCTCGAACCTCCGCGCGGCTGGGAGGAGGCGACTGCCGGCCGGCCGCTTGCCGCCGACGAACGTCGGCGCAACGGTCGCCGTGTCCACGCCGCGATGGTCCACTCACTCGACGAGGGCGTCGGCCGCATCCTCGACGCGATCGACGGTCACGGCATCGCGGACAACACGCTCGTCCTGTTCTTCAGCGACAACGGCGGTTCCGTCGGCATCGGCGACAACGGCCCGTATCGTGGCGCCAAGGGCAGTGTGTTCGAGGGCGGCACCCGGGTGGCCGCGGCCGCGCGCTGGCCGGCGGGGAACGTCGAGGGCGGCGGCCGGATCGAGGCGCCGGTGTCCTACGTCGACGTGTTGCCGACGCTGATGGGCATTGCAGGCATCGACGACCACGGCGGCAAACCGCTCGACGGTGTTGACGTCGGCGACGTACTGGCGGGTGATGCCGAGGTCGGACCGGAACGCGAGCTCTACTCCTTCATCGCCCAGCTCGACCCCGAGCGGGAGCAGGTTTCGGTGACGGAAGACGAGTGGAAGCTCGTCGTCGTCGGGCCCCCGCTGACGCGCCGGGGTTCGGCCGAGGCGTCGCGGATGATGCTGTTCCAGCTGGCTGACGATCCGCTTGAAGAGCGTGACGTGGCGGCGGATCATCCCGATCTGGTGGCGCACCTCCTCGGGAAGGCCATGGCGTTCCGGGCGTTGCAGCCGCCGAACCCGGTGGCGCCATTCTTCGCCGGCCGCGAGGGTTTCCAGCCGCCACCGAACTGGCAGTTTCCGGAGGAGCGCCCGAACATCCTCCTCATCCTGATCGACGACCTCGGCTTCGAAGGGGTCGGCGCCTACGGCGGTACGTCCTACGAGACGCGGAACATCGACCGCCTGGCCGCGGAAGGAGTCCGCTTCACTCACGCCTACTCGACGCCGCTGTGCTCCCCTTCGCGGCTCAAGCTGATGACGGGTCGGTACAACAGCCGCAACTACACGGAGTGGGGAGTGCTGCCTCGGGATGAGGTCACGTTCGCGAACCTGCTACAGGATGCCGGTTACGCCACCTTCCTGGCGGGGAAATGGCAGCTCTCCGGGTTTCAACTGGGTTGGAAGGAGGACTGTTGCGAGGGCCAGGGGCAGACGCCTGAGGAGGCTGGTTTCGACGACTACCTGGTCTGGCACTACCACCAGAAGGGGGAGCGCTACTCCGACCCACTGCTCTGGGGCCCGGGCGAGACAGGCGGGGTCTTCGAGGGCGAGTACGGCCCGGACCTGTTCGCCGACTTCCTGCTCGAGAAGATCGGAGCGCAGGTTCGCGAGGACCGCGATCGCCCGTTCGCTGCCTACCACTCGATGGCCCTGGTCCACGATCCCTTCGTGCCGACGCCGGACAGCGCGGACTGGAGCGTCGATCGCAAGGCGCGGGACCCGGCCAACTTCGCCGACATGGTGGTCTACACGGACAAGCTGGTCGGCCGAATGCTCGACGGTCTGGAGGAACTGGGCGTTCTGGACGACACGCTGATCCTGCTGACCGCCGACAACGGCACCCCCAGGCAGATCACCAGCACGCTGCGGGACGGCACGGTGATCCCCGGCGGAAAGGGCGGGACGATCGACTACGGCAGCCACGTCCCGTTCATCGCCTCCTGGCCGGCCGGTATCGACGGCGGCCGGACCTCTGAGGCCCTGATCGACCTCAGCGACTTTCTGCCGTCCATGGTCGAAGCTGCCGGCGCGGCGCTGCCGGACGACCGCACGATCGACGGCAGGAGTTTCCTGCCTGTCCTCCGCGGCGAAACGGACTCCGCCCGCGACTGGGTCTTCACCGACTTCCGGCCCCGCTTCCTGAACATTCCAGAGGTGACCTTCGTCCACGACCGCCGATACAAGTTGTACGACGACGGCCGCTTCTTCGACTTCGAGAACGATGTCCGGGAACAGAGTCCCCTGGACCCCGACGACCTGACGAAAGAGGCGGCCGCGGCCATGCCCCGACTGCGCGCCGCGATGGTGGAGGGCCTTGGCGGCTAGTCACAGCCCGCGTCGACCGGCTTCCCGCCGGCTCCACGCGGGTTTTGCCGGCGCGGTGATCCTGCTGGCGGCCTGCGCGTCACCGACGCCTCCACCGAAAACAAGGCTTCCGCACATCGTCCTGATCGTCCCGGACGACCTCGGCCGGCACGACATCAGCTTCCACGGCGGCGAGATCGCCACCCCGAACATCGACCGGATTGCCGCTGAGGGAGTGCTGATCGAGCGCTTCTACACGGCGCCGATCTGCTCGCCGACCCGGGCGGGTCTGATGACGGGCCGCTATCCCATTCGCTACGGGTTGATGCGGAACGTGATCGCACCCTGGCAGGACTTCGGGCTGGACACCGAGGAGGTCACCCTGGCCGAGGTGCTGGCAAGGGCGGGCTACGAGCACCGCGCCGTCTTCGGCAAGTGGCATCTGGGCCACGTCCGCCGGGAGCACCATCCGTTGCAGCGCGGCTTCACGGAGTTCGTCGGCCACAACACGTCGATCGACTACTTCACGAAGGAGCGATTCGGCGAACGGGACTGGTTTCACGGCTACGAGCCGGCTGACGAAGAGGGCTACGTCACGGACCTGGTGGCCGAGCACGCGGTCCGGTTCATCGACCGGCGCGCGAGCGACGAGGCGCCGTTCTTCCTCTACGTGCCGTTCAACGCGGCGCACTCTCCGCTGCAGGCGAAGGAGGAGGACCTGCCGCGCTACGCGCACCTCGACGCCGTCGAGCCGCCACGCAGTTGGGAGGAAGTCACCGCCGGCTGGCCTCTGCCGCCGGAGGAGCAGCGTCGCGAAGACCGTCGAGTCCACGCCGCGATGGTTCACGCGCTGGACGAGGGCGTGGGCCGCATCCTCCGGGCGCTCGACGATCGCGGCATCGCGGAGAACACTCTCGTCCTCTTCTTCAGCGACAACGGCGGCGGCCTCGGCGCCGCTGACAACGGGCCCTACCGGGGCACGAAGAGCACCGTCTTCGAGGGAGGCACGCGCGTCGCCGCGGCGGCGCGCTGGCCGGCGGGAGGCATCTCGGGCGGCGGCCGGGTGAAACCGCCGGTCGCCTACATCGACATCCTGCCGACCCTCATGCGCATCGCCGGCTTGAACGACCACGGCGGCAAGGAGCTCGACGGCCGGAACGTCCGCGACGTCCTCGCCGGCGCGGATCCGGACGGGCCGGCGCGCGACCTGTACTCCTTCGTCGGCCAGAAGAACCCGGAGCGGGAGCAGGTGTCGGTGATGTCGGGCGCCTGGAAGCTCGTCGTCATCGGCCCGCCGCTTGACCGGCGCGGATCGGCGGCGGCGTCCGAGCAGCTTCTGTACCGAATCGGGGAGGATCCCTTCGAAGAACGGAGTCTGTCCACGGACCATCCGGACGTGAGGGCGCGACTCTTCGAAAAGGCCCGGGAGTTCCGCGCTCTGCAACCGCCGAACCCTGTGCAGTCCTTCGGCGCGGGCGGGGAAGGGTTCGAGCCGCCGCCGAACTGGCTGTTTCCGGATGCCGATGTCACTGACTTGGGAGGATCCTGACCATGCGTTCGATTCACTGTGCCCTTGCCGGCGTCGCCCTGCTACTTGGTGGCTGCGCCAGTCCCCCCGCCGACCAGTCGTCCGCCCCGGCCGCGGCCGGCGACCCGGGCGCGCCGTTTCACGGCGCCTGGGAGTTGGCTTCGATCGTTCGCTACTCGGGCGACGGCGAGGAACTGTCGCGCAACGAATCGTCGACCGGCTTCATCATGTACGACCCGGCCGGAACGATGGGTGTCGTCATCCAGGGCGCCGATCGGGCGCCGTATGCGGGTGACGAGGCGACACCCGAGGAGATCCTGGCGGCCTACCGGTCGTACACGTCCTATTTCGGCGGCTTCACGGTGGACCCGGAGGCGGGGACCGTCACCCACCACCTGCGGGCGAGCATGAACCCGCGCGGCGCCGGCTCGGACTACGTGCGTCACTACGAATTCGGGGAGGACAGCCTGACGCTGCAGCCACCGGCCGGCGCCGACGGCGGCGTCGTGCGGCTGACCTGGAGGCGGCTGCCCGACCTGGCCGAACTCACGGACGAGCACCGCCGATTCATCGGCTTCTGGGAGTTCGCGCGGCTCGACCGCACGGACGACTCGGGCGCGGCGCTGCCGGTGCAGCGGACCTACGAGGACGGCTTCATCATCTACACGGCCTCCGGCCACATGGCGGTTCACCTGGTCCGTCCGGGTCGGGAACTCTTCGCCGACGGCCGCACGACGGCGGAGGAGGCCGGCGCCGCGATGGGGACGTACGTCAGCTACTTCGGGCCGTACACGATCCACGCGGACGACGGCTTCATCGTCCACCACCGGTCGGGCTGCTGGTACCCGAGCTGCATGAACACCGACGCGCAGCGCTTCTACGAGTTCGGCGACCGAACGCTGACCCTCATGCCGCCCGCCCGAACGGTCGACGGGCGCATGGTCCAGGCCTCGCTGGTCTGGGAGCGGCTCGGCGAGTAGCCGCCCCAGCCGATGTACCCGGCAGGTCCTACCCGGTCTTCGCGATCTTCCGCCGCAGCCAGTCGATCAGCACCCGGTTCGTCTCTTCCGGCTTCTCCTGCTGCGTCCAGTGGCCGCAGTCCGCGACGGTGTACTTCTCGAAGTCGTCGATGAAGTCCTCCATGCCGTCGGCTGAAGAGGGGCGCAGGATGACGTCGTTCTCCGCGCCGATGTAGAGGCACGGCACGTCGATCTGCCACTTCGCATTCTCGATGCCTGGGAACGGGCGACCGGCCATGCGGTACCAGTTGAGGCCACCGGTAAAGCCGGTGATCTCGAAAGTCTCCGTGAAGTAGTCCAGGGCCTCCTCGGACAGGAACACCTCGCCCGGGTAGTCCTCCCTGTCCAGCATCCGGAGCAGGTCCATCTGCCGTTCGGGCGAGTCCGCCGGCATCGCCTTGAACGCTTCGACGTCCCAGATGTAGCCGCGGCGCAGCATCATCTGGAACGTCTTGCGCACGTCGGCGGAGAGCGCCTTCTCCGCGCGGCCGGGCTCCTGGAACTGGACCGTGTAGTAGTTCTGAGACCGGACGATCAACGGCTCCTCGGTCGGCGCGCGGCGCGGCAGGTTCGGCGGCCGCCCGCCCGGGGTGTTCACGCCGACGATGCCGAGACAGCGGTCCGCGTACAGGCGCGCCATCATCCAGACGACCCCGCCGCCCCAGTCGTGGCCGACGAAGACGGCCTTGTCGATCTCGAGCGCATCGAGCATTCCCGCCATGTCGTCGGAGAGGTGCCTCAGGCTGTACTCCGTCACGTCCTCCGGCCGGTCGGTCATGCCGTAGCCGCGCTGATCGGGGGCGATGGCGCGGAAACCCGCTTCGGCGAGCGCCGGAAGCTGGAACCGCCAGGAGAAGGCGAGTTCAGGGAAACCGTGGCAGAGGACGACGGGGATGCCTGTTCCCTGCTCGTAGACCGCCATGCGGATGCCGTTCGTGTCCACGAAGCGGGGCGCAGGCATGCCCGGCGCGGGCCTCACTTCCGCACCCAGCGCGAGGCGCGGCAAGACCAGTGCACCGGCCAGGGAGCCGGTGGCCTGCAGGAAGCCGCGGCGGGAGAGTTGGGGATAACGGATCATCGGGAGCTCCGGAGTCCAGGGGCGGGTCGAGGCGCGTTGTACGGGAAGCGGGAGGAGTATTTCAGGCCGCGACAGCGTTCGGGAGTACAATGTTGGCAATGCGCGGCGCGTTTCGGCTCATCTCCGCATTCCTGGCTGTAGCGGTTCTGGCCGCTCCGGCGGCAGGACTGTGCGCGTCTCTGGCGGAGCCGGAAGACCCTTGCGCCATGCAGGAGACGGGCGAGATGGCGTCCTGCGGGCACACCGAGATGGTGATGACGGGCTGCTGCGCCGCAGAGTCGGTCGATCCGCCGGCCGAAGGGATCCTCCTTGGCTCCACCGGCGACATCGACCCGCCCGCCCTGACCGGGACCGGGCTGGACGCACCCGAACGCTGTGGTCTCGAGGCCGCGGTGCTCGCCTGCGACGGAGACCCGCCGCCCGCTGTCCCGCGCTACAGGCTGTACTCGGCCCTGTTGCTCTGATCCTCCGCTGAAGCGAATCACGGCGGTCGCCCCCGAATGCGGGTGGCCGCGGAGAACACGTTTCCGCGGAGGAGTCAGATGCATCACTCGCTCAAGCGTCATTGCGGCGGCAACACCCGCAAGCACAAACGCGGGTTTGATCGACATACGCCTTGCCTGCTCGCAGCCGTCCTGCTGACGGTCGGCTGGGCAGGAACATCGATGGCCGAGACCGGCCAAGCGGACGGGCTGAGCGCCCCTCGGGATCGGGCGCCGGCGGACCGGGTCGCCCAGGGAATCGCTGATGAAGCGCTGCGCGCGCTCGTCGAGGAGACGCTGGAGCGGAATCCGGGCCTCAGAGCCGGTTTCGCCAGAGCGCGGGCGGCGGCGCAGAAAGCGCCCCAGGCCGCCTCCCTGCCCGATCCGACGGCGGAGGCCACGGCCTTTCTCGCTCCGCCGGAAACGCGGGTCGGACCGCAGCGGCTCATGCTCGGTTACAGCCAGCCGCTGCCGTGGCTGGCCAAGCTCGATCTGCGGGAGGAAGCGGCGGTTCACGGCGCGGTCGCGCTGGAGCACGCCGTGCAGTCGGATCGGCTGCGCCTGGTCACGGAGGTCAGGCGGCTTTACCACGAACTGGCGTTTCTCGACCGCTCGAGGGAGACGGCCGAGACCTTCCTGGAGCACCTCGTCCAGCACGAGGAGGTCGCTCAGGCCCGGTACGCGACCGGCGTGGGATCGACTCAGGCCGTGCTCAAGCTGCAGGCAGAGATCACACGTGCCGAGCGGGCACTCGTCGACCTGGACCTCGGCGAAGCCGCGCTGCGCGCGCGGCTCAATTCGCTGCGGGACCGCCCTGCCGCCACGCCGGTCACGAGAGGTTCCTTCCCGGTGGCGATCGAGGAAGCGGCGCTCGAGAGCGGGAACCTCGCGGCTTTGGCGCGATCGTCGCGGCCGGAGCTGCGCGCGGCGGAGGCCGGACTCGCCCGGACCGAGACGCTGGAGAGCCTGGCCCGGATGGCCTCGAAGCCCGACTTCAACGTCGGCGTGACGTACACGCTCGTGACCCCGCGCGGCGACGAGGCCGCCCGCCTTCTGTCGCCGGCTGGCAACGGCAACGACGTGTTCGGCGTGCGCGGCGGCATCACGCTGCCGCTGCGCCGGCGCAGCCGGGCGGCGGCGGTACAGGAAGCGCTCGACCTGCGTTCCCAGGCGGTCGATGAGCGCCGCGCCGCGGAAGTGGTCGTCGAGACGGAAGTTGGCGACCTGACCCAGCGCCTGCCGCTGGCCTGGAGGCGGCTGCGGCTGCTGGAGGACCTGCTGGTCGTGCAGGCGGAGGAGGCGCTGGAGTCGGCCGAGGCGGGGTACATCGCCGGCTCGCTGAACACGCTCGACCTGTTCGACGCCGAGCACGTCCTGTTCGAGGCGCAGACGGCGACGGACCGGGCGAGGGCCGACTATCTGATCGGTCTCGCGGAACTGGAAGGGGCGATCGGCAGGCCGTTGGCCGCTGCCGCGGAGAGGGGAGGTTCGAAGAGATGACGGACACGAACGGATTCGGCGGGGCGATCGGGACCTGGCTGCGCCCCTGGTTGGTTGGGACCGCCTGGGTTGTCGGGAGCTTCGCCGCCTTCTTCCTCCTGTTCTTCGATCCCCTTGACCTGCATCCGGCGGATTCGTGGCTCCAGCGAACGGTCGGTTATCACGCTGGTCCGATGACCGCTGCCGGCCCGGACGGTGAGGCCGCGTCCTCCGTCGGCGAACGGGAGGTTCTCTTCTACCGGAATCCGATGGACCCGACGATCACCTCGCCCGTGCCGGCCGAGGACGAGATGGGGATGGACTACGTGCCGGTCTACGCCGACGAGGCGGAGCGGGCGTTCGGCGCCGGCACGACGGTCTCGATCGACCCGGCCGTGGTCCAGAACATGAACGTCCGCGCGGAAATGGCCACCCGGCGCGACCTGCGCCACGAGATCCGGACCGTCGGCTACCTGGAGTACGACCAGGAACGGATGGTCACCGTGACCACGAAGTACGACGGTTGGGTGGAGAAGGTCCATGTGAATCACGTCGGCGAGCCGGTGGCCGAGGGCGCGGGCCTGTTCGAGGTCTACTCCCCCGAACTGGTGCAGACCGAGCAGGAGCTCCTCTCGGCGATCCGCTACGCGGCCCGATTCCGGGACGCGCCGGACAGCGCCCGGCTGCGGGCCGAGGCCCTGGTCGACGCGGCGCGGGCCCGGCTCGCGTTCTGGGACATCTCTCCGGAGCAGATCGCGCGCCTCGAGGAGACGGGCGAGATCTTCCGCACGCTGACGGTTACCGCGCCGGCCGGCGGCCTGGTCATGAGGCGGATGCCGGGTCTCGAGGGAATGGCGGTGACGCCCGGAATGGAGGCGTACCACATCGCCGACATCACCTCGCTGTGGCTTTCGGTCGAGGTGTTCGAGGACCAGGTGGTCTGGATCCGTCCGGGCGCCGAAGCGGAGGTGACGTTCACCTACTTCCCGGGCGAGACGATCCGGGGCACGGTCGAGTTCATCGAGCCGGAGCTTTCGGAGCGCACCCGCACGCTGACGGTGAAGATCGCGGTGCCGAATCCGGACGGCCGGCTGCGCAAGGGGATGTTCGCCACGGTCGTCTTCGATCCGGTCCTCGTTCCGGGAGCCCTGACCATTCCTACCGAGTCCGTCTTGCGGACGGGGCGGAGGAGCGTGGTCATCGTGGCCCTGGGCGGAGGCCGCTTCGAGCCACGCGAGGTGGAGCTGGGCCAGACCGCCGGCGGTCTGGCCGAGGTCCGCTCGGGCGTGGCGGCGGGCGAGGACGTCGTCACGTCGTCCCAGTTCCTGCTCGACTCCGAGTCCAGACTGCGTGCGGCGGTCCAGCAGATGGTCGACGCGGCCTCGGCGCCGGAGGGCGCGGCCGAGGGGCACGAAGGCCACGAGATGAGCCACGAGGGCCACGAGGGCCACCAGGGTCATGCGGCGGTCGAGCCCGAAGAGGCGGTCGATCCGCACGAGGCCCACCGAAACCACGGCCGGTGACGCCATGCTGAACCGGATCATCGAATGGTCGCTCCGCAACCAGTTGCTGGTGGCGGGGGCCCTGGTTGTGGCGGTGGCGGCCGGCGTCTGGTCGGTGCGGACGACCCGCATCGACGCGATTCCGGACCTCTCGGACGTGCAGGTCATCCTGTTCACCGAGTTCCCCGGGCAGGCGCCGCAGGTGGTCGAGGATCAGGTGACCTACCCGATCACCTCGACGATGCTCTCGGTGCCCTACGCCAAGGTGGTCCGCGGCTACTCCTTCTTCGGCTTCTCCTTCGTCTACGTCATCTTCGAGGACGGCACGGATCTCTACTGGGCGCGTTCCCGGGTGCTCGAGTCCGTGGCGGGCCTCGAGGGCAGGCTGCCGCCGGGCACATCACCGCAGCTCGGACCGGACGCCACCGGCGTGGGCTGGGCCTTCATGTACGTGCTGAACTCGGATTCGCGGTCCCTGGCGGAGCTTCGTTCGCTCCAGGACTGGTACCTGAAGTACGGCCTCCTGACCGTCGAGGGCGTCTCGGAGGTCGCCTCGATCGGCGGCTTCGTGCGCCAGTACCAGGTCGAAGTGGACCCGGTCCGGCTGCGCGCCTACGGCCTCTCGCTTCCCGTCGTCCGGCAGGCGATCGAGGAGTCGAACGCCGACGTGGGCGGCCGGCTGATCGAGATGGCGGAGCGGGAATACATGGTCCGCGGGCGTGGCTACATCCAGGAGTTGCGGGACCTGGAGACGATCGTCCTCGCATCCGGCCCGGGCGGTGTGCCGGTACTGCTCCGGGACGTCGCGAACGTGACGATCGGGCCGGAGATCCGCCGGGGCCTGGCCGACTGGAACGGCGAGGGCGAGACGGTCGGCGGCATCGTCGTCGTCCGCTCGGGCGCCGACACCCGGGCCACGATCGAGCGGGTGAAGGAACGCCTGGACGAGCTCGCCGGCGGCATGCCGGACGACGTGGAGATCTCGGTCGCCTACGACCGCAGCGGCCTGATCGAACGGTCCATCGCGACGCTGACGGACACGCTGATCGTGGAGTCGATCGTCGTCGCCGTCGTGTGCCTTCTCTTCCTGTTCCACTTCCGGTCCGCGCTGGTGGCGATCCTGCCGATTCCCATCTCCGTGCTGCTGGCCTTCGTCGTCATGCGAGCCCAGGGACTCGGTCTGAACATCATGTCGCTGGGCGGCATCGCGATTTCGATCGGCGTGCTGGTCGACGCTTCGATCGTCATGGTCGAGAACGTGCATCGTCACATAGAGGAGGACGTCGAGGCGGGCGGCAAGCGATCCCGCTTCGACCTCGTTCTGCGGGCGGCCCAGGAGGTCGGGCCGACCCTGTTCTTCTCGCTGCTGGTCGTCACTGTGTCCTTCCTGCCTGTGTTCACGCTCGAGGCCCAGGAAGGCCGGCTGTTCAAGCCGCTCGCCCTGACCAAGACCTACTCGATGGCGATGGCCTCGGTGGTCGCGGTGACCGTGGTGCCGGTGCTCATGTTCTGGCTCGTGCGCGGACGGATCGTCCGGACTCATCACATGGGCCGCTTCAAGCGAGTCGCCGATCTCCCCATCCACGTCTTGCTGCCCCGGCTCCTGCGCTTCGTCTACCGGCCGCTGGTCGCGGGAGCCGTGCGGCTGCGCTGGCTCGTCATCGTGTTGATGCTCGCCGTGCTGGGTTCGAGCCTCGTGCCGCTCAAGCGGATCGGTTCCGAGTTCATGCCGCCGCTGTGGGAGGGCGACCTTCTCTACATGCCGACGACCCTGCCCGGCGTGTCGATCACGAAGGCCAGGGAGATCGTCCAGCAGACGGACCGCATCATCCGCAGCTTCCCGGAGGTGGAGACCGTCTTCGGCAAGGTGGGCCGGGCGGAGACGGCGACCGACCCGGCGCCGCTCTCGATGCTGGAGACGACGATCGTGCTGAAGGACCAGGACGAGTGGCGTCCCGGCCTGACCCCGGACGACCTGATCGCCGAGCTCGACCGGGCGCTCCAGTTCCCCGGCGTCACCAACTCCTGGACGATGCCGATCAAGACCCGGATCGACATGCTGTCCACCGGGATCAAGACACCGGTGGGGATCAAGCTGGGCGGCCCCGATCTTCAGACACTGGAGCGACTCGCGGAGCAGGTCGAGGCGGTGGTCAAGCCGCTCCCGGGCACGCTCACGGCCTATGCCGAGCGGGTGATGGGCGGCGCCTACCTCGACTTCGACATCGATCGGGAGGCGGCCGCGCGCTTCGGCCTGCGGATCGCCGACATCCAGGACACGATCCAGTCGGCGGTCGGTGGCATGAACGTCTCCTGGACCGTCGAGGGCCTGGAGCGCTACCCGATCAACCTGCGCTACCCGCGGGAACTGCGCGACGATCCGGAGGCCCTGGAGCAGATCCTCGTGACCGCGCCGGGCGGCGCCCAGGTGCCGCTGGGCCAGGTGACGGCGATCGAGTTCCGGGACGGACCGCCGGGAATCAAGTCCGAAGGCGCCAGGCCGAACGCCTGGGTCTACGTTGACCTGGAAAGCAGCGACATCGGCGGCTGGATCCGCCGCGCCCGCGAGGAGGTTGCCGACAAGGTGGCGCTGCCCCCGGGCTACACGCTCCTCTGGTCGGGGCAGTACGAGTACATGGAGCGGGCGCGCGACCGGTTCCTGCTCATCGTGCCGCTCACCTTCGTTCTGACCTTCGCGCTCCTCTATCTGAGCACCCGCTCGGTGATCAAGACCGCGTTCATCGTCTCGGCGGTGCCGTTCTCGCTCGTCGGCTCGGTCTGGCTGCTCGATCAGCTCAACTACAACTGGTCGGTCGCCGTGTGGGTCGGGATGATCGCTCTCGCGGGACTCGCGGCCGAGACCGGGTCCGTGATGCTGCTCTACCTCGATCTCGTCTATGGCGAGCGACGGAGTGCGGGGACGATGAACACCTTGCGCGATCTGCGGGAAGCCGTGACCGAGGCCGCCGTCCGGCGGGTGCGGCCGATCACGATGACCGTGCTGACGACCTTCGTCGCCCTGGTGCCCATCCTGTGGTCGACCGGCACCGGCGCCGACGTGATGAAGCGGATCGCGGCGCCCATGGTCGGCGGACTGGTGACCGTGTTCCTTGGAGTGACGTTCGTCTTTCCGGCGATGTACTTCGTGTGGCGGTCGTTCGGTTTGCCTCAGGCAGGTTCGATCAGGGACGAGTCGTCGTTGCGGTAGTTGCCGACCCGCGTCGAGACGGGGAAGAACTCGAGTTCGCCGGTGTAGGTCTCGAGTTGCTCTTCCAAGGCGTCGGGATCCTGCAGCGGACCGTCGAGCCACTGCTCGTACGGCGGCCGGGCTATGACGGGCATCCGGTCGTGGATTGGTGCGATCGGTTTGCTGGCGGGGCAGGTGAGGATCGTGCAGGCGAGGCCGTCCGGCGTTCGGTTCCAGACGCCCGCGAAGCCAAAGGGCACGCCGCCGGGCATCCGGATGTAGTGGGGGAGCCGGGAACCGTCCGACTGCACTTGCCACTCGTACCAGCCGTCGGCGATGACGAGGCAACGCCTCCGACTCAGGAGGTTTCGGAACCGAGGCGCTTCGACGGCGGTGTCGTCGCGGAGGTTGATCTGGGGACCGCCGCGCTTTCGTGGGAAGCCCCAGCGCATCGTGCCGAGGGCGCGTTGGCCTTCGCGGTTCAGTGCGACCACGGGAACGTCCTGGGTCGGCGCGATGTTGTAGCGCGGTTCCAGGTCCGGCAGCTCATCCAGCTCGAAATGCGCGGCTACGGATCGAGCCTTCGAGCGGAGCGTGTACCGGCCGCACATCGGATGGGATGATACGGCCCGTCGACATCGAACCCGAGGCCGAGCGTCCTGCCCGCTCGAAGTAGCCGATGATACCGAGGCGCGTTATCATCGCGCCGTGATCAGGAGCTTCCGCGACAAGGAGAGCGAGAAGCTCTTCCTTCGGGAGAGGAGCCGCGCGGTTCCAGGGGGCTTGTCAAAGGCGGCGCTACGGAAGCTACTGATCGTGGACGCCGCCGAGAAGCTCGAGGATCTGAGAGTGCCGCCCGGCAATCGACTGAAGAAGCTCAAGGGTGACCGAGCAGGCCAACACAGCATCCGCATCAACGATCGCTACCGGATCTGTTTCTCATGGACGGACGGCGGTGCCGATGCCGTCGAGATTGTCGACTACCACTAGGAGAGCATGATGGCGAAGAAGGTACTGGAGCCGATTCACCCCGGCCGGATTCTGCTCAGGGAGTTTCTGGAACCTCTCGGCCTGAGCCAGTATCGGCTCGCCAAGGGGATCAGTGTGCCTCCTCGTCGAATCAACGAGATTGTCCATGGAAAGCGGTCCGTGACGGCGGATACGGCGCTCCGTCTCTCGCGCTTCTTCGGCACCAGCGATCGGTTCTGGCTCAATCTCCAGTCGCGTTTCGATCTGGAGGTGGAAAAGGACCGTCTGGGCGAGTTGCTCGAGACGCAGGTCGAAGTGCTCGCTCGGGCCGGCTGATGAAGGGTTCCGACGGGTCGGCGGGGCCCCTAGCCGTTCGCTTGAGAGCTTGCGTTCCCCTGCAGTCGATGTCGGCCGTGACGAGTGCTCTCGTCGCACTCCTGCTGGTGTCCCCTGTTTGCTTCGCAGTTCAGGGTGTCGGTGCGGTCCCGGACAACGAGACCATTCGCCAGACTTTGGTAGAGCGGATCGACGAGCAGAAGCGGAGCGTGGGCATCGTGGTCGGCGTTGTCGAACCAGGGGGCCGGCGGGTGGTCGCCCACGGCCAGCTTGCGACCGACAGCCTGACCGAAGTGGATGGCGACACCGTCTACGAGATCGGCTCGATCACCAAGGTCTTCACCGCGATCCTGCTGGCGGACCTTGCGGATGAGGGCGCCCTCGAGCTCGAGACGCCGGTGCAGCGGCTACTCGGGCCGGACGTCACCGTGCCGACGCGGAACGGCGCGGAGATCACGTTGCTGCACCTGACGACGCACAGTTCGGGACTGCCGCGGATGCCGAACAACTTTCGGCCGGCCGATGCGGGGAACCCGTATGCCGACTACACGGTCGCTCAGCTCTACGAGTTCCTTTCATCGCACGAGCTGGCGCGCGACATCGGCGAGACGGTCGAGTACTCGAATCTCGGCACCGGTCTTCTGGGCCACGCGCTCGCTCTGAGCCAGGAGACGGACTACGAGAGCCTGGTCTCCGAACGGCTTCTCGAACCGCTCGGGATGTCCGACACCTCGGTCACGTTGTCGCCGCCCCAGCAGGAACGGCTGGCCATCGGGCATAGCGTGCAACTCAGGCCGGTGGCGAACTGGGACCTTCCGACCCTCGCGGGCGCGGGCGCGCTGCGGTCCACGGTCAACGACATGTTGACCTTCGTCGAAGCGAATCTCGGTCTGCGCGAGTTGCCGCTGCAGGAGCCGATGGCGGAGACCCATCAGTCACGCCGCGACTTCCCGGCGCCCGGCATGCGAATCGGACTCGGGTGGGTCGTCCGCAGCGGGCACGGGCGTGACCTCCACTGGCACAACGGCGGCACCGGCGGCTACCGCTCGTTTCTCGGCTTCGACCTCGACTCGGGGACCGGCGTCGTGGTGCTGTCGAACTCCGGCGACAGTGTCGACGACCTGGGCTTCCACCTGCTGGATTCGCGTTACCGGCTCGTCGTGCCTCCGGCCCTGCGGACCGCGGTCGAAGTCGATCCGGCGGTCTACGACGACTACGTCGGCCGCTATCAGCTCGCTGAGAATGTCGTCTTCACGGTGACCCGCGAGGGCGACCGGCTGTTCGTCCAGCTCACCGGGCAGCCGCGCTTCGAGGTGTTCGCCGAGTCCGACACGAAGTACTTCTACCGCGTCGTGGATGCGCAGATCACGTTCGGGCGAGGCGACGACGGTTCCGTCGACCATCTGGTCCTGCACCAGAACGACATGGACCAGCGGGCCGACCGGCTGCCAGACGGCTAGTAGGCGAGAACAGCCTCCACGATCAGCTCTCTGACGGCGTCGACATCCGTGTCCCAGACGATCTCGCTGGCAGGGACCCCGGCTGGGCCGATCGCCTCGATCAGCGCTGCCGGCCGGAGGTCGGCCACGGTCATGCCGCGGGTGATCTCGCCGCCCACCTCGACCGCGACGGGATGACGCGAACGCTCGAACAGATGGGGGTGCGTCACCGCGATGACGGCAGTCGCGTCGTGCAGGGGAACGACGGACTGTCCGACGTACTGCCGGAAGCGGTCGCGCAGAAAGTCGGTGACATCGGCGGCGAGGTCGGCTGCCGGCGTTCCGACGGCGCGCATCCGCGCGGTCTCTTCGGCGCCGAAGACCACTTTGTTCGTCACGTCGAGGCCGACCATCGTGACCGGGGCGGCCTTCTCGAAGACGATGGCCGCGGCCTCCGGGTCGGCCCAGATGTTGAACTCGGCGACGGACGTGATGTTGCCGGCGCTCGCACTGCCGCCCATGATGGTCAGGCCGGCGAGGTGGCGGCGGAGATGGGGATCGCGCCGCAACGCCAGCGCAACGTTGGTCAGCGGACCGATGGCCACGAGGTGCAGGTCATTGACGGAACGGGCGGTGTCGCAGATGTAGGCGACCGCGTCATCCGAAGTCTCGGACCGGGTCAGGTCGGGTAGAACCGCGTTGCCGAGGCCGGTCTCACCGTGAATCCGGCTGCCGTCGACGGCGGCGCCTGCCAGAGGCTGCGCCGCGCCGCGGTGGACGGGCACGTCCAGCGCGGCGAGTTGCGCGACGACGAGCGCGTTCCGGGTGGTGCGGTTGATTCCAACGTTGCCGGCGACGGTCGTGATCCCGATGAGGTCGGCGTAGCGCGCCGCGACCAGGATCGCGACCGCGTCGTCGAGTCCGGGATCGCAGTCCAGGACGAGTTTCATTCTCGAGCTACTGCGCGTCCCGCAGCTCCATCGCCTTCGAGATGACGAACTGGTGGATCGCGGTCG
The DNA here is from genome assembly GCA_965208755.1 of Candidatus Multivorans sp. Taxonomy (GTDB): domain Bacteria; phylum Acidobacteriota; class Thermoanaerobaculia; order Multivoradales; family Multivoraceae; genus Multivorans. The sequence continues at coordinate 592,048 of OZ242353.1, read as the reverse complement.
TGGCCTCCTCGTCGAAGAGCTCGGCGTAGCCGGGCATGCCGAGCGGCAGCAGGCCGTCCTGGACGATCGCCATGAAGTCGTCGTGGACTGCGGGGGACATTCGGCGCAGGTCGGGGGAGGCGGCGGCGACGATCGAGGTCTGGCCGAGTCCGCGGTGGCAGAGCGCGCAGTGCTCGTGGTAGAGCGTGTTGCCTTGTTCGAGGGTGGCTTCGTTCGCGGTCAGCGGCGGCTGCTCGGGGATGGAGAAGTCGCGTTCCGGCGGCTCGGCGAGCGTGGCTTCGCCGTCCAACGAGAAGACGAGCAGTTCGCCGGGACGGTCGTAGCCCCTGCCGCCACCGACCATCGTGGCGACGTACTGCGTTCCGCCCTCCATGTAGCTGATGATCGACGAGGAGAACTGGCCGTAGGCGTTGAACTCCCAGATCTTCTCGCCCGTGTCCTTGTCGTACGCGTTGAAGTCCCCGCCGCCGCCGCAGTGGAACAGCACGCCGGTGGTCGTCGCGAGCACGCCGCCGTTGAAGGCCGAGGGCAGGCGGTTCTCCCAGACCTTCTCGCCTGAGAGGGGATCGAAAGCGACGAGAAAACCCCTGTCCTCGGGGCGCGGGCCGGCCTGGTCCTGGAGCTTCTGGCGGTAGGCGCCGCTGGCTACGCCGAGGCTGAGTCCCCACGGCCGGATCGTGTACGTGCCCGTCTCGACGAACTCCTCGGGCAGGGCGTAGAAGTTCGCGTAGTCGTGGTAGTAGAAGTACATGACGCCCTTGTCCTCGTCCCAGGACATGGGCTCCCAGTTGTGGGCGCCGGCGTTCGCCGGCGTAATCCACTGCGGTTTCTCTTCGAACACGACGTCCAGGTTCTCGATCGGCCGCCCGGTTTCCATGTCGACGTGGGTCGCCCAGTCGATCCGGTCGGTGTACGGGTGGGCGCGCAGTAACTCGCCGCTCTCGCGGTCGATCACGTAGAAGAAGCCGTTCTTCGGCGCCTGGAGCAGGACCTTTCGTTCCACGCCGTCGACGGTCAGTTCGCCGAGGGCGATGTCCATCGCCGAGCTGTAGTCCCAGTTGTCGCCCGGAACCGTCTGGTAGTACCAAGCCATCTCGGCGGTGTCCGCGTCGACGGCGACGATCGCGGTCAGGAACAGGTCGTCGCCGCCCCCGGGTGAGCGGACCTGGCGCGACCAGGGCGCGCCGTTGCCGACGCCGATGTAGAGCAGGTTCAGCTCCTCGTCGTAGACCAGCGAATTCCAGGCGGTGCCGCCGCCGCCCATCTTCCACCACTCCCCGCCCCAGGTCTCGGCCGCCATCTCCATCTCGGGGTGCTCGAACGGCTTGGACGGGTCGCCGGGTACGAGGTAGAAGCGCCAGGCGAGTTCGCCGGTCTCGGCGTCGTAGGCGGAGACGTAGCCGCGCCGCTTGCCGCTCTCGGAGCTGCCCTGGCCGATGAACACCTTGCCCCCGGCGGCGCGAGGGGCACCAGTGATGTTGAAGCGACCGAGCGCCGAAGGATGCCAGGTGTCGACGTCCCAGACCTCCTCGCCGGTCGCCGCGTCGACCGCCACGAGCCGGCCGTCGAACAGGGCGACGTAGACCTTGCCCCTGTACACCGCGACGCCGCGGTTCGCCACACCGCCGCAGCAGGAGTACTTGACGTAGGTGCGGTCCGTCTGCGGGTCGTGCGTCCAGATCTCCTCGCCCGTGGCCGGGTCCAGCGCATAGATCACGCCCCAGCCGTTCGTCGCGTACATGACCCCGTCGACGACCAGCGGCGTGCCCTGCATCCGCTCGGAGCGGCCGCCGATCGGTTTGGACCAGGCGAGCTTGAGGCCGCCGACGTTCTCGCGGGTGATCTGGTCGAGGGTGGAGAAGCGCTGCTCCTTGTAGGTCTGGCCGTAGGTCAGCCAGCTCCCGGGCTCGTCCGCGGCGGCGCGCATGATCCGCTCATCGTCGACGTTGCCGGCGGTCGGGACGACATCGGCGTCCCCGCCGGTGCCGCCGCAAGCGGCCGCCAGAAGGACAAGGAGAAGAGAGGCAGACGCTGCCCACCGTGACGTTGCGGTCGCTTTGCTCATCTTGAAGTTCCTCAGAGGTTCGCCGGGCAACCTAAGCGTCTGAGGTCGGCGTGTCAACGATGGCGCGGACTGGGGTACGGTCTCGTTGAGGCATGCGGATGGCATCCCGCGGTGACGATGTGGCTTCTACGATCACGCTCCGGGCTCGGGTTCAGCGGCACCAACCAGACCTGCCGCGGTATGTCGTCGTACCGGACTCGGCCGTGGCGTCGTGGAAGCTCGGGGACACCACGGTCGTCGAAGGTGCGCTCGGCGGCTTCGATCTCGGCCGCCGCAGTCTGAAGCGCTGGGACGCAGATCGGTGGTTCCTGGACCTGCCGGGCAAGTGGTGCCGGGATGCCCGTGTCTCGACCGGTGACGAGGTCGAACTAACGCTTCGGATGGCTTCATCGGCGTTGCCGGACGAGCTCTTGCGGCTGATCGAAGGGTCGGCCGCTGCCAAGGCTGTCTGGACGCGACTCACGGCGAGCCAGCAGCGGATGCTGCGAGAGCATGTGCTGGCCGCAAAGCGATCGGAGACTCGTGTGCGCCGGGCTCGACGGGGGTTGGGTCTGGCCTGAACGGGAGGACGGCGCTGTTGCCTATTGACCCTCGCCGCCCTCGATCAGCGCCTTGTCCACCTCGTAGTGGTCAGCCTCGGTGAGTCGTCGCTTGAGCGGATCGATCCGCCGACGGGTCGCTTCGACACCCGGGTCGGGCTCGGGATCGGACAGCGTGCCGGCGAGGAAACGGTAGGCCTCCTCGGTCCGTGGGCCGAGGGTTCGACCGACGTGATCGGCGCCGTAGTAGAGGCGGTACTCGTGGCGGATCTTCTGGTCCCAGAGCACCTGGTGGAGGAACTCGGTGCCCTCATAGAGCCAGAACAGGTCTTCGTCGCCGGCCTCGAGGAAGATCTTCAGCCCTGACTCGCGGATGACGTCGGCCCTGGCCCTGGCGATCGTCGCGGGGTTGTTGGCGTTCCAGTACTCGCGGTCGACCGGGTTGCCGTAGATCGACTCCATCAGGTCGTTGCCGCGCCAGAAGCGGTGCTTGGGACGCATGTCGTTCCAGTCGTCGATCGGGGCGATGCCGGGTTCCATCGAGGCGACGGCGCCGAAGGTCTCCGGATACTTGAAGGCGAGTCGCAGCGAGCCCATGCCGCCCATCGAGATGCCGGTGACCAGGGTGCCGCGGCGATTGGTGCGCACGTTGTAGGTATCCCGCAGGTGGGCGAGGAACGGCCCGATCAGGAAGGACTCCCACTTCTGCGAGCCGTCCCTGTAGTCCATGTAGAAGCAGCGTCCGGTGGCGCTCGGCGTGACGATGACCATCGGCGGCAGGGTTCCGGCCTCCCACATACCGACGAAGATCGGCTGCTGCCGCACCCCCAGCACATCGCGGCTGCCGCCGCCGCCGTGGAGGTTCAGCACGAGCGGAACGGGTTCCTCCAGATCGTCGTAGCCGGGTGGCAGCAGGGCGTAGTACTCGACCGGCGACGGCACGAGGTCGGACTCGAGTTGGCCATCGACCAGGCGTGGTCCTTGAGCCTGGGCGGCGGCCGCGAGCAGGCAGACGGCGGTTGCGATCAGGACCCGCGTTGCGTACTTCGGGTACTCGCCCTCGGTCGTCCTCGCTGCGTCTACTGCCACAACGGACTCGCCGCCTTCATCGTGCGGATCATCATCAGCATGCGGGCGCGGTCCTCGCCGCCGGACGGCTCGGAGACCGTGCTCTCGTACCAGAAGTACTCGGTCTTGGGTGTCTCGCCGACCGCGACGACACGCCCCCGTACTTCGTAGTCGTGCTCGACGAAGCAGGGCCCGGCGAGATGTTCGATCTCGATGGCGCCGTAGAGGCCGACGCCGAGGTTCGGCCAGTCCTCGAGCAGCACGCGCTGGTAGCGCGTCAGCAGGCGGACGATCAGGCTCGGCGGCAGGACGGCCTCGCCGTAGCGGTCCGCGGAGCGGTAGTGATCGAACGGCTCGACGATGACGGAGAGGCGCTGGTCCAGGTCCTCCTGTCCGACCCGCGCGTCGATCCCGTCGAGTTCACGGCCGGTGCCGAGGGACTCGAAGATGCGGAGGTCGGTGGGCTGCGGCATGCTCTCGATCCGCTGCTCGAGGGGCGTCTCTTCCGCGGTGGAGCCGGTCCACGCGGTGCCTTCCGCCACCCGGCGGCCGTCCTCCATGTCCATCCACACGGGGATCTGCTCGCCCGCCTGCCCGTTCAGGGGCCTGCGGCCGAAGCACTGGACGCCCTCGCCGTCGGTGGTGGCGTACGTGAAGTAGAGCGACAGGCCGCCGGTTCGCCACCACTCCTCACCAAGCGCCTCGACCAGCAGCGGCGGAAACTGCTCCATGTGGAGTGATCCGGCGACCGTGCCGCCACGCAGTCCGAGCTTCCGGGCGGTGCTGTCCTCGTGGATCGAGCCGGGGATCGACTGTTCCAGGTTGCGGGGATGGCGGAGCGGCCCGGCGATCACGCCGTCGGCGATCGGCAGCGGTTCGAAGGGAGTGTGCTCGAGGACCTGTTCGTCGACCATTCGTTGATGCCTTCCTGGGTTCCTGACCTGATGTCGGCAAGTTGTTGTGAGGGTGCGGCTCTAGTGTATTCGTCACTACGGCGTGCCGAGACCCGCTGCCAGCTCCGCCGGGAGGTCGATGCCGCCGGAGTCGAACCGGCGGTAGAGCAAGTAACTCGCCAGGGTCTCGGTGAGCGGCAGGCCCCGTTCTTCGAGCCGGGGCTTCATGCCGCCGACGATGTAGTTCACCGTGACGTCGGCGGCGCGCCGCCAGCCGTCGGCCGGACCGAGGGTGATGAGGCCGAGGGACAGGGCGTCGAGGGCGAGTGCCTCGTGGGCGTTGCTGGCGCCGAAGCGGTTGATCTGCTCGGCCAGGTTGTCGAGACCGAGGACGATCCGGTCGCGCACTTCCTCCGCACGGGAGTCTCCGGCCTGGACTAGCGCGAGCCAGTACTCGATCATCGCTCGGAGCATGACGGAGTGGTACTGGATGCGGGCGTTGTGCGGGTCGATCCAGCGGCCGTTCGCGCGCTGGCCGGGCATCGTGCCGATCTCCATCTTGATCCTGGCCGCGTCGAGCCAGTGGCGTTCGCCGGTCACCCGGTAGAGCCGGGCCAGCAGGTAGCCCGAGAAGCTGTTGTAGTTCCAGTTCGTGACGAGAATCTGGCTCGCCGCCCACTCACCGGCCCGCTCCGCGGCGCGGAGATAGCGTTCGTCGCCGGTCACCAAGTAGCCGTAGAGCAGCGCGATTCCGGACATCCCGTTGTCGAATTGCAGACCGCCGTCGCCGAGGTTGAACACGTTGACGATCCAGCCGTTCTCGATCACCTCGTCGCGCGGGTAGCCGGCCCGGAAGGCGCGCTCGACCATGCTTGCGGCGCTGGACTTGAGCCCCGGACCGCCGGGGTGGTAGGGGTAGCCGAAGACCCCGTAGCGTACGCTTTGGGCCGTCAACAGGTAGTCGAGACCCTCGCGGGCCCGCCGCAGATAGGTGTCGCGATCTGGGAGACCGGCCTCCCAGGACTGGAGGTAGGCGCGGACGTGGCGGACGGTCATCCGCAGGCGGTCGCCTTCCTGGGTGTCGGCGTTCGCCGGAGAGGCCCTCTCCCATCCCTGGCGGCCGGCCACCCGGGCGAAGGAGCCGGCCCAATGCTCCGACAGGGCGGTGAAGTCCGGCGTCGAGGCGTCGATGGGCGTGCCGTACTCGGGCCGCCGCTCAGGGAAGCCGGTGAAGTCATCGAGCGAGCGCTCGAGCAGATCGAGTTGGGCCGCGAGTGTCTCCGCGTCCCCCGTCTTCATCGCGCGTTCGATCTCGGGCGCTCGCTGGCGAATCGCCTCCTGCTGTGGCGCCAGCAGCGGTCGCCATTGCGCAGGATCGAAGCCCGGGCCGACCAGACGTGGTTCCTGGGCGATAGCTGACGGCGGCGCGAGCAGGCTGGCTGCGGCGAGCGCCACGCTCCCCGCGCGGCAGCGCAGTGAACGCGCCGTTGCTACTCCTCGGCGCCGACCCACTCGTCGGTCGGGCCGACCAGGGCGAAGTGACCGGGCGCGCTGCGTCCGCCGTCCTCGGTCTCGGTGGTGCCGATGCCGAGGTAGACACCCTCGTCCAGCTTGCGGATCTCGTCGACGAGGGTGGTGTCGTTGAACGCGCCGTAGTCCATGATGTACGAGGGGTTGCCGTCGAGGAGGGACGGCCCCATGCGGGTCGCGAACCGTCCGTTGCGGACGATCTTGCCGTCCGCGAAGCGCCAGCGGTTGTAGCCCTCGCCCTCGGTCTCGGTCAGGGGCCGGTATGCCTTGCCGAGCCAGTAGCCGCGGACGGAGCCCTCGTCGTACATGAAGCCGGAGGTGCGCGCCTGGCGCTCGGCGTCGCCGGCGTTCGGGACGACTCCCTGGTAGTGGCCGTCGAGCTCCGCCATGCCGGCGGCGGGAAGGGCCTTCCATAGAGCAACCGTGCTCTCGTGATTGAGCGCCAGCAACCGTTCCATGGTCCACGCGCCCTTCGCGCTCAGCGGAAAGCTCGCGTCCTCCGACGGCGCTTCGGCGACTACGTCGGCGTCCGTCGCTTCGGCCTGCGGCGAGCAGGCAACGAATGCGAGCGCCGGAAGAGCGACGGCGGCGAGGACGAGAAACCGGTGCAGCCTCATGGGACCACCTCCCTCGATCGGTGGGAACCTGCTGGGAAGCTACCACGCGGCCTGTCGAGTCGAACTGGAGCCGACGAGCGGATTTGAACCGCTGACCTGCTGATTACGAATCAGCTGCTCTGCCACTGAGCTACGTCGGCATCACCGGGCGAAACGGCCGGTCTCAGCGCGAGGACGCCGGAGTGTAGCAGCGCGCGGTCACGGGACGATCGCCCCCTCCGTGATAGTCCTGCCGAGCCGATGACGGTCCAACAGTTCCCCCGAGCGCAGGGACCGCCGCCAGGCCGCGGCGGTCTGGCGGGCCTCTTCAGCGAGCGGCAGTTCCGCTGGCTCTACATCTCGAACACGACGTTCTTCCTCGCCATGCAGGGCCAATTGGTCGTGCGGGCGTGGTTGGTGTTCTCGATCACCGGCCGCGAGCTGGCGCTCGGGTTGGTGACCCTCATGGTGGCCCTGGCCATGCTGAGCCTGGGGCCGGTGGGAGGCGTGGTCGCGGACCGGTTCGAGCGGCGGTCGCTGGTCGTGGCCGGTCAGACCACCGTTGTCGTGGCCGAGCTCGTCGTTCTGTCGCTGCTCCTGGGCGGCCGGCTGGAGTTCTGGCACATCCTGGTTCAGGTCGCGTTCGTCGGCGCCGTCTTTCCGTTCGTGATGCCGGCCCGCAACGCGATCATCGCGAACGTGGTCGGCCGTCGCCGGCTGACCGGCGCGATGGCGCTCACGATGACCGCGATGAACGTTACGCGCGTCGTGGGCCCGGCGCTGGCCGGGGCTCTGATCGGCGCGGCCGGCGTGACGGTGGCGTACTCCACGAACGTTGCTCTCTACGCCCTGGCCCTGGCCGGGATGATGGCGGTGGGACGGGCGCCGGCGGCGGATCGCACGGACAGCTCCCTGCTGCAGAACATGGCGGAGGGCTTCCGCTACGTGAGGGAAAACCGTCTGGTCCTGGTGCTCCTGTTCTTCGGTCTGGTGCCGATGTTCCTGGTCATGCCGTTCCAGACGCTTCTGGTCGTGTTCGCCGAGGAGATCTGGGAAGTCGGGCCGCGTGGCTTCGGCCTCTTGAGCGGAGCGGCGGGCATCGGCGGCGTGGTGGGGGCGGCGTTCGTCGCCTGGCGAAGCAACACGAGCCGGCGACTGCGGCTGATGATGGTGAGCGTGTTTGCGTTCGGTCTGCTGATGATGGGGTTCGCGCTCAGCCCCTGGTTCTGGCTCGCCTTGCCCCTGCTGCTCGCCGGCAGCGCATTCCAGGCTATCTACACGACTCTGAACAACACCGCGATCCACGTGCTGATCCCCGACTCGGTGCGCGGCCGGGTTTCCGGCTTCCTGACGATGTCGTTCTCGCTGCCGATGCTTGGCGCGGTGCCGATCAGCGCGCTCGCCGAGGTGTGGGGCGCGCCGCTCTCGGTGGGTCTGGCCTCGCTGCTGGCGGTCGTGGTGGCTGTCGTGTTCTATCTGGCGAGTCCTGACCTGCGACGGATGGACCTGTCGATCTTGAAGGCGTTTCGCGAAGCGATCGTTCTCGATTCGGAACGTGCCACCCGGGTCCCCGACCGCGGGAAGCGAGCACGGGGAGGACTCGGATGCTGATCACGATCTCGAGACAGTACGCCTCCGGCGGCACCCAGGTGGCCAAGCTGGTGGCGGATCGGCTTGGATGGCAGCTCGTAGGCAACGCACTGATCGACGAAGTCGCCCGCCGCGCCGGCATTCCGCCGGAAGAGGTCCAGGCTCGGGAAGACCGGCCTCCGAGCTTCGTCGAGCGCCTCGCCCGGGTGGCCAGCGCTCAGCTTCCCGACCTTTTCCTGCCAGCTCCGCCGATCGGTCAGCCGATCGGCGAGGGCAACCTGGTTCGCGTGACCCGCAGCGTCGTTTGCGAGATCGCGGCGCAGGGCCACTGTGTCTTCGTCGGCCGCGCTTCGGCGGCGGTGTTGGCGTGGCGCGAAGATGCGCTCCACGCGCGGCTCGTGGCGGGCCCCGAGTTCCGGCGCCGGGTCGCCGTCGAGGTCGTGGGCGTTCCGGCGAAGGACGCCATCACCACGGTCGAGCGACGCGACGCGAACCGCATCCGCTATCACCGCGAGTACTACGCCCGGGACTGCGACGATCCGCGTCACTACGACCTGGTCCTGAATACGGAACGGCTTGGCTTTCCGGGCGCGGCGGACCAGATCGTCCATCGAGCCCGTGTGCTCGGCTGGGCGGACTGAGGCGACGGTACGCTTCCTGACGACTCGACGAAATCCAGAGACAGGAGCGGACGTGACGCGATCCATGAGAGTCCTTCTTTCCCTGTGTGCGGCCGGCCTGGTGGTACCGGAAGTTGCCGCCGAGGAGCACGCCATCGAGACGGAAACCCACCGGTTCGAGGAAGTAGCCGATGGCGTCTACTTCGTCTCAGGAACCGGGGCCATGGTGACGAGAAGCAACGCCATGGTCGTGGTCACCGAAACGGAGGTGCTGGTCGTCGACTCCCACATCACGCCGGCCGCGGCGCGGGCGTTGATCGAGGGCATCGAACGGATCACGGACAAGCCGATCCGAACCCTGGTCAACACCCACTTCCACTACGACCACGCTCACGGCAACCAGGCGTTCGGGCCTGGCGTCCGGGTCGTCGGACACGAGTACACGCGCCACAAGCTGGCCACGGCGCCGCTCGAAGAGCACACCTTCAAGGGATCCTCGGAGCGGGACAAGGAGGCGCTCGACGAGTTGCGCGCCGCATTGGAGACGGCTTCAGAAGGGGAGAGGGAGGACCTGGAGATGCAGATCAGTATCCAGGCGGCCCACGTCGAGTCGACGGCCGAGATCGATCCCGTGCCTCCGGACACGACGCTGGCGGAGAAGATGAGCTTCTTCAGCGGCGGCCGGGAGATCCAGCTCCACTTCCTCGGCCGCGCTCACACCGGCGGCGACGTCGTCGTCCACCTTCCGGCGGAGCGGCTGGTGTTCACCGGCGACATGATGCTCGGCGGGCCGCCCTGGCCTGGAGACGGTTGGGTCAACGAGTGGCCGGCCACCCTGGAGCGGCTGAAGCAGCTCGACTTCGATCTCATCCTGCCGGGTCACGGTCCGTACTTCCGCGACCGGGAGCTGATCGATCATGTCCAGACCTTCCACCGGGAGCTGTGGGAGGTCGTTTCCGGGCTTCACGCCGAGGGAGTCTCGGCGGAGGATGCGGTGGAGCGGATCGACCTCTCCCACCACGCCGAGAACCTGCCCCCGGCACGAGTCCGCGTCGACCTCCGCGGTGTGCAGAGGATGTACATGGTGCTGGACGGAACGGCCAACTAGCGGCCCTGCCCCTCGCCGGTTTCCGGGCCGGCGCCGTCTACCAGGTATCGATGTACGGCCGCTTCTTGCCGGTGCGCGGAGGCGGCTTGGGCAGCCGTTTCATGCTCTCGGCGATCCAGGATCGGGTCTCCGCCGGATCGATCACGTCGTCGAGTCCGCCGCCGGCGGCGGCGTTGACGGCCTTGGCGCGTTCGTACGACGCTTCGACGCGGCGCTCGAACTCGAGCCGGCGCTCTTCCGGATCCTCGATCGCGGCGAGTTCCTTGCGGTAGCCGAGCTTGACCGCGCCCTCGATGTTCATGCCGGCGAACTCGGCTGTCGGCCAGCCGACAGTGAAGAAGCCGACCAGCGCACTTGCGCCGCACATCGCCTGGACGCCCAGGCCGTAGGCCTTGCGCACGACGACGCCGAACAGGGGCACCGAGAGGTTGGCGCCGGTGTTGAACATGCGCGCGCAGTGGCGGACCAGGGCCGTCTTCTCGTGGTCGGGGCCGACCATGATCCCGGGGCAGTCCATCAGGCTCAGCACGGGGATGTCGAAGGCGTCGCAGAGCTGAAGGAAGCGGGCGCCCTTGTCGGAACCGTCGGAGTCGATCGCTCCGGCGAGGTGGTGCGGGTTGTTCGCGATGACTCCCATCGGCCTGCCTTCGACGCGGATGAGCGCCGTGATCACGCCGATTCCGAACCTGGGCCGGATCTTCAGCACGGAGCCGACGTCGGCGATCGTGTGGACGATCTCCTGCATGTCGTAGAGGCGGAGCCGGTTCTCCGGGACCACGTGGCGCAGCGGGCGCTGGTCGTGGGCCTCCCAGTCGGAGGTCGGTCCCTGGAAGTAGGAGAGGTACTTCTTCGCCACCTCGACCGCCTCTTCCTCGTCCTCGACCAGGATGTCGACGACGCCGTTCGGCACCTGGAAGGACATTGGGCCGACCTCTTCCGGGGTGTAGATGCCGAGGCCGCCGCCCTCGATCATGGCCGGACCGCCCATCGCGATGGTCGACGCCTTGGTGGCGATGATCACGTCGCAGCAGGCGAGCAGGGCAGTGTTGCCGGCGAAGCAGCGGCCGTTGTTCACGCCGACGAGCGGAATGAGGCCGGAGAGCTTGGAAAACTGGGTGAAGGTATAGGTGTCGAACGCGACCCGCGGCCCCGTGTAGTCGTCGCCCGGCCGGCCGCCGCCGCCCTCGGTGAAGAAGACGAGCGGCAGCATGTAGCGGTTCGCCAGGTCGAACAGGCGGTCCTGCTTGTAGTGGTTGCGCCCGCCCTGCGTGCCGGCGAGGACGGTGTAGTCGTAGGAGAGCACCATCGCGCGCGAGTGCTCGTCGTCGAAGAGGTCGCCGTTGATTGAGGCGGTGCCGGCGACCACGCCGTCGGCTGGCGTGTACTGCCGCAGCTTCTCGTTGCTGAACTTCTGGTGCTGGCGGGCCACGATCAGCGGCCAGTACTCCTTGAACGACCCGGAGTCGACGAGCTGCTCGATGTTCTCGCGCGGCGTCCGGAAGCCGAACTTGCGCCGCCGGGCGACCGCCTCCGGCCGGTTCTCGTCCAGGGTGTAGGCATGGCGCTGGATGTTCTCCTCGAGATCCGGCCGGATGAAGTCCGGATCGATCTCGACGGCGGCGTCCGCCGCCTCGCCGCCCTCGGTCCCTTTCAGGAGGACGAGGGGATAGCCCTCCCGGATCGTGTCGCCGACGGCCATCGTCACGCGGAGAACCGTGCCGCTCGTGTCGGCGCGGAGCACGTGCTCCATCTTCATCGCTTCGATCACGGCGACCTGCTGGCCGCGCAGGACCTCGTCGCCCTCGGCAACGTCGATGCTGACGATCGTGCCCTGGATCGGGGCGGCGATGCCGGTGGCGCCTTCGGGACCGTCCTCCGCCGCGGGCCAGCCGCCGGCATCGTCCATCTGTTCGGTATGCGTGGCCTTCGTCTGCTGGTCGTAGGCGAACAGGGCCAGGGGATCGGCGGTGTCGACGCGGGCGCCGGCGAAGCCGCTGTCACGGGCGCTGCTCTCCGCGGCGGGCGTGTCGCCGCCGGCGGCAGGATCCGCGGTTGGGACGAAGCGGGGCCGGCGGCCGTTGCCGGCTTCCGCCGCCAGCTCCCCGGCGTTGTCGTCCAGCCAGCGGGTGTAGAGGCGACCCGCCTCGAAGTCCGGGTGGGCCAGGACGCTCTGGAGCCAGGGGATGTTCGTGGAGGGCCCGCCGATACGGAACTCGTCGAGGGCTCGGGAGGTCCGCTTGACGGCTGCCGCGAAGTCGTCGGAGGGCGAGTGGGCGATCACTTTCGCGAGCAGCGAGTCGAACGCGGGGTTCGCCTCGTAGCCGGCGTAGCCGCAGCCGTCGACGCGCACGCCGGGGCCGCTCGGCGGTTCGTAGGCGGCGAGAACGCCGGACGAGGGCCGCACGTTGCCGTCGGCGTCCAGGGTCTCCAGATTGACCCGGGCCTGGATCGCGAAACCGCGCGTCCGGTGGGCGTCCGGGTCGTCGAGCCCGAGGTCCGCGAGCGACTCGCCGCGGGCCACCCGTAGTTGCGCCTGGACCAGATCCACGCCGGTCACGGCCTCGGTCACCGTGTGTTCGACCTGCAGCCGTGCGTTCGTTTCGATGAAGGCGAAGCGGCTGTCGGCGCCGTTGTCTCCGCCCGCGCGGTCGCCGGCGTCTACGAGGAACTCGAAGGTCCCGAGACTGTTGTAGTTCGCGGCGCCGCCCAGACGCAGCGCCGCGTCGATGATGGCCCGGCGGATCTCGGGCCCCAGGTTCGGCGCCGGCGCCGTTTCGACCACCTTCTGGTGCCGTCGCTGGGCGCTGCACTCGCGCTCGCCAAAGTCGATCAGGCCGCCGACCTCGTCGCCGAGAAGCTGGACCTCGATGTGACGGGCACGCGGGATGAGTTCCTCGACGTAGAGACCGCCGTTGCCGAAGGCGCGCTCGGCCTCGGACCCGCAGCGTTCGTAGGCCTGTTCGATGTCGCCGGCCGCGGTGACGATGCGGGCGCCGCGCCCGCCGCCGCCGGCGAGCGCCTTGATGATGATCGCCCCGCCGTCGCCGAGGGCGGCAAAGAACTCGCGAGTCTCCTCCAGGGTCGTGACGTGGTCGGTGCCCCGCAGCACAGGCACGTCCGCGGCGCCGGCGGCAGTGCGCGCTCGCCCCTTGTCGCCGAACAGCTCCAGAACCTCCGGCCGCGGGCCGACGAAGGTGATGCCGGCCGCGGCACAGGCAGCGGCGAAGTCCGCGTTCTCGGCCAGGAAGCCGTATCCCGGGTGGACCGCGTCGCAGTTCGCGTCGGCGGCCCTTGCCACCACGTCCTCGATGTCGAGGTAGGCCCGCACGCCGCGTCCGCCGAGAGCTACGGCCTCGTCAGCGATCCGCAGGTGGAGTCCGTTGGCGTCGTCCTCGGAGTAGATGGCGACGGTAGAGATACCGAGGTCCATCGCCGCGCGGGCGATCCGGACCGCGATCTCGCCGCGGTTGGCGATCAGCAGGCGCCGCATGGGGCGGCGATTATAGAAGGGAGTGCTGGCGTTCCGGGTCGGGTGCGGGCTTGTCGGGGCCGGCGGACGCCGGGGCGATATCCACTCCCGCCTGCAGGGGAAGACCGTCCGGGCCGAGTTCGATGAGGCGGTGACGGGGATCTCGCACGAGGCGCCGCGCGGCCCACTGCCTGACCTCCTCCTCCTGGCTGAACACGACGATCTGCCGTTCGTCGCTCAGCCCGAGGAGGAGGTCGAGGAACCGGCTTGTGCGGTCGGTGTCCGAGTGCACGGTGGCATCGTCGAGGAAGAGGGGCGCGGACTCCTTCTTGTCGCCGAGCGCTTCGGCGAGTCCGATGCGGAGCAGCAAGTAGGTCTGGTCGACGGTGCCGTGTGACAGCTCTGTGGCCGAGCGGTAGACCCCGTCTTCGACCCTGAGTTGCACTTCCATGCCCTCTTCCGGGTCGATGCGGACCGCGGAGTAGCGGCGGTCGGTGACCAGGCTCAGCCGCTTCTCCAGCGCTTCGCGCAGGTCCGGCGCGAGCATGCGATGGACTTCGTCCTGGGCCGCCTCGAGGTGTTCCCTGGTCTTGTCGAGGATCTCGTTTGCTCGCCTCAGGAGGTCGACCTCGCACTCTGCAGCGGCGCGCTCCTCCTCGAGTTCCGCGAGGGAGGGGAGGTCCGCGTCGGCCGCAAGCTGGACTTCATGCCGGTTGACTTCGATGCGGGCGTTGACAGCGTCGGCGCGGGCCTCGGCGAGCGTTCGTTCCAGTTCGTGGTCGTCGAGCCCCTTGATGTCGTCCGTCTCCACCGGCAGTGAGTCCGCGGTCTGGCTCGCCCGAGCCGCCGTTGCGTCGCGCCGGGCCGCCAGGCTCTCGCGATCACGGCCGTCGAGGAGGCGCTGCAGGCGGTCCCAGTCTTGTCGCTGTTCCTGGAGCCGGCGCTCCCATCCGGCGGCCGCATTGGCGTTGCGGCGGCAGCGCTGCTCGTAGCGATCGAGCAGCCCGGCGACGGATGAGTCCGGATCTTCCACGCTGCGGCCGCCGAGCGCGGTGCGGAGGGCGGCTTCGGCCGTCGTCTCCGCACTACGCGCCGCTTCCATGCGGCTCAGCCAAAGGGCTTGCTCACGGCCCCAGGCTTCTCGCTCCCCGAGTGCCGCGAGGGCGGTCCGCACGGCATCCGCGTCGGCTCCGAGCCCGAACTCCGAGAGTTCGTTGCGGGCCGCTTCCAGCAGGTGTTCTCTGCGCTTGTGCTTTCGTTTCAGATCCCTCAGATCCGCCTTGGCATCAGCCAGATCCATGCTTCGGGAAGCCTGTTCATGCGAAGGGGGCGGTGGGGGTAGACGCAGCCGCTTCTGTGCGCGGTAGATGAGGAGGGAGCAAGCGAGCGCGAGCAGGGCACCGGCGATACCGAACGGGCGAGGAAGAAGATCGATCAACCCCAAAACGACGAGAAGGCTGCCCACGGTCCCGCCAACCCAGGGCCACCGGCCAAGGCCGACAGCCGCTTCGAGTTGACGGCCCGGTTCTTCCAACTCGTCGCGAAGCGCCGTGACTCGTTGTTCCGCTTCGTCGAGCGACTCGGCGGGTGGCATCTCCAGGACTTCCAGTGCGCGCCTGACGGCTGCCTCGTCGGACTTTGAGATGACCGTTTCCGGAGGCTCGCCGGGTCCCAGTTGTTCGCGCAGGCTGCGCGCTTCGGTGGCCGTACGCCACGTCCTCGCGGCTCCGGCGACTTCCGGGGCCACTTCGCTGTCGCCGTCCGGGGCCTCGGTGTCTTCGCCGGGCGGCGGCGCGCCGTTCGGGAACTTCGGCGTCAGCCGGTCGATTTCGGCCAGGCGTGTCTCCAGCCGCTCCAGCTCCCGTTCGGCATGCACCTCCTCCCACGCCTTGACAAGTGCGTTGGCGCTCCGGGCCCAATCGCGGGCCGCGATGAGTTCGTTCTCCTGGCTTGTGCGTAGCTTGTGGCGACTCCTGCCGTCCTCCAGGGCTTCACGGGCGGCGGCTGCGCGGTCGATCGATCGCTGCAACGGCTTGGTGGAGTTCCGGCGTTCCAGGCCGATCTCCTCGCTGGCGTACTCCGTCAGCGTGCGGAGGGCCTCCACGGCGGTGGCGGCGCCGCCCGCCGAGGCTGCCGCCCGCTGGAGTTCCTCCTTGAGAGCCGATGCCTCGTCACCCTTCCTCTCGCTCTTCTGGCGCAGTCTCTGGATGTCGCCCTGTCCGATGACCAGGGTCGACGGCATGACCTGGCGGTTCAGGCCGAGGAACCGCGAGCCGTCGATGCTGCCGCTGTAGATGATCTCGTCGCCGATGGTGCGTCCGGTGTCGGCGTCGTGGGCAACGCTCTCCTTCGTGTCGAGGTCGCGCTGCTGGATCTCGATCCGCCGTCCGTCGTCGAGCTGGAACTTCACCGTTGCGCGCCACTGGCCGCCGCTCCAGGGTTTGTACTGGCGCTCGAACTCACGCTCTTCCAGGGTGTTGGCGCCGCGGCCGCGGCGCCGGCCGCAGAGAGCGGCGAAGATCGCCTGCAGCCAGGTCGACTTGCCGGCCTCGTTGTCGCCATGGATGACGGTCATTCGGGGCGCCAGGTCGAGTTCGCCGTTCAGCTTCCCGAACTCATGCGCGCGGACGCGAAGGATCTTCACGCGGTCTCCCCGATCGCGGGCGCGGCCCCGGAGGCGCCCATCCGGAGTTCGTCGATCACGGCGAGGTCATCCCGGCCGTCCAGCGCGCGGAGGCCGGCGAGAAGCACGAGCCGCTCGGTTTCCGGGTCCAGGTCGTCTTCGCGGACCCGCTGTACGAACATGCCGCGCACGGTGGGCTCCTGCTCGATCTGCTCCAGGTCGTAAGGCGGGGTCAGACCGGAGATGTCGACCAGGATCTGCTCGATTCCGTCCGGCAGTTCGAACGAGCCGGCCGTGAAATCGTCCTCGTGCAGGTGAAGGTCGTCCGGTTCGCCGATCAGCCTGATGCGAGCGGCGCCCGCCATGCCGGAGAGCGCGTTGCGGACGCTGCCCCGGGCCTGGCTCGCGTTCTCGACGTCCGTCAGGTCGACGCTCAGTGTGTGAAGGGCGGGAGGCCGCGGGTCGAGCCGGCGACGCGTTACGCGACCGTTCTCGACCTCTAGCATCACCGCACTGCCGTAGGCCTCGTTGAACTTGAGCCGTTCGAGGGAACCGAGCCGGGTCCAGGTCGGACGGTCGGCGGGTTTGTGAGAGTGGCCGACGACGGCGTGGTCGAACCCCGCGGCGGCGATCTGGTCGCCTTCGAACGGGGCGTGCCGGTACTGGCCCTGGAACGCGGCGTTGCGTTCCTCGCCGTGGAACACGGCGATGTGAGTACCGGAGCCCTCGACCTGGAAGCCGTCGTCGAAGAAGCCGGGCGTGTCCGCGGGCTTGCGATGCGCGGCGCCCCAGATGGTCACGCCGTCGGCGAGCTGCTTCGACGTGAAGTGCGTCTCCGGGAAGATGTGGACGTTGTCCGGCCAGTCGATTCGCCGGTACGGGCTCTCCGTGTCCGCGTAGTCGTGGTTGCCGGGAGCCGCGAAGACCTGGAGGCTTGATCGTTCGAAGGTCCGGCACAGGAACCCGACCGTGTCCGGCGACACGAGCTCATGTTCGAACAGGTCGCCGCCAATCAGCACCGCGGCAGCACCCCCTTGCCGGGCCTGCTCGAACGCCCAGGTCACGCCCTCGCGCAGCCGCTGACGCTGCCGGCGGGCAACCTCCCTGCTCGCCCAGCCGAACTTCGAGTCCAGGTGAGCGTCGCTGAACGCGAGGAGCTTCACGCTCCGGGTGTTCCAGGCGGGACGCTAGCGGCGCCGGCGGTGTGCGTCACTCCTCGAGAACCGCAGGCCAGTTTTCGTCGGCCTGCTCGATGTTCCGGTCGCGGTCCTCGAGCCATTGCCTCATGACCCTCTTGTTGTAGTTCAGGTAGAGCTTGCCGTCCACGAGCGTGAACGCATCCGGGTCGGTTGGGGCGGTGTAGTTGCGGCTCACCGCCCAGGCGCAGTAGCCGCCGTACTGGGGCGCGTACTTCTCCGGATCCTCGGAGAAGCGATCCCGGTTCCCGGCGCTGGCGAAACGCCAGTCGGCGCCCTGCCAGCCGAGCGTGAAGTCCTCGTCGCCTTTGACAGCCTTCCCTTCCGTGAAGTAGGCGACCGGGTCGTAGCCGCGGATGGCCAGGTTGCCGCGGGTGGCGAAGACCGGGTCCTTCTCGGCGGCGGCGGCCGGAATCGCGGCCAGTGCGGCACTGATGATGAAGGCGACGAGGGCCGTCTCGCGAGCGAATCGGCCGCGACGGCCGTGGTGCTTTGGCATGGACATGAGGCGAATCCTCCTCTGGCGAGTCTATTCAGTCGCCGTGCCTGTTCCTCCGGCGTCGGACAGGCGAGACCAGGAGTTCAGATCTCGAGTCTCTCCGTCCGGAGTCCCTTGAAGCGATCGAAGTCGCGGTCGTGGGTCAATAGCCTGGAGACACCGTGCTCCCGGCAGAGCGCCACGATCTGGGCGTCGAAGACGAGATTGCCGACGGCGTTCACTTCGCGGATGGCCTCCAGCAGGAGTTGTGCGTAGTGCGGCCCCGGCCGCAGCAGCGTGAGACTCGGTGAGGCGAGGATGCGCTCCACGTTCGCGCTAGCTTCATCCGCCGTGTACGGTCGAGTGAAGACCTTGGGGTGCGTCGCTAGACGAAGAAACTCGACCAGGCACGGCGCCGGTAGGGACCAATTGAACAGGGCGCCGGAGAGCGCCTCGAGGTGGCCGCAGGCGGCTTTGTGCATGGGTGAGCCTGGGTCGTGGGCGTAGACGAGGATGTTCGTGTCGACGGCGATCAATCCAGACCGTCCATGATGTCGTAGAGTGAGTTGCGGTCGGCGACGTCAACGCCCGGCAGGGTGCGCGTCCTCTTGGTGACGAGCTTCAGCTTGAACGGCTCCTCGTCCCGCCGTGGTGGCTGCAGGTACTGCCGGATAGCCCGCTCGATCAGGCGCGTCAGCGGTTCGCCGTCCTCGGCGGCGCGAACTTTGGCCGCCTTGATCAGGCGGTCGTCGAAGTTCAGCGTGGTCTTCATACAGAAATCTGTATCACCTGTACCGGATTCCTGTCAACGGAGCCGTGCCGGCGCGGATAGTGTCTGTCGCGGACATGCGAGGTTGCTTCGTCTTCTTCTCGGCCAGCTCGGCCGTGGCCCTCCTGGCTTGCGCCGAAGCGGACGGCGACATGGAGATGTCGACGGCGGTTTCCTCGACGGAGCCGGTCTTCGTCGAGCGCGCGTCCGAGGCGGGCCTGGACTTCGTTCACCAGAGGGGCGCGACGGGCGAGTACAACTACCCGGAGCTGCTGGTGGGAGGCGCGGCGCTGCTCGACTTCGACGACGACGGACTGCTCGACGTCTACCTGGTACAGAGCGGTCCGGTTCCCGGGTCGGCGGGGAGCATGGGCCCGGCTGCCGACCGGCCCGGCAACCGCCTCTACCGCAACCTGGGTGACGGCGGGTTCGAGGACGTAACGGATGCCGCGGGCGTCGGAGACACAGGCTACGGCGCCGGGGCGACCGCGGCCGACTACGACCGGGACGGTCTGGTCGACCTCTACGTGGCGAACGTCGGCCCGAACAGGCTCTACCGCAATCTGGGCGACGGCACGTTCGAGGACGCGACCGAGCACGCCGGCGTCGGCGACCCGGCCTGGTCTTCCAGCAGCGTCTTCTTCGACTACGACGGCGATCTGGACCTGGACCTCTTCGTTGCCAACTACGTCGTCTGGAGCGCCGACCGGGAGCGTCCCTGCCTGGGGCCCAACGGCCTCCGCAACTACTGTAATCCGGCGGAGTACCCGTCGGCGCCGGACACCCTGTACCGCAACGACGGCGGCGGCCGGTTCAGCGACGTGAGCGAGGCCGCCGGGATCCGTTCGGTCGCCGGACCGGGGTTGGGGGTGGTCGCCGCGGACTTCGACGGCGACGACCTCACCGATCTCTACGTTGCGAACGACCAGGCGGTGAACCACCTGTGGCTGAACCAGGGGGACGGCACGTTCCGGGAGGACGCGCTGGCGCGCGGCGCCGCGCTCAACGAACTCGGCCAGCCCGAAGCAGGCATGGGCATCGCGGTGGCCGACCCCGACGGCGACGGCGACCTCGACCTGTTCCTGACCCACCTGAGCGGAGAGACGAACACGTTCTACCGGAACGACGGCGGCGGCTTCTTCCAGGATGTGACCGACGAGGCGCGGCTCGGCGGCGTGAGCCAGCCGTACACCGGGTTCGGCACGTCCTGGTTCGACTTCGACGGCGATGGCATCCTCGACCTGTTCATCGCCAACGGCAAGGTGACGCCGGGAGATACCACCGCCTTCGACTACCGCGAGCCGAACCAGTTGTTGCGGGGCACGACGTCCGGCCGTTACGAGGACGTTTCGGGCCGGGCCGGTGCGGCCCTGGAGCTGCTGGAGGTGAGCCGTGGTGCGGCGTTCGGCGACCTCGACAACGACGGCGACGTCGACATCGTGGTGGTGAACAACGAGGGGTCGGCGCGGCTGCTCCGGAACGAAGTGGGGAACGCCGCGCCCTGGCTGATCGTCGATCTTTGCGGCGGCGACATTCTCGACCGTTCCGCCATCGGTTCGCGCGTCACCGTCCTTGGGGGAGGCAGAAGCTGGACCCGGCATGCGCGGCCGGCGCAGAGCTTCGCCGCCGCCAACGATCCGCGGGTTCACTTCGCGTTCGGCGACATTGCGGGCGTCGACCACGTCAGGGTGGACTGGTCGCACGGCGGGGTCACCGAACGGTCGGGGGTGCCGGTGAACAGCGTTCTGCGGCTGCTCGCACCGGGCGGCACCGCACCGGCGGAGGGAGTCTGCCGTGATGCGCGTTAACGCCGCCGCCGCTGTCGGTGCGCCGGCCTTCTGGCCGGCATGGGGCGTCACGATCGTTCTTATGGGGTTGGTCCTCGGCTGTAGCGGCCCACGAGCCGACGTTCCCAACGAACCGGCGCCAGCCACAACCACCGACATCCCCCGCATCCCCAACCTCTCCGAACTCGACCCGGGCTTCGCCACGGCTGTCCGTGACGCCTTCGCGGTCGTCGATCGCGACCCATCGAGCGGCGCGGCAGTCGGCGCCCTGGGCCGTCTATACCAGGCTCACCGCTACGTCGACCAGGCACGGCGCTGCTACGAGCGGGCGGAGGAGCTCGATCCGTCGAGCCCCGACTGGCCTTACTACCTGGGTTTTCTCGCCGCGGGCCGCGGCGCTCACGACGAAGCGGCGCGCCGCTTCGAACGCGCCCTGGAACTCCGGCCGTCGTACTGGGCGGCGCGCGTCCGGCTCGGCAGCGCCCTGCTAGCCGCGGGTAACGCGAGTGGCGCCGAGGCGGCGTTCCGCGCGGTGCGGGCCGCGTCTCCCGGCACGCCCTGGGGCGAACTCGGATTGGGCAAGACGGCCCGCCGCCAAGGCGAGCCCGAGACCGCGGCTCAACATCTGCGCACGGCGCTGGCGCTCGATCCGGCCCATCGCGAGACCCGCTATCTGCTGGCGATGACGGAGCGGCAGCTCGGCAACTCCGAGCGCGCCGGAGAGTTGTTGGCGGGCCTGGAGGCCGCGGAAGTCTCCAGCCTCGACGATCCGATGCTGGAGGCCGTGTTCGAACTCGTCCGGGACACGCAGACCATGATCCGGACCGCGAACCAGCGGTTGGCCGAAGGGAACCACGTCGCCGCGGCGCGCCTCTACCGCGAGGTGCTGCGGCTCGATCCGGATTCCTACGACGCGCACCTGAACCTGGGCGTGCTCCACGGTCTGGCCGACCGCAACCAGGAGGCCGCCGCGGCGCTGGAGAGGGCGCTCGAGATCGATCCGGACCGGGCCGACGCCTACGCGCTTCTCACGATCGCCTACATTAGGACCGGACGTGCCGAAGAAGGCTTGCGTCAGTTGGAAAAGGCGCTCGAGTTGGACCCCGATCATCCTCGTGCGCGAGAGATTCTCCGCAGCCTGGGCGGCAGTTTGGAACAGTCGCGCTAACATCTTTTGTTTGGCCCCACTGGGACGGCTCTTGCGCCGCCTGGTCAACGGCGCGCCGGAGTGGTCCTGGTGAGACTCCAGGTTGGTCCCCGGCGTGAAGTAGCGCCGAGGCTGTGACCCGGAGTTGAACGGGCAGCCGGGAATCACGAAGCGTGGTGATTCCCTCGGTTCACAGGGGCTGTCTCCTGCAGACGGGAGAGTGTCTCAAGCGGCCGGAAGTGGCCGGTACAAGATCGGGAATGTCCGGCTGGAGAGTCAATTGTCTCTCCGCCCCTCGCTGCCCGTCGGGTCGCGATTCAGCGAAGGTCGACCAAGAGAGGGGTTCAGATGGATACGAGAGTCTTGCGCGCGGCGTGGCGTTTCGCCGCGGGCTGCGTGTTGTTGTTTGCTGGAGCCGGGCCTGGTTTTGGGCAGATCGTGATCTCGGAGATCATGCCGAACCCGGACGCAGTGACCGACGCGAACGGTGAGTGGTTCGAGCTCTACAACGCGGGCAACTCGGCGGTGGACATCAATGGCTGGAAGATCAAGGACGACTCGAGCGCGAGCGAGACGCACACGATCAGCAAGGCGGGTGGCTTGTCGATCGCGGCCGGCGCCTACATCGTGTTGGCCGAGGAATCGACAAACAACGGCGGCATCACGCCGGACTATGACTACTCGGGCGTGAGTCTGGGAAACAGCGGGACCGATGGTCTCGTGCTGACGGATGGCAGCGATGCCGAACAGGACCGCGTCGTCTGGACCGCCTCCTGGCCGTTCGGCGCCGGCGAGGCGATGGCCTTCAAGGATCCGACGGACACGAGTCTCGACAACAGTTCCTCCGACAACTGGTGCACTGCGACCACCACCTACGGAGATGGTGACAAGGGCACGCCCGGGGCCGTCAACGATTGTCCGTCGACGGAGGACTTCACTGGTGCGATCTACGAGATCCAGGGCAACGTTGCGGAAAGCCCCAAGGTCGGCTCCAAGGCCACGACGGAGGACAACATCGTCACCGCGGTGGGCGCGGGTGGGTTCTTCATCCAGACGCCGACCTCGGACAGCGACAGCGACGTGGACACTTCGGACGGAATCTTCGTCCTCTATGACGGCACCACGACCATCAACGTCGGCGACCAGGTGGATGTCACCGGCGAAGTTGAGGAGCACTTCGCCTTTACCCGGATCAATGCCACGACATCGGTTACCGACGCATCGGTCACAGTCGACGCCAGCAACCAGACGTTGCCCGATCCGGTTGCTT
This sequence comes from Candidatus Multivorans sp., assembly GCA_965208755.1. GTDB lineage: Bacteria > Acidobacteriota > Thermoanaerobaculia > Multivoradales > Multivoraceae > Multivorans. The sequence goes on along the minus strand of OZ242353.1, from coordinate 569,300 downwards.
TCGGCGCGACGGTGCCTTCGGGTGACCCAGCGAGTCCCAGTTGCGCGATCGAGTACGAGTGCTACGAGGGCATGCGGATCCGGATCGCGACCGGCACGGTGAGCAGCGGCAGCCAGTTCTTCCGTACCGACCCGGTTGCTGAGATGTACATCACCCCCACTTCGTCGCGCGCGTTTCGGGAGAAGGGTCTCGAGTATCCGGGCGACACGATGAACACGGACATCCCGGTTTGGGACACGAATCCCGAACTCTTCGAACTCGACCCGAACAAGCTGCGCGACGAGAACGAGTCCTGGGTTCCCGGGACGACGTTTTCGGCAACGGGCGTTCTTGGTTACGAGTTCGGTGGCTATGAACTCTGGCCGACCACTGCTGTCCCACAAACTTCAGGGCAGGGCGAGTTGCAGTTGATCGTTTCTCGGGCGCGGCGGGTCGCGTTGTGTCTGTAACAGGTCATTGAGTGGGCGTCGTTCGAAGAGATTCAGTTGGAGCAGACGGAGGATCTCGCTGAGCGTCCACTTGAGGCGATTGGAGAATTTCAGGTAGGCGAGGAGGAGGTGGACGCACATGGCGATCCAGATCTGCGTCAGCACGGCGTTGCGGGAAGTGCCGAGGAAGCTCTTGATCCGGAGGTTCTGCTTGATCCACTTGAAGAAGAGCTCGACCTGCCAGCGCGCCTTGTAGATGTCCGCGATGGTCCTCGGCGCGAGCGCGAAGTTGTTGGTGAGGAACACGTAGTGCTTGCCGGTCGCGGCGTCGCGATAGCCGACCCTCCGCAGCGGAATCGGGCAGTCCTTCCGGCCCTTCCTGCTCGTCAGCTCGATCAGCTGGTCCGAGGTCACGCCGCGGCCGGGCGCGTACGAGCGGCGCTCCCGCACCGCGTACCGGACTCCCCGCTTGAGCCGCGTGACCAGGAAAACCCCTTGCTCGTCAAGGGATCTCAACCAACTGAAGTCCTGGTACAACCGGTCCGCGGCGACGATGCTCCCCACTGGCAAGCGCAGCGTCCGCGCCACGTCGATGTCGGACCCCTTCCCGTCCGTCACGCTCAGGAAGGACGGCAGATTCCCGCCGTGGTCGAGACCGACGTGGACCTTGATCGCCCCTTTGCTCTTGCCGTACTTCGCCCAGGGAAACAACGAGAGGCACAGGTCGATGTACGTCGCGTCCAGGGACACGAGCGGATTCTTGAACCGGAACCCGTGGCCGGGCGCCAAGCCTCGGCAGCGGTCCAGAAGGCGCTTGAACTGCAACTCGAAGAGCTCGTGAGGCTGCTCCTCGTTCACCCGCGCCAGAGAGGACCGCGCGACCCGACCGACGCCGAGATGGTAGAGCTTCCGTCTCTGGGCTTCCAGATTCGAGACGACGTCCCGCAGGCTGCACCGCCCCGACAACTGCGCCATCGCCATCGCCGCGAACTGGCTCCACCGGCTCATGGAACGGAGCTTCCTCCCCTTGTGATGCCTCCGGGCGTCCCGCTCGAACTCATGTCTCGACACCAGCCTGAGCAACTGTCCGAGCACGGTGTTATGATGCGCCATGAGCCTGGATCTCCTTGCTGTAGTTGGACTTTCGACCAAGACCAACCTTACAGCACCGGACGACTCAGGCCCTTTTCTCAACCCGGTTTGTGGGACAGCAGTGCTGGCCGACCGAGTTGACGCGCCTTACCGCGGCCACCGCTCTGCCACGACCGGTTCGGCAGCGAAGGGCGGGCGAGGTGTCCGTCGCGTCACTGAACCTGCTGAATCTGAACGCCTCGGCCGGGGACTACGACACGAAGCTGGTCAAGCTGTCCCGCTACATTCGTGAAGTTCTGCGATCTCCGGATGTCATCGGCATCCAGGAGGTCTTCACGATCGAAGCGCTGACCGCGCTGGGCAACAGGATCCGTACGGACGGCGGTCCTTCGTACGCGGCGTACCTCGAGGTGGGCAACCAGCCGACAGGGGCGAACGTCGGATTCCTCGTGCGCTCGGGAGTCACGGTCGACGCGGTTACCCAGCACAACAAGAGCGAGACGTTCCTCAACCCGACGACGAACAACAACGACATCCTCCACGACCGCCCGCCGCTGCAACTCGATGCGTCCGTCACCGGCATCGAGTTCGCGGTGATCGTCATTCACAACCGCTCGTTTATCGATGTCGACACGGATCGGGTGCAGGTGAAGCGCCTGGAACAGGCTGAGTCCGTAGCAGCCCTGGCTCAGGCGCGCCAGGACTCGAAGTTGATCATCGTCGGCGACTTCAACGCGTATCAGTTCACCGACGGCTACTCCGACATCGTCGGCGTGATTTCGGGCGACTTCACGGCCAGCGAGAGCAAACGTCCCGGCATGGACCTGGTGAATCCGAACCTCAAGAATCTGGTCGCGGATCTGGAAGCAGCGGAACAGTACTCCTACGTGTTCCGGGGCAACGCCCAGGCGCTCGATCACGCTCTGGTGAATGAAGAGATGCAGTCGAGTGTCGTCGAGATGGTGTACGCGCGGGGCAACGCGGATGCGGCGGAGGGCGAGGAGGAGAACGCGGGCTCAGCTCTCTACGCCTCCGACCACGACGGTTTCGTGGTGTTCCTGTCGGCGCCGGGTCGTGCGGCTCCGCAGGCTCCTGGCGATCCGGGTGGAGGCGTCCAGCAGACAGCGGATCTGGACCTCGGCGCCGAAAGCCAGATCGTGTCGAACAGCATGGTTCGCTACGACATCAGTGTCGAGAACGAGGGTCCCGGCATCGCTCGTGACGTCGTGGTCATGAGTTCCTTCTCTGGCGGCGTCGCCCCGGTGGAGGCGAGGACCTCCGGCTGCGAGGAGGATCCGGGTGGCGTACCAGAGTGCAGTCTCGGCGACATCCCGGCCGGACAGTCCGGCTCGTTCAGGATCAACGTAGACACCGGCGGCGCCAGTGAGGCGTCGCTCCGGTACAGCGGCTCCATCGTCAGCGACACGTCGGATCCGACGCCGGAGGATGACGATATCGACATCTCCCAGCCGATCGGCCCGCCGAACATTCCCAGCGATCTCGTGGCGACGGCGATCAGTTCGACCGAGATCGAACTCCGCTGGAAGGACAACTCGAGCGTCGAGACCGGCTTCGACGTCTTCCTTCAGGGTCCAGGAGACTCGAGGCTGCGGCTGATCGGGTCGGTGCCCCGGAACATGACCTCCATGATCGTCGCCGATCTGGTGCCCGACATCAGGTACAACTTCGCGGTCGAAGCACGCAATGGCCCTCTGCGCTCGGGACAGACGCCGAAGGCAACCGCGACGACATGGTTCTCGGACGCAGCCGGCTGTGCTGATGATGCCGTGCTCTGCGTCGGGAGCTTTGAGGTCGAGGTCGAGTGGACAGCGGCCGATGGCAGGACGGGGCGCGGCGTCGCTGAGCGCTTGACCGCGGAGACCGGGGACTTCTGGTTCTTCCATCCGGCGAACATCGAGATGGTGATCAAGGTACTTGACGGTTGCCGGATCAACGGTCACTACTGGGTCTTTGCCGCCGGTCTGACGGACGTCCAGGTGACGACGACCGTTCGCGACCTCCGCAGTGGCCTGGAGATGAGCTGGACCAACCCGCAGGGCACCCTGTTCGAGCCAATCGCGGATTCGGAGGCGTTCGCCACCTGCGGAAGTGCGTCGAGCGTGGCCGTCGCGAGCCGGGTACGACTCAGCGGCGCTCCGCGGGAACGCGCTGTCGACCTCTATCAGGCGAGTCTGGCCGAGAATGATCGACTCGATTTGGCCAGCACGGCCTGTGCGGCGAGCGAGACAGCGCTGTGCCTGCAGAGTGCCCGCTACGAGGTGCGTGCGAACTGGCAGGCCGGTGAGCAGGAGGGCGAGGCGATGGGCATGCCACGCACTCCCGACACGGGCATGTTCTGGTTCTTCAACCCGGACAACGTCGAACTGATCGTCAAGGTGCTCGATGGTTGCGCCCTCAATGGCCACCGCTGGGTGCTGATGGGCGGCCTGACCGATGTAGCCGTCGACATCTCGGTCACGGACACCGAGTCGGAGGAGACGAAGATGTATGGCAGTCCGGCCGGCTCGCCCTTCCGCACGATGTTCGACGTGACGGCGTTTCCCTGCAGCGCAGTCCATTAGCTAGCGGGCGGCCTGAGCCCGCGCCTCAGGCCGGCTCGAACCGCGCACTTGCCCGCCGGCCGCTATCATCGCGCGCTCGGATGGAAGGAGGCGGGAACGTGTTGAAGGCGGTTCAGTTGGGCGAGAAGTGCGGGCTCCGCGTGTCCGAGCTGTGCCTGGGAACGATGAACTTCGGCGAACCGGGTCGGGGACACCAGGGCGACTGGACGCTCGACATCGACGCCTCGCGGCCGATCTTCCAGGCCGCCATCGAGCGCGGGCTGTTCTACTTCGACTGTGCCGACATCTACGGGATCGGCGCCTGCGAACGGGTGGTCGGCGCTCTGCTGCGTGAACTGCTGCCGCGTGACGAGTACGTGATCGCGACCAAGGTCTCCATGCCGATGGGGCGGTCGCCGAACCAGGGCGGCCTCTCCCGCAAGCACATCATGGAGGGGGTCGACGGTTGCCTGGAACGGCTGGGCCTCGACTACATCGACCAGTTGATCATCCATCGCCATCCGCACGGCATTCCAGGCCAGGTTCAGGCGCCGATCGAGGAGACGCTGGAGGCCCTGCACGACGTGGTGAAGGCCGGCAAGGCCCTCTACCTGGGCGCTTCGTCGATGTTCGCGTGGCAGTTCACGGAGCTCCAGATGACGGCGCGGCAGAACGGCTGGACCGAGTTCGTGTCGATGCAGAACCACTACAACCTCGTCTACCGCGAGGAAGAGCGGGAGATGAACCCGTACTGCGCCCGGACCGGCGTGGCGCTCACGCCCTGGTCGCCGCTGGCGCGGGGCATCCTGACCGGCTCCTACAGGGGCAGCTTCGATGAGGGCGGCACGGACCGTTCGAAGGGCGGCGACCGGGCGCGCACGGAGATGCTCTATCGCGGCGCCGCGACCTTCGACATTGCCGACCGGGTGGTCGAGGTGGCGAAGAAGTACGGCCGCACGCCGGCGCAGATCTCGCTCGCCTGGTTGCTGAGCAAGCCCGAGGTCACGTCGCCCGTCGTCGGCGTGTCGAAGATCTCCCAGATCGAGCAGCTCGTCGAGGCGACGACGATCGAACTCGACGCGGAGGACGTCGCCTACCTGGAGGAGCTCTACCAGCCGGTGGAGAACCTGCTGTCGCGCGGTCATTCCTGAGCGTTCATGGCCTGCTGGCGGGCACCCAGGCGCTATCATCGGCGGCGACCTTGAAGCATCGCGTTCATCCAGGATGCTGCATGGCGGTGGCGATCGTCTGGTGCATCGCCCTGCCTGTAGCTGTCATCGGCGCGCCGGTCGACACGGCCGGCCATGCCTGGGTCGGCGACCTGGCGCCGCTCGCGGAGTCGGAGTTCGGCTACGAGCAGGCGGCGCACCTGCTGGAACGGGCCGGTTTCGGTGGCACGCCGGCGGAGATCGAGGAGCTCGTCGCGCTCGGATTGGAGGGCGCGGTCGCCCGGCTCGTGGACTACGAGGCGGTCGACGACTCGGCGCTTGCGGCGTTCGACGAGTCCGGGATCTGGGATCCGGGCATGGACCCGTTCCCGCCCAGCCGGGCGGCGGCGGTGCGGCGGGCGCGGCGGCACGGGCGGTCACTCGGCGTCGAGGTCCTTCCCGAGGGTTCGTCGCGGCCGATCCAGCCGGTGGTCGACAAGTTCTTCTACGGACTGCGCAGCAACGTGCTGGAGACGCGTCGGCTGGCGCTGTGGTGGGCCGACCGGATGGTGGTGACCCCGCGGCCGCTCGAAGAGAAGATGACCCTCTTCTGGCACGACCACTTCGCGACCTCCGAGGTGAAGGTCCGCGACGCGCGGAAGATGCACCTGCAGAACCGGACGTTGCGCGCTCATGCCACAGCGGATTTCAAGAGCCTGGTGCTCGCGGTCATGCGCGATCCGGCGATGCTGGTCTACCTGGACAACCGGGAGAACGTGAAGGACCACCCGAACGAGAACTTCGGCCGCGAACTGCTCGAGTTGTTCACGATGGGGGTCGGCAACTACACCGAGCAGGACATCCGCGAGGCGTCGCGGGCGTTCACCGGCTGGACGAACGACGTCCTCGACTACCGGTTCGACGCCGAACTCCACGACGACGGCCCGAAGACCTTCCTGGGGCGCGAGGGCAACCTGGGCGGAGAGGAAGTGCTCGACATCATCCTCGAGCAGCCGGCGACCGGAGAGTTCCTCGCCGGCAAGGTCTACCGCTACCTGGTGCGGGAGGAACTCGACCCGGCGCTCCAGGTCGAACTGGGCCGCCGCCTGCGCGAATCGGGCTACGAACTGAAGGCGCTGCTGCGGACGATCCTCTCCTCGCGGGACTTCTACAGCCCGCCGTCGGTCGCTACCCAGATCAAGAGCCCGGTCGCTCTGTTCGTCTCGACCTACCGCAAGCTCGGCGCGCCGAGGGCGCCCACGGTGCCCGACATGAACAGCCTCGCGGGCCGCCTGGGCCAGCAACTGCTGTATCCGCCGAACGTCGCCGGTTGGGCGGGCGGACGGACCTGGATCACGCCGGCGACCCTGCTCGAGCGCGGCAACGCGATGCGCTCGGTCCTCTTCCCGCCGGCGCTCGAGGAGTTCGGCCATCCGGACCGGCGGATGCCCGGGATCTACCGCCAGGTCGGCGAGCGGCTGGCGCGGGGCATGACGATCACGGCGGCGACCAGGCAGGGCGACGCCGCATCCAACACGCTGGCCGACGCGGATGAGGAGTACAACACCCGCTACGGCGGCTATCGCGGCTACGTGGTGGCCTACGAGCGGGTCAAGCTCGTGCCGCGCCACGTTCTCGACGTCGACGTGCGGGCCATGGTGGTGGCGGCCGGCGCCACCGACGTCGAGGGAGCGGTCGACCACCTTCTGCACCGGTTCCTGCGCGTTCCGTTGACAGGCCGAGGGCGCGCGGCGCTGGTGCGGCACCTCGAGCGCGAACTGGAGTCGACCGGTCTGGAGGCACAAGACCCCGGCGCACTCGAGAAAGTCGAGGAGGCGCTACGCTCGACGCTCTACCTCGTCTTCAGTTCGCCCGAGTACCAGTTGGGCTGAGGAGTTCCGTATGGCTGAACGACTTCCTTGCGGCTGTTCGCGGCGCGACTTCCTGCACCGCGGCCTTCTTGGACTCGGCGTCGCCGCCGGCCTGCCGGCGGTTCTCGGCCGTACGTCGGCGGCGCTCGCGCTCGAGGAACTACGGTCCGGGATCGCCGACGCGTCGGGACGCATCCTGGTCGTGGTGGAGCTCTCCGGCGGCAACGATGGGCTGAACACCGTCATCCCGTTCCGGAACGACGAGTACTACCGGGTGCGCCCGAACCTGGGAATCCGCCCCAAGCGGGCGATCGCGCTCACGGAAGAAGCCGGGTTCCACCCGTCGCTCGTCGGCATGGAGGGCCTCTACAAGGACGGGAACCTGGCGGTCGTCGAGGGCTGCGGCTACCCGAACCCGAGCCTGTCCCACTTCTCGTCGATGGGCTTCTGGCACACCGGCGTGCCGAACGGCGGCGAGGCGCTCGGCTGGCTCGGCCGCCTCGCCGACGACCACGGGCCGGACGGCACGCCCAACTACATCGTCAACGTGGCCAGCTCGCAGTCCCTGGCGGTGCGCGCGGCGCGGCACTCGCCGCTGGTGTTCGACGACCCGGGCCGCCTCCGGCGCCAGGGCACGCCGGGCGAGAAACAGGCGCTCGGCCAGCTCGGCGCGGACGAGGCGAGCGGCAACGACGCTCTCGACTTCCTGCGCGGCACGGCTTCGAACGCCGCTTCCAGCGCGGCGCTCGTGCGCGACGCGTGGTCCGGCTACCGCACGCCGGTCGACTACGGCATCGGTGGCCTCGGCGCCGACCTGCGCAAGGTCGCGGCCCTGATCGAGGCCGAGCTGCCCACCCGCATCTACTACGTGACTTTCCGCGGCAACTCGTTCGACACCCACGTCCACCAGGCCGACACCCACGCCCGCCTGCTGATGTACATGTCCGACGCCGTGGCCGGCTTCCTGCGCGACGTCGACCGCATCGGCCGCGCCGACGACGTGGCGGTGTTGATGTTCACCGAGTTCGGCCGCCGGGTGGAGGAGAACGCGAGTCTCGGCACCGACCACGGCACCGCCGGCCCGATGTTCGTTGCCGGCAAGGGCGTCGCGGGCGGCTTCTACGGCGACACGCCTGATCTCACCGACCTCGACGACGGCAACCTGAAGATGACGACGGACTTCCGGCGGGTCTACGCGTCGATGATCGAGGGCTGGATGGGGATGGACGACGCCTCCGCCGTCCTCAGGGGCGAGTTCCCGGCACTGCCGGTCTTCGGCCCTACGTAGGGCCTACCGGATCTCGACGTAGCGGGCCAGCCGCTCCACCTCGTCGTCGTCGACGTACTTGCCGATCTCGCGGCGGAACTGGGACATCGCCTCGTACGGGCGGTACTCCTCGAACTCGTGCCGCATCCTGCGGCCGACGCCGGGGATGCTCAGGATGTCCTCGCCGGAGGCCGTGTTCAGATCGATGCGGACGTAGACGTACTGGGCGAGGCGTGCCACCTCGTCGTCGTCGACGTACTTGCCGATCTCCCGGTGGAACTGTGCCAGCGCAGTGTAGGGGCGGTACTCCTCGAACTCGTGGGTCATCCGCCGGCCGACACCCGGGATGAGGCCGATCTCCTCGGAGGTCGCGTCGTTCAGGTCGATGGGAACCCAGATTGTGCCGTAGATGGCGTCGTACTCGTCCTCGGCCGCGTGGGCGGAGACGAGGGCGTGAAGGTCGGCTGCGCGGAGGAACGGGCGGCCGTCCACGATGGCGGCGACCGCGTCCCGGTCGAGCCCGTCGACTGCGGAGAGTTCTTCCTCGCTGGCGAGATTCGGGTTGAGCAGGCCGTGGTTGGCGCCGACCTGGGCCGTTGCAGGCAGGGCGGCCAGGAACAGGACTGCTGTGGTCCACATTAGGGCCGAACGCTTCATCTGGAGATTCATCCTCTTGTTGCTTCTCGCTGGTTGTGGGGTGCGGCAGAGTCCGCCGCGTCGCTGTCATCTGACGTGGTGGCGGATCTGCCGGCCGCTGGGTGCTGGAGGGCGACGAGTATACCGAGCATGCCGAGGAGGATCATTGCCCCGGGAGCCAGGGTCGGCATCGCGCCGCCGAGGCTCTCCGTGACGAGTGCGAGTCCGCTGGAGTTCGGGTGGAGCTCCTGTTCGAACTCGACGTTCGACTGGAAGTGGAAGTAGACGCCTAGCAGTCCAGCGGGCACGTAGGCCGCCAGCAGAATCCGGAACGTCCGCACTGCCCCCTGGGAAGGACGCATTGCCAGCCAGACGCCGGCACCGGTCCCGGCGACGATGAGCACCAGCGGGATCCACTGCCGCCAGTCCTCGTAGTGGTCCAGTAGGTACAGCTCCGCCAGTAGCCCCACCGCTCCGAAGAGCAGGATGTACAGCAGGTACCGCCGCCAGGCCTCGATCACGGGGCCTGAGAGCTCTGCTCGTCGGCGAGCATGTTGCGGCGGTGGAGCACGTAGGCCTTGATCAGGGCGACGTCGTCGCGGTCGAGGACCGGGGCGAAGCTGGGCATGCCGAGGTCGACCAGGGCCCCCTCGAGCAGGGCGGCGTCGTAGGAGTCGAAGACCCGCTGTGACGACTGTCGCAGGTCCGGGGTGACGCCGCCGGAGACGGCGCCGTAGCCGTGGCAGACGAGGCAGTACTGGTTGAACAGGCGGCGGCCGGCGTCGATGTCTTCGGTCGAGGCGCCGTGGTCGACGCGGGTGACCCGGATCTCGCGCCGCTCCTGTCGCTCGATCGGCCGGCCGGTGGCGCCGAGGGCATAGACGACGATCCGGCCTTCGGACTCCACGGCCTGCCGGGCCGAGCGGCTGCCGACGATGCCGAAGGCGCCGCCCCAGCCGGACATGACGGCGATGTACTGGGTGCCGCCGGACTCGAAGGTGATCGGCGGCGCGATGACGCCGCTGCCGGTGTAGCTCTCCCAGAGCTTCTCACCGTTGTCGGCGCGGTACGCGGTCAACTGGCCGAAGGGGGTGCCCTGGAACACCAGGTTGCCGGCGGTGGCCAGCGTGCCGCCCGACCAGGGCATCGTGTACTGGGCCCGCCAGACCTCACGCTGCGCGACGGGATCCCAGGCCAGAAGGTGGCCGGAGAGCAGGGCCGGCGGCGCGTCTTCCGCCAGCATCTGGCCGGAGAGGCCGGTGGCGTCGACGATTGCCTGCGGAATGTCCTCGGGAGACGCCGCGCGCACTCCCAGGTTCCACTGCCCCGGGGTGTACTCGTAGTTGGGATCCGGGACGTAGAAGTTCCCCATCTCCATCGCCGGGATGTAGACGAGGCCGGTCTTCGGGCTGAACGCCATCGGATGCCAGTTGTGGCCGCCGAGGGGCCCCGGCGATACGTTGACGGTCTGGTCGGTGTAACGGGCGCCGGCGAGCTCGACCGGCCGGCCGCTGGCCAGATCGACGTGGCTGGCCCAGGTGACGGTGACGAACTCCTCGGCCGAGATCAGTTCGCCGGTGCGGCGGTCGAGGACGTAGAAGAAGCCGTTCTTGGGCGCCTGCATGAGGACCTGGCGCACCCGGCCGTCGATCGGCAACTCGGCGAGCATGATCGGTTGGGTGGCGGTGTAGTCCCAGGTGTCACCGGGCGTGGTCTGGTAGTGCCAGACGTACTCGCCGGTGTCGGGGCGGAGCGCGACGATCGACGACAGGAACAGGTTGTCGCCGCCGCCGGGGCTGCGCAGGTTGCGGTCCCAGGGCGCGCCGTTGCCGACGCCGATGTAGAGCAGGTCGAGTTCCGGGTCGTAGACGATGGAATCCCATACCGTGCCGCCTCCGCCGCCCGTCCACCACTCACCGGTCCAGGTTTCGGCGGCCATCCGCATGGCCTCGTTCTCGAAGCCGTCCGCCGGGTTGCCCGGCACGGTGTAGAAGCGCCAGGCGCGCTCGCCGGTCTCCGCGTCGTAGGCGTCGACGTAGCCGCGCACGCCGTACTCGGCGCCGCTGTTGCCGATGATCACCTTGCCCTTGGCGATCCGGGGCGCGCCGGTGATCGTGTACATCGAGTCCTCGGGGACGGTCATCGTCGACCAGGAGAGTTCTCCGGTCTCGGCGTCGATGGCGATCAGCCGTCCGTCGAGCGTGGCGGAGATCACCTTGCCCCGGTAGAGGGCGGCGCCGCGGTTCACGGCGTCGCAGCAGGTCTTCATCGCGATGGAGCGCGGCACTTCCGGGTCGTAGGTCCACAGCGGTTCGCCGGTCACCGCGTCGAGGGCGTAGATGACGTTCCAGGCGCCGGTCGCGTACATGACGCCGTCGACGATCAGCGGCGTGGCCTCGAGGCCCCGCTTGGTGTTCGTTTCCTGGACCCAGGCGATGCCGAGCTGGTCCACGTTGCCGTCGTTGATCTGGTCGAGCACGCTGTAGCGCTGCTCCTTGTAGGTGCCGCCGTAGGTCAGCCAGTCGGCGGTGCGGCCGGCGGCGCCGACCAGCGCGGCGTCGTCGACTCCGTATGCGGCCTCGGCCCGCCGCGGCGGCGGTTGGGAGGCCGCGGCAGTGGCCAGCAGGAGCGCCACGAGCGTGGCGATCGGAGTGTGGATCTTCATGACTTCGGTTCCTCTAAGGCTGCAGGCAGGGCAAGCGCGACGAGTTCGGGGGGCGTGCCGCCGCCGCCGATGCCGAAGCGGCCGCCGCCGGTGGCGACGGCCAGGTACTGCCGGCCGTCGTGTTCGTAGATGATGGGGTTCGAGTTCGGGGTGCCCGGTAACTCGATTCCACCGAGGTACTCGCCGGTCTTCTTGTCGTAGACGCTGATCTCCGGCGGCACGTCGGGTTCGTCGGCCTCGGGATCGGCGGTGCGTTCCGGGGCGGCCGTGACGAAGAGCAGGGTGGGCGTGACCAGGGGAGCCGCGGTGTGATTGGCGACCCCGAGCCGTCCGAGTTCGAGGTCGGCGATGGCTGGATGGTTCACCGGACCGACGCCGTGCGGGACCATCCACAGGTGCTCGCCGGTGTTCAGATCGATCGCCGTGATTCGCCCGTATGGCGGCTTGACCAGGGGCAATCCACGGGGTCCCTCGACGGTCCGGTACCAACGATCCGGCACGAAGTTCAGGTCGGAGCGGTTCGGATCGGGCCTGGTCAGGGAGACGCTGGCCGAACGGGTGTGGGAGACGACGTAGAGGATCCCGGTTTCGGGATCGACCGCGGCGCCGGTCCAGTTCGCGCCACCGCCGTCGGCCGGCAACTGGATCGTCGGCTTGCCCGACTCCTCGAAGCGCGGCGGCGTGTAGAGCGGCACCAGGTCGTAGTCGGCTGCGATCTCGATCGCCTCGGCCCGGAGTTCGGGCGTCCAGTCGATCAGGTCGTCCTCGGTGATGCCCTGGCGGTCGAAGGCGGCCGGCCGGGTCGGGAAGGGCTGGGTTGGCGCGGCACGCTCGCCCGGCACGTCGCTTGGCGGCACCTCGCGTTCCTCGATCTCCCACACCGGCTTGCCGGTCGCGCGGTCGAAGACGAAGGTGAAGGCCTGCTTGGTGACCTGAGCCACTCCCTTGATCCGCCGGCCGTCGACCGTCGCCTCGAACAGGTTGGGGGCGGTGGGCGGGTCGTAGTCCCAGAGGCCGTGGTGGACGAACTGGTAGTGCCACTGGCGCTGGCCCGTCTCGCAGTCGACCGCGACGATGCTCTCGGCGTAGAGGTTGTCGCCCAGTCGGTGGCCGCCGTAGAGATCGTTCGTCGGCGTGCCGACCGGCAGGTAGGCGGTTCCCGCTTCCTCGTCAACCGCGATCATGGACCAGACGTTCGTGTTACCGCTGTAGCGCCACGACTCGTCCTCCCAGGTCTCGACGCCGAGTTCGTCGTTCTGCGGGATGGTGTGGAAGACCCAGGCGAGGTCGCCGGTCGGGATGTCATAGGCGCGGACGAACCCGGGCGGCGCTTCCTTGTGAGTTGCGAAGTCCGCCACGATCGAGCCGACGATCACGGTGTTGCCGCAGACCGCCGGAGGCGAACTGTGCGTCGTCAGGCGCTCCATCACCTCGCGGCCCAGATGAGGCGTCATCTCGACCGCGCCGCCGTCGCCGAAGTCGGGGTCGGGTTCTCCGGTCCTGGCGTCGAGCGACACGAGGCGGCGGTCGTGGGTGGGAATCAGGATCCGCTCGCGTTCGCCGTCCGTCCACCAGGCGACGCCGCGGTGGTGGAAGCCGAGGTTCGCCGGCCGGCCGGCCCGCCAGCTCTCCGGGTCGTACGTCCAGATCGTGTCGCCGCTGCCGGCGTCGATCGCGGCCACCTGGCTGAGCGAGGTCGAGACGAAGATCCGGCCGCCGACCTCGAGTGGAATCGCCTTGAACTGACCGCGTCGCACGCTGCTCGGGACTTCGGTGTCCGCGGCGATCGAGCGCCAGCGCCAGACGACCTCCACGTCCTGGAAGTTGTCGCGGTCGATCTCGTCGAGCGTGGAGTACTTGCTGTTGCCGGGATCGCCACCGAAGGCCGGCCAGTCGCCGGAGGCTCCGGTCTGGGCCGTGAGCGGCGAGCTCGCAAGTGAGGCGGCGAGCGCCGCCACAGCCACGGCGAGGCTGTAACGGGTACTCAGGACAGCAGCCCGATCAGGCGAGCGTAGACCGAAACGCTGGTCCAGATGCCGATCGAGAGGAATCCGACCACCTTCGGCCAGTGTCCGAGCGTTCCTTCTTCCGCGAAAGCGACCCGGCGGCGGATCGTGAAGTTGAAGAGCAGTCCGATGACGATGATCTGCATCTTCCACCAGAAGAAGGGGCTGTAGTACTGCTTGAGCGCCGTGGACAGGACCTGGGGAGCGCCGGTCACGAACAGGGCGACGAAGCTCCAGATCATCCAGCGGTCCAGCTCACGGGCGAGCCGATTGAGAGGCGTCTTGATCAGGCCGCGGCCGAGCAGCCGCATGTCGACGACCAGCACGGCGCCGGCGAAGGCCACCAGCGCGACCAGGTGGGCGCACTGGATGATCGGCGACGCCCAGGTCTCCTCCAGCATCCAGGCGCTGAAGGGCAGGCCCTGCATCCACTCGAAGAAGGACTGCAACATGGGACGATCCTCCGCGGCCTCCTCAGGCGCCGATGTTCAGGTTGTTCCACCAGCCGGGCATCAGGCCGCTGTAGGCCATCATCCGTCCGGTGACCACGACGGCCGCCCACAACACCAGGGACACGACGCCCGCCAACCGGGCGTTCAGCGGGATCTCCCGGCCCTGGTCCCACGCCTGGACCGACTTGTAGGTCGCGTAGTGGAACCAGAACATGTTGATGCCGGCAACCAGCATCAGCGCCATCTTGGCCCAGAAGTAGAAGTTGCCGTAGTAGCGCATCGGCTGGCTGTAGAGCAGCAGACCGCCGGTGATCAGGTTGATGCCGTAGCCGGTCAGCGCCCACGGGAAGAGGCGGGTCGGGATGTTCGACACCGGCACCTTCCTGAGCGTCAAGCCGACGAGGCGCATGTCCCAGAAGGCGATCAGGCCGGCGAACAGGCACATGCTGACGACGTGGATCGTCAGCATGGTCGGGTAGGCGTTCAGGGACTCCCGCAGCGCGATGCTGCTGGGAAGCGCGTCGACCCACTCGAAGGCGCTACGGATAGACATGGAGGGGAGGGTTCAGCGACTCCCGGCCTGCGCCGGGGCGGATGCGGACTCAGTCGTCGCAGCGATCCTGGTACTTGCGGTAGACGAAGTGGCAGTCCTCGCAAGCGCCGGCGAGCTCGTTCGTCAGGTCGCTGACCTTGTCGCGATCCTTTTCGTGGGCGGCAGCGTAGATCTCCTTGGCGACCTCGGTGAGCTTGCGCGCATACTCCTGGTAGTCCTCTTTCTGGACCGGCGCCGGCTTGCCGTTTTCGCACTTGCGGTCCGGGTTCAGGATCTGCGGTTCGACCTCGGCCAGGGCAAGCGCCGCCTGCTGGGGAACCTGCCAGCCCGTGTAGATGCTGGCGAAGCGGGCCGAAGCGGAACCGTCGCCACTGTCGGAAGCTTCGGGCGGCGCCTCCGGATCGTAGGACTGGACGTCGAACAAGTGGTTCGAGTTCGGGAACAGTATGGCGCGCATCAGTTCGGCCAGGTTGCCTACCGGCTCCTCGTGCTCGGAGGCGGCAGCGGGCGACACGGCGATCGCTGTGCAGGCCGCGAGGACAACGGCGGCCGTCAGCATCGCCGCCAGGTTCTTCGAACGCATATCCGGGATCTCCTTCACCTCAGGGGAATCGGTCGTGGTAGCTGCGGTGGTTTGAGCCGCGCGAGTGTAGCTCAGTCGTCCGAGTCCTCGTTCGCCGCGGCCTGGCCGAGTTCGAACGTCGTCGTCGTCGCGATCAGCCACTGCATATCGAGCCCCGCGGTGCGGTGGACCGAGTACTCGGCGACGCGCGGGTCGCCGATGATGCGCAGGAACTCGGCCCGCGAGGGGTACTCCATCAGGGCGATCGCGTGGAAGTACTCGTCCGTGTCGCCGATCACCATCGAATCGACCCGGCCGGACCAGATCAGACGGGCGCCCTGCGAGGTGACCCACTGGACCATCTGGGCGCCATACCTGCCGTAGGCCTGTTCGCCCGTGAGGCCCTCGTCGGGGGCGTCGGCCTCCTTCTTGAACCGCAGCAGGTTGACCATGACGACCGGTCCCTCCGCCGGTCCCTGCAGGAGTTCCTCGATCTGTTCGGGTTCGGGTGCGATCTGGGCCATGGCGCCTCCAGCGGCCAGCAGGGCCGCGGTGAAGATGGTGAAGGTTGCGGCGGAAAGGGGTCGGATCATGGCAGCTCCTTGCAGGTGGAACGTCAGGCGGCTCTAGCGGACCGCCATGGGTTGAAACTTGATGTAGGTGAGCGAACGCCACAGCCACTCGAGCGGACCGAAACGGAAACGAGCCAGCCACCAGGGCGACCAGAGCAGTTGCAGCATCCAGATCGCGAGGACGATGCCGACCTGGCCCAGGCGGTCGACGCGCTCGTACAGGCCGAGGCCGTGGCCGTAGAAGATCAGCGTGCAGATGACGCTCTGGCTGATGTAGTTCGTGAACGCCATCCGTCCCGCTGCCGTCAGACGCCGCTGGAGGCCCGGCAGCCAGCCTTGCTGAACCGCCAGCATGACCAGAGCGACATAGCCGAGGAAGACGCCGAGCGAGCCGACGTAGTTGAACGTCTGCCCCTGGAACTGCGAGTACTCGAACGCGAAGTCGTGGTGCGTGTTGTAGGCGACGCCGGCAATGACGATCGGCATCCCGAGTCCGAATCCCGCGAACGCCATGCGCCGGTAGAACCCGGAGGATCGTTTCGCGGAAAGCACGCCGAGCTTGTAGAGCCCCATGCCGACCAGCATCAACCCGCCGCTACGCCAGAGGAACACGATGAGGAAGACGAACGTCTCCAGGCTCAGGGCAGCGCCGATGCGCAAGGGCAGTTGCGTGAGCCAGCCGGATCGGTAGGTCGCGATCTCGGCTTCCGCTGCGGCCGCCGTCGGCGCCCAGCCCGGCTTCATTGCGTCAAGTACTTCGGGAGGCCAGTACTGCATGGACCACGCGGTGAACAGGAAGATGAGCGGCGTGACGGCGGTCATGGCGAAGCCCGCGATCAGGAGCTTCTTCGGCTTCAGGTTGCGCAGGCTGTACAGGATGAAGCCGCACAACGCGTAGGGAACCAGAATGTCGCCGTACCAGATCAGATGGGCGTGGGCGAGACCGAGGACCAGCAGCCAGAACTGCCGCCGGTAGTGGACGCCGGTAGCCGACGCGTTGCGGGCGGCGGCCCGTTCGGCCATCAGCGCCATGCCGGCGCCGAAAAGCGTCGAGAAGATCGACATGAACTTTGTGTCGAAGAACACGTGGGACGCCAGCCACACGGCGAAGTCGATTCCCACGCCCTTGTCGTTCGCCGTCGGGTTGAAGTACGCCGCCGTGATCATCGAGTAGCTCTGCACGTTCATCACCAGGATGCCGAGCACGGCAAAGCCGCGCAGAACGTCGAGCGCCGCGATGCGCTCGCCGGAGCGGACGGGCGCCGCCTTGGGCGGGGCGGCGGTTTCGGCGAGCGAGTCGGCGGTCGTCACGGGCCTTGCTGCTACGTCAGTCGGCGAGGAAGGCCCGCGCCACGGCGACGAACTCGTCGAGCTGGTCGTGATGGACCCAGTGGCCGGCGCCTTCGAAGTTACGAAGCTCCGCGCTTTGGAACGCTTCGATGCGGCCGTCCTCGACCGGGTCGCTGGCCCAACTCTCCGTGCCGCGCACCAGCAGAGTGGGGCACGTGATCCGGCCCCAGATGCTCCGCAGTTCCTCCTCGTCGTAGCGATAGGGCGGGAAGGAGCGAACGTAGTTGTCGAACTTCCAGGTGTAGGTGCCGTCCTCGTTGCGCGCCATGCCGTTGACGGTGAGGTGCCGGGCCTGCTCGGGGCTGAGGAAGCTGTTCACCTCCTGCATCCGCTCGGCCGCGGCGTCGAGCGACGGGTAGCGCCGGGGCTGCCGCCCCGCGAGCTTCTGCATGTTGCCGACCCAGCCTCGCATGCGTTCGTCGACTGCCGCGTTGACCCGATCGCTGAGAACGGGGGGAGGCGGCCCCATGCCTTCGATCGCCACCAGCTTGTGGACGTTGTCGGGGTAGAAGCCAGTGTAGTGCAGAGCGATGTTCGCGCCCAGCGAGTGGGCGACGATGCGGACCGGAAATCGGTCGAGCGCCTCGAGCAGTTGCGCGATGTCGAGAACGAAGTCGGTGATCGCGTACATGCCGCCGATCGCCCACTCACTGTCGCCGTGCCCGCGGAGATCCGGGGCCACGATGTGGTAATCGCCGCGCAGCGCGTTCGCTACCCAGTCCCAGTTGTGGGCGTGATCCCGGCCGCCGTGGATCAGCACCAGGGGCGGTTTGTCCTCGTTGCCCCAGTTCAGGTAGTGGAGCCGCAACCGCTGCGAGATGTAGAACTGGGAGGACGGCCCGACGATGTCCCGGAAGCGACTGTCGCTGAAGGCGGTGCTCACCGGTTGGCGTCGGGTCGCGGTGGGTTGATCATCACATGAGCGCCGGCCGTGCCGGGCGCCATCAGCCAGGGCGCGCCGGGAACCGGCCGGGTGGTCAGTCCGGTCGACTCGGCGGTCGCGTAGGGCGTGTAGATCACCCAGCGCAGGTAGGCGTCGTTCACCTCGCCGGTGGCGGCGTCGAAGCCGCTGCCGTGGAGCACGTAGAGGGTACGGGGCTCGCGCGGCATCGGTAGCTTGCCCTCGGCGATCTCCCGTTCGCGAATGTCGATCCGTTCCTGGCCTTCGATGCCCTGAGCCGTCAGTTCGCGGCCGCGGGCCATGAAGGGCTCCAGCGACTCGTGGTAGCAGGCGACGCTCCACTGGGCGTCGCCCGGCCGGGCGGCCAGGCAGACGAGGTCGTTGCTGCCGGCGCGGAGTTCCACCACCTTGCCGTCGGCGGTCCAGCCAAGCACGCGCGCGCCGTCCCGCCGGTCTTCCGGCGCCGCCTGGATTGCGGCGGCACGCTGTGCTTCGGCGTCATCCGGCTCCGCCGCCGGCGCCGCGGCGGCCAGACAGCCGAGCGCGAGCGCGGCGATCGTTGCTTTCGATGTCCTCGTCCTGAAGTGCACTCTGTTCCTCCTGTCTCGCAGGCGAGCTGCTCGCGGGCGGGGTGAGCGTATCGCGGGCGGGCCGGCGAGTCGGCTAACCTCCGGGCGTTTCATTCCCGAGGGAGCATCGCGATGATCGATCTGCACTACTGGCCGACGCCGAACGGCAAGAAGGTCACGATCCTGCTCGAGGAGTGTGGGTTGTCCTACCGCATCGTGCCCTGCCGGATCGGCTTCGGCGACCAGTTCAAGGAGGAGTTCCTGGCCATCTCGCCGAACAACCGGATGCCGGCGATGGTCGATCACGAGCCGGCCGACGGCGGCGAGCCGATCGCGCTGTTCGAGTCGGGCGCGATCATGATGTACATCGCCGAGAAGGCGGGCCAGTTCTACCCCCAGGATCTCCGTGCCCGCCACGAAGTGAACCAGTGGCTCATCTGGCAGATGGCGAACCAGGGGCCGAAGTCCGGCGAGTGCGGTCACTTCCGTCGCCTCCGCGACACGGAGGGCGACCAGGGCTACGCTGTGCGCCGCTTCACCGACGAAGTGAACCGCCTTTACGGCGTGATGAACAACCGGCTTTACGACCGGCGCTTTCTCATCGGCGACGAGTACACGATCGCCGACATGATCTGCTATCCGTGGACGGTCCGCTGGGAGGACCAGCAGCAGGACATCGAGGACTTTCCGTACTTCAAGCGCTGGTTCGAGGAGGTCGGCGCCCGTCCGGCGGTTCAGCGTGGCATGGACGTCTCGAGCGGCGAAGCGATCGACTACGCGAACCTCTCCGACGAAGAACGCGAACGTCTGAAGAAGCTGCTCTACAACCAGCGCGCCCGGCCGGCGCCGGCGGGCGGCCTGTTGTAGCGCTAGCCGACCGCGGCGCGCAGCTCGGCGTAGGAGCGGTGGTCCGTGGCCGGTGTCACGATCCGCTGCCACTCGCGATCCCACACCTCGAGGACTTCGGGCGGCACTTCACGAGAGCCCTCGCCGGACTTGCCCTTGCGGACCTTGGAGGTGGTGCCGGAGGCGGGCAGGCCGCAGGCGGCGTTGCGGGCGTTGCGGACCAGGTGGTCGTCGAACCTCGAGCCGTGTTGGCGCATGAAGTCGATCGACGCCTGGCGGGTGGCGATCTCGATGTTGGGGTGCTCCGGGTCGAGACCGAGGAAGGCGGCGACGCGGGCGGTGGCGGCGGGGAGGTCGGCGACGATGTCCTCGAAGCAGAGCCAGAGCGTGTCCGGGTCGAGGCGCTTCGGCCACCAGGACACGAGGTGCTCCCAGTAGCGGCCGCTGCGGGTGCCGTGGAACACGAAGTCGAGGGCGAAGTCGCGGATCGAGACGGTCCCGGGCTCGAACACCCAGCCGCTGAAGAAGTGGAAGAAGGAGACGAGCGAATCGACCGGGTCGCGGACGACGAAGATGTTGCGCCCGCTCTTCGGGGCCAGGTCCCGGCTCAGGTGAGTCTTGAAGGCTCGTGGATCGGCGCGCTGGGGTGCGTCGAGATCGAGGCCGACATCGTGGGCGACTTCGAGCCAGGGGACGACTTCCGTGATCTCGTCGAAGTCCATGTCGCCGCCGGTGCGCAGTCCGTGGACGATTTGCTGCATCAGCGTCGTGCCGGCCTTGGGGTAGGTGGCGATCAGGACGTCGCCGGGCCGCGGACTGAAGTCGAGACCGCGCCGTACTCCTTCCCGCGTGGCGAAGCCGGCCATGCGCTGCTTGATCCCCTCGACCGTTGTTGCCCGGCGCGGCGTTGCGTCGCTGTCGGTCACCGGAGCACCTCGGCCGAGAGGTCGACGCCGACCGGGCAGTGGTCGGAGCCGGTCACGTTGGTCAGGATGAAGGCACGTTCGACGAAGCGCATGGCGGCCTCCGAGGCGAGCACGAGGTCGATGCGCCAGCCGACGTTGCGCTCGCGGGCATTGAAGGCCTGCTTCCACCAGCTGTAGCGCACCGTGCCGGGGTGCAGGGCCCGGAACGTGTCGATCCAGCCGGCGTCGATCCAGCGCTGGAGTTCGTCGCGTTCCTCCGGCAGGAAGCCGGAGTTCCTGACATTGGCCTTCGGACGCGCCAGGTCGATCGGCTGCGGCGCGGTGTTGAAATCGCCGATGACCAGGACGCGATAGCCGGCCGCGCGCGCCTGGTCGAGCTGGTCGAAAAGGGAGCGGTAGAAATCGAGCTTGTACGGCACACGGCTGTTGTCTCGCTGGCTGCCGCTGCCCTTCGGGAAGTAGACGTTCGCCACCAACAGTTGACCGAACAGGGCGAGTTGCAGGCGTCCCTCGGCGTCGAAGCGCTGTTCTCCGAGCGAGGTGCGGACCCAGGCCGGTTTCAGGCGCGAGTAGAGGCCGACGCCGGAGTAGCCGGGTCGTTCGGCGCTCGAGAAGGAGGTGTGCCAGCGCGTGGGGCGGCGAAGCTCCGGCGCCAGTTGTTCTGCGCGAGCCTTCGTCTCCTGCAGGCCGACGACCTGGGCCCGGCTCTTTCCCAGCCAGTCGAGAAAGCCCTTGCGTCCGGCGGCTCGCAAGCCGTTCACATTCCACGACACGACGCGGATGCGTCGGCGCTTCCGGGGGCTCAGGTGCGGCTCCGCTTCCCGGCGCCCAGGTCGTAGGACATGATCATCATGTCGCGGGTGCGCCCGGAGCGGTCGATGACCCAGTCGGTGAGCAGCGCCTCGGGCGAGAACCCGAGGCGCTCGAAGACCCGCCGCGCGCCGATCTGCTCACGCGTCATCTGCGCGACCAGCTTGAGCAGGCCCAGCTCTCGAGCCGTCTCGAACACGCGCTCGGTCAGCACGTGGCCGAGCCCGCAGCGGCGGTGTGCCTCGGCGATGATCACGCGGATCTCGCCGAGGTGACTCATCCACTGCAGGCCACGCAGGTTCAGGCTGCCGTAGCCGACGAGCTCGTCCTGATAGTGGGCCAGCGTGGTGAAGCGGCTGCCGGTGTCGGCGTCATGGATCCATCCCTCCACCACGTCGGGATCGGTCAGATCCGAGCGCAGGAACTGGAGGTCGATCTCGGGCAGGGCGCTGGCGAGCGAGACGATGTCGTCCCGGTCGTCGGGGCGCAGGCGGCGCAGGTCGTATGTGCGATCTCCGCACTGGACCTGGTCGACGGATTCGGTGTTCACGGGCCGCTCGGTCGTGCCCGGGTGGCGCGGCCGCGCCACCCGTGCCCCAGTCCGCGCGCCCGTCAATCGGGTGCGCGGATGGCAACCTGTAAAGCTAGCAGGTTCGCCGTCGGGTATCGTCGCGCCCGAACCGATTCAGGGAGGGCAGGGAACATGGCTCCGATACCGAAGGGCGGCACGGTCGCGGTCACGGGCAGCGCCGGCTTCGTGGGCGGCTGGACGGCCCGGCTGCTACTGGACAAGGGCTATCGGGTGCGTGCATGCGTGCGCGACGCCAACGACCCCGGGAAGACGACCTTCCTGCGGGAGATGCCGGGTTACGCCTCCGGGCGCTTGACGATCCACTCGGCGAACCTGGACGAGCCGGGCTGCTTCGACGAGATCTTCGCCGGTTGCCACGGCGTGGCTCACATCGCCCACGTCAGCGACTACAACGACTTCGACTACGTGAAGAACGTGTGCGACCACATCGTCGAGAGCATCGAGAAGTCGGGTTCGGTGACCCGCGTGGTCGTCACCTCGAGCATCGCCGCCGTCATCATGGAGGCCGACATCTACGAGTTCGTTCGGCGGCCCGTCCTGTACGAGGACCGCTACCCGGACGAGACGAACCCGAAGCGGACGCCGGAGCGCGGCCACGGTTACTCGATGAGCAAGATCTACGCTCAGCAGGCGTTCACCGAGGCCGCGGAGAAGAGCGGGCGCTGGGACGCGATCACCTGTTGCCCGGGAGACAACGTCGGCCCCATCCTGTCGGCGCATCAGAAGGAGAAGGGGCCCTGGCAGCACAACATCGAACTGATGCTGCTGGGCGAGTGCAAGCAGACCCAGGCCTACCGGCCCTGGATGACGGTCGACGTGCGTGACGATGCCGAGTGCCACATCCGGTTGCTCGAGAGCATCAGCGTCCGGAACGGCGAACGCTTCATCGCCTGGTCGGCGGATGCGGTGCCGGTCGAGGAGATCAACGCCGGCATCGACCGGCTGCTGCCGGAACTCCGCCATGACACGCCCGCGGTCACCGAAATCCACCCCGATCACATAGAGAAGCGCGAAGAGGAACTGCGAGGCATCTGGGCCGGCGTCGAGCTGCGCAACGACCGGATGCGGGCGGCGACGGGCGTCACGTTCCGCCCCTTCGACGAGTCCCTGCGCGACTGCGTGGAGTCGCTGATCTCCGTCGCCGGAGTGGAGCCGAAGCGGCGACCGGAGCCGGAGGGCGGCGCGGACTAGAGCACCCGCCGATCCGGGGTCCCGAGGGGAGGGGCCCAGCGGCCGTGCGCGCTTCGGAGGGGGATGAGAGGACGGCGCACACTCCACTTCGCTCGCTCCGGTAGGTTTCGGTGGATGAATGGTCGACGGGCGTCGCTCGCTCCGAGTCCGCTGGGACCCTCCCCTCGGGACCCCGGATCGGCTGGACGGCGTCGAGTTCATGGTTTGCCCAGCGGTAGGACCTGGCTGCGGGTTGTTGCAGTCGGAGGATTGCTGTCGGGCGGGCGGAACGTGCTGCTGCTACTCGTGGTGTTCGCGGCGAGTGCTGCTGCTGAAGAGCCGGAGAACCCGTACACGAGTGCGATCGACGTGCGGATGGGGCAGCGGCAGTTCCAGTCGAAGTGCACGAGCTGCCATGGGCTGGACGCCACTGGAGGGGAGGAGGCGGACGGGCCGGACCTGACGACCGGGAGTTTCCAGCACGGGTCGACGGACGCCGACCTCTACGAAGTGATTCGCAACGGCGTCGAGGGCACCTCGATGCGGGGGCTGCGGCGCGCCGAGGATCAGGAGATCTGGCAGTTGGTGACCTATCTCCGCACGCTTTCCGGGGCCGTTGACCTGGCCTCTCTGCCGGGTTCGCCGGAGGTGGGCCGGGCGGCGTTCGAGCGTCTCGACTGCGGGCGTTGCCACATGGTGCGGGGGCGGGGAGGACGGCTCGGGCCGGACCTGTCACGGGTCGGCGAGCGCCGCGGTCCGGAAGCGCTGGCAGAGGACCTGATCGCACCGGATGCGGAGGTCGCGCCACGTTGGTGGACTGTTCGTGTCACTCGCGCTGATGGCTCTGTGGTCGAGGGGCTGAGGATGGGCGAGGACACGTTCAACCTGCGGATCATGGATGGCGAGGAGAGGTTGCTGTCCTTCGCCAAGCCGGCGGTGCGGTCGGTGGAACGGATTCTCGAGTCGACGATGCCCGCCGAGACGCTCACGGACGCAGAGCGAGACGACCTGGTCGCCTATCTCTCTTCGTTGCGGGGGAGCGACTCGTGAGGTCGAGCGGGTGGATCGGAACGGTGCTGCTCGTGGTTGCCGTTCAGGCAGCGCTGGCGCAGGAGACCGCAACCGAGGTCGCGCCGCTCTTCTCGCCGGTGACCTGGGAACGCCTCGTCAACTCGGACGACGAACCGCACAACTGGCTCATGTACCACGGCGCGCTCCACGGACAGCGCTTCAGCCGGCTCGATCAGATCGACCGCGAGAACGTGGAACGCCTGGAGTTGAAGTGGGCGCACCAGATCCGGCAGCTCGACCGGAACCAGACGACGCCCCTGGTGGTCGACGGTGTCATGTTCATCACCGAGTCACCCAGCAACGTGACCGCGGTCGACGCAGCGACGGGGCGCTCCTACTGGCGCTACGAGCACCCCCTCCCGGACGGCATCCGGTTGTGCTGCGGGCGGAACAACCGCGGTGTCGCGATCCTCGGCGAGACCCTGTACATGAGCACGAACGACGCGCACCTGGTGGCGATCGACGCCCGTTCAGGTTCGCTGCTCTGGGAGACCGAGCTGGCGGACCACAGCAAGGGTTACAGCAAGACCGCGGCGCCGCTCGTGGTCGGCGACACAGTGGTCACCGGCATCGCCGGCGGCGAGTTCGGCATTCGCGGCTTCATCGACGGCTACGACTCGGCGACCGGTGAGCGGAAGTGGCGAACGTACACGGTGCCGGGGCCGGGCGAGCCGGGGAACGAGACCTGGGCCGGCGACTCCTGGCGCACGGGTGGTGCGCCAACCTGGCTTACCGGGGTCTACGACCCGGAGCTCGATCTCATCTATTGGGGCGGGGGGAACCCGGCGCCGGACTGGAACGGCGACCTGCGGCTCGGCGACAACCTGTACTCCTCGTCCGTGCTGGCGCTCGATCGCGAGACCGGGAAGATCGTCTGGCACTTCCAGTTCACGCCTCACGACGTCTGGGACTGGGATGCGATCCAGGTGCCGGTGCTCGCGGACGTCGAGTTGAACGGCGAGCGCCGGAAGACGATGCTGTGGGCCAATCGGAACGCCTTCTACTACCTGCTGGACCGGGAGAGCGGGCAGTTCCTGCTTGGCGAGCCGTTCGCCCTCCAGACCTGGGCTCATGGCCTGGACGAGGACGGCCGGCCGATCTTGCGCGAGAACGTCTTCCCGACGACCGAGGGCAACCGCGTCGCGCCGATCGCCGGCGGCGCGACGAATTGGTGGTCGCCGGCCTACAGCCCGCGTACCGGGTTCCTCTACGTGAACTCGTTCGACGCCGAGGGCATCTACTACCAGCGGGACGACGAGTACGAGGAGGGCAACATCTTCCTGGGTGGGGGCCACCGGATGCCGCTTGCGGCGGACCACTACAAGAGCGCGATTCGGGCGATCGAGGCGACGACGGGCAAGATCCGCTGGGAGTTCCCGATCACGCCGCGAACGCGCAGCGGGGTCCTCGCCACGGCGGGGGGATTGGTCTGGAGCGCCAGCGTCGACGGCTACTTCTTCGCCCTGGACGAGGAGACGGGCGAGCCGCTATGGCGCATCTCGCTCGGCGGCGCGCCGCATGCCTCGCCGATGAGCTACGCCGTCGGCGGCGAGCAACGGATCGTCGTCGCGATGGGGAACGTCGTCTTTGTCTTCGGTCTGGCGGAGAAGTAGGGTCCAGGCTGGTCGGCACGAACCGGACGGAGGTTTGGGAATGGGAGTCAGTCGCAACCTCGCCAGTGCGCTCCTGGTGCTGGCGACTACGCAAGCGTTGCCGGCGGTGCTAGCTGGGCAAACCGGCAGTCCCCAGGCGGCAACTCGGGAGCCGGACAACGATGTTGAACGGGATCCAAGGGGGGCGGGCGGAAACGCCAGGTCCTTCGACTTTGGCAAGGGCAACGATGCGTACAGCCTTGCCCGCTCCTACGCGGAACATGGAATGCAGCCGCCACTCAACGTCATGATCTGGGCGGGCAGCAAGGGATTCAACTACGAGGCCAGTCTGGAGTACCTGGGCTACCTGTATGGAGTGGGTGTTCCGGCGGAGCGGCTGATCGCACCAGGTGTGGATCACAACCCGGTCTGGTTCTACGAAACTCACGGTGTGGATTTGTTGCGGTTCCATGACCGCTACTGGAACGAGTCCCAGCCGAATGAGCGGTGACGGTTCTTCCCTGAGCCGCGGCGTCTGGCTCGCTGCGGTCGCGCTGCTCCTCGTCGGCCTCGCATGGCCCCGTTCGCTGTGGGCCCAGCAGGTCGAGGACCAGGCGGCCTCGCACGCGGACGAGCGGGATGCCGCGGCAGAGGGCGCCGACGACGAGCACGACGAAGCCGAGTCCGACGATCCGGCCGCACACGTCGACGAGGAGATCGTTGTTACCGGCAGCCGGGCCCGGGAGCGTTCGGTGACGAAGTCGATGGTGCCCATCGACGTGATCTCCTCGGAGCACGTGGCGCATCAGGGGGAGACGAACCTCGACCAGCTTCTGCGCACGGTGGTGCCGTCGCTGAACATCAGTTCGATCAGCGGCGATGCGGCGACCATCGTGCGGCCGACGAATCTGCGCGGCCTCGCGCCCGACCACACGCTGGTGCTGGTGAACGGCAAGCGGCGGCACCGCGGGGCCGTGATCCTGTGGTCGCGAATCGGTGTGTCCCACGGCGCTCAGGGGCCGGACCTGTCCGCGATTCCGGCGATCGCGCTTCGCCAGGTCGAGGTGCTGAGGGACGGCGCGTCGGCACAGTACGGCTCGGACGCGATCGCGGGGATCATGAACTTCCGGCTCAAGGATGCGCGGTCCGGCGGTTCGCTGGAGGTGCTGACCGGCCTGTACGACGCGGGCGACGGCGAGTCCGTCACCGTTGCCGGCAACGTCGGCCTGCCCTGGGGCGAGACGGGTTTCGCGAATCTGAGCCTCGAGGTCGGCGGCGCCAACCCGACGAATCGCGCAATCCAGCGAGCCGATGCGGCGGCCCTGGTCGCCGCGGGAAACACTCATGTGGCCGATCCCGCGCAGAGATGGGGCAAGGCTGAGGTCGACGACGACGTGAAGTTCTGGATCAACTTCGGCCGGCCGCTCGGAAGCAGCGGAACGGTGCGGTTCTACGGCTGGGCGAACCATGCGGACCGTAACGTGACGGCGAGAAACTTCTTCTTCCGCAACCCGAACACCCGGGACGCGGTCTACAGCGGCGACGCCGGCGCGTCGCTGCTGATCGGCGACGTCCTGGACGCGGCCGACGGGACGCCGGACGGTTCGGCCGGATGTCCGGTCGTCGCGGTGACGGACGCGCTGCCGGATCAGGACGCGCTCGCCCGGGTCTTCGACGATCCGAACTGCTTCAGCTTCCAGGAGCTCTTTCCGGGGGGCTTCCAGCCGGTGTTCGGCGGCGACCGCGTGGATTCATCGCTCGTCCTCGGTGTTCGCGGGTTCACCGCCTCCGGGACCGTATGGGACGTGAGCGTCAGCGCCGGCCGGAACGAGATCGACTTCCTGCTGTTCGACAGCGTGAACGCGTCGCTCGGGCCGCTCAGCCCGACATCCTTCGAGCCCGGCCTCTACGGCCAGCGTGACGTGAGCGCGAATGTCGATCTGTTGCGTCAACTCGGCGAGCGGCTCTACCTGGCCGGCGGGCTGGAGTGGCGCGAGGAGCGGTTCGAGATCGGCCTCGGCGACCCCGCCTCCTGGCAGATCGGCCCCTACGCCCGGCAGGGATTCAGTTCCGGCTCGAACGGCTTTCCCGGGTTCAGCCCGGTCGCGGCGGGAGACTGGACCCGTTCCAACGCGGCGGTCTACGGCGACCTGGAGTACGGGCCGCCGGACGAGTCCTGGAGCCTGGGCCTGGCGGCGCGTTTCGAGGACTACGAGGACTTCGGCTCGACGCTGAACGGCAAGATCGCGGGCCGCCGCCAGGTCTCCGAGGCGCTCGCCCTGCGCGCGAGTGCGTCGACGGGCTTCCGGGCGCCGACGCCCGGCCAGCAGAACGCGTTCAACGTCTCGACGCAATGGGACGCGGAGCGGTTCGAACTGGTGAACAACGGCACGATCCCGCCGGCCTCCAGGGTCGCCGAACTACGCGGGGGAAAGGCCCTCGACGCCGAGAAGTCGGTCAATCTGGCCGCCGGCGCGGTCCTGGAGCGCGGTCCGTTGACGATCACGGCGGACGTCTTCCGCGTCGACGTGAGTGATCGGTTGGGAGTCACCGGCCTGTTCGCGCTCCAGCCGTTCGAGGTCGAGCAACTGCTGGCGGAAGGCATCACGAGCGCCGCCAACATCACGAACTTCCGCTTCTTCGCCAACGATTTCGAGACCCGCACCGAGGGCGTGGACCTGGTCGTGACCTGGCGGCCGCCGCAGGCGGGCGGGCACACGACGCTCGACCTCGCGCTCAACGTGACGTCGACCGAGGTCGTGGACTTCAACCCGCTGACCCTGGACCAGCAGCGCATTCGCGAGTTGGAAGAGGCCTTGCCTGGGGTGCGCTGGAACGCGACGCTGCATCACGAACTGGGCCGTCACACCTCGACCCGACGGCCGGTCGAGCTGCTCGCCCGGCTCGGCTACTACGACGGCTGGCTCGACCCGTTCATCGGCCGGGACTTCGGCGGCGTGTACCTGGTGGATGTCGAGGTCGGTGTTCCGCTGCGTGACGGAGCGCGCCTGGCGATCGGCGCTCGCAACGCCCTGGGCGAGACAGGCGACGGCAATCCGACGCCGATGCGGCTCGGCAATCTGTACAGCACCCGCTCGCCGTTCGACGTCAGCGGCGCGTACTACTACTCCCGGCTGCAGTACCGGTGGGGCAGCGCGAAGTGAGAATCCGGCGCGTTCAAGCCTGAACTCGGGAGCCTTGCATCGCCGGCGCGGCTTGCGGCAGGTGCACGCCGGCCTTTCGAGCCGCTTTCCGACGGCCGCGAATGGCGCGCCGCCGTTCCCGCCCGCGCTCGACCAGGAGATAGAGCGAGGGCACGAAGATCAGGGTGATCAGCGTCGAGGCGAGCAGGCCACCGACGACCACGCGGGCCAGCGGCGCCTGGAGTTCGGAGCCCTCGCCGATCCCGAGGGTCAGCGGCAGCAGGCCGAGGGCGGTGGTCAGCGTCGTCATCAGGATCGGCCGCAGGCGGCGTCTGGAGCCGCGGACCAGTGCCTCATGCAGGGTGCAGCCGACCTCCCGGCGCATGCGGTTCACGTTGTCCACCAGCACGATCGCGTTGTTGACCACGATGCCGACCAGGACGACCAGGCCGAGGAAGGAGTTCATGTTCAGGGTCGTGCCCGTAACCGCCAGGGTCAGCAGCACGCCGAGCAGCGAGAACGGCACCGCGGTCATGATGACCAGGGGCTGGACCAGGGACTCGAACTGGACGGCCATCACCGTGTAGACGAGGAAGACCGCGAGCAGCACGCCGATCAGGAGTTCCACGAAGACCTGGCGCTGCTCTTCCAGCTCGCCGCCCATGTCGATCGTGAAGCCGTAGGGTGTTTCGATCCGCGCCAGGGCCGCCTCGACGTCGTTCGCCGCATCGCTGAACCTTCGTCCGTCGATGCCGGCGAGGACCTGCATGTAGCGCTCCTGGTTCTCACGGTTGATGGACAGGGGCCCCTCGCCGGGATTGATGCTGGCGACCGAGCCCAGGGGCACGATGTCGCCGCGCGGAGTGACGATGGGTAGTTGCGGCAGCTGCTCGATGCGCAACCGATCCTCGGGCTGGAGCTGGACCCGGATGTCGAACTCGTCGCCCTGGTCGCGGAACTTGGTCGCCACCCGTCCGAGGACGTAGTGCTCGACGGCGTCAGCCACCTGGCTGCCATTGAGACCCAGTTCGGCGAGGCGGGCGCGATCGACCCGGAGCGTGCGCTCGAGTTGGCCGGATTCGCGGTCGAGACGTGGGTGGACGACGCCGGGGACCGCGGCCATCGCATCGATCACGCGCTGGGCGAGGTCATTGCCCTGGTCCAGGTCGTGGCCGCGGATCTCGACGACGAGACGGGCGTCCTGGCCGCCGCGCATCATCCGCATCATCATGTTGTTCGACGAGGCGTAGAGCTGGATCTGGGCGGCCGGCACGTCGGCGATGGCATGGCGGATCGACGCGAGGATCTCCTCCTGGCCGCGAGTTCGATCGGTCAGCGGGGTGAGCAGGATCTCCATCGTGCCCTGGTTGGACTGGGCGGGCCGCCACCAGCTCTCGGGACCGGCGGTGGTGATCAGGCTGTCGAGTTCGTCGGGTCTCAGCGCGCCGCGGACCCGGTGCTCGATCTCCTGCATCGTTCCGGTGGTCGCGTCGAGGGGAGCGCCGACGGGCATCTCGACCCGCATGTTGAGCTGGCCCTCGTCGCTCTCGGGCATCAGTTCGAGCCCGATCACCGGAACCAGGGCGAGGGATCCGAACAGGAGCACGACGGCCGTGGCCATCACCAGGCCGGGCCTGCCGAGGGCCCACTCGATCATCCGGCCGTAGGCCATGTCGACCGGCCCGAGTGCGGCGACGCACTCGTCCGTCACCTGGCGGCTCTTCGGGACCTCCCGCAGCCAGCGGGCGGCGGCGGCCGGAATCAGCGTCAGGGCGACGAACAGCGCGCAGAGCAGGGCGAAACTGACGGTGATCGCCAACTGGTTGAAGAAGATGCCGGCGAAACCGGAGATGAAGACCACCGGCAGGAAAACAGCCACGGTGGTCAACGTGCCGGCGGCGATCGCCATCGCCACCTCGTTCGTGCCGGCGACCGCGGCCGCGGTGGGGCGTTCGCCCTCGTGGAGCCGGCGGTAGATGCTCTCGAGCACGACGATCGAGCCGTCGACCAGCATGCCGACGCCGAGCGCGATGCCGGCCAGGGAGATCACGTTCAGCGTGAAGCCGTTGAAGTACATCAGGGCAACCGTCGCCAGCACCGAGATCGGAATCGCGGCGCCCACGATCAGGGTCGCCCGCATGTCGCGGAGGAAGAACATCAGCACGAGCACCGCCAGCGCGGCCCCGAACAGCGCCCCCAACTGCACGTTGTTCACGGCCTGCCGGATGAACTCCGCACCGTCCATGAGGATCGTGATCTCGGCGCGGCCGGCGTAGTCCTGGTTGATCGCGTCGATCTCGCGCTTCAACCGGTCCACGACCTCGACCGTGTTCGAGCCGGACTGCTTCATCACGTACATCCGCATGCCCGGCGTACCGTTGATCCAGAGTTCGTTCGTCAGTTCGCGGATGCCGTCGTCGACCCGTCCGACGTCCCGCACGAGGATCGGCCGGCCGTCGCGGATGGCGACGATCGTGTTCTCGACGTCGACCTTGCGCTCGAACTCACCGATGGCCCGGATCAGGACCTCCCGGCCCGTCTCCAGCATGTCGCCGGCCGAGACGTTGCGGTTCTCGCGGGACAGGGCGTTGGTGACCTCGCTCGGCGTGATCCCGAGCGCCGCCATCCGATCGGAGGCGAGCTGGACCTGGATTTCCCGCACGCGGCCGCCCTGGATGTCCACCGAGGCGACGCCGGGGAGGCGTTCCAGCCGCCGGCTGATCGTCTGTTCGGCCATGTGGCGGACCTGGCGCGCGTCGCCCGTGCCCGACAGGCCCAGGAAGACGACCGGCATGTCGGAGAGGTTGAACTTGAACAGGGTCGGTTCGGAGGCGTCTTCGGGCAGCATGCCGCGCACGAAGTCGAGCTGCTCGCGGATGTCGTTGACCACTTCGTTCAGGTCGACGCCCCAGTCGAACTGGGCCTGGATGCTGCTCATGCCCTCCGCGGACATGGAGTTCAACTGGTCGAGACCGGTGACGGTGGACAGGGCCTGCTCGACCGGCCGGGTGATCAGGCTCTCCATCTCCTCCGGCGCTACGCCCTCGTAGGTCGTCGTGATCGAGATCCGGGGCATGTCGACTTCGGGCATCAGGTCGACGGCGAGCTGGCGCACGGCGACCAGACCGATCACGACGACGCAGACGTAGAGCATGGTCACGCCCACCGGGCGGTTGGCGGAAAGGCGGGGGAGGTTCATCGTCGGCCTCAGAGTCCGGCGGCGCCAGTGGGGGAGGGCTCAGGCTCGTTGCGGACGACCCGAACGGGCGCGCCGTGTCCCAACTGGTTGTGACCCATCGTCAGGACGAGTTCGCCGGCCTCGACGGGACCGGCGATCGCGCTGTACTCCCCGGAGCGGCCCGCGACCGTGACCGCGCGCCACTGGGCGAGGCCGTCGACCGGCACCATGACTCCCGTGGAGCGCGCGCCGTCCATCGCCACCCGTTCGAGCAGGGCGGTGCCCGGTACGATCAGTGCGTTTTCGAGATCCCGCAGGCTGACGGAGACGTCGGCATACATGCCCGGCAGGAGCAGGTCGTCCGTTTCGGCCAACTCGCCCTCGACGAGTACGGTGCGGTCGTTGCGGCGCACCTCGCCGGCGACCCGGCGCACGATGCCGGCGAAAGTCCGGTCGCCCGTGGCTTCGGTGACCACGTCGAAGGCGGCGCCGGTCTGGACCGCCGAAAGGTCGCGTTCCGGAACCCGGAACTGGACCAGAAGCGGCGCCTCCTCGACCAGGCGCAGAATCGGCGTGCCCGGCTGGACCAGGGCGCCGCGGTCCAGGTAACGATCCGAGACGACGGCGTCGAACGGCGCTCGCACGCGGGTGTTCGCGAACTGCTCCGCGAGCAGCGCCTCGCGGGCCGCGGACTGCCGGACCTGGGCCTCGCCGGCGGCCAGGTTCGCCTTCGTGGTCGCGTACTGGGAACTGACCTGCTGCTGCTCCTGCTCGGAGAGGAGACCCTGGTCGTAGAGTTCCATCGCCCGCTGGTAGTCGGCTTCGACGCCGACGAGCTCGGCGGCGGCGCGATCGCGGTTGGCCTCCGCGACGCCGAGTTGACCGCGCGCCTCCTGGAGCTGGTTCCTCACTTCGACGTCGGCGATCACCGCGATCACCGTGCCGGCCGCGACCCGCTGGCCGATTCGTGCCGGGACGTCGATCAGGAGCCCGGAGACCTGGGGTGAGATGTCGGAGACCTCCCCCACGAGTTCTCCCGAATAGGCGGTGCGCACGGAGAGGAATCCGCGCCACGCGGCGACGGCGCGCACGGGTACTGCCTGGGCCATCTGCGCGTCCGCCGCCTGGCCGCCTGCACGCGCCTGGGACCCGCGGCCGAAGGCGAACACGGCGGCCGCGACGAGCACGAGGGCCGCGACGGCAAGCCCCGCGATCTGCGGGCGGCTGATCCGGCGGCCGGGTTTCGGAGCGGCTCTCGGGGAGCGCGGCATTGCGCCGCCTCCATTGGGTTGCTGAGCTATAGCCATGAGATCGTCGTTTCTTTCTGGTCTGACGGTTCTTCCGCGTCGTCTACGCGGTGCCGGGTCGGGAGTTGCCGTCGTCGCCCGCCATCGCCGCGAGCACGGAGTTCAGGCTGTCGGCGAGGATCGAGTAGAAGCGGATGAACCGATCCAGCCGCTTGGCGACGACGCCGCCGGCGCCGGACTCGGGAAGGAGCGCCTGCTTCATCTCCTCGGCGCTGGCTTGCCGCGCCCGGTAGCGATCGACGATCCGCAGCAGGAGGCCCGGCTCCTCGTTGATCTTGAAGTAGTCGCGGCGGTCGCCCGGACGGGTCACGCGCTGGATGACGCCCATGTTCTCCAGCAGGCGCGTGTTCGTGCTGATGCTGCCGCGGCTGACCCGAAGGCGCTCGGCGAGATGGTCGAACCGGACGGGTTCGGGCGAGAGGATGAGCAGGCCGACGAGGCGGCCGGCGATCCGGGGCAGGCGGTCCTCTTCGTGCGCGAGCCCCATCGCTTCGATGAAGCGCTCCTCCGCGACGCGCAGGCTGAAGTCGGCGGCGGAGGACTCGGCGGCTGGATCCGGAACGGGAATCGGTTCGGAGACGGTCATGAGTCAGGGATGTTGGATCATCCGGTTTGTTTTGTCAAGACTGAACAGGATGAAACTGATGAACGAAGTGGGCTTTCCTGAGCGCCGGCTACTAGGCTCGCGAGAATGCGGTCTTCGCGGCCTCGCTCAAGCCCCCGATTCCTGCCCCTGCTGCTCGGCCTGGCGATGCTGGTCTTCGCCCTGCTGCAGATCAACGATCCGGATCCGCTGATCTGGGTGACCTACTACGCCGCGATCGCCTGTGCCTGCACGATCGCCGCTTACCGGCCGCTGCACCGCGTCGTGTTTCTGGCGCTGGCCGCGGTGACGGCGGCTGGCGTCGTGCTGACGCTGCCCGGGTTCATCGACTGGCTGCTGAACCGTCCGACCAGCGACCTGTGGGCGCCCATGTCGGCCAGCCGGATGTACATCGAGCACAGCCGCGAGCTACTGGGACTGCTGATTGCCGGCGGTTTTCTCGTGATGGCGGACCGGCTGTCGCGGAGTTAACTGCTACTCGTCCGGGACCGCGGCGCTCATCATGAAGCCCATCATCATCTCGTCGGTGGAGGGCTGGCCGAAGCGGACCTCGCGGCTCGAGTCGAAGCCGTAGCGAGCGGCCTTTTCGGGCGAGTTGTCGTACCAGGCGGTGTACTCGATTCGCGTGCCCTTGGGGATGCGCTTCATCTGGTCGTAGTAGTAGACCGTCTGCCAGGAGAAGTCGAACTCGGGCACGTCGAGCAGCACTTCACTCGTGCCGTCCGGGTAGAAGGCCTCGAAGCGCGCTGCCTTGCCGCGCATGTGCATGTGCGGCATGAGCGCGATGATGTCCGAGTCCCGCCGGGCGACGGTGGAGTAGGGGCCCACCTGGTAGTTGCCGTCGTTCGGCGGTATCGCGAAGGTGAAGTCCATGATCGGCCGCAGACCCGACCCGAGCGAGCGGGTGACCGGCTCGTCGGCGAAGATGAAGCCGATCGACGACTGGTCCCACACGCCCGTGCCGGCGCCGGGCTCCTTGTGGTAGTGGATGTCGAACGTCACCCGCGAGCCCTTCCTGAGCAGGAAGCCGTAGCCCTCCGGGTAGCGGTTCGCGTCGCTGCCGGAGGAGACGCCGCCCATGTAGTTGCCCGCGTTCTCCGGTGACGGGGCGATCTGATCCTGGTTGGGGAACGCGGGTGGAGGCGGCAGCTCGCCGTTCTCGTCCGGCGCCAGCAGGTGAAGGTTGAAGTGGTGGATGATCTCGCTGTCCGGCTTGCACTGGAAGGCGACCACCCAGCGGTCCTCCGGCAGGTCTTCTTCGGTCAGAACGTAGGAGAACGCCGCGTAGAGGTCTTCGACATCGTCCTCGACGAAGTAGGGCTCGGGCATCGTCACGACCAGGTCGGGTTCGCCCACGACCCATCCCTCCATGCTTGGGAACTCGCGCGGCGGCGGGGCGTCGGCGGCCTCGCCGGGGGCGGCGCCGCTGCCGGCCCAGTTGACCAGGGTCTCGATCTCGGCCGCGTCCAGCACCCGTTCGTTCGCGAACGTGCCGTCGTGTTGCGGATGAGCGTCCCAGGGCGGCATCTCGCGGGCGGCGACCGTACGGGCGATCGACCGGGCCCAGGGGCGCACCTCGGCGTAGGTGGTGAGCGCCATCGGCGCCCTCATCCCGCCATAGTTGGCTCCGGCCGGGCGGTGACAGTCCTGGCAGTGCATCTGGAGCACCGGCAGCACGTCGGCGTAGAAAGTCGGCGCGTCGCGATCGGCGGCCGTCGCGGGCGCGGCAGCGACCGCGAGCAGAAGGGTGAGGCAAAGGAGGACTGAACGCTTCATCGCGTTCAGATTACCAGCACTCAGGCGGTCGCCAACTGGCGCTCGGGGTGCATCTCGTCGACGTCGACGCCGACGATCTTCGAGACCCCGCGTTCCTCCATCGTGACCCCGTAGAGCGTGCTCGCGACCTGCATCGTCAGCTTGTTGTGGGTGATGACGAGGAACTGGGTCTCCGCCGACATCCGCTCCAGCATGTCGACGAAGCGCAGGATGTTCGCGTCGTCGAGCGGCGCGTCGACTTCGTCGAGGATGCAGAAGGGCGAGGGCTTGGTCTGGAAGAGGGCGAACAGCAGGGCGATCGCGGCCAGAGCCTTCTCGCCGCCTGAAAGCAGCATGATGTTCTGAGCCCGCTTTCCCGGCGGCCGGGCGGTGATCTCGATGCCGCAGTCAAGCGGATCCTCCTCGTCCATCAGGCGCATTTCCGCGTCTCCTCCGCGGAAAAGCTCCGTGAAGGTCCGCCCGAAGTTCTCGTTGACCTCGCTGAAGGTGGCGACGAAACGCTCGGAGGAGGTCCTGTCGATGTCGCGGATCGTGCGTTTCAGGCTCTCGACAGAGGACGCCACGTCGGCCCGCTGTCCGGCCAGGAAGGTGTGGCGCTCCTGCTGCTCGTCGTACTCGTCGGCCGCCAGGACGTTGACCGGCCCCATCCGCTCCAGCAGGGTGCGCCGGCGTTCGAGCTCCTCGGTCATGGTTTCGAGGTCGGAGGCCTCGCCGTCCTGCGTTGCCGGCGCCTCCCGGGCGGCCAGCTCGCGCCGGAACTCCTCGCGGTACTCCCGTTCCAGGTGTTCGGCGTCCTGACGCAGGCCCGCCTGCCGCACGCGCAACTCCTCGATCCGGTCACGCAGTTCGTCGCGCCGGGCGCCGAGGTCGCGCATCCGGGCATCCAGTTCGCGTCCCCGGTCCCTCTCAGCCTCGAGAGCCTCCTGGGCGCCGGTCGCTTCGTCTCTGGCGCTCGTCCGCTCGGCCAGGGCGTCGTCGAGTTCCCGCCTCGCCCGGGTGGATGAGTCCTCGAGTTCGACGAGACGCCCGCGCAGCCGCTCCTGCTCGACCAGCCATTCCTCGTCGGCCTCGCGCAGACCCGCGATGCGTCCCTCGAGCCGCTCGGTTTCGTTCCGTTCGGTGGCGGAGCGCTCTTCGATCAACTCGAGTTGGCCCTGGCGGCCGGCGCCCGCGGTGACGTGCTCCTCCCGTTCTTCCCGAGCCCGCTCGACGGCGGCCGCCGCTTCCTGCACTGCCCGTTCCAGACTGCGGTGAACCGTCTCCCGGGCCTCGATGTCGGCCTGGATCCGGGCCTGCCGATTCTCCGTCTCGGCGATTCCGTGGATCAGTTCGTCGCGCTCGGTCTCGGCCGCCGCGCTCTCGCGGGCCTGCACGTCGCGTCGTTCGGTGATGTCCTGGAGCCGGGCCTTGGCGACCGCGAGCTGTTCCCGTAGGCCGGCCGCGGCCTGCTCGATCCGTCGACCCTCCAGGGCGGCGTCACGGACACTCTCGGCGGCGGCATCGATGTCCTTGCTCAGTGCCGCGCAGCGCTCCTCGAGTTCGTCCGTGCGTCGAATGAGGTCGTCGAGTTCGCGCTGGCGGCCCATGGCGCCCGGCGCCGCGCCCTCGCCGCGGACGGTGACCCGGCCGGCCTCGATCCAGAGCCGATCCCGGCACAGGAAGGCGATGCCCGGGTTGTCCGTCGCCAGGCGTTCCGCCGCCTCGGGGCTTTCCACGAGACAGCCGGGCTGGAGTGAGGCGCGCAGGTCCTCGGGGAGGCCCAGCGCTGCCCACACATCGCCGACGATCTCCGGATCGTCGAGTTCTCCGGGCGCCGTGAGTTCGGGCAGAGGCTTCGTCGAATCGGCAGGCCGGAGAAGCGTGACCTGGTGGTCGAAGCCGGCGAGAGCCCGGGCTATGGCGACCGCGTCCTCGTCGCCGGGAGCCAGGATCGCATTGCGCAGCGGACCGAGGAAGAGATCCAGGCTGTCTTCCCAGCCGGCCGGCACGTTCACTTCGTCGCCGAGGAAGCGGGGCTCCGCGAGCCCCAACTCGACCAGTGCGTGGCGGATCCCGGCTCGCAGTTCCTCGTCTCGCCGACCGAGCTCCCGGAGAACGGCCGTCCGCTTCTGGGCTTCGACCAGTTCCTCGCGGCGCGTTTCCAGTTCGGCCTGGGCGGTTTGACGCCGGTCCCGGTTCGCTTCGAGGGCCGCGGCGGCCCGCTGGGCGGCCTGGGTTTCGGTGGCCAGGGCGACGTCCAGCGTCTCCACCCTGGCGCCCACGCCCCTGACGTCGCCGTCGATCGAGCGGAGTGCCTCCTGGCAGCGTTCCAGCGTCTTCTCGGCGCGGTCCCGGCGATCGACCGCTTTCTCGCTGGCGATGCGTTCGGCGACCAGGCTGCTTCGCAGCTCGTCGATCCCGACGCGCGATGCCGCCTGTTCTTCGAGCAGATCCCGGTGTTGTC
Source organism: Candidatus Multivorans sp. (assembly GCA_965208755.1). GTDB lineage: Bacteria > Acidobacteriota > Thermoanaerobaculia > Multivoradales > Multivoraceae > Multivorans. The sequence goes on along the minus strand of OZ242353.1, from coordinate 531,209 downwards.
TGCGCGCATCCTCGATGGCGGTATCGGCCTCGTCGATTCGCCGGCGGTCCTCGTGGACTTTCGCCAGCGCCTCTTCGCGCTCCGACAGGAACATCTGCCGGCGTCCGGCGAGGACCGCGAGCGCCTCCTCGGCCGTTGAGAGTTCACGGCGGCGCGTCTCCGCACCGCGGGCCCCGGCTTCGAGCCGTTCGGCGATCTCCGCTCGTGTGGCGCGGGACCCCTTGATCAGTTCCTGGCGCCCCTCGATCGTCGCCAGCAGGGTGGCCTGACGCTCGTGCGAGCGGACGGCCTCCTCGGTGCGCGCGTCGATGGCCTGGCGGCATTCGGCGAGCGCCGCGTTGCCCCGGGCGATCTCGGCCAGGAGCTCCGCCTCGCGGTCAGCCTCCTGTCCCAGAGCCGACCCGAGATCCTCGAGCTCGCCCTGGAGCTTCACCCAGCGCGCCAGGAGCACGGCGTCGAGCAGTTCACGGTAGGCGTCCCTGCGTTCGCCGTGGCGCCGGGCGGCGTTCGCCTGACGCTTGAGGGAGCGAAGACGGCGCTCGACCTCGGAGATGATGTCGTCGAGCCGGAGCAGGTCGGCGGTCGCGTCCTCGAGCTTCAGGCTGGCGAGCCGCTTGCGATTCTTGTAGCGGGTGATTCCGGCCGCTTCCTCGATCAGCTTGCGGCGTTCGTGGGGCTTCCCGGAGAGGATCATCCCGATCCGCCCCTGCTCGATCACGGAGTAGGCGCGAATGCCCAGACCCGTGTCCATCAGGATGTCGCGGATGTCCTTGAGCCGGGCCACCCGGTCGTTCAACCGGTACTGGCCCTCGCCGCCGCGGAAGATCCGGCGCCCGATCGTGATGCGGCCGTCCTCGGCGTTCTCGACGCTGCCGTCGGTGAGGAAGGTGAGGCTGACCTCCGCCATCCCCAGGGGCTTGCGCTGGCCGCTCCCGTTGAATATCACTTCCTCCATGGAACTTCCGCGGAGCGACTTCGGGCTCTGCTCGCCGAGCACCCAGGTGATGGCCTCCGCCAGGTTGCTCTTGCCGCAGCCGTTCGGTCCGACGATCGCCGTGATGCCGCGGGCGAACCGGCTCGTTACCGGGTCGACGAAGGTCTTGAAGCCGTTGACTTCAAGGCTCTCGAGTTTGAGCATCGTGCGTGTGGCGGCGGCGTGTGGCTGGCAACTGGCTGATTGGGTCCTGGAGAACATAACAGGGTTCATGCATAAGTCACAAGTGGTTGTGCCGGCGTCGGTCCGCGCCCACAACATGTGGCGTCGTCCGCGAGCCGCTGATACGCTGCCGCGGCGGTGAGTACGCTGACGGTCAAGAGGTTGCTGTTCGACGCGCCGCAGATGGCGCGGATGATGCGACGGATGGCGCTGGAGGTCGTCGAGCGCGCGGGGGGCACGGAGTCGCTGATGCTGGTCGGCGTGCGCACGCGCGGCGTGCCGCTGGCCGACTTCATCGCCGCCGAGATCAGGCGCACGGAGGGGGTCGCCGTGCCGGTCGGGGTGCTCGACATCACGCTCTACCGGGACGATCTCTCAACGATCGCGCCGCAGCCCGTGGTCAAGGAGAGCGTGATGCCGGTTCCGATCGACGACCGGATCGTCGTCCTCTGCGACGACGTCCTCTACAGCGGCCGCACGATCCGGGCGGCGATGGACGCCCTGATCATGGACTACGGCCGGCCGCGGGCGATCCGCCTCGCGGTGCTGATCGACCGCGGCCACCGGGAATTGCCGATCCACGCCGACTGTGTCGGCGAACACGTGCAGACGACCGACACCGAGGTGATCAAGGTCTCCTACGCGGCCACCGACGGCGGCAAGGAGATGGTCGAGCTGCTCGAGCTTGGCAGCGAGGGGTGAGCGAGCCGGTCTGGCAGCGCGGCGACCTGCTTGGGGTCGCCGAGTTGTCCACGGCCGAGATCCTGCACGTTCTCGACACGGCGGAGTCGTTCGTCGAGGTAGCCGCGCGGCCGATCAAGAAGGTGCCGACCCTGCGGGGCAAGACGGTCATCAACCTGTTCTTCGAACCGTCGACGCGCACCAGCTCGAGCTTCGAGATCGCCGAGAAGCGGCTCTCGGCCGACAACATCAACTTCTCGACTTCGAGTTCGTCCCTGTCCAAGGGCGAGACGCTCCTCGACACCGCGCGCAACCTCGAGGCCATGGCCCCCGACCTGGTCGTGATCCGTCATGCCCATCCCCGGGTGCCGCACGCGCTGGCGGAGCGCATAGCGGCCGGGGTCATCAACGCCGGCGACGGCGCCCATGAGCATCCGACCCAGGCTCTGCTCGACGCCTTCACGATCCGCCGCCGGAAGGGTCGGGTGGAAGGCCTGAAGATCGCCATCGTCGGCGATGTGGCCCACAGCCGGGTGGTGCGCTCGAACGTCCTGTGCCTGACCAGACTGGGCGCCGAGGTCACGGTCGCGGGTCCCCGGACGATGATGCCGGAAGAGCCGGAGTCGCTCGGCGCAGGAGTCGTCTACTCGCTGGAGGAGGCGATCGAGGGCGCCGACGTCGTGATGATGCTGCGGGTGCAACTGGAGCGCCAGGCGCGGGCCTCCTTTCCCTCCGAACGGGAGTACTTCGAGTTCTTCGGACTCACCGCGGAGCGCCTGCGCCGCGCACAGGACGACGCGATCATCATGCATCCGGGACCGATCAACCGCGGCATCGAGATCGCCAGCGAGGTCGCCGACGGGCCCTGGTCGGTGATCCTCGAGCAGGTGGCGAACGGCGTCGCGGTGCGCATGGCGGTTCTCTACCTCCTGGCTGGCGCGCAGGCCGGCGCGGCCGGAACCATGCCATGAGCGGATCGCTGGTGATTCGCGGGGGCCGGGTTGTCGATCCGACCCAGGAACTCGACGGCCCGGCCGACGTCCTGATCGAGGGCGGCGGCGTGACGGCATGTGGACCCGCCGTCGACGCCCCCGGGAACGTGCCCGAGCTCGATGCCGCGGGGTTGTTGGTCGTGCCCGGTCTGATCGACATGCACGTCCACCTGCGGGAGCCGGGCCAGGAGTACAAGGAGACGATCGGGACCGGCACACAGGCGGCGGCGGCAGGCGGGTTCACGGCGGTTGCCTGCATGCCGAACACGGACCCGGTGAACGACGATCCGTCCCTGACCGAGTTCATGCTCAAGCAGGCGGAGCGGGCGGGCTGGGCTCGTGTGTACCCGATCGCGGCGGTCAGCCGGGGGCTGGAGGGCCGCGAGTTGACGGAGTTCGGGGCGCAGCGGCGGGCAGGAGCGGTCGCGGTCTCGGACGACGGCCGTCCGGTCTGGAGCGCTGCCCTGATGCGCCAGGCGCTGCGATACGCCCGGCACTTCGACCTGCCGGTCATCCAGCATGCGGAGGAACTCGCACTCGCGGGCGACGGCGTCATGCACGAGGGTCGCTTCTCGACGCGGCTCGGCGTCGAGGGAATCCCCGGCGCCGCGGACGACGCGATGGTCTCCCGCGATCTGCTCCTGACCGCCGATACCGGGGGCCGGTACCACCTGGCGCACATGTCGACCGCGCGCAGTCTGGACCTGATTCGGGCCGCCAGGGCCGATGGCCACCGGGTCACCTGCGAGGTTTCGGCACATCACCTGCTGCTGACGGACGAGGATGTCTTCGACTCGGGGCTGGACCCGAACTTCAAGATGCACCCGCCACTCAGAAGCGCCTCTGACCGCGAGGCCCTGGTCGAAGGCCTCGCCGACGGTTCGATCGACGCGATCGCGAGCGATCACGCTCCCCACCATCCGGACGAGAAGGAGCTCGACTTCGTCGCCTCGCCGAACGGCATCGTCGGGCTCGAGACGACGCTCGGCCTCTGCCTGGACCGGCTGGTGGGAAAGGGCGTGGTCGACCTGCCGCGCCTGGTCGACCTGCTGTCGGCGGCGCCCGCGCGGATCCTTGGCGTGCCCGGCGGCAGCCTCGCGCCCGGCTCGCCTGGCGACGTGACCCTGATCGATCTGGAGCGCGAGGTCGAAGTCGATCCGGCGGCGTTTAGGAGCAGGTCGCGGAACACGCCGTTCGCCGGCTGGAAGCTTCGCGGCGCACCGGCCGGCACCGTGGTCGGCGGTCGCGTGATCGAGCTGCCGTAGGCTCGCAGTCGGGCGCTACCCGATGCTGCGGCCTCCATCGACGTCGAGGCAGACGCCGGTGAGGAAGGCGGCGTCGTCGGAGGCGAGGTAGGCGACGGCGGCGGCAACGTCGGCGGGTTCGGCGAGCCGGCCCAGCGGGATCGTCTTCTGAAGGACATCGCGTCCGGCGTCGTCCAGCTTCCGTCCCCCCGAGGGGCCCTTCATGAAGTCGGTGTCGGCGGCGACGGGGTTGACCGCGTTGACGCGGATGCCATGAGGCGCGAGTTCGGTCGCCAGTCCCCGGGTCAGGGTGATCACCGCCCCCTTCGTCGCGTTGTAGGCGGTGATCAGCGGCCGCGGACGGACGGCGCCGATCGACGCGGTGTTGACAATCACGCCGCCGCCGCGTTCGAGCAGCCTCGGTACGCCGTGCACCACGCCCAGGTAGACGCTCTTCGTGTTCACCTCGAAGACCCGGTCGTAGTCGGCTTCGGCGAGCTTCCAGAGCGGCCGGGCCCGGTGACAGTAGCCCGCGTTGTTGACGAGGATGTCGATGCCGCCGAACGCGCCGCAGGTCCGCTCCATCAGTCGCTTCACGTCGTCACCCCTCGAAACGTCCACCGTCTCGAAGAGAACCCTGGCGCCGCGCCTGGCGAGCTGGGTCGTCGTCCTTTTCCCCTTAGCCGAATCGATGTCCGCGAGCGCGACGGCCGCGCCTTCTTCGGCAAGCCTCCGCGCGATGGCGCGGCCGAAACCGCCGGCGGCGCCGGTCACGACGGCGACCTTTCCCGCAAAGCGGGAAGCGGCGGGCGTGCCGTCGTTCTTGCTGTTCGAGTCGTCCATTGTGAGTATCCCCCCGGGTTTCGGGCGGCTACGCTAACCGGGTTCGGCGCCGGACGAGGGGAGTTGATGAGAGAGCGAGCAGCAGTCAAGCGGCGTGTGGTCGTCGTCGGCGCCGGCAACGCGGCGCTGTGCGCCGCCCTCGCGGCCCGGGAGGAGGGCGCGTCGGTGACCGTGCTGGAACGCGCGCCGCGGCCGGAACGGGGAGGCAACAGCCGCTTCACGATGGCGGCGATGCGCTTCGCCTACGACGGTCTGGAGGATCTGCGCGAGGTGGCCGCCGGTCTGAGCGAGGAGGAGGTCGAGGCGAGCGATTTCGGAACGTACCCGGCCCGGCGATTCGTCGAGGACCTCGAACGTACCGGCGGCGGTCGCGCCGACCCTCAACTGGTCTCGACCCTGGTGGGGGAGAGCCGGCGGACGTTGCGCTGGATGCGCGGCCACGGGGTCGAGTTCGTTCCGCTCTACGCGGGTCAGGCGTTCGAGGTCGACGGCAAGCGCCGGTTCTGGGGCGGCCTGACGTTGCAGGCGCGGGGGGGCGGCCCCGGCCTGGTGGCGTCCCTCGAGCGGGCGGCGGAGAGGGCGGGAATCGAGACTCGGTACGGCTGCCGGGCGGTGAGCCTGGGCGTGGAGGAGGGCGCCGTGCGCGGGGTTGAGGTCGAGGAGGCGTCGGTTCGGAGCGTCCTCGACGCCGACAGCGTGGTTCTTGCCAGCGGCGGCTTCGAGGCGAACGCCGACTGGCGGCGCCGCCACCTCGGCGAAGGCTGGGAGGAGGCCAAGGTCCGGGGCAGCCGTTACAACGAGGGCTGTGGCATTCGCATGGCCCTGGAAATCGGCGCCGGACGGGCCGGACAGTGGTCCGGCTGCCACGCCGTGGCGTGGGACCTGAACGCGCCAGAGGTCGGCAATCTCGAGGTCCGACATCGCTACCAGAAGCACAGCTATCCGCTCGGCATCGTCGTCAACGCGAGGGGAGAGCGGTTTCTCGACGAGGGTGCGGACTTCCGGAACTACACCTACGCCAGGTACGGCCGCGAGGTGCTGGAGCAGCCTGGGCGTTTCGCCTGGCAGGTGTTCGATGCGCGGGTCGCTCACCTGCTGCGGGACGAGTACCGGAAGCGGCACGCGACGCGGGTCGAAGCCGGGTCGCTGCCGGAACTCGCCGAGCGCCTCGAGGGCGTGGACGGCGAGGCGTTCCTGCGGACCGTCGGCGAGTTCAACGCCGCGGTGCGCCGGGAAGTGCGTTTCGACCCCAGCGTCCGCGACGGCCGCTCGACCCGCGGCCTCGACCTGAACAAGTCGAACTGGGCCAACCCGATCGAGGAGCCGCCGTTCGAGGCCTTCGCGGTGACCTGCGGCATCACGTTCACGTTCGGTGGCCTTTCGGTCGATCGCCACGCCAGGGTGCTCGACGGCGTTGGACGGCCGATTCGGGGTCTGTTCGCCGCGGGCGAACTGGTCGGCGGCCTGTTCTACGACAACTACCCGGGCGGTTCCGGGTTGACCGCGGGCGCGGTGTTCGGCCGTCGGGCCGGCCAGGGGGCGGGCCGGTTCGATGCCTGAGCCTTCCGCCGACGGCAGCGTTCGCCGGGGCTTTCTCCAGATCCACAGCCCGCGCGGGCGCGTGCGCTATCTCGAGGTGACCTCCGCGAGGCTCCAGCTTGGGTTGGCGGCGCTGATCCTCGTTGCCTCCCTCGTGGTCAACGCCGCTCTGATCGCCCCGATCGTCGTGCGTTCCCAGTTCTCGAAGGCCGAGCAGGTCGAGGTGTTCGAGGAACACCGGCGACTGGCGGCCCGTTTCGAGGCGCTGGCCGAACGCTACTCGGAGGTCCGCCAACTGGCGTCGGAGCTGGATAGCCGGCTCTGCAAGATCGTCCTGGCCTACGGTGTCGGGGCGCCAGCGAACGATGGCTGCGGCGAGGCCGTCGACGTCCTCGAGGAACCCGCCCTCACGCTTCGGCAGGGCGAGGTGGTGCTGATCGAGTCTGGAGTCGAGGAAGACGTGGAACGGGTGACCGGGCGCATCGAGAGCCGCTTGCGGGCGGCGCTCGAGGTCGAACGGGCCGAGCCCGAACTCGTCGAGTCGACGCCGTCCGCGGTTCCGCTCCGCGGCGACGACTTCGTCCTCGTCGGCCCGTTCGGACAGACGAGAAACCGGGTGACGGGTGTCGAGGAGTTCCACCGTGGCATCGATCTGGCGGCTTCCGCCGGGGCTCCGGTGCTGGCCACGGCGGCCGGTCGCGTGACCTATGCAGGGCGGGGCGCTGCCCTGGGCCGCTCCTGGGTTCGCTACGGGCGGCTCGTGGGAATCCGTCACGGTGATCGATTCATCACGCTGTTCGGGCACCTGGCCACGACGGAGGTTCGAGCGGGCGAATCGGTCAGCCGCGGACAGCGCATCGGCACGGTCGGCGATACCGGATGGAGCGTGGAGCCGAATCTCCACTACGGCGTGCTGCGGCGGAGCGGCGGCGGAGGGTATGTTGCCGTCGATCCCCGCATCCACATCCTGGACTATCGGTGGAACGAGGAGGGCTTCATCGCCTCCGATCGGACGCCGGAGGATCCTCTGACGCTGCCGGCAACGTTGCGGAGATAACAGGAGAAACGTGTTCATGGCCTACCGAGCAGTCATCTTCGACTTGGGCGGAGTCGTCTTCGGCTCCCCGTTGCACGCCATCCGGCGCTACGAACAGGCGAACGGGATCGAGGAGAACTTCGTCAACCGCCTGGTCGTGGCGGCCGGGCCGGGAGGGTCCTGGCAGCGGATGGAGCGCGGCGAGCTGGTCATGGGGCCGGGGTTCTTCGCCGCCTTCGACGCCGATGTGAAGGCGGCCGATGCCTCGGTGGCCGAGCGGTTCTCGGCCGAACAGATGATGGCGGCGATAGCTGAGGAGTCGAAGCCCAGGCCGCGGATGGTCGACGCGCTGCGTCGATTGCGCGCCCGTGGCTACACCGTGGCGGCCCTGACGAACAACTGGGTCAGCGAGGAGGAACGGGAGCCGGCGGACGCCGAGGAGGCCGCGATGCGGGCCGAGGTCCGGGCGCTCTTCGACGACTACGTCGAATCGAGCGTCGTCGGGCTGCGCAAGCCCGATCCGGCGATCTACCACCTGGCCTGCGGGCGGATCGGCGTCGAACCGCGCGAGGCGGTGTTCCTCGACGACATCGGTTCGAACCTGAAGAGCGCGCGGGCGCTCGGCATGACGACGATCAAGGTCGACGATCCGGACGATGCCCTCGCCGAACTCTGGCGGACGCTGGCCAGGAGGCAGCGCGACAGAAACGACACGAAGTGAGTTCTGTCGTGAAGCCTCCTGGCGAGGTGGGGGCTGGGGCCAAACAGCGAGCCCGCGAGCGGTTTGGCGGCTCTACTCCGGAAGCGTGAAGGTGAGATCGACCGTCGCGGTGAGCCCGTCCAGCAACGTCACGCCGGACCGCATCGTGCCGAGACGTTCGTGCCAGGCTTCGATCGTGTAGGTGCCGGCCGGGAGCCCGGGAATCTCGAACGAGCCGTCCGGCCCGGAGACGGTGAAGTAGGGATGGCCGAAGACGCCGAGGTAGCTCGACATCCACGGGTGGACGTCGCACTTGATCCGGAACGCGGGTTCCTCGTCCGTGAACGAGAAGGTGGCCTCCTTGATGGCGGCCGGCATGGCCCGGTTGAAGGGGCGGTTGACCTCGGACAGCGAGTGGACGTTGTGGAGCAGCTCGTCCGAGTTCAGCACCTTGAGTTCCTGGCCCACCATGATGCCGGCGACGCGGGGCGTGTAGCGGCAGCCCTGCTGGTCGATGACCGGCGGCTCGGCCGGCGGGTAGGGCCCCTGTGGAACGTTGTCCGCGACGTAGACGAGGACGTTGGCCAGACTGGCCTGGTCGTCGACCACGAGGATCTCCGGGTAGACCGGCTCCGCGTGCTTGGCGGCGCAGGCGGGGTCGGCATCCATGTTGAGCGGCCGGAGCTCCGGCGCGTCGCCGTCGAAGCGAACGACGCCGGCGATCGCACTGGTGCCCAGCGGCTCCGCGGGCGGCGATTCGGCCGCCGGCGCGGCAGCGCCGCCGGCCCCGTCGGACGTGCCGTCGCCACAGCCGGCGAGTGAGAGGAAGGGCAGGACGAGAAGCGCCGCGAGAACCGGGCGCAGAGATGGAGTCGTTGGACAGGTCATGTTCTCATTCTAGAAGGTCCCGCGCGTTCGTTCGGGCCGTTTCCTTGACCCGGATAGGGGCCGGTGTTAGCTTCCGCGCGATTCATGGCCCGGCCGGCCCTTGAGGGCACAGCCGCCCTACTTGTACGCCCTCGATGGCACAGAGTCAGGACAACACTCAGGAACCCGTCGCCGGGCGTGCGCCGCTGATCGTCGGCGGTTACGACTTCCGTTCCATGACGGAAGCGGTCGCGGTGCCGGTAGAGCGCAAGACGCCGGTCGGCTGGTGGTTCTTCTTCCTGCCGTCGCTGGCGATGCTGGGCCTGTTCGGCGTTTCGATCGGCTGGCTGTTCTGGGAGGGCACCGGCATCTGGGGCCTGAACAACCCGGTCAACTGGGGCTTCGCGATCGTCAACTTCGTCTTCTGGGTCGGCATCGGCCATGCCGGCACGTTGATCTCCGCGATCCTCTTCCTGTTCCGGCAGAAGTGGCGCACGTCGATCAACCGCGCCGCCGAGGCGATGACGATCTTCGCGGTCATGTGCGCCCTGGTGTTCCCCGGCATCCACGTCGGCCGCGTCTGGGTCGCCTACTGGATGTTCCCGCTGCCGAACCAGATGGACATGTGGCCGAACTTCCGCAGTCCGCTGATCTGGGACGTGTTCGCGGTGTCGATCTACGGCACGGTGTCCCTGATGTTCTGGTACGTCGGGCTGATCCCGGACCTCGCGACGATCCGCGACCGCGCCAAGACGCGGATCAGGCAGATCGTCTATGGCGTCTTCGCGCTGGGCTGGCGGGGCTCGCACCGCAACTGGCTTCACTACGAGCGGGCCTACCTGATGCTGGCCGGACTGGCGACGCCGCTGGTCCTCTCGGTCCACTCCGTCGTGTCGATGGACTTCGCCACCGCCCAGTTGCCGGGCTGGCACACGACGATCTTCCCGCCCTACTTCGTCGCCGGCGCCATCTTCTCCGGCTTCGCCATGGTGATGACCCTGATGCTGATCTGCCGGGTCCTGTTCAAGATGGAGGACATCATCACGATGCGCCACCTCGAGAACATGGCCAAGATCATGCTGCTCACGGGGTGCATGGTCGGCTACGCGTACGGCATCGAGATGTTCATCGCCTGGTACAGCGGCAACCCGTACGAGCAGTTCGCCTTCGCCAACCGGGCCCTCGGGCCCTACGCCTGGGCCTACTGGATCATGGTGAGCTGCAACGTGATCACGCCGCAGTTGTTCTGGTTCAAGAAGATGCGCAACCACATCGGCTGGCTGTTCATCTCCTCGATCCTGATCAACATCGGCATGTGGTTCGAGCGTTTCGTCATCGTCACGTCGTCGCTGCACCGCGACTTCCTGCCCGCGAACTGGGACTACTACCAGGCGACCTTCTGGGACTTCGCTTCGCTGATCGGCAGCTTCGGCCTGTTCTTCACGATGTTCTGCCTGTTCGCCCGGTTCCTGCCGCTGGTGGCGACGGCGGAGGTCAAGACCGTGCTGCCTGAGGCCGATCCGCACCAGGGCGAGGAACTGGTGCGCGTGGTGCCGGCCGGCTCCGGAGTGGAACCCGCCCCGCAGGCGGCGCCGGCCGGCGGGGGAGGGTCCTGACATGAGCCTGATGACCCTGGACGTGCCGGAAGCGTCGGCGGGCTACAGCCACTACGGCGTGCTGGCCCGCTTCGAGACGGCCAAGTCGCTCTACCGGGCCTGCGAGGCGGTCCGGGACGCCGGCTACTCGAAGTGGGACGCGCTGACGCCGTTCCCGGTGCACGGGCTCGAGAAGGCGATGGGGTTGAAGCCGTCGAAGCTGCCGTTCCTCGTGCTGGCCACGGGACTTACCGGCGCCGGGCTGGGCTTCGCCCTGCAGAGCTGGGTCCACATCCAGGCTTACCCGCTGATCATCAGCGGCAAGCCCCTGTTCACCTGGCCCGCGTTCGTGCCGGTCACGTTCGAGCTCGGTGTGCTCGGCGCGGCACTGGGGGCGGTGCTCGGCATGTTCGCCTTCAACAAGTTGCCCACCTACCACCACCCGCTGTTCCGTTCGAAGAACTTCGCGCGGGTCACGGACGACGGTCTTTTCATCGCCATCGAGGCCTGGGATCCGAAGTACGACGACCGGGACACCGCGGAGTTCCTGAGCGGACTCGGCGCGGTCGAGGTGGAGCACGTGCCGATCGACGATCTTGCGGACGACGGTGGCGATACGGCGGACGACGGTGACGGGGGAGGCGCGTCCTGATGGCCCACGGACCGCGCATCGTTCATCTCGATCAACTGGTCATCCGGCCGGGCAGCGCCTGGGCGCGCCTGCCGTTGATCGCGGGCGCGGTCGGCGTCGTCTTCACGGTCCTGTCGATCGTGCTGGCGATGGGCTCCAAGGAGAGCACGAAGCAGTTTTTCCACTCCTGGCTCGTGGCCGTCGTCTTCTTCCTCTGCATCGGTCTCGGCTGCCTGTTCTTCGTGCTGATTCACCACGCGACGAAGGCCGGCTGGGGCGTCGTCGTGCGCCGCCTGGCCGAGAACCTGGCCTGTACGGTGCCGGTGCTGGCGGTCCTGTTCGTTCCGGTCGTGGCCCTGGGCATGTACGACCTGTTCCACTGGACCCACGCCGACGCGGTGGCGCACGACCGGTTGCTGCAGGTCAAGGAGCCATGGCTCAACGAGACCGGCTTCTGGATTCGGACGGTGATCTACTTCGTGGTCTGGAGCGGGCTGGCGCTCTACTTCCGGAACGCGTCCCGGCGGCAGGACGACAGCGGCGACGAAGCCCTCTCCCGCCGGATGGCGCGATTCAGCCCCGTTGCCGTAGCCCTGTTCGCTGTGACGCTGACGTTCGCCGGTTTCGACTGGCTGATGTCGCTGGAGCCGCACTGGTACTCGACGATGTTCGGCGTCTACTTCTTCGCCGGCACGGTCGTCTCGGCCTTTGCCGCGCTGACGGTCCTGACACTGGCATTCGAACGGTCGGGCCACTTCCGGGGCGTGGTTACCGGCGAGCACTTCCACGATCTCGGCAAGCTGCTGTTTGCGTTCACCGTGTTCTGGGCCTACATCGCTTTCAGCCAGTTCTTCCTGATCTGGTACGCGAACATCCCGGAGGAGACCAACTGGTTCCTGAGCCGTCTGCACGGCACGGCCGACAATCCGGCGGCCTGGCGCCCGGCGACCCTGCTGCTGGCCATCGGCCACTTCGCCGTCCCGTTCTTCTTCCTCATGCCCCGGACGATCAAGCGGAATCGCACCCTGCTGCTGATCGGCGCCCTCTGGATGCTGGCCATGCACCTCTGGGACGTGTTCTGGCTGGTCATGCCGAACCTGCACCGGGAGATGACGTTCTCCCTGCTCGACCTGACCTCCCTGCTCGGCGTTGGCGGCGTGTTCCTGGCAACCGCGGGCTGGCTGCTGGGCCGCGGCTCGCTGGTGCCGTCCCGCGATCCGCGGCTGGTCGAGTCGCTGGCCTTCGAGAACATCTGAGACGTTCAGGGCCCTCCCCGTCCGTCAGCCGTTCGCCTTGTTCCACCCGCCGGTCCTTGCTACGCTGCGCAGCGTCTCAGGACCTCTTGCAACACCTCTCCCGTCAAGGAGCATCGACATGATTCCGAAGCAGACGATTCGCGTCTGTGCCGTTCTTCTCGCCTTCGCTCTGGCTTCCTCCTCGGTTGCCTTCGGCGGCACGATTGTCGGCAAAGTCACGTACGAAGGCCGGACGCCCCCGCAACGCCCGATGAGGATGGACGCGGACCCGAAATGCGCCGAGAAGCACAGCGGCACGGTCCTCGACCAGACCTTCATGATCGGGGATGGAGGCGCCTTCGCCAACGTCTTCCTGGTGATCACCGGTGGCCTGGAAGGGAAGTCCTTCGATGCGCCTTCGCAGCCCGTGGTCATGGACCAGAACGGCTGCATCTACACGCCGCGCGTCATGGGCATCCAGGTCGGGCAGCAGTTCAAGGTCAAGAACTCGGACGGCCTGCTGCACAACGTCCACTCGCTGTCCAAGGACAACCCCCCGTTCAACCGGGCGATGCCGGCCAGCGTGACCGAGGCCGACTACAGCTTCGACAAGACGGAGCGCTTCCGGATCAAGTGCGATGTCCATCCCTGGATGACGTCCTGGGTGACGGTCGTCGATCATCCTTTCTACGCCGTGTCGGGCGCCGACGGCTCCTTCCGCATCGAGAACGTACCGGCCGGCACCTACACGATCGAGGCCCGGCATGAGTTCGAGAGGTTCAGGATCTACTCCGAGACCGTCGAGGTCGGCGACAGCGGCGAGGCGACGGTGAACTTCGTGTTCAAGCCGGAGTAGGACGAGGAACCCCAGCAAGTAGCTAGAAAGGAGCGGCGTCCATGGCGGAGCCCGTTCACGCTTCACCGGCACACGACGAGCATCATCACGAGCAGAGCTTCTGGCGGAAGTACATCTTCTCGACCGATCACAAGGTGATCGGCGTCCAGTACTCGGTCACTGGCCTGGCGTTTCTCTTCTTCGGGTTCGTCCTGATGATGCTGATGCGCTGGAACCTCGCTTACCCGGGCGAGCCGATTCCCTTCATCGGCTCGCTCCTCGGCGACAACCGGGCGCCCGGCGGCATCATGCTGCCGGACTTCTACAACGAGCTCGGCGCCATGCACGGCACGATCATGGTGTTCCTGGGGGTCGTGCCGCTGGCGGTCGGCGGCTTCGGCAACTTCGTCATGCCACTGCAGCTCGGCGCCCCGGACATGGCCTTCCCGCGGATCAACATGATCAGCTACTGGTGCCTGTTCATGGGCGGCGTGACCATGTTCGCCAGCTTCTTCCTGCCGAACGGCGCCGCGGGCAACGGCTGGACCTCCTACTCGCCACTGGCCGACATCGCGCTGAACGGCCAGACCGCCTGGCTGATCGGGATGATCTTCCTGATCACCTCGTCCCTGCTGGGCGCGATCAACTTCATCACCACGGCGGTCCAGCTCCGCGCGCCCGGGATGACCTGGATGCGCTTGCCGTTCTTCTGCTGGGCGCAGATCGTGACCGCCTTTCTCCTCCTGCTGGCCTTCCCGCCGCTCGAGGCCGCGGGCGTGCTGCAGTTGATGGACCGGGTCGCGAACACCAGCTTCTTCATTCCGGAGGGACTGGTGGTCGGCGGCGAGGTGCTCGAACGGAGCGGAGGCGGCAGTCCGCTGCTCTGGCAGCACCTGTTCTGGTTCCTGGCCCACCCGGAGGTCTACGTGCTCATCCTGCCGGCGATGGGGATCGTCGCCGAGGTGATCGCGAACAACTCCCGCAAGCCGCTCTGGGGCTACCGCTCGATGGTCTACTCGCTGATCTTCCTCGGCTTCATGAGCTTCATCGTCTGGGCGCACCACATGTTCATCACCGGCATGGGCTCGGTGATGTCCACCTTCTTCCAGACGACGACGATGATCATCTCGATTCCGTCGGTCATCATCCTGAGCGCGCTGTTCATCTCGCTATGGGGCGGTTCCATCCGCTACAACACGCCGATGCTGTTCGCGCTCGGCTTCCTGCCGATGTTCGGCATAGGAGGGCTGACCGGGCTGCCGCTCGGTCTCTCGGCGGCGGACATCCCGCTCCACGACACCTACTACGTGATCGGGCACTTCCACTACGTGGTGGCGCCCGGAACCCTGTTCGCGCTGTTCGCCGGCGTCTACTACTGGTTCCCCAAGGTGACGGGGCGCAAGATGAACGAGTTCCTGGGCAAACTCCACTTCTGGCCCTCGCTCGTCTTCATGAACGGGGTCTTCTTCCCGATGATGATCCAGGGCCTGAACGGCGTCTCGAGGCGTCTCGCCGACGGCGGCATCACCTACGACTTCGCGGGCGAAGTCGCCGGGCTGAACCGGATGATGTCGGTTTCGGCCTGGTGCCTGGCGGTCGCGCAGATTCCGTTCATCATCAACTTCTTCATGAGCATCCGGAACGGCGAGAAGGCCGGCCGCAATCCCTGGAACTCGACCACCGTCGAGTGGCTGGCGCCGTCGCCGGCTCCGCATGGGAACTTCGATCAGCCGATCGAGGTCGTGCGCGGGCCGTACGAGTACAGCGTCCCGGGTAGCGACAAGGACTACGTCCCACAGGCCGAACCGGCCTCAACCTGACCGCTCGAGGACCTCAAGAGATGGAAATCCCCTACACGATCGAGGCCCATCCCGAAACGGGCCTCAACAACGGCAAGATCGGGATCTGGCTGTTCCTGACCTCGGAGGTCATGCTGTTCGGGGCGCTGTTCGCCACGTTCATCATGCTGCGCATCGGGTCGGACGGCAACTGGGCCGCGATGCAGGCGGAGGCGGAACTCAACATCCCGCTGGCGACGCTCAACACCGCGGTGCTGATCGCCTCGAGTCTGACGATGGTGATGGCCTGGGCGTCACTGATGCGCGGGCAACTGGGCCGGTTCAAGGTGTTCGGCTGGCTGACCGTCGGCTGCGGCGGCATCTTCCTGGTCATCAAGTACTTCGAGTACACCGCTAAGTTCGAGCATCACCACTACCCGGAGTCGAGCACCTTCCTCGCCATCTACTTCGCGATGACCGGGCTCCACGCCCTGCACGTGATCGGCGGCATGGCCTGGAACGCCTACTTCACCGGGCCGGGGTCGAAGCTGTTCCACACGAACCGGCAGTGGCTGACCGACCGGGTGGAGCACTCCGGCCTCTTCTGGCACTTCGTCGACCTGGTCTGGATCTTCCTCTTCCCCGTCTTCTACCTGCTGTAGCGGACGCCTGCCGTCCTGAATCTCTGGTCAACCCTGGAGCGAGTCGCATTCCATGAGTGAACACGTCGATATCGACAAGCAGGTCCGCATCTACTTCCTGGTGTTCGGCGCCCTGATGGTGGGCACTGCCGCCACGGTCGGCGCGTACTACCTGGACGTTTCGGTGCCGGTGGCCCTCACCATCGGCCTGTTCATCGCCACCGCCAAGGCGTCCCTGGTCGCCTGCTTCTTCATGCACCTGATCGACGAGAAGAAGATCATCTACTGGACGCTGGCGCTGACGGTGGCGTTCTTCATCGCCCTGATGGCGTTGCCGCTCCTGACCTCGGTAACGGACCAGGTAGGAGAGTTCGCCGAAGTCGAGGCGCACGAGCCGCACTGAGAGCCCGCTGATCGAGTCATGAACCTGAAGGTCATTCACATCGTCTTCGTCGGCAGCGCCGTTCTCCTGGCGCTGTTCTTCGGCGGCTGGTGTCTCGCGCAGGGGAGCGCGTACGCGGTGGGCGCCGTTCTGTCCTTCGCGGCCGCGGCGGCGCTCGTCTGGTACGGCGTCTGGTTCTGGCGCAAGATCACGACGCCGGAGGAGGAGTGGGCTCGCCGCCGCAAGCTGTTCCGGACGATTCCGGTTGCCGTGGTGGCCTGTTTCTTCGCCTCCGAACCGGCGGCCTGGGCCTGCTCGGTCTGCTACGGGGCTGCCGAAGGGACGATGATCGACGCGGCCCGAGCCGGCGTCTGGTTTCTGCTGGCGGCGGTCTTCGTGATGCAGGGAGCCTTCGTCCTCTTCTTTCTCTATCTCCGGCGCCGCGCCCGGCGTCTGCGAACCGACCCGGTGCCGCCCTGGTGGAGCACCGTTGAGGAGCCTGTCAAGTCATGATGGATGCCATGTTCCCGGCCGCGGCGTCGGAGCACGCCGGCCGGATCGACAACATGATCGACGCGGTGCATTACCTGATGCTCGCGCTCTTCATCGTCTGGGGCGTGTTCTTCGTGTACGTGCTGATGCGCTTCCGCGCCAGCCGCAACCCGAAGGCGGACTACGTCGGCGTCAAGAGCAAGATGAGCACCTATGGGGAGGTCGCCGTGGCGATCGCGGAGGGGATTCTCCTGCTCGGCTTCTCGATCCCGATGTGGGCGGAACGTGTGGACGAAGTGCCGCCGGAGTCCGAATCGACGGTCGTGCGGATCGTGGCGCAGCAGTTCGCGTGGAACGTCTGGTACCCGGGGGCTGATGGCGAGTTCGGCGCGCAGGACCTGTCGCTGATAGACGAAGCGACCAATCCGATCGGCCTCGATCGTGACAGCGAGGCCGGCGCCGACGACATCTGGACGGTGAACCAGTTGCACCTGCCGGTCGACAAGGCGGCGATCATTCACCTGTCGTCCAAGGACGTGATCCACAGCTTCAACCTGCCGAACATGCGGATCAAGCAGGACACGATCCCGGGCATCTCGATTCCGGTCTGGTTCGTGCCGACCAAGACGACGGCCCAGATTCGCGAAGAGACCGGAAACCCGGACTACGTCTACGAGATCGCCTGCGCCCAACTCTGCGGCAACAGCCACTACTCGATGCGCGGCTTCCTGACCGTGCACACCGAGGAGGAGTTCCAGGCCTGGCTCGACGAGGAGGCGTCCTACCTCACCGGCAGCGACGACGACTTCTTCGACTTCTAGTCTGAAGTTCTGAGTATCAAAGCTGGAAATCCCTTGCAGGCAGGGGACTTTCCGTGGATTCGGCTTGTACGGTACTGGGTACGGCTCGTTCAGAGTCGGACGTCGAGGAGGCTGAGAGCCGTTTCCTGTAGTGGCGTCGGCCGCACGAGGACGTTGGCGGTCTCCGCTTCGCCGCCGGGCACCCTGACGCGGTTTCTGGTGAGGGTGGCGAGGTCTTCGAGCAGCGTCTGGAAACTGTGGACGGGGAGCCCGTCGTCGGTGCGGCGTGAGTTGGCCTTGCGTCTGGCGTCGTTCGATTTGGTCGCCGCCTGGACGGGCGACTCGCGGTCGTCGGTCCTCTGACGGTCGTCGAAAAGGATGGGCGCGAGTCGTCTTCGCATGTGCCACTCGACGTAGTAGGCGAGGGTGCAGAGGAGGACGTGGGCTCGTACGCGGCCGGCGAGCCAGTGGTGCACGGGGCGCACCTTGAGGTCGACGCTCTTGAGGCTGCGGAAAGCGCGTTCGACGCGGCTGAGGCTCTTGTACGAGCGGACGGCGCCCTCGGCGGGCATCTCGTCCTTCGGGACGTTGGTGCGGATGACGTAGAGGCCGTCCAGCGCCGCTTCCTCGTCGATGCGATCCAGGTTGCGGCGCCAGGTGAAGCCGTCGTCGGCGATCTCGATGTCGTAGTGCTTGCCGACCTTGTACTTGCTTTTGGCGCGGTCGGCGCGCACGGCGATGTTCTCCTTTCCTCTCAGGGGCCTGTTCCGGCGCTTCGCGGCCTTCTCGACGTCTTCGAGGAGGCGGTCGGTCATGTCGAGGAGTTCCAGCCGCTTGCGGGTCCGCTCGGCGGCCAGGAGCGGGTTGCGGCAGACGATCAGGCGTTCTCCGGGGTACAGCTCCGGGGCGCTGATCTCCGCCATGTCGCGCTGGTCGAAGAGCGACAGTTGCAGATGGCCCTGCTCGGCGAGCGTGCGGATCGCGGGCGCGCGCAGGGCGCTGATCCAGGCAAGACCGGCGGGTTTCAGGTCTTCCTCGACGCGGGCGTTGGTAACCAGTCCGCGGTCTCCGACGACGACGACCCGGTCGAGACCGAAGCGGTCGCGGAGCTTCTTCACCTGGCTGCCCAGCGCGGCGGGGTCGGCGGTATTGCCGCGGAAGACCTCGACGGCTGTCGGGCATCCGTCCCGGTTGCAGAGCAGGGCGAGGACGATCTGGAGCTTTCCCCGCTTCCTGTCCCTGGAGTAGCCGTGTCTGGCCAGCGAGCACTTGCGGCCTTCGAGGTAGACCGAGGTCAGGTCGCAGAGGACGAGCGAGCCGTCTTCGAGATGCCGTCTGGCGAGTCCGCGTTCGATCTTCGGCTGGCGTTCCAGCAGCCAGTCCATGGCGTCGTAGAGGTCCTCGGCCGAGGCGTCCTCGACGCCGAGTTCCTCGGCGAGGGTGTGGTTGGCGGTTTCGCTGGCGAGACCTCTGGCGGTGGCGAGCTTGGAGCGGGGATCGAGGATGCGCGCCGCGATCATGGCGACGACGAGGTTTCGCTGGGGCGAGGGCTTGCGGTCGAGCAGCCTTTCGAGGCCGACCTTTCTCAGCGTGCCGAGCACGGCGGCGACATGCCCGTGCGGCAGGGCGCGGAGGATCTCGAAGGGGGCGTCGAGAGAGGGCAGAGCGACGCCTCCCTTGAGCAGGGTTCTGAGTCCCTCGACGAGTTCGTCGGGCCACTTGGAGAAATTGGCGAGGGTGCGTTTCTTGACCTTTCCGTCCAGTCGGTAGGACTCTCGCAGCAAGACGGCCGGCGGGGAGTTGCGGTTGGGTACGCGCTCGATGTACATGGCTTCCGATTGTAAGCCAGATACACTCGATTGTCTACTTACTCCACCAGATCTACATGGCTACACACGACAGGCAATCAAGCACCTCCGAAGCGAGAAAACCCAAGCGACGCAAGGCACTTCGACCCATCGAGAGCCGCGAACGGCTCAGAACCTCGGTCTAGAACACGGCACCGCTGGGCGTGCGGCCCCCGGTGTCTGCCGACAGGCGCAGTCCGGGGTGCTTCAGGAAAGCTCCGTGTTCGCCAGCGTCCAGACGGCGTTGCATGTAGGACGAGGAACGGAACGGAGGATTCAATGATGCGGAATCAGATCGCGTCGATGATGCTCACTGGGGCCACGCTGATGACCTGCGCTGGCCTTGTGGCGGCGGCACCACCGCCAGCGCAACACAGAGTGCTGGTGCAAGACGGCGCGCCCCTCAGTATCGGCCGCTACTCGGCGGCCTACCAGTCGCGCGGTCAGTACTCGCGGGAAGGTATACGTCACGAGGTCGTTGTACAGAACGTGACGGACCGGAAGATCGTCGCTTATCAACTCGGACTGTTGTCGTTCAACATCTTCAACGAGTTCCAGGACCGTCTTGGCGGCTACGCGATTGAGGACATCGTTCCCGGTGGTACCGAGGAAGGATCGTGGCTTGCGAGCGCTCTGGCTGAGTCCTCCTTCTACACTGGTGTGGCCTACGTCTCAAAGGTCAGGTTTGATGACGGCGAGGTGTGGCAGGCTGATCTGGAAGAGGTCGCCGACCAAGTGCGAGAGATCGAAGAGAGCTTTAGCGTCGAGTCACTGACTGGGGGCCGGGACCAGTAGTTGGGAGAAGGAGAGCGCCGGGTCGGGGTGTTCAGGCGCCTGCCGGCGGTCCGAACTCGCGTTCGATCTCCGCCCACAGGTCGTCTATGTCGAGTTCGATCTCGGTCAGGGTTGGCGAGCGCCATTTTCCGGCCTTCGGGGTGTGGACCGCGAAGGCCCTGTTGGTCAGGACAAGGAACGTGACGTGGCGCCCTGATGGATCAACGATCCAGTACTCCCGTACGCCGGTCTCCGCGTAAAGGTTCAGCTTGTGGACCTGGTCGCGGCTCGCGGTCGACTGGGAGAGAATCTCGACGACGAGATCGGGCGGACCTTCGATCCAGTCTCGCACGATGCTGCGGCGTTCGGGCGAGATGTAGAGGACGTCAGGCTGCACGACCGTGTGATCGGCTAGGTGGACGTCCATCGGCGCCGCGACGGCCAAACCGCCGCTGCGGCGGGCTGCCTGCTGCAAGTGCGATGCGAGATGGGTCGCCAGATACTGGTGAAGGAAGACGGGGCTGGGGCTCAGGTAGAACCTCCCCAGGATCAGTTCGCAGCGTGGTTCGTCGGGTAGGGCGGAGTGGTCGGCCCGGCGGTAGGGGCCGAGCGTCCCTTGCAGCGTCGGCGGCGGCTGGTCGAGCAACGTCACGGACATGCATGGGAGTATACGGGCGCGATCAGGGCCTGCGTCCAAGCCGAACTGACTGGGATTCCGATGCGCGGCTTCCTGACCGTGCATAACGAGGAAGAGTTCCAGGCCTAGCTCGACGAGGAGGCGTCCTACCTCACCGGCAGCGACGACGACTTCTTCGACTTCTAGACGTCCTGAACAAGCGTAGCCTTCACAGTTAGGTCCGCCGCGAGGCACTTGTCGGTGTGCCGGCCCTCTGGCCGGCTCCGTGCAGGCGGCCATTTCCATGCAGGCTTGCAGCGGCCTTGAGTGTACGCTCAAGGTCGATGACCGCGTGGACACCCCTCTGGGGACGCCGCGAGCTGTTGAAGGCGGCCTGGGTCGGACCTTCGACGGCGGCCGCCGCGTTTGGCGCCCACGCCGCGGCGAGACAGGAACCCGGCGATACCGAGGCCGCGCAGCAGCCGGACGAAGCGGCGCTCGAGGCATACCGGGCGGGCTTCGCCACGCCGCCGCTCGAGCGGGTGCGGATCGGCTTCGTCGGCGTGGGTCTCCAGGGCGGCGGCCACGTCCGGAACTTCCTCCGCATCGACGGCGTCGACGTCGTCGCGGTGTGCGACATCGACGAGCCACGGGCCGAGGAGGTCGCATCCTGGGTGGTCGAGGCCGGAGGAGAGCCGCCGGACCTCTATACGCGCGGCGATACCGACTTCAAGCGCCTCTGCGAGCGCGACGACGTCGACCTCGTGTTCAACGCGACTCCCTGGCGTTGGCACGTCCCGGTCTGCGTCGAGGCGATGGAGACCGGGAAGCACACGGCGGTCGAGGTGCCGGCGGCGATCACGCTCGAGGGCTGCTGGCGCCTGGTCGAGACCGCCGAGCGCACCGCGCGGCACTGCGTCATGATGGAGAACTGCAACTACGGCCGCAGCGAGATGATGGTCCTGAACATGGTGCGCCAGGGCCTGCTGGGCGACCTTCTTCACGGCGAGGCGGCCTACATTCACGATCTGCGGTCGATCAAGTTCTCCGACCGCAACGAGGGTCTGTGGCGCTTGCAGCACTCGGTGGAACGCAACGCCAACCTCTACCCGACCCACGGTCTCGGGCCGGTGGCCCAGTGCATGGACATCAACCGGGGCGACTGCTTCGACTACCTCGTCTCGCTGTCGAGTCCGGCCAAGGGACTGGCGCTCTACGCGGCGGAGCGGTTCGGCGCCGACGATCCGCGGGCCAGGGTTCGCTACGCCCTGGGCGACATGAACTCGAGCCTGATCCGGACGCGGCGGGGGCGGAGCATCCTGCTCCAGCACGACACGACGACCCCCAGGCCGTACAGCCGGCTCAACCTGGTGCAGGGTACGCGCGGCGTGTTCGCGGGGTTCCCTGACCGGATCTTCATCGAAGGCGAGGCCGATGGGCACGAGTGGAGCGATGTCGAGCCCTACCGGGAGCGCTTCGAGCATCCGTTGTGGGCGGAGCGGTCCGGCGATGCCGAGGGCGCCGGCCACGGCGGCATGGACTACCTCGAGGACTACCGGCTGGTCCGCTGTCTGCTCGAGGGCACGCCCACCGACATGGACGTCTACGACGCGGCGGCGCTGTCGGCGCCGGTCGAGTTGAGCGAGCTCTCGGTCGCCCGGGGCAGCGAGCCGGTCGAGTTCCCCGACTTCACCCGCGGCGCTTACCGTACCCGGCCGCCCCTGGGGATCGTCGCCTGAGAGTCGCCTACCTGCTGCCGGGCGCCGCCCTCTACGGCGGCGTCAAGGTGGTGTTGCAGCATGCCCGGGCGCTCCGGGGCCTCGGAGTCGACGCGACCGTCCACTCGCCGGATCCGTGCCCGAACTGGTTCGACGGGGCGGATGCCTTCTACCGGCAGGTTCGGGCCCTCGATCGACGATCGCTGCCGCGGGTCGAGGTAGCGGTGGGGACGTTGGCGCCGACGGTCGCTCCGGCGATCGAGATCGCCGAGCGCCTGGCGTGCCACCTGTGCCAGGGCTACGAGCCGGCCCACGACACGCTGCCTCGCTCCGAGCGCGATGCGATGCTGGCGGCGTACGAGTTGCCGGCCCGCAAGCTCGTCGTGTCCCCGCATCTCGTGCGCACTCTTCGCGATCGCCACGGTGTTGAGGCCCACTGGATTCCGCAGCCCTTCGAACCGGAGCTGTTCCGGCCCCCGAAGCAGGAACGAGAAGATGACGGTCGGCTGGGTGTACTCGTCAGTGGCCACTGGGATCTCGAAGTCAAGGGAGTTGCCTGGTGCCTGCGTGCGCTACGGCCGCTCTTCGAGCGGAGCGGGCACCGTCTCGAGCTGGTGCGGTTGTCGCTCGACGCGGACGCCGAGGAACTCGCCTTCTGGCCCGAAGCGGAGCGACACCGTCACGTTCCGCCTGCCGAGGTTCCGGCATTGATCCAGGGCGTCGATCTGTGTGTCGGGCCGTCGTCGCCGCTCGAAGGCTTCGGTCTGCTCGCACTCGAAGCGATGGGCTGCGCTCGACCCTGCGTTCTGACGGACATCCCCTCCCACCGCGACCTGGATCCGGAAGATCGGGCCTCGATCAAGGTGCCGTTCGGCGACGGGGAGGCGCTGCGGGGCGTGGTGGAGAGCCTGTGGCGCGACCGGGACCTGCGCCGGCGGCTCGGCATCGCGGGGCGGGCGATCGCCGAAACGTACACGGAACGTCGTACCGGCGAAGCGCTGATGCGGGCGTTCGGCGACGACCCGGCGGGGCCGCGGCAGCCGGCGGCTCAGCCGAAGATCGAGACGTAGAAGCCGGCCGTGGCCAGGCTCTCGCGGTCGGGCGCGAAGGACTCGGGAATCGCCGCGATGCGTTCCGGCAGGGGAGTGGTCTGGGCGTCGATCCGGTAGCGGTCGAAGCCGGCTGCGTGGAGCCAGTCCTCGAGGGTCCGCCGGGTAAAGAAGCGGACGTGAGTGGCGCAGAGGAGTCCCATGGGGATGTAGTCCCAACGCCCCGCGATCAGATCCTCGACCACCGAGTAGTGTCCGACGTTCGGCACCGAGAAGACCATCCGGCCGCCGGGACGGAGCCAGCCGGCGGCGCGTTCGAGGAACGCCTGACCGTCGGTCAGGTGCTCGAACAGCTCGAAGGCGACGATCGCATCGAAGGTTTCGCCCGGTTCCAGGGTCTGGACGTCACCCCGGATCACCCGGTCGAGCCGGTTCTCGGCTGCGGCTGCCGCTTCGGGATTCAGTTCGATTCCGACGGTCCGGCAGCCAAGGCGCTCCTTGATCAGGGCCGCGGTCGCGCCGCGGCCGCATCCGACTTCCAGGACGGAGGACTCGGGCCCGAGGTCTGGTGGCAGGAGCGGCAGGACATCGGCACGTTCGCCGCCGTAGTAGTCGATGAACTCGTAGCAGAGGCCGGCGCGCGGCCCGGGCACCCGCTCGCCAGAGGCACACCTGACGGTGCCTGCTGGAGAAAGCAGGACGGCCGGGAAGGCGCCTTCTCCGGATGAAGGCGCTGGGTCGTCGGGCCGATTGCCAGCCAGCCAGGCGGCTTCGGCCTGTTCAAAGTCGGCCAGAGTGAACAGGTCGGTACTGGCTTCGGGCCCGGTCGTGGTCAGGTCGGTGGCGTAGACGGCAGCGCTCCGGCTTTCCTCGTCCGTCAGCTCCTCGCGCATACGGCGCAGAGAAGCACGGCCGATCAGCACCCGGCAGGACCTCAGGACGAGCGTTGCCTCCGTGGCGTCGGGCGGGTCGGCCGGCAGCTCTGGAACGACTTCGACCCCGCCGAACACGGCCCGCGCCTCGCCGACCAGCCAGCGACGGAGGTACCACCACTCGGCGGACGCGTCGGCCTCGGCGTCCCAGGGCAGGACCAGCAGCAGCATCAGGCGATCGTAGCGACCGTGCGCTACAGGCGGGCCATGACCTCGTCGTGGAACTGCTCGATGACCCGTTCCTGGGTCGCGAGGGAGGGCAGGAGCATGAGCTGGTCGAGACCGGCGTCGGCGAGGGTTCGGACCTGGGCGCGCACTTCCTCCGCGGTTCCCGCCAGACAGGAGGCGCGGATGAGATCGGGCGTGACGAACTGTTCCTCCTCCGGCAGGGAGTACGTGCAGTGCCCGGCGTGCACTCGCAGATGGCGTCCGCGCGCAGGCGTCTCCTCGACGAGTGCGCAGTACTCGTCCCAGACCGGCCGTACGTGCGGCGGAGGCTCGCGGTTGAACTGGTGCTGCTGGTCGTAGAGGTAGTGCAGGCCGGAGAGTACGAAGGGACCGCATTCCTCGATCACCCGCGGCGAGGTGAGGTCCTCGCCGGGCTCGAGAATCACGGCTGCGGTGAGCGAGCAGGTGTAGAAGCTGTCGCGGTCGAAGCCCCGACCGGCAACCTCGGCGCCGCGCCTGCAGTTCTCGATCGCCCGGTTGAACAGCGAGGCGTTCGGCGGAATCGACATGACGAGGCCGTCGCCGACTTCGCCCGCCAGGCCCTGGCTCTTGGGACCGAAGCCGGAGACGTACATCGGAATGCGCGGCTCGGTGGCGATGAAGCCCTGTTCCTCCATCAGGAAGCGGAGCGGCTCCGTGCGGCCGCGGAACGCGAAGTCGACCTCCTGGCCGTCGAGCAGCCCCCGCACCACGCGCAGGTACTCGCCGAACTCCCTGACCCCGACCGGGCGGTGACCCATCAGTCGGAGCGCCGTGTTGCCGGCGCCGATGCCGAGGAAAATGCGTCCCGGAGCGATCCGGTTGATCGTCGCGATGCTGTGCGCGGTCACCGGCGCGATCCGCGTGCCGGTGATCGCGACGCCGGTTCCCAGCTTGATCCGGCTCGTGCGTTCGGCAGCCAGCGCCAGCACCGCGTAGCAGTCCGACCAGATCATCTGGCTGTCCGCCACCCACGCATGGCTGTACCCGAGGGCTTCCGCCCGCTCGATGTAGCCGATGTCGTCGATCTTGCTGGCGACGCAGACGCCGAAGTCCATGGGGCCGGCAGTGTACCGCCGGAGGTGTCGGCTGCACCCGCCCGGTCCGGGCCGGAGGAGAGGATCCCAGCGGACGCTCACGCTCTTCCGGATGAATGGAAGGTCGGCGCTCGCTGCGGTCGGCTGCGCTCCGGTTGGGCGTCGGACGATGGGGTGGCGTCGGGCGTCGCTTGCCGACAGCCTCGCTGGGACCCTCTCCTCCGGCCCAGACCGGGCTGGACGGCTTCGACGTGGCGGACCTGCGGCGCGGTAACATCCTCCGAATCGAGAACGGGAGATCGGGACGGTATGGGCGGATGAGTTCGCGAGTGGCCGGATGGGCGGGTTTGGTCCCGAGCATGCTTGGGCTCTGGTTGATCAGTGGTCCGGTGGCCCAAGCCGCGGCGCCGCCGGACTTCGAGTCGGAAGTGCTGCCGGTGTTGAAGAGCCGGTGTTTCGCCTGTCACGGGCCGTTGAGGCAGCGGGGGGATCTGCGGCTGGACTCGCGGCCGGCGATGTTGATCGGTGGCGGTAGGGGGGCGGCGATCGTGCCGGGAGATGCGGAGGCGAGCCTGCTCGTCGCTGCGATTCGGCGCGAGGACGAACTGGAGATGCCGCCGCCGCGTGCGCTGGACGCGGCGGAGCGGGTGTTGCTGGAGGCGTGGATCGAGGCCGGTGCGGAATGGCCGCTGGCGCAAGAGGAAGAGGTCGGAGGAGTCGGCGTTGCGGCGCGTGCGGTTCCGGCGGTGGAACACGACATCGCGGGGCCGGGCGAGCCCCTGTCCTTCCATCGCGACGTTCGGCCGATCCTCTCGGACCACTGCTACGAGTGCCATGGCCCGGACGCGGCCGTGCGTCAGGCGGGGCTGCGGCTCGACCAGGGTGAGTCGGCGCTGGGCGTTCTTCCGTCGGGTCGCCGCGCGCTGGTGCCGGGCAGCCTGGAGCAGAGCCAGTTGTTTCAGCGGATCGCGGCCGCCGACGCTCTCGACAGGATGCCGCCCGTGCATGCCGACTCGGCGCTCTCGGAAGGGGAGATCGAGATCCTCGGCCGCTTCATCCTGCAGGGAGCGGAGTTCGAGGACCATTGGGCGTACCGGCCGCCGCGGCGCCCCGATCCGCCGCCGGTGGCCGCCCGGGATTGGGTACGCGGCGATCTCGATCGCTTCGTTCTTGCCCGGCTGGAAAGCGAGGGCCTGGCGCCCGCGCCTGAGGCGGCCCGCCGCACACTGGCGCGGCGCTTGTCACTCGATCTGACCGGGCTGCCGCCGACGCCGGGCGAGGTGGAGGCCTTCCTGGCCGACACCTCGCCGGACGCCTACGAGCGTCTGGTGGACCGGCTGCTCGCCTCCGAGCGCTACGGGGAGCACATGGCGCGTTTCTGGCTGGACGCCGCCCGCTACGCCGACACGAACGGCTACCACCGGGACCTCGAGCGGTCGATGTGGCGCTGGCGCGACTGGGTGATCGACGCGTTCAACCGCAACCAGCCCTTCGACGAATTCACGGTCGATCAACTCGCCGGCGACCTGCTGGCGGATCCGAGTCCGGAGCAGTTGCTTGCCACCGGCTTCCACCGCAACCACATGATCAACAACGAGGGCGGCGCGATTCCGGAGGAGTACCGCGTCCAGTACGTCTTCGACCGCACGGACACGACGGCCACGGTCTGGATGGGGCTGACCGCCGGCTGCGCCAAGTGCCACGACCACAAGTTCGATCCGATCAGCCAGCGTGAGTACTACCAGCTCGCCGCCTTTTTCAACACGGTCGACGAGGCCGGTCTCGATGGCAACCAGGGCAATGCGGAGCCGAAGATCCAGGCGCCCGACCCGGGCCAGCGTGCGTTGCTTCGGGAGATTCGGGAGGAACTTGCGCCGCTCGATGCGCTCCTCGACGATGCGAACGGAGAAGCCGTCACGGCGCAGGCCGCGTGGCAGCAGGAGTGGGACCGCCGGCTGGGCGAGAGGTGGCGGCCGCTGGTGCCGGTTTCGCTCGAGTCCACCGCTGGAGCCCGTATGACCGTTCTCGATGACGGCTCGATCGAAGTGTCCGGTGAGAATCCCGTGACCGACGTCTATGTGATCGAGGCCGAGACCGACCTTGACCACGTCGGCGCGTTGCGGCTGGAGGCGCTTCGGGATCGGTCCGATCCGTCGCTCGGAATTGGCCGGGCCGAGGACGGGAGTTTCGTGCTGACCGAGGTCGAGGTCGAGGTGACGCCGCTCGATGGGGGACCGTCCGGCGCCCTGGACCTGGCTGCTGGCTACGCCGACTACGCGACGCCGTCCATGGCACTCGAACTGGCGGTGGACGGCGATCCTGGGACCGGCTGGGGCGCCGGCTACATGACCCGGGCCACCGCCCGGACGGCCGTGTTCCGGGCGGCTCGGGCTCGGACGCCCGAGGCGGCCGAGGCGGCGCCTGGCCCGGCCTTTGGCGTCCGGCTGCGGATCGTGCTGCGGCAGGAGTCGACCTATCAGCACAAGACGATGCGCCGTTTCCGGCTGTCGGTATCCGACGCGCCCGAGGTGGCGTTTCAGGTGCTGGAGCCGAAGCAGCTGCCGCCACCGTACGGCGGTCTCGTGACGGCGTACCGGGATGTCGAGTACCTGGTCGGGCTGCCCGAGGATCAACGGACCGGGGAGCAGGCGACGACGATCCGCCATCGCTTCCGACGGGGCTACTGGTCTCCGTGGCTGGTGCATGAGACGCGCTACGCCGCGCTCTCGGAGCGTCTCCGTGAGATCGAGGCCGCCGTGCCGACGACGATGGTCATGCGCGAGATGGACGATCCGCGGCCAACCTTCGTGTTGCGTCGCGGCGAGTACGACCAGCAGTTGGACGAAGTCGACGCGGCCGTCCCGGCGGTGCTGCCGCCGATCCCGGGAGACCTCCCGAAGAACCGGCTCGGCCTGGCGCGCTGGCTGGTCAGCGGAGATCATCCGCTCACCGCGCGTGTGACGGCGAATCGCATCTGGCGGAAGTTCTTCGCTCGCGGCCTGGTGGCGACGGCCGGCGACTTCGGCGCCCAGGGCGCGTGGCCGTCCCACCCGGAGCTGCTCGACTGGCTGGCGACCGAACTGGTCCGGCAGGAGTGGGATCTGAAGGCGCTCCAGAAGATGATCGTGCTGTCCTCGACTTATCGCCAGAGTTCCAGGGCGAGCCCGGAACTCATCGCACTCGACCCGGAGAACCGGCTGCTGGCGCGCGCGTCCCGCTTCCGCCTCGACGCGGAAGTGATCCGGGACGGGGCGCTGGCCGCTTCCGGCCTTCTGGTCGAGAGGCTCGGCGGCCCGAGCGTCAAGCCCTATCAGCCGCCCGGTCTGTGGCGGGAGATCGGCTACGAGAGCAGCGCCAGCGTCTTCGAGCAGGACCACGGCGAGGCGCTCTACCGGCGCAGCCTGTACACCTTCTGGAAGCGGACCGTGCCGCCGCCGAACATGCTGGTGTTCGACGCGCCGAACCGGGAGACGTGCGTAGTGGAGAGGTCCCGCTCCAACACGCCGCTGCAGGCCCTGGTGCTGATGAACGATCCCCAGTTCGTCGAGGCGGCGCGCGTTCTGGCGGAAGACCTGCTGGCGGAGAACGCCGCCGCGGCGCCGGCCGACGCCGGCGATGCGAGTCTGATCGACGGGCTCTTCCGCCGGGTGCTGGCGCGGCCGGCGACAGCCGTGGAGCAAGAGGCGATGTTCGATCTCGTCGCGGATCTGCGGCCGCGCTACGAACGGGATCCGGCGGCGGCCGAAGCGTTGCTGAAGGTCGGCGAGTGGCCCGTCGACGAGAGTTTGCCTGGCGCCGAACTCGCGGCCTGGAGCGTGGCCGCGAGCGCGGTGCTGAACCTGGACGAGGCGGTGACCAGACGATGAACGGAAGAAAGACCGACTCCTTCTGCGGCGCCTGCGACCCGCGAACGGGTGCGAATCCCCAGGCCGACTTTGCGCTCGGCGTCAGCCGGCGACAGTTCTTCGGCCTGGCAAGCACGGGCATCGGCGTCGCGGCGCTCTCTTCGCTGCTCGACCCGGGGCCCGCGTGGGCCGCCCGCGGCGAGGCGGCGAAGGCGCTGGGCGCGCTCGGCGGCACCCACTTCCCGGCCAGGGCGAAGCGGGTGATCTACCTGTTCCAGTCCGGCGCGCCGTCCCAGATCGACCTCTTCGACAACAAGCCGCGTCTGGCCGAGTGGCACGGCGAGGAGCTGCCGGCGTCGGTCCGGGGCGATCAGCGCGTTACCGGCATGACGGCGAATCAGGAGTCCTTTCCGATCACGGCCTCTATGTTCGGGTTCGCGCAGCACGGCGAGAGCGGCGCCTGGGTCAGCGAGCTGATGCCCCATACCGCGGGGATCGTGGACAAGCTCTGCTTTCTCAAGGCGGTGCACACCGAGGCGATCAACCACGATCCGGGCATCACCTACTTGCAGACCGGCCACCAGCAGCCGGGACGTCCCAGCCTGGGCGCCTGGCTGAGTTACGGCATCGGTTCCGAGAACAACGACCTGCCGGCTTTCATCGTGCTGATCTCCCAGGGCAGCGCGAAGCGCGAGTCCCAGGCCCTGTTTCAGCGGCTCTGGGGCGCCGGTTTCCTTCCCTCGGAGCACCAGGGCGTCAACCTGCGGGCGGCGGAAGACCCGGTTCTCTACCTGTCCGATCCGCCGGGAATCGACCGCGGCGTTCGGCGGCGCATGCTGGACACCGTGGCGAGGCTGAACGAACGGCATCACGAGGAGTTCAGCGATCCGGAGATCACCGCCCGCATCGCGCAGTACGAGATGGCGTACCGGATGCAGGCTTCGGTGCCCGAGCTCGTCGACACCTCGGACGAACCGCGGAGCACGTTCGACCTGTATGGCGAGGACGCGCGCACTCCGGGAACCTACGCGGCGAACTGCCTGCTGGCGCGGCGGCTGGCGGAGCGTGACGTCCGCTTCATTCAGCTCTACCACCGCGGCTGGGACCAGCACGGGGATCTGCCGAGCGACATCCGCCTGCAATGCGCCGACGTGGATCGGGCGTCGGCGGCGCTGGTCACGGATCTGGAGCAGCGGGGGCTGCTGGAGGACACTCTGGTCGTCTGGGGCGGTGAGTTCGGGCGCACCGTGTACTGCCAGGGGACACTGGCCGAGGACAACTACGGCCGCGATCACCACGGCCGCTGCTACACGGTGTGGATGGCGGGCGCCGGCATCGAACCGGGCAAGACGCGCGGCGAGACGGACGAGCACTGCTACAACATCGTGTCGGGCGGCGTGCACATCCACGATCTGAACGCGACGATCCTGCACCAGCTCGGGATCGACCATGAGCGCCTCGTCTACCGCTACAGTGGCCGGGACTTCCGATTGACGGACGTCCATGGCCGGGTCGTGGAGGAGATACTGGTTTAGGGGAAGAAGGTCACCGTTCTGACATCGCGTCGTGCCTGAGGCGCTCGTGCTCAAGAGGAGACAACGGATGAAGTGGGGTAGAGCAGTCGGTGCCGGCCTGGGGGCCGGTTTCGTTCAGAACATCGTCAACTTCGTGCTGCACGGCCTGGTCTTCGGCGGCATGTACGTCGATCAGCCCGCCTTCGTGCAAGAACCCGACAGCATGGCCATGCAGATCGTGTGGTTCCTCGTCGTGGCCCTGACGATCGGCGTTGCGGCGAGCGTGCTGTTCGCGTCCAGCCGCCAGTCCTGGAAGCAGGGCGCCAGGGGTGGCCTCCACTTCGGAATCCTCCTGGGCGCTGTCGTCGGCTTCCACCAGTTCTACCTGACCCTGGTGGTCAACGACTTTCCCTACCACGTCGCCTGGACGTGGCTCGCCATCGACATCATTTCCCTCGGCATCGGCGGCACGGTCCTGGGTGTCCTGTACAAGCGGACAGACGCCCGGTAGCCGGCTGCAGCTCGCCGCCGCCAACACAGTCTGGAGACGCCCCGCCTCCTCGGGCGAACGACCGAGGAGGCGGTGTGGACAACCGGGTACGGGCGCCTCGCTCGACCCGGAGTCCTGGTGCGCGGCAGGTGTCGGCCGTTCGAGGGCGGCTTCCCCGGGCTTCTCTTCTTCGCCGCCCTGATCCGGTGCGGCGCCGCGCCGTCAGGGTCCTTCCGCCCTGGCTCTCCGGCGCGCCTCTGCCAGGGCGTTTCGAGCCGTAGACTGCTCCGGGTCGAGTTCCAACGACCGTTGCAGACTCTGAACGGCCTCGGCATACCGCCCCAGATTGAACAGGGTGATCCCCATGTTGGCGTGCGCCGTCGCGTTGGCGTCGTTGATATCGAGCAGCGCCCGGTAGAGAACGAGCGCCTCGTCGTGGCGGCCCTCGTTGACACGAATGAAGGCGAGATGGTCGAGCGCCACGGCGTCTCGCGGCTCTAGTTCGAGCGCGCGTTCGAACTGCGGGGCCGCTTCTTCCAATCGCCCGAGTGCCTGCAACGCCTGCCCGGTCACGCGGTGCAAGGAGGGTGCTTCGGGCAGATCCGGGTTGATGCCGAGGGCGCGTTCGAGCGATTGGAGGGCCTCCTCGTGCCGCTTCAGTTCAAACATGGACAGCCCGATGCCGGCGTGTGCCGCCGCCGACCCGGAGTCGAGCTCAACAACTTCACGGTAGAGCGCGACGGCTTCGTCGTAGCGCTGCTGCCTTCGGAGTGTTTCCGCCTCGGCGTGGAGGGTGGCGGGACTGTACGGCTCGAGTTGCCGGGCTTGCGCGGCGACGGTGTCTACCTCGTCGAGCCGGTCCATCCGGGTGTACAGGGTGGCCAGTTCCCGCAGGGCGTTCGCCTGGTCCGGCGCCAGTTCTATCGCTCTGAGCAGGTGCCGTTCCCCCTCCTGGAGCCGGCCCGCCTCACGCGATGCCTTTCCCAGCAGTACATGAAGTTCCGCGGCATTCGGGTCCGTGGGATCGATCGCGAGGGCGCGATTCGCAGCGTCGAGTGCGTGCTCGTAACGTCGGGCGCTGTAGTACGTGTCGCCGAGACCAGCCCAGGCACGAACATAGTTCTGGTCGATCGCGAGGGCGTGACGGTACTGCTCGACCGCCTCGTCGTAGCGCCCCTGCCGCCTCATCGATTCGGCCAGGTTCCGGTTCGCCTCCAAGTGGCGGGGACGGAACTCCAGGGCCTGATCGAAAGCGGCGTCGGCCTCCTCGAAGCGGCCCAGGTTCATCAGGGAGAGCCCCACGGTCGAGTGGATCTCGGCTGAATCGGGATCCCGCTCGAGGGCGATGCGGCCCGCTTCAAGACTCTCCTCGTAGCGGCCCGCCTTCCCCAACGCAAGCGACAGGTTGTGGTGAGCGCCGCGGGCTGCGGGATTCAGGGACACGATATGACTGAACAGGCTGAGGTCGCTTTGGAAGTTGCGCGCGTGCTTCCAGGTGAGCGTGCCCAGGGAAGCGAGCACCGCCACCAGGAGGACCTGCGCGCCGGTGACCCCGGCGGCGGGCAGGCGGTCGACGCTCCGGACCAGGGTGGAGACGATCAGGATCATCACTCCGATGCCGGCCAGGTACTGGAAGCGGTCGGCGACGAACGCGAACTGCATGTAGCCGAAGTCGATCAGACCGAGTGCGGGCGACAGAGCCGCGGCGTAGAAGGCGACACACGCCAGCGGGCCGCGGCCCCAGCGACCGCGGCCGAACCAGAGCGTCGCGGGCAGCGCCAGAGTCAGCGCGACGAACGTCCAGCCGACAGGGTCGCGGGCGTCTATCTGCCAAAGCGGGTAGATGACGGCGAGGTCCGAGGGCCACAGCAGCTTTCCGACATAAAACCAGAAGGCACGGGCCGCGATCAGAACTCGCTCCACCAGCGAGTAGTCCAGGTCCAGGAGCTCGCGAGTTCTATAGAAGACCGTGTCCGCGATGGCGAAGACCAGGCCGATGGCGAAGAACGGCGCTGTGCGCATGAGGTCGTTCTTGGCGATCCGGCCGCGTTGCCACCAGTGCCAGATAGCCAGTGCGGCAGGCAACGTGACGACGACCGTCTTGGACAGGATTCCCGCCACGAACAGGACGACCGCGAGTAGGTAGGGCCCGCGGGACCGGCGGTCGCAGGATCGGATGTAGGCCAGGAACGCCGCCAGGTAGAAGAGGCCGGACAGCACGTCCTTCCGCTCGATGATCCAGGCCACCGATTCGACATGCAGCGGATGCACGGCGAACACCGCGGCGACGACCCAGGCGCCGCGCACCAAGAGACGGTCGAGGAGTAGCCACAGCAGGAGCACGCTGGCCAAATGCAAGAGCACGTTGACGACGTGGTAACCGAGAGGGTGCAGGCCCCACAGCTTGTGCTCGAGCCAGAACGTCGTGTAGGTGACCGGCCAGTAGTGTCCTTCCGCCTTCATCGCGCCGGGCTCGGTCCAGATCCTCAAGAAACCCGAAACGCTCCGCACCATGGGCTCATTGGTGAAAACGAAGTCGTCCCAGACGAACCCGGCCTGGTAGGCGGGAAGAAAACTGACGGTAACCATGACCGCAAGCGCCAGGGCGGCCAGCGCTCGTCTACGGGGGGTTCGCCCCCGGCGGGCCTCCCTGATCGCGGCCACGTCTGCCTGCAGGTGGTCGCTCGTGGCCGGTCGAGCGGCCGCCAACCTTGCCCACCGGATCCAGACTCCCGAACCTCCCGCCATCAATCCACCGATTGCGTGTCTTTGCCATGAACGATCAGATTCGGTAGTGCGTCTAGTGGTGTGAAATCCGAAATCCTGTTGTGGCCCAGGACAAGCGTGCGTAGCAGACTCTGATCCGCGAGGGCAGAAACGTTGGCAACCTCGTTGCTGGCAAAGTCCAAGTACACTAGCGACGTCATTGTCGCGATTGGAGTGATGTCCGAGATCTCGTTGGCGGCCAGCAGTAACCATCGCAGCGAGGAGAGGTGCGAAACTGGGGCTATATTGCTAATCCGGTTGGAGCCGAGAAACAACATCTGAAGCGACGTCAGGTTTGCTAGGCTAGCGACACCGCTCACCTGGTTCCCGCCGAGATCCAGGAATTCGAGAGATGTCAGCGTTGCCAGCGAAGTGATGTCCCGCAGCTGATTGCCGCTCAGGCGAAGAACGCTGAGAGAAGTCAACCCCGCGAGAGGGGAGATGTCGGAGATTCCACCGTTGTAGTTCAGGTTCAGGTCGACCAGAGACGTGAGGCTCCTCAGCGGCGATATGTCCGTGATTCGGGCGCCTTGAAGTGACAGGAGCTTCAAGGAAGTCAACGGAGCTAGCTTCGCGATATGGACGATTGGGTTGTTGGCAAGCCGCAGTCGTTCCAGGGAGGTGAGTCCCGCCAGCGGTGTGAGATCTGAGATCTGAGTACTCGAAAGCGCGAGCTCGCTGAGCGAGGTGAGTCCGGAAAGAGGATCGAAGCTCGCGATCGGGTTGCCGTGCAATCCTAGAGTAGTGAGGGTGATCAGACTCGTTAGCGGAGTTATGTCGGTGATCTGGTTTCGGTCCAAACTCAGGCGCAGCAATGAGCTTAGGCTGGCGAGAGAGTTGACCCCGGTTAGCTGGTTGTCCCTTAGCACGAGGTACTGGAGTGACCGAAGGGTAGTGAACGGTGGAAGCTCAGCCAGCAGATTGCGTTCCAGGCCCAAGAACTGTAGCGAGCGCAAGTTCGCCAAGGGCGCGATGTTAGTGATTTGGTTCACGCCAAGGTTAAGGTGTTCCAGGCAGACCAGGCTGGCTAGCGGCGTGAGATCGGCGATCTGGTTGCGAAACAGGTCCAGGTACTTCAGTGATGTCAGGCTCACGAGCGCCGAGAGGTCGGAGACCTGGTTCTGGCTCAGGATGAGTGACTTGAGATTCTCTGCAGTACCGAGCCCAGTGAGATCTGCAACCCCGCTGCGGCTCGCATTGAGTCTCTCAAGAGTTTCCATCTCCCACCGGTAGATCGTCTCTCCAGCGGTCTTCTCGAGCGCCTGTTCGAGAGCGGCTCGTAGGGCGGCGTCCGGAATGTCGACCGGAACGGGGTCGGTGAAGGTGACGGTCGCGGTGGCCGGGGCGCTGGCGGAGACACCCGCGGGAAAGGCGCCGAAGGTGAGTGTCAGGGTTTCGCCGACCTCCGTTTCGCCGTCGAGCAGGGCGCCAAGTTGGAACGCCCGTGTGGTCTCATCGCTTGAGAATGCGACGCTCGCCGGCACTTTGAAGTCGTTGGTGGAAGCGCCGTTGCCGGGCGTTGCCGTGAGGGGGATCTCGAGGGCCCTCCCCGGCGCTTCGCTTAGCAGGACCGTCACCTGGGCGCCGCCACCCTCTTCCGCCGTGTAGGAGGCCGTTTCGAAGTAGATGCGGACGGCGGCTCCGTCGTCGTCGGCGATGGTCCCGATGGCGGCGGCGCTGGCAATGGTCGCGTTCGTAGCCCCGGTTAGGGTGACGGTGAAGGTCTCGTCGCCTTCGTAGTCGGGGTCGCTGAGCAGCGGCACGCGAATCGTCCGGGCGGCGGCGGAGTCGGCCGGGAACGTCAGCGTACCGGACGTGGTCGTGTAGTCCGCTCCCGCGGTTGCGGTGTCGTCGGTGGTCGCGTAGTCGACGGTCACCGGGTCGGCGCCCGGCGAACTCGTGGTGACTTCGAAGAACATCTGGGCCGCGCTTTCGTCGGCCGTCGCATCGGTGATCGCCAGTTCCGGTAGGGCGACATCGTCGTCGACGATGGTGAGCGTGTACGGCGCGGCGAGGCTGACGTGAACGGGGGCGTAGGCGATGGTCAGTTCGATGGTCTCGTCCGGTTCATCCTCGGTGTCGTCGGTGACGTTGACCGCGAACTCGAACGCGGCGACGTACCGCTCGGAACCGCCGCTATCGGTCGAGAGCCGAAAGTCCTCGGCTGCAAGAGTGAGGTTGTAGGGGAAGTTCGCACTCTCGAAGTCCGCGACGTAGTTGACCCCGGGAGGCTTTGCCGTACCTCCGAGCCGAACCCGGAACTGAATCGGCTGTCGGGGCGCCAAGGTCGAGGCGGTCCGGGCCCGCACCGTGATCGTCGTGGCGCCGCCGTCCTCGTCGATCTGGCTCGGGCCCCCAAAGGATACCGTGATCTGAGGTTCGTCGTTGTCGAGCACGGCCAGCGTGTGCGCCTCAGCGAAGGTCACATGGTCGGGAGCGTCGCTGTGGCCGGGGGTCACTACGATCGTCTCGTCCGGTTCGTCTTCGCGGTCGTCGAAGATGTAGACGGTCAGTTCGTGCGTGGCGACGTAGAGGGAATCCTCCGAGGAGCGAGTGAACGCCTCGGGGGCGAGTGTGACGACGTAGGAGGAAGCCTGAAGGAGCGGCATGTCGTAGTCCGCCGACTCGGTCGCCGAGCCTCCGCGAGCAATGTGAACCTCGACGGCCTGTTGTGGTCGTCGGTCCACGGCGGTCGCGGCGCGCAGGCTCAGAGTGGCCATCGCGGCGTCTTCGGCGACTTCGCTACTGCCCTCGATGGAGACCGTGATCGCGGGTTCGCCGGCCTCTTCCGTTCGCGTTTGTGCAGGCTGGGCGGCGCCGATGACGAAACCGAGGAGGATCAGCGCAGCCGGACCGCGGAGACCCGGCTGGCTGGGGTTCGGTGGCGCGACAGGATACGTGCTTCGGCGTCGCTTGACCATGGTTCGGTCAGGCACCCTGGGTGGTGGCGGCATCAGTGCCGACGGTACACGAAACGCGTTGCCGTGGCGTAGTTCACGGCGCTGCCGACGGCCACGCCGACAAGCATCGCGAGCAGGCGCTGCTGTGCGAAGAAAGCGACAAGCGTCGTCAACAGCGCGTAGCTGCCGACGTTGGTGACGAGTCCCAGCAGGCTGGAGACAGCGAACCGGGTCCACTGAACGGCGCCGGCCGCCGATGGGCGGTCGTTGAAGGTGATGACCCGGTTGAGCCGCCAGTTCCAGGTCACGGCGGGCCAGAAGGACAGGAAACGTGCCGGCAGATGACCGAGTCCGCCCCACTGGAGGCCCAGGTAGACCGCGGTGTCGACGGCGAGACCGGTGGCGCCGACGGCGCCGAAGGAAAACAGTCGGACCGGCGACTCGAACCGGAACCGGTAGAGCCGGAACAGGTGACGCAGGAAGGCGAGTTGCTGGCGCCAGTTCAGCTTGCTGGCGCCCTGCCGCCGATCGTCAAAACGGATCGGAACCTCCCGCACCCGGATGCCTCCCCGGACGATGAGTTCGAGGCCGATCTTGTAACCGATCGGGGCGAGCCGATTCGGATTCCCGAACCTGCGCCGCTCCACGGCGAAGAAGCCGGACATCGGATCGCCGCACCGGGTGAGCGGGCGCGCGAGCCAGGTCGCGACCCGGGAGTTCAGGGCGCGGTAGCGGCTCCAGGTCTCGTCGATCTCGCTGGCCGAGGCGTAGCGACTCCCTAGCGCCATCTCGGCGCCGTCGTCCAGGGCCGCGAGCAGTTCGGGAATCTGCTCGGGAGGGTGCGAGAGATCGGCGTCCATCACCACGAGCCGGTCGAAGCGGGCGAGTCGGAAGCCGTCAAGAACCGCGAGCGACAGATCGCGTGGCCGGTTCCGGCGGACATGGATGCGCACGGGAAGCCGCTGCCCGAGTGAGATGGCGGTCTCCTCGCTGCCGTCGCCCGAATCGTCGTCGCAGAGGATCAGTTCCCAGTCGGCGCCGTACTCCGCCATCGCGGAGGCCACGCGATGCACCAGGTTCGGGATGTTCTCCGCTTCCCGGAACGTAGGCGCTACAATGCTCACACCCCGAGTTGCACGGACGGTTTCGGCGCGCCTCGCGTCGGGCGTTGGCTTGGGGTGCCTCAGCATCGGAAGCCAACCCTAAAGGCGTGCCGCGGCGACGATCAAGTCGCGGGGGAGGGCGTGCGAACCCCGTGGCGGTTGTCGCTTCCTTGTATGGCGCATTCTGTCGGGTGGGCGAATGAGACCTGGTCACGCATCGTCGACGCCCTCGCAAGAGGGGGCGGGGCCTCCACCACTAGCCGGAGGAAACGAATGAAGCCCCAGTTCGAGCCGCTTTCGTCACGATCGACCGTTCTCAAGGTGCTTCTCGCCGGCGGTTTGCTGCTTCTCGTGGCGTCCGCGGCGGGCGCCCAGGTATCCGGAGAAGTCACCTACGTCTTCAACACGTACGCCTTCCTGGTGTGGGGCGCGTTCATCATGTGGATGTGCGCCGGCTTCACGATGCTCGAGGCCGGTTCGGTGCGGACCAAGAACGCATCCGTCATCTGCATGAAGAACATCGGCCTCTACTCGATCGCCGGCATTGCCTACTACCTCATCGGCTACAACCTGATGTACGTCGACGTCAGCGGCTGGATCGGTTCGATCACGCCGCTGTTCGAGGCTTCCGCGGACGAGATGGCCTTCCTTGGTGGAGATGGCGACAAGGCGGCTGCCGTCATCGGAAGCGGGTACTCGGAGATGTCGAGCTGGTTCTTCCAGATGACGTTCGTGGCGACCACGGCCTCGATCGTGTCGGGAGCTCTCGCCGAGCGCGTCAAGCTCTGGTCCTTCCTCATCTTCACCGCCGTGCTGACGGCGATTCTCTATCCGATCGTGGGCGCCTGGACCTGGGGCGGCGGCTGGCTGGCCGAGCGCGGCTTCCAGGACTTCGCCGGCTCCACGATCGTCCATTCGAC
This sequence comes from Candidatus Multivorans sp., assembly GCA_965208755.1. Classification (GTDB taxonomy): domain Bacteria; phylum Acidobacteriota; class Thermoanaerobaculia; order Multivoradales; family Multivoraceae; genus Multivorans. Next base: position 492,044 of record OZ242353.1, on the reverse strand, counting down.
CGGAGGATGGGCGGCCCTGGCGGGGATTATCATCGTCGGGGCGCGGCGCGGCAAGTTCCGCACTGACGGCAGCGTCAAGGCAACGCCGCCGTCCAACGTGCCGATCGTGACGCTCGGCGTCTTCATCCTCTGGATGGGTTGGTTCGGATTCAACGGCGGCTCGCAACTCGCGCTTGGCGGTGCGGCCGACGCGACGGCGATGGGCAACCTGCTGATCAACACGAACCTCGGTGCCGCCGCCGGTGTGGTCGCGGCTCTTGTGCTGTCACGGCCGCTGCTGGGCCGGGTCGACCTCCTGGCCGTGCTCAACGGTGCACTCGGCGGACTGGTTGGCGTGACCGCCGGGCCGGACCTGGTTGGCCACCACTGGGCGCTCGTGATCGGCGCCATCGGCGGGGTGGTCACGGTCGCCGGCATGAAGCTGCTTGAGCGGATGAAGCTCGATGATGTCGTCGGCGCCGTTCCGGTCCATCTGTTCGCCGGCATCTGGGGCACTCTCGCCGTCTGCATCGCGGCTGGCGGCAGCTTCGTGCCGCAGGTCATCGGCATCGTCGCGATCGGCATCTTTGTCTTCGGCGTTTCCATGCTCCTGTGGTGGGCGCTCGACAAGACGATCGGTGTCCGGGTTTCGCCAGAAGTCGAGGAGCTCGGTCAGGACATGACCGAGCTGGGCATCGAGTCCTACCCCGAGTTCATCCTGATGCCGGACGAGGACGATATGGAGGCCGCGAGGGCGGCGCAGGAGCACGCGAGAGAGTCGGCAGACGAGTAGTCTCCCGAGCGTGGCTGGAAGGTCGCGGAACAGCTCTCCGGGAGGCCGCGGAATGAAGCCTGCGGCGGCGGCGGCGTTCTGCGTCTTGGCGTTGATCGCTGGTGTTGCGGCCGGTTGGGCCCAACAGGTCGAGGAGTCGGGCGAGGGACTGAAGCGGCCTCTCTTCCACGACGCCCACTTTCACCTGACGAACTACGTCCAGCGGGGCATCACCCTGAGCGGGTTCCTCGAGATCGCGGCGAACGACGTGGGACGCACGGCGGTGTTCGGCATTCCGCTTCAGCAGAAGTGGGACTACTTCGAGTCGGGCGACCGGGCGCCGGACTACTACCTTCACTCGGACTCGGCGCTCTACTACTACTCCTTCGTCGACGCGATCATCGCCGAGGAGTACCAGTTGCTGCCGGCCGAGGACCAGGCGCGCTTCGACCCGATGATCACGGGGTTCAACCCGACGGACATGTACGCCGCGGACCACATTCGCCGCGTGCTCGAGCACTACCCCGGCGTCTTCTCCGGAATCGGGGAGTTCTCGATCCACAAGGAATTCGTGACCTCGAAGATCCTCGGCCACACGGCCAGTCTGCGGAATCCGGCGCTCGACCGCGTGCTCGACTTCGCCGCCGAGGTGGGTCTCGTCGTGATCTTCCACAACGACATCGACGTGGTGCTGCCGACGGAGGCGCACGAGCCGGTTCACCTGGAGCCCGTGCGGGAGTTCTTCCGGGCCCACCCCGAGGTCACGATCATCTGGGCTCATACCGGGCTGGGCCGGTTCGTGGCGCCCGCCGCGGATCATGTGGAACTGCTCGACGCCCTGCTCTCCGACGAGGCGTTCTTGCACGTGTACTGCGATCTGTCCTGGGACGAGGTGGCGAAGTACATCGTGCGCGACGAAACCTCGCTGGATGCCTGGACCGCGCTGCTCGAGCGCCATCCCGACCGCTTCCTGTTCGGGACGGACTCTGTTGCGCCGAGCGGCCGGGATGGCTACCTCAAGACGTGGCGCGACTACGCGCCGCTTTGGGACAGGCTCAGCGAAGCGACGCTGCACGCGGTGACGATCGGCAACTACGAGCGCATCTTCGATGAGGCGAACCGCAAGGTGCGGGCCTGGGAGGCCGGGCAGTAGACTGCGCGGCGACCTTCCATGGAGCAGACCAGCATGAGCGCGAATCAGGCCTATGTGCCTCCCCTGCAACTCACAAAGGGGCAGCCGCCGCCGGTAGCTGCAAACGGCGGCCTGTCCTACATGTCGTTCGACCGGGACGGGGATGCGGGGACTGCCGCGGCGACGGAGGCTACCTTCCGCCAGGTTGCCGAGGGGCACGAGAAGGCGTTCGCGGACGTGCTCGACAACGCTCCTCCCGGACCGATCGAGACCAGGTGGGGCCTCGGTTTTCGCCGCTACGCGGAGTGCCTCGAGTACATTCGGGCGAACGACATCGAAGCCCCTGAAGGCGGCCTGGCGCTGCCGCTGCGCTACTCGGTCCGCGAGGAGCCTTCCTATTCCATCGTCTCGTCCAACGCGCTCTGGCGGGACCCGGCTCGACAGGCCGACGCGGAAGCGCTGCGCCGGTACGAACGGGACATCGCGCGGGGGTGCCTCTACTTTCCGCACGTGATGCGCGACGCGCGTCGAATCGAGGAGGTCTATCCGGGTCTCAGGCCCGACAGCGCCGAGTGCATGGACAGGCTTGGGCTCTCGCTGGGGCACTGCGAGTCCAGGTGCGAGAACTTCTACGACGCGGCCGAAGTGGAGCGCGTCTTCTACCCCGAGATGGAAGAGCTCCTGCTGGAGTTCTTCCCGGACGCGACGGACGCGTTCGTGTACAACCACGACGTGTTCGACAAGGACTACCAGGGAGACCGGACCGAGGACCAGGACAACAAGAACCCCGGGGTGAACGCCAACTACGCCAACCTCGTGCACAACGACCTGAACGACAACAGCGGCCGCGTCCGCTGCCGCGAGCTGCTCACCAGGAACCTGCGGAACTTCGGCCGCGAGCAGCGCTACACCGAAGCGCAGGCTGACGCGAAGATGTCGCGGCGCTTCATGTCGATCAATCTCGCCAAACCGATGGAGACCGTGCGCCAGAATCCCTTCGTGCTCTGTGCCTGGCCCTCCTTCGCCGACCAGCCGTACATCACGAACTACCGCATCTACGATGACCGGGTCGGTGAGACCACCCGCTTCACCTACCGCCCGCACCACGAGTGGTACTGGTTTCCCCAGCAGACCTCCACCGAGGTCTCGATGCTCAAGTGCTACGACTCGGTCACTGACGGCTCCGTCTCGCGCTGGTCCTTCCACACGGCCTGCATCGACCCGACCGCGCCCAGGGATGCGCCCTGCCGGAGGAATGTCGTGGTCCGCTCCTTCGTGTTCTTCTAGGAGGCTGTGCCAGTAGCCGCGCCTACTTCGGCTGCAGCTCCGACAGCCGCAGTGTCCGACCCAGCAGGCTCCGGTTCGCCACGCTCCGGACCTCGACCCGGATCTGGGGGTCGGCGGCGGTCCAGTTGATCTCCATGTAGCCGAAGCTCGGTTCGCGCGTGGCTGCGCCGATGCGGTGCCGGTTCGGGCCGATCCCGGCGGTGGCGCGCCAGTTCAGCGGACCGGCCGTGAAGTCCCACAGCGGGTAGGGCGCCTCGCCTTCGAGGCGCGAGATGTCGGCCCAGGGGGTGTCGCCGCTCAGCAGCAGGACGCCGGTCGCGCCGGAGTCCCGGATCAGATCGATCAGGCGCTGGCGCTCGTTCGGCATGTTCGCCCAGCTCTCCCAGCCGGTGAACTCCATGACGAAGGGAATGCTGGTGACGATCAGCCGCACGTCTGCCGCCTGACGAAGCTGCTGTCCGAGCCAGCGCCACTGTTCCTCGCTCAGCATCCGGGCGCGCTCGTGATCGTTCGGCAGATACGGGCCCATGCCCAGCAGTTGCCGTCTCCGTGCCTCGTCAGGAGAGACCAGCCAGAGTGGTCCTCGACCGTACCGGGTGTCCAGGAGGATGACCTGGAGGCGCCGGCCGGGCGGCCCGAAACGTTGCGAAGTGTAGACGCCATGCTGTTGCCGTCGCGGCGATCCGGACGGTTCGTCCCAGAAATCCAGGAACACCTGCTGCGACTCGGCCCGCCTGTCGAACTCGGCGCCGCCGTCCTCGCGGCCGAAGTCCAGGTCGTTCCAGGTGGCCATGAAGCGGCTCTGCCTACGCAGTTCGGCGAACCCCGGCTTCACCGTCAGCTTGTCGTATTGCCGGCGGAGTTCCCGCATGTCGTCCGTGCCGGCGAGGACGTTGTTGCCGAGCATCAAGGTGAGCTGAGGGCGAAGCGCGAGCACGGTGTCCCAGATCGGCTGCGCCTGATCCTGATCGGCGCCCGAGCCGAACGCGATCCGGCTCACGACCTCCCGCGTCAACGTGTCCGCGGCCCGGCGACGCCGGTGGAGAGACCAGACATAGGCGGTCAGCGCGTCGACATCGCTCTCGTCGAGTTCCATGCCGCCCAGGGGCCACATCTCGTACTTGCCGCCGAAGCGGCGGCCGGTGTCGTGGCGGAACCCGGTTTCGATCGCGGTCCGCACTGCGGCGAGCGATCCGTCGCCGTGAAGCCACTCCGCGTCAGTCAGGTCTGGTCCCCGGCGGTTCCCCTGGCCTTCCCAGTGGTGGCACACCGGGCAGGTGCCGCCGCGATAGATGGCCGCGCCCCGTTCGACCGCCGCCGGGTCGGGGGCGGCCGCAGTAGCAAGTCCTGCCACGAGAGCGAGGCCGACCGGGACGGGGCCGAGACGGAGAGCCCGCCGCCAGCGGCGGCGCAGGCTGAACCGGATGCGCGGCATGCGCGGAATGTACCGCACGGGTGTATCGTTCCGCGCCGATGTGTGAACATGCAGACGGACCAGAGTGGGGCTACGAGCCTCACAACGGTCCCGCCGTCTGGGGACGTCTCGATCCCGCCTACGAAACGTGTTCTCTGGGCGGGGAGCAGTCTCCGATCGACCTGAGTGGAGCTCGCAGCGCACAGGTCGAGCCGGTCGAGTTCGCGTACCGGTCTTCCCCGTCGACGGTGGAGAACACGGGGCACTCGATCCAGGTGAACCCGGAACCCGGCAACGGCATCGTCGTCGGGGGCCTGCGGTTCGAGCTGGAGCAGTTCCACTTCCACCACGGCGCCGAGCACACGATCGAGGGCGTCCGGCTGCCGCTCGAGTTGCACCTCGTCCACCGGAGCGAAGGTGGTTCCCTGGTCGTGGTCGGCGTCCTGTTCCGCGAGGGTCCGGCGAACCGGGCGCTGGCGCCGGTGTGGTCGAGCCTGCCGGCCACTGCCGCGCCGCCGCGCGCCGTACCGGACGCGGTCGACCTGCCGGCCCTGCTGCCGGAGCGCCGGAACTCCTGGCGGTACTCCGGGTCGTTGACCACGCCGCCCTGCACGGAAGGCGTGGCCTGGATCGTCCTGACGGAACCGCTCACGCTGTCGGCCGCCCAGATCGAGGCCTTCGCCGCGATCTTCCCGAACAACTACCGGCCGGTGCAGCCGCTGGGCGACCGCGTTCTCGTGCGCGGATGAGGTCTCAGTGGCCTGAAAGCGGCGACTAGCGGCCTGCGCCGCTAGTTCGCGGCGCGCACCAGCCGCAGCATGGCGTCGCTGACCGCTCGGGAGAATCGCGGGTCGTTGATGTTGGCGTCGACCTCGGTGACCGGCACCGCCCGCCGCAGGTTCTCACGCAGGGCGGTGAAGAGCGCGTCGTCGGCCGCCGGATCGTGGAACGGCCCGCCGGGAGCGGAGAGCGTGGAGACGCCGCCCAGGGGCAGGTAGACCTCGACCGGGCCGGTGGAGGCGTTCAGTTTGGCGGCGAGGACCTGACCGAGTTCCGCGGACTCCTCGCGCGACGTGCGCATCAGGGTCATGTTGTCGCTCTGGCGGTGAAAGGTGCGCCCCGCGAACTCCTCCGGAACGGTGTGCCGGGCGAAGAAGCTGACCATGTCCAGGCAGCCGGGCACGACGACGGCGGGGGTACCGCTCCTGGCCGCGGCCTCCAGTCGCGACGGGCCGGCTGTGCGTACGCCGCCGACCAGTTCGTCCGCGCACTCCGTCGTCGTCAGGTCGAGCACGCCGCGCAGGAAGCCGGCCTCGACCAGACTCTCCATCGTGCGACCGCCGGCGCCCGTGGCCTGGAAGACGAGAACCTCGAGCCCCTCGGTCTCCAGTTGACGCCGGCATGCATCCACGCAGGGGGTAGCGCTCCGGAAGGTGGAGGCCGCGATCAGAGGACGGTCGTCCCCGCCTTCGATCTCGACCCGGGCCATGGCGCAGACCGCCGCGGCGGTGCGGCTCAGAATCTGCCGGCTGATCCGGTTGATGCCGTCGATGTCGACGATCGACGGCACCATCACGATGTCCTTGACGCCGACGTAGCCGGAGGCGTCGCCGCCCGCCATCGTCGAGACCATGATCTTGGGCACTCCGAGCGGCAGGGCGCGCATCGCCGTGGTCGCCATCGCGGTGCCCGCTCTGCCGCCCAGGCCGACGATCGCGTCGAAGCTCTCGCGCCGGTAGCTGCGGCGGACCACCTCCTCCGCGCCCGAGGACATCGCCGCGATGGCCCGCTTGCGGTCGGCCGCCTGGGCCAGTTGCTCGACCTTCTCGCCGCCGGCGCAGGCGACCTCGCGGCGGCTGACGTCGGGCAGCCAGGTGCCGTCGAGCGCCGGTTCGCCGAGGATGCCGAGGTCGATGACGAACGCCCGGCAACCCCAGTCGCGCACGATCCGGTCGACCAGGTAGACCACCTCCCCGCCCTTCGTGTCGAGGGTCGCGAGCACGGCGATGGTGCAGGGGCGTTCGGGCACGCTGCCTGCATCCTACGGACGTGGGGTACGGAATGACAAGACGTGGGTCGCCGCTTTCGGATCCGCTGTCCGAGGTTGCGGGGCAGGGAGTAGGATCGCCGGTCATGCTCGCTCGCAGTCTGTTCTTGGGATTCGCGTTCACCCTCGCCGTTGCAGCCGGCGCCCAGGAGTTGATGCCCGATCACGACGCAGCGCGCCGTGAACGGCTCGACTACGCCGGGGAACGGTTCCGCACGCCGGAGAGATTCGCCGTGGAACCGGCGGCGGCAGACGGCCTCTTCGGCTCGGTCGTCAACATGACCTTCGACGCCGCTGGCAGGCCGTTGCTCGCGCTGGAGGGGGAAGGCCTGGCGCTGCTCGAGGACGCCGACGGTGACGGCCTGTACGACCGGCGCATCGACTTCGCGCCCCAGGTCGATACGGCGCACGGCCTCTATGTCATGGGGCCGGGCGACGTGCTCGTCCACGCCAACGGCCGTGGCCGGCTGGCCGAGGCGGCGGGAGTCGAGGGCAGGTTCGGCCGCAACGACTCGGTCGAGGACACGGGGCTCTACCGACTGCGGGACACGGACGGTGACGACAAGGTCGATGCTGTCGAACAGATCGCTCCCGCCAACGGCAGGATCCAGGAGCACGGACCGCACACGATCGCGCGCGGTCCCGACGGCGCCCTCTACGTTCTCTACGGCAACTACTCGTCGCCCGAGGTCGGGCTCGCGCCGACCTCGCCCCTGCGCGAGCTGCAGGAGGATCAACTCCTGCCGCCGATCCTCGACCCGCGGGGCCATGCGAACAGCCTGCGGGCGCCGGGTGGCACGATCTACCGTCTGGATCTGGAGTCCAACGTCTGGGAGCGGCTCTCTGGAGGCCTGCGCAATCCGTTCGACCTGGCGATCGGCGCGTCGGGGGAGATCTTCGCCTACGAGGCGGACATGGAGTGGGACCGCGGCTTGCCCTGGTTCCGGCCCACCCGGGTCGTCCACCTGATACCGGCGGGCGACTACGGCTGGCGCACCGGCTCCGGGAAGGTCGCGTTCCACGAGATCGACACGTTGCCCGGCGTGGTCGACCTTGGCCGCGGCTCGCCGGTAGGCGTTGCCTTCTACCACCACCACGCCTACCCGGATCGGTACCAGGGCGCTTACTTCATGGGCGACTGGTCGCGGGGCCGGATCCGGGTGCTGTTTCCCGAGCGGACCGGCGCCACCTGGACGGGGGATGCCCACGACTTCGTTCTCGGCGAACCGCTGAACGTGACGGACCTCGATATCGGACCGGACGGCTTTCTGTACTTCGCGACCGGCGGCCGCGGCACGTCGGGAGGCCTCTACCGGGTGACCTACGAGCGAGCGGGCGAGGCGGTCGCCGTTACCGGCGCGGAAGCCGCGGTGCGTCAACCGATGCCTCGTTCCGGTTGGGGGAGAGAGGCGATCCGTCGCGCTCGCGGCGAGGCAGGCGCGAACTGGGAGGCCGATCTGTGGGCGATCGTTCGCGACGCCGGACGAGAGCCGATCGACCGCATCCGCGCGCTGGAACTGCTCCAGGTGCATGGCCCGCGACCGACTCTGGAGGAAACGGCTGCGCTCCTCGACTCGGACGCGCCAGTGGTGCGCGCGGCCGCCGCCACGCTGCTCGGCGCGCACCCCTTCGCCGAGGTCCAGGGAACCCTGCGCGCCGCGCTCGCCGACGGCGACCCGCTGGTCGCCCGGCGGGCAGCCGAGGCCCTCGTGCGCTCGGGACTCGATCTCCGCGCCCGCGGCATCGACGTCGCGACTTCCGAGGCCCTGTATGGGCTGCTCGACCACGGTGACCGGTTCCTCCGCTACGCGGCGCGGGAGGCGATCCAGCGCATCCCCCATGGCTATTGGGTCGACCAGGCCTTCGTGGCCTCCCCCCGGCAGCGGCCTCGCGGTTTCTTCGAGGCTGTGCTGGCGATGATCTACAGCCTGGAGCACCGGATCGAGTACAACTTCCTGATGGGAGGCCTGCTCCAGGTCGCGCGGGCCGAGCTGGAGGTGGAGGTCGAACTCGACTTCCTGCGGACGATGGAGATCGCGTTCATTCGCGACCCGGCTCCCGACGCTCCGGGACGCGACGAGGCGCGCGACGGCCTGGGCCAGGCTCTGCTCGGTCGCTACCCGCACGCCGACGATCGCGTGAACCGCCAGCTCGAACGGCTGCTCGCCTACCTGCAGCCGGAGGGCGCGCTTGCCCGGATGGTCGAGCGCCTGGAACAGGACCGGCCACAGCCGGAGGAGATCCACACTGCCTACTGCCTGCGCGCGATGGACGAGGACTGGACGCCGGAGCTGCGCGTCCGCGTCGTGGCCTGGTTCGACGATGCCCGGGAGTTCCGGGGCGCCGCCAGCATGGAGGGGTACATCGACGCCATCTGGAACGATGTCCTGGACCGGTTTCCGGACGAGGAACGCACGGCGGCTGAGGAGCGGCTCGAGGATCAACGGGCCGAGCGGGCGCGGCGGGCCGCCGCCCTGGTCATCGAAGTCGAGGGCGACCGGCAAGGCAGAAGCGACCTGGCCCAGATGAGCTTCGAGGAACTCGCGGAGTACCTGGAGTACGACGTGATGGCCTACGAGCGCTACAACCCCGAGCAGGGCGAGCGGGTGTTTCACCGCGCGCGCTGCTCGGCATGTCACGTGTTCGGGGACATCGGCCGCGGCGGCGGCCCGGATCTCTCGACGGTGATCAAGCGCTTCCGCCGTGGCGAGGTCCTCGAGTCGATCATGTTCCCGTCACGCGTCATCTCGGATCAGTACCAGGCGGTCGACGTCGAACTCAAGGACGGCGCTCTGCACAGCGGGATGGTGGTCGAGGACACCTCCGGGCGGCTGACGCTGATCAACGCGAACGGCGACCGCGTCGATCTGGACAAGGCCCGCATCAGGAGCCGCGAACCGTCCTCGCTCTCGATCATGCCGGAGGGTCTGCTCGACACGATGACCCTGAGCGACCTGGCCAGCCTGATCCGCTTCCTCGACGAGGGGGCGGACGAGGCGCCCTAACGCTCCGGCGGCGCCAAGGGCGCCGCGTCGGCGCCGCGGATCGACTCGAGTTCCGCCGTCAGCCGCTCGACGATGTCGGGCCGGTCGAGGTAGAGGTCGTTCGTCTCGGCCGGATCGGCGACGAGTTCATAGAGCTGTCCCGCGGCGCCTCCGGGTTTGGGAGCGAGCTGGCGTGGCTCGGTGAAGCCGCCCGAGCCGAGCCCCTCGATCAGCTTCCACTTGCGAGAGGTCGCCGGGCCGTCCGTGTCGTGGGAACGGATGGCGAACATGCCGCGCGCGCTGTGGTGAATCAGCGAGCCGCGGGGCGGCGGCGCGTCCTGGCCGCGTAGTACCGGCCCGAGGTCGACGCTGTCTTCGGCGACTGCCCCGGGCAGTTCGACCTCGAGGATGGACGCTACGGTGCGGAAGACGTCGACGAGGCCCGCCAGCTCTCCGCGCACGGAGCCGGCGGGGATTCGGCCCGGCCAGCGGACCAGGAAGGGGACGCGGTGACCGCCCTCGTGGATGTCGGCCTTCTGGCCGCGAAGCGATCCGTTCGCCCGATGTCCGGTTTCCTCGATGTCGGCCTCCAGCCAGTGGGCGCCGTTGTCGCTCGTGAACAGGACCACGGTGTTGGAGGCGAGACCCAGAGAGTCAAGAACGCCGAGCAGACGACCGACGCCGGCGTCGACCTGGGTGACGAAGTCGCCGTAGACGCCGGCGCCGCTTGCGCCTTCGAACTCCGGCAGCGGCATCCAGGGCGTGTGAGGCGAGGGCAGCGGCAGGTAGAGGAAGAAGGGGCGGTCGTCCCCGGCCGCCGCCCGCTGTTCCAGGTAGCTGTCGGCCCGATCGAAGAGAGTCGGGGTCACCTGGAGGAAATCGAAGCCGGGGGCGATCTCGCCGGCGCGCCAGTAGCCGTCCCCGCCGTAACGCCGCATCGAGCTGGCCTCGACCGTTTCGGTCGCGACTTCGAGCACGCCGTCGTCTTCGATGTAGACGTACGGCTCCATGTCGAGAGAGGCGGGGATGCCGAAGTAGTGTTCGAAACCCGCTGTGACCGGCCCCGGCCGGAGCGGCGCGCCGTAGTCCGTTTCGCCGTGTGTGTCGTCGCTCGGATCCGGGTCGGCGCCAAGCCCGAGATGCCACTTACCGATGCCGGCGGTGGCGTAACCCAGAGTTTGGAGGAGCGCAGGCAGGGTGACGCGCTCCGGCTCCAGCAGGGAGGTGGAACGTCCGTTCAGCACTCCGCTCTTGAGCCGCGAGCGCCAGGCGTAGCGGCCGGTGAGCAGCGCGTAGCGCGTGGGCGTACAGACGGACGACGGGCTGTGGGCGTCGGTCAGTCGCGCGCTCTCGCGGGCGAAGCGGTCGAGGTTGGGGGTGGGAATGCGGGACTCCGGGTTGTACGCGCCGAGGTCTCCGTAGCCGAGGTCGTCGGCGAGGATCAGCAGGATGTTCGGCCGCTCGGGCTCTGGCGCCTGGTTCGGTGCGGGCTCGGTCGCACAGCCCAGGAACAGCACCGTCGCGATGGCTGCGCACCTGACGACGGCCGGCGGGGCTGGAAGCGTTCGGCGGCGCGTTGGTTGGTACAGTCTGCGGCTCCCTTCCGCGTCGATCGTACCCTCCGCTCCTTCCCATGCCTTCCAAGCCGCGCAAGAGGTCCCGGCGTACGAGCTTCCGAGGTCGGGGGCGGCCGGTCTGCCGCGGTGTCCGCGGCGCGACGACGGTCGAGGGCACGAACCGCGAGCTGATTCTGACCGCGACGGCGGAATTGCTGGAGCGGATGGTGCAGGCGAACGGCATCGAGCCGGAGGATGTCGCGAGCGCGATCTTCACGACCTCGCCCGATCTGACGGCGGAGTACCCGGCGCTGGCGGCCCGGCTGATGGGCTGGCGTGACGTGGCCCTTCTGTGTGGGCATGAGATGGCGGTTCCCGGCGGCCTGGAGCGTTGCGTGCGCATCCTGCTGCACTGGAACACCCGGCTTCCCGCCTCGGCCATCGAGCACGTCTACATCCACGGCGCCTCGAATCTGCGGCCCGACCGCGAGGAACTCGCCGAACTGCGCCGGCAGATCGAACGGAAGACGCGTTAGGGCGCGGTTGCCTTGGATGGCCTGGTGGGGCGTGTGCGTCCGGAGGCACGACGCAATCACTCGCCAAACGTGACTAGAATGATCACCTTTCTCGGCGCTCGACGCTACACGCTCCGCATAGAACCCGACCGACCGGAGGAGACATGACGCTCAGAATCAACGACGAGGCTCCGAACTTCACCGCCCAGACCACCGAGGGAGAGATCGACTTCCACGAGTGGATCGGCGATGGCTGGTGCGTTCTCTTCTCCCATCCCAAGGACTTCACGCCGGTATGCACGACCGAGCTGGGTACGGTTGCCGGTCTCAAGGGCGAGTTCGATCGTCGCAGTTGCAAGGTGATCGGTATCAGCGTCGACGGCGTGTCGGACCACCAGGCGTGGTCGAAGGACATCGAGGCGTCCCAGGGTCACGCCCTGAACTACCCGCTGATCGGCGACCCGACGCTGGACATCGTGAAGCGCTACGACATGTTGGCTGCCGACGCCGGCGACTCCTCCGAGGGCCGGACGCCGATGGACAACGCGACCGCGCGCTCGGTCTTCGTGATCGGCCCGGACAAGCGGATCAAGGCGACCCTCACCTATCCGATGAGCACGGGCCGGAACTTCGCCGAGATCCTGCGCCTCGTCGACTCCGTGCAGTTGACGGCGAAGGAGCAGGTGGCGACGCCTGCGAACTGGGAGCACGGCGACGACGTGATCATCCTGCCGGCGGTGTCGGACGAGGCGGCGCGGGCGAAGTACCCCCAGGGCTGGCAGCAGCCCCTGCCGTACATCCGGGTGGTGCCGCAGCCGTAGGCGCTAGTCGGCGGCGTCGAAGCGGGAGCCGCCGCGGCAATCAGGCGAGAAGCCGCGGCTCTCGCCACGAGCCCGCCACTCGGCCGGCGTCAGCGCATCGATGGCGAGGGCGTGGACCGGTCCGGCCAGTTCGTCGGCCAGGGCTCGGTGAATCACCCGGTGTCGCTGCAGCCGGTTCGCTCCCTCGAACCGGTTGCTGACGACTACGATACGGAAGTGGGTTTCGGCCTCGGGCGGGACGTTATGCATCCGGCTCTCGTTCAGGACCTCGATCACTTCGGCGCCGGTCGCCTGCTCGAGCTTGTCGCGGATCGCCTGTTCGAGCGGCGTGCCGCGAACGACAGCCTTCGCGGATGCCCTGTGTGTCGCGAGCGGACGGCCGAGAGTCGCCATGTCCGGATCATAGCGGCGTCGACCGCCGTGCTACGGTCGCTCGATGGCGGAGTCGACGGGTCGTTCACCCTGGTTCTACGCTCTTCTGGGCTGTCTCGGCTGCCTCGGCATCGTGGTCCTGGTGGTGGGCGGTCTGGCCTTCTTCGGCGTTCGTACGGCCCAGCAGGTGACCGCCGACAACGAGGATCCCGAGCGGCGCAGGAACCGGGCGCTGGAGGTGCTGGGAGCGGAGCGGGAGCCCGGTGGCTATCACGCCGCGGCGGTCGTTTCGATTCCGCTGTTCCTGGAGATGGCGGTCTTCTCGGACCGGCCAGCGGAAGACGGCTCCTGGGGAGGAGAGTTCAGCGAGGAGGGCTTCTTCTACCTGCGCGTCAGAGGAGGGGGCGACGACCTGCGGGCCTTCTTCGATGGCGAGACGAGTGAGTCGGTGACGTTTCGCGAGATGGGCCTGGAGCTGGACATCGACGAGAATCTGGGACGTGGGGACCTGGAGCGGGGCGACTTCACCGGGCGATGGGCCACGTTCCGTGGTGGTACGTTGTACGAGGCCGGGGAAGAAGTCGGAGACCTCGTCACGTTGATTGAGTTCGAGTGCCCCGAGGACGAGTGGATGCGTATGGGCGTCTGGTTCGGGTCTGCCAGGGAGTCTGGCGATCAGGGTGCGGCTACGGAACCGGGGTCAGGGGGGTTGGCGGCCGACGGTGAAGTGATCGAGGCGTTTCTGGAACCGATTCATCCGTGTGGCCGTCCCGTCTGAAGCTGGTGCTGGCGGCTGCCGCTGTCTGGTCCTGCTGGGTCGCGCCGGTTTGGGCGCAGTCCTCCGGGGACGACTCGGCCAGCTACCGGCTGACGTTCCGCGGCACCTGGACGCGTAGCGCGACGCCCGGCGGCGTGCCCGGCAGCGCTCACTTCTCGCCCCTGATCGGCGCTGTTCACAGCGACCAGGTGAGTTTCTGGGAACCGGGCGGCCGGGCCAGCCGGCAGATGGAGCGGGTGGCCGAGCTGGGGATCCAGCGGGAGCTCAGAGCCTTGATGGAGCGGAACTCCGACGTCTTCGCTGTGCTGGAGAAGGAGCCGCCGCGAGGCGGCACTGCGTCGACCACGATCGAGTTCGAGGTCACCAGGCAGTATCCGCTCGTCACGCTGGCGACCATGATCGCTCCCAGTCCGGACTGGTTTGTCGGGATTTCGGCCCGGTCGCTGTTCGACGACAGCGGGAGCTGGGTCGATGACCTGGAGATCGACCTCTTCCCCTACGACGCCGGCACCGAGGATGGAACCGAATTCTCCCTCGGCAACCCGGCGACCGTCCCGCAGGGCACGATCACCAGCATCCGGGGCAGGGGCAAGTTCACGGACAGGCCGATGGCGCGGTTGACCTTCGAGCGCCTGGAGCAGGAAGAACCCGGGGAGCCGGATCCGAACGAGCCGGAACCGCGGTTCACCGGCGACGTCGCCGCGGAGCCGGTGGGGGACTCGGGCGTCATCGTGTTCTGGCGGGGAAGTTGGGCCGACGCGGAGAGAGGGCTGCTCAGCGTGGAGGCACGCAGCCAGACAGCGAGCTGGGCTCAGGTGACGACCGCGAACGCAACCGACGGACGCGTCCGCATAGACGGACTTCAGTCGGAGACGCCGTACACGTTCCGCCTGCGCGCGAGTGGGCGCCAGGGTTTCGAGTACTCAGGGGAGGCAAGTGCGACGACCGGCGGCTACAGCGGCCCATGTCGGGCCGACGACAGCTTCCTTTGCCTGAGGCAGCGCTTCGAAGTCCAAGTGCACTGGACCGATCCGGACGTGGCCGGCAACTTCGGAAGCGGCGGCGCCATCCCGGTGGCGATCTCCGACGAAGCGGGGCTGTTCTGGTTCTTCGAGCCGGCGAACCTGGAGCTCGTCGTCAAGGTGCTCGACGGCCGCGTGTTGAACGGCCACTACTGGGTGTTCTACGGCGCCCTGTCCGATGTGGAGTACTGGGTCACGGTCCGGGACACGGTCGGCGGTTTGAATCGCACTTACCACAATCCGCCCAAGCAGGTTAGCGGGAAGCGGGACCTCGAAGCGTTCTGACTAGGTGGTTGCGCCTCCGACGAGGCGGCGCAGGTCCGTGTCGCGCGCCAGCAGCGACTCGAGCAGGGCGAGTTGCACCCGGCAACGATCCAGGTTCTGGCCGGGCCGCTCGACCCGAAAGTAGACGTCGCCGTCCAGGTGGTCGGTGAGGAAGCGCACGGCCTGCTCGAGCGTCAACACCAGGGCGCCATCGACCAGGCTGTGACGCTCCGCCGCGGTCAGAAAGCCGGCGCCGTCCAGGTAGCCCCGGGCCAGGGCGGCGAAGAGCTCCGGGTCGACTCGCGCCCCGGCCGTGTCCCGGGCGTCCTCGTCGGTGCGGTGGCTCATCGAGCGAACCATGTCTCCGAAGTCGTAAGCGGCCAGTCCGGGCATGGTGGTGTCCAGATCGACGACACACAGCGCTTCGCCGGTTGTCCGGTCGAACAGGATGTTGCTGATCTTGCAGTCGTTGTGGACGGTGCGTCGCGGCAAGGTGTGAGCCGCGGCGCTCAGCCGCGCTGCCAGGTCGCGGTGGACGGCGACCGACCGGATCTCGGCGATGGCCTGGCGCCGCCTGTCGTTGCCGGCAGCCGAGGCCCTTGCGGCGGCCAGCGCCCGGTCGAACGTCTCGAAGCGGCTCAGCGTGTCGTGGAAGCCGGGAATCGTCTCGTGCAGCGGCGGCGAAGGCAGATCGACGAGCTGTGTCTCGAAGCGGCCGAAGGCCTGTGCGGCGAGGAAGGCCTGCTCCGGCGTCGACGCCCGAAGTTCGGTCGCCGTGTCCTCGATCAGCTCGTACATCCGCCACCAGTCGGCGGAGCCTCCCTCCGTTGCCGTCTCGCGCCACATCTCTCCATCCACTGTGGGCACGAGAGTGAGCCGGCGCCGGGCGCTTGCCGGGCCGAGCCTGTGTTCGAGGTGGCGCGTGATCCGTACGATGTTCGCCATGACCTGACCGGGGTTCGGGAACACGTGGCCATTGATTCGCTGCAGCAGGAATCGGCTGCCGGCGGCGGTGGAGACGACGAACGAGTCGTTGATGTGGCCCGCGCGCAGTTCGATGGCGGCGGTACCGGGACCGCCGGTCCGGAAGCGTCCGGCGATACGCAGGACCGTCTCGGGATCGTCCCGTCGGGTTGCCTTCAAGACAGGGTCGGCCGGCCGACCGGCTGGCCGGGGCGATATAAGTGTGATATCACTTTCATATCGGAAACAACAGCGGTCGGTTGGTCGGCCGCGTGATCAAGGGAGTCACCAACGAATGGAACAACAGATGGTAGAGCATCGGGAGAAGCGTCTCTCGGTCATGCCGGGCGTTGGCATGCTGTGCCTGCTCATCCTCTTTCTCCTTCTCGCGATTGCCGGAATCCCCGTCTTCGGGGTCTGGGGGGTCATCCCCGTCGTGATCTTCTGCGCCGCGTGCGTTCCCGTTCTCATCCTGCTGATGTTCGGGCTGTTCATGGTCCATCCGAACGAGGCGAAGGTCCTGCAACTCTTCGGTTCGTATCAGGGCAGCGTCTACGACACGGGGCTTCGGTGGGCGAATCCGTTTCTCAGCAAGCGGCGGGTGTCCGTACGGACGAGGAATTTCGAGACCGGCAAGCTGAAGGTGAACGACAACGCCGGGAATCCGATCGAGATCGGCGCGGTTGTCGTCTGGCGCGTCACGGACAGCGCCGAGGCGCTTTTCAACGTCGACGACTATGAGGACTACGTACAGGTTCAGAGCGAGGCCGCGCTGCGCAACATGGCGACGGGCTACCCCTACGATGCACACAGCGAGGGCGAAGTCTCCCTGTCGCATCACACCGCCGAAATCTCCGAGCGTCTCCGCGGAGAGGTCCAGGAGCGACTGGCGACCGCCGGGGTCGAGGTGATAGAGGCCCGGATCAGCCACCTGGCTTACGCGGCGGAGATCGCCGCTGCGATGCTGCAACGCCAGCAGGCCGCGGCGGTGGTGGCCGCGCGCGCCCAGATCGTCGACGGCGCGGTCGGCATGGTGGAGCAGGCGCTGAACATGCTGAGCGAGAAGGATGTCGTGCACCTGGACGACGAACGGAAGGCCGCGATGGTCAGCAACCTGCTGGCCGTGCTGTGCAGCGACCGCCATACGCAGCCGGTCGTGAACACCGGCACGCTCTATCCGTAGACGGAAGGAGCTGTACGGTGGGTGCCCCTCCGCGCAAGGCGTTTCTTCTGCGTCTCGACTTCGGCCTGTTCGAGGAGCTGCAGCGGCTGGCGGCAGCGGAGTTGCGGAGCGTCAATGGACAGATCGAGTATCTGCTCCGTGATGCCCTGCGCCAGCGAGGGAGAGAAGGCCCGCGACAAGGGGGAAGAACCGCGACGGCTGCAACGGTTGAGAAGGACGGACGCGATGCCCCATAGGCGCCCTGCCGACGAGAGAGGAATCGGGAGCGAAACACAACGGGGTGGTTGATCGTCTTCATACTGCTACACTTGTGCGCAGTCGGCGCTCAATACTCCCGGTTCGCTGAGGCACTCCCTCGGCTGGCGGGGAAGTGTGCAGGTTGAGATCGACATGGACGGCTCTCGGCGTCGCCGCCGCTGAGTTCCCTCTCTTGGCCCTTACCTGGAGACCGAAGATGGCAGTTGCTTCAGTCAAGGACGTGAACAAGCCCCTCGAGGCGAGGTACTCGTCCATTCGTCAGCTCCTCGAGCTGGGGAAGGCGAAGACGTACCTCCTCAACGACGAGATCCACGACATGATGCCGGCGGACATGGTCGGTGTCGAGGCCGAGATCAACGAACTGTACGACCGGCTGCGCGAGTTGCGGGTGGGCGTGATCCGGCGGCCGGGCTGGTACGTGGCGAACCTCGACGAGACGGTTTCGCTCGAGATCGAGAAGGCGGACGAGGATCCCGCGACGCCGACGGTTACCGAGCCGCTGAACACCAGCGATCCCGTGCGGATGTACCTGCGCGAGATGAGCACCGTTCCGCTTCTGGATCGCGACGGCGAGGTCGAGATCGCGCGCGCGCTCGAGGACGGCGAGTGGCTTATCTTCCAGGCGATGGCGCGGAACGCCGATCTGATGACCCGGCTGCTGGCGATGACCGAGCTCGCGGACCGCAAGAACGCGAAGCCGCTTTCCCAGTTGGTGGAGATCGAACATCCCATCTCCCTGCTGGACCAGAACGGCCACAAGCGGATCGCCAAGCGCGTCGGCGTGTTCGAGAAGATGCAGGAGCTGGAGGAGGAACTCGATCGCACGCGTCGCCGGCAGAAGCGCTACAGCCCTCGGGGCGACCGCTTCCAGGAGATCGCGCGGGACATCGACCGCCTGGAGGAGAGGGCCTCCGCGCTGATCGTGGAGCTGGGGTTCACGGGTCCGGACCGCAATCGGGTGGTCGACCTGGTCAAGTTGATCGACAACCGCTTCCGGCGCAGCGAGCGCGACATCAGTCGGGCCCAGGTGGCGCTTGAGCGCGAGAACAACGAGGAACTCAGGGCGCTCCATCGCCGGCGCATCCAGAAGTACCGCGAAGAGGTGAGGAAGCTCGAGCTGCGTCACTTCGTCAAGCAGGGAGAACTGCGGGCGATGGTGGCGAAGGTCAAGCGCGGCGAGGCGTTGAGCGAGCGTGCCAAGGAACAGCTCATCATGTCGAACTTGCGCCTGGTCGTTTCGATCGCCAAGAAATACACGAACCGGGGCCTCCAGTTCCTGGACCTGATCCAGGAGGGGAACATCGGCCTGATGAAGGCGGTCGAGAAGTTCGAGTATCGCCGCGGCTACAAGTTCTCGACCTACGCCACCTGGTGGATCCGCCAGGCCGTGGCGCGGGCGATTGCCGACCAGTCGCGGACGATCCGCATCCCGGTGCACATGATCGAGAACATCAACAAGCTGACCCGCACGTCGCGGTCGCTGGTCCAGGAGCTTGGGCGCGAGCCCACGGCCGAGGAGATCGGCGAGCACATGGATCTTCCCGCCTCCAAGGTGCGCAAGATCATGAAGATCGCGCAGGCGCCGGTGTCGCTCGAGACACCGGTCGGAGAAGAGGAGGACTCCCACCTCGGCGACTTCATCGAGGACAAGAACTCGCCGTCGCCGATCGACGAGGTCATTTCGGCCAACCTGCGCGAGCAGACCGGCAATGTGTTGCGCTCGCTGTCGCCGCGCGAGGAACTCGTGCTGCGGATGCGCTTCGGGGTCGGCGAAGGATCGGAGCACACCCTGGAGGAGGTCGGCAAGTCGTTCAACGTCACCCGCGAACGTATCCGCCAGATCGAGTCCAAGGCGCTGCGTAAGCTCCGGCACCCGGACTGGGCACGGAAACTGCGTCCGTTCCTCGACGACGGCGCCTAGTCCGTCGCCCCGGCGCGGCTCACACTCAGCGGGCAGTCTGGCATGCGGGTCCGTACCGGCACGAGCGGATTCTCGTACCCCGCCTGGACAGGACCGTTCTACCCGGCCGGAACGAAGCGGCCGGACATGCTCTCGTTCTATGCCTCCAGGCTTGGCTCGGTGGAGATCAACAACACCTTCTACCGCATGCCGAAGACGGATCTGCTGGAGCGATGGCGCGACACGGTGCCCGACACCTTTCGGTTCGCGCTGAAGGCGTCCCGCCGGATCACGCACCAGCAACGGCTCAAGGACGCCGGGGACTCGGTCGACTACCTGTTTCGCACCGCGGAGGTGCTCGGCGAGCGTCTCGGCCCCTTCCTCTTCCAGTTGCCGCCGTACCTCAGGCGCGACGTCGACCGGCTGGCGAGCTTTCTCGATCTGCTGCCTGAGGGCATGCGCGGCGCGTTCGAGTTCCGCCACGCCAGTTGGTTCGACGACGAGGTGTTCACGCTGCTTGCCGGCGCCGGCGCTTCGCTGTGCATCGCGGACAGCGGAGGCGACCATGACGCGCCGCTGGTCGCGACCGCGGACTTCGGTTATCTTCGGCTTCGCCGCGAGGACTACGACGAGGCGGCGCTTCGCGCCTGGGCCGACAGGATCCGGCGGCAACCCTGGCGCGAGACCTACGTCTTCTTCAAGCACGAAGACGAAGGGGCGGGACCGCGCATGGCGGCGCAGTTCGAAGCCCTTCTTGGCGAATCCTGACTTACATTCCCCAGAAACGAGCCATGAACATCGACATCTCCTATCGGCGCATCCTGGCGCTGGCGGGACCGGTCGTCATCACGCAGATGACCCACACGGCGATGGGTTTGATCGATGCGATGATGGTCGGGCGCCTTGGCGTCGTCGCCCTGGCCGGGGTCGGCCTGGGCGCGATCATCTCCTGGTGGCTGCTCGGCTTCTTCGTCGGCCTGCTGCAGGGCGTGAACACCTTCGTCGCCCAGTTCTTCGGCGCCGGCAAGAAGGACCGGGTCGGCGTCGCCTTCTGGCAGGGTCTTTACCTGGCTGCCGGCGCGGGCGTCGCCGTCCTGCTCGCGGCGCCGCTGTCCGGCTGGGCGTTCCGCGTGATGGGGGCGTCGGCGGAAGTCCAGGCGATCGCCACGGACTACACCGAGGTCCGGCTGGGTGCCGCGGTGGGGCTGATGATCTTCCTCGTCGCGGAGAACTACTACCGCGGACTCGGACGCACCGAGGTTCCCATGTTCGCGGGGCTGATCCAGCTGGCCCTGAACTGCGGGCTGAACTACCTGCTCATCTTCGGCGTCGGGGGCTTTCCGGAGCTTGGGGCCGCGGGCACCGCGGTCGGCACCGTGATCGCCCAGTTTCTCGTCGCGCTCGGCCTCCTGGCCGGAGTGCTCGCGACGAAGATGGGGCGCGACTACGGTGCAACCCGGCCTCGGCCGCCAGAGGCGGCCCTGCTCGGCCAGATGCTCCGCGTCAGCCTGCCGATCGGCGTCCAGGTGTTCATGGAGATGGGCGGAATCAGCGTCTTCACGGCCCTCGTGGCGAACCTGGGCGATGCGGAGATGGCGGCGACGAACGCCGTGATTCACGCCTGGTCTGTCTCCTTCATGCTCGCGGTAGCGCTGGCCGTCGGGTGCACGACGCTGGTCGGACAGTGTCTGGGCGCCAGACAGCTTGACGATGTACGTCTCGTCGTCCGTCGCGTGATGTGGTTGGGCTACGGGGCGATGGCGATCATGGCCGTCGTCTACGTCGGCTTCCCGGGGTGGCTGATGCAGTTGTTCGCGCGGGAGGCGGGCGATCTCGCCACGCTCCTGCCGTACGCCCGGCCGCTGTTTCTCATCGCCACCCTGTGCCTGATCTTCGAACTGCCATTCAACATCTACTCCGGCGCTCTTCGGGGCGCCGGCGACACGACCTATCCGATGGTCGTGAACATCGGCGTGGCCTGGCTCGTCTTCGTTCCGCTCGTCTTCTTCGCCACGCGGAACTGGGGCCTGGTCGGCGCCTGGAGCTGCTTCATCGTCCACGTAGGGCTGCTCGCAGGCCTGCTTGCCGTCCGGGTGCGCGGCCGAACCTGGATCGAACGGGGCGCCTCCCTGCTGGATGCGGAGCGGGCGGGAAGCGGCGCAACGACGGGCGTGTCCGAAATGGACGACCTCCGTTCCTCGCCGGCACTCTGAGCCGGTTCGGCTGTCGGGCGACGCGAGCCGCCCGCGCCTATGGTGGGCGGCAACCGTCCGGGAAAGCGGTCGCGTCGGTGATTGCCGAGGCCGGCACGCCCGGTTCGTTCCGGTACTCCTTCTCGAGGCCCGTCGCGGTGTCGGTCACGCGAATGATGTAGCCGAGGTCCGTCGTCGAGGCGCCGTACACCCAGACATGGCCGTTCAGATCGCAGCCGTCCAGCACCTTGATCAGGACCTCCCAGTTGTTCGGGTCGAAGAACCGGAACAGCCCGGAGTCGTTCGTGCCGACGGGAACGACGACACTTGCGCCGGTCTCGCCGTCCGGCCGCCGCCACTCCACCGCGACCTCGTAGCGCGAATCCAGCAAGCACAGCGTCTTCCCGTCGGCGACGCACTCTCCCGCTGGTGACGCGGCCTCGACCAGGAAGGTGAGCGAGGCGGTCGACTCCCGCTCGCCGTCACTCGTCCACAGCGTCACCCGGTAGAAGCCGGGCGTCGACCAGGAGTGGCCGACGCGGTCGCTTTGCGACCGCTTGCCGTCCCCGAAGTTCCAGCGCCGCGACCGAACCGCTCCGGCGCTTGCGTCCTCGAACCGCACCCGCGCGCCGGTCAGGGCGCGGCATCGACCGTCCGTGCACGCGGCGTCCGTCGCGATGGCGGCCCGCGGCGGACCGTTGTCGCCGCCGCTCGCACCGTCGCCCCCATCGCCATCGTCATCGGCTTCCGGCTCCGTTTCGCCGCCGGGCTCCGTTCCGCCGCCGGGCTCCGTTCCGCCGCCGGGCTCCGTTCCGCCGCCGGGCTCCGTTTCGCCGCCCGGCCCAGACGTGTCGCTCTCCGTGATTGTCGCGACGACCGACGGCATTGCCACTGCATCGTAGTCGCCGCCGTTCGCAACGTGCCGGATCGTCACCGGAAGGTCCGCGTTGGAATCCGCGTCGTGGGCGGCTTCGACGGTCACCGCCCGTTCCTGACGCCAGGTCGCGGGCGTGAAGGTCAAGCGCGAGGGACTCAGGCGCAGGTCGGTGTCTGATCCGACAATTGCCGTCACGATTACCGGGGCGGTGGGTTGGGACGTGAGCGCGAGGCGATACGAGGAGCGGCCGCCTTTCGGCACCGACAGCGACCCGTCGGACAGGTACGCGCCTTTGACGTCGTCGTCGAGAATCGCCACCTCGGCTGCGGCGACTGCTACGCCTCCGTTGCGCAGCGTCAACCGGATCGTCTCGGTCGACTCCGCGAGATCGTCGTCGCGGGGCGTGATCGCGATCGCAACGGTGGTTCTCTGAGGCGACAGGGAGAGGACGGTTGGCGCGACATCGTAGTCCACGTTCGGAAGGGCCGTTCCGGCAAGTTCCAGTTCCAAGGACTCGGCTGCTTGCAGGATGGCGCCGTCCGGTCCGACCTGAACCGTCACGCCGGCCGCGTCCTCGCCGACATCCGCGCTGCTGACGTTCGCGGCGAACCTGCCGATCGTCTCGGTGGGCATGCCGATCAGGACTTCTTCGTTGCCCCGGTCGTCCGTAAAGGCGACCTGGACCTTGACGGTCCGGCCAAGGTCTTCGGCCTGGACGACGTAGGCGGGATCGGTGGCGGCTTCGATCGGTGTGTCCAGGGCGCCTGAGCTGCGCAGCCACTGGAAGTCGAAGGAGACGCCGGCGATGCCGTTCGGATCGGCGATCCCGGCGGTCGATGCCGTCAGCTTCGATCCGACGAGCGGATTGCCTTCGATGGTCGGGGCGCCGGTTGCCGGCCGGTTGGTGGTCGTCGAGGCGGACCAGACGCTCGCGCCCACCGCGTTGACGGCACGAACCTGGACGTCGTACGCCTCGCCCGCGAGGAGGTCTGTCGCTTCGTGTTGGAGATCCGTGCCGACGTCGGTCGTCTTCCAGGCGGAGCTGAAGTCGGTGGGCCGGTAGCGCAGCCGGTAACCGGTGACCGGGCTGTTGTTGGCCGCGGGCGCGGACCAGCGGGCCGTGAAGCCGCCCGGGCCCGAGAGCAGCGACGGAGCCTCCGGCGCCGACGGCGGCGCTTCATCGACGAAGAGGAAGAGCGCGCTCAGCGCTCCCCAATTGTCGGCGGAGTCCTTGCCGCGGACGAAGACCGTGTGGCGTCCGGCACTCAGACCGGTCGTGACGATCGTGGCCGTCGCGGTCTCGGAACCGCTGTCGAACGTTCCGTCGCTCGCCGACATGGCGTTGCCGGTGGCCCCCTCGATCCAGGGCGGAGTGTCGAGGTAGTACTCGGCGGCGCCGATGTTCTGCGTCGATTCGGCGCCGTTGCTGTTCTCGTAGCGCGTGTCGTCGAAGGTCGCGGTCAGGGTTACGGTCGTTCCGGCGGCCACGCTCGTCGTGGAGGCGCCTCCGCTCAGGTTCAGGTCGATGGCGTCCGGTCCGCGCGGAAGTCGGTAGGGCGCGCGCGCCGCCTTGAGCGCGTAGAGCAGGGAGCGAACGTTCTGGTCGAGAATCGACGACTCGAAGTAGTCGCAGCCTTGGAAGAACGAGGTGCCCAACTCGTAGGTGAAGGCGGCGCGGCCGAGTACCCCGTAGGCGTAGTCTTCCGTGGTGCCGCTGGAGGCATAGAGGCCGATCGCCTGCGTTGGTTGGTGACCGTTGAAGTAGGCGAGCTTGCGGCCGAAGGTCTGCAGCGCCGCGCCGTTCGGCGCCACGGTGTCGACATGGCCCCAGGGCCAGAGAACGAGCCGGCCGTGGCTGTGAACGTCGATGAAGACGCCGGACGTGTCTTCGGGCGCCGCGTCGCTGTCCTCCGGCCCCCTGGCGTCGCTGAAGATGTCGTCCATGTAGGCCGAAAGCGCTCTCGTCTCCGGCTCGGAGGCGGCAGACGGCCCCCGGTAGGCCTGGTGGCACTTCGAGGAGCTCGAACCGCCCTCGTATCCGAACTTGAAGTCGAAGTTGCGGTTCAGGTCGACGCCGGGCGCCGACCAGTACTGGTAGGCGCCTTCCTTGGGACAGTGGTTCGTGTTGTGGTTCTTGCGCCACAGGAGTCCCGTTTCGGCCCGCTTCCGGCCGTCCGGATTCACCACCAGCATCAGGTGTAGCTCGTGGTGGTCCAGCAACCACCGGATGTCCGCGTCGGTCTCGTAGGAATCGGCCACATGCTCGGCGAAGCGCAGGCCGAACTCGGCCGTCGTGTACTCGCGGGCATGAACCGCCGTCGTGACGAGCAGCGTCGGCTTGGCGCCCGAGGTGGTGGAGTTCGTCAGGACGAGCACGTTGATGTCGTAACCGTCCGAGGCGTTCTGTTCCTTCTTCCAGGAGTCGCCCTTGTCGGTCCAGGTGGCGAGGCCGGGGTGCGCGTCCACGACCGCCTGGGCGCCCGCGTACGTCTCCTCGACGGTGCGGTAGCAGGAGTAGCCGGCGATCGTTCCGGCCGAGACGGCGGTCGGCGCCTCGCCCGCCATGGCGACGCGGAACGTCTCGTCGGCGACCGTTCGCATGCCGGCACGCTTCATCGTTTCGATGTCGTCGTCGTCGGCGAGCACGACGATGTAGCCCTTCTCGTACTCCGATTCGAGCGCGTCGAGCGAGATGACCGCCCTGCCGGCGACGAGGGGATCTTCAAAGTAGGCGCGGACGATCCGTGACTGCGACGGAAGGTCGGTTTGCTGGGTCCAGGACGGGCCCGCACTCAGCATGGCCGCGGTCACCACGAAAGCGCGCCAGTCAGCCAGTCGGCCTGGCGCCCCTCGCTTGTGCGTCGGCAGCCGGCTTCGCGACTCTGGTAAGGGAAAGCGAGAAGTGCGCAGAAAAAAACGCTACGACCCGTCTGTACCCGTGTCGCCTACAGTATTGCGGGGTTCGCGGCTGCCGCGTTCCTTTCCGAGAGGTCTTCCACGGAACGCGCCGGCGAACCGCGGTGGCCGGCGCCGAGTCCTGGTGGTCGAGCCGTCCTCCACTTTGTGGCTATGATCACCGCCGGGTCCGAACGCGCCCCTCGCCCACGCACTTCCATCCAGCGACCCAGAGAGGACACAATCCGAGATGGCTTTCCCCGCCGCGCTGAAGCGGCGATCGTTCGGTGAGACGCAGCGTCAGGACGCCTGGTGGCTGCAGCCAGGCGCCGTTGTCGTGGGCCTGGGTCTCGCAAGCGTCTACGCGACCTGGGCGGCGCTTCAGGCCGACCACTACGTGTTCGGCGGCTACCTGTCGCCGCTGTACTCGCCCGAGGTCTTCGGTCTCTCGCACCACGCCTGGTTCGAGGGCTTCCCGAGCTGGTGGCCGAGTTTCGTTCCCCAGTCCCCGGCTCTGTTCATCCTGATCCTGCCGCTGGGTTTCCGCGCCACCTGCTACTACTACCGGGGCGCGTACTACAAGGCCTTCTGGGCCGATCCGCCGGCCTGCGCGGTCGGCGAGCCGCGGAACGCGTACCGGGGCGAGAACTCCTTCCCGCTGATCGTCCAGAACATCCACCGCTACTTCCTGTTCGCGATGATGGCCTGGATCTTCGTCTTCTTCCCGATCGACGTGTACCGGGCCTTCGAGTTCGAGACGGCGTCCGGCGGTCATGCCTTCGGCATCGGCGTCGGCAGCTTCGTCCTGCTGATCAACTGGCTGCTGCTGAGCGGCTACGCCCTCGGCTGTCACTCGACCCGCCACGTGATCGGCGGCTTTCGCAACGTGATGGCGGGGCGGCCGTTCCAGAGCGCCTGTTATCGCTGCGTCTCCTGCCTGAACCGCCGGCACATGGCCTGGGCCTGGCTCAGTCTGATCTGGGTCACCTTCTCCGACATCTACGTCCGGCTCTGCTCGATGGGCGTCTGGGCGGACTTCAGGCTCGTCTGATGGAACAGACCCCCTACGAGTACGACGTGCTGGTGGTCGGCGCGGGCGGCGCCGGGCTGCGCGCGGCAATCGAAGCCTCGGCCGCGGGCGCCTCCTGCGGCGTGATCTGCAAGTCCCTGCTCGGCAAGGCCCACACGGTAATGGCCGAAGGCGGCATGGCGGCTGCGATCGGCAATGTCGACGAGCGCGACGACTGGAAGGTCCACGTCACCGACACGCTGCGCGGCGGCCAGTACCTGAGCAACCCGAAAATGGCGGAGATTCACGCGAAGGAAGCGCCGGCGCGGGCCCTGGAGCTCGAGGCCTGGGGCGCCCTGTTCGACCGCACGAAGGACGGTCGCATCCTGCAGCGGAACTTCGGCGGCCATCGCTATCCCCGGCTCGCCCACGTCGGGGACCGCACCGGCCTGGAGATGATCCGCACCCTGCAGGACCACGGCATTCACCGGGGAATCGACTTCCACATGGAGTACACGGTGTTCCGGTTGCTGCTGGACGACGGCCGGGTGTCCGGAGCCCTGGCCTATGACCGGGAGCGCGGACGCTTCCGGGTCTACCGGGCGAAGTCGGTCGTGCTCGCCACCGGCGGCATCGGCCGCGCCTTCAAGATCACGAGCAACAGTTGGGAGTACACCGGCGACGGCCATACGCTGGCCTACGACGCCGGCGCCGACCTGATCGACATGGAGTTCGTCCAGTTCCATCCGACCGGGATGGTCTGGCCGCCCAGCGTCCGCGGCATTCTGGTCACGGAAGGCGTGCGCGGCGAGGGCGGCATCCTGCTGAACTCCGACGGCGAACGCTTCATGTTCGACGACATTCCGCCCCTCTACAAGGATCAGACGGCCGACAGCGCCGAGGAGGGCTGGCGCTACGTCGTCGGCGACCGCGACGCCCGGCGTCCGCCGGAACTGCTGACGCGGGACCACGTCGCCCGGTGCATCGTGGACCAGATCAAGGCCGGCAAGGGCTCGCCGCACGGCGGCGTCTACCTGGACATCGCCTGGATCAAGGAGAAGATCAGCAACTCCGAGGAGCACATCAGGAAGAAGCTGCCCTCGATGTACCACCAGTTCAAGGAGCTGGCCGGCCTCGACATCACGAAGGAGCAGATGGAGGTCGGACCGACGACGCACTACGTGATGGGCGGGGTCCGGGTCGACGCGGAGAGCCAGATGTCCTCCGTGCCCGGCCTGTTCGCGGCGGGCGAGTGCGCGGCGGGGCTTCACGGGGCCAACCGGCTCGGCGGCAACTCGCTCTCCGACCTGCTCGTGTTCGGCAAACGGGCGGGTGAGTACGCCGCCGCCTTCGCCAGCGAGCAGGGCGACGTCCGGCTCGACGAGGGAGCGGTCGGCGCGGGGATCAGGGAAGCGCTTGAACCTCTCGAACGGGAAGGCGGCGAAGGGCCGTACCAGATCCAGCACGAACTCCAGGACCTGATGCAGGAGAAGGTCGGCATCGTCCGGGTCGAGTCCGAACTGGAGGAGGCGATCGACGAGATCGGCCGGCTGAGCGACCGCGCGAAGGCCGTGTCCGCGCCCGGCAACCGCGAGTACAACCCGGGCTGGCACACGGCGCTTGACCTGCACCCCCTGCTGGTCGTCTCCGAGGCGGTCGCCCGTGCCGGTCTGATGCGGCGAGAGAGCCGCGGCGCGCAGTTCCGGGACGACTACCCGCGGAAGGACGAACACTTCGGCAAGGTGATCATCCGGGTCGCCAGGGGTGGCGACGGAGAGATGGTGGTGGAGGAGATTCCGGTGGAGCCGATGAGCGACGAACTGACCAGGCTGGTCGAGGAGATGGGCTGAGATGGCCGCGACGCAGTTCAGAATCTGGCGACAGGACGGCGCCGAAGGCGAGGGTGGCTACCGCGACTACGAGACGGACGTGACCGAGGGCATGGTCGTGCTGGACGCGGTGCATCAGATCCAGGCGGAGTCCGCGAACGACCTCGCCGTGCGCTGGAACTGCAAGGCCGGCAAGTGCGGTTCCTGCTCGGCGGAAGTGAACGGCAACCCCCGCCTCATGTGCATGACGCGGATGAGCGACCTGCCGACGGACCAGCCGGTCACCGTCGAACCGATGCGCGCGTTCCCGGTGATCCGGGATCTCGTCTGCGACGTGTCCTGGAACTACGAGGTCAAGAAGAAGATCGAGCCCTTCGAGCCGCGGCCACCGGATGCCGAGGACGGCACCTGGCGCATCGCCCAGGAGGACGTGGAGCGGGTGCAGGAGTTCCGCAAGTGCATCGAGTGCTTCCTGTGCCAGGACGTCTGCCACGTGCTGCGTGACCATCACCTGCACGATGAGTTCGTCGGCCCCCGTTTCTTCGTCTACAACGCGGCGCTCGAGATGCATCCCCTGGACACCGGGGACCGGCTGGCGTCGCTAAAGCGCGACGAGGGGATCGGCTACTGCAACATCACGAAGTGCTGCACGAAGGTCTGCCCCGAGCACATCACGATCACCGACAACGCGATCATCCCGCTCAAGGAACGGGTGGTGTCGGAGTTCTACGACCCGCTGAAGAAGCTGTTCCGGGTGTTCTCAGGCGGTGCGCGGGCCTAGGTCGGCGCGCTACAACTGGTCGAGGGCCGCGCGCGCCACGTCCGCGAACTCGCCTTCCGGATCGAGCTCGAGCGCCTTGCTCAGGTGCTCACGGGCCGCGCCCGCGTCGCTCGCGTTCACCGCGAGAATCCCGAGTTCGTAGTGCGCCCTCGCCAAGTTCTCGACGTCCTCGTCGTCCGGCGCTGATTCCAGGTATCTGGTCAGGTGTTCCCTGGCCGGGCCGGAGTCGGCGCTGCGGCGGTAGGCCACGCCGAGCCGGAAGTGGGCTCGCGGATGGTTGTCGTCCCAGGCGATCAGCGACTGGTCGTAGAGCTTCGCGTTGCCGAACGCTTCCTGGTCGAAGAACTGCTGGGCCTGGAACTGCACCTGCCTGCCGGCGGTGGGGTTGACCGCGATCCAGGCCTTGCCCGCTTCGATGGAGTCCTCGAGGCGGCCGAGCGAGGCGAAGGAGAAGTACTTCATGCGCAGCGCCTCCTGGTTGCGCGGGTCGATCTCCAGGGTGCGGTCGAGCTCCACGAGGGCTTCCTCGAACTTCCCGTCGTTGAAGTAGATCGTGCCGATGTTCCGGTAGGCCTGGTGGAGTCGCGGGTTGAGCGAGGCCGTTTCGCGGAAGAGCTC
Source organism: Candidatus Multivorans sp. (assembly GCA_965208755.1). Classification (GTDB taxonomy): domain Bacteria; phylum Acidobacteriota; class Thermoanaerobaculia; order Multivoradales; family Multivoraceae; genus Multivorans. The sequence continues at coordinate 462,596 of OZ242353.1, read as the reverse complement.
GATGGCCCGTTCGGGGTCTCCGTTTCGGACCGCCTGCACGCCCTGCGCGAACACCCCGGGGGCGAGTTCGGCGCCCATGCCTGCCTCGATCGCGATCTGCTTGGCCTCCTCGGCGCGGGGATCTCCGGCGGCCGCGAAGATGTCGAAGAACATGGACGCCATTTCGGCCGGCATTTCCGCCGTCTCGAGATAGCGGCTTGCGGGCTCGAGTGCCTCGTCAAGCTTCCCCTGGTTGTGCCTGATGGCCGCGATCATCCGGTGCGCGTCTGCGATCGTCGGATCGAGTTCCGCCGCCTTCTCGAACGAAGACAGGGCCCCGGCGGCGTCGCCGGCCTGGATCTTCCCGATCCCCTCGTTGAATGCGTTGACCGCCTGCTGCTGTTGAGCGGTCTCTTCGTCCCAGAGCTGAGCTCGCAGCGATCGGTCCCGGCCTCCGTCGGGGATCTCCACCTCGAGCTCACGGTCCGGGTAGCCCTCCTTCTGCAGCAGCAGCCGGTAGGGCGCTTCCGCCGGCGCCAGGCGGATCCGCAGGCGGCCGTTCTTGCGGGTGACGTCCTGGACGACGATCTCGCCCGTCGGAGCAAAGACGGTCACGTTCACCGGGCCCAGCTCGGCGTCGTTCATGTCGACCACCTGGAGTTCCAGTTGGCTGCGCTGGGCGAACGCGCCGGAGGCGATCAGCAGCATGGCGAGGGAGAGAACGCTACGGCTGAGTTTCTGCATCGTCTGTTTCCTCTGGGTCGGCGGCACACGCGCGCGGGGCCGCGTCACAGTGGGAAGGAGTGGGAGGACCGGCCGATCCTATCCCTTGACGCGGGCTTCGCAGGTAGGGGATCGTTACGACCCATGGACGCCGACGACTTCTTTGAACTGCTCTCCACAGCGCGCTCCGTGCGGCGCTACAGCCCCGAGCCGATCCCGGACGAAGACCTGGCGCGGATTCTCTACGCCGCGAGCCGGGCGCCGTCCGGTACGAACCGTCAGCCTTTCCGCTTCATCGTCCTGCGGGACGGGCCGCGCGCCCGGAGGGCCCGGCGCCTGTTGGGCGAGTCCTTCCGCCGCGGCTGGGCTCGCAAGATGGACGAGGAGGGGTGGAATCGGGGCTCGGCCGCGGACCCGGACTCGCCCAAGTCTCGCGCCAATCGGGCGATCCAGCACTACGTCGACCACTTCGAGCAGATCCCGGCCGTCATCATCGCCTGCTATGTCCGCTACCGGGCGCTGATCCACTCCGAGGGCGCGTCCGTCTTCCCGGCATGCCAGAACCTGTTCCTGATGGCGCGGGCGCTGGGCTACGGCGCTTGCTACAGCGGCTGGCATCATGCGGTGGCGGACGAACTGCGCGAAATCCTGGAGATACCGGACGACGTCGAGCTGTCGCTCACGATCACGATCGGCAAGCCGCTGGGGCGCCACGGCCCGCTCCGCCGGCTGCCGATCCGGAACACGGTCTTCGACGACGGCTGGGAACAGGGCGCCGAGTGGATCAGCGATCCGCCGGATGCCCGGCTGTCCAAGCGGCGTTGATTCGGCTCTAACGTGGCAGGGCGTACGCGACCAGGGAGTGCTCCTGGCCGCGGTTGCCGACGGGGACGACGATGAACTGCCGCCCGGAGACGACGTAGGTCATCGGGCCGCCCCCCGGCGTGTCGGGCAGCTCGGTTCGCCAGACCTCTTCGCCGGTCGCCTTGTCGAAGGCGTAGAGGAACCCGGTCGACGGGCCGCGGGACGTGAAGCCGCCGGGGCCTTCCTGCAGTGTGCCCGGCACCTGCTCGCTGGTCACGACGAACACGAGCGTGGCGGTCGCCATCGGCCAGCCCGGCGTGAGACCTGCGAGCGGCCAGGCGCCGAGCCGTCCCAGGTCGAGACCGGCAAGCGCCGGATGCCCGCGGGGACCATCGCCCACGGGCGCTTGCCAGACGATCTCGCCCCGGTTCAGGTCGATCGCGGTGAGCCGGCTCCAGGGCGGCTTGACCAGCGGCAGACCTTCCGGGCCGGCGGGAAACGTGAACGCCGGCAGGTAGTCGCGATCGGAGGGCTGCCGCTCGGTGGGCGGGTTCAGGGCCATCGTGCCGAGCCGGGTTTGCGACGGCACGAACAGGACGCCGCTGTTCGGATCGACGGCGGCGCCGCCCCAGTTCGCGCCACCGGCCTGGCCGGGGAGTTGCGCCATCACCCGCCGTTTCTCGCCGGCCAGGGTCGGCGGCGTGAACATCGGGCCACCCAGGAGCGTCTTCCGGTAGATCTCGATCGCCTTGGCGTTCAGCTCCGGCGTGAAGTCGATCAGGTCGCTCTCGCGCACGCCCTGGCGGTCGAACGGCGGCGGCCGGGTGGGGAAGGGCTGCGTGTTCGCCGTCCATTCCCCGGGAACCAGGCTCTCCGGCACCTTGCGCTCCTCGATCGGCCACACGGGCTCGCCGGTCTTGCGGTCGAAGACGTAGGTGAAGGCCTGCTTGCTGACCTGGGCCACCGCCTCGATCCGCTTGCCGTCGACCTCGATATCCAGCAGGATCGGCGCGCAGGGGAAGTCGTAGTCCCAGAGGCCGTGCCGCACGGCCTGGAAGTGCCACTTCTTCTCGCCCGTCGCGGTGTCGATGGCGACCAGGCTCTCGGCGTAGAGGTTGTCGCCGTGGCGGTGGCCGCCGTAGTAGTCGCTTGTCGGCGTGCCGGTGCCGAAGTAGACCCAGCCCGTCTCGTCGTCGCAGCTCATCCACGACCAGACATTGGTGTTGCCCGAGTAGCGCCAGGATTCGTCGTGCCAGGTCTCGGCGCCCGGCTCGTCGCCCTGGGGCACGGTGTGGAAGACCCACTTCTTCCGGCCGGTGCGAATGTCGTAGCCGCGGATGTGGCCGGCCGGCATCTCCCGGGTCAGGGAGAAGTCCATGATCGTCATGCCCATGAGGACGGTGTCGCCGCAGACGATGCCGGGCGAGTTCGCGCCGGTCTCCCGCATCTGGTCCGGCCGGCCGATGTCGCCGCGCATGTCGACCATCCCGGCTTCGCCGAACTCGAGGTCGGGCTTGCCGGTCTTCGCGTCCAGGGATACGAGTTGGTGGGTGCCGGTGACCAGCACGATCCGCTGCATGCCCCGGTGTTCCCAGTACTCGATGCCGCGCTGCGTGAAGCCGCCGTGGGTCGGGATACCGCGCTCGTACGCCTTCGGATCGTAGGTCCAGAGCTCTTCGCCGGTCGTGGGGTTGACGGCGCTAACGAGGTTCATGGCCGACACGGCGTACAGCGTGTCGTTCACCATGAGCGGCGTGCCCTTGAGGTCACCGGCCAGGGTCTGCGCTTCGACCCGGCCGTCGGGCGTGAGCCAGCGCCAGGCGACCTCGAGCTGGGACACGTTCGAGGCGTCGATCCGCGCCGCCGGCGAGTACTTGGTGCTGGCGCGGTCGGCGGCGTAGTGGCGCCACTCGATCGTCTCCTGCGCCGCCAGCGCGGCGGAGCAGGTGAGCGAGGCGACGAGGAAGAAACGAGCGCGCATCAGGATCAGCGCCCCTTGAATTCGGCGGGCCGCTTCTCGAGAAAGGCGAGGACTCCTTCGCGCGAGTCCTCGGTGGCGCCGGCCTCCGCCTGCAGCCTGGCCTCCAGGTCGAGCTGCTGCTCGTAGACGTTCTGCCAGGTCGCCCAGTACGCCTTGCGGATCATCGCCAGGGAGCGCGGACCGTTGGCCAGGCGGTGGGCCAGCTCGGTCGCGCCCTCCATCAGGGTTTCCTGATCGTCGTAGAGGCGGTTGACCAGGCCCCATTCGAACGCCTTGTCGGCCGGCAGACGCTCGGCGAGCAGGGAGAGTTCGACCGCGCGACCCCAGCCGATCAACCGCGGCAGCATGAACGTGGCGCCGCCGTCGGGGACCAGTCCGATGCGCGCGAACGCCTGCAGGAAGAAGGCCTGCTTCGAGGCGCAGACCAGGTCGCCGATCAGGGCGAAGCTCATGCCGACGCCGGCCGCGGCGCCATGGACCGCGGTGACGATGGGCATGTCCAGGTCGCGGAGCGAGAGCAGGAGAGGGTGGTAGCTGTTGCGCAGACCCTCGCGGGCGGTGGGCCTGCTGCCACCCTGCGGCTGATCGCCCCGACCGGAGAGGTTGGCGCCGGAGCAGAAGGCGCGGCCCGCGCCGGTGAGGAGAAGGGCGCGCACTCCGCTTTCCGGCGCGCGGATGCGCAGCACGGCGTCGCCGAGCTCCGCGACCATTTGAGCGTCCGTGGCGTTCAGCACCTCCGGGTGGTTCAGGGTGATGATCGCGAGGTTGCCGTCCTGCTCGAGCAGGATCCGTTCGTAGCTCATGCCTTCCCTTCTCAGTCCGGGTACATCTCGCGCATCGCGTCGAGAGAACTGCGAATCAGTTGCTCCAGTACGTCCATGTCGACGTCGGCGAGCTTGTTGACGTAGAGGCAGGACTTGCCGGTACGGTGCTTGCCTAGTCGCGACAGCAGGTCGTCGTAGTTCGAGAACCCCGGCATGACGTAGATCGTCAGGCTCTGCTTGCGCGGCGAAAAGCCGACCCGCGGCCAGTCGCCCTCGCGGCCGCTCGCGTACCGGTAGTGGTAGCTGCCGAAGCCGACGATGGCGGAACCCCACATCGTCGGTTCCTCGCCGGTTATCCGCTTCATCATCTCGAGGACGACGAAGCTGTCCTCGCGACGCCGCTCGTTGTCGACGGCGCTCAGGAAGCCCTCGACGCTGGCGTCGTTCTTCTTCGTCTTCAGTTCGGCCATCTCGTTCGGCCCGGCCCTGCGGACGGCCCTGTCGCGGGCGGAAGGGGCAACGGTAGCAGACCCCTGCACGGGTTCGTGGGGGGGTTGTTTGGCTTATGCTCGACGGGCGGTGAGTGCGAACGGCCACTTCTGCGTGATGGGGATCGGCGACATGGGTTTCCACATCGCCGAGGCCTTCGGTCGAGAAGGGCGGAGCCTCACGCTGATCGATCTCGATCCGCGCATGAGCGAGCGGATCGAGGAGGAACTCGACGCGGCGTTCGTGGTCGGCAACGGCGCCCACCAGGCCGTGCTGGAGCGCGCGAACGTCGATCAGGCGGAACTCTTCATCGCCGCGTCCTCGTCGGAAGAGGCGAACCTGGTGGCGTCGGTCATCGCGCGCAGCCTCGGCGCCAAGCGCTGCGTCGTGCGGCTCGACACGTCCGAGGACCTCACCGTCTACCGCCGCTCCTACGAGCGGCTGTTCGGGGCCGACCTCCTCCTCTCGCCGCAGAGCCTGGCGACGAACGCGATCCTCAACATCGTGCTCGGCCACCACACGCACGAGGTCGACTACCTGGCGCGGGGCCGGTTCGAACTGCGCACGATCCAGGTCCAGATCGGTAGTACTGTTGCCCGCCTCCCGCTCAGCGAACTGCCGTTGCCCGAGGACGCGCGAATCGTCGGGTACTTCGATGGAGAGCACGAGCTGTCGATCCCGGGGCCGGATCTGCGCGCGTCGCCCGGCGATCTGGCCATGGTCCTGTGTCGCACCCAGTCGACGCACGATGTCGAAGAGCTGTTCGCGTCCCGGATCGAGCATCCCCACACCGTCGCCATCGCCGGCGGCAGCCCGGCTGCCGTAGCGGTGGTGAAGGCGCTGCGGAACGAGGTCAAGCGCATTCGCTGGATCGAGCGCGACCGGCGCCGGGCCGAGTTCTTCGCGCAGTCCTTTCCCGATGTCGAAGTGCTGCACGGCGATCCGATCGACGCCGCGACGATGGAGAGCGAGGGCCTCGGTCGGGCGGAGGTGCTGATCGCCGCGACCAGCCACGACGACAGCAACGTGGTCGCCGGTCTGATTGCGCAGGAGCTGGGCGTGCGCCGGGTGGTGGCGCTGATTCACCACACGACCAGCCGGCTCTGGAAGCGGGTCGGCGAGGTGGAACTCGTTTCGCCGCACTCGCTTGCGATCGACCACGTTCGCAACTTCGTCGCCAACGGCTACAAGGCGAACCTCGTCACTCTCGCCGACGGCGCCGTGCAGGTCGTCCAGCGCGTGATCCACGAAGCGAGTCCGGCGGCGGGCGCCACGCTCGCCGACCTGCAGGCCCCGCGCGGCCTGATCGTCGGCGCGGTCGTGCGCGGAGACCGGGTGTTCATGCCCGAGCGCAGCAACATGCTCCGCCCTGACGACCAGGTCATCCTCTTCGTCCACCGCTCCCAGACCCAGATGGCCCGTCTCCTGTTTCCGGGCAGCGAGAGTGAGGTCGCGAGCTAGTTCTCGGGGCTAGACTAAGGAGAAAGCCGTAGAAGGAGGCATCGCCATGAGAGACGTGCGATCGGTTCGTTCAATGCTGATGGCTACGGTGCGGGTGGGGGCGGCCGCGTTGTTGGCCGTTTTCGTATCTCTGGCGATCGGAGAGTCCGCGGAGGCCCAGCGGGGAGGTGCGCCGTCGGTGGACCTCAGCGGGGAGTGGATCCTGAACGAAGAGCTGAGCGACGATCCGCGGCAGGCGATGCGCCGGCTGAGGATTGCGCGCGGAGGCGCTGCTGATGGCGGCTTCGGTGGTCGTGGCGGCAACGTCGGTCGTGGCGGCGGAGGTCGTGGCGGCGGAGGCGCCGCGGTCGGAGGTGGTGCCGGTGGCGCCGGTCGTGGCGGTGCGGGCGGCCGCGCCGGTGCCGGTGCGGGGCCGGGTCAAGGCGCCGCGGGCCCTGGTCCCGGCGGACCCGGTGGCGGTCGGGGGGGCCCGCCGGGGATCGGTCGTGGCGCCAGCGTCGGCGCGGACGCGCTCAGCATTCGCATCCTGGACGGCGGCGTTCAGATCACGGATTCCCGGGGGGTGGCCCTCGTTCTGAAGACGGATCGGGAGTGGTACGAGGTAGGTGAGCGGCGGGAGATCCAGGCCTTCTGGAAGAAGGCGAAACTGGTGACCAGGAACCGGGGGCGCGGCGAGGCGCTCTTCATCCAGGAGTACAGCATCAACAGGAAGGGCCAACTGGTCGTCCTGAACCAGATCCAGTTTGGCGGCGATGCGGGCACCGCCTCCTACAAGCGGTTTTACGACCGCGAGGAGAGCGGCTAGTCTGCCGGGTGCGCCGGCCGTCAGGCCGGCTCCGTTCAGTTGGAGCCGGTCGGGATGTCGCTGAAGGCCCGGTCGCGGTCGACCCGGATCTCGCCGGGCAGGGTGAGAACGCGCTCGGCGATGATGTTGCGCAGGATCTCGTCGGTGCCGGCGGCGATCCGCATGCCCGGCGCGGCCAGGTAGGCGTAGTGGAACATGCCGGCCGAGGGGGCGTCTTCGCGTCCGCTGACGGCGCCCGCGGAATCGAGCAGGTCGGCGGCGAACGAGGCGATGTCCTGGCGGGCGCTGGCGGTGATCACTTTGCAGATCGAGTTCTCAGGCCCGGGCTGCTTGCCCTGCGAGATGGCGGTCAGGGTGCGCATGAAGGTCAGCTCGACGCCACGGCACTGGACGTACCAGTCGGCGATCCGCTCGCGCACCGAACTCTGGTTCGCCGCCGGTTCGCCGTCGATCTCGAGTTCCGAGGCGAGGCGAAGCGCGTCGCTCCAGTCGGGTGTCATGTTGTAGCGGCCGTGGCGCTCGTTCATCAGTGTCGTGATCGCCACCTGCCAGCCGGCGCCGACCTCGCCGAGGCGGTTGTGATCGGGGACCCGGACGTTCTGCAGGAAGACCTCGTTGAACTCCGAGGTGCCCGGAATCTGCCGGATCGGACGTGGGTCGATGCCCGGTGACTTCATGTCGACGACGAAGAAGGTCAGCCCCTTGTGCTTGGGCACGCTGGGATCGTGCCGCGTGACCAGGATGCCCCAGTCGGCGTAGTGGGCGCCCGAGTTCCAGACCTTCTGGCCGTTGACCACCCACTCGTCTCCGTCGCGCTCGGCGCGGGTCCGGAGCCCCGCCAGGTCCGAACCTGCTCCCGGTTCGGAGAAGAGCTGGCACCAGACTTCCTCGCCGCTCGCCAGCTTGGGCAGGTAGCGGCGCTTCTGCTCTTCGGTGCCGTGGGCCATGATCGCCGGGGCGCAGGTGCCGTGGCCGATGCCGAGGTAGCCCTCCGGCACGTCGAACTTCGCCTCTTCCTGGGCCCAGATTACGCCCTCCATGAAGGTGGAGCCGCGGCCGCCGTGTTCCTTCGGCCAGGTGATGCAGGCCCAGCCGTCGTCGTACTTCTTCTGCTGCCACTCCTTCATCGCGGCCAGGCCTTCCTGCTCGGACAGGCCGTCGAAGCGTGACGTGCCGCCGGGCGGCAGAGGTGCGGCGTGCGCTTCGAGCCAGGCGCGCGCCTCGGCGCGGAAGGCGGCTTCCTGCGGTGAGTCCTGAAAGTCCATGGCGCGTCTCCTGGGTATGGGCAGAGAGGGCTGAGCGGGAGATTGTATGCGGGATCGCCGGACGGTTCAGAGCCGGCCCGAGATGACTCCCCGATCGGCCAGGTCGGCGATTTCCGAGGCGTCGAGCCCGAGTTCACGCAGCAGGTCGCCGGTGTGTTCGCCGAGTTCCGGCGCCGGTTGCGGTTCCGCCTTGTCCTCTCCCTCGATGAACACGGGGCTGTCGACGGTGCGCAGGCGCCCATACTCAGGGTGGTCCAGGTCGCGGAACATGCCGATGGCCTCCAGTTGCTCGTCGCTGGCTATGTCGTCGAGGTTCGAGACCAGGCTGTAGGGAATCTCGTGGCGAGTGAAGCGCTCGCTCCAGTCCTCGAAGTCTCGCCGCGCGAACTCCGCGTCGAGCAGGGCGACGAACTCCGGCATGTTCGCAATCCGTTCCGGCGTCGTGCGGAAGCGCTCGTCGTCGATCAGATCGTCGCGGCCCAGAGCGAGGCAGAAGCGCTCCCAGTCCCGGTCCTGTTCGACGATGCTCAGCTTGACCAGCCGGTCGTCGCGGGTGCGGTAGTAGAGCTGCCCGAAGTTCATCGTGTGTTCGCGGGGACGCTTCTGGTGGAACTCCGCGCCGACCAGCTTTGCCTGGATGGCGCAGGCGTTGGCCCATGCGCCGGCCGCGAGCAGCGAAGTCGTGACGTAGGAGCCGACGCCGGTGCGATCCCGCTTCATCAGACCGAGGAGGACGGCGGAGAACAGGGTCACGCCGGTGGGGTGATCGCCGGTGCCGCAGCCGAGCGGTCCGAGATGGCCCTCCACCGGGAAGAAGGTGGAAACGAGCCCCGACCGGGTCCAGTAGCAGACCTGGTCATAGCCTGGCTTCTCGGCTTCCGGCCCCGTGTGGCCGTAGCCGGTGCCATGGGCGAACACGAGGCGCGGATTGACCTTGCGCAGCCGCTCCCAGTTCATGCCGAGCGCGTCGAGCACGGAGTTGTGGCAGTTCGTCAGGAAGACGTCGGCGGTCTCGATCAAGCGGTGCGCGACGGCCTGGCCACTCTCCTGCTTGAGGTCGATCACGACGCTCTTCTTGTTCCGGCCGTCGAGCAGGAAGCAATACGGGATCTCCGAATCCGGCATCCCGGGCAGGTCCTGGAAGTACCTGTAGATGTCGCCCCGGCCGGGCGCCTCGACCTTGATCACCTCGGCTCCGAAGTCCGTGAGGATCGCGCAGGCCGACGGCGCCATCACGATCGTCGCGAGTTCGACGACCCGGATTCCGTCCAGCAACGCCGCGTCGGTCGCGGCACTGGAAGTCGTGGCGTCGGCGGCGCCGGCGTCGGGAGGAAGAAGCTGGTCAGACAGGGCGGCGGCGATTGTGACATAGCCCCTTGGGAACCCTGAGGTGCGGGATACGATCCCGCGGATGTTCGCGTGGGAGCCAGCATGACCGGAGTCCGGCTGGCCAGGCCTTGGCTGGACCTGGACGAGGCCGCGATCGCCGCTCTGCCCGGCCAGTTGGGCGTCTACGAGATCGCGGACGCGCGAGGCGGCACCCTGGAGCTCGGCTTTGCCGGAGGTCGCTCCCGCTTCGGGCTTCGCAGTGCGATCGCCGAGGCGGCGGCGAAGCATGAAGCGGCTCGCAGGTTCCGCTACGAGGTGACGATGCAGTACTGGAGCCGCTTCGAGGAACTGCTCGCGGTGTACCTCGCCGACCACGGCGAGTTGCCGCCCGGGAACGCGGACCGGGGAGACCGTCGGGTCGGGAAGTTGGGCGTGGGCCGCATCGGCGCCGCGGGAGAGTGACCCGATGGACTTCGAACTCAGTCCCGAACAGAAGCTGATCCTGGAGACCGTGCGCCGCTTCGTGCGCGAGGAGATCGTTCCGCTCGAGGCGGACCTCGACCCGGACGCAAGCGAACTGCCGCCGCGCCATCGCGAGCGTCTCGTCGCGATGACGAAGGAACTCGGCTTCTACGGCCTCGACATCCCGGAAGAGTACGGCGGACCGGGCATCGACCTGGTCACCAGGACCCTGATGGCGTTCGAGATGGCCCAGCACCGGGCCGGCCTCTACGCGCCCTGCTACGGCGTCTTCGGCGGCGCAGGCCTGGCCCAGTTGTACGAAGCGGACGACGGCCAGAAGGAGCGCTACCTCTATCCGGTGCTGCGGGGCGAGAAGCGCGGGTTCTTCGCCCTCACCGAGCCCTCGGGCGGCAGCGATCCGGCCCGGGCCATCCGCACCACCGCGGTCCGCGACGGCGACGACTGGATCCTCGATGGCGAGAAGACGTTCATCAGCGGCGCCGACAAGGCGGACTTCGGCATCGTCTTCGCGCGCACCGACCCGGAACTCGGCCGCAAGGGGATCACCTGCTTCCTGGTCGACACGGACATGCCGGGCTTTCGGGTGCGGCGCATCGTCCACACCCTGCGTTCCACCCACTACGCCGCGGAGCTCGAGTTCAACCGGGTCCGCGTGCCGGGCCGCAACGTCCTTGGCGAGGTCAACCAGGGCTTCGCCATCGCCAACGATCGTCTGAGCCGCAACCGGATCCCGTACGCGGCCGGCTGCGTCGGCGTCGCGCTCAAGGCCCAGGAGATGGCGATCGCCTACGCCAAGACGCGCAAGACCTTCGGCGACTACCTGTCGACCCGGCAGGCGGTGCAGTGGATGATCGTCGACAACGAGATCGACCTGCGCACGGCCAGGGCGTTGACCCTGGAGGCAGCGGCCCGCGCCGATGCCGGCAAGCCGTTCCGCACGGAGGCGGCGATCTGCAAGCTGGTGGCGAGCGAGGGCGCCGGCCGCGTCGTCGACCGGGCGATGCAGATCCACGGCGGCTACGGGATGACGAAGGATCTGCCGCTCGAGCGCTGGTATCGCGAGCTGCGCATCCGCCGGGTGGGCGAGGGGCCGAACGAGATCCAGCGTCTGATCGTCGCCCGGGACGTGATCGGCGGTTCGTTTCATTGAACGCGCCCAGACCTCTCGCCGGGATCCGCGTTCTGGACCTGGGTCAGGTGTACCAGGGTCCGTACGCCGGCTTTCTGCTCGCCCAGGCCGGTGCGGACGTGGTCAAGGTGGAGCCGCCGCGCGGCGAGCCGCTGCGGCGCCGCGAGGCCCACGGCGGGCCGCCATCCTTCCCGCTCGGCTTCCTGAACACGAACAAGCGGTCCGTCGTCTGCGACCTGAAGGACGAGGAGGGCCGGAAACTGCTGCGCCGGCTGGCCGGGGTCGCGGACGTACTGATCGAGAACTTCGCGCCGGGGGTGCTGGACCGGCTGGGCGTCGGCTGGAAGGCATTGCGGGAGCTGAACCCGCGGTTGGTCTACGGCTCGGGCACCGCCTACGGCCTGAGCGGCCCGGACTCCGAACGGCTCGGGATGGACATCACGGTGCAGGCCTGGTCCGGGGTGATGAGCATCACGGGCGAAGTCGGAGGCGAGCCGCTCAAGGCGGGGCCGGCGTTCATCGACTTCCTGGGTGGGACGCACCTGTACGCAGGCGTCGTCAGCGCGCTCTACGAACGGGAGCGGACGGGTGCGGGTCGCCTGGTCGAGGTGGCGATGCAGGAGGCGGCCTATCCGACCCTGCTCTCACAGCTCGGGCTGATGCACCACGACGGGAAGTTGCCCGGACGGGCCGGCAACCGGCACGGCCGCGTCTCGCCCTACAGCGTGTATCCCTGCCGCGACGGCCACGTTGCCGTCATCTGCATCACCGAGCGGCACTGGCGGAACCTGCTCCGGGCGATGGGACGGGAGGACCTGATCTCCGATCCCCGGTTCCGGAACAACGAGGCCCGCGTCGCCCATCGGGAAGAGACGGAGGCGCTGGTCGCGGCGTGGACCACCGGCCTTACCCGGGCGGAGGTCGACGAGGCGGTGCGCGCGCACCGCGTGCCGTCGGCGCCGGTCCGGGACCTGGCCGAGGTCAACGCGGATCCGCATCTCCGGGAGCGCGGCTTCTTCGAGACCGTCGATCATCCGGGTCTCGGCGAGATCAGCCTGCCGGCGAGCGCCGTCCGTTTCGACGGACGGCCGTCCGGTCCGCTCGAGCCGATTCCGGCGCTGGGAGAGAACACGGAAGAAGTGATCGGCGAGTGGCTGGGCGTCGGTCCGGCCGGGGAGGGGAGCGACGGATGAAGGTCAGGAGCATCGAGACCCGCCACTGCGGCGCCGGCTGGCGGAACTACCACTTCGTGAAGCTCACGACGGAGGACGGCGTCGTCGGCTGGAGCGAGTACGACGAGCACCAGGGCGCGGTCGGAGTGACTACCGTGATCGAGCAGCTCGCGGAGCGGGTCGTCGGCTCCCGGGTCCGGGACGTGGAACGGATCTACCAGCGGCTCCTGGTCCGGGCCCGGCAGTCGATGTCCGGCGTCATGGCGATGGGCATCGGGGCGATCGAGAACGCGGTGCTCGACGCCTGGGCCAGGTCGCTCGGCGTGCCCTGCCGCGACCTGCTGGGCGGTCGGGTGCGGGATCGGGTGCCGGTGTACTGGTCGCACTGCGGGACCTGGCGGATCGGGCTGCCTCAGTACTACGGCAACGCGATCACCGACATCGAGGGCGTGATCGCCCTTGGCGCCGAGGTCCGGGATCGCGGATTCAGGGCGCTCAAGACGAACATCTTCGACTACTCGAGCGGCTCACCGCGCGGCTGGGCGCCCGGCTTCGGCCGGCCTTACGAGCCGGGCCAGAACGTCGAACGCCGGACGATCCGGGAACTACGGCGGCATCTCGAAGCGCTTCGCGAGGGCGCCGGCGAGGACGTCGACATCCTGCTCGACCTGAACTTCAACGCGAAGATCGAGGGCTACTGCCGGATCGTGCGCGCGCTCGCCGACCTGGATCTCTTCTGGATCGAGATCGACACGCCCTCGGCGGAAGGTCTGGCCACCGTGCGGCGCTGCAGCCCGCACCCGATCAGCTCCTGCGAGACGCTGATCACGCCCGCGGCTTTCCTGCCGTTCCTGCGCAACCAGGCGGTGGACGTGGCCATCATCGACGCGGTATGGAACGGTGTCTGGCAGTCGATGAAGATCGCCGCCCTGGCCAACGCCCATGAGGTGAACGTGGCGCCGCACAACTACTACGGCCACCTCGCGACGATGATGAACGCCCACATGAGCGCCGCGGTGCCCAACCTGCGGATCATGGAGACGGACATCGACCGGCTGCCCTGGGACGGCGAGATCTTCACGGTCGAGCCGGAGTTCGAGGACGGCTGCCTGATCGTGCCGGACACTCCCGGTTGGGGCACGGAGCCGGACGAGGACGGGCTCAGGGCCCATCCGCCCCGCTGACGCCAGCTCGGCCACCGGCGCTAACATCCCGCCGTGGCTTCCGCCCTTCGCTACAGCGACGCGCTGATCGCCGGCATCCTACGGCGGGTGCGGACGATCGCGATGGTCGGCGCGTCGCCGAACTGGAAGCGGCCCTCGAACTTCGCGATGAAGTACCTGCAGGAGAAGGGCTACCGGGTGATTCCGGTGAATCCGCGGGCGGCGGCGGCGGGCTCGTCGATCCTGGGGGAGAGGGCCTGCGCCTCCCTGGCGGAGGTGCCGGCGCCGGTCGAGATGGTCGACGTCTTCCGGGGCTCGGAGGCGGCGCTCGAGACGACCAGGGAAGCCATCCGGCTACGGGTGGAGAAAGGTTTCGAGGTGGTCTGGATGCAGCTCGGCGTGCGCAACGACGAGGCCGCCGCCGAGGCGGAAGCCGCCGGGCTCACCGTGATCATGAACCGCTGTCCGAAGATCGAGTACGGCCGCCTGTGGGGCGAGCTGGGCTGGGGCGGCTTCGACCGCGGCGTGATCAGCAGCCGCTGGCCACGGCCCGCGAAGCGGGACGAACGCGCGGGGTGACGAGCGACGGCGGTCGGCGTAGACTCCGCCGCCATGACTGAAGAAGAAACACAGGCTCCGGAGGGCAGCCCCGCTGCCGACTGGGGTTTCGAAACCCGGATGATCCATGCCGGCGCCGGCCCTGATCCCGTTTCAGGATCGCGCCAGACCCCGATTCACCAGACGTCCGCCTATGCGTTCCACGACGCGGACCACGCGGCGTCCCTGTTCAACCTCCAGACCTTCGGCTTCATCTACTCCCGTCTCGGCAATCCGACGGTGGCCGCGCTGGAGCAGCGCATCGCCAGCCTGGAAGGCGGGTGCGGGGCGACCTGCGCCGCCTCGGGCCACGCCGCCCAGGTCCTTGCCTTCTTTCCGCTGATCGAAGCCGGAGAGCGGTTCGCGGCGTCGAACAAGCTCTACGGCGGGTCGGTCACGCAGTTCAGCCGGACGTTTCCGAAGTTCGACTGGCATTGCGACTTCGTCGACACGGAGGACCTTTCCGCGGTCGAGGCGATCCTGGCCCAGGGCGCCAAGGCGCTGTTCGTCGAGAGCCTGGCGAACCCCGGCGGCGTGGTTACGGACCTGGAGACGCTGGCCGGTCTGACCCGGGCCGCGGGCGCCCTGTTGATCGTCGACAACACGCTCGCAACGCCATGGCTCTGCCGACCGTTCGAGTGGGGCGCCGATCTGATCGTCCATTCGGCGACGAAGTTCCTGTCCGGCAACGGCACGGTGATCGGCGGCGCCGTGGTGGACAGTGGTCGGTTCGACTGGTCGGCATCGGGACGTTTTCCGGGCCTTTCCGAGCCGGAGCCGGCTTACCACGGCCTGAAGTTCAGCGAGACGTTCGGCGACCTCGCCTTCACGGTTCACTCGCACGCGGTCGGTCTGCGGGACCTTGGCGCCTCGATGGCGCCGATGAACGCCTTTCTCACGTTGCTCGGGACGGAGACTCTCTCCCTGCGGATGGAGCGCCACTGCCGGAACTCCCTGGCGGTCGCCGAGTGGTTGACGGAGCACCCGAAGGTCGAGTGGGTTTCCCATGCCGGGTTGCCGACCAGCCCGTACCGCGAGCTGGCGAAGAAGTACCTGCCGAACGGGGCGGGCGCGGTGTTCACCTTCGGCGTGCGGGGCGGCTACGAGGCGGGTGTTGCGGTCGTCGAGAAGTGCGAGCTGTTCTCCCACCTGGCAAACATCGGGGATGCCCGCTCGTTGATCATCCATCCGGCCTCGACGACGCATCGGCAACTCACGGATGAGCAGCGCGCTGCCGCCGGCGCCGGGCCGGACGTGGTGCGGCTCTCGATCGGTCTGGAGACGGTGGACGACCTCATCCGGGATCTGGACAACGCCCTGGCCGCGGCGTAGGGCGGTCCGCGAGCGACGTCTTCTGGCGCCAGGCCCTGCTTTCGACCATAGGATCGCCGCCCCGTGCTTCCCTGCCAGCGCTATCGGTTCCAGTTGCCGCCGCACCTCCACTACCTGAACTGCGCCTACATGGCGCCGCTCGCTCGGGAGGTCGAAGAGGCAGGGCTGCGTGGAATGGCGCGCCGCCGGGACCCGTCCAAGATCACCGCAACTGACTTCTTCGCTGAGACGGATGCACTGCGCGAGCGGTTTGCGCGGCTGATCGGGAGCTCCGACCCGCAGCGGGTGGCGATCATCCCGGCGGTGTCCTACGGCATCGCCACGGCCGCCCGCAACGTGCCGGTCGAGAGTGGCCAGAACATCGTCATCCTGGGCGAGCAGTTTCCGAGCAACGTCTACGTCTGGATGCGCAAGGCGGAGGAGAACGGCGCGGAGCTCCGGGTCGTCGACCGATCCGCCAAGGGCAGGCCGAGCCCGGGCGCGTCGTGGAACCGCCGCCTGCTCCGGGCGATCGACCGGAGAACGGCGGTGGTGGCGACGCCGATCGTCCACTGGGCGGACGGTACCCGCTTCAACGTGGCGGCGATCGGGCGGCGCGCCCGCTCGGTTGGAGCCGCCTTCGTGATCGACGGCACGCAGTCGATCGGAGCGTTGCCCTTCGACGTGAAGAAGGTGGCGCCCGACGCGCTCGTCGTCGCCGGGTACAAGACGCTCTTCGGGCCATACCAGAGCGGTCTGGCGTGGTTCGGCGAGCGGTTCGACGAGGGAGTGCCGCTGGAGGAGCCGTGGGCGGCGCGCGAGGGCAGTGACCGCTTCGTCGCGGGCCGGATCGAGTACGTCGAGTCCTACCGGCCTGGGGCGTTGCGTTACGACGTCGGGGAGCGGAGCAACCAGATTCAGGTGCCGATGCTGAACGCGGCGCTCGACATGGTGCTCGAGTGGGGGCCGGAGCGCGTGCAGGAGTACTGCGAGAACCTGCTCGAGCCGTTCGAAGAGGTCTTCCGCGAGGCGGGCTTCGAACTGGAGGACCGGGCCTGGCGCGGGGCCCACCTGTTCGGTCTCCGCAGCGTTCGGGGCCTCGACCCGGACAGGGCGGCGGCGACGCTGCGGCGTGCCGGCGTCTTCGTCTCCGTTCGTGGCGAGGCGATCCGGGTGGCGCCGCAGGTGTACAACGACCGTGCGGACCTGGACGCGCTGGCGGCGACGCTCCGGGCCCTCTGACGCCGTCGTGGCGGGCCGGGCGCCATCGTGCGTGCCGCTCATTGCAACCATGAGACATTTGTGATCGTATTTGTCACAAATGTCGACCGACTTGAATCAGGGCGACCTCGGCGGCGCCGTTCTCGAGTTCCCCGGCCCGGCCGCCGACGGCGATCTCTGCGTCCTCGGCTGGGCGATGGAGCTGGAACTCGCAACGCCGGAGCAGGTGCTGCGCTGGGCTCACGGGCGGTGGGGAAGCGAGCTGACCCTGGCGACCTCCTTCCAGGCGGAAGGCATGGTGCTCCTCCACATGTGTCACCAGCTCGGCCTGCCGGTCCGGATCGTGACGCTCGACACGGGCCGACTGCCGGAGGAGACCTTCCGGCACATCGAGCACGTTCGCCTTCACTACGGAATAGACGTTGAGATCGTGGCGCCGCGCGCGTCGGAGGTGGCGCGGCTCGTCAGACGCGAGGGCCCCAATCTCTTCTACGCTTCGGTGGCCGGACGGCAGCGCTGCTGCAGCGTGCGCAAGGTGGAACCGATGCGCCGGGCGCTGGCCCGCGCCCCGGCCTGGTTGAGCGGACTGCGCCGCGATCAGACCCCGACTCGCGACGTCCTGAACAAGGTGGAGGTCGACCGGGTTACCCGGACCAGGGGGCGGCTCGTGAAGGTCTGTCCGCTGCTCGACTGGACCGAGGATCAGGTCTGGACGTACATCCACGAGGAGGGCGTGCCGTACCACCCGCTCTATGACCGGGGCTACCGGACGATCGGCTGCGCGCCGTGCACCCGTCCCTCGCGTCCCGGTGAGGGCGCCCGCGGCGGCCGCTGGTGGTGGGAAGCCCACACCGGCAAGGAGTGCGGTCTCCACGTCCTGCAGCCGCGTTGAGCGGCGAGCCCCGCAAGCCTGCCTACTACCCGGTCTACCTCTCGCTCGCCGAGCGGCTGGTCGTCGTCAAGGGCGGCGGTTCGGTGGCGGAACGGAGGGTTGCCGGCCTGCTGCGCTCCGGAGCGCGGGTTCGCGTCGTCGCTCAGGAGCTGACTCCGGAGCTTGCGCGGCGGGCTCGGGACGGTGAGATCGAGCACGTGGCCCGGCCGTACCGGCCGGGGGATCTTGAAGGGGCGGCACTGGCCCTGGCGGAGCCCGGCGAGCGAGCGTCGGGCGCGTCGTTCTTCGCCGAGGCGGAGCGGCGCGGCATCTTCGCCAACGTCGAGGACGACCTCGAGCACTGCAGCTTCATCATGCCGGCACTCGTCCGCCGGGGCGACCTGGTCGTCGCGATCTCGACCTCCGGCCGCGCCCCGGCGCTGGCCGTGCGTCTCCGCGAACGGCTGGAGCAAGAACTGGGGCCGGAGTACGGGGCTCTGCTCGAGCTCGCCGGCCGGCTGCGGGCGCCGCTCGCGAGAACGGTGCCGGACTTCGAGGAAAGGCGCCGGCGCTGGTACGAGCTGGTCGACTCGGAGGTCCTGGTCCTGTTCCGCGAGGGCAGGACCGTCGAAGCCCGTGAACGGGCCGAGCGAATCATGGGCGTCGCCGCCGAGGAGCCCGGGGGATGAGCGGCCCGGGTCGGGTCACGTTGATCGGGGCCGGACCCGGCGACCCCGAACTGATCACGGTCCTGGGCCTGAAGCGGCTGCGGGCGGCGGACGTCGTGCTGCACGACCGGCTCGCGGCCCCGGAGCTGCTCGCCGAGACGAAGGCGGGCGCAGCGATCGTCGACGTCGGCAAGCGCCCGGGCGACGACGTGCAGGCCCGGCAGCGCCGGATCGAGAGGTTGATGATCGAACGGGCGCTCGACGGCGCCCGGGTGGTCCGGCTCAAGGGGGGCGATCCGATCGTCTTCGGCCGCGGCGGCGAGGAAATCGAAGCGTGTGCCGCCGCGGGCGTGCCGTGCGAAGTGGTTCCGGGCGTGAGCAGCATCGTGGCCGCACCGGCGGTTGCCGGCATCCCGTTGACGCATCGCGGGGTCTCTCTTGGCTTTGCCGTCGTGTCGGCGCGGAATGCCGAAGGCGGCGAACCGGACTGGGCCGGCCTGTCCGGCGCCGACACCGTCGTCGTCCTGATGCCGGTGCGCCGCCTGGAGCGCATCGGCCACGGCCTGATCGCCGCCGGGCGCCGACCTGCCACGCCGGTGGCCATCGTCGAGCGGGCGACGACGAGCGGACAGCGGACGGTGCGCTGCACGCTTCGGACGTTGGCGGCTGGAGACTTCGCGGGCCGGATCGAGCCGCCCTGCGTCGTCATTGTCGGTGAGGTGGCGGCTCGCCGGTCTCCGTTCCCTGGAACAGACGGATGACCTCGCGAACCGTCATGTCGCCCACCTGGCGGGCCAGGCCCGCTTCACGCACGGAGGCGATGGCCCGTTCGAACCGGCGCTTCTCGCTTTCCGGAAGATCGATGATCTCGACGCCGGCCTCTTCCGCCAAGCGCATCCCCTCGGCGCCGGCGCGCTCGTAGGCCACGGCCCCGGCCAATGACAGGGAGACATCCGCGGCTTCGTCGACCCAACCCCGCGCCTCGGGAGAGAGGCCGTCGTACACGTCCTGGTTCATCAGCAGGACGAACGGCAGCCCGGACGCGGGAAGCCAGGAGGTCAGGTAGCCGGCCGGCTCGTGAAGCTGGAAGGTGACGATTCCCGAGGGCGAGACGGCGACGCCGTCGATGACCCCCGTCGCCAGGCTCTGGTGGACGACCGTGGCGGGCTGCATGACGGCGCTGGCGCCAAGCGCTTCGATGAACGGGATGGCGCTCCGCGTCGAGACCCGGATCTTGAGTCCGCGCATGTCTTCGAGCGTCCGTACCGGTGCGTTGCGGGTGAGCAGCACCGGGGCGGCGTTGGACCAGAGTCCCAGAACCCGGGCCTGGTACTCGGGCTCCAGAACCTGTCGGGCGCGTAGCATGGCCTCGGTGCAATCCCTCGTCGTCTTGCAGATGCCGGGGTAGGCGATCAGGTCGGTCCTCGGAAAGACGTCGGCGGTGTAGGCGGGTATGGCGAGGGCGATATCGGCCACGCCGCCGAGCAGAATCGAGTACTGCGCCGGCGCCGACGAGTTGAGCGCGCCGGCGGGAAACTGCCTGACGGTCAGCTTGCCGCCGGAGAGCTTCGCGAGTTCTTGCGAGAACGGCGTGAAAACGGCCTCGTTCAGCGGGTGATCCGCTGCGAGAAAGTGCGCCAGCGACAGCTCCCTGGAGTCAGAGGCCGGCCGGCAGCCGCAAGCGAGTACCAGTCCGAGGGCGAGGATCCGGCCGCGCTTCGACATCTCAGGATCCACGCCGGGCGGTGGCGGCAACGCGGAGCGTCAGGATGTCCGTGTCGTGGAACTGCTGGTGTCGCACCGAGGACGCGAGGTGTCTGAGCAATCGCAGGGAGACCTCCTGCTCGACCCGGGCTGCCCTGGTCTGTTCGTCCAGGGACGTCAGGCGGTCCTGGAGATTGAGTTCGTCGGCGCTTGCCGCGCCGACCTTGAACTCCAGCACGGCCTCTCCGTCCTCTTCGCGGGCCAGGAGAAGCAGCTCGGGTCTCTCGCCGTCGGGGCCGTCCTCCTCCGCTCCTTCGTTCTCCACGCGCGATTGCAGGAGCGTGAGCAGCGTCTCCTCGGTCGCGGCTTCGACCCTGTCCACGAGGGCCTCCAGGCCGTTGCGGGCGGCGAACGCCTGAATGAACTTCCTGATCCGCGGCAGTTCAGCGGTGTCGAGCCTGCCTCTGAGCTGGCTCTTCCGCCGTATCGTCAGCGCCGCGAGCAGGAGGGCCAGCAGGCCCCCCGTGGTCAGCCCGCTGCTCAACAGACCACCCGCGAACTCGGCGAAGTAAGCGGGGAAGATCATGTCGAACTCGAACGCGACGCCCGTCCAGAAGGAAATGGCCGCGATCACGCCGTTGCGAGGGTTCGACCCCATGCTCCTCGCGACTTCACGCACGCCGACCGTGAACAGCGTCGCCATGACCACGGCAACGGAAGCGGCCACGACCGCGGCGGGGATGGCGAGAATGAGAGCCAGCGCCTTCGGGAGGAAGGCGAGGACAACGAAGACCAGGCCGGCCGCGATCGCGACCCTGCGTGCCGCGACGCCGGTGATCTCCACCGCGGACACGGCGCCCGCGTTCAGGGTGTTGGGCATCGTTCCCGCCAGCCCCGCCAGCAGGTTCCCGGCGCCTTCGGCGGCCACGGCCCGCTGCACGGCCCGAAAGTCGACCGCGCGCGCCCGCCGCCACGCCACGCGCTGGGCGGCGACCGCGACGGCGACCGACTTGGTCGAGCCGACCAGCGTCACGAACAGGAACGCGGGCAGGAGAGCCCAGAACGCGGCCCCGAACTCGAGGTCCAGTCCGGGCGGGCGGCCGCGGGGAACGCCGATCCAGGCCGCCTCGGCCACTCGTCCGGTGTCGTAGATTCCGAGGAACAGGCCGGCAAGGGCGCCGGCGACGATGCCGGCGGCGGGGGCCCAGAGGCGCGCGGTTCCTTTTCCTTTGAGCGCGATTCCCAGGAAGGTGCAGATCATGACGCCGGCGCTCAGCGGAGCGGCGTACGCGGGGGCTCCCGGCGGCAACTCGTTCAGCATGCGGAAGAGGATCGGCATCACGCTGACGGGAAGGAGCATGACAACCGTCCCCGTGACGACGGGTGTGAGCACTCGGTGCAGCAGGGCGAGCCGCGCCGAAAGGGCGGCCTGGGCGAGGGCCGAGATGACGACCAGGGTTGCCAGCAATCCCGGTCCGCCCTGGATCAGGGCCTCCGCGCAGATGGCGATGAAGATCGCCGAGCTGACGTGCGGCAGGACGTAACCCGCCCCGTACCGTCCCACCCGCACTGCCTGCATGATCGTGGCGGCGCCGCAGGCCAGGACGGAGGCGAACACCGCCCAGAGCACCAGATCCTCGGCGCCGCCGGCACGGAACGCGATCGTCGGCAGGAGCACCATGCCGTTCAGGCCCAGGGCGGCGAGCTGCAGGCCGAGCCCGAGTGCGAGCGGCCGGGGAATCCGGTCGTCGACTTCGTGGATCAGCCCCTCGTCGGCGCTGAACCGCGAGTTCTTCACCTTGTTCGCGTTCATCCGTACATGGCCTCGGGGAGCAACGTGGCGATGCGGGGAAGGAGCGCGATCAGAACCATCGCGGCGAGCAGGGCAAGCCAGAACGGAACGATGCCGCGGAACATCGTGCGCACCGGCACGTCGGGCGCCACGCCTTTCACCACGAAGATGTTCAGTCCGACCGGCGGCGAGATCAGGCCCATCTCGAGGGCGATGACGATCATCACGCCGAACCAGATCATGTCGACACCCAGCGACTCGAGAATCGGCTGCACCAGAGGAACGGTCAGCACCAGCATCGCGAATCCGTCGAGGAAGGTGCCGAGAACGATGAACATGATCAGGACCAGCAGGACGACCTGAGCGCCCGAGAACCCCTGTTCGCCGACCCACTCGGACGCGACGAAGGCGATGCCGGTGAAGCCGAGAAAGATCTTGAACACGAAGGCGCCGAACAGCACGAGGAAGGCGGTGCCGCTGGCCTTCAGCGTGGCGTTCGCCACCTCGATCACGGTCTTCCGGTTCAACGTGCGGCGCACACAGGCCGCGACCAGCGCCAACAGCGCTCCGACTCCCGCCGCTTCGATCGCCGAGAAGATACCGGCGTAGATACCGCCGATCGTCACGATGACGATGCCGAGGATCCACGCCGCGCTCGCGGTGGCCCGGAGCCGCTCCCCCAACGGAACGGACGCCGTGGCGTGCGGCGCCTTGTCGGGATCCCGCTTGACGACGATCCAGATGGCGAGGATGAAGAGCAGAGTCAGCAGAATCCCCGGTATCACTCCGGCCATGAAAAGACGTCCGATGCTCTCCTCGGTGATGATCCCGTAGATCACCAGTCCCGCCGACGGCGGGATGAGAATGCCCAGCGTTCCGCCGGCGGCGATGGCGCCGGTAGCCAGGGAGTCGTCGTACCTGAACCGCCGCATCTCGGGAAGCGAGACGCGGCCCATCGTCAGCGCGGCGGCCAGCGACGAGCCCGAGAGTGCCGAGAATCCGGCGCAGGCGACGATCGACGCGGAAGCCAGGCTGCCCCGGAAACGGCCGAGCCAGCTATGGGCGGCCCGGTACAGGTCCTGGCTCATCCTGGAGACCAGGGCCAGATTGCCCATCAGCATGAACAGGGGCAGGATGGTGAGGGAGTAGCGGGAGGAGACCGCGAAGATCTCCCCCGCGACCACCGGTACGACGGCGCCGGGCCGAATCAGGGCGATCCCGGCTGCGCCCACGATCAGCATCGCCAGCCCCACCGGCACGCGGATCAGGAGCAGGGCGAGGAGGGCGAGAAAGCCCAGCAGGGCGATTCCGGTTCCGGCGGTCATTCGACCGGCTCGTTGGGGTCTTCGCCGTTCCAGGCCGCGAAGCCCAGGAGCATCTGGGCCGCGAGCAGGCAGCCGTAGGCGGCCAGCGACACGCCGAGCGCGTAGTAGAACGGCGTATGAGGGATCGAGAGGCTGCCGGTCACGTCGCCGCAGGGCAGGCCGCAACTGCCGTGGACGAACAGGGCGTAGGCGGCCATCGCCGTCACGCACAGACCCAGAAGCCGGGCAATCGCGTCCGTGACCCTGGTGACGCGCCGGGCCGCGAAACGGGCGATCAGGTTCACGCAGACGTGCGAACCCTCGCCCGCGCCGTAGGCGATCGCGGCCGCCACCACCACGGTGAGCGACATCGTCGAGACATCCTCGGTCCAGGGCAGCGAATCGTTCAGGAGATAGCGCCAGAGGACTTCGGCCACCGTGATTCCCAGCAGCATCGCAAGCGCGATGCCACCCACGACGGCGAACGCGGCCGGCGGCCGGCGGCAGGTTGCTTCCGCCCGCGTCAGGCGCGCGCGGTGCTGCTCGAACAGGGGCAAGTCTGCATATTGAAGCACACGGGCCGGGCGGTGGCAGCTACGCGGAGTGGACCGGCGCCAGCGGGTCCGCCGCGAGGTCGGTCACTTCGCGCCCTTCCGAGCGTGCGACCTCCCGCAGCAGCCAGTCCAGGCGGTCGTTGCCCCAGAAGCGCTCGCCGCGGTAGATGAAGAGCGGAACGCCGAAGGCGCCGTCGTCCCGGGTGTGGGAGAAGCCCTCCATGATCTTCTTCTTCCATTCGGGATCGTGCGCGACGGCCAGGGCCTCGTCGCCGTCGAGGCCGGCGGCTCCGGCGGCGGCGCGCATGACCCCGTCGCTGGCGAGGTCGAGGCCGCGCCCGAACCGGGCCATGAAGGCCTCGCGTGCGTAGTCGATCGCCTTGCCCTGCTCCCGTGCCCAGACGTAGACCTGGTGCGGCGGGAACCAGTCCGGATCGTCGCCGCCTTCGGGCCAGTTCATGGGCAGCCCGTAGGCCTTGGCGATCCGCTCCGCGTCCAGGCGGACGTAGCTCGACTTGGCGCGCCCCGCCGAGAGATTGGCCCCCTTGCCGAAGGGGAAGATCGGTACGGCGTCGATCTCGTTCCAGTCGAACACGCCGGTCGTCGTGATGCGATGGAAGGCGAACCACGAGAAGGGGGAGCGGAACGAGAAGTAGGCGCGCAGATCGTTCGGGTTCATGGCGGCGGGGCTCCTGTCGGCAGGCGGTGTGAACTCGACGGCTCTAGCGGAAGACGTCCACCAGCCGGCTGTACTTCACGATCACGGTGCGGTCGGGCCGCTCGTAGAGGATCCGGGCGCCGAGCTCGTCGATCTCGTTGTAGACCACGAACAGCCCCGTGTTCGCGTCCTGCAGCCAGGAGAAACGGAGGTTCGCGGACACGTTGTCGGACTGGTCGTTGTACTGGGCGAGCGCCTGCACGAGCATTCTCGGCGTGATCGAGTAGGAGAGTCGGAGCCGGCCCAGATTGACCTGGAAGCTGCCCGCGTCGATGTCCACGTCGTTGTGGTCCCAGGTGAGTTCCGAGGTCAGTCGCTCGCCGCGCCGGGCAAGCAGGGTGAACGACGTGGAGCTCCGGTCGCCGCCGAAGAAGCCGCCGGTGATGTTGCGGATGTAGACCGAGAACGGCTTCGCCTGGTTCGTCGAGAACACGGTCTGGAGCTCGTCGTGGCTGTACCTGCCCGCCTGGACCGGGATGCCTTCGACGATCTCGAAGGTCTCCTTGACGCCCTCCTTGGTGAAGTTCACGCCGGTGTGGACCTGGAAGCCGTTGCGCCATTCCCAGTGGTTGTCGACGTGGATGTACTCGGTCTCCAGGTAGTCATCGAAGTCCCAGATGCCGCTGTACGAGACATGGGGCCGGAGTTCGTGAAAGCCGAGGAGGTTCTTCGGCCGGATCGTGCGCATGCCGAACGCGGAGAAGTTCCGGAACTCCCGTCGCGACATGAAGCCGACTTCGGGGTTGAAGTTCGCGCGAGCTTCGGCGACGCTGACGTTGCCGCGCCACTGGGGCTTGCCGAGGTTGTAGCTCAGGAGCAGGGAGCTGTCGTCGCCGTTGAGCCCCGGTGTGTCGGTCTGGGCGACGTAGGTTTCGATCGTGTGGTGCTCCCCGATGCCCCACTTGCCGTCGAGGGCGTAGGCGCGGTTCGTGTCGTCCTCGGGGGCGAGGCTGCCTACGCCCTCGCGGCTGACGAACATGCCGCCGATGCTGGAGCGCTCGCCCAGTTCGCGGTTGACCCGGGCGACGGCGTAGTTGTTGCCGTGCAGCCCGCCGACCGAGGCGGTCTGCATGTGGAGCAGCCCCACGTTGAAGCGGCCGGCCTTGCCGGATAGCCGCCCGCCGTAGTCGATCGGGATCAGCTCGCCGCCGGGTCCGATGCCAATGCGGCGGCTGAAGAACAGGTCGACGCGGGCCGACGCGCGGCTTCCGCCCGAGCGGGCCCCGACCGTGAACAGGCCGGCGTTCTCCAGGAAGAACGGCCGCTTCTCGGGGAAGAACAGGTTGAACCGGTCGAGGTTCACCTGCTGCTCGTCGACCTCGACCTGAGCGAAGTCCGTGTTCCAGGTCAGGTCGAGCGTCAGGCTCGGGGTCACGCTGTACTTGAGGTCGACGCCGAGCTCGGAATCCGACACGTCGTCGCCGCCCGCTATGCCGTGCTCGTGGTTCGAACCGATCGCGTAGGGGATCAGCTTCAGGTTGCGCTGCGGCGGCGGCTCGACGCCCCGGAGCGAGCCCGCGTCGGTCAACCGGTCCAGGTCGTGGTTCCGGTCGAGCTCGGACCAGAAGGCGACCTCCCGGTGGCGGGCGATGTTGCGCTGGAAGTTCAGGCCCCAGGTCTGCACGTCGGTCGGGGGATAGCGGAGGGTGCGGAAGGGAATCGCGAACTCGGCGCTCCAGCCATAGTCGCCCACCTCGGTGGCGACGTTCCAGGCGCCGTCCCAGTTCAGGTTGAACCCGGTGGAAAGGGCACCCCGAAAGCGGCCGCCGCCACCCATGCCGCTGAAGATGCCGGAGCCGCCTTGAATGACCTGGCCGTCGTACTCGATGCCCGCGGGGTTCGTGCCGAACACGAAGCCATTGCGCCCGTCCCGAAACGTGTCGAAGATGACCTGGAAGCTGTCCGTTTCATCCAGCGCCGCGTCGCGGCGGCTGTCCGAGATGACGATGCCGTCCGGTTCGCGGTCGTGGCAGACGACCGCGACGAAGAGGGTGTCCTCCGTGAACGCGAAGCGGACTTCGGTGCGTTCGGTGCCCGGCTCGCCGGCGAAGGGCCGGGTCTGGACCGTGCCGGAGGCCGGGGCGATGCTCCGCCAGACCGGATCGTCGAGAACGCGGCCGTCGAGCTGGGGGGCCTCTCCGATGGCGGAGGCTGTTGCGGCGGGCCGGTCGGTCTGTGCTGCCGCCACCGGCGCGACGGCGCACAGCAACCAGGCCGCGGCCCCGGCGGCAGAGCGAACGCGCTTCATTGCGGGACAGACTCTACCCGTTTACTGAGGCTTCATTCAGCGTCGGGTGGACTGGCGGTTCCGCTCTGCAGGGTCGGGTACGATCCAGGTATCCAAGGGAGGATGGGCGATGCAAGGAAACCTGAGAATGCGGTACGTGCCGGCGGTGGTCGCGACGGTGATTCTGGCCCTGGTCATCGGCGGTGTCCCGGCCTCGGCCGCCGACAAGCTGATGGACGTCGAGGGCTATCCGACCCTCGCTCGCAAGCCAGTGGAGATCTGGAGCGACGGCACCCGTCTTGCCGGCGATGTCTTCTATCCGAAGGCGACCGCCGAGGGGGAGAAGCTGCCGGCGATCGTGCTCTGTCACGGTTGGGGCGGCACCAAGGCCCACCTGAATCGCGGCATCGCGCCGCGCTTCGCGGCCGCCGGCTACCTGGTGCTGGCGTTCGACTACAGGGGCTGGGGCGAGAGCGATGCCCGGCTCGTCGTCCACGGCCAAATGCCGGCCCCCGACGCGGACGGTTTCGTCACCGTGAAGGCGCAGGCGATCCGGGAGCTGGTCGATCCTCTCGACCAGCAGGAGGACATCGACGCCGCGATCTCCTTCGTCGAGGGCGAGCCGCACGCCGACCCGTCCCGGATCGGCATCTGGGGCTCCAGCTTCGGCGGTGGCCACGTTGTCTGGCGCGCCGCACACGACCGGCGGGTGAAGGCGGTGGCCGCCCAGGTCGGCGCGATGGACCAGCGCAACGGCCTGGTCACGAGCCCGGGAGGGCTCGAGGCGGTCCACGCGAACCGCGTGCGCCGCGCCCGCGGGGAGCTCGCGCCGGTCCCGATCGGTGACGACAAGCCGGAGGGCCTCACCGGCAGTCCCTACTACGAGCGCTTCGCCCGCTTCTCACCGGTCGAACACGCTCACCTCATCACCGCTCCGACCATCATCATCGACGCCAAGCAGGAGCACTACTTCGACATCCGCGAGCATGGCGAACGCGTCTACCGGATCCTCTCCGGCCGCGTCCCGGTCGAGTACCACGCCTGGGACATCACCCACTACGCCATCTACAGCGGTGAGTGGCTCGACAAGGCGATGGCCGCCCAGATCGACTTCTTCGACCGCCACCTGAAGTAGCAGTCGGCCGCGGCGCCTCTAGAGGACCTCGGCCAGGAACGCTTCGACCTCGGTGTGGAACTCGTCGGGCCGCTCGGTGGGGATGGCGTGGCCGCAGTTCTCGAGCATGACCAGACGGGAGCCCGGAATGCGGCGGGACATGATGACGCTGCCGCCGGGCGGAGTCAGGGCGTCCTCGAGGCCCTGGAGGATGAGGGTCGGGCGGTTGATCGTCGCCAGATCGGCCGTGTAGTCGATGTCCGACACGGCGCGGCAGGCGGCCGCGTAGCAGGCGGCGTCGTTCCGTTCGATGGTGAGACGCGCTGCCTCCGCGATGTCTGCGGCGTGGCGTTCCCGGTACTCCTTGCCGTAGGACAGGGCGGGGCCGGTCGGGGCAAGCGCCTTGGCCAGGCCGTCACGTTCGACGACGTCGGCGCGGACGTTCCAGCCGGCCGCGGCGCGTTCATTCACCTCGCTCGAGGTGCTGATCAGGATCAGCGCCCGGGTGCGTTCAGGGAAGTCGAGGGCGAAGCGCTGGGAAACGACGCCGCCCATCGAGATCCCTCCGATCACCGCCCCATCGGCGCCGACTTCGTCGAGCACGGCGGTGAGATCGGAGGCCCAGGTCTCCGGCGCCATCGTGTCTGGACGCCGTTCCGAGCCGCCAAAGCCCCGGACGTCCCAGGTCAGAACGGTGTAGCGGTCCTGGAGCGTTTCTACCGTGGGCTCCCAGGAATCCAGGTGGCCACCCAGGCCGTGCGTGAAGACGACGAGCGGTCCGCTGCCATCCAGCCGGTAGCGGATCCGCGCTCCGTCGCCCGCGGTGGCGCGGCAATCAGGCTGCGCGTCGATTGAACAGCCCCAGTGTCAAAGCGAACGGAATCACGAACAACAGCGTACGCAGCCAGCCCGGCATGTCCGTGAGGATCAGGATCAGGCCGAGCGGGACCCAGAGTACGATCCACATCCAGATCGGGATCGTCCTCGGCTTGATCGGTTCGGTGCTGGCGCCCTCGGCGATGATGATGACGACCAGGGCGCCGGCGGCGGCACCGAGAACGCCGGCAATCAGACCTCCGGCGGGATAGGGGACGGTTGCGAGAATCAGTTCAGGCATGGGATTCGGCGCATGCTCCTGTGCGTTGTTGATGGCGCGATGTCGGTTGCGCGATCCTATACATTGACCGTGGCGAGGGAACCATGCGGATCAGCATTTCCGTTCAAAGCGCATACAACGTAGACGACCCTCGCGAAGGGGCGCGGAGGATGATCGACCGGGCCCGCGCGGCCAGGGAGGCCGGCCTCGACGCGTTGTTCGTCGGCGACCACCACGCGACGGCGCTGCCGTACTACCAGAACACGGCGATCCTGGGCCGGATGCTGGCGGAGTGGGGGGATCGGCCCGCCGGCGCCCTCTACCTGCTACCGCTGTGGCATCCGCTGATCGTGGCCGAGCAGGTTGGCACCCTGGCGAGTCTGA
Source organism: Candidatus Multivorans sp. (assembly GCA_965208755.1). Lineage (GTDB taxonomy): Bacteria > Acidobacteriota > Thermoanaerobaculia > Multivoradales > Multivoraceae > Multivorans. Next base: position 433,488 of record OZ242353.1, on the reverse strand, counting down.
GCGATGGGCGGTTCATTCTTCAGTGCGCCATCGGCCCCGCCGACAACCAGTTCGAGGCGATGGGCGTTCCGGTGCGGCAGCGACCGTCGCGGTTCGAGCAGTCGCTCTCCATCCTGCGCCGTCTGTGGTCCGGGGAGACGGTGACCACCGGAGGAGAGAACGACCGCTTCGGACTTCGCGAGGCCCGTATCTCGCCGTTCCCGCCGGAGCCGGTCGAGGTCTGGATCGGGGCTTCGGCGCCGCCGGCGATCGACCGCGCGGCGCGGCTGGGCGATGGCTGGCTGGCGGCCCCGGGATTGACGCCGGCGGAGGCGTCCGGGCAGCTCCGCCTCTACCGGGAGGCCTGCGAGCGCCACGGCCGCCCGGTCGGCGTGGCCGCGATCCGGCGCGACATCTATGTCGGCGAGACGGCGGCGGAAGCCGAGCAGGCGGCGGCCGGAGTCATCTCACGCGGTTATCGCGGCTTTCCCCGCGAGGCGCTGATCCTGGGCGAGGCGGAACGCGTCGCCACCGCGTTCGCGGAGCTGGGTGAGGCGGGCTACGAGGAGGTCGTCGTGCGCCACCTGGTCCAGGACCCGGCGCGGGTGCTTCAGTCGATCGGGCGGCTTGCCGAAGTCCGCGAGCGGCTGGCCGACTAGCGTCGCGGCACGTCCTCGGGAAAGGGCTCCAGCCCCTCGTCGGGCTCGACGCGGATACTCCTGAGCGCCATCGACACCATCCGGTACTGGCCGACCGTGAAGATCAGGTCGATCATCTGCTGGTCGCTGTAGCGGGCCTTGAGAAACGCCCAGGTCCGTTCGGAGATGGCCGACCGCCGGTGCAGCTCGGTCGCCGCGCGCAAGAGGTAGCGCTCGAAGCTGGTCCACGGACCGGCGTTCTCGCCCACGGCGACGTTGCGGATCTCCTCGTCCGTCATGCCGAGCGCTCCGGCCGCCCGCGCGTGGTGCCCCCATTCATACTCGGCCTCGTTGAGCCACGCCGTGCGCAGGATGACGATTTCGCGGTCCCGGTCGGGAAGCGTGCTGCCGCGCAGGATGTAGCCCCCGAAGGGGCCCCAGGCCTCCATCAGCGGCGCGTGATGGGAGAGAGTGCGGATCAGGTTGATGCTCTCGACACCTTCGGCCGGTGGAATCCTCGGCCCGGTCTCGCGTCGCGTCCACTGAGCCGAAAGGGAACTGGCGACGAGGGCCAGGCCGAGCGTCACCGCTGCCGTCCTGCGGTAGGTCTGCGTTTTCATTGTCGATCCTCCTTGTCGCGCCTCACTCTACAGCCCCGCGGCGGTCTTGAAGCCCGAGTACTTCGGTTGGTCGATGGCGATCTGGTTGACGACCGTTGCTCGCAGGTGTTCGTGCAGCTTCCGGTCGTCGAGGCCGATCCGGTCCTCCCGGATCGCGTGGACGAGTTTCCATCTCAGTTCCAGCAGCGTGCCGTCGGCGTCGAGCAGGCCGCGGAGGCGCTCGTGCTCCCGGAAACGATGCTCGGCGCCGAAGTGCAGGTCGCGATAGACGATGTCGAGGGCGTTGCCGCCGACCAGGGCGTGAAAGCGGGTTCGTCCGGTCGTCTCCTCCCGCACCTGACCGTGCAGGAAGTCCCGGGTCGCGGCGACCAGTTCCTCGAGCCGGGGCATGTCGGGGTCCGGGAGCTGATCGGGCGCCCCGACAAGTTCGACCGGACCCGGGATCAGGAGATTCACGCAGTCGACCTGACACTCCGTCGTGCGTCGCCCGATCGTCACGCGCTCGACCGAGGGGTCCAGTCCCTTGCGATAGTGCTGCGTGATGCCGAGGGTGGAGACGGCCCACCAGAAGGATCCGAACACCTCCCAGTACTGCACGCGCTTCAGGTCGACCGCCTTGCCGCTGGTCGCCTCGTAGCCGGCGAACAGGTTCTCGTATGTGCCGAAGCCGCCGACCGGAAGCTCGGGGCCGGCGCCGTAGCGCCAGGAATTCGTGCAGATCCAGCCCAGGTCCCGCATCGGGTCGCCGATGTGGGCGATCTCCCAGTCGAGCACCGCGATGACACCCGTCTTGTCGACCATCAGGTTGCCGTTGCGGAAGTCGTTGTGAACCAGGGCCCGATCCGGCGAATCCGGCAGGTTCTTCATCAGCCAGCGCGCGGTGAAGTCGATCATCGGTTGCGGCGTTTCGAGGGCCTCGTAGCGGCCCCGGGTCTGCTCGATGAAGTCGACCGCGCCGAGGCTCGCCAGATCCCGGTCGAGGCCGTGGGCTTCCAGGTCGATCGTGTGCAGCCGGCCCAGGATCTCGCCGCATTGCCGGGCCAGTTTCGGGCGCGTTTCGGCAAGGTCGGGAGAGCGCACGATCCGCGCGCCCAGGGCGACGCCCTCGAGCCACTCCATGACGAAGCCGGCTCCGAGGTCGTCGCCGGGCTCCAGCACGTAGAACACCTCGGGTCCGGGAATGCCGTTCTCGCGGGCGACCTGCATCAGCTTCGCCTCGATGCGCAGGCCAGGCGCGCTGCGCTCGACGGCTCTGGCTTCTTCTCCCTTGCCGCCCGGAGATCGCCGGAGCGCCAGCGCGCGAGGCCCCCCGGGCGCCTCGACCTCGAGCCGATAGGTCTCCTGGCTGGCGCCGCCCGAGAGTCGATCGATGGCGGTCAGGCGCTTGCAGCCGTCGATCTCCCGCCCGAGTACCCGTTCCAGCCGCGCCTCGAAGCTGTCCGGCGCCCAGGCATCGCCGCTGCCGCCGGCGACGGGTGCGAGAAGGTAGATCTCGTCACCGTCCTCGAGCGGACGCTCGCGGTTGCTTTCGAGCGGGCAGCGCTCGCCGTTGATCATCAGTGTGTCGCGCAGGTGGGGCGATTCGGCGATCGCCGAGGACAGGGGCACGCCGGCACGGTCCGCGAGCGGCAGCAACTCAGCGAGCGTGGCGCCGGGAGCAAGCCGGAACGTTCGGTCGACGTCGTGCCAGCCGGCGCCGATGCGGCCCCGGATCAGCACCCGGACCTTGATCTTCGGCCCCGTGCGGGTTCGGGTCAGGCGGCGCAGCAGGCCCATCGAGGCAGCGAACCCGGCCTCGATCAGGCCAGGTGCGCTTCCAGCAGGTCGTCCATGCCGAGCTGCTCGGCGCGCCTCTGGCTGAGCCGGCCGGTTTCCGGATCCCAGTCCATCGCCTGGTAGTAGTCGCGCTTCAACCGCTCGAGCGGCGCCCGGACGCCGGCCAGAGGCCCGGCATCGAGCAGGCCGTCGCCCTCGCCCAGCATCCGCGCGTGGGGCTCGAAGTCCGCGGGCACTACGCCCTCGCGGACGTTGAAGGCGTTCCTGAGGTTCTGGATCCGCTCGCCGCAGAGCAGCAGCTCCTTCTGGTCCACGTCCCAGCCGGTCAGGGCATTGACCATGTCGACCCAGGGCAAAGCCCCGGTGAGGCCCGTGAACATGCAGAGACCCAGTCCGTTCAGCGTCTGGTGAGCGTTGCTGTAGTGCGCCTGGGCCACTCCCTTGTTCTTCGTGCCCTTCCAGGCGATCGTCACCTCGTCCTTGTCCACCGCCTCTGGCAGCGGGAAGGCGGCGCCGAAGGTCTCGTTCCAGGAGGCGCCGCCGGCGGTGTGCCGCCCCGGCGTCGGGTCGGCGATGTAGGTGACGCCCATCAGCGAAGTGAAGCGCGGGTCGTGGTAGGCCGGTTCCTGGCCTCCGACGTGGACCGCGTAGGCGTCGGTGCCGCGGCCGGCGTGGCGGGATGCCGAGGCGACGCCGTTGCGCAGCCACACGCCGCAGCCCTCGCCTTCACCCATCTTGACGGTCAGGGCGAGCGCGCCCTCGCCGTTGCCCCAGCGCATGTCGATCCCGTCGAGGTCGTCGGCCGTCAGGTCGCCGCGTTCGACCGCCTCACAGACCCAGGAGATCGTGGCGCTCGAACTGACGGCGTCCATGCCAAAGCGGTTGCAGGCGTCGTGGCAGGCAGTGACGAGTTCCAGGTCGTCATTCAGGATGTTGGCGCCGAAGCCGACGATCGTCTCGTAGTCCGGGCGGCGCACGTCCGACAGGCCACGTTTCTTCACGCCGACGATCCCCTTGCATGGCGCGGGGCAGTCGCCGCAGCTCAGCTTCTTCGTGATCAGCTTGTCGACCTCGGTGCCGTCCAGCTTCCAGCCCTTCTTCGCGAGCGGGAAGTCGCGGGCGGCGACGCCGGTCCAGTTCTTGAGCGGCGCATCGCCGTTCTCGACCGAGAGGGCGACCGCCGCCGTCGTTCCCCGGTCCGCCCACAACTGGCGCATCGCCGGCTGCGGCGACTCGATCTTGATCCCCAGCTTCGCGAACGCCCGGTAGAGGAAGCCTAGGTGCTTCTTGGGCGTCGCCATCTTGACGACGAAGCGCATTGGCAGGCTGATGTCGCTCCGGTACTCGCGGTTCACGTCCTCGCAGAGGGACCGGAAGCGCTTCTCGTCACGGATCGGCACCGTGTTGCCGGTGTTCTCGCCGCCGTCGACGACCACGGCCTTCAGGTTCTTCGAGCCGAAGACGGCGCCGAAACCCTGGCGGCCGAAGGCGTGGTAGCGGTCGTTCATCACCGAGGAGATGAGCGCTTCGCCTTCGCCGGCGGGACCGATCGCCGAGACGCCGACCCGGAACTTCGTGCCGTAGCGCTCCTGGAGCGCGTCGAAGGCCTCCGGAATCTGGGTGCCCCAGAGGGCGCCGGCCGGCTCGATCGCAACGCCGTCCTCCCGCACGACCAGAACCGACGGTTCGGCGGCGCGGCCGCGGACCACCAGAGCGTCGTAGCCCGCGTGGCGGAGGTGGATCGCGGTGCTGCCGCCGGAGTTCGAGTCGGCCCAGGTGCCGGTGAGCGGCGACTTGCCGACGATCTGGATGCGCCCCGAGAACGGTGTACGGAGCCCCGTGAGCAGGCCCGAGACGAGCGCGAAGCAGGCTTGGGGCGCGGTCGCCTCGACGCCGGCGGGAAAGTGCTTCCACATCAGCCAGGCGCCGAGGCCGTAGCCGCCGAGGTACTGCCGGAAGACGTCTCCCGGGATCGTCTCGACGCGGTGCTCGCCGGTCGAGAGGTCGACGACGAGGGCGCGGCCGTGGGCGCCGTAGAGTCCGTTGCCGCTGTTGCCGTTCCGGGAGTCGTTCATCCGCTGCGTACCTCCGGGTGGGTTTGCTACTGCCGCTTCAGGTGGAAGGTCATGGTGCCGGCTTCCTCCGCGCCTTCGTGGGCCATCCAGGCGCTGTCGAGCCGGTCCCTGCCGTCGAGCCGGATCTCAGCCGAGTGGATGTGGCTGGGCGTGGTGTCCAGGTTCGTGCCGCCGTCGAAGTCGAAGACCAGGCGGTTGGGAGCGCTGGTGGCGGCGTTGAACTTCATCCGCGGCTGGTTGCCGCTCGAGCAGTAATGGGTGAGGACGAGGTCGGATCCGTCGAGGTGGTACATGTTGACCATCTCGTAGTCGGTGTTCGGCCCCATGCGCTCCATCAGCACATGGCCGCTCGCGGTGACCTCGAACTCGTGGACGACCTTGCCGGTCGCATCCGCCTCGGCCGCCGCTTCGGCGCCCTCGCCGCTCGCCGATCCTTCCCAGGTGCCGGCCAGCGCCTTGAGGCGTTCGAACGCGTTCTCGGCGGTCAGCTCGTCGGACGCCGCCGCCGCGGCGGGAAGCAGCAGGATGGCTGCCGCGATCGCGGTCCATTGGGTTCTCTTCATCTCGTGATCTCCGTGGGGGCTCGATGGTGTTGAAGCGGCAAGGATACCCGGCCCTGGCCGCGATGTCCGCCGTGCTTGGCGTATCCTCCCGCGCACCATGACGACAGACTCAGCCAGGCCCCGGAGTCTCCGCCTTGCCGGTGCCGGCGGTATCGAACTGCAGGTCTACGACTACGGCAACGAGGGCGCGCCTCCTCTCGTTCTGCTGCACGGCATGCAGGACCTGGCGCTTGCCTTCGAGCCGCTGGCGAGCCGGTTCCGCGACCGCTACCGGGTCGTTTCCTTCGACCTGCGAGGGCACGGTGACAGCGGCAAGCCCGGTGTCTACGCGCTGCCGCACTTCATCGCCGATCTGCACGCGGTCATCTTCCAGCTTCAACTGGAGCGCCCTGTGCTGGTCGGCCACAGCCTGGGCGGCCAGATCGTCAGTCACTACGCGGCCGTGTTCAACGACGTGCCAGTCGTGATCGTCAACATCGACGGCGTCGGCGCGCCGTTCCGCGAGAGCGACATGCCGGTCGAGAACCGCCAGCTTCGCCTCCAGAACGGCCACACCAGCCTGCTCCGGCCCGGCGGCCACAAGCGGCCGATGATGGACCTGGACGACGCCTGGCGGCTCTACTGCCGGTTCCATCCCGGTCTCGACCACGACCTGGCGCGGCACCTGGTGGAGATCGGCACGACCGAGCACCCGTACGGCGGCCTGCAATGGAAGTGGGACCCGCAGGTCGAGACGACGGGCCTTACGATGTCGAGCCGGCTGTCCGAGGAGCGCTGGCCCTGGGTTTCCTGCCCGGTGCTCGTCGTCACCGGCGGCCGTTCCGCCGAGTTCTACCGGGGCCGCGGCGGCATCGACCACGACACGCCCGAGGCGCCGGACGAGATCGAACGCCGGGTCCGGCTGTTTCGCAACGTACACCACGTCGAGATCCCCGAGGCGGGCCACATGGTCCACTTCGATGCGCCGGAACGGCTGGGCGAGATCATCGACGCCTACCTGGCAGCCGGGTAACGGGAGAACAATGGACTTCGAGATTCCGCAGGACATCAAGGACAAGCTGGCCCAACTCGACGAGTTCATCGAGCGCGAGATCAGGCCGCTGGAGCAGCAGGACGACAACGTCCGCTTCTTCGACCAGCGCCGCGAGTGGGCACGGACCGACTTCGAGAACGACGGCAAGCCGCGGCCCGAATGGGAGGCGCTGCTGCGCGAGATGAAGCGCCGCGCCGACGCCGCCGGTCACCTCCGGTTCGGTCTGCCGAAGGAACTCGGCGGCCAGGACGGCTCGAACCTGGCGATGGCGGTGATCCGGGAGCACCTGGCAGCCAAGGGGCTGGGGCTTCACAACGACCTGCAGAACGAGTCCTCGATAGTCGGCAACTTCCCGACCGTGATCATGATGCACCGCTTCGGGACGCCCGCCCAGAAGGAGCGGTTCATGGAGGGCATGATGACCGGCGCGGTCCGGATGGGCTTCGGTCTGACCGAGCCGGACCACGGCTCGGACGCGACCTGGCTCGAGACCTCCGGGGCCCGGGACGGCGACGACTGGGTGATCAACGGCGCCAAGCGGTTCAACTCGGGCCTGCACGCGGCCACCCACGACCTGATCTTCGCCCGCACCTCGGGCGATCCGGGGAAGGCGGACGGCGTCACCTGCTTCATCGTGCCGACCGATTCACCGGGTTTCGAGGTCCCCTTCATGTGGTGGACCTTCAACATGCCGACGGATCACGCCGAGGTGTCGTTGACGGACGTTCGTGTGCCGAATGACGCCATCCTTGGCGAGGAGGGGCGCGGCCTGGCACTGGCTCAGACCTTCGTCCACGAGAACCGCATCCGCCAGGCCGCGTCGGGTGTCGGCGCGGCGCAGTTCTGCATCAACGAGAGCGTCAGGTACGCGCGGAACCGGATCGTCTTCGGCAAGCCCCTATGGCTCAACCAGGCGATCCAGTTCCCGCTCGCCGAACTCCAGACCGAGTGCGAGATGGTCCGCAACCTCGTCTACAAGACCGCCTGGGAACTCGACCAGCAGCACCACATGGAGGTCACCGACAAGGTCTCCATGTGCAACTACCGCGCGAATCGCCTCGTCTGCAACGCCGCCGACCGGGCTATCCAGACCCACGGCGGCATCGGCTACACCCGGCACATGCCGTTCGAGCACATCTACCGCCACCACCGGCGGTACCGGATCACGGAAGGATCGGAGGAGATCCAGATCCGCCGCGTCGCGGGGATCATGTTCGGCAAGCGGGCTAAGCGCTAGAGCCGTCTACTCGAGGATCGCCTGGTAGGTGAGACGGCGGCTCAGCGACCGGACGTCCGGCCGCCGCGGTCCGAAGTGCTGGATCATGCCGACGAAGACGAGGTCTTCCTTCGGGTCGATCCAGAACCAGGTGCCGGCGGCGCCGCCCCAGTAGTACTCGCCCTTGGAGATGCCGTCGGCGGCCACCGGGTCGAGGACGACGGCGAAGTCGAGACCGAAGCCGGTGCCCGGAGACATCTCCTTGAGCTCGCGGGGCAGGTGGTTCAGGTGCATCAGCCTGACCGTCGAGGGCGCCAGGATGCGCACTCCGTCCAGCTCGCCGCCGTTCAGCAGCATCTGGGAGAAGCGCATGTAGTCCATCGTGGTCGAAACGAGGCCGCCGCCGCCGGAGAGGAAGTTCGGTGGATCGAAGTAGCTGCGGGAGCCGCCGAAGCCCTCCTGGGCCATCAGGTTGCCGTCGGCGTCGTGGGTGTAGACCTGGGCGAAGCGGTCCGCCTTGTCCTCGGCCACGTGGAAGGCGGTGTCGTTCATCCCCAGAGGGCCGAACAGCCGTTCGTTCAGGAACTCGTCGAACTTCTGCCCGGAGAGCACCTCGACCAGGTAGCCCTGGACGTCGACCGCGACGCTGTAGTGCCACATCGAACCGGGCTGCTGCCGGAGCGGGATCTTCGACAGCTTGTCGATCATGTCCTTGAGCGTCGAGTCGTTGTCGAGGACGCCAGCCTCCTGGTACAGCGTGTCGACCTGGGACTGGGAGAAGATGCCGTAGCTGAGGCCGGCGGTGTGCGCCATCAGCTCGCGGATGGTCATCGGGTGGTCGGCCGGCTCGGTGATCGGCTGACCGTTCGGCCCGTCCTCCCTGGCGACGACCAGGCCCTCGAACTCGGGGATGTAGCGGTGGACCGGGTCGGAGAGCCGGAACTTCCCTTCCTCGTACAGGATCATCAGGGCGACGCCGGTGATCGGCTTGGTCATCGAGTAGATGCGGAAGATGACGTCCTCGGTCATCTCGGAGCCGGCCTCGATGTCGCGATGCCCGAAGGTGCCGAAGTGCGCGATCTTGCCGTGGCGCGAGATCATCGTCGTGATGCCGGAGAGCAGACCTTCGTCGACCAGGCCCTGCATCGCTTCGTTCAGGCGTTCGAGCCGCTCGCTCGACATGCCGACTTCTTCGGGCGCCACGCGCGCGAGGTCGCGGGGCCCCTGGATCGGGACGTCGGCCCGCGACTGGTCGCAGGCGACGAGACCGAGGCTCAGGAAGGCGACGGCGAGTAGCGCGGTCACCAGGCGGAGTGCTTGGGTGGAACGAGTCATCAAACTCTCCCTTGACGGACGGTGAACTGGGAGTCGGAGAAACGGCAAGACTAGCAGTCTCGAAGGGCCCCGGGGACTTTGCCCCTCGGCGTGCCGGAGGCCGCGCGTTGACGGGTCGTCGCTGCTACGATCGGTGACTTCCCGATGGAGAAGACGATCGACAGGCCGAAGCTCGCCCGGGACATCATGGTGACCCGGCTGGTCACGGTGCACCCGCGCACCCACGTGTTCGATGGCGTCGCGGCGTTGCTCCGGCATCGGATCACCGGCGCGCCGGTGATCGGCGAACGCCACCGCTATCTCGGGATGCTGTCGGAGAAGAGCTGCCTGACGGTCCTTACCGTGACGGCGCGCGCGGCGGACGAGCGCGGGCTGGCTGCCAGCAGGCGTTCGCGAGCAGAGGACTTCATGACGAAACGCCTGGTCACGCTCCGGGCCGGTATGCCGGCGCTCGACGCGATCGCCCTCCTGCTGAAGAACCGGATCTCGGGCGCGCCGGTAGTGGACCCGTCCTCCGGTCGTTTCCTGGGCGTCTTCTCCGAGAAGTTCTCGATGGACGTGCTCCTCGGCCTGGCCTACGACCAGTTGCCGGCGGCGCCCGTGGACGCGTTCATGAACACTGACTTCGGACGGGTGATCGACGGCGGCGAGCCACTGCTTGAGATCGCGCAGCGTTTCCTCGACACGCCGTACCGGCGCCTGCCGGTGGTTCGGGACGAGGTGCTCGTCGGGCAGGTGAGCCGCCGGGACGTTCTGAACGCCTCGCACCATCTGACCGCGGCGATCGACGGTCGGCGGTCCATCCTGCGGGAGCGCAGCAGTGAACTCGGTCTGGAGGATCTGGCGGCGCCGGAGGAAGAAGCGGACCCGGCCGAGTTCGAACTCGACTCCACGGATGCGTCGGCCTTCATGGACCGCAAGGCGCGCACGATCTCCGAGGACACCGACCTCCTGACCATCGCGCGCATCTTCAAGAGCACGCCGTACCGCCGGCTGCCCGTGCTGCGAGGCCGGAGGCTGGTGGGCCAGATCAGTCGCCGCGACGTGCTCGCGGCTACCCACGGCATGCTGGTGCGCGCGCCGCAGCCCGGCCAGGCGTTGCTCTACCTGAGCGCCGTCGTCGACTCCGGCGAGCGGCCGTCCCTGTCCTGAGCACGAATCCCCTGAGCGCGAACCACACGGGAGGCGAGCCGGCCGCCGCACCCCTGTCTGAAGGAGGAGCCATGCCCCAACCGCCCATGGAATCGTCGAGGCAGTCCCGTTGGGGCCTGTTCCCACTGTTCGCGCTCGCGGCCCTCGTGCTGCAGGCCATGGCGCCGGCCGTCGCCGCTGCCGCCGATGAGGACGAGCCGAAGCTGGTCGAGCCGGCGCCGCCGCGACCGGAGGGCGAAGGCCAGGGACCGTTCGATCGCCTGATCCTGCGCGGCGTGATGGTGGTTGACGGCACGGGCGCACCGCCGATGGGCCCGGTCGACATCGTCATCGAGGGCAACCGGATCGAGGAGATCAAGAGCCTCGGCATGGCCAACACCGAGATCGACGAGAGCAGGCGCCCGAAGGACGCCGACCATGAGCTCGATCTCTCCGGTTCCTGGGTGTTGCCGGGCCTGGTCGACCTCCACGTCCACACCGGCGGCGTCCCCAAGGCGCCACGCGCCGAGTACATCTACAAGCTGTGGCTGGCCCACGGCATCACGACGGCGCGCGGCGTGCCCACCGGGCCGCTCGAGTGGGACCTGAGCGAGAAGGAGCGCAGCCGGAGGAACGAGATCACCGCGCCGCGCTTCGTTTCCTACCAGCGTCCCGGTAGCGGCGAGGAGTGGAAGGACCGGGACATCCGCACTCCCGCCGACGCCCGCGAGTGGGTGCGGTACGCCCACGAGAAGGGCGTGGACGGTCTCAAGCTCGGTGCGTTTCCGCCGAAGATCATGGCGGCGCTGCTGGACGAGTCGAGAAGCTTGGGGCTCGGGTCGACCGCCCACCTCGACCAGATGGGGGTCGCCCACATGAACGCGATCGACTCGGCGCGGCTCGGGCTGGTCGGGATGACCCACTTCTACGGGCTGTTCGAGTCGATGTACGAAGGCCATGACGTGCAGCCCTGGCCGGCCGAGATGAACTACATGGACGAGCAGTTCCGGTTCGGCCAGGTGGCGCGACAGTGGAGCATGGTCGAGCCCGGCGGCGAGCGCTGGAACGCTCTGCTCGATGAGTTCCTGGAACTCGACTTCTTCATCAATCCGACGATGACGATCTACTCGGCCGGCCGCGACGTGATGCGGGCGCGCAACGCCGACTGGCACGCGGACTACACGCTGCCCAGTCTGGCCGAGTTCTACGCCCCGAGCCGTCTCGACCACGGTTCGTACTGGTTCTACTGGACGACCTGGGACGAGGTGGCGTGGAAGAACTTCTATCGCGTCTGGATGCAGTTCCTGAACGAGTACAAGAACCGTGGCGGCCGGGTCACCGTCGGTTCGGACTCCGGGTTCATCTACCAGACCTACGGTTTCGGCACGATCCTCGAACTGGAGATGTTGCAGGAGGCGGGTTTCCATCCACTCGAGGTGATCCGCGCGGCGACGATGAACGGCGCCGAGGAACTGGCGAAGGCGAGCGGCGAAGACATCGAGTTCGGGATCGTGCGCGAGGGGATACTCGCCGATCTCCTGGTCGTGGACGAGAACCCGATCGCCAACCTCAAGGTGCTGTACGGAACCGGCGCGGTCCGGCTGAACGACGACACCGGCCGCCCCGAGCGGGTCGGCGGCGTCCGCTACACGATCAAGGACGGGATCGTGTACGACGCGAAGAAGCTGCTCGCGGACGTGGCGGATATGGTTGCCGCCGAACGGATGAAGCTCACAGCTCCGCCTCAGGAGACGACCGGAGGCGTCCAGCCCTAGGAGAACCCAAGATGAAGAACGTGTTCGCAATCCTGACCGTTGCCCTCCTCCTCGCCGCGCCCCTCTCGGCCGGCTCGGACGCCAAGGTGCACGCCGATGTCGTCTACGGCCACAAGATGGGCATGGCGCTGACCTTCGACGCGATCGTGCCGGCTGAACAGAACGGCGCGGCCGTGCTCTTCATGGTCAGCGGCGGCTGGTTCTCCCGCTGGTCCGACCCGCACCGGATCGTTTCCGGTGAGGGAGGCCGCGCCGGCGCGGTCAACGAACTCCTGGACGACGGCTATGCCGTGTTCATGGTCCGGCACGGATCGGCGCCCCTGTTCAAGGTGCCCGACGCGGTCGCCGACGTGCGGCGGGCGGTGCGCTACATCCGCCTGAACGCGGACGACTTCGCGATCGACCCGGATCGCATGGGCGTGTTCGGCGGCAGCGCCGGCGGCCACCTGTCGCTGATGCTCGGCAACGCCTCGGACGAGGGAAACGCCGGGAGCAAGGACCCGATCGAGCAGACCGGCAACCGGGTGGCCGCGGTCGTCGCCTACTTCCCGCCGGTCGACCTGCAGGGGATAACCGGGCCGAACGACCGCTTCCCGGCCCTCGACTTCGACCCGGCCAAGGCCGCTGATATCTCGCCGGTGCTGTTCGTCAGCGAAGACGACCCGCCGACGTTGCTGATCCACGGCGACCAGGACCAGCTCGTACCGCTCAGCAACAGCGAGCGGATCAAGGCCGCCTTCGACGAGGCGAACGTCACCTCGAAGCTGATCGTGATCGAGGGCGCCGCCCACGGTTTCCGCGGCGAGGACGGTCAGCGCGCCTCGAGTGCGCTGGTCGCGTGGTTCAACGAGCACCTGGGGGTGTCGGCGGACTGATCTACGGGCGGACGGGCTGTCGACGAAGCCGTCGGAGTGGAGGACTGGTGGCCTGACGACCGACTTTGCAGGCACGTTCCGAGCCCTTGGCCCGGTCGAGCGCCTCGTTGCGCTCGCGCTCGGTGTCGTGTATCCGCACAGCCTGACGCCCGCTCAAGCCGCCGGTGTGCTGGCGCGGGCCGGGTTCAGGAGAAAACGGCGGCCGATCGATCGGCGGGCCTACAGGAGCGCGGTCGATGGCCCGGTCGCGGCCGGCGTCGTGCACGAATCGGAGGCTTCCGGACAACTGACGGCGTCCTGGGACTGGTCCACCTGGCTGGCGGTGGAGGCCTTCAAGCAACGCCGGATGGACAGGATCGAACAGGCGTTTCGACAGTCCCGTTCGGGTTACTGGATGGACGACGCCTCTGCCGCGATGACGCTTCGCTGCCATGCGGTGGCGGGACGCTTCGGCGCCCTCGACCGGGAACTGAAGTTCCTCGCTCCGGATGATTGGCGCTGGCTGGTGCGCCCCGGCGGCGCGAAGGTGCTCGCCAACCTGCCCGAGAGGTACAGCGACGACGCCTTCGCCGGCTGCTTCGCCGAGGTCCTGCGGACGGCCGAACCCTGGGCGCCGACTCTCGATGCGTATGCGCGGAGCCCGGCCGACCGAGCCACTCACGCCGCCAGCGTGGCCTGCATCCACGTCTTCCGGGGCGCTTTCGAGGAGGCGCTGGCGGTCTTCGCCGAGCTCCCGGACGACGTGCGCGCGCACAAGGACGCGCGGACCGGATTGGCCTCCACCCGCGGTCTTCTGGCCATGCTGCGGGGTGACGACGCCGAGGCCGTCCGCTTCATCGACGAAGCCGTCGCGTGCGAGAGGGCGGGCACTCGCCGGCGAAACGTGTTCCCCTTGTGCCTGCCATTCACGCTTTCCCTGCTTTCGTTGATCAGGGACGATACGCCCGCCAACGCGGCAAAGCTGAAGCACCTCCTGAACGTCTCGGAGAAGGTCGACTCGAACGACGATTTTCTCACCCTGATCTCCCTCGCCGAAGTCAGTCGGGATGGAACCGGCGCCATCTGGCGCCGCCACGTGGGCGACGTCAGCATCAGCCGGCTCTTCTGGGGTCTGGCGGGCTGTTGGAGCCGGAGCTTCCCCGGCCGGAAGGACGGGGGCCACTTCGCCACCCTGCTGCACTTCGGCGCGAAGGCCGCGCGGAACGGCTATCGCTGGCTGTCGACCGAGTGTCTGGACGTGTGCGCGCGGTGGTGGCGTTCCCAGGATCGCCCGGAGAGCGAGCTGGCGAAGCTGGTGGGACTCAGGGGTCCCGGCGTTCCGTCCACCGTCGCGGAGTTCGTTGCGTCGGCCCGCGAGGAGTTGGGCACGACCCCGCTGGCTTCCCTCGTTGTCCCCGTGCCGGAATGGGAACGGAGGCTTCGCGCGATCGAGCAAGTTGCCCACGACGCAGGGGCCAAGCGCCAGGACAGGAAGAAGGCCGCCAGTCCCCGACAACGGCGACTGGTCTGGGTTCTGGAAGAGAACAGGTACGGGGACGTCGCCGCTTCGGCAAGGGAGCAGCGTCAGCTCAAGAACGGTTCCTGGAGCAAAGGGCGAGTGGTTGCGCTCAAGAGGCTCAAGGCGGAGGCGGGGACCCTGAACTTCCTCGCCGACCAGGACCGGCGGGCCGCGAAGGGAATCGTCGAGCGCGCCTATGGTTGGGGAGGTCGCTCCGAGTGCCTGCTCGGCCCCTCGGGGCTGTTTGAACTGGCGGGCCATCCCCATGTCTTCAATGAGGCGGGTGACCCGATGGAGGTAGTGCGCCGCGATCCGGAGCTCCTGCTGGAGGAAGAGAACAGCATGCTCCGGTTGCGGGTCGATCCCCATGCCAGTTCGGCTGTCCGGGGCGGCTTTCGTGTTCGGTGGACGGGCGATGCCCGCGTCGAGGCGACTCGCTTCACCGAGGAGCACGATTCGCTTTGCCGGGAGATACCGGTTCAGGGCGTCTCGTTGCCGATCGAGGCCCGAGAGCGTCTTGCCGGCGCCATGTCGACTCTCGCCGGGGAGATCCGGGTGCAGGGCGACGTCGAGGGCATGGGCCAGTCCGTGCCGCGGGTCGAAGCGGATCCGCGCCCCTGGGTGCGACTGGCGCCGAGCGGGCCGGGGTTGGCGGTGACCCTCCAGGTCGAGCCCGTTCCGGGTTCCGGCATCTATTGCCAGCCGGGTTCGGGCGGTTCAACCGCTCTGGCGACTGTCGATGAGACGGCGGTTCAGGCGCGGCGCGACCTCGGCGCCGAGACCGCCGCGGCGCGAGAGCTGATCGGGGCCTGTCCCGCGTTGTCGGCGCTCGGCCTGCATTCGTCGCTGACGCTTTCCGACCCGGTCCAATGCCTGGAACTGGTCGACCAGCTCGGCGCCGCCGACGCCCGCTGTCTGTGGCCGAAGGGCCGGCCCTTCAAGCTAGTGGCGAGGGCGGACGCGTCGTCGCTGAGGCTGTCGGTCAAGTCCGCGACGGACTGGTTGAGCGTCTCGGGGGCTCTGGACATAGATGCCGAACGGACACTCGAGTTGCGGGCGTTGTTCGAGAAGTTCGACGAGGACCCCTCGTCGCGCTTCGTGCCGCTCGGAAGCGGCGAGTTCGTCTCCCTGTCGGCGTCGTTCCGCCGTCAGTTGGCCGATCTGCGCGGCGTGTCCGAGTTCCGCGGCAAGAAGGGGGTTCGTCTCCACGGGCTGACCGCGCACGCCATGAGGGACTTGTTCGACGGCACGCGACTTGCGGCCGACGAGGCATGGCGCCGTCAGCGCGAGCGGTTCGAGGAGGCGCGTTCCTTCGAACCCCGCCTGCCCGGCACCTTGCAGGCCGAACTGCGTCCCTATCAGGAGGAGGGCTTCCGCTGGCTCGCGCGGCTCGGCCGCGTGGGAGCGGGCGCCTGCCTCGCCGACGACATGGGGCTGGGCAAGACGGTGCAGACCCTCGCCTTGCTGCTCGACCGGGTGGCGACCGGACCGGCACTGGTGGTCGCTCCGACGTCGGTCGTCGCCAACTGGCTTGACGAGGCGCACCGCTTTGCTCCGACGCTGAACGCCTGGGCCTATGCCGGCCCGGCCGCCTCGCGCGCGGGTCGACTGGAAGGCGTCGGGCCGTTCGACGTAGTGGTCGCCACCTATGGGTTGCTGCACAACGATGTCGACTGCCTGGCCGCGGTCGAGTGGAGCACCTGTGTTCTGGACGAGGCCCAGGCCATCAAGAACCCGGCGACCAGAAGGGCCGTCGCCGCCCGCAAGCTGAAGGCTGGATTTCGGGTGGTGACCACGGGCACGCCGATCCAGAACAACCTGATCGACCTGTACTCGCTCTTCAGCTTTCTCAATCCGGGGATGCTCGGATCCCGGAAGCGCTTCCGCGAGAACTTCGCCCTGCCGGTCGGGCGGGACGGCGATCCGGTCGCCCGCGCGCGACTGCGCCGGATGATCTCGCCCTTCGTGCTGCGACGGGTCAAGGCGGAGGTGCTGGACGACCTGCCTTCGCGCACGGAGGTAACCCTCCACGTGGAGATGTCCGCGGAGGAGGCGGCGCTCTACGAAGCGCTGAGGCAACGGGCCGTGGACGACCTGGAAGCGCTGACGGACGATGTCTCCGCGGCCGGCGCCGGACCGGAAGCCGGGCAACGCCGCCTGCAGGTTCTGGCCCATCTCACGCGACTGCGGCTCGCCTGCTGCAATCCGCGGCTGGTCCATCCGGAGGGTCCGGCCAGTTCCAAGATGCGGACGTTCGCCGCCACTCTGGAGGAGTTGCGCCAGGGCCGGCATCGGGTTCTCGTTTTCTCCCAGTTCGTGCGCCACCTCAAGCTCGTCGAGGAGCACCTGGCCGACTCAGGTATCCCGTACCAGTACCTCGACGGCTCGACGCCCGCAAAGGCGCGCGCCGAGCGGGTCGCCGCCTTCCAGGCGGGCGAGGGCGACGTGTTCCTCATCTCCTTGAAGGCAGGCGGCGTGGGGCTCAACCTGACGGCGGCGGACTACGTGGTTCACATGGATCCGTGGTGGAATCCGGCCGCGGAGGATCAGGCCTCCGACCGTGCCCACCGCATCGGCCAGAACCGTCCCGTCACGATCTACCGGCTGGTCATGAAAGGGACGATCGAGGAGCGGATCGTAGACCTGCACAGCCACAAGCGGGAACTCGCGGACCGGCTCCTCGAGGGCGCCGATGCCTCGTCCCGACTGAGCACCGAGGAGTTGCTGGACGTGCTCCGGCTAGCGGGATAGCCAGCCGAGCAGCAAGGGCAATAGCACGCCACCGGCAGCAACCAGGAGGGCAACCGACGCGAGAGCGATCCCTACCGCCTACTTCACCAGCCGTACTTCGAGCGCCGACAGCGCGGCGTCCAGGTCGGCACGAGTGACCGTAAGGGTCACGTTTCTTGCCGGCTCTGCGAGACCGGCTGGCGGCGGGTCGGCGTGGCCGCGGCTGCGGTTCCGACCGCGACGGTGCATTGCGACCGGCACGGGGGCTACGCGCCGGCGATTGTCAGCGGCGATCTTCGCTCCCTCGCGGGCGATCTCAGCGCGTTCTTCGGAGGTAAAGGTGCGTTCGAGAAGGGTGTTCCACGGGTGGTGTCCGCTCGCACCCACCGTGGCCGGCGAAGCCGACGGCTACGAGCCGAGAAGTGAGACGAGGTCGCTGTCCCCAATTCGTCCAACGGCGCGTGCATCGGCGGTCAGCCACTCGCCGCCAGCCAGGGAAGCCAGCGCCAAATACGTCGCGTCGTATCCGGTCAACTTCCAGCGGTCTGCGAAGTCGGCTGCAAGGGCAAGGAGTTCATGCCCGTTGCCGACCCGTGTCATGCCGAGCGCCTCCACGAGAGAGAGGGCTTCCTTCACCTTGGCCGGAGTACTCCCGGGCAAGCGGCAGAGGACGGCCAGCAACTCGCTCATGAACAGGTCCGGGACCATGTAGCGCGCCGGATTCGCTTCGATCTCTCCGAGAACCTGCTCCGCCTCTTCCACCAGAGGCTCGCTGGTCACGAACCACTTGATCGCGACCGAAGCGTCTACAACGATCACGACCGGAGGTCGCGCAGGAGGTCGAGGGTCGTACCTTGGGCAGGCGACCCGAACTTCAACCCGCGCAGCCTGGCGACGACCTCACGCCGTCTCTCATCGGCCTCCCGGTCAACGAAACGCTCCCGGTAGTCCTTGAGGCTGACGAGGGCTGCTGCCGGCGTCCGGCGACGGCAAACGAGAATCGGGTCCCCGTGCTGCTCAAGGTGATCGAGTACCTTGCCGAGACTCTGCCGAAGTTCCAAGGCGTTCACCGTCCTCATGACAGTCAGGAGTATCCGTCTTGTACAGTTTGGTGTCAAGACTCAGCTCAGGATGTCCAGCTCGCCCTCGCCATACCGCGCCCGCAGCACCTTCTTGTCGAACTTGCCGACGCTGGTCTTCGGGACCTCGTCGATGAAGGTCCAGCGCTCGGGCAGCCACCAGCGGGCGACGCGGTCGGCCAGGTAGCTCCGGAGTTCGCCCGGGTCGGCGTCGGCGCCGTCGTTGAGCACGACGCAGGCGAGCGGCCGCTCGTCCCAGCGGTCGTCCGGCACGCCGACGACGGCGGCCTCCGCCACAGCGGGGTGCCCCATCAACTCGTTCTCCAGGTCGACGGAGGAGATCCACTCGCCGCCGGACTTGATCACGTCCTTGGCGCGGTCGGTGATCTGGAGGAAGCCCAGCTTGTCGATGGAGGCGACGTCGCCGGTGCGTAGCCAGCCGTCGTGGAACTTCTCGGGATCGTCGTCGAGGTAGTACGAACCGGTGATCCAGGGGCCGCGGATCTCGATCTCGCCGACCGCTTCGCCGTCCCAGGGCATCTCCTCGCCGTCGTCGTTGCAGATCCGGATTTCCACCCCGGAGATGATGCGGCCGGTCTTGACCCGCCAGTCGACCTCTTCCTCGCGCGGGGTGCCGCGTGGCGGGATCGCCATGGCGGCGAGGGGCGAGGTTTCGGTCATGCCCCAGCCCTGGATGATGTCGACGCCGAAGCGGTCGCGGAAGCCCTCGATGAGCGAGCGGGGCACGGCCGAGCCGCCGCAGAGGACGGCGCGGAACGAGGAGAAGTCGACCTCGTTGCGCTCCGAGTAACGGAGGACCTCGTTCCAGATCGTCGGCACCGCGCCGGAGAGGGTCGGTCGATGCTCGGCGATGATCCGGCACAGCGGCTCCGCCTGCAGGAAGCGGTCGGGCATGACGAAGTCGGCGCCGGTGAACCAGCCGACGTGGGGCAGGCCCCAGGCGTTGGCGTGGAACATCGGCACGATGGCCAGGATGCTGTCCGCCTGGCTGATGCCGAGCGCGCCGCCGGACGCCACCCCCAGGGCGTGCAGGAAGGACGACCGGTGGCTGTAGGCGACTCCCTTCGGGTTGCCGGTGGTGCCGCTCGTGTAGCACATGGCGCAGGCGGCCCGCTCGTCGATCTCCGGCCAGTCGAACCCGGAGGGCTGGCCCGCGATCAGTTCGTCGTAGCGATGGATCGCGGCGCCGCCCGACTCGAGGGCAGAGGCGTCGCCGTCGCCGACCACGATGAAGTGCTCGACGGTCTCGAGGTCGGCCGCGACCTGCCCGATGAGCGGCACCAGGGAGTCGTCCACGATCACGACGCGGTCCTGGGCGTGATTCGTGACGTAGGTCAACTGCTCCGGGAACAGGCGGATGTTCAGGGTGTGAAGGACCGCGCCCATGCACGGGATCGCGAAGTAGGCCTCCAGGTGTTCCTGGTTGTTCCAGGCGAAGGTGCCGACCCGGTCGCCCGGCTCGATGCCGAGGCCCCTGAGCGCGTGCGCGAGCTGGGCGCTGCGCTCCGCGACCTCGGCGTAGGTGCCGATCCGGGCGCCGTCCGCCTGGCAGGTGATGATCCGGCTGTCCCTGTGAACCCGGCGTCCGTGATCGAAGATCATGTTGATCGTCAGCGGGAAGTCCATCATCGTGCTGAGTGTCATCGCGGCGCTCCAGGGTGCGGCAGTTCCGGGGTATTGGCGGGTGTCGGAGCGGTACCTTAGCGACTCCACGACGGCCCGCGTAGACTGCGCCGATGGATCCCGTCCGCCTGGAGTTGTTCTCGAACCGGTTCGGGGCCATCGCGTCCGAGATGGGCGTGATGCTGCAGCGGACGGCGATGTCGGTGAACGTCAAGGAGCGCCTCGACTTCTCGTGCGGGATGCTCGACGCGGAAGGGCGGCTGCTGGTCAATGCGCCGCACATTCCGGTCCACCTCGGCGCGCTCGGCGAATGCGTGCGACGGGTCGCGGCGGAACTCGAGCTGGGCGAAGGCTGTGTCGCGGTGACCAACCACCCCGGCTACGGTGGATCCCACCTGCCCGACATCACGGTCATCTCCCCGGTGCTGGTCGGCGGCCGGCTGCTGGGTTACGTCGCCAACCGGGCCCACCACGCTGAACTGGGCGGCATCCGGCCGGGATCGATGCCGCCCGAGGCCCGCAACCTGGCGGAAGAGGGCGTGGTCATCGCGCCTCAGTATCTGGTGCGGAGAGGGGAGCCGCAGTGGGAGCGGATCGAAGCACTGCTCAGCCGAGGCCCGGCGCCCTCCCGCTCGGTGGCCGAGAACCTGGCCGACCTGGGAGCCGCGGTGGCCGCCAACCGGCGCGGGGTGGCGGCCCTTCGCCGGCTCGCCGCCGACGCCGGGGAGGAGGAGGTGCGACGCTACATGTCGGCGCTCTACTCCCGCGCCGCCGACCGCATGCGGTCCGCGCTGGAGGAGCACGTGCGGAGCACGGGCCGCCAGTCCTTTCACGCCCGGGAACGCCTGGACGACGGTTCGCCGATCGAGGTCGAGGTGACGGTGGATCGCGGTTCGGCGCGGATCGACTTCACGGGCAGCGCTCCGGTTCACGCCGGCAATCTGAACGCCACTCCGGCGATCGTCCGGAGCGCCACGATCTATGTGCTCCGGCTGCTGATCGGGGTGCCGCTCCAGCTCAACGAGGGGCTGCTCGAACCGGTCGAGATCGAGATCCCCCGGGGCATGCTGAACCCGGAGTTCCCGGCCGATCCGGGGCGATGCCCGGCGGTCGTCGGCGGCAACGTCGAGACCAGTCAGCGGGTCGTCGACACCCTGATCAAGGCGCTGGGACTCTGCGCCTGCGGGCAGGGAACGATGAACAACACCCTGTTTGGCGACGATACGTTCGGCTACTACGAGACGGTCGGCGGCGGGGCCGGGGCCGGGCCGGGATTCCGGGGGGCGAGCGGCGTCCATACCCACATGACGAACACGCGCATCACCGACCCCGAGGTGCTGGAGCACCGCTATCCCGTGCGTCTCGAGCGGTTCGCCGTGCGCCGTGGATCGGGCGGGCCGGGCCGCTACCCTGGCGGCGACGGCCTGCGCCGGGAGCTGCGGTTTCTCACACCGCAGCAGGTCTCGGTGCTCGGCCAGCACCGGGTGGAGCGTCCCTACGGCGTCGAAGGCGGGGAGAGCGGCAGTGTCGGCCGCGCCCGTATCCTGCGTGCCGCGGGCGGCGTCCGCGAACTTGCCTCGGTCGACCAGGCGGACGTCATGCCCGGCGACCTCCTGGTGCTCGAAACGCCGGGCGGCGGCGCTTGGGGGGGATAGAATGCCCGCCCGTCCCGGAGATCGGGACGCTCCCAGTCAGCCCCAAGGGCCAGTCAGCAGCCAACAGGAGCCGAGTCGATGAGCCAGCAACAGGTTCAGGTCAGCGAAGAGAAGGCGCGCGCGGTCGCCGAGGAGTCCCGCCAGAAGGAGTGGAAGAACCCTTCCTTCATGAAGGAGCTCTTCCTGGGCAACTTCCGCTTCGACCTGATCAGCCCCTATCCCTCCCGCGACGAGTGGCGGCCGGAGTTCGAGTCGTTCTACTCCGCGCTCACGGACTTCCTCCGCGACGAGGTCGATCCGGTCGAGATCGACGTCTCGGAGGACTATCCCGACCACGTGATCGACGGCCTCGCCCGGCTCGGCGCTTTCGGCATGAAGATCCCGACGGAGTACGGCGGTCTCGGCTTCGACCAGGTCGAGTACGCCCAGGTGATGGAGCTGATCGGCTCGTTCGACGGCAATCTGACCGCCCTGCTCTCGGCTCATCAATCGATCGGCGTGCCGCAGCCGGTCAACCTGTTCGGCACCGAGGAACTGAAGCGGAAGTACCTGCCGCGTTGCGCCTCGGGCGAGATCTCCGCCTTCGCCCTGACCGAGCCCGAGGTCGGTTCCGACCCGGCAAGGCTCTCGACGTCCGCCGTTCTCGACGGCGACTTCTACGTCCTGAACGGCACCAAGCTCTGGTGCACGAACGGCACGAAGGCGAAGCTGCTGGTGGTCATGGCGATGGATCCGGTGACCGAGAAGATCAGCTCGTTCGTGGTCGAGACGGACTGGGAGGGCGTCGAGGTCGAGCGCCGCTGCCACTTCATGGGGCTCAACGCCCTCGCCAACGGCATCATCACCTTCGACAACGTGAAGGTGCCGAAGGAGAACCTGATCGGCAAGGAGGGCAGAGGCCTCAAGATCGCCCTGACGACGCTGAACGACGGCCGGCTGTCGATTCCGAACAGCTCGGTCGGCGCCGCCAAGTACTGCCTCAAGGCGGTGCGCGAGTTCGGTAGCAGCCGGATCCAGTGGGGCGTGCCGATCGGAAAGCACGAGGCGATCGCGCAGAAGATCTCCGACATCGCGGCCTACACCTTCGCGATGGAGGCGATCGTCAAGCTGGCCAGCCACATGTCGAACGACAAGCGGCTCGACCTGCGCCTCGAGAGTGCCGCCTGCAAGGAGTGGAACACCTGGCGCGGCTGGCAGATCATCGACGAGACGATGCAGGTGCGGGGCGGCCGCGGCTATGAGACCGAGTCGTCCCTGCGGGACCGCGGCGAGGACCCGGTCGGCATCGAACGGATGATGCGGGACTTCCGGATCAACCGCATCTTCGAGGGCTCGAGCGAGATCATGCACCTGATCATGGCCCGCGAGGCGGTGGACAAGCACCTGCAGGTGGCGGGCACCTTGATCGACCGGCGAGCCGGCACGGGCGCCAAGCTCCTGGCGTTGCCGAAGATCGGCCTGTTCTACGCGTGGTGGTATCCGACCCGCTGGCTGGCCTGGAGCCGCTGGCCCCGCTACGCGGGGTACGGAAAGTACGGAAAGCACCTCCGCTTCATCGATCGGGCAGCGCGCAAGCTGGCGCGCGAGAGCTTCCACGGGATGCTCGTCTACCGGGAGAAGATGGAGCGTCGGCAGATGTTCCTGTTCCGGCTCGTCGACGTCGTCAACGAGCTGTTCGCGATGGCCGCCTCGGTTTCCCGCGCCCACTCCGAGGAGCGCGCCGGCACGGCGGACGCAGCTAACTCCGCGGCGCTCTGCGATCTCTTCTGCCGCATGTCGCGGCGGCGGGTAAAGCAGCTCTTCCGCGAGCTGTGGCACAACGAGGACGACCTCAAGTACCGCACCGCGCAGGATGTGATGGGCGGCCGGCACATCGGCCGCGAGAAGCTCCTGGACGACCTCGATCCTTCAGGCCGGGCTCCGCGCCGGGCAGCGGCCGCCGCTTCCTAGGGAACCGTGTCGACCCCCGCGAGGAGGGTGGAGGCCGGCCCGCCGGCCGACACGGCCGGACACCGCTTCGGTCTGGTCAGTCTCGGCTGCGCGAAGAACCACGTCGACAGCGAGGTCATGCTCGGAGTCCTCGACGGTCAGGGGTTCGAACTGGTCGCGGACCTGGACCGGGCCGACACGGTCATCGTGAACACCTGCGGCTTCATCGAGGAGGCCCGGGAGGAATCGATTGACGCCATCCTTGACGCCGCGGCCCGCAAGGCGGATGCCGCCGGACCGGTGCGGCAGGTGCTGGTCGCGGGCTGCATGGCCAATCGCTACGGTCGGGAACTTGCGACGGAGATTCCGGAGATCGACGGCTTCGTCGATCTCGATTCGCTGAGGCAGGTCGGCGCCCTGGTGCAGCTCGGCGGCGCCCCGGCCCCCGATCCGGCCGCGTCCCACCTGGTGTTCGACCACCGCGACTCCCGGCTGTTGACCACCAGGGGCTACGCCTACCTCAAGGTCGCCGAGGGCTGCAACAACCCGTGCACCTTCTGCGCTATCCCCGTCTGGCGAGGCCGCCTGCGCAGCCGGCCGGTCGAGAGTCTGGTCCTCGAGGCGCGGGACCTGGTCGAGCGGGGTGCCCGCGAACTGGTGCTGGTAGCCCAGGACACGACCCGCTACGGCGAAGATCTGGGCTATGGCCGACACGGTCTCGCGCGCCTGGTGGAGGCGCTGCTCGCGGAGACGGAGGCGGACTGGATCCGGTTCCTCTACGCCTATCCGACGACCCTCGACGAGTCCCTGCTCCGGCTCATGGCGAGCGAGCCGCGGGTGGCGTCCTACCTCGACATGCCGTTGCAGCACAGCGACCGCGAGGTGCTGCGGGCGATGCGCCGGGGCGGATCGGCGGACCGCTACCGGCGGATCTTCGAGCGTGCGCGCGAGCTCGACCCGGAGATGAGCCTGCGGACGACCTTCATCGTCGGCTTTCCCGGCGAGGACGAAGCCGCGTTCGAACGGCTGCTCGGGTTCGTCTCCGAGGTCCGCTTCGACCACCTCGGCGCGTTCGTCTACAGCCCCGAAAGCGACACGCCTTCGGCGTCAATGCCGGACCAGGTGCCGCGCCGGATCGCCGAGGAACGCAAGGCGCGCCTGCTCGAGTTGCAGCGGGGCATCGCGCTGGAACGCCGTGGGCGTCTTGTCGGCAGGACCCTGCCGATGCTGATCGAGGGGCCGTGCGAAGAGACCGAGCACCTGCTCCAGGCGCGGCATCAGGGGTTGGCGCCGGAGGTCGACGGTCGGGTCCTGATCAACGACATCGCCGGCGACCGTCCGGGCACTCCCGGGCTTGCGGGGTTCACCGCCGGCCGGATCGTCGACGTGGAGATCACCGACGCCTTCGCCGACGACTCCGTCGGTCGCATCGTGGGCTTCGACGCGACCGCTTCAAGGGCCGGGTCGGCGACCGCGGAGGCGGGCTCCTGATGCAGGCCATCCGCGATGCCATCGCCTCGACCGAACTGCCGCGCGGGGTCATCGCGACGATCGGCAACTATGACGGCATCCACATCGGACAGCAGAGCGTGCTCCAGATGGTCACGGGCCGCGCGCGCGAACTCGGGGCGCCCTCCGCGGTCATCACGTTCGACCCCCATCCGCTGAGCGTCGTCCGTCCGGACGACGCGCCGCCCCGGCTCGTGACTCAGGCGCAGAAGGAAGATCTGCTGCGGGAAGCGGGCCTCGACTACGTGTTGACGATCGGCTTCACCCATGAGTTCTCGAACACACGGGCGCGGACGTTCGTCCGGGACTTCCTGCACGGGAGGCTTGCGGTCGCCGAGCTCTACGTCGGCTCGCACTTCACGTTCGGCCGCAGGCGGGAGGGCGACATCGCGCTGCTCAAGGAGATGGGCGCGTCCCTCGGCTTCGCCGCGGTGGAGATGGACGAAGTCCGGACCGCCGGCGAGCGGGTCTCCAGCAGCCGTATTCGGAGTCTGGTCCTCGACGGCCGGATCGAGGAGGCGAACGCGCTCCTGGGCCGCCCGTACACGATGACCGGCACGATCGCCCAGGGTGACCGCATGGGCCAGCGGCTCGGTTGGCCGACGATCAACCTGGCGCCGGAGAACGAGCTCTACCCCCACAACGGCGTCTACGTGACCAGAGTCTACTTTCCGAGCTTCGAGGCGACCTTCCGGTCGGTCACGAACATCGGCACCCGGCCCACCGTCTACGAGAACTACAGGCGGGTCATCGAGAGCCACATTCTCGACTTCTCGAGCGACGTGTACGGTGAGCAGGTGCACCTCTCATTCTGCCGTCACCTGCGGGAGGAGAAGCTCTTCTCGTCGATGATGGACCTTTCCGCCCAGATCGGCCGGGATGCCGACGCGGCGCGGGAGTACTTTCGACGCACGGACTAACGACACCTGACACGAGGAACAGAACCGATGGCAAGCGAACAGATCTTCAACGTGGACAGCCAGAGCTTCGAGGACCGGGTACTGGGGTCGGAGACTCC
Source organism: Candidatus Multivorans sp. (assembly GCA_965208755.1). GTDB lineage: Bacteria > Acidobacteriota > Thermoanaerobaculia > Multivoradales > Multivoraceae > Multivorans. Next base: position 407,410 of record OZ242353.1, on the reverse strand, counting down.
GGTGCTGGTCGACTTCTGGGCGACCTGGTGCGGCCCTTGCCGGATGGTGGCGCCGATCCTGGACGAACTGGCAGGTGAGTACGACGGGCGCCTCCGGATCGCCAAGCTCGACGTCGACCACGCCCAGGACGTGGCCGTTCGGTACGGCGTCCAGGGCATCCCGCACTTCATCCTGTTCAAGGATGGCGAGATCCTGGGCCGCATGACCGGCGCCGCGCCGAAGATGCGGTTCGAGGCTTTCCTGAACGATCACGTCTGATCCGGGATCTGGCGCCGGCGCGATGGCCTGGCCGCGCAGCGAGCTTCTGGGGGCTCTTCTCGTTGAGGAGAATGCCGAGGCGCTTCTGGTTGTGGGGGGTTCGAGCCGTGACCCGGATCTTCAGCCGTTCGTCGGAGGCGCTCGGCTGGGAGAGGCCTGCGTCGTGGCGCATGGCGGCGGCGCCTGGCTCGTGTACTTCACGTCGATGGAGAGGGAAGAGGCGGCCCGGGCGGAGGCGAGTGGTGTCGGGGTGATCCACCCCGCAGACTTCAGGATGGAGGCGCTGCGTCGGGAAGGCAAGACGCACGAGGAGATCCTCGCGGCGGCCGTGAAGGCCGCGTTCGATCGGGCCGGCGTGTCTCCGGGCCGAGTGGCGCTCGCCGGCCGGCCGGCGGCGGGACTTGCCGTCGCAATGGCGGGGACGCTCGAGGAAGGTGGGTGGAAGCCTGTCTCGGGACGCGGGCTGATGCTGGCGCTTCGCCGCACCAAGACCGAAGGCGAAGTCGAAGAGATCGCCTGCGCCGCGCGAGCGACGGTCGAGGCCTTCGAATCGGTGGCGGAAGCGCTGGCCGAGAGTTCGGTCCGGGAGCGTGGCGAGCTCTGGCTGGAGGAAGAGCGATTGACGGTTGCCCGGGTCAAGGCCCTCGCGGCCCAGGTGTTCGCTGCCCACGGTTTGGAACAGCCCGAGAGTTCCATTGTCGCTCCGGGGGAAGAGGGGGCCACCGGGCACAGCACCGGTACGCCGGAACGGGTCCTGAGGGCAGGGGAATCCATCGTCGTCGACCTGTTCCCGCGCGGCCGGCTGTTCGCCGACTGCACGAGGACCTTCTGTGTGGGAGAGCCGCCCGGGGAGCTGGTGCGCGCGCACGGCCTCGTGCTGGAGGCGCTCGAGACCAGTCTCGAAGCCGTCCGCCCCGGAATGCGGGGCTGGACCCTGCACGAGCGTGTCTGCCGCCGGTTCGAGAACGAGGGCTTCGCGGTGCCCGACAAGAACCCCGGCACGCAGACGGGCTACTTCCACCTGCTAGGCCATGGCGTCGGCTACGAACTCCACGAGCTGCCCAGCTTCCACAAGACCGGACCGGGTACCGACGAGTTCGTTGCCGGCGACGTGGTGACGATCGAGCCCGGGCTCTACGACCCGGACACCGGATGGGGCGTACGGCTCGAGGACCTCGTCGTCGTGACGGAGAACGGCATGACGAACCTCACGCCGTTGCCGTGTGATCTCGATCCCCGCGCCTGGTAGGCGCCCCCCGCTGGCCCCGGATTGGCGGGCGCGGGCTAGTTCCGTTCGACCCAGTAGTTGGGCGCTTCCTTCGTGATCACGACGTCGTGGGCGTGGCCTTCCTTCTGGCCGGCGGCGGTGACACGGATCATGCGCGCCTGCGTCCTGAGTTCGCTGACGCTGGCGCAGCCTGACAGGCCCATGCCGGAGCGGAGACCGCCGGTGAGCTGGCCGATCACCTGGTGGACGCTTCCCTTGTGCGGCACCATGCCCTCGATGCCTTCGGGCACGAGCTTCGACAGCGGCTGGTCGTCGGACTGGAAGTAGCGGTCGGCGCTTCCCTCGGCCATCGCGGACAGCGAACCCATGCCGCGATAGGCCTTGTAGCTGCGTCCCTGGTAGAGGATCGTCTCGCCGGGGCTCTCTTCGGTTCCGGCGAGCAGGGAGCCGACCATCACGCTGTGGGCGCCGCAGGCGAGCGCCTTCGTCAGGTCTCCCGAGAACCGGATCCCGCCGTCCGCGACCACCGGCAGATCCCCGGCCGCCGAGGCGGCGTCGCGGATAGCCGTCACCTGCGGCATGCCGGCGCCGGTGACGACTCGGGTCGTGCAGATGCTGCCCGGACCGATGCCGATCTTGATCCCGTCCACGCCGCGTTCGGCGAGTTCGCGCGCCCCGTCAGCGGTTGCCACGTTGCCGACCAGGAGCTGCACGTCGGGAAGGGCCTCCCGGATCCGCTCCACCGCTTCCAGCACCCCCCGGCTGTGGGCATGGGAGGAATCGACGACGAGCACGTCGGCCTGCGCCGAGGCCAGTGCCAGCGCCCGATCCAGGTAGTCGCCGCCCGTGCCGACCGCCGCCGCGACCCGCAGCCGGCCGAGGTCGTCCTTGCAGGCGATGGGGAAGTCCATCATCTTCTGGATGTCCTTGACCGTGATCAGCCCCTTCAGGTTGCCCTCGTCGTCCGTGACGAGCAGCTTCTCGATGCGATGACGGTGCAGTTCCGCCTTCGCCTGGTCGAGGGTCGTGCCCACCGGGACCGTGACCAGGTTCTCGTGGGTCATCAGCGCGGAGACCGGCAGGTTCGTGTCGGTCTCGAATCGGAGGTCGCGGTTGGTCAGGATGCCGACCAGGTGGCCGTCGCGGTCGGTGACCGGAACGCCCGAGATCTTGTAGCGCGCCATCAGGTCCAGCGCTTCGTGGATCCGCTGCTCGGGCCGGATCGTGATCGGGTTGACGATCATGCCGGCCTCGGAGCGCTTGACCCGGTCGACCTCCGTGGCCTGGCCGTCGATCGACAGGTTCTTGTGGATCACGCCGATACCGCCCTCCTGGGCGAGGGCGATCGCAAGTTCGGCTTCGGTGACGGTGTCCATCGCCGCGGACACCAGCGGGATGTTCAGCCCGATCTTCCGGGTGAGCCGGGTTCCCAGGTCGACATCGTTCGGATGCACCTCCGACAGGCCCGGGGCCAGGAGGACATCGTCGAAGGTGAGGGCAAGTGGGGGGGTGCCACCCCCGGAGTCCGACGTTTCCATGCCGAACGCTATCAACTGGGAAGCTGTGGCGCACCCGGACCCGGCCCAGGCGGCGTTCCTGCCCTTGGCGTCCCTAGACGGCGACCGGGGCGCCGCAGCACTTCTTGTACTTCTTGCCGGAGCCGCACGGGCAGGGGGCGTTGCGGCCGACCTTGGCCCCGGGCCGGACGACTGTGCGGGGCTTCTGCGGGCGCATGGGCGGGCCGCCGGACGCCTGGGGCGGCGGGAAGCCGCCGGGAGTGGGCCCTGGCGGGCCGCCGGAGGGGAGGCCGGGCATGCCCGGCGGACCGGCGGGTTGGGGGCCGGCGCCCGGCGCCGGAATCGGTCCGGTGGCGGAGGGGTGGCGGAAGCTCATGTCCGCGGGACGGAGGGCCCGCCGCCGGCGCTCGAGTTCGGCAATCTCCTCGGCGGAGATCGGGCGCAGACGGAACAGATCCTTGATGATCGTGTCCTCGATTCCCTCCTTCATCTCCGCGAACAGCTCGTAGCTCTCGCGCTTGTACTCGTTCTTCGGGTCGCGCTGGCCGTAGCCGCGGAGGCCGATCCCCTCCTTCAGGTGGTCGAGGGCGAGCAGGTGGTCCTTCCAGGAGGAGTCGACGACCCGGAGCATGTGGTGGCGCTCGGCGGCGCGCAGGGCCTCGGCGCCGTGGGCCTCCTCCTTCTCGCCGTAGCTCCGCTCGGCCGCCCCCATGACCGCGTCGCGCAGTTCCTCGGTGCCGAGTTCCTCCAGTGGCTCTCCGAAGTCCTGTTCATGGAGGTCGAAGTAGACGCGGATCTCCGAGCGCAGTTCGTCGATCTGCCAGTCCCGCGGGTCTGCCTTGGGCGGGCAGTGGCGATCGATGAGGTAGTCGACGACGTCCCCGGCGATCCTGGTCACGTAGTCGCGCCCCTCGCGGCCGAGGAGAATGTCGCGGCGCAGCTCGTAGATCGCCTCGCGCTGCTTGTTCATCACGTCGTCGTACTCGAGCAGGTTCTTGCGAATCTCGAAGTTCCGACCCTCGACCTGGGTTTGGGCGCGCTCGATTGCCCGGTTCACCATGCCCGCTTCGATCGGCACCCCCTCCTCCATGCCGAGCCGCTTCATCAGCGCCTGGACCCGGTCCGAGGCGAAGATGCGCATCAGGTCGTCCTGCAGGGAGAGGTAGAAGCGCGAGGAACCGGGATCGCCCTGGCGGCCGGAGCGGCCGCGAAGCTGGTTGTCGATGCGCCTCGACTCGTGCCGCTCCGTGCCGAGGATGTGGACGCCGCCGGCGGCGACGACCGCGTCGCGTTCCGCCGCGCACAGCTCCTGGTAGCGGGCGAGGGCGTCGGCGAAGCCTTCCGGGTCCCTGGCTTCATCGACCTCGGCCCGGGCCAGTTGCTCGGGATTGCCGCCGAGGACGATGTCCGTGCCGCGGCCGGCCATGTTCGTGGCGATCGTCACCGCGCCGCGGCGGCCGGCCTGAGCCACGATCGCCGCCTCGCGCTCGTGGTACTTCGCGTTCAGCACGACGTGCTGGACCCGGTTCCTCTTGAGCAGCCGCGACAGCATCTCGCTGCTCTCGATGGAGACGGTGCCGACCAGCACGGGTTGACCGTGTTTCTGGCAGTCCTGGATCTCATCGACGACGGCGTTCCACTTCTCGGGCGCCGTGCGGTAGACGAGGTCCGAGCGATCGTCGCGGATCATCGGCTCGTTCGTCGGCACGACGACCACGTCGAGGCTGTAGATCTGGCTGAACTCGCCCGCCTCTGTGTCCGCCGTGCCGGTCATGCCGGCCAGCTTCTCGTACATGCGGAAGTAGTTCTGGAACGTGATCGTAGCCAGCGTCTGGTTCTCGCGCTCGATCCGCACGCCTTCCTTCGCCTCGACCGCCTGGTGCAAGCCGTCGGACCAGCGCCGGCCGGGCATCTTGCGGCCGGTGAACTCGTCGACGATCACGACCTGGCCGTTCTCCATCAGGTACTCGACGTCGCGCCGGTAGAGGTGGTGCGCCCGCAGTCCCTGGTTGACCGCGTGCAGCACGTCCATGTTCTCCATCTCGAACAGGTTGCCGACGCCGAGGAGTTTCTCGACCTTGGCCGCGCCTTCGTCGGTCAGGGTCGCCGTGTGCGCCTTCTCGTCGCAGACGAAATCGCCGGTCGTGTACTTCCGGTCCCCGTCGCGAAGCTCCTCGCCGCGCTCGAGTTTGGGGATGATCCGGTTGACGAGCGTGTACTTCTCGGTGGATTGCTCCGACGGGCCCGAGATGATCAGGGGCGTTCTCGCCTCGTCGATGAGGATCGAGTCGACCTCGTCGACGATCGCGAAGTGGTGCCCGCGCTGGACCATGGACTCCAGCGTGAACTTCATGTTGTCGCGCAGGTAGTCGAAGCCGAGCTCGTTGTTCGTGCCGTAGGTGATGTCCGCGCCGTAGGCCTGCTGGCGTTCCTGGTCGGTCAGGCCGTGCTGGATCACGCCGACGTCGAGACCGAGGAAGCGGTAGATCTGACCCATCCACTCTGCGTCTCGTCGCGCCAGATAGTCGTTCACGGTGACGACATGGACGCCGTTGCCGGCGAGGGCGTTGAGGTAGACGGGCAGGGTGGCGACGAGGGTCTTGCCCTCGCCGGTCTTCATCTCGGCGATCTTGCCCTGATGGAGGACGACGCCGCCGAGCAACTGGACGTCGTAGTGCCGCATGCCCAAGGTGCGGCGCGACGCTTCGCGAACGGTGGCGAAGGCGGGCACCAGCAGATCGTCGAGGCCGGCGCCCTGGTCGAGGCGGGTTCGAGCCTCGCCGGTGCGGGCGCGCAACTGATCGTCGGTCAGCGATTCAAGCTCCGGCTCGAGGGCGTTGATTCCCTCCACGAGCGGCTGCAGCCGCTTCAGGTCACGGTCGTGCTTGCTGCCGAAGACCTTGGTGATCGTCTTTGAGATCATGGGCTCGTTCCCATCGGTCCGCGCGACGGTGGCGCCGTCCGATGCCGGGAAGGAAGGCTGGGAACCCTGGCGGAGCGTCTCCGCGCCGCCAGCGACCCGGTCGCATCGTCCGTCAGCGGGCGATGCGAGGGCATCCTAACGCGGCGGTTCGCGACGCAGCGGGCCCTCAGCCCTGGCTCCGCAGGTACTCGAACGGGTTGCGGGCGTCGCCTTCCAGCCGGACCTCGTAGTGCAGGTGGTAGCCCGTCGTCCGCCCGGAGTTTCCGACCCGGCCCACGATGTCGCCGCGGCGGACTTCCTGGCCTTCTGCGACCAGGATCTCCGCCATGTGCCCGTAACGCGTCTCGTAGCCGAAGCGGTGAAGCACGTAGACGGCCCGGCCCAGGTTGCCCATCCGTTCCGCGCGGACGACGACTCCGTCCGCGGTCACACGCACCGGAATGCCGCGGTCCGAGGAGATGTCGAGACCGGAGTGGTGGGCCCGCTGGCCGGTGATCGGATCGCGCCGGAAGCCGAAGCCGCTGTTGATCACGCCGCGGACCGGCCAGGTCATCGGCGTGGAGCGGAGGACGAGCTGACGCTCCTCGAAAGCGCTGTCGACGGCGTCGAGCCGACCCCCGAGCAGCGACGCCCGGGCCTCGAGCAGAGACAGATCGGAGCTGTCTGGCGCGCTCAGGCTCGTGAAGGTGCCGCCGGCGCCGGCTTCCGACAACCGACTCTGCGGTTCGCCGCCGACGATCTGCTCGAGTCCGGCGACGATCGCGAGGTCGCGCGTGCGGTCCTCGGCCTCGGTCAACGCCTGCTGCAGATGGGAAACGCTTGCCTCGAAGGAGGCGTTGGCGCGACGCAGATCCGCGTTCTCCTGCTGGATTCGCTCCAGGTCGCGGAGCTGGACCGCCGATCGGACCTGGTAGACGGTAACCCAGCCCGTGACGCCGAGTACGAGAGCGGCTGCGACCGCGACGGCGGCCAGCGAGCGGCTGCTGACCCGAAACTGTCGCGTCCGCCTCATCGAGTGAGGGACGAAGACGATCGTGTGGTTCCTGGACGGCATATCGACCAAAGCGGATTTTAGCAGCAAACGCCTGGGCCGTCAGAGCGGCGGCCGGGCGAGGCGGAGGGGAGCCCCGCCCGGCCGCCATGCGCGTCGACGTCATGGGTTGTGGCGGTCCAGCGGCCGGTACTGGATCGCCTCCGCAACGTGCGTGACGTCGATCCGCCGGGATGAGTCCAGATCGGCAATCGTGCGCGCCACCTTGAGTGCCCGGGTCAGTGCCCGGGCCGACATGGCCAGCCGCTCGAAGGCGGCGTCGAGCAGGCTCTGGGCCGCCTCGGTCGGCCGGCAGTGACTTTCCAGATCCCGACGCGACATGGTGCTGTTCAGCGGCGTGGGATGGCCGGCCGGGAAGCGGGAGGCCTGGGTGCGGCGGGCCGCCGCGACCCTCTCCGCTATCTCCGTGGAGCCCTCGCCGGCCGGTCCCTTCAGATCCTCCAGGCTGGGGACCGGCATCTCGACGTGGAGGTCGATCCGGTCGAGCAGCGGGCCGGAAAGCCGCCGGCGATAGCGGTCGATGTCCCGCGCAGCGCAGACGCACTCCGCCCGTGGATCACCGAAGTGGCCGCAAGGGCAGGGGTTGCAGGCGGCGACGAGGGTGAACCGGGCGGGGAAGCTGAGCCGGGCCTTTGCCCGGACGACCGTGACCACGCCGTCCTCGAGCGGCTGGCGGAGCGCCTCGAGCGCGTCGCGCCGGAACTCGGGCAGTTCGTCCAGGAACAGCACGCCGGCATGCGCCAGGCTGATCTCCCCGGGTCTGGGGATTGAGCCACCGCCGATCAGCCCCGACGCGGAGACGCCGGCGTGCGGGCTGCGGAAGGGACGGGTCCAGACCAGTCCGTCGGCCCCGCGCGTGAGACCGGACAGGGAGTGGATCTTGGTCACCGTAACCGCCTCCGCGTCGGTAAGCGGCGGCAGGATTCCGGGCAGACGCCGGGCCAGCATCGTCTTGCCGGTTCCCGGCGGCCCGACGAAGAGGACGTTGTGTCCGCCGCCCGCGGCGATCTCGAGCGCCCGCTTGGCCGTTTCCTGGCCGCGGACGTCGGAGAAGTCGGGCTCCGCGCCGTCTCTGCTCCGCGGTGGCGGCATGGCCGTCGCCGGCGCGATCACCCGGTCCCCGGTCAGATGCTCGATCGCTTCACGGAGGTGGGCGACGGGAATCACGTTCGTACCGGCCAGCGCGGCGGCCTGCCGGCTGTTCGCCGCCGGCAGCAGGAGCTCGCGTATGCCGAGTCTTCCGGCGAGTTCCGCGATGGACAGGGAGCCCCGGACAGGGCGCACGTCGCCGTCTAGGCCCAGTTCGCCGCACGCCATCCTGCCCTCGAGCGAGTCCTCGGAAAGTTCCCGGTTGGCGGTCAGGAGTCCCAGGGCGATCGGCAGGTCGAGCTGGTTGCCTTCCTTGCGGAGATCCGCGGGCGCCAGATTGATGACGACGTTGCGGCTCTCGAGGTCGTAGCCGCTGCTGCGTATGGCCGCCCGTACGCGGTCGCGGCTCTCCCGAACCGCGGTGTCGGGCAGCCCGATCAACTGCATCGCCGGCAGGCCGAAGTAGGCCGCGACTTCCACCTGGACCTCCCGGGCCTCGATGCCCCAGGGCGTCGCGGAGTTCATGTACGCGATCACATGGACTAAGACGCAAGAGCGCTCCCGAAGCCGGATCGCGTCTCCCCGGACGCAGTGAGAGCGCAGGCGAAACCTGCGCTCTCAGAGTGTCTCGGGCTCGGGATGGATGCGTTTTCGCGGTAGGCGGTTGGTGCCCGATAGGCCCCGACTCGTTCTGGCTTGCCTCGGCGCGTCCCGGTTCGGACTGCGGGTCCGCAGGGCGCTCGGGCGGTTCAGGCGACGGTCGAGCGGCCGGAAGTCATTCGTCCACTCAAGCCCTGGACTCGGCGGCCCCCGGCTTGGCTTCCTCGGCGATCAGCGTCGGCGCAACCGGGGGCTGAAGATGGCCCGGCGGGGTCATGGAACCTCCTTCCCTTGCATCGCTGAAACCACGGTAGGGGGACGGCTGGGGGTTGTCAAGCAACCGACCGGTCGGACGGTTCGGCCGAACAGCCGGTGGGTAGACTGATCGGAGTCGGACGGAGTTCAGCAAGAGGTGATCGGGTCGGTCGAGCAGGGGCTCAGAATGCGTAGCCTGAGGTGGTTCCTGCGGCTGCTGGCGAGGCTGTTCTTCCGCAGCGTCGAGATCGTCGGCAGCGAGAACGTGCCGCGGGAAGGCGGCGGTCTCCTCGTTGCCTGGCATCCGAACGGACTGGCCGACGGCATCCTGATACTCGGCTTCAGTCCCCGGCCCGTTACCTTCGGGGCCCGCCACGGCCTGTTCCGGCTCCCGATTGCCGGCTGGCTGTTGCGGGGCGCCGGCGCGGTGCCGCTCTATCGCCGCCGGGATCGGGGCGAACCGGGCGCACGGATGAGCGACGAGGAGCGCCGGGCGGCGAACCATCGGAGCCTGGGAGCGCTCGCGGTCGCCGCCCGGCGCTCTTTCGCGGCGATCTTTCCCGAGGGCGCAACTCACGACGAGCCCCAGTTGCTCGAGTTGCGGGCGGGGGCTGCGCGGCTGTTCGAACTTGCCCAGGAGGACGGCGGCGATCCCGCTCTCGTGCCCGTGGGTCTCCACTACGAGCGGAAGCACGCCTTCCGCTCCCGGGCTCTTCTCGTCTTCTACCCGCCGGTCGAACTGCCGCAGGATCTGCGCCCGAGGCGAGGTGGCGCAGGAAGCCCGGACTCCGATCGGACGGCGACGGAGGGGACCTTCGTGCACCGTCTGACCGGACTGATCCAACAGCACCTGATCGAGGTCACTCATCCCACCGAGAGCTGGGAGCTCCACCGGGCAATGGAACAGGTTCGTTCCCTCGTGCGAGCGGAGCAGGCGGCGCGCGACGGCGGTCCGCGACTTCGCCGGGCGCCGATGCAGGAGCGGGACGAGGGCTTCGCGCGCGTTTGGGCCGGCTACCGAAAGCAGCGCGCGATCGACCCCGGCGTCGTGGACCGTCTCGTCGCGCGGGTGACCCGCTACGGCGAGGCGCTGAGGTTGCTGGGCCTGAACGACAGGGACCTGGATGGCGCCCCGCTCGGGCGGACGGTCTGGCGCGTGATTCTCCTCTGCATCGAGGCGCTCCTCATGCTCCTGCTGTTGCCTACGGTCGTCCTGATCGGCAACCTCGTCAACCTTCCGGCCGCTCTGCTCGTCGCCTTCGGCGCGAGAAAGCTGTCCGTGACTCGCAAGGAGCAGGCGGGCCTGAAGATCTTTCTGGGGCTGGTCATTCTGCCGGTGGCCTGGTTGGCAACCAGTCTGGCGGTGGGCCTGGCCTGGACCGAGCCCCTGCCCGGATTCGACTGGAGGCCGGAGGCTCTATGGGTCCGGGTCGCGGGGATGCTGGCCCTGTGCGTGCTTTCCGCCCTGCTGGGCCTCCGCTACCACCGGTTCATCCAGGAACTCGGTCGGGGCCTGCGTGCGCTATGGATCGGCGGGTTTCGCAGGGGTACGGTGGAACGGCTGCGCCGGCAACGCTCCGCGCTGTACGACGAGGTGATCGGTATGGTGGCTGCTCTCGACGTCTGAGGGGTGCCGACCGTCCGCGCCCGGCCGGTTGTTGTACCCTCCCGGTGCCATGGGGCGGGTCATCGTTGCCTTCTTGGGACGCCTTGCCCGTTCCGGCCCTGCGCGGCCGTTGCGGCTGGCGCTGCGCCGCGTAGTCGGCGTAGGCGCGTATGATCGCCTTCGCTTGGCGGTGTGGGCGCGGGCGAAGGAGGTCGCGAAGGTGGATCCGCTTCATGCCGACATCCTGCCGTTGATCGAGCGGCTCGACGGCGCCGGACGCCTGAGGGCCGGCGCCGCGAGGAGGCTGCGGTCTGTGGCCAGGGGAATTCGCGCCGAGGTGAGGCGGGAAGCACGGGGCGCCTGAGGCCGCAATGCGCGTCGGCTTCGACGTGAGCAAGCTGTTCGGGCCCCGGGACGGCGTCGCCACGTACTCAGCCAGTCTGCTGGAGGCGCTGGCGGAGTTGTCGGCGGAGCGGGGCGGCAGGCCGGACCTCGTGCTGTACGCGCTCGACGCGGAAGTCGACGCGGGCGGCTGGAAGCGGCTCCTGGAGGGACTGCCGGGGAACGTCCGGCGGGGACCGGGCCGCTGGCCGCGGCGCCGGGATCTCGATCTGTTCCACATCCCGACCTTCGCCGACCCCGCCTGCTTCGACGGGCCGGTGGTGTTCACGATCCACGATCTGACCTTTCTCACCCACCCGCAGTTTCACGTCCCGGCGAACCGGAACCAGTGTCTGCTCGCGACGCTCCGGGCGGTCGCGCGGGGGGCGACCGTCATTGCCGTATCGGAGGCGACGGCCGGGGAAGTGCGGAAGTGGTTCGTGTTGACGGATGACCGACTCCGGGTGGTCTACGAGGCGGCGTCGGCCGCCTTCGCGGCATACGACGAGGCCGGCCTGGAGGCGGCGAGGCGGCGGCTGGCGGAGCGCTTCGATCTCGACGGGCCCTTTGTCCTCTCGGTGGGAACGCTTGAACCGCGCAAGAACATCGCCCGGTTGATCGAGGCGTACGGCGGTCTCGCTCCGGACCTGCGGACCCGGGTGCCGCTGGCGCTGGTCGGCGGCGGCGGCTGGAAACGGGACGCCGTGTTCGCGGGCGACTGGCCGGACTTCGTGCGCCGACTCGGCGCCGTGTCGGAGGAAGACCTGGTCGCTCTCTACAACGTCGCCTCGATGGTGGCCTATCCGTCGCTGGTTGAGGGTTTCGGGCTGCCGGTGGTGGAAGCGATGGCGTGCGGTACGCCGGTCCTCACGTCGAACCGGTCGTCGCTGGTCGAGGTGGCCGGAGATGCCGCCCTTTGCGTCGACCCCTTCGACGTGGCGGCGATCCGGCGCGGCCTGGACGTCTTGCTGCGCGAGCCGTCGCGGCGCGACCGCTACCGGCAGGCCGGTCTGGAGCGCGCGGCGACCTTCTCCTGGCGGCGGGCCGCCGACGAGATGATCGGCATCTACGGCGAGATCGCGGGCGGCGGCGCACGGACCGTCGCAGCCCGATGACGCAAGGGGTTGCGGGGCCGGGGTCGATCGGCGTCGTCGCCTACGAGATGGAGGGCGCGTCGACGGGCGTGGGCAGGTACCTCGAGGAACTACTGACCGCTCTCCGCGCGACGCCGCGAGCACGCGACTGGCGTCTGAGACTGTTCTTCAAGGGCGATCCCTTCGAGCATCCGCTGTGGACCGGAGGGGAGGCAGGGGGATGCACTTGCGAGCCCTTCTTCGATCGGCGCGCCGATGCGCATCCGATCTTCTGGGAGCAGATCCGGTTGCCGCGCGTTCTTCGGCAGCGGTCCGTGGACCTGCTCTTTTCGCCGGGTTACAGCCTGCCTGGCATGGGATCTCGTCCTTCGCTCGTCACGATTCACGACCTGTCGTTCGAGGTCCTCCCGCGCGACTTCAGCTTCAGGGAGAGATGGCGGCGGCGCTTCCTCGCACGCCGCGCGGCCCGCTCGGCGACCAGGGTGCTGACCGACACGGGCCGCACCGCCGCCGAACTGCGGAGGCGGTACGGCGTCCCGGAGGAACGGATCGCGGTCGCGCCGCTGGGGGTGTCGCCGCGGTTCGAGCAGGCCGGGGAATCGGTTTCTCGCGGCAACGCCGGGGCGAGCGGCCTCGCTGGGCTGGGGGTGCGGTCCCCTTACCTGCTGATTCTGGGTTCCATCCTTCAACGCCGGCGACTGGACCTGGTGCTGGCCGGCCTGACCAGGTTGTTGGAGGAGCCGGCTCGGGCCGGGGTGGCCTCGGCTGCCGGCGATCTGTCCGTCGCAGAGGTCCAGCTCGTCGTTGCCGGCGCGAACCAGCTGCCGAGGCCGGACGACCTGGACCGCATGATTCGCTCGAGCGGCTGCGCGGACCGCGTGATCCGGATCGGCTACGTGGATGACCCCGTTCTGCCCGAGCTGTACGCGCGCGCTGCCGGCACGATCTATGTGTCGGAGTACGAAGGTTACGGGCTACCGCCGCTCGAATCGCTGGCCGCCGGTGTGCCGGCGCTCGTTTCGGACGCTCCGGCGCTGCTCGAACTCTGGCCGGACTATCCGTTCAGGTGCGACCGGCTGGACATCGATGGCGTGACCGACGGCCTGCGTAGGCTGCTGTTCGATCGCGAGGCGCGGCGCGTCGCGGAGGTTCAGGGCCCCGAGCGCGTTCGGTCGCTGACATGGGCCCGGGCAGCGGAAACGTTCGCGATCGAGGTCGAGAAAACCTGGCGGACGGCGCAGGGGAGACGTCAGTGAGCGGGCGTGACGTCCCGGCGGTCAGCGTTCTGATCGTCAACCACAATGCCGGCCTTCATCTTGGCCATTGCCTGGAGCGCCTGCGTTCGGTGGCCGACGAGTGGCGGACGGGAAGCGCCGGGCTGGAGATCGTCGTCGTGGACAATGCCTCGACTGACGGTTCTCTGGAAGCGGTGCGGGAACTTGAGGAGGAGCCGGCTGTACGGCTGATCACGTCTGCGCGCAACCTGGGCTTCGGCGCCGCGTGCAACCTGGCGGCTCGGGAGACTACGGGTCGTTACCTGCTGCTGCTCAACCCGGACGCCTGGATCGATGCGACGTCACTGCGGCGCCTGGTGGAAGCGCTGGAAGGGGATCCCAGGCTCGGTGTCGCCGCTCCCGGCCTTCACTACCCGGACGGCTCGCTGCAGTTGGGCTGGGCGCCTCCGGTGGGAGTGGTGGGGGAGGGGATCCAGAGGTCCCGCAACCGCTTCGGGGGGAGAGTCTGGAACCACGTGTTGCTGCCACGGCTGCTCCGGCCGCTGCTCGGGCAAGGTTGGTTCTCGGCCGCCTGCGTGTTCGTTCGCCGAAGCGCGTTCGAGGAAGTCGGGGGCTTCGATGAGGGCTTCTTCCTCTACTTCGAGGACGCGGATCTGGGGCTTCGCCTCGCTCGCGCCGGTTGGCGGCAGCGGCAGGTGGAGGGGGCCCGGGCCTGGCACTCGCGTGGCGTCACGACGGGGCGGCTAGGGAAGCGGCTCCTTTCACCCGATGTGGAACGCTACTACCGTGCTTCCCAGTTGCGCTACTACGGCCTTCACCGGCCACGCTGGGAGTGTTCGTATCTGCGGCGGCGGTTGCGCCGCAAGTTCGTCGGCGTTGCCGACGAAGAGCAGAGGACGGCGCTGTTACGGCTGCTAGTGTGAGGACTGCGGAGGAAGACCGATGTCTGTTTGTCGTCTCGGAACAGCTCTCGTTCTCATCTCGATTCCGGCCGCGTTTCCGGTCTTGAGCCAGGACGCCGGATTCCACCGGGACGTGCCTTCGGCCAGCGACTTCCGGCTCCTCAACGTCGAAGTCCGCCCTGAAGCTCTCGTCGGCCGTTCCGCGCTGCGCGTTGCCGGCGATCCGGAGGTGCTCGGGGCGATCGCGGCGGAGCGCCGGGAGGTGATGGCGGAACTGCGGACCCGTGGCGAGAGACCGGGTCCGGCAGCGTTCGAAGAGTCGCGGAGGGACTTCCTCGCGATCGTCGAGGACGTGCCGTTCGGCAATGGCACGATCGAGGTCGAACTGGCCGGCCAGCCGGCGCCGGGCGCCCAGGGTGGCGCGCGCGGCTTCGTCGGCGTTGCTTTCCGGCTCCAGGAGGACGGCGAGACCTACGATTGCTTCTACTTGCGGCCGACCAACGGCCGGGCGGAGGACCAGCTCCGCCGCAATCACAGCGCGCAGTACATCTCGCACCCGCACTGGACCTGGTTCCGGTTGCGCGCGGAGACACCGGGGCAGTACGAGACCTACGTGGACATCGGTCCGGCGGAATGGATCGCCGTGAAGATCGAGGTGACGGGCGAGAAGGCCAGGCTGTACGTGAACGGCGCCGCCCAGCCGACCCTGATCGTCAACGATCTGAAGTCCGGAGCGGACGGCCGGGGCAAGGTCGCACTGTGGATGGAAGGTTCCACCGTGGCCCACTTCCGCAACCTGCGGATCTCACCGGCGGAGTAGGGGGGTGCTGAGCCGTTCGGGCGATCGCCGGTTGCCGCGGACCGGAACCTGAGACCGGCGCGATGCGGCAGTACCTCGGCCTGTTGCGGGAAGTACTCGACGAGGGCGTGGTCCGCGACGACCGCACGGGCACGGGGACTCGCAGCGTGTTCGGCCGGCAGTTGCGCTACGACCTCGCGGACGGGTTTCCCGTGCTGACGACGAAGCGCCTGCATCTGCGGTCGATCATCGTCGAGTTGCTGTGGTTCCTTCGCGGCGACACGAACGTCGACTATCTGCACCGGCACGGCGTGTCGATCTGGGACGAATGGGCGGACGAGCACGGCGACCTCGGTCCCGTCTACGGCTCGCAGTGGCGGTCCTGGCCCGCCCCGGACGGCCGGTCGATCGACCAGATCGCCGCCGTGATCGAGCGCATCCGCAGCGAGCCGACGTCACGGCGGCTGATCGTCAGCGCCTGGAACGTCGCCGACGTCGACTCGATGGCGTTGCCGCCCTGCCACACCCTGTTCCAGTTCTACGTCGCCGGCGGCCGGTTGTCATGCCAGCTCTACCAGCGCAGCGGCGATCTCTTCCTGGGAGTGCCCTTCAACATCGCGTCCTACTCGCTGCTCCTGATGATGGTCGCCCGAACCTGCGGACTGGAAGCCGGCGAGTTCGTCCATACGTTCGGTGACGCGCACCTGTACAGCAACCACGTGGACCAGGCGCGCGAGCAGTTGACACGGAAGCCTCGACCGTTACCGAGGATGCACATCAATCCGGACGTCGACTCCGTGTTCGACTTCACGCTCGACGACTTCGAACTCGTGGGCTACGAGCCTCATCCGCCGATCCGCGCCGCGGTCGCGGTCTGAGAAGGTCGAGGGGTGCGACAGTGAGGGTCTCGGCGATTCTGGCCGCGGCGACCAATGGCGTGATCGGGTTCGAGGGTCAACTGCCCTGGAAGCTCAGGACCGACGTACGGCGCTTCAAGCGGTTGACCACGGGCCACCACGTGGTGATGGGCCGGCGCACCTGGGAGGAGATCGGCTGCCGGCCGCTGCCGCGCCGGACGTGCATCGTTCTGAGCGGACGGCCCGGGTTCGAGGCCCCCGGCGCCGACGTGCGCCGCTCACTGGAAGCGGCGATCGAGGCCGCCCGCCGGGCGGGCGAGGAGGAGATGTTCGTGATCGGCGGCGCCGGGCTGTTCAGCGCGACGTTTCGCTTCGCGGACCGCGTGTACCTGACCCGCGTACTGGCTGAGGTCGAAGGCGACACGGCGGTCGATCTGTCTCCGCTCGACGGTTGGCGGGTCGAGACATCGGAGGATGTGCCTGCCGGGCCTGAAGACGACCATCCCACTCGTTTCGAGGTTCTGACACGGCCGGCTGACGACCGGTGAGTGAGGGCCTCGCCAACCCGGCGAGTCGCGCCGACCTGCTGCTCGGCTGGGCGCTCGAAGCGGGTTTCGACCGCGCGGGCATCGCCACGCTGGAGCCGCAGACCGGCACCGGTTCCTCTTT
Organism: Candidatus Multivorans sp.; assembly: GCA_965208755.1. Lineage (GTDB taxonomy): Bacteria > Acidobacteriota > Thermoanaerobaculia > Multivoradales > Multivoraceae > Multivorans. The sequence continues at coordinate 390,945 of OZ242353.1, read as the reverse complement.
TCTGCGCCGCCTGGAACGGGGCCTCTTCGCCTCGATGTCCTGGCTCGGCCGCCGGCCGGGCCGGCGGGTGGTTCCGGCCTCGCTTCTCGACGGCGCCAGGTCGGCGCTCTGTGTCGCCCTTCACTACCACCCCCTGGAAGGTGAGCCGGAGCCGGCGGGCGACCTCTGGCCCCGCGTGGCGCGCTACGCTCGCGGCGACGACTACCACGACGTGATGGAGCGCCGTCTGCGGCGGCTCTCGTCGCGCATCCGGGAAGCGTTTCCGGGCGCCGGCGCTCGCCCGTACGTCGATACGGGGCCCGTCCTGGAGCGGGCGCTGGCGGCGCGGGCCGGCCTCGGCGCCGTGGCCAAGAACACCCAGTTGCTCGACCGGAGCGGCTCCTGGTTCCTGCTCGGCGAGCTGTTTCTGACCCTGGAACTCGAGCCGAGCGAGCCGCTGGCCGAGGACCTCTGCGGGAACTGCCGCCGTTGCCTGGACGCGTGTCCGACCGGAGCGCTGCCGGAGCCCTGGGTGCTGGACGCGGAGCGGTGCATCAGTTACTGGACGATCGAGCACCGTGGGGAGATGCCCGAGAAGGCGCGCACTATGGTCGGCGACTGGGTGTTCGGCTGCGACATCTGCCAGGAGGTCTGCCCCTGGAACCAGCACCGGGCGGTGCCCGTCGAACGGCAGCGGGCCGGGATCTTCGAGCTTCCGCCAGACCGTGTCGAGTTGGACCTGTCCGGCCTTCTGTCGATTTCCGAGGACGGCTACCGTAGCCGGTTCCGTCGCAGTCCGATGAAGCGCGCGGGCAGGTCCGGCCTGCGGCGCAACGCCGCCGTGGCGATGGGGAACCGCGCCGATCAGTCTTACGCCGCGGCCCTCGAACGGGCTCGGGAGAGCGACGATCCGGTCGTCAGCAGCCATGCGGAGTGGTCGCTGAAACGCTTGGCCGGGGACTGCGGCAGGGTCCGTAAGTCACCTGAAATCAGGGACTAAGGGCGGTCGAATCGACTCTGGCGACGAACCGCCGAACGGTTGACCGCTCAGTGCCGCGTCCCTATACTTGTTCGTCTGACCCCGGCGCCGGTTCGTCCTCAGGCGACTGCCAGTGGTGGTTCGTCCAGGGGTCGATTGTCGCCGTCCGAAGCACCTAGAAACGCCTACCGCTGCGGGGGAGAGAACCGCGGCGAGAACACAGGAACCCATGGAACCCACTGAAGAACACACGCCAAAGGCGCTTCCACCGGAAGCGCCCTCCGCAAAGGCGCTTCCGCCGGAAGCGCCCTCCGCGAAGGCGCCTCCGCCGGAGGCGCAGGTACAGGACGGGGACAACCTGTCCTACGAACAGCTCGTCGAGATGTACGACGACAGCATGCGGCATCTCAACGAAGGTGAGATCGTCTCCGGAACCGTAATCGCGATCACTGCCAACGACGTCGTCGTGGATGTCGGCTACAAGTCCGAGGGGCTGGTACCGATTCACGAGTTCAGCTCCCGGGAGGACAAGCTCCAGGTCAGTGTCGGCGACGAGGTCGAGGTTCTGCTCGAGCAGACGGAAGGCGCCGACGGGCACGTGATGCTCTCGAAGGTCAAGGCCGAGCGCATGCGCATCTGGGCCCAGGTCGAGACGAGCTTCAAGGAAGGCAAGGTGATCAAGGGCCGTGTGATCGACCGGATCAAGGGAGGGCTGACGGTCGACGTCGGCCTGCGCGCGTTCCTGCCGGGCTCACTGGTCGACATCAAGCCGGTCAAGTACCTCGAGTCGTTCAAGGGTGAGGAACTCGAGTTCAAGGTCATCAGCCTGGACCGTCGCCGCAACAACATCGTGCTGTCGCGCAGGGCCGTGCTCGAGAAGGAGTACGCCAAGAAGAAGGCCGAGACCCTGACCAAGCTCAAGGAGGGCGTGCGGCTTCCTGGCGTTGTCAAGAACATCACCGACTACGGCGTGTTCGTCGACCTGGGCGGAATCGACGGCCTGCTTCACATCACGGACATTTCCTGGGGCCGCGTGAACCATCCTTCGGAGCACTTCGGCGTCGGTGACGAGGTCGAAGTCGTCGTTTTGCGTTTCGATCCCGAGACCGAGCGCGTCTCCCTCGGCTACAAGCAGACCACCGAGGATCCGTGGACCCTGGTCGACAAGAAGTATCCCCTGGGCTCGCGAGTGCGGGGCCGTGTCGTCAGCCTGGTGGACTACGGCGCCTTCGTCGAGCTGGAGGAGGGTGTCGAAGGTCTGGTTCACGTGAGCGAGATGTCGTGGACGAAGAAGGTCGTGCCGCCGTCCAAGATCGTCAGCGTCGGCCAGGAGGTCGATGCGATCGTCTCGGAGCTCGACATGGGCCAGCGCCGGATCAGCCTGTCCCTGCGCCAGGTCGAGTCGAATCCCTGGGAGGACCTGGCGGCGCGCTTCCCGGTCGGCACGATCGTGGAGGGCCGCGTGAGGAACCTGACCGAGTTCGGTGCCTTCGTGGAGATCACGGAGGAGATCGACGGGCTGGTCCACGTCTCGGACATGAGCTGGACGAAGCGGGTCAAGCATCCGAGCGAAGTCCTCGCCAGGGGCGACGCCGTCCGGGCCCGGATCACCAACATCGACGTCACGGGCCAGCGAGTGTCGCTCTCGATCAAGGACTTCCTGCCGAACGAGTGGCAGGACTTCGTGGATGGCCACAGCGTCGGCGACGACATCGTCGGCAGGGTGGTCAACGTTACCGACTTCGGCCTCTTCATCGACGTCTACGACGGGCTGGAAGGTCTGGCGCACGTCAGCGAGGTGGATGTCCCGGGCGGCAAGCTCGAGGACCACTACCGGATCGGGGAGTTCGTTCGTGCGCGCATCCTCCGGATCGAGGACGAAGACAAGAAGGTCGGGCTGACGTTGCGCGGTGTGACCGAGCTGAGCGACGAAGAGGCCGAGGAGCTGTCGGCGGAGCGCGAGCGGAAACTGGCCGCGGCTCGCGCCGCGGCGGAGGAAGCGGCTGCGGCGGCGGAAGCCGGCGAGGAAGAGCACGCGGCGTCGGAAGCCGGTGAGGAAGAGCAAGCGGCGAAGGACGCCGGCGAAGAGGACGCGACCGGGGAGATCGAGGCGTCCGGGATGGAAGAACCGCCGGAAGCGGTGCCGGAAGACGTCGCCGAGGTGAGCGCAGACGCTTCGGAGGCCGACGAGGGCGCTGAAGCCAGCGAGGCCGGTGAAGCCAGCCAGGCCGCTGAAGCCAGCCAGGCCGGTGAAGCCGACCAGGTCGATGAGGCCGAGGAGGCCGGTGAAGCCAGCCAGGTCGATGAGGCCGACGAGGCCGATGAGGCCGAGGCGGAAGCGGCTGCCAGCGAGAGTCCATCGGACGAGGAATCGGAGGCGCGCTAGAACCTGCTGGACCTGTGGGAGGAGCCGAGAATGAGAGACGCGATCCAGTTCCCTTCCGACATCCGCCACGGGGTGACGAAGGCACAGTTGGTCGAGGAGGTGGCGCGTAGCGCCAACCTCACCAAGAAGGACGCTGAGGTCATCGTCAGCACGGTCTTCGAGAGCATCGTCGACTCCCTGAAGGACGGCGACAAGATCGAGCTGCGCGGATTCGGGAGCTTTCGCATTCGCGAGCGGGGTTCCCGGATCGGCCGAAATCCGAAGACCGGCGCCCGAGTCGACGTCCCGTCCAAGAAGATTCCCTACTTCAAGCCCGGCAAGGAACTCAGGGAACGCCTCAACTCCGACGAGTAGGTCCGCCCGGGGCTGAGAGAAGCAGCCAGGTCCCGTGGCCGAGCCCGCCGCCGCGCACGCATGACGACGACTCCGCCTCCTGCCGGCTCTCCCTCGCAACCTCCGGGGCTTGCCTGGCAGATTCTGGTGGCGGTCGCGGCCTGGGTGGTGCCCGGGTCCGGTCACCTGCTCCTGAAGAAACCTCGCCGGGCCGCCGTCGTCTGCGGCGTCGTCCTGTTCTCCTTCCTGTTCGGGTGCTGGCTGAGGGGCCAGCTCTACGTCGTCATTCCCGAGCAGCCGCTCAGCCGTCTTGCGACGCTGAGCTCGATGGGGGCCGGGGCCCCCTACTTCTTTGCCCGCTACCTCGTGGAGTACCAGGGCGACATCCTCTCTTCGACGTTCGAGTACGGCAAGGCGTTCCTGCTCACCGCCGGTCTGCTGAATCTGCTCGCCGTACTCGACGCCTGGGACATCGCCAGCGGCTCGAAGGACTGATCCGGTGTTGACCAGTCACTTTGCCCTGATGGTGATCTATGCATTGCAGGTCAGCCTGTTCTTTGCCGTGCTTTGGCGGCGGCGATTCAGGGACAGGGCGCGGCTTTTCCTGCAGATGATGATCGGCATGGTCGGCGGTGGCTTGGTGCTCGCCTGGTTGATGTTCCCGTTCCCATGGTCGCCGCCAACGCCCCTTCCCTGACCAGGGTTCTGCCCTGACCGGGGTTCTGATCTCCGCCGGCGAGGCGTCGGGCGACCGCCATGCCGCGGGACTCATGGAGGCCGTGGCTCGTCTGACCGGGGACCGAAGTCGGATCCGCTTCTTCGGACTCGGTGGCGACGCGATGACCGCGGCCGGACTGGATCCCGTTGCTCACAGCGACGAGGTCGCGGTCGTCGGCATCGCCGAGGTTGTCCGCGAGCTGCCGCGCATCCGCCGCGTGTTTCGCAAGCTGTTGCTGGCTTCCGAGACGCGCCGGCCGAGCCTGGCCGTCCTCGTGGACTTCCCCGACTTCAACCTTCGGTTGGCGCGCCGCCTGCGCCGTCGCGGCATACCAGTCCTGTACTACGTTTCGCCGCAGGTCTGGGCGTGGCGGCGGCGGCGGATACGGACGATCGCCCGCCTCGTCGATCGCATGCTCGTGCTCTTCCCCTTCGAGGTCGACGTGTACCGGGGCCATGACCTCCACGTGGATCATGTGGGGCACCCGCTGGTCGACGACGTACCGGAAACCGAGTCGGCATGGGACCGGCAGGACGGCTTGCCGGAGCGACCGGTGCTGGCGCTCCTGCCGGGTTCGCGCAACAGCGAGGTTCGGCGGATCCTGCCGCCCATGCTGCGGGCCGCCGCGGCGCTGGTCGGGAGCGGGGAAGGCGTCGGCCAGGTTCGTCTGATCCTGGCGCCCACGGTCGATTCGGAACTGGCGCGGCGCCTGATCGCCGGCGGGCCGCTGGATGCGGAGGAAGTGGACGTCGTGCGCGCCGACCGGCTCGCGGCGGTCGCGGGTTCCCACCTCGCGCTCTGCGCTTCCGGCACGGCGACCCTCGAGGTCGGGCTGCTCGGGACGCCCATGGTGGTGGTCTACCGTGTGTCCCCGCTGACCTACGCGATCGGTCGTCTCCTGGTGGACCTGCCGTTCGTCAGCCTGGTCAACCTGGTGCTCCGCCGCCGGGTTGTGCCGGAGCTGCTGCAGGCGGAGGCGGATCACGAACGGATTGCCGCTGCGGCGTCCATTCTGCTGGGGCGGCGAAGCCGCATCGACGCCATGCGGAAGGAACTGGCCGAACTGCGGCCGGCCCTCGGCGAGTCCGGAGCGAGCGAACGAGCGGCCGGTTGCCTGCTCGAGGAACTCGGTCTCGTGGAAGAGCCGGTCGAGCGCCGGGGCGCCGAAGGGAGAGCTCGGCCGTGAGGAGCATGACCGGCTACGGCGAGGCGTCGGTGACCGACTGCGGTCATCGGGTGACCGTCACGGCACGGTCGGTGAACCATCGCGGACTGGATGTCGCGGTGCGCGTGCGGAGCCCGTTCAGGACTCTCGAACCCGAGCTGCGGACCGTGGTCGCGGAGGAAGTCCGGCGTGGCCGGGTGGAGATCGGCGTCGAGCTCGAGTCGGCATGGGACGCGGCCGGCCTCGACGAGACCGACGCCGCCGTGGAACGGTTGCAGCAGACCGTACGACGCTGGCGGCGGCGCGGCATCGTCAGCGCGGAGCTCAGCGCCGGGGAGCTCCTCTCCGCGATGCGGGCGCTCCGGCACGAATCGGGAGGCGGGGCCTCGGGTCCGGCGGAGCGGGCGCTCGTGGTCGCGACATGCCGGCGCGCGGTTGCCTCTCTGGTCGGCGAGCGGGAACGGGAAGGACAGGTTCTCGCCGACTCGTTGAACGAGCACCTGGCCTCCCTCCGCGCCTGCGTCGGAGCCCTGGCGGCGCGCCGGAGCGAGGTCGTCGGCGAGGCGGCGGGAGAACTCGAGCGCCGGGTCGGCGAACTGCTTGGAAGCGGCGATCCGCTCGACCCGGCTCGCGTGGTTCAGGAAGTCGCCCTGCTCGTGGAGCGCAGCGACACTTCCGAAGAGCTGCAGCGCCTCGATGGCCATCTGGAGGGCTTCGAGGCGGCGATGGAGGAGAGCGGCGCGGTTGGGCGGCGGCTCGTGTTCCTGAGCCAGGAGATTCTGCGCGAACTCAACACGGTCGGCTCCAAGTGCCGCGATCTCGAGATGCAGCGAGGGGTCGTCGAAGGTAAGGTGCTGTGCGAGCAGTTGCGCGAACAGGCGCAGAACGTCGAATGACCGCGGGCAGATGAAAGACGTGGACAAAGAGCCGGATGCCGGGGTCGAGCCGGCCGTGGCCAGGGGGGAGTTGTTCATTCTCTCGGCGCCGTCGGGCGCCGGCAAGACCACCCTGGTCCACCACGGCATAAAGCTCGTCGACGGCGTCGAGTTCTCGATCAGCCACACCACTCGCCGGCCGCGCGAGAACGAGCGGGACGGGCACGACTACCACTTCGTCGATCGGCGCACCTTCGAGCGGATGGTGGCCGATGGCCAGTTCCTGGAGTGGGCGGAGGTTCACGGCAACCTCTACGGCACGGCGGTGGACGAGGTGCTGCCGCGCGTCGAGCGAGGAGTCGACGTCCTCCTCGACATCGACGTGCAGGGCGCGAAGCAGGTGATGTCGTTGCCGGGCGGCGCCGAAGGCATCCTCCGGACGGCGGTCTGGGGGATCTTCGTGATGCCGCCCAGCTACGAGGCGCTCGTGTCCCGACTGCGGGGGCGGGACCTGGACGACGCGCCCGAGATCACGCAGCGACTGGCCGGTTCGCTCGCCGAGGTGGACCGCGTCCGGGACTATGACTATGTTATTGTCAATGACCGCGCTGAGGCCGCCAGCAGAATCCTGGCGGCCATCATTCTCGAGAAACGACAGCGAAGGGGGCGGATGCGAGAACGCGTCAACCGCGTTCTCGCGGACTTTCATGCACATGGACCGTATTCCTGAGAAGATCGACAGCAAGTTCCGTTACGTGCTCCTGGCCGCGCGCCGGGCCGAGCAACTGATTCGGGGTGCCCAGGAACGGATGCCGAGGGAAAGCCCGAAGTTCGCCCGGCATGCGATGAAGGAGATCGCGAACGAACTGGTCGAATGGGACTACGGCGAGGCGCCCGAATCCTCGGAGACGGATGGCGCCGACGAGGACGGAACGGACGCGGAGCACGCCGGTCTGAGTCCCCCCAGTACCGTCAACTAGGAACGGTACCGCGTGCCTGAACGGGCGGCCAGAGTCCTCCTCGGGATCACCGGCGGTATCGCCGCCTACAAGGGGGCTTACCTGGTTCGCCGGCTGCGGGAACGCGGCCTCGAAGTGCGCTGCGCGCCCACCCTGGCCGCCGAGAGCTTCGTCTCTCCCCTGACGCTCGAGGTGCTGAGCGGCGACCGGGTCTACGGTCAGGAGTACCTGGCGCGCGACGGTGGCAGCGGCGGCGCGGAGCTGCACGTCGAAGCCGCGCAGTGGGCCGACCTGCTGTGCGTCGCGCCGGCGACCGCGAACACACTGGCTCGCCTGGCCCTGGGCCTGGCGGACGACTTCCTGAGCACGACCGCGCTGATGTTCGAAGGGCCGGTGGTGGTCGCTCCGGCCATGCATGACGCCATGTGGCGGAAGCCGGCGGTCGAGGCCCGCGTAGCCACTCTGCGCGACCGCGGCGTGGAAGTGGTGGGCCCGGTCGAGGGGGCGCTGGCTTCGGGTGAGAGGGGCTGGGGCCGCATGGCCGAGCCGGAGGCGATCGTCGAAGCCGTCTCGCGGGCCCTGGCCCTGCCCGAGGCGGAGGACGCCGCGCCCGTCGGTCCCCTCGCCGGCAGGAGAGTCGTCGTCACCGCCGGTCCGACCTACGAGGCGATCGACCCGGTGCGCTTCCTGGGAAACCGATCAAGCGGCCGCATGGGGTTCGCGCTGGCGCGCCAGGCGGCGATCCGTGGAGCCCTGGTCACGCTGATCGCCGGCCCGGTGAAGCTCGAGACGCCCGCCGGCGTGCGACGGGTCGACGTCGTCTCGGCCGCCGGGATGGAGGCGGCGCTCCACGAGGCGGCGCACGATGCTGACCTGGTGGTCATGGCAGCCGCCGTCGCCGACTACCGGCCCCGGGAGTGCGCCGAGCAGAAGATGAAGAAGTCGGGCGGGGACGGCCTGGTGCTGGAGCTCGAGCAGAATCCGGACCTGCTGGCGGGTCTGGCGACCGTGGCGCCGGACGCCTTGCGCGTCGGCTTCGCCGCGGAGACCGAAGATCTGGAGCGCTCGGCGCGGCACAAGCTGAAGGCCAAGGGGGCGCACTGGATCGTCGCCAACGACGTCTCCCGTCCGGACATCGGCTTCGAGTCCGCCGACAACGAGGTTGTCGTCTTCGGCGGGAGCGGGGAAGTCGAGCGGTTTCCCAAGCAGTCCAAGGATGAACTGGCGGGACGACTGCTGGAGTTGTTCGCCGGCGGGGCGACGTGAATCGATCCCGCCTGCCGATCGCCCGGGAGATCGATCTGCTGCGGGATCTGGGCTTCACGGAGGCCTATCCGTCGCCAGCGCCAGCGCCGTCGTCGGCGTCAGCTGCGCCATCGGCGCCGGTGGCGGCGGGTGGCGGTCTGGAGCGCCTGCGGGCGGTGGCCGAGGAGGCCGAGGGCTGTACGGCGTGCGGCCTCTGCAAGGCGCGGAACAGGGTCGTCTTCGGCGACGGCGACGGCGAGGCGGACCTCATGTTCGTGGCGAGGGCCCGGGCGCTCAGGAGGATCGGCAGGGGCTGCCGTTCGTGGGACCGGCCGGACAGCTCCTGACGCGGATCATCCGGGCCATCGACCTCCGGCGTGAGGACGTCTACATCACGAACGTCGTGAAGTGCCGGCCGCCGAACAACCGGGACCCGCAACCTGACGAGACGGCGGCCTGCCGTTCCTTTCTCGATCGCCAGGTCGAGCTCATCGCACCGCGCGTGATCGTGGCGCTGGGCCGGGTGGCGGCCCAGCAACTGCTGGGGACGACGAACTCATTGGGGCGCCTGCGCGGTACGTGGCACGAGGCTGGAGGCGTGCCGGTTCGCGTCACGTATCACCCGGCTTTTCTGCTTCGGGATCCGTCGTACAAGCGGGCTGCCTGGGAGGACATGCAGGTCGTCCGCGACCGGCTGCTCGGCGTCGACGGAGCGGAGTAGTCTTCGCTACCTTGAAGGCGGCGGCAAACCAATCCGAAGGGGCCGACATCGGGTCGCCGGGAGTCTGCGAGGACGTTTGCGAGGCGATCGGCGGTACGCCGATGGTGCGTCTCCGGCGCTCCCTGGGCGGGGCGGGCGCCGGCGTCGATGTGTTCGCGAAGCTCGAGTTCCTCAACCCGATGGGCAGCGTGAAGGACCGGGTCGCGCGCTATCTCGTGGATCGCGCGCTCGCGTCCGGCGCGCTCGAGCCCGGCGGGCTGGTGATCGAGGCATCCTCAGGCAACACGGCGATGGGTCTGGCCATGATGGCCACGACGCGTGGACTGCGTTGCCGGGCGGTCGTCCGCCGCCAGACCAGCCGCGAGAAGCTCGATTGCCTGCGGGCGCTGGGGGTCGAACTCGTCCTCGTCGACGGTGATCTGGAACCTGAGCACCCGGAGTCGTACAACCGGAAGGCCCGGAGCCTGGTGGCCGCCGAGCCGCGGGCCTTCTTCCCGGACCAGCACAACAACCGGGACAACAACGAGTGCCACTACGAGACGACGGCTCCGGAGATCTGGCGTCAGATGGAGGGCCGGATCGACGTCTTCGTCGGCGGCATCGGCACCGGCGGCACGGTTTCCGGCGTGGGCCGCTTCCTGAAGGAGAAGGACCCGGCCATCCAGGTCGTGGCGGTCGACGTCGAGGGATCCGTGTTCAGCCGTCACTTCGCGGCCCTTTCCGGCGCCCCGGACGCGTCCGCGCCCGAGGGTCGCTACCTGCTCGAGGGGCTGGGGGACGAGGAGATCATCGACTGTCCGGAGTTCGAGGTCTTCGACCGGATGCTCCAGGTCAGCGACGCCGAGGCGTTCCTTGCGGCCCGCGAGCTTGCCCGGCACGAGGCGATGCTGGTGGGCGGCTCGAGCGGCGCGGCCCTTTGGGGCGTGCGGCAGGTGCTGCGGGAACTCCCGGCGGGCGCCCGGGTGGCGACACTGTTCCCCGATTCGGGGACCCGCTACCTCAGCACGATCTACAACGACGACTGGCTGCGCGAACAGGGCCTGCCCGTTTCGCGCGACGAACTCGGACCTCAACCGGCGAAGATCAGGTCGTAGCCCACGGCCATGACCGCGAGGTCGAGGCAGACATGGCTGAGCCAGGGCGCCAGCAGCCGGTTACCCGTGGCGCGATACAGGAGCGACCAGAGGACGCCTCCGAAGACGACCGGAAGCGACATGAGGGTCAGGAGCAGGACCGAGGCGTCGCCAAGATAGACGCCGATGACGACCACGTGGTGAGCGGCGAAGCCGATGGCGGCCGCCAGGTGCGACCACCTGGAAGAGGTCAGGCTGCGGAGCCTGCCGTAGACGAAGGCGCGCCAGTAGACCTCCTCGAGCCAGGAGTGGACGAAGCTGATGAGAAGGGCCGCGACGACATAGCGCTCCAGGGTGTCGAGATGGAAGTCGGCCAGCTTGACCGTGATCGCCCCGGCGGCGGTCGCGGCCATCTCACCGCCGCGAAACAGCACGCCGTAGGCCAGCCACGTGAAACCGGCGCCCGCGATGCCCGTGCCCAGGCCGAGAACAATCGACCGGCCCGGCCGCGCGGGGCCGAAGGCGGCCGCCAGCAGGACGCTCAGGACGGCTACCGGCCCGGCGAACTGAATCGCCTTGGCGCCCAGGTAGACGGGTGCGACCCAGGCCGTCCCCTCGAGCCAGACGAAATAGGCGAGCGAGGCGACCGTGGGCAGCGTCATCGCGGCGCCCAGGATCGTCCACCAGAGCCCTCGCCGTCGTGGCGCGATCGCCTCGTTCTCGCCGGGTCGGTTCATCGCCGGGCGCCGTCCTCCAGGGCGTCGACGTAGGCCTGCCGGTATCTACCGGCCACGATGTCCCAGGTCAGTTCGGAGACGGCGCGGGCGCGGGCCCGGGCGCCCATCCGGCGCCGCCGTTCCGGGTTGGCGAGCAGACCCGCGATCGCCTCCTCGAGGGCGTCGCGGTCCTGCTCCGGAACGAGGACTCCCTGGACTCCCGATTCCACCGCGAGGGGGATTCCGGAGACCGTGGTGGCGACCACCGGGAGTCCACTGGCCAGGGCCTCCAGGATCACGTTGGGCAGGCCGTCGACGTTGCCCTGGGGATCGTGAACGGCGGGGAGGACGAACAGGTCGGCGCCGCGGTAGAGACCGGGCAGATCGTCGTGGGTGACGGCGCCGGGAAGATGGATTCGGCTCGCGCGGTCGGGCCTCCATCCGTTGACCGCCGCCCGGAAGTCCGCCATCTGATCGCCGTCGCCGGCAATGATCGCGTGCAGGTCGCTGAAGTCGGACAGCAACCGGGGCAGGACGTCGATCAGCACCTGGAAGCCCTTCTTCGTCGCCAGACGGCCGACGCCGAGCAGGACGGTGGAGTGTCCCGGGATGTTCAGCCGCTCGCGCCAGGGTTGCTCGTCCGGCTCCCCCGGGAGCTCCGCTGCCGGGCGGAACATGTCGGTATCGACGCCGTAGGGGATGACCCGCGACGGTTTGCCGCGATAGCCGATCCGCTGGACGCGCTCGACGAGTTCGGGCGAGCATCCGGTGAGCAGGCCGCATCGAGCCAGGGCGCGACGGATCGCCGGCCGCGCGAGCGCCTTCTCGGCCAGGAAGACGTCGCTGCCATGGAGGCCCGCGGCGATCAGCGTCCCTTTTTTGTGCACACCCGGCCACAAGGCCACCAGCCCGTTCGGGGCGACCCAGTGGGCGTGGAGCAGGTCGTAGCGTTCCCGTCCGAGGTGCCGGGCTACCGCCTTCGCCGCCGCGAGCAGATAGAGGGGAGCGGCGAACGCGGCGCCCGGCCGTACATGTTCGTCCGCGGCCAGACTGCGGCCATAGCCAAGGACCTCCAGTGGACGGGGGGCGTAGGCGAAGGACCGGACGTCGACGCCGTCGTCGTTCCAGGCGCGACGCACCTGCGCCGCGCGCGGCGTGAGAACCGTGACGCGGTCGCCGGCGCGGACCAGCCCACGGGCCAGTTCACGGATGAACGGTCCGGCCGTGTCGCCGGGCCAGCGAGGGTAGGTCTGGGTGAGGAAGAGGATGCGCAGGGCCTACTCCGCCGCCTGGCGCCCGGGTTCAGCCGACCCGCTCTCGAACGGAGTAGCTGTCGGGCCGGCGGAAGTTCTTGAAGGTGATCAGTTCACCGATCAGGCCCGTCGTGACGATCTGGATGCCCAGGACCATCAACAGGACCCCGAGCAACAGCAGGGGCCGGTTGGAAAGCGAGGCGCCGGCGAACCAGAGCGCCGCGAGATAGGTGCAGATGCCCAGACCGGCGGCGAAGCTGATCAGGCCGATCGGGCCGAAGAGGTGCAGCGGGCGGCGGGTGAAGCGGCTGATGAACAGGACCGTGATCAGGTCCACGGGCCCCTTGTATGAGCGATCCCATCCGTACCGGCTGCGGCCGATGCGGCGCGGATGGTGAGTCACCGGAATCTCGCCGACGAGAAAACCGCGACGGCTGGCGAGCACGGGAATGTAGCGATGAAGTTCCCCGTACACGGCGACCTGCTCCAGGACTTCCCGGCGGTAGGCCTTGAAGCCGGAGTTGAAGTCGTGCAGCCTGACGTTCGAGAGGGTGCGCGTCACCCAGTTGAAGACCCTCGACGCCAGCCGCCGGCGCCACGGGTCGCGCCGGGTGCGCTTCCAGCCGGAGACGAGATCGAGGGGGCCGTTTTCCAGCGCCTGCAGCAGACGCGGAATCTCGTCGGGATCGTCCTGCAGGTCGCCGTCCATCGTGACGAGAATCCGGCCCCGCGAGTGATCGACCCCGGCCGAGAGGGCGGCTGCCTTGCCGAAGTTCCGGCGCAGTCGAATGAGCCGCACCCGGGGGTCGCGCTCGTGTTCGCGGCGGACGGCATCGGAGGTGCCGTCGGTCGAACCGTCGTCGATGAACACGAGCTCCGCCCGGACGTCGATGGCGTCCAGATTGGCAAGGACGCGCTCGGCCAGAGCGGCTACCGTCCCGCTTTCGTCGAGGACCGGTACGAGCACGCTGACGTCGAGCGGCGTGGCGTCAGCGCCGGCGTCGCTGCTACGGCGCGGGCCCCTCATCAACCGGAGCGTACTCGATCCTCTGGCCGTTGACGATCAGCACGGGCGGTTCAGCTTCGAGGTCGAACTGGATCGTCGTCTCCTGTCTGGAGTTCACCTGGATCTTCTGGTCGATCCGGTCGTCCGGCTGCCACCTGGGGTTGCGGAGAAGACTCAGCACATGGGCGCCGGCGGGGACGGGCAGGTCGAGGATGGGCGTCCAGCCGACCGCCTCATCGCCGATGCGAACGAACACGGGACGTTCCGACTCGGTTGCCGGCGCGATGCTCACGGCGCCGGGCCGGACCAGGGGCACCGGCGTCTCCAGCGACCGGTCCACGCCGACCTGGATCACGACCTGTTCCCGGATCTGGTAGTCGCGAGTGGCGAGTTCGAACGTAAGCACGTGGTCGACCTCTGCTTCGACCTCGAACACTCTTCTGCGGTCGAGGACCACGGGCGCTTCGCCACCAACGGAGACGGTGATGTGGGGATCCCAGGCGGGCGGGAAAGCCAGGCGTCCGATGCCCCGGCTAACGCTCGGAGTCGTGTCCGGTGGTGGGACCGTCGAATCCTCGGGCCTACTCGGACCGGCGGCCTGCGTGGCGGGCTCCTCGACTTCGGTGTCCGCGACGACGGCCTGCTGTTCGACCCGGGCGTCGTTCCGCGGCGCCGGCGTTTCCGATCCGGCGACCGGACTACCCTTCGACCACCACAGCGTGCCGCCGAGCCAGAGCGCGGTGCCAGCGACCGTGGCGAAGGTCAGCCAGCGGCGCCGGAGACGGGAGCGGGTCGGGCGCCGGATCGCGTCGGCGACCGTGTCGAGAGTTGGCGGGGAGGTGGTCTCCGGAGGCGTGGCGCCCCCGTTGATCTCGACTTCGATCAGCGAGGAGTCGGAGGCTCGCGATGTCTGCACGGCGGTGGCCGTCCAGTCGTTCGGTTCGTCCCGCGACGAGGCCTCGTTGCCGGCGGTCTCGGTGACGAGTTCCCGGTGCGCGCCTTCGAGGGCGCTGACAATGGTCGTGAAGCTCGCCGCGCGCTTCTCGGGATCGTCCCTGAGGCAGGCTTCGAGAACGGCAACCAGCGATGTCGCGACGTGCGGCGGGAGCTGCGCCCTGATCGCCTTCTGCAGGAAACGCCGGTCCTTCGACTTCAGCCGGCGGGCGGGCGCCTGCCGTTCGGCGGGTTGGAAGGTCAGCACCCGGTGCGTGAGCACGCCGAACGCGTAGATGTCGGCTGGCGCGTCGACGGTCCCGCCGCGGAGCAGTTCCGGTGCGTTGTACTTGACGTGGGCGCTCGGTCGCGGATTCGCGAAACCCCGGACCGCGGCGTCGTCCTCGGAGCGGATCGTGACGGCGCCGGGATGGACGTCTCCGTGGACGACGCCCTGGTCGTGTGCGTACTCCAGAGCGCGTGCAACCTGGACAAGCCAGCCGAGAGCCGTCCGTATCGGCAGTTTGTCGCTCCGTTCGAGCCGGGCCGCCAGCGTCTCGGTGCCCAGGGACTGCTCGATTCGGCACGAGGTCGCGCCGTCGATTCCGAAGTCGAGAATCCGGGCGATCGAGGCGTGTTCCAGCCGTCCGACCGCGGCGGCGCGCTTCAGGAAGAGGGCCTGAGCTTCGGCCGTCTCTCCAGTCCAGGTGTCGACGATGACGGAACATCCGTCCCGCGTGTCGCGACCGAGGTAGGAGGCTGCACCAGCCTTCGCTTCGAGGCGGCGGAGAATCTCGAAGTGACCAATTTGTTGACTCATGCGCGAATGCCAAGAAGTTGATGCGAGGGCGCAATGATAGCACATTTTCGCCGTAAGTTGTTGTATTTCAGTGGCTTGTGCCTGCTGAACGACAGCGCGCGGAGGGCGCTGCTAGGGTCGGCACCGCGGGATCGAAGATGGAGCGAGGCGGTGACAGCAGGGAGCGCTGGGCCCGGGGCCTCGTATGCTCCGCTACCGGGGTCGAGGCGGCCCTGGACGAGCCGGCCTTCCTGTCGCCCGCCGGCAAACCGTGGCTGGTGAACTACGAACTGGATCGGTTGCGGGGCGAGGCGCTCGCCCGCGACCTCCGTCACCGGCCGTGGACCCTGTGGCGGTATCGCGAGTTGCTGCCGGTGTCCCGCTTCCACGCCCGGGTCGATCTGGGCGAAGGCGGCACTCCCGTCGTGCGTCTTCAACGGGCGGGTCCTGAGGGCGTAAGCGTCTTCGCCAAGAACGAGGCGGGGAATCCGACGGGTTCGTTCAAGGACCGGGGACTCTCCCTGGCCGTGAACCGGGCCCGTGAACTCGGCGCTCCCGGGGTCCAGCTTCCGAGCGCCGGCAACGCGGGCGTCTCGGCGGCGGCCTACGCCGCCGCGGCCGGGTTGCCCTGCCGCGTGGGGCTGCCGGAAGACACTCCGGCGACCGTTGCCGAACGTTGCCGTGGATTCGGCGCGGAGGTGATCGAGTCGGGGGGTACCCTGGTCGACGCCGGCGCCGCGCTGCGGGAACTGGGCGGCGGGTTCTGGGATCTTTCGACCCTGCGCGAGCCGTACCGGGTCGAGGGCAAGAAAACGATGGGTTTCGAGGTTGCCGAACAGTTCGGCTGGCGGCTGCCGGACTGGATCGTCTATCCGACCGGCGGCGGCACCGGAATCGTCGGTATGTCCAAGGCGTTCGCGGAGCTCCGCAAGCTGGGTCTCCTGAGCGGGCCGCCCGCGAAGTTCGCGGTCGTGCAGATGGCGGGCTGCGCTCCCATCGTGCGGGCCTTCCAGAAGGGCAACGAGCAGGCCGAGCCCTGGGACGCGCCGGAAACGCGCGTCTGGGGCCTGCGCGTACCGCGAGCGATCGGCGATTTCCTCGTCCTGCGCGCGGTCCGCGAAAGCGGGGGAACGGCGGTGGCCGTCGAGGAGGATCTGGTGGCGGCGACGACGCGGAGGATGGCCGCGGAAGAAGGACTCCTGATCGGTCCCGAGACCGCGGCGGCGATGGCGGCGGTCGTCGGGCTCAGGGACTCCGGTACCATCCGTCGCGGCGAGTCCGTGCTGGTCTTCGCGACCGGCCATCCGGCCAACTACGTCTAGGGGGGCTTTGACGCGATGCCCGAAGAGGTGTTCGGTTCGATTGCGGATGGAGTGAACGGGCTGCTCGGGCCGGTGGCCGGCTGGCTGGAGGGCGTGGTCTGGAACACGCCGCCGCAGGCGCCCATCCTTGCCCTGGTGCTGCTGGGAACGGGTCTGTTCGTGACCGTTCGGCTGGGCCTGATCCAGTTGCGGGGTTTCCGGCACGCCTGGGCCATTCTCGGCGGCAAGTACAACGACCCGGACGACGAAGGCGACCTCGTTCACTTCCAGGCCTTGACCACGGCCCTCTCGGCAACGGTCGGCATCGGCAACATCGCCGGAGTCGCGATCGCGATTCGCATGGGAGGTCCGGGGGCCCTGTTCTGGATGTGGGTGACGGCGTTCTTCGGCATGGCGCTCAAGTTCGCCGAGTGCACCCTGGCCGTGGCCTACCGGCGGGTGCATCGGGACGGCTCCGTCTCCGGCGGTCCGATGTACTACATCGAGAAGGGCCTCGGTGCGCAGTGGAAGTGGATGGCCATGCTGTTCGCCGGCCTGGCCGTCATCTGCTCGTTCGGCACCGGCAACATGAACCAGGCCAACACGATGGCCGATCAACTCGAGTCCCAGTTCGGCCTGGCGCCGGTCTGGAGCGGCCTCGTCTTCGCCTCTCTGGTCGCCCTGGTGATCATCGGCGGCATCCGCCGCATCGGGAGGGTGACCTCGATTCTCGCCCCCGGCATGGCCGTGATCTACGTTGGCGGCGCCCTCTTCATCCTGCTTGCGAACATCGACACCGTGCCGGCCAGCTTCGCCCTGATCGTCGAGCAGGCCTTCCGGCCGACGTCGATGGTGGGCGGCGCCGCGGGTTCCTTCCTGATGACGATGATGTGGGGCATCCGGCGCGGTCTGTTCAGCAACGAGGCCGGACAGGGCAGCGCGCCGATCGCACACGCGACGGCCAAGACGGACGAGCCGGTGCGCGAGGGTCTCGTGGCCTCCCTGGAGCCCTTCATCGACACTCTGGTCATCTGCACGATGACCGGTCTGGTCATCGTGACGACGGACGCCTGGCGCGATCCCGCGCCGCAGAGTTTCGGTCTCGACGAGGTCGAGGGCGTTCACCTGGTGCTGGAAGACGACTCCGGGCTGCTGGCGGCGCGGGAGGAACGCGCCGGAGTGGGCGGCGGCGCGCTCGAGGTCGTCGACGGAACCGCCAGCGGCTCGTTCGTGTTCCTCCACGCGACGATCGTCAACGCGCGTCTGGTGGACGAAGACGGATCCGCCTGGAGCGGCAGGCTGGAGCTGGGCGCCGACGGCTCGCTCAGCACCGACGGGGCCGAGCCGAGAATCGAGGGCGGCGCGTTGCTGAACGGCGCGCCTCTCACGGCCCGAGCCTTCAGCCTCGGTCTTCCGGGCAGTCGCGGCGACCTGATCGTCACTCTCTCCGTGCTGCTGTTCGCGGTGTCGACGGCGATCTCCTGGTCGTACTACGGCGACCGCTCGACCGAGTACCTCTTCGGCGCGAGGGCGATTCCTGTCTACCGCTGGATCTACGTCGGCTTCTTCTTCATGGGCTGCCTGCTGCCGTTGACCACCGTGTGGACGTTCGGCGACGTCGCTCTCGGCCTGATGTCCTTCCCCAACCTCATCTCGCTGCTCCTGCTCTCGGGGGTGGTCACCGGTCTGACCAGGTCCTACTTCCGCCGCCACCTCGGGAAGGGCGGCCGTGACTCCGGATAGGTCCGGAAGCGGCCGAAGTGGCTGAGAAGGACCGCGGCGTCGGTCCGCTCGCCGTCGCCGGGCTGATCGGAGCGCCCCTTCTCGCGGCGCTGGTCTACTTCGCGATCCCCGAAGCCGTCGTGGGCGCCGACGGCGAGGTCGTTTCCGGCCTCCCGGCCGCCGGTAGGGCGGTGGCCGCGGTCGGCGTCCTGATGGCGGCGCTCTGGCTCACCGAGGCGTTGCCGGTGCCGGCCACGGCGCTCATTCCGCTGGCGGCGATGCCGCTTCTGACCGGCGGCGAACTCGGCGTCCGGGAAGTCGCGGCACCCTACGCCCACCCGAACATCTATCTCTTCATGGGCGGCTTCATGATCGCCCTGGCCATGCAGACCTGGGGACTGCACCGGCGTCTCGCGCTCCGCATCATCCTGTTGGTGGGGACCCACCCCCGTCGCGTCGTGCTCGGCTTCATGACCGCGAGCGCCGCCCTCAGCATGTGGATCTCGAACACGGCGACGACGGTCATGATGCTTCCCATCGCCCTCTCGGTCATCGCGCTCGTGAGGCGGCGCCTGGGCGAAGAGGCGCCGCCGCCCGGGCAGACCTTTCCGTTCGCTCTCTGCCTGCTGCTGGGCACGGCCTACGGCGCCTCGATCGGCGGCGTCGCGACGAAGATCGGCACCCCTCCAAACCTGGAAATGATGGCCTTCGTGAGCGACAACTACGGCCGGGAGATCACGTTCGCCCAGTGGCTGCCGTTCGGCCTCGGCCTGAGTCTCATGTTTCTGCCCCTGGCCTGGATCGTGCTGACGCGGGTCGCCTTCCCTCTGCGCATCCGCGAGGTGCCCGGGGGAGCGGAGCTCATCCGCAACGAGCTGCGGAAGATGGGTCCGATGTCGGGGCCGGAGAAGGGAGTGCTGGCCATCTTCGGCACGACCGCCGCGCTGTGGACGACCGGAACCTGGTTGGCGCGGCTCGAGATCGGTGGTGTCGCGCCCTTCTCGGGACTGACGGACTCGGGGATCGCGATCGCGGCTGCCCTGTGCCTGTTCGCGGCGCCGGTCGACCTGCGCCGCGGCGTCTTCCTGCTGAGCTGGAAGAAGGCGCTCGAAGCGCCCTGGGGCATCCTGGTGCTCTTCGGGGGCGGACTGAGTCTCGCTGCTTCCATCCGGGCAACGGGAGTAGACAGCTTCATTGGCGGCCTGCTTCAGGTGCTCGAGGGGACGCCGGTACTGATCCTGGTCCTGGGCGCGGCCGGTCTCCTCATCCTCCTTACGGAGGTGACGAGCAACACGGCGACGACGGTCACGTTCCTGCCGATCCTGGCGGCGACCGCTACCGTCATCGACGTGGACCCGCTGCTCCTGATCGTCCCGGCCACGCTGGCGGCTAGTTGCGCCTTCATGATGCCGGTGGCGACGCCGCCGAACGCGATCGTCTTCGGCTCCGGTGAGATCACAATCCCGCAGATGGTCCGGGCAGGCGTATGGCTGAACCTGATCGGCCTGGTGTTGATCGTGTTCTGGGTCTACGTCGCCGGCGGTCTGATCGGCCTCTGACGGAGACTCAGGTGTCGGCCATGATGCAGGCCAGTTGCCGCCGGAAGCGGTAGCCGATGCACTTGTAGAGCAGCTTGGCGGCGGTGAAGTCGCTGGCGGGGTTGTCCGGGATCGGCGCCAGTTCGACCACGTCCATTGCGATCACCTGCTTGCGTTCGAACAGCCGCCGCAGCAGCGCCAGCGCCTGATACCAGGTGCCGCCCCCGGGCTCGGGCGTTCCGGTCGCGGGCAGCACGGACGGATCGAAGAAGTCGAGGTCGAAGGTCAGATAGACGTTCTCGGGCAGGGAAGCGAGGAGCCCCTCGAACAGGGCTTCGAGTTCCGGCCGGGGAAGGGCGTCAAGCTGCTCAGCCCAGATGATCGGGAGGCCCTCGTTCGCTATCCGCGCGGCCTCGGGTCGGGTCAGCGAACGGATGCCGACGGCCAGCGTCGGCAGACCGAGGTCCAGCACGCGGCTCATGGCGCAGGCATGGTTCCAGGCGGTGCCGCCATAGGTCTGGCGCAAGTCCGCGTGGGCGTCGAACTGGACGACTCCCAGATCCCGCTCGGCGGCGTCCCGCGCACCGCGCACCAGCGCCGGCGTCACCGTGTGTTCTCCGCCGATCGCCGCCAGGAACCGTCCGTCCCGAAGCGCGGCCTCGGCCGCGGCGCTGATGCGTCGCAGGACGGACTCGTCGCTGCCGCCTACGTCGACCGGCGGCAGCGTCTCGATGCCGATGCGGCACGGCTCGACAACCAGTTCCTCGTCGTAGAGTTCGACGTAGCGCGAGGCCACGAGGAGCGCGCCCGGTCCGTTCTCGGTGCCGCGGCCCCACGAGGTGGTCCGTTCGTAGGGAACGGGAAGCACCGCGACGGCGGGTTCCCGGGCAGGTGCGTCGAGTCTCAGGAACGGAGGCAGGTCGGATCCGCGCATGGCGGCGGCACGCTAGCAGTCCGCGGCGGCCATAGGCCGCCTCGCGCGCGAACTCCGGGGAGGCGCTTCCGTCATTGTCGGCAGGAGGCTCGATGCGCGGAAACGACAGGCCGACCACCATGCTCCGGGAAGTCCCATCCGAAGAACGTCCCCGGGAGCGCCTGCTCGCCCACGGCGCCGGGGTCCTGAGCGACTGCGAGCTGATCGCCATCCTCCTGCGCACCGGCCACCGCGGCTGTTCCGTGGTCGACCTCGCCCGTGACCTGCTCTACGACGAGGGTCGGGGGCTTGGCGGACTGCCGGCGCTCGCCCTCCTGGTGGAACACGATCTGCCATCGCTGCGGCGAAAGGGTCTGGGGGACGCCAAGGCGGCCACCGTCCTGGCCGCGGTGGAGCTGGCGCGCCGGCTGGCGAAGGCCCAACTGCCCGAACGAAGGCCTTTGGGCAACGTCGCCGCCGTTGCCCGTTACCTCAATCTGCGCTACGCGCGCCTCGACCAGGAAGCGATGGGGGCGATCTACACCGACGTCCGCGGCCGGATCATCTCCGAGCGCGAGCACTTCGTCGGCGGCCTCGACCGCGCCTCCGTGGAACCCCGGGCGGTGCTCAAGGAAGCCCTCCGCCTGGGCGCGACGGCGGTGGTCATCTTCCACAACCACCCCAGCGGCGATCCCGAGCCAAGCCCCGAGGACATCGCCTTCACCCGTCGCCTCAGCCGCGCCGCCGCCGCCGTCGGCATCGACCTCGTCGACCACCTCGTCCTCGCCGGCGGCCGGCGCTGGGTCTCTCTGCGTGACCGCCGGCTGCTGTAGAGCACCCGCCCGCGTGACCTCTCCTCGGATTGTTAGGGTGCCGCTCATGACGGAGGGGCCTGTTCACCTGCATCTGGATTGCGCCAGCGGAGTTTCCGGAGACATGTTTCTGGGGGCGTGTCTGGACCTGGGCTTGCCGCTGGCGCTTCTTGAGGAGATGGTGGAACGGCTGGGTTTGGAGGGAGTTGAGCTGCGGGTGGAGCGGGCGAAACGGGGCGGTCTGGCCGGGGTTCGGTTCTCCGTACTGCGGGATGGGCGGCCGGTTGAGGGCGCAGGCAGCGAGGGTGCTTCGCATCGGAGCCTGTCGACCATCCTGCGCATGATCGAGGAGAGCGGTCTAAGCACCCGTGTGGTCGAGCGCGCCTCGGCCCTGTTCCGGCGACTGGGGGAGGCGGAGGCTCAGGTGCACGGCGTGGATATCGAAGAGGTCCACTTTCACGAGGTCGGCGCCGACGACGCGATCGTCGACATGGTGGGCGCGGCGGTCGCTCTTGAGCACTTCGGCCCCGCCGGGGTCTCCTCGTCGACCGTCGTGGTGGGGAGTGGCACCGTGTCGACGCGTCACGGCGTGATGCCTGTGCCCGCGCCCGCGACGGCGCTCTTGCTGGAGGGCGTTCCGATCACCTCCGGCGGGGCCTCCGGCGAACTCACGACACCCACCGGCGCCGTCATCGTGAGGGAGTTCGTTGACGAGTTCGAACCGTCCGCGACAACGGCTCCCCGGCGAATCGAGAGCTACGGGATCGGACTCGGCAGCCGGGAGCTGGCCGATCGCCCCAATGCACTACGGCTCCAGCGGGCGACGCCCCTGGAGCTTGCCGAGAGCTCATGGCATCAAGTCGCCGTGCTCGAATGCCAGCTCGACGACACGACCGGCGAGGCGATCGCTTACGCCGCCGAAACGCTCCTCGAAGCCGGTGCCCTCGACGTCTTCGCGACCGCCGTACAGATGAAGAAGTCCCGGCCGGGCGTGGCGATCACGGTGATATCCCGACCGGAGCAGTCCTCGGAGCTAGCTGAGCGCCTCCTCCTCGAGACCGGTTCCCTCGGCTGCCGCCGCACCGTCGTGGACCGCCTGGAAGCGGAACGCTCGGTCTCTACTGTTCTGACCCCATTCGGCGAAGTGAGAGTCAAGCAAGCCACGATCTCAGGCCGATCCCTCGGATCAGCCCCGGAGTACGAAGACGTCCGCCGAATCGCCCGCGAACAGGGAGTCCCCTTCCGCGATGTCTACCGCGCCGCCCTCCGCGCCGCGGACTGACACCAACACCCTGGTCGGCCGGCCGACCACGGTCATCGGCAGCGGTCGCCGCCGCGGATGGGCTATCGCCTAGTCGCGACGCGGTCCGCGGCCGCCGCCACCGCCGCCGCGAGGACGCCGCCCCCGGCCACCACCGCGGCCGCCCGGACCGCCGCCCCGGCCGCCACGTCCGCCCGGTCCGCCGCGGCCGCCTCGACCACCGGGGCCTCTGCGATCGCGGCCGCGGTCGCCGCCGGCCGGCGCCGGAACGCCCATGCCCTCGTAGTCCTTCGGGTCGAAGTCGGGGTCGTCCATGATGACCGCCTTGCGGGAGAGGCGGACCTTGCCGGAGGGGTCGATGTCGATCACCTTGACCGTCATCTCGTCGCCCTCGGTGACCAGGTCGCCGATCTCGCCGACGCGGTAGGGCGCCAGTTCGCTGATGTGGACGAGGCCGTCCGTGCCGGGGAGGATCTCGACGAACGCGCCGAACGGCTCCACCCGGCGGACCTGGCCGGTGTAGACCTTGTCGACCTCGGGCACCTCGGTCAGCCGCTCGATCATCGCGATCGCGCGATCCGCCGCGGTGGAGTTGGGTGAGGCGACGACGACGCGGCCGTCGTCCTCGATGTCGATCTGGCAGCCGGTCTCCTCCGTGATGCCCCGGATCGTCTTGCCGCCCGGGCCGATCACGTCGCGAATCCGGTCGCGGGCGACCATCATCACGTGCAGACGCGGAGCGTACGCGGACATCTCCTCGCGCGGCTCCTCGATCTCGGAAGCCATGTGGTCGAGGATGTGCAGGCGGCCCGCCCGTGCCTGGGTCAGGGCCTGACCCATGATGTCCCGGGTCACGCCCGTGATCTTGATGTCCATCTGCAGCGCCGTGATCCCGCCGCGGGTTCCGGCGACCTTGAAGTCCATGTCGCCGTGGTGGTCTTCCTGGCCCGCGATGTCGGTCAGGACGGCGAAGTCGTCGCCGTCCTTGACCAGGCCCATCGCCACGCCGGCGACCGGCGCGAGCATCGGCACGCCGGCATCGAACAGGGCCAGCGAACCGGAACAGACCGTCGCCATCGACGAGGAACCGTTGGACTCGAGGATCTCGGACACAACCCGCACCGTGTACGGGAAATCCTCCTCGTGGGGAAGCACGGGAATCAGTGCCCGGCGCGCCAGCACGCCGTGGCCGATCTCGCGGCGGCTCGATCCCCGGAGGAAGCGGACCTCACCCACCGAGAACGGCGGGAAGTTGTAGTGGAGAAGGAACTTCTGGTGTGTTTCCCCCTCGTACTCCTCGATGATCTGGGCGTCGCGCCGGGTACCGAGGGTGACGGAGGCCAGTGCCTGGGTCTCGCCGCGGGTGAACAGCGCCGAGCCGTGGACGCGCGGCAGGAGTCCGGTCTCGGTGTCGAGCGGCCGCACTTCGTCGGTCGCCCGGTTGTCGAAGCGCTTGCCCTGCTTCATCACGATCTCGCGGAGCGCCTTGTCCTCGAGCTCGCTGACGATCTTGCCGACCTGGCCCCGGCGCTCGTCGTCCTCGGGAAGGCGATCGATGAAGCCGTTGACGACCGCCTTGACCGCGTCGCGGCGCTCGAACTTGCCGGGGGTGTTCAGGGCGGCCGTGAAGTCGTCCCAGATGGCGCCCTCGAGCTCGGCCCGGAACTCGGGGGAGTAGGCCTCGGGGGCCTTCCAGTCGGGCTTCTCCAGGTCCATCTCGCGGAACAGCTCCTGCTGCGCGCGCACGATCTTCTGGAGTTCCTGGTGTCCGGCGAAGATGCAGTCGAGGATCACGCTCTCGTCGAGCTGGTTGGCGCCGGCCTCGACCATCGTCACGGCGTCCTCGGTGCCGACGACGATCAGGTCCAGGTCGGACACGTCGCGCTCCGCGCCGGTCGGGTTGAACACGATCTCGTCGTCGATCAGGCCGACCCGGACCGCTCCGACCGGGTGGTAGAACGGGATGTCGGAGAGCACGAGAGCCGTCGACGCGCCGTTGATGGCGAGGATGTCGGGGTCGTTCTCCTGGTCGGCGGACAGCACGAGGCTGATGATCTGGGTCTCGTAGAAGTAGCCCGAAGGGAACAGCGGGCGCAGGGGCCGGTCGGTCAGGCGGCAGGTGATGATCTCCTTCTCGGAGGGTCGTCCCTCGCGCTTGAAGAATCCGCCCGGAATCCGTCCGGCCGCCGAGGTGTACTCGCGGTAGTCGACGGTGAGGGGCAGGAAACCGCGGGGTGTGCTGTCGGGCGCCATGCAGGCGGTGGTCAGCACGATCGTCTCGCCGAGCTGCACGGTGCATGAGCCGTTGGCCTGTCTGGCCAGGCGCCCGGATTCGAGGGTGATGGTGCCGTTCCCGATCGGGATGGTTTTGGTGAACTTCATGGTCTTGTCTGCCGTTTCCTTTTCTGTTTTGGCCTTATCTGTGTTTGCGTCGCCGGTTGTCTGCCGGCGGGTTCATGTCTTCCGAGTCCAACTCTTCCCTGCGAACGCAGGGCTGGCGCGTGGGGTCCGGTCCGCCGGATGGGCGGCCAAGCCGGTCGTTGTCCGGGTTGCGGAGCCGGTCAGGGCTCGGCGCCCGTCGCAGGGACTACCTGCGGAGGCCGAGGCGCTCGATCGTCGTCCGGTAGCGGTCGAAGCTCTGGTCGCGCAGGTAGCCGAGCAGGCGCCGGCGGCGTCCGACCAGCTTCAACAGGCCGCGCCGGCCGTGGTGGTCGTGTTTGTGGACCTTGAAGTGCTCGGTGAGCTCGTTGATGCGGTTCGTCAGCAGCGCGACCTGGACCTCGGGGGAACCCGTGTCCGTCTCGTGGAGACGGTAGTCACGGATGATCTGGTCCTTCACTTCGGTTGTCTGTGGCACGCTCTGATTCCTCGCTGACTCTGCTTGTTCCGTTCTGCTGATTCTTTCTCGTGTCGCCTTCTTGCGGTTTCCTTCGTCGTTCCCAGGTTCTTTCGCGGCGCGGAGTGTAGCACGGCGGCTAATGGCGGAAGACGATCCTGGGCTGTACCACGGCCAGGCCCCGGTCGCCGATCCGTTCGGACACCATCGCCACGGCGAGGAACCGGCCACGGCCGTCCGTGAGCTGGACCCAGTCCCCCTCGCCGGCCTCGATGCCGGGCGCCAGCACCGTCTGGCCGTGGGTGACGCGCCGCTCCTGAGTGGCGTCCATCGCGACGCTGGGGAAGGGTAGAGGGATCTCGTCGAACGGCACCCAGGCGGAGCCGAGTTCGTCCACTTCCAGCGGTTCGGCGCCGCGAGGGACGCTCTCGAGCCGCTCCGAGTCCACCGCCCGCTGGACTTCGAAGGAGCCGATCCGGAGCCGCCGGAGGGTCGCCAGGTGGCCGCCACAGCCGAGACGCTCACCGAGATCGTGGGCCAGCGACCGGGCGTAGGCGCCGGTGGAGCAGCTCAGCCGGAACGCGATTCGGTCGGAGCCTGGGTCGCCGAACGCACCGCAAGGCTCGAACTCGTAGATCTCCACATCCTTGCCCTGGCGCTCGAACTCCTCGCCCCGGCGCGCGAGTTCGTAGTACTTCCGGCCGCCGATCTTCTTGGCGGAGTAGGGCGGCGGCAACTGATGTTGCGGCCCCTCGAACTCCCTCATCGCGGCTGCGACGTCGTCCGCCGTCAGGTCGGCGGTCGACCCCTCGAACGTGACGGCGCCGGCGGCGTCGTACGTGTCGGTGGCCGCGCCGAGCTGGATCTCGCCCTCGTAGACTTTCGGCGCCTGGATCAGGAAGCGGGTAAGCCGCGTGCCGCGACCGACGGTCAGGAGGAGCAGGCCCGTGGCATTGGGGTCGAGGGTTCCGCAGTGTCCGATCTTCCGCTCGCCGAGCGCCCGCCGCGCGATGCGGACGACGTCATGGGACGTGCCGCCGGGCCGCTTGTCGACGAGGAGCAGACCGTGGCGTTCGCTACCGGAGGTCACCGGGCCGCCTCCACGGCGGTCGCGAGTTCGGCGATCACGGTCTGCTCGTCTTCCCGGCTCTCGACCAGACAGCCGGCGGCGTTCCGGTGGCCGCCGCCGCCCCGCCGGGCCGCGATGGCGCCGACGTCGATCCGGCCGCGGCTCCTGAGGGACACCTTGACGTCGCCTTCCGGGCGTTCGCGGAAGAGCGCGACAGCCTCGACGTCCCGGATCGAACGCGGATGGTCGATCAGGCCCTCGGAATCCGTCTGGCGGGCGCCGGCGCGTTCGAACATCGAGAGCTCCAGGCGCGCGCTGGCGACGCGTCCGTCACAGTGGAGTTCCAGCGTGCCCAGCATTTCCGCCAGCAGCCGCAACGCTCCCGGGGACTGCGACTCGTAGACCCACGTCGCGACACGCTCGGGCCGTGCGCCGTGCCGCACGAGCTCGGCCGCCGCCTCGAAAGCGCGCGGCGTTGCGTTCGAGAAGCGGAAGCTCCCGGTGTCCGTCGACAGGCCGAGATACAGCGCCGTGGCGGTCGTTTCGTCGATCTCGAGATCGAGCGCCCGCGCCAGACGCAGAACCATCTCGGCCACCGCCGGCGCTTCGGTGTCGACCCAGTTGGCCCGGCCGTAGAGCTCGTTGCCGAGATGGTGGTCGATGTTCAGGATGGGCAGGAGACCCAGGGCGTCTTCCAGGCCGGTGCGATCGAGTCGCGGGCATTCGAGCGGTACGACGAAATCGAACTCGTCCGGGAAGCCGGCCGGCGGCGTCGGACCGACGTGAATCGGCACGTCCGCGGTGACTCCGGAGTAGGTGTCCGGGGCGGGATCCGCGTTCCAGATCGTGGCGGCGCTTCCCGCCCCGCGCAGGAGGCGGGCGAGCGCCACCTCCGAGCCGATCGCGTCGCCGTCCGGGTGGGCGTGGCTCGAGAGCAGGAAGCGCCGGCCGGAGCGGAACGCCTCGATCAGGTCGCGGGGAACGGTGCCGCCCGTGCCGTCCGGTGAGTTCACAGCTCGCTCAGAATCTGGTCGATGCGTTCGGCGTGTTCGGCGCCGCGATAGAGCTCGAAGTGGAGTTCCGGAGTCCGGCGGAGGCGCAGGCGGCGACCGAGACGTCCGCGGATGAATCCGGCCGCCCGGCGGACCGCCCGGATCGCCGCCTGCCGTTCCTGGTCATCGCCGAGCACGGAGAGGCGGACGCGCGCGTGAGCGCGGTCGGCGCTGAGGGTGAGATCGGCGATGCTCGCGAGCGCCGCCCGGGGGTCCTGGACCTCCCTTCGCAGGATGTCCGTCAACTCCCGGCGCAGCAGGTCGCGTGCGCGGGCCTGGGATACGGATGTCACCGGGCGCTAGAGTGTCGGCGCGACGGCTTCGTGGTCGAACGCTTCGATCAGGTCGCCGGGCTTGACGTCCTGGAAACGGTCGATGCCGATGCCGCAGTCGAAGCCGCTCCGCACTTCCGCCGTGTCGTCCTTGAAGCGGCGCAGCGAGCCGATCCGGCCCTCGTGGACGACGACGCTGTCCCGGACCAGGCGAATCTGCGAGTTGCGCGCGATGACGCCGGCGATCACGTGGCAACCGGCGATCATGCCGACCTTCGGCACCTTGAAGATCTCGCGCACCTCCGCCCGTCCGCGGGAGACCTCGCGGTAGGTGGGCTCGAGCAGTCCCGTCATCGCCGCGATCAACTCGTCCGTCAGTTCGTAGATGACCGTGTGCAGCCGCACGTCGACCTCTTCCTTGGCGGCGAGCTCCGTGGCGCTGCGTTCCGGTCGAACGTTGAAGCCATAGATGATCGCGCCGGCGGCGGAAGCCAGGAGGACGTCGTGGGTCGTCACGGCGCCGACGGCGGAGCGGATCACCCGCACCTTGACCTTCTCGGTGGAGAGCTTCTGCAGGGTTTCGCGCAGCACCTCGATCGAGCCCTGGACGTCCGCCTTCACGATGACGGGCAGCTCCTTGACCTCGCCCTCCTTCAGGTTCGCGAACAGGCTCTCGAGGGAGACGCCGCCGGTGGTCGGCGCCAGATCCATGCGGCGCTTCTCCTCGCTGCGGAATTCGGCGATCGAGCGCGCGCGCGCTTCCTGAGCAGTCGCCTGGAATGGGTCGCCGGCTTCCGGCAGTTCGTTGAATCCCGAGACCTCCACCGGAGTGGATGGAGGCGCGTCGGTCACGCGCTTGCCCAGATCGTTCATCAGCGACCGTACGCGACCCCAGGTCGAACCGCACACGAAGACATCGCCGACGTGCAGGGTACCGTCCTGGATGAGAACGGTGGCGACCGATCCGCGACCAGTCTCCTTGCTCGCCTCGATCACCACGCCCTGACCCTGCAGTTCCGGGCTGGAGCGGAGTTCCGCGACCTCGGCCGTGAGGTTGATCATCTCGAGAAGATCGTCGATCCCGTCTCCCTTGATCGCCGAGACGGGCACGGCGATCACGTCGCCGCCCCAGTCCTCCGTCACCAGGTCGCGGTCCGCCAGTTGCTGCTTGACCCGTTCGACGTTGGCGTTCGGCCGGTCGATCTTGTTGATGGCGACCAGGATCGGCACGTCCGCGGCCCGGGCGTGGTCGAGCGCCTCGAGGGTCTGTGGCATCACGCCGTCGTCCGCGGCGACGACGAGGATGACGATGTCGGTGACCTGCGCTCCGCGGGCCCGGAGCTGGGTGAACGCCTCGTGACCGGGCGTGTCCAGGAACGTGATCCGGCCGCCGTTGTGCGCGACCTGGTAGGCCGCGATGTGCTGGGTGATGCCGCCGAACTCGCCTTCGGTGAGCCGGGACTTGCGGATCGCGTCGAGCAGCGAGGTCTTGCCGTGGTCGACGTGGCCCATGATCGTGACGATCGGAGGACGTTCGACCCGGGTCGGCCCATCGGCCTCGGCCCGGCTGGCCTCGAGTTCTTCTTCCTGCTCGAGCTGAATCTCCTCCTCGAACGAGACGATGAGAGCCTCGAAGCCCATCTGTTCCGCCAGCTCCACGGCGAGCTCCGGCTCCAGCAGGTGGTTCACGGTCGCCATCAGGCCCCGGTCGAACAGCATCTTCAGCAGGTCCTTCGCCTTGACGCCCATCTTCTCGGCCAGGTCGCGTACCTGCAGCCCTTCCGAGATCGTGATCGTGCCCCGCTCGCTCTCTTCCTCGACCGCGGCTTCGCCGGCCTTCTTCCGGTCTTCCTGGCGTTCGCGGCGAGTGCGCAGGTCGACCTGCGGCGGTGCGGGTTCCGGTTGAGCGCGGGCCTCGATCGCCGGTGACGCTGCCCCGGCCGCCGGCGCCTGCACGGTCTCCCCTGCCGGTGCGGAGGCGGGTTCGGCGCTCGGCGCTCCGGCCGGCGCGGCGGGAGGCGCCACCGCGGGCTGGGCCGGCGCCCGTGCCGCCGCGGCGGCTTCCTCCGCGGCGATCTCCTTCGCCGCGATTTCCTCCGGAGTAGGCGGTTTCGGCTTCGGTTCGGCGGGCGTCAGGGTGCGGATCGTCTGCTTGTGGACGATCGAACGACGGCGGTTTGGCCGCATCGGTCCGGCCGGCGGCCGGAGGCTCGAGATGGGTCGCCGCCGGGGCGCCGCCGGCGGAGCCGCGCGGTCGCGGAGAATGACCTCGCGCTGGGGCCCGGCGATCTTCTTGCCCTCGAGCAGGGCCTTGATGATGTCCGTGTCGATCATCGCGTCTTCGCCCTCGACCCGCACACCGATCGAACGGAACTTGAACAGCAAGTCCTGTTCGGCCACGTTCATCCGCTTGGCCAGATCCTGCAGCCGGATTTTGCCCATGAAGTCCTCGGTCTCCCAAATACCCTAATGACCTGCTCTTGCTGACTCGCCGAACCCTAGGTTTCGCCGGTCCCCGTATCGTCGCTGCTCGCCGACGCCTCTTGCGCGGCTTCCTCCTCCGCGGCGCCGGATTCTTCCTCGAACACGCGGGTAAGAGCCGCCATGAAGTCGTCCTCGTCCATCGCCGGGCCTTCGCTTTCGGGTGGCGCGACGGCCTCTTCGGGCGAGGCCTGAGCGGCAGCCCATTCGATGATCGAAGCGGCCACCGCGTCATCGACCCCGGGCACCATCTTGAGGGCCTCCGCGCCGGCGCTCTGCAGGGCTTCGAGCTCGCCGAAACCCGCCCCTTCAAGCGCCGCGGCCAGGTCCTCGTCGACAGCCGCGATCTCGGTGAGGTCCAGCTTGTCTCCGCCGATGTCGACGTTCAGCATCTTGGCCAGAGCGTCCGCGACCTCGTCCTTGACGTCCGACTCGCTCTTGATGTCGATGCGCGCTCCGATCAGCTCGCTGGCGAGGCGCACGTTCTGGCCGCGCTTGCCGATCGCCAGGGAGAGTTGCTCGTCCTCGACGATCACGTCGAGGTGCGGCGTCGCGCCCTCGTGGGTCACCGAGACCCGGGTGATCCGCGCCGGCGCCAGCGCGCTCTGCGCGAACGTCACCTGGTCCTCCGAGAACTCGATGATGTCGATCTTCTCGCCCCGGAGTTCGCGGATGATCGACTGCACGCGTGAGCCCTTCATGCCGACGCAGGCGCCGACCGGGTCGACGTCCCGTTCGCGGCTGAGCACCGCCACCTTCGCTCGCTCACCCGGGGCGCGCACCGCGGTCTTGATGACCACGGTGCCGTCGTAGATCTCCGGCACTTCCATCTCGAACAGCTTGACCAGGAGGCGGGGGTCGGTGCGCGACATGACGACCTGTGGCCCCTTGGGCTGCTTGTGGACCTCGACGATCACGCCGCGGATGCGCTCGCCCTGGCTGTAGCGCTCGTGGCGCGACTGTTCGCTCCGGGGAACGATTGCCTCGGTCCGGCCGAGGTCGACGATGATGTCCCCCCGTTCGAACCGCCGTACGGTGCCGTTCACGACCTCGCCGACCCTGTGCTCGAACTCGTTGAAGATCTTCTCGCGCTCCGCTTCGCGGATCCGCTGGTAGAGCACCTGTTTGGCCGACTGGGCCGCGATCCGTCCGAGTCCCTCGGTCGAGATCGGAATCTCGATCTCCTCGCCCAACTCGGCGTCCTCCTTGTGCTCGCGAGCCTCTTCCAGGGTCCACTCGGCGAAGGGATCCTCGACCTCCTCGACCACCTGGCGGTAGAGGAAGGCGCTGAACTGACCGGTCTCGCGGTCCATGTAGGAGCGCACGGGTTCCTTGATGTGGTGCTGCTTCTTGGCCGCCGATGCGACCGCGTCCTCGAGGGCGACGATCCACTTGTCCAGGTCGATGTCCTTCTCGTGCGCGACCTGCCTGAGAACCTCGTTGATGTTCACTTCGGGAGTTTGGGTCTGAGCCATTTGTGGAATCCCCGGCGTCAGAGTTCGACCAGAAGCCTGGCCCTGTGGATGTCGTCGATGGTGAGGCGCAACGTGTCGCCGCTGTCGTCTTCGAGGACGAGCGCGATCCCCGGGTCGTCCGAACTCAGCCCGAGGAGCTGCCCGCGCACCGTGCGCCGGTGGGCGGTTCCGGCGTCGTTGTAGGTCACCCGGACGCGGCTGCCGCTGAACCGTTCGTAGTCCCGAACGCCGTAGAGCTCCCGGTCCAGCCCCGGGGAACTGACCTCCAGCACGTACCCCGATGCCGGTCCGAAGTCCTCCGCGTCGAGGAGGACGGAGGCTTCCCGGGAGACGTTCGCGCAGAGATCGTGGGTCACGCCTTCGCGATGGTCGATCACGAGGCGCAGGCGGTCGCCCCGGAACGCCGCATCCAGCAGCTCGCAGGCATGGCTGGCGGCCAGGCGCTCAAGCTGGCGGCGGACGTCGGTGAGAGAGTTCATGTGGTGGCGGAGTCGGTTCTCGCTGGCCAGTTCCCTGGAGTTGCGCCTGATCTCTAGAACAAAAAAGAGCGGGCCGAAACACCCACTCTCAGCAGTCGACGGCCGGTATTCGGCGGTTTCGCTCTCCGTGGGAGAAGCGCCGGCGGTCGGGCAGCGACTATACAACGGTCGAATCGGCCCGGCAAGCCGTCCCCGGGCGACGGCGCCAGAATGGCGCGCCTGGGACTGCCGGCGTGACGCCGGCGGTGGAAGGCTCCGAAGGCGCGCGGACATGTACGGGGAAGCCGGCGGTGGGTAGGCAGTCGATCGGGTTGGCAGGCGACTTGCACGGATCAACGACTGCCGGCGACTGCCGGCGACGAGGCGTCGGCGAGGCCGGCGCTCCACGGTTGTATGCTTCAGGCGCCCTGTCACGGCGCCTGCTTCGTTCGAAGACTGAAACTGGCAGAACTGGAACTTGCAAACGATGAACACGAAGAAGCAGATCCTGTTTACCGCCCTGTTGGTCGGCGGAGCCCTGGTGTTCGGCATGATCATCGCCGGCGGGCTGAACCTCACGGAACCGACGCGGGCCGAGGAAACGTCGCGGCAAGCGGTGGCGGCGGAGAAGGACTCGAGGGACGAGCAGGCGCGACGGGTCGCCCTCCACGCGAGGACCGCGATCGACAGCTTCGCCGATCTGGCGGAGGCGGTCCTGCCGGCGGTCGTGACGGTCGAGGTCGTGCGGATCGAGGAGGCGCCGGAGCTTCGGGGCTTCCAGGACTTCTTCCGCCGCAGTCCGCGACAGCCGGAGCCGGAGCAGGAGGAGCAGCGCTTCCCCGGCGCGGGGAGTGGCTTCCTGATCTCGTCCGACGGCTGGATCGTGACCAACAACCACGTGGTCGAGCGGGCGGAGACGATCCGCGTCGGCATGGATGGCCGCGAGTACCCCGCCGAGTTGAAGGGCCGTGACCGGGAGACGGACCTGGCGTTGCTCAAGATCGACGCCGGCGATGAGCTGCCGCACCTGCCGCTCGGCGATTCGGACGCGCTCCGGGTAGGCGACTGGGTCATGGCGGTCGGCAATCCCCTGAGCTTCGAGGCGTCAGTGACGGTCGGCGTGGTCAGCGCCAAGGGGCGATCGATTCCGATCGAGAACAACCGCGCCGACTTCGCGAACTACATCCAGACCGATGCCGCGATCAACCTGGGCAACTCCGGCGGACCCCTGGTCAACACGGCCGGGGAGGTGGTCGGGATCGCGACCGGCAAGGCGTTCGCCGAGAACATCGGTTTCGCGGTGCCGGTCGACGTTCTTGAGGGAGTGCTTCCCCAGTTGCGTGACGAGGGCCGGGTCCGGCGCGGCTATCTGGGTGTCCAGATTCGCGACCTGGAGCACATCGATGCCCGTTACTACGGGCTGGACGAGCCGAATGGCGCGTTTGTCACGGACGTTCAGCCGGACACTCCGGCCGAGAAGGCGCGGGTCGAGGCCGGCGATGTCATCCTCGGTGTGGACGAGCATGAGGTGGAGGGCACGCGCGGTCTGATCGACTACGTGGCCGCGCTGCCGCCGGGCCGCGACGTTCAACTGCATGTGCTGCGCGATTCCGAGCGCATCACACTCGACGTCAGGCTCGAGGAGCGACCGTCTCTCATCGCGGAGCAGGAGGAACCGAGGCCGGCCGCGCCGCCTCGCGAAGAGAGCATGGACTGGCTCGGCCTGGAACTCCGGCCGCTGACCACGACCTTGCGCGAGCGGGCCCAGTTGGACCGCCGCCAGCGCGGCGTCTTCGTATCCGGCGTCTCGGCTCGCAGCGTCTTCGCGGAGAAGGGCTTCCAGGAAGGGTTGGTGATCGTCGGAATCAACGGCGCCGGGATCGAGAACCTGGGCGACCTGGGCGACGCAACCGCCGATCTCGAGTCCGGCGATCTCGTGCGCGTCGAAGCACTCGCCCCCGGCGGTCAGCGGCTCTTCGCGGTCATCGAAGTACCCTGACGCCTCCGCGGAGATCTTCCCCTTGACGCGGCCAACAGGCCCGCGAGTGCTCGTCGTCGACGACGAGGAGTCGATCCGGGCATCGCTCCGGATGATCCTGGAGTTCGAGCGCTATCGCGTCGACGAGGCGGCGAACGGCCGCGAAGCGCTGAGGCGGGTGATGACCAGGCCTCCGGCCGCCGTCCTGCTCGACATCAAGATGCCCGAGATGGATGGTCTGGCGACCCTGTCGGGGTTGCGGGAGCAGGGCCACGAGATGCCGGTCGTCATGATCAGCGGCCACGGCGACATCGCCGCGGCCGTCGAGGCGACACGGCTGGGGGCATACGACTTCCTGGAGAAGCCGCTGGAGCGCGACCGGGTGCTTCTGGCTCTTCGCAACGCCGTCGAACGCCAGCGGCTCCGGGACGAGAACCGGGAACTCAGGCGGGCGCCCTCGGAACTGGTCGGCGAGTCCCCCGCAATGCAGGAACTCCGGGCGACGATCGAGCGCGCCGCACCGACTCCGGCCACCGTGCTGATCACCGGCGAGAGCGGAGTCGGCAAGGAACTCGTCGCGCGCGCCATTCACGCCGGCAGTCAGCGCAGCGAGATGCCCCTGGTCCAGGTCAACTGCGCCGCCATCCCCGACGAGCTGATCGAGTCCGAGCTCTTCGGTCACGAGAGGGGCGCCTTTACCGGCGCCGTGCGCCGCCAGGTCGGGAAGTTCACGGCCGCCGACGGCGGCACGATCTTCCTGGACGAAGTAGGGGACATGTCCGCCCGCACCCAGGCCAAGGTGCTGCGCGCGCTTCAGAACGGCGAGATCGAACCGGTCGGAGCCAGGATGACGACGACGGTCGATGTCCGGGTCGTGGCCGCGACCCATCGCGACCTTCCGGGCGAGATCGAGGCCGGACGCTTCCGCGAGGATCTCTTCTACCGCCTGAACGTCGTTCCGGTGCACGCGCCACCGTTGCGCGAGCGCCTCGAGGATCTTCCGCTGCTGGTGGAGCATTTCATCGAGCGCTTTGCGAGCGAGAACAACTACCGCCAGAAGAACCTGACCGCGGGCGCGATCCGGCAGTTGCAGGCGATGCCGTGGCGCGGCAACGTCCGGGAACTGAAGAATCTGCTCGAGCGCGTGCTGATCCTGAGCCCGGGCGACAGGATCGACCGGGCGGCCATCCTCAGGCTGGCGGGTTCCGTGCGCGGCGACCTCTCGGAGGCTATTCTCGCGCTTCCCACCCTGCGCGAGTTCAGGGAGAGCTCGGAACGCATGTACCTGTCGAAGAAGCTCGAGGAGAACGGCTGGAACGTGACCCGCACCGCGAAGGCCATCGGGACGCCCAGGAGCAACCTGTACAAGAAGATGGAGCAGTATGGGCTCCGCCGGGAGGGAGCGCCTTGATCGCCGGGCGCCCCGGAGCCTCGGCTCCGCACCGGATTCTGGTCGCCAAGCCCGGGCTCGACGGCCACGACCGTGGCGCCAAGGTGGTCGCGCGAGCCCTCCGCGACGCGGGCTTCGAGGTGATCTACACCGGCCTGCGCAAGACCCCGGAGCAGATCGTGGCCGCGGCGGTGCAGGAAGATGTGCGGGCCGTCGGTCTGTCGATCCTCTCCGGCGCCCACAACACCCTGCTGCCGGAAGTGGTGCAGGGTCTGCAGGTAGCCGGGGCCGACGACGTCCTGGTGTTCGCCGGGGGCATTGTTCCCGACGGTGACATCGCGGGGCTCAAGGCCGCCGGCGTGGACGAGGTCTTCCCGCCGGGCTCCAGCACGGGGGCGATCGTCGAGTACCTGAACCGGCGGCTGGCGGCGCCGGAGCCGGCCGCCGGGCCCGTCCGCTGATGGCGGGCAGCGGGCCCTCCGCCAACGCGCAACAGCCGGAACCTGTGATGGAGAAGCGCTTCGAACCTGCCTCCTACGAAGGCAAGTGGCAGGCGTGGTGGGACGAGCAGGATCTGTACCGTTGTGCCGCCGATCCGGAAGGCGAGGGGCCGAAGCCGTACTGCATCCTGATACCGCCGCCGAACGTGACCGGCAAGCTGCACATGGGGCATGCCCTGCAGAGCACCCTGCAGGATCTGGTCACTCGCTGGCGGCGCATGCGTGGCGACAACGCGCTATGGCTGCCCGGAACGGATCACGCCGGCATCGCGACCCAGCTCATGGTCGAGCGGCACCTGGAAGAGCGGGGCTCGAGCCGGATCGAACTCGGCAGGGAGAAGTTCGTCGAGCGGGTCTGGCAGTGGAAGCACGAGTACCACGCGAACATCCGCGGCCAGCTGCAACGCCTCGGCGCTTCCTGCGACTGGTCCCGCGAGCGGTTCACGCTCGATGACGGGTTGGCGCGGGCCGTGCGCACCGCCTTCGTGCGCCTCCACGAAGAGGGTCTGATCTACCGGGGCGAGTACATGGTCAACTGGTCGCCGGTGCTGCGGACGGCGGTCTCCGACCTGGAGGTGGAGAGTCGCGAGGTCCAGGGACGGCTGTACCACCTCTCCTACGCCCTGGAGCCGCTCTCGGGAAGCTCCACGGCCGAGGAGCCGCTGGTCGTGGCGACAACGCGGCCGGAGACGATGCTCGGGGACACCGCCGTCGCTTTCCACCCGGAGGACGAGCGCTACCGCCACCTGGCCGGCCGCGCGGCCAGGCTGCCCATCCTCGGCCGGCGTCTGCGCCTGGTCGCCGACGACCACGTCGACCCGGCTTTCGGCACCGGCCTGGTCAAGGTCACGCCCTACCACGATCCGAACGACTACGAGATCGGCCGCCGTCACGACCTGCCGGGCGTGCGCGTGATCGACTTCGACGGTCGGATGACCGCCGAGGCCGGACCCGACTTCGAAGGTCTGGATCGCTTCGAGGCCCGGCGCCGCGTGGTCGAACGGCTCGAGGCCGAGGGGCGGATCGTCAAGGTCGAGCCCCATGTCCACAGCGTCGGCCACTCCCAGCGGAGCGGAGAGCCGATCGAGCCGATGCTGTCGCCCCAGTGGTTCGCGGACGTGTCCGGCATGGCGCAAGATGCCCTCGCGGCGGTCGAGAACGGCGACATCAGGTTGATTCCCTCTTCCTGGGACCGGACCTGGGAGCACTGGCTTCGGAACATCCGGCCCTGGGTCATCTCGCGCCAGCTCTGGTGGGGACACCGCATTCCGGCCTGGTACGACGCGGACGGCGCCTGCTACGTCGCGATGGATCGAGCCGCGGCCGAGGAACGGGCGGGCACCACGGAGCTGACCCGCGACCCGGACGTGCTGGACACGTGGTTCTCGTCCGGCCTGTGGCCGATCTCCACGCTGGGCTGGCCGGACGAGGAGGCTCCCGATCTCCGCACCTGGTACCCGACCGAGGTCCTGATCACGGGCTTCGACATCCTGTTCTTCTGGGTGGCGCGCATGGTCATGCTGTCGCGGCATCTCTACGGCGAGGTGCCCTTCCGGGCCGTCCATCTGACCGGACTGGTTCGCGACGCCGACGGGGAGAAGATGTCGAAGACGAAGGGCAACACGGTCGATCCGATGGACCTGATCGAGGAGTACGGGGCGGATGCGATGCGCTTCACCCTGGCGGTCCTCGACGTGCCGGGACGCGACATCCCCCTCGACCTGGAGCGGATGGCTGGCTACCGGGCCTTCGGCAACAAGATCTGGAACGCGGTTCGGTTCGCCCTTGCGCGCACCGAGGGCGCCGTGACTCCCATGTCCTGGTCGGAGCTCGAACGCGACGGGCTGGCCGCTCCCGAGCGGTGGATCCTGTCGCGGCTGTCGGACACCGCGGCGACGGTGAACGACGGGCTGGAGGAGTTTCGTTTCGACCGGGCCTGCAACGCGCTCTACCACTTCTTCTGGCACGAGCTCTGCGACTGGTACATCGAGTTCGCGAAGCCCGCGCTCGCGGGCTCCGCCCCCCGGCCGCGCGTCGCCGAGACGCTGCTGTTCGTGCTGGACGCGAGCTTGCGGCTCCTGCATCCGGTCATGCCGCACCTGACGGAGGAGCTCTGGCAGCGCCTGCCGCGCGACCCGTCGGCGGCAGCGGGGGAGCCCAGCAGCATCGCCCTCCAGGACTATCCGCTGGAGACTTCTGAACTCGCCGATCAGGAGGCCGACCGGGGGATGGAAGCACTGATCGCCGTCGTCCAGGCAGCCAGGAGCCTGAGGCGGGAACGGAATCTCGCGGCGGCGGTGAAGATGTCGATCGTCGTCGAGGGTGGGGACTCCGACCTGGTCGACTTCGTGGTCGAGCAGGAGGCCCTCCTGAACGCGGTCGCCCGCGTCTCCGGGATCGGAGCGGGGACCGGTGCCGACTCCGCCTCCCGCTCGCGGGCCGGGGGACTGAACCTGGCGTTCGAGGTCGAGGCGGCGCCGATGGGCGAGGCGGAGCGGGCGAAGCTCGGGAAGGAGCTCGACCGGCTGGACGCCGAGATCGCGGGAGCGCGCAACCGCCTGTCGAATGCCGGCTTCCTGGAGAAGGCGCCGGCGCACGTCGTGGAGGGTAACCGCAGCCGGCTTGCCGAGCTCGAGGAGCGGCGGAGCAGCGTGATGGAAACGCTCGGCCAGGCCACTCGGTTGTAGGCTTCGCCATCCATGACGGTGGACCCCTGCCGAGACTTCGAGCAGCTTGCAAGCGAACTTCGTTCGCGATCCGGGCGCCTGCCCGAGAACGTCGTGCTCATGGACACGGTCGACTCGACGAACCGGTTCGTCAAGGGCCTGATCGATCGTTTCTTCGAGGAGGAGGCGACACCCCGCACGGCGTTCGTCGTCGCGTACGAGCAGACCGCGGGCAGGGGCCGCCAGGGCCGTTCCTGGGTCAGCTCGGCCGGCCGCGGCCTCTACTGCACCTGGTTGCAGCCGCTGCCGGTTGGCCGGGGACCCCTGGAGGACCAGCTCGGGACCTTGCCGCTGCTGGTCGGAGTCGGCGTCTGCCGGGCCCTGGCGGCGCAGGTCGACGGGACGGCGCTCCTCAAGTGGCCCAACGACGTGCTCGTCGGCGGCCGGAAGATCGCCGGGATCCTGATCGAGACGGTCGCCGGCAGCAACGGCGAGATGGCCGCCGTGATCGGCTTTGGCGTCAACTATGACTTCGGCGCCGGCAGCGAACTCCCGACTCCGGTGTCGACGTCGCTTGCACTGGAGACGGGGGAGCCGCCGTCCCGGGCGGCCGTGGTCGAAAGGCTCGCCAGGTCGCTCGAGCGTGAGTTGGCTCACTGCGGTGACCTGGACTACACGCTGGACGCCTATCGTGTCTGCACGGTTCACCGTGAGGGCGACGAGGTGAGCTGCCGCGTCGGCGGCGAGACGCTCGCCGGACGGTTCGCCGGTTTCGACAGCGGCGGCCGGTTCCGGCTGCGGACCGCCTCCGGTCTCCGCACCATCGCCTCGGGCGAGGTCATCGAGGCCTAGGGAACGCTCGGTGTGGTCTCCGAGACTGCCGACCCGGAGTACTTCGAGAGGATCGAAGAGGAGTTCATCCGGTTGCGGGGCGCCCCGCTGCTCCTGAGCCCGGCCGACTGGCGCCTGGCGGATGGCTGGCGCCGGGAAGGCGTGCCCCTCTTTCTCGTTCTGGAGAGCATCCGCCTGGTCTTCGAACGGCGCGCGGAGCGGCAGGCGGCGTCACCCGCCGCGCAGCAGAGGAAGGTGAGCAGCCTGCGCTACTGCCGGCCGGCGGTGGAGAAGGCATGGGCGGAGTTCCGGGAACTCGGCGGAGCTTCGGCCCGGCCGCCCAGGCCGGCCGCCATCGATGTCAGGGCCCGGCTTCAGGCTCTGGCGGACGCGATCCCTCCCGCGACGGCCGATGTCGAGAGCTGGCGGCAACGGCTGCTGGAGCTCCAGGGGACCGCGCCGGCCGTCGAGGACCGTCTGGTCGGGTTGGACCGCGAACTCGTGGACCGCGCCTTCGAGCTTCTGCCGCGGCGTGACAGGGAAGAAGTCACGGCCGAGGCCGAGGCCGCGCTGGGGAGGATGGCCGGCCGCGTCGGCACGGAGCGGCTGGGGGAACTGCGGCAACGGATGGTCCGCAGGCTGGTTCGGGAACGCCTCGGCCTGCCGCTCCTGTCCCTGTTCGCGGAACGCTCCCGGCCGTCTCCCCGTTCCGGGTTGATTCAGCCCGGTTGATTCAGCCCGCGTCGTTCGCCGCGGCCTTCCGCCAGCGGTCGGCCAGGCGATCGTAGAGCACGAGACCAACCGTCATCCCCAAGTTGAGCGAGACGGCCGTCGGCACGCGCACCTGGTGCCTGCAGCGATCCAGGATGCCATCGGAGATCGAGCCGCTCTCCGGCCCGAACACGTAGCAGGCCCGCTCCGGA
This sequence comes from Candidatus Multivorans sp., assembly GCA_965208755.1. Classification (GTDB taxonomy): domain Bacteria; phylum Acidobacteriota; class Thermoanaerobaculia; order Multivoradales; family Multivoraceae; genus Multivorans. The sequence goes on along the minus strand of OZ242353.1, from coordinate 350,327 downwards.
TGAGTGAAACCCGGGAGCGGGACCGCCTCCGGCACGATCTCTACCGCGACCAGCTCCGCGTCGCGCGGGGTCGCCTCCAGCAAGTCGTCGACCTCGAGCACCGGAACGTGACGGTAGGCCCTGGTCGGATCGGTGGGCAGCCGGCGGATGTCGATGTCCTCCGACGCCTGGCCCAGGATGATCATGCGGGCCTGGAAGCAGAGCGCCGCCCGCAGCGCGTGCCCGACGTTCACCGGATCGGACGGGCGGTCGAGCGCGACGCAGGCGAAACCGCGGCCGTCCGCGAGCTCGGCGCGGCGCTGCACCCGGCGTTCGATCTTCTTCCCCATTCAGGTCCGGCCGCTCAGGCCGCTGTCTCGCTGTAGCGTTCGAACACCCGCTCGATCAGGAGCTGCAGGGGAAACCGGCTGAGCCGGCCGGCGCCGGCCACTCGTTCGCCGAAGCTGGTGACGGAGTCGGGGCGTATGCCGTCGCCCCAGACCAGCACCGGCACCGGGTCGGCGCCGTGGACGCCCACCTCGGACAGGGTGGCATGGTCCGCCGTCACGGCCACCCGGATCGGCCGTTCCAGGCGATCGAGGAGCACGCCCAGTTCCCGGTCGACCCGTTCGAGGAAGGCGACTTTCTGATCCGGCCGCCGGTCGTGGGCGGCGATGTCGGCGCCCTTGACGTGGACCATGACCAGATCGTGTTCCTCTAGCGCCTCCGTCGCGCACTGGAACTTGAGCGCCAGGTCCGTGTCGACGTTGGCGGTCATGCCAGGCCGATGAACCGTCGCTACGCCGAGCGCCGAGGCGATCCCCATCACGGTGCGGTCGCCGCCGATGCAGGCGGCGGAGACCGGCAGTCCGCCCGGCTCCAGGGGCAGCAACCGGTGGACTCGACCCACACCCCGCGTCAGTACCGCGTTCGCCGGCAGGCCGCCGTGCCGGCACCGCTTCTTGTTTGCCGGATGCCGCGTCAGGACGCGGCGCGCCTCCTGTTCGAACAGGGCCAGAACACGGGCCGTCCGTTCGGCCGTCTCGTCGTTCGGGTCGAGCGGCCGCGGCGCCAGCGGCGGCCCCGAGGGCGCTCCGTCTCCGGGATCCGATCCTTCGATGGCGGAGGTCAGACCGTCGCCCCGCAGCGTGATCGCGAGACGGTGCTCGGTGGTGGCGCGGACGCGCACCTTGACCCTGTCCGATGCGGGGAGATCCAGCCGGTCGATCGCCTTGGCCAGCTTTCTGGCGTCGTCACGGATGCGCCCGGCCCGGCGATCCACCACGTAGCCGCGTTCGTCCAGGGTGGCGAAGTTCCCCCGGATGGCGATCGTGCCCGCCTTCAACTTGAGTCCGGCCCCCAGCGCCTCGATCGGACCCCGGGTCATGACCCGCGGGGACTGGGAGAACAGGGCGAGATTCCCCGACGCCGTGTCCGGCACGACGCCCGGCGCGACCGGATCCGCCAGGCCGTTGGCGCCTTCGCGAGCCAGGCGGTCCAGGTTCGGCGTGCGCGCCGCTTCGAGAGGCGTGCGGCCGCCGAGGGATCGAAGAGGACGGTCCGGAAGACCGTCGATCACCAGCATCAGGACGGGGGGCCGCGGCTCGCCCAGCCCATCCACCGATGCCTGCGTGAGCCACGGCAGGCGCTGGGACATGTTCTGTCCGAGCAGCGCGATGGCGGCCGCCAGGGCCGGCTCCCGATCGGTCGTGTCGAGGACCGGCACGCCCACGTCCGCCGCCAGCCGAGTCAGGTGGTCCTGTTGGGCGCGGAGCACGCGAAAGTGATCGAGCTGCCGGTGCGATCTCCTCACGGCGACGGTCTCGCGGGCCAGGAAGTGGCTGCGGTGAACCTCCTCGTCCTCCGTCGTGAGCAGGAGGAAGAACTGGTAGGCGTCGGCGTCCAGATCGGGGAAGGGAACCAGCCCGGGCAGCAGGTGGACGCCTTCGACGACCAGGCTCAGGTTCTCGGCGATCGCGCGCTCGACGACCGCCCGCACCCCAACGCAGACTCTGGTGGCCTGTTCCTCGAATGTCGCGAGCGCTGGATCCGGAGGGCCTCCCGGGAGTTCGGGTGATGCGGCCTCGGCCGTCTCGTAGCTCGAAACGTGGAGGGCAGGCAGGATGGCCGGCGCGAAGACCATTCGCATCACCTGCCGGACCGTGTCGGTCGCATTGACGCGGTAGATCCGGAGTTGGGGCGCCAGGTCGAGGGCCAGCGTCGACTTGCCTGTCCCGCCGGCCCCGCCGATGTAGAGGATGAGAGGTCTCGGCAAACGCCGCAGCCGCCGGATGAGCCGGTAGCGTCCGGCGACGTCGGCGCCTTCCTTCACCTCGAGAAGTTCGGCGATGCGCTGCGCCAGATGCCGCTTCTCCAGGCTGGTGATCTCCTCGCGGACCAGCCGGCGCTGCAGTTGCTCCACGCGACGATACGCGTGATCGAAGTCCAGGCCGGCGGCGTAGAGGCTTCGCGCAAGCAGACCGCGCGAGAACGGTTGGGCTTCACCCTGGTCGGTGATCTGGATCGGCCGTTCCGGACCCTCGTTGGCGGTCAGGTTTCCTCCCGCGCCCGTCGCAGGGGACAGTTGGAGCAGTTGAGGGGCTCCCCGTCCGGGCCGAGCACGTTCGGACCGCCGCAGGATCCACGCAGACAGCGGCCACTGATAAGGACGCCGACGGACATGAGAATCACCGAAGCGGCTATCACCGTGATGGTCAGAAACAGGATCGCCATGGCTCGCGGCCGAGTCTACCGATCGCGGCGCTGGAGCTCGCGTAGCACCCGCCGGTCCGGGGTTCCGAGGGGAGGGTCCCAGCGGCCGTGCGCGCTTGCGGAGAGGATGGGAGGTCTGCGCGCACTCCACTACGCTCGCTCCGGTTGGTCGTCGGTTGATGTGGGGGCGTCGGGCGTCGCTCGCTTCGAGTCCGCTGGGACCCTCCCCTCGGAACCCCGGACCGGCTGGAGGGCGTCGGGCTGCGCGCTAGTCGGCGGCTCCGAACCTGTCGCGGAACGCCCGGCTGGGGAGTTCTTCCAGCGTGTCGTCGCGATAGACGAGGAGCAGGGCCGCGATGCCTTTGTCGTCGGCCCACTGCAGACCGTCGTCGGCGCCGAGGGCCATCAGGGCGGTGGCGTAGGCGTCGGCGACGGCGCAGCTCGTGTGGAAGACGCTGGCCGAGGCGATGGCGTGTTCAACCGGCCGGCCGGTGCGGGGGTCGATCGTGTGGGAGTAGCGCACGCCGTCGCGTTCCCAGTAGTTCCGGTAGTCGCCCGAGGTCGCCAGGGATCCGTCGGTGAAGGGGAGGACCCTCTGCAGGTTGGGCTGGGCGGCCTCCTCCGTTTCGGGTCCTTGTCCGGAATCATTCACTCGAGCAGGCGGTCGTTCGATCGCGATACGCCATGGGTCGCCGGCTGGACTGTGACCGGCGGTGCGCACCTCCCCTCCGACTTCGACGAGGTGATTGGTGTAACCGGCTTTGAGCAGAGCCTCAGAAACGCTATCGACTGCCCAGCCCTTGGCGATGGCGGACAAGTCGAGAGCTGCTCCGTCTTCGAGCTTGAGAACTCGCCGGTCCTCAGAGTCCAGCTTGATCGCGCCGATCGCCCGACGCAGCTCTGCCAGCTGGTCATCGAGAGGAGGCGTTGGCTCCGCACTGCGTCCGGGCGCACCGAACCCCCAGGCGTCGACCAGTGGTCCCACGGTTGGATCGAAGGCCCCACGACTCTCCTCGCGCACCTGCCAGGCAAGCCCCAGGACGGCCCAGGTTTCCTCCGAGAAGACTTGAGATGCGCCAGCGGCAAGCAGGTTGAAGCGCGAGATCTCCGAGTCCTCTCGGTACGTCGACATCGCCCGGTCTACCGCGTGGAGTCGACCCTCGACCAGCGTGCGGATCGCGTCGGTTTCGGGGGCCTCCGCGATGACGCGCACCCGGTAGTACGTGCCCATCGTGGGCCCCTGCAGCAGGATTCCTTCGGGTGCCTGCCCACAGCCGATCGTGAGACCGGCAACCACAGCCAACGCAGGCCAGCTTCGTTGCCATCTCCGCTTCGACCGAGACGACGCTCGTGCAGGCGGAGCGACCCGGCGACGAGATGTCCTCCAGCCTGGCGCGGGTCCGGAGGGAGGGGTCCCAGGTGGCTCGCAGCGAGCGACGGCCGGCGTCCCTTCGTCCAGCGACACCCAACCGGAGCGAGCGGAGTGCAGCGAGCGCTCCCCCGTCCATTCTCGGACCAAGCGCTCGCGGCACCTGGGGCCCCTCCCTCCGGACCCGCGCCAGGCGGGCGCCACCGCCAACCTCAGCCCGGCCGTGCGCATCCGCGCATCGCCGGCCCTATCCGAAGTCGTCGAAGGCGATGTTCTCGGGTTCGACGCCGAGGTCGTCGAGCATCTTCATGCACGCCTGGAGCATCAGGGGAGGGCCGCAGAGGTAGTACTCGACGTCTTCCGGGGCGGGGTGGTCCTTCAGGTAGTTGTCGTACAGGACCTGGTGGATGAAGCCGGTGTAGCCGTCCCAGTTGTCTTCCTCGAGCGGGTCGGAAAGGGCGAGGTGCCAGGTGAAGTTGGGGTTCTCCTCCGCGATCCGGTCGAAGTGGTCGATGTAGAAGGCTTCGCGGTAGGAACGGGCGCCGTACCAGAAGGACACCTTGCGGTCCGTGTGGATGCGGCGGAACTGGTCGAAGATGTGGGAGCGCATGGGCGCCATGCCGGCGCCGCCGCCGACGAACACCATCTCGGCGTCCGTCTCCTTGGCGAAGAACTCGCCGAAGGGGCCGGCGATCGTCACGTCGTCGCCGGGCTTGAGATCGAAGATGTAGGAGGACATCTGGCCGGGCGGCAGGTCCATCTCGCGCGGCGGCGGCGTCGCCACGCGGACGTTCAGCATGATGACGCCCTTCTCCTCCGGGTAGTTCGCCATCGAGTAGGCGCGGATCACGGTCTCATCGACCTTGGAGACGAGATTCCAGAGCTTGAAGCGGTCCCAGTCGTCGTGGTACTCGTCCTCGACCGTGAAGTCGCTGTAGTTCACGACGTGCGGCGGGCACTCGATCTGGATGTAGCCGCCGGCGCGGAAGGGCACCTCCTCGCCCTCGGGCAGTTCCAGCACGAGTTCCTTGATGAAGGTGGCGACGTTCTCGTTCGAGCGGACCTTGCAGTGCCACTTCTTGACCCCGAAGACCTCGGCCGGGACGCCGATCTTCATGTCCTCCTTGATCTTGACCTGGCAACTCAGGCGGCAGCCCTCGCGGGCCTCCCGGCGGCTGATGTGGGTCTTCTCGGTCGGCAGCATGGCGCCGCCGCCTTCGAAGACGTCGACGGTGCAGACGCCGCAGGTGCCCTGGCCGCCGCAGGCCGAGGGAATGAAGATCTGGTGCTCGGCCAGGGTGCCGAGCAGGGTGCCGCCGGTGGTGGCAGCCAGCGTTTTCTCCTCGTTGATGAGGATCGACACCTCGCCGCCGGCGACGAGCCGGGCCTTGGCCTGCATCAGGACCGTGACCAGGGCGAGGATGACGACCGTGAACATCGTCACCCCAAGGACGACGGTGATCACAGCTGGATGCCCCCGAAGGCCATGAAGCCGAAAGCCATCAGTCCGGTGATGACGAACGTCATGCCCAGGCCGCGCAGACCGTGGGGCACGTTGCTGTAGCGCAGGCGCTCACGGATTGACGCCAGGGCGACGACGGCGAGGAACCAGCCGATGCCGTTGCCCAGGCCGAAGACGACGCTTTCCCCGAAGTCGTAGTCGCGTTCCACCATGAACAGGGAACCGCCCAGGATCGCGCAGTTCACGGCGATCAGGGGCAGGAAGATGCCCAGCGTGGCGTGCAGCGCGGGGAAGAAGCGGTCGGTCGTCATCTCCACGAGCTGGACCATCGCGGCGATCGTGCCGATGAAGCAGAGCAGGTTCAGGAAGGTCAGATCGACGCCGGCGAACTCCGGGCTGATCCAGGTGAGGGCGCCTTCGTTCAGAAGGTGGGTCTGGATCAGGTTGTTCGCCGGCACGGTCACGGTGAGCACGAAGATGACCGCCAGGCCGAGGCCGACCGCGGTCTCGACCTTCTTCGACACCGCCAGGAAGGAACACATGCCCAGGAAGAATGTCAGGGCCATGTTCTCGATGAAGATGGCCTTCACGGCCAGGTTCAGGTATTCCTCGAACATCGTCGCGGCCCTCCTAACCGTCCATCTCGACTTGCGCGGGCTTGTAGACCCGTAGCGCCCAGATCAATCCGCCGATGATGAAGAAGGCCGCGGGCGACAGCAGCATCAGGCCGTTCGGCAGGTACCAGCCGCCTTCCGAGACCGTGGGCATGACGCTGTAGCCGTAGAGCTTCCCGGATCCGAACAGCTCGCGCAGGAACGCCGTGACCATCAGGATCGCGCTGTAGCCGATGCCGTTGCCGATGCCGTCGAGGATGGCCAGGGAGGGCGGGTTCTGCATCGCGAAGGCTTCGGCCCGCCCCATGATGATGCAGTTCGTGATGATCAGCCCCACGAACACCGAGAGCTGCTTGCTGATCTCGAACACGTAGGCCTTGAGAATCTGGTCGGTGACGATGACCAGGGAGGCGATGACGGTCAACTGGACGATGATCCGAATGCTGTTCGGGATCTGATGCCGGAGCAGGCTGATCGTCAGGTTGGACAGGGTGAGCACGGCGATGACGGCCGCGCACATGACGACCGAGGTCTCCATCTTCGTCGTCACCGCCAGCGCCGAGCAGATGCCGAGCACCTGGAGCGCGATCGGATTGTTGTTGAAGAGGGGATCGAGCGCCGCTTCGCTCTTCTTGACAGCCATCAGTTGGCCTCCGCGCGGATCCGGTTGAGGTAGGGCTCGAAGCCGTTCTCGCCGAGCCAGAAGTCGAGCATGTTCGTCACCCCGTTGCTGGTGATCGTCGCGCCGGCGAGACCGTCGACGCGGTAGGGGGCCTCCTCGGCGCTGGGGGCAAAGCCCTTGATCACCGCCAGGCGGACCTCGCCGTCGTCATCGAATGCCCTGCGTCCGGGCCACTTGTCCTTCCAGCGCGGGTTGTCGACCTCGCCGCCCAGGCCGGGCGTCTCCTTGTGCTGGTAGTAGGTGATGCCGCGCACGGTCGTTGTGTCGGCGTCGAGCGCCAGGAAGCCGTAGAGGGTGCCCCAGAGGCCCAGACCTTCGATCGGCAGCACGACCATCTCGAGTTCGCCGCCGTCGTCGCGCATCTCGTACAGCAGGGCCCGATCCGGCACGCGCTTGACCCTGGCCAGGTTGTCGGGGGCTTCGGTGCTCGTGGCGGGATCCCGGGCGCGTCGCTGCTGGTCGAAGGTCGCCGTGTCGCCGTCCACCGGCTCGCCCGAGCTGAGCTCGACGAGCACCGGTTCGATCGGCTCGAAGCGCTCGGCGACCTGCGCCTCGTCGATCGGCTCGCCGGGCTGGAGCAGGCCCACGGCTTCCAGCACCCGCTTCTGCTTGTCGAGGGCGATGTTCTCGTCCTGGAGGTCCTCCAGGCTGACCGCGAAGGAGGACACGAGGATCCCGCACACGATGCAGATCGCGGTGGCGAACAGGAGGGTGTAGCCGGTGGCCTGTCGGTTTGCCATGAGGAGTTCCGCCGGTCGAGTGGAGCTTACTGCGCGTAGCGTGCCTGGCGGCGCTTGATGTTCGCCTTCAGCACGTAGTGGTCGATCAGGGGCGCGAACAGGTTCATGAACAGGATGCCGAGCATCACGCCTTCCGGGAAGGCGGGGTTGATCGTGCGGATCAGGATGGCCAGCACGCCGACCAGGAAGCCGTAGATGTAGCGCCCGCGGTTCGTCTGCGCGGCGCTCACCGGATCCGTGGCCATGAAGACGATGCCAAAGGCCCAGCCGCCGAGCACCACGTGCCAGTGGAAGGGGACCGAGAGCATCGCGTTGGTCGGCGAGGCAACGAGGTTGAGCAGCAGGGAGATCGCCGCCGTGCCGGCCGTCGCCGCGACCATGATCCGCCAGGAGCCGATGCCGGTCGCGATCAGGATGACGGCGCCGATCAGGCAGGCCAGGGCGGAGGTCTCGCCCATCGAACCCGGTATGTCGCCCAGGAAGGCCTGCATCCAGGAGACCTTGCCTTCGATGGCGCTCAGTCCGTCGAGCGGTGCGGTGGAACCCTCGACGGCCTCGAGCACCGCGATCTCGCCGAGCGCGGTGGCGCCGCTGTAGCCGTCGGCCGAGGTGCGGGCCGAGATCCACACGGCGTCGCCGGAGATCTGCGCCGGGTAGGCGAAGAACAGGAAGACCCGCGCAGTCAAGGCCGGATTCAGGACGTTGTAGCCCGTGCCGCCGAAGATCTCCTTGCCGACGACGACCCCGAAGCTGATGCCGACCGCGACCTGCCAGAGCGGGATCGTCGGCGGCAGCACCAGGGGGAAGAGCATGCCGGTGACCAGGAAACCCTCGTTCACGTCGTGCCGCCGAACGACGGCGAAGAGGCCTTCCCAGGCGCCGCCGACGGCGAAGGTCACGACCAGGACCGGCACGTAGTACAGCGCACCGTGGACCGTGTTGGCGAGTAGGCTGGAGGCGTCGAACGACAGTCCGAGCATCTCCATCGCGTCGGTCCGCCAGTTCGCCAGCGGCGCCGCGCCGCCGGCGACCGCGACGTGGATCTGGCGGCCGGTGTTCCACATCGCCATCAGCACGCAGGGCACCAGCGCCACGACGACGGTCATCATCAGGCGCTTGAGGTCCAGCGCGTCGCGCACATGCGCGGCGCCGGCCGTGGTCTTGCCCGGCGTGTAGAGGAACGTGTCCGGCGCCTCGTACAGGGGGTAGAAGCGCTCGAATCTGCCCCCCGGCTCGAAGTGGCGGGCCTGCTTGTCGAGAATCCGGCGCAGGAACTTCATGGCTGCCTGCCTAGCCTTCCTTCTCGATCAGTTCGAGGGCGTCGCGGAGGTACGGCCCGTAGTCCGTCTTGCCGGGGCAGACGAAGGTGCAGAGCGAGAGATCCTCTTCCAGCAGTTCCAGGCAGCCGAGTTCCTCGGCTCGCTCGATGTCACCGGCCACCAGCGACTTGAGCAGGAAGGTCGGCTGCAGGTCCCACGGGAAGACGCTCTCGTAGAGGCCGATGGGCACGATGGCACGGGGCGAGCCGTATGTGGTCGTGGTCATCGCGAAGGACTTGCGCGGGAGCAGCGAGGAGGCGAAGGCACGGGCGCGGGAGAAGGCGCCGAAACCGGGTGTGAGCCAGCCCAGGAAGTGGCGCTCGCGGTCGTCCTCGAGCACGGTCACCGTGTCGTGGAAGCGGCCGAGGTAGCCGTGGAGATCGGCCGGCGCCTTCTCACCGATCGCGGTGCGCCCGCTGAGCGGCGAACCGCCGATGACGCGCACCGCGCCGTCCGGGACGGCTTCCGCCCCGGTGCCGATCTCGCCGCGCGTCACGTCGGCGAGCGCGGCGCCCAGCCGCGTGCGCAGGAGCCTGGGCCTCCCGACCGGGGGCCCCGCCAGCGCCACGACGCGCTGGATGTCGGGTTCGCCGGTCGCGAACAGCCGGCCAATGGCGAGCGTGTCCTGGAGTCCGACCTGCCAGACCAGCTTGTTGCGGTCCACGGGGTCGAGGGTGTGGATGTGCAGTCCGGCGGCGCCGGCGGGATGCGGACCCGCGAACTCCTCGACCCGAACCGGTTCGCTCGTCTCGACGCCGGCAATGGTGCCGGGAGCGCGGCAGAGGTACACGGGGCCGTCCGTCATCCGGGCCAGAGCGGCGAGACCCCGTTCGAGATCACCCGCGCGCCCTTCGACGATCCGGTCGGCGGCGGGCGCGAACGGTTCCGTGTTCATCGCCGTGACGAAGATCGACTTCGGTACCGAGTCGACCGCCGCGGTGCGTCCGAACGGGCGCGCGCGCAGGGCGACCCAGTCCCCCGACTCCACCAGCAACGCCTGCACTTCCTCGCGGGAGAGAGCGCTCGGGTGTCTTCCGGTGTAGCTGGCGAAGCCGACTCCGGCCCCGCTGGAGCCTGCCTGGTCGGAGGGATCCACCCTCACGACGACCGAGATCAGCGCCCGCTTGGCGCCGCGGTTCACCCCCGTCACGGTTCCGGTGGCGGGGGAAGTGAAACGAACGCCCGGCTGCTTGCGGTCCTCGAAGAGGAGCTGGCCCCGCCGCACCGCGTCGCCGGGCCCGACGTGCATCGCCGGCTTCATGCCCGGATAGTCGGCGGCGCTGACGGCGACGGTACCGGGAGCCGCGGCGTCGTCAAGCACCTGTTCCGGAGCGCCGGCGATGGGCAGGGTCAATCCCCGCCTGAAACGGTACGTGCCCATCGATCGTGACCTGCTCTATTCCGGCGATCGAGCTCTATTCCGGCGAGCGAAGGCGAATCGGAACGCGTCGCTCGACCAGTGAGGGACTATTCCACAACGGTGGGGGATGGGCAATACGGGACGACGGCGCCGGCTCCCGGGCCCCCTGCTACGGCGCGTAGTAGGGGTTCGTGCCGGCGGCGTGGTCCGTCGTGTCGAGGACGCGCTGCACGGCCGGCACGGCTTCCACGATGGCCTGCTCGACGCCCTGCTTGAGCGTGTAGTCGGCCATGCCGCAGCCCTGGCAACCGCCGCCCATCGTGATGTAGGCGGTCTCCTCCTTGACCTCGAGCAGGGTGACGAAGCCGCCGTGCGCGGCGATCTGCGGGTTGATCTGCTCATCGAGGACGCGCTGGACATCGGCGGCCACACCATCGCCCCAGACCGAGTTCGGGTTGTCGAACTTGAAGCCGCTCTCCGAGAGCCGGGTGACGAAGTCGATCGTGGCGCCCTCGAGATCCGGGGCGCTTTCGGAGTCGACGTAGACCTTGAACGCTTCGGTTTCGAGGGTCTCGTCGCCGGGCCGGGACTCGTCCAGGCCGACCAGGTCCATCTGGTAGCGGAAGCCGCCGCCGCTGCGGCCGGTGATCGCGATGCGGAGGGCGAGGTCGTCGCGCTCCTCGTCCTCCATCGCCGCGGCGATCTGCTTCTGCGCCAGTTCGGTGATCGTTAGCATGCGCCGATCTTACCGAAGGAGCACCTGCGCCATGAACCGCAAGCACGTCCTGCTGTCCCACGACGGACCCGTCACGCGGTTGACCCTGAACGATCCGACGCGGCTCAACGCGATGACCCCGGCGATGGGGGCCGAGGTCCGGGAGGCGGTGGCGGAGATCAACGCGCGTGAAGAGACGCGGGTTGTCATCCTGCGCGGGGCCGGCCGGGCCTTCAGCGCCGGCGGCAGTCTCAAGAGCATCCAGGAGGAGGTCAGCGAGGATCGGGACGCCGGTCCGGGGCTTGGAGGCGGCTCGAACTTCTACCGTCTCTACCTCTCGGTCCGCGAGCTCGAGGCCCCGTCCATTGCCGCCATCAACGGCCACGCCATCGGGGCCGGCCTCTGCTTCGCGCTGGGCGCCGACATGCGGGTGATCAGGACCGGCGCGCGGGTGGGAATGACCTTCGTGAAACTCGGGATTCACCCCGGGATGGCCGCGACCTGGACCCTGCCGCGCCTGATCGGCCCCGCTCGGGCGGCCGAGCTCCTGTACAGCGGCCGCCTGGTCGACGCGGCAACCGCGGTCGAGTGGGGAATAGCCGGCCGCGAAGCGGACGAGGACTTCGACCAGGTGGTGGAGGACCTGGCGCTCGAGATCGCCGCGGCCGGCCCGGTCGCGGTCAAGGCGACGAAGGGGACACTGCGGGGCACGTTCGATCGGGGCATCGAGGACGCGCTGGAGCTGGAGAGCGCCGAGCAGGAGGTCACCTTCCGCACCGCCGACGCGCGCGAGGGCGTCGCGGCGCTCAGCGAGCGGCGGTCGCCCCGGTTCACGGGCCGCTGACGAGTAAGCTACCGCGATGCCGACGGCAGGGGCGCTGATCATCGGGAACGAGATTCTGACCGGCAAGGTCGAGGAAGCGAACCTGAACCTGCTGGCTAGGGAGCTGTTCGATCTCGGGATCGAGCTCAGGAGGGTGGTCGTCTGCCCCGACGACGTCGCCGGCATCGCGGCCGACATCAGGCGCCTGCGCGGTCGGTTCGACTACCTGATCACGAGCGGCGGCGTCGGGCCGACCCACGACGACGTCACCCTCCGGGCAGTCGCCGAGGCGTTCGGGCGGCCCCTGGTCCGCTCCCCGGAGCTGGTCGTGAAGATCCGCGAAATGGTCGGCGAGCGCTGCACCGAGGGCCACCTGCGCATGGCCGACGTCCCCGAAGGCGCCGATCTGGTCAGCACGCCCGACGTGCCCTGGCCGTCCGTGGTCATGGAGAACGTGTACGTCCTGCCGGGTGTGCCGCGGATCTTCCGCATGAAGCTGCCGATGCTGCGCGCCCGTCTGGCGGCCGGTCGCCGCTTCTACTGCCGGGCGGTGTACACGTCCTGCCGCGAGACGGACATCGCGGAGCTGCTCGACCGCGTCGTCGACGCCCACGACGACGTCGACATCGGCAGCTACCCGGTGATGGACGGGGACTATCGGGTCAAGTTGACCGTTGACAGCCGGAGCCGCAACGCCGCGGATCTCGCCCTGGCGGCGCTGGTCGAGGCCCTGCCGGCCGATGCGGTCGTGCGGGTCGACGGCGGCGCCCGCGCCTCCCGCTGAGATCTCACGGAGTCACAGGAGAAACCTCGATGATCGAGCGTCACCCCCGCGGCGCGTGCCGCGCCGCGTACTTCGTCTGGCTGGCCGCTGCGGCCGCCTTGCTCGTGGGATATCCGTCGCCGGATGCCCATGCCCAGGAGGCCTCCGACGGGGGCGAGCCGGGCGCCGGGTCTTCCTCCGACTGGACCTACGAACTGACCGAGGTCCTGCCCCGGGATCCGGCGGTGCTCACCGGCGAGCTCGAGAACGGGCTCCGTTACTACGTGAGGCAGAACGGCCGGCCCGAGAACCGGGCCTTCCTGCGGCTCATCGTCCGTGCCGGCTCGGTGCTGGAAGACGACGACCAGCGCGGGCTGGCTCACTTCGTGGAGCACATGGCGTTCAACGGCACGGAGCATTTCGAGAAGAGGGAACTGCTCGACTACCTGCAGGGCATCGGCATGCGCTTCGGCCCCGACGTCAACGCGTACACCAGCTTCGACGAGACGGTGTACATGCTGGAAGTGCCGACGGACGATGCGGAGATCCTGGACAAGGCGCTCCTGGTGCTGGAGGACTGGGCGTCCGCCGTCACACTCGAGGACGAGGAGATCGAACGCGAGCGCGGCGTCGTGATCGAGGAGTGGCGGGGCGGCCGGGGCGCCGGAGCGAGGCTTCGCGATGCCGAGATCCCCTATCGCTTCCATGGCTCGCGCTACGCCGAGCGGCTGCCGATCGGTGATCCGGAGATGCTGCGCGAGGCTCCGCCGGAGCGGCTGCGGGACTTCTACCGGGACTGGTACCGGCCGGACCTGATGGCCGTCGTCGCGGTCGGCGACTTCGATCCGGAAGCGATGGAGGCGGATATCAGGCGGCGCTTTGGCGGGATCAAGGGGCTGGATGAGCCGCGCGAACACTTCGAGGCGGAGATTCCGCCCCACGAGGAGACGCTCGTCTCCATCTTCACCGATCCCGAGTTGACGCGCTCCTCGATCTCGGTTGCCTTCAAGGGCGATGCGGACGAGTTCGTCACCGTCGCCGACTACCGGGCGCGACTCGTCCGCGGCCTCTACAACGGCCTGCTGAACAACCGGCTGGCCGAGCGTGCCGAGGAAGCGGACCCGCCCTTCATCGGCGCCACCAGCACCCGTGGGACGCTGGCCCGTACCCGCAGCCTCTACCTGCTCCGGGCCGGAGCCCGGGAGGGCGCCGAAGTCCGGGCTCTCGAGGCGCTGCTCACGGAGTCCGAGCGCGCCCGTCGCCACGGCTTCGAGGAGAGCGAACTGGAGCGGGCCAGGGTCAACACGCTGCGCTCGATGGACCGCGCCTGGGATGAACGGGACAAGACCCATTCCGCCGCCTACGCCGGGGAGTACCAGCGGAACTTCCTGACCGGCGAACCGTTCCCCGGGATCGCCTACGAGCGCGAGCTGGCCCGCCGGTACGTCCCCGGGATCAACCTCGCCGAAGTGAACAGGGTCGCGGACGAGTGGATCCGCGATCAGGATCGCGTCATCCTTGCCAGCGGCCCGCGGAAGGAGGGGCTGGAGCCGCCGGTCGAGGAGGAGCTGCTGGCCGTGTTCGACCGGATAGGCCAGGCGGAGGTCGCGGCCTACGAGGACGACGTCGGCGAGGGTGCCCTGGTGCCTGTTCGGCCGACCCCGGGCCGGATCCTCGAACGATCGGCGATTCCGGAACTCGGCGTCACCGAGTGGCGGCTGTCGAACGGCGTCCGGGTGGTCCTGCGGCCGAGCGACTTCAAGAACGACGAGGTCCTGGTCGGCGCCTTCAGCCCCGGGGGCGCCTCACTGGTTTCGGACGAAGACTGGCTGGAGGCGAACCTGGCGACGTCGGTGGTTCAGCTCTCCGGGTTGGGGAACTTCAGTCTTACCCAGTTGAACAAGGCGCTGACCGGCAAGGTCGCGCGGGTCGGTCCGGTCATCGGGCCCCTGTTCGAGGGCTTCAGCGGCCGAGGCTCGCCCAAGGATCTGGAGACGCTGTTCGAGTTGATCTACCTGAGCGGGACGTCGCCGCGCCGCGATGCCGAGGCGTACGACTCCTTTCTGACCCGTCAGGGCGCGTTGCTGCGCAACCAGAGCGCGATGCCGAGGTACACCTTTCTCAAGACGTTCGTAGAGATCCTGAGTCAGAACCACCCGCGGCGCCGCATCATCACCGAGGAGATGCTGGGAGACCTGGACCAGGACCGGATCTTCGCCGTCTACGAAGACCGGTTCCGGGACTTCTCCGACTTCACGTTCTTCCTCGCCGGCAGTTTCGAACTCGACGCGATCGAACCTCTCGTCGAGACCTGGCTGGGCGGTCTCCCGTCGACTGGTCGCGAGGAAGCCTGGAGAGACGTCGGAGTGCGGACCCCCAAGGGTCGCATCGAGCGGACGGTGTACAAGGGACTGGAGGAGCAGAGCCAGGTAGCCCTGGTGTTCAACGGACCCTTCGAGCAGAGTCAGTTGAACCGCTACCGCCTGAATTCGATGGCCTCGTTGCTACGGGATCGCCTGCGAGAGCGCCTGCGGGAGGAACTCGGCGGCACTTACGGCGCGAACGTGTCCGGTGGCGCCGACAGGATCCCGGTTCCAGAGTTCTCCGTGCAGATCGTCTTCGGCTGCGATCCGGCCCGTGTCGAGGAGATGCTCCAGGCGGTCGAGGAGGAGATCGAGCGTGTCCGGACCGAACTCGCCACGGACGAGGAAGTCGCCCAGATCCGGGAACAGCAGCGACGGGGCCGTGAAACGGCGAGGGAAACGAACGGGTTCTGGCTGGGGGTGCTGCAGACCGTCTATCAGTTCGACGAGGATCCGCTCAGCATCCTGGCGTACGAGGAACTGTTCGAAGAACTCGACGCGGAGATGATCCGCGGCGCCGCGGTGGACTACCTCGGCGGCGACAATCGGGTCCAGGTGCTGCTGATGCCGGAGTCGGCGGAAGCGCAGGACGACAGCGACGGTGGAGAAACGGCCGAGCCGGCCCCGGCAAGGGAGGCAGCGTGAACCGGACGAGAGTGAAACCGAGACGACCTCGAGGCCGACGCAGCGGCCGGCGACCGGCGGTCTGGTGCATCCTGCCGGCGCTGTTCGCGGCGCAGGCGGCGAGCGGGACGGACTGGCCGAACTGGCGCGGGCCAGCTCGGAACGGCTACAGCGAGCACACCGGCCTGCCGCTCGAGTGGTCGCACGACGGCGACGCGGAGCGGAACATCCTCTGGAAGCTGGCGTTGCCGGACCGTTCCGGATCGACCCCGATCGTGGTCGGCGACATCGTGTTCCTGAACGTCGCCGAGGGCGATGACCTGTCGCTGTGGCGCGTCGACGCCGGTTTGGGGGACGTGACATGGCGGCGAACGATCGGCGGCGGCAACCGGTTCCAGCGCAAGCACAACATGTCGTCGCCGTCCCCGATTACCGACGGTGAGCGAGTCTGGGTGCTGACGGGCACCGGCGCCCTGCAGGCCTACGACCTTGACGGCAACCAGCTTTGGGCGCGGGAACTCGAACAGGACTACGGCGCCTTCGGTCTGAACCACGGCTACGGCTCATCCGCGCTGCTCTGGCGGGAGGTGCTCTACGTGCCGGTCCTTCACGGCATGAAGACGGACGATCCGTCCTACCTCCTGGCGATCGACTCCTCTTCCGGGGAGACGATCTGGCGGCAGGAGCGGCCGACGGAGGCTCGAATGGAGTCGCCCGACGCCTACATCACGCCGGCTCTCGTGGAGGTGGGCGACGGGCATGTCCTGGTGTTGAACGGCGGCGACGTAGCCACCGGGCACGACCCGGAAAGCGGCCGCGAGCTGTGGCGTGTCGAGGGGTTCAACCCGAGGGACAGCCCGATGTACCGGGTCGTCGCGTCGCCAGTGTCGGTGGGGGATCTGGTCTTCGTCCCCACCCGCGTCAATCCGATGAAGGCGCTGCGGCTCCGGCCCGGCGGCGAACCGGAACTCCTCTGGGAGACCGATCGCGGTCCCGACGTGCCGACCCCCGCGACGGATGGCGAGACGCTCTACCTGCTCCGCGACAACGGTCTCCTGTCACGGCTCGACGCCAGAACCGGCGCGCCGGACTGGGAGAACCAGCGGCTCGAGCCGGGCACCTACAGCGCCTCGCTCCTGGTCGCCGACGGCAGGGTCTACGCGACCAGCGAGGACGGAGTGACCACGGTGGTCCGGGACGGCCCCGAGTTCGAGATCCTGGCGAAGAACCAGGTCCAGGGCTTCACGCTCTCGTCGCTTGGCGTCGCCGAGGGTCGCCTCTACCTGCGGACCGACAGCTTCCTCTACTGCATCGTCGAACCGTAGAGCCGAGGCCCGCGGCCGGCGAGTTATGATCGCCTGCCGCGCCCGCCTGGTGCGTCAACCTAGTCGCCTTTGAGGTTCAGTCCATGAAGCATCGCGTCTTCGTCTTCCTTCCTGTGCTCGCCCTGTTGATCGCCTGCGGTGGCGAGCCCGATGGCGGCTCTGACGGCCCGCGTTTTGTCAGCATGGGCACTGCGCCGGTGGGCGGTGCCTTCCCGGTCGTGGGCGGTGCCATCGCCGAAGTGTTGAACCAGAACCGTGGCGACAACGAGTGGCGCGTGCAGCCGCGTGGCACCAAGGGGTCCCAGGAGAACATCCGTCGGCTTGCCCGTGGCGAGCTTCAGCTTGCTCTCTCCAACTCGGCGATCAGCTACTTCGCGGTACTGGGGGAGTCTGGCTGGGAGCAGAGTTACGACATTCGTGCTGTCGCCACCTTGGCGCCGAACATCGCGACCTTCGTTACCAAGACGGATTCGGGCGTGGAGAGCATGAGCGATCTAGTGGGCCGCCGAGCCATGGTGGGCGTAGCCGGGGCCGGCTTCGAGATGTTCGTTGAGCCGTTACTGGCCGCCCACGGTGTGACCTACGACGATTTCACCCAGGTCTACGGCACCCAAAGCGGAGCGGTCGACATGCTCGGCGACGGTGCGATCGACGCCGCTTTCCTGGGCGGTGCGGTGCCGACTGCTGCGGTGACCCAGGCCTGCAGTACCTACGACATCCGCTTTGTGCCTTTCGAGGACGAGAAGCGCCAGCAACTGGCGGCCGACTACCCCTTCTTCCAGCTCGCGACCATTCCGGCCGAGGCCTACTCGGACCTGACCGAGGACTATCCGGGGCTCAATGTCGGCTCGATGCACCTAATCACGTCGGCCGACGCAGATGAAGAACTCGTGTACCAGCTCACAAAGACGCTCTGGGAGAATCGCGAGTCGGTGGCCGAAAGGCATCCCGCCGGACGGGCAATCAACGCGGCGAACGTCGCCCGCTACACAGGTACCCCCTTTCATCCGGGAGCGGAGCGGTACTACCGCGAGATCGGTGTCGATAGCCCATCGGTGTCTCAGGCGGACACGGAGCCCGACCTAGAAACTGAAGTGTCCGAACCGACACGGAGAACGGACATTGGTACTTGGGTCGTTACCTACGGCGGCATCAAGATCACCACCACTCTCTACGAAGAAGACGGCCAGCCGTTCATGCGCCAACTGTTCGCTGACGGTTCCCAACTCGTAGAGAAGCTGACCAAGCGCGGTGACTTCTACGATCTGCCGGGTGGCGAGTGGTTCTTCATCACGGAGACTGGCGACCTAAACCTGTATGACTCGGACGGCCGGATCTGGTCAGCTCGTCCGCAGTCTGGCTAGAAGCCGCCGGTTGAGCGAACCGGAACAGCTTGCGCCGAACGCCGAAGAACCGGCGGAACCGGTATCCGGTTGGGTGGTGCTCGAGCGGCTTCGTCGGCCGCTGATCGCGTCACTCGGCGTCGGCCTATGCTGCTTCGTCCTGTTCGAGGTGAACTACGGCGTTCTGCTTCCGCAGTCGTCCCTGGCGGTCTTCGTGGGCGCGGGTTTGCTACTTTGTTTTCTCGTCTTTCCGGTCCACACGAGGCTGGCCTCGAACCGATTGCTGCGGTTTCTCGACCTGGTGCTGGGCCTGGCCGCGGGTGGGGTGTGCGCGTACGTCGTCGTCCAGACGGAGCCGGCTTTCGAGCATCTCTGGTCGGGCGGTCGATCGCTCGGAAACAGGGCCGGGATCGAGACCGGTGCCGACATCGCGCTGGGGCTGATCGGCCTTCTACTCGTCCTTGAGGCGGCGCGGCGCAGCATCGGGTGGATCGTGCCGGCGCTCGCTCTTGCCTTCGTCGCCCACACGCTCTACTGCTACTTCAGCCTCCGCAACGGTTGGGCTCTGCTGCCGGACTGGCTGTTCCCGCACGCCGGCCAGAACCCCCGCGACGTGGTCGGCACGACCTTCCTGCAGAGTCTGGGGGTCTTCGGTCCGGCGGCGTCGGTCATGTTCCGCTACGTCTTCCTGTTCGTCGTCTTCGGGTCCTTCCTCGAGATGTCCGGAGCGACGCAGTTCATCATGCGCTTCGCCGAGCGGGTGTTCGGGACCAGGCCGGGCGGCCCGGCGAAGGTGGCGGTGCTGAGCAGCGGGCTGCTGGGGTCACTCTCCGGCAGCGCGGTGGCGAACGCGGTGACGACCGGCGCCTTCACCATCCCGATGATGAGGAGCAACGGGTTCAGGCGCCACGTGGCGGCCGCGGTCGAGGCGGCGGCAGCCTCCGGGGGCGCCCTCGTGCCGCCGGTCATGGGCGCCGGCGCCTACATGATGCTCGAGATCGTCGAGCCCCAGGTCACGTTCCTGCAGATCGTGCAGGCGGCGCTGCTGCCCGCGATCCTGTTCTATCTATCGATCTTCCTGATCGTGCACTTCTACTCGCGGCGGATCGGGACCCCGGAACGCCACGGCGAGCCGCCTCCGGTGCGGCGCTTCGACGCCCTCGTCTTCGTCGCCGGCCTGTCCACCCTGGTCCTGCTCCTGCTGCTCCGGTTTTCGCCGTTCCGGGCGGTGACCGGCGCCCTGATCGTGATTCTGGTGCTGGCGGTGCTGCGACCCGAGATCGACCTGCCCCGGAGGCTGCGCCACCTGGCCCTGGGCTGCTTCGGTGTCGTGGCCCTGCTGCACCAGTTAGTCTGGGCCGAACTCCCCGCGGATCCGTCGTTCCGGCAGATCTTCGAGTCCTGGCTCTCGTCCGGGATCGTGGCGATGTTCGGGTTGATGGCGTTCGGCCTCGTTCACCCGGTCTTCCGGCCGCACGTACTCGGCGCCCTGACCCGGGCCGCCCGCAACGGGATCCCTCTGGTCGCGGCGAGCGCCTGCGTCGGCGTCGTCATCGGCATCGTGCAGCAGACCGGCATCGCGGCGGACTTCTCGGCCGCGATCAAGGGCGTCGTGGCGACGAACCTGTTTCTCGCCCTCCTCGGCATCATGGTCACGTCGCTCGTGCTGGGCATGGGCGTGCCGTCGGTCGTTTGCTACCTGCTGATGGCGACCCTGATGGGCTCGCTGCTATCGGAACTCGGCGTCATTCCGCTGGCTGCCCACCTGTTCATCTTCTACTTCGGGATGATGTCCATGGTGACGCCGCCGGTCGCCCTCGCGGCCTACGCGGCGGCCAGCCTGGCCCAGGCGCCGGTCATGCCGACCGCGCTGGCGGCGTTCCGCTTCGCCCTGGTCGGGTTCACCCTGCCCTTCATGTTCATCTACCGGCCCGCGCTGCTGATGATGGATGAAAGCGGGGCGAGTCTCTTCGCGTCCGGAGCAGCGGGACTGCCGCCTCTGGTGCTGGCGCTCGGGGCGGCCGTCGTCGGCATCGTGGCCCTGGCCTCCGGGATCGGCGGTTATCTGCGATCTGAACTCACCCTGCCGCTGCGGGTCCTGATGCTGGTCGCGGCGGCCCTGCTCCTGGTTCCAGATCTGGGCGGCGCCACGATGGGGCTCGTCGTTAACGGCGTGGGCGCGCTCCTGTTCGCGGCGCTCTTCGTGTTGAACCGGCCCGAGCGCGTGGCGACTAGTCCAGGAACGTGAAGCGGTTCGCCTTCAGTTCGTAGCGGGGGAGGGAGCCCGCGTCGGCGATCCGGACCGGGACCCGGAGGCTGAGCCGCTCCTCGAACAGGTCCTGGAGTCGGGACCTGAGACTCCGGGAGTCGATGCCCGCCTCGGGTTCGACCTCCAGCTCGACTTCGGCCATCTGGCGGCGTCGGCGCACGGTGGCTCTGTACTCGAGGACTCCGCCGGCCTCCCGGACCAGGGCGTCGACGGCGCTCGGGTAGACGTTGATGCCGCGGACGATGAACATGTCGTCGGCCCGCGCCAGCACGCCCCCGTCCAGGTACATGGTCGGCCGGCCAGAGAGACAGCCGGCGGCGCAGAGGCGTCCGACATCGCCGGTGCGGTAACGAACGACCGGACTGCCGATTCGGCCCAGGTTGGTCAGCACGAGCTCGCCGAGGGCCGGCTCGGCGGCATCGCCCGCCGTGGGGTCGATCGGCTCGAGCGGCTCGCCGGTTGACGGATCGAACCACTCGACGATGAACTCCTGCTCCAGGATGTACAGGCGTTCGCCGACGCCGCAGGGGCAGCCCCAGGCGCCGACCTCGGTAGCGCCGGCGTGGTCGAAGACCATCGCCCCGTAGCCGTCCGCGAGCTTGCGTTTGACCGCTGGCACGCCGGCGCCGGGTTCGCCGCCGTGGATGGTCCGCGCGATGGAACTGCCGGCCAGGTCGAGGCCGAGCCGGTCCGCCGCCTCCAGCAGACGCAGGCCATAGGTCGGGGTCGCCACGAGCGCGGTCGCGCCGTCTTCCAGCATCACCCGCAGACGCTGCTCGGTGCTCAGGTGACCGGCGGGCATCGTCAGACACCCGAGTTGCTGAGCAGCCTCGAACGCGGTCCAGAAGCCGACGAAGGGGCCGAAGCCGAAGGCCACGAAGACCCGGTCGGCCGCCTCGACGCCGGCGCCCCGGTAGGTTTCCAGCCAGCAGTCGAGGAACCACTGCCAGCTCGCCGGCGTGTCGAGCCAGCGCAGCGCCTTGCCCGTCGTGCCGGACGTGCGGTGGACGCGGACGTAGCGCTCGAGGGGGAAGGTGAGGTTCGTGCCCCAGGGTGCGTTCTCCTCCTGGTCCCGGGCGAGTTCCTCCTTCGTCGTGAAGGGCAGCGCGGTCAGGTCGTCGAGGGTTGGCGGCGACTCGAAGCCGGCTGCCCGCCACTTCGCCCGGTAGAACGGGTTGTGGCGGTGGACCTGTTCCGCCATGCGGGCGAAGCGGTCCGCCTGCCGTGCCCGGAGCCGCTGGCGTTGGCGCGCCAGCCGGTCAGTCAACCGTCGCTTCCTCGGCCGGCCGGCGGAGTTCGACCGCCGGCTGCGACGGCTCGCCGGCCCCGTTCGAAGGGTCGAAACCGTCGAACTCGTCGCGGAAACGCACTTCGATCCGGTAGTCGCCGGCGTCTTCCCCGAACTGCGAGAGCAGGAACGTGCGCACGAAGTCCGCCGTGCGGCGCCGCCCCAGCTCTCGAACCAGGGCGATGTTCTCGCCGGCGCGGGAGGCCAGGCTGTCCATGAGCTGGAGGCGGAGCTGCTCCAGCACGGCGTCCTCGTCCCGCAGGACGGAGTCCGCCTGCACCCGGTACTCGATGGCCGACGCGTCGACCGCCGGCCGGTTCGCTCTGACGCCGGGCGCTAGCACGTGGACGGTCGTTTCGTCGAGCGTCAACGACCACTCGTCCTCGAGATCGAGGTAGTAGGTGTAGCGCACCGGAACGCGGGCCTCGACCATGACGTCGGGCAGCCTGAGCCGTCCCCAGAGCAGGCTGGCGGAGTCCGTCCGCTGGATCAGTTCCGTCTGGTCGAGGGTCGCGAACTGGAGGAAAGCGTTCCCCGAAATCTCCGTGGCGTAGCTCAGGAACGAGGTCTGGACGGTGCCGGTGCTGAACGCCCGTGCGATCCGCTCGACGCCCTCGATCGCGTCCCGAGCGAGTTCGCGGCCCTCCGACGCCACTTCCCGCGGGAGCATCGTCAACCGGATGACGACGAAGCCGATCACGATCGCCAGGACCAGTCCAAGCATCAGCGTGACGAAGGCCAGCGGCCAGACGATCTGGCTGCGGGGCCTGCGCCCGGCGGTGCGGACAGCGCGCCGTGGGTCCGGTGTTTCGGCCATCGGCGTGCAGTCTATGTCCGACCTGCTAGCCTCGCGCCCGTTTTCGCCTGAGGCACCAGGAAGAGACCCGGCACAAGGAGAAACGGACCATGGAACTAGGACTGCTCGCGGGCGCGTTCGGCAGCCAGATCACCATCGACATCGATCGCATCCGGCAGGCGGAGAGCGCAGGCTTCACGTCCGTCTGGACGGCGGAGGCGTACGGCTCGGACGCGGTCTCGACGGCGGCGTGGGTTCTCGCTCAGACGGAGAAGATCAAGGTCGGCACGGCGATCATGCAGATGCCGGCCCGGAGCCCGGCGATGACCGCGATGACCGCCATGACCCTGAACCAGCTCTCCGGCGGTCGCTTCCTGGTGGGTCTCGGGCCATCCGGCCCGCAGGTCATCGAAGGCTGGCACGGGGTCGCCTACGGCCGGCCGTTGACGCGCACGAAGGAGTACATCCAGATCATGCGCAAGGTCTTCGCCCGCGAGGAGCCGGTGACCCACGACGGCTACCACTACCAGTTGCCCTACCGCGGCGAGGACGGTACGGGTCTCGGCAAGCCGCTCCGCAGCATCCTGGCGGCGGACACCTCGATCCCGATTTACACGGCCTCGATCAGCCCGAACGGGCTGGAGTGCAGCGCCGAGGTCGCGGACGGCGTTTTCCCGATCTGGATGAACCCCGAACGCTACGACCTGCTCGAGGACTCGCTGGAGCGCGGCTTCGCCAGGGCCGGCAACGGCAAGAGTCTGGCCGACTTCAAGGTCATGCCTTTCGTCACCGTCGTCATGGGCAACGACGTCGAGCAGTGCCGCACGCCCGTCAAGCAGAGCATGGCGCTCTACATCGGCGGCATGGGCGCCCGGGACAAGAACTTCTACAACGACTACGCCACGCGTCTCGGCTATCCCGACGAGGCGAGGGCGATCCAGGACAACTTCCTCGGCGGCAAGAAGAGCGAGGCCGTAGGAGCGGTGCCCGACGCCCTGGTCGACGACGTCGCCCTGGTCGGGCCCAGGGAACGAATCGTCGACCGGCTCGCGGCCTGGAAGGAGGCGGGGAACAACGGCCAGGTCGCGTCGCTGCTGCTCGGCTGCCGCCAGCCGGAAGCGCTGGAAGCGATCGCGGAGGCGGTTCTGTAGGTAGGAAGTGCGTCTTTCCTGGAACGAAGTCAAGGTCCGCGCCGCGGCGTTCGCCAAGGAATGGCGGGACGCCGAGTACGAGAAGGGAGAGACCCACAGCTTCTACAACGAGTTCTTCGATGTCTTCGGGGTCAGACGGCGCACGGTGGCGCGCTACGAGGAACACGTCCGGAAGCTGAACGACACGAGCGGCTTCATCGACCTCTTCTGGCCCGGCGTACTGATCGTCGAGCAGAAGAGCGCGGGGCGGGACCTGGACAAGGCCTACGGTCAGGCAGGAGAGTACTTCGATGCGCTTACGGAACGTGAGCGGCCGCGATACATCCTGGTCAGCGACTTCCAGACCTTTGAACTGCACGATCTCGGCGAGCGGACGGTCAAGAGATTCGACCTCCAGGAGCTGGATGCCAACGTCGAGAGCTTCGGGTTCATCCTCGGCGTCGAGCGCCGTGTGTTTCGCGATCAGGATCCAGCGAACATAGAAGCCGCCGAGCTGGTCGGCAGGGTCCACGATGCGCTCGCTGCAGCTGGCTACGCTGGACCCGATCTGGAGCGCTTCCTGGTCCGGCTCGTGTTCTGTCTCTTCGCGGACGACACCGGCATCTTCGAACCCCGCGACATCCTGTTCGACCTCTTGGAGAGTCGGACCAGTGACGATGGCGCCGACTTCGGTCTTTGGCTCTCGCAGTTGTTCGAGGTCCTGAACACTCCCACCGAGAAGCGTCAAGCCACGCTGGACGAGGATCTCACCCGCTTCCCCTACGTCAACGGCGACCTGTTCGATGAGCCTCTGACCATCCCGTCCTTCGACGCCTCGATGCGCCAGGCCGTTCTCGATGCTTGCAGCTTCGACTGGTCCACGATCTCGCCCGCGATCTTCGGCGCCCTGTTCCAGTCCGTCATGGCGCCTGCGGAGAGGCGCGCGCAAGGGGCGCACTACACGACCGAGAAGAACATCCTGAAGGTGATCGAGCCGTTGTTCCTCGACGATCTCCGGGCCGAGTTCGATCGGCTTCAGGCTCGCAAGGACGGCCGGCGTCGGGCCGACCTGCTGAGGTTCCAACGAAGACTCGGCGAACTGACCTTCTTCGACCCGGCCTGCGGCTGCGGCAACTTCCTGATCATCGCCTACCGGGAGTTGCGGACTCTCGAACTCGAGGTCCTGAAGGAGCTCTACGCCGGCCCCTTGTTGGAAACGCTCGCCGACCGGATGTCCGTCATCGACGTGGACCAGTTCCACGGCATCGAGCTAGGCGAGTTTCCGGTCCGCATTGCAGAGACGGCCCTGTGGATGATGGACCACATCATGAACAACCGGCTCAGTTTGGAGTTCGGTCAGACCTATACGCGGATTCCGCTCCGGACGACCCCACACGTCGTGCGGGGAGACGCGTTGGAGATGGACTGGGCTGATGTGCTGCCGCCCGGGAACTGCGACTATGTGTTGGGCAATCCGCCGTTTCGGGGCAAGAGCCAGCAGAGTAAGGCGCAGGCCGCGCAAGTGCGCCGGGTCGCCGCGCTCGGTAAGGGAGGGGGCACTCTCGACTACGTGGCTGCTTGGTTCATCAAAGCGGGAGCGTACGTCAACCGAGCGGACAAGCCCGTCCGTATCGGGTTTGTCGCTACCAACTCCGTGACCCAGGGTGAGCAGGTCGGCCTCCTGTGGCCGCTCCTCTTCGACAGCCATGGCCTTGAACTCGCCTTCGCGCATCGCACCTTTGCCTGGGGGTCGGACGCCCGCGGGAAGGCCCACGTCCATGTCGTGATCGTGGGGCTCGACCGGCGCCAGGATGCGCGTCCTAACAAGCGGTTGTTCAGCTACGCGGATGTGAACGCCGAGCCAGACGAGCAGCGTTGCGGGGCACTTTCTCCGTATCTGTTCGACGCCAGCAGAATGATGGACCCGCATCTGACGGTTCAGAAGGAAAGTCGCCCCATCAACGGCCTGCGTCGCCTCAAGACCGGTGTTCAGATGATCGACAACGGGTTCCTGACGTTCACGGGAGATGAACGCGAGGAGTTTCTCGCCCATGAACCCGGCGCGGCGAAGTTCTTCAGGCGTTACATCGGAGGCGACGAGTACATAAACGGCTTCCATCGGTGGATTCTGTACTTGGCCGAAGCGTCGCCGGCCGAACTCCGGCGGCTTCCGTGGGTGGCCGAGCGTGTCGCCTCCGTGAGGCGCTATCGAGCATCCCGTTCGCGGGAGAGCACGGTGAGGATGGCGAGCTTCCCGACCCGGGTCGGGGTTGACCACAGGCTCCTGGAGCCGTTCTTGGTGCTGCCCAACACGAGCTCGGAGCGACGGCACTACATCCCGATCGGCTGGCTCACGCCCGAGGTCGTGGCGAACCAGAAGCTCCGGATTCTCCCGAAGGCGACTCTGGCCGAGTTCGGCCTGTTGACATCCGCCATGCACATGGCGTGGATGCGAACCGTTGGAGGCCGGCTCGAAAGTAGGTACGCCTACTCAGTCGGCATCGTCTACAACACCTTTCCGGTCCCGACGGGCTTCTCCGAACCGGGAGAGTCAGGCGTCTCGCGGCTGAATCCGCTGGCGCAGGCGGTTCTCGACGCTCGTTTGGAACACCCGGACGCGACCCTCGCCGACCTCTACGACCCCGACCTAATGCCCGCGACTCTGAGGAGGGCGCACCAGAGCCTCGACCGCGCGGTTGACCGGCTCTATCGCGGTGAGCGGTTCAAGAGCGACAACGACCGCCTCGAACATCTGTTCGGCCTCTACGAACGGATGCAAGCGCCGCTTGTCACCCAGGCGGCGAAGCCGGGGCGGCGGCGACGCCGGCGCTCGATCGCGCCGCGGTAGCTCGGAAGCTTCGTCGGGGCTTGTTGCTGCGGGCCGTCACGGCTAGACCGTGATGGCCAGGGGATGCCCGGCGAGTTGTCGGTCCGTTGTCAGGAGCATGAGTCCCTCTTCCTGGGCCTGGACGAGAAGTAGTTGGTCGAACGGATCCCGGTGCGGGATCGGCGTCTCCAGTTCGCGCGCGGCGTGGCGGGGCTCAACTGAGAGAAAGGTCACGTCTTGCCTTTGGAGGATCGTGAGCACGTCATTCGGGTCGTACGGGCTCTTGCGTTCACCTGAAGAGTGGAAGGCGTGGTACTTCAGACGCATCTCCCAGATGGAGACGGCGCTGACGAAGAACTCCGCGTCATGCTCGGCTGCGAGACCGCGCATGGACTCCGTGAACTCGCCGTAGGCCGCCATCAGGTCGTACAGGAACGACGTGTCAAGCAGGACACGCACCTTCAGGGCGACCTTGGCAACCTAGTCGTCTTCCAGACCGAGGACGCGACGGCTCAGCGCCGCATCGTGGAACGCCTCGCGCATGGCCCTTGCTTCTTCTGGGGGTGCGTCCTTGATCCCTAGTCTGCGCCGGTCGGCATCCAGCTTGTCCCAATCGAAGCCGCCCTTGCGCGTGCGCTGCTTGCAACGAACCAGCTCGACCGCGGGTTCGCCGTTCTTCGTGATGACGACGCGTTCGCCGTCCTGGGCGGCGGCGACCAGTTCGGAGAGGCGGGCCTTGGCCTTGGTGATTGCGAGTTCCACGACAAACCTCCTGCAGCGCAGAATCGTAGCGCAGCTTCGGGTCTACCACCGTTCTGCGCGTGCCTTGCCGACCCTCAGCCGGGCTTGCGGCCCACGACGACCGTGATCCCGACCTCGCTCCAGACACATTCGGCGGCGAAGCCGGCCGACGCGACGGCGGACAGTTCCTCCTCGAGGGCGAAGTAGGTGTCCTCTTCCGACCACTCCTCGAAGTGGGCGAAGGCACGTTGCTCGTCGATGCCGTGGCTTACAAGGTGGTCGGCCCAGCCGCGCCAGGTAGCCTCCTGGGCGGTCGGCTCCCTGGGCATCGTGGCGTCGGCGTTGACGAAGACACCGCCGGGTTCGAGGGCCTCGAAGACGCGCCCGTAGAGTTCCCGCTTCGCGTCCATCGCGGGAATGTGATGGAGGGAGAGCGACGCGGCGGCGCCCCTGCAGCGGGGCAGCGGCTCGAGGAAGGAGCCTTCCGTGAAGCGGGCGCGGTCGCCGAACCGGGCGAGACGCGTGCGGGCCTGGTTCAGCATTTCGGGGTCGACGTCGATCAGCTCCAGAACGGCGTCGCCGACGGAGTCGAGAATCGCCTCGGAGAGGGCCCCGGTGCCTGCGCCCAGGTCGATGATCAGGCCCGGGGCTGCCGGTCGCAGTGCACGCGCGGCTTCCGCGAGCATTTCCTCGTAACCCGGGATGAACTGGCGGATGGCCGTGTCGTACTCGTCGACGGCGATTCGCAGGTGGCGGCGAACGGAGTGGGAAGACTCTTCTTTCATGCGCCGCTGAGGCCGGTGATGGCGCCGGGTGGCTGGGTCAGGAGCCGTCCAGGCCCGGGCGGACGAGGTGCAACGGTCCCTCTCGCTCGTAGCGGTGGGCCGGGTTGTTCAGCACGGCGGCCAGCTCCGCGGCCTGGAAGGATGCCTCGACGCGCTCGGGCGGCGGCGTGCCGTACGCGGTCGTCCGCTGCTTCGGGACGCGGCCGGCGTCGAGGATGAGCTGCTCCATCCCGGCGGGCGACAGCTCCTGTCCGTGGGCGGCGCCCGCGGCCCGGGTGATGCTCTCGTTCATCAGAGTGCCGCCCAGGTCGTTCACCCCGGCATCGAGGCAGGCCTTGACCCCCTGCGGTCCCATCTTGACCCAGGAGGCCTGGACGTTCCCGAACCACGGGTGGAGCGCCAGCCGGGCGACCGCGTGCATGAGCACGGCCTCGCGGAAGGTCGGTCCCCTGCGGGCGCGTCCCTTGAGGTAGAGCGGCGCCTCCATGTGAACGAAGGGCAACGGCACGAACTCGGTGAAGCCGCCGGTCCGTTTCTGCAGGTCACGCAGCCGGAGCAGGTGACGCGCCCAGTTCCGGGGACCCTCGACATGGCCGTACATGATCGTCGCCGTCGTCCGGTAGCCGACGCCGTGGGCGGTCTCCATGACCTCGAGCCACTGGTCTGTGTTCAACTTGTCGGGACAGATGACCGCCCGGATCTCGTCGTCCAGGATCTCGGCGGCAGTCCCAGGAAGGGTGCCGAGTCCGGCGTCCCTGAGGCGC
The DNA here is from genome assembly GCA_965208755.1 of Candidatus Multivorans sp. GTDB lineage: Bacteria > Acidobacteriota > Thermoanaerobaculia > Multivoradales > Multivoraceae > Multivorans. The sequence continues at coordinate 321,534 of OZ242353.1, read as the reverse complement.
AGCAGGTAGTCGCGAAGCGGCATGTCGAGCGTCGCCGCGCCCTGCCAGACCTCGAGCGGCGAGAAGGCGTGGACGTGGATCTCCGGCACGGCCTCCTTGACCGCCCGGCAGATCCCCAGGTAGGTCTCGCCGGTGTAGTCGGGGTGGATGCCGCCCTGCATGCAGACTTCCGTCGCGCCCCGCTGCCAGGCCTCGACGGTCCGGCGCATGACCTCCTCGAGTTCCAGGTCGTACGGCTTGCCGCGCAGGTTCTCGCTCAGCTTGCCCTTCGAGAAAGCGCAGAACTGGCACTTGAAGTAGCAGACGTTCGTGTAGTTGATGTTTCGGTTGACCACGTAGGTCACCGTGTCGCCGTTCATTTCGCGGCGGATCGCGTCCGCCGCGGCGCGCACGGCGGAGAACTCCGGTCCCCGCGCCGCGAACAGCCGGGCGACCTCGTCCTCCGAGAGGTCCTCGCCCGCCTGGGCGCGGTCGAGGACGGGAGCGATGCCCGTCGCAACGCGTGGTCCCGCGCCGTTGCCGTTCGAGGCCGGCGAGGCCGCGACCGCGGCCAGCAGGTCGGCCGGCGGCGGCGTCTGCTCGCCCGGGGACCACTCGTCGGTGCGGGCGAGACCGGTGGCGTCGACCCGCTGCAGCACGGCAGTGCGAACGCCGCCCGATCGCCTGACCTCCCGGCTCTGGCCGCGTCCGTCGTCGAGCCAGCGCTCCCCGTCGAGCGCCCACTCGGGGTACACGGTCAGCCTCTCGACCAGCGTCTTGCCGGCGGCGGCCGTCTCTTCCTCGAGGCGTTCCAGGTGCGGCCAGGGCGCCTCGGGGTTGACGAAGTCGGGAGTCACCGGCGACACGCCGCCCCAGTCGTCAATGCCGGCTGCCACAAGCTGCGGCAGCACACCGGGGCTCAGGTTGGGCGGCGCCTGGATGTGCATCTTCGGCCCGAGCACCAGTCGCGCCGCCGCGATCGTCCACAGCAGGTCCTCCAGTGTGGGCTCGGGCGCGTCGGCCATCCGGGTTTCCGGCTTGGCGCGGAAGTTCTGGACGATGACCTCCTGGATGTGGCCGTGCTCGTCGTGCAGGTCGCGCAGGGCGAGCAGGGCGTCGATCCGTTCCTCGCGGGTTTCGCCGATTCCGATCAGGATGCCGGAGGTGAACGGCACCCGCGCTTCACCGGCGAGCCGCAGGGTCTCCAGCCGCCGGGACGGCACCTTGTCCGGACAGCCGTAGTGCGCCTGTCCCTTCTCGTGCAGCCGCATGGAGACGCTCTCCAGCATGATGCCCATGGACGGCGCCACGGGTCGAAGGTGCTCGATGTCTTCGGCGGTCATCAGGCCCGGGTTCAGGTGGGGCAGGAGACCGGTCTCGACCAGCACCCGTTCCGCCGCCTCGCGCAGGTAGGAGAGCGTCGTTTCGTGGCCGAGTTCGGCCAGGCCCTCGCGGGCGGCCTTGTACCGCAGCTCCGGTTTGTCGCCGAGCGTGAACAGCGCCTCCTTGCAGCCGGAGCCGGCGGCGAGGCGGGCCTGGCTCAGCACGGCGTCGAGCGGCATGTACGCCGCCTCGCCCTTCTTCGGCGGCCGGGCGAAGACGCAGTAGTGGCAGATGTCCCGGCACAGATGGGTGAGCGGCAGGAAGACCTTGCGCGAGTAGGAGACGAGGTCGCCGTGACCCCGGTCGCGCAACTCCCCGGCCGTCTCGATCAACTGTTCGAGGCCGGCGCCCGGCTCGATGCGGGCAAGCGCACGGGCCTCGTCGGGGGTCGGGCGACGGTCCAGAAACGCGCTGAGTGGAGGGGACATGGGGATGTCGGCCGCGGGCGCTGAGCCCGCCCGTTGGGAATAGCGAACGGTATCAGTCCCGGTTCCGCGGACTCTCGAGCCGGTCCGGCCCGCCGCGTCCACCCAGGCCGAGTTTCCGCAGAAGGCGGCCGGTCCGGCTGGAACGGTTGAGTCGCATCAGTTCGGCCAGGTCGTCCGGATGGTCTACGTCGAGTCCCAGGTTCGCCAGGACGATGCTGGAGTGGGCCGCTCCGGCCCGCTGCGCTTCCCGCAGATGGGCATGGAAGCTGCCGTCGCCGAAGCGGAACGGGATGCAGCCCGGCGGCGAGCAGACGAGTGCGTTGGTCCCGGAACGGAACCGGTCGGGCGCGACGGTCACCGCGGTTGCCGACACGGGTTCGCCGGCCTGGCTTCTCCGATCCTCGAGGTGCCGGGCGCGGAGTTCCTCCAGGTCCGCCGCCGTTACCAGGGGGAGGTCGATCGGCAGCACCAGCATCGTCGCCTCGCCGCGGCGCCCGAGTTCCCCGGCGGCGGTGCCGAGTGCCCGGTTCAGGCCTCGCCTGGGTTCGGACAGAACCTCGCATCCGGCATCCTCGAGGTACCTCGCCGCGACGCGGTCAGCGGTCACGGCCAGCGTGCCCGTGATGCCCGGAACGCCCGCGACGGCAGCGAGCACGTCATCGAGCATGGAGCGGGCCAGTTCCTCCCGTTCTCCGGCGCCAAGGACGGGGGACAGCCTCCGCTTGGCCTCGGACCAGGCCTTGACCGGCAGGACCGCCCAGAGGCCGCCGGCAGTCACGCGGACCGTTCCGGCGACCCGGCTTCCGCCATGTCGCCGCGCCTGGGGTCGAGGCCGCAGGCGAAGTCGAACGTCTCCCGGGCCAGGCGTTCGCGGTCGGCCAGCGTCTTCATCACCGTGCCGGTCACCAGGGTGGGAAGGCCGAGGTCCTCGATCTCCGCCGCCTGGCCGGCATCGGCGTCATCGATCACGAAGCCGTCGAGAAGGTCACGCTCCCGGTAGTGGCGGGCGACGCCGACCGCGGTGGCCGGCATCCCGAGTTCGGTCATCATCTTGGCCGCGGGGCCCTTGATCGCAGCGCCGCCGACGATCGGCGAGACCGCCACGACGGGAACTCCCGTCCGGCGCAGGGCCGCCTCGACCCCGTCGAGCGCCAGCACCGGATCGACGCTGACGAAGGGGTTCGAGGGGCAGACGAGGATCGCCGCGGTCGCCCGGTCAGCCAGCGCCGCCAGGAAGGCCGGCGACGGCCGTGCCTTGTCGATCCCGGCGAAGCGGAACCCGGAGACGGTCGGGGCGCAGGCATCGCGAACGAAGTAGTGCTGGAAGCTGAGTTCGCCGGTCTCGGTCAGCACGACCGTACTCACGGGGTCGTCGCTCATCGGCAGCATGCGGGCGGCGATGCCGAGCGCCCCGCAGAGGGCGGCGGTCACTTCGGTCAGGGACTCGCCGGCGCGGAGTCGTCGGGTTCGCTCCACGTGGGTCGCCAGATCGCGGTCGCCGAGCCGGAACCAGGTCTCGCCGCCGAGGTGGGTGAGCGCCTCCAGGAAGGACCAGGTCTCGTGGGCCTGACCCCAGCCGGTGTCGCGGTTCGAGATCCCGCCAAGCGTGTACATCACCGTGTCGAGATCGGGGCAGATCCGGAGGCCCAGGTGGTCGAAGTCGTCGGCCGTGTTGCAGACGACGGTCAACGCCTCCCCGGGCAGCACGCGCGACAGCCCGAGCGCCAGCTTTGCGCCGCCGACGCCGCCGGACAGGGCGAGACAACGGTCCGGCCGGGAGTTCATCGGAAGAGATCCTGGTCGCGGGGCCGGAGGAGCGCGCGGGCGGTCTGGGGCGGGCCGAGTTGAGACAGACCGCGGACGCGGACGACCGGAGTGCCCTCGGCGCCCTCGCCCTGGACGAGTTGGGCGGCACTCGCCACCTGGTCGGCGACGCCGGTCTCCGAGACCAAGAGCTCCCGTCCGAACAGATCACGCTCGCCGCGCAGGTCCCACAGCGCGGTCATACCGGCGACGCCGAGCGCGATTCCGACAGTGCCCAGGCGCCAGGCGCGACCGACGCTGTCGTTCACGATCACCCCCAGGTTCTGGACTTCGGCGCGGGCGGCCAAGGCGCCCCGCAGGCCCGCCGCTGAAGCGTCCGGGTTCTCGGGCAGAAGCAACGCGTACTCGTGGTCGTCGCCGGCGCGGATGTTCGACTGGTCGATGCCCGCGTTGGCCATGACCGGGCCGAGTCGGTGCTCGACGACGATCACTCCGGGGGCGGTGCGCAGCACCTCGGTCGACTCCCGGAGGATCAGTTCGATCAGCCGCGGGTCCTTGTCGACATCGCTCGCCAGCCGAACGGCCTCGGCGCGAGGCTCGACGGTGGACAGCTCGACCATCCGTCCCTCGGCCTTGGAAACGACCTTCTGGGCGACCACCAGGACGTCCCCGTTTCGCAATCTCATGCGAGCCTGACGCATCGCTGCGGCGATCAGGGTGCCCAGATCGTCGCCGGGCCGAACTCGGGGCAGGCCGGGAACTGGCTTGACGTTCAGCATGGTCCGGAACGCGGTTCCGCGCCGGAAGGCTTCAGGGCGCGCGGGTCGGTTCGCCGGTGATCCGGATGCCCGCGCCCGCAATGCCGTACTTCCGGTTCAACTGGATCAGTACGGAGGTCAGCGCCTCCGCGGCGGCAGCGTTGTCGAGCGGCCCGGCGTGCCAGCCCCGCATGCCGAGGGCCTCGATCAGCTCGATGACCTCGGCGCGCGCCGAAGGGTCGTCGCCGGTGACGAGCACGTCGCAGTCGACCGCGTCCTCCTCGCGGAGGTGGGCGGCGCCGACGTTCTGGAAGGCCGAGACCACGCGGACGCCGGGACCGAGGACCTTCTGAGCGATGACCGCGGCGCAGCCCTCGTCGGGGAGCTGGACCCGGGCAACCTTCGGCGGTACGAGCGGCACCGTGCAGTCGATCAGAATCTTCCCCTGGAGCGCCTCGCCAACACCTTCCAGCGTCGCCCGCTGGAACGCGTAGGGCACGGTCAGCACGACGAGGTCGCCCTGCCGGGCTGCGGTCAGGTTGTCCGTGCCCCGAACCGTCTCCGGCATCCCCAGCCCTCGAAGCTGCTCGTTTACGTCCGCGGCCGAACCCGCACCCTTCTCGCGCGACCGGGAGCCAATGACGATCGTGTAGCCGGCGGCCGCCCAACGTCGAGCGAGACCTCCGCCCAGGTCGCCGGTGGCGCCGAGCATGGCGAGGGTGGGCAGGGAGGAACTGGTCGACTCGTTTTCTGGCATGTTGGTTCGGTAGGTCTTCGTGAACGTCCGCCGCGGGGAGTCGGGCCAGGAGGCGAGGGCGGCGATCGTACACCGGTCGGGCGCCGGTTCCCGGCAAGACGCGAGCTACTTGCGCCGGCGGTGGAGCGCCACGGTGTCCACGTCGCGCTTGCGCTCCCACCAGTTCTGGTAGAGGTCGAGCGCGAACATCAGAAGCAGGATGAAGATGACGATCCACTGCGGGATGTACGGGGTGGGGGAGCCGTTGACGACCATGTGAGCGCTGTGGCCGGCCTCGAGGATCAGCACGAAGCCGATCAGCAGGAGGACGAACAGGCCGAGGATCTCGAACTCGGGGTTCGAACCGAGGAAGCGCGAGATCGGGCCGGCGAAGACCAGCATCAACGCCACCGAGATCAGCACCGAGCCGACCATGACCGCGAAGATGTCCGTCATGCCGACGACGGTGAGGATCGAATCGACCGAGAAGATGAGGTTCATGCCGACGATCAACGCGACCACCTCGGCGAACCTGTTCGCCTTGGCCACTTCGTGCTCGACCGCCTTCAGCTTGACGCGGAGCTCCTTGACGCCTTTCCAGATCAGGAAGAGTCCGCCGATCAGGAGCACCAGGGACTTGCCGTCGACGGTCCCGGCCATCTGGACGCCGAGCAGGCTGCCATCGAAGTGCCAGAGTTCGGTGGTCGCCGCTCCGAGCACCAGGCTCAGGATCAGCAGCAGGACGATACGGAGCGCCATCGCCAGCAGCAGCCCCAACTGGATTGCCTGCTTTCGCCTTGCCTCCGGCAGCTTGTTGGCGATGATCGTGATGATGATCAGGTTGTCGGCGCCGAGCGCGATCTGGATCAGCGTCACCGAGAACAGGGCCGCCCAGAAGGCCGGCTGGGCCAGGAGTTCGGTCATCTTGTGAGCGCCTCGCGAGGCCCTTGCTCGATGGGGTTACACTCCGCTCCCGTCATTCCCAAGCCTTGAACATCAGCAGCAGATCTCCAGGAGATAGTTCGACCCCATGAAGCTACACGAAGCCGCAACCGCCCCCAACTGCCGCCGCGTCCGCATCTTCCTGGCCGAGAAGGGAATCGAGGTCCCCGTCGTCCCCGTGGACCTGGGCAGCGCCGAGAACCGCCAGGAGCCCTTCCGCAAGAAGAACCCGATGGGCCGCGTCCCGGTGCTCGAGCTCGACGACGGCACGTTCATCGCCGAGTCGGTCGCCATCTGCCGCTACTTCGAGCAGTTGCATCCCGAGCCCGCGCTGATGGGCGGCGCCGACCCGGAGGAGGCCGCCCGCATCGAGATGTGGCAGCGGCGGATGGAGCTCGAGATCGCGTTGCCGATCATGCAGGTCTTCCGCAACACCCACCCGTACTTCGCCGACCGCATCGAGCAGTACCCGGACTACGGCGAGGGTCAGCGCAGCCACGCCACCAGGCGTCTGGAGTGGCTGGACAAGGAGCTCGCGGACCGGGAGTTCGTCGCAGGCGACAAGTACTCGATCGCCGACATCACGGCCCAGATCGGGATCGACTTCGGCCGGGTGACCAAGTTCAAGGTCACCGAAGAGACGCCGAACCTCCTGCGCTGGCACCAGGCGGTCTCCGCGCGGCCGAGCGCGAAGGCCTAGCCCGCAGCCTGGACCAGGTTGCCGACCTGCTCCTCGAGTTCTTCGCGGAACCGGGGTGCGGCGATGGCGACCAGACGGCGGGCCCGCTCGACGAGGTCCAGCCCGCGCACGTCGGCGACGCCGTACTCGGTGACGAAGATGTCGGCGTCCGTCCGAAGCGCGGTGGCGGCGTGCGCTGCCGGCAGCGCCGGGACGATGCGGGAGAAACGGCCCCCGCCGGCGGTCGCCTCGAGCGCGACGATCGAACGTCCGCCGGCCGACATCCGGGCGCCGCGCATGAAGTCGACGGCGCCGCCGGTGCCGCTGATCTGACGGCCGCGGACCGTCTCCGAGTTGACCTGACCGAAGAGGTCCACCTCGACCGCGGAGTTCAGCGCGACGAAGTTGTCCAGCCTGGCGATCACCCGCACGTCGTGGGTGTAGTCGACGGTGCGCAGGTCGATCAGGTCGCAGCGGCTCGCCCAGTCGTAGAGGCGCGGTGAGCCGAGGACCATGGCCGCGACCAGGCGCCCCTGGTCGAGCGTCTTGCGGGCGCCCGTGACGGCGCCCGCCTCCACCAGATCCATCACGCCATCGGACAGCAGGCCGGAGTGAAAGCCGAGATCGCGGTGGCCGTGCAATGCGGCCAGGACCGCGCCCGGGATGGCGCCGACGCCGGTTTCGATGCAGTCGCCGTCGCGGATCAGTTCCGCGACCAGGGCGCCGATGCGCTCGGCGACCGGGCCGCTCCGGCTGGCAAGCGTGGGCGGTTCGATGTCGGTTTCGACGATGTACTCGAAGCGGTCCGCCGGCACGGTCGGGGCGCCCGGCAGCCGGGGCAGGGAGCGGTTCCACTCCGCGACGAAGGGGACCTCCGTGCGCTCCAGCAGTGCCGGCAGGAAGCCGGCGCCGATACCGAGCGAGCAGTCGCCGTTTCCGTCCGGCGGCGTGAACTGGGCGATGGCCAGGTCGAAGGGCGCGGCCATGAGATCGTCCCAGACATGCCGGTACTGCATCGGCACGAAGCGGACGGAGCCGGCCTCGAAGCCGGCGCGCATCTCTGGCGTGACGAAGAAGCTCCGCACCGTCGAGCCGGCCCAGGGCGCGAGAGTCGGCGAGGCGATGCCGGGAATGCGCGTGACCGTGAACTCCACGCCGGCGGTCGCCTCGGGTTGAGCATGAAGCGCCGCGGCGATGCCGCGAGGTTCGTTGCAGCCGCCCAGGACGGCGACCTTCAGGCCGGAGCGGAGCAGCGCGCCGACCTGATCGGGAGCGAGTTTCTTCATCGCGGCCCGTAGCGTAGCCGCACGCCCGACCGCTCCCTCTTCGGCTCGGGACGCTGATACCCTGCCGCCGCCATGACGACGACTTCCGAAGCACGAAACGGCCTCCCGGCCGTTTCTCTCGCCGCGGTGCCGGGACGGCGCCGACTGACCCTCGATCTGGCCGCGGAGATCGAGCGCCGCGGCTTCAGCGGCATCTACTGCCCGAGCATGGGCGACGGGCTGGCGCTCTGCGAAGCGATCGCGCTGTCCACGGAGCGCATCCACTTCGGCACGTCGATCGTCAACATCTATACCCGGCACGTGACCGAGTTCGCCAACACGGCGTCGTTCATCCACGAGGTCTCCCAGGGCCGGTTCTGGTTCGGCGTCGGCGTCAGCCACGCACCGGCTCACAAGCGTTTGGGCGTCACGGTCGGCAAGCCGCTGGCCGACATCCGCGCCTTCGTGGACGAGGTGAAGGCCGTGCGGAGCGCCGGCGAGCTGCCGCCGATCGTGCTCGCCACGCTGCGCGACCGGATGATCGCCACCGCCGCCGAGATCGGGGACGGCATGGTGTTCGCGAACGGCGCCCGTTCCCGCATGGCGCATTCGCTGACGTTCGCCGGGGAGAAGGCGGGCGATCCGGCCTTCTTCGTCGGCAACATGATCCCGACCGTGATCTCGGACGACCGCGATCTGGCGGCGGCGCGCAACCGGAAGACGCTCTCCCGCTACGCCCTGCTGCCCAACTACCGCAACTACTGGAAGGCGGCCGGCTACGTAGAGGAGATGGAGGCCGTCGAGCAGGCGGTGGAGCGGGGCGAGGCGGATCGCATCCCGGGCCTGCTTTCCGACCGCTGGCTGGCGGACTGCACCCTGTTCGGGACGGTCGCGGAGGTTCGCGAGGGCGTCGAGCGCTGGTTCGACGCCGGCATTCGCACGCCGATCCTGGTGCCGTCGTCGGCGGCGGGCAACCAGATCAAGGCTTTCGAGGAGCTCTTCGCCGCCTTCGACGGGAACTGACGGGATGACCACGGTCAGGGAGCGGCTGGAAGGGCTGGGCATCGAGCTGCCGGATCCTGCGGCGCCGGCAGCCAACTACGTCCCGTTCGTGCGGTCCGGGTCTCTCGTCTTCGTGTCCGGCCAGGTTCCGGTCAGGGACGGGAAGCTGGCCTACCGCGGCAAGGTAGGCGTCGACTACTCCCTCGAGGAAGCGCAGGAGGCGGCCCACCTCGTCGGCATCAACATCGTCGCCGTGGTGGGGGCCGCCTGCGAGGGTGACCTGGAGCGGGTGAAGCGCTGCGTGAAGCTGGGCGGCTTCGTCAACTGCAGCGACGATTTCGAGAACCACCCGGCGGTGATCAACGGCGCCTCCGACCTCATGGTGCAGATCTTCGGCGACCGGGGACGGCATGCCCGTTTCGCCGTGGGCACGAACAAGCTGCCGTTCAACGTACCGGTCGAGATCGACGCCGTCTTCGAGGTCGACTGAAGGGCCGGCAGCGCGTCATGTCCACCCAGCGAGTCGAGATTCTGGGCGACACGATGCGCCGGCTGGCACGCCGCGGCGCTCGCCGCAACCTGTCCCGGGTGCTCAGCAAGGTGCGGCCGGGAGACGTCGCCGCCGCGCTCAGGAAACTGGTGCCGACGGAGCAGTTGTTCGTCGTGCGGCTGGCCCTGGAGGACTATCCGGACTCGGCCGGCGAGGTTCTCTTGGAACTCGAGCCGGGCGAACGCCGGCCTCTCCTGGAACAGCTCGCCCCATCCGAGATCGCCGGCCTGCTGTCGCCTCTGGCGGTCGACGACAGCGTCGAGATCGTCGATGGTCTGGAGGACGAGCTGCGGGAAGCCGTGCTGGCGTTGCTCGATCGGCCGGACCGCGACGAACTGCAGACACAGTTTGCCTACGAGGAGGACACGGCCGGGCGGATCATGAACACCGAGTTCTTCTCCCTGCCGGAGGACACCTCGGTCGGCGATGCGATCGCCAAAATCCGTGAACACGGCGAAGTGGAGATGATCTTCTACCTCTACGTCGTCGATCCGGAGGGGCGTCTGGTCGGCGTCCTGTCGCTCCGCGAACTTCTGCTCTCCGTTCCGAGCCGAACCCTGGGTGAGATCATGAACCGCGGTCTGGTCACCGCGAGGACGGACACGGACCAGGAGGAGGTGGCGCAGCTCGCTTCACGCTACGACTTCCTGGCGATTCCGGTCGTCGACGAGGGCCGTCGCCTGCTGGGGCTCGTGACCGTCGACGACGTGATCGACATCGTGCAGGAGGAGGCCGAGGAGGACTTCTACAAGATGGTCGGCACCTCCGACGACGAGCTGCTGTACCGGGAGCGGGCCTGGCGGGTTGCGGGTATCCGGTTGCCCTGGCTCCTGATCAACCTGATCGGCTTGACCCTGACCGGCGTGCTGATGAAGCAGTTCCAGCTCCGGCTCAACGAGGCCTTCCTGCTCGCCTTCGCGCCGGTGGTCATGGGCATGGGGGGCAACATCGGCAGCCAGACGATGACGCTGACCGTGCGCGGCCTCGCGACGGGCCGGATCGGCGAGGGCGGCGGTCAGATGCGCCGTTTCCTGTTCCAGCAGATGCGGATCGGCCTGGTCGTGGCTCTCGTGTGCGCGGTGGTGGCGGCCGCGGTTGCCGCCTTCCTCGAACAGAATCCCGCCTACAGCGCGGTCGTCGCTGGTTCGCTCTTCCTGGCCATCGTGCTGGCTTCCCTGATCGGGTCGCTGCTGCCGATGGCGTTCGAGCGGATGGGCATCGACCCGGCCGTCGCCTCGGGCCCCATGGTCACGACCAGCAGCGACATCACCGGCATCCTGGTCTACTTCGGGCTGGCTACCCTGATGATCGACTGGCTGGTCCGCTGAACGGCGGCGGGTTTCGAACATGAAGCAGCGAAGCGGCGAGGCGCTGCTGCTCCAGACGATCGACCTGCACGAGCGGGACCGGATCGTCGTCTTTCTCAGCCGCGACCGGGGCCTGAAGCGCGGAGCGGCCCGCAGCGCCCGGACACGCTTCAGCCGTTTCGGCGGCGAGCTGCAGCAACTCGCCAAGGTCCACCTGACCTGGTTCGAGAAGCCGGAGCGCGAACTCGTGCGGCTCGGCGAGGCGGAGATGATCCGCAGCGCCCGGGCCCTGCACGAGGACCTGGAGGGGATCCTCGTGTCGTCCTATCTGGCGGAGCACATGCAGGTCTTCGCGCAGGAGGATGAGCCGGAGAACCACCTCTACCGCCTCCTGGACACGACGGTGCAGGCGTTGCTCGACGGCTGCGACCGCTGGCTCGCGGCGCGGTATCTGGAGTGCTGGACGCTGCGCCTGAGCGGCGTGTTTCCCGCGCCCCGCCTCTGTCCCGCCTGCGGCAACGCGATCGGCGACGAGGCGTTCCTGGCCGTGGACGCGGCGGGCCTGCTGTGTCCCTCCTGCGGGGGAGGGGCGGGCGCCAACCGGAGGGTGGGAGCCGAAGCCCTGGCCCTCCTGCGCCGGATCGGCGGCTCGGATCTCGCGGGTCTGCAGGCGAACGGCCAGGTCGACGAGGCGACGCTCAGGTCGGTCGAGTCAGTGACGCGTGAGGTGCGCCGCGCCTTTCTCGGCCGTGAGCTGAAGAGCTACGGCGTGATGCAGCGAACCCTCAGGGACGTCACCCCCTGATGGCGGGTTCCGGCCCGGAACGCCGGGTCCTGCGGCGGCTTCCCGACGCGCTGATCTCGCAGATCGCGGCCGGCGAGGTTGTGGAACGTCCGTCATCCGTCGTCAAGGAACTCGTGGAGAACGCGCTCGATGCCGGCGCCGCCCGGATCGAGATTGAACTCGAGAACGGCGGACGCGACCTGGTCTCGGTGGCCGACGACGGCCGCGGGATCGCCGCCGGGGACACGGCCCTCGCGCTCGAACGCCATGCCACCAGCAAGATCGCCTCCTTCGAGGATCTGCTGGAGGTCGCGACCCTGGGCTTTCGCGGAGAGGCCCTGGCGTCGATCGCCGCGGTTTCCAGGTGCGAACTGCTGACAGCCCGGTCGGCCGGCGACGGTCATCGCCTGGTCGTCGAGGGCGGCCGCCTCACTGTCGAGGAACCGGTGAGCCGTCCCCGCGGCACCACGGTACGGGTCGAGTCCCTGTTCTACAACGTGCCCGCCCGCAAGCAGTTTCTGAAGCGGCCCGCGACCGAGCTCCGCCACGCGCTGACCGTGGTCCAGGGGTACGCGCTGGCGCGGCCGGACGTGACGTTCGTTCTGCGCCACGCTCCCGACGGCGAGTCCCCGGGGCGTGAGTTGCTGCGGGCGCAAGCCACCGGAGTCGACGCGGTCGGCCGGTTCAACCGCATCGCGCAGTTGTTCGGCGAGGAACTCGTGAATCACCTGACTCCGTTGCCCGAGGCCAGGAGGGAGCAGGGGATCTCCGGCTTCGTCGGCGACCGGGAAACGACGAAGGGCCGGCGCCTGTTCCTGTTCGTGAACGGGCGCCTGCTGCGGGACCGCGCCGTCCTCGCCATCTACTACAAGGCGGTGCGGGACCTGATGAAGGGAGACCGGCCGCCGGCTCTCTTCCTGTTCCTCGACGTTCCGCCCGAGTCCGTCGACGTCAATGTCCACCCGCAGAAGGCCGAGGTCCGGTTCCGTGACGCGGCGCTGATGGGCCGCATCGGCAGCGCGCTGCGCCGGGGACTCGAGGCCGCCAAGGGGGAGGAACCGGCGCCGCTTCGCGAACCGAGCGGCCCCGCGGCGCCGCCGGCCTGGACGGGCGTGGGCGAGGTGCGCGAGGCGCCCGCCGCGCCGGCGTGGGCGGAGGAACTCGCCGCCCGGTATGGCGGAGCGGGAACCGGACCGACCGGCAAGCTCGCCGAGGTCGCCTACCGGCCGGAGCCGGCCACCCGGGTTCCCCTTTCCGGAAAGGGACGCGAATCGCTCCGTCTGATCGGGCAGTACAAGGGCACGATGATCCTGCTCGAGGGGCCCGAGGCCTTGTTCGTCGTGGACCAGCACGTTGCCCACGAGCGGATCCTGTACGAGCGCTTCCGCCGCAGCCTGAAGCGGCAGGATGCGGCGAGCCAGACGTTGCTGGTGCCGCGCATGCTGGAGCTCTCTGCGGCCGAGAACGCCGCGCTGGCCGAATGCTCGTCGGGTCTGGCCCGCTGCGGCTACGCGGTCAGGGCCCTCTCCGGCGGCAGCGCCGCGATCACCGCGATCCCGGCCGTCCTGCCGGACAAGGAAGCGGAGAGCCTCGTACTCCGGATCGCGACCCGGGTGGCGGCCGGCGACGAGTTGCCGAGCGAAGACGAGGCGCTCGCCGACTATCTGCTGACCCAGTTGGCGGCGAGCAGGGCCTGCCGGGCCGCGGTCAAGATGCACCAGGCGCTGTCGGCGGAGAAGATGGAGAACCTGATCGCGGAGCTCTTCGCCTGCGAGCACCCCTACACCTGTCCGCACGGTCGCCCGGTCGTGTTGGAACTCACGGACCGGGACCTGGAACGCCGGTTCAAGCGGCGCTGAGCCAGTCAGCCAGCTAGCCAGCGTACCGTCAGGCTTGTCGAGGACACGCGCCGTCGTCGGACACCACGACACCGGCAGGACGACTCGCAAGTCCGCGTGCGATTCGCAGGCCCGAAATCACTGCAACAGCGTAAAGCGAGCCATCATCGCGACCAGCAAGGCCATGGCCGCCATCAGCGAACGGATGGACCACTTTGTCGCCGCGTACTCGGCCGTTCGGACTTTCTCCTGTTGCTCCATTCGGCCCAGCAGCAGTTCCTTGAGGCCGGCGATCTCCGCGCGGACCGCTTTGAACTCCTTGCGGACCGCCTCGAACTCCCTGCCGACCGCCTCGAACTCCCTGCCGACCGCCTCGAACTCCCTGCCGACCGCCTCGAACTCCCTGCCAACCGCTCCGAAGTCGTGGGCGAGCCTGGTGTCGATCTGTTCCTTTTGGCCGGCGATTTCGGCTCTGAGTGTTCCAGTCTCGTGAGCGAGCCTGGCTTCTATCCGTTCCTCGAGGCCGCCGATCTCCGTTCGGAGTTTCTCGGTCTCGTGAGCGAGGCTGGTTTCCATCTTGTCGGCGACGCTGCCGATCTCGGTTCGTAGCGCTCCCGTCTCGTGAGCAAGCTTGGCTTCCAGGCCGTTGAACTCGGCTTTGAGGAGGCGGGTCTGGTCGTTGATTCTCTGGTCCAGAAGCTCCCTGACGCCGTCAATCCTCTCCGACAGCACCGCGTCGACGTGTGCGCACTCGCGTTCGATTTTCACCGAGAGTTCGCTCTTGACCTGTCTGAGGGCGGCCGCCTCGTCATGAGGCTGCGCTCCCGGGGTGGGTCCTTCCGCTTCCAGGGTCATCGATCGAGTGCCTTCACGATCTCGTCGCGCAGGGTGCTCCGTACGTTCACCGTCGCGCGCAGAGTCTACTCTTCTCTCCATCGGCATCTTCCGTCCTTCCGGGGCTTGGCCAGCACTGACAAGGACGGAAAGCAGCCGGCGGAACCGGGAACGATCCTAGGGAGCCGGACCCGGTTTCAAGCCGGCCAGTGCCCGGGCGGCCGCTCTCCGCTCGGCTTCCTTCTTCGAGTGACCGGACGCCGCGGCCACGGCGTGGCCCCCGACCCAGCACTCGACGTGAAACACGGGATCGTGATCCGGCCCGTCCCGGCCGACATGACGGTAGAACGGAGGTTCGAGCCCCTGACTCTGGAGGGATTCCTGCAGGTCCGACTTCGCGTCCAGGGCGTCCATCGTTTCGGCGGCCTCGGCCTCGATCCATGGTTCGACCAGATCGCGGGCGGCCTGGAGGCCGCCGTCGACGAAGACGGCCCCGATCACGGCTTCGAGGGCATCCGCCAGGAGAGACGGCTTCTCGCGGCCCCCCGACTGTTCCTCGCCGTGGCCGAGGCGAAGCGCCGGGCCGAGATCGAGTTCCCGGGCGCGCCGGGCCAGAGCCTCGGAGCTGACCACATGGGACCTGGTCCGCGACAGGACGCCTTCGGGCGCCGACGGATCACAGCGGAAGAGCCGATCCGCCACGACGAGTCCCAGCACGGAGTCGCCCAGGAACTCCAGTCGCTCGTTGTCCTGCTCCAGGCCCTGTTCGTTGGCGAAGGAGCTGTGGGTGAGGGCCTGCTCGAGTAACGCGAGGTTCTCGAACCGGTGGCCGAGACGGGCTTCGAGAGCCTCGACCGGGTCGGTCAGGGGTAGATCCGGTCCATGGTTCGTGGATAGGGGATCGTCTCCCGCAAGTGGGGAACGCCGGCCATCCAGGCGACGAAACGCTCGACGCCCATACCGAAGCCGCTGTGCTCGAAGGTGCCGTAGCGGCGGATGTCCAGGTACCACTGGAAGGCGTCCAGCGGCAAATCGTGCTCCTTGAGCCGCGCGAGGAGCAGATCGTGGTCGTGGATGCGCTGGCTGCCGCCGATGATCTCGCCGTAGCCCTCCGGGGCGATCACGTCGAGCGCCAGGGCGAGCGACGGATCGTCCGGGTCGGGTTCCATGTAGAAGGCCTTGAGCGACGTCGGGTAGTGGGTGACCATCACCGGCCGATCGAACTCCCGGGTGATCGACGTTTCCTCGGGAGCGCCGAAGTCTTCCCCGAACTCGATCCCGGAACCCTGGCGGCGCAGCAGGTCGATCGCCTCCGCGTAGCGGAGCCGCGGGAACGGTCCCTGGATGGCTTCGAGCTTCGAGGTGTCCCGTTCCAGGATGGCGAGCGGTTCACCGCAGTTCTCCAGAACCCGGCCCGCGAGGTAGACGAGGAAGTCCTCGGCCAGCTCGCACAGCCCCTCGAAGTCGAGGAAGGCCGCCTCTGGTTCGACCATCCAGAACTCCATCAGGTGCCGGCGGGTCTTCGACTTCTCGGCGCGGAAGGTGGGGCCGAAGCAGTAGACCTTGCCCAGGGCCGCCGCGGCCGGTTCCAGGTAGAGCTGACCGGACTGGCTGAGGTAGGCGGAGCCATGGTCGAAGTACGGCGTCTCGAACAGGGTCGACGTGCCTTCGCAGGCGGCGGGCGTGAGGATCGGCGAGTCGACCAGGTAGTAGCCGCGCTCGCGGTGAAAGTCGTGGATCGCGTGGCAGACCTCGCTGCGGATTCGCAGCACCGCCCGCTGGCGGCTGGAACGGAGCCAAAGGTGCCGGTTGTCCATCAGGAACGCGGTGCCGTGCTCCTTCGGCGCGATGGGGTAGGCCTCGGCGCCATGCACCAGGGCCAGCGACGACACCTGCACTTCGACGCCGCCGGGTGAACGGGGATCGGCCGCCACGGTGCCCGTTGCCGTGATCGTCGATTCCTGCCCGGCGTGCTGGAGCGCCTCCCAGGAAGCGTCGTCGACCTCCTTGCGACTGACGACGAGCTGGACGGTGGCGCCCGAATCCCGCAGGCGGACGAAGCCGATCCTGCCGCTGGAGCGGCGGCCGTCAACCCAGCCGCGCAGCCGAACCTGCTGTCCGATCAGACCGCCGAGTTCGGGAATCGAGTTCCACTCCGTCACCGATCGATCCCCACGGAGCGATCATACCGATGCGGCCGTGGCGGCCCGCGGAGGCGAGTCGCTACACTAGCGCCCGATGCTCCGCCGGCTCTCCGCGCTCGTGACGCCAGGCCGGACCACTGCCGCCGTCGCCGCGGCGTGCTGCCTGGCGATCGGAATGGTCGTCGCCGCACCGCTGTCGGCCGCTTCCAACGGGCGGGCCGCGCCGCTGCTCTACGAGTTCTTCGCGCCGGTCTGCCACCAGATCGCCGAACGCAGCTTCCACATGCATGGTCACCCGTTCGCCGTCTGCCACCGTTGCTTCGGCTTCTACCTCGGCTTCACGCTGGGACTGGCCGTGCTGCCCTTCGTCCGCCGGTTCCGCGACTGGTTGCTCGACAGGCCCCGGCGGATCCTGTTCTTCCTGGCCCCGACCGCGATCGACTGGCTGTTGCCGATGAACACCCCGGCAAGCCGGTTTGGGACCGCTCTGCTCGCCGCCGCGCCGATCGCCCTCCTGGTCTGGGCGGCGATCGACCAGATCACCGAAAGACATGCCCCGAAACTGCTTGAGGAGACACCATGACACCGAACAGATTGAAAGCAGCGGCCATCGGCGGCGGGGCGGCGGGAGTCGCGTCCCAGATTCCCGGCCTCAGCCTGGTCAACTGCCTGTGCTGCGCGCTGGTGGTCGGCGGCGGAATGCTGGCCGTCTTTCTGGCCCTGAGGAACGAACCGGCGACCGAGAAGGCGCCCTACGGAGACGGCGCGCTGATCGGCGCCCTGGCCGGCGTCGTAGCGGCGATCGTGGGGGCCATCGTTCTCATTCCGATCGCCGCGCTGTTCGGCGATCCAATGGAGCAGATGGTGAGGATGCTCGAAGGGTTCGAGGGCATTCCACCGGAGGTCCTGGACGCGATGGGCGGCGACGCGGCGGGCGCCGTGGGAGCCCTTGCCTTCGTCGGGTTCCTGATGTCTCTGGCGGTCGATGTCGTGTTCGCAGCGATCGGCGGCGTGATCGGGGCGGCCGTGTTCCACAAGAAGCCCTCGGCTTGAGGCCGGGTCTTGCGATGTACTCACCACCAGTGGAGGTTCGATGACAGGGAAGAAAGTCGGATACGCGGCGCTCGGCGGCGGCGCCGGAGCGGTCGCGTCGCAGATCCCGGGCTTGCAGTTGCTCAACCTGGCCTGCTGCGCGCTCGTCGTAGGCGGCGGCATCCTCGCCGTCTACCTGGCGCTCAAGGACGACCCGCCTGCTCAGGCGGCGCCCTACGGTGAAGGTGCGAAGATCGGCGCGCTTGCCGGCGTCTTCGGCTCCGCCCTGAGTGTTCTCATCGGCCTCCTGATCCTGGGTGGCGTTACTGGTCTGATGGGCCTCGGGGCTCTCTCGGACGCCTCTGGCGAGGAGCTGGAGTCCCTGGGGATCATCAGCGCCATCGCGGGCCTCGGGGCGATCGCCCTCATCGTCTTCTCGCTGGTGGTCAACGTCGTCTTCTCGACGATCGGCGGCGTGATCGGGGCGACCATCGTGCACAGGAAGGCGCCGGCCGAGTAGCCGTCACCGGCCCGCGTCAGCGGCTGAGGATGGTGCCGGGCCGGTAGTAGCGCTGGTGCCAGATGCCGGCCTGGTCCTCGTCGTCGACGGGCATCCGCCAGGTGCGGACCGTGGCCATCTCCAGGGGAAGCCGGTAGAGGCCTCGCGGCTGGTCGATCGTGGCCTGGATGTAGTCCTCCGCCGCGTCCTCCGGGACGTAGCGGCAGGCGATGCGCCGGTAGCGGTCGCGCCAGGCGTCGTCGACGCCGATGTCGTGGACGAGTTCCGCCTCGCCCTCGACCAGGACCTTTCGGTAGGGGAGGTTCTGCTCGTCGATCGCCAGACAGGTCCGCGGATCGCGGCGCAGGTTGGCGAACCAGGCGGAGTTCTCGCGTGGGGTGAACCAGATCGCTCCCTCCTCGAAGATGAACCAGATCGGAGTCACGAGGGGTCTGCCGTCGTCGCAGACGGTGCCGATGCGCATCAGGATGCCCGGCTCGCCGAGGAAGGCGTCGCGTTCGCTGTCGGTCATCGTCGGCATGTTTCGCTAGTCCTCCTCGGGCGCGCCCAGGCTTCGGGCCGCGGCGATGTCGGCGGAGTAGTCGCGGAGCCTCGTCGGCATCAGGGTCATCTCCTCGATCACGGTCCGCTCGGGCAGCGCCGCCGCGGCCAGGATCGCCTCGGCGATGTCCTCGGCCATCATCATCCCGGCCCGTTCCTCCTCCGACGGCGGCCGGGGCCGGTTGTCGAGGATCGGTGTGTCGACTTCGCCGGGGAGCACGCTGGTGGCGCGGATGCCGAGCTGCCGCAGTTCGGCGCCGAGCCCCATGATGTAGTTCCTGGACGCCGCCTTGGCGGCGCCGTAGGCCGTGCCGGCCATGACGCCCGGCCGGATCGCCGCCATCGACGACACCATGATGACCGTGGCGCCCCCGTGGTCGAGCATCGCCGGCAGCAGCGCCTTGGTCAGCATCGCCGGCCCGGTCGCGTTGACCGCCATCACGCTGTCCCACTCCTCCTGCGAGATGTAGCGCGTGCTCCGCACCTTTGAGCTGTGCCCCGCGTTATGGACCAGGACGTCGACCGTGGCGTGACGCTCCAGAACGGCGGCCGCGAGGCTGCGGACCGCCTCCGGATCCTCCATGTCGGCCGACTGAGCCCAGGCGCTACCGCCGGCGGCCTCGATCTCGGAAACGACGGCCTCGAGCGGCTCCAGCCGCCGGCCGGAAACGATGATCGACGCGCCTTCGCGGGCGAAGAGCAGCGCGGTCGCCCGGCCGATGCCGGTGCCGCCGCCGGTTACCAGGGCGGTCTTTCCTTCGAGTCTTCCCATTGCGTTCGGCCTCCCCGAGGCTGGTGGACGTTGTGTTGGCGGGCCGGAGTGTAGCCCCCGACCTGGTTGCAGGCGAACTCTCAGGCGCCGCCGCGATCCGGCATGAGGTAGCTGCGCGCCGCGTAGCCGAGCGTTACCGCCCTCGCCGCCATCAGGCCCGCCATGCTGAGCCAGAGAAGGTCCGGGTCCCGGAAGTGGACCGCCGCCCAGGCGAGGGGAGCGAAGCCGACGCCGAGGCTGACCGCCATCGCGCGGCTGAGCAGCCTGCCCCGCGTCAGGCCGAGGAAGAAGCCGTCGAAGGCGTAGGCGAGGGCGGCGAAGAGGAGCACCGGCAGCAGCCAGACGTTGCTGTCCGTCGCCAGCGCCGCGACGTCTTCGTGATCGACGAGCAGACCGTAGACGGCCTCGGGAAAGGCCAGCGCCGGGACGAGAAAGACGCCGGCGCAGCCGATGGCCGCCGCCAGCGTGAGGAGCAGGACGCGCCGCAACTCGCGGCGGTCGCCGGCGCCAAAGGCCATGCCGGCGAGCGTTTCGCCGGCGAAGGCGGCCCCGTCGACGAAGTAGGAGGCGAGGCTCAACACGCGGAGAATGACGCCGTTGGCGGCCAGCCGGGCGGCGCCGAAGAGCGCGCTCGCGTTGGTGAACACGGCGAAGGCGGTGACCAGGAGCAGCGTGCGGATCACGAGGTGTCCACTCAGCGCGAGGATCTGGCGCAGCGCGGCGTGGTCGAAAAGGGTGGTCCTGGCTGGAAGCGGCCCGGCGGCCGCAAGCGCCAGGATCAGGCCGCCGGCGGCGCTCAGCCACTGAGCCCCGGCGGTGGCGACCCCGGCGCCGAACGCGGCCCAGCCGAGGTGAACGATGAACCACCAGTTGAGCGCGATGTTGCCGAGGTTGGCCAGTACGACCAGGAGCAGGGCCCTCGCGGCCTCGCCGCGGCCGAGGAACCAGCCCACCAGCGCCAGGTTGGCGAAGGCCGCCGGCGCGCCCCAGATGCGCGCGTCGTAGTAGCGGCGGCCGGCCTCCTCCACGCCGGCCGGGCCGGACAGGAGTCCGAAGCCGGCGTCGCCAAGCGGGTCCCGGAGCGCTACCGCCACGAGGCCGAGCGCCGCCGCCAGCAGCAGGGCGCGGTAGAGGTGCGCCGACACCTCGCCGGCGTCTGCGCGTCCCCACGCCTGGGCCGTCAGGCCGGTGGTGCTCATCCGCAGGAAGGCGCAGCCGAAGTAGAGGTAGTCGAAGATGAGGGCCGCGAGAACGACGCCGGCCAGGAAGCGGACGTCGTCGAGCCGGCCGAGCATCACGGTGTCGGCCAGACCGGCCAGGGGCACGGTGAGATTGGACGCCGTGTTGAGCGCCGTCAACCGCGCGAACCGGCGGGGAAGCGCGGTCCCCGGAGCGTCCATCACGGCCGGAGCGCTGGTGGTAGCCTGCCCGCGCTCATGGCGTCAGCACGAACCCCGGGCGGCTTCCTGGCACGTTTCGTGACCTGGACCGATCGTCTGAACACACGCCTCGGCGTCGCGGTCTCCTGGCTCACCCTCGCCATGGTCGCGGTCGGAGCGTACAACGCGGTGGTGCGCTACCTGGGCCGGTTCACCGGCTGGAACCTGAGCTCGAACGCCTACCTCGAACTCCAGTGGTACATGTTCAGCCTGGTCTTCCTGCTGGGCGCCGCGTACGCGCTGCTGACGGGCGCCCACGTTCGCGTCGACGTGATCTTCAGCCGGCTGCCGGAGCGCTGGCGGCGGCGGATCGACCTCTGGGGATCGCTGCTGTTCCTGGTTCCATTCGCGGTCTTCGGACTCGTCATGTCCTGGCCGGCCGTACGGAACTCCTGGGCGGTGCTGGAGGTGTCGTCCGACCCGGGCGGTCTGCCGCGGTATCCGATCAAGAGCGTGCTGCTGGTGGCGTTCACGCTCCTCGCCCTGCAGGGGCTGGCGGAGGCGGCGCGGAACTGGCTGCGCCTGCGGGCGCTCAAGGCCGGGGCCGAGGAGGAGGATCTGCAGCAGGAGGGGCTGCTGTGAGCGGCGACTTCCTGGGACCGCTGATGTTCGTGGTCGTCTTCATGTTCATCTTCGCGGGCTATCCGGTCGCCTTCTCCCTCGGCGGAACCGCGCTGATCTTCGCCGTCATCGGCATCGAACTCGGGCTCTTCTCCTGGAACCTGCTCTACGCGTTTCCCGAACGGGTCTTCGGCGTCATGTCGAACGGCGTCCTGCTGGCGGTGCCCTTCTTCATCTTCATGGGCACGATGCTGGAGAAATCGCAACTCGCGGAGGATCTGCTGCGCACGATCGGCATGCTGTTCGGCCGCCTGCGCGGCGGTCTGGCGCTGGCGGTCGTCGTGGTGGGCGCGATGCTCGCCGCCGCGACCGGCGTGGTCGGCGCCTCGGTGGTGGCGATGGGCCTGATCTCGCTGCCGGTCATGCTGCGCTACGACTACTCGCCAATGCTCGCGACCGGCGTGATCAGCGCCGCGGGCACTCTCGGGCAGATCATCCCGCCCAGCGTCGTGCTGGTGGTGCTCGCCGACCAGCTCGGCATCTCGGTCGGCGACCTGTTCATCGGCTCCCTGATTCCGGGCCTGATGCTGGCGGGCTTCTACGCCGTGTACGTCACCGGCGTCGCGATCGCGAAGCCTGCCGCCGCGCCGGCGTTGCCGGCCGAGGAGCGGACCCTCGACGGCGCCGCGCTGGCGCGCCAGGTGGCCGTGGTCATGCTGCCGCCCATGGTGCTGATCCTGGTCGTCCTCGGGAGCATCTTCGCCGGCATCGCGACGCCTACCGAGGCCGGGGCCCTGGGCGCCGTCGGCGCCATCGCCCTGGCCCTGTCGCGCGGGCGGCTGACGATGAAGGCCGTGAAGGAGACGATGGACGCGACGGCGAAGCTGACCACGATGGTCATCTTCCTGCTCATCGGCTCGACCGCTTTCGCGCTCGTCTTCCGGGGCCTCTACGGCGACATCTGGATCGAGGACCTGCTGACCGGCCTGCCGGGCGGGAAGATCGGCCTGCTGATCGTCGCGAATCTCGCGATCTTCATCCTCGGGTTCTTCATCGACTTCTTCGAGATCGCCTTCATCGTCATCCCGCTGATCGCTCCGGCGGCCCGCATCCTCGACGTCGACATGGTGTGGTTCGGCGTGATGATCGGCATGAACCTGCAGACGTCGTTCCTGACGCCGCCCTTCGGCTTCGCGATCTTCTACCTGCGGGGCGTGGCGCCCCGGCGGATCACGACGGTCGAGATGTACCGCGGAGTGATCCCCTTCATCGTCATCCAGCTCATCGGGCTGGCCCTGATCTGCCTGTATCCGGAGCTGGTGACGGCGCTGCTGTAGCGACCCGGCCGGCTATGTCTTCATCCGGGCGTTCCCGGGATCGAACATGGTTCGTCTGGCCACCGTCACGGGAAAGCGTTCGTTCATGTAGAGCAGCTGCAGCCGGTTGCCGGGCGTTGCATGCTCGATCGGCAGGTAGGCCATCAGCAGGTATCTGCCAACGGACGGTCCCATGCCGGCGGAGGTGACGCGGGACTCCCTCCCTCGCGCATCGACGATGCGATCGCCGCTTCTCGTGAGGATCGGCTCACTGCCGCCGGTGGGGAACCGAGGTTTACCGGAGCCATCGGCCGGATCGTCGATCGTCAGCGTGCACAGCTTTGCCACTGGCCCCTCGGCGCGCGCTTTCAGGTATGCCGCCTTGCCGATGAAGTCCGCCTTCTTGACGCGCGGCCGGGCCAGGCCGGCCTCCACCGGGGAGTACTCCGAGGTCAGGTCGGCGCCCATCAGGGCGTATCCCTTCTCCAGGCGGCCGGTGGTGCCGTAGACGCCGATTCCGACCGGACGGGCGTCCAGATCGGCTCCGGCCTCGCGGATCGCATCCCACAGGAGAGCGCCGCGGGACATCGGCGCGTAGATCTCCCAGCCGTTCTCGCCGACGTAGGAGATGCGGAGCATCGTCGCCCGGCTCCCGCCGATCACCGCCTGTCGTCCGGTGCCGTGAGGGAACGCCTCCTGCGAGCAGGGGACATCGGCGATCCGGCCGAGAAGCGATTCGGCGCGCGGTCCCCAGACGCCGATCGTGCACAGGGTGGCGGAGCGGTCCTCGAACCGGACGGAGCCGTCCGCCGGGAGGTGCCGCTCGAACCAGACTCTGTCGCGGGCGCCGTCGAGTGCGCCGGTGACGATGCGAAACCGATCGTGATCCAGCCGCAGGATCGTCAGGTCGGCGCGGATTCCGCCCTCGGGCGTCAGCAGAGGCGTGTAGATCGACCGGCCGACGGCACGGTCGCAGCGGTTCACCGTCAAGCGTTCCAGGTACGGAACGACGCCGGGCCCCGACACGTCGAAGATCTGAAAGGCGCTCAGGTCGACGATGCCCGCTTTCTCGCGCAGGTGAAGGTGCTCCGCGTCGATGATCGGCGACCACCAGCGACGATCCCACTCGCAAGGCCGGTCCGAAACGCCGTAGTGCGCGACGAGATCCGCGTTCGACGCGTACCACTGGGGGCGTTCCCATCCGCGAGCCTCGTGGAACTCGGCGCCGAGGGCGGCCGTTCGATCGTGAAACGGCGCCCGGTGGACGCCGCGCGCCGACTCCCACTGCTCGCGTGGATGGACGATGCCGTAGGTCTTGTTGAAGTGCTCCCGGCAGCGCTCCTGAATGTGCCGCTGTGTCCGTTCGTGGGGTTGGAAGCGGGTGACGTCCGATCCGTGCGGGTCGCACAGGCGCGGGTAGCCGTACGTGATCCACTCGGCGATCAGGCGCCCGCTTCCGGGTCCCTCCTTGATCCACACCGACGCGGCCGACCAGAGGCGTTCCACTTCGGCGGTTTCGCCCAGCACCTGCTGCGCGTCCGGAGTCAGCGACAGGAGTCCGTTCACCGCGTATCGCACCGGGACGCCCGTGAGCAGTTCGCCCATCAGGTCGCGGGCGTGCTCGAGTTGCGGGGCGAAGTGCTTCGCGGTGAAGGGCATTTCCGTTGGTGTGCGCTCCGCCTCGGCGAGTGAGGGAATGTCGTCGGGCGGTACCAGAATCGGCTCGTGGGCGTAGGAGCCGATCTCCATTGCGTCGTGTCTCTGCCTCTCGTACATGAAGGTGTCCATGTCGCGCACGATCGGGAAGGCGATTTCGTTGCCCGTCTCTCGGAGGAGGTCGATCGGCCCCAGGTCGACCATCTGGTGTACCGCCGGCGTCAGGGGAATCGTCGCTCCGGCCATCGCGGCGACCCGCGGACTCCAGACGCCGCATGCGATGACCACGTGCTCGACCTCGATCGTGCCGCGCGCCGTGACGACGGCGCTGATCGCGGGGCGGCGAAACGGCCGCGTCTCCACCTCCAGGCCGAGCACCTCCGTGTTCTCCAGCACGGTCAGCGCGCCTTCCGCCTGCGCCCGTTCGCGCAGGATGGTCCCGGCCCGGACCGGATCCACGACCGACGCCCCCGGAGTGTAGAAACCGCCCAGGATGGCCGCGCCGTTGACGAACGGCGCCCTGGCAACGACCTGGGCCGCCGTCAGCAGTTCGGCCTCGATGCCCCAGGTTCGCGCCGAGGTCATCCGGCGGCGCAGCTCCTCCATGCGCTCGCGGCTGCGGGCTACCTCGATCCCGCCGCACGGGATGTTTACGCCGAGGGCCGCGTACTGCCGCTGGCTCTCCAGGGTCAGCAACGCGATCTCGCGGTTGTGATCCGTCGGGAAGATGAAGTTCGACGCATGGCCGGTCGATCCGCCCGGATTCGGCAGTGGACCCTTGTCGATCAGAACGAGGTCCGTCCAGCCGAGTTTCGCCAGATGGCCGACGACGCTGTTGCCGACGATTCCGGCACCGATGACGACGATCCGGGCGCGCGCGGGCTGGTCCGGGATCGCGCTTCGAGAGGGCGCTCGGGTGGTAGCTTCCGTCATCGATCCCGCAGGTCATGGTAGCCGACGCGCTCGGCGGAACAGGAGGAGCCATGAGCGGTCAGCCGCGCAGCGTCGACCAGTCGGACCGCGTCGTCCCGATCAACCTGCGCCAGAGTGGCCGGACGCCGGTGGAGCTGCTGGTTTCCACCCGGGTGCGAAAGTCGCCGTACTGGCACCTGTCGCACCAGGCGGGCTGCTGGCGGGCCACGATCTACAACCGCGTCTACCATCCGCGCGGCTACGTACGGGCGGAGGACGGCGGCGCCGCGGTGGAGCACGAGGCGCTGACGAAGCACGTCACGATGTGGAACGTCGCGGTCGAGCGGCAGATCCGGGTCAAGGGGCCTGACGCGGAGCGGTTCATCGACTACGTGATCACCCGCGACGCCACCCGCATCGAGCCGATGCGCGGCAAGTACGTCATTCTCTGCAACGAGAAGGGCGGGATCCTGAACGATCCGGTCCTGCTGCGTCTGTCCGAAGACGAGTTCTGGCTCTCGCTGGCGGATTCCGACATCCTGTTCTGGCTGCAGGGCGTCAACGTCGGGATGCGGATGGACGTGGAGATCGATGAGATCGATGTCTGTCCGTTGCAGATTCAGGGGCCCAAGTCTCTCGCGCTGATGGTCGATCTCGTCGGCGACCGGATGCGGAGGATTCCCTACTACGGTCTCGTGGAAGCCCGCATCGAGGGCTGCCCGGTCGTCGTCTCTCAAACCGGCTTCTCGGGCGAGAAGGGCTACGAGATCTACCTCCGGGATGCGACGCTTCACGCCGAGAGACTGTGGAACGCGGTGCTGAGTGCGGGCGAGCGGCACCGGCTCATGGTGACCGCGCCGGGCCATCAGCGTCGCATTCAGGCCGGCATCCTGTCCTGGGGACAGGACATGGACCACGAGACGACGCCCTTCCAGTGCAACCTGGCCTACCAGGTGCCACGCAGGAAGAGGGGTGACTACATTGGCCGGAAGGCGCTCGAGTGGATTCGTGACGAGATCGCTGCAGGTCGACCCCCGTTCTCCATGGTCCTGGTCGGCATGTCGCTGGGCGGACTGCCGATCGACGACTACGCGCCGGACTTCTGGCTCGTGTCGGACGTGAGCGGCGGTGAGCCGATCGGCTACCTGACCTCGCCCTGGCATGCGCCGGAACTGGGCTGCAACATCGCCCTGGGCTACGTGCCGGTCAACAAGTCGGCGGTGGGGACCCGGTTGCAGGTCCACCTGCCCGACGAGTACGCCACCGTACCGGGCCGACCCGACGAGGCGCGCGTTTGCGAGGTGCCCTTCCGGCCGTCCGCCCATCCGAGTGCGCGGGAACTGGCGCACGCGCGCGGCGAGGACGCGATCGACTAGGACTGCCTAACCGCCGAAGGAGAAACGTGCGTACGCCTGCTCGGCGGTGCTGAACCAGCGGAACGAGGACAGGCGGACTTCGTCCCAGGACTCGAAGATCTTCCGGTAGCCGGCGTCCGCGGCCGCGTTCTCGTTCATCAGCTCGAACGCGGCGTCGCGTGACGCGGTCATGATCTCGTCGGAGAACGGTCGCAGCGTGACGCCGCCGTCGACCAGGCGTTTGAGCGCACCCGGGTTGACGGCGTCGTAGCGCGAGATCATGTCGACGTTCGCCTCCGCGGCGGCGGACTGAACGATGGACTGGTACTCGGCCGGGAGCGAGTCCCAAGCGGTCCGGTTGACGTACACGGAAAGCGTCGGGCCGGGTTCCCACCAGCCGGGGTAGTAGTAGTTCTTCGCAACCCGCTGGAATCCGAGCTTCTCGTCGTCGTAGGGGCCTACCCACTCGGCGGCATCGACCACTCCGCGTTCCAGCGCGGGATAGATCTCTCCGCCGGGAATCGTCTGAACGGTCACTCCGAGACGACTCAGCACCTCGGCGCCCAGGCCGGGGATGCGCATCTTCAGACCGCGCAGTTCGTCCAGCGTGCTGACCTCGCGCCGGAACCAGCCACCCATTTGCCCGCCCGTGTTGCCGGCCGGGAAGTTCACGATGTTGAAGTCCGCGAACACCTCGCGCATCAGCTCCAGGCCGCCGCCATGGTAGAGCCAGGCGTTCTGCTGGCGCGTGTTCAGGCCGAACGGCATGGCGGTGTCGAAGGCCACGGCCGGGTTCTTGCCCGTGTAGTAGTAGCTCGCGGTGTGGCCGAGCTCGACCGTGCCCTGCTGCACGGCGTCCAGGACGCCGAGACCCGGGACGAGTTCTCCGGCGGGGTAGGCGCGAATCCGGAACCGGCCCTCGGACAGGCTCTCGACCCGTTCCGCGAACACTTCCGCCCCGCCGAAGATCGTGTCGAGACCGCGCGGAAAGCTCGAGGCCAGGCGCCAGTTGAGCCGTGGCTTCGTGACGATGGCGGGCCCGCCCTCCGGCGCCGAGGCTGGTCCGCCGCAGGCGGCGACGGCGCCCGCTCCGGCGGTGGCGATCGCGGCCTTGCCCAGGAAGTCCCTACGTCTCAGTTTGGCCATCTGTACTCCCGTCCTTGTCTCATCTGGCGGCGGTCAGTGTACTTCGCTCAGCCAGCGCTCGGCGTCGATCGCCGCCTGGCAGCCGGTGCCGGCCGCGGTGACCGCCTGCCGGTAGATCGGGTCCATCACGTCGCCGCAGGCGAAGACGCCCTCGATGTCCGTCGCCGTGCCCGGATGGCGGACCTTGAGGTAGCCGACATCGTCCATCGCCAGCTTGCCGCGGAACAGTTCGGTGTTCGGGTTGTGGCCGATCGCCATGAAGACGCCCTGGCAGGGGAAGTCCGACTCCTCGCCGGACCGCGGGTCGCGAAGGCGCACGCCGTGAACGCCGTCTTCCTGGGTGCCGCAGATCTCCTCGACGGTTGCGTGGAATCGCCAGTCGATCTTCTCGTTCGCGGCCGCGCGCTCCCGCATGATGACCGAGGCCCGCAGCTCGCCGCGGCGATGGACGATGGTCACCTTGCTGGCGAACTTGGTCAGGAACGTGGCCTCCTCCATCGCCGTGTCGCCGCCCCCCACGACCACCAGTTCCTTGTCCCGAAAGAAGAAGCCGTCACAGGTAGCGCACGCCGACACGCCGTACCCCATCAGCTCCGCTTCCGAGGGAAGACCCAGTTGGCGTGCCGAGGCGCCGGTGGCGATGATCAGCGCGTCCGTCCGGTACTCGCCGCCGTCCGTCTCGAGCCGGAACGGTCGCTCGCTCAAGTGCACGGCATGGCCCGTCTCGAAGCGGGTATCGGCGCCGAAACGCTGGGCTTGTGCCCGCATCTGGTCGATCAGTTCGGGCCCCATGATCCCCTTCGGGAAACCCGGGTAGTTCTCGACATCCGTCGTGATCGTCAGTTGTCCGCCGGGCTGGGCGCCTTCGAGAACCAGAGGCGCGAGATCGGCGCGCGCGGCGTAGAGAGCCGCGGTGAGTCCCGCGGGTCCCGATCCGAGAATGGTCAGACGGTGATGGTCTGGAGAAGCGGACGGAACGGTCGTCATCGGCCGCGGAGCGTAGCAGCGCGAAGACGGATCGCGCGGCGTCGCCGCCTGAGGCGGCGGGCGACCCACGCGGCAGGTCCGGAGAGCGCGTAGCTGGCCGCGCCGACCAGGAAGAACAGACCGATGTGGATCAGCGCCAGCACGGCGATCGAGGAGATGACCAGCACCACCCGGAAGCTCCTGCGGCGCCGGAAGTCGATCTCCTTGAAGCTGACGTAGCGAAACGTGGAGACGGCGAGCAGACCGACCACCACCAGCGCGGACAGGACAACGATCTGGAGAAGGAAGGAGTCGCCCCGAGTGTCGACGAAAAAGAGAATCGAGCCGATCGCTCCGGCGGCGGCCGGCGCCGGCAGCCCGATGAAGTAGGCCGGGTCGGCCGTGCGCCGGCTGACGTTGAAGCGGGCCAGACGGGCGGCGTTGCAGAGGAGGTAGACGGCGGGCGCCGCGAAGCCCACGCGGCCGAGCTCGTGGAGGCCCCAGAGGTAGCAAAGCAGCGCCGGAGCGAGGCCGAAGGACACGAGGTCGGCCAGCGAGTCGTACTCCCTGCCGAACGGGCTCGCGGTACCGGTCAGGCGGGCTATCCGGCCGTCCAGCGTGTCGAGGCAGGCCGCTGCGAACAGCATGAGCACGGCGGCCTGGAACTTCCCTTCGAGACCTGCCAGCAGAGCATAGAAGCCGAGCAGCATGTTGGCGGTCGTGAACAGGCTGGGAATCACGTAGGCCCCGGCCCGCAACGGTCTCGGCTTGCGTGGTTTCCAGTTCATGGGCTGCCTCCGGCTGGGACCGCGGGCCTCCGGACCGGGAAGTCCTCGGGCGGCGGTGTGGACGGGTCCGTCGGCATGGCGAGCGGCGTCTCGCCGGAGATCACCCGCTGGCCCTTCTCGACCAGGGGGTCGTAGGACAGCGGCACGAACACGTCGACCCGCGAGCCGAACTTGATCAGGCCGAGCGGTTCGCCCTGGACCACCCGCTGACCGGCCTGGACCTGCGCGACGACGCGTCGGGCCACCAGACCGGCGATCTGACGCACCGCGATGAGATCGCCCTGGGGCCGGCGCAGCAGGGTGAGGTGATTCTCGTTCACGTCGCCCGCCTCTTTGCGAAAAGCGGGGAGTTTCTTCCCCGGTGTCGCGATGCTGCCGATCACCACGCCCTCGACCGGTGTCTTCTGAGTGTGAACGTTGAACACGGACAGGAAGATCGAGATGCGCCGCCAGGCCTCCTCCCCGAGAGCGCTGTCGGTGATCACCTCCACCGCGATCACCGTTCCCTCGGCAGGCGACAGGACGACGTCGGGCGGCCCCTCGTAGTTTCGCGCGGGATCGCGGAAGAAGAGAAGCACCAGGAAGCCGAGGACGGCCATAGCGCCCGCGGCGACGTGCCAGCCAAGGGGCCAGAAGACGGCGGCGGCGGCCAGAAAGGGCAGCACGAACGGCCAGGCCTCCCGAGCGAATCTCATCCGCAGGGTGCGCCTGAAAGAGGGGTGCTAGCTGGCTGCCTGGAGGGCGTGGGACCGGATGATCGATTCCATGCGGTCCTTGAGAGCGAGCTTGTGGAGCTTGATGCGCTTGGCCTCGGATTGATCCGTCGGCGAGAGAACGGGGCGGCCGACCAGTTCTTCGAGTTGACTCTCACATGCCTGATGCTCTTCGTAGAGCTTCCTGAACTCGCCCTCCTGCGCCAGGAGCTCTTCCTTGACTGCGTCATCGCTCATTCGGTGCGCGCCTCCCTTCGTAGTCGTTGGCTGCCTTCCGCGGGGCCTCCTTCGAGCGTACCAGCTTGGGCGCGCTGGTCGCGGGCGGACGCAGGTAGAGAGGTTCCGCCAGCGCCGTGAGATCCCAGGGGAATTCACCCTTCCGCATCCGGCGCAGCATGGTGGGGGCGAGCTCCGTCGCCTCGACCGCGCCGGCCGGCACCTCCAGGGCCGATACTCCGTGGCCGACGACTGGGAGAGCGCTGCGCTCCAGGTCGGCCCGGCCTCCGATCTCATGCGGCCCGTCGGCCCGGGCCGCACCGTCGGCGCCCAGCCGCATGCGCTGGATGAACCAGCGGTCCCGGTGCGCGTCGACGACCGCCAGGACCGCCGGGGCCGGCGCGGCCGCGCTCCCGGCGTAGTGCGAGGCCAGAACCTCGAAGGTGGACATGGCGCCCGCGCGCGCGCCGGAGGCCTGGTGCAGACCGATCGCGGTGGCCAGCCCGACCCGCAGGCCGGTGAAGCTGCCCGGACCCCTGGCAGCCGCGATTCCCCCGAGATCCCGGACTTCGAGATCCGCGCGCGCCAGGAGTTCGTCGATCATCGCGATCAGTTCGCGCGACGAGCGGCCCTGGGGCGTGGCGAGCGTGTCGACCCGGTCGGGCAGGGCGAGCGCCACGCTGACGACCGGCGAGCCGGTGTCGAAGGCGAGCAGCGGCCCGGAAGGCATGGCCGCTCACTATACTGACGACCGTCCGTGGACGGGAGCGCTGCAAAGAACGCGGGGGATTCGCGGACATCCGCCGGGCGATCGGGCGGGCCGGCGCGGGATCTCGCCACGCTCACGCCCATGCTCCGGCACTACCTGACGGTCAAGGCCGAGTACCCGGACGCGATCCTGCTGTACCGGATGGGCGACTTCTTCGAGCTGTTCTTCGAGGACGCCACGACCGCCGCGCCGGTGCTCGATGTAGCCCTCACCGCGCGCCAGAAGGGAACCGCCAGCGAGGCGCCGATGTGCGGGGTGCCTCACCACTCGGTCGAGTCCTACATCGCGAGACTGCTCGACGCGGGCTACAAGGTCGCGGTCTGCGATCAGGTCGAGGATCCGGCGCAGGCCCGGGGACTCGTGCGCCGGGAGGTGACCCGGGTCGTGACGCCGGGCACGATCAGCGACCTGGAGATGCTCGATCAGAACCGGCCGAACTACCTTGCCGGGATCCGATTCAACGGCGGGGCGGGCGCCGGCGCGTTCCTCGACGTCTCGACCGGGGAGTTCTTCGTGCGCCGCTGGCCGGACGCGGCGTTCGCGGTGGACGATCTCGAGCGGCTCGCGCCGCGCGAGGTTCTAACGTGCGCCGGGGACTTCGAGAGGGGAGGCGCCGATCCGGGCGGCCAGCTTCCGGCCTGGATCGATCGGGCCGGTGTCCCGCACACGGAGGTCGACGGCTCGGAAGCGCCGCGCTCGGCCTCCGCGGAGCGCGCCTTGCGCCGGCAGTTCCAGGTCGACAACCTGCGCGGCTTCGGTCTGGTCGAGGGAGAGGCCGCGGTTGCCGCCGCGGCGCTCGTGCTGGAGTACGCGCGCCGCGCCTCCAGGTCGGAGATCGATCACGTAACGGGCCTGGAAGTTCAGCACGACGACCGGTGCGTGGTGGTGGACGACACGACGCTCCGCAACCTGGAGGTCTTTCGTCACCTCCAGCACCAGGGTGGACGGACCCTGGTCGACGTGCTCGACCTCACGCGCACCGGGCCCGGCGCCCGCGCGCTGCGGCGCTGGCTGAGCCGGCCGCTGCGCGACGCCGGCGCCCTCCGGGAGCGCCACGACGCGGTCGACGCGCTGCTCCGGAACATCCCGCTGCGGGAGTCGCTGCGCTCGCGGTTCAAGGGCATGGCCGACCTCGAGCGTCTGACGTCGCGGTTGGTCCTGGGGCGGATCAGTCCGCGCGAGGCGGCGGCCCTGCGGGACACGCTGCGCGACGCTCCCGCCACGCTTGCGGCCGTCGCCGGGCTGGATGCCGACTTCCTCGGCCACCTGGGCTCGACGGACGCGCTCCCGGAGCTGCGGGCGAGATTCGACGAGATCCTGGCGGAGACGCCGGGCTCGCTGAACGACGGCGGCGTGATCGCGGCCGGCGTCGACCCCGACCTCGACCGGCTGCGGTCTCTGGCGCGGGACGGCAAAGGGCACATAGCGGCCCTCGAGGCCGGGGAGCGGGAAGCGACCGGGATTCCTTCGCTGAAGGTCGGCTACAACCGGGTCTTCGGCTACTACCTGGAGGTGCGCAAGACCCAGCAGGAGCGGGTTCCGGACCACTACGTGCGCCGGCAGACCCTGACGAACGCCGAACGCTACGTCACGGACGACCTGAAGAAGCTGGAACAGCAGATCCTGGGCGCCGAGAGTGGCCAGCTAGCGCTGGAACAGGAGATCTTCGAGTCGCTCCGGGCCGAGGCCGCCCGGGAGGCGGCGCGGCTGCTCGCCCTGGCGAGCGCGCTGGCGCGGCTCGACTGCCTCACCGCCCTGGCCGAAGTGGCCGGCCGCCACGACTACGTCCGACCGCGCATGCTGGCGTCGTCCGGGAGGATCGAGATCCGCGAGGGGCGCCATCCCGTGGTCGAACGATCGACGGCGGCGATCCGCGGCGCCTCCGGCTTCGTGCCGAACGACGTGTGCCTGGACCGGGACCGGGAACAGATCATCCTGCTGACCGGCCCCAACATGGGCGGCAAGTCGACGTACCTACGGCAGACGGCGCTGATCGTGCTGATGGCCCACGCGGGGTGTTTCGTCCCCGCGCAAAGTGCCGAGATCGGCCTGGTCGACCGCATCTTCACGCGCGTCGGCGCCAGCGACGACCTGGCCCGCGGCGAATCGACGTTCATGGTCGAAATGGTCGAGACCGCGAACATCCTGCGTCACGCGACGCCCGACAGCCTCGTCGTCCTGGACGAGGTCGGCCGGGGCACCTCGACCTACGACGGTCTCTCCCTGGCGTGGGCCATCATCGAACGCCTGCACGAGCACAACGGGTCGCTGGCGCTTTTCGCCACCCACTACCACGAACTCACCGGGCTCCCGGCGACGCTTTCGCGGGTCAGGAACTCGCGAATGGCGGTGAAGGAGTGGCAGGACCAGATTCTCTTCCTGCACAGGGTGGCGGAAGGTCGCGCCGACAAGTCCTACGGTCTGCACGTCGCTCGCCTGGCCGGGGTGCCAAGCGAGGTCATCGAGCGCGCCGCCGCGGTCCTCTCGAACATCGAGTCCCAGCAGTACAGCTTCTCTGGCAAGCCCCGCGTCGTCGACGGCGCTTCCGGAGCGCCGCCGGATCCCGGCGCCGACCAGCTCGCGCTATGGGGCGGCGAGGACGAGGCCGTGATCGAGGCGCTGAAGGCGGTCGACGTGGACCAGTTGACGCCCGTCGCCGCCCTGAACCTGCTCCAGACCCTGCAGAGCCGGCTTGGCGTGAAGCCCTAGAACGGGATGTCGTCGTCCTGTTCGCTGGCGTCGAAGCCCTGGTCCTGCGGCGCGGACTGGGGCTGTTCGCGGCGGCCCTGGCCCCCGTAGCCCGACTGGCCCTGGTTGTCGCCGCGGCTGCCCAGCATCTGGAAGTTGTCGCAGACGATCTCGGTCATGAAGCGCTTCTGACCGGTCTGCTGATCGTCCCAGGAGCGGGTCTGCAGCCGCCCCTCGACGGAGACGAGCTTGCCCCGGTTGAGGTACTGACCTGCAACCTCTGCCTGCCGTCCCCAGCAAACGATGCGATGCCATTCCGTTTCTTCCTGGCGGTTGCCGTCGCGGTCGCGCCAGCGGCGGTTCGTGGCGACGTTGAAGGTGGCGAGCGTCTGGCCGGACTGGGTGGTTCGGATTTCAGGATCGTTGCCGAGACGGCCGATCAGGATCACTTTGTTGAGCATGCTCTGGTTCTTCCTCTCTCATTCGCGTTTCAAGGCATCGTGCGTCGTAGCGCCGGGGGCGTACCCCGGAGGGGTCAGGCGGAACCCCATTGTAGGTGCATCCGGCGGCTCGGCGGTCGCGGATCTGTGGTCGGCCGAATGCGCGGTTCGAGTCTGGCGTAGTGTTCCCCTGCATGCGGCTGGTCGTGCAGCGGGTGTCGCAAGCCGAGGTCTCGGTCGACGGCCGGTCGGTGGGGAAGATTGGCGCCGGCATGGTGGTCCTTGCCGGCGTGGAAGTCGGCGACGGTCAGGACCAGGTGGAGGCGGCCGCGGCCAAGCTGGTCGGGCTCCGGTTCTTCGACGACGAGCGCGGGCGGATGAACCTGGACGTGCGCCGGTCGGGCGGAGCGGTTCTCCTCGTGTCCCAGTTCACGCTGGCTGCGTCCACGCGCAAGGGGAGGCGGCCGTCGTTCGACCGGGCCGCGCCGCCGGAGGTGGCCGAGCCCCTGCTCGAGGAACTCCGCCGCCGGCTGGAGGCTGCCGGCGTACAGGTGGAGTGCGGGCGTTTCGGAGCGCGGATGCGGGTGGACCTGGTTAACGATGGACCGGTCACCTTCGTGCTGGACGTCTAGATTCCTTGAACAAGGGGCGTCTTCACAGTTGAGTCAAGTTTGGTCGAGGCTTGTCCGAGGGGATTTGTCTTGGTCGGGGTTGGTTTCATGCTGCGAGTCGCAGTCCTCGCCAGGCTCTTTGGACCTCGCGGTCGTAGTTGGCGACGGTGGTTCGGAGCCGGGCGTTGGATTCCGGGTCGAGGGTGGCTGAGAGGACGGGGCCGAGCACTCGCGCGTGTGTCCGGTGGTAGGCGAGGGCCACGCGCAGTCCGTGGTCGGTGAGCCGATACCGGTGGGTGCGCGGCAGCCGTTCGATGATTCCCCGCAGTCGCAGACGGCGCAGGTCGTAGGTCATGCGGGAGGGTCCGTAGCGGTCCTGCGGCAGTCCGCACAGAGCGGCGACCGCGGGCCTCAGGTCGCGGTTGCGGAAGCCGTTGGGCAGGAGGCTGAAGCGCAGCAGGGCGGCGAAGAGACCCTGCACCCTGCGGTCTCCGAAGCGAAGCGCCGAAGCGCGCTGGCCCGAGACGCATCTCGGACGGTGCAGGTCGTCGAGCGCCTCGGCGCCGAGCAGACAGTCGTGGCTGAGAGTTTGGACGCCGAGCAGGCGTCGGTTGGCGGCGAAGCCGATCTTCTTGAGATCATCGAGGTTTCTCAGCAAACGGCCGACGTCGAAGTCGTAGGTGTCGTTGATCACCGTCTCGGTGCGCAGGGCGCGACCTTCCTTGTGGTACTGCTTGATGCGCGAGTGCTTGTAGTCGACGTGCAGCGACGGGGAAACCCCGTCGGTAATGACGCGGGTGCGATACCGCGAGGGGGTGCGCCGCGTGACGCGGCGTTCGAAGATCAACTGCACATGCTCGGGACGCCCCATGTCGAGATGCTCGCGCAGCACCTGCTCGAAGAAGACCCGGCCCTGCACGGGGCGGTCGAAGACCTGGGTCAGGGCGAACTCCGCCTGGAGGATCGAGATGTCGTAGCGGATGCCCCGGCGCCGGTCGTCGGCGGAGAACGGATGCGGCAGGCGAGCCAGCCACTTGCGCAGCAGCGCGTCGATCCGGTCGGCGTCGAGTCCGTCCGCCAACCGCTGCATCGCCTCCGGGTCGGAGCAGTGCAGGATGCCGTTGTCCAGCGACTCGAACGCGATGCCCCGCTTGGTCAACTGGCGCTTGAGGTACTCGTGCCCGTTGATGCACAGCTTGGCGTTGTAGGGGAAGTACGAGCAGAACTTCAGAAAGAACGGACCGAAGTCGTCGTCGAAGATGTAGAAGTAGTACTGGTTGACGATCGCCGTCGACTGCGCCAGCCACGGATAGCCCGCGCCGGTCGCCGGGTCCCGGCGGCGCTCGGTGCGCACCACCCGAGCCTTCTCCTGCGCCTTGCCGACGTACAGCACTCCCTCCCCTCCAGGCCACCGGCGAAGGTACTCGCGGGTACGGTCGTCCTTGCGCTCGCCCCGCCGAAACGGGACGATGTCGATCCGGTGCTGCCGAGCGTAGCCCTTGATCGCCGCCACGAACCGCCTCGTCATCGGCGCCATCAGCACCGACGAAGGAACCTGGTAACCCCGCACCTCCCGGAAGAACCACGCCGCCCCCGCGCCCCGCTGAAGCAGCGGAACGTAGACGTTGAGGTACATCCGATCGACGCACTCCAGCGTCAACGACACATGCTCCGAAACAACCTCGGCTGCCGTGCGTGCTACTTTCATCAGCGGACTCCGGTCGATGAGCTCCTCACCGGCCAGCATAGGCCACCTTCGCCTCTGAGCGACCATGAACGCGGACTCGCTCCGCAGATGCGAGCAGCGACCGGAGTCCGATCAACGCCTACACCCGAAACCCACCACCGCGAGAAACATGCTCGTCGGTCTGAGGCGAAGCCTCGCTAGCTATAGCTAAGCTAGAGGTTCTTGAGTTCCTTGCCGGGCTTGAAGCGAACCGTCTTTCCGGGAGAGATCGTCACCTCGACGCCCGTCTTCGGATTGCGGCCCACGCCACGCTTGCGATCACGCACCTGAAAGACGCCGAAACCGCGCAGCTCGATCCGCTTGCCATCGCCGAGAGCGTCCTTCATCGCGCCGAGAATCGTGTCGACGGCGCGTGCCGCCTTGACCCGGGGAAGGTCGGAGTTCTCCGCGACCCGGTTGACGATGTCCGCCTTGATCATCTCACGCCTCCTCCCTGAATCCGTCGGCCGCCACGACCGGCCACGACCCGACGTGGACCGTCGATTCTAACCCGGGAGGCCGTCCCGGTAAAGAGTCTCGGGGGCCTGAGCGGTCTCAGGGAGAGTGCTACCCTTGGCCGTCCCATGCACCATGAGGAAGCAGGTTTCCGGTCCCTTTCCGGCCGCGCGTTGGGCGTTGCCGTGCCGGTGGCCCTGGTGGCTCTGGCTTGCCTCGGAGCGCAGCCGACTCGGGCGCAGGAAGCCGCCGCGACGCCCGCCGAGAGCGGACCGTTCCTGTTCACGGCGGCGCGGCTGCTGGCCGGGGAACCGGATCGCGTGGAGGAGGCGCTCGATCTCTTCGAGCGGGCCGTGGCCGTGGATCCGGAGGCTCCCTTCCTCAGGCTCGCTCTGGCCGAGTTTCTGGCCGAGAAACTGCGCCGCTTCGATGAGGCGGCGGAACACACCGCCGTCGCCTACCGTCTCGCGCCGGACGACGTGGACGTGCTCCGCGCGCATGCGCAGGTGCTTGTCAGCTTGCCCAGAGGCAATGGCGGTCAACTCGGCGAGGCGCTCGATCAGGCGCTCGAGGCGCTGGAACGTCTCCGTCGCATCGCTCCGAGCGACATCAACGGCATGATGCTGCTCTACCGGATTCGGGAGAGACTCGAGGAGTACGAGGAGGCCGCCTCGGTGCTCGAGGAACTCGTCAGTTACCACAACGGCCACCGGCAGCTTCAGGGCATGCTGGTCGATGCGTTCCGGCGCGCGGGCCGCGACGACCGGGCCGAGGAAGTCCGGAACGAGATGCTCGGGCTCGACGGCCTGTCGCTCGAAGCCCGGATGGAACTCGCTCACCGCGAGAGCCAGCGCGGGAACCACACGGAAGCCATTGAGCTGCTCGAGGGCGCCGTCGCCGAGCAGCCGGAGAGCATCCCGGTGCGCGGTGCCCTGGCGGAGGAGTACTTCCGTCGCGGCGTTGCCCGGGGGCGGACTCCGCAGCAGCGGGCGGGAGACCTCGCGGAGGCGCTGGACCGCTTGCGAGCGCTGCCTCGCGCCGCCCGTGCGAACCCGCGCGCTCGCCTCCTGGAGGCGACGATCCTGGCCGAGTCGGAGCAGACGTCGGAGGCGATCGAGCTGCTCGAGAACCTCAGACGGGACTCAGGGGACGATCCGCGGGTCGTGCGCGAACTGGTGCGTCTGTTGATGCGCGAGGGTGAGTGGAACCGGATCAGGGACATCGGCCAGAAGCTCGTCGATAGCGCCGACCGAAGCACCCCGGAGGGTGCCCAGTCGGCGGATCTCGGTCTCAGCCTGTTCGTCGAGGCGCTGCGTCAGTTGGGAGAGGTGGACGAGGCGCTGGACGTACTCGCAGCCGAGGAGAAGCGAGCCGGGGAGTCCGCCGAACTCGTGTTGAGCCAGGCCGAGCTGCTGGCCGAGGCCGGCCGGAAGCGCAGGGCGATGGCGTTGCTGCGCCGGGACGTCGTCGCCAACGACCGATTGCTCAGGGAGAACGATGACGGCGAGCCGGAGTTGCCGGCGCTGGTGAAGAAGGCACGGCTCTATTTCGACCTGGGTGCGGACAGACTCGCGTTGCGGGTGTACGAGGACCTGGCCTCGAACGGAGATGTCGGGCGGCTCACGCTGGTCGCCGAGTCCTGTCGCGAACAGGGGCGCTTCGGCGAGTCCATCCCGTTCCTCCTGCGGGCTTTGGCGCGTATCGACGCCGGCGCCGAGACGGGACTGGACATGGAGAAGGACGCGCTCAAGGCGGCACTGCGGTTCCAGCTCGGTGAGGCCTACGAACGCAGCCGGCGCTACGACGAAGCGGCGTACCAGTTCCGGGCGGTGCTCGCACTCCAGCCCGAGAACAGTCACGCGATGAACTACCTCGGGTACATGTGGGCGGACAACGGGGAGAACCTGGAGCAGGCGCTGGAGCTCATTCGCCGCGCGGTCGATCTCGACCCGAACAACGGCGCCTTCGTCGACTCCCTGGGTTGGGCGCTGTTCCGGCTCGGCGAGTTCGAGCAGGCCCGGCGTCACCTGGAACGGGCGAACCAGCTCGTGCCCCGGGACTCCACGATCCTCGAGCATCTCGGGGATGTCTACGTCGCACTGGGCGATCAGCAGCGGGCCCGGAAGGCCTACGAGCAGGCGTTGGCCATCAACGACGAGGAGAACGTCGAGTCCGTCCGCCGCAAGCTGAGTGAACTCTCCAGGCGCTGACCGGCCTCAGCCGATCTTCATGCGGCGGTCTCTCCCGCTGCTCCTGCTCGGCCTGGCGTGGCTCGGCGGCTGTACCAGCACCGGGCCCGGCCGCGAAGCGGCGGCTCCGGCCGCTCGCCCGGTTCCGGTCGCGGCGCCATGGGAGATTCCCGAGGCCGAATGGCGGACCCAGCGCATCGTCCGTTTGCGCTACGAGGGACCGGAGGGGAGCGGCACGCTCCGTCTCGTGCTGCGCTTCGAGGATCCGGAGAACTTCCACGTCTCGGCCTCCGATCGCCTGGGCCGACGATGGTGGGACCTCAACGTGCGGCAGGGAGACGCCCTCGTGCTGTGGGTGCGAGAGCGCACCTTCTGCCGGTATGCGGGCGACCTCGAGATTCCCGCGCTGTCGCTGGGCCCGGTTCCGGCCGGCGCCGTCGCGGCCCTGTTGATGCGCCGGTTGCCGGCGCCGCCGGCGGATGCGCGCGTATGGGAGGAGGTTGCGATTCCCGGAAAGCCGGACCGCACGGTCGAGATCGAGTTTGAGGACCGCCGGGGTCGGCGCTGGACGACCGAAACCACGACCGCGGGGCCGAACGGCTGGACTCCGAATCGCTGGACGCTATGGCGCGGCGACCACGCACGGGCGTCCTGGACCGGAGACGTGGAGGGAATGGCGCGTCTGGTGGAGTCCGACACGGGCCTCGAGCTCCGCTGGACCCAGCCGCGGCCCGCGACGGAACTCGCCGCGCCGCTTCCGGCCCCCGCAGTGCCCTCCGGATACCGGGCAGGCGTCTGCGGCGCGGACGCCTGATGCCTACGGAGCTGAGCCTGTCATGCCCGGCCAAGGTGAACCTGAGTCTCCGCGTTCACGGTCGGCGCCCTGACGGTTTTCACGAAGTGTCGTCTGTCCTGCAGACGATCGACCTCTGCGACCGTCTGGCGATTCAGCGGGTCGGCCCGCGGAGTCCGCTGCGGATCGAGGTCCCGGGCGGCGGCGCGCCGGCCGACGACTCGAACCTGGTGCTCCAGGCGGCGCGCGCGTACTTCGCGGCGCTCGACGAGCCCGCGCGCGGCGTTCGATTCCGGCTCGAGAAGCGGATTCCCGCGGGCAGCGGGCTGGGCGGTGGCAGCAGCGATGCCGCGGCGGCCCTGCTCGGTCTCCAGTCGCTCTGGGGCCGGCCGCTCGATGCCCGGCAGCTACACGCGGTCGGAACGGCGGTCGGCTCGGACGTTCCGTTCTTCCTGGTTGGGGGAACGGCGCTCGCCACGGGCCGCGGCGAACTGGTCGAGCCGTTGGACGACCTTCCGCCGGCGGCGCTGCTGGTCGTCGTGCCGGGGGTCGAGGTGTCGACCGCCGACGTCTACCGGGCCTGGAAGGCTGCGAGGGGAGCCGCGCGTGGGGGCGAGGAGGCAGGGCGCGCCGTGCTGCCTCCACCCTCGCTCCGCGGCGATGCCGCGGCCTGGGTACTGGGCAACGACCTGGAACCGGTGGTGCGCGCACTCCACCCCGCGGTGGATCGCCTCCTCCGGGCGCTCGCGAGCACCGGGAGGACGGGCAGTGGCGGCGGCCCGCAGGTTTCGGGCAGCGGCGGCGCGGTGTTCGCGATCGGCGAGCTGCGCGGCATCCGGTCCGCGCTGGCGGAGATGGACGCGCGTGTGTTCCGGATCCGGACCTTGCGTCGGGAAGTTCGTCGGCTCTTCATGTAGCCCACTCTTTCTGTAGAATGGGCCGTCCCGTCTGGGGCGTCGCCAAGTGGTAAGGCACGAGACTTTGGATCTCGCATTCGGGGGTTCGAATCCTCCCGCCCCAACCACGTCTCCGGCCCCCGACGACCGCGTGCAGCAGCCTACTCCCTTCCATTCGAACTGATTCCGAGGTCGCCCGTGTCGAGAGTCTCCGTGCACGCGGATGGTCCCGGCGCGCCCAGGCGGTCGCTGAAGTGACCCTCCATCCCAACAACGTCGAACGCGCCATGTACACCGAACTGAAGGTCTTCGGCGGGCGGGCGCATCCCGCCCTGACGAACGAGATCTGCAACTACCTCGGCATGGTGCCGGGCCAGGTCACGGCCTACAACTTCGCGGACGGCGAGATCTTCTGCCAGATCCAGGAGAACGTCCGCGGCGCGGACGTCTTCATCGTGCAGCCGACCTGCACGCCGGTCAACGACAACTTCGTCGAGCTGCTGATCATGCTCGACGCGGTCAAGCGGGCTTCGGCGGCCCGGGTGACTGCGGTGTTGCCCTATTACGGCTACGCCCGTCAGGACAAGAAGGACAAGCCCCGCGTGCCGATCACCGCCAAGCTGGTGGCGGACGTGATGACCGCCGCCGGGGCCGATCGCCTGCTGACGATGGACGTCCACGCGCAGCAGATCTCGGGCTACTTCGACATCCCGGTCGACCACCTGTTCGCGGCGCCGGTGCTCCTCGACGCCATCCGCGCGCTCGGCATCGAGGACTTGATGATCGTCGCTCCGGACGCCGGCGGCGTGGCCCGGGCGCGGGCGATCGCGAAGCGGCTGCACACCGAGCTCGCGATCATCGACAAGCGCCGGGTGGCCGCGAATCAGGCGGAGGTGATGAATGTGATCGGCGACGTCAAGGGGCGCGACGTGCTGATCCTCGACGACATCATCGATACCGCCGGCACCCTGATCAACTCGGTCGAGTCCCTGGCGGCGCAGGGCGCCCGGCGGATCTTCGCCGCGGGCATCCATGGCGTCCTCTCCGCCTCGGCCATCGAACGGATCGAAGAGTCGAAGCTCGAGGGCGTCCTGGTCACGAACACCACGCCGCTCGAGGAAAAGCTGGCCCGGAGTACGAGGCTCCGTCCCCACAGCGTCGCCGCGCTGCTTGGGGAGGCCATCCGCAGAATCCATGACAACAGCTCCGTGACGTCGCTCTTCGTCTGAGCTGTCCGTCACCTGAGGAGTTCGAAGTGAGCGAACCCACCGTAACCGTCCGGCTGCGCGAGCAGACCGGCAAGAACGCCAACCGCCGCCTGCGGGCCGCCGGCGAGATTCCCGCCGTCATCTACGGCGGCAGCGCCGATTCAGCGGCCATTCGCGTCGACGGCAAGCTGGTGCTGAGCCTGATCCGCGAGGGCGGCGAGAACGCCGTCTTTCTGCTCCAGCTCGAGGGCACCGAACAGACGCGTCACACGATGATCCGTGACCTGCAGTGGAACCCGCTGACGGGTGCGCTGGTTCACATCGACTTCCAGCGCGTGAAGATGG
Organism: Candidatus Multivorans sp.; assembly: GCA_965208755.1. Classification (GTDB taxonomy): domain Bacteria; phylum Acidobacteriota; class Thermoanaerobaculia; order Multivoradales; family Multivoraceae; genus Multivorans. The sequence continues at coordinate 279,088 of OZ242353.1, read as the reverse complement.
ACCAGGAAGTCCAGGTTTCCGTACCGGTCGAGGTCGTCGGAGTTCCCGAGGGCGTACGGAACGAGGGCGGCCTGCTCGAGTTCATTACCCGGGAGGTTGCCGTCGTCTGCCTGCCCGGCGACATTCCGGTCTCCATCGAGCTCGATGTCTCGGCCCTCTACATCGGTCAGCATGTGGAGGCCGGGCAACTGGTTCTTCCGGACGCCGTGACGCTCAACGACGACGAGAGCAAGGTGATCGTGTCGGTCGCCGCCGCGCGCGTGGTCGAGGAGGAGGAAGAGCCGGAGGAGGGCGAACTGCTCGAGGCCCTCACCGACGAGCCCGAACGGGTCGGCGAGGAGGACGAGTCGGCGGATGGGGACGCCTAGCGAAGAGGCGCGTCTGGTTCTCGGTCTGGGAAACCCGGGCGGGCGCTACGCCGAAACGCGTCACAACCTCGGCTTTCGCGTCGTGGACGAGCTGGCGCGGCGTCTGGGTGTCCGACCTGGCCTGGACGTATGCGGAGCGCTCTGGGCCTCGAACGACCGAGTCGATCTGGCGATGCCGCAGACCTACATGAACCGCAGCGGCTACAGCGCCCGGTGTCTCTCCGAACGGAATGGCTATGCTCCCGGAAACATCCTGGTCGTCTACGACGAAGTCCATCTGCCCCTGGGGCGGCTCCGGCTTCGTGGCAAGGGGAGTCCCGGCGGGCATCGCGGCATGGAGTCTGTTATCGAAAACCTGCGGACGACGGCGGTGCCGCGGCTGCGGCTGGGCATCGCGCCGGACGAAGCGGCGGCCGCCGCGGCCGGGCGCGGAGAAGAGCTGCCGGACTTCGTTCTCGCTCCTTTTGCCGCGGGTGAAGTCGAAACGGCGGAGCGCATGGTGCGCCGGGCCGCCGACTGCGTCCTGAGTTGGGTCGACCACGGCGTCGGCGTCACGATGAACGAGTACAACGGATGAGAGGAAACGCATAGTGGACACGATGTACTACCTTCTGCCCGCCTGTGGCGCGGCGGCCCTGCTCTACGCCTTGCTGCGGAGCCGGTGGATCAACAGGCAGGACGCCGGCGACGGCGTGATGCCGGAGATCGCCGGTCACATTCGGGACGGGGCGATGGCGTTTCTCGGCCGCGAGTACCGCATCCTGGCCATCTTCGTTCTCCTGGCGGCGGCCCTGCTGGCGCTCGCCAACTGGGACCGCGCCGGCAGCTCCCCCTTGATCGGGCTGTCCGTTCTCGGCGGCGCCCTCTGCTCGGGGCTGGCCGGCTTCTTCGGCATGCGCGTGGCGACATCGGCCAACGTGCGCACCGCGGCAGCCGCCCGCACGAGCCTGAATCGGGCCCTGGCCGTCGCCTTCTCGGGCGGCGCGGTGATGGGTTTCGCGGTCGTGGGGCTCGGCATCCTCGGCCTGTCCCTGCTGTACCTGCTCTACGCCGCGATGTTCGGCAGCGGCGACAACGACTCGCTGGGCCAGGTGGTGACCGTGCTGACCGGCTTCTCGTTCGGCGCTTCCTCGATCGCCCTGTTCGCCCGGGTCGGCGGCGGCATCTACACCAAAGCCGCCGACGTGGGCGCCGACCTGGTGGGCAAGGTCGAGGCCGGGATTCCCGAGGACGATCCACGCAATCCCGCGGTGATCGCCGACAACGTCGGTGACAACGTCGGGGACGTCGCCGGCATGGGGGCCGACCTGTTCGAGTCCTACGTGGGCGCCATCGTCGGAACGCTCGTGCTCGGAATCAGCACGACCACCCTGGCCGGGGAGGAGTTCACTCCGAACCTGATCCTGCTGCCGATGCTGCTGGCCGGTCTCGGCATCCTGGTCTCCCTGGCCTCCACGCTGCTGGTTCGCACGAAGGAGGGCGGGAACCCGCAACACGCCCTGGACCTCGGGACGTTCGCGGCCGCCGGCATCATGCTGGTCGTCACCTACTTCACGGCCCAGAGCCTCCTGGGCGACAACAGGTACGTCGTCGAGGGCAAGGAGTTCGGCTATATGGGGGTCTTCCTGGCCACGGTCGCCGGCCTCGCCGCCGGACTCCTGATCGGCCTGATCACCCAGTACTACACCGCCGAGTCCAAGGCGCCGGCCCAGGGCATCGCCAAGGACAGCCAGACCGGCAGCGCCACGAACATCATCGGCGGTCTCGCTGTCGGCATGCAGTCGACCGCGCTCCCGATCATCGTCCTCACCGCCGCCGTTCTCGTGGCCCACGGCCAGGCGGGCCTGTACGGCATCGCGATCGCCGCTCTGGGGATGCTGTCGACGACCGGCATCCAGCTCGCTGTGGACGCCTACGGGCCGGTAGCGGACAACGCCGGCGGCATTGCCGAGATGAGCCACCTCGGTCCCGACGTCCGCGCGCGCACGGACAAGCTGGACGCCGTCGGCAACACCACGGCGGCGATCGGCAAGGGTTTCGCGATTGGATCGGCGGCGCTGACCGCGCTGGTGCTCTTCGCGGCGTTCCGCACGACGGTGGGGCTCGAGAGCATGGACCTGGTCAACCCGCGCGTGATGTGCGGGCTGTTCGTCGGCGCGATGCTCCCGTTCCTGTTCTCGTCGATGGCGATGAAGGCGGTCGGCAAGGCGGCCTTCGAGATGATCGAGGAGGTCCGACGTCAGTTCCGCACGATTCCGGGCCTGATGGAAGGGGAGGCCCAGGCGGAGTACGCGCGCTGCGTCGACATCTCCACCGCCGCCGCCCTGCGCCAGATGGTGGCGCCGGGCCTGCTGGCCGTTCTGGTTCCGGTGGCCGTCGGTTTCTGGGACGTCGAGGCCCTCGCCGGCGTCCTCGCCGGCGTGACCGCCGGCGGCGTCCTGCTCGCCATCTTCATGGCGAACGCCGGCGGCGCCTGGGACAACGCGAAGAAGTTCATCGAGGCGGGAGCGCACGGAGGCAAGGGCTCCGACGCCCACAAGGCGGCCGTGGTCGGCGACACGGTGGGGGACCCCTTCAAGGACACGGCCGGCCCCAGCCTGAACATTCTGATCAAGCTGATGTCGGTGGTCTCGCTGGTCATCGCGCCGCTGCTGGTGCTGTAGCGGAAGGCCGGCGGCGGACCGTGATAGATTCCGCCGCCGGTTCGCTTCGGTCTGCGGACCGGCGTACCCTGGCGGCGCGGGAAGGCGCCGCCAGCGTCGCGGCCGGAACGCCCGTCGTCGGGTGATCCGGCGCCCACATCAAGAGGATGAACGATTGACACGGACATACGAACTCGTCTTCATCGCCGATCCGCGCCTCTCGGATGAAGAGGCCGTGGAGTTGAGCGATGCCTTCGGCAAGCTGCTGGTCGCTGACGGCAAGCTGCGGATCACCCAGGAGGAGTCCTGGGGCAAGCGGCGGCTCGCCTATCCGATCCGGAAGTTCACCGAAGGCCGTTACCACATCTACTACCTGGAGTCCGACGGAGGCGACAACGGCCTCGCCGAGATCGGACAGCGGATGCTCCAGAACGAGAAGATCCTGCGCCACCTGGTGGTGCGGACCGACCTCGACCTGAAGCGAGCCGCCAGCAAGGGCAAGGAGCCGGTCCAGCAGACGACCATGGCCACCGCCCCGAGCCAGGCGGCTGGAGGCGTCTAGAGATGGCGAAACGCAGACAGCGACGCGGCCGTCGGCGCGCCGACGAAGGTGATCTTCGCGCCGCGGTTGGAGGTACGCACTAGAGATGGCGAAACGCAGAACATTCTTCCGTCGGCGCAAGGTGTGCAAGTTCACCGCCGACGGGATCGAGTACATCGACTACAAGGATGTCGCGACGCTGCGCTCCTTCGTGCCGGAAAGGGCCAAGATCCTGCCGCGCCGGATCTCGGGCAACTCCGCGCGCCACCAGCGGATGCTCGCCCGGGCGCTCCGACGGGCCCGTTTTCTGGCCCTGATCCCCTACACAACGGACTGACCGCCGGCGTCGGCGGCGACCGGGGCGGCGAGGAACGAGGCAATGGAAGTCATCCTGCTACAGGACATGAGAGGGCTGGGCACACGCGGCCAGGTGGTCGACGTGAAGCCCGGGTACGCTCGCAACTACCTTTACCCGAGGGAGCTGGCGGCGCCTTCCACCGACTCGAACCGGCTCTGGTTCGAATCGCAGCGGAAGAAGTTCGACGCGCGCCACGAGGCGGAGCGTTCGGCCGCCGCCGAGGTCGCGGCCGAACTCGCGGCGGTCAAGCTGACGATCGCCAAGCGGGCCAGCGAGACGGGGACCCTGTACGGTTCCGTGACCCCCACGGAGGTCACCGAGGCGCTCGCCGCTGCCGGCGTGCAGGTGGACCGCCGCATGATCGATCTCACCGGCGGCATCAAGACGGTGGGCGACCACCTGGTGCGAGTCGACCTCCACACGGAGGTCATCGCCGAAGTCGCCATCGAGGTAGTGCCTGAAACCTAGGGTCGATAGCGATAGCTCCGGCGCCGGGGCACCACCGGAAGTCGGCGACTTCCTGGGTGACCAGCCGACGCGTGATCTTGGCGACTGGCGCCATCTCTGGGGGCGGGACATCCCGTTTCCGATCCGCAGCGACCGCGGTCTCGCCGGCCGCCTGCTCGTTGCCTTCAAACGGCTGCTGCGCCCCTTCGTCTCGCTGCCCCAGAACGACCTCTGGGAACGGCAACGCGTCTTCAACCTGATCCTGCTCGACGTGTTCGAGCATCACCTCCAGGAGTGGAGGGATCATCAGGAACGGGTGGAGCGACTGTTCGAGCAGCGCATCGGCGACCTCGACCACCGGACGCGGCACCTGGAGAACTTCCTGCGCCAGGGGCTCGACGAGGTCATGCGCCACGACGACGCCCTGTTCGGCCGGGTCGACCGGAAGCTGGACCGCTACCGGCGGGAAGCGGATGAACTGGCGGGCTTGTTGAGGACGGCCCTGGCCCGGGGACCCGAAGCGGAGAAGGGACTCCGGGAGGCCGACGCCGACGTTTCCTACATCGACTTCGAGCACCGTTTCCGTGGCGCTGAAGAAGACATCCGGGACCGCATCCGCGTCTACCTGCCGCGGCTGCGTCAGGCGGCGCCGGTCCTGGATCTGGGCTGCGGCCGGGGCGAAGCCCTGGCGCTGCTGGAGGCCGAGGGCCTGGAGTGCCGCGGCGTCGATCCCTCCTCGGCGATGGTGCGCCACTGCCTCGAGCAGGGTCTCGGCGTCGAGCAGAACGACGCGCTGTCCGCGCTGGCTCAGACCGAGCCGGCATCTCTGGGCGGCGTCGTCTCCTTCCACGTCATCGAGCATCTGGCTCCGGAAGACATTGAGCGTCTGGTGCGGCTCGCCTTCGCCGCCCTGCGGCCGGGTGGGGTTCTCGTGCTGGAGACGCCGAGTCCGCTCTCGGTCGCGGTGACGGCCCGCAGCTTCTGGCTCGATCCGACCCACACGAGACCCGTGCATCCGGAGGCGCTCTCGGCCTGCTACGAACAGGCGGGCTTCACCGGCATCGAGCGGCTTGACCTGCGGCCGTACCCGGAGGAGGAGCGCCTGCCGGAGATCCCGCTCGACGGACTGGACGGACAGAGCCGGGAGCTGGCCGATCGGCTGAATCGTCTCCGGGACGAGCTCGACGACTTCCTGTTCGGCTACCGCGACTACGCCCTGATCGGCATCCGGCCGTCGACGCAGCCTTAGGGAACGGCGGCGCGCAACTCGACCCGGCCGACTGCGACGCCCAGGCTGCGGCTGTCCCTCGACGCGGGAAGGTGCGTATCGCTGAGGAGCGCAATCTCCACTTCGGGTGCCCGCAGTGCGCAGCCCTCGAGATCGAATGTCGCCTTCCAGCGGTCCCGGATGGTCTCGTCAAGGAGCGGACAGCCATCGGCGGCGACCCGGAGCCGCTTGGCGCCGCCGGTCATAACGACCTCCACCGCCAGTTGCGTCGGCGGCGACTGCGGATCGAGGGGCACTCGCAGCCTGGCATCGCCATCGGTCCAGCGGAACGGACTGTCGCCCGCCCACTCGATACCGTGGAAACCGGAAGTCCGTCCGCCAAGGGCCTGAATCTGCGCCTCGCGAACGAGGTTCGGCCAGCGAGCCGGGGCGGCGTTGCCGTGGGCCGCGGCAAGCGCGACCGTGCCGTCGCTGCCGTGTTCGCGAACCTCGAGTACTTCGAGAGTGTTGGCGCCCGGCACGAACCAGCGCGGATCGACGATTGCTTCCCAGGCGGCACGACGGCCCCTCACCGGGAACTGGTACGGGCGCGTCAGCGCCGCTACCGTGCCGTTCACGGCGATCGCCAGCACCGGCGCCGGCGAATCGTCTCGCTCGCCGACTACGGCGCCTGTGATGTGAGCAGGGATGAAATCGCCATCCGGGTCGACCTCCCGCATCAGCGGCAGATCGTCGACCACGACTTCAACAGCCGCCGGCTGCAGGGCGCGCAGCTGATCGACCGCGCGGCCGATCAGCTCTCCGTAGCGGCCTTCCGGGGTCGGAACGTCCAGGGGATTCCCGGTTCGGAACCGACTGAACTTCCGGGCTGCGCCCTCGACCAAAGCCCGACGGAAATCGCCTGCGGTTTCCATGCGCCTGTTCGCCCGGTCGAAGAACATCACCTTCGTCGGACGCGGATCCCGGGCGTCATCCAGCACGTTGGCGCCGTCGGCGGTCCACGGCAGTGCCGCGCCGAGCTCGGCGGCGACCGTCGGGACGATGTCGACAACCTCCACGTTGGCATCGCTCACCGTTCCCCGGCGCTGCCCGGGCCGCTTCAGAAAGAGCGGCACTGCTGCGATCTCCTCGAACGAAGATTCGCTCGGCCGTCGAAACGACGTGCCGGGCCGCAGGCTGGCGCCGTGGTCGGCCGTGACGACGATCAACGCATCGTCGTAGATGCCGACCTCGCGCAGGCGTTCCACCAGCCTGCCGAGCAGCGTGTCGGAGTAGCCCACCTGGAGCAGGTAGCGCTGGTAGTTGAGCGCGGCAGCCCAGTCGTCGTCGACCCACCTGCCATCCCGCAGGCCGACGCTGTGTCCCTGGAACGTGAATCGCTGCCCGGTCGGCAGGTAGACCCAGGGTTCGTGCGGCAGAAGCACGTGGAGAAAGTGCAGCGCCGGCCCGGTTGCGGTGATCGACTCGATGAAACGGCCGGCTGGCTCCCGGCGGTCCTCGGCCCGCGCCGATCGCCATCGGTTCCGCACCGTCTCGTTCGCCGCGTTCGCAGCGAAGTCGTTCCACGTCTGGTTCACGGGCGGGAGGGACGCGACCAGTTCGTCCGGCAGCAGGACCCTCGGATAGACGATCGCCAGGTCTCGCAGCACTCCGGAGATCCGCGCGCCGAACCCCAGGCGTTCGGCGGGGCAGAGCGATTCCGGACAAAGCCCGGTCAACGGCTCCTCGACGTGCAGGCGGTACCGGCTCCCCAGCAACGTGAACAGGTTCGCCGGATGGTCCGCGACCATGGGCAGGCGACCGCGAGACGGGTACTTCCCGGTGACGACCGCCGGCAGGGCATGGATCGTCATGTTGGCGACGGCGCTGGCGTTGCGAAACCAGGTGGCGTCGTCCGCCAGCGCGGCGAAGTTCGGGAAGGTCGCCCGGTCGATGTTCCCGTCGGCATCGAGCAACGCCGCGAGCTGGAACTGATCGAAGACGACAACCACGACGGGCGGCGTGGACGCGAACGACACACCGTCGAGCGCGCCGATTTCGTCGGTGGGCGCCAGGACGCGGCCGACGCCGGGGCTCAGCAGAAAGGCCGCCGGCACGGCCACGATTGCCGGCGCGAGGAAGGAGACGAACAGGCGGACCGGCGGGAATCGAAGATAGGCGCAGGCCCCGGCGGAGGCCGTGACGAGGACCAGGGCCGCGGACGTGCCGTAGGACCCTCCGTCGGAGGGCCTGAACGCGGCGAGCGCTACCGCTCCGGCGAGGCCGCCGATCAAGGTCGCGGCGGCGCGCCGGCGCCAGCGCCAGCCGCAGGAAAGGCCGGCGAGATGAACGAGGAGCACGCAGCCTGCCGGAATGCCGAAGCAGAGAAACGCCACGAGCGCCAGCAGATCGGCCGGGCTGGCGTCATGGGCGACGAAGAACTCCGGGCTGCGCCCCACGACGTTGAAGATGGGCTGGGCGACGGCAAGGCTGCACAGAGCAGCTACGTGGAGCGCTTCCAGGCGCGCGGCGTTGGGGGTATCCCGCGGCAGGCTTCGCGGAAGGACCGCGCGACCGAGACCGGCTGCCCGGGCTGCTGCACGCGCCCAGAGCGGCGGATCCGGGTCTGAAGAGCCAGGCTGGTTCATGGGTGCGGCGGGCGATGGTACTGAAGGCATCGCCCGGAAGCCGAGGCGGCCGATGCCTCGGTTCGCGACGCCGACGATCAGGACTCAGGAACCGTCGGCCCTGTCGCCCTTCTGCCAGCCGCGCATGATCGGCGTCCAGTCGGCGACGTCTTCCGGCATGTTCTCGCCCGCCTTTGGCGCGCCGTAAAGTGCGCGCTGCTGGTACCACGGCAGGTCGTAGACCGGGCGAGTCTCGGGGTCGAACGAGAGAACCGGCTCGGTGCCGGCGATGAAGGCCTCTTCGATCACGCGTTGGCCGGACCGGCGCCGCGCCGGCAGGAGGCCGGAGTGGTACTCGACCTGCCGGAGCCGCACCTGGTTGGGCCTGGTGAAGGTGAGAGTGGGGTCCACCCAGCCGTCCTCGATCCCCAGGCGGAGCACCTCGTTCCAGATCGGCAGCGCCGCCACGGCGCCGGTCATGTTCCTGCCGATTCGCCGCTGCTGGTCGTAGCCGACCCAGACCACCAGGGTGTACCTGGGGGTGAAACCCGCGAACCAGGCGTCGGTGAAGCCGTCCGTCGTACCGGTCTTCCCGGCAACGGCCGCCAGGCCGAGCGCCCGCGCGGACTGGCCCGTTCCGCGCTGGACGACGCCCGAGAGCACGTGGGTGAGCAGAAACGCGACTTCGGGCGTGATGACGGTCGATGCCTGCGGAACATGGGCATCGAGCTCGCGGCCGTCGCGGGTCGTGACCCGCTCGACGAAGTAGGGCTCTACGTGGACTCCCAGGTTCGCGATCGTGGCGTAGGAGGTCGCCACCTCGAGCACGGTGAGGTCGGCCGCGCCGAGAGCGAGGCTCGGATAGGGCAGGAGCGGCGAACGGATGCCCGCGCGGTGGGCGAAGTCGACGACCCGTTCCGCCCCGACGATGTCGTGGAGCTTGACCGACGTGACGTTGATCGACCTCTCCAGGGCCCGGCGCAGGGTCAGGATGCCCAGATACTGGCGGTAGAAGTTGCGGGGACTGTAGTTGAGCTGGTTGTCGGCGCCCAGGAACACGGCGGGCGCGTCGAACAGGGTGTCGGCGGGAGTGAAGCCGTGCTCGAAGGCGGCGCCGAACACGAGCGGCTTGAACAGGGAGCCGACCTGGCGCCGGGCCTGGAAGGCGCGGTTGAACTCGCTGCGCTCGTAGTCCCAGCCTCCGACCATGGCTCGCACCGCGCCGGTCGCCGACTCGAGCAGCAGCACCGCGCCCTCGATCCGCGGTTCCTGGACGAGCTCCAGTTCGAACCGCGGCTGGTCCGTGCCTGCTTCAAGGGCAGCGGCATCGTCGGAGGGCCGCAGTTCAAACCAGGCGACGTCGCCCCTTTGCAGCGGCGGCGAATCCCTCCGCGTCCACCGGTAGCCCGGCGGCTCCAGCATGAAGCGGTGGTCCGCGATCCGGATCTCCGCGTTCTCCCGCCCGCGCTGGAGAACGACACCCGGCACCCATGCGCCGGCCTCGGGCTCGAAGCCGACCCACTCGGCCAGGACTCCGCCGAACGACTCGGCCAGGTCCGGCGCCGTGAGATCCTCCTGGCCCACGCGGGCGACGGCGCCGCGGTATCCGCGCAGACGGTCGATCCTCACCAGCCCTCCGCGCAGGGCCTGCGCGGCAGCTTCCTGCATTCGCTGGTCAAGGGTCGTCTGCACCTGCAGGCCGCGCTCGTACAGCCCCTTCTGTCCGTAGGAGCGGTAGAGGTCGAGGCGGACCTTCTCCGCGAAATAGGGTGCGACCGGCTTCGGTTCTCGCTGGGTGACGACATCGAGCGGCGACGCGGCCGCCTCGACCGCCTCCTCGCGCGTCATCACGCCCCGCTGGCCCAGCATCCGCAGGATGGCGTCGCGGCGGGTGCGGACGATCTCCGGCCGAAGGTAGGGCGTCCAGACGCTCGGACTCGGCACGATCGCCACCAGGGTCGCCGCCTCGGTGTAGGTGAGTTCGGCCGAGGGCTTCCCGAAGTAGTAGCGGGACGCCGATTCCACGCCGTAGTTGCCGTGGCCGAAGTACGTGAGGTTGCAGTAGAGCGTGAGGATCTGCTGCTTGCTGAGGCGCTTCTCAAGCTCGACCGCGAGCAGGGTCTCCCGGATCTTCCGGCGCCAGACCTTGGCCCGATCCAGGAAGAGCATCCGCGCCACTTGCATGGTGATCGTCGAGGCGCCGGAAAAACGCTCCCCGCGCCGCCAGTTCTGGAGAACCGCGCGAAAGACGCCGATGATGTCGAAACCAGCGTGAGCGTAGAAGTTCCGGTCCTCGGCGGCGAGCAGGACGCGCGTAAACGTCTCCGGGACCTCTCCTTCGGCGAGCAGGATGCGCTTCTCGACGGAGTAGCTCCTGAACGGCTCTTCGTGGCGGTCGCTCAGCCGGGTGATCTGACTGGGCGTCAGCTCGGCCACGGTCTCGACCTGCGGCAGATCGATCATCGCGGCGACGCCGACGCCCAGCAGCACGCCCGCGACCGGCGTGGCGGCGACCGGCGCCAGCCAGCGCCAGTGCCTGACGCACCAGCCCCGCACCATGTTCGGGACTTCCCGCGCCGCCTTCATCTCCCGAATATCATACGGCGCGTTCCATGACTCCCGAAGCCGACCAGGCGTCCGGCCTGCCGCCGCTGCCGGAACCCTTCCCCGAGCCCCAGGCGGCTCGGTCGGTGGACCCGGAACGGACGCGCCGTGGCTGTTTCGTCGCCGGCCTGGTGGGCTGCGGCCTGATCGCGGTGCTCTTCATCGTCGGTCTGGTCGTGATGGTCACCCAGGCCGACGAATTGCTGGAGGTCGTTCTGGACTTCAGCCGGGAGCGGATCGTGGCCGAGTTGCCGGAGGACGTGCGGCACGCAGAGCGTCAACGCCTGGAGCGGGCGTTTGATTCCGTGCTCGAGCACTACCAGAGCGGCGCCGCCACGCCGGCCGACAACCGCCGGCTCCAACTGGCGCTCACCGACGCGATCGGGAGGCTCGAGCGGGGCCTCTTCGACCAGGACGACCTGCGACGTCTGACCGAGCGGCTCGAGAACATCGCGACCTCCGATCCGGGAGGCTGACTTGCCCGCCGTCGTGGACTCCGGGGCCGAGAGGACTGGCCGCTTCGAGCTGGTGTCTCCCTTCAGCCCGCAAGGGGATCAACCGGCAGCGATCGGTGAACTCGCGGACGGGGTGCGGTCCGGCGACCCCGAACAGGTGCTGCTTGGGGTAACCGGCTCGGGCAAGACCTACACCGTTGCCAAGGTCATCGAGGCCGTGAACCGGCCGACGCTGGTCCTTTCCCACAACAAGACCCTGGCGGCTCAGCTCTACCAGGAGTTCAGGAGCTTCTTCCCGCACAACGCGGTGGAGTACTTCGTCTCCTATTACGACTACTACCAGCCCGAGGCCTACGTTCCCCAGTCCGACACCTACATCGAGAAGGAGACGAGCATCAACGACGAGATCGACCGTCTGCGGCTGCGGGCCACGATCTCCCTGTTCGAACGCCGCGACGTCCTGATCGTGGCGTCTGTCTCCTGCATCTACGGTCTCGGCGCGCCGGACGTCTTCTTCTCGATGCTCCAGTTCTTCGAGCGCGGCGCCGAACTGCCGCTCGAACGGGCCCAGCGAAGCCTGGCCGAGATGCAGTACGAGCGCACGCGCCTCGATCTCTTCCACGGCAGCTTCCGCGTACGCGGCGACGTGCTCGAGATTCTCCCGGCCTATGACGACCGGGGCATCCGGGTCGAGTACTTCGGCGACGAGGTCGACCGGGTCTGTCGGTTCGATGTGATCAGCGGCCGGGTCCTCGAGGAAGTGGACCGGATTCCGGTCTTTCCGCGCAACCACTACGTGACGCCGGAGGAACGGATGCGGCGGGCGATCGCATCGATCCGGGAGGAGCTCGGCGAGCACCTGGCGGTCCTCGAGCGGGAGAACCGCCTGCTCGAGATGCAGCGGCTGGAGCAGAGAACCCGCTACGACCTGGAGATGCTTCGCGAACTCGGCTCATGCGCCGGCATCGAGAACTACTCCCGCCACCTCTCCGGACGCGCCCCGGGGGAAGCGCCACCCACGTTCCTCGACTACCTGCCCGAGGACTTCCTGCTCGTCGTCGACGAGAGCCACCAGACGATTCCGCAGGTCGGCGGCATGTACCGGAGCGACCGGGCCCGCAAGGAGACCCTCGTCGAGTTCGGGTTCCGCCTGCCGAGCGCGCTGGACAACCGGCCGCTGCGCTTCGATGAGTTCGAGGAGAGTTGCGGTCAGCGCATCTACGTGTCCGCAACCCCGGGGCCGTTCGAGCTGGAGCGGACGGGCGGGGTCGTGGTGGAGCAGATCATCCGGCCGACCGGACTGCTCGACCCGAGGATCGAACTGCGGCCTTCGGCAAACCAGATCGACGACCTGGTGGCGGAGGCCCGCCACGCGATCGAGCGTGGCGAGCGCGTCCTGGTGACGACGCTGACCAAGCGCATGGCGGAGGAACTCACCCAGTACCTGAACGAGCTCGGCCTCAAGGTGCGCTACCTGCACAGCGACATCGACACCCTGGAACGGGTCGAGATCACGACCGCCCTGCGCCGCGGCGACTTCGACATCCTGGTAGGCATCAACCTTCTGCGTGAGGGCCTCGATCTGCCCGAGGTTTCCGTCGTCGCCATCCTGGACGCCGACAAGGAGGGTTTCCTGCGCAGCGAGGTCTCGCTGATCCAGACCGCGGGCCGGGCGGCCCGCAACCTGAACGGCAGGGTGATCTTCTATGCCGACCAGCGGACGGAGTCGATCGACCGGTCGATGGAGGAGACGGAGCGACGGCGGCAGGTCCAGGAGCGCTACAACCGCGAACACGGAATCGAACCCGCCTCCATCCTGAAGGAGGTGCACAGTCCCCTGGTGCAGATGAGCAACCTCGACTACCTGCACAAGGCGGGAGCGGAAGCGGCGGCCGCGGTGGAGGACCTGTTGCGGGAGGACGCGCCCGAGATGCCCCTTGAACGTCGGATCGCGCGCCTGGAAAAGGCGATGAAGCAGGCTTCAAGGCGGCTCGAGTTCGAGCAGGCCGCGGTGCTCCGGGACCGGCTCAAGGAACTCCGGGAACTCAAGGTGATGGGCTGATGCGCCCGGAGCTTTCCCGGAAGCTCGGCGAGCTCCCGGACCTGCCGGGGATCTACATCTTCAAGTCGGAGGCGGGGGAGGCGCTCTACGTCGGCAAGGCGAAGTCCCTCAGGCGCCGCGCCGCCGCCTACCGCAAGCCGGCCGACGACCCGCGCATCGCGCTGATGCTGCACGACGCGACCGACGTCGAGTTCGTCGTCACCGACTCCGAAGCCCAGGCCCTGCTGTTCGAGAACAACTGGATCAAGCGGCGGCAGCCCCGCTTCAACATCCGCCTGCGCGACGACAAGACGTATCCGTACCTCAAGCTGACCCTGGCCGACGGACACCCGCGGCTTGCTTTCACCCGCCGCATCCGCCGCGACCGGGCCGAGTACTACGGCCCCTACCTGCCGGCAGGACTGGCGCGCAAGGCGATCAAGTTGACCCAGAAGCTGTTCGGCATCCGGGTTTGCCGGATCGACATCGATGGCAGCCTGCCGCGACCCTGCCTCTACTACGACATGGAGCGCTGTCTCGGACCCTGCGTCGACGGACTGACCACCGACGAGGCGTACGCCGACGCGGTGGAGAAGGCCCGGCTGTTCCTGGCGGGCCGAAACGAGGAGCTGCTGAAGGATCTGCGCGCCCGGATGCGGGCGCACGCGGACGAACTCGACTTCGAGGCGGCGGCGCGGGTGCGCGACACGATTCACGAGATCGACGAGGTCAGCCAGCGACGCAAGCTGCGGTCGGCCCGCGGAGAGGACGTCGACATCTTCGGCGTCCACATCAGCGGCGACAACGCGGCGGTCACCGTCCTGGTCATGCGGGGCGGCCAGGTGCTGGACCGGCGCGAGCTGTTCTGGGAGGGGGTGCCGAGGATCACCGCCGAGCGTCTTCTTTCCGAACTGCTGCCTCAGCTCTACGACCGAACGACGCTGATTCCCAAGGAGATCCACCTGCCGGCGCCGATCGAAGGCGAAGAGGCGCTGATCGAGTGGCTGAGCCGCCGCAGGGAATCCCGGGTCTATCTCCGCATGCCGTCGCGCGGGCCGAAGGCGCAACGCATGGCCCTCGCCAACCGCAACGCGGCGATGGCCTTCCGCCGCCGTTTCCGTGGCGCGGGCGTCGCCGGCGAGGCCGGCGCGGCGCTGAGGAAGGCGCTCGACCTGGCCGACCCGCCGCGGCGGATCGAGGGTTTCGACATCTCGACCTTTGGCGGTAGCCAGACCGTCGCTTCGCTGGTCGTCTGGAACGACGGGCGGATGGTCAAGGGGCAGTACCGCAGCTTCAACATCCGGGGCCTGTCCCAGGCCGACGATTTCGCCGCGATCCGGCAAGCGGTCAGCCGTCGCTACCGGCGCGTGCTGGAGGAGGTGGGCGAGATGCCCGACCTGATCCTGATCGACGGCGGGCGCGGGCAGTTGAACGCCGCGCTCGAGGCGCTCGTGGACCTGGGGGTCGACGAAACGCCCGTGGTCGGACTCGCCAAGAAGGAGGAGGAGCTCTACCTGCCGGCGCGCCCCGCGCCGCTCAGACTGAAGCGGAGCCATGCCGGCCTGCGCGTGCTGCAACAGGTACGGGACGAAGCGCACCGCTTCGCCGTCTCCCGGCACAGACGCCGCCGTTCGCGAAGGACGCTGCACAGCCGCTTCGACGACCTGCGGGGCATCGGGCCGCAACGACGCAAGTTGCTGGTGCGCCGCTTCGGCAGCTACGCCGGCGTAGCCCAGGCTTCGGAGCAGCAACTCAGCGATGTCCTCGGGCCCAAGCTGGCGCGCTCGGTCTACGCCGCGGTCCACGGCGAGCGCTCCCGCTCCGGACAGTGAGAGGGGGGAAACTGCTAGCCTCTCCCCGCCGGAGGACCGGATGCGGTCGCTGCCGGCGGGAAACCGCCGGGGGAGGAAAGTCCGGACTCCAACGGACGGCATGCTTGCTAACGGCAAGGCGCGGTGACGCGACGGAAAGTGCAGCAGAGAGTAGACCGCCGGCCCTGGATTCCCGGCGTCCGAGAGGACCCGGACGGAGTCGAGGGCAGGCAAGGGTGAAACGGTGCGGTAAGAGCGCACCGCTCGGCCGGCGACGGTCCGAGGCGATGGCAAACCCCATGTGGAGCAAGACCAAATAGGGAGAACGGATCGGGTTGTCCGTCCCGGTTCCGGGCTGTTCGCGGCGCGGGACGTTCTCCGGGTAGGTCGCATAGATGAATGGCCGCCTCCCGAAGCCCGCGGGCTGTGGGATGAACAGAATCCGGCTTACGAGGTCCTCCGGCGCTTGACCTTGCACTCCGACCAGCCTGTTTCCCGCGTCGAACGCCCGCCCGCGGCGAAGCCCGGCGACCGGGTGGGGATCGCCGCGCTCTCGGGCCGAATCGACCCGGACCGTCTGGCCGCCGGCGTCGCCGCGCTGAAGGAGCTCGGGTTCGAGCCGGTCCTCGCTGCGAACCTGCGGCCCGAAGCTTCGCTCAGCGGCCGGCCGCTGTTCGCGGGTTCCGACCGGGAGCGTCTCGGAGCCTTCCATGAGCTGGCGGCAGACGAGTCGGTCGCCGCGATCGTTTTCGCGCGTGGAGGCTACGGCGTTCCGCGCATCCTCGCACACGTCGACTGGACCCTGCTTGCCTCGAGGCCGCGGCCCTACGTCGGCTACTCGGACCTGACACCCTTCCTCCTCGCGCTGGTTTCGAGGACGGGAACGATGGCGTTTCACGGTCCCATGACGGTCGACTTCGCGCGGGGTCTGCTGCCGGAGGAGCGCCGTTCCTTCCAGGACGCGCTGGGCGGCCGGCTTCCCGACCCCTGGGCGCTCGAAGCGGTATCCGCGGGATCGTCGGCCGGCCGACCTCCGGCGATCGAGGGCCGCCTCCTCGGAGGGTGCCTCAGCATGCTGGCTGCAACGGTCGGAACGGGGCTGCTGCCGAGCTTCCGGGACTCGATCCTCGTGCTCGAGGACATCGACGAACCGGAGTACCGGATCGACCGTCTGCTCACCCAGCTCCGGACATCCGGTCAGGCGGCCGGCGTGCGCGCCGTGATCGCCGGCCACTTCACGAATTGCGATGCGCGCGCCAGCCTGATCGACTTCGCCGAATCCCTTGGCGTGCCGCTGTTCGCCGGACTGCCCGCGGGTCACCAGGCGCCGAACCACACCCTGCCGCTGGGCGCCAGCGCCTCCGTCGACGTACGGAACGCGACGCTGGAAGTCCAACCATAGCGGGCCGGCGGGGACGATGGACGCGCGCGATCCCATCACCAGTACGCGCGGCGTGGGACCAGTGCTGGGTCGGCGGCTGGCCGCGGCCGGTTGCCGGCGGATCGTGGATCTGCTCGCTCACCTCCCGCGCCGCTACGAGGACCGTCGCACTCTTGGCCGGCTGCCGGGAGCAGACGGAGACGGATCGGAGTCCGTGGCGCCCGGTCCCCTGACGGTGGTCGCCCGACTGGAGAACGTGAAACGTGTGTTTGGGCGGCGACGTTTCTCCCGCGTCGAAGCGGTCGCCTGTGACGGCGCGGCCAAAGTCGGCGTGGTCTGGTTCAATCGTCCCTACCTTGCCCGGCAGCTCGAGGAGGGCGTGCCCTACCTTTTGCACGGCCCGCTCCGGCGCCGCGGCGGAGACGGTCCCTGGCAACTCTCGAATCCATCCGTCGAGCGGATCAGCGGTGAGAAACCCTGTGCCGGCGGACTCCGGCCCGTCTACGGCCGGATCGGGGAGGTGCCGCCGTCACGGGTCGCCCGGCTCGCTGCCGATGCGATCCGGGGTCTGCGGGACGCCTCGGGACCGGACTGGATCGAGGAGTGGCTTCCACGAGAGGAACGGACGAAGCACCAACTGCCCTGCCTGGCGGAAGCCCTGACGGAAGTGCATTCGCCGTCGCCGGATGCATCGATCGAGGAACTGAACGCCAGGCGGAGTTCGGCCCATGCCCGCCTCGCCTACGGCGAGTTCCTGCTCCAGCAGTTGCAGCTCGCCGCTACCCGTCGCCAGCGCCGTCGATCGGGGAAACCCCACCGCTACCGCGCCGACGGCGCCGCGTGGACGGTGGCGACCGGGCTCCTGCCGTTTCGCCTGACCGGGGGCCAGGAACGGGTGCTCGGGGAGATTGCCGGCGACCTCGAGAGGAAAGAGCCCATGCTGCGCCTGGTCCAGGGCGACGTGGGCAGCGGCAAGACGGTCCTGGCGGCACTCTCCTGTCTCATGGCCGCCCAAAGCGACCTGCAATCGGCGCTGATGGCGCCGACGGAGCTCCTGGCCGAGCAGCACTTTGCTTCCCTGGAGCGATTGCTTGGTTCCCGGATTACGATCGCCCTCGTCACTTCGAGCCAGCGTGTTGCCAGCGATGGCGGCGCCGTCGAGGAGCGCATCGCGGACGGCCGTATCGACCTCGTTATCGGCACCCACGCGCTGATCGAGGACCGCACGCGGTTCGCGCGGCTGGGTCTTGCGGTGATCGATGAACAGCATCGTTTCGGCGTCGTCCAGCGGCAGTCCCTGGCCCGGAAGGGCCTGCGACCTGACCTCCTGGTCATGACCGCGACCCCGATTCCCAGGTCGCTTGCGCTCACGGTGTACGGTGATCTCGACGTGTCGATACTGGACGAGATGCCACCGGGCCGCCGTCCGATCGAAACCCGGGTGACGACGGACGGCGGGATGGAAGGGGCGGTGCAGGAGGTGCGGCGGCGCCTCGAGAGCGGCGGCCGCGCCTATGTCGTCTTTCCCCTGATCGACGGCGGTGAGGGCGCGGCGGCGGGGTTGCCATCGCTCGGGGAGACCGGCCCGAACTGGGCGCGCGCGCTCGCGGCTCCCTGGGGTGTCGTGCACGGGCGCCTCCGGCGCCAGGAACGGGATGAAACGATGGACCGGTTCGCCGATGGATCGATCCAGGTGCTGCTGGCCACGACCGTGATCGAAGTCGGCGTCGACGTGCCCGAAGCCACGGCGATGGTCATTCTGGGGGCCGAGCGTTTCGGCCTCGCCCAGTTGCACCAGTTGCGCGGTCGGATTGGCCGCGGCACCGATCCGGCGCTGGGAGATCCGCTCTGCATCGCCATCGCGGGAGAGCCCTCGGCCGAGGCGGAGCGCCGCCTGGAAGTGTTCGCCGCTTCGACCGACGGTTTCCGGATCGCGGAAGAGGACATGCGGCAGCGGGGCCCCGGCGAGATTCTCGGCACGCGTCAGGCCGGGCTGCCGCAGTTCCGGTTTGGCGACCTGGCGCGCGACTGGACATGGTTGGTCGCGGCACGGCAGGACGCCGCCGAACTGCTGGAGCGCCTGGCGGATCCCGTGAACGACGCCTTGCGGCGACAGTTGGAGCGGCGGGTTCCAGGCCTGGTCTCGGCGGAGGAAGGAAGCCCTTAGCCATGAAGGTGCTGATGGTCGCCAACGTGCTACCGCCGAGGGATCTGTCCGGAGCCGGGGAACAGGTGCTGCAGCTTGCCTGGGGGTTGAGGGAGGCCGGCTGCGAAGTCGAGGTTCTGGGTCGCGACCGTTGCGGCGCGAACGTCTCAAAGTCTGCCTTTCCCTGGCGGGCGCGGAGTGCCGTCCGGCGCGTGGTCCGGGAGTGGCGCCCGGACGTGGTGCAGGTCCATGAGAGCGACGGCGGTCTGGTGATCCGCGATCTCGCGGGGCTCGACCGGGCTTCGAGGCCGTTGCTGGTGGCGCTCCAGCAGGTGAGCTACGTGCGGGAGCGCCAGGCGGTCCGTCCCCTCGTCGACCACGACCAGGACGCCAGGGTGCTCGCCCGGCCGGTTCAGAGCGAGCGGCTGTTCCGCGCCCTTCGCACTCCCATGCACATCGCGCTTGGCCGGCTGACGGCGAGGCGATCCGACGTGCGGCTCGCCCCGAGCCGGGCGACCGCGCTGGAGATCGAGCGCGACTACGGCGTGGAGGGCGTGCGCGTGGTGCCGAACGTCACCGGCGCGCCGTTGGGCGCTCGAACGCGGGAATCGGTGCGAGCCCCGGATACGGACGAACCGGCTGCCGGCGAACCGTATGTGCTGGCAGTGGGCCGGCTGCGCATACGAAAGGGAATGGAAGTCCTGTTACAGGCCCTGGCGCAGGTCCGCGATCGCGGCCGCCATCTGCGCCTGGTCGTGGCCGGCGACGGCGAGCGCCGCGAGGCCCTCGAGGCGCTGAGCGAACGGCTCGGGCTGGTGGGCCGAGTTCACTGGGCGGGTCGGTGCTCCCGGTCGGAGGCGGCGCGGTTGCGGCGGCGGGCGGCGGCGCTGATCGTGCCCTCGACCTACGAGGGGATGCCTCTCGTCGTCCTCGAGGCGATGGGCGACGGCGTCCCCGTCATCGCGTCGGCGGTGAGCGGGATTCCCGAGGTCGTGATCGATGGGGAGACCGGCTGGCTGGTGCCGCCTGAACGCTCGGCCGCGCTCGCCGGTGCGTTGATCGAGGCCATGTCGGATCCCGAAGCGGCGCGAGCGCGGGGCGCGGCGGGACGGCAACGGCTCGATCAGCGGTTTCGCCCGCGCCATGCGGCCCGGCACTGGTTCGAGGCTGTCGGCTCGGTCGGCTCTCCGGTGCCCACGATGTGGGAGAATCGCCCCGGATGAAGCTCGTGGATGGGCACGGCAGCCTGTTGCCGGCGTCGTGGAGGGTCCAGCTCCCTGCGTTCGAGGGACCTCTCGACCTGCTTCTGCACCTCGTTCGCATCAACGAGATCGAGATCACGGACATCCCGGTCGCGTTGATCTGCGACCAGTTCCACGAGTATCTGGCGCTGATGGATGAGCTCGACCTGGACATCGCCGCCGAGTACATCTACGAGGCCGCGCTGCTGATACAGCTCAAGGCCAGGGTGCTGCTGCCGCAACCGGAACCGGAACCGGGGGAAACGCTCGAGGATCCCCGACGCGAGCTGATCGAACGGCTACTCGAGTACCAGCGGCTGAAGGAGGCGGCGCAGACGCTCGCGGAAGTGGACGATCTCCGTCACGGGCTATGGACACGGAGCGGCAGGCAAGCGACAACGTCCGGCGACGACGACGAGGAGTTCGACATGGGGGATCTCTCCCTCTTCGACCTCCTGCAGGTCCTGCGTGACGTGCTGAAGCGCTACGACGAGGAACATCCGAGCCCGCTGACCTACCGGGGCGAGACGTTCAGCGTTCGAGGCCAGATCGAGAGGCTTCTGCACCGATTCGACGGCGGCCGGTCACTCGACCTCCAGGACGATCTCTTCGCGCTGTCGAGCCGGGCCGAGGCGATCGCCTGCTTCCTCGCGGTGCTCGAGATGGCGAGATTGAACCTCGTCCGGCTCCACTCCGCCGGCGGTAGCTCGGTGCTCCTCTTTCGGACGACGCGACCGCTGGATCCGATCTTGCTTGAGGATTTCACCGGATGACCGATCAGGCGGAGATGGCGGCGGTGTTCGAGGCGTTGCTCTTCGCGAGCCCGGATCCGCAGCCGGAAGCGAAGCTGCTCGAGGTCTTCCCCGAGGATTCCCGGGAGCAGGCGCGCGAAGCCCTTCAGACGGTCCTCGACCGCTACCGCGCCGACGAGTCCGGCGCGCGGCCGGAGCGCGGGGTCGTGGTCGATCAGGCGGCGGGCGGCTACCGGCTGGTCACGCGCCCGGACCTCCATTCCTATCTGCGGAAGTACTTCGACGTTGCCGGACGCAGCAAGCTATCGATGGCCGCGCTGGAGACGCTGGCCATCGTCGCCTACCGTCAGCCGGTGACCAGCCCCGAGATCCAGGATCTCCGGGGCCGGAACTCCGCCGGCGTTCTCAAGACGCTGCTTGAGCGGCGGTTGATCCGTATCGCCGGACGCAAGGAGGTCGTGGGGAGCCCGTTCCTCTACGCCACGACCCGGGACTTCCTCCTTCACTTCGGCCTGCGCTCGCTGTCGGAGCTGCCGCCGCTCGAGGAGTTCGAGGAGACCTTCCTGGCCGCGGCGGAGGAGGACGTTCCGCAGGCCGAGCTCACCCTTGCGCCGGCGGACTCCGGGGATGGCTGAGCGGCGACGGGGCGAACGCCTCCAGAAGGTCCTTTCCCGAGCGGGAGTCGCGTCCCGCCGGGCAGCGGAAGACCTGATCCGGGAAGGGCGGGTCACGATCGACGGCCGCGTGGCGGTGCTCGGCGACCGGGTTGGCGCGGCCGGGGAACCTCCGGTCACGGTGCTCGTGGATGGCGAGCCGGTTCGCCGGAGCGCCGCTTCGCGCTACGTCGTCCTGAACAAGCCCGCCGGCTACGTGACCACTCGCTCTGATCCCGAGGGACGGCCCACGGTGATGGACCTCATCCCCGAGAAATGGCGCCGTCGGCTGAAGCCAGTCGGACGCCTCGACTACGGAACCGAGGGCCTGCTCCTCGTAACCGATGACGGTGATCTGGCCTACCGGCTGACTCACCCCCGCTTCGGCTGCTCCAAACGGTACCTCGCAAAGGTTCGGGGTCTTCCGGGGGATTCCGCGATCGCGCGCCTTCGAGGCGGCATGGTGATCGCGGGTCGCCGGACCGCACCGATGAGACTGACCCGCGCGTCGGCCCGGCGTGGCGCGCGCCCGGCCCGTACCTCGAGCTGGTGGCAGATCGAGTTGTTCGAGGGGAGAACGCGTCAGATCCGCGAGATGTTCTTCCGCGTCGGGCACCCGGTCCAGCGCCTGCGCCGGGTGGCGATCGGCCGCTTCGAGGACGCGGAGCTCCCGCTCGGGGCCTGGCGCGAACTCTCCGCCGATGAACTCGCCGCTCTTCGCGCCGGCCCGGGACCGAGGCCGGGCAGAGGCGCCCCAGGTCCGCGCCGGCGGCAGCCACGCGGGCGGAAGTCGCGTCGTCGATGACCGTCGTGGCGATCGACGGTCCGGCCGGCGTTGGCAAGAGCACCGTGGCGCGCCGGGTGGCCTCGGAGCTCGGCGTGCCCTACCTGGATACCGGCTCCATGTACCGGGCGGTCGCGTGGAAGGCCCTGGAGGAAGGTCTCGATCCGGCCGACGGTCCGGCGATGGGCAGGCTGATCGCGGGACTCCACTTCGAGTTGCGTCCACGGAATGACGAAGCCGAAGTGGTGGTTGATGGAACGGTGCCGGGCGCCCGGCTCCGAACACCGGGGGTCGACGTCGCGACATCGCGGGTCGCGGTCCACCCGGCGGTTCGCTCCTGGCTCGTTTCGAAGCAGCGGGAGTTCGCCGCCCGGGAGGGCGCCGTGGTGGAGGGAAGGGACATCGGCACGGTCGTCTTCCCTGAGACCCCGCACAAGTTCTACCTGGAGGCTCCCCTCGAAGTACGGGCCGAACGCCGGTTGCGTCAGCTTGCCGACCGGGAGTGCGGCGACCGCGAGCGGCTGTTGACGGAGATGCGCGCCCGGGACGAGCGCGACATCCGCCGGCGCGCGTCGCCGCTGAGGCGCGATGAAACCTACGAGCTGATCGACACCTCGACCGGCGACGCGGAGCAGGTCGCGGACCGGATTCTCCGGTCCGTCCGGGCGGCCCCGGCCGGGCCATGACCGCCTCGGCGGCCCGGCGCCGCGGAGGTACGGCCGAGCTTCGGGTCATTCTCGGCCTGTTCGCTGTGTCCGCCGTCATGTTCGCGGTCGAGCGGTGGCCGCGGAGCAGCGATGATCCACCGCTGCCGACGGACTCTCAGATGGCCGCGATGGAATCGGCGTACCGCGATCTTCTCCTGGATCTGCTGGCGGATGCCGAAAGCGCGGCCGAGAGTGTCCGCCGCACCGTAGCCGTGCCCTTCAGCCCGATTCAGGAGAGGCAGTCGACGCAGGCCAGACAGAGCGTGTTCGAGGAACTGGACCGGGTCAGCAGCACGGGGGGACACACGCTGGTTCTGGTCGATCCCGACGACCTTGCGCAGGCCTGGGGCGGTCCGGGACTTCGACACGATCTGCCCCTGGACCGACTGCTGCCCGGAGGCATCAACCAGACCGCCGGCTTCACGGCGGTCTCGCTTTATGCGGCGGTCGACATGGGCGCGGGGGAGGGCGGCTGGCGCCTGATCGTCGGCAACAGCTTCCCGACCGACTCGTTGCCGTTCCCCACGCCCTTCGGGCTCAGGCGCCACGGCGTCAGGTGGTCGGTTCGGGACCACTCCGCGGAACCCCTGACGCCGGCTCTCGAGGCCCTCGGCATTCGCGAGCTGGCCCCGCCCGATGGCGTTCCCGGACCCTGGCTGCGACTCCGCTTCGAGCCCGGGCCCGGGCAGTCGTCGACCATCGGAACCACGCTCGCCCTGGTTGCCTTCGCCCTGGGGGTCGGCCTGTCCATGGTCCGGCTCTTCCGGCGCTGGAGCGCCCGGGCACCCGCGAAGCCAGGCCCCGCGGTCGCGATCCTCGGTTTGGGCGGGGCCGCGGCGGCTGTGGGCTACGGTTTCTTCCGGTGGCGGATCTGGGTGACCGACACCACCGGTGCGCCGCCGGATCCGGGGGCTTCCTTCGGTGGTCCGGTCGGTGACTGGCTGGTGCTGCTGGCGGCCTGGTCGATCCTCGCGGTGGCCTCGTTCTGGGCGTTCGGCTGGTCGGAACGCCGGGACTGGATGCATGTCCTGTTGACCGGCGCCGCGGTGGCCCTGGGCGTCGGTCTGCTGGCTGAAGCTACCCACCGGCCGGCACTGCGCGCACTGCTCGCCGACAGCGTGCGAGAAGGTCTCGACGCTCCGCGTCCGGAGGATGTCGCGGCACTGGCCGAAACCACGAGCGCGTTCCTGGTGGCGACCGATCTGAGGATGCTGGCCCTGGGCGACCCGCGCGAACTCGACGATCACCAGGATCTGGCCCTGGAACTCTGGAGCCGGTCGCCTCTGGCCGCCTCCGAAATGGTCTCGGCACTCGCGGTGATCCGGGAGAGCGGCGTTTCGACCTTTTCCTACGGCTTGCCGGTCGATCCGGAGACAGGGAACCTGGATGCCGGCAGCGCCCGCTGGCCAGCCGGTGATCTCCCGACCTGGCAGCAGCAGCGGAGCGCCTCGGACGAGTTCTCCTTCGGCTCCGCGGGACAGGACTGGGGCACGGTTCGTTTCTGGACGGCCGCCATGCCGAAAGTCGAGCTCTGGGGCCCCGTTACGTCGGGGGCCGGCGCTGAACTGCAGGTGCGGCTGCTGCGCGGCGGTCCGGATCGAAGTCCGGGCGTCCCGGTACCGTCTGCGAACGCGGAACTCGCCTACGTCGACGGCGCGGGCCGTCCCCTGGTCTCGCGGTGGCAGGAGGACTGGTTGCTGCCGTCGCCGTCCGAGTCCGTGGATCCGCGCCGTACCCTGAAGGTCGAGACTCCCGCGGGACCAGCCCTGGCGTGGTTCAGCCCCACGGATCTGCCGGGCCTCTGGATCGTTGCCCTGCTCCTCGAGGAGGCGGTGGCGGAGCGTCTGTGGCGGATTGCCACGGTCGCAACGCGGGTCATGCTGGCGGTGTCCGTCGTGGCCATCGCCGTTCTCCTGATCAGCCTGCCCACGGCGACATTGCGGAGACGCCTGCTACCCGATGTCCGCCGCTACTCGGTCCGCCTCACCGCGGTGCTGGCCCTGATCGCCATCGTGCCGTTGACGCTGCTCAACGGACTTCTCTTCCGGAATCTGGCCGCGCGCGTTCAGGCGGAGCAGGAGGCGGCGGGCCGTACCGCGCTCGTGTCGCTGGAGTACGTCCTGACGGACTTTCTGCTCGGTCTGGAGGCAGGGTTCTCGATTGACGCCCAGTTGGACGACGAACTCCTGTCCTGGCTGGCCGAGGTCGTGGGACACGAGGTGAACCTTTACTGGCGCGGCAGCGTCTACGCATCAAGCAAGCCGGACCTCTTCACCGCCGGCCTGATGCCGGAACGGATTCCGGGCAACGTGTACAGCAGACTGGCGCTGCTCGGCCATCCGACGGCGGCGCGGGTGCAGACGACGCGGCAGGGCACGTCCTATCTGGAGCTGTACACGCCGGTGTCCCTGGGCGAGGTGCGCCCGGGCGAATCGGGACTGTTCGTATCCGTGCCGCTGCTGGCCCAGCAGGAGGCGGCCACACGTGAACTGGCTGCCCTGAGGCGGCAGGCCCTGGTCGTGACCACCGCGCTGGTCCTGCTGCTGGTCACCGTCGGCGCGCGGCTCGCGCGGGGGTTCACCCGTCCACTGATGCGGATGATCGCCGGCGCCGACCGCATTGCCGGTGGAGCGGCTTCGCTGGGTTTCTCGCCGCGGGAAACGGAGCTCAGGACGCTTGGCGAGGCAATCGACGGCATGGCGGCGCGCATCGCGTCGACGCGGGCTGATCTGGTCCGGGCGCAGCGCCTCGAGGCCTGGGCCGAGATGGCGCGACTGATCGCGCACGAGGTGAAGAATCCGCTGACGCCGATCCGACTCTCGACCGAACACCTGCGACAGGTGTGGCGGGATGCGCCGGATCGCCTGGAGGAGGTGTTCGATCGCTGTACCGGGAACATCCTGACGCAGGTGGAAGAACTCGCGCGGACCGCCGGCGAGTTCTCGACCTACAGCCGGATCCCGCTCGCTCAGCCGGCCCCCGACGATCTGGTGAAGGCGGTTCGCGAAGTCGTCGACGGCTACGGAAGCACCGCGCACGGGGCCGTGGCCGTCCGCTTCGAGTCGGAACCTGGAGCGGCGGATGCCCTGCTCGCGTTCGATCGGCGTCTGATGCAGCGGGCGCTCCGGAACCTGATCGAGAATGCCCTGCGGGCCAGCAGCAGGGATGGAGAGGTGCTCGTGAGAGTCGAGCCGGGTGGCTCGGACGGCGCGGTCGCCGTGACGGTCTCGGATCGGGGTCCGGGTGTGTCGGACGGCGATCTGGAGCGGATCTTCGAGCCCTACTTCTCGACCTCGAGCGGCGGTACCGGTCTGGGGCTTCCGATCGCCCGGCGGATCGTCCAGGAGCACGGCGGATCGATCACCGCCGCGACCAGGCCGGGCGGGGGACTCGCGGTGCGCATCGTCCTTCCGGGCGGTCAGGCCGACGCTTCGTCGTCCGCCGGCGCCTCCAACTGAATCGTCCGCGTGGGGAAGGCGATGCGGACCCCTAGCCGGTCGGCCAGGCGCAGAATGTCCAGGGCCAGGTTGTGGCGGAGCCGCAGCTCCGTACTCCAGTCCGGCGCGAGGAAGAAGACGTAGAGCATGATCTCCAGGCCGTTGGTGCCGAACTCGTTCAGGTGGATCTCGAACGCGTCCTGGCGCATCGACTCGTTGGCGCGGACGATCTGCCGGAGCCCCTCGCAGAAGGCGTCGACGGTCTCCGGCGGCGTGCCGTACGTGATGCTGATGCGGGTGCTCCACCGACGGAACGCCCGAGCGCCGTAGTTGTCGACCGAGGCGTCGATCAGCCTCGCGTTGGGCAGGGTGATCAGCGAGGCGTAGAACGTCCGCACGCGGGTACTGCGAAAGCCGATCTCCTCGACTACGCCTTCGACGTCCCCGACCTTGACCCAGTCGCCGATGCGAAACGGGCGGTCGAGAAGCACGGTGACCGATCCGAACAGGTTCTTGAGCAGATCCTGCGCCGCCAGGGCCACCGCGAGACCGCTCAAGCCCAGGCCGGCAAGCAGCGCGGTCACGTCCCGCCCCTGCTGAGCGAGCAGGAAGACGATGCCGAAGACGGCGACGGCCGCTTTCAGCGTCTTTGTGACGAAGGGGACCAACTGGTCGTGGAACCGGTTCTCGGCCCTGGCCGCGCGTGCCCGCAGCGCCGTTCCGAGCAGGTCGATCTGGGCGAACGCCACACGGCCGAGCGCCAGCAGGAACAGCACCAGAACGACCACGTCCAGCCAGGCATGGACCTGGGGCGGCAAGCCCAGCCACTGGAGACCCAGCCACCACACTCCGGCCATGACCAGCAGGCCGGTCGGGCGCAGGATGCGGCGCGCGCCCTGGACATCCAGGGACTCGTAGCGCCTGTTCAGCGGCCCGGAGAAGAGCCCATAGGCGATCCAGACGACGATCCGGTCGATCAGCAGGCCGATCAGGACGAGGATCGGCAGCGCCAGCCATTGCCAGGTGTGAAGGACGAAGCCGCCGGCCCGGAGATAGGAAGGGATGCGATCCCGGAGCCAGGTCGCCGCGGTCACCGGTGCTTCCTCGACTCCCTCGACCACCGAGCGGTCCCGCAGCTCCTGGTACAGGGTCGGGATGGACGCCACCGTTTCCCGCGTGAACAACCAGTTCCCGTTCTCGTCCGGCGCCAGGACGATCGGCGCGGAAAGTTCGTCGTTGAACAGCCACCGGTCCAGGTCGCCATCGCCGGGAATGGCGGCGAGCTCCACGAACTCGAGCCGATCGATCACATGCTTCAGTTCACTGGCCAGGTTCCGTCCCTGCCGCGCCCGCACCGGGAAGGGAAGATCCCCCAGATCGAGGCAGCCGGCGGCGGTCTCCAGGTCCGGCCGTCCGTCCTCGGTCGCGAAGGCCTCGAGAAAGACGCGCATGGTTTCGCGCGGACTCGACAGCGGCCGGTCCGCCGCTGGCTGGGCAAAGGCGAACCAGGCCGCGGCAAGTAGCGCGCCGCTGGCGAGAAGACTGACCCTTCGAAGCACGGGAGACCTCATGGCGGCGACACTCTTCCAACCAGGGCCGGAACGGTCAAGCGCGGACCATCCTCACGGACTGCTACCGTCGCCGTTGCCACATGCGCGAAACCCTCCTGGTTCTATGCGTTGCCTTGCTTGCCGTACCGGCGTGCGCGCCGGCCGGGTCGAGCGACGCTGCGGCGGGCGACGGGCCGGGCCAGCGACCGCCGGAACCGGAACGCTGGCTGGTCGAGGTGCTCGACCGGCGGCCGCACGACACCAGGGCCTACACACAGGGTTTGCTGTGGCGCGACGGCGTGATCTACGAGAGTACCGGCTCCTATGGGGCCTCGAGCCTGCGCGCGTGGCGCTGGGCCGACGGCTCGGAACTGGCCCGGATCGATCTCGACCGTGACCTGTTCGGGGAAGGGATCGCTTTCCTCCCGGGCGCCGACGAGCGGCTCGTCCAGTTGACCTGGCGGCGAGGAGTGGCCCTGGTGTGGGATCTTCCGCCGTTCAGCGAGCGGCGCAGGCTGCGCTTCGACGGGGAAGGCTGGGGGCTCGCCTACGACGGATCCGACCTCATCATGAGCGACGGCACGCCGATCCTCACCTTCCGCGATCCCGAGACCCTGACGGTGCGCCGTCGACTGCGGGTGACGAGAAGCGGAATGCCCGTTGACGACCTGAACGAACTCGAGCTCGTGGACGGCCTGCTGTTCGCGAACCTGTTCGGCAGCGACGAGATCGCCGCCATCGACACAGACTCCGGCTCGGTGGTGGCCATCGTCGACGCTTCCGGCCTGTTGACCCCGGAGGAGGCGGAGGAGGCCGACGTCCTGAACGGCATTGCCTACCGGCCCGAAGCGGGGACCTTCCTGCTGACCGGGAAGTACTGGCCCTGGGTCTTCGAGGTGCGAGTCGTGGGCTACGATCCACCGCCCCTCGCCCAGTGAATCCGCCTGAAGCACGACGAAACCTGAAGCGCGACGAAACCCGAGCGCCGGAAAGAGAGTACTCAAGGGAATGAGCGATCAGATCTGGTACGTGGCCATCGACGGCAAGCAGGAAGGACCATACACGGCGGAAGAGATCGAGGCGAGGATCCGTTCCGGCTCGGTCGCACGCGGTGCACACGTGTACCGGGACGGCATGGGCAACTGGGCGCCGGTCGTCAGCGAGCCGCGGTTCGCCGCCGCCTTCGGCACACCGATCCCCAAGCCGCCGGGCGGCGTGGCCGATGAGATCGACTTCGTGATCGTCGGCGAGGAAATGCAGTTCGTCGAGATCACGCTCGACCCGGGCGAGGCCTGCATCGCGGAAGCGGGATCGTTCATGTACATGGATCCCGGCATCGAGATGAACACGATCTTCGGCGATGGTTCAGAGCGCGGGGCTGACGGCTTCATGGACAAGCTCCTTTCCGCCGGCAAACGGGTCCTGACGGGTGAGTCCCTGTTCATGACGGTGTTCGGAAACGGCGCCGGCGCCCGCCGGAACGTCGCCTTCGCTTCGCCCTATCCGGGGCGCATCATTCCCCTTGATCTTCCCGCCCATGGCAACACGATCCTCTGTCAGAAGGACGCCTTTCTCTGTGCCGCCAAGGGCGTGTCGGTGGGTATCGCGTTTCAGCGGAAGTTCGGAGCGGGCCTGTTCGGCGGCGAAGGCTTCATCCTGCAGAAACTGGAGGGCGATGGACTCGCGTTCGTTCACGCCGGCGGCACGGTCGTCGAGCGCGAGCTCGGCGCCGGCGAGACGCTTCGTCTGGACACGGGCTGCCTGGTCGCCTTCGAGCGCCAGGTCGACTACGACATCCAGACGGTACCCGGGATCAAGACCGCGCTGTTCGGCGGCGAGGGGCTCTTCTTCGCCTCCCTGACCGGGCCCGGAAAGGTGTGGATCCAGTCGCTTCCGTTCAGTCGGCTGGCGAGCCGGGTGTACGCCGCCGCGCCCCAGACCGGGGGAACTCGCAAGGGAGAAGGTTCCGTGCTCGGCGGCCTGGGCGGCCTGGTGATGGGCGACCGGCGGTAGGAACCAGCGTTCAGGTGGCGACGGACTCGATCTTCAGCATGCGGGCCCAGGCCGCGCGCAGACTTTCCGGCAGGTCGAGGTCGTCGAACAGTTCCCGCACGTCATCCCGGGAGACGTAGTCCCAGATGTCCTCCCATTGCGCGTAGCGCAGCATGCAGGAGATCGCGATACAGCGGTCCTCGCGGTTCCCGCCATGGAGCATCTCTTCGAGCTCCTCGCCGGTCACGTCCCGCTCCGGGAAGAAGTAGAGGGGCTGGGAGCTGGGAACCATCAAGCGCGAGGACGAGGGGCCTAAGGGTGCGCATCATAGCGTTTTTTCGCGGCGCCGACCGGGGTGCTTGACCGCCCGCGGGGGCTGGGTTACCTTGAACGCCGTCTGAGTGCCTGCGGGCATAACTCAGTTGGCAGAGTGCCAGCTTCCCAAGCTGGATGTCGCGGGTTCGAGTCCCGTTGCCCGCTCCAGACGCCTCAGCCGACGCGTGACCTGGTCCGGAACGAAACCAAGAGACAGGAAGGGTACAAAGAGCAGATGGCGTTCTTCAAGAAGGATCTCGAAGAAACCGCGGCGGATGCGGCGTTGACAACTCCCGGCGAGGTGAGGTCGCCTTCAGCCGCGCCGGCGCGTACCTACGTGGCGCCCGGTTCGCACATCGACGGCAGCATCGCGGGTGACGCCGAGGTTCTGGTCGACGGTTCCCTGACGGGGAACGTGGAGGTCAAGGGCCGGTTCGTGCTCGGGCGGCGAGGCCGGATCGAGGCTGACGTGGTTGCCCAGTCCGTCCAGATCTCGGGCCACGTGAAAGGGGACGTCCGGGCATCGGAGAAGATCGAGGTGCTGTCGTCGGGCTCGGTCGAGGGCGACCTGACCGCTCCCCTCGTGTCCATCGCCGAGGGAGGCATCTGCAACGGCAGGATCGAGATGAGCGGCACGCTGGCGATCGGCGCGACGCCGAGCGGAGGCTACGCGAGCGCCGCCGGCGGCTCGGGCGACTCCTGACGGTCGACCGGCAGTCCCCGATCCAGGCGACAGGCCCGGCACAGGGTCCGAAGATCTCCGGGCACCCGAGCCGTGAAGCTGCGGGAGGGTGCGCCGGCAAACCCCGGCAGCGTGAGCCGCAGCGCATGGAGAGCCGGTCGCGGGAACTCGCGGACGGGCCGGCGAATGGATGGTTCGAGGTTCCGCCAGCGGGATTCGCCATAGGTCGGATCGCCGATCAGGGGATGCCCGATCGCCTTGCAATGAACCCGGATCTGGTGCGTTCTGCCGGTCAGGATTCTCAGCTTCAGCAGTGAAAGGCCGGGAGCCTCCGCCAGCAGCCGGTAGCGGCTGATTGCCGGCCGTCCTCCCCTCGCGGCACTTACCACCGCCATTCGGGTGCGCACCGCCGGGTCGCGGCCGATCGGTAGTTCGATCTGTCCCTGCAACGGTTCGGGCCGGCCGTACACCACCGCCAGATAGACCTTGTCGACCTCGCGTTCGGCAAACGCTCGACTCAGCCGCCGGTAGGCGGCATCGCTGCACGCGACGGCAAGGACACCGCTGGTGCCCGCGTCCAGGCGATGAACGATGCCGGGCCGTTCGGCGGAGCCGACTCCGGCGATGCCGGGTCGGTGGTGGAGCAGCCTGTTCACCAGGGTGCCTCCCGGAACGCCGCTGCCGGGGTGAACGATCAGGCCCGCGGGCTTGTCCACGATCAGCAGGTCCTCGTCTTCGTGAATCACCGAAACGGGACCCGGCTCGGCGAGCGGTTGCTTCGACGGAGGCGGCGGCAGGCGGTAGACGATCTCCTCGCCACCCCGCAGCACGTAGGACGGCTTGAGCGGCGAGCCTCCAGCGGTGACAAGACCGCGGCGGAGGAGGTTCCGGATCCGGTTCCGGGGTTCGTCGAGAACCCGCGCGAGGTAGACGTCGACCCGCTCGCCCGCCGCCGAGGCCGGCGCCTCGATGAAGGTCACTTCGAGGAGCCGGCCCCGACCAGGTCGCTTCGGCCCGCCCTGGCCTCAGTGGTCCGGTTTCCCAGGGACGGAGCAAAGCTGTGGACCAGCATCAGGACGATGCCGACCGTCACACCGCTGTCGGCGACGTTGAAAGCCGGCCAGTGATGCGTGCCGACATAGACGTCGAGGAAGTCCGTAACCGCCCGCAGCAGGATGCGGTCGACCAGATTGCCGACCGCGCCGCCGAGCACCAGGGACAGGGAGAGGAGGAGCAGCCGTTCCCGTTCGGAGGTGCGCCGGAAGTAGATCGAAACGATGGCGAGCGCCGCGAAGCCGAGAGCCGTCAGCACCAGCGTGCCGCCGAGTTCACGCCCGGCCGGAAACAGTCCGAAAGCGATGCCGGTGTTCTGCACGTGCACCAGATCGAAGAAACCCGGCACGACCTCCAGTCGTTCGTGTGGCTCCAGGGCGCCTTCGATCCAGAGCTTGGTCCACTGATCGAGCGCCACGATCAGGGCTGAGACGACGAGGAATCTAGCCCGCATGGGTCGCGCGCCTGGGCAGTCCGGGCGCGGAGTCACTGCACTTCGGGAGCACTTGCTGCACGGGGCGCGATCGTACCAGCAGCCCCGGCCCACGCGGTCTCGAGGTCCACCGCGGTGCGCGGGTCGACGAAGGCCCTGATCGCGGCCACGCCGTGCGCCCCGGTCCGGGCGATCGAGGCCGCATTGCCGGCTTCGACACCGCCGACGGCAAGCACCGGCAGGCCGAGGCCCACCGCCCGTCGGAGCCTGTCCAGGCCCTGGGCCGGGCCGAAGCGCCGCTTCTCCGGGGAGTCGAACACGGGCCCGAACAGGGCGTAGTGCGCTCCAGCCTCCGATGCGATCTCGAGTTCCGCCAGGCTGTGCGTGGAGACTCCCAGAAGAAGATCCCGCCGCCGAACACGCGCGCCCACGTCCCGCCACGGCGCGTTGGACGGCAGGTGAACGCCATCGGCATCGCAGGCCAGGGCGGCTTCGAGGTCGCCGTTCACGATCAGCACGCCGTCGAAGGCGCTTCGAAGGGTGCGGCCGAGGCGGATCAGATCGGGCCGTTCCAGGTCCTTCTCCCGGAGTTGAACCGCCGCACCCGCGGGAAGCGAGCGGGCCCAGCGTCCGAGTCCACCGGCACCACCGCAGAGCTGCCGCGCGCTGATCGCAAGCAGGGACGGAATCCCGGGCCGCTCGTTCACGCGCTCGACCGACCAGCGCCCCGGCGCATCAGATGGCCGTCAGGGAACGAACGGCGGCGTCCGACCGCCACCGCCTGAGGGCGGCGAAGAGGGTGGGGAAGACGGCGGCGAGTAGCTGGATGGACTCGAGCTGGGAGGAGGAGAGTAACTCCTCGGCGACGAGGAAGACCGCGGCGAAGAAGACCGCGGCGAGGAGTTCCTCGGCGTGGACCGTACCCGCGCGGGTCGCGACGACGACCTGGGGGTGGAGGCTCGCGGCGTCGAGCGCACCCGGCTGGGAGGCGCGGCCTTGGGCGTCGAACTCCGCGGTGTCGACCGCACCCGGCTGGGAGGCGCGGCCTTGGGCGTCGAACTCCGCGGTGTCGACCGCACCCGGGTGGGAGGCGCAGTCCTTGGCGTTGAAGTCCGCGGCGTCGAGCGCACCCGGGTGGGACTCGACCCACCGTCCCGGCTCCGAATAGCGTCCAGTACGCGGCGACCGGCCGTAGACCGCCGGCTCGGTGCCGGCGCGGCGCCAGGGCTGGCTGGCGCTGCCCTCCTGACGGACACGCCTGACTTCGCGGGTTCGTCGGCCCGAGTCGCGGAAACCGGGGCGGACCGCCGGATTCCGACATCCGCACCGTCCTCCCGGACCACGCCTGCCCGGGCCGGCCTGGTTGACGGAGCCGGCCGGACGCCGCCGGCCGTTACGCTCGTCAACCCGGAATCCCCGGAAGGCCGTGCGCGACGAACCGACACGACCGCGGGGTCGGCGTCGCTGCGCCTGATTTCGCCTCGGAACGAGGGATCGAGGTTGGGCCGCCGCGCCACGAAGCTGTCGGCGTTTGGGATCTCGCTTTCGTCCAGCCCGCCGCGCCGGTTGATCAGGACCTGCTGAGTCGCCGCCGGGTCGCGCCAGTTCCGGCGGTCGATGCCGCGCGTGTCTGTCGTGATGATGCCGCGTTCGAGTTCGGCATGGCGACGCCGCAGGGAATGGCCATAGGTGTAGCCGCGGCCGTAACCCAGGTAGCCGGTCGGGCAGAAGATCCAGGTGTTGAACGGATCCCAGTAACCGCCCGCCCAGCCGTAGAGGCCGAAGCGGAGACCATAACCCAGACGCCGGTAGTAGTGGTGGTAGTAGCCGCTCGGAATCCAGCCGACGTAGGACGGTCCCCAGTACCAGTAAACGTGGCTGGGGGCGTACGCGAGGCCCGGGTACCAGATCCAGCCCCAGGCCGGATGCCGGTTCCAACTTCCGTAGTGATAGGTGAGCGGCCCCCAGGGATCCCGCGCCACCCAGTACAGCCCGGCGGGAGTGTCCGTCCACCGGCCCCGGCTGTATGGCTGCCAGTTCTCTTCGACACGCGGCTTCCAGGCCCGTCGATCGTCGACCTCGACCCACTCGCCATGGGCGCCCAGGGTGTCGCGGTAGCCGTCGGCATCGACGGCGGCATAGGCCACGAGACTGGCCCGATGACCCGCGGTCCATTCATCCAGGCCGGCAGCCGCCACCCCTGCACCGTTCTGGAGTTCGATCCAGGGATTGTCGAGACCGTTGGCAACGAGCGTCTCACCGCCGCGAACGATCACCGACCCCCGCTGCGTCACGACTTCCGCGAATCCGGCGAGAACCGTCACCTCGGTCCAGCGGCTGCCATCGCTGTGAATCTGGTAGCGGCCGCCCTGCTTCATGTAGACCCTGGAGTTGGCGGTGTCCACCACCGGCAACTCCGATTCGAGAAGGTGATCTTCGACTTCCAGGCTCAACCGCCCCCGGTGCAGGACGTAGAGCGAGTCCTGATCGTTGCCGTCGGGAGATCCGGCAATCCGTTCAAGGGTGATCTCGGAGTCGTGGTCCAGCGCCAGGATCGAACGGTCCGACATGAGCACGGCGAGTCGCGCGTTCGGCGTCGTCCAGATCCGATCGCCTCGCAGGATCGGCAGATGGAGTTCGAGTTCGCTCTGGGCGCCGGAACGAGCCGCGAACAGGGTCGCGTCTCCATCCAGGGCGCCGACGAAACTGTAGACGCCGGCGAGTCCGTCCGTCTCTTCCTGACCCGGGGTGTTCGTTGCTCCGGCGCCGGACGCGGCGAAGACGATCGGAAGCGCGAGAACGCTGATCGGAAGCGGGTGTCTCATCTCACTGTCCCCCTAAGGAATCGGAGCCAAGGAAAGCTACCACTCCTGCTAATGAGCAAACTGCGTGCCAGGCAGCGGGGTCCGGTTCGTTTCGGGCAATCCGGTACTCGAACCGTTCAGGACGGTCGACCGGGACACGCCCGTCACCTTCAGAGGACGGGTCGGAATGTAGCTGGCGCCTTCCCGTATGATTCCCCAAGCTCCTGCGTCGGCCGCGTAGCACATGCCCGTTCGTCCCATTCGTCAGTACCCGGATCCGGTGTTGCGGGCAAGATGCGCGCCGGTCGAGGACTTCGGTCCCGATCTGAAGCGCCTGGTCGACGACATGATCCAGACGATGCACGAGGCTCCCGGGGTCGGCCTTGCGGCGCCGCAGGTCGGCGTCGAGTTGCGCGTCGCGGTAGTGGATGCCACCGCGGGGGTGGATCCGGAGGCGCTGCGGGTGCTCGTCAATCCGGAGATCCTCGATGCCGGGGGCGTCGCCACGGACACCGAAGGTTGCCTCTCGATTCCCGATTTCACCGAGCAGGTCACACGCCCCGCTTCCGTCCGCGTCGCCGCTTGCGACCTGGAGGGCGAGCCATACGAGATCGACGCGGACGAACTCGAAGCGAGGGCGATCCAGCACGAGCTGGACCACCTGGACGGCATCCTGTTCGTCGACCGCCTCCGGGGGCTGCGCCGGCAGCGCGCAAAGAGCTTCCTGCGCCGGCTGCGGTCCCCCGAGCCGGCGGTCGCCGGCGGCAACTGAGAACTGCCGGTACCGCCGCGACCGGTGCGCGTTCCGATGGCAGCGACGGTGCTCGCCACGATGAGCCTGTTCGCCTGTGAGAGTGGGGGAGGGAGTCCGACCGCTCCGGTGAGCCCGGTCACAACCGGCGGTGTCAGCTTCTCGCCTGAGATGGCCAACGGCGACGCGATCGCCCTTCGCGGCAGCGCCAGCGGCTCGACGCTCGAGGTCGAGGTCTACGCGACAGGCGTCGAGGATCTCTACGGCCTGGGCTTCGA
Source organism: Candidatus Multivorans sp. (assembly GCA_965208755.1). Taxonomy (GTDB): domain Bacteria; phylum Acidobacteriota; class Thermoanaerobaculia; order Multivoradales; family Multivoraceae; genus Multivorans. Next base: position 243,028 of record OZ242353.1, on the reverse strand, counting down.
ACTCCTGTTTCCGGCGGACCTGCTGCGCTATGAGGGTCACGACCGGGGCGTCCTTCCCAGCCTGGAGGCGACGGAGGCGGCAGCGGGCCGGATCCTGGTGGGCGCCACGCACCTCGGACCGGTCGCCGGCCTGTCGGGCGGCGGCGCCATCGTCTTCGTTCGCTTCACCGCCATCGCCAACGGCAACGGCCGACTGGACTTCAGCGGCGAGGAGGCCCTCGACAGCTTCGGCGACCGGCTGGGCCTGAACTGGCACGGAGGAACGGTCTCGATCGACCTCTGAAGGGCGGCCTCTGGACCGGCGACATCGACGTCTGGACCCGAGTCGACACGCGTTGCTACTGTCGCTCCCTCACGCCGGACTGCCCCGGTTGCGACGAAGCCAGTGAAGCTCTTCAACTCCCTCGGACGGCGCTTGCAGGAACTCGAGCCGCTCGAGCCCGGCCACATCCGGCTCTACACCTGCGGCCCGACGGTCTACGACCGGGTACACATCGGCAACCTGCGTACGTTCATCTTCGAGGACGTCCTCCGCCGCACGCTCCGGTTCTTTGGCTACCGGGTCACCCAGGCGATGAACCTCACCGATGTGGAGGACAAGATCATCGCCGCGGCGCTCGAAGCGGAAGTCGACATCGGGACCTTCACCGCGCCCCATGTCGGGTCGTTCTTCGAGGACCTGGCCGCCCTTCGCATCGAGCCGGTGGAGCACTACCCGCGGGCGACCGAGCATGTGGCCGAGATGGTCGCCATGATCGAGCGCCTGCTGGCGGACGGCTACGCCTACCGGGCCGACGATTCGGTCTTCTTCCGGATCGCCGCCGACGAGGACTACGGGAAGCTGTCGGGGATCGATCTGGATCAGGTGCGGCGCGGCCAGCGGGTGGAGAGCGACGAGTACGCCAAGGAGGATGCGCGCGACTTCGTTCTCTGGAAGGGGGCGAAGGCGGGCGAGCCCGAGTGGCCCTCGCCCTGGGGTCCGGGACGCCCGGGATGGCACATCGAGTGCTCGGCGATGAGCCAGAAATACCTGGGCACGACGTTCGACATCCACTGCGGCGGCGTGGACAATCTCTTTCCCCACCACGAGAACGAGATCGCCCAGAGCGAGTCGGCCAACGACAGTCCGCTGGCGCGGTACTGGCTCCACTCGGAGCACCTGACGGTGGACGGCGAGAAAATGTCCAAGTCCGTCGGCAACTGCTACACCCTGGACGACCTTCTCGACCGCGGCCTTTCCGCCCGCGCGATCCGCTATCTGCTGGCCTCGGTGCACTACCGCCAGCAACTGGACTTCACGTTCGACAAGCTGGCTGAGGCCGGCCGCGCGCTGAAGCGTGTCGACGACATGCGCTTCCGGCTTGCCCACGAGGTGGAGAAGCAAAGCGATCCGGCTCCGCTGGACCGGGCCGCCAGCGAGTTCGAGAGTGCCTTCGCGGCGGCCCTTGCCGACGACCTCAACACGGCCGCTGCCCTGGGCGCGGTCTTCACGTTCGTGCACGAGGTGAACGCGGTCATCGACCACGGCCTGCCCGCCGGCGGCAGGGCTCGGGTCGAGGCCTCTATCGACCGGGCCGATCAGGTGCTGGCCGTGTTCGATGCCGGGGCCTGGGCCGAGTCCACGGAGGCCGAGGGCGGGCTGAGCGACGCGGAGATCGACGCCCTGGTCGAGGCCAGGAGCGAGGCGCGTTCCGGACGCGACTTCGCTGCCGCGGACCGCATCCGCGACCAGCTGAGCGAGGCCGGAGTGGTGGTGGAAGACGCGGCGGGCGGCAGCCGCTGGAAGCGATCCTGAGAGGACCGGGTGCCGTGCGCCCTGACGGGGGATCGCCGCCGCGCCTGAGCGGCGCGGAAGCTGAGCGGGCCGCCGCCGAGCTGCTCCAGGCTCGAGGCCACCGGATTCTGGAACGGAACTTCGACTCTCCGGTCGGCGAACTCGACCTGATCACGATGGACGGCGACACTCTCTGCTTCGTGGAGGTCAAGGCCCGTTTCGACCCGCGATTCGGCGGCGCCGTCGCCGCGGTGGATCGCCGCAAGCGGGGGCGCCTGGTTCGAGCCGCGGAGGCCTTCCTGTGCCAGTCCGAGCACTCGGGTCTCCGGCGCCGCCCCTGCCGCTTCGACGTCGTCACGGCGACCTGGTCGGCCGACGAAGACGCCTGGACCTTCACGCACTACCCCGACGCGTTCACGGTCGACGACTCCGGACGCCGGAGTTGGCTTTGACCGGCGCTCCGACTTGCGGAGCGAGTTGACACTGTCCAGAGGCGGGCCGTATTCTCGCGAATCAGGGCCTGCCGGTTGCACGGCTGGGTTCGCTCGGGCGCGGGAATAGCTCAGTGGTAGAGCACAACCTTGCCAAGGTTGGGGTCGCGGGTTCGAATCCCGTTTCCCGCTCCACGCGATCCACGCGGCCTGAGACCGGTAGCGAGGTCCCCCGAGGCGACGTGGCCAAGTGGTAAGGCGAGGGTCTGCAAAACCCTTATTCGCCGGTTCGAATCCGGCCGTCGCCTCCAGACTCTCGACTCGCATCGAAAGCGCCGGAGTGGCGGAACGGCAGACGCAGGGGACTTAAAATCCTCCGCCCTTCTGAGGGCGTGCGGGTTCGAATCCCGCCTCCGGCACCACGGTTCCCTGCGAACGCCGGCACCGGCGATCTGAAACTGGTACTATCCCGGTCCGAAATGGACCGAACCCTGGCCGACGTGGCCGACGCCAGCGACGGGCGGTTGCTCGAGATCGCCGAGGTAACCGGCACCGGCGCCGCCAGCAGACGCCTCCGGGAAATCGGCTTCTGCGCCGGAGCGCCGGTGCGGTTCCTCCGCCGCGCGCCGCTCGGCGATCCCGCGATGTACGAGCTTCGCGGCGCGCTCCTCAGTCTGCGCCGCAGCGAGGCACAGCGGATTCGGGTCCATCGGGCCGGCGCATGACGGCACTGGTCCGCTTGCGGCCGAGCGAAGCCGCCAGACGACCGGGGCGCATTGCGATCCTGGGGGCGCCGAACTCGGGCAAGACGACCCTGTTCAACGCCCTCACCGGGCATCGGGCGAAGGCGGGGAATTATCCGGGGGTTACCGTCGACCGTCGTGAGGGCGATCTCCAGCGCAGGTTCGGCGCCGGCGATGTCCGGTTGATCGATCTGCCCGGCGTCTACAGCCTCCAGCCCCAATCGGATGACGAGGCGGTCGCCGTGCGGGTGCTCGAAGGTGGTTTCGGCGAGCCGGCGCCGGAGGGCGTCGTGGTGGTGGTGGACGCCACGACGATCGAACGGGGTTTGCCGCTGCTGGCCGAAGCGGCCGCTCTGGGGCTGCCGGTCTGTGTCGCCCTGACGATGATCGACGAACTGAAGGCGCGGCACGGCGAGATCGATCCGAAGGAACTCCAGGAGGAGCTCGGCGTGCCGGTGGTCGGAGTGGTCGGCAACCGCGGCCTCGGCATCGACGATCTCGGCGCGCTGGTCAGTGCGGCCTGGGACTGGACCGCCAGCCCCAGCCTGTTGCAGGGCGCGGAGGCGAGAACGCCGGAGGACCGGTTCGCCTGGGCGCGCGCGGTCCTGGGGACCTGTCGCCGGCAGGCGCCGGAACCGAATCGCTGGACCCTGCGCCTGGACCGCCTCCTGCTTCACCCGGCCATCGGTTCGGCCGTCTTTCTGACCTTCGTGGCCTTCTTTTTCCAGGCCATCTTCACGTGGGCCACTCCCGCCATGGACTTCCTGTCCGGGCTCATGGACGGACTCGCCGACCAGGTCCTGGCAACGCTGCCGGACACGGCGCTCACGCGCCTCATGGCCGACGGCGTGATCCGCGGCGTGGGCGCGGTGATCGTCTTCTTGCCCCAGATCGTGCTCCTCTTCACGGTCATCCTGTTTCTGGAGGCCTGCGGCTACATGGCCCGGGCCGCTTTCGTCGTCGACCGCGTGATGGGTTGGGTCGGCCTGGAGGGCCGCTGCTTTATCGCCCTGCTGTCCTCCTATGCCTGTGCCGTTCCCGGCATCATGGCGACCCGAACGATCCCTTCACCGCGCGATCGACTGACCACGATCCTCGTAGCGCCGTTCGCGACCTGTTCGGCCCGGCTGCCCGTCTACCTCCTGCTGATCGCGGCGTTCATCCCGGCCGACCCGGTCCTTGGCCCCTTTACCTGGCAGGGACTGACGCTGATGGGCCTCTACTTCCTGGGCACCGGGGCCGCTTTGCTTTCGGCGGCCGTGTTCAAGCGCGGCCTTCTTCGCGGCGCCGCCCTGCCGTTTTATCTCGAGCTCCCGCCATACCGGCTGCCCCGACCCGGCGACATCGCTCTCGGGGTCTGGGACCGGGCAAAGCTCTTCCTGCGCCGGGCGGGCACGATCATCCTCGCCGTCAGCGTCGTTCTCTGGTTCCTGCTCAACCTGCCGCGACGTCCGGCCGACCCGGAACTCTCCGTCGTCGAGAACCAGCGGTTGGTTCTCGAAGGGAGCTACGCGGCCTCCGCCGGACGGCTGCTGGAACCCGTCTTCGCTCCGATGGACTTCGACTGGCGAGTCAACGTCGGTCTGGTCGCCTCGCAGGCCGCCCGGGAGGTGATGGTTGCCACCCTGGCCCAGATCTACGCCCAGGAGGGGCAGGACGAGGAAGGCCTCGGCGTCCTGCTCGCCGGCAGCGGGGAAGCGGGAACGGCGCCGCTCCTGTCCCGGGCATCGGCGCTGGCGCTCCTGGTCTACTTCGCCTTCGCGATGCAGTGCATGTCGACGCTGGCCGTGATCCGGCGGGAAACCGGGGGCTGGCGATGGCCGGCCTTCACGTTCGCGTACATGAACGCCCTGGCCTGGCTGAGCGCCTGGCTGACCTTCGTCCTCGCCTCGGCGGCCGGCGCCTGACTCCCGTCACGCGCCGACGAATCGCGGCGGGCGCCGCTCCGTCATGGCGCGGACCCCTTCCGCGAAGTCCGCGGTCTGCCTCAGGCGGTTCTGTTCCGCCTTCTCGTGGTCCGTCGCGCTGCGGATTTCGGCCGCCAGCCGTCCCCGCATCATCTCCCGGATCGAACTCACCGCCAGCGGCGCCGAGATCGCGATCTCCCGGGCAAGCTCCCGCGCGCGCGCACGAACCTGGTCCAGTTGCACGAGGTCGTCGCAGAGGCCGATCCGGAGCGCTTCCTCGCCCTTGACCCGGCGGCCGGTGTAGAACATCTCCATCGCCCGCTGGCGGCCGACGAGCCGCGGCAGCGTCACGGTCAGGCCGAACCCCTGAACGAAGCCCAGGCGAGCGAAGTTGGCCGAGAAGCGGGCTTCGGGGCAGGCAACGCGAAAGTCGGGCATCAGTGCCAGTCCCAGGCCGCCGCCGACTGCCGCGCCCTGGACCGCGGCCACGATCGGGGTCTTGGTGTCGAACAGGCGAACCGCCTCGTCGTAGAGGTGGCGTTCGCCGCCGTCGCCGGTCGCGTCCCGCCGCGCGTTCAGGTTCGCGCCGGCGCAGAAGTGCTTGCCCTCCGAGCAAAGGACGGCCGCGCGGCAGTCGTCCCGCTCGTCGAGTTCCCCGATCAGCGTGGCCAGTTCGCCGATCAGGTCGAGATCGAAGAAGTTGTTCGGCGGCCGACGGATCTCGATCTCGGCCACCAGGTCGTCACCGACCGCTACCGTCACTTCGCCGTTGCCCGGACCGCCATCGCTCATCTCGCGCCTCGCTTCCTGATTGCTGTGGACTCTATCCGCCCGAATGGAGCCGGCCTTGCGGCCGGTGCGTCTTCCGGCCGCCTGCGGCGGCATCGGGTCAGAAGACCCGCGCACCGGCCGGCGCCGCGGTGCCCTGGCCCCGGTAGTCTCCGAACAGCATTTCGACGCCGAAACGCAGAATCGGTACGGAGTCCCTGGGCTGACCGGGTTCTTCGCGACGCCAGGCGAGGCCGGGACCGATCTCGAGGAAGAGCCATTCCCGGAAAATCTGCTGCCGGTAGATGAAGCGCACGAAGTAGTTCTCGACGAGGACCGGCGCGCCGGTCTCGCCGTGGGCGCCGACCTGGTGCGCGAGCGCGCGGCGGCGGCCCAACCGGTGGTAGTAGCTCAACTCGGTGAACCAGTCGGCTCCCCTGGTGATGTCCGAGATCTTTCCGGCGCCGCGCCATCTCAGCATGGAACCGGTCGGGAAGGCGTGCTCGTAGTCGATCCGGGTCGCCAGACCCCAGCCGTCTTCCCGCTCCCAGAACAGGGTGTGCCGGAAGCGAACGAGGTCGGTCTCCGAGAGAAAGGACCTGTGCTTGTAGCGGGCGCGGACGAAGGGTTCGACGGGGAAGTTGAAGTTCATGCCGAGATCGAAGTCGAGGTCGCTGTTGCCGCTCGACAACGGCCGGTAGCCGAGGCCCACCAGCCACTCGTCGTCTTCGGGATTGAACATCCGGGGCAGGGACGTCGTCCCGCGGCGCTGGGCGTCCTCCAGGACGTCCTCGCGGTCGTCTCTACCGACGAAGGCGTTGAGGCGCCGCTCCATGTTCGGAAAGTGGAGACGGGCCCGGAAGCGCAGATCGTCCTCGAAGCCGTAGTGCTCGTCCCAGACCACGCCCACGAGGGCACGCCCGTAGGTCGCTTCCAGTTCCTCGTCCAGACGGTAGTCGCCGAACAGATGATCGAACCACAGCGCCGTCTCGCAGGCGGTTCGGTGAAGGCGGCGGTTCAGCCAGTCGATCCACGATCGTCCCTCGAGGTACTCGGAGGCGCAGGGATCCGTCTCTTCGTCGACGGCCTCCGTGTCTTCGGCCTCGGTGCCGGCCCGCGGGCCCTCCTCCTGCTCCTGGGCGGCGGCGGCGGCGCAGATCAACAGGCCCAGACAGACAAGCGTCGGCCAGGCGAGTGACGCGAACGGAGAAGCACGTTGGTCCATGGACTCTGGGACAGCCGGCGACGGCGCCCGGACACGATTTCGGCGCCGCCTCATCTTGGCACGGCTCACGAAATCCGCAGCTTCGCCGCCGCGGCCTGCGGCGGCTTTCACGGCGCTAGGCTAGGGCTCCGGAGGAGACGTGCGCGCACCCGTCGAGGACACCCACAGTCTGCCGCATAGCGAGGAGTCGGAGCGTGCGGTGCTGGCCGCGATCCTGCTCGATGCGGAGCGGCATCTGGCCCCCACCTCGAGCCGGCTGAAACCCGAGGACTACTACTTCGAGCGCCACCGGCTGCTGTACGAAGCGATGCTGGCGCTTCAGGAAGCGGAGAGTCCCATCGACCTGCGTACGCTTCAGGCCCGCCTGGAGCAACGCGGCGAGTTCGAGTCCGCCGGCGGCGTTGCGTACCTCGCCACGCTCGAGGTCGATCTGCCCGATCTCGGCCGGGTGGACGCCTACGTCGAAATCATCAAGGAACGCGCCCTGAGGCGGCGCCTCCTCGACGCCTGCACGAAGATCTACACCAAGGCTCTCGATGGCGGCCTGGAGGCCCAGGAGGCCCTGGCTGAGGCCGAGCGGCAGGTCCTTGACCTCAGCGACGATGCGGTGTCGCGTTCGTTCGTTTCCCTCGAGGAGATCTACGACGCGACACTCGAGCAACTCGAACAACTCGGGGAGCGGGGAGCGGGCGAGCTAGCCGGCCTGCCGACCGGATTCGTCGACCTCGACCGGATGACGCACGGTCTCCAGCCGGGCAACCTGGTCATCGTCGCCGGCCGTCCCGGGATGGGAAAGACGAGCCTGGCGCTGAACATGGCAGTCCACGTCGCGCAGGACGAAAAGAAGGTCGCCGGTTTCTTCTCGCTCGAGATGAGCCAGCGCGAGATCGCCATGCGGGTGCTGTGCTCGCGGACGGACATCCCGTTTCACAAACTGCGCAGCGGCCGTCTGTCCGGTACGGACTGGAAGCGTCTCCTTCAGGCGAGGAAGGACAGCGAGAGCATAGGGCTGTTCGTCGACGATTCCGCCAATCCACCCCTGCTGGAGGTTGCCTCGAAAGCGCGCCGGCTCAAGTCACAGGGCGGGCTCGCCTTGCTGGTAGTCGACTACCTCCAGTTGATGAACGCCGGGGGCCGCTACGAGAACCGCAACCTGGAGATCGGCGCCATCACCCGGGGGCTGAAGCAACTGGCCAAGGAACTCGAAGTGCCGGTCGTGGCCCTGTCCCAGCTTTCACGACTGCCCGAACGACGGGGCAAGGACCACCGTCCGCAGCTTGCCGACCTTCGCGAGTCGGGGAACATCGAACAGGACGCCGATATCGTCATGTTCGTCTACCGCGAGGAGGTCTATGAACCGGACAATCTCGAGGTGGAAGGGATGGCCGAACTGATCATCGCCAAGCATCGGAACGGCGAGACCGGGTCCGTGCAACTCGTCTTTCTCGGGGATACGACCACGTTCCGCAGCTACGACGGCTACCACGCGCCGCCGGAGGGGCCGAACTGAGTTTCAGCGCAGGCGCGCGGGTCGAGATCGATCTCGGCGCCCTGGCAGTCAACCTCCAGGCGGTGCGGCGGGCGGTCGGACAGGCGGCCGTCTACGGAGTCGTCAAGGCGGACGCCTACGGGCACGGCGCGCCGGCGGTGGCTCTGGAACTCGAGAGGCTCGGAATCGACGGCCTGGCGGTGGCGCGCGCCGCCGAACTCGAGGAACTTCGCAGCGCGGGGTATGGCGGACACCTCCTGCTGCTCGGGGGCCCGGAGTCGCCCGAGGATCTGGATCGCGCCGTTCGCTGGAGTTCAACCCCGGTGCTCACCCGCCTGGATCAACTGGCGGCCTGGCGCGGTTGGCTGCGCCGTAGCGGCGCCGGCCCCGGGCCGGCACTGGACGTCGTCGTCGAACTCGACACCGGCATGAGCCGCTCGGGCCTCGACCTGGGTGACTGGCCGGCTGCGTTGGACGATCTGCGGGCCGCTTCCGAGTTCCGGCTTGCGGGCCTGATGTCGCACCTGGCCGAGTCCGAACTGGCCGCGAGCTCCTTCACCGGAGAGCAGGAACGCCGTTTCGCGGCCGCCGTCGAGTTCCTCGACCCGAGTGAGCGCCGTTCGGCTCCGGTGCACCTGGCGAACTCGGCGGCCGCGCTGGGACGCGCCTCCGCACGGTGGACCGCGGTGCGTGTGGGCGGCGCCCTCTACGGGCTCGACCTGGCGAGGCTGGTCGACGGTTCGAGGGTGTCCGGGCTTCGGCCCGTGATGAGCGTCAAGGCGCCGATAGTCGACGTGAGGCACGTACCCGCCGGAGTCGGCGTGGGCTACCGGCGTACCTGGCGAGCGCCCGAGGAGGCCAGGATCGCCTTGATTCGGGTTGGCTACGGAGACGGTTTCAGCACGGGGTTCGGCGGCGGCGAAGTCATCGTCAGGGCGGTGCGTTGCCCGATCGTGGGTCAGATCAGCATGGACTCGCTGACCGTGGACGTGACCCGGGTTCCGGGGGTCTCGATCGGCGACGAGTGCGTCCTCCTCGGAGAACAGCGAGAGCAGCGGATAGGCGTCGGCGAGCTGGCGGAACGCGCCGGCATCGCGGCCTACGAGGTCTGGTGCGGTCTGAGCCTCCGTTTGCCGCGCCGCGTGATCAATCGGGGCGACGGCGAGTCGACAGCTAGAGGACCGGTTCCCGGCCGGTGACCCGGCGGAAGGCGTCGAGATAGCGCTCCCTCGTCTCTTCCACGACCTCGGGCGTCAGTTCCGGCGGCGGAGAGGCCTTGTCCCAGCCGGTCCCGGCAACCCAGTCGCGGACCGGCTGCTTGTCGAACGAGACGGGTTCGGTGCCCGGGCTCCACTGGGCGGCGTCCCAGTAGCGCGACGAATCCGGAGTCAGCACCTCGTCGATCAGGATCAGGCGGCCCTCGACGAGCCCGAACTCGAACTTCGTGTCGGCGAGGATGAGGCCACGGCCGGCCGCGAGCTCCAGACCCCGGTTGAAGAGCTCGAGCGTCACCCGCCGCAGGGTCGCCGCCATCTCGTCGCCGACGCCTTCGACCAGGGTTTCGTAATCGATGTTCTCGTCGTGGCCTTCCTCGGCTTTCGTCGCCGGGGTGAAGATCGCCTCGTCCAGTTGACCGGCCCGGACCATCCCGGGCGGCAGGTCGTGGCCACAGGCGCGTCCCGTCTCCTGATACTCCCGGAACGCGCTGCCGGCGAGGTAGGCCCTGGCCACGCACTCGTAGGGCACGACTTCCGCTTTCCTCACCAGGACCGACCGGCCGGCCAGATAGCCGGCGTGCGGCTGAAGGTCGGCGGGGAAGCGGCGCACATCGGTCTCGATCAGGTGATTCGGAATGACGTCGCCGAGCCGCTCGAACCAGAAGTTCGTCAACTGGTTCAGCACCTTGCCCTTGTCCGGAATCTCCGGAGAGAGGACGAAGTCGTAGGCCGATACGCGATCGCTGGCCACCAGCAGCAGCCGGTCGCCGAGGTCATAGATGTCGCGAACCTTGCCGCGGCGAGGCTCCGGAAGACCTTCGAGGACGTTCATGCCGACGGGAATGTAGCATGGCGTTCACCGGCAAAAGGAGTCCCGGAACGATGCGCACGGGAGGGCGAGAGAAAGGATCCGGAGGGTCGGTCGGAGCGCCTCCGGCGTGAAGTACGACGTCGCCACCTTCCGCGGCGATCTGTTCGGAGCGCTGACAGCCACCGTAGTGGCCCTGCCGGTCGCTCTGGCGCTCGGCGTCGCTTCCGGCATGGGAGCGGTGGCGGGCCTGCATGGCGCCATAGCCGTGGGGTTCTTCGCCGCCGTGTTCGGTGGCACGCGGTCCCAGATCTCGGGTCCCACGGCGCCGATGACCGTCGCCATGACGGTCATCCTCACGACCCACGCATCCGACCTCACGGAGGCGCTGACCGTCGTGGTCCTCGGCGGCCTGCTCCAGATGCTCCTAGGCCTGGCGAGGATCGGCCGCTTCGTCGTGTACACGCCCTACGTCGTCGTCTCCGGATTCATGTCCGGAATCGGCGTCATCGTCATCCTGATCCAGGTCCTGCCGTTCCTCGGCGCGCCGCCCGCGGCGGGCGGAGCGTTGGGCGCCGTCCGCGCCATTCCGGAGGCGGCAGCCGGGGCCAACCTGAACGCCGTCGCCATCGGCGCCGTCACCCTGGCAGCCGGCTTCCTGTGGCCCCGGCGGCTCTCGCGCTACCTCCCGGGTCCCCTGCTCGCGCTCGTTCTCGGCTCCGTCGTGGGGATTCTGTGGTTGAGCGGCGCTCCGGCGCTGGGCCACGTGCCGACGGGTCTGCCGACGCTCAGGATCGGCCTGCCGAGCGCGGGCTTCCTGCTGCAGGCGTTCCAACCGGCTCTCATTCTCGCGCTGCTGGGGTCGGTGGACAGCCTCCTGACGTCCCTGGTCGCGGACTCGCTGACCGGCACGCGACACAACCCAAATCGCGAGCTGGTCGGCCAGGGCATCGGCAACATGATCTCCGGGTTGCTTGGCGGGCTGCCGGGAGCCGGCGCCACGATGGGCACGGTCGTGAACATCCGCGCCGGCGGCTCGACACCGGTGTCCGGCGCCCTGCGGGCGATCTTCCTCCTGCTCCTCGTTCTGGGTCTCGGGCCGCTCGTCGAACCGGTTCCGCACGCCGTGCTGGCGGCGATCATGATGAAGGTGGGGTGGGACATCATCGACTGGCCGATGCTCGGCCGCGTCCACCGGATTCGCCGGGAGCATCTCTTCGTCATGCTGTTGACGTTGGGGCTCACGGTCTTCGTGGACCTGGTCACCGCGGTCGCCGTCGGTCTGATCGCGGCGGGGATGGCGCACGCGCGGCGTCTGGAGGGGCTCGAACTCGACAGCGTGGTCTCGGTGCCGCTCCTCGACCGGACGTTCGTCAGCGACGGTGAAGAACGAGCGAAGGTCGATCCCTACTCGGCGCGCGTAGGCCTGGTAGCGCTCAAGGGGACCCTCACGGTCGCCTCCTCGAACAAGCTGTCGACCGTGATCGGCGGCGACATCAAGGATCACGAGGTCGTGATCTTCGATTTCTCGGACGCTGTCTACCTCGACGACAGCGCGGCGATGGTGATCCAGCGGCTCCTGAACGTGGCGGCGGAAGAGGAGACGGGTGTCGTCGTCTGCGGTCTTGAGGGTTCCGTCGCGAGAACTCTCCGGACGCTCGACATTCTCCGGGATCTTCCACCGGATCGGCGGGTCGGCACGCTCGAGGAAGCGCGCCGCACCGCCCTCGAGCTGATCGGCGGCTGACGGTCGCCGAACGGCCTCCGGTGGAGCCTCCGCGGAGCCTCGCCCCGGCATCGCTTAGGCTTGCCCGCCGGCGCGCCAGACCGGTGCTCCGGCACGATCCGGCGTAGGGTTGTTGAAACAACCTCGCGCCTCTCGCGTCAAAGAGGAAAGACACGACGCGCCGTACCCGTTGCGGTCAGGGCGTCGTCGAAGGAAGGAACACAGCTCGATGAACCTGTTCCCAATGCAGAGCGTCCGCAGATCCGCGGCGCCGATCCTCGCTTTCTGCACCGTCCTCGTTCCGGCAGCGGTCTGGGGTCCCCCGGCGGCGGGTCAGGTGCAGGTCGGTTCGACCTGGATCACCCAGCCGATCTCACCCGATCTCGATATCGCCGATGGACAGCTCCGGCTGGAACTGGACCAGGCGGTCGCGATCGCCCTGCAGAACAACCTCGGACTGCTGGTGCAGCGCTACCAGCGCTCCCAGTCGCTGTTCCAGGTCAACCAGGCTTACGGCATCTACGACACGGTGCTCGGGATCAACACCAGCGTCAACAGCGACAGCCGGCCCTCGGCCTCGCAGCTCGACGGCGCTTTGGTCACCGAGAACGAGACGATGACCGCGAACGTCGACCTCCAGCAGCCGGTTTCCTCGGGCGGTACCTTCTCGATCAACTGGCAGAACAGCCGGTTCACGTCGAACTCCCGGTTCTCGGACATCAACCCGAGCCTGCGGTCCAGTCTTCAGTTCGCCTTCGACCAGCCGCTGCTGCGCAACCGCGGCAAGCGGATCACGGAGCGCAACCTCGCGGTGGCGGCGCTGAACAGCGACATCAGCATGGGGGATCTGGAAGTCCAGGTGATCGACACGGTGCAGACCGTGGCCACCGGCTACTGGGCGCTGGTCGAGGCTCTCGAGCAGTTGAAGGTGGCGGAGGAGAGTCTGGCCCTGGCCCGCGAGCTGCACGAAATGAACCGCATCCAGATCGAGGTGGGGACGCTGGCGCCGCTGGAGCTCGTTCAGAGCGAGGCCGGCATCGCGACCCGCGAGGAGGAGATCATCCGGGCGCAGGCCCTGATCCAGGACGCCGCGGACGAACTGCGGCGGCTGCTGAACCTGGACGAGCGTTCTCTCTGGGACCTGGAGATCGTGCCGACGACCTCTCCCGAGATCTCCCGGGTCGCGATCGACCTGGAGGCGTCGCTGAGTTCGGCGCTCAACAAGCGGGTAGAGATCGATCGCCAAGAGTTGCAGATCGAGTCGCTGGAGATCGACTCCATCTTTCTGCGCAACCAGCGCAAGCCCGACCTGAACCTGAGCGTGAGTTACGGGCGGAACGCCCTGGGCGGTGACCGGACCGTCTGCGAGCGCCCCGGACCGCCCAGCATCGCGGATCTCTTCGAGCCTTGCCCGGAGGAGTTCATCCGGGTCGATTCGCTGGACTTCCTGTCGACGCTCGGCCAGTTCTACGACGGGATTCTGGGCCAGGTCTTCGAGGGCTGGACCGTCGGCCTGAACCTGTCGAAGCCGCTCCAGAACCGTTCGGCGCGGGCGCAGAGCCGGATCGCGGACCTGGCGCTCGACCAGGGCCGGCTGGAGCTCCAGGACCTGATGCTGACCATCCGCACGGAGGTGCGGACGGCTGCCCGTGGCGTGGAGACCGCGGGCAAGCAGATCGACTCGGCCCGAGTGTCGCGGGAACTGGCGGAGAAGAACCTGGACGCCGCCCAGAAGCGCTACGAGAACGGGCTGTGGACCAGCTTCCAGGTCCTCGAGATCCAGGAGGATCTGACCGCGGCACGTACTCGCGAAGTCGAGGCGATCACCAACTACCGGCGCGCGCTACTTGCCTACTTCCGGGCCATCGGCGTGCTGCTCGAACAGGAGGGCATCGAACTCGTCGACGACGCCGACGCCGACAGTTAGGCGTTGAGGCGAGGCCGTGATGGTGCCGGAGGTGGGAGTCGAACCCACACGCCCTTGCGGGCGCAGGGATACTGTGAGTCCCCGCAGGGGACGCGTCACGCGGGAAGCCGTGGTGCCGGAGGTGGGAGTCGAACCCACACGCCCCAAGGGGCGGGGGATTTTGAGTCCCCTGCGTCTGCCATTCCGCCACTCCGGCGCGGACTCCGCGGGAAGAACGCTCGCGCGGAGTAAGGTGACGGACAGTAACAGCACCGCCGTCCCGGTTCCAGCCGGAAGGCGCCAAACTCAGTGGTGTCAGTGACTTAGGGCGAACGCCCCGGAAACGGCGGAAACGGGGCGGGAACGACTTGACGATTCGGCCCTCGGAGGCTAGAATCCGCGACCGTTAAGTACGTGATTTTCTGTAACTTAGGCACAGGGCGTCAGACAAGCAACTCGCGGCCGATCCCGGCAAACAACTCGCGGCCGATCCCGGAAGGGAAGCCCGCGTTCCGGCGATCCCGCCGAAGTGTGCACCTGCCACCGGTTTGAAGGGAGATCAGAGTGTTCCGAGTGGGTGAGAAGGTCGTGTACCCCAACCACGGGGTGAGTGTGGTGGAGCGGATCGCGGTGAGCGCGCCGGATGGCGGTGAGAAACAGACCTACTACCACCTCCGCCTGCTGGCGAACGACTCCAAGGTGATGGTCCCCGAAGAGAACCTGGACCGCGTCGGCCTCCGACGTCTGGCCAAGGAACGGGAGATCAAGGATCTGCTCGCTCTGATCGAGGACGGCAACATCGACGTCTACAAGGACTGGAAGGGTCGCTACAAGCAGAACCTGGACAAGATGCGGACCGGTGAGTTGACCGACGCTGCCGAGGTTCTCAAGAACCTCCGGCTCGTGAGCCAGAAGAAGAGCCTCTCGTTCCGCGAGAAGAAGATGTACGAGAAGGCCAGGTACTTCATCGTGAGCGAGGTGCTCCACGTCCGTGACATCGGCGAAGAGAGCGCCGAGGAACTGGTCGAGAAGGCGCTCACCACGAGCCTGGACAAGATCTCCAAGGCCAAGGCGAGTTGAGCCCACGCGGCTGCCGCGGTCCCCGCTGCTGACACCCGGCCGGCGCAGGTTCGATCGGAAGCCGGGCGCTCCTCCCGAAAGCCGCCACGGGTTTGGGACGCGGTGACCCGGCTTCTCGTCATTCTGATCGCCATCCTGCTGGCGTGGATGTGGATCGCGCGGATGATCCGCGGAGCGCTGCGATCGCCCCGAGCCGCGGAGGCGCGTTCCCTGCTGCGGCTGCTGCAGGTACTGCGCCGTACGGCAAGCGGCGGTCAGGCCGGCGGCGGGAGAGCGCCGGGCAGCCGTCCCGCGACGGGTTCGGGCGGTGAGCGACCGAAGGCCCTGCTCCGATGCCGGCGATGCGGAGTCCACGTGCCGGAGGTCCAGTTGACGGATGGAGTGTGCGGAAGCTGCCTGCATGAGGACCGAACGGCCCAGGACTGAGGCGGCGGAGTACGCCGCCGTCGCGGTCCCGGTGCCGCTGCTCGAACCCCTGACGTATCGGGTGCCGCGGCCGTGGCGCGTGCTCGCCCGGGTTGGAGTGCGCGTTCGGGTACCGGTCGGACGGCGGCGGCTGGTCGGCTGGATCGTCGACCTTCCGTCTGGGCCGCCCGCCGGACTGGACAAAGAACTGCGATCGATCGAGTCGGTCGTGGACTTCGAGCCGCTGCTGCCCGACGACCTGATGAAGCTCGCCGACTTCGCGGCCTTCTACTACGCGGCGCCGATCGGCGAGGTGTTGAAGAGCCTGCTGCCGGGAACGCTTCCTGCCTGGGGTGACCGCCGCGTGGAACTCACGAACCGCGGCGCTCTGGCCGACTGGCAGGATCCGAAGGACCAGACGCTTCAGCAGTTTCTGCTGGAGCGGGGCCGCGTCGCCCTGACCGAAGTCTGGGGCGAACTCGGCAACAGCGATCTGCCGCGCCGGATCGACCGCTGGCGCGAAGGCGGACACCTTCGAGTACACGAG
This sequence comes from Candidatus Multivorans sp., assembly GCA_965208755.1. Lineage (GTDB taxonomy): Bacteria > Acidobacteriota > Thermoanaerobaculia > Multivoradales > Multivoraceae > Multivorans. The sequence continues at coordinate 227,002 of OZ242353.1, read as the reverse complement.
CCGGGCGGCCGAAGCGCCCGCTACCGCCCGGCGGTCGAATTGCCGCCGGGAGACCGCGAGAGCCAGCTCGAGCGATGCGGCCGCTCGCCGGCCGGCAGGGCGGTCGTCGAGTACCTCGCGGTCCTGGGCCGGCCGGCCACGACTCGGGAAGTGTGCGCCGGAGTCGGTTGTTCGGCCGCGGTCGTGCGCCGGCTGGTGACCCTGGGGGTTCTCCGTTCCTTCACCCAGATCGAGTCGATCGATCTTGCGCGACACCGCCTCCAGGGGAACGCCGCGACGGCGCCTTTCGAGCTAAGAGCGGATCAGGCGGCAGCCGCGCGGGAGCTCGCGCGGCAGGTCCGCACCGGTCATTTCCGGCCCTGCTTCCTGGGCGGCATGACGGGGTCCGGAAAGACCGAGGTGTATCTGCGAGGGGCGGCCGCGGCACTGCAGGAGGATCGGTCCGCGGTGATCCTGGTCCCTGAGATCGCCCTGGTGCCGGCCCTGGCGCGTTCTCTCCGGGAGCGCTTCCACGACCGTGTCGCCATGCTGCACTCCAACCTGGGCAGCGCTGAGCGACACCAGGAGTGGGAGCGGATCCGTAGCGGCGAAGCTCGTGTCGTCATCGGGCCGCGTTCAGCGGTTTTCGCGCCGGCCCGGAACCTGGGCCTGATCGTCGTCGACGAGGAGCAGGACGGCGCCTACAAGCAGGACACCCGTCCACGGTACAGCGGCCGGGACCTGGCCCTGGTCCGAGCCCGGACCTCAGCAGCCGCTGCTCTGCTGGTTTCCGCGACGCCGAGTCTCGAGACCCGGCTGAACGTCGAGCGGGGGCGCTATCGCGAGCTTCGGTTGACCGCTCGGGTTGGCGTTGGAGCGCTTCCCGAGGCGATCCTCGTCGACCTTCGCAAGGAGCCCGGCGATGGGCCCCGGCGGCCCGGTGACGTTGCCTTCTCACGGCTGCTGGTCCAGGAGATCGAAGACAGTCTGAAGCGCGGCGAGCAGGTCATCCTGCTGCGGAACCGCCGGGGCTACTCGCCGCAACTGCTGTGCCGCGCCTGCGGCGAGAACATGCCGTGCGAAGACTGCGGCCTGCCGAAGAGCTACCACCGCCGCGAAGATCGGCTGATCTGCCACTACTGCGGCGGCCACGCGCAGGTGCCGAGGGTCTGTCCCGAGTGCGGGGAGGATGCGCTGCAACCGATCGGGGCGGGCACGGAGCGGGTGGAGGAGGAGGTTCGAAAACGCTTTCCGGCCGCTGCCGTAGACGTCCTGGACCGCGATACGACGCGGCGGGTCGGCGGCGCCGCGGCGGTACTGGAACGGTTCCGATCCGGGCGTACCGAGATACTGATCGGCACGCAGATGGTCTCCAAGGGCCACCACTTCCCGAATGTCGCGCTCGCGGCCGTCCTGACCGCCGACTCCTACCTCGGCTTTCCCGACTTTCGCGCGGCCGAACGGAGCTACGCCCTGCTGACGCAGCTTGCTGGCCGGGCCGGTCGAGGCGAGCGCGCCGGCCGGTTCGTCATTCAGACGTACCATCCGGATCACTACGCGATTCAGGCCGTCCTGAACCAGGACGACGAGGCCTTCGCTAGCCACGAAATGCGCTTTCGCCGGACCTTCCACTACCCGCCGTTCACCCGCATGGTGCAGCTCGTCGTGCGCGACCGGAACCGTGACCGGGGCCGTTCGCGGATCGAGGAACTGGCCGCCGCGGCCCGGAGGCACGCGCTCGCTCCCGGCGTCCGCTTCTCCGGACCCGCGCCGGCGCCCCTGGAGCGCCTGAAGGGCCAGTGGCGCTTCCAGTTCCTGATGCGCTCGGCCAGCGGAGCGGACGTAAGGAACCTGGCCATGGCCGTGGCCCCTGCACCCGCGGCCGACCTGACCGTCGACGTCGACCCACAGGACCTGATGTGAGCCCTGGACCTGCCGTGGGGGGAGAACGGACGGAGAAGGCGGAGTGGCGCGAGAAACCGACGCCCGAAACCGCTGGGGCGTTGGCGGAGGCGGGATACGGTCTGCTGGCGGCGCCCCTGGCCCGTAGAGGCGTTGGTACGCCAGCGGAGGCCGACGCCTTCCTTGCGCCTCATCGCCGCGACCTGCACGATCCCTTCCTGCTGCACGGCATGGAGGAGGCGGTGGAACGTCTCCGGAGGGCCTGCCGCGACAGCGCAACGGTGGCCGTCGTCGGCGATTACGACGTGGATGGGGTGACCGCCTGCGCCCTTCTGACCGCGGTGTTGCGCGCCCTTGGCGCGGAGGTGATTCCGATCCTCCCGAACCGGCTCACGGAGGGCTACGGCTTCCAGGTCCTTCAGGTGGAGAAGGCCCACCGCGCCGGCGCCTCACTGATCGTCACCGTGGACTGCGGAACGACGTCCGCCGACGCGGTGCTGGCGGCGATCGACCGCGGTATCGACGTGATCGTGACCGACCATCATGTCGCCGGCAGCGACTTCCCCTCGCGGGCGATCCAGATCAACCCGCTCCAGGATGACTGCGGCTATCCGTTCCGCCATCTCTGCGGGGCCGGACTCGCCTTCAAGCTGGCGCAGGGGGTGCTCCGGCGAAGCGGTCGCGAAGAGCCGCTGGCCGCTTTGCTGCGGATCGCCTGCCTGGGCACGATCGCCGACGTCGTGCCGCTTGTGGGGGAGAACCGGGTGATCGCCGCGCTCGGCCTGCGGGCCCTCTCCGAGGCGCGCTCACCGGGACTGCGGGCGCTGATGCGCGTGGCGCGCATCGCGGGCTCCGTGTCGTCGACCGAGGTCGCGTTCCGCCTCGGACCGCGGATCAACGCCGCTGGACGACTCGCCGACGCCGGTCTCGCGCTTCGCTTGCTCCTGACCCGGGACTCGGCCGAGGCGGACCGTCTCGCCGGCGAGCTCGATGCCCTGAACCGCAACCGGCAGGCCGAGGAGCGGCGGGTCGTCAGGCAGGCGGCCGACCTCTTCGCGGATCGTGATCCGCTGCCGGGCATTCTGGTGGCCTGGAGCCCGGAGTGGCACCGCGGCGTCGTGGGGATCGCTGCCGGACGCCTCGCGCGCGAGTTTCATCGCCCGGTAATTCTCCTGGGAGTGGACGGAGACACCGGCACCGGATCGGGCCGGAGCATCCCGCATCTCGATCTCCACTCTTTCGTGGCCGGTTTTGAGCATCGGACGACCCGGTTCGGCGGCCATCCCCAGGCCATCGGCCTTTCGGTGGCCGTTTCCGAGTTGCCGGACCTCAGGAACTCAATGGAAGAGACCGCCGAGTGGCCGCCAGGAGTTCTCGTGCGGCGGCGCGAGTACGAACTGGAACTCTCCGCCGGGCAAATCGGTTCCGACCTCTACGCGGAGCTCGCCAGGCTGGAACCGCACGGCGAAGGGAACCGGCGGCCCCTGATCCGGCTCGGTCCGCTCGAACGGGTCGGGCCGCTGCGTGAGTTCGGCCAGGACCACGTCAAGCTGCGTGCCCGGGCCGCGGGGGGCGAGGGCCCTGAAGCAGGCAGGCCCGTCTGGCTGCTCGGCTGGGGCTGGAAGGAGCGGGCGACCCGTCTGGACGGCCGTTTCGAGGTTCTCGGCGCCCTGGAGTGGGATTCGTACCAGGGCGGTCCCGTCGTGAGAATCGAGGACGCCCGTCGCATCGGAAACGACCGGATGCCGGAACGTAGAATGTCGGCATGACGCCGGACGCTCCTCACGGGCCGCCGGAAGCGACCTCCTCAGGGGCGGCTTCCCCGGCGGAAGGGCCCGGCCCCGCCTACGGACCGAAGCTGCGTCGGGGCCCGAACTTCGGCAGACGCCGGCAACTGCGCAACCGCCTGCTGAGGGCGGTCCTGCTGCTGGCGCTGGTCGCCGGCGTCGGCGGCCTGACCGCGATCTTCCTGCAGGGACGGGAGGAACGTGCCGCGGCCGAGCCGGCGGCGATCGTTGAGGAAGCCGCCGACGCCGTTGAAGGACCGGAAGCGGTCGTCGAAACCGCCCAGCTCAGCGCCGAGGAGTTCGAGTCGACGCTCGAGCGCGAGGGCATCGAAGTGTTCCGCATCCGCGGCGCCGAGACCAGCTCGGACGATCAGGGCAACGTGCACCTCAGCCAGGTCGATGTCGACTACCCGCAGGGCGACGAGCACTACTCCCTCCGCGCGGACAGCGCGACCTACAACGAGGTGACGAGCGCGACCCACCTCGAGGGTTCGGTTTCTCTCGAAGGGACCAACGGCCTCGCCGTGGCTACCGACTGGATGGAGCTGGCGGAAGGCGGCATGTTCCTGACCGCGGCGGACGACAGCCGCTTCAGCTTCCAGGGCGTAACCGTTGAGGGAGACGACCTGCGGATGAACTTCCGCGAGGAGATCGCCCGCATGGACGGCGGCGTTCGTCTGGTCGGCGCGGACGAACCCGGCAGCGATGTGGAGGCCGGAGCGTCTGAATCGGTCTCTCTGGCCGCCCAGACCCTGGAGTACCGCTGGCGCGAGGGTGTCATGCGGGCTCTCGGCGGAGCCGAGATGCAGCTCGGGAGCTTCACGCTGGCCGCTCGCGCGCTGACCTTGCAGGAGGGCGAGACCGGCGGCCTCGTGGGGCTCGAAGCGCGAGGCGGGATCGAGCTGAGGGCTCCCTTGGGAGCCAGCGAACTGGAGGCCGAAGGCGCCGGCGGCCCGGCTGAACAGTCCATTCTCGTCCTGCGCGGTGAGGCCCTGGACGTCCGGTTCGACGATGCCCAGTTTCCCGCGCGGGTCAACCTGAGTGGACCGAGTTGGGGCGGACCCGCCGTGTTGCGCATCGACCATGGAGACGGATCGCAGCGACGCATCCGGGCGAGACTCCTCGAGTTCAGTTTCCTGGAAGGCGTACTCTCCGAGTTCTCTTCGCGCGGCAGGGTCGAGCTTCAGGAACTCGTGCCGGGCAGGCAGCGCCCGCTGCGAGAAGCGTCGAGCGTCGTTGCCGGCGGCCGCTTCGACGCGGAAGGCGTCCTGACCGAACTGACGCTCGGGGGCAACGTCGTCCTGACCGATCGAAGCGAAGCACCGGTGACCGCCAGCGCCGACGAGGCGGCGATCGATCCCTCAACGCAACGCGTCGATTTCCGCGGGCAGCCCGCGAAGCTCGTTCACTCTCAGGGAGAACTCGAGGGTTCGACGGTCCTCTACGATCAGGCGAAGGGCTGTTCCGAGGCGAGCGGAGGAGTGCGCCTCACGCTGAGCGGCAACGATGCGGCCGGTGGCGCACTACCGTTCAGCGGGGACGAGACCGAGGCCGGCCCGTCGCTGATCACGGCCGGCGAAGCGCTGATCTGCGAAGCGGGCGAAAGCCGGTTCCGCGATGACGTGGAAGTGCGACGCGGCTCCGACCTCCTCGCGGCCGCCCAGTTGCGCATCACGGAGGACCGCCGGCGGATGATTGCGAATGGCGACGTTCGGACGGTCTGGCACGCTCAGCCGGTGGCCGGCGTCGCGACCACTGAAGGAACCGGGACTGAGAGCGTTACGGAGCGCTGGTCGATCGCCGCGACACGCATGAATTACGACGAAGACAGCGGCGAGCTGCGCTACAGCGGGGGGGCCGCGGCTGTCCTGGGAGAGCAGAGTCTGGAGTGCGACGAACTGACGGTCGAGGCGGTTCCTGGTGGCCAGGACTCTGCAACGGAGGGTCTCCAGGCGCGGACGCTCTTCTGTCTGGGCAACGCCCGCCTCGACAACCCGGGTGACGGTCGCACCGTGGAGGCGAACCGCGCGATCTACGCATTTGCGGAGCGGATGATCCGGCTCTCGGGCAGCGTCGTGTTCCGCGCGGGAACGGACGAGTTGCGCGGACCCGGCCTGATCTACTGGATCGACCAGCGCCGCTACGAGATGAGGCCGTCCGGCAGCTCGGCTGCCGGAGCCGGCGACCCGTGACGGAGCAATCCGCATCCCGGCACCGCATCCGCACCCAGGATGTGCGGAAGGTGTACCGGGGTAGACCGGTCGTTCAGGACGTGTCGATCGAGGTCGCCCAGGGGGAGGTCGTCGGGCTGCTGGGGCCCAACGGCGCCGGCAAGACGACCACGTTCTACATCGTCGTCGGACTGACCCGGCCGGACCGGGGCCGCGTGTTCCTCGATGACACCGAGATCACCGACCTGCCCATGTACCTTCGGGCGCAGCAGGGGATCAGCTACCTGCCGCAGGAGCCTTCCGTGTTCCGGCGCCTGTCCGTGGAAGGCAACCTCCGCGCCGTGTTCGAGACCCTGGGTCTCCGCCGCGCCGAGCAGCGCCGCCGGATGAACCAGTTGATCGCCGACTTCGACCTCGTCGCGGTGCGACGCTCGAAGGGGAATCAGCTCTCGGGCGGCGAGCGGCGTCGCCTGGAGATCGCCCGGGCGCTGGCGATCGGACCCAGCTTCATCCTGCTGGACGAGCCGTTTGCCGGAATCGATCCGATCGCCGTTCTCGACATCCAGGCGATCGTCCGCCAGCTTCGCGACATGGGCATCGGGGTCCTGATCACCGACCACAACGTCCGCGAGACCCTCAAGATCACCGACCGCGCCTACATCATCAACGACGGCAGAATCCTGCGCACCGGCACTCCGGCGGAGCTGTCGGCCGACGAAACCGTACGCAAGATCTACCTCGGCGCCGAGTTCAGTCTCTAAAAGGCCGGCGGGCGCCTCGGTGGTGATACCGTCGACTTGGCACTACTCTTGCTGCGGCCCCCAGGGACCGCCGCATTCGGTAAGCGATCATGGTGCTCCAACAGAGGCTTTCGCTCAAGCTGGCCCAGCGGCTGGTGATGACGCCGTCCCTGCAGCAGGCGATCAAGTTGCTGCAGATGACGCGGCTGGAGCTTCAGGGGGTCCTCAACCAGGAAATGGTGGAGAACCCCATGCTCGAGGATGTCGGGGACCAGGAAGACGCCGAAGAAGCCGAGGACCAGAGCCCGGAAGAGGAGCCGTCGATGCTCGACATCGATCTCGACGCGTACTTCAACGATTATCTGGGATCCGAATCGACCGCCCCGAACACGTTCGAGGCGAGGGACGCGGTGCCCTTCGAGAACAGCGTCAGCCGTGAACCGGACCTCTACGACCACTTACTCTGGCAGTTGCGGCTCTCCGACGCCAGGCCGCCGGTGCGCGACATCGCCGAGCTCGTTATTGGCAACCTGGATGCGGACGGGTTCCTCCGGGCCTCGATCGAGGAGCTCCAGCTCCTCGGCGCCCAACCCGCCGAGGTCGAGCGTTACCAGGCGGAGGTCGCGATGGCCCGGGAGATGGCGGAAGCCTTTTCGGCTAGCCACGAGGGGAACGGCAACGCCGCAGCGGCGCCTGGAGGCGAAGGGACGGAATCCGGGCCCGAGCCGGTCCCGGTGCCCGGATATCCCGCCGAGTGCGTGGACCGCGCGCTGGCCCTGGTGCGGAGCTTCGATCCCCCGGGGATCGCCTGGCAGACGCTCCCCGAGTGCCTGCTGGCCCAGCTCGAGGACCGGGACGAAACCGGGAGCCTGGCCTGGCGCATCGTCGACGAGTGCTGGCACCTGCTGGCCCGGCGCCAGTTCCGCCAGATCGCGCGATGTCTCCGCACGCCGCTGCCGGCCCTTGAAGCGCCCGTGGAGGCGATCAAGGCCCTGGAGACCCGCCCGGGCCGTCTCTTCTCCCACGAGCGCACGGAGTACGTCGAGCCGGACGTCGTCGCCGTGAAGACGGGAGGGGAGTGGGCGATTCAGTTGAACGACGACGGCCTGCCGAAGCTCCGCATCAGCCGGGCCTACCGAACGATGCTCCACCGCATGCAGCGCGAAGAAGGCGAGGCCGAGGCCCGCGAGTTCCTGAAGGACAAGATGCGTTCCGCCATGTGGCTGATGAAGAGCCTGGACCAGCGGCAGAGGACGATCTACAAGGTCGCGGAGTCGATCCTGCGGCAGCAGCGCGGCTTCTTCGATCACGGCATCGAGGAGATGCGTCCCATGGTCCTTCGCGATGTCGCCGACGACATCGGAATGCACGAGTCGACGGTTAGTCGGGTGGTGTCGAACAAGTACATCCACACGCCGCGTGGTCTGTACCCGATGAAGTTCTTCTTTCACAGCGGCATCGACTGTGACCGGGGCGGGGAGATCTCTTCCTTGACGGTGAAGCGAAAGCTCCGGCACCTGATCGACGACGAGGACGGGCGCAAACCGCTCTCCGACTCGGCGTTGACGCGACAACTCCAGGGAGAGGGCATTAACATCGCCCGGCGGACCGTCGCCAAGTACCGCGATGAACTTGGCATTCCGTCATCGAACGACCGCAAGCAGATCTTCTGAGACGAGTTGAGAGGAGACAGCGGAACGACGATGGATCTGGCAAGCCTGGCGAAGCCGCAACTCATCTTCCCGGACTTCGAGGCCAAGAGCCGGGACGGCGCCCTGCGCGCCCTGACCGAGCGCATCTGCCGGATACTCGGGCTGGCGGATCCGGATGTCGTCCTGTCGGCTCTGCGCGAACGGGAAGAGTTGGGCTCAACCGCGCTCGGAGATGGTCTGGCCGTGCCCCATGGACGGATCCGCGGCCTGCGGGACATCGTGCTGGCGGTGGCGGTCTCCAGGCAGGGCGTCGACTACGGCGCCGAGGACGGACGGCCGGTGCGGGTCTTCTTCGTTCTGCTTTCGCCGCAGGAAGCCGCCGGCCGCCATCTCAAGGCGCTCGCGGCCGTGTCGGAATGGATGAACCACGGCGGCCGGGAGCGCCTGCTCAAGGCGAGAAAGCCGCAGGAGATCTACGAGCTGCTGTGCGCCAACGGGCGTGTCTGAGTTGCCGGTCCGCCTGTTCGTCATCACGGGTCTTTCCGGCTCCGGGAAGAGCACGGTGGCCCGCTGCTTCGAGGATCTCGGTTATCACTGCATTGACAACCTGCCGCTGCCCCTGCTGCGCCACCTCGTCCAGGAACCGGCAGCCGCGGCGCCATCGCTCGACGCGATCGTCCTGGTCACGGACGTGCGCACGCCCGGCCTCGCCGAGGAGCTGCCCCGACTCCTGGACGACGCGGATCCGGCGGTAGTCGAACCGGTACTACTGTTCCTCGACAGCTCGGACGACGTCCTGGTCCGGCGCTACTCGGAGACGCGCCGGCGTCATCCCCTGACCGCGGCGGGGGAGCGGGTCATCGACGGCATTCGGCGGGAACGGCGGCAACTCGCTGAGCTGCGAGGCCGGGCCTCCCGGGTTCTCGACACGACGGATTCGACGATTCACGAGCTTCGAGCCGCCATCTACAACGAGTTCGCCTCGAGCGACGCCGGCGGACTGACGGTCAACATCGTCAGCTTCGGCTTCAAGTTCGGCGTTCCCTCCGGCGTCGACCTGATGTTCGACGTCCGCTTCCTGCCGAATCCGTACTTCATCGCGGAACTGCGGGACAAGCCCGGCACGGATGCGGAGGTCCAGCGCTTTCTGCAGGGACACGCAGCCTTCGGCGAGCTCGTCAGCCGTCTCGAAGATCTCCTCGCCTACCTCCTGCCCAGGTTTCGCGACGAGAAGCGGAGCTATCTGACGGTCGGGATCGGCTGCACCGGCGGCCGGCACCGTTCGGTCGCGGTCTCCGAAGCCGTGGCCGATCGTCTCGCGGCAGGCGCCTGGCAGATCCGCCTGCAGCACCGCGACGTGGAACGTCACCGGACGCCCCCGGCCGCCGGCCCATGACGGTCCCGGTGCTCATCGTCTCGCACGGCGATCTGGCCCGCGAGTTGCTCGCATCCGCGAGAGCGATTTCCGGCCAGCATTCGAGCGCGGGGAACGCGGCGATTCACGCGCTATGCGTCGACTGGCGCGCCGGCCGGGCGCAGGCGACCCGCCTGATCGAGACCAGGATCCGCCAACTCGACCAGGAGCATGGTTGCGGCGTGCTGATCCTGACCGAGATGTTCGGCGACACTCCCTGCAACAGCGCGCTGCGCGCGGCCGGAGTGGCCAGGGCGGCCGTGGTCACCGGCGTCAACCTGCCGATGGTGCTCAGCCTGTGTTGCGGAGCGCCCGACCTGGACCTGCCCGACCTGGCGGACTGGATCTGGAGCAACGGCCGCAAGAGCATCCAACTGGCGGCGACTGGTCTGGCGCGGCCCGCGGAATGAGAGAACGCGTCGTCGAAGTCGTCAACGAGCTGGGTCTTCATGCGCGGGCCGCGGCAAGGCTGGTGCATACGGCCAGGCAGTTCCAGTCGAACGTGGTGCTGCGAGCCAACGGCCGCGAGACGGAAGCGACGAGCATTCTCGGTGTTCTCCTGCTTGGTGCGGGCCACGGCGCCAGGCTCACGGTACGTTGCCGCGGCGAGGACGAGCGGGCCGCCATGGCCGCCGTCTGCGATCTGATCCGGGCCCGCTTCGGGGAGGACGCGTGAACCGGCCGGGAAGGAGCCGAACCGTGCAGGAGACGCTCCAGGGTGCGGCCGCCGCCCCGGGCGTCGCGATCGGTCCGGCCGTGTGTCTTCGTGGTCACGGTGTCCAGGTCCTTCGCGTGCCGATCCGCACCGGCGACCTTGACCGGGAGGTGGAACGGTTCGGCGCCGCCGTGCGCACCGTCGAGGCCGAGCTCGAGGCCACCGAGAGCCGGATAGCGGAGACGTACGGCAGCGACCTGGCGTCGATCTTCCACGCTCATTCGGTGATCCTGCGAGACTCCTCTTTCGCGCGCCGCATCGACCGGACGATCCGGGAAGATCGAGTCAACGCCGAGTGGGCGGTGCAGGCGGTAGCCGACGACCTCGGTGAGAAGTTCGCGCAGGTCAAGAGCCAGCATCTGCGCGAACGCGGGGAGGATCTACGCGACGTCACCCGGTACCTCCTGCGCGCCCTTGCCGGCAAGAAGCAGACCCCCGGCGTGGGAGTCGACTTCGACCGCAACGTGGTGGTCGTCAGCCACGAACTGACCCCCGACGAGGTCCTGCGCCTGGGCCGTCACGGTGCGGTGGGCTTCGCGATCGAGGTCGGGGGCGCCAACTCCCACACGGCGATCGTCGCCCGGGCCCTGGACGTTCCTCTGGTCACCGGCATCGTGGACGTCACGAACCAGGTTGCTGACGACGATCCGGTGATCGTCGACGGCGAAGAAGGGCGCTTTACCCTCCACCCGACGCCCGACACTCTCGAACGCTACGGGGTTCTTCAGCGCCGCCGCCGCCAGAAGGAGGAGGTGCTCACGACGGCAGCGCGAGAGCTTCCCGCCAGAAGCCGCGACGGCGTGGAAGTCGAACTGCTTGCCAACGTGGAGCTTCCCGAGGAGGTCGAAGACGTGCAGCGCTTCGGCGCCGCCGGCATCGGTCTCTACAGAAGCGAGTTCCTCTACCTCGAGAAGAGTCCGGAGCTTCCCACGGAGGAAGAGTACCTGGCCGTCGTCGGAGGGCTTCTGGAGGCTCTGGCGCCCGAGCCTGTCGTCGTCCGCACGCTCGACCTGGGCGGAGGGAAGACGACGCGCGGCCTGGACGAACAGGAGGAGGAGAACCCGGTTCTCGGCCTTCGCGGCATCCGGTTGACGCTTGCCCGCACGGACATCTTCCGCAGCCAGTTGCGCGCCCTGTTCCGCGCGGCGGCATTCGGCAACCTGCGCATCATGGTTCCGATGGTGACGGCGGTGGAGGAGATCCGGGCGTTGCGCGAACTCTGCGCGGAGGTGTGCTCGGAACTCGAGGCCGAGGGAATCGACCATCGACGGGACGTCGAGATCGGCGCCATGGTCGAGGTGCCGGCGACGGTTCTGATCGCCCGGCAGCTCGCGGCCGAGGTGGACTTCCTGTCGATCGGCACGAACGACCTGATCCAGTACGCACTGGCGGTCGACCGGACGAACGAGCAGGTGACCGACCTCTACCAGCCACTGCACCCGGCCATCCTGAGCATGATCCAGCTCGTGGTGGAAGCCGGTCGCAGGCAGAGGGTGCCGGTGGCGCTCTGCGGCGAGATGGCCGCCAGTCCCGAGTGCGTTCCACTACTGCTGGGACTGGGTCTGCGCGAGCTCTCGATGAGTCCCCGGAACATTCCGCTGGCCAAGGAGGTAGTGCGCACCGTCGATGTCGGCGACGCGGAGGAGCTCGCCAGACGTTGCGTCGCCGCTTCGACCGCCGGTGAAGTCCGGGGGCTGCTCGCCGAGGTCCAGGCCGCCGCGACATAGCTCACGCGTTCGGTGCCGCCGGCCCGCCGCCTTCCGGTCGTGGGGGTAGTAATCTCCGCTTCGTGGAGCGCTTCTACATCGAGACGTGGGGCTGCCAGATGAACGAGCTGGACAGCCAGCGCATGGCAGGTCAGTTGATGCAGCAGGGCCTGCTTCCGACCCGCGCGCTCGAAGAGGCCGACCTGATCCTCCTGAACTCCTGCTCGGTCCGCGAGAAGGCCGCCCAGAAGGCGTACTCCCGGCTGGGGGAGTACCGGTTGCTCAAGCGAGACCGCGAGAACCTCCGGATCGGATTCTGCGGCTGCGTCGCTCAGCAGGAAGGCGAGGAAGCGCTGCGCCGGATTCCCGATCTCGACTTCGTCGTCGGCACCGGCCGGGTGGGGGAGCTCGGTTCGATCCTCGGGCGCAGCCGCGACGGTGAGCGGGTACTGGCGGTCGGCTTCCCGGAAGAACGACCCTACGATTTCGAGGCGATCAGCCGCGACACCGCCCACAAGGGCATGGTCACGATCATCGAGGGTTGCAACAAGCGCTGCACCTTCTGCGTCGTCCCGAACACCCGGGGACCGGAGCGCTGCCGGCCGATCGCGGACATCCTCCGCGAGATCGAGCACCTGCTGGACTACGGCTTCCTCGAGATAGAACTCCTGGGCCAGACGGTGAACCACTGGCGCGAGCCGGCGCCGCCGCTCGGCAGCGGCCGCGATCTCGGCTTCGCCGACCTGCTGAACGCCGCTGCCGCCCTGCCGGGTCTGAAGCGCCTGCGCTTCGTGACGTCCTATCCGCGCGACTTCACCGACCGGATGATCGGCGCCGTAGCCCGCCACGAGAACATCTCGCCGTACCTTCACCTGCCGGTGCAGTCGGGATCGAACCGCGTGCTGCGGCGGATGGGCAGGGGATACACGGTGGAGGAGTACCTTGGACTGGTGGACCGCCTGCGGACCGCACGCAGGGGACTCGCACTGTCCACGGACCTGATCGTCGGCTTCCCGGGCGAGTCCGAGGAGGACTTCCAGCGCACGCTGGAGCTGGTCGAGACCGTGCGCTTCGCGTCGGTGTTCGCATTCAAGTACAGCCCCAGGCCGAACACGGCGGCGATCCGCCTGCCGGCGGCGGACGAGGTGCCGCGCGAGGTCGCCGACCAGCGGCTGCAGCGTGTCTTCAAGGCCCAGTCCGCGATCCAGCGCGCGCTGAACGAGGAGCTCGTGGGCTCGGAGTTCGACCTCCTCGTCACCGGCTGGAGCCGGCGTCCCGGACACCAGTCGGGACGCACGGACTGTCACCGGATCGTCCACTTTCCGGTCCTTGAGCGGCCTGCGGAAACGGGTTCGCTGGTGCGGGTCCGGACACTGCAGGCCTACGACCACTCCCTGATGGGCGAACTTCTCGACCGTGGCGTAGGATGACCGGGATGGCGGCGGACGAGGTCAAGGCCCGGTCGACCCGGGAGGAATCCGAGGATCGGAAGATCCCGGCCGAGGTCCACGGCCTGATGATGGAGCCGAACTCCAACCAGCCGATCGTGATCCTGCGGCTGCACGAGCGCGACCCGGAAGAGAGTTCCGTCGTCCCGATCTGGATCGGTATCTTCGAGGCGGGCGCCATCCAGCTTGCGATCGAGGGCAGGGATCCCGGTCGACCGATGACCCACGACCTGCTGAAGAACGCCCTCGACCTGGTCGGCGCGGAGGTCATCGAAGTGGTCGTCAGGGCGATCGAAGGAAACACGTTCCTGGCGGTTGTCGAGCTCGTCGAGCGCACCGGCGAGCACCGTCTTCTCGACGCGAGGCCGAGCGACGCCATCGCCCTCGCCCTGCGCGCCGGCGCGCCCCTCTTCGTCCGGCAATCCGTGGCCGATCTCGCCCGCGTCAGGCAGTCCGACCAGGACGACGGCGATGGCGCCGGCAAGGCTCCCGCGGCGGGAACGGACGAGAAGAAGATGAAGAAGTGGCTGGAGGAGCTCGACCCGAAGACGCTGGGAAAGTACGAGATGTAGCCGGCCGATGCCGACGACGGAAGGCGAGACCAGACCCGACACCGCACAGACCTTCGGGGAGGTCCGCCGTTCCGCCGGACGCACTGTGGGCCGGATGGTGGCTCTGGCCAGAATCGACCCCGATCCGGATCAGCCCCGGCGCGACCTCGGCAGCCTGGACGGGCTGATCGCCTCGATCCGCGCCAGAGGGGTGCTCGAGCCCATCCTCGCGCGTCCGGTCGACCAGGTCGGCCCGGACGGAACGACGACCCGGCGCAGGTACCGGATCATCTCGGGTGAGCGCCGGTTCCGGGCCGCGCGGCAGGCCGGCCTCGGAGAGATTCCGTTGATCGAGATGGACGTCTCGCCACGGGATGCCCTCGAGATCGCCCTCGTCGAGAACCTTCAGCGCGCCGATCTGACGCCGTTCGAGGAGGCGGAAGGTCTTCAAACGCTGGTCGAGCGTCACGGCTACACGCACGATCGGGTCGCCGGCGCGGTCGGCCGGTCCCGGGTCAGCGTGACGGAGTCCCTCGGGCTGCTGCGCATGCCCAGGTCCGTGCGCGAAACCGCGATCGCGCTTGGCGTGGCTTCGACGAAGTCGATGCTCCTCGAAGTGATGAAGCTGGACACGGAGGCCTCGATGATCCGGATGCTGGAGCGCATCGCGGAGCTCGGGCTCACGCGCGCGGAAGTTCGCGCGGAGATCCGGAAGCGCCGGTCCGTCGCGGACGAGGACGAGGAGTCCCCGGCGGCGAACGCGGCCGACACCGGGCGGGATGCCGGGAAGAAGGCTCACGTCTTCCGGTTCCGGTCGGTCGATGACCGGTTCAGCGTCTCGCTCAGCTTCCGGCAGGAAGTGGTCGAAGAGAGCGACCTCATCTCGGCCCTCGAGGAGCTCCTGGCCGAGCTTCGTCGCGGCCGGGACGAGCCGGCTGTGCCGTAGAGCTTCCGGTCGGGTTCCGGCGCTTTCGGTAGTCGCTTTGGTTTCCGCGTGGCCGGAGTCTGATAATGTCCAGTGTGTCGACACCGGATCGAACGGCGCAGAGCCGCGGCGCTCAGGGAGCGTCGGAGGTCTCTGGTTGCCGTGCCGCGCTCGGATGAGCACCTTCCTGCGGCCGTGGGTCAGTGAAGCACGATGACTCAAGGTGAGCGGGAGTATAGGCGACCTCCAGACAGGCTAGTCAAATCCGGTGGCCTGAAACGACGAACGGCCCGCCGAAGCGGACCGCCCGAAGACCTTGATCTCAGTAGTGCTTCTTGACCGAGACTGAGGTGAGTTTAGTGGATGCGCAGCGGTCAGGTCAAGGAACAGGTGCGGCTTTCCCCCGCCCTTCCGGAAAGGCAGTCGGCGACGGCATCCCGGACCGCTCAGGGATCCGCTCAAGGTACTCGACGGCGAGAGCTAGGGAGGTCTCGGCATCGACGGGGTAACGTAGTGGCCAACCACCTTGGGGGGAGACGAGAATGGCGAACGGCGAAGAACGGACTCCGGAGACGGAACCTCGTGCGGAGGCACATGGGCGGCCGACGGTGTGGGAGAAGATCACCGCTGTGACACTCGCAGTCGTGTCGGTGGTTCTCTCGGTAGGCATGGCGCTGGCGCTGCTTGGCGTAGGCCCGGGGGTGAACGCGGATGGGATCGGCTACCTCGCCGGGATGTTCGGCATTCTCATCACCGGCGTATTCGTATTCGCGACCTTTCGCATTGACCGAGGGGCCAGGCTTGAGGCCTACCAAGCCGCCGTGGAGATAGCGAGGGAGACTGCAATCAAGACCGCGGAGGCAGCCAGCAAAGAAGCTCGTATGACAGCGACGGAGATTGCGGACGGTGTAGTCGCCAACGCCAAGGAGGTTGCTCGTAGTACGGCCACGGAAGTCGCGGAGAAGGCGGCCGAAAAGGCGGCGCGGAAGAAGGCGGAGGCGGTAGCCAATAGCGTTGCGGAAGCAACAGCAGCGACGGCAGCGGAGAGCACTGCCACGAAGGTGGCCAAGGCGGTGGCCAAGACCGAGGCGACCGCGGTGGCCGAAGATGTAGCGAAGAGGGAAGCAGAGATGACGGCGCGGACAGTCGCCGGAACCCGAGTCACGGAGATCGCTCAAGCTCTTTCGGCAGGCTTGCACCAGGTCGGACAGAGAATGGCCGGCTCGTAGAGAGGGCTGCATTTGCGTTTAGGTCCACTTCGCCAGCGGTCGGCGGGCGCAGTGGAGTGGTGTGGTCCACCGGGAGACGGATCTGGCCGCGATCCGACCCGGGTCGGCGTGTGTGCGTCGCAATATGTGCGCCGCAGCGACCGTCGGGGCGGTGGAGCCGCCACAGCCGTAATCACGAACGGTGCCGTCGCCGGGGGCAGCGAGTGCAGGCGGGGGAACGGTTTACGCCGGTCCACCGCGGCGCCTCATCGGTTGACACTTCGTGCGCTATCGGACGTGGATGGCCCGGATCCGTGCCTGGAACGGCACTGCGCGCGATGCTGCGCTGCGAGATCTAAGGGACGGCGCTCCACCTGGCCGCCCGGACCGAGCGCGTTTACTCCTTCGCGCTCGTCGCGACGCGGGGATCAGCCACCTTCCGGGTGGGCAGGAGACGTGGGCCGCCGAGCGGCCGGCGCGGACACGGCCCAAGCGAGCGAGACTACCCAGCCCAAGAGAGTCCAGCCCAGGAAGAGGTTGACGACAAAGACGCCGAGGGCCGTTTCGACGTTCCGGGCGAATGCCACAATCGACGGCAGGAAATAGACGGCCGCTCCGATAAAGACGAAGAGGAGGATGAAGAGGAGTCCGAGGAGCCCGCCGGCTCCGACGATCCAGTCAGGCGCGGTTTCCATGGTGGCGTGTTGAGGCTAGCAATCCGATCACGCCGTGCGGCTACTGGCTGTTCCCGCGCACTTCTTCGAGGCGACGCTGCTTCTCTTGAATCAGGCGCTCGGAATGCTCTTGGGTGTCGATCAGTTGGCGAACGATCAAGTCTTCGTTGCCGAAGCCTCCAAGCCGGGGGGCAGCGAGAGTTTCGATTGACTGCCGATAGCTGGCAAGGGTTCGGGCTCTGCTCTCGGTGTCTAGGAGGAGCTGGTCCGCGGCCCAGCGTTTCTCCCACTCGTCGGTGTGGGCTTCCTGGATCTCGCGATCGAGAACGTCCAGGTCAGAGAGGAGTTGTTCGACCTTGGCGAACTCGGCCCAGGCTTGTTGTCGGATCGCGTCGGTACGGGACCTCCGATCTACGATCTCGTCGGCTTGCTCCATCGTTCTCCGGGCAGCACGCATGCGGCGGTCGATTCCCCGGCGAGCGGAGGCCACGGACTGTTCGGTGGCGTCAGCGAGGAGAGGCTCGTAGCGCTCGAGGTCAGCGGCCCGCTGCTCCGTGGCTGAGTCGAGGAGCGGGAAGTCCTGGTAGCCCTCGCGTTCGATGGCTTCATCGGCCGCGGCGGCGCGGAGGAGGACCTCGCCCCAGAGATTGGCGAGCTCATCTAGTTCGCGTCGCGCGTCACGGAGAGCATCTCTGGATGCCGGAGGGTCCTCGATGTCCATGAGGTTCTCAAGGGCCTCAACGAACTCCTCCTCGGCCCGTTCGAGTTGTTCCTCGGCGCGTTGCTCGGGGCTGGAACAGGCGACCAGGGCGATGGTCACGGCGAGTGTTGCGAGCTTCATCTCGGGGCTCCTTGAAAGGTGGGTGTAGAGCCGATAGCGACAATCCAGAAGGTAGGGACCGGCGCGAGGGCGGCGTCGGCTACGGCGAGCCGAGGTCGCGGTCACGTCGGCCAAGGCGGATCGTAACCTAGCGGCTTCGCAGCGGGCCGGCTCCCATTGGGAGCTTGAGCAAAAGCCCGGTGCCGCGGAGGGCGGGGCCGGGGTTTCACCGCCGAGGGGCTGAGCCTTGGGCGCCGGCGAAGGCCTGGAGCTTCTCCCTGGCGGTGGCGAGTTCGTCCTGGACGAATGCCTTCTGGGACCTGGCGTTGGTGCGCGCCACATCGAGCCTGGTGGAAATCGCCGCGGGCTCGCTTGCGTAGTCGTGCTGGCTTGGCGGGTTCTCGACTTCGTCGAGTCGGCGTTGAATCTCCTCGATGGCGGTTTCCTTGGCCATTTGTGCGAGGAGGACGGCGTCGCCGGCCCAGCGTTTCTCCCACTGGTCGGTGTGTGCCTCCTGGAGGGTCCGGTGGGTGGCGATGAGGTCGTCGTAGAGGGCTTCGACCTCGCCGAGAGTGGTGTCGATCTCGGTCCTCATGGCGTCATCGGCCGGGAGCGGCGGTCCGGGCTCGGGCATGAAGGATTGCCAGGCTTGGTCCAGTGTCCCGAGTGTGGGTTCGAGAACGGCGCGCACGTCGCTCTCGATGGCCTCGGGGCTGCGGGTGTTGATGTAGACGACGCCGGCGACGCTGACGCCGAGCCAGAGGCAGGCGAGCATTGCAAGGCGCTTGAGCAACGTGAACATCTTCGGGGCTACTCCTTTCGGTTTGTCGGGTCTGTGGCTTTCGCCGCTCACCCCCACCTGGCGGCGAGCGGCAGGCCCGCCTCAAGTGAAGGACGCTCAGGTGTCCTGATGTCGACCCTCAAGGACGACTCTTCTCGCGTCGTTGTGGTGCTATCTCCGGCTTGCCGTGCTTGGCGAAGAGTTCGTTCAGTGCCTCCCCGAGAAGATCCTGAATCGTGCTGTCGTGCTCCGCGGCCATGATGCGGAGTTGCCGCTTCACCTCGGGATCGAAGTACCCCGTGACGTTGGACTTGCCCGCTCGGCCGGACCGCGAGTCGCGGGGCGGTGGAGGCTCCGCCGTCCGGCGCCGCTTCCGGAGCATCGCTGCGCGCAGATCGCCCTTGCTAGTCATCGTGTGCTCCTGTTCACAAGTTCAAGACGTCACAGACGGCCATGTAAACCTGTTGTGTTTCGGCCGCGGCCTTGCCGCGTGGTTGGTGCTCCTGGACGCCCAGCGAGCGGGCGCTGGCATGTTCGAAGGCGACGCGATGGCAGAGGGCTGCGGCGCAGACGTCCAGCCCCAGATCCATGATGACGCCTGCCGCCTCGGCTCCTCTGGCGCCTCGCCACGGGACGGCGTTCAGGACGCTCAAGGCGGGCGTGCCGGCGTAGCCGAGAAGGTCGAGCGTCGTGGCCACCGTCTCAAGGTCGAAGATGGCGGGACGGCACGGCACGAGGACGAGACGCGCCGCCTTGGCCGCTGCCAGGGCGGCACGCTCGGCGTGGGGCGGCGTATCGATGAGCACGAGATCCGCCCCGCCCTGCGTCGCCCCGGCCAGCATCTGTCCGAGTCGGGCCGGCTGGGCGGAGAGCACTACCGGTGACGGTGCTTCTCGGCGATCACCCCAGCTGCTGGCGGTCGCCTGCGGATCGAGGTCGATGATGGCGGCCGTGCGGCCGCTCAGTTCCGCGGCGACGGCCAGGTTGACGGCGAGGGTGGTTTTCCCTGTGCCTCCCTTCTGGGCGATGACGGCGATGACGTCCATTACTCGTGAAGGGTATCACAAGACAACGTGTTTACACGCCAACAAGGCGACTAGGCGACAAGTGATGCCGACGGAGACAGACCCTCGACCAGAGGAGCGGCCGGCTCGCAGATTGAGCGCGTCGGTCAGGCGGCGACGTCGACCTGGGTGGCGGTGGTCTGAGGCGGCGGTACGGGCTCGCCGTCGCGCCGCAGGCCCTCGAGGTGAAACTCGATGGCCTCTTGCATGAGCCGGATGACCTCGTCACGTGTGGGGCCGGTGGTGCCGCAGCCAGGAAGGTCGGGAGCGTAGGCGGCGTAGTTGTTGGGCGTCTTCTCGATGACGATGGTGTACTTCACTGCTTCCTCGCTTCCTTGAGACCGGCCTGGCGAAGGATGTTGTTCCATGTGCCAGGAGGCATGTCGTCGCTGAGTTTACCGGGGACGGTCACCTTGCCCGGCTTGGCCGGGTGCCGATACTGGCGGTGGCTGCCTTTGGTGGCCACGAGTTCCCAGCCGTCGCGGCGAATGGTGCGGATGATGTCGCGGACCTTGGGCATGAGGTTGGAGCCTAGCCGGCGACGGCCGAAGCCGCCGCCGGCGGGAAGACGCCCTAGGCGTCGTCCTCCGCGGGCCGCTCCTGCAGCTCGTGGATGCGCGTGTGCGCCCGGTCGGCCAGCTTGGCGAGGACCAGGAGGTCGTCGCGGCCGAAGCTCTTGGAGGTCTGCCACTTGCCGTCCTCGGCGGAGCGGAAGAGCTTGCCGAAGGTGACGTTGTAGCGGACGGCGCCGTCGTCCCCGGCCTGGTTCCGCCAGATGGCGGCCTTGACGGTTCCGATGCGGACTTCCTCGATGGGCGCGTTGTTGGTGGACATGTTTCTGATTCCTCCTTGGGTTAGTGGGTCTGTGGCTTTCGCCGCTCACCCCGATATGGCGGCGAGCAACAGGCCCGCCCCAACAGGAGGATGCGGCAGAGGCGCCGTCGCGCCGCGGTGAAGCCGGCACGAGGCAAGGGGGTGACAGACGGCCCATCGGGCCGACGCGAAGCGGTTCTGGCGGCTCCTTGCGCCGGCCCGCGGGGCGACGGCGTCGGCGGCGCGCGTTGTTGTCCACCTTCGCGGCCAGAGAGTAGAGGTCCGCACCGGCAAGGCGACTTCGGCGATTCGGGACCTGGTGGCCACGTAGGGCCAGGGGAAGGCGGGGTCGGAGTGGAGACGGCCAGGGGCCGGTCAAGTGGCAGGGCTACGGGGAGCGCCCCCGAAGGTGCGGCCGTACAGTGGTCGTCCGGGACACTCGCTTCCACGGGGAGCGGCCCCGAGGAGGGGCCGTGAGTCATCCGGCGGCGGCTTTGGCCGCGGGCCGCTTCCGCTTCACCGCTCGCGAGGCTTTCGGTCTGGGCGGGACGGCCGTTGGCCGCGAAGCGATGGGCTCGATGTTCCAGGACTCGTCTTCCGGGTTCCAGCCTCGCAGTGCGATGCACTCCTCGACGTAGCGCCGGCCCTGGACGCGCGTCATGTGGAGCACGAGGGAGATGCCGTCCACGACGCTCCGACAGACAACCTCCCAAGGGAGTTCGCCGGCCTGCATGGCGCAGCTGGCCAGGCGTGAGAGCGCTGCGCGGGCGTTGTTCGCGTGGACGGTGGTCAGGGAGCCGCCGTGGCCCGTGTTGAGGGCCTGGAGGAGGTCGGCGGCTTCCTGACCACGAACTTCTCCGACCACGATGTGATCGGGTCGGTGGCGGAGGGAGTGCTTGACCAGGTCCCTGATGGTCAGGGAGCCCGCGCCCAGCTCGCGGGCCTCGAAGCGGACGGTGTTCGCCTGCTCGATACGCAGCTCCAGCGTGTCCTCGATCGAGACGATCCGCTCATGCTCGGGAAGGAGCTCGATGAGCGCGTTGAGGAGGGTGGTCTTGCCGCTGCCCGTGCCTCCGCTGACAAGGATGTTCTGGCGGTTGCGGAGGGCATTCTTGGCAGCGTCAAGGATGGCTGGGGTGAGGCTTCCGTTGTCGACCAGGTCCTGCGCGGAGAAGGACCGGTTGCCGAAGCGCCGGATCGTGATCGCCACGTGGGGCGCGGCGGGTGGCGTGGTGATGGCGACCCTGGAGCCGTCCGCGAGGCGGGCGTCCAGGGCCGGGTCGGTCTTGGGATCGAGGCCCAGGGGTCGCGCGATGCTGATGGCGGCGCGGCGGAGCGCGCCCTCATTGAGGGCGGGCGCCTCGACCGGTTGGAGGCCTTTGCCGGCGCGCTCAGTCCAGACGTTGTAGGGACCGTTGATCATGATCTCGGTCACTTCCGGATCTTCGAGGAGGTCCTCCAGGCCGGGGAGGAAGGTCTTGAGGGTGGCAAGGCTGTCGGTCATGGCGGGTCGGTGCAGACGGTATGTATCGTCACGACGGAATCTCAGATCTCGCCGGCGTCGCGCTGCCGCCAGTAGGAACGATCGTGCGCGAGGTAGTGAGGCTTCAGGTAGAGCCTGGTTGCCGGCAGGGACTTCGAGCCGTCGTAGGGCAAGGCGATCGCCTGGTAGTTCTGAAGCAGGGTGAACGTGCGCGGGTGGAACATGGGTTCCCGCTGCTCGCGGTAGGTCTTGCTGGCGCCCAGGCTGCCGCCCTGGCCGCCGCCCGGGCGGGCGGCCACGAGGGAGAAGCCGGGCTTGCTCGACTCCGAGAAGGAGTAGGAGGGGGAGAGTCGGGCGACCTTGCCGCACATGTTGGAGGCGAGGTCGGCGCTGCTGTCGTCGCTGAGGGTGAGGAAGATGCGGGTTCGAAGGGTCTGGAGAAGGGTGCGCCAGGCGTCGTTGCCGGCAAGGACGGAGCGGAGGGAGGCGATGGATTGCGTGGCGACGATGGGAATGCACTTGCACTGACGCGTCAGCGCGAAGGACTTCTCGTCTCCGGAGGGATCGTCCTCGCCGACGGTGGCGAAGCTCTGGTACTCGTCGCAGAGGAAGACGGCCGGCCGGAAGTAGCGATCGGGATTGCGCTTCATCTGGACCGGCCGCCTCAAGAGGGTCTGTAGCCAGGCATTCTTGAGGAGGACGCCGATCGCTCGCGCGAGGGCGGGATTGGCGCCCGCGGGCATGTTGAGGGCGACCACCTTGCCGCCTTCAATGAGGTCAACCAGGGGCGGGAGCGGAGCGAGGGTTCCGCCGGCGACGCGGCCGTCCGTTTCGGTGGTCAGTTCGTCGCGATCGGCGTCAGGAGGCTCCGTTCCGGGGCGTGTTTGCTCTATCTCCCCGGGGGTCATGGGCAGATTGGGGCTGTTCGCGGCCGGCGAAGGCGGCGAGAAGAGCCGGGCAACGTCCGGGAGGTCGAAGATGGAGAGGAACACGGAGATGGCCTCGACGATCGCGGTGCGGAGCTTCGGCGTGAGTTCCATCCAGTCGTTGCGGTACCAGCGCTCGACGGCTTCGAGGCGGGCGCGACGGTCATCAGGGGGCGGTGTGCGGCCGGCGCCGGGTTCCCAGGGGACGCCGAGCTCGTCGAGCAGGTTCCTCAGGCGAGCGTTGTCCGGTCCGGTGAGTTGGCCGCCGCGGCCAAGTTCGAAGGGAATCTCCTCGAGTTCCGGGTGAACCATTGTGAGGATCGACAAGGAGCCCTTGGTGGACGCCGCGTGTTCTGCGGGGATCCGGATCCGGGGCTCGGAGGTGACGCGTGTGCCGATGGCTCGCGCGGCGTTGATCTTCTGCTCGAAGGCCTCCGGGTCGATGGTGAGGCGGTAGACGTCACGCAGCGTCACCCAGGGGTCCGGGAAGACGCGGTGGAGCTCGATGATCCACCGGACCAGGTTGGTGGACGCCTGCTGCCAGAAGGGGTCCTTGCCGCGGCCGAAGAGCTGGTTGAGGAGAGTCGCGATGGAGTAGGCGAGGCTGTAGCTGTCCATGTCGGAGTCGAGGGGATTCCACTGCCAGCGGCCGCCCAGGGCGATCTCGACATAGTCGTCCTCGCGGCCGTTGTCCGCGAGGAGCTGGCGTATGTCGTGGCAGAAGTCGCCCTTGACCTCGAGGACGAGGCCCGCGGCGCGTCGTTGCGCGTCGTGGGCCTGCCAGGAGAAGAGCTGCTCGGCGAAAGGCCGCATGGCCCCGGAGGTCTTGCCGGTGCCGACGGCGCCGAAGATAGCGATGCCCGTGTAGAGGCCCCGCTCGGGAATGGTGAGCCATTCGGGCCGGCTTGCCTCTCTCGCGTCGATCGGGTGATGGAGTTCACCCAGGACGAGTGAGGGCGCCTCGTCGGTGGTGGAGGTGGGCCAAGCAGGGAGGACGCCGCGGCCACGCGTGACGGACTCGGCTCGGGAGCCGAGCCAGACGCGGGCCGCACCGGAGAGGAGGAGGACTCCTCCGAAGGCGACCACGCCGGGCGCGGCGACGTGCCAGGCGCGGATGACGGCATGGGCCGCGGGATCGTGGTAAGCGATGAAGTCAAGAACGGGATCGTCGCCGATCGCTGGGAAGGGCCGGACCTGGCCGGCCCACCGGAGCGCTCCGAAGCCGACCGAGAGGGCGGCCAGTAAGCGGAGCGTGAGGATGCCGCGCAGCGCCCGGAGAAGCCGGCCCAGGCGGCGGTGAACACCGGCGCCGGCGACGCGGCCGCCGCGATCGAGAGCGCGTCGGACCGCGGCGGGGACCAGGTCCGCCGCGACCACGAGCGCGGTAGCGAGAGTGGCCCACCAGGCCGCGCGCACGAGGGCGAAGTCGGCGGCGGTTCGTAGGGCGAGGGAGTCGAGCCAGGCGACGCTGCCTGGGCTTGGCCAAGCAGCGAAGCGGAGCGTCAACACGAGAACGCCGGCGCCTACGGCGGCCGGCCAGAGTAGGCGGCCGATAAGACGCGCGGCCGCCGGCGCGGGCGTGTCGTTGGCGGTGGTCATGGAGTCCGGTCCGAGCCTTCCCGCAGGGATCAATCTGGACGTGAGCGACCCTCCCGCGGCCCGGAGGAAGGGCCAAAGACGGGAGAGCCTTTCGTGCCGCACCAGGCGGCCGAAAGGCGGGGTCGCTCACGTCCCGACCCGACCGCCTCGTGCGGTCGGGTCGCTGCGCCCGGGAGGGCGCATTCCGGGAAGGGAGCCCGAGAAACGCTAAGCGTTTTGAGGACAATTCCCGCACCGTCCTCGAACGAGGACAAGCAAAAGAAGCCAGCGCCAAGAATCAAAGATAGGGGGTGCTGTCCTTTTTTGGTCCTGGAGCGGATCCCGGTGCAGCGCGGAGTCATGCGAGAGCCTGGGGCGCGAGACCGCGAGCGTGGTGCGACGAATAGGCGTCGATGCGAGCGCAAGGACTGTCGCCGGCGTCTTCAAGATCCGCTCGCTTACGGAGAGAGATGACGAGCCGCCGGCAGGGATTGAGACCGCCCCAGCGCTCCAAGGATCGCGGGCTGCCGGTGGCGAGCGCGACGTCAAGATCGGCGTCCGCGGCGGCCAAGGTTTGCCGCTCGTCCTCGGTGAGCGGCTGAGCTGTCGAGCGGGCGTTGGCCCAGGCCGCGACCTTGCGGGAGAGCTGGTGCTGGGCCGCGATAGTCCGCGCCACGACGGCAACGCGGACCTCAGTTCGAGCGGCCCGGAGGTGGCTCCAGAGAGCACGATGCTCGGCAGCCCAGCGCTGTAGTTCGCGGTCGGTGTTCCGGCCGGGGTCGACGTAAACGAACGTCGCCGACCTTTCGTCGGCGGCGATCGGGAGCTTCAGCGCGAAGTAGCGGCGGGTGCGCTTGGTCGGGCCGCCGTAGAGGCGGCTCGGGAGCTGGTCGCGGCGAACGCCGCGCTTGGTGAAGTGAGCGACTTTCTCGGGTTCCGTGGCGAGCCAGGGGAGGTCGGGATGCCGGACCACGTGGTCGAAGGAGAGGAGACGACGGAACAGAACCACGTCCTCGGCCGCCCGGCGATGCCGGACGTTCTCGATGCCGAGGGCGCGGTAGAGGCCGCGGCCATGCACGTGGGTGTACTGGAGCCTCGTGTCGATCTCGGGAAGCGGATGCTCCCTGGCGATTCCGGCGTCGACAAGCCGGCGTACGAAGGCGTGAGTCGTCTCGGTAGAGCAGGCGTGATGCTCTGTGAATTGCGTCCTCGTAAAGACGCCGGAGTGGAGGCAGACGAGGGTGAGCCAAGCGGCTTCCCAATCTCGGAAGTCGAGGTCGCGCAGCGCAGCGTCGCGGCCGGCCAGGTGCGGGACAGCGGGAGCCTTGAGTGGCACGTCAGAAGTCGACGGCCTGATCCGCTTGGAGGTAGGTCACGAGGATGCCCATCGGGTTCACTGTGATGAGGCTGGGCGGTATCTGTTCCAGGAAGATGAACTGCATGGCGAGGCTCCACCGCTCCCGGGAGATCTCCTCGGCGTCCTTGAAGACGACGACGTCGAAGTTGGCCGTGGCGGAATGCGGGGCCTCGGGCTGGGGCTGGATCGAGAGCCGGACGTTCTCGACCTGCCGCTCTTCGTCCGCGAGGCCGGCCGCCACAGTCGCGACGGCCTGGCCGTCGCGGCGGAAGGCCCCGTCCGCTAGTTCGGTCACGAGGAAGTTGAGGGAGCGGCTCCAGGCATTGCGGGCGGTGGCCTGACGCCGGCTGTAGTGATCGCTGACGAACGCCGCGAGGAAGTACTTGGTGGTCGGGTCCAGGGGATCAGCCTGGGCTTCGACGGCCTCGTAGGCGAGGGCCTCGGCTCGGCCGACCTCGTCGACGCGAATGACGATCGGCTTGGGGAGCTCGACGCTGGAGAGGCGGACGACGGTGAGGAGGAGAAGGCCCAGGACCGCGGCGAGGGCGTAAGTGGCGAGGCGGAAGTGGCGGTTGGAGATGACGATCTCGCCCCATATGTCGGCGAACTCCTTGCCGGGGTTGGGCTTGGATTTGCTCACGTGGGAACTCCTCCCTTGAGAGGGGCCGCGGCCACCCGGGCGGGCGCGGCAACGATGCGGCCGGCCATAAAGGCTCCGCCGATGAAACCCCCACCGTCACTGCCGGCGCCAACGATCATGCCGGCGATGTCACCGATCTTGAGGATCGAAACGATGGCGCAGACGATCACGGCGAAGACGGGAACGAGCCAGAGGCCGGTCGCCACGGTCAGCGAGTTGATCGAAAAGTCCGCCGCCTGGAGCGAGCGGGCGTAGGTCATGATGATCCGCGTCCAGATGCCGATCATGGCCGCCGCGATCGCGCTGTACAGGGAGTACTGGATCATGGCCTTGAACCAGCCCCAGAAGAGGAAGTCCAGCTTCGGGACGATCATGAAAGGGATGAAGAGCGGGCCGAGCGTGGTGAGGACCGCCATTGCGACGTTGGCGAAGATGATTTGTGCGGTGGCCAGCGCGACGACAACGATCATGCCGAGGACGAAAGCCCCGAGGATCGCGGTAAGCAGGGCGAGATGAGTGACTTGTTTTCCGCCGGTGCGGATGGCGTTCCAGATGTTGAGGGAGGCGGCTTCTTCTCCCACCAGCCGCATGTGGTCCTCGGCAAGCTCCATCACGGTGGCGACGCCCTGTGCGAGGACGTCGGCGCCGAAGAGTCGCATGATGGCGTTGCCCTGGTCGGTGATCAAGTCGACGAAGGAGGTCCCGAGGCCTGGGATGGGGGTGTAGTAGGACTGCACCATCGTCAAGGGAATGAGCAAGGTCATGATGAACTTGATGAGCTCCCAGGAGTGGAAGGTGCCGCTGAAAGCTACGCGGAGCCCGGTCCACACGATGAGGATCAGGGCGATGTTCCGAGCCAGGTCGCGGCCCCATCCGAGGATGGTGTTTTGCGGGTTTCCGGAGAGGACGATGTCGATGGCGGTGTCGACGAACTGAGGGAGCTGGCCGACGGTGTTCGCGTTGACCTGGTTGGGAAGCTGCGCGGCGGCGGGGAGGGCGGTGAGGAGGAAGAGGCCGGCGAGGGCCAGGACCAGGGCTAGCGGCTGGCGAAGGAGTGCCGATCCGGATCCTGCGCACGACTTACGCCCAAAAGCGAAAGTCACCCAGAAGCGCCCTCTAACGCGCGGAGCAGCCGTCCGGGGTGGGTAGGGACGAGCGCGTAGCGCGAAGTCTGGCGGGACCTGGCCAGGCGTAGAGGGCGGTGTGGAGGAGAGAGGACGGAGCATTTGGAGTGCGGTGGATCAGTCGAGGAGGAAGGCCTGGTTCCAGGCGTTGCGCTGAGCGCGGATGCGGTTCTGGGCACGGTCGGCTTGCCTGGCTTCGGCCCGTTCAGCGGTGACCCAGGTTTCGAGTTGCTGGCGCCGCTCAAGTTCGAGGGTCTGTCGGTCCATGGCGTCGCGCACGGTGGTCTGGGCCAGGAGCTCGGCGACGGCCATGTCGATTTCGGCGACCGTGATCTGGTTGGCGAGCTGTTCTTGAGCGAGGGCCGTGTCGCTTAGGTTGGTCTGAGTCCGACTGCGCTCCACGGAGTCGGAGGCGTTGCCGAGGAGCTCGATGACGCGCTCAGCGCTGTCGAGTGCGGTGTAGTCGAAGATGCGGGCGCGGTCAGCGAGCTCGCGGTTGGCGAGCCAAGTATCGGAAGCGCCGGCGACGTCACGGAAGGTGTTCGCATAGCGCTGCCGGGAGACCGTGTCGGCCTGGGCCAAGTGCTGTCTCCAGTAGTCGGTGAGCGGGTCCGCGTTCGGGTCCTGCATGTTGGCGAAGTTCTGGAGGAGTTGACCGGGATCGCCTCTGAAGTCGCCGGCCCAGCTGAGGCTTTGGAAGTTGTCGAGGAGAGGCATTGGTAGTCCCGTGAGGTCGGTGAAGCTCTCGGTGAGCTTGCCGATTTCGCCCATGGCTTTCTCCTCGAGGTGGTCGAGCTGGTTCTGGATGGTGTCGTTGATCAGCTCCTGGAAGCCGGCGGTGATCGCGTTCTCCACGAGGTTGACGGGGTCGAGGACGATGTCGCCCAGGCCGAACAGGGCGAGGGCGGGAATGCCGCCGGCGAGGATGAGGACGGGGAGGAGGGTGGCGACGATGCGTCGCAGTGGTGAGGTGGGGGTCATTGGATTGCTCCTGTGTTGGGGGGTGGAATGAGGAGGTCGCTGGTAAACCAGACGCGCATGCGGTGGCCGGCGCGGATGGTGATGGTGGGGAGCCGGTTGAGGAACCGGTCCATGATCTGGATTCCCGTTTCAGAGAAGCTCCTCGCGGTTCCAAGTTGGAACTGGTCCTGGACGGTGGCGCCGGCCGCCGCGAGGCCGCTCAGGATGCCGACGCCGCCAGCGGCGAGGAAGGTGCTCAGGTAGTGGCGGTCGACCTGGTCCTTGAGCGCGCCTTCTCCTAGTTGGTTGAGGCCCTGGAAACGGAGCGCGGCCCAGCGGCCGTTGGGGAACACAAGGCGGTGGAAGCCAATGGCGAGCCGGGTCTGGTCCTGATGGCGGACGGCCTGGACAGTGCCGATGAAGCGGCTGCCGCGGGGGATCAGGATGGTTTGTCGATCGGCGCTGTAGAAGGGCACGGCGACCTGGGCGATGGCCGGACTCGGGTAGTCGCCGCTCAGTTGGGTGATCAGGACCGCTTCGACGAGTGAGCCTTCATAGATTCTGTGGTTTCCGCGGGGGTCGTTCGGGGCGCTGACCTGGTCGGGCACGTCGTACGAGGGAAGGTTGTCGGAATCCGGGAGCGGCACGTCAAGCATGCCGCCTGGTGGGACCGCCGCGGCCCCGGGGCCTGTCCCCGTGGTCGACTGTTGGGCTGCGGCGGTCCCGAGAATGGTGTCGAGGAGACGTTCGTGCGGCGAGGGCGGGGTGAGGCTCTCGTCGTCGCCGGCGTCGTCGTCGACTTTGCGGGTGGAGTAGGCGACGGGCACGGCGAGGAGGGAGCGCTGTTTGCGCTCGACCGCCTCGAGGTGGAGCTTGAGGCGGAGCTCCGCCTCTTCGGGGGAGAAGGCCTCGGGGTCCCAGGGATCGGCCGCGTCCTGGGACTCGCCGGTGTCGGCCTGGAGGCCGGCGAGCCGCAGGAGGACGTTCTCACCCGGATCCGGCTCCGGCGCGAGGAGTTCGAGGTTGCGATCGCGGATCGCTTCGCGCTCGGCGTCGCCTTCGCGCTGACCGGCTTGGCCGACAGCTAGCTGGAGCTGGTTCTCCATCTCGCTGTCGAGGCGATCCCCCATGAAGGGATCGGCCGGGGCCTGGTCAAGAGCGTCGGCTTCGGTGCCATCCTCCTCTCCGCCGCCGCCTATGGTGGCGGCGACGATCGCGATGACGAGGACGACGGCGAGGCCGGCGACCAGCTTGTTCATCAAGCCGGCCGGGATGGAGCCGACCGGCTTGGGGACCATTTGCTTCCAATCGGGCATCGCTACTGGAGGGGATCGGGTTCGTCGAAGGTCCAGGTGACGCGCTGCTTGCCGATCTGTAGCCAGCCGTCGCCGATGACGCGCCGGACGACGTAGAGGCCGTCCTCGGTCAGGTCGTAGGGGACCAGGGAGGGTTGGCCGTCCTTGCGTTCGTAGAGCGCTGGAGACTCCTGGGAGAGGCTTCGCAGATACGTGAACTGCCCGTCGTGCCACATGCCTTCAACGAGGAACGGCCAGCGCTTGGCCTTGTCCTGGAGCCGGTAGGGGAAGCGGACACGCGTGGGGTAGGCGGCGCGGAAGCCGTTGACCTGGTCGACGGCGTCGGCTTGGGCTGCGGCTATCTCGTGGTCAGCGGTCCGCCGGTGATCGGCCGCGGCCTCGGCCGCTGCGCGGGCCATGGCCTGGTAGGAGGCAACCTGGTCGGCGGCGACGAAGGCCGGCCGGTGAGCCTCGGCGGCCGCCGCGGTGGCGTCAGCGTCGCCGGTGTCGAAGCGGACAACAAGATGGGGTGGCGTTTCGGAGGATTCGGAGACGAGGAACGGGTAGATCCGGCCGGACTCGCAGACCAGGGCGATGTTGGTCTGCGCGCCCTCCTCGGTGGGCTTGAGGAAGGCCACGTTGGCGCTTCCGGAGAGGTGCCAGTAGTCCAGGTCGCCGACGACGAAGTCAAGGATGGTCTCGGAAGGCGGGAGGGTGATGACGGTGGTGTGACGCACGCGGGTGTTGAGCTGCCAGACCGCGTCGACGGAAGCGTCCAGGCGCAGGATGTGTGCGTCCTGGCCCGCGAGTGGAAGAGCGGAAGCGAGAGCGATGGCGGCCGCGATCGGCGGTGGAATGTGCAAGGTGAGTTACCTCCTGTTGTTGGCAAGGACGGCAAGGCCATCGGCCAGGCCGTGCTCGGCGACGGCCGCGGCGCGGCGTTCACTGTCGACGGGCGAGCTGGTGTAGAGCCAGTAGGACTCCGGATCCACTTCGAGGCGGACGACGCCGGCCTCCTGGGCGCGGCGCAGGTACATCTCGCGCTTCGGAAGGAGCCCGCGGATGGTCTGCATTTCGGTGTCGTTGAGCCGGAAGGTGTTCTGGACCGCGGCGGGCAGGTCCGGGTTGGCGAGGAAGAGCTTGGTGGGGAGTGATTCGAGGAGGGCTTGGGCGCCGTCCGTGTCGGTGAGGTCGACGGCGCTCTGCGTGGCGAGGACCAGGGCGGCGTTGCGCTTGCGCCAGGTCTTCGCGGCTTCCGCGAGGTAGGTGAGGACGGCGGGATCGTTCAGGTAGCGCCAGGCCTCGTCGACCACCATGAGCTTCACGCGGGCGGCCTCGTTGGGATCGTCCAAGGCCAGGCGTAGCCGCTCGAGGAGGAAGAAGAGCGCGGCCTCGCAGAGGTCGTCATGCTCGGCCGCGCCTGCGAGGTCGATCACCTGCCAGTCAGCGAGTTCCAGGGTGTCCTCCCCGCCTCCGTCGAAGAAGCGCGCCCAGGCGCCCTCACCGTGCCAGCGGCTCATGGCTGGCCACATGGCGGAAGGCAGGGTGCGGACCAGGGAGGAGAGGGAACGGTCCGGGGCCGGGCTTCTGTAGAGGTCCTCGATGCGTTCGCGGAGCTCGGTGGTGTCCTCGCCCTTGAGCTCGTAGCCGCCGATGCGGAGGAGGCGGGTGATCCAGCCGGTGAGGAAGCTGAAGGTCCGCTCGCCGGGAGGAAGACTGAAGGGCTTGAGGGCAACGTCTGCGCCGGTGGCGTCAGGGTTCAGCTCCAGGTAGCCGCCACCGATGAACTGTGTGAGCCATTTGTAGGAACCGCCCAAGTCGAGGACCAGGATGCGAGGGGAGTACTGCTGGGCCTGGACGAGGAGGAAGTTGAGGGCGAAGGACTTGCCGGCGCCGGTGGCGCCCAGAATGAGGGTGTGGCCAACATCGCCGCCGGCGAACAGGTCGTAGTGGTAGGGAGTGCGCCAGGGCGTCTCGAAGGTCGCCATTGCCGGCCGGGTCAGGTGCTTGCATTCGGCCTGGCCAGGAGGGGGCCCGAACAACGGCGCGAGGCAAGCGGCGACGCCGGCGCTGCCGAAGACGCTGCGGATCTGGCGCTTGCGGGGTTGCCCGGGCAAGCGGCTCCACCAGGCGGGTAGCTGGCCGAAGCCTTCCCGGATGACCTTGGCGTCGGCTGAGCCGAAGATGCGGAAGAGTTCGGCATCGAGGGCCTCGATCTGAGCCAGGTCGTCGCCGTGAAGCGCGATCGTCAGGGAGAGGTCGCCGTAGGCGACTCCTTCGGTTTCGAGCTCGACCAGGGCGTGAGCGATGCGGTTAGATTCAGCGTCGGCCGCGGAATCGACCATGGCCGCGGCGGTGCCTTGAGCGTCCTGCATGTGGGCGACCATGGAGTAGCGCTTGCTGAAGTAGTGGCGCTGAACGCTCCGGATCTTCCTCCTCGAGGATGCGAGCGGATGCGGCCGCCATTCAAGGGAGACGGTGAGCAAGGCTTCCAGGCGGTAGAGCTCCTGCAGGAGATTCGCTCGTGCCTGGACCGGAGGGTCCGTCAGGTTGTAGATGATCAGGGGTTGGCCATCGAGGCGGAGGAACCGTCGCTCCGCCTCGAGTTCCGACAACGCGAGGCGCCAGTTGAGCGCGCTCGGTATGTGATCGCCATGCCAGGGTTGACCGGGTCGATTGATGAGGTCGGAGAGGACGCCGCTGGCCTCGGGCGCCGGAAGCAGCCGGAGCGGAGTGACGTCGGAAGCGAGGGCCGCGGAGGCGTCCACGAGCTGGCGGAAGCGTTCGGCCGCGTCAGTGACGTGGCGGAGGAGGAAGGCGCACTCGTCAGGCTTGGTGCGGTTCTTGATCCACTCCTGGACCGCCGCGAGGACGCCGGCGTTGCCGGTTCGTGCGTTGCCCTTGAGCTCGGCGTCGTGCGACCAGACGACGTAGGCGCGGAGGTCCTGGACGCGGCGCTCCAGGAAGCGCCGGCGCTTCTCCTGGGAGATGGCGGCTACGCCGTCAAGGCCGTCGATGGCTGCCAAGCGGCCCGGACGGCGGAGGAGATAGAAGTAGAGGCGGGTCTGGGGATCGAGGGACGAGAGAAGGCGTAGCCAGCGATTGAGCACCTCGTCCATCTGTTGCGGGGTGCGGCCGTCAACGACGGCCTGGGAGAGCTCGGCGATGGCGAGGAGTTCGCCGTCGCGTGTCAGGCAGAAGGGGTGCTCGTCAAGCCAGCCCCAATAGGGGAGTTCGTCGGCGAGGCTGCCGGCAGCCTCGTGATCGGTGCGTTCGGTGTCGAGGTTCATGCTGTTGGTGACGGCGCGGAGGGAGGAAAGTGGTCTGCGGTGTCAGGGAAGAACGGAGTGGTCATTCGATGAGGTGGAGATGCCACCTGGACTCCTTGCCGGCGTCGTACCGGGCACGGCCCGAACCGGCCTTCGCGAGGATCGAAAGCATGTTGGGATCGCGCTTCCAGGCGAGGAACCCGGCCGCGTAGAGCACGGCGAAGACGAGGACCGCGGTGATGATTGAGTTGAGGCCGTTCCAGATAGCGCCGCCGAAGGTGGCGGAGAGGAGGAACCACCGGCGCTCCACGCCCAGAATCTTCATCGGGCGTGAGAGCGCCGGGTGGCCGTACCATGGTTTCTCGCCGCGCAACGGGAGCTAGAGGCCGGTCGCGATGCCGACGGCGAAGGGGATGAGGTCGGCGATCAGACTGGCCGCCGTGTGGTGAAGTTCGTTGAGGCCGATCGAGAGAGCGGCCATGGACACGGCCGCCGGGTAACGCCGGCGGCGTGGGTAGCTGAAGGCGGCGAGCAGGACGCTGGTAGCCAGCGCCATGAACGCGGGGTCAGGGAAGAGATCCACGTCGACCGTCCCGCTTCAGGTGATCCATCCGAGGAACTGGACGGCGCCCATGGTCATCGCGAGTCCGAAGATCACGCCGGCGAGGAGCTTCTTGCTACCGCCTTCGCCGAAGGCGAACATGAGGCCGCTGATGACCAGGGCCACGAGGCTGAGGCCGCGAGCGATCGGGCCGGTGAAGGCTGCTTGCAGCTGGTTGACGGCGGTAGTCCAGGGGCTCGTTTGAGCCATCGCCACGGCGGGGGCCAGGACGAGGAGCGTAGTGAGCCGGATGGTGAGGTGCCGGCGTCGGGAGGGCGGAGCCTGCGGCTTCGCG
Source organism: Candidatus Multivorans sp. (assembly GCA_965208755.1). Classification (GTDB taxonomy): domain Bacteria; phylum Acidobacteriota; class Thermoanaerobaculia; order Multivoradales; family Multivoraceae; genus Multivorans. Next base: position 193,124 of record OZ242353.1, on the reverse strand, counting down.
TTGAGGGTTTCTGGGGTCACGGAAGTCCTCCTTTATTGGGGGAGTAGGTGTTACTCGACGAACTCGCCCTGCTCTTGATCGGCGAGGCGACGCGTCAAGTCGGGGTCGCCCTCTCCACGCCGGAGAGAGCGTTCGACCAGGTCGACCTTCCTGCCCACGTCGTGGAGGCCGAGACGCCTCAAGACGGACGCCAGGGCGACCATGAAGGCGGCCGCGGCTAGGAAGGTGTAGAAGGTGATGGGTAGCCAGTACTCCTGAACGATGAAGCGCCCGTGGGGCGCGAGGAAGTCCAGGCGCGCCATGGCATAGAAGCCCAGGAGAGCGCCAAGGGCCAGGGTGACTCCGAAGCTGATGCGCCAGGTGTGCATGGCTCAGAGGAGGAGGAGGGCGGCGATGAGGGCGCCGGTGGCGGTTCCAGCGGCGGAGGCGAGGATGAACGGCCAGCGTTTGAAGGCGAGATTGGACTCAAGGACGGATTCGAGGGCGGCGTTGGCTTCGCGGTGGAGGCAACGAGTCGTCTGGAGGTCATCGTTGATCTGCTCGGAGTGCCGTGCGAGCTGCTTGGCGGCCGCGGCGACCTCTTCGGCGTGGGCGGCCGTGCTCGCCTCGAGCCTCCGCATTTCGGCGAGCACCTGGCGGTTCGCGAGCATCCGCTCTCGGAGGTCGTTGGTCATGGAACGAGGACGTTCCAGATAGACCACGCGGCGACGATCAGGCCGAGAACGATGGCAAGGATGGGGAAGAGCCAGAGGCGATGCCTAGCGTGGTGGGCCTCGAAGTCGGGCCGGAAGGGGCGCGTCGGGATGGCGACGGGTTCCTTGCGGGAGGGCGGAACCTGTCGGGCGACGGCCAAGGCTCGTTCGAGGCGTCGACGCTCCCGGCGCTCCTCGAGGGCAACGCCGGCGGCGATGAGGACGAGGACGATGCAGACACAGAGGAGGGACCAAGCGATGAGGGAGTCCTGGAGCACCTTTGCGAGCGGAATGGCGGAGTAGCCCATGTCAGTGGTCCTTGTTGCGTCCAGTGACGCGGGCCCAGGCTCGCTGGGCCGCGTCGAGAGGGCGGTCGGGGCAAGGGGCGTCGAGGTAGACGAGAAAGGGGATAAGGAGCATCAGCGTGGCCACGACGTGAGCCACGGGGCCGGTTCCGGTACCAAGAAGAGGAAGCTGGCCGGTCACAGGTCCAGGAGGCCGTCTTCGATGCCGCCGCGGCGGCCGCCGCCGTTGGCGGCGCCACTCGTCGGAGAGGAGAGGCCGCGGAGCGTGCCGGCCAAGTGGCGGGCGGCTTTTGGGCTGGACGCGAAGAGCGCGAAGCCGGCTGCGCTCTTCGCGGCGATCGAGGCGCGGGAGTAGTTCTCGGTGGTGATCTCGATGTTGACCCGGGCCTCAGTCGGGCCGTCCGGCAGCCGGGCGACCTCGATCTGCGCGTCTGGCCAGAGGATCGCTCCCTTGTCGTCAAGGGGCAGTTGAAGTCGCTCGGCGATTTCCTCGCGCAGGGCGTCGGCCGCATCGCGGCCGCGCGCGGCGCGGACGGCCTCCGTGCGTTTCATCATCTCGCTGCGCATCTCGGCGTCAAGCCGGAGGCGTCGCATGTGTAGGCCGCGCTCGGCCAGGCGCTCACGCGCCGCGGCGACGGCCCGGTAGAGGGCCAGGTCGTGCCTGAGGTCGGCGCTCTTGCCCAGGCCGCTCCAGGTGCGCTGGTCGGAGGACCAGCCGCGACCAGGCGCAACCTCGCCGGCCAGGCGTTGGCCTGCCGGCGTCGCCGTGAGGACCTTGGTGATGCGAGCGGTCTTCGTGTCGCGGAGTTCGTGCTCCTCGACCAGGCCGGACTTCTTGAGGTTGTCGATGCCACGGCGGCCGGCGAAGAGATGGCCTCCGAACTGGCGGTCGACCAGGTCGCGCGCGGCGACGGCGCGGTGGACGGCTACGTCCACCAGGGACGCTTGCAACCGGTCCTGGAAGGATCGCCGCTCAGACTCTCGGCCGGCGAGCTCGCGGCGGTGGCCGCGTTCGCGAGACGGCCGGCGCTGGCCCTGGCGAAGATCCTCTCTGGGGTCGGGGAAGCGGCTCATCGGAACCTATCCGCGAGTGGGTCCGTCGTCCCGGCCGGGCGCTCGTTCGGCGAGCGCGCGGTCGTGAAGCGCGTGGCCTTGGGCCTGGTTGGTGAAGTTGTCGGCGACGCTGAGGACGGCCTTGCGCTCGTCCGAAGTGAGCGATTGGGCGTCGATGGCATGGTTTTGGAGGTCGCCGCGAAGGCTTCGGAAGTTGGCGGTCTTCGGCGTGTAGGCGTTTTGCGAGGCGGCCAAGTGGACGGCCTGGAGGTCGCGGATGAGCTTCTCGGGGGGGCGGTCCTCGTTGCCGTTGCGACGGAGGACGTCCAGGGCGGCGTCAGCCGCGCGGGAGATGTTCTCGTTGAACCTGGCGCCGGCCTCCTGGTTGGCCGCCGCGGCCTGGAGAGCATGGGTGGGAGCGGCTTCGGCGCCGCGCTCGAGCTCCGGGCCAGGCTGACGGTCTTGCACGTCGGCAGCCGGCTTTTCCGGGGCCTGTTGCTCTCGCTGGTCGATGCGCTCGCGCGCGGGTTCGATCAAGTAGCGGGAGATCCGCTCCGCGTCGGCCGCGGCGCGGTAGATCTCCCTGGGGTCGTCTTCGAGGGCTTTCACCCAACTGGCGACGTATGCGGCGCTGTCGTTCTGGGGTTCGTGGCCCAGGCCGATCTTCTCGCCGGTCATCATTGCGGCGATCTCGGCGCGAAGCTCCTCCCGCGCGTACTCGGGGCTTCCGAACTTCTTGCCGAGGCTGTCGCGGTTCAGGCGATCGGGATGGCCCGTGGCGTGGCCCAGCTCGTGGATGGCGGTCTGGTAGTAGCTGCCGGCGCTGGGGAACTGGCCAGGCTCCGGTAAGACGACTTGGTCGTTGCGCACGTTGTAGTAGGCGCGATCGCCGGCTTGGTGGCGGACGTCGACGCCGCTGGCCTCGATGATGGCCTCAGCCTGTTCGTGGGCCTTCCATTCGGGCTCAGGGGAAGCCGGGGGTCGCTCTGGCAGGCCGCCCGTCTGTTCGGCGTTGAAGACGGTGTACATGCGGACGTAGGGGCGGTCCGTCTCACGACGTTCGTAGACGGGCTCGCCGGAATCGGTGAGCCTGGGCCGGCCCTGGTCATCCTTCGCCTGCTCAACCTTCTCGGTGGAGAAGAAGAGGACCTTGGTACCGCGCTCGCCCTTCTTGACGTGGCCGCCGGCGTCGACGATCTGGCGGTAGGTGCCCCAGCGGTTGTCGGTGTAGCCCTGGTCCTGGCCGGCGACGCTAAGGAAGAGGCTGTTGCCGCCGCGATAGCGGCGCCCGGTGTTGAGGTTCTCGGGGAGCGTCGGCTCTCCAGGCTTCCAGGGCTTCTGGAAGGGAGCGGTCCCGGCCTTCAGTTGCTCGATGAGCTTGTCGGCGACTTGGCGGTGGTAGTCGCCGATCCGGTCCTTGGAGCGAGCCACGCTAGGCGGTGTGGGGCGAGAGGTCGGGGAAGACCAGGTCCAAGTCGCCCAGGTCCTCGCCGTGATCGGCGATGCCGAAGCGCGCGAGGAGCTCTGGATCGGCGGACACCGGAACGCCGGTCTGGGCGGCCGTGGACAACGCTGCCGCGAAGCCTTCCTCCGTGTGCGCCTCGATAGCTTCTTCGTCGTGGGCGTCGATCAATGGTTCTTTCTTCATCGTTTCTCCTTTCGTTTCAGCCATAGCGGGGCCATCCCCACCGGTTTGCAGAGGTGCGGCCTTCCAGACCGCTCCTGCATGGTCAGACGGCGACATAGAGCACCGATCCGGGTCCGGATCTGGCCGAATGAGCGCAGCGATTCGGCCCCGTAGTCCTACGGAAACGCAGCCGGAGCGCGGCGCGCGCTCGCCCTGGTGTGCTCTCGCCGGTGGGCCGTCTGGCCGTCACCACGCCGCGCCGCTCTCTCCCTCGGTCTGCTAGAACCGGATTTGGACCAGGACGTAGGCCCTTCGCCGGATCAACTACCGGCCCGTTGCCTGGGTTTGCGGGATCGAGTCTCGGCCTTCTAGGCCCACGGCATCCGCTCAGCGCCGCCGCGGCGTGCTCCGGTGCCGATCCCGGTAGCTTGGCCCGCAGCCGGACCGTTCGGCGTTCCTCCCTCCGGTGTTGGCCGTCTGCAGGAACAGGGTCCCTCGGGCCGCACGTCAGGCGCCGGGCTGGAAAGCCCGGCTGCGGATCGCTAAGGTGTTCCCTTGCGCCGTGCGGGCTTGCTGCGTCCGATAATGTCCATTATGTAAACACCATCAAGGCGACGGTCCAAGCGGGCCGATGAGTCAGAATGGCGGCGGAAACGCGATGTACCGACTCCTCGACCGCTACATCCTCCGCGAAACGACGGGTCCGCTCGTTCTCGGGCTCCTGGTCTTCACGTTCCTGGCCCTGATGCAGGAGCTCTTCCAGTACGCGGAGATGATCATCGGCCGCAACGTGGAGGCCGCGGTCGCCCTGCAGCTTCTGGCCTACAGCCTGCCGCACATCGTCGTCCTGACGATCCCGATGGCCTTTCTGTTCGCGATCCTGATCGCGATCGGCCGTCTGGCGGCGGACAGCGAACTGGTGGCCATGAGGGCCTCGGGAATCAGCCTGTGGGCGATCTACCGGCCGATCCTGCTTCTGAGCCTGGTGCTGGCCGGACTCACGGGCTATCTGACGACGGTTACGCTGCCTGCGGGGAACAAGGCGATCAGCGACCTGCGCCTGTCGATCCTGACCCGGAACGTCAGCCAGCAGGTGAAGCCGAAGGTCTTCTACGACCAGCTTCAGGACCGCGTCCTCTACGTCTTCGAGGCGCCCGAGAGCGAGGACGGGTGGCGAGGGGTCTTTCTCGCCGACGCGGTGCCGGGTCCGGAACAGCAGGTGATCGTGGGCGAGACCGGGGAGATCAACCTGAACCAGGCCACCGGCCAGGCCGTCCTTCGGTTCGGCGTCGCCGACGTACACGAAGTGGACACGAACAACCCCGGCGCCTACCGCCTCCAGCGACTCAGGGGCGCGAACATCGCGCTCGAGGACAGCCTCTTCCGGCACGAGGAGAGTCTGGTTCTGGCCAAGGACGTGCGGTCCATGACGCTCACCGAACTCTTCGAGCGGGCCGCGGAGCCCGGGAGGACGGGCTCCGAGCGCAACAGGGCGCTGGTCGAGATCCACAAGAAGTTCGCCATACCCGCGGCCTGCCTCGTGTTCGGGCTCTACGGGATCCCGCTCGGTTTCCGAAACCGGCGGGGCGGACGTTCGTCCGGCTTCCTGGTGTCGGTCGGCATCTTCCTCTTCTACTACGTGCTGCTGGGGAACGGCGAGGAGGCGGCCGCGAGCGGCCAACTGCCCCCCTGGCTGGCCATGTGGGCGCCGAACATCATCCTGAGTGTCCTCGGCACCTTCCTGCTGTGGCGCCGCAACCGCGACAAGAGCCTGATGGTCAGCGCCGTCGACCGGCTCACGCGGGACCATCTGTGGCGACGTCTCGTTCGCCTCGGGCGCCTGAGGGAACTCCGGGGACGCAGGCGCCGCGCACGCGAGCACCGGCTGGCTCTCGCCCAGCCGCAGTCGCTGCCCTCCTCCCCCGCCCGCGCGCGGGTGAAGGTCCGGGTCGAACCGCCGGGTTTCCGGTTCCCCGGGGTTCTGGACCGCTACATCTTCGGCGTGTTCGTACGGGTGCTGGCGGTCACGATCGTCGCCGCCCTGGCCGTCTTCATCGTCTCCGACTTCACTCAACTCGTCGACGAGATGCTCCGGAACGCCGTTCCCTCCAGCGTCTTCTTCGAGTACTACCCGTACCTCTCCCTCCAGGTCTTCTACGACAACGCGCCTGTCCTCGTTCTGGTCACTACTCTCGTCACCTTCGGCCTGCTGTCCCAACGCAACGAAGTCGTCGCCGCCAAGGCGCTTGGCTTCAGCCTGTTCCGGCTTGCGGCGCCCGCGCTGCTTGCGGCGCTCGGCGTCGCCGTCCTGAGCGCCGCGCTGGAGAACTCGGTGCTGCCGGCCTCGAACGCGAAAGTCGTCGAACTGAGGGATCGGATTCGGGGCAATGCCGGTCCCGTCAAGAGCTACCACCGGGCCGACCGCCAGTGGCGCTTCGCCCAGGAAGAGGACGGTGGCGGCTACATCTACAACTACCGGCACTACGACGCGGACCGAGCTACGCTACAACGCCTCCAGGTCTTCCGATTCGACGCCGAGCACCGGCTGACGCGGCGCCTCTACGCGGCGGCGGCCCGATTCGTCCCCGGCGACGACAGGGGCCGCTGGGAGTTGGTGGACGCCTGGATTCGGGAGTTCGACGGCCTGGCGATCACCAGCAGCCAGCGGTTCGCCGGTCCGCAGCCAGTGGACCTGCCCGAAGAGCCCGAGTTCTTCAACACCGAAGTGAAGTACGCCGAGCAGATGAACCGGATCGAACTCCGCCGCCATATCGACGAACTCGTAGCGGCGGGAACCGACGTGCCGGACCTGGAGATGCAGCTCCACAACAAGACCGCGATGCCCGTGGTCAGCCTGGTGATGGCGCTGGTGGCCCTGCCTTTTGCCTTCCGCCTGGGGCGCCAGGGCGCGCTCTACGGCATCGGCATCTCGATCGTCGTGGGAATCGTGTACTACACAGTGATCAGTGTGTTCACCACCCTGGGCCAGTCCGAGGCCCTGCCGCCCCTGATCGCCGCCTGGAGCCCCAACGCCCTGTTCGCGACCCTGGCGCTCTACCTCTTTCTGGGCGTACGGACCTAAGGCGCCGCCCGGTCAGGCGACCGCGCGGCGAAGCGTGGGCACCCGGTCGACCTGCTCCCAGGGGAACTCGGGCCGCCCGAAATGGCCATAGGCCGCGGTCTGGAGGTAGCGCGGCTGACGCAGATGCAGTTCGTCGATGATCGCGAGCGGTTCGAGGGCGAACTCACTCACCACGATCTCCTCGAGGAGCCTGTCGGAGAGCCCCTCACGAGCGGTGCCGAAGGAGTCCACGTGCACCGAAACCGGCCTGGCGACACCGATGGCGTACGCCAGTTGCACCTCCAGCCGATCGGCCATCCCGGCCGCCACGAGATTCTTCGCCACGTAGCGGGCCATGTAGCTGGCGGAGCGGTCGACCTTGGTCGGATCCTTGCCGGAGAACGCGCCGCCGCCGTGGTGACCGACGCCACCGTAGGTATCGACGATGATCTTCCGGCCCGTCAGCCCGCAGTCCCCCTGCGGACCGCCGATCACGAACTGACCGGTGGGGTTCACGTGCAGGATCGTGTCGTTGTCGAACAGGTCTTCCGGCATCGTCGGCCGGACCACGAGTTCCCGCACGAACCCGCGGATCTCGTCCATGGCAACGCCCGGCGCATGCTGTGTCGAGACGACGATCGTGTGCGCGCGTAGTGGCGCCCCGTTCTCGTCGTACTCTACCGTGACCTGGGACTTGCCATCCGGCCGCAGCCACTCAGCCTCGCCCGCGCGCCGCACGTCGGCAAGGCGTCGCGTCAGGCGATGCGCGAGGACGATGGGCAATGGCATGAGCTCCGCGGTTTCGCGGCACGCATAGCCGAACATCATTCCCTGATCGCCCGCGCCCCCGGTGTCGACGCCGAGTGCGATGTCCGGAGACTGGGGATCGAGCCGGACCAGCACCTCGCAGTCGTCAGCGGCGAATCCAACCCCTGCGTCCGTGTAGCCGATGTCCCCGATGGTCTTCCGGGCGACCGCGTCGAAGTCGATCCCGGAGCCGCCGGAACGAACCGTGATCTCGCCCGCGAGCAGCACCAGATCCGTACTCACCAGCGTCTCGCACCCTACGCGGGCCTCCGGATCGCGCCCCAGCGCAGCATCGAGCACGGCATCCGAGATCTGATCCGCGACCTTGTCGGGATGTCCCTCGGTCACGGACTCGGATGTGAACAAGCGGCGCGTTCCGCCCGCGGCTCTCGGCATCGGGCGCGAACACTAGCAGGGTCCGGACCCGAAGGTCCGGCCGGGATCGACCGCCGCCCGGCCATAACATCGCCAGCGTCATGATCCGCAGCCGGAGCAACCCACAGGTCAGGACGATTCGCCGGCTGCGCAGTGCCCACGGCCGCAGAAACGCGGATCTCCTCCTGCTCGAGGGCCCGCACCTGGCCACAGCCGCCGTCGAGGCCGGCCTCACCCTGCGTCACCTCCTCGTCACTCCCGACTTCCAGGCGCAGCGCAGCGAGCTCATAGACCACATCGAGGACGTATCCGGCTCGCGTGCGGCGACGATTGACCCCGAGCGTCTCCGCGAGCAGGCGGACGCGGACACTCCCCAGGGAATCGCCGCCATCGCCGAAACACCCCGCACCTGGAAGACGGCCCGAAGCGCGGCCGGCGGACTTGATCCCGGCCTTCACCTCTACGCCGACGGTATCCAGGACCCAGGCAACCTCGGCGCCATGGCCCGGTCCGCCGAAGCCGCCGGCGCCGTATCCCTGCTTCTCTCCCCGGGCACCGCCCGGCCCAGTCACCCTCGAGCACTCCGAGCCTCCGCCGGCAGTCTGCTACGCATTCGGCTGTGGACCGACGTCGGCGTCGAGAAACTCCCTCCGGATGCCCGCTGCCTGGCCCTGACGCCCGACTCTGTTGACCCGGAGTCGCGGCCCTCCGTTGCCCTGTTCTCCGGTAAAGCCACCCCACCGGACCTCTCCCCCGCCGACCCTCTCGTCCTGGCCGTGGGCAGCGAGAGCAGAGGCCTCTCGCCCCCAATCCTCACCCGTGCCGACCTCCTCCTCTCCATCTCCACTGTCCCTGCCGTCGAATCCCTGAACGCCACCGTCGCCGCCTCTCTCGCCCTCTTCGAACTCCGCCGGCTGCTCGACTAGCAGCCGTGCCTCTTCCTCCTCCCCTGCACCGGCTGAGGGGTGCTCAACCGGAGCGGCGCGCTCTCAGCAGGCGGGTCAAGGCCGGGGCGACGTCGTGGAGGTCGGCGACGATGCCGTAGTGGGCCACGCTGAAGATCGGAGCTTCGGGGTCCTTGTTGATCGCCACGATGATGCGGGAGCCGCTCATGCCCATCAGGTGCTGGATCGAGCCGGATACGCCAAGGGCGACGTAGAGGTTGGGGGTGACGATGTGGCCGCTCGAACCGACCTGGTGCTCGCGGGGCAACCAGCCGTTGTCGACCACGGGTCGACTCGCTCCGAGTTCGGCGTCCAGCGCCGCGGCCAGCTCGGCCGCGACGGAGACTTCGTCGGGTCCACCGACCCCGCGGCCGGCGGTCACGATCCGCTCCGCGCTGGCCAGGTCCACGCCGCCGGCGCTCACCGCCTCGCGCCCGAGCACTTTCCGTTCCCGGTGTTCTTCGATGTCGGCCGGCCGACCGACCTCGACGACGTGATCAGGCCGCCCTGTCGGATCGGCGCCGCCGAACGCACCGATCTGCACGGTGGCGACTACCGTGCGCGTCTTCGGCCGGACCTCGGCCTGGAGCCTGGCCTGATGGATGGATCGCCGGAAACGGAGACTGCCGCCGTCGTCGATCGTCGCCCCGCTGGCCGAGGCGATGTAGGCGGCGCCGAGCCGTACCGCGAGGCGTGGCGCGTACTCGGCGGACTGGTAGGTATGCGGCAGGAGAACGACGATCGGCACCGCCGGATCCTCCCCGTCCGCCGGAGCGATCAGGGCCCGCAACGCCTCGGCGTAGAGGCCCGGCGCGTAGCGGCCGAGACGCTCTTCCTCCAGCAGGGCGACCCGGCAGTTCCCGCCGAGCGCTTGCCCACAGGCGCGGACTTCTTGCGTCCCCGGTCCGCCGCCCGCGGCTTCGACCAGCCACACGGCTGGCGCCGCCGCGCTCAGAGCACCGCCTCCCGCTGGAGGTGCGCGATCAGCTCCTCCGCTGCCGCTTCGGCCGACACCCCCTCGATCACCACGCCGGCGGCGGCTGCCGGCGGAAGAGTGACGGATTCGGTCTCGATGCCCGCGCCCGCGGCTCCCACCAGGCCGGCATCCACTCCCAGACCGGCGCGATCCTCGACGCGCAGCGGCTTGTTGCGGGCCTGGAGGGTTCCTCGGAGGGAAGCGAATCGCGGTCTGTTGATGCCGGCCTGAATCGCCAGCACGGCCGGCAGTTCCAGCCTCAGCACCTCGTTCATGCCCCCCTCAAGCTCCCGCACGACGCGCAGCGAGTGGCCGTGCCGGTCCAGCTCGACCGCCATGACCAGCCAGGCGTACGGACAGCCCAGGCTTTCCGCGATCACCGCCGGAGTCGCTGCCTGTCCGAGGTCGTCCGACTGGGCTCCGGTCAGCACGAGATCGCAACGCTCTCCCGCCAGGGCCGACGCCAGGGCGCGTCCGTCGGCGAGCGCGTCGCCTCCGTGCAGCGCCTCGTCCGCCAGGTGAACGGCGCGGTCGGCGCCTAGCGCAAGGGCTTTCCTCAGCGCCTCCTCCACCCGCGCCGGACCGAGGCTGAACACGACGAGTTCGGGCGGTTCCCCGCCGCGCGACTCTTCTGCTTCGGCCAGGAGGAGCGCCTCCTCCAAAGCGCACAGGTCGCAACTGGAGATGACCCAGTTCAGGTCGCTGTCGTCGATTCCCCTTCCGGAGGCGGCGACCCGCAGGTGCGAGTCCGTGTCCGGTACCTGTTTGATGCAGACGCCAATCCTCAACCCTTCCTCCCGCGACATTCCGCCAGGCGCGCGAGCATAGCGCCGCCCGCGCGTGGCGAAGCCGGCCGGGGACGCCAAGCTATAGACGTCTGTCTATCTCTCTGGTACCTTTTCCTGACGGTGCCTTCGTACGCCATCCCCGTCGCCACCCTGATGGCCACCGGCGATTCCGCGGTCATCCACTTCTTTCTGCGCTCGGGCCCGGTGGCGTGGATCGTGCTCAGCATCCTGGCGCTGATGTCGCTGTCGTCCTGGTACGTGCTGTTTCAGCGGCTGCTGCTGTTCCAGCGCACCGGCCGGCAGAACCGGAGTTTCCTCACCCTCTTCCGCAAGGCCGCCCGCTTCAGCGACATCGGCAAGGCCGCGTCCGACCACCGCGCCGCTTCCCTGGCCGGGTTGTTCCAGGCCGGCTACCTCGAGATCGACACGCAGATCAAGGCGTTGCGCGAGCCCCACGGAGACGACGAGGGCCTCCGCCTGCAATCGCTGATGGGCCTGGAGCGGACTCTCCGCCGGGCCGCCAACGTCGAACTTCGGGTTCTCGCGCGCAACACCTCCTGGCTGGCCACGACCGCCGCGGCCGCCCCGTTCATCGGACTGTTCGGCACGGTCTGGGGAATCATGATCGCGTTCAACGACATTGGAACCACCGGCACGGCCACGATCACCGCGGTCGCTCCCGGCATCGCCGAGGCGCTGGTGAACACGGCCGCCGGCCTGGTCGCCGCGATACCCGCCCTGGTCGGCTACAACTACCTGGCCACGAGGCTTCGCCAGTTGCGCGCCGAGATGGACGACTTCACGCTCGAGTTCCTGAATCTGGCCGAACGCAACTTCGGCTGAGCCCGCTCCCGGAGGGAACAAGGATGGCGTTCTTCCAGGACACGGACAGCGATGACTCGGTACTCGCCGACATCAACGTGACGCCTCTGGTGGACGTCATGCTCGTCCTGCTGATCATCTTCATGATCGCGACGCCGATGCTGCACCAGGGCGTCGAGGTGACGCTGCCGGAGATGGAGTCGCCGGCGTCGCTGGCCATCCGGGACGAGGATCCGCTGATTCTCACGATCGCCCAGAACGATCTCGTCTACATCAGGGACGAACCGGTGGCCACGGCGCTGCTGGTCGAACGGCTGCTCCCGATGCTCGAACTGCGCGACTATGAAGCGGTGTTCGTCAAGGGAGACGAGGAAGTTCCCTACGGAAGAATCATCAACGTGCTCGACGTTCTTGAGCGTGCGGACATCCATCGTGTGTCCCTCGTCGTAGAACCAGCGGACTGAGGCCCGAGGCCCACTTGCAGAACAAGGACGACCGCACGCTTCCGCTCGAACGGGCCCTCGCGGGCCGTGAGCAGCGTGGTCAGGGCCTCAGCCGGCCCTGCCTGGCGGCGTCGCTGACCCTGCACATCGCTCTCATCGGCGGGCTTCTGTTCGGACCCGGGCTGTTCGCCGAGCGGACCCAACTGGAACGACAGCCGCTGGAGATCGTTCGCCTTCCGACGCTCCGACCGGAGCCCATACCGCCTCCGCCTCCCCGGGAAGAGTCGCAGCCGGAACCGGAGCCCGTTCCCGAGCCGGAGCCGGAACCCGAGGAGCCGCCGCCCGACGTTCCGACGCTCGCACCCGAAGAGCCCGAACCGGAACCCGAGCCCGAGCCGCCGCCTCCGGAACCGGAGCCCGAACCGGAACCCGAACGGCCCCGGTTGGACCGGCCGTTCGAGCCCGCACGCACCGTGGACGACGCGCTGGCGGGTACCGACGATGCCGAAGCGCCACTGGTCGGCTACGACAGCGAGGACTTCACCTACGCCTACTACACCTCCCGGCTGACGGCCGCGATCAAGGCCCGCTGGACCAGGCCGCCGATCGAGGGGGTGGAGGCCGTGGTCTTCTTTCGGATCGCGACCGACGGCACCGTCAGCGACCTGGAGCTCCTCCGGTCGTCCGGGGTCAGGCGATTCGACAACGCCGGCTTGCGGGCGATCGAGCTGGCGTCGCCGGTGCCTCCGCTCCCGCGGAGCTTCCGGAAGCCCAACCTGGGCGTAACGATGACGATCCGCTGACGACGAGGAGCAGAGGATGAGAGTTCCAACCCTTGCCATCATGGTCCTTGCGACTGCGCCCTGTCTCCTTGCGGTGGCGCCCGCACTGGCGCAGACGGGGCCGGACGCCGCAGCAGCCGATCCCGCTACGAACCCCTCGGACCTCCGGCTCGTCCTCGAACCCGACGCCGCCGTGCGGCTGAATCTCGCCGTACCGCGGGCCGGGCGTCCTCCCGGCGCGAGACCGGAGTTCCTCGACGCGATGGACGAACTCGAGCAGACGCTCCGAGCGGATCTGGCATTCACCCAGCTCTTCGATGTCCAGGGTCCGGAAGTTCTCTCGGCCATCCGCCTGAGCGGCGACCGCGCCAGCGATCTGGAGCAGTACCGCGCGTACGGCAACGAGGTCGCTCTCCTGACGGAGTTCAAGCTGAACGCGAATGAGCTGATCCTCGAGGGGCGGGTTTACGACCTGGCGAGCGGCCAGTTCATCCTCGGCAAGCGCTTCAGCGGCGGCATCGACCTGGCGCGCCGTATCGCGCACGCCCTCTCCGACGAGATCGTCCTCTACTTCACCGGCCGCCGCGGCATCGCGATGACCTCGATCGCCTTCGTCTCTGACCGGGAGGGCCAGGCAAGCAAGGAGATCTTCCTGATGGACTACGACGGTCACGCCCAGCGGCGGATCACCGGCCACATCTCGACCAGTCTCTCGCCGGTCTGGGCCATCGACGGCAGCGGACTGGCCTACCTCTCGTACTTCCAGGGGCGCCCCGGCGTCTACTGGGCCGACCTCACGACGGGCCGGAAGACCCCGGTCGTCTTCGAGGAGCAGCCCGCGTACTCGCCCAGCGTCTGCCCGAACGGCGAGACGGTCCTCTTCTCTCGGCCGGTCCGTCGCGGTGGCAAGAGCAGCACCGAGATCTTCTCCGTTGAGCGCGGAGGCGGCACACCCAGGCAGATCACCCGGTCGAGCGGCGAGGACACGAATCCCGAGTGTTCGCCCGACGGCAGCCGGATCGCCTTCACCTCCAGCCGCTCAGGAACCCCGCAGATCTACGTGATGGACACGGACGGCAGCGATCTTCAGCGGGTGACCTTCAAGGGACGGTACAACGAAGGGGCCTCCTGGCACCCGGACGGCAGCAAGCTCGTTTACGCCCGGCGGACCGAGCGCGGCGACCGGTTCGACATCGCGGTCGTCGACCTGGTCACCGAGCAGGATCAACTGCTGACGACCGGGCCCGGCAGCCACGAGTACCCGACCTTCTCCCCCAACGGAGAGTGGGTCGTCTTCGAGTCGCGCCAGCGGGGACGCGGTCGCCAGATCTACATCATGAGCGGAGACGGCCGGTACACGCGCCAGGTGACCACGCGCGGAAACAACTACTCGCCCTCCTGGTCCGGCTACTTCGACTGACACACATTGGAGCCCCCGGAGATCCGCTGTTGCCGCCCGCGCACCGCTCTGGTAGTGTCCATGGAACCGAAACGGTTCAAGTTTCCAGGCTTTAGGAGTAGTCCCGGTATGTTGGCCAGAAGGTTCTCTGCACTCTTCCTGTCGGCTCTCGTCCTGCTGGCCATCGGGGCCTGCAAGAAGGCGGAACCCGAACCGCCGCCGCCACCACCACCGCCGCCACCCGCGGCCGAACCGCCGCCGCCGGAACCCGTGCCGCCGCCGCCGGAACCCCCGGTCGTGCCCGAGTACGTCTCGCCGTGGTCCGAGGACATCGTCGAAGCGAACGAGGAGGTCCACGAGAAGGGCCTCCTGGGCGATGTCTACTTCGAGTTCGACAAGGCGACCCTGACCGACACGACGCGATCCCAACTCGGCAAGAACGCGGACTTCCTCAAGAGTCAGGACGGCGAGGACTTCGTCATCCAGATCGAGGGCCACTGCGACGAGCGGGGCACGAACGACTACAACCTGGCCCTTGGCGACAAGAGAGCAAACTCGGCTCGCGACTACCTCGTCTCGCTCGGCGTTTCCCGAGATCGCCTGAAGCTGATCAGCTACGGCGAGGAGCGGCCACAGTGCGAGGATTCGAACGAGGACTGCTGGCAACTGAATCGGCGCGCCTACTTCCGCGTAACCGACCGCATGTGACCCGGAGCCCGGCCCTCCGGCGAGTCCTTCGCTCCAGTCCGGGCCGCGTCGCTTCACCCACATGATTCCCTGTCCTGGCTGGGAGTCCCGGCGGCTTCTTCTGCTGGCGGCAGTCCTCCTGGCGGCTGTGTCGGCCTGCACATCGTCGACCCAGTTGACGGAGCTCGAGGCCGGCCTGGCCGCCGTTGAGCAGAAGATCGACGCGTTTCGGGCCCAGGCGTCCACCCGTGACGACCTGAACGTCGTCCTTCGTGGCGTCGAAGAACTGCTCGAGAGCGAGGTCAGCGCGAGGGCGGACGTGAAGGAGGATCTCCGCCAGATCATTGCCGAGATCGAAGCCCTGCGAACCTCAACCCAGGAACAGCGGCGGACCCTCAACGCGTCCCTCGAGCGCATCGGGCAGATGAACGACGAGCTGGATCTCCTTCAGGGTCAACTCGAGCGCCAGGAGACCTACCTGGGCAGCCTGGGTGAACTGCTCGAGGCCAGCCGCCAGACCACTCCCGCCGAGTCGGTTGAGCCCAAGGCCCTGTACGACGCCGCCTACCAGAGCTACCTGAGCGGGGACTACGAACAGGCGGCGATCGGTTTCGAGAGCTACCTCGGTACATTCCCCAACGGCGAGGACGCCGACAGCGCCCAGTACTGGCTCGGAGAGTCCTACATGGAACGGGGGCGGTTTCGCACCGCCATCGAGGAACTGGGGCGCGTCGCTGAGCGCTATCCGGACAGCGACAAGGTGGCCAGTTCCATGCTGCGCATCGGCGTCGCGCATATCGAACTCGGCGAACGCGACCTGGCCAACGAGATGTTGCTTCGCGTCAGACAGGAGTACCCGGACTCGGACGAGGCGGTCCTGGCCCTGCAGCAACTCGACAACCCGGCCGACCAACTGTAAACTGCGCCGCCGGCCAGGGTTGGCCCCTGGCCAGGACAAGGCGTAAACCCCCAGGGACCTTAGAGCCCAAAGAGAACACGAGATGGCGAACAGCAAGCAGGCCGAGAAGCGCATCCGGCAGTCCATCATCCGGCGAGATCGCAACCGCGCCGCGATGTCCAGACTCCGCACGTCCGTCAAGGAGCTTCGCAGCGCCGCGGACAGCGACGTGACGAAGGCGCGCGAGCTTCTACCGGCGACCCTCAGCCTGATCGACGTGACGGCCCGAAAGGGTGTGATCCACACGAACGCGGCCGCCCGACGCAAGTCGCGCCTGACGAGACTCGTGAATCGCCGGGCCGAGGCGGCCGGCGAGACGGCCGCCGCCGAAACCTCCGACTGACCTAGAACCCCTCGAGCAGGTCCGTCACCATCGTGTCGGCGAAGCGTTCGGCGCTATCTTCGATCGCCAGGTTCTCGCGGTCGAAGAAGTCGCTGTCGGCGCTTTCGACCTCGTAACTCTCCCTGAACTGGTAGCGGTCGTTCGCCCAGATCACCTCCCCTTCCTCCCCGGTCGGCGAGGGGATCCGCCGAAAGGAGACATCGGCGATGATCGCCAGTTCGTACTCCTGGGCACGGCCGTCGCTGGTGAACGTGATCGGCGCTACGCGGAAGGCCGTAACCGAGCCGCGGATCACGGCGTCCGCCTCACCCTGGGTCGCCACCAGTTCGAACCGCGGCCGCGTCACCAGTTCGTCGGCGATCGCCTGGGTGAGGAACTGCTCGACCTCGACCCGGGTGGTCTGGTTCTCGAACGGCTGCAGGAACACGCGCCGGATGTCCTCGGGGATGTTGGAGGCCTTGCCCACCAGGGTGTAGCCGCAGCCTCCCAGCCCCAAGCCGGCGACAAGGGATGTAGCCGCCACCACGAGCCGCGTCGGCCATGCCCCCTTCATCGCCGTCAGCCTAGCAGCGTCCGCAGCCGTCAGGCTGCCCTGTCGCGCATGGAACTGGTCCGCCTGTCGGTGCGCGGGTCTTCTGACCCGCTGCCGCCGGAGGCGGCCAGGATTCAGCGCCGCGAAGCGGCTCCGTTTGGCGGCCAGTTCCATGCAAAGGTCAACGCTTGGCATCCCGGCCCAGGGTGACCAGGAGCGCGTCCAGAATCCCGTTGACGAAGCTCCCCGACTGCTCGGATCCGAACTTCTTGGCCAGCTCGATCGCCTCATCGATCACAACGACCGCAGGCACGTCCGGCTGATGACGAAGTTCATAGACGGCAAGCCGCAGTACGTTCCGATCGACCACCGGCATTCTCTCCAGACGCCAGTTCTCCGCCTGTTCACCGATCAGGGAGTCGATCGACTCCTGGTTGACGAGGCTGCCCTCCAGGAGGGTACGCGCGTAGGCCAGCGCCGCCTTCGAGGCGTGCAGGGTAGCGCCGGCGTCGGCCGTCTCGGAGCGGAACGAGTGAACGTCGAACTCGCGGACCAGCTGCTGCGGCTCCAGCCGTCCGATCTCCCGCTGGTAGAGCATCTGCAGCGCCATCTCGCGCGCCTGCCGGCGTTTTCCCGCAGGGGTTCGACGAACTTCGGCTGCCACGGCTTCAGGTGTGGTCATGTCTTCAACGACCGCAGGAGACGGGCCATCTCCAGTGCGGCTTCCGCGGCCTCCTGGCCCTTGTTCCCCGCCTTGCCGCCGGCCCGGGCGGCCGCCTGTTCCCCGTCGTCACAGGTGAGAAGACCGAATCCGACGGCGAGGCCGGTTCGTGCGGTCACTCGCGCGCATCCCGCGGCGCACGCGTTGCAGATGTAGTCGAAGTGCGGCGTCTCTCCCCGAATCACCGCTCCCAGGGCCACCAGCGCGTCAAACCTGCCCGTGTCCGCCAGGGCGTTCAGAGCGGCAGGTATCTCCCAGGCGCCGGGGACCCGGACCAGTTCAATGTGCTCCTCCAGGACGCCGTGTTGCAGCAGGGCTTCCCGCGCGCCGGCGATCAGCCGTTCAACGATGCCGCCGTTGAACCGCGCCGCAACCAGCCCCAGCCGGAAGCCAGCCGCATCGAATGCGGTCTTCACGTCGTGCACTGGCGATCACAAGGGGTTGAATGGTCGGGACGGCGAGATTCGAACTCGCGACCCCCTGAACCCCATTCAGGTACGCTACCAGACTGCGCCACGTCCCGACCGAAGGGCATTCTCTATTGGTTTGCCGCCCTTTGGCAAGACTCTGGCGGCACGGGGCAGCACGGCGGCGACATCGCAGCGTCGCTTCGCGTCAGTCGCTTTCCGCTCCCGTTTCCGGCTTGAGCTCGGCCGCAAGCTGGCGGGCCTGGGCGACCAGCGCGGCGACGCCTCCCTCCAGTCGCTCCACCCGCCGGGCCAGGGCCCCGATGTCGCTCGCGTCGACAGGCGGAGCTTCTTCCTTGACCGGCGTTTCCTTCTCCACCTCATCTGTTGGTGTCTCGCCGCTGTTCGGCCGGTCGTCCGTGGCGGGAATCAGCGGGCGGCCGCGGAGCTGGCCGTCTTCCAGTTCCGCGGCGAGTTTCTTCTTGGCGCTTGCGATTGTGTATCCCTCGTCGTAGAGGAGTTCCTTGATCCGACGGATCGTCTCCAGATCCTCGGCGTTGAAGTCGCGACGGCCGCCGCCGCTCTTCTTCGAGGCCAGAGCCGGGAACTCCGTCTGCCAGTAGCGCAGTACGTAAGGCTGGATGTCCAGCAACCGGCACGCATCGGCGATCTTGTACTGCTTGGGAATGACGGGCCTCCCGGCTACGCGTCAACTGAACCCGAGCGCAACGGACGAAGGGGACGATTCCGGGCTGAAGTGCGGTGAGATACGAGCAGAGGATTATACGAAACGTGAAGATCCGGGGCTTGGGTCGGCGTCGCCCCTCCGTTCCCGCACCACGATGCGAAGCGGCACGCCGTCAAGCTCGAACGTCTGCCGAAGGTTGTTCTCCAGATACCTCCGGTAGTTGTGGCCCCGCTTGAGACGCCGATTCGCGAAAAGGAGAAAGGTGGGAGGCGCTCCGCCCACCTGGGTCGCGTAGAAGAACCTCCAGGGGCGCCCCCGCTCCGCTGGCGGCTGGTGACGACCCACGATGCGTCGAACTTCGCGGTTGAGTTCTGACGTCGGCACCCGAAGGCGATGCCGTTCACCGACCCGGTCGAGCGCGGGCATGACGTTACCCACACCTCGACCGGTCAAGGCGGAGACGTTGACTCGGGCCGGTTTCGCGAACAGTTCGGAAACGCGTTCCCAGCCCAGCTCCAGGCGTTCCCGCTTCTCGTCGTCCATCAAGTCCCACTTGCTGCAGACCACGACGGCGGAGCGACCCGCCTGCCAGGCGACGTCGGCGATCGCGAGGTCGCCGGAGGCCACGCCCTCGCTCGAATCCACGACGAGAACCACGAGCTCCGCCCGCTCTATCTGGCGGCGGGCGAGCATCACCGCCAGGTCCTCTGGCGTGTCCTGGACCTGGGACCGCCGCCGGATCCCCGCCGTGTCCACGAGCAGGTAGTCCGGGCCGTTCTCCCGCTCCAGCAGACTGTCGATCGGGTCCCTGGTGGTTCCGGCCGCGGGAGAGACCAGCGTCCGTTCCCTGCCCAGCAGGCGGTTGACCAGCGAGGACTTGCCGACATTCGGCCGGCCCACGACGGCGACGGACGGCACCGGCGACAGGACCGCGGAGGGGGCTGCCGGAAGGTGCCGGGCGATCTCCGTGTGCAACTCCTCGAAACCGGCGCCGTGCTCGGCTGAGAGGAGCACGAGCGCGTCCCCCCCCAGGGCATGGAACTCGTGGTAACCCTCCCTGGCGGCCCGGGTATCGGCCTTGTTGACGACCACGACGATCGGCCGACCACGGATCCGGAGACGCTCCATGACCTGTTCGTCCGCGGCGGCCAGCCCTTCCCGACCGTCCACGACCAGCAGCAGAAGGTCGCTCTCCTCGACCGCGAACTCGACCTGCGCGTTCAGGCCGAGCGGATCGTCGCCCGGGACCAGACCGCCCGTATCGATCAACTCGACACTACCCTGCCCCTCCAGCTCGAAGCGCCCGACCAGCCGATCTCGCGTGACGCCCGGCGTGCCATGGACGATCGCCTGCCGGCGACCGATCAGCCGGTTGAAGAGCGTCGACTTGCCGACGTTGGGGCGACCGACGATGGCGATCGCGGCGGGCATGGAGGAAAGACGCCGGCGCTGCTACGACTCGAACTGATGCTCGATGCGTCGATCGATCACCATCCAGCCCTCGTCGCGGCGCTTGAACTGATAGCGAACGCGGTAGCGATCCGTGCCGGACGACAGCAACCGGTCAGTGCCGCTCACCAGGGAGTCGATGTCCCAGACCTCGATCGTCGTCACCGCCGCGTTCGAGTAGCGCCAGACGTCGATCCGTTCGATCTCGAAGCTCTTGAGCATCGGGCGGAGGGTACGGCTCGCCTCCATCTCGAGATCGTGCACGCGCTTCCTTACCGTGGCGATCTCCTTGGGCACGGCCCCCGCGGCCAGCGCGTCGAAGTCTCCGGTGGCATAGGCGTTTCCGAGCTTGGGAAGATAGTCGGCCAGCACGATCTCGATTGCCGTCCGATCCTCGTCCGAGGCGCCGTCCGGCCCGGTTTCAGCGCAACCGGCAAGCCCACCGGCGAGCACGATTGCCGCGACCACCGGGACCGGGCTACGGCCCCTGGGGAAACGGACGATCGGAGACGAGGAGGTTGTACTGCTCATGGAACGAGACTAGCAGCCTGTCGAGTGGATAGAATGCCGGTCCGGCTCAGGCCGTCGGTCGCGAAAGTGGCGGAATTGGTAGACGCGCAAGATTCAGGATCTTGTGGTAGCAATACCGTGGGGGTTCGAGTCCCCCCTTTCGCACCAGGGTCCGGTCAGGCATAGAAGGTCAGCGCGCTGTCTCCGTAGCGCCTGGTTCGCCGCAAACTGAACCTCCCGGCTGCCGCCGGTGGAGCGTGGCGGCTGGCGTGTTCCAGGACGATCTCGCCCCCGTCCGCGACCACTAGGGAGACGGCGCCAAGCAACTCGCCAAGCCCGGAGTCCTCGTAGGGCGGATCGATGAACACGAGGTCGAAGGCGGCCTCCCCGGTCACCACGTCTTCGAGGCCGCCCGGCAGGACCGCCTTCACCAGTCGGAGACGGTCCGTCCCTAGAGTCTCGCGGGTCGCCTTCATACAAGCCTGGGCGCGAGAGTTCCGATCGATCGCCAGAGCGAATCCGGCTCCCCGGGACAGGGCCTCGAAGGAGACGGCTCCGGAGCCGGCGTAGAGTTCCAGGAGCCGGCTGCCCGGGACGCGATCGCCCCAGTGGGAGAACAGGGCCTCGCGCACCCGCGCCTGTGTCGGACGAACGCCCGCCGGCACGGTGAAACGCCTCCCGCGCCAGCGACCGCCAAGCACCTTCATCCCGCCCGGACCTCTCGCCGAGCCGGTCTGGCGGCGACTCATTCGTCAGAGGACGACGCCTGCTGCCGGTAGGCGACCCGGCCGCCCAGGATCGTGTAGACGACCCGGGTACCGGGGATCTCGTCCTCAGGGACCGTCATGATGTCCCGGGACAGAACCGTCATGTCCGCCAGCTTTCCGACCTCGAGACTCCCCTTCGATTCCTCCTCGAAGGCGGCGTAGGCCGCGTCGATCGTGTAGGAGCGCAGGGCCTCCTCCCGGGTCATTCGCTGGTCCTCGTAGAAGACCTCGCCATTCGACATCCGACGGCTGACGGAGGAATGAAACGAAGCGATCGGGTCGACGTCCTCGACGGGAGCGTCCGTCCCGTTCGTGACGACGGCGCCGGACTCGATCAGATCCCGCCATACGTAGGCGCCCTCCGCGCTCCGGTGCTCGCCGAGGCGAGCCGGCACCCAGGGCCCGTCCGACGTGCAGTGCACTGCCTGTATCGAGGCGATCACGCCAAGCTCCGCGAACCGGGGCACGTCGTCCGGATGCAGGTGCTGGGCGTGTTCGACGCGCCAGCGCTTCGTCCGGTCGCCGGCCAGAGTCCGCTCGAACAGGTCCAGCGTCTCGCGATTGGCCCGATCGCCGATCGCATGGACGCAGAACTGGAAGTCGTGCTCCCGCGCCAGCCGGGCGGTCTCTTCCATCACGTCCAGGCTCGTCGTGTTGAGACCCGTCGATTGCGGCATGTCCTCGTAGGGGTCGAGCAGCCAGGCGCCGTGCGAGCCCAGGGCGCCGTCGATCGACCGCTTGATTCCGCGGACGGTGAGGAACCCGGCGCCGCGGTCGATCATGCGGTAGCTGCCGAGCGACTCGGCCATCGCCTCGTTGCTCTCGCGCACCATCACCCAGAGCCGCAGCGGCAGGGCGCCGTCGTCCGCCATCTGCCGGTAGACGTCGATCAGCCCGAAACTGGAGCCCGCGTCCTGGAAGCTCGTGATGCCCTTGGCCAGACACTCCTCGCCGGCGAGCCGCACCACACGCCGCGCGTAGCTCGGCTCGAGAGTCTCGGAACGGAGCCCGGCGACGAGGTTCTCGGCCGTTTCCCTGAGGGCGCCCGTCGGCTGACCGTCCGCGTCCCGCACGATCTCTCCACCTTCAGGATCGGCCGTCGCGGCATCGATGCCCGCCAACTCCATCGCCCTCGCGTTCGCGAACGCCATGTGGCCGCTGGCATGACCGAGAAGCACCGGGTTGTCCGGTGACGCCGCGCTCAGACCGTGATGTGTCGGCAGTCCCTGCACGGCCGGAACCGGCGTCTCGGACCACTTCGACTGGTGCCAGCCACGCCCAAGAATCCAGCTTCCCGGTTCAGCGTCAGCCACGGCTTCCGCGACCCGGGCCACGATCTCGTCCCAGGTTCGCGCATCCTCGAGGGCCAACTGGAGCTGGGCCTCTCCGACTCCCCAGAAGTGGCCGTGGCCTTCGATGAACCCGGGAACGGCAAGGCGCCCCTCCAGGTCGAGAACCTCCGTGTCGGGACCGATCCAGGCGCCCGCGCTGGCGCTCGAGCCGACGAAGACGATCCGACCGTCGGCAGCGGCGAGCGCCTCCGCCTCGGCCGGAGACGCCAGGGTCACCAGCCGGCCGTTCAGGACCACCAGGTCCGCGACTCCCGCTTCGCCCTCGCCACAGCCGGCCAGAAGGAGTCCGAGCGTCACCCCGAGGACCGGGGCGTGGAGCGCACGGACCGGCAGGCCCATCACCCCGCCGGTATGCGCAGCGTCTGCCCCACGACGATCCGGCTGCCCCGCAGGCCGTTCGCCTGCTGGATCTTCACCGTGGACGTTCCGAACGTCCGCGCCAACTGGCTCAGCGTGTCGCCCCTCCGAACCCGGTAGACCACGCCTCTCCCGTCCGCCGGGATCCGCAGCCGCTGACCGGCATGGATCAGATCCGGCCGCCGCAGCCCGTTCGCGGCCACCACCGCCGCCACCGGAACCCCGTACTTCCGGGAGATCCGATGCACCGACTCTCCGTTCCTCACGACGTGGACGGTCTCGCTCCGAGCCTGTTGCGGCGCGCTCCGGACCTCAGCCGCCTCGGCGCGCTCGTCGGGCGCCCTGACCGCGGCGCGCTGGACGGGCGGCGGTGCGGCCCGCCCGGAACCCTGTTGCGGGATTCGCAGCCGTTGGCCGACGTAGATTCGATCCGCGCGCGGCAGGCGATTGGCGCGCTGGAGTTCAGACACGGAGGATCCGAACCGCCGGGCGATCGCTCCCAGCGTGTCGCCCCGCTGCACCCGATAGCCGAACGCAGCCTGGCGATCGGGCTTGCGCTCAGGCGACAGCCCGGCGTAGGCCTGCTCGAACCGCGCAGCGGTCCCCGCCGGCACGCGCAACGGGTACCGGGGCGGAACCAGCAGCGAACCGGCGAGGACCGACCGGTCCAGCGCCGGGTTCAGGTCCGCCAGTTCGTCCATCTCCACGCCGGTAGCCGTCGCCAGGTCGGTCAGAGCCACGTAGCGATCCCGGTCGACGACATCGAACTGAATCTCCGGAAACGGCTCGACGCCGGGGAAATGCCGGGCGCGTTCGGCGTAGACGATCACGGCGGCGAGGAACTCCGGATAGAAGTTCCGGGAAGCGAAGCCGAACGTCCGCGACCGGTACTTCTCGGCGATCACGCCGATGTCCCGCGTGCCCAGTCGCCGCACCGCCCTCGCCATGCCGCCTGCGCCGTGGTTGTACGCGGTCAGAGCCAACGGCCAGGCTTCGAGGGACTCGTGGTCCCGTCGGAGCTTGCGGGCAGCGCCTTCGGCCGCGAGCAGGACATCGGACCTGGCGTCGACGGCCTCGTCCATCTGCAGAAAGGCCCGGCCGGTCGAGGCGGTGAACTGCCACGCACCCGAAGCGCCGACCTTGGACCGGGCGCGGTAGTTGAACATGGATTCGACGAACGGCAGGCAGCGGATCTCCGCGGGCAGCCCGTACTCCGCCAGGGTCCTCTGGATCCCCGGCATGAACAGGCCCGAGATCTCGATCGCCTCCTCGAAACGGTCCCGGAGGCCGCGCTGCGAGCGAATCAGGCCCGCGGCGCGCCGGTACTTCGTCCGCCCTCCGGCGATGTTCTCCATCTGCGACGGGATCGACCGGAGGTCCGGCGGCAGTTCCATTGCCGGCCGTCCCGCCGCCAGGTCGCGCAGGGCCTTCGCGATCCGGCTCATCTCGGCGCGGACGCGCCGGATGCGCGCCCGGTCGATCTGGAGTTCGGACGAACCCGTCGCCCGCAGGTCATCCATGTCGACCACGCTGTAGACGACGTTCAGGTGGCGCTCGTCGTGCAGGATGACCTGGTCGCTGGTGTAGGTCGCGAAGACGTCCTTCCAGAACTCGACCGCCGCCGCCAGGTTCTCGGGCAACGGGAACAGCTCGGGATCGATGGCCGGGTGGTAGCGCTCCTGGGCGGCGACGCCCGGGACCACGAGCGCCAGCACAACCACGCAAGCCGGAAGCAGCCCGGAGAGCCGGGCGCGATCGCATCGGAGTTCTTGCATCGGGGCCCGTATCTTACTGAAAAACAAGGACTTGTGCATCTTCGACGGCCGTTGCGCCGAAGCGGAACCGGAGTGCGTCAATAGCGGTAGTCGTCCCGCTTGTAGGGACCGCCGACAGGCACTCCGATGTACACGGCCTGTTCCTCGCTGAGTTCGGTCAACCGGACGCCCAGGTGATCGAGGTGCAGGCGGGCGACCTCCTCGTCGAGCTCCCGCGGCAGCAGGTACACCCTGTTCTCCCTCGGCCGCTCCCCTTTCGACCGGGCGGTCCGATGGAGGTCGATCTGAGCCAGAACCTGGTTCGCGAACGAAGTCGACATGACGAAGCTCGGGTGGCCCGTCGCGCAGCCGAGGTTCAGCAGTCGGCCCTCGGCCAGGACGAGGAGACTCCGCCCGTCAGGGGAAACCCACTCGTCGACCTGGTCCTTGATGTGGCGGCTCCGTACGCCGGGCAACCGCTTGAGACCCGCCATGTCGATCTCGTTGTCGAAGTGGCCGATGTTGCCGACCACGGCCTTGTCCTTCATCCGCGCCATGTGCTCGGCGCCGATGACGTTCCGGTTCCCGGTGCAGGTGACGAAGATGTCCGCCGTCTCCACGACGTCTTCTAGCCGCGCCACCTGATACCCCTCCATGGCGGCCTGGAGAGCACAGATCGGGTCGATCTCGGTGACGATCACCCGGCAGCCCTGGCCACGCAGCGACTGGGCGCAACCCTTGCCGACCTCGCCGTAGCCGCAGACGACCGCCGACTTGCCGCCGAGCATCAGGTCCGTGGCGCGATTCAGACCGTCGATCAGCGAGTGTCGGCAACCGTAGACGTTGTCGAACTTGGACTTGGTGACAGAGTCGTTCACGTTGATCGCCGGGCAGAGCAGGGACCCTGCTTCCTCCAGTTCGTAGAGCCGGTGAACGCCGGTGGTCGTCTCCTCGCTGATCCCCTCAAGCCCCTCCGCCATGCGCGTGAAGTAGCCGGCGTCCCAGGTTCTCACTCGCCGGATCAGTTCGAGAATGACGCCCCACTCCTCGGGCTCGCTCTCCGCGTCGAAGGCCGGCACCGCCCCGGCTCGCTCGTACTCGACGCCCCGGTGAATGAGCAGCGTCGCGTCGCCGCCATCGTCGACGAGCAGGGTCGGACCGCTCTCGTTCGGCCAGTCCAGCGCGCGCAGCGTGCACCACCAGTACTCGGCCAGGGTCTCGCCCTTCCATGCGAAGACCGGCACGCCATTCGGTTCCTCCGGAGTGCCTCCGGTTTCCGGCCGGCCCACGACCACCGCCGCGGCCGCTTCATCCTGGGTCGAGAAGATGTTGCAGGAGGCCCACCGCACTTCGGCGCCGAGATCGACCAGCGTCTCGATCAGCACCGCCGTCTGGACTGTCATGTGGAGGCTGCCGGTTACCCGGGCGCCACCAAGGGGTCGCTCCGAGCGGTAGCGCCGGCGCAACTCCATCAGGCCGGGCATCTCGTGTTCGGCGAGTTCGATCTGCCGCCTGCCGGATTCGGCCAGGGACAGGTCGGCGACCCGAAAGTCGAGGCCGCTCGAGGCGGGGAACAGCTCCCGCCCGGTTCCGGCCGTCTTCTCGCCGTGCTCTACTCGCGTATCTGCCATCGTCATCGTTCAGGCCCTCCCGAGACCCCGGATCCTCTGGCTTCCGCGCAGGGCTGTCAACCACGACCGCCAAGTCCCACGGCCTCGGCCAGCAGTTCGTAGGAGCGCAGCCGCGCCTCGAAGCTCGGACAGATCGTCAGCACGACGAGTTCCGCTACTCCCAGGCGTTCCGCCAACTCTTGCGCCCGCGCGGCCACCGCGTCCGGCGCGCCAACCAGGCTACGCGCCCGCATCTTCCGCTGCACCGCCCGGTCCGCGTCCGTGAAGTCGTATGCCTCCGCCTCTTCCAGGCTCGGGAACGGGCCCGGCTGGCCCTGGGTCAACCGGATCCACCACAGGAACCGGCTGAGCGACTGGCGGTTCGCCTCCTCGTCGGTGTCCGCGACCATCGCGCTGACGCCGACGCTCGCCCGGGGTTCGGGGTGACTGTCCGACGGACGATACTCGTTCCGGTAGAGCTCGAGCGCGGCCTCGGCGTCCCGGGGCTGAATGAAGTGGGCGAAGCTGAAGGGACAGCCGAAGTGGGCCGCGAATCGCGCGGAACCGAGGCTCGAGCCCAGGAGCCACACCTCCGGCTGGGTGTCTCCCTGGGGCATCGCGCGGACCCCGTTCAGCCTGTCGTCCTCGTGCCCCCGCCCCAGGTAACCCAGAAGGTCGGCGACCTGCTCCGGGTAGTGCTGTACTCCCAGGCGCCCCGGCCCGTGGGCAAGCAGGTGCGCCGTGAACCGGTCCGATCCCGGCGCCCTGCCGATCCCCAGATCGATTCGCCCGGGGTACAGCGTCTCCAGCATCCGAAACACCTCGGCCACCTTGAGCGCGCTGTAGTGGCTCAGCATGACGCCTCCGGAGCCCACCCGAATGTGGCTGGTCGCCGCCGCGACCTGGCCGATCAGAGCTTCCGGCGCGGCGCAGGCGAGCGAGTGCGAGTTGTGATGCTCCGCCAGCCAGTAGCGGCGATACCCGAGGCGATCCGTTGCCCGGGCCAGCTCAACCGCCTCGCGGATCGCGTCCGCGGGCGTGCTTCCGGCCCGCACCGGGCACTGGTCGAGAACGCTGAGCGCCAGCGACGCCGTCTCGGCCACTCAGTATGCCGTGGAACGCCGGAAGCGCTCCACCACTTTGCCGTTCTCGCGCTCGGCGCGCGCCAGCAGCCGCGCCGCCCACTCCTTGCGCTGCTCGTCCACCGCATCCGGGTCGTAGCGGTCGACCATGGAACCGAACTGGCTGATGTGGGCCGCCGAGGCCCGTGCCTTCTTCTCCGCCACTTCCGTGATGTCGACCGTGTAGTTCGGGTTGGCGCTGTAGTAGAAGAAGACGAGCGGCACGCTCCAGGCTTCGAAGCCCTCGGCCTCCAGTTCCGGGAAGTACAGCCGCCAGCGCGCCGCGCGGATCGCGTCGACCGTGATGATCGCGCCCGAACGATGGTCCGACTTGTGGTACTGCTCGTAGGGCGAACCGGGATCGACGGAGAACAACGCATCGGGCTTGAAGCGCCGTATCTCGCGGGCCACCTGGCGGGTCAGGTCCCGGCGGTCTACGTACTCCAGCATGCCGTCGTCATGGCCCAGCCAGACGATGTTCTCCTTCGGAATGCCGAGGATCCGGCAGGCTTCCTCCTCTTCGGCTCGCCGGATCGCCTTCAGGCGGTCCTTCGTCATTTCCGGGTCACGGGAGCCGGCATTGTCCGTCGTGTAGACGACGACCCGGATGTCGTTGCCGTTCGCCGCCAGAATCGCCAGTGTGCCGCCGGAGGTGAAGGTCTCGTCGTCCGGGTGCGGCGTCACGACGAGGACGCGACGCCCCGACCACTCTTCGATCCGGTCGGCACCCGTGTACTCCGGTTCGGGACGGGACACCTGCGCCTCCGCCGGCGCCATGGCGGAAACGCCGAGGACTGCGAAGAACACCCCGGCAGCGACCGGGAAAGCCGATTTCGAGCCGCTCGCGCCCGCCATGCCCATCGGGACTCAGTATAGTGAATCGATGGCCGGTACTCGCCTCCACGGACAACTCGCCAGCGCTCTCCTCGCCGTGCCGATGCTGGTTGCCGCCCAGCCTCCTGATCCGCAGACCGGAACCCGGGATTCCCCAGCCGCGACGGTCGCCGAACAAGTGAACGTCAGCGTCGTGAACATCGACGTCCATGTCACGAACCGGCGGGGCCAGCCGATTGCCGATCTGACCGCCGCCGACTTCGAGGTCTACGAGAACGGCAGGGCGGTCGAGATCACGAACTTCCTGAACGCCGCCACTCGCGAAGACCTGACATGGACGGGCGGAGACGAACTGGAAGGGGACGCGGAAACCGATGCCCCGCTGCTGGTGGCGCTCTACGTCGACCGCTACCGTACGAGCCACGGCAACCTGCTTCGCATCGAAGACGACCTTGCCTCCTTCCTGAGTGCCCGGCGCGATCACGGAGGACGAATCCGCTTCCTCCTCGCGACTGGAGATCCGGAGCTGAACATTCGGGTGCCCTTCTCCGAGGACCCGGAGGAGTTGCTCGGAGCCCTGGACCAACTGCGTAACGAGCCTCGCTCCGGCCTCTACGACGACCATCTCCTTCGCCGCCGTACCCTGGGGGAGATCCGAACCACGTACGAAACCTGTGTACAGCCGCCGGCCAGCGACTTCAATCCCGGCTGTGTTCCCTGTGTCGACACCTGGGCCGCACTCCTGGGCGCCGCCAACCAGTACGCCGCCGAGATGCAGTCCCGGGCCGCGACATCGGTTTCCGCACTGGCGGAACTGACCACCGCGCTGGGCGGCCTTCCCGGTCCCAAGGCGCTGGTCTACGTCAGCGACGGACTGCCCCAACGTCCTGGAGCGGAGATCTTCCACTACCTGGGCCAGATCTGCAGCGACAGGCAGTCCGAGACCAACGCGCTGGAACGTGAATGGGACGATACGACCCGGTTCAACCGCTTCAGCGCCTTCAGCAACGCGAACCGGGTCACGCTCTACACGGTAGACGCTGGCGGCATTCGGGCCTCGTCGTCAGTCGACCCGACTCTGGCCGGACGGGTGAGCGAGGTGGAAGGCTTCAGCGGCACCGGCGACTCGCGCCTCTCCACGGTTCTCGTGCCGAGCAACGAGAACGACCGCCTGCGGGTCGACAACCTGCAGGCGACGCTCAGTCTGCTGGCCGACGAGACCGGCGGCCGGGCCGTTTTCAACCAGGCGCATCCGGCCGAGTCTCTGGAGGAGATCGCCTCGGACTTCGGTTCCTACTACTCGCTCGGGTACCGCGCGCCCCCGGACCGCCGCCATCCGATCCGCCAGATCGAAGTCCGCCTGACCAGGCCGAGAAAGGGCTGGGACGTGCGTTACCGGCGCTCCTACATCCTGAAATCGGAGGATCAGAGGCTGGCCGATCGGCTCTTCGCCGCCCTCAAGCTCGACGAACAGACCAATCCTCTCGCCGCCAGGGTGGGGTTCGGAGAGCCTTCGGCGGTTGCCGACTCTAGCCAGCGCAGCCTGCCGGTCAGGGTCGACGTGCCGGCCTCCGCGGTCACTTATCTGCCTGGACCGTCAGGCTCCTCCGGAGCGGTGCGGATCTTCCTTGTTGCCGAAGGGGAGGACGGCCGTCGCACGGCGATGCGGCAAAAGACGCTCACCGTGAACGAGGGAGAGCTTGACGCCGGGCAGGCAACGACTGTCGTCGTCAACGTCGATCTTCCGCCGGGCAGGTTCGCCGTCGCGGTGGGCATCCGGGACGAGGCTTCCGGCCGCGGCAGCTACCTGGTCCGGGACATCGAACTGCAAGACGCTAGCGGGCCCTGAACGCCTCGACGTCTTCAGCGCTGGTCAACACGTCCAGACCGGTGTAGATCGGGTCCTCGACCGATCCGCCGCTCACCAGTTCCAGCAACACCTCGATCGACCGGTAGCCCATGGCGTAGGGCCGCTGCCCGACCTGGCCGTGACTGAGCCCCTCAACCAGCAGGTCCAATTGCATCGGCAGCACGTCGGCGCCGATGATCACGAGGTCCAGGGACTCGATCCTCTCCCGGTAGGGCTCGACCGCCTGCCGGTAGGCCTGGTCCACGAACTGCGGGAAGCCGCCCGTGATCGAGAACACGTCGAGGTCAGGTTCCGAGGCCAGCACATCGGCCATCTGCTGGACGGCGAGCGGGAAGTCGTCATTCGTGTAGAGAGGGCAAGCCGCCACTTCCGTCCAGCCGTTTTGACCTTCGAGCCGCTCCCCCGGCGGTGCCGATACGACGCCGGCCAGGGTGTCCCGGAGCCCCTGCATCCGCTCGTTGTGGTTCATCGCCGCAGCACCGCCGGACTGAATGCAGATGCTGCCCCCTTCCGGCTTCAGCTCCTGGAGCAGCTTCGCCTGCTCGACGCCCATCGCGCGGTTCTCGGTGCCGATGTAGGTGCTCCGCAGCCCGGCGTCCTCGGCCAGTAGATCGGAGTCCCAGGTGATCACCGGGATGCCGGAGTCCCGCGCCCGCACCAGCACCCTGGCCATCGCGACAGCGTTCGACGGAGACACGGCAACTCCGTCGACGCGGCGCGTGACCAGATCTTCCACCACCTGAATCTGATCCGCCTCCGTGTGCTCGCTCGGACCGATGTACAGGCACTCCACGCCGTCGAGATCCTCGGCCGCCTGCATGCAGCCGTCACGGGCGAAGTCGAAGAACGGGTTGTTCATGGCCTTTGGCACCAGGGCGAAGGTGTAGCCGGCTTCTTCCCGCGCGCAGCCGGCCAGCGCCAGTAGCGAGAGGACAACGAGCCCCACCAGGCTCCGACGGCGCCTACAGGCGCCTCGCCTGTTCCGCGGCTTCCTCTTCCGATTCACTTTGCCCCCCCTTCGACTGAAGCTCCCGGGCGAACGCCGGCCCCCGGCTTCAGCCGGCGGTCTGTCCGCCCCGCCGGACTCGCTCGACCAGCATAGCGACGACGATCGATCCGCCGACGAAAGCTCCCTGCCAGTAGGGGTCCACGCCCAGCAGCAGCAGGCTGTTGCGGATCAGTTCGATCAGCGCCGCGCCGGCCACCGCACCCAACGCACCCCCCTCACCTCCCATCAGGTTCGCGCCGCCGATCACGGCCGAGGCGATCACGCGCAGTTCGTAGCCCTGACCGAGCGCGTTCGTGACCGCTCCCAACCAGCCGATCATCAGGATCGCGGATGCCCCGGCGAGCAAAGAGCTCAGGACGTACACGGTGAGTTTGACCCGGGCTACCGGTATCCCCGCCAGGCGCGTCGAGACCTCGTTGCCGCCGACGGCGAGGACGTAACGTGCCAGGCGGCTGTACCGAAACCAGGCCGCGGCGCCGAGCGCCGCAGCCAGCAGCAACCAGACCGGGTTCGCGAGGCCCAGGAAGCGTCCGCCGCCGAGAGCAAGCACGAGATCCTCGTCGGGACCGAAGTCATGGATCATCCGGTTGTTCGAGATCACGAGGGCCAGAGACCGCGCGATGCTCAACATGCCGAGCGTCACCACGAAGGGTGACAGCCGGAGATAGCCCACGAGCACGCCGTTCACGAGTCCACACAGGAGGGCACACCCCAGGCCGGCGGCCGCAGCCAGCGCCAGGGACTGCCCCGAACCCAGAACGAGTCCGGTCACGATCCCCGCGAGTCCCATCACTGAGCCGACCGAGAGGTCGATCCCGCCGGTCGCGATCACCGCCGTCTGGCCCAGAGCGATCAGCCCGACGAAGGCGAAGTTGCGGCTGACGTTGAAGAGATTGTCGGCGCTCGCGAACGGCTCTGAGACCAGGCTCATCACGCCGGCCAGGGCAGCGACCGTCAACATCACCCACAAGGACTGGGGCGTTCGACGGAGACTCCTCACGCCGCCTCGATCGCTCCGGTGATCAGCGCGGTCACTTCCTCGGCCGACGAATCCGCCGTCGGCTTGTCCGCCACCTTGCGGCCGCGACGTAGAACGACGATGCGGTCGGCGACGGCGAACACGTCCGACATGCGGTGCGAGATGAGCAGGATGCCGACGCCCTGCTGTTTGAGGCTGCGGATGAGGTCCAGCACCTCGGCGATCTGCCGAACGCTGATCGCGGCGGTCGGTTCGTCGAGCAGCATCAGCCGGGGCGAACTCAGCCGCGCGCGAGCGATCGCCACCGCCTGCCGCTGACCGCCGGACATCTGCCGCACCTGGTCGTCCGCCCGGGTGTCCGAGCCGAGCTCGGCGAACAGTTCAGTCGACCTCCTGCGCATCGCAGCGTGGTCCAGCACCGGCAGGACTCCAAACAGCCGTCGGCTCAACTCACGGCCCAGGAACACGTTCGCGGCCGCTGAGAGGTTGTCGCACAGCGCGAGGTCCTGGTAGACGGCCTCGATGCCGAGTTCGCGGGCCGAGAGAGGCGTCAGCTCGACCGCCTGCCGATCCCAGCGGATCTCGCCCGACGTCGGAGCGAAGTTCCCCGCGACGATCTTGAGGAGCGTGGACTTTCCGGCTCCGTTGTCGCCCATCAGCCCGACGACTTCCCCCGGGGCGAGTTCGAGATCGACGGCCTGAAGCGCCTCGACCGCGCCGAACCGCATGCCGACCGACCGGAGTTCGAGCATGGATCGAACCGGTCGTCAGCCGGTCAGGCGTCCGAAGTAGCCCGGGCCCTGGGTCCAGACGTACCAGGCCATGAAAGCGGTCAGGAACAGGGTGACGCCGACCATCAGGGCCCACCACAGCCAGCCGCGGGCGCCTTCCGGGCGATCCTCTCCCAGATAGCCGCGTTTTCGCTGCAGGATGACGAAGCCGATGTAGGCGGCCGGCAGGAACAGGCCGCAGACGATGTTCGTCGGCACCGCCAGCCAGACCGCGATGTCGCCCCAGAACACGGGCCCGAGCACACCGGGCGCGGGAAGCAGCATGGCCAGCCGGTGCTTCGCGCTGCCGAACTCCCAGCCGAACAACTCGCAGGCCACGAACCCGGTCGCCAGCATGTGCAGGGTGATCGTCGACAGGGCCATGCCGAGAACGCCCAAGTCGAACACCACCCGCCCCACCGCCGGCCCCGCGACGGCCGCCAGGGACTGCGCCGCCTCGACCGGGCTCAGCCGCACGCCGTCGTAGGACGGATCGAGGTGAATCGTGTTCGCGGCGGCGATCACCATCAGACTCGCGGCCAGGACGTAGGGGATGAACGTCCCGGTCCACAGGTCGAACCGGGCCAGCGATCTGTGCTCCCTCGACCAGCCGCGGGCGAGCAGCGAGTAGGGATAGAGGAAGACCATGTTGATTCCGACCGCGGCCGACAGGCCGCTCAGAATCACCGTCACTCCGAGCACGCCGTTCCGCTCGCCGGGAACCGCGAAGCTCGTGAAGCCGCGGATCAGCCCTCCCCAGTCCGAGATTCCCGTGCGGAGAACGACCCAGGCGAAGCAGGCGACGATTCCCCACACCATGTAGCGCAGGAGCCGCTCGTAGACGCGAATCAACTCGGGCCGCCGGCCGTAGAGCGACGAGATCAGCACGGCCCAGACAAGAACGACGAAGCCGAGCCCGGCCGCCGGCAACCCCTCGATCCCGGCCGCTTCGCCGAGGTCGACCAGGACTGCGGAAGCCAGCGCGTACTGCGGGAAGTGCCAGACGATCGACGCGATCAGCGCGCCCAGGGCCCAGCTCCAGGCCAGTGGCGCTCCCGCGAAGCGGCGCATCGCATCGAACGGCCGCAGCCCCGTCGACAGTGTCTGGTGGGCGACAGCGGAGAGCATGACCAGCCCCAGCAGCATCGCGAGCGGCGCGACCCACAGGAGCTGATAGCCGAACACGGCGCCGGCGAACAGCGCGGAAGCGGCCGTGCCGCTGCCGAGCGTCATCGCGCTCTGCAT
Organism: Candidatus Multivorans sp.; assembly: GCA_965208755.1. GTDB lineage: Bacteria > Acidobacteriota > Thermoanaerobaculia > Multivoradales > Multivoraceae > Multivorans. Next base: position 159,087 of record OZ242353.1, on the reverse strand, counting down.
GTAGCCCGGGCCGATCAGCCCGGCGAAGGAGCGCCAGCGCGCCATTCTCGGCGCCTGCTCCAGGTCCGCCAGTTGCCGCCGCTCCGCGGCGAGAGCCGCCGGGTCGGGCGGGTGGGCCATCCGCAGGCCGACCCGCAGGTCGTCCCGGTCGGCCGCGGAGAGCTGCTCCGGCATGTCGGCTAGGCTACTCCACCGCGATGCGCTGGCGAGTAGTTCCCTTCATCGCGATCGCCCTGTGCGCGGCGTCCCTGGCGGCCCAGCGAGGCGACCGCGAAGGTCACGTGATGGACCAAGTCTGGCGCCGGTTCGAGGTACCGGAGGCGCCTCCCCTGGCCCCCGCGGAAGCGATGGCGACGCTGCGTGTGGCTCCGGGCTTTCGCGTCGAGCTGGTGGCCGCGGAACCCCTGGTCGAAGACCCGGTGGCGATGGCCTGGGACGAGCGGGGCCTCCTCTACGTCGTCGAGATGCGCGGCTTCATGCCGAACGTCGACGGCATCGGCGAGCAGGAGCCGGTCGGCCGGATCGTCGTGCTCGAGGACATGGACGCGGACGGCGCGATGGACCGCGGCGGCGTCTACCTGGACGGCCTGGTCAGCCCGCGCGCGATCGCGGCCGTCTCGGGTGGCATGCTGATCGGCGAACCGCCGAACCTCTGGCTGTGCCGGAGCGAAACCGCGCCCGGCGAACTGCCCCGATGCGGCAGCCGGGAGCGCCTGCTCGACTACGGCGACCCGGACCCCGACCTGCTCGAGCACACCGAGAACGGCCTGTTGTGGGCCCTTGACAACTGGATCTACAACGCGAAGTCCGACCGGCGCTTCCGGCTGCGCCGGGGACCGGATGGGCCACGGATCGAGGTCGACCAAACTCTCTTCCGTGGCCAGTGGGGCATCGCCCAGGACGACGCCGGCCGCCTCTACTACAACACGAATTCCCGCTACCTGTTCGCCGACCTCATCCCCGCCGACTACACCCTCGCCAATCCGGACCACCAGCCGAGAAACGGCGGTATCGGCGCCAGCGAACGGCTCGTGCATGACGAGACGGTCTACTCGATCCGCGTGAATCCCGGCATCAACCGCGGCTACGTGAACAGCATGCTGCGCGAGGACGGCCGGCTCGCGGTCACGACCTCCGTCAGCGGCCTCGTGGTCTATCGCGGCCACCAGTTCCCTGCCACCTTCCGCGGCGATGTCTTCGTGCCGGAACCAGCCGGCAACGTGGTCGCCCACTTTGATCTGGCACCCGGCACGGCGAAGAACGGAGTTCCGACCCTGGTCGCCGAGCACCGTCGCTACGGCGATCCGGACTGGGTCGAGCGCGAGTTCCTGGCCTCGACCGACGAGCGCTTCCGTCCGGTCGATGCGAAGGTCGGGCCGGATGGCGCGCTGTACGTGATCGACATGTACCGCGGCATCCTCCAGCACGTGCGGTACGTGACGACCTATCTGCGCGAGTACATTCTGGAGCACGGGCTCGACCGCCCGATCGGCATGGGCCGGATCTACCGCGTGGTCTGGGAGGGAGACGTCGAGAACCCCGCCTCCGTCCGTCGCGAGGCCCCGCGCCTTGCAACCGCGGCTGACCGCATTGCCGCCCTGTCCCACCCCAACGGCTGGCAGCGTGACACGGCCCAGCGGTTGCTGGTTGAGAACGATCTCGACGACGCGGACCGCGACGCCCTGCGCGAACTCGCCCGCTCCGGCGAGAACCGGCTCTCCCGGATCCACGCCCTGTGGACGCTCCACGGCCGCGGCGAGCTGGATGACGCCACCCTGCGAAGGAGCCTGCGGTCCCGGGATCCCTGGCTCGTCGTTCACGCTCTGCGAGTCGGTGAGGAAACACTGGCCGAAAGCGCCACCGGTGAGGCGGCCATCGCCGACCTGCTCGACTCCTCGTCGCCCCAGGTACGCACCCAGGCCCTCCTGACCCTCGGCGCCATGGCCCGGCAGTCGACCTGGGCAAGAAACGTCCTCGCCGAACGCGTCGCGGCGCAGCCGGACGACCTCTTCCACCGCCAGGTCGCCCTCGCCGCCGATCTGGCCGGAACCACGACCGGCGAGCCGCCGGACACACCGGCAGCGGCTCCCGCCATGACCTCCGCGGAGGCAGCCCGGTTCAACCGTGGCCGCCGCCACTATCGCGCCTGCCGCTCCTGCCACAACGAAGACGGCCGGGGCCAGGAAGGGCTCGGCCCGAGCCTCGTGCACTCCCCATGGGTCCTCGGCTCCCCGGAACGGCTAGTGGCCCTCGTCCTTCAGGGAATCGAAGGCCCGATCGAAGTCCACGGCGAAACCTGGGACGACCTGATGCCCGGCTTCGCCGCCGACCCCCGCCTCCCCGACGACGCCATCGCCGCGCTCCTCACCTACATCCGCCGAAGCTGGGGCAACACCGCTGACCCGGTCCCGCCGGAACTCGTCACAGCGGTGCGCCAACGCACTGCTGACCGCGTAGACCCCTGGACAGCCCCCGAACTCGAAGAGGCGTTCCCGTAGCACTCTCCGGCAACCAGCCGAGTCCAGTCCGCGGCGGCCTAGGTAGCAGCAGCCTCGGCGACAGCCTCAGGGTCGATGTCGCGCTTGCGGAAGTCCAGCAGGAGATAGAGCGCGGGGATCACGATCAGCGTCAGCAGCGTCGAGGTCAGCAGTCCGCCGACGACGGTCAGGGCCATCGGCGTCCTCAGCTCCGCCCCCTCGCCCAGGCCGAGCGCCATCGGCAACAGGCCCAGCACGGTGGTCGAGGTGGTCATCAGGATCGGCCGCAGGCGGACCAGGCAGGCCTCGCGCAATGCCTCCACCCTGGACTTGCCGGCGCGCCGCAGGCGATTCGTGTAGTCGATCAGGATGATCGCGTTGTTGACCACGATCCCGGCCAGCAGGATTCCGCCGATCAGGACGACGATGCTCACCGGCGTCCGCGTCAGGTACAGGATGCCGATGGCGCCGATGATCGAGAACGGCACCGCGAACAGGATGACGAAGGGGTGCAGCAGCGACTCGAACTGCGACGCCATGACCAGGTAGACCATGAACACGGCGAGCAGGATCGCCAGTCTCATGCTGTCGAAGGAACGTTCCATCTCCTGGCGCTGGCCGCCGATCGAGTAGTCGAAGCCGACCGGGAACCGCGTGGACTCGAGGATGCCCTCGATGTCCTCGGAGACGCTGCCCAGATCGCGGCCGACGATGTTCGCCTCGATCAGCGCTACCCGGCCGCCGTCGCTACGGCGGATCTCGGCGGGCCCCTCCGTCTCGATGACCTCCGCAACCGCCGACAGCGGTAGCGGCGTGGCGCCGCTCTGGCGGATGTTCAGGTTGCGCAGATCGCGAACCGAGTCGCGGTAGCCCTCGTCGGTCCGCAGCCTGACTTCGATGTTGCGGTCCTCGCGCACGATGTCCGTCGCGATGTCGCCCTGTACCTTGGAGCGGATGACGGCGCCGAGCTGGGCGACCGTGTAGTTCAGCGTCGACAGCCGCTCCCGATCGAAGATGATCTGCAGCTCCGGGTTGCCGCCTTCCGTGGAGGACTTGACGTCCACCAGACCCTCGACCCCGCGCATTCGCGAGGCCACCTGATCGGCCAGCCTCTCAAGCAGCGCCAGGTTGTGGCCGCGAATCTGCACCTCGACCGGGCTCCGGAAGCTGAAGTAGGTCGGACGGCCGAAGCGGTACTTCAGCGAGTCGTCCGCGACCACGGAGCCAGGCTCGAACCCGGCGCCGGCAGGCGCCGAGGCCGCGCCCGCGACCGGAGGCGCCCCACCGGCGAAGGAGGAGTTGTTTTCGTCGATCCAGTTCCGGATCCGGCTCATCACCAGCTCCTCGCGCTCCACGTCGACCGGGGGCTTCAACCGCACATTGACCTGGCCGATGTTCTCGCGTCTTTCTCCCGCGGCGCCCCCCTGTTCGTTCGACGTGCCGACGACCATGTAGACCGACTGCACGTCGTCCTCCAGTTGTTCCCGCACGAATCTGTCAACGGCCCCCAGGCGCCGGTCCGTCACCTCCAGGCGGCTGCCCGGCGCCAGCTCGGCGTCGACGTAAAACTCGCCCTGAATCAGTTCCGGAACCAGTTCGCTGCCCAGCGAACCGATGAGCTGGACACTGCCCGTGAGGAGCACGACCGCCGCCAGGACGACCAGAGCGGGGTGGCGAAGTGCCCCGCGAAGAACGCGGGCGTAGACGGCCGTGATGCCGCGTAGCAATGCGTCGAAGGCCGCCAGCACCGGCCGGAGCAGGAACGACATGACGGTCGAGACGGCACGGAACACATGTTTGACGACCAGCGCGACGCCCACGCCGATTGCGTCGAAGAAGGCCGAGAGCGCACGGGTCACAGGGTTGGAACGCCCGACGTGTCGGACCGTCTCGACCGGTTCCCCGGCGGCGAAGAACTTCCGGGAGGCGAGCATCGGGATCACGGTCAGCGCGACCCCCAGCGACACCAGCAGGGAGAACGTCACGGTCAGGGCCTGGTCACCGAACATCTGGCCCGCCACGCCCTCGACGAAGACGATCGGCACGAACACGCAGACCGTCGTGATCGTGCTCGCGATCACCGCACGGCCGACCTCGGAGGCGCCGGCCCGGGCAGCCTCGACGACGCCCAGCCCCTGGTCCCTTCGCCGTTGGATGGCTTCCAGGACAACGATCGAGTTGTCCAGCAGGAGCCCGATGCCGAGGGTGATGCCGCCGAGCGACATGATGTTGAGCGACACGCCGGCGACGTACATCAGGAAGAAGGTCGCCACCACCGAGACCGGAATCGAGATCCCGATGATCAGCGTCTTCGGCGCGCTCCGCAGGAACAGGAACAGGACGACGATCGCCAGCGAACCGCCGATCAGGGCGGTCTCGATCACAGCCGACACCGAGTCGCGGATGTAACGGGACTGGTCGGTGAGGACGGTCAGTTCGAGCTGAGGATCGATCTGCCTGATCTCCTCCTCGAGCTCCTCCACCCGCTCGAGCACGGCGGAAGCGACGGTCACCGTGTTCGTGCCGCCCTCCTTGTAGACCGCGATCTCCACAGCCTCCCGGCCGTCGATCCGGGTGATCACCTCGCGCTCCCTGGCGCCCTGGTAGACCCGGGCAATGTCCTCGAGGCGCACGATCGCACCCTGGGAACGATCGATCACGATCTCCCGCATCTCTTCCGGGCGGAGCAACTCGTTGATCGTTCGCACCAGGTAGTCGGTCTGGCCGTCACGCAGCCGACCGCCGGTCAGGTTCACGTTCTCCTGTGCCAGGCGGGTCATCACCTGGTTCATCGTCAACCCGAGGCTGCTCAGGCGACGCTCGTCGATCTCGACCTGAATCTCCTCCTCCAGGCCGCCGCTGACGACGACGGCCGCCACGCCTTCAAGGCGCTCGAGCTTCCGCTTGAGATCCTCCTCGGCGAGCAGGCGCAACGCGATCAGGTCGCTGCCGCCGCCGGCGAGCCCCATGCGCAGGATCGGATCGAGGGAGGGGTCGTAGCGCAGCAGCACCGGCCGGTCGGCCTGGACCGGCAAGCGCACCTGATCCAGTCGCTCGCGCACGTCGAGCGACGCGAAGTCCATGTTCGTGCCCCAGGAGAACTCCAGGGTGACTTCGCTGATGTCCGCCCGGGAACTGGAAACGACCCGGTTGACGCCGTTGACCACGCCGACCGCGTCCTCCACCGGCCGCGTGATCAGGGTCTCCATCTCGACCGGCGCCGCGCCCTCGTACTGCGTCTGAACGGTCAGTGACGGATAGGTGATGTCCGGCAGGAGATCGACCGCGAGGTCACGAAAGGCGACGCCGCCGAACACCACCGCCGCCAGGGCGAAGATGAACACCGTGACCGGTCGCCGGGTGGCGAAGGAAACAACCCGCATCGCGTTACCGCCTGGTCAGGAGTCGCCGCCGCCGATCAACCCGGCGGTCCACCCTGTTGCCGGCCAGGCGCTCCACCGGGCGGTCTTCCCGGCGGCCCCTGGCCGCTCCGGATGCGCTCCATCATCTGGTCGATCTGCTCGTCGCTCATGCCGCGTTCCTTCATACGGGCCCGCATCATCTCGAGCCGTTCCGGCGTCAACTGACTGGGATCGAATCCTCCCGGCGGACCGCCCCGGAAGCCTCCGGGACCTCCCTGTCCCGGCGCACCGAACCCGGCTCCGGCCGGCCGGCGCGGTTGCGGCGTGGCCTGCTCGGCCGCTGGCGCCACGCCAGCAGCCGGCGCCGGCTGACTGGCCGCGACCTCGGTCGACCTCCCGCCCTCCGTGGCCGGAACCGCAGTGAACATCCCTGGCGCCGCGGCCGGCCCCTCTCGCTCAGCGACCGAGATCGGCGTCTGGTCGGACAGGTTGTCCTGACCCAGGATCACGACGTCCTCGCCCTCGCTGAGGCCCGAAAGCACCTCCAGGCTCTCGCTCTCCTCGTAGCCGAGTTCCAGTTCACGGCGCCGGGCCACCGCGCCGCCCTCCCCGTCGTCCATCGCCACGTACACGGTGTCGGAAGTGCTTTCCAGAACCAGAGCCTGCTTCGGTACGACGATCGCGTTCTCGTGAACGTCCGTCTCGACGAACGCGCTGGCGAACATTCCGGGCCGCAGGCGGCCCTGGGCCTGCACTTCGAGAGTGACCTTGACCGTGCCGGTCGCCGCGTCGACGACCGGACTGATCCGCAACACCCTGGCCGGGAATCGCAGCCCGGGGTACGCCTCGACCGTCAGGTAGCCGGGCTGGTCCAGCTTGAGGCGCGGCAGGTCCTTCTCGGGAAGCTGAATCGGACAGAGCAGCGGGTCGAAGTCGGAGATCCGGAACAGCCGCGCATTCGTCGAGACGTGCTCGGCATTCCTGATCACCCGCTCGATGATCAGGCCGTCGAAAGGCGCGCGGATCACGGTGTAGTCCAGCAGAATCTCCGTGCCGACGATCTGGGCGGCGGCGCCGTCGAAGTTCGATCTCGCAAGGTCGTACGCCTCCTGGCTGATCAGCTCCTCGCGGTAGGACTCCTGGGCGCGGTTCCAGGCCAGTTCCGCCTCGGCCAGGTTGACGCGGGCAATGCCGAGTTGCGCCTCGATCTCGGCGGCATCGATGCGCGCCAGAACCTGGCCCGCCCGGACGAAGTCGCCTTCTTCCACGTTCAGTTCGACGATCGGCCCGGTCGTCCGGGCAACGATGTCGACCTCGTTCTCGGCCTCGAGCGCGCCGTTCGTCTCCAGGTAGTCCGCGATATCGCGTCGAACGACGCTCGTCACCCTGACCGGAATCGTGGAAGCGGGCGCGGCTCCGCCGAAGCCCGGGAAGCCCGGAAAGCCGCCCGGAGGACCGCCGCCGCGTCCTCCGGGCCGGCCGCCGCCAGGACCGCCCTGGCCGGCGCGGGGGCTTTCGCCACCCGCTTCGGCGTTGGACTGCCCGCAGCCGATGCCCGCGGCGGCCACGGCGGCGATCAGCAGAAGGGCGCGGGCCGACCGCGCCGTGCCCATACGTTTCTTGAGTTTCATGCCATCTTTCTCCGCGGAACGGCGACTGCCGCCCGTACAACCCGCTGGACGAAGAGCTTCACGTCGTCGACCAGGGAATAGACCGTCGGAATCACAAGCAGCGTCAGGAAAGTCGAGGTCGTCAGTCCGCCCAGGATGACGAGACCTACCGGCGCCCAGAAAGCAGCGCGGCCTTCAGGCTGGCCGAACACCTCGGGCAGGAAGAACGGCGCCACCATCGGCGACAGGCCCAGAATCGTCGTCACGGCCGTCATCAGGATGGGCCGCAGGCGGTTCTTGCCGCCGAGGACGATCGCCTTGTCGCGGGCAATGCCCTCTCGCCGCAACCGGTTGATGTGATCGATCAGGACGATCGCGTTGTTCACCACGATTCCGGCCAGGATGAGAAGCCCCATGTTCGACGAGTCGGACCGCGGCTGGCCCGCCAGGTACATGATCAGCCCGACGCCGATGAAGGCGAAGGGAATCGACAGCATGATCGTGAACGGCTGGAGGAAGTCCTCGAACAGCGCCGCCATGATCATGTAGATCAGCACCACCGCCAGGATCATCGCCAGCACCGCCCGCGATGCGTCCTCCTCGGCCTCCATGAACCTCCTGCCGAGAGACCACTCGTAGCCTGGCGGCAGCGGCACGCCGGTGAGCGCCATCTGGACCGGCCGCCGGAGCATGAAGCCAGGCGTGCCGCCCGCGGCCGTCACGTCGATCTCCACCTTGGCGCGGCGGTTCTCCCGCTCGACCTCGGACGGGCCGCTCTGGACGTTGAAGGAGGCGAGGCTGGAGATCGGCAGGGTCACGCCCGCGCCCTCGCCGTTCGGACTCGACACGAGGACCGGCATCTTCTTCAACTGATCGAGCGTCTCGCGGTCTTCTTCCCGGTACTGCATGACCATACCGATCTCACGCTCCGCGGTCTTGAAGTACGCCAGCGAACGACTCGACAAGGCGCCATTGACGGTCATCGCCACCGCCTGGCTCGACAGGCCGCCCTGGAGGGCGCGCTCAGGGTTCACCGATACCCTGATCTCGTCGTCGCCGCTCTCGAACGAGTTGTCGATGTCCCCCACGATGGGAATCTGACGCAACCGTTCGGTGATCCGCGGCACCAGGAGCTCTAGAGTGCCGACGTCGTCGCCGATCAGTTCCACGTCCATCCCGGATCTCCCCGAACCCGGAGGCCCGAACTCGGTCCGGGCGAGCTTGAACAGCACGCCGACCCGCTGCGGCATCGCCTCCCGGATGAGCTCCGTGATCTCGTCCGTGGACAGCTCCGAAACCTCCTCCGGCTTGAGATAGACCTCGAAGCGGTTGCCGCCGCCGTATCCCCGGCTGCGGCCGCCACCCCGCCGCACCTGGTGGGCGATGTCGGCGATCTCCCACTCGTCGCGCCTGGCGTCGAGCATCGCGTAGACCTCCTCGTAGAGAGCGAGGCGGTCGTCCATCCCCATCTGTCGCGGCGTTTCGACGAACACCGTCAGCGCCCGGCCTTGGGACGGCTGGTTGTAGCTACGCTCGATGCTGTTGTACAGCACCCAGGACCCGTAGAGCAGCGCGCCGATGACCATCGTGAAGATGAAGCGGTGGCGGAGGGTGAAGCCCAGCGTCTTCCCGTAGAGGTCGTTCATCCGGTCCAGGAGCTTGAACCGGCGCTTGCTCTCCGACCTGAGCAGGATCGCCGCGATCATCGGCACCACGGTCAGGGAGATGATCAGGGAGCCGAGCATGACCACGCAGACCGTCGTGCCGATGTCGCCCATGAAGCGCGAGAAGCTGCCCGGTCCGCCGCCGCCGCTGCCGAAGAAGATGAGCGGAACGAACACGCACATCGTGGTCATCGTCGAGCAGATGATGGGCATCGCCACGTCGCTGGCGCCGCCCAGAGCGGCGTACTTCGCGTTGGCGCCGAGTTCCTGGCGGTGCCGGAAGATCGACTCGATCACCACGATCGAGTTGTCGAGCAGCATTCCGATCGCCAGCATCAATCCCATCAGGCTCATCACGTTCAGCGTGATTTCGGTGACGCCTGCCTGACGACCGAGGTACATCATCACGAAGGTCATGACCAGCGACAGCGGTACCGCCAGCGCCACCAGCAGCGTGGTGCGGAACTTGCGCAGGAACAGGAACATGAAGACGATCGCCAGGCCGCCTCCGATCAGGCCGCTGCGACCCAGTTCGGTCAGCCCCTGGCGCACGTCGACCGAGGTGTCGTGGAAGTGGCGGAACTCGAGGCCTTCACCTTCGGGCGTCTGCTGAATCGCCGCCAGCTCGGTCTTGACCCGGTTGACGACCTCCAGCAGGTTGGCGTCCGAGGCCTTGTTCACGCTCAGGTTGATCGCTTCCGTGCCGTTCAGGAAGTTGTACTCGTACTTGTCCGGATAGCCGAACTTGACGTCGGCGACATCGCCCACGCGCAAGCCGTCGCCTCGGATCGGCAGATCCCGGATCTCGTCCGGTGCCCGAAACTCGCCCACGGTGCGAACCAGCAGACGGCGGCTGCCCTCGCGCAGGTAACCGCCCGAGACGTTCACGTGGTTGTCCTGCAGGGTCTGGCGCAACTCCCGCACATCCACGCCGTGGGCCGCCATGCGGTCGGGCAGCAGCTCGATCCGCAGCTCCCGGCTCAGCATGCCCCAGACTTCCGCCTGCGCCACGCCCTCCAGCCGCTCGATCCGCGGCAGGAGCACGTCCTCGACGAAGTCGTTCAGCTCGTCCTGGTCCCACGGCGCGCTGAGACTGCTGCGGAGGACCGGAATGTCCGTGCTCTCGAAACGACGGACGTAGATCTGTTCCACGTCGCTCGGCAGTTCGTTGCGCACCCGGTCGATCCGGTCCCGCACGTCGACGGCCGCCAGCTCCATGTCGGTCCCGTCCTGGAACTCGATGTCCACCGAAGCGGAGCTGCCGCTGGCCCGCGAGCGGAGCAGCCGGACGCCGTTGATCGTTCCCAGGCTGTCCTCCAGCGGCCAGATGATCGACCGCGCGATCTCCTCTGGCGACGAGGACTGGTAGGGCACCCGGACCGAGATGTTGGACGACTGGAACAGTGGCAGGAACTCCAGCGGCAGGCGCGTGAGGGAGAGCCAGCCGAGCACCAGCACGCCCAGCGTCGCCATGAACATGGTCACGCGCCGCTCGACCGCGAAGCGGATCAGCGGGTGGACGGGGACGTGTGCCGCCGCCTCCTGGAGTGCGGCCTCCTGTTCCTCCGGCCCACCGCGCAAGCCGGTTCCCTGCCGTTCCATCGCGCTCTCCTTCTCGTCGGCGCTCACTGGCACTCTCCCGGCGGGTCGCCGTCACCACGGCGACCGCGGCCGCGGCCGTCGCGCTCTCGATCCTCGTGCCTCCGGCTCCGTTCCCACAGGTCGCGACGCATCTCGTCGAAGCGAACCGCCTGGTCCGGACGGAGAAGCTCCCCCACCTGCTGGTGGAAGTCCCTCTGCATGGTGCAGAACTCGTCCCGGGCTCCGGTCCAGTAGAGCCGTCCCCGCACCATCGCCTCACCGACGATCGGCTCGAGCGCCGCGATCTGCTCCGGATCGAGATCCAGGCGTCGCGCCATGCGCCGGGTCATCTTCGACCTGTGCTCGTCGAAGGCCTCGGAGCGCGCGACATCGGCCGGTGCTTCCGGCGCTGAACTCGCCGTCGTTTCACGGTCTTCCTCCCAGCCGCGGCAGTCGAAATGGAACATCGACGACGACCGGTGAGAATCCGTCTGGGCCGGAATCTCCTGCTTCCCGTCGCCGGCGCGATGGTCCGGCAGAAGCCGGTCCGCCACCAGGCCGGCCGACAGGCCCACGACCAGCACGGAGCCCAGCGCGACACCCATCCACAACCTCGTGGAGCCGTTCGACATCACGGTGTCCCCAGCGGCTCGTAGAGAACGGCCAGCAGTTCGTAGCCGGCGTCACCGTCGCTCACCGCCACGGTCGCGACGCCGGCCTCTTCCAGCCCGGCCACGAACGGATCCGGGTACTCCGCGGTCACCGGAGCTTCCGGAGCCGTCTCCGGAGCCATGGGCTGGGCGCCCGAGGTGAGCGTCATGACCAGCGCCGCCCCGGCCGCAAGCGCGCCGACCGGCGACAGGCGCAGGGCGAGCGACCGCCATGGCGCCGCCTGGTCCCGGCGCTCCAGCCAGGCGTCGCGACGGGCCCTGAAACCCGCCAGGAAGCCCGGCGCCGAGGGCGGCGCCGCGCACTCCTCACGCAGGCCGTCGAACAGCGCGTCGAGCTTCCTTCCGGCCTCCTCCGGCCGGCTCGACCTCTTCTCCTCCCTCATCATGTGCCTCCTCCTGCCCTGGAGCCCGGCTCACCGAGCCGGCGGCGGAGCTTCTGCCGGCCCCGATGGACCCGGATCTGCGCCGTGCCGATCGGACAGCCCAGGAACTCCGCGATCTCCACGTACTTCATTCCCACCACATCCTTCAGCACCACCGCGGATCGCTGGCTCTTCGGCAACCGCGCCAGCTCGCGCACGAGAGCACGCCGCAGCAGCCGCGACTCGACGGCCGACTCCGCGCCGGCCGCCGGCAGCTCGGCGAGCTCTTCCTCCCCCACGTTCCGGTCCAGCCGCCTGCCCCAACGCGCCGACCGGCGCAACTCGTCGTGGGCCCGGTTGATCGCGATCCGGTAGAGCCAGCTCTTGAACGCGGCCGACTCTCCCAGGTCGCCGAGCTTCCGGTAGGCCAGCAGGAACGCGTCCTGGGCCACGTCCTCGGCAACCTCCCAGTTGAGCACATAACCGTAGACCAGCTTGCGCAGCGGCGTCTCGTAGCGAAGCACCAGGGCCTCGAACGCGGCGCCGTCGCCCGCCGACGCCCGTCGAACGAGCTCGACGTCCTCGGGTACGCCGATCGACCCGCGGGTCCGTTCCCGGTCGGACGCTTTCTGCGCTGACAAGTCATCATCCTCTCGGTGCAGGGACGACCCGCCGGCGGCCCTTGTTTCGCCCGCCCGGCCGCCCGATGAGCCGGTCACGGTTCCTCCACGCCGGAATCGCCGGGCCCTCGCCCCGCGGCGGCCTTCCGCCGGAGCAGCGAATCGAGGAAGCGGAGGCCGGCGGCCCTCCCCTCGAACGCGCCGTCCAACTGTGCCTGGTAGCAGCGATCGACGAGAACGCCGATCTCGGGACCAGGGGGAAGACCGCGGGCGATCAGATCGCGTCCGAGCACCAGCCGCTCCGGCGCCTGGTCCCTGATCCTCAGCGCCTCCGCCCGCGAAAGCAGCCAGTCGCAGTCCTCGCAATCCGCTGGCGGCAGCGGCGGACGGCCTCTGGCGTCAGCGCGCGCGACCCGCACCAGGCGGTCGATCCGCTTCACCCGGTGGGCCAGCCGGCGAACGGCGGCGTCCCCGGCGCCCCCCTGATGGAGCTGGCGGGGCTTGAGGTGGTCGACGACTAGCCGCACCACGTCGTCAACCAGGCCGCGCTGGTTCGTGAGCCGGGCCATGAAGCTCCGGGTGGGCGCTTCGCCGGCCGCCTCATGGCCGCGGGAACGCAGCCGGCCGTCGACGAATCGGGTCGTCGCGGGCTTGCCCAGATCGTGGCAGACACAGGCCAGTCCCACGACCACGTCCTCCTCCTCGTCGCCCAGGCGCTCGGCCGCGAAGGCGTCCAGAACGTGCCCCGTATGGGTCCAGACGTCGCCCTCGGGATGCCATTCCGGATCCTGTTCGCAGCCGACCGTGGCCTGGAGCTCGGGGTAGGCCTGAAGCCACCCGCTCGCCTCGAGGAACCGCAGACCGCGGCCGATCTCGATTCCCTGAAGAAGGAGCTTCCGCCATTCCTCGAAGACCCTCTCGACGCTCAGTTCCCGCCAGCCGATCCCGGAACAGAGACGCACCGTGTCCGGGTCCGGTTCGAGCCTCAGACGTGCCACGAGCTGCATCCCGCGCAACACCCGGAGCGGATCCTCGGAGAACCGGTGCGAGGCGTGACGGAGCCGCCCGCGCTCCAGGTCCGCCCGGCCGCCGAGAGGATCGTCGACACGACCGGCCAGCGGTTCGTACGAGATCGCGTTGATCGTATAGTCCCGGCGCTCAGCGGCCTCTTCGACGGTCATGTCCGGGTCCGCGGCGACCAGGAAGTCGCGGTGGCCGCCTCCGACGCTGACCTCGCGACGCGGCAGGGCAACGTCGACGGGAACGCCGCGCAGCTTGACGACCGAGAAGGCTCTGCCGACGCGGTCGACCCGCAGGCCCAGGTCCTCCAGCATCCGGTCGAGGTCCTTCGGCTCGATCCGGAAGGCCTCGAGGTCGAACTCGGTGAACGGCCGGTCGAGCAGCGCGTCCCGCACCGAGCCCCCCACCACGCGGACGCAACCGTCCCGCTCCGCCGCGGCCCGGCAGATCTGCAGCACCTTCGGCCAGGCCGGATGGCGCGCGAGGCGAGAGCCAGGATCCGCAACCACGGCTCTGTTATTCTAAAGAGCGCGCGCCTGCAGATTCCGCCATGAGCCCGTGCGGCCGAAGGAGGAGACGATGAAGCCGATTCGCGAACCGTGGACCCTTGAGCAGCCGGTGCGGTCCGGACTCTTCGCTGGCGCTCTCTGCATCCTCCTTTCGCTCGCCCTCGTCGCGCCGGCGGCGGCGCAGCTCCCGGGCACCGTGTGGGGGCAGATCTTCGACGCCACGACCGGAGAAACCCTCGAGGGCGTCGAGATCATCTTCACGAATCCCGAAGCCCCCGCCTTCCGGGAGGTGCACTACTCCGGGAGGAACGGACGTTTCCGGATCATGATCAAGAACGTCGTCACGCACGAGCGCGGCGGCTTCACGGTCGAATTGAAGAAGGACGGCTACCAGACCCGGCGCGTGGGCAACGTCCGCATCCCCGCCCGCAACGAAACGAGGCTCAGCCAGCTCCCGGGCGGCGGCGACTGGAACCTGACCTCCGAAGAGGAGGCGCTGAAGCAGCAGGCGGCGCAGTTCGAGGCCGCCGGCATCCCGCAGCCATCGGAGCAGGTGGACCTGGAAGCCGAGGCCCGCGGCAGCGCGATCAAGCTCTACAACCAGGGCAGCAACGCGTTGAATTCGGGCGACTACGAAACGGCCGAGTTCATGTTCCAGGAAGCGCTGTCGAAGAAGGCGGACCTGACCTCGGCGATGGGCGGACTTGCCCGCATCTACTCCTTCCGGGAGGACCATGTGCGGGCGGTGGAGTACGCGGAACAGGTGGCCGCCGAGGGCGAAGACCTGGAGAACATGAACCAGATCCTCTACGCCGGCTACAGCGCGCTGGGAATGGACGACAAGGCCGAGGCCGCCCTGGCGTCCCTCCAGAGCACGGATCCGGAGAAAGCCGCCAAGAACCTGTACAACGAGGCGGCGGACCTGTACAACGCCGGCAACATCGCCGAGGCCCTGGCGAAGCTGGAGCAGGTCGTGGGGTTCGATCCGAACCACCCCGAAGCGCTCAACATGCTCGGCCTCTGTTACGCCGCCCAGTCGGAGAACGACAAGGCGCTCGAGACCTTCAGGAAGTTCCTGGAGGTGGCTCCCGGTCATCCGGAAGCGGCCACCGCCCAGGCGATGATCGAGTACTTCGAGTCCCTGTAGCAGCTTGCCCGTTCGACCGCTCGCGGTAGTTCTGGCCGCGGGCCTGCTCCTGCCCGTCCTCCCCGTCCGGGCCCAGGACGACGTCACTCTCGAACGGATCATGGCCCATCCGGACTGGCTGGGTCGCCAGCCGGAGCGGCCGTACTGGAGCAGCGACGGCGACAGCGTCTACTTCCAGCGCAAGCGGGAGGGCGAGGAGACCCGTGATCTCTACCGTATCGACCTCGAAGGGCCGGAAACGGTCCGGGTCTCCGACCGCGACCGCGCCGGCGCGGAAGCCGCGGGCGGCAACTGGGACCGCGAACGGCGGCGCAGGGTGTTCGTCAAGGCCGGTGACGTCTTCATTCGCGACCTGGACGGTGACGGCAGCCTGATCCAGGTCACGCGCACCGCGGCGCCGGAAAGCGCGCCCTTCTTCACCGTCGGCGGCGATGTCGCGTTCCGGCGGGCCGGCGTGTGGTTCGTGCGGGAGCGGGAGACGGGCCTGCTCCGGCAGCCCTTCGACGTCCGGGCGGAAGACGAGCCCGAACAGGCGCGCTCCGAGCAGGACCTCAAGGCCGGCTACCTGGAGCGCCAGCAGCCGCGACTGCTCGAGATCGTCCGGCAGCGGCGCCAGCGCGAGGAACGAAGCCTGGAGGTCTCCAGGGAACGCCAGGCCGGCGATCCCAGCCGGTCGGCCCTGCCCCACTACCTGGGCAAGGAGGTCAAAGTGGCCGGCTCAACCCTGTCGCCGGCGCTCGGCCACCTGGTCCTGCGGACCCGGCCGAAAGAGCGCGACGAGGGACTCCGCGACAGGATGCCGAACTACGTCACCGCCACAGGCATGGTCGAGGTCGAGGAGGTGCGGATGAAGGTCGGCACGGCGGAGACGGCGGGCGAAACGCTGCTCCTGTTGAGCGTCGGCGACGCGGAACCCGCGACGCTGGACCTCTCCGTGCTGCCGGGCATTACGGACGATCCGCTGGCCGAGCTGCGCGAAGCGGCGCGCGAGCGAAAGAAGGCCCGGGAAGCGGCAGCGAAGCGGGCCGGCGGCGGCGAGGATGCTGCCGAGACAGAAGCAGCATCGGTCGAGCACAGGGACGAAGCGGCCGGTGAAGACAAGCCCGGGCCCCGGCCGGTCCGCTTCGGCCCGGTGTCCTTCAACCGGGACGGCTCGCGTGCCGTCGTGCAGGTCTACTCGGCCGACAACAAGGACCGCTGGATCGCCGGAATCGACCTCGAAGCCGCCGAACTGCGTCCCCTGCACCGGATGTCCGACCCGGCCTGGATCAACTACGCCTTTCGCGACCTGGGCTGGCTGCCGGACGACCGGACGGTCTTCTTCCTGTCCGAGGAAACCGGCTACTCCCATCTCAACCTGATGGACACGGCGACCGGCGAACGACTCGAGGTCACGGAGGGCAACTTCGTCGTCCGTTCGCCCCGGGTTTCGGCCAACGGCGCCTTCCTCTACTTCGAGGCGAACCGGAACCACCCCGGCGTCTTCGAGATCTTCCGCGCGCCGGTTCCGGAAGCGGGCGCCGGCGCCGGCGCCATCGAACAGGTCACCTCGCTCGGTGGGCTCAACTCCTTCCGGCTCTCGCCGGACGACCGCCGTCTCCTGATCGTCCATTCGACCGCCACCCGGCCGCCCGAACTCTGGTTCCAGGACGCGTCGCCGGGCGCCGAAGCGGTCCGCCTGACGGAAACCGCGTCCGCGGATTTTCTCGCCATCGACTGGGTCGCGCCCCGGTTCGTCGACGTGCCCTCGTCGCACACCGAGCGACCGGTCAACGCCCGGCTCTACATGCCGCCCGGTCTCGCGGAAGCTCCGCGGCCGGCCGTCGTGTTCGTCCATGGCGCCGGCTACCTCCAGAACGCACACCAGGGCTGGTCCTCCTACTTCCGGGAGTTCATGTTCCACACCCTGCTCGCGCGCCGCGGCTACGTCGTGCTCGACATGGACTTCCGCGCCTCGGCCGGCTACGGCCGGGCCTGGCGCACCGCGATCTACCGGCAGATGGGCACGCCCGAAGTCGAAGACCTGGCCGACGGCATCGACTACCTCGTGGCCGAGCACGGCGTCGACCGGGAGCGGATCGGCGTCTACGGCGGCTCCTACGGCGGTTTCGTCACCTTCATGGCGATGTTCCGCCGCCCCGAGCTGTTCGCGGCGGGCGCCGCGCTCCGGCCGGTGACCGACTGGGCCCACTACAACCACGGCTACACGTCGAACATCCTGAACACGCCGGAACTCGATCCCGAGGCCTACGAACGCAGCTCGCCGATCGAGTTCGCCGAGGGCCTCCAGAAGCCTCTTCTGATCTGCACGGGCATGCTCGACGACAACGTGCTCTTCCAGGACTCCGTTCGCCTCGTCCAGCGCCTCATCGAGCTGGGCAAGCAGGACTGGGAGCTCGCCGTCTACCCTGCCGAAGCCCACGGCTTCGTCGAGCCGTCAAGCTGGCTCGACGAGTACCGCCGCATCCTGAAGCTGTTCGAGACTCACCTGAATGGGCCCCGAACGGCAGCGTTGCCATCGCTCCGTCGGGAAGGGAACCGGCGGCCCCCGAACCTGTAGGGGACAGGTACGGTGCTTCTGGGCTACGTTCCGCCCTGCCCCAAAAACTCGCTGGCGTTGCAAGCGATGACGAGAACGGGTTTTGGAAGTCCTCCGCTTACGTATTGCCCTAGTCCTAGCTGGTCTCCCCGCCATCTCCGGCGCCTCCGAGGCCCAGAACACGTCGCTCACCCCGTCGCCGGCCGACCCGGTCGCGACGAGTCGTTCGGAAGCCCGGTACACGATCGCCTTCACGGGCGCGTGGACGACGTCGGCGACGACGGAAAGCGTTCCCGACGGCGCCCACTTCTCCCGCCTGGTCGGCGGCGTTCACAACGACCAGGCGGTCTTCCTGGAGAGCGGCGAAGCGGCCTCAGCCGGCGTGGAGTCGTTGGCGGAGGACGGCAGTTACACGACGTTCGGGGCCGAGATCGCAGCGGCGGGCGCCAACGTGCTGAGCGCAATCCAGGGGACGACCGACAGTATCGGCGCGACGGAGACGCGGACGATCTCCGAGGTCGCCCTGACCAACGAGCACCCGCGCCTCACGCTGGTGACGAGGATCGCCCCCAGTCCCGACTGGTTCGTGGGGGTGTCGGGTCTGTCGCTGCTGGACGACTCGGGCGACTGGAAGGCGTCCGTAGCGGTCGATCTGTATCCCTGGGACGCCGGCACGGAAGACGGCGCCGAGTTCTCGCCGAGCAACGACGCGTCGGACCCGCACGGCGTGATCACGAGCCTGCGGAACACGGGGAAGTTCAGCGACGGTAAGATCGCGACCCTTACCTTCACGCGCACTTCGGTCCTGCCGGCCGCGCCGACGATCGGCGCTGTTCACGGAACCTACGGCGCCCTGACCGTGTTGTGGAGCGAGCCCACGAACCTGACGGGAGTCACCGCGTACGACCTGCGTCACATTCGCGCCGACGCCGATGGAACTGTCGAAGCGAACTGGACCGTCGTCGAGGACGTCTGGACGGTAGCCGGGGCGCCGCTCGAGTACGTGATCCATCGACTGGACACCGAGGTCGAGTACAAGGTCCAGGTTCGCGCGGTCACGGACACCGACGGCACGTGGTCGGCGCCGATGTCCGGAACTCCTCCGCCCAGAACTTCCGACCAGCAGCGAGAAACGGCCCCTTTCATCCCCGCGAACGTCACCCTGGGAGGGCATCTGAGGTTCCGCGACCGAACGCAGCACTTCAGAATCACCCTGACGGAGGAAACCGGCGTCGTGGTGCGCGCGTTCGGGCTCGCTGGCTTGTCCGGCGAACTGCCGCGGGCCGCGCTGCGGGGGGGCGTCCACGGGCTCCATGCCAACTACCAGACCGGGACGGAGTACGCGCGTCTCCCTCCGAATGTCGTCCTGTGGGGCACGTTCCCCCCGGCTACGTACGTCCTGTCCCTGACCCGGCCGACCGAACGGGTTGGCTTCGAGGATCTCTACACGTTTCGGGTGGACACCTTGGCCGACACGACGAGCATCGCCGACGCCACCGAAGTGGGACTCGGCGAAAGCGCGCTCGGGCTCCTGTCGCACGCCGCCGACGGCCACACCGGCGTCCTGGAAGATACCTTCAACGGGGATGACGACTACTTCACCTTCTCGTTGGCGGCGGAAACGGACGTTCATCTCTACACGACCCCGCTTGGCGCCGGGACGGAAGGCGAACTCCTCGACAGCAACGGCGTCAGACTGGTCGAGGGCGGTCGCAGCCGCCTGCTGCAAACCGCCAGAGGCTTTTCGATCCAGAGGCGGCTCGCCACCGGGACCTACCACGTCAAGGTCTCGGCAAACGGATCACCCGCAATCTACAATCTGCACGTAGCCGCTCCGGCGAGCCCGGGCGGCACGATCTCCGAAGCGAGCCCCCTTGCCTTGTCGAACGTGGTCGCCGCCAGGCTCGACTCCGAGACGGACTCCGATTACTTCAGCTTTCGGCTCTCCGGCTTCCAGGTCTCCGGGCGCAGGCATGTCCTGGGCCGCGGCGTGAGCGACGCCGCCGCCATCAGCGGCGAGGTGCTGAACGCCGCCGGCATGCCGGTCGACGTGAACGTGTTCGAGCACGCCTTCGCTCCCGGTGGGCCGTGGGGATTCACTTTCTCCGGCCGGCTCGAGGCGGGAACGTACTTCCTCAAGGTGACCGCCGCAGGTTCGGACGCCGGCGCCTACAGGTTGCAGATCCGGCAGGACGACACGATGGAGAGGCTCGTGGCCCGCTGCCCATCCTCCACCGCTACCTTCAGCGATCCGTTGACCGGCTGTCAGTGGCATCTCGACGATGCGAACCGCTTGAACCCGAGCGCTCAGTCGGCGGACGTGAACGCCTTTCGCGCCTGGGGCGACGGCTTCCAGGGGAACGACGTCCCCGTTGCGATCGTGGACGGCGGCTTCCACGAGGACCACCCGGATCTGGCCGAGAACGTCGACACGGACCTCGGGTACGACTACACCGGAACGAGCGCTCCGGTGGAGGCCCTGGACGATCGCGGCACGGCGGTCGCCGGCCTGATCGCGGCTCGGAACAACGAACTCGGCGTGCGGGGAGTCGCCCCGCGCGCAAAGATCTTCGGCTACAACTACCTGCGTTCGCCGACGAGCGCCAACCTGGCCGATGCGATGAATCGCAACCTGTCGCAGACGGCCGTGTCGATCAACGCCTGGGGCGCGCCCGAGGGACCCGGCCCGAAGCAGGCCGATGCGACCTGGGAAATGGCCATAGACGAGGGAGTCGAGGACGGCTATGACGGGCTCGGCGTCACTTACGTCTGGGCCGGAGGAAACGGCGCCGGACAGGACGATCACTCGAACCTGGACGAACACGCCAACTACTACGGGGTCATCGCGGTCTGCTCGTTGAACTCCGACGACCTGAAATCGTCGGGCTCCGAGACGGGGGCGAACCTCTGGGTCTGCGGCTATTCGGGCCAATCGAACAGGTTGCCGATCCCGACGACCGCCAACTTCGGCCGGTACTCCTACGCCGACGGCGCCGTCTCGGCTACTCCAATGGTCGCCGCCGCGGCGGCGTTGGTGCGCCAGGCGAACCCCGCGCTTACCTGGCGCGACGTGAAACTCGTCCTCGCGGCCTCGGCGCGAAGGAACGGCGGATTCGGCGGCACGGGCTGGGAGACCGGCGCCGCGAAGTACGGAGGCTTCGGGAGGTTCGGAGACGGGGGCCGCTACCGCTTTCACTATTCCTACGGTTTCGGCGCCGTGGACGCATCCAAGGCCGTGGATCTGGCACGGGAGTGGGAGAATCTCCCCGCCCTCCAGACGACGGAAGTCGAGGCGACGGTCGACGCCGTCGTGCCATCCAGTCGCAACGGGTCCCTGAGCGACACCGTCACGATCGGCGACGACATGACGTTCATCGAGTTCGTGGAAGTGGAGGTCGACGTCGACAACGAAGACTTCAGGGCGTACGACTACGAACTCGCCTCTCCTTCGAACACCATATCCAGACTCTCTCCGGCAGTCGTTCTGGACGACCTTGAGGTGACCCTTCCGGCATTCGACGGTGCTTTCCGGTTCGGCTCCGCCAAGCACCTCGGCGAGAACCCCGCGGGTGACTGGCGCCTCCGCGTCACCAACCCCTACGGTCGAACAACGCCCGCTACGGTCAGGTCGTGGCGACTCAAGATCTACGGCCACCGATCGAAACCCGGTGCTCCCGAGGACCCGATCGCGGTGGCCGGCCGGCGGAACGCGACCGTCTTCTGGTCGGCGCCGTCGATCCCAGGCGCCTCCGAGGTCACCGGATACGATGTGCGTTACATCCGCAGCGACGCCCTGGACAAGTCGGACGACGGACCCTGGACGGTCCTGGCCGACGTATGGGAGTCGGGAACGCTCACCTACGTGGTGCCGGGCCTGCTGGACGGTCTGGAGTACGACATTCAGGTCCGAGGCGTGAACGCCAAGGGCGGCGGTGCATGGTCCGAATCGGTCGTCGCGCGGACCTTCACGAACCGCCCGCCCCGCGGGCGCGCGGCGCCGACGCCGCCCGACTTGCGAGTCGGCGAAGGAACCCGGTCGGTCGCTCTCGAAGACGCGTTCGTCGACCCCGATCTGGACCCCTTGTCCTACGACGCATCCTCGTCGGCGCCGGCAGTGGCCGGCGTCGACGTCTCCGGCGCCAACCTTGTCCTGACGCCGCTTGCGTTCGGCGTGGCGACCATCACGGCGACGGCAACGGACATAGCAGGGTCGAACACGCCGGCGTCGCTGACGTTCCAGGTGAGCGTCAAGGGCCTTCGCGGCGTGGAGCTCTCCGAAGACTCGCTCGTGGTGGACGAGGGCTCGAACGTTACCTACACCGTCCGTCTGAAGGCCGAGCCGGACGGCCCGGTGACGATCACGCCCGTCGTGCCGCCGGACTCGGACCTTTCCCTGAATCCCATGGAGCTCGAGTTCGGACGGAACAACTGGAGTTCCCCCAAAACAGTACTTCTCGAAGCGGCGGCCGACGGGGATACCGACGCGGACGCGCCGGTGACGATCGACCATCGGCCGAGCGGCGCCGGCTACGGTTCCGTGGCGGTGACCCCGCTGCGGGTGACGATCGTGGAGAAGGACACCGCGACCCTGTCGGTCAGGGCGGCCGAAACACGTGAGAGCGACGGTTCGCTCGAGTTCGACGTCACGCTGAACACGCCTGCCGCCGCGGAAGTGCAGGTGGACTACGCGACCTCCAACGGCACGGGTTCCGGCGGAGCGAGAGCGGGATCCGACTACGAAGGAGTCAGCGGCACGTTGACCTTCTCCCCCGGCGGCTTCGGCGCCGAGACGGTCGTCGTGAACGTCATCGACGACATGGAGGACGAGGAAGAGGAAGAGATCGTTCGTTTCACCCTGAGCAATCCCCGGCATGCGTCTTTGGCTGGCGGCGGTTCATCGCTGCAGGTGCTGGGAAAGATCAAGGACGACGACGATCCCGATGTGGTGGTGTCGTTCGGAGCGTCGACCTACGGAGTCACCGAAGGAGACACGGTGGAAGTGTCGGTGCGCCTGGATCGCGATCCCGAGCGCGACCTCGTGCTCGACCTGCAACGGACGAACCAAGGGGCAGGGGAAGGGGACTACTCGGGGGTTCCTCCGAGCGTGGCCTTCGGGCCGGGAGTGACGGTCCAGGACTTTCTGTTCGCGGCGACCGACGATCATGTGCCGGACGCCGGCGAATCCGTCCTGTTGAGCTTCCGCGATCCGCCGGAAGGGGTGAGCGGCGGCGATGCCGCGACCACCATCGAGATTGCCGACAACGATGGCCATCTTCTCGATTCCGGCGGCGGTGTCGGGGGAGGCGGCGGTGTTGGGGGCGGCGGCGGTGGAGGCAGTCCACCGCCCGACGAAGACGAAGACGAAGACGAGGATGACGGCGACGGCCGGGCTGGCGATGGCGGAGGCACGGGAGGAGGCGGTGCGCCGCCTCGGGCGGCGATCACGGTGGACGCGGAATGCGAGGACGGCCTGTGCCGCGCACGAACCGGAGTGCCGATCCGGTTCGAGGACGCAAGCTCCGGTTTGGTGAGCCGACGGAGCTGGGACTTCGGCGTGGGCGGCCGCGGACGTTCGAGCCGTACGGTGACCCACGCCTGGTCCGCCCCCGGTTTCTACGACGTGACGCTGCGGACCAGCAACGGCCGCGACGAGTCGACCGCCTCGTTGACGTTCCTTGTCGAGGCCGCCGAGCCTCGCGGGGCGTGTATCGCGAATGCCCGAAGGCGGTGCCTTCAGGACTCACGCTACGCCGTCGATGTCTCCTGGTGGACCTCGGACGGCGCCGCCGGTGCGGCCAGCGTCGTGCGTTCCGGCACGAACGACTCGGGAATGTTCTGGTTCTTCTCCGCCGACAACTGGGAAGTGCTACTGAAGGTCCTGGACGGTTGTTCCCTGAACGGCCATGTGTGGGTGTTCGGCGCTTCGACGACAACCCTCGGCTATGAGATCCGGGTGACGGACACGATGACGGGCGCCGTGAAGGAGTATCGGAACGAGCCGGGCATGCCCGCCGCGGCAATCACCGACAGCACGGCGTTTCCCGAAAGCTGTCGGCGCTGACCAACGCTAACCGCCGCGCAGCGCCGGCAGCAGGTCCTCACGGGTAACCCGCCTCACCGCCGCCAGGCTCGCCAGCGTGCCGGCGGCCAGCACCAGCAGCAGGGTGAGTCCGAGCGACAGCCACGGCACCAGGGCATGGCCGCCGAGGAGGTGCGGGCTCACCGCGACGAGAGCCGACGCGGCCCCTACCGCGACGCCCGCGGCCAGGAGGAGGCTGTTCTCGGCCACCACCAGCCAGGCCAGGGCGCGCCGCCAGAAGCCGATCGCCTGCATCGTCGCCAGCTCGCCCCGCCGCTCCAGCAGGTTGCGCAGCAGGACGACCGAGAGCCCCAGCGTGCCGAGCAGCAGACCGAGGCCGCCCAGGGTCTGGAAGGTGCCGAGGTAGGTGTTCTCGACCGCCTGGAACGCCTGTAGCCGCTGGGCGGTGGGGACGGCGTCGAAACCGAAGCCGGCCAGCGTCCGCTCAAGCTCTTGCATCGTTCGGTCCTGCTCGTCCGGCGCCGTTCGCAGCAGGAAGTAGGACGCCCCCGTCCGGCTCGGGAAGTGCCTGGCCAGATTCGCCTCGGAGATCACGAGTTCGCTCTGGAACACGCTTTTGCGCAGGAGCCCGACCAACCGCAGCTCGATCGTCTCTCCGCGCTCGGTCTCGACCTCGATGCCCTGGCCGAGCCCCGAATGGAGGATCCACATGACGGAGTTGAAATCGCCGATCGCGGGGACGACGCCGGGTCCAAGGTCCTGTTCCAGCACTTCCCAGGGTGCCTCCTCAGCCGCCTCGGCAACGAGCGACTGAAAGCGAAAGCCGCCGCGCTCGATGAACTCCGGCGGGGCGCCGACCAGCCGCGGCCTCTCCGGCTGGAACAGGTTCAGGCAACTGATGTCGTCACCGGGCACGGTCCGGAAGGCGACGATCTGGGCTCGTCCGATGGACTCCGAAGCCTCCTCGCCGAAGCCGAGCTCGTAGCGGCCCTCCACGCTCCCCAGGTCGGCGAGGATCGAGACATCGGACTCGGCCACCAGATCGAAGCCTCCGGCGCCGGAATCCAGGTTCCTCGTCTCCTCGCCGAAACGGAGACCGTACGCGCCGACAGCGACGATGACGAACGACGCACTCGCCACCAGGGCGGCGCAGAGCAGGCTCCGCCCCGGATTGAGCGAGGCATTGGCCGCCGCCATGCTGGAGCCGGCGCGCCAGGACCAGCTCCGAAGCGGCGCCTCCGGACGCCGGCCCAGCCACAGGGTGAAGCCGGCAAGCCCGGCGATCAGCAGGCAGGCGCCGCCCGAAAAGAACAGGTAGGCAGCCGACGACGCCGGGGCGGCCGCCGATCCGCCGAGCAGGGCGACGGCGAGACCGCCGGCGATTCCCCCGGTCCAGCGCGCCCTCCGGCCCGGCGCGGAGACCGCCGCCGGTCGCTCGGCCGTCTCTCCCCGCAACAGTCGGATGGGCGAGACCGTCGCCAGACGGCCGACCGCGCCCCGGATCGCGAAGAACACGACGAGGAGCGAACCGGCGCCCCCCATCGCCAGCGTCAGCGGTTCGACGTGGAGATAGAGGTGGCTCGAACCCACGGCGGAACGCCACAGGGTCCGGAGCGCGGCCATCATCGCGCCGGCGTAGAGCACCGCTCCGCCCAGGCCGAGCACGACGCCCGCCCCGCCCAACAGCGCGCCTTCCAGCAGAAACCGCCGCCGGACCCGCTTGACGCCGTGGCCGAGCGCCAGCAGCAGGCCCATCTCGTTGGCGCGGCTCTCCGTTCCCAGACGGAAGAACAGTCCCACCAGCAGCGCTGCCGAGACGATCAGGAACAGGCTGAAGCCGATGAACAGGCCCCCGAAGTCCGTGGCGCCTTTGGCGCCGCGCAGGCCCGCGGCCTTGACCGCCTCGACCGCCAGGCCCGCCGCGTGCAGCTCGACCCGCTCCGGCGCCTCTCCCTCGAGCCCGGCCCGGAGTTGCTCCGGCGGTTCGCCGTCCGCGGGTAGCAGCCGGAGCGAGGTCAGAAGACCGAAGCGGCTGGACCAGAGTTCGGCGCCGTACTCGAGTGAGACGAACAGCTTCGGTGTTGCCCGGTGTTCGTCCCAGTAGGCCTCGTCCTGGTCCCTGATGCGGCTCAGATCGACCGGGAAGGTCGGGTCCCAGTCGCTCATGTTGTCGGCGTCGGCGACCCCCGGGAAGTCCGGCGTCAGGTTGCGGTCCGCGGCCCAGCCGATCATCTCGACCACGCCCGCCACGGTGGCCTGAACCGTCCGCTCGACCAACTGCTCGCGATCTCCGATGACGAAGTAGTCGATCGCCAACCGGTCGCCCTCACCCAACCCAAGGTCCTCCGCCAGGAAGGTGTTGACGAGCACCTCGCCCGGCCCGAGCGCCGGCGCCGGCCGACCGTCCACCAGTCGCAGGACGCCGAGTTCACCGGCCCTGCCGGTATCGAGCGCGGCGATCGTCGAGTACGGAGCCGACGCGCCGCCCTCAGCCGCGGTCCGGTTGGCGAGATAGGTCGACACGCCGATCGCCTCCGCGCCCCGGTCGCGCGCCAGGACCTCCACCGCCCCCGCGAGTTCCTCGCCGAAGACGATCTGGGAGCTGGTGACTCTCAGGTGATCCTCAGCTTCGGTGAACGTCAGGCTGAAGTCGGCCGCCCGGGCATGGGAGCGGATCCGCTGCTCGAGGTCCAGCGCCGCGGCTCCCGGTTCGCCGGCCTCTTCGAGCTCGCCCACCAGCAACGCGTTCGCCAGACCGCGTCGATCGAGCTCCCGCTGCAGGTCGCGAAGCCTCACGTAGCCGACCAGGGGCTGGCTCTGGTGGGGCGAGAGCTGGAACCGGCCGGGGCCCTCGTCGTCGAGCACGGAGACCACGCTCAGCCGCATGCTCTCCAACTGGTCCGCCGGGTCCTTCTCCCCCATCAGGCTGGCGCGCGGCGCCTCGCTCGGCCGCTCGAGGTAGAGCACGACGGAGTCACCGGTCTCGACCGCCAGAGCTTCCGCCAATGAGCGGTTGACCGCCAGCGACGCGAAGAGCTGGCCGTCGCGCCGGGACAGGTCAAGCTGCTCCGCCGCGTCCGGGAAGAAGGAGCCGAACCCGTCGTCGATCCCCTGCACGTTGACCCGGGCGGCACGCCGGCCGCTCTCGGGTTCCACGACGCTTCCCTGCATCAGGATCGAGGCCGACACCGGACCGTAACGGGCCGTGAAGGCGGCGTCGCCGGCCAGTTCGTCCCGTATCCCCTCGCGGAAGAAACCGGCCCCGAGGAGGGCGTGGTCGATCCCGCCCAGGCGGTCGAGAGTGAGTTGTCGGAGACTTCCCCGCACCGAGTCCCCGACCATCAGGGCGCCGGTCAGCACGGAGGCAGCGACCGCCGCGGTCAGCACCACGGCGACGTTGGAGCGCCAGTAGTGACGGAGACTCGGCAGGGGTCCGGAAGGGCGGGCAGCGGCCACCGGGTCAGCCTCCGGCCGCCTGCTCCGGCGGCGGTTCCCCGATCAGGCCGGCCCGCAGCTCCACACGCCGCGGCAGTCTGGCGGCCAGCTCCAGGCTGTGCGTCACGACGACCAGGGCGCTCTCCTCATCGCCGTGAAGCTCAAGCAGCAGGTCGGCTACCGAACCCGCCGTTTCCCCGTCGAGGTTGCCGGTGGGCTCGTCGCACAGGACCAGGCTCGGCCGGTTGATCACCGCGCGCACGATCGCGGCCCGCTGCCGCTCACCACCCGACAACTGGGCCGGCCGATGATCGACGCGAGCGCCGAGACCGACCCGTTCCAGCAGGGCCCGCGCGCGCCCTTCCGTATCGGTTTCTCCGTTCCCGGCCGCCACGGTGGGCAACAGGACGTTCTGCAGCATCGTGTACTGCGGCAGCAGGTAGTGATCCTGGAACACCAGGCCGACGCGGCGGCTCCTGAACGCCGCCAGCTCCCGTTCGGGAAGTTCGTGGGCCGCCTCGCCGCCGATCCGGATGCTGCCCGAAGTCGGCGTCTCGAGCGTCGCGGCGAGGTGCAGCAGCGTGCTCTTGCCGCTGCCGGACGGACCGGTGACGGCCATCGCCTCCCCCGTAGCGAGAGAGAACGAGACGCCTCGGAGCACCTCGACGGCGCCCGCCTCGGTGCCGTAGGACTTCGTGACCTGCTCGAAGCGAAGGGCTTCAGCCATGACCGGCCGATGCTAGCGCCGGCCGGGCGGCGCCGCTTCCGCGACGGGCCAGTCCGCGCCGGTACGATGCGAGCGTCTCCCCGGCCATCAGCTCCGCCGCGTAGTGGCGGCGCACGCCGGCGATGCCGGACCGGCCCAGGTGGCGCCGGCGTTCCGCGTCGCCGGCCAGTTGTTCGACGGCGTCCGCCAGTGCCGACGCATCGCCGGCCGGCACCAGCGTGCCGCCGCCCGTCCGCTCGAGCATCTCCGGGAACGCGCCGTGGTCGGGCAGCACGGCGGGCACGCCGTTCGCCATCGCCTCGAGCGCCGGCAGTCCCTTCGCCTCCCGGTAGACCGTCGGCAGCAAGAGCGCGTGCAGGCTGCACAGCAGCTCGATCTTCTCCTCGCGGGTGACCTCTCCCAGCCAGTCGAAGTGCGGCTCGAGCCCCCAGTCGATGATCCGCTGCCGTTGCTCCTCGAAGTACTTCCGGTCGCGGCCGCCGAGATAGCCGGCAGCGCGAAAGCGCACGCGGCCCGGCCCCAGACGGTCGCTCAACGCCTTGAAGGCCTCGGCGGCGAGATGAAACCCCTTCTCCGGACACATCCGCGCCAGGTAGCCGATGATCAGGGGCGACTCCGGGGGCTCCGCCTCGCGGCCACCGTGCCCCTCGAGCTCGATTCCCAGCCGCGCGACGTCGATGCCGGCCGCCGGCAACTCGAGCAGTTCCGCCATCGTCGCCGCGTAGTAGTCGTTCGGCGCCAGCAGGACGTCGACTTCGCGCACCCGCTTCCGCATCTCCTCGACCACCAGGGACTTGTGCGGCTCGTCCAGGTCCTGGAGGAAGATGTCCTCGCCCTGCAGGCCGCAGACGATCAGCGCCTCCGGAAGCGCCTCGCGGAGCCGGTGGACCATCCCCACCAGCATCGAATTGGTCAGCTGGACGACGTCGGGCCGGAACTCGCCGGCGAGCCATCTCGCCAGGCTCTGCAACTCCGCCAGTTGACGCCCCTCCTCGCCCCGCACCATGGACAACGCGAGTTCTCCGAGTTCGCGGGCGTCGGTAGCCGACGCCGACCGCGCGACCCGGGCCAGCAACGCGGGGTTGTCCAGCAGCCTGCGGATCGCCGCGGGCGCCCGGCTCCAGAGCGGCAGCTTCTGCTCCAGGTAGATGTTCACCGCGCCATAGAAGACCCGGCCGTAGCTCACGTTCTCCTCGTCGGTCCGGAGCGGCGTGTAGATCGGCAGCAGCAACGCGTTGTGCCCGCGATGCTGGAGTTCGCGGACCAGCGTGTTGTCGTGGATGCAACTGCCGCAGAGCATGCCGCCGGCGCCGGCGGCCAGATAGGCGATGCGGAGCGGCTGACCTGAGTCGCTCACGAGGAGAACCTGCCGTTCACGGGATAAAGCGCCTTACGCGCTCGGGCGCGGGCGGCGTGCTTAGCAGGGAACCGACGATCATGGCCAGGGTGGAACCCGCGAAGATGACGGCGACGGGCATCACGCCGGTGCCGGCGACACTGTAGTCCGCGTCGCCGATGCCGCGCGCGAAGAACCAGGTCCAGAGCGCGATAACGGTGAGGATCGCCGCGCCCGCGCCCGCGGCGGTGCTGCGCCGCCAGTAGAGCGCCGCCACCACCACCGGCAAGAGGGAGGCGAAGCCCGTGAACGACCACACCGAAAGCGCGAAGATGCTGCGCTCGGCAACCAGAGACAGCAGGAACACCGTCGCCACCACCCCGACGACGAACAGCCGGCCGAGACGCACCTGGCGCGCCTCGTCCAGGTCGCCGCCCCAGCGGTAGTGCCTTACGACGTCCTGCGTGAACATCGTGCCCAGCGACAGCGACTGCGAGTCGAGCGACGACATGATGGCGGCGAAGACGCCCGCGCCCAGGAGGCCCGCGAGCAGCTCCGGGGCGTAGAGCGCGATCATGCGGACCAGGATGGAGTTCGAAGCCGCGCCGTCGAGTCCGGGAAAGTCGATGTTCCCGAACAGCCCGAGCAGCACGCTGGGGATCCACACCACGGCGATGCAGACCGGGTAGAGGACGACCGGGGCCTTGAAGGTCGCCGCCCGCTTCGCCGACAGCCAGTGCGCGAAGATGTGGGGAAAGGTCCCCACGGACAGGGGAATCAGGGTGTAGCTGAGCAGTCGCAGCGGGTGGATCGCGTCTCCCCGGACCAGCAGATCCGGGCGGCTCTCCGCGACCCGGTCGAGGGCCAGGCCCACACCTCCCAGCTTCGTGACGATCAGGACCGCGGTCACCGCCCCGAGCACCATGAACATCGCGGTCTGGAAAGTGTTGACCCAGGCCGTGCCGCGAAGCCCTCCGCTCGTCACGTAACCGATCACGACTCCCGACACGAGCAGGCTGCCGAGCCACGACGGCGCCGCCCCGTCCGTGATCTGTCCCAGCACCACGCCGCCTCCCATGACGCCGATCAGCAGATAGGGCAGCAGCAGCAGGACGAGCACGACGAAGAGCAGGAGGCCGATGCCGTCCGAGCCCCAGCGGGCGCGCACGAACTGCACCTGAGTCAGGAGCCCGAGGCGCCTCCCCACGGCCCACACCCGCGTGCCGACGAAGAAGAAGACGATCGGCACCATCAGGGCCGACGACGACGCCATCAGGGAGAAGACGCCGATGCCGATCCGGTAGGACTCCGCCGAAGCGCCGAGCAGGGCGAACGAGGTCATGTGGGTGCCGAACAGGGTCATCAGCAGCACGAACGGCCCGATCGTCCGGCCGGCGACGAAGAAGTCCTCCCCGGTCGCGGCCAGCCGACGGTTGCTCCAGACACCGATCAGCAGGACCGCCGCCAGGTAGGCGAAGATGACGGCGAGGGTCACGTCCGGTCCACCCCGTCGTCACCGCCCTCCCCGGCCAGCTCGTCGAGCACGTCACCCGGCCAGGCGACCCGCACGAGCCGCCACATCGCGAGCACGACCACCGCCGAAAACAGGACGTGGTATGTCAGACCGACGGGCAGACCCAGGAACCGGCTCGGATCGTTCCAGAACCACAGATCGTTGTGCAGCAGGTAGAGCGCCGGCAGCGCGGCGTAGGCCGTGACCCGGGCTACTCCCGCCGCCATTGGAATCGCTCGCCCGCTTCCGGCTCAGGTGACCTGGAGCGGCTGCGGAGTTGCCGCCGTGGCCGCCTCGGGCGCACGCACCGCCCTGCCGCCCCCGGCGGCGGCGAAGGTCGCCATGTCCTCGAACATGGACGTGAAGTCCAGTTCGAACACGTCGCCGATCAGGATGCGGGTGACCTTGCTCTGATGTTGCGGGTAGAGCCGCAGGAAGGCGCCGACGCTGAAGTTCGGGTCGTAGAAGACGTTGACCAACTGCCGCACGGCCTCGACGCCGCGCATCAGGAGCGGCTGAAACGCCCCCAGGCGTTCGCCCGAGAGGTCGGCCGCCGCGATCGCCCCGATCGCGGCTTCGGCAGCCATCTCGCCCGACTTGAGCGCCAGGAAGACGCCCGACGAGTACACCGGGTCGATGAAGGAGAACGCGTCGCCGATCGCGATCCAGCCGTCGCCCGCCATCTTCTCGATCCGGTAGGAGAAGTCCTTCATCACGGACACCGGTCGGCACTGATGGGCCGGTGCAATGCGCCGCTCAATCTCTGCGCAGTTCCTGACCTCCTCGAAGAAGATCTCGTGCGGCCTGCCCTCGCGGTTCCTGACCAGCGTGTCCATCGGCCCGACCACGCCGACGCTCACTACGTCCCCCGCGAGCGGGATGTACCAGAACCAGCACTCGCCGGACTTCGTGTGCAGGATCAGGGTCGCGCCCTCGTCCTTCCCCTCGTCCCTGATCGCGCCCCGGAAGTGGGTGTAGATCGAGGCGTGGCGCAGGCCGTAGTCGACCCGGCCGAGGTCGAGCCGCCGCGCGAGCAGGGCGCTCTGGCCGGTGGCGTCGATCATGATCCGGCTCGAGAGCTCCACCGGCCCTCCGTTGCCCTCCGCGACGGCGCGCACGCCGACCGCTCGTCCGTCGTCGAACAGCACGTCGCGGACGTTGACTCCGCGATGGACTTCCGCACCCTGCCCGGCCGCCGTCTCCATCAGGAGTTCATCGAATTCGGAGCGGCGCACCTGCCAGGTGCGGGCGCTGTCGTCCCCCGGCCGTTCCTTCTCGAAGTAGAACGGCATGGACGCCTTGCCGGTCTTCGTGAAGAACTGGACGGAGTGCTTCTCGACGAAGTGGCTCTCCTGCATCGCCCGAAGCGCGCCCATCTTCTCGAACACGCCGTGGGTGTCCGGCATCAGCGATTCGCCGATCTTGAAGACCGGCGCGGGATCGCGTTCGAGCAGCAGCGTTCGCAGGCCACCACGCGCGGCGATCGCCGCTGCCGCCGAGCCGCCTGGGCCGGCGCCGACAACGATCACGTCGTAGGAGGATGCGGCGAACATCGCGGCGAGTTTACGGCAGGGAATCGACGCCGACCACCGGCAACCTGGAGGGCATCCGGCGCGTAGTGCCTATGTTGTAGCCTGCGCGCCCTACCATCTCCCGTCGGACTCGACTCGTTTGAGTCCGACTAC
Organism: Candidatus Multivorans sp.; assembly: GCA_965208755.1. Classification (GTDB taxonomy): domain Bacteria; phylum Acidobacteriota; class Thermoanaerobaculia; order Multivoradales; family Multivoraceae; genus Multivorans. The sequence goes on along the minus strand of OZ242353.1, from coordinate 126,789 downwards.
CCGTAGCCCAAGAGGTACCTGCCGATGCGCTTCAGTCCTGTCCCGTTTCTGACCGTCAGCCTCCCGCTGGCCCTCCTTGCCGGCGCAGCGTCGGCCCAGGATCCCGACGATCCGGATTCCACCGTGACCGACGAAATCACCGTCACCGCGCAGCGGATCGAGGAGTCGCTGCAGGACGTGCCGATCTCCGTCGTCGCCGTCACTGGCGAGGAACTGGAGCGGCAGGCGATCCTCGACGTTCAGGGGCTGGCCGACGCGGCGCCTGGCGTCGTCGTTTCGAGTCAGAGTTCGACAACCGGAGAAGTATCCCTGGTCATCCGCGGGATCGGCTCGAACACGTTCGGTCTGGGCACGGAGTCGACCGTCGGCTACTACATCGATGGCGCCTACCTGCCGCGGCCGCAGGGTTTCGTCAACCCCTTCCTCGATCTGGAGCGGGTGGAGATCCTGCGCGGCCCGCAAGGCACGCTTTGGGGCCGCAACTCGACTGGCGGCGCGATCAACCTCGTCACCCGCGCCCCGGAGGGCCAGTTCAAGGGGCGTCTCTTCGCCTCGACGAGCGACTTCGCGGCGCCCGAGAGCGCTTCCGGTCAGCGCTACGGCCTGTCGCTGACCGGGCCTCTGACCGAGAAGGTCTGGGCGCGGGCATCCGCCTCCGCGACGACGATCGAGGACGCGACCTGGAACGATCATCTTGGCCAGGGCAGCGACGCGAACGACGGTCTTTCCTTCCGGGTCGGTTTGACGTTCCTGCCTTCCGACACGCTGACCTTCACGCTGCGGGCGGACGGCACGGACGACGACAGCCACGGCAACTTCCACCTGAAGCCGGGCGACGTCTCGCCGCTGAGCCTGGTCGGCACGCTCAGCCGGTTCTACGGCTTCGAGAACCCGCTCGACGTCCACCGGATCGCGGCCAACATCGCCCCGCTGTCCCCTTACGAGGAGAACGGGTTTTCGCTCCACGTGGACAAGGTGCTGAGCGGCGGCGCGGCGAACCTGACCTCGATCAGCAGTTGGCGGGACTTCGCTTCCAGCCGCCGGGCCGACGTGGACGCGATGCCGGTCGACTTCGTCGAGAACGTCGGGAACTACGAATCCGAGTGGTGGTCGCAGGAGTTCCAGGTTAGCGGCGACCGCGACCGGGCGCGCTGGATCGCCGGTCTCTACGCCTTCGGCGAAGAAGCGAACGCAGCGACCGACACGCGCACGGATTCCGCCCTCTTCGTGGTCTGGCTGTTCGCCAACAACCCGGGTATCTTCCTGTTCAATCCCGCCGACTTCTGCTCGCTCGGCATCTTCGCCCCGCCGACGCTCTGCGGGCCGGCCTACTACGGCGCCATAGCCCCCTTCCTCGGCCTGCCTCTGCCGGGGACGGTGGCTTCCGCCAACGTGTTCAACACAGTGCTCGACAGTTCGTCCTGGGCCGGCTACGGCCAGGTCGACTGGCGTCTCGGGGAACGCACCACTCTCACCACGGGCCTCCGCTACACGAGCGACACGAAGGAACACAGCCAGACAACGATCGACTTCCTCACGCGTCAGCCCGCCACCGAGACGCTGGAGGACTCCTGGAGCGCCTTGACGCCCAAGCTCGGCCTGGAGTTTCGGCCCCGCGACGGCATGATGGTCTACGGCGCGGTGACCACCGGCTACAAGAGCGGCGGCTTCAACTCCATCTCGCTCCAGCCGTCCTTCGAGGACGAGACGATCACCAGCTACGAGGTCGGCGTCAAGTCCCGTTCCTCGGGCGGCGTCACGTTCAACGCATCGGCGTTCAGCTACGACTATGACGACCTCCAGGTCTCCGTGCTGTTTCCCGACCGCTCCACGGTCGAGAACGCGGCGAGCGCCAGGATCCGCGGCCTGGACCTCGAACTGCTGCTGCGGCCGAACCCGCGATTCGGCGTTGACCTCGCCCTGGAGGTCCTGGACGACGAGTTTCGTGAGTTCACCTCCCAGAACCCGACCGACGTGGCCTCGCTTCAGGACCGGTTTCTGGAGGCCGGCACGCTGGACGTGACGACCCTGTTGGGAGCGGGCTACCTGATCGAGCCCGCGGACCAGACCGGCAAGGGGCTGCCGCGCGCGCCCGACTTCTCCGCCGTCGCCGCGATTCGCTACGCGTTCGACCTGGGGCCGGCGGGGTCGCTCCTCGCCCGCGCCGAGTACCAGTACACGGACGACCTGGCGTTCGATCCCTTCGAGAACTTCGTCCAGCCGTCACGCGGCTTGCTGCACGCCCAACTGCGCTGGACGGCGCCGAACTCGCAACTGTTCGTCGGCCTGTATGGGCGCAATCTCGGCGACGAGGAGTACCGCCTGACAGAGTTCTTCACCACCTACACGGGTTCCCTGCGGGTCTGGGCGCCGCCCCGAGAGGTCGGCGTTCAGCTCGGCTTCGACTTCTGAGCCACCCGGGTGGCCGCGTTGCCGCTACGTGTAGCGGGCGCCGCGGTACTGCTCGTCGTAGAACCGCGGCAGTAGCTGGTCGACACGCAGGAGGCCACCGTCGCTGAGTTCCACGCGTTCCGGGCCGATCGTGGCCAGCCCCTGGTCGGTCAGGCTGCCGAAGGCCTCGGCGTAGTCCTCCACGACGTCGACGCCGAACTTGCGTTCGAAGGCGCCGCGCTCCAGCCACCCTCTCTTGAGCTGCAGGATGACTTCGCGGGTCAGCCGCTCACGCGCCGTGGTGGCCAGGGCCCGGCGCGTGGCAAGGCCGCCCTCGTCGATCGCAGCCAGGTAGCCGTCCCAGCGATCGTGGTTCTGCATGTGGACGCCGCCCATGTGGCCGAACGACGAGACGCCGATCGGGATCATATCGGCGCCGCTCCACACCTCGCGCGCATAGACGAACTTGCAGCCCCGATCACGCCTCATCATCGTGTAGGCGCTCCAGCGCTCGAAGCCGGCGCGCTCGAACTGCTCGAAGGCGTAGGCGTGCCACTCGCGCTTCGTGCGCCAGTCGGCGAAGAGCGGCACGCTCTCGTCGCCGCGCAGCTTCGCCTTCGAGTACACGGTGTTGAAGGGCAGCTCCATCTGGTACAGGGTGATCGAGTCCGGGTCGTACTCGATCGTCAGGTCGACCGTTCGCTTCCAGCTCTCCCAGCTCTCGCCGACCATGCCGGCGATCAGGTCGACGTTCAGTTGCCGGAACTGCTGGGCGCGGATCCACTCGCGTACACGGTAGATCTCCTTCGACACGTGGGCGCGGCCGTTCTCCTGCAGGATCTCGTCGTCGAAGTTCTCGATTCCGAGGCTCAGCCGGGTAACCCCGATGCTCCGGATCGCCTCCAGCTTGGACCGGGTCAGCGTTCCCGGCTCGCACTCGAACGCCACCTCCTCGGCGCCGTCCCAGGACATCACGCCCTGGAGCCGCTCGGCCAGCGGAATCAACTGCTTGGCGGCGATGTAGGACGGTGTGCCGCCGCCGAAGTAGACGAAGTCGAGGTTCCGGCCCCGTACGGCCGCCCGCTCGGCGTAACGCTCCAGTTCGACGCCCAGGGCGTCCAGGTAGCGGCCGATCTGCTCGTGGTTCTTGTCGATGTAGACGCGGAAATAGCAGAACTTGCAACGCTTCCGGCAGAACGGAATGTGGATGTAGAGACCCAGCGAGGTGTCGGCGGCGGGCGCCCGGTCGAGCGCGGCGAAGGCCTCCGGCACGGTGGCCTCGTTCCACGCCGAGTACGGCGGGTAGTTCGACACGAAGACGGAACCGATGTCCGTCGCTTCGAGATCGAGCAGACCGGTCGCCGGCTCAGGCCTCACCTGGCTACGCGAGATCGCCTCGTGCATCTTCGGAAGAGCCCCCTACCCAAAGCAGTACAGAATTCCGTCCAGGCTACCGATGACCAGGCGCTCCGAGGCCACGGCCGGCGAGGCCATGATCGCCGAACCGGTGTCGAACTCCCAGACCGGCTCTCCCGTCGCCTTGTCCAGGGCGAGGACGGGGCCGCGCTTCGACCCCAGGAAGACCCGATCGCCCACGATCACCGGCGAGGAGTCGAGCCGCGCGCCGCTGTTCCACTCCCACTTTCGCTCGCCGGTCGCGGGGTCGAGGGCGTGGACGATCTTGTCCCGCCCGCCGATGACGACGATCTCGTCGTCGGCCGCGGCGGATGCGTAGAAGGGGAACTTCCGGATCTCGTGCTCGTAGGCCCAGGCGACCTGGCGTTTCTCGAGGTCGATTCCCAGCACTTCGTTCTCGTACGTCGCGACGTAAGCCATGTTGCCGACCACGGCCGGACTCGAGGCCGCCTGCCCGCGAAGATCGATCTTGTGGACCGTCTCGCCCGTCTCGATGTCGATCAGCCACATGAAACCGTCGCAGCCGGAAACGGTCGTCAGTCCGTCGGCGACCGCCGGCGTGCCGTGGACGTAGCCGTCCGTCTCCACCTGCCACAGCTTCTCGCCGCTCCCGCGGTCCAGGCAGTAGAGCGAGTTGTCGTAGGAGCCGATCAGCAGCCGCTCCCTTCCCTCAGGCGACTGGTGCAGCGAGACGCCGGCGTAGATCTCCCCGAGCGTCTCGAACTTCCACCTCTGCTCGCCCGTCCCGGCGTCCAGCGCGTAGACGAAGCCGTACTCGTCGCCGACATAGACGACATCGTCGAACACGGACACCGGCGCCTTGATCGGCGTGCCGGCCTCGAACCGCCACAGTTCCCTGCCCTCGGCCAGGGTCAGCGCGTAGATCCGACCCTCGTAGTCGCCGATGTAGACCACCCCGTCGACGATCGCCGCCGTGCTTTCGATCTCGCTCTCCGTGTCGAAAGCCCAAAGCAGCTTCGGATTCTCGGGCAGCGTCGTACCGGCTACGCCCGTACCGAGCAGGTTGCCCCGGAACACCGGCCACGCATCGGCGGCCGGCCGGAACAGCGAAGCCGCCGACGCCGATTCCTGGTCTTCGCCGTCACCGGCCGCAGCTACGGAGCCGAAGAGGAAGGGCGAGCCGAGCAGAAACGACAGGCTGAGTAGGAGTCTCACGGCGCTGGGTTCCGGGGTGGCGAAGGCCTCAGAACGCCGCCCGGTAGAGCGCGAGCATATCGGAGGCGGAAGCCGACCGCGGGTTGAACTGGGCGGTCCACTGCTCGGCCGCCTGGGACGAGAGGAGGTCGAGGTCAGCCTCCAGAACCCCCAGATCCCTCAGTGTGCCGGCGACACCGGCGCTGTCGCGGAGCTCGGCCCACAGCCTCGCGAGCCGCTCGCTGGCGACGCCGTTTCCCGCTGCGCCGCCGAAGGCGAGTTGGACCAGTCCTCCATAGCCGGTACCCCCGGCCGCACCGTTGAACCGCATGACGTGATCCAGCACCACCGCCACCGCCACGCCGTGGGTGATGTCGTAGCGCGCGGTCAAGGGGTTGGCGAGACCGTGGGCGGCGCCCAGCATGGAAGCCTCGATCGCGGCGCCGGCAAGATGGGCTCCCAGCAGCATCTCGCCCCAAAGCTCGACCAGTTCGACCTCACTTCTCCCTCGCCCACCGCTCCCGCCGCCCGCCGCCTGCGCGTCGACCACCGCATCGAACCCCCTCAGCAGGCGCGCGAAGCCCTCCGAGGCGAACATCCGCGAGTACGGGTTGGCCGCCGTGCAGACGAAGCTCTCCAGGGCGTGCGACAGGGCGTCCAGGCCGGTTGCCGCCATCACCTCGGAGGGCGCCGTGCGGACCAGCTCCGGATCCAGCAGGGTAGCCACGAAGCGCGCTTTCGGATCGCCACAGGCCATCTTGCGGTGGTCGTCCTCCCGCGAGATGACGGCGAAGGACTGCGCTTCGCTGCCCGTGCCCGCCGTGCAGGGCACCCCGACCGAAGGAAGCATCGGCTTCCCTGCCTTGCCGAAACCCCAGTAGTCCTCCATCCGGCCGCCGTTCGTGAACACGAAGTTCGCGCCCTTGGCGCAGTCCATCGCCGAGCCGCCGCCGAGACCGATCAGGAAGTCCGCTTCGTGAGACCGCGCCGCCGCTGCCGCGGCCGCCACGTTGCGCTCGCCGGGATTCTCCTCGACTCCGTAGAAGACGGCGACCTCGAGGTCGGCGCCGCGGAGGGCGACGGACGCCCGATGGACGTGGCCCGCGGCGGCTACCCCGGGATCGGCGACCACCAGCACCCGCCGGCCGCCGATCTCCTGCACGAGCTCACCGATCAGGTCGATGACGCCGGCGCCATAGAGGACCCGGCCCGGAGCCGTGTCGATGCTCCAGGAGTCGCTCGTTTCGAGCGGTCGCTGGCCTCGCTTGATCGGCACCGCCCCGGTAGAGCGCAAAGCGCCCTAGTCGGAACCGATGGCGAACACGTCCGAGCGTGTCGCCACGTAGATTCTCCCGTCCTCCGCGACCGGCGTCGTGTAAACGGCCGAGCCCATGTTGTGCTCGGCGATCACCTTCTCCTCGCGGCCGGCCTCCAGGACGACGATGTCGCCGTCCTCGTCGCCGAGGTAGACCTTGCCGTCCGCGACGAAGGCCGAACCCCAGACCGCCGCGAAGGTGTCGTGCGTCCAGAGATGCTCACCGGTCTCCACGTCCAGGACGTAGAGGAAGCCGCTCAGATCGGGGATGTAGAGCAGGCCGTCGGAGATCGCCGCGGTCGAGATCGTCCGGTTGAAGTCCTCGTTGCCGAAGTGCCAGACGGCAGCACTGTCGGTCGCGTCTCCCTCGACGTTGGCGTCCATGGCGTACAAGTGGCCGGGGCCTTCTCCGTGCTCGGGATCCTGACCGACTCCGAGGTAGAAGCGGTTGTTGTAGAAGACCGGCGTCGAGATGATGTTGTTGCGGGTGCCGGCGCCGCCGAGTTCCCAGATCGAGTTCTTGGGGTTCAGATCGAACTTCCACAGCAGGTTGCCGGTCGCCGGCTCGTAGGTATAGAGCCAACCGTCGCCGCCCGGGAAGGCGATCTGCGGCTGGCCGTCGACCACTCCGTAGCCCGGGTTCGACCAGGAGCCGTGAAGAACCGCGTCGCTGCTGTCGAGGCTTTCCCACACCAGCTCGCCCGTGTTCTTGTCCAGCGCGATGAAGGCCGGCGAAGCCGGCGAAGGCAGGTTGATGTGCCCCTCGTCGACGCCGGCGCCGGTGACCGTGAACAGGAGGTCGCCAATGACGAGAGGCGACCCGGCGGCCAGGTTGTGCGGGAACACGTCGAGCTCGGCGATCATGTCGTACTCCCACACGATGTCCGCGTCGAGTTCCTGCTTGTACTGCTCGTCCGTCATGCCGTCGTTCACACCGTCCCGGAAGCCGTCCACGTCAACGGCCACGACGGTCGCGCGGTTGGACACGTAGTAGACCCGTTCGTCCTCCACGTACGGCGTCGAGCAGACGCCCTGTAGCGGCCAGTCGTTGACCCGTCCGGCCCCCAGCTTGTCGTGGGTCGCCTGCCAGAGAAGTGCGCCGGTCTCCTTGTCGAGCGCGATCAGGACCCCCTTGTCCCCCTCGATGCCGGGCCGGCGAAGCCCCTCGTTGTTCGTGCCGGCGTACACCCGGCCGCCGTGAATCACCGGGCCGGCGTAGGTCTGCGAACCGACCTTGGCGCGCCAGATGATGTTCTCGCCGGATCGGACGTCCCATTCGGTGGGCAGGTTGCTGGCGTCGGACACCATGTTCCGGGCCGGCGTGTTGCCGAACATTGCCGGCGGCTCGTTCGCCGCGGCGATCGCGGCGGCCGCGCCCAGCGCCGCCAGGGCGAGTAGGAGGGGAAAGGAGATTCGGGTCTTCATGAGCTTGGTCCGTAGCTGTCAGGGGGGTCCGTCGCTGTCAGGCGTCCGCGCCGCCGCCCGATGCCCGGGCAACCAGCGCGTACAGTGTTTCGCTGGTCGCCAGATAGACGACCGAGCCATCCGTGGACGGCGAAGTGTACACCGGCCGCGGCATCGGGATTTCGGCCAGAACCTCGAGCGTTCGGCCATGCCTCAGCACCGCGACATCGCCCTCCGTGTCGGCGGCGTAGACCTTGCCGTCGGCGACCAGTGGCGAACTCCAGAACGGCGACAGCGCGTCGTAGACCCAGAGTTTCTCGCCGCTCTCCGCGTCGAGCGTGAACAGGAAGCCGTTCAGGTCCGCCGCGTAGACGATGCCGCCATCCACCGCCACGGTGGCGATCGCGCGGCCGAAGTCCGGATCCTCGAACCGCCACCGCGTCCCGCTCGCCGTCACGTCGCCGCTCCCCCCGGCGTCGACGGCCCACAGGACGCCGGCCCGGAGCGATGCCTCCGGGTCGCGGCCGGCCGCGATGTAGACGGTGTCTTCGAGCAGTACGGGCGTGGCCACGAAGACATGCCGCGACCCGACTTGCTCCAGTTCGCCGGCGGCAAGCGCCGAATTGCCGTCGAAACGCCAGAGCGCCCGTCCCGTCGCCGGCTCGAAGCCGTAGAGCCAGCCGTCGCCGGCCGGGAAGACGACCTGCGCACCGCCGCCGGCGCGACCGTGGGACGGGCTCCCCCACTGGCCGTCGATCAACCCGGCGCCGGGGCTCCCGTCGCGCCACACCGGCCGGCCCGTCGCGCGCTCGAAGGCCGCGAAGCTGGGCGCGTCCGGCGCCGGAACCCGCCCGTCGTCGGTAACTCCGTTGCTGGTCGACACGAAGACGAGTTCGCCCACAACCAGCGGCGTCGAGGCCGCCATGTGCTTCGGGAACACCCCCCACTCGCCGACCATGTCGAACGACCAGTCGACGACGCCGTCGACGTCGGCAACGACGAGCTCGCCCCGGTTCGAGACGTAGTAGAGCCGTTCGCCATCGAACGAGGGCGTCGAGCAGACTCCCTGCAGCGGCCAGTCGTTCGCGTCCCCGGCCTCCAGCTTCGCGTGGGTGATCTGCCAGCGGAAGCTCCCGTCACGGCGGTCGAAGGCCATGACCACGCCGCGGTCGCCGGTCACCGCCGGATCGCGGGGTCGCTCGTTGTTCGTGCCGACGACGATCAAGTCACCGGCGATCGTCGGGCCGCCGTAGGTCACCGTACCGAGTTCGGCGGACCACAGCACTCCCTCACCCGAGGCGACATCCCAGGTCGCGGGCAGGTTCTCCGCCGCCGCCACCCGGTTGCGCCCCGGATTCTGATCGTCGGCCCGAAGCGGACCGCTCCACAACAGGGCGACGACGGGGACGGCGACGAAAGCCCTCATTGACCCTTGGCTCCCGTGACCGCGCTCAGGCCCCCCGCAACCGCGGCTCGATGATGCCCAGCTCGATCGATGTCTCCACGACCGCGCGGATCGTGTCCTCGACCGGCCGGAGAGTGGCGCCCAGCACCGACTCCGCCTTGCGGCTGTGGTTGATCGCCGCGGGTGGCGGCGGACCGCCGTCTTCCGGAACCGGGGCCTCGCCGACCACGAAGGACGGGAAGGCCTCCCGGATGATGTCGGCCACTTCCGTACCGAACCGCAGCGCCGAACGCCCGCCGCTTCCGTGCAGGATGTAGCGGCTGCCGCCATTGGTGGCCCGGTGGTCGACATCCGACTCCGCCGCCAGCCGCTCCGCCTGCACGAGGTCCCGCACGTCGATGATGTTGTAGTACATGTCGTACGGCGTCGGCCACGAGGGTTCCAGTCCCGCGGCGAGCCGCCCGATCTGCTCGATCCACTGGCCGACCTGGGCCTTGAACAGGATGGGGCCGCAGATCATCGCCGGGTTCATCGTCACCACGTCCCAGCGGTCGCCGCTTTCGTCCGCGGCCTGGTTCAGCAGGTGCTCCGTGTCCACCTTGCTGCGGGCATAGGCCATCCGCGGGTGGTTCCAGATCTCCTCCGGGAAGTTGCCGGAAGCCCAGTCCGTCTCCGTCCACGCGTAGCCCGGAGGCATCGCCGGCGCCCCCAGACCCGCGACGGCCGCCAGGGAACTCGTGTACAGGACGCGTTTCACGCTGCCGCTCCTGGCCACCGCGTCGATCACGTTCCGCGTCCCGGCCATGCCGCCCTCGTAGACGTCCGTCGAGACGTTGCCGGAGCCGAGCGGCTGGGATCTGCCGTCAGCCGAGTTGCCGAGCACCGCGGCGACGTGGAACACGCCCGAACAACCCGCGAACGCCTCGTCGTACGAGCCCGGCACGAACAGGTCGCAACCGTCCACGATCTCCACGTTCGGCAGCCGGTTCAGGTACTCCACGCAGTCCCGGCCGCGCCAGGAGGAGGCGTCGCGAATGCAGGCCCTGACCCGGTAACCGTGGATCACCAGCTCGCGGACCATGTGGCCGCCGGTGAAGCCGGAGCAGCCAGTGACGGCAACCGGGCCGTCGTTGGGAGAGATCGCGGTCATCTTGATGGCTCCTTGTGGCTCTCTGGCAGCGGAAGCCCTGCTTCCCCGCTACTCCTGCGGCGGTGCGTACACCAGCATCCAGTTGACGCCGTAGCGGTCGACGCACATGCCGAAGTAGGCGCCCCAGAACTGTTCCTCCATCGGCAGCGTCACCGCGCCGCCATCCGACAGCTTCGCCTGCAGTTCGTCCGCGTGCTCCCGGCTCTCGGCCTCGACCGAGATCGAGAAGTTGTTGCCGACCTCGAGCGGCGGCCCGAAGGTCGTGCTGTCGCTCCCCATCAGCACGCTGTCGCCGACCGCCAGGGACACGTGCATGATCTGGTCTTCCTGACCCTCGGCGAGCGGCAGCCCCTCGGGACCTTCGCCGAAGGTGGTGAGGTCCGAGAACTCGCCGCCGAAGACGGACCGGTAGAAGCCGAACGCCTCGCGGCAGTTGCCGCCAAAGGTCAGGTAGGTGCTGAGTGCCATGGATGTTCTCCTTGAGTCAGGTCGGCACGGGGATGACGTGAAACCCGGCCGGCCGCGGGGCGGCGGCGAGCTTACGTCAAGGCCGGAAAAGACTCGACCAGGGGAGCGCGCCTAGGCCGGGGCCAGCGCGCGGATCGTCTCCCGCAGATCATCCCCCGGATGCATGATCTGGATCGCCGGCGTATGCACCCCCGCCTCGATGTACTCCTGGATCCGTTCCCGGCACTTTCCGGGCGAACCGATGATCAGGATGTCGCGCAGCGCCTCCTCCGGAATGACCTCGAGTGCCTTCTTGCGGTCGCCGGCGGCCCAGGCGTCCCACATCGGGCCTAGGACGTCGCGGCGGCCCAGCCAGTCGTGGAAGGCGGCGTAGACGGGGACGTTGAGGTAGGCCGCCATCGAGCGACGGCCGACGAAGTCGATCACGCCCTTGTCTTCGGTGGCCAGGACGAAGATCCGGGCCGCGATCTCCTTGCCGGGGCCAGCCTCGTGGACGTAGGGAACGACCGTCTTCACGTCGCCGGGCGACAGCCAGTTGAGGATCGCGCCGTCGCCTTCGCGGCCCGCCATCCGCAGCATGCCCTGGCGAAGCGCCGCCACCAGGATCGGCGGACACTCCTTCAGCGGCCGGCCCATGCGGAATCCGCGCACGTTGAAGGTCTCGAACTCCTCGTCGATCCGGTCGCCCGTCAGCGCCTTCTTGAGGAAGCGCACCATGTCCCGGGTCTTGTAGTACGGCCGCTCGAACGGGATGTCGTTCCACTGTTCGACGATCACGTTCGACGAGGTGCCGACACCCATCACGAAACGGCCGGGAGCCGCCTCCGCCATCGCGCCGACCGTCATCGCCATCAGCGCCGGCCCGCGGGTGTAGGCGGGGATGATCGCGATGCCGAGCCGCGCGGTCGGCGCCCAGATCGAGGCCTGGACTAGCGGCGTGAACCCGTCTGAGCCGTTCGACTCGGACGACCAGAAGTCCGTGTAGCCGAGGTCGATCATCTCCTTGATCAGGTCCTCCTGCTCGGCCAGCGGGAGGCCGAACGGGATCGTCATTCCGTATCGCTGCATGGTTGGAAGCTCTCCCATGGCGCTTCCCCTCTCAGGGGGCGCGGCCAGCTTGATTCGCGGGTCTGAAGCGACCGGATTGTACGGCACCCTCGCCGACTGTTTTCCTATACTGACCGCCGTCGACTTCGCGCCCCTCTCCGGCGCCGCATTCCGGGGCGCGAGCCCCGGCCTCATTGAAGGGAGATACCGACCATGGGACCACTCGACGGCTACCGCATTATCGAGATCGCCGGCATCGGACCGGGGCCGTTCTGCGCGATGGTGCTGTCCGATCTCGGTGCCGAGGTCGTGCGCATCGATCGCAAGGCCTATGCGGGCCGGGGCTCGAAGTTCGACGTCCTGAACCGCGGCCGCCGCTCGCTGGCGATGGACCTCAAGCAGCCTGAAGCGATAAACGCCGTGCTCGACATGGTCGAACGGGCCGACGGTCTCATCGAGGGCTTCAGGCCGGGTGTCATGGAGCGGCTCGGACTCGGCCCCGACGTGTGCCTGGAGCGGAATCCGAAGCTCGTCTTCGGCCGCATGACCGGCTGGGGCCAGCACGGCACGATCGCCCATGCCGCCGGCCACGACATCAACTACATCGCCCTGTCGGGCGTGCTGCACTCGATCGGCAACAACGGCGGCAGGCCGGTGCCTCCGCTCAACCTGGTCGGTGACTTCGGTGGCGGCGGCATGCTGCTCGCCCTGGGCGTCGTGGCCGGCCTGCTGGAGGCGCAGAAGTCGGGCAAGGGGCAAGTGGTCGACGCCGCGATGACCGACGGCTCGGCGCTGCTGCTGGCCGCCGTCGTCGGCATGCACAGCGCCGGCGTGTGGAAGGACGACCGCGGTTCGAACATGCTGGACAGCGGCTCCCACTTCTACGACACGTACGAATGCGCGGACGGCGAGTACGTCTCCATCGGCTCGATCGAGCCGCAGTTCTACGCCCTGCTGCTCGAGAAGACCGGCCTCGACGGCGCCGAGTGGGAGGGGCATCTCCAGAATCGGGACCGCTGGCCGGAACTCAAGGCCAAGCTGGCCGAGGTGTTCCGCGCGAAGACGCGCGACGAGTGGTGCGGGATCATGGAAGGCAGCGACATCTGCTTCGCCCCGGTGCTCCGCATCGGCGAGGCGATCGAGCACCCGCACAACCGGTCCCGGCAGACCTTCGTCGAGGTGGACGGCGTGGCCCAGCCGGCGCCGGCGCCCCGCTTCAGCCGCACACCGGTCGCCGTGCAGGGTCCGCCGCCAAAGGCCGGAGAGCACAGCGACGCCGTCCTCGCCGACTGGGGCTTCGCCAGTGAGAGAATCGACGCGATGCGGGAGGCGGGGGCGATCTGAAGCCGCTCGAAGACGTGAGGTCGGCTGGCCGACACGGATACACAGGAGGATTGAAACCATGAAGAGAGTGCGCGACCTGCTCACCCTGCTGGCCATCGGACTGCTGCTTCTCGGCTGCGCCGCCGGCGGGGATTCCGCGGCCACCGAACCCGACGTCTCCGCTGAGCCCGGGCCCGGCGACATCCTCCAGAACTACGTCGACACACCCGACCCGGCCTACGCCTGGACGCTAGTGAGCAGCGAGGCCGGAGACGGCTACACGCTGCACACGATCGAGATGACGAGTCAGACCTGGCTCACCGAGGCCGAGGTCGACCGGCCGCTGTGGACCCACTGGCTGATGGTCGTCGAGCCCGACGAGGTGCGGAGTGACCATGCCTTCCTCTACATCTCGGGCGGCCGCAACGGCGGCGACCCGCCGGAGCAGGCCAATCCGCTGGCCCTCCAGCCGGCCCTGGCTACGGGCTCCTTCACGGCCGAGCTCCGGATGGTGCCGAACCAGCCGCTCAACTTCGTCGGCGACGACTACGGCGAGCGGGTCGAGGACGAACTGATCGCCTACGGCTGGGACAAGTTCCTGCGGGGCAGGGACGCGATCTGGCTCGCCCGGCTGCCGATGACCAAGGCCGCCGTGCGGGCGATGGACACGATGACCGCCTTCGCGGCCTCCGATGACGGCGGCGGGAGCAACGTGAACCGGTTCGTCGTCGCCGGCGGCTCCAAGCGCGGCTGGACGACCTGGACCACGGCGATGGTCGACGACCGGGTGGTCGCGATCGCGCCGATCGTGATCGACCTCCTGAACCTGGAACCGTCCTTCGAGCACCACTGGAAGGCCTACGGCTTCTGGGCGCCGGCCATCGGCGACTACGTGTACGAGGGGATCACGGACTGGTTCGGTACTCCCGAGTACCTGGAACTCCAGAAGATCGTCGAGCCCTACAACCACCTCGACAAGCTCACGATGCCGAAGTACCTGATCAACGCGACCGGCGACCAGTTCTTCCTGCCCGACTCGGCCCAGTTCTACTTCGACGACCTGCTCGGCGAGAAGCACCTGCGCTACGTGCCGAACACCGAACACTCCCTGGGCGGCAGCGACGCGGCGGTCGGTTTCCTCGCCTTCTACCAGGCCATTCTGGATGACGTGGAGCGCCCGGACGTCGACTGGTCGATCGAGACCGACGATTCGGGCGGCGCGGCAATCACCGCCTGGGTGGCGAACGACATGGCGCCGAGTCAGGTTCTCCTGTGGCAGGCCACGAATCCGGAGACGCGCGACCTTCGGGTCGACACGATCGGCCGTTCGTGGACCAGCACCGCCGTCGAACCGGGCGAGGACGGCAGGTGGATCGGCGCCGTCCCCGCGCCGGAACGCGGCTGGACCGGCTTCTACCTCGAGTTCGAGTTCCCCGGCCCCGGCGAGGCGCCGTTCCAGTTCTCGACCGAGATCAAGGTCGTGCCAGAGGATCTGCCGTTCGGCTGGCCGCCGGAGACGCCGAGCGAGGGCTGATCAGGGCGCCTGGTCCAGGTCGAGCCAGATCGCCTCGAGTAGCCGCGGAACGTAGTTGCGGAAGCGGCGGTCGAGACCCTCCAGTTCATTCGGCAGGCCAGTAAGCCGGTTTCGCCAGTCCTGCGCGTCCGGCCCTCCGAAGACTTCCGGCGGGAGGTAGTCGAGCGCATTGAGGGCCAGCAGGGCGTCGAAGAAGTCGTTCTCCGTGATCGAGGCTGAAGCCAGGAGTAGTTCCACCGCGGGCCCAAGGTCCGTGTCCTCGCCGAAGCGTCCCAGAGCCTCCGCGGCGAAGATCCGCACCGGTGGCGACGGGTCGTCGAGTGCCGCCCGCAGCGCGGCGGCGGCCGAGCGCACCACCTCCTCGCCGCGAGTCCGCAGCCCGATTGCGGCCCAGGCACGTACTGCGGAGTCCGGGTCTCCGAGCATGCGGGTCAACCGCTCGATGTCCTCTCTCCCCCACCTCGACCGATCGGTAGCGAGTTCGGCCGCGGGCAAGACCCGCTCGATCTGGTAGCCGCCCTGCCCGTAGGTCCAGGGCACGCCACCCATGTCCGCCGCCCGGCGGTGCATCTCGCCTTCAGGCAGGAAACTGAGATCGCGCATGGTCAGGAGCTGCCGCCGCAACGCCGCGGCCAGCCGTTCCCGCTCGGCTTCGTGCTCGGCTGAACCGGCGAGGTTATTCACCAGATCCGGATCGTTCCCCAGGTCGTAGAGCTCCTCGCTCGGCTTCTCCCGCCAGAAGGCCGACTGGGCCCCGTTCAGTTCGCCCTCCTGGAACAGCCTCAGCCAGACCCGGGTCGTCGGCGTCTCCATCTGGTAGGAGAGACGCTGGCCGTAGGGCCGGTCGACCAGGAAGTTGCGCGCGTAGAGATAGCGCTTGTCGCGGACGCTCCGCACCAGGTCGTAGCGCTCGTCCATGCGGTCGGAGAAGCCGAACAGGAAGTCCTTCGGCTCCGCCTCGTACTCACCCAGGAAGGCCCGCCCCTGGAGGTGCGGCGGCGGTTCGATTCCGGCCAGGCTCAGCATGGTGGGCGCGAAGTCGATGAAGCCGACCAGGCGGTCGGTGCTGCCGCCCTGCTCGTAGTCCGCCGGCGCCAGGTGCCGGTACTTCTCCGGAACCGAGACAATGAGCGGCACATGGAGACCGGTCTGCAGCGCCGTGCGCTTGCCGCGCGGCAGGCCCGGACCGTGATCGGCCCAGTAGAAGACGATCGTGTCGTCGGCGAGCCCGGCCGCCTCCAGTTCGGCCAGACGCTCGCCGACCAGCGCGTCCATCTCGGTCAGCTTGTCGTAGTACTGCGCCCAGTCCTGCCGTACCTCGGGCGTGTCCGGGTGGTATGCCGGCACGCGGACACCGGCCGGGTCGTGGACCTGAGTGTGCGGCCGTCGCCGGATCTGGCTCTCATGGGTAACGGTGTAGTTGAAGACGGCGAAGAACGGCGTCCCGTCCGGGCGGTTCCGCCAGTGCGCCTCGCGGGACGATTCGTCCCATACGGCTCCCTGGCCGCCGGGCTTCTCGAGGTTGTAGTCCTCCTTCGAGTTGTTCGTCACGTAGTACCCCGCCTCGCGCAGGACCTGCGGGAAGAACCGGAATCCGTCCGGCAGCCTGGACCGGCTGCGCATGTGCTGGGCGCCGGTCGACGCCGGATAGAGGCCGCTGATGATCGTCGTGCGTGCCGGCGCGCACACCGGAACGGTCGACCAGGCGTTGCGGTAGACGAGCCCGCGGGCGGCGAGGCGGTCCAGGTTCGGCGTGGTGGCGTAGTCGTCACCGTAGGCGCCGAGATGCGGACCGTTGTCCTCGCTCGACACCCAGAGGATATTCGGCGGCGCCAGGTCGGCCGCGCCCTCCTGGCCGGCGGCCGGCGCAGCCAGGACCAACAGGGCGAGGAGACCTCGCACTACACGACCCGTTCAGCCCTGAATGCGGCTATCTCATCGGCGGTGTAGCCGAGACCGCCCAGGATCTCGTCCGTGTGCTCGCCCAGGGTCGGCGCACGGTGACGGATCGTGGCCGGAGTTTCCGTCAGGCGTACGGAAGGCTGCGCCACCGGCGCCGGCCGCGTCATGTCCGGATACTCGAGCTCGACGAAGGAACCGACCTCCGCGATGTGCGGGTCGTCGAGCGTCTGCTGCATCGAGTACACCGGCCCCGAGGGGATCATCGCCGCGTTCAGCGTCTCCACCGCTTCCTCGGTCGACCGGGTGGCGCACCAGGCAGCCATCCGTTCGCCGATCACGTCGCCGTGGTCGCCTCGCGAGAGATCGTCGGTGAAGCGTGGATCGTTCAGCCAGTCGATCTCTTCGCCCTCGCCTCCGGCGCCGTTGTCCTCGGCCATCAGGTCGACCCAGCGCCTGAACAGCGGTTCGCCGATCACCGAGCACAGGATCCAGCCATCGCCGGTGCGGAAGATGTCCCCCGGACCGGAGGTCTGCGACATGTTGCCGGTCGGCAGCCGGTTGCGCTCGATCACCGCCTGCTCGATCAGGTTCGCGTTGCCCATCATCAGGGCGGTCTTGAGCAGTGCGCCCTCGACCATCTGCCCCTTGCCGGTCTGCTGACGCGCCATCAGGGCGGCCAGCGTGCCGTAGGCGCAGGAGAGCGCGGTCCCGAAGTCGACGAAGGGCGCGGCCGCGCGCCGCGGCCTGTCCGCGTCGCCGGTCATGTAGGCGATGCCGGACATGACCTGGCCGATGCCGTCGAAGCCGACCCGGTCGCTGTAGCGACCGCCCCGCCCGTAGGCCGACACCGTGGTCAGGATGATGTCCTCCTTCACCTCGCGCAGGCTGTCCAGGTCGAGCCCCATCGCCTCAAGGGTCTTCGGCGGCAGGTTCGCCACGACGACGTCGGCGGTCGCGACCAGGCGCTTCACGATCTCACGCCCCGCCGGCTTCGTTGGGTTCAGCGTCAGCGAGCGCTTGTTGCGATTCATCTGCAGGAACATCCCGCCCTCACCGGTCGGCGCCACCGGAGCGATGAACCGGTCCTCGCTGCCGCGGACCTTCTCCACGCGAATGACCTCGGCCCCCAGATCGCCGAGCAGGGCGGCACAGAACGGTCCGGCGATGTAGCGACCGAAGTCCAGGACACGGACATCGGCGAGCACCTGATGCATGCAAGCTCCCTGGGACGAAAACGCGGTTGTCTCGAGCGCGAAAGCCGGGATCGTAGCAAGGCGAATGCTCCTCTATACTCGCCCGCCACCCTCGGACCATCAGAGGCACCAGGCCAGGAGAAGCACATGAAGGTTGACGGCGGACTCCCCACCGATCTACGCGAGGTTCCGGCCCGTATCCGGGAACTCGAAGACGCCGGCTTCGCGGCCGCGATGACCGCCGAAACGGCGCACGATCCGTTCTTCCCGCTGCTCCTTGCCGCGGAGCACAGCGAGCGGATCGAACTGATGACTTCAATCGCGGTCGCCTTCGCCCGCACTCCGATGAACCTGGCCAACGTCGGCCACGACCTGAACGCCTACTCACAGGGCCGCCTGATCCTCGGCCTGGGCTCCCAGATCCGGCCGCACATCACAAAACGCTTCAGCATGCCCTGGTCGCACCCCGCCCGGCGCATGCGGGAGTTCATTCTGGCGATGCGCGCGATCTGGTCGAACTGGTATGAGGGCGAGCGGCTCCGCTTCCAGGGTGAGTTCTACTCGCACACTCTGATGACGCCGATGTTCACGCCGACGAACACGGACCACGGCCCGCCGAGGGTCTTCCTGGCCGCCGTAGGACCGCTGATGACCGAGGTCGCCGGCGAAGTGGCGGACGGTCTGATCGTCCACCCGTTCACGACCCGGTCCTACATGCGCGACACCACCCTGCCGGCCATCGAGCGCGGCCTGGCCGCCGCCGGCCGCGACCGCTCGGACTTCGAGATCGCCTACCCCGGCTTCATCGTTTCCGGGCAGGACGAGAAGACGTTCGAGGAGACGAAGCGGGCGGTCAAGAAGCAGATTTCCTTCTACGGGTCGACTCCCGCCTACCGGCCGGTGCTCGAATCCGAGGGCTGGGGCGATCTCCAGCTCGAGCTGAACCGCATGTCCAAGCAGGGCCAGTGGGACGAGATGGGCCTTCTCATCACCGACGAGATGCTCGACGCCTTCGCGGTCGTCGGCGAGCCGGGCGATCTGGCCCGGGGCGTCCTCGACCGCTACGGCGAGGTCGTCGACCGGATGAGTCCCAACCTCCGCTTTCTCGACGAGGCAACGCAGCGGGACGTGATCGCCTCCCTGTCCGCGAACTGAGCAACCCAACGACGCTCAACAGGAGTCCACGCGATGAAGGAGTTGATCTTCCACCGGCTATTCGTTCCGGCCATGAACTATCTGGCGAACAAGGAGTCGATCATCGACGGCGCCTACAGCGCCACCTTTGGCGAGCATGCCGACCGCACGATGCGCCTGTGCGCGGCGTTGAGCGGCGAGTTGGGTGTCGGCCGCAGCGATCGCTTCGCGGTCATGGCGCTCACCAGCCATGAGTACGTCGAGCTGTACCACGCCGCCTACCTCGGCGCAGGTGTGATCAACCCGCTGAACCTGCGCCTGGCCGGCAAGGAACTCGACTACATCGTGCGCGACTCGGGCACGGAGGTCGCCTTCGTCGACAAGACCTTCGCGCCCCTGTTCGCCCAGGCGATGGCGCTCGCCGGCGACGAGTGCACGGTCCGGCGCACGGTGCTGATCGGCGGGCCCGACGACGACACGAACGCTCCTTACGACCTGCGTTACGAGGACCTGATCGCCGGCAGCGACCCGGTGCTTCCGGACGAGCCCGAGGAAACCGACGCGGTCGTCCTCATGTACACCGGCGGCACTACGGGGCTGCCGAAGGGCGTCCTCTGCAACCAGCGCGCCGAGATCCTGAACACCTATCACGGGATCATGCGTTTCCCGCAGCTCTCGGACGGCGTTGCCCTGCTGCAGACGCCGATCTTCCACGCGGCCTCCATGGTCGGGGTGATCGCGACCCAGACCTTCGGAGGCAAGTTCGTCCTGATGCCGATGTTCGACCCCGGCGCGGCGATCGCGCTGATCGAGAAGTACCAGGTGACGACGACCACCATGGTGCCGACCATGATCCACATGATGATGAGCCACCCGGACTTCACGCCGGAGAAGCTCGCCTCGCTGCGCAACCTGGGTTATGGCGCGTCGCCGATGCCTGCGGCCCTGCTCGACCGGCTGCTCACCCTCTTCCCCGAGATGGAGATCGGCCAGGGCTACGGCATGACCGAGAGTTCGTCGTTGCTTACCGTTCTCGACGCTGAGGACCACAAGGTCGGCGGCGACCGCCTGCGCTCGGTCGGACGGGCCGTGCCCGGCGTCGTGCTGTCGATCCAGGACGAGGACGGCAACATCCTGCCCTCGGGCGAAGTCGGCGAGGTCTGCGCCAAGGGCGGCAACTACATGACCGAGTACTGGAACAAGCCGGAAGCCACCGAAGAGGCGTTCCAGGGCGGCTGGTACCACACCGGCGACGCGGGCTACCTCGACGGGGAGGGCTACCTCTTCCTGGTCGACCGGGTCAAGGACATGATCGTCTCGGGCGGCGAAAACGTCTACTCGGCCGAGGTCGAGAGCGCGATCTCGACTCACCCGGTGGTCGGCCAGGTCGCCGTGATCGGCATCCCCCACGAGGTCTGGGGCGAACAGGTCCACGCGATCGTCGTGCCGAAGGAAGGCTCCGAGGTCGACGAGCGCACGGAAGCCTCGATCATCAGCCACGCCCGCGAGTCGATCGCCGGCTACAAGGTGCCGAAGTCGGTCGAGTTCCGGGTCGAACCGCTGCCGCTCTCCGGCGCGATGAAGGTGCTGAAGCGCGAACTCCGCGCCCCCTACTGGGAAGGCAAGGAGCGCGGCATCAACTGAAGGGCATCCAGCTCCAGGCCTAGGTCGCCTCGGGCCCGTTGCTCGCTGTCAAGCTGACAAAGAGGGCCAAGAGCGGGTCGGTTGCGACCACCCTTGACACGGCTTTACATATAGGTGAACATCCGTTCCCGCGTGTGGTCGTTCCGCCAGCAGCTTCAGGCCAATGGGGCGTCGTCACTTGGGCGGTCACGGCCTCGGGCAAGTTTCCGGCCAGAGACTTCTTCGATGGTCTTTCAAGGCAGGACCGCGCCAAGATGCAAGCCCTGTTCCAGCGCTTCGCCGAGACTGGCCGGATCAGAACCAAGGAGCGTTTCAGGAAGCTGGGGAAGGTCAACGGACAGAGCCTGTGGGAGTTCAAGAGCCATCAACTCCGGTTCCTCGGTGCATTTGGCAGCCGGGAGTTCATTGTTGCTCACGCCTTCAAGAAGAAGCGGGACCGCCACCGCCCAACGGACCTTGAACGAGCGGCGCGAGTGCTCGTGGAGCACTCTGAGCGCGAAACGTCATAGGAGGAGGACACAACGTGGGTAAGTTGCACAACAGGCGCGATCACGACTTCAACCGTCTCGTGCGGCAGGAGGAGTTGATCCTGGACGTCACGGAGCGGCTGTCGGAGGCTCTTGAGGACGCTGGAATCACCCGGGCGGAACTGGCCCGGCGCCTCGGCCGCAGCCCCGCCTTCGTGACCCAGGTGTTCGGCGGCGGCAGGAACCTCACCCTGAGGACGATCGCGGACATCGCCACCGCCCTGTCGCTGCGCCCCACGCTGGAGATGCGCACCGAGGAGGAGCCACTCTCCGAGAGTCAACTGCTGACGCAGAGTCGAGAGTGCCTGTTGCCCAGACGCTCTCGACCGGTGCCCCCGGAACAGTGGACGGGCGCGATGCCGCACACTTCGCCCTCGACGACCCTCGAACAGATGGTGGCGTAGGGGCCCAGTGCCGGCGGCGTCTCCCGGATGACTGATTTCTCTCGGCTCGTAGCGGTCGTTTCGATCGAGAGCGTTCGTCTGTGCGAGGCGAGCTGCCGCAGCTTCGTCGACCCCTCCGAAGTCGCACAACAGATCAACGTGAAGGCGTCGCAGAGCACCGAGGTGGTCAAGACGCCTGGCGAGGACGGTAGCGACGGTGCGCTCGTGATTCGAGCGAGCTTCCGCATGGTGGCCAGCGCTGACGCGGATGAAGAGGAGCGCCAGGCGGAGGTTCGCGGCGTCTTCGAGCTCTCGTACCAGGTTCCCGTCGACGAGACCTTCTCCGAAGATGAACTTGAAGCGTTCGGGAGCATCAACGCTGTGTTCAACGCCTGGCCGTACTGGCGGGAGTTGGTGCAAGCGTCCCTGGCCCGGATGAACATGCCGGTCTTGACCGTTCCGCTCTACCGAGCCCTGCCGAGGGAGCCTGAGAACGGAGGCGTCGGCGACCCACACGGCACAACGCCGAACTGAGACCACGGACCAGATCGGGGGCAGCGAGTCGAAAGTCCAGCTCAGGTTACTCCGCCGAGGTGGAGAGAGCGATCTCGACCCACCCGGTTGTCGGCAAGGTGGCGGTGATCGGCATTCCGCACGACGTCTGGGGCGAGCAGGTCCACGCCATCGTCGTGCCGAAGGAGGGCGCCGATGTCGACGAGGGAACCGAAGCCTCGATCGTCAGCCACACCCGCGAGTCGATCGCCGGCTACAAGGTGCCCAAGTCGGTCGAGTTCCGCGCCGAACCGCTGCCGCTCTCCGGGGCAATGAAGGTCCTGAAGCGCGAGTTGCGCGCACCCTACTGGGAGGGCAAGGAGCGCGGCATCAACTGAGCCGGGCGATCCTCTCTCGCGTGGCTGGACGGGAGGAGCCAGGTGCCCTTTTCGGCTAGAACGAAGGAACGCGTTCGGAAGCGGGCGTGGTTCGCCTGCTGCCTGTGCAAGCGGATCAGCATGAGCCTTGAAGTCCATCACATCGTTCCCGAGGAGGACGGCGGCCCGGACTCGGAAGAGAACGCCGCGCCGCTTTGCGCCTCGTGCCACAGGTCGTTCGGCGGAAACCGTGAACTCCAGGCACGCCTGCGAGAGATGCGAGACCACTGGTACGAGGAGTGCGCGAGGCTGTTCGACGAGGAGTCATCGACTGGCGACGTGTTCCACTGGATTCACGAACAGTTTTCGACCGAAGAGCTGGAACGGTTGACGATTCACAACCCGTCCTACCTGTCGGGGCGGGATGCTCGCGGCGGTCTCGGAGACACACGGTTCTCGTTCTGCGACCGGGAGTACGTGCATCCGCTCATTGTGAAGGAACTCCTTGGTTGGCTGTCGGACACCAGGGCCACGATCGTCGGTGTCGATCTGGAAGCGGCAAACAGAAGCAATCGGTTCTTCGGCAACTTCTCGGTGACGGAGGGTGCGGAAGGGGAAGTTGTGAGATGGGAAGGGGATCGCGAGTCGTTCGGCTACCGGCATGTGGCGACCACGCCGTCCGGCGTCGAGATCGTCGAGTGCCACGACTGGGGCGGCGGAAGCAGCGTGTTCGGCACGGTGGCGTTGTTCAGCCTCGAAGAAGATCGTGCCCTGGGATCGAACCGGCAAGTTCTGAAGGCGCATCGCCGGTCGGTACTCAAGACGCGGGGCCAGTTCGCGCTCGGCGACAGGTACGGAGGCAACATGCGCTACCGCAATGGCGTGCTGGAAGTCGGCCCGGACGAAGGTTGGTTCCGGAGGGGTGAGGCGGCGGCATGGAAGCTCCCCGTCCTGTAGGTCCCGCGGTTGGGAGTCTGGTAGGACTCGGATCGGTGCAAGCGAACTTAGCCCGCAGGCCCACCGAACCTGCGGAGCTACGTCAGGCGTGCCGGCCGCTCTACGTGCCGGGGATCTTCTGCCGGGCCTGAGAGCGCCAAGCCGCCGCAGCAGCATCAAGCCACGGAATCCACCTCAGCCTTCACGCCCACGCCGTCGCGATCGACTCCGCGGCCGGGGCCCGAGCCCTGGTCTTGTCGAAGGTGGCGACTTCGGGGCCCAGTCGCTTCGCGGTCTCCAAGTAGGCAGCATCGTAGCCGCTGAGGTTCCGGCGGCTAGCCAAGGTGAGAGTGGCCGGATAGTCCAGTGCGGCGTCGTTGACGAGGCCGAGATCACCGAAGCCATCACGCACGACCATCATCGCGTGCCTCGCGGACTTCGGCCGCGGTCATCGTCCGTTCGGGCGCCAGATCCCGCTCCCGGAAGATCCGCTGACTGACGACACTCACGACGAGATGCCGGAAGGTGGCGAAGTCGGAGTGGAACTCGGATCGATCAACACGCAGGTACTTCCAGGCCTCGCCGTCGGCGGCGCTCATTCGGCGGCACCACTCGCTCATGCCAGCATCCTTCTCCTCCGTGCCTCCCCTGACGCGGCCCTTCGTCTCGACGATCCAGTTCACGTCTCCCGAATGGTCTCGCTGGACCACGACCCAATCAGGGCAGTAGACGCCGATGGCACCCGATGGCTGCACGCAGTCGCCCGGGAGGGCAGCGCCTCGGTCGCCCTGTTCCGTCGTTCCGAGGGCCGCGAACCGGAGCACGTCGGGAGCACGGCAGAGGAAGCGAGCGAACTCACGCTCGAAGTCGTTGACGGTGGCCACGAAGGTTGCCGAGAGCGGCGCCCTGGTCAGACCAGAGCCAGTTGTTTCTGTCGGTCCGGCGCAAGCACCGCGTCGTAAGCCTCGTCGATCGCTTCGGCATCCTCTCCGGCTATGAAGAGCAGCTCCTTGTTCCGCAGGTGGCTGACTCGGCCGACCTTGCGGCCCTGCAAGTCGTGAATGCCGATCTGAGCGCCCACATAGCGTTTGTGGTCGACCGGCGCACAGCGCACGTACCAGCCCCGGGCCTGAAGCATCGACTCCAGATCGGCCCTGTCGAGATAGCCCTCGTTGTTGAACGAGACGATGACGAACCGAACCACTAGAGGTTCAAGCACGCTCCGCATCGCATCCTTGGCTTCCCGTTTGCGGTTGAACGGACTCCTGTATTCGCGGCAGTCGATTCGCTTGCAGGCGATTCCGTAGTGCTCCGGCGCGTCCCAACGCACCAGAGTCTCCCAGACGTGGTAGTTCCCCATGTAGCTGTGCTGGTTGTAGGGAGGGTCGAGGTACGCCACGTCGGCACGAAAGCGCCCCGCGGCCTCACGCGCCTCCATCTGCGAGGCCGACCCGGAACCCGGCAGTATCTCGGGCATTCGGAGCTCAAGGTCGTTGTGCGCCCTCGGCGCCCACTGCTTCAAGTAGGCCATCTGGAGGCCGGTCGTGGAATCCACGCGGTCCGCCGCTTCCATCAGCGCCGTAAGCGCAATCGCCTTCAGCGGGGGCTCCACGTCCAGACGTTCGATCTCATCGCGGATTCCATCGATGCGTCGGCCGTTCCTGGGATGGAAGTACCTCGCCTGACGGCAGAAGACGTCGGTCACGTAGCCGTCGACCGGCCCCGCGCGTGAAAGCTCGCGAAGCAGTCTCTCGGCCGGTCCGAGCCATCGTCGGCGGTCTGCTTCGACATAGCACCGCGCCAGCGTGTAAGCGAACGTAAGGTGGTCGTTCGCGTGAACCCGATAGCCCCGGCCCTTCAGGCCATGGCCAACGCGGGAAGTCCCGGAGAAGAGGTCAAGGCAGCTTCGAACGTCGGGAAGCGCATCCACGGCGGCCACGATGCGCGGAACCAGGACGCGCTTCGAGCCGATGTACTTGATCACGCCCGGCTCCCGGCGCTGACCCAGTCGATGAGTCGCTGAGCGGCCCGGGCGTACTCGTGGACGCCGCAGCAATGGTCCATCTTGAACCACGAGAAGACCGAGAGGCGCTCAGCCTGAACCCGGAAACTCACGTGATACTTGTTCTTGTAGCGAGCGAACGCACCGTTCGCGAACACGAGAAAGGAGCATGACGGGTACTTCGTCGCGACCTCCAGGTACTGGAGGGCCTGGAAGGACAGCCGTTCGTGCGCGTTGCCCTCGAGTGCAACGCCCTTGCCGCCGATCGATTTCGCCGTCTTGTACTCGACGAGTACTTTCTCGACCAGAACGCCCTCATCCTCGAGGACAACGGTGTCGTCGAAAGTGGTCCTCCTCCCGCCGTACATCTGGGGATAGCTGTCGCCAGCGTACTCTCCGTCGGTTGGCGCCCAGCGACGAATTGCCTCCCCCGTACCTGGATAACGATCGACCAAATCGGCTGTGTCGAACTTCAGTGAGAGCCAACTTCGCCGTGGTTCGTCGGGGCTCGCGGCTGCCGTCCCGGCCACCCGACCACTGGGAAGATAGAGCGTTCTCCCTTCCGACCGGAAGCGTCTGAAGCGGTCGTAAGGCGTCAACTCGGTGGTCGCACCCAGACTCCCCAGATGGTCACCGAGCCCGTCCCAGAACTGCCTTGCCACAGACTCGAACACCGCGCCTTCCCGCCGGCCCCCCGCCCCAGTGTTCGCACGGCTCGGTGCTGCCTCGAAGGCCTCCATCATCTCTGCGATATCGAGCAGGAGAGGAGTCGGCAACCGGTGGGGCGAGTCCCCGCCCACGCCTACTTCACCCCTGCGCAGAGCCACTTGATCGGCTTGAACAGCACCAGGAACACGGCGCCGGCCACGGCCACGATCAGCGCCACGGTCCGGAACAGCTCGGCCGGCGGCAGCGCCTCGATGTAGCCGGCCACCCGGCCCGCGATCAGGTTGCCGAGGGCGGCGCCCATGAACCAGGTGCCCATCATCTGGGACACCAGGCGGTCCGGCGCCAGCTTCGTCATGCTCGAGAGTCCAACCGGACTCAGGCAGAGCTCGCCGACCGTGTGGAAGAAGTAGGTCACGACCAGCCAGGCCATCGCTGCCTGCTCGCCGCCCGCTTCGGCCATCGAGGCGCCCCAGGACAGCACGCCGAAACCGACGCCGAGCAACACGAGACCAAGGCCGAACTTGACCGGAATCGACGGGTTGCGGTCCCCGAGCTTGACCCAGAGAGCGCCCATGACCGGCGCCAGGACGATGATGAAGAACGGATTCACGGACTGCAGTGAACCGATCGGAACCTCCATCAGTCCCCAAAGGTCACGGTTCACGTAGTCCCTCGTGAACAGGTTGAGGGACGAGCCGGCCTGTTCGAAGCCCGACCAGAAGAGCGCGGCACCGACGAACAGCACCGCGCACGCGCCCACCCTTCGCCTCTCCGTGGCGTCGTTGCAGACGAAGCCGATCACGTAGGCGAAGTAGACAGCCGCCAGCACGACGACGATGACGCCGGTCGCGTCCGCGAAACCGACCAGGGTGATCGGCGCGATTCCGCTGGCTCCGAGCCACCACAGGATGCCCGCCAGCACGACGATGCAGGCGGTGCCAGCGATCAGGCTCCGCTTGGCGTTCGCGAGCTGAACGGGATCCGCGGCCGGCCCGCGCGGATCACCGGCGCCCTCCAGGTGCTTCTGTCCGCGGACGTAGGCGACGATCGCCGCGGTCATGCCGACGCCGGCAGCGCCGAAACCCAGGTGCCAGTTGATGTTCTCGCCCAGGTAGGAACAGACGAGCGGCCCGGCGAGGGCGCCGATGTTGATCCCCGAGTAGAAGATCGAGAAACCGGCGTCGCGCCGGGCGGCGGTGTCGCTCCCATAGAGGTCGCCGACCACCGCCGAGACGTTCGGCTTGAGCAGCCCGGTGCCGACCACGACCAGGAACAGGCCGAGGAAGAACGTCGCCAGGCTCGGCACAGCCAGGGCGTAGTGCCCGAGCGCGATGATCACCCCACCCCACAGCACCGCCTTCTTCTGACCCAGGATGCGATCGGCTACCCAACCCCCCGGAAGCGCCAGGGCATACACCCCGAAGGTGTAGAGGCCGTAGATCGCCGAACTCCTCTCGGTGCCCAGGTCGAGCCCGCCGGTGGCGACGTCGGTCATGTACAGGAGCAGCAGCGCCCGCATGCCGTAGTAGCTGAAGCGCTCCCAGAGCTCGGTGAAGAACAGGGTCGAGAGTCCCCGCGGGTGGCCGAACCACTGTGCCGTCGTTGTCGTCATGACGGGAGATTGTGTCACTTCGGCTTGGGCGTCCCGGCCACCGCCACAAGCCCCAGCAGCGCGCCGCCGTAGCGCTTCACCGTCTTCGGACCGATGCCGGGAATCGCGAGCAGTCCTTCGCGGTCGCCGGGCTTCGCCGCCGCGACGGCGACAAGCGCCCTGTTCGAGAGCACGGTGTACGCGGGCCAGCGCCGCTTGCGCGCTTCCTCCAGCCGCCACTTGCGCAGGGCCTCGACCAGTTCCGGATCCGCGTCGGCCTCGCTGATCTCGGGAGCCAGGGCAGCTCGCCGACGCTGACGTTTGGCGGGCTCGTCCGGCGGATCGTCCGGCAACAGCACCTGCCCGGCCAGGTCGATCCCCCGCCGCCGCCCGCCCGGCGTCAGACCCGCGCGCTGGTAGCGGATCGTCTCGCCGTCCTTCACGAACGAGTCCTCCTCGACGAACACCACGCGGGCCTGGCCGAGCGCCCCGAGCAGGTCCTCGAACGCGCCCCGGTCGTAGGAACCATGAACGGCCCGGAACTCCTGAAACAGCCGGCCCGTGCCGAGACCGTCGCGCCGCCGGAGCAGCGAGACGACCGTGCTCATCGCCTGTACCTCCTCCGACAGGGGCGTCCGGAACCGCCGCACCAGACACGCCTCGGGAGCGCAGACGTCGCAGAGGCCGCAGCGTTCGCAGCTGTCCGCACGATCGCCGAAGTGCCGCACCAGGCGCAGCATGCGGCAGCCCCGATGGTCGGCGAAGCGGGTCATCTCGTCGATCTGGTCGAGGCGGTGCTGCCGCTGAGCGCGGTAGGTTCGCTGCCAGTTCCCGTTGCTGCCGGCCTGGCGTCCCTTTGCGACGGGATCCGCCGCCGACCCGCCGGCCGTGCGGAGTGGTTCCCGACGGACCCGGTCGCCGCCCACGATTCGCGCTGCGCCGTGGATCCGCAACTGATCCAGCGCCGCCTCGAAGATGCGCTCGGGGAAACGCAGGCGCGCCGCGAGTTCGTCCGCTTCGACCGGCTCGTCGCCAAGGGCGCCGTGCAGCCGCTTCAGGTAGGTGAGCTCCGGATACGTCAGGCCGTGCAGGAACTCCTGGGTCCGCCGATCCGCCCACGAGTACAGAAGCAACGCCCGGGCCGGCTTGCCGTCGCGCCCGGCACGACCGATTTCCTGGTAGTAGCCCTCTACCGTCGCCGGCATCGCCGTGTGGATCACCGTGCGGATGTTCGCCTTGTCGATTCCCATGCCAAAGGCCGTCGTGGCCACCACGACCTCGATCGCGCTGCCGAGAAAGGCAGCCTGCACCTCGTCCCGCTCCGCCGTGGGCAGCCCGGCGTGGTACGCCGCGGCAGGAAACTGGTCGGCCAGCCGACCGGCGAGTGCTTCCGTCTCCTTGCGCGTCGGCGCGTAGACGATCGCGGGCCGCCGCTCCGTGTCCCCCAGCACCTCCGAAACGATTGCCGCCCGCGCTCCGGTCCGCTTCTGGATCACCTCCACCGCCAGGTTCTCGCGCCGGAAACCGTAGATGTAGCGCTGGTCGCCTTCGAGGTTGAGTTGAGCGGCGATGTCGTCCTGGCTGCGCGGCGTCGCCGTCGCGGTCAACGCCAGCACCGGCGCCGGCCGCAGGCGCGGCAGCCGTTGCCCCAGGAGCCGGTAGTCGGGCCGGAAGTCGTGGCCCCACTGCGAGATGCAGTGCGCCTCGTCGACCGCGATCAGGACCGGCCGGCAGCGCTCCAGGAACTGGATGAAGCCGGGCACGCCGAGGCGCTCGGGGGCGATGAACAGGAAGTCCAGTTCGCCGTCGCGGTAGAGCCGGCATGCCTGCCGCGACTCGCTCCGGGGCCGGCCCGAGTGGATCCGTTCGGCGCGCAGGCCCAGCTCGCGGAGCTTTGCCGTCTGGTCCTCCATCAGGGCGATGAGGGGCGAGAAGACGAGGGTCGGGCCGCCCCGCAACAGGCCGGGAAGCTGGTAGCAGAGCGACTTGCCGGCGCCGGTCGGCATGACGACCAGGCCGTCGGCGCCGTCCGCGGTGCGACGGCACACTTCTTCCTGGTGCGGACGGAAGGCCGAGTGGCCGAAGACGCTCCGCAGGCGCTGTTTCAGATCGAGAGCCGTTGCCACGAGGTCCGGAATCCTCCTAGGATCAGCCTCCTTCGTCTGACAACGACTCCCCTCCAGGAGGCCTCTGCCAATGGCCCGACCCTACCGAATCTTCGGCGGAGAACTCTCTCCGTACTCCATCAAGGTCCGCTCCTACTTCCGGTACAAGGGAATCCCGCACGAGTGGATCCCCCGCAGTCCGGCCAACCAGGAGGAATTCCGGCGCTACGCCAGGCTGCCCCTGGTGCCGCTCGTCGTCACGCCCGACGACCGCGGCATGCAGGACTCGACGCCGATCATCGAGGCGATGGAGGCCGAGTTCCCCGAACCTTCCATCCACCCGCCGGACCCGACCGCGGCCTTCGTCTCGGTAGTTCTTGAGGAGTTCGGTGACGAGTGGGGCAACAAGTGGATGTTCCACTACCGCTGGGCCCGGCCCGCGGACCAGGAGTCCGGCGCCCGCCGCATCGCCCAGGGGATGAACCCCGGCGCCGACGAGGAAGCACTCACGGCGATGACGGCCCAGGTCCGCGAGCGGATGGTTCCCCGGGTCTGGTTCGTCGGTTCCAACGAACAGACCGCGCCCCAGATCGAGCGGTCGTTCCTCGACACGGTCGACCTGATCGAGGCCCACCTCGACGGCCGCGACTATCTCTTCGGCGACCGTCCGGCGTTCGGCGACTTCGGCATCGGATTCCAGCTCCACCAGGCGTGGACCGATCCGACCCCCAATTCGTTGCTGGAGGAGCGGGCGCCCCGCACAGTCGCCTGGGTCAAGCGCCTGGTCGATCCGACCGCGAACGGCGAGTTCGAGGACTGGGCCGCCCTGGCGCCGACCCTGACGCCGCTGCTCGAACAGCAGGTGGGCGGACTGTTCCTGCCCTGGAGCGTCGCCAACGCCGCCGCCATCGCCGGCGGCCAGGAAGAGTTCTCGGTCGACCTCGCCAGTGGCGAGTGGACCCAGAAACCGCAGAAGTACCACGCCAGATCGCTTGCGGCACTCCGCGGCAAGTACGGCGAGCTGGCTGATCGCACCGGGATCGACGAGGTCCTGGAATCGACCCGCTGCCGCGAGTGGCTGGCGGCCTGACTTAGGCCCGCCGCCGCCAGAACCTCTGCATCGCCCGCTTCGGTCCGTCCGTGCCATAGGCGGCCCGGAACGCCGAGACACCGGCTTCCACGGCCTGGTCCAGGGGCAGGTTGAGCCAGCGGCCGATCAGACGCTTCTGCAGCGCCAGGGCCTCCGGGCTGAGTCGCAGCAGACGCTCAACCTTGGCGTTCACCGCCCTCTCGAGATCCGCGGGCGGCACGACCTCGCCGACCAGTCCGACTCGCGCAGCCTCGGCGGCGTCGATGGGATCGCCCAGGAACAGGAGTTCACGGGCCCGAACGAGGCCCACAACGTGAGGCAGCAGCGCCGCCTCGATGACCGAGGGCAGGCCGACGTGGGGTTCCGGCATCCCGAAGATCGCATCGTCCGCGGCGACCGACAGGTCGCAGGAGACGAGGAGCTCCAGGCCCGCGCCCAGGGCCGCCCCGCGCACCTCGGCAACGACCGGCGCCGGGTGCTCGCGAATCGCCAGGAAGGCCCGGTGCAGGCCACGGATGAAGCGCTCCGCCTCAACTGCGTCGAGATCCTCCATCTCGCGGATGTCGGCGCCGCCGCAGAAGACGCCCTCACCGGAGATGACCATGACGCGTGGACTCGCAGCGGCCGACTCGACGACGGCCTTGCGGAGCGCCGCCGTGGTCGTCGAGTCGAGCGCGTTCGCCTTCGAGCGCCTGGTCAGAGTGATCCGAGCGACCTGACCATCGGAATCGAGCCGGACGTTGGACACGGCCCGGGATCGTACCCGGTTCCGCCGGATAGGCTCCGCTGCCATGTCGACGGCGTGCCCCCTGCTGCGCCTGGCGGTGGCTCTCATCCTCTTAGCCCCGGCGCCCGGAACGGCCCAGGAGAGCAGCCCGCCGCCGGTCGACGAGCACGAACAGGCCGAGGCGGACGGGGCCGACCACGAGCACGAGCACCACACCCACGAGTTCGAGACCTTCAGCCACACGGTGACGGTCACCGGCTCCTGGATCCCCGGCACTCCCGAGGACGCGGCGCAGCCGGTTTCCGTCCTGTCGCGCGACGACCTGGCGGCGGAGGGATCGCCCAGCGTGCTCGACCTCATCCGCAATCTCCCGTTCAGTCTGGGCGCGGACCTCGGCTCCGAACAGTTCGGCGTGCGCGCCGGCGCGGACCGCTCGAGCCTGAACCTGCGCGGCCTCGGCGCGAGCCGTTCCCTCGTTCTCCTGAACGGCGATCGCCTGACCTGGTCGCCGGGAGCGATCCCCGACCAGGCGCAGCTCATGGTCGACACGAACGTCCTTCCGATGGTCGCCGTGGAGCGGGTCGAGCTCCTGCGCGACGGCGGCGCCGCGACCTACGGCTCGGATGCGATCGCCGGCGTGATGAACGTGATCACCCGCAGCCACTTCGAGGGCTTCTCGTTCGAAGGCAAGCACAGCGTGATCGACACTTCGAACGGCGACGGCGAGTTCGGCCTGATCGGCGGCCGTCCGTTCGCCGCCGGCCGGGGCCATGCGGTCGGGTCGTTCGGCCTCTCGCGGCGGAGCCCCGTCCGCTTCCTCGACCGGCCCTGGGCGCTCGCGCCCTATGCCGACAACCCGCGCGGCGGCTGGTCGGGAACCGGCCGTCCGGCGACGTTCTATCCGCTCTCGGGCGTTTCCGGAATCCGCGATCCGAACTGCGAGCGCGTCGGCGGCGCGGCCAGCAGCCCCGACAGTCCGCTCTGCCGCTACCAGTACACGGCATTCGACAACCTCGTGCAGGACACGCGCCGAAGCCAGTGGTTCACCGAAGCCTCCTGGGACACGGAGGGCGGCTGGCACCTGGGCGCGGAGGTCCTGGTCGCGCGCAGCGAGGTGCCGTCGTGGTTCACCTCGCCGTCCTATCCGCCGAGCAAGGTCATGGACACCAGCCGTTCGCTGCGGGCGAACAACCCGGGCCTGATCGACATGGCGAGGCTGTACCCCGCCCTCTACGGCCCGTATGCCGCCTGCGACGCGCCCTACTGCCAGTGGCGAGGCGACGGCGGCGCCCAGGACGCCGCCGGCATCGACTCCGCCTGGCAGGAGGTGGCCTGGATTCGCGGCCGGACATTCGGCCAGGAGGGGCCGCTGCGCAGCTACTTCCGCGAGTCCGGGACCGAGCGGGTCGCCTTCGACTTCGAGGGGGTGACCGGCGAGACCCTGTGGGCGTTCCGCGCCTCCTGGTCGGCCGCGGAGCGGAAACTCGAGGACGGCGACGTCCTGGACTACCGCCTCCGGCGCGCGCTGGCGGGGCTCGGCGGCCTCGCCTGCGAGGATCAGGTCCCGAACGAACACGACCGCGACGGCAACCTGAGCTTCTCGCTCGAGACGCTGCGAAGGCACGCCGGCCGGGGCGATTGCAGCTACTGGATCCCCTTCTCCAACTCGATCAGGCCCCATCCCGCCGTGCCCGGCGTCACGAACCCCGACTACGATGCGGCCTTCGACAACGGTCACCTGTTCGACTACCTGACGACGACCCTCGGGACCCGCGGCGAAACGACCCTCTTCGTGCTGGAAGCCGTGGCCAGCGGTCTGCTGGGCTGGAGTCTCCCCGGCGGCGCGGCCGAGTACGCGGCCGGGGCCCAGTGGCGCGGCGAGACCTACGAACTGACGCCCTACTCGGTCGGCGTCACGCCGCCCCGCGGCGGCGCGCTTCACGACATGGAGGTCTATCCCTGCCCGGGAGGCCCCGAGATCACCTCCTGCGACAACCCGGAGGGCCTGTTCGTCTACCTTCCGCCCGCCTTCTCAACCGAGGACGAGCGCGGCATCGGGTCCGTGTTCGGCGAACTCTCGCTGCCGCTGGCCTCTTCGCTCGACAGCCAGCTCTCGCTGCGCTTCGAGGACTACGGCGGCGACGTCGGATCGAGTTTCGATCCGAAGGTCGCGCTGCGCTGGCAAACGACCGAAGCGCTGGCGGTGCGCGGTTCGCTGGGGACCACGTTCCGCGGCCCGACGCTCAACCAGACCGTCTCCGGCATCGCCGAGACTTCGCGCGTGACGATCGGTCCCATCGGTACCGCGAAGCCGGTTCACATTCATGGCAATCCCGCGCTCGATCCGGAGTCGGCGACGACGTTCAATGTCGGCCTGGTGGTCGAACGGAGCGGCCTGGCCGGCGCCGGCAGCAGGCTCTTCGCCACCCTTGACTACTGGCGCTACGACTTCACCGATCCGCTGGTCATCCAGCCCTTCACCGCCCTGATCGGCCTCGCCTGCCCGCCCGCCGACCATCCACTCTGCGACCCGATCTCCCCCTGGTTCGACGCCCTGACGATCAGCGGCGTCGTACCGACGATCGAGAACCTCGACTCCGTGTCGCTGCGGATCGTCAACGGGCCGGACATCGAGACCGACGGCATCGACTTCCGGGCCGAGTTCGAGGCCGATGCCGGCCGGGGACGCCTCCGCCTGGGCGCATCGGCCACGTACGCTCTGTCCTGGCGGATCGACGTTTGGGAACTCGGCGAGGCGTACGACGCGAAGGGCCGGCTGAACTTCGACACCTCGCTCGCCCGGCCGCTCCCTGAGCTCAAGGGCCGCGTCTTCGCCGGCTACTCCCGCGGTCCGTTCACGGGCCGCTGGAACCTGAACCACACCGGCTCCTTCCTGCAGAACGCGCCGCCGCCGTGGGGCGACGATTACCCGGTCGACGCGCACGCCACGCACGACGTCCACGCCTCCTGGTCCCTGCCAGGCGAACGCGCCACGCTCTTCGCCTCGGTCCTCAACCTGGCCGACGAGGATCCGCCGCTGATCTTCCGCCCGGCGAACTACGACGCCTCGACGCACGATCCGCTGGGCCGGATCCTCAGCATCGGCGTACGACTCGAGCTCTAAGTGCTTCCGTGAAGCTCACGAGAGAATCGACGGCGCGCGCTACACCGCGGATGGCGCGGTCCGCTGCTGTTAGGGCCCGGGCCGCGATTCTGGTTCTCTTCGTTCTCGGTGGAGCGGCCGCGTCGGCGCAGAGCATCGGAGACGCGGCTTCGCTTCCCGCGCATCTCCGGCCAACCGTCGACGGCCTCGCGACCCTGATCTACGACGCCTCGCCCGGTCGCCCGGTGCGGCTGACCGTCGTTCCGGATGCGACAGGCCTTGAACCGACGACGCTGACCCTGGAGGCGACTGCGGAGGATCTGAAGCCTCTCGTCACGGAGATCCGTGAGCTCGCGCTGCTCCGCCCACCCGCTTCTCTAGGTCGCATCGTCCGCCTGGGAGATCAGCTGGGCGAACTTCTACTCGCACCGGTCGCCGACCAACTCAGGAGTTTCTCCCGGCTCGGCCTTTCCGCCAACGGACCGTTGCGCGACCTGGCGTTCGGCGTCATCCGGGCACCGCGATCGCTCGATCCTCGGGGCCGCTACCTGATCGAAGCGCGAACTCTCTGCTGGATCGACCCGGCCCTGGGCGACGGCAACGTTGGCGACCGCCCAGCGAGCGACAGGCCGGTAGCTCTGGCGATCGCCGACGCCGTCTACCGGCCGCCGGCACGGCCACTCGGCGCCTCGATGAGCGACGGCGGAATCTCCTGGCGCCAGCACGCCGCGCGCCGC
Source organism: Candidatus Multivorans sp. (assembly GCA_965208755.1). Lineage (GTDB taxonomy): Bacteria > Acidobacteriota > Thermoanaerobaculia > Multivoradales > Multivoraceae > Multivorans. The sequence goes on along the minus strand of OZ242353.1, from coordinate 91,569 downwards.
AATCAGGCGGCCACGATCCGCTCGCTGGGCTTACCGGTGGTGTCCCGCTTCGGTCAGGCTGCCTCGCCCGCCCTCTTCTGGGAGTCGGTCGAGAGCTACTCCGTCCGGTTCCTGCACCTGGCAGTGGAGGCGCGGATCGACCCGGCCAACCCTGACCGTTCAGCTCTGCTGCTGTCCCCCGAAAGGTACGACGAGCAGGCCATTCCCGTAGGCACAGGCCAACTGGCGTCGAAACTCGCGCTCGAACGCGAGTCTCTCGTCGTCCTCTCCGGTCTGGACACGGGAGGCCACGAAGTCGGCCCCGGCCCGTTCGTCAGAGCCTTCGGCGCCGCGGGCGCGGGTTCGGTCGTCGCGTCGCTCTGGCCGGTCGTCGACGAATCCGCCACCCACCTGTTCGCCGCGTTCTACGGCCACGTAGCCGGGGGAACGCCCACCGTCGCGGCGCTCCGGCAAGCCCAACTCGCCCTCCTGGCGCACCCGCTCCGCTTCGACCAGGGCGAAGGCCGAGAGCCGGTCGAGTTCGACGCCTCGCATCCGTACTACTGGTCCGGCTACCGCGTCTACCGCCAATCCGCTCGCGCATGCGGTTGACTCGGGCGCGCCACAGGCCGGAGTTCATTCGCGGATTGACACGGTGACAGCATGAGTGCATAGTCCCGCTGTCATGCCTTCATCCCAACTGACCGTCCGTAACGTGGATCCGGATCTCGCACACCGACTGCGCGCGATCAGCGCGGAGCGCGGAGAGAGTCTGAACGCCACCGTACTCCGAGTGCTCCGCGAAGCCGTGGGGCCGGACGCCCGTCGAGCGCAGCTTCTCCGGTTCGCCACCTGGACCAGGGAAGACGCCGAGGAGTTCAACGCGGCACTGGCCGAACAGCGCGTGGTCGACCGGCGGCTCTGGGAGTGATCACGATCGAGCGACTCGTCCTCGACACGAGCGCCTACTCACACTTCCGCGAAGGACACCCGCAGGTGCTGACCAACCTGACGGCTGCCGTACAAGTCTTCGTCCCGGTGGTGGTACTTGGGGAGCTTGAAGCGGGCTTCAGGCTGGGTAACCGCGCCACGGAGAACCGCCGCGCGCTAGCCGAGTTTCTCGCCCTGCCCTACGTCAGCGTACTCGACATGACGCCGGATACGGTTCGCCATTACGCCCGGATTTTCGTCTCGCTACGGGTGGCCGGCACGCCGATTCCCTCGAACGACGTCTGGATAGCGGCCGCGGCGTTGGAGCTTCACGGCCACCTGCTCACGTTCGACCGGGACTATCTGCACGTGCCCTCGCTCGACTCCACCGTGCTCGATACGCCGTGAGAAAGCCCCCGGTCCTGGAGAATCCCGGAGTGCCTGAACGCGTCAGGGACAGATAGGATTCCCGCCATGAGTCGCTGCGTCAGCCTTGATTCTCGTATGACGACCGCCAGTCGTCTCCGACGCCTTGCCGCTTTCCTCCTTGCCGCGTTGGCGGTCTGGAGCTGCGGCGCGCCCCCGCCGACGCCGGCGGCCGCGGCCGGAGACGACCCTGTTGCCGTGCTCCTTGCCCTGCCGATGGAGCGGCTGATCGCCTACGACGCGGAGATCGAACTGACGGCCGAGCAGGAAGAGATCAAACGGGCCGCTCTGACCCCGATTCCCGCCCCCTGCTGCAGCGACCGCTCGGCATACACGTGCTGCTGCCAGTGCAACCTGGGCCGGGCCTGGTGGGGCCTGTCGAAGGTGCTGATTACCGAGCACGGCCAGAGCGCGGCCGAGGTCCAGGCCAACGTCGAACGCTGGATTCGGAACGTGCGCCCGCAGGGCTTCGCCGGCGACTCCTGCTACACGGGGCGCTGCTCCACCGCGGCAAGGCACGACGGCTGCTCGGGCATGAATCCGAACCGGATCGTGAGCTGATCGCCGAGTCGAGCCGGCTACAACACGCCGAACCGAGCGGAGCCTGAAGTGACGGCCCAGGCATCCACCTTCCGGCAAGCGTTCCTGCTGTCGGTGATTGCCGTTTTCTGGGCGGCCTCCGGCGCGGCCCAGAAAGCTGCACCGAACCACGCCGGGGAAGCCGACGAGCAGGAAGCGGCGGATGACTCAGGCCACTCCCACGAACACCACACGCACGAAGTCGAGACCTTCAGTCACACGGTCACGGTCACCGGCTCCTGGATCCCGGGAACCCCCGAGGATGCCGCGCAACCCGTCTCGGTCCTGTCCCGCGAAGACCTGGAGGCGGAAGGCTCGCCCACCATGCTCGGCGTCATCCGCAACCTCTCGTTCAGCCTCGGCGCGGACCTCGAGTCCGACCAGTTCGGCGCCCGCACCAACGAGGACCGCTCGACACTCAACCTGCGCGGTCTCGGACCGAGCCGTTCCCTGGTGCTGCTGAACGGCAACCGGCTGACCTGGTCTCCAGGCGCCATCCCGGACCAGGCGCAACTCATCGTCGACACCAGCGTCCTGCCCATGGTGGCGGTCGAACAGGTCGAGTTCCTCCGTGACGGCGGCGCCGCGACCTACGGCTCCGACGCCATCGCCGGCGTGATGAACGTGATCACCCGGAGCCACTTCGACGGTCTGTCCTTCGAGGGCAAGCACAGCGTGACCGACGGTTCGAACGGCGACGGCGAGGTCGGCCTTCTCGGCGGTGGGCCGTTCGGCGGAGGCCAGGGTCACATGGTGAGCTCCCTCGGCCTCTCGCGGCGTAGTCCGATCCGCCTCCGCGACCGCAACTGGGCCGTTCGGCCCTACGCCGACAACCCCCGGGGCGGCTGGTCGGGGACCGGACGGCCGGCGGTGTTCTACCCGCTCTCGGGCGCGCCGCCGATTCGCGACCCGAACTGCGAGCGCGTCGGCGGCGCGGTCAGCAGCCCCGACAGCCCGCTCTGCCGGGTCCAGTACACACCGTTCGACAACCTGGTGCAGGACACGCGCCGTGGTCAGTGGTTCACGGAAGCCTCGTGGGACACGGAGGGCGGCTGGCACATCGGCGCCGAGGTCCTGCTTGCCAGGGGCGACGTGCCTTCGTGGCAGACCTCGCCGGGCTACCCGCCGAACAAGGTCGTCGATCCCACGCGGTCGGTGCGGGCGAACAACCCCGGGCTCGTCGACATGGCCCGGCTCTACCCGGGGCTGTACGGCGCCTACGCCTTCTGCAACGCTCCCTACTGTGGCTGGCAGGGAGACGGAGGCGCCCAGGACGCGGCCGGAGTCGACCCCGCCTGGCAGGAAGTGGCGTGGATTCGAGGCCGGATGTTCGGCCAGGAGGGGCCCCTACGGAGCCACATCCGCGAGTCCGAGACGGAACGGTTCGCTTTCGATCTCGAGGGGGTGACCGGCGAGACCCTCTGGGCGTTGCGCGCCTCCTGGTCGAGCGCCGATCGCAGGTTCGAGGACGGCGACGCCCTGCACTACCGCGCCCGGCGCGCTCTGGCCGGTCTTGGCGGCCTTGGCTGCGAGGAGCAGGCGCCGAACGAGTACGACGCGGGCGGCAACCTGAGTTTCTCCCTGGACACCCTGCGCCGACACGCGGGCCAGGGCGACTGCCGCTACTGGATCCCCTTCTCCAACTCGATCAGCCCTCATCCCCTGGTGCCGAACGCCACGAACCCCGACTACGACCCGGCCTTCGACAACGGTCCCCTGCACGACTACCTGACGACGATCCTCGGCAACCGGGGCGAGACCTCCCTGCTCGTCGTGGAAGCGGTGGCGAGCGGCCTGCTCGACTGGAGCCTCCCCGGCGGCGCGGCGGAGTACGCGGCCGGCGTCCAGTGGCGCGGCGAGACCTACGAGCTGAATCCGTACACGGTCGGCGCGCCGACACCGCGGGGCGGCGCCCTGCACGACATCGCGATCTACCCCTGCCCGGGCGGCCCGGACATCACGACGTGCGAGAAGCGCGAAGGCGTGTTCGCCTACCTGCCGCCGGTCTTCCCGATCGAGGACGATCGCGGGATCGGTTCCGTGTTCGGCGAACTCTCGCTGCCGCTCGCTCCCTCGGTCGAGAGCCAGGTTTCGCTCCGCTTCGAGGACTACGGCGGCGACGTCGGCTCGAGTCTCGACCCCAAGTTGGCCCTGCGCTGGCAGGCCACCGACGCACTGGCCCTGCGCGGCTCCTTCGGCACCACCTTCCGCGGGCCGACGCTGAACCAGACGATCGATGGAATCGCGGACACGTCACGCTTCTTCATCGGCCGCATCGGAACGTTCAAGCCGATCCACATCCACGGCGATCCGGCACTCGACCCGGAGTCGGCAACGACGCTCAACACGGGCCTCGTGTTCGAGCGCAGCGGCCTCGGCGGCGGCAGCGGCCGCGTCTTCGCCACCGTCGACTACTGGCGCTACGACTTCACCGACCCGCTCGTCATCCAGCCATTCAACTCCATCCTCGGCCTCGCCTGCCCGCCCGCGAACCACCCTCTGTGCGACGAGACCTCGCCCTGGTTCGACGGGCTGACCATCAGCGGCGGCGTCCCCAGCCTCGAGAACCTCGACACGCTCGCCGTGCGGATCGTCAACGGTCCGGACATCGAGACCGACGGCATCGACTTCCGCGCCGACTTCCAGACGAACGCAGGCCCTGGACGCCTGACCTTGGGCGCCTCGGGCACGACCACCCTGTCCTGGCGCATCGACGGCTGGGAACTGGGCCAGGCCTACGACGCGAAGGGCAGGCTGAACTACGACACCTCCCTTGCCCGGGCCCTGCCCGAATTCAAGGGCCGCCTCTTCGCCGGGTACACCTTCGGCTCGTTCACCGGCCGCTGGCACCTGAACTACACCGATTCCTATGTCCACGACGCCCCCACCCCCTGGGGTGACGACTACCCCATCGACGCCTTCGCCACCCACGACCTCCACGTCTCCTGGACCATGCCGGGCGACCGCGCCACCCTCTTCGCCTCGATCCTCAATCTCGGCGACCAGCATCCACCCCGCGTCTTCCGCCAGATCAACTACGACCCCTCGACCCACAACCCCCTGGGCCGGGTCCTCAGCATCGGCCTGCGATTCGAGCTGTAGTTTCCAGCTTCCACGGACGTCCAGCCGGCAGCAGGCCGGGGAGGAGTGTCCCAGGGGGCTAGAGGCCAGCGACTGCCGATGTCCTGCCAGCAACCGACAACCTCACGGAGCGCAGCCGACCGAAGCGAACCCCCACCCCCTCATCCACCGAGAGGGGGTGAGCGTCCCCTGGGACCCTCCTCCCTGGCCTGCTGCCGGCGACAGTCGTACTCAGCGCCGCCAAACCTGTCGCAGACTCCATGTTTGGCCCCAGCCCCCACCTCCCTAGAACCCCGCGCCGCAGAACTTGCTTCGCAGCGTTCTACGGCGCAGGCTCCTAGAAGCCGCGCAGGCGGGCGAAGCGCTGGCGGTGGAACGCGGCGTCGCCGAAGGCGAACTCGAGGGCCCGGGCGCGCTTCATGAACAGGCCGATGTCGTGCTCGTCCTTCATGCCGATGCCGCCATGCATCTGCAGGGCCTCGTTCGTGACCAGGATCAGGGCGTCCGAGCAGCGCGCCTTGGCGTTCGAGACCTGGAGTTCTGCGTCGTCGCTGTCCTCGTCGAGCGCCCGCGCCGCCGACATGACGGCGGAACGCGACAGCTCGATCTCGATGAACATCTTCGCCGCCCGATGTTTGAGCGCCTGGAAGGTGCCGATAAGAACGCCGAACTGGCTGCGCGACTTGAGGTACTCGATCGTCCGCTCGAAGGCCTCCGTCATCACCCCGAGCATCTCGCCGCAGACGGCCACCGTGGCCCGGTCCACCGCCCGTCCGAGCGGTTCCAGGCCGCCGCCGACCTCGCCCAGAACGTCGTCGGCTGCCACGTGAACGCCGTTCAAGCGGACGATCGCCGAGTTGCGGGAGTCGACCCGGTGCTGAGCCACGACCTCGAGGCCGCCCGCCGCCGCCGGCACGAGGAAGAGCGTCAGACCGTTGTCGCCGCCCTCCGTTCGGGCCGCGATCAGGAAGCCGTCGGCGCCTACACCGCCGACCACCTGGACCTTCTCGCCCGAGAGCGTCCAGCCATCGCCGTTCGCCCGCGCCCGGGTCTCGACCCGGTCGAGCCCGTACCGGCTTCCCGCTTCGAGCAGCGCCGGCGCCAGTCGCTTCTCTCCATCGATCAGCGGCGGCAGCCACTCGGCCTGCTGCTCCGCGCTGCCGGCGTCCGCGAGCAGCCCGCCGCCGAAGACGACCGCCGACACGAACGGCTCGGGCGCCAGACCGCGGCCCATCGCCTCCGTGATCAGCACCGTCTCGGCCATCCCCATGCCGAGGCCGCCGTGCTCCTCCGCGAGGGGAATGCCCAGCCAGCCGAGGTCCGCCATCTCGGCCCATACCTCCGGGCTGTAGCCGAGTTCGGCGCCCTCGTCGCGGAGTTGCCGCTGGCGGTCGACGCCGCCGTGCTTCTGGATCAACTCGGCGGCCGTCCGCGCCAGCATGTCCTGGGGAGCGGTGAGGACCAGCGAAGCCATCAGTCCGGCAGTCCCAGCACGCGCTTGGCGATGATGTTCAACTGGATCTCGGACGTACCGCCCTCGATGCTGTTCGCCCGCGACCGGAGCCAGGTGCGGGTTTGGTGCAGCTCAGCCGGCTCGAAGCCCTCGCCTTCCCAGCCCAGGGCCTGCGGGCCGCGGATCGAGAGCATCAGCTCTTCGCGGCGCATGTTGAGCTCGGTCCCGTAGTACTTGAACATCGAGCTCTCCGGTCCGGGCTTGTGCCCGGCCTCCAGGCCGTCTCCGTGCCGCCTGATGGTGAGCCCGTACGACATCGCGTCCATCTCGTGCTGGGTCACCCGTTCCCGGATCGCCGGGTCGTCGATCCGGCCCGTCCCGTCGACGCCGACGTACTCGCACGCCAGGTCCGGCAGCGAGGTTCGCGCCCCGCCCCGGCCCATGCCGCCGATCGAGGTCCGCTCGTGGCCGAGCAGCGCCTTGGCCACCGTCCAGCCGCCGTTCACCTCGCCGATGATCTGGTGGACCGGCGTCCGCACGTCGTGGAAGAAGGTCTCACAGAACGGCGAGGCGCCGCTGATCAGCCGGATCGGCCGCACCTCGACGCCCGGCGACGCCATGTCGACCAGGATGAAGGTGATGCCGCGCTGCTTCTTGACGTCCGGGTTGGTGCGCACGAGCATGAAGATCCAGTCCGCCTGGTCGGCGCCGGAGGTCCAGATCTTCTGCCCGTTGATCACGTAGAAGTCGCCGTCCCGCACCGCCGATGTCGCCAGGGACGCCAGGTCGGATCCCGCGTTCGGTTCCGAGTAGCCCTGGCACCAGCGGATCTCACCGCGTGCGATCTTCGGCAGGTGTTCCGCCTTCTGCGCCTCCGTGCCGTGATCCAGGAGGGTCGGCCCGATCATGCTGTAGCCAAAACCGGTCAGCGGCAGCGGCAGGGCCAGGCGCCCGATCTCCTCGTGCAGCACGGCTGCTTCATCGCGCGAAAGACCGGCGCCGCCGTACTCCTCCGGCCAGGTCGGCACGGAGAACCCCCGGTCGGCGGCCGCGAGCAGCCAGTCCCGGCTCTCCGCGTAGACGAAGGGCGCCTTGCGGCCGCCCGCGGCCCAGGCGTTCGGGTCGGCAGCCTTGCCGCGCAGGAACTCGGGGGCGCTCGCCTCGACCCAGGCGCGGGCCTCCTCTCGGAATGCGGACAGATCACTCATGCGGTTACCTCGGAAGGCTGTTAGCCGGGCCAGCCGGGACGGGCGCGCATTCTGGCACGAAATGTAGACTCCCGCGCCGCCGCTGCCCCACTCCGGCGCGCCCCGCAACCGTAGCCATGACCAACCTCACCGAAGCGGTCGCCCGCCGCCGCACGTTCGCCATCATCTCCCACCCGGACGCGGGCAAGACCACGCTGACCGAGAAGCTCCTGCTCTACGCCGGGGCGATCCAGCTCGCCGGCGCCGTCAAGGCTCGCGGCGAAGCCCGCCGGGCGCGCTCGGACTGGATGAAGGTGGAGCGGGAGCGCGGCATCTCGGTCAGCGCTTCCGTCATGACGTTCGAGTACGAGGGCAACACGTTCAACCTGCTGGACACCCCCGGCCACGAGGACTTCAGCGAGGACACCTACCGCACCCTCACCGCGGTCGACTCGGCGGTCATGGTCCTCGATGCGGCGAAGGGCATCGAGACACAGACGCGAAAGCTGTTCGAGGTCTGCCGCCTGCGCGACATGCCAATCACCAGCTTCATCAACAAGCTGGACCGCGACACGCGCGATCCGTTCGACCTGCTCGACGAGATCGCCGACACCCTGCAGCTCGAGGTCGCTCCGATGACCTGGCCGGTGGGCATGGGACGGAGCTTCCAGGGAAGCTACGACCTGGTCGGCGACCGGCTGATCCTGGTCGCGCCGGGTGACAGGGAGCGACGGGCCGCGGAACGGATCGTACACGGTCTCGAGTCCCCCGACATCGACAGGGCGCTGGGCAGCGGGCCGGCGGCCAGGCTGCGCGAAGACGTCGAGATGGTGCGCGAACTCTGTCCTCCGTTCGACGCCGACGCCTTCCTTTCGGGCAACCGGACTCCCGTCTACTTCGGCAGTGCGCTGCGCAGCTTCGGCGTCGGGTCGCTACTCGACGGCCTCGCCCGCCACGCGCCGGCGCCGCAGCCGCAGCAGGCGGCCGAGCGAACGGTCGCGCCCGGCGAGGGACCGGTCACCGGCTTCGTGTTCAAGATCCAGGCGAACATGGACCCGAAGCACCGCGACCGGATCGCCTTCGTGCGGCTGTGCTCGGGCCGCTTCCATCGCGGCATCCGTCTGTTTCATCCGCGCAGCGGACGCACCCTGAACATCCACAACCCGGTCCTCTTCCTGGCCCAGGACCGGGAGCTCGCCGAGGAGGCCTGGCCCGGCGACATCATCGGCATCCCGAACCACGGCAACCTGCGCATCGGCGACGCCCTGTCGGCCGGCGAGCCGATCCGCTTCGTCGGCGTACCCAGCTTCGCTCCCGAGCTCCTGCGCCGGGTCCGTCCCGAAGATCCGCTGCGGGCCAAGCATCTCGGCCGCGCGCTGCTCCAGCTCGCGGAAGAGGGTGTGGCGCAGGTGTTCCGGACCCGGGAGGGCAACGACTGGATCGTCGGCGTCGCCGGCACCCTCCAGTTCGACGTGCTCGCCGACCGCATCCGCACCGAGTACGAGGTGCCGGTGCGATTCGAGTCGACGGCGATGTCCCTGGCGCGCTGGATCGAAGCGGACGACGACCGCGTCGTGCGCGATTTCGTGCGCCGCAACCAAGCGAAGATCGCGCACGACCACAACGGCGCACCCCTGTTCCTGGCCGCCAACCGCTACTGGCTCGACCGCGCCGCCGAGAACGCGCCGGAAGTCCGCTTTCTGGCAACCCGGGAGCAGGCGGTCTGAGCTAGAGCTCGCGCACCCGCTCCTTCAACTCCCTGAGCCGCTCCCCCGCATCGCCTGTCGGCGCCGGCCACTGCACCCTCCGCTCTTCGAGCTGGCGATCGAGCCGGTGCCAGAGTTCGGCGTTCTTGACCGGCCCGCCACTCTTGGTCCGCCACCGGTTTCGCTTCCAGGCGTGGATCCACAGTGCGGCGCCACGCCTGAGGTAGTCGTTGCCAGTGTAGATGGCGGCCGGTTGACCGGGCGGCAAGCCGCCGAGCAACTCCAGGACACACTCGAGCTCGAGCCGGTTCGGGGTCGTGTCCGCCGCCTCGCCCGAACGTTCGGTGGTTCCCTCGGGCGTCACCAACTCGGCAACCCATGCGCCGCGCCGGCCGACACAGCGGACCTTGAGGAAGATCCGCACACTGTCCGGCGGTACGGCCTCATCAGAACCCGGCTCGGCGGCGGCGCCGCCGCCCCGCGAGGCGATCTCGGCGCTGGCAAGCGCGTCCACCCGCTCGTTCCACTCGTTGCCGGCATGACCCTTCACCCAGTGCCAGCTCACCCGGTGGCGCCGGTCCAGACCCTCGAGCCGCCGCCACAGGTCCACGTTCTTGACCGGCCCGCCGTCGCGACGCCGCCAGCCCTGGGCCCGCCAGCGTGCGAGCCAGGAGGTGATGCCCTGCCGCAGGTACTGGGAGTCCGTGTAGAGCTCCACGGCGCTCGGAGCGCCCAGGTGGGCGAGGGCCGAAATGGCCGCCATGAGCTCCATCCGGTTGTTCGTCGTGCTCGGCGCTCCGCCGGAGATCTCCTCCGTGCCACCGGCCGGATCCAGAATGACGGCGGCCCAGCCGCCCGGGCCGGGGTTCGGGCTCGCTCCGCCGTCGGTGTAGATGACGAAGCGGGCGGCGGGCTCGACGCTCACGGCGGGGCCGAATGTACCAGCCACAAGGAGATCGCGGCGCAGCGTAGACTACGCGCCGATGATCGACCTGAAGCACGCAGCGGTGCTTCTGGCAATCGCGCTCACCGCCGCGCAGGCAGCGGGCCAGGAGGACCCCGATCCCTTCGAGGGAATCGAGTTCAGGCTCGTCGGCCCCAGCCGCGGCGGCCGGGTAACCGCGGTCGCCGGGCACCCGTCGCACCCCTACACGTTCTACATGGGCTCCACCGGCGGCGGCGTCTGGCGCACCACGAACGCGGGCATCACCTGGGAGAACCTGAGCGACAGGGACTTCAAGGCCGGCTCCGTCGGCGCGGTGACCGTGGCGCCGAGCGATCCCAACGTGATCTACGTCGGCATGGGCTCGGCCTGCCCTCGCGGCAACGTCTCGATCGGAGACGGCATGTACCGCTCGACCGACGCTGGCACTTCATGGCAACACATCGGCCTGGAGCGGGCGGGCGCGATCAGCCGCGTCCGCGTCCATCCCGACGATCCCAACGTGCTCTGGGTCGGCGTGCTCGGCCAGATCTTCGGCAGCAACCCGGAGCGGGGGATCTTCCGTTCGACGGACGGCGGCGACACCTGGCAGCACGTACTCAGCATCTCCGACGACGCCGGCGTCGCCGACCTGGAACTCGACCCGTTCAATCCTCGCGTCCTCTACGCCGCGGTCTGGAGGGTCGAGCGCAAGCCCTGGACCCTGATCGACGGCAGTGACGAGGGCGGCCTGTTCCGCTCGACCGACGGCGGCGACACCTGGGAACGCCTCGAGGGCGGTCTGCCGACCGGCGTGCTCGGCCGCATCGGCGTCTCCGCGTCGCCGGCTCGCCGCGGGCGACTCTGGACGATCATCACGGCAGCCGAGGGGCGGGGCGGCATCTTCCGCTCGGAGGACCACGGCGACACCTGGAAGAAGGTGAGCGACGAGCCGGAGTTGCTCACCCGCGGCTGGTACTACAGCCACATCCACGCCGACCCGGCCGACCCGAACACGGTCTGGGGCTCGAATGTCCGCTTCTTCAAGTCGGTGGACGCCGGCGACACCTGGGAGCGGGTGGGCACGCCGCACGGCGACAACCACGACCTCTGGATCAATCCCGAGCAGCCGCACATCATGGTCCAGGCGAACGACGGCGGCGCCAACGTCAGCGTCGACGGCGGCCGTTCCTGGTCCGGCCAGAACAACCAGCCGACCGCCGAGTTCTACCGGGTCACGGTCGACAACCAGTTCCCCTACCGGATCTACGGCGCCCAGCAGGACAACAGCACGATCTCGGTGCCGTCGCGGCCGATGCCGGAACTGACCGCGACCCAGCACTGGCACTCGGTGGCCGGCGCCGAGAGCGGCCACATCGCCGTCCACCCCGAGCAGCCCCACCTCGTCTACTCCGGCAACTACCTGGGGCGGATCGACCGCTACGACCACCGGAGCGGCACCGCCCGCAACATGATCCTCTACCCCCAGATGCAGGACGGCACGGCGCCGCGCGACCTGCGCTACCGCTTCCAGTGGAACGCGCCGATCCTCATCTCCCGGCACGATCCGGACGTCGTCTACCACACTTCGAACTACGTCCATAGGACCCGCGACGGCGGCTGGACGTGGGAAACGATCTCGCCCGACCTGACGACCGACGACGACGAGAAGCAGGGTGTGCCCGGCGGACCCGTACAGCACGACCACACCGGCGTCGAGGTCTACAACACGATCTTCGCGCTCGGCGAGTCGCCGCGGACGGCGGGCGAGATCTGGGCGGGCAGCGACGACGGCCGCATCCACGTCAGCCGCGACAACGGCGTCACCTGGGTCGACGTCACACCAACGGGAATGCCGGCCGACGGCACGGTCAACTCGATCGACGTTTCGCAACACGATCCGGGACGCGTCTACGCCGGCGTGTATCGCTACCGGATGAACGACTACACGCCGTACATCTTCCGCACGGACGACGGCGGCAGGAACTGGACCACCGTGACCGATGGTCTGCCGGCCGACCACTTCGTGCGCGTCGTCCGCGAGGACCCGGGGGCGGCCGGCCTCCTCTTCGCCGGCACCGAGTTCGGCCTCTACGTCTCCTTCGACGGGGGCGACTCCTGGCAGTCGTTCCAGTTGAACCTGCCGCGCACGCCGATCACCGACCTGCTGATTCACCACAACGCCGGCAACCCGGACCTGGTGCTGGCGACCCAGGGCCGGAGTTTCTGGGTGCTCGACGACCTCGGCCTGGTCCGGGAACTCGCGAGCGAGTTAGCCGGCGAAGTCGCCGCCGGCAACTTGCGCGATGTGCCCCGGCTCTTCTCCCCCGAACCCGTGGTCCGCATCGACCGGCCCGGTGGGGGCGGCGGCTTCGTCAACGGCGCCTCGATCTGGTTCGACCTCCCCGTCGAGCCGGCGGGCCGGGTCGAATTGACGATCTCGCCTGACCGCAGCGAGCGGGTTCTGCGACGCTTCGTGTCGTTGCCGGAAGGCGAGGAGGTCCAGGGCGGCGAGGACGAGCGCCCGCGGATCGAGTCCTTCGAGGCGAAGGAGGGGCTCAACCGGGTGGTGTGGAACCTGCGCGGGCAGGCGCCCCACCTGGTCGAGGGGGCGATCATGTCCCTGTCGTACACGGGCGGCCCCTACCTGCCGCCGGGGGTTTACCGGACGACGCTGGCGGTGGCCGGCGCCGAGCCCGCGACCGGCGACTGGTCCGACAGCCGAACCTTCGAGGTACTCGCCGACCCGCGGCTCGAAGACATCTCCCAGGCCGATCTGGAAGAGCAGTACGCGATGCTCGACCAGTTGTCGGCGCGGTTGACGGCGACCCACGACGCGATCGCCGGCCTGCGCAGCGTCCGGGAACAGGCCGGAGCCCTCGAGGCACGCCTCGACGAGGCCGGCGCCTCGGAGCTGAGACCGGCCGTCGAGGCGATCCTGGAGCGCGCCGGTGAGCTCGACGAGCGGCTGATCCAGTCGCGGAGCCGCGTCTCCCAGGACGCGCTGAACTTCCAGCCCCGCATCGACAACCAGTACGCGTACCTCTACACTCACGTCTTCGGCAACACCGCCCGGCCCACGGCCGGCGCGCGGCACCGCCTTGAGGATCTTGAGGCCGAACTCCTGCCGATCCTCGAAGCCGTAGCCGAGTTGACCGGACCGCAGCTTGAAGAACTGAACCGGCGAGCCCGGGAGTTGGCGATTCCCGCCGTCCAGCCGCCAGCCGACCGATAGACAGAACTCCCCTAGCGCAATCCGATGCCGCGACACCACCTCCTGCGCGGCGCTGTCGCGCTGATCGGCCTCCTTGCGGCCGGCGACGGCGCCCGGGCCGCCCAGGGAATCCGGGACGACCGGCCAAGCCTGATCGCCAAGCGTCTCACACAGGCGCCGGTCATCGACGGCGACGTGCTCGGCGAAGAGCTCTGGCTCGATGTCGACTTCGGCACCGGCTTCCAGCAGGTGGAGCCGTTCGAAGGCCAACCGGCGAGCGAACGGACCGAAGTGCGGGTCGCCTTCGACGAGTCCAACCTCTACCTCGCCGTCATCTGCTTCGACCGGGACGCTTCCTCCCTGGCGATTTCCGACAGCCGCCGCGACGCCAGGCTCCAGAACGAGGACAGCTTCCGCGTCATTCTCGACACGTTCGGCGACCGGCAGAACGGTTTCGTCTTCGGGACCAACGTCGCAGGGATCCAGTACGACGGCCAGTTCACCAACCAGGGTCGAGGCGGCGGTTCCTCCCGCGGCGGCGGCGGTTCCGGCGGCGGCGCCAATCTGGACTGGGACACCTCCTGGACGGTCCGGACGTTGAGCGGCGACTTCGGCTGGAGCGCGGAGATGGCGATTCCCTTCCGCAGTCTCCGGTACGGATCGGGCCGCGCGGTCTGGGGCCTGAACTTCGAACGCAACATCCGGCGCAAAGCCGAAACCGCGTTCTGGGCCCACCTCGGCCGCCAGCACGACCTGTTCCGGGTGTCGGAAGCCGGGCACCTGGTCGGCGTGGAACCGCCGCGCCAGCGCAATCTGCAGTTGACTCCCTACGTCCTGAGTTCGGGGCGCGAGAACGTGGACGGCAGCGCCGATGACAGCGAGGTCGGCATGGACCTCAAGTACGGCATCACCCCGAGCCTGACGCTCGACCTGACGGTCAACACCGACTTCGCCCAGGTGGAGGCCGACGATCAACAGATCAACCTGGACCGCTTCAGCCTGTTCTTCCCCGAGAAACGGCCCTTCTTCCTGGAGAATTCCGGTCTCTTCCGCGTCGGCGGCCGGTCCTCGTTCCGGGGCGGCACCGAGCTCTTCTTCAGCCGGCGGATCGGCCTGAGCGAGGGCGTGCCCGTGCCGATCCTCGGCGGCGCCCGCCTGTCCGGCCGGGCCGGTGGATTCAACGTCGGCTTCCTGAACATGCAGACCGACGACCTGGGGGACCTCCACGGCAACAACTTCACGGTCGCGCGGCTCGGCCGCGAGTACCGCAACCGGAGCCGGGCCGGCGTGCTGGTCGTCAACCGACAGGGCACCGGCTCGCTGGCGCCGGACGGCGACTACAACCGAACCTGGGCCGTCGACGGCCAGATCGGCATCGGGCAGTTCACGGACGTCTCGGGCTGGGCGGCACAGACGGAAACCCCCGGCCTGACCGGCCGGGACCATGGCTTCGGACTCGACGGCGGTTACAGTTCCCCGTTCTGGCGCTGGCGTCTCGGCTATGCCGAAATCGGCGAGGACTTCAACCCCGAGGTCGGTTTCCTCAGCCGCTCCGGCTACCGACAGTTCAACGGCTACATCCGGCGCCGCTTCCGTCCGGCCGGCGAGGGCCGCGTCAAGGAGTTCGGCCCGCGCGTCTTCTACGACGGCTTCTGGAACTTCGACGGCTACCAGGAAACCCAGCGCTACTCCGTCGGCGGCGAAGTCGAGTTCCGGAACGGCGCGCAGATCAGCCTGTCCGCCGGCGGCCGCTACGAGGGACTGCTCGAACCCTTCACGCTCGCCGGCATCGTGAACGTCCCGGCCGGGGAGTACGACGACCACGGCTTCTTCCTGTTCATGAACACGAACCGGGGCCGGGCCGTGAGCCTCTTCACCAGAGTCCAGGGCGGAGGCTTTTTCGGCGGCAACCAGCTCGTCCTGGATCCGTCCCTGAGCATCCGGCTCGGCGACTACCTGACGTCCGAGCTGAGTTGGTCCTACAACGACATCGACCTTCCGTTGGGCGCCTTCAAGACCCACCTCGGGCGCCTGCGCGTCACCTACGCCTTCAGCACCAGCCTGCTCCTCCAGGCGCTGATCCAGTACAACGACCTGACCCACAGCGTGAACACGAACGTGCGCTTCAGTTGGCTGAACGAGGCGAACAGGGGACTTTTCGTCGTCTACAACGAGATCTCGGAGTTCGGCCTGCTCGGCCTGGATACGCCGGACCGGAGCCTGGCCGTCAAGTTCAACCGCACCTTTGACGTCTTCCGCTAGAGCCGCCCGACCCCGGCTGGCCAGTCCCCATCGCGCGGGGCGAAGCGTCGTGATGGCGCGCCGGGGGATGGTCGCCACATCCCACCCCGCCGCCACCCTGGCCGGGCTCGACATGCTGCGGGCCGGCGGTTCGGCGATCGACGGCGCCGTCGCGGCGGCCGCGATGCTGGCGGTGGTCGAGCCGATGATGACCGGCATCGGCGGCGACGCCTTCCTGCTCTACCACCTCGCCGATCCCGACGGCGGACGTGGCGAGTTACTGGGCCTCAACGGCAGCGGCCGCTCGCCCCTGGCCCTGGAGAGAAGCGACATCGCCGGCCCGGTGATCGATCCGGACTCCTGGCCGGCGGTCACCGTCCCCGGCGCGGTCGATCTCTGGCACACCGCGCACCAGCGCTTCGGACGGCTACGCTTCGCCGACCTGCTCGGTCCCGCGATCGAGACCGCCGAAGAGGGCTTTCCCGTCAGCGAGCGAGTCCAGTCGATGTGGACGGCTTGCACCGGGCGACTCCGCCGCGACCGCGCGGCGGCGGAGCACTACCTCGCCTCTGGCGAAGCGCCGGCACTCGGCGCCGTCTTCCGGTCGCCGGCTCTGGCGCGATCGCTGCATCGGATCGCCGAAGACGGCCGGGACGCCTTCTACGAAGGCTCGATCGCGGAAGAGATCGTTCGCTACGCCCGCGGCACCGGTGGCTTTCTCGATCTCGACGACTTCCGTCGGCACGAGTCGGCCTGGGTCGAACCGATCGGCACGATGTACCGCGGCCGGGAGGTCTTCCAGTTGCCGCCCAACGGCCAGGGGCTTGCCGTCCTCCTGATGCTGAACCTGCTGGAGAACTTCGACCTCGGTTCCATGGACCTGGCCAGCGCCGGGCACACGCACCTGCTGGTCGAGGCGAAGAAGCTGGCCTACGCCGACCTGCACGCCCACGTCGGCGACCCGGAGGGCGAGCCGCTCCGGAGCGGCGGAGGCGTTCCGCTGGCCGAGCTGCTGGACAAGGCCTACGCCCGCGAGCGCAGCCGCCTGATCGACCCCGGCCGGGCGGCGGACGGGGCCGCGCCGGGCGGCATCCCGACCGGCGGCGGTGCCACCGGCTCCGACACGGTCTACCTGGCCGTCGTCGACGGCGAGGGCAACGCCGCCTCCTTCATCAACTCCCTGTTCGCGCCCTTCGGAGCGGCGATCTGCGGCGGCGACACGGGCATCATGCTCCACTGCCGGGGCGCCGGCTTCACGCTGGAACCCGGTCATCCGAACGAGTACCGCCCCGGCAAGCGTCCCTTCCACACGATCATCCCCGGCATCGTCCTGGACCGCGGCCGGCTCGAACTCTGCTACGGCGTGATGGGCGGTCCGTTCCAGCCCCAGGGACACGTGCAGCTATTGACCAACCACTACGACCACGGGCTTTCGCTCCAGGCCGCGATCGACCGGCCGCGGTGGCGCCACACGGACGGCATCGACGTCCTGTGCGAGCGAGGCATGGAGCCCGAGACCGTCGAGGGACTCGCGGCGCTCGGCCACCGCGTTCGCAGCGCCGGCGGCCACGAGTTCGGCGGCGCCCAGGCAATCAGGGTCGACCGTCACGGAACGCTCTACGGCGCCTCCGACCCCCGGAAAGACGGTGCAGCCCTCGGCTACTGACATCGCCTAGCTGGGTGCGCGGGTCTTCTGACCCGCCGCCGCCGAAGGCGGCCAAGAACGCGCCGGCCGCCAGGCCGGCTCCGCCCTGGCCGTCAGTTCGGTGACAGACTCGCCGGATGGACGATGCTGCGGCCCAGGCAGGAGACCGCACCGAACAGCGGCACGTCGAACTCAGGATCGTCCAGTCGATCACCGACATTCCGCAAGAGGCCTGGGACCATCTCCTCCGGCCCGGCGACCGGCCCTTCCTCTCCTGGACGTTCCTCGAAGCGCTCGAACGGACCGGCTGCGTGGCCCCCGAGCGCGGCTGGCTGCCTTTCCACCTCACCGCCTGGGGCGCCGACGACGACCTGATGGCGGCCGCCCCCGCCTACATCAAGAACGACGGCATGGGCGACTTCTCCCGGGACTGGGCGTTCGGCGACGCGGTACGGGCGGTCGGCGGCCGCTTCTATCCGAAACTCGTGGTCGGCGTGCCGTTTTCTCCGGTCACCGGACGCCGCATTCTGGCCGCCGCCGACGTCGACCCGGCGGTCGCCGCCAGACTCCTCGTGCAGCTTGCCGCCCACACCGCCCGGGAGGTCGGCGTGGCCTCCGTCCACGTCCTCTACCACAGCGCCCCGGAAGCGTCCGCCCTTGCAGAAGCGGGCCTCTCCCAGCGGGTCATGGTCCAGTACCACTGGCACAACTACGACTACCGGAGCCCCGACGACTGGCTGGCGAGACTCCGTTCCAAGCGCCGCACCCAGTGCCGGCGCGAACGCCGCGAACCGGCCCGCCAGGGCATCGCCATCCGTACCGTCCGCGGCCAGGAGATCGCCGCCGATCCCGAGCATTGGGCCGAGACGGCCTTCCGCCTCTACTGCACCACCTGCGACCGGTACATGTGGGGCGGCCGCTACCTGAACCGCGAGCTGTTCTCCGACCTGTTCTCTCGACTGGACGATCACGTCGAGCTGGTGATCGCCGAGCGCGAGGACCGGGTCGTCGCCGGCGCGATCAACTTGCGCTCCGACACTCACCTCTACGGCCGTTACTGGGGCTGCCATGAGCAGCACCGGTTCCTGCACTTCAACGTCTGCCTCTACCACTCCATCGACGAGTGCATCAAACGCGGCGTCCAGGTCTTCGAAGGCGGCGCCGGCGGCGAGCACAAGATCAGCCGCGGCTTCGAGCCGGCGCCCGTCTACAGTTCGCACCTGTTCATGGACGAGAAGATGAACTCGCTCCTCGGCGCGGCCTTGCAGCGTGACGCGAAGAGACACCTCGAGGGAATCGAGGCCTGGCGGCGCGGCCGGCCGCGGCTCGGCTGATCGACCGAACGAGGCGCCACGACTCGCTGCCCTGCCCCGGACCTATAATCGAGACGCCATGCCGCACTTCGAGGACGACCAGCAGGGCGACAGCAAGGTCCTCACGAAGACGAAGACGAAGAAGCGGCTGGCTCGTCCCCGGCTGTACAAGGTGCTGCTCCACAACGACGACTTCACGCCGCGCGAGTTCGTCGTCATCGTGCTGCAGCACGTCTTCCACCTGACCGAATCGGACGCTTCGCGGCTCATGCTCTACGTCCACAAGAACGGTGTCGGCGTGGTCGGTCTCTACCCGTTCTCGGTCGCCGAGACCAAGGTCGCCGAGGTCGGCAGCCTGGCGCAGCAGGCCGAAGTGCCGCTGCTCTGCACGATCGAGCCCGACACGGGTGACGGCGACGACGACAGCGGCAGCGGCAGCGGCAGCGGCAGCGGGGACGATTCCCACAGCGGCGACGTCAACTGACGTCACGGGAGGTACCGCCATCGCTTCCGTCCACATGACCGAGGATCTGCGGCAATCGCTGCGGCGAGCGATGCTCGAGGCGTCCTCGCGCCGGCACGAGTACGTGACGCTGGAGCATCTGCTGCTCGCTCTGTGCGCCGACCCGGTGGGGGCGAAGACGCTGCAGTCGGTCGGCGTCCGCCTTCCCCGGCTGGTCCGCGAGCTCGAGGAGTTCCTTGAGCAGCAACTGGAAACGCTGCCGCCTGCATTGCCGGCGGAGACCACGGAGGATCTCGCGGCGCCCGCCAGCGACGCCGAGGCGGCAGGTGACGGTGACGGGACGGATCGAGCCTACGGCAGCCGGGACGACGCCGGAAGCGAGGCCCCCGGAGACGAGCCGGCCGAGGAGCAACCGCCCAAACAGACGATCGCGTTCTGGAGGGTCATCGAACGGGCGGCTATGCACGCTCACGGCGCCGGCAAGACGGAGCTGGACGCCGGCGCGGTCATCGCCTCCCTGATGCGCGAGCAGGAGTCCCACGCGGTCTACGTCCTGAAGAGCCAGGACGTATCGCGCCTCGACGTCATTCGCTACCTCTCCCACGGCACGGTCAAGACCGCGCCGGGCCTCCCCGCGCCGCAATCCTCCGAGGCGGATGCGGAGGAAGGCGAGGAGGAAGAAGAGGCCGAGGATCCGCTCGAACAGTTCGCCTCGAACCTGAATGAGCGCGCCGCCGAGGGCTCCATCGATCCGCTCGTCGGACGGCTGGACGAAGTGCGCGTCGTGTGCGAGACGCTGGCCCGCCGGCGCAAGAACAACCCGGTGCTGGTCGGCGATCCGGGTGTCGGCAAGACGGCGATCGTCGAGGGGCTGGCGCTCGCCGTCCACGAGGGCAACGTGCCCGAGCTCCTCTCCAAGGTGACGATCTACGCCCTCGACATGGGCGCGCTGCTGGCCGGAACCCGCTATCGCGGGGACTTCGAGCAGCGGCTCAAGGCAGTGATCGACCGGATCATCTCGGAGCCCGAGCACATCCTGTTCATCGACGAGATCCACACGATCGTCGGCGCCGGCGCGGTGTCCTCGGGTTCGCTTGACGCCTCGAACATCCTGAAACCGGGCCTCGCCTCCGGCAAGCTGCGCTGCATCGGCTCCACCACGCACGCAGAGTACAAGGGCTCATTCGACCGCGACCGGGCGCTGGCCCGTCGCTTCCAGATGATCGAGATCGACGAACCGTCGATCGAGGAATCGGCGGAGATCCTGCGCGGCCTGCGCGACCGCTACGAGGAGCACCACGAGGTCAAGTACGCAGACGACGCGCTGGACGCGGCCGCCGACCTCTCCGCCCGCTACCTGCTCGACCGCCGGCTGCCCGACAAGGCGATCGACCTCGTCGACCAGGCCGGCGCCGCGAACCGCCTGATGGCCACGAAGGAACGCAAGAGCGTCCTCGACCCGGTCGACATGGAACGCGTCGTCGCCTCGATGGCGAAGATCCCCGAGAAGTCCGTCTCCAGCGACGACCGCGACGCTCTCCTCAACCTGGAGGAGGAACTCAAGGCGGTCATCTTCGGCCAGGACGAGGCGATCCGCTCGATCTCCTCCGCGGTGAAACTGGGGCGCGCCGGTCTCGGCACCCTGGAGCGGCCGATCGGCAGCTTCCTGTTCTCGGGCCCCACCGGGGTCGGCAAGACGGAACTCGCCCGCCAGCTCGCCCAGGTGCTCGGCATCGCCTTCACCCGTTTCGACATGAGCGAGTACATGGAGAAGCACACGGTGTCCCGGCTGATCGGCGCGCCGCCCGGCTACGTCGGCTTCGACCAGGGCGGTCTGCTGACCGACGCGATCCGCCGCACTCCGCACACCGTCCTGCTGCTCGACGAGATCGAGAAGGCCCACCCGGACGTCTACAACATCCTGTTGCAGGTGATGGATCACGCCACCCTGACCGACAACAACGGCCGCAAGGCGGACTTCCGGCACGTCATCCTGATCATGACGACGAACGCCGGCGGCCGGGAGTTGACGACGAAACCGATGGGCTTCGGCGATCGTTCGAAGCTCTCAGCCGAAGCCGCCTCGAAGCCGGCGGTCGAGCGCCTGTTCACGCCCGAGTTCCGCAACCGGATCGACGCCTGGGTCGTCTTCAAGGCGCTCGAGATGGACGCCGTGCGGCTCATCGTCGACAAGCTGGTCGGCGAACTCGGCGGCCAGCTCGACGACCGCAAGATCGCCATCGAGTTGACCGATGCCGCCCGCGACTGGCTGGCCGAGCACGGCTACGAACCGGACTTCGGCGCCCGCCCCATGCGCCGCCTGATCGACGAGAAGATCAAGCGCAAGCTGGCCGACGAGATCCTCTTCGGCAAGCTGGCTGACGGCGGCAAGATCGTCGTCGACGCGAAGGAAGGCGCCTCGCTCGAAGACGGCCTGCTCCTCAGGACCCGGCGCAAGCGCAGGGCCAAGCGCAAGAAGCCGAACTAGCGATCCGCTCCCACGCGGGGCAGCACCTCGGCCTTGAAGCGCTCGATCGTCGACATCAGCCGCGCGTGCGGCAGCAGCCCGTTGTAGGCCCAGAAGTAGAGCCAGGTCACCGGCAGACGCTCGCGAAGGGTCTCGAGCTGTCGGGTCACGGTGTCGACGGTGCCGACCAGGGCCATCCCGGAGCCCATCATGTCGTCGAACTCCTCTCCTGTGTCCGGGTCGATCATTCCCCGGCTGAAGCCGAAGGGCTCGAACCACGCCGAGCCGCAGAATGCGCCGCTCGCCTTCCACAGGCGTTGCGCCTCGGAGTCCGTGTCGGCGATCACGACGTCGCGCAGGACGCCGATCCCTTCGCCGAGCGGCCGCCCGGACTCCTCCGCGAACAGCTCGAACAGGGCACGCTCCCGCTTCGGGTGGAGCGGCGGCAGGATCGCGGTCACGCCTTCCCGCGCGCACCAGCGGATGCTCTCCTCCGACGACGCGAAGGGCTGGAAGATCGGCGGATGCGGCTTCTGCACGGGTTTGGGCACCACGCCGACCTGCCGCAGCACACCGTCCTCGACGCCGGCGCCCCACTGTTCCGTCGCCTCGAGCGTCCACGGCGTGCCGCCCTCGGAACCGCCGACCGGGACCTTCCAGAACCGGCCGTCGTAGTCGAGCATGTCCTCGGTCCAGGCCTTCTTGACGATCCGGAAGCACTCCTCGAAGGCGGCCCGGTTCGTCGCGTCGATCTCGTCGTGCCGGTGCGGCAGCGCGCCGGAGATGCCGTGCGTTTGCTGCGCCATCACGTCGACCCAGCGCCGCTGGTAGCCGCGGGCGAAACCGGCGTTCGCGCGCCCGCCGGTCATCCGGTCGAGCATCGCGATGTCCTCCGCGACCCGGATCGGGTTCCTCGCCGGCAGCACGATGCCCAACTGCCCCACCCGGATGTTCTTCGTCTGCATGCCGACGTACAGGTCGAGCAGCACCGGGTTGTTCGAGAGTTCGAAGCCCTCGATGTGGAAGTGGTGCTCGGTGAAGCTGATCGAGTCGTAGCCCAGATCGTCGGCGAGCCGGGCCTGCTCCGAGATCTCAGCCAGCATCCGGTCGTAGAGATCGCCGCGCAGGCCGGCCATGCCCCGCTTGATGTCGGCCCGCGAGCCGATCGAGGGCAAGTAGAAGAGGGAGATCTTCAAGAGTGCCGGATGCCTCAGCCGCCGCTGTCGTAGCCCGGAAGCTCGCGGATCCAGACGTTGCGGAATCGGGTCGGGTTGCGGTGGTCCTGCAGGCCAATCCAGCCGCGCGGCTCGTGCGGCCGGTCGTAGACCCCGACCCGGCGGTGGATCGTCCGGCCGATGTACTCCTTCTTGTGATGGATGACCACACCGTTGTGGAGCACGGTGACGTTCGCCTTCTTGACGAGTTCGCCGTCCTTCCAGCGCGGCGTCTCGAAGATGATGTCGTAGGTCTGCCAGGCGCCCGGGGCCCTCGATGAGTTGACCATCGGCGGCGTCTGGCCATAGAGCGCGCCCGCCTGCCCGTCGGCGTAGGACCGGTTCTCGTACGAATCGAGGATCTGGACTTCGTAGTCGCCGTAGATCATCACGCCGCTGTTGCCGCGGCCCTGGCTGTTGCTTTCGACCTTGGCCGGCGTCGCGAACTCCAGGTGGAGCTGGAAGTCGCCGAACTCGTCCCGGGTGCGGATCGACCCGGTCGAGGTGACCTCCATGTAGCCGTTCTCGACCTTCCACTCGGGTTCGTCGCCGTTCGGCTTCTGCCACTTCGAGAGGTCCGTACCGTCGAACAGCACGACCGCGTCGGCGGGCGCTGCCGCCATGTCGCTGAACGCGGCGCCCGGAGCGACCACCGGCGGCACCGGCCGGTTCGGGTCGTGCACCTTCCAGGGCAATCCCGGCAGCTTCGGGGTGTCCTCGTAGCCGACCGGCTGTTGCTGGGCGGCGGCGGCCGCGGTCATCAGCAGGCCCGCCGCCAGGGCGGCGCACAACGTTCTCTTGTTTCGGTTCACACGCATTCCGGCCTCCTTGAGAGTTCACCGTACCCGCGACGCGAGCAGCGGTTCGGACAGTTTCAGCCACTTGACCACCTCGGCACGAGTGTTTCGCGGATCGATCAGGTCATGGACCGAGAAGCCCTCGGCCCGCGGGAAGGGTGTCCGCCGCTTGGCGAACTCGGCTTCGAGTTCGGCGCGCTTCCGGTCCGGGTCGGGCGCCGCCGCGATCTCGCGCCGGAAGGCGACCGCCACGCCGCCCTCGATCGGCAGCGCACCGCTCTCGGCCGAGGGCCAGATCAGCACCCGGCCGCCGGGGCCGTAGTGGGCCGCGGCGGCGACGCCGTAGGACTTGCGGATCTGCACGGCGCACCAGGGCACGGTCGTCCGCACGGTCGCGGCAATCGCCTCCATGCCATAGCGAATCGTGCCGGACGCCTCCGACGCCGAGCCGATCATGAAGCCCGGTTCGTCGACCAAGCTGAGGATCGGCAGGTGGAAGGTCTCGCAGAACTCTACGAAGCGCCGGAACTTCTGCGCCCCCGCGGCGTCCATCGCACCGCCGATGTGCTTACAGTCGTTCGCCACGACTCCGACCGAGCGACCGTCGACGCGGGCCAGGCCGGTGATCTGGGACGGCCCGTAACCCGCCGTCATCTCGAAGAAGCTGTCCCGGTCGACGACGAGCGAGATCACTTCGCGCATGTCGTAGAGGAACCGCCGGTCCCGCGGCACGATCGTGAGCAGCGGTTCCTCGCGCCGGTCGGGCGGATCGCCCGACTTCTGCCGCGGCGGCAGCGTGTCGACGTTCGAGGGCAGGTAGCTCAGGAACTGGCGCACCTGCGCCATCGCGTCGTCCTCGTCCTCGGCGACGTTGTCGACGACGCCGCTGCGACTGTGGACCTGCCAGCCGCCGAGCTCGTCCTTCGTCTTTTTCTCGCCCAGCGCCCGTTCGACCAGCGCCGGGCCGCCGATCAGGATCTGGGCGGTATGGCGCGTCATCACCGAGAAGTGGGAGGCGACCAGGCGCGCCGCGGGGAACCCCGCCACCGCGCCGACGCCGATCGAGGCCACCGGCACGGTCCGCAGGATCTCGGCGATCGACCAGAAACGGGCCCGGGAGTACACCGGTTCCCCCATCGGCCGCGGCGGCGTCTTCGGCGCCCCTTTCTGGCGGCCCCCGCTGCCGCGCACGCTGCCGCCGCCGCCTTCGAGGAAGCGCACCAGCGGCTGCCGGTACTTGAGCGCGAGTTCCTCGGAGTAGATGCTCTTGCGCAGCCCGGCCGGCGACGGCGAGCCGCCCGCCTGGGTGAAGTCCTCGCCGGCCACGATCACCTGCCGTCCCTCGACGCCGGCAAAGCCGACGACGTAGTTCGCTGGCGTGAACGCCACGACACGCCCCTTCTCGTCCACCTCGGCAGCGCCGGCCTGACGACCCTCCTCGATGAACGAACCGGGGTCGGCTACACGCTCGATCCGCTCCCGTACGGTGAGGCGCCCGCGCTCGTGCTGGCGCTCCACCGCCTCCTCGCCGCCCATCTCCAGCGCCAGGCGCCGGCGGCGTTCGATCTCGTCGACTTCGGGCTGCCAGGACATGGCCGGGGATTCTAGATGCTTCGCTATCCTGCGCCGTCGGGGAGGTTCACGTGACGGAAGCAAGACGAAAGCTCTGTGGGTGGGGGTACGAAGGGCAGGGGCTGACCGCCGCCGAGGCGGACGCCTTTCGCGCCCGGACGGCGGAGCGCTTCGGCGTCCCGCTCGAACCTCAGGCAAGCATGCCCCAGGTCGCCGACTTCGACCTTCGTCCGCCCCGACTGGCGCCGCCGGCATCGCTTGCGGCCCTGTTCCGGAACGATCCGTACGAACGCCTCCTCCACGCCTACGGCAAGTCCTTCCCGGACGCCGTGCGGATGTTCCGCCGCGAGGTGCCGGAACCTCCCGACCTCGTCGCCTACCCCGAGACGACGGACGATGTCGTCCGCATCCTGGACTGGGCCGGCGACGCCGGCGCCGCCGCGGTCCCCTTCGGCGGCGGTTCGAGCGTGGTCGGTGGCGTCGAGCCGGCAGTCGGCGACAGCTACGCCGGCGCGGTGACGATCGATCTGCTCAAGCTCAACGGGGTGCTCGAGGTCGACCGCGCGAGCCGGGCCGCGCGCATCCAGGGTGGTGCGCGTGGCCCACACATCGAGGCCCAGCTCCGGGAGCACGGGCTGACGCTCCGCCACTTCCCGCAGAGCTTCGAGCACTCCACCCTGGGCGGCTGGATCGCGACCCGCTCGGGCGGCCACTTCGCCAGCCTCTACACGCACATCGACGACTTCGTCGAGGCGACAACGACCGTCACGCCGCAGGGCGTCATGGAAACCCGGCGCCTGCCCGGCTCCGGCGCCGGGCCCTCGCCGGACCGGATGGTCATCGGCTCGGAAGGCATCCTCGGCGTGATCACGGAAGCCTGGATGCGGCTCCAGGACCGGCCGGCGTACCGAGGTTCGGCGGCGGTCCACTTCGCCGACTACGCGAGTGCGGCCGAGGCGGTGCGGATGCTGGCCCAGAGCGGGCTCTACCCTTCGAATTGCCGCCTGATCGACGCGCAGGAGACCGCCACCGCCGGCGCCGGCGACGGGTCGACCTCGCTGCTCGTCCTCGGCTTCGAGTCCGCCGATCACCCGGTCGACGCGTGGATGAAGCGGGCGCTCGAGTTGACGGCGGATTGCGGCGGCGACCACAGCGCCTCGGCCGGGCGGTCCCATCGCGAGGGCGCCGCCGGGGCCTGGCGCGACGCCTTCATCAAGGGACCCTACCTCCGGGAGGTCGGCGTGCCCCTGGGGGTGATCGGCGACACCTTCGAGACCTCGATCACCTGGGACCGCTTCGCGGACTTCCACGCCGGCATCATGGACCGGACCGCCGAGATCCTCGACCAGGCGACCGGCAGGCCCGGCAGCGTCACCTGCCGTTTCACCCATGTCTACCCGGACGGACCCGCCCCCTACTTCACGTTCTCGGCGCTCGGCGACTGGGAGCGGCTCGCGGACCAGTGGCGTGAGATCAAGCTCGCCGCGAACGAGGCGGTCGTCGACGCCGGCGGCACGGTGACGCACCACCACGCCGTCGGCCGCGACCACCGGCCGGCCGGCTACGACCGCCAGCGCCCCGACGTCTTCGCCCGCGCCCTCGCCGGCGCCAAGGCGGCGGTCGACCCGGACGGCCTGATGAACCCCGGCGTACTGATCGACCCGCGGGGCCGGGACGTCGGCGTCACCGGCGCGATGGCGCCGTAGCGCGGCCGGCGCTCGCACCCGCCAGCCCGAGGGTCCGAGGGGCCGGTCCCATCGGCCGCTCACGCTCAGGAGGATGAGGGGAAGTTGGCGTTCGCTTCACTCCGCTCGCTCCGGGAGGGCGTCGGATTCTGAACCGGCGCAGAGCGTCGCTCGCTGCGAGCCCGCTGGGTCCGGCCCCTCGGACCCTCGGGCTGGCTGACGGCGTCGCTGACTGCGGACGATTTAGTCCGGCAACCTGGCGGCCAGAGCCGCGACGTGGGTGTCCAGGGCGCCCAGCGTTTCGAGCGCGGCGTGGAGGTCGCGCACGTAGTCGGCGTTGGTGCCGCTTGGGCCCGTTGCTTCTGCGACCTGGGCGGCGATCTCGGCGATCGGGGCCGGGCCGGCGTAGTTGCGGTTGCCGGGCCAGGCCTGGTAGGTGAGGCCCATGGTCCCCTGCGTTGGTCCCTGCCCGTCCAGTTCGAGTTCGATCTCCATGCGGACATAGCCGCCCCGTTCGCGGATGTCCAGGTCGGCGAGGGTGGTTTCGGCGACGGCTTCGTCGAGACGATAGGCCATGCCCCAGCAGCAGTCGTCCGGCGCGCGCGCCAGGGTCACCACGCGGCCGGGACGCCAGGGCTCGCCGCGGTGGTCGGTCGACCACTGCCAGAAACGGCGGGTCCAGCCCCGGACGCGGGCGGGCCGGCGCTCCACGAAGGGGATCGCCGGGCGGAAGATCAGGGAGCCGTAGCCGAAGAGCCAGACCGGTTGCGCCGCAGACATGGCGGAGGATGCTAGCGGCCCGTTCAACGCAGTCGCCGCTGCGCGGCGCGTTCTTCCTCGCGGGTCAGAAGACCCGCGCCACATGATAGCTTGCGCGGCCCGTTTCCTCCTCACCAACCGCGATGCGCCACCTCTTCGTCATCGATCCGATCGAGCGTCTCGATCCCGAGAAGGACACGACGATCGCGTTCCTGCGCGAGGCGGATCGCCGGGGTCACGAACTCGCCGTCTGCACGATCGACACGCTGGAACTCGGCCCGGATGGCCGGCCGCGGGCGGAGGCGATTCCTGCCCGCGCCGTCGACCCGGTCTCCGGCGGACCCTGGTACGAGATCGGGGCCCGCCGGGCCGCCTTTCTCGACGAGTTCGACGTGGTCTGGATGCGGAAGGACCCGCCATTCGACATGGCGTTCTTCTACGCCACCCACCTGCTCTCCATGGTGGCGAAGACGACCCTCGTGGTGAACGACCCGCTGGCGCTTCGCGACGCGAACGAAAAGCTGTTCGCGCTGCGGTTTCCGGCCGTCTGCCCGCCGGCGCGCGTGTCCCGGCGCATCGCGGAGTTGCTGGCCTTCCAGGAGGAAATGGGCGGCGAGATGATCGTCAAGCCGCTCGACGGCGCCGGGGGCGAGGGCATCTTCCACCTGAAGGCCGGCGACCGGAACACCAGCGCGATCCTGGAGGCGGCGACGGGCCACGAAAGCCGCTACATCATGGCCCAGCGCTACCTGCCGGAGATCCGGCAGGGCGACAAGCGGGTCATCCTGGTCGAGGGTGAGGCGGTCGGCGCGGTGCTCCGGGTGCCCGCCGAGGGCGAGTCGCGGGCGAACTTTCACGTCGGCGGCCAGCCGGCCGCCACGGAGGTCGACGATCGCGACCGCGAGATCGCGGCGGCGATTGGGCCGGAGCTCGTGCGGCTCGGGATCGTCTTCGCCGGCATCGACGTAATCGGCGGCTGGCTGACCGAGGTCAACGTGACCAGCCCCACCGGTCTGCGCGAGATCGCCGATCTGGGCGGACCGCGCCTCGAGGCCGACGTGCTCGACGCGGTGGAGCGCCGGCGCAGCGCCGGCTGATCGGTCACCGCAGCGTCACGAACTCCTCCGCGGAGGTCGGGTGGATCGCCATCGCGGCGTCGAAGTCGTCCTTCGTGGCGCCCATCTTCACCGCTACCGCGAGACCCTGGATGATCTCCGGCGCGTCGGCGCCGAGCATGTGCGCGCCGAGAACGCGCCCGCTGGCGCGTTCCACGATCAGCTTGACCAGGGTGCGTTCCTGGTTGTCGGTCAGGGTCAGCTTGAGCGGCCGGAAGCGGCTCCGGTAGACGTCGACCTCGTCGTGGCGGGCTCTCGCCGCCTCCTCGGTCAGGCCGACCGCGGCCAGGGGCGGCTGGCTGAAGACGGCGGTGGCGACGGCTTCATGGTCGACGGGGGTCGGCTTCCCGGCGAACAGCGTCCGCGCCAGACACATCGCCTCGTGGATCGCGACCGGAGTCAGGTTCAGGCGGTCCGTAACGTCGCCGATCGCCCAGATGTTCGGCACGTTGCTGCGCGAGAACTCGTCAACGAGGATCTCACCCTGCTCACCGAGCGCCACGCCGCAGTTCTCCAGTCCAAGGTCGGCAACCAGGGGCCGGCGTCCCGTTGCGTAGAGCACTTCGCCGCATGAGACCTGGTCGCCGTTGTCGAGGTTGAGTCGCAGACGATCGCCACCGTTTCCAGACAGCTTCTCGATCGAGTCCACCTGACAGTCGAACCGGAGGTCGATCCCCCGCGCCCTCATCTCCTCGGCCAGACGGCTGCGAATCTCCTCGTCAAATCCGCGCAGGAACAGCGGACCGCGGTAGATCAGGGTCACCCGACTGCCGAGACCGGCGAAGATGCCCGCGAACTCGACGCCGATGTAGCCGCCGCCGACGACCGCCACCTGCTCCGGAAGGCGCTCCAGGTAGAACGCCTCGTTCGAGCTGATCGCGTGCTCGATGCCCGAAATCGGCGGCATTTCCGGCCAACTGCCGACGGCGATCAGGATCTGATCCGCCGTGACCCGGCTCGCGCCCGCCCCACCTGCATCATCGATCTCGACCGTGTGCGGATCGCACAGCCGCGCCCGGCCCTCGAACAGCTCGACGCCGGCTGAATCGAGCAGGCCACGGTAGATCCCGTTGAGCCGCTCGATCTCCCGGTTCTTGTTGCCAATGAGCTGGCCCCAGTCGAAAGCTGGCTGCCCCGCCGTCCAGCCGAAACCCGAGGCCTCGCGGTAGTGGTCGGCGAAGGCCGAGGCGCACACGAGCAGCTTCTTCGGCACGCAGCCCACGTTGACGCAGGTGCCGCCCAGGTAGCGTTCCTCCGCCACCGCCACCCGGGCGCCGTAGCCGGCGGCCATCCGGCTGGCGCGCACGCCGCCGGAGCCCGCGCCGATCACGAACAGGTCGTAGTCGTAGTCCATCATGGCCGCAACGCTAGACCAATCCGGCACGAGATCGCCACGCGCCCTTAGACTCCGTCCGGATGGCCGGTAGTCGGAGCAGCTCGGACGCTTCCTGGGCGCCGCGCGCGGTTGCGGGCGGCGTGCTGATGGGGCTCGCCAACATCGTGCCGGGCATCAGCGGCGGCACGATGCTGCTCGCGGTCGGCATCTATCCCCGCTTCATCGAGGCCGTGGCCGACACGACCCGGCTGCGGCTGCGGCTTCAGCCGCTGTTGTTGCTGGCAGTAGTGGCCGCGTCCGGCGGCCTGGCGATCCTCCTTCTGGCGGGTCTCCTGCGGGACCTGGTGGTTGACCAGCGATCGATCATGTACAGCGCCTTCATCGGTCTGACCCTGGGAGGCGTGCCGCTGGTCTGGCGTCTCGGCCGGCCCGCCACTCGAATCTTCTGGGGCGGCGCGGCCGGAGGCTTCGCCGCCATGGCAGGGCTCGCGCTGCTCCAGAGCGGTCCCACCGCGACGGGATTGACCAGCAGTGGACCGTTCCTGCTCGCTGTCGCTGGAGCGGGCGGCGCCGCCGCGATGATTCTGCCGGGTGTGAGCGGCGCCTACCTGCTCCTGGCCCTCGGCCAGTACGAACCGATCCTCGGGGCCATCGATCAGGTGCTCGAAGGACTCAGCGGGCTGGACGCGCCAGCCGTCATGGAAGCGGCAGGCGTCCTGCTGCCCGTTCTCGTGGGTATCGCCGTCGGCGCAACCCTGATCAGCAACGCCGTGCGGTTCGCCCTCCGACGCTTCCGCCAGGCGACGCTGGGAGCGCTGATGGGCCTTCTGCTCGGCGCCGTCGTCGGTCTGTGGCCCTTCGAGAACCCCGCCTTTCCCGCACCGCTACAGGCCGCATCGTCCCTGGCGATCGCCGGCGCCGGCTTCGCCCTGACCTGGTCGATCAGCCGGTTCGGAACGACACGTACGGACCCGTCCGCGCGCCGATAGCTGCCCCTCCTGCTGCGCTACAGTCGCGGCCCCTTCCCGTTTCCAGATCAACGGAGGTTCCCGACGATGACGAACCGCTTCGCCCCATCTCCCATCGCCGCCTTCCTCACCGTGGCCGCGCTCCTCCTGTTCGCGACGACCACTGCTGTCGCAGCCGACGGTCGCACCGTCATTCACGCCGGCTCCCTGGTCGACGTCGAAGCCGGCGAAGTCCTCGGCAGGCACACGATCGTCGTCGAAGGCGAGACGATCACGGCCGTCGAGGAGGGACTCGCCGATCCGGAGGACGGCGACACGCTGATCGACCTGTCCGGCCACACCGTCCTCCCCGGCCTGATGGACATGCACGTCCACCTGACGTCGCAGCAGGCCGGCGCCGCGTCCTATCTCGAGCGCTTCCAGCAGACCCCGGCGGACGCGACGGTCAAGGGGCTGATCTACGCAAAGCGGACGCTGCTCGCCGGCTTCACGACGGTCCGCGATGTGGGCGGCGAAACGACCGCGATCCTGGCGGTGCGAAACGCGATCAACCGCGGCGACATGCCCGGGCCCCGGATCTTCGCCGCCACCGTTTCGCTCGCCACCACCGGTGGTCACGGCGACCGGACGAACGGCATGCGGCCCGACCTGCAGGGCGACCCGGGACCCAGGCAGGGCATCGTCAACAGCGTCGAGGACGCCCGCAAGGCGGTCCGGCAGCGCTACAAGGAGGGCGCCGACCTGATCAAGATCACGGCCACCGGCGGCGTGCTCAGCCTGGCCAAGAGCGGCCAGAACCCGCAGTTCACGGAGGAGGAGATCCGGGCCATCGTCGACACGGCGAAGGACTACGGCTTCATGGTCGCCGCCCACGCCCACGGGGCCGAGGGCATGAAGCGGGCGATCCGGGCCGGCGTCACGACAATCGAGCACGGCACCTACATGGACGAGGAGGCCTTCGAGCTGATGAAGGCGCACGGCACCTACTTCGTGCCCACCATCTCGGCGGGCAACTTCGTGGCCGAGAAAGCGGCGGTGCCGGGCTACTTCCCGGAGATCATCCGGCCCAAGGCCGCCGCCATCGGGCCGGTGATCCAGGAGACCTTCGCCAAGGCCCATCGAGCGGGCGTGCCGATCGCCTTCGGCACGGACTGCGGCGTCTGCCCCCACGGCAGCAACGCCCAGGAGTTCCTCTACATGGTCGAAGGCGGCATGGCGCCGATGACGGCGATCCAGTCGGCGACGGCCGTCACCGCGAAGCTCCTCGACATCTGGGAAGAGACCGGCTCGATCACGGCCGGCAAGTCGGCCGACCTGATCGCCGTCGAAAGCGACCCGATCGCCGACGTCACGAAACTCCAGGATGTCCGCTTCGTCATGCGGGTGGGCCGGGTCCACAAGTCGCCGGCCGACTGAGCCGACAGCCACGCCGGATGCCGGCCAGATGGCCGGCGCACCGACACCCGAGGCTACGGCCGACCGCTGAGGTCAGGCGCCTCGTCCGCTGCCGAGCGTGCGCTCCGTGTAGCGCACCCGGGCCGCCTCCGACTCGGCGTCACCCCTCACCCATTGCAGGGTGTCGCCGTCGGCGAAGTCGGTGGCGCCCGCGATGGCCCGGCACACGGCGTTCACGTGGTCCTTCGTGATCGCCGCCGGCACCGTGGGCATCGCGGCCAGGGACCGGGCGAGGTCCAGGGTCTCCTCCTCGAGCCGGTCCGCCGGCACGATCCGGTTCACCATCGCCGCCACCTCCGACGGGCCGAAGCGGCGGCAGGTGATGATCAGCTCCTTGGTCAGGGCCGGTCCGAGCTCGCGCACCATCCGCGGCACACCGCCCCAGGCCAGAGGAAGCCCCAGTTCGACCTCGGGAATGAAGAACACGGCGTCCTCCGCAACGACCCGCAGGTCGCAGGCCGCCATCAGCAGGAAGCCGCCGCCGACCGCATAGCCCTGGACCTGGGACACGGTGAGCGCTCGCATCTGCTCCAGTGCGTCCATCGCCCGGCGGCCGAGCTGGCCCGCCTCGCGGCGCTGGCGCCAGTTCGACTCCGAGGCGCCGCCCATCGCCTTGAGGTCGGCCCCGGCGCAGAACGCCCGCCCCTCGCCGCGCAGCACGACCACATCGATCTCGCTCCGGTCGTCGAACCAGGCCGCGGCAAGAGCCAGTTCGCGCAGCATCGTCCCGTCGACGGCGTTCAGGCGCTCCGGCTTCGCCAGAGTCAGGAATCCCAGGTTGCCGTCCTTCTCCACCCGGATCGTCTCGAAACTCGTCCGACCACCCATGTGCTTCTCCTTCCGTTTTCGACGGAGCGCCGTTCGGACCGCTGGCCCCAGGCGGCTTCCGTTCGCGTCGCGTGCTCTATCATGCCGTCCGCCCGCGGGAACGGCCATGGCCGCGCCGGCGGCACGCGGAACCTGCTTCACCTCCCGGATGACGTTCCAGCTCCACGTCCTAGGTTGCGGCGACGCCTTCAGCAGCGGCGGCCGGTTGCACACCTGCTTCCTCCTGAGCGGCGAAGCGAACGACGGCGCCCTCTCTCCGACTCTGCTCGACTGCGGCGCCACATCGCTGACCGCGATGAAGGCCCGCGAAATCGAGCCCGCGACGATCCGCACGATCCTCATCACCCACCTCCACGGGGACCACTTCGGGGGTCTGCCCTTCCTGTTGAGCGACGCCCACTACCGTGCGCGCCGCACGACGCCGCTGACCCTCGCGGGGCCTCCCGGCCTCCGGGAGAGGCTGAGGCAGGCGACCGAGGCTCTGTACCCCGGCTCCTCCCGGCGCGAGCCAGCCTTCGATGTCGAGTTCCTTGAACTTCACGAGCACCGCCCGGCCACCGTCAACGGCCTGCGGGTAACGCCCTTCGAGGTCGTCCACCCGTCTGGCGCGCCGAGCCACGCGCTGCGAGTCGAGTACGGCGGCCGAACGCTCGCCTTCTCCGGGGACACGGAGTGGACTGAAGCACTGGTGGATGCGGCCGCGGGCGCCGATCTCTTCATCTGCGAATGCAACTCCTACGACCGGCCGATCCCGAACCACCTGAACTACCGTGAACTCCTCGCCCGCCGCCACCTGCTCGACTGCCGGAGGATGCTGCTCACGCACCTCGGCGATGACATGGTGGACCGCCGCGACCTCGAGATCGAGGCGCTCGCCGAGGGTCGGATCTACGACATCTGACAGCCGTCTCTTCGCTGTTACACTCCGCGTCCGAAACCGACCGGGAGCAGCAATGAACTTCGATTTCTCGGATGCCCAGAAGGCATTGAAGCAGCAGACGCGCGACTTCCTGCGCGCCGCCTGCGATACGACCGTGCCCCGGCGGGTGCTGGAGGATACGGACGAACCGTTCGCCCGCGATCTGTGGCAGCAGATCTGCGCCAACGAGTCTCCCGGGATCGCGATCCCCGAGGAGGTCGGCGGTATCGGCTTCGGCTATCTCGAACTCTGCGTCGTGGCCGAGGAGATGGGCCGCGCGATCGCGCCGGTTCCCTTCTCGTCGTCCGTCTACCTCGCCGCCGAAGCGATTCTCCAGGGCGGGTCGGACGAGCAGAAGGAGAGACTGCTGCCCAGGCTCGCCTCGGGTGAGAGCATCGGCACCTTCGCCCTCTCCGAAGGTCCGGGACAGGCCACGGTGGCGAACCTTCAGACGACGCTCAGTGACGGCCGCCTGTCCGGCACGAAGATGCCGGTGCCCGACGGCGACGTAGCGGACCTCTGTGTCGTCGTAGCAAAGGACGGGAACGGCGCCTCGCTGGCGGTCGTAGACCTGGCCTCCGAAGGGGTCTCCCGCGAGCCGGTCGACACTCTCGACCCCTCCCGTTCCCACGCCCGAATCACCTTCGACGGCGCCGAGGCCGAGTTGCTCGGCGAAGCCGGCCAGGGCTGGGCGACCAAGGGTGCGGTGTTCAACCGCGCCGCGGTGCTGTTCGCCATGGAGCAACTCGGTGGCGCGGACGCCTGCCTCCAGATGGCGATCGGCTACGCCAAGGGCCGCTACGCCTTCGGCCGGCCGATCGGCTCCTTCCAGGCGATCAAGCACAAGCTCGCCGACATGTACATCAAGAACGAACTCGCCCGGGCGAACTGCTACTACGGCGCCTGGGCGCTTTCGACCGACGCGCCCGAGCTGCCGGTCGCGGCTGCCGCGGCCCGTGTCGCCGCCACCCAGGCCTTCCACTTCGCCTCGAAGGAGAACATCCAGACCCACGGCGGCATCGGCTTCACCTGGGAGTCCGATTGCCACCTCTACTACCGCCGCTCCAAGCTGCTCGCGCTCAGCATCGGCAGCGAAAGGGTGTGGAAGGACCGGTTGATCTCCGGTCTGGAACGGCAGGAGGCCGCCTGATGGACTTCAACGACACTCCCGAACAGGCCGCGTACCGCGCGGAGGTCCGGGCCTGGCTCGGCGCCAACGCGGAACCGCGCAAGGACCGCCCCAGCGTCAGCCGCCGGCTCGACGCCGAGGAGGGCCTCGCCCTCGCCAAGGCGTGGCAGGCCAGGAAGGCGGACGCCGGCTACGCCTGCCGTCACTGGCCGGTCGCGCATGGCGGCCAGGGCCGGCCGATGATCGAGACGATCATCTACGACCAGGAAGAGGCGAACTTCGACGTCCCGACCGGCTTCTTCAGCATCGGTCTCGGCATGTGCGGTCCGGTCATGGCGCAATACGCGACCCAGGAGCAACAGGCCCGCTTCATTCCGCCGCTGATGCGTGGCGAAGAGGTCTGGTGTCAGTTGTTCTCGGAGCCCGCGGCGGGGTCCGACGTCGCCGGGCTGCGCACCCGCTGCCACCGCGACGGCGACGACTGGGTGGTCAACGGCCAGAAGGTCTGGACCTCAGGGGCCCACTACTCCGACTGGGGCATCCTGGTCGCCCGCCACGATTCGTCGCTTCCCAAGCACAAGGGCCTGACCTTCTTCTTTATCGACATGAAGTCGCCCGGAATCGACATCAAGCCGATCAAGCAGATCAACGGCGGCTCCAACTTCAACGAGGTGTTCTTCACGAACGTCCGCGTGCCGGACAGTCAACGCCTCGGCGCGATCGGCGAAGGCTGGCAGGTGGCGATCACGACGCTGATGAACGAGCGCCTCGCCGTCGGCGACGCGCCGCCGCCGGACTTCCGTGAAGTGATGAAACTCGCCGCCGCCTGCGAACTCGACGGCCGGCCCGCCCTCGAGGACTCGTTGGTCCGCGAGAAGATCGCCGACTGGTACGTCGAATCGATGGGCATGAAACACACGAAGGCGCGCACGATGACGGCTCTCTCCCAGGGCAAGGTGCCGGGACCCGAGAACTCGATCGGCAAGGTGGTCTCCGCCTCGAAGCTGCAGAACGTGTCCTCGTTCGGCGCGGACCTGATGGACATGGGCGGCGTGATCACGGACCCTTCCCTCATGCCGTCCTCGGCCTTGTTCCAGCAGTCCTTCCTCTACAGCCCCGGCCTCCGCATCGCAGGTGGCACGGACGAGATCCTGCGCAACATCATCGCCGAACGCGTCCTCGGCCTCCCCGGCGAGATTCGCGTCGACCGCGACGTGCCGTACAGCGATATCCCGACAGGGAACTGAGCGGACCGCTAGCTCTCGCTGGCCAGCTTGCGGAAGTACTCGTCGACGAGTTCGCGGTAGCCGGGCGGCACCTGGTCGGAGTTCCCGAGGTAGACGCGTTCGGCTTCGCCGCCGCGTAGCTCGCGCCACAGGCGGTACTCGAACTGCCGCAGACCCTCGACGATGTCGTTGCGGAGCCGTTCGAGGGCCAGCGGATCGCGGTTGAGGCCGAGCAGGCTCAGATCGCCCATCTGCTGGAGTAGCTGGTCGAGGTCGGCCGTGTCCATCCGTTCCCGTCGCAGGTCGTTCCTCAGGCCCTCCAGATCAGCACGCCGCTGGTCGAACTCCCGGTCGATCTGCCGCAGGTCCTCGGCGGGGAAGATGCCGGGCTGGTAGAAGCCGCCCGAGCTCGAGCCGTACTGGCTGAAGCGGCCCCGGTTCCGGCCGCCCTCCGGGTTGGCCGCGTCGCCTCCGGCTTCCGAAGCCGTGTCGCCAGGCCGGCCGCCCTGCTGCTGGCCGCCTTGTGGCTCTCCGCCCTGCTGCTCGCCGCCCTGTCCCTGGCCGTCCTGCTGCTGGCCATCCCGTTCGCCTTCCTCCCCCCGCCGCTGACCGAGCCGGCTACCTGCCTCGACGCGGTCCCGCAGACGGGCTTCCATCGAGGCCAGATTCTCGACGAGGTCGCGCGTCCGCTCCAGCATCCGGTCCTGACGCTCGCCGCCGCCTTCACCGACGCTCTCGCGCGCCTCGGCGATCCGCTCCGTCACATCGTCGATGTCCTGCCGGATCTGGTTCTCGAACAACCGCGCGAACTCCGGATCCCGGCCGGCCAGCACACCCTTGGAGTAACGGATCTTCTCCTTCAACTGCTCGTCGCGGATGATCGTCGCCGACTCGCGCAGCTTCCGGGCCGTCTCCGGCTGATCGTTGCGGGCGCCCTGGCTCATCCGGTTGAGCTGCGCCTCCAGGCCCGCCACCTCGTCGGTCAAACGGTCCTTCCGCTCCATGATCCGATCGATGAGTTCGGAACGTTCCCGCGCGGAGAGCCCGCTGCGGCGCTGGCCGTTCTCGCCTTCCTGGCCGCCCAGTTCGCCCACCTGCTCCTCGATCCGGCTCTGCATCTGGGACACGCGGTTGGCGCGCTCCTGCAGTTCCTCCATGTCCCGCCCGAGTTGCTGGCGCTGGTTGCGGTCCAGCAGCCGTCGCGCTTCACGCAGCTTGTCGAGAGCCGCGATCCCGTCCGCGCCGGCATTCGACTGCGACCTGGAGGATCCGGCCTGGGAACGCCTCATCTGCTCCGCGGCCTGCCGCAGAGCCTGCGTCGTCTCCTGCAGCTCCGGACGCTGCTGCTCGCGAGCCAGCCGCTCCAGACGCCGCGCCAGCTCCTCCGTTTCCTCGATCAGGTCCTGCTGCCTGCCGCCGCCACCGCCCCCCTGCTGGGAGCGGCTCCGCAACCGGTTCTGGCGCTCGTTCTCGCGCTGCTGGCGCCGGGCCAGTTCGCGCAGCTTCTGCATCAGTTCGTCGACTTCCGCCTGCGCCTGCTCGGCGGCGCCGCGCTGGACCGTCTCGTACTGGTTGCGCAGCTTGTCCAGTTCCAGTTCGAACAGATCGGCGAGATCCTCGGACAACTGCTGGTTGCCGCCGCCACCTCCGCCGCCGCTCTGATCGAAGGACACGCGCATCTCGCGAAACACGGATTCCGCCCGTTGCAGCGAGGCCAGGGCCTTCTTCTCCTCGGTCATCGCCTCTTCGGCCCGCTCCGCCTCGAGTTCTTTCTGCGCCGCCGCCATCTCGACGCCGGCCTGCTCGAGGAACCGGATGATCTTCGAGAAGTCGTCGTCCTGGAGCAGTTGCTGGCCCCGGTTGCCCATCCGCGTCACCAGCGACGCCACCTGGTCGCGCAGCCGGCCCTGCATCAGGGAAACCGTCGTCAGGTTCTCGGACAACTCGCGCGCCGTGTACTCGTCCTCGTCGCGCACGAGGCGGAAGGTCGCCGAGATGATCATCTTCTGCTGCACCGAGAGCGTCTGATCCAGGCCGCCGGCGCCGCCCATGCCGCCGGCGCCGCCCTGCTCCGCCTGGCGATAGTTCCGGTCGAAGGGGCGGATCTCCAGGAAGTAGATGTCGCTGATCGTCGGCTCGGCGTGGCTGCGGTCCCAGGCCTCCGCGAAGTAGGAAATGGAATCGCCGACCTGGAGGTCCATCTCCTCCAGGAAGAGCGTGTGTCCCACGCTCACCTTCTTCATCGAGGACGACGCGCTGTCGAGCAGGGAAAGCTCCGTCTCCTCGCCGCCGTTGACCGCGTAGCGGATGTTCAGGCGTCGCACACCGTAGTCGTCCTCCGCCTCGACTTCGGCGAACACCTCGTCGATCATCGACACCTTGACGTCGCGGCCGGGCGCCAGGAAACGCACGATCGTGGGCTGGTCCTCCAGGGCCGTGACCATGTACTCGGCCGAGGCCCGGTGCCACCTGCCCTCGTCGTCCATCAACTCGATGCGGTAGTAGGTGCTCTCGTCCACCGTGTACGCCGCGACCAGCCGGTCGCCTTCGACGTTCAGGTCCCTGGCTTCGTCGCCTTCGACCAGCAGGCGCCCGGCCTCGACCTCGAAGATCGGGAGGATGCTGAACCGCACCTGCGTACCCTTGAGAACCGCGATGTCGCCGCCGTCCTCGACCGTCTGGTCCGACAGCCCGCTGTAACCCGGGAAGCGGTACAGGAGATCGATCCGGTCAACGTAGGGCAGATCCTTGACGCGGATGCGGTAGATCGGCGAGCGCACGCCGGAGGCGTCGACGTAGTAGTCCGTGTCGGAGCGCAGGTTCAGGGCGATGAAGTCGTGAGTGGCGGGTTCGCCGGCGATCGTCCGGTCCCCGTCCTCCCCGGGTTCCGCCAGTTCGAACCCGTCGCCGACGCGATTCATCGGCCACTGCTGCCACTCGCCGTCCGGGTCGCCGGAGGCGTCAAGTGGCCTCAGACCGAGCTCGACGCGGTCCGGGTCGAAGCCCAGAACGGCCGCGCTGATCAACTGGTCGGAGCCGCGGGCCACGGTCACGTTGCCCGGCGCCACGACCAGGCGGTACGGGTTGTCGGCGGCCGCCGCCCGCCAGGGCGTGAACAGCAGCATCGCGCCGTGCTGGAGGAAGGCCGGGCTGAGCAGCACCGCCACCATGCCGGCGCTGGCCACGCCGGCCAGGGCCGCCGAGAAACGCTGCAGGGCGCCACGCTCGATCCGGGTCGCGAAACCGCTCTGCTGGCAGCGTTCGATGGCGTCTTCCAGTACCCGCCGCTGGAGCTCCGGCGACACCCGCTCCGCGTCCGCAGACGAACCCTGCTGTATGGGACCCAGTTCCACCGCGCTCAGCACCGAGGCCTTGAGCGTCGGCTCGTGCTCCTCCACGTAGAGCGCCACCTGGCGCTTGGACACCCGTCGAGAGAGGGGAACCGCGAGCAGCCGAACCCCGAGAGCGATCAGGGTCAGGTAGGCGAGCCAGCGGAACACGTCGACCGCGCGCTCGCTGTAGAGGAAGTAGTCCATGCCCCAGACCGAAACGGCGAACGCGGCGAAGCCGGTCACGATCAGCGTGACCAATCCCCGCAACGCCACTTTCATCCGCCAGCGGAGGCGAACGCGACGGATCACGCTCATGAGTTCGCCGTAGGTCGGGTCGTAGATCGGATCGAAACCGGAAGCCATCGGGTCTCCTCAGTCAGCTCTGCTCGCCGGTGGGGCTCCATGCTGTCACGACCGGCGCCGCGGCGGCCCGACGCCGGTTGCCGAACAGGGTCTCGGCTGCCAGTACCAGCGCCGCGGCAGCGATCAGGAACCACCAGAGTCGCTGGCGGCGTTCCCGTTCCTCCGGAGACTGCACCGCGGCCTCCGCCGCCGGACCGTTCTCCTCCTCCCTCGGTCGAATGCGGGACATGAACTCGTCCAGATCGAGTCGGCTCAGGTCGGACTCCACCACGGGCACGTTGCTCGCCAGGGTCAGGGGCTCGGTCGCGACATCGGCCCGCACCTCCCGGAACTGATAGAAGCCGGGCTCCTCCACGTCCAGCAGCAGACCTCCGCCGTCCCCTTCGATCCGGCTCTCGCGGCCCGACGGCGCGACCGAGACGTAGCCGTTCCCCTCGCCGCCCGCCGGGCCGCCGGGCAGTTCCACCTGGGCGACCTCTCCCACCCGATACCAGGAGCGGGGCAGCGAGTAGCCCGCCAGGTACTCCACCGAGCGATGGACGAAGGGAAGGAACACCGCCTGAAGCGGCAGCGTGTTCCAGAAGGTGTCGAAGGAAGTCGGCAGCACCAGGACCCGGCCGGAAGCGGCGTCCGCCGCTCCGCCGTCCTCAGCCGTTCCCGGTATCAGGTCCAGCAACGCCGGAGCGCCGTCGTCGAAGCGCGCGATCGTGGCGGCGCCTTCCGGGGGCACGAGCCGGTGATAGCGGAAGAAGGACGCGGAGGAGAAATCGCCGCTCCTGGCCGTGGCGAACACGTCGAAGACCGGATGGCCGGTGTCGAACCAGGCCAGAGAGCCCGCGCTCCCGGAAAGCCGGTCCGCCTGCCGTTCGCTGTTCACGCCGAACTCCCTCAACAGACCGGCGGTCGAGGTCAGGCCGCGCTCGACCGAGAGCAGCAGGCCGCCGCCGTCGCGCACGAAGCCGGCGACGGCGTCGCCCGCCGCAGTCGACAGTTGCTGGGCAGCGTCGTTGATGACGACGACCGACTTGCCGTCGAGCATCGAGCGCTGGAAACCGGACGCCTGCACCCGGCTCACCCGGAAGAACGGCCGGCGGCCGAGCGCCAGGGCCTCTTCGAGATAGCGGCCGCGGCGGCGGTCGCCGTCCGGCTCGATCACGAGCACACCGACCTCGTGCGCCGGCGACAGCACGAAACGGAACTCGTTGTCGGCGGCGAGGGAATCGTCCCGCAGACGCACCGTGCCGCGGGTGGTGCGCTCCCGTTCGAGCACCTCGGGCGCGAAGTTGACCATCGTCGACGAGTCCGCGCCGAGTTCGACCGCCCTGGTCTGGACCACCTCGCGATCCAGCAGCAGGTCGACTTCCGCCCGCAACGGCGTTCCGGGCGGGACCGCCGGCGACTCGCGAGCAACCAGGTAGCCGACCCGCGCCGCGATCCCCACCTGTTCCCGGTCGCCGCTGCGAGAGTGGTCGAAGGCGACGTCGGTAAGGGCCGCGTTGCCAACCGCTTCATCCTCCTCACCGATGTCGACGAGCCGCAGTTCCACGCCGGCCGGCAGCGCCGCGACGTTCTCGGGCGTCCAGGACGATCGCTGGAAGTCACTCACGATGACGAGTTCCCGCTGGCCGAGTTCCCCGGCCTCGGCCAGCACGCCGCGCGCCATCTGGATCGCCGGCAGCAGCGAGGTGGACCGTGGCGCGACCTCCACGTCCCGAACCATCGCGGCCAGCAGAGCTCCGTCCGAGGTCGGGGCGCTCTGGAGTTCCGCCTCGTCCGAGTAGACGACGAGGGCGCCCCGGTCCGCGGCGTCGAGCTCGCCGAAGGCCGACCCGGCCGCCGTGGCGGCCCGCTGCCAGCGATCGCCGAAGCCCATGCTGAAGGAGTTGTCCAGCAGGACGACGACCAGCCGGCTGTTGGAGGTCGCGCCGGCGGCCGCATCGCCCTGCCAAAGCGGCCGTGCGAACGCCAGGGCAAGCAGCGCCACCGCGAGGCAACGCATCAGGAGCAAGAGGACATCTCGCAGCCGCCTCCGGCGCATCGACCGGTAGGGCGCCTGGGAGATGAACATCAGCGACGGGAACCGGACGACGCGGGTGCGGTGGCGCAGACGCAGGTGAATGAGCACCGGCACGGCGATGGCCGCCAGGCCGAGCAGGAAGAGAGGCGCCAGCAGACCCACGGCGGCCTTACCTGGCCTTCATCGCGTACAGGCGGGCGGACAGGTAGCTGTAGAGCGCCGCGTCCAGGGGCTGGGAGATGTCGACCAACGTGTAGTCGATGCCCGCCTCGACCAGGGACCGGTCGAGCGTCCGCGTGTGCTCCCGGATCAGTTCGAGGTACTGGTCCCGCAGCACATCCGGCATGACCGCTTCCCGCGCCCCGGTCTCGAGGTCCCTGAGGTCCAGCTCCCCGTCGAAGTCGAACCGGAGCTCAGCCGGGTCCAGCAGATGGAAGAGGATCACGTCGTTTCCCTTGTGCCGGAAGCCGGCCGCGGTCCGGATCACCGTCTCGGGTTCCTCGTAGAAATCCGAGATCAGCACGACCATGCTCCGGCGGCGCACCGCGTCGACCACCTCGAGCAGCGGTTCGCGCAGGCTGCCGCCACCGCCCGGTTCGATCCGGTCGATCGTGTGGAGCACGACCTGAAGGTGCTTGGCCGCAGGCGGAACGTAGTCGACGATCCCGCTGTCGAAGGTAACCAGGCCGATGCGATCTTTCTGTTTGGAGGCGAAGTAGCCCAGGCAGGCGGCAAGGTAGCGCCCGTAATCGAGCTTGGTCAGGGCGCCTGTCCCGAAGTCCATCGACCGGGAGACGTCGATCGCGATCGTCAGGTTCGTGTTCGTATCCGCTTCGAACTCCTTCACGTAGAAGCGGTCCGTGCGGCAGAAGAGCTTCCAGTCGACGCGCCGGATGTCGTCGCCGGGCTGGTAGGCGCGGTACTCCGCGAAGTCCATCGACCGCCCCAGGAACGGCGACCGGTGCAGGCCGCTGACAAAGCCCTCGACGACGGTCTTCGCGAGCAGGTCGAGACTGCTGATGCGCGCGAGCGTCCCGGTGTCGACGAACCTGCCGTACTTCATGGCCCGGCCTTGCCCGTCAGCTCATCCCACTCGGGGTTACTGGAGCCAGCTCCAGCAGCCGGCCTACGATCTCGTCGGTGGTCACCCGCTCCGACTCGGCGTGGAAGTTGGTCAGGATGCGATGCCGCATGACCGGCTTGGCAAGGGACCGAACGTCTTCGTGCGCGACGTGATAGCGCCCGTCCATCAGCGCCTTGGCCTTGGCGCCGAGAACCATGAACTGGGCAGCGCGAACGCTGGCGCCGTACTGCACCCACTGGTTCACGAAGTCGGGCGCCTCAGGACTGTCGGGACGGGTCATCCGCACCAGGTGGACGGCGTATCTAAGGATCGGCTCCGCGATCGGCACCCGCCGCACCAGG
Organism: Candidatus Multivorans sp.; assembly: GCA_965208755.1. Lineage (GTDB taxonomy): Bacteria > Acidobacteriota > Thermoanaerobaculia > Multivoradales > Multivoraceae > Multivorans. The sequence continues at coordinate 47,823 of OZ242353.1, read as the reverse complement.
CGGTGGAACGCGCGCAGGTCCTCGCCCGTGACGCGCGTCTCCAGGGTGAACTCGCGGAGGGTGGTCGTCGCGTCGACGATCTCCATCTCCTCGTCCTCGGGGAGATGATCGATGATGATGTTGAACATGAAGCGGTCGAGCTGGGCCTCCGGCAGCGGATAGGTGCCTTCCAGCTCGATCGGGTTCTGGGTCGCGAAGACGAAGAACGGCTGCTCCAGGTCGTAGGTCCGGCCCTGGACCGTCACGCGGTGCTCCTGCATCGCCTCGAGCAGCGCCGCCTGGGTCTTCGGCGGCGTCCGGTTGATCTCGTCGGCGAGGACGATCTGGGCGAAGATCGGCCCGGGCATGAAGATCATCTCCCGCCTGCCGGTGTCGTGGTCTTCCTGGATGATGTCGGTGCCGGTGATGTCGCTCGGCATCAGGTCGGGCGTGAACTGGATGCGGCTGAACTTGAGGTCCAGGATCTCGGCGACGGTCTGAACGATCAGGGTCTTGGCCAGACCCGGCACACCGGTCAGGATGCTGTTGCCGCCCACGAACAGGGTCATCAGCACCTGACCCAGGACCTCTTCCTGGCCGACGATCTGCTTGGCGAGCTGGGCGAGGACCTGCTCCCTGCCCGTCGCCAGGCGCGCGGCCAGCTCGATGTCCGTTTCGCTGGTCAGGCCCTCGCCGCCGCCTTCCAGGACGGTCGTCTGGGCGAGGTTCTCTGAGGTGTCGTTCATCGAGTTCTCCATCCTTGGGTCGGGGCGTCCGTTCGGGAACGGCTCAGTGGGTCATCCCGTAGATCAGGTAGTTGACCCCGAGCTTGAAGCCCTTCTGGGTCACGTCCACCGGGTAGAAGGTGGTCTCCGACCACTCCCAGAAATCGCCGATGTCCATGTTGTAGTTGATGACGGCCATCAGCCGCCGGCTCGGATCGTTGTCCTCGAAGACGCCGTAGATCCGGCCCCGCACCGGATAGAAGCGGGCGTCCTCGATGTCGAAGTTGATGTCCTCGAGCACGAAGAAGGAGCGGAAGACCGGATGATCGACCGTGAGTGGCACGAGCTCGTAGCCCGGCAGGAGCCGACCCATCTGCCGCTCGAAGTTCTCCCACTGCACGGGATAGCCGCGCACGTCGAAGAAGTCGTCGATCACCAGGAAGCCGCCCTTGAACAGGTAGGAGCGGAGGTTCTCGAGTTCTTCCTCCGTCGGGTTCCAGAAGCCCGGCTCGCAGAGATAGGCCCAGGGATGCTCGAACAGTCGGGGATCGGTCAACTCGAGGACGTTGCCGCCCTCCGTCTGCACCTCGACGTCGGTGATCTCGTCGACGATTCGCGTGAAGTTCTCCTCGGCGAACGGGTAGTCGTGGTTCCACTTCAGGTCGAGACCCCACATGAAGGGGCCGCCGCCCCAGATCGTCGGCTCGAAGCGGATCCGGGCGAAGGTGAAGCCGCCCGAGTAGGGGAACGACGGAGTCTCCACGCTGGGCGCGGCGGGGCGCCAGTTCTCGTCGCGCGCGGACAGCCCGCCCGCCAGCAGGGCAAGCGCCAGGACGCCCGCCAAGGCGGAAAACGTCCGACGTCTGCTGCGCGCTCCAGTCACGGCCCCTCTGCTCCCGGCTGCCGTCCCTTTCGCGCGGGTCCCTTCCCGACCAGGTCGAGCAGCAGTTCCTGCGCCGGATCGTACCCCGGCGCCACCTCCAGGGCTCGGAGGACCGTTCGGCGGGCCCGCTCGGGTCGACCGGCGTCCCGTTCGGCCAGCGCCAGCCGGTACAGAGCGTCCGCGCGGTCGGGCGGGTCCAGCGCGATCAGGGCGGCCCGCTCGCGCACGGCGACGTCGAGCCGGCCATCGGCGGAAGCGGACTCGGCGAGGCGGCGGTGCACATTGGCGTCGAAGGGCGAGATGTAGAGCGTCCGCTCCAGGATGGCGGCTTCCTCCTCGCTCCGGCCGGCCTCAGCCAGGAGATCGGCCAGCGCCAGGTGCTCGTCCCAGGCCGTTTCGTTGTGCTGGAGCAGACTCTCCAGCGCCTCGATCGCCTCCCCCTCCCGTTCCAGCTCCCGGTAGATCTCGGCCAGCAGCGTGTAGGCGTTGCCGGGTCCGACGAACTCGGGGAAGAGGTCGCGGCCCCGCAGCAGAGGAGCTTCCGCCTCGGCGTAGCGCTCCTCAGCGAAGAGCGCGTTGCCGTAGGTCATCTGCACGCGGAAGTCGTCCGGACGTTCCTTCGCCACTCGTTCGAGCGCTTCCAGGTCCGGCCCGGAGCCCGCAAAGAGGTTCCGTCTGGGGCCCCGCGACGGCCCATCCTCACCCGATTCTTCATCTTCCGCGTCGTCCCTGCCGACGGCTCCCGGCAGGTCGTAGAGGGCCGCCATCGCGGTGCCGAAACGCTCGCGCAGATGCCCGAAGAACCGCTCGTCGAAGCTCTCCAGAGACAGCGACATCGCCTCCTGGAACACTTCTTCCGTGCTCTTGCCTTCCCGGTAGCCCGCGAGCATGACGAGAATCGCGTCGAAGCCGTAGTTCTCCTCGATCCAGTCGCAGATCAGCGAGGCCTGGTAGTAGGAGAGACCGATCTGGCTGGGGAACTTCGGCCGCATGAAGCCGTCGTTGAGGTCGGCGATCCCGAGCAGCTCCCCGTCGCGCAACGAGGTGATGAAGGGGATCTGGACATCGTCGCCCCACCCGGGGCGCGCCCGGCGTTCCTCGAACACGGAGAGACCTTCGGTCAGCCAGCGCGGGATCTTCGCGTCGGTGACGAGGAGGGTGAAGGTGTGGGCGAGTTCGTGCCAGAGCGTGGCGCCCCAGTTGAAGTGGCCGACCTGGCGGGCCGAGGGCGAGTCGAGGGCAAGCACCGGACCGAAGCACACGCCCAGAGCGCCCAGTCCGGCAAGCCCGACCGTGCGGACCGAGAAGTCGGCGTGCGACGGATAGAGCTCGACCCGGACCGGCGTCGGGGGCTCGAACCGGTAGCGCTCGACCAGCACGGCCCAGGCCTCCTCCGCCAGCTCGACCACGTAGGGCGCCAGCAGTTCCGCCTCGCTTTCGTGGATATGGAACTCGAAGTGTTCGCTCTGGATCGTCCGGTACTGGACGAACGTGTCGACGAGGTCGAGCGTGTTCTTGATCCAGACGTTGTACGGGTCGCCCGCGAAGGCCCGCTCCAGGTTGGCCTTCCCGTCTTCGATCTCCCCAAGCCGAAGCTGGTTGAGGCCGAGCAGCCCGTAACCGCGCCAGGATTTCGGATCCAGCCGCACCGCCTCGGCGGCGAAGTCCCGCGCCTGCGGGTAGAGCCGGTTCTCGACACTCGCGTCGGCAAGTTCGTTGAACAGGTCGGCGTAACGCGGGTTGTCCGCCAGGATGCCGTCGCGGACGGTGGCGAACTCCTCGTCCCGCCCCTCGACGAACTCGACCGCCGCCAGCACCGTCCGGGCGGTGAGCGATTCAGGATCGGCCTCGATCGCCTTCTCCACCTCTTCGCGGGCCTCTCCGAAGCGCTCCGAGGCCAGGCGGAGCCGGGCCCTGAAGACCCGGGCCGGAATCAGGTTCGGATTCACCTCCAGGGCCACGTCGAGAGTCTCGGCCGCCCGCGGGTCGCCGTCGAACCGCATCGTCCGCGCCATCGCCAGCAGCGCCTCGGGGTGCCGCGGATTCGACCGGAGCACGTCCGCGATCGCGGTGCGGGCCTGGGAGCTGTCGTACTTCTCGAGAAACAGCTCCCCGAGACGAATCCGCGGCACGGGCCACGAGGGATCGACGGCCACGGCCTCGTCGTACGCCCTCAGCGCGTCCTTGAACAGCTCCGGATCGTCGCGCCCCAGCCACTGGCAGGCGTGGGCGACCGCCACGAGTTCCTCGGCGGTGTCGGCCGCGCCCCGGTTGTAGGCGTCGATCATCGCGTAGAAGCCCGTCGTGGCTCCCCCGATCGCGCCCTCGTCCCAGGCCAGTCGCGCGAGTTCGAACGAGGCGACCAGGGCGTCCCCGCGCCGGGCCAGGCGCGCCGACTCGAACGCCTGGCGCGCTCGCTCGCGGTCGCCGCCGAGCAGCGCCACCCGGCCGCGCAGAACACCGAGTCCTGCCTCCGCGGCGTCGACGCCCTCGAACGCCGCGGCGGCTTCGTCGTAGCGGCCGGTAGCGATCATCGCCTCCACCAACAACCTCAGCGCGCGCGGTGCTGGCGTCTCCCCGGCCCCTGAAGGCGCCTCCAACCTGGAGATGACGTCTTCGTACCGGCCGGTCCGGAGCATCGACTCGATCTCGTCGAGCGATGCCGGCTCCTGGGCCCCGACCGGCCACGCCCCGACCGACCAGACGATTGCCAGCGCCAGGGCGCACGCCGCAGCTCCGATGAGGGAGTTCCGGCGGATCATGGTTCGGGCTCCCCGTCGGCGGCCGCTTCCTCCAGCTCGCGATCGACCAGCGCCAGTTCGACCATGAGCTCCTGGAGTTCGCTCAGGTAGACCTCCTCATCCAGCGTTTCCCGCTGCAGGCGCAGCTCATCGATTCGCCGTTGAATCCCGGCACGCCGATCCGCCAGTTCCCGCGCCTCCGCGGTGAGCGTCGAAGGCTGTGCCTCCTGACCCAGGTACAGGAGACTCGCGAGCCGGCCGTCGGTCGCTTCGGACGCCTCCACCCCGGCCGGCTCGGGGCTGCCCATGCCGTCGCCGTCGTCGTCGAGCAGCGCGTTCTCGGTGCGCAACAGGCCGTTCTGCCGGTAATAGCGCTCGATCTCGCGCTGAGCGAAGGCGAAGGCCTCGAGCGCCGATGTCCGGCCGTCCTTGTTGGCGTCTCCGGCCTCGCCGTCGAAGGCCTCCGCCAGGTAGCCGCCGAACAGCGACTCGTTGCTCTGACCTCCCGACTTGGTCGCCGTGATGACGACCCGGCCCTCCTTCGACAGCGGCCCGATGAAACCGCCGGACGCGGAGCTCGCGTTGATGAACACGACGCGGCGCCCGGCAAGTCGTTCCAGCGCCGCGGCGTACTCGTCGGCGACCAGGTCGCGACCGGGCAGATTGAACCGCGGCGGTCCGGCGGCACCGCTACCGTGGCCGAAGAGGACGATCCACACGTCGTCCCCGGCGCTCGACCGCTCGGCAAGGGCCGCGATCTCCGCCAGCACGTTCTCGCCGGTCGAACGCCCGTTGATCCGCTCGGGATCGAGATCCTCACGCTCCCCCAGGTAGACCACGTTCTCCGGAGGGAGTCCGGCGGCGACCGCCGCGTCCACGACACGTGTCGACCACAGGTGGAAGCGTCCCGTGTAGGCCTCCTCGCCGCCGACCCCGGCCACCACCAGCAGGTGGGTGTCGGCGGAAAGCGGCGCCACGGAGAGCAGACCGGCCACCGTCAGGCAGAGGGCCGGGGCCAGCGTGGAGCCGCGGCGCTTCACGCCATCCCCAGACGGCGCCGAACGGCCCACTCACCGCCCAGCAGCGCCACCAGCACAAGAAACAGGATGGGCATGTCCCAGAGATCCCTGGCCTCCCGCACCAGAGTTCCCTCGCGGCTCACCGAAAGGTCCTCGACCAGGCGGTCCGCACGACCGAGTTCGACCTGGCGTCCGCCCGTCTCGCTCGCGATGCGCTTGAGCACGGAATCCCGGCGAGCGGCGCCGAACAGCTCCTCGTTCAACTCGTCGACGGCGAAGCGCGAGGTCGCAACGCCCAGCAACTGGCCTTCCGACCTCGCGTCGACCTCGACCCGGTAGAGGCCGGTTTCGCTTGCCGTGAACGTGCCGATGAACTCCCCGTCGCGTTCCACCGACCAGTCCAGCGGTACCTCGACCTCCTCGCCGGAGGGCTGTTCGATCGCCGCCACGACCTGGGCCCGGTTCACTTCCTGGAACGCCTCGTCCCGCACCGTCGCGCGCAGTGTGACGATGCTCCCCGGTTCGAACCGGTCGCGGTCCGCCTCTATCTCGATCCGATCGGGAACGTAGGACACCAGCCAACGCAGCATCTGCCGCCAGAGGCGCTCGTGAGTCTGGTCCTCCAACGGGATCTCGGCGCTCATCTGCCAGTGCCAGGAATCGTGAGGCGTGAACGCGATCGCACGGCCCCGGCCGATCCGGTGGTGCGCCAGGACGATCATCGGATGACTGACCATCGGACTCTCCGCCTGGAGCAGCGCGGTCGCGCCCGCCTTGAGTTCCGTCACCCGCTGGTAGGCCGAAAGCGGCGGCAGCGTCGGCCAGAGTTCGTTCGCCTCCTCCCGGTCGTCGCGCAGGAGCGTTGCCGGGTGGGCCCGCCCCTGCGGCGTCAACTCCAGCCGGAGATCCGTCAGCAGCTCCGGACGCCCCTGGTCCGCCGGCCGGTCATAGAGCACGACCGGCGACAGCTCGGCGAGCGGAGTCCCGGCGAAGCCGCCCTCGGAAAAAGCCCGCCGGCCGCCCAGGAGCAGCACGCCGCCGCCGCGCTGGGTGGCGAAGTCGACGAGCATCCGCATCTGGTCGTGGGTGAAGAAGCTCGCCTCCATGCTGCCCAGAATGACGCCGCTGTACTCGAACAACTCCTCGCGCCGGGTCGGAAACCCCTCGAAGCGCCGCGTGTCCTCGTCGAAGTTCATGCCGTAGAACTTGTTGGCCGCCTGCCTCGTCATCGACACGACGTGCAGGTTCTCGTCCTGACTGACCGCCCGCCGCAGGAACTTCGACTCGTCGCGCGGCTCGCCCTCGAAGAAGAAGATCTTCTCCCGCCGCTTCAGCACTTCCACCAGGGCGGTCCGCTCGTTGTTCAACAGCAGCTCCTCGCCCGGCTGGCCGACGACCTGAAACCGGAACTCCCTGGCTCCCTCGTCGTTCGCCGCGAACATGACCCGGGCCGTGACCGCTGAGCCGCCGCGCGGGAAGGCCACCTGTTCCACGTTGACGATCCGGCCGTCGTCCTCTACCTCCAGGTCCACGGTGCGACCGCCGAACCCCGTCTGGGAAAGCGTGACCTCGACCTCGACCGTGGAGCCCTCGAGCACCCTTCTGGGCGCCACCACCCGGGAAACCTCGATGTCCTTGCGAAGCCGCGGCCGGCCGAGGCCGACCGTGTACACGGGAGTGCCGGCGGCCTTCAGGGTGAGCAGGGCGTCACCAAGTTCGGCCGGCGCGGAATCGGCGCCGTCCGAGAACAGAACCAGGCCTGAGAGCGGCAGTCCCGCCAGTTCGTCCTTCGCGGCAACCAGCGCCTCGCCGATCCGGCTGTCGGCGCGCCCAAAGCGGAGCTGTTCCGTGGACTCGATCCGCTCGGCGCTGCGACCGAAGGCAAGGAGCCTTACCTGGAATCGCTCGGCGAGGCGATCCAGCATCGAGCCGGACTCGATGGACAGGGCCTCCAGCACGGCTCCGGCGCGCGTGCCGTCGGCGGCCGACGTCTCGTCCGGCATGGCCATGCTGCGCGAATCGTCCACGACGACCCCGACGAACGTTTCCTGCGGCACCACGGTCGACAGGACCAGGGCCGGCTGCAGCAGGCAGAAGACGATGACCGCGATCGCCAGCGACCGGAACACCGGCGGCAGCCAGCGCAGGCGTTCAGCACCCGCGGTGCGGTTCGCCGCGCCGCTGCCCATCCGGCGGTAGGTAAAGGCGGCGACGACGAGCAGCACGCCGGCGAGAAGCGCCGCGACCTGCATCCAGCCCGGGCTGACGAAGGTGAACCGGCCCTCCTCGAACAGCGCCGGCCGATACTTGAACAGGAACTCGAACAGGCCAACCATGGAAACGGGAACCGGAAGAACGCTGGAGCCGGGAAGCGACGCCGCGCGTCAGTGCGACATCGCGTAGACGACGAAGTTGACTCCCATCTGGTACGCGTAGTGGGAGAACCGCACCGGATACCACTCGTCTTCCGCCCACTCCCAGGCATCGCCGAGGTCCGTGTTCCAGTTGATCACGACCATCAGGCGGCCCTGCTCGTCGAAGATGCCGCGAACGTGGGGGGTGAAGCCGTCCCTCTCCCAGGTCGGGCCGCCACTGACGCCCTGACCGACGTTCGGCACCTGGAGGATCTCTTCCACGTCGTAGAAGCAGTGGAAGATGGGGTGATCCAGAGAGAGATCGACGATCTCGTAACCCGGCAACAGAAGCGACAGCTCACGTTCCAGGTTCGCCCATTCCCAGGTGCCCCAGAAGTCGTCGATGACCCAGAAGCCGCCGGCCAGCAAGTACCTGCGCAGCGCCTCGCGCTCCTCTGGACTGAGCGCCATGTAGCCGACCTCCACCGAGTACAGGAAAGGGAACCGGAAGAGCTCCGGGTCCGTCGCCGGCAATGCGTGGTCGTAGTCGTAGGCGTCCAACTGGTCGAGCAGCCGCTTCAGTCCGATCATGAACTGGCGGTCGGCCTTCGGATAGTCGATCGACCAACTGCCGGCGAACCCCCGGTACATGTGGCCGCTATAGGCCAGACGCGTGAAGTAGAACTCCCGCTGGACGTCGTACGGGTCGACGGGCCGATACAGGTACCTCTCGAAGGTGCGCATCGCCTGGGGCGGCAGCGGGCCCCGGTGGCGGCCGCGAAAAGCCCGCCGATCGTCGGAGGCGCCGACCTGGGGAGTTGCCGCCGGCGCAGCGCCCCTGGCCACCAGCGCCGCCGCCCCACCCGCCAGGAGGGCGGCAGCCAGGATCAGGAACGTTGTTCGCCTGCTCGGCACGGCCGGATCGTACCGCACCGAACGGCCGGACGGTCGGCGAACCCGGGGTCTCCGGCCGCCGCCGCTCGGCGTCAGCGATCCTGCGATTCCCAGACCTCGGGCAGCACCTCGACGCCGGTCAGGGACTCGACGAGCGTGAAGATGAGATCGTCCTCGTCCGCGCCGAGCTGCGCCGCCAGGTTCCGCATCACCTCGTCGATCGACATGACGAGGGCGCTGAACCGGAACTTCCACCGCCCGTCCTCGTTCACGAAGCGGTACTCCAGTTCGTCCATCCCGCCGGCGAGGGAGGGGTCCTCGAGCGACGCCCGGGTCCGGGCCGCGGCTATCGCTTCATTTCCCTCGATCCGGATTGGACCGACCGCGAGCTGCTCGATCGCCGTCGAGTTGATCCAGCCGATCTCCATGGCGCGCACGATCACGTCCGCGAGTTCCATCGCCGCCAACTCGTCGCCGGAGAACTGGTGACGGAACGCGACGACCAGGAACCGGTCGACGAACGAGCGCTGACGGACCTCCTCCTCGCTTCCCTCGAGCACCAGCCGCTTGAGCTGCCCGTAGTACTCCCCGGTCTCACGATCGACCAGGGAAGCCGCCACCTCACCGTCGCCGGCCATCAACGCCTGGCGGTACGCCTCGAAGGTCGCGCGGACAGCCGCTTCGGCGTCGCTCGTCGCGGCGGGTGTCTGCGCCGCAGCCGGCAGGCACAGCAACGCCGGCAGGACGGCCCCGGCGAGCCGCGGGCCGGCGGCCTTCAAGCGATCTGTCCCTCCCGCAGCAGGCGGTTCACACCCTTGAACTGCGGGTGGTTCTTGTCTCTGGCGAGTTCGAAGGCCACCGACTCGTGATTCGTGATCTGTGCCCCCGCGTGGCCCATCCGCTCGAGCGCGTGGCGCCGGTACTCCTCGCCGCGCGAGCTGACGCAGTCCCAGCAGACGTGAACGTCGGTCCCCCGCGCCATCAGGTCGAGCACCGTCTGCACCACGCAGATGTGCGCCTCGATCCCCGCCACGACGACCTGGCGATCGGGTGCCGCCAGTCCGGGTCTGGCGCGATCCAGCGCCTCCTCGAACGCCGGCACGCCGCAGCAGCCGAACGAGTCCTTCTCCACCCGCCACGTGCGGCTGCCGTCCGGATCCGTCTCCAGTATCGCTGCCTCCACCTCCTCGCGGGTCGCCCCCAGACCCTGCGGATACTGCTCGGTGACGATCACCGGCAGGTCGAACAACTGCGCCAGCCGCAGCAGCCGCGCGGTGCCGTCGAGCAGCATCCGGGACCGGTCCATCAGGTCCACCAGCCGACCCTGGAGATCGATGACCAGAACGATGGCGCGCTCCCGGTCGAGAGTGGCAACGGCGGCCGTGTCGCGGGCGGAGGCGGGGTCTGCGGTCATCGCAAGGAACGTTACTGAATCAGATGCAGCGTGCGACGCAGCGCTTCCACCGCCTCCGGCCCCGAAATCGCCCGTTCCGGCCGGCACTCCGCCGGCTCCGAAATGAGCCGGCAGCGCAGGGCTGCCTCACACACAGCGTCCACGTCCTCCGCGACCGGCCCGCCGGCCTCGCCGACGCAGGCAGCGCCGCCGCCGATCCGGCCCGGCATGCGGAGCAGCGTTGCCAGTGCCGGACCGCGGCGCATGTAGTTGTCCGGCGCGAAGCGGCGAACCGCCGCGTCCACCGGCTCCATCAGGCCCAGGTTCAGGAGCCAGGCGATCTCACGACGATGCGGATGCTCCAGAATGTCGCTCACGATCACCGTGCTGCCGGCCGGCCCGGTCCTGACTCCGGGCACGAGCCATGCCGTGAGCGCCGCGAAATCGCCACGCAGCAGGCTCGACGCCTCGAACAGTTCACGCACACTCTCCGGCAGCAGCCTGGTTCGCCAGGTGAAGCGAGCCGCGGTCAGGCCCGCCGCGATCTCGCTGTTCCCGGGATGCCGTTGGGCGAGCTGTTCGTAGAGTTCCAGACCACGGCGGGCGTCACCCGTCTCGAGTTCCAGCTCCGCCTGGCGATGGAGCACTCCCAGGGAAGCGCTGCCGGCGGCGACGAGTTCACGTATCGCCGCCAGTTCGGCCCCGGTATCCCCGCGGGCTCGCGCCAGGCGCCGTCCCAGGTCCACGACCGCCGTGTCGCCCGGCGCCCGCAATCGGAGCACCTCGAGGTGCGTTGCGGCTTCGGCGAGTTTCCCGGCGTCAAGTGCCGCGAGGACTCGGCGCCTGACCTCCCCGATGGCCTCCTCCTCGCTCACCGCTTCGGGCGCCGAAGCAACCTCGTCGACCGTCCGGCTACCGGCGTCGAGTTCAGTGACGCGCGACGGCGGTTCGACGATGGCGGTCGTCATGCAGGCGACGCCTGCCAGGGCGGTGACCAGCGGCGCCGCGAGTCGGCGGACGGCGCTCACGGCGCCGCCTCGAACGGACGGCCGCCGACCAGCGCCTCGACGATCCGCCTCCGCACCCGCTCCGTTTCGCCGGGCTTCGACGGATCGATCCAACGCACGCGCGGCTCCTTCCGGAACCACGTCTCCTGCCGCTTGGCGTAGCGGCGCGTCGCCCGGACCGTTTCTTCCAAGGCCTGCTCCAGCGTCAAGTTCCCATCCAGGTGATCGACAAGCTGCCGGTAGCCGATGGCCTGGAACGCCGGCAACTCCCCGAGGGTGCAACCGCCACGCCCGCGCGCATGTTCCGGGAGATAACCGTCCCGCAGGCGCTCGACCTCGGCCAGCCAGCCGCGCTCCAGCATGCGTCCGGCCCGCTTCTCCACGGCATCGTACAGAACGGCTCTCGGCACGGTCAATCCGATCTTCAGCAGCCTTCGCTCGAGCCTGCCCGCCGTGCCCAGGCGCTGCCACTCGGACAGCGGCCGCCCCGTCGCGCGCACCACCTCGAGCGCGCGCAGGACGCGCTGGGTGTCGCCGGGGGCGAGTGTCCCGGCGCTCTCCGGATCGACTCCCCGCAGCTCCCGGACGAGTGCGCAGAGGCCATGGGAGCGCAGGTCGGCCCGCAACGCCTCGCGCACTTCGGCGCCGACCGGCGGCACCGGCGCGAGCCCTTCGAACAGGGCACGCAGATAGAAGCCGCTGCCGCCCACCAGGACCGGCAGCGCGCCGCGCGCCTCGATCTCCGCGACCGCCACCGCCGCGCGGCGCGCGAACTCCCCGGCCGAGAACGCCTGGTGCGGCTCGATGACGTCGATCAGGTGGTGGCGGACGCGGGTCCGTTCTCTCGGACCGGGCTTCGCCGTGCCGATGCTGAGGCCCCGGTAGGCCTGCAGGGCGTCGGCGCTGATCAACTCGACGGCGAGTCCCCGTTCGGCGAGATCGGCCGCCAGCGCCATCGCGAACGCGCTCTTGCCGGTGGCGGTCGGGCCGAGCACGGCGATCACCTGCCAGGGAGGCGAGGACATTCGTGCAGGATAGCCCCGAGGCGCCGGCGCTAGTTCGCCTCGCGCCTCGGCCAGGCCGCGACCCGCAGCACCGGGCGCCGGCCGCCGGAACCGTCGCGCCGGAAGCGAACCTCGATCCGGCCGTGAAGGTCCGTGCGCAGAACCCGGATGCCCCGGCGTTCCATCCTCGCCACGACCTCCGGCGAGGGATGGCCGTACGGGTTTCGTCGGCCGGCCGACACCAGAGCCAGGCGCGGCTCCACCGAGGCGAGCAGCGCCAGGCCGGTTGAGGTCTTGCTGCCGTGATGGCCCACCTTCAAGACGTCGCTTCTCAACGAAGCGCCCTCGCGACGGCCACGGGCCAGCAGTTCCCGCTCGCCCGCGATGTCGAGGTCGCCGGTCAACAGCACGCACGACCCGTCGACGCACCCGCGCACGACGAGGGAGGCCGAGTTGCCGCCGTCGGCCCGCCGCGGCGCGGGGTGGAGGACCTCCAGGTGCCAGGCCCCCACGCGCTCGACGAAGCCTCTTTCGACTTTCCGCACCCGTCCGCGGAGCCGATCGGCCAGGGCGCGGCCGCATCCGTCCCGCACTTCGACCGGCGCCGCCCACAACCGCTCAATACGCAGGTACCGGCTCAGGTCGACCAGGCCCTGACAGTGATCTGAGTCGCCATGCGAGAGGATCGCCAGATCGATCCGATGGACGCCCTCCGCCGCCAGGGCCTGGAGCAGCGCCGCCTCCGCGAAGTTGCCGCGCCGGAAGCCGCCGCCGTCGACCAGGATCACCGGTCCCCGCTCGCCGCTCCGCAGCAGGAGCGCCTCCCCCTGGCCGACATCGAGCATCGCCAGACCCGGTTCGTGCCCCGGCAACGCCGGAGTGCAGACCAGCACCAGCGCCAACCCCCACAAGGCCCGGCGGAATCCGGACACCAGAACGCCGAGCCAGATCGCCAGCGCCAGCGCGGAACCCGGGTCGACGCTCAGCGGCAACGCCAGCCAGGAGCCCGGCGGCAGATGCGCGAGCAGGGCGAACGGGAGGCTCAGCAGGTCGAGAACCGCGCCGAGAACACGGGCGCCGGGTTCGGCGACAACCGTCAGCACGGGTACCGAGGCCAGGGCCGCCACGACCACCCAGACCAGGGAGAAGCCAAGGGTCAGGGCGGTCAACGGCACGAAGGCCAGGTTGAGGGCGGGCGACAGGGGAGTCACCAGACCGATCTCGACCACCGTCAGTGGAAGCGTGGCAAGCTGCGCGGCCACCGTCGCAGCCAGCGCTACCGCGACCGGCTTCGGCGAACCGGTTCCCGGGCCTCCCCGCCACCAGTGCAGGAGCCGCGGCGCCAGGACCAGGATCCCCGCCGTGGCCAGAAAGCTGAGCTGAAAGCCCAGATCGCCGCCGGCCTCCGGATCGAACGCGAGGATCAGGATCAACGCGGCGCAGAGCGAGTTGAACGCCTGCGGCGGCCGCTCGAGCGCCATGGACAGAACGACCAGCAGCGCCATCACCGCCGCCCGGAGAAAGGAAGGCCGCGGGCCGACGAGGCAGCCGTAGAGCAACAGGATGGAGACGGCCCCGACCCAGGCGAGACGCCCGGACCATGCCCCGAAGATCCACCAGAACCCGGCCAGGAGCAAACCGACGTGCAGCCCCGACACGGCGAGCAGATGGGAGAGTCCCGCCCGGCGCAAACCCGTGCGCCACTCCGGCGGCACCCGGCGCGCGTCGCCGAACACCAGTGCCCGGGCCAGCAGGGCGCCGGGCCCCTCCGCTTCGTCGACGGGCCGCAGGAGCCACTGCCGCAGCCCGGCCAGTAACCGAACGCCTCGGCCCGGCGCCCCGCCGACCGCGACCATCAAGGCGCGGCTCTTCACGTTGAGGCCCCACTCGCCCGGCCGGGAGAGGTCCAGATTGCGGTACGCGGGCCGCCGTGAGAAGTACCCGCGCACACGGAGCCGCGTCTCCGGTGGCGGCGCTCCCTCGCCGCCCAGCCGCAACCACACCCGCCCGGGGCCGGCGACTAGCCGCCCCGACTGCTCGATCGCGCGCACCCGCGCCCTCGCCGTCCACGCGTGGTCGGCGCGCTCCCAGGCCGCGGCCCCGAGCACCGGCACCGCCATCTCGACCGTAGCCGGACGCTCGGGATCGAGAGCCGGGAGTCGCGAACTCCCAAGGCCGTCGGCGAGAAGAACCACCAACAACGCCGCAGCCAAAGGCAGCAGCGGCGCCCGGCGAAGCGCCGTGGTCGAGTCGACCGGCCCAGCAGCCACAAGGACCATGACGGAAGGAACCGATCCGAACCCGGTTCGACCGCTTGCGCCGGCCTGCCGCCGGTGAGAAGCTAGCGCCCGATGGCGCCCGACTTCGTCCACCTCCACCTCCACTCCGAGTACTCGCTGCTCGATGGAGGCAACCGGATGGAGTCCCTGGTCGACCGGATCGACGACCTCGGCATGGACGCCGTGGCCCTCACGGACCACGGCAACCTCTTCGGCGCCGTCGCCTTCTACGAGGCTTGCCGCAAGAAGGGCGTCAAGCCCATCCTGGGGATCGAGGCGTACGTGGCGCCCGACGTCAGGACGGAGACGTCCGACCGCCGGTTCAAGGAGACCCACGGCGTCGCCGACGGCGGTTTCCACCTGGTGCTGCTGGCTCGCAACGAGGCGGGCTGGCGCAACCTGGTCAGGCTCTCGTCCGACAGCTACCTCGAAGGCTTCTACTACAAGCCGCGCATGGACAAGGGGACGCTCGAGCAGTGGAGCGAAGGCCTGATCGCGATCAACGGCCACCTCGGCTCCTCGCTGGCCTACCACCTGAGGAAGCACATCGAGACCGGCAACGACGATCACTACGAGCGGGCCCGGCACGAGGCCGAATGGCACCGGCGCACCTTCCCGGCCGATGAAGACGGCGAGCCCTGCTTCTACCTCGAGCTACAGCGTCACGACACGCCCGAGCAGGAGGAAGTCAACGGGCGGATCCTGCGCCTCGCCGCCGACCTCGAGCTGCCGATCGTCTGCGACAACGACTCGCACTTCCTGACCGCCGGGGACTGGAACAGCCACGACACGCTGATCTGCGTCTCGACGAGCAAGTCGAAGCAGGCGGAGGATCGCCTCCACTACCCGAAGGACCTCTACGTAAAGAGTCCCGAGCAGATGGCCGAGCTCTTCGACGCCCCCGAGACGGCCGACGCTCTGGTGAACACCCGGCGCATAGCCGACCGCTGCAACGTCGAACTCGACTTCTCCGCCAACCACGCGCCGCTGGTGCGGGTCGAACGAATCGAGGCTCCGCCACTGCCGGCGGGAGCGACGGAACCCGTGCCGGGCAGCCCAAGACCAGGAAGTGACGCCTGGTTCGACCGTTTCTGCGCCGGCTACCGGGTCGAGCCGCTGGCCGAGCAGCCGGGCGAGGAGGAGCTGGACGCGCTCCATGCCGACTGCGACCGGGCGCTGCGCGAACTCAGCGAAGCCGGCCTCGCCTGGCGCTACGGCGACCGGGTCGAAGACGCCCACCGCCGCCGTCTCGACCATGAGCTTTCGGTCCTCGCCGGCAAGCGGATCAGCGCCTACTTCCTGATCGTCTGGGACTTCGTGAACGAGGCCAGGAAGCGCGACATCCCGGCCACGGCGCGTGGTTCAGGCGTCGGCACGATGGTCGGCTACACGCTCGGGCTCTCGCACGCCTGCCCGGTGCGCTACGGCCTGCTCTTCGAGCGCTTCACCGACCCGGACCGCAGCGAGTACCCCGACATCGACATCGACCTCTGCCAGGACGGCCGGGCCGAGATCCTCGAGTACGTCAGGCAGAAGTACGGCTACGTCGCCCAGATCATCACCTTCGGCACGATGAAGGCCCGCGCCGCGATCCGGGACGTCGGGCGTGTGCACGAGCTCCCGCTCGCCCAGGTCGACCGCATCTCCAAGCTGATCGGCTCCGAACTCGGCGTGACGATCGAACAGGCCCTGGGCCGCGAGAAGGAGCTGAAGGAGCTGTACGAGAGCGACGAACAGGTCCGCGAGGTGATCGACACGGCGCAGGAACTCGAGGGGATCACCCGGCACAGCGGCGTCCACGCCGCCGGGCTGGTCATCGCGACGCAACCACTCGAGAACCTGGTGCCGCTCGCCACCAGCCGCACCCAGGGCTCGAAGGACGTGCTGGTGACCCAGTGGGACGGGCCCACAGTCGAGAAGATGGGCCTGCTCAAGATGGACTTCCTGGGCCTGACGACCCTGTCCATCATCGAGCGCTGCCGTCAGCTCGTGCGCGAAACCCTGCCGCCCGAGACGATCGCCGCGGCGGTACCGGCCAGCCCCGAGGGCCGGGATCCGCTCGACCTCGACCACATCGACCTCGCCGACCCCAGGGTGCTGGAGGTCTTCGCCAGCGCCGACACCGCCGGCACCTTCCAGTTCGAATCGGAAGGAATGCGCAACCTGCTGCTGCAGATGAAGCCCGACCGGCTCGAGGACCTGGTGGCCGCCAACGCCCTGTTCCGACCGGGACCGATGGCGCTGATCCCCAGATACTGCGACCGCAAGCACGGCCGCGAGGAGACGCCGCAAGTCCACGAGATCGTCGACCGGCACACCGCCGACACCCACGGCATCATGGTCTACCAGGAACAGGTCATGCAGATCGTCCACGAGTTGGGCGACGTGCCGCTCCGCGAGGCCTACACGCTGATCAAGGCGATCAGCAAGAAGAGCAGGAAGACGATCAACGCGGCCCGCCAGCGCTTCGTCGCCGGCGCCCGGGACAAGGGGCTCGCAAAGCAGCAGGCGACCCAGTTGTTCGGACTGATCGAAGAGTTCGCCGGCTACGGCTTCAACAAGTCACACTCGGTCGGCTACACCCTGCTCGCGTACCAGACGGCCTACCTCAAGACCTACTTCCCGGTCCAGTACATGGCGGCCGTGCTCACCTATGCCGCCGACAGCACGGACAAGCTGGTCCACTACGTCGACGAGTGCGCGCGCGTGAAGCTCCCCGGCGGCCGCGCCGGAATCGAGGTCGGAGCGCCCGACGTCGACCGTTCCGGCGTCCGCTTCCATGTCGTGTTCGATCCCGGTGAAGAGCAGGCGAGCGGCAACGGACACATCCGCTTCGGCCTGTCGGCGGTCAAGGGCGTCGGCGAGAAAGCGGTCCGGGCCATCCTCGAGGCGCGCGAAGAAGGCGGACGCTTCCGCAGCCTGTGGGACTTCTGCCGGCGCGTGCCGCTCCAGACCGTCAACCGCTCGACCATCGAGGCGCTGATCAAGTCGGGCGCCTTCGACCGGATTCACGGCAAGGACCAGCGCGCGGCGATGGTCGAGGCGCTGGGCGCCGCGGTAAAGGCCGGCCAGCGGGCCGCAGCCGACCGCGAGAGCGGGCAGGCCAGCCTCCTGTTCGCGGGCGGTTCGGAGGACGCGCGCGAGCCCGACGACACCGTCCAGGAACTGCCGTCGGTGCCGCCATGGAGCGCCAGCGAGCTGCTGACCCACGAGAAGGAGGCGCTCGGTTTCTTCGCCTCCAGCCATCCGCTCGACGACCACCGGGAACTCCTCGAACGCTTCGGCAACGTGAACGTCGAGCAGTTGAAGGCGTTGCCGGCCGACACGGAAGTCGTCCTCGGGGCGCTGCTCGGCTCGCTCCGCACCACCCGCACCCGGAAGGGACGCAATCCCGGCCAGAAGATGGCGATGATCCAGCTCGAGGACAAGAGCGCGCGCGTGGAGGGCGTGCTGTTCGCCGACGCCTATGCCGAGTACGAGGAACGGCTCGAGCGCGGCGCCGTGCTGTTCTTCACCGGCCGCGTCGACCGTCGGCGCGAAGAGCCGAACCTGGTCGTCAGCAAGGTCGTGCCGGTCGAGGACGCCCCGGTGAAGCTCGCTCGCCGCCTGCGCATCCACCTCGACCTCCGGGGCGGGGCCGCAACCTCGGACGACGGCCTGAACGATCACCTGGAGCGACTCCGCGACCTGCTCGACAAGCGCCGCAGCCGGGGCCGGAATGGCGGCGTCGAAGTCGAGTTCGAACTGGAACTCAAGGACCGTACGGTCCTCGCCGGCGCCAACGGCTCCCGAGCGCCCGTCGACGACGCCGTGGTCTCCGAGATCGACGACCTGCTCGGCGCCCGTGGCCACTGCCGCTACATCGGCGCGCCGCCGCCTTCCCGCCCTTGAACCCGCCGTCGATGACCCGCGAGCGGCGACGCATCGCCCTGGTCCTGAGCGCGATCCTGGCGGTCGGGCTGTTCGGACACTGCCGGGGCAGCGGCTACCGGAACTTCTTCCGCCACGATCCCCGCGAGAGCCACGACTACGCCCTCGACCGGCGCGACGGCACGACCTGGGAGGTCCGCCTCGGCCGCGACGGCTTCGACTGGCCGGGCGAAGCACCGCACCGAAACGTCACCGCCCTGCTCGAGTTCCGGGCCAGAACCAGGCCACTCCTGCCGTCACTATCCCCCAGCATCGAGTTCCGCGCGGACGGCCGAAGCTTCACCCAGTCCTTCGCGCCGCGCTCGACCGGCCGCCGCTACCTGAACGTCTCGCCGGCGGCGGGCGCCGGCCGCATCGAGATGGTCGGCAGACAGATCGGCTGGCAGCTCGGACCGACGCGGTTGGTCGTGTTCGAGAATCCGCCCATCGACGAGGCGACCCGCGTGCTCGTCCTCGCGCCTCACCCGGACGACGCCGAGATCGCCGCCTTCGGCCTCTATGCGACGACCCGTTCCAACGTCGTCACGGTCACGGCGGGCGACTACGGCGGCATGAACTACGGCGGCCTGTTCCCGGACATCGGCGAGCACTACCGGATCAAGGGCTGGATGCGAACCTGGGACAGCCTGACGGTGCCCTTCCTGGGCGACGTTCCGTTCAACCGGGCGCGCAACCTCGGCTACTTCGACGGCACCCTCCGCCGCCTCTACGAACGGCGGCCGGAGAACGTCGGCTCGATCCTCGCCGACCTCGAGGAACCGGGCCTCTTCCGCCGGCTGAACACCGAACCGCAACTGGCGACGCGGCCGTTCACGTCGACCTGGCCCGAACTCGTGGCCGACCTGCGCCGCGAGGTCGACTGGACCGGCGCCGACCTGATCGCCGCGCCGAACCCGCTCCTCGACAGCCATCCGGACCATCAGTACACGACGGTCGCCCTGATCGAGGCGATCGAACAGAACGGCTGGGACGGCCTCCTGCTGCTCTACACGAACCACGCAACCCGCGCCGAGCCCTATCCCCTGGGACCGAACACGGCGCTCGAGTCGCTGCCGCCCTGGTTCGGCGATCCGATGCCCTTCGGTTCCGTCCTTTCCTATCCGGTCGACGAGACGATCCGCCGACTGAACTACCTGGCGCTCGAGGCGATGCACGATCTCCGGCCGTTCGAGCACAGGGTCGTCACCCCGTTCTCCGAGCGCGCTCGCGACCTCGCCGCCGAAGCGTTCTGGCGTGCCCTCGGCCGTCACGACAGGCTCCCCGGCTATCTCTACGACTACCTGCGCCGCGGGCCGCGGCCGAACGAGATCTACCTCGTGCTGGACCGGGACCAGGCGGTCCGGCTGAAAGAGCGATTCCTCGAGATCGAGGCGGCGCGGCGCTAGCGATTCAGAAACGCGAGCAGGTCCGCCATGTCGGCGGGTTCGAGGCCCGCTTCGAGCTCCTCCGGCATCATGGACAGACTGTCGCTGCGGACTTCCCGGACGCGTTCGGCGGGCACTTCGATCAGGAGATCCTCGGCCGCCCGCAGGACGATCCCGCCACCAATGCTCTCGGCCAGCAGGCCCGAGTGGACCTCGCCGTCCGTCGTCTCGACGATGTAGTTCACGTAGGCCGCGTCGACCGCCGCGTTCGGATCCAGGATGTCGTGCAGAAGGGTCTCGGCGCTCTTGCGGCCGATGCCGGACAGGTCCGGGCCCGGTCCGCTGCCGGAACCGCCGCTCCGGTGACATCGGGCGCAGAGTTCGAGGAACAGGACCTTTCCCCGTTCGGGATCGCCGTCCAGTTCGAGCGCCGGCCGCATCGCCTCGAGCGCGTCGGCCCGGGTGACGACGCCGGCGTCGTCGAACAGGCCTTGCGCCCGCCAGCGGATCTCCGGGTCGGGCGAACGCAACAGGAAGCGCCGCCGCTCCAGGATGAAGTTCATCTCCCCAAGCCCGATGCGTCCGCTCTCGAGTGCGTCAAGTAGGGCCCCGTGCCGGCTCCGGCTTCGAATCAGGTAGCTGCCCGCATCGCGCCGCGCGTCCGGTCCCAGGTACGGCCAGCGTTCAACCAGGTAGGCCGTGACCGTCTCCTCGTCTGCCGCCGCCAGCTCCGCCATCGCCGCTCGCTGCACCGGTCCGGGCTGCGCTGCCCCGAGCAGAGTACCCATTCGTTCCAGCCAGGTTCCTCGTGTCGAGGCGTCTTCGCTGGAACCCCCGGCTTCCGCGCATCGCGGGGCGGCCCCTTCCGACGCCTCCGGCCAGTTCCGGCGAAGACCGAAGAGAGTCAGCGCCTGGAGCCTTTCCTCCAGGCGTCCGACCGGGTCCGCGGCCCGGACCCCGGCGCAATCGAGAAGGCCGACTTCTTCCGCCGACGCGTCCACTCCCAGGGCGGCACTCAGCCGCCACGCCGCAGCCGCGAGGACATCGTCGCTGGATCGTCGCAGGCGCCGCAGCGGTTCGGCCAGGACCGAGGCATCGACCGGGCGGTCCCCGCCGCCGGCGGCCGCGGCCGTCAGTCCGGCGAGCAGGGGGCCGCCGCCGGAATCGGACAGGGCCCGAAGCACGAGATCGCCGGCCATCACCTCGTCCAACCGTTCCGGGGGCAAGAGGGCGGCGATCCGCCCGACGACCTCGCCGTCGGCGACGTCCGACGCCAGCAGCAACTCCAGCGAGCGCACCGGGTCACCGGCAAGGACGGAGACCGCGGCGAGCCGGAGCCAGCGCTGGTCGGTCGCCGACACCGCAGCCTGGCCCGCCACAGGGTCCAGCCCGGCCACGACCGCCTGCATCGCCGCGTCACGAATCGAGGCAGCGCCCTCAACCTCCGACCGGAGGAGAAACCCGGAGGTCAGCATCGCCTGGTGCCGCACACCCGGATCGGGATCGCCGGTCAGGGCCACGACATCCGGAGCGAGCGCCGTCCGCGGATCGGCGGGCGCGTCTGCCTGAAGCGTCTCCTCGAACGCCAGCACCGCGTTGCGCCGGAGCTCCGGCTCCGGGTCGGCCAAGGCCGCGCCAAGCCTGTCGGGATCGAGCGCCCCGAGACCGCTCAGGGTCCAGAGCGCGTGCAACCTCCCGAGCGGCCGCGCGTTCTCCAGCATCTCCCGCAGGTCCCCGGCGAGCGCCTCAGGCGGGTCAGCCGCGAACTCCTCGACCAGTAGCCGCTGCGCGGTC
Organism: Candidatus Multivorans sp.; assembly: GCA_965208755.1. Classification (GTDB taxonomy): domain Bacteria; phylum Acidobacteriota; class Thermoanaerobaculia; order Multivoradales; family Multivoraceae; genus Multivorans. The sequence goes on along the minus strand of OZ242353.1, from coordinate 26,457 downwards.
AGTCGCCGCCACCGGTTCGGGCCGGCCAGGGCATCGAGCAACTCTCCGGGGCGCGAGCGGTCGAACCCCGCGAAGTCCTCCAGCTCCGGCGGCAGGCCGCCAGCGGGAACGATCCGGTAGATGCGGCCCCGGTCGTCGCCTTCGTAGAGGTCGAGCTCCACCTCCATCCGGTCCGGGATCCACTCCGGGTGCTCGACGACGCCGCGGTGCATGTCGAGGACGTAGAGCGCGCCGTCAGGCCCCACCGTCAGGTTGACCGGCCGGAACAGCGGATCGGTCGAGGCCAGGAACTCCGCTCCGGGCCGGCCCCTGCCCGCTTCCGCGGCCGCGCCGGCCGGGTCGACGACGGCGCGATGGACCACGTTCGCGGACGGGTCGGCGACGAATACCTGGAGCCCTTCTTCCTCCAGTCCGGCACTGCCGAAGCCGCCGCCCGCGTACACGGTGACCGCGCAGGCGGCCGAGAAGCGGCTCGACTGCTCCGGGTGGTTCGGCCGCGTCTGCCGCACGCCGATTGGAAACAGCTCGGCCGGACCGCCCTCCAGAGGTGCCGCCAGTCGCAGCCGGCCGTCCCGCCAGGCCGCCGGCAGCCGCTCGAGGTAGCGGCGCGGGACGACGACCTGGCTCAGGTGGTCCAGGTTGTGGGTGCCGAAGGCGCGGCCCCAGGGACCGAAGGTCATGCCGAAGCCGCCGGCGCCGCGGCCGGTGCGCTCGAAGCGCCGCGCGCCGAAGTCGACCCGGAAGTCGTCCTGACCGATGTCCCTGACCTCCTCCGGTGCGTCCGGCCAGAAGACGCGGGCGCCGTTGCCGCCGTTGACGCCGTAGACCCAGTTGTCCAGGCCGTAGCGGAGCGCGTTCACGTTGTGCTGGGGGTTGCCTTCGGCAAAGCCGCTCAGCAGCACGTCCCGCCGGTCCGCCCTGCCGTCGCCGTCGGTGTCCTCGAGGTACACGATGTGAGGCGGCGCCGCCACCAGCAGCCCCCGCCGCCACGGCAGAATCGAGTCCGCCATGCCGAGATCGTCCGCGAACAGCCGCCGCTCGTCCCACCTTCCGTCGCCGTCGCGGTCGGTGAGCTCGACGATCCGGGCCGGGCGCTCCATGTCGGGGTAGCCCGGCAGCTCGAGGACGAAGGCGCGCCCGCTCTCATCGAACGCAAGGTCGATCGGATCGACCGTGACCGGCTCGGCAGCCGCGAGTTCGAGCGTGAACGCCGGGTGGAGTTCGAATCCGGCCGGCACTCCATCGAGTTCCGGCCCATCGAACATGGGCCCGGCGCAACCGGCGATCGCCAGTACGGCGATCGCCGCTATCTGCGGCCGAGGACGCGGCTCGCTACTCGCCGCCGGCGGCACCTGCGGCGTCCGCCTCGAGCAGCCGGGCGCCACGCATGATGTTGCCCATCGCGTAGTTGCCTTCATGGCAGGCGTACTCGTAGACCCGGCCGTCGGCTGCGGGCCAGGGGAACTCACCGCTCCAGGCCGTCTCCCAGGTCGTCGGATCCTCGACCGTGAAGCTGTAGTTCAGCGTGTTCCCGTCGATGCGGCTGAAGCGCTCCACCACCTTCAGCTCCTCGCCGGCGCCGTAGGTGTACATGCCGGGCTTGCCGCCGAAGTTCCTCGTCTCGACGACGAGAGTGTCGCCGTCCCAATGGCCGACCGAGTCGCCCATGTAGCTCGTCATGCCGTCCGGCAGGTGCGCGCCGCCGATCCGGATGATCCGGGCGTCGTGGATCATCTCGGCCAGGATCATCACGTAGTGCTCGGTCTGCACCACCCGCTTCAGGTTGTTGTAGGCGGTCGGCAGCATCGGCGGGCCGGAGGTCGAGCCGAATCCGAGGATGCAGCGCTCGCCGAGGGGGCGCTGCTCGATGTCGTCATAGGGGCCCGGCCCTTCGTTCTCCAGCCACCAGGCGGTGCCCGTGTTCTCACGGAAGAGGGAGAAGAAGGCCATCCGCTTCTGCTGCGCCGCGGGCGTCATCTCCGGCAAGCGGCCGCTGGGCGGATCGAAGACCAGAGACGTGCGGAACCGGCCGTCGATCGAGATCGAGCGGCTGCCGTAGTCGAGCCAGAAGTCGTTGTAGCCGCCGACGTTGCCCGCGGCGCCCGGGGAGCCGTCGCCCCCTGGCGGCGGCGCATCCCGGGTCGGATCGCTGGCCTCCAGGTCGGCGGCCCGGCGGTCGGCGACCGTCCGTGCGATCTCTTCGGCCTCTTCCGGCGACAGGTACAGATTGTCCCCGAACTTCGGATCGCGCTCGAGCGGCGTCAGGGTCGCGATGTCATAGACGCCGGTGAGATCGGGCCTCCCGCTCGCCGTCCGCGGAATGTCGCCGTCGCCGTCGGCCGCGGGCAAAGCGGCGGGCAGGAGCAGCGCCGCGCCGATCAGGGCGGCGGCGCCCGCGGAGAAAGCGGTGCGGTGTCCGGTCGTCTTCATCATCTGCTCAACTCCCTCCTTGAAGCTCGGCTGTGCCGGGCAGTCAGTCTAAGTTACACTCCCGCCGCCACGACCACCAAGCGCAACGCCGTCCGAACTCCAGGAGCAAGGCCGGCCCTGAAACGGAGAACCCATGAGAAGCCTCGTGCCAGCCGCAATGCTCGTTAGCGCCCTCACGCTCGCCCCGGTGAGCGCGGGCGCCGCGGACCTCGCCGTCGGCGACGCCGCGCCGGACTTCACCCTGCCCAGCACCGACGGCAGCGAGGTGACCCTGTCCTCCTTCGCCGGCCAGAAGAACGTCGTGCTCGCCTTCTTCCCCAAAGCCTTCACCGGCGGATGAACGATGGAGATGAACAGATACCAGGCTGGTATCTCCGACTTCACGGACAGCGATTCCATCGTCTTCGGCATCAGCGCCGACAAGCTGGAGGACAACAAGAAGTTCGCCGCCGAACTGGAACTCGACTTCACGCTTCTCAGCGATGTCGACGCCGGGGTCATCAATCAGTATGGCGGGACGATGGAACAGTACGCCGGTCTCGCCAAGCGCGTGACCTACGTGGTCGGCAAGGACGGCAGGATCGCCTACATCGCCGAAGGCAGCGACGCAATGGACCCGGCCGGCGCGAAGGAAGCCTGTTTAGGTCTCGAGTAACGGCGTTCAGGCCTGCGCGGCGCTGAGAGCCGCTTCCACGCGGGGCTGGTACAGCTCGACCCGGTTCCCGTCTCCATCCAGGATCCAGGCGAACAGGGCGTAGCCCTCGTCATCCCTGCGCAGGGGCTCGACGCCCCGCTCGGCGAGGTGCGCCAGCAGGACGTCGAGGTCCCGAACGCGCAGGTTGACCATGAACGGCTGATCGCCGTACATGTCGCCCTGCTCCACGCCCTCGTTGCGCGCCATCCGCGGCACCGGACGTTTCGCCTTCATGATCGCGAAGGTCGTGTCCATGACCCAGGCGGGATCGTCGGGGTCCGCGGCCACGTAGCGCATGTAGAAGGCGCCGAACTCCTCGCTGCCCTCGAACTGGATGTCGAGGTGCTCCGCGTACCAGTCGGCGAGCCGTTTCGGATCCTCGCTGAACACGAAAGCGCCACCGACGCCGTCGATCAGGCTCAAGGCGACCCTCCCGTCCTGTTCAGCCCCATCCTGAAGCTGACCTGCATCCGCGTGCTGACGGTCTGGCGGCTGAGCGGATCGTGAATCGACACGACCACATCATGCGGCTTTCGCCGCAAGGTGAGAGTCGCCTGGTACGGCATGACGGCGTCCGACGGCGGCTTCGATCGCCCCCGGAAGTGGATCGGTATCAACGGCATTCCGGCCTGCTGCCCGTTGCTGTCGACGACCGCGAACCGCAGTTCCAGCCTGGCCAGGAACTGGCCCTCGAAGGGAATCACCGGGAAGTGGCCGACCGGTACGTGCACGGTCACCGGCACCCGCATCTTCCGCAGACCGCTGGATTCGGGCATCCCGAACTCGACCCGCAGCACGGGTTCACCGGGCGCCGGTCCCGTTTCGGGAAAGAGGAGCTGGCCCTGCGCCTCCATGTCGGCTTCCGCGCGCCGCGAAAGATCGACGTAGCCGCTGCGAGAGCGCACCCGCAGGCCAGGCCGCTGCACTTCGACTCGTACCTCATGGGCCAGGTCGTCGCGCCGGTAGTCGGGCACGAAGCCGAGCCAGTAGTAGTTCGAAACATCCGAGCTGACCTGCCCCAGCGCCGTCAGGTTCGAACCCGCCAGGTAGGCCCTGCCGCCGGTGTCCCGGGCCATCTGCCTCAGGTTCCGCCACAGGCCCGGATTGGGCGCGGCAACCTGATCCACCGGGTAGACGGTGTATCCCAGCAGATTCGCCGCATCGCTCAAGGCCGCCAGCATCTCCCGGTCCGTGCGCACGCCGATCCCCTGCCCGCCCGGCCGGAAGAGCCCGACAGGCCATTGGCCGGCCAGGAGCAAGAGGACCTTGCGCCCCACCGGGGCATCGAGCCCACGCAGGGTCGAGGTGACCGCGCTGATCGAGAACTCCAGGTCCCGTGCGAGGGTTTCCGCCCTCCGTTCATTCAAGGGCGAAGGCAGGGGCCGGATGATGGAAGGCAGGTCTCCGGCCACGGAGGTCAGGTCCTCCTCCACGCGAGCGCCCGGCGGCGCCTCCACGCGAGCGTCCCTCATCAGACGCTGGTCGATGAGCCGCGGCGAGCGCAGGCTGCCGCCGAACCGACGTCCGCGCTGGAGTTCGCGCAGAGCCTCGCGGGTCTGCTCCCGATCCGTCGTGAACGGGCTGAGCAGTTCCAGGCGCCGCCGGCTCTGCACGACCACCGCGACCTGGTCGTTCAGGCCGAGGCTCGCCAACTGGTCCGCGAAGCCCCTGAGCACCGGCTTTCGCGACGACGCCATCGTGTGGTCGTCGTCGACGAAGAGCACGTAGTTCGTCGGCACCGACTCGCCGTCGCCGATCGCGGGCGGGGCTTGCCCGTCCCGGATCTCCACGGCGCGGTTCTCCAGGATCTCGGTGAAGTAGTCGATCCCGACGGCGACACCGTCCACGTAGATCCGGAAGTCGTCGGGCGTCAAACCGCTCACGCGGTTGCCGTCGCCGTCCTCGACCACCACCTCCACGTTGACTACGCGGACATCGATCTCTTCGCCGAACAGGAGATCCGCGGGAGGAACCTGCCCCGGCGTCTGGCCTGCGGCAGCCGGCGGCCAACCCATGCACAGGACGAGGCCCAGGGCCCCCAGCGCCCAGCGTTTACTCGTGATCCCGTTTGAGGTCAGCCTCTGGCCACGCAGCGCCATGCAGCGGTCATTGTCTCACGGCACGACTTCGACCCGGGCGCTCGCGGTCTGACGCGAAACCGGATCGTGGACAGTAACGACGACGGTGTGAGGCAGGTGACGCATCGTGACCTCGGCGTAGTAGTCGAACACGGTGTCCGGCTCCGGTGCGGAATGGCTCCGTATCTCGAGTGGAATCGCCGACTGCTCCGCTCGCCAGCCGGCGCCGTCGATCGTCGCGAAACGGACCTCCAACCGCTGAAGATACTCATCCCCGAATGGCAACGCCGGGAACATCCCAAGCGGCACTTCGACGTCGATAGGGACGGCCATCCTCCGTCGACTGAGCCCCCGGGGATTGCCGGCCCGAACACGCAACGGCACCGCGCCCGGTGCCGCCCCGCGCGGAAAGAGCAGCACGCGCTGAGCCTCCATGTCCGCTTCCGCACTGCGGGAGAGGTCCACGTAGCCGCGGCGCGCGCGGACCTGCAGGCCCGAGTGCAGGACTTCGACCTCTATGTCGTGCACCTGGTCGTCTCGCCGGTACTCAGGTACGAAACCGAGCCAGTAGTAGCTCGAGGTGTCCGCGCTCACTCTGCCCAGGGGGTCCAGGTTGTGTCCGCCCATGAGCGCCAGGCCGCCCGTGTCGCGGGCCACGTAGCGCAGGTTCTGCCACCACCGCATGGCGGGCGCACTGGCCTGCTGATCGATCGGGTACACCGTGTAGCCAAGCAGGTTCGCGGTATCGACCAGACGGTCCAGCAAGTCGAGGTCCGACCGCAGTTCACGGCCTCGACCGCCGGGCCGGAACTCACCCGCGGGCCAGCGACCCGCCACGAGCAGGAGCACGTTGCGCCCCTCCGGCCGTTCGAGCGCACGCATGGCGGAGATCACCGCGTTGACCGACAGGGTCAGGTCCCGCTCCAGAATCGAACCGCTGGCCTCGTCCGCGAGGGACTGGGGATTCATGTCGGCGAGAACGAAGCCCGCAGCAGACAGCCGGTCCGCGGCTGTGCCGTCCGCTCCGGCCCCGGCATCCGCCTGTTCCCAGCCTCCTCCACTTCCCGCACTGTCAAAGGCCGCGCCCGGCGCGTCGGACCTGCCAACGCTCCCCGGCCTGTCCCGCCTGGCGTCCGAAGCTTGGCGTGACAAGGCCGGCACAGGCCCGCCCCTCGCGCCGGCGACTCTCCGCGCGGAGATCCCGGTGACCCGAGCCGACTCACCGCCTACGAAGTCCTGATGAAACCGGCGAGACCTGAGCACGCCGCCGAAACGCTCATCCCGGTCGAGTTCCGCAAGCGCCGTTCGGGTCGCTTTCCGGTCCGTGGTGAACGGACTCAGGAGCTCGAGACGATTGTTGCTCTGCACGACCACAGCGATCCGATCCTGCTGGGGAAGCTCCACGAGACCATCCCGGAACCCATGCAGTACCGGCCGCCTGAAGGCAGCCAGACTGTGATCGTCGTCCACGAAGAGGACGTAGTTCGTGGCCACCGCCCCGCCCCCTCCGACGGCGGGCGGCGTCTCGCCGTTGCCGTCTCTCGCCTGGCCCTGCGCGACCTCAGTGAAGTAGTCGACACCCAATTCCTCGCCGTCGACGAACACCCGGAAGTCCTCTCGGCCCAGGTCTCGTACCCGATCTCCGTTGTGGTCCTCGACCACGACTTCCAGGTTGACGACCCGGACGTCTATCTCCTCGCCAAACAACAGATCGTCCGGCAAGGTGCTGGCTGGCTGCCGGTCGTCCTCCTGCGCGGACAATGGCAGTCCCCATGCAATGACGAGAGCGACGGTCAGGGCGGCGATTGCATGGTGCATGTTCATGGCGCCAAACAGCAGCAAGGCGCGTGCCACCACCCTGACATCCCCGGAGACGAACAACCCCGCTCAGGGTGCCACTGCCACGCGCCCGCTGGCCGTCAGGCGGGAAAGAGGATCATGCACGGTAACCACGAGGTCGTGCGGCTGCCGCTTCATGGACAGGAAGATCCGGTAGAGAACGACCTCGTCCGAAGCCGGCTCGGAGCCGCCGCCGAGGGACAGCGGGATCATCGGAATCCTGGCCTGGCGGCCAAGCCCGTCGATCGTGGCGAAACGCAACTGCAATTCCTGCAGGAATCTGCCCCGGTACGGGAGGGCCGGGAACCTCCCCACCGGCAGGTGCACGGTGACCGGAACACTCATCGACCGGCGGTTGACCTTCTCCACCGCACCGACTTCCACCAGCAACGGCCCGGCCTCTGAAACGGCCTCTCCCGGGAAGAGCAGCGCCCGCTGGGCCTCCATGTCCGCCTCCGCGCGGCGAGACAGGTCGAGGTAACCGCGCCGCGAGCGCACCCGCAATCCAGGGTTCAGCACCTCGACCCGGATGTCGTGAGCACGATCATCTCGCCGGTATGCCGGTACGAACCCCAGCCAGTAGTAGTCCGACGTGTCGGCGGCGACGATGTCCAGAGCGGCGACATTGCTCCCGGCCATGAACGCCCTGCCGCCGGTATCCCGGGCGACGTAACGCAGGTTCTGCCACAGCCGCATGAGCGGACGGCTGGTTTGCTGGTCCATCGGATAGACGGTGTAGCCAAGCAGATTGGCCGTGTCGATCAGCCCGTCCAGCAGCTCGCGGTCGGCGACGTAGCCGGCCCCCTGGCCATCGGGCCGGAAGTCCCCGGTCGGCCAGTTGCCGGCCAGCAGAAGAAGCACCTTCCTGCCCCGCGGCGGTTCCAGCGCCCGCATCGTCGAAACCACGGCCTGGACCGAGAACTGCAGGTCGTAGAACAGCATCGAGGAAGCCGCAATGTCGCCGGCGAAGTCGCTCAACCGCAGACTGTTCGTCAGACCGGAACCCAGAGCGCCAACGAGCCGGTCCGCCCGCGTGGTCGGGAAAAGCGCTCCTCGCCGGCCCACGGCCCCCAGGAAACCGCCAAAGCGCCCCCCCTTGTCCAACTCCGCAAGAGCCTCCCGGGTCGCCTCGCGATCCGTCGTGAACGGGCTCAGGATCTCCAGACGGCGCCCACTCTGTACGACGACCGCCACCTGGTCCTGTGCCGGAAGCTCCGCCAGCCGGTCCCTGAACCCGCGCAGCACCGGCCTCCGGAAGGTCACGTGAGTGTGGTCGTCGTCGACGAACAGGACGTAGTTCGTCGTCACCGCCTGGCCCCCGTCCACCGCCGGTGGTGTCTCGGCATCCGCAGCCACAACCGCCCGCTTGCGTGCCACTTCCGTGAAGTACTCGACTTCCACTTCCTGACCGTCGACGAGGATCCGGAAATCCTCGCGGCCGAGGCCGGATACGCGCTCGCCTCTGCGGTTCTCGACCACGACCTCGAGGTTGACCACCCGGACATCCACCTCCTCGCCGAAAAAGAGCTCGGATGGAGACTGGGGCTCGACGACTTGGCCGGTCAGCGGTGCAGAGAACGCCGCGACCGCAAGTGCGATCAGGAGCTCCGACCGGCAACGCCTGGTCTCAAGAGTGCTTCCTCCAACCATCGATCGCGGACTCCGCCCTGAGTGTACGTGCAAGCAGAGTGCCATAGCGGTTTCCGCCGGTGCTACCCTGCGCCCGATGAATGACGATCCGGTCCCTCCGACTGCCACTCGCGTTCCCACGGCCGACGCCGCCTGGTGGTCGGCGGCATCCGCCGCCGCGGCGATCCGAACGGGCGCCATCTCCTCCCGCGACTATCTGGAACTCCTCCTTGACCGCGTCGACCGCCTGAACCCGCCGCTCAACGCCGTCGTCACCCTCGACGTCGAACGTGCCCGGCGCGAGGCGGACGCCGCCGATCGGGCCATCGGGGAGGGCGGCAAGCTCGGACCGCTCCACGGTGTCGCGATGACGATCAAGGACTCCTTCCAGACCGTCGGCATGCGCACGACCTCCGGCGCGCCCGAACTCAGCGGCCACGTCCCGGAGGTCGACGCGGTTCCCGTGGCCCGGCTCCGCGCTGCCGGCGCCGTCATCTTCGGCAAGACGAACCTGCCGATCTACGCCGGCGACACTCAGAGCTACAACGCGGTCTTCGGCCAGACGAACAACCCCTGGCGCCTCGAGCGGACACCCGGCGGGTCCTCGGGCGGTTCCGCGGCCGCACTCGCCGCGGGACTGACTCCGTTCGAACTCGGCAGCGACATCGGCGGTTCGATCCGCGGCCCCGCCTCGACCTGCGGGGTCTTCGGTCACAAGCCGAGCTACGGCATCGTGCCGGCGCTCGGCCAGATCCCGGGCCCACCCGGCACCCTGACCCAGGCCGACATCGCGGTCGCCGGACCAATGGCGCGCGCCGTCGAAGACCTGGAACTCGGCCTCGACCTTCTCGCCGGACCGGACGAATGGCACGCGTCCGGCTACCGCCTGGAACTGCCGCCGCCCCGCCACGAGGACATTTCGGACTACCGCGTCGCGGTCTGGTTCGAGGAAACCTCCTGCCCGATCGACGACCGCGTGCGGGAGCGCCTGGAGGCAGCCGCGGAGACCCTGGAGGCCGCTGGCGCCACGGTCGATCGCGAAGCCCGGCCCGACTTCACCTTCGAGTACGCGACGCGTGTCTTCGGCCAGCTTCTGGGCGCCGCCATGTGCGGCGGCTTCAGCCACCAGGAGATCGAGGAACTGGCTGAACGCGGCCTGCGCGAAGAGGAGGAAGGCGCGCTCGCCGCGCGCTGGGCCTCGCAACGCCACCGCGCCTGGCTTTCCGCCAACGAGCGCCGGCTGCAGATGCGCCGCAAGTGGCACGAGTTCTTCAAGCACTGGGACGCCGTGCTCCTGCCCTGCCTGCCGACTACCGCGATTCCCCACGACCACAGCGAACCGATGGGGGCGCGCCGGATCACGGTCAACGGCGAACAGCGCGCCTACGGCGAGCAGACGCTCTGGGTCGGACTCACGGGGGTCGCCTTTCTGCCGGCGACGGTGATTCCGGCAGGCACCGCCTCGGACGGCCTGCCGGTCGGACTCCAGATCGTGGGGCCCTTCCTGGAAGACCGCACGACGCTCGACCTCGCCCGCCGTCTGAGCGAACGGATCGGCGGTTTCGAGCGCCCTCCGGGCTACTGACGCCCGGCGTCCAGGAAGGAGCGCAGGTCCTCCCGGCTGACCGCCGGCTCGCCGGGAGCGACGTTGTCGAGACGACCCTCGCCGAGCCAGCGCTCGAGGCGACGCACTTCGCTCTCCAGGTGGCGAAAGCCGTCGACGACGAACAGCAGCGGCTGCAGCGAGTCGATCTCGAAGCTCTGGTTCACGACCCATTCGAGCTGGAAGGGGGCTCGCTGCACCCTGGGAGACTCGAGCGAGTGGGCGATCTCGCCCGCCGAACTCAGGAGGCCGCTTCCGTAGGCGCAGAGTCCGGCACCGCCCGGACGGCGCATCAGGCCGAACTCGATCGTGAACCAGAAGAAACGCGCCAGCGCCCTGAGCGCGCTCTCGACGCTCCGGCAGTCGTCGTCCCGGGCGCGAAGCGCGGCAGTCCGAGCAGCTTCTCCGAAGCGGACCAGGACGTCGGCGAAGGCGGGGTCCGTGTGCATCGGGACGTGCCCGGCCAGGTCGTGGAAGATGTCGGGCTCGGGCAGGTAGTCGAGCCGGTCCCCGGCGCGCACCGTGATCGTCGTCGGGAACTCGCGGCGGCGCAGGCAGTCGAAGAACAGGTAGGCCGGGACGTAGCCGCTGACCGCCCGCGCCTTGAACCCGCTCAGCGGCTCAAGGAAGCGGTTGATGTCCTCCAGCCGGGGAATGCGATCCGGATCCAGGCCCAGTCGCGCCACGCCGTCGAGGAAGCGGGGATGGGCGTATCGCTCCCACTTGCCGGCAAGCGCCCGGTACAGGCGCCTCCAGGTCTCCTGGTTCGCCTCGCTGTACAGGCCGTAGGGCTGCTCGACGAACAGGTCGCCCCGGGTCTGCGCGCGCTCGATGAAGGCGGCCCGGCCGGTCGTGAGATCCTCGCCGGCGATCGAGCGCTCCGGCGAGGCCTCAACCTCGCCAGCTACAGGCATGGCGCTCCTCCTCTCACAGGTTCCCCCTCGCCGCCTGCTCGCGTTCCAGCGCGACGAACAGGCTCTTGAAGTTGCCCGCGCCGAAGCCGGTGGCGCCGTGCCGCTCGATGATCTCGTAGAACAGCGTGGGCCGGTCCTCGACCGGCTTGGTGAAGATCTGCAGCAGGTAGCCGTCCTCGTCGCGGTCGGCGAGGATGCCCAGCTCCGCCAGGCGATCGATCGGCTCGTCGATCTTCCCGACCCGTTGCTCCAGGTCCTCGTAGTAGACGGACGGTACGTGCAGGAACTCGACGCCGTTCTCGCGCAGCCGCGTGACCGTGCCGAGAATGTCGTTCGTCCGGCAGGCGACGTGCTGCACGCCGGGCCCCTCGTGGTACTCGAGGAACTCCTCGATCTGCGACTTCTTCCGACCCTCGGCCGGCTCGTTGATGGGGAACTTGATCGTGCCGCTGCCGTCCTGCATCACCTTGGACATGAGCGCCGAGTACTCGGTCGAGATCGCCTCGTCGTCGAAGTGGACTAGCTGGCTGAAACCGAGCACCTGCGAGAAGAAGGCCGCCCACTCGTTCATCCGTCCCAGTTCGACGTTGGCCACCACGTGGTCGATCGCGACCAGGCCGCAGCTCCGGCCGGCAGCGGCGCCGGGTATCGCGGGCGCCGCCTGGAAGCCGGGGCCGAAACCCCCGCCGTAGCCCCGGCGATCGATGAACTGGAGGACGCAGTCGCCGTAGAGACGGATCGACGCGTGCCGGAACCGGCCGTGTTCGTCCGCGGCCGTCGCCGGCGCCGCGGCCACCTCCGCGCCCCGCGCCACGGCGGCGGCGAACGCGGCGTCCGCGTCCGGCACGGACAGCGCGATGACCGCGACCGAATCGCCGTGCCGGCGCACCGACCGCGCGGCGTGATGCGAGGAGTGGAGACCGCTGGTCAGCAGCAGGCGGACATCCCCTTGCTCAACGAGGTAGGACGCGCGCACCCGCTCTCCGGTCTCCAGACCGCGGACCGCCGTGCACTCGAAACCGAAGGCGTGACAGTAGTAGGCGGCCGACTGTTTCGCGTTGCCGACGTACAGCTCCAGGTGATCGAAACCGAGAATCGGACAGAAGTCCTCGTCCGCGACGGCGCTTGCCGCCGGATAGCCGGTCCCCTTCGTCTCCGTTGCCACCAGACTCATCTTCGTCTTCCTCCTGTTGTGTGTTGCCGGCATCCCCGTAGGCAGGCCGCGAACTTCGCCACGGCTACCCGCAGCGATTCCGGCTCCAGTGTCGAGAAACTCAGCCGGACCGCGTTGGCCGGCGCGTCCAGATCGTGGACGTCGGCGAACGCCGCCGACGGAACGAAGGCCACTCCGTGCTCCGCCAGAGCCCGCTCGAGCAGTCGCTCTCCATCGGTCTCCGGAGGCAGCTCGACCCACACGAACATGCCGCCGGCCGGTTCGGAGAACGCACAGCCGTGCGGGAGTTGATCCGAGAGCTCTTCGAGCATCGCGTCCCGGCGTCTCCGGTACGTGGACCGCAGGAGCTCGAGATGCCGTTCGAAGTCGAGGTCGGCCAGCAGGCGCTCCACGGCCAGCATGGTCAACCTGGAGCACTCGAGGTCTCCCGCCTCCTTGACGGCCGCGAACGTGTCGACCAGCGGCGGCGGCAGGCGCATCCAGCCGAGACGCAAAGCCGGCGCCAGGATCTTCGAGAACGTGCCGACATGGATCACCCGCTCGGAGTCCAGAGCCGCGAGCGGCCGCTCGAACTCCCCGTCGCAACACAGCAGGCCATATGGATCGTCCTCGAGGATCGCGAAGTCGTAGTCTTCGGCCAGGACGACGAGCCGCTCGCGTTTCTCCCGCGTGAGACTCACGCCGAGCGGGTTGTGAGCGTCCGGGATCACGTACACCACGCGCGGTCGTTCCCCTGCAAGCAGGCGCCGTTCCAGGGTCTCCACGTCGAGCCCGTCGTCCAGGCTGCTGGGCAGGGTGAGAAGCCGCGGCGAGTGCGGCGCCAGCGCCTCGCGGACGCCGGTGTAGGCAAAGCGCTCCAGCGCGACGCAATCACCCCTCGCCACCAGGGCTTCCGCCGCCACCTGGAGCCCCTGCTGGGCACCCGAGGTGATCAGGATCTGCTCCGGACGACACGGAACTCCGCGCCGCCGCATCAGCCGAGCTACCTGTTCCTTCAACGCTCCGCTGGGCGGTCCGTACTGCACCGACCGCGGGTCCGCCAGCAACTCGTGCAGCTTCTCGCCATAGGCGTCCCGCGGAAACAGGTCGACCGCCGGCAAACCACCGGCCAGCGACAGCACGTCGCGTCGAGAGACCCGGTTCACCAGGCGGCGCAACAGGGAGCGTTCGCGGCCACGGAGCCAGGGCGCCAGCAGGTGCGCCATCGCGGCATGCGCGGGTGACTGGTCGCCAATCGGTGGAGGAAGGACGCCGGGCATGGTGCGTCGATGTGTCTCAATAGCCACTGTTTGGACACTATCCCAACCAACAACCTAACTCAAGTGCAGATTCCACCCTTTCGTCTCTCATTCGGGATAACTCCCACTCTGTGTAAGAATCCGCGCGATGGAACCCAAGAGCAACCACCAGAGCACCGAGCCCCAGCGCTCGGTCGGCCGCCCCCTCGACGCCACGGACTACGCGATCCTCGGCTTGCTGCAGGAGGACTCGAACCGCACCGACGCCGACCTCGCACGGCGCGTCGACCTGTCCGCCTCCGGTCTGAAGAAACGCCTCCGCAAGCTCGAAGACCGCGGCGTGATCCAGCGCCAGGTCACGCTGCTGGATCGCAACGCCGTGAACCTCGGCCTGCTTTGCTTCGTTCAGGTCTTCCTCACCCACCACCAGGCGGACGCGGTGCGTCGCTTCAGCAAGGTGATCAGCGAGCTGCCCGAAGTGCTCGAGTGCCACTTCCTGACCGGCGAACACGACTACCTGCTGAAGATCGTGGCCCGCGACTACAGGCACCTGGAGCACATCCTGGCGGACGAACTCGCCGCGATCCCGGGCGTCGACCGTCTGCTCACCAGCATCGTGCTGAACGAGATCAAGCGCACGACCGCGCTGCCGCTCGAGGCCCGGACTCCGCCGGTGGACGCGGCCACCGACGAACCCGAACGCCAATGAGCCCGCTTGCTACCCTCCCGCTCCGATGAACGGCGCCCAGGCCATGCTCCGGACCGCCGCCAACGCCGGCGTCGAGGTCTGTTTCGCGAATCCCGGCACCTCGGAGATCCACCTCGTCGCCGCGCTCGACGAGATCCCCGGCGTGCGCGGCGTCCTCGCCCAGTTCGAGGGGGTGGCCACCGGCGCCGCCGACGGCTACGGACGGATGACCGGCAAGCCCGCCCTGACCCTCGTTCACCTCGGACCGGGTTTCGCCAACGGATTCGCCAACCTCCACAACGCCCGTCGCGGACGCACTCCCCTGGTCAACGTGATCGGTCACCACCCGACGTGGCACCGGAACTACGATCCGCCCCTCAACACCGAGGTCGAGAGTCTGGTCCGGGCGGTGTCCGACTGGCAGCGCACCGCGGCCTCCTCGGAGCACATCTCCCGCGATATGGCGGACGCCATCTCGGCGGCCCGCCGCCATCCCGGACAGATCGCCACCCTGATCGTGCCCACCGACTGCCAGTGGAACGAGGCGTACGGTCCGATCGTCGAACCGACTCCGCCACCGGCCGCACTCGTCGGCCCCGAGGCGGTCGAGCGGGCGCGCATCGCCACGTCGAAGGGCGAGCGAACGATGCTGATGCTCGGCAGCTCCGGCTTCACCGAAGCCGCCCAACGCCAGGCCGCCCGGGTGCAGGCGAAGACCGGCTGCCGGCTCACCGCCGAGACGTTCTGTGGACGCATGGAACGCGGTCCCCACCTGCCGCCGCTGCCGCGAGTGCCCTACTTTCCCGAACCGGCCGTGGAGTTCTTCCGCGGCATCGACACGGTGGTCCTGGCCGGCGCTCTCGATCCGGTCGCCTTCTTCGGCTACGAAGGCGGCGTCAGCCGGTTGATCCCCGAGTCCACCGAGGTCGTCGTCCTGAGCCACCCGACGGAAGACAGTGGCCACGCCCTCCGCGAACTGGCCGGCGCGCTCGGCGCGAAGGAAGAACCACCGGCACGGAACATCGAGAGGCCGCCCATCCCCTCTGGACCGATCGGAGTCCGCGTGGCCGCCCAGGCGATTGCCGCCACCCTGCCCGAGCGGGCGATCGTGATGGACGAGGGGATCACCGCCGGCGCCGGCTTCTATCCCGCCACGATGAACGCACCGGCCCACACCTACCTCCAGGAGAACGGCGGAGCGATCGGCATGGGCCTGCCGGCTTCCCTCGGCGCCGCCATCGCCTGCCCGGACCGCAAGGTCCTGAATCTCGAGGGCGACGGCAGCGGCCTCTACACGATCCAGGCGCTGTGGAGCCAGGTCCGGGAGGGCGTCGACGTCGTGAACCTGGTGTTCGCGAACGACGTCTACCGCATCCTCCAGGTGGAGCTCCATCGCGCCGGTGTTACGGAACTCGGACCGCAGAGCGTCAACCTGACCGACCTCTCCGGTCCCCGCGTCGAGTGGCTCGATCTGGCCCGCGGCTTCGGCATGCCGGCGTTCCAGGTGCGGACCGGCGAGGAGCTCACGGAAGCGCTCGAGCGCGGCTTCGCCGAGCCCGGCCCCTGCCTGATCGAGGCGATGGTCGACGACACGGCCTGACCGGTTGAAGTACTCGGTCACTCTCCTCCCGGGAGACGGAATCGGCCCCGAGGTCAGCAAGGCGATGGTCCGCGCGGTCGACTTCGTCACCGCCGGCCGCATCGACTGGGAGCCCGTGGTGGCCGGCAGCACGGCGGTCGACCAGGGCCTCTCGCCGCTCCCCGACGAAGCGATCGACTCCATCCGCCGCAACCGGATCGCGATCAAGGGGCCCCTGCAGACGCCGGTGGCGGGCGGCTGGCGCAGCGTCAACGTCCTCCTTCGCCAGTCGCTGGAGCTGTTCGCCTGCGTCAGGCCGGTGCGCTCGCTGCCCGGAAACACGCTGGCCCGCTACCAGGGCGTCGACCAGATCATCGTGCGCGAGAACACCGAGGGGCTCTACAGCGGCCGCGAACACGAAGTCGTCGACGGCGTCGTGGAGGCGCTCAAGATCGTCACCCGGGACGCGTCGCGGCGGATCATGCAGTTCGCCTTCGAGTATGCGCGCAGCCATGGCCGCAAGAAGCTCACGATCGTCCACAAGGCTTCGATCACGCCGCTCTCGGACAACCTGTTTCTGGATTGCGCCCGCGAATGCGAGCGGAAGTACCCCTTCTTTCAGGTCGAGTACCTGCCGCTCGACAATCTCGCACTCGACCTGGCGACGGATCCGACCCGCTTCGACATGCTCGTGATGGGCAACCTGGACGGCGACCTGATCAGCGACCTCTGCGCCGGACTGGTCGGCGGCCTGGGGGTCGTTCCGGGCGCGAACTACGGCGAGGGCTGCGCCGTCTTCGAGGCGGTCCACGGCACGGCGCCGGACATCGCCGGCCGCGACCTGGCCAACCCGATCGCTCTCATCCTGTCGGCGGAACTGATGCTCCGCTACGTGGGCGAAGCCGAGGCGGCCGACCACCTGCGCGCCGGGGTCGAGCGCCTGCTGGTCGGCGGCGAGTCGCTCACCCGGGACCTGGGCGGCAAGGCGAACACGTCCGAGCTCACGGACGCGCTCCTGGCCGAACTCGACGCCGTCGCCGGGGAACGGGAGGCCGCCCGATGACCGCGGACGACAGGACCGCAACCCGACCCCGGGTCGCCCTGATCGTCGGCAGCATCGGCATCGGCGCCGAGACCGCGCCGCCGGTGCTGGAGATCCTGGAGGCCGTCGGCGCCGGCTTTGACTTCGTGCGCGTCGACGTGCCGACCGCGGTGCGGCGCAACACGGAGACGGTCCTGAACGAAGCGGCCGACACGGTCCGCGATTGCAAGGTGGCGCTGAAGACCCGCCTCATCGGCCCGGGCCGCGACGCCGTGCGGGTGGGACCGGGACCCCAGAACCCGAACGTCGCCCTCAGGCAGATGCTCGGGCTCTGGGCCAGCGTGCGTCCCGTGCGTTCCGTGCCGGGGCTGCCGACGCGGTATCCCGACCTCGACGTGCTGCTCATCCGCGAGATCACCGAGAGCGTCTACCGGGGCATCGAGCACGAGATCGTGGACGGCGTGGTCGAGAGCATGAAGGTGGTCAGCCGCGCAGCGTGTGAACGCATCGCGGACTACGCCTTCCGCATCGCCCAGCGTCACGGACGCCGGAGGATCACCGCGATCCACAAGGCGAACATCATGAAGCAGAGCGACGGCCTGTTCCTCGACACGGTCCGGTCGGTCGCCGCCGGCTACCCCGACATCGAGGTCGACGACTGCATCGTCGACGCGGCCTGCATGCGCCTCGTGCTGAATCCGTACGACTTCGACGTCATGCTGATGGAGAATCTCTACGGCGACATCCTGAGCAACCTCGGCGCCGGCCTCGCCGGCGGCATCTCCACCGGCCACGCGATCAACGTCGGCGACGACTGCCACGTCTTCGAGGCCGTCCACGGCGACGCGCCGCACCTGATCGGCACCGGCCAGGCGAACCTGCTGCCGCTGCTCACCCCCGCCATCGCACTACTCCGGCACTTCGACCTCTACGACGAAGCCAACCGGATCGATCAGGCGGTGACCAACGTCCTCGAGCAAGGCCGGAGCCTGACCCCCGACCTGGGCGGACAGTCGTCCACCTGGCAGATGGCGCGCAGCATCATCGCGGCGATGAACTAGCCCTCAGCCCGGCCAGGAGCCGCGTCAATCCGACCCGCACCCGCTCCACTTCCGCGCGACTCAGATACGGCGTGAGGACCTCGAGATCCGCACCGTCGGGCTCGTCGGCCGCGCCGGCCGCCAGCGCCCGCAGCGAGCGCACCTGGCGCTCGCCGAGGCGGATCAGGGCCGGCCGCATCGCCTCCAGCTCCAGGGTCGGCGCCGCCGCCGGTGTCCGTCGCTGCACCGCCTTGGCCAGGTCGATCTGAAGCGCGAACCAGTCGCGCACCGCTTGCGGATCGAGCCCGAAGCGGGCGGCGTTCCGTTCCGCGGCCTCCAGCACCACCCGTTCGCGTTCCAGGTCCTCGATCGGCACACCCCGCGCCGACTTCCACGAGGCGATCGGCGGCATGAAGGCGAGGCGGCGAGCCGTCAGATCGAGCAGATGGTCCAGTTCGTCGCGGTGCTGGCCGCGGCCGAACCACTCCTCCCGCCGGGCCTCGAGCCAGCGCTCGTTGCGCTGAATCCAGCGGTCGACCGCGGGCCCCAGCTCATCCGCCCCTTCGGGAGCGACCCAGAACACCTTGCGGTCGAGCGGCGGCTCGCAGCGGCGCCGCCATCCGTCACGGCCGAAGTGCTCGACCTCGAAGGAGTCGGTGATGAAGGCGTCCACCTCGTCCCGTTCCAGGCGACCGGGCAGCGAGAGGTTGTCGTCGACGGCGGTGATTTCGCTGCCGCCGCCAAAGCGCTCCCGCGTCCAGCGCTCCAGGATGCCGCCGCGATTGACGGCCACACGGCGCGGCGGCGCCGGTGCGCTCGCCGCCGAGACGACGCAGGGTCCGCCCGCCGCGACCGCCCGGCTCATCCACCCCACCGCGGCTCGGCCCGGCCGCCAGGTGACGCCGCTCATCGCGAGGTCGAAGTCGTCCGCGGCCATCGAGGCGGCCAGGTCCGGCCAGTCGAAGGGGCGGAACTCCACGTCGAAACCGAGGTCGGAGGCAAGCCGCTTCGCGACCTCGATGTCGAAGCCGCTACGGGTCGCGGCCTCGCTCGCTCCCGCCGCGCCCTCGACGGTCGAGAAGGGGGGATAGTCGCCACTGGTTCCGACACGCAGCACGGGCCTCGACGGAACCCCGGCTGTCGCGGCCGCCGCCGACTCGTCGAGTTCGGCCGCGGTGAAGCGCACCGACGCAACCCACGGCTCCTCCCCCGGCGTGAAGTGACCGTACGTGGTAGCAACGAAGGTGCCGTCCGGCAGCAGTTCGAGGCCCGGGTACGCCGTGTCCGCGGCGTACCTGTTGTCCATCAACCGCACCCGGACCTCGCCCGCCCAGGGCGCACGGCCCCCGCGCCGCAGATCCTGGTACTGGCCCAGCCAGCCCACCCAGTCGCCGCGCCAGGGGCTGGACGGCTCCTGGTCGCGGAAGGTGATGAAGAGACGGCCGTCCGGCGTGTAGTGGCCGACGTGGCGGTCGCCGGTGAGGGAAGACGGCAGTTCGATCGGACGGCTCCAGGTGCGGCCCTCGTCGGGCGAGAAGATGACGAAGGAGTTGAACTGGCGGCTGTTCTCACGGAGCAGGACGGCGATCTCGCGGCCATCCGGCGAGCGGATCAGACCCGGCTCGCAGAGGTGCGCCTCCGGGTCCTCGGCGATGACTTCCGGCTCGGACCAGGTCAAACCGTCGTCGAGCGAAATCGTCTTGTAGACCTTGAACTCGGGTTCGAAGCCGGGGATCCGCTCGTAGCGGGACGTGGGCCGGCGGAAGAACCGTCCGTCGTCGTGGAACAGCGCCATCAGTTCGCCGTCCAGGCTGCGTAGCCGTTCGACCGACGACATCGCGACGACGCCGCCGAAGTGACCGATCGGCTCGAGCTCGGTCCAGGTCTCGCCCTCGTCCTCCGAGCGCGCCATCCGCACCGGATAGAGCCCGGAGAACATGATGAGGCGCCGCCCGCCGCCGGCAAGATCGACCGGGAACACGGTCGGCGTCTCCATCGACGTCGCCCAACTCGCCGGCGTCGGCAGCCGCTCGCTCCACGTGAGCCCGCCGTCCTCGCTCCGCTTCATCACGATCGGGCCAGCGCCGTGGCCCTTCGGGTAGACGGTCAGCACCGAGCGTTCGTCGGACAGCAGCACCGTCGTCGGATGGCCGAGGTACTGCCCCGGTTCCCGGTCGACTTCAACCTGGCGATGGGCTTCATCCGCCCAGTCGACCCAGCGGAGCGGCTCGTCGCCGGCACCCCGGCAGGCCAGCGCCGCCGGCAGCAGGAGCGCCGCGAGCAGGACGGCGACCCGGGGCTGGACCGCGCTGTTCCTCACCGCGCCCTCCCAGCGGGATCAAGATTCTTCAACGCCTCCCGGCGGCTGAGCGGACTCAACCGCTCCTCGTGCTCCCGAACGAACCGCCTCACTTCGTCCGGATCGTGCCAGGCCAGGTCGCGCAGCGCCCAGCCGATCGCCTTGCGGATAAAGAACTCGCCGCCGAAGCGGGACCCCAGCAGGTTCTCGCCGATCGTCGCGTGCAGGAGCTCCAGGTCCGTCGCACCCTTGCGGCCGAGCTGGCAGATCATCGACGCGCGCCGCTTCCACATGTCGGGGCACCGGCTCCACACGTGCATCCGCTTCGCCATCGTCTTCGGATACCGCTCGACGAGTTCCCGCAGGCGGTGGCTCGCAACGGCGTCGACGTAGTCCCACCAGGCGCCGGTCACGATCATCTCCTCGAAGACCGGCAGAGCCTTCATCGTGCGCAGGGGCTTGTACGCCCGGTAGCCGCTGAGGTCGATCGCGGCGTGCCGTTCCTCGCGGCGGCCGGCGGTCCGCCAGAGCGTCAGAACGGTCGAGCGCCACTCCTCGAAGCCTTCCAGCGGGTGGTTCCGGAAAGCCGCGCGGCCGATCTTCCGCAGTTCCGGCGTCTTCACGCCCCAGAACGGAATCTCCGACTTCATGTAGGCCTGCTGGCCCTTCGCCCGCTCGGGGTCTCCGGCGGCCTTCAACTCGCGCCGCAGTTCCAGAATCAGCTTCCGGCCCGCCGGCGGCGGCCGCAGTTCAGGCATCCGCGCGAATGTAGCAGCGACCCGGACCGGGCTATCCTCGATGCCGTGCCTGTTGCCGCCTGGATCGCAGGGGGCCTTGTCGTCGTCTGGCTCTCCGTGTCGAACGCCCCCGCCCTCGCCGTCCCACCTCCGGGGGCCGGAGCGCGCCCGCCGGAGCTCCAGGCCAGGCTGGAAGCGGCCCTGACGGCGATGCCGGACGACTACGAGCCCCGGACCGAGCATCTGGATCCGGACGGCCGACCACTGTTCCTGAATCGGCTCGTCCTCGAAACCTCGCCCTATCTCCGACAGCACGCTCACAACCCCGTCGACTGGTTCCCCTGGGGCGAAGAGGCCTTCGAACGGGCAAAAGCGGAGGACAAGCCGGTCTTCCTCTCGATCGGCTACTCCACCTGCCACTGGTGCCACGTGATGGAGCGCGAGAGCTTCGACAACGTCGAAGTGGCGCGGCTGATGAACGAGTTGTTCATCTGCATCAAGGTCGACCGGGAGCAGCGGCCCGACATCGATGACATCTACATGACCGCGGTCCAGGTCACCCAGCAACGGGGCGGCTGGCCGATGTCGAGCTTCCTGCTCCCCGACCGCCGGCCCTTCTTCGGCGCCACCTACTTTCCGCCGCAGCAGTTCGTCAACCTGATGCGTCAGGTCGACGCGGCGTGGAGGGAACGGAGGGCCGACCTCGAAACGAGCGCCGCCCAGATCACGGACCTCGTTCAGCAGATCACCGCGGCCCGCGGTGCGGCGAAGAACCTGGGCCGCGCCGTGATCGGCGAAGCCCTACAGGGCCTCGTCGCAAGCACGGATCGGGTCCACGGCGGCTTCGGCGGCGCTCCCAAGTTCCCCAACGAAACGAACCTGCTCCTGCTCCTGGAGGAGGCGCTCCGCACCGGCGACCGGGCGCCGCTCGACGCCGCCCTGCTCACCCTGCGCGCGATGGCGCGCGGCGGCATCCACGACCAGGTCGGCGGCGGCTTCCACCGCTACTCGGTGGACGGGCACTGGCTGGTGCCCCACTTCGAGAAGATGCTCTACAACCAGGCCCACCTGCTCCGCGCCTACGCGCTGGCCTACCGGCTGACCGGCGATCCGCTACTGGCGCGGGTGGCCCGCGAGACCGCGGAGTACGTCCTGCGCGACATGACCTCCCCGGCGGGCGCCTTCTACTCCGCCACCGACGCGGACAGCGAGGCCGAGGACGGCGAGTCGGTCGAGGGCGAGTTCTTCGTCTGGACCAAGGACCAGCTACGGGAGGCCCTTGAGCCCGCCGACGTCGAACTGGCGATTCGTCTCTTCGGCGTTACTGACGCGGGGAACTTCGAACACCGGAACATCCTCTTCCTCGACCGGCCGCTGGACGAGAGCGCCGCCGACTTCGGACTGCCGCTGGACGGGCTGCTCAACCGGCTCGACGACATCCGCGAGCGCCTCTACCAGGTCCGCGAGCATCGTCCCCATCCGCTCCGCGACGACAAGGTGCTCACCTCCTGGAACGGGATGATGATCCGCGCCCTGGCCGAGGCCGCCGACGCGCTCGCCGAGCCGTCCTACGCCGAGGCCGCCGCGCGGGCGGCGGAGTTCCTCTGGCGCAACAGCCGCCGCGAGGACGGCGGCCTGTGGCGCGTCTGGCTCGACGGTCAGGCCTCGACTCCTGGTCTGGTCCAGGACTACGCCCACCTGGCTCACGCGTTCGTCGCTCTTTACGACGTGACCTCCGGCAGCAAGTGGCTCGAACGGTCGGCGACCGTCGCGGCGGAGATGGTCGATCGCTTCTGGGATCCCACTCCCGCTCCGGTGGAGGAAGGCAGCCCCAGGCAGCCGAGCCCGGGCAGCGGCTTCTTCATCGCCGAGCGGGAGAAGGCCGACCTGCTGATCGCCCAGCCCAAAAGCCCGACCGACGGCGCCGTTCCCTCCGGCAACTCGGTGGCCGTCCGTGCGCTCGCCGAACTCGGCCGCCGCACCGGCGACCGGAACGCCACCGACCGCGCCCTCGCCACGGTCGCCGCGTTCGCCACGAACATCGAACGGATGCCGGCCGCCTACACCTACATGCTGACCGGGTTGGCCGTGGCGCTCGACGGCGACGCGGGACCACGCGCCACCGCTGGCAACGGCGCCGTGGTCGTAGCCGCCGGCCTGCGACCCACAGCCGAAGCCGCCGAGTACGAAGTCGACGTCGACCTCGTGATCGAGAAAGGCTGGCACCTGAACGGCCCCGAGCCGCTGCAGGAAGACCTCATCGGCACCACCATCGAAGGCGCGGGCGGCCGCTTCGACATCACCAATCTCCGCTACCCGGAACCCCGGCGCACCCAGGTCAGCACCCGGTCCGGCGATGTCCTGATCTACGAAGGCCGGCAGCGCATCTCGTTTCGGCTCCGACCCTCCTCGACCACTGATCCACACCCGGTTTCAATTCCGATCTCAGTCCGCCTCCAGGCCTGCGACGACCAACTCTGTCTCCTCCCCGAGACGGTCGTACTCGAGGTCCCCCTGGGTGCGCGGGTCTTCTGACCCGCCCTCGGGCGGAGCCGCGAAGCGGCGCAGCCCGAAACAAAGCAGCCGCCGGCCAAGGCCGGCGACGATGCTGGACGCCGCCTCCGGCGGCAGCGGGTCAGAGGACCCGCGCACCCAGAGCACGCCCCTGCCCGGCGCGAGAGTCTCTACTCCAGCCTGTCCGGGGGCCGGTGGAGGGGTCCCAGCGGGCTCTGAACGAGCGACGCCCGGCGCCCCTCCAACAAACAGGAACCGACCGGAGCGAGTGAAGCGGAGCGAGCCCTTACCGGGCGGCAGTCCATGAGGTCCAAAGAGCGCGGTAGAGAGTCGAGTCATGGGGAGGAACTCCAATAAGTACGCGACTATGTGCGGGTTCGAGAAGCGTTATCACTGGCCGTGAGAGCATGTGACAGCGCGTGGCAATCGAGGCAGGATTGGGGGACACAGTGAGGGAACATGACACGATCGTCTCTGCTACGATCCCGCCATGGCCCTCACCCAACGACAAGTCGATGCCATCAGACCCACAGGCAGGCCCTTCAAGAGGTACGACCGCGACGGCCTCATGGTCAGAGTCACCGCCGCCGGCAAGGCCCGATGGGTCTGGAGAGGCGTCGTCAAGGGGAAGCGGATCGAGGTCGGCATGGGATCGACGCGGTTCCGGTCACTCAAGCAGGCTAGAGAGGTCGCCTTCGAGCATACGAGAACGGCGCGACTAGGAGGCGATCCCAGGGCGCCCGTCACCACCGATGCCCCGAGCTTCAGGGAGGCCGCAACGCTGTATCTGGAGATCCACTCTCCCGACTGGGGAGAGGAGCACTCCCGCCA
The DNA here is from genome assembly GCA_965208755.1 of Candidatus Multivorans sp. Taxonomy (GTDB): domain Bacteria; phylum Acidobacteriota; class Thermoanaerobaculia; order Multivoradales; family Multivoraceae; genus Multivorans. The sequence goes on along the minus strand of OZ242353.1, from coordinate 2,128 downwards.
CGTAAGGAGGCTGCTGGAGCGCCATGCGTTCCCTGGCCTCGGGGACCTACCGGTCGACGAGATCCGGACCGCGGACCTGATGCGGGTCCTGGTGCCGCTGTGGCGCCGTCAGCGGCCGACAGGACAGCGGCTCAGGCAAAGGATCGCGGGCGTCATGGCCTGGAGCGTGGCGGCCGGCTATCGAGCCGACGACCCGACGAGCACCCTCTCGGCGGTGTTGCCTGCCGGCCGGCAGCGGCGGAAGCACCATCGCTACCTGCCGGCCGAGGAGCTGCGGGAGGCGCTGGTCAAGGTGCAAGCCTCCGGCGCATGGATCGGGACGCGGCTGGCGCTGCGCTTCCTGGCGCTGACGGCGGCTCGCAGCGGCGAGGTGCGGGGAGCGAGCTGGCGGGAGGTCGATCTGGAGTCGGCCACGTGGACCGTCCCTGCCTCGCGGATGAAGTCACGCAGGGAGCACAGGGTTCCCCTTTCCAGCGCCGCCCTTGTGGTCCTCGAGCGGGCGGACCGGTTGCGTGGCCGGGGTCGAGGGCTCGTGTTTCCCGGCATCCAGGGGAAGATGGTCGGCGCGGCCGTTTTCGGTCGGCTGCTGAACGACCTGAAGATCGATTGCAGCCCGCACGGATTCCGTAGCTCGTTCCGGTCCTGGTGTTCGGACCAGGGGATCGACCGCGAACTGGCGGAACAGGCTCTGGCCCACGCGGTGGGAAGCCAGGTCGAGCAGTGCTATGCCCGCAGCGACGTATTGGAGCGCCGGCGCGAAGTCATGGAGGCCTGGGGAGCCTTCCTGACTGACGCACCCTAGATAGCAGCCCTAGCCAACGCGACCTACCCTTTACAGCGACCAAAGCAGCGCGAGGACCGCGTGGTTGCAGGATCGGCTGACCTTCAGGACTTACGTTCTCAGCCCCGGTTTCTCCGGGCTCGGTTCCCTCTCTGCCAACGTAGGTGACACAGCGGCCATCCCGTTGAATAGTGGAGGGCAGAGGTTGTCAGGGAGGATCGCGATGGCAAGAGGAGAGGAGAGGTTTGGCGGTGGCTCGGAGGTTCCGGCCCCGGGGGTTGAGGAGCGTAGCGACGAGGCCCCCGGGGCCGGCTCGGCGCCGTCGGGGGCAGTCCCCGACCCGGAGGTGCTGGCGAAGCCGACCAGACGGCGGTTCACGGCCGCGTACCGGCTTCGGATTGTTGAGGAGGCGGACCGGTGCACCGAGCCCGGCGAGATCGGTCGACTGCTTCGGCGGGAGGGTCTCTACAGCTCGCACCTGTCGAGCTGGCGCAAGGCGAGACGGGCGGGCGCTCTGTCCGGCCTGAGGCCGAGGAAGCGGGGGCGCAAGCCGGCCGAAGCGAATCCCCTGGCGCCCAAGGTGCGGTCGCTGGAGGCGAAGGTGAAGCGGCTTGAGAAGGAGCTCGCCGCCGCCCACACGATCCTTGACGTCCAGGGAAAAGTTGCAGGGCTGCTGGGATTCAGCCTCGAAGACGGGAAGGACTGCTGATGGCGGCAAGGTCCCTCGCCAGGCAGGTCGGCGTCGCGCCGGCCTGCCGGGCCTTGGGCGTGTCGCGTTCGACCTTCTATCGTCGCGCGAGGCTCGCTCCCGGGCAACGGCAGCCCCGGCCCACGTCTGCCCGGGCGCTGAGCGAAGTCGAGCGCAGGCAGGTCGAGGACACGCTTGCCTCTCCCCGGTTCGTCGACCGGTCGCCGGCCGAGGTGGCCGCGACCCTGCTCGACGAGGGACGGTACCTGTGCTCGGAGCGCACCATGTACCGCATCCTCGAAGCGAATCACCCGGTCAGGGACCGCCGCAATCAGCGCGTCCACCCGTCGTACGCCAAGCCGGAGCTGGTCGCTTCCGCGCCCAACCAGGTCTGGTCGTGGGACATCACCAGGCTGCTCGGTCCGAAAACCTGGACCTACTACTACCTCTACGTGCTGCTCGACATCTTCAGCCGCTACGCGGTCGGCTGGATGGTCGCCGACCGGGAAAACTCCGCGCTCGCCCAGAGACTCATCGGGGAGACCTGCACAAGGCACGGCGTAGAGCCCGAAACCCTCACGCTGCATTCGGACCGCGGCTCGCCGATGACCGCTCAGGGAACCGCCCAACTGCTCGCCAGGCTCGGCGTCGTACGCTCC